>NZ_JBBOWG010000003.1:0-10323 GCF_038006985.1 Bacillus sp. FSL M7-1345 | reverse complement strand
AACCTTGTAAATACAAGGTTTCTTGTTTCTATGTCTATCTATCGTTTATACATAATTTTATACATCGTTGATATAGCGGGAATTCTAGTGATTCCCGCTATTCTTTTTTTGCATAAAATCTTGTATAAATAAAAAAGATTTTGATGTTATTATCGAGAAGTAATACATGTTAGTGTTAAAATCAGAATGTATTTCGAAATTAAATCGTTTTTAAAATCGGTTGTCATATCGGTTGCGAGTGTATTCCGGTTTTGATTGGAATGTTGATTTAATCATGTTTTGTGAGTGAAAAAGGTATTCCGTTTTTGGGGGAGGAATGAAAATTGGAACTAAAATCGGAAATGCATACACCGAAAATTGTTGCGGATTTTTTAGGGGTTACACCCGATTTACTAAAGGTATGGTCAAACGAATTTAACATACAAACGGAGCGAAGCCAGGGAGGGCATCGCAGATACTCAAAAGAAAATATAGAAGAATTAAAAGCAATAAAAGAAAAAATACAAGCTCAAAAATGGTCTTACGATCAAGTTCGAGCATGGCGAAATGGAGAACTTGATTCGTTTGTTTCAAAAGAAGAAAAATCAGAATTAGAAAAGAAATTGAATGAAGTATTAGAAAATCAGCAGTTACAAAATCAATTTAATCAAGCGCTTGTTCAAAAATTACAAGAAATTACGAATGAATTGGTTACGACAAAAGAGTATTTAGCGAATACGGAGAAAAAGTTAACTGAAGTAGAAGGTAAAAATAGTGAATTAGAAGTTTTTATAGAGAAGAAGTTAGAGAAGCGAGATCAGTTATTGCTTGAAAATATTAGAGATATGCAGAAGCAAAATCAGAAACAAAAACGGAAAGGTTTTTTCGATTTGTTTAAAAATTAAATATGATTGATATCTTTGTAGGGTTCTAATGTCGGAAAAAGAAGAATAGAAATATAACATATATATAATAAGGGAATGCAGTACAGATCAGCATACAAGCATTCCCTTGCTATAATTATGTTGTATAATTAGTGTAATTTTATTAGG
Source organism: Bacillus sp. FSL M7-1345 (assembly GCF_038006985.1). Taxonomy (NCBI): domain Bacteria; kingdom Bacillati; phylum Bacillota; class Bacilli; order Caryophanales; family Bacillaceae; genus Bacillus; species Bacillus sp. FSL M7-1345. Next base: position 9,292 of record NZ_JBBOWG010000003.1, on the reverse strand, counting down.
AGGTAATAATCAATGAAAGACATTTATGAATTATTAAATTTAGTAATTGATGATTAAGAAATATTTATAGATTACTTAGAAGTTACCGAATCAGAAAAAAATCAAGTAAAAAATGAATTATTGAAAATATTAATGGACAATAATGATAGTAATTAATATTTATAATTTGTTTGATTTAAATAAGATAAAACTACAAATGCTGATAATTATAAAGGATATTAAACAAAGAAATGGGATAGTAATAAAATCAAACCAATTTAAGTAATCTCCAGTACATGGTATTCTGCCGCATGTTGATGTATTTGATAAATATGGTACTTTTTGTATTAAATAATGATAAGTTGATATAGATATTCCAATAATAGAAAGAATTAAGCTATAAATGCTTATTTTATAATCTTTTTTTACAATTGCAATTCCTAATAAAATAACTAATGGATACATAAAGATACGTTGATACCAACATAGACTACAAGGTTCATATTTCATGATTTCAGAAAAATATAAACTTCCACTTGTTGCAATAAATGATGTTGCCCATGCTATAAATAAGATATTGTCTAATTTATTGGCTGTATTCATTTTTTCTCCTATTTACTTTTTATTTTTGTTAAACCATTCCTTAAATTCTTCTTCTTTATATTCTCCTTCAATACGATCTATTTCTTTTCCATTTTTATAATGAATTATAGTTGGTGTTCCTTCAATTTTAAATTGATTCCATCCATTAGGCTCTTTTTCTAAGTTTAAGACATCCATATTTATATTTAGTTTTTTTGTCATAGGAACGACTATAGGAGAGACTTTTTTACAGTAATGACAATTTGTTTGATAGAAATAAACGAATTTTTCATCTTGTTTTAGAATATTATTTTGTAATTCATTTGTTTTGATTTCGTTTTGATAGTAGTTTGTAGTACTTTTTTTGGAGTCTTTTTTTGTTGTTATTAAAAATATTAAAACTAAAATTGACATTGTGATAAGAATAAATATAAGGATTTTTTTCATTTTTTCTCCCTTTTGGTTGTTTTTAAAAGAATAGAAACGCTTGCTTTTATTTATTTTTATATTATAATTATCTACAGATTATCCTGAAATTGTAAAAAAACGATTGTTCAAACGTATTATATGGATTTTTTGTTGTTTAATATGTGAATTTTAAAATTTATCTTTATTTTAATTTATTAATCTATAAATGTAAATCATTGACTCTTTTGGAGAATTGTGTTAATTTTGTTTTTGTGCTAGTTATAACTAGTAAAATATTTTAGAGGAATGAGGAGATTTTATGTCACGTAAGGGGTTTTTAGGTAAGGGGATATTATCTTTAGGTTTATGTGGTGCGGTATTAGTTTCACCAATGACAAGTTTTGCAGCAGAAGAAAAAACATCTTCTTCACCAAATATAATTTATACAGAACATGGTTTTACAACTATTGAATCTGGGGAACAACGTGTTATTAGTGAAAATACACCAATGCCACGTTCAGGTGTATGTCTTGATGTAGATGGTGGAAAGTGGTGTAAAGGTCAAAATATGAATTGGAAGTTGAATTTATCTCAATATTCCGATTATAGACATAGTTCTCGAACACATAAAGCAACAGCTATGGCTAATGGTAATTATAAGTATAGTGGATGGGTAAAGGCAGGGACACCAGCCATTGCTGAAACATTATATTATTCTAAATTAAGTACTTATAGATCATATTATGATGTTCAATAGTTTGTTTGCAATTTAATTAGATTGAAAGATAAAGGGAGTATAAAAAGGGCTTGATTAATAATGTCCTTTTTCTCCCTTTTTTATTGTTTCAATAATTATAATTAATTCAAAGAGAGAGAGTATATATGAAAAGATTTTTGTTTATTTTATACATGGTTATTTTTTCTTTTTCAATATATATATATATTGATTTGATTTCTAGTAAACAAGAGGCTTCAATGAAAAAATCAGGAAAAGAAGATAGTTTTGTTATGACTATTAATGAAAACGCTTTGAAAATTGATTCAGAGAAGTTTTTATCATTATTATTTAAGGTTTCTGATGATTATAATGCAAATGTATTCAAATCTATTTATTCGGAAAAAAAATCAGTAGAATATGTTTATTTTACACATGATATAGATCTTTATTTTAAACCGTTTTTGCTGTTAGATGGAGTATTTCCAGATAATAAATCTGATGAATTTAATATTTCTACATCAAAGGATAAAAGTGTAACAGGTGAAATATTTTCTTATAAGGAAGAAAGTGATTTTAGTATTAAACCATTCAAATCGTTTCCTAAAGATAGATCAGTTGCCGGTGATTATATAGTTTCTTTAAAAGATAATAGTGAAATCGATTTTTTTATAGATAGATTACAGAGAGAGTTAGGCATAAAAATTAATTATTTTAGTTATGAGTATAACTCCGTTATTGATACATCATCTTGGTTAAAAATTATTCCTATTATTTTATTGTATGTTTTATCATTATTTATGATTATTTATTATTATTTTTTAGAATATAAAAATTCTGCTATTAGATTATTAAATGGTTATACACCTTTGAATATCTGGAAAAAATATTTTCTACAAATATTAAAATTGTATTTCTCAACTTTAATTATTTCTACTACTGTTGTTATGATTTTTATGATAATGAAAAAAATATTATTTAATTTATATTGGTTTAATACAATTATTGATTATTTGTTTTACCAATTTACAATTGGAATAATAGTTTGTTTTATTATGTCTCTTTTTTTTGCAAGAGTTGGAAACATTTCAATTTCTGTAAGTATAAAAAATAAAAAACCTTTAAAACAAATGCAAATTGTAAATGGTTTCGTGAAACTAATTTTTTCAGTAATTATATTATATTTACTTTTTGTTTCTTACAGTGCTTTTTTAGATTCCTATCGATATTATTATAAAAACGCAAATGAATGGAAACAAATGAAATCATATGGAGTTATGCCTACTAAAGCTCCTTTACCAAGTGGTGATAATCCTGAAACATTACTTGAAATTTTCGACAAAAAACACAAGTTATTCGAGTATACAAATGATAGGGGCGCCATTTTAGTACGATTTTCTGATATTTACAGAGCAAAACAGAATGGAAGAGAAGTTGAAGTTGATTCTGTTTATGAAGAAAAAACAATACTTATAAATAATAATTATTTAAAATTAAACCCAGTATATGGGGTGGACGAAAAGTTAATCGATATTAAAGAAGATGATGATAGCCTTACGGTGTTAGTCCCGGAAAAGTATAAAAAAGAAGAACAAGAATTAAGAAAATATTTCGAAGAAGAATATCATTTTCAAAAGTATGAAGTTAAAAATGAGTTTTTAAAAGAGGCTGGTAAAGAACTTCCTTTTAAAGAGAATATAGGGATAAATATAATTTGGATAAAGAATAATCAATCATTCTTCACTTTTTCTAATGATATCGCAACAGATACTAATAATCGTTTTTATGATGGTATTGCGATGGTATTAACTAATGCAAATGGTAATGAGGCTGCATGGTATGATACTGTTGTTGGAAATGATAGTTATTTTATAAAATTATCGGATAAAGAAGTACCATATAATACTATCAAGGATCAAATTAAAAATTTAGAATTACAAGAATATTATCCAGTACTTTATAATGCCTATGATCTTATTGAAGGTAGAATTCAAATGCATGTGGAAAGAGCATATCAATTTTTAATTGTTTTAGTTGTTGTTTTGTTAGGTTATTTGTTTATAAGTATGTTTACAACATTAAATTATTTAGAACAATATAAACTGAAACATACTATTAAGATAATACATGGTTATTCTTATTTTAAAAGACATAAGTTATATTTGATGTTTACTAATTTTGTTTGGTTTGTTTCAATATTGATTTTATGTATATTAGAGAAGTTTGATTTTATATATCTTGTCTTTGGTATCCTTTTTTTAGAGAATCTATTTATTTATTTATTGATTAAGAAAAGTGAACAAAAGAAAATGGTACAAATTATAAAAGAGGGTTGAGTACATGAAAGAAGAAATAGGAATTAAATTAGAGAACATTACCAAAAAGTATGGAGATCAATATATTTTTAAAGATTTTAATGTTAGTGTTTATAATAATGAGTTCGTTGGCATTATGGGGAAAAGTGGTACAGGAAAATCTACATTACTTAATATAATTGGGTTATTAGATGAACCGGATAGTGGTAAAGTTATTATTCAAGGAGACGATAATCCTTATAAGAATAGAAAAAAGTTTTTTAGAAATAAGTTAGGTTATATATTTCAAAATTATGCTTTAATGGATACTGAAACAGTTGATGTAAATTTGGAAGTTGCACTTGAATTTCAGAAAATCTCTAAAAAAGAGAAAAAGATTTTAATGGAAGATGCATTAAAACAAGTTGGGCTATCTTGTTCTTTAAAAACTAAAGTGTATACTTTAAGTGGTGGTGAACAACAAAGACTTGCATTAGCTAGAATTTTATTGAAAAAATGTGATGTTATTTTGGCTGATGAGCCTACAGGATCTCTTGATAGAGAGAATCGTGATCAAGTAATTAAATTGTTAAAGAAGCTTCATAATGAAGGAAAAACTATTATTGTTGTTACTCATGATATTGATTTGCAAAATTCATTTTCTAGAATAATTAATTTGGGTTAGTATTAGTTATTTTAAATAAACAGCAAAAAAATTGATATGTTTTTTGGCTGTTTTTTTTTTGTTTATTAAAATCTAGAGGATTTATAAAAGAATTAAAAAGGGTTAGTGAGGAACTAGATCAGAGATAGTTGCTTGTGTTGGTCAATCAAAACGGACTTAGCAAAGCGAAGGGAGTATTTGACTTGACCAACTGGACTACACCCGAACCCTCTTGGTATTGAACAAACAACCGTTTGTTCCTGCCAACCGGCGAGGGAGCCCCTCAAGGATTGAGGGGTTGGGGAGTTTGATTGAGGGGGTCTGGGGAAGAGTTCCCCAGTGGGTTTGGGCAACGCCCAAGGTTTTGTTTTGCCACGTAGCAAGTGGCTCGGCAGAGCCGAAGAGCGTCGCAGACCCCTATCTGTTTTGATGCGAAAGCGTCAAAACACGTATAGGGTTACTCTAATTGACTCCATTTCGTCGCTTTGCTAGACTTATGGTATCAATTAATCTAGGGGAAGTGGTGGCATTTTATGTTGGGGTCTATCTCATTTAATCAATCTCACCAAAGTTCATTGAGCCACAATAACAGAGAAAACATGCATGGAAATCCTGGTATAGATCTATCCAGGTCAGAGGAGAATATTTACTTTGTTCAAAAGGACATCCGAAGTGTATACAAGGATATCTTTCAAAAAGCGTTGGACAAGTATAACGAGAAACAAAAACGGAATGACCGTAAGATTGATGATTACTATGACAAAATACATAAAGACGATAAGACGCATGAGCAACGAGAACTCGTTGTAGCGATTGGGGAAGGTAAAGACGACCCAATGTATAGAGAGGCGAAAAAAGAAGCACTGAAGCGCTATGCTGAGGCGTTTCAAGAGCGAAATCCAAATCTAGTAGTTTATAACATGGTTTTACATGATGATGAAGCCAATCCACATTTACATATTAATTATGTACCAAATTTCGAAAGTAGTCGAGGATTAACGAGGCGTGTCGGAATGGATAGAGCTTTGCAACAACAAGGTGTAGAAGGAACGGGAAGAAAGTTAATTGCACATTGGAGAGAATTAGAAACGGCCTATATTGAGCAATTAGCGAAAGAACACATTCCGAATTTTGAACGTGCCAATGTAGGTTCACATAAATACATGAAAGTCCGTCAATACAAGGAATATGCAGAAACAAAATCAATTGTTGAGAATCAAGTACAAGAAAAAGAAACGCAGTTACAAACGATTGACCATCATTTAAAAAATGTTGAAGAGAAAACAAACGAATTACAAGTAGCGAAAAAGAGTTTGGAAAGTGATGTCGTTGATAAGTACAAAGAATTAGAGATAGTGAAACAAGAAGTAGAGAGTGAAAGTGAAAAGCTACAGCTAATTGGCCAGCGTCATGTAGAGTTAGAAAAAAGAGTAAAACAAATGCAAAAAGAATTAGATAGTGCTACAGATCAAGTGCCAAATGAACCTGTTAAAATTCCATTTTTACGTAAAGAAGTAGTAGTAGAAGTACAGGATAAAATGTTTGGAAAAGCTGAGATCACGAAAAAACAGACAAGAAATTATGTGTTATCACCAGAACAATATCAAGAAGTAACAAAGCAAGTGAATGCAGCTGTCATTATTAAAAAAGATTATGAGCGTTTGAGAGAAACAGATTTTGTGAAAGAGAATGTAAGTTTAAAAGTTCATGCAGAGGGATGGATGAAAGAGAATCGAACGTTGAAACAAGAAAAAAGTCAGTTACAAAAAGAAGTTGGTGTATTAAATAGAGAAATAAGCTCGTTAAAGGTTCATATAAAGGATTTACAGGCAAACATAAGGGTTTTATATCAACAGACAAAAAAAGTCTTTAAAGAGAAATTTAAGGCGTTTAGGGGGCTTATTAAAGAAAATTTGGATAGAAAGGGAATTAATAATTATTTTGAGAATGAACATAAGAAAGAAATTAATAAACCTAGGGGATTTGATATGGAACGGTAAACCAGGTTATTGAAAACGTGATAGAATGAAAAAAAGAGCCATGCGGGAACATGACTCTTTTCATAGGGTATTCTACGAAAATACCTAGAATTCAATTATCTGATTATAGATTATCATAATTTGATTTATAATCAAATAGCAAAAAATAGGTGTTTTTGTTGATTCCCTCAATTAAGGAGGAATTAACTTAGATATGACAAAAAAAATTATTGATTTTGGACAAGCTGACAAAAAGGCAAAAGAAAGAGATAGTAAAATTAATAGCATTTATGAAAAGCTTGAAGGTAGTGGTGGACTTTCTGAAGAAGAAAGAGTCATTATGCTACAAGTATTAAGTAAAATGTCTGGTGGAGAAGAGTATTTTATAGGGAAGAAGAAAAAACCTACAGATCGGGTGAGATTTGTCCAAATGATTACAGAGAATATTGATTATTTATGTGAAATTGGCTATTTAACTCAACCAGAAAAGGCATTTTTATTTGATATTTCAAGATTTCTAGAATTTAAATCAAATGTCATTGTTGAAAAAAATGAAGAAGATGATATAAAACCGAATACGGCATCTCCTAGTTATTTAGCTAAGAAATTAGGGAAAACAAGGACTTCTATTTCAAAAATAATGAATGAATTGCTTGAAAAAGGGGTTTTAGGAGTTGCAGAAACAGGTGTAATAACTGAAGATGGAAGGACTTGTTCAGCAAGAACTTGGTTTGTTAACCCCAATATATTATGTAATTCACCTAAAGATGATATTGATAGAGCAACTCAACAAATTTTTTCAAAAGCGCTACGCAATATCAAAATTGAAGGTAATAAGAAAAAACATAAACTACCAATTTATTTATTTTAGATGTCGATTTTATATTGACATCTTTTTTTATGTGTGTTTTTACATTTTTTAGGTGTTAAAAAAAATTAACACAGGTGTTAAAAAAAATTAACACCTCATGTCTTATAAACCCTTGATATTACTGACTTTCTTTACTTTGCTCTTCTCACTCTTATATATAGGGCTAAAAGTTCCGCAAGGAACAGGTAGTATTTTTGAGCAAATAACGCTCAAAAATCTCCACCTTCAGAAAAAGAAAAGTCGGTTCGTTAATCCTCACCTAAAGGCTATTGCCTTTTCTTTTTTTTTTGTCCTTGCGGAACTTTTTTCGGCTGATTTTTAGCTTTCGCCAAGCCGAACAGACCAAAAACGGGGTTAAGTTGCTCGACTTGGATCAGCAATTGTACCAGCCGAACCGCCTGTTCTTCCGCTCAAGGGATTCTTCTTTTTCTATATGGAATCAACGCTATGTGGGGGTTCGCCCCCACACGACGAGCCAGCACTCACACCCAAAAACAGGGGAAAATAGCATGATAAAACATTTTTACACTCTAGAATTACACTATTATAAAGAAATTTGGTAGTCTTTAATTAGCCTTTAACTTAACCTTAAATTTAAGGGAGATGTATAGATGAACCTCGGTAAACAGATACAATATTTTCGTAAACGGGATAATATGTCTCAAGAAAAGCTAGCAGAAAAAATTCATGTTTCCAGACAATCTATTTCTAACTGAGAAAATGAAAGAAACTATCCAGATATTCATAATTTATTAATGATGAGTATTCTTTTTAATGTCTCCCTAGATGATTTAGTTAAAGGAGATGTAAAAATCATGAAAGAAAAACTTCAAAAATCAATTTTCCTTAAGTGGAGTTATATCATGTTAGTATTAATGATTATACTTCCTATTTCTCTTGTACCTGTATGTTACTTTTTTGGTTATTATGGTTTTATAACACTTTTGGTACTTTCTATTTTTCTTATGTTTGCATCATTGAAAGTTGAAAATATAAAGAAAGAGCATAATTTAAAAACTTATCGTGAAATAGTTGATTTTATAGAGGGAAAACCTGTAAGTAAAATAAAGGTTGATAAAAAAAATAAATTATTAAAAACAAGTTTGATTCTTTCAATTCCTTTAATCAGTTATATTCTGGTTTATTTAGGAATGACTGCGTTTGGAATATAATTTAGAAACATTGTTTTTAGAAAACTATTAAAAGTCCTCCAGATTGTTTAACTGGAGGACTTTTCTGTTTACATAATTTACGTTATCAGAAGTTGATCAACATCAGTTTATTCGTCTTATGAAATAAAAAACTAAGGAAGATAAAATAATTGGAAGACTAAAATTAATAAAAAGCATTGTGTAGTGAAATAAATATCCTCCATATAATCCTATGCTCATTAAATATGCATAGGAAAAACCTAATAATATAAACAAGGGAATCCCAATACTTAATTTATAACTTTTTTTTATTTTTCTATAAGAAAATTCTCCTAGTAGACAGCCTATAAGTACAGGTATACTCCCGTACATAATGTAAAGAAGAGCTATCGCCAAGGGGGAACCCGATGCGTCCATACCTTCAGGGTCTATTATAAATAGCAAGCTAGATGTAAATATAGAAAAAAATATGAGACATGCTAAATAACTAAATATAAATTTTTTCATTTTTATCCCCCAAATAATTTATAATGATATCTTCATTGTATGATAGTTACCCTTACTTAATATAGATAAAATGTAATATGTATATCGTATTCATGTGAGGTTAACATAACGTCCTATTATCGGTAGCAAATATTTTGATAGA
>NZ_JBBOWG010000002.1:0-15257 GCF_038006985.1 Bacillus sp. FSL M7-1345 | reverse complement strand
TAATTTATTACGTGAATTGTTGCGTGAGGAACGCGAAGAAATAACAAAAGAACTCCAATCCATGAGAGAAGAACTACGACGAACTCAAGAAGAATTTCAAACTTTGAAAGACGGTATACAAACATATCAAAAACACCATGAACAATTGTTACAAGAAAGAGATGAGCAACTATTACATAACATACGATCTATTCAAGAAACTAAACAACTAGTTGCTCCTACTACAGAAAATAAACATCATTGGTGGAAATTCTGGAAATAAAATAAGCCTTGCATATAAGCAAGGCTTATTTTATTTCTTTTCACTTTAGAACATAGTAATTCCACTATTTTTTATACAAGATTTTATACAATTTTTTGTACTAATACTGGACATTCATAAGCCTAAAAAAACCATCATTTCTGCAATCTATAAAATCATGCATAGAATGATAACCAAAAAAAAGCGAAATCTATTGATATAAATAAAGAAATCGAAAGACTCAAATACACAAAACTCATATCACTCTTTTTATTATAATAACATTTTATTAATTTATTTATATATAAAAAAATATAGTTAATCATAAATTATTGTCTGTAGTTCATTAATAAACTTCAATAAACAAATTGCAAAAGCTGTTATACATACATATACATAAATGAAAAAAATAAATACATGGGCATTGAACAGTTGTGAACTACTCGCCACTTAGCAAAGCTTGAAGTGGGAGCTTCTCAGTTCCACGACGAAAGTAACCTTTCGTCTCCCTGAGCGAGCGTTGGACGCTCTCTTGGTACGGTTGATATTTTACGCAGGAACCGAATGGCTTGGTTTTCGCACTCTATTTTCTTCCTGCAACCTCATATATCAAGTTATCAAAGAACTTCATATAGCTAGTTTATCAAAAGTTTTTGGCTATGGCCAAATCAAAATTCATCTCCCACCTACCGTTGGGCTATCGCCCTTCACACGCTTGAGGAAGGAAAATTCTTTCTGTAAATTCGTTAAAAATCTAAAGTAATTTCAAAAAGGAGATTAAAATAACATGAGTGAACAATGTCCAATTAATGCATCATGTCAGGTGGTAGGACAAACTCAAACACCATTAAGTAATAGAATTGCAGCACCAATTATTACTACAGAAGCACCGCTTGTACAAATACCAGTTGTATTAACTGAAAGAACAATTCAAATTGTTGTAGAATCCAATATTTCATTAAATCCTCCAGCAATTGAAATTAAACGTATCTTAAAAAATGACGTATTTTTGACACGAGGTAAGTTAATTCCTCTAGAATTTACTCCAATACCAGGTACAAATTACCGCCTAGTTACAAAAGCTAAACTATTTTTACAAGGATATATTCGTAAAAATATTGAATATATAAATGATGAATATAATAGAGTTATATATAACTACATTGCCAATGTTCCATTTTCTGGTTTTGCAGATCTAATAGAGGATGATTTTCTATCTCTAGCTTTAATAGCTGCTTCCTCAGATACTACATCTCATTTTAATAATCCTAAAAACGGTGATTTACCAAATTTAGAAAAATACCTCTTCGAAAATACAGTTTTTTATAACAAACAACCATATTGCGAATTAGTCAGTGCTCAATTTGTTGAATTAGACTTTTCTCCTTATCTAACAGACTTAAACAAACCATTTGATACTCTTCGTGAAAAAATGGTATTAAACCTTACTTTAAAAGTTTTACAAGTACAACAAGTACAAATTTAAAACAAAGAAAACTTCTTATTTTTCAAAACCAACCTACTTAAAAAGAACACCAATGCCCATTGGTGTTCTTTTTAAAGGAAATTATAAAATAAAATGAGATGAAATAAGTGAGCGAAACCTATTCCAATACTACAATATATGTTTGATTAATATTTATAGTGCTAAAAATTCAATATCATTATTAATAATAGACAAAAAACTCACTTCTTATCTTTTTTCAAATAAAAAGCAAGAGTCTCTTTATCATTAGATTTTAATTTTTTTACCAAACAGGCGACTCCAAAATGACTTCTTCTGTTCTGAAGCTGTTATTAAGCGATTGCTATCCTGTATTTCTTTTAATACCTGCATTAATTCAACATCTCTTTGTTTTTCTCTTATTATTCGTTGAGCATCTGTTTCCTGTAAAAGTTTACTTTGTTGATCCAATCTTTGAATCAACTCTAAATTAAGTTGTTCCAATCGTTCTATACGTTCTACTAATGCTTTTATGTGTTCTGTGTCTGCTACACTATCCGTAGCAACTGTTGCTACCTCATTTTCTTCAACACTTGATATCACTAAATTTACAGCGTGTTCTAGTGTTATACTCTTCTTGTTCATAGCTGCTATTAGCCGTTCTATAGTTGCTACGTCTTTATGAAAAAAGACTCTAGAATTATTTATTACCTCGCTCAAAAGGATACCCGGCTTCTTCCAGGGCAAGACAATATTTACGTAAAGTACTTGAGCCAATCCCTAAGTTATTGGCTACCTCTGATCCCCAATAAGTTTGAGCCATAATTTGTCCTCCCTCTGCTCTAAGCTGTTCTTTAGTTGCTATATAGTGTTTTCCTTCTTTAGAAAGGTAACACCTTTTTTTCAAATTTAAAGAAATGTTTTTATTACCTTTTACAGTCACTAATTAATATTTAAATATTAGTTTACTTTCAAATCATCTAAAACAATATCCATTATATTTAAAAAAGAAAGGAAACCTATTAGTAACTTCCTTTCTTTCCAAGGAGATTTCAATAAAAGCATAAACAAGTGCACCACTACTCGTCTCACACTATAATTTATGTTTTCTTATTCAAAATAGTGCAATTGACTTTAGTATTATTTATCTTTTTTAAAATATAAGAAAACCTACCAAAATTTTAACGAAAACACATACTAAGTAAAATCTAATACAAAAAACATTAATTTTATTAATCTAATTTAGCTTGTTATATTTCAAAATGAGAAAAATAACTATTATACAGGCCCTCACACAAATAGATATATTAAATATTATATTAAAGCGAATAACTTTAAATAAAAAATAAACGGAGGTTTTTTTAATTGAATAACCAAGAAAACTATCATTCAGATGATCACCACAAAGATTGTAAGGTTAAATCAGAAACACAAACTCCATTCAGTGATACTCCAGCAACACCTGTTCTTACAAACAATCCAATAGTTAAAATTCCAGTTGTATTAGCAGAAAGAACGCTTCAAATTGTAGTCGAAGCAACAATTCCACTTCATCCACCAGCAGTAGAAATTAAAAGAGTATTAAAAGATGTATTTTTACAACAATGTAAACTAGTACCTGTTGAATATGAGCCAATTGATCAAACAGGATATTTTCGAGTAACAAGAGCAAAATTGTTTGTAGAAGGTTTCATTCGTAAAAATATTGAATACGCTGCTAAAGACTGCAATGGCGTGATTCATGATAAAATTGCAAAAGTTCGATTCTCTGGTTTCGCTGATTTAACTGCAGGTGACTTTCTTTCTAACCCAATATTAGCCTTTGCTTCGGAAAATAAAGCTCGTTTCATTAATCCAAAAAATACTGATGTTCCTCGTCTAGACAAATTCTTCTTTGAAAATAATGTTTTCTATAATGAACAACCATTCTGTGAATTAATTAGTGCAGAATTTTATGAACTTGATTTTTCACCATGTGATCATGATGATGATTTTGATTATGGTCATCATGATTCATGTGAAAAAGATCATGAGAAAGAATTTGACAAATTACGTGAAAAAATCGTTCTTGACCTTACTTTAAAAGTATTACAAACTCAACAAGTACGAGTTGGCGGAACAACAACTAGACAATCTGGTTGCTAATTAAAAATATTCATACACTAAAAAGAAAGAAGAATCCTAAAAAATTCTTCTTTCTTTTTTCTATTAAATTTTAAAATTTATTTATTAAACAGAACAACTTCAAAATGATTTCTTCTGTTCTGTGTCTGCTACGATACCTATAACAACAGTTGCTATGTCAATTTCTTCAGTACTTAATATTACTAAGTTTATAGCTTGTTTTAGTGTTATATTCTTCTTATTCATAACTGCTATCAGCCGTTCTATAGTTGCTACATAACATTTTCTTTTGCATCTACCAATCTAATAATTTATACAAATTTTTATACAAAAAAAGCAAAAAAAGAAAATAGCAAAGACCCCTGAAATCCTTGCTATATCAACAATGTATAAAATTATGCATATCATAATAAATAAGGAAAAAGCGAAATCCCTTTTATATCAATGGATTTCGCTTTTTATTTGCTACCGATAATTTTGTGTTATGTAAACTTGTCATGTATAACATATGCATAATAATTCTTTATTGGACAGTCATCCAAACACTTGTCTTATTTTACTCATATACTAGGTAATATTATATACACAATGTAAAAGGAGTTTTTTGATGTCTAGAAAAAATAGATGTTCATGTGACCATTTTCAGAAACCATTTCCTATAGCATTTCCTTGTTCTTTTCCAATTCCTGATCCGCAACTACCACGCATAAAAACTATTACTTTAACTGCTAATCAAACTACAGCATGTACGTCAGATCAAGGAAATAACACTTTGTTTTTTTCGGGTCAAGTATTGGTAAACGGGAATCCTGCTGCAGGAGAAATAGTTAGCTTTTCCTTTAGTAACCCTGCTCTTGTTTTTATGGTTCCTCTTGCTACTATTACTAACGCTTCAGGTAACTTTACCGCTGTATTTATAGCTGCTAATGGACCCGGAACAGTAACCGTTACTGCTTCACTTCTTGATTCCCCTGGAACAATGGCTAGCGTTCCTATTACCATTACAAATTGTCCGTAATGGTTCTATTTTTACGGACCAAGTTAATTTTTAATAAGACTTGATTATGTGAACGAAAAGTCCTTTTAGAATATCTGAAGGGACTTTTTTTATAGGTTTCAAAATATAACTACTTATAATGAGACGTTATGTTAACTAGTGATGTATGAAGTATTCATTACTTTATGTACATTAATAAATCAAAAACATAGTTTTAATTACAAGGCTATCCAATATCTTCTTAACAATTCCCTATCATCAGGTTCTAATCGTTTATCTTCTAATAAGCCGTTGTTATTTTCGATGACACCAGCTGAAGCTTCGTTGTCGTCCGCACATGTGACAAGAACTTTGTTCAGGTTTCTTTTTTTCGCTTCAATTAAAGCTAGCGCCAGCATTTTTGATCCATAGCCTTTTCTTCTTTCGCTTGGTTTAACAGAATAACCAATGTGTCCAGCGTAGTTCAGCAAATAATCATTTAACTCGAGTCTAACAGAAATCATGCCAACAATTGATTTATCACTCTTTTTAACAGCAATATACTGAACACTTGGTACTCGGTTAGCAGGAAGTGTCTCCCGAGCTGTTAATGTTTCCAAATAATCTATCCAGTCTGTTACACTGTTTTTAAAAGCTAAGGTGGAAGATCCATTGATCCCGTTTGGGCTATAGGGGAACTCTTTCTTGTAGTCTATAATCTCTTGTTCGAATTCCAAGCTAGGTAAAATTAGTTCAATATCATCCATTGCTATCACTCCTAAAAATTTATATATATATATAAAAATATCAAAAATATTAGAAAATTTCCATTCTTTAGATTTACTACCTATAACGAAAATTATGTAAATAAGCTGTCCATATGGACAGCTTATTATTTTTTATTTAACGTGGTTTTGTTTTGATCTTTTGGTATAAAATTTGCTTTTTGGCTAGAGTGCTGGCTCGTCGTGTGGGGGCGAAACCCCACGTATTACGTATCTATTTTTAGAATAAGAACTATCTTGGGACGAATGGTCTAAGCGGTTCGGCTCGTATACTTGTTTGTCCAAGTCGAGAACCATTGCTTTGCTTTTTGTCTGTCGGCTTGGCGAGAAAAGCACACGAGCCGAAAAAAGTTTTGCAAGGACAACATCAAAAAGAAAAGGCGGTAGCCTTTAGGTGAGGATTAACGAACCGATTTTTTGATGTTGAGGGTGGAGATTTTTGAGTGGTTTTTTCAAAAATACGACCCGTTCCTTGCGGAACTTTTAGCTATATATATAAGAGTGAGAAGAGCAAAGTGAAAAAAGTCAGTAATAGCAAGGGTTTATGAGGTAGGGGGTGTTGCAAAAAAGCAACACCTAAAAAATGGAAAAACACATAAAAAAAATAAATAGACTGGTAATTTATGTTTTTTTTCCTTGATTTTCAACTTTAAAATTTCTTAATGAACCCCTGAAAATATGTTGAGTTGCCCTATCGATACTATCCTTAGGAGAACAACACATAATATTAGGATTTACAAACCATGTTATAAACTACTAGATTTGGATTCGGCTCCTGAAACGCTTCAGCGCCTCCTTTTTGGCCTCACTATACCTTTTGGGTCGTCTTTACCTTCCACGATCGCTACAACCAATTCTCGTTGCTGATGCGTCTTATCGTCTTTATGTATTTTGTCATAGTAGTCATCAATCTTACGGTCATTTCGTTTTTGTTTCTCGTTATACTTATCGATCGCTTCTTGAAAGACATCCTTGTATACACTTCGAATGTCCTTTTGAACAAAAAAATATTCTCATCTAATCTGGCTGGATCGATGCCAGGATTCCCATGAATGTTTTCTCTGTTATTATGGCTTAATGAACTTTGGTGAGATTGATTAAATGAAATAGAGAACAACATAAAGTGCCACCACTTCCCCTAGATTAATTGATACAGATAGGGGTCTGCGACGCTTTTCGGCTTTACCGAGTCACGTTTGAACGTGGCAAAAAACAAATCTTGGGCTTTGCCCAAACCCACTGGGGAAATCTTCCCCAGACCCCATACAAAAGGTCAGAATCGGAGTTTTTTTACTTTATCATTTCATTCAAATGACATATTTTGTTGAATATAGAGGTAATTTTAAGGATTGAATCGGTCGTTTTTAGTAAGAAAGTTGATAACTACGGGGATAGCCTTTACTTCAAACTCTTCCTCTGTATCGCTAAATGTAAGATAACCATATAACTGGCGATTGTCGATATACTGTGGTACACCTTTTTTTCTTAATGTATCACTAAATATAACATATTCATGCCTGTTACTATCATCTAGATAGCTTACAGAATGTAAAACTTCATTTCGTACAAAGTAAGTACAATGGACCACTTCCACCTCAATTAGTCCTTTTATATTCTGTAAATAAATTTCGTTATAAAGGTTTGAACTAGTGAAGTAACCATTTTGATCAGTTATAAAATGATAATTGGAATAATAACTCGATTGTTCATCAGCATTTCGTAGAAAAGGGGCAATAACTGGCAAACCCGTATTAAGAAGATGTTCAAGTGTTTCAGGTAAAATAAAATTATCACAATCAACTACAAAATAGTGTGTACCTTTTGACTGTGCCCACTCGATAGACTCTTGGCGTATACATCCCAACACTTTGAACCTTAATGAATTCCATTCATGTGGTGCATATTCGTGTACAGGCTCCTCTACATTGCTTGAATCATAATAAATTTCAGAGTACTTATCTTTTACTTTATCTATCCATTGCTCTAGTATAATAGCTGTTTGATCGTTATTATTATTTGTACGTATATAGAGTTTTATTTTAGAAGAGGGATAGGTTTGTTTCTCAATTAGTTTTAGATATAAAGGTAAAATATGAGCTTTATCTTTTGCAAGTATTGCAATCGTTACAAATTCTGTTGTATTTAACATATAACAACCCCATCTTTTATATATTAATTGATGATATTTTCAGTCCCTATTCGAACAATAATTTACAATATCTTTCCATGTCATAAAAATACGAACAATGTCTTCTTCTATGAGTTCAGTACCAGTCTGTACCTCAATAAATTCTAAATCTGTTATTGCTTTAATACTGTGTGATGCACCTACTGGTATTTTTAGTACATCACCGGGGTTTACTTCCCAGATCTTTTCATTTAATGCAAATAACCCTTTCCCACTAATAATGTTCCATACCTCGGTACGATGAAAATGTTTCTGATAGCTGAGGTTTTTATTAGCTGCAATACATATTCGTTTAGTTAACACTTCATGGCTATTATGAAACTTTGTATAATCTAATACTCTATACCACCCCCATCTCCTTTCTTCGTACATCGGTCGATAATCAAACTGAGCTGCAATTTCCTTTACTCGAGAACTAGATTCTTTATCTGAGACAAGTATTCCATCAGGGCTCGCAGCAACGATTAGATTAGACAAACCAAGTATAGATACCGGTATATCAAGTTCGTTAATGACGTGAACATTGATACAATCAGAACTAATAATTCCTTTGCCAATAAGAGGGGAATTTATTTCTTCAGTGAGAGTATTCCATGTCCCTAAATCTTTCCATTCTCCTTGATAAGGAGCTACTATAATATTATTTGTTTTTTCAACTATTTCATAATCAAAACTAGTTTTAGGTATTCGATTATATTGTTCAATCATTTCATCAAAGTTTTGAGGGAGACCTTTTTTCACTAAATTATTTAGTAAAAACTCTAATTTAAATGCAAATACACCACTATTCCACAAAGCCTTTTCAGTCATTAGTTGCTTAGCTTTTTCTTGGTTTGGCTTTTCTACAAAACATCTAACTTTTTGGAAATCCTCTTCAATACTTAAATCATGTGAACTTTTAGGCACAATATAGCCATATTTTTCTGTTGGAAATGTAGGTTGTATACCAATTAAGGCCAGGTCAGCATTCTTATTTTGTATTATTTTCTCTAACTTTTTTAAATGTTGGAAAAATTCATCTTCAACATATAAGTCAACTGGCAATACAATAACTACTTCATTTTGATTAACTTCTAATACATTGGATAAATACATCGAAGCCAAAGTGATTGCTGGATAAGTATCACGGCGACTTGGTTCAACTACTAAAGGAATATCAGGACTTAATTGACTATTAATCATATCCACTTGAGATTTACATGTAGATATTATCGTATGCTCTGAAAGATTATTTATTTTCAGTTGTTTCCATATACGCTGAACCATTGATATTTGTTTATTTTGTTCATCTAATAATACCTTCAGAAACTGTTTAGATCTCGAATCGTTTGATAAAGGCCAAAGTCGTTTCCCTGAACCACCAGATAAAAGAATAATATGCAAGACATTCATCCCTTAAGTAAATATTTTCAATATTTTTTTGTAACTATAATTACATTATATTTATTGACCTATTTCAGGTGAATTGTCTATGCGAATAATATTTAACAATATGTGGTTTTATTCTGGCCTTTTGGTATAAAATTTGCTTTTTGGCTAGAGTGCTGGCTCGTCGTGTGGGGGCGAAACCCCACGTATTACGTATCCATTTGTTGAATAAGAACCATTTTGGAACGATTGATCTAGGCGGTTCGGCTCGTATACTTGCTAGTCCAAGTCGAGAACCATTGTTTTGCTTTTTGTCTGTCGGCTTGGCGAGAAAAGCATACGACCCGTTCCTTGCGGAACTTTTAGATATATATATAAGAGTGAGAAGAGTAAAGTGAAGAAAGTCAGTAATAGCAAGGATTTAAAAGGTTTACTTTCAAATTAGAAGAAGAGATCCTCCGGTTTCAATCCAGTCTTTATCTCATACCCTAAAATAGGATAATTAAAATCCACATTGCATGGTGGGTAAAGAAAACTATAGAGTTAGATTATGATATTTGTTATTACCCATATCGCCCAAAAGAGAACTAAAAATTCTATGAAAATCCAAAGTATTTTTTTCTCAGTTTTTTTGAATTCTTTTATTAAAGAGAAAATCGCACTAATTGCTATAAGGACGAAAAGTATGAGTCGTATTATATCTGGCATGTTAACCACTCCTCATTTTAAATTAAATTCATTATATAATGATTTTTAAATTTTTAGTTAATTAATGGTGAGAATTAAGCAAAATTTAAACAAAATATTTTTTGAATAGAGAGAAGGAAAACTATTGGTAAGTGTCAATGGTAAGCGGACTGGAATGGATCAGCGGTTTATGCTGATCCATGAAAGGAGCATTAAGGAATTGACACGTGCGACTGATTCCTCGCCAGTTGGCAGTTCCTCAAAACGAACCGTTTTGGGGATGCCAACTGGCGAGGGGGCCCCTCAAGGATTTGAGGGGTTGGGGAGTTCGATTGATGGGGTCAAGGGGAAGAGTTCCCCTTGTAGGTTCGGACAAAGTCCGATGTTTTTTGCCATGTTTGGCATGGCTCGGCAAAGCCGACAAGCGTCGCAGACCCCTATTGATTTTGATGCGTTAGCGTCAAAATACGTATAGGGTTACTTTAATTGACTCCATTTCGTCGCTTTGCTAGACTTATGGTATCAATTATTCTAGGAAGAGTGGTGGCACTTTATGTTGGGTTCTATCTCATTTAATCAATCTCACCAAAGTTCATTAAGCCATAATAACAGAGAAAACATTCATGGGAATCCTGGCATCGATCCATCAAGGTTAGACGAAAATATTTACTTTGTTCAAAAGGACATCCGAAGTGTATACAAGGATGTCTTTCAAGAAGCGGTCGATAAGTATAACGAGAAACAAAAACGGAATGACCGTAAGATTTATGATTATTATGACAAAATACATAAAGACGATAAGACACATGAGCAACGAGAATTGGTTGTAGCGGTTGGAGAGGGTAAAGACGACCCAAAGTATAGGGGAGCAAAAAAGGAAGCGTTAAAACAGTATGCTGAGGCGTTTCAAAAGCGAAATCCAAATCTAGTAGTTTATAACATGGTTTTACATGATGATGAAGCCAATCCGCATTTACATATTAACTATGTACCGAATTTCGAAAATAGTCGAGGATTAACGAGGCGTGTCGGAATGGATAGAGCTTTGCAACAACAAGGTGTAGAAGGAACGGGAAGAAAGTTAATTGCACATTGGAGAGAATTAGAAACGGCCTATATTGAGCAATTGGCTAAAGAGCACATTCCGAATTTTGAACGTGCTAATGTAGGTTCACATAAGTACATGAAAGTCCGTCAATACAAGGAATATGCAGAAACAAAATCAATTGTTAAGAATCAAGTACAAGAAAAAGAAACGCAGTTGCAAACGATTGATCATCATTTAAAAAACGTTGAAGAGAAAACAAACGAGTTACAAGTAGCGAAAAAGAGTTTGGAAAGTGATGTCGTTGATAAGTACAAAGAATTAGAGATAGTGAAACAACAAGTAGAGAGTGAAAGTGAAAAACTGCAGCTAATGGGCCAGCGTCATGTAGAGTTAGAAAAAAGAGTAAAAGAAATGCAAAAAGAGTTGGATAGTGCTACGGATCAAGTGCCAAATGAGTCTGTTGTAATTCCGTTTTTGCGTAAAGAAGTAATAACACAAGTACAGGATAAAATGATTGGGAAAGCTGAAATTACGAAGAAACAGACAAGAAATTATGTATTATCACCGGAACAATATCAAGAATTTACAAAGCAAGTGAATGCAGCGGTTACTATCAAAAAGGATTATGAGCGTTTGAAAAAAACAGATTTTGTGAAAGAGAATGAGAGTTTAAAAATACATGCAGAGGGATGGATGGAAGAAAATCGAACATTGAAACAAGAAAAAAGTCAGTTACAAAAAGAAGTTGGTGTATTAAATAGAGAAATTAGCTCATTAAAAGCTCATATAAAGGTTTTGCAGACGAATATAAGAGTTTTATATGTACAAACGAAAAAAGTTTTTAAAGAGCAATTTAAGGCGTTTAGAGGGATCATTAAAAATGAATTGGATAGCAAGGAAGTAGATAATCAATTTGAACGTGAACATAAGAGAGAAATAAGCAGACATCGAGATTTTGATAGGGAACGGTAAAAAAATAGGGAAACTTTGTTTTTATCTTCAAGGTTATTGAAAACGTGATAGAATGAAAAAAAGAGCCATGCTGGAACATGACTCTTTTTATAGGGTATTCTACGAAAATACCTAGACTTCATTTATCTGATTATAGATTATCATAATTTGTTTTATAATCAAATAGCAAAAAATAGGTGTTTTTGTTGATTCCCTCAATTTAGAGGAGGAATTAACAATGAATGAAGAATTGGGACAAGCTTTAAATCAAGCTGATAGAAATGCTAGAAAAAGAGATTTTGAGAAAAATGGAAAACAAAGAGACCAAGCTGAAGAACTAAAAAAATCTCTTTTACAACAGTTAAAAGAATTAACCGGAGAAGACCATTATGTTGGAACTAATAAAGATCCATTTGCTGGAGAACCATTTAATCAAGTAATGCACAGAAATTTAGATTTGTTGAATAGTATTGGTTATTTAACTCAAGCAGAAGAAAGTTTTTTATTTAGAATTCAAGCTTATTTGGAATTTAGAAGTAATGTTATTATTTGTAGAGATGATAAATTTAAAAGGAAACGAAAGAGCGCTGAAGAAGATTTTGAGTTACCAAAAGCAGCAACTGTTTCTGAAATTGCTGAAATGATAGGAAAATCAAGAGAAAAAACTTCTTTGGTTATGAATTCATTAAAGAAAAAAGAAATTTTACTTAATCCAGAAGGTGCTGGACAAATTATTGAAAATGGTCGCACTGTAAGTCCTAGAACGTGGGTGGTAAATCCGTACATAATGATTTGTGCACCTCGAAAAAATGAAGTAAAACTTGATAAATTAACGATGAGATTGTTTCAATATTCTTTGAAAAATCTTAAAGATCAAAATGGTAAAAAAGTAAAATTACCAGCTAGATTTTTTTAGACTGTATCAATTTGATATAGTCTTTTTTATATGTATTTTAAAGTTTGTTATCCACTTGGTTACTTTTTTGTATTTTTTTAGGTGTGACGAAAACGTCACAAAAAGGTTTAAAAGTGTGACGTTTTCGTCACACCCTAAAAAGTGTATTTAACCCAGTCATATCAAGGGATTTACATGTTTTTTGTAGATGCTCTCTATTATCACTATTATTAAAGGCTAAAAGTTCCGCAAGGAACAGGTAGTATTTTTGAGCAAACAACGCTCAAAAATCTCCACCTTCAGGAGAAAAAAGTCGGTTCGTTAATCCTCACCTAAAGGCTATCGCCTTTTCTTTTTTTCCTTGTCCTTGCCGAACTTTTTTCGGCTCGTGTGCTTTTCTCGCCAAGCCGACAGACAAAAAGCAAAACAATGATTTTCGACTTGGATAAGCAAGTATACGAGCCGAACCGCTTAGATCATTCGTCCCAAGATAGTTCTTATTCTAAAAATAGATACGTAATACGTGGGGTTTCGCCCCCACACGACGAGCCAGCACTCTAGCCAAAAAGCAAAATTGAAACCAAAAGATATGATTAAATCCATAAAAAATATAATAAGCTGTCCATATGGGCAGCTTATTATATTTTTTTGCTTAGCGTGGGGTTTTTCTGAAATGCTGGCGGTACCCCAGTATAGAATTCTAAAAGAAAAAAAAGAGAGGGCAAGCTACGGGAGTGGGAGCCCACTCCCCAAAAACTACGTTTTTGACTTAGTAGGAGATTCCTACAACCTTTACTGTTTTTTGGGTCTCAAAATTTCATTTTCTCATCCTAAAACGGTTGTCGCTTCGCTCGATTTTCTAATCTTTATGAATGTAAACTTTTAGATATTAGTTTACATTCAAACCCCTGAAAACATTAACTTCACACCAAATCTCCTGATATCCTCAAAATACACAACAAAAGTATACATTCAAAACACTACAAATAAAGAAGTAATTATAGCTAATTCACTTAATCTATGATTATCAACAATTAAATAAGGGTGGGTTGTTTTTTAGGTAACCCACCCTTATTTAAAAACTAAAGAATCTGCGTTAGTTCTGAATTCAAAACTCGTTGTGCAGTAATAATAACATTACCAGGTGCTATTCCGTAGACACTGTATAAACCACCGTTTTGATTAGGAACAATTTCAACTTCATATTGAAGTGCTTGTCCCAAAGTAGAGTGAACTAAACTGAGATTTATAAATTCAGAAGCATTAGCAGCCACATTAAAGTTTATCTGTTCGATTAATGTTCTTGTACCGTCAAGTCTAAAAGATCTAACTACCCCAGTAAGTGGACCTGCAGTACGATTGAGAATTTTAACCCTAGCTCTAGTTGCATTAGTAGGTTGATTTCCTACGTTTTCAATAGGACCAGTAGAGAAAGGCATTTTAAATTCACCTCCTACTAAATTAAAGGATTAATAACCTATAGATTACAGTTTCATAGTATTCAATATTTTATTAAAATGTTCCAAATCAATTAACCAATTCGTTTTAAAAATAAAGTTTACATAACACCACTTATTCATAGCAAACCAGCAGGAACTAGAGTACTATATCTTTTTTTGATGTACATTTTAGTTAATTTAAAAAATAAACAATACAATTATTAAAATAAATACACTACCCAATCCATATTTTTATAAAAATAAAAAAAGAGTGCTGTGAAGAAACACACTCATTGAAAGAAATTTACCAATCGCGACGATCATCATGATCACGGTCATGATCATGATTACGTCTGCGACGACATTCATCACAATCACAGTCGCGGTCACGTCTACAACGACGATCATCACAATCTCTATGTCTGCGTCTGCAAAACATTAAATCATCCCAAAATCTATTACAATCTCTGCAATGTCTGAAATTACAATTGCATCCCATAAATATGATTACCTCCTCTTAACAATAGAATTCCTCATATTCTATGATTAAAAGTTAAAAACAGCTTGTTTACTAGTCTATGTTTTGCATTTTAAAATAATAAGATATTTTGCCCTTAGCCGATATTACCGACAAATTTCACATTTCAAAGGTATTTCGTTTTATCATGTATAATGTAACTTTAGGAACGTCAATTGGAACATTAAGAGGAGCGTGAGGAACGATGTCTGATGGAACGCGGAATGGTATACAATCCGAGCCACTCCCGGCTTTCCTAACCAAGGAAGTAGCAGAAATGTTAAGTATTAGCGAAAGCTATTTACGTAAATGGTGTTTAGAGTTAGAAAAACATGAATACATCTTTATAAAAGTTCGTGATCCTAAAAGTAATCGCGAGTATCGAACCTTTACTTCAAAAGATATAAAAGCTTTGAAACAATTTCAAACACTTATGAAAGATGCCGGATATAACAAAGCCGATGCTGCCAAAACCGTAGCAATAACCATAAATAATGAAAATTGGAACACGAGTGGAACGTCCCATGATCCAATAAATTCCCAATCCTTGCTTATTACGAGAGATAAAGAAATATTGGAACGCGAAAACAACAC
>NZ_JBBOWG010000001.1:247500-4997388 GCF_038006985.1 Bacillus sp. FSL M7-1345 | reverse complement strand
AGGTGTCCCTCCTTTACAAAGATGGTAAAAGAATAAGGTTGTGCAACAATTGTACAACCTGTAAATATTTCTAATGCATATTTATACGAAACGTATTTTAAAATATAAAAACGTCGTTAGTATCCGAGATAGAGTTTTCGACAAAAAAACAAATGTGGACAACTATTTACCCACATGTGATTTAAACTATCCACATGTTATGCACAAATTGTGGATAAAATAAAGGTGTGGAAAACTTATTCAAAGTGAAAACACAACTATAATATCAAAAAAAAGCAGCTATAGCAATGAATTTAAGAAAGTTATCCACAAAATCAATACCTTGTGGAATAAACTTGTCCACAATACGATATACTGTGTAAAAGTAAAAAAAGAGTTTGTGGATACAAAAAAGAGAAAATATATTTATCCACAAGGAAATATAGGGACTGTGAAAAAGTGTGTGAATAGGTTAAAAATGAATATTTGATGAAAATTTCGAGAACCATTGACATTTTCCTATTTGATTTACTATAATTTATTAGACTGTCTTTAACAGATATTCCTCAGGGAGGTGTCATATAATGAAAAGAACTTACCAACCAAATAAACGTAAGCGCAGCAAAGTACATGGTTTCCGCAGCCGTATGAGCACAGCAAACGGACGTAGAGTGCTAGCAGCTCGTCGTCGTAAAGGAAGAAAAGTATTATCTGCGTAGACCACTGATCGTTCAGTGGTCTTTTTTTCTAATAATAATGAGTTTCTGCTGATGAGATACAGGAGTGTCAAATGATATGAAGAAAAAAAATCGTATAAAAAAGAATGATGAATTCCAGGCTGTTTTCCAAAAAGGACAATCGAATGCCAATCGCCAGTTTGTTGTATACAAATTAGATAAAGAAAAACAGCCGCATTTTCGCATTGGTCTTTCTGTTAGTAAGAAAATAGGAAATGCAGTAGTTCGTAATCGAATTAAGCGTATGATTCGCCAATCGATTATAGAATTAAAAGATGAGATAGATTCTGGAAAAGATTTTGTTATAATAGCAAGGAAGCCTTGTGCAGAGATGACATATGAAGAGTTAAAGAAAAGCTTAATTCATGTCTTTAAACGCTCTGGTATGAAGAGAATAAAAAAGTAGCGTAAGGAAATGAATTACACTATATACATACCGAAACAAGGAGGAGCAAGCTTTGAAAAAGAAAATAGGTTTATTAGCCATGGTTATTATGTTAATGGCAATCGCTACCGGCTGTAGTGAAACAAATCAGCCGATTACACCGAAAAGCACTGGGATTTGGAATGAATATTTCGTATACCCGCTTTCTCAGTTAATCACGTATTTTGCAAATTTATTTGGTAGTAATTATGGTTTAGCAATCGTTGTTACAACTCTTATCATTCGTTTTGCATTATTACCATTAATGATTAAACAAACGAAGAGTACGAAAGCAATGCAGGCGTTACAACCAGAAATGGTGAAATTAAAAGAAAAGTACAGCTCAAAAGATCAAGCAACACAACAAAAATTACAACAAGAAATGATGCAGTTGTATCAAAAAAATGGTGTAAATCCATTAGCAGGATGTTTACCAATATTTGTTCAGATGCCTATCCTATTCGCTTTTTATCATGCGATTATGAGAACGGCAGAAATTAGTAAACATACATTTTTATGGTTTGATTTAGGACAGGCAGATCCTTACTATATCCTTCCAATCGTTGCGGCTATTACGACTTTTATTCAGCAAAAGCTTGCAATGGCAGGAACGGCTGGGCAAAATCCGCAAATGGCAATGATGATTTGGCTTATGCCAATTATGATCTTAGTCTTTGCAATTAACTTCCCAGCAGCACTATCATTGTACTGGGTAGTTGGTAATATCTTTGGTATCGCTCAAATGTATATGATCAAAGGGCCTGAAATTAAGGCTAGTAAGGCAGGAGGATCAAGCAAGTGAGTATAATTACTGCTAAAGGACAAAGAGTCGAGCTGGCAGTACAAGATGCTTTAAGACAATTAAATGTTTCGAAAGATCGAGTAGATATAAATATTATCGATGAGGGTAAGAGGGGATTCCTGGGTTTATTTGGGAATCGACTCGCTGTAGTAGAAGTTGTATTGAAAAAAGATCCAATCCAAGAATGTGAAGAGTATTTAAAAAATGTTGTTCAAAATATGGGTGTGGAAGTTGAGATTAGAAAAATTGTAAAAGGACGCGAAGTTGAATTTACAATTTTTGGTGAAAACATTGGTGTTTTAATTGGTAAAAGAGGTAATACATTGAATTCCTTACAGTATTTAACAAAACTTGTTGCGAATCGTAATACAAAGCAATATATTGGTATTACACTGGATGCTGAAAACTATCGTAGTAAAAGAAAAAATACGTTAGAATCTCTTTCTTATCGATTAGCAAAACAAGTAGTGAGTACGAAAAAAAGGGTTGTTCTAGAACCAATGCCTTCTTTTGAACGAAAAATTATTCACCAAGCATTATCTAATCATCAAAATATCATTACAACTTCTGAAGGGAAAGAACCACATCGGTATGTTGTAATATCTTCCAAGTGACCGGTTACTCCATTGAGTGCCGGTTTTTTTGAGGAGAAAATAAGTGTGGATAACTAAAAAACACTAAATTTATCCACTGTGAATAAGTTTAGTGTTTTTTACATAAGGACATAATAAAATGAGTTATTATTCTTTTGTAGATAGGTTCGTTATGGTATCCTAATAATTTAGTGACGGAAAAAATTCATGTTGAAATAGAGATAAATAAGCAAGTGAGGTGAAAGGACATGGAATTTGATACAATTGCCGCAATTTCCACAGCACTTGGGGAAGGTGCAATTGCCATTGTTCGAGTAAGTGGGGATGATGCGATTGAGAAAGTCAATCGTATTTTTAAAGGGAAGGATTTAACACAGGTTTCTTCTCATACAATTCATTATGGTCATATTGTCGATTTAGATACAAATCAAGTTATTGAAGAAGTTATGGTATCCATTATGCGTGCACCAAGAACTTTTACGCGTGAAAATATAGTAGAAATTAACTGTCATGGTGGACTTGTTTCGGTAAATAAAGTATTACAGCTTATTTTAGCACAAGGAGTACGACTGGCAGAGCCTGGTGAATTTACAAAACGTGCTTTTTTAAATGGACGTATTGATTTGTCACAAGCAGAAGCTGTTATGGACTTAATCCGTGCAAAAACAGATCGTGCTATGAATGTAGCGATTAACCAAATGGAAGGACGATTATCTAAATTAATCGGCCATCTGCGTCAAGAAATATTAGAAATATTAGCTCATATTGAGGTGAATATAGATTACCCAGAATATGATGATGTAGAAGAGATGACGCATAATATTTTAATTGAGAAAGCTACACATGTCCGTGCTGAAATTAAAAAGATATTAGAAACATCGAAGCAAGGAAAGATTTTACGTGAAGGCATTTCTACCGCGATTATCGGTAGACCTAACGTTGGGAAATCATCGCTATTAAATAGTCTTGTTCAGGAGAAAAAGGCAATTGTAACTGATATTGCAGGAACAACTCGTGATGTTATTGAAGAGTACGTTAATGTGCGTGGTGTACCACTTAAACTTATAGATACAGCCGGAATTCGTGAAACGGAAGATGTTGTTGAACGAATTGGTGTAGAGCGTTCGAAGGAAATGATGAGCCAAGCAGACTTAGTGTTAATTGTAGTGAACTATAGCGAGGCTTTAACAAATGAAGATGAGGATCTATTCCGTGCCGTACAAGGAAAAGATTTCATTGTCATTGTAAATAAGACAGATTTACCGCAAGAAATTGATATGGAACGTGTTACAGATTTAGCGGTAGGCAATCGTGTTATTACAACATCGTTAATTGAGGAGCAAGGAATAGATGAGCTTGAAAAGGCAATAGCTGATTTATTCTTTGAAGGAACAATTGATTCTGCGGATATGACATACGTGTCTAATGCAAGACATATCGGATTATTAACACAAGCAGGAAAAACAATTAATGATGCAATTGAAGCGATAGAAAATGGTGTTCCGATTGATATGGTTCAAATTGATTTAACAAGAACGTGGGAAATACTTGGTGAAATTACTGGTGATACTGTCCATGAAAGCTTAATTGACCAATTGTTCTCTCAATTTTGTTTAGGAAAATAAAGTGAAACTTTAATCAGAGATGATTTAGTAAGATAGAGGTTATTAGGAGGAATAAACAATGGGATACAATGCCGGTTCATATGATGTCATAGTAATCGGTGCAGGTCATGCAGGATGTGAAGCTGGTCTTGCGGCAGCACGAATGGGCTCAAAAACATTAATGTTAACAATTAACTTAGATATGGTAGCGTTCATGCCATGTAACCCTTCTGTTGGTGGACCAGCAAAAGGGATTGTTGTTCGTGAAATTGATGCATTAGGCGGAGAAATGGGACGCAATATTGATAAAACACATATTCAAATGCGTATGTTAAATACGGGTAAAGGACCAGCTGTACGCGCGCTTCGTGCACAAGCTGATAAATTCTCTTACCAGCATGAGTTAAAGAAAACAATTGAAGAAACACCAAACTTAACGTTGTTTCAAGGTCTGGTAGAGCGTTTAATTGTTGAAGATGGTGTATGTAAAGGGGTAATTACGCAAGCTGGTGCCGAATACACAGCGAAAACAGTTGTAATTACAACGGGAACATTTTTACGTGGTGAGATTATTATGGGAGATTTAAAATATTCAAGTGGTCCAAATAATCAGCAACCATCTATTACGTTATCTGAACACTTAGAGGAACTTGGTTTTGATCTTGTTAGATTTAAAACAGGTACACCTCCGCGTGTAAACAGTAATACGATTGATTATAGTAAAACAGAAATTCAACCAGGTGATGATAAGCCACGTGCTTTCTCTTTTGAAACGACAAAATTCATTATGGATCAAATTCCATGTTGGTTAACGTATACAAGTACAGAAACACATCGTTTAATAGATGAAAACTTACATCGCTCAGCTATGTATTCTGGTATGATTAAAGGAACAGGGCCTAGATATTGCCCTTCAATTGAAGACAAGGTAGTAAGATTTAATGATAAACCACGTCATCAAATTTTCTTAGAGCCAGAAGGACGTAATACGCAAGAAGTATATGTACAAGGCTTATCGACGAGTTTACCAGAAGATGTACAGCGTGCAATGCTTAGAACAATTCCTGGCCTGGAAAATGTTGAAATGATGCGTACGGGTTATGCAATTGAATATGATGCAATTGTACCAACTCAACTATGGCCAACACTTGAAACGAAAAAAATTAAAAATTTATATACAGCAGGACAAATTAATGGAACTTCTGGTTACGAAGAAGCGGCAGGACAAGGGCTTATGGCTGGAATTAATGCAGCGTGTCGTTCTTTAGGTAAAAAAGAAGTTATTTTAGGTCGCGCTGATGCATATATTGGTGTCTTAATTGATGATCTTGTAACAAAAGGCACAAATGAACCATACCGTTTATTAACGTCTCGTGCAGAATATCGTTTATTATTACGCCATGATAATGCAGATCTTCGTCTAACTGAGGTTGGGCGTGAAATTGGTTTAATTAAAGAAGATCGTTATGAGAGATTTACAAATAAAAAACTACAAATTGAACAGGAAAAGGAACGGTTAGAGAGTATTTTTATTAAACCGCGTCCTGAAGTTCAAGAATTAATTCGTAGTATTGGTGGAAGCGAATTGAAAGATGGAATACGTGCAAGTGACTTATTACGTCGTCCAGAGATGACATATGAGCATATTCATCTTTTAGTACCAAGTGAATTAGAATTAAATGATGAAATTACAGAACAAGTTGAAATTCAGATTAAGTATGAAGGATATATCGAGAAATCTTTACAGCAAGTAGAACGCATGAAGAAAATGGAAAACAAAAAAATCCCTGTGGATATTGATTATGATGCGATTTCTAGCCTTGCCACAGAAGCGAGACAGAAATTGAAAGATGTTCGTCCACTTTCGATGGGGCAAGCTTCACGTATTTCTGGCGTAAATCCAGCTGATGTTTCTATTTTGCTTATTTACATTGAACAAGGAAAAATTGCACGAGTATCGAACCAATAAATAGTAAGGAGATATTGCTAGATGAACATAGAACAATTTCAATCTATGCTAGAAGAGAAGGGTATTTCCCTCTCTTCTAGACAGTTAGAGCAGTTCGAAATCTATTTTGAAACGTTAGTAGAGTGGAATGAAAAAATGAACTTAACGGCTATTACGGAGAAAGAGGAAGTATACTTAAAACACTTTTTTGATTCTGTTACAGCGGCTTTTTATTATGATTTTTCGAAACCATTTTCTATTTGTGATGTTGGAGCAGGAGCTGGCTTCCCAAGTATCCCTTTAAAAATCTGTTTCCCGCACTTAAAAGTAACAATTGTAGATTCATTACAAAAACGTATTAATTTCTTAAATCACTTAGCGCAAAAGTTAGAATTAAGTGATGTTGCATTTTGTCATGATCGTGCTGAAACATTTGGAAAAAAAGAAGGTGTACGTGAAGCATACGATATTGTAATGGCACGTGCAGTTGCACGTCTTTCTGTATTAAGTGAGCTATGTTTACCACTTGTAAAAGTAGGGGGAACATTCATTGCAATGAAAGGTGCAGCGGCGAAAGAAGAAATCGAAAATGGCAAATATGCTTTAGAGGTACTTGGCGGAGAATTGAAAGAAATGTCTACGTTCCAATTACCGTTTGAAGAAAGTGAGCGTAATATTTTATTAATCGAGAAAAAGCGCAAGACACCAAAGAAATATCCACGCAAACCGGGAACGCCCAATAAATTACCTATTGAAAAATAAATCTTATTAGACGTAAGATTAAATTATATAAATGAAAACGTAAATGTTTCATAGGAAACATTTTATGTAGAACAGTCAATAGGCCTAAAAGGTGGTGGAATATGTATGAAAAATACGTTTTCTCGTTTATTTGGCTTTGGAGATAAAGAGAGCGAATTCGAATTACAAGACGAAAGCCATGAAGAAATAGCTAAAAAGGTATATGAAGAAATACAGGAAATTCCGATAGTAAACATTACCCCTAACCGTTATCAACCACGAACAGTTTTTGACGATGCACGTATTGAGGAGCTAGCATTAACGATTCGTACACATGGGCTTATCCAGCCGATTGTTGTGAGACAGTATGAGGATGATAAGTACGAGATTATTGCCGGGGAAAGGCGTTTCCGCGCAGCAACAAAGTTAGGGTGGGAAAAAGTTCCTGCAATAATAAAGAATTTAAATGATACTGAGACAGCTTCTGTAGCGTTAATTGAAAATTTGCAGCGTGAGGAATTAACAGCAATTGAGGAAGCTGTGGCATATCAAAAGCTGATTGAGTTACATAATTTAACACAAGAAGCATTGGCACAACGACTTGGAAAAGGACAATCGACAGTCGCAAATAAATTGCGATTATTAAAATTGCCTGAAGAAATCAAAGGTGCATTATTAGAAAAAAGTATTACAGAACGGCATGCTCGCGCCCTTATTCCTTTGAAAAATGAGGAATTACAACTGAAGGTTTTACAAGAGATTGTGGAGAAGCAATTGAATGTAAAGCAAACAGAAGAACGAATTGCAAAGTTACTAGAAGAAGTAAAACCAAAGCGCAAAGCGAAGCAAAAAGCAGTAAGTCGAGATGCAAGAATTGCTATGAACACAATTAGACAATCATTACAAATGGTTGCTAACAGTGGTTTGAATGTTAATTCTGCGGAAGAAGAGTTTGATGAATACTATCAAATTACGATTAAAATTCCGAAGAAAAAATAATTACGTGCTAGAGACCTTATCCTATTGGAGAGGTCTCTTTTACTATATTTTCTTGTTAAAGCAAGAAGGAGTTTGGAAATAAATTTTGAAGTTTAATAAGGACGTAAAAGAAAAACTTTTATTTCATGTTACAATAAAAGTAATTGTTTCTAGAATAAGAAAGGTTGAAAGTAGGTGACATCGTGGGAAAAATCATTGCTATCGCTAATCAAAAAGGCGGTGTTGGAAAAACAACAACATCCGTTAATTTAGGGGCTGGATTGGCACAAGTAGGAAAAAAAGTCCTTCTCGTAGATATTGATGCTCAAGGAAATGCAACGACTGGTGTAGGAATTGAAAAGTCTGAATTAGATCAATGTATTTATAATGTTCTTGTGGAAGATGCAGATGTTCAAGGCGCTATACGGAAAACCGCAACTGAAAACTTAGATGTTCTACCCGCTACAATTCAATTGGCTGGCGCTGAAATTGAATTGGTACCAACCATTTCCCGGGAAGTACGCTTGCAAAGAGCATTACAGCCAATTCGTGATGAATATGAGTATATTATTATTGACTGTCCCCCATCCTTAGGATTATTAACGATTAATGCATTAACAGCAGCAGATTCTGTTATTATTCCTGTACAGTGTGAATATTACGCGCTGGAAGGGTTAAGTCAGCTATTAAATACAGTTCGACTTGTGCAAAAGCATTTAAATAAAAATTTAGCAATTCAAGGTGTATTGTTAACGATGTTGGATGCTCGTACAAATTTAGGAATTCAAGTTATAGATGAAGTGAAAAAATACTTTAGGGATAAAGTATATCGTTCGATTATTCCTCGTAATGTTCGCTTAAGTGAGGCACCAAGTCATGGAAAACCAATTATGCAGTATGACGCTAAATCAAGAGGAGCAGAAGTATATTTAGATTTAGCAGAGGAAGTGATTGCAGGTGGCTAAGGGATTAGGAAGAGGAATCAATGTGTTTTTTCCAGATTTAGATGTGAAAGAAGAAGAAACGATTCAGGAGATTATAGTAACTGAATTAAGGCCGAATCCATATCAACCACGTAAACATTTCAATAAAGAAGCGATTCAGGAATTAGCGGCTTCTATTAAAGAGCACGGTATATTGCAACCGTTAATTGCTCGAAAGAGTATTAAAGGATATGAAATAGTTGCAGGTGAAAGAAGATATCGTGCTGCTAAAGAGGCCGGACTTGAGAAAGTGCCTGCTGTCGTAAGGCAATTAAATGAGCAGCAAATGATGGAATTTGCTTTGCTTGAAAACTTACAACGAGAAGATTTAAATCCTATGGAAGAGGCAATGGCATATCAGATGTTAATGAACGAGCTAAATGTAACACAAGAACAATTAGCAAAACGTCTTGGTAAAAGCAGGCCTTATATCGCAAATTATACTCGATTGTTAAGCCTCCCTTCATTCGTTCAAGATATGATTGCAAACGGTCAGCTTTCAATGGCTCATGGAAGAACTTTACTTACAATAAAAGATGAAGAACAGTTGAAATCTTTATTGAAGCGAATTGAAAAAGAAGGACTGAATGTTCGCCAATTGGAACAAATTGTCCAGGAAATTAATCAACGTGTTTCACGTGAAACACAACAAGTGAAAAAAGAAAGAAATATATTTTTTGTAGAGCGTGAAACATTTTTAAGAGAAAAGTTTGGTACGGATGTAAAGATCAAAGAAACGAAAAAAGAAAAAGGTAAAATCGAAATCGAATTTTTTAATAAAGAAGACTTAAATCGAATTTTAGAATTATTATCAAAGGGAAATTAAAAAGCAAACCATCTTATTGTTTATAGATGGTTTGCTTTTTTTAATGCAGATAATTTTTGGTCTGTTTCTTTTATACTTTGTGCAATTACATCAGCCATCTTCATGACTAAACTTAGTCTTGTATTTTGAAGTACGAAAAACTCCATGAAACCATTTAAATTTACGATGCCATGAATATGCAAATCACCAATTTCAGGTAATTTCTTATTCATCGCAGCTCCAGGTTTACTGGGCCCCTTTCCGGTAGTTATAGAACCGATACTTTGAGATTTTCCTAAACATGCATCAACAGCAATAATAAATGAAGTAGGATTTTCTTTCTGTATATTCTGAATTTTATCTTCTAAGTTTAGTGCATGTATTGGTTCGTCTAGTGTGCCGAACACTTGAAGGTTTTTGATTTCAATTTGTTCTAGTTTAGTACCAACTAATGGACCAAGTGCATCACCGGTGGAACGGTCTGTTCCGATACAAACGAGAATGAGTGGTATATTAGTCTTAATGGGAATATGGGAAAGTAAGAAATTGCTGATTGTCTCAGAGGCTTCTAAGTCATGATGCATAACATTTTGAGTTTCTTTTTCAAAAAAAGGTAAGCGAAAACTTCTAATATTCATGAAGCACCCATCCTTTTAATAAATTTTCACAATATGTTATATGGTGTCTGAAATGGAAAATTATAAGTGCATACTTTTTGCAAACTGTGAATGAAAACAGAAATAATAGTACTAGTATATATATATTCGTCTCATTTTATACCTGAATGGAAGTTAACAAATGGAATTAAAGTCATAAATTTTTTTCAGAAATCAGAGAGAGTTCTGATACAATAATAAGGATAACTAAAAAGAGATTTTAGCTGGAGAGGTAGAGGGACATGGATGTAGCGTTGAAATGGTTTGAGTCCATTGATTGGACGAATATAGGTGTGAAATCACTAAAAATAATCGTTATTTTAATACTTGGTGCAATCGTTGTGCGAGTTGCGAGGGCAATTGTACGAAATGCGTTTCGTATGGGAAGCCGTTCGCCGATTCAAATTTCAGAACGTCGTACAGTTACGGTAGCGAAGTTGCTTGAAAATATTGTGGCATACGTTGTTATGTTCATTATGTTAATTGCAATTTTAGGTGTGTTTGATATTAATGCGTCAGGTCTATTAGCCGGTGCCGGGGTAATTGGTTTAGCAGTCGGTTTTGGTGCACAAAGTTTAGTTAAAGATGTTATTACAGGATTATTTATTTTGTTAGAGGATCAATTTTCAGTAGGTGATTATGTAAGAATAGGTCAATTTGAAGGAACTGTTTTGGAAATTGGACTACGTACAACGAAGATGAAAAGCTGGACAGGTGAAATTCATATAATACCAAATGGTAGTATTGTACAAGTAACGAACTTTTCCGTTAGTAATAGTGTAGCATTTGTTGATGTATCTATTTCTTATGAAAGTGATATAGTA
The DNA here is from genome assembly GCF_038006985.1 of Bacillus sp. FSL M7-1345. Classification (NCBI taxonomy): domain Bacteria; kingdom Bacillati; phylum Bacillota; class Bacilli; order Caryophanales; family Bacillaceae; genus Bacillus; species Bacillus sp. FSL M7-1345. Next base: position 4,986,314 of record NZ_JBBOWG010000001.1, on the reverse strand, counting down.
CGAGCGGAGCAAGTTATTGAAGATTTATTAGTGGAATTACCAGAAAAATATGAGAAAATGGTAACAACACCTCAATTGCTAGGTGTTCAAACACTGGCAGCGTCTGAAGTTGTATTACGTGTTATTGCTGAAGTTGAGCCGATGCAGCATGCAGTTATTGCGAGGGCTCTTCGCAAAGAGATTAAAAATCGTCTTGATTTACATGGGATTGAAATTCCATACCCACGTATGGTTTTATATAGTCGCGAAGAATTAGTTAGTGAAAAAGCAATTTAATAGTGGGAGGGATTTAAAGAATGGAGCAAAAGCAATATAACTTGTACGATGTTGTGGAAATGAAGAAAGCCCATCCATGTGGTGAAAATCGCTGGAAGATTATTCGTATGGGAATGGATATCCGCGTTAAGTGCGAGGGGTGTGACCATTCGGTAATGATTCCTCGAAGAGAGTTTGATCGCAAGGTAAAAAAAATACTTGTGAAGCATGAAGAATAGTGAAAAAGCAACAGCTGCAGTAGACAGCCGTTGCTTTTTTTCATTTGGTGGAAACTTGTCATTTTTTTCGTTACTATCTATAATGATGAAAGATTGAGACATAGGAGTGAAAAATATGGGATTAACGGCTGGGATTGTTGGATTACCTAACGTAGGGAAGTCCACTTTATTTAATGCAATTACACAAGCAGGAGCAGAATCTGCGAACTATCCATTCTGTACAATCGATCCAAACGTAGGGATTGTAGAAGTACCAGATGAGCGTTTAAATAAATTAACGGAATTGGTAGAACCGAAAAAAACTGTTCCGACTGTATTTGAATTTACTGATATCGCAGGTATCGTAAAAGGTGCAAGTAAAGGTGAAGGGTTAGGAAATAAATTCTTATCTCACATTCGTCAAGTAGATGCAATTTGCCAAGTTGTTCGTTGTTTTGAAGATGAAAATATTACGCACGTTTCAGGAAAAGTAGATCCAATTGATGACATTGAAACAATCAACTTAGAGCTAATCTTAGCGGATTTGGAATCTGTTGATAAACGTATCGAACGAGTTGCGAAGTTAGCAAGACAAAAAGATAAAGAAGCTGTATATGAGCATGAAATTTTAGTTCGTTTAAAAGAAGCTTTTGAAGAGGGAAAACCAGCTCGTACTGTTGAATTTACAGAAGAGCAAATGAAGATTGTTAAAGGCCTTCATTTACTTACAACGAAAGAAATGCTGTACGTAGCAAACGTAAGTGAAGATGATATTATGGATCCTTCTGACAATAAATATGTACAAATGGTAAAAGAATTTGCAACAAATGAAAATTCACAAGTAATTGTTGTATGTGCAAAAATCGAATCAGAAATTGCTGAGTTAGATGAGGAAGAGAAGAAAGTATTTCTTGAAGAACTAGGTATTGAAGAATCTGGTTTAGATCAATTAATTCGTGCTGCATATGACTTATTAGGACTTGCTACTTACTTCACAGCTGGTGTGCAAGAAGTACGTGCATGGACGTTTAAACAAGGTATGAAAGCACCACAATGTGCTGGTGTTATTCATACGGACTTTGAACGTGGATTTATTCGTGCGGAAACAGTTTCTTATACTGATTTAATGACAAATGGCTCTATGACAGCTGCAAAAGAAGCTGGTAAAGTACGTTTAGAAGGAAAAGAGTATATCGTAAAAGACGGAGATGTTATGCACTTCCGCTTTAACGTTTAATTTAATATTTCCTAGGAAAAATAAAGATATAGACTTGGCAAATATATTATATGTTTGCCAAGTTTTTTACGTATTGGTGAGTTGATTCATATAACTTACTATGATATAATCTAAACTCGTGAGTAATTACTATAAATTAATTGCTCCTTGCCCATTATGGGCCGTTTAGACCAAAAGGAGGTGAAAGTGTAATGAGAAAGTACGAAATTATGTACATCATTCGTCCTGGCGTTGAAGAAGAAGCTCAAAAAGCTTTAGTTGAACGTTTCGCAGGTGTTTTAACAAACAATGGTGCAGAAATCATTAACACAAAAGAGTGGGGTAAGCGTCGTTTAGCTTACGAAATCAACGACTTACGTGAAGGTTTCTACATGATCTTAAAGGTGAACTCTAATTCAGAAGCGATTAACGAATTCGACCGTTTAGCTAAGATCAACGAAGATATCCTTCGTCATATCGTTGTTAAAGAAGAAGAAAAATAATTAAGATATATAGGGAGAGTGGTTCGATTGATGAATCGTGTTATCCTCGTTGGTCGTTTAACTAAGGACCCTGACTTACGTTACACGCCCAATGGTGTTGCAGTAGCTACTTTTACGTTAGCTGTGAATCGCGCATTTGCGAATCAACAAGGTGAGCGTGAAGCTGACTTTATTAATTGTGTAATATGGCGTAAACAAGCAGAAAACGTGGCAAATTATTTGAAAAAAGGTAGCTTAGCAGGCGTAGACGGACGTCTTCAAACTCGTACTTACGATGGACAAGATGGTAAACGTGTATATGTAACAGAAGTTCTTGCGGAGAGCGTACAATTTTTAGAGCCGCGTAATGGCGGTGGGGAGCAACGTGGTTCATTCAATCAGCAACCATCAGGAGCTGGTTTCGGTAACCAAAGCTCTAACCCATTTGGTCAATCTAGTAATCCGGGTAACTCAGGTAACTCAGGTAACTCAGGTAACACTGGATTTACGAAGAATGACGATCCATTTTCGAATGTTGGTCAACCGATTGACATTTCGGATGACGATTTACCATTTTAATGGTATGAATCGGATATTTTTAACAAAGAATGGAGGGAATAGACATGGCAGGACGCAAAGGTGGACGTGCGAAACGTCGTAAGGTGTGTTTCTTCACATCTAACGGCATCACTCGCATTGACTATAAAGATGTTGATTTATTAAAACGTTTCGTTTCTGAGCGCGGTAAAATTTTACCACGTCGTGTAACAGGAACAAGCGCGAAATACCAACGCAAACTTACAGTTGCAATTAAACGTGCTCGTCAAATGGCACTTTTACCATATGTTGGTGAATAATAGCGTATGAAATGCACAGTAGAGTCGGACTCTACTGTGCATTTTGCTATGCTTTTCTTTTTTGAGAGAGAGGTTGAATGATGAAAAACACGAGATTTATTACTGAGGGTGCAGCGTTATTGGCTATATATGCAATTTTGTTGCTTATATCTATGTATGTTCCGATTTTAGGTACAATGGTAACGTTTGTGTTGCCGTTACCATTTATATTATTAACAGTAAGACATAAACTATCTAATATACTCGTTATTTTTGTAGCGGCACTTTTTATTACAGTTATTGTGAGTCAGCCGATTAGTCTCATAAAGACAGTGATGTTTGGATTAATAGGTGTTGTATTAGGGTATATGTATAAAAAAGGGAAAAAACCAGTGGAGATATTGATAGCTGGAACGCTTGCATATTTAATTGGTATGATGCTCATTTATGTTGGAAGTATAAAATTTTTCAACATAGATTTAATGAAGCAAATGCAAAATATATTTAGTGAAAGTATGGCGCAAAGTGAAAAGATAGCAACTGCTGCTGGTATGCCAGTTAGTAAGGAACAAAAAGAGTTATTTGCACAAATGAATGATATATTACAGACGTTATTTCCAAGTATACTTGTACTAGTTTCTGTATGTTTTTCTTGGATCACAGTGCTAATATCAGGTAGTGTTTTGAGAAAGTTAAAGCACGACGTTACACCTTGGCCTAAATTTAAAGATATACAATTGCCAAAGAGTATTGTCTGGTATTACGTCATATTTATTTTGTTAGCAACTTTTATAAAAGTAGAACCAACATCATATTTACATATGGTATTTTCTAACCTATATGTAATCTTTGCTTTGCTGCTCGTATTGCAAGGATTAACGTTTATCACCTTTTTAGCACACAGAAAAGGTTTTACGAGGGGTATTCCTATTATTAGTTTTATTGTATGTATGTTTATTCCAATGCTGTTTCCTCTTGTGACAATCTTAGGTATAATTGATTTAGGGATTTCATTGCGTTCTAAAATAGGGGAATAAAATAATATTCCTTACACTATTTTAATTTGTTTAACTAACTGGAAGGTGAGTTAGTTTTACTTTATAGGAGTTGTATACATGCCTGAATTTTATAAGAAACAGTGGTTTTTATATCCTGTTTACGTATTGGCATTTTTTGTGTTGGTGCTAATCTCGATTCTCTGTTATTTCCACTTAATTATGGGGATATCTTCCTTTTTTGTTTTTAGCATCGTTTTCTTTTTAGTTATACGATTTGAACTTACCTTTCAAAGGAACTTTGAAAAGTATACGACAGATATGATTACTAGGGTAAAAAAAGTGAGTAACGAAGCATTCAACCAGATGCCAATCGGTATATTGTTATACAATAAGGAGTATGGGATTGATTGGGCAAATCCTTACTTGTCTTCATGTTTGGGGCAACACGCATTAGCTGGGTGGCATCTGTACGATGTATCAGAAACATTACTCCTTTTTATTAAAGGAGAGACTTCTGATGATATAGTATCTTTAAATAGTCGGAAGTTCCGTGTGTTTGTAAGGAAAGAAGAAAAACTAATTTATTTTTTTGATGTAACTGAGCAAACAGAGATTGAAAAAATGTATGAGGATCAGCGCACTGTTTTGGCTGTTATTTATTTAGATAATTACGATGAAGTTACACAAGGGTTAGATGATCAATTACGTACGAATATAACAAGTCTTGTGACGTCACGTCTAAATGAATGGGCCGTTAAGTATGGTGCATATTTGAAACGTGCATCTTCAGAAAGATTCTTCGTTGTACTAAATGAAAGTATTTTAGCGCAAATGGAGAAAGGGAAATTTAGTATTTTGGATCAAGTGCGTGAAGAAACATCAAAAAGGAATATACCACTTACATTAAGTGTTGGTGTTGGCTCAGGTGATTTACCTTTATCGGAGCTTGGAGCGATGGCTCAATCTGGTTTAGACCTTGCATTAGGACGAGGAGGAGACCAAGTAGCTATTAAACAAGCAACGGGTAAAGTTAAGTTTTACGGTGGCAAGACGAATCCGGTCGAAAAGCGTACTCGTGTACGTGCTAGAGTTATTTCGCATGCATTAAAGGATTTAGTATTAGAAAGCAGTAATGTCATTATAATGGGGCATAGAGCCCCTGATATGGATGCGATTGGTGCGGCGATTGGTATTTTAAAGGTAGCTCAATTAAATGAGCGCAAAGGATATATTGTATTAGATGAAAATGATTCTGATAAAGGAATCAAGCGTTTGATGGATAAAGTGAAACAAAATGAAGAGTTATGGTCACACTTTATTACACCAGGGCAAGCGATGGAATTTGCAAATGATGATTCATTACTTGTTGTTGTTGACACGCATAAACCTTCAATGGTGATGGATGAAAAACTGTTACATAAGATTGAAAATGTAGTAGTTATTGACCATCATCGCCGTGGAGAAGATTTCATTGAAGATCCATTACTTGTTTATATGGAACCGTACGCTTCTTCAACGGCAGAGCTTGTTACAGAGTTACTTGAGTATCAACCGAAAAATTTAAAGATGACAATGTTAGAAGCAACGGCATTGTTAGCTGGTATTATTGTTGATACGAAAAGTTTTACATTCCGTACAGGCGCTCGTACCTTTGATGCCGCTTCTTATTTACGCTCGCATGGCGCAGACACTGTACTTGTACAAGAACTTTTAAAAGAAGATATGGGTCAGTATTTACGAGTTGCAAAAGCCATTAAAAATGCGTACATTTATAAAAATGGAATTGCGATTGCTAAAGTTGATGGTGATGAATATTATGACCAAGTACTTATTGCGCAATCAGCAGACACATTATTGACAATGACAGGTATCATTGCATCGTTTGTTATTGCAAAACGTGGAGAAAATTTCATTGGAATTAGTGGTAGATCTTTAGGTGAATTGAATGTACAGCTAATTATGGAGAATTTAGGAGGTGGCGGGCACTTAACAAATGCAGCCACACAAATGAAAAATGTTACAGTAGATGAAGCGGAGGAGAAGCTTCAATTTGTTATTGATGACTATTTACAGGGAGGCACACAATCATGAAAGTAATTTTTCTAAAAGACGTAAAAGGTAAAGGTAAAAAAGGAGAAATAAAAAACGTACCAGATGGTTATGCAAATAATTTCTTATTAAAACAGGGGTTAGCTGCCGAAGCGACAAACAGCAGTATGAAAACTTTAGATGCTCAAAAGCGCAAAGAGGAAAAAGATGCAGCAGCAGAGCTTGAAAGTGCAAAACAATTAAAAGAAACATTAGAGAAATTAACTGTAGAATTAAAGGCGAAATCTGGAGAAGGTGGCCGTTTATTTGGTTCTATTACAAGCAAACAAATTGTAGATGCAATGCAAAAATCACACAAGATTAAACTTGATAAACGTAAATTTGAAATGGACGATGCAATCCGTGCATTAGGTTATACAAAAGTCACTGTAAAATTGCATCCGCAAGTAACAGCGGCAGTAAAAGTTCATGTTAGTGAACAATAAAAATAAATTAAGCAAGGAGGATTGCGCATGAGTGATGTACTGGCTGATCGTACCCCTCCGCATAATATAGAAGCAGAGCAGGCGGTTTTAGGGGCTATATTGATTGATCAAGATGCATTAACGTCAGCATCAGAGCTGTTGCTACCTGACTCGTTCTATCGAACGAAACATCAAAAGATTTTTGAAGTCATGCTTGGGTTGTCTGATAAGGGAGAACCAATAGACTTAGTAATAATGACATCAGCGATGGCTGATCAAGGGTTACTAGAAGAAGTTGGTGGGGTTTCTTATCTAGCAGAATTAGCAGAAGTTGTTCCAACAGCTGCTAACGTAGAATATTATGCACGCATCATCGCTGAAAAGGCACTTTTACGTCGTTTAATTCGAACGGCAACTCATATTGTATCGGATGGATACGAGCGAGAAGATGATGTGGATGGCCTTTTAAATGAGGCTGAGAAAAAAATATTAGAAGTATCACATCAAACAAATGCAAAAGCATTCCAAAACATTAAAGATGTTCTTGTAGATGCTTATGATAAAATTGAACTTTTGCATAATCAAAAAGGTGAAGTTACTGGGATACCAACTGGATTTACTGAATTAGATAAGATGACCGCGGGTTTTCAGCGAAATGATTTAATCATCGTAGCAGCGCGTCCGTCGGTGGGGAAAACTGCATTTTCATTAAATATCGCACAAAATGTAGCGACGAAAACTGATGAAAATGTAGCGATTTTTAGTTTGGAGATGGGCTCTGATCAGCTTGTTATGCGTATGCTTTGTGCAGAAGGAAATATTGATGCGCAAAGACTTCGTACCGGTTCATTAACTTCTGATGATTGGGCGAAATTAACAATGGCGATGGGTAGCCTTTCTAATGCTGGTATATATATTGATGATACACCAGGGATTAAAGTAAATGAGATTCGAGCAAAATGTCGTAGATTAAAGCAAGAACAAGGTCTTGGGATGGTTTTGATTGACTATTTACAGCTTATTCAAGGAAGTGGGAAATCAGGAGAAAACCGTCAGCAGGAAGTATCTGAGATTTCTCGTACATTAAAAGGGATTGCACGTGAATTGCAAGTACCTGTTATCGCCTTGTCGCAGTTATCTCGTGGTGTAGAATCTCGTCAAGATAAACGTCCGATGATGTCTGACATTCGTGAATCAGGAAGTATCGAGCAGGATGCTGACATTGTAGCCTTCCTATATCGTGAAGATTACTATGATCGTGAAACAGAAAATAAAAATACAATTGAAATTATCATTGCAAAACAACGTAATGGTCCAGTAGGTTCAGTAGAGCTTGCGTTTGTTAAGGAATTTAATAAATTCGTCAACTTAGAACGCCGCTTTGAGGATGGACATGCACCGCACGCATAAAGGCAGTATAAAAAAGAAACACATTTCTTATAATAAGATGTGTTTCTTTTTTTTTATATGAAAGATAGGGCTTTCATAAGGTGAATATGTAATTCTTACGAACGAAAACGTTTTTCGATAAAAAAATGTTCGCTTTTTGGTTGACTTCTTTTTCTGTTTTGGTACAATTATATTGTTTGAATAGATCGTTTGAAAATTGCGGAGGTGCTTTAATAATGTCTTCAGTAGTAGTTGTAGGAACACAATGGGGCGACGAAGGAAAAGGTAAAATCACTGATTTTCTTTCTGAGCATGCGGAAGTAGTTGCAAGATATCAAGGTGGAAATAACGCGGGACATACAATTGTTTTCGGCGGAGTTAAATATAAATTACACTTAATTCCATCTGGTATTTTCTATAAAGAGAAAATTTGTGTAATCGGAAATGGCTTAGTAGTAGATCCGAAAGCATTACTTGAAGAGTTAAAATACTTACACGATCGTGGTGTAAGTACTGATAATTTACGTGTAAGTAACCGTGCGCACGTTATTTTACCTTATCACTTAAAACAAGATGAGTTAGAAGAAGCGAGTAAAGGTGATAACAAGATCGGTACAACGAAAAAAGGTATCGGTCCTGCATATATGGATAAAGCTGCTCGTATTGGTATCCGTATGGCTGATCTTTTAGACCGTGAAGCATTTAAAGAGAAGCTTGAGCGCAATTTAGTGGAAAAAAATCGTTTGTTTGAAAAAATGTACGATACAGAAGGTTTCAGCGTAGAAGAAATCTTTGAAGAGTACTTCGAATACGGACAACAAATCGCACAGTATGTATGCGATACATCTGTCGTATTAAATGATGCACTAGATAACAATCATCGTGTATTATTTGAAGGTGCACAAGGTGTTATGCTTGATATTGACCACGGTACGTATCCATTCGTTACATCTTCTAACCCAATTGCTGGTGGTGTAACAGTTGGAACTGGAGTTGGTCCTGCGAAAGTTACTCGCGTTGTAGGTGTATGTAAAGCATATACAAGCCGTGTAGGTGATGGTCCATTCCCTACGGAACTTAATGATGAAATCGGTCATCAAATTCGTGAAGTTGGTCGTGAATACGGAACAACAACTGGTCGTCCGCGCCGCGTAGGTTGGTTCGATAGCGTTGTTGTAAGACATGCACGTCGTGTTAGTGGTTTAACAGACTTATCATTAAACTCTATCGATGTATTAACAGGTATCCCAACTCTTAAAATTTGTGTTGCTTACAAATACAATGGCGAAGTTATCGATGAAGTTCCAGCTAACTTAAACATTTTAGCGAAATGTGAGCCTGTATATGAAGAGCTTCCAGGTTGGACAGAAGATGTTACTGCTATGAAATCATTAGATGAACTTCCTGAAAATGCAAGAAAATACGTAGAGCGTGTTTCTGAATTAACAGGAATCCAATTATCTATGTTCTCAGTTGGACCAGATCGTAATCAAACAAATATCGTTCGTAATGTATACGAAGCTTAATTGATATAAAAAATTGATTCTTTTAAGAAAAAACTCATGTTTTCATGAGTTTTTTCTTATCTTTTATAAAAAAATAAAAAAAGGTATTGCAAAAATGAAAGATAACATGTTATGATATGTCTTGTCGTCACGAAAATATGACGTTGGTGAGTATGAGCCATTAGCTCAGTTGGTAGAGCATCTGACTTTTAATCAGAGGGTCGAAGGTTCGAATCCTTCATGGCTCACCATTTTATTTTTCGTGGCCCGTTGGTCAAGTGGTTAAGACACCGCCCTTTCACGGCGGTAACACGGGTTCGAATCCCGTACGGGTCATGTTTTTTTATGTTCATTTTTGGTCCCGTGGTGTAGTGGTTAACATGCCTGCCTGTCACGCAGGAGATCGCCGGTTCGACCCCGGTCGGGACCGCCACTTTTGTTTATACCACCATTAGTGGTTTTATATATAGTTTTGGCTCGGTAGCTCAGTCGGTAGAGCAGAGGACTGAAAATCCTCGTGTCGGCGGTTCGATTCCGTCCCGAGCCACTCTCAGGATATTAAGTGGGCCCACTTAATATCCTTTTTATTTTGTCCAGTTTTACAAAAGTGGGTAGTTATTTTACAATAGAATGAGGAGCCTCTAGCAGTTGAAGCTAGAGGTTTTTCTATAGATCGTATAGGATTCCGTGTAAAAGTGGATGATACATGAGTCTATGAGAATAGAGGAGAAATACTTAGACCAAGATTGTTGTCATATAGGAACATACTATAGAAACACCAATATGTTTGAGGATTATTGATCATATTTTTATAAGGAGGAAATAGACGATGATGGGAAAGAAAATTTTAGTAGTTGATGATGAAAAGCCGATTGCGGATATTTTGAAGTTCAACCTAGAAAAAGAAGGTTTTGAAATTGTAATGGCGCATGATGGTGATGAGGCGATTGAAAAAGCAAATGAAGAACAGCCAGATATGGTTTTATTAGATATTATGTTACCGGGAAAAGACGGTTTAGAGGTATGTCGTGAAATACGTAAAAGCTCAGAAATGCCAATTATTATGCTTACAGCAAAAGACTCTGAAATTGATAAAGTATTGGGGCTTGAGCTTGGGGCAGATGATTATGTAACGAAGCCATTTAGTACGAGGGAGTTACTTGCTCGTGTGAAAGCAAATTTACGTCGCCATCAGCAGGGTGGTGCTGCAGAGAAAGAAGAAAATACCGAAATGGTTATTGGACCAATCGTTATCAACTCGAACGCTTATAGTGTAACGAAGCGTGAAGAAAGCATTGAGCTTACACATCGTGAATTTGAATTACTACATTATTTAGCGAAGCATTTAGGTCAAGTTATGACTCGTGAACATTTATTACAAACAGTTTGGGGTTATGATTATTTTGGAGATGTACGTACAGTAGACGTAACAGTACGTCGTTTACGCGAAAAAGTTGAAGATAATCCAAGTCATCCTACTTTAATTGTAACTAGACGTGGGGTAGGGTATTACTTGCGTGACCCAGAACAGGAATAGTATATGAAGAAAGTTGGTTTTTTTCAATCTATTCATTTAAAATTTGTGCTCATATATATGCTGTTAATATTAATAGCAATGCAAGTAATTGGTGTATATTTCGTCAGGGAATTAGAAAAAAGCCTTGTAAAAGGCTTTCAAGATTCCTTAACGCAGCAAACAAACTTACTTTCTTATAACCTGAAGCAAGAGTTTGTAAAAGAACGTCCTAAAACAGAATCAGTAGATAAAGCTATTAATGATTCGATTCAAAAATTCGCATCAGATCGTAAGAGAGATATTCAAGAAGTAAGTGTAATTGATTCTACTAAAAAATTAATGGCAATTTCAGATGGGTCTAAGCAAAATAAGGTAGGACGAACGTCAGCAGATACAGCTGTACAACGGGTAATGGTACAAAAGAAACCAGAGTCAAAGATTGAGAAAGATGGACATACAGGTCATCGAGTTCAAGTTATGATTACCCCTATTCTAAAAGAGCCGGGCGGGGATGTACTTGGCGTCATTCATATTGTTGCATCTATGGAAGATGTGTATAAACAAATGAAGGACATCAACCAAATTTTCGCAACGGGGACAGTAATTGCTTTATTGGTAACAGCTGTACTTGGAATTTTATTGGCTCAAACAATTACGAGACCAATTTCAGATATGCGAAGACAAGCAATTGAAATGGCGAAAGGAAATTATTCGCGAAAAGTAAAGGTGCATAGTCACGATGAGATTGGACAATTAGCATTATCTTTTAACAATTTATCTAAAAAATTACAACAAGCTCGTTCCTCCACAGAAAGTGAAAGACGAAAATTATCATCCGTTTTATCACATATGACAGATGGAGTAATTGCTACTGATCGAAAAGGGGATATCATTTTATTAAATGATCCTGCGGAAAAGATGTTAAATGTTTCGCGTGAAACGGCGCTAGATCAATCAGTGTTAGAAGTGTTAGGAATACAAGAAGAATTTACACTTGATCATTTATATGAAGAACCTGATTCAGTTTTATTAGATTTTAGTACGAGAAATGAACCATATATTTTACGTGCTAGTTTCTCTGTTATTCAAAAAGAAACAGGGAAGGCAAATGGTTTAATTGCTGTATTATATGATGTAACAGAACAGGAGCGGATAGAACAAGAGCGCCGTGAGTTTGTTGCGAACGTATCTCATGAGTTAAGAACGCCGTTAACAACAATGCGCAGTTACTTAGAAGCACTTACTGATGGAGCATGGCAAGATCCAAATATTGCACCGCAATTTTTAACGGTTACACAAGAGGAAACGGAAAGAATGATCAGGCTTGTAAATGCATTGTTACAACTATCTAAACTAGATAGTACAGAACATCGCTTAATGAAGGAATGGGTCGACTTTACTGACTTCTTTAATAACGTTATCGATCGCTTTGAAATGTCTAAAGAGCAAAATGTAAGCTTCAAACGATCTTTCTCTAAAAAATCTCGATTTATTGATATGGATACAGACAAAATCACACAAGTTTTATATAACATTATTTCCAATGCACTAAAATATTCGCCAGAAGGTGGTACAGTAACATATCGCCTGCGTGACCGCGGGGAGTTATTAGAGATTAGTGTGAGTGATCAAGGAATGGGAATTCCGAAAGAAAATGTAGATAAAATATTTGAACGTTTTTATCGTGTAGATAAAGCGCGTTCGAGACAAATGGGTGGTACAGGTCTTGGGTTAGCTATTGCGAAAGAAATGATTGAGGCACATGGCGGCTCGATTTGGGCGAAAAGTGAGGAAGGAAAAGGGACAACTATTTATTTCACATTGCCAATGGCGACAGATGAAGAGGACGATTGGGAATGAGTATGGAAAACTTTAAAACGATAGTTCTAATTAATTTGGTTGTCATTAGTCTATTTCTTACTTTTAACTTATGGACATATGTTCCTGATTCCACTTCTATGCAAAATACAAAGTTCGTTCAAGGTAACGAAGAGATAAATCAGGTAAAGATTTCGGAGGTTGTTCGCCCATCCTCTGTCGTTATTCATAAAGAGAAAAATCATTATGTAAGCGAAAAGAAGGAAAATGTGGATTCAATCTATAAAATTCTTGAAAACGGAGAATTACATGATTTTAGGGAAATAACGGGGACAGTCCCTAAAGGTGATTTTCTGTCTTATGTACACGGAGAAGAAAAAATTGAATTTGTTTTCCCTACAAATATCCCGTTAGATACGATTAAAGATATGTTTAATATTAAAGATAAAAACATAGAAAGTAACAGAAGTTTTAATCGTATTATAATTGATCCTTCTAGAAGTACGGACCAAGAAATTAAAGTTAGCTTTGTTTCCTATGATACTCCTCATAAAATATATCAAGCAAAATTGAGCGGTGCTTATATAAAGGATATTATAAATGCTCAAAATCAACTTATAACAGTAGCAAGACCATATTTTGAATATCAAATAAATGATACAAAAAAACTTTTTTTACCAGAGGGGATTACGGAATTAAGTAAGGCAGAGTATATTACAGCTAAACTAGAGGTGGATCCATTCAAAAATGCTTTATTTAGTGATCCACGTTATTTAAGTCCTATTTCTGAGAAAGAAAAGGAAACATTTACGGATGGCATCCGTTCTATGGAAATTGATAAGTTGGATGCAATGTTGAAATATAAAAATTCCGCTGTACATGGTGATAAACCTACGGATAATGCAGTGATTTTACAAAAAAGTTTTGACTTTGTAAGTGGGCATAGTGGATCCTTTAAGTCCTATCGTTTTGATTATATTAATGGGAGGAAAACTTCATTCCGTTTATATGAGGATAGTTTGCCTGTATTTAATGCCAATGGAATAGCGGAATTAAAACAAGTATGGGGTTCAGGTGAAATTATGCAGTATGAAAGACCCTTTTTTGAGTTCAGTATTACTTTGCCTAGTAAACAACAAACAACTTCTCTTGCATCAGGTCATACAGTGATGACATCACTAGAGAATAACCCGGAAATTGATAAAAAATCAATTCAGGATGTTGGTATTGGTTATAAAATGTCATTGGAACCTTCCATCAGTGATGGGAGTGGGAGAATCGCTGTCTTACAGCCGATATGGTATGTAAAATGTGAAGAAGATGGTAAGCAACAAATATATGAGTGGAGTGAGGGGGGACTAAATGGATTGGGATCGAATTAAAACCATATTTATTGTGACCTTTTTTGTTTTAGACCTCTTTCTTATCTTTCAGTTCATTCAAAAGCAAGATAGTAATCAATTAGAAATTGTGACGGAAACGAAAATCGATCAACAATTAAAAGCTGAAAAAATTACTATGGGGAATTTTCCTAAAGAACCGAAAAAAGAGTCATTTATAATGGCAAAAAATAAGGTTTTCAAAGAAGAAGATGTGCAATCTTTAAAAAATCAGACGGCGCATGTGCAAGACGAATATCAAATAGAGAGTAAATTAAAAGAGCCTTTTTTAAATACAAAATCATTGTCAAAAGATAAGTATAATGAGTTTTTGAAAAATTATGTGCTGGATGGACAAAAATATGAGTTTGGGGCAATAAAGGACTCAAAAATTTACTTCTTTCAAAAGTATAAAGATAAACCAATCTTCTACAATAATCGTGCGATGATTGTTGTAGATTTAAATGAAAAAAATGAGCTTATTTCGTATAAACAAACAATGTTAACGGATTTGAAGGAAATGGGCGAAAGCGAAAAGACGAAAGAACAAGAAATTATTACTGCGCAAACAGCTTTAGAAAATATATATTTGAAAAATAAAATTGCAGAAAATACGCACGTGAAAGAGGCGCAGATTGGATATGCGACTCTTGCGGAGTCTTCTTCTAATATACAAGTGCTTGCTCCGACATGGAACTTAAAGACAGAACAGAAAAAGGATTTTTTTGTGAATGCAATTGAAGGACAAGTTATGGAATTAGGGGAAACTCAAGTGCCGGAAGAACATAATGGAGTGAGAAAGAATGAGTATGCATTTTAGTGTACTTGCAAGTGGAAGTACAGGGAATATGTTATATGTAGGAACAGATGAAAAAAAGCTGCTCGTCGATGCAGGTTTAAGTGGTAAAGCGACAGAGGCTTTATTTAAACAAGCTGAACTGAATATAAATGACATATCAGGTATTCTTGTAACACATGAGCATAGTGACCACATTAAAGGATTAGGTGTATTGGCGCGTAAATATGATTTACCTGTTTATGCGAACGAGAAAACATGGAATGCAATGGAACATTTAATAGGTAATATCCCAACTGATCAAAAATTCATTTTCTCAGTAGGAGACGTGAAAACATTTGGAGATATTGAAGTTGAATCATTTGGTGTTTCTCATGATGCGGCGGAACCGATGTTTTATGCTTTTCATAACAATAATAGAAAGTTAGCTCTTATTACAGATACAGGCTACGTAAGTGACCGTATGAAAGGTGTTATTAAGGGAGCGAACGCTTTCGTATTTGAAAGTAATCATGATGTGGAAATGCTTCGTATGGGGCGCTATCCATGGAGCATTAAGCGACGTATTTTAAGCGACGTTGGCCACGTTTGTAATGAGGACGCTGCATTAGCGATGGCTGATGTTATTACAGACGAGACAAAACACATTTATTTAGCGCATTTAAGCTTAGATAATAACATGAAAGAATTAGCGCGTATGTCTGTATCACAAGTATTAGAAGAAAAAGGTTTTGGGGTTGGAGAATCCTTTGAAATACATGATACGGATCAAAAAATGCCTACGAAAATTCAATACGTATAATTCTTCATTTTAGTAAACAATAAAGGTGAATATAGTTGTTTTCAGGAAGATAGGTGAACAAATATGTCCTTTATTGATGAAGAAAAATATCGTATTAAACGCGCAGGGAAAAAGAAACATAAAGGTATTGTCATTTCTAGCATAGCGGGAACAATTGTAGGAGCTTCATTATTTGCATTTGGAGCTCCTTTATTTTCAAATCATGCAGGTAAGCTTCCGCAAGCTGAAGCAAGTGAAAAAAATATGGCTGAAGCTCAAAGTGGAAATGTTCCTGTTAAACAGATTAGCTTTGTAGACGCTGTTGATCGTGCTTCAGAGGCTGTTGTTGGTGTTATTAATATTCAACGAGACGATTTTTCAGAGGCTGATTCGGAAGCTGGTACAGGCTCTGGTGTGATTTATAAGAGAACAGATGGACATGCGTATATTGTAACGAATAACCACGTTGTTGCTGGGGCGAATCGTATTGAAGTGAGCTTAAGTGACGGTAAGAAAATTCCAGGTAAAGTATTAGGAACCGATGTAGTCACAGACTTAGCGGTACTAGAAATAGATGCGAAGCATGTGAAGAAAGTGATTGAAATTGGCGACTCTAATACCGTTCGTAGAGGAGAACCAGTTATTGCGATTGGAAATCCACTTGGGTTACAATTTTCCGGAACTGTCACACAAGGTATTATTTCGGCTAATGAGCGTATTGTTCCTGTAGATTTAGATCAAGATGGACATTACGATTGGCAAGTAGAAGTATTGCAAACAGATGCGGCAATTAATCCAGGTAATAGTGGTGGAGCGCTTGTAAATGTAGCGGGACAATTAATAGGTATTAACTCAATGAAAATTGCAGCAAAAGAAGTAGAAGGAATTGGATTAGCTATTCCAGTTACGAGAGCTGTGCCTATTATGAATGAGTTAGAAAAGTACGGTAAAGTAAGAAGACCTTATGTTGGGATTGAACTAAGATCATTAAATGAGATTCCGAGTTACTATTGGTCAAAAACGTTACAATTACCAGGTAACGTAACAGAAGGAGTCTGCATTTTAGATGTGAAAAGTCCTTCGCCAGGTACGGATGCGGGTCTTAGAGAACATGATGTTATTGTGGCGGTAGATGGAAAAGCGGTGCACGATATTATTGGGTTCCGCACGGCCTTATATAATAAAAAAATTAATGATAAAATGACTCTTACGTTTTATCGTGGTACAAAACGAGCGACAACAACAGTGAAATTAGGCATTCAAAAGTATTAAAAACAGGAGGGCCTACCTCCTGTTTTCTATTGTAGAAAAGTGAGGTGAAGAATATGAATTTACCTTGTTGTTTAGAACATGTTGAATTAGCATTAGATATCATTGTGGATGAGTGTGAAGTTGCACCGGTTATTAACAATGTGGATAACTCTAAAGAAGAGAAAAAAACATGTGAATTTTGTCAAAATGAGGCGACATATGTTGTATCGAACACAGATTCTCACACAATATGTGGGTAACATTTGTGGATATGTGGATAAGTCCTGTGGATAACGTGTTTGTAAGGTGGGGAATAGATGTGAATATCTCGATTATTTCAATCGGAAAATTAAAAGAAAAATACTTAAAACAAGGTATAGCAGAATACTTAAAACGATTATCTTCTTACGCAAAAGTAGAAGTAATTGAGTTGCCAGATGAAAAGGCACCAGAAAATTTAAGTGCAGCAGAAATGCTAATTGTAAAAGAAAAAGAAGGCATACGTATACTGGATAAAATTTCTGATGATACACACGTCATTGCGCTAGCAATAGAAGGAAAACAAAAATCATCAGAAGAATTTGCGGTAAGTCTAGATCGTCTTGCTACATATGGAAAGAGCAAAATCACATTTGTAATTGGTGGATCACTGGGGCTTAGTTCTGAAGTAATGAAGCGTTCAAACGAATCTCTTTCCTTCTCAAAGATGACATTACCACATCAATTAATGCGATTAGTATTGCTTGAGCAAGTGTATAGAGCGTTTCGGATTAATCGTGGTGAACCGTATCATAAATAAATTTTTCCTTTGTATATAAAGAGTAAAAAAGACCATTGGACAAAAACCACCGATGGTCTTTTAAACATTAATAGGTAGTACGAAGGTTTCCTAAAATAAGTATGTTTCTATTTATAAAAAAGTGTGTTGTAATATGAAGAGGAAAAAAGTATAAGTAGTCATAGAAGTGAGGAATTAAAGGTGAAGAAGTTTAAAAAGTTTTACTTGGAGATTACGAGTGTATGTAATCTTGCGTGCAGCTTTTGTCCGCCGACGGAAAGGCAGAAGCAATTCATTTCTGTGGAGGATTTTGCTAAAAGATTAGACCAAATTAAACCTCACACAGACTACATCTATTTGCACGTGAAGGGTGAGCCATTGCTCCATCCGAAAATAGATCAACTATTAGATTTAAGCCATGAAAAAGGGTTTAAAGTTAACATTACAACGAACGGAACGTTAATTAATAAGAGAAGACATAGACTGTTAAATAAGCCTGCGTTAAGACAAATGAATTTTTCACTGCACAGTTTTGATGGACACCCAGGATCGCAAGATAAAGAGGGCTATGTAAGGAGTATACTTTCTTTCATTAGAGAGGCGACAAGTCAATCGGATTTAATTGTTTCGCTAAGGTTGTGGAATTTAACTCAGGATAACAAAACGAATCTTGAAATTCAGCGGAATAGAGATTTATTATCTATTATCGAAAATGAATTTGATCTTTCTTATAACATTGAAGAGAAGCTTACACCAGGAAAAGGTATAAAAATTGCAGAACGTGTATTTATTAATCAAGATTATGAATTCCAGTGGCCAGCATTACATGAAGAAGAGGATGATGGAAAAGGGTTCTGTCATGGACTTCGTAATCAGGCTGGAATTTTAGCGAACGGAACTGTTATTCCTTGCTGTTTAGATGGTGAGGGAATTATTAACCTTGGAAATATTAATAATGATTCATTCTCTAATATTATTGAAGGCGATAGAGCGCAAAATATTGTAGATGGATTTTCAAAAAGGGTTGCAGTAGAAGAACTGTGTAGAAAGTGCGGATACCGCAAAAGATTTGGAAAGTAAATATAGAATAAGCCCTCATAAAACGAGGGCTTATTTTTATTCTTGATAAGAGTGCTCTAGTTCATCAATTAAGGAACCGACGTAAGAAACAGCTTTACGGATTGCATCTGGTTTTGACATATCGACTCCAGCGTGTTTCATTAATTCGAGTGGTTTCATCGTACCGCCTGCGCGGAGTACGTTGAGCCAGCGATCAACAGCAGGCTGTCCCTCTTCCTGAATCATTTGGGCTACAGTGGTAGATGCAGTTAGGCCTGCAGAATATGTGTAAGAATATAAGCCCATATAATAGTGAGGTTGACGCATCCATGTTAAACCAGCGCCTTCATCAATTTCTACGGAATCTCCCCAGAATGTCGAAAGGACCTTTGTTTTTATTTCAGTTAAAGTTGTAGCTGTGAGTGCTTGCCCTTCTTCTGCTATAGCATATACTCTTCTTTGATATTCTCCCTCAAGTAGATGGGTAACGAAGTTGTGGTAATATGTGCCGAGTAGTTGCAGAATAACCCATCTGCGCATTCTCTTATCTTCAGTAGTCGCAAGTAAATGCTGGGCTAATAGTAATTCATTCATCGTTGATGGTGCTTCAACAAAGTACATAGATGGACGTACATTCATAATACGCTGATTTTTATTTGCTAAATAAAAATGACCAGCATGTCCAAATTCATGAGCTAATGTGAAACATCCACGCATCGTACCCTGCCATGTAATTAAAATATACGGGTGAGAACCATATGGGCTAGAGCAGAAGGCACCTGTTGATTTTCCGATATTATCTGCGAGGTCTACCCATCTTTCCTTAAAGCCTGTTTTGATAATCGTGTTATATTCAGGTCCTAATACTTTTAAAGATTCTTGAATTAATTTACCAGCTTCTTCGTATGTGATGGTTGGATTAAATTCAGGATCTAACGGTGCGTGTAGGTCACAGAAAAGCATTTGATCAAGCCCTAATACTTTCTTTTTTAAATCTGCAAAACGGCGCATATGAGGCGCTAATTCGTTATAAATAATATCTAGTTGGTTGTTATACATTTCAAATGGAACTTTTTGAGGTTCTAAAAGCATATGGGTAACGGACTCGTACTTGCGTAAACGAGAAAGCGCCACTTGTTTTTTTACTTCAGTAGCATATGTTGTTGCAACTGTATTTTTATATCGTTTCAATGTGGAAATAAATGATGAATACGCTTCTCTACGTATATATGCGCTTGGAGAAAATTCATATTTGCTTTCAAATAATGCAAACGATACAGGCAAATCATTTCCTTGTTCATCTTGTATAGAAGAGAAATCCATATCGGCTAATTTAGTCATGCCGTAAATTTTGTAGGGTGAACTATGAACTTCGCCGAGTGCAGCAAGAGCTTCTTCTGTTTCAGGTGAGAGAGTGTGCTGCCTCTTTTTAATTATTTCGAGTAACGATTTACGGAAAGGTTCGAGTTTTGTTTCCGCAGTTAAATATTTTTCAATTGTTCCTTCTTCAAATGAGAGGATTTCGTTATAAATAAAGGATAGTGCAGTATCTACTTTCGTCCCTAAAGCGGAAATTTTGGAAGAGTTCGCTTGAATAACTGGATCTGTACGATCGGCGGATTCTTTTAAATATGCATATGTGCTGAGTTTTGTTAACTTCATTAAAAGCTCTTCTTCTAAAAGTAGGCAATTTAATAAGGTAGCGGGGCCAGTGTGTAATTGTCCTTTACATGCATCAAGTTTTTTTATATCGTCTGTTAATACACGTAATGCAGTTCCCCACTCTTTATCAGATTCGTATAAATCAGAAAGATCCCATGTTAACTCAGTAGGGACTTCCGCGCGAATAAGGCGTTTCTCAATTACATTTTTCATTTGTTATATCCCCCTTATTATAAGTATCTAAAAATATGATACTAGAAAATTCAGTAAAATGAAAATATTTTACATTTTTATACATGAAAAAGAAGGACAAGCATAAAAAACGCTTGTCCTTCGAGTTAAATTTAAGAATTAATATACTTTATCGCCGTTGAAAATAGAGTTTTTCACGACTACATAATCTACAGTACGAATTGCGTCTAATTTTGTTCCACCAGCGTAAGAAATAGAAGATTGAAGATCTTGTTCCATTTCGATTAAAGTGTCTTCTAAAGAACCTTTATGCTCAACGAACATTTTCTTACCTTCAACGTTTTTCTTCTCACCTTTTTGGAATTCAGAAGCTGAACCAAAGTACTCTTTATAAAGTTTGCCATCCTTTTCGATTGTTTCCCCTGGAGACTCTTCATGACCAGCGAATAGAGAACCGACCATAACCATAGTTGCTCCAAATCGAATGGATTTAGCTACGTCGCCATGTGTACGAATACCACCGTCAGCAATAATTGGCTTACTTGCAGCTTTTGCACACCAGCGAAGTGCAGCTAGCTGCCAACCACCAGTTCCAAAGCCTGTTTTAATTTTAGTAATACAAACTTTACCGGGTCCAATACCAACTTTTGTTGCGTCAGCACCAGCGTTTTCTAATTCTCTTACCGCTTCTGGAGTTCCAACGTTTCCAGCGATAACGAAGCTTTCTGGTAAATGTTTTTTAATATGTTGAATCATGTTGATCACAGCATTAGAGTGACCATGCGCGATATCGATTGTAATGTATTCAGGTGAAAGTTGCTCAGCAGCTAATTGTTGTACGAATTCGTACTCGTCTTCTTTAACACCAACGCTGATTGAAGCAATTAATCCACGTGATTGCATATCTCTAATGAATGAAATTCGTTTCTCTGGTTGAAAACGATGCATGATGTAGAAGTAATTATTTTCAGCTAAATAAGTTGCGATTCTTTCATCAATAATCGTTTGCATATTTGCAGGTACGACAGGTAATTTAAATTTATATTTTCCTAAAGTGACAGTTGTATCACATTCGGATCGGCTATTTACAATACATTTTGCAGGAATTAATTGAATATCTTCATAGTCAAATACGTTTTCCATCATTTACACCCCTAAAATACGAATATTTTATTTAGTTTCTTTGAAAATGTTCGTCCAAAAGATAATTTACATTATTTTCACTAATAAGTCAAAGGTTTTAATGTTTATATTAAAAAATTAAGTTTATTCAGGTTTGTTATAGGTTGATATCGTCACAATTTGTTTTAATATATCGGAATTTAATATAAAATTATGTGTGGTAAATAAAAAATTAAATATGTAAATTTAGGAGGGGTGTTAATGAACCGATTAGTGTATATGGATTGGTTGCGTGTATTAGCGACAATTGCAGTCGTTACAATTCATGTTGCTGCTGGCTATGTTTCCATGTTAGATGCAAATAACGTGTCGCGCTGGATGGCTGGTAACCTTTTTGAATCAATTTCACGTGCCAGTGTTCCAATTTTTGTGATGATTAGTGGTGCTTTATTATTAAAGGGAACGAAAGACATTTCTATTGGTGATTTTATACGGAAGCGTGCAAGTAAGGTAATTATACCTTTTGTAGCTTGGAGTGCTTTATTTTACTTATACGGGGCTTATGCGGGATATTTCCCACGTTCGATAAAGCAGGGGATAAAGTATTTTCTAACAGATAGTATTGGTGGACATTTATGGTTCATGTACATGATTGTAGGGATATACTTAATTACACCTTTACTGAAAATTTTTGTGAAGAATGCTCAAAAGAGGGAGATAGAGTATTTTTTAATTTTATGGATATATGCATCTGTTGTGGTTAATTTAGCAAAATATTATTACCCTATTAACTTTAATATTGAATTATTTTATGTTACGAATTATGTAGGATATTTTCTACTTGGTTATTATTTATCAAATTATGATATTGTTAAAAAATGGAGGACTATCGCTTACGTCGGAGGAATCGTAGGATTTAGTACTACATTCTTTATTACATATTACTATACAGTCCAAGCAAATGGACAATTGGACCAGTTTTGGTATGGATACTTTGCTCCAGGTGTTGTACTTATGACAATTGGCTTATTTATATTCTTTAAATATTATTTCCAAAATTCGGAAAGGAAATTACCATTTTTATTACGCGGTATAAATCAAACGAGCCTTGGTATTTATATCCTTCACTTTTTCTTATTAAATAACTATCTGTACAGGGTCTTTCCAAAGGTAAATGAACATGTACATGCAATATTGGCGATACCTATTAATGTGATGATCACAATTGTCCTTAGTATGGTAATCACTTTAGTGTTGCAAAGAATACCGGTTGTAAAAAAATTAGTCCCATAAAGTGAAACTTTAATCAGTGGGGGTTTTGTTCATCCCACCACTGATTATTAGCCTTCACCAATCGGGCGTTTACTGCCCACAAATAGCGGGATAGAAATGAATATAGTTTAGAAGGGCAGACTTATTATTAGGGCTGCCTTTTATTATTTAAGAATTATACTTAGATAAATTAAAAACATTGGTGTAATATAGTATCTTAGTATAACTCGACGTGAGATATGGAGAATAGGGTTATTTAAATATAAAATTCAAATGAGGTTAATATATGAATAAAAAAAGCTTTAGTAATTATGCATTAAGTAAAGAAATAATACGAGCACTTACTGGTTTAGGATATGAACATCCAACGGAAGTGCAAGGAGAGGTTATTCCAGTTGCCTTGCAAAAGAAAGACCTTGTCGTGAAATCACAGACTGGAAGTGGAAAAACCGCTTCATTTGGCATACCACTTTGTGAAATGGTAGAGTGGGAAGAGAATAAGCCACAAGCTTTAGTTTTAACACCGACGAGAGAGCTTGCGGTGCAAGTAAAAGAAGATATTACGAATATAGGCCGCTTCAAAAGAATTAAGGCCGCTGCAGTTTATGGTAAATCTCCATTTGCACGTCAAAAATTAGAGTTAAAGCAAAAAACACATATTGTAGTTGGGACTCCTGGCCGTGTGTTAGATCATATTGAAAAAGGTACTCTTTCTTTAGACCGTTTGAAGTACTTAGTTATTGATGAAGCAGATGAAATGCTAAATATGGGTTTTATCGATCAAGTAGAGGCAATTATTGACGAATTACCTAAAAAACGAATGACAATGCTATTTTCAGCAACACTTCCAGAAGATGTTGAAAAGTTATCTCGTAAGTATATGGGCTCTCCAACTCATATTGAAATTAAGGCTGCCGGGATTACAACAGATAAAATTGAACATACACTTTTTGAGACGAGAGAAGAGGAGAAGCTTTCACTTCTTAAAGATGTAACAACGATTGAGAATCCAGATAGTTGTATTATTTTTTGCCGTACGCAAGAAAATGTAGATCACGTATTTCAACAGTTAAAGCGGGTTAACTATCCTTGTGACAAAATACATGGTGGTATGGTACAAGAAGATCGTTTTGAAGTTATGGACGATTTTAGAAAAGGAAAGTTCCGTTATTTAGTAGCGACAGACGTAGCTGCTAGAGGAATTGATATTGATAATATTACACATGTTATTAACTATGATATTCCATTAGAAAAAGAAAGTTATGTACATCGTACGGGAAGAACGGGACGAGCTGGTAATAACGGGAAAGCTATTACATTCATGACGCCGTATGAAAATAGATTTTTAGAAGAGATTGAGGAGTACATTGGCTTTGAAATTCCAAAGGCACTTGCACCTTCAAAAGAAGAAGTTATGAAAGGGAAAGCAGTATTTGAGGAAAAGATACATGCTAAACCAATTATAAAGAAAGATAAAAATGCAGATCTAAACAAAGGAATTATGAAATTGTACTTTAATGGCGGGAAGAAAAAGAAAATTAGGGCGGTAGATTTCGTCGGTACAATTGCTAAAATTAAAGGTGTTACAGCAGAAGATATAGGAATTATTACAATACAAGACAATGTTTCTTACGTTGAAATATTAAATGGAAAAGGACCACTTGTTTTAAAAATCATGAAAAACACAACGATTAAAGGGAAACAATTAAAGGTTCATGAAGCAATTAAGTAAACAAAAAACTATCCACCTCTAACAGGTGGATAGTTTTTTGTTTAAGTTTCTTTGAGGTCATCAACTAGTTTCTCTGCTAAACGTCTATACATATTACTCATAGTCACGAAGGATGTTAGTAATAAAAACTTTTCTAGCTTTGGATCTTCTAAGGAAGAAACCTCGTTTACTTCCTTAACACGGTTATTCACGTCTTGCTTAAAGCTTTCCACATTGGTGTCAGTAAGAGAAAGGTAATCTTTATATAGAGTATTTAATTCGAATGTATCATCGTTTATTAACGGTGCATTTATATTTTCTAAGGAGCTTTTTATATCATTAATGGAAAGAGCTCCTTTTAATTGATAAATTAAGCTGATTAAAATCATATGTTCTTTTGAATACTTTTTATTTTTGATAGGGATGAATAATTTCCCTTTTGCGTAATTGTTAATCATTGTTTTTGTTAATACTTTTTCATCATCAGTTCTCGTTGTATCCGCATAAGTATTCTCAAATAGTTGGACAACTTGGTCTACATATAAGTCGACATTTGGGATATCCTCAAGTTTAATACTTTTTTCTAAATGTAATGATTCAAGTAATTTATTTATATTTTCCACGTAGAACCCCTCACTTTTATAACTTAGTGGAACTTAATGTTTAGTATATCTTTAAATATGGTATTACGAAACAAATGAATTGTAAATGTTGACCCGTGCGAATAATGTGTATATAATTACATGTAGTTATGAAAACTACATGTAATTATATGAGGGGTGTTTATATGAATGCTTATGTAAGAGAACCAGTTAATGCATTTACTCACTTAGGAGGAGCTGTATTATCATTTATTGCATTATTAGCTATGCTTGTGAAGGTTTCTGTTAAGATGCCATCTGTTGCTGCAATTACAGCCGTTATTTTATTTGGTATCGGGATGATGGTCCTTTATATGGCGTCAGCTGTGTATCATAGTGTTGTAGCCAGTGAACGTGTTATTTATTTCTTTAGGAAACTAGATCATTCTATGATTTTTATATTAATTGCAGGTACATATGCACCCTTTTGCTTAATTACATTAAACTCGGCAAATGGTTTACTATTATTTTGTTTAGTTTATGCAACTGCGATTTTGGGTATTGTTTTTAAAATGTTTTGGTTTAATTGTCCAAGATGGTTATCGACAGCAATTTATCTTCTGATGGGTTGGTTAATTGTTCTATTCTTTGCACCGCTAGCTGAGAATTTAAGTACAGGAGGTATTATTTTCTTAGTACTTGGAGGCATTTTTTATACAATTGGTGGGTTTATTTACGGTGCGAAGCCAAAATGGTTGGAGTTTAAATATATGGGACACCATGAAATTTTTCATGTTTTTGTATTGTTAGGTAGTCTTGCGCATTTTCTAAGTGTATATTGTTACGTAATTTAACAAACCGGAACGTCCGAATAGCTTTTACTAAAATTTTTGAGTAATAAAAAATGATATAGACAAATATAGATGTTGAAGAGCTACATAACTTAAAGGTTATGTAGCTTTTTTTATATAAAAAAGAAAATTTGAAATATTTAGAATTTCAATCTTGGAATATGATAGGATAGATGTGTATTGAGATTATAAAATTTTATAATTGATGATAAGTGGGGGACTATATATATGGCGATACTTATAACGGGTGGAGCAGGATATATTGGTAGTCATACGTGTATAGAATTATTAAATAATAATTATAAAATTATAGTCGTAGATAATCTTTCAAATAGTTCAATAGAGTCTTTAAACCGAGTAAAAGAAATAACAGGGAAACAATTTAAATTTTATAATGAAAGTGTTTTAAATCGTGAAAAAATGAATGAGATTTTTTTGGAAAATAACATTGAAGCAGTTATTCATTTTGCTGGCTTCAAAGCAGTTGGGGAATCTACTACAATTCCGCTTACATATTATTATAATAATATTATAAGTACGATCATATTATGTGATGTAATGCAAAAGCATAATGTGAAAAAATTTATTTTTAGTTCGTCTGCAACTGTATATGGAATTCCAAAAACATCACCAATTACGGAAGAATTTCCATTAAGCGTGACAAATCCATACGGGCAAACAAAGTTAATGATAGAGCAAATTATGCGTGATGTTGCAAAAGCTGATGGTGAATGGAGTATCGCGTTACTTCGTTATTTCAACCCATTTGGGGCGCATCAAAGTGGCCGTATCGGAGAAGATCCAAATGGGATTCCGAATAATTTAATGCCATATGTAACACAAGTAGCGGTAGGGAAATTAAAGGAATTAAATATATTTGGAAATGACTATCCAACAAGAGACGGGACAGGTGTCCGTGATTATATTCACGTTGTTGACCTTGCAAAAGGACATGTAAAGGCACTTGAGAAAGTACTTGAAACTACAGGAATAGATGCATATAACCTTGGCACAGGGAAAGGGTATAGTGTATTGGAGATGGTTAATGCTTTTGAGAAGGTCTCGGGCAAAAAAATACCTTATAAAATTATCGGGCGTCGTCCTGGGGACGTAGCGATATGTTTTGCTGATGTATCTAAAGCGAAGCGAGAATTAGGATGGGAAGCAGAATATGGATTAGAAGAGATGTGTATAGATTCGTGGAGATGGCAGGTAGATAATAAAAATGGCTATCAAATGATTTAAGGAGGATACTTTGTTTTTATTGTATTTATGTATAATAAAGGAGCCAAAGGTCAGTAATAGTTTTCGTTGAGGAAAAGAAAATTATTACTGACCAAAGCATTTTAATAGGAATTTAGTCTATTGAAGGCTTTATAAATTGGTGATTTGGAAAGAGAAATTAATGAATTCGAATAAGTTGTTTATGGTATACGATATTACCTTCTTGGCTTGCGTATGGCGGGATGCTTCGTCCAAAACAATTTGCAATAATATTGGAGTGGTCAGAATCAGAAATACGAATTTCATATAAGTGAATAGAGTCATCTAAATCAGCATAAAAAACTGCTAAGTGATTACCTTGTAAAAGATATGGAAATGCTACTTCCGCATTTTCACCAATTAGTACAGGTAATTTTACAGGATTAGAATAGTTAGACCAATCCCAAACCTCTATACTTACATAGTGTGCGTAAAATGCATCTAAATTTACAATGTTTACTACTGCTGAAACTGTTGCAGGCTCTCTTGTTAATACACCTGTGGAGTGAAAAACAGGTTGATTTGGATAATGAAGAGGCATAAATATCAAACCTTCCTTAAAATGATATGATTGTACAATGTTTTATGCTAGAAATTAATAGAATGAGATAGGGAAAATGCATCATCCTACTAATTTTTCATAGAAATAAAAAACGTAATATTGAAAAGAATTTCAATACTTGTATCATGGTTAGAGTACGTTTATAATCAAGGAATCCTATTTAATGTTCTGATAGGGTTATTTATTATTGAAAGCGTTTTAAATCTGTTCTTTTTTAAGGTAGGAAGTCTGACTTATTTGGATTAAAAATTATGTATGTAGTTTTAAATAGGAAGAAAAATAATAAAGTGAAACTTTAATCAGTGGGGGTTTTGTTCATCCCCCACTGATTATTAGTTGAACCAATCGGGCTTTTACGGGCAGTTGATCTCCCACCTAACTTCTTTGCTCCACCTGGATTTTGAGGTGGGAGTTTTACTGCCCGTTAATGCGGGATAAAGGATCACTTTATATTGTGGGGAGGTTAAAAGTGTGAAAGGGAAAGACTTTCACACGAATATATATGGGTTATGTAGGATTATTACTTTCAGGTGCAGCTTTATTTTTAAATAGTCTTGTTATATTGGGCAAAGTAGAGATGAAAAGCGCAGGTGTTTTTAATTTATTTGTGGGGGCATTACAAATTATCATTCCGTTCTATTTGATTATGATTTCTGATCAAAGTAATTGGACGGTATATTCATATGCAGCTACTTTTTTATTTGGTTTAACTTATTTATATGTAGGCGTTACTTTTATTAAAGGAATGGATAGTAGTGGACTAGGTTGGTTCTGTATTTGGGTAGCAATTATTGCTTTATTCTATATGGTTGTTTCATTTGTTCAATTCCACGATGTTGTTAATGCGTTAACATGGTTTATGTGGGCATTACTTTGGTATTTATTCTTTGTGTTAAATGCACAAAAAAAGAATATCAATCAATATCTTGGCAGAATTGCTTTTGTACAATCATGGGTAACATTGACGTTGCCTTCACTCTTTTATTTTATGGGAGTATGGGGAGAGGGATTCGTATATGAACTATGGGTTTATGTATCAGTAATTTCTATTTTCTATTGCTGCTATTGTATTTTTAAATATCGAGTACGTTAAAGTATCGTATGTAAGAAAGCATGGAATCTTTATAATGATTCCATGCTTTTATTTATATTCATGTTTATAATTAAGGTAGTATTTTACAAAATAGGGGATGACGAAAGTGAAAAAAGTGTTGGTTCTAGGGGGAACAAGGTTTTTTGGTAAGCAATTAGTAGAAGCGCTTTTAAAAGAGGGGCACGATATAACAATTGCAACACGAGGATTTACGGAGGATTCTTTTGGGGATACGGCAAAAAGAATTGTAGTAGATAGAGAAGACGAGAAATTACTGGAAGAGCGCGTAGAAGGTAAAAGTTATGATATTGTATACGATAACTTATGTTATAGCCCGAACGCCGCGAAAGTTATATGTAAAGTATTACGTGGTAGAGTGAAAAAATATGTTATGACATCCTCAATGGCGGTATATGAGCCTGCATTAAACTTGCAAGAAGAAGAGTTCAACCCGTATGAATATAGAGCGGATTTCACTTATAGTGAGGGAAAGAGATTAGCGGAAGCAGTGTTGTTTCAACAGGCAACCTTCCCAGTCGTTGCGGTAAGATTTCCCGTCGTTATTGGAGAAAATGATTATACGAAGAGATTACAATTTTACGTTGAAAATGTTGTGAAACAAGAATGTATTGTTGTCGATGATGTAGATGGACAGTTATCGTTCATACATGAAAAAGAAGCAGGAGAGTTTTTAGCATGGTGCGGAATGGGAAACATAGAAGGACCAATTAATGCTTGTAGCAACGGGGTAGTTTCTACTGGAGAAGTTATTCATTTCATAGAAGAAAGAACGGGAATAAAAGCACTTATTCAAGAAGTAGGAGATAATATAGCACCTTATAATGAAGTGACTAATTGTACGTTACATAATGGAAAGGCTCGTGAATTAGGATTTTCATTCCGAGAATTAAATACAGAAATAAAAAATATTTTACAGCATTACATAAATATACTGAAATAATCATAAATCCCCCGGTGGCAATCCAGGGGATTCTGGAGGATTTCAACAATACTAGTTTTACATCACCAAATTTACCTTACATGTATGATGAATGCTAATGTATCACACCAATGTATGGATCTAGTTCATCATAGTCATATGAAAGATTGGGCAATTGAAATGAAGACGTGAAATTACCTCCTTTCTACCTAAAAAGTTGGTCTAGGTAAAAATAGTTTACTTAAGTAAAAAATACACTTATTTTTTTCGGAAGTCAACAAAAATTCTAAAAATTTTCTGAAAAATATTACGATAAAAGTAACACTTTTGATTTCGTTTGTGACTCTTATCCTTTTTGCTTATACTGTAAAGTAGTAGTGTCTTGTTGAGATAGAAGGAGATTGTTTATGAGCAAAACGAAACAATTAATAGAGGAAGCAAGTAATTTTATTACCGTTTGCTATAAGGAACTTAATAAAGAGAAATTAATAAAAGAGCGTATGAACGAAATTTTAATAGAGATAGAAAAGACTGGCACGTATGAGCATACATTTGAAGAGCTTGTTCATGGATCACGAATGGCATGGCGTAATAGTAATAGATGCATTGGGAGATTATTTTGGAGTAAGATGCACATATTAGATGCGCGTGAAGTAAATGATGAGGAAGGTGTATATAATGCATTAATTCATCATATTAAATATGCGACGAATGATGGGAAAGTTAAACCGACAATTACGATTTTTAAGCAATATCAAGGTGAAGAGAATAATATACGACTTTATAATCATCAATTAATTCGATATGCAGGATACAAAACGGAAATGGGAGTGATTGGTGACTCACACTCCGCCGCATTTACTGATTTATGTCAAGGTCTTGGGTGGCAAGGAGAAGGTACACATTTTGACGTATTACCGCTTGTATTTTCTGTTGATGGAAAGGATCCTGTATATAAAGAAATTCCTAAAAAAGAAGTGAAAGAGGTACCAATTGAACATCCAGAGTACCCAATTTCATCACTAGAAGTAAAATGGTATGGGGTACCGATGATTTCAGACATGCGTTTAGAAATTGGTGGTATTTCTTATACAGCAGCCCCGTTTAATGGATGGTATATGGGGACTGAAATTGGTGCTCGTAATTTAGCGGATCATGACCGTTATAATTTGCTTCCAGCGGTTGCAGAGATGATGAATTTAGATACTTCTAGAAATAGTACGTTATGGAAAGACAAAGCGTTAATTGAGTTAAATATAGCTGTTTTACATTCTTTCAAAAAACAAGGGGTTAGCATTGTAGATCACCATACAGCAGCCCAGCAATTTCAGCAGTTTGAGAAGCAAGAAGTTGCTTGTGGACGGGTTGTAACTGGCAACTGGGTATGGTTAATTCCTCCGTTATCACCTGCTGCAACTCATATTTATCATAAACCGTATCCAAATGACATTATCTCTCCTAATTTCTTCCATAAGTAGTTTGTAATATAAAGGTATCAATCGTGAAATTTAAATTTTTTTTAATTCCTATTAGATAGCAGTTGGAAGCCTTTACTTCTAGCTCTTTTAGCACGCCCTTTTTTGAAACGGCCATTTCCTTGTGTTATAATCAAATTTCTGTTTCGAAGACCTTATAGAAATATAAGGTCTTTTGTTTTGCGTTTTTATGTAAGAGGAATAGAATATTCTTTTAAAATAAAGGATTTAGCATATTTTTAGGGACAACATAAGTGTGTGAAATCACTAAAGCATTATACTTATATAATTATTGTGTGTGGAATATAAACAATAAAACATAATGAAGTTGTTTTTTTAGATTGCTGAGGAAGGAGGAAGGTAAATGAGGATGAAGAGTCAAAAAACTGATTGGCCTGTATTTCTTATTAGTGGTGGCTCACTTTTATTATTTGTAATTGCAGTTATTTTAAATAAAAGTTACGTAGAGGGAGTCATTAATAGCAGTTTTACAGCTTCAATTAAATATTTTGGTGCTTTTTGGCAGGTTTTATTAATTGGTACATTTGTCGTTGCGATGGGTATGGCCTTTTCAAAATATGGGAGGGTTAAACTCGGGGGGCTAGATAAGCCTGAGATTAGTACGGCGAAATGGTTAGCAATTATTATGGCTACGCTACTTGCTGGCGGTGGTGTTTTCTGGGCAGCAGCAGAGCCGATGTATCATTTTATGACAGTTCCGCCAATACATGAAGGTGTATCCGCTGGAACGCAAGAAGCAGTCATGCCTGCTTTAGCACAAAGTTATATGCACTGGGGTTTCTTAGCATGGACGATTTTAGGGACAATTAGTGCAGTAGTTATGATGTATGGGCATTATCATAAAGGTATGCCGTTAAAACCTCGAACGCTTTTATATCCTATTTTTGGGGAGAAATTGCGAAAGAGTTGGCTTGGAACAATGATCGATGTGTTTGCAATTATTGCGGTAGCTGCAGGGACAATTGGTCCAATTGGATTTTTAGGACTACAAGCAAGTTACGGATTACAAGCATTGTTTGGAATTCCTGATGTGTTTACTACTCAATTAGCCATTATTGTTTGTGTAGTAGCTGTTTCTACTATATCTGCGGTAACGGGAATTGATAAAGGGATTCAAATTATAAGTGATTTAAATGTTAGACTAGCAATTTTATTAATGGCATTCGTATTATTATTTGGACCAGGTGGATTTATTATTGATTCATTTGTTTCTTCGTTTGGATTTTATATACATGAATTTATTCCAATAAGCACATATCGTGGTGATACAGGCTGGTTAGGGTCGTGGACAATCTTCTTCTGGGGATGGTTTATTGGATATGGACCGATGATGGCAATTTTAGTGAGCCGAATTTCAAGAGGAAGAACGATTCGAGAAATAATCGTTGCAATTGGAATTATCGCACCTATTATTACAACGTTGTGGTTTACTATACTGGGCGGATCTGGTGTGTTTTATGAGTTAATGAAGCCAGGCTCTATCTCGGTGGCATTAAGTGAATCTGGTATGCCAGCAGCTATGATTGCAATTACGCAACAATTACCACTTTCTAATATTATCGGACCAGCATTTCTTTTATTAACAATTTTATTTGTAGTGACAACAGGAGATTCAATGGCCTATTCCATTTCAATGGCAGTGACCGGAGATGGAGATCCTAGAATTAGCTTGCGAATTTTTTGGTCGCTTATTATGGGCGCAGTTGCAGCAATTCTTTTATATATGGGTGAGGGAAGTATTAATGCACTACAATCCTTTATTGTAGTGACGGCTGTTCCTGTATCAATTCTATTATTCCCGATGCTGTGGCTAGCACCTAAAGTTGCAGGAGAATTAGCATTAAAGCAAGGAATTGTAGAAGAAAAAGATAAAACAGCTTTCTTATTCCAGAAAGCTAGTAAATCAAAGTAAATAATAAACAAACATTGAAAAGAGGAAGCATCTTAAGTGAGATGCTTCCTCTTTTATGCTTAATCTAACACTTTTCCCTTTGTTTCGGGTACACATAATAGCATCGTAATCAATCCGATTGGATAGATAATAAAAATTAGGGACAACGCTCCAAGTAGATTGCCGCCCGTAGCGAGTAATCCAATAATAACCGGTCCAAATCCAGCTAACCCACGCCCTGTGCCGAAAATAAAGTTTTCTGCCGTAGAGCGAGCTTCAGCAGGATAATTTTCAGCTAAAATCGCTCCGAATCCTCCCATCATTCCATTTGCAAAGAATCCAAGTAGGGCACTTCCCCATAACAATGATGTCGCATCTGTGAATAGGAAGAAGTAAATGAGGCAGTATATAGTACCGCCAATATAATATAATGAAAATGTTTTGCGGCGGCCAATTTTATCGGCTAGAATACCAAAGGTTGCAATTCCAATTAGCATACCAATAGTAGAAATGAACATCCAACCGCTTGCTTTTGCTAATGTATAGTTATATTTATTCGCTAAAATAGTTGGCATCCATGTGAAAATTCCATAATATCCGAAGTTCTGGATAAATGACATGATAATAAGACCAATTGTTGTTATTGTTACTTTTTTACTTGCAAATAACTTTCGAAGTGGGAACTTTTTCATTTGTTTTAGTTGTTCTGCTTCAGTAGTCGTTAAATTACCTTCATCTTCTTTTTGTAACAATTCCTTTTTGTAGCGTTGTTTTTGTTCCCATATTTTCGGTTCACTTAAACTTTTACGTACATAGACAGCTAGTAAAGCTGGAATTAGTCCAAATAAGAAAACAGCTCTCCATCCAAAATGCGGGACGATAAATGCTGGAAGGAGTGAAGCAACCAGGACGCCAAATTGCCAGCCAAGTGCAACAACTGATGTCGCTTTAGCGCGCATTTCTTTAGACCATGTTTCTGTTACGATGGCCATTCCAATCCCGAATTCACCACCAACGCCCATTCCAACTAAAAAGCGAAGAATTAATAATTGCCAATAATCTGTTGCGAAATAAATAAGTGCGGTTGCTAGTGAAAATAGTAAGATTGTAAAGGCCATTGTACGAATACGACCGAATAAATCAGCAATAAATCCGAATAAATAGGAACCAATTAACATCCCAATTGTTGTGGCTAATGTTAAGTTCCCTCCCTCGACAGGGCTAAGGTGAAATTCTTTTAGAATGTAGACAAGTACGAAAGATAAGAGCAACATATCTAATCCTTCTGCTGCATATCCTAGCGCAGAACCAAATAATGTTTTATATCTTTTTTCTTTCGTCTCCTCTGTTGTTGGTTGTACATCAGTAGTAATGTTCATTATTACTCCTCCTAATTTTCTTCTACAGTCGCTATGGAAGAATAACAAAAGGCCTTCTCACCTGATATGATGAGAAGGCCAAAAAGCATACGTAGCCCCCTTATAAGAGAACATACGTATATTATATTCCGACTTCCTTCTCAACCTCACGGGGTTGGGTTAAAGGACTGTATTATATTACTTTATTTTTAGCACTCTTCTACTAGATTGTCAAATAAAGGGGCGATTGTTATGTGTAAAATATTTCAAAAAGCATTTCATTCTTCTTGACGCACGCTTCATTATTTTCCCATAATAAAACTAACTAATATAAAAAGGAATGAATCACAGATGCTAAATTTAGTACTTATGATGATTGAACGCGTCGGACTTATTGTTATTTTAGGATTTTTACTTTCTCATATTAAAACGTTCCGGCGTCTTCTTCATAAGCAAGACGGATATGTAGATAAGTTTAAGCTTATTTGTATTTTTTCAGTGTTTACAATTGTGAGCAATTACACAGGGATTGAAATAGCAGGAAATACTATTATGAATGAAAATTGGTTACAAGGTGTTTCATCATCCAGCACAATTGCGAATACACGAATTATGGGTGTGGGAATTAGTGGGTTGCTAGGTGGTCCTATCGTCGGAATTGGAGTAGGTTCTATTGCGGGTATTCATCGTTATATGCTTGGCGGGACCACGGCAGTAAGTTGTGCAATCTCATCAATTTTGGCTGGGATTATAACAGGTTATATTGGATACATCTTCAAAAAATATAACCGTACTATTACACCTAAATTTTCTGCGGTTTTAAGTGTTTTTATCGTTACTTTAGAAATGCTTATGATTCTATTAATTATAGAAGATGGACTTAGTGTTGTGAAAACAATTGCGCTACCGATGATTCTTGTAAATAGTTTTGGCAGTTTTATTTTACTTTCGATGATACTAGCTATTTTACGACAAGAAGAAAACGCAAAAGCTTTACAAACGCATAAAGTATTACGAATTGCTGATAAGACGTTACCATATTTCCGCCAAGGGTTAACGGAAGAGTCTTGTAAACATGTGGCACAAATTATTCACCGCTTTACAGGAACAGATGCGGTATCCTTAACAGATACAGAGAAAATCTTAGCTCACGTTGGATTAGCATCAGATCATCATATTCCTTCACACAGTTTAATAACAGGTTTATCAAAAGAAGTATTAAAAACAGGGGAAATAATGAAGGCGAAATCACGTGAGATTATTAATTGTCAACATGAAGGGTGTCCATTACAAGCGGCAGTTGTTATTCCATTAACTTCACATGGAAATACGATAGGAACATTAAAACTTTATTTTAAAAACTCTAATCAATTAAGTCGTGTTGAAGAAGAGTTAGCGGAAGGGCTAGCGAAAATATTCTCCACACAGCTTGAGTTAGGTGAAGCTGAGTTACAAAGTAAGTTATTGCAAGATGCCGAAATAAAAGCGCTGCAAGCACAAATCAATCCGCATTTTTTATTTAATGCAATTAATACAGTATCAGCTTTATGCCGAACAGATGTAGAGAAGGCGAGAAAATTATTATTGCAGCTTAGCGTTTATTTTCGTTGTAATTTGCAAGGGGCACGACAATTACTTATTCCATTAGAACAAGAGTTGAATCATGTACATGCATATTTATCGTTAGAGCAAGCGAGATTTCCGAATAAGTATGAAGTGAAGATGTACATTGAAGAGGCGCTAAAGGTGACTTTAGTTCCACCATTTGTGCTTCAGTTATTAGTTGAAAATGCATTGCGCCATGCTTTTCCGAAAAAGCAGCCAGTGTGCCAAGTCGAGGTACATGTGTTTGAAAAAGAAGGAATGGTTCACTTTGAAGTGAAGGATAATGGACAAGGGATTGAGATTGAACGTCTAGAGCAATTAGGAAAAATGGTAGTTCCATCAAAGAAAGGGACTGGAACAGCTTTATATAATATTAATGAACGACTTATCGGGTTATTTGGGAAAGAGACAATGCTTCAAATTGAAAGTGAATTGGAGCAAGGGACAAAGATCCTCTTTGTAATTCCGAAAAAAGTAGAGGAGGAAAAACGGAGTGTTAAAAGTATTAGTAGTTGATGATGAAATGTTAGCACGGGATGAATTGAAATATTTATTAGAGCAAACAAAAGAAGTAGAGATAATTGGTGAGGCGGATTGTGTAGAGGATGCATTAGAAGAATTAATGAAAAACAAACCAGATATTGTTTTTCTAGATATTCAGTTATCTGATGATAACGGATTTGAAATCGCAAATATATTAAAGAAAATGAAAAATCCACCTTCAATTGTGTTTGCTACTGCATATGATCAATATGCGCTGCAAGCATTTGAAGTAGATGCATTAGATTACATTTTAAAGCCATTTGATGAAGAACGTATCGTACAGACATTAAAGAAATATAAAAAACAAAAGCAAATAAAATTAGAAACAAAGCAAGATGTAACGACCGAAATGCATAAATTAGCATTACCGATTGAGGAATCAATTGTACTTGTTAATATTGAAGATATTATTTATGTGGGGCTTGTAGATGGGAAAGTAACTGTAAAAACAATGAAAGAAACATATGTAACACATGATACGCTTGTCATTTTGGAAAAGAAATTACCACAAACAATTTTTATGCGTGTTCATCGTAGTTTCGTTGCTAATATTAATCATATTTCTGAAATACAGCCGTGGTTTAATTCGACTTATAACTTAATTATGAAAGAGGGATCCAAAGTCCCAGTTAGCCGTACATATGCAAAAGAACTTAAAAAGCTGCTTCGTATTTAAGAAGCAGCTTTTGTATTTCACCGTATGATTATTGTAATTGGCTGTATATATTTGACATCCCGTTATGTAAACGCTTACTTTGATGTTTATATCCTATAAAATAAAGGTACCAAATCAAAAGAGGTGGCCAAAATGAGCACAAAAAAAGTATATGGTTTTCTATCACAAATATTCGTTTTTTCAGCTATTATGTTAGTTTCTAATATTATCGCAACCCATTTACCAATTCCGATGCCTTCATCAGTAATCGGGTTAGTCGTTTTATTTAGTCTATTATGTTTAAAGGTTATTAAATTGGAGCAAGTTGAATCACTCGGAACAGCTTTAACAGGTATTATCGGATTCCTTTTCGTCCCGTCAGGTATTTCAGTTATTAACTCTCTTGGTGTAATGAGCCAATATTTCGTACAAATTCTAACTGTAATCGTTGTCGCAACAATTATTTTACTTGCTGTAACAGGTTTATTTGCACAATTGATTTTAGGTAAAGATGACAAAGAAACAAAAGATACAAAAGAGTTGAAAGTTGTAAACAAAGGAAGCAAACACGGAAAAGTCGCGTGACTATTTTAGACCATACATGGTTAGGAGGTAATGAACATGACAAGCACAATGACTCCATATTTCGGAATCGTCGTTTCATTAATTGCATACGGAATCGGAACGTTTTTATTCAAACACTCAAAAGGATTCTTCTTATTTACACCATTATTCGTAGCAATGGTATTAGGGATTGTATTTTTAAAGGTAGGTAACTTTACCTTTGAGGAATATAATACGGGCGGAAAGATGATTAGTTTCTTCTTAGAACCAGCAACAATCGCATTTGCAATTCCATTATA
This sequence comes from Bacillus sp. FSL M7-1345, assembly GCF_038006985.1. NCBI lineage: Bacteria > Bacillati > Bacillota > Bacilli > Caryophanales > Bacillaceae > Bacillus > Bacillus sp. FSL M7-1345. The sequence continues at coordinate 4,947,864 of NZ_JBBOWG010000001.1, read as the reverse complement.
TAAACAAGTTGATAAGTTAAAAAAATATTGGTGGCAAATTTTATCGGCTATCGTGGTTGGATCTATTTGTTCAGTGGTTGTTGTGTTCATTGTCGCAAAAGCAATTGGTTTAGATACAGCTGTAATGAACTCAATGTTACCGCAGGCAGCAACAACAGCAATTGCATTACCAATCTCTGAAAGTATCGGTGGTATTCCAGCAATTACATCATTTGCAGTTATCTTTAATGCAGTTATCGTATACGCATTAGGAGCTTTATTCTTAAAAACATTTAGAGTTAAACATCCGATTGCTAAAGGTTTAGCTCTTGGAACAGCGGGACATGCGTTAGGGGTTGCAGTAGGTATCGAAATGGGTGAAGTAGAAGCAGCTATGGCAAGTATCGCTGTGACAGTAGTTGGTGTTGTAACAGTAGTTATCATTCCGATGTTTATGCCATTCATTGGGTAATATAACTTACTTAAAAAAATATAAAAGCAAGCTATTTGTAGGACGGATTTCTACTGATAGCTTGCTTTTTATGTTACAGTAGTGGTAAGACCTATTGAAGAATAAAAGTTTCCTTAAATCTTCATTAATACTGTGCATAATGCGTTTTGAAATAGGTCATTGTATTGTAAAATAAGAAGTAACATAATATATAGCACAATTAACGAGCGGTTAAGGTTGAAGATAAATTGCTCGCAATGGCTTTAATATTAAAGGATAATTATAAGTAGAGAATAGAGAGAGCTACTTGTTAAAGTTTTACTTTATAGGACAGGAGAGAGTACTCGTCGATTATGCAAATAAAAAACCTGTTTCAAAGCAAAGGATTTCAGAGGTTAATCGTATTAGTATTACTTGCTCTCATATTGTATGGGATGCAAAGTATGTTAAATTTAATTTTAATTACGTTTATGTTGACGTATTTAATGGATCGATTCCAAAAGTTTATTTCTCGTAAATTAGATCATTTCATGCCAATTAATCGGAAAATTATTATAGCGCTTTTATATGTAATGTTAGTGGCAGGAATTGCCATTACGCTATTTAAATATTTACCGGTATTAACAATACAAATTTCACAATTGATTTATCAATTCAATGTATTTTTAAGAAATCCACCTGATAGTGAATTAATTAAGTATGCAGTTAATGCTGTGAATCATATGGAGCTTTCTAAATATATAGGGCAAGGCGTAGACATTTTGTATAAATCTATTACGAATGTTGGGAAATTTGGCCTTCAAGTTTTACTTTCTGTAATTTTGAGCTTATTTTTCTTACTTGAAAAAGCACGTATTGTTGCTTTTACTTCGAAATTTAAAGAAAGTCGACTTGCAATTTTTTATAACGAAATAGAGTATTTCGGAAAGAAATTTGCACGTTCATTCGGAAAAGTAATCGAAGCACAATTTTTAATTGCAATTGTTAACTGTGTTTTATCTGTTATCGCATTATGGATATTAGGATTCCCTCAATTACTAGGTTTAGCGTTAATGATTTTCTTGCTTGGTTTAATTCCAGTGGCGGGTGTTATTATCTCGTTATTCCCACTCTGTATGATTGCTTACAATATCGGCGGTATTATGTATGTCGTTTATATTGTAGTTATCGTAACAGTAATTCATGCGCTTGAAAGTTATGTATTAAATCCGAAGTTTATGTCACAAAAAACAAATTTACCAATCTTCTACACATTTATGGTGTTAATTTTTTCTGAGCATTTCTTAGGTGTATGGGGGCTTATTATCGGTATCCCAATCTTCATATTCTTATTAGATGTTTTAGATGTGACAAGTGATGAAACTGAGAAGGATTTTTCTAAAAAATAAAGTAAGAAAAAGCATCGATATTCGATGCTTTTTCTTTTATAAAGTATGGTATTCTATGCCATACTGTAAGAAGAATATACAATTGGGGTGAAATAATGGCTATAAATGAAAAGAAGGAATTAGCTACATTTGCTGGTGGGTGTTTCTGGTGCATGGTTTCGCCGTTTGAAGAGATGGAAGGGATTATACAGGTTGTTTCAGGCTATACAGGTGGCCATAAAGAGAATCCAACGTATAAAGAAGTGTGCTCGGAAACAACTGGGCATTATGAAGCAGTACAAATTACATTTGATGCAAATAAAATGCCGTATGAAGAGTTGTTAAATATATATTGGAGACAGATTGACCCGACTGATATGGGGGGGCAATTCCACGACCGTGGACAGTCTTATGAAACAGTGATTTTTTATCATAATGAAGAACAACATAAAAAGGCAGAGGTTTCAAAAGAAGAGCTTGAGAAGAGTGGACGTTTTTCGAAGCCGGTTGCTACAAAAATATTGCCAGCTACTACGTTTTATCTGGCTGAAGAATATCATCAAGGCTATCATAAGAAAAACACATTCCGCTATGAGTTATACCGTAAAGGATCAGGACGAGATACTTTTATTAAACAACATTGGCCAAAGAATAATGCTCATTTAAAAGAAAGATTAAACGAGATGCAGTTTTATGTAACACAGGAAAATGGAACTGAACCGCCTTTTCAAAATGAATATTGGAATCATAAAGAAGAAGGGCTTTATGTAGATATTGCTTCGGGTGAACCATTATTTACTTCTTTCGATAAGTTCGATAGCGGCTGTGGATGGCCGAGTTTTACGAAACCAGTTATGTCAGCTAGTGTGAAAGAGAAAATGGATGTTAGCCATAATATGACGCGTACGGAAGTGAGAAGTAAAGAAGGAGATTCACATCTGGGGCATGTATTTCCAGACGGTCCAGGACCAAATGGCCTTCGTTACTGTATTAATTCAGCAGCGCTACGCTTTATTCAAAAAGAAGAGTTAGAAAAAGAAGGATATGGTGATTTTCTAATCTTGTTTGGGAATAAAAAATAACCTCGCAGTCAGCGAGGTTATTTTTTATTTTACTTTTTTCTTTTTAAATTTGCTTAGTGCTTCATAAACGATTGGAACAATAAGAAGTGTTAATAACGTTGAACTTGTTAATCCACCAATTACGGTTACGCCAAGTCCTTTAGAAATTAAGCCGCTACCTTCAAATCCTAATGCAAGCGGGATAAGAGCCCCGATTGTTGCAATTGCAGTCATTAAGATAGGACGCAGGCGTGTTGCACCAGCTTCTAATAATGCTTCACGTGTTGATAGGCCGTCATTTTCTTTATGAATAACGCGGTCAATGAGCACGATAGCGTTTGTTACAACGATACCAATTAGCATAAGAGCCCCAATCATCGCAGATACACTTAACGTTTCGCCAGAGATTAGTAAGGCAACGAGTGCACCGATGATTGTGAATGGTAGCGAGAATAAAATTGCGAATGGTGCAAGGGCACCGCCAAATGTAACAACAAGAACGAAGTATACAATAGCAATCGCAGCTAACATCGCTAAGCCAAGTTGTTTGAATGATTCTTGAATGTCTTGTGTAACACCGCCCATAGAAACATCTACACCAGAAGGAAGATCCATTTTATCTACTTCTTTTTGAACAGCGGCAGATGCTTTTGAAACGTCATCAGATGTTAATTTCGCACTAACCGCCGCATAAACACGGCCATCACGATGTGTTACTGTGTTAGAAGTTTCACCTTCTTTTACAGTCATAACATCTTTAACAGCAACTTCATTACCAAGTGGCGTTGTAATTTTACGATTTGTTAAGTCATCGATCGTTTCATAGTTTTGTTTTTCAGTTTCTACATATACATTTATATCTTTACTGTCTTTTTTAATTGTTGTTAGAACAGGGCGATCGTGTTGATTCGAAAGTCCCATCCCAATTTGAGCAGCAGTTAGCCCCATTTTACTTAACTTTTCTTGATCAGCGACTAAAGTATATTCTGCATATGTTTTTGCAACACTAGAGTCTACGTCTTTTAAATCTTTATTTTTCTTCATGATATTTTGAATGTCTTTCACGACAGGCTTAATTTCTTCAGAGCTATCTCCATAAACGTATAGCTTAATTTCGTTACTACCGCCACTTGCTCCGAAATCTTGGTTTTTCCATTCACCTTTTCCAGACATCTTTTGTAAATCTTTAACGACTTGTTCTTTCTCTTTTTCAAAGTTTTTCGTATCGTTATCATATTGAACGAAGAACATTGCTTGATTTGATTGACCAGGGCTCATTGGGTTTTCGCCACCTAATGAGAATTGAATTGTTTTGACGTCTTTTTTATCTTGGAAATGCTTCTCAGCTTTCGTTGCGATTTTTTCAACGTCGTCTAACGTTTGACCTGGCTCAGGATTGTATGTTGCAATGATCATTTTTTCTTCTTCAGATGGTAAGAAGCTTACACCGATAATTGGCACAAGAGCAAGACTACCAACTAATAGAAGGACAGCGATACTTGATGTAATAATTTTATGGTTTAACGCCCATTCAAGTATACGTTTATATCCGTTTGCTAATTTGCTTGGTTTTTCCTCATGATGTACTTCTTTTTCTCTCATGCTTTCCTTCTTGAATAAGGAATGTGCTAGCATCGGTACAATTGTAACTGCCACAAGTAAGGAAGCGAGTAGGGCAAAAACAATTGTTAAAGCAAATGGTAAGAACATTTCACCAATCATACCTTTTACAAGTCCAAGAGGTAAGAATACAGCGATTGTTACAATTGTAGAAGACATAATTGGGATAAACATTTCTTTCGTAGCTTCACGAATTAAATCTTTTCCACGTAATTTTTCTTCTGATAACGACATACGTCGGTAAATATTTTCAATAACAACAATGGAGTCATCGACGACACGTCCGATAGCGACTGTCATTGCTCCAAGTGTCATGATGTTAAGCGTAATATCCATTTGTTTTATGACTAAGACAGCAATTAATAAAGAAAGTGGTATAGAAACGACAGAGATTAGCGTTGTTCGAATGTTTCGCAGGAACAACATAATAATAACAATTGCAAAGATAGCACCGAAAATAGCTTTGCTAAGCATTGTTTCGACTGATTTTTCAATAGGCGCACCTTGATCGAATGTTGAAATAATCTCTAAGTCTTTATATTTTTTCTCAAGGTCTTTTACTTTATCTTTAACTGCATTTACAACATCAACTGTATTCGCATCAGCAGCCTTCACAATTTGAATTCCGATTGCTTCTTTTCCATTTGTTCGAGAAATAGACTCTGCTTTTCCGACTTCTTTAATATCAGCAATTTCTTCTAATGTAACCGTTGGTATGCCGTTCATAGCGGCTGGATTCATCTGTGGTGCTTGTGTTCCAGCACCAGCATTTTGATTACCTTGACCATTCGGTGATGAAGGGATAGCTGGAATTTTTAATTCTTTTAATGCTTTAATTGTTGTAATGTTACCATCTACAACAACTGATTTTTCCGTATCTTTAAATGTATATAAGCCAAGTGGTAACGATACGTCCGAACCTTTAATCATATTTTTTACGGTATCTTCACTTAAACCTAATTCTTTCATCTTATCTTTTTTGAAGACAAGCTGTACTTCGTCTACTTGTTGACCTGCGATTTGAACAGATGCGACACCATCAAGTCCTTTTAATCCAGGAACAACATTTTTTTCTACATTTTCTGTTAAGGCAGCTAAAGATTCATTTTTACTTGCTACGCTTAATGAAATAACAGGAAAGGCATTAAAGTTTACTCGTGAGACTTTCGGGTCTTTCACACCTTCGGGCAGTTTCACGTTTGCGAGCGATTCTTTAATTTCCGTTTCGGCTTTTTCCATATTTTTATCAAAATCATATTCTACCTGAATAGAAGATGCGTTTTGATAAGATGATGAACTAACAACGTTTACACCACTTAAATTTTGGAGTTGCTCTTCCATTGGTTTTGAAATTTTATCAGCTACTTCTTCTGGTGTAGCACCAGGATAAACCGTAGTTACTGTTACAATAGGCGTTGTAATATCAGGGATTGTTTCTAACTTCATATTCATCCCAGAATAAATGCCTGCAATGGTAACAATAATGGTTAGTAGCCAAACCGCGAACTTATTTTTTAACGAGAAATTGATGAGTTTGTTCATGTTTGCGCTCCCTTTTTATTGTATTGACCAATCGGTCAGTCTAATACATAATATAACTGACTAGTCGGTCAATCGTCAATGAAAAGAGATGCTATAATAAAGTTAAACTTTAATCAGTGGGGTATTTTTTCCACCACACTGATTAGTAGCCCGCGCCAATCGGATTTTCACGTGCGGTTAATCTTCCGCCTAACTTTCTTGCCGTTAATCGGATTTTGGGGTGGGGATATTACTGCACGTTAATGCGGGATACATTTATAATAGGATGCGAGATTAAATTTAGGAGCGAAAGTATGAGAGAAAAAGAGCGCTTAATTATAGAGATGGCTATGAAGTTATTTGCGAATAAGGGTGTAAATGCAACATCAGTACAAGAGATCGTCACAGCTTGTGGTATATCAAAAGGGGCTTTTTATTTGTATTTTAAATCGAAAGATGAGCTTTTATTAGCGACACTTCGATATTATTATGACAAAATCCAAAAGAAAATGCTGGATATTGAAAAAGAGTCGTTATTACCACGTGAAAAATTTGAAAAACAATTATATTTTCAGTTTACTGATGTGCAAAAACATAAAGAATTTATTATTATGCATGCAAGAGAAAATGCCATTCCATTTAATAAAGAAGTAGAAGAGTTTATGGTGCGGATGAAGTTAGAATCCCATGCATTTTATCGGAATAGCTTACTGTCTATTTATGGTGAAGAGGTCAGTCCGTATTTATTAGATTTGGTAATTATGGTGGAAGGGATATTCCGTGGATATTTAGAACTCATTATTTTACAAGCACCAGAAATTGATTTATCGTATGTCGCGGCTTTTATTTTAAAAAGGATAGACCATTTAGTAGATGGACTGGTGGAATCTTCGGAAGAACCCGTTTTGCATGAAGAAAGGCTGGGAGAATTTCTTTGTAAATCAGAGCTCATTAAGGAGCAGGTTAAGGAACATTTTCTAAAAGAAATTATTGTGTTTAAACGTACATTAGCTGATCAATTAGAAGATGAGGAATTGCTTGTTACGCTAGATGTTTTGGAGGCGGAAATGAGGTTGTTAAATCCAAGGATTCCAGTTATTCAAGGGATGTTGTCTAATTTAGAGGCATATCCAAATTTAAAAGAATTCCGCTTGCGACTTATGGGATATTACAATATAAAAAGGTAACAATGATGTTTTTCATTGTTACCTTTTTTTTATACGTGCACTTTTTCTTTTTTCTGTGCAGTCGCTTCTTTTTCAATGTTAATTGTTTCTTTCACGATATAAATCGGACGGTTTTTACTTTCGTCATAAATACGAGCAATATACTGACCTACAATTCCAAGGCCAAGTAATTGAATGCCGCTAAAGAATGTAATTGCGACCATAATAGATGCCCAACCTGTTTGAGTATCATTTCCGATGATTTTCACAGTAATTGTATACAGTAAGACAATTATGGAAATGAGAACTGATAATAAGCCTAAAGACATAACGATTCGTAACGGTTTTGTCGAAAATGCAATGATTCCATCGGATGCAAACTTAATCATTTTCTTTAATGGATATTTTGTTTCACCAGCAAAGCGCTCATCACGTTCATATTCAACATACGTTTGGCGGAAGCCAACCCAAGACATCATGCCGCGAATAAAGCGATTTCGTTCCGTCATTTGATTAAAAACATCAGCAACTTTGCGATCGATGATTCGGAAATCACCTGTATCTTTTGGAATATCGATATCAGACATATAGTTTAAGAATTTATAGAAATATTTAGCAGTTAACAGTTTGAACCAAGTTTCACCTTTACGTTGTTTACGTTTTGCATAAACAACTTCATATCCTTCTTCCCATTTGGCAATAAGTTCAGGAATAACTTCTGGTGGATCTTGTAAGTCTGCATCTATAATTACAATAGCGTCACCTTTTGCAGCAGCAATACCAGCAGTAACAGCTATTTGATGTCCGAAGTTGCGTGCAAAATTAACAACTTTTGTACGATAATCATTTGCAGATATTTCTGATAGGATTTCCATTGTACGATCTGTACTACCGTCGTTTACAAAAACCAATTCATAATTAATATTATTTTGCAGCATAACGGACTTTAAACGATTATAACATTCCTGTGCTACTTCTTCCTCGAAGTACATAGGAACTACAATCGAAATTAATTTTTCCATTTTGTATCCTCCGTAGTTTTAATAAATTGCTTCAATTTTTTAATTAGTAGGGCTTTCGGTTTCATTAAATGTCCAAATTTTATTAAGGAAAAAGTTCATAATCATTCCGACGCCAATTGCAAAGATCTGTGCAATAAATGTATTGAAAGCAAGTTTATCTACTAATATAAACAAACTTAATGTATTAAAAGCTAATACAATTAAATTTACAGTTAGAAATTTGAAAAACACTGACGTGCTTTTATTGCTAGATTTAAACACCCAATTTTTATTCCAGTAGTAGCTATTAGCAACACCAAGTAAATATGAAATGGTATTCGCAACGAGATAATTCATTCCAAGTTTTACTAATATCATGAAGCTAATAATTGTAATGAGTGTATTAAAGATTCCTACTAAACCAAACTTTAAGAGTTTCTCCATAATAGTATCCTCATCTTTATAAAATATATAAATAAAATAGGAAATGTAGAAAAGTTATTCATACATAACAAACACTAATTATAACATAGTTTATACTGAAACGTTAATAAAATTGATTTGCTTTAATTTTACGGGATTTTAAATTTATTTGATATTTTACTTAGAAAAATCCGCTATACAGGTACTTATATTTTTAAAAGTATAGATGATGATTGGCCGGGTGTATGTATACAGCAGTCTTAATACGCTTAATGTACAGTTTGTATGGAACTATTGAAGGTTACTTGAGCACGTATATGGGTTATAATGGAAGTGAAAATGATTATTTTTTGATTTTTCTGTTTAACTGACTAAGTATGGAATTGTTATATTGTATAACTATATCTTTGTATCAATGTTTAAAGGAGTAGATTATATTGGAATTATTTTCAAAAGGGTTATCGACTCTTTCTACACGTGCGGTATACATGATATACGGTGTTTTTGCCTCAATATTAATTATTTTTCAGATACCCAAAAATACAATTATGCAATGATATTAACAGGGGTTGTGCTTTTATGTACAATTGGGCCTATATCCTTAGAAAATGTTCATCATATCTAGAAAAATCAAATGAGAAAAAATGCTTTTTTGTATTAGTCATTATTTTCTTAGTAGTTAAATTAACATGGGTTCTTATGTACCGAATTGAGCCACTGGTTGATTATGCTACTTTTTATTATACTGCAGAAGCATTAAGTGAAGAATTTGTTATTAATAATAGATATATCGTGTTATTTCCACATATTTTTGGTTATGCCTCATTTTTAAGTATTTTCTTAAAAATATTTGGAGCTAGTCATATGGTAGCACCTATTGTAAATGTTGTTTTAACTACAATATCAATGGGATTGATATATGTTATATCTAGAAAAATTGGTGGAGTTAAAACAGCAATAACAGCAAGTGTTTTGTGGATAGTATTGCCTTCTCAGACGATTTATAACATGTTTGCAATTTCAGAGCCACTATATTGTACAATATTGTTATTAATTTGGACGATTATGATTATTGTTCATGAGAAGATTCATAATATAAATATAAAAAAATTAGTGGTGTATTCGATTTTATTAGCGGCACTATTTGCATTAATGAATATGGTACGACCAATTGCAGCAGTTCCAATCATCGCTCTATGCGTGTGGTTTTTTATTGTTGGTGAATTCTTGCTGTTTTAGAATAAGGCATTTAACGTTAATAAACATAAGTATCAAAAAACTGCCCCGCAATTTTAGATGGTGTCCAATAATTGCGGGGCAGCATGCGAACCTTTGGAATTGTAGCTTTATCCTTTTGAAATCTTTCTTTTCGAAATAAGACGATAACATAAATACAATCCATATCCTTGAATCATTGTAAAGCTAGGAATAATGAAGTATCGATATCTCGTTTGGTATTCGATTAAGAAATGAACAGTTATGTAACCAATGATTAATAATAAAAATAGTGTGTAATGTGTGTTGTTTTGCTTAGTTACGATGAGATAAAGAAGCGCCAACGTACAAAATAGCATAGCTGTAATATACATATACTTTTCGTATTTCGTAAGGGTGTCTTTTAAAGTAATCATATCAGGGTCTGTTTTTTCTAGCGACAGTAGACTCCACATTGGGGCGGAATCAAAATCTGCCCACATGAGTGTGAACTTATCGCCGAATAAAGATAAAACTTGTTTTGGATCAGCTATTCGCTCTTGAATCAATTTTTTTTCAGCTGCTGTTCGTTCTTCACCAATGTCAAAGGACATAATGTATCCAGCATCTGCTGCAGAATAACCACCCTTTGTTTCGTGATTAAATCCTACTGTAAATTTCCAGAGAGGATCACGGTTAGATAGAGGGTATTGTGTAATTCCAGCAGATATAAATGCATAGCTTACAATGTAATGTACGAGGTAAAAAACGATGAAAATCCCACAAAGTTTTTTAATTGAATTGAAAATGTTTTGTTTTGATTGTCCTAATATACCTTGTAAAAAGATGTAAATAGTTATTGCAATCAAAATGATAGCACCAAGTGGACGCATAAGATCCCCTACTGACAGAGAAAGACCTATAAAAATCCACATATATTTATGACTTAGGCCTTTTGTAACTAATAAATAAAACCCAAGATAAAATAGGAATACAGCAAGGTGTTGATTCGTTAGTACTGAGCTCAGCACAATACTTGGAATATATAATGCATATAGTAGTCCAGCTATTCTTCCAGACCATTCGTTAAATATATGAGAAGTTAGTTTGTAAACTAAGAATGTCGTTCCTGTACAATACAATACATTTAAAAACTTTAGAAGGAAGGGCCCTTCACCAAATAATTTAATAATAAAAGCTTGGTACATTGTAAATCCGAGTTGATAAACCCATGAAGTATAATATGTACTTTGTGCAAAACTAAAATCACCTTTAGTAGCTTGAATGGCACTATTGTACATTACTGCAAAATCAGATTCGATTGGAGTTTGAACATTGAAAACCCAAATTAATCGAATCGAAAAAGCTAAAATGATAAGCGAAATAGTAAATACCATTTTCGACATATATTTATTAGAAATATAGCCGATAAATAAAAGTAAAAGGCCTAGTATAATAATTACTGGGAGTATTATAAGGAGACGTGTATTGGTATATTCTCTAGTCACAACTATTGATTGAAACGTGATCGCTGCAGAAATAATGAGACATAGTATCAATAAACATTTCACAAAAAAGGTATTAAGTTTCAAGAAAAATGTACTTTGCATTATGCTTAAAAACTCCTTATTAATTTTTATGACAATTATAAAGTTAAATCCCTTTACATGTTTATTACGATGATGTAAAGGGATGCTTTTAGGTAATTAAGAATTTTCTTGGGCCCATTTTTCTACATCCCAAGTTTTTGTTATCCAACCTTCATAAAATTCTGGTTCGTGACATACAAGAAGAATAGTTCCTTTATATGCCTTCATTGCTTTTTGTAGTTCTTCTTTTGCTGTAACATCAAGGTGATTTGTTGGCTCATCAAAGAGTAACCAGTTACTTTCTTCGCCCATTAGCTTACATAAACGAACTTTTGCCTGTTCGCCACCGCTTAATTGGTTCAGAGGGCGAGATATATGTTCATTTTTTAAACCGCATTTTGCTAACATTGCACGTACTTGATGTTGATCTAAGCTAGGGAATGTATTCCAAACATCATCAATTGGTGTTATATGATCAGCTTTTACTTCTTGCTCGAAGTATGATGGGCTTAAGAAGTCACCGAGGCTAGTTTTTCCGCTTAATGGTTTAATCTTACCTAAAATTGTCTTTAATAGTGTTGACTTACCGACACCATTACATCCAACGATTGCAATTTTTTCACCGCGTTCAATTGTCATTGATAATTTTGGTAATAATGGATGTGAATATCCAATTTCTACATTTTCTCCTTCAAAGACGAATCGACTGCTTGCACGACTTTCTTTAAATGAAAACTCAGGTTTAATAGCTGTTTCAGGGCGATCGATACGCTCCATACGATCCAGTTGTTTTTGACGACTCTTTGCACGGCCTGTCGTTGAATAACGAGCTTTATTTTTCGCAATGAAATCTTCTTGCTTTTTAATAAATTCTTTTTGTTTTTCATAAGCGTTTATATGTTGGTTTTTATTGATTTCCGCTAGCTCTAGGAACTTTTCATATGTCGCTGTATAACGCGTCATTTTTGTGAATTCTAGATGGAAAATAACATCGACACATTTATTCATAAATTCCGTATCATGGGAAATTAATAGGAATGCATGTGGATATTCTTTTAAATAAGTTGTTAACCAATGAATATGTTCAACGTCTAGATAGTTGGTAGGTTCATCCAATAGTAATACTTCTGGTTGTTCAAGTAGTAACTTTGCAAGTAATACTTTTGTACGTTGTCCACCACTTAATGCCGCAACATCACGATCTAAACCAATTGCGTCAATTCCAAGACCACGCGCTGCTTCCTCAATTTTCATATCTAATAAATAGAAACCACCTGCTTCAAGAGCATCTTGTATTTCTGCCATTTGCTCAAGAAGTTCCTCTAACTCTTCTGTTGTAGCAGTTCCCATTTTTTCTGTAACTTCATTTAAAGCTTTTTCTTTTTCAAATAAAGGTAAAAACGCATCTGCTAATACATCACGAATTGTGCGACCAGGTGTTAAAATTGTATGTTGATCTAAGTAACCATAATTTGTACCAGGTGTCCATTCTACACGACCTTCATCGTGAATAAGCTGACCAGTAATTATATTCATAAATGTTGATTTACCAACACCGTTTGCTCCAACTAATCCAACATGCTCTCCTGCGAGTAAGCGCATGGATACGTCTTTAAATAATGTGCGATCACCAAATGTATGACCTAATTTTTCAACAGTTAATAAGCTCATAATGTCCTCCGTTCATTTCTAAATAGTGTCTTGAATCATGATACTAAATTCTTTGATATAATGCTATCATTTCAAAAATGTATATTTTGAAAAAAATAAGTTGCATTATTTTGGAAAAAATATATAATAATAATTGAACAGTGGTTAATTAAATCGTGAGGTATAAAAAATGTCGCCAAGAAGAGCAGTCAAACAAGAGTTAACAAGAGAAATGATTATGAATGCAGCCAGAGATTTATTTGTACAGCAAGGATATCAACACACTTCAATGCGTAAAATTGCGACGGAACTAGGTTATAGCCATGGTTCAATTTATTATCATTTTAAAAATAAAGCTGAACTTTTTTATGCAATGGTAGAACAAGACTTTCAATTGCTAAATAAAAAGTTAGATGAGATTAGTAAAAGACACTTATCTCAAGAAGATCAGTTAAAAGCGGTTTTATTTGGTTTTATAGAGTTTGGTTTAAAAAATCAAAGTCATTATGAAATTATGTTTTTAATTAAAGATGATGAGTTAAAGGAATGTCTAGCAGACGGCCCGAATGTTAGTTATGAAAAATTTGCAAAGGTTGTTTTTTCTTTATGTAATAAAAGAATAGATACAATGATGATATGGTCTGTCTTTTTATCATTACATGGGTTTGTAGCGCATTATTGCGGAAGTGGGCAAACATTTGAAGAATTAAAGGGGTTCGCTCAAGCACATGTAGAGTTTATTTCAAAATCGCTTCTAATGTAAGTGATTTTCTTTTTACTATTAATTGAACAGCGGTTAATTAATTGGAGGGGAATTAGGATGAGAAAAGCGTTAGTACTGGGAGCGTCTGGAGCAATGGGATATGCGATTACAAAGGAGTTATGTAATAGAGGAATTGATGTGATTGCTTTTGCAAGAAATAAGAGGAAGCTGGAGAATTTATTTCAAGGAGAAGAACGGATACAAATAGTAGCAGGAGATGTATTTGTAAAAGCGGATATAATGGATACTGCGAAAGACGTAGATGCTATATTCCATGCTATAAATATCCCCTATTCGGATTGGGAAGAGAAGCAACCTAAACTATTAAGAAACATATTGGAAGTAACAAAAGAGAATAATATTAAGTTAGGGATCGTTGATAATATTTATGCATATGGTATGCAAAATCAAGGGCTCGTTAAAGAAGATGCTGAAAAGAAACCTCATACGAAGAAGGGGAAAATTCGATTACAACTTGAAATGATGGCAGTGCGGAGTGGTGTCCAAATGTTTATTGCTCATTTTCCGGATTTTTACGGCCCGAAAGCAGAAAGTACACTCGTTCAGCATACTTTAAATGGCGTACTTGCGAATAAAATATCTAGCTTTGTTGGAGATAAGCGGATTGCGCGTGAGTATATTTTTACGCCAGATGGTGCGAAAGCCATGGTAGAATTAGCGTTACGTGATGAGGCTTATGGGCAACATTGGAATATACCAGGTTGTGGTGTTATTACAGGAGAAGAAATGATTCAACATATACGTGAACTAACGGGATATACAAAACGAGTAATGACTGTAAAAGGGGGTATGATCAAGTTCATTGGTTTATTTGATAAGCAGATGAAAGAATATGTCGAAATGTTATATTTGACAGAAAAACCAGTTATGTTAAGTGGGGAAAAATATGAGGAGCATATAGGTATTCTACCTAAAACTCCATATTATGAAGGATTAAAAGAAACAATTTTATATATGAATAATAATAGTGAATAAAAAAACCGTCCCAAAATACCTTTTGGGACGGTTTTTCTTGTTAATAGGCAGGTTAGTCTTTTTACTCAATAAGAACATAACCCCAGTCCGAAGTTCGGCTTTTCGGGCAGCTCTTTTTATGCTGTTTTCTTAGCAAACTTTTTATTTATGAACTCTAAAAGTAACCCGCGTATTTGTGGGTCAATGGCAAGGCCGATAATGCCGTACAATATACCAGTAAGCGTTAAAGCCACTAGCGGTGGCAAGTTAATTAATATTGTGCGGTATAGAGCGCAACTAATTATAAATGCGAGACTATTAAATATAATTCCTTTAAATAATAGCTCGAAACCTTTATGGACAAATAAAGTAAATCCAATTAATAAAGTAACTTCAGTAATGATAGCTGCTACAGAAGCCCCCATCATTCCAAATTTGCTACCTAAGATGATGTAACTTATGATAGCGACAGCCAATCCAATTCCCATCGTTGTTGCACGTTTCCACTGTTGGCCAATTGTCGTTAAATTATCGGCAAGTGGATAGTTGATAGATTGTAAAATGACCATAAAGGCTAAAATTGCAAGAGCATCACCAGATGGTGCATATTTTTCACCTAATAAAGTAACAATCCAAAAGCTTGGATCGGCGATAAATGGAATTGCGATGCCCATTCCTAAGAAAGACATCAGTTTTAATTCGAACTGAGATAGTTTTCTATGTTCATCAATATTTTTTTCATTTCCAAAAGCAAATAGCTTTGGATAAAAGGCTGCTGCAATTACACCAGGTATTTGATAAAGTACTGCAGGTATTTTCGATGCAGCGCCAAAGAATCCAACTTGCTCATATGTCGAAACTTTTTCTAATATAATGGGTCCTAATTGTGGTAAAAGCATAATGATGATCCCATTGATTGTGAAAATAAGCAGTTGATCTAAAATCCCTTTGTCCCAGCCTTTATGAACGGTTGTATGGCGGAGGACCATTATGAAAGCGATGACTCCTGTTACAAGACTGGATATTCCGTACATGGCAGCGACCATCATAAGTGACCATTTAAATGACATTCCAAATAGAAGAGCAGCTGCGGCTGTTACACCTTGTAGTACAGAAATAATCGCTGTAAATTGCATACGTTCTGTTACTTGGAAATAAGCCATCCCAACGCCTTGTAGAGTTGCCCCAAACATAGTTGGGAGCACAACCCAATATACCATGGCACGTAAGTAGGCATCAGTATAGAAGAACTGAGCAAAAATCGCAAAGAGTACGGAAATGATGACAGCCAGTACAAAACGAATGCGTAAATAACTACTGATTAGTACGCTAATGTCGGCATCACTTCGTGTTCCTTCACGCATAAATGTATGTGTCAAACCTGCATCTGTAAAATAACAAATAACAGCGGAAACTGCTAATGCAGTTGTAAACATCCCGTATTCATCTGGTGAAACGTATCTTGCAAAGAGAATCGTCGCAATAGCAAGTACAAATCGAACAGTAATATTTCCTACAAAGAGGTAGGAGGCGTTTTTAAGGATTTTGTTTGTTTTCATGGAAAGAGACCTTTCTATTCTTTAGGACACACTTTGTCCTATTTATAAGTTTAATTTGTTTACGGAAAAAATGTTTAAAGCGTATTTTTTATTTAAGAAAATAGAAATTTGATGCGTACAAACCAAAGCATCGCGTATAATTTTTTGCTTCGTTTTCCATTTTTCGAATAGATTTTGCGACAATATTTCTTTATATCGCTTTTAATTAATTGAACTTTTGATTTATCTAATTTAGAGTGTTCTTTAATGTGTATACAGGCATTGTTAATGACTGTATATGGGAATAGATAAGTTTCAAGGATTTCAATAAGTTCTGTAGAGTCATTTGTGATTAAGTCTTTTGATTTATTATGAATCCAATCTTTCATTCGATTAAATACTTCTAATTCTTTTGTTGTTTTTAATTCATAATCTTTATAATTTGAAGAAAGGTTTCCTCCTGATAGGATTCGATAATATGTTAAATATTCATCCACATAACATACATTTGTTACACTCATTAATTTAAATAGAAACTCTAAATCTTCTCCCCAGCTACATCCTGGTGTGAAACGAATGTTATGATCCATCACAATTGATCTTTTAAAAATCCAAGTACTTGTTTGGGCGAAAACTTGATGTGTTAAGAAAGCTTTTGTCATATTTCCTTTAATAAAGTTTGTCGTATTTTCGACCTTTTCACCAGTTTCGTCGTAAAAGTTCATATAGCCACAATAACAAGCGTTCATATTGTTTTTGTGCATACTTTCGATTTGCTTTTCTATTTTTGTTGGATGCCATACATCATCACTATCAAGAAAAGAAACATATTCTCCGCTAGCATTTTCAATTCCTGTATTACGAGCAACGGAAACACCTTGATTTTCTTGGAGAATATATTTTATTTGTTCAGGGTATTTTTTCTCAAGATTTTTTACGATAGAAGATGATTGATCTTTACTTCCATCATCTACAACTACAATTTCAAGATTTTTATATGTCTGATTCAGTATTGATTCCATCGTCTCTTCAATATATTTTTCCGCATTGTATAGCGGGACAATAACGGAAACGAGTTGAGTTTGTTCCATCATATAATTATTATCTCCTCAAATTTTTTGTATTTTACACTATATAGACCTTTTGAAAGGAAGAAGATTACAGATTTCGCGATATAGGAAAGCCCATATCGGACTTTAGTAATAAGAATCCTACTGACATTAATCAGCTTGCCCCTTTAGGGGTGGGAGTGTCAAAAGAACATCTGTATAAGTTTACCGCATATAAACTTTGTAAATCAACTCTATGTATTTTATATAAAAAACCTTCCTTTTTGATTTAAATAAGGAAGGTTAATTAATCGTTAAATACTCCAAGGTTTACTTAATGTTAATACTTCAGCCATTTCTTTGCTTTTCAAACGCCCATTTTTTCTATTTTCTGCACGCTCTGGTCCGGTTGTGTATAGCCAATGTTCTTCCTCTGTTTCGGGAAGTACTTGCGGTACAGAAGAAGGCTTTCCGTCTTTCAATGCGACAAATGTAATGAAACATGTTGCGGCCATTCTACGCTCGCCCTCTAATAAATTTTCTGCAATTACTTTTACGAAAACTTCCATTGAAGATTTTCCCGTATAACATACGAAAGCCTCATAACAAACAGAATCTGCTTGGTGAATTGGAGTTAAAAAATCAACGGAATCGATAGATGCTGTTACGCAATGTTTACGGCTATGTCTTGCAGCTGCAATCGAAGCGATACTATCAATTTCTGCTAATAATTTTCCTCCGAAAAGTGTTTGATGATTATTTAAATCATTAGGAAAAACACGTGTTGTTTTAATTGCTTTTGATTCGCGCATGAATTTCTTTTCCATATATTCAGCCCCTATTTTCTGTTTTCAATCAGAATGACATGTATTGTAAATGGAGTACAAAATTATTAAAAATCAATAGATATTTAATGAAGTAAAGAGTTCTAGAAGAGGGTTTTACCTCGCTATGTGCGGGTGGTAAGATAACCACTTCAAAATTCGGCTGTCAAACATAGAAGACAGCTTGTAAAAGCTAATCATTAGTGGGGGATAAACACCCCCACTATGAATTAAAGTTCTACTCTATTAAAACTTCTGTATTTGTATTCATGTAACTGAAAGAAAATTTATTATATCTAAAATGTAGTGTAAAAGAGGATTCGCTTACATTGCAAGTGAAAAAGTTATGACTCTGTATTTGTCATAGAAATTCCCTATCAGCTGTGTACCCATTCATGATAGAATCGTTTTGTTATGAAAGGAAATAGAGGTGCAATGGACATATGAATCACATACAAACAAATTTTTCGTCTTTCTTCAGTAAAATAATAATTGGTGCGATGCTCACATTTTTTGTTTATAGTTGTTGGTCAGCATTTGAAACAAGTAAGCAATTTTTTGGAGGAAGTACAACAACTATAACAATCGTATTGGTGATTTTTATCATCCTTACTTTATTAGTGGCATCAATTTTACAATATCGTTTTACAGGTAAACAATTTCTTCTTTTTCTTCTAAGTATATCTATACTGGTGAGACTTAGCGTGGTTCTATTTGTAGATGCTCCGATAATTGGTGATATGAAAGTGATGTATGAGTCTGCAAAGCAAATTGCAATTGGTAATACTATAGAGAATGTAACTCAGTTACCTTTTATTATTTATGAATCGATTGTTATTCGTATATTTGGTGATACGGTATTTGTTTTACAGTTA
Organism: Bacillus sp. FSL M7-1345; assembly: GCF_038006985.1. NCBI lineage: Bacteria > Bacillati > Bacillota > Bacilli > Caryophanales > Bacillaceae > Bacillus > Bacillus sp. FSL M7-1345. Next base: position 4,928,818 of record NZ_JBBOWG010000001.1, on the reverse strand, counting down.
TTTAATATTTTATTTTGTACAGGGACTGTATTTTTCATTTATCGTATTGCAGCGATGGTTTTTGGGGAAGAATGTGGTCGTATTGCCTCTGTATTTTACGCTGTATATATTCCAAATATATTCATGAGCTCCTTATTAACACAGGAGTCGCTTGCAATATTTTTATTTTATTTTGCTTGTTACATACTTTTATATAAAGGGTTAGATCATCCTTATATGTGGGTGCTTTCAGCGATTTTATTTGCTTGTAGCAATATGATTTTCCCAATAGGGTTATTTCTTCCTATTTTTATTGCTATATATGTGTTGTTAATTGAATTATTTCAATCAGTAACGAAGCAAAAAGTACTATTGAAGATGATAGGGATACTCATTTTATTTTATAGCGTTCACTTTATTGTGAGTTACGGAATTAATACAATGGGAATGTCACAATATAAGATTTCGAATGAGGCGTATGTTCAATCTGTTTTAATTGGAAAAGGTACAAATGGGGAAAAAATATCGAAAAATCAAAGTGTAATAGAGCACATTGATCAAAATTTAAAAGAGATTGAGAGCGAAAGGTTTAAACTTTTAAAACCAGTAATGAATCAGTTTTCAGATGAGGGAATAAACTCTATTTTATTTAAATGTGAAAAACTTATATATATAACGGTAATGCTATTTATAGCTATAGCTTTATTACATTTCCTTATTAAGAAACAACAAAACGAAGGATATATGTTGTTTGTTTTGTTAGTTAGTGGATATGTATTACTAAGACTCTTCCAAGTAGATATGGCATATTACAATATTATCATGCCAGCTGTGTTCATTTTACAAAGCTTTGGTGTTTATATGAGTTATGTTTATTGTCAAAAAATATTTTTCCGAAAATAAGAGCCTGTCCTGCAATTCAAAGTGTCCTTATTACATGAAATTATATTGACTTAACTATAAAATACAACAAGAAAAACTTACTTATTAAAAAGAGCCGTTCCAAACTATCTGTTGGGAACGGCTCTTTTTATCGATGGATGATGAAACTTGAGTGAGTGGAGATGAAGGATCGCCACTCACTCAAGTTTCACCTTATCGGTTTAGTTCTAGTTGTAAATTATCAGCCGTTAGGGCCATTTTTGAGGAATCGTCTTGAATCCCTTTCATTACTTGTGAAATAGATTCTAAATCATTTTCAATTTTTTTATTTTGTTCTTTTGAGTTAGACATATCTTTTACGATTTCTTGGAAGTATTGATCTGTCGCATACATACTATCCGTTCCTTCAGATACGAGAGAGCTAATTTGCTTTACAGAAGAAGAGACACGAATAATCTGTGCATTTGTTTTTTCGACGAGCTTTGTAACGTTGGATATAGATTCCTTCGTTTGCTCTGATAACTTTCGGATTTCTCCAGCTACAACAGAAAAACCTTTACCAAACTCTCCAGCACGTGCAGACTCGATAGCGGCATTTAGTGCAAGTAAATTTGTTTGCTCCGCAATTGATTTTACAATATCTATAATTTCATTAATTTTGTTAGAAATATCAAGAAGTTCATGTGTATCTGTAATGATAGTTTCCATATTCGTTTGAATGTATCCCATTCGTTTATTTTGTTGATTTAATTGTTCTTTACCTTTATTTGCTTTTTCTTCCGATGTTGTAGCTAATGATGTGCCTGTTTTGGCAATTTCTACAATAGTTTCGGATTTAGCTGTTAGTTTTTGAATAGAAGAGCTCGTTTTTTCAGACACGGCAGCTAGTTCTGTTGCAATATGCGTAATTGTCATAGCTGTTAGTGCTTTTTCTTTTTCATGCTCTTTTTGAATTCTTTCGTACTCAGATTCGTAAGCAGCAAGAACAAGTTCTTGTTCAAGAGTAAATAATTTATTTATTACATTGATAGAATAAGAAAAATCATCGATTGCTGTAAATTTTGTCTGCAAAATCTTCATGATAGAGCGGAATAATTCTTGGTAAGCAGCCGTATACCATTTTCTATGTAAACCAATTTGTACATGTCTTTTGGCAATTCTAATGCGTTGTTCAATAAAATCTTCATGCATATTTCCACTGAATAATTCTTTAATATGTGTTTTCAAAGTTTGTTTTAGTTTTGGAATAGAGCTGTAACGTTCAATAACAGTAATTAAATTAGGTTGTTTTGTAATGTTGGCATAAAATTTTTCTGTAATCCAATCTATTTCCTCATAAATAAAGGGTTGTAGTACCTTTACAATTTGTAAATCTTCTTTTGAAATATGTAGCATTTCCATTTGGATTTTTAGTTCAGAATTGGCAGGTACATTGAATATTATTTGTTGGTCCTTGCTTAATTCAATTATACTGGCGTTTGTTTTATTCTTATGTTTTTTAAAAACCCCAAGCATTGTTCTTCCTCCTGTATGTAAAGCGTTTTCAATTTCGAGTTCTTATATAATTATATATTTTTATATGCAATTATTCCATATTAGTGTATAGAATAGTATATAAATTAAGAGAATTCCATGTAGAATCCTCTTAATGACTTTTATTAATTTTAGCGTGTGTTTTAAAGAAAACAGGGAAATGTACATTATATATGACAGTGACGACACGAATAACGAATGTTATTAATAAACAAACATAGAAAGCTAATACGTGCGCCCCCAGTGCATGTGTAATTAGGAAGCTAATTGCTCCTAAGATAGAAGCGATTGCGTAAATCTCTTTTCGGAATACATAAGGGATATCTTGAGCGCAAATGTCACGCAAAATACCGCCTCCAATACCTGTAATGACTCCCATTGAAACAACTAAAAATGAGGCGTCAACATGATGTGACATTGCCGCATTTGCACCGATAGCTGTAAAAACACCTAAGCCAACAGCATCAGAAAGCATAATAACGACTTGAAGTTTATTGATACGCTCAAAAAACATACAAGTAAATAATGCGGATAATACGCTTACGAAAAAGTAAATGGGTTTTACAAATGCGACAGGAGGCAGGTTACCGATCATAATATCACGAATAATACCGCCGCCGAGCGCAGTAGCTACAGCTAAACAAAGGATACCAAATAAATCTAGATCTTTTTTTAAACCAACTAATGTACCAGAAATGGCAGCGGCGATAATGCCAAGAAACGTAAATATATCGATTAATAACATGGCCTTAATCCCTTTCTCTTAAAGATGTTCCAGAGAAAAAATATACACTAAAGTTATGTAAATAACAATGCATTTTCGTTACATGTAGAAAAAAAGAAAAAATAAGGAAAGAAAGCGCTTGGAAATACAAATCTGCTTTTTTCTATAAGGTAAAGTTGGGTAGAAATGTGAGGCGTTTAATTTTAAAATATATGTTATAATAAATATTTGAGATGAGTAAAAAATATTAACCATATAGATTGAAATTAGGTAATAGTTATGGAGGTTCTAGATGTTAAGTCAAAATAGTAAAAGTAATAAATTTGAAAATTTTCTACTAATCTTTATTTTGTTGCAACCAATTTTAGATTTGCTCACAGCATTTTGTATAATGGTTTTAAAAATTGATACGACCATTGGAGTTATTGCACGTTTATTTGTTATGTTTCTAGGTGGAATATATATTTTAATTCAAACAAAGAAAAAAGGAAGTATAAAATATATAGCATATATAATCTTAGTTGGAATAGTTTTCACTATCGGATTGATCAATAATAAATTTACAAAGGATCCGATGGCGCTAACAGAGGAAATTAAATTTATAGCAAAAGCGTTATACCCGTTTGTTATGCTTACTTGTTATGTGTTTGTTTTTAAATCTTTAAAAGAAAAAAGACATTCAAAAATGCGTGACTATGTTACGTATGCATCATTGATAATAGGAATAGTAATGGTAGTGTCGATTGCGACAGGAACAGATTATAATAACTATGAATGGTTAAAGCTGGGATCGCGTGGTTGGTTTTATGCAGGGAATGAACTAGGCTCTACTTTAGCAATCATGTGTCCAATTGTTATTTTATATTCAATTGAAAAAACAAAAAGTATTGGTAAATTTTATTATTGGATTCCTTCAATTTTAATTATTTTTTCATTGTTTGCAGTTGGTACAAAGGTGGGCATAGGGGCAATTTATGCAACAATGGCTGTCGCGTTTGTTATGTGCTTTATCCAGGCATTTAGACAAAGTGAAAAAGGAAAGAAAAAGGTATATTTACTAAATGGTTGTATTGCAATAACTGTTTTGGTAGGAGTAATGGCTTATACACCTTTTTCACCATTTTTAAAAAACATGGGAATTCATGTCCAAATAATTGAAGAAAAACAGAGTGCAAAAAAGGAAGAGAAGAAGAAAGAATCGGAGAAAGTTAAAGAGCATAAACCTCCTGTTACAGAGAAAGAAAAAGAGAAAGAAAAGGTAGCGGAAAAGAAAGAAGAAACACAAGCTATTATTTTCAGTGGGCGTCAATTATTTGAACAAATGTATAAAGATTTCTATAAGGAAGCCCCAATGTCTCAAAAATTATTAGGAATGGGTTATGCTGGTAACTATAAAGAAGAGCCGAAATTAATTGAGCGCGATTTCCACGATTGGTTTTATTCTTTCGGAATCATAGGATTTGTTTTACTTATCATTCCGTTCCTATACTTTGGTATTAAATTTATTGTATGTGTATTTACTAAATTTAAACAAATATTCACAGTGAAATATGCAATGGTGACTATGGCAATACTTCTCGGATTAGGTATTTCATTTATGGCTGGTCATATTTTAATGGCACCTGGAGTGAGTTTCTACTTAGTGTTAATCATGGCATACTTAATAGTTGACTTGGAAATTGAATGATAGAAAAATAAAAGCTAGCATATGTTAGCTTTTATTTTTGTTATAGTAAATTAAAAAGGAAAATGGGGGATGTAAGAAATGAAAGTGTTGCATATTAATGCTGGTGCAGAAGAAGGTGGGGGAAAAACACATATTATTTCACTTTTATCGCAGTTCCCGAAAAAAGAAGTGGAATTAATGGTATTTGAAGAAGGGGCAATTGCTAGAGAAGCGAGGGACCTTGGTATTCAGGTACATGTTTTTACTCAATCATCTCGGTACGACCTATCAATTCTTTCAAAAATAAAATCATTTATTAATGAGAATCAATTTGACATTGTGCATACACACGGCGCACGAGCGAATTTCTATCTCTCCCTCTTGAAAAAAGGTATAAAAGCGAAATGGATAATGACTGTCCACAGTAATCCAACTTTGGATTTTATGAAGAGGGGATTAAAAGGATGGGCATTTACGAAGTTGAATTTACGTTCTTTCAAGAAGGTAGATTTGTTTTTTGCAATTACAGAAAACTTTAAGGAAAATATTATAAAACTTGGTGTGCCAGAAGAGAAAATTTGTACAGTTTATAATGGAATTGAGTATGATAATATTCCGGTAAAACCTTATGATAAGAGTGAATTTGGCATTGATGAAGGAGTATTTACAGCTATTCAAGTAGCTCGTCTGCATCCTGTTAAAGGTCATAATATTTTATTTGAAGCACTACAAAAAATTAAAATTTCAAATATAAAAGTACTTTTACTGGGTGATGGACCTATAGAAGCAGAGTTAAAGGCAATGGTGAAACAAAAAGGCTTAGAGGATAAGGTGATTTTTCTAGGTTTTCGTACAGATTCAAAAGAGTTATATGCATCTGCACACATTAATTTGTTAAGCTCTTATAGTGAAAGTTTCCCTCTTGTTTTATTAGAAGCTGCAAATCAACGCTTAACATCTATTGCAACAAACGTGGGTGATATGAGAGAGTTAATAGTTGATGATACGTATGGATGGATTGTACCGATTGGTGATGCGGATTCATTAGCAAACGCATTAGAAAATGCTTATGAAAAATGGTTGAATGGTGAATTAGAAGCGATGGGAAATCGTTTATATAATCACGCATCTACTCATTTCTCGCTAAAGAATTTGTATGAAGATACTTATAATGCATATAAAAAACTTTTACTGAAATAGAGAGGATAGTTAAATATGGAAGTACAAACGGTTGATATTTTAGGTGTTCCTTTCTCTACAATGACAATGGATGAAACGATCCAACATTTAAAGAAGCAACTAGAATTAGAGCAAGCTCATACTTTTCAGGTGGTAACAGCAAATCCTGAAATTGTTATGTGCGCAAAAAAGGATGAAAAATTCCATAAAATATTATTAAATACAGATTTAATTACACCTGATGGTATTGGGGTTGTAAAAGCAAGTGGTATGCTTGGTACACCTTTAAAAGAGCGGGTAGCGGGATTTGATTTAATGAGCAATTTATTTGCAAAGTTATCAGAAGAGAATAAATCAGTATCTGTTTTCTTATTAGGTGCAAAACCACATGTTGTACAAGCCGCGGCTAATCATTTAACGAAGACATATTCGGCTGCATCTATCGTGGGTACACAAGATGGATATTTTAAACAAGAAGAAGAAGAGAATATTGTTTCACGTATTCAAGAGGCAAAACCAGACCTATTACTTGTTGCACTTGGCTTCCCAAGGCAAGAAAACTTTATCCAAAACAATAAGCATCGTTTAGAAACGAAAATGGCTGTTGGAGTAGGCGGTAGTTTAGATGTGTGGGCTGGAGAGGTAAAGCGTGCACCAAAATGGATACAAGCTATTCATTTAGAGTGGTTTTACAGATTATGTAGTAATCCAACACGCTGGCGTCGTCAGTTAGTACTAGCCGAGTTTTTAAAAGAAGTAATGCGTTCAAAAAAGTAGCGGAACATCGCTACTTTTTTTTATTTGTTTATTTTTGATAAAGTGAAACTTTAATCAGTGGGGGGTTGTTCATCCCCCACTGATTATCAGCCCTCACCAATCGGGCATTTGGGTAGCAGGGCTCCCACCTAACTTCTTTGCTTCAGCTGGATTTTGAGGTGGGAGTTTTACTGCCCGCAAATAGCGGGATAAACATTTTACTTTTTGGGAATGATGAAGGAGAATTTTTTATACGAAAGTATTTTACTTATGCAATACACACATGTAAAATGATGTGTAAAGACACCTGTGTAAGGAGGACTTCTTGTGAGCAAGGTAAAAGAAATTTCGAAGCGAAAGCTACTTGGTATAGCTGGACTTGGCTGGCTATTTGACGCAATGGATGTTGGAATGCTTTCATTTGTAATAGTGGCGTTGCAAAAAGAGTGGGGATTAAGTACTCAAGAGATGGGTTGGATAGGTAGTATTAACTCAATTGGTATGGCTGTAGGGGCGCTCGTTTTTGGGATACTATCAGATAAAATAGGACGGAAATCGGTCTTTATTATTACATTATTACTATTTTCTATTGGTAGTGGCTTAACGGCTTTAACGACGACACTCGCGATGTTCCTCGTTTTACGCTTTTTAATTGGTATGGGACTTGGCGGGGAACTTCCAGTTGCATCTACCCTTGTATCGGAGAGTGTTGAAGCGCACGAACGTGGGAAAATAGTTGTACTATTAGAAAGCTTTTGGGCTGGTGGTTGGTTAATCGCAGCTCTTATCTCATATTTTGTTATTCCTAAATACGGTTGGGAAGTTGCTATGGTATTAAGTGCAGTTCCAGCGTTATATGCTTTATATTTAAGATGGAATTTACCCGATTCTCCAAGGTTCCAAAAGGTTGAAAAAAGGCCATCTGTTATTGAAAATATAAAATCGGTTTGGTCTGGAGAATATCGTAAAGCGACAATTATGTTATGGATTCTATGGTTTTGTGTTGTCTTTTCCTATTATGGAATGTTCCTTTGGTTACCTAGTGTAATGGTACTGAAAGGCTTTAGTTTAATAAAAAGTTTTCAGTACGTACTCATTATGACTTTAGCTCAACTTCCAGGATATTTCACAGCTGCATGGTTTATTGAACGTCTTGGTCGCAAATTTGTATTGGTTACGTATTTAATTGGTACAGCATGTAGTGCTTATGTGTTCGGAATTGCGGATTCATTAACAGCATTAATAGTGGCGGGTATGTTACTATCCTTCTTTAATTTAGGTGCTTGGGGTGCATTATACGCTTATACACCGGAACAGTATCCAACAACTATTCGTGGTACAGGTGCAGGAATGGCAGCGGCATTTGGACGTATTGGTGGTATTCTTGGACCACTATTAGTAGGGTATTTAGTTGCTTCACAAGCGTCACTATCGCTAATATTTACGATTTTCTGTGGATCAATTTTAATTGGGGCACTTGCTGTAGTTATACTTGGTCAAGAAACGAAACAGAGGGAATTAGTATAAAGTGAAACTTTAATCAGTGGGTGTTTTGTCCATCAACCATTGATTGTTAGCCCGCACCAATCGGGATAAAAGAAAAGGGGAACCAAAGTGGTTTCCTTTTTTCTGTTTTTTTAGATAAATAATGGTATAGTAAGAAAAAGGGATTGTTTCTTACTAAAGCGAATGTATACAACAAGACATACGGACAAAGGAATTAGGTGGCTGGATAAATGAAAATCTTACTTATCATGGAAGAAACAGAAGAGCGAAGAAAATTAGTTGAGAACTTTACTGAAAATATTCGAAATGTAGAATGTTTTGAAGCGGAAACTGGAACAGAATCTTTGCTAATAATGAAAAAACATACACCTGATTTTGTTTTTTTAAATTCGCAATTAATGGATGGTACTGGTTTTGAATATTCGAGTTTATTACGAGAAGTGAATTGTTATACGAAATTTATTTTTATTGGTGAGGATATAGAAGAGGCAATTACAGCTTTTCGTTTCCAAGCGTTTTATTATTTATTACGACCATTTCGTGAAGAAGATTTACAATTCATTTTATATAAAATGAGAAAAGAACAAAGTGAGAAAGCAAAGAGTCATTTGCGTAAACTGCCGATAGAAGGCCATGAGGGGATTAGATATATTTTCCCGGAAGATATTGTATATGTAAGTAAAAATAAGGAAAACAAAACCGTTTCAATTTATACAACGAATAATCAGTATATTTCAACATACACACTCCAGGAATTAGAAAATAAACTAAATGCATATGATTTTTTACGTGTACATAAAAGCTATTTAATTAATATGTCATATGTACAAGAACTTAAACCTTATTATAATGGCACGTATAATTTGTATTTAGACAGGTACGATGAGCAACCGATTCCAGTAAGTCGCAATTATGTAAAACGACTTCGAAATAAAATTGAACTGTGACAAGTAATGAGAGAATTTTAACATGATAATCTGGAAATCCTTCATGATAAGGAGGATTTAAGTAAAATATTCAGAAAATTTAGTACAATCTCCACTAAGAAGTAGTAATGGGGGGATTGTATGTGAAAACATTGAAGTCAATTTTACTTTGGGGAGTTATTGCAGCGCTAGGAGCATCTGCTTTTGGTGTAATAGCGTTATCGCAAGGTGAGACAATTAATGCTGTATGGCTATTAGTTGCTGCTGTATCAGTGTATGCGATTGCGTATCGCTTTTATAGTAGATTTATAGCGAGGAAAGTTTTTGGTCTAGATAATAATAGACAAACACCTGCTCATACGTTAAACGATGGCAAGGATTATGTTCCGACAAATAAATGGGTTTTATTCGGACATCACTTTGCAGCGATTGCAGGGGCAGGTCCTTTAGTAGGACCGATTTTGGCGGCGCAGATGGGGTATTTACCTGGGACAATTTGGATTATTGTTGGGGTAGTTATTGCTGGAGCTGTACAGGATTTTGTAATTTTATTTGCTTCAATGAGACGTAATGGTAAATCATTAGGAGAAATGATTAAAGATGAGATTGGTCCTGTTACAGGATTAATTGCAATGATTGGTATTTTAGGTATTATGATCATTTTATTAGCGGTATTAGCTTTAGTAGTTGTGAAGGCGCTTGTTGGAAGCCCATGGGGAATGTTTACAATCGCAGCAACGATTCCAATTGCTATTTTAATGGGAGTTTACATGCGTTACATTAGGCCAGGGCGAGTAGGAGAAGGATCAGTAATCGGTATTGTTCTACTAATCTTATCCCTTATTGGAGGACAATATGTGGCGGAAAATCCGACACTTGCAAGTATGTTTACTTTTAGTGGTGAGACAATTGCTATTATGCTTATCGTATATGGATTTATTGCATCGGCATTACCGGTTTGGATGCTTCTTGCGCCACGTGATTATTTAAGTACATTTTTAAAAATAGGGACGATACTTGGGTTAGCAATCGGTATTTTAGTTGTAGCACCAGATTTAAAAATGCCAGCAGTTTCGCAATTTATCGATGGGACAGGTCCTGTTTTCTCCGGTAACTTATTCCCGTTCTTATTTATTACAATAGCTTGTGGTGCTGTGTCAGGATTCCACGCTCTCGTTTCATCAGGCACGACGCCGAAAATGATTGAGCAAGAAGGCCACGCAAAGCCAATCGGTTATGGAGCAATGTTAATGGAATCGTTTGTAGCAGCGATGGCAATGATTGCGGCTTGTGTATTAACACCAGGAACTTATTTTGCAATTAATAGTCCTGCAGCACTTATCGGTACGGATGTATCGCAGGCAGCTCAAGTTATTTCTTCATGGGGATTTGCTATTACACCGAATGAATTAAAAGATCTTGCTGTTAATGTCGGAGAACAGACCATTTTATCACGTACAGGTGGTGCACCAACATTAGCAATTGGTATGGCGTATATATTTTCGCAAGTAATGGGCGGAACGGCGATGATGGCATTTTGGTACCATTTTGCTATTCTTTTTGAAGCACTATTTATTTTAACAACGATTGATGCGGGAACACGCGTAGGGCGATTTATGATTCAAGACATTTTAGGTCATGTATATAAGCCGTTTGCGAAAACAGATTCAACATTAGCAAATGTGATAGCTACAACACTATGTGTACTAGGATGGGGGTATTTCTTATACCAAGGGGTAATAGATCCGCTTGGTGGAATTAATACATTATGGCCACTTTTCGGTATTGCAAACCAAATGTTAGCAGGTATTGCATTATTACTTGGAACGACAATTTTATTCAAAATGGGAAAAAAGGCATATGTTTGGGTAACACTTATTCCGACTGTCGGATTGCTTATTGTAACAATGACAGCAGGTTATCAAAAGCTATTTCATGAAAATCCCAAAATAGGATTTCTATCACATGCGAAAGTATTCCAGGGAGCATTAGATGATGGGAAGGTATTAGCTCCGGCTAAAAATGTTGCGCAAATGAAACAAATTATTTTGAATGATTATATTGATGCAGCGCTTTGTGGAATTTTTATGATAGTTGTAATTGCTGTATTAATTTCTGCACTTCGAATTTGGATTCAAGTATTAAGAAATAAGCCAATGCCGTTAAAAGAGGCACCATATATTCCAAGAGATGAAAGTGAGTCGAGGAACTATGCTTAAAAATTTACGGAACGTATGGGGAAAGAGAAAGCAATTTATTAGTTTACTTGTCGGAGTTCCAAGTTATGAAACGTATGTAAATCACATGAAAGTACATCATCCAGAAGAGAAAATTCTATGTCAAAAGCAATTTTTTGCTGAGGCACAAGAAGCTAGATTTAATGCAAAAGGCGGAAAGATATCGCGATGTTGTTAATGGAGGGGACGAAATTTCGTCTCCTTTTTTATTTTTCTTTTTGCTGTTCCACGTGGAACAATAAAATAAAAAAGTTTGGGAATTATAGGTATTTCGTAATACAATAACATATAGAAAGGGATACATGGAAAAGAAAAAGTAGGGAGATTATTTTATGTTCAGAGATCTATTTGTAAATATGACAATCATTCTTTCCTTTATCTTTGTAGGTGCTCAGCTTTTAAGAGATAAGCCGTTAAAAGAAGGGTTCTCTTTTTGGCAGAAATGTTTGATCGGCATTTTAACTGGAATATTAAGTATATTATTGATGCATTTTGGTGTACATATTGAAAAGATTATGTTGGATTTACGTTATTTAGCAGTTATTTTGGCAGTTATAATTGGTGGCCCAATAGCTAGTAGTATAACAGTTATGATCATTTTAATAACGCGGGTATTTTTTACTGAGTATTCTTTAGCCTCTGAATTGGCTTGCTATACTATCGTGGCAATAGGGATTGGCATTACCCTCATTTGGCGGATGAAGATTTCTATATTTACAAAATGGATATGGTTTAATGTGTACAGTTTGTCTATTTTAATACTACCACTTTATATTTTATTTAAGGATATATATGTAGTGGTTTTATATTTAGTTTGTTGTATTGTAGCGGCATACATCACATTTGTAAGTGCAAGTTACGTATTGCAATCCAATGAATTATTTCAAACGATGAAGCATTATGCAACGATAGATGCATTAACGAATCTAGGAAATGTAAGGCAGTTTGATTTCGAGATGAATCGTCATATTGGTAGCAAGCATATGAAAAATGATTCACTTTGTTTATTACTTATCGATATTGATCACTTTAAGTATGTAAATGATACGTACGGTCATCCTGCTGGAGATGAAGTGTTAAAACAACTAGGACGTATTTTGTTAGAGAATGCACCATTCCCAAATTTAGTCTTTCGAAAGGGTGGCGAAGAGTTTGCTCTGTTGTTACCAAAAAAGAGAGTAGCATTTGGAACTCGTATAGGGGAACAAATTCGACTAGCTGTTGAAAAGCATTCATTCCAACTGCAAAATGGGAAAAAAATTAAAATTACAGTTTCTGTCGGAATTTCAGAGTATAAAAAATCACCTGATCAATTTATTCAATCAGCGGATGATGCGTTATATTATTCAAAAAGAAATGGTAGAAACAAGGTTAGTTCAGCATCATAGGAATTCGGGGAGTACTTAAAACATTTCTGCAAAATAGATTAAAACCCACAGACATTTATTGTTCTGTGGGTTTTAATCTATTTTTAAATTTATTAATAAAAAGCTTTATGTTAGACAAGTTCTTTCGGTGCAACGAATTTACGATATGCACCGTGATGTGTTGGTCCTACGTATTCGTTAATCTTAAATGAATGACGAATTGCAGCTGTGATGAATTCTTTCGCGGTTTTTACTGCTTCTTTCACAGTTTTTCCTTTTGCAAGTTCTGCTGTAATTGCAGCAGAATATGTACAACCTGCACCGTGTGTATTTGTCGTATCAATCTTTTCTGATTCTAGAAGATCGAATGTTTCGCCGTCATATAACACATCAATAGCAGTTTCTGTGCCTAGTTTGCTACCACCTTTAATCAGTACGTATTTAGCACCTAAAGCGTGGATTTTTTTTGCAGCTTCTTTCATGTCCTCAAGAGAATTAATTTTCACACCACTTAATTGATATGCTTCAAATAGGTTTGGCGTTACAACTAATGCTTTTGGGACAAGAACGTCACGTAAGCAATCATTCGTTTCAGGATGTAATGCTTCGTCAGCTCCTTTACATACCATAACAGGATCAACTACTACATTTTCGAAATTATGCTTTTCAATTGTTTCTGCAACCATTTCGATAATTTCTACTGATCCAAGCATACCTGTTTTTAAAGCATCTACGCCAACACCTTCAATTGTTGTTTCTAATTGTGGTTTTAATGTAGAAGCCGCAATTGGGAATACGTTATGTGCCCAACCGTTATGTGGGTCCATTGTTACGATTGTTGTAAGAGATGTCATTCCATATACGCCAAGTTCTTGGAATGTTTTTAAATCTGCTTGTATACCAGCACCGCCACTTGTGTCAGAACCAGCGATTGTAAGTGCCTTATTTAATGTCATTATGAAAGCCCCCTCAAGTGATATAATGAAAACTATGTTTTCACTATTATATCAATGTTACGAATAAGTACAAAGTGAAAAGTAGATGATTTATGTTAAGTACTATTTAAAATCTTGTATGTAGGAGACGAATTATGTTTCAAGAGAATCGTACAAATGAATTAGTTATATTAAAAGAAATTGCAGAAACGTTGAATACCTCAAATGATACATATCACGTACTTCAAGCTGTGCTGGAAAAGCTATTGAATGTAACTGGTTTAACGACAGGATGGATTTTTCTTGCGGATGAAAATGGCAGATATACGAAATTAATTGATTACCAATTACCAGAGGGATTGAGATTCAAAAATAAACGGCCGATGTGTGAGGGGAATTGCTGGTGCCTATACAGCTTTGTGGAAGGGAAATTAGAGCGAGCGGTTAATATTATTGAATGTAAGAGAATTAATAATGCAATTGAATACAACTGGGGAGATACAGAAGGGATTGTGCATCATGCGACAGTACCGCTCAAAGCAGGTGGAGACGAATTTGGCGTATTAAATGTAGCTAGCCCAGGTAAAACGCATTTTTCTGAAGAAGAATTAGTACTATTACAATCAGTTGCCTTTCAAATTGGAACAGCGTTAAAGCGTACAAAACTGTATGAAAATGAAAAGAGAAGAGCTCATTATTATGTAAAGTTAGAACGCTTTATTCAAGCTTTAAGGACAATTCATAAATTTAATGCATTACCAGAGGAGATTGTAAAGCAAATAGGGAGCTTATTTCTATGGGAGCAAGTCGTATTCTTTAGTAGAGAAGAAAATGAACTTGTCGTAAGGGCCGCATATAAGACGGGTGAACTACAAGAGGATTTGAGGGCGGCAGCACAGGAAGCGTTGGAAAAAGAAGAGTCTGTCTTGTTGAAGAGTCAGGTTGGTAATATAGAGCATCCCAATAGGGCAGTTATCGCTATTCCGATACATATTCAAGATCATATATTTGGAGTATTAAGTGTAAGTTCGAATAATGGAGAATTTGATATAAATACGATAGATGTAGTACAAGCGTTAGCAAATCATATTTCATTAATGATAGAGAACTTAAGATTAAATGAAAAACGCCGCGAACTTGTACGAATGGAAGAGCGTAATCGTTTAGCTAGAGATTTACATGATTCTGTTTCACAAAAGTTGTTTTCATTAACGTTTATGACGAAAGGCGCTGAAGCTGTCTTAAAGGGCCAAAATGAAAAGGTAGATCAGTCTTTGTATGAGATGCGTGAATTAGCACAAGGTGCCTTAAAAGAAATGAGAACGTTAATTTGGCAACTCCGTCCGGCTGGATTAGAGAAAGGGTTATTACCAGCTTTAAAGCAATATGGTGAAAGTTTAGGATTGAAAATTCGGGAACAGGTTACAGGTGTGCGTGATTTGCCGCGTGTAGTAGAAGAAGCGCTATGGCGAATTGGACAAGAAGCTTTAAATAACGTAAGTAAGCATGCGAATGTAGGAGAAGCGACGATTTATTTCAAAGTGACGGAGAAAAATGTATCATTAGAAATAGTCGATCAAGGAAATGGTTTTGTAGAAAAGGATATAAAAGAGAAGAAATCACTCGGTATGACTACGATGCGTGAAAGAGTAGAATTAGTTGGTGGAACAATTAAAATTGTAAGTAGTAAGAAACGAACGAGTGTAAAAGTAAATGTACCATTATGATGTAAAAATGAGGGAAGTTTGTGAAAATAAAAGTATTGTTAGTTGATGATCATACAGTTGTTTTAAAAGGATTGGCATTTTTTCTAAGCACACAGGAAGATTTTGAATTAGTTGGGGAAGCAAACAATGGGAAAGAAGCGTTGGTGAAAGTAGGCGAAACGAGTCCAGATGTCGTATTAATGGATTTATATATGCCTGAGATGGATGGAATTGAGGCAACAGCTTGTATTAAAAAAGAATATCCAAACGTGAAAGTAATTGTATTAACTAGTTTTTCTGATCAAGCTCATGTATTGCCGGCACTAAAAGCTGGGGCGAGCGGTTATATTTTAAAAGATATAGAACCAGATCAGCTTGTTGAAGCTATTCGAAGCGCGTATAAAGGTAATATTCAATTACATCCAGATATAGCAAATGCCCTTCTTTCTCAAACATTACCACAGGAAGAAAAAGAAGAAGAACCTTCCGTTCAAGTGGATGTGTTAACAGCGAGAGAAAATGAAGTATTGCAGCTATTGGCGAAAGGGATGAGTAATAAAGAAATCGCTTCTGTTTTAGTTATTACAGAAAAAACGGTAAAAGCTCATATGAGTAGTATTTTGAGTAAGTTACATTTATCCGATCGCACACAAGCAGCATTATATGCAGTGAAAAATGGAATTGTATAAGACAAAAGTCGTAAGACCTAGTTCGCCTTTAGAAGGTGGACTTTTTTTATGGAAAAATACGTCTATGTGAGGACGTAATTGTCTTGATATAAAGATAGAATATATTTGTAAGCAACAGCAATTACAAGGGAGTACCCTTTTTCGTAAGTGATATATAACAACATAAGAGTGAGTATTAGGAGGAAAAACAATGGCAACAGTTTTATTTGTAAAAGCAAACAACCGCCCAGCGGAACAAGCAGTAAGTGTGAGATTATACGAGGCATTTTTAGCAAACTATAAAGAAGCACATCCAAATGATACAGTAGTAGAACTTGATTTATATAAAGAAGAATTACCATATGTAGGCGTAGATATGATTAATAGTACATTCAAAGCAGGTAGAGGATTTGATTTAACAGAAGAAGAAGCAAAAGTGGTAGCAGTTGCTGATAAGTATTTAAATCA
The DNA here is from genome assembly GCF_038006985.1 of Bacillus sp. FSL M7-1345. Classification (NCBI taxonomy): domain Bacteria; kingdom Bacillati; phylum Bacillota; class Bacilli; order Caryophanales; family Bacillaceae; genus Bacillus; species Bacillus sp. FSL M7-1345. The sequence goes on along the minus strand of NZ_JBBOWG010000001.1, from coordinate 4,912,286 downwards.
ATTTCTAGAAGCTGATAAAGTAGTTTTCGGTTTCCCATTATGGAACTTAACGATTCCAGCCGTATTACACACGTATATTGATTATTTAAACCGTGCTGGTAAAACGTTTAAATATACACCAGAAGGTCCAGTTGGGCTTATTGGAGATAAGAAGATTGCGTTATTAAATGCACGCGGCGGCGTATATTCTGAAGGACCAGCAGCTGAAATGGAAATGGCTGTTAAATATGTAGCAAGCATGATGGGCTTCTTCGGCGCAACAAACATGGAAACAGTAGTTATCGAAGGACATAATCAATTCCCAGATAAAGCAGAAGAGATCATTGCAGTAGGTCTTGAAGAAGCGGCTAAAGTAGCAAGTAAATTTTAATTAAAAACATAATCGTCACTCGAAAAAACAGCATTAACATTTACATGTTAATGCTGTTTTTTTATATTAATTTGTAGTTTCGTTATGTTTAGGAAGCGGAAATGCATTGCCAATTGCCGCAGCCCCGAGCATCGGTAATAATAAATTGAGCGGGAAAAACATGAGTAATAGTAATGTTATAGCTATTGGTTTTCTTAATGCATAGCTTGAAATAGCTGTTGTGACGATGGCTACAGAAGATATGGGATCTATAGGCAGAATAGAAGCTATAGCGTATCCGATACTTGATCCAGCAAATATAATGGGGAAAATATGTCCGCCGCGCCAACCCGTATTTAAACAAACGGCAGTAATACATAATTTTAAAACCCCTGAAAGAAGTAGTACCCAGAAGGATAAATGGCTCCATTCAACGACTAAATCTTTTAATTGATGTTCCCCTGAAAATAACGTGTACGGAAGAAAAGTTCCTGTAACCCCTAATAAAATACCACCGATAATTCCAAGTGATACTTTGTATTCCCTGAAGGGGTGGATTAATTTCTCTAATATGAATTCTAATTTGAAATAAAAGAAACCAACTATAGCACCAATACTAGCAAGTGGTAGAAAGGCGATCCATTCATTAAGAGCAAGAGACCCTTCCCCGAAATCAACAATAAAGGATCCACGATTATCGAGTTTACTAAGTAATAAGTAAACGGAAAAACCGGCAAAAGTGGTAGCTAAATATACAATTGCTTTTTTTCCTTTCGAAAATTCATTAATTTGTTCACCCTCATCTTCATTCGGAGCTAAGTAACCGAATAATGGTGCATTAAAAATGACACTTAAAGTAGCACCAATTCCAACCTCTGTTAGTTCATTCATTCCCTTTAAAGCAAATTTAAAGCGATCTCCTACCCATGTACAAAGTCCACCGATAATTCCAACAAGTGCAGCTTCTGGTCCTAAGCTAGCTCCAAATATTAAAACGATAATCGCAGTTAAAGTAGCTTTATGTACAAAACTGTATTCAATTCTACCTGTTTTTTTATATTCAGCCATCACTTCCGGCATAAGACGTGGATATGTACCGAAGTATTTTTGTGTTAAACCAACAAGGATACCACCGATGATTGTTACACAAATGGTGTAATAAGGAGGAGAAGAGAAAATAGTAGGTAAGTATCCCCAAATAAAGTGAATTCCGATATTTATTGTAACTAAAAATAACCAGACTGTAGCTCCTACTATAGCGCCTAAAAGAATGCCATATAGGACGAGTATATAGTGCATGTCCTTTTTATTTGTCATGTTGTACCTCCGTTATGTAAGTTTTAATGTAGAAAGGATTAAATATGCTAGTGTGAAATGAATTGAATATATATAGTATCTTTTTGAGGGGTTGGCTTATTCAATATATTAGGTTCTCATAAAAATTTGAAACCAACGCGGTTAAACCACTTATTTAATTCTATATATTGATCGGAGTTTTTAAAAGGTCTTTTTCAAATGAATATGGAATATATTTCTTTTGCTGTTTAAATTAAATTCCTTACATTTAATTTAGAACATTCAGAAAAACTATTTGACATTAGGAAATTATTGCTATAAAATCAACGGTAATTGCATAGTCTTATCAAGAAAAGGTGGAGGGACAGGCCCGATGAAACCTTGGCAACAGCCGTATAACGGAATTGTGCCAAATCCTGCAGGTAATAATCCTGAGAGATAAGAAAGAGCCTTAGAGCGTGTCTTCAAACTGCTCCTTTCTTGTTTTCAGGAAAGGAGCAGTTTTTTATTTTGCATTAAAAGAAAGGAGAATGAGAGATGGGAGAATCATGGGGGAAAGGAACGATTTGTGTGCAAGGTGGCTATACGCCAAAAAATGGTGAGCCGCGTGTTTTGCCACTTTATCAAAGTACAACGTATAAATACGATACGTCAGATGATTTAGCAGCACTATTTAATTTAGAGGCAGAAGGATATATATATACGCGTATTGGAAATCCTACTCTAGCTGCATTTGAGCAGAAGTTATCAGATTTAGAAGGCGGTGTAGGGGCTGTTGCAACAGCTTCTGGGCAGGCAGCTATTATGCTTGCGGTTTTAAATATTTGCAGTAGTGGAGACCATTTACTTTGTTCTTCAACTGTTTACGGAGGAACGTTTAATTTATTTGGAGTGAGTTTGCGCAAGCTTGGCATTGATGTTACGTTCTTTAATCCTAATTTAACAGCAGATGAAATTGCGGCACTTGCTAATGATAAGACAAAACTTGTTTATGCAGAATCGTTAGGAAATCCAGCAATGAACGTTTTGAATTTCAAAGAACTTTCAGCGGCAGCAAAAGAATTAGAAGTACCTTTTATCGTTGATAATACATTAGCGACACCTTATTTATGCCAGGCGTTTGAACATGGGGCAAATATCATTGTCCATTCTACAACGAAATATATTGATGGCCATGCAAGTTCTCTAGGCGGCATTGTAATAGATGGAGGGAACTTCGATTGGACAAATGGAAAATATCCTGAGCTTGTCGAACCTGATCCGAGTTATCACGGTGTAAGCTATGTTCAAAATTTTGGAGCAGCAGCGTATATTGTGAAAGCGCGTGTTCAATTATTAAGAGACTACGGAAACTGTATGAGCCCATTCAATGCATATATTAGCAACATTGGCCTGGAAACATTGCATTTACGAATGGAGCGTCATAGTGAAAATGCTCTCGAAGTTGCTAAGTGGCTTGCTAATCATGATCGCATTGAATGGGTGAATTATCCAGGGTTAGATAGTAATGAAAATTACTCGTTAGCACAAAAGTATTTGAAAAAAGGTGCTAGTGGAGTTTTAACATTTGGTATTAAGGGCGGATTAGAAGCAGCAAAAGAATTTATCGCAAATGTAAAACTCGCAACTCTTGTAACGCATGTAGCTGATGCAAGAACTTGTGTAATACATCCCGCTAGTACGACGCACAGACAATTAAGCGCAGAAAATCAGCGTTTAGCTGGCGTTACATCTGATTTAATCCGTTTATCGGTCGGTATAGAAGATGTTTCTGATATTATTGCAGATTTAGAAGCAGCGCTAGTCGGAGGCAAACAACATGCCGATCATAATTGATAAAGATTTACCAGCTCGCAAAGTATTGCAGAAGGAAAATATTTTTGTAATGACGAAGGAGCGAGCAGTAACACAAGATATACGTGCTTTGAAAATTGCTATATTAAATTTAATGCCTACAAAGCAAGAAACAGAGGCGCAATTACTTCGTTTAATTGGAAATACACCGTTGCAATTAGATGTTCATTTACTTCATATGGAATCGCATCTGTCTCGCAATGTAGCACAGGACCATTTAACGAGCTTCTATAAAACATTCCGTGATATTGAGAATGAAAAATTTGATGGACTCATTATTACAGGAGCACCAGTTGAAACTCTTTCTTTTGAAGAAGTAGATTATTGGGAAGAGCTTGGACGTATTATGGAGTATTCAAAAACAAATGTAACATCTACGCTTCATATTTGCTGGGGGGCACAAGCTGGTTTGTATTATCACTATGGTGTGCCGAAGTATCCTCTTGCGGAAAAAATGTTTGGTGTATTTGAACATGAGGTTCGCGAGCAACATGTGAAATTGTTACAAGGGTTTGATGAAGTGTTTTTTGCTCCGCATTCTCGTCATACAGAAGTACGAGAGAGCGATATTGAAAAAGTGAAAGAATTAACGTTATTAGCCAATTCTGAAGAAGCGGGTGTTCATCTTGTTATTGGGCAAGAGGGAAGGCAAGTTTTCGCACTGGGACACAGTGAATATAGTTGTGATACGTTAAAGGAAGAATACGAACGGGACCGACAAAAAGGGTTAAATATTGATGTGCCAAAAAATTATTTTAAACATAATAATCCAGATGAGAAGCCACTTGTTAGGTGGAGGAGTCATGGGAATTTATTATTCTCTAATTGGCTGAATTATTACGTGTATCAAGAAACCCCTTATATATTGTAAATAATGATTGTGTAACACGTGGTAGCGTTTTATTTGTAAAGATTAACCCTTATTTTTCCGAATGTTCAAAATACATTGTTTTTCAGATTTTTTGTCTATATAATGGCATCTAAACACAATTTTTGAGGGGTGGACAGTATTATGAAAGAAATTCAAGTGGGCTTATTAGGTCTTGGGACAGTTGGTAGTGGTGTAGTTCGTATTATTACAGATCATCAAGAACGACTTATACATCAAGTCGGTTGTCCAGTGAGAGTAACGAAAGTGTTGGTGCAAAATATTGAGAAAGAGAGAGAGGTAGAGGTACCTTCTACTCTATTAACACAAGATGTGAATGAAATTTTAGATAATCCTAATATTGATGTTGTCATCGAAGTAATGGGCGGCATTGATGATGCGAAAGCATATATTTTACAGGCTTTAAAAGGAGGGAAGCACGTTGTGACTGCAAATAAAGATTTAATGGCGTTACACGGAGCGGAACTCTTAGCGGTAGCAAAAGATAACAAGGCTGATTTATTTTATGAAGCAAGTGTAGCTGGAGGGATTCCAATTTTACGAAGCATCGTAGAAGGACTTTCTTCAGATCTTATTACGAAAGTAATGGGAATTGTAAATGGAACGACAAATTTTATTTTGACGAAAATGTCAGACGAAGGGAGAGCATATAACGACGTGTTAAAAGAAGCTCAGCAGCTTGGATTTGCAGAAGCAGATCCAACATCAGACGTAGAAGGTTTAGATGCGGCAAGAAAAATGACGATTTTGGCTACTCTCGGTTTCTCTACAAATGTAGAGCTTGGAGATGTGAAGGTAAAAGGAATTACTTCTATTACAGCAGAAGATATTGAATATAGTAAGAGCTTAGGCTATACAATTAAATTAATTGGTCTTGCAAAGCGAGATGGCGAGAAATTAGAGGTTACAGTTGAGCCAACTTTACTTCCAAATGCACACCCTCTTGCGGCAGTGCAAAATGAATATAATGCTGTCTATGTGTATGGTGAAGCGGTAGGAGAAACGATGTTTTATGGTCCGGGAGCAGGAAGCTTACCGACAGCGACAGCTGTTGTTTCTGACCTAGTTGCTGTAATGCAAAATATTAGGCTAGGTGTAAACGGAAATAGTGCGGTATCCCCGCAGTATAAAAAGGTACTAAAAGAGTCAGATGAAATTATTGTGAAAAAGTTTTTAAGACTTCATGTGAAAGACGAAATTGGTGTGTTTGCAAAAATTACATCATTGTTCTCTGAGCGCGGTGTTAGTTTTGAAAAGATTATTCAAATGCCACTTGAAGAGAAAGGGAAAGCAGAAATCGTAATTGTAACGCATCGTGCTTCTCTTGCGGATTATGAGTACATTCTACATACATTGCAATCGTATGAAGAAATAGATTGTGTGAAAGCAAACTATCGAATTGAAGGAGATGCTAAGTAGTATCTCTTCCAATAAATAGAAAAAACCCTATTAAGCGGCTTGCTTAATAGGGTTTTTTCTATTTAAAATCTGCGTACCAACTTGAATAAATGCTTGAATAATCCAACCTGTTGTAAAGGATAAGATAATTGTTCCAAAATAGATTGGCCCATCTAATAAGAAGCTTAGTGTTAAAAATAAAAAAGCTAATGAAATTTCTGTTCTTCTAAATGTCCATTTCTTTTTCTCAGCAACAGTTAAAACGAAAGCCTCTTGAGGTGCCGCGCAAAGATTAGTAGAGACGTAAAGACCAATTCCGGCTCCGACGAATAGATTTCCAGAAATAAGTGTTATATATTTTGGAAGAGAGCGGATAGCGTCCATAATAGTCGTAATAGAACCAACCCAATCAACAAAAAGAGAAATAAGAATCATTGTGACAATTGTGCCGATTGTAATTTGTTTTTTGTCCCAAAAGAGTACGATCAGGGTAAAAACAAAGTTAATCATGAAAATCCAAAAACCAATACTTATCCCGAAATTTTGATATAGTGCAATAAAGAAGGAATCATAAGGGCTAAGTCCAAAGGAAGTAATTGTCGTCATCATATTAATGCCGATGGCGAGAATGAGTAAACCGCCAATGAAAAATATATATTCTAATTTGAATCGAAGCATAGTTGTATATCCTTTCAAAATGTATTTGCTAAGAAAGGATATACTGTGGAAAGCTTACCAGGTCAAGCGAGAATTTTTGAGGGGAAGGGGAGAATAAGATGACGAATATAAGAAAGATTGCTGAACTTGCTGGGGTATCTGTTTCAACTGTTTCACGTGTACTCAATAATCATCCGTATGTGAATGAACAGAAACGAAAAGAGATTTTAGCGATTATAGAAGAATTAAATTATACGCAAAATGTGAATGCTATTCATTTAGTGAAAGGAAAAACGAATGTAATTGGCGTTTTATTGCCGCACGTAAATGATCAATATTACAGTGCCATTATTGGGGGGATATCAAAGGAAACCGCAAAGAACAATTATAATATGATGCTTTGCCAGACAAATTATAGCGAAGAAAAAGAGCTTGAAATTTTACATATGTTAAAAATGAAAAAGCTTGATGGAGTAATTATATGTTCACGGACAAATAGTAAGGAAAAACTTGAAGAGTATACGAAGTTTGGTCCAATTGTGATGTGTGAGGAAATAGATTCGAATTTCATTTCAAGTGTACATATTGATTACTACAAAGTATTTTTGCGCGGGATGAAAAGCTTAATAGATGCTGGTCATACACGTATCGGATATTGCATTGGAAGAAGTAATAGCATTAATAGTCAAAGGCGAAAAAAGGCGTATGAGGATTCACTTCAACAGATTGTTGTAACACCGTTAGATGCCTGGAAGTTTAAAGGCTGTTTTACGGTGGAAGATGGGCGCAATGTAGTCAGAGAATGGGCTAATATGTCTGTAAAACCGACGGCGTTTCTTGTATCTTGCAATCATATTGCTGCAGGAATGGTAACGGAGGCGAAAAAACAAGGAATTCGTATCCCAGAGGATATTACGATTATCGGATGTGATGATCAAGAAGTGGCAAATATATTAGGTATTACGACGATTTCGCATTCTAGTAAAAATGTTGGTGTAAAGGCATTTGAATTATTATATGAAAAGATTAATGATGAGGAAATAGATGTGAAGCATGTAGAGTTATTGCCAGAATTGGTAGATAGGGAAACGACATAATAGAGAAGGTATGAAAATCGCTTTTCGAAAATTCGTTTGGTATAATTATGGACAATCTATAGGGGCTAAAAGGGGTTTTGATATGAGATCAAAATTAGTAAAAGTAATTCTACTCATTACAATTGCGTCTTTCTGTTTATTTGCATACGGTTTTGTTTCGGGTGTGAATGATGTATTAAATCCGAAAGCTTCAAAATTAATTACGAAGACTGACGTAGTGGCAAAAGAGAAAAAGAAAACGGGAACGTTACAAATAGTTAGTTTAGGTGATTCATTAACGCGCGGCGTTGGTGACAAAGAAGGAATTGGCTATATTGGACGAATGAAAGAGGATTTACAAAAAGATTATAAACAAAAAGTTGCACTAACCAATTTGGCAGTTAGTGGCGCAAAAATGCCGGATTTATTAAAACAACTAGAGGGTAGCGGAGCTCAATATTCAATTAAGCAAGCAGATGTAATTGTTTTAACAATTGGAGGAAATGATTTATTCCCAGGATGGGAATCGCTCGGAAAAATAGATTTAGAGACATATCGTCCTGATACGGAAACGTTTCAAAATGAGGCAAAGAAAATTATAGAAGAAATTCGTAAATTAAATACAGATAGCCCTATTTTTTGGCTAGGTTTATACAATCCTTTTGAGGATGTAGAAGATTTAAGAGGTTCATCAAATATTGTTGTTGATTGGAATGCTTCTTTAGAGAAGTTAGCATTAAATGATAAAAATGTATATATTACACCGACATTTGATTTATTCCAAAATCGCGGAAAAGATTTATTATACTCCGATCATTTTCATCCGAATGAAGTCGGCTACACATATATGGCAGAGCGATTAGTCCAAAACGTCGTAAGTAAATTAAAACTAGAACAAGGAGGGATAAAATGACGATGATACTTTCCGTACGAGACGTGAAGAAGGTAATGGGAAAGAAGACACTTGTAGAAGACATTTCATTTGATGTAAAACAAGGAGAAGTGTTTGGCTTCTTAGGGCCGAACGGAGCCGGGAAAACGACAACAATTCGAATGTTAGTCGGACTGATTAAAGCGACAGAAGGTACTATTTCTATTGGTGGTTATTCTATTAAGGAAAATTTCAGAGAAGCGATGCGTCAAATTGGAAGTATCGTTGAAAACCCAGAGCTTTATACATATTTAACGGGATGGGAAAACTTAAAGCAATTTGCGCGCATGCTTGGTGATATATCAGATGAACGTATTATTGAAATTGCAAAAATGGTTCATTTAGATGAGCGTATTCACGATAAGGTAAAAACATATTCCCTTGGTATGAAGCAGCGCCTTGGAATTGCACAGGCGCTACTTGGAAATCCGAAATTGCTCATATTAGATGAACCGACGAATGGTTTAGATCCAGCTGGGATTAGAGAACTTAGGGAATTTATACATAAGCTTGTAAAAGAAGAAAATATGAGTGTATTTATTTCGAGTCACTTATTAAGTGAAGTGCAAATGATATGTGACCGTGTGGCTATTATTCATAAAGGAAAAATGATAACAGTTGCACCTATTGAAGAGTTGATCAAAACAGCGAGTGATCGTGTGGAATGGGTCGTTACACCGGTTTCCAAAGCGAAAGACATGTTAGATGCTGCTGAAGAGGTAGAGGAAGTTAGTATAGAAGATGAGCGTTTACTATGTCGTATGGATGTTGCGTCTATTAGTGTTTGGAATAAGCACTTTGTGGAAAACGAGATAGATGTACATAGCGTCAAAGAGCTTGTATTTACGCTAGAAGATTTATTTATTGAACTCACAAGGGGTGAGCAACATGCGTGAATTTGCGAATCTAGTTTTAAATGAATCAGAAAAGATTTATCGTAAGAAACGGATTGTTGTTGTCATGCTTATTTTAGCAATCTTGATTCCGCTTTTTGTGTATGCTCAGTATCGTGAAATAGAAACAACGCAAAAAAGGCTTGGTACGACCGATTGGAAAGTATCATTACAGCAACAAATTGTTGATTCCCAAAACCGCTTGAACAATTCTAGATTGCCAGAAGAATGGCGTGATTGGCTAAAAGTAAGAGTGGAACAGCAACAATATTATTTAGATCATAATATTAATCCGACTGCACCAGGGGCACCAACATTTGTGAGGGCGTTTATTGAACAAGGAATAACGTTATTTATTCCATTGCTTGTTATGATTGTCGCCATTGATATTGTTTCAGGAGAACGAAGCGATGGTACGATGAAAATGCTTCTGACGAGGCCTATTCGACGCTGGAAAATACTCCTTAGTAAATATGTGACGATGCTATTTTTCATTTCGCTCATATTGCTTCTTGTCGGTTTATTTGCTTACGCATTATCAGGGATTGTATTTGGATACTCTGGATGGAACTTACCTGTTTTAACAGGATTCGTCATTGATAAGGAGACATTAAATACGAACTTTGTCCATCTTATTCCGCAGTGGCAATACATTTTAATGGCGTACGGATTAGCTTGGTTTGTTGCCATTGTGGTTGGAACTATATCATTTATGGTTTCTGTTTTAATTCGAAATACACCAGCTGGAATGGGCGTTATGTTAGCTGCGTTAATCGCAGGGGGCATTTTAAGTTCATTCGCAACGTCTTGGGAAGGTGCGAAATACATTTTTAGTGTCAACTTATCGTTAACGGATTATTTATCAGGAAAACTGCCTGCATTGCAAGGATTATCAATGGGATTTTCTTTAATGAATTTAACGGTTTGGGCAGTAGTATCTCTTATCATTTCATTTGTAGTATTTACAAGGCAGGATATGGTGAATTAATTGGATAGGAAGTGAAGGCATGGAAAACATTTTGCAGAATGATTGGGGACCATTACTGGGGTCAGAATTTGAGAAAGAATACTATCAAGCTTTAGCTAATTTTTTAAAAGAAGAGTATGAGGAGCATGTGATTTATCCAAAGAAAGAAGATATTTTTAACGCTCTTCAGTATACAAGTTATGAAAATACAAAGGTCGTTATTTTAGGACAAGACCCATATCATGGACCGAATCAAGCACATGGTTTAAGTTTTTCGGTACAACCTGGTATTAAAACGCCGCCATCTTTGTTAAATATGTATAAAGAACTGCGAGATGAATACGGTTATGAAATTCCGAATAACGGTTATTTAGTAAAATGGGCGGAGCAAGGGGTTTTACTATTAAATACTGTGTTAACGGTTCGTCAAGGTGAGGCGAATTCTCATAAAGGAAAAGGATGGGAGCATTTCACAGATCGCGTAATTGAGCTATTAAATGAACGTGAAAAGCCAGTTGTTTTCATATTATGGGGACGCCATGCTCAGGCGAAGAAAAATTTAATTACGAATACGAATCATCATATTATCGAGTCCGTACATCCAAGCCCATTATCAGCAAGACGTGGTTTCTTTGGAAGTAAGCCGTACTCTAAAGTAAATGAGATTTTATCTAACATGGATGAAAAAGAAATCGATTGGCAAATTTCGAATATATAAACGCAAAAAAGGTAGCTAACAATTGTTAACTACCTTTTTACTATTACTGTTCATTTTTTAGTTTTGCATCTAGTACAAACGTACCAAATGGGATAACTGATGCAACAAGTGCACCAAGTGCCCATAAAATTGTTTTACGGTGTACGATTGTTACTTGAATTACCGCAAAGATGAATAGTACGAATAAAACGCCATGAGCCATACCTGTAATTTTAACAGCTGTTGCAAACCCTGCAAAATATTTTAATGGCATTGCTACAAATAATAGTAATAGGAAAGAAATCCCCTCAACTAAGCCGATTGCTCTTAATCGTCCGATTGGTGTAGATAACATGAAATAGCCTCCTTTAACGTATGCTTGTATATAGTAAATTTGTATTCTTTTTCAAAATAAAATAGTCTATTTTGTTCCATTATATACAAAAAGAAACTTTACACTACGAGAATAGTGCAAAGTTCAAAATATAGTCACAAAAGCAATGTAATTTAAATAAAAACCTATTTGAAGTATTTGACTTCAAATAGGTTTTATGAGTGAAAATATTAAACAAGTACTTCTCTTTTTAGTACGAACTTCTCTACAACTTTTGCAACGCCATCGTTCATATTTGTATCTGTCACATAGTTTGCGATTTCTTTAATATCATCTGGTGCATTGCCCATCGCAACGCCAAGACCGGCAAATTCAATCATCGCTTGATCGTTATAGCTATCGCCCATTGCGATAACTTCTTCGCGTTTAATACCAAGTTTTTGGATTAATTGGTTTAAGCTCGTTCCTTTTGTAACACCATATTCAGTGAATTCTAAGAAGAATGGTTTAGAGCGCATAACGCTTAATTGACCTTCTAGTTGTTTTTGTAGTTTCTTTTCTACTTCAACAAGGCGTTCAGCTTCTTTATTCATTAATACTTTTACTACAGGCTCTTTAACAGCAGCTTTAAAATCATCTACTACAACAATTGGCATACCAGTAATGTCGCCCTCAATTTCAGTATACGGATTATTTTCTTCTGTTACGATATCATCACCAATATAAGTATGAATCCATACATCTTCAGTTTTACTAATTTCAAATAGGTTGTGAACGATTTCAGGAGATAGCGTGCTACTAAAGATTTCTTCATTTGTTTTACAGTTAATAATTTTAGCACCGTTAAAAGATAGAATGAAGCTACCGTATTCTTCTAAAAGAAGTTCTTTTGCAACATTGCGCATACCAAAAGTTGGGCGCCCAGAAGCAAGTACAACTTTAACTCCTTGTTCTTGTGCTGTCATTAAAGCCTCTTTCGTACGAGGTGAAATGGTATGGTCATCGCGTAATAAAGTATCATCTAAATCTAAAACAATCATTTTATAAGTCATATAGAAAATTCCTTTCTTTGTTGGAATAGAAATAAATTTTTATGAAGATCTTGGGGAATATATAGTAAGACATCGAACCTCTTTACATGAAATTAGGAGAAGTTCTGCATTGTTAGTATAAATTATCATGAGCGTGTTGCCCATGACAATTTATCCCGCTATTTGTGGGCAGTAAGACTCCCACCTCAAAATTCAGCTGGAGCAAAGAAGTTAGGTGGGAGATCAACTGCCCGTAAACGCCCGATTGGTTCAACTAATAATCAGTGGGGGGTGAACAAAACCCCCACTGATTAAAGTTTCACTTTATCATTATCGTAACAACTCTAAAGATAGAGTGCAATAATGGAAGTTTTCCAATTTACGATAGTTGTTTTTCGTGCGAACGAGAAAATAGTATTTCCAACAAGATAGCCATTACAGATCCAAGAATGAGACCGTTACTTAAAAATGATGCTAAAAATGGCGGCAGCGTAGAAAATGCTCCAGCTGGAACGAACATAACTCCGATTCCCGTAAAGATTGAAAGACCTGCTACTTTAAATAATTGTTCTTTATTTTGTACAGTGTCATATTCACGAAAAGCGAGACCAATCATGCTTGCAAATACAGGGTAAATCGCAGCATACCCAACTGCAACGGGGATTGCTGCAAAGAATGAAGTAATCTTTGGGAATATACTAACAAGAATGATAAAGCTTGACCCTAACATAAATGGGAGGCGTTTATAAATATTTGTTGTTGCGATAAATCCTGCTGATCCAGAAATGGCAACAGGACCAATGGCTGAAAATAGACCGCCTAGTAATTGATTTATTCCTGTTATAATGCCAGCTTGTTTGAAGCGATCTGGAGCAGAATCTTCTTCATACTTTGAAACAACCTTTTGTACAACGCGAATACTTGCTAACATATTTGTTAGAAGTAATAGTGTGACGAAAACTACCGTAATTGCCATGTTCCATTCAATGCGGGGCATTCCGAAAACAAATAGAGATGGAAGACGAATTATATCTGTCACAGGTGTTACTGGATTAGATAATCCGAAGCACGCGAATAATATCCAGCCGCAGACGATACTGAAAAGAACGGAATATTGTCCAATAATAGGTAGCTTCATAATGAAAAAAGATAGTAAAATAACAATGAGTGAAAGAATAAATACCTTTGGCTGTACTTCTGTATGTTGTCCATCAAGGCCAAACATGCCTTTTAAGAAGGAGCCACTAAGTTGTGCGACAAGAAGGAATAAATACGTTCCAATTACTGTAGGTGTAAAGTAGCGAACTAGTTTATCGATAAGTCCAAAAACACTAAGAATAATACAAATAATTCCGCTTAGTAGGAAAGCGTACTGAAGGACCTTAAGTGTTTCATTGCTTGATCCAAATAATACGACGCCTAAACTTGCATACAGGGAGAAAATTCCCCACCAAAGGCCTGCGGGACCTTCTTGAATAGGAAGTTTATGACCGAATATAGCTTGCAGTAGGCCGGCAAAACCGAGAACAAATAATGTCCTTTGTACAAACGCGATAGCTTCAGCGCCGTCGAGGCCGTAACTAGTTGCGACACTAATTGGTACAATAAGACTTCCAGCTAAAATAAATAGTGCCCATTGTAAGGCAGAAAGAAATAGCTTCATTATATCAACCTCTTTCATAGATTCCGTTTCTAGTATATAGGTATTTCATTTCCTTTGGCAAAGATTGTAGATAGAGAAAAGAGTTGAAATATAATATGAATGCACGTAAGCAATTATGGATAGCAGTTATATGTATGACCTTTGTTGTAATTCTAGGGACGCTAGGATTTATGACAATTGAAGAAATTAGTTTGTTTCAAGCATTTTGGATGACGATGATTACTGTATTAACGGTTGGATATGGTGATGTAGTGCCCGTAACACAGGCAGGGAAATTTTTTGCGCTCCTTATTATACCTGTCGGCGTCGGTATCGTTACGTATGCAATGGGGGTAGTAGCAGCTATGATCATTGAGGGTAACTTATTTCATGCAGTGCGGAGGAAGAAGATGGATAAACAAATAGCGCAGTTACAAAAGCATATTATAGTATGTGGTTGCGGAAGAGTAGGGCTTCAAGTTGTACATGAATTACAGGAAAAGAAAATCCCATTTGTAGTTGTGGATAAAGATGAAAGTATATTCGAACAGGAAAAGCTTTTATATGTACATGGGGATGCAACTGAAGATCAAGTGTTACATAATGCGGGAATTTCGAAGGCAGCGGGTCTAGTGGCTATCGTAGCAAACGATGCTGAAAATGTATTTATTACATTAACGGCAAGAGGGCTTAATGGTGCAATTAAAATTGTAGCAAGAGCTGAAAAGCCAGAAACAGAAGAGAAATTACGGCGCGCTGGTGCAAATAAGGTTATTAATCCATCTAGTATGGCAGGTATTCATATCGCAAAAGGTATTGCGAATCCGTTAACAGTTCATTATATTGATACAGTATTGTATGGAATAGAACAATCCTTTGTAATTGAAGAAATTCAAGTTGGTAAAGATTCTATCTTAGCCAGTAAATCGTTACTAGAGAGTAATGTGAGAAATCAATTTGATGTAACAATTTTAGCAATTTTAAGGGATGGGGATATTATCCATAATCCAACGGGGCAGGAAAAACTGCAAGAACATGATATGATAATAGTATTTGGTTCAGTGGAGAAACTGGGGCAATTTGAGAAAGAACTACAAAGTAAGAGGTGACAAGGAATGCAAGTATCTAGTGATAAGATTTTAAATAAAATGGCGAATGAAATTGCAAAGGCAAAAAGTAGTGAAGGACAACAATCAAAAGAACACTTATTAGTTGTACGTGCTTTATGTGATTTATTATTGGATGAACAAGTGGGGCCTTCTACGTATAGAGAACCACAAGTTCAAACACAAGTAATCGGGTCTCAGCCTATGACGACAGTTCAACCAGTTATGCCGGTTTCTGGAGAAAAAGTATATATAAAAGAAAAGGATGCAAACGGTAAATCTTTATTTGACTTTTAAAAGTAAAATCGTTTGGCTTATATGTAAAAATTGCTTATGATAAAGGTAAAAAAGGGGAATTAAGATGAAAATTTTCTTTTTACTAGGTTGTATTGCAGCGGGACTATCTGTTGCATTAGGGGCTTTTGGAGCACATGGTTTAGAAAATAAAATTTCTGCAAAAATGTTAGAAGTGTGGAAGACGGGCGTTACATATCAAATGTTTCATGCAGGTGGCTTATTCGTAGTTGCTCTATTAATGGACAAAATGCAATCATCACTTTTAAGCACCGCGGGTTGGCTTATGGTAGCTGGGATTATTATGTTCTCAGGCAGTCTTTATGCATTAAGTACAACAGGTATTAAATTCTTTGGCCCAATTACACCCCTTGGTGGTGTAGCGTTTATTGTGGCGTGGATTTTAGTCGGAACTGCAGTTGTAAAAGGGTTATAAAAAACAAAAGCTGGCATTTGCCAGCTTTTGTTTATGGTCTTGGAGCATAAGTTGCTTGTTGACTAGGTAAATACGTAATTTCTCCTGGGAATTCTACATAATCTAAGTAAATCATTAGTAGTAAAAAGCGTTTTCCAGATTTCGGTTCACTAATAACGATATGATCACGACCAGCTGCCTCGATGATCCCAGTATAAGATTGTGTACCAAGCGAACTACCACGTTCATAAGTCATTACAACTGTAGCTGGTTTACCTTTGTTTAAACGAAGGATGTTTTCAATATACGATTGCTCTAGTGGTAACATCCCTTGAGAAACTGCAAGTTGAGCTTGAGCAGCTTGTTGTTGCATTGCTTGCTGTTGCTGTTGCTGTTGCTGTTGTTGCTGTTGTTGCTGTTGTTGTGGGGTCATTTGTTGCGGTTGTACATAAGTTCCAGATGGTTGATAAAAACCTGTTCCGTAGTACGGGTTTTGTTGCTGTGCCATTCAAAAATCCCTCCCCATTTTCATTCCTTAATATACGCCTGGACAATCTCCACCAGATGGTTGGAAGAAGCAGTGCTTTTTAAAGCGACCAGAATTTTGTTGGTCATACCAAGTTGGTGGGCAAGGGCCTTCAGGTCTAAAGAACCATAAGGCAAAGTTGGCGGGCCAAAAACGTTGTCCCTGAATAGTCCGTCTTGCCAATGCGATATCTTGTTCTCTCGCTCGTTGATAAAAATACCCTTTTTGAGTTGCCTCAAAACCACCAGGATTTTGATAAACCATTTGACGTAAATTACGTATTTTTTTGAAATCTAAACAATTTCCGCGGACACGATTTACCCCAACGTTTCCGACCATTAACATCCCTTGTTGGCCTTCTCCTTCGGCTTCAGCACGCATCAGTCTAGCTAATAACTTAACATCTTCTTCGTTATACGCGATAACACCCATTATGTGTCACCTCTCTTTTTGGAATGCCTTGTAGAAAGAGGTTCATTTCTAGATGAAGTGTGGAACAATTACTAGTTCATACGTATGAGAAAAAGGACGCAGATATGACAACCAAACGAAGTTTTACATCTAGAGGGGAAAATAAAAAAAGCTAGCGTGAGCTAGCTTTTCATCATTAAAATACTTTAGACCATAAGTTTGAGAAGAAATCGCCAATTGAACGCATTGTTAATACGAACCAATTTGCTTTTTCTACTTCTTCAGTCGTTTTTGCAGTAACTTTCATACTTTTATTTCCGTCTAAGAAACCGTATTTATCAGTTGATTCTAAAACGATTGAACCTACTTTTGCATCTTTCTTAATAGGAGCAACTAAATGCCCATCTTCAGCAAGTGATTTATCTGCTTCAGTAGAAATTTTGTAAGGTGATTTGCTACCTTTTGCAGTAACTACTGTTACTTCTTTTTCTGGTGCAACTGTTACGTAGTCTTCTTTTCCTTTTACTACAGAAATTTTGTTATTTTTATCTACTTTTAATTTCTGTTTTTCGAAGTTATTAAACCCATATTCAATTAATGCGCGAGATTCTGTGAAACGTTCGTCCATTGATTTTGTTTTAATAATAACAGAAATAAGACGTAAATCACCGCGTTTTGCTGTAATAGTGAATCCGTATCCAGCGGTATCAGAACTTCCTGTTTTTAAACCATCAGCTCCTTCATAAGAGAAAGCAGCACCTGGTAACATCCAGTTCCAATTTTCCATACGAATTGGTTTCGGATGATTATCTGGGAAGTTTCTAAATCTTTGTTTTGTATCCTCTAGCATTTCTGGATACTTTGTAATAATTGTTTTTGAAAGAATACCCATATCGCGAGCTGACATGGAGTTTTCTCCATTCGGATCAGTTCCTTCAGGGTGTTTTCCTTTTAAATCAGTGTTGTTTAACCCTGTAGCGTTTACAAATTTATATTTCTTTAACCCTAGTTTTTTCGCATGTTCATTTGCAAGATTTAAGAAGTTCTTTTCACTTCCTGCAAGTAATTCTGCTAAAGCAATACTAGATCCATTCGCAGAGAAGATAACGATAGAATGATATAATTCTCTTACAGTATATTGGCGTCCCTTTTCGAACGGTACGTTAGAGAATTCATTATTACGTGAAACTTCATAAGCGTAATCAGAAATGTTTACTTTCGTATCCCAAGTGATTTTTCCTTCTTTAATTGCTTCTAATACGGCATAAACAACAATTAATTTTGACATACTAGCGATGGCTAGTAGTTCATCTGGATTTTGTTCATGCAGTATTTTTCCTGTATCTGCATCAAATAGAAGTGCAGCAGCTGCCTCTATATGTATTTTTTCTTCCGCATGGGATGTTGTTACTCCTAAGGAAGAAAATGACAATAGAAACAATAGTGAAATAGACAAGATTTTCTTCATATACATTATCACCTTCGCATCGTTATTAGCATATAGCTCGTACCATTTTAGCATAAATTTGGATGTGAAAAGGTTACAATCTTACAAGAAATTTGAAAAGAATTTGTCGATTTTTGTTCAAATTTGCAGAGAAAAGAAGGTTTTTGCAGGTAAATGTAGAGGGTAATAAAAAAAGGAACGAATTTCGTTCCTTTTTTATATTATATGTGTAAAAATGTTGTTACTTTTTCGCTTGGTAAAATGTTTCCGACAAAGAATGTTCCAAATTCACCGTAGCGAGCACTTACTTCATCGAAGCGCATTTCATATATAAGTTTCTTAAATTGAAGAACATCGTCAGCAAATAATGTTACGCCCCACTCAAAATCGTCAAATCCAACTGATCCTGAAATAACTTGGCGCACTTTACCTGCGTACTGGCGACCGATTTTGCTATGACTGTACATAAGTTTCTTACGTTCATCCATAGGAAGCATATACCAGTTATCATTACCTTGGCGACGCTTATCCATTGGATAGAAGCAAATGTGATTTGCTTTCGGTAACTCAGGATATAAGCGAGCTAAGACTTGTGGGTTTTGGTATGGGTCTTCATCAGCTGGAAGATAGTTGCTTAGTTCAACAACAGATACGTAAGAATATGCAGGAACTAAATATTCAGCTAATGTTGTTTTATTTAATTCTGTTTCGATTTCATTTAACTCTTCCATTGTTGGACGTAAGATCATAAGCATAATATCTGCTTTTTGACCAACAACTGTATACATTGCATGACTGCCTTTTTTTGCAGTAGCTACTTCGTTCCATTTTTCAACGACATTTAAAAATTCAGACACTGCTTGTCCGCGTTCGTCACTAGATAATGTTTTCCATGCTGCCCAATCAATAGAACGTAAATCATGTAAACAATACCAGCCATCTAACGTTGTTGTTGCTTCACTCATTCTATTCACCTCAGTTAATGATATTTTACACGTTAACTATAGCATATATAGGATTAAAAACATCTACATAAAGTTTCGGTGCATAAAACTGTCACATTTATATTTACTGAAAAACGGGAGAAAATAAGGCTTAAGTAGGCTTTATTTTCCGGCTGAATTTTATGAAAATATAATCATTTTCATTTTATCTATTTTTTGGGAGCTATAAGTTTAAAATATAGCTGAAAAGAAGTATTCTTAAAGGTAGATTAGTTTTTAACATTTGTAGGAGGGTTTATTCGTGAGCAATTTATTTACAGCAGTAAAAGAAAAAGTTCAAGGAAAAGGCATTTCTATCGTACTTCCTGAAGGAACTGATGAAAGAATTTTAGGCGCTGCAGAGCGTTTAGCAAAAGAAGAGTTAGTAAAACCAATTTTAGTTGGTAATAAAGAAGAAATTAGCGCAAAAGCTGCTAGCATGAACTTAACATTAGCAGGCGTTGATATTTACGATCCAGCTACATACGAAGAGATGGATGCAATGGTAGCATCTTTCGTTGAACGCCGTAAAGGTAAAGCAACGGAAGAAGACGCTCGTAAAATCCTTAAAGACGAAAACTACTTCGGTACAATGCTTGTATACATGGGCAAAGCACAAGGTTTAGTAAGTGGTGCAGCTCACTCTACAGCTGATACAGTTCGTCCAGCACTTCAAATTATTAAAACAAAACCAGGCGTTACAAAAACTTCAGGCGTATTCATCATGGTACGTGAAGAAGAGAAGTATGTATTCGCTGATTGCGCAATTAACATTGCACCAAACAGCCAAGATTTAGCTGAAATTGGTATCGAAAGTGCGAAAACTGCTGAACTATTCGGTATTGACCCACGCGTTGCTATGTTAAGCTTCTCTACAAAAGGTTCTGCGAAATCTCCAGAAACAGAAAAAGTTGTAGAAGCAACTCGCATTGCAAAAGAAATGGCTCCTGAATTAGCTTTAGATGGAGAATTCCAATTCGATGCTGCATTCGTACCATCTGTAGCTGAGAAGAAAGCTCCAGGTTCTACAATTAAAGGTGATGCTAACGTATTCGTATTCCCAAGCCTAGAAGCTGGTAATATCGGCTACAAAATCGCTCAACGCTTAGGTAACTTCGAAGCAGTAGGACCAATCTTACAAGGCTTAAACATGCCTGTAAATGATCTATCTCGTGGATGTAACGAAGAAGAAGTGTATAAGTTAGCTTTAATTACAGCAGCTCAAGCACTTTAATTCTATAATGAATTAATATGAAAAAAGACCACCCTATTTCTTTTGAAATGAGGGTGGTCTTTTTTATTTTTCTAAACCAAGTGCCTTATTATTACGGTCAATAATACGTTGTAAATTCGTCTCATATAAAGGAACTTCATCTACTGTGAGTTGAGATGGTGTTAACTTTGGAGCGAATTGTTGCAACGTTTTTAAAAGGCGCATCATTAAATCTTGCACTGTAATTGTTTCGCCAAGTAATTCAGATAGTGAAGCCATCGTACTCGGCACGATTTCAGGATACGTAAATCGTGTTTTTTCGTTTTGAATTGCTATGTTGTAAAAATCACGAACGAGTGCGGCACGCTCAGATCCGCTTCCTGTCGCACATAAGTAAATTTGTACAGCAACGCCTCCGCGAATACGACGCTGAGAAATACCAGCAAATTTCTGATCGCGAATGCTCAAATCATAGCTACCAGGACAATAAGAACCAACAATTTCTTTTGCCTCGATAGTAACATCGTAATCTTTTAACATTTCCTTAATTAAATGCCACATCGTATCGTATCCAAGATCGATGTCGATACCTTTTTCTGTTTCTTGGAATAAAAGTGATACGTTTAAAACACCTTCATCAAGTACGACCGCAAGTCCACCGGAATTACGAACGATAACATTAAAGTCGTTTTCTTTTAAAAAGGAAATACCTTCTTCTAAATGCGGTAGGCGTGAATCTTGAATGCCAAGAACAATTGTATTGTGATGAACCCAAGAGCGCATTGTTGCAGCGGATAGACCATTTCCAATACTTGTGCATAACGTGTCATCCATTGCGAATGACTGCAGTGCATGGAATGTTGGTCCTAAACTAGACTGGTCCACAATACGCCACTCTGGCTGAGATAAAATCGAACGGGAATTGCTCATATAACTAACCCCTTATTTATAAAATGACAACCTCTATTATAGCAAAAAATGAAGAAAGGGGTTTTCTCGGATATAAAGGGGGATTTTGAAGTGAAAGGATAAAAAGGATGCATTGCATGCATCCTTTTTATTCTGCAATTTTTTCTAAGTTACCGTTTCGATCCATGCGGAAAGATGTTTGTGAGCGTTCCTCATCATCCATTACTGCTAATTTACGAGCACGGTTCATAATATTCATAAGTGTTTCGTAATCCTCTTGTACAGTATGAGATTGTTGTTCTAATTTTTCTAGTTTCTTTTCTAGTTCTTCATTTCGCAAGATTTGCGCCTTAATTTCTTGTTTCAATCTCGTATTCTCGTTTTCAAGAGCTGTTACTTTTATATTTGAAGATCCAACTGTTTGTAAAAAGTAAATAACATCTTGCATTGTTATTGAGTTTTTTGAAGCAGGAACAGTCGGCTTTTGATATGGAATAGCTTCTGTATATTGAACAGCTGTTTCATACGGTACGTGTTCTTCATAATCAGTTATCGCCTCTGAAGCTGGTGGTGTATAAAGCAAACGTTTTTTTGCCTGTTCACCGCCCGCAGCACGCATTTTATCTTTACGATGTTTTTTTGCTAGTTGAAGAGCTTGTTCATAGCTATAGCGAACAACAGCATTCCAGCGGAAACCACAAGCAGCAGATGTGCGATTTAACTGATCACCTACTTCTTCAAATGCATTTAACTGAGTACTTCCTTCTCGAACATGGCGAAGCACCGTTTCAGCAAGTAATAAATCGTCCTCGTCTGTCCAAGCATCTTGTCTTACTTTCATAGATTCAACTCCCTTTCTTTTTATGAACTTCCTATTTTTATAATGGGCAAAAAAATGAGCTTTTATACAAAGCTTTTAAAAATATGGTAGATTTCAATGAAGAGAAGAAATATGGCTATGAATGATGGAAGCTTTTGAAGGAGAAAATATAAAAAATAGGTAGCCTTATATAGGAATAGAGCTACGCCCGGAGACTTGCAACAAGCTTCAAAGAGCGGTAAAATACCATTTAGTGTTTATTTTTAAATGTACTTGTGAAAAGTTTAAAATAGAGGAAGTGTTATATAATGGGAAACGAATTTCGTGTGTGTGATGATTGTCAGGCAACGAACGTTAAAACGTTGATTCCGAAGTTAAAAAAAGTAGATTCATGTGCAACGATTGAGGTTGCATGTCAGTCTTACTGTGGCCCTGGTCGTAAAAAATCATTCGCGTTTGTAAATAATCGTCCAGTTGCGGCTCCAACAGAAGACGAATTAATTGTAAAAATTGAAGCAAAGTTAAATAAGTAAGAAAAAGAAGAGTGAACAGATTACTCTTCTTTTTTTATGTCCATAAGATAGCGCTTTGTATGAATTCGTATTTCAAAATAATGGTTGACAGTCTTTTGACGTGGTAGGTAGAATAGAAAGTGTCTGATTCTGAGAATCATTATCATGAGAATGTCAATTCACCTAATTTTTTTATTATTATTTGAGAATAAATTTCATTTTATTAAATATATGTTGTTGGTTAGGATGGTTGAGGGATGGAAGCGAGCGCAAGGAGTATAGAACAGCAAGATGTGAATGTTAAAGAGATTAAGAGCAGACCGCTCGTTGCTTCTATTATTTTAATAGCAGGCACAATTTTGTTAGCTTTAAGCATGGCAGTTTCTATTTCGTTTGGTGCAGCAGATATTAGTTTAAAGACCGTTTGGCAAGCTGTATTTCAGTTTGATGGGTCTATAACGCATCATAACGTAATTCAAGAACTTCGTATGCCTAGAGCAATAGGGGGCGTAGTTGCAGGTGCCTTTTTAGCGGTATCAGGAGCAATTATGCAAGGTATGACACGAAATCCACTTGCATCCCCATCGTTAATGGGGATTACAGATGGTGCAGTATTCGGGATTGCAATTATGTATGCATTCTTTCCTAATTCACCTTATTTAATGTTCGTTATCGCATCTTTTATTGGAGCTGCGTTTGGAGCGAGCATTGTATATGGTATTGGGTCTTCTTCACCAGGTGGATTAACGCCTGTGAAATTAGCTTTAGCTGGTGCAGCAATTAGTGCTTTATTAGGGGCAATTTCATCTGGAATTGCATTGTATTTCAACCTTGCCCAAGAGGTAAGTATGTGGAATGCAGGCGGTGTTGCCGGAGTGAAATGGCAAAGTATTAATATGTTAGTACCGATTGGCCTTGTTTGTCTCGTCATAGCAATTATGATGTCGAGATATATTACAATTTTAAGCTTTGGTGAAGAAATTGCGATTGGACTTGGTCAAAATACGACATTAATTAAATTTATCGGAACAGTACTTGTTCTTGTATTAACGGGTTCTGCGGTTTCTATGGCAGGATCAGTTGGATTTGTTGGACTTGTAATTCCGCATATGACTCGTTTCCTTGTAGGCTCAGATTATAGATGGGTTATTCCATGTTCTGCAGTCTTAGGTGGATTGTTAATTGAATGTGCAGATATGTTATCTCGCGTTATTAATCCACCATTTGAAACGCCAATTGGAGCAATTACAGCGCTAATTGGGGTGCCATTCTTCCTCTACTTAGCACGTAACGAAGGGAGAGGAAAAATGTGAGGACGAGCGTCTTAACAAAAAAGAACGTTTCTATTTTAACGATTTTAGTAGGATTAATCGTTGCTATATTTTTAATAAGTTTAAATACAGGAACATTTAAAATACCTCCAATAGATGTATTAAAGTCATTGGTTGGATTAGGTGCAGAAGATCAATCTGTTATTTTATTTGAATTTCGTATGCCACGTATGGTTATAGCTATATTAGTTGGTTCTGCGTTAGCTATGTCAGGTGCAATTTTGCAAGGGTTATCACGAAACCCACTTGCTGATCCAGGTATTATAGGTATTAACGCCGGAGCGGGATTAACAGTTGTTGTATTCGTCTACTTTTTCTTTGGGAAAGTTGGAACTGGTACATTTTTATCTGTATTTATCCTTCCATTCTTCGCACTAGTAGGAGCGATATTAGCGGCGATTATTATTTATTTACTAGCATGGAAAGACGGTGTTTCATCCACTCGATTAATTCTTGTTGGTATCGCTGTTGCAGCCGGATTTGGTGCTGTTAGTTTAATTTTTTCTATGAAGATGACATCTAATGATTTCCGCTTTGCAACAATTTGGTTGGCAGGAAGTTTATGGGGAACAGATTGGAAGTTCGTATTAAGTGTACTCCCATGGATGGTTATTTTCTTGCCACTTGCCATTAGTAAAGCGCACATATTAAATGTAATGAATTTAGGCGACTCTACAGCAGTTGGCCTTGGTGTAAACGTAGAAAAGGAAAGACGTAAATTATTATTTATTGCAGTTTGTTTAGCTGGTGCATCTGTTGCTGTTGCGGGCGGAATCGGTTTTATCGGTTTAATGGCTCCGCATTTAGCGAGAAGCCTCGTTGGTGGTAAACATCAAATTATGTTACCAACGGCTGCATTAATAGGAACGTTCTTGCTTTTATTTGCAGATGTAATCTCAAGAAGTGTGTTACCAACTTCAGAAATACCGGTCGGTCTTGTTATTTCTGTAATTGGCGCACCATATTTCATATATTTACTTATGAGGACAAAATAAAGGGAGGCTTTTTGTATGGCAACTTTAGCAGTTGATGCGGTATCTGTTGGCTATAATGAAGGGTTAATTATAGATGGATTAACAGTTGAAATTCCGGAAGGGCAAATTACAACGATTATTGGACCAAATGGTTGTGGGAAATCTACATTATTAAAAACGGCTTCTCGTATTTTGAAAGCAAAACGAGGTACTGTTTATCTTGATGGAAAAGCAATTGAGAAACAGCCAACGAAAGAAATCGCAAAGAAAATGGCGATTTTACCACAAACTGCAGAAGTGCCAACAGGCCTTACTGTGTTTGAACTTGTTTCATATGGACGTTTTCCTCATCAAAAAGGATTTGGAACATTGAAAGAAGAGGATTATCGCTACATTCACTGGGCACTTGAAGTGACTGGGATGACAGAATTCGCAAATCGTCCAGCAGAAGCTTTATCAGGTGGTCAGCGTCAACGTGTATGGATTGCGATGGCTCTTGCACAAGGAACAGATTTACTCGTGTTAGATGAACCAACAACATACTTAGATATGGCTCATCAACTTGAAGTATTAAACTTACTGAAGAAGTTAAACAAAGAAGAAGGCAGAACGATTGTTATGGTTATTCATGATTTAAATCATGCTTCTCGTTTCTCTGATCATATGATTGCATTAAAAGCTGGGAAGTTAATGAAACAAGGAACGCCAGATGAGGTTATGACAAGTGAAACGCTTCGAAATGTATTTGAGATTGAAGCTCAAATCGTTCCATGTCCAGTAAACTGTAAACCAATTTGTTTAACATACGATTTAGCGATGATTAATAATCAATTGCGTAAAAAAGCATAATTAATAGAATGTCCCCCTCTTAAAGAGGTGAGAGGGGGAGTTCTAATGGACGTTGAACTTCTTACCCATGGATGGGAAGTTGAACGCCCGTTAGAACGGGCTATAAACAACAATTAATAAAAATATATTAATTAAATGTTGTTTTCGTTTCTTATAGTTACATGCAAATTATAAGAGAAATACAGCTAGAAGGAGTGGGAATATGAAGAATTTTAAAATGGCACTATTAGCAATGGTACTAGTTGTTACTTCTGTACTATTTGCAGCTTGTTCTAACAAAGAAGAAGAAAAGAAAGCAGATGCGAAGGATACGAAAACTGAAGAGCGCACTGTACAACACGCAAAAGGGGAAATTAAAATCCCTGCAAATCCAAAGAAAATTGCTGACCTTAGTGGTTCAACAGAAGAATTATTAATTTTCGGCATGAAACCGATTATTACTGCAAATACAACACAAGAAAAAATTGATGGACATATTGCAAAGAAATTAGAAGGTGTGAAACCAGTAGGTTCTGCTTGGGGCGATAAAATTAACATCGAGGCAGTAGCTGCTGCAAAACCAGACTTAATTCTTGTAAACAATCGTCAAGAAAAGATTTATGATCAATTATCTAAAATTGCACCAACAGTTATGTTAAAAACTCCATTAGACCAATGGCGTCCAAAATTCGAAGAAGTAGGTCAAATCTTCGGTAAAGAGAAAGAAACAAAAGAATGGTTCAAACAGTATGATGAAAAAGCAAGCAAATTACATGACAAAATCATCGCTAAAACTGGTGATGCAACATTCATGAAAATGGCTGCATATCCAAATGCTTTCCGCGTATACGGTGACTACGGTTACGGTAGCGTAATCTTTAATGACTTAAAATTACCAGCAGTTAAAGGTACACCAACTGATAAACCGCTAGTACAAGTACAAAAAGAAGCTTTAATCGATTACAACCCAGATTACTTATTCGTATTTACAACTGGTGACGGTTCTCAGCGTCTAAAAGAATTCCAAGAAGAATCAATTTGGAAAAACATGAACGCTGTTAAAAATAATCACGTATTCACAATTAGCAATGAAGACCTAAACAAAGGATACTTCCCACTAGGTAAAGAAATGATCCTAGACGAAGTTGCTGAATTTGTTTTAGGAAAATAATATATAAAGAAAAATCACTTTTACGTCGGTAAAAGTGATTTTTCTTTATATAACAGGAATTAATATAGTCTTTCATTTCTTTCTGTTTCCTATATCGTTTATAATATATAGTAAGAATGCAGTAAAGAAAGGGGGATGTCGGAAAGTGGTATATTTAAACGACAAACTCAGCGAAACAAAAGTGTTTAAAGACCCAGTACATAAATATGTGCACGTGCGTGATCGCGTTATTTGGGATTTAATCGGAACGAAAGAATTTCAACGCTTGCGCCGTATTAAGCAGCTTGGAACGACATTTTTTACATTTCACGGTGCAGAGCATAGTCGCTTTACTCATTCGTTAGGTGTATATGAAATTATTCGTCGTATGATTGATGATGTGTTTGATGGCAGACCAAATTGGAATGCTGAAGATAGATTGTTATGTTTATGTGCTTCATTACTTCATGATGTTGGTCACGGCCCATTTTCTCATTCGTTTGAAAAAGTATTTTCGTTAGATCATGAGAAATTTACGCAAAAGATTATCGTTGGTGATACGGAAATTAATCGTGTATTAAGCCGTGTGGATAAAGATTTCCCGCAAAAGGTAGCAGATGTAATTGCGAAAACATCTACTAATAAATTAGCGATTAGTATGATTTCAAGCCAAATTGATGCTGATCGTATGGATTATTTATTAAGAGATGCATATTTTACTGGTGTAAAGTATGGGAACTTTGATATGGAACGTATACTGCGTGTCATGCGCCCGTATGGTAATCAAGTTGTCATTAAAAATAGTGGTATGCATGCTGTAGAACATTATATTATGAGTCGTTATCAAATGTATTGGCAAGTATATTTCCATCCAGTAACACGTAGTGCAGAAGTAATTTTAACGAAGATTTTACACCGAGCTAAATCACTGCATGAGAAGTATTATGCGTTTAAATATCATCCTGTTCATTTCTATTCTTTATTTGAAGAAGAAGTAACAGTAGAGGACTATTTAAAGCTAGACGAGAACGTAATGTATTATTACTTCCAAGTATGGCAAGATGAAGAAGATCCAATTTTAAGTGACTTATGTCGCCGTTTTATGAATCGAAATCTATTTAAATATGTAGAGTTTACAGATAAACACGGTTTAGATAATTGGATGGAATTAAGTAGCTTATTTAAAAAGATTGGACTAGATCCAGAGTATTATTTAGTTGTTGATTCAACATCGGATTTACCGTATGACTTTTACCGCGCAGGAGAAGAAGAAGAGCGTCTGCCAATTTTACTTCTTATGCCGAACGGGGAACTTAGAGAGCTTTCGCGTGAATCGGATATTGTTGAGGCGATTACAGGTAAGAAGCGAACGGATCAAAAGCTATTCTATCCACATGATTTAATCTATGAAGATGGAAGAAAAGGAAAATATAAAGAGAGAATTATCGAGTTGTTAGAAGGAAAGAAATAAGAAGCAGCTAAGAGCTGCTTCTTATGAAAAAACTTGAAATTATTTGTCGCTTAAGCGTTTTCCGCCAACTGCATAATGGTTTTTAGACATTTCTTCGATGAAAACAACGATGTTTTCTTCAGGAGCACCAGTTGTTTCGCTTACTGCTGCTGTTACTTTCTCAGCAAGAGCTTTCTTTTGTTCTTCTGTGCGTCCTTCTAGCATTTTCACTGTTACGTATGGCATGTACAATCGCTCCTTTTATGTAAGTTACACTCTTATTATAGCGGATTATGAGGAAGAACAATCGGAAAAACAAATAATTTCTTTTTTGGACATATTGAAGAGGAGATGAACTATGGATCAGTTATTTAGATATCCGTTGCACCAAATTCCATTGGTAGCAATGGCGATTATTATTGCACTATCTGTGCATGAATTTGCACATGCGTATGTTGCATATAAATTTGGAGACGATACAGCAAAGAAACAAGGACGGTTAACGTTATCACCGATGGCTCATTTAGATCCTATCGGGATGATTGCTGTATTAATTCTTGGATTCGGTTGGGCAAGACCAGTGCCTGTTAACCCGTATAACTTTAAAAGACCGCGTCTTGCGGGAATATTAGTTTCTATTGCGGGACCGATAAGTAATCTTATTTTAAGTGCAATTGGTTTAATTATTTGGTATAGCTTAATAACGTTTGGTGTGTTAGATGCGGTTCCACCTGCAGTAGCAGATACGTTAAGTCAGTTCTTCCAAATTTTCATTGGGCTTAATATTGTTTTACTTGTATTTAACTTATTACCGATTCCACCACTTGATGGGTATCGCGTTGTGGAAGATTTAGCACCAGCAAATATTCGTGCGAAAATGACACAGTATGAAAAGTATGGATCAATTGCGTTATTAATTCTTGTTATTACACCGCTTAGCAATTACACAATTCAGCCTATTTTCAATGTAGTTATTCCGTATGTATTAGTATTTTTACAAAGTATCATTGCGCCTATTTTCGGGCTCCTATAATTATTAAGTGAGGAGGAATTTACATATGACAGAGAAAAAGAAAAAAATCGGTTTTAATATCGTGAAGAATGACTCCACAGATGGACATGGTGGATTTGGTGTTGGGGCATTAAGCCTAGAAAATATTTCTCCTGTATTTGTTGATGTATTAGAGAAAACTGCGTTCGTTGATATCGGTGCGATGCATGCACGTAGTACAGTAGAAAAAGGAATTAAGTTTTTAACAAATAAAGATGAAGTTCCAAACGGAAAACCATTTTGGCTTGTTTGGGTAACGATTGAAAGAACACCAAACGGTGCATATTACGCAGGTGTAACTGCTTGTGAAATGACAGTTGATCGTGAAATTCGCCGCGGATATAAATCACTTCCAGAGCATGTAAACAAAATGGATAAATCACTAAAGCGTCACATCATGATTGATCATATGGATGAATCATCTAAAAAAGTACTTGGTACATTCTTAAAAGAGCATAATGAAGCAATTTGGAATGAATCTAGTGAAGAATTGCGACGTGCATTATTAGGTGAATAAAAGAAAAGGATGTCTCATTAGTCGATTTTTGACTAGTGAGGCATCCTTTTTATTTTGTGAATAGGACTATGGGATATGAAAATATATCAGCGATTCGACAAGAAATATCAATAGCCTTCTTTCTTACCACGGGAGATATTTTTTCCACCAACCCGTCTTTTTCTTTTCTTCACTAACCTTTTCGAATTCTTCCTTACCATCAACGTGATCCATACAGTACTCTGTTGGCTCTGTACCTTTTGCGAAATACATCTTCACAGAAATGGGACAATTTTTTGTCGCAATCTTACCGTTTTCAGGGTTAACGTCGACAGCAACAACATCTGTTGGTTGTTTGAACTCTTTTTTAGGCTGTCCATCTAATCCTTTTTCCATTGTATCGGTCCATATTTTTTTCGCGTATCCTTGTTCTGCTACATTTGAAATGGATTTGGGTTGATCGTATCCAATCCAAACCCCTGTTACAAGTTGCGGGGTAAATCCAATCATCCAACTATCAGTTTCTGTAGAGCCAGATTTCCCGGCATATGTTCTTGATAGTTTTGATAACATCGATTGACCGGTCACAGCGGCATAACTGCTTAGTTTTTTATTAAACATACCTGTCATCATTTCTTCCATCACAAAAGCTTTGCTTTTATCTAGAACTTGTTTACTTTCTAAATGAGCATCGTATAGCATATTTCCTTCATGATCAACGATGCGCCTTATAAAGATTGGTTTTACTTCTTTCCCGCCGTTTGCAAACATGCTATAAGCATTGACCATTTCAATTGGCTTTACAGGAGATGTGCCGAGAGCGAGAGACGGAACATCTTTTAATGCGCTAGCGATGCCGAATTGCTTCGCTGTTTTTGTAAGAATGTCTTCGCCTAAAAATAAATTCGTCTTCACAGCATATACGTTATCAGAAACAGCGAGTGCTTGTGCCATTGTCACAAAATCGTCTGCATAATAGTTTTTATAGTTTTTTGGTTTATACTTTGAAACACCGTCACCTAAAGTGAATACCGTGTATTCGCTTTTTAAGCGTGTGGCAGGGGTGAATCCTCGTTCTAAGGCTGCATAATATAGGAACGGCTTAAATGTAGAACCGGGCTGACGAGCGGCTTGTGTAGCCCTGTTAAATTGACTCGTATTATAATCAGTTCCACCAACAAGGGCAGCCACTTCACCCGTTTTTGGATTCATAGAGACGAGGGCAGTTTGGATGTTTGTTGTTTCAGGTATATGATTTTTTACAGCTTGCTCTGCTACAGATTGTAATTTAGGGTCTAGCGTTGTATAAATACGCAAACCACCTCGCTGTAAGGCTTGCTCATCTAATCCGATATCACGAAGAAGGGAAGCTTGTACAGCATCTTGGAAATAAGGTGCAATTTCTGCAACTTTTTTCGTATCCAATGAGGCAAAAGTAAGTGTCTCTTTTTTTGCTGAGGCAGCTTGCTGTTTTGTAATATACCCTTGTTCTACCATTTCATTTAGTATGAGAGATTGACGCCCTTTAGCACGCTCTTCTTTTAAAAAGGGAGAGTAGAAACTGGGTCCTTTCGGAATGCCGGCGAGCATACTAGCTTCTGCTAATGTTAATTCTTTTGCAGTTTTATCGAAATACAGGCGGGAAGCAGCTTCAATTCCGTAAGCACCATGCCCGTAATAAATTGTATTTAAATACCCTTCTAAAATATGATTTTTATTATAGTTCACTTCAAGACGAACGGTATACATTGCTTCTAATAGTTTACGCTTCCACGTTTTATCATGATCTAAGTATAGGTTACGAGCATACTGTTGTGTGATAGTACTAGCACCTTGTACTTTTGCCATTGCTTTTAAATCGGCAACAATGGCACCAGCAATGCGCTTCATATCAAAGCCATGATGTTTGTAGAATCGTTGATCTTCAATAGATAGTGTCGCCCCTTTTACATAAGGAGAAATTTCATCGAGAGATACATTATAGCGTTTTTGCATTTCATTACTTTGTCCTATAACAGTGTCATCATTAGCGTAAAAGACACTCGTTTGCGGAACCGCAACAGGGGGAGGTCCCATAATTTTTGCAGCTATAATGATAATAAAAAAGGAAAAAACGAAAAAAAGAACACAAGAAAACATTACGGTGAAGAAAAGACGTTTATATTTTTTAAGTTTTGGATTCATAGTTTGATCCATCTTTTTCAGCCCCTCATTAATACAAGCATTATTGTATTAGTATTGAGGGTTTTCGTTTATTTTAAACAATGAAATTTCCAAAATAAAAAGAGCCCCTTCATTTAAGGAAGGAGCTCAAAAGCACGCGCTGGCCAATCGGTAATAATAACATCTACGCCGTAATCAATCATAGTTTGTAAATCTTTATATTCATTAATGGTGTAAGGACGAAAAACGTATCCTTGCCCCTGTGCTAATTGGACAAACTCTTTCGTTAATAATTGAAAGTTTGGATGTAATCCAGTTGCCCCACGTTTTTTTGCTTCAGCAATAGGATCTGCAAGTGGTGTATCGTACAAAATCGCTCTTGGAATTTCTGGAGCAATTTCTGCTAATAATGAAACGGAATCGTGGTTAAATGATGAAAATGCAATTTGATTGGATAGATGATATTCACGAACGAGAGCGACGACCTTTTCTTCAATAGTTGGATAGTGAATAACATCTGTTTTTAATTCAATGTTAAGTTGTAAATTTGTTGTAGAGAGCCAAATAAATACTTCTCGTAACGTTGGGATTTTTGCCTCATGGAAAGAAGGGTCTTTATGGCTACCAGCATCTAAAACTTGTAATTCTTCTACAGTTTTCTCAGAAACAAGTCCCACGCCATTTGTTGTACGGTCCACTGTTTCATCATGAATAACAACTAGTTCACCATCTTTTGATAGATGAACATCAAGTTCAATTCCGTGAGCACCAATGCGTTCAGCCTCTTGGAAGGCAATCATCGTATTTTCTGGGTGTGTTCCTTTTACCCCGCGATGAGCGAAAATAAGTGGTTTATTCATTTGGAAATCTCCTTATCATCTCTTTTCTTTCATTATGAAACTGCTTTGAGAAAAATACAATTCATATGACAAACATTTACAAAAGTATAATAGTTGCACAATAGTTAACGTTAACGTAAAATGTAATAATCCAGTGAAGGGAGGAATACACATGTATAAAATTGATGAAGTAACAAAGCAAGTCGGTTTAACAAAGCGTACACTTCGTTATTATGAGGAAATTGGTTTAATTCATCCCCCAGAACGCAGTGAAGGGAATATTCGCCTGTATACAGACGAGGACATTGCAAGAATTAAAAGGATTGTGGAAGCGAAAGAAGTGCTAGGAATTACGCTTCAAGAAATGCAACATTTCTTATCGTTAAAAGAAAGAATGGAACAAAGAAGAAATAGTGAGAATCCGCGTGACCGTGAAGTGATTCAAGAAATTAAAGAGATGCTTGAAGAACAAGTGCAAACGTTAGACGAGAAAATGGAGCAAATGCATCGCGTGAAGGCAGAGCTAGAGGATAGTTTAAGCCGTGCAGTTACATTTTTAGAGAATACAAAAGGAGAGTAATCAAAATGGAGAGCAAACAAAAATTAGGGAGATTGATCACAGTGGTGGCTACCTTCCTTGCCTTTTCAGGTATAGGGGTAGTCGACCCAATTTTACCAAGTATTGCTGAACAAATTGGTGCATCGCATTGGCAAGTCGAGATGTTATTTACATCATATATTTTAACGATGGCAATTATGATGTTACCAGCTGGAATATTTGCATCAAGATTTGGTGATAAACGAATGATGACGATTGGTCTTGCGATTGTGACTGTATTTGCATTTATATGTGGTATATCGCAAACGATTGCTCAATTATCTCTTTTCCGCGCTGGGTGGGGATTAGGAAATGCGATGTTCTTCGCAACAGCGATGACATTATTAATTGCATTAAGTAAAGAAGTTCATGAAGCAGTAGGACTATATGAAGCAGCCATTGGTTTAGGGATGGCAGGTGGACCATTATTAGGCGGAATATTAGGTGGACATTCTTGGCGTTACCCATTTTTTGCGACGAGTATTTTAATTTCCTTAGCATTTATTTTAGTTTTCTTTTTTGTAAAAGAACCGGAGCGAAAAGTGAAGCGTAAAGCAGCAGGCATGGGGGAATTACTTAACTTGGTGAAGTATAAACCGTTTATGCAAGGTGCCATTTCAGGGATGTTATATTACTACGGATTTTTCGTTGTTTTAGCCTATTCACCACTTATTATGCACTTATCTGCTATTCAATTAGGATTTGTATTTTGTGGATGGGGATTAGCGCTAGCTTACGGATCAGCAATTTTAGCACATAAGCTAGAAGGTAAATATGAACCAAAAACAGTGTTAAAGGGTAGTTTACTCGTATTTGCGATGTTATTAATTGCACTATTCTTCGTAAAAATTATGTGGTTACAAATCGTGTTAATCGTTCTATCTGGATTAGCATCAGGATTAAACAATGCGTTATTTACAAGTTATGTAATGGATATTTCACCTTATGAAAGATCTGTTACATCAGGTGTTTATAACTTCGTTCGTTGGTTAGGAGGCGCAATTGCTCCAATTTTATCAGGAGTCATCGGTCATACAGTTTCGCCGCAAAGCCCGTTTTTAGTCGGTGGAATTGTTGTGTTAGTTGGTTGCGTTATGATCTTAATTCCGATTCGTAAACCGGTAGAAATAGAGACAAAAGCCCTTTCTTAAGAAAGGGTTTTCTTTCCTATTACAGAGCAAACCTTTTTCGCATATATGTTAGAACCCTCTGACTAAAATATATTTTCGGTATTTTTGTACTTTTAACTATACTTTTTGGATGTTTTGTTTTATTTTTGTTAGGGGACATTAATGATGTCCCTATTATAAATTTGCAGCGAAAGGCGTGATTGTACGATGGAACTATGGTTCACTGAAAAACAAACAAAGCATTTTGGAATTACGGCGCGTATTAACCGCACATTACATACGGAGCAAACAGAATTCCAAAAACTTGATATGGTTGAAACGGAAGAGTTCGGAAACATGCTTATTTTAGACGGCATGGTTATGACAACAGAAAAGGACGAGTTCGTTTATCATGAAATGGTAGCGCACGTACCTTTATTTACACATCCAAACCCTGAAAACGTATTAGTTGTTGGCGGAGGCGATGGTGGTGTTATTCGTGAAGTGTTAAAACACCCAAGCGTGAAGAAAGCAACTCTTGTTGAAATCGATGGAAAAGTAATTGAGTACTCTAAGCAGTACTTACCATCAATTGCAGGTGCATTAGATAATGAACGTGTAGAAGTAAAAGTAGGAGACGGTTTCCTACACATCGCAGAAAGCGAAAACGAATATGACGTAATTATGGTAGATTCTACTGAGCCAGTAGGCCCAGCAGTAAACTTATTTACAAAAGGCTTCTACGCTGGAATTTCAAAAGCGTTAAAAGAAGATGGTATTTTCGTTGCCCAAACGGACAACCCTTGGTTTACACCAGAACTAATTACAACTGTATTTAAAGACGTAAAAGAGATTTTCCCAATTACTCGTCTATACACAGCAAACATTCCGACGTATCCAAGTGGACTTTGGACGTTCACGATCGGATCTAAAAAACATGATCCATTAGAAGTAAGTGAAGAGCGTTTCCACGAAATCGAAACGAAATATTACACAAAAGAATTACACAATGCAGCATTCGCACTACCGAAATTTGTTGGCGATTTAATTAAGTAAGAGCGTTAAATTGAAATAAATAAAGTGTAAGTAACTCATTTAAGGTGTTTGTCTAGAAGGCTTGAACATGCTAGTTACTTACACTGCTACAAATGAAGTAGTCTTCTTGTAAGAAAAAGAAGGCACAGGTAAATCGAGAAAGAGGAGTTATAGGCTCCAAATTTGAGAAATAATGAAAGGTTGGGATACCTTAAGTTCCACACAAGGAGGAAAAGAGTATGCGTTTTGATGAAGCTTATTCAGGTAAAGTATTTATAAAAAGTCATCCAAGTTTTGAAGAGTCAAAGGCGGTTATTTATGGGATGCCTATGGATTGGACAGTAAGTTTTCGTCCAGGATCTCGCTTTGGCCCTGCACGTATTCGTGAAGTATCAATCGGTCTTGAAGAATATAGTCCGTATTTAGATCGTGAACTAGAAGAGGTAAAGTACTTTGATGCGGGTGATATTCCATTACCATTTGGGAACCCACAGCGCAGCATAGACATGATTGAAGAATATGTAGCAAAACTATTAGATGCCGGTAAGTTTCCACTAGGTCTCGGCGGAGAGCACTTAGTGTCTTGGCCAATTTTTAAGGCAATGGCAAAAAAATATCCGGATTTAGCAATCATCCATATGGATGCTCATACTGACTTACGTGAGTCATATGAGGGAGAGCCTTTATCCCACTCTACACCAATTCGTAAAGTGTGCGATTTAATTGGTCCGGAAAACGTATATTCTTTCGGTATTCGTTCTGGAATGAAGGAAGAATTCGAATGGGCAAAAGAAGTAGGTATGAACTTATATAAATTTGACGTATTAGAACCGTTAAAAGAAGTATTACCGAAACTTGCAGGACGCCCAGTCTATGTCACAATTGACATCGACGTATTAGACCCAGCTCACGCTCCTGGAACAGGAACATTAGAAGCTGGAGGTATCACATCTAAAGAACTATTAGAGTCCATCGTAGCAATTGCAAATTCAAATATAAAAGTAGTCGGAGCAGACTTAGTAGAAGTAGCTCCAGTCTACGATCATAGTGATCAAACACCAATCGCAGCAAGTAAATTCGTGCGGGAAATGCTGCTCGGTTGGGTGAAATAAAAGTGAAGCCGACTGTTTAGACCCGGTGACTAAGGTTCTTTCCTGCAAAAGGTGCTTTTTACCTTTTGGCAGGGAAGGTTCTTAGACGCAAGGGTCTAGAAGGCGTAACTGGATAAAATAAAAGCGGAAGCGGCTTGCTCAGAATCGCAGGTCATTGGAGCACTCGACCGAGAAGCGCTTTTGGCTTCGAACGAGAGTGTGAAATGGCCGGAGATTCTAGCCGTTGTAGCTGGATAGAGTAAAGGCCTCCTAGATGACTAGGAGGCCTTTACTTTTGTCGTTATGTGTCGGTAAGTCGATATATTTAAAAAATCGCTGATATAATTCAAGTTGCGGTCGATATATTCGAAAAATCGCTGATATAATTTCACTTACCGTCACGAGACATCAAAAAAGAGCTATTCTCAAACGATGAGAATAGCTCTTTTTCTTATGCGATTTTCTCTTCCGAAGCAGTTCCGCGAATTTCATCAGCAGAACGGATTGGATATTTGCGGAACACAATGGAACCGACGTATCCAACAATTGTGGTAACGATTCCACATAATACGGCAGCAATCGTTACTTTTATTACATCATTAAATCCGAACAACACGAGAAGTCCTGGAATTGGTGATGCTGTCCCTGGTGCATTATTAACGAGCTGGAATAGCGACGTAATAATACCGGCAAGCGCACCGCCAACAAAGTTTGTCATATAGATAGGAATTGGGTTTGCTGAGACAACATCGGCTTGTGTTAACGGCTCGATTGCCACAGCGATTGTATCTTTCTTTGAACAGATTTTTAGTCGTTTAAAGAAAATGAAGTTCATTGGGGCAGAAGCTGCTACGGCAAGACTACCAATTGCCATTGGTAAACCAGTTAATCCAAGCATTGCAGTTAGTGCCATAGAACTTAATGGAGATGTAGAGATAACTGTTATTAATCCACCAAGCATAATACCCATAATGATAGGACTTTCTGTAGTTGCAACTGAAATCATAGAACCGATTTTACCGAGTGTTGCGTTAACGAGTGGATCCATAAGCATGGCCATTCCACGTGAAATTGGTGCGGCAATAAATAGAATTGCTAAAAATTCTACACCAGCTGGTAATTTCTTTTCGAGAAATTTCACGACGAAAGCACAAACATATCCAGCGAAAAATCCTGGTAAAATACCGAACCCACTAGTAGCTATACCGATTAAAACAGCGTATACGGGTGAAACACCGATTGCTAATGCTACTAAAATCGCCGCTGCGACACCGCTCATACTACCAGAAGCTTCTCCTACTGATTGTAAAAAGTCATTATGAAACATTTCTCCACCGATATAACGGTGAAATGCCTCAATAAGAAAACTCGCGATTGCTGCATTAGCTAAAGCACCCATTGCTTTCATTCCGTAAGGAGCACGGTAACTAAAAAGTGTAAATAGACAGAGTACAACAAGTAATAGTGCTAAACCTTGCAAGATAGCCATTTGAAAACTGTCTCCTTTGATTTTTGTAATAAAAATTCGTATCATTCAATAATAATATAAAAGTTTGTTAAACGGAAAAACTTTTTGCCCGGAAATTGCTGTAAGGTGAAAAATCCTTACAATAATGTAAGGGAAGTGTAAGACATTTCGATGGAGTATAGTATGCTTTTTTTCGTATAATACAGGTATAGACATACGGTTAGTGAGAAAGAAGTGCAAACAGGAGGCGCATTTATGAAATTGGTCATTAAAGTTTTAGCTGTGTTCGCCATTATTTTAGGGGGAACAGCATATTATTTAAACACAAAAACAGAAGGGGTACATGCTTTTGTAGACAACTTCTTTTCAAATAAAGAAATACAAGATTATTATGCAGTTATAGATAAAGGTGAGAAAAAAGATGATGAATATTTGTATACATTTAAAGGGTATACGGAAGACGGAAAGCTACAAATTATTAAAAGAATAGTGAACCGTGAATTGCATACAGGTGATTTTATAAAAATTTATGCAAAGGGTATGCAAGGAAAAGGATGGGCTGAAATCCCGAAAGAATCAATCCCGCAAAAGGCATTACAAAAAATAGAAAAAGTTTAAAAGGAGCGAACAAATCGCTCCTTTTTTAATTCGTTAAAATTGTAATAGATGTGCTCTTTGTATTAGAAGTGATTGTTGCTCTTCCGCCAATGGGAAAAGTGAAAATAGGAGTTGTATGCCCAAAACTAGCATTTGCAATGATAGGTATATGTTTAAGTTCTACCTTTGAAGCAATCATTTCTTGAATGTCTGCTATCGCACATTCTGCTCCTTTTTGCATTCTTCCTATAACAATGCCTTTTACATGTTCAAAGTCAGGTTGCTGCATAAGAGAATGTAAATATCGATCAAAAGTTTTAAGGGTAGCTTTTTCTGTTAGACTATCCTCTTCAAGAAATAAAATTTTGTCCTGTAAGTTAGGCATATATGGCGTACCTTGTAGTAAATTAAATGTGCTCATATTACCACCAATAATATCTCCTGTAGTTTCTCCTTCTTGAATTGAAACATATCCTTCATTTTTAATAAATTCTCGATTTTCCTGATCAATATACCAAGAATCATCGCTCCATGTTTCAGCCGGAAATATTTCAATAGGCTCATTAGAAGTTAAGCATTTTAAAAAGTAATCGGTCATATAATCGAGGCCTTTCTCCATTCCAAATGAAGAGAAGTGAGGACCTGAATATGTAACTAAGCCTGTTTTAGCATAAATCGCGTTAGTTAAAGCGGTAATATCAGAATAACCGCAGAAAAACTTCGGATTTTCTCGAATTAAATCATAATCGAGATGTTTCAATAAACCGTTAGAGTTGTATCCGCCAAGTGTCGTCAAAATTGCTTTTACATTAGGATCTCTAAATGCTTCATGAAAATCTTGAACTCGTGAAGCAATAGAGGATGAAGAAAAGCGATCTATTTCTTCAGCATTTTTTGAGAATGTAACGTGAAAGCCCATATCGGTTAATCTTTTTGTGGCAAGCTCTCGGTTCGTATTTGAGACAATACTTAAACTACAAGATGGTGAAATAACCCTTATTTCATCACCTTTTTTTAATTTTGTTGGTATCACCAAATTCACCCCTTTAAAGTGAAAGAATATTTAGATTTAAAAAACATTTTAACATATGAAATAAAGTGAAGGTGAATTATTTTTTGAAAAGGAGTTTTCCTGATTTTTCAGCAGACAGACAGAGTCTTTTTTTGATATGATAGGAAAAGTGATTTATTATAAGTAGTATTTAATATCTATAACATTTGAAGGGTGTGCAAGACGTGAAGAAACAACTTGCAGGCTTGCCGGTACACGTTCATTTCGTAACAGAAATCCGTGAAGGGGCGAGGAAGGAAACCGTTGCTTTTGAAGCAAATGGTCAATACTATGTAAAAGGTCAAGGTACATATATAACATTCCAAGAGTCGAACGAACAAGGCGAAGTGAAAACAATTATTAAAATTCAAGATGAACAAGTTCTCATTATGCGTTCAGGTGCTATTTCTATGCGTCAGACGCATGTGAAAGGTGAATGGACAACTGGTACGTATACGAGTGAGCTTGGTACGTTTGCATTGCAAACGAAAACTGATAACGTTCTTTTTAAATGGTCGGATGAAAAGAAAAAAGGACAACTTTTCTTAACGTACGCATTGCTTCTAAGTGAACAAGAGGCTGGCAGATATACAATTACAATTAATTTGAAGGAGGCAAAGTAATGAATTCTTTAGAACAAGTAAAAGAATTGATTAAAGAAGAAATTCAAGCTGCTGTATTAAAGGCAGAATTAGCGACAGAAGAACAAATTCCAAACGTTGTATTAGAATCGCCAAAAGATAAAACAAATGGTGACTTCTCTACAAATATGGCAATGCAACTTGCACGCGTTGCGAAAAAAGCACCTCGTATGATTGCAGAAGAATTAGTTGCAAACTTCGATAAAGCAAAAGCTTCTATTGAAAAGATTGAAATCGCTGGTCCTGGTTTTATTAACTTCTACATGGATAATAGCTACTTAACAGACTTAATCCCAACAATCGTTAACGCTGGTGAAGCATACGGTGAAACGAATACTGGTAAAGGTGAAAAAGTACAAATTGAGTTCGTATCTGCGAATCCAACAGGCGATCTTCACTTAGGACATGCACGTGGTGCGGCAGTAGGTGACACTTTATGTAACGTATTAGCAAAAGCAGGATACGATGTATCTCGTGAGTACTACATTAATGATGCTGGTAACCAAATTCATAACTTAGCTCTTTCTGTTGAAGCTCGTTACATGCAAGCTTTAGGTTTAGAGAAAGAAATGCCAGAAGACGGTTACCATGGTGCGGACATTATTGGAATCGGTAAACGTTTAGCTGAAGAGTTTGGCGATCGTTATGCAAAAGCTGATGCAGAGGAAAGCTATGAATTCTATCGTTCATACGGTTTAAAATATGAGTTAGCAAAACTTCAAAAAGACTTAGCAAGCTTCCGTGTTAACTTCGATGTGTGGTTCTCAGAAACATCATTATACAAAAACGGAAAAATTGATCAGGCTCTTGCTGTATTAAAAGAGCGTGACGAAATCTTTGAAGAAGGCGGAGCAACTTGGTTCCGTTCAATGACTTACGGTGACGACAAAAACCGTGTATTAATTAAAAATGACGGTTCTTACACATACTTGACGCCAGATATCGCTTACCACAGTGATAAATTAGAGCGTGGTTTCGGTAAGCTAATCAACATTTGGGGTGCTGACCACCACGGTTACATTCCTCGTATGAAAGCTGCTATTCAAGCGCTAGGTTACGATAAAGAAACACTTGAAGTAGAAATCATCCAAATGGTACAACTGTACCAAAATGGTGAAAAAATGAAAATGAGTAAGCGTACAGGTAAAGCAGTTACACTTCGTGAGCTTATGGAAGAAGTAGGCGTGGACGCAATGCGTTACTTCTTCGCAATGCGTAGCGGTGATTCTCATTTAGACTTCGATATGGACTTAGCTGTATCAAAATCTAATGAAAACCCAGTATACTATGCACAATATGCTCATGCTCGTGTATGCAGTATCCTTCGTCAAGGTGAAGAGTTAGGATTAGCTACAGGCGAAGACGTGAATTACAAACTTGTTACTTCTGAGAAAGAAGTAGAGTTACTGAAAAAACTTGGTGAATTCCCAGCTGTAGTTGCGGATGCAGCGCAAAAACGTCTGCCACACCGCATTACAAGCTATGCATTTGAATTAGCTGCAGCATTACACAGCTTCTACAATGCAGAAAAAGTATTAAACCAAGATAACTTAGAATTAAGTAAAGCTCGTTACGAATTAATGAAAGCAGTACGCACTACACTTCAAAATGCATTAGCAATCGTAGGAGTATCTGCACCAGAAAAAATGTAATAGACAAAAGAAAAGATACTTATTTTTGTTTAGAAATGATATACAAGTTG
This sequence comes from Bacillus sp. FSL M7-1345, assembly GCF_038006985.1. Lineage (NCBI taxonomy): Bacteria > Bacillati > Bacillota > Bacilli > Caryophanales > Bacillaceae > Bacillus > Bacillus sp. FSL M7-1345. The sequence goes on along the minus strand of NZ_JBBOWG010000001.1, from coordinate 4,870,062 downwards.
ATATAAAGACATCTGATCAGCCTATACACTGATTAGATGTCAAAGAAAGAAGATCAACGAAAAGACGTATGGGGGAGAACCTCACGTACGTCTTGATGAGGGTAAACTGAAATAAAAAAGAGATGGCAGAGCTGTCTCTTTTTTTTATTTCAGTTTTCTAATATAAATACATGTGACAAATATATGTTATGGTGATGAAGTGAAAATAGTAAAATACCAATTAACTATTGATTTTTAGTAACGATTCTAGAATAATAGACTGTTGGGGGTAAAATTATCAAAAATCCATATATGTATTATTAGTTGGTGGAATGTTACTAGGAAATGGTGTGATTGTTGTAAAAAACATTGTTACAGCTATGCCAAATACTAAAATACCAATTCATCTAACCAATTAGTAATTAATCTTGAAAACTTCCAGCTTAGTCAAGAAACTAGGGGGATATGTTTAAAATAGTACATATAGTACAATTGAAGTTTTCATGATTTGATAAAAAATAATGAAAGGATATAAATCTCTCGGTTTTGATATTATCATCATATATAAGCTCATTTTAATTCTTCGACATAGCCATGGAACCCATTAGGCAAAGTGTTTTTTCTCGACACTCATTTATATACTCCAAAAATGAAAAGGCTGAATTTCGTATTTCTATGCGATTTACATGAAATCAGTTGACAATCATACTCTTTTTTATTTACCCCCAAATTCGGTCCACTGTATTCAAATTTGGAGAATATGACTATCATCTTGCATAGGCAAACAATACTTCATCCAGAGCGTTTTTAATTATATAATGCTGGCGGTGGAACGCTTCTTGTTCTACTTGTTTCGGTGTGTAGGTCGGCTGTGTAACTAAACACAAAAGGCTTTAACATATGGCCAATTTCACCGCAAATTATAATGGCAGAAAACGCATCTTCAATAACATCTTTTAGAACACGAGTATCCAAGTATGTTTCACAGTTCGAACTTTCCTTGGCTGATATGCTAATTTCGATTATAGATGGTACTTCTTGTTATTCTTTAGGAGGATAAGTAAGGAAGTTGACCAAATGTATATTTACTGTGAAGTAGCTTGGTCATACTTTCCGGCAATGAAATTTTTTGTATTTATAGAGCAAGCGTTTGCGCTAGATGTGAAGAAATTTCGAGAACTCTACGGCATAATAAGACAAAAGACTGTCATGAGTTTTATCGTGAGTGCTTTTCGAATTGTCTTTTTCTGACTTTGAAGTTATTCTAGGGTCCGTCCATGTGTATTTGTAATTTGAATTTCTTTATCTGTTTTTGTTAAACAATATAGACCAGAAATAACATAGTTTAGACATGTCGGAGAAATGAGATGAATCTATATAAAAGTCAGACTTCAAACTTCAAACTTCAAGTTTCTAAGCAATAGAAGGGTTGAAAAAAGAGAAAAAGATGATAATAGCTATCAAAAATATTTAAGTAAAATAGTTTAATGACATTGAATAATAGAATCTTTGTCATAGTATGTTTGTACCAGGATTTATCTATTTTTAATTTTATAGGAGGATAACATAAAATATGTATTTAAAAAGAGTTACTTCGATTTTTTCGATTATAATGATTTTCATGTTTACTATAGGTCAGAGTTTTTTAGGTATTGTAGCAAATGCACAAGAGTTAAATACGGTAGGACTTGTGGATAGTTTTAAGATTGATAAAACAAACCTTTCTATTGGACAAGAGACTAAAGTAACTGTAAATTTCAGTGAAAAAAATGGAGTTAGGCTGAAGCCAGGAGACACACTAACATTAACACTGCCTCCAGAATTAATAGGGTTGGACACAAAGTTTGATTTAGGTGATTATGGTACTTGTACAGTCAATTCAGGTACTGTGGTATGTACATTTAATGATAAAGTAGATACACGTGAAGATATTAAAGGATATTTAAACTTTTACGTGCAAGCTGCTAATGTAGGAGAAGATCAAAAGAAAGAGATTGAAACCAATTTCGGTACAAATTTAGATAAGCAAGCTGTAATAATTACCGGTCCAACAAGTGGTGGTGGTACAGATCCTGGAAAGGGTCCGTTTTTTTATAAAACTGGTGATATGAGAGGGAAGCCAGGTGAGGTGCGTTGGTTCTTAAATGCAAACTTAAATAAAGAAGAGTTAAGTGATAATATTGTTGTGACTGATAATTTACGAGAAGGTCAAATACTTAATAAAGATAGTTTTAGGATAGATATTGATAATTATCTAGGCCGTCAGTACTTATCACTGCAAGAGTTTGAATCTAAAGGTTATGGAAAGATTACCTTTACTGGTGAAAACTCATTTCAAGTTGTGCTTTATAAGGATAAAGCACGTCTTGCCTCCTTTTCGATTGCTTATACATCTACTATAACGGATACCGGAAAGATGCAAGATTTCTTTAAGAATGATTATACGGTTGATTACCAAATTTATAATAAAGATAAAGTTACTGAATCGGATAGCCACTCAGTTGAAAATAGGACAGCCGGCGGTGGTGCTGAAGGAGTTCCAAAAGGAACGCTAAAAATTGTTAAGCACCTTGATAAAGATGAAGAAAAAGTAATACCGAATGTTTCATTTAATTTGTATAAAGAGTCGGGTGAACAAGTTGGAGATCTATATACAACAGATGAAAAAGGTATCATCGAAATCAAGGGTTTAACACCAGGCAAATATTATGTGAAAGAAGTTTCAGCTCCAGACTATATTGATTTTGATCCACAAGCAAAAGTAAGTTTCGAAGTTACATCAGATGCTGTAAACGGAATTAAACTACCGATTTCGAATAAAGTGAAAACTACATCTGTTTCAGGAACGAAGACGTGGAAAGACAGCAACAACAAGTTTGGTAAACGCCCAGAAAGCATTACGGTTCAATTGCTTCAAAATGAAAAAGAGTTCAAAACGCAAGAAGTGAAAGGCGATAAGGCTGTCGACGACTGGAATTTCAGTTTCAAAGATCTTCCAAAGTATGATGAAAAAGGACAAGAGTACACGTACACAGTAAGTGAAGTAAAAGTGAAGGACTATGAAACAAAAGTAGAAGGAACAACGATTACGAACACTTACAAAAATACAGAAACAACAGAACTAAGTGGCAAGAAAGTCTGGGAAGACTACAACAACCAGTTCAAAACACGCCCAGAAAGCATCACAGTTCAATTGCTTCAAAATGGAACAGAGTTCCAAACAAAAGAAGTGAAAGCTGATGAAAAAGGTAACTGGACTTTCAGTTTCCCAGATCTACCAAAGTACGATGGACAAGGAAATGAGTTCCAGTACACAGTAAGTGAAGTAAAAGTGAAAGACTATGAAACAAAAGTAGAAGGAACAACGATTACGAACACTTACAAGAATACGGATAAAACAGAACTAAGTGGCAAGAAAGTCTGGGAAGACTACAACAACCAGTTCAAAACACGCCCAGAAAGCATCACAGTTCAATTGCTTCAAAATGGAACAGAGTTCCAAACAAAAGAAGTGAAAGCTGATGAAAAAGGTAACTGGACTTTCAGTTTCCCAGATCTACCAAAGTACGATGGACAAGGAAATGAGTTCGTGTACACAGTAAGTGAAGTAAAAGTGAAAGACTATGAAACAAAAGTAGAAGGAACAACGATTACGAACACTTACAAGAATACGGATAAAACAGAACTAAGTGGCAAGAAAGTCTGGGAAGACTACAACAACCAGTTCAAAACACGCCCAGAAAGTATTACGGTTCAATTGCTTCAAAATGGAACAGAGTTCCAAACAAAAGAAGTGAAAGCTGATGAAAAAGGTAACTGGACTTTCAGTTTCCCAGATCTACCAAAGTACGATGGACAAGGAAATGAGTTCCAGTACACAGTAAGTGAAGTAAAAGTGAAAGACTATGAAACAAAAGTAGAAGGAACAACGATTACGAACACTTACAAGAATACGGATAAAACAGAACTAAGTGGCAAGAAAGTCTGGGAAGACTACAACAACCAGTTCAAAACACGCCCAGAAAGCATCACAGTTCAATTGCTTCAAAATGGAACAGAGTTCCAAACAAAAGAAGTGAAAGCTGATGAAAAAGGTAACTGGACTTTCAGTTTCCCAGATCTACCAAAGTACGATGGACAAGGAAATGAGTTCCAGTACACAGTAAGTGAAGTAAAAGTGAAAGACTATGAAACAAAAGTAGAAGGAACAACGATTACGAACACTTACAAGAATACGGATAAAACAGAACTAAGTGGCAAGAAAGTCTGGGAAGACTACAACAACCAGTTCAAAACACGCCCAGAAAGCATCACAGTTCAATTGCTTCAAAATGGAACAGAGTTCCAAACAAAAGAAGTGAAAGCTGATGAAAAAGGTAACTGGACTTTCAGTTTCCCAGATCTACCAAAGTACGATGGACAAGGAAATGAGTTCGTGTACACAGTAAGTGAAGTAAAAGTGAAAGACTATGAAACAAAAGTAGAAGGAACAACGATTACGAACACTTACAAGAATACGGATAAAACAGAACTAAGTGGCAAGAAAGTCTGGGAAGACTACAACAACCAGTTCAAAACACGCCCAGAAAGTATTACGGTTCAATTGCTTCAAAATGGAACAGAGTTCCAAACGAAAGAAGTGAAAGCTGATAAGGATGGTAACTGGAGTTTCGACTTCAAAGATCTACCAAAGTACGATGGACAAGGAAATGAATTCAAGTACACAGTAAGTGAAGTAAAAGTGAAAGACTACGAAACAAAAGTAGAAGGAACAACAATCACGAACACTTACAAAAATACAGAAACAACAGAACTAAGTGGTAAGAAAGTCTGGGAAGACTACAACAACCAATTCAAGACACGTCCGGAAAGCATCACGGTTCAATTGCTTCAAAATGGAACAGAGTTCCAAACAAAAGAAGTGAAAGTTGATACAGCTGATAAAGAAGGCAACTGGACTTTCAGCTTCAAAGATCTACCAAAGTACGATGGACAAGGAAATGAATTCAAGTACACAGTAAGTGAAGTAAAAGTGAAAGACTACGAAACAAAAGTAGAAGGAACAACGATTACGAACACTTACAAGAATACGGACAAAACAGAACTAAGTGGTAAGAAAGTCTGGGAAGACTACAACAACAAGTTTGGTAAACGCCCAGAAAGTATTACGGTTCAATTGCTTCAAAATGGAACAGAGTTCCAAACAAAAGAAGTGAAAGCTGATGAAAAAGGTAACTGGACTTTCAGTTTCCCAGATCTACCAAAGTACGATGGACAAGGAAATGAGTTCGTGTACACAGTAAGTGAAGTAAAAGTGAAAGACTATGAAACAAAAGTAGAAGGAACAACGATTACGAACACTTACAAGAATACGGATAAAACAGAACTAAGTGGCAAGAAAGTCTGGGAAGACTACAACAACCAGTTCAAAACACGCCCAGAAAGTATTACGGTTCAATTGCTTCAAAATGGAACAGAGTTCCAAACAAAAGAAGTGAAAGTTGATACAGCTGATAAAGAAGGCAACTGGACTTTCAGCTTCAAAGATCTACCAAAGTACGATGGACAAGGAAATGAACTCAAGTACACAGTAAGTGAAGTAAAAGTGAAAGACTACGAAACAAAAGTAGAAGGAACAACAATCACGAACACTTACAAAAATACAGAAACAACAGAACTAAGTGGTAAGAAAGTCTGGGAAGACTACAACAACAAGTTTGGTAAACGCCCAGAAAGTATTACGGTTCAATTGCTTCAAAATGGAACAGAGTTCCAAACAAAAGAAGTGAAAGTTGATACAGCTGATAAAGAAGGCAACTGGACTTTCAGCTTCAAAGATCTACCAAAGTACGATGGACAAGGAAATGAATTCAAGTACACAGTAAGTGAAGTAAAAGTGAAAGACTACGAAACAAAAGTAGAAGGAACAACGATTACGAACACTTACAAGAATACGGACAAAACAGAACTAAGTGGTAAGAAAGTCTGGGAAGACTACAACAACAAGTTTGGTAAACGCCCAGAAAGTATTACGGTTCAATTGCTTCAAAATGGAACAGAGTTCCAAACAAAAGAAGTGAAAGCTGATGAAAAAGGTAACTGGACTTTCAGTTTCCCAGATCTACCAAAGTACGATGGACAAGGAAATGAGTTCGTGTACACAGTAAGTGAAGTAAAAGTGAAAGACTATGAAACAAAAGTAGAAGGAACAACGATTACGAACACTTACAAGAATACGGATAAAACAGAACTAAGTGGCAAGAAAGTCTGGGAAGACTACAACAACCAGTTCAAAACACGCCCAGAAAGTATTACGGTTCAATTGCTTCAAAATGGAACAGAGTTCCAAACGAAAGAAGTGAAAGCTGATAAGGATGGTAACTGGAGTTTCGACTTCAAAGATCTACCAAAGTACGATGGACAAGGAAATGAATTCAAGTACACAGTAAGTGAAGTAAAAGTGAAAGACTACGAAACAAAAGTAGAAGGAACAACAATCACGAACACTTACAAAAATACAGAAACAACAGAACTAAGTGGTAAGAAAGTCTGGGAAGACTACAACAACCAATTCAAGACACGTCCGGAAAGCATCACGGTTCAATTGCTTCAAAATGGAACAGAGTTCCAAACAAAAGAAGTGAAAGTTGATACAGCTGATAAAGAAGGCAACTGGACTTTCAGCTTCAAAGATCTACCAAAGTACGATGGACAAGGAAATGAATTCAAGTACACAGTAAGTGAAGTAAAAGTGAAAGACTACGAAACAAAAGTAGAAGGAACAACGATTACGAACACTTACAAGAATACGGACAAAACAGAACTAAGTGGTAAGAAAGTCTGGGAAGACTACAACAACAAGTTTGGTAAACGCCCAGAAAGTATTACGGTTCAATTGCTTCAAAATGGAACAGAGTTCCAAACAAAAGAAGTGAAAGCTGATGAAAAAGGTAACTGGACTTTCAGTTTCCCAGATCTACCAAAGTACGATGGACAAGGAAATGAGTTCGTGTACACAGTAAGTGAAGTAAAAGTGAAAGACTATGAAACAAAAGTAGAAGGAACAACAATCACGAACACTTACAAAAATACAGAAACAACAGAACTTAGTGGTAAAAAAGTTTGGGAAGATTACAACAATAAGTTCAACACACGTCCAGAAGGCATCACAGTTCAATTACTTCAAAATGGAGCAGAGTTCCAAACAAAAGAAGTGAAGGCTGATAAGGATGGTAACTGGAGTTTCGACTTCAAAGATCTACCAAAGTACGATGAACAAGGAAATGCGTACACGTACACAGTAAATGAAGTAAAAGTGAACGGATATGAAACAAAAGTGGACGGAACAACAATCACGAACACTTACAAAAATACAGAAACAACAGAACTAAGTGGTAAGAAAGTGTGGGAAGACTACAACAATAAGTTCAACACACGTCCAGAAGGCATCACAGTTCAATTACTTCAAAATGGAGCAGAGTTCCAAACAAAAGAAGTGAAGGCTGATAAGGATGGTAACTGGAGTTTCGACTTCAAAGATCTACCAAAGTACGATGAACAAGGAAATGCGTACACGTACACAGTAAATGAAGTAAAAGTGAACGGATATGAAACAAAAGTGGACGGAACAACAATCACGAACACTTACAAAAATACAGAAACAACAGAACTTAGTGGTAAAAAAGTTTGGGAAGATTACAACAATAAGTTCAACACACGTCCAGAAGGCATCACAGTTCAATTACTTCAAAATGGAGCAGAGTTCCAAACAAAAGAAGTGAAGGCTGATAAGGATGGTAACTGGAGTTTCGACTTCAAAGATCTACCAAAGTACGATGAACAAGGAAATGCGTACACGTACACAGTAAATGAAGTAAAAGTGAACGGATATGAAACAAAAGTGGACGGAACAACAATCACGAACACTTACAAAAATACAGAAACAACAGAACTTAGTGGTAAAAAAGTTTGGGAAGATTACAACAATAAGTTCAACACACGTCCAGAAGGCATCACAGTTCAATTACTTCAAAATGGAGCAGAGTTCCAAACAAAAGAAGTGAAGGCTGATAAGGATGGTAACTGGAGTTTCGACTTCAAAGATCTACCAAAGTACGATGAACAAGGAAATGCGTACACGTACACAGTAAATGAAGTAAAAGTGAACGGATATAAAACAAAAGTGGACGGAACAACAATCACGAACACTTACAAAAATACAGAAACAACAGAACTAAGTGGTAAGAAAGTCTGGGAAGACTACAACAATAAGTTCAACACACGTCCAGAAAGTATCACAGTTCAATTGCTTCAAAATGGAACCGAGTTCCAAACGAAAGAAGTGAAGGCTGATAAGGATGGTAACTGGAGTTTCGACTTCAAGGATCTACCAAAGTACGATGAACAAGGAAATGCGTACACGTACACAGTAAATGAAGTAAAAGTGAACGGATATAAAACAAAAGTAGAAGGAACAACGATTACAAACATTTACAAGAATACGGAAACAACAGAACTTAGTGGTAAGAAAGTTTGGGAAGACTACAACAATAAGTTCAACACACGTCCAGAAGGCATCACAGTTCAATTACTTCAAAATGGAGCAGAGTTCCAAACAAAAGAAGTGAAGGCTGATAAGGATGGTAACTGGAGTTTCGACTTCAAAGATCTACCAAAGTACGATGAACAAGGAAATGAATACACGTACACAGTAAGTGAAGTAAAAGTAAATGGATATGAAACAAAAGTAGAAGGAACAACAATTACGAACACTTACAAAAATACAGAAACAACAGAAATCAGTGGTAAGAAAGTCTGGGATGATAACAACGCAATAGATCGTCCAGTATCCATCAAAGTAGACTTATTACAAAATGGAAAAGTTATTGACACGAAAGAAGTAAGCGCGGCAACAAACTGGAAGTACACGTTTGAAAAACTACAAGTATATGATGCAAACGGAGTAGCGTACAAGTATGAAGTGAAAGAACAACCAGTAGCGGGATACAAATCCGAAGTAAATGGTTATGACATCACGAATACAAAAATCAAGGACGAACCAGGTGTAGATCCAAAAGATCCAAGCAAGACAGATCCAAAAGATCCAAGTACAGATCCAAACACAAATACAGACAAAAATAGCGATTCAAAAGTTCCACCTACTACAGAAAATGATAAGCCAACATTACTTCCTAACACAGGAGGAACATCAGCAGAAATGAGTTCAATTCTTGGAGGTATTGTATTATTCCTTTTAGGTGGAATCCTACTCGCTCGTCAGCGAATAAAATAATAAAAAAGATTTAGATTATTGATTACACTGTAATCTGAGTAGCAGACAAATTAAAAAATTACTATTGATATTACGCCCTTTAGGTAAGTATTCAAAAACACTTCACGATAAAGTGAAGGGAAGAATGCAACCTGAAGGGTTTTTTTATAGAAAAAAGAGAACAATTTCAGGTTGGGCTCAATCAGCGGCCGAATAATATGGTCAGCTTTCATAGAGATAAGCGGCTCTAAAGTAATAACGAAACCGCTTTCAATAAGTCTATTATCCATTGGGTCATAAGCTTAGAATGTGGTGTGGTATCTCATGTGATTTAAGATCAATGACCATGTTCCGTTAAGTTTTGGATGAATGCATAGCCATTTTTATGGCTAATTTAGAAATAGTATTTTGTAAAGCTTTGCTCGTGAGTAGCTGCATCAGCGTTTGTTTCAGGAATAAAAGCATTTGTTCCTAAAATAACTGTTAAAGCTAACACAACTGCAAGAATAATTTTTTCATAGTAGAAAGCCTTCTTTATTAGATGTAATTACTATTATTACAATTTTTATTCTACATGGTAATACCATTCAATAATGTAACCACATTAATATATTACGTTTTATATTATGCACAATAAATCGTATAATTAATATACTTTAATTAATACATTAATGTTTTTTTGGTAAGAACGCTATGTAATAAATATGCTGTTATACATATTTATTTTTCCTTAATAAAAAGCCACCGATTAATCGGTAGCTTGAAATAGTATTAAGCAGCTTTTTGTCCTGTTTTCATGGCAGGCTGAAGGGTATTATAGACACCGGTTCCAATGACCTCTAATGCCATTTTCATACGTTCTGGTGAAATGTTCTCAAATACGTTATCTTGAGGCGTGTGATATACCTTTTCGATATGATAGATTAATGGATTCCAACTATCGACGCCCATCCAAATAAATAGTGCAGAAGGAATACCCACTTCAGCAAATGGTACGTGATCACTAGAGCCAAATTTCCCTTGAAGAACGAGATCATTATTTAATTGTTTACCTGCTTGTAAGGCAGCATCTGTTACAAGGTTTGTCGAGCCATCAGGAGTCATTGCATATAAATTCTTTGCTTTATCATAATTCGTTGCAACCATGTCTGCGTTAAAAACACCTAAAATTCGATCGCGTTCCTTTTGGGACAGACTATTAACATAATAATCAGAGCCAAGTAAGCCGATTTCCTCAGAACCAAAAGCAATAAAACGAATTTCTTTATCAGTTTCTACATTTTGAAAAGCACGAGCTAATTCTAATACTAATCCTGTACCAGAAGCATTATCATTTGCCCCAGGTGCTCCAACGACACTATCATAGTGTGAACTTACAACGACAGCTTTTTCATTACCTGTACTATTTTTTGGTTTCTTTTTAGCGATGACATTTAGGGATGTTAAATTAGATTCATGTCTCGCTTTTAGGGAAAGAATTGTTGTCTCCTTTTTAGCGATTTCTTCTTTAAACGCATTTCCTTGAGCATAAGCAAGACCAAAGACAGGGATAGACTGCTTTTTAGTTAAGCGAGGATTAAAGGTTTGTCCGTAGTTTCCACGACCTCCAATTAAACTGTATAAAAGAACACCTTTTGCCCCTTTACTAACAGCATTTTCAACTTGTTTATTATAATCTGCTACTGTGGCACCTCTTTCGAATAAAACAATTTTTCCGTTTACCTCATTTGGAATATCGTCCAATTTTGTACCACCTTGAACAAAGATAAGCGGAGCTGTAACAGCTTCTGTAGAAATTAGTGAATTGGGAGCAGCACCAGCTTGCCAATTACGCTTTGCCTCTAATGGTGATTCGATAAATCCAACGTATTGATCCGGAACTTGAAAGGGTTGATACTCTACTTCATATCCCATTGACTTAAGCTTCATACCAATATAGCGAGAAGCCCATTCTTCTGATTTTGTACCACCTGGACGGGGACCGATTGTTTCGGATAAGAAACGGATATGCTCGATGGCGCGGTTTGCATCAACTTGTTTTGTAATAGGTGGAGTCTGTGTAATTTCTGACGTGGAATCAGCTTTTGCTTGTCCGATTGGAGCTAAGCTAACGGCGAGCGATACAGCAAGCAAGGAGCTTACTATTTTTTGTTTCAGTGATTTTCTCATTTTTTCCTCTCCCATTCTTCTATTCTCTCTGACTGACAAAAGAAGACGGATAACGACCTTATTTTACCTTTATATATCTTAATTTTCAATAAATGTATGTTGAGAAATAAAAAACGCTATATGCACATTTGCATATCTTTAGCGGATATATGTATGCTATCATTTTAAATGAAGGATCGCTTTCTGTTTTGAAGGCTCCTACATTGCATGAATCTAGTGTACCCAAACTTTAGATTATGTAGGGAAAAGAGATCCGTTATAGGATTTCTTTTCTTTTGTTTTGTTTGAATCATGTGATGGTAACTATGTTTCCGCATTTCATAATTATCATCAGTGATATATGTAAGGCATCCATATGAAAATACGAGGCTGTTCAAGAGTTTTCCGTACTTTTGGACAGCCTCACCCCGTTAAAAAGGTGATACTTTGATGTATCACCTTTTTATTTGTATAAGCTTTCTGTTTATATGGATGTTACATACTTAAAAATAATAAAAAAACAGCCGCTTTAGTAGAAGGAATCTACAAAACGGCTATTTTTGATTATAGTTGAGTTAAAATAATTGGCTCGCCACGAGTGACGACAACTGTATGTTCACATTGTGCAACAAGGCTTTTATCTGGTGTAACGAATGTCCAACCATCATCACCGCGCTCAATGATATGATCAGCTTTCATAGAGATGAATGGTTCTACAGCGATAACAAGACCGTCTTTTAGAAGCGCATTATCCATTGGATCATAGTAGCTTAAGATGTGGTTTGGAGCTTCGTGTAAGCTAAGACCAATACCGTGACCAGTTAAGTTTTGGATTACATTATATCCACTTTTATGTGCAAAGTTAGAAACAGCACGACCAATTTGATTTTGTTTTGAGCCAGCTTTTACTTTTTTCATTGCTTCCCAAAAAGAGTCTACTGCAGCTTGGCAAAGTTTTTCTTTTTCTTCATCTTCTCCAAGAACAAATGAGATACCTGTATCTGCATAATAGCCGTCAAGTGCTGCCGATACGTCTACGTTTACTAAATCGCCTTCTTTTAATATGCGATCGCTTGGAATGCCGTGAGCAACTTCTTCGTTTACACTAATGCAAGTTACACCTGGGAATTTATATTCTTTTTCAGGCGCTGAAATAGCACCGTTCTCGTCTAATACTTTTTTACCAATTAAATCAAGCTCTTTCGTTGTCATACCTGGCTTCGCTTGTTTTTTCATTTCTTCGCGTGCAAGTGCAACGATGCGGCCGATTTTTCGTAAACCTTCTAAATCTTGTTCATTACGAATAATCATGAAAACCACTGTCCTTCCTCGAATATATGTCTTATCCGATTGTATCATGTTTATTTTTGTACTGCTACTCGCGTGCGGTATAAGGGTTGATTCCTCTCATAAAGAATACATGACAATTGTCATATGGATGTCATGACGCATCATACTGTTTCCTAACTTTTCCAGCGCATACAATGTAAATATAAGAAACAGCGGGGGTGGAGAGATGGAAAAGATTATTGAAGTAAATGGTGTTTCTAAAACATTTAAACATAAAAAAGCAGTAAATAACGTTTCATTTCATGTAAATAAAGGGCAAATAGTAGCATTACTCGGTCCAAATGGTGCGGGGAAAACAACGACAATTTCAATGATGCTCGGGTTAAAAGATCCGACAGAAGGGAATGTCTCTATATTTGGAAAGAGTCCGAAGCATAGAGATGTTCGTAATAGCCTTGGTGCGATGCTGCAAGAAGTAAGTGTGATTGATAGTATCACGGTAGATGAGGCAATTGAGTTATTCCGTAGTTATTATACGAATCCAGTAGCGAAAGAAACATTACTTCAGTTATCAAATTTAGAATCAGAGCGAAAACAAAGATGTGAAAAGTTATCAGGTGGTCAAAAGAGAAGGTTAAATTTTGCACTGGCACTTGCAGGAAATCCAGAGTTGTTATTTTTAGATGAGCCGACAGTTGGAATGGATATTACGTCTCGAAAAACATTTTGGGAAACGATTAGAAAGTTAGCAAGTGAAGGGAAAACGATTATTTTAACGACGCACTATTTAGAAGAGGCAGATGCTTTAGCAGATCGGATTTTATTATTTGCGAACGGAAAGATCATCGCAGATGGTACGCCAGATGAAATGAAAGCGACGATTTCTCGAAAAACGATTTCGTTTTATTCGAAAGAAAGTATCCCTATGGGCTTGTTAAAGGAATTGCCGAATGTAACAGGAGTACAGTCAAATGAGGGGCGGATTATTTTAACAACGGAGGATACTGATGCCACGTTACAAGCAATTTATCAAAAGAACCTACCTGTAACTGATATTTCAGTTGAACGTGGAAGTCTCGACGAAGCATTTGAACAGTTTGTCGCAAATCAGAAGGGGGAAATCGCATGAGAGCACTATGGATGCAATGTAAAATAGAGGTTTTGCGTACGTTCCGTAATAAATTATTTATCTTTTTCTCATTATTAATGCCAGTTATGTTTTACTATATTTTCACAAATGTTATTCAAGTCCCACAAAACGGAGATGCTTGGAAAGCTCATTATTTAATTTCAATGGCGACTTTCAGTATTGTAGGGACTGCACTTTTTAGTTTCGGTGTGAGACTTTCTCAGGAAAAAGGGCAAGGATGGACACATCTTTTAAAAATTACACCACTTCCAGAGGGAGCATATTTAGCAGCAAAGATTATTGCTCAAACAGTAGTGAATGCTTTTTCAATCTTAGTTATTTTTATGGCAGGAATATTAATTAATAATGTCGAGTTAACAGTAGGTCAATGGATTGGTGCCGGATTATGGTTATTATTAGGCGTGACACCATTTTTAGCACTCGGAACAGTAATAGGTTCAATCAAAAAGGCGGATGCAGCTGCTGGCCTGGCTAATATTTTAAATATGAGCTTAGCTGTAGTTGGCGGATTATGGATGCCAATTGAAGTATTCCCAAAAGTATTAAGAACTATTGGAGAATGGACACCAACATATCATTTTGGTAGCGGGGCATGGGATATTGTAGCTGGAAAATCAATTGGATGGGAAAATATCGCGGTACTAGGAGGTTATTTCCTTATATTTGTTGTAGTATCAATATATATAAGAAAAAGACAGGAAGCGGTATAAATGATAGAGAAGAAGAGGATTGAGATTTTTCCGAAACATATGGGTTTCTTCCCGTATATGTGGTTAGTATATCTGTTATTTCCGATTTACCATCTAACGCAGGTATCAGGGTGGAAACTTGGGATAGGGAGCGGTATGTTGGTGCTTTTTATTATCACATACCGTCAACTTTATTTTGTTAATAAGACGTTCATTTTATGGGCATGTATTCAAATGGTACTCATCTTTTTATTTGCCTTATTTTATAATGCCTTTATGATATTTTTTGGTTTTTTTACTGCAAGTGCGATGGGCTTTGCGCCAAGTAAGAAAGTATTTCGAGTGTTGTTAGGACTGTTGATTACAATGCTTGGATCCTTTATATTCGTATATTTTAAGCAGTTAACAACTACAAGTTTAGTGAATATAGTTCCAATGTTTATTTTAATGCTTCTTACGCCATTTGGAATGCGTAATTTTAATCAGAAAAAGATGTTGAAAAATCAATTAAACGAAGCAAATGAACAAATTAAAGACTTAGTAAAACGTGAAGAGCGCCAGCGAATTGCAAGAGATCTTCATGACACGTTAGGACACACATTATCTCTTATTACTTTGAAAAGTCAGCTCGTGGAGAAGTTAATTGTGAAAAATCCAGATCGTGCAAGTATGGAAGCGAAGGAAATTACACAAACATCTCGTACCGCTTTAAAACAGCTGAGAGAATTAATTTCTGATATGCGTATGATTACAGTGGAAGAAGAACTTGAGCAAATAAAAGCGATTTTGCAAGCTGCCAATATTGAATTAGAAGTAAAGCAGGAGGCTAATTCTAGTTCGTTATCGCCAATCGAGCAAAATATTTTAGGTATGTGTTTACGTGAGGCAGTTACGAATGTAGTGAAGCATAGTAAGGCGACAGTGTGCATTGTTTCTATATTAGAATCACAAGGTGAATTGATTTTAAAAGTAGAAGATAATGGCGTCGGTTTAGAGGAGCAAAATCATGATGGAAACGGCATTCGTGGTATAAAGGAACGAATTGCCTTAATTGACGGTCTAGTGGAGCTAGATACGATTAATCCGGGGACGCTATTAACAGTAAAAGTACCAGTTGTCATTAGAACAGGAAAAGATGAGGTGAGGGCATGATTCGAATTATTATTGCAGAAGATCAACGGATGCTTCGTGGTGCATTAGGAGCCCTACTTGATTTAGAAGATGATATGGAAGTGATTGGGCAAGCTGCGAACGGGGAAGAGGCGTTAAAATTAATTGAATCGTTAGAGCCGGATATAAGTATTATGGATATTGAAATGCCGATTCAAAGTGGATTGGATGTTGCTGAAACTTTAAAGAAAGAAAAATCATTATGCAAAGTAATGATTTTAACAACATTTGCAAGGCCAGGGTATTTTGAAAGGGCGATGAAAGCTGGTGTGCACGGATATTTGTTAAAAGATAGCCCGAGTGAAGATTTAGCCGCAGCAATTCGTAATGTAATGAAGGGAAAACGAGAGGTTTCTCAAGATTTAATGTTTGGTTTATGGCAGGAGCAAAATCCATTATCAGATCGTGAAAAAGAAGTATTGTTACTTGCTAAAGAAGGAAAGACGGCAAATGAAATTGCGAAAACACTTTATCTTTCACCGGGTACAGTACGTAATTATATTTCCGAAGTGTTAACGAAGCTCGACGCGAAAAATAGAATTGAGGCAATTACAATTGCGGAAGAAAAGGGATGGATATAAAAAGAAGTTTACCTATAGTCGGTAAACTTCTTTTTTTCTTATTTTCCTTGTTGTACTTCTACTACTTTATTAATTTTTGCTAGTGCTTTATATCCATGTGCTTGGAAAGCCTTTTCGAATTCTGTTGCTGTCGTATTACCATATAAGTCTTTTGCAGCTTGTACAATGTGAGATTGAAGTGATTCAAAATCTTCTGCTGAAGTTGCGTAGTTTTGCAATGCACGCATAACAACTTTACTTACTTTTTCATTTCCTTGTCTTTGAACAGATATACCGTTATACGTTTTACCTTCAGCTAATTGATATAATACATGGCTAATGATTCCGGAATTCACATGAGATTCTTGATTATTTCCATCATTATAGAAATCTTGTAAGTTTGTATATAGTTTGTTGCCGCCGTCACCAATTTCACCTGGGATGTCACGAATTGTTAGACCACCTAACGTATCACCCATAATCCAATTTCCTTTATCTTTCTTTACGTAATATTCTATTTGTGTACCCCAAAAATCTGCTAGACCTTCATTTAGCGCAGATGTTTCAGCACTTGGATATCGCACAATTTTATTTTTCGTCGTACCACTAAATACAGCATGTCCAAATTCATGGGCTGTTACGTCAAGAGCAGAGGTTAATTTTCCATTTAGCCCGTCACCAAAGACCATTTGATTCCAACCTGGATGCCAAAACGCATTTACATAGTTTTCTTTTACACCATCACTAACTTCAGTAGAATCAAATCCGTGGACGCTAGCAACAACTTTTGAATCTTTATTATCGTAACTTTTTAGATTATGTTCTTTCTTAAAATAGTCGTAAATATTACTCATGTTTTTCATAACACCAGCTGCTTCTTTATCTGCAAAGTTCGAAGTGTTACTTGAAATAAGTGTCCCTGGATAACCGGCTTGGCTATCGCCACCAAGAGAGTCAGCATAGTCTGCGTTATAAATATAAATACCATTTCCACGGGATAAATCAGCTAAATAAAATTTTCCGTCAGTACCTTTTGCGATATTAAATAATACATTTTCTTGTAGCGCATTTTTCCCAGTTCCTTGTTCTTTCGCTGGTGATAGTTTAGGTGCTGTTACTTGATTAATAGTTTTATTTTCTTTATTTTTAATAAACTTTTCTTGGAAAAGTACTTCACCAGTTTGTAAGTCCATGATTACATTTCCGTTTATAACTTGTTCATTGTTTTCATAAGTAAATGTAAGGACCGTTGCGTATGTATAGTGCCCATCTTTTTTCGTATAAACTACCGTTTCGCTAGAAAATTCTGTTTCTGTCGCATCACTTGGAATTTGAAGTATATTACGTAATTTAGATTTTACTTCATTTTTCGACAAAAAATTTGTTATAGTAAGATTAAGTTGTTGGTCTAAATTTTGGGCAACTTTACCACTAACAGTTGTAATTACTCCATTTTTATCTACTTTTACAATGAGGTCTTGACCATATACTTTATAGTTTTTGTATGTTTGTGCAAGGCGTAATTCGGTTTGATTTTCTTTTGTTTCTGTATTTGTAGGTTGAAAATCGACATTCTTTTCAGTAGTAACTTGCTCTTGTTGAGCTTTAGCCCCATTTACCGCACCTTTTAAATACTTTTTAGCAATATTCTCTTTTGTATCGTTTTGAGGTTGTGTTAATTTTCCGATTGTTAAACCAGGCTGAGCAATTTCAACTTTCACTTCATTTTTATCTAATTCTTGAGCGTGAATAGCTTCTGTTGATAAAGGACAAAGAAGACCGAATGTAACGAAAGCACTAGCAAGTTTTCTATAATTCATCTATAACACTCCTAATCTTGTATTGTGTATGTGAGATGAATTGTATGAGGAATTTGCCGAATTTTATATATATTATGCATTATTTCATATCAAAAATTGTCGAATTCACATTATTGTAGTGGTATGACAACTTAAAAAATTAGATTGTTATAATGGGATGGTGAGTAAGTATGCATGCAGAAAAATTAGGAAGCGAAATAAAGAAAATTAGGGTAATGAGAGGATTAACACAGAAACAACTCTCCGATAATGTATGTCATCAATCGGAAGTGAGCAGAATTGAATCGGGCGCGGTATACCCAAGTATGGATATATTGCAAGGTATCGCAGCGAAGTTACAAGTTCCCATTATTCATTTTTATGAGGTACTCATTTATTCCGATATCGAGAGGAAAAAGCAGTTTAAAGATCGAATTATTATACTTCTTAAGCAAAAGAAATATAAAGAGATTTATAATAAAGTATGGAATGAGCTGAAAAAGGAAGAGTATCATCCTGAGTTTCAGCAGTTTCTTCAATGGCAATATCATGTATCTGCGTATGTGCTAAAGAAGATTGATTATGAATATTGTATTCTAGAGTTAAAAAAGCTACTAAATCAACAATTAACGGGAATAGATGTGTATCAAAATCTTTATATAGAAAATGCGATTGCAAATATTTATGCTGAAAATGGCTATTTTAAGAAGAGTATTGAGTTATTTGAGGATATATTAAAGCAAGTAGAAACATTGCATAATAATGAAGAATTCGATGTGAAGGTAAGATATAATCACGCGAAAGCATTATACTTAGATAACCAATATGAAGAAGCACTTTATCAAGTGAATAAAGCGATTGAAATATCGTGCCGGATTAATAGTATGGCATTAATTGGACAGCTATACTATCAAAGAGGTGAATGCCTAGAGAAGTTAGAGCATGATAGGGCAGAGATTGAAGATGCATATAAGAAAGCAAGTTTCTTTTTTGATATATTAGAAATGCATGTATATAAAGAAGCGCTTGCAAATAAAATCAACAGATAACACCCTAAAAAATGGATATGCATAATTGCATACGGTATGGATAAATTTTCATGATATATTAAAAGAAAAAATGTGGGTGATGGAATATGAAAAAACTACTTATTGGTAGTCTATTAACGTTAGCGATGGCATGGGGTATTTCATTAGGAGATACAGCTTTAGAGAAAAGCCAGGTAATTTCTCATAATAATCAAGAGGTACAATTAGCTTCAGATCTACCTTTTGAATATTAAAAAACAACCGTCTTACTTAGACGGTTGTTTTTTCGTTGAGTAACATCCAAACATCTTTACTAGAAACAGGTTTGCTAAAGAGGAATCCTTGAATGTGGTCACAGTTTTGCTCGTGTAAAAACTTCCATTGTTCTTCTGTTTCTACACCTTCCGCAATAACCTCTAAATTTAATTCTTTTGATAGCGTAATAATGGAAGCGATAATGGCTTCTTCTAAAGGGCTATTTGTAATTCCACAAATAAATTCTCGAGCAATTTTTAATGTATTGATTGGATATTTCGTTAAATAAGCTAAAGAACTATAACCAGTTCCAAAGTCATCAATTGAAATTTGGATACCGAGATTTTGAAGTTCTTCTAGTTTAGCAATTACAGAATGATTTTGATTAATTGCGATACTTTCCGTAATCTCAATATCTAGCGCTTCCGGCTTTAGTTCTGTTTCTTCCAAGAATTTTGAAATAGTTGATATTAAATTTGCGTGATTAAATTGAACAACAGATAAATTTACACCAACCTTTAAGTGAGAAAATCCTTGGTTATGCCACTTTTTTGCTTCTAAGCAGGCGGTACGTAAAATCCAGTTACCAAGTTCAATAATAAATCCTGTCTCCTCTGCTAGAGGGATGAATTGGGCAGGTGATACAATTCCGAGTTTTGGGTGTTTCCAACGAATTAACGCCTCAAAACCGATAATTTGTTTTGTTTTTGTGTTTACTTGTGGCTGGTATTCAAGGAAAAATTCATTTTGTTGTAGTGCTTTTGAAAGCTCACCTTCTAGGAAGTGTATTTCATTTTGAGCAATACTCATTTCTTTTGAGAAGAAAACGAATCTGTTTTTTCCATTTGCCTTTGCTCGATACATAGCCATATCTGCATTTTTCATTAATTCGGTTACATCGGTTCCGTAGTCAGGGTACATTGCAATTCCGATACTCGGTGTAACAGAAAGTTCTTCATCTTTAATAAAGTAAGGCTTATTTAAGATAGTTAAAATTTGTTCAGCTATAAAAGAAGCACTTTTTTCAGAGTACATATCTGGTAATAGAATCGTAAATTCATCTCCGCCTTGGCGGGCAACGATATCTTTTGAACGCAAACATCCACGTAATCTTTTTGCTACTTCAATTAATAATAGATCCCCAACATCATGGCCGAGTCGATCGTTAATTTTTTTAAATCGATCTAAGTCGAGGAACATGACCGCAACGTCATTAGTGTTGTTTTGAGCTGTATTTAAAATCGTTTTTAAATCTTTTTCGAATTTCCGGCGATTCGGTAGTCCTGTAAGTGCATCATGAAAGGCTAAATGTTCTACTTGTTTTTGTTTTTCATATAAAGTTGTAATATCACGTGCTATGCCGAACATCCCAACAACTTCTTTATTTATGAAAGTAGGGATGAGTGTAATGTGAAGGTAATAGTAGTAGCCTTCTTTTTCTTTTGTACGAACCTCTAAAGTTTGTGGTCTACCTTCTTTAGTTATTTGTAAAGCTCTCTTTAGTAGATCATGGTCTTTTAAATCAATAAAGTGTAGAAGGGAATAGCTTTCGACTTCACAATAGTAGGCAGTAAATAAGCTTTCACAAGCCTTATTAGATTGTTGAAAAATGCCATTCATATTTAAAGAGAAAACGGCATCAGGATGATCTTCGAATAAAGATGTATAACGTTGTTCACTTTTTGATAACGCAGATGCACCTTCTTCAACTTTCCCTTCTAGTTGTGTAGTCAACTGTTCGTACGTATCGATTAGTACTTGATTATCTTTCCACATGTAAAGTTGTCGTAGGAATAATAAGATGAGTGATAATACGAGACCGATTAACATGAACTTATCATCCCAAGGTTGAATAAGAATAAAGGCAAAGGTAATGATTATACTGAAATATGGTAATATAAAGCGCACATAATCGAATCGATAATATTTCGCTTTCGTTTCATGTTGCATGGGTTTATCCAAAATATATAGTATGGATGATAAACCGATTAATAAAATTGAAGCAGTATGTATTAAGTAAGAGACTTCAGAAGAAGGTTTCATTCCTGAGTTTAACTGGAATAGGTGTATATATCCGTGTACAAGTATGATAGTAAAGCCGATAATTAACGAAATTCTACTAGAAGAATATTGTTCTCTTCTATATAGACTAATAACGGCGTAAATTACTAATGATTGTGCAATAAAATACCCAATCAAAATCCACGTGTCCTTCGTTAACATACGAAAGCTTGAAATATCTAAAATAAAGGTTAAGGTAAAATAAATATTCATAATAAAAATAAAGATGCTGTCGAATGAAAATTGTGCAAGGCCTCTAATAGAGTAATGTTTTATAAACTTTATAGCAAAGCCAGAAAAGAGCAAAATATATTGTATGATGAAAAAAGGCAATGCCTTATATGAGAATATGACTTGATCATATATAGAAAGTGAATGAAGAAATAAAGTTATCTCCATAGCTAATCCACATATACAAGTGCATAGTACTAGAACCCAAAATAGTTTGTCACCGTGCTTCATCTTTTTAATTGCTTTATATAAGCAATAGCAAGAAAAGAGTGTAGCAAACCAAAATAAGAAGAGAATTCCAATTTCTTTTATATTTAAATCCCTAGGGATAAGGAATATCCAAAGAGAAAATATAATTATATACATCATGACAAATTGTACATATTTTTTTTGATTAATCATATTATGACTCCGTTTCAATAAAGTTGAATCGCAGGGGGAAAATGCTAATTTAAATAATAGCATATAAATTAGGATGTTTTTTGCTATAAGAATTACTTTTTTTGAAAAAATAGCGCAGTGTTACAAATTACCATTGTAACGTTGCGCCGTTTTTTCTTTTTATCCCTCTTATAGAAGCGATTTCATCTATTAACTGAAGAAGTGCTAAATCCTTTTGTTTACTTTCAATCATAATATCGAAATCATGATCAATTTTTTTTGTAATGTGCAAAAAAGGTTTAATAAACTCTAAATCAATATAATCTGCGTGGGCCCTAAATTCTTTTTCAGATCTAGGAGAAGAAATATGAACTTTAGGAAGGACATTTGTATGTGACCAAGTTTTAAATATCATAGGAAGTAATTCTTCTAGCGGTTCATTACAAAGGTTCGCTATGTGATGATGATAATCGAACACGAAAGGGATTTTTTCTTTTTGACAAATAGCCAAAGTTTCAGAAGTTGTATATGTTTTATCGTCATTTTCAAGAGTCATTTGTCTTTTTATATGGTAAGGAAGTTGTTGTATGTTTTCATGAAAACGTTCGATTGCCTTCTCCTTATTTCCATACGCGCCACCTACATGGATATTAATGTAGGAAGAATCTGCAATTCCCATAGCATTTAACACGTTATAATGATAGGTCATATCTGTAATGGCATTATTTGTAATATGTGGTTTGTCGCTTGTAAATAGTGTAAATTGATTGGGATGAAAACTTACGCGTAAATTGTGTGCTTGAATTAATGCTCCTATTTTACGCCATAGTGGAGCAAATAGTTGAATGTAATCAAATTCAACTTCAGGATGTGTTGCAAGCGGGACGATAGAAGATGATAAACGATATAATGGAATTTCGTGTGCAATATTGTAATGAAGGATGCGTATTGTGTGTTCTAGATTTTGCAGTGTGACATTATATAATTTATCTTCACGCTCTTGTTTTTTTAGTTTTTTCCAGCTTGTAAATGTCATTGTTTTGGCAGGCGAACAGTCCCATAATGCCGTAGCATGTGAGACATATCCAAATCGCATTATCATATGTGATTCACCTCTTTGGCTCTTGAAATTTCCCTATAAAAAGAACGCGAGTATCGTTCCTATCCATTCCTTTCCTCTATCAATAATGGAGAGAGGGCTGACATCTTCAAAGGAAAGTAATGAGGAGCGTCCCAAATCTTCCTCGAATTTGCTTTTTACTTCTTGTATGAAATGTTTATCGTATAAAAGGCAATTGATTTCATGGTTACTATATAAACTTCTCATATCGAAATTAGCAGTTCCGATATCACAAATATGATCATCTACTATAATAATTTTTGCGTGGAAAAATCCTTGCTGAAAAGCGTAAATATTACAACCAGCTTGTATTAACTTTCGGCAATATGGGAATTTTGCTTCTCGAACGAGGGCGTGATCTGCCTTTTGTGGAACGAGAATAGTTATTTGAACCCCACGTTTTCGTGCTTTTAATAATGCGTTCATAATTTTTTTTCCAGGAATAAAATATGGTGTACCGATAAAGAGTTCTTTTTCCGCGCTTTCGATTAAATGTAAAAATGTATTTTGTAAATAGGCACCATCAGTAGGGATGAAGCGATGTAGAATAGCACCAGGTTGTTGTTCTGGAAAATAAAGAGAGGAATCTAATAAGTTTTGGTTCGTATCATCAAACCAGTCATGTAAAAATTGTTTTTGTAAATCTTGTATCCCTTCACCTGTAAGACGTAAATGATAATCTCTCCATAACCCTAACTTTTGATTGTGCCCTAAATATTCCTCGCCGATATTAAATCCACCAATATAACCAATTTTCCCGTCAATAACTGTAATTTTTCTATGATTTCTTTGATTGGCAGAAAAGAAAAGAAAAGGAAATTTTACTTTGTGACAAAATGAAAAAGAGACACCATGCTTTTGTAGGGAGTAAACCGCTTCTTTTGATAAATAATGACTTCCAAACCGGTCGAGTAAAAGTCTTACTTCAATTCCTTCTTGTGCTTTATCGATAAGTAACTTTAAAAATTTAAGACTTATGTCATCGTTTTTTACAATAAAAAATAAGACGTGCACATGGTGTTTAGCTTGTTTTATATCAGTAAAGAGAGCATCGTACAGATCATTTCCGTATGTATAAAGGCGAAAATCACTTTGACGTAAAGGGAAAGAACGAGAGCGTACGCGCTTTAAATGAAGAATTCTCCCGTATGAAAGGTCGATTGTAATCCAGAGAGCGCTGCCTAATAACAAGAGAGATAAGAAGAACATAAGTAAATTCCCTCCTTCACGGTCTTTTCACCATCAATTTTTTACAAATCAAAAGTTCAATTTAGCCCGCTATTTGCAGGCTGCCCGTAAAAGTCCGATTAGTGTGGGCTAATAATCATTGGGTATGAACAGCCCCGCCGATTAAAGTTTCACTTTATAGTTTCACCGAAATAAACAGCTTTATTAAAAAATGTGTTGTTGTATAACAAAAAACTGTTGACTGAATGCTCACTCATTATATAATGGGAATAGGGGATACAATTCAGAAAATTATATATTTTCGAAGATTCTAAAAAAGGAAGAGGGCTTACAAAGAGAGGGGTAGCATAAAATGAATAGCTTACTAATCATTAATTGGCTGGCTGCCATTGCTGTTATTGCTTATGCGGGATATTTGTTTGTATATCTTATACGAACGAGGATGGCCTACATACAATTAGGAAAAAAGATTGAATTTGACCGTCGTTTTAAAGAACGTTGGGATCTCCTTAAGGTCAATGTTTTCGGTCAAAAAAAGCTGCTGAAAGATAAAAAGAGCGGCATCATTCACGTTATGTTCTTTTACGGATTTATTCTTGTCCAATTTGGAGCAATTGACTTCGTTTGGAAAGGGCTCGCACCAGGATCACATCTTCCACTTGGACCACTATATCCTGCATTTACATTCTTCCAGGAAATTGTCACACTTGTTATTTTAATTGCAGTCTTTTGGGCTTTTCATAGACGCTATGTTGAAAAGCTTGTTCGTTTAAAACGTAATTTCAAATCAGGTCTTGTCCTTATCTTTATCGGTGGCTTAATGATTTCTGTGCTACTTGGTAATGGAATGGGAATTATATGGCATGGCGAAGAGCTTTCGTGGAGTGAACCAATCGCTTCTGCAATCGCTTACGTTTTCTCAGGGATAAATGAAACCGTAGCCATTTCAGTGTTCTATTTCTCTTGGTGGGTGCATCTATTAATCTTGTTAACGTTTTTAGTTTATGTACCACAATCAAAACATGCGCATTTAATTGCTGGACCAGTTAACGTATTTTTTGGTCGTCTTTCAAATCCAGGAAAACTTGAAAAAATCGATTTTGAAGATGAAACGCAAGAAACATTCGGTGTTGGTAAAATTGAAGACTTTAGACAAAATCAACTTATCGACTTATATTCTTGCGTCGAATGTGGTCGTTGTACAAATATGTGTCCGGCAACAGGAACAGGGAAAATGTTATCACCGATGGATTTAATTTTAAAACTTCGTGATCATTTAACTGATAAAGGAGCAGCGGTAACATCAAAAGCACCGTGGGTTCCAGTTGTTGCTTTTAATAATACACAAGGAAATCAGTTAGCGATGATGGCAGCTGGAAAAGGACAACAAGAATCAGCGGCTACAGCGCTAGCGTACGATCCAAGTTTAATCGGAGATGTTATTACAGAAGAAGAGATTTGGGCATGTACAACGTGCCGTAACTGTGAGGACCAGTGCCCAGTTATGAATGAGCATGTTGACAAAATTATTGATTTACGCCGCTATCTCGTTTTAACAGAAGGGAAGATGGACGCGGAAGCGCAGCGTGCAATGACAAACATTGAGCGTCAAGGGAATCCGTGGGGACTGAATCGTAAAGAGCGTGAAACATGGCGCCAAGGTGACGATGAAGTAACAGTTCCAACTGTAAAGGAGAAATCAAAAGCTGGCGAAGAGTTTGAATACTTATTCTGGGTTGGATCAATGGGTTCGTATGACAATCGCAGTCAGAAGATTGCGATATCATTTGCGAAGCTAATGAACGAAGCAGGCATTTCATTCGCAATTCTTGGTAATAAGGAAAAGAACTCTGGTGATACACCGCGCCGCCTTGGAAATGAATTTGTATTCCAGGAAATGGCGACTAAAAATATTGAAGAATTTGAAAAAGCAGGAGTGAAGAAAATCGTTACGATTGACCCTCATGCTTATAACACTTTTAAAAATGAGTACCCGGACTTTGGCTTACAAGCAGAAGTCTATCATCATACAGAATTACTAGCTCAGTGGGTGAAGGAAGGACGTTTAAAACCTGTCCATTCTATTGAAGAGACAGTTACGTATCATGATTCCTGTTACTTAGGAAGATACAACGAAGTATACGAAGCACCGCGCGATATTCTAAAAGCAATTCCAGGTGTAAACCTTGTAGAAATGGCGCGTAACCGTGAAACGGGAATGTGCTGTGGTGCGGGTGGTGGCCTAATGTGGATGGAAGAAACGGCAGGTTCTCGTATTAACGTTGCTCGTACAGAACAAGCGCTAGCTGTGCAGCCGTCAATTATCGGTACAGGATGCCCGTATTGCTTAACGATGATTAGTGACGGTACGAAAGCGAAAGAAGTTGAAGAAACAGTTCAAACTCTGGACGTAACAGAGATTTTAGAACGCTCAGTTATCGGACAGAAGAAAGAAGCAATGTAGTTTGTAGGCATGCATCCAACTTTAGAAAGAGGTGCAATAATTGCACCTCTTCTCAACGTAGGAATGCCGAGCGAGCGCTCGGTGCTAAAAAAAGAAATGGGGGAAAGAAACATGAGTAAAACAGTTATTTTAAGTGCTGCAAGAACACCGGTTGGAAAATTTGGAGGAACTTTAAAAGACGTGAAAGCAACAGAACTTGGAGGAATCGCAATTAAGGCAGCGCTTGAAAGAGCGAATGTTTCCGCTAGTGATGTTGAAGAAGTTATATTTGGAACGGTTATCCAAGGAGGGCAAGGACAAATTCCATCACGCCAAGCAGCAAGAGCGGCCGGCATTCCTTGGGAAGTGCAGACAGAAACAGTAAATAAAGTTTGTGCATCAGGACTTCGCGCAGTTACATTAGCGGATCAAATTATTCGTACTGGTGATCAATCACTGATTGTAGCTGGTGGAATGGAATCGATGAGTAACAGCCCTTACATTTTACGAGGGGCAAGATGGGGATACAGAATGGGTAACAACGAAGTTATCGATTTAAACGTTGCAGACGGTTTAACATGCGCATTTTCAGGTATACACATGGGTGTTTATGGCGGAGAAGTTGCAAAAGAGGATGGGATCTCCCGCGAAGCACAAGATGAATGGGCATATCGTAGCCATCAACGTGCAGTTTCGGCACATAAGGAAGGTCGTTTTGAAGAGGAGATTGTACCAGTAACAATTCAGCAAAGAAAAGGCGATCCTATCGTCGTGGCTAAGGATGAGGCGCCGCGTGAAGATACAACGATTGAAAAACTAGCGAAATTAAAGCCTGTTTTTGATAAGACGTCGGCAGTAACAGCTGGTAATGCCCCTGGACTAAATGATGGCGGTGCTGCGCTTGTATTAATGAGCGAGGACAGAGCGAAGCAAGAAGGAAGAAAGCCATTAGCGACAATTTTGGCACATACGGCGATTGCGGTAGAATCGAAGGATTTCCCAAGAACGCCAGGTTATGCAATTAATGAATTGCTGAAAAAGACAGGTAAGACAATTGAAGACATAGATCTATTTGAAATCAATGAGGCATTTGCGGCGGTAGCAATTGCAAGTACAGAAATCGCAGGGATCGATCCGGAAAAATTGAATGTAAATGGCGGTGCTGTAGCAATGGGTCATCCAATTGGAGCGAGCGGAGCACGTATTATCGTTACACTTATCCATGCACTGAAGCAGCGCGGCGGCGGAATTGGAATCGCTTCTATTTGTAGCGGTGGCGGTCAAGGTGATGCAGTGATGATTGAGGTTCATTAATTTACGTTCAGGAAATTTTTGGTTTATTAACAACTTATATTAAGGGGGAAGAAAGAATGGGTGTACAAAAAATAGTTGTAATTGGTGCAGGGCAAATGGGTTCAGGTATCGCACAAGTGTGTGCAATGGCAGGCTATGATGTGAAAGTGCAAGATTTAAAGCAAGAGCAATTAGATAGAGGGCTAGCTGTTATTTCGAAAAATTTAGCCCGCCAAGTAGAAAAAGGTCGTATGAAGGAAGAAGAGAAAGAAGCGACTTTAAATCGTCTTACATGGACGCTCGATTTAAATAGTGTCAAAGAAGCGGATCTTATTATTGAAGCAGCTGTTGAAAAAATGGATATTAAAAAGAAAATTTTTGCGAATCTAGATGAAATTGCTCCAGAACACGCAATTTTAGCGACGAATACGTCATCTCTACCAATTACGGAAATTGCAGCGGTAACGAAACGACCTGAGAAAGTAATCGGCATGCACTTTATGAATCCAGTTCCAGTTATGAAACTCGTTGAAATTATTCGTGGTTTAGCTACAGATGATGCAGTGTACGAAACGATTGAGGATATTACGAAAAAAATCGGGAAAGTGCCAGTTGAAGTAAATGATTTCCCAGGGTTTGTATCGAACCGTATTTTATTACCGATGATTAACGAAGCAATCTATACGTTATATGAAGGTGTAGCGACGAAAGAAGCGATTGATGAAGTAATGAAACTCGGTATGAATCATCCGATGGGACCACTTACATTAGCTGATTTTATCGGTTTAGATACGTGTTTATACATTATGGAAGTGTTGCATGAAGGATTAGGAGATAGTAAATATCGCCCATGTCCATTATTACGTAAGTATGTGAATGCAGGATGGTTAGGACGTAAAACGGGTCGTGGTTTCTACGTTTACGAATAAATTCCTCCCTTTATTAAAGTAGTGGTCTTACCAAATTATTAAAAAGATATATAGCAAACGGAGGCGAAGTACATGAATTTTCACTTTACTGAAGAGCAACAAATAATGAGGAAAATGGTTCGAGATTTTGCGCAGAAGGAAATAGCTCCCTTTGTTCCTAGTATGGAACAAGGGGTGTTCCCAAAAGAGATTTTGCAAAAGATGGGTGAGCTTGGACTAATGGGTATTCCAGCGCCTGCAAAATATGGCGGGGCAGAAATGGATTTTATTTCTTACATTCTAGCGATTGAAGAAATTTCAAAGGTAAGCGCAACGGTCGGTGTAATTTTAGCTGTACATACGTCAGTTGGAATGAATCCGATTTTGTATTTCGGAACAGAAGAACAGAAGCAGAAGTATGTTTCTAAACTGGCGACTGGTGAATATTTAGGCGCATTTGCTCTAACAGAACCGAATGCAGGATCAGATGCAGGCAGTTTGAAATCAAGAGCTGTAAAGAAAGGTGATCACTACATCATTAATGGATCGAAAGTCTTTATTACAAATGGTGGTGAAGCAAGTACATATATCGTCTTCGCGTCTACAAATCCAGAGGCGGGGAAAAGCGGGATTTCAGCATTTATAGTAGAGAAAGATACACCAGGCTTAATCATCGGAAAAGATGAGCATAAGATGGGGCTTCTTGGTTCTCGTACAGTGCAACTTACGTTTGAAGATATGAAAGTGCCGGCTGAGAATTTACTTGGTGAAGAAGGACAAGGATTTAAGGTGGCAATGGCGAATTTAGATGTTGGGCGAATTGGAATCGGAGCGCAGGCATTAGGAATCGCGGAAGCGGCGCTTGCAAGTGCGATTGATTATGCGAAAGAGCGTGAGCAATTCGGAAAGCCAATTGCGGCGCAGCAAGGGATCGGATTCAAACTTGCAGATATGGCGACTAGCGTAGAAGCAGCGCGATTACTTGTATACAGAGCGGCATCGCTAAGAGCACAAGGATTACCATGCGGTAAAGAAGCTTCTATTGCGAAATTATTTGCTTCTAAGACGGCTGTTGAAGTTGCGATTGAAGCAGTGCAAGTATTTGGTGGTTATGGTTATACGAAAGATTATCCAGTAGAAAGATTTTTCCGTGATGCGAAGATCACACAAATATATGAAGGAACGAGCGAAATACAAAAGCTTGTAATTAGTCGAGCTTTATAAAAAGGCAGAGGGGGAGACGGGAATGCATTTTAAATTATCAGAAGAACATGAAATGATAAGGAAAATGGTTCGGGATTTTGCAAGGAATGAAGTAGCACCGACAGCAGCAGAGCGTGATGAGGAAGAGCGATTTGATCGCGCTTTATTCGATCAAATGGCAGAGCTTGGTTTGACCGGTATTCCGTGGCCTGAAGAATACGGCGGAATTGGAAGCGATTACTTGGCGTATGTAATTGCCGTTGAAGAGTTATCCCGCGTTTGTGCTTCTACAGGTGTAACGTTGTCTGCACATACTTCACTTGCTGGATGGCCAATTTTTAAATTTGGAACGGAAGAGCAAAAACAAAAGTTTTTGCGCCCAATGGCTGAAGGGAAGAAAATTGGTGCATATGGCTTAACAGAACCAAGCTCTGGATCAGATGCTGGTGGAATGAGGACGACTGCAAAACGAGATGGAGACCATTACATTTTAAATGGTTCGAAAATCTTTATTACAAATGGCGGCATTGCTGATATTTATGTTGTTTTTGCATTAACAGATCCTGATTCGAAGCAGCGCGGCACGAGTGCATTTATTGTGGAGAGTGATACGCTAGGGTTTTCAGTTGGGAAGAAGGAAAGTAAGTTAGGAATTCGCTCTTCGCCAACGACTGAAATTATGTTTGAAGACTGCCGTATTCCTGTAGAGAATATGCTAGGGGAAGAGGGCCAAGGATTTAAAGTTGCGATGCAAACGTTAGATGGCGGTCGTAATGGTATTGCGGCGCAAGCGGTTGGGATTGCACAATCCGCTTTAGATGCTTCTGTAGAATATGCAAGAGAACGTCATCAGTTTGGGAAGCCGATTGCGGCGCAACAAGGAATTGGCTTTAAACTTGCAGATATGGCAACTGATGTAGAGGCAGCGCGTCTTTTAACATATCAAGCGGCTTGGCTTGAATCTGAAGGGCTTCCGTACGGGAAAGAGTCAGCGATGTCAAAAGTATTTGCAGGTGATACAGCGATGAAGGTAACGACTGAAGCAGTACAAGTATTTGGTGGTTATGGTTATACGAAAGATTATCCAGTAGAGCGTTATATGCGCGATGCAAAGATTACACAAATATATGAGGGAACACAAGAGATTCAAAGGCTTGTAATTTCTCGTATGTTAACGAAGTAGGAACGAAAGCGTAGGTATTTTCCTACGCTTTTTACTTCCAAAAATAATAGAGAGAGGTGAAGGGATGGTTAAACATAATGTACATGCGTCAGTGAAAGATGAAAAATTAGTTGCGTTAAGGCGTGAACAAATGATTAAAGGTGCGGTGCAGCTGTTTAAGCAAAAAGGATTCCCGCGTACAACAACGAGAGAAATTGCGAAAGCGGCTGGATTTAGTATCGGAACACTTTATGAATACATTCGCACAAAAGATGATGTATTATATTTAGTTTGTGATAGTATTTATGAACATGTAAAAGAGCGGTTAGAGAAAGTAGTGTGTACAGAGAAGGGAAGTATAGAAAGCTTAAAGATAGCGATAACGAATTATTTTAAAGTGATGGATGAATTGCAAGAAGAAGTATTAATTATGTATCAAGAGGTACGTTTTTTACCGAAAGAATCACTCCCATATGTATTAGAAAAAGAGTTTCAGATGGTCGGGATGTTTGAGAATATTTTAGAGCAGTGTACGGAAAATGGGACATTTACACTAAATAAAAAGGAAATACAGCTTCTTGCACATAATATTTTCATACAAGGACAAATGTGGGGATTTAGACGTTGGGCCCTGCAAAAACTGTATACTCTCGAAGAATATACAGAAATGCAAATTAGGTATGTACTGCAAGGTGCGCATATGTTTCCGAAATAAGGAATGGACAAATTATAATTTTATCCCGCTATTTGTGGGCAGTAAGACTCCCACCTCAAAATTCGGCTGGAACAAAGAAGTTAGGTGGGAGATCAAACGCCCGTAAACGCCCGATTGGTGAAGGCTAATAATCAGTGGGGGATGAACAAAACCCCACTGATTAAAGTTTCACTTTATTACCATATAAAGTTTCCCGTTTTTTTTTTGTAGCATATTTGTGCGACTTTTGTTTATAATGAATAGTATGGATTTTTTTAAGCAGACCGTTGTATATAAGGTTATATTTGAAGAAAGGAAGTGCCGCATAAGTGAATTTTAAGCAATATTCACCAGAAGAGCTAAAAGAATGTTCAATGATTGAAGTTGTACATAGCGTTTTAGGGAATAAAAGACAAGCAACGACATTCAACGAGTTGGTTCAAGAAATCGCTCAAGTGCTGGGACTATCTCAAGGGCAAGTTAATACGAAACTCGCACAATTTTATACAGATTTAAACATCGATGGACGTTTCATTAATTTAGGAGAAAATCGTTGGGGGCTACGCAGCTGGTACCCATATGAGCAAATTGATGAAGAAATTCTGCCTCAGCCAAAACCGAAGAAGAAACGTAAAGTTGAAGAGGACGGTTTTGACGACTACATCGAAGAAGATGAAGATGAATTCGGCGATGCAGAAGGAAATGCAGACCAAGAAGAAGATGTAGAAGATTTGGACAAGGTTCTTGAAGAAGAAGACGCAGATGATGAAGATGATCTTGATGATGTAGAAGAAGATGATGAAGACTTCGCAGAAGAAGAACTTGAGTACGATGAAACTGAAGAAGAAGAAGAGGAAGAGCGTTAGTTCTTGACTTTTCATTATCGTCCATGTAGAATCATTTTTGGGCTCTTTAAAAAAGGACGATAATACTTTTAAAGTGTAAATATAAAAGAAAATTGCTCCCTACTTATTACTTTATGTGATGAGGGGAGCAATTTTCTTTTTTGTTTTTTGTTTAGAAAATAAAAAGAGCCTAACAATAAGATAGATACAGTGTTATCTACATACGTTGCGCTTTGCAACGGTGATTATATAACAACGAAGTAGAAGGGAGTATTTTCATGACTAAGTATATTTTTGTAACAGGCGGTGTAGTATCGTCTTTAGGTAAAGGTATTACAGCAGCATCTCTTGGAAGACTTTTAAAAAATCGTGGTTTAAACGTAACTATTCAAAAGTTTGATCCATACATTAACGTAGACCCAGGGACTATGAGCCCATACCAACACGGTGAGGTATTCGTAACAGATGATGGTGCAGAAACGGACTTAGACCTAGGTCACTATGAGCGTTTTATCGACATCAACTTAAATAAATACAGCAACGTAACAACAGGTAAAATTTACTCTTCAGTTCTTCAAAAAGAGCGTCGTGGTGAATATTTAGGAGGAACAGTTCAAGTTATTCCTCACATTACTAACGAAATTAAAGAACGTGTATATCGTTCTGGTCGCGAAACAAACGCCGACGTTGTTATTACAGAAATCGGTGGAACTGTTGGTGATATCGAGTCTCTACCATTCTTAGAAGCAATTCGTCAAATTAAGAGCGACATCGGTCGTGACAATGTAATGTACATTCACTGTACGTTAATCCCGTACTTAAAAGCAGCGGGTGAAATGAAAACAAAACCAACGCAACATAGCGTTAAAGAGCTTCGCAGCTTAGGTATTCAGCCGAACATTATCGTTGTTCGTACAGAATTACCTGTTTCTCAGGACATGAAAGACAAGCTTGCATTATTCTGTGACATCGATACAAAAGCAGTTATCGAAGCACGCGATGCAGATACTTTATATGCGGTTCCATTAGCTCTTCAAGAACAAAACATGGACCAAATCGTTTGCGATCACTTAAAATTAGACAATCCTGCTGCAGATATGACAGATTGGACTGCACTAGTTAATAAAGTACGTAACCTTTCTAAGAAAACAAAAATTGCTCTTGTTGGTAAATACGTAGAGCTTCAAGACGCATATATTTCTGTTGTAGAAGCACTTCGTCATGCAGGTTATTCATTCGACACAGATGTAGAAGTGAAATGGGTAAACGCTGAGCACGTAACAGCAGAGAACGTAAAAGAATTAGTTGGCGACACAGATGGTATCCTTGTACCAGGTGGCTTCGGCGATCGTGGTGTAGAAGGTAAAATCGTTGCAATTCAATATGCTCGTGAAAACAAAGTTCCATTCTTAGGAATTTGCTTAGGTATGCAACTTGCATCAATCGAATTTGCACGTAACGTATTAGGATTAGAAGGAGCTAACTCTTCTGAAATTAATCCTGACACACCTTATGCAATTATCGATTTATTACCAGAACAAAAAGATGTAGAAGATTTAGGTGGTACACTTCGCCTTGGTCTATACCCATGTAAGCTTGCTGAAGAAACAAATGCTTACAATGCTTACAACGAGCCGGTTATATATGAGCGTCATCGTCATCGTTATGAGTTCAACAATCAATTCCGTCCAGATATGGAAAAAGAAGGATTTGTATTCTCTGGTACAAGCCCAGACGGTCGTCTAGTGGAAATTATTGAATTACAAGATCATCCTTGGTTCGTGGCAGCACAGTTCCATCCAGAACTTGTATCTCGTCCAAACCGTCCGCAACCATTGTTCCATGATTTCGTAAGTGCTTCTATTACGAATAAAGAGAGCAAGTAATAAAAAAAAGCGCCTGAAATAGGGCGCTTTTTTTAATATTCGTTTAACATTTCATCAATTGTAAATTTCAATCCGTGATAAGCAAATAAAGTTATAATTAAACTTGGGAACCCGTAGCGGTTACCTTCATCATCTGGAATAAGACCTTTTAACAGCTTTGTATCAATATGTACATCTGTATATTGTTCCAGTGATTCAGCACCTTCTTGAATAGCCGAGATTCCAACGATAGATTGGCCGTCTTCATGAAGTTTTTTCGCGGTTGTTATAATTTCTTCATCTGTCGAAAAACGACTAATAAGAAGTACGCGGTCCGCAGAAGTCACTGCCGCCAGTTCACCGTTTTCTATTAAACGTTTTGCCTGTTTCATTGGTTCGGCACCAAATAATGCTTCTGAAACAATACCCTCCATTTCGTTTGTACCATGCAAGTAAATGAAGCCGTCACCAATTAACGCCTGGGCAAGTAGACGAGCGCTATCTTCTATATTCATTTCTTCTTTTTGAGAAATTCTGGAGAAATATCCACTTAATTGAGTCGAGAAAATTTTTAACATGTTGTTGCTCCTTTCTTTCGTGTTAGCTGGTTCTCATTATAGCTTATTTTTTTTGGAAAGGGGAAATAGTAGGGTGGCATAACAAAATAGGAAACGGTAAAATAAGAAAGAATAGGAAGGGATTTGGCAAAGAGTAGCGAAAATAAACCGATAAGATATAAGAAGCTTTAAATCTTGTACTTACACAGAAAGGTTGGGAGTTATGGAAGGAAAAATTTTAATCGTTGATGATCAATATGGCATTCGTGTTTTATTGCATGAAGTGTTCCAAAAAGAAGGTTATCAGACGTTTCAAGCAGCGAATGGATTTCAAGCTTTAGATATCGTGAAAAAAGATAATCCAGATTTAGTAGTGTTAGATATGAAAATCCCAGGTATGGATGGTATAGAGATTTTAAAACATGTAAAAGAAATTGATGAGAGTATTAAAGTGATTTTAATGACTGCTTATGGAGAATTGGATATGATTCAAGAAGCGAAAGATTTAGGAGCTTTAATGCACTTTGCTAAACCGTTTGATATTGATGAGATTCGTCAAGCAGTGAGAGATCAGCTTGCTGTAGAGGCGTAAAAAATGAATTTTTTATAAAAAATATGGAAAAAAGCGTTTACATGGACTATTGAGCAGGTGAATACGGTTGAGTTTTTGAGTACAAGTTGTTATCCTATTGAGTGTAGAAAGAAGTCCGGTATGTAAATATACATATTTTACCTTATTCTGGTCATACTACCAGCGATAAGAACTTATCGGATACAAAAAACGTTTTTTAGGAGGATTCACCATGCCTTTAGTTTCTATGAAAGAAATGCTAAACACAGCACTAGAAGGAAAATACGCAGTTGGTCAATTCAACATGAACAACTTAGAGTGGACTCAAGCTATCTTAGCTGCTGCGGAAGAAGAAAAATCTCCTGTAATCTTAGGTGTATCTGAGGGTGCAGCTCGTCATATGACTGGTTTCAAAACAGTTGTAGCTATGGTTAAAGCTTTAATCGAAGAAATGAACATTTCTGTTCCTGTAGCGATTCACCTTGACCATGGTTCAAGCTTCGAAAAATGTAAAGAAGCAATCGATGCAGGTTTCACATCTGTAATGATCGACGCTTCTCACCACCCATTCGATGAGAACGTTGAAACTACTAAAAAAGTGGTAGAATACGCACATGCTCGTAACGTATCTGTAGAAGCTGAGCTTGGTACAGTTGGCGGACAAGAAGATGACATCATCGCTGAAGGCGTTATCTACGCTAATCCTGAAGAGTGTAAACACCTTGTTGAAGCAACAGGTATCGATTGCCTAGCTCCAGCTTTAGGTTCTGTACACGGTCCTTACAAAGGTGAGCCTAACTTAGGATTCGCTGAAATGGAACAAGTTCGCGACTTCACTGGCGTACCTTTAGTATTACACGGTGGTACTGGTATCCCAACTGCTGATATCGTAAAAGCTATTTCTTTAGGTACTTCAAAAATTAACGTAAACACTGAGAACCAAATTGAGTTTACAAAAGCTGTTCGTGAAGCATTAAACAAAGACCAAGAAGTTTACGATCCTCGTAAATATATTGGACCTGGCCGCGACGCTATTAAAGCAACTGTTGCTGGTAAAATGCGTGAGTTCGGTTCTAACGGTAAAGCGTAAGAATAAAATTCCGTTTTGGAAACCGTCTAGTCTTTTAGACGGTTTCCTTTCGTTGTATAATGAAAGCGTGAACAAGTCTAAAGATTTTATAAAGTGAATTTTTGGTTTGCGAATATAGAAAATAATGTGCATAGTCCTATTAATAAATGTGGTAAGTATCTGAATTGAGGAATTTGATTCGATGAATAGTTAATCTTCATCTATTTGTACAGCAGGGGAGCTACAGGTGATGGTTTTCTACTTATTGGGTTTCAGGATGGAAAGAGTGATTGGGATTCTTAAGGGGGAATCTTCTACTTCTTCTTATAAAGAAGTAGAAGATAAATACATTCACAAGAAGGGAGCTCAATATGGAAAAATTGCTAATTGAAGGCGGAAGAGCTTTAAATGGAACGATTCGTGTGAGTGGTGCAAAGAACAGTGCTGTTGCACTAATTCCAGCGACAATTTTAGCAGATACTCCAGTAACTATCGGTGGCGTTCCTAATATTTCGGACGTGAAAATATTAGGAGACTTACTAGAGGAAATTGGAGGGAAAGTAACTTATGGGCAGGAAGAAGAGATGGTAGTCGATCCTTCTAACATGGTTGCGATGCCTTTACCAAATGGAAAAGTGAAAAAATTGCGCGCCTCTTATTATTTAATGGGTGCAATGCTTGGCCGTTTTAAAAAAGCTGTTATTGGGCTTCCAGGTGGATGTCATTTAGGGCCACGACCGATTGATCAGCATATTAAAGGGTTTGAAGCGTTAGGGGCACATGTTACAAATGAACAAGGTGCCATTTATTTAAGAGCAGATGAACTACGTGGAGCGCGTATTTATTTAGATGTTGTTAGTGTAGGAGCTACGATTAATATTATGCTAGCGGCTGTACGAGCGAAAGGTAGAACTGTTATTGAAAATGCAGCAAAAGAACCAGAGATTATTGATGTAGCTACATTGTTAACGAGTATGGGAGCACGTATTAAAGGTGCTGGTACAGACGTAATCCGAATTGATGGTGTGGATTCTTTACATGGTTGTCACCACACTATCATTCCAGATCGTATTGAAGCTGGTACGTATATGATTTTAGGAGCAGCGTCAGGAGGAGAAGTAACAGTTGATAATGTTATTCCTCAGCATTTAGAATCCGTTACTGCGAAGCTAAGAGAAGCTGGTGTTCAAGTTGAAACGAACGATGACCAAATTACAGTGAACGGCAATAGAAAGTTAAAAGTAGTTGATGTAAAAACGCTTGTATATCCAGGGTTTCCAACAGATTTACAACAGCCGTTTACAACGCTTTTAACAAAAGCGCATGGAACAGGAGTTGTAACTGATACAATTTACAGCGCACGTTTCAAGCATATTGATGAATTGCGCCGTATGAACGCACAGATTAAAGTAGAAGGCCGTTCAGCGATTGTGACTGGACCTGTTTTATTGCAAGGTGCGAAGGTGAAAGCGAGTGACTTACGAGCTGGTGCGTCCCTTGTTATTGCGGGTTTAATGGCAGATGGCATTACAGAAGTAACGGGACTTGATCATATTGATCGAGGTTACGAAAATATAGTAGACAAGCTTAAAGGGCTTGGTGCAAACATTTGGCGAGAACAAATGACAAAGCAAGAAATTGAAGAAATGAAGAATGCATAAAGTGAAACTTTAATCAGTATGGGATATCCCATGCCGATTATTAGCCCTCACCAATCGGGATAAGGTGGTGATACTTCCGTTAATGGGGAGCGAAGAATCACTACTAACGGAAGTACACTTTATAGAAAAACACGGTTCACAAAATACGGCAGAAATATAAAGACTTAAAGGAGAGGGATTATTGTGGAAAGAAGTTTATCTATGGAGTTAGTACGTGTAACAGAGGCTGCAGCATTATCATCAGCGCGTTGGATGGGGCTCGGAAAAAAAGATGAGGCAGATGGTGCAGCAACATCAGCTATGCGTGATGTATTTGATACAATTCCGATGAAAGGTACAGTTGTAATTGGCGAAGGTGAAATGGATGAAGCGCCAATGCTATATATCGGAGAGAAATTGGGTACAGGATATGGACCACGCGTAGACGTTGCAGTTGATCCTTTAGAAGGGACCAATATCGTAGCGGCTGGCGGCTGGAATGCGCTTGCTGTTATTGCAATTGCAGATCACGGCAATTTGTTACATGCTCCTGACATGTACATGGATAAAATAGCGGTTGGTCCAGAAGCGGTTGGTGCAGTTGATATTAACGCACCTATTATCGACAACTTACGTGCAGTTGCGAAAGCGAAAAATAAAGATATCGAAGATGTTGTAGCGACAGTTTTAAACCGTCCACGTCATCAAGCAATTATCGAAGAAATTCGTAAAGCTGGTGCTCGTATTAAATTAATTAACGATGGAGATGTAGCTGGAGCAATCAATACAGCATTTGACCGTACCGGTGTAGATATTTTATTCGGTTCTGGTGGAGCACCTGAAGGTGTATTAGCTGCGGTTGCATTAAAATGCTTAGGTGGAGAAATTCACGGGAAGCTCTTACCTCAAAACGAAGCTGAATTAGCGCGTTGCAAAAAAATGGGTATTGAAGATATCAATCGTATCCTTCGTATGGAAGACTTAGTAAAAGGTGACGATGCAATCTTTGCAGCAACAGGTGTAACAGACGGAGAACTATTACGAGGCGTTCAATTTAAAGGTAGCGTCGGAACAACACAATCCCTTGTTATGCGTGCAAAATCAGGCACAGTACGCTTCGTAGACGGCCGCCATAGCTTAAATAAAAAACCGAATTTGGTTATTAAATAAAAAGCGTAAGCGGCTCGTTCAGAATGGGAGGGGGATGGAGCTTCAGACGTAGAGGCGCTCTCTGTCTCGTAGGAAGAAGTGAAGCCACCGACCATTCTAGCCGCTGGAACTGGATTAAATAAAAGAAAAAATGCCTTATCTATTCTGCCTTAAAATCAGGCGAGTAGAAAAAAGAAAGAAATATGAAAAGCGAAGATAAATTTTCTTGTCTTCGCTTCTTGTATTTGTGTTTCAATGTATTGATTAAAACTAGATAAAAGGGTTACAATAGTGAATATTACCCTACTTGAACTTATTGCCTTTCATTATTATTTATTTGCCTTCCGTATTTTTCCCCTTTACCCATGTGAAAAGAGAAAAACGTTAAAGTGTGGTGTCTGAATGAATTTGTCAATTGCAGCATTAGAAAACATGAAATTAAAAGAGTTATACGAGCTTGCGAAGGAATTTAAGATTTCGTATTACAGCAAGTTAACGAAAAAAGAGCTAATCTTCTCTATCTTAAAAGCTCGAGCAGAAAAAGAAGGTTTCTTTTTCATGGAAGGCGTATTAGAAATTATTCAATCAGAAGGATTTGGATTCTTACGTCCTATCAATTATTCTCCAAGCTCAGAAGATATTTATATCTCGGCTTCGCAAATTCGTCGTTTCGATTTACGTAATGGAGATAAGGTTTCTGGTAAAGTACGACCTCCGAAAGAAAATGAGCGCTATTTTGGATTGCTACAAGTTGAAGCTGTAAATGGAGATGATCCAGACTCAGCAAAAGAGCGTGTACATTTCCCTGCATTAACACCGTTATATCCAGATCGCCAAATGAAATTGGAGACGGAAACGAAAAAGTTACCGACACGCATCATGGATTTAATCGCACCAGTTGGATTTGGACAACGTGGTTTAATTGTTGCGCCTCCAAAGGCTGGTAAAACAAGTCTGTTAAAAGAAATTGCACACAGTGTTACAACAAATCATCCGGAAGCAGAATTAATTGTACTTTTAATTGATGAGCGTCCAGAGGAAGTAACAGATATTGAACGTTCTGTTAAAGGTGATGTTGTAAGTTCTACTTTTGATGAAGTGCCAGAGAATCATATTAAAGTAGCTGAGCTTGTATTAGAGCGTGCAATGCGTCTTGTAGAACATAAAAGAGACGTTGTCATTTTAATGGATAGTATTACCCGTTTAGCGCGTGCTTACAACCTTGTTATTCCACCGAGTGGTAGAACCTTATCGGGTGGTATTGATCCAGCTGCTTTTCATAGACCGAAGCGTTTCTTCGGGGCTGCGCGTAATATCGAAGAGGGCGGTAGCTTAACGATTTTAGCAACAGCGCTTGTTGATACAGGGTCTCGTATGGATGATGTAATTTACGAGGAGTTTAAAGGAACTGGAAATATGGAACTTCACTTAGATCGCTCATTAGCTGAGCGCCGTATCTTCCCAGCGATTGATATTCGTCGCTCTGGTACGCGTAAAGAAGACCTATTAATTCCGAAAGAACATTTAGACAAACTATGGGGTATTCGTAAAACAATGCGTGATACACCAGACTTTGTTGAAGGCTTCTTACGTAAACTTCGTCAAACAAAGACAAATGAAGAATTTTTACAAAACATTGTTGCAGACTCAAAAAGGTATGTAGCAACTAAGTAAAGGGAAAAGATTGGGACTCGCTTATTTCGTAGTAAGCGAGTTTTTTATGTTTTTAAGGGAATATTAGAGAGAGTAATATATGGAAATAATTTTGTTTTTTGGGATGAAAATCATATTTGGGTCGAGAGCTTGAAGTGTCCTACGATTCTGAGCGAGCCGCCTCCACTTTTAATTTTAAAAAGACAAAAACAGGTAGTTGCAAAATGGAGTTAGCCTTGTTATAATTTCATCATATGTGTTTCATCAATATAGTTGTGTAAGCAGCTGAAGATGAAAAACTCTGTTTCGAAAATGATTCAGGGCGGAAGGAGATGAAAAGAATGAAAGCAGGAATCCATCCAAATTACAATAAAGTTGTATTTATGGACACGAACACTGGCTTCAAATTCTTAAGCGGGTCTACAAAAGGCTCTAGCGAAACTGTTGAGTGGGAAGATGGTAACACTTATCCATTACTAAAAATTGAGATCAGTTCTGATTCTCACCCATTCTACACTGGACGTCAGAAGTTTGCTACTGCAGACGGACGTGTTGACCGCTTCAATAAGAAATACGGTATTAAGTAATAAAGAACATAAAACAGGCAAGTGTATGTATTCGCTTGTCTGTTTTTTTTGCGAAAATATTAAACCTTTACCCTACTTTAGATTAGGAAAGTAGATGAAAGGAGAGCTCAATGTACTTAATGAATCAAAATGGTTGGATTGAAGTGATTTGCGGGAGTATGTTTTCTGGAAAATCAGAAGAGCTCATCCGCCGTATACGCCGTACGCAATTTGCGAAACAACATGCGATTGTATTTAAACCATGTATTGATAATCGTTATAGTGAAGAAGATGTTGTATCACATAATGGATTAAAGGTTAAAGCAGTTCCTGTTTCAGCTTCAAAAGATATATTTAACCATGTAACAGAAGAAATGGATGTTATTGCAATCGATGAGGTACAATTTTTTGATGGGGACATTGTGGAAGTGGTGCAAGTATTGGCAAATCGTGGCTATCGTGTCATTGTAGCTGGATTAGACCAAGATTTCCGTGGTCTACCATTTGGACAAGTTCCTCAGCTGATGGCGATTGCTGAACATGTAACTAAATTGCAGGCAGTTTGTTCTGAATGTGGATCTCCTGCAAGTCGTACGCAACGTTTAATCGATGGAGAACCAGCGGCATTTGATGATCCAATTATTTTAGTTGGGGCTTCAGAATCGTATGAACCACGTTGTCGTCATTGTCATGCAGTACCTACAAAACAAAGATAA
Organism: Bacillus sp. FSL M7-1345; assembly: GCF_038006985.1. Classification (NCBI taxonomy): domain Bacteria; kingdom Bacillati; phylum Bacillota; class Bacilli; order Caryophanales; family Bacillaceae; genus Bacillus; species Bacillus sp. FSL M7-1345. Next base: position 4,827,408 of record NZ_JBBOWG010000001.1, on the reverse strand, counting down.
ATGAAACTCGCTATGTAGAGCGGGTTTTTTTCGAAAATAGATGAAGATTGGTGGCGAGCTCTTCGTGTCTAAGAACCTCCGCTACTCAAGGTAAAAAGCACCTTTTGTACGAGAGAACCTTAGCTATTCTGAGCGAGCCGCTTGCGCTTTTAAATATTATCTAGCTCCAGCGGCTAGAATGGTCGGTGGTTTCGCTTCTTCCTGCGAGGCAAAGAGCGCCTCTCTGTCAGAAGCTCCAACCTCCTCCCATTCTGAGCGAGCCGCTTGTGCTTTTAAATATAATTTGCGTTTTTTTGATTAAGTACCATATACTATTTGTATTAGATACTAGGATGTAGAGGTGAATGGTGTGTTAGATCGTTTGCAAGCTGTAGAAGATCGTTATGAGAAGTTGAATGAGTTGTTAAGTGACCCAGAGGTTATTAGCGATACAAATAAGCTTCGTGAGTATTCAAAAGAGCAATCTGATATTCAGGATACGGTAGAGGTGTACCGTGAGTATAAAGATGTTCGTGAGCAATTAAGAGATGCAAAAGCAATGTTAGAAGATAAGTTAGACGCTGATATGCGTGACATGGTAAAAGAAGAGGTTTCTGAGTTAGAAGGTCAAGAAAAAGTATTATCAGAGCGTCTGAAAGTTTTACTTGTTCCAAAAGACCCTAATGATGATAAAAACGTTATCGTTGAGGTTCGTGGTGCTGCTGGTGGTGACGAGGCAGCTTTATTTGCTGGTGATTTATATCGTATGTATAGCCGTTATGCTGAGGTGCAAGGTTGGAAAACTGAAATTATCGAAGCGAGCTATACAGAGTTAGGTGGATATAAAGAGATTATCTTTATGATTAACGGTAAAGGTGCTTTCGCTAAGCTGAAATTCGAGAATGGTGCTCACCGTGTACAACGTGTTCCTGAAACGGAATCTGGTGGACGTATTCATACATCTACAGCAACTGTAGCTGTATTACCAGAGGCAGAAGAAGTAGAAATTAATATTCATGAAAAAGATGTTCGTGTTGATACGTTTGCTTCTAGTGGCCCTGGTGGACAAAGCGTTAATACAACGATGTCAGCGGTACGTTTAACACATTTACCGACTGGTGTAGTTGTATCTTGTCAGGATGAGAAATCACAAATTAAGAATAAAGAAAAAGCGATGAAAGTATTACGCGCACGTGTTTATGATAAGTTTAGACAAGAAGCGCAAGCTGAGTATGATCAAAACCGTAAACAAGCTGTTGGTACGGGAGATCGTTCAGAGCGTATTCGTACGTATAATTTCCCGCAAAACCGTGTTACAGACCATCGAATCGGTTTAACGATTCAAAAGCTAGATCAAATCCTACAAGGTAAGTTAGATGATTTCATCAATGCCTTAGTGATGGAAGATCAGGCTCAAAAGATGGAGGCAGCTGAGTAATGCGTGTCTATGAAGCCCTGAAATGGGCTTCTTCTTTTTTACAGGAAAATGGACGAGATGAAAATGCGGGAGAAATTGTCCTTTGTCATGTATTAAAGACGAACAGAACTGGAATGCTCATGAATATGCGTGAAGAAATAACTGCGGAACAAGAGAAAAGTTTTGCACAATTTATCCACAAGCACGTAGAAGGTACTCCGATCCAATATATGCTCGGTTATGAAATGTTTTATGGCCGCTCATTCTTTGTAAATGAAGAGGTATTGATACCAAGACCGGAAACAGAGGAACTTATAGTTGGGGTGCTAGAGAGAATTGAGCGCCATTTCGGTAATGAGGAGCTTCACATAGCGGATATTGGAACAGGTAGTGGAGCGATTTCTATTACGCTCGCTTTAGAAAATAAAAATCTTCATGTGTATACAGTAGATATCGCGCAGGAGTCGATTGAAGTTGCAAAAGAAAATGCAAAAACTTTAGGGGCGGATGTAACTTTCTATCACGGCGATTTACTGTCTCCGTTTTATGAAACAGGTCAGAAGTTAGATGTTGTTGTTTCCAATCCTCCGTACATACCAGAGGAAGATTGGCGTGGTCTTTCTACTGTTGTGAAGGAGCATGAGCCGAAGCGTGCGCTTGTTGGTGGGGAAGATGGACTAGATTTCTATCGTCGTTTTATGGAGGAATTGCCGAATGTATTACAGAAAAAGGCGATTGTGGCGTTTGAAATTGGTGTAGGGCAAGGTGAAGATGTGAAAGCATTATTACAGCAAACTTTCCCGCGCGCTCAAGTTGAAGTTGTATTTGACATTAATGGAAAAGATCGCATGGTATTTGCAGAGATGGAGTAAGGTATAAGCCTTACTCTATTTTTTGTATGAAAAATTCGTAACTACTCAGCCATACATTTCATTTGGAATTTTGGTAAGGAGTATTATTCCAGTGAAAATACGCACCTTATTACCTATAGATTGCTGTCATAAAGATAAAAATGGACATACACTTTGTTACCTGTCTTTGTTTTAAAACTTTGTGCGTGGCAGGAAAAGGCCCTGACCGCTCCTATACATGGCCAGTCCCTCTCGCCAATGAAAAAATGCTTTTCTATCGGTTTTTTACATAGATTTTGAATTTAATAGTTTAGAAAGATGAAAGTCTGTCCACACTGTTTGTAGAGGGGACGGTGGAGGAAATGAAAAAACAAGTTATTGCTTATTTTCTTTTATTATTAATTGGTGCACAGTTACTTGTGCAGTTTGGATATATGAAAGCTGATGCAAAAGGGCCTACTGTTATTCCGAAAGAGGCCGTTCGATTACGTATTTTAGCTAATAGTGATTCCGATAAAGATCAGGCATTAAAACGTAAAGTACGTGATGAAGTGAAAGCGCAAATTGATGGATGGGTAGCGGATTTAACGTCATTTGAAGAAGCGCGAAAAGTAATTCAAAATCATATTCCTGAAATTGAAAAGACAGTGGAGAATACGCTGAAAAGAGAAGGAAGTAAAGAGGCATTTCAAGTGAAATTCGGTAAGAATGTGAAGTTTCCTACAAAGGTATATGGGAATTTTATTTATCCGGCAGGAGAATATGAAGCGGTACTTATTACAATTGGAAAAGGTGAAGGTGCAAACTGGTGGTGTGTATTATTTCCACCGATGTGTTTCTTAGATTTTTCAAGTGGTACAGCTGTAAGGAAAGAAGAACATGTTGTGAAAGCTGAATCTCCTGAAGAGGAGCAGGTGAGACAACCAGATGAGGAAGTAGTGGATGCACCGGAGAAGAAAGTGGATAAGGTGAAAGAAACGAAAGTAGTAAAGCCGGAAAAAGCTGAAAAAGTAACAGCCCAGGAAAAGAAAGTAGTAAAACATGAAACGCAAGTAGAAGAACAGCCTGTAAAAAAAGTAGAAACAACAACTGTGGAAAAAGTGGAAAAACCTGTGGAGCAAAAACAAGAAAAGGAAAATGAGTATGTAACAGTAGAAGAGGAAGAAGAAAAACCAGAGGTTAAATTATTTATCGTCGAAGTTTTTACATCTTTATTCTCTAAATAGTACTATTACCAAATCCTTCCTCATATATATCAATGAGGAGGGATTTACTATGAAGAACGTGTATTTTGCTACGAAAGCAGATGTAGAAAGATTGCATTCTTTTTTCGGACAAGCTAATAAAAAAGATGATAAAATAAATGAGTTGTACGCACAATTTATGATCTTGGAAGAGGCGGGAGAAATACGAGCGGTAGTTGGATATGAACAAGGTGGGGGAAATGCACTTATCCGTTCTTGTTTATTCACACCTAATGTGGATAAACAGACTTTCTTATATTTTTTTGAGATGTTTTTGCAGTATATGAAAGAAAAAGATATTCGACAATTGTACTTACTCACAAATCATCCACAATCTGTGACAATCTTTCAGTTTTTTAACTTTGTCATTATAGAGAAAGAGGAAGTGCCAGAGGAAATTCGACAGTTAGAACACTTTTGTAAAAATATAAAAGAGCTAAATGCAATAATACTAAATTGTCAGCTATTCACAAAGTTATCCACGGATTAACAAGGTTTATCCACATTTTGTGGATAAACCTTGTTTGTCTTTTGTATAAATCTCATAGTAAACTAAAAATAGACAAGTATTTCATGGTAGAAAAGGACGTGGGAAAAAATGCATACAAATATGTGGGTTGTGGATAATGTTGTGGAAAGAAAAAAATATTATCCACAATTAAAAGAAGCAGCGAGATTATTAAGAGAAAATGAAGCGGTGGCCTTCCCAACGGAAACGGTATATGGGTTAGGAGCAAACGCAATGGATGATGAAGCGATAGCGAAAATTTTTGAAGCGAAAGGGAGACCGAGCGATAATCCACTGATTGTCCACATAGGAACAAAATCTCAGTTAGATGGTATCGTAAGAGAAATTCCGCCGGTTGCAGAAAAGTTAATGGAGCATTTTTGGCCAGGACCATTAACAATCATTTTACCGAGAAAAAAAGGGATTTCAGAGAGGGTTACGGCCGGACTTAATACAGTCGGAGTGAGGATGCCGGATCATCCAGTAGCGCTCGCTCTTATTGAAGAGGCAAACGTGCCTGTTGCGGCACCGAGTGCGAATCGTTCAGGACGCCCAAGTCCAACGTTAGCTTCTCATGTGTATGAAGATTTAAACGGGAAAATTGCTGGTATTGTTGATGGCGGGGCAACAGGAGTAGGCGTTGAGTCAACTGTAATTGATTGTACGAGCGAGGTTCCGACGATTTTACGTCCAGGCGGGATTACGAAGGAGCAATTAGAAGCAGTGATAGGAAATGTTTCTTTAGATCCAGCTTTAAAGGATGAGAAAGAAAAACCAAAATCACCTGGAATGAAATATACACATTATGCACCGAAAGCGCCACTTAGTATTGTTGAAGGGTCCCGTGAGTTTATTCAACGTATTGTGGATGAGAAGAAGAAAGAAGGGTTTAAAGTAGGTGTATTAACGACAGAAGAGTATCAGCATGTGTATAGTGCAGATGTTGTATTGTCTTGTGGTGTGCGAAGCGATTTAGCCAGCGTTGCGACTAAGTTATATGATGTGCTTAGAACGTTTGATACAAGTGAAGTAGATGTTATTTTTAGTGAATCATTCCCGAATGAAGGCATAGGAAATGCAATTATGAATCGTTTAACAAAAGCTGCGGGACATCAGATTATTATTGAATGATAATGTACCTTTAGCAAACAGAATATTTCTCCTCGGATAAGCATATTGTGAAGTAGCACGTCCGAGGGGGGATATGAATGACACTTGAACAATTAATACCTTTAATAATTATGGCATTCGCCCTGGGGATGGATGCATTTTCAGTGAGCCTCGGTATGGGGATGGTAACATTAAAGTTAAGACAAATCCTTTATATCGGTATGACGATTGGGATATTTCATATTATTATGCCATTTATCGGAATGGTACTAGGACGTTTTCTATCAGAGAGGTATGGGGATGTCGCGAATTTTGCAGGAGCTATTTTATTAATTGGGCTAGGGTTTTATATCGTATATTCGTCTATTTTAGAAGGGGAAGAGACTAGAACTGCTCCAATTGGAATTAGTTTATTTGTATTTGCATTTGGTGTCAGTATAGATAGTTTTTCAGTAGGTCTTAGTCTTGGAATTTACGGAGCAGAGACAATTATTACGATATTACTGTTCGGACTAATAAGTATGTTACTAGCTTGGATGGGTTTATTGCTTGGTAGCCATGCCAAAAATATGCTTGGTACATACGGTGAAATAGTAGGTGGTATTATTCTTGTTGGGTTTGGATTGTATCTCCTTTTTCCTATATAATTTTATATGAGGGTGGAGAACATGAATAGGTTGCTGAAATGGTATGTCGTATTTATCACTTTTTTTCCAAGGTGGTTACGTAGGCTTATCTTTTGGGGCGTTATTTTGCAAATTGCGGTTTTAGGTTGGGTTAAATTGATTCGTGAATGGTGAGTTAATTCCTTTCTATGCATTTGAATACAATACTCCGCAAATATAGAAAGGATGGTACAAATGACGAGATTAAAGCAAGTTTTTGGTATTATTATTAGTTTTTTTGTTTTTTGGTTTAGTATGCTCGGTGTACAAATGTTTGCTGAGTTTTTAGATATCGAATCATTAAAATTTGTTGCAGGAAAATCGGAGGCGGCGCGTGCATTTTATTCACCGTATCCATTTTTAATTGTTTTCCTTATTACGTTACTTTCCTTATATTTCTTTGTAATAAAGCTGGGTAGATCTAAAAAAGAGAAATTACCTGCATTAGAGGAGAAGAAGGAAGAATTACAGTGAAAAAATCCCCCGCTTTAAGCGGGGGATTTTATATTTGAATAATGAAAGACTCCAATGCCCTATGATTCTGAACGAGCCGGTCGCGCTTTTAGGGTGATATCTAGCTCCACCTCCTAGGCCCTTGCGTCTAAGGTTCCGCTTTTAGTTGTATCCAGTTCCAGCGGCTAGAATCTCCGGCCATTTCGCTCTCTCACTAGAAGCAAAAAGCGCTTCAAGGTCGAGAGCTCCAATGTCCTACGATTCTAAACGAGCCGCTTCCACTTTTAGTTGTATCCAGCTCCAGCGGCTAGAATGGTCGGTGGCTTCGCGTCTTCCTGCGAGGCAAAAAGCGCCTCTACGTCAGAAGCTCCATCCCCTCTCATTCTGAGCGAGCCGCTTCCGCCTTTAGGTTGATATCTAGTTCCGGCGGCTAGCTCTTCGCCACTAAGAACCTTCCGCCCGAAAGGCAAAAAGCGCCTTTAGGGCGAAAGAACCTTAGCTGGTCAGAGCTGAATGAGCCGCCTCCACTTTTAAATTGGCCTCACTAATTCAAATTGTTCTCCTAGTTTTGCGTAGTTGTGTCCTGCAAGGCGGCTTATTGGTTTTAGTTCTTCGGCGTGAATTCGACCGTTTTCGTATAAGTGTTCTGCGACGTGGAAGCGAACGACGCGGCCAATTAGTAGATCACAAGCTGGTGAGTCTTCGGTTCCGCCGAGCGGGATAGCGCGTTCTAATACGCATTCCATTCGAATGTTTGCTTCTTTCACCCCTGGTACTGAAATGACATCACTGTCGATTGGTGTTAGTTTTGCTAATTCGATTTCACTTTCATTAGGAGGTAGGTTGGCTGCTGTTTCATTGATCGCTTCTACGTAAGATTCATCAGAAATATGTACGACAAATTCCCCTTTTTCGATTGCGTTTCGGGAAGTGTCTTTCGGTTTTCCTTCTTTGCGTTGTACGGAAACCGAGATAAGTGGTGGATTGGCAGCGACGATATTGAAATAACTATATGGCGCACCGTTCAATACACCATCTTTAGTTACAGAAGTAACGAATGCAACAGGACGTGGAATGATACTTCCTGTTAGTAATTTGTAATTATCTTTTTCGGTTTGTTCGTTTGGATTAATGGATAACATGTTGTAATCCCCTTTCTAAATATGAATACTTATTGTTTGTTTACAAGATATCAATGGGAATCTCCTGCTGAAAATAATATTTTTTTGATGATGCAAAAAAGAGATTACCTCAATTTGAAGTAACCTCTTTTTTGGTAAATATCTCGAAATAGAGATAAACATTAAAGTAAAACGTAAGCACCAGGGCCGATTAAAGCTACACCAACTGCAACAGCGATTAACATTAAATTATACTCAAATCCATTTTGTGTTACCCAGTAACCATTTTTTCCGTGAACTGTGAAGATTGCTACTAACATTGTTCCTACGATAAATAATGAACCAACTACAGTGAAAATACCTGCTGCGAATAAGAAACCACCTAATAGTTCAGTTGCTCCAGCCATAAATGCCATAAATACACCAGGGCGTAAGCCGATTGATTCCATCCAGCCACCTGTTCCTTTCAGCCCGTAGCCACCAAACCAACCGAATAATTTTTGAGCACCGTGACCCATGAATGTAATTCCTATAATAAGACGAATAATAAGAAGACCGATATCCATCATTTCAAAAACCTCCTAAAAGTTATTAACTTATCTTATGTAAGTAATAATAAAATAGTTACTTACTTTAGTCAAGTGGATTTCAATAAAAATTCGAAAGAAATTTTACAAATTAATAACAAAAAATAAAATGTAGTAAAGACCTCTAGACAAGTAAGTGAAAAAAAGAGAAAATATAAGTAGAAGTTAACTTCTTATTGTTATTCAGACAATCAGAATTGACTGGAATTTTGTGAGGCGCTACAATAAGAGTCTAGTAGTAATGACATGATTTATTTCGAAAGCGTTTTTTCAGTATAACATTCGAAGTATGAAGTCTTACGTGTATTTCGATCTTGAATAGAGATTGCCCTATAAACTTTTAGGTAAATTATAAGGAGGACTATCCTATGTTTAAAAAATTATTCGGTTTTGGTTCAAAAACAAATGAAGAAACAATCGTAGCTCCATTAACTGGAGCAGTGAAAAATATTGAAGAAGTACCAGATCCAGTATTCGCTGGTCGTATGATGGGTGACGGTGTTGCAATCGATCCTACTGAAGGTGTAGTTGTATCTCCAGTTGATGGTGAAATCGTACAATTATTCCACACGAAACATGCTATTGGAATTAAAGCGAAAAACGGTACAGAAATTTTAATCCACGTTGGATTAGAAACTGTAAAAATGGAAGGTGAAGGTTTCGAAGCTCACGTTTCTGAAGGACAATCTGTAAAAGCTGGAGATAAATTAATCTCATTCGACTTAGAATTAATTCGTGAAAAAGCGAAAAGCACAATTACTCCAATCGTTATTACAAACACAGATGCAGCTGAGTCTATTAAGACAACTATAGGTGTAACAGCTACAAAAGGTTCAACAGAAGTAATGAAAGTTACAATGAAATAATTATTGTATGAAAGGAATCTGTTTCGTATGAAATGGATTCCTTATTTTGTTTCGTAGTGTGTTCATTATGTATGGTAAATACTTTGGGCGCTTGGAAATAGGGTTTCACATATATGTGGATAAGGCGCATTTTTCTTAGAAAAAATATAAGAGAAATGCGCCTTTCGTATATTCACATTTCTTTTGTTCTATTCTAATGTACGCTATGATAAAGTGAAACTTTAATCAGTGGAGGGTGTTCATCCCCTGCTGATTATTAGCCTTCACCAATCGGGGATAAATGGTAGGAAACAGAAAAAAAGGGGTGGGTTTAGATGAAACGGGTGTTATTTGTTTGCACTGGAAATACATGCCGTAGTCCGATGGCTGAGGCTTTGCTTCGTCATTATGGAGAAGGTAAATTTGAAGTGCAATCTGCTGGTGTTTTTGCCTATCCTGGAAGCGATGCGTCGGTACATGTAAAGGAAGCTTTAGCTGAAAAAGGAATTGTAATCGATCATGCTGCACAGCAGGTAAACGATACTTTAGTTGATTGGGCGGATATTGTAGTAACAATGACGGAAAACCATAAGCAAATTGTACTTGGGCATTATCCGAGTGTTGAAAAGAAATTGGATACATTATATGGATTAACTGAGGGTGTAAGTAAGGATATTTCAGATCCATTTGGCGGATCGCTTTCTATTTATAAAGAAACGTTAGAAGAGATGGAAAAACTTGTACAAACTTTACTGAAAAAACATTCAGAAGGTTGATGTTTCGTGTATAATACGATATTGGAGATCGCTTCGTTCCATTAAGGTAGCGAGTGTGAAATGAAGATAATTGATTGAAACTTTGGAGGGGTAAAAATGAAAGTAGTAGTAGCATCTGATCACGGCGGTATGAATATCCGTAAAGAACTTGTAAGTTTATTAGAAGAGTTAAATATTGAATATATTGATTTAGGTTGTGAATGTGAAGCTGGTTCTGTTGATTACCCTGATTTTGCGTTTCCGGCAGCAGAAATGGTCGCAAATGGTGAAGTGGATCGTGGCATTTTAGTTTGCGGGACAGGCATTGGTATGTCAATCGCAGCAAACAAAGTAAATGGTATTCGTTGTGCATTAGTTCATGATACTTTCAGTGCGAAAGCGACGAGAGAGCATAATGACACTAACATGTTGGCAATGGGCGAGCGTGTAATTGGAGCTGGTCTAGCGCGTGATATCGCAAAAATTTGGCTAACAACTGACTATGAAGGTGGCCGTCACGAAAACCGCGTAGGAAAAATTAAAACGTACGAAACAAAGTAATAGATTCTAACTATAAGTAGTATGAAATATAATTTGGTGAACCAACCTGTGAAAGGAAGAGGCGTAATGACAGAAATCGTAAAGGTAAGAGAACAGCTGCAAATGTCGCTTTCTGATTTCCAAGAACAAGCTTCACTGCAAAGAGGCCAAATTTTTGTAGTGGGGTGTAGCACGAGCGAAGTGCTAGGTGAAAGAATTGGAACATCAGGAACGATGGAAGTGGCAGAGGCGATTTTTTCTGAATTTAAACAATTTCAAGAACGAACAGGTATTGAATTGGCGTTTCAATGTTGTGAGCATTTAAATCGTGCTTTAGTAGTTGAGAGAGATGTAGCGATGAAATATCAATTTGAAATTGTAACAGTTACGCCTGTTAGATCAGCAGGTGGTGCATTAGCGACGTATGCGTATCACAATTTTAAAGATCCGGTAGTAATTGAGTTTATTAAAGCAGATGCAGGAATGGATATCGGTGATACATTTATCGGTATGCATTTAAAGCATGTAGCTGTACCGGTTCGTACAAGTGTGAAGGAAATAGGAAGTGCGCATGTAACGATGGCGAAAACACGTGGGAAACTAATAGGTGGGGCACGTGCTGTTTATGCGGCAAATGAAGAAGCTATTCCTTGTCGTTAAACATGAAAAATTATAAAGTCTTATAACAGCTTTATATCGAAAGGTAAAAGGTATGTAGTCTGACTTTATAATAGAAGAAAGAAAAGACCAATTTTGGTCTTTTTTTTTCTTTTATGATATAGAAAGTCATGTTAGAATGTAGTTGAAAACATGAAGGTTCGAAAGAATTACAACCTGAATTTTCGTTTTTTCTGAATAAATGAGAAAAAACTATTGGGAATTGATGTAATTCGTTCAGAAAAGGGGGATTTTGGTGAATCATTTAAAACGTCAAGATGAAAAGGTATTTGCTGCAATTGAGGCAGAACTAGGAAGACAGCGTTCAAAGATTGAGTTAATTGCTTCGGAAAATTTCGTAAGTGAAGCAGTAATGGAGGCGCAAGGTTCTGTTTTAACGAATAAGTATGCTGAAGGATATCCTGGAAAACGTTACTATGGTGGTTGTGAACACGTAGACGTAGTAGAAGATATCGCACGTGATCGCGCGAAAGAAATTTTTGGCGCAGAGCATGTAAATGTTCAACCACATTCTGGTGCACAAGCGAACATGGCAGTATACTTCACGATTTTAGAGCAAGGCGATACAGTACTTGGTATGAATTTATCTCATGGTGGTCACTTAACACACGGAAGCCCTGTTAACTTCAGTGGAGTACAATATAATTTCGTAGAATATGGCGTGGATGCTGAATCTCATCGCATTAATTACGATGATGTATTAGCAAAAGCGAAAGAACATAAACCAAAATTAATCGTTGCAGGTGCAAGTGCATATCCTCGTGTTATCGATTTCAAACGATTCCGTGAGATTGCAGATGAAGTGGGAGCATACTTAATGGTTGATATGGCACATATCGCTGGTTTAGTAGCAGCTGGTTTACATCCAAATCCAGTACCACATGCACATTTCGTTACAACAACAACACATAAAACATTACGCGGCCCACGTGGTGGTATGATTTTATGTGAAGAACAATTTGCAAAACAAATTGATAAATCAATCTTCCCTGGTATTCAAGGTGGCCCGCTTATGCATGTAATTGCTGCAAAAGCTGTTGCATTTGGTGAGACACTACAAGATGATTTTAAAACATATGCACAAAATATCATTAATAATGCGAATCGTTTAGCTGAAGGCCTTCAAAAAGAAGGACTTACACTTGTTTCTGGTGGAACAGACAATCATTTAATCTTAATTGATGTTCGTAACTTAGAAATTACGGGTAAAGTAGCAGAGCACGTATTAGATGAAGTTGGTATTACAGTGAATAAAAATACGATTCCATTTGAAACAGCAAGCCCATTTGTAACAAGCGGCGTACGTATCGGTACAGCAGCGGTAACATCTCGTGGTTTTGGTTCAGAAGAAATGGATGAGATTGCAGCAATTATTGCTCATACATTAAAAAATCATGAGAATGAAGCTGAACTAGAAGAAGCGCGCAAACGTGTAGAAGCGTTAACGAGCAAATTCCCAATGTATACAAATCTATAATAGATTAAAAAAGACTGCTGAAACGTAATTGTTTTAGTAGTCTTTTTTTGTGGACATATATTGCTTTTAAAGTATGTATACAAATGATGAATAAATTTTGGCGATATAATGAAGGATACAGCTCCCATAATTGGTAAAGATACTAGATAGATTCATCGCAAAATCATGATTTTACCAAATTTGCCCTTGAATATTAGTAGCGTTTTCTTTACAATCGTAAATAGTGTAAAAAAGCGTGTAAACGCATGAATATCATCTAAAGGAGAGATTCACATGGGAAAACTGTATGTATTTGATCACCCGTTAATTCAACATAAGATTACATATATTCGCGATAAGAATACAGGTACGAAAGATTTTCGTGAATTAGTGGACGAAGTAGCAAGCTTAATGGCTTTCGAGATTACTCGTGACCTTCCACTTAAAGACATTGAAATTGAAACGCCTGTAAGCAAAGCGACAACAAAAGTGATCGCTGGTAAAAAACTTGGTTTAATTCCGATTTTACGTGCAGGTTTAGGAATGGTTGATGGAATTCTGAAATTAATTCCAGCAGCAAAAGTAGGACACGTTGGTTTATACCGTGACCCTGAAACATTGCAACCGGTAGAATACTATGTGAAACTTCCAACGGATGTAGAAGAGCGTGACTTTATCGTACTAGACCCAATGCTAGCAACAGGTGGTTCTGCGGCTGAAGCAATTAATTCTCTGAAAAAGCGCGGTGCAAAGCACATTAAATTAATGTGTATCGTAGCTGCTCCAGAAGGAGTAAAAGTAGTACAGGAAGAGCATCCTGATGTTGATATTTATATAGCAGCATTAGATGAGAAGTTAAATGACCATGGTTATGTAGTTCCAGGTCTTGGTGATGCTGGTGACCGTTTATTCGGAACGAAGTAAGACAACAGACGAGAGGGGGATTCCCCTCTCGTTTTTTTTCGCCCTCAGCGCACGGGGGAGGGGGAGATAAATATACAGGGTATATACAACATAAGTTATATACACATCACATATAATATAGAAGTCTTACGTCTAGAGAACACTATATTATGGAAGGAAAGCGCTATATCTTAAAAATATAATAGTGACAAACTTGTGAACATTTTCTTCTATTATAAAGAGAGATCTGTTAGAAATTGCATATCTCTAACCAGTATTTAGAAGGGGAACGTTTTCATTTTTGGGAGGAAATGCCTAATACTCAAATTTTTTGATTTTTTACGATTTCTCGTTGACACTGTTAATACCCTATTGTATGCTAACAACGGGGATAGATGGTAGGGCTTTCAGTGACAAAAATGCATCTATTCCGTGACGAAAATGTAAACTTTTTATTTTGTATAGAATTTATGCAGAAAAATGAGTTATTATTAACACATCGTGAATGAGGGTTACATATTGGAGGGATGAATCCTTGCAAAAAAACGATCGCAGCCATATAAAAGCGTATGCTTTAATGTCAGGAATACTTGCTCAGTTAGTTGGTTCTATTCTTATTGGAATCTTTGGTGGGCAATGGATTGATAATAAGGTTGGAACGTTTCCGTTGTTTCTTATTATAGGGTTATTACTCGGGTTAGGAACAGGGGTATACGCAATGATTCGACTCATTCAACATTACTATTCGGGAGAGCAATGATGATAGACGTACATGGACTTGTCCAAAGACAAAAGAAATATATGTACTACTTGCTTGCGCTTCTAGTGCTAGGATGGGGAATTACCTCTTACAAGGATGTATTTCTTGGGCTGATTATCGGAACGATTTTCAGTTTTCTTAGTTTGCGCATCATTGCACGTAGAACAGACAAGCTATTAGATCGCGTAACAAATGGAGAAAACGTGAAGTTTAAGGCGACAGCGGTAAGTACATATTCAAGATTCGCCACGATTGGGTTATTAATTTTATTTGCAGCCAAATATCAAGAGTTAATTGCGATGTGGGGCTTAGGTGTAGGATTGCTGACAGGATACCTTGTCATGATCATAGATTTTCTTTATTTAGAGTATACGAGCAGGGAAGAGAGGTGAATTACTAGTGGAACACGGTAAATTAGTTGAATTTCTAGGTTTAACGTTCGATTTGTCATCAGTTATGATGGTTACTGTAGCAGCAGTTATTGTTTTCTTAATCGCTGTTATCGGAACTCGCAGCTTAGCGCTTCGCCCAACCGGAATGCAAAATTTCATGGAATGGGTGTTTGACTTCGTGAAAGGGATTATCAATAGTACGATGGACTGGAAAACAGGTGGACGTTTCTTAACGCTTGGCGTTACGCTTATCATGTTTATCATCGTATCGAACTTCCTTGGTTTACCATTCATGTATTCAACAGTTGAGGCTGGCGAACATATTGCATGGTGGAGATCACCAACGTCTGATCCAGCAGTTGCATTAACATTAGCCGTGATGGTAGTTACCCTCACCCATTATTATGGAATTAAGATGAAGGGTACGAAAGAATATGCTAAAGGTTATTTCCAACCTATGAAATTCTTATTCCCATTAAAGGTTATTGAGGAGTTTGCTAACACATTAACGTTAGGTCTTCGTTTATTTGGTAACATTTATGCAGGTGAAATCTTATTAGGATTACTTGCTAAGTTAGGCGGAGCATCGGTCTTTGGAGCATTAGGTGCACTTGTACCGATGTTAGCATGGATGGGATTCAGCGTATTCGTTGGTTCAATCCAGTCATTTATTTTCGTAATGTTAACGATGGTTTATATGGCTCATAAAGTAAGCCATGACCATTAATATAATTTAAGTAAGAAAAAATTTATTTTTTTATAATACAAAGGAGGACAAATTAAATGAGTTTAGGTGTAATCGCAGCTGCAATTGCAATTGGTTTATCAGCATTAGGTGCAGGTATTGGTAACGGTCTTATCGTATCACGTACAATCGAAGGTGTTGCTCGTCAACCAGAATTAAAAGGCGCACTTCAAACAATTATGTTCATCGGGGTTGCTTTAGTTGAGGCACTTCCAATCATCGGTGTAGTTATTGCTTTCATCGTAATGAACAAATAAGGGAGACTCCCCTTACATAGATGGCGAAGAGTGTTTTTCCGAACTTTCTTCGCCATTGCTTTATGAACGAAATGTATGTCTTTTTTTTTCATAGGATCAATTTAGATATTTTGAAGGGAGTGAATCCTTGTGCCAACTTTATTATTAGGTGCTTCCATTCCATTTGGAACGATTGCTTATACATTGTTCATTTTCTTACTTCTATTAGTAATGCTACGCAAATTTGCGTGGGGTCCTTTAATGGGAATTATGAAAGAACGTGAAGAGCATGTTACTAATGAAATCGACGCTGCAGAAAGAAGTAACATTGAAGCGAAGAAGTTAGTAGAAGAACAACGTGAAATGTTAAAACAATCGCGTGTTGAAGCACAAGAGTTAATCGAAAGAGCGAAAAAACAAGCTGTAGATCAAAAAGATGTTATTGTTGCTGCTGCGAAAGAAGAAGCAGAATCAATTAAAACATCTGCTGTACAAGAAATTCAACGCGAAAAAGAGCAAGCGATTGCTGCTTTACAAGAACAAGTCGCTTCTTTATCTGTTCAAATTGCTTCTAAAGTAATTGAAAAAGAGTTGAAAGAAGAAGATCAAGTGAAGCTAATTCGCGATTATATTAAAGAAGTAGGAGAAGCGCGATGAGCAATGGGATTGTAGCAAAACGTTATGCTGTCGCTCTTTTCAAAATTGCAAAAGAAAAACACGTATTAGAAATGTTTGAAGAGGAATTACGCCTTGTACAAAACGTTTATGTAAAGAACGGAGAACTACATAGCTTTTTAACGCAACCGAACATTTCAAAAGAGCAGAAGAAAACGTTTCTTGCAAACGTATTCGCATCTGTTTCTGAATCTATTTTAAATACGTTATATATTTTAATTGATAACAAGCGTATTGATATCCTACCTGAAATTGCAGATGAATATGTTGTTCTTGCTAATGAAGAACGTAACGTAGCGGATGCAACTGTATATTCTATTCGTCTTCTATCAGAAGACGAAAAACTTAACATTGCAGAAGCATTTGCAAAAAAAACAGGAAAAGATGCAATTCGCGTGAAAAATGTTGTAGATGAAGATTTACTAGGCGGCATTAAAGTACGTATTGGAAATCGCATTTACGACGGAAGCTTACAAGGAAAATTAGCACGTATTCAGCGTGAATTAATGAAGAATAGATAGGGGTGAAGCACATGAGCATCAGAGCTGAAGAAATTAGCGCACTGATAAAGCAACAAATCGAGAACTATCAGTCTGAAATCGAAGTTAGTGATGTTGGTACAGTTATCCAAGTTGGTGACGGTATTGCGCGTGCTCATGGTCTTGATAACGTTATGGCTGGTGAACTTGTAGAGTTCTCTAACGGCGTTATGGGACTAGCACAAAACTTAGAGGAAAACAACGTAGGTATCATTATCTTAGGACCTTACACAGAAATCCGTGAAGGTGACGAAGTTCGTCGTACTGGTCGCATCATGCAAGTACCAGTAGGAAAAGAACTAATCGGTCGTGTTGTAAACCCATTAGGTCAACCAGTTGATGGTTTAGGCCCAATCAATACAACAAACACTCGTCCAATCGAAAGTCCAGCACCAGGTGTAATGGATCGTAAATCTGTTCATGAGCCACTTCAAACAGGTATTAAAGCGATCGATGCTCTTGTACCAATTGGCCGTGGTCAACGTGAGTTAATCATCGGTGACCGTCAAACAGGTAAAACAGCAGTTGCACTTGATACAATCATTAACCAAAAAGATGAAGATATGGTTTGTATCTATGTAGCTATCGGACAAAAAGAATCAACTGTACGTAACGTAGTAGAAACACTACGTAAGCACGGTGCATTAGATTACACAATCGTTGTAACTGCATCAGCTTCTCAACCAGCTCCATTATTATACCTAGCTGCTTATGCTGGTGTAACAATGGGTGAAGAGTTCATGTACAATGGTAAACACGTATTAGTAGTATATGATGACTTATCTAAACAAGCAGCGGCTTACCGTGAGCTTTCATTACTATTACGTCGTCCTCCAGGTCGTGAAGCATATCCAGGGGATGTATTCTACTTACATTCTCGTTTATTAGAGCGTGCAGCAAAATTAAGTGATGCAAGAGGCGGCGGTTCTTTAACTGCACTACCTTTCATCGAAACACAAGCAGGGGACGTATCAGCTTACATCCCAACCAACGTAATCTCTATTACGGATGGACAAATCTTCTTACAATCTGACCTATTCTTCTCTGGCGTACGTCCAGCGATCGATGCGGGTACTTCTGTATCTCGTGTAGGTGGATCTGCTCAGATTAAAGCAATGAGTAAAGTATCAGGTACACTTCGTCTTGACCTTGCATCTTACCGAGAGTTAGAAGCGTTCGCTCAGTTCGGTTCTGACCTTGATAAAGCAACACAAGCGAAATTAAACCGTGGTGCTCGTACAGTTGAGGTATTAAAACAAGGATTACACAAACCGTTACGTGTAGAGAAACAAGTTATCATTCTTTACGCTTTAACACGTGGATTCCTAGATGATATCCCAGTAGTAGATATCACTCGTTTCGAAGAAGAATTCCATGCTTGGTTAGATTCAAATGCAGCTGACTTATTAAGCGAAATTCGCACAACTAAGAAACTTGCGGATGACGACAAATTTGCAGCAGCAATTAACGGATTTAAAAAAGTATTCGTAGCTTCTGAATAATAAATAAAAGCGGAAGCGGCTCGTCCTGAATGTGAGGGGGATGGAGCTTCTGACGAAGAGGCGGTTTTTGCCTCGTAGGAAGAAGTGAAGCCACCGAGCATTCAAGCCGCTGGAGCTAGATAAATAAAAGTGAAGTCGACTGTGGCTTAGCTAGATCATATAAAGGCATCTCAGCTTTTGAGATTGCTGACGGTTATGTAAAGGAAAAGAGTAGGTGCACCTATTCTTTTCCTTCAATCATGAGCAAGAATATCTTGCAACGTAGATTAGGAAGAGGATTCTTACTAATCGTGCCAACTTCCGGAAAAAAGGTGGTGAAAACCTGTGGCATCTTTACGCGATATAAAAGCGAAGATTAACTCGACAAAGAAAACGAGTCAAATTACGAAAGCGATGGAGATGGTATCTGCATCTAAGTTAAACCGTGCAGAGCAAAATGCTAAATCTTTCGTTCCGTATATGGAAAAGATTCAAGAAGTAGTAGCGAGCATTGCGCAAGGAAGTAAAGGGATTAATCATCCAATGCTAAATGCGCGTCCTGTAAAGCGTACAGGATACATCGTTATTACATCTGATCGCGGACTAGCAGGTGGTTATAACAGTAACGTATTACGTACAGTAAGTAACGTAATTCGTGAACGTCATAATATGGATTCAAACCAATATTCAATTATTGTGCTTGGACGACTAGGACGTGATTATTTAAAACGTCGCGGCTTTAACATCATTGATGAAGTAGTTGGATTATCTGACCACCCATCATTTATTGATATTAAAGATATTGCTTCTCGAGCAATTGCGATGTTCGCAGATGGTGCTTATGATGAGCTGTACATTTACTACAATCATTATGTAAGTAAAATTTCACAAGAAGTAACGGAGAATAAAATTTTACCGCTTACGGATGTGGCGTCTGACAAACCGACGACAGCTTATGAATTCGAACCTTCTGAAGAAGAAATTTTAAAAGTATTATTGCCACAATACGCAGAAAGCTTAGTGTACGGTGCATTACTAGACGGTAAAGCAAGTGAGCACGCGGCGCGTATGACAGCAATGAAGAGTGCTACAGACAACGCAATGGAAGTTATCGATTCACTTACACTTTCATTCAACCGTGCACGTCAAGCAGCGATTACGCAAGAAATTACGGAAATCGTTGGTGGAGTAGCAGCGTTAGAATAGTAATAAAAAGCGTAGGCGGTTCGTTCAGAATGAGAGGGGGATGGAGCTTTTGACGTAGAGGCGATTTGTGCCTCGCAGGAAAAAGCGAAGCCACCGAACATTCTAACCGCTGGAGCTAGATTCAATAAAAAGCGTAGGCGGCTCGTCCAAAACAGGAGAGTCGCGTAAGCTATAAACTAATAAAAATCAAAAGCCGACTTCTCTTAGAAAGCTGGCTAATTAAAAGAAAGCTAGGAGGGAACCCGATGAATAAAGGGCGCGTTACGCAAATCATGGGTCCGGTTGTAGACGTTAAGTTTGATGGCGGAAAGCTACCAGAAATCTACAACGCCCTTACGGTAAAACAAAGCAACGAAAACGGAGCAAGCATTAACTTAACATTTGAAGTTGCACTTCATTTAGGTGATGACACAGTTCGTACAGTTGCGATGTCTTCCACAGATGGACTTGTTCGTGGCACAGAAGTAGAAGATACTGGTAAAGCAATCTCTGTACCAGTTGGTGATGCAACACTTGGTCGTGTATTTAACGTATTAGGTGATGCAATTGACTTAGATGGTGAAGTTCCTGCCGATGTACGTCGTGATCCAATTCACCGTCAAGCGCCTGCATTCGAAGAGTTATCTACTAAAGTAGAAATTCTTGAAACTGGTATTAAAGTAGTAGATTTACTTGCCCCTTACATTAAGGGTGGTAAGATCGGTCTATTCGGTGGTGCCGGTGTAGGTAAAACAGTATTAATTCAGGAATTAATTAACAACATCGCACAAGAACACGGTGGTATCTCTGTATTCGCTGGTGTAGGTGAGCGTACTCGTGAGGGTAATGACTTATACCACGAAATGAGCGATTCTGGCGTAATTAAGAAAACTGCGATGGTATTCGGACAAATGAACGAGCCACCTGGAGCACGTCAACGTGTTGCATTAACAGGCTTAACAATGGCTGAACATTTCCGTGAT
Organism: Bacillus sp. FSL M7-1345; assembly: GCF_038006985.1. NCBI lineage: Bacteria > Bacillati > Bacillota > Bacilli > Caryophanales > Bacillaceae > Bacillus > Bacillus sp. FSL M7-1345. The sequence goes on along the minus strand of NZ_JBBOWG010000001.1, from coordinate 4,807,300 downwards.
GAGCAAGGACAAGACGTACTATTGTTCATCGATAACATCTTCCGTTTCACGCAAGCAGGTTCTGAAGTATCTGCCCTTCTTGGTCGTATGCCATCTGCGGTAGGTTACCAACCAACACTTGCAACAGAAATGGGTCAATTACAAGAGCGTATTACATCTACAAATAAAGGATCTATCACGTCTATCCAAGCGGTATATGTACCAGCCGATGACTATACGGATCCAGCACCAGCTACAACGTTCGCTCACTTAGATGCAACAACAAACTTAGAGCGTCGTTTAACACAAATGGGTATTTACCCAGCCGTAGATCCATTAGCATCTACATCTCGTGCACTTTCTCCAGAAATCGTAGGAGAAGAGCATTATGGAGTAGCTCGTCAAGTACAGCAAACCTTACAACGTTATAAAGAGCTTCAAGATATCATCGCTATCTTAGGTATGGATGAGTTATCTGAAGAAGATAAGTTAGTTGTACATCGTGCTCGTCGTATTCAATTCTTCTTATCTCAAAACTTCCACGTAGCTGAGCAGTTTACAGGTCAAAAAGGTTCTTACGTACCTGTAAAAAATACAGTTAGTGGTTTCAAAGAAATTCTAGAAGGAAAATATGATGACCTTCCAGAAGATGCATTCCGTCTTGTTGGTAGCATTGAAGATGTTATTGAAAACGCGAAGAAAATGATGGCGTAAGGCCTTAGGAGGGACGAATTATGAAGACATTTCCAGTCAGTATTGTAACTCCTGATGGACCGGTTTACGAAAAAGAAGTAGAAATGGTAAGTGTAAAAGCAGAGAGTGGGGAAATGGGGATCTTACCAGGTCACATTCCAACTGTTGCACCGTTAAAAATTAGTGCAGTTCGTCTGAAACATGATGGGCACACTGATTATGTAGCAGTAAGCGGTGGCTTTATCGAAGTTCGTCCAGATAAAGTAACTGTATTATCATCATCTGCTGAAGAAGCAAACCATATCGACATCCATCGTGCAAATGAATCGAAACGTCGCGCTGAGCAACGTATGCAAGAGAAACAAGCACATGTTGACTTTAGACGTGCAGAAATGGCATTACAGCGTGCTGTGAACCGTTTAAACGTTTCTGATATGAAGTAAAAAAATCCGTAAGGGCTCTTGCCTTTACGGATTTTTTGTTATGGATATAAATTAAAAGAGGAAAAAACGCCTTTTTTAGGTAGGAGAGAGCATCTAGCCATGCATAGAAGCGGTCAGGGCTTTTTTCTGCCCCATGCCAGGTAAAAATCAAGAAATAAAAAGAACTGCAGGTTAGTTATTTGTTATGCATAGCTGTGTTTTATTTAAATGTCGAAACTGGAACTGAATTTAATGGATGGAATAAATTTGAAAAATCGGTATAATTATATTGATGTTTGTATAAGTAGAGAATGTACAACAATTTATATTTCATAAAGGAGATGAATCAATGATCGGTGAAATGAAACGAGAAGCGTCGCACTCTTTAAAGGGAAAATGGGGACTAGGTGTTGGATCAACGATTTTATATTTTATTTTAAGTTATGTTGTTTCAATGGCTGCAATGCTTATACTTTTAATTCCAGGACTTATTATATTTTTCTTATTTGCTGGTTTAACAGGCTCACTTGAAGAGGAAACAATATCAATCGGAGCAGGTGTTACATTTGGGATCTTTTATTGCATAATGATCATTTTGAGTAATGCATCTTATGGTATTACATCGTACGGTTATACGAATGTGTTGCTACAAATTAGTAAACGAGAAGATGCTAGAGTAGATTATTTATTTGAAGGATTTCGCGGCTTTAAAAGAATGATGAAAACAATGTGGGCAATGCTTGCGATTTTGTTATATACAGGTACATGGATTCCGATGTTGTTACTAGGTTTATTCGCGTTTTTGGGTGAAGAAGGGAATACGTCGTTTGCAATTGCTTTCTTCGTATTATTAGCTATTTCAATTGTCGGCATGATTGTAATGTATTTTTCTTATGCGATGACGTATTATGTGATGATTGAAAATCCAGATTATAGCGTTTCACAGGCGATGAAAGAAAGTAAGAATCTTATGAAGGGACATAAACTAGATTTATTTCTTCTATGGCTTAGCTTCATAGGGTGGGCTATTTTAGCGATTCTTACTCTTGGAATAGGGTTTCTTTGGCTTAGTCCATATGTAGGTACAACGACAGCACATTTTTATCGCTATATTGCAAAAGGTGAATTGCAGTAGGAACATGCTATACTAATGGAATTGTTACGTATAGGAGGCTAATTATGATTAGTGATTTAAAAGGAGAAGCGCTAGATTCACTAGAAGGAAAATGGGGCTTAGCTGTTGGGGCAACATTACTTATTTCGATTCTTACTTCAGTTTTTAGTTTTAGTATTCAGTTCATTCTCTCTCAGGTTTGGGAGTGGAAAGAAGTGAATAGCTCACTTTCAATAGAGGTTATTACAATATTGCTGTTGGGGCCTTTAACGCTAGGGGGTTATTGTTTAGCGCTACATATAATTCGTGAAAAAGAAGCGCGTATTGGGCATATATTCAGATGGTTTACAGCAGGAAGTAAGTTTATAAAATCATTTTTATTATATATAGTAGTAAACATTTATATTTTCTTATGGTGCTTACTATTTATTATTCCAGGCATTATTAAATCATTTTCTTATGCGATGACGTATTTTATTATAAATGATCATCCTGAGTATTCAATAAATCAAGCTATTACAGAAAGTCGTCGTATGATGGCTGGACATAAGATGGAGTATTTCATTTTATGTTTAAGTTTTATTGGTTGGTTTATATTAAGTTGTATTACATTAGGGATTGGATTTTTATGGTTGATTCCATATTTTTATACAACGGCAGCAGCTTTTTACGAAGAGATTGCAGAGGAATATTACGAAAAAAAAATTCCAACACTTTAAAAAAACACCCAGTGTGAACTATTGGTTCATACTGGGTGTTTTTTGTAAAAATTTTATAAACTGTTTACTTGTTAGAGGTTTACTGAAATAGTAACCTTGCATGTATTTACAGTTGTTTTTTTGCAGAAACTTAAGCTGTTTTTCTGTTTCAATTCCTTCAGCAACGACAGAGAGATTTAAAGTATTTGCAAGAGAAAGGATAGTGGAAACGATGGCTCTCTCTTCAGGTCGATGATCGGCTAGTTGTGTAAATTCTTTTGGTACCTTTAATGTATCGATAGGGAAAATTGATAAATAAGCAAGAGAAGAGTAGCCGGTACCGAAGTCATCAAGGGACGTTTGAATACCATATTCTTTTAATTGCTTTAGTCTCGATAATGTTTCCTTTTCATCAATCATCGCAATTCGTTCTGTTAGTTCAAGTGTTACATCTTTCGGGTCAATCTTTACGTCCTTTAGTATTCGTGAAATATTTTCGATGAATTGATTTTGTGTAAATTCTTTCGCTGATAAATTGACACTCATTTTTAAGTTTGTGTATCCAAAACTTTGCCATATTTTTAGTTGACGACAAGATTCTTGTAGCACCCAATGTCCAAGTGGGATGACCTGCGGAGTCTCTTCCACAATTGGAATGAACTCACATGGTGAAATGTCACCTAATAGTGGATGTTTCCAACGTATTAATGCTTCAGCACCGATAATTTTATTTGTTGTCGTATCAATTTGTGGTTGATAGACGAGATAAAATTCGTTGTTTACTAAAGCGAGTGGCAAATCTTTTTCGATTCGAGCTTTACGTTCCATTTTCTTGTATAGTTCTTTCGTGTAAAGAGAGCTACGATTTTTCCCTTTATTTTTTGCCTCATACATGGCCATATCGGCATGTTGTAAAATAGACAGTGGGTCTTCTCCTGCTTCAGGGTATATGGCAATCCCGATACTCGGTGAGATTCGTAAATGTTGATTTTCGATTTCGAATGGTTCGTTCATGGCTACTACAATCATATCAGCTATCCTTTTTACATCTGTCCTCTTTTGATAATTTTCGATAAGGATTGTGAACTCATCCCCAGCTAATCGAGCAAGTTTCATATTCTGTGTTGATATTCGTTCGAGCCTTTTTGCTACTGCAATTAATAAGAGATCTCCTACCCGGTGACCGAGTGTATCATTAATAACTTTAAAGCGATCTAGGTCTAGAAACATAACAGCAAAAGGTCTTTTCGATATTTTTGCTCGTGCAAGTGCTTCTTCTAACTGCTGATGAAATGAACGGCGATTTGCAAGTTCCGTTAAAGTATCGTGATATGCTAGGAAATTAATTTGTTCTTGTTGATGCTTGCTTTCTGTAATATCTTTAATCATTAAATAGGCCCCAGAAATATGTTCCTTTAAAAAGATGGGAACAGCTGTAACATGCAAGTAGTAAATATCTCTATTTTTATGATATGCCCGTATTTCTAAAGAAATAGATTTCCCTTTTTTAACGTGACGAAAGGCATTAATGATCTCTTCCAAATCTTCTTCATACATAAGTGAATAGTATGGTTGGTTTAATAATTCATTCGTTTGATAACCGAGTAAAGTAGTTCCAGCGTTGTTCACATTGAGAAAATTACCGTACAAATCTAATGTGAAAATTGGATCTGGATGATGCTCGTATAAAGATTTAAACATTTGTTGGTTATGATATAACTCATTTTTTTGTTCTACTAAATCTTCTGTACGTAGTTCGATTTGTTTCTCGAGTTCTAAGCTGAATTGCATTTGTGCTAGCAATAATATTTTATTTTGTCTTCGAACTAACGTATGGCGTATGAGAACGAAGGCGAAAGTTACTATAAGTCCAATTACTACGATAGGTGCAAAAACATTTTCGACCAATATAAAAACAATAAGCATCACTACAGAAATATACGGTAATGATAATCGGATTGATTCACCCACTTGAGGTGTTAGTAATACTTGTTCTTGTTTTTCAGGCTCTTGTGTGTGAAGTATACAAGCGATTGCTACTAATACTAGGGTTACTTGATATAATGGAGCAACTGTGAACATAGAGTGCTCGGGCTGGAAGTATTTGATATAAGCATAAATAGCATCCGTAGTAGCATACAAAATTAAAGAGCTGCCAAGAAGAGCGCCAACTTGTTTTGGTAGTAAGAATAATGGCCTGAATAAGAGGTTGATTCCTATTAAAAGAAAGAGTAAATCAGCCATTGGATACGTGAGTTGAACAAACATGTCGATATATGATGTTGTAAAAATATGAATGGTTCTTTCAATAAGCAAATAGTAGCTTAAAGTAAATTGAGCTGTAACAATAATACAAATATCACATATCGTAAAAAGCTGCTCCAATAAGTCTCGGCCATAAATAATTTCATATAGAAAGGCAAATGCAAAGCTAATTAAAAATAATAAGTAAAAAAAGTCTGATGGATCAACGAATGTATAGTAGTCATGCAAAATTAAGCGTTGATAAGCAACTACTATATCGCCGATGAAATAAGAGAAAGATCCGATAGTTAATATCATCCAAAATAAACGAGCTAACCCTTGTTTCATATTGGAAAAGTAAAATATATAACTACAAATTGTAATATCAATTAATATGGTACTTATTCCAGTTAATATTTGAAATGGAAGTGCGTATTCATATAAAAAGGGCATTGATACGTAATGAATAGTTATATACAACAATGCAAAGCTTATTAGAATACTTACATGTGTTTGTTTTTTCATTTATATCACCCACTGTATATACATAAGAACCACCTTTTTGTAGTTTATGTTTTTTAGGATTGCTTGAAAAACATATAGAACTTCTATATTTATTTTACACATTTATTATGAGTTGTAAAAATAGATTTGCTCAGTAAGTATTAATTGTTGTTTCTGTTCCCAATATATCGACATAGGAATTTGAAGTTTGCTATAATGGACTAAATAGTTGTATTATTTAGAAAAATTTAAAAATAATAAATAATGCAAGTAAGACATATTGTTTACTATGTGAACTTGTTCTTAATTCAGGGGGGAGGGTTTCACAATGGCAAGTGTATATGAAAATAGTTATATGATCGTTTTGATTTTCTTGCTATTAGGTATATTGCTGCCGGTAGTGGCTCTTACATTAGGAAAAAAGCTGCGTCCAAATAAACCGAGTGCAGCGAAAGCGACGACGTATGAGAGTGGAATTGAGCCTTTTCATGATGCAAATATTCGGTTTCATGCTCGTTATTATATTTTCGCTTTATTGTTCGTCATCTTTGATGTAGAAACTTTATTTTTATACCCATGGGCTGTTGCATATGACAAGCTGGGTTTATTTGCACTGATTGAAATGCTCATTTTTGTTGTGATGTTGCTAGTTGGATTAGCGTATGCTTGGAAAAAGAAGGTGTTACAATGGTTATAAATTTTGAGGAATTACACCCGCGGGATCGAGCGGAATTAGAAAGAAATATCTTTTTTTCTACATTGGAACAGTTGAAGGGATGGGCGCGGAGCAACTCTTTATGGCCGATGACATTTGGACTGGCATGCTGTGCGATTGAAATGATGGGAGTAGGCTCATCACATTACGATTTAGATCGATTTGGGTCATTTTTTCGGACTTCACCAAGACAATCGGATGTCATGATTGTGTCAGGAACGGTAACGAAGAAAATGGCGCCTATTGTTCGGCGCTTATATGATCAAATGCCTGAACCAAAGTGGGTAATTGCGATGGGGTCTTGTGCAACAGCCGGTGGTCCGTATGTGAATTCGTATGCTGTTGTGAAAGGTGTAGATCAAATTGTACCAGTTGATGTGTATATTCCTGGATGCCCTCCAAATCCTGCTGCTTTAATTTATGGAATTAATAAATTAAAAGAAAAAATTCGTTACGAGGCAAGGACCGGGAAGCAGGTGACGAATAAATGAGTGATCCAAATAAAGACTTAGAAAGCATGAAAAGAGAAGCAGCCCGTCATGCGAAAGAGGAAGCGCGAAAACGTCTTGCTGCGAAACATGAGGCGGAAATGTCTAAACTTGAAGAACATCGAGAAAACGAGAAAGCGCTACCAAAAGATAAGGGGTTTAATGTAGAAGAAGCGAAGGCGAAAGCCGCAGCAGCAGCCAAAGCGAAAGTAGCGGCACTAGCGAAGCAGAAGCGAGAAGGAAACGAAGAAGTAACGGACGAAGAAAAAGTCAAAGCGAAGGCGAAAGCCGCAGCAGCCGCAAAAGCAAAAGCGGCGGCATTAGCGAAGCAGAAGCGAGAAGGAAACGAAGAAGTAACGGACGAAGAAAAAGCAAAAGCGAAGGCGAAAGCCGCAGCAGCAGCCAAAGCAAAAGCGGCGGCACTAGCGAAGCAGAAGCGAGAAGGAATAGAAGAAGTAACGGACGAAGAAAAAGCAAAAGCGAAGGCAAAGGCTGTAGCAGTTGCAAAAGCAAAAGCGGCAGCGTTGGCGAAAGTGAAATCCTCGCAAGGTGATGGGGATTCTGGAGATGAGAAAGCAAAAGCAATTGCAGCCGCGAAAGCGAAAGCCGCTGCTGCGGCAAGGGCAAAGGGAGCTGTAAATAAGATAGAAGATGAACCGCAGCAGGAAGAACCATCAGTTAACCAACCATATTTAAATCGCTATGTGGAGATTGTTAAGGAGAAGATAGGGGAATATGCATTAGTAGATTCCTATATTAATAAGCTTTCAAAAGATGTTCCAACGCTTGTGGTGGAGCCTTCAAAATATTATGAAGTGATGGAATTGCTACGATCCCATGAGGGACTTGCTTTTGATTATATGTCAGAGCTACATGCGACGGATTTTGTGACACATATGGAAGTGTATGTTCATTTATTTTCATATGGAAAGAAACAGTCAGTAGCAGTGAAGGTAAAGCTGGATAGGGAAGCGCCGCAAGTAGAATCGGTGACGCCGCTTTGGAAAGGGGCAGATTGGCCGGAGCGTGAAGCGTATGATTTGCTCGGTATTGTATTTGAAGGTCATCCTAATTTATCTCGCATTTTAATGCCAGATGATTGGGTAGGGTATCCGCTTAGGAAAGATTATGAACCGTATGATGTGGAGGTGTAGCTTGTGATCCGTACGGAAGAGATGCTCTTAAATGTAGGACCGCAGCACCCGAGTACACATGGTGTGTTTCGGCTTGTAATTAAGATTGACGGGGAAATTATTAAAGAGGCTACACCGGTTATCGGATATTTGCATCGCGGAACAGAAAAGATCGCTGAGAGCTTACAATATACGCAAATTATCCCGTATACAGATCGAATGGACTATCTATCAGCGATGACGAATAATTACGTCCTTTGCCATGCTGTAGAGACGATGATGGATCTTGAGATTCCAGAGCGTGCTGAATATTTACGGGTGCTTGCGATGGAGCTTGGGAGAGTTGCGAGCCATCTCGTCTGGTGGGGAACGAACTTGCTTGATATAGGAGCGGTTAGCCCGTTTCTATACGCCTTTCGTGAACGAGAGATGATTATAAATTTATTAACTGAATTGTGCGGTGCAAGGCTTACTTTTAACTATATGAGAGTTGGCGGCGTGAAGTGGGATGCGCCAGACGGCTGGATTGAAAAGGTGAAAGAGTTTGTTCCATATATGAGAGAGCAATTGGCAGGTTACCACGATCTCGTTAGCGGAAATGAAATTTTCTTAAATCGTGTGAAAGGCGTTGGTATATATAACGCGGAAGAGGCGATTTCATATTCTTTAAGCGGAGCGAATTTACGGTGCACGGGGGTAAAATGGGATCTTCGTAAAGATGAGCCGTATTCTATTTATGATCGTTTTGACTTTGATGTTCCTGTTGGGAGCGTGGGAGATGCTTGGGATCGCTACGTTTGCCGGATGGAGGAAATTGAGGAGTCATTGAAAATTATTGAGCAAGCAGCCGAGCAGTTCCCGAAAGACGGCGCTGTGCTGGCGAAAGTCCCGAAAATTATTAAGGCACCTAAGGGAGAAGCGTTCGTCCGTATAGAGTCACCGCGTGGAGAGATTGGCTGTTATATTGCTAGTGATGGAAAGAAAGAGCCGTACCGTTTGAAATTTCGTAGACCGTCTTTTTATAATTTGCAAATCCTACCGAAATTATTGAAAGGTGAAAATATCGCCAATTTAATTACGATTTTAGGTGGGGTTGATATTGTACTTGGGGAGGTTGACGGCTAATGATTGAGACGCTCTTACAATCACCTTCAAGCTGGACGAATTTCTTCATTTTTTTCGGGTTAGCGGTGCTTCTATTATTTGCAGTCCTTGGCTTCGTTACATACGGTATTTTGGCAGAACGGAAAGTGATGGGATTTATGCAAGGACGGATTGGGCCAAACCAAGTTGGGGGCCGGTTCGGTTTACTCCAAACGGTAGCTGATGTTTTGAAACTGTTATTAAAAGAAGATAGCATTCCGAAAGCTGCTGATAAACCGTTGTTTATATTAGCGCCTGTTATTGCATTCGCACCAGCGTTTATGGTGCTTGCGGTTATCCCGTTTACTGATAAATTTCAGTTCGCGGATATTGGCGTAGGGTTACTGTATTACATTGCTGTTTCTGGGATTACGACGATCGGAGTTGTGACCGGGGGATGGGCATCAAATAATAAGTATTCCCTTTTAGGAGGGATGCGAGCGGCGGCACAAATGATTTCTTATGAGATTCCACTTGTGATGAGTGTAATTGGTGTCGTTTTGTTAGCTGGTAGTCTTAACTTGAATGAAATTGTAGCGGCGCAGGAGAAGGTATGGTACATTTTCGCACAGCCAATCGGTTTCGTCATTTTCTTAATCGCGGCAGTTGCAGAGTTAAATAGGACGCCGTTTGATTTACCAGAAGCGGAGTCAGAACTTGTTTCAGGATACCATACGGAATACTCAGGGTTTCGCTGGGCGTTTTTCATGCTTTCAGAGTATGTATATTTCTTCGGAATGGCATCTTTAATTACAGTACTCTTTTTAGGCGGATGGAATCCAGTTATGTTCCTTGGATTTATTCCAGGAGCCGTATGGTTTGCTTTGAAATTCAGCAGTGTGGTCTTTCTATTGATTTGGTTCCGCGTTACGTTCCCACGTATAAGAGGTGACCAGTTAATGGAGTTTGGATGGAAAGTATTATTACCGATCGCGCTTGCAAATATTTTCTTAACGGCATTGATTAAGGAGCTATTCTTCTAATCTATGAAGGGGGTGCCAGCAAGAGATGAAAGGACTATTTAAAGGGTTAAAATATACGCTTAGTAATTTGAGTAAGAAAAAGGTGACGTATGATTATCCAAATCAACCGTTGCCATTACCAGACCGCTTTCGAGGTATTCAAAAGTTTTATCCAGAGAAATGTATTGTTTGTAATCAGTGTTCCAACATTTGTCCGACAGATTGCATTCAATTAACAGGAAAAAAACATCCTGATCCTACAAAAAAAGGAAAAATTATCGACACGTATGATATTAATTTTGAAATTTGTATTCTTTGCGATTTATGTACAGAAGTTTGCCCGACAGAGGCGATTGTAATGACAAATAACTTTGAACTCGCAGAGTATTCACGTGATGATTTATTTAAAAATTTGCAGTGGCTTGACGAGAACGACGAGAACGTCAGGAAGGAGAATAAAGCATGAATGGCGAGTTTGTAGCTTTCTTTATATTATCCTTGTCTGCGATTATCGGCGGCGTTCTTATGCTGAATTTAACGAAAGTAATGCATATGATGCTGGCCCTTGTGCTTACGTTCCTTAGCATTGCGGGTTTGTACTTTCTCTTATCAGCCGAATTTATCGGAGTTGCACAAATTTTACTTTACTCTGGTGCGATCACTATTATTATGATTTTTGGCATTATGTTAACGAAACATAACGCGGAAAATGAATCGCGCCTTACTCTTCGAAAATGGATTATCTTCTTTGCGGTTGTAGCATTTGGAGCAGTTATGTATTTCGCTGTTAATAGTATCGATTTTTCAAATCAAAGCACACAAGGAAGTTTACCTCTCCATGAAAACAACACACTTCAAATCGGTACACTTCTCTATTCAAAATATATTATTCCATTTGAGTTAACCTCAGTTCTTTTACTTGTAGCACTTGTAGGAGCGATTATCCTTGCGAAGAAGGATGAGGGAGAGGAGGATTCCCCATGAGTAGCGTTCCAGCTTCTGCGTATTTAACACTTGCGATTATTTTGTTTTGCATCGGCTTATTTGGAGCTTTAACAAAGCGAAATACAGTAATTGTATTAGTTTGTATCGAATTGATGCTAAACGCGGCCAATTTAAATTTAGTAGCGTTTAGTAAATTAGGCTTGTTTCCGAATTTAACAGGACAAATTTTTTCGCTGTTTACGATGTCTGTAGCGGCAGCGGAGGCAGCGGTAGGTCTTGCAATTTTGATTGCTTTGTACCGTAATCGCCCGACAGTTCATGTAGATGAGATGGATACGCTCAAAGGATAGCATTGTGACCGAAAAGGGGGAAGGAAACAATGATTGATTATGCATGGCTCATACCGCTTTTCCCGCTTGTTTCATTTTTGTTACTTATTGTGTTCGGGAAGAAAATTAGAGAGGGAAGTAGTGTACTAGGTATTTTCTTTACCTTTCTCTCCTTTATATCCGCGGTAGTGGTACTAATAGAACGGTTTTCATCCGAGGCAGTGAAGCATAAGTGGGTATGGCTTAGGGTAGGAGATATAGATATATCATTTGGTTTTGAAGTTACCGCATTAGGAGCTTTAATGTTGTTTATCGTTACGCTTGTGAGTTTTCTTGTACATGTGTACTCAAAAGGTTATATGAAAGGTGACACCAGATTATCAACCTTTTATGCATATTTAGGGCTCTTTACATTTGCGATGCTTGGGCTAGTTATATCGACGAATTTATTACAGCTTTATATATTTTGGGAGTTAGTCGGCCTTGGTTCGTTTTTACTTATCGGTTTTTATTTCTTTAAAGAAGAAGCGAAGGCTGCTGCGAAAAAGGCTTTTATTATGACACGCATTGGGGATGTTGGGCTATTTGTTGGGATGATTTTAATTTTTTGGCACGCAGGTAGTTTTGAATATGACGCGATTTTTAAAGCGATTCATACGGGCGACCTCTCTCCTTCTATGATTACAATAACGGCGATATTAATTTTTATCGGTGCGATGGGGAAATCGGGTCAGTTCCCGCTTCATACATGGTTGCCAGATGCAATGGAAGGACCGACGCCTGTTTCGGCACTTATTCACGCGGCAACGATGGTTGCAGCCGGCGTATATTTAGTAGCGACGATGTTTCCGCTATTTTCAGCAAGTGCGGTAGCGATGCAAACTGTGGCAATCGTTGGGGCTTTCACCGCAATCTTTGCGGCCTCTATTGGTCTAGTGCAAACAGATATTAAGAGGGTTCTTGCTTATTCTACAGTTAGTCAGCTCGGGTATATGATGCTTGCGCTAGGCTCTGCTGGTTATGTAGCTGGTATCTTTCACTTAACGACACATGCCTTTTTTAAAGCATTATTGTTTCTGGCAGCAGGAAGTGTAATTCATGCAGTCCATACGCAAAACATTAATAAAATGGGCGGTTTACAGAAAAAGATGAAAGTAACCGGTGCACTATTTTTAATAGGCACACTTGCAATTAGTGGTGTTCCTCTTCTTTCCGGATTTTTTAGTAAAGATGAAATTTTAGCGGCGGCTTGGATGAATGGTAATTACTTTCTATTCGTTTTAGCAGTAATTGCGGCATTTCTAACAGCATTTTATATGTTCCGTCTATACTTTCTTGTCTTTACAGGGGAAACAAAGACGAAGGAAGAGGTGCATGAATCGCCTCGCACCATGACGTATCCGATGATTGTCCTTGGTGTTCTTGCGGTAGTGGCAGGCTATATAAATACACCGTGGTTCGGGACGTTTCTTGGGGAGTGGCTGACGAAGGATATAGGATTCAAGGTGAAGGAAGTGCATGGACCTGTTTGGATTATGGTTGTTGCGACGCTCGTTTCATTCGCTGGAATTGCCCTCGCATATTTCATATATGGTAAGAAATCTATCTCTAGAGATTGGGCCGGCGGAGAAGGGACGCCACTTTATAACCTTTTGAAAGAAAAATATTATGTGGATGAACTATACAATGTGACGGTGCTTCCTATTACGAAAGGAATCGCTCATGTGCTTCGCTTATTTGAAGTATACGTTGTAGAAGGAATCGTAGTTTTAATTGCTGGACTCGTTAAAGGTATGAGTGGCCTAGGATCACGGCTTCAAAACGGGAATGTACAAGTGTATGGAACTGTAACAGCAGTTTCGCTCGCAGTGCTCCTAATTATTTTGTTATATACGGGAGGGGATTTACGATGAATGGATTGCTATTAACGTTCTTCATTTTTTCCCCACTTTTAGGAATTCTCTTGCTTTTATTAACGCCGAAACGAGAATCGCGTACAGTGCAGGCGCTTGGTTTATTCGGAACGGCGCTTCCATTTGGAATTGCTATCGTCCTCGCTTGTACATACGCTTCAGGAAAGAGTTTATCGATATTTGATGAAAAAGTGAAATGGATTAAATTTGGGGATTTCACAGCAGTGGACAAAAGGTGGTTTTCAATTTATTACGAGCTTGGTATTGATGGTTTATCGCTTGTAATGATGGTGCTCACAGCCCTTCTAGCGATGCTTGCAGCTATTGCGGCATTTTCTATTAAAAGAAATTTGAAAGCATTCTACATGCTGTTACTCATGCTAGAAATAGGGATGCTCGGTGTCTTCGCTGCTCAAAATTTAATGCTGTTCTTCATCTTCTTTGAAATTACGTTGCCGCCAATGTTTTTATTAATTGGCAAGTGGGGGAAATTGTCGAGTGAAAAGGCTGCATATAGTTATTTAATATATAACGGTATTGGATCAGCTATTTTACTTATCGTTTTCTCGGTTTTATTTGCGAAAACAGGTACGACAAATATTGCGGAGCTTAAAGAAATATTAACGAGTGTAGGTGCTGGGGGAGGAATGGCTGTCTCAAGTAGCTTACAGTTCGGCTTGTTTCTTGCCATAATGATTGCTTTTGCGATTAAACTCCCTGTTTTCCCTTTGCATCGCTGGATGGTCAATGTACACATAGAAGCGCATCCGGCCGTAGTTATGCTTCACGCGGGGGTTTTGCTGAAGATTGGCGCATACGGTATTGTTCGATTCGGGAAAGGATTATTCCCAGAATATTTTCGTGATTTTGCAACGCTAATTGCGATTTTAGGAGTCATTAATTTATTGTACGGGGCCTTTCTAGCACTCATCCAAACGGACTTTAGAAAGGTGCTTGCTTACTCTAGTATTTCGCATATGGGCATTGTATTAATGGGTCTTGCGGCGTTAAATGCACCAGGTACACAAGGGGCGCTGTTCCAAGTTGTGTCTCACGGTTTAATTGCGGCCTTGCTCTTCTTCTTGCTTGGCATTATTGAAGAGCGTTTCGGGACTTCGGATATTACAGCACTTGGTGGACTTGCAAAAAGTGTTCCAGTACTTAGCGGTTTCTTCCTAGCGGGCGGTATGGCATCGCTTGGAATGCCAGGGATGTCTGGATTTATTAGCGAATTCCTTGCCTTTCTCGGTTTATTCCAAGGAAAACCGGTTATCGCTGCCGCAGGTGTACTTGGAATTATTTTGACCGCTGTATACGTATTAAGAGCGACACTTCAAGTGACATTTGGTAAGAAAGAATGGGAAGTGAAATCTGATATACACGGATGGGAGTACGTTCCTGTTATAGTGCTTATTGTTTGTATTATTGCAATTGGGGTAATGCCAGAACTACTAGGGGATCCACTTCAAACTACATTGAAAACATTGGGGGTGAAGTAGGATGGATATGAACACATTACTTAGCTTATCATGGCATCTCATGGTACCAGAATTCATTATTCTCGGGGCGGCCATCCTTCTTTCCATATGTGATTTGTTTTTTAAGCTGAACCATAGGTACGTAGCGATTAGTGCAATTGCCGCTGTCTTGTTAGCGATAGTGTCATTAATTTCGCTATACAGCGAACCGGCAGGAGATATTTTAAATGGATCGTTTGTGCTAGATGGATTTTCAAAAGGGTTTAAAACGTTGTTGTTAGGCGGAGCAGCTCTCGTTTTATGTATGGCAATGAGCGATGACAAGAAGGAGCCTATTCAAGATAAAGGAGAATATTATTACTTGTTTTTAATGGCGCTCCTAGGAGCGATGTTCATGGCTTCTAGCGTTGATTTCATCACATTGTTCGTTGGTTTAGAACTGCTCTCGCTTTCTTCGTATATTCTAGTAGGAATCCGAAAGAGAAACCGCGCATCAAATGAGGCAGCGATGAAATACGTCATTAACGGAGGAATTGGAACAGCAATTACGCTCTTTGGAATGAGCTATTTATACGGTATTACAGGGTCGACCAACATAGTGGAAATGCAAAAGGTATTTACGCAAGAGCTGGCTGGTGGCATTCAATTATTGTTAGCTCTTGCATTTCTACTACTGCTCGTTGGACTCTCGTTCAAAATTGCAACAGTGCCGTTTCATATGTGGGCACCAGATGTGTATGAGGGAGCCGCTACACCTGTCACTGCCTTTCTTGGAACAATTTCTAAAATTGCCGGGTTTTTACTCATTACTCGCCTGTTCCTAATGGTTTTTGCAGGTGTGGCAATCCAAGGAGACGCACAATCTTTATACGGGCGTATGAGCATATACATTGCGGTGCTAGCGAGTATTACGATGATTGTTGGGAACGTAGTAGCATTAAAACAATACAACGTAAAACGTCTATTTGCCTATTCAGGTATCGCGCATGCTGGGTATTTGCTAGTCCCCCTTGTAGCGCTATCACAGTTTACGATGGATAGTATGTGGTTTTATATGCTTGCATATATGCTTATGAATATAGGAGCATTTGCAATCATCCACGGATTAATCTTACAAAATGATAAGGAAAATATGACGATTTTTACAGGGTTATATAAGCGATCTCCCTTTACAGCTATAGTGATGACGATCTTTATTTTATCGTTAGCTGGAATACCGGGGACAGCAGGTTTCATCGGGAAAATTAACATCTTTTTAGGGGCACTTCATGTTGAACCGGCTCATTACGTATTAGTTTCTATTATGATGGGGACAACAGTTATTTCATTCGTATATTACTTCCGGATATTACAGCAAATGTTTTTCCGCACGGGAGAGACAGAAGAAAAGCTTCGGTTACCGTTAAATATAAAGATTGTCATGAGTCTTTGCGCAATTTCAATTGTAATACTGGGGATTATGCCGATGATTGGTTACAATTTCTTCTATGAATATTTTCCATTAATGAAAGATTTCTTCTTCTTAGGGAACGTGGTACAATAGTAAAAATAAAAGGTGTAGAGTCCGTACTCTACGCTTTTTATTGTGGAGTAACAGCAAATGAAAACACCTATAGGTATATGTTTTTTAACAGAAAATTACGATGTAAAATGTAAGATGCTTATTTGCGTGTGAAAAAGTGTGGCTCCTACTTATTTATGGTATCGTTTTTTACATTTTGCGTAAGTAGTAGCCAAGCAAAAAAAGGGGTCGATTTTTTGGCACATCTTTTAGGGCAACAAGCACTGATTGCCATTGTTTCACATTTATTATTTATTACCATTACGTGGTGGGCCTTACAAGGTATTCACATTGAGCGCTTAATGAAATCTGGGAAAGTGATGCAGACGAGAGTATTACTCATCCTAATTACAATTACAATTGGGACATCTGTAAGTAACTTTTTCCTTGATTATTTAGGCTATTCAAAGAGTTTAACGTATTTAGTAAAGTAAGTGTATAGAACCTCATATCTCCGTTAACAATGGGGATAGGAGGGGATGAAATTGAAGTTTAAAGCCATTCTTATCGTTATCGTAAGTGTTGTTTTATTTTTGGTTGGATATAAAGAGATGAAACCTATAAGCGATGAACAGAAAATGGAGAGCATGATTGCAGCTTTAGAGAAGAACGATGCAAAAGTAGAGCGGTGGTCATGGTTAGCGCGAGAAACGAAAACAATTTCTAATATACATACGTTTCAAAAACTGTTAAACGATGTGAAGGAAGAGGCAAACATCGAAAGTTGGGAATTAGAACAATCTCCAGATGGATATAAGGCTACATCCTATAAAAAATCTTCTTCACATGAAGAACGAATAGTAGTAACTTGGAGTAAGGAAAATACTAAAGAAAACACTTTTATTATTTTTGAAGTGAGCGGGGCGAAATGGGACCCAAAGTATGTTCAGAGAATGAATGGGATTTTTAGCGAAAAACCTATAATTTACACTTGTGTTCAAGGTGTATTGAATGATAAGATTGAAGGTGTTTTGCAAAATAAAACCAATCAGGTTTTGAAAGATCTTTCAGCAAGAGCGATCGAGCAGATAGAAGAAAGAGCATTTGTATCAGTCTCCGCATATAATAAAAAGTGGAATGACGCTCTTTCAACAAATAGAGAGAAAATAAATGTGCAAATAGCAATACGTTCTACAAACAACAAAGATACAATTGTGGTTGGCACACCGATCATAACTTCTGAGTATTGAGTGAATAGATACTGAAAAAAGGACACGGAGGGGAATAATTTGGAAAAGATCATCGTCCGTGGCGGAAAGCGGTTAAGCGGCACAGTGCGTGTTGAGGGCGCAAAAAATGCTGTATTACCTATAATCGCTGCAGCCCTATTAGCGAGTGACGGAAAGAATGTACTATCTGAAGTACCAGTATTATCTGATGTATACACAATTAACGAGGTATTACGTCATTTAAATGCTGAAGTCGTATTTGAAAATAACCAAGTAACAATCGATTCTTCTAAAGAATTAAACATTGAAGCACCATTTGAGTATGTACGTAAGATGCGTGCATCTGTTCAAGTAATGGGACCATTATTAGCACGTAACGGTCGTGCTCGTATTGCACTTCCTGGTGGATGTGCAATTGGTTCACGTCCAATTGACCAACATTTAAAAGGCTTCGAAGCAATGGGAGCGAAAGTAAAAGTTGGTAACGGATTTGTTGAGGCACACGTAGAGGGAGAACTAAAAGGAGCTAAAATTTATTTAGACTTCCCAAGCGTAGGCGCAACAGAAAACATTATGTCTGCAGCTACATTAGCAAAAGGGACAACAGTCCTTGAAAACGCAGCGAAAGAGCCAGAAATCGTTGACTTAGCTAACTTCTTAAATGCAATGGGAGCGAAAGTACGCGGAGCTGGAACTGGAACGATTCGTATTGAAGGCGTTGAGAAATTATATGGTGCAAACCACCCTATTATTCCTGACCGTATTGAAGCAGGAACATTCATGGTTGCAGCGGCAATTACAGGTGGAGACATCTTAATTGAAAATGCTGTGCCTGAACATTTACGCTCAATTACAGCGAAAATGGAAGAAATGGGTGTTAAAATTATTGAGGAAAATGAAGGTGTGCGTGTTATCGGCCCAGATAAGTTAAAAGCGGTTGATATTAAAACTATGCCTCATCCAGGTTTCCCAACAGACATGCAATCACAAATGATGGCATTATTACTACATGCTGATGGAACAAGTATGATTACAGAAACGGTATTCGAAAACCGCTTTATGCACGTTGAAGAATTCCGTCGTATGAATGCTGATATTAAAATCGAAGGTCGTTCTGTAATTATGAACGGTCCAAGTAGCTTACAAGGTGCTGAAGTAGGCGCAACTGATTTACGTGCTGCAGCAGCATTAATCTTAGCTGGTTTAGTATCAGAAGGTTATACTCGTGTAACAGAGTTAAAACATCTTGACCGTGGTTATGTAGATTTCCATAAGAAATTAGCTGCATTAGGTGCAACTATTGAACGTGTAAACGAAAAAGTAGAAGAAGTGAAAGAACAAGAAGTTTCTGATCTTCACGCTTAATTGAAGTAGTCTCTATGTCTTTTGACGTAGAGGCTATTTTTTTTTGGGTTATTACTGTTATAGTCAATAAATTCTATACTTATGCACGTCTCAGTGAAAATATTTAGAAAATTTTCTTTTTATCCCGCTATTTGTGTTCATTAAGACCCCCACCTCAAAACTCCACCTTATTAAAGTTTCACTTTATATCGATACCCCCAAGTATGTTCTAAAAAATCCCGTAGTTCCATAAGAATGAAAGGAATCCAACTTTATATTGGGGGAATAGGATGAAATTTTCAAAGCCACTTTTCATTACAGTAGCGCTCCTAATAGCGCTCGTTATCATTGTACCTGCTGCTCTTGTTATTCCGTTTGCGAAAGCAAAAGTAGGGGAAGAAGCAGCTTCTAAAACTCCTCCAGCGATAGAAAGTATACCAGCTCCAGGGAAAGTGGATACAGCGGTTCAAGTTGCTGTATATCGTGATCAGCAGAAGAAGGTAGAAACATTACCTATGGAGGAGTATGTGGCCGGTGTAGTAGCTTCTGAGATGAATGCCAGCTTTGAAATAGAGGCGCTAAAGGCGCAGGCATTAGCAGCAAGAACATTTGTAGTGCAGCGTATGCTAAGCGGTGGTAAGAAAAACAATGCGGACGTGACAGATACGGTGAAAGATCAAGTGTACAAAAGCAAAGAGGAATTGAAGAAACAATGGGGTAATAACTACGAAAGTAATTTAAAGAAAATTGAGGAAGCCGTTTCGAAAACCGCAGGACAAGTTTTAACGTATGACGGAAAACCAATTTCAGCATCCTTCTTCTCAACGAGTAACGGCCGAACAGAAAATGCAGCTGATTATTGGGGGAATGATTATCCGTATTTGAAAAGCGTAGATAGTCCGTGGGATCAAGCCTCTCCGAAATTTACGAGTGAACAAACATTCACAGTAGCTGACTTTCAAAAACGCCTCGGTGTGAAGGTGCTGGCAGACGGAAAGGTTGGAAACATTAAGGACCTTACGGAAGGAAAGCGTGTAAAGGGTGTAGCATTTCAAGGGAAAACATTAACGGGAAAACAAGTACGTGAAAAGTTAGATTTACGCTCCTCAGACTTTACGTGGAAACAAGAAGGAGATAACATCATCGTTAAGACGAAAGGTTTCGGTCACGGCGTTGGTATGAGCCAGTATGGTGCGAATGGTATGGCACAAGAAGGTAAGAAATATACAGATATCGTCGCTCATTATTATAAAGGAATCGAAATTAAAACGATGAACGATTATGAAGGGAAATTGATGGTGAAAAAATAGAGATGATGGTGCACATACACCTTTATTATATAGGTTGCTACTATTGTAAAACTTTATCGGTAAATCGATATTCCTCGTCGAATCGTTGATATATTGTGAGTAACGATAGATATATTTAAAAAATCGTTGATATATTGTAAGTTATGATAGATATATTCGAAAAATCGTTAATATAATTTCAGTTGCTATGGTATTGTTCAGTAAGGAGAAAATATAAAGGGTTGTCGCCTAGTCGGAAAGTTCGACTTATGGGGCACCCCTTTTGTCATTATTTGTAGAAAAAAATGGAAGGTACTCTTTATGTCAGATGATATTTTATTCGTAAATGAAATTCCGAAAACATCTGTAGGGAAATTCTTAAAAAGAGCACTTCGTGATCAGTTGAAAACTTATATGGTGGAGCAGAAATAGAGAAGAAGGCTATCCTTTAACATGGATGGCCTTCTTTGTTGACGTATTTTAAGTGACGTTGTATAAAATATCATAATTTTCCATTAACTGTTTGGTATAATAAGATAAAAAACATTTGGGGGAGACAGAATGGCGTTATTGGAGTTGAAACAGTTAGGGAAGACGAGCCAGTTACCAGCAATTGAACTGGAGGTTGAAAAAGGACAATGTGTTGTTTTGCAATGCAATAATCATACAGCTAAAGTGTTGCACCGTATTATTATCGGGGAAGAAGAGGCTTCTTCGGGCAGTGTGTTGTTCGAAGGGGAGCCAATTGGGAAGAAAGTATATTCACGCATCGGTTTTTGTTTTTTGAAAGATGAAGCATACGACCGTTTGAAGGTGAAGGAGTACTTCAAGTTTTTGTTAGGTCTGTATGAATTCAATATGAGTATGGAAGAGGTAGTACAATATGTCGGTCTCCTAGATAAGTTAAACGTTAAAATAGAAAAATTGTCATTTTCAGAGAAACGGCGCCTTCATATTGGGCGAGTTATGATTCATAATCCGGATTTAGTTATTTTGGAAGAGCCAGAGCAAAATGTAGATACAGAAAGTACAATCATTATTCGAAAAGCAATTATGAAAATGAAAGAGCAAGGAAAGGCGATCTTTATTACGTCCTCCTTCTTATCAGATGCGCTCTCGCTAACAGAAGATGTATATATATTAAACCAAGACGGTGTGAAAAAGGTGGAAATTGAGCAAGAAGAAGTTGAAGAGATCGATCGAGAAAAAGTAGTTCAAATGATTCCGCAAATGAAGTTAGAAAGAATTCCAGCGAAAGTGAATGATAAAATCATTTTACTTGATCCGATGGAGATTCATTTCATTGAAACGCAAAATGGAGTGACACATATTCATGTTCGGGAAGGCGATTTCGTATGCGCATTAACATTAAGTGAATTAGAAGCGAGATTAACAGGATTCGGATTCTTCAGATGTCATCGCTCGTACCTCGTTAATTTACAAAGAGTACGAGAAGTTATTACTTGGACACGAAATAGTTTTAGTTTAATTTTGGATGATGAACGGAAAAGCTCCATTCCGCTTTCGAAAGGACGAATGGATGAATTAAAAGGTGTAATTGGGCTATGAAAAACGCTTCAATAAGCTCAAAATAGGATTCATTCACCGGTAAAAATACTCCTTTTACCGGCATTTTACTGCGTAACCCCTCTGTTTTTCATATGATTGAGTCAAGAAAAGCGAAACAAACAAACGAAAAGAGCTAAAGCGACTTTCATCTATAAAAAGAAAAACAAAGGGGATGACGAAATGACATTGGCAATTGAAATGAAAGATGTAATGAAAAGTTTCGATGGAAAAACAGCACTTCGAAATGTAAATATTGAGGTGAAGCAAGGAGAAATTTTCGGATTCCTCGGACCGAGTGGATCTGGGAAAACGACAACAGTAAAAATATTAACATCTCAAATGCTTCATAGCGTTGGAACTGTAAGAGTATTAGGTAAAGACATTAAAGGACCAAGTAGCATTGATTACAAACGAATCGGTATTTTAACAGACAATAGCGGCTTATATGAAAGACTTAGCATTTATGATAACTTACTATTATTTTGTGACTTATACGATTGCAAAAAAGAACGAATTGATGAAGTGCTAACACAAGTGAACTTATTGGATGATAAAAAAACACAAGTGAAAAAATTATCAAAAGGAATGAAGCAGCGCGTCACATTAGCAAGAGCAATTCTTCATAAACCAGATATCCTCTTCTTAGATGAACCAACATCTGCACTTGATCCGGTAAACGTACAAAACATTCATAAAATCTTAAAAGACTTAAATAAAGAAGGAACAACGATTTTCTTAACAACGCACAACATGGACGAAGCAGAGACGCTTTGTAACCGCATTGCCTTCCTTTGTGGGGGCGAAATAGTAGCGCTTGATACACCTGAAAACCTTCGCTTGCAATACGCGAAAGATCAAATACAGGTTGTGTTAAAAGATAAACAAAAAGAAACGGTACAAAAAGATGAATTAGGAGCAAAACGCATTTCAGAATGGATGAAAAAAGGCGAATTACTATCTATTCATTCACACGAACCAACGCTAGGCGATATCTTTATTGAAGTTACTGGGAGGGGATTATAATGACATTTTCAATGAGACGTGTATCAGCTATTTTTAGGAAAGAGGTACAAGATTTTAAGACAAATTCACAAGTGTTGTTAATGGCATCTTTACCACTTATATTTTCGGTTATATATAGCAAATTTGGAGTGGGCAAGCAAGTGTTGGGTACTACTACTATAATGTCTCTCCTGTTTGTCGCAGGTTTTGTTCAATCTATGGTAATTGCAGAAGAAAAAGAAAAACATACATTACGTGTGTTAATGTTATCGCCAGCATCTTCTGTTGAAGTTCTTCTTGGAAAGAGTCTATTAACAGCTGGTCTGACGATGATCATTTGTATTGCGAATTTATTCATTTTAGATCAATTAAATATAAATCTTCCATTGGTAGGATTGATATTCTTATGTGGAATTATTTTATTTATCGCGATGGGAACAATGATTGGATTACTTGCATCTTCTGTACCGCAAACATCATTAATCGGAATGCCTATTTTAATGACGATGTATTTAGCTGTACAATTTGAGCCATTTGTCGAAAATAAAACAATTAAGACGATGATTGAATATCTTCCAACATCTCATATTACAAAAGCGATGAGCAGTTTAGTAGATGGAGCTAGTTTTAGTAGTATGGGTGGTCATGTGTTGAACATTACAGTTTGGTTCATTCTTTCGCTTATTGCATGTTTGATCGTATATAAAAAGAAACAAATGGACTAAAAACTGAGCTCAAACGCTCAGTTTTTTCTTTTTTCATCATTTCCTCGGAAATTCTGCAATTCTTATACATATTTTTACAGATTTTGTCGAAAAGTAATTAGTTATAGGTTGTATAGGATGAGTGAATATTGTTCAAAATGATTGCTGAGGTGATGATGGAATGCGAGGAAGAAATAGTAAAAAGTCACAAAAGGTAGTACATTTATTTCAAAAAAGATGGGTGTTTCCGGCACTATACATTGCTTGTGCGGCGGTAATCTTAATGGTTGCGCTATGGTTCCAGGGAGCTAATCCAAAGAAAGCTCCGAACCAAGATCAAGCAACACCGTATACACAAACGGAAGATCCAGCAGTACCGGTAACAAAATCTTCAGAAGTAGTGAAAATGCCAGCTGCAGTAAATGCAGAAGTAGTAGTACAGAAGAAATTCTATGAAGATGCAGCATCAGAGGCGGAACAAGAAAAAGCACTTGTCTTTTATAACAACACATATTCCCCGAATAAAGGAATTGACATTGCTGCGAAAAACGGAAAAGAATTTGATGTTACAGCTGCTTTAAGTGGTACAGTAACGAAGGCTGAAAAAGATTCACTTCTTGGTTATGTTGTAACAGTAGATAGTGGAAATGGTATAGCAGCATCTTATCAAAGCTTAGGCAATGTGAAAGTAGAAAAAGGTGCAAGAGTTGCGCAAGGTGAAGTGTTAGGAAAATCAGGTCTAAATGCAATGAATAAAGAGGCTGGTTCTTACGTTCACTTTGAAGTACGTAAAGACAATGTGGCTGTGAACCCTGAGCGTTATTTAAATAAATCAGTTGCAGAAATTAAAGCTGATGCAGGTGCTGCAAAGGCGACAAATGCTTCTGGTAAAAAAGCTGATGACAAATCTCAAAAAGAAGAAAAGTCAACAAGCACGAAACCAGAAAATAAACCAGAAGATAAGTCTCAAAAAGAAGAGAAATCAACAAGCGGTTCGACTAGTGATAAAGAGACGAACGGCAAACAAGATGAGAAATCTCAAAAAGAAGAGAAATCAACAAGCGGCTCGACTAGTGATAAAGAGACGAATGGCAAACAAGATGAGAAATCTCAAAAAGAAGAAAAATCAACGAATGGTTCTACAGAATCATCTAACGGTTCTTCTTCACAAGAATAATAAAGTGAAAAAATCAGTTCTCATTAGGAGAGCTGATTTTTTTATTTTCATATAAAAATAATCAATTTCGAGAAAAAAGTTGCAATAACAAGGAAAAATGACGAGATTCTCGAATATATATTACAAAAGGGAGGGGATACTGTGTCATTTTTATCTGTTCTGTCGATTGCTATCATTTTATTGTTTGTTTTATTCGCTTTATATTATTATATTGCCGGTAAGAAAGAAGTCCCCCACCATCAGTTGTTAGAAGAAGAGTATGAAAGAGAAGAGTGACACCTTTTATAAAGAGGTGTCACTTTTTTTCGCCATAATTGTCATTGTTAACGTATTTCTCACAAAAAAACGTAATTTTTCTTAACTTAGTCCGCAAAAATAGTGAACATGTAGCATATATCAGTAGTGCGGGCAATACAATGGTATAAACCAATGCAAAGAGAGTGTTTGAGGTGAGAAATCGTGAATCATTTCATTATAAATCCAAGAATGTTTAACGCTTACAAACAGCACTCACATTTACTTCATAGTCGTATGCAGCGAGTCTCATTTCACACTTCTCACATCCAATTTAGGGAGGCGAGTGGTGTGCACGATTACATCAAAGAGAGAACTATCAAGATTGGCAAGTATATCGTGGAGACAAGAAAGACAGTGCGTGTAATCGCAAAGGAGTTTGGGGTATCAAAGAGTACAGTCCATAAAGACTTAACAGAACGTTTGCCAGAAATTAATCCAGAGCTCGCAAATGAAGTGAAGGAAATTCTTGATTATCATAAGTCTATTCGTCATTTAAGAGGAGGAGAAGCAACAAAGCAGAAGTATCGAAAAGAAGATACAGAAAACCCTGTGCGCCAATAAATCTAAAATAGCAAACATTCCTTGCGAATTCGGTAATAATTTTCAGAAGAATTCTTTTTGCGAATATTACGTTTCTGTTAAATTTATGATAAAATCAGAAATTAGGTGTAAAAGAATTCGGGTGTAACCTGATTTTGAATATCGAGGAGGAAATGACGGGAATGTTTGCGCGAGATATCGGAATTGACCTAGGTACGGCTAACGTATTAATTCATGTTAAAGGTAAGGGTATTGTATTAAATGAGCCATCTGTTGTGGCAATTGATCGTAATAGTGGAAAAGTATTAGCAGTAGGTGAAGAAGCAAGAAGTATGGTGGGACGTACACCTGGTAATATTGTGGCAATTCGTCCACTTAAAGATGGTGTAATCGCAGATTTCGACATTACAGAAGCAATGCTAAAGTATTTCATTAACAAATTGGACGTGAAGAGCTTCTTTTCAAAACCTCGTATTTTAATTTGCTGTCCAACAAATATCACATCTGTAGAGCAAAAAGCAATTCGTGAGGCTGCTGAACGTTCAGGTGGTAAAACAGTATTTTTAGAAGAAGAACCAAAAGTAGCCGCAGTTGGTGCTGGTATGGAAATCTTCCAACCAAGCGGAAACATGGTTGTTGATATTGGTGGAGGTACAACAGATATTGCCGTACTTTCTATGGGTGATATTGTTACCTCTTCCTCTATCAAAATGGCTGGCGATAAGTTTGATATGGAAATCTTAAACTACGTTAAACGTAAGTATAAGTTATTAATTGGAGAACGTACTTCAGAAAATATTAAAATTAAAGTTGGTACAGTATTCCCAGGTGCACGTAGTGAAGAGCTTGAAATTCGCGGACGTGACATGGTAACAGGTTTACCACGTACAATTACAGTATGCTCTGAAGAAATTACAGAAGCACTAAAAGAAGACGCAGCTATCATTGTACAAGCTGCAAAAGGCGTACTAGAGCGTACACCACCAGAACTATCTGCGGACATTATCGACCGCGGTGTTATTCTAACAGGCGGTGGAGCTTTATTACACGGTATCGACATGCTTCTAGCAGAAGAATTAAAGGTACCAGTATTAATCGCTGAAAACCCAATGCAATGTGTTGCTATTGGTACAGGTATTATGTTAGAGAATATCGATAAATTACCACGTCGTGCATTGAAGTAAAGTGAAACTTTAATCAGTGGGAGGTTCATCCCCCGCTGATTATTAGCCTTCACCAATCGGGATAAAGTGAGAAGGACTAAGGTATCAAACCTTGGTCCTTTTTATTTTTTTATATCTTTATATTTTTTTAATTTATTAAGAAAATAGAAGAAAAATAGAGAAAAATAGAGAAAACAGGTAAAATATTCATATATATGGTTAAATTTAATATTTCCATATTTGAAAACGTTTGTAATATAATGAGTCGAATACGACATTAAGGCAAAAAATGTTCGAATACATATTGCCTTTCCCTAATTTGGGCATACACTCTTTTCTACCTCCGTGTCAGTTGCTGGGAAGTGCAACTATTTTAATGGAATAGAGTGTGTGCATTTTTTTATAATAGGAAGTAAAGTAGTACTTTATAATGACAAATAATAAACAAAATGGGATAATAACAATATGTCCAAGTGGTAAGACCAATATTACAAAAGGGGCGATTGTTACATGCTAAATATAGAACAAATTAAAGAAATCATTCCTCACCGCTATCCATTTTTACTTGTTGATAAAATATTAGAAGTGGATGAGGGGAAAAGAGCAGTTGGAATTAAAAATGTATCTGCAAACGAGGAGTTCTTTAATGGACACTTCCCAGATTATGCGGTTATGCCTGGTGTACTTATTGTAGAAGCATTAGCGCAAGTTGGTGCAGTTGCTGTATTAAAGAAAGAAGAAAACCGCGGCAGACTTGCTTTCTTCGCAGGCATCGACAACTGTCGTTTCAAAAAACAAGTGCGCCCAGGTGATCAACTTCGTTTAGAAGTAGAAATGACGCGCGTACGTGGTCCAATCGGAAAAGGAAAAGCAATCGCAACAGTGGATGGTGAAGTTGCGTGCGAAGCTGAAATTACATTTGCAATTGGTGATAAAAAAGAATAGATAGAATAAAAAAATCTTCTTGTGAAAATACAGGAAGATTTTTTTATTTACTGTATATATCGATATAAATATAAAAGTACAAACTAGTCAGAAAATTAGTTTACAACTAATTTGAATTACCATATAATACCTTTATCATTTATCTCGCTTTTGAGATAAATGATAAAGGTATAAAAGAAATGAAGCTATTGTCATATTGTTACGATCTTTATATAGGACAAAATAGAATGGCATGGAGTATGGTGGGATATGGGAGAGAATGGACGGATTTACCAGTGGAAATAAGTAGATAAAAAGCGTAATATATCGATCATGAATGAAATGGGCGTGTGCATCGAGCATATAAAGGGTCGCATTTAAAAAAGGAGACTAGGAACATGTTCGGGAGAAAAAAAAGAAAGCCATTAAAACAATTAATTACACATAAAGAGCCTAAATCGCGTATTGCAGAACAATACCGTAACATTCGTACAAATATTGAATTTACATCTGTAGATCATAATATGCGTTCTCTTATTGTCACTTCAGCAAATCCAGGTGACGGAAAAACGACGACAGTTGCAAACTTAGCAGTTGTTTTCGGTCAACAAGGAAAGAAAGTTTTAGTAATCGGAGCTGACTTACGTAAGCCGACGATACAAAACTTATTTGCAATTCATCATTCAAATGGATTAACGAACGTATTATTAGGACAAGCAAAATTAATGCAATGCATTCAAAAAACAGAGATAGAGAATGTATACTTAATGGCGTCAGGTCCAATACCACCAAACCCAGCAGAACTGTTAGGAAATCGAGTAATGGACGAGGTATTACTAGAAGCATATAACATGTTTGATATTATTTTAATAGACACACCGCCTACTCTTGCGGTTACCGATGCACAAATACTTGCGAACAAATGTGATGGAGTCATACTTGTCGTGCGCAGTGAAAAAACAGAAAAAGATAAAATAGTAAAAGCAAAACAAATTTTAGATAAGGCATCTGGTAAACTGCTTGGTGTTGTACTGAATGACAAAAGAGAAGAAAAGGAACAATATGGATATTATTAGAAAATAATGTCTAATATAATAATTTTTAAAGCCAATAAGTATTTTTATTGGCTTTTTTGAGTTATATAATAGTTTTTTATTGCATTATACAAAAAAAATGATACAATGGAAATTTTGGAAATTCTATGGAATGTGTTGTCATATTTAAGATTATTTTGTAAGATTATATATGTTTTTAAATAACAATCATACATAGATATTACTAAAATAAAAAAATATAAGATTATATGTTATAATTTTTCTTATGTGCAAATTTTAGAAAGTTGGAGGAACTTATGGAAGAAACAATTAGTTTAAAAGAGTTATTTCATATTTTGAAAAAACGTTTAGCAATGATCCTCGTAATCGCCTTTGGTGTAGCTATTGTAAGTGCTATCATTAGCTTTTTCTTCATAACACCAATCTACCAATCTTCAACGCAAATTCTTGTGAATCAGAAGAAGCAAGAAGGTTCAATGTTTCAAGCCGGTGAAGTTCAAACGAATATTCAATTAACGAATACATATAAGGTTATTATTAAAAGTCCAGTAATCTTAGATCAAGTGAATGAAAAATTAAATTTAAATATGACAGCGCAAGCTTTAACAGGAAAAATTAATGTTGCAAATGAAAAAGATTCACAGGTCATTTCGGTAACAGCTGAGGATAAAGATCCGAAAGTAGCTCGTGATATCGCAAATGCAACGGCAGATGTATTTAAAGGTGAAGTTGCAAAAATTATGAATGTCGATAACGTAACGGTATTATCGAAAGCAGAAGTTGGAGAAAATCAATCTCCAATTAAACCACGCCCGATGTTAAATGTAGCAATTGCTTTTGTTGTTGGTTTAATGGCTGCAGTTGGTCTTGCATTCTTACTAGAATACTTAGATAACACAGTGAAAAAAGAAGAAGATGTAGAAAACTTACTTGGCTTACCAGTATTAGGTATTGTAGCTCGTATGGATGAAGAAACAACGAACGTGAAATCACATGCTCCATCATCAAGAAAAGTGAGGGGACAAACAATTGGCTCTTAATAGTTTATTTAAAAAGAAAAAAAATCAACGTCAACGTCGTCAATTAATTGCTCATCAACAACCGAAATCACCAATTTCAGAACAATATCGTAATATTCGAACAAATATTGAATTTGCGTCTGTGGATACAAATTTACATTCATTGATAGTAACGTCAGCGAATCCAAGTGAAGGGAAAACGACAACGACAGCGAATATGGCAGTTGTTTTCGCTCAACAAGGAAAGAAAGTATTATTAATTGATGCAGATATGCGTAAACCGGCGATGCATCAAATGTTCCAAGTTGATAATATTTTCGGTTTAACGAATGTATTAACACATAGTGAACGTTTAGAGAAGTGTGTGCAAACGACAGCTGTAGAGAATTTACACTTTTTAGCGTGTGGCCCAATCCCGCCAAATCCAGCGGAATTATTAGGTTCGAAATCAATGCAAGAACTCCTTGCTCAAGTATATAGTATGTATGACTTAGTTATTTTTGATTTACCACCAATTTTAGCTGTAACAGACGCACAAATTATGGCGAATGTATGTGATGCATCCATTCTTGTCGTTCGTAGTGAATCGACAGAAAAGGAAACAGCGGTAAAAGCAAAAGGATTATTAGAATCTGCAAAAGGTAAATTGTTAGGCGTTGTTCTGAACGATCGTGAAAGCGAACAAGGCTCATATTATTACTACGGTGCAAACTAACTAATAGAGTGAGATATGGTAAGAACATATCTCCTTTTTTCCCTTGAATATGAGATTTATCTCATATTCAAGGGAAAAAAGATTTGTATACGAGAGGGAGGATGAGAAGAATGATTGATTTACATTGTCACATTTTACCTGGCATCGATGACGGTGCGCAAACAGTAACAGATAGTTTAGCGATGGCGCAAAAAGCTGTTCAAGAAGGAATTCATACAATTGTCGCAACACCACACCATCAAAATGGAAAATATATAAATGAACGTACTTCTATTATTCATCAAGTGAAACAATTAAATGATGAACTACAACAACATGATATTCCGCTAAAGATTTTGCCTGGACAAGAGGTCAGGTTATATGGTGATTTATTAGAAGACTATGAAGCTGATAAAATTGTTACTTTAAACGAAACAGATAAATACATATTAATTGAGTTCCCATCTAATCATGTACCTCGTTATGCAGAACAACTATTATATGAACTGCGTGTTAAAGGGATGATCCCAATTATCGTTCATCCGGAACGGAATGCTGAACTAATTGAGCGACCAGATAAGTTATATAACCTTGTAAATAAAGGTGCATTAACACAAGTAACGGCAGGTAGTTTACTGGGGAAATTCGGTAAAAAAATCAAAAAGTTTTCATCACAACTTGTTGAGCATAATTTAACGCATATGATCGCATCAGATGCACATAACACGACGTCAAGAGGGTTTCATTTAGCGGAAAGCTACGAATTAATTGGAAAAGAATTCGGAATGAACGTGATGAGTGATTTAAAAGAAAATCCGTATTTATTAATTAGCGGAAAAGCAATTTATAAAGAAGATCCGGAACAAATTCGTCGTAAAAAATTGTTCGGTATTTTTTAATTGAAGAGATTTGGTGATGTCTCCTAACCGTTATCAAGGGGGGCACTCGGTCGTGCTGTGGGTAGAAATTTTTATTTCTTGCCTACCTTAGACGCTTGTCGTCGGGAGTATGATGTGAGGTTGGGTTAGATGCCCATAATTTATTTATAATAGAAACTCTACCTATGGAGTTATAAAAATGACTCTATAGGTAGGGTTTTTGTTATTGCTACATATAGATAAAATAATGTTTATGGGGGTACTAGATTTGAAAAAAGTAAGAAAAGCGATTATACCCGCTGCTGGACTTGGGACAAGGTTTTTACCAGCAACGAAAGCAATGCCGAAAGAAATGTTGCCAATCGTCGATAAACCGACAATTCAATACATAGTAGAAGAAGCGATAGAATCAGGAATTGAAGATATTATTATTGTTACTGGAAAAGGAAAACGTGCAATTGAAGATCATTTTGATCATTCTTTTGAATTAGAACAAAACCTACTCGAAAAAGGGAAATATGAAATGCTTGAAAAAGTACAAGCATCTTCAAAAATTAATATTCATTACATAAGACAAAAAGAACCAAAAGGTTTAGGACATGCGGTATGGTGTGCACGTAAATTTATTGGAAACGAGCCATTTGCAGTATTACTTGGTGATGATATTGTACAAGCTGAAACGCCATGTTTACGACAACTAATGGATCAATATGAAGGAACGCAATCATCTGTAATTGGTGTACAAACGGTGCCAGAAAATGAGACACATCGTTACGGTATTATCGATCCAACTGAACAAAATGACCGTCGTTATCAAGTGCGTCAATTTGTAGAGAAACCAGCTCAAGGAACGGCACCATCTAATTTAGCAATTATGGGACGTTACGTATTAACGCCTGAAATTTTTACGTTCCTTGAAAATCAACAAACAGGTGCTGGTGGAGAGATTCAGTTAACAGATGCGATTCAACGTTTAAATGAAATTCAACGTGTGTTTGCTTATGACTTTGAAGGAACTCGTTATGATGTTGGGGAGAAGTTCGGGTTTATTAAGACGACGATAGAGATGGCATTGCAGCATGCAGAGTTAAAAAATGAATTAATGCAGTATATGAATGAAATTGTAAAAAAAGAAAATACATATGTATAAAGTGAGGTGGAAAGGCATTGGCCTTAACGAAAGTATCAAGTGGAACTGTAAAGGAACAAGGATTACTTGCTGCTGAAGAAATAAATCAAAATGGATTGTATTTATTTATGAAGCGTTTAATGGATATGTTTGGTACGTTATGCGGTATTTTTTTGCTGTCACCTGTTTTTATTATTGTTACTATATTGATTAAGTTGGAAGATCCGAAAGGCTCTGTTTTTTTTAAACAAATTCGTGTTGGAAAAGATGGAAAGGAATTTGGAATGTATAAATTCCGTTCAATGGTAACAGATGCGGAAGAACGATTAAAAGATTTATTACAGCATAATGAAGTATCGGGTGCTATGTTTAAAATGAAAGATGACCCACGTGTAACAAAACTCGGGAAATTTATTCGAAAAACGAGCATTGATGAACTCCCCCAGTTACTAAATGTTTTAAAAGGGGATATGAGTTTAGTTGGACCCAGACCTCCGTTACCAAGAGAGGTAAATGAATACACTGATTATGATAAACAGCGATTAATTGTTACACCAGGTTGTACGGGACTGTGGCAAGTGAGTGCGAGAAACAGTGTTGGATTTAATGAAATGGTACAATTAGATTTGGAATATATACAGAATAGAAATATTATTTATGATATGAAAATAATTATTAAGACGATAAAAGTTGTATGCAGTTCTCAAAGTGGTTATTAATTCAATAAAGAAGGTGTAGTTATGAAAAAAGTGATTACTTATGGTACTTTTGATTTGTTACATAGTGGCCATATAAATATATTGAAAAGAGCTAAGGATTTGGGGGATTATTTAATAGTTGGAATTTCTACTGATGAGTTCAATCTGCTTAAAGGAAAAAAATCATATTTTTCGTATGAAGAAAGAAAATTGTTAGTCGAATCTTTGAAATTCGTAGACGAGGTAATTCCAGAAAAAGATTGGCAACAAAAAGTTCTAGATGTAATTGAACATGATGCTGATATCTTTGTAATGGGAGATGATTGGGAAGGGCAGTTTGATTTTTTAAAAGAAAATTGTCAGGTGGTTTATTTTCCACGTACTCAAGGAATATCAACTACGAAAATAAAATTAGAATTAAAGTGCATGTGATTAGGAGAGAAAAATGTCTAATGTAAAAAAATTAAAAAGTAATTTTCTTGCGCTTTCACTCATGCAATTTGTTAATTTGATTTTACCGTTATTAACTATTCCGTATTTAAGTAAGACACTTGGAACAGAGATGTTTGGGTTAACTATGTTTTCACAAGCATTTATTCAATACTTTATGATTATAGTTGATTTTGGATTTAATTTATCTGCTACTAAAAATATTTCTGTGAATAGAGATAATAAATCAAAAGTTAATGAGATATTTAGCTCGGTAATGATTTTGAAAATATTATTGTTAATATTGAGTTTTATTTTCTTTATTATACTTATTTTAGTAGTAGGTAAATTTAACGAATATTGGTATATTTATCTTCTGAATTTTGGAGTTGTAGTCGGTTATACCTTATTCCCGGTTTGGTTATTTCAAGGTATGGAAAAAATGAAATATACAACAATATTGTATGTGATAGCAAAATCTACTTTTACAATAATGATATTTATTTTTGTAAATTCAAAAGAAGATGTATTTTATGTACCTTTGTTAAATTCAGTAGGTTATATCATTTCAGGGATAATTGGGGTGTATCTATCCTTTAAAATGTTCAAGATAAAGTTTGAGATCCCTAAGTGTAAAATAATATATTCTTATTTTAAGGAAAGCGTACAATATTTTACTTCTCGAGTATCAGTTAGTGTGTATACTACAACCAATTCCATAGTAATTGGTTTTTTATTTGGTAATACAGCTGTTGGATATTATTCGATTGCAGAAAAAATAGTTAATATTATCAATGTAGGTGTTTCTATAATTATTGATACTATCTATCCTTATATGTCCAGAAGTAAAGATTTGAAATTGTTTAAAAAAATATTTTGTGTAGTTTTATTTTTGAGTGCAATAGGATGTGGGTTACTTTATATATTTAGTGATGAAGTAATTTTAATGATTTTTAAACAAGAATATTTAATTAGTAGTATTATACTGAAACTAATGTTAATTGCTACATTTATATCTATCCCAAGTATGCTGTTTGGATATCCATTGTTAGCAGCTTTTGGACATGTGAAATATGCGAATTATAGTGTAATTATAGCTTCTATAATTCACATGGTAGTGCTATTAATAATGATTTTTATTCCTGGCATGAATATGTATATGATTACAGCGATACTTATTTTAACGCAATTGGTGGTTTTATTTATAAGGCTTTATGGAGTGAAGAAAAAGATACTCAAGTAATAAGTTATATACTTAGAAAGAAGTTACTTTAAGTTAGACAAAAAATGCATAGAAGGTATAGTGTATGATAAAAAAGATTATAAAAAAATTATATAGCATAATAATATTTAATGTTTCCAAATTAATACCCAGAAATAGAAAAATTTATGTTTTTGGAAGTTGGGAGGGGAACAAATTTTCGGATAATAGTAAATATCTATATATTAGTTCTCAAGAAATTGTAGATATTCGAGCAATATGGATTACAAAAAATAGAGATGTCTATAATTCTATAAGTGAATTAGGGTATGAAGTATATATGGCATATAGTATAAAGGGTATACTAGCCCAGTTACGATGTGGGATATATTTTACAACAGTCTCTCCATATGATCTTTGTCCGGAATTTTTAGGAGGAGCAATACATGTGAATTTATGGCATGGAATACCTATAAAGAAAATTGTATATGATGATGAAATTACAAATGTTTATACCAAAAACAAGTTTAAACGATGTATTGATTCGATAAATAATTTATTATTTTTTATGCCTGAAAAAAATAAATATATAATATCCCCTAGTGATGAAATATCAATGATATATGCAAGTGCATTTAGACAGAATAGAAATCAAATTTTAGAATTAGGTCAACCTAGAAATGATGTATTTTATAATGAGGAATTAGAAGATTTTGGGTTCCCCGAAAAATTGCGATCTAAAAAGGTTATACTATATATGCCTACTCATAGAAAAGAAGGTAGAGTAGGTATGGATATATCTAGGAATTTCGAACTGGAAATTTTAAATGATTTTTGTGTGAAAAATGATGTGTTGTTTGTTATTAAAAAGCATTACTATCATAGAATGGAGAATGAAGCGTTAGATAATTATAGTAATATTATTGATATTACTAATGAAACTTATGATACGCAAATGCTGTTAAAGTTTGCTGATATATTAATAACAGACTATTCTAGTTGTTATATTGATTACTTACTTTTAGAAAGACCTATTTTATTTTATTGCTTTGATTATGAAAATTATATTGAAACTGATCGAGATTTATACTTTGAATATAATTCGATTACGCCAGGTCCTAAAATAAATAATTTTGCAGATTTACTTGGTATATTGGAAAGAGCTTCGGAAAATGATTGGGAAATTTATACGGAAGATATAAAGAAGAAAAAGGAATTCTTCCACTCTTATCGTAGAAAAGGATTATTATCTAGTAATTTAATAATAGATTACTTCAAGGGAATAGAATAAAAGAGTAGTGAGGTAGTGAAATGGTCGCAGATTCTAGAATTGCAGTTATTATTTTAAATTGGAATTCATTTTTTGATACATTCGATTGTCTCAAATCTTTAGAGGAAATTGAAAGTGAAAAATTTGATGTTTTTTTAGTAGATAACGATTCTCAGGATGATTCTTTTGAAAAATTAAAAGGATATATTGAGGACGGAGAGTTTAATTTTAATATTGATGCAATCCAAACGGGGAAAAATTTAGGTTTTGCTGGTGGCAATAATGTAGCAATTAAAAAAGCATATGAAATGGGCTATAAATATTTCTGGTTATTAAATAATGATGCTATATCTACTTATAATACGTTGACACCATTAATTAATGAATTGAAAAATAATTTAGATGTTGGAATTGTGGGTTCTAAGATTCTTTATCATGACTCCAACCTTGTATGGTATGCAGGTGGTCAAGTTGATCTAAGCACAGGTAGAGTTAGGCATATAGGGTTAAGAGATATGGATGGAAAAGAGTATAGTAATAAAAAAGAAGTTGATTTTGCTAATGGTTGCAGTTTGGCGTTTAAAAGGGAAATTTTAGAAACTGTAGGTTATATGGACGAAGGCTACTTTTTATATTATGAGGAAACGGATTGGAATACTAGAGTG
Source organism: Bacillus sp. FSL M7-1345 (assembly GCF_038006985.1). Taxonomy (NCBI): domain Bacteria; kingdom Bacillati; phylum Bacillota; class Bacilli; order Caryophanales; family Bacillaceae; genus Bacillus; species Bacillus sp. FSL M7-1345. The sequence continues at coordinate 4,770,763 of NZ_JBBOWG010000001.1, read as the reverse complement.
AAAAAATCGGGTTATAAGATACTATATATTCCAGAGTCTGTTGTGTACCATAAGGTCTCTGCTTCATCTGGAGGAGAAGATAATTTATCCCCAATGGTCTACTATTATAATATCAGGAACGCATTTATTTTTGTAATCAAGAATTATGAGGGTTCTTATATTAAAGCATACCTTTATATGTTTTATAGAATTATTAAAGAAGCTGTAAGATCTATTTTCTTGAAAAATTATTCATATAGCAAAAGAAGTAGGGTGTCTAAAGTATTATTAGCGGGTATTGATGCAATAAAGGTAAAAAGAAAAATAACTAAAGGTATATAAAAGGATATTTTTTATGACAATTCAATATAAATCTCAAGAATTAGGCCATAAGTTATGGATTATTATGTTTGCCTCTTCTATTATGAGTGGTATTTATTTATATAAGGATGCTATTACAATTAGGCCTGAAAATATTATGTTATTTATATTTTTGGGTAGTGTTATATCATTAATCTTAATTTTGAATTTGAGAATCGAGATACATTATTATTTGTATTTTGTCATATTATTCTTATGTCAAAATTGGCTAGTTTCTACTTATAGAAGTGAAGTAATCTCTGATTCTTTAAAAGGGCTAATAACTCTGTCCAGTAATTTATTAGTATTTTTATTGATAATATGTGTGTTTAACTTTCCAAAAGAAAAATTATTTCGAACCACTTTCGTAGCATTTTGGTTATTTGGTGTCATGGAAGCAATTTATGGTACAATAGCTTACCTCTTATATCTCAATCTGAGTATGGATATTGGTGGGTTAATGCATGGTCAACAGGGGTTTAGTGTATCCGTTAAAGGAACGTTTGATGAGGCAAACATATATGCGACGTATATAAGTATTTCTTTATTAATAGTTATTGCGAATTTTTTATCGGGTGTATATAAAAGATATAATATGTTACTTTTACTTTCAATATTAGTACTTTTTGGAGCATTGATTTTAAGTTGGACTCGATCTGCATGGATTGGTACTTTTATAGGAAGCATATTTATCGTCTGGAATTACAGGAAAAGGTTGTCTAATATTAAAAGTTTTTTAATATTAATCTTAATATTGGTTATTTTATATGTCGGGGTTGGGATTGTTAGTAAATCTTTTGATAGTTTAAGCGGTAGTGAAGGACTATTTTTAACAAAGATAACTGATTTGTTTAATCCTAAAAGTGATACGGCTGTTTCAAGAATAAACGAATATTCATTTGCTCTCGAGCAATGGAGTCATAATCCTTTTATAGGAAATGGATACTTCAGCTTTAAGGAATTTGGTGAAAGAGTATGGATTTCTAATATAATCATTATTATTTTAAATGATAGTGGTTTAATAGGTGTGTTGTTATTTTTTATTCCTATTATAATTACATTTGTAGAATGTATAAAAATTCATGCTTTTTCTAAGAGAGATAAAGATGAGAAATTTCATAGCTATATTACAGGTATAATAGCTGGTTTTATTTCTTTAATATTTATTTGTAATTTTACTCCAATTCATACATTGTTATTCTTTTGGATGTATCTTAGTTTGATGATTTTGTATGTTAAGTATTATAAAAATAAAATTTAAAAAGCTTAATTTAGAGATTGATGAGAGAGGTATTTTTTATGGGTACCTTTCTTTTCTTTTTGTAGAAGTAGGAGGCATAAATATGAAGGGCATTATTTTAGCAGGTGGAAGTGGAACGAGATTATATCCATTAACAATGGTTACAAGTAAACAACTATTACCGATATACGATAAACCAATGATTTATTACCCATTATCTACATTGATGTTAGCAGGGATTCGTGAAATTTTAATTATTTCAACACCTGAGGATACACCACGTTTTGAATCCTTACTAGGAGATGGATCTCAATTTGGGATTTCTCTACAATATAAAGTGCAACCAAGTCCAGATGGATTAGCGCAGGCGTTTATTATTGGTGAAGAGTTTATTGGTGATGATTCTGTAGCGATGGTGCTAGGGGATAACATTTATTATGGTAGTGGAATGCGCAAAATGTTACAGCGTGCAGCCCAGAAAGAAAGTGGAGCGACAGTATTTGGTTACCATGTACATGATCCAGAGCGTTTTGGTGTAGTTGAATTTGATGATAACGGGAAAGTATTGAGTGTAGAAGAAAAACCGAAAGAGCCAAAATCAAATTATGCAATTACTGGTTTATATTTCTATGATAATCGTGTAGTTGAAATTGCGAAGAATGTTAAACCATCGGTACGTGGTGAATTAGAAATTACATCTATAAATGAAGCATATTTAAATAATGGTGAATTAGAGGTTGAATTATTAGGTCGTGGCTATACATGGTTAGATACAGGTACACATCAAAGTCTTGTGGATGCCACTAACTTTGTAAAAACAGTTGAGGACCATCAAGGAATTAAAATCGCAGCTCTTGAAGAGATTGGATATATTAATGGATGGATTAATAAAGAAACTCTAATTGAATCAGGCGATCAGTGCTCTAAAAATGGCTATGGTCAATATTTATTAAAAGTAGCAAACGGTAGTATTAAATACTAATTTGGAGTGAACATAATGAAAGTTTTAGATACAAATTTGTTAGGCGTAAAAGTAATTGAGCCAAAAGTATTTGGAGATCATCGTGGTTGGTTTATGGAAACTTATAGCGATAAGGCAATGAAAGAAGCTGGAATTGATTTGCAATTTGTACAAGACAATCAATCATTTTCTGCAACAAAAGGAACACTTCGTGGTTTACACTATCAGTTAAATCCTAAAGCACAAACTAAGCTTGTACGTTGTACACGTGGATCAATATTTGATGTAGCAGTCGATATTCGTAAGGGAAGTCCTACGTACGGTCAATGGTTCGGTATTGAGCTAAGTGCAGAAAATAAAAAACAGTTATTAGTTCCAAAAGGATTTGCACATGGATTTATGACATTAACGGATGATGTTGAGGTTCAGTATAAAGTTGATGAATTATATGCTCCTGAATGTGATCGAGGCATTGTTTGGAACGACGCTGAAATTGGTGTTGAGTGGCCAATGGAAATTCAACCAGTGTTATCTGAAAAGGATGAAAAAGCACCTTCACTAAAAGAAGCAGAAACTAACTTTGTATACGGGGAGTAAAAAAATGAAAATTTTAGTAACCGGCTATAATGGTCAGCTTGGATATGACGTAGTAAAACGTGGAGAGAAGCAAGGACTAGAAATGCAAGGTATTGGAATAGAGGATTTAGATATTACAAATGAATCTGCGGTTTACGAATTTGTAGATAACGTAAAACCAGATGCAATTATTCATTGCGCAGCATACACGGCTGTTGATAAATCTGAAGATGATAAAGACCTTTGTTGGAATGTTAACGTAGACGGCACAAAATACCTTGCTACAGCAGCAAAAAAGTTAAATGCTAAATTTGTTTATATTAGTACAGATTATGTATTTGACGGAGAAGGAACCCATGAATTTGTGGAAACTGATGCGCCTAATCCGGTTGGTTACTACGGTTTAACAAAGTATGAGGGAGAAAAAGTTGTTAGAAGTCTAATAGATAACAATTTTATTGTGCGTATTTCATGGGTATTTGGAATTAACGGAAACAACTTTATTAAAACAATGCTTCGTTTAGGTGAAACACGTGATGAACTGAACGTTGTGGGAGATCAAATAGGTTCACCGACTTATACATATGACTTAGCTCGTTTGCTAATAGATATGGTGGTAACCAACAAGTATGGTACATACCATGCAACAAATGAAGGATTCTGTAGTTGGGCTGATTTTGCAGAAGAAATCTTTGAGATTGCTGGTAAAGACGTGAAGGTAAATAGTATTACAACAGAAGAGTACCCTACTCGTGCGGTACGTCCAAAAAATTCACGTATGTCCAAACAAAAACTAATCGATAATGGATTTAAACCATTACCAGCTTGGCAAGAAGCGGTAAAACATTATATTACGCAATTACAACAAGAGGTGAAATAAGGTGGAAAAAAAGAAGGTATTAGTGACAGGTGGAGCAGGATTTATTGGAGGAAACTTTGTACAGTATATGGTAAATAAATATCCTGATTGTCATATTGTTAACTTAGATGTATTAACGTATGCAGGAGATTTAACGAAACATAAAGAAATTGAAGAAAAAAATAATTATTCATTTGCTAAGGTTGATATTGTAGACCGCCAAGCGGTAAATAATTTATTTGAAACAGAAAAATTTGATTATGTTGTTCATTTTGCTGCAGAGAGTCATGTTGATCGTTCTATTGCTGAACCTGAAGTATTTATTAGTACAAATGTATTAGGGACACAAGTATTATTAGATGCAGCCAAGGCATATGGTATTACTAAATTTGTTCACGTATCAACAGATGAAGTATATGGCGAATTAGATTTTAATCCAACTACATTCTTTACAGAGGAAACGCCTTTACAACCAAATAGCCCATATAGTGCAAGTAAGGCTTCTTCTGACCTATTGGTTAGAGCGTATCATGAAACATTTGGTTTACCAATTAATATTACACGTTGTTCGAATAACTATGGACCGTTCCATTTCCCAGAAAAGTTAATTCCATTAACAATTTCACGTGTATTAAATGATGAAAAAGTTCCCGTATATGGAGATGGTAAAAATATACGCGACTGGTTACACGTTATTGATCATTGTGCTGCAATTGATTTAGTTATGCATGAAGGTGTAAATGGCGAAGTGTATAACGTTGGCGGGCATAATGAACGTACAAATTTAGAAGTAGTTAAAACAATTATTAGTACGCTTGGTAAGTCTGAAGAGCTAATCGAGTTCGTCCAAGATCGATTAGGCCATGATAAGCGCTATGCAATTGATCCAACAAAGCTAGAGAAATTAGGTTGGAAACCAACTTACACATTTGAAACGGGAATTGCTCAAACAATCCAGTGGTATTTAGATAATGAAGAATGGTGGAAAGCGATTGTATCAGGAGAATATCAGGGTTATTTTGCTAAGCAATATTCTTCATTATAAAATTTGAATTAAGCCGTTTATTAAGCAAAAGAGATAAGTTTTTGAATAACTTATCTCTTTTATTTTTAAATTTTATACAACCCGATGTTAGTTTCTATTCTGAGATGTTGATAGTATTTAAAAAATTAGAAATAAGAGGATTATAATTGCGTATGATTTCATTTTTGAATTTTCTTATAAGCAAGTTAAAGAAAACAGAATATAAGTTAGATAGTAGTATAAAAACTATTAATATACTAAGTATTGTTTCTTCTAGGGCAATAAGTTTATGGCGTGGTCTTTTTAAACGTATCGGCTTAAAGAAGTGTGGAAAGGTGTTATTTATAGGAAGAAGAGTGATTTTAAAAAATAAAAATGCAATTGAGTTGGGTAATGGAATCACTTTAGATAATTACGTATCTTTAGATGGTTTATCTAAAGAAGGACTTAAGATTGGAAATAATGTAAAAATTGGTTCGTATACAATTGTTGCATGTTCAGGGAGCCTGAAGCACCTTGGAAAAGGTATGGTTATTGGAGACAATAGTGGTATTGGAGATTTTAGCTTTTTTGGAGCAGCAGGTGGAATTAGAATCGGGAAAAATGTCATTATGGGACAAAACGTTAGATTTCATTCAGAAAACCATAATTTTGATAGATTAGACATTCCAATTAAAGAACAAGGTGTTACTAATAAAGGTATAATCGTTGGAGATGATTGCTGGATAGGATCTGGGGCGGTTTTCTTAGATGGAGTTAGAGTAGGAAATGGCTGTGTAATAGGTGCTAATACTTTAGTGAATAAAGATATCCCACCTTTTAGCATCGCCGTAGGAAATCCTGTGAAAATTGTAAAAAGTCGAACGGAAACTAAGGAGAGAACAAATTGAAAATATTGCATATTTCACTGGGATTACCACCTTATCGCACAGGTGGTTTAACGAAATACTCAGTAGATTTAATGCATTCACAAGGACAAGGGCATCAAGTATTTCTTTTGTATCCAGGGAAATTCACCCTTTCGAAAGGGACAGCTATTAAGAAAAATAAACCATATGGGAACATATCGGTATACGAATTAATTAATCCTTTACCAATTCCTCTACTAAATGGTATTAATCAACCTGAGCATTTTATGAAGGGAATAGATCATAAAGTGTATGAGGAATTTTTAGGGGAGTTAAACCCAGAGGTAATCCATGTGCATACCTTAATGGGGATACATATGGAATTATTTGAAACGGCAAAGAGATTAGGCATAAAAGTCGTATTTACTACACATGATTATTTTGGTCTTTGCCCAAAAGTGAATTTGATGGATTCAAAAGGTAACATTTGTAATGATTTTAATGTTGGAAAAAGCTGTATAGAATGTAATGTGAATGCATTAAGTCTTCCAATGATTGGTGTGATGCAATCTTATCCATATCGTTATTTAAAAGATAGTACTATAGTGAAGTCACTGAGAAAAATTAAAAAGAATCAAACTAAAAATAATACTGTAGCTTCTAGTGTGGAACAAGAGGTTGAAGAAATAGATGTGGATTTAGCGAAGCAGTATATGGAATTGCGGAATTATTATTTAACAATATTTAAGTTGATAGATTACTTCCATTTCAATAGTTCTATAGCAAAGGAACAGTTTGAAAAATATCTTGATGTGAGCGGGAAGATAGTTCCTATTAGCCATCAAGATATTTTTGATTATCGTCAAGAGCGTAGTGTTAAAAAAAGAGACAACTCTTTAGTTAAATTAGGATATTTAGGGCCTATAGATACTTATAAAGGGTTTTATTCTTTGAAAGATAAATTGGATTCTTTAAAGGAAAAGGGATATATTAATTGGCACTTAGGGGTTTATGGTGATTTTGTAAATGATCCAGACACATATAACCCAGAATATTATACATTTTATGGTCGATATAATTATAGCCAGTTAAAAGATATTTTTAATGAAGTTGATTTGTTAATTATCCCTAGTATTTGGAAGGAAACTTTTGGGTTTATTGGTTTAGAAGCGCAATCGTATGGTGTTCCAATTATGGTCTCTGAATATGTTGGTTTTAAGGACTTAATACAAAATGGAGAAACCGGCTTTATTTATAAAGTAAATAGGCATGATATTATTGATAAATTATCAATGATTCTTGATGATACTTCATTATTAGACTATGTAAATGAAAATCTATTGAAATTGGATTTTCCACATTTAATGGAACAGCATACTAAAAAAATAATAAACCTATATCAAGAGGTAAGAGCGGGAGTAGAAGAATAGATGAAACATGTATTTATTATTGGATCGAAAGGAATTCCGGCAAAGTATGGGGGTTTCGAAACGTTTGTAGAGTATTTAACGGAACGGAAGCAAAGTGAAGATATTCAGTATCATGTATCTTGTTTAGCAGATAATAATGAAGAATTTCAGCATAATAAGTCGAGATGCTTCAATGTGAAGACTCCTGAAATTGGAAGTGCAAAAGCTGTAGCATATGACATATTTAGTTTGAGAGAATGTATTAGTTATATTAAAAAAAATAATCTTAAAAGCTGTATTGTATATATACTCGCATGTCGTATTGGCCCATTTTTCTCTTTCTATAAAAAGAAGTTAGAAAAAATGGGTGTTAAAGTCTTCGTAAATCCAGATGGTCACGAATGGAAAAGAAGTAAGTGGAGTCCAGCTATTAGATCTTATTGGAAAATTTCCGAAAATCTAATGGTCAAGCATGCTGATTTATTGGTATGTGATTCTAAAGGTATTGAGTCTTATATCCAAAAGGATTATAAAAAGCATGAACCAAAGACAGCATTTATTGCCTATGGTGCAGATGTTACAGCTTCTCCTTTAAAAGAGGATGACAGCACGTTAATTGAATGGTATAAGCAACATGATGTGACTGTGAACGAATATTATTTAGTAGTTGGCCGTTTTGTCCCAGAGAATAACTATGAATTAATGGTTCGTGAATTTATGAAATCCAATTCTAAAAAGGATTTTGTTATTATTTCTAATGTTGAAGAAAATCAATTTTATCAAGAATTATTGGCAAAAACGAATTTTAATAAGGATCCTCGTATTAAATTCGTTGGTACTGTATATGACCAAGACTTATTAAGAAAAATTCGGGAAGATGCATTTGCCTATTTCCATGGCCATGAAGTGGGTGGAACGAATCCATCATTATTAGAAGCATTAGCATCTACGAAATTGAATATACTTTTAGACGTAGTATTTAATAAAGAGGTTGGGGGAAAAGGTGCGGTTTATTTTTCTAAAGAAGAAGGAAGTCTAGCTCACTTAATTCATGAAGTAGAGCAATATCCCCAAGAAGACATTGATAAGTTAAGTGAAAAGGCAAAAGAGCGAATTATTCATGAGTATTCGTGGGAGAAAATAGTGAATGATTATGAGGCTTTATTTTTGAATTCCTGATTTGTAAGTGTACATGTCTCTCTTAATAAAGGATGAGCGTAGCATTTAGTTTACAAGTTATTTACAATTAATGTGCATACCCTTATAGTATTATATGGACTAAGATTAATTGTATTGAAATTGTTAATTGAAAGAGGGAAAAACGATGAAGAAAAAGATTCTATTTTGGATTTTAGGCATCATTGGTGTTCTTATTATTGCTGGTGGTGTATATGCATATACTGTTTACTCTAATGTATCTAATACGTTAAATACAGTACACAAACCGTTAGATCGTGATAAGTCTGACAAACGAGATAAGAAAGTAGAGATTGCAGATAATAAACCTATATCTATTTTACTGATGGGTGTAGATCAAGAAGATAATGGAACAGGTAGATCTGATTCACTTATGTTATTTACCTTAAACCCAAAAACAAAATCTATGAAGATTACAAGTATCCCACGAGACTCTTATACGGAGATTGTAGGTAAAGGTAAAAAAGATAAAATTAACCATGCCTATGCTTTCGGTGGCATTGATATGACTGTAAAAACAGTAGAGAATTTTCTTAATGTACCAGTCGATCATTATATTGAAGTAAATATGGCTGGATTTAAAGATATTGTAGATGCTGTTGGTGGTGTTGATGTAAATAATGATTTAGATTTTACATCAAGAGAGACTCACTTTGCTAAAGGTGAAATTCATTTAGATGGCGAAGCAGCATTAAAGTATACTCGTATGCGTTACGAAGATCCACGCGGTGATTTCGGACGTCAAATGCGTCAACGTCAAGTTATCCAAGGGGTAATTAAAAAAGGTGCAAGCGTATCTTCTTTAGCAAGCTATGGTGATGTATTAAAAGCAATTGAGAAAAACGTAAAAACAAGCTTAACTCAAGAGCAAATGTTTGATATTCAAAAGAACTATAAAGATTGCATGCAAAATAGCGAAGAAATCCAAATCCCAGGTGACGGGCACAAAGCCGCTGATGGTATTTGGTACTACTATGTTCCAGATGCAGCAAAACAAGATTTAACGAACAAGTTAAGAGCACATCTTGAATTAACGAAGTAATGTTTATTGAACCCAACTCCTTTGGAAGGAGTTGGGTTTATTTTTGCGTAGATTTATATTAGTATTATATATTGTGAGATTAATAGATGAGGTGAATCGATGAATAAGAAAGCAGTACTTGTCCTATTTATTTTTGTATTGTTTATTGCTTCGGTTGTGAGCGGTAAACTATATTGGAATAAAAAGATTGCGAATGCAACAGGGCAAACGAGTGAAGTAACGAAAACAAAGGCTGAAGTGAAAGATAACGGAGCGAAGAAAGAAGAGAAAAAACAAGATGCAAAGGCATCTTTTAATGAAGCGTACGCAAAGAACTTACCTGATGCGGTGAAAGGAAAGTTAAAGAAAGCTGCTGCGGATAAAAAGGCTGTAAATCTTGTTATTGTTGGTGATGAAGCTTCTTCATCTGAAAAAGATGCTTGGGTAGCTAAGTTCACTGCTAATTTAGAGGCTTCTTACGGTAAAGGTTTATGGAATGTGACGGTAAAGGAATATAAGGGTGAAAGTACAGAGGAATTAATCACGAATAAACGCGATAAAGAGATTGCGAAAGACAATCCAGATGTAATTTTATTTGAGCCACCATTTATTACTGATAATAGTAAAACTGGTAATGGAAATTCTGTTGTGAATACACAGAAGTTTGTACAGGCACTGTCTACTAGTGCAAAGGGCGCTACAATTATGATTCAACCACCAAACCCAGTGTATGGTGCGAAGAATTATCCGAAATCGATTGAAGCGTTAAAACAATTTGCGACGCAAAATGGTTATACATATGTTGATCATTGGGGAGCGTGGCCTGATGCAACAACGAAAGCAATTTTACCGTACTTACAAGAGGAGTTCGGTTTCCCAAGTGCTAAAGGGCATGAAGTTTGGGCACAATATGTAACGGATTATTTTGTGGCTAAGTAATGAAAGGTACACAAAAGGTATACGAGCAATCGTATACCTTTTATAATAAGAAAGTAAGAAATCCTAATATATGTAGGAGGAAGACAATGAATTCAATTCTAATCTGTGGCGGAGCTGGTTATATCGGTTCTCACGCTGTGAAAAAATTAGTGGATGAAGGTTTATCGGTAGTAGTAGTAGATAACTTACAAACTGGTCATGAAGACGCGATTACGGAAGGTGCGAAGTTTTATAACGGTGACCTTCGTGATAAAGCATTTTTAAGAGATGTTTTTAAACAAGAAAATATTGAGGCGGTTATGCATTTTGCAGCTGATTCTTTAGTTGGAGTTAGTATGGAGAAGCCTCTTCAATATTATAATAATAATGTGTATGGTGCACTTTGCTTGCTAGAAGTAATGGATGAGTTTAAAGTAGATAAGTTTATTTTCTCTTCTACTGCGGCAACGTATGGTGAGGTAGATGTAGACCTTATTACTGAGGAAACGATGACAAATCCGACGAATACGTACGGAGAGACGAAGTTAGCGATTGAGAAGATGCTTCATTGGTATAGCCAAGCTTCAAATTTAAGATATAAGATTTTCAGATACTTTAATGTGGCTGGCGCAACGCCAAGTGGTATTATTGGGGAAGATCACCGTCCAGAGACTCATTTAATTCCTCTTGTTTTACAAGTGGCGTTAGGTCAACGTGAGAAGATTATGATGTTTGGTGATGATTATAATACACCAGATGGTACTTGTATCCGTGATTATATTCATGTTGAAGATTTAGTGACAGCTCATTTCTTAGGGCTTAAGGACCTGCAAAATGGTGGAGAAAGTGATTTCTACAACTTAGGAAATGGTAATGGCTTTAGTGTAAAAGAAATCGTTGATGCAGTTCGTGAAGTTACGAATCATGAGATTCCAGCTGAGGTAGCGCCACGCCGTGCGGGAGATCCAGCACGTTTAGTAGCTTCTTCTCAAAAGGCAAAAGAGAAGTTAGGATGGAATCCTGAGTACGTAAATGTGAAGACAATTATTGAGCATGCGTGGGATTGGCATCAAAAGAAACCTAATGGGTATGAAAAATAAGTTTAATAAATGAGAGAGGGTACTGTCGTTCAATACATGTTCGACAATACCCTCTCTTTTTTTGTCTTATTTTTGCTATACTAAACTGTACTATAATACAGGATGGAAGGAGGAGAATGATGAAAATACTTGTAGTAGATGATGAATCGAGTATTCGTAATTTGATTCGGATGCAGTTAGAGATGGAAGGGTATGAAGTATTGACGGCGGCTGATGGGAGAGAAGCTTTAGAGAGATGGAATGAGCAGCCGGATGTACTTATTTTAGATGTGATGCTTCCTGATACGGATGGGTATGAGTTATTACGTTTATTCCGGGAGAAGGATCGTGATATTCCGGTGCTTATGTTGACAGCGAAGAGTCAGATGAATGATAAGTTACTTGGTCTTCAGCTTGGAGCTGATGATTATGTGACGAAGCCCTTTAATTATGCGGAGCTTATTCTTCGGGTGAAGAATATGGCGCGGCGCGTGAAGAAGAAGGAAGTTCCTTTAAATCATGAGGTGATTGGGGCTGGTGATTTACTTATTTGTCCAAAGGAAAGAAAGCTTCATGTGAGTGGGCAGGAGATTCAGTTAACGTACCGAGAGTTTAATTTATGTCAGTTGTTTGTTTCGAATCCGCAGCGTGTATTCATGAGAGATGAGTTGCTTGAGAAGGTATGGGGGTTTGAGTATATCGGAAATACGAGAGCGGTTGATATTATGGTGCAAAGGCTTAGGAAGAAACTAGGGAAGAGCGGGGAGTATATTAAGACAATTTATGGTGTTGGGTATAAGCTTGATTGCTAAAAGGTGATGATATGTCTTTAAAACGAAATATGGTGTTTGGGATAGTTGGATTGTTGATTCCAATTCTTGTTCTTTTGTATGCCGTTGTTTATATTGCACTGGAGAAGAATGTGTATCATAATGCGGCAGATTCCTTAGAAAAGTTAAGTGTGGAAGCGCAAATTTATACGATGAATTATTTAGAGAAGGAAGCAGAAGTAGAGACGCTAGGTCCTAATTCGCTTTTAATTGCTTCGTATTTAGCGAAGCGAATGGATGTCCGGGTGCAGATGATTGGGAAGAATGGGGATGTTGTTGCAGATACACAAAAGGGAGCGTTACTTCATCGGAATATTGACATTGGGAGTTCTTTGAAGGGAAAGAAATCTTATGTTTTCGAGGAGGGAGACCCAGCTCCAATTCTTTTGTTTTCAAGTCCGGTTTATTATGGAAACGATGTCATTGGTAGTATTCGTTTTATAAATGAGTTAACGGATGAGAAGAAAGTTTTAACAAATGTGAGTTGGACGTTTTTAATGACGTCTCTTTGTTTAGTAGCTGCTGGTGTTTTCTTTGCGATTCGTTTGGCGAAGTCTCTCCATAAACCGATTGATCAGTTAAGGCAAATGGCACATCGGCTTGCGAATGGAGATTATGAAAGTAAGATTGAGTTAAATGAGTATGTGGAAATTGCGCAGCTTTCAGCGTCCTTTAATGCGATGGCTGATGGGATTGAGCTGCATATTAAGCAGCTGAAGGAAGAGAAAGAGAAACAGAAAGATTTCTTGGACCGCATTACGCATGAGCTGAAAACACCGCTTACGGCAATTATCGGTTATGTAGATTTAATTCCAAAGTTACAGTCGAAGGAAGATGTGCAGGAGAGCCTCCGTTATGTGTCTGTAGAAAGTGAGCGTCTATTATCACTTGTAGAGGAATTACTTAAGTCTTCAAAGTACGGGACGAGTACGTTTGAAGTGTCACCTACGGTCGTGAATATTAAAGAGTTAGCAGAAGAAGCAATTTCGATTGTGAAACTCAGGTTGCAGCAGTTTGAAATTGCAGTTATGAATGAGTTAACGGAAGTACACGTCGTTGCGGATTTTGATAAGACGAAGCAAATTTTCTTGAATGTGCTTGATAATGCGATTAAATATAGTGATGCTACGCAAGTTCGTATGAATGTAATTATAAATGAGCAGGAAGCAAAGGTTTTTGTTCATGATGATGGTATTGGTATGGATGAAGGTGTGCTTGCAGAATGGAATGAGTCTCCGGAAGGTAAGGTGCTTCCTTCTAGTTATGGGAATGGTTATGGCTTATACATTTGTCAGGAGATTATGAAAAAGCAAGGCGGAAGTATGCGAATTGAGAGTAGTGAAGAAATGGGAACTATAATATGTATGACATTTTTACTTCCGAGACGGATGGAAGACATAAAAAACTTGAAAGCGGTTAAATGATACATTTATGAAACAATTATGCGGTATTTTCGAAACAACGTTTTTTTATCTTGGAGGTAGGCAGAAATGAAAAGGCTATCATTTCAAATTCTTGTGTTTGTCTTTTGTATGATCGTTTCTCTTATTTTGTTTTATGTTATTGAGAAGCAAATATATAATCGAATCACAATTGTGGATGACAAACAAGCCGTTTTACAAAGAGTGAATGAATCCCTTCCTACTGAAGTGAAAGTAAGGCATGAGAAGTGGGGAGAAATTGTTGTAACGGATGAAGTTCGGTTGCATACGATTGTTTCATTCTTTGACCGAATTCGAATAGAGCCGAGAGAAGCTAAGAATCAAGAACAAGTATTTACTGGAGAAGTAACGTACTTGAATGGACATAAACGTACTTTTGCAGTAGGTGACTTGTTCCAGTATGAGGCTAATGTATACGGAAAGAATGGCACGGATCCGATGATCTCAGCATTTCAAACGTATTTGTTAAGTCTGTATTATACACCAGAGCGCATTAGTAATTTCTTTGCGGAGGCAAAGGAAGTTGTAGTGAGGCAAGGGGATGTAATACGTACTATAGATCTTACGCAAATATTTGATTCTATTCGATACGCAAAGCAAATTACAGATTACGGAGAAATTCAGAAATTATTACAATCACAGAATGAGCCGATTGCTTATATTACCGCTTATAAAACAGGTAAGCGTATAAAGAATGAGCGTGAAGATATTCTGACGATTTCTGTGTATCCATCGTACTTTGTTGTGCAATATCTCGGTGATAATAACGGGAATGTCATGTATATGAAGGGCTCCCTAGCAGAGTTATTTGTAAAGGAGAGTGTGTCATGAGAAAGATAGCCTTTTTCTTCTTTTTGCTAATAATCGGAGGAGCGATGTCTAGTTGCTCTCGAGATACAACCTCTATTAAATATAATAAAAGTGGTCTCCCTATTTTGGATGATCGTCATCTCGTTGCGTATGTAGCGGCTCGTGAGGAAGTTGGTGAAGCTTTGCTTTCGTCATTTTGTAAACAACGCGGGTGTACATATGAATTTATTCGTCTATCGACAGAAGAACTTCTTCGGAGAGTGGAAGAGGAAGCCGGAAATCCGAAGGCGGATATTATTATTGGCGGTACAGTGGATGCGCATCAAATGATGAAGCAAAAGAACCTTTCTATTCCTATTACGAGCCAGCATGCGAATCGTATTTCAAAGACTGTTAAAGATAAAGACGGTTATTGGTACGGTTATGAGGTGGAGAAACTGGCAATTGCGATTAATAAAGAGCGGTGGAATGAAGAAATAGCGCCGCTCGGTCTTCCATATCCATCAAGGTGGCAAGATTTATTAGATCCGGTATATACGGGTAAGATTGCAATGCCTGATCCAAATGTTTCCGGCACAGCATATACTTTGTTTCAATCACTTATTGATACTTTAGGTGAAAGAGAAGCGAAAGAGTATGTTAAGAATCTTGCAAGGCAAGTTGGTGAAGTAACGGTGAATGGTTATATGCCCGCAGAACTGGTTGCGAGCGGTGAATATATGATAGGCATCAATTTTGCGGGAGATCAGAGAATGCTTCAGAAACAAGGCTTTCCTATTGTAAGTAATGAACCTGAGCAAACAGGGTTATCTGTTAATGCGATTTCGAAACTGAAGCGTGCACCGAGTGGTTTTATTGCGGACTTATTTATTGATTATTGTTTATCAGAAGAAGCGGGGCACATTTTAGAAAAAGTTTCGTTTGGCGTACCAACGATGTTTGCGAAGAATCAGAAAGAGATAGAAGGTCAGCCAGTTAGAAGGACGAACAAAAATATATCAAATAGTGGGATAATCGAGATATGGAATAGACAGCGTCTCTCTCAAAAGTGAGAAAAGGAGACGAGAGTATATGTTTAAATGGCTTAAGCCAGCACCTGCAATTGAGAGATTACCAGCGGATATGATCGCTAAAGTATATACATTACTGCGTATTCGTGTACTAATTGGAATTTCAGTTGGATATGCTGCTTATTATTTAGTGCGCAGTAACTTTACGTTATCAAGTACGTATTTAGTACAAGAATATGGTTTTAGTACAGCTGAAATTGGATTACTAGGTTCAGTAATGGCAATTGTTTATGGATTTAGTAAGTTCTTTATGGGGAATTTATCAGATAAAGCTTTCGCCCAGCGCTTTATCGCAGTCGGATTATTCTTATCAGGGCTTGTAAATATTTGTTTCGGTTTTGCATCTTCATTTGGGATGATTGTTACATTACTTGTCCTAAATGGTATTGTACAAGGTATGGGAGCACCACCTTGTAGTATCGTTATGACGAAATGGTTCTCGAAGAAAGAACGTGGTACGAAAACAGGTATTTGGAATATTTCACATAACGTTGGCGGAATGCTAGTGCCGCCCCTTGTCGGAATTGGTGTAGGTATTTTCGGTGAAAATAATTGGCAGGGCGGAGTATTTATTTTCCCAGCAATTATCGCAATGGTAATTGCAGTTCTTGTTTGGATTAATGCGAAGGATACACCAGAATCTGAAGGTCTTCCTCCAATTGATGAGTATCGTAATGATTATGAAAATCTTGAAAAAGCAGATAATGCTAATAAGATGTCACCAAAAGAAATTTTAATGAAATATGTAGTGACAAATAAGTTCGTTTGGTATTTATGTATTGCGAATGCATTTGTCTACTTAATTCGTTTCGGTGTTATTAACTGGGTTCCACTTTATTTAACAACAGTTAAAGGTTTTTCAAAAACAGAAGCGCATGCTGCATACGCGATTTTTGAAGGTATGGCAATTCCAAGTTCATTAATCGTTGGCCTTTTAAGTGATAAGTTATTTAAAGGAAAACGTATGCCACTATGTATTATGAGTATGGCTGGAGTTGTTGTTGGTACGGTTGTATATTGGCAAGCATCTAGCGTACTTGTTGTAAGTATTGCAGTTTCTATTATCGGTTGTTTAATTTACGTACCACAATTTTTAATCGGTTTAAGTGCGATGGAATTAGTACCAAAATTTGCAGTAGGTACAACAGTTGGTATGTGTGGTCTGTTCGGTTATGTAGGTGGAAGTCTTGTAGCAAACGCAGCAATTGGTGTTATTGTTGATCGTTCTGGCTGGGACGGCTGTTTCATCTTACTATTAGCAGGCGGTATTTTATCAACAGTATTCTTATTTATCGTGCAACGTGGACATGAGAGAAAAGGTCCTAAAGTGGCGTAATAGTTTATTCAGAAAAGCGATCCAATTATTATTTTGGATCGCTTTTTTAATAATCGAAAGGACGACCATATGTAAAATTAAAGTTTTATGTGTAAATCGCTTATATAATAAATAGCACTTTCAGTTACTGAGGGGCTAGTTATTTAATATAATTTTTTTAGATTTAATAAAGCGATTATATACATGGATAGACCGAAAAAAGCCCCAGCACAGCCCCAAAGTACAACATCAAATAAAGAGACAGAGATTTCTTCTGAACCTAAATAAGGAAGGATATAAGTCATAAATACAAACATTTGGAATCCCCAAAGTGCACCTGCTTTTAAGCCAGCTTTTTTTAATGTCTTTTTATGTTTTAAATACTCTTCTTCTGTTGCACACTCAGTATCATTTAGGCCCTTCTTTTTCAATTTAAAGATTAAATAATTAGTGTAAATCATATTAATCAGAAAAATAAATATAGTGCCTATAGATATTGTATGGTTCATAGTATCGACGAGTAACATAATAAGCATTACCAACATATTTAACCACCATAAACCAATTCCAGCTATAGCTAATTCTTTATTGATTTCTTGTTTTTGATACTCATCTCTTTCACTAATTGTTCCAATAAAATTATTATAAACTTTTTCTTTCCATTCAATTTTCATCATTTAATCTCCCTCCCAAAATAGGCTGTTTAAATCTGTTTTTAACGCTTTTGCTAATTCGATACATAAAGCTAAAGAAGGATTATATTTATTGTTTTCAATTAAGTTTATTGTCTGTCTAGCCACATTAACTTTTTTAGCTAATTCTAGCTGAGACAGGCCTTCAGATTTTCGATAGTTTTTAACGTTATTCAAATATAAACCTCCTATTAATAGTTGTAGGCTTCGTGTACCGAAGTGTCATATATATATGACACTCTACACTTGGAAAAATAAAATGTCAAATATATATGACAAAAATGAGGGAGCATGGAATTGATGTTGTGTAAGATGAAAATGTATCATCTAAATACAAAAAAACTAATTTAAATTGGATTTTTCTTTTCCTTAAAACTATCTTAAAAGATAGGATGTCATATTTCTAATCATTGGTATTTTTGTTACAATATAAATGATTGTGTAAAACTTTGTAAAATGAGTGTAACAATGTAAGTGGAACTCTTGTTTTCAGAAAGTTTTATATAGTTAAATATCTATTAAACTATAAGATATAAAAGGAGAGAGACTATGTTACCAAATACGGTTCGTACTCCAAACAAGAAGAAGAAATGGATTATCATCGGAGTTATTGCACTAATTGTTATTGTTGCAGCAGTTAATATTTTTGTTATGCAAGGTAAGAAGAAAGGTACGGCGAAGACAGATGCTGTAAGTTTTGAGAAAGTGACAGAGCGTAAGCTTAATAATACGAAATTAATTTCTGGTCAAGTGAAGCCAGGAAATATTGAAAGTTTCTATGCGGATCCGACTAAAGGAAAAGTGAAAGATATTGCAGTGAAAGAAGGACAAGAAGTAGAAAAAGGAACGAAATTATTCTCTTATGATAATGAAGAAATTAATCTTCAAATGAAGCAAGCTGATCTTGATCAGAAGATGGCTGATATGCGTTATGATCAAGGGAAAAAGAAGATTGATTCATTGAAGAAAGAAATTAAGAAGGTAAAAGATAGTGGGGCTGGAAAAGAAGTAACAGACCCAATGGAAGAGCAAGTAAGTGAGTTAGAAATGGCACAAAAGACAACTGATCTTGAGAAAGAAAAAGGGAAGTTGCAAAAAGAAGAGTTAAATAAAAAGCAGAAGGAACTTACGATTTATAGTAACTTTACGGGTGTTGTACAAAAGTTAGACAAAGATGCGGCACAAAGTTCATCTCAGGCATTAGGTGGTCAAGGGAAAGCATTCTTGCAAGTTGCTTCTAAAGATCCGTTCCAAGTTCAAGGGACTTTAACAGAGCTTCAAAAGTCACAAATTCAAAAAGATCAAACGTTCACTGTAACTGCGAAAGCAAATAATAAGAAGAAGTGGACAGGTAAGATTACGGAAGTAAGTGAATTCCCAACGAGTGCAGAGATGGCTCAAGCTGCTGGTGAAGGAACTCAAAATATGTCTCAGTATACATATAAAGCAAGTCTTGACAGCCAAGATGGTTTATCTCCAGGTTATCACGTTTCTCTGCAAGTAAGCTTAGAGAACAAAACGATGATTGCTGTTCCAACTAAGAGCATTGTAGAAAAAGGCGAAGATGCATTTGTTTATATCGAAGAGAAAGGAAAGCTTCGTAAACAAAATGTGAAAAAAGGTGCTACTGATGGAGACTGGACAGAGATTGTAGAAGGCACAACAGTGGGGCAAAAGGTGGTTAAAAATCCTTCCGACAACGTGTATGACGGAATGGAAGTGAAAGAGAAATGATTACGTTAAACAATATTTCCAAAACATATTATCAAGGTAAATTGGCAGTACCAATTTTACATGGTATTAGTTTAACGATTCAAAGCGGTGAGTTCGTTTCTATTATGGGACCGTCTGGTTCTGGTAAATCAACGCTTATGAATATTATCGGTTGTTTAGATCGTCCAACAGAAGGCGAATATATGCTGAATGATGTGAATATCTTAACAGCAGACGAGTCAAAACTAGCTTTAATTCGTAATGAATATATCGGCTTTGTGTTCCAGCATTTTAATTTACTTCCGCGTCTTTCCGCAGTGGAAAACGTTGAACTTCCGCTCATCTACGGTGGGGTGAAGAAAGCAGAGCGTCGTCAGAGAGCTCTTGAAGCGCTTGGAAAAGTTGGATTATCAGATAGAGTACACCATTTACCTAGTGAGTTATCAGGTGGACAGAAGCAACGTGTAGCGATTGCGAGATCGATTGCAAATAATCCGACGTTCATTATGGCCGATGAGCCGACAGGTGCACTTGATACGAAGTCTGGTGCACAAGTTATGGATATTTTCACGAAGCTCAATGCAGAAGGTACGACGATTGTTATGGTTACGCATGAAGAGGAAGTAGCTGCTTATTCTTCTCGTCGCATTGTACTAAGGGATGGGAAAATTACAGAAGATAGAAGGTGTGCGGTATGAGCTTACTAGATAGTATGAAAATTGCCTTATCTTCTATTTTAGCTCATAAACTACGCTCAGCTCTGACGATGCTCGGTATTATTATCGGTGTTGGTTCTATTATTACTGTCGTTGCGATTGGGCAGGGCGGGGAAGCGGCACTGAAATCACAATTTGTTGGGTCAGGTAATCAAACGGTTCCGATTCATTATAGTGCAGATATGAATGATCCATTCGGTATGGAAATGGTAGAGGCACCGAAGATAACTGAGGAAGATATTTTTGAAATTAAAAAAATTCCAGAGATCGCACATGTTGTAACAACAAATTCAAGTATGGAACCAATTGATATTGAAGATAAAATAGAAATGGTGAATATTACTGGATTAGACAGTGAGTACTTTGCAGTAAATAAAGTAAAGTTGTTAAAAGGACGTTCTTTACAGGAATCAGATGTGGATCAAGGTAATAACGTTGTCATGATTAGTAAGCAAATGGAAGAAAAGATGTTTAAGGATGCCAATCCAGTCGGTAAAATTATTGAAATGAAGGGTCAACCGATGCAAATTATTGGTGTCTATAAATCAGATAATGAGTTTATGGGAATGGGACCATCAGAAGCACTAGTTCCAATTTCATTATGGCCGACACTGTATGGAAAAGATGAAATTCAAAATATTTCTGTTCAAGCAAAAAATGTAGATAATTTAGAGCAAGCAGGTAAAAAAGCTGCCGATGTGTTAAATAGTCGTAAACCAAGTGATACAACTGGTAAATACGAGGTTATGAATTTAAAAGAAATTCAAGAAGGTATTTCAAAAATGACAGGTATTATGACGATGATCATCGGTGGTATCGCTGGTATTTCATTAGTCGTTGGTGGTATCGGGGTTATGAATATCATGCTTGTATCTGTAACGGAGCGTACACGTGAAATTGGGGTGCGTAAAGCGCTTGGTGCAACACGTAGTAAAATTTTATTACAGTTTTTAATTGAAGCCGTTATGTTAACGCTTCTAGGTGGTTTAATCGGAATTGGTCTTGGGTATGGCGGGGCATATATCGTTTCCACATTTGCGAAGTGGCCACCGCTCGTTTCATGGGAAGTTGTCGTTGGGGGCGTATTGTTCTCTATGACACTAGGTATTATCTTCGGATTAATTCCAGCGAACAAAGCTGCGAAATTAGATCCAATTGAAGCACTTCGTTATGAGTAAATTATTAGTGTAGTAGAGAAGGGTTCTCTACTACACATTACCGTTCTAGTGGGCGGTTCGTAGCCTCTTGCATGAGGATGTGAACCGCCCGTTAGAACGGGTTATATAAATAGAAGGAGGCGTTATGATGGAAGCGAATTTGAATACGCAAAAAGTTGGCGGAGAGAAGCCGTCATTATTTGGAATGATTACATCTCCAGGTTTGCAGTTTGAGAGAATGAAAACGAGTGAGAAAGTTTGGGGTATGTTCTTCCTAGTTGCATTGTTACAAGGACTTGTAGGTGGTTTGACGACATATGTTGTGAACACATCACCTGAAATGATTAAAATGCAGAAAGAATTAGGTGAACTTGCTGGCCAGAGTTCAATTACATCAGAAGTTATTTATGGGATTGGATCTGGTTTTGTTGGAGCAATGATTGGTGCATTATTTGTCGCAGCTATTTATAAAATATTTATGATGTTCTTTGGAAATGATACGTCTTATAAAAAAATATTAACGATTGTTATATATGCGAATATTGTTCTTATTCTTGGTGGACTTATTAATGGCGTTATAGCTTTAATTTTAGATGGTGGAGCAACGCAATATACAAGCTTGGGGCCATTATTTGAACAAGGTTCAATGGCATATGGAATCGGTAATACGATTGAATTGTTCTATTTATGGAATTTAGTATTAATTTGGTTGGGATTACAAGTTACAGCTGGATTAAGTAAAGTGAAAGCAGCTGTTCCGATTATCGTTTTATTCATTATTAAGGCAGTATTCTTAGCGGCAATTGTTATGTTAATTGCGGCGTTTTTACCAGGTATGCCTGTATAATATGATTGGATTAAAAGGTGACTCTTCCGAGAGTCACCTTTTTTATTTTTACCCCTATTTCAAATACCCCAAGCAGAATTTCAAATACTGCCTAGTGTAATTTCAAATACTGGCAGTATTATTTGAAATTACCCACAATGAAATTTCCTTTCTCATTTTATATTGTAGAGGTACCGCGGAATACTAAAGAGGTATACCTTTTAGAAACGGGCACTGTGTGAAGCCAGCGACTTTTACAGATACGGTTGTTTTGTATGAAGGTATGATTGTAAATCAAATAAAGAGGTTAAATATTTATCAAGATTATGAAGAGTATTATCAATGTGGTTTAATTGGTCTTTGGCATGCGTATGAAAGGTATGAGGAGGAGAAAGGTAGTTTTCCTGCTTATGCGGTTGTAACGGTACGTGGTTATATATTGGAAAGGTTGAAGAAAGAATGCGTAGTGCAAGAGCGGTATGTATGCACGGATGATTATGAGGAACGATTTGAGTGTGAAGATACGGGAACGAGAGCGAAGGACTTTATGAGTGTGTTAGATGAGAGGGAGAGGCACATCATTTCAGAGCGATTTTTCTCAGGGAAAAATATGGGAGAGATAGCGTCTGAAATGGGGATGACGTACTATCAAGTGAGATGGGTATATCGACAAGCACTTGAGAAAATGAGAGATAGTGTAAGGGGATAAGAACAATAAGTAGAATGGAAGGCAAAGGAAATATTGCGTTCCATTCTATTTACATTAAGGTAGTAAATGTGGCAAGGTTTTTTTTAAGTGTAGTGAATCTTTTATGTTCATTCGGGATAATATATGTCCAGATTTGAAAAATTGTTGCTGTAACTTATGAGAACCTATTTGTATTGTTATGGTAGTTCCGTTAAAAAAATGAATGTTAGCCTTGTTAGTTTTTTTGGAAAACTCTATCTCCTCTATATGGTTATAGAACAGCCAAATGCAGTTTGGAGAAGAAGGAGATTCTGTTGGGAAAGCACAAATATATTCTTTATGATTAATCGGAATTGGAACATTTTGTTTGAGCTTAAAGTTTATTTGGACTGCACGACGTCTACCTTGATAAGTAGAATGAACATGTGTTAGACAAGATTTCTTTATGAGTTGGATAGCTGTTTGGCAAGAGTGCAGGGGGTTGCCGCTACTGTCGATCATTTTTGTCCGGTAATAAGGGTGTTTGCAAGGTTCGAGCATCATTGTAGAACTAGAAATAAAAATATCATTTTCATTATTCATGATTCTAAAATCCTCCCTTATAAAATTAGTATTCTGAATATAATTATATACGAATAATGTAAAATCATTGTTAATCTTTTGTTTCGTATTGTAAATTTTTACGGTTCGTTTACAATCAATAGATGATAGTCTTTCTAATTTGCATCGCTTGTACATATATATGAAAATAGAAAAGAGTAGGCGGTGATATAGTATGAAAAAAAAGTATATTATTATGGCTCTAGCTGTTGTTCTCTTAGTTTATTTAGCAAACAGTAATCCGGGTAAGGGAGAATATACGGATTGGGCAGCAAAACAATTTATGAAGCGTAATGATGTGAGTAAGAAGTTAGAAGAGGTTGAGAAAGAAAATAAAGAGGGTATACTTGGCGACTTAGCATCAGCGGGAAAGAAATTGGCAAATAAGTATGTTGAACCACAAGTTGGATTATTAATCGAACATTATACAAAGCGAAATGATTATATTTTCTTCTCAACATATACGACAGAGTTTGATTTAGGCGGAGAGAATTATAAGTATGTTTGTGTTGGTTTTTCAAACATCTTTATTCCAATTGAAATGCCGAAGAAAAAAGACGAATCTGCAAAATAATGCAGATTCATCTTTTTGATTTACGGAGTGATCTGAACCTCAGATACATTTTTTTCTATGAGGCGAGCTCCTTTTTTACGAGTATTTTCACCAATTGATGAAAATACAGATGAAGAAAGAATGGTATCCATTACTTGATTTACGACTAGTTCATTTACTGGTGTAATGGGATTATCGATAGAAAAGACAACTGTTTTTCCATCTTCTTTTACGAAAACTAACTCTAGTACCTGCATGCTTTATTCCCTCCTTTTTAATTACAGGTTAGAAAGATCTGACGTGCTTACAAGTTGTACAGCGTGAAGTGATGATTGTTGTAGTGAAGCAAGAGCGCGTGCTACTTCATGCACTTTTCCTAAATCTGCATTTGTTTTCACACGTTTGAATTGCTTGTTCTTAAAAATTGTTTTACCGTTTTTGTCTAATCCTCCGTTTAATACAAGGCGTAAAGTTAAATCCATTACGATTGTTTCAACTGCCATGTTTATCACCCCCTTTCACTTTATAAATAGGGGGTAAATGTCATGTTTTGGCGTGAAATTTTTTCTTTTTTTTGGTACTCTTAAAAGACTGAGAGAGGAGCTTTCGGGAGAATGAATCGTAAATGGTTATTTTGGATTCCTGTATTACTATGGATGGGGATTATTTTCTATTCTTCAGCACAGCCATATAAAAAACAGGATATGCGCTCGGATATTGAGCAATATATAAATGTTGAGTTTGTGAAAGAGCATTTTTCATGGGTATCTATCGATTATGGCGGAGGTACGCCTGTTAGTATTGCAAATAAAGGTGTAGGTGGATTTGTTGAGTTTTTCCTTCGTAAAGGTGCTCATTTTATGGTGTTCTTTATGCTCGGTTCATTGACGTATTATGCTTTTCATCGATCGGGTTATTCGAGAAAAAGGTGCTTTGCATACGCCCTCCTTTTCGTTGCAGGGTATGCAACATTCGATGAAATTCATCAATGGTTTACGGGAGACCGTACACCGATGTGGCAAGATTCATTGCTTGATACGTGCGGCGGGTTAACAGGAATTATAATAAGCAATTGGTTTTGGCATAGAAAAAGGAGCTAATCTCAGTTAGAGATTTGCTCCTTTTTTATTTATCCCGCTATTTGTGGGAATAGAAACATCCACTTTATCCCGCTATTCGCCGGGCAGTAAAACTCCCACCTCAAAATTCAGCTGGAGCAAAGAAGTTAGGTGGGAGATTAACAGCCCGTAAACGCCCGATTGGTGAAGGCTAATAATCAGTGGGGGATGAACAAAACCCCCACTGATTAAAGTTTCACTTTATACGCCAAGTAATTCTTTTAGTTCGTCTGTTGATAGCTCGGTCATCCAACTATCGCTTGTAATGACGGCGTTGTTTAATGATTGTTTTCGTTCTAACATTTCATCAATTTTCTCTTCAAGTGTTCCTGTTGTAATAAGTTTATGAACGTGAACGAAGCGTTTTTGACCGATGCGATAAGCACGGTCTGTTGCTTGGTTTTCTACAGCTGGATTCCACCAACGGTCATAGTGAATGACATGGTTGGCAGCAGTTAAGTTTAATCCTGTTCCACCAGCCTTTAACGATAAGATGAAGATGTCATACGTTCCGTTTTGGAACTGCTCAATCATCTTGTCACGCTCTTTCTTCGGTACGCTCCCGTTTAAGAAGAGGACGCGCTGACCGAATGTTTCTTCTAACATACTTTTTAGCATGTTCCCCATGCCAATGTACTGAGTGAAGATTAAGCAACTTTCATTTTGGTCTTTTATATTTTCGATGAGCTCCATTACCGTTTTTGTTTTCATAGAGCGCTCGACGATATTTTGTGGTTCTTCTTCTTTCAAATAAAGGGCTGGATGGTTACAAATTTGTTTTAGCTTGTTCAGCATAAGTAATATAAATCCGCGTCTTTCAATTCCGCTTAATCCTTCTACATTTTGCAATGTATCTTGAACAAGTTGTTCGTATAAGGAAGCCTGTTCACCAGTTAGTGAACAATAAGCTTTCTGTTCTTGTTTATCTGGTAAGTTTAATGCAACTGTTTGATCTTTCTTCGTACGACGCAGTAAAAACGGCGAGATAAACCGCTGAACTTGCTGGATTTTTCCTTCATCGCGGTCCTTTTCAATCGGTGTGACGAAGCGGCGCTGGAATTGTCCTAAGCTTCCGAGATACCCATGATTGATAAAGTCGAAAATAGACCAAAGCTCAGCAAGTCGGTTTTCCATCGGTGTACCGGTCAAAGCAATTTTATGATTTGCTTGTAAGTTTCTTACTGCTTTCGACTGTTTCGTATGTGGGTTTTTTATATTTTGTGCTTCGTCTAAAATAACAGCGTCCCAGCATAACGTACTAAGTTCTTCTTCATCAAGCTGAGCTAATGCATAAGAAGTTAATATAACATCTGCTGATTGAAGAAAATCTTTAAATGACTCATCCTTAGCTCGGTTACTACCATAGTGTAACTGAACACGTAAACTTGGTGCGAAACGCTCAAATTCTTTTTGCCAATTTCCAAGGACTGATGTTGGTGCCACAATTAATGCAGGACCTGTTTGGAGATTGTTTTCTTTAGCGTATAGTAAGTAAGTTATCGTTTGAATACTTTTTCCAAGTCCCATATCATCGGCTAATAATGCCCCAAATCCAAGCTTTCGTAAGTATAGCAACCATTCAATCCCGTGTTGTTGATACGGGCGGAGTGTTGCTTGTAGCGAAGATGGTGTATCTACTTTTGGAATATCTCCAATGTGCAGAAGCTTTTGGAAAAGTTCTTCATAATATCCATCTAGTTCGATTTCAATATCGCTAAACGGACTATCGTCTTCTACAATTTCTGTTTCCGCCGTGCTAGATAAATGTTGCTGCAACACGTCTTTCATTTCTAGTCCATATTTATCGGCACGGTGCATTAGTTTTCTTACTTCTTCAATGAAGGCAGGATCAAGTCTCATCCATTGACCATTTAAATTGAAAAGACGTTTGTTCTGCTCAACGAGTTCGAAAAATTCGCTTTCTGATAAATCAATTCCGTCCGTTGAAATGCGCCAGTCGAAATTAACGAGCGTATTCATGCCGAAGAAAGACTGTGTTTGTGCTGTACTTTGCTTCAGTTGAACGCGTAACCTCGGTTTTGTTGCTTTTAAATTTTGCCACCATGATGGTAGTAGAATTGTAATGCCTGCTGCGAGTAATTCATTACTTGCTTCGGTTAAGAAGTTCCAAGCTTCCGTTTCAAAGAGTTCTTCTCGGAATTTGTCGTCCTCTTTTAGCCACGGTACGAGCTTACTGAATCCTTCTTGTGTTTCAAGAATCCGTTCTTCGTAATCGTGCCATCGTTTTGGCAAGGAATCGATACTTTCATATACATATATGCGATGCGCACCACGTTTTGGTGTAACGATTGTTTCAAGCTTCCACATTTCAAGTTCTTCTTGCGGTTCTTGTAGTCTTAAGCCGACTGTAAATGGAAGGTCATCTTCAATGTAACCAATTTTTCGAAGCCAATCTTCTTCATGTAGTGCTGCTTCCAATTGCCTTTTCGTAAAGTCGTAATGTTCATATAGTCTCTTTGCATCTTCCCATCCGTCATTTGAGCGAGCATCTTGCAAAATACTTTCGTTCACAGCGGCAGAGAAAAGCGATGCTAACATGTCATCTTCAATTGAAGTATTCTGAACTTTCCAAGATGGCTGCTGAGACCAATGCTTCATGTCAGGTGCGAAGCTGCCGCTGACGAAAGCGTCCCATAATTCACTTGCGTCCTTTGTAAGTGCCGTAATAGGACCGTTCATTTGCATATTTGCAAATGAATTCATCGGTTTATTTGCGATGTATTCAAATGCCTGTGCATTCGTTAACATAACGCCTTGTTTTCCCTCATACGTTGCTTCTTTTAAAAACGTTCCGTAGAAGGAAGTAGAGTGCCATGCGAATGCATTTTTTTTCCAAGTTGCTACGGATAAGAGCGTACCGCTATCATCTTCTCCCCAAAGGAACCAACCTTGACTAACGTGCTGGAGCCTAATTGTTACTTCAGTTTGTATGATCATCGATTAATTTTCCTCTCCGTAATTCCTCTTGTAGTGCACGCAGACGTGAATGTAAGTTAGCGATATGAATAATGAAAGCATCCCATTCATCAGTTCGCTTCAGTCGTTTATAAAGCATCCGTAATTTCTTTAAGTAACGAACGGCACGTTTATATGATTTGCGATTTCGCTCTTCAATTGCTTCCATTGCGGCATGGTGATAAAGAGGAAGTGCTGCTTCGGGCGCTTCTTTTTCAATATCTTTCAATGGTTCTTTCAAAAGTTCGATTACTTCGAATCCATATAAGAGCTGAAGTTCCGTCCATGCATGGTATTGTTTCTTCGCAAGTACATATTGTTCATAATTTGTGAAACTATACGGTAATAGTTCTTGTAAAATCATTTCTAATCCCGCTTGTTCATTCGTATGCGTTGCATATGTCTCATACATCATCACAAATAATCGAACGATATCTTGTATGAAGACGGTATTCTCTTGTTCCGTTATCGTTTCTTTTACTTGTTTATAAGTAAAGGAAAGCCAGCTTTTAGCACGGTCCCACTGCATCGCACTTAATAACTCTTCTAACCAATAGAAGTAAAGGCTCACAACAGAAGCAGGCTGTTTTTTGAGTAATTCCATTGCCGATAAGTCTTCATTATTTAAAAAGAGCAGATGAGAAGATGCTAATGCTTTGGAAAGTGGATTGATTTTAGTATCGATTCGTTTTTCTTCTTCTTGTAGCTGCTCTTCTGTTCTTAACAGTTCACCCCATACGTGACGATAAATGAAGAATCGCTCTTGTGTATAGGCATCGGTAGAGAAGAATGCTTCATGTATGAGCCGAGCTGTTTCTTGTAAAATCGGTTTGGATTCTTCTGGAATCTCCTCTGTTTTTAGGTCCCTAACGGTAGATTCAACTTTATCAACGAATAGGCGAACGACGTTAACTGGTTGGTGATAAGAATATAGTTTGTTTGCTTCAAATTCTTGAATTTCTTCTAATAATTTTTGAAAGCAATAAAGTGCCGCGTGCAACTTAAATAATTCATGAATAGCAACGATGCGCGGAGCCTTCCGCTCTAATTTTGTATAGAAGTCTGTAAAAAGACTCATAAGAAAATACATTTGTTTATAAGTGAGCCGCGCTTGTTCTTTTTTAAATGATTCATATTCATTTTCAAAGTATGTTTGCCAACTTTTATAATCCATTTCTTCAAAAGCTGATGATTGCAATACTTGTCGTGCAGTTCGAATAGGAGGAAGAGAAGGTTTTGTATTATTTTTGAATAAAGTTAATACATCTCCTACCTGCCCAAAACTAGAAGCTGCAGATAGTAACACAGCAAGCATATGCTGACATTGCGTTGGCGCGAAGCAATCGCAATAGCTTTCAGTGACATTACGAATCGGGATGTGAACGCTATATACACTGCCTTCAGCATTTACAGTTCCGGATAGTGTATAGCCATCAAAGTCAACGTTATAGACAACACCACTACGATATAGGTGCCGAGCTGTAGCGACATGCTCCTGATCAGCAACTTGCTGTGGATCAAGCCCTTGAACGAATTCATTCGCAATCATCATAATTTCATCTTTCGTAATTGAGTCTTGCAGCATAATATTCCTCCGTACACAGATTTCTTTCCTTTACCATTATAAACAAAAAATGCTCAAAACAGAAAAAATGAAATTTGGATTACAAAAAAGGATGTTGCCTAGTTGAACTTTCCTACTAGGAACATCCTTTTTGGGAATTAAGAGCGTGATTCTTGTAATACCGCTTTTACATATGGATCATGTAATATTTGTTTTATAATTGGTAACATGTTTTGCTCGAATGGAATATCAATAGGAAATGGCTTTTGAGAGCCTGGCTTTATTCCATATTGTACGATTTTGTAATGTGTATTTTCTTCAGACTTGAGCACAATTAATTTATAGCGATTGTCATCATTTGTGAGTGAGAAGTCAATTGCGATAGCATCATATGTTATATCATCTTTATATATGTACGGTTTTGGTGTACCGACCCAGTCTATCTTAGCTTGTAAATTCATGGACGTCACCTCCTTATATGTATTATATAAAAAATAAAAGCCAGCTCTCAATAAAGAGAACCGGCTTTAGCAGTCATTGGTTATTTTAAAATTTTCACTTTAACAGTTTTGCGTCCCCATTTTTGAGAAGCGCTATCTGATCCAAGTAGAATGTCGATACGGTTACCTTTAATTGCACCGCCAGTATCACCAGCGATTGCTTCTCCATAACCTTCAACCCATACTTTAGATCCTAATGGGATTACTTTCGGGTCAACAGCGATCATTTTCATGTTTGGGTTCGCTGTTAGGTCATGACCCATTGCAGTTAATACACGGCCGCCGTATGTGCCACCGTTTTCGCTCGGATGAGCTGTATATGCTGTAGCTACAACTGTTAACTCACGACCATTAGAAGGTTCGCTAGTTTCAGCAGCTTTCACAGCAGGCTTAGCAGCTGTTTTTACTGGTGCAGGTGCTTGAGCCTTAGCTGGCGCTTGAGCTTTAGCAGGAGCAGGCGTTTCTTGTTTCTCGATAACAGGTGCTGTACCTGTTAAGAAAGGAACATGAACATAAGCCGTTTTCCCGTTATATTCAAATTGTAACCACTCATTTTGTACTTGGTTCGTTGTTTCGATCATATCGTCTTTCTTAAGCGTTCCAAGAATTTCTGAGTTTGTGTTCGCTTCAGCACGTACATTTAATACGTTAGCTGTTACATAGTAAGAGTTCTTTGTAAACTCTGTACTTACGAATGCGTCTTTACCATCTAATTTGATTTGTGACCATCCGTTTTCTGTATTTAGAACATCTAATTTATGACCATTCTGTAATTTACCGACAACTTTTGATTCAGTAGTAGGGTTTTCTCGTACATTTAGTACGTCTGTTTTTACAACAGTTTCTGCGTTAGCAGATGCGGTGAAAATCCCAAGACCAAAAACTGCTGCTGTTGCTATTCCAATTAATTTTTTCATGATAGCCTCCATTGCGTTTGTTTTCGTGTCCTCATTATAGCAACAGATTTTTTCGGATTTTGGGAAAACACACAATTACAAACCATTCGTAATAAGTCGTTAACAATTTGTAATATAGCTAGAATTAGAGGGAAGCGTTTTTCACTCCGTACTTTTAGTAGGTTTATAGTTATAGTCAAAATTTTTACTACAACATTTTTTTTCAGTGGAGATAAAAGTATTACTAATGTGTTACAAAATGATTACTATACAGTTACATTCCTTGAGTATTTTACCGTTTTATGGGTAATATAGTTATATAAACATAAACATCTCGTTTGTGAAGTTATAAACACGCGCTATATACTAGCAAAAAAACCGCATAATTGTTACAAGAAGAAAGGGTTATAAAGAATAAATCTGCCCTTTTTTAAAACTGTAACACATCCTTTTTTGGGAAAATCTCTTCCCATCCGCATTTTTCTCACACAATTTGACAGTAGTATTCCAATCTTGTAGCTCTTGCAGAGTGAAAAGGTTGTACGGAAGGTAAGGCTGTCCATAAGAACTCTAATTGGTGAAGGCAAACTTGAGAGAGCCGAAAGAAAATCACCACAAAAAACTATGGTTTTCTATCCGATTTAACACATCGGAATTTATGATATTCACAAGAAATGAAACATACGAAGGGGGATTTGATGAGGAAACTGACGAAAACATTTATTGTCTCATTAACATTATGTATTACATTTACACTTTGGGGGATTATTCCCGAATCTATTATTGGAAAAGGTAGCTTAGGAAATGTAACGACTGCAATTCAAGCTGCGTTAGTTAGTAAGTTTGGATGGTTCTATATTATTTCCGTTTCTATTTTCTTAGGAATTGCTATTTTCTTAATTGTTTCTAAGTACGGTTCGATTCGTTTAGGTAAAGATGATGATGAACCTGATTATAGTTATATGACATGGTTTGCTATGTTATTTAGTGCCGGTATGGGAATCGGT
The DNA here is from genome assembly GCF_038006985.1 of Bacillus sp. FSL M7-1345. Taxonomy (NCBI): domain Bacteria; kingdom Bacillati; phylum Bacillota; class Bacilli; order Caryophanales; family Bacillaceae; genus Bacillus; species Bacillus sp. FSL M7-1345. The sequence goes on along the minus strand of NZ_JBBOWG010000001.1, from coordinate 4,738,819 downwards.
TTGGTTTTCTGGGGCGTTGCAGAACCATTGAATCATTTATACACACCTCCGTTTGGAGAGGGTGCGACTGAAGAGAGTGCACGTCTTGCACTTCGTTTCTCATTTTTCCACTGGGGATTACATCCGTGGGGATTATATGCACTTGTAGCATTATGTATTGCGTATTTTACATTTAGAAAAGGAAGAGCAAGTACAATTAGTGCGACAGTGGGTCCACTATTTAAAGGCGGTGAACATGGCCGTATTGCACATATGTTTGATGTTCTAGCTGTATTTGCGACAGTATTTGGTGTGGCAACATCATTAGGACTTGGGGCAAAGCAAATTGCGGGTGGTGTTAGTTATTTAACATCCATTCCAAACTCATTACCGACACAGCTAGTAATCATCGGAATTGTAACTGTTCTTTATATGCTATCTGCACAAACGGGACTCGATAAAGGAATTAAATATTTAAGTAATGCGAATATTATTTTAGCGTTTGCACTTATGATAATTGTATTATTTGCAGGTCCAACAAACTTTATTATGAATTATTTCACTTCAACAATCGGATCATACATTCAAGAATTACCAAGTATGAGTTTCCGTTTAAGTCCATTAAATGAAGGCGGAAATCAATGGATTCAGTCATGGACAATTTTCTACTGGGCATGGTGGATTGCATGGTCACCATTCGTAGGTACGTTTATTGCTCGTGTGTCACGCGGGCGTACAATTCGTGAATTTGTTATTGGTGTGTTACTCGTACCAACAGTAATTGGTGCACTTTGGTTCTCTGTTTTCGGAGGAACAGGTATTCATATGGAATTGTTCGACGGGGCGAATATATATGGCCAAATTAAAGAAATGGGCACAGAAGTAGGATTATTTGCTATGTTAGACCAGATGGGTAGTATGGGCCCGGCTTTATGTGTGTTAGCTATTTTACTTATTTCAACATTCTTTATTACATCGGCAGACTCTGCTACGTTTGTTCTAGCGATGTTAACGACACATGGTAGCTTAAACCCACCAAATCGCATCAAAATGGTTTGGGGTATTGTTCTAGCGGCGATAGCTTCGACCTTATTGTATGTCGGTGGATTAGAGGCGCTGCAAACTGCGTCGATTATTGCGGCATTCCCATTTGTATTTGTTATTTTCTTTATGATTGCAGCACTATTTAAAGAGTTGCAAAAAGAAGGGCGTATGAAACAACATTAATAATAGAAGAAAAAAATTCTGTATATATAAATAGTATTAGGACTGTCGAATGTCGGCAGTCCTTTTTCACTGTTCTATCCTATTGTAGGAAAAGCATTACTTTGTTACGGAATACTATAGATATCGGTAATTTAAAAAGAAAAATCGATATGGTTCGACAATATCCGATATTTTACACATTATATTCATATTTGTGACAAAAATATGTCGGAAATGTGTTGTCACTTTTATGTATATGTGCTATATTATTTCCTGTAAGCGATTTCAAATAGTTTTAAATCGCATTCAAGGGGGACAACTAGAATAATGAAACGTTACGAAAGAAAGTGGAAGCATATTTGCTTGAAACGTGTGGCACATCGAAATGCCCAAGAAAGCACGGAACCGAAGACTGAAACTCGTAAAGAGCATCAAGAGAAGCAATTGGTTCTACAAAAATAGCAATCACTTTTTCGTATATAAATGAAGGTCGATCGTTCGTTGGGGGATGGACGTGAAATAACTTTCTGCTAAGGGGTATTGTCTGATATATAGTATTACGGTAAAAAATAAGCACAGAGCATACGGCGCTCTGTGCTTATTTTTTAATGAAATCTATTTTTCTTTTTTAAATCGTACTGTTTTATCCCAACCAATTACTTGTTTCTTGCTCTTTGCGCGTAAGTAAAGAATGAGACTGCGAATAAACAAATACGTAAAGAGCTGTGCGTACGTAAAGTACATAATGACGCTTATGAAAATGTTGATCGGTGTAAAGGTTCGTTCGACGCTCTGGGCACTAAATAATTGAGAAACATATGTAATATATGCGACATACCACATAAATAGTAATGGAATGCTATATTGAATTTGGAATATGCCGAGCAGTCCAATTACAAACCAAACGTTTGAAATGATTAGGAATAGCCAAAATACGACATACACTAAAACTTGTTGTAAGGAATGGACGAGAAGTTTCCCTTTAAAGAAGCTTAACGAAGAAAACATTTTTTCTAAAATGTATAAGTTTCCTTGAAGCCAACGTGTACGCTGTTTAATAAGAATGTTTAAATGCTCAGGTTCTTGTTCCCATGTAATCGATTCCGGGACGATTGGTAAGAGATAGCCCTTTTGGGTAATTCTTAATGTTAATTCGGCATCCTCTGCGATTGCATAAGGGTCATAGCCGCCAAGTTCTTCTAATGCGGAACGACGAAGAAGCATATTTGTTCCGGTTAGTGAACCTGTTTGGAATAATAGCCAGCGTCCAGATTGCATAAGGAGCTGGAAAATCTGAAATTCTAATGAAATCATTCGTGTAAGCCAATTTCTTTTTTCATTTACTGTACGAACGTGTCCAACTGCTCCAACGGCATCCTGGGTTGTTTCAGCATGTTCTACGAGCATTCGCAGTGCATGTGGTTCAGGTTGATTATCTGCATCATAAACACAGAAATATTCACCGTCCGAAATGCTAAGGCCGTAGTTTAATACACGCGATTTTCCTTTCGGCTCGCCAGGTGGTACACGAATGTGATGAATATGAGCATAAGCTTTGTCGAAATCATCGCCAATTTCAGGTGTTTCATCTTGAGAGTTATCGTTTAATAAATAAACGTTTAGTTTGCCTGGGTATTCAATCTTTGCCATTGCTTCTAATGTATCTTTAATAACAACCCCTTCATTATGAGCGGGTATTAAAATATCTACACTTGGATAATGTTCTAGCGTACGATCTTTTCGTTTACTATTTCGATGAATTAAGCCCGCAATTGTTAAGAAAGAGTAATAAACGAGTAAAGCCGAGAATAGAAAGGCGGTAAAAATCAATACATATTTAATTGAAAATGTGATGCTGATCCAGAAAACGAGTACGCAGAACAGAAGGAATAAAAGGAGTATAACGAGTGTCATCATAATAATGTCGGTCCTTTGTTTCCAATTTGCTCTCGTGAAATTTTCATGTCTTGGATTGCCTCATTAGCAAGCCATTGCTCCATTTTTGGCTTTAGGCGGTTCATTACAATATCAGCACCGGCTTCATTTGTGTTTTGTAGTAAAATAACCAGTGTATTGCTGTCGTATTCAGCAGCAAGGTCAAAGTCAGCTCTGACTGTATCAACTAATAATGAAGCTACACGATCCATGACGCTTTCCTTCGTATATTTACTAAAGGAAGTGAAATCGAAGAAAATGATAATGCCTGTTTCATTACGACGATTCATCGCAGTTGTTAATAATGCTTGTCGTCTTTCGAATTCTTGTCTTGTTAATAATTTTGATTCTCCAATGTATTGCTCAAGCACTCTCACTCGTTCAGTTAACTCTTTATTTTTAAGGATAACCTTTTTTAATAGATGGGTTGAAATATAAACAATGAAGAAGTTAGCTGCCATCAGGAAGTGGGTAATAATATATTCCCATTGATCTGATGTACTCCATAAGTGAAGCCATGCTTCATAAAATAAATAGAATACTGAAATAATGGTTCCCAGTATGAAGAAAATAAATGCTGTTTTATCAGCTAAAAATAGGAATAGTACATTTATGATGACATATATAATTGTAAAAATGAGCGCGTGCTCATATTTCGTCACATGTACAGTAGTAAAATAAAATAAAATTTGTAAAATCCACATAGAGAGGACTTTATAGGACTTATCTTTCACGAAACGTTCCTCCTTAAAGATAATTCGTGCTGGATATTTGTAGTATGCACAATTATTAAGAAATGGACCATGTAGCTGGAAGTCCTTTTTTAGCGAGCGACATCAAGTAGTATCTCTCTTGTACAAGAAAAAATAAACAGACATACTAATTATTGTAACATATTGTATATACATCTAGACATAAAGGATTTAATATATATAAAAATTATGTTTATACTATATAAAAAAGCCTCCTTTTTAAAAAGGAGGCTTTCATGAATTTATAGGAACATCATACCTGCAACTGCTGCGTTTAAGAAGTTCGCTAGTGTACCAGCGATAACTGCTTTAATCCCTAATTGTGCAATTTGTTTACGGCGAGTAGGAGCTAACGTTCCTGTTACACCTAATTGAATTGCGATAGAAGAGAAGTTTGCAAAACCACAGATTGCGAATGTTAAAATCATATTTGTTTTTGCAGAGAACTCTGCCATGTGTGGTCCTAAGTTTGCATATGCAACGAATTCGTTGATTGCAAGTTTTTGACCGATGAAACTTGCTGCTTGTACGGCTTCGCCTGGTGAAACACCGATCAAGATTGCAAATGGTGATAGTAAGTAACCGAAGATTAAATCAAGGCTAAGTTTAATATCGAACCAAGAACCAACCAATCCTAATAGACCATTTAATAAAGCGATTAATGCGATGAAAGCCATTAACATTGCCGCTACGTTAATAACAAGTTGCATACCTTCAGATGCACCGCGTGCAGCTGCGTCAATAACGTTCGCATCTTCACGTTCTGTAGAAAGTTCAACGTTATTATCTACTTTTTCTGTTTCTGGCATAATTAGTTTTGCAATTAATAAACTTGATGGAGCTGCCATAATTGCTGCTGCTAATAAATGCTCTAACGGAATGCCCATCGCTGCATAGCCGACAAGAACCGATCCGGCAACAGCTGTCATACCACTTACCATAATAGTGAAGAACTCACTGTTAGTTAAACGTGCTAAGTAAGGTTTAATTAAAATTGGTGCTTCTGTTTGTCCTAAAAATACAGTCGTTACTGCATTTAAGCTTTCTGCCTTAGAAGTTCCAAGAAGTTTACTTAATGCACCACCAATGAAACTAACTAATTTCTGCATAATACCTAAGTAATATAAGATTGCAACTAATGAACTAATAAATACAATTGGAAGTAGTGCTTGAATAACGAAGATAAATCCCCAAGGTCCTTTTGCGTTGACTAAATCCCCAGCAACGAACTTAATTCCCTCGTAAGAAAAATTGATTAATCCTTGAACACCGTCAGCAGCAATTTTTAAGCCTGCTTTTCCAGCATCCCATCGTAATACAATAAATGAAAATGTCATTTGTAATGCTAGCGCGATTAAAATTGTGCGCCAATTAATAGCTTTGCGGTTGGAAGATAATAAGAAAGCGATTGCTAATACTCCAATCACGCCGCCAATTCCCCATAAAATATTCATGCAGTGTATGCTCCTTCCTCATAGTAAAAAAGTGTATAAACCAGTTGTCTATACTTTTGCGAATATAACATCTTAAGTAACTTATCATAATGGACATCGGAGGTCAAACGTCTAACGAAAAGTTTAAATAAAAAGAAAATTCTTTGAAAAAACACATATGAAATGAATTGACATGAAATAGGTTATGTTTTTTGTGGAAATATATTCATTATGATAACGTTTTGGACAATTTTCATGGAATATAGTGTACGAAATAGGAAAATGGATACATTATTTTTTCATGGATAGAGAGTAAAAGGAGGGGGATATAGGGAACACATAATAAAAAGAGCCTTCTAGTAAACTAGAAGGCTCTGAAACTATAACTTAAGGTGCTTTCGTATACCCTAAGAAATGGCTTTTCCAATAAGAATTGTTTAATGAAGCGATTGCTACACCTTTATCTCCAGATTGGATAAATGATCCCCCGCCAAGGTAGATACCCATGTGAGAAGGGCCTTTTTTATAAGTGTCTTTGAAATAAATTAAGTCACCTGGTTGTGGATTTGAAGTTTGTGATAAGCTGCTCCAATATCCAGCAACACTTTGGCGGCTAATGTTATGACCAAATTTCTTAAATACGTGGTAGATATAACCACTGCAGTCAACACCATTAGCAGAAGTACCGCCCCAAACGTATGGTACGCCTTGCATAGATTTCGCGTATGCAAGTAGAGAAGAACTATCACCGCTATTATTATTGTTGTTGTTATTTTGATTTTGATTGTTATTTTGATTGTCGTTAGGCTTATTATCTACTGCGCCGCCAACTGGTGTTTTAGATAGGAAACGTGTTCCGATGTAACCAGTTTGACCGTTGTAGTTAATTTTGCTCCATCCAGAGTTTTCAGAGATTACTTGAACCTTCTGTCCTTGTGGAAGTGCGCCTATGATTCTATAATTTGTACCTTCGCCGCTACGTACATTTAGTGCAGAAGCATTAATGTAGTAGTCGCCAATTGCACCTTGATCAGGTTGTTTCGGTTGTTCAGGAGTAGCAGTGCCACCTTTAACGAATTTTACAAATTCGCTACTAACATAGCCTGTTTTTCCTTGGTAGTTTACTTTAAACCAGCCGTTTTCAGATCCAACTACGTTTAATGTTGTACCATTTAACACGCCGCCAATTACACTATGGTAAGCAGCAGGGCCTGTACGAACACGTAGAGATGTTGCGTTAACGACGTAAGTACCACCAGTTTGAACAGTTCCATTATTATTTTGCTCTTGGTTGTTACCTTGAGTGACGTTTTCGTTAGAACCGCCTTTTGTTACGTAGTCTTTGCTTAAGTAAGCTGTTTGTCCTGCGTAATTGATTTTGAACCAATCTTGAACTTCGCCTACAACTTGTACTACTTGTCCTTGTTTAACAGAACCTACAGTTGGATGAGAAGTGCTAGGACCTGTACGAACGCGAAGGGAAGATACATTTACTGTATAGTTTCCGCTTGCTGGTTGAACAGTTGCTTCATTGTTACTATTGTTGTTATTGCTTGTAGAGCCAGTATTTGAAGAAGCGCCTGATACAAATTGGCTACTAACATAACCAGTTTGTCCGTTATGGTTGATTTTCACCCAACCATTTTCTTCTCCAATTACGTTTAAAGTTTGTCCTTCATATACACGTCCTGAAACAGAACTAGAAGTGTTAGGAGCTGTACGTACACGTAATACATCAGCAGTAACTTTATTGTTGCCACCTGTACTTACATTGTTATTTGTTTTTGCACCATTTTTTGATACAAATTCGCCACTAACATAGCCTGTTTGTCCATTATGGTTAATTTTGAACCAACCATTTTCTTCTCCAATTACGTTTAATGATTGACCATTATAAACGCGAGAGATGACGTCGTGAGAAGTACTTGATCCTGCGCGAACATGTAGCACGCTAGCATTCACCGTATATGATGAATTGTTTGATGCGGAAGCTTGGACAGTTTGTGTAGCAGCTCTTTGTGTATTTTGTTCAGGGGCAGCTTGAACACTATCAAGTGTAGGTGCTGCTCCTCCTGCTACAGACACTGCCGCAAGACCGGCAAGGTATTTTTTCATAATTTGTCGATTCCTTTCTGTCTGTAATGTAGTGAAGAAATATTTACCAACTGTTAAAAATTCTAAAGAGCATGTCGATTACTGTCAAGACTTATGCGGGAATCTGAATATGACAAAAAGATTACAAGAAAAAATCAAGGCATAAATTCACACCTTGATTTCCATTTAAATACATATATTTGATGTGGAAAATGAGAAGATTATTCGTATTTAGGAAGATGTGCTGTTGGATTTTAAAAGACTTTGAGAAAATGACCTTTGTAGTAATTTGGTGATAGGGCCAACTTGACCATCTTGAATCGCAGTTCCATCGAGATGGGTCATCGGCAAAATTTCAATAGTCGTTCCCGTAAAGAAGCATTCATCGGCTTGATAAACATCGCGAACGCTGAAAAGCTCTTCTTGTACAGGAAGTTGAAGGGTGTTAGCTAAAGAAAGGACGTACTGACGAATAATTCCGTTTAAAATAAGATGATTAGCTGGATGTGTATATAGCGTTCCGTTTTTTATGAGAAAGAAGTTAGAATGGCTACCTTCCGTTACAATACCATTTCGTACGAGAAGTGCTTCTTTACACCCTTTGCGTTCAGCTTTCGTATAAGCTAATACATTTGGTAATAAATTTAGCGATTTAATATCACAGCGGAGCCAGCGTGTATCAGGTTCTGATATAGCACGTACACCGTATTCAATCCATAAAGATGGTCTTTCTTTTTTTGAAATATAAGCATAGATTGTCGGAGATGTGTCATATGAGAATGCATGTGCTCGAGCTTGTACACCACGAGATACTTGTAAGTAAATTGTTCCGTCTTCGTGGAAATTATTGTTTTCAATTAATTTGTAGAGTAAGGTGATGAGTTCGGCTTTTGAGAAAGAGAGTGATAATTCTATTTCTTCCATGGATCGATATAATCTTGTTAAATGTGGGTCTAATAAGTGAAAGTTTCCGTTATAAAGGCGAATAACTTCATAGACTCCATCGCCAAATTGTAAACCTCTTTCTTCAAGTTCTATGTACGCGCGATGTTTCGTTGTATCAATAACTGCATCATTCCATAGTACAAATCTTTCGTATGCCAATTTTCGTCCCATCCTTTCGTTAGTACATGAATAAAAATCACTATAGTAATTTTTATGTAAGCAATTCTCTACATATGACGTATATGTATTTGTAAATCATAGAGAAGTAGTGGTGATTTATAGCATTTTGTATATACAAATTCGAAAATGAGAAATAAGAATCCTGCTTTTTGAAAAAAAAAAGCAACATTCGTATGGAATGTTGCACAAGGAGGGTAGCTATCTTTCATAGGGACATCGTCTTTAAAGGTTTCATTTATGCAAACAAAACACTTGGAAAGACAATTATAAGAAAGTTGAAAACAAATGATGCGCATATTTCTCTAAGGGATCTTATTAAAGATGAGAGATAAGAAATATGTGGAATCTCGTTTACATATTTTATTATAAAGATGTTTCGTTAATGTGGTGTAAATATTAGATGAAGGTTATGTAATTTTAAAGTTAATGTATAGAAGAATTTGTAGAGAGGAAAATAAAAAAAGAGGCTGAGATTACTCAGCGCTCTTCTTGTCTTCTTTAATAGCCGTTTTTACTTCACCAGTTTTGATCTTATTGCTTTCAGAGAAGCGAAGTAAGTCGCCTCCAATGATTTTGTCTGACATGTTTAGTTCATTTTGTGCACGATCAATCATTGGTTGAGCTTCTTCTTTTGGTAATTGTACAACTTCACCTGTGTTACGGTCGTAGAATGTACTGTTTGTGTACATGTACTTATCTGTAATGAAGCTACCGTCACGAAGAACAACGAATCCTTTATTGTCTGGTGAGAATACGTCATGACCGAATTGAATGTCATTAGTAGAATCTACACCAAGTAGGTTTAGAATTGTTGGTTTAATGTCAATTTCACCAGTTGGTTTTGAAATTGTTTTACCTTCTGTTTGACCTGGAACGTGAATAAACATCGGTGTTTTTTGTAAGTTCATATGGTCAAACGTAGTAATTTCTTCTTTTCCTAAGAACTGTGCCATTGCACGGTTATGGTTTTCAGAAATACCATAATGGTCACCGTAGAATACGATAACAGAGTTGTCGTAAATACCTTCAGCTTTTAGACGCTCAATAAAGTGTTTCATTGCTTCGTCTAAGTAGCGAGCTGTTACCATATAGCGGTCAAATACACCATCACCAGAATTGTATTCGTCGATTAATTTCGTACTGTCATCATAAGTGAATGGGTAATGGTTTGTTAAAGAAAGGAAGCGAGTGTAGAACGGTTGCTTCACTTGTTTTAACATATCGACAGACTGATCGAAGTATTCGATATCTTTTAGTCCCCAGTTCAATTTTGTTTCTGGCGTAATCTTGTAGTCAAGCTCGTTGTAGTAACGATCATAACCAAGTGCCGGATACATAATATTACGGTTCCAGAATGTTGCGTTGTTTGCGTGGAATACTGCAGTGTAGTATCCTTGCTGACGTAAAATTTCTGGAGTTGCTGTATATTCGTTGTTACCATTTGTGAAGAATACAGCACCGCGGTCTAGTGGATATAGTGAAGTATCTACTAAGAATTCAGCATCAGACGTTTTACCTTGCCCAGTTTGATGGAAGAAGTTATCGAAGTAATAACTTTCTTTCGCAAATTGGTTTAGGAATGGTGTAACTTCTTGTCCGTTAACTTGCGCACCAATTAAGAATGTTTGTAATGATTCAAGAGAGACAACAATTACGTTTTTCCCTTTTGCAGTACCAAACATATTTGGATCTGGTTTACTTTGTGTTGTTTTCACATAGTTTTCTGCTTCTTGCAATTTACTACTATCAGCAAACGCTTTTTGTGAACTTGATTTTGCTTGTAAGCCAAGATCGTATGCTTGGTGTACATATAATCCTAGGTTTTTAACAAGCATAACGCGGTCGAATGAACGTGTTAATAGTTCTGGACGCTCAGCTTCTGCAAATCCTAGGTTTACGCAGAAAATAGCAACCGTTGACACGAAGTATAGGGAACGCATCGGGCGTGCTACACGTTCTGTCGGTGCAAACACTTTCTTCTTCTTCAATAGAACGAAGAATACGATAATATCCGCAAATGCAAGGATGATTTTGTAGTTAAATAATTCTTTCACACTAGAACCTAAACTTCCGAAATTAGACGTTTGTCCTAGTACTGGTAAAGTAACGAAGTCATTGTAGAATCCGTAGAACATTACGTTACCAACAAGAATGAACGTTAAGATAAAGTTAATTCCTAGTGCTATATAGTTCCGTTTTTTCCCTTTTGCAAATAATGCAAGACCCACAAACAGTAATGATGCTGCTAATGGACTAATGAATAAAATGAATTCTTGCATGAACGATTCAAGTTTTAAATCGAAGCTAGTGCGTGTAATGATGTAGGTTTTTAGCCATACGGCCAAAGCTACGAATAAAGTGAAACGCACATTTTGAAATTGCGATTTCATGGTTTCTTTCATTCATTTCCACCCTTTCTCTATCAGGCTTGGTCGATTTTGGAGCGAAAAATGTTAAAATAAAAAATACATAGTTTTCTTGGTCATAATTAGAGTTTCTATATTCACCCATATACGACTTTAACTATGCATACCCTTTTTGGTTTCTTGTGCTGCTCATAAGCATAACGTCATTTCTGTATTATACAACAAAATTCATTTCTGAGAAACACTATAACATTTTACATTTTTTGTATGTGATTTGTCACTACCAGAGAAAACTTTAACATTCGTTTATCTGCTCGTCAACTAGAAAATATAACAAAAATAGAAAAGAATGTTAAGCGGAATTGAAAGTTTTTTGGTTGAGAAATATGGAATAGAAATCTTTAAGTGGTTGTCTAGAAAACTATTATATGAAGGAAAATACGAAAAAATTAACGAACACTTGTTCTTTTTGGTTTTGTTTGTTACAATGAAATTTCATTGATAGATTATGTGTAATTTTGATGAACTTTTACTGATAACATAACATATTGTAGCTTATTTCTTTTGAAAAATAGGGAGGCTTTTGAATGAAACAAAAATTTTCAGTTGAAGCGTTTTGGAAGAAAATAAAACATGTTGCGAAGCAGGCAGGGCAGTCGGTAATCTATGCGAGTTTATTGTTGTTTTACGTTTTGCAAAGACCGGATGTTCCAAAACGAGTGAAAATTATTGTAATCGGAGCACTTGCTTATTTCATTGCACCGATTGATGCAATCCCAGATTTCGTTGCTGGAGTTGGTTATACGGATGATTTAGGTGCGTTAATGGCCGCACTATTACAAGCATCGATATACGTAAATGAAGAAGTGAAAGATAAGGCACGAGTGAAGTTGGCAGAATGGTTTGGTTCGGATATAGACACATCATTTATCGATCAAAAATTAGATCAATAGGTGAGACCTGTCGGATGACAGGGCGAACGTAAGCGAGGAAGTGCATTATGCCATCAGGAAGAACGCATACGAAAATAAACTTAATATCCCTTCCGGTTGTTTTGTTTATGCTCTTTTCGTATGGATTAACAAATTTTGATTTTTTATTAACTTTTGCAATTGGCTTTTTAGTAGGTACTTCATTTTTAACACCGGATTTAGATACGTACAGTAATGCGTATAATAAATGGGGATTCCTGCGCATTTTTTGGTATCCATATAGGAGCGTAATGCCCCATCGTTCCTTCTTCACACATACGATTATAATTGGTGATATTATTCGTATTGCATATATGTTAATCGTGTTTTCTCCGTTTTTATTCCTATTAAATATAATAGCGTTCGACGGAAATTTAATAGAAATTACGAAGGAATACGAGGTTGAAATTGTAACGTTTGTAATGGGAATTGTTGTGGCGAGTACGCTCCACATTATAGCGGATAAAGCAAATACGCGCCGAAAGAAAATGATGAGAAAAAAGAAGAAACGCAGAAGATAAAAAAACCGTCCCAAAAGGTATTTTGGGACGGTTTTTTTCTTATTAATAGGTAGGTTACTCTTGTCGAATCGCCGATAAAATTTCATTTACGATTATGCGACAGTTTCTTTTTAATCAAACGTTTGTTTAAAACTAAGCTTTCAGTACCTTAATCCCTTTCACGATATTCCAAATGAAGTAGTATAAGCTAATGATTCCGCAAATGCATAAGACGATGATTGCTCCAATTCCAAGTGTTACGTCTGGTTGATCAGATCCGATGCCCATAATTCCTAAAATAACTAATCCAATAAATGAAGCAATGCTTGGAATAATATGTGTCCATAGAGCACGTTTTGCATGTGGTTTCGTTTCAGAATCACCCACAATCCACACGATAATAGGGAATAAGATAGGCGCAAATAATACACTAAAGTATGATAAAGCTGCTAATATTTTGTTTCCGTTCATATATATCACCTCATAAGTAATGTCCGTTGTTATACCTTTAGTATGCAGTAAATTTGGTAAGCTTCCTATCGATTAACATTACAAGAACGTGACGTTTTTGTAAGATTTTCTGTTTAAATGATAAAATTTTCAAAAAAATCTTTTTAAATGAAAATTGGTGTGATAAAATTAATGAAAACGTTTTCGTAGGCGTTTATATTTTTTTAGACTTAAAGGTATGATGACCTGATAGTCTATTGATAAGGTTATATCTATTTAAAAGGGGATTCTTTAGGGGGAGAGAACAATGAACACATGGACACAAGTTTACGATCCGTTCGGTAACATTTGGATTTCGGCAGCAGTCGCACTTATTCCAATCATCTTTTTTTTCTTAGCTTTAGCAGTTTTCCGCATGAAGGGGTATGTGGCAGGATTTATTACAGTTGTATTAACGATTTTGGTGGCTTTATTTGCGTATAAAATGCCATTCACAATGGCAATGGCCGCGACCGGATACGGTTTCTTATACGGATTATGGCCAATTGCGTGGATTATCATTATGTCAGTATTTTTATATAAAATTTCTGTGAAAACAGGTCAATTTGATGTCATTCGTGCATCTGTATTATCCATTACGAATGACCATCGTTTACTCGTTATTTTAATCGGATTTTCATTTGGAGCATTTTTGGAAGGGGCAGCAGGATTTGGTGCACCAGTAGCGATTACGGCAGCGCTTCTTGCAGGTCTTGGGCTAAATCCTTTATATGCAGCAGGTCTTTGTTTAATCGCAAATACTGCACCAGTAGCGTTCGGAGCGATGGGGATTCCGATTACAGTTGCTGGACAAGTAACAGGCATTGATCCACATAAAATTGGACAAATGGCTGGGCATCAATTACCGTTCTTATCTTTATTTGTTCCGTTCTTTATCGTATTTTTAATGGATGGTTTTAAAGGAGTAAGACAAACGTGGCCTGCTTTATTTGTAGCCGGTAGTTCATTTGCAATTACACAGTTTATTACAGCGACGTTTTTAGGACCAGAACTTCCTGATATTACGTCAGCGCTTGTAAGTTTAGTAAGTTTATCGCTATTCTTAAAAGTTTGGCAGCCGAAAGAAATTTATCAGTCTAAAGAAGCAAATAGTGAAGTAGCAGCAACGACGACATCTATGCCGAAACTAACAGTAGGAAAAGTAGTAAAAGCATGGTCTCCGTTCATTATTTTAACTGTGATGGTAGTCATTTGGAGCCAAAGTTTCTTTAAAGCATTATTCGCTCCAGGTGGTGCTTTAGAAAGTCTCGTATTTAAATTTGAAGTTCCAGGCTTGCACAATTTAGTAATGAAAGCAGAGCCAATTGTAAATAAACCAACACCTTATGAAGCAATCTTGAAATTAGATGTTTTATCAGCGACTGGAACAGCAATTTTAATTGCTTGTATCATTTCTATCTTTATTTTGAAAATGAGTGCAAAAGATGCAGTAGCCACATTTAAAGAAACATTAAACGAACTAAAAATGCCAATTCTATCTATTGGATTCGTATTAGGATTCGCATTTATCGCAAACTATTCTGGTTTATCTTCTACATTAGCGTTAGCACTTGCAGGAACTGGCGGACTATTCCCGTTCTTCTCACCATTCTTAGGCTGGATTGGGGTATTCTTAACAGGATCAGATACGTCAGCGAACGCACTGTTTTCGAATTTACAAGCAATTACAGCGCAGCAAGTCGGTGTATCTGAAGTGCTTCTCGTTGCAGCAAATACAACGGGCGGTGTAACAGGTAAAATGATTTCTCCGCAATCAATTGCGATTGCTTGTGCGGCAGTTGGACTTGCTGGGAAAGAGTCAGATTTGTTCCGCTTTACATTGAAGCATAGTTTATTCTTCGTTACTATTATTGGGATTATGACGTATGTGCAGGCTTATTATTTAACGTGGATGATTCCGTAAACAAAAAAGAAATAACCTTTGCATTTTTCAGATTATAGGTTATGATGGGAAAGTATTGAAAATTAAATCAGTGATAAACTAGGGGTGCCTAACGTATGCGTAGGCTGAGAGAGAAGCGTGTGAACTTCTTAACCCTTTGGACCTGATCTGGCTCGTACCAGCGTAGGGAAGTTAACGGCTTTACATAATTATGTCTTTATGAGCCAGGTCCTTATTTTTTTATGGACCTGGCTCTTTTTATTTTGGCATACGCTGGCCATATCTCGTCCTTGTCACGAACAGGGGGGCAATAAAGGTTATGAAACAGTCTGTTTCTGCAGAGCAAATTGAATTGAAATCGAGTTTACCAGGAAGTAAGAAAGTGTATGTGGATGGGCCACGTGAAGGTATGAAAGTGCCGATGCGCGAGATTGAACAAAGCGATACGAACGGTGTTCAAAATCCGCCAATCCGTGTGTATGATACGAGTGGACCTTATACAGATCCAGGGTATCAAGTGGAGCTGGAAAAAGGGATTCCAACGCCGCGCCACTCTTGGACCCTGGGGCGTGGTGATGTAGAAGAATACGAAGGGCGCGAAGTAAAACCAGAGGATGACGGTGTGAAAGTGGCTTCAAAACATACACCTGTTTTCCCGCAAATGGATCGTAAGCCGCTTAGAGCGAAGCAAGGTGCAAATGTTTCGCAAATGCATTATGCGCGTAATGGCATTATTACGTCTGAGATGGAATATGTTGCGATTCGTGAAGGGGTAGAGCCTGAATTTGTTCGTAAGGAGATTGCAGAAGGTCGTGCGATTTTACCGGCGAACATTAACCATCCTGAAGCGGAACCGATGATAATTGGACGTAATTTCCACGTAAAGGTAAATGCAAATATCGGAAACTCTGCTGTATCGTCTTCTATTGCAGAAGAAGTAGAGAAGATGACGTGGGCGACTCGCTGGGGTGCAGATACGATTATGGATTTATCTACAGGTAAAAACATTCATACAACGCGTGAGTGGATTATTCGTAATGCTCCGGTACCAGTTGGAACTGTGCCAATTTATCAAGCGCTTGAAAAAGTAAACGGAATTGCAGAGGATTTAACGTGGGAAGTATACCGTGATACGTTAATTGAGCAGGCGGAGCAAGGCGTGGATTACTTCACGATTCACGCTGGTGTATTACTTCGTTACATTCCAATTACTGCAAAGCGTATGACAGGTATTGTTTCGCGCGGTGGTTCGATTATGGCACAGTGGTGTTTATTCCATCATAAAGAAAACTTCCTATATACTCATTTTGAAGAGATTTGTGAAATTATGAAGCAGTACGATGTTTCGTTCTCTCTTGGAGATGGATTACGTCCAGGTTCTATTGCAGATGCAAATGACGAAGCACAGTTTTCTGAGCTTGAAACACTTGGTGAATTAACAAAAATCGCTTGGAAACATGATGTGCAAGTTATGATTGAAGGACCTGGGCATGTACCGATGCATTTAATTAAAGAAAATATGGAGAAAGAACTTGATATTTGTCAGGGCGCGCCGTTCTATACACTTGGGCCGTTAACGACAGATATTGCACCAGGTTATGATCATATTACTTCAGCGATTGGTGCTGCGATGATCGGCTGGTTTGGAACGGCGATGCTTTGTTATGTAACTCCGAAAGAACATTTAGGCTTACCGAACAAAGATGATGTTCGCGAAGGGGTTATTACGTACAAAATCGCTGCGCATGCAGCCGATCTTGCGAAAGGGCATAAAACGGCTCATCAGCGTGATGATGCACTTTCGAAAGCACGATTTGAATTCCGTTGGCGCGATCAATTTAATTTATCTTTAGATCCTGAACGTGCGATGGAGTACCATGATGAAACGTTGCCAGCAGAAGGGGCGAAAACAGCTCATTTCTGTTCAATGTGTGGCCCGAAGTTTTGTAGTATGAGAATTTCGCATGATATTCGTGAATATGCGAAAGAAAATGATTTAGAAACGACAGAAGCAATTGAAAAAGGAATGAAAGAGAAAGCGGTAGAATTCAAAGAAATTGGTAGTCATTTATATCAATAATACGTTACACCTCTTTACTTGATTGATCACACTGTACCTAACTTAAATATAGAAGAAGCCCCCTTTGCTAAGACGGTAGCAAAGGGGGCTTCTGTTGTCTATAAGGAGAAGAATAAGTGTACCCAGTAGTATAAGAGGAATAATGTGACGACTGTTGTGAGTGGGATTACGATGAGAGATACGCTTAAATAATCTTTCCATTTCACTTTAATTTTGTTTTGTCTTAGTATATACATCCAAATGAGGGAAGCTAGCGTACCGATTGGTAATAATAGTGAACCGATGTCACTACCAATGATATTTGCGAGATAGATAGTTTTTAATGTGACTGGATCTAGGCCCATTTCCGTTAACGTAATGGTACCAATCATAAGTGCAGGGTGGTTATTGAAGACGTTAGAGAGGAGGGAAACGAGTCCGCCCATTGCAAAGCTGGCATAGAGTAGATGCTGACTTACAACTGGTTCGAGCCAACTTACAAGTGCCGCTGTTAATCCTGCGTTATGAAGCCCGTAAATAATTACATACATAGAGAAAGCGAAAATTAAAATGTGCCACGGTGTCTTTTTCAAAATATCGACTGGGTTTGTTCGTAAGTAGTACCATCTCCAGATGAGAAGAACGAGTGAACCGAGTACAGCAACAATTTCGATTGGAATCGATAAGAAGGATGCAACGAATAGAAGACAGCGCATAAGGAAGACGAAGCCTAATACTTTTAACATGAATTTTGTACGTTTTTGTTTTGTATCAACAGAATTTTTTCCTTTTAATGGATGGAAGTTTTTCGTGAAAAAAATCTCTTCAATATCATATGAAGAAACAGGTAATTTTTTCGGGAGTTTTTTCTTTAAAACTGTATACATGAGCCATGACATAAACAGTAGTCCTAGTGTTGCAGGTACAAACATCATAGCTGTATGCATATAAAGAGTCATATTAACAATATTTAATGCGATTAAGTTTACGATATTACTTACACCGATTGGTGCACTAGATGCAGTGGCGATTAAAGCACCGCTTAATAAATAAGGGATTTGTTGATGAGGTTTTAATTGAAGGTTTTTCAGAAGTAAAATCAAAATCGGTGTTGTAATTAAAATACTACCGTCGTTATTGAATAAAAGTGTCATAAGAAAACATAATAATTGAATATACCAGTATAAACGGCGACCGGAGCCCTTTGCTAAATTTGCAAGTTTTGCTGCGGACCAGTGGAAGAAGCCGAAGCTTTCTAATATAACCGCCATAACGATGGTCGCTAGTATCGTTATAGAGGCACCGCCGATTTTACTTATAATGTCCATGACGTCTGGTTTTGATACAAGTCCAGTAATGAGGATAATGCCAGCGCCGACTGCTGCCGGCCATGCCTCATTTAAGCCACGGGGTCGCCAAAAGACAACAATCATTGTTAAGAAGAATACAATAATAGTAATCCATATTTCAATGCTCATATTTAACCTACCTTTCTATTTTCCCTTGAACAAATGTAGCTTGTCTCAAGTTTATATTGCTAGTATATTCAGCAGGAAATAAGAAGAACTAGGCATATAATGGAATAGAGTGAATATGTGTTCTTTGAGCTATAGGACAAGTATCAGTGGTAGTGTAATAACTAGTAGGAGAGACGTCTAATAAATGAGGGGCATTCTATGTACGAATGCCCCTCATTTATCCCGCTATTTGTCGGGCAGTAAGACTCCCACCTCAAAATTCGGCTGGAGCAAAGAAGTTAGGTGGGAGATCAACTGCCCGTAAACGCCCGATTGGTGAAGGCTAATAATCAGTGGGGGATGAACAAAACCCCCACTGATTAAAGTTTCACTTTATTATTTTTCCTTCAAAAAAGTTCGATCCTTCAAGAATAAATTCCAGAAGAAAATGAATCCGGGTAGTAAAATTGCAATCCCGATTGCGTAAAGAATAAGAAGTGCATAGAATGTTTCGACCGTCGTAAAGCTTGTAAATACAGTTACGTCCGGATAAATGATATACGGTAAATGGGCGACGCCGTAAGCGTAGCTTGCAAATGCATATTGAGCGACGACAGCTAAAACTGCAATGCGAGGAAAGCCTAGTGTGCCATACTTCTTATTTGTCCACCAAAGGGAGGAATATCCGATAACAAATAAAATGATAGAGACTGTAAACCATGGGAATTGCTTTATTAGTCCTTGCATAAGCCAGTGTGTTTCAGGGTCCATTACAACGAGAGCGATAATAGCAGTCACGAGCGTTGCAGGACCAAGTATGATGGCATTTCTTCTATAAATTCGGTACGTATCTTCAGAACCTTGTTCCCTAGCAAAATCAGCAAGAAAGAGAGAGGATAGAAAGAGTTCCGAAGTTAGTCCAAAGAGCATATAACAATAAATAACGGGACTAGAAAGAAGTTTTCCGTAAAGGAGCACTTCTTTTCCTTCAGACATCGTAATATAGGCACCTTCTGTAACGGGCAGCACGGTAATTAATAGAGCTGGGATTAAGAGTCCCGTAATACCTGAAATAATCCGAAGAAGGTGTTGGTACTTTGGCAGGGAGTAAGCGAATACCATAAATGTACTGCGAATCGCAACGAGTACTAAAATTAACATAACTGGTACAAACATAACCGTTGCCAGGGTAAAGGCTGCTTTTGGAAAGAAACCGAGAAAAGCGACAACGACAAAGACAAGAAACGTATTTGTTACTTCCCAAGTTGGTGATAAGTACCGATTAGCAAGCTTGGCAGCAAGCGTCGGGTGTTTAGCGTATACCATGCCCCAAAAACCAGCTCCAAAATCAATAGACCCTAGTATGCTATATACGAAAATAAGAGCCCATAAGATGATGATTGCAATGCTTTCCTCATGCACGAGAATCGCCTCCTTCGTGATGTAAATCATTCTTTAACGGATGTTTCTTAAAGAATGTCCGTAGTACAAAGACTGTTAAAATACCGAGTCCAATATATAAAATGATGAATAAAACAAATAAAGGACCGACGAAATCAGCGCGTGTAGAAGCATCTACCGTGCGTTGCATGCCATAAATTGTCCATGGCTGACGACCACTACAACTAAAGATCCATCCGAATTCAATACCGAGCAACATAACGGGTCCACATGCGGCAGCTCCCCAAAGAAGCCACTTCGGTAACTCTACTCCTTTTTTTCGGTAAACAAAGTGCCAATATAAGAGGGCAATAGCTGCAACTGCAAAGGTAAAGGCAGCAGTGCCGACCATTAAGTTGAACAGTGTATGTGTGTAAAATGGTGGCCACGTTTCTTGCGGAAATTCCTTTAGACCTTTTACAACGGTGTTAGGGTCTAGTCCTACTAATAAGCTAAGCATGTTCGGAATTTCGAGTGCATAGTTTAGTTCAAGTGTGTTAGGATCCACAACCCCGCCAAGCGATAACGGAGCGTGTGATGTCGTTTCAAACAAAGCTTCAGCAGATGCTAGTTTTTCAGGTGAATGTTTATGTAAGGCAATAGCAGATTCGTGTCCTGAAAGCCACATCGTAGCACCAGTGATAAATGTAACGACAAGCCCTAACAGTAATCCTTTTTTATGGTAAGCAATTTCACGCGCACTTAAATTTTTCTTTAATAATTTAAATCCAGCGATAGAAGCGATAACAGCTGCTCCAGTTGTATAGGCTGTAATAACGACATGGAATGCACTTGTGCCAAAGCTTGGATTAAAGAAAGCTTTCCACGGATCAACGTTAAAAACTGAGCCATCTGGCCCCATTGAAAAGCCCGCAGGTGTGTTCATCCATGTATTTGCTGATGTAATAAGCACGGCGGATGCAGTGGCACCAATCATAACGAAAAATAGCGAGATTAATCTCATAACTGGAGGTAGTTTATCAGCTGCATATACATAAATAGACATGAATAAAGCCTCTAAAAAGAAGGCGAAAATCTCAATTTGAAACGGAACGGAAATAACTTGACCAACAATTTTGGCGAAACCAGGCCAAAGAAGCGAAATTTGTACACCAACAATTGTTCCAGTTGGAATTGCTACACCGAGAAGGATAGCAAAAGCCTTTGTCCATCTTTTTGCCATAATGGCATAGTCGGAATCTTTCTTCCAGTGATAGAGTATTTCACTTATAAAAATCATTAAAGAAAGCCCGACTCCAAGCGTTGCAAAGATGATGTGGAATGCTAATGAAGAACCAAAAAATGCCCTTGCTAATGTTACGGTATCCATATGTATACTCCTCTTCTTTTTTGCCATTATTTTCTGATTGAATTGGAAGATTTATTCAAAAAACTACCAAAAATATATATGTATTTAAAAAATGAGTATGGTAATATAATGTTGGAATATTCCCAAGAGAAAGAAATTAAAATTTGATAATATTTTGTTTGTTTTTTATGGCTGAATCTTTTATAATCTTTTATGCGAACGTAAGTTCTATTTCCGAGATGAAGAAGTTTATGTGAAATGGAGAGGATGTTTTATGTATCCTGAAGTCATTAAAAAGATGGCATTTTCAAGAGAGCATAGAGATTTATTATTAAAGTTGTATAATAAAGAAATTACGCGTCGTGAATATGATCGACTTGTGGAATCGCTATATAGACCTTCTAAAGAGGTTTGCGAAGGATAAGGTGGGAGAGACAATCTAACGGATTGTCTTTTTTAAATTTTCGTATGTTCTGTTAAAATTAAGGTTAGCCTTAATAGGGAGGTGAAAAGCTTGCGAAAACGTTTATATATAGGGTTTGGAGTTGTTTTCTTAATCGTATTAGTCGGAATTGTATTTTGGTCGGCTTTACAAGGAAACCGTACGGAGCATTTTATTTTAAGGCATATGGTAAATGAAAATGGGACACTTGCAACGTACCGTTTAGAGGATACAAAGACAGGAATGGGTGAAGCGAAGGGCCGTGAAGCTTTATCAGAATCGGCAGGACTATGGTTACAATATACGCTTGATAAAGATGATCAGTCACTATTTGATGAGCAAGTAAAGGTCATTCAAAATAATTTTGTACATAAGGAACACATCGTTTTATGGAAAATCTCTGAAAAGGGAGAAATGCAGTCAGCCACAAATGCACTTATAGATGATCTTCGTATTATTGAACAATTATATCGTGCTTATGAAATGTACAAGGAAGAGCGCTATAAAAACCTTGCTGACCAATTGAGCAATGCTGTACTTCGTTATAATAAAAAAGATAATTATTACGTGGATTATTATGATGCAGATGCAGGTAAACAAAATAAGTTTACAACAACATCTTACATAAATCCTCATGCATTCTCTTATATGAAAAAGTACGGAAAAATTTCTGCACAGCAGTATCAGGAAGTTGTTCAGTTTTTAGCTGATTATCCGAGAGAGGGTTGGGCATTTCCGAAAGAGTATAAAGAAGATGGTACATTTACGTACGATAAAGAAGTGAATCTTATTGATCAATCATACGTTGCTTATCATCGCAGTTTAGGCGGTCTTTCATCAGATGCTTATTTAGAATTTATAAAGAAGAAATTTCGCGAAGACGGAAAGTTATACGGACGTTATAACTTAGAAACGGGAAAACAAGCTGTGAACTATGAATCACCAGCATCTTACGGATTAACAATTTTGTACGTACTACAAACAGGTGATACAAAGTTTGCGAAGGAATTGTATGAGCGGATGACTACATTCCGAAATGATAATGTATTTAGTAGATATTATGGTGGATATGTAACAGGTGAGAATAATAATACACATATTTTCGATAACGTACTACCACTTCTAGCTGAAATTGAATTGGAGAAGAGTAAAAAATAGAGTGCCACCCTAGGGGTGGCACTTTTTTCTTATTTCTTTTCCATTACCGCAAAGTAATTGTTTTCATTATCAGCAAAATTGAATGCTCTACCAGTAGGTAAATCTACAACTTGTCCAACCGTAACATTTTTCTCAGAAAGATCTTTATACAGTTGATCTAAGTTATTAGAGAAGAACATAAGTGAAGGTGTATTTAAGTTTAATTCAGGTTGCATCTTCGCAATTAACGCCTTATCGTGAAGGACAATGCTTGTTCCAGCTTCTTTTGCCAGCGCAATTTCAATCCAGCGAAATCCTTGTCCGTTATTTTCTTCCGCAACGATTTGGAATCCTACTGTTTCTGTCCAAAATTGTACTGATTCATCTTGGTTATTTACATATAACATAATTTGTCCAATTTGATTAATCATAGGTGTCTCCTGCTTTCTTTTCTTATATGAAATACTAGTATATCAAATATATGGTTTAAATACTTTTTCATGATTTTTCCGAATGGCAATCTTCGCCCATTTCATATTTGTCGTAGGGGAAGGCCCTGTAACCCATATATGAAATGGTAGTGTACTGCAAATGACCATTGTGAATATAGAAAGTACGGCTGTTACTGAAAATAGTAATAGACTATATAATATTGTGTTTTCTTGTAGTGCAAATAGAGAAAGAAACTTTGTGCCTATATGTAAAAAGAAAAAGTGGGCTAAATAGGCGCCGTACGTATAGTTTCCGATAAATTTTAACGTTTTATATAATAAGCCTCTTCGTTTTACAATCATAATAGATAACACGTACAGTATCATAATTTCGCATACGATATATAGAAACATGGACGGTTTTAAATAAGTAGAAACGGTTAAATGAATAGAATTGGCGCCGTAAAAACTAAATAACTCATAATTGATGAATAAAAATAAGATGAAAAATAAGATTGTTATAAGCGGAATATGTTTCATGACAAATATACGCCAAGTTTGTAATGCTACAGCAGCTATTCCTCCCATGACGAAATAGAATGAGTAGAAGAAGAAGGAACGATCTGTATAATGTAAAATGGTTGAACTAGTCAGTTTCTCTCCATTAAAAATGTAGTGAGAAGAGTACCACATTAAGAAGAAATATAGACAAGCGAAAATGGTCATATATTTATATATGTCTTTTTTATTTTCTGTTCGTTTTTGAAACCAATAAAATAGTGTGCATAGTAACGGGAACAATAAGTGAATTTGGAACATCATAATAACGTACCAAAGATGAGGTGCAGCTGTTCCGAGTAATAAACTTTTTATTCCGCCTTGTAGTGTAATGACATCGTTTGTTGTTACTAGATAAAGAATAGACCAGAAGAAATAAGGGATGAGTAAATGTGTGGCTTTTTCATAAATATATTCTTTGTAAACGAGTTGCTTCGTATATTGCCGAATTAAATGGAAGCCGACGATAAATATGAATGCAGGTGCTGAAAATTTTGCAAGATTAAATAGCATGCCCATAATGAGGGATTGCTCGAGTAAGACATTTCCTTGATTCATTGTATATAATAAGGAACTTTGCAAAACGACAGCAAGAAATGCAATGCTTTGCAAAACTTTAAATTCTGGTGCGCTTTGTGTCATCGTGTACATCTCCTTTTCCATACATGATTATAGTACGGAGAAAGGATGAAAGGTGTGGAATATTTGTGAAGATTATAACAAATTTGTGGCGGGATGGAATTATATTAACGGTTTTGCTAATATATCTATCACAAATTCAAATATATCAACGATTTTTCAGATATATCGATTCACTGAAAAATAACACCAAAAAGAGGATGCTCCAACGAGCATCCTCTTTCCATATATTAAGCAAATTTATTTTTGATCCAGTTTTTACCTTCTACAAGACGAGCTGTCATTACGGCACAAGCGTTATCTCCTGTTACGTTTAACACTGTTGCAGGAGGATCGATGATTGTACTAATTGCGGCGATAATTGGCAATGCTTCTGGTGGGAATCCGTATAGAGAAACGATTAACATTTCACCAATCATACCTCCGCCCGGAATAGCACCCATTACTGTTCCTACTAATAGAGAAACAACAAGTGCAATTGCTAATGTTTTCGGTCCTTCGAATTCCATGTTGAAAATACCGAATAAGAAAGAAATTTTTAATACCCCGCCTAAAACAGATCCGTCTTTATGAAGTGTAGATCCAAGAAGGACAACTGTTTCACGAACGTCAGAAGAAATACCCATTTTCTTCGTTGCTTCTAAGTTCGCTGGAATACTTGCGGCACTACTACAAGTTGCAAGTGATGTAACTGTAGGAGAGACCATGTTCTTCCAAAATACTTGTACACCTTGTTTGCGACCTGCAAGGTACGCATAGAATGTAAAGAATACAAAGAAGTAAATAAGAGAAGCCGGATAGTATACCATTGCTGCTCGGAAGTAAGTTCCAAGAAGTTGTGGTCCGAATTCACCAACTAATGCTGCGAAGTAGGCAGCTAGTCCGATTGGAGCGTAGTACATAATGAAAGATACAACTTTCATTGAAATTTCTGCACCAGCTTGTAAGAATGTAGCGAATGGTTTCCCTTTTTCACCAACTGCTGAAGTTGCAACCCCCATTAAGATAGAGAAGAAAATAAGAGCTAGCATGTTCTCACGAGATAGTAACTTTGAAAAGTCTGATACTGTTAGGATACCGACAATTTGATCAGCAACACTAACTGCCTTTTCAGCTTTATCAGGCTGTGTTAGTTCTAATACAACACCTTGTGCTGGCGGGAATACTTTCACAATAATAATCATAAAAATAGCAGCTAAAATACTTGTAAATAAGAAAGTTCCAGCCATACTAGACATAATTTTACCGAAACGTTTTAATCCATCCATATTAGCAATAGATGACGCGATGCTAAAGAACACTAACGGTACAACAATCGTAAACATTAAGTTTAAGAAAATGTCACCAAGCGGCTTTAAAGCAACTGCATCGGCACCCATGAAATAACCAATGAAACCACCAATTAGGATAGAAGATAATAAAATAAGCGGAAAGCGATATGCCTTCATAAATATACCCTCCTATCGATTATAAAAAATCATACTGAATCATTATAGCGAGTTAGAGACTTCTTTACTAGGAAAATACGGATAGATGGAATAGCGTGAAAACCGAGAAATTTTTGTTTTTAAGCTCGGCATACAGTTAGAAATCTAGACATATATATTTGTAACCTAGTGGTGGAAAGGGCTGTATCATACCTTAGGTTTAGAAAAAGAGGGAGGGAAACAGGATGAATATTTTGCTTTGCTGTGCAGCGGGAATGTCTTCCAGTTTGATAGTTGCAAAAATGGAGAAAGCGGCACAGGCAAGGGGGATAGAGGTAAAGATTTGGGCTGTATCAGGTTCAGAAGTGCGAAATCATATCGATGATGCAGATGTACTTTTACTTGGACCGCAAGTACGTTATTTATTACCGAAAATGAAAGAATTATGTAAGGAGAAAGGAATACCTGTTGATGTCATTCAATCTGTCCATTATGGGCTTTGTAATGGAGAAGCTATCTTACAAGCAGCTTTGTCAATGAAACCATGAGGAGAGTGGGATAGATGATAAAGTTTTTAGAGAAATATGTGATGCCAGTAGCAGGAAAGGTTGCAGAGCAGAGACATTTGCAAGCGATTCGTGATGGGATTATTTTGACGATGCCTTTCTTGATTATCGGATCTTTTTTTCTAATTATTAGCGCTTTACCCATACCAGGGTATAATG
Organism: Bacillus sp. FSL M7-1345; assembly: GCF_038006985.1. Taxonomy (NCBI): domain Bacteria; kingdom Bacillati; phylum Bacillota; class Bacilli; order Caryophanales; family Bacillaceae; genus Bacillus; species Bacillus sp. FSL M7-1345. The sequence continues at coordinate 4,712,442 of NZ_JBBOWG010000001.1, read as the reverse complement.
ATTTTATGGCAGGATTGTTTGGGGAGAGTTGGCAAAAGGCTTTGGGGTATCCAGTTAGCGCAACATTTAATATAATGTCTTTAATAGCCACTTTTGGAATCGCTTACAGACTTGGAGGATACTATAAGGTCGATGCATTAGCGGCAGGGGCGTTATCACTTGTGACATTCTTACTTGCAACTCCATTTCAAGTTGCATATATAATACCAAGTACGAAGGAAAGTGTACTTATAGAAGGGGCTATACCAGCTGTTTTAATGGGAAGCCAAGGGTTATTCGTTGCGATGATTATAGCACTTATATCTACTGAACTTTATAGATTTATTGTACAAAAAAAGCTGATTATAAAAATGCCAGAAACAGTACCGCCAGCTGTGACACGTTCATTTGCAGCACTCGTTCCAGGATTTATTGTTGTAACTGTTATTTGGATCTTGCGCTTAATGATAGAAAATACTTCTTTCGGCAGCATCCATAATATTGTGGGGAAAATTTTACAAGAACCACTTAGTGCACTTGGTGCCAGTCTTTGGGGCGCGGTAATAGCCGTTATTATTGTCCATGTACTTTGGGCGTGTGGAATTCATGGCGCTGCAATTGTTGGTGGTGTAATGAGCCCGATTTGGTTGTCGTTAATGGACCAAAACCGAATTGCTTTTCAGGCTGGGCAAGATGTACCGAATACGATTACTGCGCAGTTCTTTGACTTATGGATTTATATGGGCGGTTCTGGTGCAACACTTGCTTTAGTTGTAGGAATGTTATTATTTGCGCGAAGTCAGCAATTGAAAAGTTTAGGACGATTGTCGATTGCACCTGGTATTTTTAATATTAATGAAATGGTGACTTTCGGAATGCCGATTGTAATGAACCCACTTTTACTTATTCCATTTATATTGGTGCCAGTCGTATTAACGGTTGTTTCTTATTTCGCAATGGAATGGGGATGGGTTGCACGTCCGAGTGGAGCTGCTGTACCTTGGACTACACCTATTCTTTTTAGTGGATATTTAGGGTCAGGCGGGAAAATTTCAGGGGTTGTTTTGCAACTCGTTAACTTTGCGCTTGCATTCTTTATTTACTTGCCATTCTTAAAAATATGGGATAAACAAAAAGTAGCGGAAGAAAAGGGGGAGTAAAGAACTAAAATGGATACGATAGAGACGAAAGCTTTTCATTTAATTTTGCATGGGGGAAATGCGAGAAGCTGTTCAATGGAAGCAATTGATTGCGCAAAGCGCGGTGAATTTCAGGAAGCGGAAGCTAAACTACAAGAAGCTTTAAATGAATTGCAAGAGGCGCACCGCTTACAAACAGAGCTCATACAGAAAGAAGCTGGCGGGGAAAAGACAGAAGTTACCCTGCTGATGGTACATGCGCAAGATCATTTAATGAATGCAATTACAGTGAAGGAATTGGCGAGTGAGTTTGTAGAATTATATAGGAAGATGTGAGTAGCTGAATGAACCTTGCGTATGCAAGGTTTTTTTATGTTTTTAAAAGAGACAGTTATGACGAAAAGAGGGCCACCTATGGATGATTGTATTTAATATTTCCAGGTTTATGCTGACTTTATATTGGAAACGAAAAATAGCAAAATTCAATCATCAATTAAGATAAAGTGAAACTTTAATCAGTGGGGGTTTTGTTCATCCCCCACTGATTATTAGTTGAACCAATCGGGCGTTTACGGGCAGTGGATCTCCCACCTAACTTCTTTGCTCCAGCCGAATTTTGAGGTGGGAGTTTTACTGCCCGTTAATGCGGGGTGAATAGACTATGTATGTGTGCTTACCATCAGTGGAGTGTTATAAGTTCCACTGATGGTATTTTTATATTAACAAGCCTCCTTCTTCATGGATAAATGGGGATGATAACTAATCGATAGTAACAAATTCTCCTACACCACGAATTAATTTTTTTATATGCATACGTTCTGGTTTTAATACGCTTATTATAGAATCAATGGCTTTTTGAGGATCAACAGATATGCCGCAAGTATAACAATCAATTGCTGCGAATTTCTTTTCAGGATAAGTGTGAATAGAGAGATGGCTTTCTGACAATAAAATTAATACCGTAACTCCATATGGGTGGAATTCCTTGTTACTTACATTTAAAACATGGGCACCAGAGCGATTCGCAGCGGCAACTAAATGATGCTCTAAAAAATGAATATCATTTAATAGAGAAAAATCTACGCCCCATAAATCTACTATTATATGACGCCCAAACGTAGAATATTCCATATACTTTCCCTTCCTTGTCAAAATATTATTAGAACTTCATTTCTTGTTGATAGCAATGATGTAGAGTAAGGTCCGATTCTGAATTTAAAACGGCATTATTGCGGTGCTCTAAATGTTCTTCTTTAAATTGAAATAAAGGAGCAAGAAGAGAAGGTAATGTTCGAGGAACTGGTACTACGTATAATTGTTCAATTTGATCAAGTACAAACGAGGAGTTAGCAGCAATATGAAATCCCCAGTCAGTTCCGAAAGAAGGAACAATTATATGATAGCTTTTTACAATTAATCCGGCATGTTCAATTGTGTTACCGATACCCCAATATACAAGAGGTGCATCAGCAGGCGAATTAGATTGGCAGACAAATGCGCCATCCTCTGTTAGGAACGTAGCTATACGAGCAAAAATTTCACTTGTATATAAAGTGCTTAATAACTCTGTCGCTGGATCCGGAAAATCAATAATAATTACATCGTATAAAGAGGAAGGAGATTTCAGAAATTCTTTTGCGTCACATACATGTACATTTGCACGATCATCAAAAAATGCCTGTTGGTTTAAAGAAACTAATTCTGGAACATTGCGAGCCATCTTAATCATTTCTTCGTCTAAGTCAACGAGGTCTACATGGATAACAGTTTCATATTTTAAAACCTCTCTTAAAGCAAGACCATCGCCACCGCCTAATATGAGAACACGCTTTGGATCTATTACCTTTGACATAATCGGATGAACTAGTGCCTCATGATAGATTTGCTCATCGACGGAACTAAATTGTAGCTGTTTATCCAAATATAGACGAATATCGCTTACTTGGAGTAAGTTAATGTTTTGATAATTGCTTTTTTCTTCAAATAAACTTGTATGTTCGCCAGCTTGTATTTCTTTTAGTGAAATTTCATCCCATATATCTAAGCTGTGCGAATCTGTTGGTACTATTATTACATTTTCCGATTGTACTTGCTTATCGTCTTCGTCCTCGTCTTCATCCTCGTCTTCGTCCTGTTTATCTTGCTTATCGTGTTTATCTGGTTTGTCCTGCTTGTCTTGCTTGTCTTGTTTATCTGGTTTGTCCTGCTTGTCTTGTTTATCTGGTTTGTCTTGTTTATCTTGTTTATCTGGTTTGTCTTGCTTGTCTTGTTTATCTTGCTTGTCTTGTTTATCTTGCTTGTCTTGTTTATCTTGCTTGTCTTGTTTATCTTGCTTGTCTTGTTTATCTTGCTTGTCTTGTTTATCTTGTTTGTCTTGTTTATCTTGTTTTTCTTGTTTATCTTGTTTGTCTTGTTTACCTGGTTTACCTGGTTTGTCTTGTTTATCTTGCTTATCTTGTTTGTCTTGTTTGTCTTGTTTACCTGGTTTACCTGGTTTGTCTTGTTTATCTTGTTTGTCTTGCTTATCTTGTTTGTCTTGTTTGTCTTGTTTACCTGGTTTGTCCTGTTTATCTGGTTTGTCTTGCTTATCTTGTTTGTCCTGTTTATCTTGCTTGTCTTGTTTATCTTGCTTGTCTTGTTTATCTTGCTTGTCTTGTTTATCTTGCTTGTCTTGCTTATCTTGTTTGTCTTGTTTACCTGGTTTGTCTTGTTTGTCCTGTTTATCTTGTTTGTCTTGCGTATCTTCAGTGTCCTGTTTGTCTAGTTTATACGTGTTTGAATCTAGTTCAGAACCCTCCTCATGTTTATACCATTTATTTTGAAACTGTATTCTATAAATTTTCATTCTATTCTTTTTTCTATGCTTTGGCATTGGAATCCCCTTTCGAAATACTTTATTTTATTCTATTCTATGTAATTTAATAGAGTTTGACTGGACAATAGGTAGACGAGTGTCTTGAATAGGTATTTGTTTTTGATTTGAGTCGAAATATTATATTTTTCGTTATTATATTTTTCACGCTTTAAAAAAATTTAGTGTTTTTTGTTTTAAATACAACTAGACAACTAAACACTAATCTATTTTCATACAGTTATGTGTTAAAAGCGTGTTGTTTTATAACACACTGTGTGTTTTTCGGGTGACACACTGTTTGAAAGCGGTAACACACAAATGAATTGTTCGAAAAAACGCTGATTTTAGGCGTTTTAAAAAGTTGGCACGCTAATTGCATTAATAAATAGCGTAAAGAAAAATAAAAAACATAAATTTTTTATACCACACAAGGGGGATTTATAAATGAATATTTTATTATGTTGTTCAGCAGGGATGTCTACAAGTTTACTAGTTACAAAAATGGAAGCGGCTGCAAAAGCTCGTGGTCTAGAAGGTAAGATTTGGGCTGTATCTGGGGATGCAGTAAAAAACAATATTGATCAAGCAGATGTACTATTATTAGGACCACAAGTTCGTTACATGCTTTCTACAATGAAAACGCTTGCCGATGAGAAAAACGTTGGAGTCGATGTTATTAATCCAATGCACTACGGCATGATGAATGGAGAAGCAGTTTTAGATCACGCGTTAACACTTAAAAAATAATTAGGGGGGAAGCGAAATGCAAAAATTTATTGCATTTATGGAGAAGTATATTGTTCCTGTCGCTGGTAAAATCGGATCGCAACGTCACTTAGCTGCGATCCGTGATGGATTTATTGCAGTTATGCCACTTATTTTAGTTGGTGCACTGGCATCACTAATTAATGGTTTTCCATCTGAAGCTTTCCAAGATTTCATGAAAGGTTTGTTTGGCGAAACGTGGAAACAAGTTGGCGGTGGAATGTGGACTGGTTCTTTCGCAATTCTAGCACTCATCATAGCATTTACAACAAGTTATAATTTAGCAAAATCTTACGGCGTTGATGGTTTGTCAGCAGGTATTATTTCATTTGGTGCGTTAATTATTCTTACGCCAACAACACCGAAAGAAGGCGGATTGAACTTAGCTTGGACAGGTGCACAAGGGTTATTCGTAGCAATTATCGTGGCACTCCTTGTTACTGAAGTATTCCGTTTCTTTGTACAAAGAGAAATTACATTTAAAATGCCTGATGGAGTACCACCGGCAGTTTTAAGATCTTTCGCAGCTTTAGTTCCTGCATTTGTTATCTTAACAGCAGTTGCAGGTATTCAATTAGCAGTGAAATTAGCTGGTACAAGTGTTCATGAATTTATCTTTAATACGATTCAATTACCATTGCAAAGTTTAGCAGGGACATTACCAAGTGCAATTGTCATTGTATTCCTTGTTCATCTTCTTTGGTTCTTCGGTTTACATGGTCCAAATATCGTTGGTGGTATTATTGAGCCATTATACTTACCAGCATTAGAGAAAAATATTAATTTATTCAAAGGTGGCACATCTGCATTTGATGTTCCAAACATTGTTACAAAACCATTCTTTGATACTTTCGTATATCTTGGTGGTTCTGGTGCAACATTAGCGTTCTTAGTAGTTGTATTACTTGTAGCGAAAAGTGCACAACTACGTGGTGTATCTCGTCTATCAATTGGTCCAGGTGCATTCAACATTAACGAACCAGTAATCTTTGGTACACCAATTATTTTAAATCCAATTTTATTCTTACCGTTTATCCTAACACCAATTGTATTAGTAATTACTTCTTATACAGCTATATCTATTGGTTGGGTACCAAAAACAGTTGTGATGATTCCATGGGCAACACCACCAATTATTAGTGGTTATCTTGTAACAGGTGGACATATTTCTGGTGCGATTCTACAGTTATTCAACTTTGTAATTGCAATGGTAATCTATTATCCATTCGTTGTGTTATCTGACCGTTCAGTTGTTCGTACTGAAAAAGCAGCAGCGCAAGGAAATAACAACTCTGTACCTATGTAACATAGAGATTGTTCTCACAGATAACATTATCTGTGAGAACAATTACCTTTATATCATGTTCAAAAAGATGAGACCCATCTACAAGAACACCAAACAATCATTAATAAAATAATAATTTAATAGACATGTTCAAACTGAAGGGGTATTTAAATCGGTTGAACCATAATAGAGAGGGCGGTAATTATGATGACTACAGCAGAACAAATTCCATTCCAATTGATTTTAAATAGTGGTAATGCACGAAGCTTTGCAATGGAGGCACTTCAATTTGCCAAACAGGGGAAAATGGCGGAAGCAGATGAAGCGATGGTAAAGGCGAAAGAAGCGATTAATGAAGCGCATCATTTCCAAACAGAGCTCATACAATCAGAAGCAAGAGGGGAAAAAACAGAGATTAGTGTTCTTTTAATTCATGCACAAGATCATTTAATGAATTCTATTACAGTAAAAGAATTAGCAGCAGAATTTATTGACCTTTATAAAAAGCTAGAAGCGAAAGGGGAATAAAGCATGACTGGAATTAAAATTGCTACAATCGGCGGTGGCTCTAGTTATACACCAGAGTTAATTGAAGGATTTATTAAACGTTATGACGAGCTTCCTGTTCGTGAAATTTGGTTAGTAGATATTGAGGCAGGAAAAGAAAAGTTAGAAATCGTTGGTAACTTAGCGAAACGTATGGTGAAAAAATCAGGTTTACCAATTGATATCCATTTAACACTTGATCGCCGTGAGGCATTAAAAGATGCTGACTTCGTAACAACACAGCTTCGCGTTGGTTTATTAGAAGCACGTGCAAAAGATGAAGCAATTCCATTAAAATATGATGTAATTGGTCAGGAAACGAACGGTCCTGGTGGTTTGTTCAAAGCGCTGAGAACGATTCCTGTTATTTTAGATATTTGTAAGGACATGGAGGAACTATGTCCAAATGCATGGCTTATTAACTTCGCAAATCCAGCAGGTATGGTAACGGAAGCTGTACTCCGCTACACGAATATCCAAAGAGTAGTTGGCTTATGTAACGTTCCAATTGGAATTCGCATGGGTCTTGCAAGATTACTTGAAGTAGATGCAAGCCGTGTCCATGTTGATTTCGCTGGTTTAAACCATATGGTATACGGATTAGATGTATACTTGGATGGCGTAAGCGTAATGGATCGTGTATTAGAACTTGTAACAGATCCAGAAAAGCAAATTACGATGGAAAACATCGCTGCGCTTAACTGGGAGCCAGATTTCATTCGTGGTCTTCGCGCTATTCCATGTCCATACCATCGTTACTACTATAAAACACGTGAAATGTTAGAAGAAGAGAAAGAAGCTTCGATTGAAAAAGGTACACGTGCAGAAGTAGTAAAACAATTAGAAAATGATTTATTCGAGTTATATAAAGACCCGAATTTAGATATTAAACCACCACAATTAGAAAAACGTGGCGGAGCTTATTATAGTGACGCAGCATGTAGCTTAATTACGTCTATTTATAATAATAAAGGTGATATCCAGCCTGTTAATACACGAAACAACGGAACAATTGCAAGCTTGCCACATGATTCGGCTGTTGAAGTGAACTGTATTATTACGAAAGAAGGTCCAAAACCAATTGCGGTAGGAGACTTACCGGTACCAGTTCGCGGTTTAGTACAGCAAATTAAATCATTTGAGCGCACAACAATTGAAGCTGCTATTACAGGGGATTATCATAAGGCGCTGCTTGCTATGACAATTAACCCACTTGTACCATCAGATAAAGTTGCAAAACAAATTTTAGATGAAATGTTGGAAGCACATAAAGAACATCTTCCACAATTTTTTAAGAAGATAGAGAAATAAAGCGGCGCTATTTAGCCCGCTTTTTTTTATTCTAGTAGGAGGTATTGCGATGATTAAGCTAATTGTAAATGCAGATGATTTCGGTCTTACAGAAGGTACGAATTACGGAATTATTGATGGACATAAAAACGGGCTTGTAAATTCAACAACGATGATGATGAATATGCCAGGGACAGAGCATGCCGTACGTTTGGCGAAAGAGTATAAAACGTTAGGAGTAGGAGTGCATCTCGTATTAACGGCAGGAGAACCGCTTCTTAAAGACGTTCCATCACTTGTGAGTAGCGATGGATTGTTTCATAAACAAAGTGTTGTATGGGAAGGCAATATAAATCCAGAAGAGGTTGAAAGAGAGTGGACGGCTCAAATTGAGAAATTTTTGTCTTACGGTTTAACACCAACTCATTTAGATAGTCATCATCACGTGCATGGATTACCGCTTTTACACGACGTTCTTGAGAGCTTAGCAAGTAAATATAATGTTCCAATTCGTCGTTGTGAAGAAGAGCGAGCGGTGCACCCATTTTCAGATGTGTTTTACAGTGATTTTTACGCTGACGGTGTGACGGAAGATTATTTTGTGAAGTTAAAGGAAAGAGTGCAGGACGAGCAAACGGTAGAAATTATGGTGCATCCAGCTTATATTGACCCAGAGCTTATGAAACGTTCTTCTTACGTAATGGATCGCGTGAAAGAGTTGCGTATTTTAACGGAGAGCGAATTGCCTGAGGGAATAGAGCTTGTGAAGTTTTAATAGGAAAACGACGGCTAAATGGGGCCGTCGTTTTTTGTGCTTACAAAATGGATAGAACATATCCACCGAAGGCTCCGAGTATAACGATAACCCAAGGTGGTGTTTTCCAAAAAGCGAGTAAGCAAAATAGAAGAGAAGCAAAAATGAAATCTACAGAATTCATAATTGTACTCGTCCAAATTGGATCATAAAAAGCTGCAAGTAAAATGCCGACAACGGTTGCGTTTACTCCAAGTAGTGCACCTTGTATGTAAGATACTCTCCTTACACTGTCCCAAAACGGTAAAACGCCAACAACGAGCAGGAAGGCAGGAAGAAAGATAGCGATCGTTGCAATAACTGCTCCGGCGGTTCCATTTAGCACTGCTCCTATATAAGAAGCGAATGTAAATAGTGGCCCTGGAACTGCTTGTGTTAATCCGTATCCAGCTAGAAATTGTTCTTTTGTCATCATCCCGTTTTGTACAAACTCACTTTCAAGAAGAGGAAGTACGACGTGCCCTCCTCCGAATACAAGTGCACCAGAGCGATAGAAGCTGTCAAATAAAGAGATGAAATAAGAGTACGGTCGTAACATTGGTAGCAGTATTAATAGCCCGAAGAATAAGATGAGACAAGACATGGCTACCATTTTTGAAATAGGTACGTTTATTTTATTTGCTTGGCTAACGGGTTGGTCGCGATATAAAAACCAGCCGATAAAGCCAGATACTATAATGAGAATGACTTGTGTCCAGCTACTTGGCCATAATAGGGCGATTGCGGCAGTTGCAATTGCGATTGTTGCACGGTTTCGGTCCGGTGTTAACTTTTGAGCCATTCCCCATATTGCATGAGCGACAATTGCGACCGCTACAAGTTTCAGTCCATGAATCCAGCCTGTACTTCCAAGTTCGAACTGGTTAAGGAAGGAAGCGAAGAAAACTAAAACGAGCACAGATGGTAGAGTGAATCCAATCCATGAAATAATTGCTCCTAATAATCCGCCGCGTAATAACCCAACTCCCATACCGACTTGGCTGCTAGCGGGGCCAGGAAGGAATTGACATAGCGCTACTAAGTCTCCGTAACTTCGTTCATCCATCCATTTTCTTTTTTGCACGTATTCGTGGTGGAAATAACCAAGATGGGCGACGGGACCACCAAATGAAGTAAGTCCTAATTTAAATGATACGAGGAAAATCTCTATTAATGATTGGAAAGAGTAGTTATTATTTTTCAAAATTTCCTCCTAGACTGTTTTTCTAAATGCATTATACAAGAGGGAGTAAAGCAAAAGAAACGATTTTAATGTAAAGATTGTGTGAATCTTTTCTTCGTAATTAAAATTTGAAAAAGTCATAAATGATTATGTCTAAACCATAAAGTAGTAGAAGTAGTGCTGGGAAATTTATATGAGGAGAATGCCCGTATGACAACACATTTCTTTGCTAGGTTAACAGGAAAGAGGGAAGTACCTCCTGTAAATACAGAAGCTTACGGTGTAACAGAGCTCATTTTTAGTGAAGATTTAAAGAAGTTGCAATATCGGGTCATATTAAAAAACATAAAAAAAATCACGTCATGCCAAATTCATTTAGGGAAAGCGAATCAAATTGGTCCAGTTGTTTTAAGCTTGTTTGGTCCATTAGAGCAAGGAATTAGTGTGAATGAAGGAGTCGTTACTGGTGTAGCTAAAGTGGAGGATTTTGAAGGGCCTTTACAGGGGAGAGCATTTGACAGCTTGTTTCAAGAGATAATGCAAGCAAATGTATATGTAAATGTTAATACGAAATCTAATAAAAAGGGAGAAATAAGGGGTAGAATGAGGGAAGTAAAGAAGTAAGCGAAAAGGCTGTCCAAAAAACATTTTGGAACAGCCTTTTCTAATTATAATGGGTGCCATGTTTATCAATTATTGTCGGTAAGTCGATAGCCTATGTCGAATCGCCGATATAATTTCACTTACTACGTATTAGGTACTACTCTAAAATATTGCCTAGTTTAATTTTTTACAGGTTGATTTTTGATGAAGAAGTCCATTATATAAAATACTTCGTCATCTGGTATTTGTATTTCAAATGTATTTTCGATAGGCTGCAGTGCTTTTTTCACTTTCATATACATCCAGTACTCATCTTGTCTTCGTTTCTCTTTATCAGGATGAGGGAGGAGACTTTCGCCTTTTTGAAGACGGTCAACCATGCAGCTCATATGCAAAATCACACCCATTAAACTGTCGGGAGTTAGCTGTAAAGAAATCAATTCCTGAATTGTATTTAATGCATAACGAATTGTTTTAATAAGTAATGCCCCATCGTTACGCTGCATTTGTTGTTCAAGAATATCAGCCATTTTCGCATATGTTTCTTCATACGTAATCAATTCTTGAATTGGTTGAATAGCTGTGTAGTTCACAATGTCTTGGAAATGATATGTTAAGCAAGGTACTTGCACATCGAAATTCGTGACGATACAAATGATATTACGCTCTTTTTTTATGTTCTCGATCATTTTCGTTAAATCTTTTTCATGAACGATGCTAATCGGAATAATTTCAATTAAGTCTTTATCAAAGCGTAAATAGTTCTCTAACATTTTTTGAATTGCTAAAGCACTTCCTTCGCCAGTTAAACAAGCTGTTAAAATCACGGATTTCATTGGCGATAGTGGCTTTTTCTTTTCTTCCTGTACGTTTAAATAGAACGGCGTTAAGTTCTTCACTGTTTCGTATAGTGCATCTAGTGAATAGCCAAGCTGAGCTTTTCGAGCTGCTTCTAGTGCGTGTGGTGTACTCGTCATTGAAAGAACACGGACAGGGATTTTGAATTCAGTTTCTAATATATCACCAATATAAGCGAGAGATCCCATATCAACAAGTAAGAGAAGCCCGTTTACATTTTGAAGTGTGTTCATATACACTTTAACACGCTCTAAGAAGTCTTTTGGTGATTCATGCAAGGGCATATCGATACCAGTTACTTCATCGATACCGAGAAGTTCGTTTGAAACGTTTGCCATTTCTGTTGCGATGCCATTACCGTGTGCTAATATTAATACTTTTACTTCTGTTTGTGAGGCAGGAATTGGATCAACAACGAAGAACATTGTTAAAAAGCCAGCTTCATCAATAGGCATTGTTATTTGTAATTCTTCTTCTAATAGCTGAATACATTGCATAGCTACGGAAAAAGCTTCTTTATATTTCGTACGAATTTGATTTAATTGTGGGTGGTGAATTTGTTTCCCGCCCTGCAAACGTTGTAGAGTTGTCTGTACATGTAAACTTAAAGCGAGAAACACTTTTTCATCGAAAGTTTTAGATAAATATTTTTCAGCTAGTTCCGCAATTTTTTCACATACGGAAACGATATTACGATCCACAATTTTAAAAACATTTTCATGACTTGTTTTTTTAGATATTTGGTTAAAGTATTGGACGAAAAAGCTTTGAATATCATTTTCTATTAATAATTCTAATTCTTCCTCTTCAATGCCTCGTGCTTGAAGTTCCTCATATTTATAATCAATATAATCGTAAATAGAAGAGCGACTTCCTTCGGGTTCTACTGTATGCTTACTCCAACCTTCATCACCTGTAAATACAAATGTTTCATTTGGTATTTGATATAGATGACGGCTCTTTCTTTCAATAAATAATCCTTCTTTCATATACCAAGGTAAATCTGTACTTGAAACACAGACAGAATCACGTTTTTTTGTTACGAAATCAGAATAAGCTTTCGCACAGGCAATTTGTACGTCCGTTTTCAATTGGCCGATGTTATTTGGACAATTGTAAAAGACGAAAGCGCGCATTGTATTTGGACTAACATGAATCTCTTTCCTTAGACGAATTGCTTCATTTGTGAAAAATAGCTGTAGTAAGGCAAACCGTTCTTTATGTGTTCGCTCACGAAGTGGTGGAAGCGTAACGGTCATCGGAATACGTCTTGTAAATGTTTTTAGTAAAAATGAATTTGGTTCTTCGGTTGTTGCAGTAATAATCAACACTCGTGCCTTACGTTCATTTTCTGTTTCTCCAAGGCGGCGGTATACCCCGCGGTCAATAAAGGTGAAAAGCATTTCTTGTCCCTCTGGAGGAAGGCGATGTACTTCATCTAAGAAAAGAATTCCTTCATGTGCTTTTTCAATTAATCCTTTTTGATCACTGGCACCTGTGTAAGCTCCTTTTTTTATCCCAAATAACTGTCCAAGTAGTAGTTGTGGATTGTTTGCATAATCAGCACAGTTAAAGACGATAAAAGGTGCATCTTTTGGAAGTTGTTCCACTTCAATTGCGTATTCGTGCATTAAAGAAGCGAACATCGATTTTCCGACACCTGTTTCTCCAAGTAGTAAAGTATGCATACCGTTTGGAGGATAGAGAATAGAAGCTTTTGCTTTTTCAATTGCAATTTTTAGGCTTGTATTTTCAATAGCAAATGTATCTAATGAAGTGCCCTTTGTTGAATGCGTTTCCAATGAAGTGTTCGTTTCTATATAAAAACGGACAGGGCGTGTACTCGTTTTTAATAAACGATTATCTTTCACAAGCTTGTTTAAATCGCTACTAACATTTGCACGGTCTAACTGTAGAAGTGTAGCGAGTTCTGATGCTGTTACACCTTCTGTATAATTCCCTTTTTGTATTGCGTTAAAAATGAGATCTATTCGTTTCATTTCTATTCACCTCGAAACTTCATCACTATTTAAAATTTTACACAAAAATGGGAAGTGTGGGAAGAGAAAAATAAAGTGAAACTTTAATCAGTGGGGTTTTTGTTCATCCCCACTGATTATTAGCCTTCACCAATCGGGCGTTTACGGGCAGTTGATCTCCCACCTAACTTCTTTGTTCCAACTGAATTTTGAGGTGGGAGTCTTACTGCCCGCAAATAGCGGGATAAAACAGCTTTAGTACATAGGCACTAAAGCTGTTACAATCTTGTGTCTTTCCAAAAATTCACTTCGAGATGGGAAGATGGATTGTAGGGAAGTAGCTTATATCCTTGTGATTGCAAATAATCAATTACTTTTGGGAGTATTTGCACTGTGACACTAGAATCATGCATTAAAATAACCTCTACTTGTTCATCGCTTTGATTTCGTACTCTTTCTAGTATTGCGGAAGGATTATCATAGCTTTTCCAGTCATATGTATCAATTGTCCAATCCCACATTTTATACTGGGCGGATACGAGTGCGTCGCGGTAATTCTTTTTTAAGTAAGGCATGCTACCGTATGGGACACGAACGAGATGTGTATTTAAATGTGTAACTTGCTGGACGATGTTTTGGGTTTGCTCCATTTCTGCAATTAAAACAGATGGATCGCCAGTATAAAGACGTTTTACATCATGTGACATACTATGGAGACCGATATAATGTCCATCTTTAATCAATCGCTCCATCGTTTTTTTATAATGTGGCACTTTTCCACCAATAACGAAGAAAGTTGCTTTTCCGTTCTTCGCTTTTAAAATATTTAAAATTTGTGGTGTGTATTTATTTGGTCCGTCATCAAATGTTAAGTACGCAATTTTTTTTGTAGGAGAGGTAGTTTGAGTGCTTTGGTAATCTTCTGCTTGAATGTCTGTAGTTGCTTTTGTATTAGATGATGCGTACATAGTAATAGTTAAAAATAAAATTATACATTGAAGTAATCGCTTGAGCATAACATTCACCCTCAGTTTGACAATCAAGATGTAAAAATGAAAATTTGATACTTTTTTCGTTACCTTCGATATACGTATATCTTTCTCCAATAGAGGCACTCTCAAACAATCTATATTTTGGAAATAGGAAATAAGGAATAAAAAACAAAAAATAGCACCCTCTTCCTTGGAAGAGGGTGCTATTTGAATATTTCATAATAGTAAAGGCTATACTACAATTAGTCTTCGCGTTTTTTCACTTTTTTATAGAAGGAAATAATTGGTTTGTAACGTTCGTGTACAAGACCGATTACTTCAGCAATGATTTCTGTAAAGAAGATTAAAATGAAAAGAAGAATAATGGATAACCATAATGTTGCACTACTGAAAATAATTGCATTTACACTAAAGAAAATACCCAATGCGTAAATAATTAGTACCGTTTTACGATGAGAGAATCCCATTGCAAGCAAACGGTGATGTAAATGCGATTTATCAGGTGCTGAAATAGGCTTTTTATTTACGATACGGCGGATGATTGCAAACGTCGTATCAAATATAGGTACACCTAAAATAATGATTGGAACGATAAAACTGAATAACGTTACGCTTTTGTATAATCCAAGTAACGATATAACAGAAATACAGTATCCTAAAAATAGTGCTCCTGTATCTCCCATGAAAATTTTTGCTGGATGGAAGTTGTAGAATAAAAATCCAATTGTACTTGCTAATGTAATCAGTGCTAGAGGTAATATAATAGCTGCTCCAGTACCCCATGGGCTAGTGAAGGCCATATATGCTAGCGTTGCAAGTACGATAGATGAAATCCCTGCGGATAATCCATCTAATCCATCAATTAAGTTGATGGCATTTGTAATACCTACAATCCAAAATACAGTAATTGGATAAGCAAGCCATCCGAGTTCAGTATCTCCGAGAATTGGAATATATAATACTTGCACTAATAATCCACTTTTTACAATCATGATGGCAACTAATAGTTGTCCACCGAATTTTACCTTCGCAGATAGTTCGTACATATCATCTAAAATCCCGATGATAACAATGATGATAGCACCTAAAGTTATCGATAACATTCTTTGTTCGTACAATCCACCGACAACAAATCCTACGGCTACACCGATGAAAATTGCTAACCCGCCAAGACGAGGCATAATTTTTTGGTGTACTTTACGCGCATTTGGCTTGTCTGTTGCTCCTATTTTGAAAGCTAATTTAATAACTAAAGGAGTAACGACGAGTACAGTGATGAAAGATGCCAAAATGGCATAAATCACTTGTGAGTCCATTAATACCCCACCCTTTATAGTTTAACGTAATTTTTCTAATTGTATTTATCTGAAAATTATGATGTTTATTTACAGGCTCATAACATATGGTATCACAAAAAGATTAGAATTCAATCTTTTTTTCTTTTGGCTGTAAAGGGGAGTGAATAGAATATATGACAATTGGATATGGAATGTTGTGTCCTTTGAGAAGGTTGATCTCATATTGTGGCTTGTAATGTGACATTGTACTTCCCTCTCATATAGCGATGACTTTTGTTTCAGTATTATAAGTGTTGCACGTAAAATTGAGTAAGTTCCGTGTTAAAATGTGGGAATTTACATTTTGTATATATTGCATCATTTAACTTTACAAAATCTTAAAAAAGAATAAAAAAACAATTCATATAATAAAGAAGTGAAAGAGTTTTCTCATTTTTAGTGTGAGAGGGGGAAGCACAGGGAGAATTCTGTGTATTCGTATATTTTCTTATGTATATTCCTGTGCGAAAGGAAAATGAAAATTACGATAATAGGTACCGGATATGTTGGATTGATTACGGGAGTAGGATTGGCGAGATTGGGACATTCAGTCACATGTTTCGATATAAATAGTGAAAAAATTGAACGGATTAAACAAGGCGAGTTACCTATTTATGAATGTGGATTAAGTGAATTAATAAATGAAGCATACGAGAATAATCATTTAACTTTTACAGCAAGTAAATCAACGGCATTTAATAATGTAGAGTTTATATTTATTGCAGTTGGAACGCCATCTTTATTAGATGGAACAGCAGATTTAACGTATATTCGTAGTGCTTGTGATGATATTGGAACATATGTGAATAACGATATTATTGTTGTTACGAAAAGTACGGTTCCTGTAGGGACAAATGATGTAATGAGAGAATGGATTGAGGAGAAACTACAAGGTAGACATGAATTATGTATTGTATCGAATCCAGAGTTTTTAAGAGAAGGTTCTGGTATTTATGATTTTTTTCATGGTGATCGTATCGTAATTGGAGCATGTAGTGAAGAAGCTGCAAGGAAAGTAGAGAATTTGTACAGCAAATTAAGCTTACAAACGTATATTACAGATATTCGAAGTGCTGAGATGATTAAATATGCATCTAATGCTTTTTTAGCTACGAAGATTAGCTTTATTAATGAAATTTCTAATATATGTGAGCAAGTGGGTGCGGATATATTAGATGTAGCTACAGGGATGGGGATGGATAAGAGAATTGGTGCATCTTTTTTAAATGCAGGCATCGGATATGGAGGATCTTGTTTTCCAAAAGATACGAAAGCACTGGTGCAAATTGCAGGGAATGTTTCTCATGATTTTCGCTTGTTGAAAGCAGTCATTGAAGTGAATAATAAACAACAGTTGTTGTTAGTTGAAAAAGCGAAGAAAATTATAGATATGAAGAAGAAGCAAATTGCGGTTCTTGGTGCAGCATTCAAACCGAATACTGACGATATTAGGGAAGCGCCATCTCTTATTATAATAGAAGAATTAATTAATATAGGTGCGGATGTGGTTTTATATGACCCGCAAGCTATTCAAAATGTAAGAAGTCTATTTGGAAATACGATACGATACGCTGAGTGTATAGATGAATCGATTAGAGAGGCACATGCAGTTTTTATCGTAACAGAATGGGAATCAATTCGAAATTATCCGCTAGAAAAGTATGCACAGCTTATGAGGGAACCTATTCTATTTGATGGGAGAAATTGTTATACTAATGAGGATGCCGAGGAGCATGGATTAAATTATTACTCAGTTGGGCGAAAAGACGTCTGTAATAGTAATGTTTCTCAGGCGCGTTAAAAAGTGTATTTTTACATGCATATTTTTATATGCGATAATAGAAGTTTTAACTAGTGAAAGAAAAGAGGCAATGAAATGACTGAACGCTTAAAAGTAATGACAATTTTCGGGACACGACCAGAAGCAATTAAAATGGCACCTCTTGTATTAGAGTTGCAAAAGCACCCAGAAAAGATTGAATCAATTGTGACTGTAACAGCACAACACCGTCAAATGTTAGATCAAGTATTAAATATCTTTGGAATTACGCCAGATTTCGATTTGAATATCATGAAAGATCGTCAAACGTTAATTGATATTACAACACGTGGTTTAGAAGGCTTAGATAAAGTAATGAAAGAAGCGAAGCCTGATATCGTACTTGTGCATGGTGATACAACGACGACATTTATTGCAAGCTTAGCTGCTTTCTATAATCAAATTCCAGTAGGACATGTTGAAGCAGGACTTCGTACATGGGATAAGTATTCTCCATATCCAGAAGAGATGAATCGCCAACTAACAGGTGTAATGGCGGATCTTCATTTCTCACCTACAACAAAATCAGCAACGAACTTACAAAAAGAAAATAAAGATGAGTCACGCATTTTCATAACAGGAAATACAGCGATCGATGCACTGAAGACAACTGTAAAAGAAACTTATAGCCATTCGGTGTTAGAGAAACTTGGAAATGATCGTCTTGTACTTATGACAGCACACCGTCGTGAAAATTTAGGAGAACCAATGCGCAATATGTTCCGTGCAATTAAGCGTCTTGTTGATAAGCACGAAGATGTACAAGTTGTATACCCTGTTCATATGAATCCTGTTGTTCGCGAAATAGCGAATGATATTTTAGGCGAGCATAGCCGCATTCATTTAATTGAGCCGCTAGATGTAATCGATTTCCATAACGTTGCAGCTCGTTCATACTTAATGTTAACTGATTCTGGTGGTGTACAAGAGGAAGCACCATCACTAGGTGTGCCAGTTCTTGTCCTTCGTGACACGACGGAACGCCCAGAAGGTATCGAAGCAGGTACGCTGAAATTAGCAGGAACAGATGAAGAGACAATCTTTGGTCTTGCTGATGAGTTGTTATCTGATAAAGAAGCTCATGATAAGATGACGAAAGCATCTAACCCTTACGGCGATGGTCGTGCATCAGAGCGTATTGTAGAAGCGATTTTACAACACTTCAACAAGTAGAGTGAAACTTTAATAAATGGGGTTTGTATCTTCCGTTTATTATTGGCCCACAACAATTGCGGGAAATAAAAAGAGCCAAATCGTATGTGATGCGATTTGGCTCTTTTTTATTGCTGATTTCTCATAATCCACTCTGCATGAGCATTTGTAGAAGGAGGGGGAGGAGGAGGTGTTTTGTTCTCGCTCGGTTCCTTCTTTGCTTTTGCGCTGGAGTTAGAATTTGAATCGGAATTTGTATTCTCATTTTTCGTAGTCTCTGTTGGGGCTTGTTCTTTTTCCCCTATTTCTTTTTCAATTTCCTTACGTACCGTCTCTACACTGATTGGATCTGGAAGGAAGTAATAAATACCACCTATTTTTTTGTCTTCTCCTTCAAGTTTTAACGTTTGTATGGTAGAAGGATCAAATCCAGATATTTTATTGTAAAGAGCAAGTCCGTCTGAAATAGGAATGTCGGTTTTTATATATTTTCCAACGACAGTCGTTAAATCTTTAATTTTAAATACAGTAGAGGCGGAATTTAATTTTTGAGCGACAGCGGCTAGTAATTGTCTTTGTCTAGCGGCCCGACCATAATCGCCGTTTGGATCCTGCTTTCGCATACGGACGTAAGCGAGTGCTTCTTCACCGTTTAAGTTTTGCTGTCCCTGCTTAAATTGGATTTTTTTGTAGTAATCCACGTCAGAACGTTCCCAGAAATCGAAAGGGACATCAACGGTAACACCGCCAACAGCATCAACGATACCTTTAAAGCCTTGGAAATCGATTTTAATATAATGGTCTACAGGAACTTTTAGAAAACCTTCGACAGTTTTGATTGCCATTTTTTCTCCACCGTAAGCATGCGCAGCGTTAATTTTGTCTTCTTTGTTCTTTCCAACGATTGGAACGCGAGTATCACGAGGAATACTCATAAGCGAAACCTTTTGAGTTTTCGGATTGACTGTCGCAAACATTAATGAGTCTGTACGACCATTTTGACCGTCTGTTGCATAATCCTCTATTCCCATAATGAGGATTGTAAATGGTTCCTTTGTAATTTTTACATCTTCGGTTCTTAAATCCGATTTTTCACGAGCAAATCCACTGTACATCCCCATGAGAGAAGTGTAGGAATTTAACATATAAAGTCCTACGCTACCAAATAAAAATGCGAAAATAAGAAAGAAGAAAAACTTTCTTCTACGTTTCTTTTTTATTCTGCTATTTTGGAGATGATTATAACGCTCTTCCATATATAATCTCCTTAGTTCATTTGTAGGGAATTAATTCACTACATTAATCTTTAAAGGCGATACGTTAGCTATTCTTAGATAAAGTCTTGTTCTAAGTACAACATATCTCCTTCTGTAATTGTACACTTCCCGTTTGTTAATTCAATCATCCAATCTGTGAATGGTTGTTTTTTGTCCTCTTCTACATACGTATCAAATGTGACATTTTCTAGATAATGTATATCTTTAATGGCATATTCTGAATTGCGTAATTCATTTTCAACTTTACCAAGCAAAGTGTAATCAATTTCTGTTTGCATAACGCGCATTAGTTTTCGTTCAACAACGCCTACATGGTTAAGACCTTCACTTGTACATTTTCCATATGCGCGAATTAATCCGCCAGCACCAAGTTTAATGCCGCCAAAATAGCGCGTAACGACGACGACAGTATCTTTTAGACCTCGTTTTTTTAATACCTCTAACATAGGTACACCAGCTGTGCCGCTCGGTTCACCGTCATCGTTCGCTTTTTGAATTTGATCTTGTTCGCCGATTAAATATGCGGAACAATTATGTGTTGCATTCCAATGCTGTTTTTTTATTTTTTGTATAAATGCTTGAGCTTCCTCTTCCGTTGTGGCGCGACTCACATAGCAAATGAATCTTGATTTTTGAATGATGATTTCGTGCTCACCGTAGCCTTTGATTGTTAAATATTGTAATAACAATGGTATACGCCCCTATCTTTCAAAATAACTAGTACTTTACATTTTAAAAGCGGTTGTTTTTATATTCAAACATTTTTTATAAATATGTTGAAATTTTTGGTGAGTATTTTATTTTTTTGTTGTAATTTGTCGAGCGGGTGATTGTAGTTTCTAACCGGCATTTTTATGTATGGATGCACCTTTTCTAGTTTTCGTGTAAAATTAGGGGATAAAAATTTTTTATAAGGCAGGTACGAAAATGAAAACAGCTATTGTTACCGATAGTACAGCATATATACCGAAGCATATTCGTGATGAACTCAATATATATATGATTCCATTAAACGTTGTGTTTGGAACGGAATCTTATCAAGAAGAGGCTGAAGTTTCAGCGAATGATTTTTATGTAAAAGTACGTGAACAAGAAGATCTTCCGAAAACTTCGCAACCAGCAATTGGAAAGTTTTTAGAGCTATATGAAGAGTTATCTAAAGAATATGATGCAGTTATTAGCATTCACCTTTCCAGTGGAATTAGTGGTACATACCAAACAGCAACGACAGCTGGACAGATGGTAGATGGTATTGATGTATATACGTACGACTCTGAAATTAGTTGTGAAGTACAAGGATTTTACGTGCGTGAAGGGGCGAAATTAGTAAGTGAAGGGAAAGCCCCAGAAGAGATTATCGCTCGCTTTGATGAAATGAAGCAAACGATGGATGCTTATTTTGTAGTGGATGATTTACATCATTTACAACGTGGTGGAAGATTAAATAGCGCACAAGCTTTCATCGGTAGTTTGTTACAAGTAAAACCAGTATTATACTTTAGAGATAAAGTAATTATTCCATTCGAAAAAATTCGTACGCGTAAAAAAGCGTTAAAGCGTATCGTTGAAATCTTTGATGAGCAGGCAAATAAAGGTGTACCTATGGAAGCTGTTATTATTCATGCGAATCGTGAAGAGGAAGCTAATGAATGGAAACAAGAATTAGAAGAGATATATCCTCATGTTACAATTCGCACGAGTTATTTCGGAGCTGTAATTGGGACGCATTTAGGTGAAGGTGCGCTTGGTTTAGGTTGGTATACGAAATGATAAAGATATAAAAGCTCTCTTACTTGAAGAGGGTTTTTTTACGGATATTTTACGGGGATTTGACAAGTTAATATCTGGAAATGGTAAAATGTACGTAAAATTAAATAATGAGGAAAGTTTTATTACTTACTTTTTACAAGAAACTATCTTATAATAGAAGAGAGGTGAAACATATGGAGCATAATTCTTGTTTATGTCCAAAGTTTGAGTCAGCTTTTACAATGCTTAGTAAGAAATGGACTGGCTTAATTATTAAATCTTTGCTTGAAGAGCCGAAACGTTTCAGAGAAATCGCAGATATTATACCGAATATGAGCGATCGTATGTTGTCAGAACGTTTAAAGGAATTAGAAGGTGAAGGTATTGTAGTTCGTAGTGTTTACCCAGAAGTACCAGTTAGAATCGAGTACGGTTTAACTGATAAAGGGAAAGCGTTGGAAAGTGTTATGGATGAGGTCCAAAATTGGGCTGAGAAATGGATGAAGTAACGTTTCTATCTCGTTCATATTGGAGTATTTTCAAAACGTAAGGGATTCCCTTACGTTTTTTTCAATTCTATAAAAAACGGCATAAGGCTCTTGAAATTCTACATATATATACAAATTTAGATATACTTTGCTATAGAGATAAATGTAATATTACATTTATTTTACAAAACCGTAACATTAGCAAAAAAACTCCCGAATTATGGTATAAATTTTAATAGGTTATATACGGAAAACGAAAAAAGAAAGCGGTGTAAAAAATAAAATGAAAAAGCTAAAAATGGCATCTTGCGCACTAGTTGCAGGGTTAATGTTTTCAGGGCTAACACCAAATGTATTTGCAGAAGATAAAATTTCTGACGTGAAATCACAAATTAACACACAAAATGATACTTTACATAAACAACAACAAGAACGTGATGAATTACAAAAACAAATGAATGACTTAAACAAAACAATCCAAGGATTGGATAAGTCTGTTCAAGAGAACGCTTCAAAACTTGATGAAACAACAAAAAAAGTTTCTGATACTGAGCAATTAATTGAAAATAAAAATAAAGATATTGCAGAACTACAAACAAAGATTGCAAAACGTGAAGAGTTATTAAGAAAACGTTTAGTTGCACTACAAGAACAACCGAACACGAACATTGTAACAGAAGTTCTTGTAAACTCTAAAAACGTTGCAGATTTAGTTGATCGTTTAGCTTCTGTGTCTAAAATTATGGAATCTGACGAAGATATCATGAAAACACAACAAGAAGATCAAGTGAACGTGAAAAAAGATGTTGAGACAGTAAAAGAAAAACAAAAAGAATTAAAAGAAGCACAATCTCAAATTGAAACTGCTAAGAAAGAACTTGACGCTGAAAAAGAGAAAAAAGCAACAGCGGTAAACGATTTAAGTGGTAAAATGGATACAGTTGTAACTACAATGACAAGTACGGAAGGTCAATTGAAAGAGCTTGAACAACAGGCATTAAAATTACAACAAATCGCTGAAAAAGAAGCGCAAGAAAAAGCTGCACAAGAAGCTGCTGCTCAAAAACAAGCAGAACAAGCTGCTAAAGAAGCGCAAGCTCAACAAGCTGCGCCAGCACCAGCGCAAGCGCCTGCACAGCAAGCTGCTCCAGCGAACAATGCTGGACAAGCTCAAAAAGAAGAGCCTAAAAAAGAAGCACCTAAAAAAGAAAAGCCAGCACCAGCACCAGCACCAGCTTCAAATGCGGGTGGCGTAATTGGTAAAGCACAAAAATATTTAGGTATGCCATATGTTTGGGGAAGTGCATCTCCATCAAACGGTGGTTTTGACTGTAGTGGATTCATTTCTTACATTTATGGTGTAGGTCGTCAAGACGTTGCAGGTTACTGGAACTCAGTTTCTAGAGTAAGTAGCCCACAACCTGGAGATTTAGTATTCTTCCAAGGTACTTATAAAGCAGGTCCATCTCACATCGGTATTTACGTTGGTAACGACCAAATGATTCATGCTGGTGATAAAGGGATTGCTTACTCTAGCTTAAGCAGTAGCTACAACCAAAAACATTTCTTAGGTTACGGTCGATTATAGGATTTATAATTGAATAAAAAACGTGTATAAAGTCGATAGCTTACTATTTTATAAGTAGGTTATCGGCTTTTTTGTGTTTTTACGAGATAAAGAGAAGGATTTATAGTAGTGCTGGAGGTGGCTATTGATGATGTTAGCTGGTAGACAGTTATTGTTAGAAGAACTTTCTTCAGAGTTACAGGATAAATTGGATCATTTGAAAGAGAATCGAGACGTCGTTTGTGTACAAGGGGTAATTAAGAAATCTTCAAAATATATGTGCCAGCGCTGCGGAAATATAGAGCAGAGACTATTTGCATCGTTTCTATGCAAAAGGTGCAGTAAAGTATGCACCTTTTGCCGGAAGTGCATAACGATGGGCAGGGTAAGTGAATGTGCTGTACTTGTTCGCGGGATTGCTGAAATAAGCGGAGAAAATTATTTGAATCCGTTACAGTGGGAAGGTGTTTTGTCTGCTGGTCAGGAGTTAGCGGCGCAAAGTGTCGTTGACGCTGTTAAGCAGAAAGAATCATTTTTTATTTGGGCGGTGTGCGGGGCTGGAAAAACAGAAATGTTGTTTCGCGGAATTGCAGAGGCACTACAAAAGGGAGAGAGAGTTTGTATTGCAACGCCGAGAACGGACGTTGTACTTGAATTAGCACCAAGGTTACAAGAAGTGTTTCCAAATATAAATGTAGCTGCTTTATACGGAGGGAGTTTAGACCGAGAAAAAGATGCGGCGTTAATCGTTGCAACTACACATCAATTGTTACGTTATTATAGGGCGTTCCATGTCATGATTGTAGATGAGATAGATGCTTTTCCGTATCATGCGGATAAGATGTTGCATTATGCAGTAAACGAAGCGATGAAAGAGGAGGCAGCACGTATTTATTTAACTGCAACTCCAGATGAAAAGTGGAAGCGTAAATTGCGGAATGGTAAGCAAAAAGGGGTTATTATTTCAGGACGTTATCATCGTCATCCATTGCCAGTCCCGATATTTCGGTGGTGCGGAAATTGGAAAAAGGGTCTTATGCGTAAAAAAATTCCTCGTGCTTTATTACAATGGTTAAATATGTACTTATCTAAACGATACCCCATTTTTCTATTTGTTCCTCATGTGCGATATGTAGAAGAAATTAGTCAGTTATTAAAATCATTAAACAATCAAATTGACGGTGTGCATGCAGAAGATCCGGCGAGAAAAGAGAAGGTAGCAGCTTTCAGAAAGGGAGAAATCCCTTTATTAGTTACAACGACAATTTTGGAACGAGGAGTAACTGTGAAAAATTTACAAGTGGCAGTTTTAGGAGCTGAGGAAGAAATATTTTCAGAAAGTGCTCTCGTTCAAATTGCAGGGCGTGCTGGCAGAAGCTCTGATGAACCGAATGGAGATGTCATCTATTTTCATTATGGAAAGACAGAGGCGATGGTGCGTGCGAAAAAACATATTCAAAGTATGAATAAGAATGCTAAAGAACAAGGATTGATAGATTGATGCATTGTCTACTTTGTGATGAGTATATTTCATATGCGATTAGTTGGTACACTTTTTTTGTTAAGCTTCATAAAAAGTATATATGTGATAGATGTGAACAAAAACTTTCCTATATTATAGGGGATATTTGCAAGGAGTGTGGTCGGCCTTTAGAACTTGTACCAGCTGAATATAAAAACGGGGATATTTGCATGGATTGCATAAGGTGGACGAACGAGCAGAGGTTTCCACCGCTCATAAATCGTTCGTTGTATGTGTATGATGAAGGGATGAAAGAAATATTAGCACAGTTTAAATTTCGAGGAGATGCTGAATTAGTGCATATTTTTCATCAGCCTTTTCGAAGTCTTTTTCAAAAATATTTTGCGAATGTTTCAGTTGCCATTCCGGTCCCTCTTAGTGAAGAGCGGGAATACGAGCGTGGTTTTAATCAAGCGGAGTTACTAGCTTCTTGTTTGCCTATCAAAATGTTTTGTACATCATTAAGAAGAATAGAAACAGAAAAACAAAGTAAGAAGAAACGTAAAGAAAGGATATCGGGGGTTAATCCTTTTTATTTTCAGGGAGAAGAGATGTTTCATGAGCAACATGTTTTAATCGTGGATGATGTGTATACGACAGGAATTACTGTTAGGCAAATTGGAAGCCTTTTGTATGATCGAGGAGCGAGAGAAGTTTCTTGTTTGACGCTTTGTAGAGGTTAATATGTGAATGTCGAAAGGAATAATAAAAAGACGACAGATCTTCTTTGACTTACAGTCTTGTCATTCGTTATAGTCAAAATATGGGGCGGATGCCCTGATTTTAAGAGTGAAGGGAATGGAATGAACATGCAAGGACGAGTAAAGTGGTTCAATGCAGAAAAGGGATTTGGGTTTATTGAGCGTGAAGATGGTGATGATGTGTTTGTTCATTTTTCTGCTATTCAACAAGAGGGGTATAAGTCGTTAGAAGAAGGTCAACAAGTGGAGTTTGATATTGTTGATGGAGCACGTGGACCACAAGCGGCTAATGTTGTGAAACTGTAAAAATTAAGTTTTTGGAAAAGATAGAGCTGTATTTTTAGCAGCATTATATAGATGGTGAAAGCTCTTGCTCGTACCAAGGGCTTTTTTGTTGTGAGGAAGTTGTCAAAAAGTTGTTTCTTTTCTGTAACCAATTGTCCACAGTTACATTCGTTATTCACGATGTTAATAGGATAAAATAAAGATAGAAACGATGCATCTTTTCATTTCAACAAAAAACGATAAAAAAATCGCAATTCCACTAATTTTTTTAAAAAAGTTAGAAGGAGTTTTTAAGCCAATGTCGAAATTATAGTACATAGGCTTGAAAGGAGGAATTCATCTATGAAATTCAACATTCGTGGTGAAAATATTGAAGTAACTCCAGCATTAGGGGAATATGTAGAAAAAAAACTAAGTAAATTAGAGCGTTATTTTGATACATTCCCAGAGATTAAAGTTAATTTAAAGGTATACTCTGACAAGCAACGTATCGAGGTGACAATTCCATTTACAGATTTATTACTTCGTGCAGAAGAAACAAATAGCGATATGTACGCTGCGATTGATTTAGTAGTTGATAAAATTGAGCGACAAATTCGTAAACATAAAACAAAAGTAAACCGTAAATTACGTGAAAAGGGTTCTGTGAAAACTAACTTTATCCTTCCAGAAGCAGTAGCTGTTCTGGATGCGGTAGAAGAGGATGAATTAGAACTTGTACGTACAAAACGATTTGATTTAAAACCGATGGACGTTGAAGAAGCGATCTTACAAATGGATATGCTAGGACATAGTTTCTTCGTCTTCACAAATGCTGATACAAATGAAACTAATGTTGTATATGGCCGTAAAGACGGGAAATATGGTTTAATCGAAACTAAATAATAATTCGAAAGCGTAGCCGAATGAGGCTGCGCTTTTTTTATCCCGCTATTTGTGGGCAGTAAAACTCCCACCTCAAAATTCGGCCGGAGCAAAGAAGTTAGGTGGGGGCCCTGCTGCCCGTAAACGCCCGATTGGTGAGGGCTAATAATCAGTGGGGGATGAACAAAACCCCCACTGATTAAAGTTTCACTTTATATGTTTTTGCCTTCCTATCTTGTAATATTGATATAAATTTAAATGGCTTATTCGTAATGAAATTTAGAAGTCATGTTTTGTAACGGTCAATTGTATTACTATTCCAAAAGGATCTCGCACAATGGCATAACTCGGGCTGAAGGAGTTTTTTTCAAAAGGTGTTAAAATATAAACCTCATCATGTTGAATTAGATTGTGATAGAGTGCTTCAATGGTTTGGAAATCTTTAGATTGAATGCATAATGATGAGCTATTACTTAATTGCCAAGGGCGTGTGGAATCCACTGCCTGTTCTGCAATCATAATTTTATTAGTGCCAATTTGTAAAACAGAATGGGTAATATAATGTTCTTGGCTTTCTTTATACGTGAAATTCGGATCTATTTCTTTCATTTCTTTATAATTCTTTTTAAATAAAACTTTTGCGTCTAAATACTGTTCGTAAAATGCAATTGCTTTAGCACCTTGCCCATTTAATGATAAAAAAGGGATTACTTCAAAGTTCATTGTATTGCCTCCTTCATATATGTTTACACTTATTACTATACAAATATAAGGTGCCAACATACGACACCTATAGGGAGAATTTATGAAAAAAGTTGAACGTTTAAATCAGATGCTACGTTTTATTAATCAAAAACAAATATTCACACTGAAAGATTTAATGGATGAATTTCAAATTTCAAAAAGGACAGCTTTACGTGATATTGCATCATTAGAGGAAATGGGTGTCCCTCTTTTTGCAGAGTATGGTCGGTATGGAGGGTATCGTTTAATAAAAACGATGACATTACCACCGATTTCATTTACAAATCATGAAGTTTTTGCACTTTATTTTGCAATGCAAGCACTAAGTAGTTTTGTAAGTATTCCTTTTCAAATCTCGTTTCGTTCCATTAATAAGAAATTTTTAGATAGTGTTTCGTCAAAACAGCGTGAGCAAATTGAAAACTTGCAAAAAAGAGTGTCCTTTTTTCATTTGGAACAAGCACATGAATGTGGTTATCTAGAAGAGATTTTGTTAGCTGCTGTTCAAAATAGGGCTTTAACTATAAACTATGTAACGCCGAAACAAACGACAATGCGCCGTATTCAGCCGATTTCGATTTATGCAATGAAAGGTTATTGGTATTGCCAGGCTTACGATTTAGATAAATCGGCTTATCGAGTGTTTCGCTGTGATCGTATTCGGTCGTTAGAAATGGTAGGTGCTCAGGATAGTCTGGATTTGGAAAACATAAATATACATAACGCACATAGTCTTTGGAAGGCAACTGAACAAGCTATTCAATTTAAATGCTCAATTACTGCGAGGGGGATAGAGATATTCAAGCAACAACAATATCCTTCGATGAAATTATGGGAAGAACACGAAGATACATACTTAATAGGAACTTATGAGCCTGCTGAAATCAACTTTATCATCTCGTATCTAGCTAGTTTTGGTAAAACTATAAAAATAATTGAGCCATCTTCTTTAAAAGAGAACTTGAAAGAATACTACTTAGATTTAATACAAAATTTGTAATATGAATTTGAAATATTAGTTTGTTGGAACAAATTAAATGAAAAATTTTTCTGAATCTAAGGCTCGACATTTGGACGATTGTTGTCATAGTTACAAGACAAGTGTTACAATTATCATTAGGTTTATACATTTTAGGTTTTTTAATTAGGAGAAAAATTGGCATAACATAAATTTGATTTTTATAACGACTGATTGTAAAGAGAAAAAGAAAGCAATCGGAAGTTTTATTTTAATAAAAGAGGAGCGTATTTCCTATGATCGGTATTTTAAAAAAGGTATTTGATGTCAACCAACGCCAAATTAAACGTATGCAGAAGACAGTGGAGCAAATTGATGCATTAGAATCATCTATTAAGCCGCTAACTGATGAACAATTAAAAGGAAAGACGATTGAATTTAAAGAACGTCTAACAAAAGGTGAGACAGTAGATGATCTACTTCCTGAAGCTTTTGCGGTTGTTCGTGAAGCAGCAAATCGTGTTCTTGGAATGCGTCCATATGGCGTACAGCTAATGGGTGGTATCGCCTTACATGAAGGAAATATCTCTGAGATGAAAACAGGTGAAGGTAAAACGTTAACATCTACTTTACCTGTATATTTAAACGCATTAACAGGAAAAGGTGTTCACGTTGTTACAGTCAATGAATACTTAGCACAACGTGATGCAAATGAAATGGGACAACTTCATGAGTTCCTTGGCCTAACTGTAGGGATTAACTTAAATAGTATGTCACGTGAAGAGAAAAAAGCTGCTTATGCTGCTGATATTA
This sequence comes from Bacillus sp. FSL M7-1345, assembly GCF_038006985.1. NCBI lineage: Bacteria > Bacillati > Bacillota > Bacilli > Caryophanales > Bacillaceae > Bacillus > Bacillus sp. FSL M7-1345. Next base: position 4,682,900 of record NZ_JBBOWG010000001.1, on the reverse strand, counting down.
CGTATAGCACAAATAACGAGCTTGGATTCGATTACTTACGTGACAACATGGTGTTATATAGAGAGCAGTGCGTTCAGCGTCCACTTAATTTTGCTATCATCGATGAAGTCGATTCGATTTTAGTCGATGAAGCACGTACGCCGCTTATTATTTCTGGGCAAGCTCAAAAATCAACAGAGCTATACATGTTTGCAAATGCATTCGTTCGTACATTAGAAAATGAAAAAGAATATTCATTTGATGTGAAAACGAAAAATGTAATGTTAACTGAAGATGGTATTACGAAAGCAGAGAAAGCTTTCCATATTGAAAACTTATTTGATTTAAAACATGTAGCACTTCTTCACCATATTAATCAGGGGCTTCGTGCACATGTTGTTATGCACCTTGATACAGATTATGTTGTACAAGAAGGCGAAATCGTAATCGTAGACCAATTCACTGGTCGTCTTATGAAAGGTCGTCGTTATAGCGAAGGTTTACACCAAGCTATTGAAGCAAAAGAAGGCGTAGAAATTCAAAATGAAAGTATGACGCTTGCAACAATTACGTTCCAGAACTACTTCCGTATGTACGAAAAATTATCGGGTATGACTGGTACAGCGAAAACGGAAGAAGAAGAATTCCGTAGTATTTACAATATGAATGTTATCGTAATTCCAACGAATAAAGATATTATTCGTGATGACCGTGCTGATTTAATCTTCAAATCAATGGAAGGTAAATTCAATGCAGTTGTTGAGGATATTGTAAATCGTCATAAGCAAGGGCAACCTATTCTTGTTGGTACAGTTGCAATTGAAACATCAGAGCTTATTTCAAAAATGTTAACACGTAAAGGTGTACGTCATAATATCTTAAACGCAAAAAACCATGCGCGTGAAGCAGATATCATTGCAGAAGCTGGTATGAAAGGCGCTGTAACAATTGCAACGAATATGGCTGGTCGTGGTACGGATATTAAGTTAGGCGACGATATTAGAAATGTTGGCCTAGCAGTTATCGGTACAGAGCGTCACGAAAGTCGTCGTATTGATAATCAGTTACGTGGTCGTTCTGGTCGTCAAGGAGACCCTGGTGTAACACAGTTCTACTTATCAATGGAAGATGAACTAATGCGCCGCTTCGGTTCTGACAATATGAAAGCGATGATGGATCGCCTTGGTATGGATGATTCACAGCCAATCGAAAGTAAAATGGTTTCTCGTGCGGTAGAATCTGCACAAAAACGTGTAGAAGGAAATAACTATGATGCACGTAAACAGCTATTGCAATACGACGATGTACTCCGTCAACAACGTGAAGTAATTTATAAACAGCGTCAAGAAGTAATGGATTCAGAGAACTTACGCAGCATTATTGAAGGTATGATGAAATCTACGATAGAACGTGCTGTTGCACTTCATACGCAAGAAGAAATCGAAGAAGATTGGAGCATTAAAGGTCTTGTCGATTACTTAAATACAAACCTTCTTGAAGAAGGAGATGTAAAAGAAGAAGAGTTACGTCGCCTTGCTCCAGAAGAAATGAGCGAATCAATTATCGCGAAATTGTTAGAGCGTTATAATGAAAGAGAGAAGCTTCTACCTGAAGAGCAGACGCGTGAATTCGAAAAGGTTGTTGTATTCCGTGTTGTAGATACGAAATGGACAGATCATATCGATGCAATGGATCACCTTCGTGAAGGTATTCATTTACGTGCTTACGGACAAATTGATCCACTTCGTGAATACCAAATGGAAGGATTCGCAATGTTCGAGTCGATGATCGCTTCTATTGAAGAGGAAATCTCTCGTTACATTATGAAAGCTGAAATTGAGCAAAACTTAGAGCGTCAAGAAGTTGTTCAAGGTGAAGCTGTTCATCCATCAAGCGATGGTGAAGACGCGAAGAAAAAACCGGTTGTAAAAGGTGACCAAATGGGACGCAACGATTTATGTAAATGCGGTAGTGGCAAGAAATATAAAAACTGTTGTGGCATTGGGCAGTAATAGGGAACTGTAGTTCAGTCTGCTTTGCAAACTTTTGCATCAAAAATGTATAATGAAAAGGTTTAAACTCTCTCCGTAATAAGCGGAGAGAGTTTCCCTTGTTTTCATATGAAAGTAACAGCAATTACATAGAGGTGAAGGAAATGGAATTAGTAGAAATTAGGCAAGAATTAGAGAAAATGGCTAAGAGATTAGCGGCTTTTAGGGGGTCTCTTTGACCTCCCTACTAAGGAAAAACAAATTGCAGAATTAGAAGAAACGATGATGGGCGCTGGATTTTGGGATGACCAACAAGGCGCACAAGCTGTAATTAATGAAGCGAATGCGCTGAAAGATATGGTTGGAAGGTTCCGTCAGTTAGATGAGACGTTCGAAAACTTAGAAATGACGCATGACCTACTTAAAGAAGAGTATGATGAAGATTTACATGAGGAATTAGAATCTGAAGTGAAAACTTTAATTCAAGAAATGAATGAGTACGAGCTTCAGTTACTATTAAGCGATCCTTATGATAAAAATAACGCTATTTTAGAATTACACCCAGGTGCAGGTGGAACAGAGTCACAAGACTGGGGTTCTATGTTATTACGTATGTACACACGCTGGGCTGAGAAACGTGGGTTTAAAGTAGAAACGGTTGACTACTTACCGGGCGATGAAGCTGGTATTAAGAGTGTTACATTATTAATTAAAGGTCATAACGCTTACGGTTACTTGAAAGCGGAGAAAGGTGTACATCGTCTTGTACGTATTTCACCGTTCGATTCTTCAGGTCGTCGTCATACATCGTTCGTATCTTGTGAAGTTGTACCTGAATTCAATGATGAAGTTGAAATTGAAGTGCGTACAGAAGATTTGAAAATAGATACGTATCGTGCAAGTGGGGCAGGCGGACAGCATGTTAATACGACAGATTCAGCAGTTCGTATAACGCATCTACCAACAAATACGGTTGTGACATGTCAGTCAGAGCGTTCTCAAATTAAAAACCGTGAACATGCGATGAAAATGCTGAAAGCGAAATTATATCAAAAGAAATTAGAAGAACAACAAGCACAATTAGATGAGATTCGCGGAGAGCAAAAAGAAATTGGATGGGGCAGCCAAATCCGTTCTTACGTATTCCATCCGTATTCTCTTGTGAAAGACCATCGTACAAATACAGAAGTTGGTAACGTACAAGCAGTTATGGATGGGGAAATTAATCCGTTTATTGATGCGTATTTACGTTCTCGTATTTAATAAGAGAAAAAGCCAACAGAATTGTTGGCACATGTTGAGGTCCAAGAGGATATAAAGAGGCTTATCTTATTTATATTGATGAAATAAAGAGGAAGAGAAGTTGGAGGCGACAACTTCTCTTTTTGATGAGATTACATGTAGAATACAATGCCGTATATTGTTTTGTAAAAAGTAGAGAATAGTAAAACAGAGCGATAATAGGGTAGGGCTTTATATAGGGATTCTCATTTTTGGTTTGGAGAAAAAGGCTCTTTATAGAACTTTTTAAGGTGTTCACAGAATTGAAACAATTTATGAAAGCTTATTTTATTAGGCTTCTCACTATATTTGTGAAAAATATGAAATATACCTTAGTTTTTCTATATAAAGATAATGCTTATAATGAATATTGAATGTGTTATGAAAACTATTGCCTAGTTATGAATGAAAAGAATATCAACAATGGGGAGCGATGGAAGTGAAAAAGAAATTGTTGGCTATTGCGTTAGGGACATCAGTCGTTTTTGCTTTAGGAGCATGTGGAAATAAAGAAGAGAGTAAACCATCAAAACAATCTGCAAGCACAGATAGCGCAGAACAAATTTACCAAAAAAGTTGTATAGGTTGTCATGCTAAAGATTTATCAGGAGCAACTGGACCAGATTTACGAAAAGTAGGACAGAAATACGACGCAGCAGAGATTGAAAAGGTTATTGAAAAAGGTCGCGGTTCAATGTCACCAGGAATTATTCAAGGTGAAGATGCGAAAAAAGTAGCTGAATGGTTAGCGGAGCATAAATAAGAAACGTAACTAATAAACGAGCTGATTGTATAACTTGACCGAAAAGTGCTTCGAGTTAAGTAATTACATGAGCTCGTTTACCTTTTGTTGGGATGTAACATAACTGTAACAAAATTGTATCCGAACTGGAAACCGATTGATGTTACAATGGGGTTTGTAGAATTTTGATGAAATATATTACATAGAGTAGCATTGCTAATAAAAAGCATGTATGGAAGCTACCTTCAACAAGAATGGTCGAGCGAAAATAAAGGTTTTTCTTTTATTTTCAAATGTACAGAAAAGTATTTCGAAAAAAATCATTAAGTATTGGGTGATAAATAATGATAAAAATGACGAATGTTTATAAGGAGTACCCAAATGGTATGAAAGCCATTGCTGGTCTCACAGTTAACATTAAACAAGGTGAATTTGTATACGTAGTTGGACCGAGTGGAGCCGGAAAATCTACATTTATTAAAATGATGTATCGTGAAGAGAAGCCATCTACAGGATCAATTAATGTAAATGGACTTGTAATTGAAACATTAGCAGAAAGAGATGTTCCATATTTCCGTCGTCAATTAGGCGTAATTTTCCAAGATTTTAAATTGCTACCTAAATTAACGGTATATGAGAATGTTGCGTTTGCTTTAGAAGTAATTGAAGAAGAACGAGATGCGATTCGTGAACGTGTTACAGAAGTGTTAGGTCTTGTAGGTCTAGATGATCGTGCAGATGCACTTCCAGGCGAACTTTCAGGCGGAGAGCAACAACGTGTGGCGATTGCAAGAGCGATTGTAAATAGACCAAAGGTTGTAATTGCTGATGAGCCAACAGGTAACTTAGATATTGAAACAGCGCTTGATATTATGAGTATTTTTAAACGTATTAATGAGCGTGGTACAACGATTGTTATGGCGACACATAACGCAGATATCGTAAATACAATTCGTCATCGTGTAATTGCAATTGAAGGCGGAAAAATTGTTCGAGACGAGATTGAGGGAGGATACGGATATGAAGGCTAAAACCCTTAGTCGACATTTGCGAGAAGGTGTGAAAAATCTATCCCGTAACGGATGGATGACATTTGCTTCTGTAAGTGCAGTAACAGTTACGTTATTACTTGTAGGTGTCTTTTTGGCAGCTATTATGAATATGAACCATTTTGCGACGAAAGTAGAGCAAGATGTAGAAATTCGTGTGCATATTGATCCAGCAGCAAAAGAAGCTGATCAAAAGAAATTAGAAGAAGATATGAGTAAAATTGCGAAAGTAGATTCTATTAAATATTCTTCTAAAGAAGAAGAGTTGAAACGTTTAATTAAAAGCTTAGGCGATAGCGGAAAAACGTTCGAGTTATTTGAGCAAGATAACCCACTGAAAGATGTATTTGTTATAAAGGCGAAAGAACCAACAGATACAGCGGCGATTGCAAAAAAGATTGAGAAAATGCAGTTTGTAAGTAATGTTCAATACGGTAAAGGTCAAGTTGAAAAATTATTTGATACTGTAAAAACTGGTCGTAACATCGGGATTGCGTTAATTGCTGGTCTTCTATTCACAGCGATGTTCTTAATCTCTAACACAATTAAAATTACAATTTATGCTCGTAGTACTGAGATTGAAATTATGAAACTTGTTGGTGCAACAAACTGGTTTATTCGTTGGCCGTTCTTGTTAGAGGGATTATTCCTAGGAGTATTAGGATCAATTATTCCAATTGGCCTAATTTTAGTTATATATAATTCATTGCAAGGTGTGTTTAATGAAAAACTTGGCGGAACAATTTTCGAGCTTCTACCATACAACCCATTCGTATTCCAATTAGCTGGTTTATTAGTGTTAATCGGTGCATTAATCGGTATGTGGGGAAGTGTAATGTCAATTCGTCGCTTCTTAAAAGTATAAAAAGTTGCAAACATAATTCGTACAAGCTTATCATATAGTAGAAATAGGTAAAGGCATCACACATCGTGTGATGCCTTTTGCTACACCACCTGTGTGTTCTGGAAAGGGGAATTCCGCATTGAAACGTAGAGTTGCAATTATTGGAATGGTTGTTGCATTTTTAATTGGTGCTGGCGGGATGTTTGGTGGTATGTACTGGCTTGGGATAAACCCAGCATATGTAACGCAAACAGTATCGAATGGTAATGCTGGCACAGCGCAAGGGAATTTGGCAAAGATTAATGAGGCGTATGCACTAATTGATTCACGTTATGTGGAAGACGTGAAAGACGACAAATTAGTCGAAGGTGCGATACAGGGAATGTTGTCTACGCTGAAGGACCCTTATTCCACGTATATGGATAAAGAAACGGCAAAACAGTTTAGTCAGTCACTAGATCCTGAACTTGAAGGGATTGGAGCTGAAGTAAACAAGACGGACGGTAAGCTTATTATCGTATCGCCAATTAAAGGTTCACCAGCAGAAAAGATAGGAATTAAACCGAATGACCAAATTTTATCTGTAGATGGAAATAGTGTGAAAGATTTATCACGTGAAGAAGCAGTATTAAAAATTCGTGGTAAAAAAGGAACGACTGTTGCAATTGAAATTAAGCGCGCAGGAGTGGCTGATCCGATAGAATTTAAAATTAAGCGAGAAAAGATTCCGATTTTCACTGTATTTAGTTCCGTAAAGCAAGAGAGCGGAAAAGACATCGGTTATATGCAAATTACTTCTTTTGCTGAAAATACTGCGAAAGAATTTAAGGATCAGTTAAAAGAGTTAGAGAAGAAACATATAACAGGCTTAGTTATTGACGTACGTGGCAATCCTGGTGGCTATTTAAATAGTGTAGAAGACATACTAGGAGACATCATGACAGATAAAAAGCCAATGCTACAAGTAGAACAGCGAAATGGTGAGAAGAAGAAATTCTCTACGGAACTGAAAGAAAGAAAGCCATATCCAATTTCAGTATTAATTGATAATGGAAGTGCTTCTGCTTCAGAGATTTTAGCGGGTGCGCTGAAAGAGGGAGAAGGATACGATTTAATTGGTGAAAAAACGTTTGGTAAAGGTACTGTCCAACAAGCTGTTCCATTTAAAGATGGTAGCAATATTAAATTAACAATGTTTAAATGGTTAACACCAGATGGCAATTGGATTCATAAAAAAGGAATCGCGCCAACTGTAGAAGTGAAGCAACCTGATTATTATCATGCGACACCAATTCAAATTGAAAAGACACTTTCATACAATTCAAATGATGTACAAGTAAAACATGCGCAAGAAATGCTTAAGAGCTTAGGCTATGTACCAGGACGTGAAGATGGGTACTTTAGCAAAGAGACAGAATCAGCACTAAAAGCATTCCAAAATGCGAATGAGATGGAAGCAACAGGACAACTCGATAAAAAGACAGCTGAAGCGCTTCAAACTAAAATTATTGAAAAAATCCGTTCTGGAGAAAATGATTTACAATTACAGACGGCATTGAAATTAATAGCGAAATAAGAAAGAATACAGGCACTTTGATGCCTGTATTTTTTATGTGTTAAACAAACATTTCTTTAGTTATGATAAGATAAAAAGAAAAAATGATATAAATGGTGGTGAATGAATTCGTGGAGGCATGGCTTTTTGAAATACTACGAGCAGTTGGACGTTTTTTCTTACACCCTGCTGTCTATGTATTTTTAATTAGTAGTATCTTCGTTGGATACTTACGTATATTACGAGAACGAAAAGATTTTTCTTTTAAAGTATATGATATTTGGTTTGAACTACGAACAAATCTATTTGCAGGTATTGGATACGGATTAATCGTATCTATTATTACGATTGGACTCGGGCTAGTTGTTTCAAAAGCGAGTTTATGGGCAATTTTACTTTGGACGTTATTATTTGGATTAACTGCTATGTATCGATATTTATCTGTAGCTTATACTTTCGGAATCGCTATTGCACTCGTGTTGTTATCGTCTAAGATGCCAGTTTCTTTCTTACAGCTTGGAGAAGGTGAAGAGGGTACGATTGTATCCCTTGCTATTTTACTAGGCGTTATGCTCGTTGTAGAGGGGTTATTAATCTCTAAAAATGCGGTTCGCTATTCTACGCCAAAAATTAACAAAGGTAAGCGTGGGCTACGAATTGGACTACATGAATCAAATCGTCTATGGCTTGTACCAGTATTTATTCTTATACCAGGAGATGCGGTGACAGGATTTATTTCTTGGTGGCCTGTCGTTTCAATAGGTTCGACTACATACTCTTTATTCCTCGTACCATTTCTAATTGGATTTATGAGAAAAGTTAGAAGTTATGAGCCGACGGAAGCTTTATTATTTACAGGAAGACGTGTCTATGGATTAGCGGGGCTCGTACTCGTTTTGGGTATCGCAAGTTACTGGTGGCACGTACTCGCAATTATCGCGATGGGAGTCGCAATGCTTGGACGCTTTACAATCTCGATGCAAGAGAAAATTGCAGACGAGAAAAGACCAGCATACTTTGCCGCACGTAATGATGGACTTGTTGTGTTAGATACAATTCCTAATACAATTGGGGCAGAGATGAATTTAAAGCCTGGAGAAGTTATTACGAAAGTAAATGGAGTCATTCCAAGAAGTACCGAAGAGTTTTATGACGCGCTTCAAACGAAGACGACAGGGGCGTTTTGTAAATTAGAAGTAGTAGATACAAATGGTGAGCTTCGTCTTGCTCAAACAGCATTATACGCCGGGGGACATCATGAATTAGGTGTTGTATTTGTTCAGCAAGAGCATGAGTGGGATTCGGAAGCGATGTAAAATAAAATGGAAACCTTCATCAAACACAGATGAAGGTTTTTTTAGTTTCGTAGACGGATAACTTGAATAATTATTTGATAATGGTTATCATTTAGGGAGTCTTTTAATTTGGAAAAGGGAGGAAAGATATGTTACGTAAATTTTTTTCTTACTATAAACCGTATAAAGGTTTATTTATACTTGATTTTTCCTGTGCAGTTATCGCAGGCTTACTCGAACTTGGTTTCCCGCTTATCGTAAATCAATTTATTGATAAGTTATTACCAGGACAAAACTGGACGCTTATTTTATGGGCTTGCTTCGGTTTATTCGCAGTTTACGTGTTAAATACAGGTTTGCAATACGTTGTTACATATTGGGGACATATGCTTGGTATTAACATTGAAACTGATATGAGACAGAAATTATTTGATCACATTCAAAAGCTATCATTCAGATTTTTTGATAATAATAAAACAGGTCATTTAATTTCACGTCTTACAAACGATTTAATGGAAATTGGGGAAATTGCTCACCACGGACCAGAAGATTTATTTATTGCCATTATGACTTTAGTCGGAGCATTTTCATTTATGATGATGATTAACTGGAAGTTAGCACTTCTAACATTCTTCGTAATTCCATTCTTATTATGGTTGGCACTTTACTTCAATAAAAAAATGACAGGTACGTTTAGACGTTTATTCTCAGACGTTGCTGATTTCAATGCATGTATCGAGAACAATGTTGGTGGTATCCGCGTTGTACAAGCATTCGGAAATGAAAAGTTTGAGAAAGAGCAATTTGCTGTAAACAATGCTCGTTTCCGTACAACAAAATTAATGGCGTATAAAATTATGGCGTTAAATTCATCTATTAGTTATATGCTGATGCGTCTTGTAACACTCTTTGTATTAATATGTGGTACATGGTTTGTTCTGCAAGGTGAATTAACGTACGGTGGATTTATTGGATTCGTTTTATTAACGAATATTTTCTTCCGCCCAATTGAAAAAATTAATGCGGTTATTGAAAGCTATCCGAAAGGAATCGCTGGTTTTAAAAGATATGTAGAACTTCTGGAAACAGAGCCGGATATTGTAGATTCTAAAGATGCAATCGAAGTTAAACATGTACACGGCGATATTCAATACGATAACATCACGTTCGGATATGAAAATAAAGAGCCGATTTTAAACGATATTAGTTTGAAAATACATGCAGGTGAAACAGTTGCTTTCGTTGGACCATCAGGGGCAGGGAAAACAACATTATGTAGTTTATTACCGCGTTTTTATGAACACTCATCTGGATCAATTCAAATTGATGGCATTGACACGAAAGAGATGACGTTATCGTCACTTCGTAAGCAAATCGGAATTGTGCAGCAAGATGTTTTCTTATTCTCAGGAACAATTCGTGAAAATATCGCTTACGGAAACTTAAAAGCTTCAGAATCTGAAATTTGGCAGGCGGTAAAACGTGCCCAGTTGGAGGACTTAATTTACTCGCAACCAGACGGTTTAGATACAGTTATTGGTGAGCGTGGTGTGAAACTTTCAGGAGGACAAAAGCAGCGCTTAGCAATTGCCCGTATGTTCTTGAAAAACCCACCAATTTTAATTTTAGATGAAGCAACTTCTGCGCTAGACACAGAGACGGAACTTGCTATCCAAAAATCACTTGCTGAACTATCTGTCGGTCGTACAACGTTAGTTATCGCTCACAGGCTAGCAACTATTAAAAATGCGGATCGCATCGTCGTTGTAAATAAAGATGGTATTGCAGAACAAGGTTCACATGCTGAATTAATTGAGCGTGGCGGAGGGTATAGCAGGTTATACGAAGCACAGTTTAGTTCGTAAATATAATTTCTGCTGAATTAGTGCACCATAAGTAAGTGGAAATCTTATATGGGAGGCTATAAAGCATGATTGTAACAACAACTTCTACAATTCAAGGAAAAGAGATTACTGACTATATTGATATCGTCAATGGCGAAGCAATTATGGGGGCGAATATCGTGCGTGACCTTTTCGCTTCTGTCCGCGACGTGGTCGGTGGCCGTGCAGGCGCTTACGAAAGTAAATTGAAAGAAGCACGCGACATTGCAATGGAAGAGATGAAAACTCTCGCAAGACAAAAAAATGCGAATGCCATTGTCGGTATCGATGTGGACTACGAAGTAGTTCGCGAAGGGATGCTAATGGTTGCGGTAAGTGGGACTGCTGTCCGTATATAAAGTGAAACTTTAATTAGTGGGGGTTTTGTTCATCCCTCACTGATTATTAGCCTTCACCAATCGGGCGTTTACTGCCCACAAATAGCGGGATAAAGGGAAAAGCCGTGCTGATGCACGGCTTTTTTGTTGTTATTGTGTTTAATATTATAGGTAGGGCGATATTTTATGTCGAAGCCTCGATATTTCTTGGGAAATGCGGAAGATCCCGTCGATATATAGGGAAGACATTAGAGCGCTTCTTTACATTTTTGAATTTGAACTAATAATTTTTCGTATTCTTGTTCGAGAAATGTGATGTCATCGTGAGGATTTGGTATAGAAATCCGGCTGATGATTTCTGTTAATTTTGTTTGTAACCGTAATAATTCTTGTTCAGTAATATTTACAGAAGCTTGAGTTGTTCTTTTTGTGTATTGCTCGTAATTGCCGTGGAATATTCTAGGCTCTCTCTCATCTACTTTTAGAATATGGTCTGCAACAGAACGAATAAAGGCGCGGTCATGGCTAATGAAAAGTATGGTGCCAGGATACTCTTGTAACATGCTTTCTAATTCTTCTTGCGTTGCTAAGTCTAAATAGTTTGTCGGTTCATCGAGCAGAAGCATATTATAGTTTCCTAAAAATACTTTTGCAAGTGCAACCTTCATTCGTTCACCACCACTTAAGATGTGCACAGGTTTATGAACATCTTCACGGCGGAATAGGAGCCTTGCAAGTATTGTTCGCACGAACGACTCCGTATAGTTTGTTTCTTCTAGAACATTTTCTAAAATTGTTTTATCTGTTTTTAAAATTGATAGCGTTTGTTCAAAGTATCCAATTTTACAGCTTTTCGAAAGCTGAATGCCGCGCTCGTTTGTGAGAAGCATATTGAACAAAGTTGTTTTTCCACTTCCGTTTGCGCCTAAAATAGCAAGCTTTGCACCAGGGGCAATAGTTCCATTCATATTTTTAAATAGTGTGCGGTCACCTATTTTCTTTGTTGCTTTATTAAGCTGTACCACCACTTTACTATGAATGGGTGTATGGTATTGCACGTCAAAATGAGCTTGAGAAAGATCCTTTGGCTTTTCTTTCTTTTCTAATTTTTCGAGACGTGTCTCTAATACTTTCGCTGCTTTGCTAACATTTTCTTGGCCATGTGCCCCACTTAACTTATAAAGTTTAGATTCAGATGAACTGAACCGCGTTGGGACTTTTGTCATGCTAGAAGCACGTTGCTTTCTTTGTAAAATTGATTGCTCTAAACGATTTTTTTCTTGTACATATTGCTCATATTCCGCTTGCTTTTGTATTCGCTCACGTTCTTTTTGTTTTCGATAGTTTGAATAATTCCCTTTATATTCTTGAATAGTACCGTCTTCAATTTCGATGATTTTGGTACATATGGTATCTAGAAAATCACGATCATGCGATATTAAAACAAGTGCACCGTTATAAGATAAAAGTGCCTTTTCTAATTGCTCTGTACCGAACATATCTAAGTGACTTGTTGGCTCATCAGCAAATAGAATGCCTGCATCTTGTTCGAGAGCATGAGCAATCTTTAGGCGCATTCGTTCGCCGCCGCTCATTGAATCTGCAACGTTTGAAATATTCCATTTTCCTTTTGTAAGAGAAGAAGCGGTTTCCGGCAGTTCCTCGCTAAGCTGAGGAATGATAGCGATAGAACTATGGTGAGTTACTATACCTTGGTCAGCCTCTATTTCTTTACTTAATATTTGTAATAACGTAGATTTTCCAGCTCCGTTGACTCCAACAATTCCTATGCGATCGTTTGTTTGAATTTCCAGTGATGGTAACGTAAATAGGGTGCGATCACCAAAGCTCTTTTCAATATTACGCGCGAATAAAATAGTCATAAAAAAACCTCCCTAGTTTCACTAGAGAGGATAAACGTCGCCCTTGAATGTAAAAATCGTACATAAATAAACGATTTTTTACATAACCGTCTCGAAAGAAAGTATCGACAAATGGACAGACTAATCCTCTGCTAGTTTTCATCATTTTTGTTCACTATTTGTGATGGATGAAATAAATAAGAGAATTAGAACTTCATTGGTCAAAGTACCTTCCTTTCATAATATTATTTTTATTGTATGCGCATACAAAAGAGTTTGTCAAACTTATTTCTGTTTGTGATTTTTGAATTCGCTATTATACAGTTGTGCCTTTGCGAGTGCTTCAGCATCATTTTTGATTTCATCTAATCCATTCGCATCCCCAATAACATACCCTTCAAATGATGAACCAACAAAATCAAAGATATATTGGAACTGAGCAATAAGCGGCAATGCTTTCATTTTCGGATTATCCCCACCAACGATGACAACGTACATCTTTTTCCCTTTCATTTTCTCTTTAAAATGAAGAGATGTATCGCGTAAACTTTGTGACCAGCGATCGACGAAGTTTTTCATATGACCACTCATACCGTACCAATAGAGGGGTGTCGCAAAAATGATTGTATCGTGTTCTAGCATTTGCTCTATTAAAGTTTGGTAATCGTCATTTACAGGTTGAAATCCTTCCGTATCATGGCGCTGGTCTGTAATGGGGTGGACTGTATAATCACGCAAGTAAATTTGTTCTGTTTTAATTCTATCAATCATCATATGTGTTAGAGTTTCAGTGTTCCCGTTTTGTCTTGAACTGCCGTGTATGACGAACATGTAATCATCCCTTTTCTTTTGCTTGTTTTAGGAGTGAAACGTGTTTTTGTAAATTCGTTTGAATGTTGGAAAGTAATGTGATTTGTTTCGTTACCTCACTGAGTTTGTCTTCGTAAAGTGCAAGGATACTGCTGCACGGATTTTCGTATAGGTGTGGTTCTATTTCGAGGCAGCGCAACATTCGTGCTGTCTCTTCTAAATTTAAGCCAATTTGTAAGTACATTTGAATAAGCTCTACTTTTTCAATGGCACTTTTATCGAAATCACGATAGCCGTTTGTGAGGCGGTTTGAAGGGAGTAATCCCTTTTCTTCGTAATGTCTCAGTGAGCGCTCACTGACCCCTGTTTTTTTAGATAACTCCCCAATTCGCAATGTGTTTCACTCCTTTTAAAGGTATTGTAAACCTTCACACTAATGTGAAGGTCAACTCTGTTTTTTCGCAAAAGAATCTACATGATTTAAAAAGACCTGAATAGCCTTAGAAGGGATAAAATATTTGCCGCGCACGATGGAGAATGGACGGATTAGTTGTTCATTTGGAACTTCGACGTGGAATAGCTCTTTTGCCAGTAGCTCTTTCCGTACAGTCCAATCAGAAAGTATAGCGATGCCAAGACCGGCACTAACTGCTTCCTTCACGCTTTGGATACTACTGAATGTAAAGAATCGTTTCATTTTTAAATGGTGTTGATGAATAAAGCGGTCACTATAAGCACGTGTGCCAGAACCGCTTTCCCTTAATACCCAGACTTGATCTTGCAATGTATTTTCATTAATTCCCTCGATATGGAGTAATGGGTGGTTTGGCGGGACGACGAGTTTCATTTCATCTTGCATAAACGTTTCAACATCTACGTCAGCGTATACGACTTGGCCTTCCACTAAGCCGATATCAATTTGATTAGAGCGGAGGCTTTGCAAAACTTCTTCTGTATTTGATATAAATGTATGAACTTCGACGTGTGTATTTTCATTGGCAAAGCGCGCAAGTATTTTCGGAAGTAAGTATTCGCCAATTGTAAAGCTAGCGCCAATGCGGAGCGTCCCTGTTACAACGTTATGTAGGTCATTAATTTCTTGTTTGGCATCTTCGTAAAGAGAGAGCATTTGCTTTGCGTGTATGTATAATATGTTTCCTGCTTCTGTAACTTGGACGTGCTTTGGGGAGCGCTGAATGAGTGTAGTTCCAAATTCATTTTCCAGGTTGCGAATGTGCATGCTTACACCGGGTTGTGAAAGGTTTAAAAGTTCTGCTGCACGAGAGAAATGTTTTTGTTCAACGACAGTCACAAAGATTTTTAAAATGTCGACGTTCATTTGTTAGGCCCCTTTATTTTTGCTTTTATTTTATCATAAGTATTTCTGATGATAGAGATTGAATATTGATATTAAACTTATTATAAAAACTCTCTTATAATGTAACTAGAAAGAACATGCATGTTCCAATACGATTATTGGGGTGGTACAAGGTGGAACAAACACTTGTTATACAAAAGAAGAAGGGCTTTGGATTTTCGCAAGGTATTGGGATTACGTTATTAATCGCAATCGCCGCGAAATATTTAGCAGAGCTTCCATTTTTAAATATTATGGGACAATTAGTAATCGCTATTCTAATCGGGATGGTTTGGCGTGCGGCAATCGGGATTCCTCAAGAAGCGATAGCGGGAACGAACTTTGCGAGTAAGAAGTTGCTACGCTTTGGGATCATCTTACTTGGAATGCGGTTAAATCTTGTAGATATTGCGAAGGCGGGTCCGAAAGTATTGGTCATCGCAGCGGTTGTTATTACATTTACAATTTTCGTTGTATATGGACTAACGAAAGTATTTAAAGTAGAAAAGAAACTTGGAATTTTAACGGCGTGCGGAACGGCGATTTGTGGTGCAGCAGCGGTCGTGGCAATTGCACCGCAAGTGAAAGCGAAAGATGAAGAAACGGCAGTTGGGGCAGCGATTATTGCAATTTTAGGTACAATATTTACACTTATTTATACGCTATTATACCCAGTGCTTGGCTTGTCTCCGTACGGTTACGGTGTGTTCTCAGGTGCGACATTGCACGAAATTGCTCATGTTATCGCTGCTGCGGCGCCAGGCGGTAGCACGGCTGTAGACATCGCGGTTATTGTGAAATTAACGCGCGTAGCGATGCTTGTGCCAGTAGCGATTTTAATTGGATTATGGTTTGGCAAGAGCGAGGGAAGCGAAGAAAAAAGATCGTGGCGCGACCTTCCGATTCCTTGGTTCATCTTCGGATTTTTAGCAATGAGTGCGGTGCATTCGCTTGGGATTATCCCAGAAGTTGTTGCCGGATATATTGTAGTAATTGCGTACATGCTTATTGCAATGGCGATGGCAGGGCTAGGTTTAAATGTAGAGTTTAAAACGTTCCGCAAATTAGGAAGTAGGGCATTTGTGGCAGGGCTAATTGGCTCGGTTTGCCTTTCGGTACTTGGGTACGTTCTTGTATATGCGTTAGGATTTATGTAGTAAGACGAAGAAGCTGTCCCAAAAGATATTTTGGGACAGCTTCTTTCTTATGCCTATAGTGCTACGGATGTCGATATTTGTCGGTAAGTCGATATATTTAAAAAATCGCCGATATAAATGGAGTTGCGCTGATATATTTGGAAAATCGCCGATATAATTTAAGTTGCGCTGATATATTTAAAAAATCGCTGATATAAATTTAATTCCTGTCTTACTGTGTTAGAGAAGATGTTCAGTGAAATGTTTTTCTAAAATTTGTAAAGATATCTTCACTTAGAATTGGAAAATATTTATAATTAAAGTAAAGATATCTTTACTTTCGAAGGTGGAGCCTATGGGTGTGAAAAATAAAATTAAAGAATTACGAAAGCAAAATCACATAACGCAAATTGAAATGGCAAAGGCGATGCAAGTGACGCGGCAGACAATCGTGGCGATTGAGAACTACCACTATAACCCGAGTCTAGAGTTATCCCTAAAAATCGCCAAATATTTTGGAATGAAGGTAGAGGAAATATTTACGCTGGAGTAAGGGGAGAGAAAATGAACGATACTAAAAAGTTGTATATCGCTACTGTCTTAGGATTATGTGGAGGGGACGTTTTAGTTCGTATTATGGATCCATCCATACCGATGTTATCGCTAATAGTTAGTAACATTTTAGCAATTCTATTTTTAACAGTGTATACGTATTATAAAAAACGTAAGTACAAAAAAGAGGGATTTCCAGATATAGATGAGCGAGTAAATGAAAATATAAAAAGGCATGTAAATGTCTCCCTTATATTCGCATTTGTCCTTCTCATTGTTTACATTGGCGCTAGCAAAATCATAGGTAGAGATGCCATACCTACGCCAGAAATATTCATTGTATGTAGTTTCTTATTTGCTGGTAGTCTCATCGTAGGAGTTATGGCGGGAAAACGAGCATAGCGATAGGAGGAATGAAAATGCAAGATGAGTTTGAGAGATTTCAATCGGATAAAGCGTTTAAATATTTAGGGTTATTTTTCGTGATAAGTTTAGCAATATGGAGTTTGTACAATTTAATTGTTTATGGAAATGCTGGTATGCCATTCGTTTTATTTGTACTAGGGCAGTTTGTTTATTTCGTTGTGAATTATTGGCCGAAGTGGAAGTTTAGAAATAAGAAAGAGGCTGATAATACATGAATAAGCAAGAAGTTATGAGGTTTATAGGAAGCTTATCTTTAGCGGGGCTTATTTTAAATACAAGTTTAGTCATTTTAAATATTTCATGGGGAGCGATATTGATTTCAAATGTAGCCCTTATTAGTTTATACGCTGTGTCTGAGTATAAGGAGCGAAAGCGATGGAAAGAAGAAGGTGTACCTGCATTAGATGAGAGAATCATGAAAAAAATGCAGCAATATTTTACGGCTTGTATGGTAGGTTTCTTTTTGTTTTTTATCGCGTAGCTTTCTGTAAATAAGTATTTAGATAGACAAATCGTGGATGTGAATGAATTATTATATATAGTTATTTTCGGACTGTTAATTAGCATGGCATCGACGAGTGTATTAGCAGCAAGGGGAATTAAATAAATATATAAAGGGGAAACAGGATGGGATTAGCGGTATTATGTGTTGCGACGGCTATATTTGCACTTTTGTGGGGGATGCAAAACTTCTCTCGCAATCCAGTGCCAAGTGTATGTATTATGATTGGTGCTGTAGGTTTATCATACTATTTATTAATTTTAGCGCATTATCATAAAACAGCAACAAGTGTTGTTGTTGGGGCAATTATTTTATCTTGTGGACGCGCTATACAAAAGGGTTTTCTTCCATAAAAGCTGTTTATACAAAAGGTATAAACAGCTTTTTGTATTTTTTTTACAAACTACTTGAAAGTTACGTTACGTCACCTTTTATAATGAAGGAGAAGAGGTGATGGAGTTGATTTCAATTCAAGAACTAACGAGGGAAACAGGAATTACAGTAAGGACGTTACGTTATTATGATCAAATCGATTTATTAAAGCCGAGTGGAAAAACTGATGGGGGACATCGGTTATATAGCGAGAGAGATGTTGTTCGTTTGCAGCAAATTTTATTTTTAAAAGAAATGGGTTTTTCATTAAAAGAGGTTGCGAATATGTTAGTAACAGGTGAGCTCAATTTAAAAGGTTCGCTTGAAAAACAACTTAGATTTGTACAGGAAGAACAAAAGAAATTCAATCGAATGGAACGTGTTTTACAAGCCGTTGTGTATTCGGTAGATGTGGAGGGAGAACTGGATTGGAAAGTTATGTTTGAACTCATTCAGCTTTCGAAACAGTCTCCTCGTATACGTGAAATATTCCAAAATGAATTGTTTTCAAAGGAAGAGCAAGATTTACTTCATAATTTGCCAAATATGAGTGAGGAAGATCCGAATGTGTTAGAGTGGGTAGATTTATTAAAGCAATTACGTAATTTTATGAAAGACGGTAAGGAAGCATCGTGTGATGAAGTACAAGAGGCAACGAAGAAATTAATGCAGAAGTGTTTAGAGATGGCTAATGGTGATGAAGCATTTTTAGATAAATTGTGGGAAGTAAGAAAATCAAAAGAAGATTCACAGAAAATGAGTATGTATCCAATTGAAGAAGGGCTTCTATTATATATGGATGAGGCTTTTCGTATATATGACGAAAGGGAGAGGGATAAATGAGTATACTCGCAGAATATCGTTGGTATTTTTTAATTGGGGCAGAGATTGTATTTTGGTTATCAGCTATCGGATTCTTTTTACTAAGGTATGGATTTCGCTTGAAAAAGGCAAGTTTTATTATGGGGATTGTGCTACTCGTAAATGAAGTGTTTATTTTAACTTTAGGAGTAGTGGACTACTATCAAACAGGGAAGTTCTCTAATTTTCAAATCATTACGGTAATCATTTTATTATATGCAGTTTTTTATGGGAAAAAGGATTTGAAGAAATTAGATATATATGTACAAAAATTAGTTGCGAAGTGGCGGAATGAACCGGCGCCTATTATCGAAGAACCACTTGAAGTAACAGGGATGGCGCATGCGAAGCAGGAAATAAAAAATTGGGTTTTACATCTTATTTTGTTTGTTGCGGTTCATATATTCCTTTTCTTCATGTATGGGCTTATTCCAGTAGAACAGTGGGGAAATTGGTTAGAGTCAGGAATCGTTTTAAATAAAACAGCAAGCCGTGTAAGCCAAGTATGGGCTATTATTCTTTTAGCGGATACTGCGATTTCATTTTCATATGTTATTTTTCCGAAGAAGGAGAAAGGAAATAAGAAGCTACTTTCATAGAGGAAAGTAGCTTTTTCTAGTATACCAATAGTTTGTATAGGAGAGGATGACAGTAGGAAAAAGAGCTAGTTTTATATGTCTCTTTAAAATGAAGTAAAACTTTAATTAGTGTGGGGTCGACTGCTCGTTAATGTTGGAGAAAGTTTGATGAGGAAAGAAATGTGTTCTCCTTCCTTTTTCTATGTATAACTTGTCGAAAGTTTTACCGAATATCTGTTCGTTTTTTTAGGTTTTTTATGGGCATTCGTGGTAAAATAATAATACAGATTTTTATGAGGAGGTCGGTTTTTAGTTGGAACATCCATTTGAAATTATCTCAGAATATTCCCCGCAAGGTGATCAGCCGGGAGCGATAGAGAAGCTTGTAGAGGGAATTAATAGTGGAAAGAAAAAGCAAGTGTTGCTTGGAGCGACAGGGACGGGTAAGACATTTACGATTTCAAATGTCATTAAAGAAGTGCAGAAGCCAACACTTGTGATGGCTCATAATAAAACGTTAGCAGGGCAGTTATATAGTGAGCTGAAAGATTTCTTTCCTAACAATTCTGTTGAGTATTTTGTTAGTTATTACGATTATTATCAGCCGGAAGCGTACGTGCCACATACGGATACGTTTATTGAAAAAGATGCGCAAATTAACGATGAAATTGATAAATTACGCCACTCGGCAACGTCTTCCTTATTTGAACGAGATGATGTTATTATCGTTGCGAGTGTGTCATGCATATACGGTTTAGGTTCTCCGGAAGAATACCGCGAGTTAGTTGTTTCACTTCGAGTTGGTATGGAAAAGGACCGTAATCAATTACTTCGTGAACTTGTTGATGTACAGTATGGACGTAATGATATTGATTTCAAGCGTGGTACATTCCGTGTGCGCGGAGATGTAGTTGAGATCTTTCCGGCATCACTTGACGAACACTGTATTCGAATTGAATTTTTCGGTGATGAAATCGATCGTATTCGAGAAGTAAATGCATTAACAGGTGAAGTATTAGCAGAACGTGATCATGTGGCAATCTTCCCGGCATCTCACTTCGTTACACGTGAAGAAAAGCTGAAGGTTGCTATTGAAAATATCGAAAAGGAATTAGAAGAGCGTTTAAAAGAATTAAATGATAACGGTAAGTTGTTAGAGGCGCAGCGCATAGAACAGCGAACGCGTTATGATTTAGAAATGATGCGCGAGATGGGCTTTTGTTCAGGAATCGAAAACTATTCCCGTCATTTAACACTTCGTCCAGCAGGTTCAACACCGTATACGCTTTTAGATTATTTTCCAGAGGATTTCTTAATTGTTATGGATGAGTCGCATGTGTCGGTTCCGCAAGTAAGAGCGATGTATAACGGGGACCAAGCACGTAAGCAAGTGCTTGTTGATCATGGATTCCGTCTGCCATCAGCTTTAGATAATAGACCGCTCACGTTTGATGAGTTTGAAGAGAAAACGAATCAAGTTATTTACGTTTCGGCAACGCCAGGACCGTACGAGTTAGAGCAGTCACCGAAAGCAATAGAACAAATTATTCGTCCAACAGGGCTTTTAGATCCACCAATTGATATACGACCAATTGAAGGACAAATAGATGATTTATTAGGAGAAATCCATGACCAGATTGCGAAAAATGAACGTGTATTAATTACGACTTTAACGAAAAAAATGTCAGAGGATTTAACAGATTACTTAAAAGATGTAGGAATTAAAGTGAACTATCTTCACTCTGAAATTAAAACGTTAGAACGTATTGAAATTATTCGTGACCTTCGCCTTGGTAAGTTTGATGTACTTGTCGGTATTAACTTATTACGAGAAGGATTAGATATTCCGGAAGTATCACTTGTAGCTATTTTAGATGCTGATAAGGAAGGATTCCTACGTTCAGAGCGTTCATTAATACAAACAATTGGTCGTGCGGCACGTAATGAACACGGCCGCGTTATTATGTACGCAGATCGCATAACGAGATCAATGGGAATTGCGATTGAAGAAACGCAGCGTCGTCGTAGTATACAAGAAGCTTACAATAAGGAGCATGGTATTACGCCGAAGACGATTCAAAAAGGAGTACGTGACGTTATTCGTGCGACAACAGCAGCTGAGGATACGGAAACATATGAAGTAACACCAGCTAAGAAGATGACGAAAAAAGAACGTGAAAATACAATTGCGAAGATGGAAGCAGAGATGAAAGAAGCAGCAAAGGCGTTAGATTTCGAGCGTGCAGCTGAATTAAGAGATTTACTATTAGAATTAAAAGCGGAAGGGTGAAAAGAGTGAGTAAAGATTTTATTGTTGTAAAAGGTGCTAGAGCGCATAATTTAAAAAATATTGACGTAACCATTCCGAGAAATCAGCTTGTTGTTGTGACGGGATTGTCTGGTTCAGGAAAATCATCGTTAGCATTCGATACGATTTATGCAGAAGGACAGCGCAGATACGTGGAATCTTTATCCGCGTATGCGCGCCAGTTTTTAGGACAAATGGATAAGCCGGATGTTGATACGATTGAAGGTTTATCTCCAGCGATTTCAATTGATCAAAAAACGACGAGTCGTAATCCACGTTCAACAGTTGGAACGGTAACAGAGATTTATGATTATTTACGTTTATTATTCGCACGAATTGGTACGCCGATTTGTCCGAATCATGGAATTGAAATTACATCACAAACAGTGGAACAGATGGTAGACCGTGTTCTTGAATATCCTGAACGTACGAAGTTGCAAGTGCTAGCGCCTATCGTGTCAGGGCGTAAAGGTGCGCATGCGAAAGTATTAGAAGATATTAAGAAGCAAGGTTATGTTCGTGTGCGCGTTGATGGAGAGATGCTGGATGTATCTGAAGAGATTACGTTAGATAAAAATAAGAAGCATTCAATTGAAGTTGTTATTGACCGTATTGTTGTGAAAGAAGGAATTGCAAGCCGACTTGCAGATTCACTAGAAAGTGCTTTAAAGCTTGGCGTGGGCCGAGTTTTAATCGATGTAATGGGAGAGGAAGAACTTCTATTTAGTGAACATCATGCTTGTCCACATTGTGGTTTTTCAATCGGAGAATTAGAGCCGCGTATGTTCTCGTTTAATAGTCCGTTCGGCGCGTGTCCTTCTTGTGATGGACTTGGCTCAAAGCTCGAGGTAGATTTAGAACTTGTTATTCCGAACTGGGATGTATCATTAAATGAACATGCGATTGCTCCTTGGGAACCGACAAGTTCACAATATTACCCGCAATTATTAAAATCTGTGTGTAATCATTACGGCATCGATATGGATATGCCAGTGAAAGATATACCGAAGGATTTATTTGATAAAGTGTTGTACGGAAGCGGGGAAGAGAAGGTTTATTTCCGCTATGTGAATGAATTTGGTCAAGTGAAAGAAAATGAGATTTTATTTGAAGGTGTTATTCCGAATATCGAGCGTCGTTATCGTGAGACGAGTTCGGATTATGTTCGTGAGCAAATGGAGAAGTATATGGCAGAGCAAGCTTGTCCGAAGTGTAAAGGTGGACGTTTAAAGCCTGAGAGTTTAGCTGTTTTCGTTGGTGATAAAACGATTGCCGATGTAACGAAATATTCTGTTCAAGAAGTACAGGAATTCTTCTCAACTGTTGAGCTAACTGAGAAACAACAGAAAATTGCTCATTTAATTTTAAGAGAAATTCAGGAGCGCGTTGGGTTCTTAGTGAATGTCGGTTTAGATTATTTAACGTTAAGTCGTGCCGCAGGAACTCTATCAGGTGGTGAGGCGCAGCGTATTCGTTTAGCGACACAAATTGGTTCTCGCCTTACTGGCGTACTTTACATTCTCGATGAGCCTTCTATCGGTTTGCATCAGCGTGATAATGATCGTCTTATTCGTACTTTGCAAGAAATGCGTGATTTAGGAAATACGCTAATCGTTGTTGAGCATGATGAAGATACGATGATGGCTGCTGATTATTTACTTGATATCGGACCTGGTGCAGGTATTCATGGTGGTCAAGTTGTATCAGCAGGTACACCAGCTGAAGTTATGCAAGACGAGAATTCATTAACAGGGAAATATTTAAGCGGTAAAGAGTTTATTCCGGTACCACTTGAAAGACGTAAAGGTGACGGACGTAAAGTGGAGATTATCGGTGCGAAAGAAAATAACTTAAAGAATGCGAAGATGTCATTCCCTCTAGGAACATTTGTAGCAGTAACAGGCGTATCTGGCTCTGGAAAAAGTACGATGATTAATGAAGTGCTATACAAATCGTTAGCTCAAAAGTTATATAAGGCGAAAGCGAAGCCAGGGGCTCATAAAGAAATTAAAGGTCTTGAGCAGTTAGATAAAGTTATTGATATTGATCAATCACCAATCGGGCGTACACCACGTTCCAACCCAGCAACATATACAGGTGTATTCGATGATATTCGTGATGTATTTGCACAAACGAATGAAGCGAAAGTACGTGGGTATCAAAAAGGGCGCTTCAGCTTTAACGTAAAGGGTGGCCGTTGTGAAGCGTGTCGTGGTGATGGAATTATTAAAATCGAAATGCATTTCTTACCAGACGTGTATGTTCCGTGTGAAGTTTGTCACGGTAAACGTTACAACCGTGAAACGTTAGAAGTGAAATATAAAGATAAGAATATTTCTGAAGTGTTAGGGATGACAATTGAAGATGGGGTAGAGTTCTTTGCTAATATCCCGAAAATTAAGCGTAAACTTCAAACGCTTGTAGATGTAGGGCTTGGCTATATGAAATTAGGGCAACCAGCTACGACGTTATCAGGTGGTGAAGCGCAACGTGTGAAATTAGCTTCTGAATTGCACCGTCGTTCTACAGGGCGTACGTTATACATTTTAGATGAGCCAACGACTGGCTTACATGCACATGATATTGCACGTCTTCTAGAAGTGTTGCAGCGTCTTGTTGAAAGCGGCGAGACAGTTCTTGTTATTGAACATAATTTAGATGTTATTAAAACAGCTGACTATATCGTTGACCTTGGACCGGAAGGCGGAGACAAAGGCGGACAAATCGTTGCTTCTGGAACGCCAGAACAAGTAGTGAAAGAAGAACGCTCGTATACAGCTAAGTATTTAAAAGAGATTTTAGATCGTGATAAAGCAAGAATGAAAGAGAAAATAAAAGAAGTAGAGTTATCACAATAAGCTTATTAATAAAAACCGAGTGGAAATGACACTCGGTTTTTATTTCACTAAGGAAAACTGGTAAGATTGTTAGTAGGTATACAAGTATAAAGAATAGAATAAATTGGTATAAGAGTTTGCATGTTGCTTGCGTTTATTATCTATTAGCGTATGATTAAATATATA
Source organism: Bacillus sp. FSL M7-1345 (assembly GCF_038006985.1). Classification (NCBI taxonomy): domain Bacteria; kingdom Bacillati; phylum Bacillota; class Bacilli; order Caryophanales; family Bacillaceae; genus Bacillus; species Bacillus sp. FSL M7-1345. Next base: position 4,658,156 of record NZ_JBBOWG010000001.1, on the reverse strand, counting down.
TGTTAAAAGGATGTGTAAGGAAATGAGATGGATTGTATCACTTCTTGTAAATAGCGTTGTGTTAATCGCTGTATCCGGACTTTTAAAAGGGGTTGCACCAGACGCATTTTACATAGCAAATATACAAACTGCAATTATTGCGAGTATTATATTGGCGATTTTAAACGTATTTGTAAAGCCGCTTTTAATTTTAATTACGCTACCGATTACTCTTGTAACTTTCGGTTTCTTCTTAATTGTCATTAATGCGATTACGTTAAAGATGACGGATTCATTATTAGGGGACGCCTTTAATATATCTGGATTTGGTGTAGCGATTGTTGCGGCGATTTGTATTTCGATTTTTAATATGATAATTGAAAAAGTAATTGTTGAACCATTACATGAAAAAAAGAGAAAATGACAAAAAGAAAAACATTTCATGATTCATATGAAATGTTTTTTTCTATTTATTAGAAACCATGTTTCTTGTTTCCAGAAAAAAATGGTACAATATCCGATAGAATGGAATTTTACATCAAATGAGACTGAACCCGCAGCGGAGTGGAGGTTTATACATATGCCGAAAGTAAGGACAAAAGATTTAATTGAACAATTTCAATTGGAGTTAGTAAGTGGTGAAGAAGGGATTCATCGTCCGATTGATACGAGTGATTTATCACGACCTGGAATTGAAATGGCAGGATTTTTTACATATTATCCAGCTGATCGTGTGCAGCTTCTTGGAAAAACGGAGCTTACGTTCTTTGATACGTTAACGACAGAGCAAAAGCAAGAGAGAATGAAAGCGCTTTGTACTGAAGAGACGCCTTGTATTATTGTAACTCGTAATCAAGATGTACCGGATGAGTTATTACAAGCATCACGTGAATCAGGCGTGCCTTTATTACGTTCTGCTCAAACGACGACGAGATTATCAAGTCGTTTAACAAACTATTTAGAAGGTAAGTTAGCGCCAACAACAGCTGTTCATGGTGTGTTAGTAGATATTTATGGCGTGGGTGTTTTAATTACAGGTCAAAGTGGTGTCGGGAAAAGTGAGACAGCGCTTGAACTTGTAAAGCGTGGTCACCGCCTTGTTGCGGATGATAGCGTAGAAATTCGTCAAGAAGATGAAGACACATTAGTAGGAAGCTCACCAGATTTAATTGAGCATTTATTAGAAATTCGTGGTCTAGGTATCATTAACGTAATGACGTTATTCGGTGCAGGGGCAGTAAGAAATTATAAACGTATTACGCTTGTTATTAATCTTGAAATTTGGGATCAAAAGAAAAATTATGATCGCTTAGGTCTTGATGAAGAGAAGATGAAGATTATTGATACAGAACTTACGAAGATTACACTTCCAGTTCGTCCTGGTCGAAACTTGGCTGTTATTATTGAAGTAGCAGCGATGAACTTCAGATTAAAACGTATGGGAGTCAATGCGGCACAGCAGTTCTCTGAGCGATTAATGAGTGCGATTGAGTTAGGAAATCAAGAGTAGACTCTGGAGAGGGAGGTCATATATATGCTGTTAGGTTCTGTACCACAGCTTGACCGTATAGCAGTCCAACTTGGACCGTTCCCTGTTTATTGGTATGGGGTTATTATCGGTACAGGTGTGCTATTAGGTCTTTGGCTAGCAACTCGCGAGGGAGAAAGGCTTGGTATTCATAAAGATACATTTATCGATCTTGTATTAATTGCAGTACCAATTGCGATTCTTTTTGCGAGAATGTATTATGTCATTTTTGAATGGGAATATTATTCGCAAAATCCGAGTCAAATTATTAATATTCGTCAAGGTGGTTTGGCGATTCATGGTGGTTTAATCGGGGCTGTTATTACAGGAATCCTTTTTGCGAAAAGACGCGGGCTTTCATTCTGGAAGTTAGCGGATATTGCTGCGCCGAGTATTTTACTAGGACAAGCAATCGGCCGATGGGGAAACTTTATGAACCAAGAGGCGCATGGTGATGAAGTAACGAGACAGTTTTTAGAAGGTCTTCATTTACCAGATTTCATTATTAATCAAATGTACATTGATGGTGTGTATTATCACCCAACGTTTTTATATGAATCATTATGGAATTTTGCAGGTGTTATTTTACTACTCGCGTTACGAAAAGTGAATTTACGCCGTGGTGAATTATTCTTCACATATTTAATTTGGTATTCAGTGGGACGCTTCTTCGTAGAAGGTTTGCGTACAGATAGTTTAATGTTAGGACCACTTCGTATTGCACAAGTAATGTCTATTGGAATTGTTGTTATTTCTATCATTTTCATTATTGTGAGACGAAAAATGGGGCAAGCTGATAAAAGATATTTAGAAAATTAGAGAAAAGTAGCATCTTATATAAGATGCTGCTTCTTTCATATTCAGGTAATGAAAGGATTAAGGACGATGAAAATAAATACAGTGTTATTTGATTTAGATGGAACGTTAATTAATACAAATGAACTTATTATCTCTTCTTTTTTACATACGTTAAATCACTATTATTCTAATCAGTATAAGCGTGAAGATGTATTAGGATTTATCGGTCCATCTTTGCACGACACTTTTAGTAAGATTGATGCAAGCAAGGTTGAAGAGATGATTACATGTTATCGTCAATTTAATCATGAGCATCATGATGAATTAGTGGAAGAATATGAAACTGTATATGAAACGGTTCAAGAATTGAAGAAGCAAGGTTATAAGATCGGCATCGTTACAACGAAAGCGAGACAGACGGTTGAAATGGGATTAAAGCTTTCGAAACTTGATCAGTTTTTTGATGTTGTCGTGACGATTGATGATGTGGAACATGTGAAACCACATCCAGAACCACTTCAAAAAGCATTGAAATTATTAGATGCAAAGCCAGAAGAAACATTGATGGTTGGTGATAATCATCATGATATCGTCGGTGGACAAAATGCAGGTACGAAAACAGTAGCGGTTTCATGGACATTGAAAGGTAGAGCATATTTAGAAGCGTATAAACCAGATTATGTGCTAGATAAAATGAGTGATTTACTACCGATTTTGTCCCGTATTAATGGGTAGTAAGATTCCTGCCTGTAAATGCTTGATTGATGAGAGTTAGTAATCAGTGGGGAAAAGGGTTCCTACCGGTTAAAGTGTCACTTTATATAAGTAGAGGAGAGAGTTCAGTGCGACGGACAACGCGCTATCCTGTTTCAGGAGAAAATTCATTGTGGAATGTGTATAAAACAGTTTCTTTTTGGAAGGTAATGAAAAACTTTATTATCATCCAAATCGCACGTTACACGCCATTTTTATCCGTGAAGAATTGGTTATATCGCACGTTTTTACGGATGGAAGTAGGAAAGAAAACGTCGTTTGCACTTATGGTAATGCCAGATATTATGTTTCCAGAAAAGATTACTGTGGGAGACAATTCAATTATCGGCTATAATACAACGCTTTTAGCGCATGAATATTTAATTCGTGAGTATCGACTCGGAGAAATCGTCATAGGGAATGAAGTTATGATCGGAGCGAATACGACAGTTTTACCAGGTGTGACGATTGGAGATGGTGCTATCGTTTCTGCAGGCACACTTGTCCATAAAGATGTACCAGGCGGCGCTTTCGTAGGCGGAAATCCGATGCGTATTATTTATACGAAAGAGGAAATGCCTACTAGAGAAGGTTGATGTTAAAAATGTAACATTTCTCTTCTCTTTTTATGAATAAAAAGGAAATATTTGATTATAATATACTGTTTTGTTTTTTACGGAATCGTTTATACTTATAGATAGAAGAATGTGTGAGCGAAGAAAACAAAAAACTGGAGGATATATGGGGAAAAATCAAAGAATATATAAGGAGAGCGGACAAGTTATCTCTTTTAATCAATTAGCGGACTTCTTTTATAAAAAAGGGATGAGGGCTTATAAAGGGCAAAAATTGCAAGATGCAATTAAATATTTTCGAAGAGCGTCACAAAGCGAGAAGGAGCCATTTATTTTATGCCAACTAGCAATAGCATTATCTGAATCTGGTGAATATCAAGAGTCGAATCAGATATTTCTAAAGCTTGTTAGATCCAATCCTGAACTTGAGCAATGCTATTATTTTATTTCAAATAATTATGCATATATGGGCTTGTTTCAACAGGCGAAGAAGTATGCAGAGCGATATTTAGAAGTTACGGAAGAGAAGGAATTCGTAGAAGATACATTAGAATTGCTTGAGATTATGGAAGAAGAAGCAATGGGTGCGGAAGAGATTGAGGATGAAGATGAGCTAATTGTTATGCAAGAAGAAGCGAACCGCTACATTCGTAACGGACAATTAGAAGAGGCGATTGCTACACTAGAAGTTGTTACGAAAGAATATCCAGAATTTTGGTCGGGCCATAATAATTTAGCGATTGCACATTTTCAATCAGGTAATGTAGATCAAGCGCTTAAGTTAACAGAAATGATTTTAGAGAAAAGTCCTGGTAATATGCATGCGCTTTGTAATACGCTTATTTTTCTATATTCAATTGGAGAGCATAAGCAAGTAGAGTCATTAGCAGGGCAGTTAGTTTCGGTATATCCAATTTCATTTGAGCATCGTTTGAAACTTGGAACAACGCTTGCAACAATTGGTCATTTTGAACCTGCATATAAATGGTTCAAAGTATTAAAGCGTCAAGGATACGAAGGAGACGTTAGTTTTTATTACTGGTTTGCATACTCTGCGTATATGGTGAAGGAACAGCAAGTAGCTGAAAAAATGTGGCAACATGTTGTAGAATTGCATCCTGATAAAAAAGGAAAAGAACCGTGGAATGCACTGAATTTAGCAGATGAAGGACAAAATCTTTTATTTGAAGAGTTACGAAAATCATTTCAGAAAAGTACGACGCTAGAAGAGAAAATGCTAGCTTTATATTTAATGAATGAATTGTCAACACCAGAGAAGGTTGGGTTCTTCTTTGATGTAACGCAAGCGAAAAATGGTGTTCCAATCGTATCGCAACTTGCAAAATATTTCTTTTTACTTAATAGTCATAAAAGCATCCCAGCTGATTTACAGCAATTTGAACAGTGCGTACGAATCGCGGATGCATTATACAATTATACGAAAAAAGACGATGAATTAATCGAAGAGTGTTTAAATTTTTGGTTTTGTACGTTCATACGTTTATATACATCTGGAGCGACTTTTACAAATGTGTACGGTTGGTCAGCGGCAATTGAATATATTGTGCGCGGCGAACAAAGAAATAAGATGACACAGGCAGAGCTTGGTGATGTATATAATGTATCTGTAGCGACTGTACGAAAGTATGTGCAGGCTGTTAAGCGCACGCACACGTAGGGTAGGCAAATCATTGGGAAAAAAATGATGCTAACAGTATAATGAGGGTAACTTAATGTGTATGAATGAATGGGAGTGAATAGTGTGTCAGAAGAAAAAATTTATGATGTCATTATTATTGGTGCAGGACCAGCTGGTATGACAGCTGCGGTATATACATCTCGTGCGAATTTAAGCACACTGATGCTTGAACGTGGTATTCCAGGTGGACAAATGGCAAATACAGAAGATGTAGAGAACTATCCAGGTTATGAGTCTATTTTAGGACCAGACTTATCAAATAAAATGTTTGAGCATGCGAAGAAATTTGGTGCTGAATATGCATACGGTGATGTGAAAGCAATCATCGATGGTAAAGAGTACAAAACAATTATTGCTGGTAAAAAAGAATATAAAGCACGTGCAATTATCGTTGCAAGCGGTGCAGAGTATAAAAAAATTGGTGTGCCAGGTGAAACAGAACTTGGCGGCCGCGGTGTATCGTATTGTGCAGTATGTGATGGTGCATTCTTTAAAGGGAAAGAACTTGTTGTTATTGGCGGCGGAGATTCTGCTGTTGAAGAGGGTGTGTTCTTAACACGCTTCGCATCAAAAGTAACGATCGTTCACCGTCGTGACACCCTTCGTGCACAGAAAATTTTACAAGATCGTGCTTTCCAAAATGAGAAAGTAGATTTCATTTGGAATCACACTATAAAAGAAATTAACGATGCAAATGGTAAAGTAGGAAGCGTAACACTTGTAGATGTAAACAGCGGAGAAGAACAAGAAGTTAAAACTGACGGCGTTTTCATATACATCGGTATGCTACCACTATCAAAACCGTTTGTTGAGCTAGGTATTACAAATGAAAATGGTTATGTTGAAACGAACGAGCGTATGGAAACGAAAGTTCCTGGTATTTTCGCAGCTGGTGATGTTCGTGAAAAAATGCTTCGTCAAATTGTAACTGCAACAGGCGATGGTAGTATTGCAGCGCAGAGTGCACAGCATTATATAGAAGAGTTAGTAGAAGAATTAAAAACTGTAACAGAAAAATAAGGGGTAATATACCTTTTGAGAAGAAAGCTACCGATAGGAGCTTTCTTTTTTTGTGGAAATGTCAAAGTTTTGTCAAAAACAATTAGGATTATAAGATTTCTTATTGATATACTGGACTTTACGGAAAAAATCACTATAAGAAATGAGGAATTTATTCAGTATGGAATGGCGTAATATATATCGTGGATTTTGTATGGGCGTTAGTGATTTAATTCCTGGTGTGAGCGGCGGAACAATCGCTGTTGTGTTAGGGATTTATGAACAATTGCTCGCAGCAATTAGCGGATTCTTTAGCCGTGAATGGAAAAAACATTTAGCGTTTTTAATCCCACTTGCAGCTGGTGTAGCGGCAGCTTTTCTAACGTTAAGTCACGTTATTAAATATTTATTAGCAAATCATTATGAACCGACTCAATTTTTCTTCCTCGGTTTAATTATTAGTATATTACCGATGTTAATGAGAGAAGCTGATGCAAAGGCAACGTTTAAAGGTAGTCATATTGTCTTGTTAATAATTGCAGCAATTCTTGTTGCAATAACAGCATTCTTTAAACCAGATAAGGCAGCTGATCCGATTACGACGTTAACAATTTTAAATGCAATTGGTTTATTTTTCGCAGGATGGATGGCTAGTATGGCTATGCTTCTTCCTGGAATTAGTGGATCGTTTATTTTATTAATTATTGGTGTGTATCCAACAGCAATTAACGCTTTAACTACACTCAATTTACCGTTAATCGTGGTTATCGGTGCCGGTGTGATGGCCGGATTTGTTGTAAGTAGTAAAGGAATTAGTTATTTGTTAAATCGTTATAAAAGTATGACATTTGCGGCAATTATTGGGCTCGTTATCGGGTCGATTGTCATTGTGTTCCCTGGCATTCCGACTGGTGGCATTTCAATTGTAAGTTCAATTATTACTTTTATTTTAGGATTTGCGGTTGTTACTTATTTCGGTAAGAAATAAGTGTTTTAATCCCCTTAACGATAAAAATCGTTAAGGGGATTTTTATGTACTGTTCATGGGAAGTAAGGTATTTTGATTGCTTGTTATAGAAAGATTTTTTACAATTGCTTAGCAAAAGGGGACTGGCACCTTCGTTGTAGCAAACTGTTTTTGATAGTATAATGAAATGAGTATGCAGTGAAAAATTTTGCTGCAAGTAGCTGAGGTGAAGAAACATGCAAAGAGTGACAAACTGTGTGTTAATTAGAGATAATGAAGTACTCTTACTCCAAAAACCTCGCCGAAATTGGTGGGTTGCACCGGGCGGGAAAATGGAGCGTGGTGAGACAGTAAGAGATACCGTTGTTCGCGAGTATCGTGAAGAAACAGGTATTTATTTAAAGAATCCAGCATTAAAAGGGGTCTTCACTTTTGTCATCCAAGAAGGTGATAAAGTTGTTTCTGAATGGATGATGTTCTCCTTTTTAGCAACAGATTTTGCAGGAGAAAACAAATTAGAGAGCGAAGAAGGCATCATTGGTTGGCATACATTTGATAAAATTGATGATTTAGCAATGGCACCAGGAGATTATCACATTATTGATTATTTAATTAAAGGGAATGGTATAATCTACGGTACATTTGTATATACCCCAGATTTTGAGTTGCTTTCATATCGATTAGATCCGAGTTAAACCTGCAAGGAGAGGATACGATGACAGAAAATAATGATATAAAAATGGTAATTATTACAGGGATGTCTGGAGCTGGAAAAACGGTAGCGTTACAAAGTTTTGAAGATTTAGGATATTTTTGTGTAGATAATTTACCACCGATGTTATTGCCGAAGTTTATTGAACTTATGGCAGATTCAAAAGGTAAAATGAATAAAGTAGCACTCGGTATTGATTTACGTGGCCGAGAGTTTTTTGAATATTTATGGGGAGCACTTGATGATTTATCAGAACGTACATGGATTATTCCTCATATTTTATTTTTAGATGCGAAAGATAGCACACTTGTAACTCGTTATAAAGAAACGAGACGTTCACATCCACTTGCGCCAACTGGCTTGCCGTTAAAGGGAATTGAAGCTGAGCGTGGTCTATTAACTGATATGAAGGCGCGAGCGAATATTGTGCTTGATACATCTGATTTGAAACCGAAAGAATTACGAGAGAAAATTGTTCACTTATTCTCAACAGAAACTGAGCAAGCATTTCGTGTAAATGTTATGTCATTTGGATTTAAGTACGGAATTCCAATTGATGCTGATTTAGTATTTGATGTTCGTTTTTTACCAAATCCATATTATATTCCACATATGAAGCCATTAACAGGACTGGATGAAGAAGTTTCGTCGTATGTGTTGAAATTTAATGAAACACATAAGTTTTTAGAGAAATTGACGGATCTTATCACTTTCATGCTGCCTCATTATAAAAGAGAAGGTAAGAGTCAACTTGTAATTGCGATTGGATGTACAGGTGGGCAACATCGTTCTGTTACGCTTACAGAGTACCTTGGGAAATATTTGAAACCAGAGTATAGCGTTCATGTATTTCATCGTGATGTGGAGAAGAGAAAGGGCCATTAAGGGATGAAAAAAGAGAGAAAACCTAAAATTGTTATCATGGGAGGTGGAACTGGACTTTCTGTTTTATTAAGAGGTTTAAAACAATACCCTGTTGATATTACAGCGGTTGTAACAGTAGCCGACGATGGAGGCAGTTCAGGTAGACTACGTGATGAGCTAGCAATTCCACCTCCAGGTGATATTCGTAACGTACTTGTTGCGTTATCGGATGTAGAACCATTAGTGGAAGCTTTATTTCAGCACCGTTTTACAACTGGAGACGGACTGAAAGGGCATGCTTTAGGAAATTTACTATTGGCAGGTATGACTTCGATTACAGGAGACTTTTACCACGCGATTACGGAAACGAGTAAAGTATTAAATGTCAGAGGACGTGTATTACCAGCAGCGAATCAAAGTGCGGTACTTCATGCAGAATTAGAAGATGGAGAAATTGTAACAGGTGAATCAAAGATTCCTTATTTCGGGAAGAAGATTAATCGTGTCTTTTTAACTCCAGAAGATGTAGAACCGTTATGTGAAACGTTGACGGAAATTAAACGAGCTGATTTGCTTGTTTTCGGTCCAGGAAGTCTGTACACAAGTATATTACCGAATTTAGTTGTTAACAAAATTGGAGATGCTGTTCTTGCTGCAAAAGCGAAGAAGGTATATGTATGTAATGTTATGACGCAAGCGGGCGAAACGAAGGGTTATACTGCGTTTGATCATGTGCAGGCGTTACATGATCATTTAGGTAAACCATTTATCGACACTGCGATTGTAAATAATCGTGATATTCCTCGTGAATTACGTAAGTTATATGAGGAAGAAATGTCGGAACCAGTTGCACTGGATACAGATCGTTTTGCTGAACATAATATCGAAATCATTCAAGAGCGATTAGCGAAATATGATGAGCGTGTTGTAAGACATGATACATTAAAGTTAGCTTCTATTTTATATTCATTGTTATAAATGTGCGTTGCCTCGTTTGAGGTAACGCTCCTCATTCATATAGGACAAGATTTTTGTTCCCAAGTAATAGTATAAGGAGGTGTTGACTGTGTCATTTGCATCAGAAACAAAGAAAGAGTTGACCAACCTTGAAATGAAGGAATGCTGTGAGAAATCAGAATTATCGGCGTTGCTTCGAATGAACGGATCGCTTTCTTTTTCAAACCGTCGCCTATCTATCGATATTCAAACGGAAAATGCAGCAATTGCAAGAAGGATTTATACGCTCTTGAAAAAAGGATATGATGTGACGGTAGAATTACTTGTTCGTAAAAAAATGCGATTGAAGAAAAATAATGTATATATCGTGCGGCTTGTTGAGAAGTCTCGCGAAATATTAGCAGATCTTCACATTGTTCGAGATGACTTTTCGTTTATTCGAAATATATCGCAGGAATTAATCGAGAAGAAATGTTGTAAACGATCGTATTTACGCGGTGCATTTTTAGCAGGTGGTTCGGTAAATAACCCAGAAACATCATCTTATCATTTAGAGATCTTTTCGTTATATAAGGAACATAATGATTCTATATGTGAACTGATGAACGGATTTGATTTAAATAGTAAGACGTTGGAAAGAAGAAAAGGGTACATTACGTATTTGAAAGAAGCTGAGAAAATTACAGAATTTTTAAATATTATAGGTGCTCATAATGCACTTTTAAGATTTGAAGATATTCGAATTGTTCGCGATATGCGTAATTCGGTAAATCGTTTAGTTAACTGCGAAACAGCTAATTTAAATAAAACAATTGGTGCAGCGCTAAGGCAAATTGAGAATATCCGCTATATTGATGAGACCGTTGGGCTTGATATTTTGCCAGATAAATTAAGAGAAATTGCACAGTTACGAAGAGATTATCAAGATGTAACATTGAAAGAGTTAGGTGAGATGGTATCCGGGGGGAAAATTAGTAAATCGGGTATTAATCATCGTTTGCGTAAAATCGATGGAATTGCAGAGAAATTACGCGCGGGGGAAACGGTAGCAAAAAAATAAGAGGTTAAAGGGGAAATGGAGCTGTGGTTCAAAAAGTGGTTAAAGTTGCATTAAAAAACGGCTTACAAGCACGTCCGGCTGCGTTGTTTGTACAAGAGGCAAATCGCTTTCATTCTGATATTTTCATTGAGAAAGATGGAAAGACAGTTAATGCAAAGAGCATAATGGGGATTATGAGCTTAGCAATCGGAACTGGTAGCATGATTACAATCACAACAGAAGGTTCAGATGCAGAAGAGGCTTTGGAAGCATTAGCTGCATATGTACAATAAAAGGCTATCGCGAATGTGCGATAGCTTTTTTTATTCTGCTATTTGTGAGCAGCTTGGCTGGTGTGGGGTAACGAATGATCGGTGGGGTATGTAGCTAGTTCGCGCTTGTCGGAAATTGTCGGTAAGTCGACAAGTTGTGTCGAAACGCCGATAAAATTAAAAAATCGCCGATATATTTGATTGGATACTGAGTGGGTTATGCGCTGCCCTTGTACATAATAAAAAAAGCGCCCTGTTGACAGGGCGCTTCCGCTTTTAGTTGTATCCAGTTCCAGTGGCTAGAATCTCCGGTCGTTTCGCCCCTTCATTCGAGGCAAAAAGCGCCTCGGAATCAGGGGCTCCAACGCCCTGCGATTCTGAACGAGCCGCCTCTGCTTTTAGTTATATCCAGCTCCAGCGGCTAGAATCTCCGGTCGTTTCGCCCCTTCATTCAAGGCAAAAAGCGCCTCGGAATCAGGGGCTCCAACGCCCTGCGATTCTAAACGAGCCGCCTCTGCTTTTAGTTATATCCAGCTCCAGCGGCTAGAATCTCCGGTCGTTTCGCCCCTTCATTCGAGGCAAAAAGCGCCTCGGAATCAGGGGCTCCAACGCCCTGCGATTCTGAACGAGCCGCCTCTGCTTTTAGTTATATCCAGCTCCAGCGGCTAGAATCTCCGGTCGTTTCGCCCCTTCATTCAAGGCAAAAAGCGCCTCGGAATCAGGGGCTCCAACGCCCTGCGATTCTAAACGAGCCGCCTCTGCTTTTAGTTATATCCAGCTCCAGCGGCTAGAATCTCCGGTCGTTTCGCCCCTTCATTCGAGGCAAAAAGCGCCTCGGAATCAGGGGCTCCAACGCCCTGCGATTCTAAACGAGCCGCTTCCGCTTTTAGTAGTTATTAACGATTTGTAAAGATCTTATCGATTAAGCCGTATTCTAGAGCTCTTTCTGCTGTCATGAAGTTGTCGCGGTCTGTGTCGCGTTGTAGAACTTCAAGTGGTTGACCTGTGCGGTCAGCAAGAATTTGGTTTAATTTTTCGCGTAAGAATAGGATGCGTTTTGCAGCGATTTCGATTTCAGTCGCTTGACCTTGTGCACCGCCAAGTGGTTGGTGAATCATTACTTCACTGTTAGGAAGAGCGAAACGTTTTCCTTTTTCACCTGCTGCAAGTAAGAATGCACCCATAGATGCAGCCATACCGATACAGATTGTTGATACTTGTGGTTTAATAAACTGCATTGTATCGTAAATTGCCATACCAGCTGTGATAGAACCACCAGGGCTGTTGATATAGATGTGAATATCTTTTTCTGGATCTTGAGATTCCAAGAATAAAAGCTGGGAAACGATTGAGTTTGCTACGTTGTCATCAATTGCGCTACCAAGCATAATGATGCGGTCCTTTAATAGTCGAGAGTAAATATCGTAAGCGCGTTCTCCACGATTTGTTTGTTCAATTACTGTAGGAATTAAATTCATCTGTTATTTCCTCCTTTGAAAGCTTTATTAGTTTATAATACAATTATGGTCAATAAAGGTCAAACGAAACCACTTTAAATCAAAAAAATATGTAGTTGTATCATGATTTATTCGCTATGTTTTTAAAATTCCCTGCTTATGTATCTTCAACATCATAACCGAATTACATAAATTTAAACGTGATTAAAGGTGTAGAAAGGGCAAAAGAACGCCTTTTTACTGAAGCGTTCTTTCGGTATTTATTCTTTTAAAAGATAGGTTACTTTATTTAAAATTGTTTCGACTTGTTTCGCGTTTTTACTATACATTTCACTTGCTGATTTCGATTTTGTTTCTAAAGAAAATAGTTCAAGATCAGCATGGCATTTTTTTAAAGATGCCAATAGTAAAGGTTTGTTTTGAGGAGAAGGCATTTGGAGTTTATCATTATAAATGTCGATAGTAAGTTGTCCGTATGAATCAACTTGACCGAGAAACACATTTTCAATGACAACGCCGAGTTTTTCTAATTCAGAATGTAACCAAGCGCGGTTGTGCCCGCTTGCAGAAAGAGGTTCATCTAGTACATTTCCATCCATAATAACAGTTTGTGGTTCCTTCTCGTTCGGTACTTTTAAACCGATGTCTTTTGCTGTAAGTGGCTGAGAATCTTTCTTTAATAATACATTTAATTCTCCGCTCGGTTCTAAGACAGCAAATTCGACTTCAGCTATACTGAATGCACCATTTCCTCTAAGAAGTTCAAGTAACTCATCACTTGTATATTTTTCTTTCTTTAAATTATCCTCAAGTATTTTGCCATCCTTTATTAAGACTGTAGACTTTCCTTCAAAAAAATCTCTCGCGGCTTTATTTTTTAAGGAAAGAATTCCTACGAAAAAAGGTACCGAAGCGAAAATAAGTATAGCAAATACACCATGGAAAAACTTTTGATCTAGCCCTGTAGATACTTGGGCAGCAATGTCACCAATCGTCATTCCAGCTATGTATTCGAAAAAGGAAAGTTGGGAGATTTGTCTTTTTCCAAGCCATTTTGTAATAGCGAATAAAAGAATTAATATGAATACAGAACGGAGAATGACAAGTGACCATTCAGGTAGATGAGACATAGTAATTTCCTCCAGTCTGCTTAAAACCCTTTATATTGAGGTTCTTCACGTTCTAATAATGAAACTCTATCCTTTAAATCAGCGATGACGCTGTCCATTTCTAACATGCATTCGTGAAAGACGCGTTTTGTTTCTTCGTCTTCTGAATTTAGCGAAAGGGAACTTAAGCTTGCTTGAGCCCCCCTTAAACTAGCGAGGCATGTTTTTACACTAGCGATAACAGTCATGAAAACACCTCTTATCCTTTCGGTTTAAATAGCAATGCTCCAATGAATCCAAAAATGATAGCAGCAGAAATACCAGCGCTTGTTACTTTAAACATACCGGTAATAACGCCGACAATTCCATGTTTTGCAGCTTCTTCCATAGCGCCGTGAACGAGGGCGTTACCGAAACTTGTAATTGGTACAGTTGCTCCTGCACCCGCAAAATCAATTAATGGTTCATATAGATTGAATCCATCTAATATAGCCCCAACAACAACGAGTGTTGCCATTGTATGGGCAGGAGTAAGTTTACCCACATCAAACATAAGTTGACCAATTACACATATAAGTCCACCAATAACAAAAGCCCAGAAAAAAATCATTGTGTTGCACCTCCAAATTCGATCGATACAGCATGAGCGATACATGGAATTGTTTCTTCTTGTTGGAATGTAAGTGGAGATAGTAAAGCACCTGTTGCAACAACTAGCATTTTTTTGAATTCTCCCTTTTTCATTCTATTTAATAAATGTCCGTACACGACTGTTGCAGAACATCCTGGACCACTTCCGCCAGCTATGACAGGTTGACCTTCTCTATAAATGATGATTCCGCAATCTTGGAATTGTTCGCTCTTTACTTTTGTACCGTGTTTATGTAGTAGGTCGTAAGCGATTTCGCGTCCTACATGTCCAAGGTCACCTGTTACGATTAAGTCGTAATAAGAGGCGTCGATTTGTCGTTCGCGTAAATGGGCTTCAATCGTATCGACAGCAGCTGGGGCCATCGCACCGCCCATATTAAACGGATCTGTTAAACCCATGTCAACAACTCGCCCAATTGTGGCGGAAGTTACTCTTGGACCATTTCCTGTATCACTTAAAATTGCTGCACCTGCACCGGTCACTGTCCACTGTGCAGTAGGGGGCTTTTGTCCACCATATTCAGTTGGGTAACGGAATTGTTTTTCCACGGCAGCGTTATGGCTTGATGCTCCAGTTAATAAATATTTTGCGCCTTTTGCATTTACAATACTTGCGCCGAGCGCTAATCCTTCCATAGAAGTAGAGCAAGCTCCAAATAATCCAAGATAAGGTGTTCCGAGTGTACGACATGCAAAGCTCGTTGGGGTTATTTGATTAATTAAATCTCCTGCGAGTACGAATTGAATATCGTCTTTTCGAAGTTTTGCTTTCTCTGTAGCACGGCTACAAGCTTCTTCAAATAAAATTTTGTGAGCCTTTTCGTAAGAATCTTGTCCAAGCCATAAATCTTCATGGAGGGTGTCGAAGTCTTCAGGGATATTACCTTTCGCTTCAAATGGTCCACCGACTACCCCGGTTGAGATAATGACTGGTTTGTTTTCAAATACCCATGTTCGGTGTCCTTGTAACATTTATAGCCCTCCCCATTGAACGAGAATCGTTTTAATAAGTGCGATGACGAAAGCGGAAAATACACCAAACAAAATAACAGAGCCAGCCAATTTAAACATGTTACCGCCAACACCTAGGACGAACCCTTCCGTTCGGTGTTCAATGCATGCTGCGATAACAGAATTACCAAAACCGGTAACTGGTACCGCTGTGCCTGCCCCAGCAAATTGTCCAAAGCGATCGTATATACCGAATCCAGTTAGTAACATGGAAATGAAAATTAGAGTTGCTACTGTCGGATTCCCTGCTGAGCGTTCAGTGAAATCAAAATACGTGATGTAAAAAGTAGAAATAAGTTGCCCGATGAAGCAAATGAAACCACCAACGAAAAAAGCTTTTATACAATTTTTTAAGACAGGACGCTTCGGTTCTCGTTCTTGCGCGAATTTTTTATATTCCTGTTGTACAGGAGTTAAGTTTTTATCTTTACTAGACATGACAATCCTTCCTTTTCTTTTAGAAAGCTTAAATATTAGATCCCATTTCTGATTGAATGAGTTTCAATTGTTCTTTAATGCCATCCTTACTTACTTTCTTGTTCTTAATTTTGTTTTCAAGTTCTTCTAGGAGCATAAAAATCTTTTTGTCTGTACTTACACGAATATCGAAAGTAGGATTTTCATCACTTAATTTCTTTTTTAATTTACTTCGTAAAGGCTTTAAACCAAATCTTTCATGATGTTCAGGTTTGACGGCTATGTAAAGATCTAAATTGGTATTAACTGCGGTAGCTTTTATAATGCCATCTATAGCTAGGGCTTTTTTCTTAGCGTCTTGCGATATAGATTGATTAAAGGATTCTGTACTCATTTTTGTTAACTTAGGGCCCTTTTTTTCATCTGTTCGCTTAGCTTCTTCTTTCTTTACTTTTTTATCTAACGGGCTATTATCGCATCCGGTAAGTGAACCGAATAGAAGAACAAATAACGCGGTTATGAGGCCGAGTTTTCGCATTATAATCATTCCATTTCTATTGCAGTATGTAATTTGAGAGAAAAAGGATGACTGCATATCATCCTTTTTCTCACATTGTGTACCATTAGATGAAATGGCACTTTTGGTTATTGCTGTGTGTATTGTGGTTCTTCTTGCTGGACTTCTTCAACACGTGGGTTTAAAGAATCGATAATTGTTTGTGTTTGCTGCGCAGCTGTTTGGAAAAGTTGCTTTGCTTGTTGGTTATCCGTATCAAGAGCGAATCCCTCTAAGCTAGCTTGTGCACTTTTTAATCCAGAAACAGTTTGCTTTAGTTTTGTAATTACAGTCATTGAATGAAGCCCCCTTTGGAATATCAATTCAAAGATTATAATTTGTGAATTGGGGTGAATTTATGATTGGAAAATTTAGGGGAAGGACATGTTTTATAGGCTCCTAGCTAAGGTATATAAAGGATTAAGGGGATATTTTTATTGATTTAGATGGATTTTATTGCTATTATTATGAGAAGAAAATAAGCAGGTCTTTACTTGTTATATTTCACTTCTATTAGAGGTTTTTCGCAAGCAATTAAATGTGGAAAAGCGGAATAGAAGAAGGCTTAAAACCTTGATAATAAACCGTTTATAAAACTTTACCATGCGCCCATAGCTCAGTCGGATAGAGCGGTGGTTTCCGGTACCACGTCTGCCGGGGGTTCGAATCCCTCTGGGCGCGTCAAAAAGTCCTAACTTACGTTTTGTAGGTTAGGACTTTTTTTATTTCTCTCTTGTTATATCTGGTTATAAGAATTACTATTAGTATGTGGTAATAATTTTTACGCGTTATTATTTTCTTTCAATATTATTCATTTTTCGGTTGTAAGATGTAAATCTCATTAATACATATAAATTAATAATATTTTGGAATGGGTGTCTGCGATAGGATTCTCCTTTTACCAAACTTATTGTACAATAGAAACAAGGGGGAGATTAGTTTGAAGGCAAGTCTTTTACAAGAACAAAGCTTACGTTTGGCAATGACACAAGAGTTAAGGCAAGCGATTACAATGCTCCAGTATAATGTACAAGAATTATCGGAGTTTTTATATGAGCAATCGTTAGAGAATCCCCTTATTGAGTTAGGTGGTTTCGAGAGGGAGAAGAAAAAGAGCTCTAACACAAGTAAAAGTACCGGCAAACAAGTCGAGAATCAAATGGAAATCTACAGTGTGGATTCTACAACGATTCAGCAACATTTATTAAATCAACTACAGTATTATAAAATAGATGAAGAAGAGCGAAAAGCAGCTTCTTTCATTATTATGAACATGGATGGAAATGGCTATTTACAAGAAACAAATGAAGAGTTATCAGAGCTTCTTTCTGCGCCAATTGATGTAGTGGACCGTTCTGTGGAGCTTGTTCAATCGTTAGAGCCAGCAGGGGTAGGTGCGCGTAATATTCAGGAATGTCTATCAATCCAATTGAAGCGCTTACAAAGAAGAAATGGTTTAGCGGAAGAAATTATAGATGATTATTTTAATTATTTCGTTAAGAAAGATTGGCGAAAGCTCGTTCAAGTGTTGAAGTGTACTAACGAGGAATTACAGGATGCGGTGAACTGTATTACATCATTACAGCCGAAACCAGGTCTTGCATTTTCTTCTGATAAACCACTTTATATTGTGCCTGATATGGCGGTAAAAAAAGATGGCGATCGTCTCGTTTTACAAATGAACGAACGGAATATGCCGAGAATTGAGATTCACTCTGAGTATAGTGCGTTACTAAATAATAGTGAAAGTGAAGTTGCTTCATATGTATCTGAAAAGTATCAACATGTGCAATGGATTATGCGCAGTTTGAAACAGAGAAAACAAACACTCTTACAAGTGATGAATATTATTATGGAAAAACAGCATGATTTCTTCTGGAAAGGTCCAGAGTATTTAAAACCACTTGCTTTAAAAGAGGTGGCGGAAGAGTTAGGTGTGCATGAGTCTACAATTAGTCGTGCAACGCGTAATAAATATGTGCAAACGCCGCATGGTTTATTTGAGATGAAATCGTTCTTTAGTAATTCTATTTCTACGACGGAAGATGAGGCGGTTTCTACAAAGCGTGTGAAACAATTCATTCAAACGCTTGTTGGAGCAGAAAATAAGAAAAAGCCACTTTCGGATCAAAAGATTTCAAAATTATTAGAAGAAGAGCATGAAATCGTTATTTCTCGCAGAACGGTTGCGAAATATAGAGAACAAATGCATATTCCTGCTTCGTCTCTAAGAAAAACAATTGGATAGGTGAAGAAGATGAAAGTTGTACTATATACAAAAAAAGATTGTGGTCTTTGCGTGAAGGCGAAACAAGTTTTAAAGGAAGTACAATATGAATATTCTTTTCAAATTGAGGAAATAGATATATATGAAGATAATGACCTTTTAGAGAAATACCATCTAATGATTCCTGTTGTAGAAATAGGCGGAAGACAGGTAGAATATGGTAACATTCACAAAGGTGTCATAATAAACTATATAAACAATGCAGTTAAGAGTTGAATAAGTTTCTGTCTCCTGTTACAATAATACACGTAGCAGGGATTATTTTTTTTACCTAAGTGGGACGCAAAATGTCACTACGGGACATAAAGTGACCACAAAGGAAAATGAACCGATGTAGTGAGGAGAAAAGATATGCGCTCATGGATTCAGAACACAAAAAAATTATTACCTGATCTGCTACCTGTTATGCAAACGAGAATGCAAGTGCTTCAGTACATTAGGCTTATGCAGCCGATTGGAAGAAGAAACTTATCTGCAAGTCTCGGTATGACAGAACGAGTATTGCGAAGTGAAGTTCAAGTTTTGAAAGAACAAAACTTAGTTCACGTCGCTTCTTCTGGAATGACTTTGACAGAAGAAGGAACAGCTTTAGTTCTTGCTTTGGAAGACTTTATGAAAGAAATTTCCGGGTTAAAGGTTTTAGAAAAACAACTTAAGGAAACATTAGACTTGGATGAAGTTTTCGTTGTCCCTGGTGATAGTGATGAATCACCTTGGGTCAAACTGGAGATGGGCCGTGCTTGTGTGACTTGTATAAAAGACCGTCTGACAGTGAATAATATCGTTGCTGTGGCTGGAGGAAGTACGCTAGCTGCTGCTGCGGACATGATGCAACTTGATTGCAAGGATTTACATATGCTATTTGTCCCAGCACGTGGTGGAATTGGAGAAGGTGTTGAGTTAGAAGCCAATACCATTTGCGCCAAAATGGCACAAAATACGATGAGTAATTATCGCTTATTGTATGTTCCAGATCACGTTAGTAGCGAAGCATATGCATCTATTGTAACAGAGCCCTCCGTGAAAGAAGTTCTTGAGTTGATTCGATCTTCCAATATCGTCATTCATGGAATCGGTGATGCGTTAACAATGGCACGTCGCAGAAATACTTCAGAAGCAGATTGGTTAAAGATTCAGGCAAGCGAAGCAGTTGGTGAAGCTTTCGGTTACTACTTTAATGAACAAGGAAATGTTGTTCATAAAGTAAGAACAGTTGGTATGCAACTTGAAGATTTACAACATGTATCTCACGTTGTCGCAGTCGCTGGAGGTTCTTCAAAAGCAAAAGCAATACAGGCTGTAATAAAGCAAGGGCACACTTCAATTCTAATTACAGATGAAGGTGCAGCAAAACAATTAACAAAGGGTATTACCCTTTAATATAATCCCCCAAGGAGGAAATTTAAATGACTAAAATTGGTATTAATGGATTTGGACGTATCGGACGTAACGTATTCCGCGCAGCTCTTAACAACTCTGAGGTAGAAGTAGTAGCAATCAACGACTTAACAGATGCTAAAACATTAGCTCACCTTTTAAAATATGATACAGTTCACGGAACTTTAAATGCAGAAGTATCTGCTAACGAAAACAGCATCATTGTTAACGGTAAAGAAATTAAAGTTATCGCTGAGCGTGACCCAGCTCAATTACCATGGAACGACTACGGAGTAGAAGTAGTAGTAGAATCTACTGGCCGTTTCACTAAAAAATCAGACGCTGAGAAACACTTAGGTGGATCAGTTAAGAAAGTTATCATCTCAGCTCCAGCTTCTGACGAAGATATCACTGTAGTTATGGGTGTTAACCACGAAGAATACGATGCAGCTAACCACAACGTAGTATCTAATGCTTCTTGTACTACAAACTGTCTAGCTCCATTCGCTAAAGTATTAAACGAAAAATTCGGCGTAAAACGCGGAATGATGACAACAATTCACTCTTACACTAACGACCAACAAATCTTAGACTTACCACACAAAGATTTACGTCGTGCTCGTGCAGCAGCTGAAAACATGATCCCAACATCTACTGGTGCTGCTAAAGCTGTAGCATTAGTATTACCAGAACTTAAAGGTAAATTAAACGGCGGCGCTGTACGTGTTCCAACTGCTAACGTTTCTCTAGTTGACTTAGTTGTTGAACTTGACAAAGAAGTAACAGTTGAAGAAGTAAATGCAGCATTCAAAGCAGCTTCTGAAGGCGAATTAAAAGGTATCCTTGGATACAGCGAAGAGCCATTAGTATCTATCGACTATAACGGTTGCACAGATTCTTCTACAATCGATGCATTATCTACAATGGTAATGGAAGGTAACATGGTTAAAGTACTTTCTTGGTACGATAACGAAACTGGTTACTCTAACCGCGTAGTAGACCTAGCTGCATACATGACTTCTAAAGGTCTTTAATTCTTAAGTATATAAGCAATCAATGACAAAACGAGGGAGAGGGCTTGTTCCCTCTCTCTCTTCTTTCGTTTTAGAAGCAAATGTGATAAGCTTTTGAATGGGTTTTGTCAATCCTAACTAGTAGTCGGAGGGAAATCCAATGAACAAAAAATCAATTCGTGACGTAGATTTAAAAGGTAAGCGTGTATTTTGCCGCGTTGATTTCAACGTACCTATGAAAGAAGGCAAAATTACAGATGAAACTCGTATCCGTGCAGCTCTTCCTACAATTCAATATTTAGTAGAGCAAGGTGCGAAAGTAATTTTAGCAAGTCATTTAGGCCGTCCAAAAGGTCAAGCAGTAGAAGAATTACGTCTTACTCCAGTGGCAGCACGTTTAGGCGAGCTTCTTGGTAAAGATGTTAAAAAAGCGGACGAAGCATTCGGACCAGTTGCACAAGAAATGGTTGCAGCAATGAACGAAGGCGACGTAGTAGTTCTTGAAAACGTACGTTTCTATGCGGGCGAAGAAAAGAACGATGCAGAACTTGCGAAAGAATTTGCAGCTCTTGCTGATATTTTCGTAAACGATGCATTCGGTGCAGCTCACCGTGCTCACGCTTCTACAGCAGGAATCGCAGACTACCTACCAGCAGTATCTGGATTATTAATGGAAAAAGAGTTAGATGTATTAGGTAAAGCACTTTCTAACCCAGAACGTCCATTCACAGCTATCATTGGTGGTGCGAAAGTAAAAGATAAAATCGGTGTAATTCGTCATCTATTAGACAAAGTAGATAACTTAATCATCGGTGGCGGACTTGCTTATACATTCGTTAAAGCTTTAGGTCATGAAATTGGTCTATCTCTATGTGAAAACGACAAAATTGAACTAGCTAAAGAATTTATGCAACTTGCAAAAGAAAAAGGCGTAAACTTCTACATGCCAGTTGATGTTGTAATCACTGAGGAATTCTCTGAAACTGCAACAACTCAAATCGTTGGTATCGACTCTATTCCTTCTACTTGGGAAGGCGTGGACATCGGTCCTAAAACACGTGAAATTTATGCAGATGTAATTAAAAACTCTAAGCTTGTTGTATGGAATGGACCAATGGGTGTATTCGAAATGACTCCATTCGCAGAAGGTACAAAAGCAGTAGGACAAGCATTAGCAGATGCAGAAGGTACATACTCTGTTATCGGCGGTGGTGACTCTGCAGCAGCTGTTGAAAAATTCGGTATGGCTGATAAAATGAGCCACATTTCTACTGGCGGCGGTGCGTCATTAGAATTCATGGAAGGTAAAGAACTTCCAGGTGTAGTTTGTCTTAACGACAAATAAGTAGCAGCCAAAGAAAAAGGACGGTGCAAAGCATGCGTAAACCAATTATCGCAGGTAACTGGAAAATGAATAAAACTCTAGCTGAAGCAGTTAGCTTCGTAGAGGAAGTTAAAGGTCAAATCCCAGCAGCTTCAGCTGTTGATGCAGTAGTTTGTTCGCCAGCTCTATTCTTAGAGCGCTTAGTAGCAAAGGCTGAAGGAACTGACTTACAAGTAGGTGCACAAAACATGCACTTCGAAAAAAATGGTGCATTCACTGGCGAAATTAGCCCAGTAGCACTTAGCGACTTAAAAGTAGGCTACGTAGTACTTGGCCACTCTGAGCGTCGTGAAATGTTTGCTGAAACAGACGAGTCAGTAAACAAAAAGACTCTTGCAGCATTTGAACATGGTTTAACACCAATCGTTTGTTGTGGTGAGACTTTAGAAGAGCGCGAAAGCGGAAAAACATTTGATCTAGTAGCAGGTCAAGTGACAAAAGCACTTGCAGGTTTAACAGAAGAGCAAGTTAAAGTAACTGTTATCGCTTATGAGCCAATCTGGGCTATCGGTACAGGTAAATCTTCTTCTTCTGCAGATGCAAATGAAGTATGTGCGCACATCCGTAAAGTTGTTGCAGAAGCTGTTTCTCCAGAAGCTGCAGAAGCTGTTCGTATTCAATACGGCGGTAGCGTAAAACCAGAAAACATTAAAGAGTATATGGCACAATCTGACATCGACGGCGCTTTAGTTGGCGGTGCTAGCTTAGAGCCTGCTTCGTTCTTAGGTCTTCTGGGGGCGGTAAAATGAGAAAGCCAACAGCTTTAATCATTCTTGATGGTTTCGGACTACGTGAAGAAACTTACGGGAATGCTGTAGCACAAGCTAAGAAACCTAATTTTGATGGTTACTGGAACAAATTCCCTCACACAACGCTTACAGCTTGTGGTGAGGAAGTAGGTCTTCCAGCAGGTCAAATGGGTAACTCAGAGGTTGGTCACTTAAATATCGGTGCTGGCCGCATCGTATATCAAAGTTTAACACGCGTAAACGTTGCAATTCGTGAGGGTGAGTTCGACCAGAACGAAACTTTCCAAAATGCAATTAAAAGCGTGAAAGAAAAAGGTACTGCTCTTCATTTATTCGGTTTACTTTCTGATGGTGGTGTGCATAGTCACATGAACCATATGTTTGCTCTTCTTCGCTTAGCAGCAAAAGAAGGCGTGGAGAAAGTATATATCCATGCATTCTTAGATGGCCGCGATGTTGGACCACAAACAGCAAAAGGTTATATCGATGCAACAAATGAAGTAATTAAAGAAACAGGAGTAGGACAATTCGCGACTATCTCTGGTCGTTATTACTCCATGGACCGTGACAAGCGTTGGGATCGCGTAGAAAAATGTTACCGTGCTATGGTGAATGGTGAAGGCCCTACTTATAAATCAGCAGAAGAGTGTGTAGAAGACTCTTATGCAAATGGTATTCATGATGAATTCGTATTGCCGTCTGTAATTGTTAACGAAGATGACACGCCAGTTGCAACAATCAATAATGATGATGCAGTTATCTTCTATAACTTCCGTCCAGACCGTGCAATTCAAATTGCTCGTGTATTTACAAACGAAGACTTCCGTGAGTTCGATCGTGGTGAAAAAGTACCTCACATTCCTGAATTCGTTTGTATGACACATTTCAGTGAAACTGTAGATGGTTACGTGGCATTCAAGCCAATGAACCTTGATAACACATTAGGTGAAGTTGTTGCGCAAGCGGGATTAAAGCAACTTCGCATCGCGGAAACTGAAAAGTATCCGCACGTTACATTCTTCTTTAGCGGTGGTCGTGAGGCTGAATTCCCAGGAGAAGAGCGTATTTTAATTAACTCACCGAAGGTTGCAACGTATGACTTGAAACCTGAAATGAGCATTTATGAAGTAACGGACGCTTTAGTAAATGACATCGAAAATGATAAACATGATGTTATCATTCTTAACTTTGCAAACTGTGATATGGTTGGCCATTCTGGGATGATGGAACCAACAATTAAAGCAGTAGAAGCAACTGACGAATGTTTAGGAAAAGTTGTAGAAGCGATTCTTGCAAAAGATGGTGTAGCACTTATTACTGCTGACCATGGTAATGCTGATCAGGAGTTAACTGCTGATGGTGGCCCAATGACAGCTCATACAACTAACCCGGTTCCTTTCATCGTTACAAAAAATGATGTAGAGCTTCGTGAAGGTGGTATTTTAGGAGATATCGCCCCAACAATGCTTACACTTTTAAATGTGGAACAACCGAAAGAAATGACAGGTAAAACAATTATTAAATAATTTGCTTATATAAAAAGGAGAGAATTTATTATGTCAACAATTATTGATGTTTATGCTCGCGAAGTCCTTGACTCTCGTGGTAACCCAACTGTAGAAGTAGAAGTTTACACAGAAAGCGGCGCATTCGGACGCGCTATCGTACCAAGTGGTGCATCTACTGGTGAGCACGAAGCAGTAGAATTACGTGACGGTGACAAATCTCGTTACCTTGGTAAAGGTGTTATGAACGCAGTAAACAACGTTAACGAAGCAATCGCTCCAGAAATCGTTGGTTTCGACGTAACTGACCAAGCTGGTATCGACCGTGCTATGATCGAATTAGATGGCACTCCAAACAAAGGTAAACTAGGTGCTAACGCTATCCTTGGTGTATCTATGGCAGTAGCTCACGCAGCAGCTGACTTCGTAGGTCTTCCATTATACCGTTACCTTGGTGGATTCAATGCAAAACAATTACCAACTCCAATGATGAACATCATCAACGGTGGTTCTCACGCTGATAACAACGTTGACTTCCAAGAGTTCATGATCTTACCAGTTGGTGCTCCAACATTCAAAGAATCAATCCGTATGGGTGCTGAAGTATTCCATGCACTTAAAGCTGTATTACATGACAAAGGTCTTAACACTGCAGTAGGTGACGAAGGTGGATTCGCTCCAAACCTTGGTTCTAACCGTGAAGCATTAGAAGTAATCATCGAAGCTATCGAAAAAGCTGGTTACAAAGCTGGAGAGAACGTATTCTTAGGAATGGACGTTGCTTCTTCTGAGTTCTACAACAAAGAAACTGGTAAATATGACCTTGCAGGCGAAGGCCGTACTGGCTTAACTTCTGCAGAAATGGTTGATTTCTACGAAGAGCTTTGCAAAGACTTCCCAATCATCTCTATTGAAGATGGTCTAGACGAAAACGACTGGGATGGTCACAAATTATTAACTGAGCGTATCGGTGATAAAGTACAATTAGTTGGTGACGATTTATTCGTAACTAACACTCAAAAACTTGCTGAAGGTATCGAAAAAGGTATCTCTAACTCAATCTTAATTAAAGTTAACCAAATCGGTACTTTAACTGAGACTTTCGAAGCAATCGAAATGGCTAAACGTGCTGGTTACACAGCAGTTGTATCTCACCGTTCTGGTGAAACTGAAGATGCTACAATCGCTGACATCGCAGTTGCAACTAACGCTGGCCAAATCAAAACTGGTTCTATGAGCCGTACTGACCGTATTGCTAAGTACAACCAATTATTACGTATCGAAGACGAGCTAGGCGAAATCGCTGTTTACGCTGGTTTACAATCTTTCTACAATATCAAACGATAATTGTAGAAAATAACGACAGACCGTGAGAAATCACGGTCTGTTTTTTTATGCTAAAATTGTTCGTCCGTCATAAGTGACATGAAGTATTTGAAGAAGAGATTATAATCAAAATCGATAGCAATTTGCTGCGAGGGCCGATTGGTGAATGGGCTTGATCCTACTAAAGAGCGGAAATCACCGATGCTTGCTCCTTGAGCGTAAGATTCGGTCATGACGGTAATTGGTGATTTGTAGTAGGTAAACATAGAATTATCAAGTAAAGCTAATATCGGTATCGTGTCATGAAAAGGGCAGCCTTTTAATTGTGGTAAAATTTTTTCGTAATATCCTATAGTAGTAATGATCGAATAGAGGTTTGACGAGAGAGGCCTTTCCTTTGGCCTCGATGTATTCAGCCATGTCAGGTGTAACGATGGAATACTGAGTTACATTTAACGGGTATATGTACATGTTGGATGCGGATTGTAATACAATGTTAGCCGCGATTGGATCACAAAAAATAAGAATTTTTTTAGACATATGTTCACCACCTATCTATATATATGTGTGCTAGAGAGAAGGCAGAAGAAAAATGGAGTGAAGGATTTTATTTTATTGAAATAATACCCATCAAAATTCAGAATATATAAACTTTGTATATTAGGTCAAGGTTTTTGACATAAATTATATGCGGAAACGCAGTCATATCAAGGGTGTAAGCGTATAATATAGTGGATTTTCGTTGTTGATTTGATAAATTGCAGGTTTTTACAATTTATACTATGATAAGGATATTAACAGAAGATCGTATAAACATGAGGGATGATGAACATGAAACTTACAAAGATTCTTGTCCAAATTGCTGCTCTTTATGTATTTTATATGGTTGGAAATTGGGTGCAAGAAATGTTGAATATTCCGATTCCAGGAAGTTTGATTGGGATGTTCCTCCTGCTTGTTTTTCTTAGCCTAAAAGTACTTCCAGTGAAATGGTTTGATTTAGGAGCAGAAACACTCGTTGCTATTATGCCGTTTTTATTAATTCCGCCAACGCTTGGCTTAATGAATTACGGTGCTTTTTTTATGAGTAAAGGAATTTCTCTTTTCATTACAGTTGTAGCGAGTACGTTTTTAATTATTATTGTCGCAGGACATACAGGACAATATCTTGCGAATAGAAAGGAAAAAGAGACACAATGAGCCAAATATTAATCGGAATCGGTTGGGTTCTTTTTACGGTGCTATTATATCAATTATCTAAAAAAATCTACAAATTATTTCCAACACCATTTACCATTCCAATGCTTGTTGCAACAGGATTAATGGCTTTCTTATTTATAATGCTTGATATACCATATCAAAATTATATGGAAAGTGGTGGTGGCTGGATTGCGAAGTTACTCGGACCAGGTGTTGTAGCATTTGCAATCCCGCTTTATAAACAACGTCATGTTCTGCAAAAATATGTTGTACCAATTGCTGGTGGGGTATTAGTAGGTACAACAGTTGCTATTGCAAGTGATTTGGCTATCGCCACACTTATGGGAACAGATAAAAGCTTAATTTTATCTTCTTTACCAAAATCAGTGACAATGCCAGTTGCGATGAGTGTATCTGAACAAGTTGGTGGTGTCCCGTCCTTAACAGCGGCCTTCGTCGTTATCGCAGGGATTACTGGAACGATTTCAGGACCAATTTTATTAAAATGGAGCCGTGTTACAAACTCAGTTGGTAAAGGGATTGGCTTTGGATGTGCATCTCATATTATGGGTGTTATGAGAGCGATGAAAAATAATGAGCATGAAGGTGTTATTGGATCGGTAACAATGACATTAACAGCAATTTTGACATGTTTGCTTGGACCGTTATTCGCAATGGTGTTTATGTAATAGAAGAAAAGCGAGAGCGATTCTATAGCTCTCGCTTTTCTATAGGATTTATGCTACATTTAAAATAACTGAATCTTTGTAGGAGGTACGCCAAGTGCATACGTTATTATCTGTTTTACTTATTATTGTATCGATTTTAATGATTGTTATGGTACTTATGCAGTCTAGTAATAGCTCAGGCCTTTCAGGTGCAATTTCAGGCGGTGCAGAGCAATTATTTGGTAAGCAAAAAGCACGTGGAATTGAAGCGGTATTAAACCGTGTTACAGTTGTTTTAGCTGTGTTGTTCTTTGTACTAACAATTGCTGTTACGTACTTAAACTTATAAAAGTAAAAGAAGAAGCGTTAGCGGATTATGCTAATGGTTCTTCTTTTTTTGATTTGTTATTCAAAAAAAGTTTCTAATTAGATTATAGAATTATAAATATGGTACACTAAGAATAGAAAGAATACGACTAGATTACAGAAGAGAAAGAGGAGAAGTACATGATGAAATTAGCATCTCCGAAACCATTTACATTTGAAGGTGGAGACCGCGCTGTTTTATTATTACATGGATTCACAGGGAACTCAGCTGACGTACGCATGCTAGGGCGTTTCTTAGAGAAGAAAGGCTATACTTGTCATGCGCCAATTTATAAAGGACACGGCGTACCACCACAAGAGCTTGTTCATACAGGCCCTGAAGACTGGTGGAAAGATGTAATGAATGCCTACCAGCATTTAAAAGATCAAGGTTACGAGAAAATAGCTGCGGTTGGATTATCATTAGGCGGAGTATTCTCATTAAAACTTGCTTATACATTACCGATTTTAGGTGTTGTACCAATGTGTGCACCGATGTACATTAAAAGTGAAGAAATTATGTACCAAGGTATATTGGCATATGCCCGCGAATATAAAAAGCGTGAGCAAAAATCACCAGAACGAATTGAGCAGGAAATGTTTGAATTTAAACAGACACCAATGAATACATTAAAAGCATTACAGGAGTTGATTCGTGACGTACGCAATAATGTTGATATGATTTATGCTCCAACATTCGTTGTACAAGCCCGTCATGATGAGATGATTAATACAGATAGTGCTAACATTATTTATAACGGTGTAGAATCTACGTTAAAAGACATTAAATGGTATGAAGACTCTACGCATGTCATTACACTTGATAAAGAACGTGATGTGCTACATGAGGATGTATATAACTTCTTGGAGCAACTGGATTGGTAAGATCTAGTTGCCTCTTTTTTTCATAAGGGAATTTATTATCCCAATTGGTGTGGGCTAATAATCAGTGGGAAGGGACAAAACCCCACTGATTAAAGTTACACTTTATGAAAGCTGTAAAAAATCATTGGGAGATGATTAAAGTTTCACTTTATACATCCCCCATCTTTCGGATACACTAAATAATATAAGGGTTTAAAGGAGGTATTTCTGCTTGGAAGAAATCATGCAAGAACATATTGATAAGTTGTTATTATTTATGAGGGAAGAAGCGTATAAACCGTTAACGATACAAGAATTAGAAGCTGCATTTGGAATCGAAGGCTCTGAGGGCTTTAAAGATTTCGTAAAGGCACTTGTAATGATGGAAGAGAAGGGGCTTGTTATCCGCACACGTAGTAACCGCTACGGTCTTCCAGAAAAAATGAATTTAGTACGCGGTAAATTAATTGGGCACGCACGTGGTTTTGCGTTCGTCGTTCCAGAAGAGAAGAAAACAGGAGATGATGATCTTTTCATCCCGCCTACAGAATTAAATGGCGCACTTCATGGTGATACAGTATTAGCACGTGTTAGCGCGCAATCAAGTGGATCACGCCAAGAAGGCGCGATTGTTCGTATTTTAGAGCGTGGAACGAAGGAACTAGTTGGTACATATACAGAGTCAAAGAACTTTGGATTTGTTATACCTGATAATAAACGCTGGACAAGTGACATTTTTATCTTGAAAAGTGCATCTATGGGCGCTGTAGAAGGCCATAAAGTAGTTGTGAAAATTACGGGCTACCCAGAGAACCGTTTAAGCGCAGAAGGTGAAGTTATTCAAATTCTAGGTCATAAAAATGACCCAGGAGTAGATATTTTATCTGTCATTCATAAACATCATTTACCTTTAGCATTTCCTGAAGAAGTGATGGAACATGCAAACAGTGTACCAGAAACGATTTCAGAAGAAGATATAAAAGATCGCCGTGATTTACGTGATCAAATGATTGTTACAATTGATGGTGCGGATGCGAAAGACTTAGATGACGCTGTTACAGTAACGAAGCTTGAGAACGGTAACCATAAGCTTGGCGTTCATATTGCGGATGTAAGTCATTACGTTCAAGAAGGTTCTCCAATTGATGTTGAAGCAGCGGAGAGAGCAACGAGTGTATATCTTGTAGACCGTGTAATTCCGATGATTCCGCATCGTTTATCAAACGGTATTTGTTCATTAAATCCGAAAGTAGACCGTCTGACACTATCTTGTGAAATGGAAATCAACAATCTAGGTGATGTTGTAAAGCATGAGATTTTCCAAAGTGTAATTAAAACGACAGAGCGTATGACGTATGCTGACGTAAGAAGCATTTTAGAAGATGAAGACGAAGCGCTAATTGAACGTTACGAGCCGCTAGTACCAATGTTTAAAGAAATGGGGCAGTTAGCACAAATTTTACGTGAAAAACGTATGCGCCGCGGTGCGATTGACTTTGACTTTAAAGAAGCGAAAGTACTAGTAGATGAAGAAGGAAAACCGACTGATGTTGTAATGCGTGATCGTTCTGTATCAGAGAAGTTAATTGAAGAGTTTATGCTTGTTGCGAACGAAACAGTAGCAGAGCACTTCCACTGGATGAACGTACCGTTTATGTACCGTGTCCATGAAGATCCGAAAGAAGATAAGCTTGAGCGTTTCTT
Source organism: Bacillus sp. FSL M7-1345 (assembly GCF_038006985.1). Classification (NCBI taxonomy): domain Bacteria; kingdom Bacillati; phylum Bacillota; class Bacilli; order Caryophanales; family Bacillaceae; genus Bacillus; species Bacillus sp. FSL M7-1345. The sequence goes on along the minus strand of NZ_JBBOWG010000001.1, from coordinate 4,627,370 downwards.
CGAGTTTGTAACAAACTTCGGATATGCAGTAAAAGGACGTGCGAACGAAATACATCCTCGTGCGCTGCAACAAATTCTTGAAATGGTTCAAGGTCAGCCAGAAGAAGTAGTCATTTCAACAGTTATGCTTCGTTCTATGAAGCAAGCACGTTACGATTCGGACAGCTTAGGACATTTCGGTTTATCAACTGAGTTCTACACGCATTTCACATCGCCAATTCGTCGTTACCCAGATACGATTGTTCATAGATTGATTCGTGAATACATCATTAATGGTAAAGTAGACAACGAAACGCAAGCGAAATGGCGTGAAAACTTACCTGAGATTGCAGAGCACTCTTCTAATATGGAACGCCGCGCTGTTGAAGCAGAACGTGAAACAGACGAAATGAAAAAAGCAGAGTATATGGTTGATAAGATCGGTGAAGAGTATGACGGTATGATTAGCTCTGTAACAAACTTCGGTTTATTCGTAGAGCTTCCAAATACAATTGAAGGTCTTGTACACGTTAGCTATTTAACAGATGATTACTACCGTTATGACGAAAAACATTTTGCGATGATTGGAGAACGTACAGGTAACGTATTCCGCATCGGTGACGAAATTACAATTCGTGTTATTAACGTAAATAAAGACGAGCGAGCAATCGACTTTGAAATCGTTGGCATGAAAGGCACACCTCGTCGCAAGTTCAAAGATCGTCCAGTTGTGATTGAACAGCCAAGAACAGGCAGAAAGAAACGCGGTGGACGTAGCGAGCGTAGTAATGAGCGCGGTGGCGAACGCGGCACAGGAAGAAAGTTTGATCGTGGTGGCCAAGGAAAAGGAAAAGCATCAGCATCCACATCCGCTAGTCAGCCAGGGAAAAAAGATAGTAATAGTAATGGTAATAGTAATAGTAATGGCAAGAAGAAAAAAGGATTCTTTGAAAATGTACCAGGATTCAAGAAGAAAAAGAAAAAGCGCAAGTAAGAAAAGAGTGGCTTCGCCTCGCATTATGAGCGAGCCACTTTCGCTTTTTGTTTAATCTAGCTACAGTGGCTAGAGTGTTCGGTGGCTTCGCTTCTTCCCAGGAGGCAAAGAACGCCTCAAGGTCAGAAGCTCCATCCACCTCACATTCTGAGCGAGCCACTTTCGCTTTTTGTTTACATTTGTTACAATGGTAAAAATAGAGGAGGGACGTTATATGCCAAAAGGTACAGGTAAGGTTATTGCGCAAAATAAAAAGGCATTTCATGATTATTTCATCGAAGAAACATACGAAGTAGGGCTTGTCCTTCAAGGAACGGAAATTAAGTCGATTCGCGCTGGACGCGTGAACTTGAAAGATGCGTTTGCACGTATACATAACGGTGAAGTATGGGTTCATAATATGCATATTAATACATATGAACAAGGGAATCGTTTCAATCACGATCCGCTACGTACAAGGAAGTTACTTCTTCATAAAAAAGAAATTGATAAGCTAGCAGGTTACGCAAAAGAAACAGGATATGCATTAGTTCCAGTTAGAATCTATTTGAAAAATGGATTTGCGAAAATGGCACTTGGTTTAGCAAAAGGTAAGAAGCAATATGATAAGCGTCACGATTTAAAAGAGAAAGAAGCTAAACGTGAAATTGCACGCGTGTTCCGTGATCGTCAAAAGATGTAATACAGATATTTACATTTGTAAAACGGCGCGCGTATGATATAATAACTTATGTAAGATTGTTGCACATTGAAAAACAGCTCTTAGTAGCTATCACGATATTTCTTCGTATGCTCCATTTTTATCATGGGGACGTTACGGATTCGACAGGGATAGTTCGAGCTTAGGTTGCGAGTCGAGGGGATCGGCCTCGTTAAAACGTCAAAGCCTATAATTGGCAAACAAAACAATCTTTCTTTAGCTGCTTAATTGCACTAAAGGTTCCTCCCTCCATCGTCCATGTGGTAGGGTAAGGGACTCAAACTAAGTGGACTACGCCGGAGTTCGCCGTCTGAGGGCGAAGGAAGAGAACAATCAGACTAGCAACTTGGAAGCCTGTCGATAGGCCGAAGAGTTCGCGAAATGCTAATATATCGACTACACTCGTAGAAGCTTAAGTGCCGATATTTTTGGACGTGGGTTCGACTCCCACCGTCTCCACCAATACATATTTGGTGGTTTTTTATTTTGTATGATATGAACCATAACTTTGCCAGATTGGCGGGGTTATGGTTCTTTTTGTTTTGTGGTTTTATAAAATGCTTAAGTTGATGGGGATGGGGCGGTACCCCTGAAACAGAAAGTGAAGAAATAGTTATTGATGATAAGCAGGTAGATACTATAGCTGCCCCTTAATGATTAAATAACATTTATTTAAATCTTCATATATTTTGTGTTTTTATCCATATCTATTGTAAGATTGTATAGAGTTATCCTAATAAACTGTTATAATGGCTTGTTTTAGGAATTTAATATTTATAAATCTTAAATTATTTTTTTGGGATAATTTTTTATCTAACTAAGTTATATTGAAGTAGAGGTGAACCATCGGTGAAGCAGGTGTTGGTAATTAAGAATGAACGGTCTTTTGCAAAGAAAATCGTAAGCGGTCTAACGCAAGAAGGCTATTTCATTTTAAAACTTCACAATGAAAACCAAGGTTTAAATATAATATATGAACAAGATTGGGATATTATCATATTGGATTGGGATTCATTAAGTATATCGGGACCAGAAATTTGCAGACAAATACGACTTGTTAAAACGACACCGATCATTATTGTGACCGACAATATTTCTAGCAAGGATTGCATAGCAGGGCTACAAGCAGGAGCAGATGATTATATAAGAAAACCATTTGTGAAAGAAGAATTAGTAGCAAGGGTTCAAGCTATTTTAAGGAGAAGTGACTGTATCCAGCAAAATGAGACAAACTTTTTTCAGTTTAAAGATCTCTTTGTTGATGCATCTAGCAATATTGTGAAAAAAGGTGGTAAAAATCTCTCGCTTACTAAGCGCGAGTATGATTTACTTGTATTTTTAATCAAGAATAAAAATACAATATTGAGCCGTGAAATGCTTTTGAATCAGGTTTGGGGATTTAACGTAGTAGTAAATCCAAATGTAGTAGACTTATATATTGGGTATGTAAGAAAAAAGTTAAAGTGCGAGAAGAAAGACAGGTATATTCAAACGATACATGGCAGGGGCTATTCAATGGTTGAATGATAAAAATAAGATAATAGGTAAAGTACAGTTTGTCATAATAAACAATATCTAGCATAATAGAAAAAACGAGTAAAACTGCTTCATTCAGTTTTACTCGTTTTTTCTATTAAATCTGATAATCAAATAGTTTCTGAGAAATATTAAAAGACGGAAACTATAAAAAGAATATTGCTACCAGGCAATGGATTATGAAAAAATTAGCTATTAATGGTCATTTTTTTTGCAGTAGGAATCATGGTTTATAAGGTGCCCAATCTATTGATTAGTACGTGTGGGGGATGACTCTGGTGCGCATTAGATGAGACTGTATCTAATTTATGTTTAATTTTATTAACTCGCACCATTCACAAGATTTTCACATAATTAATGACTATACTTATTAACAGGATGTTCAAATGAAAATGATTATCAATAGCGATTTAGATGCATAAAGGTTACTATCTAATTTAATCTATGGACGTTATCATTTTCGAACTAAATTACATTATAAGGAGTATACGTATGAAAAAAACTATGCTTTTAAAATTAGTAAGTATTCTAGCAATTTTCACTTTAATGTTAGTAGCTTGCTCAGATTCAAGTAAGGAAACTTCGAAAGCTAATAAAGGTGATAGTAGTGATAAGCCAAAAACGGTTGAAATCACTGATGCACATGGAACTGTTAAAGTCCCTGTAAATCCAAAAAATGTAGTTGCTTTGGATAATAGAACTTTTGAAACTTTAGCTGATTGGGGAATTAAATTAGCGGCTGCTCCAAAGGATGTAATGCCTGCAGATTCAGCATATGTAAAGGATAGCAAAGTTCAAAATATTGGAAATCACCGCGAACCAAATCTTGAAATTATAGCAGCTGCAAACCCTGAACTTGTAATCGTTGGTCAAAGATTTGCTGGCCATTACGAAGAAATCAAAAAATTAGTGCCAAATGCAGCTGTTATTGATCTTAATGTTGATGTTTCTGAGAAATCTACTACGCCTGGGAAAAATTTAGTAGATGGACTTAAAAGTTCTACAATTACTTTAGGAAAAATCTTTGATAAAGATAAAGAAGCTAAACAATTAGTAGCTGATTTTGATAAATCTATTGAAACTGCAAAATCTGCTTATAATGGAAAAGATAAAGTTATGAGTGTTATTGTTACTGGTGGGAATATTGGTTTTGCTGCTCCTCACTCTGGTCGCGTTTGGGGACCAATGTATGAGATTTTCGGTTGGACTCCAGCACTAGAAGTGTCTAATTCTACTGCAGGTCATAAAGGTGATGACGTTTCTGTTGAAGCTATTGCACAAACAAATCCTGATTGGCTTTTCGTATTAGATCGTGATGCTGCAACATCTGATGCTGCTACTTCAGCTCCTGCTAAAGATGTTATTTCTAAATCACCTGCTCTTCAAAACACAACTGCTGTTTCTAAAAAACAGGTTGTTTATGCACCAGAAGATACTTACACAAATGAATCAATTCAGACTTACATAGAGTTATTTGGTAATATTGCAAAAACTTTAGCTAAGTAGTGTAAAGGAGTACGAAACAGTGTCAAAAAATATAATTTCTAGGGTTGAGAATACTTCTCAACCCCAGTTTTATAATCACAATAAATTATGGACAAAACCTTTTATAATAGCGATTATAGTTGTTATAATTTTAGGGATTATATCACTGTTTACTGGAGTTTATGATATACGCGGACAAGAGGACGGAATGGAGATGTTTTTCATAACTCGTGTTCCGAGAACAGTTGCATTAATGCTTACTGGTGCTGCAATGGCGATGGCAGGACTCGTAATGCAACTCATTACACAGAATCGTTTTGTTGAACCTACTACAACGGGGACTATTGAATGGTCAGGCTTAGGCCTGCTTTTTGTATATTTATTATTCCCTGCCCCGACTTTAGTTCAAAGAATGACTGGTGCAATCATTTTTTCTTTTATAGGAACTATGATTTTCTTTTTATTTTTAAGAAGAGTTAAACTTCGTTCGTCTTTAATTGTCCCGATTATTGGATTGATGCTTGGAGCAGTTATTTCTGCAGTGTCTACTTTTTTGGGACTCCTTTTTCAAATGACGCAAAGTATTGAAACTTGGTTTGTAGGTTCATTTGCTAACGTTCAGGTTGGAAGATATGAATATTTATGGCTGATTGTTATCATTACTTTGCTTATTTTTATGTATGCTAATAGATTGACTTTAGCTGGACTAGGAGAAGATGTCGCAACAAGCCTTGGAGTTAATTACAATAGAATTGTTCTTTTTGGGACTGGCCTTATCTCTGTTGCAGTTGGAATTGTTGCAGCTGTTATTGGACACTTACCTTTCTTGGGATTAATTGTTCCAAATATTGTTTCAATGTTTAGAGGTGATGATCTTAGGAGTAATTTACCTTGGGTGTGCGTGATCGGAATGGGGACAATAACTGCCTGTGACATCATTTCTCGAACAATTATAAAGCCTTTTGAAGTACCTGTTTCTTTAATACTTGCAACAGTGGGAGCAGTCGTGTTTATTACTATTTTATTGAGGCAAAGAAAACCAAGGAGGCTACGATGATCACATTAGAATATAAAAATAAAGAAAATGTCGAAATCGATTCTAGCCTTCATAATGAAAATAGATCAGCTAGTGCTTTTCGTTCTAAGAAGGAAGCAAGACGTTATTGGATTTTACTGATAACATTGATTGCTTTAGGTCTTCTTTCTTCATATGGACTTTTAGTTTATAACAATCCAGTTCCGATAGATTCACCTTCTTTTATCCCAGTTGTTAAGAGAAGGATAGTAGCTATTGTTGCTATGATTATTGCTGCAGTTTGTCATAGTTTGTCGACAGTTGCTTTCCAATCTATTACGAATAATAAAATTATTACTCCTTCGCTTTTAGGTTTCGAATCACTTTATTCAGCAATTCAAACGAGTACAATATTCTTCTTTGGTGCTAGTGCATTGATAAATTTTAGTGGAATTGGATCATTTTTATTTCAAGTTGTTGTTATGGTCTTCATGAGTTTGATACTTTATGGATGGTTACTTTCCGGTAAATACGGGAATTTACAACTTATGCTTTTAGTTGGAATTATTATTGGTACCGGGCTAAATTCTGTGTCAACTTTCATGAGAAAACTACTTGCGCCTTCAGAGTTTGATATTTTACAAGCAAGGTTATTTGGTTCTGTTAATCATGCAGATCCTGCATATTTTCCTATTGTAATTCCTATGGTCATAATTGTAGCAGTATTAATTTTGGCTCATTCTAAGAATTTGAATGTTTTGTCACTAGGAAAGGATGTTGCTACTTCTTTTGGGGTTAAATATCAACCTAGTGTAATTTATACGCTTGTATTAGTAGCTATTTTAATGTCCATCTCAACAGCTCTAATTGGGCCACTTACTTTCTACGGCTTTTTAGTAGCAACTTTGAGTTATCAGGCGGCGTCAACTTATGATCATAGATATATTTTTCCAATGGCTTTTGCTATAGGATTTTTGATAATGACGAGTGCATACTTTTTAATGTATCATGTATTCCATGCTCAAGGTGTAGTTTCAGTTATTATTGAATTATTTGGTGGAATCATATTCTTAACTATAGTTTTAAGGAAGAGGGCTTTATGATAAAAATTGATAATGTTAAAAAGTTCTATACTGATAAGGTAAAAATAGGACCTTTGGATATTGAAATACCAAAAGCGGGCTTTACTTCTTTAATTGGACCAAATGGCGCTGGAAAGTCCACGACACTTTTGATGATTGGAAGACTCTTAGATATAGATGAAGGTCAAATTCAGGTAGCAAACATGGATGTTTCTGAATCCAAATCAAAAGACTTAGCAAAAATTTTGACTATATTGCGACAAGAAAATCATTTTGTAACTAGGCTTACTATTAGACAACTAGTTGGATTTGGGCGCTTTCCTTATTCAAAGGGAAGATTAACTAAAGAAGATGAAGTTATTATTTCTAAATATATCGATTTTTTGCATTTAACTAGTTTAGAGAATAGATATTTAGATGAGCTTTCTGGTGGTCAAAGACAAAGGGCATATGTAGCGATGGTATTGTGCCAAGAGACTGAATATGTACTTTTAGACGAGCCTCTGAACAACCTTGATGTTGCTCGTTCTGTTCAAATGATGGAGCATTTGAGACGTGCGGCTAATGAATTTGGAAGAACAATTTTGACTGTTATGCATGACATAAATTTTGCGGCCAAATATTCTGATAAAATTTGTGCTATGAAAGATGGACAAATTGCTGCTTTTGGAACAGTAGAAGAGGTTATGGACCCGGAAATTTTGACAGATATTTTTGAAACAAAAATAGAAATTATCAAGGGTCCTTATGGGCCAATCGCTGTTTATTAGTTACAAAATGTGAAAAATGAGTATGTCAAAAAATACTGTAGCTTGTGTAAATCATGCCTGCTACTCTAGTTGAAGTTGCTGTCTGTATTTTATAGGCAGCAGCTTTTTTTAATGCGGTTGCCCATGATAACTCTTAATATTTCTGGCTGCTCGTAACAGTCCTACATGTATTTCATTACTTCCGGTCCTGCGATGCTTCCAACAATAAACTTGTAAATTACTCATGAAATGCAAAGGAACGCTTCGCATTTTCAAGTATTTACCAAACGAAAAATTTATCTCTGTATAACTTTTTATAAGAATTCAGCTTGTTTTTTTTGTATGTAATATTGCATATAAGAGTGTATTGATAAAAGTGTAAGGGGTCACTATAATGAGGGCATAAAGATAAATCACATTTTCGTAGCAATAAAAAGGAGGAAATAATATGGAAATCGCAATGGCAGTTTTGAAATTTGTAGGTGGCGTAATCCCGTTAATTCAAGAACTTTTGAAAGCATTTATGTAGGTTTATTAGTTAGCTATCATTTATCAATCATTATCATATCTTACTAAAAAAAGAACGGGGTGATTTTTCTGAATATTAAGAAAAACACTAAAAGAAGAAAGTTCCTTGCGTGTTTATTAGTTAGTCTATGCACTATTAATTATTCATCTATTTCCTTCGCAGAAACACAAGCAGGTAATACAACTGATGTAACCAAAAATGCTAGTGGCATTGATACTGGTATAGCAAATCTTAAATATAATAATCAAGGGGTTTTAGCTGTAAATGGTGATAAAGTAGAGAGTTTTGTTCCGAAAGAAAGTATCAATTCAAATGGTAAATTTGTAGTAGTGGAACGCGAGAAAAAATCACTTACAACTTCACCAGTCGATATTTCGATTATTGATTCTGTGGCGAATCGTACGTATCCAGGAGCGGTACAACTTGCAAATAAAGCTTTTGCAGACAATCAACCTAGTTTATTAGTGGCTAAGAGAAAGCCTTTAAATATTAGTATAGACTTACCTGGCATGAGAAAAGAAAATACAATTACTGTCCAGAATCCGACATATGGTAATGTGGCTGGAGCAGTAGATGATTTAGTATCTACTTGGAATGAAAAGTATTCTAAAACACATACGTTACCCGCAAGAATGCAGTATACAGAATCTATGGTTTATAGTAAATCACAAATCGCAAGTGCCCTTAACGTTAACGCCAAATATCTTGATAACAGTCTAAACATTGATTTTAATGCGGTTGCAAATGGAGAGAAAAAAGTGATGGTAGCGGCATATAAGCAAATATTTTATACCGTAAGTGCTGAACTACCTAACAATCCATCCGATCTTTTTGATAATAGTGTTACTTTTGGTGAGTTAACTCGTAAAGGTGTAAGTAATTCGGCTCCACCTGTTATGGTCTCAAATGTAGCTTATGGTAGAACTGTTTATGTAAAATTAGAAACAACATCTAAGAGCAAAGATGTACAAGCTGCTTTTAAAGCCTTACTTAAGAATAACAGCGTCGAAACGAATGGACAGTACAAAGATATTTTTGAAGAAAGTACCTTTACTGCTGTAGTATTAGGCGGAGATGCGAAAGAGCATAACAAGGTTGTTACTAAAGATTTCAATGAAATCCGAAATATCATTAAAGATAATGCTGAATTAAGTCTTAAAAATCCAGCATACCCAATTTCATATACAAGTACTTTTTTAAAAGATAATGCAACTGCTGCTGTTCATAACAATACAGATTATATCGAGACGACAACTACAGAATATTCAAGTGCTAAAATGACACTGGATCATTACGGTGCTTACGTTGCGCAATTTGATGTATCTTGGGATGAATTCACATTTGATCAAAATGGTAAAGAAGTACTAACACATAAAACATGGGATGGTAGCGGCAAAGACAAAACGGCTCATTACTCTACAGTTATCCCTCTTCCACCAAATTCAAAAAATATAAAAATCGTAGCAAGAGAATGTACTGGTCTTGCATGGGAATGGTGGAGAACAATTATTAATGAACAAAATGTTCCATTAACAAATGAAATAAAAGTTTCAATTGGAGGAACAACATTATACCCAACTGCTAGTATTAGTCATTAGGTATAAAAAGGCGCCCTGTAAGCAGGGCGCTTTTTTACTTAGTCACAAATTTTACTCTTTCCAAAACTGTTCCAATAGAATGACAAGCATGGTACCCACAAGTAATCCATTACTTAAAACATATTGTAAGGAAGAAGGAATTCCGCTAAACGCACTTTCTGGAAGAAACATTATTCCCAAACTGATTAATAATGAAATTCCTAATATAGTTAATCGGCGTTGATTTAATTCTTCACGTAAAATGGATTGAAATGAAATGCCTATTACTTGGACAAATGTTGCTAAAAGTGCGGCATTAGCAATAGGACCTGGTAGCAAGGATATAAAGTTTACAATTGAAGGAATAAAAGAAATTCCTGCTAATATAAGACTTGCTATAAGGAACGACTTCACTTTTCTTTGTCCTGTTAGTTGAATGAATCCTGCTGATGCAGGTAATGGTACAATTCCAATTGTAGAAAACAACGACGAGATAATATGCGATATACCTCCGGCCCACACGCCGCGGTTCAGTATTTGCTTTTCATTTTCTTTAGATAACGGAGCCACTTGTTTTACAGCCGAAATAGCAGCGATTGTATTTGCAACTAAAAGAAATGTAAATAAAGTTGCAGTTAGAGCCATTCCAATATCTAATCTAGGTGTGCCCCAAGAAAATAGCTCTGGTAACTTAACTAACGGTGTGTGTGAAGGCATATGAGATGATTTTCCTAATACAGCATACAAAAGCCAACCACATGAAATTCCAAGTAACACAGCGTAACTTTTCATCCATCCGTTCCCTTTAATTGATAAGAAAGTAATAAGGGCAAAAACAAAGAGCGCAATAGCAGCCGTTGTATAATCAGGATGAGTTACAGCTCCTTGTAATCCCATCATTCCTTTTAGTAACACACCACTAAGCTGAAGAGATAATATTAAAAGAAAAGTTCCTGTAACCAAGGGTGTAAATAAACGTAGAATTCGATGAACAAGCCCTGTTATACCAAGGACGAAGAGTAATATACCTGCAATAATTAATCCGCCTTCTAAAAGTTGTAATACATCCTTTGCACTTTGTCCCTGATGCATAGCGACTTGTCCCAATATGACAAATATACTTACCCATGAACCGGCTGGCCCATCCGCTATGGGATAGCGATGCCCAAACCATGCTTGTATAAATGAACTTACTCCTACAACTAAAAAAGTTCGTTGCATTAATGTTGAGATATCTTCTATTGATAAATGGAATATGCCACCAATAATGATAGGCAATGCAATTGCATTTGCTAATAAAAACACAAACCACTGTAGAATACTAAAGCTCGTATCGACGTATTTTTTATTCATATTATTCTCCCTTGTATAAAAAGAATCTCATAGTAAAAATCCATCCTTTCTACACAGCTAGATTAAAAAGGATGGATTTTGTAAATCTATAAAATTACTTTAATTATATAGATGGATTTTTAATTAATTACCATGTACGGAACGGTAAGAATTTCCCGTTAAGTGTAATCACGATACGAGGGTCGCCACCTTTTGGATCTTCTTGTGTGTCCACACCTAGATTGAAGTTAATTGCACTCATTACACCTTCGCCAGCTTTTTCTAGGATTAATTCTCTAAGAGTTGGTGCGTATTGTAACATCATTTCATATAATCGATATAAGATTGGGTCAGTAGGAGGCATTTGCATTACTTGACCTCTAAGTGGAACTACTGTTAATGCTTGAACTACTTCTTCATCTAATTCTAATAGTTTACCGATTTTTTCTGCTTCTGGACGTGTCATTGTAGCTTGTCCTAATAACGCTGTTACAACCCAAGTCTCAGAGTTTTCACTTACTTTTGAAATTTCTTCCCATGTTAAACCTTTTGCAATTTTTGCTTCCATAATTTTTTGCGTAGCTTCTTGTCTATTCATATCTAATAACTTCCCTTCATTTAAGTAATAATTAATTTTTCATACCATTTAATGCTTTATATCCATCAACTATTAAATCTAATTTACCTGTGTGAGGATCAATAACTAAACCATGTACAGGAACATCTTTTGGAATAAGTGGATGATTTCTTACTAAATCAACATTAGCTTGAGTTGAACCGTTGACATCATCGAATCCAAATAACCATTTTTCAAGGTCAACACCAGCATATTCAATCGCTGATAAAATTTCTGGTGAAGCTACTCCACGATCTAATATTTTTTGAAGTGTTCCTTTTGGATTAGTTTGGCTCGCACCACATCTTTGGTGTCCGATAAGGAAGATTTCATCTGCATTTAGATCATATACTGATGCGACAACACTTTGCATAACACTATCGAAAGCAGAAGCAATTTTACCACCTGCATTTCTGATAACTTTTGCATCACCATCGTGTATATCTAAAGCTTTTGGAAGTAGCTCAATTAAACGAGCGTCCATGCAAGAAACAACAACCATACGTTTTTTAGGCATTTTTGTCGCTTCACGAGGAGCGTATTCTTTATTTTCTACAAATTGTTCATTGAACGATAGAATATCTTGTAATAACATATTTGTAACCTCCTTTAAATCTAGATGTATTTTTTTGTTGCGTCCTCTGTGTTATAAGTAAATATAACTGATAAACAATGTGATGTAAGAGGATAAACTAAGTATAGTGAATTGTATCGACAAGCAGAATAAGTTGGCGAAACACTTTCTGGCTTTCTACTTTCACGATGAAAGGATTGGTTTATATCATTGATCAAACAGATTTTGAGATACTGAAATTATTAGGAGAAAACTCAAGAATACAATGGAAAGAACTTGGTCAAAAAATACATATGACGGGGCAGGCTGTAGGAAATCGAATTCGAAGATTAGAGGATTTAGGGATTATTGAACAATATACAATCGCAATAAACCGAATCAAATTAGGACAAATAGTGACTGCATTTGTTACTTTGTTTGTAACAACAGTTAATCATCAAGAGTTTATGAATTTCTTTCAAGGAGAAGAAGGAATTTCTGAAGTGCATCGTATAAGTGGTGAGGGATGTTATTTATTAAAAACACATTTTGCTTCTAATGAAGAATTGGATAACTTTCTGGGGCGACTATTAAAGTACGGGAATTATCGTGTTAACCTATCGATAGGAAAGTTAAAATAAGATTTCTTTTTTTGAGGTTATAGTAACATTATTTGCTAATCCCTATTTGTATAGAGATAATAAAGTCGTTTGATTTTTATCCCGCATTAACGGGCGAGTTAAAACGATTGGTCACTGGTATTACGCAAAAAATGCTTACTGAGCAATTGAAAGAGCTTGAAAAAGATGGGCTTGTGTCTAGAAAAGTATACAATCAAGTACCACCGAAAGTTGGGTATTCTCTTACGAAACAGGGACAATCATTAAAAGAAGTTTTAAAAGTACTTTGCGATTGGGGAAGCGACTATATTAAGCAAAGATATCCTAATGGTGAAGTGCTAGTGAAAGAGGACGATCATATTTGATTTAACACTCCTATAATTGTAAGTTTGTTATAATGAACAAGTACTTACACGAAAGGGAGTCTATAGTGAAAATGAAATCATTTAATATTGATCATTATATAGCTAGTGTTTTGCAGTGGATATTAAATATAGCGTTAATCATATTATCAATTGTCTTATCTATCTTTTTAATTAACGAGACGATTACTTTTATTCAATACATATTTTCAGCGAAGAAATACACACCGTATAAATTAGTTGAAAGCATCATTGTCTACTTCTTATACTTCGAGTTTATCGCATTAATTATTAAGTATTTTAAATCGAATTATCATTTTCCATTACGGTATTTTATTTATATCGGGATTACGGCTTTAATTCGATTAATTATCGTGTCTCACGATGAACCGATGGAGACGTTGTTATATGCAGGGTCTATTCTTGTTTTAGTCATTGCTTTATACATATCCAATATGAGGGATTTGAAGAAAGAGTAGTAGTGCAGACTTTTGTTTGCACTATTTTTACATCTTGACCTTCAAGTTACTTGAAAGTTTACAATGTAAGTAGGACGTTTGAAATCTAAAAAAAATGAGAAATTAAGTGAAGAGGTTATTTTACTTGGAGGTTATAGAAATGAGTAAGGAATTAAAATTACGTCCTTTAGAACGGGAAGATTTAAAGTTTGTACACGAACTTAATAATAATGCACATATTATGTCGTATTGGTTTGAAGAACCGTATGAGGCATTTGTGGAGCTGCAGGATTTATATGATAAACATATACATGATCAAAGTGAGCGCCGATTTATCGTTGAGAAAGATAATGAGATGGTTGGATTGGTCGAATTAGTAGAAATCGATTATATTCACCGTAGAACTGAATTCCAAATTATTATTGATCCGAGTTACCAAGGTTACGGTTATGCAGCTGATGCAACGCGTTTAGCAATGGATTACGCTTTTTCCGTATTAAATATGCATAAAATATATTTAGTTGTCGATAAAGAGAATGAAAAAGCTGTACACGTTTATAAAAAGGTCGGATTTATAGTAGAAGGTGAGTTGCAAGATGAGTTCTTCGTTGATGGCAACTACCATAATGCGATAAGAATGTGTATGTTCCAAAAAGAATATTTTAGAGTAAAAAGACTATAGACAATGATTGTCTTGATATTATCCCCTTTAAGTAGACAGTGTAAAAAGACCATGCACATACATGGATGTTACACTATTACTTGGAGGGGATTTTTCATGACTAAAAAAGGTTCAATATTTATTACATATTCAGAAGAATTAAAGTTAGCGGCTGTTCAAAGTTATTTAAACGGAGAAGGAAGTTACAATATGATAAAGGAAAAATATCAGATTAGAAGCTCTACACAACTAAAAAATTGGGTGAAAAAATATAAAGAATTTGGTGAAATTACAGATACTCGTGGAAAAAATGGTGGAATGAAAGGTATATCAAATCCTCTAAAAGGCAAACGCGTTCATTTTAAGACGATTGAAGAGGAACGTGACTACTATAAGGCACAGGTTGAATATTTAAAAAAGCAGTATCCGAATCTGTAAATGGAGGTGCACTAAAATATACGGTGAGGTATCATATCATTGAATCATTAAAGGGGAAATATCCAGTTATATGGCTTACGAAATTTGCGGGTGTACATCGTTCAAGTTACTATAAGTGGATTCATACAAAAAGTATGAAAAACATGCGACTAGAATCCGAGAAACGATTAAAAAAAGTAATACAATCTATTCACGTAAGGCACAAGGAATATGGTTATCCACGTATGAAAATCGCTTTACAGGAAGAGGGATATTTTATAAATCACAAAAAAGTATATCGCTTAATGAGCGAGCTCAACATTCAATCTATTATTCGAAAGAAGCGTCGCTTCTTTAAAGGGAACTATTCCAATGTTTTTCCGAATGTTTTAAACCGTGAATTCAAAGATCGCCAACAAAATGAAGCGCTTGTTACAGATATTACTTACCTACGATTCCAAGAGGGATTTCGGTATCTTTCTGTTGTACAAGATATTTATAATAACGAAGTTGTTTCTTGGAAAATATCCAAGCGCAACGATAATGAACTTGTATTAGATACAATTGAAATGTTGGCACAAAAAAGAGATGTGCGTGGAACCATTCTCCATTCAGATCAGGGATTCCAGTACACATCTCACGCCTACAACAAACGACTTTTAGGTTTAGGTATCATTGGCAGCCACTCTCGCAAAGGAAACTGCCATGATAATGCCTGTATTGAGTCATTTTTCTCCCATTTTAAATCGGAAATGTTGTATTTGAATCATTTTAAAACAGAAGCAGATTTAATACAAGCAATTGAAGAGTATATTTATTTTTATAACTATAAACGGTTCCAAAAACGACTCAACCACCGAGCTCCGATAGAATATCGAATCTCGATGGCTGCTTAGTCTTTTTAATATTGTCTACTTGACAGGGATAAGACCAGTCTATAGTCTTTTTTATTATTAAAACAACAACTATTTATCGTGAAACAATAAATAGTTGTTGACCTATAATGCAGTGGGGCTTATTATGAGGATAGCAAAAGGAATGCGGAAAAATTAATTGTGAAATTAAAGGAGAATATATTATGAAAAATAAATTTTTATTAGCTATCGTACTAATATCGTTAGGAGTTACCTGTTTATTAATGCACGGTACAACTAGTAAAGTGGCGGATAATGGGCTTCTTGTAGAACCTTTCTTTTTCCTAGTACCAGTAAGCTACCTATTGTTCTTTAGTGGTATTGGTGTGTTGCTATTTGGATTTATCACTTCAAAGTTGAAAAAACAGCAATAGATAAATGCTGTTAGTTCAGGAGGGGATTTTTGTGAAACAAAAAGAATTGTCATTATGGTTAAAGTTAATTATCATTCTTTGCGGATGTTTTGGTTTATTGTTCTGCATATATATTGGGCCAGAAACGGGAAGAGCGGTATTGTTAGTTTCAGAAAATTTGAAGGGACTATATAAGCCATTCGTACTGTTCATTTGGATCACAGGAATTCCATTTTTTAGCGCTTTATTTTTAGGATGGAAAATATGTTCAGATATTGCCTCACACAAAGCCTTTACTGTAAAAAATGCGAATCGATTAAAGAGGATTAGTATTTTATCTATGACTGAAGGTGTTTTATATATCGGAGCATTACTATATATTTTTGTAGCTGGAAGTTATCATACGAGCGTTTTAGTTATTCTGTTACTTATTTTATTCTTCTCGGTCGTTATATCTATTTTTACTTCCTTACTTTCTCATTTAATTAGAAAAGCAAGTGAAATAAAAGATGATAATGACTTAACGATTTGAGGTGCTCTGTTATGACGATTGTAGTAAATCTCGATGTAATGTTAGCGAAAAGAAAAATGAGTGTGACAGAGCTATCTGAGAAATTAGGAATTACAATGGCGAATGTCTCGATATTAAAAAATGGAAAAGCAAAAGCAATTAAATTCTCAACTTTAGAGAAGATATGTGAAGCTTTAGAGTGTCAGCCAGGTGACATTTTAGAGTATAAAAAGGAGGAGTTATGATGAAGAAAAAGTATTTATTGGCGTCTAGTCCGATATTTTTAGGCGTGTTATGTATACTTATGTTTAATATAATTGGTTCCGAAGTGAAGCCAGATGGAACTGTAGTCGAACCATTTTTCTTAATTCCATTAGCTTATTTATTTGTTTTTACTGGAATTATTGTGATCTTATTCGTGGCTGTTTTCTCGATGTTTCGAAAAAAGCAAGCGCGATAAAACACTTACTATGAAATAGAGACATATGATATGGAAGAAAAATAAAAAGTGAGCTGAATAATGATGAACCATTATTTTCACCTTGGAAGACAAGTAGGGCCAGCTATTACATTGGCCGGGGCACAGATGACAGTTCAGGCAGTGCATCAGGCTATTCAAATGCAACAACAAGCACAGGTAGCGCAAATGATGCAGAGTCAGTATATGCCGTATTCACAGCTTCCTGTGCAAATTGTACATTATGATGTGTATCCAGCTGGTTTATTTTCAATTCCGTATGGCGGGACATACTTTTTATGAAAGAAAGCGACCGGTAAAAGAGTCGCTTTTTTATATGCCACCTAACTTCATCCCGAGGAATGCGAAGATGATACCAATCATATAAGTCGCGCTTAAATATAAAAATAGTATGCCAAATTTTTTGCGGTTGAAAAGCTGAACGGATTCTAATTTAAACGTTGAAAATGTAGTGAAGGCGCCCATAAACCCTGTGCCTAATAATAATTGCCAACTTGTAGTTATCCCTTTGCCAATTATATATCCGAGTAAAAATGCTCCCGTTATATTAATGAGGAATGTAGCAATCGGAAATGAAGTTTTGTTTCTTTCTTTAAACCAATTACTAATTGCAAATCGTGTAATGGCACCGAAGAATCCTCCTGTTGCTACTAATAAAGCGTTAATCATGATATTTCACCTTCCTCAAGGTGTTTTTGTAGTAAAAAATCTCCAAGTTTATAGCCAAGCCCAGACATAATTAGACCACCTAGCATACTGCATGATACATATGAAAATGCGATACTAAAATGTGAATGATTGATTAACTGTACAGTTTCTACACTGAATGTTGAAAACGTTGTAAATGAACCGATAAATCCGGTTCCAATCCCGGTAATAACTTCGGAGGGTAAGATGTTTAACCGAGCGATATAGGTGGTTAGCAAAGCAAGTAAGAAACAACCAATTAAGTTAATCGTTAATGTAGCGAGTGGTAATGAATGATGCCAAAGCGTATCGATAGTAAAACCTAAATAATAACGGGAAAGAGCTCCTAATATACCAGCTATGCCAACAATAATATATTTCAACTTCTTCACCTCTCTAATAGTGTACTCAAAAAAAATAGACCCCTACCAGTAGCCATACTGGTAGGAGTCATTAGCTAATTCGCATTTACGGCGAACTCCATCGCCTATAAGTTCTATTTATCCCGCTATTTGCGGGCAGTAAAGCTCCCACCTCAAAATTCAGCTGGAGCAAAGAAGTTAGGTGGGAGTCGGGCTGCCTGTAAATGCCCGATTGGTGAAGGTTAATAATCAGTGGGGGATGAACAAAACCCCCACTGATTAAAGTTTCACTTTATAGTGTACTAAATATTATTTTGGATTACCAATAAATATGTTAACGAAAAGTAGGATCGGTATATTCTTTGAAGTTGCAATTTCTCTGTTGTGGATTGTAATTGCTTTACAGTCTTGTCTTCTGAAATGTTATGATTGAATTTCAAGACAATTGCAGTGAGGGGTACAACGATTATTTGTTAGCTAAATATAATGATATGAAGTTTTCTTTATGGTAAAATATTTCTTGTGTCTTTAATCTATCTTCATTTAACTGAAAATACAGAAAATAAAATGTTATTTTACAAAAAAGGGGTCATGTGTTTTGAAGAAATTTTTAAAAATAGTATTAATATTTATTTTAATAGTAGCTGGTATTCTAGGTGGTTTTCTAGCGTATATGACACTTACAAAAGAACAACCAGCGAATGTTTTAGACGTAAAGGTTGAAAATAACAAAGAGCGTGTACTGCAGCAAGGAAATGACTTTAAAGTTACAACATTTAATATTGGATATGCTGGATTAGATAAGGATCAAGACTTCTTTATGGACGGTGGAAAGGGTTCTGGTTCGAGTAGTAAAGAACAGACTGAAGTGAACTTGAAAAATATGCTTTCATTTTTACAAAATGAGAATAGCGATTTTACGTTATTGCAAGAAGTTGATATAAAATCCCACCGATCATTTGATGTAAATGAACATGAGCTTTTGAAAAAAGGATTACCTGATTATGCTTCTTCATTTGGGAAGAACTACGATACTAAGTGGGTTCCTGTCCCAGTCACAAAACCGCTGGGATATGCTGAGGGCGGATTAAGTACATTTTCTAAATATACAGTTCAAACAGCAACGCGGTTCCAACTACCAGGAATGGAGCCTTGGCCGAAGCGTTTATTCGATTTAGATCGAGCGATTGTTGAACATAAAATCCCTGTTAATAATGGAAAGTATGTTAGGCTCGTAAATGTACATTTATCTGCTTATGATGAGGGCGGAAAAATTAGAAAACAACAAGCAGAGTATTTAAAAGAATATATGAACAAGTGGTATCAAAATGGTGATTACGTCATATTAGGCGGAGATTGGAACCAGTTACTTTCTAATGTCCAATTAAGCGATCCTAAGTTTGTAAAGGAGCGTCCTGAATGGCTAGTAGAGTTACCAAAGGACTTTGCGGACGGAGGATTTCAATGGGCTGTAGATCCATCTGTTATGACGGTAAGGGATGATGTGAAGAAATATGTGGAAGATGAAAACTTTGTCACTATTATTGATGGATTTATGGTTTCACCGAATGTTGAAATTGTAAATGTACAAGGGAAAGACTTAAAGTTTGAAAATAGTGATCATAACCCAGTTAGTGCGGTATTTAAATTGAAATAATTGGTACGTATAAGTGTAGAAAGTAATATCTTAAAGGCTGTCACATGCGGTTAATTAGCAAGTGGAGTCGTTAAAGAATATTTTAGACAAACAATTTCACTTTAAAAGAGCGCAAATGATGTGCTCTTTTGCATTTAAACGACCACTTGGTAGGAATTTAATTGCTTTTCTCCGCGTTTTCTGCCAAGCTTAAGGAGAAAAATACTTCGAAGAAAGAAATATATAGGTGACGCATATGATTGAAGTTAAGACTTCTGAACTTAGTGATGGAGAATTTAATAGAGGTGTATTTGCAACTCGTGATATTAAAAAGGGTGAGTTGATGCATTCAGCACCAGTTATCTCTTATCCGAATGAACAGCATGAACACATTGAGAAAACGTTACTTGCTGACTACGCATTTGAGTATGGGGTAAATCATACGGCATTCCTTTTAGGATACGGCATGTTATTTAATCATTCATATAAGCCGAATGCAACGTATGATATTGTCTTTGAGAATCATACGTTTAACTTCTTTGCTTACAAAGATATAAAAGCGGGCGAAGAGATTCTAATCAATTATAATGGTGAAGTTGATGATGATGAGCTATTATGGTTTGATAAGGAAAAAGAAGAGAACGAAAAATAATTTAAAGAGTATAGAAAGGGCACATTCTGTGGGATGCGCTCTTTTTTTATTGTTGAAAATAAAGTAAAAATTACAAAAAAATACCACTTTTCTTTCGTATGGTATAGTAAGATATTGAAGGGTATTGCTTTGAAAAACCTATATATTTTACAAATTGTTGTCTATATGGTTACATGTCAAGTTTAGTAGCCCATTTGGGTTGCTTTATTATGCGATATATATTTTAATATGAGTGGAACCTCTTATAATTTAAGAGGTTTATAGGTGTGCTTTATGTACACTTTATCCACCACTTGGGCTTTTTATTTGTAGCGCATTGTTATGTGGGGATATTATGGGCCCGTGGATAGCGGGATAAAAAGATTATAGAAATAGAGGAATCGTAAAATGAATATGCACGAGGTTTATAAATATTTAAGTACAGTATTGCCTGAAGGTCATGTGAAGCAAGATGAAATGTTAAAGAATCATACGCATATTAAAGTTGGCGGAAAAGCAGATGTGTTCGTTGCGCCTACAAATTATGTTGAAATTCAAGAAGTTATCAAGTATGCGAATCAACACAATATTCCAGTTACGTTTTTAGGAAACGGTTCGAATGTCATTATTAAAGACGGTGGTCTTCGCGGGATTACAGTAAGTTTAATTCATATTACAGGTGTTACTGTAACGGGGACAACGATTGTTGCGGGGTGTGGTGCAGCGATTATTGATGTGTCACGAATTGCATTGGATCACAATTTAACAGGACTTGAGTTTGCTTGTGGTATTCCAGGTTCAGTTGGTGGAGCGTTATATATGAATGCTGGTGCATATGGCGGTGAAGTAGCTTATGTATTAACAGAAGCAGTTGTAATGGCAGGTGATGGAGAGCTATGCACTTTAACGAAAGATGCATTTGAATTTGGATATCGTAAGAGTGTATTTGCGAACAATCATTACATTATCCTTGAAGCGAAGTTTGAACTTGAAGAAGGTGTGCGTGAAGAAATCAAAGAAAAAATGGATGATTTAACGTTTAAGCGTGAATCAAAACAACCGTTAGAGTATCCTTCATGTGGTAGTGTATTTAAGCGTCCACCAAATAATTTTGCGGGTAAGCTTATTCAAGAATCAGGACTGCAGGGTAAGCGAATTGGCGGAGTGGAAGTTTCTTTAAAACACGCTGGATTTATGGTGAATGTTGATAACGGAACTGCGCAAGATTATATTGATTTAATTCATTTCGTACAAAAGACAGTTGAAGAAAAATTCGGTGTGAAATTAGAGCGAGAAGTAAGGATTATTGGAGAAGATCTACAGTAACCTTTGAAGAAAAAAACGTATTAAAGTATGAATTATTTCGGAATAACATTTGGATATTGTTGACAATTTGTTTTCAATTCAATATAATGGCTAATAATTTAACAAATAAAATATACGTTGAAAGAGCCCAGTAGCAGTTTGTCACTGTTATCAAAGAGAGCTAGGGGTTGGTGGAACCTAGCACAAACAAACTTGTGAATTACACTCTGGAGTATCTTAGGTAATGCTAAGCGGAATAGCAATCGATATTATTGCTAAGAGTGGTATGAATAGCTATGCTATTTATGCAAACTGGGTGGTAACACGGTGAATAATCGTCCCTATGTCTATCGTAGACATAGGGACTTTTTGTTTTTAAAAAATAAAGGGGATGACAAAAGATGAATATTATTGATGAATTAGAATGGCGCGGTGCTGTGAATCAACAGACAGATGAAGAAGGTTTACGTAAGTTAGTAGAAGAGAAAAAGATTTCACTATACTGCGGAGTGGATCCGACTGGCGATAGTATGCATATCGGACATTTGATTCCTTTTATGATGATGAAGAGATTCCAATTAGCTGGCCATCATCCTGTTATTTTAATCGGCGGGGCAACAGGAACAATTGGTGATCCGAGTGGTCGTCAATCAGAGCGCCAATTGCAAACGTTAGAAGTAGTCCAGCATAATGTAGATGCGTTAACAGCGCAAATGAAAAAGCTATTTGATTTCGGCGGGAATAGCGAAGTGAAGATGGTAAATAACTATGACTGGACACATAAAATAAACATTATCGAGTTTTTACGTGATTACGGAAAAAACTTTAGCATAAATAGCATGTTAGCAAAAGATATTGTCGCAAGTCGTTTAGATACAGGAATTTCATTTACAGAGTTCACGTACCAAATTTTGCAAGCAATGGACTTCCATCATTTATACAAAGAAGAAGATGTTCAATTACAAATCGGTGGTAGTGATCAATGGGGAAATATTACGAGCGGTTTAGATTTAATTCGTAAATTAGAAGGTCATGAGGCGAAAGTATTCGGATTAACGATTCCATTATTATTAAAATCAGATGGTACGAAGTTTGGTAAATCAGCAGGTGGTGCTATTTGGCTTGATCCGGAAAAGACAACAGCGTTTGAATTTTACCAGTTCTGGGTGAATACAGATGACCGTGATGTAATTAAATACTTGAAATACTTTACGTTCTTAACGAAAGAGAGAATTGATGAATTAGCAGCGAAGGTAGAAACAGAGCCTCATAAACGTGAAGCGCAAAAAGTATTAGCAGAAGAAATGACGAAATTCGTTCATGGAGAAGAGGCATTTTTGCAGGCTGTGAAAATTACAGCTGCGTTATTTAGCGGAGATATTAAATCGTTAACAGCTGATGAAATTGAACAAGGATTTAAAGAGATGCCGACATTTGAGTCTTCAAAAGAGACGAAAAACATTGTAGAGTGGTTAGTTGATTTAGGAATTGAACCTTCTAGACGTCAAGCGCGTGAAGATATTAATAATGGGGCTATATCTATGAATGGTGAAAAAGTAACGGATGTAGGCACTGATGTTACTGTAGAAAATTCATTTGATGGAAGATTTATTATTATTCGCAAAGGGAAGAAGAACTACAGCTTAGTGGAATTAGGAGAATAGTTCTTGTGAAAGAGTGGAAGTAGGGAAGATATCTACTTCCGCTCTTTTCATATACACAATTTCGACATAAAAAAGTCAGTATATTTTGATAATTAAAGAGGGTTATATTATTCTTTTGCCGAATAAATAAGTTAGAGAAAATTACGGATAAAAATAGCCCGAACCATGCAGGGCATGATTCGGGCTTATATTCAGATTAGTAAGCTAAGCTGAATAGACCTTTAATGTGTGATAAGTAACGAACGTTACTTGCTTCTTTCATTAATGATGCTGGTAAACCTTTAAGTGGAGTATTGCTTGCTCCGATTGTAGCAACAGCATCTTTACGTCCTAGACTAGCAAGTGTTCCAGAGTTAATAGGTGCGAACTCTTCGAATGCTTTGCCTTCTAGTGCTGCGTATAAGTTGTATCCAATTAACTCACCCATTTGCCAAGCGATTTGTGCAGTTGGTGGGTATGGACGACCGTCTGCAGCGAAGACAACAGCGCTATCTCCAGCAACGAATACGTCTTTGTGAGAAGTAGATTGTAGGTGCGCATCAACTGTTGCACGACCGCGGTTTACTTCAAGACCTGATTCACCAATTAATGGGTTACCTTGTACGCCGCCTGTCCAAACGAATGTGTTAGCAACGATTTTTTGACCGTCTTTTAAGTCGATTTCATTACCAGCAACGTTTGTTACAGGAAGACCTGTTAAGAATGTAACACCGCGTGCTTCTAAGCTAGCAGTTGCACGTTCGATTAAGTGGTCTGGTAATACTGGAAGGATTTTCGGACCTGCTTCAACAAGAAGAAGTTTAACTTCTTTTGGATTTACGCCGTGGCTTTTTGCAAGTTTAGGCATAATGTCAGCAAGCTCACCAACTAGCTCAACGCCAGTTAATCCGCCACCACCGATTACGATTGTAGCATCAGCTTCGTTTTTCGTTTTCGCGTATTCACGAATACGGTCTTCAACGTGTTTGTAGATTTTGTTTGCATCAGCAGCAGATTTTAATACCATGCTGTTTTCTTCTAGTCCTGGAATACCGAAGTAAGCAGTTTTACTTCCTAAAGCAACTACAAGTGCATCGTAAGATAGCGTAGTGCCACCAGCTAGTTTGATTTCTTTGCTATCAACTGAGAATGACTCAACTGTTGCAATTTTAAGATCGATGTCTTTACCTTTGAAAAGCTTTGTAAGTGGCATTGCAATTGCTTGCTCAGCAACGTTACCAGCTGCAAGGCGGTGTAGTTCAGTGATGATTTGGTGTGTTGGATATTGGTTGATCACTGTAACTTGTGCTTCTGATTTGCTGTAGTATTTACGTACGTTTAAAGCGGCAAGAAGACCGCCATAACCAGCGCCTAAGATGACAATTTGTTTTGACATAGTATGTTATCCCCCGTCTTTACTAATTGTTGTTATAAGTTAAATTATTTATTATTACGTTCTGCACTAACTTGAAGGTATGCGTTCACAAAGCGGAACATTTTTTGTGCTTGTGGGTCTTTTAGTAATTTTAATAGACCGAACAGGCCGATAACTTCGTTGCTTTCGTCAGCACGATCTTTCGCTTCGATAGCAGTTGCAGCCATGCTTTTCACTGTATCTTTTACAGGTTCTACAAGTTCTTGGATTGCACTAACAGTGTCGTTTTTTAATACTTCATCAGTAGCAACAGTTTGAGCGAAGTCATAAGACTTAGTTAAAATGTTAACAAGCTCAGTTAATTTTGGAAGCTGTTCTACTAGTGTTGTTAATGATTCTTGTACCTCAGGTTTTAACAACTGATCAAGTACATCAAGTTGTCCTTGGCTAGCAGAAATTTGTACAGTTTCTTGTTCTGGCTTTGTTTGAGTCATAGTTTCTGGCATCTCCAATTCTCCTTTACGATAGCAATACTCTTATTTTTGATAGGCAAGATAGTAAACGGTTATGAAACTTTATACAAAGTTTCACAAAACACAATAAAATGCCTTTAAATTTATGACAGCAAGTAGGCTGAAAACATAAATTTAAAACCATAACGTCTTACCTATTATTTATGAACTGTCCGATACATGGCTTGTCCGCATAATGGAAAGTTCCCTTATCGGAAAGTGTATATAATATATATCCTATATTATATACTATATACACGTATGTTAACATAAAAATGATTCCTAATTATTTGATATTGAGCCCATAACCTAGTAATGACAAGGTATGAAAGCGCATAAATTATTTTACTTCGATAAGAAGTATACCTATATAATAATAAAAAAAGGGAAAAACAAACAAATTTACGTTCGTTTTTTCCTTTTTTCTTATTGTTCACTCTCTGCGATTAGCATCGATGTGTTACCGCTTTTTTCAAGATGACATTCGCCCCAAGTACAAAGAGAATCAAGAATCGATTCTAAAGACCACCCGTAATCAGTAAGGGAATATTCTACTTTTGGTGGTACTTGATTGTACACCTTTCTTTGAATAACTCCATCTTCTTCTAATTCACGTAGTTGCTGTGTTAACATCTTTTGTGTAATACCAGGCATTAAACGTTTTAGTTCACTCGTTCTCCTTGTACCTTTCGTTAAGTGGCAAAGAATAACGACTTTCCATTTTCCGCCGATAACCTCTAAAGTTGCCTCCACAGGAATATTATATTTTTTCATATGAAAATCTCCTTTGATGAATGTAGATTTCAGTTCTTCAACAAAAGAAGCTAAATAAAGTGAAACTTAAATGTTACTTTTTAGTGCCTATAGCACTTTAAAGTACGTACTTTTTATTATGTTGAATATGTTTCATAATAGCATACGTAAGAGGGAAGTGAGTAGTACGGTACTAAAAAGTGCCTATGTTACTTTTTGGTACCTATCGTACTTTAAAGTGCGTTCTTCAAAAAAAGAGTGAAGCCATTCATAATAGCATTTATGAGCAGTAAAGTTATTTTTGTAGAAGATAAAAAGGCCTTTTTATCACACTATTATGATTGGATTTCTCGTATTAAGGAGGAGTTCAATTGAATTCATATACAGTATCATCTTCGGCTGTTCAGACGAATCGAAGAAGTATGTTTGCTTTATTAGCGCTAGCAATTAGTGCGTTTGGAATTGGTACAACCGAGTTTATTAGCGTCGGTTTATTACCATCTATTTCGGAGGATTTACATGTTTCTGTTACAACAGCGGGCTTAACCGTTTCTTTATACGCGTTAGGAGTAGCATTCGGTGCTCCTGTTTTAACGTCGTTAACAGCTAGTATGTCGCGAAAGACGTTATTAATGTGGATTATGATTGTTTTCATTATTGGTAATGGAATTGCGGCGGTAGCAACGAGTTTTACTGTGTTACTTATCGCGAGGGTTGTCTCTGCATTTGCGCATGGCGTTTTTATGTCGATTGGCTCAACGATTGCGGCTGCACTTGTACCAGAGAATAAACGTGCTAGCGCGATTGCTTTTATGTTTACGGGCTTGACCGTTGCGACGATTACAGGTGTACCGATTGGAACGTTTATTGGTCAACAATTTGGCTGGAGAGCATCGTTTATGGTGATTGTGATCATCGGAATCGTTGCCTTAGTCGCAAACAGCATGCTAATTCCGTCTAACTTAAAAAGAGGTACGTCTGTATCATTTCGCGATCAATTCAAACTCATCACGAATGGGAGATTATTACTTGTTTTCATCATTACTGCATTAGGGTATGGTGGAACGTTTGTAACGTTTACGTATTTATCACCGCTATTACAAGAAGTAACAGGATTTAAATCGAGTACCGTTACAATCATTTTGTTAGTGTACGGAGTTGCAATTGCGATTGGAAATATGATTGGCGGGAAGTTATCGAATCATAATCCAATTCGTGCATTATTTTATATGTTCTTTATTCAAGCAATTGTATTATTCGTACTAACATTTACGGCGCCATTTCAAGTAGCCGGGCTTATCACAATTATTTTTATGGGGCTATTCGCGTTTATGAATGTTCCAGGGCTACAAGTGTATGTCGTTATTTTGGCTGAACGATTCGTACCGAGTGCCGTTGATATCGCATCAGCAATGAATATCGCAGCGTTTAACGCAGGGATTGCCCTCGGTGCTTATTTAGGCGGTATTGTAACGAACTCGTTAGGGTTAATTCATACAGCTTGGGTAGGCGGCATTATGGTAGTAGGCGCTGTTATTTTAACAGCTTGGAGTATGGCATTAGAAAAAAGAGATCAAGCAAAATAAAGGAGAGAAAATAAAATGAAACATTTACAAAGTAAAACAGTATTGCATAACGGTGTAGAAATGCCTTGGTTCGGTTTAGGTGTGTTTAAAGTAGAAGATGGACCAGAACTTGTAGAGGCTGTGAAGTCGGCGATTAAAGCTGGATACCGCAGTATTGATACAGCGGCGATTTATGGAAATGAGAAAGCAGTAGGTGAAGGAATTCGCGCTGGTATAAAAGAAGCAGGAATTTCTCGAGAAGATTTATTCATTACTTCAAAAGTGTGGAATGCAGATCAAGGATATGAAACGACACTTGCTGCATATGAAGAGAGCTTAAAAAAATTAGAGCTAGATTATTTAGATTTATATCTCGTTCATTGGCCTGTTGAAGGGAAATATAAAGATTCGTGGAGAGCGTTAGAAACACTTTATAAAGAAGAACGCGTGCGTGCAATTGGCGTAAGTAACTTCCAAATCCATCATCTGAAGGATGTAATGGAAGGTGCGGAAATTAAGCCGATGATTAACCAAGTAGAGTATCACCCGCGTTTAACGCAGAAAGAACTACAAGCTTTCTGTAAAGAACAAAGTATCCAAATGGAAGCATGGTCACCACTTATGCAAGGTCAGTTATTAGATAATGAAACATTAAAAGAAATTGCAGACAAACACGAAAAAACAACAGCTCAAATCATTTTACGTTGGGATCTTCAAAATGAAGTTGTAACGATTCCGAAATCAACGAAAGAACACCGCATTATTGCAAACGCAGATATTTTCAATTTTGAGCTAACAAAAGAAGATATGGAAAAGATTGATGCTTTAAATGAAAACCACCGCGTCGGTCCAGATCCGGATAACTTTGATTTCTAATAGAGGTAAGTTCAAAGAGTGCAAAAAGTTTGCGCTCTTTTTTATTTTGTCTATGCATAAAAAAATGTTCTAACTAAATAATAAACAGTAGTAAATTTGTTATTTTATAAGGGGTTGTAGACATGAATATAAAACGATCGTTCAAGATAATGGCCACTTTTTTGAGTGTTTTATTTGTATTTGCGAACTTATTATTCCCACTTCAAAAAGCATTCGCAGAAGTTATGGACCATACGAAGTATCAAATGGATTGGAGTTACAGTAGGTCAAAGAAGAAACCAATTCGAACAGAGCTTATTAAAACAGCAGATGGAAAAATTGCTTTTTGCTTAAATGTAGATTTAAAATCGCCAAGTGGTCAAGATTTACCTGAAATGGGTAAAGTGGATATTAACGTGTACCGCGTACTATTAAACGGATATCCACAGAAGAGCCCGCAAGAATTAGGTGTTTCTGATTGGAGAGATGCACATTACGCAACGCAGCTTGCGGTGTGGAATGCGTTAAAACAAATTGATATTAATGATTTAGATTTCCGTAATAAAAATGTAGAAAAAGTAACGAAAGATATAGTTGCAAAAGCAAGTGCTAGTGAAGAACTACAAGAAATTACGATGAGTGTAACTCCTACAGAAGAACAAGAAGCAGTATTAAAAGATGAGTTTTTTGAAACTGGTTTATATACAGTGCAAACAAACGCTAAAAGTGGAACGTATAAAGTGCAAGCAACAGGTGCACCAGAAGGCGCGAAGTTTGTAAATGAAAAAGGTGAAGCGAAAACCGAATTTAATGTGGGAGAAAAATTCCGCATCTTAATTCCGAAACAAACGCCAGCGGGTGGATTTAGCTTTAAAGTATCAGGCAATTTAACGAAATTACAAGGAATTGCACATAAAGGTACACCGACTATTCAAAATGCGGTTGTATTACTCGAGCGTAGTGAAGAGAAAACAAGTCCAGAATTAGCTGTAAGTTGGAAAAAAGCAAATGGACATGATAATAAACCAAATAAACCCTATACACCAAATGAACCACATAAACCGAATCAATATAACAGATGATGAAAAAAGCTCGTAAACACTATGTTTACGAGCTTTTTTTATTACTCAGCTTCAGAAACAACAGTGAAGCGTTCGTTTACGTGTTTTGGGTTCTCGATTTCATCAAGTGCTGCTACTGCAAAATCTTCGTAACTTACGTAGCTATCACCTTTTGCGTTAACAAGAAGGTTGTCCTTACCAGCTTTGTAAGAGCCAGTGCGTTTTCCTAATGCGAATAGTGCAGAAGGGCTGATGAATGTCCAAGTAATATCATTTGTTTGTTGTAAGATTTCTAAGTTTTTACCTTGGTTTTGAGCAGTTGCAAGGTATTCATTTGGGAAACCTGGTGTATCAAATACACGAGTCGTTTTTTCTTCGTCTACAAATAAGCTACCAGCACCACCAACTACAAGTAATTTTGTATTAGGTGCACCTTTCATAGCTTCAATTAGTACGTTTCCTGCATCTACATGAAGATGTTCTTCGCCTGCTGGAGCGCCGAATGCATTTACTACAACATCGAATGCTTGTAGGTCATTAGATGTAAGGCTAAATGCATCTTTTTCTAAAACTTTTACGTTGTCTTCTATAATTTTTGCAGCATTTCTTACAATTGCAGTTACTTCGTGACCGCGATCTAATGCTTCTTTTAAAATACGACTTCCAGCTTTTCCGCTTGCTCCGATAATTCCGATTTTCATAATGAATCCCTCCAAAGTGTTTTGTTAAAGTGTGTATGTGAAAATGAATGAATTTAGTGTAATTACGATTGTTACAACTTGATGTAATCATTATAGTTACAGGTTGATGTTTTTGTCAATGGGATTATTTATTGTTTTAGTATGTGCATTTTATAAATATAAAGTCATAAATAATAACAAATAACACCGTTATGTTACAAAACCTAACATATGGAAGTAATAACCTGTCGAAAAATGTTGATTTTTGAATATTTTTTAAATATAATTCAATTTATGAAGAAAAAGGGAGGGGACTGACAGTATGAATATTTTAGAACAATTCGTTTCATCAACGAATACGATTCTTTGGTCATATATTCTTATCGCAATGTTAATCGGTTTAGGGCTTTATTTTTCTATTAAATTGAAATTCGTACAAATTACTCATTTAGGGGAAATGGTTCGATTAATGGGTGATGGTTTAACTGGAAAGACACGTAAAAAGGGAAGTGTATCGTCATTCCAAGCATTTTGTATGAGTTCAGCAGCTCGTATTGGAATCGGGAACTTAGCTGGTGTAGCGCTAGCTATTTCTATGGGAGGACCTGGAGCTGTATTTTGGATGTGGGTTATTGCGATTATTGGGGCGTCTTCAAGTTTCGTAGAAAGTACGCTTGCGCAAATTTATAAAATAAAAGATGGCAGTGGCTTCCGTGGTGGTCCTGCTTATTATATGGAAAAAGGTTTAAATAAACGTTGGATGGGAATTTGGTTCTCTATCCTTATTACAATTAGTTACGGTTTAATTTTTAACTCAGTACAAGCAAATACAGTGACATTAGCATTTGAAAATGCATTTGGTATTGAGCGTTATGTTGTTGGAATCGTATTAGCAGTATTAGTTGCGGTTATTATTTTTGGTGGTGTGAAAAGTATCGCGCGTATGTCTGAGCTGATCGTTCCGCCAATGGCACTTATTTATATTGCAGTAGCTATTTTCGTTGTTATTAAAAACTATTATTTAATACCGGATATGTTTACAGAAATCTTTAAAGGTGCATTCGGTTTAGATTCAGCTGTAGGTGGCGGTATCGGTGCTGCAATGAAGTTTGGTATTCAGCGCGGATTGTTTGCGAACGAAGCAGGTATGGGTAGTGCGCCAAATGCGGCTGCAACAGCGGATGTAACACATCCAGCTAAACAAGGATTTATTCAAACAATTGGAGTATTAGTAGATACATTCTTAGTATGTACATCAACAGCGTTTATCGTACTATGTTCTGGTGCATATAAGGCAACAAATTTAGAAGGTATTGAATTAACGCAAGTGGCGTTAAGTTCACAAATCGGTTCGTGGGCAAGCGGCTTCTTAGCGATTATCATTTTCTTATTTGCTTTCAGTTCATTACTAGGAAACTATTATTATGGTGAAACGAATATTGAATTTATTAAACAAAGTAAAACTTGGTTAACGATTTACCGTATTGCGGTAGTGGGAATGGTATTATTCGGTTCTGTTGCGACGCTTCAAGTTGTATGGAATATGGCAGATTTATTTATGGGTCTAATGGTAATCACAAACTTAATTGCGATTACACTTCTTGGAAGATTTGCGTATGCAGCATTAGCGGACTATGTGAAACAAAAGAAACAAGGAAAAGATCCAGTCTTCAGTGCAGATTCTATCCCTGGTTTAACGAACACAGAGTGCTGGGACAAGCCAGCAGTAGCAGATAAAGAAAAAGCTGTATAATATAAAAGGAACGAGCATCAGAGAAATTTGATGCTCGTTTTTTTTATGGTGATAAAATAAGGAGAGAGGTAAAAGACGAACATTAATGAGCGTTTTATAATAAAATGTAATTTTTTTAAAGAAAAATGCAGATGTGAGTTGTAATTTGTGTTAGAATGGTTAATGGCTTTAGAATAAGAGATTAGACGACTTTTTATAATCATTTCTATGGTTTTAGGGGTAAATGGAAAGTTCGGTTTATTTCGTATTTCTAATGGTCAGACGTTCAACGTTAATGAAGAGTTAAATGGAGGATTTTATTAATGAAGTTTGTTATGTTTCTTGTAGGATTACTAGTTGTATTCGTACTCGGTTTTCTTATAAGTTCTGATCGTAAGAAGATTAAGTATAAACCAATCGCGATTATGCTTGTTATTCAGCTAGCTTTAACGTATTTCTTATTAAATACGCCAATTGGTTATATTTTAGTAAAAGGAATTTCAGATGGATTTGGAGCGCTTCTTGGATATGCGGAATCTGGAATCGTTTTCGTATTTGGTGGTCTTGTTAATAAAGGAGAGGTTTCATTCTTCTTAACAGCTTTATTACCAATCGTATTCTTTGCCGTTTTAATTGGAATTCTGCAACACTTTAAAATTTTACCGATATTTATTCGTGCCATTGGTACTATGCTAAGTAAAGTAAATGGTTTAGGAAAATTAGAATCATATAATGCAGTAGCGGCTGCAATTGTTGGACAAGCAGAAGTATTTATTACAGTAAAAGATCAATTAAGTAAAATCCCAAAACATCGTTTATATACACTATGTGCATCTTCAATGTCGACAGTATCGATGTCGATCGTTGGCTCTTATATGAAAATGATTGAGCCAAAATATGTAGTAACAGCACTTGTATTAAATTTATTTAGTGGTTTCATTATTATTCATATTATTAATCCGTACGATATTACGGAAGAAGAAGATACACTGAAGTTAGAAAATAAGAAAAAACAGTCGTTCTTTGAAATGTTAAGCGAATATATTATGCTTGGTTTCACGATTGCGATTACGGTAGCAGCAATGTTACTTGGTTTCGTAGCATTAATTACAGCAATCAATAGCTTGTTTGATTCAGTGTTCGGTATTACATTCCAAGCTATTTTAGGATATATTTTCTCACCATTAGCATTCGTAATGGGAATCCCGCAATCAGAAATGGTAACGGCGGGACAAATTATGGCAACGAAATTAGTATCGAACGAATTTGTTGCGATGCTTGATCTAGGAAAAGTAGCTAGTGATTTATCAGCTCGTACAGTCGGTATTCTTTCTGTATTCCTTGTATCATTTGCAAACTTCTCATCTATCGGAATTATTGCAGGTGCAACGAAAGGGATTGATGAAAACCAATCAAACGTTGTTTCATCATTCGGATTACGACTTGTATACGGTGCGACATTAGTAAGTCTTTTATCGGCGATTATCGTTGGTGTTATGTTATAAAAAGGATGGCCCTAGCTCATAGCTAGGGCTATTTTTTATAGTAAATTTACATAAAAAAACCAATCGGTTAGGAATATATTAACATGTAAAAATCTTTTAAAATTTATATTGCATTTCGATTAGATAACGCTTACAATTTGATTTGTAGGTGGTATCCATTTCACACGTTAAATACGGTAGAGAAGAAGAGACTACCTGTTATAAATTGCAATTTATGTAAACGCTTACTGATTTTAGAAGACAGTTCAAAATATTTTAAGGGTTCATATTTTTTTAATATTAATGGTCAGACGTCATTCGTTATACGACTGATAACTCATGGAAGTGGAGGATTCACATATGAAGTTAGTAATGTTTCTAGTCGGTTTACTTGTAGTATTTGTACTAGGGTTCCTTATAAGTTCAGATCGTAAGAAAATTAAATATAAACCAATTGCAGTTATGCTTGTAATTCAATTGGTACTTGCGTATTTCTTACTAAATACAAAGGTCGGATTTGTATTAGTAAAAGGGATTGCAGATGGATTTGGCGCTATTTTAAAATTTGCGGAAGCAGGGGTTAATTTCGTATTTGGTGGTCTAGCAAATGATGGACAAGCACCATTCTTCTTAACAGTATTATTACCAATTATTTTCTTAGCAGTACTAATTGGGATCTTACAACATATAAAAGTTTTACCGATTATCATTCGTGCAGTCGGTTTCGTATTAAGTAAAATTAACGGTTTAGGAAAACTTGAATCATATAACGCAGTAGCGGCGGCAATTGTCGGCCAAGGTGAAGTATTTATTACAGTAAAAGATCAATTAAGCAAATTACCAAAAAATCGTTTATACACACTATGTGCATCTTCAATGTCAACAGTATCGATGTCAATCGTTGGTTCTTATATGAAGATGATTGATCCAAAATATGTAGTAACAGCACTTGTACTAAACTTATTTAGTGGATTCATTATCATTCATATTATTAATCCATATGATGTGAGCGAAGAAGATGACATTTTAGAATTACAAGAAGATAAGAAACAAACATTCTTTGAAATGTTAGGCGAATATATTATGCTAGGTTTCTCTATCGCTGTAACAGTAGCGGCGATGTTAATCGGTTTCGTAGCATTAATTACAGCAATTAACGGTGTGTTCGATTCAATTTTCGGAATCACATTCCAAAGCATTTTAGGATATATCTTCTCGCCATTAGCATTCGTAATGGGCATTCCAACATCAGAAATGCTAACAGCAGGACAAATTATGGCAACGAAATTAGTAACGAACGAATTTGTTGCGATGCTTGATCTAGGAAAAGTAGCTGGTGAGTTATCAGCTCGTACAGTAGGTATTTTATCAATCTTCCTTGTATCATTTGCGAACTTCTCATCTATCGGAATTATCGCAGGTGCAACGAAGAGTATCGATGGAAAACAATCAAACGTTGTATCTTCATTCGGATTAAAACTTGTATACGGTGCAACGTTAGTAAGTATATTATCAGCTGTTATCGTTGGGGTTATGCTTTAATAAATAACAAAGAAGTCGTTTATCTCTCACTTCGGGAGGATAAACGACTTTTTGTTTAGCTTGCTTTATCCAAGTCTCTTTTAAATTGTGGTTTCTCCAAATAAGTTCCCAGTCTCCATATATATTCCACAGGCCCCATTCGATATTTCTGTAGCCAATAGGTACTAACGAATAATTGAATCGTATAAATTCCAATGGTTAAAAGAATACCGAAGAAATAGCCAATTTTACCGTATAAGCCAAATCCATATGCGTAAAAAATAGTTGTTGTGATAATAGATTGCGCTAAGTAATTACTAACCGACATTTTTCCCATGTTCGCCATGTATGTTAGTAAATGCGCTACCTTTTTGTAATGGAATAATAAAATAATCGTGCTTCCGTAAAAGAAGGTCATGGTTACTGGTGTAAGACTATCTTGTAACATAATTAAAATCGGATGTTTCACGAATATAGCTAAGATTTTAATTGTAAAAGAGAAAATCCCAGTGATAAGCCAAATTTTTTTGACAGCAGGTATATGTTGATTGACCTCAAATAGCCAGCCCTTTTTCCCCACATACATTCCGAGTAAGAAAAGTGGAGACATAAAAATTATTGCGAAAACTGATATGAAAACTAATCCGAATACACCGTTAATCCCCATATAATCAAAAGGATTTTCAGTCAATCTAAAGTTGACATGATCCATATAGCTTCCAGTCTCATGGACCTTATGTTCCTTTTCGGTATAAGGTGCGAGATCATCATAGGGGTTCGATGTTGATTCCGATTGGTAAGATGCGAGCATAATGAGTGCTAGTAAAATAGATGCCCAAATGAGCAACGTTTTCGGTTTTCGATTGATGAACATCATTAAGAAAATCCCGATAACCCCGTAGGCAAATAAAATATCTCCCTCCCAAACAAAGGTGCCATGAATGTAGCCTAGCAGTAAAAGAATGATAATACGTCTTATGTATGTGGGGAAGAATTTCTTTCCTTTCACAATAATACTTTTTTGTAGCAAAATAATGCTAAGACCAAATAAAAAGGAGAATAGGGACATGAAATTGTGGGTGCCGAAAAATTGAATAAACCAATTAGCACCTTCATCAAGTTTTCCAAATATGTAAGTTGGTTTTTCATTGGCGAAGAATCCAAATTGAATTAAGGTCATATTGACAAGTAAAATACCAAACAAAGCGAAACCACGGATTGCATCAACAGCTTCTACACGCTGATTCATTTTTTCTCTCCTCGTATATTATTTTATCCCGCATTAACGAGCAGTAAGACTCCCACCTCAAAATTCGGCTGGAGCAAAGAAGTTAGGTGGGAGATCAACTGCCCGTAAACGCCCGATTGGTGAAGGCTAATAATCAGTGGGGGATGAACAAAACCCCACTGATTAAAGTTTCACTTTATATTGAAAATAATACCATTTTCTTATTGGTACTATGTCAAATACAAGGAAATTTAAGGTGATTTTAAGCTAGAGAGAAAATAAAAAAATCACCTTAATATATTCATTAAGGTGATTAAAATACTATTCAGCTGGAGGCGTAAATGTACGTTTTTCTAATTCAGCATCTAGCATAAACAGTGCGTTTGAATCGCTTGTAATACGTTTTAATTTTTGGATGATGCTATCAAATGAAGCTTCTTCTTCTACTTGCTCGTCAACGAACCATTTTAAGAAAGTAATTGTTGCGTGTTCACGCTCATCCCAAGCGATATCAGATAAGTTATAAATGCGCTTCGTTACTTCACGCTCGTGCTCAAGAGCGACTTCAAAAGCATTCAATACAGACTCATATTCATTATTAGGATTATCAAATCCAGTAATAATAGCGCGCTCGCCGCGGTCATTAATGTAGTTGTAAAGCTTCATTGCGTGGAAACGCTCTTCTTCAGCTTGTACAAGGAAAAAGTTAGCGAACCCATCATAGCTTTCCCCTGTACAGTAAGCAGCCATTGCCATATAAGCGTGGGCAGAGTAAAATTCAAAGTTCATTTGTTCATTTAATGCGTCGTGCAATTTTTTAGATAACATAAAATCCCCCTTATTATTGTGACAAGAATATTATACCATAATTGATAATATTCTCATTTGGATGCTTCGAACCTTTTCGAAAGCTTTGTGACGTGTGCGTCCATAATGTCTTGTAAATCTAAATCATATTTTTGCGAAAGAATAATAAGGTTAGATAGTACATCACCAAGTTCTTCTTTTAGTTCTTGTTTTAGCTCTTCTTCTGTTTTCGCATCTTCATCAGGACGATCACGTCCGATTTCAATAGCGCGAACAACTCGTGAAACTTCCCCAACTTCTTCAGTTAAGAAATTTAAGCGAATAAAGGCATTATACTGTGACCAGCTTCGTTTTTCGTAAAATTCCTCAACCCATCTTTGAAATGCAACGATATCCATTTCTTTCTCATCCCTTCAATATGTTGTACAATACCCATTGTATCATAACAATATATAGTTTCGAGGTGTAGGGATGAGAAAGATTTGTGTGTTTGCAGGTTCAAATTTAGGGGAGAGACCAGAATTTAAAGAGCAGGCAATAGAGTTAGGGAAAATGTTTGTTGAGAACGATTATGAGCTTGTATATGGCGGTTCATGCGTTGGATTAATGGGAGAAGTGGCAAATGAAGTTCTTCGCCTAGGTGGACGTGTAACAGGTGTTATGCCGCGTGGTTTATTCCGTGGTGAAATTGTTCATACAGGACTAACAGAATTAATTGAAGTAGAAACGATGCATGAGCGTAAGGCGAAAATGGCAGAGCTTGCGGATGCTTTCATTGCATTACCAGGTGGATACGGAACGTTTGAGGAATTATTTGAAGTTGTATGTTGGTCACAAATTGGTATACATGATAAGCCAGTTGGTTTATTGAACATTAAAGACTTTTACGGACCGATTCTGCAAATGGTTGAACGCGCAGCTGAAGAAGGCTTTATGAACCCATCGAATAAAGAGTTAATCGTTTCAGCTGAGACGGCTGACGAATTAATTCATAAAATCCAAAATTACGAGCGTCCTGTTTTGGGGACTAAGTGGAAGCAATTATCATAGTGCAATTTTATAGAGAATTTCGGAAACACATGTCATTTTATCTTGAAAAGGCATGTGTTTTTAATTTGGTTAAATATATTGATAGTGAGATGTGAAATCGTTGGAAGAGGGGAAGTAGATGGAGGTATGTTTTGCTGACTTAAAAAAGGAACATCTGAATAAAAGGTGCATAAGGAATTATTGAGTGACATAGAATTGTTCCGTTAAAGGGTCAGATTGTGGAAGATAGGGAATGTTTTTTATGAAGTTAATAGAGGTTTTTTTAATCGAAATCAGAATAAATTTTATAGATGTAATCCTTTGGGAATTTTTAATCAGTTATGTATCATAATCTAATCATTAAAATGAAAATTGGAGGAGAAATAATCATGGGGCATTCTGTATTAAAAATGTATGACTACCACTTATGGGCAAATGAAGTTATTTTAAATCGCTTAAAAGAACTACCGCAAGACATTTTCCATAAGGAAGTTAAGAGTGGTTTTTCTTCGGTGGCAAAAGTAATGTCTCACATATACCTCACAGATTTAGCCTGGCTTGAGATTATTTCTGGTAAAAGCATGAGTGATGCAATGGTACACACAGACCAATTGAAAGAACAGCTGGAAACAAAAAATATTGAGGAAATGGAAACTAGTTTTTATGAATTATCTAAGCGATATAAAGAACTTTTAAGTAGTCAACAAGATTATGAAAAAGTGTTTGAGGTTGATAATCCATATGCTGGGCACCTGGATACGACGGTTTCTGAAACAATACTACACGTCGTCACCCACGGAGCATATCACCGTGGGAATATAGCCACAATGTTGCGGCAAATGGGGAATACCTCTGTTATGCAAGATTTTGGACTATTTCTATATTCAAAATGAATTCTTTTTATTTACCATAGAATATGGGTTTTTATGATGTTTTTTGGGACTGCTTTTATTAGTGGTTTAAGCTTAATTATGTAATATAGAATAAAGGCATTCCATATTATTTCGGAATGCCTTTATTGTTATTTTTATTTTGTTTTTTATACAGGTACCAGCCACCCCAGCCGCCACCAATTGCTACAACAACGAGGAAAGCATAGTCTTTAACCTCGACACGTATATTGAAAATATTAGCTATGAGTAAGAGAATCCCAACTGTTATTAACGCGAAAAATGCTCTAATTAAATAGTCTTTCAACTGAACCACTCCCGTCATTTAAGTAGTAAATGATGAACTTGGACAAGCTTTTTGGATCTAATTACTAAAGGGTGTTTCCTATATTTTAACATAAAAGAGATTGTAATATATTGATAAAAGTAGTGGAGGGGAGTGCTATTATTGTCGTGATTTGTCGGTAAGTCGATATATTGGAAAAATCGCTGATAAATTTGACGAAATCGCCGATATAATGCAAAAATCGCTGATAAATTTGATGGAATCGCCGATATAATTAGAAAATCGCTGATATAATTTCTGCGCGATTACCCCATAGAAAAAAGCGACTCTGAACGAGCCGCTTCCGCTTTTAAGTCATATCCAGCTCCAGCGGCTAGAACAGTCGGTTGTTTCACTCCTTCATTCGAGGCAAAAAGCGCCTCGGAATCAGGAGTTCCAACACCCTCCTGTTCTGAACGAGCCGCTTCCGCTTTTAATATATTATTGATTCAAGAATGCACGTAGCATCCAAGCGTGTTTTTCTAGTTCTGTGTAGATGCCTAGTAGTAGGTCAGATGTCATTTCGTCGTCAGAGTTTTGAGCGATTTCCATGCCTTTTTTCAGTTCAGTTAGCATCATTTCGTAGTCTTTCATGATTGCTTCGACCATCCCTTCTGCAGTTTCTCCGTAAGCTGCTTCTTGAATAGAAGATAGTTCTAAGTATTCTTTCATTGTTGCTACTGGTTTGCCGCCAATTGCTAAAATGCGTTCTGCAATTTCATCGATGTGAGTAGCTGATTCTGTGTAAAGCTCTTCAAATTTTTCATGTAGTGTGAAGAATTGAGGTCCTTTTACGTACCAATGGAAGTTGTGTAGTTTTGTAAATAAAACGCTCCAGTTTGCTACTTGTTTGTTTAATGCTTCGATTACTTGTGTATTCATTATGATCAATCTCCTCTTGAGTTATTATGTTATACGAATTACTAATTTATAATTATTATAATCTAGTAATTTGTATAAATCAACCCTTTTGCTGGAATTAATTTGAACAAATTATGAACTGTTGTAAATAAAAATCCCTATTACGGTGAGGTAATAGGGATTTTTATTGTTATATAGCTTGTTTCTTTTCTTCTACATCCTGTCCATCCCAGCACTCTGTATTCTTTAAGCCAGGAATAGAACTTGCAAGGAAAACAGGGTCTTTTCCTTGTTTCTTTTGTTTTATATAGTCTACTAATGCTGCGTAGGCAAATTTGCTAAGGAATGAGATGGCAATTAAGTTTGTGAATACCATTAGTCCCATAAAGAAATCAGCTAAGCTCCAAACTGTTTGAAGGGCAGCGATTGATCCGAAGAAAACCATTCCGACAACTGCAACACGATAAATCAGTAACCATGTCTTGCTTTCCTTAATGAATGCGATATTTGTTTCACCATAATAGTAGTTTCCTAGTAAAGAACTGAAAGCGAATAGGAAAATAATAATCGCTAAGAAAGTGCTTGCCCACGGTCCAATTTGTGAACTTAATGCTTGTTGTGTTAATTCAATACCTTCTAAATTTGATCCTTTGTAAAGTCCAGAACATAATACGATAAACGCCGTTGATGTACATACTAAGAATGTATCTACGAAAACACCTAATGCTTGAACAAGCCCTTGTTTTACAGGGTGAGATACATCTGATGTTGCTGCTGCGTTAGGAGAGCTACCCATACCTGCTTCTGTCGCGAATAAACCGCGCTGAATTCCGAACTTGATTGCTGCTCCAATACCACCAGCGATGGCTTGGTCTAAACCAAATGCACCGTTAAATATTTCTAGAAAAATGCTTGGTAACATATTGAAGTTTTTAATAACGACAAAAATAGCCACACCAATATAAACGATTGCCATTGGAGGAACAATCATTTCTGTAATACGTGAAATGCTTTTAATACCACCAAAAATAATAACAGCAACTAATAAAGCTAATACAGCTCCTACGATAGTTCGTTCTAGTCCAAAAGCATTTTCAAACGCTATTGTTACTGTATTTGCTTGTACTGAATTGAAGATTAATCCGTATGCAACTGTAATGAGAAGTGAAAACCAGATGCCCATCCAGCGTTTGTTTAATCCTTTTTCCATGTAATATGCTGGGCCACCACGGAACCTGCTTCCATCTTTTACTTTATAAATTTGCGCGAGTGTACATTCTACA
Source organism: Bacillus sp. FSL M7-1345 (assembly GCF_038006985.1). Classification (NCBI taxonomy): domain Bacteria; kingdom Bacillati; phylum Bacillota; class Bacilli; order Caryophanales; family Bacillaceae; genus Bacillus; species Bacillus sp. FSL M7-1345. Next base: position 4,586,224 of record NZ_JBBOWG010000001.1, on the reverse strand, counting down.
AAACTAGTAGCTGCACCGAGAATAGCGATAAACCACATCCAAAATATTGCACCAGGTCCACCCATAGAAATTGCGAGTGCTACACCAGCTAAGTTCCCGATACCAATACGAGCTGCTGCACTTAAACAGAAAGCTTGGAACGGAGAGACGCTATCTTTTTTCTTTTCTTTTCGATTGAACCCTTTACTAATTAAACTGACCATTTCACCGAAATGAGTAATTTGGACAAATTTTAATTTGAAAGAGAAATAAAGACCGAAGCCGATTAACATTGCAATAAGAATATATGACCATAAAATATTATTCGTTACCTCAAGGAATCTGCTAAAGATATCAACCATATAATACACTTCCTTTTTTTCGTAATAAGAAAATTATATGCAAAAAATATACCAGAATCAAATTTTCTAAAAAAATATGTTACTTAAATATATTTTATGTTATGATTAAGTTACATCGTTATATTTTTAGAATTATTTACATTTTAAAAAACTAAATTTAAAACGAAAAAGAGGGGATAATTTGAAAGAAGAATCTTTATTGAAAGTAAGTCTTAAGAGTTTGAAAATGAGAAGTAATTTATTTTTCATCATTACATCTTTAAGTATCTTTTTAGGAGCCACTTATTATTACAATAAAAGATTTCCAAATCACAGATATCCTGACTGGTTAGAATTTCTAAAATTAGTTGGTTGAAGAAAAGATAGAAAAACAGAAAATTCAAATAAAAAACTATTTATTGTTGAGGAGGAACTAGTATGAATATAAGAGAAAGTGAACTTCCAGGTATTGGTTATAAGTTTCAAATCGTTACGAAAGGTAACGAAAAAATGGTGATTGTCATTCATGATGATGGGCGTAGAGAAATGTATCATTTTGATACAGACCATGAAGAAAGCATCTCAAGTATTTCATTGCGTGACTCAGAGGCAAGACAAATTGCAGCAATATTAGGCGGGATGGTATATAAACCTCGGGCATTAGAAAATGTTGAGATGGTCTTTGAAGGTTTAGCGATTGAGTGGTTCAAAGTGGAGAATGCAGCTCCAGCAATTGGAAAAACAATTGGTGATCTTGAAATAAGAAAAACATATAGCGTAACGATAATTGCAGTTATGAAAAAGAACATGAAAAAGCTATTTAATCCAGGACCAGAAACGGTAATTGAAGAAGGAGATATGCTTGTAGTTTCCGGTGAGAGAGAAGAAATTAAAAAGATTATCAATGAATTACTTTCGAATAGGGGGACTGACTAGATGGATACTTTAATTTTTGAAGTTGGAACAGCTTTAGTTTTAGTAGCAATTGCGGCGGTAATTGCTGGGAAGTTTAAATTCTCAGTAATTCCTTTTCTAATTGTTCTTGGCATGTTAGTAGGACCGCACGCGCCGACAATAGGTGTTATCGATCTCAAATTTATTGAAAGTGCAAGTGTGATATCCTTCCTTGGAAGGATTGGCGTTCTGTTCCTTCTTTTCTATCTAGGATTAGAATTTTCGATGAAAAAACTAATTAAATCTGGACGTTCGATTGCTATTGGCGGAACGATTTATATTTTAATTAACTTTTCACTTGGATTATTATACGGATTTATAATGGGCTTCCCGTTACTTGAAATCTTAATTATTGCGGGTATTATTACGATTTCTTCTAGTGCTATCGTTGCAAAAGTATTAGTTGATTTAAGAAGAACTGGTAATAATGAGACCGAATTAATTTTAGGAATTATTATGTTTGAAGATATATTCCTTGCTGTATATTTATCAGTAGTTTCTGGCTTAGTCCTTGGGGATCACGCTTCGTTCTTAGGTGCTCTCACTTCAATTGGAATTGCTTTAGGATATATGCTTCTATTCTTCGTAGTAGCTAGAAAGGCTACGCCGTTATTAAATAGATTGCTCAATATTAGTTCTGATGAAATCTTTATTATTGTAGTATTTGCTTCGTTGTTCTTTATCGCTGGTTTTTCAGAAACAATTCACGTTGCAGAAGCAATCGGGGCACTTCTTTTAGGGTTAGTTTTCTCTGAGACAGAGCATAGTGATCGAATTGAACATCTTGTTGTTCCATTTAGAGACTTTTTCGGAGCTATCTTCTTCTTCAGTTTCGGATTAAGTATCGATCCGTTCTCATTGGGCGGAGCAATATGGTTAACGTTAGGTGCTGTACTTCTGACGATAATCGGAAACTTTGTAGCAGGGATGATTGCAGGAAGACAAGCTGGATTATCCCATAAAGCTTCAACAAATATTGGATTAACAATCGTTTCAAGGGGAGAGTTCTCCATCATTATGGCCAATATCGGTATCGCCGGTGGTTTAATGTCAGTATTGAAACCATTCTCAGCGCTATACGTGCTTATACTATCCATTTTAGGACCTCTTCTTACGAAAGAGTCGAAGAATGTATATAAATTTTTAAATAAAATCTTTAAGTGGGATACGAAGGCAAACTAAATTTTAAAAAATAAAAGTACAAGATATTTACCGCTTGTACTTTTATTTTTTGCAATGAAAACAGTAAAGAGAGGTAAATGATGTTAGGAGAGTTGATTCATTCAGTTTTAGTTTTTCTAGAAGGACTTGGTTATTGGGGAATTATGCTTGGATTGATGTTAGAGGTTATTCCAAGTGAAATCGTATTGTCTTATGCAGGCTATTTAGTATCAACAGGAAGCATTACATTTTGGGGTGCTGTTGCGTTCGGTACGATTGGCGGTGTAATCGCACAGCTATTTATTTATTGGATCGGTCGATACGGAGGAAGACCTGTTCTTGAGCGATATGGAAAATATATTTTGATTCAGAAGAAACATATTGATTATGCGGAAGCGTGGTTTAATCGTTATGGAACTGGTGTTATCTTTACCGCACGTTTTATTCCCGTTGTGCGTCATGCTATTTCGATACCAGCAGGTATTGCGAAAATGTCACATGCTAAGTTTATTACGCTAACTACATTAGCTGTTATTCCATGGTCAATTGTATTTGTCTATTTAGGCTTTAAATTAGGATCAGAGTGGGAAAGTATTAATAAAGTAGCTGGGCCATATGTGAAATATTTTGCGCTTGCTGCTATTGTTTGTGCAATTGGTTATTTTATATTTAAAAAAATGATGAAAAAAAAGTGATTACGGAAAAAGAATCTATGCTGACATAGATTCTTTTTTATTGTCATTTTTTAAAGGGTGAAAGAGTATGTTTAATATTTACCATATTGTGGCATACATATAGGGAAAGGGAGTTTGGAAAGGGGATTATTGAGAAATGGAACTCCAGTTTCAAAATGTATATCAACAAGTTGAGAATTGGTATGTGTTGGATTCGGAGCTTCCTTGGGATGTCAAAAAGTTAAGAAATGATTTGTTTTCTCTTATTGAAGTAAGTGCAACGCCAGTTATTTTTTGTGATACGTGTGATGCGAATCATGTACTTTTATCATTAGGAGAAGAAGAAGAGGAGTTTTTATTCCCGGTAGGTGGTTTTTATCATAAAGAAAAACAATTAATTTTCGTTTGTATGTGGGAAGAGTATGAGCAAGTGCTCAAAACGCTATTGCATGAATTCAGGCATGCGATGCAGCATAAGGACGATGTACTATATGTTGGACATGAACGATACGAAGAAAGATGGATCGAGAAAGATGCGAGGCATTTCGCGGAGAGGAAGCTAGATGAATACAAAAATAGAAATTTAATCTGAAGCATAGTGGAGAAAAATCACTGTGCTTTTATTTGTTGCTAATTAAAAATAAGTAATTGACCTTTATTCAGTTTAGTTCTAAACTAATAGTATCAAATGAGCGAGGTGATGGAATGAAAGCAGAGGAAAGACTTGGATTACTATTATGGTTTCGTTTATCACGCTTTTATAATAGAAGTATTCGTGAGACGAATCAGCATTTGAAAAAGTGGAATGTATCTGCCGCTCAGTTTGATGTATTAGTTCAAATTGGAGGACACGATCGTTTAACACAGCAAGAACTTGGAAATAAGTTGTTTGTTACGAAAGGAAATGTTACTCAACTTTTAAATAAGATGGAGCAACTAGATTTGATCCAGCGTGAACAAGAAGGTACGACGAAATATATTTCATTAACAGAAAAGGGAAAGGTTCTATATGAAGAAATAGTCCCGCCGCAAGAAACATTCCAAAAAGAGCAATTTGATAAGTTAAATAGAGAAGAACAAAAACAATTATTAGAATTACTGAAGAAGTTGCAGTGATAAAATTAAAAATAATTATCTCGATTTCGAGATAATATGAGGTGAAGGGTATGTTTAGAAAAGTTGATCATAAAAATATGGGAAGAGCAAATCACGGTTGGCTAAATACACATTTTCATTTTTCTTTTGCAAATTATTATAATCCAAACAACATGAATTTTGGAGCAGTACGTGTTATGAATGATGATTTAATAGCGGCACAAACTGGGTTTGATATGCATCCGCACCGAGATATGGAGATTATCTCTTACGTTATAGATGGTGAATTAACACATGAAGATAGTATGGGGAACCGCGGGACAATTGAGCGTGGGCATGTTCAATATATGAGTGCAGGTACTGGTGTATTTCATAGTGAGCATAATTTAGGAAATGAAACATTACGTCTATTACAAATTTGGATTCTACCAGATCGCGCTGGTCATAAACCAAACTATGGTGAGTTTAAATTTGATTGGAGTAAACGTGAAAATGAGTGGTTCCATATGGTATCTCCTTCTGAAGGTGATGCACCAATTCGTATTCACCAAGATGCAAATTTATATTCTTTATCATTAGAAGCGGGTAAAGAAATGCATTTTCCTGTTAAAGAAGGACGTCAATTGTACCTTGTACAAATTGAAGGTAGCAGCGTTGTAAATGGTAAAACACTTGTAATGCGTGATGCAGCGGAGGCTGTAGAAAAAGATATTCACATTCAAGCGAAAGAGAAGTCTCACTATTTAGCAATTGAAATGAAAATACAATAAAGTGAAACTTTAATCAGTGGGGTTTTCCAGCATATAAATAGCGGAATGAAAAGTTATAGGAAAGAGGACGTCGAAAAACGATGTCCTCTTTTTGGTGAGTTGAATTATCAGAAAAAACTTTCTCAATGTTTGGAAACAGGTATACGAATAAGTATTTAGAATTGTATTAAGTGTGTCAAAAATTCTTAGGGGAATGGGGAGTGTTAGATTGAAAAAGCAAGTAATTTCATCAGCATTAGCGTTAACTGTTATCGCAAGTGGGTTTGGGGCATTTGGAGCAACTACGACGAAAGCAGAAGAGCAAAAAATCCAGTATCACCAAGAGTTCAAAACACCAGCTTACATAGGTGAAGAATGGAAAGCGCCAGAAGGTCTAGATAAAAAAGAGACAGTATTTCAATATTTAGAGAGCAAGAAAGATATGTTTAAACTAGCAGGAAATATTGATAAACATTTCAATGTCGTTGGTGAAGAAAAAGACGATGAATCAGGTACGACACATGTGAAGTTAGTTGAGAAGCATAATAACATTCCTGTGTATGGTTCAGATCAAACGGTTACGCTTGATAAAGAGAATAATGTAAAAGCATTTTTCGGACAAGTTATTCCAAATTTAGATAATAAAAATATTCCTGCATCTGCAAGTATTAGTGCGGAACAAGCAGAAACGATTGCAAAAGCTAATATTGAGAAAGAAATTGGTAAAGTAAAGAATTATGATGGTGTGAAAAAAGATTTATATGTGTATGAAAAAGATGGTCAATACTATCTTGCATATCTTGTAAAAGCGTCGGTTTCGAAACCAGCTCCAGGATATTGGCATTACTTTGTTGATGCAACAAATGGAAATGTTATTGAGAAATATAATGCTGTAGATCACATTACTGGATTTGGTTACGGAGTATTAGGGGCTAGACAATCATTTGAAATTGCTCAAGATACGAAAACAGGAGCGTTCAACTTATTTGATGGTACACGAGGACAAGGTGTCCATACATTTGATGCAGAGAATATGGATGAAAACTTGTTTAATTTATTCTCACAAATTCTTGGATATACAGGAGAAGAAATTGCAAGTAAATCTAAGTTCTTCGAAGATAAAGCGGCAGTTGATGCGCATGTGAATGCAGGAAAAGTATATGATTATTATAAAAAGACATTTAACCGTAACTCTTTCGATGATAAAGGTGCGAAACTTATTTCTGCTGTTCACGTAGGTGAATCTTGGAATAACGCAGCGTGGAACGGTGTGCAAATGATGTATGGTGATGGAGATGGTAAGACATTTATTCCATTATCAGCAGGGCTAGATGTTATTGGTCACGAATTAACGCATGCTGTAACTGAACATACAGCAAACCTTGTATATAAAAATGAATCAGGAGCGTTAAATGAATCGTTATCTGATATCATGGGTGTCATGGTTGAGAAGAAGAGCTGGGATTTAGGTGCTGATATTTATACACCTGGTAAACCTGGAGATGCACTTCGATCTCTGAAAGATCCAGCATCTATTCCGAATCCATTAAAACCTGGTGAAGGTTACCCAGATCATTACAATAAACGCTATACTGGTACAGCTGATAATGGCGGCGTTCATATTAACAGTAGTATTAACAATAAGGCAGCGTATTTAGTATCTGAAGGTGGAGACCATTACGGCGTGAAAGTAAAAGGAGTAGGCCGTGAAGCGACAGAAAAAATCTACTACCGTGCTCTTACTAAATATTTAACTGCAAACTCTGATTTCAAAATGATGCGCCAAGCTGCACTTCAATCAGCAGAAGATTTATTCGGTAAAAACTCTAAAGAGGTACAAGCTGTAACGAAAGCTTATGACGCTGTAGGAGTAAAATAATAAGAGAAAAAAGACCTGACTGGATTGTCAGGTCTTTTCCTTATTTAGTCACGAATACCTAATGCGATTTTCGCCATACGTGACATACGTTCTTTTGTCCATGGCGGATTCCATACAACTTTTACTTCTATTTCATTTACTTCGGGTACGTTCGTTGATAATATTTTTTTAACGTCTGATACGATGTGGCCAGCCATTGGACAACCGATAGAAGTCATTGTCATTGTAATGACAGCATTATTATTTTCATCTGCTGTAACGTCATAAACTAATCCAAGATTGATAATATCAACACCTAATTCAGGGTCAATAACAGCTTCTAAGTTCGCGTATAACTTTTCTTCAAATGCTTGTTGTGACATGTGTAGCACCCCCTAAATATTAATGATATCGATTCTCATTATAATGGATATGCGTATAAAGTGCAGGAAATGAGCTCAAAAAAATATTCCTCCCTTGAAAGGAGGAATATTTTTTTGGAAAGCTATTCAGTTTTAAAATGAGATACAAGCTGATCTAATTCTTCAACTGTTTGTTTCATTTGTTTTGCAGTTAGGGTCATTTCATTCATAACAACGACTTTCTGTGCAGCGAATTGTGCTGTTGCGACAGTCTCACTTGAAACTTCATTAGAAATTGAAGCGATGTTATTAAGTGAAGCATTCATTTCTTCAGCACTTGCGGCCATTTCTTCAGCAGTTGCTGATATGTCTTGGATTTGAGTAGACACTGTATTCACTTGACCGACGATTGTTGTGAAAGAAGAGCCTGCCTCACGAATGACGTTAATACCTTCAAATGCTTCAGAGCGACCTTGAGACATCATAGAGCTAGCAGTTTTTGTATCATTTTGAATTTGATGTAGCAACTGGTTAATATCTGTTGCCGCTGTTTTTGATTGTTCAGCAAGTTTACGAACTTCATCAGCTACGACAGCAAATCCTTTTCCTTGTTCACCGGCACGAGCCGCTTCAATAGAAGCATTTAAAGCAAGTAGATTTGTTTGTTCAGCGATATTGGAAATAGATTGTACAGCTGCATCAATATATTTCGTATGAGTGATTAGACGTTCGACCACTTCTGATGTAGCATTTACTGCTTCATGAATCGTCGTCATTTGTGAAATAGATTTTTGAATAACAGTACTTCCGTCGTTAGCGTGTTCTGACGTGGCTACAGCTAGTTCGGCTACAGAAGAAGCAGATTCTGCAATGCGCTGAACACTCATTGCCATATCATCCATTGCAGTCGAGCTTTCTTCCATACTAGAAGTTTGTGATTGGATGCTGGCATTTAAATTGGACATCGAGCTTTGAACTTTTATTGTTGCATCACGCGATGTATTGGTCTTTTCTAGCATGTTTTCGGAAGCATTTTGTACTTCCACAGAAGTTTTTTGAACACGATTAATGATATGCTGCAAGTTTTCTAACATGTTATTAAATGATGTGGCAATTGCACCGATTTCATCATTGCTATTTACTTGTAGACGTGCTGTTAAATCACCTTCTTGAGAAGCTAATTCTTTTAATTTCGTATCAATTTGTTCAATTGGTTTAACAAGCTTGCCAGAGAACCACCATGCAAGAATGAGTGCAACAATAATACATATAACAAGTGATAAGAAAACAATATATTCAATTAGCAGTGAAGATTGATCAATTTTTTCAATGGATTGTTCACGTAACTTAGCTTGTTCGTTGCTATAGTTTGTGAAATTACCAATAACTTTATAAACCGTACCATTTTCTTTAGAAGCAACTTGTAATGCTTCTTCCCATTTTTGTTCTTTTGCAAGAGAGAAAACTTTTTCTTCAATAAATATTCTCCAAGTAGAGCCTAGTTCCATAGTATCTTTTACAGATTGGGATGCGTTAGGGTTAGAAAGAAGTTGTGCTTTATTATCTTCAAGAAGCTTACTCATTTCATGAAACTTGTCTAATTCGACTTGATCGTGTTGCAGTAAATAACCTCTTAAAGCTGAAAGTTGTACTTGATACGCGTCTCCACGTTCTTTTAATTCTGTTGCAAGAGGGGAAATATCTTTTTGTAGTGCTTCAGCTTTATGAGATTGGTCAACAGCAAAGAATAAAATAAAAGCTAATGCGATGCCAAATAAAGCGCAAATCGTTCCCATCATGAACATTAATTTTTTTCGAATGCTAATAAAATTCATATGATTGAAAAACCTCCTTTGTGAAATTCGAGTATTAGGATTACTTTATATAACAATTTAAAAGAAAGCCTTATTCCTATTTAAAGTTGGAATAAAGCTTTCTTATTTCCTTTAGGAATTATAGCAGACAGAGTGGGAGAGAGAAAGATATATTTAAAAGTAAAAAAGAGGGGCTAAAAAAAGAAATCCCTCTTTTTTACTGCCCGCTATTTGCGGGCAGTAAAACTCCCCCTCAAAATTAGGTGGGGAATTAACGACCCGTAAAAGCCCGATTGGTGAAGGCTAATAATCAGTGGGGAGGAGAAAACTCCCCACTGATTAAAGTTTCACTTTATGCATTTGTTTTGAAATGAGAAACGAGAACTTCAAGTTCTTGTACTGCAGTTTTCATTTCTGATGACTTTGTAGCAATGTCTTTCATTACATTTACTTGGTCACCAGCTGAATGTGCTGTCTGTGATGTTTCAGCGGCAACTTCGTTTGAAATAGAAGCGATATTATTTAAAGCTGCATTCATTTCCTCAGAACTTGCGGCCATTTCTTCAGCAGTTGCAGACATTTCTTGCATCTGTGTAGAGACTTTATTAATGTGGTTAACAATTGCTGAGAATGAAGAGCCAGCAGTACGAATGACTGTGATTCCTTGTGAAGCTTCGGATTGACCTTGTGTCATCATTTCATTAGCTATTTTTGTGTCTTCTTGAATTTGATGAAGTAAATGGTTGATCTCGGTTGCAGCTAGTTTAGATTGTTCTGCAAGTTTACGAACTTCATCAGCGACAACAGCAAATCCTTTACCATGTTCACCAGCACGGGCCGCTTCAATAGAAGCGTTTAAAGCAAGTAGATTCGTTTGTTCTGCAACGTTAGAAATGGATTGAAGGGCAGTATCAATGTGATTAGTATGTGTAATGAGTCGCTCTACTACTTGCGATGTAGCGTTAACAGCTTCATTGATTGTATTCATTTGTGTAATAGATTTTTCAATTACTTTACTGCCATCATCTGCTTTTTCTGAAGTTGTAACAGCTAAGCTAGCAACAGAAGAGGCAGATTCTGCAATACGCTGAACACCTGTTGCCATATCATCCATTGCTGTTGAGCTTTCTTCGATGCTAGACACTTGCGAACGAATATTATGATCAAGAGCATTCATAGTCTCTTGGATTTGTGCGGTAGTGTCCATAGATGCAGTTGTTTCGATAAACATATTTTCTGAAGCTTCTTTTACACTTGTTGATGTTTGTTGAACTTGCTTTATTATACGTTGTAAGTTAGCGAGCATTTGATTAAAGGAATGTGCAATATCACCGATTTCATCTTTACTAGTTACATTCAATCTAGCAGTCAAATCACCATCTTGAGAAGCTAATTCTTTTAATTTCGCATCAATTTGTCGAATCGGTTTAACGAGTTTACCAGAGAACCACCATGCTAATAAAATAGAAGTTAGTGTGCATGTAATGAGTGAGAAGAAAATAATATATTGGATAAGAGATGAAGAAGATTGAACTTCAGCAATTAATGTATCACGTTTTTCGTTCTCTTCATTTGTATATTTAGTAAAACGACTTAAAAGGTCATTTACGTAATCTGTTTGAGCTAAAGCAATTTTGGATGCTTCGTCCCATTTCCCTTCACGTGCAAGGGGGAGAACCTCATTGTCTACGACGCTTCGCCATTTCGCGCCCATTAAAATGGCCTCTTTCATTCCTTCAGGGAGTTTTTTATCACTTGTTACTTTTTCTCTTGTATCAGCTAATTTCTTTCCTTCCCGGTTGAATTTATCTAATCCTTTTTGATCGTGCGATAGTAAATATTCTTGTAAGCCAGCAACTTGCGCCTGGAACCAATCACCGCGTTCTTTTAAAATGGTTGCTCTTTTTGATACATCATTTTTTAATGTTTCAACTTCATTTGCTTGGTTCATAGCGAATATAAGAATAATAATTAGAGCAATGCTAAATAAGGAACAAATGCTTAAGAGTGTGAAGAGTAGTTTTTTTCGAATACTAACATATTTCATCGTTACCCCTACCTTTTCTTCAAAAAACTATTTATTATAATTTATAAATATAAAAAATGGAATTAATAAAAACATTATTATGAAGTTATTAATCTGTTCAGTGAAAATTATAGCAGATAACGGAAGGAGGCAAATTGATATGAGTAAATGTTCTTAAAATGTATACATTTGTATATCAAAAAATTCATAAATAAAAACCAGAAAGGCTATTGTAATTTGAAATAACATCCTGTATACTTCTAATTAGTTGATAACGATTATCACTATCAACTAAAACATTACTCTTCGTTATGTTGGTCATACCCCTTTTTGACGACGTAAGTCAGAGACGAATGTTGAAATATCTTGTGTCCTATTCTACAGAATTATGGTAATCTCCAACCTCAACTTATATGCGTAAGCATGCAAAAAAAGGATCCTATCCGTGAAGGGATCCTTTTTTGCATGTTGTCGCAATTAATGTATATAGACCGGGTATGCGTTCTTCAATTCCTTCGGGTGAAGTAGAAGGGAAGACCCACCTTTGATGAGATCCGTGTTCTTCAATCAATTTTTCAACCTTGAAATTTGTTTCTGCCATTGCTGTAATAACTTCTCCTAGTGTCCAGCGCCTAATTTTTGTTCTCGGTAAAGCGTATTTCTGTGATTCCGTAAGGAGAGTACTATAAGCTACGTCATCTTCAATAAGTTCCTCATCGAAATAATTTCCATTTGCTCGAAATGATGGATGATCTACTCCTAATAATTTTGTATAAACGGGATGATAGTCACGCAGTATAAATGTCCCATCTTGTTTTAGTAAGTGAGAGATTATATGAAAGAGTGGCTTTAAGTCTAAAAAGTAATGGAGCACGCCAAGTTCCAGTAACACGATATCAAATGATTGGGATAGATTTAAATCTAGTACGTCGGAAACGATATACTGAATAGAGACACCAGCAGCTTCGGCTAGTTCGGTTGCATATTTTTCATTACTTGCTGAAATATCTACAACTGTTACATCGGCTCCTAAAAGAGCAAGAGCAACTGCTTTGTTGCCTTTTGATCCGAGTAAATTAATAATACGCTTTCCTTTTGGAGATTGTATGTAGGGTAAATAATGATCTACCTCGCGTATTGGATCTTCCATGAGCTTTTTCGCATAATCCTCTGGCGCCCCGTGGCGATTTGTCCAAGCTTCATAAGCAGCTGCGTTCCAGCTTTTTTCATTAATCGCACTTAGTTGCTTTTGATTCAATGTTATCACTCCTTTTGTGAACATATAGTTATTCGGTGAATGAGTGGGGTTTCCTGTTTTTAAAAAATAAAAGTTTGATTTTTCTGTTATTAAGTCGTAAAATACGTGTTATACATAAAAGCGTTGAAAAGGAAAAGTAGAATGGAACCATTCTTTCCAGAGAGCTTCGGTAGCTGAGAAGAAGCAAGAATATTCATTTGAACAATGGCCTTTGAGCTTCGTCCTGAACTTATCAAATGATAATAGTAGGCGGCGACGAGAGTTGGTACTCGTTATCAAAACCACAGTATAAGAGCATATAGCTCCGTACTTGTTAAGGTTAGTTATGTGAATGACTGACGAAATAAGGTGGTACCGCGACTGTTTATACAGCCCCGCCCTTATCTTTTTTAAGATAGGGGTGGGGCTTTTTATATTTTAAAGGAGGAATATAAGATGAGTATTTTTATTGGAGGCGCTTGGCCGTATGCAAATGGTTCGTTACATCTTGGACATATTGCTAGTTTGTTACCAGGAGATATTTTAGCGCGTTATTATAGGGCTAAAGGTGAGAATGTGTTGTATGTTTCAGGAAGTGATTGTAATGGAACACCGATTGCAATTAGAGCAAAGCAAGAAGGGGTTACAGTAAAGAAAATAGCTGATCAATATCATGAAGAATTCGAGCGATGTTTTCATAATCTTGGTTTTACGTATGATTGCTATACACGCACAGATAGTGAACATCATCATGAAACGGTTCAAAAAGTTTTTTTGCGACTATTAGAAGAAGGTTATATTTATAAAAAAGTCGTTGAACAAGCTTATTGCGAAACGTGTACGCAATTTTTACCGGATCGATATGTAGAAGGTATTTGTCCGCATTGCCATGAAGCAGCGAGGGGTGATCAATGTGATGCTTGTTCCGCTATTTTAGATCCACTCGATTTGTTAGAAAAGAAATGTAAGTTATGCGGTAGTACGCCATCAGTACAGGAAACAGAGCATTTCTATTTTGCATTGCATAAATTTCAGCAGCAAATTAAAGCGGCCGTAGAAATTGCAAAGCAAAAAGGAACATGGCGCGACAATGCAATTCAATTAACAGAGAGATATTTAAAGGAAGGGTTACAAGATAGGGCAGTGTCACGTGATTTACCAATAGGGGTACCAATTCCGGTGGAAGGATATGAAGATAAGAAAATTTACGTATGGATTGAAGCGGTGACAGGATATTATTCAGCGAGTAAACACTGGGCTGACGAAACAGAGAAAGCTGATCAAGAGTTTTGGGATAGAGATGCGAAAACATATTATGTACATGGTAAGGATAATATTCCATTTCATTCAATCATTTGGCCAGCGGTATTACTTGGAATAGGAGAAGAAGCGATCCCGCGTCATATCGTTTCGAATGAGTATTTAACAGTAGAAAAAAGAAAGTTATCGACAAGTAAAAACTGGGCAGTATGGGTACCTGATATATTGGAACGCTATAATCCAGATTCTATTCGTTACTTTTTAACAGTAAATGCACCAGAAAATCGTGATACTGATTTTTCATGGCGTGAATTCATTTACAGTCATAATAGTGAACTATTAGGCGCATACGGGAACTTTGTGAACCGGACATTGAAGTTCATTGAAAAGTATTATGATGGCATTGTGCCAAAAGCAAATATTAATATAGAGCTGAGAGATAAGGTAGAAGGATTATATAAAAGTGTAGGAGAGGCGATTGAACAAACTAAATTTAAGGTGGCACTAGAAACAATATTTGATGCAGTACGCTTTGCAAATAAATACTTTGATGAAAAGCAGCCTTGGAAACAAAGAGAAGAGGACCCAGTTTCATGTGAGGAAACAATTTATAATTGTGTTTATCTGATAGCAAACTTTGCACAACTGCTTGAACCATTTTTACCGTTTTCAAGTGAAAGAGTTAGAAATACATTATCGAGTGTTAAAGTAAATTGGGAACCTCAAAACACGTTGCCAAACCGAATTGATAATGTGCAGCCATTATTTGAGCGAATCGATGTAAAACAAATTGAACATGAGGTAGAGAAGTTATATGGGGCGGTAAAGTGAAATATAAGGAAAAGACCTTTCAAATAAATGAAAGGTCTTTTGTCATGCTGTATAACCCTCTTTCTTATCTTTTAAAAAGAAAAGCACAGCAAGGATTACGAGAATAATAGCCGCAATATCATATGTTATTTTGAAGGTAGTAATAAAGTTTAACATATCGCAACTTTATTCACATTTATATACAAGTTGATGTTTTCACGCACTATGCATCGTATGCTGTTTTTTTTCTTTCCTAGCAGTAAGTAGTTGTGGTGTAAAAATACCGAGTAATATAACCACAATCCCAATCCACTGCATTGGCGATACAACTTCATGAACAAGTGTAATAGAAGCGATAATTGCTGTTGGTAATTCAGCTGCACCTAATATTGTACCAAGTCCTGTTCCTACTTTTGGTACCCCAATTGAAAAACAAATGACAGGTATAATAACCCCGAACAGTCCAAGGAAGAAAGCGTATTTCCATAGGCCTGCTTGTAAGGTACCATCTGTTAAAAAGGTAGGCGGGAAAAATAAGCATACAATAAGAGTAGCACTCGTTGTCATAAGAAAGCTTTTCGTATAAGGCGGAACATCTGTAGCAACGCGCCCGCTTACAAATACATAGAATGAGAAAGAGACGGCAGCTAATAGTCCGAAAATAATACCTTTCGTAGAAAAGTTTTGTCCAAGACCTTCAAATACTCCACCAGCAAACAATGTACCAGTAAATAAAATAATAATAGATATAACTTTCTCACGGCTTGGGAATGTTCGATTCGCAATCGCTTCGATGACTACACCAATCCAAGTGAACTGAAAGAGTAAAACGACAGCGATAGAGGCTGGCAATTCTTCTACGGAAATAGCATAGAAAATACCTGTCATGCTCATTGTTGTGCCGACTGTTAGTAACGAAAAGAATTGTTTTTTTGATACTTTATGACGTGAAAAGAACAGAACGAGTAAAAGGAGTCCAATCCATCCGAAGACATATTGTCCTCCTAGTAGTTGGTGTGATGAAAATCCTTCGATGAATCCGAGTTTAAAAATAGTTGAAAGTACGCCGTAGCTACAAGCGCCGAATAAAACTAGTAATGAATACTTAAATTTCTCCATGTGAAAACCTCCTTATATAAAGTGAAACTTTAATCAGTGGGGGTTTTGTTCATCCCCCACTGATTATTAGCCCGACTCCCACCTAACTTCTTTGCTCCAGCCGAATTTTGAGGTGGGAGTTTTAATGCCCTCAAATAGCGGGATAAATAAAAAACGCCCGTTATCCTAATAAGGACAACGGGCGAACGAAACAGAGACAGAGACTCTACAAAATTCCGCCACTCATACGAAGTATGAGTTTGGGGTATGAAATTATAGTAGTAGTTTACATTGCTTTTGGAAAGACAATTGAGCATTTTACACCTTGAGGTGTGTTTTGTATTCCATAAGGAAACTGATGTTTATCTAGTATTTGTTTTACAATATATAATCCAAGACCGCTACCTTGTACTAAACCGTTATTTCCAGGATTAGCGCGATAGAATGGCTCAAATAAATGAGCGAGTTTGTCCTCATCAATTTGTGAACCTGTATTTAATACTTCTAATGCGTAACCGTTCGGTTTTTCATAAAGCTTTATATATACATGCTGATGATCGATTGTATAGTGAATTGCATTTGAAATAATATTAAAAATAGCAGTTTGAATAAATTTAGGATCAGCTAAAATTTGTACGTCTTGTTTAATATTAGATTGAACATTTAATTGCTTTACAGATATAAAATAATCTACTTTCTTCATAACGTCCTCAATGATGTTAGATAGCGAAATAACTTCTAAATTCGGTTTGAATTGAGGATTTTGCATTTTGGATAATTCTGACATCTTTTCCGTTAATATGTTAATATCCTGCATCATCTCGTAGGAACGTTTTAAGTATTTGTCTCTATCTTTGTATGCACCGATTCCGTGAATCATGCCATCTAGTTGGCCCATAACGGCTGCGATAGGTGTTTTTAATTCATGGGATACCATAGACATAAATTCTTTGCGAGATTGTTCTAATTGTTGTTCTTTCTTGAGCTCATTTCGTAAATCTGTATTTGTTTCATGTAGATTCTTCACAATGGTTGGGACTTGTGAAGCGGCTACTTGCAAATTAAAATCTGTTTGATCTGTATTTTTGTTAGGTGATTGTTGATCTGAAAAGTCCAGATTTATAATATCTTTTAAAGTATCACTCATATATTGAAAAGGTTTGGCAATTAGTTTGGCATAAAATAAAGAGCCGAGCAGAGATAATGCAAGCATTGTTGCACCAATATTTGGAGCTAATTGTTGCAAGGCATCTGCTAAACTAGGATTATCATGTGTTTCGTTTGTTTTCTTTGCTGCATTTTGTGTATGTAAGGAATCAGTGTTAGCGGCTATTTGTTCCGCTTTAGTATGTGATTCAGTTTTGTTACTTTCCTCCGAAAGATTTGCTACATTTTCTTTTGCTTTTGTAGTTTGGCTAGGTTGCAAAAGATGATTAATAGCCGTAGAGAGTGTTTTGAAATCTATAATAGATGACTGGAAATTTGAAATGCTACCCTCTGAAACAGCTTTATTCTGTTCTCTTTTATTTTGTTCGTTTTTCGTAACTGAATTCGCATGTTCCACAGTTTGAGTTTCAGGGTTTTTCGCATAACGCCCTTTATCATAGTTTAAAGCTAGAAAATAAATGATTTGATAAAGACAAATTGATAAAAGAACACAAAACAATAGGGTTTTGATGAAAATATTTTTGGTGATGTTATCCTTACTATGCTTCGATTTTGTAGCCAATGCCTTTCACCGTTTTAATATAAGTAATCCCTAATTTTTTCCTTAAATTTTTAATATGTGTATCTATAACTCTTACATCACCATAATGTTCATAGCCCCATACCTTATTTAACAAATCACTTCTTGATAATACTTTTCCTCGATTTTGTAACAACGTATATATAATCTCAAACTCTTTAGTTGTTAGTTCAATTTGATTACCATGAACATAAGCCGCATATGCTGTAGAATTTAACATCAATTCATGGAATTGTAGTATAGTTGCAGTTTCGGCTTCCTTCGTTGTTGTCCTTCTTAATACAGCTTCTACGCGTTTAATAAATACCGTGTAATGGAACGGTTTTGTAATATAGTCATCAATGCCCAACTCAAACCCTTTAATTTCACTCTCCTCATTATGTAAGCCTGTTAACATAATGATTGGTACATCAGACTGTCCTCGCATAATTTTACAAATACTATAACCATCTATATCCGGTAACATTACATCAAGGAGGACAAGGTCGTATGAATTTTTTTGGAAAAGAAGAATTCCCTCCGTTCCAGCACCAACCACATCAACGGTAAAATTTTGGGCAGTTAAAAATTCACGAATAAGTTCTTGTATATCTGGGTTGTCTTCAATCACCAGTATATGCGTCATAGTAACACCTCCTAAATAACGCTTTTTACTGCAATATTCGAATTCATCATTTTTCGGGTGACTCAAGTTGTATATACATATAATAAGCCCCCGCTATAAAATAATCATAAAAGTAGCAAGGGGAGTTGTTTTTTGGAACTGAATATTTCAGTATCACAGTAGTTCTATTATAGTATGCAGTGTGAAATTTATAAAATATTATAACTGTATAATTTTAATATCTATGTTTATTAATGTTTTTATGCTATTTAGTGCAGTCTACTCTCATTATATATGCAAGTAGAGTTGTTTAGCTACTGTAAATGAATAAATAAAATAAGCCAAGATATAAAATTCTTGGCTACATGTAAATCTTGTTCATAGGTTATTTTACAGTGACAGTGGCACGTTCTTGAATACGTTCAAATAACCAATGTATATCATTGTTATACATGCGAATACAGCCAAGTGTTGTAGCTTTGCCAATCGCTTGATTGTTGTTAGTCCCATGAATCGCATACGTTGTTCCGTATGTTCCTGCCATATTTAATCCGAGCCAACGGTCACCAAGTGGATTACGTGGATCGCCGCCTTTAATATGTCCTGTATAATAAGGACGGTTTTTAATTTTATTTACCACTTGAAAAGTACCTTTAGGTGTAGGTGTTGCTGTTTTGCCAGTAGCGACAGTGAAGCTTTTTATAAACTTTCCATTTTGATAGAAATCCATTTTATTTAATTTCGTGTCAACGATAAGCTGTTCGTTAGTTGAAGCTGCTTCCGCAGACATATATGGAACAGTTAAAAAACCTAACGATAACATTATAGTTACTAGTAATTTTTTCATTGATATTCTCCTTTTACTATTTTAGTAGTATTACATGCAATGAATTTGTAATCCTCGTAATGCTTGATGTACGTTTTCATTTAGTGATTCAAAAAAAGTGGTGATTTTTGTATTATGTTTGTTGTTTTTATCAATGAGCAATCTTTCATTTAGTAAAAGCTCACCGTGTAGTCCGAAGCTCTGTACTTGAATACTCATTTCATCTTCTGTTTCAGAAATCATAGGTAAGAAATAGTGAAACGCTTTCGTTGGAATGATATAACTTTTTCCAATCATGCTTTCTTGATTAGAATTAGTCCATTTTTTCGTGACAATTTTAATATTCTTTTTAGAAACGACAAAAGATAGCGTTGTGGATTTTGTTAAACTTACGTCAAATTCATTTGTTTCACATATGTGTAAATTAAAAATCGTTTCATTTGGATGAGATTCAATATTGGTATTAATAAAATCGTGCATTTTATAAGCTTCCATTCTTATTCTCCCTTTTTTCATTTTCAGAAAGCGATTTATATTTATTCAATTTAATGTTTAGGTAATATAGTAGTAAAAGTTTTCAACAAATTCCGATATAATCTTACAATACGTATATGAAGCTAATATGAAGTTAGTATGAGTTTGTTATGGTTTTTTATAGAGAACAAAATGAGGCGATTTTCGAGTGCTGAAAACTGGATGAAATTTGTATATTAATGACTCTAGCCATTGTAATAGATAGGTGTCATCCCGTTTTAAAACGATAACTTATATAATTAAATAAAGAACAGAAAACTTTAGCATGAGCCTTACAAAAATGTAATAAAAATGTAAGCTATTGTGATAGTTATTTCGACAATTTTTTTATACAATAATAGTAACAAGTTGTACGTGAATGAAAGGGGAGATGACATGGAATGGGTTCATGAATTATTTCAGCAATACGGGTATTATGTAGTACTTGTAGGCTTGCTGTTAGAATATATTGCACTTCCGTTTCCGGGAGAGCCAACATTAGCATATGCGGGGTTTTTAGCACAGAAGGGTGACCTAAGTTTACCTATTTTAATTATCCTATCCTTTATTGGGACAAGTGTAGGAATGACAATCCAATACTTTTTAGGAAATAAGCTTGGTATGCCTTTTGTTCAAAAATACGGGAAGTACGTATTTTTAACACAAAGAAAAATTGATTTAACGAGAATGTGGTTCGATAAGTATGGCTATTTTCTAATCTTTATCGGTTTCTTCATTCCTGGTGTACGTCATTTTACAGGATACTTTGCAGGTATCATTAACTTACCGTTTCGCCGCTTTGCGATTACAATTTATTCAGGTGCTTTATTCTGGGTATCATTCTTCTTAATTGGTGGCTACTGGTTAGGTGGTAACTTACATGATATTTTCGGATTACTGGGAGATCATATCGGTAAAATCATTTTCGGAGCTATTGTCATTGTAGCGATTACGTTAGGCATTCGTTTCCGCAAACAACTAAAACGAGTATTTTTACAAAACGCAAGTTAATATGGAATCCATTCTATGTCAGATTTAAGGGAGGCAGTGCAAAAGCACTGCCTTTTTTATTGTATTTTCCAGTTTGCTTTTATTTTTCCCTCGATACCGTAACCGGTCACTACTATATAATATGTTCCCGTTTTACTAGGTGAAAGTTCGTACGTATCGTTGCTTAGTATGGACATAGGTTCATATTTATCCCGCTATTTGCCGGGCAGTAAGACTCCCACCTCAAAATTCAGCTGAAGCAAAGAAGTTAGGTAGGAGTCGGGCTGCCCGTAAAAGCCCGATTGGTGAGGGCTAATAATCAGTGGGGGATGAACAAAACCCCCACTGATTAAAGTTTCACTTTATTAAATTCACTAGAAAAGCCAGTGCTATAACCTTGGTAGGTGCTATTTTCAGTAATAAGGAAGTTTACGTTGACCTCAATTATGTAGTTCTTAAAAATTATTATATACGTTATGTCTAGTATAATATATATCCATTTTTGACATGTATCTACGTCAAAATGACAATGATAATTGACATTTGAAAGGATATTATTTACAATTTTAATTAAATAAATGAAAAAGAGGTAAAGCATGAAGCTTCAAAATAGAGTGAGGGAATTTAGAGCAAAGCATCGTTTATCACAAGGTGAGTTAGGTAAAGCGATTGGTTCATCTCGGCAAACCATTAGTTTAATTGAGCGCGGAGATTATGCGCCGTCTATTGTGTTATCGCTAAAAATCGCACAAATTTTTGGAGCGTCGGTGGAGGAGATATTTATGTTAGTGGAGGGGGAAGAGGAAGATGGAGAGTAGACTAAAAAAACAATTCAATATTTTGGGGAAGTTTTTATTAAGTATGATATTTGGCTTTTTTGCATCTTATATAGCTTTAGATTTGCTTTCGGATGAACCGAGAAAATTATCACCGAATATATTACTAGGGGTATGTACGATATTTGGAGTAGTAATGATTTATTACACTTGGAAGAATACACGTATGTTAGCGAAAGCACGCGATGAAGAAGAGAGCGTACAAGGCAGAAAGTTAGGCATTATAATCATGTATTTACGTGTAGGTGATATAGTGATGCAGGCATGGTTTGTATATGCAATTATTACATGTAGACGTGCACTCATACATGACGAAAATGTTTCATTTACAGTTTGGAATTTGGTAGCTGCTACTGCCTGTTTAACCATTGTAGTGATTATCGGGATCATAACAAAGAATCGTTATAACAAGCTATATCCTGAACAAGGTGTAACATATATGGAATCGATGAAAATGTGGACGAAAAATGCAGATGAGGGGTTAAAGCATATTGTGCATGAGGCTGGATATAAAGCGTATGAATTTACAAATACAGTACTGGCGTTGGCTTGGTGGGCTGCCGTTATATATACAGCGACTAGTGATATCAATTTCGTGTTGCTTGGCTTAATCTCGTTTATTTGGATATTACATATCGGGAAATTTATGTACGAAATGCATAAAAAGATGATTTATTAAGGGGAGAGAAACGGTGGACATTTTAAGAAGACCTGCTTTTTCATTATTCGTTGCCTTCGTTTGCTCCGCTTTATACGGATTCATTCGAATAGAAAAAGTACAGCAAATTATAGAAATATGGGCCTTTTTCGGGATTGCATTGCTAGTGTTAGCTATTCATGAATTAGGGCATGTAATATGTGGTTTGATAGTCGGTTTGAAATTTAAGTTGATGACAGTAGGGCCTATTACTGTTCAAAAAGAAAAGGGAAAAATACGAATTCGAGAAAATAAAATATGGATGTATGTTGGTGGCGTCGCAATGTTAGTACCGCCTTCCACATACACACCGAACCTTTCGAAAAAATGGGCATGGATGACTTTAAGCGGACCATTAACGAGTTTCGTATTTGGCATTGTATCAGGTTACATATATATGGTGAGTTATTACCACATGCTTTTATACTTTTCTGTTTTACACCTTGCAATCTTTGTCGTCACAGCAATTCCAATAAAGGGAGCGCTACTAAGCGATGGCATGCAATTTCTCATTTTAATTAAAGATGATGAAAAGGCTAGAGAGCATTTATACACGATTCAAGTATCGAGTGAGTTATTTAGTTACAAAAGACCGGAAAATTGGGATGAGAGATTAATAGAACTTAGTGAGGGAAAATTAAAAGAGGATAAAAGTATAAGCGAGATAATGAGTGGACTTATGCTTGTCTTTTATGCCCGAGCTGATCAAGAGGGAATGGAAAAAGCGATAGTGCATTTAGAGAAAATTGTGCAGTTACCTGTGACAAAAGAGAATAAATATTTTGTTGGTAGTTTTCATAGTTGGTATCTTTTATATAAAGTACTGTATCAGGAGGGAAATCTTTCCCTGCAAGAAGCGAAGGAACATGCAAAGGCAATTACAAAAATGGACTTAAATGGGTATTACCGCACACAAGGAATTGTTAAATATTTAGAGGGTGATTTAGAAGCTTCACGCACTTATATGAGGAAAGCTGATAAAGAATTGAAGAGCGCTGAGAAGAGTGAGATAGGATATTTACAATTAGAGAGAGAATGGTTTGAGCAGTTGAAGGAGAGGGTATCTTACGATGGGTGAGGTATCCTCTTTTCTGTATGTAATCTTTTGCCGTTCCATAAAAAGTTCGGGGCGAGTAAAATGAGATAAGAAGAGCAAAGCTTGGAGGAATTATATATGGAAATTTTAGCGATTATTTTGTTAGTCTTGCTCATTTATGTAATTTTTAAAGTGACGTATGTAGCATTGAAAATACTTGCGATCCTGTTAGTTATCTTTTTAATCGTGGAGTTCGGTAGTAAGTTGCTTGGGGGATAGGGTATGTTGCACGTTTTGATTGTCGAAGGATGTCGTTAAATCGATATGTTGTGTCGAAACGTCGATATATTTTAGTGAATACTGAGTGGGGTATGTGGGAAAGGAGTTGCCGTAAAGGTAACTTCTTTTTATTTTAGTGATGGGGTATTGAGTATAAGTAGGTTGCTCAAAATTGTCGGTAAATCGATATCCTGTGTCGAAACGTCGATATAATGAAAAAATCGCTGATATATTTCGATAAATACCAAGCGGGGTATGCAAGCGTGGAGAATAGCAAACAAAAAAGCTGGAAGAGTATCTTCCAGCTTAAGAATTGCTTTCAATTTGTTGACCATTTTCTTCTTCGTGGTCTTGTAGTAGGTTGAATACGTCTGCTAGGCAGAATGCGATAAACCAAGTCCATAGACCGTGGAAGAAAGCTGAGCTTAATTGAAGTGGTAATGTATAGTTTGTCATTGAGTAGGAAATACATCCACCAACGATTCCGATCATTGTTAATAACATTGTTTTTTGAGCATTTTCTTCTGGATTGAAGAGGAAGAAAATGTATCCGCCTAAAATTGAAGCGCTTACAAGGGTTTCGATTCCATTAAAAATGATATTCTCCCCAAGTTGAGTGTTTGTCCAGAAACAGATTGCACCGCCGACGATGGCAAATAGGACAGCTAGTGTGTATCGTATATATTGATTCATATGTTCATCTCCTTATGTAATAAGATGATTTGGAAGTCAAAAAGGTAGGTATAGTATATTGAAGTGAATTTTAGTTGTACGTATCTTTGTATAAAAAGATCAGTGAAGAATAACTAAGATGAACGGCTTTTGGAAAACCGTTACGTGTATGGTGTCTGAAATATACCCGACTGCTCGTTTCTTTTTGCTTATAAAAATAAGAGAAACTTCCAAGTCTATATACTCTTTTTTGTAAGTCTAGTTTTATTATAACACATTTAGTGATACAATAATAGAATTATCTGATTTTGTAATAAGTGTAAAAAATAAAAAGCGCAAGGAATTGTAGTTCCTTGCGCTTTTTTATATACGTTTGAAACGGCCGACAATTTCAACTGTTTCAGTAATGTTCATAAATGCTTTATTATCCACTTGGCGGATAATACGTTTCATTTCGCCCAACTCGTAGCGAGTTACGACAGTGTAAATCATTTTTTTCTTATGGTTTGTATAGCCGCCGACAGCATCTACCATTGTCACCCCACGTATGCCGTGATGTAATAGTGAGCTTTTTATTTCCTCACCTTTTTCTGTAATTGTCATTATCGTTAATTTAATATGTTTTGTATGCACGGCATCAATTACTTTGCTGACTACAAACCGACTAATTAACGTATAAAGCGTAATATCCCATCCGAAAATAAATCCTGCTGCAACAAGTAAGATTAAGTTGAATCCAAAGATGATTGCTCCAATTGAAACATCGCGATGTTTCGCTACAATCAATCCAACAACATCAAAACCACCTGTTGAAGAAGCAAATCGGAATATGATTCCTGAGGCAGCACCGCAGATGACACCACCGAATACAGAAGAAAGTAAAATATCGTCTGAGACTTGGTGTACTGGGATAATGTTCATCGCTAAAGATGATACAGCTACAAAGTATGCCGTTAAAAAGGTTGTCTTCTTTCCTAAGTAAAAGTGACTTAAAATAAGAAGCGGAATGTTTAGTAAAAAGATAAGTGCTCCGATATTGTAGTGCATTAAATAACCGATAATCATCCCTACACCAGCGAACCCACCGCTAATCATATTATGCGGGATAAAAAACATATTCATAGAAATTGCATACAAAATAGAAGCTATAAAAATAACAACTAACTGTATCATAAATTCTAAGTGAAATGTTTTAGCTGCTGGGAAGGATAAAAAGGCGGTGTCGGGAACGTAATCGGCGTCTCCTAGTTGACCCATAGTATGTTTCATCTCCATATTCATTTTTGATTACAAGAAGAGAATAAAGCTTTTTTCAAAAACTGGCAATAGTTTTATTATAATACAAAAATTTTATAAATTTCTAACAAATTAAACCTATTCAAAGATACGTGTGAATATACTAAAGAAAGCGAATACATTAGTTTTCTAGCATAATTTTTTGAGAAAATATGCAAAAAAACTTTTGAGAACAAAAGGAAATAGAGAATGTTTGTGGAATGTGCTAAAATGACTTTATTAAGG
Organism: Bacillus sp. FSL M7-1345; assembly: GCF_038006985.1. Taxonomy (NCBI): domain Bacteria; kingdom Bacillati; phylum Bacillota; class Bacilli; order Caryophanales; family Bacillaceae; genus Bacillus; species Bacillus sp. FSL M7-1345. Next base: position 4,561,085 of record NZ_JBBOWG010000001.1, on the reverse strand, counting down.
ATGTGAAGCGATGGAATTTTTATTGCAGGATGCAATTCTATATATATCGTTTGTAACGACGGCGCTTTGTTTATTAGAAGTTTTCTTTCTTGCTAACGTTTCTCGCTTTGTGCGTCAGCAAGCATCGAACGGTAGACAGAGAGCGTTTAAACTAGTTGATACGTGTGAAGAGGGTACAAGAAATGTACCGCTATTTTCTATTTTTTATAAATATGGAATGATTCGTTCTGTCCGCAGACAAGAATCGAGTGGAGAGAGTGACGAGGTAGGTCCGTATACACCAATGTTTCGCTAATTAATTACGAAACATTGGAGGAATGAACATGTTAAAATCATACCGAGCTAGGCTCATTAGTTTATCATTATTACTTGTTTTTGTTTTATCTGGCTGCAGTAATGCAGGTACAATTGATTCACATAGTACGGGAATTTGGAACCATTATTTCGTATATCCAATCTCATTTATGATTCAATTTGTTGCTCATCATATACCTGGAGCTAGCTTCGGGATTGCAATCATTATCATTACGCTTGTTGTTCGTTCAGTGATGATTCCATTAGCTGTTTCGCAATATCGTAGCCAAGCGAAAATGAAAAAAATGCAACCTGAATTACAGAAGCTGAAACAGAAATACGGTGATGTGGGTAAAGATCTTGAAAAACAAAAGCAGTATCAAAAAGAAATGTCAGAACTAATGAAATCAGGCGGTTGGAATCCGTTAGCTGGGTGCTGGCCAATATTTATACAAATGCCGATTTTCTCTGCTTTGTATTATGCGATTAGCCGAACTGAAGAGATTCGTACATCTTCATTTTTATGGGTGAACCTAGGACATGCAGATCCATATCATATATTACCGATTATCGCAGCGTTAACAACATTTATTCAAATGAAGGTGTTCCAATCAAATATAACGCCTGGAGAGCAAGTACAAATGCTGAAAATACAGCAAATTATGATGCCAGCAATGATTTTGTTTATGGGTATTGCGGCACCATCAGGACTTGTGCTGTACTGGATTACAGGTAATTTATTTACAATGACACAAACAATTGTATTAAGAAAAGTAATGGAACGTGAAGAAGTACAATTACAAAATGCTTAGAAAAACGCCGCTCGTGATGAGCGGTGTTTTTTTGTCCCGATTGGTTTGGGCTAATAATTAGTGGAGGATGGACAAATCCCCCCACTAGTTAAAGTTTCACTTTATTTAAATCGTTAAGGAAATTTTAAGAAACCAACATTACTATAGGCGTTGTATACGAAAGTGTACATGCTTTAGAAATATGAAGGAGGAAATTTCCTATGAAGAAAAAAACATTTGGGTATGTAGCAATTGCAGGTGCTTTATCATTTGGAATTATAGGAGGAGCTTGCATACCAGCGTTTGCGGCAACTAATACTCCAGCAGCTGAGCAAGTTACAAAAGGAACTGCAAAGAAGAATTTAGATGAGGCGACAAAACAAAAAGTAAAAACGATTATGGACGATACAAAGAAACAGTTAGAGGAACTAGGTGTGAAATTCCCAGAGAAGGGTAATCGCAAGGAAATGTTTGCGGGATTAGATGATCAGGCGAAAGAAAAAGCGAAGTCGATTTTAGAGCAAGGGAAGTCTGGAACATTAACTCGTGAGCAAGTGAAAGAGAAATTGAAAGAGTTAGGCGTAAACCTTCCAGAGAAAGGTAAGCACAAGGACATGTTTACAAACTTAGATGAGGCGACGAAAGAAAAAGCGAAATCGATTTTAGAGCAAGGGAAGTCTGGAACATTAACTCGTGAGCAAGTGAAAGAGAAGTTGAAAGAGTTAGGCGTAAACTTACCAGAGAAAGGTAAGCACAAGGACATGTTTGCAAACTTAGATGAGGCGACGAAAGAAAAAGCGAAGTCGATTTTAGAGCAAGGGAAGTCTGGAGCATTAACTCGTGAGCAAGTGAAAGAGAAATTGAAAGAGTTAGGCGTAAACCTCCCAGAGAAAGAGAAGCATGAAGACATCTTTACGGGATTAGATGAAGCGACAAAAGAAAAAGCGAAAGCAATTTTAGAGAATGAAAAGAAAAAACTAGAGGAATTGAATGTTGATCTTCCAAATCATAAATTTTTTATGAAAAATGAAGATAAATAATTGAACTATGTCGTATCTTTCGCGTGGGCAACCGAGGGATATGATACATGCGAGGACCGATTTCTGTAAGCAGAAATCGGTCCCTTTTAATGATTCATTGAAATCTTTTTCATTGTTAGTATGTATCCAAAGATGTAGTAGAAGATTGCAAAACCGACAAACACTTCAGTATATTGGTATTTACCTAATATATAGAAGGAAGCGGCTGGTATAATGGCTACTGCTAAAATACTGTAACCAGGATACTTATATCGATACATGATAGCGAATATAAAAGAAAGAACCGTAGCGATGATACAAAAAATAGCAATCATTATTAGTACACCTCCTATATGGATTATACCATTTTTTAGGAAGTTAGAGAAAAATGGTAACTTCTGTTATAATATAAGGAGAGGAATATTTCTTATGTTATATAAAAAAATATATTGATTTTTTCTAACAATTCAATATAATGAACAATAACTACAAAATTCGACATCAAGAAGTGATGATGAGGATATGATCAATTTTTTACGATTCTCAGAGAGGGAGGCCTTTGGCTGTGAGCTTCCTAATACGGGAAAATCGATTACCACCTCTGAACTGCAGCAGTGAACGGATATCTAGTAATTGCTTGCCGGCAAAAACCGTTATTTAGACTTGAGAAATTGGTGAAGTGTGTCACTTTACTAATTGAAACAAGGGTGGAACCACGAATACAACACTCGTCCCTTTTTTAGGGAGGAGTGTTTTTTTATTTCATTTTTGCATCACACTAGAATTGGAAGGAGGATACGCAGCATGCATCATGATGAGAAAAACAAAATTGGTTTAACAGTGGCACTTTCTATCGTAGTAGGAACTATTATTGGGTCTGGTGTGTTTATGAAACCAGGGAGCGTATTAGATTACTCAGGGAGTTCTAATATGGCTATTTTTGCTTGGGTAATTGGCGGTCTGTTGACGTTAGCAAGTGGTTTAACAGTAGCCGAAATTGGAGCGCAAATTCCGAAAAATGGTGGGTTGTATACGTATTTAGAGGAGATTTACGGAAGTTTTTGGGGGTATTTATCTGGCTGGATGCAAACAATTGTTTATGGACCAGCTATTATTGGAACGTTAGGTTTGTATTTTAGTTCTTTAATGATCAATTTTTTCTATTTAGATAAAGTCTGGAATTTACCAATCGCAATTGGAACAGTTGTGTTCCTAGGCGTTATAAATAGTTTGGGAACAAAATATGGGGGCATCGTCCAAACGGTTACGACAGTTGGGAAGATGATTCCAATTATATTAATTGTTGTGCTAGGGTTTTGGAAAGGGAATAGTGATATCTTCAACGTAGTTGTACCGATATCAGAAAATCAAAGTATCGGGATGGCAATTTTAGCAACTTTATTTGCCTATGATGGTTGGATTTTACTTGCTTCTATTGGCGGAGAAATGAAGAACCCAACAAAGTTATTACCAAAGGCAATGACAATTGGGATTTTAATTGTAACAGCTGCTTACGTATTAATTAACTTAGCGTTACTAAATGTATTACCAGCAGCGAAAATTGTGGACCTTGGAGAAAACGCAACGGCGACAGCTGCGGGCATGTTACTTGGAGAATATGGCGGGAAAATTATTAGTATTGGTATTATCATTTCTATTTTCGGCTGTTTAAATGGAAAGATTTTAACGTTCCCACGTATTCCGATGTCGATGGCAGAGCGTGGACACCTTCCGTTTTCTAAGTTTATCGCAAAGGCACACGAGAAGTTTAAAACACCAGCGAATGCGATTACTGTTGAAATCATATTAGGAATTATTTTAATGCTTATTAGTGATCCGAATAAGCTATCTGAGATTTCCGTATTCATTATTTATATTTTCTATGTAATGACATTTATAGGTGTCTTCATTTTAAGAAAGCGTAACAAGGATAAAGAGCGTGCATATAGTGTACCGTTATTCCCGATTGTACCAATCGTTGCGATTTTAGGATCGTTATTTGTACTTGGAAGTGCGATTATTAACGATCCGGTAAGTTGCTTCTTATCAATTGGAATTGTATTTACTGGACTTCCGGTGTATTGGTACTTAAATAAGAAAAAAGAAACTGGAGTTTAATGATTGAAGGGCAGGCGTATAATACGCCTGCTTTTTTGCTGTAAAAAAATTGTACTTGCGTCCACTTTCTCTTTTGGTTACTATAACAGTAGTAACCAAAAGAGAAAGTGTGGGGAAAGACTTGAATTTTCGTGTGTATATTTTAGCTATTGCGGCTTTTGTAGTCGGAACGGTTGAGCTAATTATAGGAGGAACGCTTGATTTAGTTGCCAATGATTTAGGTGTGTCGATTAGTGCAGCTGGTCAGCTTATTACAATATTTTCAGTAGTATTCGCTCTATCAGGGCCAGTTTTATTAGCATTAACAGGCAAGTTTGAAAGAAAGAAATTGTATGTTGTGGCATTATCAATTTTCTTAATTGGAAATATCATTTCGGCATTTAGTGTGAATTACGGGATGTTAATGTTCTCGAGAGTAATTTGTGCAGCGAGTGGATCGCTTATTATTGCACTATCGGTAACACTTGCTTCTAGTGTAGTAGAGCCGCATTTTCGTGCGCGTGCAATTGGAATCATTTTCATGGGTATTAGTGGATCACTCGTACTTGGAGTACCGCTCGGTCTTGTACTCGGAAATGCATATGGATGGCGTGCACCATTTGTATTAATTTCAATATTAACTGTTATGGCGATTGCTTGTATTTCATTATTCTTAACGAAAGTACCACCGACATCGGTATTATCAATAAGAGAACAAATCGCTACGTTAAAGGATAAAAAAATTGTAAGTGCACAGTTAACATCATTTTTATTTTTAACAGGTCATTTAACGCTATACGCATATTTAACGCCGTTTTTAAAAGATGTCATGCATGTTGAAGCAAATTGGATTAGTGTGTTTTACTTCATTTTCGGAATTGCAGCGGTACTTGGAGGTGGCCTTGGCGGCTGGCTTGCTGATAAATGGGGATCGAAGAAAAGTATTATTTCCATCATTATCGTATTTGCATGTGCAATCTTTATGTTGCCGATGATGACATTCTCATTCCCGCTCTTCATCATTATGATGGGACTGTGGAGTATGCTGAGCTGGGCGATTTCACCAGCGCAGCAAAACTATTTAATTGAAATTGCACCAGAATCAGCTGGTATTCAGCAAGGTTTAAATAACTCTGCACTTCATTTAGGGATTGCACTCGGTTCAACAGTGGGCGGAGTTGTTATTGAAAGATCATCTGTTATATATAACGCTTGGGTAGGTGGCGTTTTCATTATATTGGCACTGCTTTGTGCGATTTTCTCTATTACGAGAGGACGCTCGAATCAGTTTGCGAAAGAAGAATCTATCTTATGATAGGTTCTTCTTTATTTGTAAAAAATTGCAGGGGTTAGTAGAAAAATGGAGAAGGGAGTATATAGCGAGGTGATAGCATATGGAGTCTAATTTTTCAATTATTGGTTTTCTAATTTCGTTAGTCCCATTATTTCTTATTATTTTTGTATTTAGATGGATTCGTTTCATCTATCAAAATTCAGAGAAGCAAGTGGAGCAAAATGAGAAGATTATTGAGTTGTTGACGGAGATAAAGGAGAAAAATAAGTAATAGTAGTTATTTTTAAATATATATATACAGATATAAAGAAATATAATTTTAGCAAATTTGAAAGGTACTTTTGAAAGTGCCTTTTTATTATGTTTAAAGGGCTGAGCACAAATTATCTTTATTTATCAATAGTCAAATGAAAATGAGAAATTCAAAATTCGCAGTTTATTCGTTTAAATTTCTCAACAATTCGACAAGATACTACCAAAAAACCACCTATTCTCTTTTTTTCACTATAAGTACAATGAAACAGTAAGATTGCTTCATGTAGAAATTTATATATGGTGGTGGAGAGAATGGAACGAAAGATGGTAGGAAAATGGTTTAGTTTTTTAAGTGCTCTTATTATTTTATTAGGAATTGCGATGCCACAAGTAAAAGCAGAAGTAATGAACAGAGAAAAGTATGAAATGGATTGGAGTTATAGTAAAGCAAAAGATCGTGAAATAAAGACGGAAATAATTAAAACAGCTTCGGGTAGTATTGCTTATTGTTTAACGCCTGATTTACGTTCTCCTAATGGAGAGGATTTACCTGAGATGGGAAAAACATCTGATGCTGTATATCGTGTTTTAGTTAATGGGTATCCTCAAAAAAGCCCATCTGAATTAGGTGTAGCGACAACGGAAGAAGCGCATTATGCTACACAATTAGCAGTATGGATTGCATCAAATGAATTAACTGAAGAAGATTTAGTTGCAAAAAATGAACAAGTACATAATCTTATGAAGCGTTTAGTAGAGGCTTCAAAAAAAGAAACCGAATCACAAGATGTATTTTTTAAAGTTAATCCTATAGATCCACAAACTGCAATGCAAAAAGGTGATTATTTAGAAACAGCGTTTTATGCAATTCAAACAAATGCAGTGTCTGGTTCCTATACAATTCTTCCTGAAAATGCTCCTAAAGGTATTAGAATTGTAAATGAAAGAGGAGAAGAGAAAAGTACATTATCAATTAATGAAAAATTCAAAATTTTAATTCCGAAAGATACGATTAGTGGGAATTTTAAAATGAAAGTGAAATCTACTTTAACAAATTTACAAGCAATAGCTTTTAAGGGCTCGGAAAAAATTCAAAACACAACGGTATTGTTACAAAGAAATAGTGAGAAAATCAGTACAGATTTAATCGTAAACTGGGAATCGGTAGGATCTTTAAAGATTATGAAATTAGGAGAGCAGAAGGAAGTATTAAAAGGAGCTGTGTTTGAAGTCTCTAATGAAAACTTTAAACAAAATGTTACTACAAATGATAAGGGGATTGCGGAGTTAGGAAATCTTCCTATCGGTATATATAGCGTGAAAGAAATTCAAGCGCCGGCCGGGTATGTGTTAGACAATGCTGTTAAAAAAATTGAGGTGAAAACTGGTGAAACAGCTGTCTTAGAATTAAAAAATGAAAATATAAAAGGTGAACTAGAAATAACAAAAGTAGATGTAGCGGATGGGAATACGAAATTACCAAATGCAGAGTTTACAATTTATAACGAGCAAGGGAAAGAAGTAGTAAAAGGAAAAACGAATGAGCAAGGTGTAGCGAAATTCAAACTACCATACGGAAAGTATACGTATAAAGAAACAATAGCACCGAATGGTTACGTAGTAAATGAAGAGACGTTCTCATTTGAAATAAAAGAGAATGGAGAAATTATTAAACATACTGTAAAGAATAGGAAAGAAGAGAAACCTTCCACAACTCCTAAACCGGATCAGCCTCAAACACCGAGTGTAGAAGTAAAACCTTCTATAGATGATGTGAAGGCAATAGAAAAGCCTGCTAAGGATGAAGTTCGTTTACCAATGACAGGTGGTACGGAAGAGTTTGCGCTCTTATTTATTCTAGGAATTGGTTTTATTATTGCTGGTGCATATGTGTTAAGGTTGAAAAATAGAAAAGAAATGTAGAAAAAAACGCCTTGAAATAAAGGCGTTTTTTTTAATATCTCAACTTCATCAACAAACTCTTAATTTCCTCATCTTCCATAAAGAGATCATGGTGCTTCTCTGTAATCTTCGCAAGTGCAACGTCGTGATAGAAGAACTCCGTAAAGAACTTCACGAAAGGTTGTGACATTGTTTTCATCGCTTGCCATGATTCTCGCTCTACACCAGCAAATAAAATTTCGCGGTCGTCAACGATAAGTAGTAAATAACGCTCTAATGCGTTAGGTTCTTCAGTTGGGATTAGAAAATGCATGTTTTCTAACTCTGTTTTTACTTTTCCAACTATGAGGGACTCGATTTTGACGCCTTGTTTTGCTTTTTGTTCTAGTAAAGGAAGATATTCTAAAAGGGTATCGTTCCATGCTGAGATACGTATGGATTCTTTGGCATCTTCTATAAGTTGCCTACTTTGTACTTTAATAGAAGACTGCATTTTTAAACTCCAAACGCGGTCATCTGTAAATGACTTTTTAGAAATATTATTTTCAAGTTCTTGAATATTAGATTGGAATTCTGTCGTTAACTTTTCAATTGCTAGCTTGAGTGGTAATGCTGTATACAATTTTTTCTTTTCAGAAACAGAATCCATTACCATCCCTTTATCAATGAGTCGTGCTAACACTTCGTATATTTTTGCTTTTGGAACACCTGAATGTTTAACGATAGTTGTTGCATCTAATGGGTCATTGCTTGATACGACAACTTCATAAGCTTGGCTTTCATATTGTGAGAAACCGAATTTTTGTAGCATAGTTCCCTCCGAACGAATGAGATTATAGTTTAAGGATAATGAACTATTTGTGTTTACACAAGTGTTACGATACTAACTAAGTTGATTGAAATGAGAATAAATTTCAATTTTTTAAACTATATAGATTGAGCTTTTAGATTTATCTATTATACTTAATATAGTGATTAATGCAATTAAATTCATCGAGAAGGGGATGCTTGAGGGAAGATGTTGAGAAGTTTACGATTAAAAATTGCGGTAGTATTTTCGGTGCTTATTTCTATGATGTTTGTAATATTAGGTACAGCTGTGTATCAATTGCAAAAAGAGAAAGAAACGCACTCCTTAGACCAGTATTCTGAAAATACGATGGATCTTGTGACAGAGCAGTTAACTGCATTTATGCAGCGAATTGAAGAAGATATGGGGCATTATGGAACTCATGATGATATTCAAAACATGCTACAAGATGGGGTTACTCCAGAAGAGGAGAGTTTTATTTTAAAGGAATTTTCAAGGTTTAAAAAGAATCATCCTGATATTTTAGATGTCTACATAGGGACGAAAGATAAAAAAACGTTGAGTGCAAATCTTGCTGATGGGGGAAAAGTACCTGAAGGATATGATCCAACAAGTCGTCCGTGGTATAAAACATCCGAAGCAGATACAAAATCGATTATTTGGGGACAACCACAATATGAAATCGCGACAGGTAAGTTAAGTATTGGAGTTTCAAAAGCCATTGTCAGGCAAGATGGTTCTGTGTTAGGTGTTGTAGCAATGGATGTATCACTAGGGACGATTCAAAAGCTACTCCATAATATTCAATATAATAATGGCGGAGAAATGTTTATTATAAATGATAAAAATATTGCCATTGTGTACCCAGAGAAGGTAGGAAAAGATGTTTCGAAAGAACCACTTGTTAAAAGTTTAAATAAAGATGAAACGAAATTTGCAGCGGCGACATTAGGCGGAAAAGATGTAGTAGCCTATAGTCAATTGTTTGATAAGATGAAATGGAAAATCGGGATTGTATATCCGAAAGAGTCCATTGATAACTTACTAATAGAAACAAGAAATACGGTTATTTTAACGGCGTGTATAAGTTTATTAATTGGAATAGTTGCATCATATATATTCTCAAGAAGATTAGCAAGACCATTACAACTATTAACAAATCACGTTCAAAAAGTAGCGGAAGGTGATTTAACACTACAAATGAAGGTGGCAAGTAAAGATGAGGTTGGTACGCTTACGACTCACTTTAATGATATGGTTGAGCAAATGAATGAAATGGTAAGTAAAATTAAAAATAGTGTATCGACAGTACAGCAATCGACTCACAATCTGAATTATTTAACGAATGAAACTGTAGCAGCTAGTAGAGAAGTTTCAGGTGCAATGGATGATGTGAGCGGAGGCGCGTCTACTCTTGCTAATAGTGTAGAGGAGGTTTCAGCGCAACTTGAAAATATGGCGCAGTCGATGGAAGAAATGAATAGTTCCGTTGGTGAAATAAAGGGAGTGACTGGCAAGGCGGAAGAAGCATCTAAGCAGGGACTCAATACGATGCGGAATTTAGTTCGTACAAGAGAACAATCATCTTCTATCGTTGTTCATACGGAAGAAGCATCAGGTAAGTTAGAGCAAAGGGTTGGATCGATTCAAAATGTGGTAGAACTTATAAAAGGTCTTTCGGATCAAACGAATTTACTGGCTTTAAATGCTTCAATTGAAGCAGCACGTGCAGGTGAGCAAGGTAAGGGCTTTGCTGTTGTTGCGGAAGAGGTTCGAAAATTAGCTGAACAATCAAAAGAGGCAACGAGTGAGATTGCAATAATGATTAGCGATGTGCAGTTAGAAGTAAAACGAGTTGTAGAAGTTGTAAGTAAATTGAAAGACATTGCGGATGTACAAAAAAAAGTTACGACAGAGGCAGAGGCTGAATTCCGCACAATTATGTCAGTTGTAAGCACAATTAGTACATCAGTTGGAAAAATTGTAGAAGAGGTAAATAACATAGGTCACGAGCAAGAAGACATTACAGAAGTTATGCAAACAATTGCTAGCACAAGTCAAGAGAGCGCGGCTGTTTCTGAAGAGGTAAATGCAGCAACTGAGTCACAAGTGAATCATTTAGAAAAAGTAGCTCATACGATGGAAAGTTTGACAGAGAATATGCAGGACTTAGAGAGAGTGGTTGAGCAGTTTAAAGTAGAAGAGTAACGTATTAGTAAAATGATGAGGATTTCGGTAAAATAGATAATGGATATATAAGAATCAGTTATAGGAGGAAGATTATTATGGCAATTGTTGACGTATCGATTATTCCAGTAGGAACAGGTAATCCAAGTGTTAGTGAATATGTAGCAGAAGTACAAAAGGTGCTAGAGAAAAATGCAGATCGCGTGAAGTATCAATTAACACCGATGAATACAGTAATTGAAGGGGATCTTCCTGTCATTTTAGAAGTCATTCAACAAATGCATGAAGTTCCATATACGAAAGGTGCACAGCGCGTTGCGACAACAATTCGTATCGATGATCGTCGTGATAAAGTAAGTACGATGGAGAAGAAATTAAACTCTGTTCGATCAAAATTATAAGAAGAAGCAGCGATTTTCGCTGCTTTTTTCATATAGGAGGAAAATAAGATGAGTGAAAAGTTTAATGAGCAGTTTGATGGCTTGCTAGAGAAATACACGGAACTATTACTTGGAGAGAGCGACGAAGAGCGTAAAGAGCAGGTACAGAAATGGGCACTTTATTCTTATATGGCTAAGACGATGCCAGCTTTAGTGAAACATTGGAATGAGACGTATCCAGATGCAAAAGAAGAGATGGTACAGTTAATTACGAATATTAAAAAGCTGAATGATGAGAAGCGAAATGAGAAGTAAGAAGGCTTGAGATAATGTTACCTCAAGTTTTTGCTATTAATATCCTCATATAATTTACATGAAATATAAATGGTTTTGTGAGCATGTCGAATATTTTCGGCATGCTCATTTTTTCCCTAGTAAACCCGTTTTTTCTGAATGTCGAAAAATATTTTCTTCATATTTACAAACGAGAATATAGGGTTTTAAATGTTTTGATAGTATTTTATAAATTATCTAAATAATTATTTGTATCAAATAATTTTAAACAGTGATATAATTTCGAAGAGGGGTAAAAAACAGATAAATTATAGTCATAGGGGTGAATTACATGGAACAATTAATGCGAAATTCGTTTCTTTTCTTATCTAAAAATAAAGCGCTAACAAAACTGGCTAAAAAGTACGGTTTACGCTTTGGTGCAGGTCGCTTCGTCGCAGGGGAAACGATTGAATTAGCGACAGCTGCAATTAAAGCATTAAATAAGCAAGGTCTTTGTGTAACAATCGATTATTTAGGTGAATTCGTTGATAACGAAGCGGAAGCAAATGAAATGGCTAGCGAATCGATTGAAGCGATTCGTGCAATTGGAAGAGAAGGTCTTAATTCGCAGCTTTCTTTAAAGATGACTTCTATGGGATTAGATATCTCTGACGAAATCGTAATGAACAATATGCGCCGTATTTTAGAAGCTGGAAAAGAAAATGGTGTGTTTATTACAATTGATATGGAAGACTATACGCGCTGCGGGAAAACAATTGATATCTTTAAACAATTAAAATCTGAATACGATAATATTGGTACTGTTATTCAAGCTTACTTATATCGTACAGAAAAGGATATGGAAGATTTAAACGCTTACAATCCTAATTTACGTCTTGTAAAAGGGGCCTATAAAGAACCTGAAGAAGTAGCGTTCCCGGAAAAGAAAGATGTAGATGACAATTATAAAAAAATTATTAAAATGCACTTATTAAATGGAAATTACACTGCAATTGCTTCACATGACGAAGCGATTATTGAATATACAAAAAAACTTGCCGAAGAACACAACATTCCAAGGGATCAATTTGAATTCCAGATGTTATTTGGTATTCGTACAGAGCGTCAACTTGAGCTAGTAAAAGAAGGCTACAAAATGCGCGTTTACGTACCTTATGGAAACGACTGGTATGGCTATTTCATGCGCCGTCTAGCAGAACGTCCAGCAAACGTTGCGTTCGTATTAAAAGGTATGATCAAAAAATAACCAAGGAGAAAATACTCCTTGGTTATTTTAATTGCTGAAATGCGTAGTTCGCCATTTTCTTCGTATCAGGGTATAGCTGTGTACGAGTAGAAGATAACACGACGTTAATGACGCGTTTACCGTCTTTTTCATCAACTGTTACGACTGTGTATTTTCCGAGTGCTGATAAACCGCTTTTACTTCCAATGGCATATGAATCGTCATATAGTTCTTCTCGTCCATAGTTTGCAATGTTTGGAGAGCGCTCTGAAGTATGTAGAGTAGTACGTGTTGAGTTCATATAATCTAAAACAATTGGATACTTTAATGCTTCTTTCGTAATAATAGCAATGTCATAAGGTGATACTTTATTTCCAAGTGCATCAGCACCACTTGCGTTTTTGAAAGTCGCATGCTTTGTACCAAGTTCCTTCGCTCTAGCATTCATCATTTTCACAAACTCTTCTTTTGATCCCGCAATATGTTCAGCGATTGACTCAGCGATTGGGTCTGCACTAATAATAAGCATAAGTTTTAATGCCTCATCACGTTTTAACTTTTCACCCGCGCGAAGCTTAATCTTCTTACTTTGACTTTCCGTTTTAATCGCATTCGCTGTAACCGTAATTTCTTCATCTTCTTTTACATTCTCTAGTAAGAGTAAGGTAGTCATCATTTTCCCTATACTAGCGGGATAAGAGCGTTCATCTTCCCGTTTTCCATACAAAGTTTCACCTGTGTCTGCATCGATTGTAATCCCGTATTGCCCAGTAATGTTAGGCTGATCTGCTCTTACAACTTGTTGCCGTTGTGCATAAGAGAAGAAAATCATCCCTGTAAATAGTGTGGCGATCATTACAATCATAATTACTGTTCGTTTCATCGTCGTTCCCTCTTTTGTTTTCCATATGTACAAATAAATTGGGCAGAAAAAGCAGCCATTAATCATTATGCCACGTTCTCTGCCCAAAAATATAGCGTTATTTTTCGCCCATATTGTGCTTCTTATATTGTTGGTTATTACCTTGACGCCCTTTTTCAACACCGTGATTATGCGGACCGGCATTTCCAGTTACACTTGCTGCGCTAATTCCAGCTTTTGAAGGGTTCTTCTTAAGTTTTGCCATATATATTCCTCCAGTTTCGTCAGATTATAAAAAAGGAAAAGTGCATTTTAATAAAGAAAATACACATGTATAGCATAGCCAAATGAAAGAAATATATTTATTTCAGAAAATTTTATCAATAAATATATTGCGAAAATTCAAACTGTATCATATATTTATTAGTAGAGGCTCACTCATTGATTGCGACTTATGTCGAAAAATTGAATGAGCATTCATTCAAGAATAGGGGGAGAAATGGATGTTCCAAATTAAAAAGGCTGCTGTTCTAGGTTCAGGCGTAATGGGTTCAGGGATTGCGGCACACTTAGCTAATATTGGTATTCCGACATTATTGCTTGATATTGTACCACCGGCGCTTACGAAGGAAGAAGAAGCGAAGGGACTTACATTAGAACATAAAAGTGTGAGAAATCGTTTTAGTAACACGGCTTTGCAAAAACTAGTAAAGCAAAAACCAGCTCCTCTGACAGTGAAAGGTAATCTAGCGCTGATTGAAGCAGGTAACTTTGAAGATGATCTTGAGCGTCTTGCTGATGTAGATTGGATTATTGAAGTAGTAGTTGAAAACTTAGATATAAAGAAGAAACTATTTGAAAAAGTAGATGCTGTTCGTAAATCAGGCTCAATTGTGAGCTCAAATACATCAGGCATTTCCGTTGAAAAAATGGCAGAAGGTCGTTCAGACGACTTCCAGAAACACTTCTTAGGAACACACTTTTTTAACCCACCACGATATTTAAAACTTCTAGAGGTAATACCGACGAAAGAAACTGATCCACAAGTATTAAGCTTCATGAAACTATTTGGCGAAGACGTTCTTGGAAAAGGCGTTGTTATCGCAAAAGATACACCAAACTTTATTGGAAACCGCATTGGTACGTATGGCTTGCTTGTAACGCTTCAAGAAATGATTAAGCGTGGCTATAGCATTGGAGAAGTTGACTCTGTAACAGGTCCATTAATTGGTCGTCCGAAGAGCGCAACGTTCCGCACATTAGATGTTGTTGGTTTAGATACATTTGTACACGTTGCAAATAACGTATATGAAAATGTACAAGAAGAAGAGCGCGATGTATTTAAAGTACCTGCTTTCATGCATGACATGCTTGATAAAAAATGGCTTGGAAGTAAAACGGGTCAAGGCTTCTTCTTAAAACAAGGAAAAGAAATTTTAGAATTAAATCCAGAAACGATGGAATATGGAGCGCGCAAAAAATTAAAAGCTGCATCCATCGAGTTAAGTAAGCAAGAAAAAGGATTAGCGAATAAATTGAAAGCGCTTGTATACGCGAAAGATCGCGCAGGAGAGCTGTTATGGAACATTATCACACCAACTCTTTTATACTCTGCAAAACTTCATAAAGAAATTGCTGACGATATCGTTGCAATTGACCAAGCGATGAAATGGGGCTTCGGCTGGGAGCAAGGTCCATTTGAAATTTGGGATGCAATTGGCGTTGAAAAGTCCGTTCAAAAGATGGAAGAAAACGGCGCAGTTGTTCCTGCTTGGGTGAAAGAAATGGTAGAGAAAGGTTTTGCTACTTTCTATAAACATGATAATGGTGATAGCTACTATTACGACAATGGTGAATATAAGCTAATCGAACGTAACAAAAAAGCAATTTCGCTTAAGCAATTAAAAGCGAAAAACGGTGTGTTAAAGAAAAATAGCGGAGCGAGCTTAATTGATTTAGGCGACGGCATCCTTTGCTTAGAATTCCATTCGAAGAGTAATGCAATCGGTATGGATATTACGCAAATGATTAACTACGCTGTTGATGAAGTAGAGAAAAATTATAAAGGTCTTGTTATCGGAAACCAATCGAAGAACTTCTGCGTTGGTGCGAACCTTGCAATGATCTTAATGGAAGCACAAGACGACAACTACTTTGAAATTGAGTGGGTTGTGAAAAACTTCCAAGATGCAATGACGAAAATTAAGTATTCTTCTAAGCCAGTTGTAGCAGCGCCATATGGTATGACGCTTGGCGGCGGTACAGAAGTTTGTTTACCAGCAGCGAGCATTCAAGCTTCTAGCGAAACATATATGGGCTTAGTAGAAGTAGGTGTTGGCTTAATCCCTGGCGGAGGCGGTAACAAAGAGCTATACATTAAACACTTAAACAAAATGGCAAACGGTGTAGAATTCGACTTACAAAAAGTTGCGAATAAAGTATTCGAATCCGTAGCGATGGCGAAAGTTTCTACATCAGCGCAAGAAGCTGTCTCTAACAATTTCTTAGGCGATAAAGACGGTATTAGTGTGAATGGTGATCACTTACTATATGATGCGAAACAAAAGGCACTTTCTTTATATGAAACGGGTTATAAAGCGCCGATTCGTAAAAAGATACCAGTTGTTGGTGAAACAGGCTATGCAACGCTTGTACTTGGTGCAGAAGCAATGCATTTATCAGGTTACATTTCTGAACATGATCTTCACATTGCGAAGAAACTTGCATATGTCATTGCGGGCGGAAAAGTGCCGTACGGAACAGAAGTTGATGAGCAGTATTTATTAGATGTAGAACGTGAAGCATTTATTAGCTTAGTAAGTGAGATGAAATCACAAGCAAGAATGCAGCACATGCTTGTAAAAGGAAAGCCATTACGTAACTAATAACGAGGGGAGATATCGTTCATGAGAGAAGCTGTCATTGTTGCGGGAGCAAGAACACCAATTGGAAAAGCAAAGAGGGGTTCATTAAAAACAGTTCGTCCTGACGATCTAGGGGCGTTAGTAGTAAAGGAAACGTTAAAGCGTGCGAATTATGAAGGGCCAATCGACGATTTAATTTTCGGTTGTGCGATGCCAGAAGCAGAACAAGGTTTAAATATGGCTCGTAATATCGGCGGGCTAGCAGGACTTTCTTACGATGTTCCAGCTATTACAATTAACCGTTACTGTTCTTCTGGTTTACAAAGTATCGCTTACGGAGCAGAGCGCATTATGCTAGGGCACTCTGAAGCTGTATTATCAGGCGGAGCGGAATCAATGAGTTTAGTTCCAATGATGGGGCACGTTGTTCGTCCGAATAGTCGCCTTGTAGAAGCAGCTCCAGAATATTATATGGGTATGGGACATACAGCAGAGCAAGTTGCTGTGAAATATGGAATTTCTCGTGAAGAGCAAGATGCTTTTGCGGTAAGAAGTCACCAGCGCGCAGCAAAAGCGTTAGCTGAAGGGAACTTTGCGGATGAAACAGTAGCTGTAGATGTAATGTTACGCACTGTTGGAGCAAACAACAAACTGCAAGAAGAAACACGTATTTTCGCACAAGATGAAGGTGTAAGAGCGGAGACGACGCTAGACATTTTAGGTAAATTACGTCCAGCATTTAACGTTCGTGGTTCTGTAACGGCTGGTAACTCTTCACAAATGAGTGATGGAGCAGCATCTGTACTATTAATGGATCGTGAAAAAGCAGTGAGCGATGGCATGAAGCCACTTGCGAAATTCCGTTCATTTGCAGTAGCTGGTGTACCACCAGAAATAATGGGTATCGGTCCAATTGCTGCAATTCCGAAAGCGTTAAAATTAGCTGGTTTAGAGCTATCTGATATCGGTCTATTCGAACTAAATGAAGCATTCGCTTCTCAATCTATCCAAGTTATTCGTGAACTTGGTTTAGATGAAGAAAAAGTGAACGTAAACGGCGGTGCAATCGCACTTGGACATCCACTTGGCTGTACAGGAGCAAAACTAACACTATCCCTTATTCACGAAATGAAACGCCGCAACCAACAATTCGGTATCGTAACAATGTGTATCGGCGGCGGAATGGGAGCAGCGGGAGTATTTGAATTATTATAAAAAAAGTGTAAGCGGCTCGCTCAGAATGTGAGGGGGATGGAGCTTCAGATGTAGAGGCGCTTTTTGCCTCGCAGGAAGAAGCGAAGCCACTGAACATTCTAGCCGCTGGAACTAGATTATAAAAAAAGTGCAGGTGGCTCGCTCAAAACAAGAGGACGCTAAAGCAAAGAATGGAAGCAACAAAGGTTTATAAAAAATAAACGTGAGAGCCAGCTTCTTTCAAAATGAGAGAAGCGGCTCATGAAAATATGAAGGAGGAAATTTTCATGGAAAAAACAGTAGGAAGTGCGGTTAAAGGCGGTAGCTTTTTAGTAGATGAGATTACGATTGATCAAGTGTTTACGCCAGAAGATTTTTCATCTGAGCATAAAATGATTGCAAAAACGACAGAGGACTTTATCGTAAATGAAGTTCTTCCGGAGCTTGAATATTTAGAGCAACACGAGTTTGATCGTTCTGTGCGTCTTTTAAAAGAAGCTGGTGAACTTGGTTTATTAGGCGCTGACGTACCAGAAGAGTACGGCGGAATTGGTCTTGATAAAGTAAGCTCAGCGTTAATCGCAGAGAAATTCTCGCGCGCTGGTGGTTTTGCAATCACTCACGGTGCTCATGTTGGTATCGGATCTTTACCAATCGTATTATTCGGTAACGAAGAGCAAAAGAAAAAATATTTACCACTACTTGCAACTGGTGAAAAATTAGCTGCATATGCATTAACTGAGCCAGGTTCTGGATCTGATGCATTAGGTGCGAAAACAACTGCACGTTTAAATGCAGAAGGTACACATTACGTATTAAATGGTGAAAAACAATGGATTACAAACTCTGCATTCGCTGACGTATTTATCGTATACGCAAAAATAGACGGCGAGCACTTCTCAGCATTTATCGTAGAGAAAGAATACGCTGGTGTATCTACAAGCCCAGAAGAAAAGAAAATGGGTATTAAATGTTCTTCAACTCGTACGTTAATTTTAGAAGATGCGTTAGTACCGAAAGAAAATCTACTTGGGGAAATTGGTAAAGGCCATATTATCGCGTTCAACATTTTAAATATCGGTCGTTATAAATTAGGTGTTGGTACAGTTGGATCTGCGAAACGTGCAGTAGAAATTTCAGCACAATATGCAAATCAACGTCAACAGTTCAAACAACCAATCGCTCGCTTCCCATTAATTCAAGAGAAACTTGCGAATATGGCAGCGAAAACATATGCAGCTGAAAGCTCTGTATATCGTACAGTAGGTTTATTCGAAAGCCGCATGAGCACATTATCTGAAGAAGAAGTAAAAGACGGTAAAGCAGTAGCAGCTTCTATCGCTGAATATGCAATCGAGTGCTCTTTAAATAAAGTGTTCGGTTCTGAAGTGTTAGATTATACGGTAGATGAAGGTGTTCAAATTCACGGTGGTTACGGATTTATGGCAGAGTACGAGATTGAAAGAATGTACCGCGATTCTCGTATTAACCGTATTTTCGAAGGAACGAACGAAATCAACCGCCTAATCGTACCAGGTACGTTCTTACGTAAAGCGATGAAAGGTGAATTACCATTACTACAAAAAGCACAAAAATTACAAGAAGAGTTAATGATGATGATGCCAGAAGAAGTAGGCGATGAGCCATTAGCACTTCAAAAATATTTAGTAAAGAACGCGAAGAAAATCGGCTTAATGGTAGCTGGATTAGCTGCTCAAAAATACGGTAAAGCATTAGATAAAGAGCAAGAAATTCTTGTGAATATCGCTGACATCGTAAGCAACCTTTACGCAATGGAATCTGCTCTTCTTCGTACAGAAAAAGCAATTAAAACAACTGGCCTTGAAAAGAATAAACAAAAAGTGTTATACACTGAAGTATTCTGCCAAGAAGCATTCAACGAAATCGAAGCAGATGCGAAAGAAACACTTATCGCAGTTGAAAACGGCGACATGCTGCGAATGATGTTATCATCATTACGCAAATTAACTCGCCACACGCCACTTAACGTAATTCCGAAGAAACGTGAAATCGCTGCGAAAATTTTAGAAGATGAGCGTTACACAGTTTAATAGATGATGGGGAACCAGTGGCCTGTTGGCTGCTGGTTTTTTATTTTTATTGATGTTAAAAATAGTTTACATGATGTTAAAAATAAATTACAATTAAAATATAGAAAATAATGTAAAATGAGGAGAGGTTATGAAACAGAGTGGAACGTTACAAAATAATCTCGTTGTACTCCGAGCAGAAAAACGCTGGTCACAAACGGATTTAGCGAACCAAGCTGGGGTAAGTAGACAAACGATCGCTTCAATTGAAGCGAATCGTTACAATCCATCTTTAATTTTAGCTTTTGAAATTGCACGTATTTTAGGTAAGGAGTTTCATGAAGTTTTTCAATATAAGATAGAGGGGGAAACGGAATGAGTATTGTAGTAGGGATAATAATTTCAGTAGCAGGACTAATAGGTGTTTTATATTCAACACGTTTTCAGAAGAATGAGGGGGAAGACGAAAGGGGCGAGCATATTACGGGGAATGCAGCTGAAATTTCGTTATTTGTATTTTTATTTCTATATTTAGTTATCTTTTTAATTGGGAATCTATATTCATTGACAGGCGAACAATATAAATTAGCGAATTCATTTTTATTAGCAGGGGTACTTTGTTCTTATGCTTTAACTATCGTAGTTTTGAAAAGAAAATATTAAATGAAAAAGGGCTGTTTTACATATGTATTTGTAAACGGCTTTTTTTAATGGAGGTAAAGGGGATGAAGTTAATAAAAGCAGAAACAGTTCATCAAATAGCATTTTTCCCGCATCTATTTCCAATCAACTGTTATTTTGTTGAGGCGGATGCTGGATTAACTTTAATTGATGCTGCTTTACCATTTTGTGCAAAGAAGATTTTAGAAGCGGCTCGAAAAATAGGAAAACCGATTACGAATATCGTTATTACACATGCGCATGATGACCATATAGGGGCGCTCGATGCTATAAAACAAGAATTGCCGAATGTTCCGGTCTATATTTCTAAAAGAGATGCAAGTTTACTTGAAGGGGATTTGTCACTGCAAATAGGGGAACCAGACACGCAGGTAAAAGTAAGTGTGTCAAAAAGGATAAAGACGATTCCAGATATTCTTCTTCAAGAGGGAGATCAAATAGGGTCCCTTGTAGCGATTGCAGCTCCAGGTCATACACCGGGATCAATGGCGTTTTTAGACACGAGAAATGATGCACTCATTGTTGGAGATGCATTTCAAACGAGAGGTGGAGTGGCGGTAGCAGGGCAATTAAATTGGCTTTTTCCATTTCCTATGTTTGGTACGTGGGATGCAGAAGTTTCATTAACGAGTGCTCAGAAATTGCTGGAGTATAAGCCGTCTATATTAGCGACAGGGCATGGGAAGATGATTAAAGATCCGTTAGTGCAAATGCAACGGGCGATTGAAGAAGCGGAAAGGAATTTAACAAGAAAGAGCCTCAAATAATTTTGAGGCTCTTTTTGCTAGATGATATTATTTTGCTGGTTTTAAAAATGTGTATATGGCTAAGGAAAAACAAAGGAAAATAAATGCGATAGGATCTTGATATGGATTAGGTTCAGAGCCCTTCTGGATTTCTGTAAGGAAGTCATGTGTTTTCATGTTTATTTCTCCTTTCATTAATAATTTATTATTTGGTGTAAAAGAAGACGAGAGATGATGAATAATAAAAATGGTGGAATTGCAAAGAATGAGAAGTATTTTAAAGGGATTTTCATGTTAATTATTTTATAGTATATGTCCATATTTTAATGTGAAAATAAAAGTTAAAAATATGTAATTTTGCATATTCGAACACGCGTGTAAAAAAATGAAAACTAGGCTTTGTATACTGCGACTTTTTTTATGCATACAATCCAAAAAACCCCAAATACTAATGACGAATGAAAAAAGAAAGGCGGGTATGTTCTATGCAAAATTTAACAGAGCTTGAAGTAGAAAATTTACGTCATTTAATTGGTGGTCATGCGACGATTATTAACAAATTGGACCAGTATGCACAGGCTTGTACAGATCCAGAGTTGAAACAAATGCTACAAAAGGATGCGCAAGATGCACGAAATACGAAACAGCAGTTAATGACTTTTTTAGGATAGGAGGAAGAGAGAAATGAATGAAAAAGATATGGTAAATGATTATTTAGCAGGGTTAAATTCAAGTTTAACAAGTTATGCAAATTATATTTCTCAATCTGATAATGAACAGTTACATCAAACGTTAATTCAAATTCGTAATCAAGATGAATCTCGTCAACGTAATATGTATGAATACGCAAAGCAAAAAAGTTATTATAAGCCGGCAGCGCCTGCTAATCCAATGATTGTACAGCAACTAAAAAGTCAATTAAGTGCGGAATAGCGCGATGAATGAAACGAGCGAATGGATTCGCTCGTTTTTTTGTTTGGTATATGTCAATAAATACATAATAAATATTTTTCCAGTTGTAACAAATATGACAAAAATTAAATATAACAATTCACAAAAAGGACAAAAACTTTGCTCAACATTTCACAAAGTATCCATGGTTTCTATCGTGAGAACCTCTATAATTAGGAGTGTAAAGAACCAAAGAAATAGACTACATAATCAATTGGGAGAGATTGCTATGAATAGAAACACAAGAAAAATTGCAATTATCGGTACTGGATTAGTTGGATCAAGCTGTGCGTATTCCATTGTAAACCAAGGGATTTGCGAAGAGCTATTGTTAATTGATATAAATCATGAACGTGCAGTTGGAGAAGCGATGGATTTATCGCACTGCATTAACTTTACAAATACAAGAACAAAAGTATATGCAGGAAGTTATGAAGACTGCAAAGATATGGACATTGTTATTATTACAGCAGGACCAGCGCCGAAGCCTGGACAAAGTCGTTTAGACACTTTAGGAGCAAGCGCTAAGATTATGGAAAGCATTGTTGGCGGCGTAATGGAAAGTGGATTTGATGGCATTTTCTTACTCGCATCGAACCCAGTTGACATTATTACATATCAAGTGTGGAAGCTATCTGGATTACCTAGAAATCGTGTGATTGGTACAGGTACATCACTAGATTCTTCTCGCTTAAGAACAATTTTATCTGAAATGTTACATGTAGACCCTCGTAGTATTCATGGGTATTCATTAGGAGAACATGGTGATTCTCAAATGGTTGCTTGGTCTCATGTAACTGTTGGTGGAAAATCAATTCTGCAAATTTTAGAGGAACAAAAAGAACGCTTAGGTGAAATAGATTTAGATGAAATTGTTGAGAAGACTGCAAAAGCTGGATGGGAAATTTATAAGCGCAAAGGAACTACTTATTACGGAATTGGAAATTCTTTAGCTTATATTGCGCGCTCAATTTTCAATGATGATCACCGTGTTATCGCTGTTTCAGCTATTTTAGATGGTGAATATGGCGAATACGATATTTGTACAGGAGTACCAGCAATTATTACTAGAGACGGTATAAGAGAAGTGGTAGAACTGAACTTATTAGAAGATGAAGAAAGCCGCTTTGCAAAATCAAACGATGTTTTACGCGATTATATGAAAACAATTGGTTACTAAATTATAGGAGAAGGTGAAACAAATGAAAGAATATATAATGTCTCGTGTGTTTAAAGCTTCTGCCGGAATCGCACAGGGTATTTTCGTATCCCTTGGAATTGGTTTACTGATCGAAAATATAGGAAGAATTGTTGATATCCCATTACTTATTACAATCGGAGTTGTTGCAAAATCACTTATGGCACCAGCAATTGGAGCCGGGATTGCTTTTATGCTCGGTGCAAACGGACTCGTAATTTTCTCAGCGATGGTAGCTGGAGCAATTGGAGCTGGTTCAATTTCAATTACTGAAGCTGGTCTCATCATTAAAACAGGTGAACCGATCGGTGCATTATTAACAGCGACTTTAGCAGTTTATATTGGTAAACGATTAAGTGGAAAAACTGCTTTAGATATGATGCTCGTTCCATTTGCAGCAATATTAGGTTCTGGTTTAGTCGGTATTTGGTTAGCTCAAAATATTAGCCCAGTTTTAAATACAGTTGGAGCATTCATTAAAGATAGTTCAGCTGGTAGCCCATTTATCGCTTCTATCGTGATTGCTGTAGTTTGGGGACTATTACTTATCTCTCCAGCTTCATCGGCTGCTTTAGCGATAGCACTTAGCTTAGATGGTGTTGCAGGCGGTGCAGCACTTGCAGGATGTGTTGCTCAGTTTATCGGATTCTCTGTTATTTCAGCGAAAGAGAATAATTTAGGTGGCATATTAGCTCAGGCACTTTGTACTCCAAAAGTACAGTTGCCGAACATTACTAAAAATCCAATGATTCTCGTCCCAACTGTCGTCGCCAGTGCTATAGTGGGCCCAGTATCAGCATTAATTTTCCAACTGGAAGCAGGAAAAGAAATTGCAGGTCTTGGATTAAGCTCTCTTATCGCACCAATTAATTTAATTTCCAGCCAAGGGTGGGAGGTTGTCCCAGCGATGATAATCACTTATATCATCATCCCAGTAGCGGTTTCTTATATACTTTACATTGCTCTTAAAAAAGCAGGTCGTATTCATTCTGGTGATATGACTGTACCGCAATCTTAATTTGAAAATCTCCTTAATATAGGGAAAAGCAGACTGAAGCCACAGTCTGCTTTTTTACATTTTATGATTTCGTTTTACTGGAACGCGTACTGTTTCTTTTGCTAATAATAGTTGAACACCGAAGTATAGTATGCTTGCGAGCGTCATTCCAGAAATGGCGTCTACAAAGGCATGCTGCTTCGTAAATAGCGTTGATAAAATAATAAGCGTACCGAAGAAAGTAAGGATGTAATATTCCAAAGCATGCTGTTCTCTACGCTTAAAGGCAGCTAACATAATTACAAATGTCGTAAGGACATGAATGCTTGGGAAACAGTTTACTGGTTGATCAATACTATAAATATAGCGGACTAGTTCGGAAAATACATCTGTTCCAACGACGGTTGGGCGTGGCACAGTTGTCTGCCAAAAAAAGTAAATCGAAAAACAAGCAAGTTTTCCAAGAATTACACTACTTAAAGTGACATAATATTGCTTTCGATTAGCAAAACAGTAATAAATAAGTGCACCGTATAAGTATGGAAACCAAAGTAAGTAAGGAATAATAAATGCTTTCACAAATGGAATCCAATCATCTACTACAGTTGTGACATCTACTGCGTGAACAGTAGATTTATTTAATACATCGTAAAGGGGACTTACGAGTACGAGTAGAAGTATATAACTTAACGGAAGAAGAGATGAAAGTTTAAATTTCTTCATGATAATCTCCTATGTTTTAGTAATGTAAATAAATTCAATTGATTATAATATAGAAAATCCAATTGGGCTATCGATTTCACTTACATTTTCTTGAATTCACCTTACATTTTTGTCACTTGACTTAAAAGAGGGGGAGGGTGCTATATGAAGCGTTCACTTTATTTCTTATTTTTTATATTGTTATGCCTAGTGGGTACTGGATGTGCCAAGGATAATGAAGGAGATACATTAGAATATAACGGGAGAGCGCTCGTCATTGGAGTTGTTGGTGAAAAGCCGAAAGATACATTTAGAAATATAAAGTTTGAAAACGTGAAGTTAGAAGAGATGCAGGAGAAATCCGAAAAAGTTGATGGTTTTCTCGTCATGAAAGAATATTTTCAAGAAGCATCAAAGGAACAGTATACGGACTTATTTTTATCGTTAAAGAAGCCGGTGTTTTTTATCGGTTTACAAGATAGACCGTATTTGATTTTTACTGAAAAAGATTTAGATTTTGACAATGCTCCAAGGGATAGGGCAATGATGTATACGCAAGGTTTTGTGAATATGGGAAGACCCGAAGGACAATATTGGGGTATAGGGTTATATAATGATACGGTTTCCAATCAAAATATTCATAATATGTATATAGTAGTATTTCAAACCATTTCGGACTATTTAAGTCGATGATGAAGGAGCCTGTAAAAGGGCTTCTTATTTTTTAAATAAACGTTTGTTTAAGATATATGTTCGGTATAGAAAATCATGTTTTCCAACGGTGATATAGAAAAACATGAGATTAATCAAACGTTTGTTTAAGAGGTATGTTCGGTATGGGAAAAGTCATATTTTTTAACGGTGGATGTAGAAAAATATGAAATTAATCAAACGTTTGTTTAAGGTATATGTTCGGTATGAAAGAATCTACGTATTCCAAAGGCTGAGGTAGAAAAATATGAAATTAATCAAACGTTTGTTTAAGATATATGTTCGGCATGGAATGAGAAAAAAGTTTTAAAAAAATTATATATTTATTTTTTCTTAATAAATGGCGGAAAAATAAGAAAAATTAGCAGGATTATTAAAAATTATCACGAAATAAGTAAAAGTTTAGCGAATAATCGTTTGAAATAATAAAATGTTTTCTATATGATAAAGGTAAAGGTTAGTAAAAAAGTAGGTGAATTTATGACAGTAACATTTTATTCATATCCAAAGTGTGGCACATGTCAAAAAGCAAAGAAATGGTTTGAGGCAAACGATGTAGCATATGAGATGATTCATATTGTTGAAAATCCACCGTCAAAAGAAGATTTACGTAATTTACATGAGAAAAGTGAATTACCATTAAAAAAATTCTTTAATACAAGTGGAATGCGTTACCGCGAACTTGGTTTAAAAGATAAGTTAAAGGATGCAAGCGAAGACGAAATGTACGAGCTTTTAGCATCTGATGGCATGTTAATTAAACGTCCAATTGTAACAGATGGAACGAGTGTAACACTTGGTTTTAACGAAGAGCAGTTTGAAAGTGCGTGGAAAAAATACCAATAAGGTATTTTTACATAATTAATACATTCACTGGAGGTACAGTCATGAGCATTCCAAATAATTTACGTTACTCTGAAGAACACGAATGGGTAAAAACAGAAGGTAATGCGGTTGTTATCGGTATTACTCATTTTGCACAAGGTGAGTTAGGCGATATCGTATTCGTTGAACTTCCTGAAGTAGGTGCAACAATCCAAGCTGACGAGCCATTCGGAAGCGTAGAATCTGTTAAAACAGTTTCTGAATTATACGCACCTGTAAGTGGTAAAGTTGTAGCAGTAAACGAAGAATTAAGTGACCAACCAGAACTAGTTAACGAATCTCCATACGAGGGTGCATGGATGGTTAAAGTTGAACTTTCTGATGCAAGCCAAGTTGAGAAGTTATTAACTGCAGAAAAATATGCAGAAATGACAAACCAAGACTAATTATAGTCGAAGAAAAAGGACAGCCTTTGTGCTGTCCTTTTTTATGTTGTGTACATAATGAATTTAAAAACATATATATTAATTATTATATAGGAGAACGTTTTTGAAAAAACTTTTTTCATTGTCTAGCTCCACCTCCTAGCCCTTCATGTCTAAGAACCTTCCGTACGAGAAGACAAAAAGCGTCTTCTGTACGAAAGAACCTTAGCCAACAGGGCTAAACAGTCGGTTCCGCTTTTCGTTATGATCCAGCTCCAGCGGCTAGAATGTTCGGTGGCTTCGCGTCTTCCTGCGAGGCAAAAAGCGCCTCTACGTCAGAAGCTCCATCCCCCTCACCATCTGAACGAGCCGCTTGCGCTTTTCGTTGTCTAGCTCCAGCGGCTAGAACAGTCGGTCATTTTACGCCTTCACTTGAGGCAAAAAGCGCCTCCAGTTCAGGAGTTCCAATGCCCTCCTGTTCTGAACGAGCCGCTTGCGCTTTTCTTTTGCAAAAATAAACAGGAAACAACATGAAAATAACGAATATACTATATACTAAGTTAAAGGTTGTATAGTATATGGTGATCGGGTGATGACATATGATTTATGTGGAAAAAGTCATTATTGTAGAAGGTAAATCGGATAGAAGAAAGATTGAATCTATTATTCGTGAACCAGTGGAAATTGTTTGTACAAATGGTACAATTGGTTTGTCGAAAATGGATGAGCTCATTGATCAACTTTTTGATAAGGACGTATATGTGCTAGTGGATGCTGATGATGCAGGAGAAAAGTTAAGGAAACAATTCCGAAAAGAATTTCCGCAAGCAGAGCATATTTATATTGATCGCTCGTATCGCGAGGTGGCGACTGCACCTTCTTCACATTTAGCAAATGTATTATGGGGAGCTGACATTGACGTTTATACAGAATATTTACGGTAAGGAATGATAGAAGTGATTGATTGGACAGGTGCCGAAGCTACAGACCTAATAGGAAATGAAGAAAAAACAGTGTTATATGTGTATACACCAATGTGTGGAACATGCCAGTTAGCAAAGAAGATGTTAACGGTCGTCGAGATGACGATTGAAGATTTGAAAATTGGGATGTTAGATTTAAATTATGCCCCGCATTTAGCGAAAGAGTATGGGATAGAAAGTGTACCGTGTTTACTTGTTTTTGAAAATGGGACACTGATGAAGAAAATATATGCATTTCATTCGGTTGAATATTTATATACGGAATTAAAGTA
Organism: Bacillus sp. FSL M7-1345; assembly: GCF_038006985.1. NCBI lineage: Bacteria > Bacillati > Bacillota > Bacilli > Caryophanales > Bacillaceae > Bacillus > Bacillus sp. FSL M7-1345. The sequence goes on along the minus strand of NZ_JBBOWG010000001.1, from coordinate 4,533,071 downwards.
GGCGGCAAAGTTTTTGCCGCCTCGACATATTTCTTGGGAAATATGTCGACATGCGTGATAGATACAGTATTTGTCGAGCGAAAGTAACAGGATTGCTCTTTAATAAGAGGGAATGGTATGTAATAGAAAGTGATATGAGGGATGTGGTTTAGGATGAAATTATATTCTTTGCTTCAATCATTTGTAAATTACGCTAATGGTCAATATCATTTAGAACCGCTTTTAAGGCAAGGAGAAAGAACTGTTAATTTTCGTTTTGGAGATGAATGCTGTTCGTTACAAATTTCAAGAGATTATATAGAACTTTTGAAAGAGGCGAGAGGAACGGAACAAATCGTTTGTTTAGAGGAAGAGGATGTACAAAAATTAGTGACTGGAAATATGAGGTTGCAAACGTTAATGAGTGATGGACGGGTACAATATTCTGGAACATATCGAACGATGTTATTAGTTGAATCAATGTTTCATATATGTAAACCGATGTCAGTCGGGGCTTAAAATTCTGAAGTTTCTTTTTTTGCGAAAATTTCTGTTGACACGGCGTGTGGATATTGATACAATTCAATTCATAAAATATAGACAATTTCATAAATTTTAAATCAGACGAAAATTTAATCTGATTTCTCTTATTAAGAGAGGTGGAGGGACTGTGCCCTGTGAAGCCCGGCAACCGTCAACTTATGTTGAAATGGTGCCAATTCCTGCAAAGCAAATGCTTTGAGAGATGAGAGAGAGGGATAATGTTGTTATATACGCATATAAACCTTTCTGCTTCTCTAGAAGCGGAAAGGTTTTTTGTTGTTTGAATGCGGAGGATATTCAAATAATAAGAGGAGCTATAACGATGGACTACACGTATCAAAAATAAAAAAATGCGGAGTCTGTCCAAACAAAAGAGGGGTGAGCATCATGATCTTATTAGAAAATGTAAAGAAAATATATAAGGCAAAAAGCGGTGATGTCACTGCTGTAGATAACGCCAACTTACAAATAGAGAAAGGCGAAATATTTGGTGTTATTGGATATAGTGGCGCTGGGAAAAGTTCGTTAATCAGATTGTTTAATCAGTTAGAGAAACCAACTTCTGGCCAAATTACAATTGCGAATCGTGTGATTTCAGCGATTACTGGAAATGAACTTCGTAAGGCAAGACAAGAAATCGGAATGATTTTTCAGCATTTCAACTTACTTTGGTCACGAACTGTGCGTGAAAATATCGCATTCCCACTTGAAATTGCAGGTGTCGATAAGGCGGAGAGAAGAAAACGTGTCGATGAGTTAATTCATCTTGTTGGATTAGAGGGAAGAGGAGACGCGTACCCATCTCAGCTAAGTGGTGGACAAAAGCAGCGCGTCGGGATTGCAAGAGCGTTAGCTAACAATCCACAAGTACTTTTATGTGATGAAGCAACGTCAGCTCTTGATCCGGAAACGACAGATCAAATTTTAGATTTATTATTAGATATTAATAAGCGTCTCGGCTTAACAATTGTATTGATTACGCATGAGATGCACGTTATTCGCAAAATTTGTAATCGTGTTGCTGTAATGGAGAAAGGAAAGATCGTAGAAACGGGTCCAGTACTTGACGTATTCCGTAATCCACAGCAAGACATTACAAAACGATTTGTACAGCAGTTAACTGATTCTGAAGATACGAATGAAACGATTGAAAGTTTGATAGAAAAGTATCCAGATGGAAAAGTAATTCGTTTGCAGTTTGTCGGTGAAGCAGTAGAAAGACCGGTACTTCAAAGGTTAATGCAGCGCGGTGATATAGAAGTTAGCATTTTGCAAGGAAATATCGCACAAACGAATAACGGCTCTTACGGAAGTTTAGTCGTTCATTTAAATGGTGAAGAAACAGCGATCCAGCAAGCAATAGAAGGGATTCATCAAGATCAAGTAGAGCTGGAGGTGATTGCACATGGATAAGTTAATTGCAAATGTTGATTGGAATCAAATGTTAGAAGCAACTGGTGAAACGTTATATATGACGGCAATCGCAGCGCTTGCCACATTTGTTTTAGGACTTATTTTAGGACTATTACTCTTTATGACAGCGAAAGATAATTTATGGGAAAATAAAGCGATTAATACGGTGATTGGAGCGTTCGTAAACATTTTCCGTTCTATACCGTTCATCATTTTAATTATTTTATTAATCCCATTCACAAAGATTCTTCTTGGAACAATTCTCGGAGCGAGTGCAGCGCTGCCAGCTTTAATTATTGGAGCGGCACCATTTTACGCGAGAATGGTTGAAATCGCACTTCGTGAAATTGATAAAGGGGTAATTGAAGCTTCAAAAGCAATGGGAGCAAAAACAAGCACAATCATTTTGAAAGTATTAATTCCAGAAGCGTTACCAGCGTTAGTATCTGGTATTACGGTAACGACAATTGCTTTAGTAGGCTATACGGCAATGGCAGGTGTTGTTGGTGCGGGTGGCCTTGGAACACTTGCTTATTTAGAAGGATTCCAGCGAGGAAATAACGATGTAACAATCGTTGCGACAATTTGTGTATTACTAGTTGTATTTTTCATTCAGTGGATTGGGGATAGTTTAACGACTCGAATAGATAAAAGATAATGAAAAACGGGAGGATATTTCAAATGAAAAAATTATTACTTACAGCACTTATTACAACTTCAATTTTTGGGTTAGCTGCTTGTGGTGGGAAAGATAAAGATGAAAAGAAACTAGTTGTTGGTGCTTCTAACGTACCTCATGCGGTTATTTTAGAAAAGGCAAAGCCGTTACTTGAGAAAAAAGGAATTGAGTTAGAAATTAAAAAATTCCAAGATTACGTGTTGCCGAATAAATCATTGGCGGATAAGGATTTAGATGCAAACTACTTCCAGCACATTCCGTATTTAGAAAAAGAAATTAAAGATAAAAAATATGATTTTGAAATAGCGGGGAAAATTCATTTAGAACCAATTGGCGTGTACTCTCAAAAATATAAAAGCTTAAAAGAACTTCCAGACGGGGCGACAATTATTATGAGCAATTCTGTTGCTGATCATGGACGTGGCTTAGCGATTTTACAAAAAGAAGGAGTTTTAAAAATTAAAGATGGAGTAGATCCGGTTAAAGCGACTCCAAAAGATATTGCAGATAATCCGAAAAACTTAAAGTTCAAAACGGATATCGAGCCTGGTTTATTGCCGCAAGTGTATAACAATAAAGAAGGCGATGCAGTTCTAATTAATTCTAACTATGCAATTGATGCGAAGTTAAACCCAGAAAAAGACGCGATTGCAATTGAAGGAAATGATTCTCCATACGCAAACGTAGTAGCTGTTCGTAAAGGTGATAAAGATAAAAAAGAGATTAAAGCTCTTATAGAAGTGCTGCATTCTAAAGAAATTGAAGATTTTATTAATAAAGAATATAAAGGGGCAGTTGTTCCTGTAAAAGAATAATCGTTTGAAGAAGGGCTGGTGTATGCCGGCTCTTTTTCATAGCTACATAACTATAGGGGAGAAGGGGACATTATATGAAAAAGATTATACTATCAGTTGTTACAGCACTGTCTGTATTTACATTAGCTGCTTGCGGGGGGAAAGAGGAGAATAAGCTTGTTGTTGGAGCTTCTAACGTGCCGCACGCTGTTATTTTAGAGAAAGCACAACCGATATTAGAGAAAAAAGGTATTAAATTAGAGATTAAAAAATTCCAGGACTATGTGTTACCGAATAAAGCGTTAGCAGATAAAGAAATCGATGCAAATTATTTTCAACATATCCCTTATTTAGATAAAGAAATTCAAGAAAAAGGATATAAAATTGTAAACGCAGGGAAAATTCATTTAGAGCCAATGGGCATTTATTCTAAGAAATATAAAAGCTTGAAAGATCTTCCAGATGGAGGAACGGTTATTATGAGTAATAACGTAGCTGAGCGTGGCCGTATGTTAGCGTTGTTACAAAAAGGCGGCGTTATTAAATTAAAAGACGGTGTTGATATCGTTAAAGCAACAGTGAAAGATGTTGTAGAAAACCCGAAAAATTTAAAGTTTAAAACAGATGTAGAACCTGGGCTTTCACCGAAGCTGTACGAAAACAATGAAGGTGATGCTTTATTTATTAATTCAAACTACGCAATTGATGCGAAATTAAATCCAACAAAGGATGCAATCGCAATTGAAGGATCAGACTCTCCTTACGCAAATATTATCGCAGTTCGTAAAGGTGACGAGAAGAAAAAAGAAATTAAAGAGCTAGTAGAAGTGCTACATTCAAAAGAAATTCAAGATTTTATTAACAAAGAATATAAAGGTGCTGTACTTCCTGTGAACGAATAGGTGCTGGAAAGGGCTGGGAATAACCCAGTCCTTTTTTCTTTATATATATAAGAAGAAAGGTGTATCATAAGAGGATGTAAAGGAAATACTTATATACATTTGTGAAAAAATTGTTACATTTTCTTAGTGTTTGCGATATCATTTTATTTGCTATAAGATTAGAATGAGAATAAAATGAGAATATGAACGTTTTAGTAATTTTTAAAATGTATATAGAGGATTAATGGAGGTATTGAGATGGCTGGTTCTACATTAACGGTTAAAGACTTACACGTATCAATCGACGGCAAAGAAATTTTAAAAGGTGTAAACCTTGAAGTAAAAGGTGGAGAAATCCACGCAATTATGGGACCTAACGGAACAGGTAAATCAACTTTATCTTCTGCGATTATGGGTCACCCAAAGTATGAAGTAACAGAAGGTAGCATCATCATCGACGGTGAAGATGTATTAGAAATGGAAGTAGACGAGCGCGCACAAGCAGGTCTATTCTTAGCAATGCAATATCCAAGTGAAATTAGCGGAGTAACAAACGCTGACTTCTTACGTTCTGCAATTAATGCACGTCGTGAAGAAGGCGAAGAAATTTCTCTTATGAAATTTATCCGTACATTAGATAAAAACATGGAATTCCTAGAAATGGATCCAGAAATGGCACAACGTTACTTAAACGAAGGTTTCTCTGGCGGTGAGAAAAAACGTAATGAGATTCTTCAATTAATGATGATCGAGCCAAAAATTGCAATCTTAGATGAAATCGACTCAGGTCTTGATATCGATGCATTAAAAGTTGTATCTAAAGGTATTAACCAAATGCGTGGCGAAGATTTCGGTTGCCTAATGATTACGCATTACCAACGTTTATTAAACTACATCACTCCAGACTTCGTTCACGTTATGATGAACGGTCGTATCGTTAAATCTGGTGGCCCTGAGCTTGCACAACGTCTAGAAGCTGAAGGTTATGACTGGATTAAAAAAGAATTAGGTATTGAAGACGAAACAGCAGAGCAAGAAGCGTAAGAGAGGAGCATAAACATGACAATCGGTACATTACCTTTCGATCAAGAAACAATCCGTCAGCGCGCAAGCGAAGTAAACGAAGCTGCTTGGTTGACTGAGTTCCGCTTACAAGCTCTTGCACAAGCAATTGAACTTCCAATGCCAACGCCTGATAAAACGAAAATTGAAAAATGGGACTTTATCGGAAAAGGCGACGCTGCTAAGCAAGAGCCTGTAAGTTCTTTAACAGAGCTTCCAGAAGCAGTGAAAAACTTAATCGATGAAAATAACAGCGTATTAGTACAACGTGCTGGTACAACTGCGTTCGTTTCTTTAGCAGACGAAGCGAAAGAAAAAGGTGTTATTTTTACAGACATCGTAACAGCTGCAACAGAGCATGCTGAACTAGTACAAAAGTACTTAATGAAAGACGGCGTGAAAGTAGACGAGCATCGTCTAACTGCACTTCATGCTGCATTAATCAACGGCGGTGCATTCGTATATGTTCCGAAAAACGTTGTTCTTGAAACTCCACTTCAAGCTGTATTCTTAGTAGACGGCGAAGAAGCTAACGTATATAACCATGTATTATTCGTAGCTGATGCGAACAGTACTGCAACATATGTAGAAAACTACGTTGCCAATGAAAATGCTAAAGGTATTGCAAATATCGTAGCAGAAGTAATCGTGGAACAAGGCGCACAAGTGAAATTCGGTGCGGTTGATCTATTAGCAAAAGACGTAACAACGTACGTTAACCGCCGCGGCATTGTTGGACGCGACGGCCGTATTGATTGGGCTCTAGGCCTTATGAATGACGGAAATACAATCTCAGAGAACGTTACGAACTTAATGGGCGACGGATCATTTGCTGATACAAAAACAGTAACAATTGGCCGTGGTAACCAAACACAAAACTTTACAACTAAAGTTGTTCACTTCGGTAAACACTCTGAAGGTTGGATTTTAAAACACGGAGTACAAAAAGATAGTGCAACATCTATCTTTAATGGAATTGGTAAGATTGAACACGGTGCATCTAAATCAAATGCACAACAATCTTCTCGCGTTCTTATGTTAGATGAGAAAGCTCGCGGTGATGCAAACCCAATTCTTTTAATCGATGAAGATGATGTAATGGCAGGTCACGCAGCTTCAGTAGGCCGCGTAGATCCATACCAATTATACTACTTGATGAGCCGTGGGATTCCAAAACGCGAAGCAGAACGTTTAGTCATCCATGGATTCTTAGCACCTGTAGTAAATGAGCTTCCAATTGAAGGAGTAAAAGCACAGCTTGTTGAGGTAATTGAAAGGAAAGTTCGCTAATGAATATTCATGAAATACGCAAACAGTTTCCAATTCTTGATCAAAAAGTGAACGGCAAACAACTTGTTTATTTCGATAGTGCAGCAACTTCTCAAAAACCAATTCAAGTCATTGAAACGTTAGAACGTTATTATAAAGAATATAATTCTAACGTGCATCGCGGTGTTCATACGCTCGGTACGAAAGCTACCGACGCGTATGAAGGTGCACGTGAGAAAGTTCGCAAGTTTATTAATGCGAAATCAATGGAAGAGATTATTTTCACGCGCGGAACGACAACTGCATTAAATACAGTAGCAGCTAGCTATGGTCTTGATAATGTAAAAGAAGGCGATGAAATCGTCATCTCTTACATGGAGCACCATAGTAACATCATTCCGTGGCAACAAGTTGCGAAGAAAACTGGCGCAACTTTAAAATACCTTCCGCTTCAACCAGACGGTACAATTTCTTTAGAAGATGTTCGTCAAACAGTTACACCGAATACAAAAATTGTTTCTATTATGCACGTGTCAAACGTACTTGGAACGATTAACCCTGTAAAAGAAATCGGAGCAATCGCACATGAAAACGGTGCAATCATGATCGTTGATGGAGCACAAAGTGCACCTCATATGAAAGTGGATGTACAAGATTTAAACTGTGATTTCTACGCATTATCTGCTCATAAGATGTGCGGACCAACAGGTGTCGGCGTATTATATGGTAAGAAAGAATTGCTAAACAATATGGAACCAATTGAATTTGGTGGTGAAATGATTGATTTCGTAGACTTACAAGAGTCTACTTGGAAAGAGCTTCCGTGGAAGTTCGAAGCAGGTACACCGATTATCGGTAATGCAATCGGACTTGGTGCGGCAATTGATTTCCTAGAAGAAATCGGTCTTCATAATATTGAAAAGCATGAACATGAATTAGCGCAATATGCTTTAGAGAGACTATCAGAAGTAGATGGCGTTACAATTTATGGTCCAAAGCATCGCGCTGGTCTAGTTACATTTAATATTGATGAAGTACATCCTCACGATGTAGCAACTGTATTAGATGTAGAAGGCATTGCGGTTCGCGCAGGACATCACTGTGCACAACCACTTATGAAGTGGCTGAAAGCTTCTTCTACAGCACGTGCGAGCTTCTATTTATATAATACAAAAGAAGAAATTGATACATTTGTTGAATCGCTAATCAAGACAAAGGAGTATTTCACAAATGTCATTTAATAATTTAGATACGTTATATCGTCAAGTTATTATGGATCATTACAAAAATCCTCGTAACCATGGCGTGTTAGAAGATAGTGTTACCGTTAACTTGAACAATCCAACTTGCGGCGATCGTATTCAACTTACGATGAAAGTAGAAGAGGGTATTGTACAAGAAGCGAAGTTTGAAGGCGAAGGATGTTCAATTTCAATGTCTTCAGCTTCAATGATGACACAAGCAGTAAAAGGAAAGAAAATTGAAGAGGCTCTTCAGCTTTCTAAAATTTTCTCTGACATGATGCTAGGAAAAGAGTATGATGACAGCATTGATTTAGGAGATATTGAAGCATTACAAGGCGTATGCAAGTTCCCGGCACGTATTAAATGTGCAACATTAGCGTGGAAAGCGTTAGAAAAGGGCTTAAACGAAGATAAGTAATGTTAAAGGTTCCTAAAAACGAGGTTATATAAGGAGGGACACACCAACATGGCGAAGCAACTGCCAGATATCGGCGATTATAAATATGGTTTCAAGGATAAAGACGTTTCGATTTTCCGTGCTGGACGCGGTTTAACAAAAGAGATCGTTGAAGAGATTTCACGTATGAAAGAAGAACCACAGTGGATGTTAGACTTCCGTTTAAAATCACTGGATAAGTTCTATGAAATGCCAATGCCACAATGGGGCGGCGACTTAAACGACTTAGATTTCGATGAAATTACGTACTACGTAAAACCATCTGAGAAATCTGAGAAGTCTTGGGATGAAGTACCTGAGGAAATTAAAGCGACATTTGATAAATTAGGTATTCCTGAAGCTGAGCAAAAATATTTAGCTGGTGTATCTGCACAGTACGAATCTGAAGTTGTATACCACAACATGAAAGAAGACCTAGAAGATCTAGGAGTCGTCTTCAAAGATACAGATAGCGCATTAAAAGAGAACGAAGATATTTTCCGTGAGCATTTCGGAAAAGTAATCCCACCAACAGACAACAAATTCTCTGCATTAAACTCTGCAGTTTGGTCTGGTGGATCATTCATCTACGTTCCAAAAGGTATTAAAGTTGATACACCACTTCAAGCGTATTTCCGTATTAACTCTGAAAATATGGGACAATTCGAGCGTACGCTTATCATCGTAGACGAAGGCGCACACGTACACTACGTAGAAGGTTGTACAGCACCTGTTTACACGACTAACTCACTTCATAGTGCGGTAGTAGAAATCATCATTAAGAAAGATGCATATTGCCGTTATACAACAATCCAAAACTGGGCGAACAACGTATACAACCTAGTTACAAAACGTGCGGTTTGTGAAGAAAACGCAACGATGGAATGGATTGACGGTAACATCGGATCTAAATTAACGATGAAATACCCAGCAGTTATCTTAAAAGGCGAAGGCGCTCGTGGTTTAACATTATCTATCGCGATTGCTGGTAAAGGCCAACACCAAGATGCTGGTGCGAAAATGATTCACTTAGCACCAAACACATCTTCAACAATCGTTTCTAAATCGATTGCGAAGCATGGTGGTAAAGTAACTTACCGTGGTATCGTACAATTCGGACCAAAAGCGAAAAACTCTCGTTCTAACATCGAGTGTGACACGTTAATCATGGATAACCAATCTACATCTGATACAATTCCTTATAACGAAATCAAAAACGATTACGTTTCACTTGAGCACGAAGCGAAAGTATCTAAAGTATCAGAAGAACAATTATTCTACCTAATGAGCCGCGGTATTTCTGAGCAAGAAGCTACAGAAATGATCGTAATGGGCTTCATCGAGCCATTCACTCGCGAACTTCCAATGGAATACGCAGTTGAAATGAACCGCCTAATCAAGTTTGAGATGGAAGGTTCTATTGGTTAATATGTAGAATGAAGGAAGCGCCCTGCATGCAGGGCGCTTTTTTATGTTGTGTGCAATTGCCATTGGTGGGTACCCAGGTGGGTGTTTTTTAAAAAATATCGGCGATTATTCAAATATATCGACCATAACTCGGAATTTATCGGCGATTATTTCAATATATCGGCGTTTCGACAAGGAATATCGACTTATCGACAAAATGAGACAAAAGAAATCTCTCATATACCCCTCAACATTCAAATACGAGAGGAGCACCTATATGGAAGTAAGGCAAAGATACTGACAAATCCGCCGAAGACCCAGCCAACAAGCTCTCTGTTAAACTTTCTGACAAATCCCCGCTCCACCAGCTAGAATTATTTCACACACTAGAAAAAGTAATATAAAGTTTTCCATAATAAAAGGACAATCTTTTGCTTTTTCTCACAATGCGAGTACAATGTAGAATAGCAAGAAAAGACGAAAAGTATTTACAGGATTATTGCGTACGTGTAGCGTAAATGGCAGTAAGGAACTGAGAGGAGGTTTTTTCTCTGAATATAAATAAAGAAACGATCATCCACCTTTATCATACAAACGATATACATAGTCATTTTGAAAATTGGCCGCAAATTTCTCGGTTTGTACTAGGGGAGAAAAAGCGAAGACAGGAAGCGGGAGAGACTGTTTTAACTGTGGATATTGGCGATCATGTGGATCGTTTTCATAGTATTTCGGAAGCGACAAATGGACTTGGGAATACGAAGCTTTTAAATGAGGCGTTATATGATTATGTAACGATCGGAAATAATGAAGGAATTACATTGGCGAAAGAGCATTTGAATCGTCTATATGATGATGCTGGGTTTGAGGTGCTCGTAGCGAATTTATTTGAAAAAGAAGGTGTACGTCCGGCGTGGGCGCGGCCTTATAAATTACATACAACGACAGATGGGATTACGATTGCTTTTATTGGATTAACGGTAGCTTATCCAGAGTTTTATGAAATGCTCGATTGGCATATCGAAGATCCAATCATCCATTTAGAATCTATTTTAGAAGAAGTTAAGGATACAGCTCATATTACGGTTGTACTTTCTCATCTTGGAAAAAGTATGGACGAGTATATGGCTGAGCATTATGATATAGATGTTATTTTAGGGGCACATACGCATCATTTATTTGAGCGTGGCGTTCTTGTGGATAATACTTTGCTTTGCTGTTGTGAAAAGTGGGGACATTACGTTGGACATGTTCAGCTTACTGTGGATAAAGAGACGAAGAGACTGGTGAAAAAAGACGGTAGAGCGATTAAGACAGAACGGTTAGGTGCTTATAGCGAGCCGTTATCCACAATTGAAATGCTAAAGGAAGAAAGTAAACAGATAATGGCTGAGCCTGTCGTTCATTTAAAAGAGTCATTGCCGGTTGATTGGTTTAAGGAGACGACGTTTTCTCATATGTTGGCAAGTGCGCTTAAAGAGTGGTGTAATGCGGATGTTGGGATGGTGAACGCTGGTGTACTTCTTGAGGGATTAAATGAAGGTGTTGTGACGCGCGGAGATATTCATCGAATTTGTCCACATCCAATTAATCCATGTCTGTTAAAAGTACCAGGGAAAACGTTAAGAGAAGTTATTTTGAAAGCGCGCCGCCCGAATATGGAGAATCTTGAGGTGAAAGGATTCGGATTTCGCGGAAAAGTAATGGGGAAAATGATTTACGATGGGCTGGAAGTGATTCCAGATACGATTCCAGGGAATAAAATTTTACTAGAAGATGTATTGATTAACGGCGAATCGCTGGAATTAGACCGTATATATACGGTAGGAACGATTGATATGTTTACATTCGGATACTTATACCCAGAGCTATCCACACTTTCTGACAAACAATATTATATGCCGGAATTACTTAGAGATGTACTAACAGACATGTTGATAACTTATACATCTTCAGTCAAACTATAGGCTAGTTAACTTGTAACACTCATTTTTCTCTTGTCATAAAGATAAGAAAGAGAGGAGTGTGAACTATGGTTAATGTAGAGCCAATTATAATTGATAACTATACGTTCATTGCTGTTAGCGTAAAACTTCCGAAGACAAATTTGCTAGCTGTAATGAGCGATAAAGGATATATTATGTGCGGTGCTCTAGATGTAGGTCTTTTAAATGAGAAGTTAGGCGATCGAGGAATTATTGCTGGCCGTGCGGTTGGTGTAAGAACGATTGAACAACTTCTTGAAGCACCGCTGGAATCAGTAACGATTGAAGCCGAAGCTTTAGGCATTCCGGTAGGCACAATCGGAAAAGATGCACTATTAAAAATGAGATAAGCATATATCGTCCCTCCTTCTTGCATAGAAATAATATAAGAAGGAGGGTTTTCTTATGAGCATATTTCGTTCGAAAAATTCGCGGTTTCGAAGGGGACCGATTTCCTTTCGGTATATACTGCTTATTTCGTTTATTATTTTTATCGTAATGGTAGTTCAAGGTTTATGGATTGTAAATAAAAGTATTCAGCCAACGTTAATTAAGTATGGGGAAACAGAGACGCATAAAATGGCAACAGCAGTTATGACGAAAGCGGTAAAAGACCGAATTAATGAAGGGTTTGATGTAGATTCATTAATGAAAGTACAAACGGATAAGAACGGGAAAGTATCTACAATTGATTTAAATACAAAACAAGTAAATGAAATATTAACATCGACTACTGCATACATAGAGAAATATTTACAGCAAGTAGAAAAAGGGGATACGAAAGCACTTGGTATTTTTGAAGAGAACGGGGTATCTATGTCAGTTCCTTTTGGGCGCATAACTGATAATGCGCTTCTTGGTAATATAGGACCAGATATTCCGATTAATTTTACGCCAATTGGTCATGTGAATACAGATATTAAACAGCTAGTTGAGCCGCAAGGAATTAATAATACGGCGATCAAAATTATTATGGAAGTGGAAGTGACGTTACAAGTTATGATTCCGTTACGCACGAAAGAAATTAAAGTGAAGCAAAACATTCCGATTGCGACGCGCATCGTTCAAGGTGAAGTGCCTACTTATTACGGAAGTGGCGGGGTTGTTGTACCAGATAAAAAGAAAACGGATAGTTAGTGAATATAAAGTGAAACTTTAATCAGTGGGGGGCTTTGTCCCCCACTGATTATTAGCCTTCACCAATCGGGCTTTTACGGGCAGCCCGACCCCCACCGAACTTCTTTGCTTTCGCTGAATTTTGAGGTAGGGGTCTTACTGCCCACAAATAGCGGGATAAAAAATAACCGTAGCAATTCGCTACGGTTATCGTTTTGTATTTGCTCGTTCTTTTCGTTCCCAAAGGCTTAAATGCATGTATGGATCGAAAGCCCATTCGGTATAGCCATTGTCTTTATACATGCCGAAATGTAAGTGAGGCGGGAACTTTCCAGCTGTACCAGGAGGACCATAACCAGTACTACCGACAAATCCGATTACTTTTCCTGGTTCGACAATTTGTCCGAGCTGTATTTCTTTAGAGAACCCGCCTAAATGAGCGTAATAGTGGTAATTATTATGAAGGTCACGAATACCAATGCGCCATCCACCAAGACGATTCCATCCTTTTGTTTCAATAACGCCATAGCAAGTTGATCGTACTGGTACGCCATATCCAGCAAAAATATCGGTTCCTTCATGAATCCTCCTGCCGCCAAAACTTCTACCAGCACCAAAAGTACTACGATAGCTATGGTCACTGCGAATAGGGAGGGGAAAAGCATTTCCTTCTAAATTAATGCGTCCATAATGTTTATAAATTCGGGCGTATTCTGTAATCAATTCAACTGTTTTTGCACGTCTATAATATTCCCAAAGCATAATGTTAATATGTTCTTCTGACGTTCCTTGTTTCTTTAAAATAGTTGCTGCTGTATGCAGAAGATCACGGTCGTTATTTGCATTTGCAAATCCATCTTTGTCACCATCTAAACCCATTCCGCCAAATAGAGAAATCGTATGGGGGAGAGTATCAGTACTATTAACAGGTCCAGCCCATATTTCAGGTTTGAAATAAAGGGAAATGATGGCATCTGGTTTTTTCGGAATATCTTTTCTTACGCTCCGTATGTTTCTTTCGTATTGATCCATTGCAGCTAAGTAATACCACGGAATACTTGAAGATTGCTCAGTTTCTTTATATAGTGCCATGCGCTTTTCATATATGCTTTGCTGATTATCTTCACCGTAAGCGATGTTTTGGTGGAGAAGAAAGCAAATCGAAAGCAAAAGAGAAATTTTTCGAAGCATGAAATAGACTCCTTTCACAACATCACTCTTTTTAGTGTGGGATATACGGAGTATTTCATTATAGGGAACGATTGGAAAAAATCTTAGAATCTTCATTTGAGCAAATCGCTTTCATACGTTAGAATAGATATGTTACATTGAAAGAAGCGAACACGGTAAACTATTTCATATTGTGCGGAGTTGATAACCATGACAAAACAAACAGAGTATAAGCGCAAGCCCGAATGGTTGAAAATTAAGTTAAACACGAATGAAAACTATACAGGCTTAAAGAAAATGATGCGTTCTAAAAATCTTCATACAGTTTGTGAAGAGGCGAAATGTCCGAATATTCATGAATGCTGGGCTGTAAGGAAAACAGCAACATTTATGATCTTAGGTGCGGTTTGTACACGTGCTTGTCGTTTTTGTGCGGTTAAAACAGGCTTGCCAACTGAGCTTGATTTACAAGAGCCAGAACGCGTAGCGGATTCTGTAGTACAAATGGGCTTAAAGCACGTTGTTATAACAGCGGTTGCACGTGATGATTTAAAGGACGGCGGAGCAGCTGTTTTTGCTGAAACAGTACGCGCTGTACGTCGTGAAAATCCATTCACGTCAATCGAAGTATTACCATCTGATATGGGTGGGGTAGAAGAAAACTTAAAAATGTTAATGGATGCAAAACCAGATATTTTGAACCATAACATTGAAACAGTACGTCGATTATCTAACCGAGTTCGCGCTAGAGCAAAATATGACCGTTCATTAGAGTTTTTACGTCGAGCAAAAGAAATGCAGCCTGATATTCCAACTAAATCGAGCATTATGCTGGGATTAGGTGAAACGAGAGAAGATTTAATTGAAGCAATGGATGACTTACGTGCAAACAATGTGGATATTTTAACTCTTGGACAATACCTACAACCATCTAAGAAGCATTTACCAGTTCTTAAATATTACCCACCAGCAGAATTTGCAGAGCTTAAAGAAATTGCACTTAGCAAAGGATTTAGCCACTGTGAAGCTGGCCCACTTGTGCGTTCTTCTTACCATGCGGACGAGCAAGTACGTTCTGCAAAAGAAAAAACAGCAGAAGCGAAATAAAGAAAAAGGAGAGCTAATATTAGCTCTCCTTTTTCTTATACTCTAAAACAGTATTTTGACACGTTGATAAAATTCTTTTTAATTCTTCTGTGGATAATTCAATTGTAAATTCAGGTACACCAGGTGTGATTAAAACTTTCTTGTAAGTATAAATCGAACTGTCCACAATAATCGTTACATCTTGTGAATAACCGAAAGGAGCTACACATCCTGGTATGCAACCAGTCTCTTCTCTTAGCTCATCAGGAGAACAGAGAGATAAGCTCTCTCCTGTTATTTCTTTCATCTCTCCTCGGTTGAGGCGAGTTCCCTCTAACGTAAAGAATACGTAATACGCCCCGGCTTTTGATTTTAAAAATAGGCTTTTACTTGGAGTGCCTTGTAAGCCGAGCCTTTCACGAACGATGCGATCAGTCTCATAGTCAAGTACTGGTTCGTGTTCAAATTTTTCATAAGAAGCATTTGTTTTATGTAGTAAAGAAAGTACGTCTTCGTACATATTGAATGATACCCCTCTCTATTGTTAGTACAGTCTCTTCTCGCGGTGTCAACTGAATGTATTGGAAAGGGATATTACTTGGATGGCGCTTCCCATAATCGTTTTATGATAGATTGTTCATCAAGTGTAATTTCATAAATATCAGGATTCGTTAAAGTTTTCCATTCGTCAAAGCCAATAGTATGATCAAAGTGCTTTAAAATTAATGTGAGTAAGTTGCCGTGTGTAACGAGTAATGTTGTGTCATGCTCTAGTGTTAAAACTTCCTGAATAAGTGAGGTGGCGCGATCCATCGCTTGTTTTGTTGACTCTCCGCCCGAAAAGGCAATATCTATATTGGTAAAAGTGTATTCTAGTTTTTGAAGCCAATCATCCATTGAAACAGTGCTTAATATGCGTTCTGCTAACCGTTCATCTTCTTGAATAGATAAATTAGCTTGGAGGGCATATGGCCGAATAGAATCGATAGCTCGGACAAATGGGCTTGAAATAATATGATCTATTTGTAGATGATTTTCCATGAGGAATGTAGCAACGGTGTTTGATTGGTCTCTTCCTATGTTTGTTAATTCGGCATTACGCTCTTGTCCAGTTGCTGAACAATGCCTGATTACAATAATTTTCTTCATATTTCATCCCCATCTTTCAAGTTGACGATATATACTTCGACAAATGTGGAAAAAATTCCTTTTTCTTGGAAAGGGCATAGTGATCTAAGTCTGTGGAAAAGTAATGTGGATAAATCAAAATTTGAGGTGCAATTATGAAAAAAATGATATGTATTGTATTCAGTGTTTGTTTTCTCATACAATTGTCCACAGCATATGCACAATCCAATCAAGAATTAGAATATCCGAGCAATCAAAATAAATCGTTTGTGAATGAAGATCTATTTTATGAACAATTAGATAAGAAGGTTTATAAGGAATACAAAAATGCAACATATAGCGTTCGTAAAAAAATCTTATTCAAAGAAGTACAAGATGCAGAATTTACCTTCCGACAAAAAACAGCTGTCGGCTGTCGAAGTAGAGTGGTGCTTCAAGATTCGTTTATTCATCCTGATCGCCAAGTTTATTTTTTTGGATCCTTTTCTCAAGATGAAGTAGATGAGTTGCATAAATATATAGTTATAGATGCAGAAACAAAGAAGGAACTTCGAGGTGGCCGAAGTTATCACTGTTACGAAAATCCACATAAAAAATCAACCACCAATTTTGGTGGTTGATTTTTTACTCTGCTGTACTCACTAATTTCTCTTTCATTTTTCGAATAAGAACGAAAGCACCAATCGCGAAGAGAAGAGTAATTCCTTCTGCTACAAAGATGTTAATCATTTTTGTTTGGTAAAGTGCTGCGAAAAAGTCTACAAGTGCGTGGAATAGTATAGCGTATACGAGGAAAATGTATTTCTTTTGTTTTACCGCGTATACGACAAGCATTGTGAAGGCAATTTGCAGTACTAATGCCATAATTCTTTCTAGGCTACCAAGTAAGTAAAAATAGGCAGGTTGCTCTATTAACAAGTCCTTGATATGGCTCAACTGTGGGTATTGTTCAACCATTTGAGCGAAGCTACCATTGTTAATAGATGTTGCAAAGGTAAGAGTTTGAAGCCCAGCGAATCCGCCGACTAAAATCGATTCAATACCGCCGTGTCCAATTCCGTACGCAAGACCGTCCTTATAATCTCGATATTTTTTCAGTAAGTAGTAAAAGGCAACGAAACGACCTAGTTCTTCAAAAATACCAGCAGTCAACCCACCATATATTGCGAAAATAAATGGGTTTTCTAAAATTGGACCTATTGTTGGATTACCACGCATGAATAATTGGAATGGTGTTTCGAGAATTTGGGTAAACCCGATAAAGATAAGGACACCAACGCCAACTATTTTCAAATTAATATTATATTTCTTACGTAAATAAACGAGTACAATAATTGGGACCAGAACCGAAACAACGAGTTGAATTATGATACTGGCAATTACAGTATTTGAAACCATACTTTCACCGCTTTCTAATGTATGTACATATATATTATGCATGAAATGTAGGAGAATGTGGAGAGATGAATCTTTCAAATACAAAATGAAATTTTTATTGACTCTAACGTTGCGTCATACTTTATCGTATGTATTAAGGGGGAGATACGCATGACAATGAGGGTAAAAGAAGTAGCTAATTTAGTTGGAATTAGTGTGCGCACACTGCATCATTACGATGAAATTGGGTTGTTAACCCCAGATGAGACGACAGAGTCTGGATATCGTCTGTATTCCAATGAAAATTTAGAAACGTTGCAGCAAATTTTATTTTTTAAAGAGCTTGGCTTCCCTTTAAAGAAGATTAAGGAGATTATCATGAGTCCTTCATTCGACCGTGAAGAGGCATTACAGCTTCATAAGAAAATGCTTCTTGAAAAGCGGGCTAGATTGGATAAAGTGATAGCGACGATTAATAAAACAATTCAGCATACAAAAGGAGAGATTGAGATGACGAATAAAGAGAAATTTGAAGGATTTGATTTTAGTCATAATCCGTATGAAGAAGAAGCACGTGAACGATGGGGAGATGAGGCTGTAGATAAAGCGAATAAAACAGCGAAGGGTATGTCTACAGAGAAACAGGAGGAGTTTAATACTATTTACAGAAAGCTAGCAACACTTCGAAATGGAGCACCGGATTCTAAAGAGGCGCAAGAAGCAATCGGGGTATGGTACGATTACTTGCAAAACTTCGGTGAATATTCATTAGAGGCCTTTAAGGGACTCGGTCAAATGTATGTTGCTGATGAGCGCTTTACGAAAAATATTGATAAGTTTGGCGGGGGATTAGCGCAGTTTATGTGTGATGCGATGGAGGTTTATGCGAATCGTAAGAAATAGTAAAAAGGTGGATGTTTTCTCCACCTTTTTATTTTTTTATCATATTATTTAAAGTTTGATCCCCCGTATTATTCAAATGAGGATTTTTGCTCATTTCACGTTTTAACATATCAAGACTTTGTTCATATTCTTTATCGTTTAAGCTACCAGATTGGAGACCTTGAATTTGAGAAATCAACTTTTGGTTTGTTGATACATATGCTTTATAATAGCGAGGGACGATGGACAAAGCTGTTTTATATACTTGATCTGTTACGAGTTTCGGATCCGTTGTGTTTGCACGGTATACAACGAACACTTCGTCGTCGGTAACGAGTGTAGCGGCATTGGTGACGTCAGGAAGTTTGACTGTCATGCTCGTAATCATTTCGGCGACTTTCTCACGGTTAATAGCGCCTACTTGCTTGTTAGATACTTCATGCTTCTGTTTAGAAGAATAACCGACTCTCGTGAGTCTTGTATTTGTGTTTTCCGTATGATACATGTCGTTTTTGTTGGAAACAAGAACACGACTTCCTTCTTCACGCTCCATTTCGGCTTTATTAGTTGATTGGCAGCCTGCAAATAAGGAAAGAGTGAGAAGAGAGAGGATAATTTGCTTTTTCACGATGTATCACCTCCTTCTCCATAGCATGCACTAATTTTCAATTTTTTGTATTTGAAATTGTTGGTTGTTATGCTTTGTGATACGATAAAAAGAAGAATGCTTAGAGAGGAAGTTCATAATGGAGCAAAAGCAAGAGATTCATACTACGGTGAGCGTTAATAATGTTCAGTACGAAGTAATTAAAAACTTTCGTGACGGTTTTAGTGAAGAAGCACTTAAAGAGCGCTATGCAGAAATTTTAAATAAATATGATTATATCGTTGGAGACTGGGGTTATGAACAACTTAGATTGCGTGGATTCTTTGATGATAGTAATCAACGTTCGACATATGATACGAAAATTAGTACTTTATCGGAGTATTTATACGAGTACTGTAACTTCGGTTGTGCACACTTTGTATTACGAAAAGTGAAGAAATAAAAAAATCCTCTTACGATTGTAAGAGGATTTTTTCATAGCAGTTATACCAATTATGAGGAGGCTGTTTACTTTTGAAATAAACAGCACCTCGGCAAATATAATTATTTTTTTCATATAGGCTTAATGAAATGGGATTACCTGTAAAACAATCTAGGCGTATTCCAGTGTAGGTGTTTTGTGTTGCTTCGTTTTCCCAAAAGGATAATAGTACTTTACTATATCCTTTGCCTTGCGCGAGCGGATGGATGACAAAAGAGTGGACGATAAGAAAGTGTCCTTCTGTTTCTGACCAGTCAATTAATTTGTATTCTGGAGACTCTGCTTCGTTTAAGACGACGGCGCCGACAAGTACTTGGTCTTGGAATAGACAATACAATTCGGCTTGTTCTAGATGATAGGAAATGTGTTCTCGCGTCGGATAAGAATCATCCCATTGATAAATTTTGTTCTGTAAGAGTGCTTCTTTACATTCTGCATACATCACATCTAATTCGTCCAATAAATCAATTGTGCCTTTTCTTATTTTTAGCATAATCGTCTCCTTTATAAACAAATTGAGATGAAATCACCTTCAGTGAGTGTTGTGTTTGGTTTCAGGTGTCGTCCGTTTAACTGAATACGACCATTTTTAATTTTATCCACAATGGCAGCGCGGCTCCAATCTGAAATATATGTGGATAATGCTTTATCAATTCGGTGGGAACCAAAAACTATGTCTAATACGATTGTTATTTCGGCTATACCACTTTCTTTGTATTGTGTAATGGAAATGGTAGTACTTGTTTCAGTTTGTTCTTGCTGAGCCATATCGACAGTTTCGACATGATCAGTAAATGATTTATAAATGTGGAGCTTTTGATTCCACGTATGATTTTTCGGACATTTATAAATTGCAAATCGGTATATGTTTTTTCCATTTGCGTTATGCCTGCGAATGTTCGTATCAGTAAAAAGGGTAGTGCGCCTACAATTTTTACAATATCTTTCGATTGTGGATAACTCGTTTTCATATAAACTCCAAGAAAGTTGTACTTTCTGCATTTTCCTTCACCTCTTATATTAGTGGCAAAGGAACTTGAGACTCCCACGACTAAAGTCGCAAGCCCGAATCCTTACGGAGTTACGGGTGGGATTCTTGAATGACTAAGCGTTCGCAGTCCATTTCTGTTTTGAACAGCCTTCAAGATGAGGGCATCTCATTGCCTCTCCTAAACCAGACCATATAGGTGCTTAGGCTGATTGACTATTACCATCAATCACAGTTGCGTAGCGAATATTCATCGCTCCAACGATATCGCGATGTGTCTCAAATCCACATTGACACTTGTATTTTCTATCCCGCGCCTTGTTCTTTTCAGAACATTTGGGACAACTTTGACTTGTATAAGCTGGATTCACATATTCAACCTGAATACCAGCTAGCATTGCTTTATACGAAATAAATTGTGACAAACGATAGAATGACCAAGTGTGCAGGTTTTTTTCGTTTTTACGG
Source organism: Bacillus sp. FSL M7-1345 (assembly GCF_038006985.1). NCBI lineage: Bacteria > Bacillati > Bacillota > Bacilli > Caryophanales > Bacillaceae > Bacillus > Bacillus sp. FSL M7-1345. Next base: position 4,512,076 of record NZ_JBBOWG010000001.1, on the reverse strand, counting down.
CTTGTTCTTGCCGTCTGTCTTATATTCGTTAGTTGTTCTAATCGAATGACAGAAATATGATTATCCACCGCAAAATCAATGATTTCACGACTTATTTTGTGGTCTTTATCTTGCATCCATCTCTGCTCTTTATCATCTAATCGTCGAATGGCATTCAATTTTTTGTCTTTTCCTAACTTCTTACGGACACTACGAAACTTACGCTTCTTATATTTGTTGTGTCTACCATTTCCAAAGAAGCGAACCTTATCATCATCTGTGATTGCTACCGCAGGGACTTTGAGGCCTAGGTCTATCCCTAAAACTTTTGTTCCTACTCTTTCATTTGTAGGAAGTGTGACAGATATTTGGGCCATCCACTTATTTGATTTCTTTATGATACGAAGTGTACCTAACTTATGCTTTAACAAATCCAAATTGCGATTGTTTTTATCGATTAATAAAGCGCGTATCTTTAAACGAGTTGACTTTCCATGTATCATCAAAGGGACTGAAATATAATTGTAATCAAATGAATAATTTTGATTGTTCCATACGCAAACAGGCCTCTTTAGAATCGGAATAATTTTATAATTGCTTTTCTTTACTTTTGTAGCAAACAAACTTTTCGCGTCTTTAATCGCTTGATTCTTCACCGCACTTGGGATATTCGCTTCAATATCTTTTGTGCTTTTCTTCGTACTTTTCTTTGCTTCAATCATTTCTGATACAAGTGTATTTATAACTTTAATATATTCGTGGCTACTTTGTTCCAATAAACGGATTTGTTCTTTTGTTGGAATCAATTTCACTTTCACTGTTAGGGTCTGTGACATACATTTCATCCCCTTATTTTTTGATTTCCATCATCGTTCATTTGATACATTTCTAGCAATAAAAACAAAATAAGAACGTGTCCATAAACTTTGCAACTGCATACGATGAGGAGCTTCTTCTCTCAAACGATTTGATGCCACTTTTTTATTTTTAGGACTAAGTGTTGGAGTATATTTAAAAACAAATGAATGTGTTTATTATCGTAATTACTTATTTATGGAAAATTACAACAGGAATAAGCCCGAAGAAACTACATATACTTTGACGTTCCTTCTATCTATTCTTAATTATAACATAGAGGTTGGAAAATTCTGAATAATAACAATGAAAAAACACCAGCTATTTTAGCTGGTGTATAAGATAAATTATATAAGTTCAAATAAAAATGAGCGTAATTCTTCTGCATTTTCTTCAGACATAGAAAATGCATGCTCTAAGTAGCCTGGTTCGTTTAAATCGTCAGGACCGATGATAGCAAATTTGTTGCTCTGCATATCAAGGACTATCGTTTTACCGTAATGACGATCGGAGTATAGAAGCGCTAAATCATGACGCTCATTTTCCCCCAGAAAGCTAACGAAACGAGTTTTTGTAGCGACAGTATCGTCGTACAGAAAGAAACGTTCTTCCATACACATGGCTCCTTTATTAAATATCTAAGTTTAAGTGTGGTTTATGGTCTAAATGGTGGTGTGTTTTAATAAATCGTACCGTTCTTGTTTTGTAACGCATAACGATAGAATATGTTTCAGCTAAATCGCCACCTAGGAATTTCACGCCGTCTAATAACTCACCAGCAGATACACCTGTTGCTGAGAAGATTGCGTCATCACCAGATACTAAGTCATCTAACATAAGAAGTTGACGAGGATCTTCTAATCCCATTTCACGACAACGAGCTTCTTCTTCTTCGTTCATTGGAACTAAGCGAGCTTGCATTTCACCTTCAAGGCATTTTAATGCTGCTGCAGAAATAACGCCTTCTGGAGCTCCGCCTACACCTACGAATAAGTCGATACCTGTTCCAGGTAAAGCTGTAGCGATTGATGCACCAACATCTCCATCACCAAATAATTTTACGCGTGCACCTTTTGCACGAACACGGTCAATAATATCTTGATGACGTTCACGTTCTTGGATGATAACCGTTAGGTCACGAATTTTTTTATTGTTTGCTTCTGCTACAATATCAATTGTTTTTTCAATTGGATCATCTAAGCTAATTTTACCAGCTGCTTTTGGACCAACCGCGATTTTTTCCATGTACATATCCGGAGCATGAAGAAGGTTTCCTTTATCTGCGATTGCGATAACTGCCATTGCATTTGCAAGGCCTTTCGCAACGATGTTTGTACCTTCTAACGGGTCAACGGCGATATCTACTTCTGGACCGTTACCTGTTCCTAGTTCTTCACCAATATACAACATCGGTGCTTCATCAAGTTCTCCTTCACCGATTACAACTGTACCTGCCATGTTTACTGAATCGAACATATCACGCATAGCTGTAGTTGCTGCATCATCTGCTTCGTTTTTCTTTCCGCGGCCCATCCACTGTGCGGATGCTAAGGCTGCTGCTTCTGTTACACGGACAATTTCTAGTGCGAGTTCACGTTCCAAGGTTGCATTCCTCCAATTTCAAAAATCATACAAATATAACTATAACAAATAACGAGGAAAAGGTGAATTCGAAAAATTGTCGATTTTTTCAGAAGAAAGCGTTACAATTAAAATGTAAATGCTTTAATTTCCAGGTAGGTGACATTCATGTACTTCGTAGACAGAAAGAAAATAGAACAAATGCTAGTATGTTTAGAACGAGCAACAAATACATTTCAAGAGAAAAAGACATATGAAACCGAGTTTGAATTTTACGCATTAGAGCGCATGGCGCATCTTATTATCGATTGTATATTAGATGTAGGGAATGCGATGATTGATGGATTTATTATGCGCGATCCAGGAAGTTACGAAGATATTATTGATATTTTAATGGACGAGAGAGTTATAAGTGGAGAAGAGGGAGCGCATATTAAAGAAATTATTCTTCTTCGAAAAATGCTTACGCAAGATTATATTCAAATGAATCATGATGAATTATATAAGACGATTCAAAAACATATCGCCGTGGTAGAGAAATACCCAGCGAATATTCACAGTTATTTAGAAAAGGAATTAGGGCCTGTATCTGCATTTGTACCAGAATAATTGTGCTTATAAGATCCCCGGGGATTCCTTTGGGGATCTTATATTGTATATGAGAAAAGGGAGAAGGGCGAGTTATGGGGCAAGCACGTACGACGAAAGAAGAGATTGTACAATTGTTGAAGGTAAAGGGCGAGCATACTGTAGCAGAATTAGCCGCAGCTTTAGAAATTACGGAAATGGCAATTCGAAGGCATTTAAGTAATCTTGAGAAAGATGAGCTAATTTATTCAAAGATGGTAAGGCAGCATGTTGGACGACCAACATATTTGTATGGATTAAGTCAAAAGGGAGAAGATACATTCCCGAAAGAGTATAAGCAGTTTGCTATTGAAATACTAGATGATTTAGCTCGAATGGGCGATGAAAAAATGCTTCGTTACGTTTTACAAGCGAGAACGAAACGAATGGAAGAGCAGTTGCAAAAGAAGATAAGTAATCAAAGTAATTTAGCGTATAAAGTACAGGAAATAGCTGCTATGCAAGAGAAAAATGGTTATATGGTTCAAATAAAGAGAGATGGGGAGCGCTCTTTCATACTTGAAAAGCAAAACTGTCCGTTAAAGGAAATAGCGGAGAAATTCCCGCAAGTGTGTGAAGATGAAAAAGATATGTACAAGCGATTATTTGTAGATGCAAATGTGAAGACGTTAACGAACATGTGTGAAGGCGATTGTAATTGCTCGTATCAAATAAAAGAGAAAAAATGAACGTTATGGGACGCTTTAGGGTAAAGCGTTTTTTTCTTTTGAAAAAGGGGTTAATATAAGAGTGGTATGATAGGTGAGAACGTTAGCATAGAAGGAGAGAAAAATAGATGTATAAAGGTTATTTAATTGACTTAGACGGTACGATGTATCGCGGAGAAGAACAAATTGAAGAAGCAAGCGACTTCGTAAAAGCATTAGGAGAACGTGGTATTCCATATTTATTCGTTACAAATAACTCAACTCGTAAACCAGAACAAGTTGCAGAAAAACTTGTTCGTTTCGATATTCCAGCGAAAGCGGAGCAAGTATTCACAACGAGCATGGCTACAGCGAACTTTATTTATGAGCGTAAACAAGATGCAACTGTATATATGATTGGTGAAGAGGGCTTACATGCTGCTCTTGTGGAAAAAGGATTTGAAATTGTGGATGAAAATCCTGATTTCGTCGTTGTTGGATTAGATCGCGACATCACATATGAAAAGTTAGCAAAAGCATGTCTTGCTGTGCGTAACGGTGCAACGTTTATTTCAACAAATGGGGATATCGCAATTCCGACCGAGCGCGGATTATTACCGGGTAACGGTTCATTAACATCAGTTGTAGCAGTATCAACAGGTGTGGATCCAATCTTTATTGGAAAACCAGAATCAATCATTATGGAACAAGCGTTAAAAGTGCTTGGCGTAGGAAAAGAAGAAGCTTTAATGGTTGGGGATAACTACGATACAGATATTTTAGCGGGGATAAATGCTGGTATGCATACCCTTATTGTCCACACTGGAGTAACAACTGTGGAGAAGTTAACAGAATATGAAGTACAACCGACGCAAGTTGTGCATAACTTGACGGAGTGGATTGAGAAGATGTAATGAAATGCAGGTAACCGGAAGAGGTTGCCTGTTTTTTTATGCATAATTGCATATGTACTATAGGTATATAAAATGTAAAATTTACATGTAATGATATAAAAGGGAGGGAATAAGAGTGTACTGGATGTCATGCATTATGTTTGTTTTTACATTATGTGTTTTGTTCTTTGTTCTATGGAAGATATATAAAATAAATGAAATGAAAAAAAGCGCGGGAAAACTTATTGCAACATATCCTCGGGTGAAGCGACGTTGGATTGCATTACTTGGACCAGCGTACTTCATCGGGCAATGTATGTATATATATGCTCAGTACATAAGTGGTGATATTGGTACAGTTGAACAGTTTCTCGTTCAGTTAGGTATTCATGCTGTAGCAAGTTGTTTTATGACTTTAATAGCTATCCATCTTATTAAAAGTGTACAAATATATGACAAAGGTGTAATAGACGGATTAAACTTTTATTCATACGAAGAATTAAAAGGCTATAAAACATCAACATGGGAAAATCCAAAAGAAAATATATTTTTATATCGCGGGCGAGAAAAAATGAATGACAATGTAAATTTACTTATTAGACAGGAAGATATGAATGAATTAGAAAGTATACTTCAAAGATATATTCCGAAATTGATGATGAAATAAAAAACTCCGGTTGTTATAACCGGAGTTTTTTATTAAAATGCACGATTCACAACGTCTTTAACTTCTTCAAGATATTGTTTACGCACACTGTCATCCACAGAAGGAACACTTGTATAGAATGTATGCTCAAGTGTTTCAATGCCTGTAAATTCAAAAATACCAACATCCGCTGTTTTCTTCATTGCGTCAAACATACCGCCTGCTGTGTATGCTTCTTTCGTATTACCCATTGTAGATAATAACAATCCTTTTTTACCGCTTAATAACTTTTCAATGCCACTTTCACCGTAAGCATAAGCGAAGCCGTGGCTAAATACACGGTCAACGTATCCTTTTAAAATAGCAGGAAGTCCTGCCCACCAAACGGGGTAAATGAATGTAATGCTATCAGCCCAAGAGATATGCTCTTGTTCTTCTTTGATATCTTCTGGTGTATTTCCTTGAGAAAATGAGATGAAATCGGAAGCACCTAATACTGGATTGAAATTTAATTCGTATAGATCACGAACGCGTACTTCATGCCCTTTTCCTTCTAATTCACTTTTTACAGTTTCTAAAATTGCATGGTTGAAGCTTTCTGTATTCGGGTGTGCATAAACGATCACATGTTTCATTGTTCGTCCTCCTAATTGTGGATATGTGAATAGTTTTTATATATCCGTGTAACTATTATGGTTACTTCCGTTGCGAGAGTCAACTTTTCTGACGTGAGAAATAAAGTGAAATTTTAATCGGTGGGGGGTGTCCATCCCGCACTGATTATCTGCTCACACTAATCGGGCACTTACTGCCGGTTAATATAAATGTTAGTATGTGACAAAAAAATACAAAATAGTAGGGATTTTGCATTTTCGAATAGAATATATAGATTGGTAAATAGAGAGAAAAGGGGATATCGGGATGAATATTATTGAAATTGAAGGGTTAGAAAAATCGTTTGATATTGGGGATAGTAAAGTAAAGATCTTAAAAGATATTAATGTTCAAATTCAAAAAGGTGACTTTGTTTGTATTATGGGGGCAAGTGGATCGGGTAAAACGACTTTACTTCAGCTGTTAGGTGGATTAGATATTCCATCGGTAGGTAGTATTCGAGTTGATGGTACGGAGATTTCAACATTAAAAGAAAAAGAGCTCGCTTTATTTAGAAGGCATAAAATCGGTTTTATTTTTCAGCAGTTTAATTTAATTCCAGTGTTTAATGCGGAGGAAAATGTAGGTCTGCCTTTACTATTAGATAATGTTTCGCAAAAGAAGGCAACGGTGACAGCAAATCGTTTATTAGAGCTCGTTGGATTGAAAGGAAAAGAAAAGCATTTACCAGCACAGTTATCAGGTGGGCAACAGCAAAGGGTTGCGATAGCAAGAGCTTTTGCAAATGAGCCAGCCATTATATTAGCGGATGAACCAACAGGGGCATTAGATTCAGAAAATAGCAAAAATATAATCGCGGCCCTTCGTAATGCATGCGATGAGTTAGGACAAACGGCTGTCATTGTAACGCACGATCCATTCGTAGCAGCCCATGCAGATAAAGTTGTTTTCTTACTAGATGGTGAAGTGATTCACGAACATGCAGAGAGTAAAGGATGGAAATTCCGTAATATTCAGCAGCAAGTTACTCACATTCAAGAAATTATGAATCATCACTTTAAAGTAGGAGGTAAAGGTGATGCGCTGGGTAATTAAGTATGCGGTGAAATCGATGAAACAAAATTGGTTGCGAAATATGTTGATTGCCCTCGGTGCAGCTTTAGGTGTTATGTTAGCGACGATGTTATTACTAGGTAATCAATCAGTAGAGCAAAGTGTGAAGGAACAAGTAGTAAGTCGGTATGGAGATTATAATTTACAATTTGGCTATATAAAAAATGATATGTATTTAAATAATGAAAGTTTAAAAGGAATAGATGGCTTAGAAAATGCTGAAAAAATATCAAAAGCACTTATACCGTATCCTTTTCCACATTATAAAGAATTATCGGGAAAGCCATCTTATTGGGGTGTTGAGCAAGATTCTCCAGAAATGCATTCTTATAAAATATTAGAAGGACGATATCCGAAAGAAGGTGCTGAAGTAGCACTGACAAAAGGGTATACAGATCGTGAAAATATACGGGTAGGAGATACGATTAAACTGCCATTCCCGCAGCATGGTGAAAAGGCTGTGAAAGTTGTCGGTATTTTAAATCCACCGTTAATGGCGTCAATGGGGCATAGTGCTTATTTTCCAATCCATTGGCTTCAAAAAGAATTAAATTTACCAAATCAATTCAATCTCGTTCAAGTGAAAGTACAAGATGTAAATATGAAAAAAGCAATTGCTTTTGATGTACATAAAAAGATTGAAAATATAAAGGTGGACCAACGTACTTATGTAGATAAGGCATTTGAACGACTAAATGTAATGAAGCCATTAATTTTTAGTTTAGGTGGTATTGCCTTATTTGTTGTAGCCCTTTTAATAATGGGAAGTTTCTTCTTATCTGTCAGAAGTCGATTTAAGCAATGGGCATTATTACGTGCACTTGGTAGTAATCCAAATCAAATTATATTAGTCGTTTTATTAGAGGCTTTATGTATTGGGGCAATCGGATCACTAGCAGGAGTTATTCTTGGAGCAGGTACGCAAAAAATCGCCGCATCATTTATTAATAAATGGGTGAATATTGAGGGTGCAGGGAAAGAATCATTCTCGATTTCAGGCGAGATTTTACTCATTACGTTTTTACTAGGAATTGTTATGTCTATCATAGGGGCTATTATACCAGCCTTCATGGTTAGAAAGATTCCACCAGTTCAAGCGCTTAGGCCAGGTCTTCCTAGTAATGAGAAAAAAGAAAAAAGGTGGAGTGCTTTTAGTTGTAGCATTTTAATCATTGGTACTGTTATTGGACTAACGGGTAACGTATTAGAGCGGTATATCGGTTTTAATCCAAGTGCGATAGGTGCGCTGTTATTTGCGGTCGGTTTGTTATTTGCGATTCCGTTATTTATTCGGATGATAGCACCAGTGATTGCAAAACCACTTCAAATGATATTACGAATTGAAACGACGATTAGTAGCCGAAATGTAATTCGTTATCGGAATAAGGCAGCTGTGTCTGTTGCTATACTAGCATTTGGTTTTATGTTAGCACTTGTTGGAACAATGTATATAAACTCTATTTACGAGGGCATGAAAGATGGGTTACAAAAACATTTACCAGCTGATTTAGTAATAAGAATTCCAATAGAGTCGCAAAGTACTGAAGTATTACCATTTAGTTGGATGGAGAAGGTTAAAAAAATTGATGGTGTAGAAGAGAGCGTAGCAAATGTTACTGACTTTACAGCGAAGCTTATAAATTATGATTTTAAAAAAGCGGATCAAGAGTGGTATGAAAATGTGAGGAAAGATGATTTTGAATATGATGTGATAGAGGTTGTGGGGAATGATATTGTTGCTTATCAAAAAGTAACAAAAGCGAAAGTGATTACAGGACGAGATTTAAATAAGCCATTACAAGATGGTGAGGGAGTCGTTACGAAGAGAACTGCTAAAACATTAGGGATTCAGTTGCATGATACGATTGAAGTACAAGGAAAAGGGAAAGAAAAACAAACGATTAAAGTCGTTTCGATTATTGAGCAAGGATTAAGGGGAAGAGGATTAGACATTTTCGTAAATGAACAATGGGCTCGTGATAAGTTTCACGTGCAAGGATATGAAGCAATTCAAGTTATGACAAATTCTAATCAATCATTTGAAGAGATTAAGAAGCAAGTAAAACAAATTACAAATAATAAAGAGAACGTAGAAGTTATTAATAGCCATGATTTATTAAAAGAACAGGAGCAGTTATTATCGCAAATGATGATGTTAATTCGCTTGTTAGTTGTAATTGTTTTCATTATTTCTGGTATAGGGTTAATGAATGCGATTGTCTCAAGTTTACATGAAAGACGTGCTGAAATTAGTATGATTCGTGCGGTAGGAGCTATTCCGAAGCAAATGAGACGGATTGTTTTATTAGAGGGAACTTTACTTGGAGCGATAGCTGGTTGTATTGGCATTTTTGGTGGGATTTTGTTTAGTTATATTGTGTTATCAAGCTTAGATCTAACGGTTATTATCATTCCGTATAATCAAGTTTTCATGTTAGCTCTAGCTAGTCTAGTGCTCGGAGCGGGAGCGGCAATGATTGCTTCATTACAATTAAGAAAGTTCAAATTAAGTGATACTTTAAAGGAATTATCGGCATAAAAGATTGCTATATCCCGCTCATACAAAGTACAAAGAAGACGAATAAAATGATAACAATACCGATACCGAAGTTAAATACGAGAGTACTATCCATATATGTAACCTCCTTGTTTGAAAGTAAAAAGCACTCTGGCTGGAGTGCTTTTTATTATCCGAATCTGTCGCAACGAACGCCGCAACATATAGAAAGGGAATAATGCGTTTAAAGAGTTATATTAATTTATGCATTTATTTTGTAAATGAGCAGGTCCTTCTCAGGTATAGAAAAAAAGACACTCTTTCGAGTGTCTTTCATGATGACAACATGTGCCAATTGCTTGAATTTGATAAGACGTTAATTTTCCGGTTAACGGTCTTTCTTAATCAAGAAGTGTAACAACAGCGATTCAAATAAATTTTAGCATTTTTTAAATGGGTGTGCGCATGCAATTATGCATATTGTAATTAGAGGGAAATTGAATGTGAAAAATGAATGAGTAAATATATATAGAATATTTGATGAGGAGCGAGAGGAATGGAAATACATAAATTAACAGAGGAAGAAGCGAATGAGATAAATATGTGGACGTATGAGGAACCGTACAATTTATATAGTTTTTCAGGAGAGGCTGAAGGAATAGAAGAGTTGCTAGATGGGACGTATTACGGTTGTTGTGATGAGAAGGGAGAATTTATCGGCTATTTTTGTTTTGGAGAAAATGCACAAGTTCCAGGCGGAAGAGATGCCAATTTATATGCGGGAGAAGATGTTGTAGATATCGGACTTGGAATGAAGCCAGATTTAACAGGGAAAGGGATGGGGGAAATATTTTTTCAAGCGGGAATAGCATTTGCTACTGAGGAATTGAATTCGAAAATGTTTCGACTGAGTGTAGCGACATTTAATGAGAGAGCGATTAGGCTATATAAAAATATTGGATTTCAAGTAGGCCCTTTTTTTTGGAGCCGTGGAAGAGAGTTTATGCTTATGGAATATGAAAGGCCGTCAGTATGAAACTGACGGCCTAGACACGTTACTCTGAATGCTCAGCACGGTGCGCTAAACGGCTTGAAGCAGCGGCAGCGATTCCGCCAACGATATCATCAAGGAATGTGTGCACCTTTCCAGTTGATTTATCATTTAAGTATTCTAAAATACCTGGTTTTAATTTATCGATATATCCAAAGTTCGTGAAACCGATAGAACCGTACACGTTAACGATAGAAAGCGCGATGACTTCATCAATGCCATATAGTCCTTCATCGCGTTTTACGATATCTTGTAACGGCGCGCTTAACATTCCCTTTTCAGCAAGGACATCAAGTTCAATGCCTGTAATAAGTGCGTTTTGTACTTCTCGTTTTGATAGTACACGCTCAACGTTATAGCGACATTCTGACATCTCTAAATTTGCATGGTATTTCTTTTGAAGAAAATGAACAAGTTCAGCAATATCGTCAATTGTTACACCGCGTTCTTGTAATAGTTGTAATGCTCTTTCTTGTAGTTGATTTGAGTCTTTCATGTTTATCACCTTTTTTTCTTTTTAGTATTTGTATACGTTTCGTTGCTTTATCATGTGCATAGGAATGAAAGGCGAGCACAAGCTCATATATATAAAGAAAAACCATAGGTGGCGACTGCGATGATTCAGCATATTTATGAGCATTATCACATGCATGTTAAAGAATTAATCCCCCTTGGCCCCTATAAAAGCTTTTGGATTCGCAACAAAATTTATGTACTTGTTCCAATTGGAGAAATGGAGGAAGAAGTACTTGTAGAGATGAAAAAGCTCAGTGATTATATGAACCAGCAAGGGGATATAACTGTTGCGACTTTCGTTCCGACTATACACGGCTACCATGTAAGTGAGATAGAAGAAAAAAATTACTGCTTATTAAAAGGTATGCGTATGTTAGAGCGACATGCTACATCATTAGGAAGTGAGCTTTCTATATTCCATAAACGTGGTGCATTCTTTCCAGAAGAAGTTGAGCAATTAAGCCGCATTGGCGAATGGAAAGCATTATGGGAAAAAAGGCTCGACCAATTAGAAAGATTTTGGCAATCGCAAGTGATGAACCATCCTTCAGACGTATTCGATCAATTGTTTATTGAATCCTTCCCGTATTACTTAGGAGTTGCAGAAAATGCAATCCAATATGTTGTCGATACAGAAATGGACGATACACCACAAATAACTGACGCAGCAACAATTTGCCAAGAACGATTTACACCTCTATTATGGCATCAAACGAAGCGCTTAAAACTTCCTTTTGATTGGGTATATGATCACCCAAGTAGGGATATAGCAGAATGTATTCGCTATATGATGATAGAAAAAAAGAAAGATTGGGAGCAAACGGTAGTTCAATTCATTACAGACTATGAACGTAATTATTCGCTCTCTTCATTTGGTTGGCGCTTATTATTCGCAAGGCTTCTGTTCCCGCTTCACTACTTTGAAACGGTTGAACGATATTATCAAACAGGAAACGAAGAACAAAAAGGCATCTATAGAGCTCGTTTAGAAATCATTTTACATGATGTGAAGCGCACTGAGCAATTTATGAATCATTTTTACGAGTCATTTCGTTTACCAGTTGATAAGTTAGGCATTAGGAAATTAGATTGGCTATCTTAAAAGTATAAAAAAGAGGCCAATTGAGGTCTCTTTTTTATACCACAACAGATACCCGTGTCTATCTTTATATAATAAGAAGCTATGCTCCTACTTTTTGATCTGTACATATAGTTAAAATAATGTGGTGTCTTTCAATTTTTTCATTTACCTTTTTTAATAATTCTTGTTGTATTTCTTTAAATAAAAATTGATAGCTCGTATTCCATGTCGGTATAACGGGTGAAAGACTTAATAAATATTCTTTTTTCTGTTCTAATTCTTGAATTGTTACAAAAGTACTCCCTATTTTTGGCATACGTCGTCCCCCTATGTTTTTCGCTTTATATGTGTGAACGATTCACTATATATTAATTATCGCATTTTTTGAGAAGGATTTCCAATTTTGTTTTATGATGTTAATAGTGTAGGGGAGTATGTCTTGTTTGCGTACAAAAAAAGAGACCAAATTTGGTCTCTTTTCTTAGAAGTAGCTTTGAACGAGCCACTTCTGCTTTTAGATGTTATCCAGCTCCAGCGGCTAAAATGTTCGGTGGCTTCGCTTCTTCCGCCGAGGCAAAAAGCGCCTCTATGTCAGAAGCTCCATCCCCCTCACATTTTGAACGAGCCGCTTCCGCTTTTAAATTAAAATACTTGTTCTACTTCAATAACGCCTGGTACTTCTTCAAGTAGTGCGCGTTCGATACCAGCTTTTAGTGTGATTGTAGAACTTGGGCAGCTTCCGCATGCACCCATAAGGCGTAGTTTTACGATACCTTCTTCAATGTCTACTAATTCAACGTCTCCGCCATCGCGAAGTAAGAATGGACGTAATTTATCTAATACTTCTAATACTTGTTCTTGCATATGTGGGTTTTCCATTTTTATCGACTCCTTTCATCAGTTTTATTATAATCAAGATAGAGGGGAAAATCTATTTTTTCTGTTCTTGTTTTATTGTCGAAATATTTTATCATGTGTACAACGTGTTTTTTCAGTATAGGGGTATGGAATAAGTTTGTAAAATGATGTGCTTATGCAATAAGACATCTGAATATACTGTTAGAACGAGAAGTGGGGGAGAAGAAATGGTTAATGTTCAAGTGTATGGGACGAAAGTAATTTGTGCGAGCTGCGTTGGAATGCCATCTTCAACAGAAACGTTTGAGTGGTTACAAGCGGCGATTGGTCGTAAATATGAAGGACAAGAAAATAAATTTAAGTTTGAGTATATTGATTTTCAAGAAGAACAAGAAGATGAAGATAAAAAAACATTCGCAGAGCGAGTAGTGGAGGAAGATTTATTTTATCCAGTCGTTCTTGTAAATGGAGAAATTGTTGGAGAAGGAAATCCTCGTTTGAAGGATGTTTACGAAGAAATCGAGAAATATTTATAAATCAGGAAGCCTTTGCGAATCTGCGAAGGCTTTTTTTATTGGAGGGATCGACGTGGAGAATGGAATAAAACATGCTTTACCAGGAGAAGTGAAACAGTTAATGGAGCAGTACATAGTAGAATTAAAAGAAATTTTTTCGGATGAAAAAATAGTCGGGGTATACATTTACGGATCAATCGCGCTAGGAGCATTTCATATAGAAACGAGCGATGTGGATTTTGTTACGGTAATAAGTGATTCCGTGAATAAAGCTGAAAAACAGCAAATTATAGAGCTACATAAAAAACTTAGGAAAAGTACGTTAGGTAAAAGAATGGATGGTATGTATATTCCGCTTGATGACTTAGGGAGATACAATCATGAAATCAATGAGTACGTGTATTGTGCAGATGGTAAGGCTGATATTGGTCATTGGGATATTAACGCGGTAACATGGTGGACATTGAAAAACCAAGGCATTACAGTTATCGGGAAAGAAGCAGAAGACCTTCCCTTTCAAATAAAATGGGACGATGTAGTAAATACAATGAAATATAACGTAGAACATTACTGGCTTGAAAAAGCGAAGCGTCCTTATTTATTTTTCATAGAAGAATGGGTAGAATCAGCTGTCGTTACGATGGGACGTATTTTATATACGTTAGATCATAAAACAATCGTTTCAAAAGATAGAGGATTGCAATACATGTTGGAACTTTACTCTCATAAGTGGGAGCCTTTATTAAGAGAAGTAGAGCGAATACGGCATAATCCAAAGGAAAAGCGAAAGCTCTCTAGTTGGAGACGGGCTGATATGACGAAGAGGTATTTGCTTAGTGTGATTGAGGAGTGTAGGCGAAAGTGGTAGGTGAATAGTAAAAGCATCCTTTGTATGAAGGGTGCTTTTACTATTTTTATATAATGAAAAAGTACTTTACAAGAAATGAGAAGTCGAAAGACAATATTAAAAAACATATATATACGGGGGAAGAGAATGAGTAAATATAACTTTCATATAAGTAAAGAACAACTATGGAAAGGATGTATTTTAAGATCGATTGCAGATGCAATTTTTGTAGCACATGCTCCTGATTTCTCACATGAAAGTTCGTGGGATGGTTTTAACTATAGTGTGCAAGATAGTCAAGGCGGAAGAGGTACAATTACCTTTCATCCGAAGTACACAATCGTATGTCTTCAAGATGTGAATAGTGAGCGAATTGACGAGTGGATTGATGCGGCAAATTATTTTGAAGGGGCGCCTCCGGAAGTAGTAGACATTGCTAAAGAGGAAGCACTCCAATACTTACTAGAAGAGGTAGAGGGGGAAACAGTGCTTTTCATTACGACAGCATTTTGGATTGATGATAACGGTGCATATTCAATCGATTCATTTGAAGAGATGGAAGAGAACGGTGGATTCTTATTAGAAATCCCAATGCTTGATACGAAATCAGCAATTGAAAGGTTGGAAGAAGAGTATGAACTGACAGAGGAACAAATCAATCTTTTACAATTAGTGTATGAGAGAAAAATTCAAAATCCAACCGAGGAAATTACGTTGTCTAAAGAGGAGGTAGCGATGATTGGAACAAATGATAGCGAAGGGTTGGAAGAGAGTAAAGAGTCGTTTGAAGAAATGAATATTACTTGGGAGTTGTAGGGAGGATATAAAAGGGGACTAAATATGTAGAACTGTGATAAAAAACTAGTAGAAAACAAATTGTGTTTTCTACTAGTTTTTTCATATGAAGCCCACATTTGAACCTAATCGAAAATGATAGAAAAATAATACGAAATATGGGAAGTTTCATGTGAAACATTTTTTATTATAAAATATGTAAAATGTTTAACTTAGTGTATTAAATGCATCATTCATAAGTATTTTAATATATTTAAAAGTAAAATGAAATATGAAACCGATAATTGTCGGAATATATTCGATTTCCGTTCATTTTTGTGAAATATATGTACTTTTTGTTAGATTCCTTCGATTTGTGCATATACAATAAAATTATATCGAAATAAGAGAAGGATGATGTACGTGAAGGAAACTGTTTTACAAGAAACCATCTCCCAGCAAGAACTACATAAAGGTGTTCGAAAGAATACAGCATATTACGATTTTAAGTGGGGACAAGTGAACAATCCCGAGAAAGAAAATACGTGGAATTGGGTAGCATTTATCTTCCCGCACTTTTGGTTAGCTTATCGTAAAATGTATCAGTTATTTATTATACTTACGTTATTAGCGGTACCTACTTTAATTACAGCTACTTTTATTGATATACCAATGTGGATAGATTTTATAATATATGTGGGGACGATGCTGTTTACTGGATGGCAAGGGAATCGATTGTATTATAAGCATGTTATCCGTATTTTACATAAGGCAGAAGATGTGCCTGATTATAAGAAAGAGTATTATTTACAATCAAAAGGCGGCGCTCATATCGGGCTTATGATTGGTTTACAAGCAATAGTAATTGCGGTATTTGGCGTGATAAGTTTCGGTTTAGCACATTTACCGACTGAATCTAATATTAAAAACGTTGTTCGCTTAAGTCTTGAAGGAGAGGCTTTAGAGTCTATCACAGACAAACCAAATTGGAAGTACGTTAAAAAAGAAAAAGATTATGACGTAGTAGAATTTACTGGTTATGATTATGAAGAAAAGAAAAATGTGAAAATTAAATTCGCTGTATATTTAAATGATGATTACTTTGAATGGCAAGAAATTTATTTAAATAATAAAAAGTTAAGTGAAGAAGAAGCAGAAGAGTATCAAATTTACGTTGAAGAAAATATGTGGTTTTTCTAGAGAGAAACTCGTTTATTTGGAAAGGAAGAATCTTGTAAAGGTTCTTCTTTTGTTTATTGGGAGCGCCATACTAATTAAAATTTTGTAAAATACAATAAAAAATGAGAATTTGAGGTAGGCTTGTCAATAACGTGAGACTATGGCAGTATAAAGAAATGCTATACAAATTTTATTTATCGACATGTAAACATCAGAAGTGATTTTTACGTATAAATAATGAACGGAGGAAATGAATTTATGGCTACTTTACCAAATTGTCCAAAATGTAATTCAGAATATACGTATGAGGATGGCGTTCTTTTCGTATGTCCAGAATGTGCACATGAGTGGGGCAAAGAAGCAGAAGCTGAAAGTAATGATGGTGCCAAAGTTGTAAAAGATGCGAACGGAAACGTTCTTCAAGATGGCGATGCTGTTACTGTAATTAAAGATTTAAAAGTAAAAGGAACTTCTTCAGTTGTAAAGATTGGTACGAAAGTAAAGAGTATCCGTCTAGTTGAGGGAGATCACGATATTGATTGCAAAATCGACGGTTTCGGAGCTATGAAGTTAAAATCACAGTTCGTTAAGAAGGCGTAAGTAAATAAAAAGAGGAGGCGAGTAGCCTCCTCTTTTTTTATTGTCAGTTTTTGTCGGTAAATCGATATTTCTAATAGAATCGTTGATATAATTTCATTTACCTCGGCGCGCAACACTTAGTTTATGATTGTACTTCAACTTCTTTCAACTGACACCGCTTATTAAAGAACGTTTTATACCCAAGCTGTAAGAAGATAATAACAGAGAAAGCTGTACTTCCAGAAATGCCAAGTATAATCGCAATTTGATATTGGATAGCTGTAAATGGTGATACACCGGATAAAATTTGTCCTGTCATCATGCCGGGAAGACTTATAATTCCCATTCCGACCATAGAATTAATTGTTGGTAAAATAGCAGAATCGAAAGCATCCCGAATGAGCGGAGCAGCTGCTTCTTTCGGTGTTGCGCCGAGCATAAGTGCACCTTCGATATGATCTCTTTGTGATTTCATACTGCTTAAAAAGGTATTTGCCCCGAGGCAAATACCTGTCATAGCGTTACCGATTAGCATGCCGGCAATAGGAACGATATATTGCGGAGCATACCAAGGATCGTGCCCGATAATGACAAAGATAAATAGTAGAAGAGGGCCGATTGATCCAGCAATCATGGAGAGGGCGGCTACTCGTTTTAATTCTTTTGACATTGGAATATTAATTCGTTTATAAATATTAAAAATTGCAAATGTAGTAATAGAAGTAATGAGAGCTATTGTATAAAACGGATTACTATTTTCAAATATGTATGTAAGAACATAGGCGACTAGTACAAGTTGAATCGTCATACGTAATGTAGCAATTGTAATTTGTTTCTCACGTGGTATTCCTTTTAATTTCACAAGCCCGATTAAAATAAGGATGAAAATATATGCAGCTGCAAGTTGCCAAATTTGTAATTCAATAACGCCCTTCAATTGATAGCACTTCCTTTCTAGTTGCACCGTTTGTTTTACTAATTTCAATAATATCGTCTGCAATTTCTTCCGGAAGTTGCTGTGAGTGTGTAATGAAGATAACTGTTTTTTTCTTTTCTCTTGCTAGTAGAGTGAATTGTTTCATAACGCGGCGTTCTGTATCACCATCTAGTGCCGAAGTTGGTTCATCTAATAAATAGACGGGCGGATCCATTAGTATAATGCGAGCGAAAGCAAGTCTTTGTTTTTCGCCACCTGATAAAGAAGAGGCGTTATCTTCTAATTTTTTATCTAGACTAACAGTCGTTAATGCGTCCCGCAGGGCATCGTCATTTGGAAATGGCTTTTCAGAAAATCGAAGTCCCATTAATAAATTATCTTTAATTGTTCCATCAAAAATAGGCGGAGTTTGTCCGAGCATGACAACTTCACGGCGTAATTGAATGGGAGGATAATCTAAAATAGATTTTCCGTTATATTCAATTGTGCCAGATGTTGGCGATTGTAAATCGTTTAACATACGAAGTAATGTGCTTTTTCCGCTACCACTTTCACCGATAATACAAGTTATTTTTTCTTGTTGAATTTGTAAGTAAGGAATGTGTAGAATATCTTTATATTTGATGTCTTTTAATATAAACATAAATTGCTCCTTTCTAAATAGACGTGAAAAGGCTGACTACATAGTAGACAGCCCTTAAAGTATTAACCCTTATGATATTTGTACATCCAAAGAAGACCGGATTTTAATAATCTCGGTACACGCCCCATTAATGGTTGGTTTGCTAGTAAACCAAATCCGTGTTTTTTACCGAGAGAACCGAGGACACCTTTTAATTTAATAACAGGAAGTTCATCAGGAAGTGGTTCGTTATTCCAACGTTTTAATAATATTTGGACAATTTGTTCTCCTTGACCTTCAGCAAGTTGAGCAGATGGTGCGTGTGGAAGTGCTGCACAATCTCCTACAACATAAACGTGCTCGTTATTCGGAATATTGTGATATTTAGTTAAAACAACCCGTCCGCTACCATCTTGTTCAACTGGAAGGTTTCGAACAACTTCATTTGCTTGAATACCAGCTGTCCATACGATTGCATCACATTCAAGTGGTTCATCATGGTTGTATACAATGTTTGGTTCCACTTTTGTAATGTTAGAGTTTCGTATAATGGTAACTTTATGTTTTACAAACCATTCTTCTACGTATCTACTTAATTTCTCTGGATACGGGAATAAAATTCTATCTTTTCGATCAAATAAATAGATTTTTAAATCTGAACGGCTCTCACGAAGTTCACTTGCCACTTCAACGCCGCTTAAACCAGCCCCAACGACAGCTACTGTTGCATTTGGTTCTAAGCTATTTAATTGTTCATATGTCTTACGTGTTTGTTCAATTGATTGTAGGCTATGTGTATATTCCTGCGCCCCAGGAACGTTGTGATATTTATCTTCGCACCCAAGTCCGATAATTAAATCATCATATGGGATTGCTTCGCCGCCATCGAGATGAACAGCCTTTTCTTCGAGATCAATATTTGTTATTGTGCCGTATTGAATATTGAGGCGTGGGTGTTCAGGAAACGGTATACGAATATGCGTTTCTGAAATTGTACCCGCAACTAATGCATAATATTCAGTTTTGAAGCAATGATATGGTACTTTGTCGATTAATGTCACTTGTACATCATTTGGAAGTTGATTGCTTGGAAGTAGCCGCTGCAGAATTCTCATTCCACCGTAGCCCCCACCCAGTATTACGAGGTGTTTCATGATGGATTACCCCTTTTCTGTTGAAATATCCCCTAATCATACAATTTTATATTAATAAAATATTTTGACTTTACACAATCAAATTATATCGAATTTGTGAACAAATAACAATGCATGAATGAATACTCTGTTGTACAATAAGAAGAAAAGTAAAGTAAACTGTTTTCATTTTCTAGTTACTATTTACTATTTCATTATGAGTAGTATGTTATATAAGGAAGACTATCTATTGTGAAGTGAAATAGTGAAGTAACTAAATAGTTTAGAATATATAACGAAAACAACAAGAAACAGCTTAGTTTTCTTCTTATAAATAAAGTGGAATGGTAACAAAGGGTTACTTATCCGTTTCGCAAATTAGGTATGCATTTCATGCCTGCTAAAGTAAATGGTAATTTGTTTAGAGATACAGGGGGGAGAGTTTTGATTAAACCATTAATCGAATTTTGTGTAGGTAACCTTGCAAGCGGTTCGCAAGCGGCTTTAGAAAAATTAGAAAAAGATCCTAATTTAGATGTCATGGAATATGGGTGTTTAGGGTATTGTGGCATTTGTTTTGAAGGTCCATTTGCACTTGTAAATGGTGAAGTTGTACAAGGTGCAACAGTAGAAGAACTTGTAAATAATGTATATGATTATATGGATGAAAATCCAATGTTTTAAAGCGTTGCAAACAGGCAACGTTTTTCTTTTTTCATTTATTAGGAGTGTTTATTTCGAAAAAAAAGGCCCTTTTAGAAGGGCTTTTTTCTTACGCGATTTGTGTAAGAACGGCTTATTGCCAAAATACTGTCAAATATGAGAAAGGGGGGACATTCATATTGTGTTCTAAAAGCATGCATTTTATACTTGAAATAATAAATTATTTTTGGAGTGAATAAAAATGAGCCAATTTTCTTTTACAAAAATGCATGGTCTTGGAAATAGTTATATATATGTAAATATGTTTGAGGAACAAATTAGAGAAGAAGATTTAGCACTTGTAGCGGAAAAGGTTTCAAATATTAATACTGGTATTGGTGCAGATGGAATGATTTTAATTTGTCCTTCTGACGTGGCACCAGTAAAAATGCGCATGTTTAATAATGATGGTTCAGAAGGAAAGAGCTGTGGAAATGGTTTACGCTGCGTAGCGAAATATGCGTATGAGCATAAACTAGTAGAAGGTAAAGTTTTCACAATTGAAACGTTAGCTGGTATTGTTACGGCAGAAGTAACGGTAGAAGATGACAAAGTTACATTAGCGAAAATCGACATGGGGGCACCTCGTTTAACACGTGAAGAGATACCGATGCTTGGTGAAGGAGAAACACCATTTATTCGTGAAAACTTCTTATACAATAATCACCGTTATGCATTTACAGCTGTTTCAATGGGGAATCCGCACGCGGTTATTTTTGTTGATGATGTAGAAAAAGCGCCCCTTACAACGTTAGGACCAGTTCTTGAGACGCATGAAATGTTCCCAGAGCGAGTGAATGTTGAATTCATCGAGATTTTGAATGATGAAGAGATGAATTTCCGCGTTTGGGAACGTGGATCTGGTGTAACACAAGCTTGTGGGACAGGAGCATGCGCAGCTGTCGTTGCGGCAATTCTAAATGGAAAAATGGAACACGATAAAGAAATTACAGTTCACTTAGCAGGCGGCGACTTAATGATCGCATGGACAGAAGAAGGAAATGTATTAATGAAAGGACCTGCGGAAATAATTTGCCGCGGAGTGTATGAGTACAAGATAGAAGCGTAAAGATGTATAATAGAATGAGAACAGAAAGGATGGTGTATTTCATGATTGAAGTAACAGAACAAGCAGCTTTTCAAATTAAAGATATGTTAAAAGATGCTGAAGATGGAGAGAAGTACGTGCGCCTTGCTGTACATGGCGGCGGATGTAGTGGTCTTTCTTACGGCTTAGGATTTGAAGTAGAACCAAAGGAAGACGACACAGTTCTTGAGTTTTTCGGTGTTGAATTTGTTATCGATAAAGAAAGTGCTCCGATTGTTAAAGGAGTGAAAGTTGACTATAAGCAATCTATGCTTGGCGGCGGATTCACAATTGACAATCCAAACGCAATTGCATCATGTGGATGCGGATCATCTTTCCGTACATCGTCGAATGCTGGTAAGCCGGAAGAGTGCTAAGTTTTTTCATTCCGTTATGCTAAATGGAAATTGAATGGGTAGGTTGCATATAAAGACCTTCTTAGCGATGAAATCAAATCGTTAGAAGGTCTTTTCTTTTGCCTTTAAAAAGAAAAAGAGCAGGACAAAGATAGTGAATATATGCAAGAAGAAGGCTAAAGAGGATACATGAAGGGGAAGGCCAATTTCTAGAGTGAAGAAATAATTATATTTGAACGGTTGTACATACGGATTTTTACTATCTTACAAAAGTGTAATGTTCATGTCATGTTTTTGAATTTCTTCTTTAAAGCTTAGGCTTTAAGATAACAATATAAGAAAAACACATGAGGTGAAGGAAATGAAAAGATATATTGCACTTTTTAGTATTTTAGTTGTATTCGCAAGTTTGTTAGTTGGCTGTGATTTAAACCGTATGGGTAAAGATGAGTACTACGTTCAAATTACTACTGATGGAATCGAAAAGAATGAAAAAGCTGATAATGGTCAGCCGCACAAATCATTCGAGTATAAGTTACCTGCATTTGATAAAGAAGGTAAAGAAAAAGAGTTAGAATTTACAGCTGTAAAAAATCTTCGTAAAGAAGCATTCTTGCGTGTATTCCACTCAGATGAAAAAGGTGTAACTGCTTGGGAAGAAGTGAAAAAGGACGAGCTGCCTGCGAAAGTGAAAGAAAAATTAGGTGTGAAATAAGACAGATGGAAAAGGAATTGACGAACAGGGTCAATTCCTTTTTTCGTTCTCAAAATCCTCTTCTGAAATGACTATAAATCCATGTCTTTTAAATAAAGCCGTTGTGACCCCGTAACCGATTTGTTTATTGCCATTAAATTCTCCTGTGTAAATAGTAGAACTACCACAAGATGGACTGCGTTCTTTTAAAATAATATATTCTGGGTTTAAACCTTTTATTTGTTCTAATGCTTTATAAGCACCAAGCACGAAAGCCTCCGTGACATCTTGGCCTTCTTTCGTTATCACTTTTGCTGTCCCGTCTAAAACGTCATCACCATTACCACCAATAATTTCAGCCGAAGGACGAGGTGTAGGTAAACCGCCCAATACTTCGGGGCAAACGAGGGTGGTGTCTTCCCTTTGTAATAACTCTTCTATTTTTGAAACGAGATTATCGTTGCCGTCATAACGACAAGCAATGCCACCTAAACAAGCGCTAATTACAATCATATTTTCATCTCCAATAAAGTGAAAATTTAATCAGTGGGGGTTTTGTCCATCACCCACTGATTATTAGTTGAACCAATCGGGCTTTTACGGACAGTTATCTCCCACCTAACTTCCTCGCATTCGCCGAATATGGAGGTGGGAGTCTTACTGCCCGTTAATGCGGGATAAAAAAATATTAAATATCACGCCAATTGCTCTTCCTGACTCTTACCTATAAATGAGGTGATAAAAATGGGAAGCTTATATAATTTAATGAAATCATATAGTGAATTTCGAAGTAAAGAAGAGTTTAATGTATATCAAAAACAAGTTTTGAAGTGCTATCGATTTCAATTGAATAAAACGGATTCTATCATTATTCATTTTTTAGGAAAGTATGCGGTGAATGAGAAACAAAAAACAGTGGGGGTTGCTTGTCCGTTAATGGAGACAATTGCTACAAATGTTGGAAAGAGTATGCGTACAGTACGCCGCTCAATTGCAAAGCTAGAGGAACTAGGAATTATAAAGCGTGTTGCGACAAAAGAAAGATATAAGCGCGGCGGATATAGTGCAAACTTATATGTATTTCTTAAATCTGCGATTGACCGCATGGATGACCGTATGAAGATGTCCGCATGTGAAAGTGATGATCGTGCAGATGGCTGTAGTGGAAATGAGCAAAAAAATGAGGGGGAAACAATTCTTTCTAAAAACATTCCACAAATAAAAGAGAAAAGAAAAGTAACGTACGAGCTTGATGAAACGTATTGTCGTCACGATATACCGAAGCCTTTTATATACGCGCTCATACCGATGACGAGTAATCCGAAGAAGATTAATATATTTTGGAGTAAGGTGGAACTTGCTTATAAAAAGAGCGGATTACTAGAACAAGGTGCTGTATTAGAGGGAATATTAGCTGATGAAGAAGTGCGTGGAAATTTAATTTGGAGGGTGAAAAGTGTTGTGAGAGCGTATAAGTACGGAGAAATTCGTAAAGATGTTGGAGCACTGTTGTATAGTACGATGCGAGATTTATTTTTAGAAATTGGATTAGAGTGGGGAGCGGCATTAAGGAGAAGTAAGGGAATACCGTTATTCGATCCATTTAAAAAAGAGTCATGCGTATAATACATGACTCTAAGTAGCTAATCGAACTTTCTTACAACTGGAACACGAATTGCTACAAATAGTACAAAGACGATAACAGCGATTGCACCGCTTTTCATAACCGTTACAATTGGAATGCCGATCCCAAGTGCAAGCGATGTAAATGCGTAAGAGAGCGGAATGAATCCCATCGATGAAAGCATGAGTAAACTCATAACGCGTCCCATCATCTCTTCTTTTACTGTTGATTGAATCATTGCCATAAGTGGAACGATAGCCATCGCAATTGTAATACCGTAAAACATTCCGGCTAATAATGCTTGCCAAAGTACGGTGCTAAAGTTAATGGCTAGGAAGAATATACCAGACAGTAGCATCATGATAATACAAAATAGACCACGTCTGCGGTTAATGTTTTTTAATCCGACAATGACAGCTCCTATCGCCATCCCGCCGCCAACAGACGCTTCTAAGTAACTAAACTGAAGTGAATCACCGTGCAGAACGTTTTTGACGAAGAGCGGGAAGCCTACTTGCATTGGGCCGATTAAAAATAAGTTTAAAAAGGCGCTACATATAAGGAAAGTTGAAAGGAATGGTGATTCCTTTACATATAAGATTCCTTCTTTAATAGAAGTGAACATGCCTTTATCTGCTTCATTTTTTTCGGGTATTGTAAATTGTATTTTTTGAACGAGTATGGCAGCAATAATAAGTAGCAGGATTGTAATTGAAAAAATCGTTTCATAGTTCGTAAATTTAATGAGAATACCGCCAAGTACAGGTCCTAAAATGACAGATGCTTGGTTTGTCATTTGAGTAAGTGAATTTGCTTGTGTTAAACGGCTTTTTTCTACGAGTTCAGGCAGAATAGATCCATCGGCTGACCAGAAGAAAGCGTCAGCAAGTCCGAAGAACAAAGCGAACAAGGCAAATGTATATAGTGTTACATCACCGACGATGAACCAGGTGAGAATGGTTGCGACAAGAATAGCGCGAATAATATTAGAATAAAACATAATGTTTTTTTTCGGGAATTTATCAGCTAATGCTCCGCCGATAATCATAAAGATGAGCCTTGGAACACTAAGAGCCACGAAAACAATACCGAGTGAAGCCTCAAGGTTTAATGTTTTTGCTATGTACCATGTTTGTGAAAAAGTAAAAAAGGCTAAAGCAAAACTTGAAAAGAGAGTAGCTGCCCAAAGAAAAAGGAAGTTCGTATTTTTTAATAACGGTTTTCCGCTTCCTTCTAAAGCAGATTTATTTTGTTGTAGTTCCTCCATATTGCTTCCTTTCTATGTACCGATTTTAGACTAAAAAACCTATTAACGATCGTTTTATCCCGCGTTAACGGGCAGTAAAACTCCCACCTCAAAATTTGGCTCGAGCAAAGAAGTTAGGTGGGAGACCAACTGCCCGTAAACGCCCGATTGGTGAGGGCTAATACTCAGTGGGGGATGAACAAAACCCCCACTGAGTATAGTTTCACTTTATACAGTTTCTAATAGTTCTATACTGCACTTTCTCATTGTAGACAATAATAATGAATTTGCACAGTGGCTATTTCACGACAAAAAAAGAAGATACCAAGGGCATCTTCTTTTTTATGTTTTAGGCTAATGCAATATAAATATCCACTTGTACGTTAGTTGGATCTACTGCATTTTCGTCATAAAGCTCAAAATCTGTTGTAAAAGCACGCTTGTTTTCTTTCGACCATTGCCAAATATATTCCCAAGTTTCACAAATGACTTCAGAAACAGGACCTTTTCTCGTTGTAAATACCGCATACGTTGCGGCAGGTAATGTTAAAGTTGTCATATTTTCAGGAACATCTTCTAATGAAGAAACAGGCATGCCGATAGTAAATTGATATGTACCAGTTTCATCCGATTCGTAGTTTGAGTAGAAAGCGAATGTTTCTTTTGTTTGTTGATTTGGAATTTGGTGCATAATTTGTTCTTGGAAGTAGCGATTCCAAAGCATTGGAATCCTTCCTTCAGTCGATGCTTCTTTTTCGTTTGTAGTTGTAATAGAAACACCGATTGCTTGGAAAGCTCCTTTTTTTACGATAATAGGTTCTTTCATTAATAAAACCTCCCTTTATTAAAAGAAACGTACGTTCTGTTTTTATTGTAACATATTTTGGAAGTAAGTAGTGTTTTTTATCAAATTGGAATGTATTTTAGTTAGGAAAAGAAGAGGGTATGAAAAGAACTCCTCTCATCTAAAAGGAGTTCTTTTTATTTCTATATTAAAACATACTTGAGCTATGCATTGGTTGAAGTTTTGCGTTTGGATCGAAGTAAGCTTTTGCATTGTTTACTGCTGTCGGTGCTTCACCAAAGCCACAAGCAATGAGTTTTACTTTTCCTTCATATGTACAAATGTCACCAGCAGCGTAAATGCCAGGAATATTTGTTTCCATTTTTGAATTCACGAGGATGCTGTTCTTTTGAATATCTAAGCCCCAGTTTTTAATTGGACCAAGCGAAGAAACGAAGCCGTAGTTTACGATTACGTCATCAACATCAAGGATAACTTTTTCTTCTGTTTTTACGTGCTGAAGAACAACTTGTTCAATCGTGTCATCACCGATGAGTTCAACTGGAACATACGGTGTGCTTACTTCTGCACGGGAATTCATTAAGCTTTCTACGCTATGTTCATGTGCACGGAATTTATCACGGCGATGAACAATTGTAACTTTGTCCGCAATCGGTTCTAACATCATTGTCCAGTCTACTGCTGAGTCACCGCCGCCAAATACTACGACGCGTTTTCCAGCAAATTTATTCATATCATCAACGAAATAATGTAAGTTTTTCTTTTCGTATTTTGCTGTGCCTTCTAATTCTAAGCGGCGTGGTTGGAAAGCACCATTGCCAGCAGTAATAATGACAGATTTAGAGTAGTGAGTTTGTTTATTTGTAACAAGTTTAAATATACCGTCAGCTTGTTTTTCAAGCGTATCAACAGCTTCTTCTAAGCAAACAGTTGGATCGAACTTTTTCATTTGTTCTTTTAGGTTATCAACTAACTCTTGTGCGCGCACTTTTGGGAACCCAGCTACATCATAAATATATTTTTCGGGATATAGTGCGGATAATTGCCCTCCAAGTTGAGGTAAGCTTTCAATAATTTTTACACTTGCTTGTCTCATTCCGCCATAAAATGCGGTGAATAGTCCTGTTGGGCCACCACCAATAATCGTTATGTCGTAAACTTTTTGATTTTCTGTCATTTTCATTCCCCCTATAGATGATGGAATTTTAATATTGATTTCATATATTGTTCATATGTACATGAAAATCCTGCAAATGATGACACATTCAAATAAATGATAGCATATTTCAGTTAATAATACTTCTGAAAACGACTGAATAATAAGTAAGTTTGCGCATAGATGTTTTAGAATCGTATAAAATATAGCGAAAGGAAAATACATGAAAAAAAGGCTGAAAAACCCTTGAAAACGCTATGTTATTTTAAAATATCGATAATTCTCTAGGTGCTTGAATTATGGAATGAAACCGACTAATATAGGGAAGTATTATGTTAAATTTCTATGACAAATTTCGTACGATTTTTTGACTGCGTTTTGTTATGATATAGAATGTGATAAATTCCACATTCTTGACAAATAGAGTTTTTAGTACTTGGTATTATTTTTTATTACTATTATATAAAGAAAAGGGTTGTGATTTAGTGAAGACTCCAAAAATCGTAGTTTTAGGTGCAGGTTATGGCGGGATGATTACGACTGTTCGTCTGCAAAAAACATTATCTGTAAGTGAAGCTGAAATTACGTTAGTAAACAACAATAGCTATCACTACCAAGCAACTTGGTTACATGAGAGTGCAGCTGGTACATTACAAGATGATAAAATCTGTCTAGATATTCAAGACGTTATCGATACAAATAAAGTGAATTTTGTACAAGATACAGTAGTAGAGATTAAAGCTGCTGAAAAACGTATTATCTTAAAAAATGGTGAATTAGAGTATGATTACTTAGTAATCGGTCTTGGTTTCGAATCAGAAACGTTCGGAATTAAAGGGTTAAAAGAGCATGCATTCTCAATCACTAACATTAATGCAACTCGTCAAATTCGTGAGCATATGGAAGAAAAGTTCGCTCAATATGCGACTGAAAAACGTGATGAGTTAGTAACAATCGTTGTTGGTGGTGCTGGATTTACTGGTATCGAGTACGTAGGTGAGCTTGCAAACCGTATTCCTGAACTTTGCAAAGAGTACGATGTTCCACGTGAAAAAGCACGTATCATCTGTGTAGAAGCTGCTCCAACAGCACTTCCTGGTTTCGATCCAGCATTAGTAGAGTACGCTGTAAAACAACTTGAGAAAAAAGGTGTAGAATTCCGCATCGGTACAGCAATTAAGGAAGCAACTGAAGAAGGTATTATCGTTGCAAACGGTGATGATGCTGAACTTCTTAAATCTGAAACTGTAGTTTGGGCTGCAGGTGTTCGTGGTAACGGTATTGTGGAAGAGTCTGGATTTGAAGCAATGCGCGGACGTATTAAAGTGGATGAGTACATGCACGCTCCGGGTCATGAAGATGTATTCATGGTTGGTGACGCAGCGTTAATCATCAATGAGGAGATTAACCGTCCATACCCACCAACAGCACAGATTGCAATTCAAGAAGGTTATAACATTGCACACAATTTAACTGTGTTAGTTCGCGGTAAAGGTGAAATGAAAAAGTTCGCATTTGATAATAAAGGATCTGTATGTTCATTAGGTCATGACGATGCAATGGGCGTTGTTATGGGTAAAAAGTTAACAGGTTGGAAAGCTTCATTCATGAAGAAAGTAATCGACAACCGTTACTTATTCTTACTAGGCGGACCTTTATTAGTTCTTAAAAAAGGTAAATTGAAGTTCTTTTAATATATAGTAGAAAAAGCAGAAACGGCTATGAGCTGTTTCTGCTTTTTTCGTATTGAAAATATAGTATAATATATAAAAAAGAAAGAATATTCTGTTCGTTTGATGGAGGAGGTTATATCATGGGGAAGCGAGGGAAAGTGTGGTTAGCTGTCAGTGGCTTAGTAGCTACAAAAGATGGGAGATGGCTATTCGTTAAGAAAAAATACGGTGGATTGAAAGGGCAATGGTCTTTACCTGCTGGTTTTGTTAATGAAGGTGAGACTGTTGATGAAGCTGTGAAACGTGAAATTTTGGAAGAAACAGGAATTGTTGCTCATGTAAAGGGGATTATTGGTATTCGCTCAGGTGTTATTCATAATGAAATTAGTGATAATATGATTATTTTTCTTCTAGAGCCAGAGGGAGAAGACATTATCGTACAGGAGAAAGAATTGTCGGAAGTAGCTTTTTTACATCCAGAAAATATTGCAGATGATCAAAATACTTCTGTACTCATCAAATATTTATTAGAAGGAAGAGCAGAGTCGCATTTTGAAATGGACAAAACATTAAATCCAGGAGAGCAATTTGGTTATACGGCTTATCATGTGTTTACGGCGTATGCGAAGGAGAGGGAGAAGAAGTGAGTATACCGGTACTACTTATTTCAATGATGTTGTTCTTTATTTTATTTTTTGGAATTGGATTTTTACTCAACATGATTTTGCGAGCTACGTGGGTAATGGTTATTGTGTATCCGATTATTTGTATGCTTATTATTAATAAAGCGAGTGTATGGGACTATTTTTCAAAGCCAAAAGAAACATTTTCTTTATTTGGGACGAGTGTATCGCATTTAGGACACGCAGATGTGTTTATTCTATCTACTGGATTAGTAGGTGCTGCTTTAGCAGGAATTATAATTAAAAAACTTCGGAAAAGTGGATATCAAATGTTTTAATCTCCAATCAATTTGGAGATTATTTTTTTGCATATTCCTTCATCGTATAGGGAATGATTAACGATGAAGGAGTGTGGAATATAAAAATGTTAAAACGATATTGTATTCGCATTATGATGACTTGTTTACTTGCATTCGCATTATGCGTAACATGGCAGGCTTTCACAGGAGTTTCTTTATTAGAGATTATAAAATCATATGAAGGAACAAGTGTAAAAGAAGTACATGCAGCAGAAATTGAGAAAAAAGTTGCTCCGAGTAAAGAAGTGATAAATGCTTTAGAGCAGGCAAATGACTGGTCTAAATATCGTGTTATAGAAATGACTGCAACTGGTTATACATCAGGTATAGAGTCAACTGGAAAGAGGCCGGGGCATCCAGAGTATGGCATTACATATTCAGGTGTTAAAGCAAAAAGGGATTTATATTCCACAATCGCTGCTGACTTGCGCGTATTCCCGCTTGGGACAATTCTATTCGTGCCAGGTTACGGATATGGTGTTGTAGCTGATAAGGGCGGTGCTATAAAAGGAAATCGTCTCGATTTATATTATGATACGGTGAAAGATGTTTATAGCCAATGGGGTAAGAAAAAAGTAAATGTGTATATAGTGAAAATAGGAAATGGTAAGTTTTCGGAAGAAGAGTTAACAATGTTAAATCAAGACGAAACGATGCAAGTGTTTCGTGGGCAATATTTAAAACAAAGATAGTCTAGTGGTAATAACGCTAGACTTTTTTCTTGTCTTATTTCACCATAGGAGATAGCATCGTTATCCCGCTATTTGCCGGGCAGTAAAACTCCCCCCTCAAAATTCAGCTGGAGCAAAGAAGTTAGGTGGGAGATCAACTCCCCGTAAACGTCCGATTGGTGCGGGCTAATAATCAGTGGGGGATGAACAAAACCCCCACTGATTAAAGTTTCACCTTATATGAAATAACAGAATTTAGAATTGTCGCATTTTATCGAAAATAAAGTTATAATGGACGTAGAGAAATTTAGGGGGTCTGAACATGTTGCAAGTACAAAAAGAATTAGCAAGTCATGAAGCGGTAATTGTTGCCTTATTTGAAGAAGATAAAACGAGTAGCTTTGTACAAGAACTGGATAAAGCGTTTGAAGGACAATTACAAGTTTTATTAGAAGAAAAAGAACTTTCAACTAAGAAGAAAGCCATTTCAAAAGTACATAGCTTAGGAAAAACCAATGTTAAACGTTATTATTTTGTTGGTTTAGGTAAGAAAGAGTCATATACAACAGAAACGTTACGTGCAGCTCTTAGTAAAGCTTTTAAATCGTTACAATCAGCAAAAGTAAAAGACGCAGCAATCTTACTTGATTCTTTCGTAACAGAGAAATTAGATGCGATTGATGTAGCTCATATTGCAACGGAAGTATATTGCCTTGGTACATACGGATTACAAACATATAAAACGGATGAAAAAGAAAGAGTAGAGTTAGAAAAACTGATTGCTATTACAGCAGAAGATGCACAAGAAATTGAAGCAGCATTAACGGTAGGATACGTACATGGACGTGCAACGAATTCAGCTCGTACGCTTGTAAATATGCCGCCAAACGTATTAACAGCGACAAAGCTTGCTGAGTATGCAGTTGAATTAGCAGAAAAATACGATATGGATTATAAGGTTCTTGAGAAAGAAGAGATGGAAGAGCTTGGTATGGGTGCATTACTTGCAGTAAACCAAGGATCTACTGAACCGCCAAAAATGATCGCTCTTATTTATAAAGGAAAAGAAGAGTGGAAAGATGTAATTGGATTTGTTGGAAAAGGGATTACATATGATACAGGCGGTTATTCTTTAAAACCACGTGAAGGCATGGTTGGTATGAAAGGTGATATGGGCGGCGCTGCAGCTGTTCTTGGCGCGATGGAAATCATCGGTGAACTTCGCCCTGAGCAAAATGTAATTGCTGTTATTCCATCAACTGACAACGTTGTAAGTGGTACAGCATTTAAGCCAGATGACGTTATTACATCTATGAGCGGAAAAACAATTGAAGTATTAAATACAGATGCAGAAGGTCGCCTAGCGTTAGCTGACGGTATTACGTATGCGAAGAAACTTGGTGCAAATTACTTAGTTGATGTTGCAACATTAACAGGCGGTGTAATTGTTGCACTTGGAAATCATACAACAGGCGCGATGACAAATAATGAAGAATTGTTTGAACAAGTGTTAGAGGCTTCTATGGAAACGGATGAGCCAATTTGGCAATTGCCGATTTTTGAACGTGATAAAGAACGTGTCAAAAACAGTAAATTTGCTGATTTAAATAACTCACCAGGCCGTGAAGGACATGCGGTTATGGCTGGGACATTCCTTGGTGAATTTGCAGAAGAAACACCATGGGTACATTTAGACATCGCTGGAACATCTGAAACAACAGGTGCACATGATTTAGGACCATCTGGAGCAACAGGTGCAATGGTGCGTACACTTGCAACACTTGTTGAGCGTTTCGGAGAAGAATAAAGAATGAAAAAAAACTGTCTGGAAAGGTCATTACATACTGAACCTTTCCGGAACAGCTTTTTTTATTTTATAGGTATTCTATAAAGAAATCGTATATAACGTCCCATTTAAAGCGAATGAAGTACGCCCTGTTTCCTCAGAGACAACTAATATAAGTGAATCGTTTTTCTCTGATAAGCCAATCGCAGCCCTGTGACGTGTTCCTAGCTCAGGATTGATTTCTGTACTTTTTGTTAATGGAAGAATATTAGCTGCTGAGACAATATGATTATTTTTAATGAGAACGGCTCCGTCATGAAGAGGGTTCCCTGGATAAAAGATCGATTCAAGTAGTGGCGCGGTTAAGTGTGCGTTTAATGTTGTTCCAGTTTGAATGAAAGAATCAAGAGCGTCACTTCGTTCCACGATAATAAGAGCACCGTGTTTTCGAGCGCTTAAATGTTGGACAGCTGTAGTGATGAAATGTGAACTTTCCGTATAAGGTGATAAATATGCTTGAATATAATATGTAGCTGCTAACGTCTGTACATTTGTTAACATATGATGAATATCTTCCATTTTACATAAAATACATTCATCTTCTTTATCGATTGCATGCTTCATGTTTGATAATTCTTTTTCAGCAATTTCAATCATCTGCTTTGTTTTTATTTTGAGCTCTTCTGACAAGCCCCATTCTTGCATAATCCTCATTCCCTTTGGTGGAGTATTTAACCATAGTGTATACAAATATTTATAGTAAAATCCTGTTAGATTATAAAAAATATTGAGATGCAGGTTGTTTTTTTCATATAATGAAGGTACGACAGGCGAGAGGAGATGGAAGTATGAATTGGAAACAAAAATTTAGTCGCTGGCTTTCATATGCAGAATTAGACACAGAATTAAAAGAACAGCTAGAAAACATGAAGCAAGATGAGAAGAAAATCGAGGATAGCTTTTATAAAAATCTAGAGTTCGGCACAGGTGGTATGCGTGGTGAACTTGGTGCTGGTACGAACCGTTTAAATGTATATACAGTTCGTAAAGCAACAAAAGGATTAGCTAGGTTTATTGAAAAATTAGGTGAAGAAGCGAAAAAACGTGGTGTTGTTGTCGCGTATGATTCTCGTCATAAATCACCTGAATTCGCAATGGAAGTAGCTGCTACACTTGGTGCGCAAGGTATTACAACATATGTATTTGAAAGCTTGCGTCCAACACCAGTGCTTTCTTTCGCAGTTCGTCATTTACATACAGTAAGTGGAATCGTTCTTACGGCAAGCCATAATCCGCCCGAATATAACGGTTATAAAGTATATGGTGAAGATGGTGGGCAGTTGCCTCCAAAAGAAGCTGATGAGTTAATTAGTTACGTAAATGCAGTAGAAAATGAATTAACAGTTGAAGTTGCTGATGTTGAGCAATTAAAAGCTGACGGTCTATTACATATAATTGGACAAGAAGTAGATGATGCATATGCGGCAGAATTGAACAATGTCATTATTAATAAAGAGATGGTGAAAGAAGTAGGAAAAGATTTGAAAATCGTCTTTACACCATTACATGGAACGTCAAATATTTCGGTACGCCGTGGTTTAGAAGAAGTTGGATTTACAGATGTAACAGTTGTAAAAGAGCAAGAGTTACCAGATCCAAACTTCTCTACAGTAAAATCACCAAACCCAGAAGAGCATGCAGCGTTTGAGTATGCAATTCGCGACGGTGAAAAAGTAGGCGCTGATGTGTTAATCGCAACAGATCCTGATGCAGACCGTCTAGGTGTAGCAGTTCGCAATCATGATGGTGAGTTCCAAGTGTTAACTGGTAACCAAACAGGTGCGTTAATGCTTGATTACTTATTATCACAAAAGAAGGAAAACGGAACGCTTCCAGAAAACGGTGTTGTTTTAAAAACAATCGTAACGTCTGAAATTGGCCGTACAATCGCAAAAGCATACGGTTTAGATACAGTTGATACGTTAACTGGATTTAAATTTATCGGTGAAAAAATTAGACAGTATGAAGAAAGTGGACAATATGAATTCCAATTCGGTTATGAGGAAAGCTATGGTTATTTAATCCGTCCATTCTGCCGTGATAAAGATGCGGTGCAATCAGTCCTATTTGCATGTGAAGTAGCTGCGTACTACAAATCACAAGGTAAAACGTTATATGATGGTCTGTTAGAAGTATTTAAGAAGTATGGGTTCTTCCGTGAGGATCTTGTATCGTTAACGTTAAAAGGAAAAGATGGTGCCGAACAGATTCAAAAGATGATGGCAACATTCCGCGGGAATCCTCCGAAAGAAGTAGCTGGTTTAACAGTCGTTGCAGTTGAGGATTATAAGGAAAGCATCATTACAACGTTACAAGATGGAAATAAGGAAGAGATTCACTTACCGAAATCAAATGTGTTAAAATATCAATTAGAAGATGGTTCTTGGTTCTGCTTACGTCCATCTGGAACAGAGCCGAAAATTAAATTCTACTTTGGTGTACAAGATGATTCCTTACAAAATAGTGAACAAAAGTTACTTACTATTAAAGAAGATATTATGAATCGTTTATAATAGAGTAGAGTGATACTGATAGGAAAAGGGGAGAACGGCCTCCTCTTTTCTTGTAGTTTTGTTTGATGTAGAGGATTATTACGAGCGAGTGTTATAAATTTGCACTTTACTAAGAGAATTAGAATGAAAAGCGAGGGTATTTGTCATGAAAAAAGTGAGAAAAGCAATTATTCCGGCAGCGGGATTAGGAACACGCTTTTTACCAGCAACGAAAGCAATGCCAAAAGAAATGCTTCCAATTGTAGATAAACCAACAATTCAATACATCGTAGAAGAAGCAGTAAAATCAGGCATCGAAGATATTATTATCGTTACTGGTAAAGGAAAGCGCTCTATCGAAGATCATTTTGATAACGCATTTGAATTAGAGCAAAACTTATTAGAGAAGAAAAAGTATGAGTTACTTGAAAAAGTACAAGCTTCTTCTAAAATGGTAGATATCCATTACATTCGTCAAAAAGAACCAAAAGGATTAGGACATGCTGTTTGGTGCGCACGTAAATTCATTGGTGATGAGCCGTTTGCAGTATTATTAGGCGATGATATCGTTCAAGCTGAAAAACCATGTTTACGTCAATTAATGGATGAGTATGACAAAACACTTTCTTCTGTTATTGGTGTACAAACTGTTCCTGAAGCAGAAACACATCGCTACGGAATTATTGATCCGTTAGAGCAAGAGGGACGTCGTTATCAAGTTCGTCAATTCGTTGAAAAACCAACGAAAGGTACTGCGCCTTCAAACTTAGCGATTATGGGACGTTACATTTTAACTCCTGAAATCTTTATGTTCTTGGAACAGCAACAAGCTGGAGCGGGTGGCGAAATTCAGTTAACGGATGCAATTCAAAGCTTAAATGAAATTCAACGTGTATTTGCTTACGACTTCGAAGGAAAGCGTTATGACGTTGGTGAAAAATTAGGATTTGTTCAAACAACAATTGAAATGGCATTGCAACACCCAGAATTACGTGATGATATGCTAGTAATGATGAAGAAAATTTTAGAAGAGCAAATGAAGCAAGAGTCTTAATATAATAAACAAGGAGCTGTTCCTATAGGAACAGCTCCTTGTTTATTATGAAATCGTCGAATGAGAATGCTGATAAGCCGAACGACGTACAGCATAGTATATGCGAGGTGCGATAATAGCGCCGATAATTGTAAACGCAATATCTTTTACTGCAAACCACATCATAATCATCCAGGCAGCTTTATAACTCATATTACCACCCATGAAAATATTGACTGCCCCGTACATATAAGTAGTACCGATAATATAGGTTAAAATGATTCCGACGAAAGAAGCAATTGCAAAGGTGCTGAATGTTGGTCGTTCTTTTTGTTCTACTAGTTTTCCTGATACGTAAGCAACGATAATAAATGCGATAATAAAACCACCAGTAGGATCTAAAAGTGCCCCGAATCCAGCTTTGAAGTTAGCGAAGATTGGCGCACCCGCTACTCCAACAAGCATGTAAACAGTCATTGATAATGCCCCAAGTCTACTCCCAAGAAGAAGACCTGCTAAAATTGCGAAAAATGGTTGCATAGATAACGGGACGCCCGCTATTTGTAGGAATGGTGCCCACGATACAATATTTGCACCAATAGCCATAAGAGCGACGAACATGGCAGCTAATGCTAAATCTAAAACATGAAGCTTCTTCATAATGTTAACCTCCAGTTGTGTTTAGGTTAACATTATCGTAGCGAAAATATTTACTTGCTGTCAATCAAAATATTTTGATAAGAAGGCTTTAAATAGTCTCTAAGCAATGTGTATGGAATACGAAATTGCGGGATTCCGCTTGAATAAGGAGCAATTTCATATAAAGGGAAATAAATCACAAGATTATCCGGTTCTAAAAAGTAGTGAAACTTTTTAGTGCTCGTTACCTTTTCGGCTGCGTCAGGGAAATAAATGCTTTCATTTTGTTTAATTTGTCTTACAATCTCTGTGCGAATTATTTCTTTATATTTATCCTCTTGTTGAAATAAATCGTCTAAGTGTAATAATTTTTTTTCGTTTAAATCAAATGTATTTGCCTTCCACGTATAAAGTCCGTGCGCTCCGCCTGTATATTGATAGTAATTCACATATAGACTTAGGAAAGGTGGTTTGTTTAAAGCTACTTTATAGTCAACATTTGCAACGTATGGATGAAAAGGTGTGCTAGATCCTTCTGTTTCTTTATAATATTTCTTCGCTTCTTTTTCTAATTTACTTTTAAATGTAGCAGTAGAGTTTTTGTAATAGGAATTTAGCTTATTTTGAAATTTTGAATCAGAAAAGTTGTGAAAGGAAGGCCTATTAATTTGATATTCTATATAAGGTTTCTTACCTTTTTGTGTTACAGTCTTAACATTGATTGTCAGGTTGGATGCTTTGGCTGCTATTGCACAATTTGGTACAATAGTCAGGAAGGAGAACATAAGCAATAGTATACAAAATTTCTGTTTCATTTAGGTGAAACCTCCTTATATAAGTGTTATAGGTAGTTTGAAATTAAACAGGTAAAATTATACATTTGATTTAAAGTGAGAGAGGTTGAAAACGATATGTCAAAAACTTTAATGGATTCGCTTGGAATTGAGTTGTTAGAAATGACAGAGGATAAAGTAGTTGCTACAATGCCTGTTGATGAACGTACGCATCAGCCGTTTGGATTTTTACATGGCGGTGCATCTGTTGCATTAGCAGAAACTGTGGCAAGTGTTGGTTCATACAATTTAATTGATCAAGAAAAATGTATTTGTTTCGGATTAGAAATTAATGCAAATCATCTTCGCTCAAAGCAAGATGGAATTGTAACAGCAATCGGAACACCGATACATAGAGGACAATCGACAATGGTTTGGGATATTCGCATCATTGATGAAAATGATGATTTACTATGCATATCAAGATGTACAGTAGCAATTAAAGAAAAACGTGAAAAATAGAAAAGAGGCGGCTCTTATGAGCTGCCTCTTTTTTATCCCGCATTAACGGGCAGTAAAACGCCCACCTCAAAATTCGGCTGGAGCAAAGAAGTTAGGTGGGAGATTAACTGCCCGTAAACGCCCGATTGGTTCAACTAATAATCAGCGGGGGATGAACAAAACCCCCACTGATTAAAGTTTCACTTTATAATTAGAACTGGATTTTTTTCTCTAAGAAACCTTTTAGTTCGCTAATTGGCATACGAACTTGTTCCATAGTGTCACGGTCACGTACTGTAACAGCTTTGTCTTCAACAGAGTCGAAGTCGTATGTGATACAGAATGGTGTACCGATTTCGTCTTGACGACGGTAACGTTTACCGATAGAACCAGTTTCATCAAAGTCTACCACGAAGTCTTTAGCTAGTTCTGCGAATACTTCAGTAGCACCTTCAGATAGCTTTTTAGATAATGGTAAGATAGCTGCTTTATATGGTGCTAAAGCAGGGTGGAAACGAAGAACTGTACGAGAATCGTTTTCTAATTGCTCTTCTTCATATGCATCACATAAGAATGCTAATGTTACACGGTCTGCACCTAGAGATGGCTCGATGCAGTATGGCACGTAACGCTCATTCGTTTGTGGATCGATATAGTTAAAGTCTTCGTTAGAGTGTTCCATATGACGTTTTAAATCGAAGTCTGTACGAGATGCAACGCCCCATAGTTCGCCCCAACCGAATGGGAATCTGAATTCAATATCAGTTGTTGCGTTACTGTAGTGAGATAATTCGTCTTCACCGTGGTCACGAAGACGCATACTTTCTTCAGTCATACCAAGTGAAAGTAACCAGTTTTTACAAGTTTCACGCCAGAATGCGAACCACTCTAAATCTTCACCAGGCTTACAGAAGAATTCAAGTTCCATTTGTTCGAATTCACGTGTACGGAATGTGAAGTTACCAGGTGTGATTTCGTTACGGAAACTTTTACCGATTTGGCCGATACCAAATGGAAGTTTCTTACGCATAGAGCGTTGTACGTTTTTAAAGTTTACGAAAATACCTTGTGCTGTTTCAGGACGAAGGAAGATTTCGTTTGTGCTAGACTCTGTAACACCTTGGAATGTTTTGAACATTAAGTTGAACTGACGGATTTCCGTGAATTCTTGGCTACCGCAATCTGGGCATTTTACTTCATGTTCTTTCATTAAGTCAGCCATTTGGTCGAAAGTAAGACCGTCAACGACCATTTCGATGCCTTTTGCGTCTAATGCATCTTCAATTAATTTGTCAGCACGGTGACGAGCTTTACATTTTTTACAGTCGATCATTGGATCATTAAAGTTACCAACGTGACCAGAAGCGATCCAAGTTTTTGGGTTCATTAAAATAGCAGCATCTAAACCAACGTTGTGTGGAGATTCTTGAATGAACTTTTTCCACCAAGCTTTTTTAACGTTATTTTTTAATTCGATTCCAAGTGGACCGTAATCCCATGTGTTTGCAAGACCACCGTAAATTTCAGAACCAGGGAAAACGAAACCGCGATGTTTCGCTAAGTTTACAACTTGTTCCATTGAATACATAATAAAATCCTCCTTTTGAAAGTTAACGTATTGGCGATGACGTGATGGGTACTTTGGAAGCGAGCAATATATGCTTTAAAAAACATAAAAAAACGCTCATCCCAAGGCTTAATCGCCTAGGGACGAGCGTTTGCCCGCGGTTCCACCCTAGTTGATACACAAAATGTGCATCCACTTTATCACGTATTGCTCGAGACTGCCGTTTCCTCGCAGCTTCAGGCTTTCACTATCCCTGAATCGCTTTTTATGCAAGTACTTATAAGTCCGTCATCGCTACTTATATTAATAATAATGAACATATTCTAACACGTTCTTTTTTAAATCTCAATAGAGGAACGTGTCTATCTAGGATAGAGTCTCGCCTATTTTTTCGTTATTTATTCCGTAATTTTGCTTAATATGCTTAATTGCTTCGCGTTTACTTAATGGAGCGAGCTCGTTAGTTTGAACGTATTCCCAAACTACATCTGGCTTTGTTTTTGCATATTCGCGAAGGACCCAGCCGATTGCTTTTTGAATGAAAAATTCTTTTGAAGAATGTAGTTGTCCGATAATCCAGAAAAGGAGTTCTTCATCCATTTTTTGTTTATATTTCAGCTGGAATAAAATAGCGGCACGTTGTAACCATATATTTTCTGATGCAATCCATTTTGGAATATATGCAGAAATTAATTCTGGATGTTTTAAAAAGATGGCACCTAAAAATGTAGGGACGATGCTATCAACAGAGTCCCACCAAGATTTTGTGACAATAAGTTCTTCTAGAAATGGGATATGAGTTTCGTTTATGTGCTTTTTATATTTTTGCATGATATCGAGTGCGGCAGCTTGAAATTCACGTTCTGGTAAGTCCCAAAGCCCACGTATGATAATTTGGAAGTCCTTTTTATCTGGGAGCGTATGTATTTGAATGACGTCTTTCAATAATTGTCTTCTCTCGGGAGTTTGAATACCGAGAAACGGGAAGTGATTTTTCATATAACGTGCCATCGGTTCTGCTTTTTCGGGATTTTGATGAGCTGTAAAATGCTCTTGTAATGCCTTTACAAATGGATGCATAGGTATGTGCTCCTCTCTTATTATCTTTCTCATATTATTATACAAAGAGTTTGGGTGAATTTTAAAACATAACTTGCAATGTAATGAAATATGTTGAGAAGAGAGAGGAGAGGATAAGATGGAAGATCAAAGCGTACTAGCAGGTTTCTTTGCTCTTAGTTTTGCGTTTATTCTTGTTATAATAATTTGGGCAATTATTTCGTATTTGTTAACGGCTTTTGCACTTTATACGATGGCGAAAAATGATGGTGCAACTGATGGTGTTCTTGCTTTTATTCCGTTTATAAATAGTAAGACATGGGGCGATTTAGCGAAAGATAAATTACCAGATTTCTTGAAAGAAGAGGCAGGGTGGAAAGTATTTGGCATATATGTCGGATGTTTCATTTTTAATTTCGTACCAATTATAAGTTTGCTAGCAACAGCCGTATCGATTGTGCTGTCTATTTATCTCATCTACGCTATTTTGGATAGATACGGAACGAATTCCATACTATTTACGATCATTCATACAATCACGTTTTCGGTTTTCTTGCCGATTCATTTGTTCATTATTCGGAATGAGCCGGTAAGGTATAAAGAGTAGGCGTATCAAAGTTGTCGAGCGGTCGATATATTTGGTTCTATAATAATTCGGATATGCTGAAAAAAGAACGAAAGCGCCCTGCTAAGCGGGGCGCTTTTTTCTACTACATAAGATAGCGTAAGTAAATGTAAATGTGAGAAATGATTAATGAAACGATCATAATTGGGAAGCCGACTTTAAGGAATTCCATGTAGCTGAATTTATGTCCTTCACGACTTGCGATTCCGGCTACGATTACGTTAGCAGAAGCCCCGATTAATGTTCCGTTTCCACCTAGGCAAGCACCTAATGCTAATGCCCACCATAGTACATCGACTTGTGCGTCAGAAGGTGATAAACCTAGCCCAACTGCCATATCGTTAATAAGCGGAATCATTGTTGCAACGAATGGAATGTTATCGATTGTTGCAGAGGCGATACCAGATACCCATAGAATAAGGATAGATGCTTGAGAAATATCTCCGCCTGTTATTCCAATTACTTTTTGAGCTAACGTTTTGATAAGACCGATATCGATAAGTCCTCCAACGAGTACGAATAGTCCCGCGAAGAAGAAGATTGTTACCCATTCTACACTTGCGAATACCTCTTCAATTTCATGTTCTTTCACACCGATTAACATAAGGACAGTAGCACCAGTTAAGGCGATGATAGCTGCATCAATATGGAAGATGGAATGAGTCATGAAACCTAAAATAGTAAGTCCAAGTACTGTTAAAGATTTTTTCATTAATACTGGATCTTTAATGTATTGTTTTTCATCTAAGCTCATTAGCTTTTTAATTTGTACAGGATCAGCAATTAATTGCTTACGGTACATGAAGTAAAGCATTGTTGCTGTAACAGCAATAATGATGATTACGATAGGTGCTAAGTTGAATAAGAAAGCATTGAAGTCTAAATGTTTATTAGCAGAACCAATCATAATATTTGGCGGATCACCAATTAATGTTGCTGTTCCTCCGATGTTTGAAAAAATAATTTCAGAAAGTAAATATGGAACAGGATTTACTTGCAAGATGCGCGTAATAGATAAAGTAACTGGAACAACAAGAAGTACGGTTGTAACGTTATCTAAAAATGCGGAGCCAAGCGCGGTAAGTAAGGAAAGTGAAATTAAAATTTTAATTGGATTTCCTTGTGCTCCTTTTGCGGCTTTAATGGCAACGTATTGGAAGACACCTGACTTACTTGTAATGTTTACCAGTATCATCATACCGATGAGTAATGTAATTGTTCCCCATTCAATATGTTTCGTAAAGGCATTGTGTAAGTCAACGACCCCGGCAATTACCATGAATGCTGCACCAAGAAGTGCGATGACAGCGCGGTTAATTTTTTCAGAAATAATAATGGCATATGTAATTAAAAAGACTGCGATAGCGAAATAATACTGCCAGTTTGCGAGTTCTTGCGTTGTTTCGTGCAAAACTCTCATCTCCTTTCATTCACTTTTCTTAGTGTGTCAAAAAATTAACTAGATGAAACACACATAACGTCATTATAAAGTAGAAAAATGGCGGATGTAAATGAAAGGGTTTATTTTGTCATATTTTCTGCATAGGTCATTTTTTCTTATTTTTAAAAATATTTGTGGGCATTTGACATATATATAAGATACATCCAATCTGAATATTTAAAATCGAATCAGCATTCGAGCTTGTTCGTGTAGGAGTGTCAAATAGAAAGGAATGACAAAGATGATAAGGAAGGGATCGTATGGATGAACAACGATTTTTGTTTTTAGACTTTGAGTTTACGATGCCCCAGCATAGAAAAAAGCCAAAAGGTTTTTTCCCAGAAATTATTGAGGTCGGACTCGTTTCAGTTGTTGGTTGTAAGGTGGAAGATACGTATTCATCGCATATTAGACCGAAAACATTTCCGTCTTTAACGGATCGATGTAAAAAATTTTTAGGAATTAAACAGGAAGTAGTGGACAAAGGAATTTCTTTTCATGAACTTGTTGAGAAACTTGCAGAATATGAAAAGAGTTGTAAACCGACAATTGTAACGTGGGGAAATATGGATATGAAAGTCTTAAAGCATAATTGCGAAATGGCGGGAGTAGAATTTCCATTCTTTGGACAGTGTCGTGATTTATCGCTTGAGTATAAGAAGTTTTTTGGAGAGAGAAATCAAACAGGGCTGTGGAAAGCAATTGAGGCGTATGGGAAAGCAGGAACAGGAAAGCATCATTGTGCGCTTGATGATGCGATGACGACATATAATATTTTTAAGTTAGTAGAAAAAGATAAAGAGTATTTAGTCAAACCAGCACCTCCAACATTAGGGGAACTTGTTGATTTTTCGAAAGTGTTAAAGAAAGTAAGTACACAGTAACGACCAAATTGCAAAACATGTAATTTGGTCGTTTTGTTTTTTAAAGTTTGTAATCTTGCTTCAATTGCTGAAGTGTTTCTAGACTACGCCCCGCAAAAGGTGAATCATCTTCAGAAAATGAATTCATTTGAGTTTCTAATGCTAATTTTAGTGACTCTGTATAATCCGGAA
Source organism: Bacillus sp. FSL M7-1345 (assembly GCF_038006985.1). Taxonomy (NCBI): domain Bacteria; kingdom Bacillati; phylum Bacillota; class Bacilli; order Caryophanales; family Bacillaceae; genus Bacillus; species Bacillus sp. FSL M7-1345. The sequence goes on along the minus strand of NZ_JBBOWG010000001.1, from coordinate 4,468,504 downwards.
TTTCTCCTTCATATTTCTTCACCATTTGCTCTGGAATGTTCGTCTGTTCACGAAAAGCTAAAGCACGTCTTTCGTGGAAGAATGGTACTTCAGCTTGTTTTACATTATGTAAATCCCCTTGCACTGGATGTTTTAAAACAGCTAATACTTTTACGACGTAACTGCCAGGACGGCTATTTGTAATTTCGCCGATGTATTTTCCAGTTTTATAAATACCAGTAACGATTTCACCAATTTCAAATGTTTCTCTCATATTTTTCACCTCAAGTTTATAGTAAGGAAAGTATAAGAAGTAGTCAAAGAAATTAGTTGATTTTTGAATGTCCTTGAGAATATGACAGGCTTCAACTATAATTTAAAATGATATAACAGAAAATTCTGATGTTAATTATTTTCATAAATTCCCTGATAAGGAGTGTTCTATATGATGCCTTTATATTTTCCTGAAGATAAAACGGAGTATATTATTCCAGGTATTGTTTGCGTTCTATTTATCATCGGTGCGGTTGCTACGTGGCGTATGTTTATTCGTGTATCAAAACGAGAAGCAGAGCGATTACAGAAAGTAGAAGAAAAGCTTTTAGCTGAAAAGAAACAGTAATTCATTTTTGCATGTTTCCCTCTATGCTCGGACAATCTAAGGGCAGAAAGTATTTTGGAGGGAATTGAATGAAAAGACGGCTTTTTTTCAGTTGTTGTTTATTATTTCTAATGGCGGGTTGTGACCAAGGGAAGCCGAAAGAAATTGATGTGAAATTACATAATGCTTCAGGTGATGAAGTTGGGACTGCAAAAGTAACTCAGCAAACAAGTGGAGTGAAAATTACGATTAAAGCGGAAGGCTTTACACCAGGATCACATGGGATACATGTACATGAAATCGGAGAATGTAAAGCGCCACGTTTCGAATCATCTGGGAATCATTTTAATCCGGATAATAAAGAACATGGGCTCTTGAATCCGAAAGGTGCGGAAAATGGTGATTTACCGAACGTAGTTGCAGACGGTTCGGGAAAGATTAAAGCAGAAATCGATGCTCCGCATATAACGCTTGAAGAAGGAAAAACGACGATTCATAGAAAAGATGGAGCGTCTATTATTATTACAGAAAACGCTGATGATGGTATGACACAACCAACGGGTAAATCTGGTGGCCGAATTGCTTGCGGTGTTATTGTTAAAAAAGCGTCGGATATGAAGGAAAAATAGAATCTACCGCGAATGGTAGATTTTGTTCTAAAACCACATGATGGTAAGTGGAATTATATCGATTTACCGAAAAAAGGAGGTTGTCCCAAAATCATTTTGGGATAGCCTCCTTTTTTGTTATGAGAATGTATGGTGTAGTCTGTTTAAAATTTCTTCTAAAACAGATCTAGGACAGCCAATGTTAATTCGGATATGGGCTTCGCCACCTGTTCCATATTTCTCACCAGGCTCAATAATGATTTTACCTTTCTCTTCAAGCAATGCTGTTCGTTCATCTTGAGAAAGGTCCAAGTGGGAACAATCAATCCACAGTAAAAAACTACCTTCTGGTTTAATTACAGAAAGAGCTGGGATGTGATTTTGAATATACTCACAAGCAAATTGAGCGTTATCTTCAACGTACAATCGAATTTCATTTAGCCAATCATTACATTCTGTATAGGCACTTTGCATTGCTGTATAAGCAAATGTATTTAATCCGTGGAATCCTTGTCTATATTGGATAGACATAAAGGTATTACGGAGATTTTCATTCGGAATAATGATGATCGATGCTTGCAATCCAGCGATATTAAATGTTTTGCTCGGAGCCATACAAGTAATAGTGCGTGCTGCTAATTCTTCAGATAAAGAAGCAAACGGTGTATGAGTATGGCCTCTATAAATAATATCGGCGTGAATTTCATCCGCGACAACGGTTACATTATATTGCGTACATAACGTACCGAGTTTTATTAGCTCCTCTTTCGTCCAAATGCGTCCGATAGGATTGTGAGGGCTGCAAAGAAGCATTAGTTTTACACCTTGTTTAAATTGAGTTTCTAGATGCTCGAAGTCTATCTTATATATGCCATTTTGTTTAAATAAGGGACTCTCACATAATTGTCTATTATTTGTTTTGACCATTTCAAAAAATGGTGGATAAATAGGAGGTTGTACGAGTACGGCTTCTCCTTCTTTCGTTATAGCTTGTATGCTCGTACTAAGAGCTGGAACGATACCTGCGCTAAATACAATCCATTCTTTTTGTATTTCCCAATTGTATTGGCTTTTCGTCCAATTACAAATGATATCCCCAATATTTTCAGGAGGAAGTGTATAGCCGAAAATAGGATGTTCTGTGCGTTTTTGTAATGCAGTTTGAATTGGTTTTGGTACTTCAAAGTCCATATCGGCAATCCAAGCGTGGATGAGCTCTTCATTTTTATATGTATCCCATTTTGTACTATGTGTTCCGCGTCTATTTACCGTTTTATGAAATAGTTGCATATGTTTGCTCCTTTCTTCTGTCAAACTGTTAAGTTATGAAAATTCTCACTCTTCTTATAGAATAGCTGATGTGATACGATAAAGAAAAGCATTAAAAAGTGAAAAGGCGGGAAGCAGATGGGTGCATATGACAAAATGATTGAGGTTGTGAAAAATTGGGATCCGTTTCAAATGGGACCGGAGTTTTATGAAACAGAAGCGAGCGATGTTGTAAACGTCGTAAGTGTGTTTGATGATCCGAAATACATCGCAAAGAAGATTCAACATATATACTTTATGTCTTTTGAAGAAGTACCTGCACTTGAAAAATGCGAAAAATTAGCAGTAGAGTTACTCGTACTAAAAGAAGGCGGAAGTTGTTCATTATAGGCTGTCGGAATTTACGACAGCCTTTTTGTTTATTTTCATTTGTGCGGTTTGATTAAAGCTTCACTTTATTGCGCCGCAAACGCAATAATTTCTTCATAAACATGATCGGGCTTTTCTTCAGGTAGTAAGTGTCCTGTATTTTCATAAGAAATGAAAGTGGAATTAGGTAGGTCTTTATGGAGACGGTGTCCTACATGTACAGGGACGACGCGATCTTTTTCACCCCAAATGAGTAATACTGGGGTTTCGATTTTTTGTAATTCAGTTGAAGATAAGTCACCTTCACGGTCTCTTATCATTCGAGTTAAAGCAGGGAATATACGATCATCATAAAAAGGAGCAGCATAGCCTTCCATCATTTCATTGTCAATTAATGAATGGTCATGAACGACATTCATTAAATTATGAACGATGCCCCTTCGAATAATCCAGTTCTTCACGTACAAGTGGAAGAACGGTAAATAAGAGGAGTACAGTAAAGGGAAGTTTGCGCGTGCTAAATAACTAGAGCTACATAGTAAAATCGTCTTTGAAATTAATTCAGGGCGTAGTCGGTTTACAAAGAGTGAAATTTGTCCGCCCATAGAATGACCAACTAATACAATATTTGAGAGAGATAAATGTTCGATTAAATCGATAATAATAGCTGCTAAATTGTGATAAGAATATTTAAAGAGATGAGATTTATCACTTTTTCCGAATGGTGGTAAATCAAGGGCAATTACTGTACCTTCCTTTGTTAGTAAAGGAATGAGTCGTCGATAGCTAAATGAGGAAGAGAGGAAGCCGTGAACGAGTACGAAAGTAGGTCGTTCTTTTTTAGTATTATGTTCATACAATTCGTAATGAATAGTAGTCCCGCGAGTGGAAAAAGTGAAGTAAGGGCATTTGCATTCATGGTTCATTTTTTGTCACTCCATTGATTTTTGTTCATATCATCTCCAGACAAGAAACAAAATATGTTAACAAAAAAAGGCAAGATGACATCGTCATCTTGCCTTTTGCGTATTTATCCCGCTATTTGCGGGCAGTAGACTCCCACCTCAAAATTCGGCGAATGCGAGGAAGTTAGGTGGGAGATACCTGCCCGTAAAAGCCCGATTGGTGTGGGCTAATAATCAGTGGGGGATGGACAAAACCCCCACTGATTAAAGTTTCACTTTATAATTACCCACGCACAATATTAGGTGGTGTTTTTCCTTGTAATCCTGCCACTAAATTTTCAGCAGCTGTCATAGCCATTTGCTGCCGAGTTTTTAATGTTGCAGATCCAATGTGCGGTAAAGTTACAACGTTTTGTAATGATAAGAGCGGATTCTCTTTTTGAATCGGTTCTTGTGTAAATGTGTCGATGCCGGCTGCAAATATTTTCTTTTCTGTTAACGCATGAATTAATGCAGTTTCATCTACTGTTTTCCCGCGAGAAGCATTAATGAAAATTGCTGTTTCTTTCATTAGTGAAAATTCCTTTTCACCGATAAGATGATACGTTTCATCTGTTAATGGAGTAAGAAGAATAATAAAATCAGATTGTTTGATTAGAGTTTGTAAATCACAATATGTAGCATCAAATTTTTGCTCAGCTTCTTCTTTACGGCGACGGTTATAGTAAAGGACATTCATATCAAATCCGAATTTCGCTCGTTTTGCGACAGCTTCTCCAATTCGTCCCATTCCGATAATACCGATCGTACTATGATGTACATCTAGTCCGAAGTGTTCTTTTCCGATTTCAGCGTTCCATTCACCATTTTTTACATAGGAATTGAGTTCGCAAACACGGCGACCAGCAGATAACATAAGAGCGAAAACGAGATCGGCTACTGTATCATCTAACACATATGGAGTATTCGTTCCGATAACATTTTGTTTTTTCATCGCTTTTAAATCAAAGTTATCATGGCCAACAGAAATGTTACTTACTACTTTTAAATTAGGAGCAGCCTGCAATAATTCTTCATTTATAGCAGATCCGAAATTTAATAACCCATCTTTATCTTTTATTTTTTCCAATAGAACATCACGAGGTACTTTCTCGTTTTGATCCCATTTTTCAAAATCACAGTGTTCTGATAAATAGTTTTCTACAAATGTTGGAACTGGTTCGGCAATATATACTTTTGGTTTCACGGTTCCATCCCCTTTCCTCTTTACCCGGATTGGTGTGTGCTAATAATCAGCGGGTATGAACCCTACCACTGATTAAGGTTTCACTTTACCCCGCTATTAACGGGCAGTAAGACGCCCACCTCAAAAAACGGCTGAAACAAAGAGGTTAGGTGGGAGATTAACTGCCCGTAAAAGCCCGATTGGTGAAGGCTAATAATCAGTGGGGATGAACCCCCCATTGATTATTAGCCTTCACTTTATTTTGACATAATTCTCAAAAAAAATCTTCTTTTCAAACTGGAAAGAGTATTTGTATAATTTAGACACAAACTAAAAGGAAGGATGATTTATATGGTGACAGAGAAAGAATTAGAATTATTAGCTTGTCTTGAAAAGAATAGTCGTTTATCTGTAGATACATTAGCGAAGTTGTTAAATATAGAAGTAGAAGAAGCGAAAAAAATGGTTACGAAATTAGAAAGTGAAAAGATTATCGTGGACTATGTAACACATATCGATTGGACAAAAGTGAAAGAACATACTGGTTTAACGGCGATGATTGATGTGAAAGTTACACCGAAGCGTGGTGTCGGTTTTGATGCAGTAGCTGAACAAATTTATCGCTATTCAGAAGTGAAATCCGTTTATTTAATGTCTGGGACATATGACCTTTCTATTACATTAGAAGGGAAGACAATGGGAGAAGTAGCAATGTTTGTTTCTGAGAAATTAGCAACAATTGAATCTGTCGTTTCAACGACAACTCATTTTATTTTGAAGAAGTATAAACATGAGGGGATTATTTATGAAAAGACAGATGATGATAAGCGAATTGTGGTGACACCGTGAAGCAATTTGACCTATCTAGAGTAGCAGAATCTTTACAACCGTCCGGTATACGAAAGTTTTTTGATTTAGCGGCAAGTATGAAAGGTGTTATTTCACTTGGAGTGGGGGAGCCGGACTTTGTTACACCTTGGAATGTAAGGCAAGCATGTATTCGTTCTTTAGAACAAGGATATACGTCATATACAGCAAATGCAGGATTATTGGAGCTCCGTCAAGAAATAGCAAAGTATCTAAAAAAACAATTTGCAGTATCTTATGATCCGAATGATGAAATCATTGTTACAGTTGGAGCGAGTCAAGCGCTAGATGTAGCGATGCGTGCTATTGTAAACCCTGATGATGAAATACTTATTATTGAACCAAGTTTCGTTTCGTATGCACCACTTGTTACGTTAGCGGGCGGGGTCCCAGTTCCAGTAGCGACTTCATTAGAAGATGAATTTAAAGTACAGCCAGATCAAATTGAAGCAGCTATTACAACGAAAACAAAGGCAATATTACTTTGTTCTCCCAATAACCCAACAGGCGCAATGTTAAATAAATCCGAATTAGAAAAGCTAGCAGTTATTGTTGAGAAGTATAATTTAATCGTGCTATCTGATGAAATTTATGCAGAGCTCGTATACGACGAAGCATATACGAGTTTCGCGAGTATTAAAAATATGCGTGACCATACAATTTTAATTTCAGGGTTTTCAAAAGGATTTGCGATGACGGGATGGCGTCTTGGGATGATTGCAGCCCCTGTGCAATTTTCAGAATTAATGCTCAAAATCCACCAGTATTCAATGATGTGTGCACCGACGATGTCTCAATTTGCAGCACTTGAAGCATTACGCGGGGGAAATGATGAAGTAATTCGAATGAGAGATAGCTATAAAAAACGTCGTAACTTTATGACGACATCTTTCAATGAAATGGGCTTAACATGTCATGTGCCAGGCGGGGCATTTTATGTCTTCCCTTCTATAGCTTCAACCGGACTATCTTCAGCAGAATTTGCAGAACAATTATTATTAGAAGAAAAAGTGGCTGTTGTTCCTGGAAATGTGTTTGGCGGGAGTGGTGAAGGATTTATTCGTTGTTCATATGCAACATCGCTGGAGCAACTTATGGAAGCAATGAAGAGAATGGAACGGTTCATAGAGAATAAAAAAAGGACAAAACACAATACGTTTTGTCCATAAAAAGGGGGGGAATACTAGAAAGCCATGTGTTAGTATTCTATCCTAATATTGGAGAATTATACGTATTACAGGAAATTTTTTCGTGAATTTTGAATGAGTTCTATCAAAGTGGTATAATTTACTAATATAAGGTGGGAGTATCCTCGGTGTTTAACTTAGGATACTTACTCACTAATCGGATATTTAACAATAAATACATCTGCTTTGCTATTTACAATTGTAGAGAAAATGGTAAACGTATGGGAGTGTTTCACATGTCAGAACAATATACAACGGGAGTGGTTGTAACAGGGAAAGTAACTGGAATTCAAGATTACGGTGCATTTGTAGCTTTGGATGCAGAAACACAAGGACTTGTGCATATATCTGAAATCACAAATGGGTATGTAAAAGACATTCATGACTTTTTAAAGGTCGGAGATACAGTAGAAGTAAAAGTACTTTCAATTGATGAAGAACACAGAAAAATGAGTTTATCGTTAAAAGCGGCGAAAAGAAAGCAAGGACGAATTCTTATACCGAATCCATCTGAGAACGGATTTAATACACTGCGAGAAAAGCTAGCAGAATGGATTGAAGAGTCGGAGGTAATAAAGTAAAAGAGGAACGCATATGAGCGTTCCTCTTTTACTTTGACTTATGATATATATATTTGCAAATATGATTGCATGCAATCATATTCGTATGTCGGAGGCGAAAAAGACATACTGACTATTGAATTTCATGTGTTTCTGGGTGAGTACCAAGATTCTCGGATGGTTTAAATAGTAAGCCGAGGTTGATAAGCCCAGAAATACCAACGATGCCGTAAATAATACGTGCAAGAGCTGAGTTTTGTCCACCGAAAATGGCTGCTACTAAGTCAAACTGGAAGAACCCGATCAGTCCCCAGTTAACAGCGCCGATTACAGTGAAGACTAATGCGATACGTTGCAAGGTACTCATGAAAAGTCCCCCCTTAATGTGAAGCGTGAGCAAGCAAGGAGTTAATAAGAAAATTTAACTCCTTTATAGAATGGTATAGTTTTGTTGTTTTTATACATGAAAAATGTACGAAAAAAGGATGTATATACATCTATACCGAAAAATGCGAATTTTTATGCAAAAAATGAACTTTTTCTAAAAAATAAATAATGGTTACGTTTACAATCGTTGAATCGCTTGATTTACAACTTTAGTTTCGCTAAAGTGAATACAGAAATACATATACATAATTGGAGGGAAAAAGATGAGTACACATGTAACGTTCGACTATTCTAAAGCGTTATCCTTCATCGGTGAAAATGAACTAACTTATTTACGTGATGCAGTAAAAGTAACACATCATGCAATCCACGAAAAAACTGGAGCTGGGAACGATTTCCTTGGGTGGGTAGAGCTTCCGCTTCAATATGATAAAGAAGAATTTGCTCGCATTCAAAAATGCGCAGAAAAAATTAAAAATGACTCTGACATTTTACTTGTTGTAGGTATTGGTGGTTCTTACCTAGGAGCACGCGCAGCAATCGAAATGTTAAACCATTCTTTCTATAACACGCTTTCTAAAGAACAACGTAAAACTCCACAAGTGCTATTTGTTGGACAAAACATTAGCTCCACTTACATGAAAGATTTAATGGACGTACTAGAAGGTAAAGACTTTTCTATTAACGTTATTTCCAAATCAGGTACAACAACAGAGCCTGCAATCGCATTCCGTATTTTCCGTAAATTATTAGAAGAAAAGTATGGAAAAGAAGAAGCTCGCAAACGTATTTATGCAACTACAGATAAAGCGCGTGGTGCATTAAAAACATTAGCTGACAATGAAGGTTACGAAACATTTGTAATTCCAGATGATGTTGGCGGTCGTTTCTCTGTATTAACACCAGTAGGATTATTACCAATCGCAGTAAGTGGCCTAAACATTGAAGAGATGATGAACGGTGCAGCTGCTGGTCATAATGACTTCGCGAAATCAGAACTTGAAGAAAACCCAGCTTACCAATACGCAGTAGTTCGTAATGCCCTATACAATAAAGGGAAAACAATTGAAATGCTTGTTAACTATGAGCCAGCACTTCACTACTTCTCTGAGTGGTGGAAACAGTTATTTGGTGAAAGTGAAGGAAAAGATCAAAAAGGTATTTTCCCATCTTCAGCAAACTTCTCAACTGACTTACACTCATTAGGTCAATACATTCAAGAAGGTCGTCGTGACCTATTCGAAACAGTTCTTAAAGTAGGTACATCTACACACGAACTAAAAATCGAATTAGACGACAACGATTTAGATGGATTAAACTACCTTGCTGGTGAAACGATAGACTTCGTAAACACAAAAGCATACGAAGGTACATTACTTGCACATAGCGATGGCGGAGTACCGAACTTAATCGTAAACATTCCAGAACTAAACGAGTACACATTCGGTTACCTTGTATACTTCTTCGAAAAAGCATGTGCGATGAGCGGCTACCTATTAGGCGTAAATCCATTTGACCAACCAGGAGTAGAAGCGTACAAGAAAAATATGTTTGCTCTACTTGGAAAACCAGGATTTGAAGAGTTAAAAGCAGAATTAGAAGAGCGTTTAAAATAATAAAAAGCGATCGGGTCTCCGATCGCTTTTTATTATTTTACTGAAAAGTACACCGGTATATTCAAACTAGAATGGGTATGCTAAAGGAAAAGTCTAGGAGGGATGGGATTGATTCCGATTCAATCAAATTTAGAAGGACGTACATATGCTTTATATAAGTTAGAAGAGGTTATGAAACCACTTGGATATAGTATTGGTGGTAATTGGGATTATGATAAAGGATGTTTTGATTATAAAATCGACGAAGAAGATGGTTATCAATTTTTACGAGTACCATTTACAGCGGTGGATGGAGAACTAGATGTGCCTCAGGTAATAGTCCGTCTTGAAACGCCGTATATTCTTTCGCACGTATATCAAGACGAACTAGATGATAATGTTAATTCTTTAACAGCTGGAACGAGTGGAGTTGATCAATTTGCTGAGCCGAAAGATCCTGATGGAGACGTGAAAAGAAAATATATCAATATTGGTAAAGTACTAGTACAAGAACTAGAAAGTCATTTTTTTAATGGTGAATAACGATGAGTATGTCGCTTTCGATGAGAATGAAAGAATGAACTGGATTGATCATATATTGTTCGTCGCGCTTTACACCTAGTAAGAGAATATTTTGTTTTAAAAGAGTATAGTTACAATTCGCAAAGGATTGTCCGGTGCAGGACGGGGAAATCTCCATCAGTTGTAATTTGTTATCAGAGATTTCATCGTAAAGGGAGAATAGTACGCCTGAAATGGAAGGGAATAAAAGAGAAGCAGTAAATACATAGCTCGTTAATTTATTTCCTTCTATAATTTCTGATACGCCAGCTCTCATTGCATTTTGGATTTGTTCAGAAGTAAGAAGTTCAGCGATGCAGTGAATGTTTGGATTAAGTCCCTTTGCAGTTAAAATATTTAAAATGGACTGTGTATCTGCTAAGCTTTCGTTCTTCTCTTTATCTGATGTTATTAATATAGTGTGAGCTGTTGTAATGTTAGCTTTTAATAAAGTTTGATCGTGATGCGGACAACCTTTTATAAATTCTAAATGATGAAATGGCTTTGGAAGTAAAGAAAGTGTTTCATCAATTAAAACGATATCAAGGTTCGGTTGTAATATGTGCATTTGTTTTACAACATGTTTTGCACGTTCGTTCCAGCCAACGATAATCATATGACCATTAGAAGTAGCAGCTTCTTCTCCTTTAATTTTCATATATTGTTTATTAATCATGTCGGTAGCGAATAGAACCATATAATAAGAACAAAATCCCGTTCCTAATAAAATGATGCCTATCCCGATAATTTTTCCTATCGTTGTATGGGGGGCGAAATCGCCGTATCCAACGGTGAAAATGGTAACGATTGACCACCAAATCCCGTCGAACCATGTGGTGAAATGATCTGGCTCTAATATATGTATAAGAAAGCCGGAGAAAGCAGTAAGTACAATAATAAAACAAATTAAACGAAAAATAATGGAATCACGAAATGTATCTACTAAATTCGGACGGGATTTCAAGTTCCTATTCCTCCTTACGTTTCAGGACTACATTCATTGTTACCATTATAGAAAAAAGAAAAACTCTCTAATTAAAAAGAGAGTTCGTTTCATAATTAATACATACTTTCAACTTCAGTTTGTTGAACACTTTCAAGATGTTGGAGAGCATAGTAAACATCGGCAGTATGTCTTTTTTGATCGATAGACAATTTAAGATGTAAGTAGTGAGCGCCGCTTTCTAATGTTTTAAGCTTCATATTTTTAACCTTTATATCCATTTCTTTTATTTCTTCAATTACAATGGGGATATTGTCCATATTTCGTACAACAAGTTTCACTGCGATATCACGTTGGCGAAATGATCTAGGACCGACGAATTTCATCGTTAAGGGTATAAGTTCTACACTAATCATAAGGAAACACATTCCGAAAGTAGCCTCGATATAGAAACCAGCTCCAACGGCAATGCCAATACCAGAAGCACCCCAAATCATAGCGGCGGTTGTTAATCCCGCAATACTATCGTTTCCTCTGCGTAAAATTACACCGGCACCTAAAAAACCGATTCCTGATACAATTTGAGCGGCAAGTCGAAGTGGATCCATATTCATATGATCGGTATGTGGTAAGTTGTAAGCAGCTTTAATAGAAACAATCGTCAGGAGGCAACTAATTATAGAAATAACTAAACACGTTTTTAAACCGAGTGGTTTACGTTTTAATTCGCGCTCTAAACCGATGGCGAATCCTAAAATAGCCGAGAGACCTAGTTTTATTAATAAGTCGGTGTAGTCCATGTATATTCCTCCTTGTATGATATGGTATATGAATAAAACGTTTATATAGAAAGAAACGCTTTTTGGCAGAGTGACTTTATATAGAATATATGTAGGAATTACTTAGAAATGAAAGAGATATTTCGTTTAAGTATATGATATTAAAAAAGAAATGTAGTTGGTTTGAAAAAAGTTTTCAAAAGGTGTTGCATTTCATTTTTTTACATGATATATTAATAACCGTCGCTGATGCGGAAACGCAGAAAACGACAAAAAAGAAATTGAAAAACTTAGTTGACATCGAAAAACGAAGGTGTTAACATAAGGAAGTCGCAAATGAGCGACTGAGTAGTTCTTTGAAAACTGAACGAAACAAACAACGTGAACGTCAATTTTTATTTTTAGATGCTAGACAAACTAACTTTATTGGAGAGTTTGATCCTGGCTCAGGATGAACGCTGGCGGCGTGCCTAATACATGCAAGTCGAGCGAATGGATTAAGAGCTTGCTCTTATGAAGTTAGCGGCGGACGGGTGAGTAACACGTGGGTAACCTACCCATAAGACTGGGATAACTCCGGGAAACCGGGGCTAATACCGGATAATATTTTGAACTGCATAGTTCGAAATTGAAAGGCGGCTTCGGCTGTCACTTATGGATGGACCCGCGTCGCATTAGCTAGTTGGTGAGGTAACGGCTCACCAAGGCAACGATGCGTAGCCGACCTGAGAGGGTGATCGGCCACACTGGGACTGAGACACGGCCCAGACTCCTACGGGAGGCAGCAGTAGGGAATCTTCCGCAATGGACGAAAGTCTGACGGAGCAACGCCGCGTGAGTGATGAAGGCTTTCGGGTCGTAAAACTCTGTTGTTAGGGAAGAACAAGTGCTAGTTGAATAAGCTGGCACCTTGACGGTACCTAACCAGAAAGCCACGGCTAACTACGTGCCAGCAGCCGCGGTAATACGTAGGTGGCAAGCGTTATCCGGAATTATTGGGCGTAAAGCGCGCGCAGGTGGTTTCTTAAGTCTGATGTGAAAGCCCACGGCTCAACCGTGGAGGGTCATTGGAAACTGGGAGACTTGAGTGCAGAAGAGGAAAGTGGAATTCCATGTGTAGCGGTGAAATGCGTAGAGATATGGAGGAACACCAGTGGCGAAGGCGACTTTCTGGTCTGTAACTGACACTGAGGCGCGAAAGCGTGGGGAGCAAACAGGATTAGATACCCTGGTAGTCCACGCCGTAAACGATGAGTGCTAAGTGTTAGAGGGTTTCCGCCCTTTAGTGCTGAAGTTAACGCATTAAGCACTCCGCCTGGGGAGTACGGCCGCAAGGCTGAAACTCAAAGGAATTGACGGGGGCCCGCACAAGCGGTGGAGCATGTGGTTTAATTCGAAGCAACGCGAAGAACCTTACCAGGTCTTGACATCCTCTGAAAACTCTAGAGATAGAGCTTCTCCTTCGGGAGCAGAGTGACAGGTGGTGCATGGTTGTCGTCAGCTCGTGTCGTGAGATGTTGGGTTAAGTCCCGCAACGAGCGCAACCCTTGATCTTAGTTGCCATCATTAAGTTGGGCACTCTAAGGTGACTGCCGGTGACAAACCGGAGGAAGGTGGGGATGACGTCAAATCATCATGCCCCTTATGACCTGGGCTACACACGTGCTACAATGGACGGTACAAAGAGCTGCAAGACCGCGAGGTGGAGCTAATCTCATAAAACCGTTCTCAGTTCGGATTGTAGGCTGCAACTCGCCTACATGAAGCTGGAATCGCTAGTAATCGCGGATCAGCATGCCGCGGTGAATACGTTCCCGGGCCTTGTACACACCGCCCGTCACACCACGAGAGTTTGTAACACCCGAAGTCGGTGGGGTAACCTTTATGGAGCCAGCCGCCTAAGGTGGGACAGATGATTGGGGTGAAGTCGTAACAAGGTAGCCGTATCGGAAGGTGCGGCTGGATCACCTCCTTTCTATGGAGAATTGATGAACGCAGTTCATCAATAAACGTTGACTTGTTTTGTTTCGTTCAGTTTTGAGAGAACTATCTCTCAAGTTTAAATGTATGTTCTTTGAAAACTAGATAACAGTGTAGCTCATATTTTTTTAATTTTAGTTTGGTTAAGTTAGAAAGGGCGCACGGTGGATGCCTTGACACTAGGAGTCGATGAAGGACGGGACTAACGCCGATATGCTTCGGGGAGCTGTAAGTAAGCTTTGATCCGAAGATTTCCGAATGGGGAAACCCACTATACGTAATGGTATGGTATCCTTACCTGAATACATAGGGTATGGAAGACAGACCCAGGGAACTGAAACATCTAAGTACCTGGAGGAAGAGAAAGCAAATGCGATTTCCTGAGTAGCGGCGAGCGAAACGGAATCTAGCCCAAACCAAGAGGCTTGCCTCTTGGGGTTGTAGGACATTCTATACGGAGTTACAAAGGAACGAGGTAGACGAAGCGACCTGGAAAGGTCCGTCACAGAGGGTAACAACCCCGTAGTCGAAACTTCGTTCTCTCTTGAATGTATCCTGAGTACGGCGGAACACGTGAAATTCCGTCGGAATCTGGGAGGACCATCTCCCAAGGCTAAATACTCCCTAGTGATCGATAGTGAACCAGTACCGTGAGGGAAAGGTGAAAAGCACCCCGGAAGGGGAGTGAAAGAGATCCTGAAACCGTGTGCCTACAAATAGTCAGAGCCCGTTAATGGGTGATGGCGTGCCTTTTGTAGAATGAACCGGCGAGTTACGATCCCGTGCAAGGTTAAGCTGAAGAGGCGGAGCCGCAGCGAAAGCGAGTCTGAATAGGGCGTTTAGTACGTGGTCGTAGACCCGAAACCAGGTGATCTACCCATGTCCAGGGTGAAGTTCAGGTAACACTGAATGGAGGCCCGAACCCACGCACGTTGAAAAGTGCGGGGATGAGGTGTGGGTAGCGGAGAAATTCCAATCGAACCTGGAGATAGCTGGTTCTCCCCGAAATAGCTTTAGGGCTAGCCTTAAGTGTAAGAGTCTTGGAGGTAGAGCACTGATTGAACTAGGGGTCCTCATCGGATTACCGAATTCAGTCAAACTCCGAATGCCAATGACTTATCCTTAGGAGTCAGACTGCGAGTGATAAGATCCGTAGTCAAGAGGGAAACAGCCCAGATCGCCAGCTAAGGTCCCAAAGTGTGTATTAAGTGGAAAAGGATGTGGAGTTGCTTAGACAACTAGGATGTTGGCTCAGAAGCAGCCACCATTTAAAGAGTGCGTAATAGCTCACTAGTCGAGTGACTCTGCGCCGAAAATGTACCGGGGCTAAATACACCACCGAAGCTGCGAATTGATACCAATGGTATCAGTGGTAGGGGAGCGTTCTAAGTGCAGTGAAGTCAGACCGGAAGGACTGGTGGAGCGCTTAGAAGTGAGAATGCCGGTATGAGTAGCGAAAGACGGGTGAGAATCCCGTCCACCGAATGCCTAAGGTTTCCTGAGGAAGGCTCGTCCGCTCAGGGTTAGTCAGGACCTAAGCCGAGGCCGACAGGCGTAGGCGATGGACAACAGGTTGATATTCCTGTACCACCTCTTTATCGTTTGAGCAATGGAGGGACGCAGAAGGATAGAAGAAGCGTGCGATTGGTTGTGCACGTCCAAGCAGTTAGGCTGATAAGTAGGCAAATCCGCTTATCGTGAAGGCTGAGCTGTGATGGGGAAGCTCCTTATGGAGCGAAGTCTTTGATTCCCCGCTGCCAAGAAAAGCTTCTAGCGAGATAAAAGGTGCCTGTACCGCAAACCGACACAGGTAGGCGAGGAGAGAATCCTAAGGTGTGCGAGAGAACTCTGGTTAAGGAACTCGGCAAAATGACCCCGTAACTTCGGGAGAAGGGGTGCTTTCTTAACGGAAAGCCGCAGTGAATAGGCCCAAGCGACTGTTTAGCAAAAACACAGGTCTCTGCGAAGCCGTAAGGCGAAGTATAGGGGCTGACACCTGCCCGGTGCTGGAAGGTTAAGGAGAGGGGTTAGCGTAAGCGAAGCTCTGAACTGAAGCCCCAGTAAACGGCGGCCGTAACTATAACGGTCCTAAGGTAGCGAAATTCCTTGTCGGGTAAGTTCCGACCCGCACGAAAGGTGTAACGATTTGGGCACTGTCTCAACCAGAGACTCGGTGAAATTATAGTACCTGTGAAGATGCAGGTTACCCGCGACAGGACGGAAAGACCCCGTGGAGCTTTACTGTAGCCTGATATTGAATTTTGGTACAGTTTGTACAGGATAGGCGGGAGCCATTGAAACCGGAGCGCTAGCTTCGGTGGAGGCGCTGGTGGGATACCGCCCTGACTGTATTGAAATTCTAACCTACGGGTCTTATCGACCCGGGAGACAGTGTCAGGTGGGCAGTTTGACTGGGGCGGTCGCCTCCTAAAGTGTAACGGAGGCGCCCAAAGGTTCCCTCAGAATGGTTGGAAATCATTCGTAGAGTGCAAAGGCATAAGGGAGCTTGACTGCGAGACCTACAAGTCGAGCAGGGACGAAAGTCGGGCTTAGTGATCCGGTGGTTCCGCATGGAAGGGCCATCGCTCAACGGATAAAAGCTACCCCGGGGATAACAGGCTTATCTCCCCCAAGAGTCCACATCGACGGGGAGGTTTGGCACCTCGATGTCGGCTCATCGCATCCTGGGGCTGTAGTCGGTCCCAAGGGTTGGGCTGTTCGCCCATTAAAGCGGTACGCGAGCTGGGTTCAGAACGTCGTGAGACAGTTCGGTCCCTATCCGTCGTGGGCGCAGGAAATTTGAGAGGAGCTGTCCTTAGTACGAGAGGACCGGGATGGACGCACCGCTGGTGTACCAGTTGTTCTGCCAAGGGCATAGCTGGGTAGCTATGTGCGGAAGGGATAAGTGCTGAAAGCATCTAAGCATGAAGCCCCCCTCAAGATGAGATTTCCCATAGCGTAAGCTAGTAAGATCCCTGAAAGATGATCAGGTTGATAGGTTCGAGGTGGAAGCATGGTGACATGTGGAGCTGACGAATACTAATAGATCGAGGACTTAACCATATAATATGAAGCTAATGTTATCTAGTTTTGAAAGAATATAAAAAACTTGTTGACTTTAAATGTCGAATGAGTTATGATGATTCTTGTCTTAAATGAATACAGTCTGGTAATGATGGCAGAGAGGTCACACCCGTTCCCATACCGAACACGGAAGTTAAGCTCTCTAGCGCCGATGGTAGTTGGGACCTTGTCCCTGTGAGAGTAGGACGTTGCCAGGCAATTCGGAGGATTAGCTCAGCTGGGAGAGCACCTGCCTTACAAGCAGGGGGTCGGCGGTTCGATCCCGTCATCCTCCACCATTCTAGCCGACTTAGCTCAATTGGTAGAGCAACTGACTTGTAATCAGTAGGTTGGGGGTTCAAGTCCTCTAGTCGGCACCAGAAAATCATGGCGGTTGTGGCGAAGTGGTTAACGCACCGGATTGTGGCTCCGGCACTCGTGGGTTCAATTCCCATCAGTCGCCCCATTTTTTCTTTTAAAATTATAATATGCGGGTGTGGCGGAATTGGCAGACGCACCAGACTTAGGATCTGGCGCCTTTGGCGTGGGGGTTCGACTCCCTTCACCCGCACTTTTAATATAATAACTCATACATGTCTTGCGGAAGTAGTTCAGTGGTAGAATACAACCTTGCCAAGGTTGGGGTCGCGGGTTCGAATCCCGTCTTCCGCTCCAATTTTCAATATGACATGCCGGGGTGGCGGAACAGGCAGACGCACAGGACTTAAAATCCTGCGGTGGGTGACCACCGTGCGGGTTCGACCCCCGCCCTCGGCACCATATGCGCCCGTAGCTCAATTGGATAGAGCGTTTGACTACGGATCAAGAGGTTAGGGGTTCGACTCCTCTCGGGCGCGTTTTTTTATTAACGGGAAGTGGCTCAGCTTGGTAGAGCACCTGGTTTGGGACCAGGGGGTCGCAGGTTCAAATCCTGTCTTCCCGATTTTTCAAAATATGGGGCCTTAGCTCAGCTGGGAGAGCGCCTGCCTTGCACGCAGGAGGTCAGCGGTTCGATCCCGCTAGGCTCCACTTATTTGAATATTACTTATGGCGGTGTAGCTCAGCTGGCTAGAGCGTACGGTTCATACCCGTGAGGTCGGGGGTTCGATCCCCTCCGCCGCTACCATAAGGACCTTTAGCTCAGCTGGTTAGAGCAGACGGCTCATAACCGTCCGGTCGTAGGTTCGAGTCCTACAAGGTCCACCACTCAAAGTTCATATCTCGGAGGTATACCCAAGTTCGGCTGAAGGGATCGGTCTTGAAAACCGACAGGCGGCGAGAGTCGCGCGGGGGTTCGAATCCCTCTACCTCCTCCATTTTTTCTAAATTAAATATTATATCATCGCGGGGTGGAGCAGTACGGTAGCTCGTCGGGCTCATAACCCGAAGGTCGCAGGTTCAAATCCTGTCCCCGCAACCAAATGGTCCCGTGGTGTAGTGGTTAACATGCCTGCCTGTCACGCAGGAGATCGCCGGTTCGACCCCGGTCGGGACCGCCATTTTTTTTACATAAAGGCTCGGTAGCTCAGTCGGTAGAGCAGAGGACTGAAAATCCTCGTGTCGGCGGTTCGATTCCGTCCCGAGCCACCATTTTGAAATCGCAAGCCGGCTTAGCTCAATTGGTAGAGCAACTGACTTGTAATCAGTAGGTTGGGGGTTCAAGTCCTCTAGCCGGCACCACTTTCAAAATGAGCCATTAGCTCAGTTGGTAGAGCATCTGACTTTTAATCAGAGGGTCGAAGGTTCGAATCCTTCATGGCTCACCATTTTTAATTTAATGCGGGTGTAGTTTAGTGGTAAAACAAGAGCCTTCCAAGCTCTGGTCGAGAGTTCGATTCTCTTCACCCGCTTTTTATGGGCCTATAGCTCAGCTGGTTAGAGCGCACGCCTGATAAGCGTGAGGTCGATGGTTCGAGTCCATTTAGGCCCACCATAATTATTCCGCAGTAGCTCAGTGGTAGAGCTATCGGCTGTTAACCGATCGGTCGTAGGTTCGAGTCCTACCTGCGGAGCCATACTATAGAGAAGTACCCAAGTGGCTCAAGGGGCTCCCCTGCTAAGGGAGTAGATCGCGAACGCGGTGCGAGGGTTCGAATCCCTTCTTCTCTGCCAGATTTTGGCCCGTTGGTCAAGTGGTTAAGACACCGCCCTTTCACGGCGGTAACACGGGTTCGAATCCCGTACGGGTCATACTAAAAGAGATAGCATAATCTGCTATCTCTTTTTTGTTGTATATGTTTTATTTAAAGCGGACTATTAGTAGTCTGCTTTTTTTATCCCGCTATTTGTGGGCAGTAAGACTCTCACCTCAAATTTTGGCATGAGCAAAGAAGTTAGGTGGGAGATCAACTGCTCGTAAAAGCCCGATTGGTGTGGGCTAATAATCAGTGGGGGTGAACAACCGCCCCACTGATTAAAAAATGTTGTATACTTTTTTCTATTTGAATCGTCTAATTAATAGAAAAGAGAGAGCTTCTTTATGGTGCTATCCTTGTCGGGTTTTGTCGGTAAGTCGATATATTTTAAAAATCGCTGATATAATTTGAGTTACGGTCGATATATTTAAATAATCGCTGATATATTTGGAGTTATGGTCGATATATTCAGAAAATCGCCGATATAATTTCACTTACCGATAAAAACCAAAGTCCACCCCTTTCACAATCTAACTAAAACGCATAAATTGGTATTGATTCCACACTTGCTACGATAACTTTACACTCTATGTGAAAAAGTTCACAAATAGGTCATAATTTGTGAAGTAATTCACAATAATCCGTGCTACAATATGTATGTAAAGAAGTTAAACAACATTAAATTAGTATTTTAATTACTTACTTAAACAATAATAAAAAATAGATGTAAACAATTGAAAGGGGAAATTAACATGAAAAAAGGTATCAATCGCGTAGTATTAGTAGGAACAGGAGCTGTAGGCTGTAGTTACGCTTACTCAATGATCAACCAAGGTGTAGCTGAAGAATTCGTACTTGTAGATGTTAATGAAGCAAAAGCAGAAGGGGAAGCAATGGACTTAAGCCATGCAGTGCCATTCTCTCCAGCACCAACAAAAGTTTGGAGCGGTAGCTATGCAGATTGTAAAGATGCAGATTTAGTTGTTATCACTGCTGGATTACCACAAAAGCCAGGCGAAACTCGTTTAGACTTAGTTGAGAAAAATACAAAGATCTTTAAACAAATCGTTCGCGGTATTATGGATAGCGGATTCGATGGAATCTTCTTAATCGCAACAAACCCAGTTGATATTTTAACTTACGTAACTTGGAAAGAATCTGGTCTTCCAAAAGAGCGCGTAATTGGTTCTGGTACAACTTTAGACTCTGCTCGTTTCCGTTACATGTTAGGTGACTACTTAGATGTAGATCCACGTAACGTTCATGCTTACATCGTTGGTGAGCACGGTGACACTGAACTTCCAGTATGGAGCCACGCTACTGTAGGTGTACAAAAACTAGAAACAATCTTAGCGAACAACGAACAGTATAACCAAGAAGATTTAGATAAAATCTTTGAAAATGTACGCGATGCAGCTTACCACATTATCGAGCGTAAAGGCGCAACTTACTACGGAATCGGTATGTCACTACTTCGTGTAACTAAAGCGATCTTAAGCAACGAGAACAGTGTATTAACTGTATCTGCATACCTTGAAGGTCAATATGGTGAGAAAGATGCTTACGTAGGTGTTCCAGCTGTTATTAACCGCGAAGGTGTACGTGAAATCGTAGAACTTGAATTAAACGAAGAAGAAAAAGCGAAATTCGCTCATTCTGTAAAAGTATTAAAAGAAACAATGGCACCAGTACTATAATAATTGCTAAATAATTCAGAGGCGGGAAACTGCTTCCTACCTCTGAATTAATATAAATTAATATAAATTCCTTTTCCGGTTTCCCTTGTATATCCCCAATATACCCCTTTTGCTGGATAAGGGTCGTTTATAGAAAAAGCACTCTATTTTTGAATAGAGTGCTTTTGTGCGTTATCCCACTATTTGCGAGCAGAATTTCACTTTATTCTTTAGGAGTTAACCTTGTGGCAATTTTTCCTAAACGCCATTCATCTCCCGCATACTCATTAGACCATGTCCTACCTATTCCTTGAGGTGGGAGTTTTCCGTCGGGAAATGATAAATTTTGTGGCAAAAAATGTTGAGAAACATTTTTAAACAATAGATTATTTCGCTTGTATTTTACGTGAGAAATAGCGTGAAAAATGGAGAGAAATCAATAAAGTAATATTGAGCAACAATGAAAGGTGAAAATAGTAAGGTGAAATGAAGCGTTTGCAATGAATATTCGTCAAAATTCGATATTTTACACGATAAATGTAAACATTTTAAGTGAAATTTAAGAAAAAAACGAATATTTTTTAAAAAACAACAAGGATATTTCAGTTTTTTGCAGAAATGATAAAGAGTAAAAAATTTCTGTCATCTTAGTGAGGTGAACATATTGGATGTAATAAATTGTGAAGAAGTGAAACGAGATGAGTTTCATACAGAAAAGTACTATGACAGTTATAACATCTTTGGGTCACATATTGTGACGGAAGATGGGATGCGAGGTGTACGATTCACAGTATGGGCTCCTCATGCGAAAGCAATGAGTGTTGTTGGGGATTTTAATGAATGGGATTATAAGCAACATAAGATGCTACAAGTGACAGAAGAGGGGATTTGGTCCTTGTTTGCACCGCATATTGAAGAGAATGAGATATATAAGTATGCGATTGAAACGATGAACGGTGACGTTATTTTAAAGGCAGATCCTTACGCAGTATATGCAGAAGTAAGACCAAATACGGCATCTGTAGTTTTTGATATAGAGGGATATGAATGGAATGATAAAAACTGGATTCGTAAGAGAAAGAAAAAATCGATTTATAAAGAAGCGATGACAGTTTATGAATTACATTTCGGTTCTTGGAAAAAGAAAGAAGATGGTGCTCTGTATTCTTACAGAGAAATGGCTGAGGCGCTCATTCCGTATGTGGTGGAACATCAATTTACACATATTGAAATTATGCCGCTTGTTGAGCATCCATATGATCGTTCTTGGGGATATCAAGGAACGGGATATTATGCAGCTACAAGTAGATTCGGCACGCCACATGATTTGATGTATTTTGTCGATGAATGTCATAAATATGGAATCGGTGTCATTTTAGATTGGGTGCCGGGGCATTTTTGTAAAGATGCTCACGGTTTATATTTGTTTGATGGGACACCGACTTATGAATATAAAGATAGAGACGTACAAGAAAACCTGGTATGGGGAACTGTTAATTTTGATTTAGGGAAGAGAGAAGTACGTAATTTCTTAATTTCAAATGCGTTATTTTGGATGAGATATTTCCATATTGATGGTTTCAGAGTAGATGCAGTTGCGAATATGCTGTACTGGAATAAAGAAGGAAAAGAGCAAAGCAATGAACACGCTGTTTCTTTCTTACGGGAGTTAAATGAAGCTGTGTTTGCAGAAGATGAAGAGTTTCTTATGACAGCAGAAGATTCAACAGCTTGGCCACTTGTAACAGCTCCAACATACGAGGGTGGACTTGGATTTAATTATAAATGGAATATGGGTTGGATGAATGACGTGCTGAAATATATGGAATGTGCGCCAGAGTACCGGAAATACATTCATGAGAAAATGACATTCTCTTTAATATATGCTCACTCTGAAAACTTTATATTGCCGCTTTCTCATGATGAAGTCGTTCATGGGAAAAAATCGTTATTAAATAAAATGCCGGGAGATTACTGGGATAAGTTCGCCCAACTTCGTTTATTATATGGATATTTCTTTACTCATCCAGGTAAGAAATTACTCTTTATGGGTGGAGAATTCGGGCAATTTGATGAGTGGAAAGACCTTGAAGATTTAGATTGGAATTTACATGATTTTGAAATGCATCGTTACATGCATGATTACTTTAAAGAGCTCATAGCATTGTATAAGCGCTCAAAACCACTTTGGCAGTTAGATCACTCGCCTGAAGGATTTCAGTGGATTGATGCTAATAATAATGAGCAAAGTATTTTCTCGTTTATCCGCCAAGGGGATAAGGAGGAAGATGCGTTAGTTGTCGTATGTAATTTTACGAAAGCTACATATGAAAACTATAAAGTAGGTGTACCAGATTTCGAGTATTATAACGAAATTTTAAACAGTGACGCGGTGCAATATGGCGGGTCGGGGCAAGTTAATAAGAAACGTCTCAAGACGATTCTAGAGCCATATCATAATCAAGCGGCACATGTAGAAATTACAATTCCACCATTTGGCGTATCCATATTACGACCAGTGAAGACGAGAAAGGGGAGCAAAAAACAAGATGGCTCAAAAACAAAAGTGCGTAGCAATGTTACTAGCAGGGGGAAAAGGTAGTCGTTTAAGTGCATTAACAAAAAATTTAGCCAAGCCAGCTGTTCCATTTGGTGGTAAATATCGCATTATTGATTTTACGTTAAGTAACTGTGCAAACTCCGGTATTGAAACGGTGGGGATTTTAACACAATATCAACCGTTAGAACTTCATAATTATATTGGAATCGGAAACGCTTGGGATCTTGATCGTGTAAATGGTGGAGTCACTGTGTTACCTCCTTATGCGGAGTCTTCAGGTGTGAAGTGGTATACAGGTACGGCAAGTGCTATTTATCAAAACCTAAACTATTTAAGTCAGTACGAACCAGAATATGTCCTTATTTTATCAGGCGATCATATTTATAAAATGGATTACAGTAAAATGCTAGATTACCATATTGAGAAAGAAGCAGATGTTTCAATTTCTGTTATTGAAGTGCCGTGGGATGAAGCAAGTCGCTTTGGCATCATGAATACGAATGAAGAGATGGAAGTTGTTGAATTTGAGGAGAAACCGCAATTTCCAAGAAGTAATCTTGCATCAATGGGAATTTATATTTTTAACTGGTCTATTTTAAAAGAATATTTAGAGATGGATGCAAGAAATCCTGAATCTAGTAATGACTTCGGAAAAGACGTACTTCCGCTTTTATTAGATGAAGGGAAGAAGTTGATGGCGTATCCGTTTGAAGGATATTGGAAAGATGTTGGAACGGTGAAAAGCTTATGGGAAGCGAATATGGATTTACTTCGCGATGAAACATCGTTGAATTTAAATGATCGTAATTGGCGCATTTATTCTGTAAATCCAAACGAGCCACCTCAATATATTGCAGAACAGGCAAAAGTAGAAGAGTCACTTATTAATGAAGGGTGCGTCATTGAAGGGGACGTGAAGCATTCTGTTTTATTCCAAGGAGTGACGGTGGAAGAAGGTAGTATGGTAATCGATTCTGTCGTTATGCCGGGGGCAAAGATTGGTAAAAACGTTGTGATTGAAAGAGCGATCGTTGGATCGGAAATGGTTATTGAAGATGGGACAATAATTCGTCCAGAAAAAAATGTTGATGATGTAGTACTAATTGCTGAAGGAAAATAGAAAAGGGGGATGAAATGAATGGGAGAAAAAATGTTAGGAATTATTAATGCAACGGGAAGTTTTCCTTCCTTAAAGAAAGTAACAGGGCATCGTTCATTAGCGGCATTACCGTTTGGAGGCCGTTACCGCCTCATTGATTTCATGCTTTCAAATATGGTGAATTCTAATATTCATAGCGTGGCGGTTTTTACAAGTCATAAAAATCGTTCTTTAATGGATCATGTCGGTTCAGGAAAACAGTGGGATTTAGATAGAAAGCGTGATGGACTGTTTTTATTCCCACCGAACTGCCAATGTGATCATGACGAATTTGGATCTTTTGCACATTTTAGAAGACATATTGATTATTTTCTAAGAAGCAGAGAAGAATATGTTGTTATTACGAATAGCCATCTTGTAACAGCGTTAAACTTTCAAGCGGTGTTAGAGCGACATATACATACGTCTGCAGATATTACTGAAGTTTGTCATGAAGGGGTTTCGCTTCAAACATATGTGTTAAAGAAACAATTATTGCTAGACTTATTTGAGACATATAAAGATGTGGAGCAATACAGTTTATTTGATGTAGTGAGAGAAAAGAGCGGGAAATCACTGCATATTGCTACGTATGAGCATACAGGATATGTAGCTATCATTGATTCGATTGAAAGTTACTATAAGCATAGTCTAGAAATTTTGCAGCCTACTATTTGGAAGCAATTATTTAAGAAAGAAGCACCAATCTTTACGAAAGTAAAAGATGAGCCGCCAACTCGTTATATGAAGGGTGCAGTAGTGAAAAATACGATGATTGCAAACGGTAGTATTATTGAAGGTGAAGTGGAAAATAGTGTTATCTCCCGTTCTGTTAAAATTGGAAAAGGTTCAATTGTTCGTAATAGTATTATTATGCAAAAGAGCAAAATTGGAGATAATTGCATAATAGATGGTGTTATTATTGATAAAGATGTGAAACTTGGCGACGGCGTAGTGTTAAAAGGAAGTGCTGATGAGCCATATGTTGTAGAAAAAGGTAGTGTACAAAATAGTACAATCAACAGTTATTCGTAAATAGCAGGTGCATAATTAGTGGGGGATTTAGAAAACCCCCACTAATTAAGGTTTTACTCTATATGAAAACTTGAAGGGAGGAAGCTGTAAGAAGAGCGATTTATGATGTATACGCTTTTCGTGCAGTGGAACAACAGGTGAATATTTTATTTGCAGTATCAGAATGTGTACCGTTTATTAAATCCGGAGGTCTAGCTGATGTAGCAGGAGCGCTTCCAAAAGAATTAAAAAAATTAGGAGTGAATGTTCGCATTATACTTCCAAACTACAGTCTTATCCCGAAAGAGTTAAGAGAAGGATGTACGCTTCATAAAGTAATTAACGTTCCTCTTGGATGGAGAAACCAATATTGCGGGATTTTAAAAGGTGAGCAGGATGGGATTACGTATTACTTAATAGATAATGAATATTATTTTAAGAGAGATTCTCTCTATGGCCATTATGATGATGGGGAGCGTTTTTCTTATTTTTCAAAAGCAGTTTTAGAGTGTATTCCGCATCTTGATTTCGAAGTAGATGTTCTTCATAGCCATGATTGGCATACAGCTATGGTTAATTTCTTACTTCGTGAAAAGTATCAAGATAACCCGTTATATGAGCATATTAAAACGGTATATACGATTCATAACTTGCAGTTCCAAGGTGTATTTCCTCCTGAAGTGATGTACGACTTACTGGAGCTTGGTCATGAATATTTTCATAGTGAACAGCTTGAGTTTTATGGAAACGTGAACTTTATGAAAGGCGGTATTATCGCATCTGACCAAATTACAGCGGTTAGCCCGACATATAAAGAAGAGATTCAATATGAGTTTTTCGGTGAGAAGTTAGATGGATTGCTACGAAAGCATAACGATAAGCTTAGTGGCATTGTAAATGGAATTGATACGAGTGTATATAATCCAGAAACAGATCCATATATTACGGCTCAGTATAGTGCAGAGTCATTAGAGGAAAAGAGTGAAAATAAACGCGCATTGCAGCGTTATTTTGGTTTACCAGAAAAAGAAGATACACCAGTTATTTCGATGGTAACACGATTAACGAAGCAAAAGGGGCTTGATCTAGTACGTACTGTATTCCGTGAAATAATGGAAGAAGATGTACAATGTATTATTTTGGGATCAGGCGATTCTGAATACGAGCAGTTCTTTGAATGGATGGCATACGAATATCCAGAAAAGGTAAAAGTATATATTGGATTTAATGAAGCGTTAGCGCACCAAGTGTACGCGGGAAGCGATTTGTTTTTAATGCCATCGCTGTTTGAACCGTGTGGACTTGGACAACTTATTGCGCTAGCATATGGCACGATTCCAATTGTAAGAGAAACAGGCGGATTAAATGATACTGTACATTCTTACGATGAGGAAACTGGAATTGGGAATGGCTTTAGCTTTACGAATTTTAATGCGCATGACATGTTACATACAATTCTTCGTGCAATTGAGTTTTATCAAGATAAACCGGTATGGGATAAGCTTGTAAAGCAAGCGATGACTGAAGATTATAGCTGGGGGAAATCTGCTCTTGCATACAAGAAATTGTATAAAAGTCTCATGGAATAACATTGAGGTGGTGAAAAAATGTTTACTCATGTTGAAAGCTTTAAATCCGCTTTTCTAGAAAAATTAGAAATGATGTATGGGAAAAGTTTCAAAGATTCTACAACTCGTGATCAGTATAATACGCTTGGTCATATGGTACGTGAGTATATGAATAGTCAATGGATTGCAACGAATGAAAGTTATCGTTCTGGAGATCAAAAACAAATGTATTATTTGTCCATTGAGTTTTTACTTGGGCGTTTGCTAGGCAGTAACATATTAAATTTAGGCATTCGAGATGTATGTGAAAAGGGGCTTTCTGAACTTGGAATTTCTTTGCAAGAGTTAGAAGAGATTGAAGCAGATGCTGGCCTTGGTAATGGTGGCCTTGGACGTTTAGCAGCCTGTTTCCTCGATTCACTCGCTTCTTTAAACTTACCAGGACATGGCTGTGGTATTCGTTATAAGCATGGCCTGTTTGATCAAAAAATTGTTGACGGCTATCAAGTAGAATTTCCAGAACAGTGGCTTCTTCATGAAAACGTTTGGGAAGTAAGAAGGTATGACCAAGCCGTAGAAGTAAGTTATTTTGGAAACGTTGAACCACTAGAAATTGATGGACGTTTAGAGTTCAGGCATACAAATGCAGAAGTTATTATGGCAGTACCATATGACGTTCCAGTTATAGGGTATGAAACAAGTACTGTAAATACGCTTCGGCTTTGGAATGCGGAGCCAGTTCCTTTCCCGCAAAATTGTAAGGATATTTTGAAATATAAGCGTGAAACAGAGGCCGTATCGGAATTTTTATATCCAGATGATACGCATGATGAGGGGAAAATACTTCGTTTGAAACAACAGTATTTCCTCGTATCATCAAGTTTGCAAAATATCGTTCGTATGCATAGGGAGAGACACGGTAATCTTCGTCAGTTACATGAAAAAATCGCAATTCATATAAACGATACACATCCGGTTCTAGCAATTCCAGAACTTATGCGTATTTTATTAGACGAAGAAAAATTGACATGGGAAGAAGCTTGGCATATAACAACGCAGACGATTTCCTATACGAATCATACGACGTTATCAGAAGCGCTTGAGAAATGGCCAATTCACATTTTCAAACCGTTATTACCGAGAATTTATATGATTATTGAAGAAATTAATGAACGTTTCTGTCATGAGCTTTGGGACCGTTATTCGTACGATTGGAAGCGTATTGAGGACATGGCCATTATTGCGCATGATCTTGTGAAAATGGCTCATTTAGCGATTGTTGGTAGCCATAGCGTTAACGGTGTGGCGAAAATTCATACAGAAATTTTAAAGCAGCGTGAAATGCGATTGTTCTATGAATTTTATCCAGATAAGTTTAATAATAAAACGAATGGAATTGCTCATAGGCGCTGGCTAATGAAGGCGAATCCGCAGCTGACGAATCTTATTTCGGAAGCGATTGGTGAAGAGTGGAAGAAAGAGCCAATTAAGCTGCAAGCACTGCAAAACTTCATACATGATACTAGTTTTCAAGAAAAGCTTGCAGGGGTAAAACAAGAGCGTAAGATTATTTTAGCGGAGCGCATTCATAATAAAATGGGGATCACTATTGATCCAAATTCTATTTTTGATGTGCAAGTGAAAAGGCTACATGCCTATAAACGACAGTTATTAAATGTTCTTCATATTTTATACTTGTATAACCGTTTAAAAGAGGATACTAGTTTTTCATTTTACCCGCGTACTTTTATTTTTGGAGCGAAAGCATCACCGGGCTATTATTATGCGAAGAAAATTATTAAATTAATAAATGAGCTTGCAAGAAAAGTAAATACCGATCCGTACGTAAGTCAATTTATGAAAGTTATCTTTCTAGAAAACTACCGAGTTTCTTTAGCGGAAGATATATTCCCGGCGGCAGATGTAAGTGAACAAATTTCAACTGCGAGTAAAGAAGCATCGGGAACAGGTAACATGAAATTCATGATGAATGGTGCAATTACACTCGGAACGTTAGATGGAGCTAATATTGAAATAAAAGACCGGGTCGGTGATGATGCCTGCTTCATTTTCGGCTTAACAGCGGATGAGGTTCTTCATTACTACCAAAATGGTGGATATCGTGCAAGTGACTATTATCACCACAATATGCATATTAAAAAAGTAGTAGATCAGTTAACGAATGGTTTCTTTGCACAGTCGGGAGCTGAATTTGAAGCGATTTATGATTCTCTCGTTATTCAAAATGATGAATACTTCGTTCTTCGAGATTTTAGCCCATATGCTGAAAGACAAGAAGCTGTCGGAAGGGCATACGAAAATAGGCAGAAATGGCTGGAAATGTCGATTTTGAACATTGCACAATCGGGGCATTTTGCGAGTGATCGAACAATTTTGCAGTACAGTAATGAAATTTGGGGTATTGGTAATACTGTTAAACTTTTTTAGATGAAAGCCCCTTTTGAAGGGGCTTTTATTTATTCACTTTTAAAACAGGGATACGCTTGCTTAGAAAAATAAAACGAGCTTAATGAGATTAAGCTCGTTTTACTTATTTTGCTTAAGAAAGGTAAGGCATGAACGTATATATTATACCTGTTCCGCCATATTCCCCTGTCGCAAAGTATGAAAATGTAAAGAAACCTGTAAACGAAAAAATTATTATAAGAAAAAGTGCAAAGATAAATTTTAGCATGTAAGGTCCCCTCATCCGAAAGTAATTTCATAGATTATTATAGTATACAAATATTGAATTTCCAATTGTTTACTGGTTAAAAATGAGAGGTCAGACATGTTTTGTATGTTGTAATGGAATGATTATTCGTAATGGATTTTGTATTTTTCGTAAATGTCATGTTGTGATGAACGTGTGCATATTCCCAATCACGATCATTAAAATTTATGTTTCGGGGAGGGAGAAGTGGAACGACATCGAATAAGTTGACGAAACGAAAGCTACTAGCTACTTGCAGTTTATAATAATTTCGAAAGGCGATATCTCCAACTTTTGGAGAGGCAAATGTATAAAGACCGTACTGTGCGAAGGCAGTATTTATACGTGCATCTAGTATGTGTAGTGTAGCGAGTGCACCTCCTAAGCTATGGCCTGTTGCAAGAAGTTTCTTATGGGCTGGTAATGACACGAGCATATCCATAATAGGATCCCGGCAAGATTCATAAATTGAAAGAAAGCCGTTATGGACATTTCCGCTATTTAAAGCGTATGGGTATGGCCTTTGGTTGACGAGTGAATCGATAATCCAATCTGTATCTGTTTGTGTGCCCCTGAAAGCTACAATGATCGTATCCTCAGATTCTAATATGAACCCAAACCATTCCATCGTTTGAATCGCTTTTCCTTGAAAGCCTTGTACATATTGGAATCCATCAGGTATTTCAAAAATCCCATTTTGTTTATATTGTTCATACGTTAGATCGCAGCAAGATGCTAACAGTATGGCAGTATCTTTATCGAAGGATAAAGGAGTACGCATCAAGAAAGCCCTCCTTAAGAAAAGGTATAGTTCAATATATGCAGTGAGGGACTTGATTCATTCTTTTTGAAAAAAGGCTATTTGGAAAACCAGTTGATGATCCAGAAGTTCAAAACTTTGTCGGTCAGCATATGAAGGTAACTCTTAAGTATGTCGCGGAGAAGAGGCGGTGTATTCTTTAAGTGAAAAAGTAGAGGATGTAGAAGGGTTTTATGAAAATATTATAATAAGATGGTGCGATATACTTGTAATGAGGAAGTGTATAGAGAGAATATAAGTGTTTAATTTTAAATAGCAAAATAAGAGCCTTATTACAATTCACATGTAGCAAGACTCTTTAAGTTTCTTTATTAAATTCCTCATTAAAAATAGATAATAAAGGTGTTTAATTATGAAATCTGTATGTAAAAACTTTTATTTTACAAGTATTAATATATCATTTTTATATTCAAATGAATAATCGCCCGCTTTTTCTAATAGAACAGGTAAATATTCTTTTACCATTTCAGCAATCCCTAAATTAGAGGGATTCAGTATCCAATCGATTTGCTTCCAATCGAGAATACCTTCTCTAGTTTTTTTTATAGATTCACTCTCTAATATTGTATCTACTTCAAATAAATACACATATAATCCATCTTTTTTATGATCACTAGTATTCCATGTAATGATCCCCTTTGAATAGTACTGATTTACATTGAATCCTGTTTCCTCAAACACTTCACGAATTGCACCCTCATCAGCAGTTTCACCTATTTCATTTTTGCCACCAACACCGTTCCACACGCCCATAATCGGTGCCTTTTCACGATTCAACATCAAGACTTTATCCTTACTTTTTAAGAAACATACGTTATATTTAAACACTTAATCAGCCCCACACTTAAATGTATTTCTTATTTATATAAGTATATAATACAAATCCGTCAAGTACTATTTCTATACTTTATAACACTTTTATTTGTTTTTTAAACAATTTTATTATCTTATTATAGGAAGAAGAGACATGGCTTAATAAAGCGATGGAATACTATATGATTCAAAATGGTTTATACAGTCCAAAAGAAAAAGATAGTTCCCTATGAAGGAGGGGACTATCTTTTTCTAGTGTTTTATTCTTTCCCATCTAAAAGGCGACCAAGTCCGCCTAAAACGCTGCCTTCACCGCTATTTTGAGCTGCTGGGCTTGTAAGGCGTGCTGCTAAGCGGCTAAGTGTTAAGGACTGAATCCAAACCGTTCCAGGACCTTCTAGCGTAGCGAAGAATAAACCTTCGCCGCCAAATAGAGCTGTTTTTACTTTTCCAACGAATTGAACATCGTAGTTAACATCTTTTGTCATTGCAACGAGACAACCTGTATCAATGCGAAGTTTTTCACCAGGTTTCAATTCACGCTTATATACTGTTCCGCCTGCGTGCATGAAAGCGAGTCCGTCACCTTCAAGTTTCTGCATGATGAAACCTTCACCACCGAAGAAACCAGTTCCAATTTTCTTTGTAAATTCGATTCCGATAGAAACACCTTTTGCCGCACAAAGAAATGCATCTTTTTGGCAGACTACTTTTCCTTGATATTCTGTTAAATCAACAGGAATAATTTTTCCAGGATAAGGAGCGGCGAATGATACGTGTCGTTTGCCATGACCTGTATTTGTAAATACAGTCATAAACATACTTTCACCTGTAACGAGACGTTTACCTGCGCCCATTAATTTACCGAATAGACCACTAGATGGTCCAGAACCATCACCGAAAATCGTTTCCATTTCGATATGATCTTCCATCATCATCATTGCGCCAGCCTCAGCGATAACGCTTTCTTCTGGATCTAATTCAATTTCAACAAACTGCATATCATCGCCATATAATTTATACTCGATTTCATGTGCTTGCATTTTTTCACCTCATCATATGTAGTAATTATATTGTACAGAAATCAACGGAATTAAAATACTGTAGTTTTGTTAATTTTTGAATAAAAATAGAATGGAAATTTAAGATTATACTAGGATTATAAAAAATGATAGGATGAAAGTATTCTCATTTGACGTTTTGGATTCAGCGTGATATAGTGAAAACACTATTGAGCTACATAATGTGGTACGGAAATAAAGCACGTTGTATTAAAGGCTGTAAGCTTGTTATACATTCATGTC
The DNA here is from genome assembly GCF_038006985.1 of Bacillus sp. FSL M7-1345. Lineage (NCBI taxonomy): Bacteria > Bacillati > Bacillota > Bacilli > Caryophanales > Bacillaceae > Bacillus > Bacillus sp. FSL M7-1345. The sequence goes on along the minus strand of NZ_JBBOWG010000001.1, from coordinate 4,435,885 downwards.
CTTTATATCCACCTTTTCATGTGGATTCATAGTTTCATTTTTATTTAGGAGGTACATGACATGCAAACAGGTAAAGTTAAATGGTTTAACGGCGAAAAAGGTTTTGGCTTCATCGAAGTTGAAGGCGGAGAAGACGTATTCGTACATTTCTCAGCTATTCAAGGCGACGGCTTCAAAACTTTAGAAGAAGGTCAAGAAGTTTCTTTCGAAATCGTTGATGGAAACCGCGGACCACAAGCAGCTAACGTTACAAAAAACTAATTAGCTAGCGAAAAAAAGCATTCCGAACTTCGGAATGCTTTTTTTATGCTTTAGAACTAGACTCATCTGAAGATAATTCACCTTTAAAGGTGCGTTCTTCAAAATCATCAAGCAATTGTTCATATTCTTCATGTTCCTCTGTAGCGAAAACTTGTGGGTTTTTTCCATACATATCTGTTCCGATAAAGTTTTCGAAATCCTCTACATAACCAACATTTTCTTCACTATTTACATACATACCGTTATAGTTTTTTGAATCCTGTCTTTCTAAATCGGAGGGTGTTTCTGATGTTCCGTAATTTGCGACGTCTTGCCAAGCGTCTTCAGCATCGTATTCAACAGAATGATCTTCGTCGTGCTTGTGAAACGAAGGAGCTAGCACCTCTTCTTCAACTGGGCGCGTGTTCATATCTAATTTATTTGTAGTGTGCTGAATACACGTTGTAGCAGTTGGCATTGCTTCTAATCTTTCAAATGGAATTTCCTCACCAGACACTTCGCAAATTCCGTACGTACCAGCTTCAATTTTTTGCAGAGCATGTTTCGTATCTTCTAACTGTTTATGCCAAAATTCGATGAGTCCGAAATCTTTCTCACGTTCGTACAATTCTGTAGCCATATCACCTGGATGGTTGTCATAGCTAGACAATTCTCCTACTGAATCACGTTCAGATGCACGGTTTTCATTTTCATGAGTTTGTATCGTTTGTTCAACTTCTTGCTGTTGTTTTTCTAAAATAGATTTAAATTGATTTATTTGTTGTGGAGTTAACATAGTCGTCCACCTTCCTACAATTCGGTTTCTTTACATAGTATGAGCGTTCGGAGTAGGAATTATGAGATGAATTTCAGCTGGGAAGTTGGTATATGAAAAAAGGAGCTGCGTAAGCAGCTCCTTTTTATCCCGCATTAACGGGCAGTAAAACTCCCACCTTAAAATTTGGCTGGAGCAAAGAAGTTAGGTGGGAGACCAACTGCCCGTAAACGCCCGATTGGTTCAACTAATAATCAGTGAGGGTGAAGAAAATCCCCACTGATTAAAGTTTCACTTTATAGGAAGTATCCAAGCAATAATCCGATTCCCATTAGGAGACCGAAAATTGTATTTGTTTTTGCTGTTGAAATCATCGCAGGTACCATTTCCATTGGAATGCTTTTGCCGATAAAGCCTTTCGTCGCTTTAAATGCTTTCGGTGCACTTAAGAATACGATAAGCATCCATGGTGATACGATGTTAACGATGATTAAAGCGATTGTCCAAATGTAGGAAACGATGAACATAGAAGCAAGTACACCAACTGCTCTTTCGCGTCCAACGAGAATTGCTAACGTTTTACGACCATTTTCTTTATCACCATCTAAATCACGAATATTGTTAGATAGTAAAATTGCACCAATTAAAATGGAGCTTGGAATAGATAATAAAATCACTTCTGATGTTACTGCCCCTGTTTGGATAAAGAATGAAATACCAATAATAATGACACCCATAAATAATCCTGCTGTTAGTTCTCCAAATGGTGTATATGCAATTGGAATGGGGCCGCCAGTGTAAAGGTAAGCAACGGCCATACAAACAAGACCGATTGCAGCAAGCCACCAGCTAGAGTTCATACAAATATAAACACCTAATAGCGTTGCGATGCCTAAAAATCCGAATGCTAAGTTAAGCACGGTTTTTGGTTTAATGCCATCGCGGACGATAGCACCGCCGATTCCAACTGAACCTTCATGATCGAGTCCTCTTTTATAATCAAAGTATTCATTAAACATGTTCGTTGCTGCTTGAATGAGAAGGCAAGCAAGAAGCATCATAAAGAAAAGAGGAAGATGTATTTGATTTATACCTCCGACCTGCATTGCATAAACTGTTCCGATGAAAACAGGAACGAAAGCTGCTGTTAATGTATGGGGACGTAATAAACTCCACCAAATGCGCCAGCCGGTTTGTTTACTTGGCTTTTGCGCTGTAGGAGAGGAATTCGTTTCGACGTTCATTTCCATGTTGAACCCTCCTTGGTCACATATTGTACACAATTAAGTGTAGAAAAAGCATCATTTAGTGTCAACGTTTATTTTCTAGGAAGAGAAGGTGAATTTCTCAGAAATGCTAAACGTTGACAGGCCTTTCCTTTGAGGTGTATCTTAAAATCAAGCGTAATTATGACTATTTTTCGCCCATAGGGGGGAGACAATTGTGATTCAAACGAAACAAAAAGGCTTACAAGAAGTTCTTGTTACAGCTATTAAGCGTGCGACTGATGAAAAAACATTAGTTAGTTTTGTAAAACAAATAGATTGGGTGGATCCACTTCTGTTTTATGCAGCAGGAAAAAGGGTCTCATTCGAAAATAGATGTTATTTTGCAGACCCAGCTCAGCATGTAATATTTGCTGGAATTGGCTCTGTTTTCACTATAGCAAATTCTTCTCACAAACGCTTTCAAACTGCTCGTGACGAGTGGGATAAAGTGAAAGAGAAAGCATTTGTACAAAGAGAAGGATATGAATTTGGAACAGGTCCTCTTTTATTTGGTGGATTTTCATTTGACCAAGAAAAAGAAAAAACGAATCTTTGGAAAGAATTTGATGATACTACATTTTCACTACCAGCATTTTTATTAACTGTAAAAAATGAAAAAGCGTGGTTAACCATTAATCAGTTCGTTTCAGCTGAAGATTGTGCAGAAACTCTTTATAACGAAATTATTTCTGTAGAAGAGAGAATTTTACAAGAGAGTAAATGTGCACTAGAAGGATCAAAATTAACAGTTACTTCTAAAGTAGAAGTTGATCCGAAGGGCTGGATGAATGCGATTGGAAAAGTTCAGGATGAAATGAAGCAAGGGAACGTGCAGAAGGTTGTATTAGCAAGAGAGCTAAAATTAACGATGGATCAGCATATTGATTCCGTTCTTGTTTTAGAAGCGCTTCGCATTGGGCAACCGGATTGTTACGTATTTTCTTTTGATTATAAAGGAGCATGCTTCTTAGGGGCGACACCTGAGCGATTGATTCGAAAAGAAGGCGAGAAGTTTACATCGATGTGCCTTGCTGGTTCAATTGGTCATGGCAATTCTATAGAAGAAAGTAAACAAAATGGTGAGACGCTTCTTCATGATGAAAAGAATTTGGCTGAACACGGTTATGTAGTTAACATGATTCGAGGTGTGCTAAGTGAGCATTGCGAATCTGTTAATATTCCGGAGAGCCCAGGCTTATTAACGACGAAAAATTTAATCCATTTATATACGCCAGTAGAAGCAAAAGGCGATGCAAGTCTTTTAGCGATGGTAGAAGAATTACATCCAACGCCAGCTCTTGGTGGTACACCTCGTCATGAGGCGTTGAAATTAATCCGTGATGTAGAGCTTTTAGATAGAGGATTATATGGTGCCCCAATTGGCTTTATAGATGATGAAGGAAATGGTGAATTTGCGGTTGCACTTCGCTGCGGATTATTAAACGGCGAGAAAGCATCCTTATTTGCCGGCTGTGGTATCGTAATTGATTCAGTAGCGCAGCTTGAATATGAAGAAACAAGTTTGAAGTTTAGACCGATGCTTGGTGCTTTGGAGGAATTAATGAAATGAACAATCATATAGAAGCATTATCATATTATTTAGGCGCGTTCGTGGACGAACTGACGCGTCTAAATGTATGTGATGTTGTTATTAGTCCAGGCTCACGGTCAACGCCGATTGCCTTACTAATGGAACAACATGAAGGAATAAAAACATATTTACATGTAGACGAAAGATCAGCAGGATTCTTTGCGCTTGGTATTGCGAAAGCAAAAAAACGTCCTGTTGCACTATTATGTACGTCAGGGACGGCAGCTGCGAACTATTATCCAGCTGTATGTGAAGCGTTTCATTCACGAGTGCCGCTTATCGTATTAACGGCGGATAGACCGCATGAATTACGAGATGTGGGTGCACCACAGGCGATGAATCAATTTAATTTATACGGTACTTTTGTGAAGCAATTTATGGAGATGGCACTTCCGGAGGCGAGCGAAACGATGTATCATTACGCTCGTATGACGACACAGCGTGCGATAGCAAGCGCACTTCTAGCACCGCAAGGACCTATCCATCTCAATTTTCCGCTTCGCGAGCCGTTAATCCCAGATTTTTCATTAGAAAGCTTATGGGATAAAGGGCGTGGTGAATATACAGGAGTAGTTCAGCAAGGAAATGTGACGATGCCGAGTGAATATGTAAATTCTCTTGTAGGGCGCCTTTCAAATATGGAAAAGGGGCTTATTATTTGTGGAGACGGCAGTCATCCAGAAATCACAGAAGTTGTTATGAAAGTAGCTGAGAAAACAGGGTATCCAATTTTAGCAGATCCACTTTCTAATATTCGTAGCGGACATCACGATAAAACGATGGTGATCGATTGTTACGATACATTTTTACGAAATGAACTGTTAAAAGAAACGTGGAAACCGGAAGTTTTAATTCGCTTTGGTGGTATGCCTATCTCTAAAGCATTAACACAGTTTATAAAAAAGCAAACGAAAGCTGTTCATATCGTTGTCGATGAATCTGGACAATGGAGAGATCCAGCTCTTGTTGCGACAGAAGTTGTACAAGCTAGTGACATTGGATTTTGCAGGGCATTAATAGATAAAATGCCAATTATGAAAAAGAATGATTGGTTCGGAATGTGGCAACATATAAACGAAAAAACGAAGGGAACGCTTCGTGAAATGGAAACATATGAAACTGCATTTGAAGGAAAAGTCATTACGGATATTGTACGCGTATTACCAGAAGGGGCAACGTTATTTGCGAGTAATAGTATGCCAATTCGCGATACAGATTCATTTTTCTTCACGTCGGATAAAAACATTCAAGTAATGGCGAACCGCGGTGTAAATGGTATTGATGGAATTATTTCAACAGCTTTAGGAGCGAGTATTATTTGTGATCCGCTCGTATTAGTAATCGGTGATTTATCATTTTATCACGATTTAAACGGATTATTAGCCGCAAAATTACATGAATTAAATATAACGATTGTTGTTGTAAATAATGATGGTGGAGGTATTTTCTCATTCTTACCACAATACGAGAAAAAGGAACATTTCGAATCATTATTTGGAACACCAATTGGGCTTGATTACGAGCATGTTGTCAAAATGTATGGTGGTTCATTTAGCCGTGTAGATGGATGGGAAAACTTCCGAGAAGAAGTACAAACTGGAACGACAACGAAAGGATTACACGTTGTGGAAATTTGTACGAATCGCGAAGAAAACTTGAAATTACATCGTGAATTATGGACAAAAACAATGGACGTTATTACTACATCTTTGCAAGGTGAATCAAAATGAAAGTAACATTGCAAGGTGTATCGTATGAATATGAAGTAGCCGGAAGCGGGGAACCACTTCTACTTCTTCATGGTTTTACGGGAAGCATGGAAACGTGGCGTTCCTTTATTCCTTCTTGGAGCGAGCAGTTTCAAGTCATTCTAGTAGACATTGTTGGACACGGGAAAACGGAAAGTCCTGAAGAGGTGACGCATTATGATATTCAAAATGTGGCGCTGCACATGAAGGAACTACTGGATCATCTTCATATTGAAAATGCACATGTACTTGGCTATTCAATGGGTGGTAGACTTGCGATTACGATGGCATGCTTATATCCAGGATATGTGCGTTCTATTCTTTTAGAAAACTGTACAGCTGGACTTGAGAGTGAGGAAGAGCGAAAAGAACGCAAGGAAAAAGATGAACGACTTGCCGATAAAATCGAGCAAGAAGGCATCCGAAATTTTGTATCGATGTGGGAAAATATTCCGCTATTTGAAACGCAACAACGTTTAGCGCAAAACGTAAAAGAAGCGGTGCGAAAAGAACGGCTTGCTAATAATCCAACAGGACTTGCAAATAGCCTTCGTGGCATGGGAACAGGGGCTCAGCCTTCATGGTGGAACGAATTGCAAAACTTAAAAATGCCTGTCCTTTTACTGAATGGAGAAAGCGATGAAAAGTTCTTTCGCCTATTAAAAAACATAGAAAAATGCATCCCTCGCGCGAATTTTGTCAAAATTGATGGTGCTGGCCATGCAATTCATGTGGAACAACCGGAAAAGTTTGATACAATAGTAAAGGGATTTCTAAAAACTATGCAGTGATGCTTTTTTCAGCAAGAAGGAAGTTGCACTTATAGAGGAGATCAGAAATATAAAAGGAGGTAATAGTAATGACTATTGAATGGGTAAAAGAAGGCAATTACGAAGATATTATTTATTCAACATACAATGGCATCGCAAAGATTTCGATTAACCGCCCTGAAGTACATAATGCATTCCGTCCTAAAACGGTAATGGAGTTAATCAATGCTTTTGCGCACGCTCGTGATGATGCAAATGTTGGCGTTATCATTTTAACAGGTGAAGGTGGACGTGCATTCTGTTCTGGCGGCGACCAAAAAGTTCGCGGTCATGGTGGCTATGTAGGTGACGACCAAATCCCACGTTTAAACGTATTAGACTTACAACGTCTAATTCGCGCAATCCCTAAACCAGTTATCGCAATGGTAGCAGGTTATGCAATCGGTGGTGGACACGTACTTCATATCGTATGTGACTTAACAATCGCTGCAGACAACGCTGTATTCGGACAAACAGGTCCTAAAGTAGGAAGCTTTGACGGTGGATACGGAGCTGGTTATTTAGCTCGTATGGTAGGCCATAAGAAAGCTCGTGAAATTTGGTACCTATGCCGTCAATACAACGCACAAGAAGCGCTTGATATGGGCTTAGTAAACACAGTTGTACCATTAGAGCAACTTGAAGCAGAAACAGTACAATGGTCACAAGAAATTTTAGCAAACAGCCCAATGGCACTTCGTTTCCTAAAAGCTGCATTCAACGCAGACACAGACGGTTTAGCTGGTATACAACAACTAGCTGGAGACGCAACGTTATTGTACTACACAACTGACGAAGCAAAAGAAGGCCGCGACGCGTTCAAAGAAAAACGTACTCCGGACTTCGGTCAATTCCCTCGTTTCCCGTGATCAAAAGCGGAAGCGGCTCGCTTAGAATGTGAGGGGGATGGAGCTTCTGATAAAGAGGCGCTTTTTGCCCCGCACACAATGTGAGACGCAGCCCGAAGATCAAAACCGGAAACAAAACAACTAAGAGACTTGATTTTATATCAAGTCTCTTTCTTTCATGAAAGGAGAATGAATAATGGAGACGATGCCGAATTGGTTAATGCAACGTGCATTTTTAACACCAGATCGCACTGCAATTGAAATAGAGGATGAAAAGGTTACTTTTATGCAGCTGCATGAAAAAGTAGTATCTGTTTGTGAACAACTTTCACATGTAGGAGTGAAGCGGGCGCAAAAGGTGGCTGTTCTGATGAAAAATGGTATGGAGATGATTACAGTTATTCACGCCTTATCTTACGTAGGTGCAGTAGCTGTGCTTTTAAATACGCGTCTTTCAAGAGAAGAGCTACTTTGGCAAATGGATGATGCTGAAGTTGTTTGTTTAGTGACGGATCAAGATTTTGGGGCTAAGGATGTTCCCGTATATTCATTTGCTGAAGTGATGAATGGACCGAAGGCGGAAGCATCTATACAAGAAGAATTCTCTTTAGAAGAAGCGATGACAATTATTTATACGTCAGGGACGACAGGGAAACCGAAAGGCGTTATTTTAACGTACGGTAACCACTGGGCAAGTGCAGTCGGTTCCGCGCTTAATTTAGGGCTTCGCGAAGATGATTGTTGGTTAGCTTGTATGCCAATGTTCCATGTTGGCGGGCTATCTCTTTTAATGAAAAATATTATGTATGGTATGCGCATTTTACTCGTTCCGAAATATGATGCTAATTTTATTCATAAAGCACTTCAAACGAGAGGCGTTACGATTATTTCTGTCGTTTCTAAAATGTTAACAGATTTATTAGAACGACTTGGAGAAGTAACATATCCATCTTCTTTACGATGCATGTTACTTGGGGGAGGACCAGCGCCGAAACCATTATTAGAAACGTGTGTGGAAAAAGGAATTCCTGTGTATCAAACGTACGGTATGACAGAAACGTCGTCGCAAATTTGTACGTTATCAGCAGATTATATGTTAACGAAAGTAGGATCAGCTGGAAAACCTCTATTTCAATGCCAACTTCGTATTGAAAAAGACGGCGTAGTAGTGCCGCCCCGTGCTGAAGGTGAAATTGTTGTAAAAGGACCGAACGTAACAGGTGGCTACTTTAACCGTGAAGATGCGACGCGTGAGGCGATCAGAAATGGCTGGCTTCATACTGGTGACCTCGGTTATTTAGATGAGGAAGGATTTTTATACGTATTAGATCGCCGCAGTGATTTAATTATTTCTGGTGGGGAAAATATATATCCAGCTCAAATTGAAGAAGTATTGCTCTCTCATCCAGCGGTAGTGGAAGCGGGCGTTGTCGGTATGAAGGACGAAAGTTGGGGCCAAGTACCAGCTGCTTTTGTTGTAAAAAGTGGAGAGGTAACAGAAGAAGAAATTCTTCGTTTTTGCGAAGAGAAATTAGCGAAATATAAAGTGCCGAAGAAAGCATGTTTCTTAGAGGAATTACCACGAAATGCTTCGAAGAAATTGTTAAGACGAGAGTTAAGACAATTAGTGGAGGAGATGTAGGTGGAAATAAAAAAGGCAACACTTTATATAACGGAAATGCCGCTCGTTATCCCATTTGCCGCAAGTTACGGAACTTACGAAAAACGTGAAAGTATCGTCATTGAATTAGAAGATACGGATGGATATGTTGGTTTTGGGGAAGTCGTTGCGTTTTCTGAGCCTTGGTATACGGAAGAAACGGTGAAGACAGCGCTACATGTACTTCAGGATTTTTTATTACCAGATTTATTGAAAGCTGAAATTTCTCATCCGAATGAAGTACCGTCTTTGTTCCAACATATAAAGAGAAACCGAATGGCAAAGGCCGGAATTGAAGGTGCCGTTTGGGATTTATATGCGAAGCGTCAAAAGCAGTCGTTAGCGACATTACTTGGTGGAACTAGGACTGAAATTGAAGTCGGCGTTGTGATTGGGATCAATACGATTCCGGTTATGTTAAAACAACTCGAGAAGTACGCGCAAGAAGGATACGAGCGCTTTAAAGTGAAAATAAAGCCGGAACATGATTACGAATTACTGAAAGAAATTCGCAAAGAGTTTCCGAACATCCCGTTAATGGCTGATGCGAATTCAGCTTATACATTAGCGGATACGGAGAAATTGAAACGACTAGATGAATTTCAATTGATGATGATTGAACAACCGTTAGCGGATTATGATTTTCTTGATCATGCACAACTGCAAAAGAAAATTGAAACGCCGATTTGTCTAGATGAAAGCATCCATAGTTTAGAAGACGCACGTGTTGCGATTACACTTGGTAGTTGCCAAATCGTTAATATTAAACCGGGGCGAGTGGGCGGATTAACAGAATCCATTCAAATCCATAATTATTGTATGGAGCATAATATCCCGGTTTGGTGCGGCGGTATGGTGGAAATGGGGATTTCACGAGCGCAAAACGTTGCGCTTGCTTCATTGCCGAACTTTACGATTCCTGGAGATATATCTGCTTCTAGCAGACATTGGGAGAAAGATATTATTTCACCGGAAGTGATGCTTGAGGGCGGGAAAGTAATTGTACCGCAAAGCGTTGATACTGAGTATGAAGTAGACCGCGGGAGACTAGAAAAAATCACGAAGCAGCGGATTGTTTTGGAGAGGTAAATTGAACCTTTAATCAGGATGCCCGCAAATAGCGGGAGGATTTTGTCGTTAATTGTCGGTAAGTCGATATAATTGAAAAATCGCTGATATAATTCGAGTTACGGTCGATATAATTGAAAAATCGCTGATATAATTCGAGTTACGGTCGATATAATTGAAAAATCGCTGATATAATTCGAGTTACGGTCGATATAATTGAAAAATCGCCGATATAATTCAAGTTGTGGTCGATATATTTGGAAAATCGCCGATATAATTTCATTTACTATCACAGTACAATCGAGCGTATGAAAACAGAATGGAGTAGGGGGACTAAAATGAAGCACATTTCAATTTTAATAGCTGATGATGAAGCGGAAATTGCTGATTTAATTGAGATACATTTAGAAAAAGAGGGTTACCACGTCGTTAAAGCAGCTGATGGAGAAGAAGCCATGCATATTATTCAAACTCAACCAATCGACTTAGTGGTTTTAGATATTATGATGCCGAAAATGGATGGATATGAAGTGACGAGGCAGATTCGCGGTAAGCACCACATGCCAATCATTTTCTTAAGTGCGAAAACATCTGATTTTGATAAGGTGACAGGTCTTGTTCTAGGCGCAGATGATTATATGACGAAGCCTTTCACACCGATTGAATTAGTCGCACGTGTAAATGCACAATTACGCCGATTTCTTACGTTAAATCAACCGAAAGTAGCGGAGAATAAATCTGCTTTAGAAATTGGCGGAGTCGCTATTGATCCTGAGCGAAGAACAGTAAATGTGTACGGAGAGCCAATTGAATTAACACCAAAAGAATTTGATATTTTATATGTATTAGCAAGTCACCCGAAGAAAGTGTACAGTGTGGAAAATATATTTCAGCAAGTATGGGCTGAAGGGTATTACGAGAGTGGAAATACAGTTATGGTACATATCCGTACTTTGAGGAAAAAACTTGGAGAAGATAAAAGAAAGAATAAGTTAATAAAAACAGTGTGGGGAGTAGGGTATACTTTCAATGGCTAAAAAAATGAGAAGCTTTCGCTCGAAGATGGTTATGCTATTTGCGTTAAGTATGATATTTGCTGCGGGCATAACGTATTTACTTTATGAAGGATTACGGATTTATTATAAGCTAGTAGTTCGTTATGAGGATCCTTTAGCCCAATTTCGTTCAATGGTAAGACAAATTGGGGATATTAATTTCTTTTTAATTATCTTCATCCCTCTATCCATTATGTTTTTCTTCTTCCTTACTAGACCATACTTAAAATATTTTGATGAGATTTCGAACGGGATTCATCATTTGGCGAACGGAGATTTTACAAATCAAGTTCGCGTTTCATCAAATGACGAGTTTGGATATATTGCTCGTGAAATAAATGTAGCGAGTGAGAAATTAAAAGAAGCAGTTGAACGAGGAGACTTTGCGGAAAGTAGTAAGGATCAGCTCATTGTTAACTTAGCTCATGATTTAAGAACACCGTTAACATCTGTTTTAGGTTATTTAGATTTAATTCTTAAAGATGAGAATTTGACGAAGGAACAAATTAAACATTTTTCCACAATTGCTTTTACGAAATCGGAAAGGCTTGAAAGCTTAATTGATGAATTATTTGAAATAACGAGAATGAATTATGGCATGTTGCAGTTGGAAAAAAGACCAATTGATATAAGTGAACTACTTATACAGTTAGAGGAAGAATTGTATCCGTCATTAGAAAAAAAGGATTTAGAAGCGAGATTGAATATTGCGCCCCACTTACATATTAATGGTGATGGGAAATTATTAGCTCGAGTCTTTGAAAATCTTTTAACGAATGCGATTCGTTACGGATATGATGGGAATTTTGTTGATATGAACGGATATATTGATCATGAAGAGGTAGTTGTACAAATTATTAATTACGGAGATAGCATTCCAGAAGAGGATTTACCATATTTATTTGATATGTTTTATACAGGTGATAAGGCAAGATCAGAGCAGCAAGGTAGTACAGGCCTTGGGTTATTTATTGCGAAAAATATTGTCGAGCAGCATAACGGTACCATTTCTGCTGAAAGTAATGTAATTAGAACGATATTTGAAGTGAGATTACCAAAAGAAGAGAATCAGGCGATTTAATAAAAATTTAAACTTTACCCCACTTTTTATTTTAATAGTTTTTTCTATTCTATACGTAAGTTACGTTAAGGAGGAACTAGAAATGAAAAAGTGGGTATTTATTTCTCTTTTTATATTATGTACAGTCTGTGTAGGCTTTTATATATCACCATTATTTCAAAAGGATATCGATGTTAAAATTGCAGAAAAAGATAATAAGGTAAAATCGGCGAATATTGAAAAGGTAGAGGTTACAAAAGAAGAGATTTATAAGGGAAATCTATTATTAGTTAATAAAGATTACCCAGTTAAAAAAGATAGCATTAGGTCCGACATTATAAATGTAAATCACAATAGTGAATTAGTAAGAGGTTATGTGGTATTTGATAGAAATCTTCGTTTATCAAAGGATATTGTAAAAAAGTTTTTAAACGTTGTCGATGCAGCTGGCAAAGATGGAGTACAGCATTTCTTAATGAGTAGCGGGTATCGAGATTTTAAAGAACAAAGTAAATTATATAAAGAAATGGGATCTGATTATGCACTCCCAGCAGGATACAGTGAACATAATTTAGGGTTATCACTCGATGTAGGGTCTACTCAGAAGAAAATGGAGAAGGCTCCTGAAGGAAAATGGATTGAAGAGAACGTCTGGAAATATGGATTTGTTTTACGTTATCCGAAAAATAAAAGTAATATTACGGGTATTCAATATGAGCCATGGCATATACGCTATGTAGGCTTACCTCATAGTGCGATTATGCAAAAAGAGAAAATTACATTAGAGGAATACTTGGACTTTCTAAAAGAGAAAAAAGAGATCTCAACGGATGTGGAAGGTAAGAAATATACGGTTTCTTATTATAAAGTTTCAGATCGTATGAACGTGAATGTTCCGGTGAATAAGCAGTATGAAATTTCGGGGAACAATATGGACGGGGTTATTGTGACGGTTCAGGAATAGAGAAGAAAGCTATCTGAAATAGATAGCTTTTTAATCGCTTTTAAACATTATAACGTTATATTTATTTCTTCCTTTTTTTATGTTACGCTAAAAGTGAGAAAGAGATATAAAAATGAAACTTTAATGTAAGCGTATTCTTACGGCTTCTTATAGAAAAGGGTGGAAATACAATGACAGAACGATTCGTGCTACGTAATGTGAAACGTGTGAACGGGGAAGAGATTGACATTGTAGTTGAAAATAATAAAATCGCACAGGTGACGAAGGCTGGTTTTGGCGAAGGTGGAAAGGTTCTTGATTACGCAGGTACTTACGTATCGAGTGGATGGATTGATTTGCACGTTCATGCTTTTCCAGAGTTTGATCCGTATGGCGATGAGGTGGATGAAATTGGCGTTAAGCAAGGGGTAACGACAATTGTTGATGCGGGTAGCTGCGGGGCTGATCGCATTACGGATTTAGTATTAAGTAGAGAACAGGCAAAAACGAATTTATTTGCCTTTTTAAATATTTCTCGCATCGGTTTGAAACGAATTGATGAATTATCCAATATGGAATGGATAGATAAAGAGAAAGTAATAGATGCAGTAGAAAAGTATAAAGATGTAATCGTTGGGTTAAAAGCGAGAATGAGTAAAAGTGTCGTTTGTGATAGCGGAATTGAACCGCTGCACGTAGCGCGCTCTTTATCTCGTGAAACATCATTACCGATTATGGTACATATCGGTTCAGCGCCTCCACGTATAGAGGAAGTTGTACCTCTTTTAGAAAAAGATGATGTCATTACACATTACTTAAACGGGAAAGAAAATAATTTATTTGATGAAGAAGGCAAACCGCTACCTGTGTTAATCGATGCAGTGAATCGCGGTGTTCACTTAGATGTTGGGCATGGCAATGCTAGCTTTTCTTTTAAAGTAGCAGAAGCAGCGAAGCGTCACGGCATTACTCTTAATACAATTAGTACAGATATTTACCGGAAGAATCGTATACACGGTCCAGTTTATAGTATGGCTAACGTTCTTTCGAAATTCCTTTACTTAGGTTACACACTCGAAGAAGTGATTGATGCGGTTACGAAAAATGCGGCAGAATGGCTGAAAAAACCAGAGCTTGGCCGCATTCAAGAAGGGGATATTGCGAACTTAACTTTGTTTACGGTTAAAGATGAACCGATTACGTTAATTGATTCAGAAGGGGATCAGCGCATTGCTGAAAGAAGAATTGATACGAAAGGGGTTGTAATTAATGGGTCATTCATTGAATGCTAAGTATGGATTAAAAAGAGTTATTAATGCGAGCGGTAGAATGAGTATTTTAGGTGTATCGGCTCCGACAAATACAGTCATGGATGCGATGAAACATGGTGGACAAAATTATGTAGAAATTGCAGATTTAGTAGATAAAGCGGGAGACCATATTGCTAGCATTCTAGATTCAGAGGCAGCAGTTGTTGTGAACTCAGCATCGAGCGGAATTGCGCTTTCTATCGCTGGTATTGTGACAGGAGGAAATCGACGTAAAAGTGAACGGCTTCATCAAGAGGTTATTGCGAAAAATGAAGTGATCATGCTGAAAGGTCATAACGTTCAATACGGTGCTCCTGTTGAAACGATGATTTATTTAGGCGGCGGTAAGCTCGTTGAAGTAGGTTACGCAAATGAAGGGAAAGCAGAGCATATTGAAGATGCGATTGGTGAAAATACAGCAGCTATTCTTTATGTAAAATCCCATCATGCAGTGCAAAAAAATATGATTTCTGTTGAAGAAGCATGGGAAGTTGCACAGCGAAATAATGTACCACTTATCGTTGATGCGGCAGCTGAAGAAGACATTCAAAAATATGTGAAGTATTCAGATCTAGCAATTTATAGCGGTTCAAAGGCGATTGAAGGACCTACTTCTGGTATTGTTGGCGGTAAACGAAAATATATTGAATGGCTAAAGGTGCAATTACATTGCATCGGAAGAAGTATGAAAGTTGGGAAAGAGACGACTTTCGGTTTACTTCAAGCACTGGATGAATACGGAGTGAAAGAAGATAAGAGTGAACAAGAAAAAGAATTGTTGCAAGTACTTATGCCGCTGAAAGAGTTAAACGGTGTAAATGTAACAATCGTTCAAGATGAAGCTGGAAGATCGATCTTTAGAGCGCGTATTCATATTAACGAGAACGAATTAAATAAAACTGCAAAAGATGTTGTGACCGCGTTACGCGAAGGGGAAATCGCAATTTACACACGTGATTACGGAGTAAGACAAGGGTTCTTTGATATCGATCCACGTCCACTTCAAGGTGATGATATACATGTGATTGAAGAAAAAATGAGAGAAATTGTAGGGGGAAACTAAAATGACAAACATTCAAAAACGTTTTTATAAAGGCCGCGTAGCATTAAATGTATTAGCGAACAATATCGAGAATGCGAAAAACATTTTTGAAGCAGCAGAAGGTTATGTAGTAGTCGGCGTGTTATCAAAAGATTATCCGACAGTAGAAGAAGCAGTTACAGCGATGAAAGCATACGGAAAAGAAATTGATGACGCGGTATCAATCGGACTAGGTGCTGGAGATAATCGTCAAGCGGCGGTTGTAGCTGAAATTGCGAAGCATTATCCTGGTAGTCATATTAACCAAGTGTTCCCTTCAGTTGGGGCAACGCGCGCAAATCTTGGCGGGAAAGATAGCTGGATTAATAGTTTAGTATCACCAACAGGAAAAGTAGGTTACGTAAATATTTCTACTGGTCCAATAAGTGCAGCTGGAGAAGAAAAGGCAATCGTTCCAATTAAAACAGCGATCGCACTTGTACGTGATATGGGCGGAAATTCATTGAAATACTTCCCGATGAAAGGTTTGGCTCACGAAGAAGAATATCGCGCAGTTGCGAAAGCTTGTGCGGAAGAAGGATTCGCATTAGAGCCAACAGGCGGAATTGATAAAGAAAACTTTGAAACAATTGTACGTATTGCGCTTGAAGCAAACGTAGAGCAAGTTATCCCGCATGTGTACTCTTCTATTATTGATAAAGAAACTGGCAATACGAAAGTAGAAGATGTTCGCGAACTATTAGCGGTAGTGAGGAAGTTAGTTGATCAATATGCGTAAGAAAATTGCAGCGTTCGGCGAAGTAATGATGCGCCTGCAAGTACCAGGATATGAATTGTTGTCGCAAGCTAATACGCTAAATTATTCTTTTTCAGGTACAGGCGTGAACGTTGCAGCGGCCCTTTCTCATCTAGGGCATGAAGGGTTTCTTGTTTCAACTTTACCGGAAAACTCGGTTGGAGATGCTGCGGTATCGCATATTCAAAAGTTAGGCATTCAGGCACCGTTTATTTCAAGGGGCGGTAAATATGTTGGCATGTACTTTTTAGAAAATGGGTTTGGCGTACGTGCAAGCCGCGTTACGTATTCCAATCGTTTAGAAAGTAGTTTCAATACGGCATGTGAAGAG
Source organism: Bacillus sp. FSL M7-1345 (assembly GCF_038006985.1). Lineage (NCBI taxonomy): Bacteria > Bacillati > Bacillota > Bacilli > Caryophanales > Bacillaceae > Bacillus > Bacillus sp. FSL M7-1345. Next base: position 4,419,341 of record NZ_JBBOWG010000001.1, on the reverse strand, counting down.
ATGTACCAATTTGAAGAAATCGCAAAAGAAATTGATATCGTTCATTTTTGCGGGATTACACTTGCGATGAATGATACTGTGCGTCATCATATGAAATCTTTGGCGAAGGCAGTTAAGGCAAACGGAGGTACTGTTGTTTTTGATTGCAACTATCGTCCATCGCTTTGGGGAGAAGATGGGTATGAACAGGCAAAACCGCATTATGAAGAAATGCTAGGGCTAGCTGATATTGTAATGATGAACGAAAAAGATGCAATGTTCGTTCTTGGAATGAAAACAGAAGAGACAGAGCGAGAAGCACAACTTGTTGACCTTATTCCAAAAGTGGCTGAAATATATCATATCGCTACAATTGCTGGTACACATCGTTCTATTAATAGCGATAATACACACTCACTTCGCGGATTCATATGTAAAGATGGGACGTTCACTTTTGCAAAAACACTTACGTTTTCTGTATATGATAGAATAGGTGCTGGAGATGCTTATACGAGCGGAATTATTCATGGCGAGATAGAAGAATTTGCACCAGAGAAAGCTGTTTCATTTGCGTCAGCAGCTGGAATGCTTGCACATACAATCGTCGGTGATACGCCAATGTCATCAGAGAAAGATATACTTCGGGCAATGACGGCATCAGTAGGTGATGTGGAAAGGTAGTGGGTGTAACGGTGAACGTAACGAGAAAAAAAGGACCATTATATTTACAAATAAAAAATATTATTCGTGATCGAATATTGCATGGTGTATATGCGATTCATACAAATATTCCTTCTGAACCACAATTAGAAGAAGAGTTCAAAGTGAGTAAAATTACAGTGCGAAACGCAATTAAAGAACTCGTTCAAGAAGGGTATTTGGAAAAGAAAAGCGGTAAAGGAACGAAAGTGATTCGTAATACTTCTGCGACAAAATTGTCAAAGGGTAAGAAATTTACAGAAGTGTTAGTGGAAGAAGGATATAAAGTACAAAAGAAATTGTTAAAGGCAGAAGTAGTCCATAATGAAGAAGGGACAGTGCCATTTCGTTTATTTGGCAAAGAGAGTTTCAGAATCGAGCGTCTATACGCTTTAAATGATGCCCCGTACATTCATTATACACACTATTTTTCAGCTCGAATGGCAAGTACAGACTTATCGGACTTTGATTTACAATCGCTTTATGATTTAGTCGAGGACCGAGGTATACATTTAGAAAACTTCAGAGATGAATTCGCTGTTGGATTTGCACCTAGTTTCGTTGCGGAATATTTAGGTGAAAAAGAGGGGACAGCATTATTAAAACGTATGCGCTATTCTTACGATGAAGTTGGCGAAGTAATTGAATATAGTGAAGGCTACTACAATACGGAAATGCAGCATTACGTTGTAAATTATGATGTGTAAAAAGTGAAGAGGGACTAATTCCCTCTTTTTTTGTAAAAATTTTTCATATCGAAGGGGAATGGGATATGGATATATACTTATTAATCGTCACGTTAATTGCAATCGCAATTGTTATTTTAGGAGTATCGTGGTGGAAGTGGCATGCATTTATTAGTTTAACAGTTGCTAGTTTGTTTTTAGCTATTATGTCTGGGCTGAACTTAACAAAAATAGTGATTGCCTATGAAACTGGTGTTGGTAGTGTACTAGGACATTTAGTTGGTATTTTAGCTCTCGGAACAATTTTGGGTAAAATGATGTCTGATTCAGGGGCTGGCATGCAAGTAGCAGATTTCTTCATTCGATTCTTCGGGGTAAAAAAATTACCTTGGGCAATGTTATTTGCTGGATTTGTAATCGGGATTCCAGTGTTTTTTGAAGTAGGGATCGTCATCTTATTACCACTCGTTATTTCTATTCGAAAAACAACGAAGCAAAATATATTATTAATTGCTTTGCCTGTTATTGCGGGATTATCCATAGTACATGGGCTAGTGCCGCCGCATCCAGGTGCGATGACAGCAATCGGTATTTATAATGCGAATTTAGGGAAGGTACTATTGTATTCATTAATTATCGCGTTACCAACAGCAATTATCGCAGGGCCTGTATTTGCAAAGTGGCTACATAAGCGAGTTATACCTGAAAATGAACCAGAACTTGTTCGTGTTACAACAGTATCTACCGATTTACCAAGTCGTAAAGCTTCATTCTTTATCATTTTATTACCAGTAGTTTTAATGATTTTATCAGTAGTCGCACCATATATTTCATTACCGGATAAAATAACTGAATTTTTAGTATTTGTAGGAAGTCCGGTAATCGCTTTACTTATTTCATGTTTCGCAGCGTTTTATTTATTAGGTATACGACAAGGTATTGATAAAAAGATGATTAAAAAATTAACAGATGAAAGTTTATTACCGGTCGGTTCAATTATTTTAATTATCGGTGCAGGTGGTGGATTTAAACAAATATTAATTGAAAGCGGTGTCGGAACAGCAATCGCTCAAATGGCAGAGCATGTTTCATTATCACCAATTGTATTAGCTTTCATGGTAGCTGGATTAATTCGAATTGCAACAGGATCAGCTACAGTAGCATTAACGACAGCGGCAGGAATTGTATCACCAGTCATTCAGCATATGTCTGGTGTAAATTTAGAATTGCTCGTTATTGCAACAGGGGCAGGATCATTAATGTTTTCTCATGTAAATGATGCGGGATTTTGGCTTGTAAAAGAGTATTTAGGATTAACAGTGAAGGAAACGTTTAAAACGTGGACTGTACTTGAGACATTATTATCATTTATTGCATTTGGTTTTGTACTTTTACTTAATATGTTCGTTTAAAAGAAGGGGGTGCCTATTTAAAGGTATCCTCTTTTTGTGTTGGGGTTCTTTTCACGAAACAAGCCCGTTTTTAGGAATGCCAAGCTTCCTATTTGCCCTGAAAACATAATATAAATGGAATCCCCTCATTTAGAGCAAGTTGAACTTGTTATGAATGATACTAAAGGAGGAATAGAGTAATGAGCGAAAAGTGTGAACACAGGCATGATGATTGCGACCGTAGACGTGGCTGCGGAGGCGGTTTTGCGCTTCTAATCGTATTGTTTATTTTATTAATCATTATCGGTGCTAGCTGCTTCGGCGGAGGCGGCGGTGGTTGTGGTTACGGCGGTTATGGTGGCTATGGCGGCGGCTATGGTGGATACTGCTAATTATTAAAAACTATTGAAAATAGCCTTGTGCATATTGCACAAGGCTATTTTATTCATATTTTTATATGCTGTGATAATTTATTAATGTACAGGGAGCGGATTAAGAAGAAGAAAATAATCTCGATAATCCCGAATAACGTAAGTATAATGATTAATTCTTTTAATAAAGAGAAAGAAAACATGCTTTGTAAAAACTTAATCGCAAATATTGTATGAATACCAGCAACTATATAAGGAATGAAAAATAAAATTCCTAATTGAATTGTTGCAGAACGAAACATTTCTGATTCTGTTAAGCCGAGTTTTGTAATCGTAATGTACTTTTGTTTTTCAGTCGTTAAGTCGTTATACATACGGAAGTATAAAACACTGGCTGCCCCGATAAAGAAAATAAAGCCGAGAAATGTCCAAATAAAGAAAGTAGCAATTGAATTTCCTTTACTGTAGTTTAGATCATCAGCAGCTGTATAAATATCAAATGGGGTGTTAGGAGCCAATTCTGTATCTTTATATGCCTCATAGAAGCTATCCGTATCATTCCTAATATGTTTTAACATATTTTTCGTCGGAACAATTGAATCTTCCCAGTTCTCAACGAAGTAGTTATAAACTATGGTCGTTTCAATATGAGGAATCATATTATCAAATACATAATCTTGTACAACAATTATATGTGGGAAAAGAAAGGCTGGTTCGATCCCTTTATTAATAAATCCTTTAATATGAAATTCCTTTTTATTAGATCCAATTGTAATTGTATTTTGTTTTGCAAATGGATTTGATACAAGATTTAAGAGCTCTGGCGAGTACCGAGAAATAATATAAACTTGTGTAGAATCAAGAGTTATTTCCGGTCTTTTTAATTGTTTTGCAAGTGTGTTATAGTCACTCATTTTCATAAGAGCAATGTCTTCTTTTAAAGCTGTATCTTTTAATACTGTAAACTTATATTTGTTATATTGAAAATTTGCATTTGTAAGCTCCGTTTCAATTGTAGCAATGTGTTTTTGTTCAAATGAATTTCCATCTTTGGACATATATGTGAAGGGGAAAGGATATCGTTCTAATATCGATGCTTTCGTATTATTATTAGCGGCAAATAATCCAATAATAATTGTAAATGCAAGTGCTGATAACATAGAAACGATAAAGAGCACATTAATATTACTACGAGTACGACTAGCTAAATCTGAAATCCATAACATGTTTATTTGTTTCATATAAAACTTTCTCCGCTTTTTTAAGATAAAGATAAAGAGGAGAAATGTTTGTGAAAAGAATAAATATGTTCCGACTACTACGAGCGGTAAAATAGATAACATAATAAGGTATACAGAGCCGTTTTGTAAATTTTTTTCTGTTATATAGCTTTGCGGGTAACCGGCAATACAATAGCATAGCCCTAAACACATTAAGGCAAATAATGAAATGAGTATAGACGGTCTTTTTTCGTTTTTTTCATTTTTATTATTTTTAATTAATCGAGTTGTTTTACGAGTACGAATGAACATCGGTGTAAATGTAGAAACGATGAAAAATAAAATAATAAAAGTTACTGTTGTAACGATAATTGCTTGTGTTGGCCAATATAAATAGAGGCCTTTTGCACTTGTTAATTTAGAGGTAACGAGTAAGAAAAAGTTAGAAAACACAAGGCCGCCTTGAATACCTGCAAAGATAGCGAGCATTCCAATTATCATATTTTCAGTAAACAAAAGACGTTTTAACTGTTTTTGAGATATACCGAGAACAGTTAAAACACCAAATTGTTGTTTTCGTACATTTAAAAACGTCCCGATAGAATATAAGAGAAAGAAGAACGAGAACAAAACGATAATAAACTGTGCCATGCCAGCTAAGTTCATGAGCGGATCTTGTTCATGCAATTTATTTATAATTTGTAACCGCGGATGATACGCGTATACAGTAAAGGAAAAGAAAACCATGATAGAAAATGCACTACTTACAAAGTAAGCGAAATAAGCTTTAGAATTACGCGAGACATTTTTAAATGCAAATTGCCAAAACGTCATCCACGTCTTCCTCCTAATAATGCTAAAACATCTAATATTTCTTGATAAAACTTCTCACGATATAATCCGCGGTGCAATTCGTTGTAAAGCCCACCATCTTTAATGAAAATAACTCGGTTACAATAACTTGCTGCAAACGGATCGTGAGTAACCATTAAAATTGTTGCATCTTCTTCTTTATTTAATTTCGTAAATAATTCCATTACATCAATTGCCGCTTTCGAATCTAAGTTTCCTGTCGGTTCATCCGCAAGTAGAAGTGATGGGTGATGAATAACAGCACGTGCTACTGCGGTACGTTGTGCTTGTCCTCCAGAAACTTCAAAAATACGCTTGTCCAAAATATGATCAATTCCAAGTTTTGTTGAAATGTTATCGAGCTTCTCGTCCATTTCTTTCAAAGGGACATTATCTAACGTTAAAGGTAGCACGATATTTTCACCGATTGTTAGTGTATCTAATAGGTTAAAGTTTTGGAAAACAAATCCTAACTCTTGGCGACGGAAAATAGCAAGCTTCTCTCTGCGGAACGTGTGCGGTTGTTTTCCATTAATAATGACTTCACCAGAAGTAGGTGAATCAATTGTAGAGATAACGTTTAAAAATGTAGATTTTCCGCTTCCAGACGGCCCCATAATTGCAACGAATTCACCTTTATCTACGTGTAAATTTATATTTTTTAAAGCAGTATGAGGGACTTTTCCTTCATACACTTTTGAGACGTTTTTTATGTGTAATACTTCTTCCATAATAATCACCTTTCTATTTTTAAAACTTAATATGTTGTGATAATTTTTGCATATAAAAGGAACGAATTAAAAGGAAAAAGAGAATTTCAACCGTTCCAAAGATTACAAGTACAACTGTAATCTCAGCGAATAATGAGAGATTTAATATTTCTTGCAACATCTTTGTCGCAAACATCGTATGGATCGATGCCATAATGTATGGAACAAAGAATAAGATAGCAAGTTGAATTGTCGCTGAACGCTTCATCTCGGCTTCTGTTAAGCCGATTTTCGTAATCGTTATATACTTTTCTTGCTCATTTGTTAAATCTGTATACATACGGAAGTAAAGAACGCTACCAGCACCGATAAAGAAAATGACACCTAGGAAAGTACCGATTAAGAAGAACGAAGCGACATTTAGTTTTGTTTTGTATAGAGAATCGCTCGCTTCACTTGCATGGAACGGTGGGTGTTCTGCTTGGATAGCTTCATCATCTTTATTAATTTTTGTTGTAAATGCTGAACCAATGTCATGTGCTTTTTCCCAATCGTTCACTTTGAAACTATATACACTCATCTGTTTTGAAACGTTTGATAATGCTTCTACATTTTCATCAGATAATACGAGTAACTGTGATATTAAGCTATTTGGGAACGGGTTATAACTTTTATATTCTTTTATTTGTAACTGTAAAGAATTTTGGTTCAGAGTAAGAGTGTTTTTTGCTTTTTGATCATGAATGGTTCCAATAACTTGACTGTCTAAATCTTTAATAAGGATATAAGATTCATTATTTTTTACGTTGAGATGTTCCCAGCTTAATGCATTAGCCAGTATGTTGTAGTCACTTTGTTTAATTGCATAATAGAGCTGCGGGCTTTCTTCCGCCGAAGATACTTCATATATATCTGTTTTAAATTTCTTATAAGTAAACTGCTCTTCGTTAAATTTTTGTTCTAACCAATTTAAATGTTCATCAGCTAACGTATTTTCGGTATGTGATAAATAAGTAAAAGGGAAAGGGTTTTGCCTTATTTCATCAAACTTTGTGAATTTCCCAAACCCATATAAGAATGTAATCATTGTGAAAGCGAGCGTTGATAACATCGTCACAATAAAGAGCATGTTAATATTCGTCCGGATACGGGTTGCTAAATCAGAAATCCAAAGCATATTAATACGTTTCATATAAAACTTTCTTCTCGCTTTTAATATACGAATGAGTAAGAAGCTAATTTGTGAAAAGAAAAAATATGTCCCAGCTGCAGCAAGTGATGGAATGACAAATATACTGGTGGCGGCGTACAAAACTCCAGCAATATCTCCTAGTGACATAAAATATAGCGGGTTTGCTGCTAATACATATCCAGATAGTAAACATGTCGCGCCAAAGAGAGAAATGAGTACAGATGCTTTTCTTTCTTTTTGTTTTTCACCTTCTTGCAAAAGTCGTACAGCTTTTCTCGTACGAATCAGCATCGGTGTAAAGGAAGATACGAGAATAAAGAGTCCGAAAAAGATTATTATTGTTAAAATAATAGCACTTGTCGGCCAATATAAATATAGACCAGGTACATGTGTAATTTTGGCAGTAACTAGTAGAAAGAACTGTGAAAAGACAAGGCCAAATTGAATGCCGAAAAATATGGATAGGACACCAATTAACATATTTTCTAGAAATATGAGCCGTTTTAACTGCTTTTGAGATATGCCAAGTACTGTTAAAATTCCAAATTGCTTTTTTCGTACTTTCAAAAACGTACCGATCGAATATAGTAAGAAGAAAAATGAAAAGAATACAATAATAACTTCTGAAATTGTCATTAATATGTTCAGAGCATAATTCACGTCTGTCATATGCAATTTAGGATGAAATAAATAAACTGCAAATGAGAAAAAAATAGCAATGGAAAACGCACTGCTTACAAAATAGGCGAAATAAGCTCTGGCGTTCCGTGTTACGTTTTTAAAGGCAAACTGCCAAAATGTCATTCACCTGAACCTCCTAATAGAGTGAAGAGGAAAAGGATATAAGAGATACCCTTTTCCTGTACTAATATATTCATAAAACTTAACCATTCGTATACTCTGATAACTTTTGCATGTAAAAGGAACGAATGAATAAGAAAAAGACGATTTCAACTATGCCAAAAATAATAAGAACGGCTGAAATTTCTTTGAATAGTGATAAATCAATTATATCTTGAAGCATTTTTGTTGCGAACATTGTATGAATGGATGCCATAACATATGGAACGAAAAATAAAATGCTAAGTTGAATGGTTGCAGATCGTTTCATCTCTGCATTTGTTACACCAATTTTTGAAATTGCTACATATTTTTCTTGTTCGTTTGTTAAATCTGTATACATTCTGAAGTAAAGAACGCTGCCTGCTCCAATAAAGAAAATGACACCTAAGAATGTCCCGATTAGGAAATATGCAGCACTTCCTGATGTGATTCTATATAATGAGTCTGCTGATTCATAGGAGCGTATAAGGGGGCCTTCGTATTGGAATTCCTGTCGATCTTTTTGTATTTTTTTCATAAAATCATTAGCAATTTCATACGTCTTTTCCCAGTTTTGTACGTTATAATTGTACGCTGATACATGCTTTGTTGTACTTGGTAAGTTGTTTACAACAACATCAGGTAAAATTAAAGTTTGATATGAAAAGTTAGATGGAATGGCCCCTGCTTGTTCATAGCCCTTTACTTGTAATATCGTATTTGTGCTAGAAAGTGTAATGGATTTTCTATTGAAGCTTGGATCAAATTGGCTGAATAAGGTGAAATAAGCGCTGCCGCTTAAGACATATGCTTCGTTATCGCTCATGAATAGTTGTTTCATTCGCAGGGAAGCTGCAAGTTTATTATAGTCACTTTGTTTCATTGCATAGACGTCATTGTAAGTCGTTATACCTGCATCTTCTTTCAGTGGTGTTTCATATAAATCAGCTTCTATCTTTTTATAAGAGAAATTTTCTTTTTGTAACTGCTGTTCAAGCCAAGTTAAATGCTTGTTAGCAAAAGGATTTGCGTCATATGAAAAATAAGAAAATGGAAAAGGTGAACTTCTCGTAACATCTAGCTTTGTAAACTTTCCAAATCCATATAGAAATGTAATCATTGTGAAGGCTACTGTAGATAGCATCGCTACAATAAAAAGCATATTAATATTTGTTCGAATACGACTTGCTAAATCAGAAATCCAAAGCATATTAATCCGTTTCATATAAAAACTTCTTCTTTTCTTTAAAATATAAATAAGTAAGAAACTAATTTGAGAAAAGAAAAAATATGTCCCAATTGTAACAAGTGCTGGAATCACAAAAATACTTGAAACCATATATATAACGCCTACTTGCGGGTTTACTGAGAAGAAATATTTAGGATTTACAGCTAAAATATAACCACCTAATAAACAGATAGCACCAAATAGAGAAATTAATATGGATGGTTTTCTTTCTTTTTGTTTTACATTGTTTGTTTTTAAAAGGTGCAATGCTTTTTTTGTTCGAATAAGCATTGGTGTGAATGCAGATACAGCGATAAAGAGACCAAGAAACACAATCGTTGTTAAAATGAAAGCATTCGTAGGTATATATAAATATATCCCTGGTACGTGCGTAATTTTCGCCGTCACTAATAAGAAAAATTGCGAAAAGACAAGCCCAAACTGCATACCAAAAAAGATAGATAAAATACCAATTAACATATTTTCCGTAAAAACAAGACGATGTAATTGCTTTTTCGATATACCTAAAACGGTTAAAATACCAAACTGTTTTTTACGAACTTTTAAAAACGATCCGATTGAATATAGTAAAAAGAAGAAAGAGAACAGTACAATGACAACTTCTGAAAAAATCATTAATCCTGAAATTTCAGAGATCATACTGAAATTTTGTAATTTCGGATGAAATAAATAAACAGCAAACGAAAAGAAAACAGCAATGGAAAAGGAACTGCTTAAAAAATAGGCAAAATAAGCTCTTGAGTTGCGCGTTACATTTTTAAATGCAAATTGCCAAAATGTCATAATATGTACCTCCCGTTAGAAGGCCAATATGTAGTTTTATTGCAAAAAATGTATGAGAGTATATTCTCATACATTTTGCTAGCATATGTTCCGATCATGCTTTGGTCACCTTCTCCGTATTTTCTGCTTGATTGTTTGCAGCGTTGTGGAAGATGATTTTAATCGTCGTTCCTTTACCAACTTCAGAGTCTAGTTTTACAGAATGACCTAAATAATCACAAATTTTACTTACGATATAAAGTCCCATACCAGTAGATTCTCCGAATGTACGACCATTTTTCCCAGTGTAAAATGGTTCAAATACTCTTCGAACATCTTCTTGCGGAATACCAACGCCCTCATCACGAACTTCCAAAATGATATCTTTTCCATTTCGATAAGCTGATAAGAAAACTTTCTTTCCGCGTTCACCAGAATAACGAACAGCATTTGTCATTAACTGATAAATGATGAACTTTAGCCATTTCGCATCAGAAGCAACTTTTAAATCTGAATGAACTTCTAAAACAGGGAAGACCCCGTTTCGAATGAATAGTTCTTTTAATCCGTTAATATTTTTTGTTACAGCATCTTTTAATGAAACGGTCTCAACATGGAAGTCTTCATGGAAGTTGTTTAACCTTGCCATGTATAAAGCCATATCGAGTCCTTGATTTAGTCGCTCTAATTCTTTTTTAAATTGCGGGATTAAATGTTCATCTTCCATCTCAAGCACCATAAGTTGCATAACAGAAACGGGCGTTTTCATTTGATGTACCCAGTGGTTAATAAATAATTGGTGTTCTTGCTGTTTTACTTCAAATGTTTGTAGGTCTTTTTGGAATAGACGATATTGCGTACGAACGAGCTCGTTTACACCGTGGGGCATAGGAGCAGTCGCTCTTTCAATAAACGCATCTTCCATTTTCTCTGGTGGTTCACTTAATCTGTGGTACATTCTACGATTACGAACGTAACGATAAGCGAGGAAACAGATGAATAAATATAAGCTTAAAACGATGAAGTAAAACTTATTATTTTGAAATCCATCTACTGCATCATAGAGAACGAAAATGATTCCGAAGTTTAATACATATAGTAGAAAAAATGCAAAATGATCACGTAAAAATAGCTTCATGCTTATTCACTCCAAGTTGTGTTAAAACGATATCCGAGTCCACGTACTGTTTCAATAGAGTTCTCAATACCAAGCTCATTAAACTTTTTACGAAGACGCGTAATGTTTACGTTTAATGTATTTTCTTCAACGAAGCTCTCATCATCCCAAAGGGCAGCTAATAAATCTTCACGGCTTGCTGTACGAGGGAATTTAGATAATAGCATTTCTGCTAAAATAGCTTCTTTCTTTGTTAAAAGAACTTGCTCAGATCCGAAATGAATTTCTGGACGTTCAGGGAATAGTTTTAAACCTTCTACTTCAACGATACGTTCAGAAATATTTGGTGCATAATCACCATAAATACGGCGTAATTGACCTTTAATTTTTGCCATTACAACGTCATAGTGGAACGGTTTCGTAATGTAATCATCCGCGCCACTTTCAATCGCCATAATTTGTTCCATTTCACCAGCACGAGCTGAAATGAAAATAATTGGACAAGTAGATTCATGACGGATTTGACGGCACCAGTAGAAACCATCGAATTTCGGTAAGTTTACATCAAGTAAAACAAGATGTGGTTTCACAGCGTTAAACGATTCCATAATATCATCGAAGTTCTCCGCAACAACAGCATCATAGCCATATTTTTGAATGTGAGATTGTAGTAATGATGAAATATTTGGATCGTCTTCAACGATTAAAATTTTATACATATGTATATTCCTCCTAAAAAAAACAATTGTAGCTATAGTGTACCATGTGTTTCTCGTCTTTTCATTATGTTGAAATGAGAGCTATATAAATATAAAGATTTTAAAAATAACATAAAACCTATCTTTTTAGGGGAGAGAGAGGATCCAGCCATGCATAGAAGCGGTCAGAGCCTTTTTTGCCCCGTACGAAGTAAAAACAAAGAAATCAAATGAATAGGGTTTCCTGTTTGTTATATATAGCATAGCTGTGGCGTATTTATAGGTCAAAAGTGGAAAAAGTAAAAAGGCTATGGATACAATTGACAATTACTGGTTTTTAATTTAATGTTTAGATAAATATCTAAATGTCTAATTAGTGAAGGGAAGAAAGACATTGAATCAAGCATTCAAAGCATTAGCAGACCCAACAAGGCGAAAAATTTTAGATTTATTAAAAGAAGGCGATTTAACAGCTGGCGAAATTGCTGAACAGTTCAATATGACAAAGCCAAGTATTTCACATCACCTAAATGCGCTCAAAAATGCTGAACTTATCCAAGATGAAAAAAAAGGGCAATTCGTTATGTATTCTTTGAACACAACTGTATTTCAAGATTTATTGACCTGGGTATTTACGTTTACGAATAAGGGGGAAGAGGGGAAATGAGGAAGCATCTATTTCCATTATTATTAATTGCTTTAACGATTATTGCATGGTGCATCGCGTGGCCTTATTTACCGGGAGAAGTTCCAAGTCATTGGAATATTAATGGTGAGGTAGATGGACATATGTCAAAAATGGGAATGCTGATTTTTGATGTAGCAATTATGGTTTTTATATATGCACTAGTTACTGTATTGCCTAAGATAGATCCGAAGTACGACAACTACAAAAGATTTCCTAAAGCACTTGGAATGATAAATGGAGCAATTTTATTTTTCTTATTTACTATTAATATGATGACACTAGCAAATGCTTTAGGGTACAACATTCCAATTGGAATTGTTGTGAACATAATGGTCGGTATCCTTTTCGTTGTACTCGGCAATTATATGCAGCAATGTAAACCAAATTTCTTCATAGGTATTAAGACACCATGGACTTTAAGTAGTGAAAATGTATGGAGAAAAACGCAGAGGATAGGATCAAAGATTATGATGATTGGTGGTATTGTAATCATATTTTCCTCGTTTCTTCCGGGAATGTGGAAGATGATTTGTTTGTTAAGCGTTGTCGTTGTACTGGTTGTTGGTACGATGATATATTCATATGTAGTTTATAAAAAAGAAATGCAATTGTGAGCTGTATTAGTCAAATTTTATAGTTTCTATGTGTTAAGAGATTTAAATACTCAGTGGGGATAATGAAAAAGCTCGCTGAGTAAATTTTTTGCTTTTAGGTCTGAAAATTCAGTTAAAAAGGATAGTTTGGGGGAAATCACATGTTAGAAATTATAAATTTTAGCAAGACATACAAAGGTGGCAAGAAAGCAGTAGATCAGTTAAATATTACTGTTCAAGCAGGAGATATCTTTGGATTTATTGGGCATAACGGTGCGGGGAAGAGTACAACGATTAAGTCGTTAGTAGGAGTTATAGATTTTGAAGAGGGTGAAATTTTTGTTGATGGCCATTCAGTAAAAAAGGATCCGATTGCATGTAAGAAAGTAATGGCGTACATTCCTGATAATCCAGATTTATATGAGCAATTAACAGGAATTCAATATTTGAACTTTGTTGCTGATGTGTTTAAAGTGTCTGCGAAGGATCGAGAAGCACAGATACAAAAGTATGGGGATGCTTTTGAGATTACACCTTACTTGGGAGATTTAATATCTTCCTATTCACACGGTATGAAACAAAAAGTGGCGATTATATCAGCGGTTTTGCATAAACCGAAATTATTAGTTTTAGATGAACCTTTCGTTGGTCTTGATCCAAAGGCAGCCGTAGTATTGAAAGGTATTATGAAGGAGCTTTGTGAAAAGGGAAGTGCGATTTTCTTTTCTACACATGTTTTAGATGTGGCGGAGAAGTTATGTAATAAAATAGCGATGATTAATAGAGGGAAATTAGCACTTTCAGGGGAAGTGAATTCTTTAATAAAGGAAGGATCATTGGAAGAGCTCTTTATGAAGGAGCTTGCTAATGAATACTAATAGTCTAGGTCTTTTGAAAATCCGGTTGATAACGCAGCTTGGTTTAAATACTTTTAAATATGAAAAAGATAAGAAAAAGAAGCAGAATAAAATTTTGCTGACAGCATCTATTGCCTTAGTTGGTGTCATGTTAATGCTATATTGCGGAGCCTCAGCATATGGGTTGGTGAAACTAGGGATAAGTGAAATTATCCCAGTTTATGCACTAGTTATTAGCAGTGTATTGACGTTGTTTTTCACTATATTTAAGGCAAATGGAGAGATTTTTGCTTTTAAGGACTACGATCTTTTAATGTCATTACCGATTCGTGTAAGTACTGTTATTACAAGTAGGTTTTTGTATTTATATTTGCTGAATACACTCTTTTCAATCATAATCATGCTACCAATGGGAGTTGTTTATGGCATACATGAGAGGCCATCAGTTTCTTTTTACTTTATGTGGTTTATCAGTATGTTTATAGCATCTTTAATTCCAACAACAATAGCAGCGATCTTTGGAGCTGCGATTACGGCAATCGCTTCTAAATTTAAAAATACGAATAAAATAACTACGATTTTAAGTTTTATAGTAATGATTACATTCGGTTTCTTTATGCTAAAAAGCGGAAATGCTCAATATAGCCTTAATGATATGAACGGAATGGGTGCAATTGTTTCAGAGCAATTAACTAAAGTTTACCCATTAGCTAACATGTTTCAAAAAGCAATTGTTCATGCTGATATTGTAGCTTTCACCCTGTTTGTTGGGATATCGGTTATTTGGTATTATCTTTTTGTAAAAATACTTTCGCTAAAATATAAGCAAATAAACACAGAGATTACCACTTATCATATGCTTTCAAATTATGAGATTCATAGCATGAGAAAAGAAAGTGTATTGGCCGCATTGTATAAAAAAGAGATGAAGCGTTTCTTTTCTTCTACAGTGTATGTCATAAACAGTGGAATGGGAGTCGTGATGGCGATAGCTTTCGCGCTAGCTATAGTTGTAGTAGGACCAAGTCAATTAATAGCGTATCCTGGAATTGAGACCCTGTTGCAAAAGATTGCGCCATTTGCTATTGCAGCAGCGATTTCGATGACGTGTACAACATGTGTGTCATTGTCTTTAGAAGGAAAAAATGTATGGATTATTAAGTCATTGCCTATAGCGCCAAAGATGATTTATGACAGTAAAATTCTTATGAATCTTTCATTAAGTATACCTGCATCACTTATTAGTGCTTTATTACTGATAATAGGATTAAAACTAGATGTTTGGAGTTCTCTTTTAGTCGTAATAACACCGATAGCATATTCATTCTTTTCGGCAGTATGGGGGATTTTTATTAATAATCGATTTGGTTATTATGATTGGATATCAGAAACTCAAATAGTAAAACAAAGTGTAGGATCGTTTGTTGGTATGTTTGGTGGTTTAATTACGGCTGTTATACCTGCCTTTTTAATCGGTACTGCTACGATCTCGAACTACAGAGTATTTACTTTTGTAGTTATTATAGTGCTTACGATTATTACTATTTTCTTGTATAAGAACGAATCGAGAAGAAGTATAAAATAAAGTTAATGTCATATTCGTATTTTGTTTATAAAGAAGAAGTTAAAATAAAAAGCTACTGCTCCTTTCAAAGGAAGAGTAGCTTTTTTATTTTAGGGAAATTTGGACTTAGATATTATTTCTTCAAAACAGGTATCCATATCTCGCTTCTGAAATTCGGCGAAGATACGTCTTTACTTTCATTCCACAATATTTCCGGTCCTTCCGCTAATTCATAGTTTGAAGAAGGGAACCATTCGGAATAAATACGTCCCCATACATTTTGTAATGCATCAGGAAATGGACCGACAGCTTCAAATATAGCCCATGTTGAAGCTGCGATTTCAAGTTGTTTGAATTGCTTTGGACAATCTTTTGTCGTAGTTACTCCAATATAGTGATCGAGTTCTCCTTTTTCCTCCATTCTTCCTTCAGAAAAATTCGTAGAAGCACTAATAATTCCTGTAGGTTCAATATTTGAAAGGGACTTTAATGTTTCGATTGATTGGCTGTCTAAACTTTTCCACATAGAAGCAATTTCTTCGTTTACACCGTTAAAAACAATCGGTACTCGTTTTTGTATACCAATGATTTGAAATGGCTCTTTTTCTTCAATTCGATAGTTCATTTCATTTCCTCCTTGAATGGATAGTTGGAAGGTCATTGGTGAATAAGCTTTCAAAGAACGAATTGTACTTCGAGCTTCTGAAGGCGTTATTCCGTGCAAATTTTGAAATGCACGTGTAAAAGAATCTGGTGAGTTGTATCCATATTTTATAGCGACATCAATGACTTTTGCATTGCTATCTTTTAGTTCAAAGGCAGCAAGCGTAAGACGTCTACAGCGAATATATTCTGATAGTGATATGCCAGCTAAAAAAGAAAACATTCTTTTGAAATGAAATTCGGAGCAGAGAGCTATTTTTGCGACTTCTTTAAAATCAATTTCGTGTGTAAGGTTGTCTTCAATATACTGCATTGCCGCATTCATATTTTTAAGTGAATCCATTATATGACCTCCTCTATAAATAGAATATCAGGAACAAAATAGCTCCATCCGACATTTCGTGCACAGCTTTGTAGGGTGCATTTTTAACCTTACAAAATTGTAATGTTCCTGTAAGGAGAATGAATGGATGGTATGATATCCCAATGCTATAGTAACAAAGTACTTTCATTCAGTAGGTTAAATTTTTATGTCTTTACTTATGTGCCTTACATAACTGTCATGTTTGTGTAAGAAACATCGATAGTGGCAAGAGTAGAGAGTGTATATAGTTGAAAATAGAGAATAGAAGAAATGAGGGATGTCGAGATGAAAACAGTGTTAGAAGCAAAAAATATTGAAAAAGTGTATGACACAGGTGGGAATAAATTTGCAGCTTTAAAAGGTATTAACTTACAAGTAAAAGAAGGTGAGTTCGTTGGAATTATGGGACCTTCTGGTTCTGGTAAGACGACTCTTTTAAATGTTCTTTCTACAATTGATAATGCGACGGACGGTGAAATTTTAATTGATGGAAAAGATATCGTGAAGATGAACGATGATAAGCTGGCGTTGTTCCGCCGTGATCATTTAGGTTTCATCTTCCAAGATTATAACTTATTAGATACGTTAACGGTAAAAGAAAACATTGCGTTACCTCTTGCGTTATCGAAGGTGAAAGCGAATGAGATTGATCGCCGCGTTCTTGAAATCTCAAAGAAATTCGGTATTGATCATATTTTAAGTCAGTTCCCATATCAAGTATCTGGTGGACAGAAGCAGCGCTGCGCAGCATCGCGTGCGATCGTTACAAGTCCTAGTATGATATTTGGGGACGAGCCGACTGGAGCACTTGATTCTAAATCAGCGACAGATTTATTAGAAAGTATGAAGTCGTTAAATGAATATGATAACTCTACAATTTTAATGGTAACGCATGATGCATTTGCGGCGAGTTATTGTAAACGAGTTATTTTCATTAAAGATGGTGAGTTATATAAAGAATTGCACCGCGGTGAATCAACACGTAAACAGTTCTTCCAAAAAGTCGTTGACGTAATGTCTTCCATTTCTGGAGGTATGGCTGATGACCTTATCTAGCATTGCCCTCCGCAACATACAGCGGAACTTTAAAGACTACTTTGTATATTTTGCATCTATGATTTTTAGTATTGTAATTTACTTTACATTTAAAGCACTACAATATAATTCGCAAATGGAAAAAGCTGCGGAAGGTTCTAAAAAAATTAGCGGTGCGTTTCAAGTTTCAAGTGTCATGCTAATCATCTTCGTAGCGGTGTTCATTATATATTCGAACGGTTTCTTTACACGGAAGCGTAAAAAAGAAGTTGGGCTATATTCGTTACTAGGTATTCGAAAAAGACAGATCGGTAAAATGCTCTTTTATGAAAATATGTTAATGGGATTAATGTCTTTAATTATTGGGATTGCGATTGGTAGCGTCCTTTCAAAACTATTCCTTGAACTACTAGTAAGTATGATGGGGTTAAATTTAAATGTTCATTTTGAAGTACCGATGGCTGCAATTGTTGATACAGCAATTATTTTCTTTGTGATTATATTGTATACATCACTTCAAGGATATCGTTTAATTTATCGATTCAAGCTAATTGAACTTTTCCGCGCAGAACGCGAAGGAGAAGCAATGCCAAAAGGATCTGTAATTATGGCGTTAATTTCGATTTTCTTAATCGGTTCAGGTTATTTCTTAGCATTAATGTTCATGAAGGCAGTTAAGTATGCAGACTTTATGGCAGTTGCACTTTATATTTTACTTGCGACAGTAGTAGGTACGTACTTACTATTTATGTTCTTTACAGTATTCGTATTAAAACGTGCAAGAAATAATAAATCATCGTTTTATAACGGTATGAATATGGTAACGACGTCACAGCTACTATATCGTATTAAAGGGAATGCAAAGTCACTTGCAACAATTTCTATTTTAAGTGCGGTAACATTAACGGCAGTTGGTACATCAGTTACGATGTATTACAACACATTTACACAATCAAAAGCATTCGCGCCATACAGCTATTCTTATGAGAAAAAAGATGCAGAACTAGATAAGAAAGTAAATGCGATTTTTGCTGAAGAGAAAGAGAATCATCCTGTAAAAGATCAATTTGAAGTTGAGATGGTTCCTGTAAAAGGAAAGTTTGAAGGAGATAAAGTTGATTTCATCCTTAATATGAACTACAGTATCTCAGAGAAATATCAATTTATGTCTCAATCTGAATTTAATAAACTTGCTAAAAAAATCGATGCAGAAACAGTGAATGTAGCTGCTGGTGAAGCATTTATATATGATAGTTCTTATATTGAAGGGCATGAGTTTAGCCCTCAATATAAAGGAAATAAAGCGGTATTCCAAATTGGAAATGAAACGAAGAAATTAGCGATTCAAGGCGCAAATGATAATGCAATTACGAACTTAGGTGAACTAGTTGTTGTCGTTTCAGATGAAACATATGAACAAGCAAAGCAAGCATTTGGAACACGTGTTGTAAAAAATATTGATGTAAAAGATGAAAGAAACAGTAAAGTATTAACAGAAAAATTAACAAAAGTGATGCCAGCTGGTGAATCAGAAATGGTACCATCATTTAGAGATTTCTACACTGGTTTCCAAATGGGGCTTGAAGGAACTGGACTAATGATGTTCATCGGAATGTTCTTAGGACTTGTATTCTTACTAGCAACAGGTTCTATCATTTACTTTAAACAATTAACAGAAGCAAATGCTGATCGTGAGCGTTATGTTGTACTTCGTAAAGTCGGGGTAACGAAACAGGAAATGAAAAAAGCTATCGCAAAACAAGTAAGCTTTATCTTTGCGATTCCGTTAGTAATCGGAATTCTACACAGTTTGTTTGCATTAAAAGGTTTAGGGAACATACTACCATTTGAAATTATGATTCCGCTCCTAATTAGTATCGGAGTATACGGTGTCATTTATATCGGATATTACTTTTTAACAGTTCGTTCTTATTATAAGATTGTGAGCGCGAAGTAATAAAGGGGCAGCTATCGCTATAAGCGGTAGCTGTTTTTTGATTTCTTCATAAAATCTTAAGAAATCTCCTCAATTTTTATTAAGAAACGATAGTTATACTTAAACACAAGTTAAAAACTATTGAACGAATGGAGAGAGATTTACATGCAACTCATAACATTCTTACATGAATTTATTAAACACCCGAAACATACTGGTGCGATTGCGCCAAGTTCAAAAATATTAGCAAAGAAAATGGTAGATGTAATTGATTTTAATAGAGCGAAGTGCATTGTGGAATTAGGTCCTGGTACAGGGGTCTTTACGAAAGAAATTATGAAGCGAAAGAAGAAGGAGACAATATTTCTTCTTATCGAAATTAATGAAGTGTTTTTCAAAGAGCTAAAGAGAAAATTTAAAGATGAGCAGAATGTCATTGTTGTACATGGTTCAGCTGAAAATATAAAGACGTATATGGAAGAGCTCAATATAGAATGCATTGATTACGTCTTATCAGGATTGCCTTTCACATCTTTACCAGAAGAGGTTTCAAAACGCATTTTAAACAACGCAATGGAAGCGATACATGAGAGTGGTGAATTCATTACATTTCAATATTCACTTGTAAAAAAAGGATTTATACAGCATTTCTTCCCTGAAATTACACTAGAAAAAGTTTGGTTTAATTTCCCGCCAGCCTACGTCTTTAGCTGTAAAAAAGAGCTAAGGGGAGCATATGCATAATGGAGCTACATGAATTAATATCATACATTGAGCAGTATGGTTATTGGGCACTATTTTTTTGTTTATGGCTTGGTATTATCGGTATGCCGATTCCAGATGAAATGATTGTAATGAGTGGTGGATTTGTATCTTCATTAGGCGTATTAAGTGTCATTCCTGCGTTTTTATTAACATATTTAGGCGTTGTATCTGGGCTTTCTTTAGGTTACATACTAGGGAAAATATTTGGCATAAAAGTGCTTAAAAAATTGATGAAAAAGAAAAAGGCGAAGTACCTTTTAAAATCACAAGAGATAGTAGGGAAATATGGTCATTATGCATTAGTAATAAGTTATTTTATCCCCGTTGTGAGACATATCGTACCGTATTTAGTAGGAATGAATAACATGTCATTTAAAACGTATGCGATTTATTCATATGTAACAGGATTTGTTTGGACGTTAGTTTACTTTGTACTAGGCTCTATATTTGGAAAGCATATAGAAATGATAGTAACCCTTGTGACCGAGTATGGTATATATTTTGGTGGCATCGTTATCATAGTTTCTAGTATTTCTTATGTGTATATGCATAAGAAGAATGCAGTAGTGAGTGAAATAAAGCAACATTCATAGTTTGGTAAATGATGCTGGAGGAGATTTTGTGAGTAAAGGAACGATACTTATCGTGGACGATGAGAAGGAAATTAGAAAACTTATTGCCATCTATTTGAAGAATGAAGGTTACGAAGTATTACAAGCTGGAGATGGTGAAGAGGGGTTAGAAATAGTAAGGAAAAGAGACGTGCATCTAATTGTACTTGATATTATGATGCCGAAAATAGATGGTATTCATATGTGTATGAAAGTGAGAGAAATAGCGGAAATGCCCATTATTATGCTGTCGGCAAAAACGCAAGATATGGACAAGATTCTAGGGTTAACAACTGGAGCAGACGATTACGTAGCAAAACCATTTAATCCACTTGAACTCATTGCTCGTATTAAATCACAACTTCGGAGATATATGAAAATGAGCGGGGCAAGTGTAAAAGATGAAAATGTATTTGAAGTTGGAGATATAAAGATAAATATAGCAACGCGGCAGGTCATTATTGCAAATGAAGAGGTGAAATTGACACCGAGAGAGTTTGAGATATTAGAATTGCTTGCACGAAATCAAGGAATGGTATTAAATGCAGAACAAATTTATGAAAGAGTATGGAAAGAGCAAGCTTTCCAATCCGATAATACTGTGATGGTACATATTCGGAAAATACGTGAAAAGATAGAGGCAATTCCAAGGAAGCCTCGTTACATTAAAACAATATGGGGAGTTGGCTACAAGATTGAGAAAGATATTTGAACCGATAATATGGATGAATCAAGTTTTAAAAAAAATGATAGGTAAAACAGTTAGTTATTTGCAAAAGAGTATACGTGTACAGCTAATTACTACATTTACTTTCTGTACATTACTTGGTGTATTAGTAGGGTGGTCTTCATCTTCCTTTTTCGAGGATGCGAATAAAATTTCTATCATTGATTATGCATCAGGTATGGAAGCCATTGATGGACAGACACAAAGGCTTGTTGAAAGTATGACAGAAGAGGGTAAGGAAATTAATATACAAGAACTGCTTGATCAATTGAATCATCAAAATCAATTGAAGGTTTTAATAATAGATGAGAATGGGAAAGTGGTTTATAAAACAAAGGGAGCACCGGAAGAACAGATTAATCTTCATGAGACGATGCGTAATGTAATGGATTTTAAAATGGATCAAGTACGATATGTAGAGGCACAGAATTTAATTCAAGATAGAGCTGAACAAAAGCGTAAGGAGTTTACAACCTTTTATCCAGTTACTGTTAATTCGAAAAATATGTATATCATTGCAAGTGGTATACCACAAGGAAATGTAAAGTATGTAGTGAACGGTAGTAGTCCATTCCCATCTTTACTAGGTTTTATTACTTTTCTACTTTCTTTCTTTTATATAACGAAAAGAAAGATGAATCAGATTGAAGCAATGGCAGAAGGAGTAAGAGAGTTTTCGAAAGGGAACTTACAATACAAAATCAAACAGGCAGGTCAAGATGAAATAGGTGTATTAACTTCAAATATTAATCAAATGGCAGAAAAGCTTTTGGCTAATATAGAAAAAGAAAAACAAATAGAGAAACAAAAAAGTGAATTGATTACAAATGTATCACATGATTTAAGAACACCACTTACTTCTATTATGGGGTATTTACGCTTACTAGGTGATGCGAAATATGAAAATAAAGAACAGCATGATGAGTATATAAAAATTGCTTTTTCAAAATCAGAGCAGTTGAAGATGTTAATAGAGGATTTGTTTGAGTATACAAAACTAACAGATGAAAATATGGTGTTAGATTCACAAGAAGTGTGTATGAATGAACTACTTGATCAGTTAATAGAAGAGCTAGTACCACAAGCGGAGGAACATAATCTTTCATTCGTGAAAAAATTTCAGGAAGATCGTATATATGCCGTTGTGGACTCGGAAAAAATGGTGCGTGTGTTTGAAAACCTCTTAATAAATGCAATTAAATACAGTATAGATAAAGCAGAAATTCAAGTTTCACTTCAAAGAGAAGAACAGCATATCAAAATTTCTATAGCGAATCATAGTGAAGAATTTACAAAAATAGAATTGGAGAATTTGTTTGAGCGTTTTTATAAAAAAGATCAATCTAGAAGTAGAGCTGTAGAAGGTTCAGGCTTGGGGCTTGCAATTGCAAAAAGCATTGTTGAATTGCATAAAGGAGAAATTCGAGCGGAATATGAAAATGGGGTTATTCAATTTATTATCTTATTGCCAATTTAATTAGAAGGGCATTAGAAATATCGGTTACCTTCTAATTAGGGAAGAATGAGCGATAGTGTTGCTATTGATTTAGAGAGAGTCTTATTCCATCATTCAGGTGGACGTTGACTAATAAAACAGAGAAGTGGAGAATCGAAAGTTATATGAAAAAATTAAGTGCGTTTATCGTATTGATTATAGTTGGAGTTACATTACTTGTAGTGAAAGGTGGACCGATTGTAGATCAACTCAATCCGTTTATTAAAGAAGATATTTATTATGCTGTTGTCGACAGTGATGGGGAATATGAAGCCAAAAGTAATGGTTTTGGTAGATGGAACTATAAATTTAAAGGATATGATGAATCTGGTAAAGAACAAAAAATTATGATGACTTCTTCAAAACATTTACGAATAGGAGCATATGTAAAGATTAAGTCTAAAGGGACTTATGGTATGAAATGGGAAGAAATACAAGGTGACGAAATGCCCGCTAAAGCAAAAGAAAAAGTAACAATAAAGCATGTCTAGTTATAGAAATGATAAGTTGTATTCAATAGATAAAGTAACGATCAAGCTTCAAATGTAATGGCAGTATATGATAATTTCTAAATTTTTTATAAGGAAGATAAAGATTATCTGAACTTTATCTAAACTGCATTTCTTCTGTATACAACTACTAGTATTCTATATTGTGTAGATAAAAAATGGTAAGGAGTAACAGGATGATTATGCAGGTTTCTAAGAGGAAAATATTATTATTTCTTTCAATTATTCTTTTTGTTTTATTGATGATGTATGTGTGTACGAATAATAGGCATGTACAAAATATTATTCACAATATAGAAGACATTTATAAAGTATATAAAGAGAATCAATTATTGAAAGAAAAAATCGAGAACCAAGAATCGTTAAAGAGTGAAGTGCAAATGTTAAGTGAGGAGAAAGAAAACCTTACTAAGCTTATCAACAAGACGAGAGAATTAAAGGAACAAGGAAAATATAATTTAATTCAAGCTACAGTAGTAAGGCGTGTAGCAGAAGATTGGTATGGAAAAATCGCTCTTGATAGAGGGGTACAACATGGTGTAAAGGTTGATATGGCTGTTATGACGGTGAGTGGTCTTATTGGAAAGGTAGAGAGTGTAGATCAATTTACATCTATTGTGAAATTAATTACGAAAGATGAACGAACAAATCGTTTAGCAATCACCTTCCAAAATAACTCATCCATTTTAGGATTTGTCACAGGGTATGATAAGGAAAAACAAGCTCTTCGAATTAATAATATTCCATCAGATAAAGCGAAAGAAATAAAAATAGGTGATAGCATTATTACCTCTGAATTGAGCCAGAAAATACCACCTGGTCTTGAAGTAGCAGAGGTAATAGATCAAGAGCCCGATAAATATGGTCTTGCACATATTATTTATGCAAAAACCAAGGCGAATTTATATGATTTAGAAGATGTCATTTTAGTAGAACCTAAAGGGTAGCAAAGAATAGTGTCTATTAAAAGTGAAGAAGAGATGAATATCATTTTTTTTTAGGTAGAGTAAGATTAAGAGGAATAAGAAAAAGTATGGAACAAAGAAAAAGAAGCTTTTGGAAAAGTACGAGAAGAAGTAAAATCAGTTCATAAATCTATAGATAAAATGGAAGATGCAGCTCTTCAGAAACAAGCAAAAATTAAGATTAAAGAGGAGAAATAAAGTCTTTATTTCTTATTTAAAAATAGAATATAGAAACCAAAAGTCCCAAGCTACTAGCTTTGGGGCTTTTTCATATTCTTAAAGAAATGTTAAGAATATCCGCTGCTATTTATTAAGAAATGCTATCTATACTTAGAAATGGGTTAAGAAATGCTCGGAAAATATGTAAGGAAAACAAAAATTGGAAAAGAAGTGTAGGAGGATATAAATGACAGCATCAGTTGTAGAGGTAAAGAATGTACAAAAGGTATACGGTAGAAAAGATGAGAGTCAATCACATGCACTAAAGAATGTATCGTTCTCGATTCAAGAGGGTGAATTCGTTGGAATTATGGGACCATCTGGCTCAGGGAAAACAACATTATTGAATGTAATTTCTACATTAGATAAAGCGACAGGTGGAATTGTTGAAATTGCTGGAACAGATATTACGAAAATGAAGCAAGGGGAATTATCTGATTTTCGCTCAGAGAAACTAGGGTTTATCTTTCAAGATTTTAACTTACTTGAAAATTTATCAATCTATGAAAACATTGCATTACCGCTTTCTCTGCAAGGTGTTCATTCGAAAAGAATTGGATTAAATGTGAAAAAGGTAGCAGAGATGTTAGGAATTTCAGAGATTCTTCAAAAATATCCGTCCGAAGTATCTGGGGGACAAAAACAACGTTCGGCGGCGGCTCGTGCCCTTGTACATGAGCCAGCAATAATTTTAGGAGATGAGCCAACAGGAGCGCTTGATTCTAAAAATGCGAAAAGTTTATTAGAGGCGATGACCAACTTAAATGAAGAACAGGATGTTTCAATTATGATGGTTACACACGATCCATTAAGCGCAAGTTATTGCCGACGTATTTTATTCATCCAAGATGGAGAATTGTATAAAGAAATTCATCGCAGAGGTACTCGTGAAGAGTTTTATAAAGAAATTTTAGATGTGCTTGCAGATTTAGGCACACAAAAAGCATAAGAAAGAAGGTTCAACATGTTATTCAAACTTTCCATGTCGGGACTAAAAAGTAAACGAAAAGACTATATGGTCTTATTAGTTGGGCTTATTATGTCTATTTCAATTTTTTATATGTTTCAAACGTTAGCGTTAAATAAAACGTTTATCGAAGGGAATTCCATGGATGGAATTTTTTCAGTCTTCCAAACAGGATCATTTTTATTAGGTTTCATTACATTATTTTATATTTTATACACCAATTCATTTTTATTATCACTTCGGCAAAAAGAATTTGGTATGTATATGGTATTAGGGGCAAAAAAGCATAAAATTACATTGCTCATGTTTATTGAAACAATTGTATTAGGAATAGTATCTCTTATAGTAGGTGTGATAGTCGGTATAATCTTGGCGCAAGGCGTTGGACATTTACTGATGAAGGAACTAGAATTTACTGGCGGTGGTTATCATGCATTTTATGTACCATCAATTATTGTTACTTTCATCTTTTTCATTGCATTATTTATGTTGTCCGCAATTATGAATGGTATGAAACTAGTGCGTAATTCGCTATTACAACTCGTTCACTCCAATAGTCACACAGAGCGTACGCCTACTAAAGGAAAACTAACGAATATAGTAGCACTTTTATCAATTATTTTATTAGCAGTTGGTTATGCTTCGATGATTTATATGAAAGAGTTAAAGGAATCAGGATTTATCATTGCTACAATTACAGTAACACTAGGAACTTATATGCTATTTGCATCATTCCTTCCCATTATTATTAACAAACTAAAAGCGAATAAAAATCGTAGTGAAAAAGGAATCAATGCGTTTACGTTTGCACAGTTAAGTTTTTCTATTAATAGTTTAACGAAAGTATTAGCGACAGTTGCTATGTTAGTGGCTCTCGGTGCGGGTGCCATCTCCAGTGGTATGGCGTTAAAAAATAATGTCACAAATATGGTGGAGAGTGCAGAATACTATGATGTCGAAATTAAAAATCCCACAGCAGAAGAAAAGAAAATATTAGATAGTATTACATTTAAAGAAAAGAATGAATATCGATATAAAGTAGATGAGCAGTTTATTTATCAATTGAAAGAAGATTTAGAAAGAAATCGTCCGCTAACACGTACTGGAAAAGACGAGAATAGTAGCCGATTCGTTCCTGTTTCGAGGGAGCTAATTGTCGGAGCCGTTTTAAGCCATAGGCAAGAAAAAAATGAGGATAATACCAATGTAATTCCAGAAGAGTGGGGAAATGTTTTAAGGTCTCTTCAAAAGACATATATGAATCCTAGTCAAAAGATAAAAATTGTAGATCAAAAGATGTATGACGGGATACAAGGTAAAGAAGAAATTATAATACTGGGGAAAACGGACAATTTTATAACGTATAAAGAAGAATGGAAAAAAATTGATGAATTAGAGCTAGCTAAATATAAAGATATGAAGGACGTACATCTTTTGAGTAAATATATGCTATATGAAGGATATTACAGTACTTACAGTGGAACAGTATTTATGGGATTTTTCTTAGGCATAGCTTTCTTAGCGATGCTGGCAAGCTGTTTAATGTTTAAAATTCTTTCTGGTGCTTCAAAAGATATTATTCGCTATCAAATGCTTCGTAAAATGGGTGTGCGTTATGAGCTATTAACGAAATCAATTTATAAAGAGTTACTTTTAGTTTTCTTGTTCCCAGCGATCGTAGGTATAATGCACGTGTTAGTCGGAATGAACATGTTCTCGTTCTTAATAGATAATCCATATTTCCGTATTTGGCTGCCGATTATTATTTTCTTAGTCATTTATGTGTTTTATTATTTCATTACAGTTCAATTGTATAAAAAAATTGTTCTTCCGAAAGAAGTGTAGTATGTAGTGAGTAAGGGGGATGATGAATAGAGATAAATTTAGGGGAATATTATATGGAATTTATAGCGATGAAGAAGTTATAGATTGAAAGAAGCAGCTATTCTACGTAATAGCTGCTTCTTTCATTATTTATAATTAGGAAGCAACTTGTACTGTAGATAAGGAGAAATAAAATCCTCTATCTTTTCAGTATATAAAAGATAAAGAGGGAAAGGTATTATAACTTCTGTAGTAATCGTTCACTGCTTTTCATGTCGCCTTTACACAACGGGCATTGCGGCTTATCTTCTAAAGAAAAGTTTTTACGCATCCATCCAAGGCAGTCGTCTGCTTCGCATTCCCACACAGCAATTGCTTCTGGTTCTTCTACAGGTTTATCATTTTTTCTCCAATACATGTGATCGCTCCTTTAAATTGAAAAGTTTTTTAGAAAAAACAAAAAAGGTTGTTAACGTTTTTGTTAACAACCTTTTATTTATTCATCATACTATATTTTTTTGAAAAATGCGAAGTTTAGTAATTATTAAAGTTATAGTGAAATAGTGATTATACAAACGCAGGATTATAAATCATCGTAAAGTGCCCTTGTAACAATTCAATATGGCATGGTGTATGAAGCGAACTTTCTCCATCTGTATCTACTTCTTTTTCTTCTTCTGTTTCAATATGAATGGATTTCGCTTTTACATGGAAGATATCATTTGTATTTGTGTCCTCAAATAGTTTCTTTCCGATGTAATCTTTAAACGCCTGGATGCCTGTTGATTTTACGACGAAAATATCAAGTGTTCCGTCATCGCATTTTACGTTCGGAATAAAGGAAGGAATACCACCGAGATATTCACCGTTTCCAACCATAACAAGGACAGCTTCGTCGTCATATACTTGTCCGTCGTAAGTGATTTTTACTGGGAATGTTTCAGCATTTTTTACAGTTCGAATTGTGCTTAAATAGTAACCAATTTTACCAAGCTTTGCTTTCTCTTCTGCATCAATATTGTTTGATACTTCAGAGACGAGTCCAATACCCCAAAAGTTTAAGAAGTGTTGTCCATTTGCTTTTGCGACATCAATTGGTTTTACATGTCCTTTTGTAATGAGTTTTGCTGCTTCTGCAATATTTTGCGGAACGCCGAGTGTGCGAGAGAAGTCGTTGCAAGTTCCGCCTGGAATGATTGCAAGGGTAGGTCTAGTTTCAAGAGGGGCTAAGCCATTTGTGCATTCAAATACAGTTCCGTCACCACCGAAGACGATAATTAAATCTACTTTACTAGCAAACTCCTGACAATATTTTGTTGCATCACCTTGTTGCTTCGTATGAAGGATATGTAAGTCTGGAAAAGCTGCGGCAAGTGGTGGTACGATTTTCGTTAAGTTTGCATGTAAATCACCTTGTCCTGCTTTCGGATTTACGATGAGGAGTACTTTTTCAAATTTTGTCTTTGTCATTTTTATTCTCTCCCTTTGTCTTTTACGAATCGTGATAGAAAATAAACTTCCATCAATAATTGATGGAAGTTTACCCCGCATTAACAGGCAGTAAGACTCCCACCTCAAATTTCGACGAATACGAGGAAGTTAGGTGGGAGATCAACTGCCCGTAAAAGCCCGATTGGTTCAACTAATAATCAGTGGGGGATAGACAAAACCCCCACTGATTAAAGTTTCACTTTATTTTTTTATATTATTCCGTTACAACTGAAGCGATAAATGGTAAGTTACGATATTTTTCTGCACAGTCAATACCGTAGCCAACGATAAATTCGTCTGGAATTTGGAAGCCAACATACTCAGCTTTTAAGTCCACTTTACGGCGTTCAGGTTTATCAAGTAACGTACAGAATTTCAATGCTTTTGGTTTATGCATAAAGAAGTGATCTTTTAAGAAGTGAAGTGTTAAACCAGAATCGATAATGTCTTCTACGACAATTACGTTTTTTCCAGTAATGTTTACATCGATATCTTTTAATAGTTTTACTTTTCCAGTTGTTTCTGTTTGATTTCCGTAGCTAGATGCAGAGATAAAGTCGATTGTTACTTCGTTTTTAATATGACGAATTAAATCAGCAGCGAATACGAAAGATCCTTTTAATACAGCGATTACTACGATTTCTTCTCCTTCAAAATCACGTTCGATTTGAAGAGCTAGTTCTTTTACTTTTTCTTGTAATTGTTCTTCAGAAATTAAAGTGTCTTTTATTTCAATTTTCATTTGAATCCTCCTACAGTGTAAAACTTGTGAACATTTCGACTGTAAAGGATAGAAAGAAAAAAGTCAAAGAAGATATAAGGTTTTTACAGAAATCCCCACAAAATAATCAGATGATATGATATACTGATTACATTAAGAAAACGCTTCCATAAAGGGTGATTATGATGAAAAAGAAACAGTATACAAGTGTAACATTTATAAAAGCATTGCTTTTAACAATTGTTCTTGGTATGTTGGCTTACATAATTGATGTACCTGCAATTCGCATTTCACTAATTGGAATGACTTTAGTATTAGGCGCAATATCCCACGGTATGATGTCGCAGCTGCAAGAGGCTGGACTTGATGATATGAAAGATTCTATAGATAAGAAATGAGAAACCTTCACGTATATAGAGTGAAGGTTTTTTCGTTTCTTACAAAAATGTAAGGTGATTTGTAAGACAAATCGATAGTTGCATAGTAGTGTTTTGGATAAACTATAAGTGTAAGGTAAAAGGCAAGCATATTTTAGGTAAATTAAGTTTTAGGCACTCTATATGTGAAAAAGGAGTAGGAGGGCATGGAGAAACATTGGACGACCTTTTCTTTTTTAGCAACTAGTAACACCGTAATGTTAGCTGGAGAAATGGATTTTTTGCAGATGTTTGATCGAGAAGACGATCATTCTTCTTCTAAATTTACAATGAAATGGAGTAAGTGGAGCGATAGTTGTAAATTGGAAGAAGAGGCCCCTAACGAAAGGCAAAAAATTATTTTAACAAATCCTATTAAAGCATGGGTCGTTCAATGTCGTAAGTGTAACGTCAAAAATCACTTCAAGAAAACTGAGCCGAGACAATTAGTTATCACTCCGGCCCTTTCTACTTCTCAATCACGCGAAAGTAACAAATAAATATCGAGACACACACCCGAAAAAACATCGTATATATTGCGATGTTTTTTTATTTTTCTACAATGAAATCTTTAAATGAAATATACTTCATCTGCATCTTATATTTATATCTATTGTTTATTCTAGTGATACATCCGATGCGACGTGATGTAAAACGTATAAGAGGAGAGAATGAAAATGAAAAAGAAACTATTACCAATTTGTGCAATGGCACTTTTAACAGTAGGTTATTCTTCGGTAGCGAGTGCTTCAACTGGAACACTGACAAAGGAAGAAGCAGCGCAAGTACAGTCAGATGTAGCTAAAAAGGAAGCAGCAATTCAGGAACAGCAAAAAAATGATGTAGAGAAAAAGCAAGCAGCACAAGTACAAGAAAAAAGTGATATGGCTAAAAAAGAAGAAGCAATAAAAGCGCAACAAAAGAACGAAGTAGAGAAAAAGGGAGCAGCACAAGTACAAGAAAAAGGTGATGTGGCTAAAAAAGAAGAAGCAATAAAAGCGCAACAAAAGAACGAAGTAGAGAAAAAGGGAGCAGCACAAGTACAAGAAAAAAGTGATGTGGCTAAAAAAGAAGTAGCGAAGCAAGCTGTACAAGGTGAAAAATTACCAAACACAGCATCAAATAATGTAGCAATGATGGCGCTAAGCGCATGTCTTGTAGGGATAGGGACATTATTTGGTTTGAATCGTCGTAATAAAGTTAAGGCATAAATAAAATATTTTCCTATAAAGAACGGGATAATTTCATATATTAAAAATGGTAGGTTATTCCTACCATTTTTTGCATGGAGGGATGGAACGTGAAGTTACTCAATTATATCGGTATCATATTGATGGCCATAGGGCTATTCATGGGATCGTATTACGCTGTGGAATGGTATAAAGGAAAAAGCTCTGCTCAAGAATTAACGAAAGAAGAAATAAAGAGCCTTAAAAATATACAAGATAATCAACTTTCATATGAAACACCAGTAACGTCCCAAGTACCTTCTTCTCAAACACAACATAAAGAAGGAGAAAAGGTAGCGATGTTAAATATACCGAAAATAAAGAAGAAGTTTTCTATATATTGGGGAGCGAATGATGCAACTTTGAAAAAAGGAGTTGGTATGTTTGTTAGCGATTTAACGACAACTCCATCTGGAGGAGGACATACTGTACTGAGTGGGCATCGAGATACTGTATTTACAGATTTAGGAGAGTTAAAAGAAAAGGATACTCTTATTTTAGAGTATGATAATAAAACTTACACATATGAAATTCAAAAGACATGGATTACCCATGCGGATGATCGTACTGTTATTATAAAAAAAGAAGAACCAATATTAACACTGACGACTTGCTATCCGTTTGATTATATAGGAGATGCACCAGATAGATATATTATCGAGGCGAAGTTAACTGGTAGTTATTCAAAATAAAATTGTAGTTTCTGAAAGTGGGAGGGGGATACATAAGTTATGTCAAAAAGGATTTTAATTGTTGAAGATGAAGATATTTTACGTGAAATATTAAAGGATTATTTTTTGAGTGAACAATATAAAGTGCTTGAAGCGAGAGACGGGAAAGAAGCTTTAACCTTGTTTGAGGAAGAAGAGGTCGATTTAGTTATACTCGATATTATGTTGCCGGAACTAGATGGATGGTCTGTTTGCCGAAGGATTCGTAAAACGTCCCAAGTACCAATTATTATGCTGACAGCACGCGTAGATGAAGATGATACGTTACTTGGGTTTGAACTTGGAGCAGATGATTATGTGACGAAGCCGTATAGCCCGCCAATTTTATTAGCGAGAGCGAAACGATTATTGGAAAGTAGAAAAGCTTTGAAAGAGTCTCCAAATAGTGAAGATGACACACTATGTATTCATGGAATTTATGTTCACTTCCCATCTCGTACTGTTACTGTTGATGGAGAAAGTATTGCTTTAACACATACAGAGTTTGAAATATTAGTGTATTTTATGAAAAACCAAGGAATTGTTCTAACACGAGAGCAATTAATTTCAAAAATTTGGGGATATGAATTTGCTGGAGATGATCGCACTGTTAATAGCCATATTCGTAATTTGCGAAATAAATTAGGAGAGAAAGCAAAGTGCATTACAACTGTAGTGCGAACTGGTTATAAATTTGAGGGGAATGTATGAGAAAAGGGATTGTACTTAAATTATTTACCCTTACAACAGCCTTATGCATGTTGATTTTAGCGACGATATTTATTGGACAAACGATATTTTTCAAGCAATATTATGCGAATCGAAAAGTGGAAGATATTAAAGTGAATTTAGATTCCTTTGAAAAGAGTTACTTAAATTATGCGAGGAGTTCGGAGGAAGTTCAGAAACTGGAGCAAGATTTTTTAAGAGAAAATAATA
This sequence comes from Bacillus sp. FSL M7-1345, assembly GCF_038006985.1. Taxonomy (NCBI): domain Bacteria; kingdom Bacillati; phylum Bacillota; class Bacilli; order Caryophanales; family Bacillaceae; genus Bacillus; species Bacillus sp. FSL M7-1345. The sequence continues at coordinate 4,386,305 of NZ_JBBOWG010000001.1, read as the reverse complement.
CTTGGATTACGACGTTAGATCATAATGGGAATTTAAAGCACGCAGATGATTTTTATTTTGAAATTACTTTAGATCGACGAGAAGAGAAGCGAGTGGGACAAAAAACAATTATCATTCCTTTGTACTATCTCATGAATATAGATGAGATTGAAGGTGGAACACTACCTGATTTGGAAGGACGACCAGTTTATTTCGATGGACTAAAAAGAGACGATAGTTTCATCACATCTTATTTAAAGATAGATGAGGTGAATTTGAGTTGGTTTCATAAACCATTAGGTAAGAAGTTAGCTGAAAAAGAACCTAAGATGAGCGAGGAAAAACCAAAGGTTGCTCAAGATTCTATCACTGTGGAAAGAAAAAAAATTGCTGGAATTATGAGTGATGAGGAAAAGAAGAGGGCGGCTCAAAATTCAGATTTTAATATATCAGGGAAAATTACGAAGGTACAGTTCCCTAATGTAAAAGGACCTGTAAACCCAATTTATAAAAACAATTTATTTTTGGATAATATAAAAGAATTTCAAGCTGATTTATTACTAAAAGAAAGCAATCAAATACAATATGCAACACAAACAATGGACTATGAAAAAAATGATATAAAATATAAATTATTAATCAAACCAATAAAAGAAAAAGATGGATCGGTGACATACATATACGCGATGGCTTCTTTACAACCTGTAGATGAGGCTGTACAAATGGTACAAGATTATTACATTTACATTATTGCGTTTGTAGTCATTCTTATTTTTCTAGCTTCTTTCTATTATTCAAAACAAATTGCAAAACCGTTATTAAAAATAAATGATACAACGAAGAAAATAGCACATTTAGACTTTACAGAAAAAATCCCGATTACTTCAAAAGATGAAATCGGTGATTTATCGCAAAATATTAATACACTGTCTAATAAACTACATTCACATATTGGACAGTTAGAACAAGATATTGAAAAAGAAAGAAAGTTAGAAAACACGAGAAAAGAATTTATTTCAGGTGTTTCACATGAATTAAAAACACCGCTGAGTATTATGAAAAGCTGTATTTCTATTTTAAAAGATGGGGTAGCTGAACATAAGAAAGACTACTATTTTCAGGCGATGGAAAAAGAAGTAGACAAGATGGATATACTAATTTTGGATATGCTTGAATTAGCTAAATTTGAGTCTGGCACATACAACATGAAGATGGATTCTTTCTATATCGATGGAATGATTGAAGAAATATGTGAACAGCTTTCATCGGAGATAGAGAAAAAAGAACTGAGTGTGCACAAGCATATATGTCCAGCTGAAGTGGTTGGGAATCAAAATAGAATTGAACAAGTAATAGTGAACTTCATTACGAATGCAATACGTTATACACCAGAAAAAGAAGATATTATTATTTCCGTAATAGATGAGAAGAATCGTATAGAAGTGTGTATTGAAAATAAAGGTTCTCACATTGAAGAAGAACAATTAGATAAAATTTGGGATCGTTTTTATCGTGTGGATGCGGCGCGGAAACGTTCACAAGGTGGAACCGGGCTTGGCCTTGCGATTTCAAAAAATATTTTAGAACTGCACAATGCTGAATATGGGGTGAAGAATACCGAAGATGGTGTGTTATTTTACTTCTATTTACCGAAAAAAGCGTAGACAATGCATGTTACGCTTTTTTAATTTAATTTCATATTATCTTTACTTAATCTTTATTTTTAAGCGATATAATCTGGTTAGAAAAAGAGATTATGTAAGGAGTAGATTAGCCGTGAATAGCAATTTACTAGGTGTGATGGTATTTATTTTCTTTTGTGCATTTATTGTATTTATTATTGATATTACTCATTGAGAGCTTTGATAAAAAAAAGAGCGCTAATTAAGCGCCTTTTTTTTGTGAATTCATTTGATAAGCACCGATGCTTTTGAATAAGCGTGGTGAAGTTGTAAATAAAAGAAGTAGTAATACAGTACATAATGCGAAAGAAGCGAGCATTGTACTACCGTTTACAATTAATGAATATAAGATGGCTGATTGCCCTTTTGGTGCATATTGGCCCCAAAAGATAATGCCTGCAATAAAGTGCCAGAAATAACGTGCGAAGCTACCAATAAATGTAGCAAAGATAATATAAGCAATGGTTTTCTTTCTTTGATTATTCATTAATGTTTGCTGAATTGGCTTATAAAATAGTCCAGCAAATCCAATGAATGCGAAAGCAACGAAGTATTCAATGATTACTTGAATTGGTGTGACGATAATTGCATCGCCTACAACAATTTGTAATAGCCCCCAAATTAAGCCTCCTAAGAAAGCACTTTTGAAGCCCCAGCGGTATGCAATAATAAAAATAGGAATCATAGCAAATGAGATGGAACCGCCTGTTGGAAGTTTAATTGATAATGGTAAAATGTCGATGATCAAGGCGAAGGCTGCAAGAATAGCAGATTCGATCATCGCTTGTAAATTGGTGTTACGCATGTTGTTTCCCCCTAAATCCAAGTTGCACAAAAAAGAACATTATCATAGGAGGATACGAAATACGTAAATAAAAAAGAGGTATGTATTTCGGACGTTTGCACAATCCCTGCGTTAGCATTAACTAACAGGTTCAAAGGGTCGGAACGAAATGTTCCCTCTCAGCGGTAAGGCTCCCCCTGCGATAACGAGATTCTTTATTTGTTATTGTTTATTGTAATTGAAATGGATGAGAATGGCAAATGTACCGTGTATGACAATTATTGAAATATAATTGTATCGAAATGTTAATAAATATGAAGCAAAAAGATATAGTCCAAGTGAAATAGAGTATGATATAATTTTTTTGAAAATAATTATCATTCTCTTCTGAGGGGGAAGGTTATGAGCTTAGTAGATATTAAAATTGGTGAGAAAGTGTTAGTAAAAAGTATTCAGTCGTTAGATCAGTTATTAAAGCGTAGACTAGCTGCTTTTGGTCTTGCGGAAGGAAGCGAACTTCGCATAAAACAGAAAGCGATGTTTAAAGGTCCTTGTACATTGGAGTGTCGTGGGCAGTTAATTAGTATTCGTCATTGTGACGCGAAAATGATAAAGGTGGAATTAGCGTGAATAAGGTTGCTTTGCTAGGGAATCCGAATACAGGGAAAACATCATTATTTAATGCACTTACTGGTTCTTATGAGTATGTAGGAAACTGGAGCGGTGTAACAGTAGAAAAGAAGGTTGGTAAATTAAAAGATAAGCAAGGAACATTAATTGATTTACCAGGCGTCTATGATTTGAATCCAGTTTCACGTGATGAAGGTGTCGTTACGAATTTTCTACTAACAGACGAATTTCATCATATGTTAAATATAGTGGATTCTTCTCAATTTGAGCGGAATATGCATTTAACATTGCAATTACTTGAATTTGGTAAGCCCGTTTCAATTGGTTTAAATATGGTTGATGTGGCAAAGCAAAGAGGAATTGTGATTAATGTAAAACGGTTATCAGAAATATTAGGTGTAACAGTCGTTCCTGTCATCGCAAGAACCGGAAAAGGCTGTGAAGAATTACTTACTACTCTGCATGAAGAGAAACAAAAAGAGAAAAAGCCATTCATTATTTCATATGGTGTACAAATGGATGAAGGAATTGGAGAGATAATCGCTCTTTTAGAGACAGCGAATTATGAGCATCCGAGATGGTTAGCCCTACAATTTCTAAGCAATAACGAAGTAGTAGAAAAAGAAATGAAAGCACTACCAATTTATAAGGAACTTATAGCCATTCGATCTCGTTTAGATGGAAAACTTGATTGTACGTTGGAGGAGCACATTTACAAGACTCGTGAAGCGTATATTGAAAAGTTAAAAACAAATGTTATGCAACATGAGAAAGAAGGAAAAATTCCTTTTTCGGAAAAAATCGATAGGTTAATTACACATAAAATTTTAGGACTTCCAATCTTTTTAGCAGTTATGTTTTTTATTTTTCAGGTTACGTTTACGTGGATTGGTACACCTTTATCGGATATGCTTGATGGATTTTTTGGAGGACAACTTACTGATTGGGTTACAGCTGGGCTCACAAGTGTTGGCGCTTCTGATTTTATTCAAGCACTCGTTACAGAAGGTATTATTGCTGGCGTTGGTGCGGTATTAGTATTCGTTCCACAAATCTTTGCACTATTCTTCTTCATTTCATTATTAGAAGACTCAGGATATATGGCACGAATTGCAGTTGTTATGGATAGAATTATGGAGTTTTTCGGTTTAAACGGAAAGGCGTTCATTCCGATGATTATCGGCTTTGGATGTAACGTTCCAGGTATTATGGCAGCGAGAACGATTGAACAAGAGAAAGAACGTTTACTTACAGTTCTTGTAACACCGTTTATGTCTTGTTCAGCACGTTTACCTGTATATGCATTATTTGCGGGAGTGTTCTTCCCTAATAGTCAGGCAACTGTTGTGTTCTCTTTATATATCGCAGGTATTGTTCTTGCGTTACTTGTTACAAAAATTATGTCTCTTACTATTTTAAAAGCGGAAAAATCTATTTTTGTCATTGAACTACCACCTTACCGTGTGCCGCAAGCGAAAACGTTATGGCTGAGCACGTGGGAGAAAGGTAAAGGATTTGTTCGTAAAGCAGGTACATTCATCTTCGGTGGTTCTGTTGTCATTTGGTTATTAAACTATGCAGGTCCATCAGGATTTGGTGTTGATATGGGAGACAGTTACTTAGCAATGATTGGTGGATTTATCGCACCACTATTTGCACCGCTCGGTTTTGGAACGTGGCAAGCTGCAGCATCCCTTTTAACAGGATTTTTAGCGAAAGAAGTTGTCGTTTCTACAATGGCAATTATTTATGCGGTTAAAGAAGATGTGCTAGGAAATGTAATGGGAGCACATTATACGGCACTATCAGCCTATGCATTTATGTTCTTTATTTTATTATATGTTCCGTGCTTAGCGACAGTAGCTGTTATTAAACGTGAAACAGGATCGATGAAATGGACAGTTTTCTCTGTCGTTTATCCGCTCGTTGTTGCTTATGTATTAACGCTCATTATATACCAAGTTGGGTCCTTACTCGGATTCTAGAAGGAGATGTATTACAATGATGGTCAATATTATAATTGGAGCTATCATTTTTGGTTATGCAGCATATACGTTAGTTAATTTTGTAAAGAGAAGTAAAAAAGGAAAATGCGCAGCATGCTCTTTAAGTAAGTCATGTCAGTCGCAAACTTGTAGTCCAGATATGGAGCAAATTGCCCATAAATAGAAAAAAGCTTTGCGAATTTCGCAAAGCTTTTTTTATTATTTAATTTTAACTAATTGAGCTTCTTCTGCTGCTTTTCTATGATCAGCCATTTCTTTTTTAGGATCTTTATTCATTTTTAATACACCGACAGATTTTTCTTCTCCTGTTACTTTTCCATATGCAGCATCATCGACGATTGCAAACATATCTGTATAAGAACGACCATCACCGATAATTGTATTACCTTCATATTTCAATTTTGTACCATTAATTTCGGCGTTTTCTACTTTTTCTTTCGCAAATAATACACCTTGTTCGACTGTTACTGCTGGTAATTTATCAATTGCTTTTGCATCGTCTTTTTCTACTTTCTTAAGTAGTTCTTTCTTAAGTAGTTCTTTCTTCACTAACTCTTCACCAGTTTTCTTATCCATTACAAGTACTTTTTTACCTTCTAATGTCGCAAGTTTCATTTTGTATGTGTTCTTTTCTTTTATGTCAGATTTATTTTTATCAATAATTTAATTCACTTGTTGGTCACTACCGTAAGCAACGATACCGTTCGCTTTTTCTCCTAATAAAGAACAACCTGATAATGCTCCGAATGAAATTGCTGCTGCTAACCCGATTCCTACTAATTTTTTCATGATGATTTCTCCTTTTTATATGTTTTATAGTAAATACAGTTTCTGTATTAGTCCTTACAGTATGAGAAGCTTTTTTGTTATTCTGTTGCTTCTGGTATTAGTGTATAAGAAATGTTGAAACGTAACTATCGAGTTAGCTTACAGTAACATTACAATTATGTAATTTAGTGAAATCACGCAAAAATAAGTTGATTTTGGAGGCAGAAATAATAAGGATATAGTAGGAATACAATATTCTATATGGAATGTCATATTATATTAGCTGTATTTTGGAAATAACATGTAAGGACATCTTAGTTTTGTTATAATAAACACATAGGTTGTAAAAATGAATATTCTTACTGAAAAGGGAGATTTTTAATTTTCCAAGTAGTGAATTTGAAATATGAGGTATATCATAGGAGGAATTTGGATGTCTGTATTTAAACGATTAAGAGATTTAACAATGTCGAATGTGTATTCATTAATTGAAAAAGCTGAAGATCCAGTTAAGATGACGGATCAATATTTACGCGATATGCAAGCGGATGTACAAGAAGCTGAGAAAAGTGTAGCAGCTCAAATCGCACTTGAGAAGAAATTCAAAATATTATTTGAAGAGCAAGAAGCACTTGTGAAAAAACGTGAAGAGCAAGCTCATATGGCTGTTCAAGCTAGTAACTTAGATCTTGCGCGCCGTGCATTAGAAGAAAAACAAAATGCAGAGCAAAAGATGAATGAGTATAAAGCAAGCTATGAGCAAAACAAAGCTGCTGCTGATAACCTTCGCCTTAAGCTAGAAGAAATGCGTAAACAATTAACAGAGCTGAAAAATAAGCGTGAAACACTTGTAGCACGTGTAAATGCAGCGAAAGCACAAAAGAATATTAATCAGGCGATGTCTGGATTCGATTCAAATTCAGCAAAAGCTGGTTTAAGCCGTATGGAAGAGAAAGCACTTCAATTAGAGGCTGAAGCAGAAGCAAGCGGTGAAATTTACAAAAAAGAAAAGTCGTTAGATGATGAATTCGCAAGCTTAAACAAAAATTCTGTTGTTGACGATGAATTAGCTCGTATTATGAAGCAGTACGAGAAATAATATAGAATAGACAAAGAAACCGACATGTCTGAAGAGAATTCATGTCGGTTTTCTATTACTATTTTAGAGGAGGTTTTGTAATGACGTGGATGAATGTTTTAGCTATGCTTGTATGGACTGGAGCGAGTGCGGTACTTTTATTTGCAATTATGTGGGTTGATTCGATTTTTACAAAATACAATGATTTAAAAGAAATAAAAAATGGAAACACAGCAGTGACAACACGTTTCGTTATGAAATTATTCGCTCAAGGATACATTTTGTCACAATCGATTACGAAAGCAAATGATTTATGGCAGGCGCTTCTTGCCTCAGCAGTTTCTTTCGTTATTTTATTAGTTGTAGAAATGTTCATTGAGTTTGTGCTAAAGAAGATGTCAGGTTTAGATTTAGAAGAAGGAACGAAAGAAGGCAGCGTAGCACATGCGATGTTAGCTGGTTCATTACATATCGTTGGGGCACTTATTTTAGGTGCTTGTTTATAAAGAGAAAAGGAGGGGTAGATTGTGAGCTTATTTAAACGTATTAAAAATATAATGAAAAGCCCAGAGCCGCCGAAACCAGAAAAGAGTCTTTTGACGTTAGCTCCTGGAGATATGATTGAAGTGTCGTTAGTCATGTACGAATTAACTGGGAAAACGAGCATGCATTCTCGCAAAGAAATTGTTTTAACTTTGCAGGACGGGAAAGATATTCGTTATTTGAAAATTGAAGACCGTGAAAATACGTATTACAAATTGTATACACCGATTGATGGTCGTTTAGATTCAATTGATGAAATTCCGACGACGATTGAAATGGATGATATAGAGTATCATATGGAAGAACAATATAATGGACGTGTTGTTGTTATGGGGAAAACGCCATTCGCTGCTTCAGAAGAACAGTACGTATGGGAATTCCAGTCTGACAACCGTAAATTATTACGTGTTGAATGGCAAAATGGTCGCACAATGATGTATGAGGGAGAAGCAATTATTCCTGCTGATGTACAAATCATAAGAGCAACATAAGGGGGGCATAATCATGTCAAACCGATTGTTTACCATGATTAAATCGTTCGTGATCCCTATACTTGCTATCGTTACATTACTTGTTATTGCCGGCTATGCTTTATCGGGCTGTCAAAGTGGTCAGGCGAAGTCAATTCAAGACCGTTATCCGCTAGAGTCTGTCGCAAAGGATGGTAAACAAGAATCTTACGTGTATAGGGCTGCCAATCGGTCAGTTCCTGAAGTCGCAAAGGAACTTATAGCCGAAAGGAAACCGAAGCAAGCATCTAAAGAAGACGAAAATCAAATGTTCCTCGTTTATTCTGATAAAATGTATAATTTGCAAAAGGATAAAGAGAAACCATCTGATACGTTAATTGAAATAAGTAATGAAGAATTTGTCCGTCAAAATTACCAACCATCCTTCTTACAAGGATATATTATGGGGAGTATATTAAACGATATATTCGGTTCACGAAAATCATCATACGGTGATTATCGCGGATATAACGACAGACAAAATCATAAACCGATTATCCCGGAAAGACCACCTACGAAAGAAGAAAAGAAAACCCCGCCTCCAATTACGAAGGAAGGGAAAGGATCTATTATTAAGCGAGGCGATAATGTAGATCCGAAATCATCTGTAGGTGATAAAGGAAGTATTACGGAAAAAGGAAGTAAAACGACGCCTCCGCCTTCTACCGGAAGCAAAGGAAAAATCACGAAAAATCCAGGTGGCTCGAGCGGATCTGATGTGAAGCCGAAATCATCTATTAAAACGCCACCAAAGAATACGTCTCCCCCGAAAACAAGGGTTGGCGGTTCAGGGAAAATTATGAAGAGAAGATAGTATAGAGACCGAAAAGTGGAATTTGCTTTTCGGTCCTTTTTATTATGGAAATTAACTCCTTTTAACTAGTACAATTAAGGGATAAGGAGGGGATAGTATGACTATGTATAAAAGATTTAGTTTGATTATGTTCCTCGTATTATTCCTCGGTTTGTTTATTAGTACAACGATGAAATTTCACTTTGTAGTAGGTATTCTATGGATACTATGTACATGTACTCTATTTCTATATATTCCGCTGCGCTTTCAAGATGAAGTGACTGCCTTTCAAAAATACGTAGCATGGATTAAAAGCGGAGGAAGATGGGGGGAGTAAAATTATATCAGCGATTTTTGAAATATATCGATTTACCGACAAAAACTGACAACGGTAGCAACTTAATAATAAGAAGAGGCTGTGCCCAAATGTTGGCACAGCCTCGTTTTTCATAACGATTAATGAATATCATGCTTCTTGAAATTACCGCCTTTTACTTCTGCTACGTCATACACTGTAATAAAGGCATTTGGATCAATTTCATGAATAAGTTCTTTCATTTTACTTTCTTCTAAACGGTTAATTACACAAGAGATTTCTTTAAATTTCTCTCTTGAATACCCACCATAAACTTCATTGTATGTTGCACTTCGACCTAAACGATCACGAATTGTTTCTACTATTAATTCAGGTTCTTTTGTAATGATTTTAAACGTTTTAGAACCACTTAAACCAACTTCAACAATATGAATTACTTTAGAAGCGATAAAGTAAGCAATCGCCGAAAGGATAGCTCCTTGAAGACCAAATACTGTTGAGACAAAAATAAAGACAAACATATTTAAGAATAAGATAAGATCACTTGTTCCAAACGGTAACTTTCTAGAAAGTAATACGGCTAGCATATCGATTCCATCTAATGCCCCGCCATTACGTAATGCTAGTCCCATACCAAAACCGATAATAATACCACCAACAACAGTAATTAAAAGTGTATCGCCCTCAATAATTGTTGGTACTCCGTGCATGAGAACGGTACCTACTGCTAGTGAAGCAATCCCGATAATAGAATAAAGTGCAAAGCTTTTACCGATTTGTTTATATCCTAACCAAACGAAAGGGATGTTAACGACTGCGATTAGAAGACCTAATGGTAATCCGAATAATCTTGAACTAACGATACTTAAACCAGTTACACCACCGTCGGATACGTTATTTGGAATTAATACAGCTTCTAATCCGTACGCTGTGATAAATGCCCCAATAATAATCATCAAAGCTTTAAAAGCGATTTTTAGCTTATTGGGTTTGTTTTTCATAATTCTCTCCATATAATTTCCTCGTTTCAAACTAGTTTCGTATTTGTTACATAATTCACATCTAAAGTTCATTCTAACATTTTATTTGAAAAAATTCTCCTTTAATGGATGTATGCAGGGAATATTATCACCATATTACCATTAAAATATTTTTGGAATTCGTATAAAAAATCCCATCCGTTCAAAGGATGGGAGGTTGTTAAGAAAATATAAAACTAACTACTGTTAGGAATAAAGAGAATCCTAAAATAGTTCCGCACACTTTCATATGTCGTTTACGTCCCATAACGACGATTGCAACATATTCGCGAATCATTGCGTTAGGCCAGTAATAAAATGCTGTTTTTGATCCGATTCCTTGGCTATTCAGACTGGCTTGTTTTGCATATATACCGGCGCGGAAAAGATGGAAATTATTCGTTGTAAAGATACTTTTATACTTACCTTCAGGTTTTAATGAATCCATAATTTCTTTAGAGAACGACATATTTTGATATGTGTTTACAGAGCGATTTTCTTGCACTGTATGTTCAAGAGGAATTCCTTTTTCAACCGCATAATTTTGCATCGCTTCTGCTTCAGGAAGCCCTTCATCTGGACCTTGTCCACCAGAGAAAATAATTGTTGGTGGTGTATTCACAGCTGCTTGTTTCCAATAGAAGTCGATAGCTTTATTAATACGACTTGCAAGTAAAGGTGGCACTTTGTCATTAATTAAGCCGCTACCAAGAACGATGATGAAATCTTGATTACGTCTCGGTCTATTGAATTGGTATAGAAAATAAGCGCTTAAGAAGTTAGATAAATGTATAAAGAAATACATAGTTATAAGAGAAATACCAGCAAAAATAAATTGAAAGTGTGTTGAGACTAAACTTGCTGGATTTATGATAGGGAGTAGCATAAAGAATAAAATCCCTAAAGCTGCAATTAAAGTTAAAGAGTTTGTAAAGCGTCTTCCTTCACGCTTCATCAAGATTCTCGCATTAAGAAATAGCCCAAACATTAAAGCGACTATAGCAAAAGGTATCATTACAATTAGCGCTATCATGGGAATAATAACGATAAAATGTAAAGCGTTATTACCAGATGCAAACGAGACGACTGCACAAAATAATAGAAAAGAACAGAAAAAGGCATTAAATAAAAAGCCATTTATTATTTTTCGCGGATCTTTTAAGTAAGAGATAAGAAAAATAATAAACAATATAAGAGGAATAATTCCAAAATACATAAATATAGTACACCTCAATTTTTATGATGTTTTTATTGCACCCCTAATACTACATGATTTTGAAGTTATTAATAATTAAAATAACGATTTAGAATTTTCTCAATAAACGATATAGATAAATATGATAAAATGTATTCAAAGCGATATATTAAAAGTAAAATGGTTTAGAGGGCACTCTGTAGAGTGTCTTTTTCTTTGAAATATGTAATTTTGCATATTTTGTTCCTTTTTAATGAAAGAGGATTAAAATATAAATTGTGGATACATGCTATAAAGCAGAATTGTATACAAACATTAGCCTCTACTCTTTTTGTATCTAACAATCTTGTAACGATTCATGATTCTGTTTTCTAGTGTGTGTTTACGAAAAGTGGGATGGGCTGTACATAAACAGGGGAAAGGGCGTCTTTTTAAAAGGCGCCTTTTTGTTGTTTAGTGTAGATAGTTATCACTGTTGATATAGTGGAAAATATCTATACTAAACATTAGCAATCTTCCGTATAAAGATTATCAATTTACTATATATTCCAGCGGTGTTAAGCTACATATGAAAGGCTTTCTTTTTCAAAATATTACCCCTAATAAAATTTTGAAGAAGTCAACTGTCTCCAAACTAGCTATTCATGGTATGAGAAAAAGCACTCTTCTGAGTGCTTTTTCTCATATAAATAAGCTATTTTTATAGGCATTTTTCATACACTGAAAGTAACGAAATGAAAGTAGGTGACAAAATGCCAGCTATTGTTGAAGGTGTTATTATTGAAAACTGTAACGGAACAATTAACTTAGGTGATAAATATAACGTACATCCAATTGAAAAAACGAAAGCTTATAATGGATCGGGATCTTCAAATACCGGATTAAATGTGAGGACATTCAGTGGTGTTAGTACGGCAGATGTAACGGATAACGATTTGAATGATCAAGGAATTCAGTTTACTTTATAGTAGCTATATGTAAAATTGCATAAAGTGATGTGTTTGCCCTGTGATACAATTTAGCTGTGAGCTGTTAGTGATACTTCTTTATCATAGTTGTTAGATTAGAAATGTAACATCGCATCGGAAATCATACGTATAAGAAAAAAGACACTTCGCTCGAAGTGTCTTTTTCATTTTAGTGATACCCTTTAGCAGAGTCTTTATGAATTTTACTTTTAAATATGCTGTAGCTCCAAAGCTGATATCCAATAACGATTGGTACCATGACGATTGCAACGAAGAACATAATTTTCAAGTTTAATTCACTACCGGCTGCGTTATATAACGTTGTACTGTATGCGTCGTTAATACGTGATGGTAACATTCTTGGGAACATACCTGCAAAGCCAGTTGTCATAAACATTGCGATTGTTAAGCAAACGAATGTGAATGCAAGGCCAATTTTATGTTTGTACACCATAATAAGTGCGAGTACACTCATTAACATTGCAAGTACTGGAAGAATGAATAGTACAGGATATTCCGTGAAGTTTTGGAATAAATTTGTACGATTTGCAGTTGCGACATAGAAGATAGCTAAAATGATAGCAGCTGCCATTGAAAATGGTCTTGCGATTTTATAAGCACGATCAGATACTTCGCCAGTTGTTTTAATCATAATCCAAAGGGCACCAGATACGACGAATATAGTAGTGAAGAAAAGACCACCTAAAATACCATAATGGTTTAATAAGCTAAGTAAATTTCCTTCATAACCGTTTTTTCCGATTTGCAGCCCGTAATACAGGTTAGCGAATGTAACACCGAATAAGAAGGCGATTAGGAAACTACCAATTGTAAATGCCCATTTACAAGTTTTTTGCCAAATTGGTGAATCGTCTTTATGCATAAATTCAAGTCCAGCGGCACGAGCAAATAGTGCAAGTAATACTAAAAATAGTGGTGTATACAGGTAACTAAACATATTTGCATATGTGATTGGGAAGGCAGCAAATGTTGCGCCACCAGCTGTAATTAACCATACTTCATTACCACCCCAGAACGGACCAATAGCTTCTTGTAATTGATTTCGTTCTTGTCGGTCTTTCGCAACGAATGGGAAAATCATCCCGTTACCGAGTGCGTAGCCATCAAGAATGAAGTAAACTGTCCAAATTATGCCCCATAAACCGAACCAGATGACTGCAAGCATATCATGAGACATGAGCTGTACCTCCTTCAGTATCATGTTCTTCTAATGCAGCTGGTCCTTTTTTCGCGAACTTTAGCATTAAGTAGACATCTGCAATTAAGAGTAGAGTGTAGAACAATATTAAACTAATTAATGAAAACCAAATTTGTGGAACTGATATAGGTGACACAGATTCTGCTGTACGCATTAGTTTATAAACTGTCCATGGTTGACGACCTACTTCAGCAACAATCCAACCAGCATTAATTGCAATATACGGAAGTAAGACAGACCACATTGTAATTTTTAAATAGCGTTTTGAGTTTTCTAGTTTCCCTTTTCGGTTTAAATAGAAACCGAACCAAGTTAATGCCATAAAGAACATGCCAAGTGCAACCATTAAGCGGAAGCTATAGTACACGAGGTTAACATTTGGACGATCTTCTTTCGGAATATCTTTTAAACCAACAATTTCTCCATCAAATGAGTTTGTATAGAAGAAACTTCCTAGCTTTGGAATAGTAAGGAATTCAAAGTTCTTTTCATTTTTCACATCAGGAATTTGAATGATTGAGAAGCCTTGTCCTTTTCCAGTTTCCCAAACAGCTTCCATTGCAGCTCCTTTTGCTGGTTGATACTTAGCTGCTGATACACCGGATTGATGTCCCATAAAAGGTGTAATAGTTGCTGCGAATAACCCTAACATTAAACCAAACTTAAATGATTTTTTGAAGAATTCCACTTCATTTTTACGTAGTAAGTGATATGCACTAATTGCCATAACGAAGAAAGCACCGACAATATAACAACCAATTACAGTATGGAAGAACATATTCCATGCATATGGATTTGTAACAAGAGCCCAGAAGTCATTTAATTCAGCGCGGCCATTACGTATTACATAGCCAACAGGATTTTGCATAAAGCCGTTTGCTGTAATAATCCAAAGGGCAGAAATATTTGTTCCAAGTGCAACCATCCACATACAGAAAGCACGGAACTTTGGTGAGATTTTGTCTTTACCGAATAACCATATTCCCATGAAAGTAGATTCTAAGAAAAAGGCAACAAGTGCTTCGATTGCAAGAGGTGATCCGAAAATATCTCCCATATATTTGGAGTACTCAGACCAGTTTGTTCCAAATTGGAACTCCATCGTAATCCCGGTTATAATCCCCATTACGAAGTTAATTGTAAATAATTTACCCCAGAAATTTGCCATTTTGCGGTATGTTGGATTCAATGTGCGGGCGTATTGAGTTTCCATACATGCTACTAAAATAACAAGTCCGATTGTCAAAGGTACAAATAAAAAGTGATAAAAAATAGTAATTGCAAATTGAAAACGACTCAGTAACAGAACGTCGGACATAATAAATATTCACTCCTTTTTTACATTATCTACAATCAGTTTATAGTGAGAATAGGAGTAAGGTATGTGAGAGTTGTTACAAAGCTGTGTGTATATTTTGAAAGAATTATGTCGATTATCTGAAAATATTCGTTTTTTACTATAAAGCAATATCCTTTTTGAGTTTTTCATATTTTGGTACACTAGCTATGTAGTGTAAATGAGAGAAAAGAGGGTTTTTACTATGAAGTCATTAGACGAGATTTTGCAGTACAATGAAAAATTCGTTGAAGAGAAGAAATATGAAGAGTTTGTAGCTGGGAAATTTCCAAATAAAAAAATGGTAATTATCTCTTGTATGGATACACGTCTTGTTGAATTATTACCGAAAGCAATGAATATGCGTAACGGTGATGTGAAAATTATTAAAGTAGCAGGCGCGGTTATTTCGCATCCATTTGGAAGTATTATGCGTAGTATTTTAGTTGCTGTATATGAACTTGGTGCTGAAGAAGTATGTGTTGTTGGTCACCACGATTGTGGTATGGCAAAAATTCAAGCAAGCAGTACGATCGAAAAAATGAAAGAGCGCGGTGTAACAGAAGAAAAATTAGATACACTTCGTTATTCTGGAATTGATTTAGAACAATTCTTACGAGGGTTCTCTAGTGTAGAAGAAAGTGTAGAACATAGTGTATCAGTACTTCGCAACCATCCGTTACTTCCTGAAGAAGTGCCTGTTCACGGTCTTGTTATTCACCCTGACACAGGAAAATTAGATGTAGTTGTGAATGGCTACGACAATTAAGAATTTACTTTGTCATCCTTTTTATCTGGGACAGGATCAAATCCTCCTGGATGGAAAGGGTGACATTTTAATATACGCTTACATGTAAGCCAAAATCCTTTGAAGGCACCGTGTTTTTGAAACGCTTCTAATCCATAATGAGAGCAAGTGGGATGAAAGCGGCACGTTGGCGGTGTCAGCGGAGAAATGAACTTTTGATAAAAGCGTATAATACCGATAAAAATCTGTTTCATAATGGTCTCCTTTTCAGCATAGTCTTAAAGTATTATAGCACGACCGTACATAATTCTTTACTAATGTCTATTTCCGTTATATCATATTGGATATAACGGAATTAAATTAAAAGCGGGAGAGATGTTGTATGCCATCAGTAGAAAGCTTTGAATTAGACCATACGATTGTAAAGGCGCCTTATGTAAGACATTGCGGAGTCCACAATGTAGGTAGTGACGGTATTGTAAATAAATTTGATATTCGTTTCTGCCAACCGAATAAACAAGCAATGAAACCAGATGTTATTCATACGTTAGAACATTTATTAGCATTTAATTTACGTAAATATATTGATCGTTATCCGCATTTTGATATTATCGATATTTCACCAATGGGCTGCCAAACAGGGTATTACCTTGTTGTAAGCGGAACACCGACGGTTCGAGAAATCATTGATTTATTAGAACTAACATTAAAAGATGCGGTTCAAATTACAGAAATTCCAGCTGCAAATGAAACGCAGTGTGGCCAAGCGAAGCTTCATGACTTAGAAGGAGCACAACGCTTAATGAACTTCTGGTTAAGCCAAGATAAAGATGAACTTGAGAAAGTGTTTGGATAGAAGGAAAAAACTGCCTGTGAAAGGGCAGTTTTTTTATTTTGTTAAGAGAAAACTTGCTCTTCTTTTTATGAAAGTATACTAGACACCCCAACATATAAAATAAAGGCAGAACCGAGAAAATAAACAAATGCTTTTGCTTTTTGCTGTTGTTTTATTTCATCAATTCCAAAAAGGATAAACATAATACTTAAAAGGATAAATACGAATGGTAAAAGCATAGAGAAGTTTGCAAAGAGGTTAAGTAGAGCGAGAATGAGGGCAATCGTTGCTAGTATAATTCGAATGTTTTTTAACATATAATCCTCCTTTAGAAGAACAGTATAAATGGAATAACAAAAACAATCGTAAAAAGACTTAAATCGATGCTAATGAATCCAATTTGCTTTTGCTTTTTTTGAATCGTCTCAATTCCTACTAAAATGCCATATAAACTAAAGAGAAACAAAATGATAGGTGAAAAGATTTGGAAGTTCATTGTAAATAAGCTGTATAAACATAGAAGTAAAGTAATAAAAACGATGATTAGTTGGAAGTGTCTAATATGCATTTTAGCCCTCCTTAGTAGAAAGAGATAGTTATCGAGAGAAAATAATTATAATGACAACGATTAAAGTGAATACGCTAGAAAAGAAAGAGAGTGTACTATTTACTTTATTCTGTTTCTGTTTCTCCTCTGCACTTATGATGAAAGTCATAATAGATAAGGCAATAAGCATATAGGGCATCGTAACAAGTGGGTTTCTAAACATTCCATATAGAGCGAGAGCGATGACGATGAGTGCGGATATAATACGAAATACTTTTAGCATACTATTCTCCACCTTTTTTAAAAAATTATCCTCCAAGTTATTAACAGTTCGTAAAAAGTAATAGCCAGTGGGTACTTAAAGTTTCATTCTACAAGTAGCGAAAGTAGTTCGATATTATAATGAAGAGCATAAGACTAGAAACGAAAAAAAACGGAATACTCATTGATTTTCTTCCGGATTTCAGTTCATTAATTCCTAGAAGAATAAAGGAACAACTGAGAGTAAATTGTATGTATGGGAGAAGTGTGAAATTATCGGTAATAAGAGAATAGGTGCAAAGAGAGAGTGTGAGAAGCGTGAAAAGCGCTAAAAAAATCCGTAATCCAGTTAACATTGTATACCTCCTTAAATAGACTATTTAACGAAATATTTCTGAGAAACCAAGTAATAAAGCAGCAGCGCCAGCTATGAAAGCAAGTGTGCCACTAGATTGTCTATGTTTTTTTATTTCTTCTAGACCTATAGTGAAAGCCATCAATCCTAAGGGAATAAACATGTAAGGCATAATGTCTCTGTTGCCGCTGATAAAACTATAGATTGCTATAGATAAAGCGATAAGTGAAAAAGTAATTCGAAATCCTTTTAACATAAAGGAACCTCCTTCTTTTTTATTTGCTCAATTGCGATGAGAAACATTAAAACCCCTAATAGAAATTGTGAAAGTGGTAGAAAGTTATTTTGATCTGTATAGAGCCCAATTGCCGACATAATTATCACCGTGAGTGCGATTACGATACGAAGTATACTATGAGTTCTCCTTATTATCTTTCGAGTAAGGATTATCTTCTGGTTTATCAACGGAATGTTTATATGCGTAACCTTTATTGATCGTCATAACGGAGAGTACTAATACGATCAGTACGATTATAATGCCGATAATTAATATTTTGAGCATGAAATCCCTCCTTTTCTTTATTTTACATAATTTTGTAATTGATGAAAACAATAGAAATTAAAAGGATGAAAGAAGGGTGTTACATGGAGAATAAAAAAACATATTATATATCAGTTGGAAATGGTCAAATTTCACAAGTGAAGACGGCGGATACGTATAATTTTGAAATTTATGCAAATGACGAAGAGATTACGGAGTTAAGAGAGTATTTTGATCAAGCGTATGAAGAGGACTTAGGTTCGTATGTACGCTCCCACGTTCCATTCGTTGAGTATCATCACGATTCGAATAATGATCGATATGATGAACAACTACAAAAAGCATATAAAATGATTTATGATTTAGGGAATCATGAAACGAAAGAATTAGTCGCGCAAATGGGAATAATCAATGGATTGTAATTGGATAATATTATGCAGAAAAGCGAGAATATGCTACAATTTGTGGTAGGAAAAACTTGTAATCATCAATAGGGGAGTAATGGCATGTACAAATTTAAAGATTATTACCACAACACTGTACAATTATCGTTTGAACGTTACCCATTTTCTCCTGAGCCAAAGCATGTTTGGGTTGTATGCCGGTACGGGGATCAATGGTTATTAACGCATCATTTACGCCGTGGTCTTGAATTTCCAGGTGGTAAAGTAGAACTCGGGGAAACACCGGAAGAAGCGGCAGTTCGAGAAGTTCATGAGGAAACCGGCGGCATAGTTTCTGATTTAACTTACTTAGGGCAATACAAAGTATCCGGAAAAGACAAAATAATCATTAAAAACATTTATTTTGCAACAATTAGTGCGGTAGAGCAGCATACGCATTACGAAGAAACGAAAGGGTCTGTTTTATTAAAAGACATTCCTGATAATATTAAAACTGATAGAAAATTTAGCTTTATTATGCGCGATGATGTATTAGCGCGTACGATGAAACATATAGAAGAAATCGGCTGTTTTACGAAGTAAAATGGCCGGTTTCTTTTTTTGATTAAATACCCAAAAAAGGTGTGAATATATCTTTACTTTTAGGGAGGCATTTGGGAATGAAAGTATCCACTTACTATTGTCACTTTTTGTCGGTAAATCGATATATTTCAAAAATCGCTGATATATTTGGAGTTGCGGTCGATATATTCGAAAAATCGCTAATATAATTTATTTACTATTGTATTGTTTTTACCTTCAGCTCTAAAAACGAAAGAACCTCTAATAAATCATCTACTACACGTGAATGTTCAAAGTCACCCCAAAATAAATCTCTCTTCCAAACGCCAAGAATGCCTATTTGTTCAGAACCAAGCACATCGTTTTCAGGATGATCTCCAACGTAAAGACATTCTTCTGCTTTAACATTTAGCTTTTGCAAAGCTCGTTCGAAAATTTCTCGGTGTGGTTTCTTAATTCCTTCTGCTTCTGAAATGAGAATTGTGTTTGTATACGTATGTATGTTTAGTGCTCGAAGGTTGTTCATTTGGAAATCAGTAAAGCCGTTTGTAATAATACCGATTTTTATATTTTGCCGCGTTAGTTGTTGAAGTAATTCATGCATGTTTGGGAAGGGAATGCAGTGATGTTGAAAGTTTGTAATGTAGTCATGCAGCAGTTGTTCTGATGTTAAAGTGGTAATGTCGTATTCAGAAAGAAGAGAATCGTATACTTTATCTTTCCACGTATATCCATTATTATCGAGTTCAAGAAAACGAGAGCAATACTCGGCTTGTTCTATGTTTATAAAATGAAGAGAAAAGCGATTGTATTGGTCGTGAATAAATCGTACTAAAGATTGACGACGATCTAATAGTGTCCCATCTAAATCAAATAACACCGTACGAATCATATGTAACCTCCTCAAAGTTTTTATAAATAATTATCGCATATTTGTGAAAAAATGATTATCATATTTTTGTAGACTGTAACGACGGAGGTTCATATGAAAGAACTGTATGGGAAATTAGTTTGTTTTATACTTTCAATTGGCTTAGTAGCTGGATGTGATATGGCGGAAAAAACTTCGAAAAGAGAGAAAAAAGATGTGTGCGAAACGACAGAAGAATGCACACAAATAGGTGATAAGACGCTTCAAAAAGTATATAAAAAGATAGATGGACTTTCAGAACTTGAAGTACTAGAGGATTATGATTTAGAAGGACATTCAAGTAACGATATGAAAGAAGCAGAAATGAAAAAAGAGGATGATGAAAATTATTTCTTTTTAGCTTCGTATTATATTGATGGTGATGAAATTGTAGATCCTTATTTCGATAAACTAGATCGCAAACGATTGAATAAGGCTTTTGCGGATGATAAGGACGCGAAAGAAGAAGTATTAAAGCAACGTCAAGATAGGGATTATCATGAATCGTTATGGGAGATGTACAGTACTCTTATTCCAGTTAAGTATCGCACTGACATAAAAGAGTTTGACATGGTAACAGATGGATACGACGGAATTGTCGCCCACGTTATGCCGAGTATGGAGTATCCGAAAGAGTGGACCATTAGTTTAGATACGCTTGATTCAGCAGTAAATATCGATCAAGTGATGAAAACATTAATACATGAGACGGCTCACGTATTGACGCTGGGACATAAACAAATACCAGTAAATGAAAAGTACTTAAAGGCTTTTGAAGAAGATAAAGATATTTCATCATACCAAAATAAATGTAAATCTCTTTTCTTACAAGAAGGATGTGCGAAGGAGAGCTCTTATATAAATCAATTTTATAATTTGTTCTGGAAACCAATTGACCAGGAGTGGACAGAAAAGAAAGTGGAAGAAAGCGAAGAAGCTCAAATTGAATTTTTTAAGGAAAAGCATGGTGAGTTTGTTTCACTGTATGGGACGACAAATGTAGCAGAGGATATTGCGGATACATTTACAGCGTTTATATTACAAGATTCAAAAAAGGTGAAAGAAGGAACAGAATTAAAATATAAAAAAATTGCCTTCTTCTATCAATTCCCCGAGCTTGTAAAAATGAGAGCGGAAGTGTTAGCTGGATTATATGATATTTCAAGGGATATAGAGCAGTCATAGTTTAGTGGTAATTATTTGTTGGTAAGTCAATAAAATTGGATTTATGTTCGATATATTTTTGGTCGATCAAATGAAAACGCGAGGACGTTCTGTTCTTTGCGTTTCTTCATGTTGATAAAATTGAAAATTCTGTCTTTTTTCAAAAAAGAAGAAGGAACTGAATCATTAAAAGAGAATTAGTATAAAAACGTCACAAATTAGACACAATTATAATGCGCATAGTATAGGGGCTATAAGTTTACTCTCGAGGAGGTAATGAAACGTATGAAAACGATTCTTGCTGTTGCTGGTCTCATTTGGGTAATGTCTCACGGTTTTCCGATTTTTGAAGGGGAGCAAATTCGTAGTGCATTAAATAAAGAGTTTAATGATTATCATATTATTGATCGAAAAGATAATGTCGTTACGGTGCGTGTGAAAGATTGTTTCCATACAGTTACGGTTGCTAATGGGAATGTTACAGATGATTCGAAAATGTGTGATAAAAGGTAAAAGAAAGAAGCTGACTCTAGCGTATCGCTCTAAGTCAGCTTTTTTTTCGTTTTCCAATAAGGAGTTTTTCAAATGCCTCGACAAATACATACATAAGAGTTGCGAGGACGCAAGTGAGCAATACACTGAGTAAGACGAGTGTGAAGTTAAAGACTTGGAATCCGTAGCTAATTAAATAGCCAAGTCCTTGTTTAGAAACGAGGAGTTCCCCGAAAATAACACCGACCCATGATAAGCCAACATTCACTTTTAACGTTGAAATAATTGCAGGGAAAGATGAAGGGAGAATAACGTGCTTATAGCATTGCCATTTATTTGCGCCAAATGTGTCCATGACCTTAATATAATTGGAATCGACTTCTTGAAATGCGCTGTAAATAACGAGAATAGTAATGATGATGGAGATGATTACGCCCATTGCGATAGAGGATGAAATATTTGGACCGAAAATAACAATGATGATTGGACCGAGTGCAACTTTTGGCATTGCATTTAGGACAACGAGATACGGATCAAGTACGCGGGCCAAAAGTGGCATCCACCAAAGGAAAGTAGCAATAATTGCTCCGAGTACAGTTCCTAGAATGAAGCCTACTCCTGTTTCAAGTAATGTCGTCCATATGTGAATCCAAATTGAACCGTCAATCCATTTCGTTAAAAAGAGATCCCAAATACTTGAAGGAGAGCTAAAGAGTAAAGGATCAATCCATTCCTTTTTACTAGCTATTTCCCATAGTGCAAAGAAAAGAACAAGAAGAACAAGTTGTAAAGAGCGAGCTAACCATGCATGTTGTCTTTCTTTTTTTCGAAACTGCTCATGTAGTTGTTTTATATTATCCAAGTCGTTCCAACTCCTTCCATATTTCTTGGAAGAGGGATGGGAAGTCATGGTGGTGGCGTGCTTCTAATGGCGATAAGGAACGGATACTTTCTGGGACGATGAACGTTTTTGCAATTTTTCCAGGGTTCGCCTGCAGCAAATAAATACGATCACTCATCGCAATTGCTTCTTCAATATCATGTGTCACAAGTAGGGATGTTTTCTTATATTTACGTAGTAATGTAAAGACGAGATCTTCTAGTTTTAATTTTGTTTGATAATCAAGAGCGGAAAATGGTTCATCTAGCAATAAAATTTTTGGATCGGTCGCTAATGTTCGAACGAGTGCAGCACGTTGGCGCATACCGCCGGATAGTTCACGAGGGTATTGCTGTTCTATATCATATAGGCCGACTTGTTTTAAAAGTTTTAATGTATGTTCTTTCGTATTTTTATCATAAATTTTTCGAATATGAAGTCCGAGCATAATATTTTCTTCAATTGTTTTCCACGGAAACAAGTAATCTTGCTGGAGCATATAGCCCATAGATGGAGTCTTAGTTGTAATCGGTTCACCATCTAAAAATACGATACCTTCAATTGGATCAAGTAGCCCCGCGATGATGGAGAGGAGCGTTGTTTTTCCGCAACCACTCGGACCAAGGATTGAAATGAATTCCCCTTCTTCTACGTGCAAACTTATATCTTCAAGAATAAGTTTGGCATTTTCTTTTGCAAAAAAGCAGTGAGAAACGTTACGTATTTGTAAAAAGCTCATACACTTCGCCTCTATTTCTTAATAACGCTTTCGGCAATTTTTGTATTGACGAGCGCTTCATGTGGAACTTCTTTTTGTAATTCACCAGCTTCTTTCATAATCGTTTGGAGCTGTTTCCATTCTGCATCATCTAATAATGGATTTGTTGCATATGAATGTTGTTTTTTGTAGCGCTCAATTACTTTTACTGAAATGTCTTTTGAAGTGTCTTTAAATAGTGGTGAAACGGCATCGGCAATCTCTTCTGGACTATGTGTATCAACCCATTGCTGCGCTTTATATAGTGCACGCGTGAATTTTTCTGCCGCAGCTTTATCTTTCTTTAAGAAACTTTCTTTTGCCATAAACGTTGTATAAGGAACAGTACCAGATTCAGCTCCGAAAGACGCGACGATATAACCTTTTCCTTCTTTTTCAAGTATACTTGCAGTCGGTTCAAAGAGCTGTACAAATTCTCCTGTACCAGATGCAAAGGCATTTGCAATATTAGCAAACTCGATATTTTGAATTAAGTTCGTATCTTTGTGAGGGTCAATGCCATTTTTCTTTAAAACGTATTCTCCAACCATTTGCGGCATGCCGCCTTTACGCTGTCCTAAAAATGTAACGCCTTTTACGTCGTTCCAATTAAAAGAATTTACTTTTTTACGTGAAACTAAAAATGTGCCATCTGTTTGTGTAAGCTGCGCAAAATTAATGACAGGATCTTTTGCTCCTTGTTGATGAACATAAATCGACGTTTCTGAACCAACGAGCGCAATATCAATTCCGCCAGATAAAAGGGCGGTCATCGTTTTATCTCCGCCAGCTGTTGTTTGTAAGTCAATATTTAAACCTTCATCTTTAAAAAATCCTTTTTCAATTCCAACATATAATGGTGCGTAGAAAAGAGAGTGGGTAACTTCGCCAACGCGAATTTTTTGCGCTTGTTCTTTCGTACTTTCCTTTGTACTACTACAAGCAGCGAATGTGAAAACAGCTAGTAACATGATGCAAAAAACGGTTATTAATTTTTTCACTATATGACACCTCCTAGAAGTCAATCTACAAGCATAATATGTAGGTAAGTGCCCATATGTGAGGATATATAGCAGGAATTTTTTGGGTAGTAAAGAAGTACAAATATAAGGGGTGATAAAATGGATTACGAATACGATGATAGCGTACATTTACATCTTGATTATTTCGGAACTGAATGTGATATGGAATCGATTGCCTATAAGAGGAAGCATGAAGACGTGTGGGATGTGTATTTTAATTTCGGAGTATACGGTATTCAAAAAGATGATGTAGGGGCAGGAATGTTTATGGACGAATATGCCGGTTATTACGTTTTTTCTGTACATGCTCGTGATTTGAGCTGGGAATTTGGAAGTGCTCAGTTTGAGGAATGGGTCTTGAAGAACCATATAGTAGAAAGAACGCTTCAAAAATAGGGAGGAATTTCGTGATTTGATTTCTCATATTATTGTTTATTTGCCTAAATGGAATTTACATCATGCAAGTGCTCACTTACCGATTTGCAAAGAAAAATATTCATAAATACAAAAGATTGAAATTGGTTCATATGTGGTTAGATATGACTATGAAAAAGGATCCGAGATTAGATTTTTTGATTTTATCTTTATAGTAATCGTAAGTATCATATGGAAAATATGGATGCTTCCTCTTATATAGTAAACATGCTAATCATTTCATCATTTTTCCCGTTCATAATAAATAACGAAAAGAACCTGTGAGGGTTTATCAAGACCTAAATTGTAAAAAGTCATAAAAAATAAAGTGCGATACATATTAGACATGACCAATATGTATCGCACTTTTACTTCATGTTCAACAATCGCCCCGATTGTTGAACAAGTAAGGGTATCGCCAGCATTTCGGAAAAAAACGCGCTAAGCAAAAAATACAATAAGCCGCCCATATGGACAGCTCATTTACATAATTATCGTTATCAGAAGTAAAATTTAACTCGAAAATATCTAATTTTATCAGTTGTTGAATGTCTGAAAAAAATCAAACCAATGATATTGTTGAGATCTTTTGGTAACTTCTTGCTGTGATGACTATCATAGTGACTTTTTCTCCAGCAAGCACTATTAGTGGCTAATTACCATAAGGACTTATTTTTGAAATTTGCTATTTTTTAGAAAGTATGTTAATTTAAGAAAGACCTATTTTTGTTCGGTTTGAGATTAAGAATAAATTTTGTTTTTCGTCTAAGGTATTTGAGCAAGGGTAGTAACATATGTGTGGGTATCCATACTAGGAGGCAACAATTATGGAACAAGGTAAAGTAAAATGGTTTAATGCAGACAAAGGTTTTGGATTCATCGAGCGTGAAGATGGAGAAGACGTATTCGTACATTTCTCAGCTATCCAAATCGACGGTTTCAAATCTTTAGACGAAGGACAAAGTGTAACGTTTGAAGTAGAAAAAGGACAACGTGGCCTACAAGCTACTAATGTTCAAAAAGCTTAATATTAGCTGATGAAAGACCCTCTTGTAGGGTCTTTTTTTTGATTTTGTTACAATATTCCAAATGCAACTTTTTTAAGGGGATTTGGGGTGCTTAACTTTTAATGAAAAAGAAGATGTTAGAAATCATAATTTTAGCATTATGGGCTTTTTCTTTTAGTTATCTTGCAATTATATTAGGAATACCAAAAAACGGATTATATATAGTCGTAGGATTTCCAATCTTATTTGTTGGTGGACTTTTGATTGTGCATCTATTTCAAAATAAGAATGAAAATGGAAAATAACTTTGTTTGATTGTATATATCATACACGTCTAGTTAACATAATGACCTATTATCGGTAGCAAGAAAAAGGCGGATTCCTACTCTTACAAGGAGTCCGCCTTTTTCTTTTTATATGACGCTATACATCTTTTTATACATTTCTATTCTAGCGCGCCTTTTGGCTTCCCCATGGTTCCCTATGTCTTCCGATTTTTTGTATAAAATCTTGCATGCTCTTAGCGTGGTTTTTTTCCGAAATGCTGGCGGTACCCCATGCCCATCAAGCTAAGGTTTTGAAGTACCCCCTAAATGAAAATTTTCTTTCTCTATAGTTATTTATTTTGAGAAGTCAGCTCATTTTTTAATTTTAGGGGGTATTTTGTTTTATTAGGTTGATAGCGATGGGACTGTACCCCGTTAATAACAATTAGTAAAATTTAATTAAAAAAATTGTGAATTTTTTATAGTTTTTTCTGTATTGTTTTACATGTTTCGTGATTTGAGATAGTTTCTGCAACATATAAGGTTCTTTAATTATTTTATCGTTTTTAGACAGAAGACTTTTATTTTAAAGATCTGAAGGTATAAAAGATAAATTTTGTTAGGCGTAAGTATGAGTAAATTGGTATAATATAGTAATATAAGTAGAAGGTGGAAAATCTGATGTTAGTAAATCGGGCATACAAATTTCATATGCATCCAAATACGTATTAATAACATTTCCCTCTCTGAACATAAAACTATACACATACTATGATAGATAATATAGGCGTTATTCTTATTATATTGCCCTAAAATAATCAAACCAGGTTATTCGAAGAAAGGAGTGGAAATATGAATATTGGTGAACGTATTCGACAAATCCGTATACATAAAGAATTTACGCAAGGGGAATTAGTATCAGAAATATGCTCTATAACGTATTTAAGCAGAATTGAAAATGGACAAATTAAACCTTCTGTTTCTTTTTTAGAAAAGGTCGCTAAAAAGATGGAAGTTGATTACAATTTTCTTGTAGATGCAGATTATGGGGATATAGAACCTATGCTCCTTGGAATATGTAATAAGTATAAAAATGATAAAATTATAAGTGAAAAAGATTTATCTTCTTTAGAACTGTATGTTCGTGATATAGACTCTATTCTTTTATTATTAAAGGCTTATGGTGTTTTAATATACTATCATTCCCGAAATAATAACTTAGTATATGTAGAAGCAATTGTAAATCAGGCTGTGCAAGTTATTCCAAATCAAATAGACCTCCAGTATACTGAAGATTATATATATTATTTAATGGCTCGAGGTTATTATTTTTATAATAAACAAGATTATATGGCTGCACATGAAATCTACGTGAAGATAGAGAGTTTACTTGATCTAGAAGAAACTACTCAACACGCCAGTGTATATTATAATCTGTGTCTTGTAAATAAAGCGCTGTATAAAGATAAAAGCATTAGTCGTTTGTATGCGCAGAAAGCTTACAAAATATTTTTGAGATTTAATATAAAGAATAAAGTAATAGATACTTTGTTAATGCTCGCAATACTGTATGATTTAGATGGATTATATGACAGGGCTCTTGAATGCTTACAGCAGGCAGAAAGTAGGTTGGAAAATAAAGGAGATTCTATGTATTCACCTATAATCTCGTATAATTATGGGAAAATTTATCAAGGTTTAAAAGACTATACTAATGCTATTAAGTACTATGAAGAATGTTTGCAATTAAGTGAGTTTCTCGAACAAAAACATCAAAAGGTATACGCATTACGAAGCTTAATAGAGATTCATATAGAATTTAAAGATTGGAAAACTGTTAATAAATTTATGGATGAAGCGTTTGATTTATTATCAATTTTTGATGTACCTTACGCTAATGTTCAACTATATGGATTGAAGGGGAAGATATCTAAATTAAGAGGAGATGATTATGGATATGAAAAACAGATGCAAAAAGCAATTGAAATTGGTTTAGAAAAGAAACAATATCCTTTAGTAAGTGAACTGTCTCATGAACTAGGAGACTATTTTTTTGATAATCGCGCTTATAAAATGTCAGCAAAATATCTAAAAATATCAATTGAAAATTCGACGAATTAAAACAAACTAAAAATACATAGATAGAGGGAGATTAATCAAGGATCTTGGTAATGATATCCGCAATATCCCCTCTATGTGATTCTGCAGTAATAGTAGGTATTGGATTAATATAATTTAACATAAGATAAATCACAAATAAAATTGGTTAAATAGGTAACTTGTTTTTATAAAAAAAGGAATTATAAATCAAAATTTTTTACTAATTCCGTGTAACAAAGGACATCCATTAGTATTTAAATTAACAAAGCAACTACTACTGGAGATTGGAATTATGAAAATTAAAAAAATTTATGTCATTCTTACTACAGCTATTATGTTATCCGGTATTTCTTTATTTGAAAATATAACTAGTACAGATACTACACAAAATGTAGCTGCACAAACTAGTATAGAAGACATCTCAACTTTCTACGCTGATATTCAACCAGGTGCTGATTAATTAATCCCCCCATATTCAAGATTTCCTTCAAATACATACCCTTATTAAATAATCCATAGATAAAAAACAGGCGGAAAGTAAGTTCCACCTGTTTTTTTTATTATATTAACTTTGCTTTAAACGAAACTAAGTAGTTAATTTTATTTTCAACGATAGCAATATTTTTATTTGTACAAGGTTAAATCCTATAGAAACTTTCCTGAATTACAAAACATGTAAAATAATATAGAAAAAAACAACAATAATTTTAAATATTTTTAACTGAATTTTACTACTTGTTATTAACATAAATTAACACGTATATTTTAGGTACAGAAAGTTAGACAGCAAGGAGGTGGTTAATCTGATGCTAGAGACAAAAAGTTCTATAGATATGATAAACAATATAAATTATCATTTGGATCTTGGTGGGAAAAATAATCAACGTTTAAAAAACTTTTCAAATGAACAAGACGTATTGCCATATCATGTTTACAAACAGCAATTGAATAAACAAGCATCCCAAAAAGAATCGATTAGTCTAGCTCAACCATTTATTCATATTAATACCTTAGCACAAATTCTATATGAAGCATTTCACAATCAAATATTTACAGCTTTGGCACCTATTCTATTTGTTTTTCAACCGAATATTGTAACTGGTATATCTACCCCAGGTGCTTATGCAATAGATTTTTATAATGATTATTTTATTCATTTAAAAGACATCAATGTTCAAGAATTTAAGGCTGGAATAGGTGAAGAAAAAGGACCTATAGCTATTGGATATATGATAAACCAAAGCGAAAGCATTCAGCATTCAAAAGAATTTATGTATCCAAAGTTACAGGACCAAACTACAGAGTGTATGTTAGCCTTACAAAAGCAATTGCAGATACATGGAGAGTTAGAAGAGCAAATTCAGCTATCATTTGATTTCAAGAAAATAATGATGCCTTTAATCGTCTTACAATGGATTAAACAGACAGCTTTATATTAAAGGAATAAAAAAGGTTGGTGATGTTGGAGATAGAAGGCAACATAAATTACCTTCTATAACATCTAAACCTGTCACCAATCTTTGTTAATGAAATTTGAAGTACTCTAATATTTGTTTTCTGAACATTCTAAAAAGATGGTTACTATGTCTAAAAATGAAAAATTAGCTAAATTACGTAATCAAGAATTTGATACAAAAAAATTAATTGGTGCAATCGATGAAGATGAATTGAAAAAAATAGCGGGTGCCGGAGATGTGCCTCCAGAGTCGTGTAATTGATTTAAAATTCTAACGTCAGGTGGTTGATATGATGAATAATCAAGTTTTAAATATTAAAGGTTTGCATAAAAAATATAAAGACAAACATGTTTTAAAAGGGATTGATTTAACTATAAAAAAGGGTGAAATATTTGGATTATTAGGCCCGAATGGCGCGGGTAAATCTACATTTTTTAAAATCATTTTAGGATTGATAGAGGCTGATGAGGGAACTGTAGAAGTATTGGGAATGGATATACAAAAGAATAGAATAGAAATCTTATCTAAAACAGGTTCATTAATTGAAGCTCCAACCTTTTACGAGCATTTATCCGGATACGAAAACTTGTTAATTGCTTCTAAAATGAAAAATGTTCATGATAAAGAACATATAAAAGAACTTTTGAATTTATTTAAACTATATGAGGATCGAAATCGTGCTTTTAAAAAATATTCTCTTGGTATGAAACAACGTTTAGGATTAGCTGCTGCTTTCATAAATAACCCTGAATTATTAATATTAGATGAACCTACTAATGGCTTAGATCCACAGGGAGTTTATGAAGTGAAAGAATTAATAAAAAAAGCTCCAAAAATGTTTAATTCTACCATAATCCTTTCAAGTCATATTTTAAGTGAAGTGGAACAAATGGCTGATCATATCGGGATTATTCATCATGGAGAAATAAAGTACCAAGGTTTATTATCTTCTTTACAAAATAAACAATCATTAAATATTGTTGAAATTAGTGTTAATAATATGACTCTTACTGATAAATTACTTGAACAATCCAATTATACATTCAATGTAAATAATAACATCTTTAGTATTGAATATAACGATGAAAAATCACTGAATGATATTCAACAACTATTAGTAACGAATCAGATTTTTATTCAATCTTTCCAAACCAAAAAGCAAAATTTAGAGGAAGCATATTTAGATATTGTTGAACAAGGTGCTGTAAGTGTATGAGAAATGTATTAGCCACTGAGTATATAAAATATAGAAAAAGTCATTTTTGGTTTTTGGTTATCTTAGGACCTATTATACTTGCATTAGGTGAATTTGCTGGACTAAATTACTATAGTAATTCTCATACTATTAAATTAGAAACTATATTCGGTATAAACTTGCAAATTTTAAAATACATATTAAACTTTTTTATGGTGTTTATTATAGCTAGTGTAAACAATGTTGAATATAAAAATTCTACGTGGAAAAGAACATTTACGTATCCAGTACAGAAATTTAGTGTGTATATAAATAAGTTCCTTGTTGTTATGGTTGCTCTTATTATTACAACCGTAATACATATGATTTGTACAGTGTTATTACTTCCAGGTTTAGGTGTTTCTTTAGATGCGGTTTCCATGCAGCATTTGTTTGTTTTTACGTTATATCCATTTCTTATTAGCATCCCATTTTGCGCTTTGGCGTTCATTATATCCATTAATGTATCGAATCAATCAGTGATCGTTGCACTAGCTCTAGCTTCGTATCTTTTCGGCGATATATTAAGCTCAACTAAGCTTTGGTGGTTTCCTATTTCATATCAAATCTTATATTTTCCAATCAATTATGTGAATAATCTAGATGTTTTTAATACGTTATGGTCATACGATAAATGGTACATGCTAGCAGGAATTCCTATTACTATTCTTATTTTAGGAATTGGATACATCTTATTTATTAAAATGGATAATAAAAACTAACAAAGGAGATCTCAAATGATAAATTTAATTTATTCCGATTGGATAAAAATAAGAAAACACCCACAACAAATTACATTTTTCATCTTAGCACTTTGTCCGATTATATATTCAATGATTATGTATACTAAATTCGTGGTAGGAGAGTATAATCACGGTTTGGATAATTCATGGATGGGCGTATGGATGTTTATATCTTTTTTCTATGTTGGTTTTTTTCTCCCTGTCATTTCAGGGATGGTAACAGCCTTCTTATGTCAGTTTGAAAACAAAACCAATTGGAAAATAATGCATCTATCTCCAAATACTAATTTTAAAATTGTTTTATCTAAATTTGTATCTAGTGTGTTATTATTTTCTGCAATACACTTAATAGTTTTAATGAGCTTGTATGTATCAGGAATGTATTTTGATTTTACAGATCCATTTCCTTTAGAATTTATGATTAAAGTATTTTTAATTTCTGTTGTTGCGACATTTCCTCTTATAATAGTGCAACTCCTATTATTCTTATTTATAAAAACATCTATCACTTTTACATTTGTTAATATAATCCTATCTTTAATCGGTTTATTTCTTTTTTCAGAAGCAAAGTGGGGATTTGGATATTTATGGTCTTTACCATTCAAGTCTATAGAATTAGTTGATCAAGTTATATTATCTATTGCTATATTATTGGTATCAATAGTTGCATTTACCATTGGTATGATTTTAATTACAGTACGTTATGTAAAATCATTGAGAAAGACAGTATAGAAAGAGAAATGGCCCTTAGAGGGACCTGATAGTATCCCAGTTAGGTAAACAGCAAAAAAAGGCTCAGCAACAGCAGTCTGCACAACAAGAGAGAACACAGAAACAAGAAAAAACAACACAAGCAACTGGTGGGAAGCCGACAAGATCACAAATTTCGGTTGGTTCACATGTAGTTATTCAATTAGATAAAGATTATAGTAAAACAGTGAGTGGTGTTGTGAAAGATATTTTAACAAATACAGAAACACATACGTACGGAATTAAAGTTCGATTACAAGATGGACAAATTGGCCGTGTGCAAAGTGTTGGGTAATGAAAAAGAGATTTCCTTTCTTAGGAAATCTCTTTTTTTCATTCGGTATGTACAAGAGGTAACAGATGATATTATACGGAGGGTGTACATGAGAAGACGTTGTGTACATAATATGTTATGTTTATATAAGTAATATTTTATTACGGTGCGGGGTGAAATTAATAAATAGAAAAGAGGGAATGAATTGAGGGGTAATTTTTCATTTCATCAGCCAAGAAGAAGTATATTAATTTCAGCGATGTTAAGTGGTCTAGTAACCCTATATGTAGTACCCACAATTTTCTTGATTTTAAAATATTTTAGTTTAGATACGATGAAAGATATGTTAAATCAAAAAATTGTTTTAAGTATAATGACAATTTTGATGTGGATTGTACTATTGTATGTTGCGTATTTGAATAAAGATATAGTTAATAAATTTAAACCGATTATTAGGATTTATATTAGAATGTTTTTAGTAGCCAATGTGGTTACTTTGCTTTTTATTTTTACGCAAAATAATATGGATTTCGTAAATACACTGAATTGGATTTACAATTATAACGCACAGTTTATATTTAGTTTAATTGTAATTTATGCGATATATATTTTTGTGTATAACGTGCTTGGGAAAGTTTTTTTGAGTACTATCTTGACAAGCATTTTGCTAATCATTTTGGCTATTGTAAATCACTTTAAAATTGTTTTTAGGGGAGACCCACTATATCCTTCTGATTTTACACAGATTGGACATATGCAATCTGTTATACCAATGGTGATGGATTATTTTAGTTGGGGTTATATTCTTCTCGTTATTGTAAGTGTTGTTGCCTGTATTTTAGCGGGTATGTATATAAGGAAATATATTCAAAATGTAAAAGTTCATGCAGGCGTACGAGTTCTATTTATAATAGGATCCGTTTTTGTTTTATATGCGTATGGTAATTTTACGAATACGTTTATGAATAAATGGTTTCAAAAGTCAGGTATAGAGTTCGTTTTGTGGAATCAAAATGAAAATTATGCTTCGAATGGTTTTGTGCTAGGCTTTATAAGTAATTTGGATACGACAGTCATTGAAAAGCCGAAAGATTATTCAAAAGAAAATATGCTTCAAATAGCAAACGATATAAAAAAACAATATAGCAGCAATATAGGGGCGCAGAAGCAAAAAGAGAAACCGAATATTATTTTTGTAATGAGTGAATCGTTTTGGGACCCAACGAAGTTAACGAACCTGTCCTTTAGTGAAGATCCTTTACCTAATTTGCATCATTATATAGAAAGTTTTCCTGGTGGACAAACTATTTCTCCTACATTTGGAGGAAATACTGCGAACGTTGAATTTGAGGTATTAACGAGTTATTCAATGAGTTTGTTAAAACCAGGCTCTATACCGTATCAGCAAGTTGTTACAAATAAGAAAGAAATTCCATCTATTACTCGAGAGTTAAAAAAAGAAGGGTATTACACAAGTGCAATTCATTCATTTGGTCGCTCATTCTTTAAACGGGATGATGTATATAGAGTGTTAGGCTTTGACAAGTTTAATGCGCAAGATACGATGGAGAATGTAGAAGTTGATGGAGATTATATTAGCGATTTATCTATGAGTAAAGAGATAATAGCTGAATTAGAGAAGCAAAAACAACCTACTTTTATTCATGCGGTTACGATGCAAAATCATTTTCCATTTACAGAAGGAAGATTTGGCGAAAATCAAATAGAAATTAGTGGTTTAGAAAATGAAGAATCGAAGGCTGAATTAGAGACTTATACAGAAGGTTTAAGACGTTCAGATGAAGCTCTTCAATATTTAATAGAGGAGCTAGATAATTTAGATAGACCTACATTATTAGTATTCTTTGGGGACCATCTTCCGTCGCTAGGAACAAATAAATCTCTTTATAAAGAGAATGGGTATATAACGAATGAAAAAACGCCAAGTGAACGATTAGCGATGGCGCAAACGCCGTTATTAATGTATGCAAATTTTGATATGCCAAATGACAATTTAGGTTTAGTAAGTCCAATTTATTTTTCAAATCTTGTCTTTGATTATGCTGGATTAACTAAGGTACCGTTCTATCAATTTTTATCGAAGTTATATGAAGAAATTCCTGTACTTCGTGACGAATTGAGGATAGGAAAAGATGGAAAAGCAATAAAAAGTTTAACAGAAAAACAAAAAGAAATGCTAAAGCAATATGAGCTTATTCAATATGACTTACTCGTCGGAAAGCAATATAGTAAGGATATATTATTTAAATAAGCGAAAAAAAGAACTTGTATACGATACAAGTTCTTTTTTCATAGTATTTAACGGGATAACCAGACAAGCTAGGTTTAGGGAGTATTACTTGTACATTTAGTATAAATTAAAATAGAATCGGTTTAATAATTGATTTGTGAGAAGTGTGTGAATTTTTCGTTTGGTATATAATTGGATAATTTGTTTAATGCGTAAAAAAACTCTTTAAGGTTTCTAAGAGTTTTTTTATCTAGATATATATTGAAATTTCAGGAAAATCAGTTGCAATAAAGTTGTGTGGTAATTTTTAAAAAAGAATTTGCCATTTTGGCAAATTCTTTTTTGTTGAGGAGGCATTGTTAATTTGTTATGAGTTTATAAATTTAATAAGTTCTTTATTCAATTCATCCGCTTGATCGATTGGAGAGCCATGACCGCTATTTGTAAGAGGATATAGCTCAGAGTTTTTAATGCGTTCTTTTGTTAACTCAGCACTTTTGTAAGGGATGAGTTGGTCGTGAACACCGTGGAATATTTTTGTTGGGACGTTAATTTTACTTAAGTCCTTCGTTACGTCTTCGTTTGCAGCAGCTTGCAAAATTTTGATGAGAGCATAAGAAGCGGACTGCATACCGAGATAAGAAAACCATTCTAACGTGGCAGCTCCTAAGTTTCTATTAAAAAATGATAAAGATACATCATTAAGAAATTTAGGTAAATTCGCATACATTTGAGCAATCAGGGCATCTGCTTGCTCTTTCGGTACGCCGTAAGGAGATTGTTGGTTTTTTACGAAAGAGGGGGAGACGGCATCAATTAATGCAAGTTTAGAAATACGGCGACCGTTATATCGTGACATGTATCGAATAGAAAGAGCACCGCCGACTGAGAAACCAACTAACGTAGCATTTTCTATTTGAAGTGCTTCTAATATAATTGCGATATCATCAGCTAAACGATCATAAGTGTAACCAGTCCATGGTTTATCAGACTGTCCGTTTCCTCGTATATCCATGGCGATGCAGCGGAAACCATGTTGTGGTAAGATATTAAATTGATATTGGTACATTTGATGATTTAAAGGCCAGCCATGAACGAAGAAGACAGGTTTACTTCCAGGGCCTGGGTTAATATCCTCAACAAAAATGTGTACATCTTTTTCCACTGTAACGAACATGATGTACCCTCCTCATGTATTTTAATAGGCTCTTTCCCAAAATCGCTGTTTTGTCATTGCCTGAATAAATTCATTCGCAAGTAAGGTAGGGGTTTGTTCTGTTATAACACCAGGTTTTCCTTCGATGTTTAAAGATTGAATAATAGTAGTTCCATTTTTGAAAGCACCAATTGGCTTAAAGTGATTATATGATTCTACGACAAATGAACTTGCTTTGTTAAGAAAATGATCATCAATATTTCCGCCAATAAGAAGTAGCCCATCGTAAAGAAGCGGTGATCCTGTTAAGAAAGTATCATTCACTTCCCACTTTACATTTTGAGAGCCTTGCACAAAACCTAATCGTTCGGAAATAATAACGGGCTGAAGACCGGCTTGTTTGAATTGATTTATAATATATTGTGCGTTTTGACCGTCATATCCGTTTGCGACAATGACGCCTACTCTTAATGTATTTGGGCTGAATGTTGTATGTTCCATACTTAGTGCTGGTGAGGATTTTGTAACATTTGATTCTTGAACATTTGGCACTGTTGCCCCGACTGCTTCAGCTACTAAAGTAGCTAATTCTGTACTTATATGACCAATCATATCTACGACTTGTTGGCGAACTGATTTACTTTTTACTTTTCCTAATTCAAAGGAGAAGGCCTGCATAATATGGATTTTTTCGACGTGGCTCATACTATTCCAAAATAAACGGGCTTGTGAGAAATGGTCTTTAAAACTAGCGGCTGTTTCTCTTGTTTTATGTCCGGAAACAGTAGAAGGATATGTAACGAAACCGCCTTTCGTACCAGGTACAGTAAAGGGAGAGTTATTAGCTAAAGAGTTATTATGGTAAGCGACTTTTCCTTTATCAATTATATATTTAGACGCACCATCTCTTTGATTGTTATGAAAAGGACATACAGGGCGGTTAATCGGTAACTCTTGATAGTTTGTACCGACGCGGGCTAATTGCGTATCTGTATAAGAAAAGAGTCTACCTTGTAAGAGAGGATCATTTGTAAAATCGATACCGCGGACGATGCTTCCAGGGTGCAGTGCGACTTGTTCTGTTTCCGCAAATACGTTATCAACGTTCCGATTTAACGTCATTTTTCCGATGATTTTAACAGGGAAGTCTTCTTCCGGCCAAATTTTTGTTGCATCTAATATATCAAAATCGTATTTAAATTCGTCCTCTTCTTCTAAAATTTGAACGCCAAGTTCGTACTCAGGGTAGTTTTCAGCATTAATATTTTCCCATAAATCACGGCGATGGTAATCCGGATCAGCACCGCCTAGTTTTTGAGCTTCATCCCAAATTAACGAGTGAACACCAAGCTTAGGCTTCCAGTGGAATTTTACGAATCGTGACTTTCCGTGTTTATTAACTAAGCGGAATGTATGAACGCCGAACCCTTGCATCATTCGAAAACTTCTCGGAATTGTACGGTCAGACATAATCCACATCATCATCGCAGCTGATTCTTGATTATTGGCGATAAAGTCCCAAAAAGTATCATGTGCTGTTTGTCCTTGAGGAATCTCATTATGTGGCTCTGGTTTAAGAGCATGAATAAGATCCGGAAATTTAATACCATCTTGAATGAAGAAAATCGGGATGTTATTACCCACTAAATCGAAATTTCCTTCCTCTGTATAAAACTTAACAGCGAATCCTCGTACATCTCGGTTCGTTTCATTTGCACCTTTTGATCCTGCAACTTCAGAAAAACGAATAAAAATAGGTGTCTTTTTAGATGGGTCTTGTAAAAAATGAGCCATTGTTAAATCTTCTAAAGAATCATATAGCTCAAAAACACCATGTGCTCCGTAACCGCGAGCATGAACGACTCTTTCAGGAATTCGTTCACGGTCAAAATGAGCGAGTTTTTCTCGCATCAGGAAATCTTCTAAAAGTGTAGGGCCACGATCGCCGGCGGTTAAAGAGTTTTCATCATTTGAAATTTTGACCCCCGTATTCGTCGTCATCTCTTTTCCTTCATTGTTTTTCGTAAAGGATTGTAACTGTTCTATCTTCTTATTTTCACGACCATCCATATAAAGCACCTCCCATATTATACGTATTATTGTTCATGGTTTTTATGCTTACATATGGTCTGAAGAAGTATATTATCTATGGATTGATTTTCCTCATTTGTTCAATTTATCTTTGTTTGTCTATGAAAATCATTTATTATAATAAATGGTATTCTTTTGAAGGGGTGTTGAAGTGGGAGAGAGTTTTCTATCAGCTAAAGAAGAAAAGAAAAACGCTAAGATTTTCTTATGGGTAATACATGTTATTTTAATTGTATACGAGGTTGCATACGCGATTATATTAGAAGATACAATGCCTTTAGGAAATTGGCATAAAGTGATATGGAAGCTTGCATATATTATGGCTATATTAGGTATTAGTGTTTACTTATTTGAGAGAGGAAAAGCATATTTAGTTAAATATACATATTTATTTGCATACATGATCGCAGAGACTTTTAATATTGGATGGTATGCTTTTCATAATACAATAGCATTTGATGAAGGGAATGTAATTGAATATATTTTCATTTTCTTCGTACCGATCTTTTTGAGTAAAAGATATTTATTTGTCTTAGCGCCATTT
The DNA here is from genome assembly GCF_038006985.1 of Bacillus sp. FSL M7-1345. Taxonomy (NCBI): domain Bacteria; kingdom Bacillati; phylum Bacillota; class Bacilli; order Caryophanales; family Bacillaceae; genus Bacillus; species Bacillus sp. FSL M7-1345. Next base: position 4,347,716 of record NZ_JBBOWG010000001.1, on the reverse strand, counting down.
CTTATAGGGAAATATATGATATACCTATTTGTATTTGGAGAACTTAACTTGTTTATGTCTCTTGTTATAAATATGGTGTTACTTTTCGTGTCATTTATTATTTTAAATCGATTTTTACAATATCTTTCAGCAGTAAAGGGACGTATTGCAGAGGCAAGTCAGTCACAAAAATTGGCGGTTATCGGAAAAATGGCAGCGACAGTCGGACATGAAATTAAAAACCCACTTGCTTCATTAAAAGGGTTTACGCAATTACAAAAAGAGAAACACGAAAAAGATGCAACATATGAACAAATGATTCTCGAAATAGAAAATATGAATAATATGATTAGCGAATTAATGGAGGTTGCTACATGTAAACCTTCTGTTTATGAAAAACACATTGTAAGTGATGTTTTAGTACAAGCGGTAGAAAACATGCGCGAAAAAATGAACGAGTTAAATATAAATTGCACCTTTAATGAAGAGCAAAATAGAAGTGAAATTGAATGTGATAAACGCAAATTAAAAGGAGTATTTTTGTATGTTATTAAAAATGCTTTAGAGGCAATGGAGCATGGCGGAACATTAAAAATACAAGTTGAAAATAAAAAAAGAGATTACGTAATAGTAAGTATAGTAGATAGTGGTTTTGGGATAAAAAAGGATAATTTAGGACGAGTTAAGGATGCTTTTTATACAACGAAGCAAGATAGAATTGGATTAGGTCTTACGGTAGCAGAGCGAATTATGACAGAGCATCTTGGAGAATTACACATTTCTAGTGAAGTAAAGAAAGGGACGAGAGTAGAAATACTACTCCCGAAAAAATGTGAGCGCAATGTGACACAAGATTAAGAGGTGTTGTTAAAGGAGTTATCATATGGAAAAAGGCAATATATTTGCAAAAGAAGAGATAAAGGCATTAATAATATTTTTAAGCTTATTCTTCGTTATATTTTTTGCGTATGATTTTGCTGAAAAGGCTATTGTCCTTTTATCAGATAAAAATCAAAAACTAGCAGATGTTTTTGGAGAAGGATTAGGTTTAGGGCTATATAGTTTGATGGTTGGATTATTCTTTATAGGACTTTATTTTATGAAATGGAAAAAGCCGTATATTGTGAAGTATATTATTTTAATTGGCTATAATATATTGGATTTTATTAATAACTTCATTATTTATTACGGAAGTGATGCGGAATTTGATGGCGGGAATATAGTAGAAGGATTCTTTATTTTATTTGCACCGATATTTGTGAATAAGAGGTACTTTTGGTTAGTTGCCGGAACTATTGTTGGAAAATATGCACTTATGGGATTCGTTGTTCAATCCTTTATCGTTCTTATCCCAATAGCATTATATAGCGTGTTTGTTATTATATGTTGGATTATATTTTTAAGATTCCAATCTTACGTTCGTACACTTGAAATGATGGACAAAGAAATACAAAATGTAGAAAAATTAGCGATGGTTGGAAAAATGGCAACAGTAATTGGCGATAAGATTAGAAGACCGTTAGAAAAATTGAAAAAACTTGTGAATAAGCAAGCGAAAAAATATCCAGAAGATAAGATTTATAGTGAAATTATGAGACAGGAAGTAGAGCGAATTTATACAATTGCTACAGAACTAAATGGGTTTGAGAAATCTAAATCGGTAGAATCCGAAACTCATAATATTAAAGAAATCATCTCTTATGTTATCAGGGTTATGGAAAAGCCAGCTTTAGAACAAGGGATAAAAATGCATGCTATTTATAGTAAAGACATACCTTCAATTACATGTGATGAGAAACGATTGAAACAAGTATTTTTTAATTTAATTAAAAATGCGATTGAAGCAATGTCAGTTGGCGGAACTATTACTGTAAAAGTTATAGTGGAAGATGTGATCATTGTTCAAATTATAGATGAGGGATGCGGCATTCCGAAAGATAAAATTCCGAAGCTAAATGAAGCTTTTTACACAACGAAAGAAACTGGAACAGGCTTAGGATTAGTAGTTACGGAAAAAATTATTAAAGATCACCACGGTAAATTGAACTTTGAAAGTGAAGTTGGAGTTGGAACGACTGTTGAGATTATGTTGCCGATTTAACGGTGGGATATTTTAAAAAAGGGGAAATCACTTTCTTTAGAGTGATTTCCCTTTTCATTTTGGATGGAAGTACGGAATCCAATAAAGGGGATGTTTACAATATTGACATAGTGTACCAATTTGAAAAATCCAAATATGGATATATCCAAGGTGAGGTATATAATGAATTTGTCTGTTATTTGTTTTAATTTATTTGTAATTTTGTTGGCCTCGGTAGCGAGTTTTTTTGTGAAATGAACGATTTGTAAGTGTGGGCTATATATCAGTGATTAGAAAAACAGAATATACAGCACTTGCCGTAATCCCGGGGGTAATATAAAGAGATATCGCATCCCCCCTCGAAACCAGGTTTCCAGTTGTAATACTAGTCCAAGTTACAGTGGCAGGTCCAGGTACTGGAGTAGGGTTATACACTTGAGGTTGTCTAGAGCCAATATCCGTAGGTTTAATTGAAAATGTCATAGTCCCCGTAATTTTATCTGTAGTAGTTAAAGTGATAGTAGATAGGATGTAACTAGAGGTAGGGGCAGAGAGGTTTGTTGGGACATCCTTGCAAATATCAATCGTATAAACAGCAGCGGGTAAGTTATTAATATTTATAGATGCAGCAAAACCAACTATATTCCCAGCTCCAGCAGTTACATACGGAATAACGTTAGAATCAATTCCTGGAGAACCTGCTATACGTTGAAACCCAGCATTCGTCCCTTGAAAAACAATACTTTTCGCTGATGAACTACCTGCAGGTCCAGTGATGCCGGTAGAACCAGTGATGCCAGTAGGTCCAGTGATGCCAGTAGGTCCAGTGATGCCAGTAGAACCAGTGATGCCAGTAGGTCCAGTGATGCCGGTAGAACCAGTGATGCCAGTAGGTCCAGTGATGCCGGTAGAACCAGTGATGCCAGTAGGTCCAGTGATGCCGGTAGAACCAGTGATGCCAGTAGGTCCAGTGATGCCAGTAGGTCCAGTGATGCCAGTAGGTCCAGTGATGCCGGTAGAACCAGTGATGCCAGTAGAACCAGTGTTGCCAGTAGGTCCACCTTCTACTAATACGATATAATCTGGGGACACATTCGGAAACCCTTGAGGTGCATCTTTTTTTACAACATAGCCGCTACTTGTGTAAGTCACAACTTGTCCCGTTTTATAGTTAGGAGCGGCTGCTAGACTAAAAGCGGTAGTACTTTGTAAACCGGCCCCAGTAGGTCCGGCATTGCCAGTAGGACCTGTAGCGCCAGTAGGACCTGTAGCACCAGTAGGTCCAGTGCTTCCGATAGAACCACTGTTGCGTCTACCGTCACAACTAAAGCAATTGCGTTGGTACATATATTGTCTCCTCTCTATATTTTTGAAAATCTAGTTTTAAAAGTAGAACTACTATATATATATTGTAGATTCTATATTTTTGTGTGGTCGATCGTATTGTGTATATAGATCTCAAAAATAGGGGAGGTGTTATTAGTTTGATAACCACCATGTCTCCTGTGGAATCAAAGTAACGTCTACATCAAAATTCTCCTTAAGATAATTCTTACTTTGTTAGTTGTTTTTATTTTTCATAGCAAAATAAGAAGCGGATGTAAAACAAATAAAACCTAGAATCCAGCCAATAGAAGGAGAATAGGGAAGTATGTGTTGTAATATCATTCCGCTAGAAATAAAAAAGCTACCTAATAGACTTAAGAAAATGGGATATCGCTGTAGTTTGAACATCAGTGATATAGCATCCTTTACCACATACATTGTATGTTAGTCTTAATTTTCTGTATATAAATTTTAAGAAAAATGGTGGTACAATATATAAAGGATACGAGAAGAGAGGATGTAGATTTACGCATGTACGTTACTGTAACAGAAGCAGCATATAAAAAGATTATGGATACGATTCCAAATGAAGCGAAATATATAAAATTATTTTACGATAATGAAGGTTGCGGTTGTGTTATGAGCGGGATTATTGATTTAGTAGCCGTTTCAGAGAAAGATGAGCGCGATGTAGATATTGAATCAAGCGTACTAAACTTTATTGCAGATCGAACAAAGCTTGTATTTATGGATGATAAGTTAACAGTTGATTGGCATGAAGTTGGAGGGACTTTTCAGCTGAAGAGCCCAAGCCAGTTTTATAATCCGAATATGAAGTTACATGTTCGAGTATAGTAAAGAAAAGGCGGCCCAAAAAAATTTTGGAGCTGCCTTTTCTTTATAGTATAGGGTGATACTATTGTCGTTTCTTATTGATAAGTCGATATTCTTTTTCGAATCGCTGATATACTTTGAAAATCGTCTATAAAATTTCATTTACTAAGATAAGGTTCTTCATACAATAAAAAGATTTTTTCACATAATGAAATGTACACATTATTGAATTTTCTGTATAATTTTCTTTGCGGAGGGGATTGCGTATGAGAAAATGGGGAATTGAGTTATTAATTTTAAGTGTCGTTATTATTTGGGGGATTAACTATACGATTGCAAAATATGGACTTTTAGAATTTACGGCGATTGAGTTTACGGCAGTTCGAATGATGACAGCAGCACCACTACTGTTATTACTTACGTTCTTTATCGAAAAGTCACTTTATATGGAGCGAAAAGATATACCAAGATTAATCATCGTTAGCACGGTAGGTATTGTACTGTATCAAACGTTATTCATGGAAACTGTACAATATACATCCGCTACAAATGCCTCTTTACTCATTTCTATTTCACCTATTTTTACAACTTTATTTGCGATTTTCTTGAAACAAGAAAAATTTTCTTCTCGAAAGTTAGTTGGTTCCATGATTGCCTTTATTGGTGCTACATTAGTTTTAGTAGCGGGGCATTCACTCGCTAGTTCTTTCTACGGAAATGGGATTGGACTTATTACATCAATATGTTGGGGACTTTATCCCGTTTTAGCAGGGCCGCTTATTAAAAAATACTCAGCATTACGTGTTACTGCATGGTCTACATTAGTTGGAGCGATTCCGCTCTTATTGTTAAGTGGTCCACATGTATTTGTCATGCCATTTCACATTACACACGGAATGACACTATTTGCTTTACTATATTCTATTTTCTTTGTAACAGTATTCGGTTTAGTGATGTGGTATGTTGGTGTTCAAAAAATTGGTGCGTCACATACGATGGTATATATGTATATAACACCGCTTGTAGCTGTTTTATTTGCAGCTGTATGGGCAAATGAATATGTATCGTTTCAACAAATAATCGGTGGAATTATCATTTTCTTCGGTCTATGGTTTGTGAAATCGGAGAAAATAGAAGCGCACTCTACCGTACAAGAACCTATATCAAAATAGGAAAGCAGATTACCTATGATCTGCTTTCCTATTTTTTTATTTTTGGTAAAAAGATGAGAAACAAGATAGCAGTAATAAGTGGAATTAAATTTAAAAATGGAATACGGAAGAGTGTAATAAGAATAATACCTGGAAGAAGAACACCGAGGACAGCATAGAAAATACTATGTCTTTTCGTGTACCAATACAAGGAAAGTCCAATAAGTGCAGGGACAATGAGGTGAATGAGAGCCATTAAAAAATAAACCATTAGACGCCCCCTTTATTTTTGTGCTTATTACATCATATCCGTATGTTCATAGATTGATATCACTTTTTTCATAAATGGACGAAAAATGTTTGGAAAAACGTCACATTTATGAGGGATTCTACATTATAAATCTTGTATAATATTATTTCCTAAAAGTAATTAAAAAACATAAACATACTGTTTATGTTTTTTAATTTGAGTGAAATGGATTTTAAGTAGCATGGACTCGAAAGAAATGAGTTATATAGCTTTGGTTGGATAGATAAAAACTATTGAAGGGGAGTACAACATGATTAGTATGTCATTAAGGTCGTTTAAAATTCAATCGTATTATCTACTAGGTATTCTGTTATTAGGCTGGATGTTAACACCGTTTTCAGCACATTTTCTAGGTGCAGGAATTGGACTTATTGTAAGCATGTATTGTGTTTGGATTTTAGGAAGGCGTATCGAAAAACTTGGAGATAGTATCGTAAAGAAGACAAAAGCGCCGACGCTTGGTATGTTTAATCGCTTTGCAGCTGCCATTTTGGGTGCTATTATTATGTACGAAATTGAGCATCATATGGTAATGTGGGCATTTGCAGTAGGGATTCTGGGTGGTTATTTCTTAATCGTTGTGAATTTAGGGTATTATAGTATGAAGGATGAAGAAGAATTAATAAAGGGCTAAAAAAGATGACAAGATAAAAAGATAAAAAGCCTCTTTTTAGATGGAACAGAGGATCCAGCGGTGGATAGAAGCGGTTAGGGCCTTTTTTAGCCACATGCGATGTGAAACCAGAAGGAGCAAGTGAGCGTAAAACCTATTTATATTTTCGAAGCCGTGGTTTGTATGTATGGAAATCCGAGTATATCAATTGAAAATTAGGTTTGGAACTTTTTTAGATGGAATAGAGGATCTGGCGATGGATAGAAGCGGTTAGACTTCTTTTAGCCCTATGCGGTGTGAAACTAGAAGGAGAGAATGAGCGAGAAATCTGTTTGCGGTGGTTTGTATGTGGGTAAATTAAAGAATATATAGAAAGAAGCTTACGCGAAAAACGTAAGCTTCTTTTTTATGTAAGTATGTGTAGCCGTTAAGCCGCATTGGGTTTTGTCGGTGAGTACGCGAAACTTTTGGCTACACGATACTTATTCATATGAGTAAAGGGTTATTGCAACAGAAAGTTTATATATTAAGCGATTGGACCGCCTAAGTTAATAATATCTTCAGAAACGCTATCGAATTTTTTGAAGTTTTCTTTAAATTCGTTTGCAAGCTCAATTGCTTTTGCTTTGTAAGCATCTTTATCAGCCCAAGTTTGTTCAGGCATTAATACTTCGTCAGGTACACCTGGAACGTGACAAGGTACTTCAAGGCCAAAGATGTCGTGTTTTGCAGTTTCAGCTTTAGCAAGTTCACCGCTTAGTGCTGCTTGAATCATTGCACGAGTGTAACCTAAGTTCATACGTTTACCAACACCGTATTCGCCACCAGTCCAGCCAGTGTTTACTAAGAATACTTTTGCATTATGTTTCTCGATTTTTTCACCAAGCATTTCAGCATAACGGGATGCATCAAGCGGTAAGAATGGTGAACCGAAGCAAGTAGAGAATGTAGCTTGCGGAGATGTAACACCGCGCTCTGTTCCTGCTAGCTTACTAGTGTAACCGCTTAAGAAGTGGTACATAGCTTGCTCTTTTGATAACTTACTGATTGGAGGCAATACGCCAGATGCATCAGCAGTTAAGAAAATAATTGTATTTGGATGTCCTGCAACACTTGGCAGTACGATATTGTCAATCGCATGCATAGGGTATGCAGCACGTGTATTTTCTGTTAAAGTAGTATCGTTATAGTCGGCGATGCGTGTTTGACCGTCAATGACAACGTTTTCTAAAACGGAACCAAATTTGATTGCATCGAAGATTTGTGGCTCTTTCTCATGAGAAAGGTTTACACATTTTGCATAGCAACCGCCTTCAATATTGAATACACCGTTATCAGACCAACCGTGCTCATCGTCACCGATTAATTTACGGTTTGGATCAGCAGATAATGTTGTTTTGCCTGTTCCAGATAAACCGAAGAATAGTGCTACGTCGCCTTCTTCGCCTACGTTTGAAGAGCAGTGCATAGAAAGAATGTCTTGTTCAGGTAGTAAGAAGTTCATAATAGAGAAGATTGATTTTTTCATTTCTCCAGCGTATTCTGTACCACCGATTAGTACGATACGTTTTTCGAATGAAACCATAATGAATGCTTCAGAATTTGTACCGTCAATTGCTGGATCTGCTTTGAAGTTTGGTGCAGAAACAATTGTGAACTCTGATTCGTGAGTTGCTAATTCTTCTTCATTTGGACGAATAAATAATTGATGTACGAACAAATTATGCCATGCATATTCGTTAACAACTTGAATTGGTAGGCGATAGTTGCGATCAGCGCCAGCAAATCCTTTGAAGATGAATAACTCTTCTTTTTCTTTTAAGTATTCTAAAACTTTTATATATAATTTATTAAAATGTTCTTCAGAGATCGGTTGGTTCACGGCTCCCCAAGCAATTTTGTCAGCAACCGATGCTTCCTTCACAATAAATTTATCTTTAGGAGAACGTCCTGTGTATTTTCCTGTTGAAGCAGAAACGGCACCAGTAGAAGTTAATTTCCCTTCGTTTCGCATTAATACTTTTTCCACTAATTGCGGAACACTTAATTGAATCTGTGCATTGCTTCCGTTCAATAATTCATGTAAACCAATTTGGACATTCACAGTACTCATATTTATATACCATCCTTTTCATTTAATGAAATATTTCTCGTAATCCCCATCAAGAGTATAACACAATTATATAAATAATGTATACTATTTATTTATTTTTGTTTGTGTGAATGTATCATTTCCTTATTAATATTTCATTCTATGCGTATTGAGAAAAACTTTCAGGAAAATGTGAATATTAATTGACAAATGAATATCATTTCTTTAGTATAGGTTGGGACGGATACTCTCTTATCCCGAGCTGGCGGAGGGACAGGCCCGATGAAGCCCAGCAACCTCACTTGTAGTGGTAAATACAGGTGAATAGGTGCTAAAACCTGTGCGAGGCTAACGGTCTCGAACGATAAGAGCAAAGGGCAAAAAGCAGTATGCAAGTAGCAAATTAAACCTTTCCTCTATGTTAAGTAGGAAAGGTTTTTCTGTATGCTTGTGTGGGAGAATAAATGTATGTCGCAGTTTGTGGCAAATTAAGGATGAGTTCCGTACAATATATACAATTACTGTAGGGAGGTTTACCACATGACAAAAAAACGTCATCTGTTCACATCTGAGTCTGTAACTGAAGGACATCCAGATAAAATTTGTGACCAAATTTCTGATTCAATTTTAGATGCGATCTTAGCAAAGGACGCAAATGCACGTGTAGCTTGTGAAACAACTGTAACAACTGGTTTAGTATTGGTAGCGGGGGAAATTACGACTTCTACTTACGTAGATATTCCAAAAATCGTTCGTGAAACAATTCAAGGCATTGGTTACACACGCGCAAAATATGGATTCGATGCAGAAACTTGTGCAGTTTTAACATCTATCGATGAGCAATCTGCTGACATCGCTATGGGTGTTGACCAAGCGCTAGAAGCACGCGAAGGTCTAATGACTGACGCTGAGATTGAGGCAATTGGTGCAGGAGACCAAGGTTTAATGTTTGGCTTCGCATGTAATGAAACACAAGAATTAATGCCACTTCCAATCTCGCTTGCTCACAAATTAGCTCGTCGTTTAACTGAAGTACGTAAAGATGACACATTATCATACTTACGTCCGGATGGAAAAACGCAAGTTACAGTTGAGTATGATGAAAATGGTAAACCTGTACGTGTGGATACAATTGTAATTTCTACACAGCATCATCCAGATGTTACATGGGAAGAAATCGATCGCGATTTAAAAGAACATGTAATTAAAGCTGTAGTTCCAGCAGAATTAATGGATGGAGAAACGAAATTCTTCATTAACCCAACTGGCCGCTTCGTAATTGGTGGACCACAAGGTGATGCTGGTTTAACAGGACGTAAAATCATCGTTGATACTTACGGTGGATACGCTCGCCACGGTGGCGGTGCATTTTCTGGTAAAGATGCAACGAAAGTTGACCGTTCAGCAGCATATGCAGCTCGTTATGTTGCGAAAAACATCGTAGCAGCTGGTCTTGCTGACAAAGCAGAAGTACAACTTGCATACGCAATCGGCGTAGCGCAACCAGTATCAATTTCAGTTGATACATTTGGCACTGGTAAAGTATCTGAAGACGTACTAGTGGAACTAGTTCGTAACAACTTCGATCTTCGTCCAGCTGGTATTATTAAAATGCTAGACTTACGTCGCCCAATTTACAAACAAACAGCAGCTTACGGCCACTTCGGACGTACTGATGTAGATCTTACATGGGAACGTACAGACAAAGCAGCTACTTTAAAAGAGCAAGCTGGTCTATAATATATGAAAAAGAAGCTTTGCGCGTGTCGCAAAGCTTTTTTTATTTGGTTTTATCCCGCATTAACGGGCAGTAAGCCTCACACCTCAAAATTCGGCTGTAAAGCAAAAAAGTTAGGTAGGAGGCTAACTGCCCGTAAAAGCCCGATTGGTGAAGGCTAATAATCAGTGGGGAAGAACAAAACCCCCACTGATTAAAGTTTCACTTTATTTACTACTTGAATGCAAGAACTACAATAAACTTCCCCGTCTAGCTCAATATACTTCTTCATATTTGTCATACCACTTGCCGGAAATGGCATGTGAATCCATGTTTTTTCATACGTTTGTATTTCCTTTTCACATAATTTACAAAGGATTGGTTTCTTACGGAACATAGACAATCAACCTTTCAGTTGACGCGCTTTTCCTGCGCAAAAAGCACTGCTCAGTAAAAATAGCGTTGCAAATATAATACTCACTAATGTAGCGTATGGAATTGCGCCTTTTAAAGAAAAGCCGACAGTGATGGAAGCGACAAATAAGAGGATGAATGTCGTTGTTAATTTTTTATAAAGTTCCATAGTATGTGAACCTCCGAATTATTTTGTATTGTAAATTTAAAAACTAAACCTATTATGTAGAAAACATAAGAAGAGATAAATAGTAGCTAATGATGTGAAAGCTAGGAGTATAAGAAATGGAAATAGTATACCTATTTAAATTCCTTTTTGTGGGTTTTCATACTTATATTGTATCATGACGTATCGGTGGCTTCATACAGAATTGTGTAAAGATATGTATGATAAAATGAAGAAAAGCTTTTAAGAAGGGGAAGATGCAAAATGAGTGTAACTGAACATAAAAAACAAGCGCCAAAAGAAGTGCGTTGTAAGATCGTGACGATTTCCGATACACGTACGGAAGAGACGGATAAGAGTGGTCAATTGTTACATGCATTATTAATAGAAGCAGGACATAAAGTGACCTCTTATGAAATTGTGAAAGATGATAAAGAAAGTATTCAGCAGGCTGTGTTAGCTGGTTATCATAGGGAAGATGTTGATGTTGTGTTAACGAATGGCGGAACTGGTATTACGAAACGTGATGTAACGATTGAGGCAGTGTCAGTGTTATTAGATAAAGAAATTGTTGGATTTGGTGAGTTGTTCCGTATGATAAGTTACTTAGAAGATATCGGAAGTAGTGCGATGTTAAGTAGAGCAATCGGCGGTACAATCGGACGTAAAGTTGTCTTTTCAATGCCAGGGTCTAGCGGAGCGGTTCGTCTTGCGATGAATAAGTTAATTTTACCGGAATTAGGTCATATTACATTTGAGCTGCATCGCCAATGAAAATTGCAGGAATTGTATTGGCCGGCGGACAGTCTAGTCGTTTTGGAGAGCCGAAAGCATTGGCAACCTGGCGCGGGAAAACATTTATTGAGTATAGTATAGAGGCATTGAAAGAGGTTGTTACAGACGTTGTTGTAATTAGCAACCCAGCGATTACTAATGATCTCTTGCATATATTGCATGTACCAGTTGTAGAAGATATCGCGATGTATAAAGGAAACGGTCCGCTTGCTGGTTTATTAACAGGCATGGAATTCGTAGATGCAGATTGGTATATCGTTGCACCGTGTGATACACCAAATGTTTCGAAAGAATGGGCGATGGCATTTATAGAACGAGTAGATGAAGCGTATGAAGCAATTGTTCCATTGGTGGAGGGGCGGAAACAACCACTGTTAGCATTGTATCATCACCGAGCAAAAGAAAAAATAGAGCGGTTATTAAAAGAAGATAAGAGAAGTATGCAGGGGCTATTATCTCATTGTAAAACGCAGTATATTACGGCAGAAGAATCACAGCTGTCGAAGGGGTTATTTCTTAATGTAAATACAAAAGAAGAATATAGTCAATTACAGAATAGAAAATGAATGTGGAAGAAGAAAATATATAATGGAGAGTGAATTACTGAAAATATATGAACAACTTGGATTTAAAGTAGTATCTTCTACCGGTAAAAACCAATTATGAAATTGATTCATATACATCTTTAGTTCTATATGATAGACATAGAATATATTTACAATTATAACATTTGATGGGTGGCGGAATGAAGAGGCCTGTTTTATACTAATATTGTGTCATCCCTTCTAAGGGACAGCGCACAGCCGGTGATTGGCTAATGAGAACCTTCTCATTTTGCCAGTGCCGGTTTTTTAGTAGATAATGATGATAATAAAGTGAAACTATAATCAGTGGGGGTTTTGTTCATCCCCTACTGATTATTAGCCTTCACCAATCGGGCGTTTACGGGCAGCGGGGCTCCCACCTAACTTCTTTGCTCCAGCTGAATTTTGAGGTGGGAGTCTTACTGCCCGCAAATAGCGGGATAAATTTTTTTGAGGGAGGGATCGTTTTGAAAAAGATAGATTTTACTTCTATGAGAGAGCAAGTAGCTAGTTTTTATATTTATTCTATCTCTTTTCTTGGTTTAATTGCTGTTATTATTTCCTTATTTTTAAGTGAAATGCCTTCCCATCTTATACTGCTTTTGTTGTTAATTATGTTTATGGGAATTACTGAGTATTTTCCTATCCGCATTTGGAGAGGGGGGATCACACTCAGCCTTACACTTATTTATACAATGAATTGGCAGTTTGGAATGCATATAACTGTTGTTTCGTGTGTGGGTGTGATGTTAAGTATCCAATTGCTTCGCCGATTACCTATGCAAAGGACGGTATTCAATTGTGCGCAACTTGCTCTTAGTATCGTATTAGCAGAATGGTTTTCCAGTGGATGTTTCTCTTTTTTTATTTCTGGAATGAATCTTTCAGTTTTATATGAAAAATTTATAAGCTTGTTTTTATTCAGCGCATTTCTTTGCCTTTTTAACAGTTTATTTTACGATCTTTTAATCATACTTCTTCCTCAGCCCTATCCGCTAGAAGAGTGGCGTAAAAAGAATATATTAGTACTCTTGAGTTTGAGTTTTTGTTTATTTTATTCTTCACTTATACATATTTTAGATTGCCGATATCGCGGAGTGATGGATGAAATCATGGTTCTATTCTTCTTTTTCCCGCTTGTGGCAATTTGTATCATTAGCTCTTTCGTTAGACAAATACGGGTGGAAAAAGAACGATTATATAAGCTTTTTTCCATTACGACGGAATTAAGTCATGGATTATCTGCCGGAAACTTACAGCAGATGAAACAATCGCTGAAAGGATTCTTAGGAATACAGGCATATGTTTTATGGGCAAAAGATGAAGAGAACTGGACACTTTTATTAAAGGATGGAAAAGTACGTCGTGATATTTCTAATTATTCTGACCTGCATAAGAAGTTTGAAGAGATATCAGAAACTGTTGTTGTTACTGATTGGAAAACAGGTATGGCTCCGGGAGATGAAGTGTTTGAAAATACTATGCGCTCGCTTGTATATTTACCTCTTAAGGTAAATCATGAATTAGTTGGAATGTTTGTGGCAGGGAAAAGCAGGAGTGCGAGTTTTATTACTGAAGATGTACAGACTTTAGCTACGTTTGCCAATCAATTAGGTAGCTTGCTTAAAACACGGACACTCGTCTCTGAACAGGAAAAAAGAACGATTTTAGAAGAAAGAAATCGAATTGCTCGTGAAATCCACGATGGAATCGCACAAGCATTGGCTGGAGTGATATTTCAGATGGAGTCAGCTCAGAAAAAATATGCAGATCGACCAAAGGACATGCAGCAAGTGGTAGATACAAGCATAAAAAAATTACGGAAGAGTTTAAGTGAAGTTCGTTATTCTATTTATGCTTTAAAGCCATATCCAACACAAAGATTAGGACTAAAACAAGCAATTATAAATAAAGTTCAATCCTTAAAACAAGAATATGGTCTAGCCATTCTATATCATGAAAGAGGCCGTTCTCGAAAACTTAGTTTTACGAAAGAACGAGTCATCTTCGATACTTTACAGGAGAGCTTGCAGAACATTATAAAGCATGCAAAGGCAGATAAAGTTGACATTTTACTAAGCTATCAACGGGAACATGTACTTTTAAAGGTAAAGGATAACGGAATTGGCTTTTCTCTTTTTGAATCTATGATTAAAGCAAAGCATGAGCCGCATTATGGTATATTACATATGAATGAACAGGCTGAACAGCTAGGGGCTACCCTTCAGATTGATAGTTCAGCAGGAAAAGGTACAGAAATCACATTGTTAATTCCAGATTCAGAAATGGGGGAGGAGTATCATGATTCGAATATTAGTAGTGGATGATCATACTGTTTTGCGTGATGGAATTCGAAGTATATTGGAACTCGAATCTGATATGCGAGTAGTTGGAGAAGCTGTTTCCGGGGATGAGGTAGTAAAGAAAGTGGAAGATTGTAGGCCTGATTGTATTTTAATGGATATTAATTTACCGGGAAAAAATGGTATTGAGGCTACATCACTCGTGAAAGATCAGTATCCGAACTGCCGTGTTCTCGTATTGACTATGTATGAACATGATGAATACTTGATGGCTGCTCTTCGGGCAGGTGCAGACGGTTATTTACTGAAGGATTCATCATCCGATCAGGTAGTGGCGGCAATCCGAATGGTATTACAAGGAGATTCTGTGATTCATCCGCGTATGACTAAAAAGTTGATTACATATCATCAGCAAACGAAATCAGAATCAAATGAAAATGAACTAACAGAGCGTGAAAAAGAAATACTGTTTGAATTGGCTAAAGGTCTTAGCAATAAGGAAATTGCTGAAGCTCTATATATCAGTGACAAGACAGTTAAAATCCATATTAATAAGATTTTCAGAAAACTAAATGTGAAAAGCCGTTCACAAGCAGTCATATATGCCGTGCGAAATCAGCTTGTTCCATTTTCTTAAATAAAAATCATTTAAAAGAACTACCCCGCACTTTATTATTTTACTCAAAATAATAAAGTGCGGGGTAGTTCTTTTGTACTATACGGTATAGAACTAATAACTAAAAAAATATTACTTTTTGATAATTTTCAGAAAAGTTTAAATTTAATAAGATAAGAAAGTAGAGTCGTAGCCTAATAGCTTCGGAAATTTATGTTATGCAATGACTACAAATACAAATAAATTTAGATGGGGGAACTTGTATGAAGAGAGGGAAATTTGGGAGGGTTCTTACAGGAACTTTAGTTGCTGGTATGCTAGTGTCACAAGGTATTCCGTATAATGTATTGGCAGAAAGCGCGGTTGAACTGAAGCCAGTTGATAATGCGGAACAGGTACTAATGAATCTGTCTCCAGAACAAAGAAAGGCGTTGGAACAGTTAGATGTAAGTCCTAATTTTACGATTTCACCTGATATTGATTCTAATAGTCCTGAATTAGTTAACGTTATCGTGGAATTCAATCAAGCTCCAGCAAAAATTGAAGTGATGAAACAAGCGGCGAAAGGGAAGAAAATAGCTGCTACTACTGCGCAAGCAAAAGTGGATGAAGAGCATAAAGTGTTCAAACAACATGTCGAATCTTTAAAATCGAAGAAGGATGCCGGCACGTACGATACGAAAAAAGTGGAAATCACACGTGAATATAAGAATGCAATCAACGGTGTAGCGATGACGTTACCTGGTGTGGCTGTGCAGGAGCTGATCCAATCTGGAGTAGTAAAACGTGTCTTTAAAGATTACGAGGTAAAAGTGGAACCTCCGGTAGAAACAAAAGAAACAATCGATCCGAAAATGGCGGACAGCATTCCGCAAATTGGTGTGGACAAGCTTCATGCAGAAAACATTATGGGTAAAGGGATTAAAGTCGGTGTTCTTGATACAGGTGTTGACTATAATCATCCTGACTTAAAAGATGCTTATAAAGGCGGATATGATTTTGTAGATAACGATGCAGATCCGATGGAAACAACGTACGAGGATTGGATAAAAGCTGGTAAGCCGGAATATCCAGGCTTAGTGTACTATACAAATCATGGTACACATGTAGCGGGGACGGTTGCAGCTCAAAAGAAAAACAATGCAGATTATGCTGTGAAAGGTGTAGCACCTGATGTAGATTTATATGCTTATAGAGTATTAGGTCCTTGGGGCGGAGGTAATACAGCAGGAATTCTTGCTGGAATAGATAAAGCGATTACAGATGGTATGGATGTTATCAATATGTCACTTGGTGCGCAGACTAACGATCCTTTATATGCTACTTCTGTTGCGACAAATAACGCTATGCTTTCAGGTGTGGTAACAGTTGTTGCCGCAGGTAACGCCGGACCGAACGAAAAAACTCTCGGTTCCCCGGGAACGGCAGCTCTTGGCATTTCGGTAGGAGCAAGTGATGTTTCTATGTCTATTCCTACATTCAGCGGGAGTGCATCCAATGAAAAATTTGAAAATATGCAGCTATTAGGTAAAGATTTCCCTGATAAGTTAGAAGATCTACAAGGGCAAACCTTACCGATTGTATTTGCGGGACTTGGTAAAGAAGCTGATTTTACTGGAAAAGATTTGAGCGGGAAAATTGCGCTGATTCAACGCGGGGAAATTACGTTTGATGAAAAAATCAAAAATGCTAAAAAAGCCGGAGCGAAAGCTGTTATCGTGTATAACAATGCTGACGGACAAATATCTGCCTACTTAGGTGAGGGGGTAGGCCTTATTCCATCTTTCCGTCTGTCAAAAGCAGATGGCGAACGGTTAAAGGCGCTAGGTGAAGTATCTTTCAAATTCGAGACGCTGAGCAATACAAAAACGGAAGGCGATCACTTAGCTGATTTTAGTTCACGCGGACCGGTAAATGGGAATTATGACATTAAGCCAGATGTAGTCGCTCCTGGTGTGTCGGTTTTCTCTACTGCACCGGAATACATCAATGATCCGCAGGACGGTATAAATTACGGCAATGCATATGTACGCTTGTCTGGTACTTCTATGGCGTCTCCTCACGTAGCGGGTACAGCTGCATTGATTTTGCAGGAGCATCCAGAATATACTCCTTTCGATGTAAAAGCGGCTCTTATGAATACATCCGATGATTTGAATGGCCAGAATTCTGTATACGAAGTGGGTGCGGGGCGCATTGATGCGTATCAAGCCGTTCATACGGACACATCCATTAAAGTATTAGACAAAACACAAAAT
The DNA here is from genome assembly GCF_038006985.1 of Bacillus sp. FSL M7-1345. NCBI lineage: Bacteria > Bacillati > Bacillota > Bacilli > Caryophanales > Bacillaceae > Bacillus > Bacillus sp. FSL M7-1345. The sequence goes on along the minus strand of NZ_JBBOWG010000001.1, from coordinate 4,330,478 downwards.
GTCGAGAACGGAAACGTTGTCGAAATTGACGAACAAACAGGATCCATCGTGTTTGGCAGACATGTTAAGCAAGGGGATAAACCGATTGAAGCGAGCAAAAAAGTAAATGTCCAAAACCACAGCAAGGAAGAAAAATCCTTTAAATTAGAAGTGGAGTATCACGGCGAACGTACAGGTATTCAAGATGCAGCGAAGAACGGTGTAAAAGTTGAGGTACCAGGCTCTATTACAGTAGCAAGTGGACAATCACAGGAGATGGAGCCGAAAATCACGATTCCTGCTAGCGCAGCGAAAGGCAGATATGAAGGGTATATCCATGTGACGAATGCGAACAATCCGGCCGAAACATATCAAATCCCATTCGCTGTCATGGTGACGGAAAAGGGATTTGAATATATAAAAACGACTTCACCATCCGTAACAAATACAACACCTTTCTGGCAATATTTAAACCCTATGGTCCACGGAATAATGAAGTTGAATAGCCCAATGAAAACAATCGATGTGCTTGTTAAGGACAGTAAAACAGGGAAAGCTGTAGGTTTTATAGGAACAGCGAACATCAGTAAATTGCCGACAGACGTAGAAACTTTTCTTCTAGGAGTATTCAGCGGTACTGTCTATCCATTTACAAATGATCCTTCCAAGCCGATTGGCGATCTTCCTGTGAAGCTTCCGGTAGGCGATTATATACTGGAAATGATTGCACATGATGAGGAAGGGAAATCATATGTTGTAGACAATCCGCTTATTGTGGACAATACAGCACCGGAAGTAAATATGGATAAAAAACCAGGAGTGATCGAGATTAATGACTCCATGTTTACGGAAGAGGATGGACAAAAAGCAGTATGGTTACATGGAACGGCTAAGGATGAGACAGTGGACGTATTACAATCAAAAGGCTTAAACTATGACCAATCTTCCAATACAATGGGTTACTCTGCAAACTCTGGATTCATAGATGGGTTCTTCCCGATCCAAGCGAATGGAGATGTAAAATTCGGAATTGAGGAAAGTGATATTGCAAAAAAACCTTTACATTTAACTTTGACTACGTTTGATATGGCAACGGCAATGGGTAAACAAAACTATGTCTTTGTAAAAGAAGGTACGGAATATACGACTTCTAGTTACGATAAGAAAGATGTGAAAGTCGGCGATAACGTTACGATGACACTGAGTCTCAATAATGTGAAGCAGCTTGTATCTGGAGAATTCCAGGCCGAGTTCATCAAAGATTTGTTTAAGTTTGAGAATGTGAAACTGAACAATGCGGTAAACGAGTACGCGAAGGACAAGGGCTTGGAAGTATCGCTGCAAGAACCTGTCGTGACAGAAGGAACTCACACTAATACAGTGAAGGTCGGCGCATCTATGAAAGGGAATGCATTCAGTGGTATGGATGGAGATATGCCTTTCCTTGATGTCACGTTCAAATTAGTAAGTGATGCATATTTCGATAATGTTATCGGATTTAATGTAAAACAGGCGTCTTATATGAAAGCTGGACAAACAGCAGCTACTGCCATTCCTTATCTCAAAACAGAAAACTTTAATATCATTCCAACGCATTCGAGAGTGCAGGGTTCCATCAAACCGGAAGCATTTTTGATTGGGTCTGAGGGCTCTCAGTACTTGAGAAAAGCGGATTATACAAAAATCGGTGCCCAAGTATATGCGATGTCACCAAAAGGTAAAAAATATCAGGGAACAATTGATAATAAAGGATTCTTCACCATTCATGGTATCCCAGCTTCTACTGAAGCATACACAGTTGTTTTCGATATTCCGGGACATCTCAAATCGATGAAGAAATTCATTCCTGGATATTCTGTAAATGGTGAGATGCGCGGGCAACATGTTACATTAGGTGCTAAAGGTCTTGCAGGGGACGTAAATGGTGACAGATTGATTGATATTCGCGATATGCAAAGTGTAGTTGAAGTATACGGTAAGAAGGATGCATCTATCTTGCCGCAAGACATCAATCAAGACGGTGTCGTAGACGAGACAGATGTCCGCTTCATTGAGAAAAACTTCTTGCAAAAAGAAGTCGGTGTTCCAGAAGTAGTTAAGCCAAAAGAAACAATTGGTAAAAAAGGACTGGCAGATTTCCTACGTCAGATCGGTCTAGAACCGAAGAAATAAAGTGAAACTATAATCAGTGGGGGTTTTGTTCATCCCCCACTGATTATTAGCCTTCACCAATCGGGCGTTTACGGGCAGCCCGACTCCCACCTAACTTCTTTGCTCCAGCCGAATTTTAAGGTGGGAGTTTTACTGCCCGCAAGTAGCGGGATAAAAAGAAGGTGTCCTAGGAGTGGCTGTTGATAAAAGAGGGAGAAATATCATCTTCTGTAAATATCGATAGTCGCTCTTAAATAAAACGAGAAGTTCTTTATTAAGAATTCAATGACTATCTTAGAGATAAATCTAAAAGACATCAAGTAAGGAAACAATTCGTTTTTACCTCATATGGACTTATCAGCTTTTTAATAGCTTAGATATTATAAAAATAGGGGGATTATTAAAATGAGTCTTAAGAAAAAACTTGGTATGGGTGTTGCATCTGCAGTTCTTGGTTTATCTTTAATCGGAGGCGGAACGTTTGCTTACTTCAGTGATAAAGAAGTATCAGAAAACACATTTGCGGCTGGTACGTTAGATTTGAGCATTGATCCACAAGTTATCATCGATGTTGACAAAATCAAACCGGGTGATCAAATAGAACGCGATTTCCACTTAATCAACAGCGGTACTTTGAAAATTAAGGACGTTCATCTTCTTACTGATTACACTGTAACAGATGCAAAAGGTGATAATGGAAATGCTGATTTCGGTGATCATGTCAAAGTGGAGTTTTTATGGAATATAGACAAGAACACAGTTCCTGTATGGGAAACTACTTTGTCTGAATTGAAACAAGCTACTGCTGATGGCAACTTGCCTGATCTTGTAGAAAAAGGTGTCGTAAACTGGGAAGGAAACGGACTTGCTCCAGGCACGGATGACACTTTCTATGTGAAATTCATATTTGAAGATAATGGAGAAGATCAAAACGTATTCCAAGGAGATACATTGAAATTGAACTGGACGTTCGATGCGGCTCAGACAAAAGGGGAAGAAAAATAAGTTCGAATTTTATTCATTATATCTATGTACCAACTGAACCGCTAAATAAAAGCGCAAGATAAAAAGAGATCACACTTCGAAGTGTGATCTCTTTTTATCTTGCAAATTGATGATACATAAGCTGCGTTTAAGCTAGCATTTCCGCTTTTCGACTTTGAATCACATCATCATAATGCATGAGTAAATCACTGGAAATTTCATCCCAGCTTTGTGTAGTAGCGTAGGAGTGAGCATCTAGGCTCATTTGTTTACGCATTTCTTCATTATTTAATAATTCATAAATGGATGACAAAAATGAGTCCGCATTTTTTGGTTCACATAGAATTCCAGTTTTTTCATCTGCAATAATATTTTTAACCCCGCCACTATTCGCACCAATAACAGGTGTACCACATGCGAGTGACTCCAGCACGACGTTCCCAAATGTTTCAGTAGTAGATGGAAATACCATTAGATCGGAGGAAGCATAGACTTCAGCTAAATCTTTACCTTGTAAATATCCAGTAAAGGTTACATTTGTTTTTTGAACATTTTCATGCAGGCCCTTCGCGAGAGGACCATCTCCAGCGATGAGCCAATGAATATCGTCACGTTCTTTGTTCGTCATTTGAATAAGTGTTTGAAGAGTGTCGATATCTTTTTCAGGAGCAAGACGTCCGACGTAGGAAAGAATATATTCCGCTGTAATATTATATTTTTTTCGGAATAGGTCTTTATTGTAAGTTGGATGAAAGAGAGTACAATCTACACCACGTCCCCAAATATAGAGCTGTTGAAATCCTTTCTTCTTTAATTGATGTAATGTTTCAGGAGAAGGAACAAAGTTTTTTTGCATATGACCATGAAACCACTTTAAATAGTTCCATAGCATATTAGAGAGAAATTCGATTTTGTAATAGCGTAAATAGGCGTCAAAATCAGTATGATAAGAACCGACGACCGGGATATTTAACTTTTTGGCATAATATAATCCACAAAGTCCCATATTGAAAGGCGTAGCAATGTGAATGATATCAGGTTTAAAGGCAAGAAGTTCCCGTTTAATGCGCGGAGTAGGAAAGGCAAAGCGACATTCTGGATATAATATTGTTAACGGGATGCTTCTCATTTTATTCACATTCGTAACGAAATTATCTTCTGCCGTATGCTGAGGGGCGAAAACAGAATAGGCGATATTTTCTTTTTGAAAATATTTAGTTAAACGTTCCAAAGTTTTCGCCACACCGTTGACTTGTGGGGTAAATGTATCGGTAAATATGGCGACTCTCATCATAGCGCTCCTTTACATGAGTGGAATGAATTGATAAAAAGAGATGATGCCAGAGCAAGTGCCAAGGCACATGCCTACAAATACATCTGACGGATAATGAAGCCCTAAATAAATACGGGAAATACCGACGCATAATGCTAACGGTAATAGAAAAGCAAGCAAGTTTGGATTATAGCAAATAAATGGAATGAGGACAGAGAAAACAGCCGTTGTATGTCCGGATGGAAAAGAATGATCTTTTAAAGGCTGTACTGGATATTTCGCATCTTGAATTGTTAAATAAGGGCGTTTTCGTGGATACCATCTTTTTAGTATTTGCACCGGGATATGGCTAATTGTTAAAGAAATAGCAGTTGCAATTGCAGCTTGATGCAAATTCCCTGTTGCGAAAATTAAAAAGAATAGGGTAAGTGCAATGGAGAAGGTAGCACCACCGATATGGGTAATATTGCTGAAAAAGATGTTTAATGTTTTTTGATCAAAGTAGCGATTAATTCCTTTGAAAATGTAACATTCTATTTTATATAGTCCACTGACCTTCATGAGATTTTTCCTCCCTCATTTACATATATATGGAGTTATTAACTTCTATTTTAATAAGATTTTATTGAGGGAATAATAATGTTTTGTAAAGAAAAAGTTAGATTTTTTCATAAAAAAAGCTGCCAGTCTTATGGCAGCGATAAAATCATTTTTGTAACGATTTATAATATTGTCCTTTTTCAACGTATTGTGTGCGGATACGTTCCATATCTTTACGGTCTTCTTCTGTTAATTCGCGAATGACCTTCGCAGGACGACCGAAAGCTAACGTATTAGGAGGGATTTTCTTTCCTTGTGAAACGAGACTACCAGCACCGATGAAAGCTCCTTCACCAATTTCAGCGCCATCTAATATGATAGATCCCATTCCAATTAAAGCATCTTTTTCAATTTTGCAGCTATGTAAAATAACTTGATGCCCAACGGTAACGTCATCTTCTAAAATAAGAGGATACTGTGGGCTTTGGTGAAGTGTACATTGATCTTGTACATTTACTCTATTTCCAATTATCGTTGGTGATACATCACCGCGGATGACTGTATTAAACCAAATGCTAGATTCTTCGCCAATTGTCACATCGCCTGTAATGGTAACATAGTCAGCGATAAAAGCACTACTCGCAATTTTCGGATTTTTTTCTTTGTAAGGATATATCATGTAAAGCCTTCCTTTCCTAGAGACTAGTTTTAGTGTATCAAATTATGAAAAAGAGTGAAATGGAGGAGTTTCGTATGTGGAACTATGAAGCGGAAGAAGCGAAAGCCGTCATTATTATCGTGCATGGTGCTATGGAATATCATGGGCGTTATGAAGCAGTTGCAGAAATGTGGAATCATAGCGGTTATCACGTCGTTATGGGGGATCTTCCAGCACACGGAACAACTTCAAGAAATAGAGGACATATCGATTCATTTGATGAATACATAGAGGAAATAAAGTTATGGGTGAAAGAAGCAAGAAAATATAGATTGCCTATTTTTTTATTTGGTCATAGTATGGGAGGACTTGTCGTTATTCGTATGATGCAAGAAACGAAAAGAGAGGACATAGATGGGATTGTATTAAGCTCGCCTTGTTTAGGAGTATTGGCTGCACCTTCTGCTCCGCTTCGTGCTGCTTCAAAAATATTAAATGTCGTTGCTCCAAAATTGCAATTTACAACAAATCTCACTGTAGAAATGTCAACTCGTAACCATGAAGTGAGGGATGCGATGGAGAATGATTCATTGTTCTTGCGCAAAGTATCAGTACGTTGGTATAGTGAATTGATTAAGTCTATCGAGATTGCTCATGAGAAAATAGATGATTTTCCAGATGTTCCACTCTTGCTAATGCAGGCGTGTGAGGATAAACTTGTAGATAAAACACGTGTCCGCATGTGGTTTGATAATGTTAAAATTAGTGATAAGGCATATAAAGAATGGCCTAATTGTTATCATGAGTTATTAAATGAGTATGAGCGTGATGAAATTTTGAATTATATTCAGTCATTTACTGAAATTCATATCAATAATATAGTAAAAACAAACAAATAAATCATTATTTGTACATTTAACAGAGGAGATGAAGGAAGAAGTGAACGTACCGAGTAATCCCATAACGCTCATGGCGAAAGTATACCGTGATGTGTTTCCGGTTGTACACCATGAGCTAGCGATGTGGAAAGAGCGTGCCTACCATATTCCGAATGACGAGCTTCATAGTCAGGCAATCGCAAGTATTGAGAATAAAACGTTTCATTGCGAGGGCGGTGGCATTTTAGCGCTGCTAGCAAATGAACATCGAGAGGAATGTATTCGTTTTATCGTAGCATATCAAACGATTAGCGACTATTTGGATAATTTATGTGATCGTAGTACATCACTTGATCCGAAAGACTTTGCGGCTCTTCATGAGTCGATGGTAATGGCATTAAGTCCTGAAGTTGAAGGAGGCGGTAATTATTATCGTTATCGTGATGATCAAGATGATGGTGGTTATTTAGATGAGCTCGTTGAAACGTGTCAGGATGTTTTAAAGAAAACGAAGCATTATGATAAAATTGCTCCAATTCTTCATGAGCTTGCTTGTTATTATTGTGATTTGCAAATTCATAAACATGTGAAGTTAGAAGAAAGAGAACCACGCTTAAAAACATGGTTTGAAGCACATAAAGAAAATTTACCGCCGATGAGCTGGTTTGAATTTTCGGCTTGTGCAGGATCAACCTTAGGAATCTTTTGTCTTGTGGCATATGCATTTCATGATGAATTACATGATGAGGATATTGAGAAAATTAGACAAGGATATTTTCCTTACGTACAAGGACTTCACATTTTACTTGATTATTTCATCGATCAAGAAGAAGATCGCATGGGCGGGGATTTGAATTTCTGTAGTTATTACGAAAACGAGCAAGCCATATTAGATCGTATGAAACATTTTGTAGAAGAAGCAGAGAAGAGCATTGGTGATTTGCCTCATGCGAAGTTTCATCGTCTCATAAGCCGAGGATTACTTGGTATTTATTTATCAGATCAAAAAGTATCAGCGCAAAAGAATATGCACAAAATGGCACGGCGCATTGTAAAATACGGAGGGCTCACTTCACGATTCTTCTACTGGAACGGGAAGATGTACCGAAAGAAAATGGCGCAGTGACGAAGAAAACCACTCATGTAGAGTGGTTTTTTTTATCCCGCATTAACGGGCAGTAAGACTCCCACCTCAAAATTCGGCGAATGCGAAGGAGTTAGGTGGGAGATCAACTGCCCGTAAAAGCCCGATTGGTTCAACTAATAATCAGTGGGGGGTGGACAAAACCCCCACTGATTAAAGTTTCACTTTATTATGATCGTATTTTTGAAAATACGTATATGAGAAGTTCGATTGTGAAGATAGCTAAAACAGATAGTCCGAATAAAGGCATTACAGTGCCTAGTATAACCATCATGATAAAGAAAACGAATATGCTTTTCTTATCTTTTTGTTTTGGTGGTGCTGCTAATTTGCCTTTCGGTTTTCTTGCTAACCACATTTTTATTCCGTAATAAATGAGAAGTAATAAAGATAATGTCGTTAGTAAGCATAATATTTTATTTGGCCATCCGAATAAATGTCCTTCGTGAAGCGGGATACCGTAAGTGAACCATCGTGCAAATAATCCATAATCACGATAGTCCGTTTTTGAAATAAGTTTTCCGCTATATTGATCAAAGTAAGCTGTTATCTCTTCATTTGGTGCCACGTGCATGCCCGTAATACCAGAACCACTTGATTTCGAAACAGTGAATACACCTTTCGGATCAGTCGGTAGTGAGATAACATATGGCTTCTTTATTTCAATCCCTTGTTGTAACTCATCAATTGAAATTATTTTTGGCTCACTTGAGTTAGATTCAGGAGGAGCTTCTTTTCTTGTTGCCCATGGCAACTCTTTTACCTTTGATTCAGGAGGTGCCATATACAATTTTGGATATCCGAGCGCTTCATTCGACGATGCAATTTTATAAATTTGGTTACCCATAAATCCAGACCACGGCAATCCAGTTGCGATTAACAGAACGAGAGGAATTGTAAATATAATACCGATAATAGAATGACATCGTTTTGCTTTTTCTCGCTTATTGGATGATGGTGTGTTTTTGAATTGGCGTATACTCATATACAACCCAGTTATAATCAAAAAGATTGTCCAGCACGCCGCAAGTTCTACAATATAATTGACGACAGTGCCACCAACTAAAAGAGAACTATGTAGTTCCCGCATTATATTGGCAAACGTTTCACTTGCGTTTTGATCTCCGACAATTTGATTATTGCTATCTAAATAAACGTATTTTTGCGTTCCTGTATATTCATTTGCGATTGTAAGTCTCGTATTATAATCCCCATTAAACTCACTAATTTTCGCCACACTATAATGTGGATATTTTTTCTCTGTTAATGAAATAGAATCAGACATCGAAATAGATTCTGTTTGGGCGCTCTTCCCAAAATATAAATCTTTATAGATGAAATCTTCAACTTCTTCCCGAAATAAATACCCAATTCCGCTCAGTGACAAAGTAATAAGAAGCGGCGTAATAAAAAGTCCAGCATAAAAATGCCAACGCCAAAAAATGTAATGAAGTGAACGATTTTGTTTCATACTTCAGTTCCCCTAACCTTCCCTATATGAATAAACTACTTATTTAATATAGCGAGATTAAGTGTGGATATTTTGAAAGAATTGTGAAAAATGTTAAAAGTTTTGGGGATTTTTATCAAACACAAAACACATTTCAAAAGGGATGTGTTCTATGTTTATGAAGACCTTTTTATATTTGATGCATACATCCTAACAACTGCTTTCGCAAGACATTGAGCGGAATCAACAAAGTCCTCACTCACCACCACATTCAAATCGGTACATGCGATAATAGCGGTATCTACTTCGTCTTTTAACTGTAAAACGAGCACACTCCATAATTTGCGAGCTTCCTCAATTTCTCCGCCTTTAATACAAGTAATAATTTGATTAATCATTTCTTGCCATTGTTCATTATGAATGTACTCTATATTACGTTTTATAATCCCGTCTTGGTAAATACCTGCTTGAACAGTCGCTTCTGTTGCGAGAAGAGCGACTCTTTTTGTATTTTCAGGAATTGCTTTTAACGTCTCATCGACTATATTCAAAATAGGAATGGTAATAGAACGCTTTAATTCCTCGAAATAAAGATGCGCCGTATTACATGGCATTGCGATGAAATCTACACCAGTACTTTCAAGTTTTTGTGCACCTTCAATAATCGCCTTTTTCATCGCTATATGATCAATAGGCCGATCTATGTAAAATGGTGTTGGACAAGAATAAATCATCATATGAGGAAAGTCCATATCATGCTTTGCTCCGTATATTGTTTGGCATTGTGCTACAACTGTATCGACGAATGGTCCAGTTGATTTTGGTCCCATTCCTGCTAGTATTCCGATCATTGTTTCGTCCCCTTTAATATGTAATTAAAAACGTTTTTTGCGAATGAGAAAAAGAAATAAAGTAAGTAATAAAAATGAATATACGATAGCCCAAGCTGTGAGCCATAGGGTGTGAGTAAGTATATTATATTTGTATTGCCCAAGCATTAAAAAGCTTTCGACAGGTGGTAAAAACCATAGTAGCTCTGTTTTAAAACGGATTGAAGCAATCGTCATAAGTAATATAAATGTAAGACTAAGCCAAGCGGTGCTTGCTTTTTGAATAATATTTCTAGTAAATAATGTTGCGATTGAAATTCCTAGTATAGAGAAAGACATGTGAGCGAGAAATCCGACTAGAAATAAAGAAGCTGTCATTTTTTCATTAAACATTTGCAAAATAATTGGATAGATTATGGATATAAAAGATAACACAGTACAAATGAGAAGAGCCGTAATATATTTACCAACGTATAATGCCGAAATATTATTTGTGTGTGAAATAGTGATTTGTTCTTGTACAGGGTCTTCAGTATGAAAAATTGTGATTGTAATCCAGGCAGATAATAAATAAAGTGCGAGTGCGGTTTCTAAATATGTCGGTACAATAGGAGTCGGTTTATATGTATATACAAAAAGCAAGCTTATACAGTACATCGCAATAGGAGGAATGTACTTATACGATTTTGTGTAATCGAGAAAATGGTAACGAATAAGCGCAAACATAATAAACCTTCTTTCGATTTAAAAATTAGGTTGTAGCAGTGTGATGGATGCCTTTTTATGTAATAAAAACTGAAGTATGTCGTTTGTATAATCTTTTTCGATTTGTAATTGAATGAGGTTTTGATTTGAATTGTGTGTAACATGTATAAATCCGGATTGTTGTTGTAGTTCTATTGCTGAAAATGTTTCGTGAACGATTGCCTCAATATAGACCTGTTCTGTTGATTTTTGCACAGAGGTATCTTCCGCAATTGTATGATTAGCTAACGTCACAATTCTATCGGCGAAGTGTTCTAGTAGTTGTTTTTCGTGACATGTGAAGAGTACAGATATACCTTGTTGTTTTAATGAAAGTAAAATATGCTCTAGTTCTTGCTGAGAGTTAGGGTCGAGCCCAGAAAGTGGTTCATCTAAAATTAATAAATGGACGTCCGTAAGTAATGCTTGCATAATACCTGTTTTTTGTTTCATACCTTTTGAAAAGTTTCGTACAACGGAATGCCTTGCGTGATGTAAGTGAAAAGATTCAAGGAGCACCGGAATTTTATTTCTTAAGTATTTTGTTGATAAACCATGAATGTGGCCGAGATGATATAAATAATCCTCTAATGTAAAACGAATCCCTTCAGGAAAATGCTCAGGTACATAACCGATTTGTATATGTTCTTTTCTTTGAAGTGTCCCTGCCGTAGGTGAAATAAAACCTGCAATTATTTTGAGCAAAGTGCTTTTTCCAGTTCCATTACCGCCAATAATAGCGAGTGCTTCTCCTTCTGGAATGGATAAATCGATGTTGTCTAGTATGAGTGATTTGCCGTACTTCTTTTGAATTCCTCTTAGTTTTACTAGCAAAGTTCTATCCTTCTTTCTTCAAATAGTGTATACATCCATTATATAGGAGAATAAGAAAAAGACGTGCAGTGAGTGCACGTCTTTTTTTGTTATGTTTTGTCGAAGAATCGATATATCGGCAAAATCGTTGATATATTATCGTTTCTCAATCGCCACAATAAATGGCGGGTTATTTTGCTGGTTAATGAAGCCGTATTGCAAAACGTGAGCTTGCTTTTGGTCTAGTTCTTCTGCAAATTTGAGAACAGCGTCACGTTCTACTTGTCCTTCTGGATGTCCGTGGTAAATGACAAGGACGATGATACCTTCAGGTGCCATTAGTTCTAGCAATTGTTCAATCGCCGAGATTGTTGAGTTCGGTTTTGTGACGATATGTTTGTCACCGCCAGGAAGGTAACCTAAGTTGAAGATTGCGCCTGTTACTTTTCCTTTTGCATCTTCTGGTAATACGGATACAAGTGTGTCGTGACTATCGTGAACTAAAACAGTACGTTCGAAAAGTTCTTTTTCTTTTAGTCGGATAGTAGAGCTTTCGATCGCTTCTTTTTGAATATCGAATCCAAATACTTTTCCGTTATCTCCAACGATTTCAGCTAGGAAGCAAGTGTCATGTCCATTGCCAAGTGTTGCATCTACTGCGTAATCGCCTTCTTTAACAGCCGTTTGCAGTAGCATGCGAGCAAACGGTAATACACGTTCTAATTTCATTTTTGTTTCTCCTCATTTGCATATTTTCCTTGCCAGCTTCCGCGGCGTACAAATTCTGCATCGATGGAATTTAATACTTCCCATTTATTTAAGCTCCACATTGGGCCGATCATTAAATCAGGTGGACCGTCACCTGTGATGCGGTGCACAATTACGTCTTCTGGAATAATTTCAAGTTGGTCGACAACGAGACTTACGTAATCTTCAAGAGATAAGAATTCTAGTTGTCCTTTTTCATATTGCTTCACCATTGGCGTTCCTTTTAACAAATGAAGTAAATGAATTTTAATTCCTTGTATGTCAAGCTTTGCAACTTCACGAGTTGTTTCCATCATCATGTCGTAATCTTCAAGGGGAAGACCGTTAATAATATGCGAGCAAACTCTAATACCGTGCTTACGTAATTTATTTACGCCTTCCACATAAGATGGATAATCGTGAGCACGATTAATAAGATTTGCAGTTCGTTCATGAACAGTTTGAAGTCCGAGTTCAACCCAAAGATACGTGCGTTTATTTAAGTCCGCTAAATATTCAACAACATCATCCGGTAAGCAATCTGGACGAGTCGCAATAGAAAGACCGACAACGTCTTTTTCTGTTAGAAGCGGTTCGAATTTTTCTTTTAACACTTCAAGTGGAGCATGTGTATTTGTATAGGCCTGGAAATAAGCGATACATTTTCCGTCTTTCCACTTTGCGTGCATTTTTTCTTTCATTTCATGATATTGCGTTATTACATCATCGCGGCGATCACCTGCAAAGTCACCAGATCCAGCGGCACTACAAAATGTGCAGCCTCCGTAAGCGACTGTGCCGTCACGGTTTGGGCAATCAAAGCCGGCGTCTAATGAAACTTTAAAGATTTTTTCACCAAATTCATTTCGTAAGTGGTAATTCCATGTATGATAACGTTTATTGTCATTTGTATATGGAAAAGGGTTTTGAACCTTCATTATTTTCCCTCCTAAGACGAGTCAAAATGAAACAAAATCCATTATAACATACTCATAAGGTTCATATGGAAGGGACACACTAAAGGAGAATTGAAGCAAGGAGGGACAAGTATGGCAGAGCGTCAATCACTTGAATCGTATATTACACAAGCGGAAGAAGCGGTGGAATATGCGAAAGAACAATTAGACCAAGGCATGAGACAAGAGCATTACAATAAGATGGAGTATTCAGATGCGCAGTTGCAATTAGAACAAGCATATAACGACTTACAAACGATGCAGCAACATGCGAATGATGAGCAACGTGAGCAGTTAAATAGAGCACGTATGGCAATTCGCCAATTGCAACATCAAATGATTATTACGCCGCACTAATAAAGGAGTGAATGTAATGGCGAAACGTTCAGATCAAAATAATCCAGAGCAAAAAACGCAAAATGGACATAACGCTGAATTTTCAAATGAACTTGATCCAGTTGTTCAAGTGAAACAGCGTAACAGTAAAAAAGGACAACCTCAAAGATCGAAGCAATCAGAGTAAACCAGGTCGAAATACGACCTGGTTTTATTTTATTACAAAAGTGTAAGGTAATTGTAATGTTAACAAATAGCAGTTTACTTCCAAAAGGAGCAAAATAGGTAATGGAAAAACAAACGTAGGAGGATATATATGACGAAACCAGTTGTAGACGTGAAAAACGTTCAAAAAGTGTACGGTAAAAAAGGTGAGAACCAATCACACGCATTAAAAGGTGTTTCATTCTCAATTCAAGAGGGTGAATTTGTTGGGATTATGGGACCTTCTGGTTCTGGTAAAACGACATTATTAAATGTAATTTCAACACTAGATAAAGCAACAGGCGGCGTTGTGGAAATAGCAGGTACGGACATTACGAAAATGAAACAAGGTGAGCTTTCTGATTTCCGTTCACAAAAATTGGGGTTCATCTTCCAAGATTTTAACTTATTAGAGAACTTATCTATTTATGAAAACATTGCACTTCCACTCTCACTTCAAGGTGTTTCATCACGTAATATTGGACCGAAAGTAGAAAAAGTAGCAGATATGTTAGGGATTTCAGCAATCCTTCAAAAGTATCCAACTGAAGTATCTGGTGGACAAAAGCAGCGTTCAGCAGCAGCGCGTGCACTAGTGCATGAGCCGGCAATTATTTTAGGGGACGAGCCAACAGGAGCTCTTGATTCTAAAAATGCAGCGAGTTTACTTGATGCGATGACAAACTTAAATGAAGAACAAGGCGTATCGATTATGATGGTTACGCATGATCCATATAGTGCAAGTTACTGTCAGCGTATTTTATTCATTCAAGACGGTGAGCTATATAAAGAAATTCACCGCGGTGGTACGCGTGAAGAGTTCTATAAAGAAATTTTAGATGTACTTGCAGATTTAGGTACACAAAAAGCGTAAGGAAGGAGGATTAAGTATGTTATTCAAACTTTCCATGTCAGGGCTAAAAAGTAAGTTGAAAGATTATATTGTCTTACTTATCGGGCTTGTCATGTCGATTTCAATTTTTTATATGTTTCAAACATTAGCGCTGAATAAAGCGTTTCTTGAATCCAATTCTGTAATTAAGTCTATTGGATTCGTATTCCAAGCAGGTTCATTTTTACTAGCTATTATAACGTTCTTCTATATTTTATATGCGAACTCTTTCTTATTATCTCTTCGTCAAAAAGAGTTTGGTATGTACATGATGTTAGGAGCGAAAAAACATAAAGTTACATTACTTATGTTTATTGAAACAATCGTATTAGGCGCTGCGTCTCTTGCAATTGGAATTACAGTTGGTGTAGGACTTGCAGAAGGTATCGGTCAATTACTAATGAAACAATTGGAATTTGCTGGTGAAGGGTATAAAGCATTTTATATTCCATCTATGACTGTTACTTGCATCTTCTTCTTTGCACTATTTGTATTATCAGCAATTATGAATAGTATTAAATTGTCTCGTATTTCTGTATTACAACTTGTACATGCAGATGCACAAACAGAACGTGTTGCGGTAAAAGGAAAAATGACAGGTTTAGTTGCATTCCTTGCGGTTATTTTATTAGGAATTGGCTATGCATCAATGATTTATATGGAAAAACTAAGAGAAATGGGAATCCTAATTGCATTAATTACAACAACAGCCGGTACTTACATGCTATTTGGATCACTTCTCCCGGTCATTATTAAAAAGTTAAAGAGTAATAAAAAACGTAGTGAAAAAGGGCTTAACGCTTTTACTTTTGCACAATTAAATTTCCGTATTAATAGTTTAACAAAGGTGCTTGCTACGGTAGCGATGTTAGTTGCTCTTGGAGCTGGTGCAATTTCAGGTGGTATGGCGTTTAAAAATAACGTTATAAAAATGGTAGATGGTTTAGTAATATATGATTCAGTAGTTCATAACCCAACAGCTGAAGAAAAGAAAATTTTGGACGGTATTACATTTAAAGAGAAAAGTGAATATCGTTACAAATTGGATGATAAATACGTTTATTATGTAAAAGAAGATTTAGAGAAAAATCGTCCTTTAGTAAGAGATATGGCAAATATGGAGTCGATGAAGGATTTAGTGAATACGAAAAAAGTTTCAGAGGAACTACCAGTAGGTGCAGTTTCTAGAGAAATGAATGAAAAAGATGCGAACGCTAAAGAACTTTCAGTAGAATGGGTAGATGCTTTTAGTACAATCCATCCATATTATATATACGAAGATCATGCAATTAAGATTGTAGATCAAAAAACGTACGATGGGATAAATGGTAAAGAAGGTATAGCATTTATCGGAAAAACAGATGACTTTTTAACATATACAAAAGAATGGAAAAAACTTGACGAGTTGCAGCTAGATAAATATAAAAATGTAACAGCTGAAAGAATGAACAGCAAATATCAATCTTACGATATGTTCTATGGTGTTGCGAGTGGAACAGTATTTATGGGCTTCTTCCTTGGAATTGCTTTCTTGGCGATGATGGCAAGTTGCTTAATGTTTAAAATTCTTTCTGGTGCATCAAAAGATATTACACGCTATCAAATGCTTCGTAAAATCGGTGTGCGCCGTGAATTATTAACAAAATCAATTTATAAAGAGTTATTCTTAGTATTCTTATTCCCGGCAATTGTGGGTATCGCCCACGTATTAGTTGGTATGAATATTTTCGGATTTATTTTAGTCGATCCGTACTTCCGTATTTGGATACCAATTGTAATTTTCGTAGTCATTTATGCGATTTACTACTTCATTACAGTTCAATTGTATAAAGGAATTGTTCTTCCGAAAGAAGATTAATAACGAAAAATATCGAGCAGAGGGTGCTTGGTATTTTTTGTTATTTTCAGAAAAAATAACAAAATCATTGATATGTTACTTAATTGTAGTATACAATATAATTAAGTAACATAAACTAAATGCATAAAGTAGCGGAAAAGAAAGGAGGAATCCAACTTGCAGAAAGAAGATGGGTCTTTATTTGAAGTTATAGGCATAGCGCTAAGGTCAAAAGAAGTTTTACTATTTTCATCTTTATCCCTCGTTATTTTTCTAACCGCAACGTATTTTTACAATAGTAAGTTTCCAAATCATAAATATCCAGAATTTTTAGGTGTATTAAAGTATATCGCTCCAATTGTATAGTGTAAAAAAAATTAAAAGGTAATGGATAATACATGGAAATCTCATAGCATGATAAGGTAAAATGGACAGGATAATGAGAAAATTACCGTTCATAAGATGAGGAGAATACATGTATGGAAGTTGTAGAGGCATTAAAGAATATAGAGCACATTCAGGCTATGAAAGAATATTTAAAAGAACACTCGCAGCGAGATTATCTTTTATTTGTTATTGGGATTAACACTGGATTAAAAATTACAGAACTACTGAGTATTAAATTTGAAGATGTATTAAATGAAGATGGAACTGTTAAAGAGTTTTATTCTCTTCCTGTGAAAGATGAAAAGTTTAAACAAGATATTTATTTAAATACAAAAGTAAAAGAGGCGCTTTTAGCGTACGTACAATCTTTTGATATTCAAAGAGAAAACTACGTATTTCAATCTAATAAAACAACAAATTCAATCTCACGCCAACAAGCGTATCGTGTTATCCATAGTGCAGCTGAAGCGGTCGGAATACTTGGTAAGATTGGAACGAACTCAATGAGAAAAACATTTGGATTTCATGCATATAAAAGAGGCATAGCAATCGCACTGTTGCAAAAACATTTTCATCACGCGACTCCGTCAGAAACGTTAAAGTATTTAGGGATATCAAAAGATGAAAAGTTTAAAACAGAGATTGATGTAGATTTGTAAAAGGGAAGAGCCGTAACTAAAAAATTTTAGGAGGCGGGAATATGAATATTAGAGAGAGTGAACTACCGGGCATTGGATGTAAATTTGAAGTGATAACAAAGGGTAATGAAAAAATGGTTATTGTTATTCACGATGATGGACGAAGGGAAATGTATCATTTCGATGCGGATCATGATGAGAGTATTTCAAGCATTTCTCTTCGCGATTCTGAGGCGAGACAAATTGCGGCTATATTAGGCGGGATGGTATATAGACCACAAGCTTTAGACACGATTGAGATGGCTTTTGAAGGATTATCAATTGAATGGTTTAAAGTAGAAAATAACGCACCAGTGGTACAAAAAACAATTGGTAGCTTACACGTTCGAAAAACATATAACGTAACAATCATTGCTATTTTGAAAAAGAATATGAAGAAATTCTTTAATCCAGGCCCAGATTCTATCATTGAAGCTGGCGATATGCTCGTATTATCGGGCGAAAGACATGAAGTGAAAAAAATTATTAATGAGTTACTTTCAGCAGGAGGTGACTCGTAATCGATGGATACTTTAATTTTTGAAGTTGGAACTGCGTTAGTATTAGTAGCTTTTGCAGCTAACCTCGCTGCAAAGTTAAAGTTTTCGATTATTCCGTTTCTCATTATACTCGGTATGCTAGTGGGGCCTCATGCCCCAGATTTAGGACTTATCGATTTAAGGTTTATTGAAAGCGGAGAAGTTATTTCCTTCCTCGGCCGTGTTGGCGTCATATTCCTCCTATTCTACTTAGGTTTAGAATTCTCAATAAAAAAATTAATTAAATCAGGAAAGTCGATTGCTTTTGGGGGTAGTGTTCATATATCGCTTAATTTCATATTAGGTTTACTTTATGGATATATAATGGGCTTCCCCTTACTCGAAACATTAATTATTGCGGGAATCATTACAATCTCATCGAGTGCAATTGTAGCGAAAGTAATCGTTGATTTAAGAAGAACTGGTAATAAAGAGACAGAACTAATTTTAGGAATCATTATGTTTGATGACATCTTTTTAGCTGTATATTTATCAGTCGTTTCAGGATTAGTACTCGGAGGTGCAACGTCATTTGTAGGTGCTCTTACATCCGTGTTAATCGCAGTAGGATATATGTTACTATTCTTTGTAATTGCTAGAAAAGCTACGCCGTTTCTAAATAAAGTATTAGATATTTCGTCAAACGAAATTTTTATTATCGTAATATTCGCTATTTTATTCTTTGTAGCAGGATTTTCAGAAACAATTCATGTTGCGGAAGCGATTGGGGCTTTATTGTTAGGACTCGTCTTTTCAGAAACAGAGCATAGTGATCGAATTGAGCATCTCGTCGTCCCGTTTCGTGATTTCTTTGGGGCTATATTTTTCTTCAGCTTCGGTTTAAGTATAGATCCGTTTTCGCTTGGAGGAGCAGTATGGTTGGCATTAGGAGCAGTTTTCATTACTCTCATCGGTAATTTTACAGCTGGAATGATTGCAGGGCGTAAAGCCGGGTTATCGCATAAGGCTTCTACGAATATCGGTTTAACACTTATATCACGTGGGGAATTCTCCATTATTGTCGCGAATCTCGGAATAGCGGGTGGCTTAATGGCAACGATTAAACCATTCTCAGCTTTATATGTTTTAATATTGGCGTCGTTAGGGCCGTTATTAACGAAGGAGTCTGGGAGAATATACTCTCTACTAGACAAAATATTTAAATGGAGTGCTAAAGAAAGTGCAAAACGTAAAAAGGAAGTTGGATAACCTTTCGCGAGGGAACGATTCCATTATTTATAGATTGATATTTTACAAAGACGATTAGAATACATTCTAATCGTCTTTGTGCTATTATCTGAATTTCATCAACTATTAATCAGTTGCCTTCCTATTTAAAAACGACTACAATTTTACTGTTATATATATGAACGAAAAAAAGAGAATAGGAGGGGAGACTATGCCAAGGAAAGTATGGCTATTAGTAGCTGGGATGATTATTAATGTCACGGGTGCTTCTTTTTTATGGCCTTTTAATACAATTTACTTACATGATAGTTTAGGGAAATCTTTATCAGTAGCCGGAATGGTATTAATGATCAACTCGCTTACTGGTGTAATCGGAAACTTGCTCGGCGGTGTTTTATTTGATAAATGGGGCGGTTATAAATCAATTTTAGTAGGGATTGTCATTACACTTGTATCGATTTTAGGTCTTGTATTTTTCCATGGTTGGCCGTTATATGTTGTGTGGCTAGCATTAATTGGATTCGGTTCTGGAATGGTGTTTCCATCGATGTATGCGATGGTTGGTACGGTTTGGCCAGAAGGCGGGAGACGAGCGTTCAATGCAATGTATGTTGGACAAAATGTTGGTATTGCTATTGGAACAGCGTGCGGTGGATTAGTTGCGTCTTATCGTTTTGATTATATTTTCTTAGCGAACTTTATTTTATACTTTATTTTCTTCTTAATTGCGTTTATTGGATTTCGTGGTATGGAAGCAAAAAAAGAGCAAGAGGTACAAAAAGAAGCCGAAACGAAAAAAGGTTGGTCACTTACACCTGGCTTCAAAGCGCTTCTAATCGTATGTGTAGCATATGCTTTATGCTGGGTTACATACGTACAGTGGCAAGGGGCAATTGCGACGTATATGCAAGAGTTAAATATTAGCCTTCGTCACTACAGTTTATTATGGACGATAAACGGGGCGATGATTGTTTGTGCGCAGCCGCTCGTTAGTATGCTGATTCGCTGGATGAAGCGTTCTTTAAAACAGCAAATTATGATTGGAATTATCATTTTTGCGGCGTCGTTTATTGTTTTAAGTCAAGCGCAGCAATTTACGATGTTCCTCGTTGCGATGGTGACATTGACAATTGGTGAATTATTCGTATGGCCGGCAATTCCAACCATTGCAAATATACTTGCGCCGAAAGATAAGCTAGGATTTTATCAAGGTGTTGTAAATAGCGCAGCGACTGTAGGGAAAATGTTCGGACCGGTCGTTGGCGGAGCGATTGTTGACTTATACAATATGGAAGTATTGTTTATTGCGATCATGGTAATGCTTGTAGTAGCGCTTATAGCAACGAGTATTTATGATAGACGAGTAAAAGTAGAAGAAACAGTTGAAGAAAAAATTGCAGTTTAGTTTGACGGAACATGTAACATGTTTTAGAATATATTTAATTAACTCATATTTGTAATAACAGTGAGAAGGAGTAGTAGTAATAGAAGCTGGTTTAGAGAGTTGACGGTCGGTGCAAGTCAATCCACGTTTCGTTATGAACTCGCCTTTGAGTTGCAGTTGTGAAATCATTAGTAGCAATTGCCGTTAATCCACGTTACGGATCTAAGC
Organism: Bacillus sp. FSL M7-1345; assembly: GCF_038006985.1. Taxonomy (NCBI): domain Bacteria; kingdom Bacillati; phylum Bacillota; class Bacilli; order Caryophanales; family Bacillaceae; genus Bacillus; species Bacillus sp. FSL M7-1345. The sequence continues at coordinate 4,309,659 of NZ_JBBOWG010000001.1, read as the reverse complement.
GAATGTATTTATTACATTAATTTAGGGTGGTACCGCGGGAATCTATAACCTCTCGTCCCTTTCTAGGGATGAGAGGTTTTTTGTATTTTGGGCGGTGAAAATAAATGGAATTTCAAGGAGGGTATCTCATGAGCTTTAATCATCAAAAAATTGAGAAGAAGTGGCAAGGTCATTGGGAAGAGAATAAAACATTCCGTACGCCAGATGAGACGGAAAAACCAAAATTTTATGCACTAGATATGTTCCCATATCCATCAGGTGCAGGCTTACACGTAGGGCATCCAGAAGGATATACAGCGACAGATATTTTATCTCGTATGAAGCGTATGCAAGGGTATAACGTTCTTCATCCAATGGGATGGGATGCATTCGGTCTTCCAGCAGAGCAATATGCACTTGATACTGGAAATAGCCCGGCAGAATTTACAGAGCTTAATATTAATACGTTCCGTAATCAAATTAAAGCATTAGGTTTCTCTTACGATTGGGATCGTGAAGTAAATACAACAGATCCAACCTACTACAAGTGGACACAATGGATCTTCCTAAAACTATTTGAAAAAGGTTTAGCTTACGTTGATGAAGTACCTGTAAACTGGTGCCCAGCACTTGGTACAGTACTTGCGAATGAAGAAATAATTGACGGTAAGAGTGAGCGTGGTGGACATCCAGTTGAGCGTCGTCCGATGAGACAGTGGATGTTAAAAATTACAGCTTACGGAGATCGTCTATTAGAAGATCTAGATGATCTTGATTGGCCAGAAAGCTTAAAAGATATGCAGCGTAACTGGATCGGTCGTTCTGAAGGTGCAGAAGTACACTTCAACATCGATGGTACAGATGAGAAGTTCACAGTTTTCACAACGCGTCCTGATACACTATTTGGTGCAAGCTACTGTGTACTTGCTCCGGAACATGCACTTGTTGCTGACATTACAACACTAGAGCAAAAAGAAGCTGTAGAAGCTTACATTAATTCTGTAAAAATGAAGAGCGACCTAGAACGTACAGAACTTGCGAAAGAGAAAACTGGTGTATTCACTGGTGCTTACGCAGTTAACCCAGTAAATGGTGAGAAATTACCAATCTGGATCGCTGACTATGTTCTTGCAACTTACGGAACAGGTGCTGTAATGGCAGTTCCAGCTCACGATGAGCGTGACTATGAATTCGCATCAACGTTCAATCTTCCAATGAAGGAAGTTGTAAAAGGCGGAGACATTTCGAAAGAAGCATATACAGGCGATGGTGCGCACGTAAACTCAGCATTCCTTGATGGTTTAAATAAAGAAGAAGCAATCGTAAAAATGATTGAGTGGCTTGAAGTAACAAGCGCAGGAAATCAAAAAGTAACGTACCGTCTACGTGATTGGTTATTTAGCCGTCAACGTTACTGGGGTGAGCCAATTCCAGTAATCCATTGGGAAGATGGTACAATGACAGCTGTGAAAGAAGAAGAATTACCATTAGTTCTTCCGAAAACAGAGAACATTCGTCCTTCAGGTACAGGTGAGTCACCACTTGCAAACATTGAAGAGTGGGTAAATGTTGTTGATCCTGAAACTGGTAAAAAAGGTCGTCGTGAAACAAATACAATGCCACAATGGGCTGGTAGCTGCTGGTACTACTTACGCTATATCGATCCAAACAACAGCGAAGCACTTGTAGATCCTGAAAAAGTAAAACAATGGCTTCCAGTTGATATTTATATCGGCGGAGCAGAGCACGCTGTACTTCACTTACTATATGCTCGTTTCTGGCATAAAGTATTATATGATATCGGTGTAGTTCCAACGAAAGAACCGTTCCAACAATTATTCAACCAAGGTATGATCTTAGGTGAAAACAACGAGAAAATGAGTAAATCAAAAGGTAACGTTGTAAATCCTGATGATATTGTAGCAAGCCACGGTGCAGATACACTTCGTCTATACGAAATGTTCATGGGACCATTAGATGCTTCAATCGCTTGGTCTGAAAATGGTCTTGACGGAGCTCGTCGTTTCCTAGACCGCGTATGGCGCCTATTCATTCAAGATAACGGTGAATTAAGTGAGAAAATTACTGATGCACCAAACAAAGAGCTTGAAAAAGCTTACCACCAAACAGTGAAGAAAGTAACAGAAGACTATGCAGAGCTTCGCTTCAACACAGCGATTTCTCAAATGATGGTATTCATCAACGATGCATACAAAGCTGAAACACTTCCGAAAGAATATGTAGAAGGTTTCGTAAAAATGATTGCACCAGTTGCACCTCACATCGGGGAAGAACTTTGGAGCAAGCTTGGATACAATGAAACAATCACATATGCAAGCTGGCCAACATTTGATGAGTCTAAACTTGTAGAAGATGAAGTTGAAATCGTTGTTCAAATTATGGGCAAAGTTCGCGCAAAACTAACAATGAGTAAAGACGCATCAAAAGAAGAAATGGAACAACTTGCACTTGAAGCAATTAAAGAACAAATCGAAGGAAAAGCAGTTCGTAAAGTAATTGTCGTTCCTGGAAAACTTGTTAACGTTGTTGCAAACTAATTAATTATTAATAAAAGCTCAGAGCGTTTATGCTCTGAGCTTTTTTATGTGAAAAATAAGTTCTGGATCCCCTTCATCTAAGTTTTCAATTATTCCACTACGTACAAATCCGTTCGCACTAAAAACTTTTTGCATACTTTCATTCGATTCGTTCGTTGAAGAAAATATTTTTTGAGTAGGAGAATTACTTAACATATATGAGATTAATGAGCTTGCATGACCTTGTCTTCTTTTCGTTGGCGAAACAATTATTAATGAGAGGAAAGTACAACCAAAGAAATTTGTATCGTATGTTAGAAAACCGGAAATAGAATTGTCCTCTTTTGCAATTATGCATTTTCCTTCATCAATAGCGTGTTTAATATAATTTCGTCTACTAGCGTCTCCGATCACATCGATATCTATATGTACGATTGAATCTAAATCGTCGATTGAAGCCTTTGCTACGTTCTCCAATGGAAATGCCTCCTTTCAAATGAAGAAAAAATAATCAGTTAATTAATCCTATCATGAATGAAGAGCGAAGAAAAAGGTGCGGAATTCCCATATAGACAAACACCTATTCTTCTATAGAAAATATGATAAACAAGGTAGGCTAAATTGAGAAGAAGAGGTGAAAGGAATGAAAGGAATGGACAATAATGCACCACATGGCTTCTTCGGGGGCGGATCGGATAGTTATGGACAAATGATGTTCATGGGAGGAGATGAGCAACACGGGTATGGTGGAATTCCAAGTTGGATGGGGGGAACACAAGGAGGATTTCCAACATCAGTAGCTGGAGCACAAACAGGAATTCCGACATTAGTAGGAGGAGCACAAGGAGGAGTGCCTGTAGGTATGCCAACTACATTTCCATCTTTCGTGGGAGGAGCACAAGGAGGAGTACCTGTAGGTATGCCAACTACATTTCCATCTTTTGTAGAAGGAGCACAAGGAGGAGTGCCTATAGGTATGCCAACTACATTTCCATCTTTCGTGGGAGGCGTACAAACAGGATTTCCTGTACCTGGCGTCGGTGTTGTAGCTGGTGGAGTTGGTGGTTTCCCACAAGGTGTTCACGGTCATCATGTGCACCATGGTCATCATCAGCACCACGGTCATCATCAGCACCACGGTCATCATCAGCACCACGGTCATCATCAGCACCACGGTCATCATCAACACCACGGTCACCATCAACAACAAGTACATCACCACGGTCATCACCAAATTCATCCGCAGGCTGTTCTTTTTCAAACACAACACCATCATCAAGGGCAACACCATCATCAAGGACAACACCATCATCAAGGGCAACACCATCATCAAGGACAACACCATCATCAAGGGCAACACCATCACCAAGGGCAGCAACATCATCAAGGACAACATCACCACCAAGGGCAGCAACATCATCAAGGACAACAAAATCATCAAGGGCAACAACAAATTTGGTACGGTGGAGGAGCTGGAACTGCAGCGGGAACAGCTGGAATTACAGCTGGAGCAGCGGGTCATGCTGGACATGTGGGACATTAATGAATTACATGAAAAATTCTCTTGTGTACAAGGGGATTTTTTATTTTGAGGAAAAACATATTTGCAGTTCGAAATGCGATATTGATTCATTAGTAAAACACGAAGTTCATGACCTGTGAATGATAGTACAAAAAAGCTGCTAAGAATATTCCTAGCAGCTGCTCTTATATTATTTTCCTGCGTTTGCTAATGCCTCTTGACGTTGACGTTCAATTTCCGCACGAAGTTGTGGTTCTGGTGCTTCCCAGCCTTCTGGTTTTAAAATTTTGCCATCGCCCTCGCGGAATCGAGGTTTCCCATCAGGGAATAGTTTTGCCATGTTGGCGTTGTTTACAATTTCGAATCCTTTATCTGGACGTACGCCCATTTCTGCAAACGTTCCGAATGCAAAGTAAATAAGGTCAATAAGTGCATCATATTGATCTTCAACAGTTGTTGCTTCTAGAAATTCTTCTAACTCTTCTTGCATAAAGCTAGCACGAATTTTTGCACGCTCTTCTGTTAGTTTTGTTGGAGTATTTGTCACAGGATGTCCGAATTCTTCATGCATTTTTGCAACAAGTTCGTATCCTTTATCTAAACCTTTTTCGTTTGTCATGTTGTTTCATCCTTTCTCATTTTGTGCCGAAGTTTATTGTAACATAAGGTGATTATTTAATAAAAAGAACATCTTATGAGAAATAAGATGTTCGCTCGTTATTCTTCTTTCTTAATTAAAACGGATAAAATAAGATCGATGCCAAACATTCCGATGAGTAGCATTGGTATAACGACAAGTAAATAACGTGTGAAAGAAACATTTTTTAAGTATGTATGAGCAAATAAAAAGACGCCGAGAAATAAAATACCATTTAAAATAGGTTTTACTAATTTTTTAGACATAAGCTCCCCCGTAAATATCCCTTTTCTCTATTTAAAAATAAAAACTCCCCTCTCCGTTGTACCATGCCAGAGAGGGGAGTTCAATCATTAACTTATTCAATCACACCAGAATTTGTAATATTTACGGTGTATTTTATTTTAACAGGAACATCTTTGTACATTCGTTTCCACTCTTCTAATTTGAATGGGCGATAATGTTGCTTATATTTAGCTCCTAGCCCGAGAGGATCGACACCTAAAGATTTAAACTGTTTAATTAGTTTGTTCCCCTGTGTATCCAATTGTTTTTGGATGGCTTTTTCAATGTTGTTTGTGTTCTTTGCATTTTCTAAGTTAATTTGTTTCGATAATTCTTGAATACGAGCATCAAGCTTAACATGAATAAAAAAAGAAGGCTTACCGTTTTTTATTTTTATATCGTAAGTTGGAACAGAACGAATATTATTAATCATTACGTACGCAGAATCCGTTTTAAATTCATGTGAATCTAATCTGTGTTTCTCTAACAGTCCTTTAAATATGAACATATCTTTTTCCTCAATTTTACCGATATATTTATCCTTTTTAAAAAGACCAATTCCAATGATTTTTATTTTGTCAGCATGTTTCTTTAAAATCGGAATATAGTAGTCTTGCCCTTCTTGATAATAACGGAATGCTCCTATATGCAGGTTATCCTTTGGTAAAGGACCAGTTTCCATGTTATGTTCTAGCAATTTCTTTATATAAATTGCAACATTGGATGAAGTCGTATATTTTCCTTTTAAAAGTTCAGTGCCACTTCCCTCTAATAAAGCAACATATAAAGCGTTCCCTATATTCACATCTCGAATTAATGTGTCAAATGTAGTAGACATTCCTTTTTTTGCAATTTTTGTAGTAAATAGAGCAACTCGCATTTGTCCGCTCGCAAATGGTTGAGAAGATTCTAAAGATGTGTCTGCTTTTACTTGTTTTACCGCATTTGCCGTTCCTTCAAAAACTTGAACTTTATTTCCTTTTCGCTGAATAGGGCAAACGAATGTCACTTTTACTTTATTATCCTTTGCTACATCGAAAACAGTTCCTTGAATAAGTTGTACATCATCGATAATATTTTTTTGTAAACATCCAGTTAGACTGAAGAGTGTTATACAAGAAATAAGTATTAATTTGCTTTTGCTTTTTATTTTTTCCATTTTCTTTTCACCCACACAATGATAAATAGGATTGGGATGTATACATAAATGAGCCAAAAACTAACTTTTGATGCATTACTAATAAAATTATTAATATCGTGTCTGTTTGTTAAAAGTTGTGAAACAATGAGGGTGATAAGGATAAACGCGATTAGAACCCCTCTTTGTTTTACGCGAAATATTTCGTGAGTTCCTCTCATTGCCGCCCATAAAGGAAGGATGGAACTTGTAACAATAACGAGTGCATAAGCTGAGATTGCAATATATTCTAGCCTTTCTATGAACGGAAGCTGAATAACTTGGGTCATAGAGAGCTGAGACCAGATTGTTTTAAATAATTGTTTTTCACTAAAAAAAGTAAAGGCTAAAAGAGTACTGAATAAATATAACAGGTTTGAAAACAGTGCTCCGTATTGAGCGAATTTATGCGATTTTTTAGGTTGTTTTACAAATGGATATATCATAAGATAGACCTCAAATCCGGTCATACTATATATTGAAAGTTTTGCAGCTTTTAAAATATCTGAAAAAGAATGTGTGAACATAGGTAGTAAATTAGCCCAATGTGAATATTTCAAAACGAAAAGGCTAAGAAATAAATATCCTAATGTACCGCCAATAGAGATAACGCAAATGCCAGTAATTACACGAAATCCGGAAGAAATAATGTAATAGCTAACTAAGCATAAAAAGAGTGTTAACATCCAAGTTGAAGCGGTAGGGAACATCCACACTTGAATAATTTCAACGTATGTTCGAATGACAGAAATACTGACGATTAAAAAATACATCATAAAGATAAGACTAATACCGTTTCCTAGCCATTTTCCAAATGTTTGTCGATGTAAATCAATTAAATTCCCGTTTGTTTCTTTTAATAAGAAATACATCATCCATATAAGAATATGGATACAGATTCCTGTGATTAGAACTCCCATCCAGCTGTCGTATCCAGCGACTTTTGCTATAATTCGAGCAAACCCGAGAACGCCAGCACCAAACTGTGCACTGTGAATTAAGAAGAAAACAAAGATAGGAGATATTTGATATTTTTCTTGAACTTTACTCATCAATGCACCTCATTTCTTAATCATCAAAATCCGATCTATGTTTTGTTGAAATTCCTTTTGCTGACTTTTTCACATGCTGTGGTCTCGCTTGTACATCTCTTGTATCAATCATCGTTAATGGAAAACGAATCCATGAATCTTTCATTGATTGTTGTCTAGTTGGATAAAAAAGTGCGTACGGTTTACGTAAAGAAGTTAGTCTAAAAAGATGGGTAAATAAAAAGATAAATCCAAGAGAGATACCAAATAGACCACCTATTTCTGCAAAGGCGAGAAATGGGAAACGCAGTAAACGAACGGCGTTACCCATTTTATAAATGGGCGTAATAAAGGAAGCTAACGCTGATAAGGCAACGATAATTAATAAAATATTACTCGTTAAACCAGCTTGTACAGATGCTTGTCCGATTACGATACCGCCTACAATACCAAGTGTTTGACCAACTTTCATTGGTAATCGCGCACCAGCTTCTCTTAATAAATCAATGGCAAGTTCTAAGAAGAGTGCTTCTATTAAAGGGGGAAATGGTACTTGAGCCCTTGATAAAATCAATGTTTCAAGTAAGTCACTCGGAACTAATTCATAGTGATAGTTTAAAGTGGCAACATATAATGGTGTCGCGCAAATTGAGAATAAAACAGCGATTAGCCGTAAAATCCTTGAGAATGTAGCGTATAACCAAGAAACGTTATAGTCTTCTGGTGAAATGAAGAAATCGAAATATGATACAGGAGTTAAGAGGACACTTGGAGAACCATCAACAAAGATAGCAATTTTGCCATCAATAAGTGCCTTTGTAACTCTGTCAGTACGCTCTGTATTTATATAGAGCGGAAAAATAGATTTTTCCCCCATTAATTCTTGTATATATGCACTATCGTTAATTTGATCATATTCAAGAGACCGTAATGATTCCTCTAGAAAATCTACATTATCTTTCTCAGCTAAGTTATTTAAATACATCATAACGACTTTTGTTTTTGAGAACTCTCCGATAATCATTTCTTTTGTTTGTAACTCTAAAACAGGAAGGCGTTTTCTTACTAAATTAATATTCGTATCAATATCCTCTACGAAGCCTTCTTGAGGTCCGATAACGGTTGATTCATTTAATGGAGGAGTTGGTGCACGATAATTATCAATTGCAATATTTGCAAGCATACACTTTTGATCTTGCTGATTTAATTGAATAATTGCATGGCCTTTTAAAACCATGTCCTCAATTTTTTGTAAGTCGTTCGTAATTGTAATACCACTCATCGGAATATGTTCTTTTAATTCTTCTAATGGAGCGCAAGGACGTTCCATTAGAGTAGGCATTAAATACTTTTGCAATTTCTCACCATCAAGTGAAGGGCGATAGTAAGAAATCCAATAAGGCATCGTTTCATCGTCAGATGTGTGGTAATTAACAAAATCACTAGACTGTTTCAGCTTCTCTATTAAATCTTGTAGAGAATGAATATGGTCATTTTCTGGTTTGCTAAAGTCATAAATGCTGTTACTTCCTGAGCTTTGTTGTTTGTTTTGAGAATTATCCTCTTGTTTAGAACTTTGTTGTTTGTTTTGGGAAGAATCCTCTTGTTTAGAATGTTGCTGTTTGTTTTGAGAATTATCCTCCTGTTTAGAACTTTGTTGTTTGTTTTGGGAAGAATCCTCTTGTTTAGAATGTTGCTGTTTGCTTTGAGAATTATCCTCTTGTTTAGAATTTTGTTGTTTGTTTTGAGAAGTATCCTCTTGTTTAGAACTTTGTTGTTTGTTTTGAGAAGAATCCTCCTGTTTAGAGCTTTGCTGTTTGTTTTGAGAATTATCCTCTTGTTTAGAACTTTGCTGTTTGTTTTGAGAAGAATCCTCTTGTTTAGAGTTTTGCTGCTTGTTTTGAGAAGAATCCTCTTGCTTAGAATTTTGCTGTTTGTTTTGAGAATTATCCTCTTGTTTAGAGTTTTGTTGCTTATTTTGAGAAGAATCATCAGTTTGTTCCGTACTTTTTGGCTCGTCATTCTTATTTTTGTTATGTTCCTTTTGATCATCAGACTGTTGTTTCGAATCATCTGTCTCTTTTGTATTTGAATTTTTTTTCTTACGTAACCAATTCCAAATCATATGTATGCCCTCTTTGATTGTGTAATATAGTGCTATTTTGTGGCTAATTTTGTATATTATTCATTTATTTATGAAAAGAAGGAGGAGATTGGTTTGCATAGAAAAAATCCTTTAGTAAGCAGTTCATAAAACGACGGGAAGAAGGCGAGTCTGTGCAAATTGTAAAAAAGGAGAAGTTTGTTTTAAAAGAGTTTGTGTTTGAAAATGGTAGGGAGATTCCTGTTCAAATGGGGTATGAGACGTATGGTGCTTTAAATAGAGAAAGATCAAATGCGATTTTGGTTTGTCACTATTTTAGTGCAACAAGTCATGCGGCTGGAAAATATACAGAGCATGATGAGGGGGCTGGTTGGTGGGATGGATTAATTGGACCTGGGAAAGCAATTGATACAAATAAATATTTCATTATATGTACTGATAATCTTTGTAATGTACAGGTGAAAAACCCCTACGTGATTACAACGGGACCGAAATCGATAAATCCGATGACTGGTTTTGAGTATGCGATGGATTTTCCAGTTTTCACATTTTTAGATGTAGCACGTATGCAATATGAGTTAATAAAAGATATGGGGATTGCTAGATTACATGCTGTAATGGGACCGTCGGCAGGTGGGATGATTGCGCAGCAATGGGCTGTCCACTATCCTCATATGGTAGAACGAATGATTGGAGTTATTACGAATCCGCAAAACCCAATTATAACGTCGGGAAATGTAGCGCAAAATGCGATCGAAGCAATTCAGCTTGATCCAAATTGGAAAGGTGGAAAGTACGGAGAGGAACAACCAACGAAGGGGCTTCATTTGGCGAATAAAATGATGTTTATGAACGCATTTGATGAACATTTTTATGAAACGGCATTCCCGCGGAACAGTATAGAAATGGCACCTTATCAGCAATTTTCTGCATTAACATCATTTGAGAAAGAAATAAATAAAGTGACATGTAAAAGTATAGATTTAGTAGATGCAAATTCATGGATGTACACTACAAAAGCGGTCTTATTACATGATATTGCACATGGATTTTCTTCCTTAGAAGAGGCTCTTTCTAAGATTGAAGCGAATGTACTCATGATTCCATGTAAACAAGATTTACTTCAGCCGCCTCGTTACAATTATAAAATGGTAGAAATTTTGCAAAAGCAAGGGAAGTATGCAGAAGTATATGAGATAGAAAGTATAAATGGGCATATGGCAGGAGCGTTAGATGTTCATTTATTTGAAAAGAAAGTTTATGAGTTTTTAAACCGGAAAGTATCTAGTTTTGTGTAGGAAATAATTAATGTGGAAAGGTGCATGATTTATAGTAGGCACCTTTTTTTACATGATTTGCAGACGGAAAATATATGAAGCGATTGATAAACCGAAGAAAGCTATACTAAGTAATAGAAATAAGAATGACATTTCTTGAGGGGATTTTATCTTTTTATTATTTTTCATACTAAGAGCAATAACTGCAACAATTAAAAAAATGATGCCCATAATGAAAAGAAAAAGTGTCATTTTAACTGGCTCCTTTCATCAAACAAGTATATTGAGGATACAATGCGCTAGTTATGTTTGTAAAGAATAAGTTTTGCGGGAAAATTGAGAAATACATGTTCCATTCTTTGCGTTCCTTCCTTCGCGTGCTAAAATTGATGAGAAATGATTGTTTAAAGAAGAAACTGAAGGTTTTATTGTATATAAGGAGGAACTACATATGACAGAAGTAAAAACAATTACTACAGAAGAAGTGCAAGAGCGTTTAGAAAATGGAGAAACATTATTTTTAGTAGATGTAAGGGAAGATGAAGAAGTAGCGGCAGGGAAAATTCCGGAAGCTGTACATATTAAAATGGGCGATATTCCAAATAAAGTAGATTTCTTTGAGAAAGAGAATGAATATATCTTTATTTGCCGTTCAGGAATGCGTAGTGAAAATGTATGCCATTATTTAAATGAGCAAGGATTTAAAACAGTGAATATGGTTGGCGGTATGCTTCAATATGAAGGCGAAACTAAATAAGTAGCTGCAAAAACTTGAAACGTGTTTGTTTCAAGTTTTTTTCTTTTGCATACAGTGTATAAAAGGGGGGTAGGTAAATGGGGATTAACATGCGTAAAGTAAAAATTATAAATAATACAGGAGCTGTTAATGTCGGTGACTGTTATGATATCTCACCTTTAGCTGTGGCAAAAATATATGCTGGTGCTGGAGGATCGAGTGCGGCTGTTTTTTTAAATGGGAAACGACAGTCAGAAGCTGTGATTAGAACATCAGTGTTTCTTCCGCCATTAGCGACAAGTACACGTACATTAGGTGCATAAAGGAAAGGTAGAGTGTAAGTATGCCTGCACGTATTAAAGAATTTATTATAGTTAATAATACTGGGAATATATTTACAGGGGATAATTTGAGTGATACTTCATTTACTGCTACGAAATCGTATAGTGGTTCAATGGGTTGCACTTGGATTGATGTGGTTACAGTAATAGGAACGGAGACGAAGCTTTGTTTACAGCCGGGAGATTCTGTGACGACAACATATACACGAGGAACTCCTGCTGGTACTTTAACAGGAACAAATATGGGGCAAAGTGTAAATGCATCGGGTATAGCGCAAGCTGTCCCTAATACAGATAATATGGATTCAACAGCTGGACTCCCCTAGGAAATTAGGGGAGTTTTTATTAATTTAATTAAAAAATTCACTTCATAAAATAAATTAGAGTCTAATAAAAGTAGTCTTGGAGATTGCTTTTGTAAATAGATTAAAAAGAAGAGTTTTGTTTCATGTAAAAAGATGGTTTGTAGGTGGTGAAAATGTGAAAGAGCGTGATAATAAAGGGAAACAACATTCGTTAAACTCTAATTTTAGAATTCCACCAGAACTTATTGGGCCTACTTTTCCTCCTGTTCCAACTGGATTTACGGGTATAGGGATTACAGGCCCAACAGGTCCACAAGGTCCAACGGGCCCTCAAGGACCAAGAGGATTTCAAGGTCCGATGGGAGAGATGGGACCGACAGGACCGCAAGGAGTGCAAGGGATTCAAGGGATCCAAGGGCCACTTGGACAAACAGGACCAGAAGGTCCACAGGGGATTCAAGGTATTCCTGGTCCGACTGGAATAATGGGAGAACAAGGAATACAAGGAGTACAAGGGATTCAAGGGATAACGGGAGCGACGGGAGATCAAGGAACACAAGGTATACAGGGGGCTATAGGACCTCAAGGAGTGACAGGAGCAACAGGAGAGCAAGGGCCTCAAGGAATACAAGGAGTACAAGGGCCAATAGGAGCAACAGGTCCACAAGGAATACAAGGAATCCAAGGACCGATGGGTGAATTGGGGCCAACAGGTCCAGAAGGTCCAGAAGGACTGCAGGGCCCGCAAGGAATACAAGGAATACAAGGAGTACAAGGAGTACAAGGGCCAATTGGTCCAACGGGGCCAGAGGGACAGCAAGGAATACAAGGACCGGTGGGACCGGTAGGTGCAACAGGTCCAGAAGGTCAGCAAGGTATACAGGGAGTGCAAGGTATACAGGGAGTGCAAGGTATACAGGGGACGACGGGAGCGACAGGAGCACAAGGGATTCAAGGAATACAAGGGATACAAGGACAAATTGGTCCAACAGGGCCAGAGGGTCCACAAGGAGTGCAAGGTCCTCAAGGTACAATTGGCCCAACAGGGCCAATGGGGCCACAGGGATTGCAAGGAATACAAGGAGAAATAGGTGCGACGGGAGCGCAAGGTGTTCAAGGTCCACAAGGAATACAAGGAATACAAGGTCCGACGGGAGTAACCGGAGATACAGGGGCAACGGGAGCGACTGGTGAGGGAACTACAGGCCCAACGGGCGTAACAGGCTCAACAGGGGTAACAGGACCTTCCGGAGGGCCAGCAGGGCCGAGTGGTCCAACAGGTCCGTCGGGACCAACAGGAGTAACAGGTCCATCGGGTGGGCCACCTGGTCCGACAGGTGTGACGGGAGCAACCGGAGATACAGGAGCAACTGGAGATATAGGAGCAACGGGAGCAACCGGAGTGACGGGTTTACAGGGCCCACAAGGAATACAAGGTGTGCAAGGAGAAATAGGTCCAACAGGCCCGCAAGGTATTCAAGGTCCACAAGGGATACAAGGAGTAACTGGGGCGACGGGAGATCAAGGTCCACAGGGAATCCAAGGGCCACAAGGAATTCAAGGACCAACAGGACCTCAAGGAATTCAAGGAGAACAAGGTCCGCAAGGGATACAAGGAGCAACCGGAGCAACGGGAGCACAAGGCCCACAGGGAATTCAAGGGATACAAGGAATCCAAGGCCCGACCGGTCCACAAGGCCCAACTGGCATTCAAGGTGTGCAAGGGGAAATAGGTCCAACAGGTCCACAGGGTGTGCAAGGCTTGCAAGGCCCACAAGGCCCAACCGGGGACACGGGAGCAACCGGTTCGCAAGGCCCACAAGGAATTCAAGGTCCAACGGGAGTCACGGGAGCAACAGGGTTACAAGGAACTCAAGGCCCAACCGGAGCCACGGGAGCAACAGGTTCACAAGGAATCCAAGGTCCAACAGGCCCAACAGGAGCTGGAGCAACCGGAGCCACTGGAGCGACCGGGGTGACTGGAGTTAGTACAACTGCAACGTATGCATTTGCAAATAATACATCAGGAACCGCTATTTCCGTTTTATTAGGTGGTACGAATATCCCATTACCGAACAATCAAAATATTGGACCAGGAATAACCGTTAGTGGTGGAAATACTGTATTTACAGTTGCGAATGCAGGGAATTATTATATAGCCTATACAATTAATTTAACGGCAGGATTACTTGTAAGTTCTCGTATAACTGTAAATGGCAGTCCGCTTGCGGGAACGATAAACTCTCCGGCAGTGGCTACTGGTTCATTTAGTGCACCAATAATTGCTAACTTGCCTGCTGGAGCTGCTGTTAGTTTACAATTATTTGGATTAGTTGCAATAGCTACATTATCTACGACAACACCAGGAGCTACTCTCACTATTATTAGATTAAGTTAATAAGTAGAAAAACCTTGGAACTTTTATGTTTCAAGGTTTTTTTATCCCAGTATTTGAGAGTCGTTCTCGCTAATCAGAGGGGAATTGATAACCTTCTATTGTTTAAAGTTTCACTTTATTCACCTTAGCAAAAACATCACGTTTCAAAAATATATTATAATAGAATGAAGAAAGGGATAAATTTGGCAGAAAGGGAGAGTGGCGATGCAGGAGAAGGTTAAAGATTTTTTCGGACGCCCACTTCAAGATTTGCGCATCTCTGTCATTGATCGTTGTAATTTACGGTGTACGTATTGTATGCCAGCGGAAGTGTTTGGTCCTGATTATGCTTTTTTGAAAGATGAGTTTTTACTGACATTTGATGAAATCGAGCGATTAGCAAAAGTATTTGTTAGCATCGGTGTACGGAAAATTAGACTTACTGGCGGTGAGCCATTGCTCCGTAAGGACTTAACAAAACTTATCGAACGTCTCGTGAAAATTGACGGTTTAGTAGATCTAGGATTAACGACAAATGCGATTCATTTAACGAAGCAAGCGAAGGCGTTAAAAGAAGCTGGGTTACACCGAGTCAATGTTAGTTTGGATGCGATAGATGATAATGTGTTCCGTGCAATTAATGGCCGGAATATGAATACGAAACCAGTGTTAAAAGGAATTATGGCAGCGAAAGAAGCAGGCCTTGAAGTGAAGGTAAATATGGTTGTGAAAAAAGGGATGAACGATCATCAAGTACTTCCGGTTGCTGCGTATTTTAAAGAACAAGGAATTTCACTTAGATTTATTGAGTTTATGGATGTTGGCAGTACGAATGGATGGAATTTTGATCAAGTTATTACGAAACGAGAATTAATTGATATGATTCATGGGGTGTATCCAATTGAGCCAGCTGAAGCTCATTATTTCGGGGAGGTTGCGAAGCGGTATCGATACGTTGGAACGAATGTAGAGGTTGGTTTTATTACCTCTGTTTCTGAGTCGTTTTGTTCTTCTTGTACGAGAGCAAGAATTTCAGCAGATGGAAAGTTTTATACTTGCTTGTTTGCGACAGAAGGAATGGATTTAAGGAAACTTCTGAGGGAAAACCTTTCAGATAATGAGTTATTAAAAGCTATACAAGATGTATGGGAGAATAGAAAAGATCGCTATTCAGATGAACGGACAGAAGAAAGTGCGAAAAATCGTCCGAAAATTGAAATGTCTTATATAGGAGGATAAGAAAGGGGGATGTCGTATGCAAGAGCGATATTCAAGACAAATGTTATTTTCAGGTGTTGGGGAAAAAGGACAACGGAAAATAAGAAGGAAGCATGTGCTCGTCATCGGTGCTGGTGCGCTTGGAGCAGCGAATGCAGAAGCAATTGTTAGAGCAGGTGTTGGAAAAATAACAATTGCTGATCGTGATTATGTAGAATGGAGTAATTTACAAAGGCAACAATTATATACAGAAGAAGATGCAAAGCATTATAAGCCGAAAGCGATAGCGGCAGCAGAACATTTAAAAGCTATTAATTCCGAAGTAGAAATTGTACCGGTTGTGACTGATGTAACGGTGCAAGAAATGGAAGAGTTAATTAAAGGGGTAGATTTAATATTAGATGCGACAGATAATTTTGAAACGCGCCTGCTTATTAATGATATATCTCAGATGTATAACGTTCCGTGGATATACGGAGGATGTGTTGGAAGTTACGGAGTAACTTATACCATCTTGCCAGGAAAAACGCCGTGTTTTCGATGTTTAATGGAACATCCGGCGAGCGGAGCGACATGTGATACGGCCGGTATTATACAGCCAGCAGTGCAATTAGTAGTTGCACATCAAATAACGGAAGCCTTGAAAATATTAGTAGAAGATTTTGAGGCACTTCGTGAAACGATGCTATCATTTGATCTTTGGAATAATCAACAGATGGCATTTAAAGTGAATAGGCAGAAAAAGGATACATGTTTATCTTGTGGAAAGCTACGTACATATCCGAGTTTAACATTTGAAGCACAAACGAAAACAGAAGTATTATGTGGGCGAAATACAGTTCAAATCCGTCCAGGTGTGCGTCAGGGTTTTAATTTAGAAGAAATTAAAAAGCGCTTACAAAAAAGTGTGGATGTAAAAGCAACGCCATATTTATTATCATTTCCAGTGGAAGAATATCGTTTTGTTTTATTTACAGATGGCAGGGCGTTTATTCATGGTACGAATGATATGAATGTTGCGAAACGACTATATACAAGATATATAGGTTGAACCTAAAGGGAGATCCTTTAGGTTCAAATGGAAAAGGTAGGATTAAGAATTTCTAATATAATCTCCATTTTTTCCGCCCGTTTTTTCAAGTAAGTACGTTTCGCCAATAATCATACCCTTATCAACGGCTTTACACATGTCATATACAGTAAGAGCGGTAGCGGAAGCGGCTGTTAAAGCTTCCATCTCAACGCCGGTACTACCTTCTGTTTTAACTTTTACTTCAATAAGTAGTCGATATTGTTCTTCTGACTGTTTCCAATCGAAAGAGACGTCAACACCTTTTAATAATAAAGGATGGCACATTGGGATAATATCAGAAGTACGTTTTGCAGCCATAATACCTGCGATTTGTGCGACGGCTAATACGTCACCTTTACCAATTTCATTGTGAGAGATTTTATCAAAAATCTCTTTCGTAACGAGAATGCTAGAGCATGCTATTGCTGTTCGAACGGTTATTTTTTTATCACTTATATCGACCATTTTAGCGCGTCCTTGGTCGTTGAAATGTGTGAATGAAGACATGGAATTCCTCCTTGAAGTAATTGCGATTTAATATATAAAGTGTAATCGAGATTAGATATTTTGCAAATATGAGGTGAGAAACAATGGTAGAAAAACGAATCCCGATTCAAGTTGCTGAGGCAGTAGAGCGGGTTATGAAATACGCTAAGCATGGTGAAGTAGAAGAAGTTTCTATTACAGAAAGTTACGGGAGGATTCTTGGAGAGGATGTTGTCTCAGATCACGACGTTCCTCACTTTGATCGTTCTCCTTACGATGGTTTCGCAATTCGAGCAGAAGATACGAAGGAAGCGAGTCAAGAGCAGCCGGTTGAATTTGAAGTAATAGGAGAAATCGGAGCAGGATCTGTTTTTACAGAAGAAGTAGGGGCTTTTCAGGCGGTTCGTATTATGACAGGAGCAGCTATTCCAGAAGATTGCAATGCAGTCGTAATGCTAGAACTGACGGAAGGATTCGAGAGGAACGAAAGTACATATATGAAGTTAAAACGTCCTTTCCAAAACGGTGACAATGTGTCATTTAAAGGAGAAGATATAAAACAAAATCAAGTCCTTGTTAAGAAAGGTGTTGTAATTAATCCGGGTGTTGCCGCATTATTAGCGACGTTTGGATATAGCACTGTGAAAGTTGTAAAACAGCCGGTTGTCGGTATTGTAACGACAGGCAGCGAATTATTAGAAGTGCATGAGGCGTTAGAGCCAGGGAAAATTAGAAATAGTAACTCTTATATGATTGCCGCTCAAATTATGAAAGCTGGCGGAAAAGTTCGTTACTATGGACAACTTGCCGATGAGTTAGACACATGTTTTACAGCCGTTAAATCAGCGATGGATGAGGTTGATATTTTAATTACAACGGGCGGTGTTTCAGTAGGGGATTACGACTATTTACCAGCTATTTATGAAAGGTTACAGGCGAATGTACTCTTTAATAAAATAGCGATGAGGCCGGGGAGTGTAACGACAGTAGCTGAAGTTGATGGAAAGCTACTCTTCGGTTTATCAGGTAATCCGTCAGCTTGTTATGTAGGTTTCGAATTATTAATGCATCCAATTATAAAAACGTATTTGCATGCGAAGGATCCTCACGCATATAGAGCTGATGCTATTTTGCAAAAAGATTTTCCGAAACCAAATCCGTTTACTCGTTTTGTAAGAGCGAAAGCGAGCATTGTTAATGGGGCACTACAAGCGGCGCCAGTTGGTTTAGATAAATCGAGTGCGGTCTCTTCACTTGCGGATGCAAATGCTTTTATTGTGCTGCCTGGAGGGACGAGAGGGTTTGAAGCAGGAATGAAAGTATCTGTATTATTGTTAGAATGCTCTGAGGGAAGTGATTGGCCGTGGGCAAAGCCTCTTCAATCTTACAAATAGTAGGGTATCAAAATAGCGGGAAAACAACACTTGTAGAGAAAATGGTACATGCATTAGCTGAAAGAGAAATGAAGGTTGCTACAATTAAACATCATGGTCACGGGGGCTTTCCTGAAGTAGCACAAAAAGATAGTGAAAGACACCGAAAAGCTGGTGCTGTAGTAAGTAGTGTAGAAGGCGCTGGATTACTATCTCTGTCCTCTTTGCGAGATGAATGGTCCTTGCAAGAAATTATCCGCTTGTACGAATTTTTTGAAGTGGATACGATTTTAATAGAGGGCTATAAAGCTGAGGAATATCCAAAAATAGTGTTACTTCGTTCTGCGGAAGACGCTGAACTTTTACATAAAGTAGAAAATATAGCGGCGGTTATTACGTGGTATGATGCTCCGTCAAATGTACGAGAAGAATATAAAGTATTTCATATAACAGAAGAAAAATTGTATATAGACTGGTTTTTACAAACGGTTAGGAGTGCAAAATGATAACTACATATTATGAAGTAATGGATACAGAAATCTCGATTGAAGAAGTGACAAAGAAAGTAGTTCGCCGTGAATGTGGTGCTGTCACAACATTTATCGGAACAGTTAGGGAGTTTACGAAAGGGCGTCGTACACTATACTTAGAGTATGTAGCTTATAAGACGATGGCAGAAAAGATGCTACAGAAAATTGGGTCAGAAGTGAAGGAGAAGTGGCCCGGTACACATGTTGCGATTACGCATCGCATCGGCACGCTGCAAATTTCTGATATAGCGGTTGTTGTTGCTGTGTCAACGCCTCATCGCAAAGAGGCTTATGAAGCGAATGAATATATTATGGAGCGTATTAAGCAAATTGT
The DNA here is from genome assembly GCF_038006985.1 of Bacillus sp. FSL M7-1345. Taxonomy (NCBI): domain Bacteria; kingdom Bacillati; phylum Bacillota; class Bacilli; order Caryophanales; family Bacillaceae; genus Bacillus; species Bacillus sp. FSL M7-1345. Next base: position 4,290,338 of record NZ_JBBOWG010000001.1, on the reverse strand, counting down.
TCCGATTTGGAAAAAGGAGTTTTGGGAAGATGGTGACTCATGGATTGGTGATCAATTAGAAAAAACACCATATCCAGCAGGAGAGCCTGGGAAGGAGTTATAAATATGATTCGAGTATTGTTATTTGCGAACTTGCAAGAAGAAGCAGGAACGAGTGAATTACAAATAGAGAAAGAAAATATTACGGTTGCAGAGTTAAAAGATATTGTTGCGAAAGAATATAATGTAGCAGTGTCAGCGCCAATTATGGTTGCGATTAATGAAGAGTATGCAAATGAAGATGATACGATACAATCTGGTGATGTAGTTGCACTAATACCACCAGTGAGTGGTGGTTAATATTGGATTTGTGCTATAAAAAACGACTTTCCTATATAGGGAAAGTCGTTTTTTTATGGAAGTTTTGAGAACACTAACTTATAGAACAAGGAGGGAATTATGAAAAAGATATGTGTAATGATTTCAATGATATGTTCTGTTTTTTTCTTTTCTCCAAGCAATTCTTTGGCAAAAGAATCGACGGAACAGCTGTTAGAAAGTGCGTTACTGAATCGATATTACTCGGTTATAAGGCAAGTGACAGAAGATCAACATGAATGTGAATCCGTTACAAACATAAAGCGCATAGGGAAGAAAGATGAGTTTATTCCTAAATTTGCAGTTGCGATACAATTTCTTACATTTCAAGGGGCACATAATCCGCCGAACGATCGTATTACACTCACTTTAGAAGATTATTTGGATCAAATAAAAATAAAAAAAGTAGAGCGAGAAAAAAATGTGTCTAGTGCGATCGCAGAAAAGGTTTGCGCACGTGCGAAGGAAAAAATGAAGGCACACTCTAATGGTGTAGAGCAGTAACTGATGACATTTAGTAAAGAAAGGTAATGAGCGATGGATATACTTTTAGCGATTTTACCAGCTATATTTTGGGGAAGCATTGTGCTATTTAACGTGAAACTGGGCGGGGGACCGTATAGTCAAACGCTCGGTACAACGTTCGGTGCGCTTATTTTTGCGATTGTTGTTTATATTTTTGTGAAGCCAGTATTAACGCCTACCGTTATTGGAGTTGGAATTGTGTCAGGTTTATTTTGGGCGCTTGGTCAGGCGAATCAATTGAAAAGTATTGATTTAATGGGTGTTTCCAGAACGATGCCAATTTCAACGGGACTTCAATTAGTTGCGACGACTTTATTTGGCGTTATTGTATTTCATGAATGGTCGACGACAATATCAGTTGTCCTTGGAGTTTTGGCGCTCGTTTGTATTATTATCGGGGTTGTTTTAACATCACTTCAAAGTAAAGAAGAAAAGAATGCAGAGCAAGCAGGGAATTTCAAAAAAGGAATTATTATTTTATTAATTTCAACGGTCGGTTATTTAGTTTATGTAGTAGTTATTAGGTTATTTAACGTAGATGGTTGGTCTGCTTTATTACCGCAAGCAGTCGGTATGGTGTTAGGAGGCATTTTACTTACGTTTAAACATCATCCATTTAATAAATATGCGATACGAAATATTATTCCAGGATTAATTTGGGCAGCTGGAAATATGTTTTTATTCATTTCGCAGCCGCGCGTCGGAGTTGCAACAAGTTTTTCACTTTCACAAATGGGCATTATTATTTCGACGCTTGGCGGGATTCTTATATTAGGTGAAAGAAAAACGAAGCGTCAATTAATAGGGATTGTCGTTGGTATCGTTTTTATTATCGCAGCCGGAATTATGCTAGGTATTGCAAAAAGTTAAAGGAGGTATTGAAATGTATAGCGATTTAGAAGGGAAAGTTGTCGTTATTACAGGGTCAGCAACGGGTCTCGGAAGAGCGATGGGGGTACGATTTGCTAAGGAGAAGGCGAAAGTTGTTATTAATTATCGCTCACGAGAGTCAGAAGCAAATGATGTGTTAGAAGAAATTAAAAAATTAGGCGGAGAAGCGATTGCTGTAAAAGGGGATGTCACGATTGAATCGGATGTTGTGAATCTCATTCAATCTGCTGTGAAAGAATTTGGTACGCTCGACGTTATGATTAATAATGCAGGGATAGAAAACGCAGTCCCATCGCACGAAATGCCGTTAGAGGATTGGAATAAAGTAATCAATACAAATTTAACGGGTGCTTTTTTAGGGAGCCGTGAAGCGATTAAATATTTTGTGGAAAATGATATTAAAGGATCTGTCATTAATATGTCTAGTGTTCATGAGAAAATCCCGTGGCCATTATTCGTGCACTATGCGGCAAGTAAGGGCGGTATTAAACTTATGACAGAAACGTTAGCGTTAGAATATGCACCGAAAGGTATTCGAGTAAATAATATTGGACCAGGTGCAATTAATACGCCAATTAATGCTGAAAAGTTTGCTGATCCAAAGCAGCGTGCTGACGTAGAAAGTATGATTCCGATGGGCTACATTGGAAAACCTGAAGAAATCGCAGCAGTAGCAACTTGGCTCGCTTCATCAGAGGCGAGTTACGTAACTGGAATTACGTTATTTGCAGATGGTGGAATGACTTTATACCCATCATTCCAAGCTGGGCGTGGGTAATATGAAAAGGACAAAGAGTTTTATCTCTTTGTCCTTTTTTGCAAAAAAAAATAGCGGTCGGCTATTTTTAAAATTAATGATTGATTGTATCTTGAAGAAATTCTGTTGCTTGATGTTCTGAAACATTCTGTACGAGCGCAACTTCACTAATAACCATTTTACGCGCATTATCTAGCATTTGTTTTTCGCTCGCATTTAATGCTCTTTCTTTATTGCGACGAAGTAAATCACGAACAACTTCTGCACTATCTTGAAGATTGCCGTTCTTCATTTTTTCCATATTCATTGTATATCTTTGTTTCCAAGAGAGTGATGGGTCTGATTCCCCATGATGAAATTCAAGAAGTATACCATCTAACGTACCTTTATCGACGATATAACGTATACCTGATTTTTGTAGTTGATTCATCGGAAGCATTACTTGCATATCTTTACTAATGATGCGTATAACACAATATTGACGCGTAGTGCCTAATATTTCTTTCTCTTCAATTGCTTCGATGATTCCTGCACCGTGCATTGGATAAACGATTTTATCACCAATTTGAAACAAATCATCCACCTCCATATGTGGTAACCACTTTTAATGATAACATACTAGGATAAAAATGTCAAATTTTATATAATATCACATCTGATATGCTGTAGTCAATATATAAAAGTCGTTTTTTAATTTGTTTTTTTGCTCTTATAACGTTGAATAAATAGGGGGGATTTTTTTAGAAAAATAGTACAGGCGCAGAAAGAAGGCATATCCACTTATTTTTAAGCATAAAATATAAAATCGCTAATACAATATACCTAAATCCGTTCTTTGCAAGGGAGGGAGAGAAGGTGGGGCGCACAATTAGAATTGATATTACAAATAAAGTTGTAGCTAAATTTAGGCAAGATTATTTGGAATTATATACGAGTAAGTTTATGATAGGTAAGTTTTATGTCTATACTGAAGATAAACAATATGTGTTAGAAGACGGATATATATATGAAGATGGAAAGTTTTATCGCATCATAGATACGCACCGTGGCAATAAACAAGCGGCGGAGGGCTGCGATCTAGGATGGTGTTAACATGATTCGTGTGAAAGTGTTTGATGAAAGTCATGAAAAAGACTTAGAAGAATCTGTAAATGTATTTTTGAAAAAAATTGATGATGGAAATTTTGTAGATATAAAGTATCAAGTTGGTGTTTCAATTAACGATGATGAAAATCAAATTTATTGTTTTTCAGCGATGATTGTTTATAAAGCATAAAAAAGAGCTGGGGAGCCAGCTCTTTTTTATGCTTTATGTTGGGACAACATGTGTCGGTAAAATATTCATAATAGATTGTGTTGCGCCGATTTTCTTTTTCGTTAAAAAAACTTCTCCTGTTTCATGCTCCTGAGCATCAGTGCACATACCGAGGTGATAACGATCACCTAAAAATGGATCAATATAAAAACCGTTTTTGAAAACTTTATCATTCGGGTGTTTTTCATGGTGAATTTCAGAACAGTTAATACAATAGAACATAGCTTTCATCTCCTTTTTATTTTTGTTTAAAAAAGTGTGTCGGTAGTCATTTCGCCCCTAAGGAAATGTTGAGGAGAAGAGAAATAACTACCTACCCAAATGGCGGGAATACTCCTTCTAGTTTTACATATCTCGTGTATTGTCCCCGAGGGAAGGAGGAGAGACGAAGTACAGATGAGATAAGTTAGGCGCTTCTCTCAATATGAATGACGGAGTTTCATGTTGAGGGAATTTTCTATTTTTCATTGCCTTTGTGAGTATATTATGAAGGAATGCTGAGAGGGTGTTTGTCCTGTTGAAAAAATGTTGAGAATTTCTCAACAGTGAAAAAGAGCCTTTCTTGACATGAAACCAAAAGGTATTATATTGTTAATGTGAAACTAAAAGGTGTTATATTTTGATGCCGAATAAAGGAGATATAAAATGGAACAACAAAATACATTAAATGATATTAAACAAACAATCGTTTTTGACGCGCCTATTCAAAAAGTATGGAATGTAGTATCAACTGCAGAAGGAATTGCGTCATGGTTTATGCCAAATGATTTCGAATTAGAGGTAGGACATGAGTTTCATGTGCAATCACCTTTTGGACCATCACCATGTAAAGTGTTAGAGATTGATGAACCAAATCATTTATCTTTCTCATGGGATACAGATGGTTGGGTTGTTTCATTTAATTTGAAAGACTTAGGAGATAATAAAACAGAATTTACGTTAATTCACGGCGGCTGGAAACATCCTGATGAAATTCTTCCGAAAGCGAATGCGAAGAGCTCTATTATTCGCGATAGAATGAATGGCGGCTGGGTAGCGATTGTAAATGAAAAACTGAAAAAGGTTGTCGAAGGTTAAATGGCCTCGTCAGCAGCGAAATATGACGTATTTCAAGCAATTGCTGATCCAACCCGCCGAGAAGTGTTGCGGTTATTAAGTGATAAAGAGTTACCAATTTCAAAAATAACGGATCATTTTCCGATGAGCCGTACTGCAGTTGTAAAGCATCTTCATATTCTTTCAGAAGCGAATTTAGTGAGTGGGAGAAAGAGCGGGAGAGAAAAGATATACCGTTTGCATCCAGAACCATTAGAGGAATTACAACAGTGGCTCTCGTATTATGAACGTTTTTGGGATAATAAATTGTCCGTGCTTAAACATATTGTGGAGAATGAAGAGTAGATTTTATGCAAAGAGGATGACCAAAATGGTCATCCTCTTTTTATTGTTCACTTGTTTGTTTAGCTGGCTTTAATAGGATCCAAGCGATAATTAATGTGAATACCGCTAATACGAACGTGCTCATATAAATGACGTGTACACTTGATGCTAATGCGGATTGAGACTCGGTTACTACGTTTGCTGTAGCTCCTCCATGTCCGCCAGAAGAAACAAGATCAAGGTTTTTAATGCCACGTGCATGAATCATCGTATTGAAGATTGTTCCGAAGATTGCAGCACCTAGTGTTTGACTAAATGTATTAATAAATGTGTTTAAACCAACTGCCGTTCCGCGTGTATGAGCCGGTACAGCTGCTTGAATTGTTACCATGTAAATTGGTGTAACAAGCCCCATTCCTAAGCCGAATAATCCGACTGCAACATAAATAAGGAATGATGGTGAATCTGTTGATAATGTAAATAATAAGAAAGTAGCAACTGATAAAATGCTAGCTCCAAGTAAAATAATTTGTTTCGTTTGTAACTTGCCAACTAAGTTACCGGAGAACATAGCACCGAATGTCCACATAACAGGAATCGGCATTAAAATGAGCCCAGCTTCTGTCGCATTTTTTCCTAAAACACCTTGGCTCCAAATTGGAAGGTACACTGTAATACTAATAATCATTGCGCCAGCAATAAGTGTTAGTATGTTTATTGTAGATAATGTACGGTTAGAGAAAAGTGCTAGCGGAATTAATGGTTCCGGAGATTTTTTCTCGATGTATAAGAAAATAATGAATGAAACAGCGGCAAAGATTAATAGGCCGATAATTGAAATGTCTCCCCAGTTTTGCTTACTGCTACCTGTTAATAATGCGTATAGCAGAGCGATTGTACTTAATGAGAAAACTGTCGCACCAAGATAGTCGATATGTTGCTTAGCGGCGGACTTAACAGATTCCTTATAAGAAGTGGCAAACATTAAGCAAGCGATAATTCCAAAAGGAACGTTTAAGAAGAAAATATAGCGCCAAGAAAGAGAATCAACTAAAAATCCACCTACTAACGGCCCAATAACACCAGATACACCCCAAACGGCACTCATCCAGCCTTGTGCTTTCGCGCGGTCTTTAGCTTCGCTATATAGGTCTCCAATAATCGTCATTGTGATCGGCATAACAGCACCAGCCCCTATACCTTGAAGAGCACGGAAGAAGATTAATTGTTCCATTGATGTAACGACTCCGCAAAGTGCAGAACCGATTAAGAAGATTGTTGCTCCGATGAGCAGAACTTTTTTACGGCCGAATAAATCAGCTAGCTTTCCGTATATTGGAGTCGAAACAGCTGTTGCAAGCATATAGATTGCATATACCCAACTAACAAGTTCGACACCTGACAAATCACTCGTTATACGAGGGATCGCTGTACTAACAATCGTTCCTTCTACCGCAGAAAGAAACGTCATTAGCATTAAAGACATCATGACTTTTTTTCTCATTTGTTTTCCCCTTACCCTTTTTCGAATATTCAACAATATAAAATATAAAGGTACTAAGGTATATAAAGCAACAAAAAAGCAATGGGAAGTTAGGAGGAAGGGATATTTTTGAAGAAACGGTCGATATATTTAAAGTATCGTCGATATAATTTCATGCGCCTATAAAAAAAGAAACAGGAGTCCCTGTTTCTTTTTTTAGTATTGCATTTTCGCATTTTGTCCTGCTGTTGTTCCGGCAATTCGACCAGTAACAAGGGCAGATGTAATGTTATAGCCGCCAGTATAACCGTGAATATCAAGAACTTCTCCGCAGAAGTATAAACCATTCGTGAATTTCGAAGCCATTTCTTTCGGGTTAATTTCTTTAACGGATACCCCTCCGCCAGTAACGAATGCTTTTTCAATTGACTGCGTACCATTTACATGGACGGTAAATTCTTTAAAGTCTTTCACAAGTGCGCGAATCTTCTCATGAGAAACTTGTCCAGCTTGTTCGCTACCGTCAATTTCATTTTTTTCTAATAAGAATAGGAAGTAACGTTCAGGAACATAGCCTTTTAAAACGTTTTTAATTCCTTTTTTCGGATCTTCTTTCATTTGTTTCAGCATGCGCTGGAACAGTTGCTCACTATTTTCTTCTGGCAATGCATCGATACTCATGTGCACTGTGTTCGTTTTAAACTTTTTCATCGCTTTCACAACGAATTGGCTACAGCGAAGAGCAGCAGGACCAGATAGGCCGAAGTGAGTGAAGAGCATGTCCATTTTATGAGAAATGATAACTTTTCCTTTCGGGTTTAATACACTTAAGTTTACATCTCGTAAAGCAAGACCTTGTAATGTGCGGTCACGAATAAACGGTTCGTTTGAAAGGATTGGTACTTCTGTTGGGAAAAGTTCTGTAATTGTATGCCCAGCTTTTTCAGCCCAAGCGTATCCGTCTCCAGTAGAACCAGTTTGAGGAACAGATTTTCCGCCAACAGCGATAACGACGTGATTCGTTTCTAACACTTCGCCTGTTTGTAGAATAACAGCCTTCGTTTGACCATTTTCATATTCAATCGTTTCAACAGGTGTATTCGTACGTATTTTTACACCTAAGTCTTTTAATCGTGTTAACAGTGCATCTACAACAGATTGCGCTTTATTTGATACTGGGAACATGCGGCCATGATCCTCTTCTTTCAGTTTTACACCGAGATTTTCGAAGAATGTAATAATATCTTCATTACTGAAAATAGAAAAAGCACTGTATAAGAAGCGACCATTTCCAGGTATATGTTTAACGATTTCATCAAGTGGTAGACGGTTCGTTACGTTACAACGACCACCACCAGAAATCGCAAGTTTACGTCCTAGTTTATTTCCTTTATCAAGAAGTAAGACGCTTGCGCCTTCTTCAGCAGCACCGATTGCAGCCATTAGCCCTGAAGGACCGCCGCCGATGACAATAACATCATAATGCATAATATATCGACCTCATTTTCTACATTTCCTGCCTAAAAGAATAGCATGTTTTCCCTTAAAAGAAAAATAGAGTGAAGTACTGCTTAAGAGGAGAATTGTGGTACAATACAAAAGTTAGAGTTCAGCATTATCCTGCTATTTATGGGCAATAAGACTACTACCTTAAGATTTAAGAGAAGTAAAGGGGAGTTAAAGCGGCCTGTAAATGCTCGAATGGTTAGTAGGAGGAGAGTCTCCCACTAATTATAGTTTCACTTTATGTAGATGTAGGAGGATTTTTGTATGTCCGATTCAAAATTTCTGCGCGGAACGCTTATTGTGACGTTAGGGACATTTTTAGTAAAGTTCTTAGGCATGATTTACGTCTTTCCGTTTCATGCATTAGTAGGCACAGAAGGCGGAACGCTCTATACATATGGATACATTCCATATACGATATTTTTAAGTATCGCAACGGCAGGGGTGCCGCTTGCTGTTTCGAAGTTTGTTTCCAAATATAATGCACTTGGAGATTATAAAACGAGCCGGAGAATGTTCCGCTCGGGAATGGTTATGATGATAGTAACAGGAGTTCTTTCCTTCTTAGTACTGTACATGACCGCACCATTATTTGCAGAAGCAATGCTTGGTAAACAAAGTTTACAAAATAAGATAGAAGAAGTTACGATGATTATTCGCCTCGTAAGTTTTGCGCTTATTGTTGTGCCGGCAGCAAGTTTGATTCGTGGTTATTTCCAAGGCCACCAATCGATGGGACCGACTACGGTTTCACAAATTATTGAGCAAATTATTCGTATCGTCTTTTTATTAGCGGGTAGTTTCATCGTTATTAAAGTACTTGGCGGTACAGTAGCAACGGCAGTTGGTGTTGCTACATTCGCTGCGTTCGTTTCAGCAGTTGGAGCACTTGGCGTATTAATTTGGTACTGGTTAAAACGTAAAAAATATTTGGATCAATATTTAATTGAGCAAACTGTACCAGAATCAACGGTGAGTACCGCTCAATTGTTTAAAGAGTTGTTTGCATATGCAATTCCTTACGTCGTAATTGGGTTAACAATTCCTTTATATCAACAAATTGATACATTGACATTTAACTCTATTATGCAGGCGATTGGTCAAGGGGATATCGCAGAGCGAGCACTTGGTATTTTCACGATGTGGACGCATAAATTAATTATGATTCCGGTATCACTTGCAACAGCGTTTAGTTTAACGCTCGTACCAGCGATTACAAAATCGTTTACTGAAAAGCAATACCGTTATTTAAAATTACAAATTACACAAACATTCCAGGCGAATATGTTTTTAACATTGCCAGCAGTTATCGGTATTTCTACACTTGCATATCCAATTTACACTGCTTTCTACGATTCAGATCCACTAGGTGGACAAGTATTAATGTGGTATGCACCAGTTGCATTGTTATTCGCTTTATTCACAGTAACAGCAGCTATCTTGCAAGGGATTAACAAGCAGAAACATGCGGTTATTGCGCTTGTGATGGGTGTTATTTTGAAATTTGTATGTAACGTAATCTTTATTCGTTATTTCGGTACAGTTGGGGCGATTTTAGCTACTGCAGTCGGTTTCTTAGCTTCCGTATGGTATACGAATAGACAAATCAAAAAACACGCACACTATTCATTTGGTGTTGTATATAAGAGAACATTCCAAATTGCAGTATTAACACTTGTAATGGTTATTGCTGTAAAACTATCACAATGGCTTCTATCCTTCATGATTTCGCCTGATGGCCGTATTGGTGCTCTTATTACAGTTGCGATTTGTGCAGGTATTGGTGGTCTTGTTTACGGATTGTTAGCGATTCGCACGGGAGTACTAGAAAGAGTATTTGGCGGAGAAGCTTTAGAGAAAATCCAGCGTAAACTTGGTAGTAGATTCAAAATAAAGTTGAAATCAAAAGGGGCGTAAATACGTCCCCTTTTCTATGATAAATAAAGAAGGTGAAGAACATGAGATTAGATAAATTATTAGCGAATATGGGACACGGAAGTAGAAAAGAAGTAAAGAAATTACTGAAAGACGGCGTTGTGAAAATTGATGGAACGCCAGTGAAAGATGCGAAGTTTCATGTGAATATAGAAGAGCAAGAGGTTATGATTCACGGTGAAGTTGTGGAATATAAAGAGTTTGTTTATTTAATGATGCATAAACCACAAGGTGTTATTTCAGCGACAGAAGATGATAACCACGAAACAGTAATAGATTTATTAGAATTAGAAGATGCGATTTTCGATCCATTCCCTGTTGGAAGGCTCGATATTGATACAGAAGGTTTCTTATTAATCACAAATGATGGGAAGTTAACGCATCAACTATTATCTCCGAAAAAGCATGTGCCGAAAAAATATTATGCACACATTTCAGGCGTTGTAACGGAAGAGGATGTAATAGAATTCGCTAAAGGTGTTATTTTAGAAGATGGCTATGAAACGAAGCCAGGCGAACTTACAATTTTAAAAAGTGATGATATTTCCGAAATTGAGCTTGTTATTACAGAAGGAAAATTCCATCAAGTGAAGCGTATGTTTGAAGCGGTAGGGAAAAAAGTAGTGTATTTAAAGAGAACAGAGATGGGACCTTTAGTGTTAGATGAAGAGTTAGAACTTGGGCAATATCGTGAATTAACAGATGAAGAAGTAGAAATATTAAAGACGTATCAAGTAGATAACGAAAAGTAACGCCAATTTCAGAGCATAGAAAAGACCCCTTTCTAATGAGTTAGAAAGGGGTATGTATTTATTTACATACAATTATTTTTTGTTATGAGGTCATTCTCACTTTCTTTCCTGTCGTTGTCCACTTGCCGCGGCAAGGGCTATACACGAGTTCATTAAACTGCAACACATTTAGATCACGTTGTATCGTTCGCGGTGTGATCCCGAACTCATCTACAAGGTCTTTCGTTGTTACCGTACCGTTTTCATTGATGTACATATAAATTGATTTAATGCGTGTTAGCATACGAGTAGTTGTAGGTTTCAAGAGAAAACCACTCCTCTACCAGTTTTTTTGACCCCATTCAGGAAAGAAGGTCGTTACTACCATTGTACTCTACATGATAAAATTCATGCTTTAATCTACTTAAATTTTACAAAAGTTTAACAAAGATTCATATAGAAAAATATTGGAAGTTGACATTGTATATTTGGTCAGTCAACTAACTCATAAATTTCTACGTAAAACGCCAAATTCCTGCAAATTTTTTTGAGAAAATAAAAGAAAAACTAATAAGAAATATCTGAAATGTTAAAATTGTTCGTTATTAGGTTTTCATGTATGGCATAAGAGATTTTCGTTTGCTATGATGAAAGAGACAATATAGTGAAGGATGGATGCGTGATGTCAACGATTAATTGGACAGAAGAAGTTACAAAACGAAAAGATGATTTAATTCTTGATACACAACAATTTTTGCAAATTAAAAGTGTATGGGAAGAAGAATCGGTGAAAGAGGGCGCGCCATTTGGTGAAGGTGTAGAAAAAGCCTTATCTTTCATGTTACATAAAGGAGAAGCAGAAGGTTTCGCTTCTAAAAATTTAGAAGGGTATGCAGGTCATCTTGAAATGGGACAAGGAGAAGAATTAGTAGGTATTCTTTGTCACGTTGATGTTGTACCAGAAGGAGATGGCTGGACAACTCCTGCGTATAGTGCGGATATTCGCGACGGGAAGATTTTTGCACGCGGTGCAATTGATGATAAAGGGCCGACGATGGCAGCTTATTATGCGATGAAAATCGTTAAAGAATTAGGCTTACCTCTTTCAAAACGTGTTCGTATGATTTTAGGAACAGATGAGGAAAGCAATTGGAAGTGTGTAGATCATTATTTTAAAAATGAAGAAATGCCAACAATCGGTTTTGCGCCGGATGCAGATTTTCCAATTATTAATGCGGAAAAAGGAATTTCTGACATACAAGTTGTGCAAAATGGTGGCGAAGAGAAAGAAGGCACATTTAAGCTTCTTTCATTTGAGTCAGGTCGTCGTTTAAATATGGTTCCAGATTTTGCAGAAGCAGTTATTACAGGAGAAGATGTAAATGCACTTACAGTAGCATATGAAGAGTATTTACAAACTGCTAAAAAAATAGGTAAAGCAATTGTAGAAGGAAATACGGTGACGTTGCAAATCAAAGGGATTTCAGCTCACGGATCTACTCCAGAAAAGGGAGAAAATGCAGGTTTATTATTGGCAAACTGCTTAACGAAAGTTTCTCTTGATGGAAAAGGGGCTTCCTTTGCATCGTTTGTAACAGAAACATTTACAGGTGATATTATTGGAGAAAAAGCTGGTATTTCTTATAAAGACGATATTAGCGGCCCGTTAACAGTGAATGTTGGTCGCCTGTCTTACTCGCAAGAAAACGGTGGTAATTTAGGATTAAATGTACGCTATCCAGTTACGACTAACTTTGAAGAAACGATTGCAAAGTTAAAAGAATATGTTGGTACTCATGGATTTGAAGTAGCGGATTATTCTAACTCTCGCCCGCATCACGTTGACAAAGATCATACGTTAATTCGTACTTTGCAACGCGTATATGAAGAACAAACGGGTGAAAAAGCTGAATTGTTAGCAATTGGTGGTGGTACTTATGCTCGTTCATTGAAAGCTGGCGTTGCATTTGGCCCGTTATTCCCAGGAAAAGAAGAACTTGCGCATCAAAAAGACGAGTACATTGAAATTCAAGATTTATTAAAAGCAACAGCGATTTATGCGCAAGCAATTCATGAATTAGCGAAATAAAAGATATGTAAATAATGACCGCTCTCTACTTTAGAGGGCGGATTCTTTTTAGCTGAATGATATAAGCAAGAAAAGCAACAATAACATAAAGGAGACGATGTAGATGGTGCCGCATTATTTTGTCGCAGTAACTTTACCACGTCATATAAAAGAAGTGCTCTCTAATTATAAAGAGGAAATGAAGGATGAATTACCATTTCGCTCGTGGGTACATGAAGAAGACTATCATATTACACTTTCATTTTTAGGAAGTGCGACAGAGGAACAATTAGAAGGAATAAAGAATGGATTACAAATACTTACAGAAACAAAAGAACTATCGTTCACGTTACAAGAATTTTCAACGTTTGGCCTAGAAGAAGAGCCGCGTATTTTTTGGGCCAAGGTAAGTGGGAATAATGATTTGGTTCAGTTGCAAAAACAAGTGCATACAATTTGTGAAGAAAATGGTTTTTCTCTAGAGACACGTCCTTATCATCCACATATTACTGTTGCTCGTAAATGGGTAGGAGAAAAAGTATTTGATCTGACAAATGTAAAAGATTTACCCGTAACATCATTTCGAGCAGATACGATTACTTTGTATGAATCTCACGTTAAGGAAACGCCAAAGTATAGACTAGTTGCCGAAATAAAATTACAAAAATAGAATGTGTGAAAACGTTTTTTATACAGGTGAATATACTATAGGGAATAATATGTTACTGTATAGAGCTTCGCTGATAAGAAAAGCCTTATCATGTGCAGCTCGTTTCATTTTAACTTTAAGAATGATGGTGATTTTTTATGTTGAAAGTAAAACGTCCATTTGATGCCTATTTAGATGAAATGAATAAAATTACAATTTTGCTCCCGCATGCGTATGGAACAAGCCGGACATTTCGTTTACAAGAAGGAAGCAATGTGAAAGAGTTACCGATTGTTCATACTATTGCTCTTCCAGATGCAACGAAGTATGAATGTTTTATAGAAGAGCCGCTAGATGTGGGGAAGTATTATACAGTACGGGATGAACGGAATGAAGAAACAGATTTACAAATAGGCGCTGTGATTCGAACGGTAGTTTTCGATGAAAAATATTATTACGAAGGTACCGACTTAGGTGCTGTGTATAAAAAAGAAGAAACAATATTTAAAGTATGGGCTCCGACCGCAAGGCTTGCGAAAGTACGGATTTATAAAAGTGATAAAGAATATATTGATTATGAAATGTACAGAGAAGAAAACGGAGTGTGGATTCATACATTACAAGGTGATCATGATGGAGCAAGATATACATTCCTTGTTTGTATTAATTTAATATGGAATGAAGCGGTTGATCCTTACGCAAAGTCAGTGACTGTAAATGGGAAATACGGCGTTGTTATCGATTTGGAAAAGACGAATGTAACAAAACGAGAGAAATTATCACCATTACAGTCGATGACAGATGCCATATTGTATGAACTGCATATTCGTGACGCTACTATTCATCCAAACAGTGGAGTGAATAAAAAGGGAACATATAAAGGATTGATGGAAGAAGAGACAACGGGACGAAATGGGACATTAACAGGATTGGCTCATATAAAAGATTTAGGCGTTACACATGTTGAACTATTACCTTTACATTGTTTTGGTGGTATAGATGAAGTGAATCCTGCTTCCGCATATAATTGGGGATATAATCCATTATATTACAATATACCAACAGGATTTTATGTTACAAACCTTTCTGATCCGTATAACAGGATAGTAGAGTGTAAACAACTAATTGAAACATTTCATGATCACGGCATTCGAGTGATTATAGATGTTGTATATAATCATGTTTATGAAAGAGAATTATCATCATTTGAGAAGCTTGTCCCGGGATATTATTTTCGTCATGGGGAAGATGGTATGCCTTCTAATGGGACGGGAGTTGGAAATGATATAGCATCTGAACGGAAAATGATGAGGAAATTTATTATAGAATCTGTTTTATATTGGCTTACTGAATACAATGTTGATGGATTCCGATTTGATTTAATGGGGATTTCAGATGTTGAAACGATGAATACGTTAGAAAAAGAAGTGCGAAAAATAAAGCAGGATGCGCTGTTATTAGGTGAAGGATGGGATTTACAAACACCGCTTCCTCTTGAAGAGAAAGCGACGTTAAATAATGCGAATAAAATGCCATGTATCGCACAGTTTAATGATCAATTTCGTGATGGAGTAAAAGGAAGTACTTTTAATATAAATAAACGTGGCTTTGCATTTGGTGGGCATGTAGACTGTAATCATTTGCAGTATGTAGTAGCTGGTAGCCTTTTAAGTATGAAAGAAACAGGATTGTTCCTAGAGCCAGTACAAAGCATCAACTATGTAGAATGTCATGACAATATGACGATGTGGGATAAACTAGTGCAAAGTAATCCAGAATCAGAAGAAATTTTGAAAAGGCGTCATCGCTTAGCAACTGCAATGGTTATTCTTTCACAAGGTATTCCTTTCTTACATGCGGGGCAAGAGTTTTATCGTACGAAGCAAGGAAATGAAAATAGTTATAATGCAAATGATGAAATTAATCAATTAGATTGGGATCAAAAAGAAAAAGAGATGGAGACAGTTAACTATATAAAAGGTTTAATTGCGATTCGGAAGGAGCATGGGGCATTCCGATTAAAAAGTGCTGACCTTATAAAAAAGCATATGACTTTTTTGCAAACATCAAAAGAAGCACTTGCATACCACCTGCAACATGTAGAATTATTTGGGCCGTGGAAAGAGATTGTTGTGCTATTCAATAGCGGTTTGGAAGCTAAAACGGTGCAGCTTCCAAAAGAAGAAACGTGGCATGTGTTAGTAAACGAAAAGCAAGCAAAAATAGAGCCAATTTCTTCATTTAGAGGAAAGGAACTTCAATTGGCTCCAATTAGCACGTATATATTGACGATAATGTGACAAATCGCTACTTGACGATGAGAATGTAATAAATGTAGAATTGACAAAGGTGACGATTTTGATAAGTTGTCATTCTATGAGTGATTTTGTAAAATAAACTAGAAGAACAGGTGATTTATCCTGTTTTCGGCTTATGCCAAGTTTTTTCATTCAAATACAGTAAAATATATGAATCCACAACATGTGTAGAAATGTTGCGGTTTTTCTTTTCATAACTATAAAAGATAAGGATTTGTTAACGGGTAATGAATATGGAATGGTTGGAACAATTATTAGGAAAAGAGTGGAGTCTTATACCGGCTGGTGGAGTAACGGGCGATGCATATATTGCGCAAAACGGACAACAAAAGTTATTTTTAAAGCGGAATACATCGCCCTTTTTAGCGGTATTGTCAGCAGAAGGAATTGTTCCAAAATTACTTTGGACAAGAAGGGTAACGAACGGTGATGTAATTTCTGCTCAAAAATGGCTTCCGGGACAGAAGTTAGAGCCAGAGGATATGAAACTAGAACGTGTTGCGAAACTTTTGAAGAAAATACACTCCTCTAAAGCACTTGTGCAGATGATTCAAAGGCTAGGGAAGCAGCCGCTTCATGGGCAAGAGTTATTACAACAATTACAGCTCGTTTTAAGAGGAGATATAAGGGTTGATGAAACAATTCAGCAAGGTCTTCAATATTTAACTGAGTCATTAAAAGATATTGAGTACAATGAATTCGTTGTATGCCATTGTGATGTAAACCATAACAATTGGATATTGTCGGATGAAGATGAATTGTTTTTAATTGATTGGGATGGAGCTGTTATTGCTGATCCAGCTCTGGATATTGGTATGTTATTATATTGGTATGTTCCGCGCCATGAATGGAGTGAGTGGCTCGGATATTATGAGGTTGAACTAGATGAATCGTTGCTTAGGCGTATGAGATGGTATGTGATAGCACAAACGATTTTATCTATTCAATGGCACACAACAAAAAAGCAGCAAGCAGAAGCGAAATATTGGCATCAATATTTACAGCAACTACTTGCTTCAGAATAATACTTAAGAAAAATTGTCCATTCCAGCAATCCACTGAGTAAGTTGTTCTTGATTATTGGAAATATGGTTGTCCAAATTAGAGGAAGATTTACCCGATTGACTATAAGAATATACATCGTTTAGCATTGCTTTAGTGTCACTACTTATACTATCGTTTGCGAGTAACGATTGAATGAGGCGCTCTAATTGCTCGCATTCAGAAACTGTCCCGCAGCAATCACTTTGATGATTGATTAAAATATCTTTTAACACTTCTAATTGATGCTGTTGATTAATTGGCATGAACGGATCATCCTTTCGAGTGTTTTTCTCTCCCTAGAAATGTAAGAGAAAAAGCTGTTTCGTCATGGAATGTTTAATGCTTTATGTAGTTTTTATCAAAATGGTACATCTTATACTTGAAAGAAACGGACCGAGTGCTCGTACGTACTTGGTTTTTTGTTTGATAGATTGATTAAAACAGAAAGAAGGAATTTTTCCTTTAAAATAGTTTTGTAAAGAGAGGGAGACATCTATGCGTTTAAGACATAAGCCTTATGCAATGGATCGAATTAATGAGTATTCACATATCGTAATTGGAAAACCAGAGGAGAGCGCTGGTAACTGGAAAGAAATATTTGGAAATGAACAGCCAATTCATATTGAAGTAGGTACAGGACGTGGCCGCTTTATGTATGATATGGCAAAAGCAAATCCGCATATAAACTATATTGGAATTGAAAAATTCACAAGTGTTGTTGTAGATGCACTTGATAAATTAATTGAAGAAGAAGTACCGAACTTAAAGTTAATTAATAAAGATGCTGAAGATTTAACAGTTTTCTTTGCGAAAGGTGAAATTGACCGCGTTTATTTAAACTTCTCAGATCCATGGCCGAAGAATCGTCATACGAAGCGTCGTTTAACGTATAAAGCATTTTTACGCAATTATGAAGAAGTGTTAGTAGATGGTGGAGAAATTCATTTCAAAACTGATAACCAAAGCTTATTTGAATATTCTCTTATGAGTATGGCTGAGTATGGTATGTTATTAACTTACCTTAGCCTAGATCTTCATAATAGTGATTATGAAGGAAACATTATGACAGAATACGAAGAGAAATTCTCTAGTAAAGGTCATCGTATTTACCGAGTTGAAGCAAAATATCGTACGGAGCCTATGCAGTAATGCATAGGTTTTTTATATGAAAAATAATCGGAATATTATGTTAAAATTAAATAAAAAAAGGGGGATTGGATATGGAACAGTTACAAATTGGAAATATAAAAGTGACGTGGCTAAAAGGTGGGAATACACATTTAGATGGAGGCGCGATGTTTGGAGTTGTGCCAAAAGTACTTTGGTCACGCAAATATAAACATAATGATACAAATCATATTTATTTACGAACAGATCCGTTACTCTTGCAAACGAAAGAAGGAAACATGCTTATTGATGCAGGGATAGGGAACGGTAAATTGAATGAGAAAATGAAGCGGAATCAAGGTGTAACAGAAGAATCATCAGTTAAGGAATCTTTAGAAAAACTGGGACTGCGTACTGAAGATATTCATTACGTCTTAATGACACATCTTCATTTTGACCATGCATCTGGTTTAACAAAATGGGAGGGAAATCACCTTGTTCCGGCGTTTCCGAACGCAACGATTTATGTAAGTGAGACTGAATGGAATGAAATGAAAAATCCCAATGTTAGATCGCGAAATACATATTGGAAGGAAAATTGGGAGCCAATCGTTGATAAGATTGTTACGTTCAGGCAAGAAATAGAAATTACGGATGAAATAAAAATGGCGCATACAGGTGGTCATAGTGATGGACATGCCGTTGTCATTCTTGAAAGTCAAGGTGAAACGATGCTTCATTTAGCGGATATTTTACCGACGCATGCACATCAAAATGTATTATGGGTAATGGCATACGATGATTATCCGATGACATCGATTGAACATAAACAAAAGTGGATGAAGTATGGTGCTGAAAAAGAGGCGTGGTTTACTTTTTATCATGATGCATATTACCGTGCAGTAAAGTGGAATGAAGAAGGGCATATAGTGGAAAAGATAGAGAGAAAAACGATTGTAGAAGCTTAAAAAAGCTAGTAATTACTAGCTTTTTTTTATGCTGCTATAACTTCTAAGACAGTGCCTGTTTTAGCATCAACTAAAAATTCAAATCGTTCTTGTATTTCATCTAACATCGTTGTAAGACCGCCGCGATAAACTTCGTACGCGACATCATATTTTTCAAATGTCTCTGGAACCATATGTACCCAAGAGCCAGTAATTTCACCTTTATGACTTAATGCTTGTTTCACCATTTTCAATGCTTTTTCTGAAGAAATATGGGATTGTTCTTGTACTTTGTTTGCAACGAAATAACCAGCTGCGAACCCAACGCCAAGACCTGTGACTAAACCTTTCCAGCTCATATATTCACCTCAATTCTGTAAAATAAAAATAGTGTACCAATAATAATTATAATGCAAATGCAACTAAAAAAGAAGAAACTAGAAACATTTCGAAAATTTCGTTACAATAAAAGAGGTATTCTACTAAGGTTTGAAAGAAGGGGACTTCGTGAATAAAGAGACATTACAATTATTTCGTACGTTAACAGAATTACAAGGTGCATCAGGTTTTGAACATGATGTACGCCGTTTTATGAAGCAAGAATTAAGCAAATATGCTGATGAAATTGTGCAAGACGGTTTAGGTAGCGTATTTGGCCTGAAAAAAGGGGACGAAACTGGCCCGCGCGTTCTTGTAGCAGGTCATATGGATGAAGTAGGTTTCATGGTTACGCAAATTACGAAAAATGGGATGCTTCGTTTTCAAACGTTAGGTGGCTGGTGGAGCCAAGTACTATTAGCTCAGCGTGTACAAGTTATGACGAAGAATGGTCCTGTTATTGGGGTTGTTGGTTCTATTCCGCCTCATTTATTAAGTGATGCGCAACGTGCAAAACCGATGGATATAAAAAATATGTTAATTGATATAGGTGCAGATAGTTATGAAGATGCGATTGAAATTGGCATAAAGCCAGGGCAACAAATCGTGCCAATCTGTCCATTCACGCCGATGGCAAATGAGAAGAAAATTATGGCGAAAGCTTGGGATAACCGCTATGGGTGTGGTCTTGCTATCGAATTGCTAAAGGAATTAAAAGATGAAACATTACCAAACACATTATACTCTGGTGCGACTGTACAAGAAGAAGTAGGTCTTCGCGGAGCACAAACTGCTGCAAATATGATTCAACCAGATATTTTCTATGCGCTTGATGCAAGTCCAGCAAATGATGCATCTGGTGATAAGACGCAGTTCGGTCAATTAGGAAAAGGAGCGCTTCTTCGTATTTATGACCGCACAATGATAACACATAGAGGAATGCGTGAATTTATTTTAGATACAGCAGAAACACATAACATTCCGTACCAATACTTTATTTCACAAGGTGGTACAGATGCGGGCCGTGTACATACAAGTAACTCTGGTATCCCATCAGCAGTAATTGGTGTTTGTGCACGCTACATTCATACACATGCTTCTATTTTACATGTTGATGATTATGCGGCAGCGAAGGAATTAATTACGAAGCTTGTGAGAGCGACGGACAAAACGACGTTAGAGACAATTAAGAATAACGCGTAAAGAGGAAGAAGGGCTGAAGAGCCTTTCTTTTTTTAGGTAGGAGAGATGGCCCAGCGATGAGTGGTGGCGGTTAGTGCGTAATTGGTGCTCGAATGATGTATTAAGACCGCGGATAGGAAAAGAGAGGAAGGCTGTTTTGGGAAAACCTTTTCTTTTTTTAGGTAGGAGAGATGGCCCAGCGATGAGTGGTAGCGGTTAGTGCTTAATTGGTGGTCGAGCGATGCATTTAAACCCCGGATAGGAAGAAAGCGGGAGATTGTTTTTGTGTTCGGAGCTGAAAATATTGTGGAAAGCTACTTTCTTTTTTTGATGGGAGAGATGACCCAGCGATGCGTGTGTGCGGTCAGTTGCACTACGTATGAGCCTCAGTCATGAAGACCGATTTGGTGTTCGAGGCTAGTATTAGGATAGAATAATGAATTTATATAGAGGTGAGTGAAATGAAGGTAGTAGTTGGATCGAAGAATAAAACGAAAGTTGGGGCTGTGGAGAAGGTTTGGAAAGATGCTGAAATTACATCTCTTTCTGTTCCGTCAGGAGTGGCAAACCAGCCTTTCTCAGATGAAGAGACGATGCAAGGAGCAGTAAATAGGGCGAAGAGAGCGTTACAGGAAGGTGAAGCTCATATCGGCATTGGGCTAGAAGGCGGTGTTATGAAAACGGAGCATGGGTTATTTATGTGTAACTGGGGTGCTTTAGCGACGATTGACGGTAAAACATTTGTAGCAGGCGGGGCACGTATTAAGTTACCAGACGATTTTTTAGCACCGCTTGAAGAAGGAAAAGAGCTAAGTGAAGTGATGGAAGAGTTTGTAGAGCGAAAAGATATTCGTAGTCACGAAGGTGCTATCGGTATTTTTACAGATGATTATGTCGACCGAACGGAATTATTTGTACACGTTGTTAAGTTACTTATTGGACAATATAAGTATGATGAAAAGCAAGCATAAACCTTGCACCATGCGCGATGTATGGTAGTATAAAGAAAAGATTATAGTGTGAAAAAAGTGCACTCGTTAGAGGAGGAAATATAGATGAAATCATTAGAAAGCATGGAACAATTCCAAGAATTAAAAAATGAAGAGAATGTAGTCTTCATGTTCTCAGCAGAATGGTGCCCAGATTGCCGTTTCGTTGATCCATTTATGCCAGAAGTAGAAGAGAAGTATAGTGATTTCTCATTTTACTATGTAGATCGTGATGAGTTTATTGATCTATGCGTGAAAGTAGACGTATTTGGCATTCCAAGCTTTGTAGCGTACAATAAAGGTGAAGAAACTGGACGCTATGTAAATAAAGATCGTAAAACACAAGAGCAAATCGAAGAGTTTATTGAAGGTTTAAAATAAGACAATTAGCCAATTGAATTGTAAAAACAACCTCTACCTTCGCGGGGGAGGTTATTTTTTTGGAAGGGAGGAAAAAGAGATGAAAATGACAAGTAAAAAGATGAAAGACGAGTTAATGAAGAAATTATCTCGACCAGAATGGGACTTTCATTATGATAGTGAGAAAGAAGTTCTTCGTATTGAACAAATAGACTCGAAAAAAGGTATTAACGTATCACTTCCAGGAGTAGTGGCAAAATGGGAAGTGAACAAAGAAAAAGCGATTGAAGAGGTCGCTTATTACGTACAAGAAGCGCTAATTGCAATGCATAAAGAAGAAAATAGCACGGCGAAAATTTTACCTGTTATTCGCTCTACTTCTTTCCCGAAACAATCAGAAGAAGGAAATCCGTTTCTTATGACGGACCATACGGCGGAAACACGTATTTACTATGCGCTAGATTCTAATAAAACGTATCGATTAATTGATGAGCGCTTATTGCAAAAATTAGAGCTTACAGAGGAACAAGTACGTGAAATGGCATTATTTAATGCTCGCTCATTAGGCTATGAATTTAAGCAGGACACAGTAGCAGGCAATACATTCTACTTTTTAAACACAAATGATGGATACGATGCGAGTCGTATTTTAAACGAATCGTTACTACACTCGATGCGTGAAAAGATCTCTGGTGATATGGTTGTTGCAGTTCCTCACCAAGATGTATTAATTATTGCTGATATCGTCAACGAAATCGGTTA
The DNA here is from genome assembly GCF_038006985.1 of Bacillus sp. FSL M7-1345. Classification (NCBI taxonomy): domain Bacteria; kingdom Bacillati; phylum Bacillota; class Bacilli; order Caryophanales; family Bacillaceae; genus Bacillus; species Bacillus sp. FSL M7-1345. The sequence continues at coordinate 4,267,654 of NZ_JBBOWG010000001.1, read as the reverse complement.
TGATATTATTGCACAAATGACAATGAAATTTTTTGCCGAAGGGCATGTTCCGATTACATCACTTTCATTCGTATATGAAGATGGGGACTTCGAACCAATCTTTATTTTAGCGAAGAATCGGAAGAAGACAGATGGAAAAGAGAAAGGATGAACGAAGTGAACGTTTTTTACAACCTTGAAGGAATTGGTGACACTTTAATTGTTACCTTACAAGATATTACTTTAGAAAACCGTACATTTGACCGCAAAGGAGATGTTGCTCGCGTTTATGATCGTGAAAGCAACGTAACAGGAGGATTCAACATCTTTAATGCGTCTTCTTATGTAGAAGTAACAGACAACGGAAACGTTACATTAACGAAAGAGTTTGTTGAAAAAATTAACGACATTTTAGCAAAGAACGGCTTTGAAGAAAAAGTAGAAGCTGATTTCACGCCGAAATTTGTTGTAGGCTATGTAGCTGAAAAAGAGAAGCATCCAAATGCTGATAAATTAAACATCTGTACAGTAGAAATCGGTACAGAAACATTACAAATCGTATGTGGTGCACCAAACGTTGATGCAGGACAAAAAGTTGTCGTTGCGAAAATCGGTGCTGTAATGCCAAGCGGTATGTTAATTAAACCAGCTGAACTTCGCGGTGTTCCTTCTTCTGGAATGATTTGCTCTGCACGTGAATTAGAGCTTCCAGATGCTCCAGAAGAAAAAGGTATTCTTGTATTAGAAGACAGCTTTGAAGTTGGACAAGAATTTAAATTTTAATTGATATTAGAAAAGTAGCCTCGCATACGTGAGGCTACTTTTTTTGTGCGGAATTCCTAGCATTGTAACGTTTCCTCTCAAAATCTATATTGTATTTTAAAAATAGATTAGGTAAAATTTAGAAAAAAGAAGGGGATAGACGTATGAAACAACAACCAAAAATTGCAGAACTTCTGAAACGAATTGAAACTTCAAAACAGCAAGATATCGAGTTAGGTTCCTATGAAATATATTTATTTAGCGAAGATGAATTAGAAAAAGGACAAATCGGTTACCGATATGATAAACATAAAAATTCATTAATAAGTAAAGAAAGTGGAAAATGGCAAGAAGGATGGATTGTTATCGGATATGAAACGGATATGGGAGATCCTGTTTTCGTTAATGTAGCTGAAGATACTTACCCTGTTTATACAGCTGAGCGCGGTACGGAAACGTGGCAACCGATTTATATCGGAAATATGGATGATATTATAAAAATACTATAAGAAAATGCTTTGAGCCCGGTGCAAAGTGATAGGAGAGAAAAATGAAGTATATAAAAATAATGTGCGCTATTGCAGTCATTGGAATATATATGGGAGGTTGTTCACAAGAACAACCGAAAAAAGAAACAACATCTTCTGTACAAGAAAAAAACAACGATAAAAAAGAAGACGCACCGGTAGAAAAGCAGCAAGAAGAACAAGAAAAGAAAGAAGAACCGCAAGCAATTCAAACGAATGAACAAGTTGAACTGAAGCAGGAGGAAGTGTCGGCCAAAGAAAAGACAGAGGAAATCCCGCCGGCACAGACGACTGAACAGCCCGTACAAAATAATGAACAAAAAGTAGAGAGTAATGAGAAACAAGAGAAGTTTCTCGTCGTTATTGATCCGGGGCATCAACAAAAAGCGAATTTAAATTTAGAGCCAATTGGTCCAGGAGCAACTACGCAAAAATATAAAGTAACAGACGGAACAACGGGAGTTGTAACGAAAAAGAGGGAATCAGTTCTTGTATTAGAGATGGCTTTTATATTGAAAGAAAAACTGGAAGCAAAAGGTATACAAGTATTGATGACAAGAACGTCACATGAGGTTGATATAAGTAATAAGGAACGAGCGGCATTCGCGAATGATCATAAGGCGAATTTATTTTTACGTCTTCACGCGGATGGCTCTGAAAATCCAAACCAAAGTGGGTTCGCTGTATTGACGCCAGCAGAAGGAAATCAATATACGAAAGAAATCTATGCTGAAAGTCTTCAAGTCTCTCAAACAATTGTAAACAAAATGAGGGGAAATCATCAGGTGAAAGTAAATGGAATTAAATTTCGAGATGACCTTTCTGGATTTAATTGGTCGAAAGTACCTGGAGTACTATTAGAACTCGGATTTATGTCAAACCCAGAAGAAGACAAAAAATTATCAGACCCACAGTATGTAAATTCTTTATTACAAAGCGTGACGGATAGTGTAGATGAATATCGGAAAAATAAAGCTTAAATTGCAGTCTTATATGGAAGGCTGCTTTTTTCTATATACAAAATACTCGTAAATTAGAATATTATGGATAAAGTTAATATGCTTAATTTTACCTGCACTTTTTGCCGAATGCTGATACAATAAAGGTTGTTACTATTTAGTAGAAAGAGTGGTAAGCATGTTAGATTGGATGAAAAAGCTGTTTAACAAAGAGGAAGAAAAAACAGCGATGAATAAAGAAGTACCAAAGCAAATTGTAAGTCAGCCGAAAATTCCTCGTGTAAACCACTACACTGAAGCAAGAGAAGCACAAATGGCAAGTCGGAATGCAGGGAAATGTCGTTTTCCACTAATACCAGATAATGGCTTCGATGAGGAGGATGTAAGAGAACTGCCTAACTTTGAAGAACAACCTATTCAAAGAGGAACATATGAAGAACAGCCTACTCAAAGAGGAACAAAAGTGGAAAGAAGCAGACGACCGTATGTGGAAACAGAAGCACCTACATATGAGGAACCGGAATTGCAATATGAACCGGAACCAGAGCCTGTCGTAAAAAAAGCATTCGTACCGTCGCAAGAAAGTAACCGTAGACCATTTCGTCCAACAGAAATGATTTCTCCAATTTATGGATATAACCGTCCTTCAGTAGAAACGAAGGTTGTGCAGGAGGAAGAAAAGGAAAGAGAAGATCTTGAAATATCTGTTGAAGGAAAAGCTGTTGTTGACGCATGGTTAGAGAAAAAGGGATATACATTATCTGACTTTTCGGGAGTTCTACAAGGAAGTTCATCTGTTAAGAACGGAGTGAACGAACGAAGTAATAAAGTAGAAGAAAAATCGGTTGTGGATGCATGGTTAGAGAAAAACGGTTACGAAGTTGAACGTCAAGCCCCTTCATTAGAAGAAAGCCTAAGTGATGATTTGCTTCATAAAACAGTAGGACAGCATGTGGAAGAAGAGGCTACAATTGTACAAGCCTTGAAGCAGGAGCAAGATGTAGTGGCGTTATCATCTACAGAAGATAACGAAGAAACTTTACAAGAAGAGTCAATAGATTCTAAAGTAGAGCACGTAGATTCGATATTAACAGAAGAAAATGAATGTAATACAGAAATAGAAGAAACTGTTGCTGAAGTTGCAGCAAATCAAGTCGAAGAAGAAACCTTAGAAGATGTAGTGATTGTAAAAGCAGATGAAAAACTTGAAGAAACAATTACTATAGAAATACCAGATGCTTTTGAAGAAGAATCTATGGAAGCAGAAGAAGCTGCGGAGTTAGAAGAATCTGAGGAAGCAGAAGAAATTGTGGAATTAGAGGAATCTAAAGAAGCGGAAGAAGTTGTGGAGTTAGAAGAACCTAAGGAAGCAGAAGAAGTTGCGGAATTAGAAGAACCTAAGGAAGCAGAAGAAGCTGCGGAGTTAGAGAGATCTGAGGAAGCAGAAGAAGCTGCGGAGTTAGAAGAATCTGAGGAAGCGGAAGAAGTTGCGGAATTAGAAGAACCTAAGGAAGCAGAAGAAGTTGTGGAATTAGAGGGATCTGAGGAAGCAGAAGAAGCTGCGGAGTTAGAAGAATCTGAGGAAGCAGAAGAAGTTGCGGAATTAGAGGAATCTAAAGAAGCGGAAGAAGTTGCGGAATTAGAAGAACCTAAGGAAGCAGAAGAAGTTGCGGAGTTAGAAGAATCTGAGGAAGCAGAAGAGGTTGCGGAATTAGAGGAATCTAAAGAAGCGGAAGAAGTTGTGGAGTTAGAAGAACCTAAGGAAGCAGAAGAAGCTGCGGAGTTAGAAGAATCTGAGGAAGCAGAAGAAGTTGCGGAATTAGAGGAATCTAAAGAAGCGGAAGAAGTTGCGGAATTAGAAGAATCTGAGGAAGCAGAAGAAGCTGTGGAATTAGAGGAATCTAAGGAAATAGAATCAGTTACGGAATTCGCATTAGAGGAAACACCGCAAGAAGAAGTAATTGAAGAAACGATGAATACAGGGTCGTTAGAAAATATAGCAGTTGAAGAGCAACCAGTGATTTCTCAGCAAGAAACAATTGAGTTCATGGAAGAAAGTGAAGTATTCGTACCAGTTTCAGAAGCAGATGAGCAAACGAAGAAAGATGTTCAAAGCTTTGCGAATGTTTTAATTGAAGAAGCTGAAGAAAAGAAACAAGTTGTTGAAGAACAGCCTGTCGCACAAAAAGAAGAGCCGAAACGTGAGAAAAAGCGTCATGTTCCATTTAACGTTGTCATGTTAAAACAAGACAGAAAGAAGTTAATGGAAAGACATGCGGTACGAACGAATGTAACGCAATCTACTGTGGGTGAACGAGTAACGGAAAAACCAATGCAGCAAGTAGTGGTAGAAACCCAAGTAGAAGAAAAACCAATGCAGCAAGTGGTAGTAGAAACCCAAGTAGAAGAAAAACCGATGCAGCAAGTGGTAGTAGAAACCCAAGTAGAAGAAAAACCGATGCAGCAAGTGGTAGTAGAAGCTCAAGTGGAAGAAAAAGCAATGCAGCAAGTGGTAGTAGAAGCTCAAGTGGAAGAAAAAGCAATGCAGCAAGTGGTAGTAGAAGCTCAAGTGGAAGAAAAGCCAATGCAGCAAGTGGTAGTGGAACCACAAGTAGAAGAAAAACCGATGCAACAAGTAGTGGTGGCTGAACAAGTACAAGAGAAAGCATATGTTGTAAATCAAAAAGAGAACGATATGCGCAACGTACTACAAACGCCGCCGAAGTATGAATTTCCGCCATTAACGTTGTTGTCGATTCCACAGCAGGCAGCATTAGATAATACGGAGTGGCTAGAAGAACAGGAAGAATTATTAAATACGACATTTAATAATTTCCATGTTGGAGCACATGTTATTAATGTGTCACAAGGGCCGGCGGTAACTCGTTTTGAAGTACAACCAGACCCAGGTGTGAAAGTAAATAAAATTACAAATTTAAGTGATGATATTAAGTTAAGTTTAGCTGCGAAAGATATTCGAATTGAAGCACCAATTCCAGGGAAGAGTGCAATTGGAATTGAAGTTCCGAATAAGGAAAGTAAGCCAGTATTCCTTCGTGAAATTTTAAGAAGTCCTGTATTTACAAAGAGTGAATCACCACTTACAGTTGCGCTGGGGCTTGATATTTCAGGTGATCCAATTGTAACGGATATTCGAAAAATGCCACATGGACTTATTGCGGGTGCAACTGGTTCAGGGAAAAGTGTGTGCATTAACGCGATTTTAACGAGCATTTTATATAAAGCGAAGCCGCATGAAGTGAAGTTGATACTAATTGATCCGAAGATGGTTGAGCTGGCACCATACAATTCTGTTCCGCATCTTGTAGCACCTGTTATTACTGACGTAAAAGCAGCTACAGCCGCGTTAAAGTGGGCGGTTGAAGAGATGGAACGTCGTTATGAATTGTTTGCTCATGCTGGTGCTCGTGATTTAACTCGTTACAATACGATTGTAAGTGGGAGAGAAATCCCAGGTGAGACATTACCTTATATTGTAATCGTCATTGATGAGTTAGCGGACTTAATGATGGTTGCTCCTGGTGATGTTGAGGAAGCGATTTGTCGTATTGCACAAAAAGCTCGTGCTTGTGGTATTCACTTATTAGTTGCGACGCAGCGTCCATCTGTAGACGTTATTACAGGTTTAATTAAATCAAACATTCCAACGCGTATTTCGTTTACGGTATCATCTCAAGTTGATTCGCGTACGATTATCGATATTGGGGGCGCGGAGAAATTACTTGGCCGTGGTGATATGCTATTTTTAGGAAACGGCACATCTAAACCAGTTCGTGTACAAGGTGTATACGTATCAGATGATGAGATTGAAAGAACCGTTGATCATGTGAAAAAGCAAATGAAGCCAAACTACTTATTTAAGCAAGAGGATTTATTAGCAAAATCAGAGCAGAGTGAGTCTGAAGATGAACTATTTTTTGATGCATGTCAATTTGTTGTAGAGCAAGGGGGAGCGTCCACATCTTCTGTACAGAGAAAATTCCGTATTGGTTATAATCGCGCGGCACGTCTAATTGAAGAGATGGAATCGCAAGGGATTATTTCTGAAGCAAGAGGAACGAAACCGAGAGATGTCCTTATTTCTGAGGATGAATTTGCCGCTATGCAGGAAACGAATGTATAGTAAACGGTTTTGCTGTATACTAAGAGAAAATGTTGGATAGTAAAGTAGGGAGTAAAGCGACATGAAAGAAATTGAATTAAAATTAAAAGGTGAAATAAATCGACTAACAAATAAAACATTTAAATTTGATGAACGTGTTGGAGAAGGCTGGTTCTCTGCCGTTTACTTTTTAAAAACTAGAGAAATCATTGAAGAATTTCGCCCGAAAAGTGTTGTAACAATGCAGTTTTTCCAAAAAGAACATTCAGTTCTTTGCGGAGCAGATGAGGTAATCGCATTGCTACAAACATTCGCCAAAAATCCTGAGGAATTAGAAATTCATTCTTTAAAGGATGGCGATAATATTAGTCCGTTTGAAACAGTTTTAACAATTCATGGTCCTTATGAATACTTCGGCTTTTTAGAAGGTGTAATTGATGGGATTTTAGCTCGTCGTACATCAGTTGCGACAAACGTATATAACGTTGTCCAAGCTGCACGTAGTGTAGATAAAGAAAAACCGGTTATTTTCATGGGAGATCGTGATGATCATTATACGCAACAAGCTGGTGACGGTTATGCGGCATACATCGGAGGTATGAGCGCACAAGCGACGCATGCAATGAATGAATGGTGGGGCAGAAGTGGTATGGGGACGATGCCTCACGCTTTAATTCAAATGTTTAATGGTGATGTTGTTGAAGCAGCAAAAGCATATCATAAAAAATTCCCAGAAGATGAATTAGTCGTACTAATTGATTACAACAATGATGTCATTACAGATGCACTTCGCGTAGCGCGTGAATTTGGATCAACATTAAAAGGTGTACGTGTGGATACGTCTCGTACAATGATTGATCAATACTTCATTCGTCATCCAGAAGTACTTGGAACATTCGATCCGCGTGGTGTAAATCCATCACTTGTATTTGCTCTTCGTAAGGCTCTTGATGAGGAAGGTTTCCAACATGTAGATATCGTTGTAACTGGTGGGTTTGATGAGAAACGTATTCGTGAATTTGAAGCTCAAAATGTTCCTGTCGATATATACGGAGTAGGAAGTAGCTTATTAAAAATGAATATTGGTTTTACGGGTGATAACGTAGAATTAAATGGAAAACCAGAAGCAAAAGCTGGTCGTAAATACCGTCCAAATTCACGTCTAGAGCGTGTTCAATTAGAAACAAAAGAAGATATGTAAAAGCGAGAAAAACTGATAGGTGATTGACCCTATCAGTTTTTCTGTTATCATAGTATAGCAGCTTGTTTTTTGCTATAATAAATGTGTTATGGACATAAAAGAAGTACGTACGAGTTTATCACTGATAAGTGAATATAAAAAGAAATTCACTGCATCAGAAATGTATGATGATTACCAAAATAAGAAAAGATTCATATACTGTCTTATAGATAGGCCGTTGTATTAGTTCGAAATGTTGGAGGTTCTTTAAGATGACAGTTTACCATTTTGTAGGAATTAAAGGAACAGGAATGAGTTCATTAGCACAAATTCTTCATGACATGAAGCATACTGTTCAAGGGTCTGATTATGAAAAGCGTTTCTTTACACAAATAGCATTGGAAAAGCGTGGTATTTCCATCCTTCCTTTTGATAAAAATAATATTAAAGAAGGACAAGTGATTATCGCGGGAAACGCATTTCCTGATACGCATGAAGAAATCGTAGCAGCAAAAGAATTAAATATCCCAGTACATCGTTATCATCACTTCTTAGGTGACCTTATGAATCAGTACACAAGTGTTGCAGTAACTGGTGCACATGGAAAAACATCAACTACAGGTTTGTTAGCCCATGTAATGCAAGGCGCACACCCAACATCTTACCTTATTGGAGATGGAACTGGGCATGGGGTAGAAAATAGTAAGTATTTTGTATTTGAAGCTTGTGAGTATCGTCGTCATTTCTTGTCTTACTATCCAGACTATGCAATTATGACAAATATTGATTTCGATCATCCAGATTATTTTTCAGACATCAATGATGTATTTAATGCATTCCAAGAGATGGCATTACAAGTGAAAAAAGGTATTATTGCATGTGGTGATGATGAAGAACTTCAAAAAATTCAAGCGAAAGTACCTGTTATTTTCTATGGATTTGGAGAAGATAATGATTTCCAAGCACGTAACATTCAAAAGAGAACTGATGGTACTATATTCGATGTATTCGTTCGTAATACGTATTATGACACGTTCAAAATTACAGGATACGGCGATCACAGCGTATTAAATGCATTAGCAGTTATCGCGCTTTGCCATTACGAAGACGTTGATGTAGAAGCGGTTAAACATCAACTAACAACATTTGAAGGTGTTAAACGTCGCTTTAATGAAAAACCGATGGGAGAGCAAGTTATCATTGATGATTATGCACACCATCCGACAGAAATTAATGCAACGATTGAAGCAGCTCGTCAAAAACATCCAGAGCGTGAAGTTGTCGCTGTATTCCAGCCACATACATTCTCACGTACAGAGAAATTTTTAGATGAGTTCGCAGAAAGCCTAAGTAAAGCTGACCAAGTATACTTATGTGATATTTTCGGATCAGCACGTGAAAACAAAGGTGAATTAACAATTGAAGATCTGCAAAAACGTATCGATGGCGCAGAGCTAATTACAGATACAACAACAGAGGTATTAAAGAAACATAAAAACGGCGTTCTTATTTTCATGGGCGCAGGTGACATCCAAAAATTCGAAGCAGCTTACGTAAAAGAAGTTCAAGTTGCAGAGAAGTAAGAAGAAAGACGCATAGCTATGGCTGTGCGTCTTTTTGTTGTGTTCGATATATTTTAAAAGGCGTTGATATGTTGATATTGCTTATTCTTTTTGTATTGTCGTTTTAATAAAACGATATACAGTGAACTAAAAAATACATATCCGATTAAATAATAGAATGAAAACATATCGAACTGTTTTGTTATCATAATTCGAATGGCGAAAAAAGTAAATGGAAGAGCGATTAACAACCTTGAGCTAACAAAAATCATTGTTTTAAAGTATTTTAATAGATCTGTGTTCCAATGATTTTCTCTAAAGATAAACCAAATGTTGCTTGCAATAAAGGCTAGTAAGAATGGCAAATTAGCTGAAATATTTATAAACCCAAGTGCGATAGGCACTGATAAAGCACCAAGCGGACCGATAGATAGACCGGAATAATATTTAATAAACGTATTTGTAGATTGCTGTGCATCTTGAATAACGTCTGTATATTCTGCTGCAATTTCCTTTGCTAATTCTTTTGGAGGCAGAAATTCTTCAATAACTTGTTGAGGGATCATTGCTGATGATATCCCATCACTTTCTTTACTTAATGCATTTTCGTATAAATCGGATTTGATTTCTAGCGCATGTTGTTCTCTTGTTGATGTAGGCAAGTTCATTAAACCTTTGTGAAGATCCTGTAAGAAAGAAGCGATGAGTTCATTTGAAAAGAATTGTTCCTTGTTCATTTTTTATCCTCTCCTTTAGCTAGTAACATTAGAGCGTGATAAACTGCGTCATAATCATTTAAGCGATTATGCAAAATTTCTCTCCCTTCATCTGTAATCCGATAGTATTTTCTTTTCGGTCCATCACCGGACTCTTCCCAATAGGAAACAGCCCAATTGTTTTTCGTGATTCGATTTAGTATAGGATAAATCGAACCATTTGGAATATGAAATACAGGGATCTCTTGTAGTGCACTTGTGATTTCATATCCATACATAGGTTGTTTGCTTATTAAAGACAAAATAGCTAGATCAAAAACACCTTTACGTAATTGAATTATAAAATTATCATTTTTTTCCATGATTTAACTATATATGATTCATATCTAGATATCAATCATATATAGTGGTGTTATATTTCTTTCTTTTACAGAAGAAGTAAATATAACACCCGCACAATGTGTAGGAATGATACTAGGTATTACGGGAGTACTATACTCTTCTGGTTTTATTAAGATAAGATCGAAAAAAAGTGTGAATAATTAACATTTTTCACTTTGAAATGTTAGAATAATAAGAAAAAAGGGGGCTGAAAAACATGTTCACACTCCGAGTAGATGACGAAATCGAATTACAACTATTAGAAAAACATCATAAAGAGGAACTATATGAATTAATAGATCAGGATCGTAACCATTTAAGAAAGTGGCTTCCGTGGGTAGATGGGACGAAATCTGCTGATGCGTATAATGAGATTTTTCCGATGTGGTTAAGGAAATTTGCAGAGGGAGATGGGTTCGAGGCTGGCATACGTTATAAAGGAAAGCTCGTTGGGATGGTAGGTATTCATCCGGTGAGCTGGGGTAAGAAAGCTACGAGTCTTGGATATTATCTTGCAGAAGATGCTGGCGGGAAAGGTGTTATGACGCGAAGTGTGAAGAGTGTGCTTCATTATGCATTTGATAATTTAAAGCTGAATAAAATTGAAATTCGTTGCGGTGTTGAAAATGCGAAAAGCCGTGCAATCCCAGAACGTTTAGGGTTTAAGTTAGATGGAATTTTACGAGATGAAGAATGGGTGTACGATCATTTTCAGGATATTGCTGTATATAGTTTACTAGCTTCGGAATGGAAGGATATTCGATGAACGAGAAGATTTGTATTATTCCATATGAAAGTCAGTTTCAAGATGAAGTAGTAGATCTCATTGTTCATATTCAGCAAAAAGAATACAATGTCCCAATTACAAAAGAAGAGCAGCCTGACTTACTAGAAATAGAAACGTTCTATCAAAGGGACAACGGAAGCTTTTGGGTAGCAACTTATGATGGTAAAGTAGTTGGAACGGTAGCTTTATTAGATATTGGGAAGCATCAAGTAGCGCTAAGAAAAATGTTCGTGAAGAAAGAATTCCGCGGAAAAGAATGGGGCGCATCGCATATGCTGCTTCAAAAAGCGATTGCGTGGGCTGATGATAAAAAGTTGAAAGATATTTATTTAGGAACAACAGTAAAATTTTTAGCGGCGCATCGCTTTTATGAGAAGAATGGTTTCCAAAGTGTGAGTATAGAAGAGTTGCCGAAAAGTTTTCCAGTGCTAGAGGTAGATAAGAAATTTTATAGATATATTATTTGAAAAGATCATTCATAAATGATCTTTTTTTATAAACTAAAATGGAAATTATGGTATAATTTGGATTGAGGGGTGTGGGTATGAACTTTCCGATTCAAAGAAGTAAGTTAGGAATAATTTTCGTTAGTATAACGTTAGCTTTTATGGTGGTATATCCAATAGTTTTATTTTTTACAAGAAAAGGGGATTGGGCTTCAGCTCTAATTGGGATGGGATTATGTTTTATTGTAAATGTCCCTCTCGTTTGGGAAATGTTCATTAAAAAACATAAAGTAGAAAATGGTATTTTAAAATACGGAATTTTAAATGACGACGTTGTATTAAAAGATATAAGAGTTATTCGTCAAGTTGGAAAATCATTTGAGATTACAACGAATGCATATAAAGTACATATGATTGCGATGCCGCAAAATCCGGATGAATTTTTGGCGCTTATCGCGAAGGAAAATCCATATGTGAAAATAGAAATGGTGGGCAAGAAGTGAAATATGTAAAACTTTTGTCCCGCTATTTGGGGGCAGTAAGACTCCCACCTCAAAATTTGGCTGGAGCAAAGAAGTAAGGTGGGAGATCAACTGTCCGTAAACGCCCGATTGGTGAGGGCTAATAATCAGTGGGGGATGAACAAAACCCCCACTGATTAAAGTTTCACTTTATTTTGTTTGGAAATTTTGCTGGTGCTTGCTATTTGCACTAGAGTATATATTAAATGGGATCTACCCTTATATGTCCCAATATTAATAGGTACTATCGCAGTGACGCTTTTATTTTATTTTCATTTTCAGCAAACAAAAAGTGAGAAAAATAGCTCTATATAGTGCAGGGGGATTAGACATGAAAAAAATCTGTATGTTGTTTTTGTTTTTGCTAACCACATCTATTCTTTTAATAGGATGTAGTGCGAAGAAAGAGAAGTCTGATGTTAGCTTAGAAAAGGCACAAAAAATTGAAATAGAATCGCTTATTGATTCGAGCGATAAAAAAACGATTACCGATAAGAAAGAAATCACAAAGTTGTTTGAATCAATCAAAATGGATGAGTGGGAAATGGAATCGGCTCCTTTAGATACTCCGCAAGGGAAAACGTTTAAAATGTATCAAGAGGATACACCGAAATTATTGGATTCGAGTAAAGATAAAAAAGAGTTACATGAAATTGGTACTATGACAGTATATAAAGATGTCCCTTATGTTGAGGTTGAATTGAAAATTAGTAAAATAAAAAATAAAAATAGTTTTAAAGTACCAGAAGATGTAGCTAAAAAATTATTAGAGTATTAATAAAAAAAGCGCTCGGATAGAATTCCGAGCGCTTTTCATATTATTTTAAGTTCTCTGGGTTTAAAGCTTCTAGTTCAGTTACAACGAATCGTCCGTCTTTACGGATTAAGACGTCGTCGAAGTAAATCTCACCGCCGCCATATTCAGGGCGCTGAATGCATACTAAATCCCAGTGGATGTTAGAGTTGTTGCCATTCCATGCATCGTCATAAGCTTGTCCAGGTGTGAAGTGGAAGCTGCCATCGATTTTTTCATCGAATAGAATGTCTCCCATTGGATGTAAGATGTATGGGTTTACGCCGATTGCGAACTCACCAACGTAGCGTGCGCCTTCGTCTGTATCGAAGATTTTGTTAATGCGCTCTGAATCGTTTGCAGTTGCGTCAACGATTTGGCCATTCTCAAATTTAAGTTGTACATTTTCAAATGTATAGCCGTTGTAAGGTGATGGTGTGTTATAAGAAACTGTCCCGTTAACAGAATCGCGAACTGGTGCAGAGTATACTTCACCATCTGGAATGTTTAAATGACCTGAGCATTTAATAGCTGGAATGTCTTTAATAGAGAATGTTAAGTCAGTTCCAGGGCCAGTTAAGCGAACCTTATCTGTTTTATTCATTAATGTAACAAGGCTATCCATTGCCTTATCCATTTTACCGTAATCTAAGTTACATACCTCGAAGTAGAAGTCTTCGAAAGCTTCTGTGCTCATTTTAGCAAGCTGCGCCATAGAAGCATTTGGGTAGCGAAGAACAACCCAGCGTGTTTTCGGAACACGGATGTCTCTATGAACCTTTTTACCAACTGTTTGGCCGTGAACTTTCATACGTTCACTTGGAACGTCGGCTTGTTCGTTAATGTTATCGCCAGAGCGAAGGCCAATGTATGCATCCATATCTTTCATTACGCTCGCTTCATATGCAGCGATTTGTTCGAAATGTTCTTCAGTAGCACCCATTAATAAAGAGCGATCTACTTGATGATCTTTTAAAGAAACGAATGGGAAACCACCAGCTGCATATGCTTCTTTTACAAGTGCTGTTACAAGTTCTTTTTGTAAGCCAAAGTTTTCAATTAATACTTTCTCACCTTTTTGTAATCGGATAGAGTAGTTAATTAAATTGTATGCTAACTTTTCAATACGTGGATCTTTCATATGTAAAGCCTCCCTACTAATTATGTATCCTTACCTATTGTAACCTACTTAGTGGAATTTGTTGAATGATTTATGTTAAAGTTAACGAATAAGTATGAAAATTCTAATGAAAAGATAGGGATTAGAACGAAACGGAAAATGATTGTATAATAAGAGAAAGTATGAAAAAGATAAAGGAAGTGATGAAATGCAAGTTCTTTTATATGTAAGTGCGGCTATTATTGCAGTTGCTTTCGCTGTATTAGTAGTGTATGTATGCAGAACGTTGTTATCGGTTCAGAAGACGTTAGAAAATGTTGCAAGTACGTTAGAAGGTTTAGAGAAGCAAATGCAAGGAATAAGCGTAGAGACGGAGCAATTATTACATAAGACAAATGCGTTAGCTGATGATATTCAACAGAAGTCACAGTCGCTAAATAAAGTAGTAGAAGGTGTAGATGGAATCGGAACGACGATTCACTCTTTAAATACGAAGCTTCGCAATGTTTCAGAGTCTGTTACAGATGAAATTGAAAATAATGCAGATAAAGTAGCACAAGTTGTGCAGTGGAGCAGCGCAGCAATTGAAGTATACAATCATTACCGTGCTACGAGACAAGAGAAAAAGATTGAAAAAGAAGAGCGTAAACTTGAGAAAGCTGAGCAGAAGGCTGAAAAGAGAGAGAAGCGCTCTAGACTTCGCATGAGAGGTGAGTAATGATGAGTATGATGAAGATTGAAACAATTGAAGAACTTGAAGCGTTAGTAGAAAAGAATGAGCCTTACGTTCTTTTTAAACATAGTACGACATGCCCAATTAGTCACGGTGCATATACAGAGTTTCAAGCGTATTGCGGTGAAGAAAGAGAAGTGCCAGCATATTACTTATACGTACAAGATGCGAGAGATGTTTCGAACCATGTTGCAGAGCAGTACAGCATTAAGCATGAATCTCCGCAAGTGCTATACATAAAAGATGGAATGGTAGTATGGCATACATCGCATTGGAATATTAAAAAAGAAGCTTTAGAAGAGAATGTAAAATAGGGGGAGGCAAGCGAAGGGCTTGCTTCTTTTTTATTTTGTTGCCATATATTTAATGGTACACTATAGATACATTAAAACTAAGTAAATTGACTTTTGAAAGTGGGTTTTAAGCAATGAAGAAAATGGCGTTATGCATCGCAAGCTTAAGTTTATTACTGGGGGCTTGCAGCAATAATACTATTGAGAAGAAAGATGAAGTTGTACAGAAAGATACGAAAGAAAAAAGTATGATTCCAAGAACTGCTGTTTCTAAGGATTACTATAGAACTGTTATCCCTTTAAAAGAACAAAAGGTAATTAATACAGTTAATGTTAAGACTAATTCTAAACTAGATTTAGCAGAATATGAAAATGGTTTAATGGATATTGCTTCAAAACAATTCGATACAGAAAATTACGTATTACAATTAAATCAATATATTCCAGAGAAAACAATTGATGAATTAGTTACGAAACAAGAAGTACCAGTTTTGACTAATATTATAGAACAGGACTACTTCGGCAAACAGAATTCAAATGAACTAAGCTTATCTGGTGTTGTTATTGGTTTATCTATGTCTTCAAGTGTATCTAATGAGGAAGCTATTTCTAAAGGTACTGAAGTCGCTAAGGGGCTTATAGAAGCTATTAATAAAAATGATAAATATAACAAATCTCCAATTACGTTTGCTATATTCAAGCAAGAAAGTACAAGTTCTTTAAAGAATGGTACTTATATTGCAAGCGCTACTGTTCAAAAGAACGAGACTAACCTTGGAAATTGGGATACTATTGATGAAAAATCGTATTCGTATCCTTCTCAAGAATTTGGGGGAGCACAAGGAGAAGATAAGAAAAAGTTAGATGATTTTTCGGAAGCAATAAAGAAATTCTCTCCAGGAGATTATATCCCTGTTAATGCTAAGATTTCTTATAAGCAAAATAAGATGGATAAATTAAAGATGGATATTGTCGTTAAATATAACGGTAAGTCAGAATTAATGGCACTCTCTCAAATGGCTGCTCAAAGTATGTTAGAACAATTTCCTAAAGATGCTAAAGTTCAATTACAGATAAAGTCCGAGAATAAAATCGAGGTTGTTATTATAAAAGAGAAGAACAGCGATAAACCGTTTGTTTCTTTCCTATAAAATAAAAAAGACAGTTTTTAAGCTGTCTTTTTTATTTTATAAATTTTCCGCAGTTCAATGAGTTTATGAAAGAATTAAAAGCATTCGGAAGTAAATTATAAAAAGATTTCTTAGTCTATGTAGCCCTTGTTACATAATTTTTTACAAAAATTGACCTTTTTTGCATAAAAAATACGAAAATACGAGAAAAGAAGCGAATTTTTTCGAAACTTTTGCGGGAAAATATTGTATGACCCTGCGTTTTTATCGTATCATTAGTAAAAGGAAGAACTCGGGACGATTGTTGGCATCTGCAAATAGAGTTGATGTCTTTTTTTCATTCAAGTGAACCGATACATAAAAATAGATAACATAAATAGAAGGAGTGTGCGAAGAGATGAACATAACAATCTATGATGTAGCGCGCGAAGCAAACGTTTCAATGGCTACCGTATCACGTGTTGTGAACGGTAACCCAAATGTAAAGCCTACAACAAGAAAGAAAGTATTAGAAGCAATTGATCTTTTAGGATACCGCCCAAATGCGGTAGCACGTGGACTAGCAAGTAAGAAGACAACTACAGTGGGTGTTATTATTCCTGATATCTCAAATACGTTTTATGCAGAACTTGCTCGTGGAATTGAAGATATCGCAACAATGTACAAATATAACATCATTTTAAGTAACTCTGACCAAAACAAAGAGAAAGAGTTCCACTTATTAAATACGATGCTTGGGAAACAAGTGGACGGGATTGTTTTCATGGGTGAAGATATTACAGATATTCACGTTGAAGAGTTCAAAAAATCTCCAGTACCAATCGTATTAGCAGCGTCATTTGATGAGCAAAATGAAACGTCATCAGTAAATATTGATTATACACAAGCCGCTTACGATGCAATGAAGCACTTTGTTGAGCAAGGACATAAACGTATCGGTTTCGTCTCTGGTCCTTTCATTGATAAAGCAGGAAGCGCGAAGAAGTTACAAGGTTATAAAAAAGCTTTAGAAGAAGCAGGTATTTCATATGATGAAAATCTTATAATTGATGGAGATTACACATATGATTCAGGTATAGAAGCGTTTGAAAGACTTTGGAGCATGGATGAAAAGCCAACAGCAATCTTCGTATCTTCTGATGAAATGGCACTAGGTGTAATCCACGCAGCACAAGACGCGGGATTAAACGTACCAACTGATATCGAAGTGCTTGGTTTTGACAACACACGTCTTGCATTAATGGTGCGTCCACAGCTTTCAACAGTTGTACAACCAATGTATGATATCGGTGCAGTAGCAATGCGTCTACTAACGAAATACATGAACAAAGAAAAAGTAGAAGATCACTCAGTTATCTTACCTCACCGTATCCAATTTAGAGATTCAACGAAGTAAGAATAAGGGAGCTCACAGCGATAGCTGTGAGCTCTTATTAGTATTCAGGATAGTATTGTTTAACTACTGTATCGACAGTTTCATTTTTCTTAACATGTAAAAATCTTGCGTACAATTCTGTTCCTGTCTCAAATGACGTATCATTTAATTCAAATACATGTAACACTTTTCGAAACTGCCATGTTACTTGCACATCGTACATATTATCGTACGTATCTTCAGACTGTAGAGCTATCTTTTCACCTAGCTCGTGAGCTTCCTCTAAACTGTTCGCCTTAACGAGAATAATACTTTCTTCAAAAAGTGTATCGTGATTCTCTTCATAATGTTCATCAATTTTACTAGGATTAGGTTCACCTGAATGAACAGATTCAAATAATAATTTTACAGCGTACATATGAGATCAATCTCCTTATGCTGAATGTTTACTTTATAAACAATACTCGCGATAAGTGAAGCCGGTATTGTAAATACGTTGCTTTGATAATGGTAATGTATTTGGGATTCTTCATAAGACATTCGCTACAGTTGGGGTTATTCCTTGTTATATGTCACACAAGTGCAAATTTAACTATTATAGGGCAATGTCATGTATAATAGAAAGAAAAGGCTTGTGAGGGGGGAGAAGAGATGATCGTTCTTTGGATAATTACGCTTTGCATGACTGCTATTTTTGCATATATGACGTTAAAACAAAATGGCTTAAAGCGATTTGTTCCAGGAAGTATTCTTGCAGGAATCGCCCTTATCACGTATGTAATTTCAATTTTTACTGAAAGTATTTCGATAGATTTAAGTACGAGTTTAATGTTTATCGGTATTACACTATTTGCAGGTAGCATTATGGTACTTATGGTTGCAGGTATTATTGCATTTATTCATATGAATTCAGAAACGTTATAGCATATAAAAAAAGGCATGCCCCAAGAGGGGCATGCCTTTTATCCGTGCAATTATGCTCTATCTTTAGAAGAGTTTTGTTGTTTTAGTAAGTCGCGAATTTCGCTAAGAATTTCTTCTTCTTTTGTTGGTTCTGGAAGTTCTTCTTTCTTTTCTTCTTCTTCTCTTTTAGATGTTAGTTTGTTGAAAACCTTAACAAACATAAAGATAGCAGCTGCAATAATTAAGAAATCAAAAATAGTTTGGATGAAGTTACCATACATAATAGATGATTTACCGAATGTAAGTTTTAAATCTGTAAAGTTAACGCCGCCCAGTACCATACCAAGTAATGGTGTGATGATATCTTTAACTAAAGAACTAACGATTTTACCGAATGCAGCACCGATTACAACCCCGACAGCTAAATCGATTACATTCCCTTTGAACGCGAATTTTTTAAACTCGTTCCACATGTGTCAATCCCATCCTTTCCACGATTCATTATGAAATTTATAATTCCTATCAACATATTCTATAGAAATTTGTGAGAGAAATAAAGAGGAAATGGGAATGAAAGTAAATTCTGAAAAATGTATCCGTTTTAATTTTTGCTTACATCGTCCAGTAGAGATTGGAGAATTTGCTGTGTTTTTAACCCTTCTAATCCATCTGTAATCGGTTTCGTATCACCTTGTACACATTGGACAAAATGGTGAACCGCATCCTCAAAACCACGCTGTTTTAACGTCGTTTCCCATGATGGTGAACCGATTTGTGAAACTGAATTTTCTTGCTCCACTTCAAATGTGTTCATATTTTTTACGCGAATGATTTTACCTGTCGTTACAAGTTCAATTTGTTCTAAATTTGTACCAGCACGGCGATGCATCGCCGTAGAAAGTAATAGTCCATTTGAAGTTGTATATGTATGATGTCCGTAAAGAAGTTCGTTCTTTTCATTGATTTGCATCATATTATGAACGATGTTAAGGTCATCGTTAGCTAACCAGCGAGCAGTATCTACAATATGTAAGTAATCATCTAGCATAGTAAAGTCATAAGTATATGGCCCCACCTTATTTGTGCGGTGCTTTTCAATTCGAATCCATGAAGTATCATTAGCTTGCTCTTTGGCAGTAACGTACATAGGAACGAAACGGCGATTAAATCCTACCATTAACTTTCGATTATACTTTTCACTCATTTCAACTAGTTTTTCTGCTTGCTCAGTAGTAGCAGCTAGCGGCTTATCAACATAAACATCGATTCCTTTTTTCAGAAGTTCAGAAACGATTTCATAATGTGTAGCAGTCGAACTATGAACGAAGATTGCATCACATTCAGAAGCTAGTGTGTCCATAGAATGAAAGTCTTGAATACGATATTGTTGGCAAATTTGTTTTCTTTTCTCGGGGTTAGGTGTAAAGGCCCCTACAAAATTCCAATCTGTTTCTTTTGTAAGTGTTGGGAGATAGGCTTTTTGTGCAATATTTCCAAGACCAATCATTCCAATTCGAGGTTTGTTCATGTTATTCCCACCCTATTAATAGTATTTATTTGACGAATTAAATGTAGCATAGGGTGGGAGAGGAAGGCAAAAATTAGCTTTTTACTTACGTCCTTCTAACAGAATGTTCTCTATCTCTTCAAAGTTATGAGAACGGGCGTGTTGCAATGGGGTAACACCATCATTGTCGGGAATATTTACATCAGCACCATATTCAATAAGAAGTTGAATGACTTGTTGCTGTGCTTCATCTCCATTACTTAGTACGATGGCTTCCATTAAAGCTGTCCATCCGAGGTTATTTATATGGTTTACATCGATATTTGTTCGAGTAAGGAGTTCTTTTATAACATCAATATAGCCATGTTCTGACGCGGGAATAAGAGCTGTTCCGCCGTAACGATTCGTAAGTGCTGGATCCGCACCAGCATCAATCGTTAGTTTTAAAATGTCCAAGTAACCTTCTGCACCGGCGTATAGAAATGGATTGTTTTTCATATCATCTTGGATATTTACGTCAGCACCAGCGTCGATAAGAGCTTTGGCGGTTTTTACATCATTTTTGTATGTAGCAATCATAAGAGAAGTACGTCCTTTATTGTCCGTTATATTTATGTCAGCCCCTTTTTTGAGTAATGATATAACAGTATTCGTTTCTTGTTTCTCAGTAGCTGTTAGTAGTGCTGTCTCCATGTTTGTCATCTCCTTTTTAACTTCTTGTTCTTGTGAGCATCCTTGTAAAAAAATTACGCAACATATCATGCTTAATGTTTTTTTGAACATGGAATTTCAACCTCCTTTTGTAAGTAATTCGGTATCCTAATTTAAACTGTAAAATAGGAACATTAAATTTTTATAAACTGGTGCTAAAATTACTATAAAATCGCTTGAGTATTTGAACATATATTTTTATGCTTATGAGTAATAAGGATAGATAAAGTGAAACTTTAATCAATGGGGGGGCATCCCCCACTGATTATTAGCCTTCACCAATCGGGCGTTTACGGGCAGTTGATCTTCCAACTAACTTCTTTGCTCCAGGCGAATTTTGAGGTGGGAGTCTTACTGCCCACAAATAGCGGGGGAAAGTGAGGATTTTAATTATGTCTATTAAAACAAGATTTTTATTTTCTTATATCGCTGTTATTCTCGTTTCCATTACGCTTATATTAGTTACGGGATTTTTAATTGTTTTTTCGATAACTGGTGATTTAGAATCAGTGAAAAATTTCTACAAAAGTTCTTATATTCAAAAGCCACTGACGGCAGAAGAAGAAAATATTTTTCTTGAATTGAAATCGGAGGCTAAACAGAATCAATCGCAATTGTTAGATGAATCGTTCATGTCATCGATCGAAGAGGAGGATGTGAAAATAGTTGTAAGGAAAGGAGAAGCAATTTCATATGCTTCAAAAGTATTTGAAAGCGTAGCTTTAAAAGAAGCTCTTCCAAAGTTTGAAAAGACAAATATCAATAGTCGTGGAACAACGGAACTAAATGGTACATTTTATCGATATGTAAAATTTGATTTTTATTTTCCAGAAAATGAAGAAGGGAGTATATTTGTACTAAAAAAGCAAAGTTCGTTCGTAGATCTTACACAAAAATTATTTCCAATTTTGTTCGTATCGCTCTTACTTTTAGCCATTTTACTTATTGGACTATTAAGTTACTTCGTTTCAAGAAGTGTTATAAAACCAATTTTTGTATTGAAAGATGCGACTGAGAGAATTAAAGAAGGAAATTTAGATTTTCAAATTCCAGCTACATCGCATGATGAAATAGGACAGTTAAACCAAGGATTTGAGGAAATGAGGAAGAAGTTAAAAGGGTCGATTGAGATGCAAACGCAATATGAAGAAAATCGAAAAGAACTTATTTCAAACATCTCTCACGATTTAAAAACACCAATTACATCTATTATAGGCTATGTGGAAGGAATAAAAGATGGGATAGCAAATACGCCGGAAAAAATGGATAAATATTTAACAACCATTCATACGAAAGCAAAACATATGGACACACTCATTGATGAACTCTTTTTGTTTTCGAAGCTCGATTTGAACCGAGTTCCATTTCAGTTTGAAACGATAGAGTTAAATATATTTATGCAAGATTTAATAGAAGAGATGCAGATGGATTTAAGTGAAGAAGGTATATCTGTATACTTACAATTACAGCATGTATCACCGCTATATGTAATAGCGGATCGTGAAAAAATAAAGAGAGTTATATCGAATTTAATTCATAATAGTGTGAAGTACATGGATAAAGGTGAGAAAAAAATTACCGTTACAGCATCAAGTAATGAAAACAAAGTTATCGTGAAGGTAAAGGATAATGGATCAGGAATAGAATCTGATACACTTCCATATATTTTTGAGCGTTTTTATCGTGCAGAGCAATCACGAAATTCTAGCACAGGTGGAAGTGGACTTGGTTTAGCGATAGCGAAGCAAATTGTTGAAGAACATGGTGGGGAAATTTGGGCAGAAAGTAAGCTTGGAGAAAGCACAAGTATTTTCTTCTCGCTGCAAAAAGTACAGGAATGTGGTGAATGAATTGAAGAGAGTTTTACTAATTGAAGATGAAGTAAGTATTGCAGAATTACAGCGAGATTATTTAGAAATTAATGATTTTCAAGTTGATGTAGAGCATTCTGGAGAAACAGGCTTACAAAGGGCTTTACAGGAAGATTATGACTTAATTATTTTAGATATTATGCTTCCGAAGATGAACGGATTTGAAATTTGTAAACAAATACGCGCTATAAAAGACATTCCTATTTTGCTTGTTTCAGCAAAGAAGGAAGATATAGATAAAATTCGCGGACTCGGATTAGGTGCAGATGATTATATAACGAAACCATTTAGTCCAAGTGAGTTAGTTGCAAGAGTAAAAGCACATATTTCTCGTTATGAAAGATTATCAGGAAATATGGTTAAGAAGCGTGACACATTATACATTCACGGGATTTCTATCGATCAGCGAGCGAGGAAAGTTTTTATAAATAATGAAGAAGTTTCGTTTACAACGAAGGAATTTGATTTATTAACATTTTTTGTAATGCATCCAAACCAAGTGTTAAATAAAGAACAGTTATTTGAACGCATTTGGGGATTAGACTCAGCTGGCGATTTAGCAACGGTTGTTGTTCATATTAGAAAGTTACGTGAAAAAATTGAAAGAGATCCTGCTCATCCGCAATATATTGAAACAGTGTGGGGAGCTGGTTATCGCTTTAATGTGTAGTGAACCTGTCAAATTGTTGATAGGTTTTTTTATTGAAAAAAATGAGATTAAAAATATATTATCTTTATTTTATCTTTTTTTAATAATTTATTTATAGGCAATTTATACCCGCTATTTATTATAAATATCATAGGAAACAATGAAGATATTAATCATAAATTTGGAGGGTATAAAGATGAAAAAAATGAAATTTTTAGTACCAGCAGTAATTGGATTTACAGTACTTGTAACAGGGTGCGCGCAAGGTGAAACGAAGGCGGAATCAAAACAAGAAACGAAGCAAGAGGTGAAAAAAGAGAAGAAAAAACAACAAGCACAAATTACGAAATTAGAGCCATTAAATGCGATGACATTGCAACTAACGTTTGCTAAACCGTTATCAGAAGAAGAAGTGAAATTAGAAAACTTAGATGCTATTAAGAAAAACTTCGTGTTTAGTAATGGCCTGGAAATTGTGAATGTACCGAGACTAAAAACAGGGGCAACGAGTACATATATCGTACCTGTAAAGGTGCAAAAACCAGGTAAAAAATATACGTTAAGTTATAAGGGTGGTAAAAAAGAAAAGTTTGAAGGAAGTTCGGAAAAGATTAATGTTCGCCAAGCGAAGCAAGTGACAAATGATACGTTTGAAATTGAATCATTTTTAGAAGATGGTGTGGTAGATTATGCAAATATTATTGAAGCGTATAAAGCAGGAAGAGGTAATCAAGCATTCCAATTAGATGAAGAAAATAAAGATAAAGATGGTAAACAATATCAAATCATTTCTTCACTTCGTGATAGAAAACTAACGATTACAGCAAGTTCAGGTGAGAAAATTGAAGTTGGATATGTTCCGTTTACACAAGCAGCAGATGGTAGACAAGCGCCTAAATTCCGCCTACCTGCAGGCCAAACGTTGAAGCCAGGAACAGAATACACAATTACGTCTGACTGGGCAACTGTTAAAAATCCGAAATTTACTGCTTCGTCTATCGCTCTGTTAATCATTCAAAGTGCAGAAGCAATAGACAATAAATCTATTCAAGTTACATTAGATAAAGATCCGAGCATGGAACTCTTTGCTGGTAGAAAAGTAGAATTACAAAGTGCAGACGGAAATAAAGTAGAAGCACAATATCGCTTCAGCTCTCGAAAAGGTACAGTAGGAATCTTCGACTTACAAAACGGTGCAACTCTGCAGCAAGGAATGAAGTATACAGTTATGCCGATGGGAGGCTGGGCGACTGGCGAGCAAGTTACATTTGTAGGGAAGTAAAATATGAAAAAGTAGCAAGTTTAGTGCATGCTACTTTTTTTGTGTAACGATTTATAAAATTTTTGAGTAGTAGAAGTAAATAAGGCGACTTCTTCTAAAAAAGGATAATGGTTACTGTCCTCAAATGGCACAAAAATAGAATTGCGTATCCCCTCATGCATTTCAATAGAATATTGAATCGGGCACTGCACATCATGTCTTCCGCAAATAATAAGCGTCTTTGTATGGATAGAAGGTAGGTACTTTCTTAAATCAAATAACGGATATTCATAAGAGAAAGCGTTCATCCGGCTAGCGGACATTGTTTTTTGGATTGGTTTACAAAAATAAGAGTTGTAGTTTTCAGGTTCATACAATGATAATTTGGTTCTCTTAGTAGATAATTCTTTTCGTTCTGCATTTGTAAGATGAGGGCTTTTCAAGTTTTCGATGAGTTCTTGCATATAATGAAACTGTGGATGTTCTGGATGATAAATACAATTAGATGTTTTCGTATAATCGCTCGCTGCAGCCCCGACCACAACTAATGATTGCAAGGAAGTTGGATATGTAATGGCATATAAAAGTCCAAGCATACCGCCTGTTGAATGACCAGCCAAATGCCATGTGGGAAATTGTAAAGATTCTCGTATCGCTTCTAAGTCGTGAATCGTTTCGATCATACGTAATTCATTTTCTGACCGGGCTTTTACAGAGTTACCAGCGTCTCGTAAATTAATAAGGAATACACGATGTGTAGAAGTAAAAACATCCGCAAAGTAATCACCAGTTTCATTAAATTGTGAATAGTGATGTGTAATGCAAAGCGGTTCACCATTTCCTTTTGTAAAGAGTTCAAATGTGCCACGTTTCGTGTTAATTATTTGTTGTTTCCACATAATATCACTCCCTTGTCTTATAAAAGTTGGACCAGTCCATTAGTAACTGAAAATATATCAGCGATTTTTCGATTATATCGGCCGCAACTCGAAATATATCAGCGATTTTTCGATTATATCGACCGCAACTCAAAATATATCAGCGATTATTAAAATATATCGACTTACCGACAGAAACCGACAATAAATAAAAGGAGGCTGTTCAAAAAGCGAGCCTCCTTTCTGCTTAGTACAAAGATTTTGTCATATTATTCCGAATAATTTCGAGAGATTTCGCTACAGTTAATGTGTTTTTTTCTTCGATTTCTGGTTTTCTAGGGATAGGTTGATACATGTTGTCTGGATCTTCCCATGTGAGGGGAAGTTCTGTTCCTGCTTGTCCTTTCCAAGCGTCAATCCATTCTGGAGGGAGATAACCTGAGATGTTTTGGATGTTGTTCATTTCGAGCCAAATGAGTGCCCAGGCTCTTGGGACGACGCGCCAGTGGTCGTAGCCACCGCCGCCGACGGCAATCCAGCGACCATTGCAATATTCATTAGCGATTTCACGAGCGAGTTTCGGTATTTCACGATAAATGTTCATCGTTGCGCAAAGGTGTGTGAGTGGATCGTAATAATGAGCGTCAGCACCATTTTGCGTTAAAATAATATCCGGTTTAAAGTACTCTGCAACTTCTTTTACAACAGTTCGATATGAATCTAAAAATGATTCGTCTTCTGTAAAAGCATCGAGTGGAACGTTAAAAGAATAACTATATCCATTTCCTTGTCCACGTTCATTTACTGCGCCAGTTCCAGGGAATAAATAACGCCCAGTTTCATGTAATGAAATGGTGCACACGTTAGGATCGTCATAAAAAGACCATTGTACCCCGTCACCGTGATGAGCATCTGTATCAATATATAAAACGCGTAAACCGTATTTCTTCTGAATATATTTCATTGCGATAGAGCTATCGTTATAAATACAAAAGCCAGATGCTTTACCACGAAAGCCATGATGTAAGCCGCCGCCTAAATTGAGGGCGTGCTTTACTTTCCCGGAAAGAACAGCATCTACAGCTGTTAACGTACCGCCAACGAGTAATGCACTTGCTTCATGCATATTTGGAAACATCGGTGTATCTTCTGTTCCGAGCCCATATGTCATCGCAATTGATTTTTCTAACTTTCCTTCTCCAGCAAGTTTTACCGCATTTATGTACTCCTCTGTATGAATGAATGCAATTTCCTCATCCGTAGCCATTCTTGGCGAGATGACTTGAGAAGGGGAGATAAAACCACTCTTTTGTAATAAATCATACGTAAGTGTGACACGTAGTTGGTTAAAAGGATGATCAGGGCTAAAAGAATAGCCCCGAAAATCGTCTGAATAAATGAAGGCGCTGCTCATGCTTGCATCCCCATTATGTTTGGCCATAATACGCGGTAGCCCTCTGCTTCAAGTGCATCAATCACTTTTAGAGGATTCATCGTTTGAATGCGGAAAACAAGTACTTTATCATTCTCGTCTTTTGCTGGATAGACGAGAACGCTCACAATATTAATTTGTAAATTGCTAAAAATAGCAACTACTTTTCCGAGAATACCAGGTTCATTCTTCACTTGAATTTCAATTTGTGAACTAGGCTGATGTGCTCCTGTTAATTTCACTAATGTGTGCAGTACTGTAGATTCGGAAATAATGCCTACTAGCTTTCCGGCCTTTGTAACAGGGAGACAGCCAATTTTATTTTCAAAAAATAAAGTAGCAATTTCCTCAACGAAATCAAGAGGATGGCAAGTCATGACAGGGTGTTTCATAATAAGTTCGAGCGGTTGCTGTAGCATATCGAGTGAAACTTGTTCATCAAGAATTGATGGACTTGCATCTCTTACATCCCGGTCAGAAATAATGCCTACTACGTGATTATTTTGATCGACAATTGGAATGTGCCGAATACCTTTCGTACGTATTGTTCGGATTGCTGTTTCGATTGTGTCATCTGGATGCAATGTTACTACATTTTGATTCATAATTTCTTCTACAATCATTCCAGTTGCCCCCTTTATTAATACATAAAACGATTGTGAAAACGTAGACGATCGAATGCTTGAATGGAATCCGTATCAACGCGTTTACCGATGCGAACCATTAAACAGTTAGCGGGGTGTGAACAAATTTCAGGATCGTCTGTAGCCATCCATTGTAAACCACCGGCATTCATCATTTTTTCCATTACTTTTCGGTATTCCCAAACATTTAAGCCTGTTTGTTTTAAATCCCAGTGCCAATAATATTCAGTCGTTAATATAATGTAATCTTCCATATGATCGTCCATCATTGAAACTTCTAATAAGTTTTTTCCGACAGAGCAACCGCGAAAGGCTGGGACAACTTCAATCGCCCCGAGTTCAATTAAGTTTTCAATTTTTCCTTCTGACCATCGCTCGAGCGGATCAGGATATAAGTATGTAACATATCCAACGATCGTTTGGTCATGTCTAGCAATAATGAGACGAGCTTCTGGCAATTTAGAAATTTCGACAATTGCTTTATATTGCTGCTCGGCAGGACGAAACGCAATTAAGTCTGGATGAAATTCATACATTTCAAGATTATGTGTAGAGACAGGACCTTCAATAATTAAAGTACCTTTCGCTGTTTTTAAGTTTCTGGCATTATATATTTTTTTATGAATCAATTTATTGCTCACCACCTTGAGGGTTTGTGAATCTATTAATATCGTACTTTATAATATATGCGATGTGAATCGAATTTTGTCATTAAAAATTTGTCTAAAAATCAACAAATATACTGAAAATTTTAAATAATATCATTATAATAGATAATAGAATACATAGGAGGGGGATGTAAAGTATGAAAGTGGAAACGCTTCCTGTCATTAAAGGAGAAAATAATTTGCCGAATTATGAAGAGGCATACGCGAATTTTAACTGGGAAGAGGTTAATAAAAATTTTACTTGGAATGAAACTGGCCGAGTAAATATGGCGTATGAGGCAATTGATAAGCATGCGAAATCCGATCGAAAGAATAAAGTAGCACTTTATTATCAAGATGGATCGCGAAAAGAGAAATATACGTTTAAGGAAATGAAGGATTTTTCTAATAAAGCAGGAAATGTCCTGAAAAACTATGGCGATGTTGAGAAAGGCGATCGCGTTTTTATTTTTATGCCGCGTTCCCCAGAATTATATTTCGCACTTCTAGGTGCAGTGAAATTAGGGGCAATTGTTGGACCTTTATTTGAAGCATTTATGGAAGGCGCAGTTCGCGATCGTTTAGAAGATAGCGAAGCAAAGGTGTTAATTACAACTCCTGAATTGTTAGAGCGCATACCATTAAATGATTTACCTGCTTTAAAAACGGTCTTCCTTGTTGGAGACAATGCAGAAGAAGGCGGTAAAACTGTAGCGTTCAATCCTTTATTTGAACAAGCTTCAAAAGAATTACATATCGAGTGGTTAGGCCGTGAAGACGGTTTAATTCTACATTACACATCGGGTTCTACTGGTAAGCCAAAAGGCGTCCTTCATGCTCAAAACGCTATGGTGCAGCACTATCAAACAGCGAAATGGGTATTAGACTTAAAAGAAGATGATGTATATTGGTGTACAGCTGATCCTGGCTGGGTAACTGGAACAGCTTACGGTATTTTTGCACCGTGGTTAGTGGGGGCATCAAATGTTATTTTAGGTGGACGCTTTAGTCCAGAAGCGTGGTATGAAGCGTTACAAGATTACGGTGTAACAGTTTGGTATAGCGCACCAACAGCGTTCCGTATGTTAATGGGAGCTGGACAAGACGCAATTAAAAAATATGATTTATCACAAGTGCGTCACGTATTAAGTGTTGGTGAGCCATTAAATCCAGAAGTAATTCGCTGGGGTATGAGCGCATTTGGACTTCGTATTCATGATACGTGGTGGATGACAGAAACAGGTGGACAAGTTATTTGTAACTATCCTTGTATGGAAATCCGTCCAGGTTCAATGGGTAAACCAATTCCAGGTGTGAAAGCAGCGATTGTTGATAATGAAGGAAATGAAGTGCCTCCATACACAATGGGGAACTTAGCGATTGGTAAAGGTTGGCCAGCTATGATGCGTGGAATCTGGAATAACCCACAAAAATATGATTCTTACTTCATGCCGGGAGATTGGTACGTATCAGGAGACTCTGCCTATATGGACGAAGATGGATACTTCTGGTTCCAAGGACGTATTGATGATGTAATTATGACGTCAGGTGAGCGCGTTGGTCCGTTTGAAGTAGAAAGTAAATTAATCGAGCATGCTGCTGTAGCAGAAGCTGGTGTAATTGGTATTCCTGATCCAGTACGCGGGGAAATCATTAAAGCATTTATCGCGCTTCGCGTGGGATACGAACCATCTGATGAATTAAAAGAAGAGATTCGTCAATTTGTGAAAAAAGGCCTAGCAGCTCATGCGGCGCCAAGACAAATTGAATTTAGAGATAAATTACCGAAAACGAGAAGTGGTAAAATTATGCGCCGCGTATTAAAAGCGTGGGAATTAAACTTACCAACAGGCGATTTATCGACGATGGAAGATTAAGAGAGAAAGGTCTGAACGAAATGACGTTCAGACCTTTCTTTTTTTATGGTATCATAAACTCATATATATAAGTTGAAGGGGATAGTATGATGAAAACAGAAAAAGAAAAGATGATACAAGGGGAAATGTACATACCAGCTGATCCGGTTTTAGTACAAGAGAGGGAGCAAGCTCGTATATTAACAAGAAAGTTAAATGAAACATCAGAAGTAAAATTAGAAGAACGTAGTGCAATCGTAAAAGAATTATTCGGAACGACTGGAGATAACATTCATCTTGAATCTTCTTTTAGATGTGATTACGGTTATAATATTCACGTTAGTGAAAACTTTTACGCAAACTTTGATTGCACTATTTTAGACGTATGCCCAGTTACAATCGGAGTGAATTGTATGTTAGCTCCAGGAGTTCACATTTATACAGCAACGCACCCACTTGATCCGGTGGAGCGCATAAGCGGATCAGAGTACGGAAAACCAGTAACAATTGGCGATAACGTATGGATTGGCGGAAGAGCGATTATTAATCCGGGGGTAACAATTGGACATAATGCAGTCATTGCATCTGGAGCTGTTGTAACGAAAGATGTACCAGATAATGTAGTAGTTGGCGGGAATCCTGCGAAAATTATTAAAAAAATAAAATAATATTTGAACGAAGTGCCTTCCTCGTCTGTATACATTTATGAAAGAATAGATGAGGGAGGCTTTTTATATGTCCAATAAATTGATGCTTACTTTTGCTTTAATTGGAATTATAGTTGTGTTTTCTTGTGGTATGTTATTACCTATACCAATTGGATTTAAAATTTCAATGATTACAGTTGGGATTATTATGATTGTTATTTTTTCAACCCTTATTCCGTTTGATAAGAAGTATATTGTACGAAAAAATGGAAATAAAATTGATTTTACAAAAACAAAAATATATTTTCGTTGGAATGTATTTGATACTATCTCGGCCAGTCTTGCAGTGTATGCATGCATATGTGTGCAAGCATTAAACATTTTAGTTTCAACCGGCCATACAATTCAAAACCCATATGTTCAATTTTTTACGAATCAATCACAAGTGTGGATTATTGTCGCAAGTGTATATTTAATTTCCCGAATTTCATTAACGTTAAAAGGAATAAAGGAGATCAAAAATCATGGCGCAGATTGGGATTGAGGAGGAGCTCATGCTTGCGTATCAAAATGGAGATAAGCAAGCGGGAGAAAAACTATATGTTTTAATCAAGCCAGCGCTATATACATTTTTGTATCGATTTAATCGTGATGAACAACTGAGTATAGATCTCGTTCAAGATACATTTTTGACGTTAGAACGAAAGAAACATATGTATGAAATCGAAAAAGGAAAAATAAAAACGTATTTATTTCAAATCGGTTATCGTCTTATGATTAATAAATTAAATAGAAGAAAAAAGTGGCGTTCGCTCTTACCGTTTTTAGTGCCGATTCAAGAAAAGGAATTTTCCCATGAAGACCGTCTTACAGTAAGAGAAGCAATTTTGAAAGTTCCTGAAGAACAGCGAGTGGTCCTGATTCTTTCTTATTATCATGATATGCAGCAAAAAGAGATTGCAGATGTATTAAATATTCCTATTGGAACAGTGAAGTCGAGACTCCATAATGGGATAAAGAAATTGAAACAATTGCTGGAGGTGGATGAAATTGAGCGAAAATCCCTTTAAGAATGAATATAAATTAAAGCAGCATTTAGATAGTGACCATGTAGAAATACCGGATTTTCCGAAAACGGTAAGTCGCTTCGATCGATTACTTGGATTTCTTGCTTCTCCAGCGAAAGATCCTGTGGAGGCGACGATTGGGAATGATTTATCGGTTGTGTTTCATGTATCGTTATTAGTTGGTGTGCCAGTTCTTTCTCTTATTACGATACTCCTTGCGACGTTGTAAAGGATTGGGAAGGAGAGAAACCCTACCTCTATTTGACACGCCTATATAAATGATGGTATAAAGAAAAGTATATGAATAATTGAGCGTGGAAAGGGAGAAGTAGTGATCATTTCCCTGTTTTAGAGAGCTGATGGTCGGTGAAAATCAGCACATAGATGATCGCGAATTACGCCCCTAGAGCATCTTTTTTCGATTGAGTTATATTCAAAAGGGAAAAGACGGTGCTAAGCCGTTATGTAAATAAGGTGGTAGGCTTTTTTGTCTGCAACTAGGGTGGTAACGCGATGATCAAAATCGTCCCTTATTTGAAGGGGCGATTTTTTTATGTTTTCAACCTTCACGCCAGTAATGAACTTAAAGGAGAGTATGTAGGATATGGGTATTTTACAAGATCTTGAATTTCGCGGGCTAATTAATCAGCAAACAGATGCTGAGGGATTAGAGCAATTATTAGAAAAAGAAAGCGTTAAATTATACTGTGGTTTCGACCCGACAGCGGATAGCTTACATATTGGTCATATGTTACCAGTATTAATGTTACGTCGTTTCCAATTAGCTGGTCACCAACCAATCGCACTTGTTGGTGGTGGTACTGGTATGATCGGTGACCCAAGTGGTAAAAAAGCAGAGCGTACATTAAATACGAAAGATACAGTTGCTTACTACACGGAAAGCATTAAAAACCAACTTTCAAACTTCTTAGAGTTTGAAAATGTGGACAACCCAGCAACGATGGCTAACAACTATGACTGGCTTGGTAACTTAGATGTAATTACATTCTTACGCGATATCGGTAAAAACTTCGGTTTAAACTATATGTTAGCAAAAGATACAGTAGCATCTCGTTTAGAAACTGGTATTTCATTTACTGAGTTTAGTTACATGATTTTACAATCATACGACTTCTTAAACTTATACCAACAACACAATTGCCGTCTTCAAATCGGTGGTAGTGATCAATGGGGTAACATTACAGCTGGTCTTGAATTAATCCGTAAATCAGAAGAAGATGCGAAAGCATTCGGTTTAACAATTCCACTAGTTACAAAATCTGACGGTACGAAGTTTGGTAAAACAGAGGGCGGCGCAATTTGGTTAGACCCAGAGAAAACAACTCCTTACGAGTTCTACCAATTCTGGATCAATACAGATGACCGCGATGTAGTTAAATACTTAAAATACTTCACATTCTTATCTCATGAAGAAATTCTTGAGCTTGAGAAGCAAGTAACTGAAGCACCAGAAAAACGTGCAGGACAAAAATCATTAGGATCTGAAATGACAAAACTTGTTCACGGCGAAGAAGCGTTAGAGCAAGCAATTAAAATTTCAGCTGCATTATTCAGTGGTTCTGTAGCAGAACTTACTGCAAGCGAAATCGAACAAGGATTCAAAGACGTACCATCTGTAGAACGTACTGCAGAAGATACGGTATTAATCGACTTACTTGTAGAAAGCAAAATCTCTCCATCTAAACGTCAAGCACGTGAAGATGTAACGAACGGTGCAATCTACGTAAACGGTGAGCGTACACAAGCATTAGATTACGTTGTAACAGAAAACGACCGCATCGAAGGTAAATTTACAATCATTCGCCGCGGTAAGAAGAAATATTTCTTAATTCGTTACTAATCAGAAACGAATTTAAAACAAATAGTACCCCGAATGGTAGGCTGAAAAGTCTATCGTTCGGGGTTTTTATGTATGCATTTAAATTGCCTCATGATTTCTTTTAAATAGAATATGAAGAATTAATACGAGCATATAAAGTAAGCTAATTAACATAACGACAAATGCTGCGGGATAAAATTTTGCCGCATATATAAAGAAGTCGATTTGATAAATATCTTGGTAATTTGAAACGGTGCCTTTAAAGTAATTCGTAAACTTAGCACTATATTTCCATTCATCAGGATAATCTATTAAATTACTCCCTTGATACCAACTCATAAGTGCTGAAGTAATAAACAGCATACATGCACTGCCCAATTGAACCATTTGGTTTATTGTCAAAACGAATCAACCTCCCATTTTATGGTTATTATATCGTGAGAATGTACTTTAATAAACTATTTCGGGGATAAAATACAGTTAGCAGTCCTGTAACTTTTTTGTTTTAATCTCCTTTTCGAGTTCATACGGAAATCACATGTAAGCGGTATGATAAACGTATAACAAATAGAAAGGAGTGGTAAAACGAAATGTCACTAGAAGCGCTCATTATTTTTTCTTTGCTAAATGCAGGACAGCTTGCAGAGAACACGAAGGTTGATATACATAAAGAGCAGAAAGATGCTTATGTATATGTTCAAAAAGAGGAAAATAAATAACTTTAATATATATAAATAAAAGCTACTCGAAGTAACTGAATGAACTGTACCCTATAAAATGGACAGTTTAATAAAAAAGCCCTGAAAAATCAAGCACTTAAAAGGTGGTTCTGATATTCGATCGGAGCCATCTTTTTTAATGTCCACTGATAACGATTATAATTATACTCCTCCATATAATCCTTTATGTTGAGCTCAAGGGATTCAAAGGTTTGACAATCTTTATAATCTAATTCATCTTTCATATGACCAAAAAAGGATTCCATTGGTGCATTGTCTAAACAATTGCCCCTACGGGACATAGATTGTCTGATCCCCATTTCTCTTACACGTTTCTGAAATTCAGGGTGTGTATAATGAATACCTTGGTCTGAATGTAGAAGCGCTTCAGGATGAATGACTTCTCCTAATCTCTCTTTCAAGTTATCTAATGTTTGATAGACGATATCCATTCGTAAAGAGGAGGAGACATGATAGGCTAAAATCTCTCGTGTTGTGCTGTTTTTTACACATGATAAATAAGCCTTCTTTCCTTTTCCATAAAATAAATAGGTAATATCCGTTGACATACTTTTTTCAGGCTCTTCTTGATTGAATTGGCGTTTTAAAAGGTTCGGACATGTTTTATGTTCTTGTGTCGCTTTTGCGATGTGTTTATAAGGATTCGCTCGGCGAATCTTTGTCACAAGGTTATATTTACGCATAATACGATAAATACGCTTGAGATTCATACAAATTCCTTTTGTCTTTTCCAACACCATTTTGATAGAACGACCACCACATGTTTTCCCTTTTCGATTGAAAATTTCTTGGATCCATTCATAATCTGTTTCATCATTGCGTTCTTTTTCGAGCTGTTTATCTGTCTGATGAAGCCACGCATAGTATCCACTCCGACTTACCCCAGCCAGTGTGCAAAGGTAACGCACCATACGTGGGAATTGAAATCGACGTAAGGTTTGTTCAATCAGTGTGTATGTTCCTCGTGGTGTTAACACTTCTTCTGTAACGCCTGCCTTTCGAGTTCGTCTAACTTTTTTAGGAATGTTAATTCCGCTTCTAAAAACGCAATACGTGCTTCCGCTTTCTTTAATTTTTCATCAGAAGAGAGGTTTTTTTCCGAAGGGCGTCCCGTACTTCCTTTCCCACGGCGTTCTGTATAAAAGCCTTCCTCACCAAATTGTTCAAAGGTTCTTCGCCAACGTTTCAAGCATTGTTTTGGCTTCTTCTCACCAATCACTGCTAAGTCAAACCCATTCTCTAAAAAGATTTGGCTAGGACCTTTTCCTTGTTGATTTTCTTTTACCGCTCTTACTTTGAAATCTGAACAATAGCTAATCGAACGTTCCGACGCTTTTAATACATTTTTATTTTTTTCTAGCTGTTTCATTTGAATTTCGTTAAAAATAATTTTACTCATTCTCCGTATCTCATTTCTATCGTTGGTTCCATTATAACGAGGTTTTTTGATAAAAATACACAAAAACCCCGAATCATGGGGCTTTTTTTAAGTGTCCATGATTCGGGGTACAGTTCACCTCACTACAAGGCGTTCTTCTTTTTTTATTTTATTCGTCGTCTTCAAAATCGCGTAAGCTATCCAGCAATTCTGTAAAAGATGAACAAACAGGGTAAATTGCTTTTTCCATCTCTTCTTCCTCATGATCCCAAAATACAACGGTTGGGGCTTCGGGATTATTTCGGTAATCAAAGCATAGAAGGTTACCAAACGGGTCTCTAGCAAAAGGGTATACTTTATCAACTAATCTATCTTTTATACCTTCATAGTTTTGGACAATCGAATATTTATCTTCTATATGAAGAGTTAAGAGGTCACTGAATACATTTTCATCTTGTCCTGGTACATCAAATACTTTTGGGTTAGGGTATCCCCCGTCATATTTCTTCACGCACGCAACAAAATCGTTGGGTAATTTAATATTAAAATATTGTTCTATCTTTTGGATTTCTTCGTCTGTAACTGGTGTTTTACTCATAAAGGACCATGTAATATTGTTCATTTTTGCCACTCCTTATTTATCGCTATCTTTTCCCCAAATTCTATATCCACCTGTATGACCAGTATCGTGATGTATCTGATAATCTACAAGTTGCATTCTACCAGTATCTTGATGGTGATGCCATGTGTAATGCTTTGGTGTTTCACCTTGTTTAAACATTTGGATTTCTTCTTTCGTAAATTTTGAAGCTAAATCAGGGTCTTTTATTATTTGTTCGTATAATGCTTTACTACATTTTCTAAAATGTGTTGGTCTAGATTTTTTGAAGTCTGCCTCTTTGAGGATTACCTCACCCTTAGATTTAAAAATAGGGAACCCATCTGCATCATACGGAATACCTGTAGCAGGATGTTTGTCTCCTGCCAACTCACCTTTTCTTAATCTTATTGTCTTAGGGCCATTTGGACCTTCATAAGTATATGGAGCTGCTTTCTGCAAATACTGTTGGATACTTCCAACTCCTGCATATGAGAAAGGAGTTCCAGGTATGAATTCATAGTTATTTAATATATGCAATGCATTTCTGTATGCAGAGGAGTTTGTTAGAAGCGATTTTCCTTTTGTAAGACTTGTAACAGCTGCTACTTTTCCTACTTGTCCAACTTTATCCAGACCTTTGCTACCAATAAAACCAGTGAGTAGCGAAGTGACTGCATAAGCTGCATAATGTTCTCTACTTTCCATATCCCCATTCCAAAATTCATTCATGAATGAATCTGATAAAGCATTCCATGCAGCAGGAAGTGTTTCCTCATAGTTTACAATCGCATCCCGCATATTCAACCAGGTCTCTTTATCTCCCAAAGCAACAAATCCGTCCCATGCGTCTACAACGCCATCTACTACACCAGTGGAAATACCAGTCCAGGCATCGTTCAAATCCTTTTTATTTCTATCCCAAAAGGATTGTTCTAATTGTGGTTGGATTTTGCCGCACATTGCACCTTCTTCAATTGAATTATCAGCCTGACGCTTCCTATCTTCTGTAATTGCTTGGATAGAAGTCACCCATTCCATATTCAACCCTTGTGTACTAAATGTACCACTTGCAGGACTAAAACCTTTTCCACTTTGGACTTCTGCAAGACCTGTTGCAATACTAGCAGCTAATTGAATTGCTGTACTGTAGTTATTGCTAGATGTTTGGTTGAACTGATACAAATGATCTAACTTTTCTTGAAGTTTGCGCCTCATGGTAATAAAAAGATTTACCATAGCATCCATACCTGGGATTGGCATAGCTTGACTGATAGCTTCCATACTTGCCTTCATTCGGTCAATTTCTCGAATTTGTTCTAATATTTCTTGTTCGATTACATCTGTCGAAGCGACCTGTGATTGAAATTGATTTGGAAAGGCATCATTCTGACGAATTAGTTCTTCACACAAATAAATGATTCCTTGTGCTAAAGGACGAAAAGTTTCTGCAAAGAATGCCTTTGCACTGTCATATGTTTGCCCTTGTAGAACAGTATCACTGGTGAAAGCATCAATCGACTGAATAGCTTGTTCTATACCTTGAATAGTAGCGGTACAGAAAGCATTCATACTTTGTGTTTGAGCCTGTACTTCTCCCAGATACATATTTAAAGACATGAACTTTCCCTCCCCTTTACAAGGAAATAATACCAATTTAAGGGGAGGGTTGTAAATGG
The DNA here is from genome assembly GCF_038006985.1 of Bacillus sp. FSL M7-1345. NCBI lineage: Bacteria > Bacillati > Bacillota > Bacilli > Caryophanales > Bacillaceae > Bacillus > Bacillus sp. FSL M7-1345. The sequence goes on along the minus strand of NZ_JBBOWG010000001.1, from coordinate 4,229,959 downwards.
AATATTCTCATAAATTCATGGTCAAAGAGGTACTTGTTCATTAAGTTCTTTAATCTCATTCGGATGCTCGGGTGATGCAGGGGTTTTTAAGGTTGAATGTAAATAGAACAGGGGAAGGTATAGTTTATGTACAAAAGAATACGTTGTAAAAATAATATTAACAAAAGGGGAGGAAGGAGAGTATAACAAAGAAAAATGAGTCATGGGGTAGAATGTAGTATTTTTTCGTTGTTAGAAGAAGAGAGATTTTTATTAATGTGAATAAAAAATTGATGAAATTCTAGAGAGAGGGTTAAGCATCATTAACTATAGGTCTACAGTTCTTTTTATTTTGTTACATTGTCCCGTTTCTATACATATACCGGCTATATTCAATAAAAAAAGCCCAGGCCCCTTGATAAACAAGGTTCCTAAGGCTTTTAATAATACTCTTTGCAGAGTACCGAGATTAACGAGAGTAGAACTCTACGATTAATGCTTCGTTGATTTCAGCTGCTAACTCAGAACGCTCAGCGTGACGAGTGTAAGTAGCTTCTAACTTATCAGCATCGAAAGTTAAGTATTCTGGTACGAAGTTGTTAACTTCGATCGCTTCTTTAACAACAACAAGGCTGTTAGATTTTTCGCGAACGCCGATAGTTTGACCAGGTTTAACGCGGTAAGATGGGATATCTACGCGAGCTCCATCAACCGTGATGTGACGGTGGTTTACTAATTGGCGAGCTGCACGACGAGTGCGAGCTAAGCCCATGCGGTAAACTAGGTTGTCAAGACGAGCTTCAAGAAGGATCATGAAGTTTTCGCCGTGCTTACCAGGCATTTTACCTGCTTGGTCAAATGTGCGACGGAATTGACGCTCAGTCATGCCGTACATGTGACGAAGTTTTTGTTTCTCTTGTAATTGTAAACCGTATTCTGAAAGTTTCTTACGTTGGTTAGGACCGTGAGGACCTGGTGCGTAAGGGCGTTTTTCTAATTCTTTTCCTGTGCCGCTTAGAGAGATTCCAAGACGACGAGACAGTTTCCATGCTGGACCTGTATAACGAGCCATAGTTGACTCCTCCTTCAAAAATGTTTTTATTTTCGTAAAATAAAAACAGACGTAATCGATATTTACGGGTATTTTGTTTTCATGTACCTTCGCTCCAGCAGCAGGGAGTTACGAGATACACCTCCGCAGAGGAACAAAATACAAACGATAAACTCACATTACAAGGCTGCCTTTTTATTTTACACAAACGCTATTATATCTTTTACCTACAGTTTCGTCAAGCGACTCCCTTTTTGTTTTATGCAGATAAATTTTGGAAATTAACAAGAAGGAATTTAAAACAATATGAAAGAAGAGATAGAAACAGAAGTAAAACGCTTACATAAAATGTAGTAAAAACGTTCATCAGATTTTTCTTGGTGGATATGTGGCAATAAAGACATAAGGGGGATGTTTTTATGAAAAAAAAACATATGGAGACAGCATTAATTCATCACGGATATGAATCAAATGAAAATAAAGGGAGTTTAACGCCACCTTTATTTCAAACTTCTACATTTACGTTTGAGACAGCACAGCAAGGAGAAGCGAGTTTTGCGGGAGAAGATCCATCTTATATTTATTCAAGGCTTGGGAATCCAACTGTGAAATTATTTGAAGAACGTATGGCTGTTTTAGAAGGTGGAGAGGAAGCGCTGGCGTTTGGTTCAGGTATGGCAGCCATTTCAGCAACGTTAATCGGTTTTCTAAAGGCTGGAGATCATATTATTTGTTCAAATGGATTATATGGATGTACGTACGGTTTTTTAGAAGTATTAGAAGAAAAATTTATGATTACTCATTCGTTTTGTGATATGGAGACAGAGACGGATATTGAAAATAAAATTCGTCCAAATACAAAGCTCATTTTCGTTGAAACACCGATTAATCCAACGATGAAATTAATTGATTTAGAAAAGGTAATCGGGGTAGCGAAGCGCAATGACTTACTTGTTATTGTCGATAATACGTTTTGTTCACCTTATTTACAAAGACCTCTTGAGCTCGGTTGTGACGCCGTCGTTCACAGTGCGACAAAATATATTGGTGGTCACGGGGATGTTGTAGCGGGTGTAACAATTTGTAGAACGAAAGCGTTAGCTGACAAAATCCGTCCGATGCGAAAAGATATCGGCGGTATTATGGCGCCGTTTGACGCGTGGTTATTGTTACGCGGATTAAAAACATTAGCAGTAAGAATGGATCGTCATTGTGATAATGCAGAAAAAATTGTATCGTTTTTGAAAAATCATGAAGCGGTAGAAGGTGTTTGGTATCCGGAAGGGGAATTAGCATCTCGGCAAATGAAACAAGGCGGGGGCGTTATTTCTTTTTCAATTAAAGGCGGGAAAGAGGAAACACAGTCGTTTATCAATGACCTCCATTTTATTACAATTGCCGTAAGTTTAGGTGATACAGAAACGTTAATTCAGCATCCAGCGACGATGACACATGCAGCTATTCCGGCTGAACTAAGAAAAGAAATGGGTATTTTCGATAATTTAATACGCCTATCTGTCGGCTTAGAATCATGGGAAGATATCGTTTCTGATTTAGAACAGGCACTAAAGAAGATATCAACGGTTAGCAATCAATAAAAAAGAGTGAGCTATCGGTTTCGTACGTTACGTACTTAATCGATAACTCACTCTTTTCTTTATTAAATATGTTTTAGGAGTGTTTCCACAAACTTTTCTAAATAATGCTGATCTACTTCATCGAAACGATTTTTTTCAGGACTATCAATATCAAGTACACCAATGATAGTTCCTTCTTTCAGAATCGGTACAACGATTTCAGAATTAGAGGCACTATCGCAAGCGATATGTCCTGGGAATTGGTGAACATCTGCTACAAGTTGCGTTGTTTTTGTTTCAGCTGCAACGCCGCAAACACCGCGTCCGAAAGGAATACGCACGCAAGCTGGCATTCCTTGGAATGGTCCAAGAACAAGCTGATTTCCTTCTGTTACATAAAAGCCAACCCAATTAACGCGATCTAAAAATTGATTTAATAGTGCGGACGCATTTGATAAGTTTGCGACTACGTTCGGTTCGCCAGTTAATAATGCATCTAGTTGTTTAATTACTGTCTCATATTGCTTTTCACGAGATCCTGCATAACTTTCTTTTGTAAACATGGAAACAACTCCCTTTTTATCGAGATATGTAAAATGGTAGCAAAATACGATGTATTTCACATGACTTTGTCGATAGAAAATTAAAGGAATTTGTCTTAAAAGTCAAGAAATTTAAACTATAGCTGTTCATTGAGAGGAAGTGAGCGCATGAAGCAGACGAAACAAAAGGTAATTGATGCGGCAATATCGTTGTTTAATACGAAAGGGTATGACGGGACATCGGTGCGGGACATTGCAAAGCGAGCGGATGTGAATGTAGCGAATATTTCATATTATTTTGCTGGAAAGCAAGGGTTATTAGAACAGCTTATTACTGATTTTTTAGAAGGATATATTCATGTAATTGAAACGTCATTTGAACAGAGAGAATATTTATCGGCTAAAGATGTGATGGTGCAAATGGTGCGCGGGATTTTACGATATCAATTTGATAATAGAGAACTGACACGTTTTTTTTATAGAGAGCTTTCGCTTGATACGACATTAATTCGTGAAGTGATGACCGTTTATTTTTCTAGAGAAAGATATTATATAGAGCAAATCATTAAACAAGGACAAATGAAGCAAGAATTTAAAAAGGTATCTTTTACAATGTTTATGACGCAATTAAAAGGCATGATGAATATGCCGTTTTTATATCCACAATATATATCAGAGGTGCTACACTCATTTCCATCCGAGACGTTTTTCTTAGAAATGTATACGAAGGAAATTGAGCAATGGATGGAACGAACATTATATAAAGCGAGTATGTATTATGAACTGCCAAGAGCTGTTCATATGTGAAAAACCCCCACCTAACGAATTGAGGTGGGGATTTTTATATGTTGTTTTCTTTGCTATAAATTGTTGCATACTAGCGCAATAATTGTTAATGAGGCGCCGGCAATTTCTATGTTATCGACAGTATAACCTTGAAACATAGAACCGATAAGTGTAAGTACAGGAACTAAATTCATAAATAATATGCCGTTATATAGTTGAAACATCTTATGCAGAACCGATGCTTGCAATGGTAAAAGCTGGCCTTGGTATTACTTTAATTCCGGAAATGGTGGTAGAGCAAGCGGTAAGGCAAGGAAATGTCACTTGTGCGCAAAAATTATTTCGCATCTCATATGAAAGAGTGCCTGTTATTACAATCATTTGAGGATAGGTAGTTAAGTAAGCGGAATATTAAGAAAGATTACATTTACATTTAAAGAAACATGAAATTTTAAAAAAAACTAGGTCAAAAACACGTCATTACATGGTATGATTAGAACATTGTTAGTTGTTAAATATAGGGGAATTCCCTTTTTATACATAATGCCTTCCATTTCATAAACGGAACGGACAAAAAAAGAGATATAACTTAGGAGGCTTTTTTGCATGGATTCTATCCTGACGATCGTTATCATTGTAGTAAGCTCTATTCTAGTGCTGCTCATGATAGAGCTTGTGATAAGAAATCGTTCATATAAAGATATTGAAGCACTGGAGCAGTGGAAACAAGAGATAAAAGATAAACCTGTGGCAGATGAACTAAAGCGGGTAAAAGATTTAAATATGACAGGTCAAACAGAAGAACTGTTTGGTAAATGGCGTGAAGAGTGGGATGAAATTGTATCAACAACTCTTCCGAAAGCTGAAAAAGATTTAGGGCAAGCGCGAAAATTCGCCTCGCAATTCTCCTTCCGCAAAGCAAAGCATGCGATGAAAGAATCCATAAGTGGTTTAGATGACGCTGATAATCGTATTACGGACATTTTAAATGAATTACAGCAACTGTTAGAAAGCCATGAGAAAAACAGCTCGGAAATTGAAGGGTTACGTGATACATATCGTAGTATGAAAAAGAGCGTTCTTGCTCATCGACACATGTATGGAGCAGCTGAGCAAAAAATTGAAGAGATGTTAGATGTTGAATCCGAGAAGTTCAAAACTTTTGAAGAGGCAACTGATAATGGTGATTATTTAAAAGCGAGAGAAATTGTTATTAGTTTAGAAGAAGGTTTAGCAAGTTTAGAAATCGTTATTCATCAAATTCCAGATTTATTGGTAGAGTGTCAAGCGACATTACCAGTTCAGCTGGAAGATTTATTACAAGGCCATGATGATATGATAAGACAAGGCTATGTATTAGAGTATTTGGAAATTCCTAAAGAAGTCCGCGATATGACGACACAACTACAAACATGTTTAATGGATATACAGGAGCTTTATATAACGGAAGCAGCAGAAAAAGTAGAGGACTTAAAAACTCGTTTAGACAGTTTTTATGATCAACTTGAACAAGAAGTGCATGCGAAACACTATGTGGAGCAAAAAACACTGTCTGTTTATGAAGATTTAGAAGAAATTCGTACAGAAACAATTGAAACGAAAATAGAAACACAACTTGTGAAACAAAGTTATCAATTACAAGACAAAGACATTGAGTCACAAAAAGTAATTGAAAAGCAAATGCATATTTTAATGAAACGTTTTGAAGTGTTGCAAATCCGTGTTGCTGAACAAGATATTGCATTCTCTATTATTCGTGAGGAACTAGAAGAGGTTTATGAGCAATGTGAAACTTTAAAAGTACTTCATGCAGAATATAAAGAAATGCTGCAAACGATGCGCAAAGAGGAATTTGAAGCACGTGAGAAGTTACAAGAAATGCGAAATACAATTTTTGAGACGAAACGTTTTATGCAAAAGTCGAATTTACCAGGTCTTCCAGAGAGTATTATGGAAGATTTACAAAAAGGGCAAATGGCGATGCAAGCTGTGTATGAGCAATTAGAAGTAAAGCCGTTAAATATGAATACTGTAAATAGCAGTTTAGAAGAAGCATACACAGTTGTGAATGGTGTATCTGAAATGACGGAAGAATTAATTGGACAAGCGTATTTAGTTGAAAAACTAATTCAATACGGTAACCGGTACCGCAGTCATGATGAGAATCTTGCAGAAAGCTTAAATTATGCGGAGAAATTATTCCGTGAATATCAATACGATGCAGCTTTAGAACAAGCGGCTTCTATATTAGAGCAACTTGAACCTGGCGTTGTTCAAAAAATAGCTGAATATGTAGACAATGAGCAAACCCTTTAATAAAGGGTTTGTTTTTTTGTGTAATTTTGAAGTCGATGTTGCTATAATGAATAGCGGAATACAGTAAGGTCGTTCGTTTCAAAATAAAGTGAAACCGTAAGTGATGGGGTTTCATCCACCACTAATTATTAATCTTCACCACTCAGTATGCCTGCAAATGGCGGGGGGAAATGTACACTTTTATATAAAAACGGAACCTTTGAGTAGTCTTAGCGTAATTACACGTATTTGTGATATGATTATATGATGTGATAGCGTTGAAAGGGGAAGAACGATGATCTATTTTGATAATAGTGCGACGACGAAGCCATATCCAGAAGCTCTTCAATCGTACGTAACGGTTGCAGGGAAATATTTTGGTAATCCTTCTTCTATTCACTCGCTTGGAGGAGAGGCAGAGCGTCTATTAACACAATCGAGAACGATTGCGGCACAGCTCCTTCACGTTAAACCTTCTGAAATTATTTTCACATCAGGTGGAACGGAAGGGAATAACCTTGCGATTAAAGGGATAGCGATGAGGAATCGTTCGCGCGGTAAACATATCATTACAACAAATATTGAACACGCGTCTGTGTTTGAGGCATATAAACAATTAGAAGATCTCGGTTTTGATGTAACATATTTACCGGTTAACGAGCACGGTGTTGTATCGGTAGAAGATGTAAAACGAGCGCTTCGTGAAGATACGATTCTTGTGTCAATTATTCACGTGAACAACGAGACTGGAGCGATTCAGCCCGTTGCTGAAATTGGAACATTATTATCGAACCATCCGAAAATAAGATTCCACGTGGACCATGTACAAGGGATAGGAAAAGTACCACTTGATTTATACGCTTCTCATATTGACCTTTGTTCAATATCTGGACATAAATTTCATAGCGTAAAGGGGACAGGTCTTCTTTACATACGTGATGGTGTAAGATTAGATCCAATCTTATCAGGTGGTCAACAAGAGCTCAAGTATCGTTCAGGTACAGAAAATTTACCTGGTATTGTAGCGATGGTGAAAGCACTTCGTATGACGATGGAACAAGTGAAAGAAAAGGTAGTTCATTTGCAAAATTTACAAACAGAGCTGGTCCGTTTCTTTAAAGAGATGGAAACTGTAACGATTAATACATCACTTGAATATGCGGCACCGCACATTTTAAATGTATCATTTGTCGGTTTAAAACCAGAAGTAGTCGTTCATGCTTTAGAAGAACATGGTGTATATGTATCGACGAAGTCTGCTTGTTCTTCAAAAGCAAATGAAGTGAGCCGAGTACTAGTGTCAATGGGAGTACCGCACGCCGCAGCTACAAGTGCGATTCGCATTAGTCTAGCACCGGACAACACGATGGAAGAAGTAAAACAATTTGAAGGTATTGTTAAAGAGACAATGCCAAAATTATATGAAGTGATGAGGTAAAGAAATATGATGACATATGAATATATTTTAGTTCGTTATGGAGAAATGACGACAAAAGGAAAGAATCGTTCTAAGTTTGTAAGTACGTTAAGAGATAATGTGAAATTCAAATTAAAAAAATTCCCAAACATTAAAATTGATGCAACACATGATCGTATGTACATTCAGTTAAATGGCGAAGACCATGAAGAAATTTCTGAAAGATTGAAAGATGTATTTGGTATTCATAAGTTTAACTTAGCGATGAAAGTACCATCAGAATTAGAAGATATTAAAAAAGGTGCATTAGCAGCTTTCTTACAAGTAAAAGGTGATGTGAAAACATTTAAAATTACAGTGCACCGTTCTGATAAGCGCTTCCCAATGAAGACGATGGAGTTACTTCCAGAAATCGGTGGGCACATTTTAGAAAATACAGAGGATATCACAGTAGATGTTCATAATCCAGATGTGAATGTACGTATAGAAATTCGCAGTGGTTATAGCTATATTATGTGTGGTGAGCACATGGGAGCAGGCGGTTTACCAGTTGGCGTTGGCGGAAAAGTAATGGTACTTCTTTCTGGTGGTATCGATAGCCCGGTAGCAACTTACTTAACGATGAAACGCGGCGTATCTGTGGAAGCAGTTCATTTCCATAGTCCACCTTTCACAAGCGAGCGCGCGAAACAAAAAGTAATCGATTTAGCACAAGAGTTAACGAAATACTGTAAACGTGTAACACTTCACCTTGTTCCATTTACTGAAGTGCAAAAAACGATTAATAAAGAAATTCCATCTAGCTATTCTATGACAGTTATGCGTCGTATGATGATGCGTATTACAGAGCGTATTGCAGAGGAGCGTAATGCACTTGCAATTACGACTGGTGAAAGTCTTGGACAAGTAGCAAGCCAAACGTTAGATAGTATGCATACGATTAACGAAGTAACAAACTATCCTGTTATTCGTCCGCTTATTACGATGGATAAATTAGAAATTATTAAAATTGCAAAAGAAATTGGAACGTATGATATTTCAATTCGTCCATATGAAGACTGCTGTACAGTATTCACACCAGCAAGTCCATCGACGAAACCGAAGCGTGAGAAAGCAAATCGTTTTGAAGCGAAGTACGATTTCGCGCCGTTAATTGAAGAGGCTGTAGCGAACAAAGAAACAATGGTATTACAAACAGTAGAAGTAGTGGCTGAAGAAGAAAAATTCGAAGAACTTTTCTAAACCCATAAATTACCACATTCAAATGTGCATGAAGTCATGTTGTTTATCACACTCTATACTCACAAGGAGGTGATACAACATGGCAAGCACAAATAAATTAGCAGTATCTGGTGCTCAAGCAGCATTAGATCAAATGAAATACGAAATCGCTCAAGAGTTTGGTGTTCAACTTGGAGCTGATGCAACATCTCGCGCTAACGGATCTGTTGGTGGCGAAATTACTAAACGTCTAGTTTCACTAGCTGAGCAACAATTAGGCGGTTACCAAAAATAATCCCATATACGATGGCTTAGAAAGAGCGGGTTCTCCCGCTCTTTCTTTTTTTTGTCATTATTTATCCCGCTATTTGTGGGAGTCTTACTGCCCGTAAAGGCCCGATTGGTGCGGGCTAATAATCAGTGGGGGATGGACAAAACCCCCACTGATTAAAGTTTCACTTTATCGATAAATCGATATAATTTTATTCAACGGTTCGACATAAATATAAAAAATTTGTCAAAAGAAGAGGGTTCAAAATTCGCAGAAAATTCTTTATTATATAAGAGAGGCATAGAAATAAAGGAGGATGTTTATGAAGAGAGAGGAATTGTTGGCGCCGCCATCTTATAACTTAGTTTCGGAAATAGAGAAATATACGAGTGATAAAGAGAAGCTTGCTTTAATTTGGCAAGATGATAAAGGGAATAGACGAGAGATTACATATTTTGAATTAATGCAAGGTGCGAATAGAATTGGAAACGCTTTTATAAAAAGTGGCTTACAAAAAGGGGACAAGCTTCTTATTATGATGCCGCGCTTAATTGAAGCTTACATGACGTATATTGCTGCGATTAAAGCAGGATTTGTCGTTATTCCAAGCTCAGAAATGTTACGTAAAAAAGATATTGAGTATCGTATTGGGCACGGAGAAGTAAAGGCTATCGTAAGTTACGAACCGTATATTGGACAATTTGACGGCGTAGAAGCGGTGGAATCTCTTCAAAAATTCGTCTTGAGCGAGCGTTCAGTAGATGGTTGGACGAATTTAAAAACAGCATTAGAAACAGAAAGTGACATGTTAGAAATGGCGAAGACAGATAAAGAAGATATGGTCTTTTTATCTTATACGTCAGGGACGACAGGAAATCCAAAAGGAGTTGTTCATACGCATGCTTGGGCATACGCTCATTTACGTACAAGCGCTCCGAACTGGCTCGGAATCGAAGAAGATGATGTTGTATGGGCAACGGCTAGTCCAGGTTGGCAAAAGTGGATTTGGAGCCCGTTTGTAGCGACTCTCGGTTCAGGTGCAACAGGATTTGTATACCACGGTAAATTTGAACCGAAAACGTATTTGAATTTATTAGGCGATAATAAGGTGAATGTGCTTTGTTGTACACCGACTGAGTATAGATTAATGGCAAAGGTAGAAAACTTAAATGAGTACAATTTAGAAGCGTTACATAGCGCTGTATCAGCTGGTGAGCCGTTAAACAGAGAAGTGATTGAAACGTTCCAAAGGCATTTCGATATTACGGTAAGAGACGGTTATGGGCAAACGGAAAACACATTACTTGTTGGGATAATGAAAGGGATGGATATTAGACCAGGATCAATGGGAAAACCAACGCCAGGAAACCATGTTGATATCGTAAATGAAGAAGGAGTTCCAGTACAGGTAGGAGAAGTTGGTGATATTGCAGTTCACATTGAAACACCAGCACTCTTTAAACAATATTATAAAGACGATGAGCGTACAGCGATGCAATTCCGCGGTGATTATTATATTACCGGTGATAAAGCGAAAAAAGATGAAGACGGCTATTTTTGGTTTGAAGGACGCGGAGATGATATCATTATTAGCTCTGGCTATACAATCGGGCCGTTTGAAGTAGAAGATGCACTTGTAAAACACCCATACGTAAGAGAATGTGCGGTTGTCGCAAGTCCAGATGAAATTCGCGGAAGTGTCGTGAAGGCATTTATCGTATTAAGAGAGAATATAGAAAAGAACGAAGAAACATTAATTCCAGTGCTCCAACAACACGTCAAAGAACTGACTGCACCATATAAATACCCTCGAAAAATTGAATTTGTAGATGAACTACCAAAAACGATTTCCGGAAAAATTCGCCGTATTGAACTTAGAAAACAAGAGATGGAGCTTCCTTCAAAATAATTTTGAAAATGAGGAAGTAAATAGTTGAATGAAATGTAAAACGTATGATATTATAAAAACGAACACAAGTTCGATTTTATAAATTTAAAAAAGAGGTGTCCGTATGATTTTAGGTATTAATCCTTACTTAGTTTTAGATGGTAGTGGGCAAGAAGCTGTACAATTTTATAAAGAGGCGTTAGACGCAAAAGTAGAAGTAATGCAAACTTTTGGTGACATGCCTGAAAATCCAGAATACCCGATTCCAGCTGAAGCAAAAGAGCGCGTTTTACATGCTCATTTAAAAGTTGGTAATACGGAACTTATGATTTCTGATACATTCCCAGGTCAAGGGCATGCGATCGGATCTCAAGTAACAATCGCAATTCGAATTAATAACGCAGAAAAAGCGAAAGAAGTATTTGATAAGTTACAAGAAGGTGGAGAAGTTATCATGCCACTTCAAGAAACTTTTTGGAGCCCAGCATACGGACAATTGAAAGATAAATTTAATATTGAATGGCAAGTTACAACGAACCCTACTGAACAAAAATAATTTTTAGAAAAGCACCATTTTTAATCGAAATGGTGCTTTTTTTATACACTTTAATCTCGTAGACTAAAGTAAAAAGGGGATGAGTATATGGGAGAAATTTGGCATGGCGGAAGCATTTATACGATGCGAGAAGAGAATGAAAAAGTGGACGCCGTTTACGTTGAAAATGGCATCATTGTTGATGTGGGGAATAAAGATGAATTAGAAAATCGATATTCGGAAGTGAAGTCGTGTGACTTACAAGGGAAAACGATGATTCCAGGGCTTGTTGATAGCCATATGCACCTTATTGGGCATGGGGAGAGGTTACTTCGTCTAGATCTATCAAATTGCAAATCTTATAGCGAAGTGCTTACCCTTGTTCAGAATCGAGTAGAAGAAGCACCAAAAGGCTCTTGGATTATCGGAGAAGGATGGAATGAAAATAATTTTACAGATACAAAACATGTTCATATACGTGATTTAGATGAGATTTCTAAAGAACATCCGATTTTATTAAAGCGCGTTTGTCGTCACGTGACATGGGTGAATTCATACATATTGCAAGAAGCGAACATAACAGAAGCGACGCAAGATCCAAAGGGCGGAAAAATTGGTCGTGACTCATTAAATAAATTAACAGGACTTTTATATGAGCAAGGACAAGAGTTAATTAAACATGTTCAGCCTGAAATAGATGGAGTGTATTTGCAAAGGGCTCTGCAAACAGCGATTTCAGACTGCTGGCAATACGGATTAGTTGGCGGGCACACGGAAGACTTAAATTATTATGGCGGCTTTGAAAAAACGTACAATGCGTTTTCACACGTTATAAAAGAAATGCCATTTAAAGCACATTTGCTCGTTCATCATGAAGTAGCGAATGAGCGAAAAGAATATGAAAATGAGCACTATATTGAATTTGGGGCGATGAAGATTTTTTCTGACGGTTCTTTTGGCGGAAGAACAGCTTTATTAAGTGAGCCGTATGAAGATGCGCAGGAAACGAATGGAGTTGCGATTTTCTCACGTGAAGAGCTTGCAGGGTTAGTGAAGAAAGCACGTGATTTACATATGCCAGTTGCGATTCATACAATCGGTGATTTATCACTAGAATATGTCATTGATGCGCTTGAATTATATCCACCAGCAGAAGGATTACGTGACCGCATTATTCATTGCCAGCTTGCCCGTGAAGAATTAATTGAAAGAATGAAGAGTTTGCAAGCAATTATTGATATTCAGCCCGTCTTTGTTTCATCGGATTTTCCGTCAGTTATTGAAAAACTAGGAAAGCATCGTCTTCGTTACGCGTACGCTTGGAAGACATTACTTGGCGCAGGGTTGCACTGCAACGGTGGATCTGATGCTCCAATTGAACAAGTGAATCCATTTTTAGGTATATATAGTGCTGTTACACGTAGAAGCTTTATTGACGGCGTATGCTATATGCCAGAAGAAAGATTAACGGTATATGAGGCGGTTTCTTTATTTACAACAGGAAGTGCGTATGCAATTGGAAAAGAAGCAAATCGAGGGCAAATTACAAAAGGATATGAAGCAGACTTTACGATATTAGACTGTAATGTTTTTGAAATTGAGGCGGAAGAAATAAAAGAAGTACAGGCAGAAATGACCGTCATTGATGGGGAGATTGTTTATAGAAAAGACGTGTGAAAATATATCAGCGATTTTCGGAATATATCGACCGCAACTCGAAATATATCAGCGATTATTGAAATATATCGACCGCAATTCAAAATATATCAGCGATTTTTAAAATATATCGATTTACCGACAAAAGCTGACAATAATGGCGACTGCATAGTAAGAGATGGCTGACCACACCAATCGGGGGAAATAAATAACCGTCGAATTATGGAAATCCCATAATTCGACGGTTATTTTATTACTATAAAAACGTTCTCTGTACTTTTTCCCAGAAGGAATTGTTTTTTAATTTAACAGTTTTAATTTGTTTATCGCTTAAACGAACAACGGCTTTCTCCACTTGTTTAATGCTAAGTGCTTCGTTATCCATTCCGATAACAGGGTAATCATTGCCATCTGGTCTAAGTGTTAAAGTTAACGTACGCTCGTGATTTAAAAGAAACGGTGATCCGAGTGTACGGTATGTGTTGTTATTTAAAGATGCTAGTTCGCTTACTTGGAAACATGGGATAAGTGGATCGACAACGGCACCATGTAATGATTTATTGTAAGCGGTACTTCCTGTTGGTGTGGAGATAACTAATCCATCACCTCTAAATGTTTCAAAATGTAAATTGTCGACGTGTACATCTACGACAAATGTTTTAATGATGCTAGAGCGTAATGAAAATTCATTTAAACAATGGAAAGATGTACCATGATCTACATCTACTTTAATTGTTGGATATTTTCGCACTTCAATTTCGTTTTTTGTAATTTCTTGAAGGGCTGTATCAATGTGATTGATGTGGAAATCGCAGTAGAAAGAAATTTCATCTTTCGTAGAAATACCTGCGTATAAGCAATCTTCTCTAAAGCCAGTTTTACGAACGGCTTGTAAGAAAGTTCCATCATCTCCAACGCTGACGATAGCGTTTGCATTTTTTGGATGATCTAATATGGTAAATCCATTCTCCTCTAAAATACGATATACTGGTTTCATTTTTTCAACGAGTGTTACTTTGTCATCACCATAAAAGAAAAATAAATTGCGACGATTTGCCATTATGTATCCCTCCACTGCAGTTAAATTTTCTAGTTTTAGTGCTGCATATCATCAGATTTCATTCTGAATAATATGCTCAAATAGTATATTTCGATATGAAATGTCAAAATCCCTTTTTATTTTTAGAAAAATTTTTATATTCAATTTTATCAAAGGTTGTTTAATGATGAATAAACTTGTCGATAATGGGTATGGAGTGAAAGGATGGTACGAATGAAATGGCTCGTAATTGGAATGATAATTCTTCTACTTTTTATTTTGCTAATACTATTATCGAAAATATCGCTTAAGGTGACGTTTTTATATTCAGAAATGGAAAAACAGTGTTTATTTCAAGTGAAAATATGGATGATTCGATATACGTTTGATGTATTGGAAAGAATTGAAAAACAGCAGAAAAAGACGGGGCAGAAAATCGAAAAAGCTGAGAAAGATGGCGGAATAGATAATAAAATTATGGCACAACTTGATAGCATTGGAGAACTGATAAAAAAGCTTCAAGAAGTTCATACTATTGTTAAAGATTTTCTCAAACGAGTGAAAATCAATAGTTGGAAATGGCATTCACAAATTGGAGCAGGTGATGCGGCTAGTACTGGAATTGTCACTGGATATGCATGGGGGACAAAAGGAATGGCTGCTGGAGTTGTAGGACAATATATGCATATTGTCGACGTACCAGAATTTGAAATTACACCTGTTTTTCAAGGGAAGGGATTTGCATCAAGATGTGAATTAACGGCTTCCTTTCGCATATTTCGTACTGTGAAAACAGCGGTAAAACTACTCATGTTTATGAGAAAACAAAAGTCTGGTATGACAGATAAATCTGTTCAAGCATAGGGGGGATATAGAATGGACCATCCAATTCAAGGTTTAATGACAACCGCAATGCAGCATTTAAAACAAATGACTGATGTAAATACAATTGTTGGTGATCCAATTAAAGCGGCAGATGGAAGTGTAATTCTTACCGTTTCGAAAGTAAGTTTTGGCTTTGCTGCTGGTGGAAGTGAATTTGGCAAAGTAGAGCATTCAGGCCGTCATCCATTTGGAGGAGGTAGCGGTGGTGGGGTTTCCATTAATCCTGTTGCCTTTCTCGTTATAAATGGAGATGGTGTGAAAGTTTTACATTTAGATAAACAAACACATGTCATTGACAAAATAATTGAATTAGCGCCACAAGCTGTTGATAAAGTGAAAGAAATGATGGATAAACGAAAAGAAGATGATCCGGAATTTCAAATTTAACGAGTAAAGAAGCTAATCAATGGATTAGCTTCTTTATTTTTTTGTAAATAAAGCGATTTTATTTGCATTATCGATAGGGACAAACTATCATTTACATTGTACATATTTTGTTTAAATAAGGGAGGATTTTCAAGTGGCAAATGTAACTTTTAAAGGTAACCCAATGACTTTAGTTGGAACAGAAGTTAAAGTTGGCGATCAAGCGCCTAACTTCCAAGTATTAGCAAATGACTTATCTCCAGTAAGTTTAGAAACATACAAAGGTGAAGTAAAATTAATTAGTGTTGTACCTTCAATCGACACAGGTGTATGTGATGCACAAACTCGTCGTTTTAACGAAGATGCAGCAGGTATTGAAAATACGAAAGTATTAACAATTAGTGCTGATTTACCATTCGCTCAAAAACGCTGGTGTGCAGCTAACGGTTTAGAAAATGTTGCGACACTTTCTGATCACCGTGACCTTTCATTCGGTGAAGCTTATGGCTTAGTAATGAAAGAACTTCGTTTACTTGCTCGTGCAGTATTCGTAGTAGATAGCAATGACAAAGTAGTTTACGTAGAATACGTAAGCGAAGGTACAAGCCATCCAAACTATGAAGCAGCATTAGAAGCAGCTAAATCTGCAAAGTAATGTAAAAGAAGACGACCTCTCATTAAAGTTTCACTTTAGAAGAGGTCGTTTTTTCTCATATATTGCTGCTCAATGGTACCAATATATGAGAAAAAACGTTATATCATATATAACTTAAAAGGGAGCTCTTTACAGGAGGTCGCTTTTTCTTTTTGGAAAAAATCACTTTGTGGTATGATATAAGTTATGTGTAAAAGAGAGAAGGAGGAATGTACGTGAGTCAGGCAGTAGAAACATTATTTTCTATTTTTGATTCTTCTACGGTAGTTTTACGTAAAGAATTAGATGTAACATATTTAGAGGCGCTTGTAGAAACAGGTGATAACTTGTTTGAGGGAGCGATTTTACAAGAGGAATTATCCGAATCAACAATTGAAAGGTTGAATCGTGAATATAGTACGTTTAATGAAGAAACATATAAAGGGGAAGAAATTCGTAAAGCATTTCAGCTAGCCATTTTAAAAGGAATGAAAGAAGGCGTACAAGCGAATCACGAAATGACGCCAGATGCAGTTGGAATGTTCATGAGCTACTTATTCCATAAATTTATGCAAGGGCAAAAAGAAATTACAGTTTTAGACCCTGCAATTGGAACGGGTAACTTAATGACTACCGTGTTTAATAGCGCCAAAGAAGAACTAGCAATGAGTGGATTTGGTGTAGAAGTGGATGAAGTGCTAATTAAACTTGCTTTAGTAAATGCGAATTTACAAAAGCATGCAATCGAATTCTTCCATCAAGATGGACTAGCGCCACTTTATATTGATCCAGTTGATGCAGTTGTTTCAGATTTGCCAATTGGTTACTATCCAAATGAAATCGGTGCAAGTGAATATACATTAAAAGCAGATGAAGGAATGTCATATGCGCATCACTTATTTATTGAACAAAGTGTGAAACATACGAAAGAAGGCGGGTATTTATTCTTCTTAGTACCAAACTTCATTTTTGAAAGTGATCAAGCGCCAAAGCTACATGCATTCATTAAAGAAACATGCTTTATTCAAGGATTGTTACAGCTACCTGTTTCCATGTTTAAAAACGAGAAAAATGCAAAAAGTATATTTGTTCTCCAAAAGAAAGGTCAGGATGTAATAATGCCGAAACAGGCACTATTAGTGGAATTACCTAAATTCTCCAACATGAAGGCTATGGAGAACATGATGGATCAACTAAATACGTGGTTTGCAACACATAAGTAATGCCAGATATATGTAACAGGGTTAGTGATTAATGTAGTACAGTTGTATATAATATGGAATATTTTTTAATATATACAAGATTTAACTGAATCTTTTTGAAATCTGTAATATATTTTTTTTCTTGGTGTTACAATTTTTTCACTTGAAATATATGTCGGACGATGTTTAAATTAAAATCGTGAGTATAAAATTTACTAATGATGAAACGTTTTCATAATGAGTGAATTTAATTAGATAAAATCGAGCGGTTTGTGGAATGATCCACACAACTACCAAGAGAAAAAGGGGCGAAAGACTAGATGTCAAAAATCATCGCGATTAACGCAGGAAGCTCTTCCTTAAAGTTCCAATTATTTGAAATGCCAAGTGAAACAGTATTAACAAAAGGTTTAGTAGAACGTATCGGTTTAGAAGATAGTGTCTTCACAATTACTGTAAATGGCGAAAAACAAAAAGAAATTACAAACATCCCAGATCATGCAGTAGCAGTTAACATGCTTCTTAAGAAATTAACTGAAAACGGAATCGTAAAATCTCTTGATGAGATTGGCGGTATCGGTCACCGTGTTGTACACGGCGGCGAAAAATTTGCTGATTCTGTTTTAATTGATGATGAAGTATTAGCTGATATCGAAGAATTAAGCGATTTAGCACCACTTCACAACCCAGCAAACCTTGTTGGTATTAAAGCGTTCCAAGAAGTACTACCAAACGTACCAGCAGTAGCAGTATTCGATACAGCATTCCACCAAACAATGCCGGAATCTGCATTCCTATACAGCTTACCATATGAGTACTATGAGAAATTTGGCATCCGTAAATACGGTTTCCACGGAACTTCTCATAAATACGTAACTGAGCGTGCGGCTGAATTATTAGGTCGTCCAATTGAAGGCTTAAGCCTACTTTCTTGTCACTTAGGTAACGGTGCAAGTATCGCAGCAGTAGAAGGCGGTAAGTCTATCGATACTTCTATGGGCTTCACTCCACTTGCTGGTGTAACAATGGGTACACGTTCTGGTAACATTGACCCTGCGTTAATTCCATACATCATGGAAAAAACAGGCCAAACTGTAGAAGAAGTAGTTAGCGTATTAAACAAGAAGAGTGGTATGTTAGGTCTTACTGGTTACTCTAGTGACCTACGTGACATCATTGCGAAAGAAGAAGAAGGCGACCACCGTGCGAAAGTAGCACTTGACGTGTTCGTAAGCCGTATCCATAAATACATCGGTTCTTACACAGCTCGTATGAAAGGCGTTGACGCTATCATCTTTACAGCTGGTGTAGGTGAAAACAGTGCAGTTATTCGTGAGCGCGTATTAGAAGGCCTTGAGTACATGGGTGTATACTTCGACGTAAAACGCAATAACGTATTCGGTGAAGAAGCATTCATCAGCTTCCCACACTCTCCAGTAAAAATTATCGTAATTCCAACTGACGAAGAAGTTATGATTGCTCGTGACGTATTACGTCTTGGAGATATTGGTTAATATATGCATGAAAAAGACGAAATCCTAAAGGATTTCGTCTTTTTTTTGTATATATTTTAAAATTCGATCTGGATATAGTATTTTTTCCTTTTGAATGAATGCAGTGAGGGGAATCCATTTTGCATATGAGGCTGTTTGTTCATCTTTTATATTCAGTATCTCTATTTCATATAGTGATGTGTCTAATAAGCGTAAAGAATATAGTTGAATGATTTCATGACCAATTTCCTCACCCGAATAAAAAATATTTTCTAAGCATCCTAAATAATCGGTAACTTCTATTTCTGCATGAAGCTCTTCTTTAAATTCTCGAATAATGGTATCTGCTGATTTCTCACCAAGTTCAATTGAGCCGCCAAGAGGACGATAATATGTTTCGTCGCCTGTACGATATTCTTGTACGAGAAGTCGCTCTTGATGTATAGCAATGCCAAAAGCTTTTGCATGTGGATACATATGTATAATCGCTCCTTATTTGTTTTGTATAAGGATGATTATAATGTAGCTAAGTAGAAATTGATAACATATATTCGGATAGATGTTTGGACTTAGGCTGTAAATAAAGAACATGCCATGTACAAGCATATTTGCAAATATGATACAATAGAAAAAAATCGAACGAGGTGGTTGTTGCGATGCGATCGAAGCGAGAACAAGCCATTTTAGAAAATATAAAAGAGTGGGAAGGGCAATTAGTAGAGCAAGAAGCGACCGATTTTCAAAAGATGTTTGATAAGTGGTTGCATACTACAGTTGCAAAACTACCTGAGAAAAAACGAAAAGACTTTTTTACGAAAGCAGATGGATGGCTCTTTCATTTGCATGCACTTATTCAAAGTTCACAATCACAGTTAGATGCACGTAATCGTATTTTAGGAACGTCGAGATTATTTGATGAATCCATTGAGCAACTTGAAGATTTGAAGGCGTTATCTATTGATCAATTAACATACATAGCAGAGCAGCAAACAGCACGTCATCGTCTATATTCATTCGTACAAGGCGGAGCAACAGGTGCTGGCGGTCTATTATTATTAACGGCTGATTTTCCGGTTATGATTGCATTAAATGTGAAGGCTGTACAACTTATTGCGACATCATTTGGGCATGATGTGAACAAGCCGTATGAAATGATGCTTGCGTTAAAGGTATTCCATGCAGCATTATTGCCGGCGAGACTTCAGCAATATGCATGGTACAATTTACTGAGAGAACTTGAGCAAGAAGATTCATTCTTTTATGAAGGAGACGAAGAGGTGTTAAAGCCAGCTTCTACTGAGGTTGTGTTAAAACAAATTTTGAAGACGTTTTCGATTTATGCTCTTCGTCGCAAATTATTCCAAGGCATTCCTGTACTTGGAATGGCAATTGGATCTACAGTGAACTATCGCTTAACGAGGAATGTTACTGAATTTGCAAATAAGTTTTATCAAGTACGCTATATATTAGAAAAAGAAAAGAGAGCATGAAAAAAAGCGAGAGGCCGAAGCCTTTCGCTTTTTAGTTTGTCGCATGTTTTTTGGACATTGGAATAGAAACGGGTTGCTTTGCTGCTTTCTTTTCTGTTTTTGGATAGTAAATTAAATCCAATGTTTTTGCCTGTACGGCAATCGAAAGAATAGTAAAAGCAATTTCTGTCCAATTTAAATAATATAATGAAAGCGCAAGAACAATCGCGTCAAAGACGAAGAAAATTTGCCCAATTGTAAACCGAGTTCGTTTACTTAATATAATTGTTAAAATATCGTCTCCACCGGTTGCACCGCCAAATCGCAATATAAAACCGAGTCCAATACCAGCTAACGCACCGCCAACTACTGCAGCTACAAATAAATTATTTGATAAATCTACCGTAAAAGGAGAATAATTTTCCATAAGGGAATAAAATACTCCGAATGAAAGTGAACCTAAGAATGAATAGCCAACCATTTTTCTACCTAAAAATGAAGCACATAGTAAAATAATAGGGATATCCATTACTACAGTTGAAATAGATGGTGAAATATCATAAAAATTTTGGATAAATAGTGCAATACCTACAAAGCCACCTTCTGTTAAGTGGTTTTGGAAGTGAATGTGATATAGCGCTGCTGCTAAAATAAATGAACCGATTAAAACCATAAAAACTTCTTTAATAATTTGTCGACTTTGGATGTTCCTCATCGTTATTCCTTCTTTCCGTAGTTAGTAGTCCTTTTGGTGTTGTAAACTAACTACGAGCTCACATGTAGCTTTCAGTTAGTTTACGTAAAACTAACTACGCTATATGTCGCTGAAGAAATAACGAATAATCCTCTCGTCCATCAATTCTCCCTACCTTCGTTTTAGTTTAAGTCTTAAAGCGACTAAACAAAACGTGGAGTAGAATTCTTCATTTAGCAATCCTGCTCTTCTTTGTTTTGTTTAGCTAGTAACAATTAAGTCCTAAACAAAACGCTATGTGTAAGAAGAGTCTTTTTTTTGCCAAATTATCCTTCGGGCAATCATAATTTCCCCACTCTCGTATTTTTTTCGCTAGACTAAAGTATCTGAGCTAAAAAATACGCTACGTGTATGATTCGTCAATACGATGCCACATGCTCCTTCGAGCGATCATGATATCAAAATCCCTTCCTTCAAGATTTATATTATTATATCATACTTTCAAAAAATGTATGCGGATGGAAACCGACAATAACCGGAGGGAATCTACAAAAAATGTTATGTTTAAATATTTTTGTAGAAAAGCCTAAGTGATTTTGTAGGATTGGGCAGTTTTTAGAAGTTTGTCCAATAAGTAAGAAAAGATAGCTGTTTATTCAGTTGTATTTTTTTTCGTCACTTTTATCTTTAAAAAATGCATCCCAACTAATAACACTTAAAAAAGTTAAAGCGATAATAATGAAAGCTCGCATACATTAAAGGCCTCCTTTCATTCATAAATACGTTTCATTAGTATATGAACGAGATGATTTGTGATGTGTCATTTTTTACAAGGATTACTTGTTTTGAGATTATATTAATATAAATAGATAAAAGGGGATGATGAATCATGTTCAAAGATATGTTCAAGAGAAAGGAATTAGTATGTGCAATTTGCGAGAAAAAGATTCAATATGAAGAAGAGCTAGTTGCTTTTGTGAAGTTGCCGAAAGAAAGAAGTATATTAGTAGGCCCGTTTGATGTATGTTTAGCAAAAACGGCGCAAGAAATATATTGCAAAGCTTGTTACGATAAAAAAGCATGACCCAAAGTAAATGAGGGGCATGCTTTTTTCATTGGTGTGCTTTTCCCTCAGATACGTTTTGCGTTAGACGATACCAAAGCCAAAGATCGTTAATAATTGAAGCGAGATCGGCAATTTCTGAATTAAGCCTACAGGAAATTTCGAAATTATCTTCGTTATTTAAACAATGTTGTTTTTGATTAATATGATGTTCAAGCTCTTGTATACGATCAGGTATTTTTCCGCGAATTTGCTCCCATTTTAATAAAATAGAATGCTGCGCTTGTTCAGAGATGTCTTCCCATTTTTCTTGTATGTTCGGCACTTCAATTCCTAGATGTTCATTGTATATAAAATACTTTTTCATAGACACCCCTCCAGTTTCCTGCCTCTATTTTACATAAAAAAAGAAAGAAGTTCGACGGAATTGTTTGAAAAAAATTATAAATTCCCCTTGATTCATTTTATGAAAGGTGATAAAGTTTGGATTATTATAAGAAAAGATGAATATTTATTCTTTAGGGGGATGCAAAATGGAGAAGAAAAAAGTTGTATTAGCATATTCCGGAGGTCTTGATACTTCCGTTGCAATTAAATGGTTACAAGAGAAGAATTATGATATTATCGCGCTTTGCTTAGATCTAGGGGAAGGTAAAGACTTAGCGTTTGTAAAAGAAAAAGCACTTTCAGTAGGAGCAATTAAATCATATATGATTGATGTTCAAGAAGAATATGCGAATGAATATGCATTGATAGCGATGCAAGCTCACACGTTATACGAAGGGAAATATCCTCTTGTCTCTGCATTATCTCGTCCGCTTATTGCGAAAAAATTAGTAGAAATTGCAGAGCAGGAAGGTGCAAGTGCAGTTGCACATGGATGTACAGGGAAAGGGAATGACCAAGTTCGTTTTGAAGTTTCTATTCAAGCGTTGAATCCATATTTAGAAGTTATTGCGCCTGTACGTGAATGGAAATGGTCACGTGAAGAAGAAATTGCGTATGCAAAAGAAAATGATATACCGATTCCAATTAATTTAGATAGCCCGTTTTCAATCGATCAAAACTTATGGGGACGCAGCAACGAATGTGGAATTTTAGAAGATCCATGGGCAGCGCCGCCAGAAGAAGCATACGAGATGACATTAGCATTAGAAGATACACCGAATAAACCAGAGTTTGTAGAAATCGGATTTGAAGCAGGGGTACCGACGACTTTAAACGGCACTGCATATTCACTTTCAGAATTAATTAAAACGTTAAATGCACTTGCTGGAAAACACGGCGTTGGACGTATCGATCATGTAGAAAATCGCCTTGTCGGTATTAAATCTCGTGAAGTGTACGAATGCCCAGCGGCAATGACATTAATAACAGCGCATAAAGAACTTGAAGATTTAACACTTGTGAAAGAGGTCGCTCATTTCAAACCGATGATTGAGCAAAAACTAACAGAATTAATTTATAACGGTTTATGGTTCTCACCTTTAAAACAAGCACTCAATGCTTTCTTACAAGAAACGCAAAAAAATGTAACAGGTACAGTGCGTGTGAAATTATTTAAAGGTCATGCGATTGTAGAAGGACGTAAATCTGAGTACTCTTTATATGATGAAAAACTTGCAACGTATACTGCCCAGGATGAATTTAATCATGATGCAGCAGTTGGTTTCATTTCACTATTCGGTTTACCTACAAAAGTATACAGCCAAGTGAATCAGAAGAAGGTGGAAGCGTGAGCAAACTTTGGGGCGGACGTTTTACAGAAGAAGCGGAAGCATGGGTAGAAGAATTCGGAGCTTCTATTTCCTTTGATAAGCAATTGGTTAGCCAAGATATAAAAGGGAGTATTGCACACGTTACGATGTTAGCAAAGCAAGGCATCGTTACGAAAGAGGAAGCAGAGAAAATCAAGATAGGGCTTCAATATTTATTAGAAGAAGCGAAAAAGAATAAACTTCATTTCTCGGTAGAAGCTGAGGATATTCATTTAAATATTGAAAAGATGTTAATTGAAAGAATCGGTGAAGTAGGAGGGAAACTTCATACAGGCCGAAGCCGTAACGATCAAGTAGCGACAGATATGCATTTGTATTTAAAAGAAAAAGTAGAAGATATTATAAAAGCTACAAAACAATTGCAAACTGTTCTTGTTCATCAAGCGGAAAATAACATTGAAACCATTATGCCTGGTTATACGCACTTGCAGCGCGCACAGCCTATATCGTTTGCTCATCATATTCTTGCTTACTTTTGGATGTTAGAGCGTGATGTGAATCGTTATGAAGATTCGTTAAAGCGTATTAACATTTCACCATTAGGAGCAGGAGCGCTAGCTGGTACAACATTCCCGATTGACCGAGAATATAGTGCGGAACTTCTTGGATTTAATGGAATCTATGAAAATAGTTTAGATGCGGTAAGCGATCGTGATTTCATACTGGAGTTTTTAAGTAACTCATCTATGCTTATGATGCACTTATCACGCTTTTGCGAAGAACTTATTTTATGGAGTAGTCAAGAGTTTCAATTTATTGAAATGAGCGATCAATACGCAACTGGAAGCAGTATTATGCCGCAAAAGAAAAATCCGGATATGGCGGAACTTATTCGCGGGAAAACAGGCAGAGTATATGGCAATTTATTTAGCTTACTTACAGTAATGAAAGGATTGCCGCTCGCTTACAATAAAGACTTACAAGAAGATAAAGAAGGCATGTTTGATACAGTGAAAACAGTAGAAGGATGCCTTCATATTATGGCAGGCATGATTGAAACGATGACTGTAAACAAAGAAAAAATGGGGCAAGCTGTGACGCAAGACTTCTCTAACGCAACAGAAATTGCTGACTATTTAGCAAGCAAGGGACTGCCGTTCCGTCAGGCTCATGAAATTGTTGGGAAGTTAGTTCTACATTGCACACAAAAAGGAATTTATTTATTAGATGTACCACTTGAAACGTATAAAGAAATGAGTCCGTTATTTGAAGAAGATTTATATGAAGTTCTTTCACCTTATGCAGCTGTAAAGCGTCGTAACAGTGCTGGTGGAACAGGGTTTGAACAAATTGAAAAAGCTTTGGAGAAGGCGAAGGGGTTAGCCATAGCGTTTGTTGGAAGTTAAATGATGTATGATATAGAAGGTAAGGTGCTTTTTTAGAAAGTACCTTACCTTTTTGTATTTAGATTTTTAGGTATGTATCTATCATTTCATAATTGTTTTTCATAATCATAAAATGATGCTTCTCATGAATCGCTAATAGTTGGATAGATTGAATAAGGTTAGGGTAGTGAGCAATTGGATCTAAAAATACGATATGTCCTGCAATATTTTCTTCTATATTTTGAACTAGTTTTTTTATTTCATCTGTTTCACTTGAAAGTAATTCTTCTAATTCGTTTACATTCATAGAGTAATAGACTTTTTTTGAAGGGATTAAAATCCAAGGAGCTTTCATTCCTTTGCCGTGTTTTTCTTTATATTCGGCATAAATATCATGTATGTCAGTTGCAAATGGGGCGTTTTTTCTTAGTTTGGCATAAGGAATAAGAGTGAAAGAGAATTTAATCGCTACTTTTAGCATTCTTGCAATTAAATATAAGTGATAAAAGTGTTCACCAATAGACCATTTTCCGTCCTCTTTCCTGTACCATAGTTGTTCGTGTGAAAGTGAATGAAGCTTAGGAAGGAACTGGTTTCTTTGCACATGTAATGTATGAAAATGTTTTGAGATATTTTCAGATTGCATATTTTGGTATCCTCCATTCTTTTTCCTAATTATAACATTTTTCGTATAGATTTAATTAAGCCTAGAACAATATGTTCTAGGCTTAAAGCTTCATTGATTAATCATACTTATGTCGACCTTCCGTAATTCGAATATACTCAATATCCATCAAATCTCTAAGTAATGCACCATTACTTACTTCCACACCATGTTTCTCTTTAAAATGTGTGCGGATCGTATCTAACATTTCGATTTCTTTCCCATTCACATCTAAAATAATACGTTCATAATCATCCATGTAGCACCCTCCTTTTCTAAACACATATATTTTGTCCGTCTATTACTAAAAAATGTATGTTAGTGTAATGTTAGAAAATAAGAAAGGAATGGAAAATGAGACGTATTTATTTTGTAGGGTTAATTTTGTATACGCTAATTGTATTACACGTTGCATTCCCAAGAATATTTACATTTGAGAATGTAAAAACAATACATATAGCAATATTTATCTTTACTTTATTTGTAGTAGATTGCTGTATTTCTGTATGGCTTTCTAGAAAAAAGAAAGTACAAGAAGTAAAAGATAAAAAAGAAATAGAACGGAAAAAGAGAAAACGTTCATTTTGGATGACAACGTATTGTTTTTCTTTAGTGATTGCTGCTGCATTTTTTAGTGAGCATATTCCACTAGAAAGATTGGATATTGAATTTTGGGCAATTGTATTTGCATGTTATTTTTTCATGCACTTTCTTCCTTATATGAAAGAAAAGCGAGGAGAAGAGGAAGATCCTATTGAAGAAGAAGCGAGAGAACAAGAGAGTAAGAGAATAGAAGAAGACATAAAGAAACTTGGAGAACACAAGTGGTATTTAAAATCAAAAATTATATATGTTCTTTGCTTCATTACGCCGCCAATCGGTTATGTGTATGTTTTCTTACTTCGTAAAAAAATGACAGAAGATGCAAAGCAAACGTACTTAACGGTTGCGACGATAATGATGGCGCTATGGTCTTTGAAGTTCCTTCCGCCTTATGTGTTTGCAGTTGTCATTGTTGTTGTAGCTTGCCTTGTATTTATAGTGAGATATGTGAAATGAGTTGTAGTGTATATGCTGCAACTATATAATTAAAATCGTAATAATATTATATTTTGTATTTTAAATAAAAGGGGATGCGGTATGAGTTTAATTAAATCAGTAACTAGAGCGGCGGCTAAAGTTACAGCTGAAGTAGTTGGCGGTGCGATAGAAGCAGTAGGAGAAGTTACGAACAGTAATTTCATAAAGGATGTTGGAAAAGGGGTCAATAAAGCTACTGTTAAAACTGGGGAAATTGTTGGGAATATTGCTGATGGGACATATGATGCTATAGGTGGACTCATTACAGACGATAAACAGCAAGCGAAACGAGGATATGAAGAAATAATTGGAACGGTTCAGGATACGGCAAGGACGATTGGAAACGGAGTTGTACATGTTTCAGAAAAGGGAGTTGAAACTGTGCAAGCGATACGAGAAGGAGATACTGATAAAGCAATAGAAGCAGGAAAAGAATTAGCTAAAGTTGCAGCTGTAGGCGTCTTCTCAGTTGGAGTTATTGATATAATTGATGGTGCGGATGGAATTGCAGAGGGAGTAGAAAGTGATAGTATAGCACAAGCATCAGCTCCAGAAGCAACTGATGTAGAATATACAACGGAGGAAAATCCGAATACTCATCATGTAACACCCCATGAAAGAGTTTTACCTGATGGGAGCACAATTTGGGTAGATGGTGATGGAGATACGAGTGTAAATACACAAGGTGGTTGGGAACAGCATAACCCGGATTATCGAATTCCTAAAGTATAAATAAAAATAGGGTAGGTAAGAGATTTCCTCTTGTCTACCCTATTTATGTTTATAAATTAAAGATCACCTTGCTCCTCATCACCACGAACAACAAGGACATCGCATTTCGCATAGCGAATAATATGTTCAGAGACGCTACCAATTAGGAAACGTTCTACAGCATTTAAACCAGTTGCACCACACATAATTAAGTCTACTTTATTGTTTGGAGCAATTTCTTTTGAAATTTTAGATTTAGGATTACCGAATTCTAATACAGTTTCAATGTTTTCAAGGCCAGCTTCAAGCGCAGTTTTTTTGTAGTCTTCTAATAAGTCTTCTGCAAATAGATTTGCACGTTCAGCAATTGCTCGGCTATACGCCTCTACTGCTGAGTATGCTTTTACATCAACGATATGAGCAATTGTTAATGTTGCATTGTTTCGTTTTGCGACTTGAATTGCCTTTTTAAAGGCTTTTTCTGCTTCTTTAGAACCGTCCACCGCGATTAAAATATTTGTATATGTATTATTCATAGTAAATTCCTCCCAATCATTTTTATAACTGTTTACAACTTAATTATAAAACAAATTATGGTAATGTGCCTGTTAAAACGTTACAGAATTTTGAAAACTTTGTTTCAATTCATTTTAGTTGTAATTGGAGCGAGAACTTGTTACATATGAAGTATGGCAATTTAAAAGGAGGCAGTTTTGTGAGACATGCGCTCATTACAGCCGGTACGAAAGGTTTAGGAAAGAAAGTAACAGAAAAGCTATTGGCTAAAGGGTATTCAGTAACAGTAACGTATCATAGCGATATAACTGCTATGGAAACAATGAAAGAAACATATAAAAATATGGAAGACCGTCTACAGTTCGTGCAAGCTGATGTCACGAAAAAGGAAGATTTACATAAAATAGTAGAAGAAGCGATGAGCCGTTTTGGCAAAATTGACTTTTTAATTAATAATGCTGGTCCTTACGTATTTGAAAGGAAAAAATTAGTCGATTACGAAGAAGACGAATGGAATGAAATGATCCAGGGTAATTTAACAGCGGTGTTTCATTTATTAAAACTTGTCGTACCGATTATGAGAAACCAGCAATTTGGCCGTATTATTAACTATGGATTTCAAGGGGCAGATAGCGCACCTGGATGGATTTATCGTTCAGCCTTTGCGGCTGCGAAAGTAGGACTTGTTTCATTAACGAAAACAGTATCTTACGAAGAGGCGGAATATGGTATTACTGCGAATATGGTTTGCCCTGGTGATATAATTGGTGAAATGA
The DNA here is from genome assembly GCF_038006985.1 of Bacillus sp. FSL M7-1345. Classification (NCBI taxonomy): domain Bacteria; kingdom Bacillati; phylum Bacillota; class Bacilli; order Caryophanales; family Bacillaceae; genus Bacillus; species Bacillus sp. FSL M7-1345. Next base: position 4,201,046 of record NZ_JBBOWG010000001.1, on the reverse strand, counting down.
AAGAAGCAACGATTGAAGAAGCGCGAAATCTGAAAGGTAGTAACACACCAATTGGTAGATCTGGAACAGGCGAAGATATTGCAAGAACCATTTCGTTTTTATGTGAAGAAGATTCCGATATGATTACTGGTACGATTATTGAAGTAACCGGCGCTGTTGATGTTATTCATAGACATCGATAGAATTAAATAAAGTGAAGTTTCGAATAATTGGACAGTTTATCCTTTATACTGAGAGGTACGGATAATACTGTCCTTTAATGTAAGATTAAATCTATCGGAAAACTTGTATTATTTTTTGTCAAATATTGAGATATTATGTTAGAATATAAGAGTGTAGAAAGCGCTTTAAAAAAATGATTCAGGGGTCATTTCATAACTCAAGGGGGAACTAATAATGCGTATCGGTATTCCAACAGAAATTAAAAACAATGAAAACCGCGTGGCAATGACGCCAGCGGGAGCTGTACATTTAGTACAAAATGGTCATGAAGTTTTTGTTCAAAAAGGATCAGGTGTAGGATCAGGATTTACAGATGAAGAATACGTACAAGCTGGTGCGAAACTTGTTGAAACTGCTGAAGAAGCATGGAATCAAGATATGGTTATGAAGGTAAAAGAGCCAGTTGCAAGTGAATACGGTTATTTCCGTGAAGGTTTAATTTTATTCACATATTTACACTTAGCTCCAGAGCCAGAATTAACAAAAGCATTAATTGATAACAAAGTGGTATCAATTGCATACGAAACAGTACAATTAGACAATCGTTCTTTACCATTACTTGCACCAATGAGTGAAGTTGCAGGTCGTATGTCTGCGCAAATTGGTGCACAATTCCTTGAGAAAAACAAAGGCGGAAAAGGTATTTTACTTGCAGGTGTTCCAGGGGTTAAACGCGGTAAAGTAACAATTATCGGCGGTGGTCAAGCTGGTACAAACGCAGCGAAAATTGCAGTAGGTTTAGGTGCAGATGTAACAATCATCGACTTAAGTGCAGAACGTCTTCGTCAATTAGATGATATTTTTGGAAACCAAGTAAAAACGTTAATGTCTAACCCGTACAACATTGCAGAAGCTGTAAGAGAATCTGATCTTGTAATCGGTGCGGTATTAATCCCAGGTGCAAAAGCGCCAAAACTTGTAACAGAAGAAATGATTCAATCAATGGAACCAGGTTCTGTCGTTGTAGATATTGCGATTGACCAAGGTGGTATTTTCGAAACAACTGACCGTATTACAACTCATGACAACCCAACTTATGAGAAACATGGTGTTGTTCACTATGCAGTTGCAAATATGCCAGGTGCGGTTCCACGTACATCAACTCTTGCATTAACAAACGTAACAGTACCATATGCAGTACAAATTGCTAACAAAGGCTACAAAGAAGCTTGCCTAGGCAACGCTGCATTATTAAAAGGTATTAACACATTAGATGGCTATGTAACATTCGAAGCGGTTGCAGAAGCGCACGGCTTACAATATGCTGATGCGAAAGAGCTTCTTGAAAAAGCTCCTGCTTTATCATAATAGAAATAAAATAAAGACCTTTCCTTTGTAGGAAGGGTCTTTTTGTTTAAACTAATTATCTAATTTCTTCACAATTTTCAAGCCGAACATCATTGTGAAGAAAAGAATTCCAAACAAGTAATACAGGGCATACTCTACTCGTATCGTCGAATTTTCGTTAGTGATATATAAAACAAATAGTATCGCAGAGCCAATTAAATGAGAAAGACCGAAAATTTGCGCCATAAATTTTAAGCCCATTTTTTCAATTCTTTCATCTGTCTCAGGTAATGGGTATTTCTCGGACTCTTTCTTTTTGTTCTTAAAGAATATTCGTTTCACTACAAATAGTACCAAGGCTAAGAGTATGTATACGCCAGTGAATAGAAGGACGGAACGAATCTTTTCTTCATCGCTACTATTGAAATAAAGAAAAGTCGATCCTAACACTAAAATGGTAAGATGTAAAATGAATTCTTGATTAAAAGTATTTTTCATTCTTTTTCCTCCCCAGTTTTATCTAATTGAAATAAATCTTCTACTTTACAGTTGAAAAACTCACATAATTTCAATGCTAATTCTAAACTTGGGTTGTATTTACTCTTCTCGATAGCGATGAGGGATTGTCTAGTGATTTGAACAGAGGAGGCTAATTGCTCTTGGGTGATGTCTCTAACGACGCGGAATTGTTTTACTTTATTTTTAATCAAATATACAAAGTCTCCTTTTTGTAAATTTGTTACATTTATCATATCCATTTTTAGGTAATAAGTAAATGAAACTTTACAAAAAGTAAACAAAACTTTACGAGAAAATTCGCTTGTTACAATGTATATTTTTGTGATAATTTGGAATTAAACGAGAAATGAAAATCGATAGAGGGAATTGGGTGGGGAGAACTATGGAAACAGTAAATCTATTAGAATTAACAAAAGATATTAAAGACCAACATAAAAACTTCGTCGTTTCAAATGTGAATAGTCATTGCTTACGAATTGCTGTGTTTACTGGTGAATATGATTGGCACTATCATTCTAATTCGGATGAATTATTCATTGTATTAGAGGGGGAATTACTTATTGATTTTCAAAATAGAGAAACAGCAGTTTTAAAGCTGAACGATTCCATTTTAATTCCAGCAGGAACAATTCATAGAACGAGAGCATTAAAGAGAACGGTAAATCTTTGTTTTGAAAATATAGAGGCGGATACGGTTATTGTGGAGGTCGTATGAGAAGGTTAGAGATTGAAGAATACGATAAAGTAATTCCACTTTTAGAAGGGAATCAACGAACAACGACTTTTGCGTATGCAGTTTGTGATCAAAACATAAATGGTGAGATTTTTATAAATGAGAAATTAACAGCAGGACTAATCGTCACCACTAATGGTATTTATTATTTGTTTGGTGACACTCAAGACCAAAGTTATAACGAAGATTTATTTTCGTATATAAAAACAGCCATTGAAAAAACAGAGAAACGATTTACACTGTTCACTTCGAGTGAAGAGTGGGAAATGATGATTGAAGAGTACTTTAGTAATGCATTTCGGAACATCCCACGAACGACATTTCAATTTCAAAGAGAAGTTTTTGAAGATAGAAAAATAGAATTAAACAAAAATACATATGAAATTAAACGTATTGATAAAAGTGATATAGAACGAAGTAATGAATTTACAGAGGATTATTACAAAGAATATTGGGGATCAAAAGAAGTGTTTTTGAATAATGGCTTTGGATTTTGTATAGAACAAGATGGGATAATTATAGCTGAATGCGTCTCAATATTTAGAGGGAATAGTTTTGCTGAAATTGATATTGCAACGCATGAAGTGCATCAAGGGAAAGGGTTAGCCCAAGCTGTCGCAACACATTTCATTGAACATTGCATGCAAAACGATATTACACCGTGCTGGGATTGTAATGTAGACAATATTCCTTCGCAAAAATTAGCTAGTAAATTAAGTTTTCATAATCCAATAGAATATAGTTTGTTTGTACGTAAGAGAACGGGGGAATAAAAATGAATGTGGAGTTAACGAGATTTAAAGTGAAACAAGGTAAAAGTCATCGTGTAGATGAATGGATGCAGCTTCTTAATGACAATATGAAAGAAGTGCTTTTGACATTAAACGACGAAAAGATGTATGTAGAGACAATTTTCCGGGAAATAAGAGATGGAGAAGAGTACTTATATTGGTATTCTGTGCAAGGAGAAGGTGGGGCTCATGTCGAAAATTCTCATCATGAAATTGATAAAAAGCATTTGGAGTTTTGGTATGAATGTATTGATGAGGATGCTCCGGCTGTCGATATGAAAACGGAAGTCGTTATGATTCAAGATGTTGTGAAGGAAGCGATGAAATAATAGAATAGTATTTTTGAGAGGAGCACATTGGCGAAGATGTGCTTATTATTATGAAATTTTTTTAGAAAAGCTGTATACATTTTACGCTCTCAAACGTTGAGTATATAGAAAGGAGAGCGGAATGAGTAATGATACGTTTGAATCATTATTAATAGAGAAATCAAAAGCTGTGTTTGGATTTCAGGGGAGTTATGCTGATAGAAAGAAAGATGAGTACGAGGATATTAAAAGAAACTCTATAGGATTTATTGGTTCTATGAAATCTTTAAGTGAAAATAAAGGGGGATTTCAAGACCATTTTAGGACAAACTATAAGGAAGTAAAAAACACCAACCCAAAAGACATACCAATATACGGAGTAGTCGTAACCGGAAAAACAGAGGATTTACAAAGTTTACAAGGAGCACCTTATATTAAGGCGGCTGTTAGAGGTGTAACAGTGGAGAAATATTAATTACAGTTAATTAATGTGAATAATCAGAAAATTTATGTTATAATATGGGAAAAGGAGGCTAATATGAAGCAAATACATGGAGCAATTTATATTTACATAACAATATTTCTCGTGGTAATATCCTATGGTTTAGGGCACGTGTATTCGCATCCTATATTAACTTTTTTAAGTGGAGCATGTATGGTGTTTGCGTTTCTTGTCCACCTTTTCTCAGTTTGGATTGTGAAATTTCAATTAAATATTAGTGAAATAGAAGAAGGCACTTTTTAAAGGGCCTTCTTTTTTAATAATATTTAGGAAGCTCTTGTAGTAATTTTTCAATTTCGCATTCGGTTTTTTTACATATAGACAGTGTGCGTAGTCTGAAAAATAAGCTACGTAAGAAAGATTTTATATTTCCGTATAGAAATTCATACGATTCAATGTGTAGTGTTTGTTTTTGAGTTTGTAATTGAGCTACTAAATCACCGAGGGCTATTATGAGTACTTCTTCCTTTAGATCATTTTGTAGCATTGCGACAATCGGATAAACGATACGCTCATCTTCTTCATATTTGTAATAAATGGAATGGACACAAACTTTGTTTAATAAAGTTTGTAGTATTTCTTCGTAATGTGAAGTTTCCAGTTTAGGATTATTAACAAGTGCTTCAAATGTATCGGAAGCATGAGCGATACTATGTGCCCAGCCGTGGTCTTGCACATACCCACGGAAATCATGTTCTTTGTTCATATATAGAATTAATTTATCTTTCACATTTAAAATATCAGTCTGTGATAAGAAATTATGATTTGTATCAGCATCAATAATGAGTGCGATTAATAATGTTGTAAATGCACGGGTAAATACAGCGTCATCGTCATCTGTATGAATTTTATAGAATAAATAGTTTTCACTGATGCTTTCTGATAATAGTTTCTGTAAGTGGGTGTGTGAAATATAGTCCTTCTTGATTAGATGATAAAAAGTAGAGTAAATGAGTTTGTCTCTTAAATAGCTATCGGTAACACCGATATGTTGAAGCATGCTGGAACTTAAGGAATCAATATGAATTGTGTTAGCCATTATGTAATTATTAGTACGAATTTCTTCTAACTGTTGTTGTAACATATAAATCCTCCTAATTTAGAAAATTCTGTATATTGATAGTATAATGAGAGGAAGGAATAGACAAGAAATAAGTGCTTTTGAATGGAGAGTCATTATGAAGAGAGCATTATTTTTTTTTATTAGTATTTTCTTTTTAGGAAGTTGTTCGAATTCGTATGTTACTTTTTCTGGAGAGAGCAAAAATCGGACGGGGCAATATAAAGGGTATATCATATTAAGAAATGACACGGTGTTTTTTGTCGGCGATAAAACGTTTGAAACAAAAGTAGAGTTGCAAAATTATATGGAACAACAAATGAATAAAGAGCATCCATCAGATACAGTCTTGAGCTTTAAGGATAAAAACGCATATGATCAATTAAAAACAGGGGATAAAATAAATGTATGGTCTTCTCAAATACTTGAAAGCTACCCAGCAAAAATGATTGTAGAGAAATTTGAACTAGTAGAGAAATAGAAAAAGGTAGCAATCAAGCTACCTTTTTTATCCCGCTATTTGTCGGGCAGTAAGACTCCCACCTCAAAATTCGGCTGGAGCAAAGAAGTTAGGTGGGAGATCAACTGCCCGTAAACGCCCGATTGGTGAAGGCTAATAATCAGTGGGGGATGAACAAAACCCCCACTGATTAAAGTTTCACTTTATTATTTCACAAATTGTAATTCTTTCGGGAACTTCGTTAAGATTTCTGATCCGTCTTTTGTGATGTAAATATCATCTTCAATACGAACGCCGCCTACGTTTGGTACGTAAATACCTGGCTCGATTGTGAAGACCATACCTTCTCTTAATAGAGACTCGTTGCCTTCTTTTACATCTGGGTATTCGTGTACGCTAATTCCAAGTCCGTGACCAAGGCGGTGTGGGAAGAAGTCTCCGTAACCTGCATCTGCGATAACAGAGCGAGCAGCGTTGTCAATTGCACCAAATGTAACGCCTGGTTTACATGCTTCAACTGCTTGTAGTTGTCCAGCAAGTACAGTGTTGTAAATGCGAGTTTGTTCTTCAGAAATATCACCAAATGCTACTGTACGTGTAATGTCAGAGCAATAACCTTCAATGATTACACCTAAATCAAATAGTACGAAATCGCCGCGTTTCATTTTGTTTGCACCTGGAATACCGTGTGGAAGAGCAGAGTTTGCACCTGCTAATACCATCGTATCGAATGACATTTTATGGATGCCTTTTGTTTTTAATTCATGCTCAATAATTGCTAATACTTCTAGCTCACTACGATTTTCTTTAATTGCATTTATACCAACTTCAACAGCATAGTCTGCCATTTTAGCTGCTTCACGTAAAATAGAAAGTTCTTTTTCATCTTTAATTAAGCGAAGCTCGCGAACTTTCTCTTCAGCTGATTTGAAAGCTGCATTTGGGAATAATTTTGTTAATTCTTCGTAACGTTCTACGTTTAAATGTTCTTTTTCAATTGCAACTGCATTTGCATCAATACCACGATCTTTAATTGCTTTTGCAATCATATCCCATGGTCTGTCAGTATCAGTAAATCCGATGATTTCATGTGCCCAGCCAGCGTTACGCGCTTGACCTTCTTCCATTTTAGGACAAATTAAAATAGGTTCTTTTTCTTGGAATACAAACATACCAAGTAGTCTTTCATGTGGTTCACAGTGGAAGTTCGTCATGTAGAAAACGTTCGGTGTAGAAGTTAAGAACGCAGCTTCTACGTTTTTTTCTTTTAGCCATTGCATTAAATTTTCTAATCTAGCATTCATCGATTGGCACCCCCGAGATATTTAATTACAAATATAACTTTACATCGGATGAAAGCGTTATGACAAGTAAATAGATGTTAGAAAAGACAGGTAATTGAGAAATCATGTAGAATAAAAAGTGAGAATGTGAATAGGGGAGGAATGTAATGATGAAAGTATCTTATCACGGGCATTCAGTTGTAAAGATTGAAACGAATGGAAAAGTTATTTTAATTGATCCGTTTTTAACAGGAAATCCGAAAACAGATTTAAAGGCTGAAGATGTAAAAGTTGATGCGATTATTTTATCGCACGGACACGGTGATCATGTTGGGGATACAGTAGCGTTAGCAAAGAAAAATAATGCGGTCGTTGTGGCACCATTTGAATTAGCGACATTTTTAGGCTGGCAAGGTGTAAATACACATCCAATGCATATTGGAGGTTCACATGTATTTGACTTTGGTAAAGTGAAATTCACACAAGCATTCCACGGATCTAGTTATATTGATGAAGAAAATAAGACGATTACATATACAGGTATGCCAGCTGGTATTTTGTTTACGGCAGAGGAGAAAACGGTATATCATGCAGGAGATACTGCGTTATTCTCTGATATGAAGTTAATTGGAGAACTTAATAATATTGATGTAGCATTTTTACCAATTGGCGATAATTTCACAATGGGGCCAGAAGATGCTGTTTTAGCTGCAAAATGGACTGGTGCGAAAACAATTGTACCGATGCATTATAATACGTTCCCGGTTATTGAACAAGATCCATATCAATTTGTAGAAAAGCTACAAAATTGTACAGGGAAAGTATTAGAAGCTGGAGAAAGTATTACACTATAAAAAAGAAACCCTTCATTTGAAACGACAAGTGAAGGGTTTTTTATGTGTGTAGTACAGTTTTTAAAGTTTGTATTTGTTTAGGTAATTCTTTTCTTTTTGTACGTGGCTGTTCGGGTGTTTCATTCAACTCCATTGCAACTTTTTTCCCGTCTACGAAAGCTAAAAATACAGCACCTACAACCTCTAAAAATTTTTTCATAATGTATCCACTCCTTTGTTTCATTTCTTGTCTTAATTGTATATTGAAGCGTGTGGACAAACCATCGAACGAGATGACAATACCATTACATTGTTGTAATAGAATGACTGGTGTAATGTAAGGAGCATTTTGTTATAAAAAAAATAGTACAGACATACAAAGAGAGAGTGTAACAGTTTTGGAAATATAGTATACTGAAAATACAACACATGAAGAATTTAGGGAAAAGAAAGTATGGTGAAACCATTTGGCTACCAAACATAATCAAATTTTAGAACATATTAATAGCCTGCCAGTAGGGCATAAAATTTCTGTGCGGCAAATTGCGAAAGATTTAAGTGTAAGTGAAGGGACCGCTTACCGTGCAATTAAAGATGCAGAAAATAAAGGGTATGTTAGTACAATTGAACGTGTCGGAACAATTCGAATTGAGCAAAAGAAGAAAGAGAATATCGAAAAACTGACATATGCAGAAGTCGTTAACATTGTCGATGGTCAAGTACTTGGGGGCAGAGAAGGACTACATAAAACGTTAAATAAATTCGTTATTGGGGCTATGAAATTAGAAGCGATGATGCGCTATACAGAAGCGGGGAACTTACTTATTATCGGTAACCGTACGAACGCACATCAATTAGCATTAGAAACAGGGGCTGCTGTATTAATTACAGGTGGATTTGATACAGAAGAGCATGTGAAAAAGTTAGCAGATGAATTGAAATTGCCAATTATTTCGAGTAGTTATGATACATTTACGGTCGCAACGTTAATTAACCGTGCAATTTATGATCAACTTATTAAGAAAGAAATTGTACTCGTTGAAGATATTTTAACACCAATTGAAGAAACACTATATTTAAAGCCTAGTGACATAGTGCAGAAATGGCATGAGTACAATGAAGAGACGATGCATGGACGCTATCCAATTGTGGATGAAAATAAAAAGGTGTTAGGTATCGTAACTTCGAAAGATATGATTGGTGTTGCGAAAGATACACCGATTGATAAAGTGATGACGAAACACCCGATTACGGTAAATGGAAAAATGTCTGTCGCAGCTGCAGCACGTATGATGGTGTGGGAAGGTATTGAATTACTTCCTGTTGTGGAGGATGGAAATAAATTGCAAGGTATCATTAGTCGTCAAGATGTACTTCAGGCCTTGCAGATGATTCAGCGTCAACCACAAGTTGGTGAAACGATTGATGACATTGTAACGAATCAATTTATGACGCCGAAAGAAGCGAAAAATGAGCATTTATATCAATTTTCAGTGACACCACAAATGACGAATTCAATCGGGACGTTATCTTACGGTGTATTCACAACAATTGTGACAGAAGCAACAAACCGCGTCATTCGTGCGCAGAAGAAGAGCGATTCAATTGTTGAGAACTTAACAATTTATTTCGTAAAGCCGGTTCAAATTGATAATGTTGTATCGGTTCATCCGAAAGTATTAGAAATTGGGCGTAAATTTGGTAAGGTTGATGTAGAAGTGCATCATGAAGGTAATGTTGTCGGGAAAGCGTTACTTATGGTGCAATTGATCGATAAATAAAAAGATGGAACAAATCGCTTTGGTTTGTTCCATCTTTTTTGTTTTATTGGGCTTTGAAGCTATTGCTAAAGATGTGGAAGAGTTTTAGCAGGATATATATGCGGAGACGTAATTATATGGTTAAAAAACAGAATATTAATTTAATTTCAGTTTATACTATGTTATAACTGTATTATAAGATAATAGATGTCGGAAGGTGGTATACCATATGTCATCAGAAGTACTCTTTTTTGGTGGTATCGCACTCTTTTACTTTCTTGTGATGATACCAATTCAATATTTATATTTACAAGGATTGCATGAAAAAAAGAAAAGAACAGGATTATCTCAGCAAGAATTATACAAACAGATGTCTTTTGAAGAAGAACAATTACATTTTCACGTGCAAGGTAATCTCTTTAATATACCATCTGCGTTTGTTGCATATACGATTTTGAAAGTGAAGGGACGTAAAAAAGCATCACAATATTGATGCTTTTTTTACGTTGTTTTATAAGATTCGGCTTCTTTGACTGCTAATGGTAAAAAATGTTTATATTGGCGAAATCCATTAAATGTACTCGCGCTGCCAAGTAAAATAAACAAAACACCAACGATAATGCGTGCAGTTGAAAGTTCTAAAAAGAATTGGTTTATCCCAAAGAATAGGACGAATAAGCCGAGTGCCATTGCGGATTTTCCTGAGAGCCAACCTTTCTCCATTGGACGGTTTGTACGAAAGAATTTTGTTTTGTAGAAGAGGTACAACACAAATGAGATGATAATACAAAAGACGAATACTGGCATAATACACGCTCCCATCGATTGGTATAAAAATAACATTTTAGAAAAAAAAAAAAATCTAAACTTTCTAATTTTTATTATAAAGCAATTGTTCGCATGTATGAAATGTTTTCCGTTATAATGGGGGATAAAGTGAAACTTTAATTAGTGTGGGGAGATCCCACGTACTAATTATTAGCCCTCACCAATCGGGCTTTTACGTGCATCCGGGCTCCAAATTAATTTTGCCCCATTGTTTTTAATACTTTTGAGGTGGGAGTCTTACTACACGTTAATGCGGGATAAAATGAAGAAGTTGAATAAAAAGGAGATTATACATATGCATGAGCAAATTTTAGGAGCAATTAAAGAGTTTGATACAATTATTATTCATCGTCATGTACGTCCGGATCCAGATGCGTTAGGTTCTCAGTGCGGACTTGGTACAATTCTGCAAGAATCGTTTCCAGAGAAAAATATTTATATGGTTGGGTACAACGAGCCTTCTTTAGCGTTTTTACGAGTAATGGATGATATTGAAGATAGTATATATGAAGATGCACTTGTTATCGTTTGTGATACAGCAAATCAAGAGCGTGTTTGTGATCAACGTTATGCAAAAGGAAAGATGGTAATTAAAATTGATCATCATCCGAATGAAGACCCGTACGGAGATATTACGTGGGTGGATACGACAGCTAGTTCTACAAGTGAAATGATTTATGAGTTTTACAGTTATGGAAAAGATAAAGGATTAACGATATCAAAGGAAGCAGCTCGCCTTATTTTAGCGGGTATTGTCGGTGATACAGGTCGTTTCTTATTCCCAAATACAACAGCGAAAACACTTCGTTACGTAAGTGAGCTTGTTGATATGGACGTGAAATTCACAGATTTATACAATGAAATGTATAAGACAAAAGAAAAGATTGCTCGTTTAAACGGTTATATTTTACAAAATTTCACGATGGTAGAAGAAGGCGCAGCATACATTAAATTAACGAAAGAGGTACTAGAAGAGTTTGATGTACTTTCTACTGAAGCATCTGGTGTTGTCGGGGCGCTTGGTAATATTGATGGATTAAAGGCATGGGTTCTATTTTTAGAGGAAGATGATGTTATTCGTGTTCGTCTTCGCTCAAAAGGACCAGTTATTAATAAATTAGCAATGCAATATAATGGCGGAGGACATCCGATGGCTTCTGGTGCAAAAGCATCTTCTTGGGAAGAAGCGGATCGCCTTTTTGCTGATTTACGTGAGCTATGTAAATAAGAAGTTGTATGTTGAACGAAAGAGAAGGAGAGGCGCTGAGGCCCTCCTTTTTTTATTTTTCTTTCTCTATATCAATACTAATTTCAAGTACGGTATCAAAAGAGACTGTGTCTACTTTAAAGCGGTATATACGATCGTAATGTTTGTACGTTTTATTTTCGATGACTTTTTTGAGTAGGTCTTTATTTTTTGCGATGCTTTGAATGTTTTTCGTTAAAAGATGCTGGAGATCATTATGGATAGAGGTGGTCATATTTTCAAGTGTAAGATTGTCTAAATCATATTTTTTTCGATTTATAATTTTTATTTTGATTTCTTGAATTGTTAAGAGTCGTTTATTTTCTGTGTTCAATTTCTCTTGGTCTTCGAGAAGGACGTGGAGTTTGGCTTCTTGTTTCTCGATGATTTCTTTTTGTTCTGCTATTTTACTAGCTTGTTCCTGCTGAAAAACACCGTATATGTACAAAAAAATAAACCAGCTCAAAATCCCTCCAACAGCAGCACCAGCTAAAACTAAATACCACCTTTTGGCTGTATTGGCACTCGGTACTCTCATACATGTTCCTGTGTAAGCCACTTAATAATAATAAGACCAGTTTGCATACCACCAGTTGCGAAAAAAATAAGGAGAATTTGTTTTACGATATCTTTCATATCTCCGCCAAAGAAGCTTCTTTCAAAGCTATAGAAGGTATCGAACGTTCCGCCAATTGCTGCAACGAGTGCCCAAATTCTTAAGTTTTGAGCAAATTGACTAATATAAGTTAGAGCTGGTTTTCCGATGAGAAATGCACCAAATCCGCCAATTAATGAACCACCAAGTATAACTCCAAAGGCAATAAAGTAACTAATAATAAGCAGAGAGAAAAAAGTATGTTCTCTTACATCCATCGTCATTCCCCTTTCTTCTTCATATATATGGACAAAGTATGAGAAGTATGTTTTGATTTCCGCTTTCCTCATCACCTATAATAAAAGTAGTCAAATAGGTAAAGAGAGGGTACAACAGTGAAGTTTGTGCATTTACAATGTCAAACCGTTTTTAGTTTATTAAAAAGTGCTTGCAAAATTGATGAGCTTGTCATTCGGGCGAAAGAGCTTGGATTTTCATCGCTGGCCATTACAGATGAAAATGTTATGTATGGAGTTATTCCGTTTTATAAAGCATGCAAGAAAAATGGTATACAGCCTATTATCGGCTTAACAGCTTCTATTTTTAGTGAAGAAGAAGAAAGGTCTTATCCACTTGTCTTACTTGCTGAGAATGAAATAGGCTATCAAAATTTATTAAAGATTTCTAGCAGCATTATGACGAAGTCAAAAGAAGGTATTCCGAAGAAGTGGCTTGCTCATTATGCGAAAGGATTAATTGCAATTTCACCAGGGAAAGACGGAGAAATTGAACAGTTATTATTAGAAGACAAAGAGAGTCAGGCTGAAGAAGTAGCTCATACGTATCAAAATATGTTCAGCAATTTTTATATAAGTTTGCAGCATCATGCGATTCAAGATGAACTGCTTTTACAAGAAAAACTGCCTGAATTTATTAATAAGGTAAACGTTCCAGTCGTTGCAACAAATGATGTTCGCTATATTAATCAAAGTGACGCACTTGTTCATGAATGTTTATTATCTGTTGAAGGCGGAACGAAAATGACTGATCCAGATAGGCCGAGAATGAAAACGGATCAGTATTATTTAAAGTCATCGGATGAAATGGAAGCACTCTTTTCTCATGCTGAGGAAGCGGTTCAAAATACAATAACAATCGCGGAACGTTGCCAAGTAGAAATTCCTTTCCATGTAAATCAACTACCGAAGTTTCCTGTTCCATCTAACGAGACGAATGATACGTATTTGCGCCGTGTTTGTGAAGAAGGCTTAAGTAAACGATATGGTACGCCAAAAGAAGTGCATATACAGCGTTTGAATCATGAATTACATGTGATTTCTCGTATGGGATTTAGCGATTATTTCCTCATCGTATGGGACTTTATGAAATATGCACATGAAAATCGTATTTTAACTGGGCCAGGCCGTGGATCGGCAGCGGGTTCACTCGTTTCTTATGTATTGGAAATTACAGATATTGATCCAATTGAATATGACTTATTATTTGAAAGGTTTTTAAACCCTGAACGTGTGACACTTCCAGATATTGATATTGATTTTCCAGATATAAGACGTGATGAGATGATTCGATATGTGAAAGATAAATATGGTCAGCTTCGTGTCGCTCAAATTGTAACGTTCGGAACTCTTGCAGCGAAAGCCGCAATTAGAGACATTGCTCGTGTAATGGGGCTCCCGCCAAGAGATATCGACATATTCTCAAAACTTATCCCATCAAAGCTTGGTATAACGTTAAAAGATGCATATGAGGAATCGCAATCGCTCCGTGAGTTTATACAAGGGAATCTTTTGCATGAGCGTGTGTTTGAAATTGCAAAACGTGTAGAGGGATTACCGCGTCATACGTCTATTCATGCAGCTGGCGTTATAATGAGCCAAGAACCGTTAACGGGAAGTATAGCGATTCAAGAAGGGCATAACGATGTTTATGTTACGCAATATCCAGCTGATGCACTAGAAGAACTTGGATTGCTCAAGATGGATTTTTTAGGCTTACGTAATTTAACGTTACTTGAAAATATTATAAAGTTTATTGTTAAAAAAACTGGGAAACAAATTGATATAAGAAATTTACCTCTTCAAGATGAAAAGACGTTTCAATTGTTAGGAAGAGGGGATACAACAGGTGTATTCCAGCTTGAATCAGGTGGTATGCGAAATGTACTTCGCGGGTTAAAACCGAATGAATTTGAAGACATAGTTGCTGTTAACTCTTTATACAGACCAGGACCGATGGAACAAATTCCAACCTTTATTGAATCGAAGCATGGGGAAAGACGAATTGAATATTTACATCAGGATTTAAAGCCCATTTTAGAACGAACATACGGCGTAATCGTATACCAAGAACAAATAATGCAAATCGCATCGAAGTTAGCTGGATTTTCGCTTGGAGAAGCGGATTTACTGCGCCGTGCTGTGAGTAAAAAGAATCGTGATATTTTAGATCAAGAACGTAAGCACTTTGTTCAAGGTTGTTTGGAAAACGGATACGATGAGACATCTTCAGAACAAATTTACGATTTAATTGTAAGATTTGCGAATTACGGTTTTAACCGAAGTCACGCTGTAGCTTACAGTATGATCGGATATCAGCTTGCATATTTAAAAGCGAATTATACGCTGGAATTTATGACTGCGTTATTATCAAGCGCAATTGGAAATGAAGATAAGATTGTGCAGTATGTACGAGAAACGAAGCGGAAAGGTTTTCACGTTTTACCGCCGTCTCTTCAGAGAAGTGGTTACAACTTCCAAATAGAAGGGAATGCGATTCGATATAGTTTACTTTCGATTCGGAATATCGGAATGGCTACCGTGACTGCGCTACTCGAAGAACGAGAGAAAAAAATGTTCGAAGATTTATTTGAGTTTTGTCTTCGTATGCCATCAAAATTTGTAACAGAGCGAAATTTAGAAGCGTTTGTCTGGTCTGGATGTTTTGACGATTTTGGTGTTTCGAGGACGACGTTATGGAAAAGTCTTAAAGGGGCGTTAGAGTATGCAAATCTTGCACGTGACTTTGATTTAGGGGATGCTGTTCCGAAATCAAAATATGTACAAGGAGAAGAGCTATCCTTTATTGAACAGTTAAATAAGGAGAAGGAAGCACTCGGTTTTTATTTATCTAGCTATCCGACAGCGCAGTATGCGGAGTTAGGAAAAGAATTAGAAATCCCATCTCTTGCTCAGGCGATGCGACATAAGAAAAAAGTACAAAGAGCAATCGTATATATAACAAGTGTGAAAGTTATTCGTACGAAAAAGTTGCAAAAGATGGCGTTTATTACATTCTGTGATCAAAATGATGAAATGGAAGCCGTCATTTTTCCAGAAACGTATATACATTTTTCACACAGGTTACAAGAAGGGGAAATTGTTTTAGTTGATGGTACGATTGAGCAAAGAAATCATAAGTTGCAATGGATCGTGAATGGACTATATCCGCTAGAAGAAATGGATGTTTATGAAGGAATGAAAGAAGCATCTGTTTACGTGAAATTGCCGTCTCAATATGAAAAAAAGCTTGTAAATCAAGTTACGAAAATATTGTTTGACTATTCAGGTTTTACGAAAGTACTAATTTATTATGAAAAGGAACATAAAATGGTACAATTATCTCGAAGTTTATCGATTCATCCAAGTGAAGAATGCTTAGGAGCACTTCGTGAAATTGTCGGGGACGAAAATGTCGTTGTGAAAATATAATGGACAATTTCCCTACACTTCGATTATTATAGTAGTAGTGTTCGTGGTCAGACCACTTGGAGAAGTTGATATCAGCCAGAATAATTTGAGGAGAGTGGATAGTTTGTCAACACTTCGTGAAGAAGCACTTCATATGCATAAAGTGCATCAAGGAAAATTAGAAACTGTATCAAAAGTAAAAGTAGAAAATGCAAAAGATTTAAGTCTTGCATATTCTCCAGGGGTTGCAGAGCCTTGTAAAGAAATTTATGACGATAAAAGTAAGGTATATGAATATACAATGAAGGGAAATATGGTAGCAGTTGTGACAGATGGAACGGCTGTACTTGGTCTTGGTAACATTGGACCTGAAGCATCTCTTCCAGTAATGGAAGGTAAAGCTGTATTATTCAAGAGCTTTGCTGGCGTAGATGCATTCCCGATTGCCTTAAATACAAACGATGTAGATAAAATTGTTGAAACTGTAAAATTAATGGAGCCAACTTTTGGCGGTGTAAACTTAGAAGATATCGCAGCACCAAACTGCTTCGTTATTGAAGAACGTTTGAAAAAAGAGACAAACATTCCGATATTCCATGATGATCAACACGGAACAGCTATCGTAACAGTAGCAGGTCTTGTGAACGCGCTGAAGTTAGTTGGAAAGAAAATGTCCGACATTAAAGTTGTCGCAAATGGTGCAGGTGCAGCAGGTATTGCAATCATTAAACTTTTATATCGCTATGGTGTACGTGACGTTATTATGTGTGACCGTAAAGGTGCAATCTATGAAGGTCGTCCTGTCGGTATGAATCCGGTGAAGGATGAAGTTGCAAAATATACAAATAAGAATCGTATCGAAGGTTCTTTAGCTGACGTTTTACAAGGTGCGGACGTATTCATTGGTGTATCTGCAGCAGGTGCATTAAATGAAGAGATGGTTCGTACAATGAATGACGATGCAATTATTTTTGCAATGGCGAATCCGGTTCCAGAAATTATGCCAGAATTGGCAAAAGCAGCGGGCGCAGCTGTTGTTGGAACAGGTCGTTCTGACTTCCCGAACCAAGTAAATAATGTACTAGCGTTCCCAGGTATTTTCCGCGGTGCACTTGATGTACATGCGACACAAATTAATGAAGAAATGAAGATGGCAGCTGTACAAGCCATTGCAGAGCTTGTATCAGAGGATGAGTTGAATGCAGACCATATCATTCCAGCGCCATTTGACGCGCGTGTAGCGCCTCAAGTAGCGGCTTACGTTGCGAAAGCAGCAATGGAGACAGGAGTGGCTCGCCGTCAAGTAGATCCAAATGAAGTCGCTGAGAAAACAAAACGATTAGCGCTGATTGGTAAAGAATAAGCGAGGAATTTCCATTGACATCATCAAATACAAAAGTATATCTCGAAATTGTAAAAAAAATCCGTTCCATTATGGAAGAGGATTGTTTAGTAGCAGGAGATCGTTTGCCATCTGAGCGTGAGTTAAGTTCACGCTTAAATGTTGGACGTTCCTCTGTAAGAGAAGCATTACGTGCTTTAGAACTGGTAGGATTAATTGAAACGAGACGTGGTGAGGGGACGTTTATTCGAAACTTTTACGATAACGGTCTTGTACAATTAATTGCTCCGTTCTTGCTGCAAGATGAGAAAACAATTCGTGATTTATTACAAACAAAACGATTGCTTGAGAAAGATATGATTCGACTTGTATGTAATTTACCGAAAGAAACGTTTTCTGGAGTACTAAGTAAATTACACCAAGTGCTTGAAGAAAATGAAAGCTCAATTCCGGTGCTTCATCAAACGTTCTTTAAAACACTTATTGAACAATTCGATAATTATTTACTCTATCGCATTTGGATGATCGTAAATGATTACGTTGCAACTCTTTCTTGTGAAGTTTCAGGAGATTCTATCGAAATCTATAGAAAGCTTTATGCTACTTTGGAAGTGAAACAAGAAAATGATGCGTTAAAAATTTACGATGAATTAGTAGAGAATATACAGTTTCACTCGTAATGTATAAAATTTGTCGAAATGACCATGACACGTTATGACAAACATTCTACCGCATAGCGGTTAAAGTTAAACGTAAAGAGAGAGGTTATTAGACAGATTGAGAAGATAAGGCTAACATCAAACATTGGTGTTAGCCCCATTTTCTTCTTACGCTAACCTTAGCTCTCAACGAAGGGGGTCAAATTGTGCTAAGAGATTTATTCGTGAAAAAGAAAAAGTACGCTGCAATACCTTCAGAACAAATACGAAAAGATGTACCAGATGGCGTTATGACAAAATGTCCGAAATGTAAAAAAATCATGTATACGAAAGAGCTTCTTAAAAATTTAAAAGTATGCGTGAATTGTGGATATCATCATCCGATGAATGCATGGGAACGCCTTGATAGTATATTGGACGAAGGTTCATTTCGTGAGTATGACAAAGAGATGGTTTCACTAAATCCACTTGAGTTTCCGGGATATGAAGAGAAACTAGAAAACGATCGTAAGAAGACTGAATTGTATGAAGCGGTTGTAACTGGTGAAGGAACAATTGATGACATGCTTGTTGTTGTTGCAGTAATGGATTCTCGTTTTCGAATGGGCAGCATGGGCTCTGTTGTAGGAGAAAAAATTGCTCGTGCGGTTGAAAAGGCATACGACTTACAGGTTCCATTTATTATCTTTACTGCGTCGGGTGGTGCCCGTATGCAAGAAGGGATATTAAGTTTAATGCAAATGGCGAAAACAAGCGTAGCTTTGAAAAAGCATAGTAATGCAGGAGGGTTATTTATTTCTGTTATGACTCACCCGACGACGGGCGGGGTTTCAGCGAGTTTCGCTTCACTTGGTGATTACAATCTTGCAGAGCCAGGTGCACTTATCGGATTTGCTGGTAGACGCGTAATTGAACAAACAGTGCGTGAGAAACTGCCAGAAGATTTCCAAACGGCAGAATTTTTACTAGAGCACGGTCAATTAGATGCGGTGGTGCATCGTGATGATATGAGAGAATCACTCCGTAAGATTTTAGAAGTTCATCAAGGAGGGGAAATGGCTGTATGGCAGAGCTAGAATTTGAGAAACCAGTTGTTGAGCTAAGAAATAAGATTCGTGAACTGAAAGACTATACGAAAAACAGCCAGATGGACTTCAGTGAGGAGATTCGTATTTTGGAAGACAAGCTAGAAAAACTAGAGGAAGATATATACGGCAATATGAAAGTATGGGACCGTGTTCAAATTGCTCGTCATGCAGAACGACCGACAACGCTCGATTATATTGAGCACTTATTTACTAATTTTTTTGAATGTCATGGAGATCGCCTATTTGGCGACGATGCAGCGATTGTCGGCGGCATTGCGAAATATAAGGGGATGCCTGTAACTGTAATTGGGCACCAACGCGGAAAAGATACGAAAGAAAATATTCGTCGTAATTTTGGGATGCCTCATCCAGAAGGATATCGAAAAGCACTGCGTCTAATGAAACAAGCGGAGAAGTTTAATCGTCCCATTATTTGTTTCATCGATACGAAGGGAGCTTATCCTGGTAAAGCAGCTGAAGAACGTGGACAAAGTGAAGCTATCGCTCGTAATTTATTTGAAATGGCGGGTTTAACTGTACCTGTTATTTGCATTGTTATCGGTGAAGGTGGTAGCGGTGGTGCGTTAGGTCTTGGAGTAGGAGATTACATTCATATGCTAGAAAATTCCACTTATTCTGTTATTACACCAGAGGGTGCGGCGGCGATTCTTTGGAAAGATGCTGGTAAAGCAAAAGAAGCTGCAGAAGCGATGAAAATCACAGCATTAGATTTGAAAGAATTAGGTGTAATTGACGAAATTATTCCAGAGGCAAAAGGCGGAGCGCATCGTAATATTTTGAAACAATCAGAAAATATAGATTTAATGCTTAAGAAAACTTTTGAACAATTAAGCGGAATTTCGAAAGATGAATTAATCGAAAAACGTTATGAAAAATATATGAAAATTGGGCAAGTTTCGTTTTCAAACGCTTCCATTGGGATAAAATAAGAAAAGCGTGCGTTCCTCTTCGCGAATGCACGTTTTTATTATGAAAAGACACATCTTCTCCATTGTGTTTTTGTATTTTTTCGTGTTATTTTATTATAAGGCAAATAATCTTTATGAGGTGAGTACAAATGAAACGTATTGGTGTATTAACGAGTGGTGGAGATTCACCTGGTATGAATGCTGCCATTCGTGCAGTTGTTCGTAAAGCGATTTTCCATGATATTGAAGTATATGGTATTTACCATGGATACGCTGGTTTAATTTCTGGTCATATTGAAAAATTAGAACTTGGTTCTGTTGGCGATATTATCCACCGCGGTGGTACAAAATTATATACAGCAAGATGTCCTGAGTTTAAAGACCCAGAAGTACGACTAAAAGGAATCGAGCAATTAAAGAAACATGGTATTGAAGGACTTGTTGTTATTGGTGGAGATGGTTCTTACCAAGGTGCAAAAAAATTAACTGAGCAAGGATTCCCATGTGTAGGTGTACCAGGTACAATCGACAATGATATCCCTGGAACAGACTTCACAATTGGTTTCGATACAGCTTTAAATACTGTTATTGATGCAATTGATAAAATCCGTGATACAGCTACATCTCATGAACGTACATATGTTATCGAAGTAATGGGACGTCACGCTGGAGATATCGCATTATGGGCTGGTTTAGCTGATGGTGCAGAAACTATCTTAATTCCAGAAGAAAAGTATGACATGGAAGATGTTATCGCTCGTCTGAAACGCGGTAGTGAACGTGGCAAAAAGCACAGTATTATCGTTGTAGCTGAAGGTGTTGGAAGTGCAATTGACATCGGTAAGCACATTGAAGAAGCAACAAGCTTTGATACTCGTGTAACTGTATTAGGTCACGTGCAACGTGGTGGATCACCAAGTGCACAAGACCGTGTATTAGCTAGTCGTCTTGGCGCAAGAGCAGTTGAATTGTTAATTGCTGGTAATGGCGGACGTTGTGTTGGTATTCAAAATAATAAACTTGTTGATCATGACATTATCGAAGCGTTAGCTCAAAAGCATACAATCGATAAAGATATGTATCAATTATCTAAAGAATTATCTATCTAATTGGCTTAATGCCTTGTATTTGGGAACGGTTTCATAATTTTCGGAGGTGCAATATGCGTAAAACTAAAATTGTATGTACTATAGGTCCTGCTAGTGAAAGTATTGAGAAATTAGAGCAATTAATGGAAGCGGGTATGAACGTTGCTCGTTTAAACTTCTCTCATGGTAGCCATGAAGAGCATGGAGCTCGTATTAAAAATATTCGTGAAGCTTCAAAGAAAACTGGTAAAACAGTTGGTATCTTACTTGATACAAAAGGTCCAGAAATCCGTACACATGACTTCGTAGACGGACAAGCTGAGCTTGTAACAGGTGCAGAAGTAATTCTTTCTACTGAACAAGTATTAGGAACTGCAGAGAAGTTCTCTGTATCTTATGCTGGTCTTTATGATGATGTTGATCCAGGTTCTCGTATTCTAATCGATGACGGTCTTATCGAACTAGAAGTAATCGAGAAAGCTGACGGAGACATCCGTACAAAAGTATTAAACAGCGGAACTGTAAAAAATAAAAAAGGTGTTAACGTACCAAACGTAAGCATTAAGCTTCCTGGTATCACTGAAAAAGACGTACAAGATATCGTTTTCGGTATCGAGCAAAAAGTTGATTTCATCGCAGCATCTTTCGTACGTAAAGCATCTGACGTATTAGAAATTCGTGAATTATTAGAAGGGCATAACGCTCAATACATCCAAATCGTACCAAAAATCGAAAACCAAGAAGGTATCGACAACATCGATTCAATCTTAGAAGTTTCTGACGGTTTAATGGTTGCTCGTGGTGATATGGGTGTAGAAATTCCACCAGAAGAAGTACCATTAGTACAAAAACGTCTAATCAAAAAATGTAACGTATTAGGCAAACCAGTTATTACTGCAACACAAATGTTAGATTCTATGCAACGTAACCCACGTCCAACTCGTGCGGAAGCAAGTGACGTAGCAAACGCAATCTTCGATGGAACAGATGCAATCATGCTTTCAGGTGAAACTGCTGCGGGTCAATACCCTGTAGAAGCTGTAACAATGATGGCTAACATTGCGGTACGTGTTGAAAAATCATTACAATATGAAGATATGTTCAAAAAACGTATTAAAGAGTTCACTCCAACAATTACAGATGCAATTAGCCAATCTGTTGCGCACACAGCACTTGCTCTTGATGTAGCTG
The DNA here is from genome assembly GCF_038006985.1 of Bacillus sp. FSL M7-1345. NCBI lineage: Bacteria > Bacillati > Bacillota > Bacilli > Caryophanales > Bacillaceae > Bacillus > Bacillus sp. FSL M7-1345. The sequence goes on along the minus strand of NZ_JBBOWG010000001.1, from coordinate 4,178,615 downwards.
CAATCGTAGCTCCAACAGAAAGTGGACATACTGCGAAAATGATCTCTAAATACCGTCCGAAATCTCCAATCGTAGCTGTAACATCTGACGAGCAAGTAGGACGTCGTCTTGCACTTGTTTGGGGTGTTCAAGCATTTATGGCTGGAAAACGTGCAGCTTCTACTGACGAAATGTTAGATACAGCAATTCAAACAGGTATGGATGCGGGTCTAATCGGACTTGGAGATACTGTAGTAATCACTGCTGGTGTTCCAGTTGCTGAAACTGGTACAACAAACTTAATGAAAATCCACGTTGTTGGTGAAGAAGTTGCTAAAGGGCAAGGAATCGGTCGTAAAGCTGCAAAAGGTAAAGTAGTTGTAGCGAAAACAGCTGCTGAAGCTGTAGCGAACGTAAACAAAGGTGATATCCTTGTTACAACAAGCACTGATAAAGATATGATTCCTGCAATTGAAAAAGCTGCAGCTCTAGTTGTAGAAGAAGGCGGTCTAACAAGCCATGCAGCTGTTGTAGGTGTATCAATCGGTATTCCTGTTATCGTTGGTGTAAACGGCGTAACAACAACTTTAAAAAGTGGCCAAGAAGTAACAGTTGATGCAGCGCGCGGAATTGTTTATAATGGACATGCGGAAGTGCTATAAGAAGTAATACGGAGAGAAGGATCGGAGTCCTTCTCTTTTTTTTACACAAAAAAGTATAGAGCTAGCTTTAAATGCCTGAAATCGCTTTGAAAAACGTTTATTATAATGTTTAGTGGAAGAGGGTTATTCGTCCTTTGTAAAGCTTGTATGAGCGTTTTAAGAGGCTCGTACGGGGTTTTGTAAGGTGGATGGTGGAAAGTGATGCTTTCACCTTTTGAATGAAATATGAAGGAGTGTGGAGCTGTGAAGTGGTTACTATTCTTACTTATTGTAATACCGGCGATCGAGATTGCGGTATTGATAGGATCGAGTCATGTAATAGGTTTATGGTCTACGTTCGCTATGATTGTATTTACGGGTATTGTTGGTGTATATTTGGCGAAACGACAAGGGTTTAAAGTGCTTAGAGAGATTCAATTTAGGTTAAATAGAGGAGAAATGCCCGGTGATACGGTTCTAGATGGTATTTTTATATTCGTAGGAGGTATTCTTTTAGTACTGCCTGGATATGTGACGGATATAATAGGTTTTATCTTTGTTGTTCCTGTAACGAGGGCTTTATTGAAGCCGGTTGTTATGAAGTGGATTGATTGGAAATTTAGAAAGAGAACTACTATTATTGTTCAGAAATAACGCGTAGATTATAGCGATCTACGCGTTATTTTTTTTGTTTGCTATTTATAGTCAATTGTTAGCTTCTTGTTGGGGGTGGATTATTGTTAGTTATTAAACGATAGGATACAGAGGGTTCTTGTGAATGAAAAGTGTTACATTAGGGTGATGTTCTTGCATGTAGTAAGATTCGACTAGTGAGCAGAAGTTAGATAGGAGAAGAAAAATTACTGATTAAAGGGTTCACCTGCCTTGTTTTGTATATTTATTCATTTACATAAAAAGTAATAAATGTAAGTAATAATTATAGAATAAATAGAATAAAAATGTATTTCCGGCCTGAAATATGCGTTTTTATGCAAAAAAATAAGAGAATTATCCTTTTTTAGGAAATCCCCTTTTAAATGTAGTAGTGCAAAAAGTACAGTGAATAATCAGTGGGAATTTCCCACTGATTACAGTTGATTTTTTGTTGTGTATGAGTTAGAAAACATTATTTTGATGGTGAGCCTTTAATGAATTTCCATAAATCGTGGAATACATGAGCTTTGTGTAATGTATTAAGTAGTACTAATATGACTGGACCGATGATTAATCCTAAAAAACCAAAGAGCTTAAAGCCGACAAATAGAGCGATGAGTGTCGCTAATGGATCGAGTCCAATATTAGATGAAAGTACTTTTGGCTCCATGATTTGTCTTTGGACAATCACGACGATGTATAGGATGAGAAGACCGATGGCGAATGCAGTATCACCTGTGAAAAATACGTATATAACCCAAGGAACGAAGACGGCTCCAGTTCCTAAATACGGGAGTAAATCTACAACCCCTGTAATAATCGCGATAGTAATTGCGTATGGCACGCGTAATATTAAAAGGCCGATTAGTACAATGATAGTTGTCATAGATACGAGTGTAAGTTGCGCTTTAACAAAACCAAACAAAGCTTTTCTTAAATCGACAAAAATAGTTTTTCCGTATCCGTGTAAACGATTAGGTAGAAGTTTTCTTACTTTATGAGCAAGACGGTGCCAATCGTAACTAATGAAGAAGGTGGCTAATAAGACGAATACAAGGACAGTTAAAGTTGTTGGTAATGCACTAATGAAATTTGTTAATCCGCTTATAATGGCGGTTAAAAGTTCTTTCATTTGTGTCGTTGCTCCGGTGCCTAAGTTTTGAATGTTTTGTGTAATAGTGTATCGCTGTGGTTCTCCAAGATGATTAAATTTAGAAATTAAATCATCATAGAGAGGCATAATATGATTAAGTGCAAATTCTTGGGCGAATGCAACGATATCTGGAAACTTCACTGTGACAATTTGTAGTAAGTATGTTGTGGCAGATATTGCTTCAGTTACAAGGTATGTAACGAGTCCGACGATAGCTCCGAATACGAGAATTAAGCTAACGAGTACCGCTAATGCGCGAGGGAATTGTAGTTTTTGATTAAGGAAATTGACGACAGGATTAATCAAATAAGCGAATGCAAAAGCGATAATAAAAGGGTAGATCAGGCCTGACATGTGCAGCAATGTATAGAACCCAACTACCGTTGCTGCAATGACAAATATGAGTCGTAATATCATATATAGTAAGTTCCGGTTCAAAGATGTATACCTCCCATTCCAATTTGGATTATCCTAATTCGTTCAACTTATAACTAGTGAGATTCACTGATCAAAGTTGCACTTTATGTTATAGTGGAATGATGGATTTAGCCTGCTTTTGCAGCGGATTAATGACTACAGAAGCTTGTTGGTGACGCTTCTACTATATGGTAAAAACTTCATTTTCTCTCTTTTTTATTTTACCTGTTTCTTATTATAAAAGAAAGGAGAGACATCCGCTTTTAAATGTATATGCATGCTTTATTTTTTTCTGGTTAAAGTCTTGTTTGTAATTTTGGAATGTATATGAAAATCAATTTTTTTCTTTATATAATTGTCAAATATGCATCGGTATAGCATGTATAACGATAGGTTTAAGGGTATTTTTGTTTGGAAACAAGTTCATTATTTTCAGAAAGGAAGTGCAATCATGATTAGTCAGTCAACGTTATTTTTATTCATACTACTTATTATAGGACTTATTGCTAAAAACCAATCGCTTACTGTAGCTGTTGGAGTGTTATTTTTATTGAAGTTTACGTTTTTAGGCGATAAAGTCTTTCCTTATTTACAAACGAAAGGAATTAACCTCGGTGTGACGGTTATTACAATTGCGGTGCTTGTCCCAATTGCGACGGGGGAAATAGGGTTTAAACAGCTTGGAGAAGCGGCGAAATCATACTATGCATGGATTGCTTTAGCTTCAGGAGTAGCGGTTGCTTTATTGGCGAAAGGTGGGGTGCAATTATTAACGACTGATCCTCATATTACAACCGCACTTGTTTTTGGGACAATTATAGCTGTAGCTTTATTTAATGGAGTTGCTGTAGGTCCGTTAATTGGGGCTGGAATTGCCTATGCAGTTATGAGTATTATACAAATGTTTAAATAAGGAATTTTATAGTAATATAAAAATTTTGAATTCTTCCTGTTCACAAAAGTCAGATAATTGTTTATAATAGGATTAGAAACTTTGAAAAGTTACATAACAGCAGAGACTTTACACCAGATAAAATAAAAACAACATAAAACAATTTTATAATGATATTGTTTTATGTTGTTTTTATCATAAACTCTTCGGAATTCATTTTCCTCACTAACTTGTTGTTCAGAGCGTGAGGATTCGGAGAGACATTCACGCTCATGCTTTCCCTGTAAGTAATGGACAATTAGAGGGGAACATCGCAACAAATTTGCATGAACGTGCATTTTGCTTGCCTAAAGAGTGAACGAGCGTTCATAATTTATAAGGGGAGCAAATAGATATAAGGAGCAAGGTTGGGAGAATTTTCAGGAAAAGGAGAGAATGTCATGACTGTTATTCGAGGTTTAGAAGGGGTAGTAGCAACAACATCATCTGTGAGCTCTATTATTGATGATACATTAACTTATGTTGGGTATAATATTGATGATTTAGCTGAGAATGCTACGTTCGAAGAAGTAGTATACTTATTATGGCACCGCAAGCTTCCTAACGAAAAAGAACTAGCGGAATTTAGTGAAACTGTATCTGAATACTATAAAGTACCAGGTGAAATTTTAACATATTTGAAACAAGTAGATTTAAAAATCGCGCACCCGATGTCGGTTTTACGAACTGCGATTTCCATGCTATCATTATATGATGAGAGCGCTGAAATAATGGATGGAAAGTCTAATTATTTGAAAGCGGTTAAATTACAGGCTCAAGTCGGAACTTTAATTGCGGCTTATGCAAGAATTCGCAAAGGTTTAGATGTTGTTGAGCCAAGAAAAGATCTATCATTAGCTGCAAACTTCTTGTACATGTTAAATGATCGTGAGCCAAATGAAGTTGAAATTGAGGCTTTTGATAAGGCACTTGTACTTCATGCAGATCATGAGTTAAACGCTTCTACATTTACTGCACGTGTTTGCGTAGCTACACTTTCAGATGTGTATTCTGGTATTACAGCAGCAATCGGTGCATTAAAAGGTCCTCTTCACGGCGGGGCAAATGAAAATGTAATGAAGATGTTAACTGAAATTGGCGAAGAAGAAAATGTAGAATCATATATTCATAATGCTCTTCAAAATAAAGTGAAAATTATGGGATTTGGTCATCGCGTATATGAGCATGGTGATCCACGCGCGAAACACTTACGCGAAATGTCTAAGAGATTATGCGTGCTTTTAGGAGAAGACAAATGGTATAATATGTCTATCAAAATTGAAGACATTGTAACAAAAGAAAAAGGTCTTCCACCAAATGTTGATTTCTATTCAGCTTCTGTATACCATTGTTTAGGAGTTGACCATGACCTATTTACACCTATCTTTGCGATTAGCCGTATGTCAGGCTGGTTAGCTCATATTCTAGAGCAATATGAAAATAACCGTTTAATCCGTCCGCGTGCTGATTATGATGGACCTACGCATCAAGTGTATGTTCCAATTGCGCAACGATAAGTGAAAAACACTATTTTGATAGTGAAAATACGCTTTCAAAAGTCTGATTTTTTCGGAAAGATATAATGATTAGAATATTTTAATTTGACTAACGGTTTGAACTGAGGGGTTATTCCCTCAGTTTCATACATATGAAATTTCAAACATGGGGGTTATCACATTGACGACAGGTGAAAAAATTACTGTAACTAATGGTGTTATGAATGTACCAAACAATCCGATTATTCCATTTATCGAAGGAGATGGAATTGGTCCTGATATTTGGGCTGCAGCATCTCGCGTACTAGAAGCAGCAGTTGAGAAAGCATATGATGGTGAGAAGAAAATTGTTTGGAAAGAAGTGCTTGCAGGGGAAAAAGCATTCAACCAAACAGGCGAGTGGTTACCAGAAGAGACTTTAAATTTAATTCGTGAATATTTAATCGCAATTAAAGGTCCACTTACAACTCCAGTTGGCGGTGGTATTCGTTCTCTAAACGTTGCGCTTCGTCAAGAATTAGATTTATATGTATGTCTACGTCCAGTTCGTTACTTTGAAGGTGTTCCTTCACCTGTAAAACGTCCGGAAGATACTGATATGGTTATTTTCCGTGAAAATACAGAAGATATTTACGCTGGTATTGAATATGCACAAGGTTCTCCAGAAGCGGAAAAAGTTCTTGCATTCTTAAAAGAAGCAATGGGCGTTAATAAAATTCGTTTCCCAGAAACATCAGGGATTGGTATTAAACCAATTTCAGAGGAAGGGACAAAGCGTCTTGTTCGTGCTGCGATTCAATATGCAATTAACGAAAAACGCTCTTCTGTTACATTAGTTCATAAAGGAAACATTATGAAATTTACAGAAGGTGCTTTCAAAAACTGGGGTTACGAAGTAGCTGAACAAGAATTTGGCGACAAAGTATTTACTTGGGCTGAATATGATCGTATCGTTGAAAAAGATGGTAAAGATGCAGCGAATAAAGCGATGGCAGAAGCAGAATCTGCTGGGAAAATCATCGTAAAAGATTCTATTGCAGACATCTTCTTACAACAAATTTTAACTCGTCCACGTGAGTTCGATGTTGTTGCAACAATGAACTTAAACGGAGACTACATCTCGGATGCACTTGCTGCACAAGTAGGTGGAATTGGTATTGCACCTGGTGCAAACATTAACTATGTGACTGGACATGCTATCTTTGAAGCTACACATGGTACAGCTCCAAAATATGCAGGTTTAGATAAAGTAAATCCATCTTCTGTTCTTCTTTCTGGTGTATTATTATTAGAGCACTTAGGATGGAACGAAGCTGCGAATTTAGTAACTGATTCAGTTGAGAAAACAATTGAATCAAAAGTAGTAACTTATGATTTCGCACGCTTAATGGAAGGTGCAACAGAAGTGAAATGTTCTGAGTTCGCTAATGAACTTATTAAAAACATGGATGTAGCGATAATCAAAAACGCATAATTAAAGCGGGGGGTAAATTATGACAATCAAACGCAAGAAAGTTTCAGTCATCGGTGCAGGATTTACAGGAGCAACAACAGCATTCTTATTAGCACAAAAAGAACTTGCAGATGTTGTATTAGTGGACATTCCACAGCTGGAAAATCCAACAAAAGGGAAAGCGTTAGATATGTTAGAAGCGAGCCCAGTACAAGGTTTTGATGCTAACATTATTGGTACATCTGATTACGCAGATACTGCTGATTCTGACGTTGTCGTTATTACAGCAGGTATTGCGCGTAAGCCTGGTATGAGCCGTGATGACTTAGTAGCAACAAACTCTAAAATTATGAAAAGTATTACGCGCGACATTGCAAAACATTCACCAAATGCGATTATTGTTGTATTAACAAATCCAGTTGATGCAATGACATATTCTGTATTTAAAGAAGCAGGATTCCCGAAAGAGCGTGTTATCGGTCAATCGGGCGTATTAGATACAGCTCGTTTCCGTACATTCATTTCACAAGAATTAAACCTTTCTGTGAAAGACATTACAGGATTTGTTCTTGGTGGACATGGTGACGATATGGTACCTCTTGTACGCTATTCCTATGCAGGTGGTATTCCGTTAGAAACATTAATTCCGAAAGAGCGTTTAGAGGCAATCGTAGAACGTACACGTAAAGGTGGCGGTGAGATTGTAGGCTTATTAGGAAACGGTAGTGCATATTACGCGCCAGCAGCTTCTTTAGTTGAAATGACAGAAGCAATCTTGAAAGATCAACGCCGTGTATTACCTGCTATTGCATACCTTGAAGGTGAGTATGGTTATAGTGACATTTACTTAGGGGTACCAGTAATTCTAGGTGGTAACGGAATTGAAAAAATTATTGAATTAGAACTTCTTGCAGATGAAAAAGAAGCGTTAGATCGCTCTGTAGAATCTGTACGTAACGTTATGAAAGTTCTTGTTTAATAATTAAATATAAGCGGAAAAAGATTCGGGGCCCCGAATCTTTTTCTACTATTTACTAAATTGTTTTTTTGAAATAATATGAAAACGCTATCATTTGGTGTATCCTATAATGAAACTATAAACTTATACTATACATTGCCCTCGTCATAGTAATTTTCGGATAAGGTATCGCTTTTAGTAGGATAATAAGGTGAAAAAATCGGAGGGGGTTGTAACATGTTAAAGAAAAAAGTTCAAATTGGTCGTAGAATGGATGAAATTACAGTAGGAGAGAAATTATCTATCACTGAAAAAATTGAGGATAAAGATTTGTTATTGTATTTAGGGTTAACGAATGATGCCAATCCATTATATATTCAGCATGATTACGCATCCCAAACTCCGTATGAAAAGCCGATTGTCCCAAGCATTATGCTAACGGGGCTGATTACAACGGCGGTTACGAAATATTTACCAGGTCCAGGTAGTCATATTACTAGGAAGGACCTTACGTTCGTGAAACATGTTCACCATTATGAAACGTTACAAATCCACTTTGAAGTTGTGGCTGTTTCAGAGGAGGAACATACAATTGATATGCTTGTATTTGCTCATGATGAAAAAGGAGAAACTGTTGTAAAAGGTTCATTAACAGTAACACCACCTTTTAAATCTGTTTCCATTATGGAAAAAGCATTAGATAATTTTTAAAAAATGAAAGTTAGAATGATATAAAAGTAGCGCTAGTCATATTCTTATTAAGGGTATGCTAGCGCTGCTTTTTGTTTGGAAAGGGTGATATAACTTTGAAATGGGAAAGGGAAGACATTATTTTTGAAACGATAAGAGAAGCTGAAGTGTGGGCCGATTCAATCGCGAATGAAATGTACGGGAAAGTATTTGATGGATATGAAACACCAGATTATAAAATAGCGTATGCTCTTTCGTTTTTCCTAGCGCAAAATCGAGAGTTTATAGTTCATACGGAAAAAGAGTTTAAAAAAGATAGATTCATCTATAAAGTTTGGATAGCGACCGGATAGAGGGAATGAAGTTACGATTGCTTTTATTTTCCGAAACTCTAGTACAAACGAGCTCCATGAATAGACAATTATATTGAGGGAGACCTTGTTTTCTAGTATGATGAGAATAACGGGGAAAATACTAGGATGAAGAAGGTTTCAAGTCTATAACTTGGAGGAAAAGAATGAACAATCGTATTTTAGTAGTTGATGATGAGGAATTTATCTTAACTTTAATTGAATTTAATTTACAACAAGCTGGGTTTGAAGTTATAACAGCGATGGATGGAGAAATGGCGCTTCAAAAAGCGACAACAGAACGCCCAGATTTAATTATATTAGATTTAATGCTTCCAAAAATGGATGGTATGGAAGTTTGTAAAGAATTACGATTGCAGCGTGTTATGACGCCGATTTTAATGCTAACAGCAAAAGATGATGAATTTGATAAGGTGCTAGGTCTTGAGCTTGGGGCTGATGATTATATGACGAAGCCGTTTAGCCCAAGGGAAGTTGTTGCTCGTGTGAAAGCGATTTTGCGCCGCACGAAATTACAGCAAGAAGAAAAAGTTTCGGAAACGCCAGATGAAGATAGTATCATAATTGCAGAGCTTAAAATTTTACCGGAGTTTTATGAAGCGTACTTCCAAGGTAGGAAACTGGAACTAACACCGAAAGAATTTGAGTTACTTGTTTATCTTGCAAAAAATAAAAGTCGTGTATTAACTCGTGACCAATTATTGAGTGCTGTATGGAATTATGATTTTGCCGGTGATACAAGAATTGTTGATGTCCATATTAGCCATTTGCGCGATAAAATTGAACAAAATACGAAAAAACCGACGTACATTAAAACGATACGTGGTTTAGGTTATAAATTAGAGGAGCCAAAAGGGGATGAATAAATTTCGTTCCAGGCTTCTTTTTACTTTTGTTTCTCTTATCGTTTTTATTTTAGTTGGACTAGGTGTATTATTAGAAACCGTATTTGAAAATTACTATATAGATCATGCTAAAGAAAGAATGGTAAAAGAGACAAGGTATGTTGCTGTATTAGCAGAGGAGCAAGGGTTTGATTCTGTTTTAAAAAAGCCGTATGTATTTGAAAAGTTAGAAGAACAAATACCAGCTTCTATTATATTTGTGGATGAAAAAAAGAAAGTTCAATATAGCGGAGGGAAACAATCTGCATTTAGTCAAGAGATGATTAAAGAACTTTCTTCTGAAGCAGGAAAACAAAAAAATAAAGTCATTACGAAAGAAACAGATCAAAAGAATGAATTTTATCATGCTGTGTTCGTCCAGGATGTAGAAGGGAAACAAGGATACATTTTGGTGAAAAGTACAATTGATACTTTGAGGGACGTTCATCAAAAAACGTGGGGATTATTAATTATCGGATTTGTCATTGCTTGTCTCGTAGTTGTATTCCTAGGTGTCAAAATTACAGGACAATATATTAGGCCGATTGAATCAGTTACGAAAGTTGCGATTGAATTAGCGAAGGGTAATTATAAAGCGCGTGCATATGAAAGCCATTCGGATGAAACAGGAATGCTGAGTAAAGCAATTAATATTTTAGCTCGTAATTTACAAGAGATGACACTCGAACAAGAAATGCAACAAGATCGTTTGCACACATTAATTGAAAATATGGGAAGCGGAATGATTTTAATTGATAGCCGTGGTTATATAAACCTTGTAAACCGTTCTTATAAGGAGACTTTCCACGTAACAGATGAAGAATATTTAGACCGTTTATATTATGAATCGTTTCACCATACGGAAATTATTGAGCTTGTGGAAGAAATTTTTATGACAGAAGTGAAAGTGCGTAAACAAATGTTATTGCCGCTAGGTATTGAGCGCAAGCATTTCGAAGTATACGGAGCGCCAATTATTGGGACAAACCATGAGTGGAAAGGGATTGTTCTCGTATTCCATGACATTACAGAGTTAAAGAAATTAGAACAAATGAGAAAAGACTTTTTAGCGAATGTTTCTCATGAATTGAAGACACCGATTACTTCTATTAAAGGTTTTTCAGAAACACTCTTGGACGGAGCGATGGATAATAAAAAATTCTGCGAACATTTCTTGCATATCATTTTAAAAGAAAGTGAGCGTATGCAAGGATTAATTGAAGATTTATTAGATTTGTCAAAAATCGAGCAGCAAGGGTTTAGATTAAATATGGGTACGGTTGATATGAAGGGGCTTCTTGAAGACATTCACATGGTGCTTGATAATAAAGCGGGTGAAAAAGAAATCTCTTTACAAGTGAATGTATTGAAACGAGTTTCCGTTATTGGAGATCCGAGCCGCTTAAAACAAATCTTTATTAATTTAATTAATAATGCAATCGTATATACGCCGGCTGGAGGCGTTGTTTCAGTTGAATTATTAGAGGATAAATATAATGCGTATATAAAAGTGTCGGATACTGGAATTGGTATTAGTAAAGAAGAAATCCCTCGTATATTTGAACGTTTTTATCGAGTTGATAAAGCGAGAAGTAGAAATACGGGTGGAACGGGTCTTGGTTTATCAATTGTAAAGCATTTAGTTGAAGCACATCAAGGTACGATTACAGTGGATAGTGAGGTTGGAGAAGGTACAACATTTACAGTTGTTTTACCAAAATCAGCTACTGAAAAATAGGATGAAGGATATTTACAATATATTAACAATGGCTTAATTAAATATTAATAAAGCTCTGTTAATATAATATATGAAAACCCCTTCATCCAAGGAGTAATTTTGGACGAGAGTAGTTATGCTATTCTCGTCACTTCCCTTTTATGCCAATGTAAGTCTGTTTATATAGGATAGAAAAAAACCGTTATTTTTCTTCTCTCTATTAGTCATGTTAATATAGAGAGAGGATAGGAACGGTTTTTTTTCTGTGGGAAAATCGTTTCAAATTTGTATGGGGAGGTTTGTAGTTTGGAAAAAAAAGTCGTATTAGTAGATGGTAATAATATCGCGTATCGTGCTTTCTTTGCACTACCGCTTTTAAATAACGACAAAGGTATACATACGAACGCAATTTATGGTTTTACGATGATGTTAATGAGAATATTAGAGGAAGAGAAACCGACGCACATGCTTGTGGCGTTTGATGCAGGGAAAACAACGTTCCGTCATAAAACGTATAGTGATTATAAGGGAGGGCGTCAAAAGACGCCACCTGAACTATCAGAGCAATTCCCATTTATTCGCGAAGTACTTGATGCATTTAATGTTCCGCGCTATGAATTAGAAAACTATGAAGCGGATGACATTATGGGGACTTTAGCGAAAGAAGCGAGTGAGCAAGGGTTTCATGTGAAAGTTATTTCAGGAGATAAAGACTTACTGCAACTTGTTTCAGATAATACACTCGTATGTATTCCTCGCAAAGGGATTACAGAAGTAGATGAATATACGAAAGAAGCTTTATTTGAGAAATATAGCTTATCACCAAAGCAAATTATCGATATGAAAGGTTTAATGGGAGACCAATCAGATAACATTCCAGGTGTACCAGGTGTTGGTGAGAAGACAGCCATTAAATTATTAACGCAATTTGAAACGGTAGAAGCAGTATATGAAAACTTAGATCAAGTGAGTGGAAAGAAATTAAAAGAAAAGTTAGAAGCGAATAAAGAACAAGCCCTTATGAGTAAAGAACTTGCGACTATTATTACAGACGCACCGATTACTGTGCATGTAGATGATATGGCATATAAAGGGTATGAACCAAGCGATTTGATTCCAATGTTCGAGAATTTAGGATTTACATCCCTTTTAAATAAATTAGGTGTTACGCCGGAGGAAACGGCTCCAGCTGAATTAGATGATATTACATTTGATATTGTAGAAGAAGTTACAGAAGAAATGCTTCAGCAAGATAGTGCGCTTATTGTTGAAGTGCAAGAAGATAACTATCATAAAGCCGATATTCAAGGTTTTGGTATTCAAAATGAAAATGGTTGTTACTTCATTCCGGCCGATGTTGCTCTTAAATCGGATGCTTTTAAAGAGTGGCTTGCAAATGGAGAAATGAGAAAACATACATTTGATGCGAAGCGTGCTATCGTTGCTCTCAAGTGGAAAGGTATAGATATTCAAGGGATTGACTTTGATTTATTAATTGCCGCTTATTTACTTGATCCAGCTGATACCGATAAAGATTTCCGTGCTGTTGCGAAAATGAAAGAAACACATGCGGTAAAATCTGACGAAGAAGTGTACGGGAAAGGTGCCAAGCGTGCTGTTCCTGAGCAAGAGGTAGTAGCTGAGCATGTCGCTCGTAAAGTGCATGTATTATTCGATGTGAAGCAAACATTCGTAGAAGAGTTAGAAAAGAATGAGCAATATGAACTATTTACAGAGTTAGAATTACCGCTTGCTCGTGTATTAGCTGACATGGAAGTGAAAGGTGTTACAGTTGATACGAAGCGTCTTCGTAATATGGGAGAAGAGCTTGCGGGTAGATTAAAGGAAATGGAACAAGAGATTTATGAGCTTGCAGGAACGGAATTTAATATTAATTCACCGAAGCAGCTTGGGGTTATTCTGTTTGAAAACTTAAATTTACCTGTTATTAAAAAGACGAAAACAGGTTATTCTACATCTGCTGATGTACTAGACAAGCTTATGGATCATCATGCAATCATTCCGAAGATTTTACACTACCGTCAATTAGGGAAACTAAACTCTACATATATTGAAGGGTTACTAAAAGTTGTACATGACGATTCATCTAAAATTCATACTCGCTTTAACCAAGTGTTAACGCAAACAGGACGACTAAGTTCAACGGAACCAAACTTGCAAAATATCCCGATTCGCTTAGAAGAGGGAAGGAAGATTCGTCAGGCGTTTATTCCTTCAGAAGAAGGATGGATTATGTACGCGGCTGATTATTCACAAATTGAACTTCGTGTGCTTGCTCACATTGCAAAAGATGAAGGTTTAGTTGAAGCGTTCCAACATGACATGGATATTCATACGAAAACAGCTATGGATGTATTCGGTGTTGGAAAAGATGAAGTGACATCTAATATGAGACGACAAGCAAAAGCTGTAAACTTCGGCATTGTATACGGTATTAGTGATTACGGCCTTTCACAAAACTTAGGAATCACGAGAAAAGCGGCAGGGGAATTTATCGAAAGGTATTTAGAAAGCTTCCCTGGAGTACAAGAATATATGGCTGACATTGTAAAAGATGCGAAGCAAAAAGGATATGTTTCAACGTTATTAAATCGCCGTCGTTACATTCCAGAAATTACGAGCCGTAACTTTAATTTACGTAGCTTTGCAGAGCGTACAGCAATGAATACACCAATTCAAGGTAGTGCGGCGGATATTATTAAAAAGGCTATGATTATTATGGCGGATCGCTTAGAAGAAGAAGGCCTACAAGCTCGCTTACTTCTGCAAGTACACGATGAATTGATTTTTGAAGCGCCAAAAGAAGAAGTGGAAAAATTAGAGAAGCTTGTACCTGAAGTAATGGAGCATGCAATTGAACTAGCAGTTCCGTTAAAAGTTGATTATTCTTACGGTCCAACTTGGTACGACGCGAAATAAGGAAGTGATAAAATGCCGGAATTACCAGAGGTTGAAAATGTTAGACGGACACTTGAAAATCTTGTAACGGGGAAAGTGATTGAAGATGTAATTATCACTTACCCAAAAATAGTGAAACGACCGGACGATGCAGAAATCTTTAAAGACATGCTAAGAGGCGAGATGATCGAGAATATAAAGCGAAGAGGTAAGTTTTTGCTTTTGTATGTAACAAACTATGTAATTGTTTCACATTTGCGTATGGAAGGTAAGTTTTTACTGCATCAAGAGGGTGAGCCGATTGATAAACATACGCATGTCCGTTTCTTATTTACAGATGGAACTGAATTACATTATAAAGATGTGAGAAAGTTTGGTACGATGCATCTCTTTAAGAAAGGTGAAGAGTTTGCTCAAATGCCTCTTGCTGATTTAGGACCAGAGCCATTTGATGCTGAATTGACACCGAAGTATTTGCAAGAGAGATTGCAAAAGACAAATCGCAAAATAAAAGTCGTATTATTAGACCAGCGTCTTTTAGTAGGGCTTGGAAATATATATGTAGATGAAGTATTATTCCGTTCTCATATTCATCCAGAGCGAGAAGCGTCATCTTTAACGGAAGAAGAAATTGAGAGAGTTTACGAAGCGATTGTTACAACGCTAGGCGAAGCAGTGAAGCGAGGCGGAAGTACAATTAGAACGTATATCAATTCGCAAGGGCAAATCGGTTCATTCCAAGAACTTCTAAATGTATATGGAAAAAAGGGAGAACCGTGTGTGACTTGCGGTACGATTTTAGAAAAAACAGTTGTTGGTGGAAGAGGAACGCATTACTGCCCAATTTGTCAGCCTAGAATATAGAAAAGAGATAACATCGGATAGGCATTTGTCATATACATACAGCAGAGCTATGTATAAGGGAGGAGTTTACCGATGTACCTTTATTTATCTCTTATTTTATTAGCTTTTACATTAAGCTTAGATAGCTGTAGTGTAGGGCTAACATACGGTTTAAGAAGCGTAAGAATCCCACTAAGATCAATTATAATTATCGGAATCTGTTCAGCGGCTGTTATGCTCGTTTCAATGGGAATTGGACATATGATCGCGAAAATTTTTTCACCTGTTATCGCAACGCGTATCGGTGGGCTTGTTCTTATTGGAATAGGGATTTGGGTATTATACCAATTTTTTCGGAGTGATAAAAAAGAAGAACCGAAGCAAGAAGAGAAGGTTTGGAAGTTAGAAATTGCTTCTCTAGGGTTAGTGATTCAAATTTTGCGGAAGCCGACTGTTGCCGATTTTGATAAATCAGGAACTATTTCTGCAGGAGAAGCGCTACTTCTCGGCATCGCTCTTTCTGTAGATTCGTTTGGTGCTGGAATCGGTGCATCTTTATTAGGTTATGCACCGGCGATGATGGCGATATTAGTCGCGGTTATGAGTTCTTTATTTTTATTTATTGGAATGAAGCTTGGTACGATTTTATCGAATATGAAATGGTTACAAAAATTTACATTCCTGCCTGGAGTATTACTCATTATTATTGGAATTTGGAAAATGTAAGTAGGGGCGTGGAACATTAGTTTCGCGCCTTTGATATTATGAGGAGGATTATTATGACAGTAATAATTGGATTAACAGGAGGCATTGCAAGCGGAAAAAGTACGGTATCAGAAATGTTTTGTGAAATGAGTATACCGGTTATTGATGCAGATATTATTGCGCGAGAAGTTGTAGAACGAGGAAAACCAGCATATAACAAAATTGTAGAGGTGTTTGGAACGGAAGTGTTACAAGAAGATGGGGAGCTGGATCGCCCGAAGCTTGGAAGTGTCGTTTTCTATAATGAAGAAAAACGATTGCAGTTAAATAAAATTGTTCATCCGGCAGTGCGTGAGGAAATGAATATGCAAAAGGAAATGTACATAAAAGAAGGTGTGCAAGCGGTTGTGTTAGATATTCCTCTTTTATTTGAAAGTAAATTAACGAGTCTCGTTGATCGCGTTTTAGTTGTAGCGGTTAAGCCGAATACACAATTAGACCGTTTAATGAAACGAAATAACTTTTCAGAAGAAGAAGCAACGGTGCGTATTCAATCTCAAATGCCATTAGAAGAAAAAGTGAAGAATGCAGATGAAGTGATAAATAATGATGGCACAATTATGGAAACGAAAACACAATTGCAGGTGATTTTAAAGAAGTGGAACATTATTAATTAAAAAATTGTGAAATTAATGAAAATGCTTAGTGACATTCCTCCTTTTTGTGTTATACTAATATTGGGATTTGAGATAAATAGTATAACGCATTCAAGGGGGATAACATATTATGACTCGTGTGGCAATTAATGGATTTGGACGTATTGGGAGAATGGTGTTTCGTCAAGCAATAAAAGAAAGCGCATTCGAAATTGTAGCAATCAATGCAAGCTATCCGTCCGAAACGTTAGCACATTTAATTAAATATGATACAGTACACGGTAAGTTTGCCGGAACAGTGGAAGCATTTGAAGATCACTTATTAGTAGATGGGAAAATGATTCGCCTTTTAAACAACCGTGATCCAAAGGAATTGCCTTGGACAGATCTAGGTGTTGAAGTTGTAATTGAAGCAACTGGTAAATTTAATTCAAAAGAAAAAGCAATTCTTCACGTTGAAGCTGGAGCGAAAAAAGTTATTTTAACAGCGCCTGGTAAAAATGAAGATGTAACAATTGTAGTTGGTGTGAACGAAGACCAATTAGATATTACAAAACATACCGTTATTTCAAATGCATCTTGTACAACAAACTGTTTAGCACCTGTTGTAAAGGTGTTAGATGAGCAGTTTGGAATTGAAAACGGTTTAATGACAACTGTTCACGCTTATACAAATGACCAAAAAAACATTGATAACCCACATAAAGATTTAAGAAGAGCACGTGCTTGCGGACAGTCAATCATTCCTACAACGACGGGTGCTGCGAAAGCGCTTGCAAAAGTTCTTCCGCATTTAAATGGAAAACTTCATGGTATGGCACTTCGTGTACCAACACCAAACGTGTCTCTTGTTGATTTAGTAGTAGACGTAAAACGTGATGTAACAGTTGAAGATATTAATGAAGCATTCAAAACTGTTGCAAATGGTGCGTTAAAAGGAATTGTAGAATTTAGTGAAGAGCCTTTAGTGTCTATCGACTTTAATACAAATACA
Organism: Bacillus sp. FSL M7-1345; assembly: GCF_038006985.1. Taxonomy (NCBI): domain Bacteria; kingdom Bacillati; phylum Bacillota; class Bacilli; order Caryophanales; family Bacillaceae; genus Bacillus; species Bacillus sp. FSL M7-1345. The sequence goes on along the minus strand of NZ_JBBOWG010000001.1, from coordinate 4,161,154 downwards.
CACTCAGCTATTATTGATGGTTTATCTACAATGGTAATGGGTGATCGTAAAGTGAAAGTACTTGCTTGGTATGATAACGAGTGGGGCTACTCTCGTCGTGTTGTAGATCTTGTAACGTTAGTTGTTGATGAATTAGCAAAACAAGAAAATGTGCAACATATTTAAGTGAATAAGGGAGAGGGCAAGTGAATATTTGCTCTCTTTTTTTATTTTTTTCTGAAAAGAAAAAAATTATATGGGTATATTTTCAAATAGTGGACAGACCAAAAACGTTGTGATTACTGTATTTGTGAATCATTTATTTTTTTTAGGGAAAAGTAAAGAGGAAATTATGACAGAAAATCGAAAAAACTGTTGTTGCAAAATGAAAATAAACAAAGTATACTAACACTCGTAAACTTAAGAGCTGAGGTACGTAGTCACTACTTAAAGGGTTAGGACCTCTCTGGACTAACTTTCCCCCGTGGTAGTGGAGCAAGCCAAATTGCAAATTAGTTTTCAATTCGAACAGTTAGAATAAATTTACAAGGGGGAACTGTAGAATGGATACTATGGATACGATGGGTCGTCACGTAATCGCTGAACTTTGGGATTGCGATTTCGACAAGCTTAATGACATGCCGTATATTGAACAATTATTTGTGGATGCAGCACTAAGAGCTGGTGCTGAAGTACGTGAGGTTGCTTTTCATAAATTTGCACCACAAGGTGTAAGTGGAGTAGTAATTATCTCGGAATCACATTTAACAATTCATAGCTTTCCGGAGCACGGTTACGCAAGTATTGATGTTTATACTTGTGGGGATCGTATTGATCCAAATGTTGCTGCAGAATATATTGCAGAAGGTTTAAACGCGAAAACGCGTGAGAGCATCGAGCTTCCTCGAGGCACTGGTAGCTTCGAAATTAAGCAGAGAGAAACAAAAGCTCTTTAAAAAAGAACATAATTGATTTAAAATGTAAAGAGGTGTATAATGCACCTCTTTTTTAGTTTATATAAAATAGGATCACGATATGTAATAACTTAGAGTGGTCATTATAGAAGAATGAGTTATATAATATTGTATATATATTTTCACATGTAGGTGAGTAGCGAAAGAATAAAGATTATAGTGTAAAGGAGTGAATGAATTGCGTTGTCCATCCTGTTTTCATAATGGAACAAGAGTGTTAGATTCGCGCCCGGTAGACGAGGGGCGCTCTATTCGAAGAAGAAGAGAGTGTGAAAGTTGTTTAAGTCGCTTTACGACATTTGAAAGAGTAGAAGAATCACCTCTTATCGTTGTTAAAAAAGAAGGAACACGAGAAGAGTTTAATAAAGAGAAAATTTTACGCGGTTTAATTAAAGCGTGTGAAAAAAGACCTGTATCTTTAAGGCAGTTAGAGGAAGTAACACAAAGTGTGGAGCGTGAACTTCGTAACTTAGGTATATCAGAAGTGAAAAGTGATATGATTGGTGAAATTGTTATGGAAGAACTTCGTGATATTGATGATGTTGCTTACGTACGTTTTGCTTCTGTGTATCGTCAATTTAAAGATTTAAATGTATTTATTGAAGAATTAAAAGATATACTGCAAAAAGAGAGAGAGTAGAAGGAATCCCTTTATATATTGTAAGTAAACGAGATAAGAGAGCTAGAAGCGGAAGCTAATAGCTCTTTTTCGCTAATAAATTATATAATAAAGATAGAACGAGTGAAATGTAGGTTAGATTGGATGAGAGAAAGGAAAAGCAAGAATGGAAAAACAGTCATGGATGGAGCTATTGCCGATTGATCGTTATAAAGTAAGTGCGAAAGGGTTGTTACATAATTACGACCGGAAAGTATTAACGATGTTGTATCAGCCGTTAATAGGTAGTAGAGCTTTTAGCTTATACATGACACTATGGGGAGAGTTAGAGCAAGATCGTGTGTTTGGAAAAGAGAATACACATCACTCCCTTATGGTGACTATGCAAATGCAACTTCCTGAAATATATGGGGAACGAGTAAAGTTAGAAGCGATTGGTCTTTTAAATGTATATATTAAGAAAGAAAAAGATATTCGAATGTTTATATATGAATTGCAACCACCTTTATCTCCGAAGCAGTTTTTTGATGATATTGTTTTAAGTATCTTTTTATATAATCGCTTGAGTCGGACAAAATACAACCAAGTAAAGCAATATTTCTTAGAAGAAGAATTCGATTTTGCTTCTTATGAAAATGTTACGCGCTCCTTCAACGATATATTTGATTCGTTTAACCCAGGTCAGTTTGAATATGCGCAAGAAGAACTGCGTATCCCGAAAACGACAATTATGCCAAGTAACGAGAATGGGGATGCTCCGAAAGTTTGGAATGATTTCTTTGATTTCTCTTTATTTGTAGACGGACTATCAGCGCTTGTTCCTAAAAAGGCGATTACAGATCAAGTGAGAGAATGTGTCATTACACTCGCTTATGTGTACGGTGTGGATGTGTTATCGATGCAAAATATCGTTCTTGGCGCAGTGACAGAGATACAAACAATTGATATCGAAAGGCTTCGGAAGGGAGCACGCGATTGGTATCAATTCGAAAATGGTCAAGCGTTACCTGTATTAAGTGAAAGAGTGCAACCTCATGCTGCTCGTACAATGAAAGAGAAAGAGCCATCTACGCAAGAAGAGATGCTAATGAAGCAGTTAGAGGAAATCTCGCCAAAACAACTATTGAAAGAGATTTCAGGCGGTGCAGAGGCGACGAAAGCGGACTTGCAAATCGTTGAGGATGTAATGATAAACCAAAAGTTAACGCCAGGGGTTGTGAATGTACTTATTTATTACGTTATGCTACGCTCAGATATGAAGCTTGCTAAAACGTATGTCGAGAAGATTGCTGGACATTGGGCGCGAAAAAAGGTCGGTACAGTAGGCGAGGCGATGGCGCTAGCGAAAGAAGAGAATCGTCAATATCAAGAGTGGGCTGAGACGAAGAAAAAAGGTCGTACAGCGAAGAAAACAGTGCGAAAAGAAATGGTACCAGATTGGCTTAAAGAAGAGTCGAAAGAAGAAGAGAAAGAACCTGTAAAAAATGACGTAAGTGCGAAAAAAGATGCAAGTACGTTAGAAGATGAACGGAAACGATTAGAAGAAGTATTGAAAAAATATAAGCGTGATTAATAAAAGAAAATGAACGCTCTTTGAGGTGAGAAAATGGAGCATATTCAAAATTCATTTACGAAATTAATGGAAAATAAAAACTTTAAAAATAGATATGAAGTCTTAAAGGCAGAAGTGATGGCGCACCCTCGTGTGAAAGAATTTATAGACGAACATAAAGGTGAAGTAACGACTTCTATGATTGAACGAAGTCTTGTGAAGTTATATGAATATATTGGACAAAGTGTAGGGTGTGCGGATTGTCCAGATTTAGGGTCATGTAAAAATATGCTACAAGGATATGAGCCGAAGCTCGTCATCCAAGGTAAGATGATTGATATTCAATATGATCGTTGTATTAGAAAAGTAGCATATGATGAGAGAAAAAAATATGAAAAACTTGTTCAAAGTGTATATATGCCAGTTGACATTTTGCAGGCAACTATGGAAAATTTAGATCCTTCAGATTTAGATGCACGTATTGATGCAATAGGTGCAACGAATGAATTTTTAAACACATACGAACCAGGTAAAAAAGCACAAGGTTTATATTTGTACGGTAAATTTGGTGTAGGGAAAACGTATCTTTTAGGGGCAATTGCAAATGAGCTTGCGCGAAAGAAAATTAGTTCGATGCTCGTATACTTCCCTGAATTTTTACGTGAAATCAAAAGTTCGATTCAAGATAATTCGATTAGCGGAAAGATTGATGCTGTCAAACGTGTACAAGTATTAATGTTAGATGATATCGGGGCAGAAGCGATGTCAAGTTTTGTACGTGATGATGTACTCGGTGCAATCTTACAGTTCCGTATGTTGGAAAACTTACCGACGTTCTTTACATCTAACTTTGATTTCAAACAGTTGGAACATCATTTAACGTATACACAGCGCGGTGAAGCAGAAGAGATGAAAGCGGCCCGTATTATGGAACGAATTAAATATTTAGCGAAGCCAATCCCAATTGGCGGGAAGAACCGTCGTAATAAGTAAAGAGCGAGCTGAGAAGCTTGCTCTTTTTTATCCCGCATTAACGGGCAGTAAGACTCCCACCTCAAAATTCGGCTGTAAAGCAAAGAAGTTAGGTGGGAGATCAACTGCCCGTAAAAGCCCGATTGGTTCAACTAATAATCAGTGGAGGATGGACAAAACCTCCACTGATTAAAGTTTCACTTTATTTTAATCATTTTTTCAGAGTAGCTTGTATCATTTTTTTCTCCCTCCCTTAATATATATAAAATTAGCAAGCCATATCGAGTGGATGTTCTAACAATGGGAGATAGGTTTCTACTAAGAGTGAACTTCCATAGATCGGACTCTTATAGGATTTGTAACGTATAGATGCAATCCTTTAGAGCGGGGATAAAAGGGGGGACAAAAGTGATTGAAATTTGCTTCGAAGAAAAAAATGATGCTGTGCACGTATACAGACAACTAACGAAAAGAACGGAATCCTTATATAAGGAAACAAGTGTATATTTAAACGAACAAAAGGTTGTTATTCATATACCATTATGTGAATCGAATTATATTGAAAAGATTTTATTGCCAGTATTACTATATTTCATTATGAATGTGAAACAAAATGAATGGATTCATACCATTTTAAAGGAAAAGTTTTTTTATGAAGAACAAGAAGAGTGTCATCAAATATTGCATATGGCACATGAGATTTTAAAGGAAAGAAGAAAAGGAATAGCCCGTGATTTAACACGTCAAAAATTCGAATCTTATATTGCGTCGTCTTTGAATGATTGGCTTTGTGATCCGCTCTCATTCTCGTTTTCATCATACGTTCGTTTTCGTCTTCGTACATATAGGGAAATGATAGCTAGGCTTGCTGAAGTTGCAATTGATGAGTATAAGATGGAGCAGGAATATCAAATGTTCATTGAGACACTTCGCCAACAAGTAAGTAGCCGGAAATCACGTTTGTCCTGTGTGCATCTTATTTTTGATGAAAGTTTTATTTTCTATGATGATAAAGGTAGACGTTTAAAACAGGATAAATTGGTTCAATATATAGATGAAGAATTATTAAAGAAACAGGATGTATATATTGATACGAAAGTAATTGCACCACTTCTTTCTATTTCGCCGAAAAAGATTTATTTATATACGAAAGAACAAGATCATAATATGATTATTACTTTGCGAAATGTATTTCAGGAACGAGTGCAACTACATGGATTACATGAATTTGAGCGCAACGTGAAAAATTTAAAAAATAAAGGTAACGCCCTTGATTTTCTAAGTTTTTGAGCATATAATTACCTACATAAATGAAATATATCGAAATGTTATGATGAGGACATGGGTAGTTTTCTACGATTTTCAGAGAGGGAAGCCTTAGGGTGCGAGCTTCCTATTACGGGATTATTACTTACCACCTCTAAACTTTAGCAGTGAACGTTTTTCTAGTAATTGCTAACGGACAACACCGTTATGTTGAACTTGAGCAATTAACAATAAGGTTAATTGGAACAAGGGTGGAACCACGAATTCAACACTCGTCCCTTTTTATGGGATGAGTGTTTTTTATTTTGAAAAAAAAGAGGAGTGACCAGTGATGGCAGATGTAGTTAAAATTACTTTCCCTGATGGAGCTGTGAAGGAGTTTCCAAAAGGAGTAACAACTGAAGAAATCGCAGCTTCTATTAGCCCAGGCTTAAAGAAAAAAGCTGTGGCTGGAAAATTAAACGATGAGATGATCGATCTTGTTACACCAATCGAAGAAGATGGTGCAGTGTCTATTATTACATTAGATTCTGAAGATGGCTTATATATTTTACGCCACTCAACAGCTCACCTTTTAGCACAAGCGTTAAAACGTTTATATAAAGATGTTAAGCTTGAGCTTGGCATTGGTCCAGTAATCGAAAATGGCTTCTACTACGATATTGATATGGAAGAAGCAATTACAGTTGAAGACTTCAAGAAAATCGAAAAAGAAATGCAAAAAATCGTGAACGAAAACTTAGAAATCGTTCGTCATGAAGTACCACGTGCAGAAGCACTTCGTCGCTTTGAAGAAATCGGCGATGAGTTAAAATTAGATTTAATTAACGATCTTCCAGAAGATGCAGTTATTTCAATCTATGAGCAAGGCGAATTCTTCGACCTTTGCCGTGGTGTTCACCTTCCATCTACAGGGAAGATTAAAGTGTTTAAATTATTAAGCGTTGCAGGTGCTTACTGGCGCGGCGATAGCAATAATAAAATGTTACAACGTATTTACGGTACTGGATTCGTTAAGAAAGCAGAATTAGATGAGCACTTACGTATGCTTGAAGAAGCGAAAGAGCGCGACCACCGTAAATTAGGTAAAGAGTTAAAACTATTTACTAATAGCCAAAAAGTAGGACAAGGTTTACCACTTTGGTTACCAAAAGGTGCAACAATTCGCCGTATTATCGAGCGTTATATCGTTGATAAAGAAGCAAGCTTAGGCTATGATCACGTATACACTCCAGTATTAGGAAGTAGAGAGCTTTATGAAACTTCTGGTCACTGGAACCATTACCGTGATGGCATGTTCCCATCAATGGAAATGGATAATGAAGAGTTAGTTCTTCGTCCAATGAACTGCCCTCACCATATGATGGTTTATAAAAACGATATTCACAGCTACCGTGAATTACCAATCCGTATTGCGGAACTTGGAACAATGCACCGCTATGAAATGTCTGGAGCATTATCTGGATTACAACGTGTACGCGGAATGACTTTAAATGATGCGCACATTTTCGTTCGTCCAGATCAAATTAAAGAAGAATTAAAACGTGTTGTAAACTTAACTTTAGAAGTGTACAAAGATTTCGGTTTAGAAAACTATTCATTCCGTCTATCTTATCGTGACCCAGCAGATACTAAAAAGTATTATGCTGATGATGAGATGTGGGAAAAAGCACAAGGTATGTTAAAAGAAGCTATGGATGAAATGGGTCTTGATTACTATGAAGCTGAAGGTGAAGCGGCATTCTATGGTCCGAAACTTGACGTTCAAGTTCGTACTGCTCTTGGAAAAGACGAAACACTTTCAACTGTACAATTAGACTTCTTACTTCCAGAACGCTTTGAATTAGCTTACGTTGGTGAAGACGGTAAACAACATCGTCCAGTTGTAATTCACCGTGGTGTTGTATCAACTATGGAACGTTTCGTAGCCTTCTTAATTGAAGAATACAAAGGCGCATTCCCAACTTGGTTAGCTCCAGTTCAGGCACAAGTAATTCCAGTTTCTCCGCAAGTACATTTAGATTATGCGAAGAAAGTACAAGATGAATTACGACGTGCTGGTATCCGTGTTGAATTAGACACTCGTGAAGAGAAAATTGGTTACAAAATCCGTGAAGCACAAATGCAAAAGATTCCGTACATGCTTGTAGTAGGTGACAATGAAGTTACTGAAAATGGCGTTAACGTACGTAAATATGGTGAACAAAAATCAGAAACAATCGCATTAGATGCGTTTGTTGACATGATTAAAGTAGAAGGAAAACGATAAGAAAGAGCCGCGGTATACCGCGGCTTTTTTATGTATTATAAAAAAGAAAATCTAGAAAAAATAACCAAACGATACTTATCATAAAAAAGTATTGCAAGTATGCTGGTTGTTTGTTACAATATTTCTTGTTGTTAGTAAAACACATCGCGTCTTCTTGACAGACGTCATGTCCTATGATAAACTCATCAAGGATAATAGAATATGGTTTTGACAAGTAGAAGCACCCGCTTCTCACCTGATGGACGCATTCGCAGTTAGCAGGTAAATGTATTTCTTACTAAAGATATTACAAGTGTGGGTGCCGTGTGCCCGCACTTTTTTTGTTCGGGTTCTACAATTGCAAAACGTATTCTAAGAAAACCTTGGAGGTGGCTTACTATTAGCAAGGATATGATGATTAACGAGCAAATTCGTGCACGTGAAGTACGCTTAGTTGGCGCGAACGGCGATCAACTTGGAATCAAGTCTCGTAATGACGCTTTAGACTTAGCTGCAGGTCTTAATCTTGATTTAGTATTGGTTGCTCCAAATGCGAAACCGCCAGTATGCCGCATTATGGACTACGGTAAATTCCGCTTTGAGCAACAGAAGAAAGAAAAAGAACAGCGCAAAAATCAAAAAGTAATCAGCATGAAAGAAGTTCGTTTAAGTCCAACAATTGATGAACATGACTTTAACACAAAACTTCGTAATGCTGTCAAGTTTTTAGAGAAAGGCGACAAGGTTAAAGCGTCAATTCGCTTTAAAGGACGTGCCATTACTCATAAAGAAATCGGTCAACGTGTTTTAGATCGCTTCTCAGAAGCTTGTGCTGAAGTTAGTACAATTGAATCTAAGCCTAAAATGGAAGGACGCAGTATGTTCTTAGTTTTAGCACCGAAAAACGATAAGTAATAGATAGAGGAGGAAATACCTATGCCTAAACAAAAAACTCATCGCGGCGCTGCAAAGCGTTTCAAAAAGACTGGATCTGGTAAACTGAAACGTTCTCACGCTTACACAAGCCATTTATTCGCTAACAAATCTACAAAAGCTAAACGTAAACTACGTAAAGCTGGTGTAGTTAGCGCTGGTGACTTCAAACGCATTCGTCAAATGCTTGACAACTTAAAATAAGTTCGGCTGATATATAGAACAAACTAGGAGGTAATATTATGCCAAGAGTAAAAGGTGGTACAGTTACTCGTCAACGTCGTAAAAAAGTTATAAAATTAGCAAAAGGTTACTACGGTTCTAAGAGTACATTATTTAAGGTTGCTAACCAACAGGTTATGAAATCTCTAATGTATGCATTCCGTGACCGTCGTCAAAAGAAACGTGACTTCCGTAAATTATGGATTACACGTATCAACGCAGCAGCTCGTATGAATGGTCTTTCTTACAGCCGCTTAATGCACGGTTTAAAAAATGCTGGCATCGAAGTTAACCGCAAGATGCTTGCTGACTTAGCTGTTCATGACGAAAAAGCTTTCGCTGAATTAGCAACAGTTGCAAAAAACAACATTAACTAATTGTTTAAAACCTTAGAAGATCTTTCTTCTAAGGTTTTTTTATTTGTATTCATTATAACCATTCAATAACTTGTGGAATTTCCCGCTTAGTGTCGTCACAATTAAATGATTTATTTCTCTCTAGTATATTAAGATGTGCTTGTAAGAACTTTTGTAACGATAACGAGGGGGTTTTTACATGAAAGTAGGAAAGATTAACGGACGTGTCGTTATCGATATGACAAAATCAATATAAAAGCTATAGCGATATAAAAGAATATATATATAAGGTCAGGAGAATCCTCCTGACTTTTTTTATTTGAACTCATTCGTGAAGAAGTGTATCTTTCCTAGCAGAAACGACACTGCTATAATGGAAAGATGATATGGAACTTTCATCAAGTGAACAATCTATGAGTGATGATTGAAACGTATTTGCAAATTAAGGACAAGCTATCTTTATAAAGATGTAGGTAGCTGACTTGTTAATACGAAGTGAAAAATAATAATGAACTTTGAGATGAAACAACATTGTTGCGGAAAATGCGATGTTGGAGGAGGACAATAGAATGGACTTACTACAACTATTTAAATTACAAAAAGAATTAGATGACCGTATTGTGAAAGAGCATGAATTACAACCGAAGAAATTGTTAAAAGAAAAAATGTTAGCTCTTCTTGTAGAAATTGGAGAACTTGCAAATGAAACACGTTGTTTTAAATATTGGAGCAATAAACCAGCGTCAGAACGTGAAGTAATATTAGAAGAATACGTAGATGGTTTACATTTTATTTTATCAATCGGAATCGATTTAGGAATTGATAAAAACTTCTTATTCTATAAATGTGCGCAAACGAATAAAACACAAGTGGAAATTTTCTTAGACACATATGCGAAAGTAATTCGTTTTACAGATCAACCTTCTATCACGAATTATATTGAACTATTTACAAGCTATCTTCGCCTTGGACAAGCGCTTGAATTTGAACAAGAAGAAATTGAAAAAGCATATTTAGATAAAAATGAAGTAAATCATCAGCGTCAAACACAAGGATACTAATTTAATTTTTGAATATTTCAATTTCCTTTTGTATAATAAAGTGACTGAAGAAAAAGGAGGGTGTTGGCAATGATGAAATTAGACGAGACATTGACAATGCTAAAAGAATTAACAGACGCACGCGGTATTGCGGGTAACGAGCGTGAACCACGTGAAGTAATGAAGAAATATATTGAGCCGTTTGCAGATGAACTTTCTACTGATAATTTAGGAAGTTTAGTTGCGAAAAAAGTTGGGGAAGAAAACGGCCCAAAAATTATGGTTGCAGGTCATTTAGATGAAGTTGGCTTTATGATTACGCAAATTGATGACAAAGGCTTCCTTCGTTTCCAAACGGTTGGTGGCTGGTGGTCGCAAGTTATGCTTGCACAGCGCGTAACGATTGTAACGCGTAAAGGAGATGTAACAGGTGTAATTGGTTCAAAACCACCGCACATTTTACCTCCAGAAGCTCGTAAAAAACCAGTTGACATTAAAGATATGTTCATCGATATTGGTGCTTCTAGCCAAGAAGAAGTGATGGAGTGGGGCGTAAGACCAGGAGATCAAGTTGTACCGTACTTCGAATTCCAAGTGATGAAGAATGAAAAGATGTTACTTGCAAAAGCATGGGATAACCGAATTGGTTGTGCAATTGCAATTGACGTATTAAAACAATTAAAAGATGAAAAGCATCCAAACGTTGTATACGGCGTTGGGACTGTACAAGAAGAAGTTGGTCTTCGTGGTGCGAAAACATCTGCAAACTATATTAAGCCAGATATCGCATTCGCTGTAGATGTTGGTATTGCTGGGGATACACCAGGTGTAACAGCAAAAGAAGCACAAAGTAAAATGGGTGATGGACCGCAGATCATTCTATATGATGCTTCTGTTATTGGTCATACAGGTTTACGTGATTTCGTTGTTGATGTTGCTGATGAATTACAAATTCCATATCAGTATGATTCTGTAGCGGGCGGGGGAACGGATGCAGGAGCAATTCATATTTCTGTAAATGGTATTCCGTCTATGGCAATTACGATTGCGACACGCTACATTCATTCTCATGCAGCGATGTTACATCGTGATGATTATGAAAACGCAGTGAAATTAATTGTAGAAGTTATTAAACGTCTTGATAAAGAGGCTGTACATAACATTACATTTAATTAATAGAAAAAAGCGAAGGATAATTTCCTTCGCTTTTTCCATTTTTAAAATGGTCTTTCTAATCCTGCTGCAGTATGGGCGCCTAAAATAATTAAGCGAGTTAATTGCATTGCCATGAAATGCGGGGTATAAATCATGCCTCTTTTTAACCATGACATAATCATTCCGATATGAGCCCCTGTAACATAACTAATAAGAATGTCACGAGGAACCATGAGTTCTTCATCATCAGGCTGTGAAATAGATAAGCTTAATGTTAAATGTGTTTGGACTGTTTTCATCATTTTATAAGAGTAATTTCCAGCGGCTTTATCACCAAGCATCACGTTATAGAAGTTCACATTTTCCGCTATATGTTCAAACAAAGCTAAAAAGGTTGGATGTGGTGAGTCGAATGTGAGCTGAAAATCTTCTTTATTTCGTTTTTGTGGTTTAATTACTTCAGTTAGTTTTTCTAACATTTCTTCTATGCTTTTTTCTAGTAAATCATATTTATCATGGTAATGGCTATAAAATGTAGCGCGATTTACAGGAGCACGTTCCGCGATATGTTGCACAGTTACATTTTCAAAGCCCTTTTCGCCTACTAAAGCGACAAAAGCATCCTGTATGAGTTGTCTCGTTCGTTTTACACGTGGATCATTTGTATTTTTAATAGACATTTTTACTTCACCTCGTTTAATTTTTTTAACTTAAACAACACATGTATAGTGTAATGTTGTTTAAACAACATATAGGTTTAAATTGTTGGTTGTAGATTCGGGATAATTATTTATAATTATAAACGATAGTCCTTTAGAAATCAGCACCGCTAGGATGCAGACAAAACATAGTTTGCGTCGTAAAAGGTGTGCTTTTTTTGTTTAAAGGTTAATATAATTAACAATTAAACAATATAAACACTAAGGATGTAAATAGTTTAGAAAAAAATTATATGCGATATAAGGAGAGGAATGCAATGAATCAGTTTCGAAGAATGATAATTATCAACATTATCACATTAATTGTATTAGTTGGCGGCGGTATCGGCGGTTATTACTATTACAATCAAACGGAAAACTATTTAAAAACAGACAATGCAAAAATTGACGGGAAGGTAATTCCAATTGCATCACCAGTAGCGGGTAAATTAACTGACTGGAAAGCAGAAGTCGGAAAAAACTACAATGAGAACGATAAATTAGGTGCGGTTACTGTAGCAGGAGCAAATGGTGAGCAAACAGTAGACGTAACGATTCCGCAAAATGCAACAGTTGTACAATCAAACGCAACAACAAATGCGTTCGTTGGAGCGGGTAGCCCAATTGCTTACGCATTTGATATGAATAACTTATGGGTAACAGCAAACATTGAAGAAACAACTATTGATGATGTTCAAAAAGGCCAAACAGTAGATGTGTATGTAGATGCATACCCAGATACAACGTTAACAGGAAAAGTAGAACAAGTTGGATTAACAACAGCAAATACATTCTCAATGTTACCATCAAGTAACGCAACAGCGAACTATACGAAAGTAAAGCAAGTTGTACCAGTTAAAATTTCTTTAGACCATAGTAAATCAGTAAATATTGTTCCTGGAATGAATGTGTCAGTTCGTATTCATAAGTAAGGGGGAGATGAGATGTCCTCAATTGCAATTGTAGGATATGCACTATTTTGTATAATCGTCTTCTTCCTTGTAAATCGTCTTTTACGAAAGAAAAAAACGAACGTGGGAGAAGAACAAGTCCCAGCCATAAGTAAAATAGAAGTAAGTAAGTTAGAAACAGAAGAGAAAGAAATTGAACAAAAACAAGAAACAGAAGCTTCTAACGTAGTGGAATTAGAAACAGGGAAGCAAGAGCAAGTAAAACAGGAAAAAGAAATGCTGAAGAGACAATTGCCGGTAGAGAATGTGAATGTAAAGGCAGTTGTAACTGTATTAATTCTCGGTATGTTCATTTCTATTTTAAATCAAACGATCATTAATGTTGCATTGCCCCCGTTAATGAACGAATTTAACGTATCAACTTCAACGGCCCAATGGTTAATTACAGGCTTCATGCTTGTAAACGGAATTTTAGTGCCGATTAGTGCCTTTTTAGTTTCACGATTTACGTATCGTAAATTATTCGTAGCGGCAATGTTATTTTTCACGGTAGGATCTATCATTTGTGCTACATCAGGTAACTTTACAATGATGATGACGGGCCGCATTATTCAAGCGGTCGGTGCAGGTATTTTAATGCCAGTTGGTATGAATATCTTCATGACATTATTCCCGCCTCATAAACGCGGAGCAGCGATGGGGTTACTAGGGGTAGCGATGATTTTAGCACCAGCTATCGGACCAACTATAACAGGTTGGGTAATTGAAAATTATAGCTGGAACTTAATGTTCTACGGTATGTTTGTGATCGGTTTAATTATTACGTTCTTATCTTTAAAATTCTTCACACTAGCACAGCCGGTGTCTAAAACAAAGTTAGATGTATTTGGTGTTATTAGTTCAAGTATTGGACTAGGAAGCTTATTGTACGGATTTAGTGAAGCTGGAAATAATGGCTGGACTAGTGCAGAAGTTGTTATAACAATGATCATCGGTGTCATTGGTTTAGCAGTATTTATTTGGAGAGAGTTAACAACGGACAATAAAATGCTTGATTTACAAGTATTTAAATATCCGACGTTCACTTTCACATTAGTAATTAACGCGATTGTAACGATGGCCTTATTCGGAGGTATGTTATTACTTCCTGTATATCTGCAAAATATTCGCGGCTTTACGCCAATGGAATCTGGTTTATTACTTCTTCCAGGATCATTAATTATGGGAATTATGGGACCAGTTGCAGGTAAACTATTTGATAAGTATGGTATTCGTCCGTTAGCAATTGTCGGATTAGCCATTACAACATTTGCGACATATAAATTTACAACGTTATCGATGGATACACCGTATAGCGTTATTATGACGGATTATATTATACGCTCAATTGGTATGTCATTCATTATGATGCCAATTATGACAGCTGGTATGAACGCACTGCCGATGAAATTAATTTCTCACGGTACAGCAACGCAAAATACGTCAAGACAAGTAGCTGGTTCAATTGGAACAGCGATATTAATCACACTTATGACGCAACAAACGACTGCTCACGTAGCGGATTACGGCAACATGTTAACAACATCAAACCCAATTTTAGTTGATAAAGTACACGGTATGGGCCAAAGCTTAGCGGCATTAGCCGGATCAGCTCAAGCAGGAGATGCGATGAGCACGCAACTATTATTCGGACAAATTTCAAAGCTATCTGCAATTAACGGTATTAATGATGCCTTCTTAATTGCAACAATATTAGCCGGTATTGCTTGGGTGTTATCGTTCTTCTTACCATCAGGCAATAAACGAAATAGAAAAGCAGGGAATTAATTTCCCTGCTTTTTTATCTTTTTAAAGAGTGAGATATAAAAGGTGATAACCACTCACAGAGCATAATCCTGTTATAAACAAAATCGTCCCCATAGAACGAATACTTGATATTTGTCTTCCGCTTATAATAGCTAATAGTCCAGCTAAAGAGAAGAGACACCAATATAAAGTTCCTGAAATTGGAATCATCTGCTCTATGTCTATTCCATAACCTATACAAATGATAGGAACAACGATAAGCAATATGCAAATCAATCCTGCTATGAATGTAAAAAAATTTCGATATTTAATTCCAGCAACAATTAAAAAAATGCCCACGATGAATTCGCATAACAATAAAATAGGGGCTAAGATAAGCCAAATAAATAATCCGGTAGATTCCATGTGTAACAACTCCTTAACGAATGAAAAATGAATCAGGCATAGACATGAGCTGATAACAAATAGCTGCGAACAGTCCTATTGAGAAAATAATGAATCCCATGTTGCGTATACTATTAATTTTTGAACGTGCCCCATTAATCCCTGCTAATAAACCAGCTAGAGAGAAAAGCATCCAATATAGAACCGTTGGAATATGAAGAACATCCTCTCCGTTTATACCTTTGTTCAAAAAAATAAAAGGCATTATAACGAATGAGAAGCAAATAATCCCCATTAAGATAACAAGTGATTTTCGATGAATAATGCCTGTTACTACTAAAAAAAATACCACCAGCAATTCCGCATAATAAGAGAAGTGGCATAAAAAGTATCCAAATAATACTGAATATATGTAAACTCCTTTATGTTAATCGAGTTATATTTTACTATATGAGGTTTATTTTGGATATTATTAATGAATATGTATAAATTGATAGAAATGAGAAGTAACGATACGAATTAATAGATGTAGAGAACGTTAGAGAGGAGGGGACATATGAAAATTACAGAAGAGAACGTTGCTAATCAGCTAAGGAAAAGGAATGAAAAAGCACTATACTTTATTATCGACCAGTACGGCGGACTTATAAAAAGTATGATTCAGAAGCATTTAGCTTCTTTTGAAGTTGTTATAAAATAATAAAAAGAGGTATCACTCTGTAGTGATGCCTCTTTCTCATTGATAACTATGTTCTGCCTTGTCATTCGATTTCTTTTGCTCTATTTGTAATTCACGCTCTACCAATCGGTCTAATTGCTGAATTGCTTTCAATGCTTTTTCATAAGAAATCGTTCTATAATGATGTGCGCCACCGGGTTCTTCATCGGCTTCATCCGCCCACTTAATAACGTTTTGTAGAGGTGTTCTTTCAAGTGTTTGTTCTAGTAGGAAAGAATCAGTGTGCAGAAGAATTGCAACAGAAATTTCTTTTGCTAGTTTCGGATGTTCTCCTAATCTAATAAGCAATTTATGAGATCTTTCTGCCCCTTTAATCGCATGTATATCATTCTTTTTATACAAGTCATAGTCCCATTCGCCGCCTGTGTACCACGTATGATGTCCGATATCATGAAGGAAGCCAGCCTTTGTCGCAGCATCGACTGAGGCGTGATGCTTTTTGGCTAAGTGAAACGCATGGTAAGCGACAGCAATCGCGTGGACCATTCCAGAACGGTTTACATATTTTTGTGTAATGTGATGTTTAAAAACTTGTTCAAGCGTAATACGGTGCATAAAACATTCACTCCTTTTATCTAATGATGTATATGAAGAAAATCGATCGGTTTAAATGTATTTTGAACATTGTACTCCATCAATCAGCGTTAGTAAAGTAGAAATGTTTAGGAGAAGAAAAATTTTATAGACATAAAAGGTCACCTTAGTTTTTTTTCTAAGGTGACCTTTTATTGTTTATTTTTTTAATCCTTGCTCCAGTGTTCCTAACATTTCGTGTTTTTCATTTTCATCAGCATTTTTCCAAATGACTTCGAATAAAACGCCAAGACCTGGAAGCATTTTTTCTTCACCGCTTTGAATTGCATCGACAATCGTTTCTTGTAATTGGTCTTGTGAATTTCCAGATACATTTGCTAATACAGCGCCGCGTAAATTAAAACTCATTATCTTCACCTCTTCTTCAGAATTGAAACTGACGTTAGTTTTTGTTCTTTTTAATGTAAATATGTATGAAAAATAGGCTATAATGATAAGACAAGAAGAGAGGGAAATACATATTATGAAAAACATTGATTCAGTACAAAACCCGCGTGTGAAGCAGTGGAAAAAGCTGCAGACGAAAAAAGAGCGCGATAACAAAGGTTTATTTTTTGTAGAAGGATTCCATTTAGTAGAGGAAGCGTTAAAGGCAGGAGTTGTAACAGAACTTATCGTTTCAGATCAGACAGATCTTCCGAAAGATTGGACAGTTAATGATGTTGAAATGTATATTGTGCCTGAAGCAATTGTAAAAGTACTTCGCGAAACAGAAACAACGCAAGGCGTATTTGCTGTTTGTGAGAAACATGAGAAAGAAGTAGCTCTTACTGATGGGAAATTTCTTTTATTAGACGGCCTTCAAGACCCAGGTAATTTGGGAACGATTATTCGTACAGCTGATGCAGCTGGTATTCATGCCGTTGTGCTTGGAGAAGGGTGCGTTGATGTTTATAATAGTAAAGCATTACGCTCTACACAAGGTTCTATTTTTCACCTACCGGTTGTAAAAGGGAACTTAGAAGAGTGGGTAGACAAGTTAAAAGAAAATAACGTCCCTGTATATGGAACAGCTCTTGAAAATGGAGTTCCATTTGGTGAAGTAACACCGGCCGGAAGTTTTGCATTAATTGTAGGAAATGAAGGAAGCGGCGTACGCCAAGAAATTCTTGCGAAAAGTGATCAAAACTTGTATATTCCGATTTACGGCGGGGCAGAATCATTAAATGTTGCGGTTGCAGCAGGGATTTTAACGTATTATTTACAAAGCCCAGTTGCGAACAAATAAAAAACTTCTTATAATAAGTTGAAGTATATGTTCGTAATGAACATACAATAAAAGTTAAATAACGAAAAACGTTGATAGAGAAGAGTAGCTTACAAAATCGCCATATAGGGAGAGAGTGCCGTAGACTGAAAGCATTCTTATGGTAGATGGAAGTGAATTCACCTCTGGAGTTGGCGCCAGGACCATTTATATGTAAAGGCGTTCCGGTCAGAATTGATCGTTATAACTAATGAGTGGGCAGACTTGTTCTGTCAATTTAGGGTGGTACCGCGAATTTACCTCGTCCCTTTTTGGGAGCGAGGTTTTTTTATTTTTAAAATTAGGAGGGTTCCAAATGGAAGCACGTTTAAAAGAGCTAAAGCAAAAAGCGTTAGAGCTTATTGAAGAAGCGAAAGAGCTAAAGGGCTTAAACGACGTACGCGTAGCGTATTTAGGGAAAAAAGGTCCAATTACAGAAGTATTACGCGGCATGGGAAAATTATCAGCAGAAGAGCGTCCACGTATGGGAGCATTAGTAAATGAAGTACGTGAAGCGATTCAAACGCGTCTAGAAGACAAAATTGGCAACTTAGAAAAAGCAGTAATTGAGGCGAAATTAGCTACTGAAACAATTGATGTTACACTGCCAGGTCGTCCTGTTGAAACAGGTTGTCACCATCCGTTAACAGCAGTTGTTGAACAAATTGAAGATGTATTCATCGGTATGGGTTATGAAGTAGCTGAAGGAACAGAAGTAGAAAAAGACTACTACAACTTCGAAGCATTAAACTTACCGAAAGATCATCCAGCGCGTGATATGCAAGATACATTCTACATTACAGAAGAAACGTTACTACGTACACATACATCTTCTGTGCAAGCACGTACGATGGAAAAGAATAAAGAAAAAGGACCGATTAAAATTATTTGTCCTGGTAAAGTGTATCGCCGCGATGACGATGATGCGACGCATTCACACCAATTCATGCAAATTGAAGGTCTTGTAATTGATAAAAACATTCGCATGAGTGACTTAAAAGGTACACTGCAAGTATTCGTGAAAAAGATGTTCGGTGAAGATCGTGAAATCCGTCTTCGTCCAAGTTTCTTCCCATTCACAGAGCCATCTGTAGAGATGGATATTTCTTGTATGATGTGTCACGGTAAAGGTTGTGGCACTTGTAAAGGGACTGGCTGGATCGAAATTTTAGGCGCAGGTATGGTTCACCCGAACGTACTTGAAATGGCTGGTTATGATTCAACAGAATATCAAGGTTTCGCATTCGGTATGGGCGCAGAGCGTATCGCAATGTTGAAATACGGCGTAGATGACATTCGTCATTTCTATACAAATGATGTACGTTTCTTACAGCAATTCAAACGAGCGTAAGGGAAGGAGAGGATAAATATGTTCGTATCATATCGTTGGTTACAAGAGTATGTAGATATTAAAGATGTAACAGCACAAGAACTAGCAGACAAAATCACAAAAAGTGGTATTGAAGTAGAAGGTGTTGAAGTATTAAATAAAGGTGTAAAAGGTGTTGTAGTTGGTCACGTATTAGAATGTGAAAAACACCCGGAAGCTGATAAATTAAGCAAATGCTTAATCGACATCGGTGAAGAAGAGCCAGTTCAAATTATTTGTGGAGCTGCTAACATTGCAAAAGGTTTAAAAGTACCAGTTGCAAAAGTTGGCGCTGTACTTCCTGGTAACTTCAAAATTAAAAAAGCAAAACTACGCGGGGAAGCTTCTCACGGTATGGTTTGTGCTCTTCAAGAGCTTGGTATTGATGGAAAATTCGTTGCGAAAGAATATGCAGACGGTATCTTCATCTTCCCAAGTGACGCTGAAGTTGGTGCAGATGCACTTGAAATTTTAAACTTACATGATGAAGTGCTTGAGCTTGGTTTAACACCAAACCGTGCAGATTGCTTAAACATGTTAGGTGTTGCATATGAAGTAGCTGCTATTTACGGCCGTGAAGTAAAACTTCCAGCTATCAACTTACAAGAATCAGCAGAAAAAACAGCTGATTACATTTCTGTAAGTGTAGAAGCGAAAGAAGAAAACCCGTTATACATTGCAAAAATGGTGAAGAACGTAAAGATTGGTCCATCACCAATGTGGATGCAAACTCGCCTTATGGCAGCTGGCATTCGTCCAATTAGTAATGTAGTTGATATTACAAACTACATTTTAATGGAATACGGTCAACCGTTACATGCATTCGATTACGATAAATTAGGTTCAAAAGAAATCGTTGTTCGTCTAGCTAAAGAAGACGAAAAGATTCAAACCTTAGATGATCAAGAGCGTAAATTACAAAGCCACCACCTTGTTATTACAAACGGTGAAAAAGCTTTAGCTGTTGCTGGTGTAATGGGCGGGGCGGATTCTGAAGTTGATAGCGAGACAGTAAACGTTCTAATTGAGTCTGCATACTTTGCAGGTCAAACAGTGCGCCGTACATCAAAAGACTTAGGTCTTCGTAGCGAATCAAGTGCACGTTTTGAAAAAGGAATCGACCCAACACGTACATTTGAAGCGATTCAACACGCAGCTGCTTTAATGGCAAAATACGCTGGCGGAGAAGCACTTGAAGGTGTAGTAGAAGCTGATAACTTACAAGTACAAGAACGTACAGTATCTGTTACAGCTGAAAAAGTAAACCGTGTATTAGGTACAGATATTGCTGCGAGCGAAATGGGTACAATGTTCACAAACTTAAAATTCCCATTCACAGAAGTAGAAGGAACATTCCATGTGAATGTACCGGCACGTCGTCCTGACATTACAATTTCAGAAGACTTAGTAGAAGAAGTAGGTCGTCTGTATGGTTATGATCACATTCCAGTTACATTACCATCTGGAACAATGACGCGTGGTAAATTAACATCAGCACAAACGAAACGTCGTAAAGTACGCCGCTTCCTAGAAGGTGCTGGTTTATATGAAGCAATCACATATTCATTAACAAGTGCTGACAAAGCGAAACAATACATGGTTGAACCAAACGAAAAAGCTCCTGTAAATCTTGCGCTTCCAATGAGCGAAGAGCGTAGCCAACTTCGTTTAAGCTTAGTACCACAATTGTTAGAAGCAGTTTCATACAATGTTGCACGTAAAAACGATAGCGTTGCTTTATATGAAGTAGGTTCTATCTTCTTACCAACAGAAGCAGGAGAACTTCCGAAAGAAGAACAACATCTTGCAGGTGTTATGACAGGTCTTGCTCTTCACCATGCATGGCAAGGTGAGAAGAAAGTTGTAGACTTCTTCGTTGTTAAAGGTGTATTAGAAGGATTATTCGACGTACTTGGCGTTGCAAACCAAATCACTTATGCACCAGCAAAACGTGAAGGTATGCACCCAGGCCGTACAGCTGACATCGTATTAGATGGTGAAGCAATCGGATTCATCGGTCAATTGCACCCGGAAACAGAAAAACAATTAGATGTGAAAAATACATTCGTATTCGAATTATCTCTTGCAAAAGTATTCGGTGCAGACGCTGAGGAAACTTACTACTTAGCAATTCCACGTTTTCCATCTATGACACGTGATATGGCTGTTGTAGTAACAGCAGAAACAAAAGCTGGTGAAATGAAGCAAGTAATTGCTGAAGCTGGCGGAGAACTTCTAAAAGAAGTAACACTATTCGACTTATACGAAGGTGAAAAAATGGAAGAAGGCAAGAAATCACTTGCATTCTCTATGAACTACTTCGATGCAGAACGTACATTAACAGACGAAGAAGTAACAGAAGCACATAGCCGTGTATTAACAGCGGTAGAAGAGAAATTTGGTGCGGAGTTACGTAAGTAATAAAAGATTGCCGGATTAATTCCGGCAATTTTTTTTATGATGCGATTGTCGAAAGTTGTTGGTAAGTCGATATATTATAAAAATCGCTGATATATTTGAAGTTACGGTCGATATATTATAAAAATCGCTGATATATTTGAAGTTGCGGTCGATATATTGCAAAAATCGCTGATATATTTTCTGGCATCTTGCATCTTTCTCTCGAATGTAGTACATTAATTTTAGTTTAACAAAACGAAAGACGATGATAAGGAAAAGTAGTATATACTATAATCCAAAGCGAGTCAGGGGCGGTGAGAGCCTGATGAGGCGGTATATGTGAAGAACACCTTGGAGTTGCTAACCGAAATTGAAACTTGTATTCAAGAGTAGACTTAGACGGGAATCCGGCCTGTTACAAACCGGGAAGTATGTATTACATACGAGTTAAAGTTGGTCTTTATGACAAATTGGGTGGTACCGCGAAGTTTAACCTTTCGTCCCTTTATGGATGAAAGGTTTTTTTGTATTTAAATATATGAGTAAAGGAGAATTTTACTATGGAAAACACATTAGTAAAAAGTCTGTATAGAGATACAGATAAATACGCAGATCAAACAGTACAAGTATCGGGTTGGATTCGTAACTTACGTGATTCAAAAGCATTTGGTTTCATCGAATTAAACGACGGTAGCTTCTTCAAAGGTGTTCAAATCGTTTTCGATACAGAATTAGAGAACTTCAAAGAAATTGCAAAGCTTCCACTAAGCTCTTCAGTTAAAGTAGAAGGTAAAGTAATTGCAACACCTGGAGCGAAGCAACCATTTGAAATTAAAGCAGAAAAAATTGATATCGAGGGCTTATCAGATTCTGATTACCCACTTCAAAAGAAGCGTCACACGTTTGAATACTTACGTACAATCGCTCACTTACGTCCAAGAACAAATGCATTCTCTGCAACATTCCGCGTGCGTTCTATCGCAGCATTTGCAATTCACCAATTCTTCCAAGAGCGTGGATTTGTACATGTTCACACACCAATTATCACTGGTAGTGATACAGAAGGTGCAGGCGAAATGTTCCGCGTAACAACGCAAGATTTAAATAACGTACCTAAAGGTGAAGACGGACAAGTTGACGAATCAAAAGACTTCTTCGGTAAAGAAACAAACTTAACAGTAAGTGGACAGCTGAATGCTGAAGCTTATGCGTTAGCGTTCCGTGATGTGTACACATTCGGACCTACATTCCGTGCAGAAAACTCAAACACAACTCGCCACGCAGCGGAGTTCTGGATGGTTGAGCCTGAGATTGCATTCGCTGAATTAGGCGATGTAATGGATCTTACAGAAGATATGCTGAAATATGCAATGAAATACGTACTAGAGCATGCACCAGAAGAAATGGACTTCTTCAACAGCTTCGTTGATAAAACAGTTCTAGAGCGCATGAACAACGTGATCAACTCTGACTTCGGTCGCATCACTTATACAGAAGCAATTAAAGTACTTCAAGAATCAGGTGCTGAATTTAAATACCCAGTAGAATGGGGTATTGACTTACAAACAGAGCACGAAAGATACTTATCAGAAGAAATCTTCAAACGCCCTGTATTCGTAACTGACTATCCGAAAGACATTAAAGCATTCTACATGCGTATGAACGAAGATGGTAAAACAGTAGCAGCTACTGACCTTCTAGTTCCTGGCATCGGCGAATTAATCGGCGGTAGCCAACGTGAAGAAAGAATGGACGTTTTAGTAGACAGAATTAAAGAATTAGGTATGAACGAAGAGGACTACTGGTGGTACTTAGAACTTAGAAAATACGGCGGTACAAAACACGCTGGATTCGGTCTAGGTTTCGAGCGCTTCCTAATGTACATCACTGGTATGGCTAACATCCGTGACGTAATTCCATTCCCAAGAACTCCAGGTTCTTCTGAATTCTAAAAACAAAAAAAGCGAGAGCAACTGCTCTCGCTTTTTTTGTTTGGAAAAATGTTGTTCATAGGTTCGTTCATATCTCACATATAGTAAAACGAATGAAATATTTATGGGCAAGGGAAGGGGTTTTTGTACAATGGGGGAGATTCCAAGTCATACAAAGTGGACACTGCATGACAAGTATGTGGTGATTACTGGTGCAACAAGTGGTATTGGATTAGCGGCAGCTAAGGCATTTGCAGAGCGCGGTGCCAAACTAGGAATCATTGCACGTAACGAGGAAAAAGCGAATGCTGCTATTGCTCAAATTAAGGATGTAACGAATGGGGATGTGATGATAGATCTATTTTTAGCTGATATGGCTTCCCAACAATCTATACGACGGGTAGCTACTGATATTTTAGAAAGGTGTCCGAGAATAGATATATTAGTGAATAATGCTGGTGCTTTATTTCAAACAAGGCAGCTTACGGAGGACGGTTTGGAGATGACTTGGGCGGTAAACCATTTAGGTCCATTCTTACTCACAGATTTGTTGTTGGAGCGTTTAAAAGAAAGTGCTCCTGCTCGTGTCATTACCACTGCATCTCACGGTCACAAAATGGCTAAAAAGGGAATTGATTTCGGTGATCTAGATGCAGAACAACTGTATCGCGGTGTTAAGAAGTTCATGGGCGGTCCTACAATGCGTTATGCGCAAACAAAACTAGCTAACATTTTATTCACCTTTGAATTGGCACAGCGGTTGGAGGGAACGGGTGTTAGTGCTTATAGCTTTGACCCGGGGCTAGTGAATACGAATTTCAACCAGGACAATGGTCTAGTTGCTCGCTTAACTATGGCAGCAATGAAACCTTTCTCTCGTACACCCGAGAAAGGTGCTGAAACTCTAATATGGCTAGCAGAATCAACTGAATTTACTGATCATAGTGGTTATTACTATGCCGATAAGCAAATAGGAAAAATGTCTGAAGCTGCCTTGGATAAGGATGCCGCAAAACGTCTATGGGACATTAGTGAAAAACAGACAGGAGGATAAAAGAGTAGCCAGTATATGTTCAGATGGTTATGCTGAATAGTTTTTTACTCTTAAGTGAAAAGTAATCTTGGGGGTGATTGTAATGAGTAAGAAAGTGAAAACAGACCATTCTAGATCAAGCTTAGGTTCTCCGGAAGTGGAAGGACAAGGAACGACTACGCATGAAACGGGTTCTTATAAAGTACCTTCATCAAATAAGAAGCAGAAACGAAGTTAAACATAAAAAGGGAGTCATGGAGACTCTCTTTTTTAGGTGAATAGTAAATGAATATATATCAGACTAAATTTAAATATATAGATATAAAGAAGAAGTGCGACAAAAATAGGAACGTGTGAGATCCTATGTATCCATTTTTCATTCATAAAAGGCGAAAAGAATTCAATTCTTTTCGCCTTGTTTAGTTCATCCATATCCTGTCGATACTAAAAAGTAGTTATTTTTTCAGTAACCGAAACGCCTTCTCTGTATTAGCAAAATGCACTTTCACAAACTCAGGTAGTCTTTCTTTACCGACTTTTTGAATTAATTTAGCAGCGGCAATATCAACTTGTTTACCTGCACCTTTCGGAAGTTGCATACCAGCTTTTTTGCTTAGTTCGTCAAATTGTTTTACGAATGAGTAACGAGCTAAAATAGAAGCGGCGGCTACTGCTAAATGGACACTTTCACCTTTTGTAGCGAAGTAAACATTTTCACGCTGTACCTGTTTTTGTTTCGCTAAATATTTATAGTATGTATCAGGCTGTGTAAATTGGTCGATTAAGATGCCCTCAGGTGTTGTAGGCGCGATTTTTGCTAATAAGTTTGTGATGGCTTTATTATGCAGTAAAGCCTTCAGTTTACCTTGGTTGTTTCCTTTATCGAATAGCTCGTTATATTTTTCATTATGAAGAACGAGGGAGCTGTAAGGAACAACGTGAAGGAGTTGTTTTGCAATCTCAGCAATTTGAGCATCATTTAAGTTTTTGGAGTCTTTTACACCGAGTTCTTTTAAAAGTGGAATTTGCTTCGCATCCACATATACAGCAACTACTGTCATCGGTCCGAAATAATCACCAGTACCTACTTCGTCTGATCCTAAAATAGACATTGTGCCGATGGAAGCAGGCGGCGCATAACGATGTGAATTGACCGATTTTTTTACAGCTGATTTTGGTGTTTGAGAGACGGTTTGCCAACGAGAAGCTTCTGCTTCAGCACGTCCACCTTGAAACATCACTTTCCCTGATTTATAAGCTGTAATTGTGCAAGATTGAACTTTTGCCATAAAGATACCGCCTTGCGGAATTTTGGGGCTAAGTGCTTGTTTGTATTGTTGTTTCATGTCTTCAATTACTGTAGAACTTGTTTGTATTACGATAGAATTTGACAAAATGGTCGCTCCTTTTTTATGTTGGTATTTTTATCATATCGGATTGTTCTTTCTGTTTCCATATTATGATGGTTCATGGTATGATAAACTTTAGGATTCTGTACGTGATTGGAGGCCGGTGAGTTGTCACAACAAAAGGGAAATAAAAGTCGAATTAATGTAGAAATATATGGTCAACAATATTCAGTTGTTGGCGATGAAAGTACAAGTCATATCCGCATGGTAGCAGCGATTGTGGATGATAAAATGCGCGAACTCAATGCCAAGAATCCTTCGCTTGATACGAGTAGACTAGCGGTATTGACGGCGGTAAACGTCATACACGATTACATAAAATTAAAAGAAGAACATGAGAAATTGAAAGAAAGTATGACACAAAAAGGAATTGAATAAACATGATTGATATTATTATCATTTTATTGCTTGTTATGGGATTCTTCCTCGGTTTACGCAGAGGATTTATTTTGCAACTTGTAAAGTTAACAAGCTTTATTATCGCATACCTCGTTGCATACTGGTATTGTAAAGATTTAGCGCCAGCACTTGCGAAAATTATTCCGTATCCATTTGATAAGAATGTTTCTGTTCCAGAATGGATAGATGCGAATAATATTGAGGGTGTCTTCTATCAAGCAATTGCGTTTATCGTATTATTTATTATTACAAAAATCGCACTTTCACTACTTGGTAATTTACTGAATATGTTTGCAGAAATCCCAGTTTTAAAGCAAGTCAATGCGGTTGCTGGGGCACTTCTTGGCTTTTTAGAAGTGTATATCATTCTGTTTGTCTTAATTATTGTTGGATCAATTCTTCCAATTGAACAAATACAAACACCATTACAAAAATCATCAATTAGCAAAATAATTGTAGACGATACACCGATTCTTTCTGAAAAGGTGAAGGAACTATGGCAGACAGGTAGCAGAGTGTAACTTCTCTTTTTTCGGAAAGAGAAGTTTTTTTCTATGAAAGAAAGGCGGGGCAATGATGAAAGTGAATAAAAAACAAGTTATCAAATTACTAGAGACAATCGGCCTGTTTATGGAACTAAAGGGCGCAAATCCATTTAAAATATCTGCATTCCGTAAAGCGGCGGCAGCGCTAGAAAGTGATGACCGTAGTCTTTCTGAAATTGAAGATTTCACAAAGATTCCAGGTATCGGAAAAGGAACGGCAGCAGTTATTCAAGAATATATAGAATCGGGAACATCTGAAGTACTACAAGAACTTGAAAAAGAAGTGCCAAGCAGTTTATTACCACTATTAAAACTACCAGGCCTTGGTGGTAAGAAGGTGGCCAAGTTATACAAAGAACTTGGTGTTGTTGATATGGAAACGTTAAAAGCTGTTTGTGAAGAAAATAAAGTACAAGCTTTAGCTGGATTTGGTAAGAAAACAGAAGAGAAAATATTAGAAGCAATTGATCAAGTAGGCTCTCGTCCAGAGCGTTTACCAATTGCGATGGTATTGCCTATTGCCGGGGAAATAGAGGAGAAATTGTCGAATGTTGCTGAAATAATCCGTTTCTCACGTGCTGGTAGTTTACGCCGTGTTCGTGAGACAGTGAAGGACTTAGATTTCATCATTGCAACGACAGAGCCAGCAGTAGTACGTGAACATTTACTACAATTTGATAATATGATTGAAGTGATTGCAAGTGGAGATACGAAAGTATCTGTTCGTCTTCAATATGAATATGATATTTCAATTGACTTCCGCTTAGTAAAACCAGAAGAATTTATTACAACTCTTCACCATTTCACAGGATCAAAAGACCATAACGTAAAAATGCGCCAAATTGCGAAAGATAGAGGCGAGAAAATTAGTGAGTACGGTGTAGAAAACTTAGAAACAGGTGAAGTGAAAACATTTGAAACGGAAGAGGATTTCTTCGCTCATTTCGGTCTTCCATTCATCCCACCAGAAGTGCGTGAAGATGGAAAAGAAATTGAATTAATTAAAGAGTATCCGAACTTAATTCAGTTCTCTGATATACAGGGTGATTTACATATGCATACAACGTGGAGTGACGGTGCTTTTTCAATTGAGGAAATGGTACAAGCATGTCGTGCTCGTGGGTATAAATTTATGGCAATTACTGATCACTCGCAATACTTGAAAGTAGCGAATGGTTTAACGAAAGAGCGTCTTCGTGAACAAGCGAAAGAAATTGAACGTATGAATGAAAAGTATCCAGACATTACAATTTTGCGCGGAATCGAAATGGACATTTTACCAGATGCGACACTTGATTTTGATGATGAAGTATTAGCAGAACTAGATTATGTCATTGGAGCCATTCACTCTAGCTTCTCACAAGACCGTGAAACGATTATGAAACGTCTTCGCACTGCACTTGAGAATAAACATGTGACAATGATTGCCCATCCGACAGGACGTCTTCTTGGGCGCCGTGAGGGTTACGATGTAGATACAGATTTATTAATCCAGCTCGCAAAAGAAACAAATACAGTTTTAGAATTAAATGCAAATCCAAACCGTCTAGATTTAAGTGCGAAATTATTAAAACAAGCACAAGATGCTGGTGTGAAAGTAGCGATTAATACGGATGCTCATACACTTGAAATGTTAGAAGATATGGAAACAGGTGTAGCGGCAGCACGTAAAGGTTGGATTCAAAAAGATAACGTGATTAACACATGGGATATTGAACGTTTATTAGACTATATTAAACGTAATAAGTAACACAAGGGGGACCTGCAACATGTTAGAAAGAACGTTGCGTGTATTAGAATACAATAAAGTAAAAGAACAATTACTTGAACATACAGCATCTTCACTTGGTCGTGATAAAGTGAAGAATTTAGTGCCAAGCACAGATTTTGAAGAAATTGTGGAACTGCAAGAAACAACGGATGAGGCAGCGAAAGTTATCCGTTTAAAAGGACATGTACCACTTGGAGGGATTTCTGATATTCGCTCAAATGTTAAGCGTGCGAAAATTGGAAGTATGTTAAGTCCGCATGAGTTAATCGAAATCGCAAGTACGATGTATGGTAGCCGCCAGATGAAACGATTTATTGAAGACATGGCTGAGAATGGCGTAGAGCTTCCAATTCTAGAAGGACATGTCGCGCAAATTGTATCTTTATATGATTTAGAAAAGAAAATTACAAACTGTATCGGTGACGGCGGTGAAGTAGTCGATAGCGCAAGTGACAAATTGCGTGGTATTCGTAACCAAATTCGTACTGCGGAAAGCCGTATTCGTGAGAAATTAGAAAACATGACGCGTTCTTCAAACGCACAAAAAATGTTATCAGATGCAATTGTAACGATTCGTAACGAACGCTACGTAATCCCGGTAAAACAAGAATACCGCGGCGTATATGGTGGTATTGTTCACGATCAATCCGCTTCTGGACAAACATTATTTATCGAACCGCAAGTAATCGTGGAATTAAATAACGCACTTCAAGAAGCACGTGTGAAAGAAAAACAAGAAGTAGAACGCATTTTAATGATGTTAACGGAAGAAGTAGCAGTGGAAGCTGATATCGTTCTATCAAACGTAGAAGTAGTTGCAAATCTTGATTTTATTTTTGCGAAAGCTCTTTATGCGAAGCGAATTAAAGCGACGAAGCCAATCGTAAATAATGAACGCTACATGGATTTAAAACAAGCACGCCATCCGCTTATTGATCCGGAAATTATCGTGCCAAATAACATTATGCTTGGTAAAGACTTTACAACAATCGTTATTACAGGACCGAATACAGGTGGTAAAACAGTTACACTTAAAACAGTCGGTATTTGTGTCTTAATGGCGCAATCTGGTCTTCATATTCCGGTAATGGATGAATCAGAGATATGTGTATTTAAAAACATCTTTGCTGATATCGGTGATGAGCAATCGATTGAACAAAATTTAAGTACATTCTCTTCTCATATGGTAAACATTGTAGATATTTTAGAAAAAGCTGATTTTGAAAGTTTAGTCCTATTTGATGAATTAGGTGCTGGGACAGATCCGCAAGAAGGGGCTGCACTAGCGATTTCTATTTTAGATGAAGTATGTAACCGTGGTGCTCGCGTTGTTGCAACGACGCATTACCCAGAATTAAAAGCATATGGATACAATCGTGAGCAAGTTATTAATGCGAGCGTTGAGTTCGATGTGAATACATTAAGCCCAACGTACAAATTATTAATCGGTGTACCAGGACGTAGTAACGCCTTTGAAATTTCGAAGCGTCTTGGTTTGTCTGATCGCGTTATTGATCGCGCTCGTAACCATATTAGTACAGATACGAACAAAATCGAAAATATGATTGCAAAGCTAGAAGAAAGCCAAAAAAATGCAGAGCGCGAACGAAAAGAAGCGGAAGAACATCGTAAGCAATCTGAAAAACTTCATCGTGAATTACAGCGTCAAATTATTGAATTTAACGATGAGCGCGATGAAAAATTATTAAAAGCGCAAAAAGAAGGGGAAGAAAAAGTCGAAGCTGCGAAGAAAGAAGCAGAAGGCATTATTCATGAACTTCGTCAATTGCGTAAAGCGCAGCTTGTAAATGTGAAAGACCATGAGCTTATTGAAGCGAAGAGCCGTCTAGAAGGGGCAGCGCCAGAGCTTGTGAAGAAACAAAAAGTAAATGTGAAAAATACAGCGCCGAAACAACAATTACGACCAGGTGATGAAGTAAAAGTGTTAACGTTCGGTCAAAAAGGTCAATTGCTTGAAAAAGTAAGTGATACAGAGTGGAGCGTACAAATTGGTATTCTGAAGATGAAAGTGAAAGAATCCAATATGGAATACATTAATACACCGAAGCAAACTGAGAAAAAAGCAGTCGCAAGTGTGAAGGGTAGAGATTATCACGTGTCGTTAGAGCTAGACCTTCGCGGTGAACGTTATGAAGATGCAATGATGCGCGTTGAAAAATATTTAGACGATGCACAGCTTGCAAGCTATCCTCGTGTGTCAATTATTCACGGTAAAGGAACAGGAGCGCTTCGCCAAGGTGTACAAGATTACTTGAAGAAACATCGCGGCGTGAAAAACTACCGCTACGGTGACATGGGCGAGGGAGGCCTAGGCGTAACAGTTGTTGAATTAAAATAGCAAACAACCAAACAAAAGGGGAAACCATTATATGTTTATGGACAAACTTGCAAAAGTATTGTTAGCTTGTTGCGGAATATTTTTGGTAATTGGGGTTATTTATTTAGTTGTTTTTGCGAAGTAAAGGAGCGTCAATCTTGGCATAATGATATTGCCATGGATTGACGCTTTTAATCTATAAGAAAAGGAATAAAACATGAAAATCAACCAATACATAAGCGAAGCAAAATCCTGCTCAAGACGTGAAACAGATCGTCTCATTAAAGCAGGACGCGTGGCTATTAACGGTGAAATTTGTACGCACGGTGTACTCGTGAGCGATGGTGATGTTGTAACGATTGATGGACAGGTTATTGCAAAAGAAGAGAAAGAAAAGGTGTATATTGCCTTTCATAAACCAGTTGGAATTACTTGTACAGCAGCCGATCATATTGAAGATAATATTATTGATTATATCAATTACCCAGAGCGAATCTTTCCTGTTGGACGGTTAGATAAAGCGTCGGAAGGACTTATTCTATTAACGAATGATGGCACGATTGCCAATCAAATTTTACACGGTGATCATGAGCACGAGAAAGAATATGTTGTCACTGTCGATAAGCCTTTTACTGATTGGTTTATTGATGAGATGTCCAGCGGTGTAAAGATTAAAGATGGTATGACGAGGCCATGTAAAGTGACGAGAGTCGATCAATCAACATTTCGCATCGTTTTAACACAAGGGATGAACAGGCAAATTCGTAGAATGAGCCGTGCTTTCGGGTTTACTGTAACAAAGCTAAAGCGAGTACGCATTATGAATATAGAGCTGAATGGACTAGAATCTGGAAAATGGCGAAACATTACAGCTGACGAATTAGAAATATTAATAGGGCAGTTATAGGGAGAAAAGTTTTCTCCCTATATTTTTTTGTCAGAAAAAATAAAACTATTGATTTTTTAGAAAATAGCCCATATAATAAAAAACAACAAGTTTCGACAAAATATTTTATAAAAGTAATGATGAGGACATGAGTTGTTTTTGACGATTCTCAGAGAGGGAAGCCTTAGGCTGTGAGCTTCCTAATACGGAAAGACAAACTTACCACCTCTAAACTTCAAGAGTGAACTGCGTGATGCATTGTAATTCTTGGCGGATAAAACCGTTATCAATTTACACGAGCTATAAAATGAGCTTATTTCGTTATAAATTCATTTTATTAGAATAAGGGTGGAACCACGATTTCAACACTCGTCCCTTTGTTAGGGACGGGTGTTTTTTGCGTTCTTTTATAGGGAAGTATGCTTGAAAGAGGATATGTGACGGCATTTAATTCAGAATATTTTGTTAATCAGATAATTATTTAGGAGGTTAGTAGAAATGAAATCATCTTTAAAGTTTTCTGAGATGTTTGCAATAAGCTTAATGTTATTTGCACTGTTTTTCGGTGCAGGTAATATGATTTTTCCACCAGCGTTAGGACAAGGTGCTGGAACAGATGTATGGATCGCGTTATTTGGCTTTATCGTAACAGGTGTAGGACTGCCTTTATTAGGAGTTATTGTTATAGCTCTAAAGGGAGATATTAATGAATTAGCAGGACGTGTACATCCTGTATTCGCACTTGTTTTTATCACTGCAATTTATTTATGTTTAGGCGTATTCGTAAGTGTTCCACGTACAGGAACAGTTGCTTACGAAATGAGTGTTGCACCGTTTTTACCAAGTGAAATAGCTGGTCAATCATATCCACTTGTTATCTTTACACTTATTTACTTTGCAGTAACTTTCTATTTAGCTTTAAACCCATCGAAATTAGTGGGACGCATCGGTAAAGTGTTAACTCCAATTTTGTTAGCTGTTATTGCAATTATTGTAGGTAAAGCACTTATTACACCAATTGGAGAATTTGGTGCACCGACAGAAGCATATAGTGCTCCTCTTTTTAAAGGTTTTATCGACGGATATTTAACTTTAGATGGACTTGCAGCACTTGTATTCGGAAATGTAGTCATCAATGCTTTAAAATCAAAAGGCATCACAAATAAGAACAGCATTGCGAAAGTAACAATCTTTGCAGGATTTATTGCAGCACTTGGTTTACTTCTTGTTTATTTAGCGCTTGCTTACCTTGGAGCTTCTAGTGTTTCGCTTGGAATGGGTGCAAACGGAGGAATTATTTTAACAAACGCCGTAAATCATTTATTTGGTAATTACGGAACATTATTACTTGGCATCGCAATTACAGCAGCATGTTTAACGACTTCTGTAGGTATTGTTGCAGCTTGTGGAGAATATTTCTCTTCGTTATTACCAAAGCTTTCTTATCAAAAAGTCGTTTTCATTTTTTGTGTATTAGCATTTATGGTAGCGAATCTTGGTTTAACTCAGTTAAATGCATTAGCATTGCCAATTTTAATTGCAATTTACCCAATTGGTATCGTACTGATCGTATTATCACTCGTTGAAAACTACGTTCGTCTTCCGTTAGCGATGTATGTAGGTGGTATTGTAGGGTCATTTGCGATTAGCTTCTTTGATGGATTGCACAATGCGAATCTTCAAATTGCTGCACTAACACCTATTTTAAATAAAATCCCATTATATAGCGTAGGGATTGGTTGGTTAGTTCCAGGTATGATCGGTATAGGAATTGGTTATATAGTTTCTAAGTTTCAAAAGCAAGAAATTGCTGTAGAAAAATAGAGAAAAGAGGCTTTCTATGAAAGGAAGCCTCTTTTTTTGTAGAAAAAGCCGTATATAAAAAAATTTAGATATTAAAAAAATTATACGTAATATAGTTGACAATAAAATTAGCATTAGGCTAAGATTGACTTAGTTGTGGAAATATTGGAAGGGAAGTGAGGGGAGCAGGGGAAGAGGTTTTCTATGACTATATCATTTTTGGAAGAAGAGGTGATAGAACAATAGAATTAGGTAGTTTATTTTTTTTGTGGTCTGTTGAGAATGATAATCAGTAAAGAGATTGAATTATTTTAGAGTGCTTTTTATAGGGAATATAGAGGGATATTATATTTTTTGATCTTTAGTGAGAATGATAATCAACGATACTTATATTACATAAAGTAATGACAATGAAATAAAGGTAGAAGAGATTATTTTTTTTCTTATAAATTGAGAATAATTATCATTTTCAAATTATAAAACGAAAGATAAACAAGGAGGAAGTAAGCAAAATGAGAAAGTTTTCAGTATTACCCGCATTTATTATAACGTTAGTATGTATGCTAGCTTTTCTCGTAATACCATCTGGACAAGCCTCAGCAAAATTAGCTGATGGTACTTACGATATTAACTACGTTATCAAAAAGGCGGAAGATGATTCAGCTTCAATGGCAAATGATTATTTTGAAAAACCAGCTAAGTTAATTGTAAAAAATGGTGAGATGAGAGTACAAGTTCCAATGAATCATAGTGCTTGGATTACAGAATTTAAAGCACCAGAGAATGGTAATTTCGTTGATTCAAAAGTAATTAGCAAAGACGAAGCAGCAGATAAAAGAACGGTTGAATTTAAAGTTGATGATTTATCTAAACCGTTAGGAGTAAAAATTCATGTTGTTGTACCAAGTGCAAACTACGACCATCATTACACAGTTCGCTTTGCGTTTGATGCGAATGTAAAAGCTGTAGGCGGCGATAACAATGCAGCTGCTGCAACAAAAAATAATGATGAAACTAAAAAAGATACACAAGTAAAAGAAGAGAAAACGAAAGTAGATAACAAAGAAACAAATAAAGATACAAAAAAAGAAACAAATGAAAGTGGAAAAGCTGAAAAAATAGATAATCCAAAAACAGGCGACGAAGCACGTATCGGATTATTTGCAGCGTTAGTTTTAATCTCAGGTGTTTTCTTAGTTCGTAAAGTGAAGTTAAGTAAATAAATTTTAAAAAGGAGAGTCATTCTATTGAACAGGTATTTAAAAATTGTTGTTGCAATGTTTCTAACGATTTTTACATTCGTATCAACGCTACAACCACTTGCAGTTCAAGCAGCTACAACTTTAGCTGACGGTGAATATTCAATTGGTTTCAAAGTTTTGAAAGATACATTAGATGAAGAATCAATGATGAATCAATATTCTATAAGCCCGGGGACTTTGAAAGTGAAGGATGGGAAAAAGAAAGTATCCTTTACGTTAACGCATAGTTCATGGATTACGAAGTTTGAAACAGAAAAAGGTAGTCAATTCGTTGATGTAAATGTAGTTAGTGAAGATACAGAGAGCGATACAAGAGTAGTAGAATTTGATGTAGAAGATGTAGAGAAAATATTAAATGCGAAAGTAAAAGTTGATATTGATGCTTTTAATTATCATCATTACTATGACATTCGTATTTCATTCGACCAAAATAGCATTACACCAATTCATGTAGAAAAACCAGATGAAAAAGAGGACCCAGCTAATAAGCCAGATCCAAATGAAAATCCGGATCCAAGTCAGAAGCCCGACCAAAAGCCTGACTCAGATCAACAACCAAATTCTAACACAATTAAAGATGGTGCGTACAGCATTCCCTTTAAAGTGTTAAAAGATAAAACAGATGAAGAATCTAAAATGAATACTTACATGGAAAATCCAGGAGTATTGAAAGTAGAAAATGGTAAGAAAAAAGCGGTTGTAACGCTAAAAAGCAGCTCATTAATTAAAAATTTCCAAACGGAAAAAGATGGTGCATTTGTTGATGCAAAAGTAGTGAGTGAAGATAAAGAAAAAGGTACAAGAGTCGTAGAATTTGAAGTGGATGATTTATCTAAAAAAATAAATACAAAAGTATTTATTGAGGTGGCATCACAAGGTTACAAGCAAACTCATGACGTACAACTTGTATTTGATCAAGAGAAACTTGAACCAATTAAAAATGAAGAGAAACAGCCAGATGGAGATAAGCAACCAGACGGAGACAAGCAACCAGATGGAGATAAACAACCGGATGCTGACACAATTAAAGATGGTGAATACAGTATCGGTTTTAAAGTGTTAAAAGATAAAACAGAAGAAATTTCAATGATGAACACATATACGAAGAGCCCAGGCGTATTGAAAGTGAAAGATGGCAAGAAGTATGTATCCTTCACATTAACGAATAGCTCATGGATTACAAAGTTTGAGTTTGAGAAAAATGGTGCGTTTGTTGATGCAAATGTATTAAATACAGATACGAAGGCTGATACAAGAGTAGTGGAAGTAGAAGTTGATGATTTATCGAAAAAATTAGATGCAAAGGTGAAAGTGGATATTGATTCAATGAATTATCATCATTTCTACGACATTCAATTTGCATTTGATAAAGATAGCATTCAGCCAGTAGATAACCAAGGTGGAAACGATAACCAGGGTGGAAACAATAACCAAGGTGGAAACAATAATCAAGGTGGAAATGACAACCAAGGCGGAAATAATAACCAAGGTGGAAATGACAACCAAGGCGGAAACAATAACCAAGGTGGAAATAATAACCAAGACAATAACACAACAATTGATCCAAATGCTCTTAAAGATGGTGAATACAGTATCGGTTTTAAAGTGCTAAAAGATAAAACAGACGAAATTTCAATGATGAACACATATACGAAGAGTCCAGGCGTATTAAAAGTGAAAGATGGTAAGAAATATGTATCCTTCACATTAACGAATAGCTCATGGATTACAAAGTTTGAGTTTGAAAAGAATAGTTCGTTTGTCGATGCGAAAGTATTAGGTACAAATAAAGAGCAAGATACAAGAGTAGTGGAAGTAGAAGTAGACGACTTATCGAAAAAGTTAAATGCAAAAGTGAAAGTGGATATTGATGCGATGAACTACCATCATTTCTATGATATTCAATTTGCATTTGATAAAGGTAGTATTAAAGCTTTAGGTAATCAAGATGGAAACAACATTCCAGGCGGAAACGATAACCAAGATGGAAACAATAATCAAGGCGGAAACGATAACCAAGGTGGAAGTAACAACCAAGATGGAAACAATAATCAAGGCGGAAATAATAACCCAAATGGACACATAACAGTCGATCCGAAAAATTTAAAAGACGGTCAATATGATGTTGCTTTTAAAGTGTTAAAAGATAAAACGGATGAGATTTCAATGATGAATCAATATGTTGTAAATCCAGCTAGATTAACAGTGAAAGATGGTAAGAAATATGTTGCGATGACACTGAAAAATAGTGCGTGGATTACGAAGTTCCAAACAGAAAATGCTGGTGCATTTGTTGATGCAAAAGTAGTGAGTGAAGATAAAAATGCAGATACGAGAGTGATAGAGTTTGAGGTTGATGATTTATTTGCGAAATTAAATGCGAAAGTAAAAGTAGATATTGATTCAATGAACTATCATCATTTCTACGACGTGCAAATTCAATTTGATACAAATAATATTGGTGCAGTAGGAACTATTAAAGAGGATCCGAAAAACGATCCGAAGAATGATCCGAAAAATCCAGTGATTACACCGAAAGTAGACAATGCAAAAACAATCGGTAATCCTGATTTTAACCGAAATGCAGACGGTAAGAAGCAAAATGAAAATGCGAAGAATGATGTGAAAAAAGAGAAGAACTCAAAAACAGCAGATACAGCACAGATTGGAATGTATATGTTGCTATTACTAGGATCACTTGCTTTCTTAGTTCGTAAATATAGAGCAGGTAGACTGTAAAATTTGGAGTCTTGATGCATGGTTTCATGCATCAAGACTCGTTTCATATTGTACCGAAAGGAGTGGTGATTGAGAGTGAAGAAAATCACGAGTGTATTCATGGCTATCATTCTTTTATTTAGTATAGCTGGGTGCTCATCACCCAAAAAAGAAACGGCAAAAAAGGTAAAGAGCAGTAGTAAGGAACGTGTTATTGCAACGACAGTTGCTGTGACTGAAATTATGGATGCATTAGAAGTAGATTTAGCAGGTATTCCTACAAGTTCTAAAACTTTGCCAAAGCGCTATAAAGGTTTACCTGAAGTTGGGAATCCGATGAGTCCTGATATGGAAAAAGTAAAATCAATGAAACCGTCAGAAGTATTATCTGTTACGACGCTTGAATATGAGTTGAAGCCAGTTTTTAATGAAGCGGGCATTAAGGCAAACTTTTTAAATTTAACGAGTTTAAAAAACATGCAAAACTCAATTACAGAGTTGGGCAAAAAATATGGGCGTGAGAAACAGGCTGAAGCAGTCGTAACAAAGTTTGATAAAAAGGTTGTAGACATTCAAAAACAAGTAAAAGGGAAGAAAGAACCGACAGTCCTTATTTTACTTGGAGTGCCTGGAAGCTATTTAGTAGCGACAGAACACTCATATATCGGGGATTTAGTAAAACAACTAGGTGGTAAAAATATAGTACAAGGTGAGAAAGTAGAATATTTAGCTTCTAATACAGAGTACTTAAAAAAAGCTGATCCAGATATTATTTTACGTGCAGCGCATGGTATGCCAGATGAAGTTGTGAAAATGTTCGATAAGGAATTTAAAACGAATGACATTTGGAAGCATTTTGCCGCAGTTAAAAATAATAGAGTGTACGATTTAGAAGAGCGCTTATTTGGAACGACGGGGAATTTAGCAGCTATTGAAGCCTTAGATGAATTAAAGAAAATGATGTATCCATGATGCATGTATAGATAAAGGAAGATTGAGATGAATAAAAAAATTTGGAGTTTCTTCATCGTCACAGTATTACTAGTTATTATGACTACTGTATCCGCTGTGAAAGGTAGTTTAGAAATAGGTGTCATTGATCTTTTTCAAGGTATATTTACAGGGACAAATGAAGATGTTGAAGTCATTAAAGATTTACGTTTCCCGCGCATCATTATTGCACTTTTCACTGGAGCGGCGCTTGCTGTTTCTGGTGTGCTTTTCCAAGCAGTTATGAAAAATCCACTTGCGGATGCTGGGGTTATCGGGATATCTTCAGGGGCCAGTTTTATGACGCTTGTTATCATTACGCTATTCCCTCAGTTCTTTTTCTGGACACCACTATTCGCGTTTTTAGGCGGTGCGTTTGCTTGTTATCTCGTTTATGCGTTTTCTTGGAAATCAGGTTTAAGTCCGCTGCGTATCATTTTGATCGGTATAGCGATAAATGCGATGTTTACTGGTTTAAATGAATCTTTCGTTACGATTTGCGGATATTTCATTAAAAGTATTAAGCAGACGACAACATCTAATATAACGATGAAGACATGGGGCGATGTGGAAGTACTTGTTACATATGGATCAATCGGCCTTATACTTGCACTGTTTGTAGGGGCGTGGTGTAATTTATTATCTCTACAAGATAAAACGGCTAAAAACCTTGGACTTCACGTGACGAGGGTACGCCTTATTATTTCTGTCATTGCTGTTCTTTTAGCAGCTGTATCAACTGCAATTGCGGGTGTTATCGCTTTCGTTGGATTACTTATCCCGCATATTTCAAGGCAACTGGTTGGATCAGATCATAAAGTACTTATTCCATTTTCAGCCCTTGCAGGTGCGTTATTAATTTTAACTGCAGACACAATTGGTAGGCTAATCGTACCGCCTAATGAAATTCCAGCGGCGACGATTATGGCAGTCATCGGTGGTCCGTTCTTAATATTCTTGCTTAGAAAGAGTGATCGAGTTCATGGAAATTAAAAATGTAACCTTTTCTTATGATAATGTAACGGATCGTTTAAAGTCTGTTAGTAGTGAGATAGAGGTTGGAAAAATTACAACAATTATTGGTCCAAATGGTTGTGGGAAATCAACATTACTAGGTGTTATGTCGCGAAATCATAATCCCCGTAGCGGAGAAGTAATGCTAGATGGGAAAGCTATTAGCCAGTATAAGCCGAAAGAGTTTGCAAGAAAGCTAGCGGTCGTTCATCAGCAAAATGAGGCGCCAGCAGATATTACAGTTGAAAAATTGACGAGTTTTGGGCGTATGCCATATAAAAATATTTTTTCTACACAAACGGATGAGGATAGCGAAGCAATAGAAAGAGCATTGACGTGTACGAGACTACAAGATAAGCGTGATAAGCCAATACATGCATTATCTGGTGGGGAAAGGCAACGTGTTTGGATTGCGATGACTTTAGCGCAAAATACGCCCATGCTGTTTTTAGACGAACCAACGACGTATTTAGATATTTACTATCAGCTTGAAATATTAGAGTTAGTGAAAGAGTTAAATGAAGTACATGGTTTAACGATTGTTATGGTATTACATGACATTAATCAAGCAATCCGTTATAGCGATCATATTATCGTTATGAAAGATGGAGAAATTGTGATGAAGGGTAAGCCAGGTGAAGTCGTAACGGAAGATATGATCAAGACGATATATGGTGTAGACGTTGTTGTAAAGCACGATGAAGATACAGGATTGTATATGGTGCCAATGGGTATTTGATAGGCGACTAAATCCCTTTGGTAATCCGTTTTGAGGTGATAATTTGAGCGGCAAGAAAGAAAAGAAAAAGAATTCCTTTTTTCAAAGAATACTTACAGTTGCTTTTTTAGGTATCTTTTTCTACTCCGTGTATGAATTAGGCGGGATGTTCATGGATTACTATGAAAATCGCAAAGTAATGGCTGAAGCACAAAATATTTATCAAAGGAGTCCGATGGAAGAAAAATCATCAGATGGAGCAGTACGTGCGCAGTTTCAAGCCTTACAAAAAATCAATCCAGAAATAGTTGGCTGGATTACGATGGATGATACGCAAATTAATTATCCGATTGTTCAAGCGAAAGA
Source organism: Bacillus sp. FSL M7-1345 (assembly GCF_038006985.1). Taxonomy (NCBI): domain Bacteria; kingdom Bacillati; phylum Bacillota; class Bacilli; order Caryophanales; family Bacillaceae; genus Bacillus; species Bacillus sp. FSL M7-1345. Next base: position 4,120,508 of record NZ_JBBOWG010000001.1, on the reverse strand, counting down.
CAACGATTACTATTTATACCGTAATTATAAAGGTGAGGACATGAGGGCAGGCAGTATTTTTATGGATCATCGTAACGATGTAAAATCTCAAAATCGAAATACGATTCTATACGGACATCGTATGAAAGACGGCTCTATGTTTGGGAGTCTTAAAAAAATATTAGAAGAAGATTTCTTCATGTCTCATCGCAAATTGTACTACGATACTTTGTTTGAAGGATATGATGTAGAAGTATTTTCAGTATATACAACGACAACTGATTTCTATTATATTGAAACGGATTTTGGAAGCGATGAAGACTATGCATCTTTTCTAGAAAAAATTAAGGATAGGTCACTCTATAAAACAGATACAAAAGTGACAGCGGATGATCAAATTTTAACACTTTCAACGTGTGATTATGCACTAGATCCAGAGGCGGGCAGACTAGTCGTGCATGCGAAGTTGGTGAAAAGAAGTTGAAAAAAGAAAAGGTATAGAAGTAGAGAAGATGTATTCCTTCTCATACTTCTATACCAACTATTAAAAACGAAGTTATTGAGCCGCAGCAATTGGCATACGAACAATTTTAACATCATAGAATGAGATTTTATTATCGATAATAAAATCTGGTAATCCACCACGATGTGAATGCGCATCTTTAAAGGCCGTACTCTTTGTCCAACCTTGGAAATCCTCTTTTGCATTCCAACGAGTGCTAATCGTTACTTCATCATAATCAACTGTATTTTCAGTTAGAAGAACTTCTAGTCCTAAGAAACCAGGCATCGTTTCAACTTTACCTACTTTATTAAAGCGCTCAATTAATTTATGTGCGTCACCCTTCGTAATTTTAGATGTATTTGTAACAATAATCATTTCTTTATTCCTCCTATAAATCTATCATTATTTTCATCGTTTCATATACATTAAATGATAGTGAAAATCATTATCATTGTCAATGGTAATGATAAAATATATAAGTTTTTTTTCGATTAAGCGAGAAGATGAGCTAGTTGTACGAGCAAAGCAATAATATGGTATAGTGAAACGAGACTTTTTTTCAGCCTCGTTTTTTACATTGCTTCCTACTAATTAGAAAGCATTCAAATGGAAAGGAAGACATTACATGCGATCCGAAGTAACTATAAAAATAAAACCGAAGTTTATAAAAGAAATTAAAAGTGGATATCCACTTATTTTAAAAGATGCTATTCAAAATTTAAATGATGTACGTGAAGAAGGAACAATCATCAACGTAGTAGATGAGAAGAACCAATTTATCGGAAAAGGCTATTATGGAAAACAAAATAAAGGGTATGGCTGGATTTTAACGAGAAAAGAGAAAGAGCAAATAAATCAGGATTTCTTTGAAAGTAAAATAAAATCTGCTTTACATAAACGAAAAGATTTTTATAAATCAAATGATACAACAGCATTCCGTGTGGTAAACGGTGAGGGTGACGGTCTTGGTGGCTTAATTATCGATTATTATGACGGCTATTACGTAATTAGTTGGTATAGTGAAGGGATTTATACTTTCCGTGATGAGATTGTAGCAGCACTTCAAAAAGTAGCGAACTTCAAAGGGATTTATGAGAAAAAACGTTTTGATACGAAAGGAAAGTACATTGAAGGTGATGATTTCGTAACAGGAGAGCGCGGTGAGTTCCCACTTATCGTAAAAGAAAACGGTGTAAACTTTGCTGTATATTTAAATGACGGGGCGATGGTTGGTGTATTTTTAGATCAACGTAACGTTCGAAAACAAATTCGTGATAAATATGCAAAAGGAAGAACAGTTTTAAATATGTTCTCTTATACTGGAGCTTTCTCTGTATTTGCAGCACTTGGTGGCGCAAGTAAAACAACAAGTGTTGACCTTGCAAATCGTAGCTTAAGTAAAACGATCGAGCAGTTTAGTGTAAATGAAATTGATTACGAAGCACAAGATATTATTGTAGAAGATGTATTTCTATATTTCAAATATGCTGCTAAGAAAAAGATGAAATTTGATATGGTTGTACTTGACCCTCCAAGTTTTGCACGCTCAAAAAAATATACGTTCAGTGCGGCGAAAGATTATAAAAACTTATTAAAAGAAACAATTGCGATTACAGAAAATAACGGTATTATCGTTGCTTCTACAAATTGTAGCGCATTCGATATGAAAAAGTTTAATAGCTTTATCGATACGGCATTCAAAGAAATGAACGGTAAATATAAAATATTAGAAGAACATTCTTTACCAGAAGATTTCCGTACAATTGATCAATTTAAAGAAGGAGACTATTTAAAAGTAGTTTTCATCGAGAAAATTAAAGGTTAATAAAGAAAAAGGAGCTCAAGTTTAAATGAGCTCCTTTTCTTATTGAATGATATTTTGGACTCTGCCAACTTGCCCGTCCTGCAATCGTACTTTAATGCCGTGCGGATGAGAGGGTGAGTTAGTTAAAATATCTTTTACAATTCCTCTTGTTAGCTTGCCTGTACGTTGATCTTGTTTTAATACAATATCAACTTCAAGACCTGATGAAATGTTAGATCGTTTTTGCCCGCTCATTTATACACCTGTACGTCTACGTTGGTTGTTTGTTTTCTTCGTTTGTTGGTTTTGTAATTTTTTCGTTTCTTGACTTTGATTTCCATTATTTGAGCCGTTTCCATTTCCTTGCTTTTTCTTTGCAAGTTGTTCGCGCATTAAATCAGCTAAGCTTACTTTTTTGTTTTCTGACATGATAAGTCTCCTTTATATAAAGTTAATTATGAACAATAGTAGTGAATTTCATCATATCATTGTTAAGGAAGGAAGGGAAGTTGGTTTGAAAATTCATATAATTCTTTCCAGCATTCATTCGTTACGATACAATTGAATTGTTAATGTTTGTTAAAAAAGGGGATAGAAATATGTCAAATCATATTTTATTAGTTGAAGATGACATCTCAATTCAAGAGATGGTTGAAACATATTTAGTAAAAGAAGGTTTTCAAGTTACAATTGCATCTGATGGAGAAGAAGGAGTTAACGCATTTTTAAAAGGTCCATTTGATTTGATTATCCTCGATATTATGATGCCAAAGTTAGATGGCTTAGAGGTTGTGCGAATCATTCGAGAAAAAAGTGCAGTTCCGATTTTAATGATGTCAGCAAAAGATACGGATGTTGATAAAGCGATTGGCTTAGGGCTTGGAGCAGATGATTACATTTGTAAGCCATTTTCTATGATTGAATTGGCTGCACGTGTAAAAGCAGGTATTCGGAGGTCTACGAAATATTCGGTTACAGAAACAACAGAAAAGATGATTCAAATTGGTGATTTAACAATCGATCCAATTAATTTTACTGTGGAAAAAAACGGAAAGTCGCTTAAACTTACTTTAAAAGAATTTGAGATTTTAAAGCTATTCGTGAAGAATCAAAATCGTGTTTTTACGAAAGCGCAAATATATACGCTTGTTTGGAATGAAGAATATTATGGTGATGATAATGTTATTAATGTTCATATGAGGAGATTACGCGAGAAGATTGAAACGGACCCATCTAACCCGGAATATATAAAAACACTGTGGGGAATTGGCTATAAATTGGAAGTGATGTAGTATGGTTATATTTTTAACAGTGGTGATTATTATATTGCTTATCGTTATTTACGTGCAATATAAAATTAGGAAAAATAGTAGTAGGAATTTACGCTATACGTATGAGAAGTTAAATCGAATTGTAAAAGAACAAACTGGTGAGAAGCTATTAATTATGACGGATGATACAGAATTGCAAAAGTTATTAGTGGCTATTAATCATTTGTTAGATGCTAAGCAGAAAACAAATGCAGATCATGCAAAGGTTGAGATTTCCATGAGAAAGATGCTTTCAAATATCTCGCATGATTTGAAAACGCCACTCACAGTCATTCTTGGATATGTAGAAATGTTAAATATGGATAAAACGATAAGTGAAGAAGAACAGCAAATATTACTTGAAAAAGTGCATGTAAAAACACTGGAAGTAATGGAACTGATTCATAAGTTTTTTGATTTAGCAAAATTAGAATCTGGTGACAAGGCAATCGAGATGACAAAAGTAAATATGAATGAAGTTTGTCGCGAAAAGATTTTATCTTTCTATGATTTAGTGACGACGAAAGGTTTTCATGTCCATATTGACATACCAGAAAGAAATATATATGCACTTGGAAATGCAGAAGTATTAGGCAGAGTGTTAAATAATTTAATATCCAATGCGATTACATATGGAGACGATGGAAAGGCACTCGGTATGACTTTAAGAGATGATGAAACGAGTGTGTATATAGATGTATGGGATAAAGGAAAAGGAATTGATGAATCTCATATTGATAAAGTATTTGAGCGTATGTACACACTTGAAGATTCGAGAAATAGATTGTACCAAGGAAGCGGTCTAGGGTTAACGATTACGAAAAGGCTTGTGGAAGCGATGGATGGAGAAATTCATCTTTCTAGTAAGCCGTATGAAAAAACAATTTTTACAGTTGTATTAACAAAGATACAGTTTTAGCTTGTAGAGAATTAGATTCTACAAGCTTTTTTGGAACGTAAGGAATTTGTAAGGAACGGGTAAGAAAAAAGAGATTTCCGTTGTCTATTATAGAAATATAGAGCGGTGCGAAAGGGGAAGGTGACATGACATATATATTAAAGACGAACCAGCTAACGAAAGTGTTTAAAGGGAAAGAAGTTATTTCTAGCGTTAACATGCATGTGAAAAGAGGAGAGATTTACGGTTTTTTAGGACCGAACGGTGCTGGTAAAACAACGATTATGAAAATGATTACGAATTTAATAAAACCGACGAGTGGTGATATTGAAATTTTCGGTGAGAAGTTAACAAACACATCTTATGAAGTATTAAAAAGAATGGGGACAATTATTGAATATCCAATCTTTTATGATAAATTAACGGCGAAGGAAAATTTAGAATTACATTGTGAATATATGGGCTATTATGATAAAAACGCAATTGACCATGCTTTAAATTTAGTAAAACTGCACGGCATAGACAATAAAAAAGTAAAAGATTTTTCATTAGGGATGAAGCAAAGATTAGGCATTGCTAGAGCGATTATGACAAAGCCGGAGCTTCTCATTTTAGATGAACCAATTAATGGTTTAGATCCAATTGGTATTAAAGAGTTACGAGACTTATTTAAAATGCTTTGCAAAGAATATGGCATTACTTTATTAGTTTCTAGTCATATTTTAGGCGAGATGGAACAAATGGCAGATACAATTGGTGTTATTCAAAATGGGAAACTAATAAAAGAAGTTTCAATGAAGAGTATTAATGGAAAACAAACAGAGTACATTGAAATCACTGTTCCTGATGTAAAACGTGCAGCTTATATTCTAGAAGATAAACTCGGTATAAAAAATTACAAAATAATGAGTGGAAATATGATTCGTGTGTATGAAATGGCAGCGACTCAGCAAGCCATTTCAAAAGCACTCATTATGAACGATATAGAGATAGAAAGTATTAATAAGAAACATAGTTCCTTAGAAGAGTATTTCTTAAATGTAATGGATGGAGAGGGCATTCATGCTTAATGGATTGTTGTTGAATCTCGTAAGCGGATTAATCGTAATGTTCATAAGTGGGATTTTATATTATAGAAAACCAGAGCGGAAATGGTTGTTAATTTTACTAGTGATAGGAATGTTAAGCGTAGTTACTGCTGGAATTAGAATGTTAGTAGCGTAGAGATAGTTATATAAGGAATGGAGGCGTGGTCTATATGTTTAAATTGATGAAGCTTGAATGGAAAAAACATCAATTATCTAGTTATTTTAAAGGGGTAGCCATTTGTATTATAGCAATTTTTGTTGCGGTAAGTCTTATGGGGTTGGGAGCGAAAGGTGAAGTAGATGCGGCGCTCACTGATTTCACAAAATATATGACCTTAGCAAACATTTTTATTAGGATGACATTTCTTATTTTTAGTTCGGTCATTTTATCACGTTTAGTAATTGATGAGTATAAGAACAAAACAATGCAACTATTGTTTATGTATCCATTGCAAAGGAAAACGGTAATGAGGGCGAAATTAACAATTGTTTTTAGTTTTTGCTTTGTGAGCATGATTATCGCTACTTTCACTATTAGTTTGCTCATATTTTTTATGAATCCAATGATGGGAGTAATTGAAACGCCTGTTACGATGGGTGAAATAATAGCTACCGTTCCAGCTACTTTTATAAATGCATTTATGATATCTGGTATAAGTTTAATCCCTTTATTTTTTGGGATGAGAAAGAAATCGGCACCGACAACGATTACTTCTGCAGTAATAATCGGGATGATAATGAACAGTAACATTGGAAACAATCAAGTAAGTTTTTATAATTTTATAGCTATCCCAATAGTGCTCTGTTTAGTAGGGATTTTTATTAGTTATCTGTCGTATCGAAAAATCGACAAGATTGATGTGGCGTGAAGCAAGCTTAAAACAACAACGAACTGGGGTATGAGCAGTGAAAAAAATAATAGTAATTGCAATTGCTAGTGTGATTTTTGGTTTTAAGACATTCGCTGGAAAAGACTTTAAGAAGGAGGTTGCTTTTGAGATAGATACGATAAAGGAAATTTATATCAATTAAATTTTAAAAGAGAGGAGGACTATCATGTTACGTCTTATGAAGCTAGAAATGAAGAAGTTTAAGCTTGGATGGTATGTGAAGGGAGCAATTATTGCAAATATCGTCATACTGGCACTATTAATCTTTGTTAGTTTCGTTTCTCAAATAGAAGGAGATCCAGAAATAAGAGATCCGCAGGCGATTTTGCTGATGGCTAGTGCGTTAGTAAGAGGAACATTTATTGTTTTTGGTGGTGTACTAATAGCGAAACTAATAATTGATGAATATAAAAATAAAACAATGTTACTCATGTTTTCTTATCCTATTAACCGAAAGAAAATGATGGTTAGTAAGTTAGCTATTACAGCACTATTAACATTCATAACAGTTATTTTATCTAATATTTTTGTAGTAGGAATTTTCTTTGGAATAGATAGTTATTTTTCGATTCTTCCTAATCCATTCACAGTAGATCAATTGATGCAAGAAGGGATAAAACTGGTTCCTTTAGCAATTGCAACTGCGGGAATGAGTTTAATCCCATTATACTTCGGAATGCGTAAACGTTCAGTGCCAACTACCATTGTTTCATCTATTATCGTTGTGCTAATCGCAATTAATAACAACCCAATGTTTCCTATAGCAACTTTTCTTCCACTTCAACTAGCATTTGCAGCTATTGGAGTTACGATTGCATATTACGGAATTAAAAATATAGAGAGGGAAGATGTAACAGCGTGACAAGAATAAGAAAAAAGAGTTGGCGTTACACCAACTCTTTTTTTGTATATGTATGCTTCGTTACTACTCCTTAAATTTGTAGTGTTTACTTAAATACTCTTGAACTCCTGGAGAAATGTTAAAGTTATTAGGACCTTTATATTCGATAGTAAACTCTCCATCTTCAATTGTTTCAAAGGCGATTGCATAGCTATCCATTTTAGAATCGTAAGAAGTATTTTTGACTTTCGCGTCTAGATTAAAGTATTTTGTAATATAATTTTTTGATTCTGTAATTGCTGTTTGTTTTTCCCAAGGGGTACCGTAACTTGTGAAGTAAAGAGATACACTGATAACTCCAATAATAGAAGTTAGTAAAACAGTTCCCATAGCTATTTTTTTATTTTTTGTATTCAATTTGGTTGCCCCTCCTCATAATATGTATTCATTTTAACTTATTTTTTCCATAAAACAACCATTTAGCAAAAAATAGTTTCACATGAAACAAGTGACAGAAAAAGACAAGGTGATAGGACACCTTGTCTTTTTCTGTCATTACATTTTTGGAGCTTCCATTCCAGCTGCAGCCCATTCTTCTTTCGAAGGACCGTATACGCCAGGAACTTTTAATCCTGCTTGACGCATTAAAACAGTCATCTGCCCGCGGTGGTGATTTTGATGATTAATGAGTGTCATTAAAAATATAGAATTCGGCATAGGACGACCAAAGAAGTCATTAATAGTAGCTAAGTCTTTATCAGTCCATTCGCTTTGAAGTGCCTCAACAAAAGCTGCATTTACTTTACGGTACTCATCTGCAATTGTTTTCGCAGAAGTTGGAACAGGATAATCTTTTGTTTCACCTTCAAACTTTAACCCTGTCCCTGATAGAATAACAGGAATTGCAGTAACGATATGCCAAGCGACTCTTCCTAACGTCCAGTGTTCAGGTGCAATTTCTTGAGATAAAGATTCATCTGTTAATGCATCGAGCATCTTTTGAGTAGACTCAGCTTCATATTTCCATGATTGTAAAAAGCCTTCAATTGTTTGGTACATGTTATCCCTCCTAGTTATGTTCATGGGTTAAATTCGTGAAAAACAGTTAGTTTCCTGTTAAGCTATGAAAATGAATAATAAAAAAAGGAGGCTTCCAATACAAGAAGCCTCCTTTTTAATTAACTTTCTTCCCACTTTTCCTCATTAACCATAAGAAATACGGAGCTCCAAGTACAGCAACAACAAGCCCAGAAGGAATTTCTTTCGGATATGCAATTGTTCGTCCGAGTAAGTCAGCAATGGAAAGCAGGATTGCTCCAAACAGTGCTGAACAAACGAATAGTCTTTGATGATTCATGCCAACAACGATTCGCGCTAAGTGCGGTGCAACAAGGCCTAAAAAGGCGATAGTACCGACAGCAGCGATATTGACTGATGCAAGTAGTGTCGCTAATACAATTAGAGCAAGGCGCGTTTTATTTACTGGTTGCCCGAGTCCGGTTGCTAAATCGTCTCCAAGTACGAGAACATCAAGTTGTTTCATTAAGAAAAAGATAATTAGCACAAGAATCAGCGATGGATATAGAATGATATTTTCTAAGTGATTCCATCCTCTTGCATAAGTACTACCTGACAACCATGTTAAAGCAGCAGCCACATTCAAATTCGCTTTAACGATAAAGATTTGAATAATCGCTGATCCAAGCGCTGAAATTCCAATCCCTATTAAAGCGAGAGCTGTTGGGCTAAATCCTGATTTCCATGAGAAGAAGAGGACAATTCCAACTGCAAGTAGTCCACCAATAAATGCACCAATTGGTAGGAAGAAACCAGGAAGTGCAGGGAAGACATACATAATGGTTAAAGCACCAACACCTGCTCCAGACGAAATTCCGATAATAGATGGATCAGCAAGTGGATTTCGTAATATGCCTTGGAAAACAAGTCCGCTTATCGCAAGACATGCTCCGGCAATAGCGGCAACGAGCATTCTTGGTAAACGAAGATTCATCATCATATTTTTATCAAATTGTGTTAATTGTCCTGTTATGACATTTGTAATGCTTTCGATATAAGAGTTGCTACCGATTGCGACGCCAAGAGAAATCGTCACAATACAAAGTACGATAGATATAATGATTACCTTTTTATAAGAGTAATAGCGAGAACTAGCTCCAGCTGCATTAGCTCCATTATCATTCATATATTGTTTCGATTTCATCATGCGATACACTAAATAAATAAGCCAAGGTGATCCAATCATTGCTGTAACTGCCCCGACAGGTAATTCTGCACCAGTTGGATCTATTAATCTACCAACAACATCTGCTCCTAGTAATAATATTGCTCCCCATAAGAATGAGGAGAGAAGGAGGGTAAAGTGTTGACGATAACCAATAAGGCGCATTAAGTGTGGTGCAACTAAGCCGACAAACCCAATCGGTCCAACAACAGTTACAATTACTGCTGTTAAAAAAATTGCAGCGATGAACGCGATAAACCGTGTTACTGCTGTTTTCTCTCCAAGTGAAACAGCTACATCATCGCCGAGTAAGAGGATATTAAGCTTACGTGACATGAATAGTAAAACTAGGAAAGAAACAACAATAAATGGAAAAGCGAATTGAACGCCATCCCAGTTATTTTGAATAAGAGATCCAGCTCCCCATAAAAATAAACCAGCTGTTTCATTTTCATAGAAAAGCTGCATCGTTCCGGTAAAGGCAGAAAGCATTAATGTAACGACCATACCAGCTAGTGCCATTCTAAGTGGGGTTCCCTTTTTTCCACCAGAAATACGGTATACAAATAAAGCAGTAATTGCACCACCGATAAATGTGAAAAGAAGGGAGTTAATTTGCAAACCTTTCGGTAAGAAAATTGTAGCCGCTACTAGAAAGAAATATGCACCTGAATGAATTCCCATTGTACTTGATTCAGCAAGTGGATTTTTCGTTAAAGTTTGCAAAATGACTCCAGATGCAGCAAGAGCCCCCCCAGCTAAAATAGCAATTACAGCTCTAGGTAATCGAAGCATGATTAAAGTTTGATGCTCTAGAGATTGGTTCGGTGAGATAAGAGCGTCGATAATCATACTATAGGAAATGTTTGCTTGTCCTTGTCCGATATGAATAAAGAAAAGGAGGAGCAAGAGAGCTGCTCCTCCTCCGAATACAAGACTTGCTCGAAGTGTATGTTGTAAGCTATTCATCGTGTAATCACTTCTTCGCTGTCATTACATCTGCTACTTGTGTTGCTAAAGATTTTGCAGACTCAGGACCACCGAAAATCCAAGTGTCGCCTTTTAATTTATACATTTTGTTTTCTTTTTTGAACTTTAATTCTTCCCAAGCAGGGTTTCCTTTTAGTTGAGTGTCAAAAATGTTATCGTCATCCGCTACAATGTAAATGAAGTTTGAATCTTGTACACTTTGTAATGATTCTACAGTTGTTTGCTTGAAACCGTCTGGCTCAGATTTACCTGGTTCAAAAGTATTTGTTAAACCTAATTTTTTTGTAACTTGTAAAGCTGTAGAATTGTCAGTTAAGATACGGAATGTTGGTACGTTCTTAGCTGTAAATGCTTGTGTCATTGCGATGTTTTTATCTTTTAAGCCTGCTTTGTCAATTTTTGCTTTTGCATCAGCAAATGTTTTATCCATATCAGCTAATACTTTTTTACCTTCTTCTTCTTTTCCAACTGCTTTTGCAATTTGTTTAAATGTTTCTGTCATTTCAGCAAAGTGATCGTTATTGCTTGTTGATGGATCGAACATAACTGTTGGTGCAATTTGTTCTAATTCATTTTTAATCGCTTTACTACGGAATGAAGCTGTAATGATTAAATCTGGTTTTAGACGGCTAATTTCTTCTAAGTTTGGTTGTTGACGAGTTCCTACATCTACAACATCTTTACTTGGTTTTGTTTCTGTATTTACCCATTTATTATAATTCTTAATGTCTGCCATCCCTACTGGCTGAACACCAAGTGCTAATAAGTCTTCTGCATATACCCACTCAAGTACAACAACTTTTTTCGCTGGTTTATCTAACTTTGTTTCCCCTTCAGCGTGTTTAATTGTTATAGCTTGATTTTTATTGTCCGCATTTGTTTCCTTTTTCTCCTCTTTCTGTTGTCCGCATCCGACAACGAATAGAAGAACTACCATGAAAATGCTAAGAATTTTCTTCATCTTATGCCCCCAAATAAATCATTTTATTTGCAATGTACGATATTGAAAATCGTTATCAATTACAACAACCAAATCATACTATGAGGATATTTTAAGTGTCAATATTTTTTTAAAATTTCGACGAAAAATAACGATTTATATGGATTTTGATATATCGTATTGAAATGCAGATGTGTATCAAGACTGAAGGAGAGGAAATTCGTTTAAGAAGGAAGGCGAAAGTACAAGCGAAAGGGGAGCGTATTGCATGTAATAATTATTAGAATGTAAGGAATAAACCTTTGTTTATAAAAGGTTTGTTCCAGATCGGGTAGTTGATAAGGAAAATAAAAACTGATTTTTTATTAGGAAAATATTTCTAATTAGTTGGCTGTACTTAAAAGATTGAACACGAAGGAGGGGTCAACATGTCTTTATGGAGTAATAATACAAATGGATATTGTGGGTGTAATAATCCAAATGGTGTACATGTTGATTCATGCTGTTTTAGTTGCGATGGGACAGTTCCTAAGCTCGGTCCAACAGGTCCAACGGGAGCAACGGGAGCAACGGGAGTAACAGGTGAAACGGGAGCAACGGGAGCAACGGGAGTAACAGGTGAAACGGGAGCAACGGGAGCAACGGGAGTAACAGGTGAAACGGGAGCAACGGGAGCAACGGGAGTAACAGGTGAAACGGGAGCAACGGGAGCAATGGGAGCAACAGGGGCAACAGGAGCAACGGGAGTAACGGGAGCAACAGGAGCAACAGGAGCAACAGGCCCAACGGGAGCAACGGGAGCAACGGGAGCAACGGGAGCAACAGGCCCAACGGGAGCAACGGGAGTAACAGGAGCAACGGGAGTAACGGGAGCAACAGGCCCAACGGGAGCAACGGGAGCAACAGGAGCAACGGGAGCAACAGGAGCAACGGGAGCAACGGGAGCAACGGGAGTAACGGGAGCAACGGGAGCAACGGGAGTAACGGGAGCAACGGGAGCAACGGGAGCAACAGGAGCAACGGGAGCAACGGGAGCAACGGGGGCAACGGGAGCAACGGGAGCAACAGGTGAAACAGGAGCAACGGGAGTAACAGGTACAAGTATAACTGCGACGTATGCATTTGCGAATAATACATCGGGTACGGCAATATCAGTATTACTTGGTGGGACAAATGTCGCACTTCCGAATAATCAAAATATAGGACCTGGAATTACAGTATCTGGGGGAAACACAGTATTTACGGCCGCAAATGCGGGGAATTATTATATTTCATATACAATTAATATAACGGCTTCATTATTAGTTAGTTCGCGAATTACAATTAATGGTACACCGCTTGCTGGGACTATCAACTCTCCTGCTTTAGCAACGACTTCATTTAGTGCAACAATTATTACGACTCTTGCGGCGGGGAGTGCAATTAGTTTGCAGTTGTTTGGATTGTTAGCTGTTGCAACATTATCAACGACTACACCTGGTGCAGTTTTAACGATTATAAGATTAAGCTAAGTAACGTGAACTCTCTTATTCTTTTAAAATTAAGAGAGTTTATACATATAATAAGAAGTTAACGAAGTAAAGCATAGTTATGTAAAAGTCAGAATATTATGATTGTAACGCTGTTATGACTATAATATAATGAAAACAACCATCATGAATGAACATTCATTTATTTTCACAAGTATTGGAAGGGGGAATGAGAGTGGAAAAACCTTGGCTGCAGAGTTATCCAGATGAAATTCCAGGGACGATTTCTTATGATATTCAGCCACTTCATAGATATTTAGAGAAAATGGCTGCTCGTTATCCAGAAAAGAAAGCGCTTCACTTTTTAGGGAAAGATGTTACATTTTCAGATTTCCATGACAAGGTAAAGAAATTTGCGAATTACCTTCAAAGGCTTGGTATTGAAAAAGGCGATAGAGTTGCGATTATGTTACCGAATTGTCCACAATCTGTAATTGGTTATTATGGTACTTTGCTTGCGGGTGGTATTGTCGTACAAACGAATCCTCTTTATACAGAAAGAGAGCTTGAGTATCAACTTCATGACTCAGGGGCAAAAGTTATTCTTTGCCTTGATTTAGTGTTTCCGAGAGTTACTAACGTTCAAACTGCAACAAAGATTGAGCACATTATCGTAACCCGTATTGCAGATTTTTTACCATTTCCTAAAAATTTACTTTATCCATTTGTACAAAAAAAGCAGGCAAATCTTGTTGTGAATGTGTCGGAAAGCGAAACGATTCATCTTTGGAAATCGGTAGAAAGGGAAAGTAGTGCTAATGTTGAAGTTCCATGTGATCCTGAAAATGATCTAGCCCTTTTGCAGTATACAGGGGGAACGACAGGGTTTCCAAAAGGGGTTATGTTAACGCATAAAAACCTCGTTTCGAACACTTTAATGGGAGCGCATTGGTTATATAATTGTAAAGAAGGAGAAGAGGTAATTCTTGGTGTTCTTCCGTTTTTTCATGTGTACGGGATGACAGCTGTAATGAATTTGAGTATTATGCAAGGATATAAAATGGTGCTTATTCCGAAGTTTGATATGAAAATGGTTTTTGAAGCAATTAAGAAACATAAAGTCACACTATTTCCAGGAGCACCAACCATTTATATTGCTCTATTAAATAGTCCTCTTTTAAAAGAATATGATATTTCTTCAATTCAGGCTTGTATTAGTGGTTCTGCACCGCTTCCTGTAGAAGTACAGGAGGAGTTTGAGAGAGTTACAGGTGGTAAATTAGTAGAAGGTTATGGATTAACGGAGTCATCACCAGTTACACATGGGAATTTTTTGTGGGAAAAGCGTGTGCCGGGAAGTATTGGGGTACCGTGGCCGGATACAGAGGCAATCATCATGTCACTTGAGACAGGAGAGTCATTACCTCCAGGTGAAATTGGTGAAATTGTTGTAAAGGGCCCACAAATTATGAAAGGGTATTGGAATAAGCCAGAAGAAACGGCAGCTGTACTGCAAGATGGCTGGCTTCATACGGGTGATGTAGGATACATGGATGAGGATGGCTTTTTCTATGTGAAAGATCGTAAGAAAGATATGATCGTTGCTAGTGGTTTTAACGTATATCCTCGTGAAGTAGAAGAGGTGTTATATGAACATGAAAAGGTGCAAGAAGTGGTAACAATCGGTGTTCCTGATCCGTATCGAGGGGAAACGGTAAAAGCGTTTGTTGTTTTGAAAGAAGGCGCTGAGTGTTCTGAAGAAGAATTAGATCAGTTTGCACGTAAATATTTAGCAGCTTACAAAGTTCCAAAGGTATATGAGTTTAGAAGTGAGTTGCCGAAGACGACAGTCGGAAAAATTTTACGCCGTTTCCTAATAGATGAAGAGAAGAGAAAGAATGAGGATGAGCAAACGGGCTAAGGCCCTTTCTTTTTGAAAAAATAGGATTGACACTTTTCTAAATAGTCAGTATTATAAGAATATGAATGACTATTCATTCAGTCATCTTCTTGAAGGGGACAGTAAAGTGAAGAAAAATAGACCGAAATACAATCAAATTATTGATGCAGCAGTCATTGTGATTGCGGAGAATGGATACCATCAAGCGCAAGTTTCTAAAATTGCAAAGCAAGCTGGGGTAGCTGATGGCACGATTTATTTATATTTTAAAAATAAAGAAGATATATTAATATCCTTATTCCAAGAGAAGATGGGAGAATTTGTTGAAACAATTCGTCAAAAAATAGCAGGAATTGAAAGCGCTGTAGCGAAGTTATTCATGTTGGTAGAAACGCACTTCTTGCTGTTGTCACAAAATGATCCTCTTGCTATCGTTACGCAATTAGAACTAAGGCAGTCCAATCAAGACTTGCGCCTTAAAATAAATGAAGTATTAAAAGGCTACTTACAAGTTATGGATGAGATTTTAGAGACAGGTATAAAGCAAGGTGAGTTTCAGGCGGATTTAAATGTTCGCGTGGCAAGACAAATGATCTTTGGAACAGTAGATGAAGTTGTGACCAATTGGGTAATGAGCGATCATAAGTATGATCTGGTCGCACTTTCAAAAACGGTACACGGGCTACTTATTGCAGCTTGTGGTTATCGTAAATAATGGGAGGGATCATGTTGAAATTCCTATCTGTAAAAGTTGAAGATCATATCGCGGTGGCGACGTTAAATCATGCTCCAGCTAATGCGATGTCTTCACAAGTTATGCATGACGTTACTGAATTAATCGATCAAGTGGAAAAGGATGATAACATTCGTGTTGTTGTTTTACATGGTGAAGGACGCTTCTTCTCAGCGGGGGCAGATATTAAAGAATTTACATCTGTTACTGAAGCGAAGCAAGCAACAGAGTTAGCACAGCTTGGACAAGTTACGTTTGAGCGTGTTGAAAAATGCTCAAAACCAGTTATTGCGGCAATTCATGGAGCGGCACTTGGCGGTGGCCTTGAGTTTGCTATGTCTTGCCACATGCGCTTTGTAACTGAAAGTACAAAGCTTGGTTTACCTGAATTAACACTTGGATTAATTCCTGGTTTTGCAGGTACACAGCGCTTACCACGTTATGTTGGTAAAGCGAAAGCTTGTGAAATGATGTTAACAAGTACACCAATTACTGGTGCAGAAGCATTGCAATGGGGACTTGTTAACGGAGTGTTTTCTGAAGAATCCATTTTAGAAGATACGCTTAAAATTGCAAAACAGATTGCTGGAAAAAGCCCAGCAACAACTCGTGCTGTGCTAGAGTTATTACAAACGACAAAATCGTCTCATTATTATGAAGGTGTACAGCGTGAATCACAGATTTTTGGTGAAGTATTTACGAGTGAAGATGGAAGAGAAGGCGTAGCAGCGTTTTTAGAAAAACGTAAGCCTTCATTTAGTGGTAGGTAGTCCAATTATTTTTTTAATAAAAATTAACAGAATTTTAAAATTGATAGAATCTTTCTGAAAAATAAGGGGGTAAATGGAATGAACATCTACGTACTCATGAAACGAACATTTGATACAGAAGAAAAAATCGTAATTAAAAACGGTGCAATTTACGATGGCGAAGCGGAATTCATCATCAACCCTTACGATGAATATGCGATTGAAGAAGCGATTCAAGTAAGAGATGCACAAGGTGGAGAAGTTACTGTTATAACAGTTGGTGGCGAGGATAGTGAAAAAGAACTTCGCACAGCATTAGCGATGGGCTGCGATAAAGCGGTACTAATTAACATTGAAGATGATGTTGAGAATGGTGACCAATTTACAACAGCAAAAGTTCTTGCTGAATATTTAAAAGATAAAGAAATTGATTTAATTTTAGGCGGGAACGTTGCGATTGACGGTGCATCTGGACAAGTTGGTCCACGAGTAGCTGAAGCGTTAAATATCCCATACGTAACGACGATTACGAAGCTTGAAATTGATGGTACAAATGTGAAGATTGAGCGTGATGTTGAAGGGGATACAGAAGTAATTGAATCATCATTACCTATTCTAGTAACAGCGCAACAAGGTTTAAATGAACCGCGTTATCCATCACTTCCAGGTATTATGAAAGCGAAGAAGAAGCCACTAGAAGAAGTAGAATTAGATGATTTAGATTTAGAAGAAGATGATGTGGAAGCAAAAACAAAAACAATTGAAATCTATTTGCCTCCTAAGAAAGATGCAGGAAAAGTGTTACAAGGCGAGCTGCAAGATCAAGTAAAAGAACTTGTATCGTTGCTCCACACAGAAGCGAAAGTAATCTAATAAAATACGAAATTATATATGCAGGAGGGAAAATCTATGGCTCGTAAAGTATTAGTAATGGGTGAAGTTCGTGATGGATCGCTACGTAACGTTTCGTTTGAAGCAGTAGCAGCAGCAAAAACAATTGCAGAAGGCGGTGAAGTGGTAGGTCTTCTAGTTGGAGACAGCGTTGCCTCTTTTGCAAATGAATTGATTCATTACGGTGCAGATCGCGTTGTGACAGTTGAAAATGATAAATTAAAATCATATACATCTGATGGTTATGCACAAGCATTTTTAGCTGTATATGCTGAAGAAAATCCAGAAGGCATTGTATTTGGACATACAGCACTTGGTAAAGATTTATCACCAAAATTAGCAGCGAAGCTTGAAGCTGGTTTAATTTCTGACGTAACTGCTTTAGAAATTGAAGGTGGCAATGTTATCTTTACTCGTCCAATCTATTCTGGTAAAGCATTTGAGAAGAAGATTGTAACAGATGGTATATTATTTGCGACAGTACGTCCAAATAATATCGCAACTCTTGAAAAAGATGAATCTCGCATCGGTGATGTGTCTTCTATTACAGTTGATGTGAAAGATCTACGTACAATCATTCAAGATGTTGTCCGTAAAACTGCAGAAGGTGTTGATCTTTCTGAAGCGAAAGTCATTATAGCTGGCGGACGTGGTGTGAAGAGTGAAGAAGGATTTAAACCGTTAAAAGAATTAGCTGACGTACTAGGCGGCGCTGTTGGAGCATCTCGTGGTGCTTGTGATGCTGAGTACTGTGATTATTCATTACAAATTGGTCAAACAGGTAAAGTTGTTACACCAGACCTATACATTGCATGCGGAATTTCTGGTGCGATTCAACATTTAGCTGGTATGTCTAATTCAAAAATAATTGTTGCGATTAATAAAGATCCAGAAGCAAGTATCTTCAAAGTAGCTGACTACGGTATTGTCGGTGATCTATTTGAAGTATTACCTCTTTTAACAGAAGAGTTTAAAAAGTTAAAAGTACATTCATGATTTGAGTACCCTTGAGTTCCAAGTGAAGTACCCCTATATATAGAAAAAGGTGAGAGATCCCCTGTCTCTCATCTTTTTAGTATTTCATCCATATTTTTATATAGTATAAAGGAACATTTTTTTGTTACAATACATAACGATACATAATATTCGCCACGTATAAAAGTTAATGATATACTCTTGGTAGAATATACTTGAAGGAGGAAATAAAATGGCAATTATAAATGCAAATGACCAAAGCTTCGCAGCTGAAACTAGCGAAGGTGTTGTATTATTAGATTTCTGGGCGCCTTGGTGCGGACCTTGTAAAATGATCGCTCCTGTATTAGAGGAAATCGATTCAGAGTTAGGCGAGAAAGTAAAAGTAGTAAAAGTGGACGTTGATGAAAACCAAGAAACTGCTCGTCAATTCGAAGTAATGAGCATTCCAGCTCTTTTCGTATTAAAAGACGGTAAAGTGGTTGATCAAGCGTTAGGATATAAACCGAAAGAAGCGTTAGTAGAATTAGTTTCTAAACACTTCTAAAATAAAGAAGCTACCATTTGGTAGCTTTTTTTATTTTCTTTTTTACAACCTTTCCGTTACAATAAAAGAACGTATGTTGGGTGTTTTGGCATAGTATGTTTTTATGTGAAAATAAAAATGATAAGCATGTAGAAATGGAGGGAGACGAGTGCACGAGCATTTAAAAGAGAAGTTAGCAATTTTGCCTGATCAACCTGGTTGTTATTTAATGAAGGATAAGCAGGGAACAGTTATATATGTCGGAAAAGCAAAGGTACTCAAAAATCGTGTGCGCTCGTACTTTACTGGTTCACATGATGGGAAAACACTTCGGCTTGTTGGAGAAATTGTTGATTTTGAATATATTGTGACCTCCTCAAATTTGGAGGCTCTTATTTTAGAGTTGAATTTAATAAAAAAATATGATCCGAAATATAATATTCAATTAAAAGATGATAAAACATATCCTTTCATTAAAATTACAGCTGAAAAACAGCCGCGCTTACTCATTACGCGAAACGTAAAAAAGGATAAAGGAAAGTATTTTGGCCCTTATCCAAATGCGCAATCGGCACATGAAACAAAGAAATTATTAGATCGTATGTATCCACTTCGTAAATGTTCAAATATGCCAGATAAAGTTTGCTTATATTATCATATGGGTCAATGTTTAGCGCCTTGTGTGAAAGAAGTAACGGATGAGCAAAATAAAGAAATTGTAGATGAAATTATTAAATTCTTAAATGGTGGGCATAAAGAAATTCGTTCAGAATTAGAAACGAAGATGTACGAGGCTTCAGAGAAACTAGAATTTGAACGGGCGAAAGAGTTGCGAGATCAAATTGCTCATATTGATGCAATTATGGAAAAGCAAAAGATGATTATGAGTGATTTAGTGGATCGGGATGTGTTTGGATATGCAGTTGATAAAGGGTGGATGTGTGTTCAAGTTTTCTTCGTTCGAAAAGGAAAGTTAATTGAGCGCGATGTTTCCATGTTCCCGATATATGATGAACCTGAAGAGGGTTTTTTAACTTTTATCGGTCAATTTTATGAAAACAGTAGTCATTTCAAGCCGAAGGAAATTGTTGTTCCAGGAAGTATCGATTCAGAATTAGTAGAGCGCTTTTTAGAAGTTGAAGCGACACAGCCGAAGCGTGGGAAGAAAAAAGATCTTGTGGAATTAGCAAATAAAAATGCAAAAATTGCACTAGAAGAGAAATTTCACTTAATTGAACGTGATGAAGAGCGAACGATTAAAGCTGTAGATCATTTAGGAAAGCAGCTCGGTATTGAAACACCTTATCGTATTGAAGCGTTTGATAATTCAAATATTCAAGGGACAAATCCTGTTTCAGCAATGATTGCTTTTATCGATGGGAAACCAGCGAAGAAAGAATATCGGAAATATAAAATTAAAACGGTCCAAGGGCCAGATGATTACGAGTCTATGAGGGAAGTTGTGAGACGCCGTTATACGAGAGCATTGAAGGAAAATTTACCTTTGCCAGATTTAATAATTATCGATGGGGGAAAAGGACATCTAGCGGCTACAAGTGATGTTCTTGAAAACGAGCTTGGATTATATATTCCAATGGCAGGGCTTGTAAAAGATGAAAAACATAAAACATCACATTTAATTATTGGAGATCCGCCTGAGCCTGTTATGCTTGCGAGGAATAGCCAAGAATTTTATTTATTGCAGCGCATTCAAGATGAAGTACATCGATTTGCAATTACATTCCATCGTCAATTACACGGAAAATCTGTTATTCAATCGGCGTTAGATGAAATTCCGGGAATCGGTGATAAACGAAAAAAAGTATTGCTAAAACATTTTGGTTCATTAAAAAAGATGAAAGAAGCTTCCGTATCGGAATTTGTCGAAGCGGGTATGCCGAAAAATGTAGCGGAGACAATTTATACTTATTTAACAGGTAAGAAGACGTTGTAGTTTACAATGTCTTCTGTTTTTTGGTATAATTTCTGAAGATTTAAAATAAACACACCTAAATGAATATACAAAAAAGTCAACTAAACTTATATGTCTAGTTGACTGTAAGTAGATGCTACACTTCAATGAGATCTTTTATATCCCATTTAACAAGAAATGTAATAGAGTCTGAACGTTTTTTCTGTTCCTCATAGGACTCTGCAACGACGTTTCTTTGTCTTTGAATTTGCTCGGCGATAAATCCAGCTTCTAATTGATAAGATGAATGTCTTTTTTGTTTTTGACGCTCAGTAATAAGTGTACCTTTAAGTTGAAATTGCATTTCACGACGTTTATGTTCAATGATGCTTAAAGTGCCCCAACCAGCCTTTTCAAAAAACTGAATGACTTCTTCAATTGTTTCTAGTGGATATTTTCTCGCAAGGTTTCTACCGGCCCAGTATAAAATACCATCTAAATCGTTACCAATTAAATCAGGTAGTAATTCTTCACGTAGCAATTCATAAGCGAAGGCGTTCAATGAAACATCTTCTAAAGATGTTATATCGATTGTATTTTTGCTCACAATATTCCCCTCTTTCTATAGGGCTTATTATATAACATTTTTCATTTATAAAAACAGATTTTTCTTAGGGAAAATCTGAATATATAAGAAGAAAAAAAGAATTGGCAAATTATATGCAAATTATGTATACGTTTTCTTGACGCTTCGACAAAAATAGGGGTAAAATGAACTTGGAATCAAATTATGCTGAAATATTTTGAATAATTTTTTCAGTTTTTCTTATGCCAATAGTGAAAAAACATTATTGTTGTAAATTAATCTGAAAACAGCAGTCAAACATTCAAGGGGGTAATGGGGACATGAAAGGCCGCGAGTATACGTTTCGTAAGTGGCACTCATTAATGGGGGTCATCCCGGTTGGTGTCTTTTTGACGCAACATTTAATTGTAAACAACTTTGCAACAAGAGGAGCAGAGGCTTTTAACAAAGCTGCAGGCTTTATGGAGCTCCTTCCATTCCGGTATGCGCTAGAAATTTTCATCATCTTTTTACCTATACTGTACCATGCTATATATGGCTTATATATTGCATTTACAGCTAAGAACAATGCGGTATCTTACGGCTATTTCCGTAACTGGATGTTCGTCTTCCAACGAATTTCAGGTATCGTTACGCTGATCTTCATTTCTTGGCACGTCTGGGAAACTCGTATTCAAGCATTGTTAGGTAAAGAGGTAAACTATGATATGATGGCAGATATTTTAAACAACCCATTTATGTTTGGTTTCTATTTAGTTGGTGTTGTTTCAACAATTTTCCACTTTGCAAATGGACTATGGACATTCTGCATAAGCTGGGGAATTACAGTATCTCCACGTTCACAAAGAATCTCTACTTATGTAACATTAGCTATTTTCTTAGGTCTATCTTATGTAGGTGTGAGTGCATTATTAGCGTTCATCGATCCACAGCTAGCAAACCAGTAAGGAGTGGGAGAGCATGAAAGGGAAACTTATAGTAGTCGGCGGTGGCTTGGCCGGCTTAATGGCAACGATTAAAGCGGCAGAAGCAGGAGTGAATGTTGAACTATTTTCTTTAGTACCAGTAAAACGTTCACATTCTGTATGTGCCCAAGGTGGAATTAACGGTGCCGTAAATACAAAAGGTGAAGGGGATTCTCCATGGATCCACTTTGACGATACAATTTATGGTGGGGACTTCTTAGCGAACCAACCACCAGTTAAAGCGATGTGTGATGCAGCACCTGGTATTATTCATTTAATGGACCGCATGGGTGTTATGTTCAACCGTACGGAAGAAGGACTTCTTGATTTCCGTCGTTTCGGTGGAACACAACATCATCGTACAGCATTTGCTGGCGCAACAACTGGTCAACAATTACTATATGCATTAGATGAGCAAGTGCGTCGTCATGAAGTAGCAGGACTTGTAACGAAATATGAAGGTTGGGATTTCTTACGAGCTGTTGTGGATGATGAAGGTGTGTGCCGAGGAATCGTCGCGCAAGACTTACAAACTATGGAGATAAAAAGTTTCCAAGCTGATGCCGTGATTATGGCAACAGGGGGCCCTGGTATCATCTTTGGAAAATCAACAAACTCTATTATTAATACAGGTACAGCAGCGTCTGCTGTATATCAACAAGGTGCATATTATGCGAACGGTGAGTTCATTCAAATCCATCCAACGGCAATTCCTGGAGACGATAAGTTACGTCTTATGAGTGAATCTGCACGTGGTGAAGGTGGACGTGTTTGGACGTATAAAGATGGTAAGCCATGGTACTTCTTAGAAGAAAAATATCCAGCTTACGGAAACCTTGTACCTCGTGATATTGCAACGCGTGAAATCTTTGATGTTTGCGTAGAGCAAAAACTAGGTATTAACGGTGAAAACATGGTGTACTTAGATCTTTCTCATAAAGATCCGAAAGAACTAGATATTAAACTTGGTGGAATTATTGAAATCTATGAGAAATTTACAGGTGATGATCCTCGTAAACTACCAATGAAAATCTTCCCAGCGGTTCACTATTCAATGGGCGGATTATGGGTTGATTATAAACAAATGACAAGTATTCCAGGTTTATTTGCAGCAGGTGAGTGTGATTATTCTATGCACGGTGGTAATCGTCTAGGTGCGAACTCACTATTATCAGCAATTTACGGTGGTATGGTAGCAGGACCGAACGCGATTGAGTATATGAAAGGTCTTTCTAAATCATCTGATGCTGTTTCATCTACTGTATATGAGCAAAATGAATTAATCGAAACAGAGAAATTTAACAATATTTTAACGCTTGATGGTAACGAAAATGCATATGTTCTTCATAAAGAGCTTGGAGAATGGATGACAGATAACGTTACAGTAGTTCGTGAAAATAAAAAGTTAATAGAAACTGATGCGAAAATTGAAGAGTTAATGGCGCGTTACAAACGCATTAACATTAACGATACAGCGAGATGGAGTAACCAAGGTGCTTCATTTACACGCCAACTTGCAAATATGTTCGAGTTAGCACGTGTTATTACAATTGGCGCATATAACCGTAATGAAAGCCGCGGAGCGCATTACAAACCAGAATTCCCAAATCGTGATGATGCAAACTTCTTAAAAACTACGATGGCGAAATTTGAGGGAGAAGGAAAAGCACCAGCATTCCATTACGAAGAAGTGGATGTTTCATTAATTAAACCACGTAAACGTGACTATTCCTCAAAACATGATGTAGCTGCTAAGGGTGAAGAGAAGGGGGATAAGCAACATGTCTGAGAAAACAATCCGCCTCATCATTACGAGACAAGATGGACCAGATGCACAAGAGTTTGACCAAGAGTTTGAAATTCCATATCGTCCAAATATGAATATTATTTCGGCACTGATGGAAATTCGTCGTAATCCTGTTGATTCAAAAGGAAACCAGACGACTCCGATTGCATGGGATATGAACTGTTTAGAAGAAGTATGTGGTGCTTGTTCGATGGTGATTAACGGAAAACCACGTCAATCATGTACAGCTCTTATTGACCAGTTAGAACAACCAATTCGCTTAAAGCCGATGAAGACATTCCCGATTGTACGTGACTTACAAGTTGACCGTAGCCGTATGTTTAATGCGTTAAAACGTGTTAAAGCTTGGATTCCAATCGACGGTACGTACGACCTAGGACCAGGTCCAAGAATGCCAGAGAAAAAGCGTCAATGGGCATATGAACTTTCGAAATGTATGACATGTGGCGTTTGCTTAGAGTCATGTCCGAACGTAAACAGTAAGTCTGACTTTATTGGACCAGCACCGCTTTCACAAGCGCGTTTATTTAACTCGCATCCAACTGGTGAAATGCATAAAGCAGATCGCTTGCGTGCAATTATGGGTGATGGAGGACTTGCAAACTGTGGTAACTCTCAAAACTGTGTGCAATCATGTCCGAAAGGTATTCCATTAACAACTTCAATTGCAGCATTAAACCGTGATACAACAATTCAATCGTTCAAAGATTTCTTTGGTAGCGACAATAACTATTAATAAATATTGCCTCTTCATGTTGAAGAGGCAATATTTATAACTTTATATTTCTGTTTATTCTGTTTATTTTAAAGGCGAAAAGGAGAGGGAACAATGAAGAGAATTTCTTATATTGAAGACTTTGAGCAATGGGAAAGTGGTTTTTCATTTTATAATCCTGTCAAAGTTCGTTTTGGTGAAGTAGATATGTTTGGACATGTAAATAATGTCGTTGCTTTTACATATTTTGAAGAAGCTCGTATCGCATTGTTTAAAGAACTTGGATTTATGCAAGAATGGACACATGAATCATCAGAAACGATGATCGTTGTTGCAGATTTACAATGCAATTTTATTAAACAAATTTATTTTGATGAGCAGTTGAAAGTATATGTAAAGGCAGGCGCGGTTGGGAACTCCTCATTAGATTTACACTATATGGTCAAAAATGCAGAGGGGGAAGTTTGTTTAGTTGGACGCGGTATGATGGTCCAAGCATCGAAAAAAACTGGAAGAGGCGAACCGTGGCCTGAGGAATGGAAGGAATTATTGCAATAATAGAATAAAAGAAAAATAAGAGAGCGATTCGCTCTCTTATTTTTTGTCCTTCGTTGCCTCTTCTAATGTTAGGTGGTGCTTATATATGTATGCGGCATATGGATTGCCAACGTAGCGTAAGTGCCACGGTTCGTATGAATACTCTGTTGTCTCTGTTTTATCCTCTAAATAACGAATGACAAAACCAAATTCATGAGCATGTTCCGCAACCCACTTTCCTTCTGCTGTCTCTCCAAAGATTGGTTCTAATTGGAATTTAGCAGATTTTGAGCTAATATCCATTGCTAGACCAGTTTGATGCTCACTTGTTCCAGGAATTGCACTTACCGAATCAGCCTCAGCTTTTCCTTGGCGTTTAATATATGTATTATGTAATGACTGTTGGCGTTTGTAAGAACGGTAACCTGAAACTGCTGTAAGTTCTAAACCTTCTTCTTTCGCTGCTTGGAACATTTTTTCAAGAGCGTCTGCAGCATCTTTGCGAAGTAATGTTTTCTCTTTATCTTTTGGACTAGTAAATGGTACGTTCGGTTTCGTTAAATCTTCTGGAATGTACCCATCTGGTAATTTACGATGTTTATTGACTAATACAAGATCAGAATCTGGATTTGTTACAACGGAAAAATTATCATCTAGTTTCTTTGCATTATGATCAGCTTTTGGAAAAGCAGGAATCTCTTCTTTTGGATGGTTACTATGTTTTTTACTTTCGACAGCTTTCGCCTCATTTTGCAGTGGTGATTTAGAACCAAAGTAAGCGAAAGATGTGATACCGATTACAATAGTAGTGGCAGAAATAAGTATTATCTTTTTCATGATACCTTGTAATCACTGTCCTTTCTTAATAAAATATGTATCGTTTTTATTATAAGTCTAGTTTATTGAAAAAGAAATATAAGAGTCATAACGTAATAGAAATGCAAAGAAAATGTCAGAAAATGTGTGAAATTGTAGTATTTTTTTTATATAATTCATTTCCTATCTTTCATGTGATTCATTTTTTATGTAATATATACATATAAGGAGATGTAACGATTATGGAGAATAAAGGACTTCTTGTATAGACTAGGAGTGAATGGGAATGGATTTTGCAACAATTATTGGAGTCATTTTAGGAGTGTTGGCAGTAGTAGTAGGAATGGTCGTCAAGGGCGCTGACGTAATGGCCTTAGTTAATCCTGCAGCAGCATTAATTATTTTTGTGGGTACATTTGCTGCAGTATGTATTGCCTTTCCAATGAATCAACTAAAAAGGATTCCAAAATTATTTAAAGTTCTTTTTGGTTCAAATAAAAAAGATTTAAGTTATGAACAGTTACTAGAATTATTTGTTCATTGGACATCTGAGAGTAGAAAATACGGTATTTTGTCTTTAGAACAACAATTAGATAAAATTCAAGATGAATTTCTCTTGCGTGGTATGAAGTTTGTGATTGATGGTGTATCTGCAGAAGACCTAGAACAAATTTTAGAAGCTGAATTAGAAGCAATTGAAGAAAGACATGCAAAAGGAGCTACTATTTTTTCGCAAGCTGGTACATATGCACCTACATTAGGGGTTTTAGGTGCTGTTATTGGTCTTGTAGCTGCACTTGGAAATTTAACTGATATTGAAAAGCTAGGACATGCTATTTCAGGTGCGTTTATTGCAACGATTTTCGGTATTTTTTCAGGTTATGTATTATGGCATCCATTTGCAAATAAATTAAAGCAAAAGTCTGCTGCTGAATTAGAGAAGAAACGTTTAATTATTGATTGTTTATTAATGTTACAAGAAGGTACATATCCATTTATTATGAAAAACCGCATTTTAGGTGCGCTTTCTGCAACTGAGCGTAAAAAGCTAGAAAAAGGAGCGGAAAAGAATGCGGAGTAGGAAGAATAGAAGAAGTAAAAGGAAAAAGCATGACGAGCATATCGATGAAACTTGGTTAATCCCGTATTCTGATATGCTAACGTTGTTGTTTGCGCTGTTTATTGTTTTATTTGCAATGAGTAGTATAGATGCTGCGAAATTTAAACAGATGGCAGTAGCTTTTCGAAGTGAACTAGCAGGTGGAACAGGAAATAAAGAGTTTTTAAGTGATCAAAAACCAAAAGAAGAAAAAGAGCTATCGGCAAGTGGTTTGGAATCTGAGAAAATCAAAAAAGATGCTGAAGCTGAAGTGAAAAAGCAAGAAATGAATGAATTAAAAGCAGTACAACAAAGTATTGACAAGTATATTGAGGAAAAGCAATTATCTTCTTCGTTTAAAACGGATTTAACTGAAAAAGGATTAATGGTAACGATATTAGAAAATGTATTATTTGACTCAGGGAAAGCAGATGTGAAGTTGGAATCATTAGGGATTGCAAAAGAGATGTCTAACCTGCTTGTGTCGGCATCACCTCGTGAAATTACAGTGTCGGGTCATACAGATACAGTTCCTATCGCAAATGCTCAGTTTGCATCAAACTGGGAGTTAAGTACACAGCGTGCAGTTAATTTTATGCAGGTGTTACTCCAAAATAAAGAATTGCAACCAGAAAAGTTTAGTGCAGTTGGTTACGGAGAATATCGTTCAATTGCACCAAATGATACGCCTGAAGGAAAATCGAAAAATAGACGTGTTGAAGTGTTTATCTTGCCTTTAACAAGAAATATGCAATAAAAGAGGATGGCGTAAGCCATCCTCTTTGTTATTCTGCATCAAATGATTTTAAGTTTTCATGACGGATTTTGTCTTTTTCTGCATCTGATTTTTTGAAATTATAATCGTATAAAGCACCTTCCCAGTCACCATACATTGGATTAGGGAAAATGATGAATTTTTCACCAAATTGTGCTTTTGATTCTGCTACTGTTTCATTGCGATTTTTTACAGATTTCCCATCAAAACCAGTGAAATCAGATAAGTTGTCACCGAAGAATAGGACGATGTCATGTGTTTGCGAAACAAGCTCACGACGTTTTTCTTTCCCTTTTTCTTTCGGATCTTGTAATAAGATATGCTCTTTTGTTGCTTGTGGAGCACCAACGCGCTCAAGGTTTTTAATAGTTGCATCTAGTTGATTCGTTTTGCGATTTGAGATGTAGTAAATATCTACACCTTTAGACTCTGTATATTTTAAGAAATCAATCGCGCCTGGAAGAGCTTCAGCTTCAGCTTTATTAATCCAATCGTCCCATTTATAAGGATAGCCTTTTCCTGTTTTTACGCTCATTGCTTGATGAGGACTGTTATCTAAAACAGTTTCATCTAAATCAAGAACGATAGCAGGTTTTTTGCCTGTCCCTTTTGCAAGAGCTGCATCAAGCTTCAATTGACCAATATTGTATCCTTGGTAGTATAGTGCTTTCGTTTCGCCAGCTGTTTGATACCATAAATCAGCCATTAATTGCTGGTCTGTTAATTGTACTTTCTCTTCTTTTGCCACTGTTTTCTCAGCTGTTCCTGAACATGCTACAAGCGATGTGGAAAGAACGGCTACAGATAATAAAGTGGTAATACCCCTCTTCATCTTCATATGTATCCTCCTTCGATGTTAGAAAATCATTTAATATTATATATTAAAATATGATATTTTTTTTATGAACATTTGCATATTGTCTTTTATATATGTAGTAGTTTGTCCTATATTAGAAAGATGAGTTAAATAATAATAATTGTTTTGACAAGTTTTATTGTCGTAATGACAATTATAATTGACAAAAACAGGGTTTTTATTTACAATTTTAACTAAATGAAACAAATGATGGGTTAGGTGTAGTGATACATATAAGAGAATGAAATATAGTACTATATTTCATTCTGAACAATCATAGGCTTTAACAGAAGGTACGAATGATACTAAAGGGGAGGCTTTATACATTGAGTTTACAAATTCAAAACTTAACAAAAATATTCGGAGAATCTAAAGCAGTTAATGGTTTGCAAATCTCGTTACCGAAAGGTGAAGTGTTAGGGTTACTTGGCCGAAATGGTGCAGGAAAAACAACGACAATTAAAATGTTACTAGGTTTATTAACGCCAAATGAAGGTTCTATTACGTGGGATGGAAAGTCATTTGGTGATAGCGGGGTAACAATTGGATATTTACCAGAAGAAAGAGGACTATATACAAAAAGTAGAGTAATAGATCAGTTGCGATATTTTGGTAGATTAGAAGGAATGACGAAAAAAGAAGTCGATCTTGCAATTGATCACTGGTTAGAGCGATTAGCAATCCCAGAATATAAATTTAAAACGGCTGGAGAACTTTCAAAAGGGAATCAGCAAAAAATTCAATTGATAGCTGCTCTTCTTCATGATCCAGAACTTCTTATTTTAGATGAGCCATTTAGCGGACTTGATCCAGTTAATGCTGGAATGCTAGCTAGTATTATTGGAGAACAAGTACAGAGCGGAAAGACAATTATTTTATCAAGTCACCGTATGGAGCAAGTAGAGGCTTTTTGCCAACATGTATGTATTTTGAAAAAGGGTGAAGCAGTTGTAGAAGGACAGTTAAGTGATATTAAGAAAGAATACGGTTTTCGTAATTTAACGATTGAAGATATAGCAGAGAATGAAAAGGGATTAGAAGCTATACATGTCCCGTATGAAAAACAACAAGGCCTTCTTTATGTAAAAGTACAAGACGATGCAGAAGCTCTAAAGATTTTGCAACAATTGCAAGAACAAGGTATTAGCTTACGACAATTTAAAATGCTAGAGCCAACGTTGAACGAAATCTTTGTAGAGAGGGCGAAATAAAGATGCGTAAATTTTATCATGTATTTTCATTTTATTTTAGGGAAGCGTTTTTATCTAAAAAATCATTAATTACGAGTGCGATTTTATTTTTAATTGTGTTTGGTATTTTTGCATTTAATCATTTCACTTCAAGTAATGATAAAAATAAGGATAAAGATAAAATTGCAGTTGTGACAGAGAGTTCCACATATAAAATACAAAAAGAAGAGTTAAATAAATTATTACCATCAGCTAAACTAACAATTGGTTCAAAAGAAGATTTTAATAAACTACATAAACAAGTAGAAGAAGGCGAGTTAGACGGTTTGTTTCGTGTAACTGAAAAGAATGGAGTTCCAGAAGTCACGTATATGTTTAATGGGTTCGCCAGTGAAACAACTTCTACTATTATAGCTAGTTATTTAAAGGGACAATATATGGCGGTAACGGTTGCTAAACATAATGTTTCACCGGAAATTGCACAACAATTACAAACGGAAATTTCTGTGAAACAAGAAGCAATAAAAGATCGTTCTGCCTCTGCCGGAGTTGCATATTTCTTTATATTCGCTTTATATATGTTTATTGTTGCGTTCGGAAGCACAATTGCGATGAATATTGCTTCTGAAAAAGCTTCTCGCGTTATGGAAGTTATGATTCCGAAAGTAAAACCTCTTACGATGATGTATGCAAAAATTTTAGCGGTTGTTTCAACGGCGTTATTACAACTTGTCATATTGGCATGTGGTTATTTAGTTCCTTATTTACTAGGGTGGGTAGATTTAGAAAATGGTTCATTATTTGGCGTAATTGATGTTACAAAGTTAGATGCAAAAGTTATCGGTATGTTCCTAATTTATTTTGTTACAGGGTATTTCCTGTATGCGATGATGTATGCAGCTGCTGGTGCGGTTGTTTCTAAGACTGAGGATTTGCAAGGTGTAATGCTACCGGTGTCAATTTTAATAATTGCAGCATTCTTTATAAGTCTTAAATCGTTAGGTGACCCAAATAGTACTATTGTTGTTATAAGCTCTTATGTTCCGTTCTTCACCCCGATGGTTACATTCTCACGCTTTGTAGCTGGTGAAGCTGGTATGTTAGAAATTACGATAACATTGGCGGGTCTTTTAGCGACAATCGGTATATTAAGTGCTGTTACAAGCCGCATTTACGTAAACGGTGTAATGAATTACTCCGACAAAGTGAAATTTAAAGATTTAGCGAAATTTATAAAGCGTCACTAATAGGAGAAAAGCATGATTTTCTAATGGAATCATGCTTTTTCTTTATGTATAAATTAAAAATAGTATATAATAACAAGAGTCGTCTTTTAATAGAATGAATAAAAAGGAGGGTGTGCAGATGGGAATTAGTAGTCGTTTTACAGTAGGTGTTCATATGTTAACGTTACTTGCAATAGATCGAAACTCTCGCTGTACCTCTGAATGGATTGCTGGTAGTGTGAATACAAATCCAGTTGTGATTCGTCGCATTACAGGAATGTTGAAGAGAGCAGGACTTGTTGATGTACAAGCTGGTAAAGGTGGTACGACACTTGCTCGTGATTTAGATGAAATTACATTACTTGATGTATATAAAGCTGTGGAAGTTGTAGAAGAAGGACATCTATTTTCTTTCCATGAAAATCCCAACATTGAATGTCCAGTAGGAGCTAATATTCAATCGGTATTAGAGATTGTTTTAATACAATCGCAAGAAGCGATGGAAAACGTACTTGCAAATGTAACGGTTCAGCAGTTAGTTACAAATTTAAAGTCGAAAATTAAAGAATAAAAAAGCGAGCTTCCTCATGATGAGGGCTCGCCTTTTTTTATTCGGAAATATTGAAAATTCTATTTTTCAGTATTTAAAATACACTTTCCTACAACAGCTGCTACGATACCACCAAGAATTGGGGCAACGATGAACACCCATAGTTGAGAAATTGCTTCTCCGCCAGCGAATAGAGCTGGTGCGATACTACGAGCTGGGTTAACAGATGTTCCAGTTAACGGAATACCTAATAAGTGAATTAATACTAATGTGAAACCAATTACTAATCCAGCTAAAGAAGAACTTCCCTTTTTACCTGTTACAGCAACGATAACTAAAACAAATACGAAAGTTAAAATGAATTCAACTAAAAATGCTCCAGATAAACCAAGAGTTCCAAAACTATTTTGTCCTAAATTATCTAAAGGTAATTTAGCAGATCGTAAAATTGTTACTAACGTTGCAGTTCCTAATAAACCACCTAAAATTTGAGCTAATAAATAATAGCTAAGTTCCATAGCGTTCATTCTTTTGTTAATGAACATAGCGATTGATACCGCTGGGTTAATATGACATCCAGAAATTGTTCCAATGCTATATGCCATAGCCACGATAGATAATCCGAAAGCCATAGCGATACCTAATGTTCCAATTCCTTCAATTCCGCCACCAATGACAGCTACTCCAGTTCCGAATAATACAAGTACAAATGTACCAATAAATTCAGCAATTGCTTTTTTTAACATAATTTACCTCCTAATAATGCACATGAAACGTATTATAACATAGGTTTTAGTATAAACAGCCAATGAAATACTATTCTGATAAGGCGAAATAGGGAGACAATAAAAATAGATATGGTTCTATGAAGAAGAACCATATCTATTTTTATGCTGATTTTTTTTGTTTAATGACTGGAACAGAGCGGTTTAAAACACTATTTACGATCATTCCTAACATTATAATCATCATCCCAATCAGTGACAGACCACTAGGGAATGAACCATTTAAGAAAATAATCTCACCAAGTACAGTAAAGACCATCGTTCCAGCTTGTGTTGCTTCAACAGCCCCAAGTAAAGCGAGATTGTCTTTTGCTAAGTCAGTAGCAAAGAAAAATGTCATCGTCGCAATAACTCCGGAACATAATGCTAACAAAAACCCTTGAAGCATTTGACTTGAAGATGGAATACCAGTAGCGGAAAATCCATATATAGCAAGTAGAATTGTAATAGGGAGACTTCCGATTGCCATTCCTAATACACGTTGGAATGTATCAAGACGCCCGCCAACAAGTTCCATCATTTTTCGGTTACCGAACGGATATAAGAAAGCTGCTAATACGACAGGTAAAAATCCCGAGATGAACTGAGTCATTGTAATATGACCTGCTGCAGTCGCTTGCATACAAATTACACCAAGTAAAATAAATAATGCTACATATAAACTGCGAAGTGGAATTTTTCCACGTACAAGTTTTGTACCTGATTTCGTTTCTATTTTAACGAAAAATAATGGTGATAGTAGTAAACCTGCTAATATCGTAACTTGCCAAGTTCCAGCAACGAGCCAAGCTGGAGAAAAAACAGCTGCGAAACTTAATAAAGAATAGAAGCCGATGCCAGCGACCGAGCCCCACCCGATCCATACAAATGGATGTTTTTTTAATTCTTCC
This sequence comes from Bacillus sp. FSL M7-1345, assembly GCF_038006985.1. Classification (NCBI taxonomy): domain Bacteria; kingdom Bacillati; phylum Bacillota; class Bacilli; order Caryophanales; family Bacillaceae; genus Bacillus; species Bacillus sp. FSL M7-1345. Next base: position 4,087,069 of record NZ_JBBOWG010000001.1, on the reverse strand, counting down.
CATAAAACTCCTAAGTTTTTGCGAAATAAAACGATAAGGAATAAAATAGGGAGAGCAAATAGAAAACGGAAGGAAGCAGTCCAAGCCCAGCTTGTTCCAGATACATTCATTGCTCTGTTAATAATAAAGGTTGCAGAAAAAAAGGCCGATGATAAAAGACCTAGTAATATTGCGCGCATGAAGTATGGCACTCCTTTCGGGATTGAGTATTTATGTATAGTATAATATACTTAAAGAGAATAAAAGTAAACTATTTTATATTTTAAGGTGGTTTTTATATATGAAAGAAAATGAAGATATGCAAACAAAAGAAGTAATTCAGCAAGTAGGTCAGTTATTAAGACAAATTCGAAATGAACAAAAATTAAGTTTAGAAGATTTAGCCCAAAAGACAGGTGTTAGTAAATTAACGCTAGGAAAGATCGAAAGAGGTGAAACGAATCCAACATTAGCTGTCATTTGGAAAATTACGAAAGGGTTATCAATCCCTTTATCGAGATTGATGGTTGTTGGAGAGCCTGTAGCTGTTGCGCGCTGCGGAGAAGGCTTTGCAGTAGATGTAGGACAAGCGTGGCACTTAGAAACAATGTTCCGGTATACGAAAGAAACGGGGATGGAAATGCACCGAGCTTGTTTAAGAGCGAATAGTATATATGAACCTGAAGCTCATCATGAAGGAGCAATTGAGCTTGTAACAGTAATGAAAGGGAAAGTTTCTATTCAAGTGGAGAACGATGTGTACGTGCTAGATGAGTTTGATTCCATTCAATTTGAAGCGAATAAGAAACATAGTTATAAAAATGAAGAGGATGAAGTGGCGGTATTACATTTAACGATGAAATATTCTTCATGAAAAAACGCCTATAGAAAAAGATTCTATAGGCGTTTTTTCAATTTGTATGTTCTGCTTAAGTATAGTGAAAGGAGTATTGCTAATCAGGATAATATTAGTAAGAACGTGGCATGAGTAATAAACAAATGAGATAAACTAAAAAACCCGTTCCAAAACATAAAATAGCAATGACCCAAATAATACGAATGAGAGTAGAACTAATATCAAAATATTCTCCTAAACCACCGCATATACCAAATAACATTTTGTCAGTTTCGGATTTATATAACCTCTTCGACATATTATGATCCTCTCCTTTTCATATCACCGCTGTTATGTATGAGTGATACAGTGTACTTTTATTCTATATGGAAATTTATGAGAAGACCATTAGGTTATATTACATTTTTTTGTGAAGGGACAATATAGCGTATTAATTGTCTTAATTTTCAGTCGGTATTAAAATGAAAATGAGGGTGTGACGTATTTTCTATTATAAGGTGGGGAAATAGTAATGACATTGTATTGGTTGACTAATGTAAAGCTTGAAACAGGTTATACATATGAAGAAGCGAAAATTTCACAAACGGAAACTGAGATATGCAGTCTTCTTATTGAAGATGGAAGAATTAAAAGAATTATATCGGGAATCGCCCAAGAGGAAGGAACGTTAACTTTTGATGCTAATCGTTTATTAGTTTTACCAGCTTTTGAAGAGATGCATATTCATATTGATAAAACATATTATAGTGGGCCTTGGAAAGCTTGTATGCCAGCAGAAAATATTTTTACACGTTTTAACGAAGAAAAAACGATTTTACCAAAGCAATTAGCAACTGCTCAAGACAGGGCGGAAAATATGCTAGAGTTATTGCTTCGAAATGGCGCAACAAATATTAGAACGCATTGTAATGTGGATCCGGTTATTGGACTTCGTAATTTAGAGGCGACGTTAGCGGCTTTAGAAACATATAAAGATCGGTTGTCTGGTAGAATAGTTGCTTTTCCGCAACATGGATTATTGCGCAGTAATTCTATGCAACTTGTGAAGGATGCGATGCGTATGGGCGCACAATTAGTTGGCGGAGTGGACCCAGCTACAGTAGATAATGATATTGAAAAATCATTACATACGATTATGGACATTGCGGTAGAGTTTAATGCGGATGTTGATATTCATTTGCACGATGCGAATAATCTTGGAACGTTTACAATGAAGAGATTGGCAAGCCTAACGGAAGAAGCAGGATGGCAAGGTCGTGTAACAATTAGTCATGCGCTTGGACTTGGTGGTGTTACTGATAAAGAAGCTGAAGAAGTGGCAGAAAGACTAGCAGCATTAAAGATTGATATCACTTCAACCGTTCCAATCGGTAAACAAGTAATCCCAATTCCGTTACTAGATAAAAAAGGTGTTAAAGTTTCATTAGGAAATGATAGTATTACAGATCATTGGTCTCCGTTCGGCACAGGTGATATGCTTCAAAAGGAAAATCGATTGGCAGAACGATTTGGTTGGAGTGATGAAAGGTCTTTAGGGAAAGCTCTTCGTTTTATTACTGGAGGGAAAGAAACGTTAAATAATGAAGGGAAACGAGTATGGCCGAATGTAGGGGATGAGGCAAGTTTTGTCTTGACGAATGCAACATGCGCCGCGGAAGCAGTGGCTCGTCAAACAGAGAAGAGTGTAGTTATGTATAAAGGGAATGTTGTTATAGGGGATTTAGATCAAGTGAAATCTGATAATCTTGTATAGAGGAATCGTTTAGATGTTTTTAGAAGGGTTCTAATTGTGAAAATAGAACTCTTCTTTTGTATTCAGTAGAAACAGGATAACGCTATACTTCCTTATAGGAAAGCTAGAAGGGATGAAAAATTTGGACAATCAACATAATCAAAATCATATTATGGGAACTTTGCAATGGTTTATTTTTTTATTAGCAAATTCAATCGCGCTACCAATTGTCGTTGGTGGATTATTTCATCTTACGACGGAAGAAGTATTTTATTTAATGCAGCGTACGTTTTTCGTAGTTGGTATATCTTCTTTTTTACAAGGATGGATTGGACATAAACTTCCGATTGCTGATGGACCAGCTGGATCTTGGGTTGGTGTATTTACCGTACTAGCTTATGCAACTGTAGGGCAAGATCAATTACATAGTACGTTGCAAATTTTAGAATTAGGGATGATGGTTGCCGGAGTTATTTTAATAGGATTAGGGCTAACTGGTTTTATAGAACGTATTTTATTTTTATTTACGCCGCTCGTTACAGGGACTTTCTTGCTTCTATTATGTTTGCAATTAAGTGGTGTGTTTTTAAAAGGGATGTTAGGAATTACAGCTACTGTTTCTCAAATCGATGGATTTACAGCGTTGATCGCTTTTGGCATCTTTTTGTTCGTGGTCATACTCTCCAATTTTGGAAAAGGTTTTGTTAAAAGTTATGCGGTTTTAATAGGACTAATTAGTGGATGGATTATTTTTTTGATTGCAGGAAAAGTGACGATTCCATCTCAAGTAACTCATTTTGTGCAACTTCCACATATATTTGCTTGGGGACTTCCAAAATGGAATACAGGTATGGCTGTATCAAGTTTCGTTATGGTATGTATTTTAGTTTCAAATACAGTGGCAGCTATTATAGCGATTAATCAAGCTACCATTCATAAAGCGGCTATTGAACAAAAACAGTTGAAGGATGGTATGTGGATCGGAGGGATTTCGCATATAATTTCCTCCGTATTTTCAACTGTAGGTGTCGTTCCATTACCAGCAACGGCAGGTTTCATACGTTTAACAAATCAAAAGTACATGCGTTCATTCTTATTTGCATGTGTACTATTAGTCATTATGTCGCTATTTCCAAGTATTATCCGCTACTTAGCCTCTCTGCCATCCGCGGTCGCATCTGCGGTATTAATGGCCTCGTTCGTGCAGCTTATTGGGATTGGATTTCATAATATAAAACAAGTGCCACTTAGCGAACGGAATGTAACGATCTTAGGAGTTGCGGTATTGTTTGGCTGCGGCATTATGTTTTTACCGTCTGGAGCACTTCAATCATTGCCTTCTGTTATGCAATATATATTTGGTAATGGTTTGTTTGTAGGTACTGTTGTAAGTATATTGCTGGAACAAATATGGCGTACTGGAAAATAAGTGGATAAAAAGAGTGTGCGCACTGTATAAAAGTCTAAAATAACATAAGAAATAAAGCCCATTTTCATTCACCACCTGCACATTTCGTTCATACAATATCTTGACTAAATAAACACCCAACTTACACATATACAGCTCTGGCTTAAGCAAGGAGGGTTATACCAGTTGAAGGAAAAAGCGTATCAATCTAAACCGTTACTCACAAAGAGAGAAAGAGAAGTATTTGAATTACTCGTTCAAGATAAAACGACGAAGGAAATTGCAGGTGAACTTTTTATAAGTGAAAAAACAGTACGCAACCACATCTCAAACGCAATGCAAAAGCTAGGGGTTAAAGGACGTTCACAAGCAGTTGTTGAGCTTCTTCGCATGGGAGAGCTCGAACTATAAGAAAGCAGCCGACTTTTATACAAAAGGTCGGCTGTTTTTCTGTTTGTTTCACGCTCTATATAAATGATAATAATGTCTCATATATAAAAGGAACGATTGATATAACATACATATTCGAAGAACCGAAGTGATGGTTGAATGTCTTGATGTGGTTTATATCAAAAATCAGTCAAACTTGACTATTATTTGTTATAGTTAATATAAAAAGAGGTCAAGGATATGAAGTGGATAATTTCAGCAAACCCGAAAAAATATGATGTAGTAAGTGCTTTTAATCAATATGATTATATTGATTGGAGCCAAAGTGCAAATCACGAAATCGGGGATGTTATTTACATTTATTGTTCGGCATTTATAGGGAAAATAAAGTTTAAATGTATTGTGGAAGATGTAAATATATCATGGGAAAACGTTAACGATGATGATGGATTTTGGGTGGATAAAGAAGATTATCAAAAGGCAAAAACAAAAAGATTTATGCGCTTGTGTTTACAGCAACAGATTGAGTCTGATGATTTAGCTTTTGAAAAGTTAAGGGAAAACGGATTGTTAGGTAATATTCAAGGTCCAATGAAATTAGAGTCAAAAGTTGATTTACTAAGCTATATTGAACAGTGCTTTAATGAAGATTGTTCAAAATCAGTTTATCCGGATGAAGTGCCAGAACAATTATCTATTGTGGAAGGACATCGAAAAACAGTAATCGTTAATCAGTACGAACGTAGTGCTGTAGCAAGAAGGAAATGTATTGAACACCATGGTTGTTATTGTCATGTTTGTAATATGGATTTTGAAAAGCAATATGGTGCTTTAGGGAAAGGGTTCATTCATGTTCATCATAAAATACCACTTAGTGAAATAGGAAATGAGTATGAGGTGGATTATGTGAATGATTTGATTCCAGTTTGTCCTAATTGCCATGCGATGCTCCATAGAAAAAGCATGAATGGTTCCTTTTTAACACCTGAAGAATTGAAAGCGTTAATTACTAAGTGATTTTAAGCTGGGGAAATTGTAGATGGACGTTTGATTACAGGACAGAATCCGCAGTCTAGTGCGGAAATAGGTAAGGCTATAAAAAGAGCTATGAATAAATTATAGAAATAAAACTCCCGCTATTAATAAAGGTAGCGGGAGTTTTATTTTGAATGAGCATTTTATATAGAAGAAACCGACTTTCATATAGAAGGTCGGTTGTTTTTCTGTCTTGCAAATTATGAAAAAAAGGAGCAAAATAAAAAAGGTCCTGATCTATACAGGTACAAATGAAAAATTTTATACAGGGGCATTTTAAGTTAGCGAACTTAAAGTGTGTAAAATATACTGATAAACATAAAGTGAAACTTTAATCAGTGGGGGTTTTGTTCATTCCCCGCTGATTATTAGCCTTCACCAATCGGGCGTTTACGGGCAGTGGATCTCCCGCCGAACTTCTTTGCTGCAGCCGAATTTTGAGGTGGGAGTTTTACTGCCCGTTAACGCGGGATAAAATAAGATGACGAATGAGAAAACGGGTGATTAAGTTGAATAGAGCGATCGGTGTTATTGATTCAGGAGTGGGCGGTTTAACAGTAGCGAAGGAATTAATTCGTCAGTTGCCGAAAGAGCGTATTATATATTTAGGAGATACAGCACGTTGCCCTTATGGTCCGCGTTCTCGTGAAGAAGTGCGTCAATTTACGTGGGAAATGACGGAGCATTTATTAGATTTAAATATCAAAATGTTAGTTATTGCGTGTAATACAGCAACGGCGGTTGTATTAGAAGAAATGCAGAAACAATTATCAATTCCAGTAGTTGGAGTTATTCATCCAGGGTCACGTACAGCTTTAAAAGTGACAAATACGTATCATGTAGGGATTATTGGAACGATTGGAACAGTAAAAAGTGGTGCATATGAAGAGGCGCTAAAGTCTATTAATAACCGTGTTATGGTAGAAAGTTTAGCGTGTCCACCTTTCGTTGAGCTTGTAGAGAGCGGGAATTTCGAAAGTGAAATGGCGTATGAAGTTGTAAGAGAAACGTTGCAACCGTTGAAAAGTACTGACATTGATACACTTATTTTAGGGTGTACACATTATCCGATTCTAGGTCCTGTTATTAAAAAGGTAATGGGGGATCAAGTACAATTAATTAGTTCGGGTGATGAAACAGCGCGTGAGGTAAGCACGATTTTATACCATAGTAAGATGTTAAATGAGGGAGAAGAACAAAGTGATCATCTCTTCTTAACGACTGGTAAAATAGGCCTGTTCAAAGAAATTGCATCAAAGTGGTTCGGTCAGCCGATTGAAAATGTGAAGCATATTAATTTAGAAACAGAATAATAGTAGACTCATATAAGAGAACTCCTGAGAAATCAGGGGTTTTTTCTGTGTAAGTGGCTATAGCTTGTTCTAAAATATGAAACAGCTCGTATACATAATAGTACAAACTTAGATTTTAGGGGGGAATGGCATGCCTAAATCCACTTTTAAATGGGTTGTTGGTGCTACTGTGAGTGCGATTTTATTATCAGGGTGTGGCTTGTTAAATCAAGAGAAAGCGACAGAACAAATTGATCCGCCAAAAAAAGTTACGTATACAGAAGGTGAAAAGAAAGAAACAGCTAAAAAAGATAAACAAGGGCAAACAGTAAATAGAGAGTTATACCTCGTTGATAAAAATGGATATGTCGTACCGCAAACTATTGCAATGCCTACTCCGAAAGCGAATGAAGTTGTACAGCAAACGTTAGAGTATCTTGTGAAAGATGGACCAGTCACAAATTTATTGCCGAATGGATTTCGAGCAGTCCTTCCAGCGAATACGACGATGACCTTAAATTTGAAAAAGGGCGGGACAGCAGTAATTGATTTCTCTAAAGAAATGAAAAATTATTCAAAAGAAGAAGAGCGTCAAATTATTGAATCAGTAGCGTGGACTTTGACTCAATTTACAGAAATAAAACAAGTGCAGTTCCAAATAAATGGTGAAAAGTTAGCGAAGATGCCTGTTGCGGGTACACCGCTTGGTGAAGGTGTAAGTCGTGCGAATGGAATTAACTTTGATGATGAACAAGTAGCAGATGTAACGAATACAAAACCGGTTACACTTTACTTTATGGCGCAAAATAATAATAAGCAGCAATATTACGTACCGGTAACAAGACGCGTTGCAGAAGGAAAAGAAAATGATTACTCGGCAATTGTGAATGAGCTTGTAAAAGGTCCGATTCACGGTTCGTTACTAAATGATTTTAATCCGGGAGTTAAGCTTATTACGAATCCGAAAGTGGAGAACGGAAATATTACATTAAACTTTAATGAAAATATATTTGTGAACCCAGACAAAAGCATGATTTCAAATTACGTATTGAAGTCGTTGGTCTTATCTTTAACGGAAAAACAAGGTGTGAAAAATGTTTCTATTGAAGTAAATGGTAAAGCGAACCTTACGGATGAGAAAGGTGAAAAGTTAATAAAACCTGTCGATCGTCCACAAAACGTAAATACAGGTAGTTTTTAATCGTGAATAATTTGATATACTTATGTAAGAAAGGGGAATTGCTTTTTGAGTTCCCCTTCTTTTATTGTTATACATATCGTACATTTAAATTTGGCTATACTAATGAGAGTATTTATGAGGGGGTTATTTTTATGCGAGTAGATGGTAGAGGAAAAGCAGAGCTACGCCATATACATATTCATACAAATTATTTAAAACATCCAGAGGGATCAGTACTAATTGAAGTTGGGGATACAAAGGTAATTTGTTCAGCGACAATTGAAGAGCGTGTACCGCCGTTTATGCGCGGAGAAGGAAAAGGCTGGGTAACAGCAGAGTACTCAATGATTCCACGTGCGACAGAGCAACGTACAATCAGGGAGTCAAGTAAAGGGAAAGTAACAGGGCGCACAATGGAGATCCAGCGTTTAATTGGACGAGCATTGCGTGCGGTTGTTGATTTAGAAGCGCTTGGCGAAAGAACGGTTTGGATTGACTGTGATGTAATTCAAGCGGATGGTGGAACGAGAACAGCTTCTATTACAGGTGCTTATGTAGCAATGGTATTAGCTTTTGAAAAATTATTGCAAGCAGACAAAGTATCTAAAATTCCGGTGAAAGATTATTTAGCGGCAACGTCAGTAGGTATTGTTGAAGAACAAGGTGTCGTTTTAGATTTAAATTATGCTGAAGATTCTAAAGCAGACGTTGATATGAACGTTATTATGACTGGAAAAGGTCAGTTTGTTGAAGTACAAGGAACTGGAGAAGAAGCGACGTTTAGCAGAGCCGAATTAAATGAATTACTTGATGCTGCTGAACAAGGGATTTTCCAACTTGTTGAAAAGCAAAAAGAAGCATTAGGTGACATCGTATCTCATATAGAGTAGAGGTGGAAAATATGAAGCAAGTTGTTGTAGCGACGAAAAATCTTGGGAAAGTACGTGAGTTTGCCGAGTTATTTGAGAGATTTGACTTAGAAGTGAAATCTTTACACGATTTTCCTCATATTGAAGAAGTCGAAGAAACTGGTGAAACATTTGAAGAAAACGCAATTTTAAAAGCGGACAGTCTTAGTAGACAGTTGAATTCCATCGTAATTGCGGATGACTCTGGTCTTATTGTAGATGCCTTAAACGGGAAGCCAGGTGTATATTCAGCTCGTTTTGCTGGAGAGCCGAAAGATGATCAGGCGAATATAGATAAGGTGTTACAAGGGTTAACTGACGTCGATTTAGAAAAACGTACAGCTCGTTTTTACTGTGCGCTAGCAGTTGCTTTCCCTGAAGCTGATAAAGAGCCGGTTATTGTAAACGGAACATGCGAAGGGAAAATCTTAGAACAGCGCCGCGGGGAAAATGGTTTTGGGTACGATCCGATTTTTTATGTAGAAGGATATAAAAAAGCGATGGCGGAGCTAAGTTCAGATGAGAAAAATGCGATTAGTCACCGCGGGCGTGCTCTTCGTAAATTAGAAGAAAAAATCCCAGAATGGTTTTTAGAAGAATAAGGGAGAGAGATTGATGAAAGCTTTAATCGTAAGCGATAGTCATAGCTCTGTGAAGGAATTACAGCAGTTAAAAGAGAATTACGAAGGGAAAGTAGATGTCATGATTCATTGCGGTGATTCAGAGCTAACGCCTGCTCACGAAGAGCTGCAAGGTTTCCATGTTGTAAAAGGGAATTGTGATTATGCTAACTTTCAAGATGAAATTGTAACTGATGTAGATGGAATTCGTTTCTTAGTTGTACACGGTCATCGTCATAATGTGAAAATGACGTTACAAACGTTAGCGTATCATGCAGAAGAAGTAGAAGCGCAAGTAGCATGCTTTGGACATTCTCATGTATTAGGGGCAGAATTAATTGATGGGATTTTATTTATTAATCCAGGAAGTATTTTGCTCCCACGCTCTCGTGTGGAAAAAACTTTCGCTTTATTAGAAATGGATGAAAATCATATAAAAGTTCGTTTTGAAACATTAGACGGACAGCTGGTGGAACAAGCAATTTTTAAAAGAGGATAAGAAAAATTATCCTCTTTTAAAAAAGTGTTGACTTTATAAGTGGTTATGAATATAATAAGTATTGTCGATAGGGCAACGGCGCTAACGAAGAAAAATAAAATAACATATGCGGGTGTAGTTTAGTGGTAAAACAAGAGCCTTCCAAGCTCTGGTCGAGAGTTCGATTCTCTTCACCCGCTCCATGTCCCAGTAGCTCAGCAGGATAGAGCATACGCCTTCTAAGCGTACGGTCGGGAGTTCGAATCTCTCCTGGGACGCTAAAAAAACCTTTTGCGGTGACGTCAAAGTCCGCAATATATAAGCTTTCTAATTCGTAAGTTGAATCGTACAATGTGCGGTCGCTAACGAGTTAGGGGGCTTATTTTTTTATGTCAAAAAAACGTGATTCGTTAACGATTGGCGAAGACTTATCGAATATTTTTAACGATAGATTGAAAAGTGATCCACGGAAGAAAGAGACCGCAGAGGGTCGTTATACGTTTAATTTAACAATCGACAAAGCGCTCGAAATAGTTGTGCGTCAAATGAAGGCGACTGGCTTACGTGAGCGTACGATAAATGACTACTATTTACATGTTAATCACTTTACGAAGATAACAGATACGCAATACTTAGAAGAATTAAACGTTAATCATATTTACGAGTGGTTATCGTCTATGAACGTTAGTAATCAAACGAAATTAACTCGCTTGAAGTGTCTAAAGGCGTTTCTAGGGCGCTGTCACGATAACGGGTGGATTGATATTAACTTTTGGCGCAATGTGAAGATAAAGGTAGATACGCCTGTTAAAGAAGGTGCGACGGATAGAGAAATTAATATCTTGTTATCGGTACTCGATTTAACACGATTCTTAGATTTACGAGACGCTACCGCTATCTTACTTATGTATCAAACGGGAATACGTGTCGGCACATTGGCGCAATTAGAACATAAGCATGTCGATTTAGAAGCGAAAGTATTAAGTATTGACGGCGGTATTATTAAGAATCATGAATCCATATATTTACCGTTTGACGACGCTCTCGCACGATTGCTAGACGTTCTTATGAAACAAAACGAAATCATTCGCAGAGAGTATAAAGTAAAAAATGATTATCTCTTTATTACGAAGAGTGGTGGAAGTGTAGTAACTAGTCCGACGAATAACATCATAACAAAACGAATGACTAAACATGCGAAAGAATACGGACTTAAAAATATTAATCCGCACGCAATACGTAGAGGGTTTGCAAAGAATCTCTTAAAGAAAGGTGCAAACGTTGCGTTGATATCTAAAGCGCTAGGGCATAGCGATATATCCGTTACAACACGTTATCTACATTTAGATAAGAACGAAGTAGCGGAAAGCCTGCGAAATTTCTTGTAAATAAAAAAGAGCATCTTGGCGGATGCTCCTCGTAGGGTAGACTGTTGGCGCAGTCTGTGACCCAAAAAATTCAAAGTTAAAATCAAACACTAAATAACGGACAATCCGTGCATTCAACAACAATTAAATAACGGACAATCTTGTCTATTCAGTACCTTCATTTTATCGAAAAAATTCGAGGAATGCAAGGCTTCTTAAGTGCTGCCATTTTTAGCTGCTGAGTTACAGGATTTCCGAACGTGGAATCCTTAAAATCGGAATTGTGCCTGAAACCACGTAAAAAACTGATAAGCCGTAATTATGTGCTACTACTTTACAATGTGGGAACTTGTTGCGGTGTGGCTGGCGTGTGGTCGTGCGGAAAGTACATAGTATGCTTTTACAAGACACGCAACCTTCACTGGGTTCCTATTCATTCAGTGGAGGAAGGCGAGAACTTGCCTAGGGACGATTCTCTGAAAGGTTCGGGTGGTTATCGTTGTAGTTGCGGCTACAGGGAATACATTCAGTTTGTCATTGTGGGACGATATACAAGGGACAAGCCATTGTTAAAGGGTGTGTATGATGAAAGTCATTGAGTGAATAGGGTCTATACATACGGAATACTGACGAAGCAAGGCATGGCATTAACCGAAATAAGACGCTTATCTCTCTAGCTTTCTTAGTTATTTTTAACTTTGAAATCTAGGGGATAAATCTGCCAGCCAGCCATTTTCCTAACTTCGCTTCGGCATGATAAAAACCAAAAACCCTAAAGGGCAAGACCTTTTAAGAGATTAAAAGAAAATATCTACCACTAACGATGAAAGATGAAAACAATTGACTTTACGCTAAATATAGGAGGAATTAACAGTATGTTAAATGAGATTACTTGGAAAGAGACCCCAAAAGAAGATGAAAAGAAAATACAGAAGAGGTTAGAAAAAGGTAGCAAAGCAATGGAGAAGAGGAGAAAAATACGTGAAATGAAGGAGGAGAAAGTAAAAAGGAAATTAACGGAAGAGAAAAGAGAAGGGTTAACTAAAAGAGAGAAAATGGTTCAGAAGATAAATAAACAGAACGTAAAGAAGTTGAATAAGAAGAAAGAGAAAGAAAGTAAAGCAACTCCACAAGTTGGAATGAGTACAGAGAATGAGAAATGGAGACAAAAAAGGGTAAAAAGATATAACGATAGAGTTTGGAGGGGGTGGAGAGAAACCGATGAGGTAACGCATCCTGTTACGGGTTCGGGTGGAAAATCGGCAAGTAAAAAGAAATAAGGGAGATTACGGCTAGAGAGCTACATAGAAATCAACTATAAGAACACCAGCGAAGACATGAGCGCCGCCGCACTATAATTAACACGGCGTATATATAGCACAGGAGGCGGAAAGCATAATGAATACATATACTGACGAGTTTAAAAACGAAGTTACAAACGAACACAGCGAATCAAATGCGCTACTACTAGGTACTCATATATTTGATAAACTAGCGGAAATTACAGGATTTGATGCGGATATCTCACGTAGTCTAGTAGAAACACACGTATACGGCGACAGGTCTTTCCGTGTAGCGAAGGAAACAACGCAGCAACGTATTGTAATGGCGCTTAATATAGACGAGAGTGGTGTAAGTCTCGCTATGGGCAAGGTTAAAAAGGACACGAAATATTATGCAATGACTTTTGCAGAGTTTAGCGGATTATTACGCTTATTAAGTCGTAACATTTCCGAAGATCAGGCGAGAGAGTTGTTTGAAATGGCGGTAAGGATAGAAACGAAACAAAGACGGTGTAATTAGTAGTACGCACGTATTATTTAGAACGTTTATTCGTGTTGTGCGATAAATTATAGGTATATATACTTGTAGTAAGTTAATGCGGCACACCACTGGCAAATAGTCATGCCGATAATACATATCACCACAGGACGGCATTAGCCGTTATACAAGAAGGCGCTGCGGATTAACCATCCTAGCGCTTTTCACTTTATTAGGAGGGCTATCATGCTTCGAATTAAGATTAAGAAAGGGCGGAAACCGTCTATTATATTGCTTACGCTAGCTTTATTCGCATTGTGGCTGCTGAATGTATCGGATAACTTTTATGTACAATTATTTTCGGCACTATTCGCTTTATCTGCCATAGCCGCACAGCTTACGGAAATGGCGTTGCGCTGTAGAGATAAGGTAAGAGAGTATAACGATAATAATAGGTGATATCTACTGCGATAGGTGCAGCGATTGTAACAGAACGTCGTAGGAAACGCAGAAAGAATACACGATAAGTGAGACAAAGAAATACGTTTATTTTTGAAAGGGAGTACATAGCGGGGGATGCATGAAGATTTTATACGAAAAAAAGGAAATAAAATTAGGGGATAAACAGTAAAGAGGTTTAGTGATTTTATCGCTTTCCCTCTTTACAGATTAATTTGGTTCTATTTATGATGAGGTACGTACATTCATAAGAAGCGTACCGTTTTGATATTCTTTCATGTTCCCCCAAAATTCTTTCATGGCATTACTGTATTTTTCAAAAGATATTTTATCAACATCTAACACTCGTTCCAAATTTGTTGTGCGATATAAATCTATTAAACGAGTGCTATTTACTTTTTTAAAGTATTGAGGATATGCCTCATATAGGTTGGTAGCGGAGTGACCACTTCCATGCTTATAAGTATTGGAGAGTAGATTACATTCTCGAATCGTTTTCCAAATGTCAGTTTCTACTATAAGCTCTTCATCGCCAAAAGGATTAGTAAATGTTAATTTTAATGCGGTGAATAAGTCAGTTAATTTACCGAAATTATTGAAAAAGTTATCATATGCATTCTTATTTTTATTGTCAACATGGGTAAATTTAACTTGATTAATATATTCATTAAAATGATGAGTCATTGCTTCATACAACCATTTCCTTAGTTGTTGTTCGAAAACTTGATATAGATTGCTTAGAGACATTAATTCGAATTGATAATGCATTAGAAATTGTTCATCGAGCCGTTCATATACATATTCACAAATTGAGTCTGCATAATCACCGTAATCAAAGTAATCTGGGTCAATGTTATTAAAATCGATTAGTACATTTTCAGCTTCTTTCACCAATTCAGCTTCTACTTCATCTGTACGAGTCTTTAATCGTTCATATACTGCTTTAAATGTCTGGTCATGTGTGTCTCTCAATCCGTCATAAATCCGCATGTATTGATCTTTTGTAAAAGTGTTAAGATAGAATTCAAAGTTTAAGTTTCTTTTTTCAGTGACATAATCTTTAAGTTTGTTACTACGTTTTCCCAAATTCCCACAACCTTTTTCGATAATTATTAATCTGGTTCAACTACATTAAAGCATTTTATCGTGTTTTGTAATTCTCGAATTTTTAAGGTAAGCTTCAAACTCATTATAATAACTGTCTATTTCTTTAATTTTCCCGTCCTTAATTAATTGACTCATACGAGTATATGTAATGCTTAATGAGCGAACTGCATGTTCATTTTAAAAAGGAAGTTCAAAAACATAAGAGTTCACTACTCTTTGTATTTGTTTTTTTCTTTCACTAGTTAACTGACGTAGTTGATTATATAAAGCTATAGGCATAGCATACAATCTTACATTACCTTCACTAGTATACTCCTTTGCTTCAATAAGTCCTCGGTCACAAAAGTCATCAATAACCAAGTTATAGTCTTCCCATAAATTACATGTCAGGGATTTAGATTCTTCCCACCTTTTTATACGCTCTATAGTCTCTGTTTCCATCCATCGGCATCCGAGTTTCCTAGTTTCAGTATCAAGCATAAATCCTAACATTAGTATTTCTCTTGTAGTCAATTCGTTTGATGTTATTATCTCTTCTAAAGAAACGGGATTTGTTACTTGAGGTTCTAGTGATGGTTGTATTGCCGTTTCAATTACGGTTCCAGCCTTTACCTCATTACCAATTTTTTTATATTCTACTACTTTTCTGTACAAGTGATCCTTTATTCTGTCTATATCATAAGGAGAGTAAATCCCTTTTTGTCCATATTCTCGCTTATATTCATCCACTCTTCCAACTTCTACTAAATTAGTAGTTCTTGGAATATCTTTTTCAACAAAGTAAACCATAACTTCTTTTCCCTGCTCGATAAAAATATTAATTTCTTCAAGCGTACCAGATGAGTGGTTAAAAGTAGGAGTTCCCAGTTTTGTCCAGAAAACTCCCATAAGGATATCGCATTTATTCACCATTTGTTCATTTATGATTTGCTGCGGATCATGACCACGGTAGGTAGGTACAACATCTTCCTCCCAACGACTGGGTAGAAGAACGACATTCATTTGTTCAGCATATTGAATATTCCATTTAAAGATAGCGGTTTCAATTTCATTGCGCTCTTGTTCTACATCTGATGGTGAAGCAATTAATACACGTAATACATCTGCTTTAAAACTCATTTTATCGACCTCACTCTATAATTAATAAAATTTTCATAATATATTCCAATCTTACCACCTATACAGTAAATCAAAAAGAGAGTTTTTCCATCATGTGTTAATAGAGTATACTTTAATCGCCTGCACTCTCATAAACACTCGATATACCTTTCGTCTCTCCTTGTTCCTAGGCTACACTTACTTATCGATTTTCCATGCCTCATTCGAATAGTTAGCAGAACTGAACAAATAAGTGTACTCTCACCGTTATACACCACGTCACATATCGCCAGCCAACCGATCCCGACGCACGTCCACCCTCCGAAACTATCCCCTAAATTACTATATATCGTATACATTATCTTATTATGCAAACGATGTATAAACCGCATAGAATCGACGTTTACTAACTATGTATAAACGTTGATATGACGGTGCCATGACTGCGGTGCGTTCGCTTGTTAGGCGAAAGAGGGCGGTATAGGTCGGTACATAAAGAGGCATTAGGAGGATTGGCGAAATGAAGAAAGATAAGTAAGGTTTCTTCATTTAGTATACGAAATAGTAGATAACCCCGTTGGTGAGGCGTTAGCGGGATTGGGCGATGAAATTTCTGTTGGATAAATTATAGGTAAATTGCAGGTTGAAGAGGTGTATCGTCAAACTCTTTTGTCGAACTTTCTTGTTTCACGTGGAATAATTGGTAAAAATAGAAAAATGCTAAAACCCTTGATATATAAGGATTTTCTTAAAAAAACTTATATATATTACTGTTGTTTTGGGCGGCACCAAGTGTTTATTTTTATGCTACGCTTGAATTATTAAATCACGCATGCAACGTGATGTGTGAAAGGAGAGTGTAGCTATTTGGTAGACCTTGTGAAAGATGTTTTAGAAATGACAGAACACGTAGTGACGATTGTAGGCGGAATTTATACGATTATTACATTGAAGAAAAATAGATCTGGAAACTAAAAACTGCTTGTTACATGCGATATAAGATAAATGTACTTAACGAGGTAGCGTCGGCATTTTGTTGGCGCTAACCTCAATGTAAACTCGTGTAATTTTAACGATGAAACGGCGAATCCCTTGCGATTGTAGTGTTTACGATGATTTACGTGTAACTTTAATAGTTACAACTATTTACAAAATAAGCGGTATCACGGGGGGGGGAATCGTCAGATTGGCGGCTATACACCTGCTGCTCGTTCTGCTGGGGAGGGGTCTTGAAATCTCGGGGGGTCACGTATTCAATACAAAAAGACACCGCCAATTACTGCGCCGCCTCGTATTCTTTTACCTTCTTATAGAACGTTGCCTTCTTCATATTAACAGCCGCCATAAACTCGACTGCTTTTATCTTTCCGCCTTTCCAATCGCAGTATAAGTTATCCCAGTTTTCGGGAAGTGCCATAACAGGACGCCCGAGGTGTTTCCCCTTCGCTGCTGCTGCGTCGATACCTTCACGTTGACGCTCTTTTATCGTTCTTCTTTCTTGTTCTGCGATAGATGTATAAACCTCGATAATAATATTATTAATCATATCAATAACCCAGTCTTGACCCGCTGGTATGTCTGCCATAGTCGTAGGAAGGTCGATAATTTTAACACGAATCTTTTCTTTCTTGAAGTATTCGAGATATTCTTTTATCTGCGCCTTATTACGCCCTAGTCGGTCGATAGATTTAATATAGAGTGTATCACCTTCACGCATTGCTTTAAGCATATTCTGAAAGCCCTCACGTTCGAAGTCCTTACCGCTAGCCTTATCGCTGTATATGTATTTTGTATCCGTTACATGAGATTCTAGCGCCTTGTATTGTCTGTCTAAGTTCTGCTCCTTACTTGATACACGAATGTAACCGAAGCTGATTGCCATAATGAAAACCCCGTTTCCTTTTATCGTTAACCTAAATATATACCGTTCGTCTATAAAGGTCAATTCTTTTTAGGACGTACATAAAGGTTGATGTGCGTTAATTAATAGACTGATATAGGACGTATTTCACGATGTACATAAAGGTGTACCTTTTTAGACTAATACCCAGCGTCACATAATATTATGAATGGGGCGGCATATGTTCCCGCATTCTCACACCGATATACCCGACGCCATTACCTGCTATCAATAGGGCATATGCACTTTGACCATACGGCACTACCTAGACACACATACCACGCCATACCACACAGCCACATACAGCCGCTATATACTTATTAGTATTACTAATCTATTAACATCACACAGCCAAAGTGCTAGGCATGTCACAGCCTGCCATTGTACGCAGCTATAAGCCAGCAGGCTAACACCACAGCAGGCGCAGCCAATGCATAACATATCATGGTAAGTATCTGCATGAGTGTATTCGATTAGTTGTTGTTGTCCTTTTCTTTTTATGATCTTTTTATTTGTTGTCTTAAAAGATTAGCGAGAAGTTTATGAAGTTGTTCATTGTCTTTCTTCCTTGTTTGTTGTTGCGATTGAGTTCGTAAAGGATTCGAAGTGAAGTGAATTGAGTTTATTCGATTGAATCGCATTGAGTTCGTTAAGTGAATCGAATTGAATTGTTATTCGTTTTGTTTCTGCGAAGAAAAGCGAAGGAAGAAAAGAAACGTTCGTTTTAAAGCGTCTCTTGCTGCGAATCTGCGAAGTTAAAACGCAACGAAGGCACAAGAGCTACACCGCCCAATCGAAATTCGCCCGACCCTCCAAGCCACCCCCCGACAAGCCATACATCAACCCCCGACAAATTATATACACAAATTTTCAACTCGGGGCGTAACAGTCGCCCGCACTTTCCGCAACCCTTATCGAAACCCCTGCGCATTATAAACGGGACACCATGTCACGTTATTACGAAGCCAATCGACCCAACCCCGCCTATTTCTCGAAACCTTCACGTCTAGAAAAATTTATATGTGAATTTTTAAAAACGGGGCGTCTGACAGCCTTGAACAGTGTCTCTAAGTGCCTTCTGATGCGGATGTACTAGAAGTATATTAAAGCGCCATATTCGAAGTGTTAGACATCTTAAAATGTATGTACGGAGGTCTACCTGTTCGAATCTGACGCATAACGCAGATCTAGTGTACATTCTAACGCCCTTAGCAGGCTCATACAGCGATTCTAGCCGTTTTATAGTGCCTTATGCGTCTATACATACGTAGGAGGGCGTACAGGATGCAGAAGGCTTCGCTAGTTCCTTCTATTATATACCGCATTAGTTAGCGCAGTAGTTTGCCCGAATATGAGACGCCGTGAGCCTATGTTTTTAGAAATGCTTTAAATATCGTACCAATAAAAGCCGTCTAGTGCGCCTATCAGGGTGTAAGGGCATAAAGCAACCTAATCGAATAGGGAAGCGCCCTTATTATTTTGTAGAGGCGTTACGAAGTCCTTCACGCTAGTGACGAATTAATTTCTTAAATGTACGCCAATATTTCCGAGTGCTAGCGCCTATAAAAACGAGCGGGCAATGAGGGAGAAAAGTAATTTTAATAGAATCGCCCTTTCTTCAACGGTTAACGCACCTATACATACGAAGGCGTTAAAAATTAATTTAAAGAAATATCACCGAAGTATACCAGTTATCGTAAGTAGCCGCACCTATCTCTTTGTGAAGCAAAACACGACGCAGCAAGAAAGATCAGCGGCGGAATTACCTTTAAGACCTTCGCTCTTTGTTACTTTCTATTACTGCGTAGTTCTTTTATAAGTTATTACGCTATCTATTAATGCGTTACGTTAGTACGCTCTTACGAAGTAAGACAGATATATAACTATCGTTATATAAATCTAGTTTATAAATCTAGTTAATAAATCTAGTTACCATGAAATAGGCTGTCTATTTAGACATGAAGGCTATTGCCAAACCATACGAAGGCTATTGCCAAGCCATACGCAGTCTATTGCCTTACAAATAATTACACCAAAGGAGAGGTTAGGATGAGCAAGAAATTAATCGAAAAACTACTAAACGGAGAGCCGCTACACGAAACGGCTTATGATGATTACATAAGTACGGTAAAGGGACGGGCGGACTATGAGAAGCCAGCCAAAGCAATCACGAAGGAAAGAAACGGGATTCACGGGGCGCAACCAGTATTCGATAAGTCAGTGAAGCCCGAGGAAGGTGATAGAACGCTAGATTTTATCAAGATGCCGACAAATCTGCGTTACTACTCGTATATGTCCGATTATGGCATAACAGAAAGCGCAATGATGCTGTATCAGCTCATTATCGACTTTTTCAACGTGGAGGAAAAGAAGGCATACCCTTCACAATATCGCTTAGCAATGGAGACGGGTAAGAGCGTCCGCACTATCAATCACAATTTACAAGTGCTGCGAAGTGTCGGATTGCTTCAAGTAAGGCGCACAGGCATCGGAGCTAATAACGAATATCGACCGTTATTGCCACTAGCACCTCGGGAACTATTCGAGCGATACCCGAAGGCGTTAGAAAGGTACGTCAAACACGAAAAGGCAGTAAGCAATATAAGAAGACGTGACGAAAAGAGAAAGCAGGATAAAGCAGCCGACTGGGAGTGATGGCAATGGATTTTTTCGGATATATAACCATTCCGAAACATGAAACGCGATACCTAGACATGCCAGAAGAGAGAAAGCAGGAGTTAATGCGCAAGAAAAGGCGCAGACGACGGCGTAAAAAGGCAGATAGTGAAGACGAAGAAGAGGCGGAAAATAAAACGCCAAATCGCCAAAACTTGCATAGTCAGGCGGAGAAAAATAAAAAAGATCCTATAGAAATATCATTCAATGGCGGCGCAGATTTAGGGAACTGGGACTACGAAGCCAATATCTATAAAAATTAACTATAAAACTAACTAATCGGAGGAAATGAAAATGAGAATTAAAGCAAAAGATATCAAAATCGAGGAAAATTTCGGAGCGTTAACACCAAAAAAAGAGGTAAAACCAGCGGTAACAGTAGCAAAACACGAGACGGAATTATTAACAGACCCGTCAAACGTGGCGCAGCGTGATAAGTACGTTGAAAGAATCGAAGTATTAAGCAAAGTCGGCGGTCTATTACTGCTAGAAGGTATGGAAATGGCGACTACAAAGCAAGTAGCGACGTTTTATAACGTTGAGCATCATGTAATTCGTGATGTTATTAAGGTTCATGGCGATGAATTAAAACAAGATGGAATGTACCTAGCAAAGTACGGTGAAATCAAAGACGAAGTAAACAAGGATTATTCTACTTTACTAGAATCGGGTGTCTCTTATCGAGGAACATACCTTTTCCCACGTCGTTCGATTTTAAGAATCGGCATGCTTTTACGTGATAGTGATGTAGCTAAAGAAGTGCGAACTCAATTACTCAATATCGAAGAGAAAACCGAAGTACCTACGAAGGTAATCGAAGTAAACAAAGAATTAGGATTACAAGCCGAACTAGGTAAAGCGTTTATGAGTGGAGATATTACAGCACTAGCACAAGCTACGGCGAGATTAAGCGAATATAAAAACCGCCTTATTACGGAGATAGAGGGAGAAAGAGACGAATATAAAGCGGAATTAGATGTAATTAACGGCACAGATCTCATTTCTCTTAAAAACGTAGGACTAGAATATTTAGGCGGCATTTCATCGGCTAGAATCCGCAAGTTTTTACAGTGTAACGGCGTATTAGGCAACGTGAAAGCAGACGGACACTACACGGCAAACGTAAAATACGCTAAATACTTCAAACTATCTACGACAGTTAAGAACGATAGATTATGCAAAACGTTAAAGGCAACTCGTGAGGGGGCAAGTTTCATCGCAGACCTATACACGAAGCATAATAGCGAAAAATCTGCGTAAAAATGAATAAATTTATTCATCGGACTATACACGTTTTACCTAGTCAGAAATACATATAGGTAGAGGGAATAGGGTACGCACCTGTTCTCAATCTAGTTAGGTAAGTACGTAAATTCGTATACGCTTCGATTTAGGTATTACGGAAGCTGCTCGTATTTATTAAGCCGCTACTACATTCTATCCAATCGCATTAGAGTGGGCGCTATTCACATGGCGCCTAGTTCTCTCTTTTAACTAGCGATGTATAAAACTATACGAAATAAAAACGAAAGGAGATGAAAAATATGCGTATCAGACATGAAAATTATGCAATTATCGAAGGCGATGAAAATGTTATGCAACGTGCAACCATTAAAGGCACATGTATCGGTACAGAATCGATGCCTGCTGGTGTCAATCTATACGATTTCTACGATAAAGCACAAAAGACCAAAACGACGAGCGATGCGAACGTATATGTATTGTACCGTCAGATGTACTTAAATAAATTCGGCACGAAAGAAAAAGGAGTAACTAAATGACCAGTGACACTCTGCGCTATATCAGAAAGACTATAGGTTACACAATGAAAGAATTCGCACAACTAGTAGGTGTTTCCATGGTTACAGTTTACCGTTGGGAGTCTGGAATAAATGAACCACCTAAAAGTAAGCAAAAGCGTATTCAGTCACAGCTTAACCTTACAGAGGAGGACATAGAAGAGATTAATTGCCTACTGTCAGAACGTCGTCATAGCAAGTTATGCGCGAAGATACGGGCGCAGCTTTGTCAGCGGGAGGTATCAGATAGCTAGCGGTTTCTCCAAGCCGTCAACGGAGTATTACTAACAAGGGCAGTTTTTTCTTTCATTCGTGGCGCAGGTGTATATGTAACGTTATTTAATAGCATTGCAATGTCCTTACTTGTGCCACATCTTCGTATAAGAAACTAACAATCTTTTATTTACCTTTAGAGTATGAACAATTCATATTTTCAATATGAAAGCTATAAACAACTAAGAAAGGATGATACAAATGCGTCCACAAGATATTAAAGCAGTTAGACAACTAACGGGACTTAGCCAAACTCAGTTCGGTAGGCTACTAGACGTTTCACTTCTCACTGTAAATAAGTGGGAAAAAGGGCATGTACAGCCGAAGAAAGAGAACATAAAGAAACTAGAAAGATTAGTAGGGAAAGATAACCTTCGCGTAATTCAGTCGAAGTTACTATATGATTTACCGTTATTGGAAGCGTCGGAAAAAATACGAAAGAGAGCCGAAGCGAAGAAAGGGGAATTAGGGAAATGATGCAAGTGCAGAAGAAGGAAGTTAAGCGCCCATTATGCGTTGCCGACATCGTAGTGTATCGCGGTTACTCGTTTTTAGTGGCGTTCGTATATGACAAGGGCGTGACCGTGGGTGAAGTTATTGCACCGCTATATGACATAGTTAAAAGCGGCATGACTATCGCAGAAAAGCTAATCGAGATTGCCGAAGTTAGCTGTAAAAATCAGCACCCGCTCGCATTCGATTTATATACGTGCAGCGACACTATTTATAAAGAGACGCTTTCCAGCCCGTATGTGCTAACTCAAATGAAAGCAAAATTAGAGTGTAGTGAGTGTCACCGTATTATGGAAAATCCAGTGGTAATCGAAACCCTCGACGATATCTATATTAAGGAATATCTGAAAGAGGTAAAAGACGCGAAGGAACGAGATAAGAAAGAAAGATCAGCGCGAGGAAAGTTAAAGCAATTCTTTAAAACAATGCGCGATAAGATGGCGGAATTTATACGCCGACTGGGCTTATCAGTCAAATAATAAAGCAAGTTATCGACGGCGTTGCCGTTTATATAAACCACTAAACTAACTCAAAGGGGAAATGTAAAATGACAAATACTAAAACAACTACTATGAAAGAAAAAATTATGAAAGCCGTAGATATCCAAAATGGATTAACTAGCTATCTCGCTAAAGAATACTTACCTAAGGTACGTGAAGACCGAGCGAAGATTGTGCGCAATCTTAATCTAACTAAAATCGGTAAAGAAGGCGAGCGTGACAAGTTAGGAAGAAAGCAAGAAGTACTATTTCTTAATCATGTATCGGGGCAAAAGCGTGAATTTACGAAGTTACTCGAAGAGGTGCGAAGCATGGCACATCTTGAATTAACGCGAGAACCCGAAAAAGTGGACGCATTAAAACAGAAACTATTCGATTCTAGATTAGATTTGTTACGCGGAAAGATTGCATTCGCAACTAATCCCGACGCGGCTCTAAAACATCTAAACGAATTAGTATCACTAGCGGACGAGCCTGCACTAGCTCGACAAATTAATGAAATGGTTATGCAGCTATCGCAAGGTGTATTAAGTCAAGTCGCAGGAAGCGCAGAAGCATCGAAAAAAGTTCGCCACACATTAGGAAGCATTCACGCCGATCTTACCAAACGTTCCGAAGTGGGCGAAGATATGCACGAAGTTCGCGAGTTACTAGAATCGGCGGAACAAAGATTACAGCATGAGTTCGTTCGTACTGGCGTGCTAGGAAATGCGCTAATGGAAATCTCAAAAGATACGCTAGAGTATGCGAATGATATCGAGAGATACGAGCAAGTACATACGAAGCGCATCGAAGAAGTAGCGCAGGCTGTACAATTCGAGCGATAGGGGGCAAGCGAATATGAAAAAAGATCAGAAAACACATGACGACTTATGTGACATATTTATCGCGACGCAAGGAACAGGAAGAAAAGGCTAGATAACTGGGCGAGGTCTTAGCGGACTTTGCCCGCCATTTTCATATATTCATAAACATAAGCGGAGAGAGGACGAAGGAGAATGACAACGACAACAACGAAGACAACTACTAAAACTAAAGCGCCAAATGTACATAAACAATTACCCGAGATTATTGCAAAGGCTCGTGAAGAGTTCGGGGAGAACGGGTATTTAATCACGTATGACCACAATGCGCAAGAATGGAAGTCGCATAAAAAGGTTGTGAGAGGTGACGGCGGTATGACTGCTTATGAAGCTCGAAACGGCTACGAAGAAGATAGCGTACTTTTTGGCGGAGCGTAATAGCTTCGCTTTTTTACTCATTTATTTATGAAGAGAGAGGGAGGACTAAAATGCCGAAGGAAAGAACGAACGTAAAAATGAAGCAATGCTCATACTGTAGAAAGATGAAATCAACTGCGGACGGTTTCCACAAAAAGACGAAATCACCCGACGGGCTACAGACACGCTGTAAAACCTGTAACGTAAAGGCACGCACAACTGGCGTCGGCCCATTCACATTCAAAGAAAATAACGTTTCTAGTGCGATTGGGCAGCCGTTATCGGAACTTATCCCCGACAGTGTGCTACAATTAAACGAAGCGGAAAGCGAGGATCTCCAATTGACTGGACGTGTGATTAGTTGGACAGTTTAAGAAGGTTGTATAAAAAGGGAGATGGCGCAAAGATGGCGAGAGCAAACGAGAATGATATAACGGAGAAATTGGCAGAAGGTCACCGAAAATATGGTGACGGCAACTTTACAATACAGAACATCGGCGATGAAACTAATTCGAATTGGACTGTCGTAAAAAATGTGAGAAAGGGATCGGCAGGCATTCGCGAAGAGGAAGATATATTAAGACTGCAATCAAAATATATAAAATAGTGCGGAAAGGTACGCCGAGATTCGCATTTTAAGACGATTATTTTTTATTCCGTGGATAAGGATTCATCTAAATGCGTCAGAATTTTCGATAGGGAATCGATAGAACAAAAAGGCATTCAACATTGACGTAGAACTACTATATAGCGTATAATATTAATTAACAAAAACGGTCAGTTGACCGCCCAAATGAACGTTCAGCAAACGATGAAAGAATCGTTTATATATCGTAGGTAATTGACGGGTCGGGAGTTCGAATCTCTCCTGGGACGCTAACAAAACCTTGTTATCTTTTGATAACAAGGTTTTTTGTTTGTTTTAAATTAGTTATTAATAAACTTCTCAAAGACAAAACCATAATCTTTCACGTTATATTGTTTCTTCGTATCAACAAGCCAGTTAAAGGCGATATCGTTCATTTCTTTAAACTGTTCTGCTAAATTTACTTGTGCATTTGAAATACGGCTGAAAGCGTTAGATGCCATATCTAAACTTTTATGTGCATACTGCAATGTAATGTCGTTGTCGTATGAAATTTCTTCGATTTTAAGAAGAGCCTTATATAAATCTTTTAATTCTTCAATATGTTTTTTATGAACATCAATTGAGTAATGCTCATCTCCCATTTGAAATTTAATTTCTACATCTAAATCAATTGTGCCTGCAGTTTCAAGTGCTACGTTTTTAATTTGATATTTACTATAGCTATATCGGCGTAGTGTACGCTTTTTGCTTG
This sequence comes from Bacillus sp. FSL M7-1345, assembly GCF_038006985.1. Lineage (NCBI taxonomy): Bacteria > Bacillati > Bacillota > Bacilli > Caryophanales > Bacillaceae > Bacillus > Bacillus sp. FSL M7-1345. The sequence goes on along the minus strand of NZ_JBBOWG010000001.1, from coordinate 4,061,178 downwards.
TCGCGCTTGTACCATCTAGATGAATTAATCCTTTGTTTGTAAAGCAATATTCATCCGATTTTGATTTAATAAGAAAGTAAATTTTCTCCCCATCTTCATGCATTACGTAATCATCTGCATCGACCTTATCATAATCTTTTGGTGTAATGACAGAACCTACATCGCTTAATCCTAAAACATCAGCAGCCATTTTTTTGAACATATATAATCCCCCTTATAAATTAAATTCTTAATTGTACAAAAATATAATATCATGATTTTAATAAATTGTTTTCTTGTAATCCGAAAATATTTGAAGGTAAGTTAAAAAAAGTAACGAATATTATTTTGAAAATATGTAAAAAGGTGTTGAGTAAAAGTGCACCATCATACAAAAACAAAAGGAGATTTAGCGGTTTTAAAGGCTCAAGTTGACTTGTATGAAAAAGGATATATGATTTTAACACCACAAACAGAACATTCTCCATTTGATCTTGTAGTGCACAAAGATGGATTGTTTAAGAGGGTGCAAGTTAAATATAGAGAATTGAATCCATGGGGGATAATTGAAGTAAGATTTCGCTCTAGTTATTCTACGGCAAATGGAGTCGCCACAAAAGAAGTGAATAAAGAAGAAATAGATGTGTATTGCATATATTGTCCTCAAACTGATTTATGTTATTATTTCGATCCTAAATTATTTAATAAATCCATTAGTTTAAGAGTGGATTCTCCGAAAAATCAGCAAGAGAAAAAAGTTAATTTTGCAAATGATTATAGAGAAATTCCGTGAATTCGCTTCTAGTTACATGAGGTGTTTTTTTATTTGTTTTGAAATCTTACAATTCTGTAAGGTAAGTGTAAGGAAGTTCGATGGTAACAAATTACTAATCCTATATAATGAAGATAACAACGATACATGAGGAGGAAGAGATGATGAAGGGATTAATCGTAACGGGTTTAACAGTAGCTTTTGGGTTTGTGGCGTATGAAAAGTTAACATATGTAATTGATGTTGTAAAACATTTAGTAGCGTAGAAAAAACTGCCATGAGAGGGAAAGGGAATGAGTGAATGAATGGAATGGTTATTTGGAATTATAGGTACTTGTAGTGTAGTTTTATTGTTCTTTGTCCCGAGTGGTATACTTAGTTCGACAACAAGTTTGTTCTTTTTAAGTTTGTTTGCTTGTACGATGCTTATTATTATGTTTTTAATGAAGCGAAGTAAACCGATCTTCTATTTTAGCATGATTGTTATGGCAATTATTTTTCTCCAAATTATTACCCTTGTTATATACCCCACAATTATAAAAGCTTTCCATTAATGATGAATCCTCTGCTTCTGTTGCTGAGGGTTTTTGTTTGTGAAAAATGAATTTCATTTAAAAGTTTGTTGCTTTTTTGTTACGAAAATAGAATATTCCTATATTTCAAATAAATAATTTTGGAATGTTGTGTTCTCATTACGCATTTGATATATTTACTTTGAAGATCATTAAAATCTAGAAAAAGAGGCGGACGTATGGATAAAAAAGAAAATACGGTCGTATTGTTTCCGCAACTATCAGAACGCTATATTGATAAAGGTTTTTTAGCGTTGAAAGAGCGGGAATTCGAAGATGCATTGCGCTGCTTTGAAATATTACGTCAGTATAATGCAGAAACGGAACAAACAGAATTAGCTTCAGTTATTTGTTTGCTAGAATTAAAACGTATGGAAGAAGCGAAAGAAAAATGTGAGCAGTTGCTTGAAACAGGAGCTGTATTATTTGGTGATATTCTTGAAACGTATGTAACTATTTTAGTTCAAACAAATGATTATGAAGGTGTCATCGAAACTGTTGAGGAAGTTTTGCAAACGAAAGATATAATTCCTGAGCAAAAGGAAAAATTGGCGCAGCTTGCTTTGTTTGCGCAAGGGATGCTGAATGAAGAAGATATACCGCTAGTGGATTCGAATTTTGAATTAGAAGAATTTACCAAGGGGCTTTTTGGAGAAAACTTTGGTCAAAAGCTAAGAGTGATCCAGAAACTTTCGTTAAAAGACCTGGATCTCGCACTTCCTACTTTAAAGAAATTTTTAATAGACGAAGATCAGCACCCTTATTTAAAAACTTCTATTTTGTATAAAATGGTAGAAAATCAAATAGAAGAAGAGATAGAAGTAGAGAAGTTTGGGAATACGATAAAGGTGATTCCAGCATTTACGGGTCATAATGAGGAGCAATCCGATAAAATTATACATAAATTCTCAAACCGATTAGAGCAAAATTATCCGGATATATTTGATGCGATGGTTACATACTGGAGAGAATTACAAATTAGCATTTTCCCATTCCCTCTACTAATGGATAAAGTAGAAATTTGGGCTGCCGTCTTAGAGAGAATTGGAAGAAAGCGTTTCGGATTGGCTATTGATGAAGAAGAACTTATGACAGCATACAATATTGAGTTTGAGGAATTCCATATTGCCTATCAATGGTTACTGCGCATTGAAAGAGAAGGGTATTTGCCCGTATAATTATGAAAAAGAATCGTTCAGTTATTGAAACGAGCACATTCTATGTTATAATGTAAGGGTTGCAAAAGGCAGAAATCTGCCTGTTTGTAAGAGAAGAGGAGTATAATTCTCTTACTTAATATGTTTCATATTAGTCTCGAACAAAATATACCGTAGTTGTCTTTTAGACAATTAGTAGATTGGAACATTGTATCTGAAAGCTTTTTGCTAGAGGGTTATTTGTACATTTGTTATTTCAAAAAAGAGATAATAAAAATCTTAATCTATAGAGGTATGTGCATACATTATTATAGTTGGAGGGAAAGAATAAATGTCTACAAAATGGGAAAAATTAGAAGGTAACGTTGGCGTTTTAACAATCGAAGTTGATGCTAAAGAAGTAAATAACTCTATCGACGCTGCATTCAAAAAAGTAGTAAAAACAATTAATGTACCAGGTTTCCGTAAAGGGAAAATGCCTCGTCCATTATTCGAACAACGCTTTGGTATTGAATCTTTATACCAAGATGCTTTAGATATCATCTTACCAAAAGCATACGGTGAAGCAATCGATGAAGCTGGTATCTTCCCAGTTGCTCATCCTGAGATTGACATCGAGAAATTCGAAAAAGGCCAAAACTTAATTTTCACTGCAAAAGTTACTGTAAAACCTGAAGTTAAATTAGGTGATTACAAAGGTTTAGCAGTAGAAAAAGTTGAAACAACTGTAACTGACGAGGATGTAGAGAACGAAGTAAAAGCTTTACAAGAGCGTCAAGCTGAACTAGTTGTTAAAGAAGAAGGAACTGTTGCAGATGGTGATACAGCTGTAATCGACTTCGAAGGTTTCGTTGATGGCGAAGCATTTGAAGGCGGAAAAGGCGAAAACTATTCTCTTGCAATCGGTTCTGGTACTTTCATCCCAGGTTTCGAAGAGCAAGTAATTGGTCTTAAATCTGGTGATTCTAAAGAAGTTGAAGTATCATTCCCAGAAGAGTACCATGCTGCTGAATTAGCTGGTAAACCAGCAACATTCAAAGTAACAATTCACGAAATCAAAACAAAAGAACTTCCTGAGTTAAACGACGAGTTCGCTAAAGATGCTGACGAAGAAGTTGCAACTCTTGATGAATTAAAAACAAAACTTCGTACAAACTTAGAAGAAGGCAAAAAGCACGAAGCTGAGCACAAAGTACGTGACGAAGTAGTAGAATTAGCTGCTGCTAACGCTGAAATCGACATTCCAGAAGCTATGATCGACACTGAGTTAGATCGTATGGTTCGTGAATTCGAGCAACGTTTAAGCCAACAAGGTATGAACCTTGAGCTTTACTACCAATTCACAGGTACTGACGCTGACAAATTAAAAGAGCAAATGAAAGAGGATGCACAAAAACGTGTAAGAATCAATCTTGTTCTTGAAGCTATCATTGAAGCTGAAAACATCGAAGTTACTGAAGAAGAAGTAACTGCAGAAGTTGAAAAAATGGCTGAAATGTACGGTATGCCAGTAGACGCTATCAAGCAAGCTCTTGGAAGCGTAGACGCTTTATCTGAAGATCTTAAAGTGCGTAAAGCTGTAGACTTCTTAGTAGACAACGCTGCATAATAAAATAACAAGGCGCGATTTTAATCGTGCCTTGTTTTATAAATATAGAAATATATTTATAAAACTTTTCGATGAAGAAGGAAAAGTTCCTTTGTAAGTCGAATATACATATTTCAAAAGTTTTAAAATTTTTTTGTTTGTACATAACTAGTCATATTATTTGTATTTCTCGCCACGTAGTGACATAATATGTATTTACATACGATACATTTATCGTGTACATACGAAGGCAAGAGGTTAGCACTTTGTAAGGGGTGTGAAAATATGTTTAAATTTAATGATGAAAAAGGTCAATTAAAATGTTCTTTCTGTGGTAAAACACAAACGCAAGTTCGAAAGCTAGTTGCAGGTCCAGGTGTTTACATTTGTGACGAGTGTATCGAGCTTTGTACTGAAATTGTACAAGAGGAGCTTGCGAAGGACGAAGAAGTAGAATTCAAAGATGTACCGAAACCGGTAGAAATTCGTGAAATCTTAGATGAGTATGTCATCGGACAAGATAACGCGAAAAAAGCACTAGCGGTAGCGGTATATAACCATTACAAACGCATTAATTCTAACAGCAAAATTGATGATGTAGAATTGGCGAAGAGTAATATTTCACTTATTGGGCCAACTGGTAGTGGTAAAACATTATTGGCACAAACATTAGCGCGTATTTTAAATGTTCCATTTGCGATCGCGGACGCAACATCTTTAACGGAAGCTGGATATGTAGGGGAAGATGTAGAAAACATCTTACTAAAATTAATCCAAGCAGCTGATTATGATGTAGAGAAAGCGGAAAAAGGAATCATTTATATTGATGAGATTGATAAAGTGGCACGTAAGTCCGAAAATCCATCAATTACACGTGATGTATCTGGTGAAGGCGTACAGCAGGCACTTCTGAAAATTTTAGAAGGTACTGTAGCAAGCGTTCCACCTCAAGGTGGTCGTAAGCACCCGCATCAAGAGTTTATTCAAATTGATACAACGAACATCCTATTCATTTGTGGTGGAGCGTTTGATGGCATCGAGCCTATTATTAAACGTCGCCTTGGTGAGAAAGTAATTGGATTTGGTGCTGAGAAGAAAAATGCTGATGTAAATGAGAAGCATGTTTTATCTCACGTTTTACCAGAGGATCTTTTAAGATTCGGTTTAATTCCGGAGTTTATCGGTCGTCTTCCAGTTATTGCGAACCTAGAGCCGCTTGATGAAGATGCTCTTGTAGATATTTTAACTAAACCGAAAAATGCACTTGTTAAGCAATTCCAAAAACTATTGGAGCTTGACGATGTTGAGTTAGAGTTTGAAGAAGGTGCACTAGTTGAGATTGCGAAAAAAGCAATTGAACGTAAAACAGGTGCTCGTGGACTTCGTTCTATTATTGAAGGCTTGATGCTTGATGTAATGTTCGAACTGCCATCTCGCAAAGATATCGAGAAGTGTATTCTTACGAAAGAAACAGTAGCTGATAATGAACCGCCGAAATTGGTGTTACAAGACGGCACTGTACTTGATACAAAAACATCTGCATAATGCGAAGAAGAAACAGCAATTTTTATAATTGCTGTTTTTCTTTATGTTTAGCACTATTCCTCCCAGGAAATACTAAAAGGTAAAACATAGCGGGAGGAAATGAATTATGAGCTGGACAAATATATTTTTACTTGTTCAACTTGTTTTTGGCGTAATTGTCGGATTGTATTTTTGGCACTTACTTCGAAATCAGCGAACACAAAAAGTTTCAATTGATCGAGAATCGAAAAAAGAATTAGAGCAGCTTCGTAAAATGCGTGAGGTTTCTTTAACAGAGCCACTTGCGGAAAAGGTACGTCCTACATCCTTTATAGATATTGTGGGGCAAGAAGACGGGATTAAGTCGTTAAAAGCGGCTCTTTGTGGTCCTAATCCGCAACATGTGATCATATACGGTCCGCCAGGTGTCGGAAAGACAGCGGCAGCACGCCTTGTATTAGAAGAAGCGAAACGAAATCCAAAATCTCCATTTCGTACAAATGCAACATTTATCGAACTTGATGCAACGACAGCTAGGTTTGATGAGCGTGGTATTGCGGATCCATTAATTGGTTCAGTGCATGACCCGATTTATCAAGGAGCAGGTGCAATGGGGCAAGCGGGTATTCCGCAACCGAAAAAAGGGGCTGTAACAGATGCGCATGGTGGTATTTTGTTCATTGATGAGATTGGTGAATTACATCCAATTCAAATGAATAAAATGCTAAAGGTGTTAGAAGATCGGAAAGTATTTTTGGAAAGTGCGTACTATAGTGAAGAAAATTCGATGATTCCAACGTATATACATGATATTTTTCAAAAAGGTTTACCTGCAGATTTTCGCTTAGTTGGTGCAACGACGCGTTCACCAGAGGAAATTCCTCCTGCAATTAGGTCGCGTTGTTTAGAAGTGTTCTTCCGTGAGTTAGATACAGAAGAAATTCAAAAAGTAGCGAAAAATGCAGCTGACAAAGTGGAGATGCAAGTAGGTGAGAACGGTATCGAAATGATTGGAATGTATGCAAGAAATGGACGAGAAGCAATTAATCTCGTGCAAATTTCTGCTGGTATGGCGATAAATGAAGAACGACCTTTCATTAAAGATGAAGATATTGAGTGGGTTGTTCATTCTAGTCAGCTTACACCAAAGTACGAAAAACGTATTTATCCAATTCCGAGAATCGGTCTTGTGAACGGGCTTGCTGTATATGGGCCGAATACAGGTATGTTATTAGAAATTGAGGTAACAGCTATTCCTGCGAAAGATAAAGGGTCAGTAAATGTCACTGGAATTGTAGAAGAGGAAAGTATTGGTAGCCAAACGAAATCAATCCGCCGTAAAAGTATGGCGAAAGGTTCTGTTGATAATGTGTTAACAGTCCTTCGTTCTCTAGATGTGTTGCCAGAAGGGTATGATATACATATTAATTTTCCTGGTGGTATCCCGATTGATGGTCCTTCAGCAGGTATTGCTATGGCAACAGGTGTCTATTCAGCAGTGCATCGTACGTATGTGAATAATGAAGTAGCGATGACAGGTGAGATAAGTATCCACGGAGAAGTGAAGCCTATTGGTGGTGTGTACGCAAAAATAAAAGCTGCGAAAAAAGCGGGAGCTAAGAAAGTCATCATTCCGGCTGAAAACATGCAACCATTTTTGTATACAATAAAGGGAATTGAGATCATTCCTGTTCGCAAATTAAAAGAAGTATTTGAATTAACATTTATGCAGGAAAATATGCATCGTGAGCTTGATGCACATACTGCTTTGGACGAAACAGATGCGCAATCAATGTGAGAATATACAATAATAAAAATTTGCCAGACTTCGTTTAAGTTTGTATGCTTAAGCGGAGTCTTTTTTCTTTTCGTGAGGCACAAAAAAACAGGGGATTTACAATTGCGAAGAATCTCTGCAATTGCATCTAGATGTATTGTAATATAAAATAGTTGAACAGGAGTTTAATTTATTATGGAGGTGCTATGTCTAGTATGAATACGAATGAAAGAATTGTGCCCCTCCTACCATTAAGAGGCATTCTCGTATATCCAACGATGGTTCTGCATCTTGATGTAGGACGTGATAAATCGATACAAGCACTAGAGCAGGCGGCAATGGATGAAAATATCATCTTTTTAGCAATGCAAAAAGAAATGAATATCGACGATCCGAAAGAAGATGACATATATAGTGTAGGTACAGTGGCGAAAGTGAAGCAAATGTTAAAATTGCCGAACGGTACGCTTCGTGTCCTTGTAGAAGGTTTACATAGAGCAGAAGTAGTAGAGTTTATCGAAGAAGAAAATCTGGTACAAGTTTCTATTAGAACAGTAACTGAAGAAGTAGAAGATGATTTAGAAGAGAAGGCTCTTATGCGTACGTTACTGGAGCATTTCGAACAATATATTAAAGTTTCGAAAAAAGTTTCAAATGAAACATTTGCAACGGTAGCTGATGTAGAAGAACCCGGAAGACTAGCTGATTTAATTGCTTCTCACTTACCGATTAAAACGAAGCAGAAACAAGAGATTTTAGAGATTGTATCTGTGAAAGAACGACTACATACACTTATTTCAATTATTCAAGATGAACAAGAGTTACTTAGCCTAGAAAAGAAAATTGGACAAAAAGTGAAACGTTCAATGGAGCGCACGCAAAAAGAATATTTCTTACGTGAGCAAATGAAGGCGATTCAAACTGAACTTGGTGATAAAGAAGGCAAGGGCGGGGAAGTTGAAGAACTTCGTGAGAAAATTGAACAGTCGGGAATGCCTGAAGAAACAATGCAGGCTGCACTGAAAGAATTAGATCGTTATGAAAAGTTACCTGTAAGTTCTGCTGAGAGCGGTGTAATTCGTAATTATATTGATTGGTTATTAGCGCTTCCGTGGACAGAAGCAACAGAGGATATGATTGACCTCACTCATTCGGAAGAAATTTTAAATAAAGATCATTACGGTCTTGAAAAAGTGAAAGAGCGAGTACTTGAATATTTAGCTGTACAGAAGTTAACGAATTCATTAAAAGGACCAATTCTTTGTCTAGTAGGACCTCCTGGGGTTGGGAAAACTTCGTTAGCACGTTCTATTGCAACATCGTTAAATCGTAATTTTGTACGTGTTTCTCTTGGTGGTGTGCGTGATGAATCTGAAATTCGTGGTCACCGTCGTACATATGTAGGAGCGATGCCAGGACGTATTATTCAAGGTATGAAAAAGGCGAAAACAGTTAATCCAGTCTTCTTATTAGATGAGATTGATAAAATGTCTAACGATTTCAGGGGAGACCCATCAGCGGCGTTACTTGAAGTATTAGATCCAGAACAAAACCATAACTTCAGTGATCATTACATTGAAGAGCCATATGATTTATCGAAAGTTATGTTCGTTGCAACTGCTAATACACTTGCAAGTGTTCCTGGCCCATTGCTTGACCGTATGGAAATCATTTCGATTGCTGGTTATACAGAACTTGAAAAGGTGCACATTGCTCGTGAGCATTTATTGCCGAAACAATTAAAAGAGCATGGCCTACGAAAAGGTAATTTGCAAGTGCGTGATGAAGCGCTTCTTGAAATTATTCGTTATTATACACGCGAGGCTGGTGTTCGTACGTTAGAGCGTCAAATTGCAAAAGTTTGCCGTAAAGCAGCAAAAATTATCGTTACAGCAGAACGCAAGCGCATTGTTGTAACAGAGAAAAATATTGTTGATTTACTTGGTAAGCATATATTCCGTTATGGTCAAGCTGAAAAAACAGACCAAGTTGGTATGGCAACAGGTCTAGCATACACAGCAGCGGGCGGCGATACACTTGCAATTGAAGTGTCTGTAGCGCCAGGAAAAGGGAAATTAATTTTAACAGGGAAACTTGGGGATGTTATGAAAGAATCCGCACAAGCCGCGTTTAGCTATATTCGTTCTCGTGCAGAAGAACTTCATATTGATCCGGATTTCCATGAGAAAAACGATATTCATATTCATGTTCCAGAAGGAGCAGTTCCAAAAGATGGACCGTCAGCAGGTATTACGATGGCAACGGCACTTATTTCTGCACTAACAGGTATTCCTGTAAGTAAAGAAGTTGGTATGACAGGTGAAATTACACTTCGTGGTCGTGTATTACCAATTGGTGGTTTGAAAGAAAAAACATTAAGTGCTCACCGCGCGGGATTAACAAAAATTATTTTACCGGCGGAAAATGAGAAAGATTTAGATGATATTCCAGAGAGCGTAAAAGAAAACCTTACGTTTGTGCTTGCATCTCATTTAGACGAAGTATTGGAGCACGCATTAGTAGGAGTGAAACAATGAAAGTAACAAAAGCAGATATTGTAATTAGTGCCGTTAAACCGGAACAATATCCAGACAGTGATTTACCAGAAATTGCCTTAGCAGGTCGTTCTAATGTCGGGAAGTCTTCCTTTATTAATAAAATTTTAAATCGTAAAAAGTTAGTACGTATTTCTTCTAAACCAGGAAAAACGCAAACGCTGAACTTTTTCTTAATCAATGAAATGATGCATTTTGTTGACGTTCCAGGTTATGGATATGCGAAGGTATCTAAAACAGAGCGCGCGGCATGGGGCAGAATGATTGAGACTTACTTTACAACACGTACCCAATTAGACGCAGCTGTATTAGTAGTTGATTTACGTCACCAACCAACAAAAGATGACATTATGATGTATGATTTCTTAAAGCACTATGAAATCCCAACAATTATTATTGCAACGAAAGCCGATAAAATTCCGAAAGGGAAATGGCAAAAGCATTTAAAAGTTGTAAAAGAAACGCTTGCTGTTGAAATTGGCGATGAAATCGTTCTATTCTCTTCTGAAACAGGTCTTGGAAAAGAAGAAGCATGGAAAGCAATTCATAAAATGACAAAAACAAAAAACGCGTGACGAATGTCGCGCGTTTTTTTTATTTACTAAACTTTTAGCGTACGTTTAATGTAACTTCAATATTTCCTCTTGTTGCTTTAGAGTAAGGACATACACCGTGAGCGGCTTCTACAAGTTCTTGTGCTTCGGTATGAGAAACACCAGCAACATGTACGTCAAGTACAGCAGACAGTCCGAAACCACCATCTGTATCTTTACCGATAGAAACGTGTGCAGTCACTTCTGTACTTTCCACTTTCACACGTTTTGTACGAATTACAAGTTGCAATGCGCTATCAAAGCAAGCTGCATAACCAGCTGCAAATAATTGTTCTGGATTTGTTGCCTCTCCGCCTGCGCCACCTAGTGCTTTTGGCATTTTTACATCAAGATTTAATATGCCATCATCTGAAACTACCTTACCGTTTCTTCCACCTGTTGCTGTTACTGAAGCAGTATATAATTTATCCATGTTTATTCCCCTTTTCTATCATTAATTTTTTTCATTGTTTCAATTAATGTGTTTAATTGGATTAATAAAGAATGATATTCTTGCTCTGTAATTCCTAAATTTGTAGCCATCGTTGTCGGTAATGAACAAGCTATTTCTTTTAAATCTTTACCTTGTTCTGTTAATTCAATACAAACTTTTCGCTCGTCTTCTTTTGAACGAACACGTTGTACAAGTTTTAATGATTCCATCCGTTTTAACATAGGTGTTAAAGTACCAGAATCTAAAAATAGACGTTCTCCAATTTCTTTTACTGTTAGTCCGTCTCGTTCCCAGAGTACGAGTAAAGTAATGTACTGGGGATACGTAATGCCCATTTCTTCTAAATAGGGTCGGTAAAAACGAGTAACCTCTTTAGAACAAGCGTAAATAGAAAAACAAAGTTGGTTATCTAGATGTAGAGGATTTTCTTTCATAAGCAACTCCTTATATTTTTAAATTGTGCACAATTTAATTTTGTAAAATCAATATAACGAAAAATAAATACAATGTCAAATGCATTGCATTGAGAAAGTGAGTACTATATTTTGGAACAATCATACATATTTTCCTTCATGATGAAAGAAGATAGAAAAGATGATGTTATAATTAATATGGAATAGTTTCCATCACTTGATTATGAGGACTTTTTTTGGTAACGTACAAATAGAGTTATTATTTTATAATCATTATAAAGTAGAGAGTTCTTTATTAATCTTACTGAAGCTCCTTTATTACATATGGAGAAAAAATAATCAGTTGTTCACACGATTGTCAGATTCATAAGAGGAAAGTTGTATTATGATAGTAGATAAAGTGATAAAACGGGTGAAGGGGGACATGCTGCGTGCATATTCTTGTTGTTAGTGTAAATTATCGAACAGCCCCTGTAGAATTTCGTGAGAAACTCACATTTCAGGCAGCAGAGCTAGAGCAAGCAATGACTACATTACAAAATCAAAAGAGCGTACTAGAAAATGTCATTGTATCAACTTGTAATCGCACTGAGATTTACGCTGTTGTCGATCAATTACACACGGGACGGTATTACATTAAGAAGTTTTTAGCTGATTGGTTTCAGCTTGAAATAGAAGAAGTCGCACCATACTTGTCTATTTTTGAACAAGATGGCGCAATAGATCATTTATTCCGCGTAACGTGCGGTCTAGATTCTATGGTTGTTGGAGAAACGCAAATTTTAGGTCAAATAAAAGATAGCTTTTTAGAAGCGCAACAAGTAAAAGCGACAGGTACAATTTTTAATGAGTTGTTTAAGCAAGTGGTTACGTTAGCAAAACGTGCGCACTCAGAAACAACGATTGGTGAAAGTGCGATGTCTGTTAGTTATGCTGCTGTTGAGCTCGGAAAGAAAATATTTGGCGATTTAACAGATTGTCATGTACTTATTCTTGGTGCTGGTAAGATGGGTGAACTTGCACTGCAAAACTTATACGGAAGCGGTGCTCGTAAAGTAACAGTTATGAATAGGACGCTTACGAAAGCGGAAGTGATGGCTGAGAAATATATGGGACATGCAAAGCCTTTAAGTGAATTGCAATGTGCATTATTAGAAGCGGATATTTTAATTAGTTCAACGGGTGCATCAGAATATGTCATTACGAAAGAGATGATGACGAAAGTAGAGAGAATGCGCTCTGGTCGTCCGTTATTTATGGTTGATATTGCAGTACCACGTGATATTGATCCTGCGATTGATGAATTAGAAGGCTCTTTCTTATATGATATCGACGATCTGCAAGGTGTAGTTGAAGCAAACCGTGCTGAACGTTTAAAAGAAGCAGAGAAAATTCAATTTATGATTGAAGAGGAAATGGTTTTATTTAAAACGTGGTTAAGTACGCTTGGTGTTGTACCGTTAATATCGGCTCTTCGTGATAAAGCGCTAGCAATTCAAAGTGACACGATGGAAAGTCTTGAGCGAAAAATACCAAACCTTAGTAATCGTGAGAAAAAAGTAATTAGTAAACATACGAAAAGTATTATTAATCAATTGTTAAAAGACCCAATTTTAGTAGCTAAAGAATTAGCTGCTGAAGAGGGAGCTGGCGAAAAATTAGCTTTATTTGCGAAGATTTTTGATTTAGAAGTGGAAGAAGCGGGAAATACGGAAGAAGTAGAACATAAAAGAGCGTGGACACCATCCGTTCCATCTTTATAACTTGGAAGGATGATCGGATGAGTTTTTTAAATAACAGTATTATTTATCATATTGCAATTATTTTATATGCTTGTAGCATTAGTTTATATTTTATAGATTATTTTCAAAGTAACCGAAAGGCGAACCGATTTGCTTTTTGGTTACTTTCGATTGTATGGGTATTGCAGTCTATCTTTATGTTGCTTAGGGCTACAGATTCAGAAACGAATCCTATTTTAACTTTATTGTCAGGGATTTATTTTTATGTTTGGTTATTGATTACGATGTCATTAGTCATTAATCGATTTATGCGCATTGACTTTTTAGTCTTTTTTACAAATGTTGTAGCATTTGGCGTAAGCGCTTTTTCTATTTTTACACCGCTCGGAAAGATGTCGCCAGTACTTGCAGAGCAATTAGTTTCAGAACTTGTATACGTGCATGTCGGTATGGCGATTATTTCTTATGCAACGTTTACTGTATCGTTTATTTTTTCTATTATGTATTTATTGCAATATCGGCTATTAAAAAAGAAAAAATGGAATGCGAGATTAAGAAGGTTAGGGAATTTGCCGAAGCTTGAATCTATGTCTTACGGATTAAATTTATTTTCTGTTCCGTTTTTCTTATTAGCAATTATATTAGGATGCATATGGGGATATACAAAATTGGATAATTTCCATTGGTATGATACGAAAGTAATCGGGTCTTTTGTCGTTCTATTTGTATATTGTGCGGGCTTATATTTACGAGCGGCAGATGTGTTGCAGGGTAAGAAAATTGTGCTGTGGAATATCGGGGCATTTCTCGTAATGCTAGTTAACATTTTTCTATTAAGCAGTTTATCTAATTTCCACTTTTGGTATTTATAATGAGGAGAGAGAATTATGCGCAAAATTATTGTAGGTTCACGAAAGAGTAAACTAGCATTAACACAAACAAATTGGTTTATCGATCAATTAAAAGCGCTTGGTTTACCATATGAATTTGAAGTGAAAGAAATCGTCACAAAAGGTGATGTTATTTTAGATGTTACTCTTTCAAAAGTAGGCGGAAAAGGTTTATTTGTAAAGGAAATTGAACATGCGTTACTTACGAAAGAAATTGATATGGCTGTACATAGTATGAAAGATATGCCAGCTGTACTTCCAGATGGATTAACGATTGGTTGTACGCCAAAGCGCGTTGACCCTCGTGATGCTTTTATTTCTAAAAACGGAGAATCGTTTAAAGACTTAGCAGAAGGCGCGATCTTAGGGACGAGTAGTTTGAGACGTAGTGCACAATTACTAGCTGCGAGACCAGATTTACAAGTGAAATGGATTCGTGGGAATATCGATACACGCTTACGTAAGTTAAAAGATGAAGATTACGATGCAATTATTTTAGCGACAGCTGGATTACAGAGAATGGGCTGGGACGGAGAAGTTATTACAGAACATTTAGATGAAACGTTATGTGTACCAGCCGTAGGACAAGGTGCGTTAGCAATTGAATGTCGTGAGGATGATAAGGATTTACTTCAGTTGTTAGCACATATTAATGATGCAGTAACAGAAAGAACAGTGGCTGCTGAACGAGTATTTCTTCATAAACTTGAAGGTGGATGCCAAGTTCCAATCGCTGGATATGCAACTCTTAAAGAAAATGATGCAATCGAATTAACAGCGCTTGTCGGTTCTATGGACGGTTCTGTTTTATTGAAAGAAATAGTAGTAGGCACTGATCCGAAGCAAGTAGGATTAGAGGCTGCGGACCGTTTAATTAAACAAGGAGCAAAAGAGCTCATTCTTGCTGCAAATAAGGAGCAACAATAAATATGGATGCTCTCGCTGGCAAAATAGTATTGGTTACACGTGCCCAGCATCAAGCGAAACAAATGAGTGTAGCAGTGAAAGAAAGGAGCGGAATTCCATTGGAAATTCCGCTTTTGCGTATGGAAGGCACATCTCATAGGCAAATTCAACGTATAACAAGGCAACTACATTCGTATGACTGGGTTATTTTTACGAGTAAAAATGGTGTAGCTTTTTTTCTAGATGGTTTAGAAACAAAAATACCATTAACTATTAAAATCGCTGCGGTAGGCGTGAAAACAAAATTAGAGTTAGAAAAAAGGGGCTATCAAGTTCATTTTGTTCCGACCTCATTTGTTGCAGAAACATTTGCCGAAGAGTTTCTAAAAGAATTAAGTGGAAACGAGCGTATTTTATTTCCGAAAGGGAATTTAGCAAGAGATGTAATCCCGGTTAAACTTAGGGAGTTTGGTGTTTTTCTAGATGAGCTAATCGTATATGGTACGAAGGTGAATGTAGAGAAAAAACAAGAACTTATAACAGCATTGAAATTAGGGGAAGTAAATATTATTACATTTACGAGCCCGTCAACTGTTGATAGTTTTGTTCATTTACTTGAGGGTACAAACTGGAGAGAATGGACAAAAAAATGTACAATTGCTTGTATAGGGCCTATTACGGAAAAAGAGGCGAACCTTTATTTTCCACATGTTATTGTGCCAAAAGAGTACACTGTAGAAGCATTACTGCAATGCATTTGTGAATCTATAAAGTGAAACTTTAATCAGTGGGGGTTTTGTTCATCCCCCACTGATTATTAGCCCTCACCAATCGGGCGTTTACGGGCAGCCCGACTCCCGCCTAACTTCTTTGCTCCAGCCGAATTTTGAGGTGGGGGTCTTACCGCCCGCAAATAGCGGGATAAAATAAAAGAATGGGGATAGAAATCTATGAATTCTTTACAATTTAATCGTCATCGTCGTCTAAGACAAAGCGGGGGCATGCGTGCACTTGTGCGTGAAACATTTTTACATACAGAAGATTTTATTTACCCTATTTTTGTATTAGAAGGAGAAAATACTCGTAATGAAGTTCCTTCTATGCCAGGCGTATATCAAATGTCGTTAGACTTATTGCAAGCTGAAATGCAAGAGGTCGTTGATTTAGGTATTCGTTCTGTTATTGTATTTGGTTTACCTGCTGAAAAGGACGAAGTTGGATCATCGGCATATTGTGAGCATGGAATTGTACAGCGTGCAATTAAGCAAATTAAAGATGAGTTCCCAGAGCTAGTAGTAGTTGCAGATACATGTTTATGTCAATTCACAAGCCATGGTCATTGCGGTGTTATAGAAGATGGCGTTATTTTAAATGATGAGTCTCTTGCAGCTCTTGCAAAAACAGCTGTAAGTCAAGCGAAAGCAGGCGCAGACATTATTGCACCATCAAATATGATGGACGGATTCGTAACAGCAATTCGCCATGCATTAGATGAAAATGGTTTCGCGCATGTACCAGTTATGTCGTACGCTGTGAAATATTCATCAGCATTTTACGGACCGTTTCGTGATGCAGCACATGGTGCACCGCAGTTCGGTGACCGTAAAACATATCAAATGGACCCAGCGAATCGTATGGAAGCATTCCGTGAAGCAGAATCAGATGTAATGGAAGGGGCAGACTTCTTAATTGTAAAGCCAGCTCTTTCTTATTTAGATATCGTTCGTGATGTGAAAAATAGCTTTAACTTACCAGTCGTTGCTTATAACGTAAGTGGTGAATATTCGATGATTAAAGCAGCAGCGCAAAATGGTTGGATTAATGAAAAAGAAGTTGTACTTGAGAAATTAATTAGCATGAAACGCGCAGGAGCAGACTTGATTATTACGTATCATGCAAAAGATGCAGCAAGATGGTTACAAGAAGGAGGCGCTAAATAATGAAAAAGTTCGATAAGTCGATTGCGGCGTTTGAAGAGGCACAAAATTTAATGCCTGGTGGCGTAAATAGCCCTGTTCGTGCCTTTAAGTCTGTTGGTATGAATCCGCTGTTTATGGAGCGCGGAAAAGGCTCTAAAGTATATGATATCGATGGGAATGAATACATCGATTACGTATTATCGTGGGGACCTTTAATTCATGGTCATGCGAACGACCGTGTTGTTGAGGCTTTAAAAGCTGTTGCTGAAAAAGGAACAAGCTTTGGTGCACCAACAGAAATTGAAAATAAATTAGCGCAGCTTGTTATTGAGCGCGTGCCATCAATTGAAATTGTACGTATGGTTAACTCTGGAACAGAAGCGACAATGAGTGCACTACGTTTAGCTCGAGGTTATACAGGGCGTAACAAAATTTTGAAATTCATTGGTTGTTATCACGGTCATGGTGATTCTTTATTGATTAAAGCAGGTTCGGGTGTAGCAACGCTAGGTTTACCAGATAGCCCTGGTGTACCAGAAGGTGTAGCGAAAAATACGATTACAGTAGCGTACAACGATTTAGAAAGTGTAAAATATGCTTTCGAACAATTCGGTGATGACATCGCTTGTATAATTGTAGAACCAGTGGCAGGGAATATGGGTGTTGTTCCTCCACAACCAGGATTTTTAGAAGGACTTCGTGAAGTGACAGAGCAAAATGGTGCACTACTTATTTTTGATGAAGTAATGACTGGATTCCGTGTTGCTTATAATTGTGGACAAGGTTACTACGGCGTAACTCCTGACTTAACTTGTTTAGGTAAAGTAATCGGTGGTGGCTTGCCGGTAGGAGCATACGGTGGTAAGGCAGAGATTATGCGTCAAGTTGCACCAAGCGGACCGATTTACCAAGCCGGAACATTATCGGGTAATCCACTTGCAATGACAGCAGGCTATGAAACGTTAGTGCAGTTAACACCAGAATCATATGTGGAATTTGAGCGTAAAGCAGAAATGTTAGAGGCTGGACTACGTAAGGCAGCTGAAAAGCATAATATCCCGCATCACATTAATCGTGCAGGTTCTATGATTGGTATTTTCTTTACAGATGAGCAAGTTATTAATTATGATACAGCAAAATCTTCAAACTTAGAATTCTTTGCAGCTTACTATCGTGAAATGGTAGAACAAGGTGTATTTTTACCACCTTCTCAATTTGAAGGTTTATTCTTATCGACAGCACATAGTGATGCAGATATTGAGGCGACAATTGCGGCGGCCGAAATTGCAATGTCAAAATTAAAAGCATAATTTCTTAGAGAAAATCGCTTTCCATTAGGGGAGCGATTTTTTTTATTCATAAAGTAGCCTTAGGGAACATAAATCTGTAATGACCTATAGTTTGGGAGGGGGAAAAGAAGTGGCAACAGATCATTCATTACGATTTTCATTAAAAGAATCTGTTTGGTTCCAGAAGGGACAGGAAGTCGAAGAACTTTTGTCAATTTCGTTAGATCCAGACGTTGAGATAGAGGAGCTCGATCATGAAGTTATCGTGAGAGGGCAATTAGATTTAACGGGAGAGTACGTTGCAAGGCAAGATGATTCAGCTTATTCATTAAGAGAGCTATCACCAGCAAAGGCAATTGATTATGTAGAAACAAGGGCAGATGGGGTTAATGAGCTTGTCCATTCCTTTCCGCTCGAAATATCAATTCCAAGAAATCGAGTGAAAGTAATTGAAGAATTATATGTATCAATCGAGGAATTTGATTATGAATTAAAGGAAAATGGTTGCTTACAACTATTAGCGGATATATCTATTACAGGTTTATGTGACGAAGAAAGAACCGAGGATGAAGAGGAAGAGACGGCGTATGCCGAGTTGGAAGCTGATTCAGCTGAAGAAGATGAAAGTAGACCTGCGCCGCACGAAGAGGTACCAGCCTATAAAGAATCAGATGGATGGGAAGATTATGCATTTGAACCGTTTCAGTTAGAAGAAAGAAAAGAGCAAGAAATAGAAGAAGAGGAATTAGAAGAACATGAACTTGTGGAGCGTGAAGAGGAGCAAGAAACGACGCCACAATTTGAATTGTTCGGGCGGAAAAATTTCAAGAAAGAAAAAGCGAAAAAGCAGGAAGAGCCAGAGGAAGAAGCATATTCACAGCGAGATGAAAATGCACTTTATTTAACGAAATTATTTACGAAAGAACCAGAAGAAGAATTTACGAAGTTAAGAATGTACTTCGTACAAGAAGGAGATACAATTGAAGCGGTTGCAGAACGTTATGAAACGACTGTACAAAGCTTATATCGTGTAAATCAATCAGAAGATATATATTTAACTACAGGGCAAATTATATATATTCCTGTTTCAAAAGCAACAGCGAAATAAGTGAGTGAGTTTTTTCACTCACCTCTTTTCTTTTCCTAGAAGCTATGTTTTGAATAAGAAAGGGTTATTCGTATGGATATTGAATTACGAAATCGCTATGAACCCATTGTGAGGCAATATAGATTGGACACTCAACATATGGAAGAGCACGGAAGTGTAATGAAAATTTATACGAATCAAGGTCCGTATGCGTTAAAGAAAATACAAGATAGAAAATTAGAGCGGAATAATTTTTTGCACCATATTCAATATTTGAAGGAGAAAGGTTTTTCGAATTATGTACCTATCTATCATGCGACGGACGGGAATTATGTTTTAAGTGATGGGACGTATAGCTATTATTTAATGCCTTGGTTAGAACGTGCGGAAGGAAATGGCGAAGATAATGATCAATACCATAAGATGTTTCAAACGCTCGGGACGTTGCATCAAAAAACGGTGAAAGAGGAAACTTATACAGAAGAAGATTTAGAAAAACATTATACAAATATATCCGAACGTTGGGAAAATGATGGTGAGATATTAGAAGAGTTTCTTGTAGAATCTGAAGCGAAGTGGTATATGTCGCCATTTGAATTACAATATTGTACGTATTATCACCATGTTATGAGAGCACGTGAGTTCGCAACGAAACAATTAAGTGAATGGCATGATGCAATGAAAGAAAAGGAAACGACACGTACTACTTTCGTTCATGGAAATGTATCGCTTAATCACTTTTTATTTGATTATGAACGAAACGGTTATTTTATTAGTTTAGAAAAGTCTCAGTTTGCTACACCGGTACAGGATATCGTCAGCTTTTATTCAAGGTCTTTAAACACATATCCAATTGCGCGGAGTGACCGCTTTGAATGGTATCAAATGTATCAAAAAAATTTTCCATTTACGAAAGAGGAGCAGATTCTTATGTTTGCGTATATGACGTACCCGTCGCATTTTATTCGGCAAATTCAGTCGTATACGAAAAGAAGAAAGAGTCGTAATGAAGAAAATGAGCTTCGCGGGGTGAAAAGCCTGCAGCAATCGCATTGGCTCATTAGCAATACAGAATATTTCCTTTCGCAGTTACAAGCTGCCCAGCAAGGGAACGGATAAAGAAGATAAGTAGGGAGAACCCTGCTTATCTTTTTTTATTAGTTCCATAAAGAGATAAAGGTCATAGTTTCAAATTTATCTTGACGAATAAGGTTTCGTTTTTTACACTATTGTATATAATAATTAACAATCACATAAATGCAACGAAGGGGAAGAGTATAACATGAAACGTCTTCAGAGAGGAGAATCATTGGCTGGGAGGTTCTCTAGATAGTTATGTTAGAAGGTAGCCCTGGAGCATCTTTTCTGAACGGAATGGTTCTCATTAGGAAAAGACGGATTTGTCCGTTATCAAATTAAGAGTATAAGCAAATTCTGAATTTGTTTGTAAATAAAGGTGGTACCGCGATGTCCCTCGTCCTTTTTTGGATGAGGGGCATTTTTTATTTTAAGGAGGGAAAATAATGTCAAACACGGAAAAGAATTTACCAACTAAATATGATCATATGTCCGTTGAAGAAGGCCTTTACAAGTGGTGGCTTGAAGGCAAATATTTCGAAGCAACAGGAGACGAGAAGAAACAACCATATACAATTGTAATCCCACCTCCGAACGTAACTGGTAAGTTACACTTAGGTCATGCTTGGGATACAACTCTTCAAGATATTTTAACTCGTACAAAGCGTATGCAAGGTTATGATGTATTATGGCTTCCAGGAATGGACCATGCTGGTATCGCAACGCAAGCGAAAGTAGAAGGGAAACTTCGTGAAGAAGGTATTTCACGTTACGATCTTGGACGTGAGAAATTCCTTGAAAAAGCTTGGGAATGGAAAGAAGAATACGCTTCTCACATTCGTCAACAATGGGGGAAAGTTGGTTTAGGACTAGACTATTCTCGTGAGCGCTTCACATTAGACGAAGGTTTATCTAACGCTGTTAATAAAGTATTCGTTCAATTATATGAAAAAGGCTTAATTTACCGTGGTGAGTATATCATCAACTGGGATCCAGCAACACGCACAGCTCTTTCTGATATTGAAGTAATTCATAAAGAAGTTCAAGGTGCATTCTACCATATGAACTATCCGTTAACAGACGGTTCTGGTCACATTCGCCTTGCAACTACTCGTCCAGAAACAATGCTTGGTGATACAGCGGTAGCAGTTCATCCAGAAGATGATCGTTACAAACATTTAATCGGAAAAACAGTAACACTTCCAATCGTAGGCCGTGAGATTCCGATTATTGCTGATGAATACGTAGAAAAAGACTTCGGAACAGGCGTTGTAAAAATTACACCAGCTCATGACCCGAATGACTTTGAAGTAGGTAACCGTCATGACTTACCACGTATTTTAGTAATGAACGAAGATGGAACGATGAACGAAAAAGCTGGTAAGTACAACGGTATGGATCGTTTCGAATGCCGTAAAGAGTTAGTGAAAGACTTACAAGAAGCTGGCGTATTAGTAGAAATTGAGCCTCATATGCACTCAGTAGGTCATAGTGAGCGTAGCGGTGCAGTTGTTGAGCCTTACTTATCAACACAATGGTTCGTAAAAATGGCTCCACTTGCAGAAAAAGCGGTAGAACTTCAACAAAAAGAAGAAGAAAAAGTAACGTTCGTACCAGAGCGTTTCGAAAACACATACTTACGCTGGATGGAAAACATTCATGACTGGTGTATTTCTCGTCAATTATGGTGGGGCCACCGTATTCCAGCTTGGTATCATAGAGAAACTGGTGAAGTATACGTAGGCACAGAAGCGCCAGCGGATATTGAAAACTGGAATCAAGATAATGACGTGCTTGATACATGGTTTAGTTCAGCGCTATGGCCATTCTCAACACTTGGCTGGCCGAATGAAGATGCAGCAGACTTTAAAAAGTTCTATTCAACAGATGCTTTAGTAACTGGTTATGACATTATCTTCTTCTGGGTATCTCGTATGATTTTCCAAGGTTTAGAGTTTACAGGAGAGCGTCCATTTAAAGATGTATTAATTCACGGTTTAGTTCGTGATGAGCAAGGACGTAAAATGAGTAAATCTCTTGGTAACGGTATTGATCCAATGGATGTTATCGAGAAGTACGGTGCAGATGCAATGCGCTATTTCTTATCAACAGGAAGTGCACCAGGTCAAGATTTACGTTTCAGCATGGAAAAAGTAGAATCTACTTGGAACTTCATTAATAAAATTTGGAACGCATCACGTTTCGTATTAATGAACATGGATGACATGAAGTATGAAGAAATCGATTTAACTGGTGAAAAATCAGTTGCAGATAAGTGGATTTTAACTCGCTTAAACGAAACAATCGAAAGTGTAACACGTAACATGGATAAATATGAGTTCGGTGAAGCTGGTCGTTCATTATACAACTTCATTTGGGATGATTTCTGTGACTGGTACATTGAAATGGCGAAACTTCCACTATACGGTGAAGATGAAGCAGCTAAGAAAACAACTCGTTCTATTTTAGCTTACGTATTAGACCAAACAATGCGTCTATTACATCCATTCATGCCATTTGTAACAGAGAAAATTTGGCAGCATTTACCGCATGAAGGCGAGTCTATTACAGTAGCAGCATGGCCAACAGTTCGCGAAGATTTACAAGATAAAGAAGCGGCAGCAGAAATGCACCTTCTAGTTGATATCATTCGCTCTGTTCGTAATATCCGTGCGGAAGTAAATACACCAATGAGCAAAAAAGTTCAAATGCAAATTAAAGCAAAAGACGAGGTAGTACTAGCTCAGCTTACGAAAAACAGTTCTTACATTGAGCGTTTCTGTAACCCAAGTGAACTAACAATTAAGATTGATTTACAAGCGCCAGAAAAAGCGATGACTGCAATCGTATCAGGTGCAGAGTTATTCTTACCGTTAGCTGATCTTATCAATCTTGATGAAGAGAAAGCGCGTCTTGAAAAAGAACTTGAGAAGTTCGATAAAGAAGTAGAACGTGTACAGAAGAAACTTTCAAACCAAGGATTCGTAGCAAAAGCTCCTGCAGAAGTTATTGACGGAGAGCGTGCGAAAGAGCAAGATTATCTAGAAAAACGCGAAGCGGTTCGTCAACGTCTAGCTGATCTTGAAAAATAAAATGTTTTTCAGAGACTCACTATATTGGTGAGTCTCTTTTCTTTGCGTATAATAGAATTATGAAGTTTGTCTTTTGAAAGGGGAATAGCACACGTGATACATACATACGAAGAAGCGATAAGCTGGATTCATAGCCGATTGAAATTTGGGATAAAACCAGGACTAGAAAGAATGCAATGGATGTTAGAAGAACTCGGAAATCCAGAGCGTCATATAAAATGTGTGCATCTTGCCGGCACAAATGGAAAAGGTTCAACTTTAACATATATGCGCTACATGTTAGAAGGCGCGAAATATAAAGTAGGAACGTTTACATCGCCTTACATAGAAACATTCAATGAACGTATTAGTATAAACGGAATACCGATTGCAGATGAAGAGATTGCGGAACTTGTAAATATGGTAAAGCCAGTCGTTGAAAAATTAGATGAGACGGAATTAGGAGAAGCGACTGAATTTGAAATCATTACAGTAATGGCAATTTGTTATTTCGGTAAAGTTAATTTCTGTGATGTTGTTTTATTTGAAACGGGGCTTGGGGGAAGATTTGATTCTACAAATGTTATTCATCCGGTTCTCACGATTATTACGAATATCGGTCACGATCATATGCATATTTTAGGCAATACACTAGGAGAAATTGCATATGAAAAGGCAGGAATTATTAAGTCTGGTGTTCCAGTTATTACTGGTGTGAAAAATGAAGAAGCATTACAAGTAATTCAAAAGGTTGCTAAGGAAAATCATGCAAGCTTATATGAATTTGGAAAACAGTTTACAACATTACATAAACATTCTAATGAAGATGGGGAACATTTTGATTTTGCTTGTCCATTCGCCTCATTTGAAAATGTTCGGATTTCAATGAAAGGTATTCATCAAGTAGGCAATGCAGCGCTAGCGCTTATGGCAGTCATGTATTTAAAAACATATTTATCATTTTTAATTGATGAAGAGGAAATAAAAGCTGGCTTACAAGAAGCATACTGGATTGGTCGATTTGAAAAGTTACAAAGTAATCCAGATATTATAATAGAGGGTGCTCATAATCCAGAAGGTATTGAAAGTCTTGTAAAAACAGTAGAGGCACATTATAAAAAGAAGAATGTAATAGTTTTATTTACTGCTCTTGGTGACAAACAGTTACATAACATGGTAGGGCAATTAGAAAAAGTTGCTGATGAAATAATATTTACGACGTTTGCCTTTGATCGTGCCATTTCTGCTGACAAGCTTGCATCGTATTCACAACAAGAGTCAAAATTAGTTTTTGAAGATTGGAAAGAGGCAATTGATACAAAAGTTGGTATGATTGGAGAAAATGATGTCTTTATCATAACAGGTTCTCTTTATTTCATTTCTGAAGTTCGAAAATATATTCGCGAGAAAAACTAGATAGTCTTTGCTATCTAGTTTTTTGTTCTACAAATGAAGTCAAATGCATACATATAAGATAAATATATAGGGTTATTTGGCGAATTTCTCTGACAAATATCTCGTTTTTTTGCGAAGTGAATATGATATGATGCGGACAACGATAAGAGGTGAGGTGTGAGTGTATGGACAAGCAATCACGAACGATCTCAGTGAAAGTAAATGGAACAGAAGCGAAGTATGAGGAAAAGAAGAAAGATGAGTTTGACTGGATGGTAGTAGAAAGTGAAAGACTAAAAAACGTTGTTCCGTTTCAAAAAGCGAAATTAGTGTCTAAGGAAAAAAAACGAAAGAAGTGGAGTAATACAATAATTGCAATCGTTGCAACTGCAATTGTTATTGGTACGGCGTTTGGAATGGGAATGCTGCATTTACTTAAAGGACAAGGAACGACAGGGGGAAGCGAAGTAACAGCTTCGAAGCAGATGGGGAATGAAGAATCAAAGGTGGGTGGAACGGCAGAACAAACACCGGCACCAAAAGAGGAAAAACAAAAAGCGCAGGTAGGAACGTCATTAGACCCGATGAAATTATTTTTTGTTCAAGGAGGGATTTATTCTTCCGAAGAAAAGGGACAGGCCGCTCTTGAAGAGTGGAAAGGCAATGGGGGCGTGGCTACTTTGAAACCGAGTGGTGATAAGTATGCGTTAGTTGTTGGTATTACGAGCGATGAACAGGGTGTTAATCAATTAATAGATCAGTATAAGCAAGATGGTGTGTCAGTTTTGAAAAAAAATTGGGATATTACAGATACAGCATTGCTCAAAAATGATAAAGAAGTAGGAATGTTTTTAGCGAAAGTGCAGCCATTATATACTCATTTAACAAAATATGTGTCCAGCGTACAAACTAGTGGAAAAAGTAATCCAAAAGATATAGAGGCGATTGAAAAAGAGTGGAAAGCTATTGAAAAGGAAGCGAAGAGTATGAAGCGTGAAGATGCGAAGAAGCTTTATACGTATACGTCAATAGCGGTGCAAACGATTAAGGAAGGGAAGGGTGATAAGGAATCTGTAGCTAAATTAAATCAAGTTATTATTGATGGATTACTTTCGTACGAAAAAATGGTTTCACAAAAAGTAAAATAATAAGATAATAAGATGAAGGAGAAAGAAGTACATATACTTCTTTCTTTTCTTTTGAATTTAGAGCAAAGTGCTTTCTGTATGGACAGAATATAATCGTATTTAAAAAGAACTATTATTTTGTTTAGAGAAAATGATATTTCTAGAATTTGTGGGGAAACTATTCCTTTGATACGATTGATTTGAATTATTCTGCTTCATGCGAGAAGGGAGGGAGAAAATATGAGGAAAATTATTTTAGCTTCAGGATCACCTAGGAGGAAGGAACTGCTTGAATTAGCTGATGTGCCATTTGAAATCGTTGTTAGTGAAGTAGAAGAGACGATTGGTGCATATTTATCACCTTCTGATATTGTTATGTCGCTTGCTTTGCAAAAAGCATCTGCTGTGGCAGAAAATCATAGTGATCACGTTGTATTAGGTGCAGATACAATTGTTACATATGATTCACGTATTCTTGGAAAGCCGTCTAATGAGGCTGAGGCGAAAGAAATGTTACGATTATTATCGGGGAAAACACACGAAGTATACACAGGTGTTGCAATTATATTGAAAGAAAAAACGGTAACTTTTTATGAACGTACAGAAGTAACATTTTGGGAATTAACAGAAGAGGAAATAGACGTATACGTTGCATCGAAGGAACCGCTTGATAAAGCAGGAAGCTATGGAATTCAAGGTAAAGGGTCTATTTTTGTTCAACATATTCAAGGGGACTACTACAGTGTAGTTGGCTTGCCAATTGCGCGTCTTGTCCGTGAATTAAAACAGTTTGATAGCGATGTAACCCATGCGTAAAATTGCATGGGGTTTTCTTTAGGAGAAATCGTAAAAAAAGGGGTGGAGAGATGAACGGTATTCGTGATGTTGTGAGAGAAGAACAGCCACGGGAGCGTTTATTGTTAGAAGGAGCAGGAAGTTTATCGAATCGAGAACTTCTTGCAGTTTTACTCAGAACGGGTTCTAAAGAAGAAACGGTGTTAACGTTATCAGATAATATTCTACATCATTTTGACGGCTTACGAATGTTAAAGGATGCAACGTTAGAAGAGATGATGAGCATTCATGGTGTTGGGATTGCAAAGGCGTCGCAGCTTATGGCTGCTTTTGAATTAGGTAGAAGAATGGTACGTTTAGAATATCAAAATAGATATAGTATTCGAAGTCCAGAAGATTGTGCGAGTTATATGATGGAAGAGATGCGTTTTTTGCAACAGGAGCATTTTGTTTGTTTATATTTGAATACGAAAAATCAAGTTATACATAGGCAAACTATTTTTATTGGAAGTTTAAATACGTCGATTGTGCACCCAAGGGAAGTTTTTAAAGAAGCGTTCCGTCGGGCAGCAGCCTCTATTATATGTCTTCATAACCATCCCTCAGGAGATCCGGCACCGAGCCGTGAAGATATTGAAGTTACAAAACGACTAGTAGAATGTGGTCGAATTATTGGAATTGAAGTGCTTGATCATATCATAATAGGTGACCATAAATTCGTGAGTTTAAAGGAAAAAGGTCATATTTAAGACTATTCTTTTTACCTATTTTGTTTTATAATGTGATTTATGAGTTTTTTGTAGAAAATTATCTACAAGAAGGATACAGATATAAAAAAACGTACTGTTTTTATAAATATAAAGTAAGAAAAATGAGTCCGTGAAAATAAGAAGGGAAGATAAATGATATGTTTGGATTTGGTGGATTTACTCGCGATCTTGGAATTGACTTAGGAACAGCGAACACGCTTGTATATGTGAAAGGAAAAGGTGTAGTTTTACGTGAACCTTCAGTAGTAGCATTACAAACTGATACGAAACAAATCGTTGCGGTAGGTAGCGATGCAAAACAAATGATTGGTCGTACACCAGGAAACGTAGTGGCACTTCGCCCTATGAAAGATGGTGTAATTGCTGATTATGAAACAACAGCAATAATGATGAAATACTACATTCAACAAGCTCAAAAATCAAATGGATTCTTCTCACGTAAACCATACGTAATGGTATGTGTACCATCTGGTATTACAGCTGTAGAAAGACGTGCGGTAATCGATGCGACTCGTCAAGCTGGTGCTCGTGATGCTTATCCAATCGAAGAGCCATTTGCAGCAGCAATTGGTGCAAACTTACCTGTTTGGGAGCCGACTGGTAGTATGGTTGTTGATATCGGTGGTGGTACAACAGAAGTTGCAATTATTTCTTTAGGTGGTATTGTAACAAGTCAATCAGTTCGTGTTGCTGGTGATGATATGGACGATTCAATCATTCAGTACATTAAGAAAAGCTACAACTTAATGATCGGTGAAAGAACAGCTGAAGCACTAAAATTAGAAATCGGTTCTGCAGGCGAGCCAGAGGGTATCGAGCCTATGGAAATTCGCGGTCGTGATTTAGTAAGTGGTTTACCAAAAACAGTACTAATTCAACCAGAAGAAATTGCAGATGCATTAAAAGATACAGTAGATGCAATTGTAGAATCAGTTAAAAATACGTTAGAAAAAACTCCACCTGAATTAGCAGCGGATATTATGGACCGTGGTATCGTATTAACAGGTGGGGGGGCATTACTACGTAACTTAGATAAAGTTATTAGTGAAGAAACAAATATGCCAGTTCTTGTTGCAGAGGATCCATTAGATTGCGTAGCAATTGGAACGGGTAAAGCATTAGACAATATCGACCTTTTCAAAACTGCTGCTCGATAATATTGCAAAATAAAAATCAATGAAATTAAGAGGGTGTGAACGTGCCACAGTTTTTCTTAAACAAAAGATTAATTGTTTTGTTAGTTAGTATTATTCTTCTCGTGGCATTGATTGGAATCTCATTGAAAGAACGGAACAGTTTATCATGGCCAGAGCAGTTTATAAAAGATACTGTCGGTGTTGTAGAACGTGTATTCCAAAAGCCAGCGAATTATGTTGCCGGATTCTTCGAAAACGTAGAAGATGTAAAGCGCACGTATGAAGAGAATAAAAAGCTGAAAGCAAAATTAGATACTACCGCAGATTTATCTGTAGTAGTGAAAAATTTAGAGGATGAGAATAAAAAACTACGAGAATTAACTGGTAAAGAAAAGTCCCGTGGTGATTATACGGAAGTACAAGCTAGTGTGGTTTCTCGTAATCCCGATAAATGGTACGATTTAGTTGCAATTGATAAAGGAGCACAGCAAGGGATTAAAAAAGATATGGCTGTTGTAACTCCGAAAGGTTTAGTTGGACGCGTAAAAAGTGCATCTCAGTTTACATCGTCAGTAGAGTTGTTAAGTTCTATGAGCCGAACAAACCGTGTTTCTGCTATTGTACAAGGACAAGAAAATATCTTTGGATTGATTGAAGGTTACGATAAAGAAAAACAACTACTTCTTTTCACAAAGATTAGCTCTGATGCAAAAGTAGAAAAAGATCAACTAGTTGTAACATCTGGACTTGGTGATATCTTCCCAAAAGGTCTTGCGATTGGGAAAATTGTTGATGTTCAGCCAGATCCATACGGTTTAACAAAAACAGCTTATGTAAAACCATCCGCTGATTTGAATGATGTAGAGCATATTATAGTTGCAAAACGTGATATGCCTACAGCGTCGTTAGAATAGGAGGGGGAGAAGAGATGATGACGATTTTAAAAAGAGCAGCTCTTCCTCTTCTGCTCCTTTTTGTTTTTTTATTTGAAAATATGTTCTCTACTGTTGTTCCAACAGACGTCTTTTGGAAAAACAGTATAGCAGCACCGCATTTCTTTATAATTGTGTTATGTTTTATTACAGTGTACTATAGTCCGATTCAAGGGATTTACTATGGACTATTATTTGGTTTCTTATTTGATACCGTATACACAGAACTTGTCGGTATATATATTTTTGCTTATCCGATTTTAGCTTATTTAGTTTATAGTGTGATGAAGGTATTACAATTGAATTTATTTATTGTCGCTTCTATCGTACTGGCTGGCATTGCAGCATTAGAGTATTATGTGTATGGGTTTTTAACTTTGTTAGGACGTACTCACATGTCAGCATCTGTCTTTTTCACAGATCGTCTCCTTGCTACTTTATTGCTAAATGGAATTTTCTTGTTAATAGTTTGTTTCCCACTGAGACGATATTTAGTGCGTCTTTCAAAAGCGATAGAAGAAAAGGAAAAAAGGATTTTCTAATTTTATGTCGAATTGAATCGGTGGGGTGAACTTTAGTGGAAGAAAAAAAGCAACAAAATGTAACGATAAAAGGGACAAAAGATGGAATAACACTTCATTTAGATGATTGCTGTTCATTCTCTGAGCTACTAAAAGAATTGGATGAAAAGCTTTCTACACATTACTATGAGGGTGACGGACGTTCTTTAATTGAAGTGCGTGTTAAAGTAGGAAATCGCTATTTAACAGAAGTACAACAAGAAGAGATTCGTACGTTAATTCGCAATAAGAAGAACCTTGTTGTGGAATCAATCGAAAGTGATGTTATAACAAAAGCAGAAGCAATAGCTTGGAAAGAAGAAACAGAAATTGTCCCTATTTCCAAAATTGTTCGCTCTGGACAAGTGTTACATGTAAAAGGCAATTTATTATTAATTGGAGATGTTAATCCAGGCGGAACGGTTATCGCTGGGGGGAATATTTTTGTCTTGGGATCATTAAGAGGAATTGCACACGCGGGGTATGATGGAGATTCAGAAGCTGTTATTGCTGCATCTAGTATGAACCCTATGCAACTTCGAATTAGTGATGTGACAATGCGGGCTCCGGAAGAGAAAGAAGACGGAGCAGAGGCGGCAGAATGTGCGTACATTAATGAGAACAATCACATTGTTGTCGATCGCCTGCAACTTCTCACTCATCTTAGACCTAATTTAACCAAGTTAGAAAGGGGAATTGTATAGCTGTGGGAGAGGCAATAGTAATTACATCTGGAAAAGGCGGAGTAGGTAAAACTACAACGTCTGCGAACATTGGTACAGCCCTTGCGTTATCTGGAAAAAAAGTATGTTTAATTGATACAGATATCGGTTTACGCAATTTAGACGTAGTAATGGGGCTGGAAAATCGTATTGTATTTGATCTTGTTGATGTCGTTGAAGGACGTTGTCGTTTACCTCAGGCTCTTATTAAAGATAAGCGTTTTGATGATCTTTATTTATTACCTGCAGCACAAACGAGCGATAAATCGGCGGTAACACCTGAACAAATGGATGAATTAATACAAGTATTACGTCAAGATTATGATTACATATTAATTGATTGTCCTGCGGGGATTGAGCAGGGGTTTAAAAATGCAGTAGCAGGTGCGGATAAAGCAATCGTTGTAACAACACCAGAAGTATCCTCAATGCGTGATGCGGATCGTATTATCGGGCTTTTAGAGAAAGAGGATATTGAACCACCGAAACTTGTCATTAACCGTGTGCGTAGTCATATGCTTCATGAACAGGATATGTTAGACGTTGATGAAATCGTACGTACACTGTCAATCGAGCTTCTTGGAGTTGTCGAGGATGATGATGAAGTTATTCGTGCTACGAATACAGGTGAACCTGTAGCACTGCAACCTAGTGGGAAAGCAGCAATAGCTTATCGTAATATTGCAAGACGCTTATTAGGTGAGAATGTACCATTACAAGCATTTGAACAAGAAAAAGTATCGGTATTTACAAAGATGAAAAATTTCTTTGGAATCCGTTAAAAGCACTTCGCATAAATGCGGAGTGCTTTCTTTTTTCTTCGCATGAATATCTTCCTTCTATAACTCATACATATGTACAAACTGTATATAACTGTTTCTATATTAAATAAGGCTAACGAAAGAAAGGAGACAGTATGAAGAATAGACGTGTGGAAGAAATTAAAAAGCGGATTGCGAAAAGGAAAGCAGAGCAAGAATTGCTAGAAGAAGAGCGGTATTTTGCGGGAGGAGATTTTGATAGCGAAACGGTCTTTATTGAAGAGGGGGAGAAGGAAATTCATCCTCTATTTCGAAAAGAAGTTTTTCTCTTCAAAGTTTTGCTATCAGCAATATTAGTTCTTTCTGTTGCCATTTTATATAAGAATGCTCCTTCTTCTTTCGATGGTGCTAAAGCTGTTACAGAAAAAGTGATGAAAGAGGAGTTTCAGTTTGCCACTGTAGCGAAATGGTACGAAAAGCAGTTTGGAAAACCTCTCGTATTCTATTCGCCTAATGAAAGAAAGGAAGGAACGATTCAGCAAAAAGATTATGCAATTCCTGCCTCTGGAAAGGTGATGCAAGGCTTTCAAAAAAATGGTCAAGGTGTATTTGTCCAAACAGCTACAAATGCAACAGTTGAGTCAGTGAATGAAGGGTTAGTTGTTTTTGCGGGCAAGAAAGAGGAACTTGGAAATACAGTTCAAATTCAGCACGCTGATGGCACGGAGTCATGGTATGCAAATTTAAATGATATGTCAGTAAAATTATATGATTACGTTTCAAAGAAACAAAAAATTGGAATAGTGAGTAATGATGAAAATAATAAAAATGGAAAATTTTATTTTGCAATAAAAAAGAATGAAAAATTTATTGATCCAATTCAGGTGATTTCATTTGATTAAATATAGGGATGTTTTCACGAAAATTTCCGTGCATCCGTTGTTTTGGGTTATTATTGTCATTGGTATTTTTACGGCGCGTTTTAAAGAGTTGCTATTGTTATTTTGTATCGTTCTCATTCATGAACTTGGGCATGCTTTTGCCGCAGCGTATTATAATTGGCGTATTAAACAAATTCAGCTTTTGCCGTTTGGTGGCGTAGTTGAGATGGAAGAACATGGTAACAAATCATTGAAAGAAGAATTAATTGTCGTTATGGCGGGGCCAATTCAGCATATATGGATGATTGTGGCCGCTTACATTTTGTATCAAGCGGGCTGGGTAACTGATGATTTGTACCATTTCTTTGTATGGAATAATGTCATTATTTTAGGGTTTAATCTATTGCCTATTTGGCCACTTGATGGCGGAAAAGTATTATTTAATGTATTATCATATCGTTTTCCCTATTTACAAGCACATGAAAAGATGATGAAATTGTCATGTGTTTTTTTTAGTGTAATATTAGGATGGCAGTTACTTTGGAATAGTAATAACATTATGATGTGGGTATTACTCGTTTTTCTAGCGATTTCTTTATATCAAGAATGGAAACAAAGACGGTACGCATTTATGCGCTTTTTATTAGAACGTTATTATGGGAATAAAAGAGATATTGAAAAAATAGCACCTATTGAGGTGAAAACGGAAGATCATTTATATACGATTTTCACAAAATTTCGCAGAGGATATAAACACTCTATTATCGTCCATGGAAAATATAAAGAGCATTACACATTGGACGAAAATGAATTGTTGTATGCGTATTTTGCTGAAAAACGAACAACCTCATCTGTTGAAGAATTAATTGGTTAGTGTTGACGACGACACTAACCTTTTATATTGTAAGGAAAAGAAGTGAAAAGTGAGGAAATAATTTTGAAGACGTTATATATTAACTATACTGGTTCGGAAAAGCGTGTTGCGATAGAAGAGAAACAAAAAATTGTCGAGCTTTTATGGAAACGGAATGAAGAGCAGGAGATTGTCGGACATATTTATGTTGGGCGTATCGTAAGAACAATTGCTGGAATGAACGCAGCTTTTGTAAATATCGGATTAGAAAAACATGCATATCTTTCGTTTGATGATGTACCATCTTCATATCGCATACATGAAGGGCAGGCGATACTTGTACAAGTTGTGAAAGAGGCAATTGATACGAAGGGGCCAAAATTAACGGCGAAGGTAGAATTTACCGGAAAATATGTCGTTTACATGCCGTATGATGACATGCGCGCTGTTTCTCGGAAAATAAAAAATAATAAAAGAAGACAACAGTTACTGGGAATTGAAGTAGAAGGAACGGGTGGATACATTTTCCGTTCTGCTTCTGAAAAAGGAACGATCGATGAAATACAAGCTGAAATGCAAGGGTTGCAGAAGTTATATGAAGAGTTAAAAAGAAAAGAAGATCAAGGGAAGGCGCCCTTACTACTTCATCAACCAGCGACGTTTTTAGATCGTGTATTTCAGGAGAACCCAATTGAAACAATTGAAAAAATAGTTGTAGATACGAGAAGTATAGTAAAAGAATTAGAAGAAAAAGTAGGGAAAGAAAGAGTATCCTTTTATAATGAAAAATCTTCGATGTTTAACCATTTTGGAATAGATCGTGAAATCGAGAAAGCACTTCAACAAATTGTGTGGCTACCAAATGGTGCCTATCTAATTGTAGAACAAATGGAGACGATGACTGTAATTGATGTGAATACAGGTAAATTTACTGGAAAACAAAATTTACAAGATACCGTATTTCGCACAAATGAAATGGCTGCTGAAGAGATTGCTCGTCAATTAAGACTTCGTGATATTGGCGGGATGATATTAATTGATTTTATTAATATGAAAAGACGGGAAGATAAAGAGAAGGTAAGAGAACGCCTCATAGCTGCTATGCAAGATGATCGCACATATACAAGAGTGCTTGGGTTTACAGAGCTAGGTATTTTAGAGATGACGCGAAAACGTAAGAAACATTCGTTACGTGACGTATTATTAGAAGAATGTGTACCTTGTAAAGCGACGGGGTATGTTATGTCTTATGAAACAATTGCATATGAGCTAGAGAGAGAGTTAATTACATATGGCAATATAGAAGATGAAGCAGTATTAATCGCTGCACCAAAAATTTTGCAAAAACATTTTTCACAAAAAGAATTACAAAAAAATATTCCATTTGAAATTTATTTCAAAGATGATATTATCGAAAAGTACGCTATTATCCGTTTTGGAAGTAAGAAAGAAATTGTAGAACGGAAAAAATAGTTAGCAGAACATTCATTGACAATAGTCAATGAGTCATGGTAATATTTTTATGTTATAGTTTATAGCACCTAAACTGCTATATGCTACAACCGCACAAGACAGGTTCCCTAAAGACATTTTATGTCTACCTCGTTTTTGGCGAGTCTTAGTAATTAAGAGGAGGTGCAAGTATGTACGCAATTATCGAAACAGGTGGAAAACAAATTAAAGTTGAAGCTGGTCAAGCAATCTACATTGAAAAATTAGATGTTGAAGCTGGTGAAACTGTTACTTTTGACAAAGTTCTTTTCGTTGGTGGCGAAAACGTGAAAGTTGGTAGCCCAGTTGTAGAAGGTGCAACAGTTACTGCGAAAGTTGAAAAACAAGGTCGCGCTAAGAAAATCATCGTTTTCAAATACAAAGCGAAAAAGAACAATCGTAAGAAACAAGGTCATCGTCAACCTTACACTAAGCTAGTAGTTGAAGCTATCAACGCTTAATTCTGGTTAAGATGATTAAGATTACGATAAGTCGCACGAAACTAGGAAGTATCCAATCATTTAAAATGACTGGACATGCCAATTATGCGCCACATGGACAAGATCTTGTCTGTGCTGGAACTACAGCGGTTGTGTTTGGTTCTATAAATGCAGTGGAAGAACTTTGTAATGTGCAGGCAACTATTGAACTCGGAAGTGATGGCGGATTCTTGACGTATGAATTGCCTAATGATTTAGACGCTCATACAGCAGAAAAAGCACAAATACTTTTAGAAGGATTGGTTGTTTCACTTAAGACGATTGAACTTGATTACGGAAAATATATCCGTTTAATAGAAAAAGTGCAGGAGGTGTAACGTATGTTAAGATTAGATCTTCAGTTTTTCGCATCTAAGAAAGGTGTAGGTAGTACAAAGAACGGTCGTGACTCTCAGTCAAAACGTCTTGGTGCTAAACGCGCAGATGGTCAAACGGTTTCAGGTGGTTCAATTCTTTACCGTCAACGCGGTACAAAAATTTATCCAGGTGTTAACGTTGGTCGTGGTGGCGATGACACTTTATACGCGAAAGTTGACGGCGTAGTACGCTTTGAGCGTCTTGGTCGTGACCGCAAACAAGTGAGCGTATATCCTGTTGCTCAAGAAGCATAAGAACTCACGGAAAACTCTAACCTGAGTGCAGGTTAGAGTTTTTCTATATTAAGGGGTATCTAAATGAATGAAAAATGGACAATTATAGATGCGTTGAGCCACTCAAGACATGATTGGCTTAATCGTTTGCAGATGGTTAAAGGAAATCTTTCCCTTGGAAAAGTGGAAGAGATTCATATGCTCATCGATCGTTTTGTCCAAGAAGCGAGACAAGAATCCAATCTGATGGGGCTATCAATGCCTTTATTTTCAGAGTGGATTTTAACATATAATTGGAAACAGCAACCGTGCTTATTGGAGTACGAAGTATTAGGGAAATTACATAACTTATCTCATCTAGATGAGACTGTATGTACATGGACGAATCAGTTTTTCTTAATGCTTCAGCATAGTTTAGACGTATATGTTGAAAATTATGTTTGTATCACAATTGAATGTGACGCGGAGAATGCTCGTTTCTTTTTTGATTTTCGTGGAAAGCTAACGAATGTAGAAGAACTACAAACGTGGCTTGCGAACCAAAACAATAAATGGTATTCCATTTCTTATACAGTACGAGACGAAGAAGTCTCAGTTATATTACAACTAATCGAAAAAAGTGTGGTGAAATAATGTTTGTAGATCAGGTCAAGATATATGTAAAAGGCGGCGACGGTGGTAACGGAATGGTTGCGTATCGTCGTGAGAAGTATGTACCTAAAGGTGGCCCAGCAGGTGGCGACGGTGGTAAAGGTGCAGATGTTGTTTTTGTTGTTGAGGAAGGCTTACGTACATTAATGGACTTCCGCTACCAACGTCATTTCAAAGCTGATCGCGGTCAGCACGGAATGAGTAAAGGTCAGCACGGTCGTAAATCTGAAGATTTAATCGTAAAGGTTCCACCAGGAACAATAGTGAAAGATGAAAAAACAGGTGAAATTCTTGCCGATTTAGTAACGCATGAACAAACAGCTGTAATCGCAAGAGGTGGCCGTGGTGGCCGTGGTAACTCACGTTTCGCAACAGCGACGAACCCAGCGCCAGAAATCGCTGAGAACGGGGAACCAGGTCAAGAACGTGATGTCACGCTAGAACTTAAAGTGCTAGCAGATGTTGGACTTGTTGGATTCCCAAGTGTAGGTAAATCTACATTATTATCTGTTGTATCATCAGCGCGTCCGAAAATTGCAGAATATCACTTTACAACAATCGTTCCGAATCTTGGTGTTGTTGAAACTGGTGATAACCGCAGCTTCGTTATGGCTGACCTTCCTGGACTAATTGAAGGCGCACACTCCGGCGTTGGACTTGGACACCAATTCTTACGTCATATCGAACGTACACGTGTAATTGTGCACGTTATCGATATGTCTGGTTTAGAAGGACGTGAGCCATATGAAGATTATGTCACAATCAATAATGAACTAAAAGAATACAATATGCGTTTAACTGAGCGTCCACAAGTTGTTGTTGCAAACAAAATGGA
This sequence comes from Bacillus sp. FSL M7-1345, assembly GCF_038006985.1. Taxonomy (NCBI): domain Bacteria; kingdom Bacillati; phylum Bacillota; class Bacilli; order Caryophanales; family Bacillaceae; genus Bacillus; species Bacillus sp. FSL M7-1345. Next base: position 4,023,814 of record NZ_JBBOWG010000001.1, on the reverse strand, counting down.
TATGCCAGATGCAGAAGAAAACTTACAAGCATTTAAAGAGAAATTGGGAGACGAAGTGAAAATTTTCCCAATCTCAGCTGTAACGAAACAAGGTGTTCGTGACTTACTATTTGAAGTAGCGAACTTATTAGAAACAACACCAGAATTCCCAATGTACGATGATGTAGAAGAATCTGAAGCAAGTGTAATGTACAAATTTGAATCTGAATCTAATTTTGAAATTACACGCGAAAGTGATGGTACATTTGTTATTTCTGGTTATGACATTGAGAAAACATTCAAGATGACAGACTTCTCACGTGATGAATCTGTACGCCGATTTGCTCGTCAAATGCGTGGAATGGGTATCGATGAAGCCCTTCGTGCACGTGGTGCAACAGACGGAGATATTGTAAAAATTCTTGAATATCAATTTGAATTTATCGATTAAGACTGCCGAAATATGGCGGTCTTTTTTTTTCGCTATTTGAGTCCAGTAAGGATCCGATTCGTATAGGCGAACCATAAGTCGATATAGGAAAAAATCCCCATTGATTAAAGTTTCAATTTATAATGAAAAAAGGAGTGGTTTTAGAAAAATATTTTATGGGGAGAAAAGGAACATGTATAAAATATTAATTGTAGAAGATGATGAAAAAATTGCAGAGATATTAGAGGAGCATTTAGAAAGGTATGGATATCAATCTTTCAGAGTAAGCGATTTACGGCATATAAAAGATGAGTTTGTAAAAGTAAGTCCTCATCTTGTGTTACTTGATATTAATTTACCATACTTTGATGGCTTCTACTGGTGCCGCCAAATCCGCATTGTATCGAATGCACCAATTATTTTCGTTTCTGCAAGGACAGGGGAAATGGATCAAGTGATGGCGATTGAGAATGGCGGGGATGATTATATTACAAAGCCGTTCCATTTAGATATCGTAATGGCAAAGGTGAAGAGTGCACTTCGCCGCGGGTATGGTGAGTATGCTTTGGCCGCGGAAAGTGATTGTTTAGGTGTTAATGGATTGTTATTATTTCCATCACAGCACACAGTAGAGTGGAAAGGGCAACAAACTGAACTTACAAAAAATGAATTTTATTTATTAGAATGTTTAATGAAACAAGCGAACCAATATGTAACACGTGAAGAGCTGTTAGAGGCTTTATGGGATGAAGTAGCTTTTGTTGATGATAATACATTAACTGTGAATGTAAAGCGTGTAAGGAAGAAACTTGAGGAGTTAGGCATTAAAAATGCAATTGTCACAAAGCGTGGGTACGGTTATGCTCTTCTTACTGAGTGGGGCGAAGGGCATGAAGGTTAAAAGCTACCTCATAGACCGTTTTTCCTTAATCCTTTCTTACATTATAAGCCTTTGTTTATTTGGGCTCGTATTGCAGTTGCAAAGTCTTTTAGAAAAGCGTTCGCTGGACTGGAGTACATGGCTATACGGACTGTTATTAGGGACAGTTGTGTTTAGTGTATACCTTATTTACGATTACCGAAAACGAAGTGTGTTTTTAAAGAGAATAGAACAGTATATTGCCGGTGGACATACATTACATGACTCTTTACTTATCGATACTTCTTATACGTCAGAGCAAGAACTGGTTGTTGAAGCGTTTACGTTGCTAAGGCAGCAATATATGAATGAAGTTCATAAACAGCATGCAAAAGAGCAACAGCAAATGATTTTCATGAATCAATGGATCCATCAAATGAAAACACCAGTATCCGTTATTGAATTATTGTTACAGAAATATGGTAAGGAACACCGTGAAGCAAGGGGAACGATTGAAAGTATTCGTGAAGAAAATAACCGTATTTTAAATGGGTTAGATTTAGCGTTACATATGGCAAGGTTAGATCAGTTTTCGAAAGATTATAAAGTAGAAGTAGTAAATGTTATAGAGGTCATTCGAGATATTATTAATGAAAATCGAAAGTCGTTCATTCAATCTTCTGTATTTCCGAAAATGATGTTTGAAGAAGAGACTTGTATGATTGCGTCTGATAGAAAGTGGCTTAGTATCGCTATGAGCCAAATTGTTGTGAATGCAATTAAGTATACAAAAATTTCAGAAGCAGGGAAAAAAGAAATTCAATTTCAAATTGAAGAGAAAGATCAAAAGGTGCTATTACATATTAAGGACAATGGAATCGGTATTCCAGAGCAAGATGTAAAGCGTATATTTGACCCATTCTTTACGGGGGTAAACGGCCGTAAAACGAGGGAAGCGACTGGAATGGGCTTATATATTACGAAAGAAATTTGCGATAATTTACATCATAGAATTTATGTTCAATCGGCTGAAGGAGAAGGGACAACTTTTACGTTCCAATTTGCAAAAGATGAAGAATATCATACATTAATGAGAAAAATGACAAAACTGTAAGATAACAAAACGTTTTGTAAGGAAAATCACTCGTTTCTTTTTCTTATTTTTCTTATAGTAAATGTAAGAAGAAAACACATAGGGGGATTAGAAATGAGTGTTCTTGAAGTAAAAGGGTTAACAAAGGTGTATCAATCAAAAGGTTCAGTAGCGACGACTGCTTTAAATGATATAAATTTTAAAATTGAAGAAGGCGAATTTGTAGGAATTATGGGGCCTTCAGGAAGCGGAAAAACAACGCTTTTAAATTTATTAGCGACAATTGATAAGCAAACTTCAGGTCATGTGCTTGTAAATGGTGAAGAAATTAATCAAATGCGTGCTGCAAAATTGGCGGAATTTCGCCGTACACATCTAGGATTCATTTTCCAAGATTTCAACTTACTTGATACATTATCCATTAAAGAAAATATTATTTTGCCGCTTGTAATGGCGAAGAAATCTGTAAAAGAAATTGATACGAAAGTACTTGAAATTGCGAGGTTTTTAAACATCGAAGAAATTTTAAATAAAAAAGTATACGAAGTATCAGGAGGACAGCAACAACGTGCAGCTGCTGCAAGGGCGATTATTCATGAACCAACATTAATTTTAGCGGATGAGCCAACGGGAAACTTAGATTCTAAGTCAGCGAAATCATTAATGGGAGCACTTCAAGATTTACATGAGCAAAAGAAAGTAACCATTGCAATGGTAACGCATGATCCGGTAGCGGCTAGTTATTGTGAACGTATCCTCTTCATACGTGATGGAGAGATCTTCTCAGAAATACATAAAGGAAGAACGAAACAAGCCTTTTTCCAAGAAATTTTGGACGTACTTGCGATGCTAGGGGGGGAATATCATGAACTTTCGCCAGCTCGCGCTTAACAATGTAAAAGGAAATTGGCGTAATTATAAAGCGTTCCTTATTAGTAGTTGTTTATCGATTGTTGTATTTTTCATGTACGCTTCTTTCATTTATCATCCAGATGTCGTAAGCGGTAATATTAGTATGAAGACGATGATTACAAAAGGATTAGAATCGATGAATTATATTGTAGTCATCTTCTCAGCGCTCTTTATTTTATATGCGAATTCAACGTTTTTACGAGCAAGAAAAAAAGAATTCGGTTTATTAACATTAATAGGTGGAACGAAGTCTCAGCTCGGCCGAATGATTATATTAGAGCAACTGATGTTAGGTAGTATTGCAATTGTAGTAGGTATTGGGATTGGAATGCTTTGTTCAAAACTTTTCTTCCAAGCATTAAGTGTATTGTTGAAAATAGATAAAACACTTCCGCTTGTATGGAATGGAAAAGCAGTTCTTATTACAGCTGGCATATATTTTATCCTCTTTTTAATCCTATCACTGTTTAGTGTTTGGACAGTAGGACGCTTGCAAATTATTGATTTATTAAGAGAGGCAAGAAAACAAAAAGTAGAGCCTTTTGCATTTACATGGTTAGGTGTAGCCGGTATAGGATGTATTATTGCCGCATATGTGCTTAGCTTCCAAGTGACATTTATGAATTTTATAATGCTGTTTTTACCGATTGTAGGGCTGACAATAGGCGGAACGTATTTACTGTTTACGCAAGGTAGTACAGTCGTATTAAAAGCACTGCAAAAAAGAAAACAATCTTTTTATACGTATCCAAATATGTTCGTACTTAGCAATCTTATTTATAAAATGAAAGATAACGCTCGTTTTCTATTTGTCATTTCTATCATTACAGCAGTTGTTTCTTCAGCGATTGGTACGCTGTACGTGTTCTTTGAGGATATGAGTTATAAAACAGTAGCTAGTGCTCCGCATGCTATTTCGTATGAAGAAAAGGGGGTAAATACGCATAACATCATCAGTGAAGGGAAAGCACAAGAACTAATAAAAAAACACGGATTTGAAGAAGCGCGAAAAGTAACGTATGTAAAACTTCCTGCAACTCAAAAGGTAACGATGTTTAACGGTGAACATGAGATGCCGTTAGGGATTATCTCTGAAAAGGAATATAATAAAGAAGCGCGTAAACAGAACGTGCCAGAAGTGCAAAATAAGCCAGGAAGTGCAACGATGGTTGTAGTTGATATGATGAATGATATTGTCAAGCCGGATCTTACGAAGCCATTTGAATTTAAATTGAACGGACAAAAACAGTCTATTAAGCTAAATGATCCAGTATCAAAGTCTGTTTTTAATGATGGTGGCTATTTGCTTGTGAATGATGAGGATTTTGTGAAATATTCACAGCTCGTAGCAGATGAAGAAAAGACAAAATATTATGGATATTATATTGAAGATTGGAAAGGAACAGAAAATCTTGTACTAGACTTAAAGAAAGAAATTGCACAAGAACAACAACAGAATTTCCACAATTCTATCCTTACGTATAAAGCGATAAAGGAGCAAGGAGCAATTACAATGTTCATCGGCTTCTTCGTAGCAATACTGTTTTTCTTCTTCGCTTGTAGCATGACATACTTTAAATGGTTTAATGATAAAGAACAAGATCGTATTCAATTTAAGTCATTAAAAAGAATTGGTATGACAGATAAAGAAATTCGTAAAATTGCAATTCGACAAATGGGTGTTATCTTCTTTATCCCAATTTTAATCGGTACAATTCATAGTGGATTTGCCCTTCATACGTTAGGGGAAATGCTTTATATCGATTTATGGAAATCAGGTGCGATTGTAATTGGAGCATATATTTTAGCTTCTGCCATTTACTTTATGATCGCGCAAAGAGGATATTTAAAACACGTAAAAAGCTAGGGAAACCTCTAGCTTTTTACGTGTGTAGTAAGTTACAGGAGGACGGTAGATGAACATTAGGCAACTAGCGCTGCAAAATATAAAGGGGAATTGGCGTAATTATAAAGTGTTTTTCTTAAGTAGTTGTTTTGCAATATTTGCTTCTTATGCATATATGTCTGTAATTGTACATCCGTATATGCAAGAGACAATGTGGTATCAAAATGTACGCTGGGGACTTATCGTATGTAATGTTATAATTATTTCTTTTTTCGTTATATTTATTTTGTATTCTACTTCTATTTTCATAGAGGCACGCAAGAAAGAATTAGGACTATATATGTTAATGGGGGCGACGAAGTCTAACGTAATAGGAGTGATTATGGCCGAGCAAATATTGATCGGGATTTTCGCTAATATTTTCGGTATCGGGCTTGGCATGATCTTTTTAAAACTCTTTTTTATGGTGTTTAGCATGTTACTTCGCCTTCCGAAAGAACTTCCTGTTATATTTGACATGAGAGCGATTGGTGTAACGTTTGTTACATATATGGTCGTATTTATTTTCTTATCTTTTATAAGTGCTTTACGTATATGGAATATAAAAATCATTCGGTTATTAAAAGAATTTCGAACAGATAAACGGGAGAGGAAAACATCAAAGTGGCTTTGTTTATTCGGTTTTGCTTGTTTAGTGGGCGGATATGCGTTAGCACTACAAGTGACGATGACAACGATAGCATTATACTTTTTTCCGGTTGTTATACTCATTTCTTTTGGGACGTATTTCTCATTTACACATGGCGCTACACAAATATTAGAAGTGATAAAAAGAAATAAAAGGATTATGTATACATATCCGTATTTATTTATAGTGAATCAATTGTCACATCGAATGAAGGAAAATAGTCGCTTTTTCTTTCTGTTGTCTATGGCAACAACGTTTGTCGTTACGGCGACAGGTACGGTGTTCTTATATTTTTCTAGCATGCAAGATATGTGGCGTGGCGGAGGAGTACACTCATTTTCATACATAGAAAAAGGCACTTCTGCTCATGAAGTTTTCGAGAAAGACAAGGTTGAAAACTTATTACATCAATATGGATATGATGATTTTCAATCTATGAGTTTTGTTGGAGTGTATGCATCCTTTCAGTCCAATAAGGGAGAAACAACAATAGCACCGCTTATAAGGGAAAGTGAATACAATCAAGAGGCAAGAAAACAAAAACAGAAAATGTATCATCCTAAAAAAGGAACAGTTACACTTGTTTATTATAATAAACGTAATTATCCAAATCTATATAATCAAAAAGAGATTCAATTGCAAGTTATGAATCAAACATATCAATTTGTATATAACGGTCAGAAAGAAGGGGTGGAATTTAATTATCACCCCGCGCACATTAATGGTCTGTTCTTCGTCATGAATGATGAAGATTTTGACAGTATAGCAAATACAATTCCGGATTCTGAAAAAATGATATATAGAGGCTACACATTACCAAATATTGAAAGTGCGAAGGGGTTAAATGAAGATTTACGGAAACATATGAAACATGATACAAATGATGCGTTTCGAAGTAATATGGAATTATATGTGAATATGAAAGAAGGTGGTGATATTACTCTATTTATAGGCTCATTCATTAGCATATTATTCTTCCTTACGTCATGTAGCATCGTATATTTTAAATGGTTTCATAATATTGCATCCGATCGAAAGCAGTACGGGGCGCTCTCTAAACTTGGAATGACGAAGGAAGAAGTGTGGAAGATTTCTCGTTGGCAATTGTGTATGCTATTTTTTGCGCCAATTATAGTAGGGAGTATGCATAGTGCAGTTGCGTTATATACGTTTCATAATACTCTTTTTATGGACGGATCATTAAGAAAAGTGGGCTTGTTTATTCTGTTTTACATTGCTGCATGTATCATCTATTTCTTCTTCGCTCAAAGAGAATACAAGAAACATTTAGACTAGCGAATGCTAGTCTTTTTTTAATATTCGAAATTCTCATAGAAGAATATAAAAAAGTATGGTATAACAGTAAGAAAACGAAAAAGAGGGAAAAGACGATGATTCGAGTAGGATATTTAGGACCAGAAGCGACATTTACAAATATGGCGGTGAGTCGTTTTTTTCCGGAAGCAGAGCATGTACCGTATCGAACGATTCCGGATTGTATTGATGCAGCTGCAAATGAAAATGTAGATTATGCGGTCGTACCGTTAGAGAACGCCATAGAAGGTTCAGTTAATATAACGGTTGATTATCTCGTACATGAGCAGCCACTTTCCATTGTAGGAGAAATTACAGTGCCAATTCAGCAACATTTACTCGTACACCCGCAGTACGAAGAAGTGTGGAAAGAAGTATACGCTGTACATTCTCATCCGCATGCCATTGCACAGTGCCATAAATTTTTAAATGAGGAATTAAAAGGCGTAACTGTTCGAGATATGACATCAACAAGCGCTGCTGCGCAATATGTGAAAGAACATTCTGAAGAAAAAGTTGCCGCCATTGCAAATGAAGCAGCGGCAGAAAAATACGGATTAACAATTGTAAGGCGTGACATTCATACGCATAAAAACAATCATACGCGTTTCCTTGTTCTGCATAAGAAAAAGAAAGCAGTACTCCCAAACAACGGAGAAAATCGAGGTGAGAAAACGACGCTTATGATAACGTTACCTGCGGATTATGCAGGAGCGCTGTATCAAGTGTTATCAGCTTTCGCATGGAGAAAATTAAACTTATCAAAAATCGAATCTCGCCCGATGAAAACAGGTCTTGGAAATTACTTTTTCTTAATCGACGTAGATAAAGCATATGATGACGTATTATTGCCAGGCGTAATGATGGAACTTGAAGCACTTGGCTTTTCTGTTACTGTTTTGGGGAGCTATTCTTCTTATTGGCTGTAAGAAGTGAAGGTGTCGGTATTTGTCGATAAGTCGATATTTCATGTCGAATCGCTGATATATTTTGAAAATCGCCGATATAATTAAAGAAGCGGTCGATATAATTTCATTTACTAGTATAATGATAGATTAATAAAATCCCACCTGCAAAAGGTGGGATTTGTTATTTTAACTTCGAAAGACGATCTTCTAATTGACCACGCCAAACATCAGCTAGTTCTGGGATAGCAAGAATCTTCTCAATGCCATCTTTATCTTTTCTATTATGAAAATAAATTTCGTTAGAGAACAAAACAGATACATTGTTTGATGGACGCTCTAGTAATGTAATTTTAGAATCTTTACGTACAGTACCTTCTTGAAGAACGCGGCATAAATAGCCAGTATATCCAGTTGCTACAATGCGTGGCAAAATGCCAGGAATGCCAAGACGTTTTGAAATTGTACTACAAGGTACGCGAGCTTGTGTTACTTGAATGATTGCTTCGCCTAGTTGATATGTATCTCCGATGCATACGTCACGCTCTAGCATATTTGTTACTGTAATGTTTTCACCAAATGTGGAAGCTGGAAGTGTTGTTTGAAATTCTTCTTCCCATAGTGCGTAATGTTCGTATGAATACACACAAACAGCGCGGTCAGGTCCACCGTGATGTTTTAAATCCGCTACATCATCACCAAGGAATCCATCTTTTGAGAGAAAAGCCTCTTCTGTAGGATCTTTACATATACCTGTTATCATTTCTTTATCTTCGTTATATTTCATTTGTTTCGGTTTACCGGTGCTAAAGTGAACGAGTTCAATTCCCATATTTAATACTCCTTTACAATTGTTTACAATATTATATCATCTACAAAATAAAAGCACAGAGAATGATGAAAACCTCTGTGCTTTACATTAATAAACGAGAAATCCAGCTTTATCTAGTGCCTCACAAGCTGCATCTAATTTCTCCTTAGAATCTGCTTCAATTGTATGTAAGTGAATACCGTCTGTTAGTTGCGAAAGATAGGAAGCGTTTGTGTTTTCGATTTTTTGTAAATATTGCTCTACATCAAAGCGATTACTTACCATAATCGATGCTGTTAAGTCGCCGTATACAGGGTGCTCAACTTTTACGTCTTTAATCGTAACGCCGTGGTCAACTAACATGGTAAGTTCTTGACGTACTTCTGCCGGTTTATGTTGGCATACGATTACGCGTTCAAAAGCTTGTTGTCTTGTTTGTGGTTTTAAATATAAATACCCTTGTGCAGTTGCAATAATTGGTTCATTTCGTGCTTTTAGTAAGGAAATGTCTTGAACGATAACTTGCCTACTTACGTTTGTCTTTTTAGATAGCTCATTCCCCGATAACGGTTCATTTGCAGCAAGAAGCCACTCGAGGATGAGTTGTCGTCTTTCTTCGCCTAAAATCTTTTTTTGATCATTTTGTTTCATAATGATTTAACACCTCTATAAAATTGATTTCCAATTGTGTGTAGTGCATGAATAGTTGTATCAATTTGTTCTTTCGTTGTGTGATGTCCGAAAGAAAAGCGGACATATTGTTTTGCCTCTTCATACGTTTTTCCAATTGCGAGCATTGTTTTTGAAGGTTCTTGTTTACCTACTTGGCAAGCACTTCCAGTTGAAATGGCAATACCATGCCGGTTACATTCTAACATTGTATACTGACCTTCTATTCCTTTTATTGTAACCCCAATAATATGTGGTAAACAAGCTGTAGAATGTCCTTTCACTTCAATTTCTAGAGGAAGTGTTTGCAATTGCTCTAAAAAATAAGATCGTAATTGTTTAAAACGAAAGCTCTCTTCCTTTTGATTCTTTAATATATGCTCTGCGGCTGTTAAAAAAGAAGCGACTCCAGGAACGTTCACTGTACCAGGGCGAAAGCCTTTTTCATGAGAAGTTCCAGGGAATATTTGTTCCCAGCGAACTTGCGGATTTATATAGCAAGCTCCAACTCCTTTTGGTCCGTATATTTTATGGGCTGAAACAGAGAGACTATCAATCTCCATCGCTGTAACGTCTATTGGAAGTTTACCAAACGTTTGAACACAATCCGAATGAAATAAAACATTAAATTTTTTTAAAAGTGCTCCGATCTCTGCAATGTTTTGAATGGTCCCGATTTCAGAGTTTCCGTGCTGTATACTTGCTAGAGCAGTATCTTCTGTAATAGCTGCTTCTAAATCTACTAAATGAATTATCCCACTTTTATCAACAGGAATCTCAGTAATAGTATAACCTTGCGATTGTAAGGATTGAAAATAACTTCGAATCGATGCGTGTTCCATAGGTGTCGTAATAATGTGCTTTCCATTTCTAGCATTTAGAAGGGATTGAATCGCAAGGTAGTTAGATTCTGAACCGCCGCTTGTAAAGAATACACCTTGTTCCTTACCCCCAATCATTTCTGCAAATGTTTCTCTACAAACTTGTAATAAAGATGATGCGCTTCCGCCGATATCGTGTAAACTTTGTTCATTTCCGAAATATGTTTTTGCCGCCGCTATATATGTTTCTAAAGCTTCTTCGCTCATAGGTGTTGTCGCTGCATAATCTAGATATATCATCATGTAATTTCCTCTCTTCAGTAAGAGTGACATTTGTTTTCGTTTTTAGCATGGTAGTGAAAATAAGAATTGTAAAAAAGCTCTTGTCATTATTTTAAAACTATGTAAATATAGGTGTCAAGACAGTTGAAAAGTGTAAAGTAGGAGGCAACAATTATGCCAAGTGCAGATGTCTTGATTATTGGAAGCGGTGTTGCAGCGCTTCGTGTTGCGAAAGAGCTTTGTCACGAAAAGAATGTGATAATTATCACAAAAAAAACAGGACGTAATAACAATACACATTTAGCTCAAGGAGGAATTGCAGCAGCTGTTGCTACATATGACGATCCGAGTGGGCATATTGAAGATACATTAGTGGCAGGTTGCCATTATAACAACGAAGAAGCAGTTCGTTATTTAGTTGAAGAGGGGCCGAAAGAAATAAGTAAGCTTATTACAAATGGAATGAAATTTGATGGGGATGAAAAAGGGCTCCACCTTGGTAAAGAAGGAGCGCATCGAAAACGGCGTATTTTACATGCGGGAGGAGATGCAACTGGTAAAAATCTATTAGAGCATTTAATACAAGAAGTAGTTCCGAACGTTACTGTCGTTGAGCATGAAATGGTGCTCGATTTTATTATAGAAAATAATAAATGCATAGGAGCTTTAACGCGAAATAGTGAAGGGAATCTGAAGCGTTACTATGCTGATAATACGGTGTTAGCATCAGGAGGAATAGGTGGTTTGTACGCCTTTACATCGAATGATGAGACAATTACAGGCGATGGACTTGCGATGATATATCGAGCTGGGGGAGAACTTGTTGATTTAGAATTTGTACAATTTCATCCGACGATGTTATACGTGGACGGGCGATGTTGTGGTCTCGTTTCTGAAGCAGTCCGTGGTGAAGGAGCTGTCCTTATAAATGGAAAAGGACAGCGTTTTATGATGGATATACATCCCGGGAAAGATCTCGCACCGCGTGATGTAGTGGCAAGGGCTATTCATGAACAACTCCTTGCGGGTGAAACAGTGTACTTAAACATCGAAGCCATTCAAAACTTTGAACAACGTTTTCCAACCGTCTCATCATTATGTAAAAAGAATGGCGTTGATTTAAAAGGGAACCTTATTCCGGTCGTACCGGGTGCTCATTTTCATATGGGCGGCGTGAAGACGAATTGTGACGGAGAGACGTCCATTTCAAACTTATATGCGGTCGGTGAAGTGGCTTGTAATGGAGTTCATGGTGCGAATAGATTGGCGAGTAATTCATTATTAGAAGGTCTTGTGTTTGGAAGACGAATAGGAAAACACATTTTAGCTAAACCAGCAGAGGAAAGAAAAAATGTGCCGGAAGAGAGAGGGAAAAGTTTTATAGCTCTTAATGATTTACCGCTGAAAGAAGAAATACAAGAATACATGATGAAGCATGTTGGGATTGTGCGAACTGAGAAAAATTTATCATATGTTAAGAGATGGTTTAGTAGGTACGGTGTGCTAAATATGATCTTACAATATGATGCACTTACAAATGAAGAGATAACGCTTATTAATATGTTAACAGTTTGTGAGCTTATAACAGTATCAGCTTTGCAAAGAGAAGACAGTATTGGTGGTCATTATCGCATTGATTATCCAGAAAGAAATAGCGTAAAAAAAGAGATTATCCGAGTGAGAAGAAAACTACAACTTGTTTAATAAGGGGAAGAGGGGTTTTATGAATACGTTAAAAGTTAAGGAAGCATTAAATCGATTTTTTCTAGAAGATATAGGAGAAAGAGATGTAACATCTCAGCTTATCTTTCCCGATAATGCACTTGCGAAAGGAACGTTTCTTGTAAAGGATACAGGGGTATTTGCAGGGCGCTTAGTAATTGAAGAAGGATTTAAATTAATTGATCAGAGAATTGAAGTTGAACTTCATAAAAAAGATGGGGATCTTGTAGAAAAAGGCGAAATAATTGCAATCGTGCAAGGCCCAATCGCATCATTATTAACGGCAGAGCGCGTTATATTAAACGTTATTCAGCGTATGAGCGGGATAGCGACGATGACACGTAAGGCGGTTTTTGCTTTAGATAGCAGTCATACACGCATTTGTGATACGAGAAAAACGATGCCAGGACTACGTATGTTTGATAAATATGCGGTAGTATGCGGGGGCGGATTTAACCACAGATTCGGTTTATATGATGGTGTCATGATTAAAGATAATCATATCGCTTTTGCTGGCTCGATTACAAAAGCTGTTACATCGGTGAAAGAAAGATTGGGACATATGGTGAAAGTAGAAGTCGAAACAGAGACAGAGGCGCAAGTAAGAGAAGCGGTAGAGGCCGGCGCAGATGTTATTATGTTCGATAATCGTACGCCAGAAGAGATTCGTGAGTTTTCAAAAATTGTACCAAGTGCCATCGTTACGGAGGCTTCAGGTGGTATTACAATTGAAGATTTATCAAAATACGGAAAAACAGGGGTAGATTATATTTCACTTGGAGCGTTAACACATTCAGTGAAAGCACTTGATATTAGTTTTAATATTGAGGCCTAGTGAGAGTGGTTTAGAGGGGGAGAATCATAAATGGGTATTTTAGAGAAAGTTCAGCCAATCGAAGTCATGTTACCAGAGCGTTATCAAACGATGTCTACATTAGAGATGGAAGAGCGTGTCCGTGAAATTAAAGGAAAAATGGGGGCATTACTATTTATTCCGGGACATCATTATCAAAAAGATGAAGTGGTGCAATTTTCAGATGCAGCAGGGGACTCACTTCAACTCGCGCAAGTTGCAGCGAATAATAAAGAGGCAAAATATATTGTGTTTTGTGGTGTGCACTTTATGGCAGAAACGGCAGATATGTTAACGACAGATGATCAAATTGTCATCTTACCAGATATGCGTGCCGGCTGTTCTATGGCAGATATGGCAGATATTGAACAAACAGAAAGAGCGTGGAAAGAGCTCACGAAATTATTTGGGGATACGATGATTCCATTAACGTATGTAAATTCAACAGCTGCGATTAAAGCGTTTTGTGGTCGTAATGGAGGGGCAACAGTAACCTCTTCTAATGCAAAACAAATGGTGTCTTGGGCGTTTACACAAAAAGAGCGTCTCGTCTTTTTACCAGACCAACATTTAGGAAGAAATACAGCGTATGATTTAGGTATTCCGTTAGAAAAAATGGCAGTGTGGAACCCGCATACAGATTCGTTAGAGTACGATGGAGATATAGAAGAAATTCAAGTGATTTTATGGAAAGGCCATTGTTCTGTTCATCAAAATTTCACTGTGAAAAATATTGAAAATGTGCGAAAAAATCATCCGGATATGAATATTATTGTTCACCCTGAATGTTGTTATGAAGTTGTTGCGGCTTCTGATTATGCAGGATCAACGAAATATATCATTGATATGATAGAGGCTGCTCCAGCGGGAAGTAAGTGGGCGATTGGTACAGAGATGAATTTAGTGAACCGAATTATTCAGCAACACCCTGATAAAGAAATTATTTCGCTAAATCCGTTTATGTGTCCTTGTTTAACAATGAACCGAATTGACTTACCTCACCTATTATGGGCACTTGAGAACATAGAAAGAGGAGAACAGATTAACGTTATTCGTGTGGAGAAACAAGTAACAGAAGAGGCAGTTCTTGCATTAAATCGTATGTTAGAGCGTGTTTAAAGCAGCGGAATTTCCGTTGCTTTTTTTCGTACATATAATCATAACAAGAACGAAAGAGGCATACATTGTGTTGAGGAAATCATTGCGATTTTTCTATGCGTATTCCACTTCGAATCATATTGAAAATAGAAGAAGTGATAAAAGTAAAAGAAGTTAATGTTGTTTAGAAAGTGTTACTTCAAAGTGTTTTTTACTTATAGATAAGTTATACAGGAGGGGGAAAATTTGAAAATTCATATCGTGCAAAAAGGGGAGACTCTTTGGAAAATTGCAAAAAAGTACGGAGTGGATTTTGAGACGCTAAAAAAAACAAATACACAGCTTAGCAATCCAGACCTAATTATGCCAGGGATGAAAATTAAAGTGCCATCGAATAGCGTTCATGTGAAGCAACAGACTGGATCGGGTTCAGCGCCCCCGAAACAATATGTAAAAGAGGTACAGCAAAAAGAGTTTGCATCAACACCAACCCCGCTCGGAATAGAAGATGAAGATGAAATTATGTACCAATCAGCACCTATTACACAGCAGCCAGCTATGCAACAAACGCAAAAAGAAATGCAGGTAAAACCGCAAAAAGAAATACAGGTAAAACCGCAAAAAGAAATACAGGTAAAACCGCAAAAAGAAATACAGGTGAAACCACAAAAAGAAGTACAGGTGCAGCCACAAAAAGAAGTGCAAAAAGAAATTCCGATTCAAAAAGAGAAGCCAGTTGAAAAACCGTCAGTCATTCAAAAACCATCTGTTATAGAAAAACAAAAGCCAACTACGAAGGAGAACACTAAATTTTCCATTAATGTATTGCCACAGCCACCGCAACCGCCAATTAAAGCGAAAAAAGAATATAAAATTTCAGATGTAATAAAAAAAGGAAGCGAGTTAATTGCTCCTCAAATTAATAAAATGAAACCTAACAACGTCATTTCTCCGCAAACGAAAAAAGAAAATATAGGAAATGTCTCACCGCAAGTGAAAAAAGAAAATATAGGAAACATAGTGTCACCGCAAGTGAAGAAAGAAAATGTAGGGAATATAGTCTCACCGCAAGTGAAGAAAGAAAATGTAGGAAGCATAGTCTCACCGCAAGTGAAAAAAGAAAATGTAGGAAGTATAGTGTCGCCGCAAGTGAAGAAAGAGAATGTAGGGAATATAGTGTCGCCGCAAGTGAAGAAAGAGAATGTAGGGAATATAGTGTCGCCGCAAGTGAAAAAAGAAAATGTAGGAAGCATAGTGTCGCCGCAAGTGAAGAAAGAGAATGTAGGGAACATAGTCTCACCAAACGTATCAAAAGAAAGTGTTATTATCCCGCAAGTAATACCGCCTAATATTCAAGTGCCGAACATAATGCCAATAATGGATAACAATCAACCACCAAATATAATGCCAATAATGGATAACAATCAACCACCAAATATAATGCCAATAATGGATAACAATCAACCACCAAATATAATGCCGATAATGGATAATAACCAAATGCCAAACATGATGCCGATAATGGATAACAATCAAATGCCAAACATGATGCCGATAATGGATAACAATCAAATGCCGAACATGATGCCGATAATGGATAACAATCAAATGCCGAACATGATGCCGATAATGGATAACAATCAAATGCCGAACATGATGCCGATAATGGATAACAATCAAATGCCGAACATGATGCCGATAATGGATAACAACCAAATGCCGAACATGATGCCGATAATGGATAACAACCAAATGCCGAACATGATGCCGATAATGGATAACAATCAAATGCCGAACATGATGCCGATAATGGATAACAACCAAATGCCGAACATGATGCCGATAATGGATAATAACCAAATGCCGAACATGATGCCGATAATGGATAATAACCAAATGCCGAACATGATGCCGATAATGGATAACAACCAAATGCCGAACATGATGCCGATAATGGATAACAGTCAAATGCCAAATATAATGCCGATAATGGATAACAATCAAATGCCGAACATGATGCCGATAATGGATAACAACCAAATGCCAAACATGATGCCGATAATGGATAACAATCAACCGCCAAATATGATGCCATATCAAATGCCATATCAACAGCCAATGATGCCGCAATATCCGCATTATCAGCAACAAAATCCATACAATCAAATGCCGTATCAACAAATGGCACCGCAATATACTTCTATGCCAAATCCAAATATGATGCCAATGGATAATAATATGCCACCACTCGTACAAGGGGAAGAAGATTGTGGATGCGGAGGAGAGAGTAGGTTATATAGTCCGCAACCGGGTGGACCACAATACGCC
The DNA here is from genome assembly GCF_038006985.1 of Bacillus sp. FSL M7-1345. Classification (NCBI taxonomy): domain Bacteria; kingdom Bacillati; phylum Bacillota; class Bacilli; order Caryophanales; family Bacillaceae; genus Bacillus; species Bacillus sp. FSL M7-1345. The sequence continues at coordinate 4,007,204 of NZ_JBBOWG010000001.1, read as the reverse complement.
AATCCTTTATATTATCAACCGACTCAGCCAGCATATGCACCGCAGCCAGGAACGATGTATTATCAGCCGGACCCACCAAATGTATTTGGTGAACCAGTTTCAGAAGAAGAGGATGAAGAGGAAGTTTAAAAAAGGTGGGGTTATTCCCACCTTTTTTGTATTCATGATAGTCAGGAATATGGTGAACTTACATTAAGTGCTAGAAAATTCCTAGTGAAATATTAACAGTGTAAAAACCCTCTCTATTACTCATCATAAGGGGGAGCTTTTCGAAAGAGAAGTTCATTCTAACAAGGGGGGTTTTTGTATTGAATACGAAAGTAAAAGTTATTGCTGCTTCTTTGTTAGTTACCAGTGCATTAGCTGCATGTGGTACACCGAAAGATAATAATGCGATGGATGGACGTAACTATAATTACGAGCGTACATCTTATAATGATACACAGCCATATCGTGATAATGTAACGCGTAACGATCGTTCTACAGATTATGTAACATATAGAAACGGTCGTAACGATACAGGATATAATAATTATTACCGTGATGTAAATTACAATGGGCAAATTGCTAATCCGCATCCAACCCGTAATATTACAATGAACAATTCATACATTAACAATGATGGTAAAACTGCGGAGAAAATTACGAATCGTGTAAAACGTATGAATAACGTAGATCGAGTTTCTACAGTTGTATATGGAAACGATGTAGCGATTGCGGTAAAACCACGTAATCCAGCGACAAATGAAACAGCGATGGCGAACGAAATTCGTCAAGCTGTTGTAAATGAAGTTGGAAATAGAAACGTATATGTTTCTGTAAGAAATGACATGTTTACTCGTGTCGATGCAATGAGTACACGTCTACGTAACGGTACAGTTACAAACGATTTTAATCGTGACATAACAAATATGTTCCGAGATATTCGTTACGGTCTGACTGGTACAGTACGATAACAAATCAAAGAGGAAGGGATAGCCCTTCCTCTTTATTCATCTTCGTCTTGTAAACGACGTTTTTTAATAAAATAACTAACGGAGTAAGAAACTAAAAAGCATATGAAGAAAATACTACCTGTTAGAATGGCTTCAAACAGAGGTCTTTCTGGACTGAAAATGATATAAATAATAGCTATGATAATTCCAACAATAAGAGAGCGTAAGACAAGTTTGTAATAAGGAGTTAACTTTATTTCCTTTTCACTTTCTTCTACATCTATTGAAACACTTAACTGTAAATAACTAAATAACATACTTGTAAGAATAAATAATAACCATAATGGAGATTTCGTAATTTGATTAGCTCCTTCAGTGAATCCAATATAGCCTAAAATTCCAATTATACCAATGTATTGAAAAAGAAAGGCAATACGTATGTTTTTTAACGTTTGAAGAATGAGACGTTCATCCTTTATTTTTTTCACAATATCCATCTCCTGTTTATTATGATTTCGCTGTCATACTAATTGTAACATATATGTTACAATTATCAATTTATAATTTACATAAAATTATTTGGATGGAAGAGGAAATGAAATATTTTTATAAACATGTTGCAGTTATACATTATTAATGTTATATTAGCAAAGCGATGAGCTAATTTACGTAAGTCGAGAGATATGCTTAAGTGCTAAACACGCGAATGTGGTCGCCTGGTTTCTCGCCGTAAACGCATCAAGACGCCTGCTTTGCAGGCGTCTTTCATTTTATATAAAAGTAAATGATACATGCAGATAGGATAAATTCTTATCTGCATTTTTTATTTTCCTTAGAAATTTAATGCGATTTTTTATATGGATAAAACCCCCATTTCCGGAAAAGCTACAAATGAAAGTATGATTTTGCCTAGAAGAGGTGAACGGAAATGAAATGGATACTAATTGCAGTGCAAGCTTTCGTTATGATGTTTTGCTTAGCTTATGGATCCGATGTGAGGGCAGAAATAACAGAAAAAGAACCTGCAGTTACAATTTTATTAGAGCGTATGTATGTTGATGGAGAAGTAAGCGAGGAAATACTGACAGAAAAAGTAGCGGATTTAGAAAAGTTTTTGCAGCAATATAAAGAATGGCAACTTGTTGATCGTGATGATGTGCAAATCGTATTACAAAAGAAAGTGGATGATATTTCTCCTTTACTGAAAACGAGCGGTTATTTTGGTGTTTCAGAGGAAGGGATATTGCAAATTTTCAAAGGGGTACCGAAAAGTGATAACGCGATCCATTCCTTCTTTCAAATTGATATGAAAAAGCTTGAAAGTTATGAGCGTGCGGAATTGAAACGTGGTATTCGCATAAAATCAAAAGAAGGTTTTGTAAAGACAATCGAAAAAATGAAGCAGTACGCAGTGCAAAATAAGAAAAAAAGCAGCTCAGGGTGAGCTGCTTTTTCTTATTTATTCTTAGCTAAAATCTCTTTTGCGATTTCATCAATTAGCATATCTTTTCCGATTGGATTGAAGGCTTTCGTATTGAAGGATTCATTTGATACTTCATATACGTGATTATTTTTTACTGCTTTATTATCTTTCCAAACGGCACTGTTTTTATAGTCTTCGTACACTTTATCAGCTTCTCCGCCGAAGTTTACAATAAACATTTGATCAGGCTGGAATGCAACAAGACCTTCTAGTGATACTTGTGCCATCGTTTGTTTTAAATCTGTACCTTTTGTTGCTGGAAGCTTTAAATCGTTAAAGAGTATGTCACCATATCCGAAGCTACCGTATACACGGAAGTTTTGTGGTGTTACTGCAACGAACATAAAGTTCTCATCTTTTGTTTTTTCTTTAATTTTTTTAGATAAAGACTCTGCTTTTTTATCGTAGTCTGCAATCCATTTGTCAGCTTTCTTCTCTTCGTCAAATAGTTTACCTACTTCTTTAAACTTACCGCGCCAGTCTTCTAGATTTGTTTCTAGAACAACTGTCGGTGCAACTTTTTCTAGTTGATCATAAATTTTCAATTGACGATTGTTTAAAATAATTAAGTCTGGTTTTAAAGCAGTAACAGCCTCTAGGTCAACTTTAGGCGCCCAGTACCAGCCGACTGCTTTTACTCCGTCTAGCTTGTCTGTTAAGTGATTTTGGATTTTATCTTTATATGTGTTCGCTGTGCCAACAGGTTTATGTCCAAGGATTAATAATTCCTCTGTTGATCCAGATAAGTCAACAATTCTCTTTGGATTAACTGGAATTGTTGCTTCCCCTTTAGCATGTTTTACAACTTTCGTTTTCGGTTGTTCTTTTGCTTTGGATTCTTCTTTTTGAGAAGAACAGCCAACAATAGAAAGAACAACTAGCATAATAGTAAATAAAATAAATAGCCTTTGTTTCATCCTGATGTAACCCCTTTAATTAATATTGATAATCATTATTGACTCCTGTATATTAAGGTGCTTTATACTTTCTGTCAATGGAAAATAACAGAAGTTTCAAATAGAGAACATTTGTTGGGGCAGTCTCGCTTTTCTATTGTTAAATATGTTAAAATGGAATACATGATTTGAGAGGGAGAGATCGTATTTTGTTTGAATATGTTACAGGTTACGTGGAGTATGTAGGACCGAAATATGTCGTAATTGATCATAATGGAATTGGTTATCAAATTTTCACACCAAATCCGTATGTATTTCAAAGAAGTAAGCAAGAAATTCGTGTCTATACATATCATTATGTGAGAGAAGATATTATGGCACTTTACGGATTTAAAACACGTGAAGAGCGTTTATTATTTACAAAATTGTTAGGTGTATCGGGGATTGGACCAAAAGGTGCTCTTGCAATTTTAGCTTCTGGTCAAACAGGACAGGTCGTGCAAGCGATTGAACATGAAGATGAGAAGTTTTTAGTGAAATTCCCAGGTGTCGGAAAGAAAACAGCGCGCCAAATGATTTTAGATTTAAAAGGAAAACTAGCAGATGTCGTGCCAGATGCGTTTGTTGATCTGTTCTCGGATGCCGAAAGTTTTGATCAGAAGAAAGGTTCATCAACTGAGCTTGATGAGGCACTTGAAGCACTAAGAGCACTTGGTTACGCGGAGAGAGAAGTTTCTCGCGTTGTACCAGAATTATTAAAAGAATCACTTACAACGGATCAATATATTAAAAAGGCACTTAGTCTTTTACTAAATGGTAAGAGGTGAGTATAATGGACGAACGTCTCCTTTCAGGGGAATCTGGATACGAAGATGCGGATTTAGAGTATTCATTACGGCCACAGACGCTCCGTCAGTATATTGGCCAAGATAAAGCGAAACATAATTTAGAAGTTTTTATTGAAGCGGCGAAAATGCGTGAAGAAACGTTAGATCACGTACTTTTATATGGACCACCTGGACTTGGTAAAACGACGCTTGCGAATATTATTGCCAATGAAATGGGTGTTAACATTCGAACAACGTCAGGTCCCGCAATTGAAAGACCAGGAGATTTAGCGGCTGTATTAACAGCACTTCAGCCTGGGGATGTATTATTTATTGATGAAATTCATCGTTTGCATAGATCTATTGAAGAAGTGTTATACCCAGCGATGGAAGACTTTTGCCTTGATATCGTTATTGGGAAAGGACCGTCAGCTCGTTCTGTACGTCTAGACTTACCTCCATTTACGCTAGTTGGGGCAACGACGCGTGCAGGTGCATTATCAGCACCACTTCGTGACCGTTTTGGTGTACTTTCACGATTAGAGTACTATACAGTAGATCAGCTTTCTGCGATTGTAGAACGTACAGCAGAAGTGTTTGAAGTTGAAATAGATTCGTTAGCTGCATTAGAAATTGCAAGGCGTGCCCGTGGTACACCTCGTATTGCGAATCGTCTATTACGACGTGTACGTGACTTCGCACAAGTTCGCAGTGACGGAACCATTGCGATGGAAATTACACAAATGGCGTTAGAACTATTACAAGTAGATAAATTAGGACTTGATCATATCGATCATAAATTACTGCTTGGTATTATTGAAAAGTTCCGCGGTGGTCCAGTTGGATTAGAAACTGTTTCAGCAACGATAGGGGAAGAATCGCATACGATTGAAGATGTGTATGAGCCGTATTTATTACAAATTGGCTTTTTACAAAGAACGCCAAGAGGCCGGATCGTAACGCCGCTCGCATATGAGCATTTCGGAATGGAGATGCCCAAAGTATGACGGAGATGCCAAAGCTGCTTATTACAGCTGGTATTTTGCTCATTGTTGCTGGATTAGCTTGGAAGTTCATAGGAAGGCTTCCAGGCGATATTTTTGTGAAAAAAGGTAACGTTACCTTTTATTTTCCTATCATTACATGTATTGTGTTAAGTATTGTATTATCTTTTATTATGTATATAATAAATCGATTCAAATAAGAAATAGGTGGATACAGTTATGGATATTAATTTGTTTGATTTTCATTTACCAGAAGAGCTCATTGCACAAATTCCGCTTGAAGAGCGTGAAACATCAAGATTGATGATGTTAGACCGTGAAACAGGAGATATTGAGCACAAACATTTTACGGACATTCTTTCTTACTTACATGAGGGGGATTGCTTAGTTTTAAATGAAACGAAAGTTATGCCTGCTCGCTTGCACGGTGTGAAAGAAGATACAGGTGCACACATTGAAGTACTTCTTTTGAAACAAGAAGAAGGCGATAAGTGGGAAACGCTTATAAAGCCAGCGAAGCGTGTAAAAGAAGGAACTGTTATCTCTTTTGGTGAAGGAAAGTTAAAAGCAACTTGCATTGGAACAGCAGATCAAGGTGGGCGTCAACTTGAGTTTTCATATGACGGCATCTTTTATGAAATTTTAGACGAGCTTGGAGAAATGCCTCTTCCTCCATATATTAAAGAGACGCTGGAAGATCGCGATCGTTATCAAACGGTATATGCGAAGGAAATCGGTTCAGCAGCAGCACCGACAGCTGGGCTTCATTTTACAGAAGAGTTACTTGAGAAATTGAAGGGAAAAGGCGTTCAATTAGCATTCATTACACTCCATGTAGGACTTGGAACATTTAGACCAGTTTCTGCAGATACGATTGAAGAGCATCATATGCACGCAGAGTATTACCATATGTCTGAAGAGACAGCTGCGTTATTAAACCGCGTGAAAGAGAATGGCGGACGTATTATTACAGTAGGTACGACATCAACTCGTACGTTAGAGACGATTGCGACAGATCATAGTGGTAAGCTTTGCGCCGCTTCTGGCTGGACAGATATTTTTATGTACCCAGGATACGAATTTAAAGCAATTGATGGTTTAATTACAAACTTCCATTTGCCGAAATCAACATTAATTATGCTTGTAAGTGCATTTGCAAATAGAGATAATGTACTTCATGCTTATAATGAAGCAGTAAAAGAAAAATATCGTTTCTTTAGCTTCGGTGATGCGATGTTCGTTGCATCTCACGCTAAAATGAGAAACAAATAAAAGGAGTAAATTATGACAGCAATTCGTTATGAATTTATTAAAACTTGTAAACAAACGGGTGCGCGTTTAGGTCGAGTACATACGCCACACGGTTCATTTGATACACCAACTTTTATGCCAGTTGGTACACTTGCAACAGTTAAAACGATGTCACCAGAAGAATTAAAAGCAATGGATTCTGGCATTATTTTAAGCAATACGTATCATTTATGGCTACGTCCAGGCCACGAAATTATTCGTGAAGCAGGTGGCTTGCATAAGTTTATGAACTGGGATCGTGCAATTTTAACGGATTCAGGTGGATTCCAAGTATTTAGCTTAAGTGACTTCCGCCGCATTGAAGAGGAAGGTGTTCATTTCCGTAATCACTTAAATGGAGATAAATTATTCTTATCACCAGAAAAAGCGATGGAAATTCAAAATGCATTAGGTTCAGATATCATGATGGCATTTGATGAGTGCCCACCGTTCCCAGCTACTTTTGAATACATGAAGAAGTCTGTAGAGCGTACGAGCCGCTGGGCAGAGCGTTGTCTAAAGGCGCATGAACGTCCACAGGATCAAGGTTTATTCGGTATAGTACAGGGCGGAGAGTTTGAAGAACTTCGTCGCCAAAGTGCGAAAGATCTTGTTTCAATGGACTTCCCTGGCTATGCTATAGGCGGTCTATCTGTTGGTGAACCGAAGGATATTATGAATCGTGTTCTTGAGTTTACAACACCACTTCTTCCTGATGATAAGCCACGTTACTTAATGGGTGTAGGTTCTCCTGACTCGTTAATTGATGGTGCGATTCGCGGTGTTGATATGTTTGACTGTGTACTTCCAACTCGTATCGCTCGAAACGGTACATGTATGACAAGTGAAGGCCGTCTAGTTGTGAAAAACGCGAAATTCGCTAGAGACTTCGGACCACTTGATCCGAACTGTGATTGCTACACATGTAAAAACTATTCTCGTGCGTACATTCGTCACTTAATGAAATGCGATGAAACGTTCGGAATTCGTTTAACGTCTTATCACAACCTTCATTTTCTGTTAAACTTAATGGAGCAGGTGAGACAAGCTATTCGTGAAGACCGTCTTGGCGATTTCCGCGAAGAGTTCTTTGAACAGTATGGCTTTAATAAACCGAATGCTAAAAACTTCTAATACATAATTTAAAAGGAGGAACAAAAGATGAATGCAGGTATGATGAATATCGTTATGATTGTTGCGATGTTTGCGATTTTCTATTTCTTATTAATTCGCCCGCAACAAAAGCGTCAAAAAGCAGTTGCTCAAATGCAAAATGAAATCAAAAAAGGTGATGCTATCGTAACAATCGGTGGTTTACACGCTACAATCGAATCAGTAGATGAAACGAAAATCGTTGTTAAATCTGGTGGTTCACACTTAACTTTCGATCGCAATGCGATTCGTGAAGTTGTGAAAAACTAATGATGAAGGCCCTGCATGAAATGTGCAGGGCCTTTTTTTACTTATTTTGTTTTGACATATTTACACCGAAAATACCTCCGAGTGTACTCGCGCCCATTAATGCTAATTGGTAGAGTAACTGTGAGTTCGATAAAGTTTGAGAGAAGCCTAAATAGTTAACGAGAAAGACGAGAAGAGTGAATGTGAGCCCTGTAGTGAAACCTACTAACCAACCTTTTCCTTGTGCCTTTTTACCAGCAATAAATCCAGACATAAGCATAGATAGAAGGGCTAGTATAAAAATAGTAATTACTAATGTCCCTTCATTAATATTCGTAAATTTTAATAAAAGAGCCATGATCATACTTGTAATAGATGCGAGGATTAATAGGGTAATAATACCGAAGCCGATTGCACCCGATAATTTTTTCGTTCCATCCATTATGCATTCCCCCTTTTTAATACAAGCATATTTTCATTTTGTTTAAGTTAGACTAGTTTCTTTTTTGTAGGGGAGCCTATAAGTAAAAAAAGGGGATGTAGCAATGGAATGGGTATCAATAATCGGACGAACAATGCTTTTGTATACAATCATTTTAATTATTTTTCGTCTTATGGGTAAACGTGAAATTGGAGAATTGAGTGTATTAGATTTGGTTGTATTCATTATGCTAGGTGAAATGGCTGTAGTGGCAATTGAAAATACAGATAAATCACTTTGGCATCAATTAGTTCCAATGATTTTTCTAATGTGTATACAAATCATTTTGTCGGTCATTTCTTTAAAGTTCCAGCGTTTTCGGCATTTAATAGAAGGAGAGCCTGCGATTCTTGTGAATGCAGGTAAAATTGATGAAAAAAAGATGCGGAAGCAGCGATATAACATAGATGATTTATTGATGCAACTACGTGAGCAAGGAATCGGAGATGTGCGTGATGTAGAATACGCTATTTTAGAACCATCTGGAAAGTTATCTGTCTTTCAAAAACAAAAAAGTAAAAAGAGCAAAAATGATACACCAATTTTTACACTCCCACTAATTATTGATGGAGAAATTCAATACAATCATTTGCAAATGATTGAGCATACAAATGAGTGGCTCGTTGAGAAATTGAATAACTTAGGTTATAAAGATGTGAAACAGATTGTATATTGTAGTTTTCAAAATGGACAATTTTTTGTTGATTTGAAAGAAAATTAGAGGCTTACCATTTTGAATGGCAAGCCCGCTTACTTCAAAAATGAAAGTTTCCGAATGATAGGGAGACGACTTAATTCTTCTTTTCGAATGAGTTTGAAAACGAAGAGGAGAACGATATAAACGATTGTTGTTAAGGTGATTTCCCATAACGTTTGTACGCCAAGTGAATGAGAAAAAACGATATGCTTATGAAGATAAAAACCGAAGGTACCAGCAATCCCGATAGCAATTCCGCCGAAAATATAGTCTTTTGCGTAAATGGTAAATGCAATTTTCTTTAAAACAGTGGCGTAGTGAAGGAATGTTACGGTTACTATATTTGCTGCGATGGCGAGGGCAACCCCCATCATTTGGAACTCTGGGCGTGAAGCGAGTGCAAAAATAACGATTAATTTTACGATAGCGCCAATAAAGGTGTTCATCATAGCAGCGCGTGCTAAGTTTAAAGCTTGCAACACAGATGTAAGGGGACTTTGGAAATAATGAAATAAAAAGCAAGGTGCAAGAAGCTGGATGAACGCGGCCGCGTTGTCTGATCCGTACATGAGAGTTAAAACTGGAGAAGCAAATACATATAATATAACGACTGACCATCCGCCGGTTATTAAGGAAATTCGAAGCGCTTGTTGTAATCGGTGTTCCACTAATTTGTGTTGTCTCTTTGCCATTGCCTCGCTAATTGATGGGACGAGTGCTGTAGAAAGAGCATATGTAATAAAGGCTGGCAGTGATAGAAGCGGGAACGCATATCCGTTTAATATACCGTATTGCTGAGTGGCGACAGAAGCAGCAACGCCGGCGATCGCTAAGCTTTGCATAACGACGATAGGTTCAAAGAAATAAGAAACGGAACCAATTAAACGGCTTCCTGTAGTTGGTAAAGCAATGTCCATAAGGGAATAAAATGTATTTTTGCTCTCCTTTACAGTAGTGAAAAATCCAGAGCGTATAGATAAATGTTTTTCGCGTTGGAATAAAGTAAGTAAAAATAATAAAGATGCAACTTCGCCAAGAACAGCTGATAGCATGGCACCGGCTGCAGCATATTCTACGCCGTAAGGTAAAAATAACCGAATGCATACAGCGATAATTGTAATGCGGACAACTTGTTCTATGACTTGAGCATAAGCGCTCGGCTTCATATTTTGTTTCCCTTGGAAATAACCACGTAAAACGGAAGAAACTGCAATAACAGGGACGACAGGTAAAATAGCCATTAATGGATAGTAAGTTCTTTCATCTGTTAGTAATGTTTTTGCTAAAATAGGTGTGAGTAGCATAATCCCAATTGTTAAAATGATACTAATAATGGATGTAACGGCTAGCGAGACAGTTAATATTTTTTTAACTCTTTGTTTATCGTTCACTGCTTCCGCTTCTGCTACAAATTTTGCGATTGCCACAGGAAGACCAATTTGTGTTAATGTAATTGCTAAAATGAAGGTGGGGACAGCCATCATATAAAGGCCAACGCCTTCTTCGCCTAAAATACGTGCCATTACAATGCGGTTAATAAATCCAAGAATTTTTGTAATAAAGCCAGCTATCATTAAAATAAATGCACCTTTTAAAAAGCTTTGTCTCGTCATACTCTTCTCCTACCTTCTCAAAATCAATGGAATGATTTACAATAATTTATATGCACGTATGAGACAAGAATGACAAGCATTTAAGAGAGTAAAGTATGAATGGTACTCTTGAAAGAAGTTATTACTGTCCATTAGAGCGGGATTAAAAGCGACTTTTCGTGCTGAAATAAGAAGGAGATGTTATATATGTTGGATAAAGAGGCTTTGGTAGAATCATACCGCGGACAGTTACAAGTCGTTTTAGAAAGTAAAGTAGAAGAGTTTCAAATGTTCGGTTACGACCGAGTGACAGATAATGATATTTGGAAGTTTCTCAAGGCGAAAAAGTGGAAAAAGATAGACAGTGATGTTAGGTTATATGAATTAGTAAATGATGTATTAAGAGTAAGTACTAATGAATATATGAATTATTTAACTGTTGAAGCATATCAAGCGCCACTTTGGTCGTTTGATGAATATGAAAATAAATAACCGACTGTAATTGGTTTGTTCTTCCTTTTGCAGTATAATGATAGGTATTGATAAAGAGGAATTAATTATGTCTAAGATTATATATAAAGGAGGTAGTGAAGAGGAAAAATAAATAATGAAAGTGTAGGTATTGTGAAAAGCTTACCGACACAGCTAGTGATGAACTAGCGGAAATACATGTATTTTATAGAAAGTAAGTCTACTAACTAGGCGTATGCACACGTGCAAAAATGAATCGTAAGAGATTTATTGAAAGTGTTAGTAGCAGAAAGAGGGTACATATGGCAAAGCGTGGTACAAGAATTGCCGCCTTTTTCCTCATCGTTTTATTAATTGGTGGAGTAATTGGTGCGGCAGGAAAAGACATAGCAAAAGGAATTAGTCTAGGACTAGACCTTCGCGGTGGTTTTGAAATTCTGTATGAAGTAAAACCAGCCAAAAAAGGTGATAAAATCGATCGGGATGCACTTGTAAGTACAGTAGGTGCTCTTGAAAATCGTGTCAATGTTCTTGGTGTAAGTGAGCCGAACATTCAAATCGAAGGGGAAGATCGAATTCGTGTCCAGCTTGCTGGTGTACAAGATCAGCAAAAAGCACGTGAAATGTTATCAACACAAGCGAAACTCACATTCCGTGATGTGGATGATAACCTTCTTATGGACGGAACGGATTTAAAAGGCGGCGGAGCGAAGCAAACATTTGATGAGCAAGGCCGTGCGAGCGTAGGTCTTACACTAAAAAGCGCTGAAAAATTCCGTGAAGTAACTGAAAAGATTTCAAAAATGCCACCACCAACGAATTTAATGGTAATTTGGCTTGATTTTGAAGAAGGAAAAGATTCATATAAAGCAGAATCTGCAAAACCGAATCCGAAGTTTTTATCAGCAGCAACAGTAAGCCAAGTATTTAACCAAGCTGAAGTATCTATCGTAGGTGGAAACTTTACAGTTGAAAGTGCGAAAGAACTTTCATCGTTATTAAATGCAGGTGCACTTCCTGTTGATTTAAAAGAAATGTATTCAACATCTGTTGGAGCGAAATTTGGTCAACAAGCATTAGAGCAAACGATTTTCGCTAGTGCGATCGGTATTGCTATTATCTTCTTATTCATGCTTGTATTCTACCGTTTACCAGGACTTGTAGCGGTTATTATGTTAGGGTTATACATTTTCGTTACACTGCTTGTCTTTAACTGGATGCATGCAGTTCTTACGTTACCAGGTATTGCGGCATTAGTGCTCGGGGTAGGTATCGCAGTTGATGCGAATATCATTACGTACGAGAGATTGAAGGAAGAGCTTAAAATTGGTAAGTCGATGATGTCAGCATTCCGTGCTGGTAACCATCGTTCATTAGCGACAATTTTAGATGCGAACGTTACAACAATTGCAGCAGCTGGTGTATTATTCGTTTACGGTACAAGCTCTGTAAAAGGATTCGCAACAAGTTTAATCGTAAGTATTTTAGTTGGTTTCATTACGAACGTATTCGGTACTCGTTTCCTACTTGGATTACTTGTAAAGAGCCGTTACTTTGATAAGAAACTATCTTACTTTGGTGTTAAGGAAAAGGATATTATTCCATTAACAAAAGGTGTAGTACATCCACCGACGAGATTTGATCGTATTAATTTCGTAAATATCGGTCATAAATTCTTCTTATTCTCAATTGTAGTTGTAATTGCTGGGGCAATTATATTGCCGATCTTCAAAATGAATCTTGGTATTGACTTTGCAAGTGGTACACGTATCGACTTGCAATCAAAACAAGCACTTACTGTGTCTGACGTTCATAAAGATTTAGCAGAATTGAAAATTGATGTGAAGGAAGAAGATATTGTACCGACCGGAGATGACAATAAAGGTTTCGCAGTTCGTACAGTAGGTGTTCTATCGAAAGATGAAATTGCGAAAACAAAAACATTCTTCCACGATAAATATGGTACAGATCCAAACGTAAGTACAGTTTCGCCGACAATCGGTAAAGAGATTGCACGAAATGCATTTATCGCAGTTCTGATAGCTTCATTGGTTATCATCTTATACGTAAGTATTCGTTTCCGCTTTACATATGCATTATCTGCGGTAATCGCATTGTTACATGATGCGTTCGTTATGATTGTTGTGTTTAGTCTTTTCCAGATAGAGGTAGACTTAACGTTTATCGCTGCGGTATTAACGATTATTGGTTACTCTATCAATGACTCAATCGTTACGTTTGATAGAAACCGTGAGTTATACAAACAGAAAAAACGAGTTCGCGATATAAAAGATTTAGAAGAAATCGTAAACTCAAGTATTCGCCAAACAATTGGTCGTTCAATTAATACAGTGTTAACAGTGTTATTCCCAGTAATTGCACTACTTATTTTCGGTAGTGAATCACTGCGTAACTTCTCACTTGCATTATTAATTGGATTAGTTGTAGGTACGTACTCTTCTATTTTCGTTGCTTCTCAAATTTGGTTAATGCTTGAAAACCGCCGTTTGAAAAAGGGCAAAAACAAGAAGAAGGTTGAGAAAGAAGTATCTGAACCGCAAGTATAAAAAATAAAACATATAAAAAGATGATGTCTCTATATGAGGCATCTCTTTTTCGTTTGCGGACACAATAAAGTAGCGCCTTTTTTAAGGGGAGATAAATGGAAGAAAGTGGTGATGTTATCTTTATTTTTGTTACAATAAAGTGAAACTTTAATGAGTGGGAGTCTTACTGCTCGTTAAAGCGGGATAAAAAGAGAGGTTAAGAAAAGAAGGGATTTTAATTATGGAAAAAGATGAACGTTTTAAACAGGCCGAGTTTGGTGCTATTGTCGGAATCGTTGGTAATATTATATTAGCGATTGTAAAAGCGGTAATCGGTTATATTGGAAACAGTAAGGCACTTTTAGCGGATGCGGTGCATTCTGGATCAGATGTAATTGGCTCGTTAGCTGTACTTTTTGGATTACGAGCAGCAAAGCAACCGCCTGATGAAGATCATCCGTATGGTCATGGTAAAGCGGAATCGATTTCAGCGATTATTGTTGCGGTATTATTATTTATTGTTGGACTAGAGATAGCGATTTCGTCTATAAAAGCTTTTTCACAAGATTTAGAACCACCAAAAGGAATTACGATTTTTGCAGTTATTCTTTCGATTGTAGTGAAAGAAGGAATGTTTCAATATAAATTCCGGTTAGGGAAGAGGATAAATAGTGATGCAATTATTGCAAATGCATATGAACATCGTTCGGATGTGTTTTCTTCAATTGCAGCTTTAATCGGCATTTGTGCAGCTATTATCGGCGGTAAGTTAGGTATAGATTGGCTTGTATATGCCGATCCAATTGCGGGATTATTTGTCTCAATTCTCGTTGCTAAGATGGCGTGGAGTATTGGAGCAGAAGCTATTCATGCAACGCTTGATCATGTTTTGCATGAAGAAGATGTTGTTCCGCTTAGGGAGGCAGTTTTTCAAGTGGAAGGTGTGAAAAAAATCGGCTCTTTATATGCAAGAGAACATGGCCACTATGTTATTGTTGATATTAAAGTATCTGTAGATCCATATATCACTGTAGAAGAAGGTCACCGCATCGGAAAACATGTAAAAGAAAAACTTATGAAACAAGATAACGTACAAAATGTTTTTGTACATATTAATCCGTATTCTCCAAATTAAACATAACGGATATTTAATTATATAGATATCGAATCGTAGTTTGCATTATATTGTCACCCCTTAATCTGTCTTGTATAATGGATAGGTTAAGGGGTGATTTCGTGTTACAACCGAAGACGCGTTGGAAAGAAAAAGAATATAATGAGGAACTAGTGAGTGAATTAGCAAATAAATTGCAACTATCACCTCTTGTGACTTCATTATTTCTCGGTAGAGGCTTAAATACAGAAGATAAGATTGTAGACTTTTTAAATACAGCAGATCAAGAATTTCATGATCCATTTTTACTTGAAGGAATGGATCGGACTGTAGAACGTGTGAAAAAGGCCATTGAAAATGGAGAACAAATATTAATATTTGGCGATTATGATGCGGACGGAGTAAGTAGTACGACTGTGTTATATCTTGCTCTCAAAGAATTAGGTGCAGAAGTAGAGTTTTATATTCCAAATCGTTTTACTGAAGGCTATGGGCCAAATGAAGAAGCGTTTCGTTGGGCGCACAGTGCAGGGTTCTCACTAATTATTACTGTCGATACTGGTATCGCAGCGGTACATGAAGCGAAGGTAGCGAAGGAACTTGGGATAGATCTTATTATTACAGATCATCATGAGCCGCCACCAGAGTTACCAGAGGCACTTGCGATTATTCATCCGAAATTAGAAGGCGGTGTTTATCCGTTTCATTATTTAGCGGGTGTTGGTGTTGCATTTAAAGTTGCACATGCACTTTTGGGCCGTGTACCAGAGCATTTATTAGAAATTGCAGTAATCGGTACGGTAGCCGATTTAGTATCGCTTCACGGTGAAAATAGATTGTTAGTACAGCGTGGACTGAAGCATATGCGAATGACTCGAAATATCGGTTTAAAGGCGTTATTTAAAGTTGCTAACGTTTCGCAAAGCGAAATTACAGAAGAAAGCATCGGATTCTCACTCGCACCTCGTATTAATGCAGTTGGTCGTTTGGAAGATGCAACACCTGCTGTACACCTTTTATTATCAGAAAATCCAGAGGAAGCGAAAGAGCTAGCTGAAGAAATTGATGAGCTGAACACACTTCGAAAAGATATTGTAAAGCAAATTACAGAAGAAGCTATCGCTGAAGTCGAAAATAAATTCCCACCGGAAGAAAATAAAGTATTAGTCCTTGCAAAAGAAGGTTGGAATCCAGGGGTAATTGGAATTGTCGCTTCTAAGTTAGTTGAACGTTTTTATCGTCCGACGATTGTATTAAGCATTGATCCTCATAAAGAAACAGCAAAGGGATCGGCTCGTAGTATTGCAGGATTTGATTTGTTTGCAAACCTTTCAGATTGCCGTGAATTGTTACCGCATTTCGGAGGTCATCCGATGGCGGCGGGAATGACGCTTAATATGAATGATGTGGATGAATTAAGACGCAGGTTAAATGAGCAAGCAGATGTAGTTTTAACAGAAGAAGATTTTATTCCGATTACAGCAGTGGATGCATTTTG
Source organism: Bacillus sp. FSL M7-1345 (assembly GCF_038006985.1). Taxonomy (NCBI): domain Bacteria; kingdom Bacillati; phylum Bacillota; class Bacilli; order Caryophanales; family Bacillaceae; genus Bacillus; species Bacillus sp. FSL M7-1345. The sequence continues at coordinate 3,990,969 of NZ_JBBOWG010000001.1, read as the reverse complement.
TAAAGTAGAGGATGTAACGCTTGCCGCGATTGAGGAGATGCAAAAGTTAGCGCCATTTGGCGTAGGAAATCCGAAACCGCGTATTGCGGTGAAAGATGCTGACTTAGAAAGTATCCGTGCAATTGGATCTGATGGATCTCATTTGAAAATGGCTCTTCGTGAGGGACAAGCAACACTGGATACAATTGGATTTGGATTTGGTGCTTATGCGAAAGAAATCTCTCCAGTTGCGAAGGTTTCTGTAGTAGGAGAAGTGTCCATTAATGAATGGAATAACTTTAAAAAGCCGCAATTAATGGTGCAAGATATTGCTGTAGAGGCATGGCAATTATTTGACTGGCGTAGTATGCGTAATGTAGAAGCAAATTTAGCAGAACTTCCGAAAGAAAAAATAACCATGGTGTATTTTTCTGAAGAGGTATTGAATAAGTTTTCTTTAGAAGGCTATAAAGAACAGCTCGTGCATGCATCAGAGGTAACACATTTAGATGATCAATATATTGTGTTACTCGATTTGCCGAAAGGAACAGATGAATTGCGTGATTTATTTAAAGTAGGATTTCCATCTCGAATTTACACGCTATTTTATCAAGAGAACAATCATTTATTTAGTACGGTCCCAACGAGGGAACATTTTAAATGGTACTATTCTTTCTTAAACCAAAAAACACCATTTTCTTTAAAGCAATATGGGGAACAACTGTGTCGTCATAAAGGTTGGTCAAAAGATACAGTAAATTTCATGACACAGGTGTTTTTTGAGTTAGAATTTGTTACAATAAAAGACGGTGTCATTTTTATGGCAGACAAAAAACAAAAGCGTGATTTAATTGAATCGAACACATATCGTGAGAAAATGAACCACTTACAATTAGAGAAAGAATTGGTTTATAGCACATATCAGCAACTATATACATGGTTTGAAACGATTCGTAATCATAAATAAGTAGAACAGTTAGGGTAAAGGATTTGTATTTACAAACCTTTTATATCTGAGGAGGATTCAGAAATATGGATTTCAAGCAACATATCGCAATTGTACCAGACTATCCGAAAGAAGGTATTGTGTTTAAAGACATTACACCTTTAATGAACGACGGAAAAGCATATAAAGCAGCAACAGATGAAATCGTTGCTTATGCAAAAAAAAGAGACATTGATGTTGTAGTAGGGCCAGAAGCGCGTGGTTTTATTATTGGTTGCCCAGTTTCTTATGCATTAGAATTAGGGTTCGCACCAGTTCGTAAATTAGGGAAATTACCACGTGAAGTAATTACAGTTGACTACGGTAAAGAATATGGAACAGATGTTTTAACAATCCATAAAGATGCAATTAAGCCAGGTCAACGTGTATTAATTACAGATGACCTATTGGCTACAGGTGGAACAATCGAAGCGACAATTAAACTAGTTGAAGAACTTGGCGGAGTTGTAGCAGGAATTGCATTCTTAGTAGAGCTTACTTACTTAGATGGTCGTAAAATGTTAGATGGTTACGATGTATTAGTATTAGAAAAATACTAATCGCTATATAGGTAAAACTACGGTGATAAAAAGTACCCGTGAATCTCTTGGAGAGGAACGGGTACTTTTGTATAATTGCACAAAAAAATAAGGTGAAATGTCAGTAAAATCTTTTCCTTTTCACAATTCACAATCATTGGGTTATAATGATAGAATATAATTTATTCTACTTAATAAAGATAAAGTCAATTTTCAATAAAAGGTGATTCGATGGCAAATGAGCAAGTACTAACAGCTGAACAGGTACTCGAGAAAGCAAGTCAATATTTAGCGGATGAAGATATTGAGCTAGTGGCACGTGCCTATGAATATGCGCGCGATGCACATAGCGAACAATATAGGAAATCGGGTGAACCATATATTATTCACCCAATTCAAGTTGCAGGTATTTTAGTTGATTTACACATGGATCCGGCTACAGTATCGGCAGGTTTCTTGCATGATGTAGTGGAAGATACAGAAATTACATTAGAAGATATTGAACGGGAATTTAATAAAGAAATCGCTATGCTTGTCGATGGCGTTACAAAGCTCGGAAAGATTAAATATAAATCTCATGAGCAACAACAAGCAGAAAACCATCGCAAAATGTTTATCGCAATGGCTCAAGATATTCGAGTTATTTTAATTAAACTAGCTGATCGTCTTCATAACATGCGTACATTGAAACATTTGCCTCAAGAGAAGCAGCGTCGCATTGCGAATGAAACGTTAGAAATCTTTGCACCTTTAGCACATAGACTCGGAATTAGTACTATTAAATGGGAGTTAGAGGATACGTCACTTCGCTATTTAAACCCGCAGCAATATTATCGTATTGTAAATTTAATGAAGCGTAAACGTGCAGAGCGTGAAGAATATTTAGATGAAGTAATGACTGGCATTCGTGAGAAATTAAAAGAGGTTTCAATTCAACCTGAGATTTCTGGAAGACCAAAACATATTTACAGTATTTATCGTAAAATGGCATTGCAAAATAAACAGTTCAATGAAATTTACGATTTATTAGCTGTACGTGTCGTTGTAAATAGTATTAAAGATTGTTACGCGGTGCTTGGAATTATTCATACGTGCTGGAAGCCAATGCCGGGTCGTTTTAAAGATTATATTGCAATGCCAAAAGCAAATCTATATCAATCTCTTCATACAACTGTAATTGGGCCGAAAGGTGACCCGCTAGAAGTGCAAATTCGTACGAAAGAAATGCACGAAATTGCAGAATTCGGTATCGCGGCACACTGGGCGTATAAAGAAGGGAAAACAGCAGAAACAACGGGTACATTAGAGAAGAAACTAACTTGGTTCCGTCAAATATTAGAATGGCAAAATGAAGCTTCTAATGCAGAAGAGTTTATGGAATCATTAAAAATTGATTTGTTCTCTGACATGGTATTCGTCTTCACACCGAAAGGCGATGTAATGGAATTACCGCTTGGATCTGTTCCAATTGACTTTTCGTATCGTGTCCATTCAGAGATCGGGAATAAAACAATTGGTGCAAAAGTAAATGGGAAAATGGTGACCCTTGATTATAAATTAAAAACGGGTGACATCATTGAAATTTTAACATCGAAACATTCGTATGGCCCGAGTCAAGATTGGGTAAAACTTGCTCAAACATCTCATGCGAAAAATAAAATACGTCAATTCTTTAAGAAGCAACGTAGAGATGAAAATATTGAAAAAGGCCGTGAGCTTGTTGAAAAAGAAGTGCGTGGCTTAGAGTATGAGATGAAAGAAGTATTAGCACTTGATAATTTAAAACGTGTTGCTGAGAAGTTTAACTTTGCAAATGAAGAAGATATGTTTGCAGCAGTTGGATACAACGGAATTACAGCTGCACAAATTGTTACGCGACTAACGGACAAGCTCCGTAAACAACGTGAAGAAGAAGAAATCGTTGAAGTTAAAGAAGTTCGTAAACCGATGAAAATTCGAAAATGGGATTCTGGTGTAAAGGTAAGTGGTGCAGATAATTTGTTAATTCGTTTATCAAAATGCTGTAACCCAGTTCCAGGCGATGATATCGTTGGGTATATTACGAAAGGTCGAGGTGTATCAATTCATCGTTGTGATTGCGTCAATGTGCATACAGAAGAAGCGGTAGAGCGTTTACTAGAAGTAGATTGGGAAGGTAGTCCTGAAAAAGAAATTGAATACAATGTTGATATTGAAATTTCAGGCTATGATCGTCGTGGTTTATTGAATGAAGTATTACAAGCTGTTACAGAAACGAAGACGTATATCTCAGCTGTTTCTGGTAGAAGTGATCGTAATAAGATGGCAACGATTAACATGTCGATTTCTATTCGAAACTTACAACACTTGAAAAAAGTAGTGGAGCGCATTAAACGTGTTCCAGAAATTTATGCCGTACGACGCATGATGCATTAATAGGGAGTGTAGAAAAGATGAGAGTTGTTTTACAACGATCAAAGGAAGCGTCTGTCACAGTAGATGGTGAGATTGTAGGACAAATTCCATTCGGTTTAACATTACTAGTTGGCATTACGCATGAAGATACAGAAAAAGATGCAACTTATATCGCAGAAAAAATTGCAAACCTACGTATTTTTGAAGACGAGAGCGGAAAGATGAACCACTCTGTACTTGATATGAAGGGACAAGTTCTATCTATTTCGCAATTTACATTATACGGAGATTGCCGTAAAGGAAGACGTCCAAACTTTATGGATGCTGCGAAACCTGATTATGCAGAGCGTTTATATGATTTCTTTAATGAAGAAGTTCGTAAACAAGGACTACATGTGGAGACAGGGCAGTTCGGAGCAATGATGGATGTTTCTTTAATCAATGATGGTCCGGTGACCTTAATTGTAGAAAGTAAATAGTGTTGCCGGGGAAGAGAGGATTATAGGATCCTCTCTTTTTTTCATACATTGTGGTATGTTTTGTTTAGTTATTTGGAATCAATAGCTGTTTCGGCTATGTATAACTATCTCATCAATATGGAACAATAAAAAGTAAAACATCCATATTGAATGTGAGGGATATACGTATGCGTATGAATGAAAAAGGGCATTCTGTTACAAATAGTGCAAATCAACTGTTTAACGTAAATTTACATGATTTTATTTCAAAAGAACAAAACAATACTTCAATGGAGCTTGCTTCTGAGTTTGGAATTTCACTACAAGATGTAAAGCGCCTAAAGAAGCAAATTGAGCGCTCTTAGAGCACTTGACAATCCTACTCAACAAACGTATAGTAATTTTATATTTACATATGAATATAGCCGTTGATAGAGGAGAGTAAATGAGATACACATGGAAAGAGAAGAAATGTCCTAGGCTGAAAACATTTCTACATGATGACTGATTGAATGACACTCTGTAGGTTTCAACTTGAAAGGCTTATACGCTTAGTAGAGATGAACGCAAATTTAAGCGTTATTAAAAAAGTGGAAGCATACGTGCTTCAATTAGGGTGGCACCACGGGTATAATACTCTCGTCCCTACTGTTCAAACAGTAGAGGCGGGAGTTTTTTTATTTTTATTAAGATTAAAACAATTTGAGGAGGAACTGAATATGTCTATTCAAATCCCACGCGGAACGCAAGATATTCTTCCAGGTAGTGTAGAGTTATGGCAGTATATCGAAGGGCAAGCGCGCGACATTTGCCGTCGTTACAATTATAAAGAAATTCGTACACCAATTTTTGAGCACACAGAGCTATTTTTACGTGGTGTTGGTGATACGACAGATATCGTACAAAAAGAAATGTATTCATTCCAAGACCGTGGAGAGCGTAGTTTAACATTACGTCCAGAAGGTACTGCACCTGTTGTACGTTCTTACGTTGAAAACAAAATGTTCGGTGATGCAACGCAACCAACAAAATTATACTATATCGGCCAAATGTTCCGTTATGAAAGACCACAAGCAGGTCGCTATCGTCAATTCGTACAATTCGGTATTGAAGCAATTGGTAGTAACGATCCAGCAATTGATGCAGAAGTAATTGCACTTGCTGTAGAGTTTTACCGCGGTATGGGCTTGAAAAATATTAAAGTTGTATTAAATAGCTTAGGTGATGCAGCGAGTCGTCAAGCACACCGTGATGCGTTAATTGCTCACTTTGAGCCGCGCATCGGAGAATTCTGTTCTGATTGCCAATCTCGCTTAGAAAAAAACCCTCTTCGTATTTTAGACTGTAAGAAGGACCGTAATCATGAATTAATGAGCGCGGCACCATCTATTACAGAATACTTAAACGAAGATTCAGCAGTATACTACGACAAAGTACAAGAACTACTAACGATGATGGATGTTCCATTTGAGAAAGATCCGAATTTAGTACGTGGTTTAGACTACTACCAACACACTGTTTTTGAAATTATGAGTGAGGCAGAAGGTTTCGGTGCTATCACAACATTAAGTGGCGGTGGCCGTTATAACGGACTTGTACAAGAAATCGGTGGACCGGAAATGCCAGGTATCGGTTTTGCGATGAGTATTGAGCGTTTAATTATGGCGCTGAAGGCTGAAAATATTGAGTTACCAATTGAACATAGTATTGATTGTTACGTTGTAGCACTTGGTGAAAAAGCGAAAGACCAAGCTGCGAAAATTGCGTTTGATCTTCGTAAAGCTGGACTAGCAGTTGAAAAAGATTATTTAGATCGCAAAATGAAAGCACAATTTAAATCTGCAGATCGTTTAAATGCGAAATACGTAGCTGTATTAGGGGAAGATGAGCTAGATAAAGGCATCATTAACTTAAAAGATATGGCAACAGGCGGACAAGAAGAAGTAGCGTTAGATGTATTTGCTTCATATGTAGCAGAGAAATTAATATAGGGGGAACTTAAAGTGGCTGAAAGAACACATGCATGCGGAAAAGTAACAGTAGAAGCGGTTGGACAAACAGTTCAATTAAAAGGTTGGGTACAAAAACGCCGTGATTTAGGTGGATTAATCTTTATCGACTTACGTGACCGTACAGGTATCGTACAAGTTGTATTTAATCCAGAAACATCAAAAGAAGCGTTAGAAGTAGCAGAAACGATTCGTAGCGAATACGTATTACACGTAGAAGGTACAGTTGTTGAACGTGGTGAAGGCGCAATTAATGATAATATGGCAACTGGTCGTATTGAAGTACAAGCATCGAAAGTAAACGTATTAAACGCAGCGAAAACAACGCCAATCATTATTGCTGATGATACAGATGCATCAGAAGATGTGCGTTTAAAATATCGTTACTTAGACTTACGTCGTCCTGCAATGTTCAACACATTCAAAATGCGTCATGACGTAACGAAAACAATTCGTAACTTCTTAGATACAGAAGAGTTCTTAGAAGTTGAAACACCAATTTTAACGAAGAGCACGCCAGAAGGAGCTCGCGACTATTTAGTACCAAGCCGTGTGCATGATGGTGAATTTTATGCATTACCTCAATCTCCGCAGCTATTTAAACAGCTTCTTATGGTAGGTGGATTTGAGCGTTACTATCAAGTAGCACGTTGTTTCCGTGACGAAGATTTACGTGCGGACCGTCAACCGGAATTCACGCAAATTGATATCGAGGCATCATTCTTAACACAAGATGAAATTTTAGAAATGATGGAGCGTATGATGACGAAAGTCATGAAGGATGCAAAAGGTGTAGAAGTTAGTGCACCATTCCCTCGTATGAAATATGCTGATGCAATGGCTCGCTTTGGTTCTGATAAGCCGGATACACGCTTTGAAATGGAACTAAAAGACCTATCTGAATTTGCAGTAGGTTGTGGATTTAAAGTATTTACAAGTGCTGTAGAAAACGGCGGACAAGTAAAAGCGATTAACGCAAAAGGTGCAGCGAGCAAATACTCTCGTAAAGACATCGATGCATTAACTGAATTCGCAAAAGTATACGGTGCAAAAGGTCTAGCTTGGCTTAAAGTTGAAGAAGACGGCTTAAAAGGACCGATTGCGAAATTCTTCGGTGAAGAAGATGCAAACGTGTTAATGAGTACATTAGAAGCGGATGCTGGTGACTTATTACTATTCGTAGCAGATAAGAAGAGCGTTGTTGCAGATAGTTTAGGTGCACTTCGTTTACGTTTAGGTAAAGAACTTGAGCTAATTGACGAAAGTAAATTTAACTTCCTATGGGTAACTGATTGGCCACTTCTTGAGTACGATGAAGATGCAGATCGTTACTTCGCAGCTCATCATCCATTCACAATGCCATTCCGTGAAGATGTTGAACTATTAGAAACAGCACCAGAAAAAGCACGTGCACAAGCATATGACCTTGTATTAAACGGTTATGAGCTTGGTGGTGGATCACTTCGTATTTACGAGCGTGACGTACAAGAAAAAATGTTCAAAGCACTTGGATTCTCACAAGAAGAAGCACAAGAACAATTCGGATTCTTATTAGAAGCATTCGAATACGGTACACCACCACATGGCGGAATCGCATTAGGTTTAGACCGTCTTGTTATGTTACTTGCAGGTCGTACGAACCTTCGTGATACAATTGCATTCCCGAAAACAGCAAGCGCAAGCTGCTTATTAACAGAAGCTCCAAGCCCAGTTGCAGAAGCGCAGCTTGAAGAGCTAAGCTTAAAATTGAGCGTGAAAGTGAAAGAAGAGAAGTAAGAATAGAGTCTAGATGGTTATACTATAGCCGTCTAGGCTTTTTTTATAGAGGTTGTTTAAAAAGTCCGGTTTAGATAACCGTCGCATTTCATCGTTACGTATGCTAGTCCGGTGCTCGAGTAGTATCCCTACACTGTGCTCCTCCTAGCATAAGTGCCTCGATCTGCTCGGTTCTCTAAATCCTCCTTTTTAAACGTATATGTAAGAAAAAAGTCCGGTTTACATTATGTTTTCCTTGTTTGAAATACGTATTTTTAGGAATTCTATAACTTTTTCTATACAAATAGTCGGAAAAACGCTAGAATACATGGTAGACCATTTTTGTAATAGGAGTGTAGAGCTGAATGTTACATCAATTTTCACGTAATGAATTAGCCTTTGGAAAAGAAGGCCTTGAAATATTAAAAAATAGTACAGTCGGTATTTTAGGAATTGGCGGCGTAGGGTCATTTTCGGCAGAAGCGCTAGCACGTTCTGGCGTAGGACGTCTTGTATTAGTTGATAAAGACGTTGTAGATATTACAAACGTAAACCGTCAAATTCACGCGTTAGTATCTACTGTAGGACGTTCAAAAGTAGAATTAATGAAAGAGCGTATTGCGGACATTAATCCGGAATGTGAAGTAATTGGACTAGAGATGTTTTATACAGATGAAACATATGAAGAGTTCTTTAAACACGGTTTAGATTTCGTAGTAGATGCATCTGATACGATTACGTTCAAAATTCATTTAATTAAACAATGTTTACGTCGTAAAATTAAAATTATCTCATGTATGGGTGCGGCAAATAAAATGGACCCAACTCGTTTCCGTATTGCGGACATTTCAAAAACACATACAGATCCAATTGCGAAAGTAATTCGTACGAAGCTTCGTAAAGATGGTATTAAAAAAGGTGTAAAAGTTGTCTTCTCTGACGAAAACCCAATCGTAATTCGTGAAGAAGTACGTAAAGAAATCGTACCAGACGAAAATGCAAAAATTCGTAAAGCGAAATTACCACCTTCTTCAAATGCATTCGTACCATCTGTGGCAGGCTTAATTATGGCAAGTCACGTTGTACGTGAACGTATTAAAAACGTAGAAGTGAAGCGTGTAGGGCAAGAATAAAAAGGAAGCATATATCCGCCTAGGGTATATGCTTTTTGTATGTTTTAAAGAAATATTATTAATGTCAATTTTTGTCGGTAAATCGATATTCTATGTCGAATGGTTGATATATTTCGAGTTGTGATAGATATATTCGGAAAATCGTTAATATAATTTCACTTATCGAGGCGATGTTTGCCGTAGTAATAAACAGGGATGTCACTAAGTTGAAAAAGTGACATCCCCATTTTCAATTTTCTGCTGAATATATAATATCTAAATTTCCATTTTGATCGGTTTTGAAAATCGGAGCAATTTGCTCTTCTTGTTCTTCGACCGAAACAAGTTTTCGAGCACGATCCATAATTCTAACAAGCATTGCATAATCTTCTTCGATTGCTTGTTGTTTTTTTGTGAGAACAGCTAATTTTGCTTCAAGTTCATTATTCGTTTTTTGCAGGGAAGTGAGCTGATCTTGTAATACGTCATTTTCAGTTTGTAACTTTGCGAGTGAAGGGTTATTGTGCTCCAAGTTTTGCAAAAATGAGATGACATTTTGCATTGTAAGATCTTGTTTATTTGGGGCAATATCTTCTGAAAACTCGGCATCGATTACGAGCTGCCGAGTTTGTGTGAACTGCTCTTGTTCTATTTTAGCTTCCGAACGCTTTAATTCTTTACGTTGTTTTTTTGCAATTTGCACCGCATCTTCATAATATGGTCTTACTTCAGCATTCCATCTAAAGCCACAAGCTGCTGAAGTTCGGTTTAATGTATCACCAACTTCATCGAATGCTTTTATTTGTGTACTTCCGCTGCGAATATGTCGTAAAACAGTTTCTGCTAAAAGGAGATCGTCTTCTTTTGTCCATGCATCTTGACGTGTTTTCATAAGCGAAGCCTCCGTAATGGTGACGTTTTCGCTTATATTACCCTTTATTCTTCATTTTATGCGAACTTTGTAATCTTTCATAAACAGTAGAAAGTGCTTGTTCAAATTTCCCTGTCGTTTTCGGTTTATAATATTGCTTGTTTTTAATTTTATCAGGTAAGTATTGTTGTTGTACCCAACCGTTTGGGTGATCGTGTGGATATAAGTATCCGATGCCTCTTCCTAATGATTCGGCTCCTTTATAATGACTATCTTTTAAATGACTTGGAATACCGCCTGTTTGGCCATTACGTAAATCGTGTAGTGCGGCATCGAGTGCTTTATAGGCCGAATTTGATTTCGGTGATAGACAAAGTTCAATAACAGCATTTGCAAGTGGTATACGTGCCTCTGGGAAGCCGACCCGTTCAGCTGATTCAATCGCTGCAAGTGTACGTTGTCCAGCTTGTGGGCTAGCAAGTCCGATATCTTCATATGCCATAATAAGCAGACGTCTACCGATGCTTTGTAAGTCACCAGCTTCAATAAGACGTGCTAAATAATGAAGTGCGGCGTTCACATCACTTCCGCGTACTGATTTTTGAAAAGCAGATAAAACGTCATAGTGAGCATCGCCACCTTTGTCGTGAACGAAACTCTTTTTTTGTAAGCATTCTTCTGCGATTTCAAGTGTAATTTCCGCGGCTTTGTCGTCAGTTGTAAAGCTAGATAAAACAGCTAGTTCAAGTGCATTATAAGCTGAGCGCATATCTCCGCCTGACGCATTTGCAAAGTGATGTAATGCTTCATCCGTAACAGTTACATCATATTCCCCAAGCCCTTTTTCTTTATCTTCAAGCGCTCGTTTTAAGCCAATTAAAATATCATCTTCTGTTAATGCGTGTAATTCGAAGATTTGACAACGACTTCGAATAGCAGAATTAATAGCATGGAACGGATTGCTTGTCGTTGCACCAATTAAAGTAAGAAGTCCGCTTTCTAAATGGGGTAATAGAAAGTCTTGCTTCGCTTTATCTAGCCTATGAACTTCATCCAGAATTAAAACGAGGTGCCGATGCATCTTCGCTTCTTGTACGACAACTTCCATATCTTTTTTATTATGAGTAACAGCGTTTAAGAGGCGAAACGGGGTTCCAGTGCTTCCTGCAATTGCGCTAGCGATTGATGTTTTTCCTGTGCCTGGAGGACCATATAAAATCATTGATTGAAAATGATTTGCTTGGACCATTCGCCATAAAATCTTTCCTTCACCAACTAAATGCTGTTGTCCGATAATTTCTTGAATATTTGTAGGGCGCATTCGATGTGCGAGTGGTTGTTTCATTTGACCCTCTCCCTTAATGTATAATCTCATTCTATCGTATCATTTTTTTTTATGAAATTTGAAGTAGGATACTGTTTTGTGGGAAAAATGAATATGAATATTTTCATTTTTCTTTCAATTGTAATAATTTCCGAGTTTTTCAATGTGATTTTATGTTATCATTTTGATACACAAGTTGAAATTTCTTATAATACTATATTATGCTATAATTTCATAGGATTTTAAATTGTGTTCTTTTATAAATAAGATATAACCAATAGAAGTGAAAATTTGAAATGAGGTGCAAATAGATGAAGATTTCAACGAAAGGCCGCTACGGCTTAACAATTATGATCGACCTTGCAAAAAAATTTGGTGAAGGCCCAATTTCATTAAAATCAATTGCGCAGGCACATGACCTATCTGAGCATTATTTAGAGCAATTAATTTCACCACTTCGTAACGCTCGTCTTGTAAAGAGTACGCGAGGTGCATATGGCGGATATGTATTATCTGATCAGCCAGTCAACATTACAGCTGGAGATGTAATCCGTGTACTAGAGGGTCCAATTAGTGTTGTAGAAATGATAGAAGAAGAAGAACCAGCACAACGCCAATTATGGATGCGTGTTCGTGATGCGGTGCAAGAAGTATTAGATAGTACAACTTTAGAAGATTTAGTACGTTATGAGGAAGAAAATCACGGGGGCTATATGTTTTACATTTAATTCCTTGTGAAACGATTTGGAAAGAAGGAGATTTAATGGAACGCATTTACTTAGATCATGCTGCGACATCTCCGACTCACCCAGAAGTGGTCGAAAAGATGATTCCATATATGACAGAAACATTTGGAAACCCGTCTAGTATTCACTTTTATGGGCGTCAAACGCGCCATGCGGTAGATGAGGCGAGACGTGTATGTGCACGTAGCATTCACGCGAGTCCGAATGAAATTATATTCACGAGCGGTGGTACAGAAGCTGATAATTTAGCACTTATAGGTGTAGCGCGCGCGAATCGTCACAAAGGTAACCACATTATTACAACGCAAATTGAACATCATGCGATTTTGCATACGTGTGAATTGTTAGAGCGTGAAGGATTTGAAGTGACGTATTTACCTGTTGATGAAACAGGGCGTGTTCAAGTTTCTGACATACAAAAGGCACTAACGGAAGAGACGATTCTTGTATCTATTATGTTCGGGAATAATGAAGTAGGGACAATGCAACCAATTGCGGAAATAGGTAAGCTGTTAAAAGAACATCAAGCTTATTTCCACACAGATGCTGTACAAGCCTACGGTTTATTATCGATTGATGTGAAAGAATTTGGAATTGATTTATTATCAATTTCAGCTCACAAAATTAACGGACCAAAAGGTGTCGGGTTCCTATATGCTGGTGCAAATGTGAAGTTTGAACCGTTATTAATAGGCGGAGAGCAAGAAAGAAAACGTCGTGCTGGTACTGAAAATGTACCTAGTATTGCCGGACTTCAGCAAGCAATTTTGCTAGCTGAAAAAACTCGTGAGCAAAAAAATGCCCAATATGAAGAGTTTAAAGATATAATGGTATCTGTCTTCAAAAATGAAGACATTACTTTCGAGGTAAACGGAAACTTGGAATATCGCTTATCACATGTGTTTAATGTAAGTTTTACAGGAATGAATATTGAACCATTTCTTGTAAACTTAGACTTAGCTGGCATTGCAGTATCAAGTGGTTCTGCTTGTACAGCTGGTTCGATTGACCCATCACATGTATTAGTGGCGATGTTCGGAAAAGATTCCGATCAAATACGTTCATCCGTACGCTTTAGTTTCGGTCTTGGAAATACGAAAGAGCAAATTGAAAAAGCGGCGTACGAAACAGTGAAAATCGTGAAGCGATTAACACAAAATTAGCATGGGAGGTGACATGATGAACAAACTACCTCACGAAACACGCGTTGTCATCGGGATGTCCGGTGGCGTCGATTCATCTGTAGCAGCTCTTTTATTAAAAGAGCAAGGTTATGATGTAATCGGAATTTTTATGAAAAACTGGGATGATACAGATGCAAATGGTGTCTGCACAGCAACAGAAGATTACAATGATGTAATTGAAGTGTGTAACCAAATCGGCATTCCGTATTATGCAGTAAACTTTGAAAAACAATACTGGGATAAAGTATTTACGTACTTTTTAGATGAGTACCGAGCTGGTCGTACACCAAACCCAGATGTAATGTGTAACAAAGAAATTAAATTTAAAGCATTTTTAGAGCATGCAATTGCACTTGGTGCTGATTATGTAGCAACAGGTCATTATGCACGCGTTGCTTATATGGACGGCGAATATAAAATGCTTCGCGGCGTTGATGACAATAAAGATCAAACATATTTCTTAAATCAATTAAGCCAAGAGCAACTATCAAAAACAATGTTCCCATTAGGTGAATTAAAGAAACCACAAATTCGCGAAATGGCGACAGAAGCTGGTTTAGCGACAGCGGCGAAGAAAGATAGTACTGGTATTTGCTTCATCGGTGAGCGTAACTTTAAAGATTTCTTAAGTAACTATTTACCGGCGCAACCAGGTGTGATGCAAACATTATCTGGTGAAGTGAAAGGGAAACATGATGGTTTAATGTACTATACAATTGGACAACGTCATGGCCTTGGTATTGGTGGTAATGGTGATCCATGGTTTGCTGTTGGGAAAAACTTGAAAGAAAACATTTTATATGTTGACCAAGGATTCCATAACGAACTTCTATATGGTGATGAAGTTATTGCTACGAATGTAGGCTGGGTAAGTAATAAAGCGAAGGAAAAAGAATTTACGTGTACAGCGAAATTCCGTTATCGTCAAGCAGACAATAAAGTAACGGTTCAAATCGTTGATGAAAATACAGTTCGTATTCTTTGTGATGAGCCAATTCGTGCGATTACGCCAGGCCAAGCAGTTGTTTTCTATGATGGAGATGAGTGCTTAGGCGGCGCTACAATTGATGAAGTATATCATAGTGGTAAGAAATTAGATTATTTAGGATAACACGAGAAGCCTCTGCCGATTAGCGGTTAGAGGTTTCTTTTACATAAAGCGAATTTTTGTTCGCTTGGAAAATACATTCTTTGTTATAATTTGTTGTAGAGGTGAAGGATATGTCAAACAAACTTGAAACAGGTATTAAATATATGCAAGAAGGAAACTGGGAAGAAGCAGCTGAAAATTTCACAGAAGCAATCGAAGAAAATCCGAAAGATGCGCTTGGATACATTAACTTTGCGAATTTATTAGATGTATTAGGTGATAGTGAGCGAGCAATTTTATTTTATAAACGTGCAGTAGAATTAGATGGTAAATCTGCGGCTGCTTATTATGGCTTAGGAAACGTATATTACGGTCAAGAGCAATTTGCAGAGGCGAAGGCTGTATTTGAACAAGCGATGCAAGCGGGATTACAATCAGCTGACGTAACATTTATGTTAGGTATCACACATGTGCAACTTGGAAATGATCGTCTTGCGCTGCCATTTTTACAAAGAGCAACTGAATTAGATGAAAATGATGTAGAAGCTGTTTTCCAATGCGGACTTTGCTTCGCGCGACTAGAACATATTCAAGAGGCAAAACCTTATTTTGAAAAGGTATTAGAAATGGATGAAGAGCATGCGGATGCGTATTATAATTTAGGTGTTGCGTACGTATTCGAAGAAAATAACGAGAAAGCTCTTACTTTATTTAAGAAAGCGACTGAAATTCAAGCAGACCACTTTTTAGCTGGTAATGGTATTCGTTTATTAGAGCAAGAAGCTGAATAAAGTGAAATTATAGTTTAATGCGCAGTTACCCCTCATCTAAAGATTGTGAAAGAGGTGGGGGATGTACTGCTCATTAAAGTGAAAAGAACTCGGAAAGGAGAGGAAATATGGGAAATCAACATGCAATGGATTTGTTTGAGGAAGAGAAAAAATTTATAAAAGCGCAAGTTCTTCATACCATTTTCCACAACGAAGAAAACCTCTATTCCGTTGTCAGTATGAAAGTCATTGAAACGAATGAAACATACGACGAAAAAAAAGTAATGATAAACGGTCATTTTCCCCGTATGCATGAAGATGAAGTGTTTACATTAACAGGTCATTTTAAAGACCACCCAAAGTATGGAAAACAATATTTAGTTGAAACGTTTAAAAAAGAACTGCCACAAACAAAAGCAGGTATGGTGCAATATTTAGCGAGCGATTTATTTAAAGGGATTGGAAAGCGTACAGCCGAAAAAATCGTGGACCATCTTGGTGAGCATGCGATTTCTAAAATTATGGATGATCCGGATGCGTTAAGTGGTGTTGTAAACAAGCAAAAAGCGCAGGAAATATATGAGACGATTATTGAGCATCAAGGGCTCGAGAAAGTGATGAGTTTTTTAAATGGTTACGGTTTTGGAACAAAACTTTCTATTAAAATTTATCAGCAATATAAAGAGATGACATTAGAAGTGATTCGTAATAATCCGTATAAACTTATTGAAGAAGTGGACGGAATTGGATTTGGAAGAGCAGATGATATAGGGCGTGCAATCGGAATAACGGGCAATCACGACGACCGTGTACGTGCAGGGTGTTTTTATACGTTAGAGAATATTTCATTACAATTGGGTCACGTGTATATGGAAAAAGGTCAGCTTGTAAGAGAAACGATGTCACTTTTAAATAATCAAGAAGGCGGAGTGACTGAGGAAGATATTGTAGGCTGCGTTGAAATGATGCAAAGTGAAGGGAAAGTCATCATAGAAGAAGAGCGTGTGTATTTAGCTTCGTTATTTTACTCTGAAAAAGGCGTTGTAAAGTCCATTCGCAGGCTTATGAATCAAGAGGAAACCCCTGCATTCCCTGAAGCAGAAGTGTTAAAAACATTAGGAGAAATTGAAGAACAGCTAAAGGTGCAGTATGCGCCGCTTCAGCAAGAAGCAGTTCAAACTGCACTTCATAAGCCGATGATGCTATTAACAGGTGGACCAGGAACGGGGAAAACAACAGTTATTAAAGGGATTGTTGAAATGTATGCATCACTTCACGGAGTATCATTAAATCCGAATGAATATAGTGATGATAATCCATTTCCGATTTTATTAACGGCTCCAACTGGAAGAGCAGCGAAGCGAATGAGTGAATCGACGGGGCTTCCGGCGTGCACAATTCATCGTCTACTCGGTTGGACGCCAGAAGGATCTTTCCAGCGTAATGAAACCGATCCAGTACAAGGAAAGTTACTCATTATTGATGAGTTTTCAATGGTAGACATTTGGCTTGCAAATCAGCTGTTTAAGTCGCTTCCGACAAATATTCAAGTTATCGTTGTAGGTGATGAAGATCAGTTGCCATCTGTAGGACCTGGACAAGTGCTAAAAGACTTATTGAATGCAGGTGCAGTTCCAACGGTCAAGCTTACAGAAATTTATCGTCAAGCGGAAGGGTCATCTGTTATTCAGCTTGCCCATGCGATAAAAGGTGGTGCGCTTCCGCCAGATTTAGCACAAAATAAAAAGGATCGTTCCTTTATTTCTTGTACAGGCGCTCAAATCGTTGAAGTTGTAAAAAAAGTATGTGAAAATGCCAAGACAAAAGGATTTAGCGCAAGAGATGTACAAGTGTTGGCACCTATGTACCGCGGACCAGCAGGTATTAATGTGTTAAATGAAGCTCTCCAAGAAGTGTTTAATCCGAAAAGGGAAAAAAGTAAAGAAATTGCATACGGTGACGTTGTATACCGCAGAGGAGATAAAGTACTGCAACTCGTCAATCAGCCGGAAAGTCAAGTATTTAATGGTGATATCGGAGAAATCGTTTCGGTGTTTTATGCGAAAGAAAACGTTGAGCAACAAGATATGATTATCGTTTCATTTGATGGGATTGAAGTAACGTATACAAAGCCAGATTTAAATCAAATTACACATGCATATTGCTGCTCGATTCATAAATCACAAGGTAGTGAATTTCCGATTGTTATTATGCCGATTGTAAAAAGCTATAACCGTATGTTACGTCGTAATTTAATTTATACGGGTATTACAAGAAGTAAGAAATTCCTTATTATTTGCGGGGAGGAAGCAGCTTTTCAATCCGGTGTGAATCGCCTTGATGATGCAATGCGTCAAACGACTTTAGCTGGCCGATTGCAAGAATCACAAGGCGAAGTGCAAATGGTGACGGTTAATGGTGAAGAAATGGATGTGGAAAACATTTCACCGTATGATTTCATGTAACAAGGTGAAATTATATAGTGAAACTTTCAAACGTATAACGTTGAAAGGCTTTAGCAATGTATAAATGAATGCAGTTTGGACATAATGGCGAATAGAATCTGGGAGACTGTAAGGAGATGAAAGCCATATGTTCAGTTGTCCAAATTGCAAAGGGAAAGACATCGGAAAAATAGGTGTCAACCAATTTTATTGCTGGAATTGTTATATCGAATTATCGGTTTCAAAGGGGAAAATCCATACACATCAAGTAGAGGAAGATGGTTCATTAAGCTCTCTTGATGATTTATTTGATGATAATGAAAGAACGATCGGATAACGAAAAGGGGGATTTACTTTGAATCTACGCAATTCATTAATCGCATTAGGTGTTGGAGCTGCAGCATATCAATATGCTCGCAAACAAGATGTATTCTCAAAACGCAATGTGAAAAAAGCACGTAAGATGATTAAGTCTTATTTATAAGGCGTAAAAACTCCCTTCATGATAAGGGAGTTTTTTTATGTGCTTGTATGCAAATATAAAAGTCCGATTTCAGAGAAGAGATAAGATAAACCGTAACATCCAACGCCAAGCATTCCATAATGCCATAAGTGCTTCGCTCTTTCTTTTCGCGAGGAACGAATAAAGAAGCCTTTCCAAATACCAAACCCGATACAAATCCATTCAAGAAGCATAAAAAGTGCGGATAATGCAAGCATAAATAAGATCATTATGAGCCCTCCTGATTATATTTTGACATTTTGTATTTTCATGGGTGGTTGTCCTTATTATGTTAAATATATGTACGTCTTTAAAAAACAGTATGGTCTGTATAAAAAGATTTTAAAACTTTTGCACATAACCTAACCTATTTATTTTCAAAATAAAGGTGGAGGAGGTTTTTCGTGTGAAGAATCTTAAAATCATTTGGATATATCGTTTAGGATTATTGTTACTCGTTTTTCTTTGTTTGCTCGTCTTTTTAAAAATTAAGCCACTATGGGCACCGATTATTTTTGTATTTAAAGTGGCGATCACACCGTTTCTTATTGCTTGTTTTATTGCTTATTTATTACACCCTTTAATTGAAAAAATCCATAAGGAAGGAATGCCACGCACACTTGCTATTTTGCTCATTTATATTCTTTTCTTTGGCGGAATTGGCTATGGGATTTATAAAGGAACGCCAGTTGTTATTAAACAGTTACAAGAAATTAATGAACAATTTCCGCAGTTTACAAAAATGTACGATTCTTGGATGGATGGAGTTACAGAACAAACAGCGAATTTCCCATCATTTATTCATGAAAAGGTAAAGCAAATTTTCGTTGGTGTAGAAATGAAGATACAAACGCTTTTAAATAAAGTTATGAGCACAGCACGTGGTGTACTGGATTCATTGCTCATTATTTTCTTAATTCCGTTCATTGTATTTTACATATTAAAAGATTACGGTGAGTTTTATCATATTTTTTGGAAACTAGTTCCGAGTAAGTGGCGTAGTACGGGTCAAATGCTTGCGAAAGAAATTGATAAGTCACTCGGAAGTTATATTCGAGGACAGTTATTTGTTTGCTTAGTATTAGGGGGAGTATCTGTTCTTTCTTTTTGGTTTATCGGTATGAAATATCCGTTATTACTCGGTATTATTATTGGGGTAACGGATATAATCCCGTACTTTGGTCCTATTTTAGGGGCGATTCCGACGTTGATGATTGCGGCAACGGTATCAACGAGTTTACTCATTAAGGCGGGGATTACGATTGCTATTTTGCAATTTTTGGAAAGTAACATTTTATCGCCTTACATCGTTGGTAAGTCGCTTCGTATGCATCCTGTGATTATTATGTTTGCGTTACTAGTAGGGGGAGAAGTTGCGGGGATTGTAGGATTACTAATATCGGTTCCTATTTTAGCGGTCATTCGGACAGTGGTCGTTCATGTGAGGCCTCTTTGGAAAAGAGAAGATATTTAAAATGAAAAGTAGATGCTTATGTAGCTAACGAAAATGTGTGTAGTACAATATAATTATTATTATCTACATTGACAAACTTAAGAGAATTCTATTATATTTAGTCATATAATACATTAAATCAATGACGGAACAAGTATGTTACAGTCCATTTATAGAGAGAAGCTTCCAATGGCTGAAAGAAGCTTTAAATGAAGGGTAACAGAAAGCTAATCCTGAGAGCAGCTAATCACTGCCGTCTTGCCACGTTACGGCACCATGAGGTGATGAATTGATTGTTATAATAATCAATTCATAATTAGGGTGGTATCGCGAGTTAACTCTCGTCCCTTTTATTAGGGGCGGGAGTTTTTTATATTTAAGGAGGAAAATACAATGAAACAACTAACAGGCGCACAAATTCGTCAAATGTTTTTAGACTTTTTCCAAGAAAAAGGACATGCAGTAGAACCAAGTGCATCACTAGTTCCGCACGAGGATCCATCTCTTCTATGGATTAATAGTGGTGTAGCGACATTAAAGAAATATTTTGACGGACGTGTAATCCCGCAAAACCCACGTATTACAAATGCACAAAAATCAATTCGTACAAACGATATTGAAAACGTTGGGAAAACAGCTCGTCACCATACATTCTTTGAAATGTTAGGGAACTTCTCAATCGGTGATTACTTCAAAGAAGAAGCAATTACTTGGGCTTGGGAATTTCTAACGAGCGACAAGTGGATCGGATTCGATAAAGAATTACTATCTGTTACAATTCATCCGGAAGATGAAGAAGCATTCACAATTTGGAATGAGAAAATGGGTGTTCCAAAAGAACGCATCATCCGTTTAGAAGAAAACTTCTGGGATATCGGTGAAGGACCAAGTGGACCGAATACAGAGATTTTCTATGACCGCGGTGAAGCTTACGGTAATGACTTTAGTGACCCAGAATTATATCCGGGCGGAGAAAACGAGCGTTACTTAGAAGTATGGAACCTTGTATTCTCTCAATTTAACCATAATCCAGACGGTTCATATACGCCGCTTCCTAAGAAAAACATCGATACAGGGATGGGTCTAGAGCGTATGACATCTATCGTTCAAGATGTACCTACGAATTTTGATACAGACCTATTCATGCCGATGATTGGGGCGACAGAATCAATTTCTGGCGAGAAGTATCGTAATGGTGACTTAGAAAAAGATATGGCATTTAAAGTAATTGCTGACCATATTCGTACAGTAACATTTGCGGTTGGTGATGGAGCACTTCCTTCTAACGAAGGCCGTGGTTATGTATTACGTCGTTTATTACGCCGCGCTGTTCGTTACTCGAAAAAATTAAATATCAACCGTCCATTCATGTTTGAATTAGTACCGGTTGTTGGAGAAGTAATGAAAGACTTCTATCCAGAAGTACTTGAAAAGAAAGATTTCATCGCAAAAGTTGTGAAGAATGAAGAAGAGCGTTTCCATGAAACACTTCATGATGGTGAATCAATTTTAGCTGAAGTAATTGCAAAAGCGAAAGAAGAAAAAATAACTGTTATTTCTGGCGTAGATGCTTTCCGTCTATACGACACGTACGGTTTCCCGATTGAATTAACAGAAGAATATGCAGAAGAAGCTGGTATGACAGTTGATCAAGCAGGCTTTGAGAATGAAATGGAGAAACAACGTGAGCGTGCACGTGCTGCTCGTCAAGACGTTGATTCTATGCAAGTTCAAGGCGGTGTACTTGGTGAAGTTAAAGTAGCGAGCGAATTCGTTGGTTACGGTACAGTTGCAACAGAAAGTAACGTTGTTGCACTTGTAAAAAATGGCGAGTACACAGATAGCCTACAAGCAGGTGAAGAAGGACAATTAATGCTTGATGTAACGCCATTCTACGCTGAGAGCGGTGGGCAAATTGCAGACCGTGGTTATCTTCTTGCTAACGGCGTGAAAGTTCTTGTAAAAGACGTACAAAAAGCACCAAATGGTCAAAACTTACACAAAGTTGTTGTTGAAGAAGGTACATTAACGAAAGAAGCGGCTGTAAAAGCTCTTATCGATACGAAAAACCGTAGTAGCGTTGTGAAAAACCATACAGCAACTCACTTACTGCACCAAGCATTAAAAGATGTACTTGGAACGCATGTTAACCAAGCGGGTTCTCTTGTAACATCTGAACGTTTACGTTTTGACTTCTCTCACTTCGGTCAAGTGCAAGCTGACGAATTAGAAAAAATTGAGCGTATCGTAAACGAAAAAATTTGGCAAAGTATTGATGTTGCGATTTCTCAAAAAGCAATCGAAGAAGCGAAAGAAATGGGCGCAATGGCATTATTCGGTGAAAAATACGGTGATGTTGTACGCGTTGTACAAGTAGGCGATTACAGCTTAGAGCTTTGCGGTGGTTGTCACGTTGATAACACAGCTTCTATCGGTATTTTCAAAATCGTTGCTGAATCTGGTATCGGTGCAGGAACACGTCGTATTGAGGCGGTAACTGGTAAATCTGCATACGAATTAATGAACGATCAAGTAGGTTTATTAAAAGAAGCGGCAGGAAAAATGAAAACAAATCCGAAAGATATTTTAACAAGAGTTGATGGTTTATTTGCTGAAGTAAAACAACTTCAAAAAGAAAACGAATCTCTTGCTGCGAAATTAAGCAATATCGAAGCTGGAAACTTAACTGATTCAGTAATGACAGTTGATGGTGTGAACGTATTAGCGGCGAAAGTAAATGTTGCAGATATGAACAATTTACGTACAATGATGGATGATCTTAAAAATAAATTAGAGTCTGCAGTTGTTGTATTAGTGTCTGTAAATGACGATAAAGTAAATATTTTAGCTGGCGTAACGAAAGATTTAATTAGTCAAGGTTACCATGCAGGTAAACTTGTGAAAGAAGTAGCTTCTCGTTGTGGAGGCGGTGGTGGTGGCCGTCCTGACATGGCTCAAGCAGGTGGTAAAAACCCAGCGCAAGTTGAGGAAGCTTTAGCATTTGTACAAGAGTACGTTAAATCTGTTTCAAAATAAAGAGATAGTAGTGTACAATGGTAGGGAGAGGAGAAGTTCTTCTCCCTATACTTACTACTTACAAGTGAGGTGCTTGAAATGGACGGTTTTGATAAAACAATGAAGTTTAGCATTCAAGATGAAAAGCAGAGTGTCCATGTGAATGATGTACTTTTAACTGTGTATAATGCACTTCAAGAAAAAGGTTATAATCCGATTAACCAAATCGTCGGTTATTTATTAAGTGGAGATCCAGCATACATACCTCGCCATAAAGATGCACGAAGCATTATTCGCAAGCTTGAACGTGATGAGTTAATTGAAGAACTTGTGAAGTCTTACTTGAAACATCATCGTGAGGAGTAGTTTATGCGGATATTAGGTTTAGATGTTGGTACTAAAACAGTCGGTGTTGCAATGAGCGATGAAATGGGCTGGACAGCACAAGGACTGGAAACAATCAGGATTAACGAAGAACGAGGCAACTTTGGTTTTGACCGTATTTCTGAGTTGGTAAAACAGTACAATGTGGACAAAATAGTAGTAGGTTTACCTAAAAATATGAATGGTACAATTGGCCCGCGTGGTGAAGCGTGCCAACAATTTGCAGAAAACCTGCGAAATCTGTTACAATTAGAAGTTGTAATGTGGGACGAGCGTTTGTCGACGATGGCAGCGGAACGTCTGCTCATTTCAGCTGATGTGAGCCGTAAGAAGCGAAAGCAAGTAATCGATAAGATGGCTGCAGTCGTAATCTTACAAGGATTTCTAGATAGTAAATAAGAGGTGACCAAAATGGAAGAAAATCAAATTACAATTGTAGACGAAAAAGGAAACGAACATTTATGTGAAATTATTTTCACTTTTGATGCTGAAAAATTCGGCAAAAAATCTTACGTAGTCTTCTCGCCAATCGGTGAAGTAGACGAAGATGGAGACCAAATCTTCGATGCAATGGCATACGAGCAAAGTGAAGAAGAGGGCGGAACATTACTTTCAATTGAATCTGAAGAAGAGTGGGAAATGGTACAAGAAATGTTTAACACTCTTGCTGATGAGCAAGACGAAGAGTAGTAATGTATAAAAAGGCGGACTGTGTACACAGTTCGCCTTTTTTGTATTCAAATGCAAAATGACAGATTTTTTGTCGAAACTACTTAATTGTTTATAGTATAATAAGACGGGTTGTATGAAATGAGGCTTTAAATGAGTAGCTGTCACCAATTATTTAGAAATGATTGGTTTTGCTTTATGTTTGTAGGGCATTGTATAGAGGAAGTGTATATGGTCTACAATTAAATAAGGAGGAAGAATTTTGGTAGAGAATCAAGTGAAGAAGAAGCGTAGACGCATTTTTTTATTTTCGATTATCGCACTGCTTTTAGTTTGTGGATCAGTCTATGCGTATATTTCATCTGCATTAGGACCAGTTGATAGTGGAAATAAAAAAGAGATTGAAGTAGAGATTCCAAAGGGGTCATCTACAAGTAAAATCGGTGAGATTTTAGAAGAAAAAGGTGCTGTGAACAGCGGTACAGTTTTTAGTTTTTATACGAAAGTTAAGTCGAAAAGCTTACAAGCAGGTACATATTTATTAAATCCTTCGATGAATGCTAACGATGTCATTGAACAAATGTCATCTGGCAACGTACATCGTCCGGCTCTTTATAAAGTGACGATTAAAGAAGGAGCGCAAGTAACTGAAATTGCTGAAGTGATTGCGACAGAATTAAAGTGGAATAAAGATGATGTTGTGCGTCAATTAAACGATAAAGCATTTATTCAAAAAATGCAGCAAAAGTATCCGAAGCTATTAACGGATAAAATTTTTGATAGTAATATTAAATATCCATTAGAAGGTTATTTATATCCTGCGACGTATTCGTTCTATAAGAAAGATACGACATTAGAAGAAATCGTAATTCCGATGCTTGAGAAAACGAATGCAATCATTGTTCAAAATGAGGCAAAAATGAAAGCGAAGAACTGGGATGTGCATCAACTGCTCACGTTGTCTTCACTTATTGAAGAAGAGGCCACTGGCTTTACAGATCGCCAGAAAATCTCTAGTGTTTTCTATAATCGTTTAGCGAAAGGTATGCCGCTTCAAACGGATCCGACGGTACTATACGCGCTTGGAAAGCATAAACAACGCGTATTATACGAAGACTTGAAAGTAAACTCACAGTACAATACGTATGTTGTGAAAGGGTTGCCAGTTGGACCGATTGCAAACTCTGGTAAACATTCAGTGGAAGCAGCGTTAGATCCTGCGCAAACAGATTATTATTATTTCTTAGCTGCACCAAGTGGTGAAGTGTATTATGCGAAAACATTAGAAGAACATAATGCATTAAAGCAAAAATACATTACGAAAAAACAATGAAATCGGGAGGGGTAGCGAAAAAGGTCGCACATCCCTCTTTTTTGTGGTAAAATATATCGGGTTAAAAACTGGCAGAAGAATCGTTTTTAATATCAAAACGGGACGTACAAGCTAAGGGTGAAACTGGCTTGTATTTTTATTGCATTCTATGTGTGAAAAGACAAAGGTTGACGCGTCATAGAGGCACTTCTCCATGTAAATAAGGAGGACCAATTATGGAGGATGCAGTTAACGAGTACCTATTATCATTTATTGATCCAAAAGATAAATTAATTCTTGAAATGGAAGAGTATGCAACTGAAAACCATGTGCCGATTATGGATCGACTTGGAATGGAGTTTATGCTGCAATTTTTACGTTTAATTGGACCGGAAAGTATTTTAGAACTTGGAACAGCAATCGGTTATTCTAGTATTCGTATGATGCAAGCTATTCCGAACTCTCGCATTGTGACAGTAGAGCGCAATCGTGAACGATATGAAAAGGCACTTGAATATATAGAATGTTCCTCGGTAACAGAACGTATTTCTGTTATTTACGGTGATGCTTTAGAAACGGGCGAACAAGTGAAAGAACATGGAACATTTGATGTTATTTTTATTGATGCAGCGAAAGGGCAGTACCGTCGCTTTTTTGACTTATACGAACCGTTATTAAATCCTGGTGGCGTTATTATTTCAGATAACGTTATGTACCATGGTCTTGTGACGACAAAAGAGAAAATTGAAAATAGACGTACGCGTGGTTTGATTCGTCGTATTAAGACGTACAATGAATGGCTTATGAACCATGAAGGATATGATACAACGATTTTCCCAATTGGCGATGGAGTGGCTGTAAGTAAAAAGAGAGGGTGACAAAAGTATGAAGAAACCTGAATTGTTAGTAACGCCTAGAGCGGTGGCGGATATTGAACCTCTTGTGAAAGCAGGGGCAGATGCAGTAATGGTTGGTGAACAAAAGTTTGGTTTACGTTTGGCAGGAGAGTTTTCACGTGAAGATGTGAAACAAGCTGTAAACATTGCACATGAAAATGGTGTGAAAGTATACGTTGCAATGAATGCGATGTTCCATAATGATAAAGTGGAAGAATTAACGGACTACGTTGCCTTTTTAAATGAGGTAAATGTAGATGCGATTGTTTTCGGAGATCCAGCGGTATTAATGGCTGTTCGTGAAGTTGCACCAAACATGCAACTTCACTGGAATACAGAAACGACAGCGACAAACTGGTTTACTTGTAACTATTGGGGGCAAAGAGGCGCGAAACGCGCTGTATTAGCTCGTGAGCTTAGCTTAGATGAAATTGCTGAATTAAAAGAAAATGCTGAAGTGGAACTTGAAGTACAAATTCACGGTATGACTTGCATGTTCCAATCGAAGCGTTCACTAGTAGGAAACTACTTTGAGTATCAAGGGCGTAATCTCGACATCGAAAAGAAAAAGTATGAAGAGAATATGTTCTTATACGACCCAGAACGTAATAACAAATATCCAATTTATGAAGATGAAAACGGTACTCACATTATGAGTCCAAATGATATTTGTTTCATCGATGAGTTAGAGGAACTAATCGATGCTGAAGCCGATAGCTTAAAAATTGATGGTGTCCTAAAAAGTTCTGAATACATTATTGAGGTAACGAAGAAATATCGTAAAGCGATTGATTTATGTGTAGAAGATCGTGATGCGTATTATGACGTGAAAGATGATTTATTGAAAGAGATAGAAGAAATACAACCGGTAAATCGTCCGTTAGATACAGGATTCTTCTTTAAAGAAACGGTTTACTAAACGAGGAGGGTGTAGGAAATGACTGTACAAGAAATTTCACGGGTGATCGATGGCAAACGCGTTATTGTGAAAAAACCTGAACTGTTAATCCCTGCGGGTAACTTAGAAAAATTAAAAGTAGCTATCCATTATGGGGCAGATGCTGTATATTTAGGTGGACAAGAATTTGGTCTTCGTTCTAATGCAGGTAACTTTACGCTGGAAGACATGGCAGAAGGCGTTGAATTTGCAAAGAAATATGGAGCAAAAATATACGTAACAACAAATATTTTTGCACATAATGAAAATATGGATGGGCTAGAGGAATATTTAAAAGGGATTGAAAAAGCTGGCGTAACGGGAATTATCGTTGCCGATCCGCTTATTATTGAGACATGTAAACGTGTAGCGCCTTCTGTTGAGGTGCATTTAAGTACACAACAATCACTATCCAACTGGAAAGCAGCACAGTATTGGAAAGAAGAAGGTTTACATCGTCTTGTATTAGCTCGTGAAGCAAGCTATGAAGAAATGAAAGAAATTAAAGAAAAAGTTGATATTGAAATTGAAGCATTCGTCCATGGTGCAATGTGTATCGCATATTCAGGGAGATGTACATTAAGTAACCATATGACAGCGCGTGACTCTAACCGTGGTGGTTGTTGTCAATCTTGCCGCTGGGATTATGATTTAGTTCAAACGGTATCACAACATAAAGATGCAAAAGAGCTTCCTCTATTCCAAGAAGAAGATGCTCACTTTGCGATGAGCCCAAAAGATTTAAATTTAATCTTATCCATTCCGAAAATGATTGAAATTGGAATTGATAGCTTAAAAGTTGAAGGACGTATGAAATCTATCCATTACGTAGCGACTGTAGCAACTGTATATCGTAAAGTAATTGATGCGTATTGTGCGGATCCGGATAACTTTGAGTTTAAACAAGAATGGTTAGATGAACTTGATAAATGTGCAAATCGTGATACAGCTCCTGCATTCTTTGAAGGGGTTCCAGGACATCAAGAGCAAATGTTTGGAAATCATAGTAAGAAAACAACGTATGATTTTGCTGGTTTAGTGTTAGATTATAATGAAGAAACGGGCATCGTAACGCTTGAGCAACGTAATCACTTCAAACCAGGACATGAAGTGGAGTTCTTTGGGCCAGAAATAGAAAACTTTACGCAGACGGTGGAGAAAATTTGGGATGAGGATGGAAACGAATTAGATGCAGCGAGACATCCGTTGCAAATCGTGAAATTCAAAGTGGATCAACCAGTGTATGTGAATAATATGATGCGCAAAAACATACTTCAATAAGAAAGAGTGGTAGTCGAATGGGGACGAATAAGCCTGTTGTAATTGGAATCGCTGGTGGTTCAGGATCAGGAAAAACAAGTGTAACGAAAGCGATTTTTGACCATTTTAAAGGTCATTCCATTTTAATCTTGGAGCAAGATTATTATTACAAAGATCAAAGCCATTTACCAATGGAAGAACGTTTAAAAACAAATTACGATCATCCGTTAGCGTTTGATAATGATTTGTTAATTGACCATTTGCAGCAGTTGCTTGCATATGAGCAAGTGGAAAAGCCTATATATGACTATACATTGCATACGCGTTCAGAAAAAATTATTCCAGTTGAGCCGAAAGATGTAATTATTTTAGAAGGAATTCTTATTTTAGAAGACCCACGTCTTTGTGAGTTAATGGATATTAAGGTGTTCGTTGATACAGATGCAGACCTTCGTATTTTACGCCGCATGCAGCGCGATATTGAAGAGCGCGGTCGTACAATGGATTCAGTTATTGACCAATACGTAAACGTTGTACGTCCAATGCATAATCAATTTATTGAGCCTTCTAAGAAATTCGCGGATATTATTATCCCTGAAGGTGGACAAAATCATGTTGCAATTGATATTATGGTTACAAAAATTGCAACAATTCTTGAACAAAAAGTAAATTTGTAATAGCATAGTAAAAGATATACGATAGGAAGGGATTTTTTCCCTTCTTATCGAATACAATGAAACATGAAACCTCACCTACCAATAGGTGAGGGCATATTTATATCAACTTTCCATACATACCTTCTTTATATAAGGAAGAATTGGAGAATAAGGGGTTGTATGTGACAACTCCACTAGTGCCATGTGTGCTAGAAACCTCCGCTATATATAAGCGGAGGAGTTTTCATATGGAACTCCTCTTTTTTTCGGGGGATTGGTATATAAAAGGAGTGGAAAACATGGCAACAGAAAAAACATACCCTATGACGCAAGAGGGTAAGCAAAAACTAGAGAACGAAGTTGAACAATTAAAAACAGTAAGACGTAAAGAAGTTGTAGAGCGTATTAAGATCGCACGTAGCTTCGGAGATCTTTCTGAGAACTCTGAGTATGATGCAGCGAAAGATGAGCAAGCATTCGTAGAAGGACGCATTACACAACTTGAAAATATGATCCGTAATGCGGTTATCATTGAAGACAATGGTGAAGAGTCTACAGTTGTAACATTAGGTAAAACAGTAACATTTAAAGAGTTACCAGGTGGAGACGAAGAATCGTACACAATCGTAGGTAGCGCAGAAGCTGATCCATTTGAAGGAAGAATTTCTAACGATTCTCCAATCGCAAAAAGCTTATTAGGTAAGCAAATTGGTGAGAAGGTAGCAATCCAAACACCAGGTGGAGAAATGCAAGTAGAGATTATCTCTGTAAAATAACGTAAAAATCACTCGTGTGAAAACGAGTGATTTTTTATTTGTATAAAAGGTGAAACACCTCGTCTAAACTACAATAGACGAGGTGTTTTTTATGAAAATGAAACGGAGAATTATAATTGTTTTAATTTGTTTTATGGGTGTGATTTTTTTATTACTTTGTCGTTTAATCCAAATACAGATTATTGATACGGAATCCTTTACTGATCGAAATATCAATTTGATTGAAAAAAGTGTTACGCAACGAACACAATCACTTACAGTAGATAGTGGAAGAGGGCATTTTACAGATCGAAATGGTAAGGAAATTGGTGAAGAGAAATATCCAGTCTTAATTGTTTTTCCATTTTTACAAATAAAAAATGACATGTTAGAGAAAATTGCGCATATCATTGGTGTGTCGAGACAAGAAATAAGACTGCAAATGAAAAATAAGAATCAAGCATTTATATTACGAAGGGGGAATATCCCATTTCAATTAACGCTCGAGCAGATGGAGAAGGTAAATCAATTAGATATTTTAGGTATTGTAGCAGCAGAAGTTCGACTGAAGCAAACGGGAGAGGCAAATCATTTAATTGGTGATGTGGGAGAGAATGAACAGGAATTTCAAAAGCGTTATGGAGAAATGAAAAAAACTTCGAAACAAACGCCAATTGGTATTTCGGGATTGCAACAATCATTTGATGAATTTTTACTGACTGATGGAGAAGCGAAAGTACTATATCAAGTGGATCGACAAGGAGAACCGATTTTCGGGAAACAGGCGAAATACACTTCACCAGGAAATCCATTTTATCCAGTTACTATTCAAACAACAATAAATAAAACGTTGCAACGACGAGCAGAGAGGATTATAGATGAAAATGGAATAAAAAAAGGTGGGTTAGTATTACTAGACATAAAGAATAGTGAAGTTTTAGCAATGGTAAGTAAGCCTTCTTTACAGATGAATGATAAGAGGATATATAAAGCTACACTTGAAAATCAAATGTTAACTCCTCATTTTCCGGGGTCTGTTTTTAAAACAGTAGTTGCAGCAGCAGTAATTGATGAGAATTTGGTGCGGTTTAATCGTACATTTAACTGTAATACGGATTTATACGGTGAAAATCTTCCACAAGTTATGATGGGGTCATTAAACTTTAAGGGAAGCTTTGCTAGAAGCTGTAATCGAACGTTTGCCGTATTAGGTGATGAACTAATGCAAAAGGATAGGGGAGTATTAGAAACGTATTTAGAGGCCTTAGGAGCAAGTAAGAAGGTAGGGTGGAAAGGTTCGGTATTTCATACATCGGAATTTGAGCAATTGCCAGAAGAAAAGAGTGCTATTATTTGGGGGAACGAAGAAAATAAATATAGTAGAAAAGCGATTGCTCAAACGATGGTCGGACAAAAAGATGTACGTGTGTCACCTCTAGCTATAGCGAATATGATGGCGACAATCGCTAGAGGTGGAGAGAAGATGGAAGTGAAAGCTGTGAAAAAAATAGTGTATAAAAATGGAACCGACTTTTTTACATTTGAAAATCATAAATTAAATGGGAAACAGCTTTCTTATGAAACGATGAAAAAATTACAACAGTTGTTAAGAGGCGTTGTAACAATGGAAAAAGGAACGGGAACCGCATTCCGTTCGTTGCCACTAACTGTCGCGGGAAAATCTGGGACGGCACAAACAGGAAAAGGAGAGAAGGTAAATCGCTGGTTTGCAGGTTATTTTCCATATGAAAACCCAAGATATGCTTTAGTTGTAGTTGATATAGAAACAGATAACGTAAATGTAGTTACACCAGCTTTTGCAGAAATGGTAGAAGCAATTCATCAATTAGAAGTTGAAAAGTAATCTTGCAATTATTTATGAAATGTTTTCATTTCGTGAAAATATTATTGTAAATGTTCAACCTTTCTAGATTTAATGTTACAATAGCAAGTATGAAAAACTGCATGGAGGTTTGAAGAATGGCAGGAGGATCTAGATTCCAACAGAAACAACAAAAACGTCGTCAAAACGGTGTTTTAAATATTGCAATTGCAATTGTATTAATATTAGTAGCTATTGTATCATATCAATTGTTTGTTCCTGAAAGAAAAGAGCAAGCGTCTTCTAGTGATAAAAAAGTAACTCAGCAAACAACAAAAGAGAATAAAGCTGAGAAAGCTAAAGGTAAAGAAGAGACGAAGAAGAACGAGCAAGAGAAAGCAGAGGCTAAGAAGAAGGAAGAAGAGAAGCTACAGGCTGAAGAAGAAAAGAAAAAAGCTGAAGAGGAAGCGAAAGCTACCGAGAAAGAACCAGCTGAAAAAACACAGCCAAAGGCAACAGATGCGTATACGAAATCCTCTTGGAAGCCAGTAGGTACAGAACAAGGTGCAACACCTGCGATGACGTTTAAAAAAGGTTCAGCAGATTGGAATGAAATGAATCAAGCGATTTCCACTGCAATTGACGTTCCAGTAGAGCAATTAGTTATTCATAGAATCGGAAATAACGGTAAGAATAAAGCGTACGGTAATGTCCAAGATAAGCAATCAGGTAAAAAATATTATGTAAATATTGATTGGGTAGAAAATGAGGGCTGGAAACCAGTACTTGTTCAAACTCTAAACTAAAAAAGAGAGGCTCTTATGAGCCTCTCTTTTTTAGTTAGCGTAATTTCTTTAATTTAAAATGAACAACAGCACTATAATAAGGTCTTTTGCTTTCAGGATCCATAACCATTTGATGCGAGATGTGATGTACTTCGAGCATAAGTGCTTTATTATTATCAATTTGCTCACTAATTTTTTTTTCTAAAGAAGCTAAGTCCGCCGCTTCAAAAAACTCTACTTTATCTTCTAACATTTCAAAGGTAAATGACACGAAGACGACCCCTCTCCTATGTAATCACCTATAGTGTAACAAAGAAAAGAAGGAAATACTACGTACATTTCAATTGACATTTTTAGAAAGAGAGAATATCATACTGATAAAACCGATAAGAAAAAGGGGAATTTTTATGGGAACAGAATTTAATGGTTTATTTGATGAATGGGCTCATACGTACGACTCATTTGTACAAGGCGAAGATATACAATATAAAGAAGTTTTCGCCCATTATGAGGACATTTTAGAGGATGTAGTTAACAAGTCATTTGGCAACGTATTAGAATTCGGTGTTGGTACTGGCAATTTAACAAATAAATTATTACTTGCTGGTCGCACAGTTTACGGTATAGAACCGTCACGCGAAATGCGTACAATTGCAAAAGAGAAATTACCAAAAGAGTTTTCAATTACGGAGGGTGATTTTCTTTCATTTGAAGTCCAAAATTCAATCGATACTATTGTGAGCACTTACGCATTTCATCATTTAACAGATGAAGAAAAAGACGTAGCAATTGCGAAGTATAGTCAATTGCTAAACAAAGGTGGTAAAATAGTGTTTGCTGATACGATATTTGCAGATCAAGATGCATATGATAAAACTGTCGAAGTAGCAAAACAAAGAGGTTTTCATCAGTTAGCAAACGATTTGCAAACAGAATACTATACACGTATTCCGATCATGCAATCTATTTTTGAAAACAATGGCTTCCACGTAACGTTTACGAGATTAAATCATTTCGTTTGGGTAATGGAGGCAACTAAGCAATAGAAAGAGGGATTAGATTGAGAATTGCTGTAATTGGAGCAATGGAAGAAGAAGTACGTATTTTACGTGACAAACTAGAACAAGCAGAAACAGAAACTGTTGCAGGTTCTGAATTTACGAAAGGGCTATTGGCAGGACATGAAGTAATCTTGCTAAAGTCTGGTATTGGTAAAGTAAATGCAGCGATGTCAACGACAATTTTATTAGAAAAATATAAGCCTGAAAAAGTAATTAATACTGGTTCAGCTGGTGGATTCCATCACTCTCTAAATGTTGGTGATGTAGTTATTTCAACAGAAGTTCGTCACCATGACGTAGATGTAACAGCATTTAACTACGAATATGGTCAAGTGCCAGGAATGCCACCTGGATTTAAAGCTGATGAGGCATTAGTTGCATTAGCTGAGAAATGTATGCAGGCAGAAGAAAATATTCAAGTTGTAAAAGGTATGATTGCAACAGGTGATTCATTTATGAGTGATCCGAACCGTGTTGCAGCAATTCGTGATAAATTTGAAGATCTTTATGCAGTAGAAATGGAAGCAGCAGCTGTTGCGCAAGTATGCCACCAATATGAAGTTCCATTTGTTATTATTCGTGCACTTTCTGATATTGCTGGTAAAGAATCAAATGTTTCATTTGATCAATTTTTAGATCAAGCAGCTCTTCATTCTACAAACTTTATCGTAAAGGTACTAGAAGAGTTAAAGTAATGTAACAAAAAGGCAACTGTCTCATATAAAGAAAATACATACAGTTGCCTTTTCTTTATTGGCAAATAAGGGGGAGAACACGATGAATGTATATCGTGGAGTTCATGAGTTGATTGGCCATACACCAATCGTAGAAATTACTCGTTTTTCACTTCCGAAAGGAGTCCGTTTATTTGCAAAGCTTGAATTTTACAACCCAGGCGGAAGCGTTAAGGATCGTTTAGGAAGAGAATTAATCGAAGATGCGTTAGAAAAAGGGCTTGTTGCAGAGGGCGGAACAATCATTGAACCGACGGCTGGAAATACCGGCATTGGACTGGCACTTGCAGCGTTAGAACATGATTTACGCGTCATTGTTTGTGTACCAGAGAAATTTAGTATTGAAAAACAAGAATTAATGAAAGCGCTAGGTGCAAAGGTTGTGCATACACCGACTGAGCAAGGAATGACCGGCGCAATTGCAAAGGCAAAAGAATTAGTAAAGGAAATACCAAATTCATACTCTCCAAGTCAGTTTGCTAATGAAGCAAACCCTCGTGCTTATTTCAAAACACTAGGTCCTGAACTTTGGGACGCACTGAATGGAGAGATTAACATATTTGTTGCGGGTGCAGGAACTGGCGGTACGTTTATGGGAACTGCGTCTTATTTAAAAGAAAAAAATATTGATATTAAAACGGTTATTGTAGAACCAGAAGGATCTATTTTAAATGGCGGCAAAGCTGGTTCACATGAAACAGAAGGTATTGGTCTTGAATTCATTCCACCATTTTTAAAAACATCTTATTTTGATGAAATTCATACAATTTCTGATCGAAATGCATTTTTACGAGTGAAAGAATTAGCGAAAAAGGAAGGCCTTCTCGTTGGGAGCTCTTCAGGAGCAGCATTTCATGCAAGCTTACTTGAGGCAGAGAAAGCAGCACCAGGTACAAATATTGTAACGATTTTTCCTGATAGTAGTGAGCGCTATTTAAGTAAAGACATATACAAAGGATGGGAATAAAAAATGAGAGCAAAGACAAAGTTAATTCATGGTATTCGCATAGGAGAACCTTCAACTGGATCTGTAAACGTACCGATCTATCAAACGAGTACGTACAAACAAGAAGCAGTTGGTAAGCACCAAGGATATGAATATTCTAGAACTGGTAATCCAACTCGTTCAGCTTTAGAAGAAATGATTGCAGTGTTAGAAAATGGTCATGCAGGATTTGCATTTGGTTCAGGGATGGCAGCTATTACAGCAACTATTATGCTATTCTCAAAAGGAGATCATGTCATTTTAACAGATGATGTTTATGGCGGGACGTACCGCGTTATTACAAAAGTACTAAACCGTTTCGGCATTGAGCATACATTTGTAGATACAACAAACCTAGAGGAAGTTGTAGAAGCGATTCGTCCAAATACGAAAGCGATTTATGTGGAAACACCAACGAACCCATTACTAAAAATTACTGATATTAAGAAAATATCTACTCTTGCTAAAGAGAAAGATGTATTAACAATTATTGATAACACATTCATGACGCCATATTGGCAGTCGCCAATCTCTTTAGGAGCAGACATTGTACTTCATAGTGCAACGAAATATTTAGGAGGACATAGTGACGTAGTTGCAGGCCTAGTAGTTGTAAATAGCCCGCAATTAGCAGAAGACCTTCACTTTGTACAAAACTCAACAGGAGGTATTCTTGGCCCACAAGATAGCTTCTTACTACTTCGCGGTTTAAAAACATTAGGAATTCGTATGGAAGAACATGAAACGAATTCACGCGCCATTGCTGAGTTTTTAAATAACCATCCAAAAGTAAATAAAGTATATTACCCAGGTCTTGCATCACATCAAAATCATGAATTAGCAACAGAACAAGCAAATGGATTTGGGGCTATTATTTCATTTGATGTAGATAGTGAAGAAACATTAAATAAAGTACTTGAGAAATTACAATACTTTACACTTGCTGAAAGCTTAGGAGCAGTAGAAAGTTTAATTTCTATCCCATCTCAAATGACACATGCATCAATCCCAGCAGATCGCCGCAAAGAGTTAGGAATTACAGATACATTAATTCGTATTTCAGTCGGTATTGAAGATGGTGAAGATTTAATTGAAGATTTAGCACAAGCGCTAGCATAGTCAACTACCCCCGCTGAGATGAAGCGTTTCAGTGGGGGCTTTGAGTTAGAACTCTAGGTCTTTTCGTCTATCGCTAGACAGTTTGACGCTCTAGTATTCATGCCACCTTACGGTAACACCCCAAGTAAGTTTTTGGTTGGTACTGGCAACGAACGATTGTTTTCCCACTTGCACCACCCTTTCGAAAAAGAGCAATTCTTCCTTGTGGAAGAAGCCACCACTCAGATGAATCCGGCGTGTGCTACAAGCCCCGACAAGTCGAGTACACATGGATGGTTGACGCACCCACTAAGCTATGCGCGAAGCAACAGCCTTACGTTTTTGCACTTCTAATAGAATCGGCGTTTTCACTTTAAGATTTTCATGCAATTCTACAACTCTTGATTTTTCCAATGTATTCAATGCACCATTAATATCAGCATGGATACATGTTCCTGCTTTACTTTGATACAGACCACGAGTGATTCGTTTGCCACTAAAGCGATAATGAGTCCTATCATCCTTAGACCAAACTGGAATCGGATCTTTATCAAGAAAACTAGCTTTTGAAGTATAGCTTTCTTCTTGTTTTAAAAAACGGATGCCTTCTTTTACACATTTATTCTCAATTGCTGCAATCAGTTTATGAAATGGGATTTGAACAAATGTTTGATTATTCTTTTTTCCCATATCAGATTTTTGTTTCCAACCAGCGTTATACCCTACGACAACCGTATCTATGTTGCATGCTTTCACTTTTTTAAACAACAAGCCTACAGTTTGTGAAATGTAACCATTTATTTGTCTTTCTCGTTTATGCCAAAGTGCAGCCATTTTATTCGTTACAACGCGTTTTGAAAGTCCATTTTCAATATTTTTCTGTTGCAAATTACGTATCGTTTTGTTGAAGTATTGGTTAATGGATTTTAGTTTTTTTCCATCAATTAAGAATGTATCACCTGTATTTGTCACGCAACTTACTAATCTGTCTACACCTAAATCGCAACTCAAAGCGTTACTAGTAGTCGTGGATTGTTTCTTCATATGAGAAACGTGCATCTCATATGTATAATGCACCTCAAAGAACCGACCTTTTTGCTTCGGTACAATCTCAATGTAGGAGATTTGTTTATTTATTAAATTTTTAGGCATACGTATTTTTATGGAACCGAATTTTTTTCTGAATGCAACATTCATCGGAATCATCCAATACCCGTTATCATCCACTTTTGGAACTTGGTAGATTTCAATGATTCGTTTGTCAGTTGAACGAGAATAATTTGGAAACTTAGGACGACCTGTGAATGTTTCAGGGTTTTTCTTCCACTGTTCCCATGCTTTAAAAAAGCTCCTCACTTCTGTAAATAAGGCTCTACGAATCGCTTGAACAGAGTTTGATTGCATGCCCCAGTAGTTCATATCGGTTTGCATGGCAGTGTCCACTTCTTTTACAGTAGCCATCTTGTTATTGTTCAAGTAACTTTGTTTAATCGTGTACAATCCAACATTGCGCAATGCTTTTGAACTATGCGACATGCGTTGCAGTAAACGAAATTCTTTTGCAGTAAGGCAAGCTCGTCCTATATTCTGTTTTTGAGTGAATCGTTGTATGGTTTCTCTTTTCTTTTGTTTTCGTAATACTTTCACTGCTTTCTTTTTAGCCATTGTTTTCACCACCTTTCTCAGAGAGTTTATTAAAATTATTTCTTTCCTAAGATAATGTTTTATCTTAGGAAATCTCGTTTCACGAGACAAGAACTAACACTTTTGTAACTGTTAATCGCTTTTGATAAATCAATATTTGGAACTGAACGGAACAAAATGTGAACATGGTCTTCATCGTAATTCCTTTTGGTTCAAGTAACCGAATGATTATTATTATCCAATTTCGTTGTCGTACAATCTATTCCCTCCTTATCTACGACAGATTATATCGTAAGACAAAAAAGAACAAATGCTCCCTTTAAAAAATTGTTATGAACGAAACAAAGGTGTTTGGTCTACCTTCTGACGGCAATTCATCTCCACCTGAATTGTTGGGTTTCACCCGTAACACAAATCAGATGGAGTCTTCTTGCCGAAAAGGATAAAAAATGCACTGCTAATATAGAGCAGTGCATTTTTATTACATCATTTTGTGAAATGTTTCACAAAATAGACATACACAAATGAAATAATTTCATGTATATTGAATTCATGAAATGTTACTCACGAACAAACTTGTGAAATGTTTCACAAACAATGAAATTCATGTAGGCAGGCAACTCTATTTTTTTTGCGATAATTGGGACTTATTTTGACCTATAGGGACATATAAGGACCGGAATAGTAGAATAGGAGGAAATTTACATGGTAGTCAAAGAGAAAGTTGTAAATGAAATGCAGGAAGTAAAAGAGATGATTGATTCGTTAGTAGATAACGGTCAAAAAGCTTTACAAGCATTAGAAGGTTTTACACAAGAGCAAATTGACAACATTGTTCATAAAATGGCACTAGCAGGTGTTGATCAACATATGCCGCTTGCGAAATTGGCTGTTGAAGAAACGGGTCGTGGTGTATATGAAGATAAATGCATTAAAAATATTTTTGCCACTGAATACATTTGGCATAGTATAAAGAAAGACAAGACGGTAGGAATTATTCATGAAGATCCTCATGAAGAAATAATAGAAATTGCGGAACCGGTTGGTGTAGTAGCTGGAGTAACGCCGGTAACCAACCCAACGTCGACAACGATGTTTAAAGCATTAATCGCGATAAAAACGAGAAATCCAATTATTTTCGCATTCCATCCTTCTGCACAAAAATGTTCTATTGCAGCAGCGAAAACAGTATACGATGCTGCATTGAAGGCTGGTGCACCAAAGCACTGCATTCAATGGGTTGACAGACCTTCTGTCGAAGCAACGAAACAATTAATGAATCATGAAGGTGTTGCGCTCGTTCTAGCAACTGGAGGAGCTGGTATGGTGAAATCAGCGTATTCTACTGGCAAACCAGCGTTAGGTGTAGGTCCAGGTAATGTACCATGTTATATAGAGAAATCGGCACATGTAAAACGAGCTGTTAATGATTTGATTTTATCGAAAACATTTGATAACGGTATGATTTGTGCGTCAGAACAAGCTATCATTGTAGATAAGGAAATCTATAATGATGTTAAAACAGAAATGATTGCAAATAATTGTTATTTTGTAACAGAAGAAGAGAGAGAAAAATTAGAAAAGCTTGTTATTAATGAAAATACATGTGCAGTAAATAGTGATATTGTTGGGAAATCAGCACAGTATATTGCCGAATTAGTAGGGATTACTGTGCCTGAAGATACAAAAATGCTTGTAGCTGAAATTAAAGGGATCGGATCGGCGTATCCACTATCTCGTGAAAAACTGAGTCCAGTATTAGCTTGTGTAAAAGCAAATTCATTAGAAGAAGGATTTACATATTGTGAAGAAATGCTAGACCTTGGCGGTTTAGGTCATTCAGCAGTCATCCATTCTACAAATAAAGAAGTACAAAAACAATTTGGATTGCGTATGAAAGCTTGCCGTCTCATTGTAAATGCACCTTCATCACAAGGGGGAATTGGTGATATATATAACGGATTTATTCCATCCCTTACGCTTGGATGTGGTTCCTACGGAAAAAACTCAGTTTCCCAAAATGTAACAGCTACTCATTTACTAAATATAAAAAGGCTGGCAAATAGAAAAAAGAATATGCAGTGGTTCAAATTACCGCCAAAAATTTATTTTGAAAAACATGCTACAGCATATTTAGCAAACATGCCTAACATTTCACGTGCATTTATTGTAACGGATCCAGGGATGGTTGAGCATGGATATGTAGATACGGTCACGCACTATTTACGTAAACATGCAAATGATGTGAAAGTTGAAGTTTTCTTCGAGGTTGAGCCAGATCCATCAGATGAAACTGTTTTTAAAGGTGCGGACATGATGAAAAGCTTTAAGCCAGATGTAATTATCGCACTTGGCGGTGGTTCAGCTATGGATGCAGCAAAAGGGATGTGGCTATTTTATGAGCACCCAGAAACAACATTCTATGGAATTAAACAGAAGTTTTTAGATATAAGAAAACGTACATGTAAGTATCCTAAAATAGGAAATAAAGCGCAATTTGTTGCCATTCCAACAACATCAGGGACGGGTTCAGAAGTGACACCATTTGCGGTTATTACAGATAAAAAAAATAATATAAAATATCCGCTTGCTGATTATGAATTAACACCAGATGTAGCGATTGTTGATCCACAATTTGTAATGACAGTACCACCTCATGTAACAGCAGATACTGGCATGGACGTATTAACACATGCAATTGAGGCATATGTGTCTGTTATGGCAAATGACTATACGGATGGTTTAGCGTTAAAAGCAATTGATCTCGTATTTAAATATTTACCGAGGGCATATAAAGATGGAAATGATGAAGAGGCGCGAGAAAAAATGCATAACGCTTCTGCGATTGCAGGGATGGCATTTGCTAATGCTTTCCTTGGTATTAATCACAGTTTAGCACATAAACTTGGACCAGAATTCCATATTCCACACGGACGCGCAAATGCAATTCTTATGCCGCATGTAGTTCGCTATAATGCTATTAAGCCAAGGAAACACGCATTGTTCCCAAAATATGAGCACTTTGTGGCAGATGAACGCTATGCACATATTGCGAGGATGCTCGGGCTTCCAGCAAGCTCAACAGCGGAAGGTGTGGAATCACTCGTCCAAGCGATTATTGCGCTTGGAAAAAGTTTAAATATCAATATGAGTATCGCGGAACAAGGAGTTGCTAAAGAACAATTTGAAGCTGTTGTGGAAATGTTAGCAGAAAGAGCGTTTGAAGATCAGTGTACAACAGCTAATCCAAAATTGCCGCTCATTTCAGAGCTAAAAGAAGTCTATATGGAAGCGTATAAAGGCGTATAATAGATAAAAAAGAGC
Source organism: Bacillus sp. FSL M7-1345 (assembly GCF_038006985.1). NCBI lineage: Bacteria > Bacillati > Bacillota > Bacilli > Caryophanales > Bacillaceae > Bacillus > Bacillus sp. FSL M7-1345. The sequence goes on along the minus strand of NZ_JBBOWG010000001.1, from coordinate 3,950,017 downwards.
CGCATTTAAGTGGCTCTTTTTTACTTTGGAAAACATCTCCCAGTTTGGTTCTATTTACTTGTCTTTAAGCTTAATAGAATGTGATAAAGTGAGGATGGGAGTGATAAAGAGATGAAAGAATTACAAGGAAAAATAGCAGATTATACCCGTTTCGGACAAGTACTTTTGTCTATAAGTACATTTTTAATGATCGGTTTATTAATTCCAAGCGGAGTCAAAGATATGGTGCAGTCTTTTGTTATGATGGGGAGTATTGTTGTATTTTTAGTTCTTGCTTTTTTCTTCTTTAAGTGTGTTAGAACGATGCGTGACCAATTAGAGGAGAGCGAATATGAAGAAAATTGTTAAATAGAGCGCTACGAAAAGAAAAAATCTTTTTGTAGCGTTTTTTCGTTTTTGAAGAAAATGTATGCGGTTTATATTGACAATGATAATCTATATCAATTAAAGTAGAATAGTAGTTAATGATTATCATTATCAATTAGAGGTGAAAGAATGAAAAAATCCATTACGCTGTTCACAGCGATCTTATCTATTTTTTTCTTATTAATAGGTTGCAGTGCAAAAGAAAACGAAAAAGCATCCGCCACAAAAACAGATAAAGGAACAGACAAAATCGAAATTACCGATCTCTCAGACAGAAAGATAACATTCAATAAAGTTCCTGAAAGTTTTGCGACGTTAAGTATGGGTGACATGAATGTTATCCACGCTTTAGGAGGAAAAATCGTCGGGCGTCCAGATGCAAAAATTCCCCTTCCAGAAGATTTGCAAAAAACACAAGTAATTGGAAATGCACATCAGCCAAACTTTGAACAAATTGCTAGTTTAAAGCCAGACGTACTTGTTGCTAATAATGGATTCCAAAAAAATATTCCAACGGTTGAAGGGCAAGGAACAAAAGTAATCATTTCTTCAGCCAACTCTGTAAAAGATATTCAAAAGAGTATTGAAATGTATGGAACAGTAATGAAGAAAGAAGATAAAGCAAAAGAGCTTAACCAAAAAATTAATGATCAAATGAAGAAATATGAGAAAAAGAGTGACGTTAAAGCATTGCTAGTGTATGGGGCACCAGGCACTTATTTAGCAGCATTACCAACATCTCTATCAGGGGATATTTTAGAAAAAACGGGCGGGAAAAATATCGCAGCTGGTTTTCCAGAAATGAAAGAATATCCGCAATATGCACAGCTAAGTATAGAACGTATTATTGAAGCAAATCCAGATGTGATTTATTTAATTACACATGGAGATCCCAATAGTGTGAAAAAAGCATTTGAAGGCGAAATGATGAAAAATGAAGCATGGAAAAATTTAGATGCAGTAAAACAAAATCGTGTAGTTATTTTGCCACCAGATTTATTTGGATCAAATCCTGGGACAAAAGTTACAGAAGCGATGGAATTCATGTATAAAAGTATACAAGATGTAAGGAAATGATAAGTATGGAGAGTAGTGAAATAGTAAGAGAAAAGGAACATCCTTTTGCAAAGAAAAGATGGATAATAGCAGTTACTTTAGTCGTATTAACATTTCTAAGTCTTTTTTACGGTCTTTTCGCAGGAAGTTTATCTTTTTCTTTACGAGACATTCTAACAGGGATACAAGATGAAAGTTCGACAGTTCATCGGATTGTATGGGATCTTCGCATACCGAGAGTGCTCGTTGGGTTTATAGTAGGAACGTGTTTAGCTACATCTGGAGCATTACTGCAAGGGGTTATGAGAAACCCTCTTGCAGACCCTGGAATTATCGGGGTTTCATCTGGAGCGGGTCTTGTAGCAATTGTAATTATGATTCTATTTCCTCAGCACATGGCTTTTTTACCGCTAGGAGCGTTTTTAGGAGCTTTCATAACAGCGATGGTCATTTATGCTTTATCATGGCAAAAAGGGGCACCGCCTTCAAGAATCGTCTTAGTAGGTGTGTCAATCAATGCATTAATTGGTGCAGCAACGTCAGCATTAATGTTATTACATAGTGACAAAGTACAATCCGTGTTACCGTGGTTAGCTGGCGGTATTGGTGGTGTGAGCTGGGCACATTTAAATATGATTATTTACTATGCAATATTCGCTATTATATTAGCTTTCTTCGGTATTAAACACATTCGAGTATTAATGCTTGGGGATGAAATGGCGAAATTATTAGGGCATAACGTGGAAAGAAGTCGGTTTTATTTAATAGTAGTAAGTACAATGTTAGCTGGAATTGCGGTTAGTGTTTCTGGTCTAATTGGATTTGTAGGTCTTGTTGTACCGCATATGTTACGTTTATTAGTTGGAAATGACTATAAATATTTACTGCCATTATCATGCCTTGGCGGAGGGATATTACTTGTTTTCGCGGATGCGATAGCTCGAAGTTGGTTCGATCCAATCGAATTGCCTGTTGGTATTTTATTGTCCTTCTTAGGTGGTCCGTTCTTCTTATATTTAATTCATAGAGGAGGAAAACAACGTGATTTCCGTTAACAAAGTGTTTTACGCACATTCTGAAAGATTTCAAATGCAAAATATGAATGTACATATTAAAGCTGGAGAAATCGTTAGTTTAATCGGTCCGAATGGATCCGGGAAATCTACTTTGCTGCGTTTAATAGCACGGCTACTTAAACAAAGCGAAGGAAATATCATTTTAGATGGGACAAATATTCATACGATGAAGAGTGCAGATGTAGCGAAGCAATTAGCGATGTTACCACAAATGCATGATCATCAATTAGATTTAACAGTGAAAGAACTAATAGAGTTCGGAAGAGGTCCTCATAAATCATGGAGTAGTCGCTTAAACAAAGAAGATGAAGAAATTATTGAGTGGGCATTGTCTGTTACAAATCTTGAAGGGTATGAATATCGTCTTTTACAATCCTTATCAGGAGGAGAAAGACAACGTGCTTGGATTGCGATGACGCTAGCACAACGTACAAATGTCTTATTATTAGATGAACCAACAACCTTTTTGGATATCGTTCACCAGTTGGAAGTAATGGAACTTGTGAAACGATTAAACGAGGAGTTTGGTATGACAATTATAATGGTCTTACATGACATTAACCAAGCGGCTCAATATAGTGATCGTTTACTCGTATTAAAGCGAGGAAAGATTCAGTATGACGGTGTACCAGAAGAAGTATTATGTCAACAAATGTTTCAACATGTATTTGGCATAGAAGTAGATATTTTTCAAGGAAGCGACAAGCCATTTTTTACACCGAAACGAATTTCTAAAAAAGGAGCAGAGCGATGCAAACAGAAGAACGTATTACCATTGAATTAGTAAGAGAATTTGTTATGGCAGCTCACGGAGATTTAGAAAAAGTACAGGAACTATTGGCAGAATCGCCAAGCTTACTTCATGCCTCTTATAATTGGGGCGGCTCAGATTGGGAAAGTGCCTTAGGAGCAGCGGCCCATGTAGGACGTAAAGATATTGCGCTTTATTTACTGGAAAAGGGAGCTCGGATGGATATTTTTGCAGCGGCTATGCTTGGGAAACTTGAAGTTGTACAAGCTATTTTAGTAGTACAACCAGAAGCGTTATTTGCACCTGGCCCGCATGGCATCTCGCTACTTCAACATGCACGAATGGGTGGAGAAAAAGCTCAGCGTGTATTTGAATACTTAACAGTGCTTTCTTAATGACCGCAAAGTTCTTATGTGCGGTAAACTTTCCACTCAAAAGATTGGAAGGTTTACCGCCCGTTAGAACGGGATAAGTATCTAGTATATATGAAAATCCTACACCCCCTCAATTGTAGTTTTCTTAATACTAGTTATGATATGGATGCAGTAGACACTCTTTTGTCTACTGCTTTTTTTTGATATAATACATTTTTATAAGACTGAATTTTCTTTCTTTTTAGCGGCGTCTTGATAAAAATTATTTAACATTTAAGTAGTTTGAAATATATAGTTATGTAATGAGGTTCAAAATGATGGGAGTGAATAAAAGAGTGTTTCATACAGATCGTTTACAATTTCGCAAATATACAATGGATGATTTACCGTTTTATGCTTCTTTATGGGGGGATGAGAAGGTAATGCGCTATATTGGAAATGGAACGTTAAAAACATTTATGCAATGTAAAAAAAGTTTGGAGGAGAGGGTACTTCCAAATTATAAAAACGGTCTCGGTTTATTTGTAATGATTGAAAAGGAAACAGGGATACGAATTGGTCATGCAGGACTTGTCAAGCAGAAGGTAGATGGAAAAGAGGAAATTGAGATTGGCTATTGGTTACTTCCTAAGTATTGGGGGAAAGGGTATGCGAAAGAGGCTGCGGCGGCATTTCGAGACTATGGTTTTCAAGCATTACAAATGAATAAATTAATTTCACTTATTAATCCGAACCACCCAGCTTCAATATTTGTTGCTAGAACAACAGGGCTTAGTTATGAGAAAACAACTTCATTTCATGAGATGGATGTTCTCGTTTATTCCATTAAGCGGGTTGGATGAAAAAAGGTGAATTGCATTTTTTGGAGAATGGTATATAAAAATAAAGGGGGGATTACATGTATATTTACCATAATGGACTTATTATTCGTGAGGGAACGAACGGTGTACCAGCATATGCAATTAAAACTTTATTTGAAGATGCCGGTTGGAGTAATGATAATATCCCTTCTTGGCAAATTGAAAAATTTACGATAGCATTTGAAAATTCCACATGGGCTTTCACAATTTGGGATGAAGAAGAAATGGTCGCGATGGTTAGAGTGATTTCTGATCAAATCATGGTTGCTAACATAGTAAATTTAGTTGTGAAGTGTGAGTATAGGGGAAAAGGATTAGGTAAGAAACTTGTAGCTCTTTGTTTACAAAAGCTTCCGCATGGCGATTGGTTTGCGCATACATCCGCTAGCAATTTTGATTTTTATAGAAGTTGTGGTTTTGAAGTAAGAGAGTTATCAAGAAATGGAACATGTGCGTATTATGGGTATCAAGTGGCAAAAAAGGATGGGCATCGATAAAATTATAAGGTAGTGAAGAAAAAGGATCGCTATTTTAATAATATAAACTGAACTGAGACTTATTTTGTGATAAAATAAAAGAAAATTCAGTTTATTAAACGGGGGATAAAAATGAATGTAAAAGTTGGGGATGTATTTAAATACGAAAGAAGGTTTACTGAGGAAGAAGTTTTTGAATTTGCAAATATTACAGGCGATAAAGGTAGACATCATATGGAATATGATGAGAATGGACGATTAATGGTTCATGGTCTATTGACTGCTAGCATTGGTACGAAAGTAGGAGAAGAGTTACATTACATAGCGAGGGAATTAGTAAGTGAGTTCATTAGACCAGTTTTTACAGGTGATACGATTACTTGTGAATTAACATTAACAAATATTGAGCAAATGGAAGGATATAAAAAAGTTTCAATTGAGTCCGTTTATCGCAATCAACATGAAAAGACTGTACTGGTTGGGACGAGTTATGGAATTATAAGGGGATAAAAAAGAAGCCTGTTTCGTAACAGGCTTCTTTTTTATCAATTAGTAAACTCGTTTTCGATTTTCAGCATGACTAGAGATAAGTAATAACGCAGATTCTTCACCTATGTTACGGACAATATGGGGAACGCATGCATTCCAGGAGAAAGAATCACCTTCTTCTACAATTGCAATGTCTTCACCATGTTGAACTTCCAGTTTTCCGCGTAATACAAGATGGCACTCTTCGCCTTCATGAGCATTTGGTGAGTTTTCTTTCGGGAATCCGGCAGAAATTTCTACTAAAGATAGGCGGAGACCACCTTGCTCAGCAACATGCTCAATTCTTTGTTCATCTTTACCGTATACGCTGTATTTCCGTTCTTCTTTTTTTATAATTTTCATTCGATCCTTTTGTTCTAACAGTAAATAAGGAAGGGGAACATTTAAAAAAATGGAGATTGTTTCTAAAGTTGAGATAGATGGTGATGTTTTATTATTTTCAACCTGACTCATAAAACCTTTAGAAAGACCTGTTCCTTCACAAATTTGTGCAATTGTTATGCCTTTACGTTGACGAATTTCACGTATTGCAGAACCAATATTCATAAAATCAAGCTCCTTTTTGTAAACAACTATTTGTATCATAGCAAAAAAAATATATATTTTCCCACTGAAAATGAATTGACGAATAAAAAAAATTAGTGTATGTTTTGTAATGTAAATAAAAGTTTTGTATAAGGAAACTATAAAGGGGAGAATGAAATGAATCAACATATCGGTAACTTAATTATTCGTATCGTGTTAGGGGTAACGTTCTTTATGCACGGTTTAACAAAATTCCAATCAGGAATTGACAATATTGCAGGGTGGTTCACAAGCATTGGTTTACCAGGAGGACTTGCATACGGTGTAGCAACAGTGGAATTAGTTGGTGGTCTATTGTTAATTCTAGGTTTAGGTGTAAGATATATTGGATTATTATTTGCACTTGTTATGGTTGGAGCAATTGTAAAAGTGAAATGGTCAGCTGGTTTATTAGGAGATGGGAAAAATCCTGGCTTCGAATTAGAACTTGCATTATTAGCAATGGGTGCTTATTTATTTGTTGCGAAAGCTGATGGTTTTGTAGATAATTTCTTAAAAGAGAAAATGTCAAAGAAGAACTAATTTAAATGGGGGTATAACAAGATGAGCTTTCAACTTCATCCCGAAACAACACTTGGTGTTGTTCATCTATACGTATCAAATATAAAGAAATCACTAGAGTTTTATACAGAAGTATTAAGTATGAAAGTGCTAAAAGAAGAGAAAACAGTCGTTACATTTGGGAATGAAAATGAAGAACCACTCCTTATCATTGAAGAAAAGAAAGAAGCTTTACCAAAGCAAAGAGGGAGAACAGGGTTATATCATTACGCAATTTTATTACCAACCAGACAGGACTTAGCGAACATTCTTCGTCATCTTGTAGAGATGGTATATCCACTGCACGGTGGAGCCGATCATTACTTTAGTGAAGCTCTTTATTTAGCTGATCCAGATGGAAACGGGATTGAAATTTATCATGATCGCCAAAAAGAAGTTTGGCGTGATGAGAATGGAGAGCTACCATTTGTTAGTAACCCATTAGCCGGTGAAGAATTATTGCAGCAAGGAAGTGCATGGAATGGGTTCCCGGCTGGTACTGTGATGGGGCATATTCATTTACATGTAGCTGACTTAGAAGAAGCGAAACGTTTCTACGTTGATGGTCTTGGTTTTGAAGTAACAATCCCAGCTCGTAATGGAGCGTTGTTCGTATCCGCAGGTGGTTATCATCATCATATCGGTTTAAATACGTGGCAAGGTGAAGGGATACCACCACAAATGCCAAATTCCGTCGGCTTGAAATATTTCACCATTGTACTAGCAGATGAAAAACAAAAAGAGCAAGTGTGTGAAAGCTTAAAATATATTGGCGTAGTTGCTACGTACAAAGATGGAATATTACAGGCCAAGGATCCGTTTGGACATGGTATACATTTTAAAGTAAAAGGAGAAGCCTAATTAAAGGCTTCTCTTTTTTACTTTCGTATAATCGCTTTTTCATTTTGTAAAAACAGTTCATCAAATTGCTTTGCAAGGTCAAAATCTAGTTTGGTTAAACCTTTTGCATTCCATGATGACAAAGTAATAATGACTGCTTTATACTGGATAAGGATAAATGGGTGGTGATTATGTTCTTCTGATAGTTTGGCGGCTTCAGAGACAAATTCGACTCCTTTTAAGTAGTCGGAAAACATATATTTTCTTTCAATCCATTTTTCATCTTTCACTGTCCATTTATCCAGCTTAACTAATTCTTCTTGTACCTCTTCATTAGTTAGTCGTAGCATCATTTTTCACATCCTTTACCTGTAGTAACGCAAGACCGTTGTTAATAAGACGTGTTACAGATTCGTCAGTTGTGAAAGTAGAAAGTTGTTGCAATAATGCCGCTGATGCTTCGTGGCCTTTATTATGTTCTAAAAGCAATTCTAAAATTTCAAGACGAAGCAACCATTCTTTCGGATGAAATTTATTTAATACTTCTTGAATAGCTATTAATTGATCAGTATGAGTATCGTGTAAAATACTATCGTTACGTATATCCCGAACTGTTTGATACATACGTTCAAGCTCATTCAGTACAAGTGGATCAGGAGTTTCTTGTACTTCTTCATTCATCGGGAAAAATGCAGCCGCATCTGCCGCTCCTGGGAATACAGAAGTGATTTGTGAGCCGACAGCCATATCAAATGCTCCCCATGAAGGATCAAATAATAAGCGATCTTTATGAGTAACTGTACAATTTATAAAGGAGATAAGAGCAATTTTTTTATCATTCTTTACAATGTCTGTTACTGTTCCTTTTACATGAATGCCGCTTGCAAAAGTAAACTCTGCACTATGTCCAATTGTAATGCCTAATGATTGTAATTGTTCTTCTGTACAATTTTCTAATGCAATATCACCATCTAGTAATCCGATTGGTGTCCCGAATCCATCGCTGTGCACAGATGTAGAATGATTTGCTAGTTGTTTATTATGAATAGCTAATGCAGTTGGTGAGCTTGTTCGTGTGTAAATAACTTCACCAGTATCATTTTTAATTGTCTCTGTAAATGTACCCGTAATTTGTAATCCACTACTTAGCTCAGTTGTAGCATGATTTTCGGAGCGGATTGCTTTTTCTAATCCTTCTGTGCCACCTGTTTTAAATGCCATCGTTGTAGAGAACTGCTCAAGTGCCTCAGTCAACTCTTCAAATGATTCACAAACAAATAGCTGTGGCTGCATTTTTGTTACGTCATAAGTTGTCCCGGTGCAAGCTTCAATTGAGAATGGAACTTTCTTTACAGCATCTGTTAAGCAATGCTTACTTTCACCGACAGAGGAAAGGAGACCAGCACCGTAAATTTTTGGGTCATCTATATTACCGATTAAGCCGTATTCCACTGTCCACCAGAATAGACGTGAAATTTGTTCTGCTTCTGATAAACCAGAAACTAAGTTTTGTTTTTCGATTACAGCATTTTCAGCAGTTGCAACTTCTTCAGGTGTAGAAGTCGGGCTTTCTTTTACGATCGTTAATGTACGAACAGCTTCAAAAGCTTCATGTTCTTCTTTTGTGGAGAAAGCTTTCGCTCCAATTTGCCCAAAGCGTTTCACATATTTTGCATATGTACGATCAAGTAAAATCGGTGCGTGTCCTGCTGCTTCATGAACGATATCAGGAGCTGGTGTATACTCGATATTTTCTACTTTACGAATATCTGTTGCGATTGGTAGTAATCCGTGCCCCTGAAAATCAAAGAATGCTACGCCGGGAATAAGTCCGTCAATCGTTACGGCGCCCCAGCCGCTTGGTGCTAAACAGTCATTCATTTCTTCTACTTTTGGAATCGCATCTATATTAATACCAGATGATTGTAGTCCATTAACATAGGCGGGATGAGCAACATCTTTTAAGAAGTTATGGTTTTGTTTCATAATGTAACGCCAAACAGCGTGATTCACCGGTGTGTATTGATCATAATGCTGTGTGGATACGAATGGTTTTAAATGTGATGGAATTTCTGTTTTCTTTGTCATTTAGACATCCTCCTTTTTTTCTATAAAAATGAATACCGGTTCGTATAGATTGCACCACCTCCCTTAAATAATGTAAGCGCTTATAAAATCTTATCATAAGATTCGGAATTATTTAACAACTGTTTGTGTGAGAAATAGAAAAAGCCCCTATCGGAAAATCCGATAGGGGCGAAAAAATCGCGGTACCACCCTATTTGTAAGTGAAAAGGTACTTACATCTCAACTAATGATAACGGAAAAACTCCGTCTTTTCCTTCATGCATAAAAGCACTACGAAAAAGAAGCTCCAGAATTGTAATTCGTACTTATATATGTGCTAATTTCCACCGACCATTAGCTCTCTGAAACAGGGATATAAGATACTACTGCGATTCTTTCAACGCGTATAATATGAAGTTATTTAAAAGGGAAGGACGCAAAAAAGCCCCTATCGGAAAATCCGATAGGGACGATAAAAATCGCGGTACCACCCTATTTGTAAACAATTAATTGTTTACCACTTACTTTAAGATAACGGAAAAATCCGTCTTTCTCTTCATGCATAAAAAGCATTACGGGAAAGAAGCTCCAGAATTGTAATTCACGCTTGTATATGTACTGATTCGCACCAATCATCAGTTCTCTGAGACAGGGATATAAGTCGCTACTAGTATTCCTTCAAAGCCGATATATAATTCGTTCAACTAAACTATGTTTTGTATTATAAAACTATATTTAAAAGCTTGTCAACAATAATTTTATTATTTTACTTCTAAATCAACATTTAAATTAGATGTATTTCCGGCTGCATCAGTTGCTGCAATGTGGATTGTATTTTTCCCTTGTTGTAATTGATTACGATCGAAATAAATTTCATAGTTTTTCTCCCAATGGTTCAGGAATGCGTTCTCCCATACGCCATTTCCATTAATTTCATACTGTATCGTTACTGGATGTCCTGGAGCAACCCATCCGGATTCTGTCATCCAATCTAAAAGTATATCATCTACTTTCCCTCTAATTACGAGGTTTTCTTGATCTACTTCAGACGATAATTTCGGTGCAGTGCGGTCGACAAATACAGCTCCTGTTTGTTTCGTTTCTCCTCCAGAATTAGAAGCAACAGCTTCAATTTGGTATAAGCCATCAGGTAGAGGTGATCCATCAGTTTTCGTACCATTCCATTTGAAAGATTTATAACCTGGTGTTTCATTCTTACCTTGATGAACGATTCCTTTATATGTTACTCGGTCTTTCGTAATTAAATTAGCATGAAACGTTACATCCTCAACTGGTGTAACTAAATAGTAATTGATAAGGTTGTCATCTAGTATTCTGTCATTATTTGGACTGAAAGTAGAATTAACGATTTCAAGGCCATCAATACGCTTGTATTCTTTCGGATCGATGCTAAATGTAAATGGAATACGCATTTCTTCAGTCTTCCCTTGCTCTTTTACATATAGATTTCCCGTATATACACCTTGTGGTAAGGAGCTATCAACAGTAATAGTAAAAGGCTTTTCGATGTTACTATTCGGTTTAATGCTAATAGAAGAAGGGAAAGAAGTCTGAACTTTTGTTTTTGTATCTAGTAATTCAATGCGAGTTGAAAAGTTTTTCTTTTTGTTAGAAAGATTTTGTAACGTAATATTTTGTGTTAACTTCACTTTGCCACTATTAGGTTTAATGAGACCGAAACTTACATTGTTTGGTTTCACTAATGCATCTGCTTTTGCTGCTTTTGGAATGTTAATTAAACCAGATCCTTGTGCCATGACAGGATATGTATTTTCATTGACATCCTTTAATGTTTTTGCAGTGTTGGCAAGAGCTGCTTTCAATTGTTCTGTCGTCCAATCAGGATGCATTTGACGCAGCAGAGCAACGGCTCCCGCTACTTGTGGCGCAGCCATACTTGTTCCGTTGTGAGATTCATAGCCACCTCTTGGTACTGTACTAGTAATTTTCACTCCAGGTGCAACTATATCAGGCTTTATGAGCCAACTTCCTTGTGATGGTCCTCTTGAACTGAAGTTACCAATAAGTTCGGTTTGGCTTGGTTGTCCAATTTTTATATTTTTCTTTCGTTTTGTAATTAAATTTTTCAACTCTTCACCATTTGTATTTGATAGTTGCATAACTGGAAGAGCTACATCTTCACGTCCAAAATATTCGGGCATAATATTAATTTCTTTTTCGTTAGAAATTAGTAGCACGCCGAGAGCGCCAGCTTGTTTCGCTTGTTCTGCTTTTACTAACGTGCTCGAAGTTCCTTGTAAAACAAGGGCGAACTTCCCTTTCACATCTTGTTTAGCGTAATCGCTTGGATTACCGTAGCCAACATATACAAGCTGAGCATCGTTTCCTACTTGGAAATCTGCTTTTGATAACGGTAATCCTTGGTAAGATTTATTGGAACCAGCTAATTGGAATGTTGGAAATGGAATAGAAACTGTAGATGCTCCAACAGAGATGACACTACTTGCGTTACCAGGAGCGTCAACAGACCAAGGTTTTGGTCCATCATTTCCATTTGAGACGACCGCAGTAACCCCAAGCTTTGCTGCACGTTCTAACGTTAATGTTACAGGCTGATCAGGTACATTCAAATCTTGACCAAGAGATAGATTTAAAACATCGGCACCATCTTGAATAGCGCGCTCAATACCTTGAATAATATCATCGGTCGTACCAGTACCACCATCATTCATGACACGGTAAGCGAGTATAGAAGCATTCGGAGCAATCCCCTTTATTTTTCCGTTACCAGCAATAATTCCAGCAACATGGGTACCGTGGACGTTTCCATCCATCGGATCATTATCTTCATCGACTGTATCATAGCCACCGATATAATTTGCTTGTAAATCAGGGTGGGTATAGTCGACACCTGAATCGATAATAGCGACTTTCATTCCTTTTCCATCAAGGGGTTTGCCAGTTGGATCTTTTAAATTCCAAGCTTCAGGTGCACCAACTGTAGGGCCGCCAACATTTGGTGTTTCTTGATCTGCTGGGCTTTTTGATGTTTCATGTAACTTATATGTTAAGTTCGGATAAATTGCTTTTACTTCAGGTAAAGAAGCTAAAGCAGCAATTTGATCTCCTGGGATAGAAATAGAAAATCCAGAAAATAATGTACTATATGTTTCTTTTATCGTTGCCTTCGGTGCTTTTTCTTTAATTTTCTTTGTTGTATCCTCTTGTGCCTTTTTTAGTTGCGCATGGTATGATTGCACATTGCTATTTTTTAGATCCGGAGCATGCTGAATGTTACTTTGTGAAGCTAGTGGAGCATGCTGTAATTCTACAATGACTGAAATTTCTTTTGATGTTTTTGTTTCAACATTTTGCGCGATTTTGTTTTCTCCCCATTGTTCAATATTCGCTTTTAACTGTGGACTAAATTGCTTCTCTTTTTGCAGTGACTCAGCATGGGCGCTTAAAGCTCCAAAACTCGAAAAGACGAGCGCCATACTTAATAGTGTAGATGTAGTTTTCTTCATTGAAACTCCCCTTAATAAAAAGTGCCAATTTTCCAAAAATAAATATTACATTTTTGTCGTTAATTATAGGAACGGATGTTGGCTAAACTATACATTCGACATAATTCCTACCAATCCTCTTTGAATTGAAAATTTCTTGGGAAATTTTTTGGGATTATGTCGAATGGATATTTTTCACATATTGTAAGTGGAAAGTGAGGAATGCTATGAGGGAAATGGGGGTGCTATATGAAAAGGTTTATAGTAAGTGGAATCGTGATTCTGTGCCTTTTTTTCTGTTCAAGTTCTATTACTAGCGCAGAAAACAATGGAGTGAAAGTTGCCTTTATTCGTAATCATAATCTATGGATTAAATTCGGTGAAAAAGAAAAACAAATTACAAAAGGAGAGTACATAACAGGGCCGAAATGGTCACATAATGGAGAATGGCTTGCATATGCAAAAGGAAAGAAGCGAAATCATTTTGAACTGTATCGGCTGAAAGATGGCAAGAAAGTTACACCATCTCAATCAGCAACATCGAATTATCAATGGTCACCAACAGAGAATATAATTGCCTTTGTATTTGCACGTACATTAAATATATTTGATGTTGAAAAAAAGAAAGCAGATTTTGAAAATGTAGCCAATGGTGCAGGTGACTATGCATGGTATCCTGATGGTAAGAAGTTTCTTGTATCATCAGAAGCGTACTTGCTTCCAACAGGATGGACAGGTGCTCAGTTATATGAAATACAAAAGGATGCAAATATGAATCCTCATAAGATGAAACATTTATATGCACTACCGAATGAGCATGATGACTTTTTAGCATTAGTTGGAAGTGGATTTAAGTGGTCGCCAGATCAAAAGTGGATTTCGTTTTTGGTAGTACCAACAGCTTCTTTGTCAGCGGATAGTAATACACTTTGCTTAATTCGATCAGACGGCAGTCGTTTTGAAACAGTAGATCAAATGTTATTAAACACACAATGGTTCAAATGGGCGCCATCAAAAAATATATTAGCCTATATTGAAGGAAGCGGGAGAGTTGCTTTAGAGAATAAGCATTTAAAAATAAAAGAATTGCCGGCTCTCCAGCAAAATACATTTACTCCAAAAGGCTATGTGGATTGGGATTTCACATGGAAGAACGATAATGTAATTATCGTTTCACGAGCAAAAGAAGCAGGGATAGAAACTCCGCCAGAAAAAAGACCACTACCATCTTTATATGAAGTAAATAGTATAAGCGATGAACAACATCAAATTACAAAGCCATTTAATAGCCAAGGCGATTATAATCCTATTTTTATTAAGACGAGCAACCAATTGTTATGGATCCGTTCAAATCGTAAGAAAGCTGATATATGGCTTGCTCATAACGATGGGAAATATGAAAAGAAGTGGATTGAAAATATAGATGTGCCAGAGTGGTATTATGAGAAATGGAATTGGGAAGATGTCGTTTCGGTTAAAGACGAGTAAAAAAACCTGCCTAAAATATAATTGTTAGGCAGGTTTTTCAATGTTATTTATGTGTTTTATTTGGCTTTTTTTTCGCAGGGTTTCCGTTCCCTTGGCGCTTTCTGTTTTGTTCATCTTTTGCTTGTTTTTCATGTAATGTATCTAAAAAATCATTTGAGTTACTCATTTTTATATCTCTCCTTTTTTCATTACGTCCTAGTTACTATAACCATTTAGGAGGATAATCATGAGATAAAAGTTAAGCGCTTAGTTTTCTTCGGTAGTATACGTAAAATAGTCCATATGTAATGAATGACATAAGTAAAACTTGTAACTCTACATTTTCTTTTAAAATAGTTGCGACAGGAGCTGGTAAGTAAGGTGATGTATCGCTCGTTCCTAAACCTAACCATTTGTTTAAGAGGTTAAAGATACAAAACATGAAAACACCAGACCAGCTTGCGATAATTGCCTTCTGCTTAATTTTTGTTTCCCGTTCATCATCTGTAATCCAAGGATTAGCAGTTTTATCGCTATTAAAAAAGCCATTTATGTATCCCCATATGATCATTCCGATAAAGAAGATAATCCATTTCATATTTGTAATCCTCCTCTTCTTGTAAAAAGTATTTTACATATATATAATTGTAATATTTTCCGAATATTGATGTCAAACACTTTTTACATTCTGCTTTTTAAAATAGCAGGAGTAAAGAAAAAATTAGGGAAGAAATATGTGAGACTATTTCATAGTGAGAGGAAGAGGAGAATGAAACTTGTCTTTGTTCGGCATGGTGAAGGTGAGCATACGAAAGATTTACCATTAAGTTTACAAGCGGTGAATCCGCCATTGACGGGTGTGGGAAAGAAGCAGGCTAAATTACTTCAGTGCGATGTACCATTACAAGAAAAGGATATATTAATCGCTAGTCCTACACTTCGAACTTTACAAACTGCGGCAATATGGGGTGCGGAAGTTGCTTGTCAAAAAATTGTTCATCCATATATATCCCCGCGTATTTTCCCTTATCGGGAATCCGCCAAAACATTGCCGTGCGATCAATTGTTAGATCGAAAGGTAATAAAAAATTTATTTCCACATTTTTCATTAGAAGAAAGTACAAATGAATTGTTATGGAATGAGGGAGTCAATATTATCTCGGAGAAGGAATTTCAGCAAATAGTAGATGAATTTCTGCACTGGTGCTATCAGTTAAGAGCAGAAAAAGTTTGTATCGTTTCACATGATGGAACAATTACAGCGTATAGGCAATATTTACAGAAAGTCGCTTTAACTAGAGCTGATTTTTTGAAAGAAACGGGTATGTATGAAATGGACTTATAGGAGGGGGATTTGTAATGGAAGAGTTAGGGGGAAATGTGTACGACTTAAATGAGCAGAGAGTATACTTTGGCGTAGCGGAAATTAAGTAATATGCAAAATTGCATATTACACATATTTTAAATGGTTGGTATGAGTTTGGGGGGGAACTAGTAGAATCCTTTTTACATAGTGATACAAAATCACATGTTAAATCGATAGCTTATGTAGATGGAAATGTAGCACTTATGTTTACAATACGCTGTATTTTACAGGCTTATTAACCATGACAAAATGTTAGAAGAAGGTGTTCAAGAAGCGAGATTAATCGATGAGGAGACACATACATTTCGATTATAGAAATAGTGTGAAACACGTTTATTCTATATTCGAATAAACGTGTTTCACATTTAACTCACATTTTTTTTACACTTTTTCAATGAAAATGATTATCACCTGTGGTATGATATGTTCAAGTTTTTACAGGTAATAAAAGTTACTATATATACGTTAGTATTTAATGTTTTGTATGTATGTCAAGAATTATTCACAATTAACATTTTAAAAGTAAGTAACTAATGTTATTATATTACCTGTAACTGACTTAATTACAACTTTAGGAGGAAGATATGATTATTCAATTTTTAAGAGAAAACAAAACAGTTTCTTTTGTATTAGCGATAATTCGAGTGTATCTTGGTTACACATGGGTAATGGCTGGAATCGGTAAACTACAAGGAAAAGGCTTCGATGCAACTGGTTATTTACAAGGTGCAATTGAAAAATCTAAAGGAGCACAACCAGCTGTTCAATCCTGGTGGGCATCATTCTTACAAGATTTTGCAATTCCAAACGTTGATTTATTTAATACACTTGTGACGTGGGGAGAAATTTTAGTCGGAATTGGTTTAATTGTGGGCTGTTTAACAAAAACAGCGGTCTTTTTCGGTCTTGTAATGAACTTTTCCTATATGTTTAGTGGGTCAATTGGTGTAAATCCTGAAATGGTTATCTTATCCATGTTCGTTCTTGTTTCTGGTATGAATGCTGGAAAACTTGGAATTGATGGCTTCGTTATACCGAAAGTATTAGGATCAAAAACTCAAAAACGCCAAAGACAAGCTGCTTAATATATGAAAACGGGTGTCTCAAAATGAGATACCCGTTTATTTTTCAGCACTTATAGGATTTTTCTCGAAGAAATCTTTTACATACCCTACAAATTCTTGTGGCTCTTGACGAAATGGAGCATGATAACCTTTTTCAATAATATGGAAAGTGCTATTTTTTAAGAATTGATGATAAGTTTCTCCTTCTTTCCAAGAAACGCTACTATCATTTCTTCCCCATATAATTAAAGTTGGTTGCTTAATTTCATTTGCATTGATTTGAAGACGCCTAGGCCATAATTTCATTTTATTATAATGCTCTTCATCATTACGCTTGAATTTAACTTTGCTCTCATCATAATCTGCAATAGAAGAAACGGCACTTAAATCAGTCGACACCTTTGGTTTTGGTGAACCTTGTTTATTAACGAGTGTATGAGGGCCGCCTGTAGCATCAGTTAAAATAAGGTGAGTAACCGCTTCAGGGTATAAATATGTTAAATTAAGAGAAATTTCTCCGCCCATCGAATGTCCCAGTATTGCGAATGAGTCATACCCTAGTTTTTTCATTAACTTATAATACAAATTTGCATGAGTTGGAAAAGAATAATAAAAATCCATCGGCTTAGAGGAACGTCCGAATCCTAAAGCATCAACAGAAATAATCGTATGATCTTTTGCTAAATCTGAGTAAATCTTTTGAAAACCATCGGATGATCCTCCAAATCCATGGATCATAAGTAAAGGTGGTTTTTCATCACCAATCTTTTTAAAGTAAATCGTTTGACCATCTATCTCTACCATTTTTTCCTCGGTAGCTAGTTTCGCTGTAATTGTATTTTTAACTTGTTTTACTTGTTCTACTGGCTTTTCTGCTGCACTACATCCTACTAATAGTGTAAGAGTAAGACAACCTACCATAAAATAGCTAAATCGCTTCAATTAGGTGTCCCCTTTCTAACATAACGCTGCATCTATCATAGCAAATAGCATATTACGATTTCCAGGAAGTTGATTACCATTCTTTATCATAAGAGGTGAAAGGAGCGTTTCCTGGAAATCTGCTGTTTGAAGAAATTGGCGGAATATGAATTGTGAGTGCGGAACATCAATGCGTATCGTCCCACTCCACGATTTACAAATCATTTCTAATAACTGAATAGCGTCTTTTTCTTTTTTTGAAATAAGCGGAGTGATACATAGTACATCTCCTTTTTGTATGCATAAAGCAAAAGCATCTATTTGATTATCCCGTTCTATTTTAAAGGAGTAAGTTGCTCTCGATAGTAGCGATGAAAAAAGCTTAGAACGATATGCACCAGTCGCAGTTTGATCAAGAAAAATGAGAGATTGAAGATCGGCTTGCTGAATTTGTTTTATGGGAAAAGAATTTGTACTTATATGAGCCGCTTGTTTTTCGAAACGATGAATTGTTGTTATTGATTGAAATCCATAAGATTCATATAAGGATTCGCCAGCTTTTGTTGCAATGAGCGTAATAGGGAGCGATGGATGAGTTACTTTTAAGCTAGTGTTTAACAAAATACGGCCAATTCCTTTTCTTTGAAAATCAGGATGCACGATTAACATACCGATAGAAGAAAATCCAGGGGCAAACGAAAAGACCCCGCCCGCTGCAATAAGTTTATTCTCATGTACATAGCCAAAAATTGTGCCAATGGAAAGGTACATATGGAATTGCTCTTTCATAAAAATCTCATGCTGTAACCACCCGACTGATTTGCAAAGAGAGAGTAAATCTGGAATGGAAGATTCGTCTAGTTTTACTGTTTTCATAAAGTTCACCATATTTCTATTTAAATTAGAAAAAATAAGAATAATATTACGAAATGTAAAATAATAGGTTCGTATTAAAAAAATCCAACATGTTTATATTTTTCTTTGTAAAGGGAAGTATGTTTGATATGACAAGACAAACTTATACAAATTATAACTGAAATTTACATAAGTTAACAAAAAATTTACATATAACTCATTTTCTCTTAACAGTCTTATATTAAATTTGATAGTGGGAAATGAATAACCTAATTAGGGGGACAAGACAGTGAAAAAGTTTGTAAAAAAAGCATGGCCATTTGCAGTTGTGGCGTCGTTAGCAGTTACTTCGGTAGCAACATGGAATTTTACGCGTTCTAGTGAGGTTAATGCGGATGAGAACGGAAACAATGCAAAAATTAAAAATGTCATTGTATTAATTGGGGATGGTATGGGGCCTTCATATATGACAGCTCATCGTTATATGAAAGATAATCCAAAAACATTTGAGATGGAATCTACAGAATTTGATAAGCATCTTGTAGGAACACAAAAAACATATCCAGAAGATGAACATGAAAATATTACAGACTCTGCATCGGCAGCTACTGCGATGTCAGCAGGTATAAAAACATATAATGCAGCTATTGCAGTAGATAATGATAAAGCTGAAGTGAAAACAGTGCTTGAGCAAGCGAAAGAAAAAGGGAAGTCAACGGGACTCGTTGCAACGTCTGAAATTACGCATGCAACACCAGCTGCATTCGGTGCACATGATATTAGTCGTAAAAATATGGACGCAATTGCAAATGATTACTTTGATGAGAAAATTAAAGGTAAGCATAAAATAGATGTTATGCTTGGCGGCGGCGTAAATAACTTTGTTAGAAAAGACCGCAATCTTACAGAAGAATTTAAGAAGTCTGGTTATAGTTATGTAACAGATCGTAATCAATTATTAAATGATAAAAGCGATCAAGTTCTTGGCTTATTTGCACCAGGTGGTTTAGACAAAATGATTGACCGTACTGACAAAACACCTTCATTAGAAGAGATGACAAATACCGCGATTGAGCGCTTGAACAAAAATAAAAATGGTTTCTTCTTAATGGTCGAAGGTAGTCAAATTGATTGGGCTGGACATGATAATGATATTGTCGGTGCAATGAGTGAAATGGAAGACTTCGAAAAAGCGTTTAAAGCAGCAATTGAGTTTGCGAAAAAAGATAAGAACACATTAGTTGTTGCAACTGCAGACCATGCTACTGGCGGATTATCTTTAGGTGCGAATGGTGAGTATAACTTTAAAGTAGATCCGATTAAAGCTGCGAAACGTACGCCAGACTTTATGGCAAGTGAGATTGTAAAAGGTGCAAATGTAGAAGAAACATTGAAAAAGTATATTGATCTACAATTAACACCAGAAGAAATTAAAGCTGTAAATGATATAGCTCCATCAAAAGATGTAACAAAGATTGATAATGCAATTGAAGATATCTTCAATAAGCGTTCGGTTACAGGTTGGACAACGGGTGGACATACAGGTGAAGATGTAAACGTATATGCATTCGGACCGGGTAAATACTTATTCTCTGGCGTTCAAGAGAATACAAATATAGCTAAACGTGTCTTTGACATTGTTGGCGGCGGCGACCCGAATAAAGGAAGACGCTAATTATAAATGAAAGTGAGGCGAAATGCCTCACTTTTCTTTTTAGGAGATGGAAAGATGAGAGTTTTTTTAGGGAAATTAAGATTCCTTCTAGTATTTGTATTATTGCTAGTTGGATGTCAATCTCAAGAGAATAATATAGAACAAAAATCTGCTGGAAAAACTGAGGAAAAGGTACATATAACGAAAGAAGAAGAGAAATCCATTCAAGATGTTATTGAGGCATTTGTACGGACGACGAATGAAAAAAATCTTGCTGAGCATATGGAGTTATTTTCAAAGAAGATGCCTAGTGCTGAAGACTTAAAAACACAAAAGGAAGCGGCATTTCAAAAGGGAAATAAGAAAATAGAATTGGAACATATGAATATGAAAGCTCTTAAAGGTGGGCTTGTTATTGTTGAAACGGAGGAAAAAGAAGTAGATGGAGGGGTTACTCTTCAAAAGAAAATGCAGTATGCACTTGGAAAAGAAGACGAAGGGTGGAAGATTGAAGAAGTTCGTACGATAGAGAAGAAATAAAGTGAAACTTTAATCAGTGGGAGTCTTACTGCCCGCAAATAGCGGAATAAAAAAAGGTTCTCATAGGAGAGAACCTTTTTAAAGTGGTAATAAAATTTGATTTGAACATGCTTCAATGTCATCAATATCTTGACGGATTGTTGCCATCTTATTATCGAGATCTTCAGCTTTCATAGCAGCGTCATGTAGTTCATCCTTCAAATAATCAGGTATATTTCCTTCATATTTGTAGTAAAGTTTATGTTCTAAACTTGCCCAAAAGTCCATCGCAAGTGTACGTAATTGAATTTCTGCAAATACATCTTTCGTACCAGAATTTAGTAACAATGGATATTTAATAATCATATGCAAACTTTTATAGCCATTTCCTTTTGGATTGGCAATATAATCTTTTACTTCTACAATTTCCATGTCTCCACGATTTTCAATAACCCCTTTTAAATGGTAAATATCTTCTACAAAGCAACATGTAATACGGATGCCAATAATATCTTGTAATTGTGTTTGAGCATTTTCAACTGTTGGTGATAAATTTTTACGCTCAAGCTTCCTAATGATACTTTCGGGTTGTTTAAGTCTTGTTTTTATATGTTCAAACGGGTTGTAGTCTTCTAAAAATTGAGCTTCCCGGTTCATAATTTCAAATTTAGTTTTTAACTCTTCTAAAGCAAATGTATAAGGTAATACAAAAGCTTTCCAGTAGTTAACGGTTGATTGGTTATATTCCATTTATATACACACCTTTTCTTATTTACAAGTGAAGTTGTTATTATACTAAACACCAAATCATGTAGGCGCAAGCAGCAAATGATGAGATCATAAAGCGATATTTAGTTTTCATCTTTTCAACCCCTTTCAAATGAAATTATATATGAATAAACGTCATTGTTAGTAATTTCACTATGTACAATTCTTATAGTAATAGATTCATGTGAAATTCGTATGAACTAATTGTTTCAGCTTTTTGTCTTTTTGCTAATGACTTTTGGTTTTGTTTATTATAATTACCTTAAATTGTAATAAAGGAGAGAGTATGATGAATCCAAAAGATAATGAATGAATTCTTTAAAAAGCATTTACCGATGTTAAAATATAATAATTTAGTTTGCATTACGATTGATAAATCAACCAATGAATTAATTGGTTTTATAAAACTGACAGACGATAAAGAAGTAAAATAAATACTGTCTAGAGAGGAATGTTTACAAAAAGCACTTCAATTTTTAGAACGAGTTATTCCAGATAGCACACAATATCTTCGTCTTTGGGAAGAACGTGAAGAAGCAGAAGATGGGATTGAAAGATTTACCTTTTCTGTATATGTGAATGGGATTCCAATAGACTATATGCGATTAACATCAATACAGAAAATGGTGCTGTGATGCACTACTCAGGAGAATCTAGCAGCATTATAAAAGAATTGCTCACATATGAAACAACACCAAAAGTGACAAAAGAAAAAGCGCTAGAAATATACAAAGAGGCCATCCGAGTTAAATTAGAATGGCATATAGATGTTGATGCAGAGGAAACGAAATACGAACTACTGTATAAACAAACGATGAATGAAAATCATAAAGAATCCTTCGAATGTAGTCGAGAAATTCGTTACATAGATGCGTATACTGGCGAGAAAATTTGGAGTGAGTATTAGTAAAAGCCAATCGATTCGTTTCGATTGGCTTTTACTATGTTCATAGAATAATTTATTAATTGCCGTTAAGTGGTTGAAGAATACCATCTTGAGCTTTTGACCAATCATATAGGTTTCCATCAGATCCCACTGCAAAATTTAGAGCACGCGAGTTCTCAGGAGATTCGCGTCCGTATAAGACGTCGTATAGTTTAATACCATTTATTGTGCCAATTAGTTTGTCTTCGCCGGAGCCGTAACGAATTTCATCTGAGCGAGCTCCCATTCTTTTTTCTAGAACTTTTACAGCATCTTCACTTGTGAATGTAATAGTATCAGTTTGTTTATTTGGTTGCTTAGCTGGTTGTTGTTCTTTTTGTGTGTTTTTAGATTCTGCTTCAGGTTTTGTATTATTTTTAACTGTGTCGTTATCTTCATTTTTTTTGTTGTTTTCAGTAGTTGCGTTGCTCTCAGTTTTTGTATTGTTTTTAGGGGTTGCATTGTTTTCATTTTTTTTGTTGTTTTCGGTAGTTGTGTTGTTTTCAGCTTTTGTGCTGTTTTTAGCTGTTACGCTGTTTTCATTTTTTTTGTTGTTTTCAGTAGTTGCGTTATTCTCGTTTGTTGCATTGTCCTCAGTTTTTACACTGTCTTCGGTCTTTTGGCTATCCTCATTTTTTGTACTGTCTTTTGATGCTGCAGTATCCTCTTTAGTAACTTCAGTTTTTGTAGGAGACGTTTGTTGTCCGCAAGCTGACAGTAAGAAAAAAGATAGTGTGAGTACTACTAGTTTTGTTATTTTTGAAGTAAAGTATTGCATGAAAACACCTCTTTCAAAATTTTGGAACTTAACATATTGTAATACATTGGAAAAAATATTCAAGGTATGAAAGACTTATTTCGTTCGACAAAAAGCTAAGGATTCCATATTTATATCGTACAGACACAAACAACCTCACGCCCACATACACATAGTAAAGACCACTATTTTGGCGGAGGTGAAAGGTTTGAGTCTATTCGCCGCAATTGGATATATGGTTCGAGAAGTGTTTGTCTTTGTTTCTTATGTGAAGAATAATGCGTTTCCGCAGCCGTTATCATCAGACGATGAGAGAAAGTACTTAGAGTTAATGGAGCAAGGTGATGCTCAAGCGAGAAATCTTTTAATTGAACATAATTTACGGCTTGTAGCTCATATCGTTAAAAAATTTGAAAACACTGGAGAAGATGCAGAAGATTTAATTTCAATTGGTACCATTGGGCTTATTAAAGCGATTGAAAGCTATTCAGCAGGGAAAGGAACTAAGCTTGCAACATATGCAGCACGCTGTATCGAAAATGAAATTTTGATGCATTTACGTGTGCTGAAGAAAACGAAAAAAGACGTTTCACTTCATGATCCAATCGGGCAAGATAAAGAGGGTAATGAAATATCGCTTATTGATATATTAAAATCAGAATCAGAAGATGTAATTGATATGATTCAGCTTAGTATGGAGTTAGAAAAAATTAAAGAGTATATCGATATTTTAGACGAACGAGAGAAAGAAGTAATTGTGAAGCGTTTTGGACTTGGGCTTGATAAAGAGAAAACACAGAGGGAGATTGCGAAGGCACTCGGTATTTCAAGAAGCTACGTATCGCGAATTGAAAAGCGTGCTTTAATGAAAATGTTCCACGAATTTGTGCGGGCTGAGAAAGAGAAAAAAGCAAAAGAATAATGTATATTGTAGGCAGCTACACTTTAAAAGTGGCTGCTTTTCTTTCGGGAAAACGGAAAGAAAACGAGCTGTTCTAAGAAGAAATACATGTTCACTGTTGAAAATGGCGGATTCTATCTGTAATATTAGAAGGTGCTAAACAATTTAAGAATAAAAATTATACTTAGTTTTTCATCGTGTATAACGAGACGGCTCCATTCTATATGTGGGAATAAGAACCAATTTTACATATGATATAGAGAGAAAAGAAGGGGAAACTAAAGTTATAGGCTGATTAGGAGGTTTCGTAATTTGCGACGGACATTATATCGACTTATGATCGAACTTACAAATGGTCGTTTTACTTCTTATATATTACGTAAATTTGCACAATCTCGTTTGAGCTCTATCATTATTCCATCGTATGCGAAAGTTTTTCAAATTAATCAAGATGAGATGGAAAAGGGTTTGAAGGAATATCGAACATTGCATGATTTATTTACACGTAGGCTAAAAGAAGGAAAGCGTAGTATTGATACTGATGCATCGAGTATCGTTAGTCCTGTTGATGGTGTTTTTGCTGATCAAGGTCCTATTGAGGATACAAAAACATTCGATATAAAAGGAAAGCGTTATTCAATTGTGGATATGCTAGGTAATGAAGAGCGTGCAAAGCGATATGCAGGCGGTACATATATGGTAATTTATTTGAGTCCAAGTCATTATCATCGTATTCATAGTCCGCTCTCTGGCTCTGTGACTGAAAGATTTGTACTCGGCAGAAAATCATATCCGGTAAATGCAGCGGGTATGGAGTATGGGAAAGAACCATTGTCAAAAAATTATCGCTCTGTTACAGAAGTAAATAGTGAAGGCAAACGTATGGCGCTTGTAAAAGTAGGTGCTATGTTTGTTAATAGTATTGAGCTCCTTCATGAAAGAAGTACTGTTCAAAAAGGTGAAGAGATGGCATACTTTACATTTGGCTCAACAGTTGTTTTATTATTTGAAAAAGATATGATTGAAGCAGTGCAGGAATTGACAAGTGGGCAAGAGCTACGTCTTGGTGAAAAAATTGCAACCCGAGTATCTCATAAGTAAAGAAAAGATTTTATAATATACTTATGAAGCTCTAATTAAGAAATGTGGACAAAGATGCTTAATGAAGAAATCCCCTAGATGGGAGTACTTGTTTATTCGAGAGCCATCGCAGGATGGCTCTTTTTACAGGTCAATCAGCAATCTATATGTACTCAAGAAGATTTGACGAGCTTGTCCTCTAACGAGCGTCTAATAATTTCTTGTTTTATAAGTAAAATGAAGTCGGGATTTAATTTTAGTTCTTTTGCTTTATAATAAGACTCAGTGAGTAAATCAGTAGATAACTGTTCCATATGTTTTGTTTTCAAGGGGAGCCACCTCCTAATAATATAAGGATTGATTCGTTGTTGCATTTAATGTACCAAAAAAATATGACAGTCACAAACAAGAGGTTATCCACATACCTCAGTGGATAAAGTGTGCATAGAGTGTTAGTAAATTCCGAATTAACTGAAAAGTTAATGTGGAAAGTGTGTACAAGTTTATCCACAGGTTATCTATCGAAAAATGTTGTCGAAAAATTTTATGAAAAATCCTCAAAGAGGTGAAAGAAATTGAAGTTATTTTTACCAAATGAATATGTGAAAAATGTATATCATGTTCAACCGGAAGATTTGAAAAAACGTGGAATTAAAGGAGTTATTACCGATTTAGATAACACTTTAATTGAATGGGATCGTCCGAACGCAACACCACAGCTTGAAGAGTGGTTTTTGAAAATGAAAGAAAATGATATTCAAGTAACGGTTGTTTCAAATAATAACGAGCAACGCGTTAAAGAATTCGCTGATCCATTAGGTATTCCGTTTATTCATAGTGCGCGCAAACCGTTTGTCCGCGCATTTAAGCGTGCGATACACGAGATGCATTTACAGCCAGATGAAGTTGTAGTAATTGGAGATCAGTTACTAACGGATGTGCTCGGTGGGAATCGTGTGGGACTTCATACAATTTTAGTTGTACCGGTAGCGCAAACGGACGGATTGGTGACACGTTTTAATCGAAAAATTGAACGAAGAATTATGAGAAACATGAAGAAAAAAGGCTTAATTAACTGGGAGGAATAAAGTTTGACTGAAACAATTAAATGTATTGGTTGCGGTGTAGAAATTCAAACAGAAAATAAAAATGAAGTAGGATACGCTCCTGTATCATCTTTAGAAAAAGAACAAGTAATTTGCCAACGTTGTTTTCGTTTGAAACATTATAACGAAATTCAAGATGTATCTTTAACAGATGATGATTTCCTTCGTATTTTGAACGGAATTGGACAATCAGACGCACTAGTGGTTAAAATCGTAGATATTTTCGATTTCAATGGTAGCTGGTTACCGGGCTTACATCGTTTTGTAGGGAACAATAAAGTATTACTTGTAGGGAATAAGGCTGACTTAATTCCAAAGTCAGTTAAGCATGATAAAGTAAAACATTGGATGCGCTATAGTGCAAAGCAACTTGGTTTAAAACCAGAAGATGTCTTTTTGATTAGTGCAGCTAAAGGACAAGGAATCACTGAACTTGCTGATGCAATTGAGCATTACCGCGAAGGTAAAGATGTTTATGTTGTTGGATGTACGAATGTTGGTAAATCAACATTTATTAATCGTATGATTAAAGAGTTTAGTGATGAGACTGAGAATGTAATTACAACATCACATTTCCCAGGAACAACGCTTGATTTAATTGATATCCCATTAGACGAAACATCATCTTTATACGATACACCAGGTATTATTAATCATCATCAAATGGCGCATTATGTTGGGAAACAAAGCTTAAAGCTTATTACACCGACTACAGAGGTTAAGCCGATGGTATTCCAATTAAATGAAGAACAAACATTATTCTTTGGTGGATTAGCACGATTTGATTATGTAAGTGGAGGTCGTCGTGCATTTACTTGTCATTTCTCAAACCGTTTAACAATCCATCGTACAAAGCTTGAAAAGGCTGATGAATTGTACGAAAGACACGCTGGAGAAATGTTGAATCCACCGACACCAGAAGAATTAGAAAATATGCCAGATTTTGTGAAATATGAATTTAATATTCGTGAGCCAAAAACGGACGTTGTATTCTCTGGATTAGGCTGGGTTACTGTAAATGAATCAGGAGCGAAAATTGTTGCTCATGTACCAAAGGGAGTAAGTGTTTCATTACGTAAATCTTTAATTTAATATGGAGAGGGATTTATGAAACAATTATATGGTGTAATCGGAAATCCAATTGGACATTCATTATCACCCGTTATGCATAACGATGCATTTGAACACTTGAATATGGATGCCCATTATCATGCGTTTCTTGTAGAAGAAGAAGCGCTAGGGGAAGCAGTAAAAGGTTTGAAAGCATTAGGTATTTCAGGATTTAATGTAACGACTCCGCATAAAGTTGCAGTTATGGAGTACTTGGATGAGGTTGCCCCGCTAGCAAGGCAAATCGGTGCGGTAAATACAGTAGTTCATCGAGATGGAAAATTGATTGGGTATAATACAGATGGAATTGGTTTTGTTCGTGCCCTGCAGTCAATTAGTGAAGATCCACTTCAAGAGAAACGTATTTTATTAATCGGTGCAGGTGGTGCTAGCCGAGCTATTTACTTCTCGCTTGCAGATGTAGGTGTGAAAGAAATTGATATTGCTAATCGTACGAGAGATAAGGCGGAAAATCTTATCGCTGGGTGCATGGCAAATGTTAATTCGCATGCTCTATCGTTAGAATGTGCAGCAGAAAATCAAGGGGAATATGATATTATCATCCAAACAACAACGATAGGTATGCATCCACATGTTGCGTATACGCCGCTGGAAATTCGTTCATTGAAACAAGGAACGATTGTTTCTGATATTATTTATAATCCATTTGAGACGAAAATTTTAGGCGATGCGAAAGAACAAGGTGCAATAATTCAAAATGGAATCGATATGTTCGTTTATCAAGGTGCACTTGCATTTGAAATGTGGACAGGGTGTGTGCCGAATATTGATAGAATGAAACAATTAGTAATGAGAGAGCTTGGAGGCTAATTATATGTTAACAGGAAAACAAAAAAGATTTTTACGTGCAAAGGCACATCATTTAACACCGATTTTTCAAGTTGGAAAAGGTGGCGTGAATGAAAATATGGTGAAACAAATTGGAGAAGCGTTAGAAGTTCGTGAACTATTTAAAGTGAGCGTATTACAAAACTGTGAATTTGATCGTAGTGAAGTTGCAGAAGAGCTTGCACAAGGTGCACGAGCTGAAATCGTTCAAGTAATCGGAAGCACAATTGTTTTATACAAAGAATCAAGAGAAAATAAGCAGATTAAACTTCCTCGATAAAAGATATACGTGAGTTATTTCGTAGTGGACGCTGGATATGTAGAAAGCGAAACCAATTGAACTTTTATTAACAGTGGGCTCTCTTCGAATATGTATGGGGAGAGTTGCTGTATGTAAAAGGAAGGAGCGTTTCTTTTGAGAAAAATTGGCATTATTGGTGGCACGTTTGATCCGCCTCATAATGGGCATTTGTTAATTGCAAATGAAGTGTATCATGCTTTAGGGTTGGAAGAGGTATGGTTTTTGCCGAATCAGATTCCACCGCACAAGCAAGGACGTAACATTACGAGTGTGAAAAGTCGATTAAACATGCTGCAAATAGCGACTGAGGAAGAAGCATACTTTTCAATTTGTTTAGAAGAGCTAGACAGAGAAGGCCCATCTTATACGTACGACACTATGGTACAATTAACGGAGAAGTATCCGGATGTGCAGTTTCACTTTATTATTGGCGGAGACATGGTTGAGTATTTGCCGAAGTGGTATAACATTGAAAAGTTACTTAAGCTTGTGACTTTCGTTGGAGTTGCAAGACCAGGTTATACATTACATACGCCTTATGATATCGTAAAAGTGGAAATTCCGGAGTTTGCAGTTTCTTCTTCTCTGTTACGGGAGAGATATATGACGAAGAAAACGTGCAAATATTTACTCCCCGAAAAAGTACAGGTATATGTCGAGAGGAATGGGTTGTATGAATCGTGAGGAAGCACTTAGTATTGTCAAACAGCAAATGCATGAAAAACGTTATATACACACGATTGGTGTAATGGAAACAGCGATTGAACTTGCCCGGTTATATGGTGTAGATGAAAAAAAGGCAGAGACGGCTGCTATATTTCACGATTATGCAAAATGTAGAGCGATTCCAGAAATGGAAGAGATTATTAAGAGAGAAGCTTTGCCAAAGGATTTATTGCACTATAACAAAGAGTTATGGCATGCACCTGTTGGGGCATACTTAGTAGAAAAAGAAGTAGGCATTACTGATCTTGAAATTCTACAAGCTATTACATATCATACAAGTGGTCATGAAAAAATGACAATGTTAGATAAAGTTATTTATGTAGCAGATTACATTGAACCAGGACGTAAGTTTCCTGGTGTGGAAGAAGCGAGGAAACTCGCATATAAAGATATAAATCAAGCTTTACTGTTTGCTTTAAAGCGAACAATTCAATTTTTAATGGAAAAAGATCAAACGATTTATCCATTAACATTCCAAACATACAATGCAATTATCAAGGAGGAAATTAATAAATGAAAGATAAAGAGTTATTAGTATTAGCGGCAAAAGCAGC
The DNA here is from genome assembly GCF_038006985.1 of Bacillus sp. FSL M7-1345. Classification (NCBI taxonomy): domain Bacteria; kingdom Bacillati; phylum Bacillota; class Bacilli; order Caryophanales; family Bacillaceae; genus Bacillus; species Bacillus sp. FSL M7-1345. The sequence goes on along the minus strand of NZ_JBBOWG010000001.1, from coordinate 3,920,066 downwards.
TGATGATAAGAGAGCAGAAGATATGGTTGTACTAAATATGCAAGGTATTTCACCGATTGCAGACTATTTTATTATTTGTCACGGAAATTCAGACAAGCAAGTACAAGCAATTGCACGTGAAATTAAAGCGAAGGCACATGAGTTCGAAATTAACGTACAACGTATGGAAGGCTTTGATGAAGCACGTTGGGTTTTAGTAGACCTTGGTGATGTGGTTGCTCATGTATTCCATAAAGATGAGCGTAATCACTATAATTTAGAGCGTCTATGGGGCGATGTGCCGCGTGAAGATATTGCAGATGAGCTAGATCAATGAAATACGAACAATTTGCTTTGCTGTATGACGAACTGATGAATGATGTCCCTTATGATAAATGGGTGGAATTCACAGAGGAAAGTTTGCAACAGGCATCTATGAAAGAGGCAAAAATTCTTGACGTAGCATGTGGAACTGGTAACGTAACACTTCCGCTTGTACGAAAAGGTTATGATTTAATTGGTGTAGATCTTTCGGAAGAAATGTTAACTGTCGCACAGCAAAAATTGGGGGGAGAAGGTTATTTTATTCCTTTTTACCAACAAGACATGAGAGAGCTCGATGTTCCTGGTGAATTTGATTGTGTGACAATATTTTGTGACTCATTAAATTACGTATTGCAAGAAGATGGAGTGCAAGAAACATTTAGAAGAGTTTTCCACCATTTACGTCAGGATGGCTTGTTTTTATTCGATGTACACTCTTTATATAAAATACATCACGTATTTCAAAATGAAACATATACAGTGAACGGCGAAGAAATATCACTTATTTGGAACTGCTTCCCTGGAGAAGAATCAGATAGTGTGGAACATGATTTGACATTCTTTGTACAAGATTCAGAAGAAGATGTGTACCATCGTTTTGACGAATGTCACGTGCAGCGTGCATATTCGGTTGAAGTGTTAACAAAATGGCTTGAAGAAGCTGGATTTACAGTACTTCGCGTCACAGGTGACTTTGAACGAATCGAAGTGACAGAACAAACAGAGCGCATCTTTTTTATGGCGAAGAAGAATGGATAAAAGAAAAGCAACCGATAAGGTTGCTTTTGTTTTATAGAAAAGATGTAGTTTTAGTTCTAGAAAAATAAAAAGATGATATGTGTAAAGTGTAAAAATGCTAGTTTTAGTGAAAATGTAGCATGAAAAAGATAAGTAGTAATAAAAAGGGTTTGGGATTACGATGGCGTATTTATTATGTGTGTTTATTGAATTGCTGCTCAACGCATTTTAAATCTTCATCAAATTTCTCATGTGTCCGTTCGATTAATTTATGAAACATATCCCCAACGTGCTCTTCTAAAATACGAATACCTTCTCCTGTAACACCGCCTTTAACGCATACCTTTTCTTGTAAAGTAGGTAATGTGAAAATTTCTTTTTCAAGTAATTTCCCCATTCCAATGACCATTTCACTTACTAAAGTAGTGGCTTCTTCATGTGTAATATTTGTTTTATCTACAGCAGCGTTAATGAAACATTGTAATAAATAACTAAAAAAAGCAGGGCCGCAGCTTGCTATATCAGATGAAACGCGCGTTATATCTTCTTCTATAACAAGGGGAGTAGAAATGTTTTTGAATAGACGAAATAGTTTTTGTTGCCATTCTTCAGAGCAGTTATTTCCAAATGTAAATAGTGATGCGCCGGATAAGGCGCGGTTTGTGATGCTTGGAATGATACGAGCGACGTGGCAAGGTATAAGTGTTTCTAATTGTGATGGAGATATGGGGCTTGTGATAGAAACTAAGCAATCTTCGTCTGAAAAATGGTCAGCGTATTTTTTTAGAATAGGGTATATATCTATCGGTTTTACGCAAATGAAAATAAGCTGGGATTGTTCGATTACCTCTTGGATTGTTTTGGCTACATGAACAGAAGGGTATTTTTCTTTTATATGATATGCTTTGGCAGGCGTCCGATTAATAATAGTAAGGCACGAAGGTTTGACAGCACGGGTTTCTAAAAATGCATCGATTAGTATATTCCCCATGTTCCCTGTCCCTATAATTCCTATGTTCAATGTTTCATCCCTCCTTCGTAACAGCTTTCTCCTAAACAATATGAATGATGTTATAAATTTATGATTAGAGGTGTAAAATGATGTGGGATTTTCCGAAAAAATGGTTGGGATTAGTGGTTATTATTGGCACTTTGATTTTTCTTTTTTTCTGGAAAACGAATCAGCAAACGGAGCAATCGCTCATTACAACGGAAGTTCAAGCGAAAGATGTGGAGAAAAAAAGTAAACCGAAAGTATTGGATACAAAGGAACAGAAAAAAATAATTATAATTGATGTGAAAGGGGCGGTTGTAAGAGAAGGTGTGTATGAAATGAAAGAGGGGGACCGAGCGAAGGATGCCGTTGAAAAGGCGGGTGGTTTTTTACTAGAAGCAGATGTGAAGAAGGTGAATTTAGCGCAAATTGTACAAGACCAAATGATCCTTTATGTACCGAATAAAAATGAGCAAGTACAAGAGGTGGCCACTTTTTCAAAGGGCGAGGCAAAGATTCAAATAAACGCAGCTTCTAAAGAGCAACTTGAAAAAATTACAGGCATTGGTTCTCGGAAGGCAGAAAGTATTTTGAAATACCGAGAAGAACATGGTCCGTTTCAGAAAATAGAAGATTTATTAGAAATTGATGGGATTGGTGCGAAGTCACTTGAAAAAATAAAAGATCAAATTATTATTCCATAAAAGATTGACGAAGTTTTTCTTTTTTCGCTACACTACAAGTAGACAAAAAAGTAGGTGAAAAATATGGAACGAATTTCATGGGATCAATATTTTATGACGCAAAGCCATCTGTTATCATTGCGTAGTACATGTACAAGACTTGCAGTAGGAGCGACAATCGTTCGTGATAAACGAATTATTGCTGGTGGATATAACGGTTCAATTAAAGGTGGTGTACATTGTATAGACGATGGTTGCTATGTCATTGATAATCATTGTGTTCGTACAATTCATGCGGAAATGAATGCTTTATTGCAATGTGCGAAGTTTGGTGCAAAAACAGAGGAAGCGGAAATTTATGTCACACATTTTCCTTGTTTGCAGTGCTGTAAGGCGATTATTCAAAGTGGTGTTACAGCAGTTTATTATGCACAGGATTATAAAAATCATCCGTATGCCGTAGAGTTATTTGAACAGGCGAGTGTAACAGTGAAGCACGTTCCGCTAGAATATGATATTACATCGCTAGAGGAACAAGAGCGTCATTTGCAGCTAAAGGAATTATTCGCAGCTTTAGAAAAAGATAATTTATCAATGGAAGAATTACAGCGTGTATTCACTAAAGCGAAAATGATGCTATAAGGAGTGAGTATGAGTTGAATGGACAATGGGGCTATGTTGCAATCTCGTTTATAATTGGGATTGCAATTACCTTTTCCACGTCGCATTTGTTGACTGCTTGTTGTTTCGTTTGTTATGTTTTATTTTGTTTATATCGTACTTCGCGTAAAACCTTCATATTTTGTATGATAGCGTGTTTTAGTGGCGCTATGTACACCACATATGTTCAGAGTCTAAATAAGTCGCTAGGGGAGCCCTACGAAGTTACACGAGGGGTCGTGCAAAATACACCTCTAATTAATGGAGATCGTCTCTCTTTTCAAATTGAGGATCAGAATAAAAACTTAGTGCAGTTAAATTATAAAATACAATCTGCTTCGGAAAAGAAGCAGTTGCAACAATTACATGCAGGTATATCGTGTACATTTAAAGGGGAGGTGAAAGAACCACAAACTGCTCGGAATTTTCATGTTTTTGATTATCGTAATTATTTATATCAGCAAAAAATACATTTTATATTTGATGTGACATACATTTCTGAATGCCAAAAAACATCGTTGTCACTCGTGCAATGGATTTTTCTTCTCAGGCAACAAACAATCTCGAAAGTTACAGAAATGTTCCCAGAACAATCAGGTGCATTTATGAACGCATTATTATTTGGAGATCGACAACAAATGACGTTTGAAGTAGAAGAGCAATATCAACAATTTGGTCTTATACATTTGTTGGCAATTTCAGGATCGCATATCGTATTATTAATGGTTATAATGTATTTTGTTTTACTAAGAAGTGGTGTGACGAAAGAGACAGCAACAGTATGCCTTATAGTTTGCATTCCTCTATATATGATCGTAGCTGGGGCGTCGCCATCTGTTGTGAGGGCTTCTATAACAGGAGTTTTATTGTTGGTAGCTTTCATGTGCTCTATTCGCTTATCTAGTCTAGACGCCTTAAGTATAACAGCTATATGTATGCTTATATACGATCCATATCTTATTTTCAACATTGGATTTCAATTCTCATTTGTAGGTAGTTTTGCTTTACTACTATCTGCGCCGATATTATTAGGGCGTAGTAATGGAGTAGTTCGAAATTCTATTTACATTTCTATAATATCACAGCTCGCTAGTACCCCCATCTTGTTATATCATTTTGGTTATTTTTCTCCTTATAGCATTTTCCTCAATCTTATATATGTTCCTTTTCTATCCATTATTGTATTGCCGTGTAGCATTATTATTCTTATATGTATGCCGGTTATTCCATTTTTCGCAAAAGGAATTGCATATGTACTTTCATTATGTTTAACCATTTCTAATGACTTTCTAAGTTACTGTGAAAGTTTCCCTTTCATCCGACTTACTTTTGGTCAAACTCCTTTATTTCTTGTGGCTATATATTGTTTTAGTATCGTTAGTATATTTGTGATTTGGGAAAGAGTAATAACGAAAAAAATTTTGTGCATAGTTGTGGGTGTGTTTCTTTTTATTAGTACTTGTCATTATGTATATCCATATTTTCGCGAAAGTGGGAGTGTTACATTTCTTGATGTTGGACAGGGAGATGCAATATTAATTCGTCTTCCGTACGATAAAGAGGTTTATCTTATTGATACAGGTGGAGCCCTTCCCGTCAAGAAGGAAGTGTGGCAACAGAAAAAGCATGAATTTTCTGTCGGGCATGATATTCTGGTACCTTTCTTACAAAAAGAAGGTATAAAAACGATTGATAAATTAATTGTAACGCATGGAGATGCGGATCATATAGGTGCTGCGCTGGATTTGCTGTCATCTATTATTGTAAAAGAAGTTGTATTTGGGAGAAAGGAACAAGATGCTGTATTGGAAAAAGTGGTGAAGAAAAAGGCGTTAGAAAAGAGCATGAAGATAAGTGTAGTAGGAGAAGGGGAAGGTTGGAGGGTAAATGAAGCGGAATTTTTCGTATTAGCTCCAAAGGGGAAAGAAAAGGGAGAAAATGACTCTTCGATTGTACTATGGGCCAGACTAGGGGGACTAACATGGCTATTTACGGGTGATTTAGAAGAAGAAGGAGAAAAGTTTATAGTATCGACATATCCTGATTTGCGGGCTAATATTTTAAAAGTTGCCCACCATGGGAGTAAAACATCGTCTACAGATCCTTTTTTAAGCCTTGTACAGCCTACTGTAGCGATTATTTCTGTGGGAGAGCGTAATAGGTATGGGCACCCGCATAAGGAAGTTATAGAGCGTTTTAAGAAGATGGGTATTGATATATGGCGTACGGATAAGCAAGGTGCTATTTCCTATGTTTTTAATGGAGAAAAAGGAACCTTTCAAAGTAAAATCACATATGATGAAACACATAGAAGATGAAAAAAAGAAGACTGCCGTTAAGCAGCAGCCTTTAAGAACCGATGAATTTAATAACAGTTGCAATAATGAAAAGTGTTGCGAAAAAACCAAATGAGACGATAAATCCTACCCCTGAATCAATAGCGTCATTGCGTTTACTTTGAACGTTTTGTTCAAAATCATTCATTTAGAATCCCTCCCCAACATTCCATTTTAGTATAGAATATTGTCAGAAAAAAATCTACAATTTCCATATGAAGCGAAATAGAGTATTTGTATACTTTTCTAGTTAGTTAAGTAGCGTGAATTTTTCATTTCCAATCATGTTAACAGTTGGCACTTATACTAAGATTATTATTGTAAATAATAAAGGGAAGGTGATTACCGCACACCAATAAGAAATCCGGGGCTTATTGCGTGGCGTTTTATATAAATAAAGGGGCGGGTTATAAAGCCCGTCCCTTTGTACTTGTAAAACAAAAGCTAGGGCATTAGTATAAATATATATTGCCAAGTTAGGGAGTAGGAAAAAATATGAGTGATATACATAAGAAGATTAAAAAGAAACAGTTCGCTCCGTTGTATGTACTGTATGGAACGGAAGCCTATTTTATAAATGAAACGATAAAGCTTATTACAACGGAAGCGCTTGAAGAGGAAGATCGAGAGTTTAATGTTGTGACATACGATTTGGAAGAAGCGTATTTAGAAGATGTAGTTGAGGATGCGCATACGCTTCCTTTTTTTGGAGAGCGTAAAGTTATATTAATAAAATCACCACTATTTTTAACGGCACAAAAAGAAAAATTAGAACAAAATATAAAAATTTTAGAAGAATATATTGGGGAGCCATCTCCTTTTTCTATTCTTGTTTTTGTTGCGCCTTATGAAAAATTAGACGAACGAAAAAAAATTACAAAACTATTAAAGAAAACAGCGGATGTAATAGAGGCAAATGCGATGCAAGTGCAGGATGTTCAGAAGTGGATTGTTTCTCGTGCGGATGAGGTGCATGTGCATATTGATAATGCAGCTGTTAGTTTGTTGTTAGAGCTTGTGGGAAGTAATGTAACAATGTTGGCGAAGGAAATGGACAAGTTAACGTTATACGTCGGTATGGGCGGAGAAATTACGCCAAAACTTGTCACGGAACTTGTGCCGAAATCTGTTGAGCAAAATGTGTTTGCTTTAACAGAAAAAGTGGTGAAAAAAGATATCGCTGGTGCGATGCAAATTTTAGACGGATTATTTACACAGCAGGAAGAACCAATTAAACTGCTCGCGTTATTAGTAAGTCAATTCCGCTTGCTCCATCAAGTGAAAGAATTACAACAGCGTGGTTACGGACAAAATCAAATTGCTTCCCATATTGGTGTGCACCCGTACCGGGTAAAGTTGGCGATGAATCAAACAAAGTTTTTCTCTTTTGAAGAATTAAAAAAAGTTATTATAGAATTAGCGGAAGCTGATTATAGTATGAAGACTGGAAAGATGGATAAGAAACTTGTGCTTGAGTTTTTCTTAATGCGGTTAAATCATATGTAGTAACACAAAAAAGTTCACGTACTAAATACGTGAACTTTTTTGTGTATATAAAAAACGATCCGAATGGATCGTTTTTTAAACGCCTTACGCGTTTACTTGTTTCGCTAAGCGAGATTTTTGACGAGCTGCAGCGTTTTGGTGGATAAGACCTTTACGAGCTGCTTTGTCAAGTTTTTTAGAAGCAGTTTTGAAAGCTTCTTTAGCATTTTCAAGATCGTTATTAGTAACTAAAGTTTCTACAGTTTTAACAGCAGTACGCATGTCAGACTTGATAGAAGCGTTATGTGAACGACGCTCTTCGCTAAGTTTAGCGCGTTTGATAGCAGATTTGATGTTTGCCATACTTTTCACCTCCCTGGTGCAATCGAATGACTCGATTCTTACATAGAACAAGTGATATTTTATCAAACGGTGAAGAGAATTGCAATAGTATATCAATGAAATTTCACGTAAAGGAAAGAATGACCTAATATAACTTGGGGAAATCTAACGATATTTACTATGAATTACGGAGGAGATACGATGAAAGAACCATTAGATTTAAGTAAATATAGTGTTAGAACTGACCTTGCTGTAGAGGCGCACCAAATGCTGCAAGAGCGCCAAGAAGAACAAAAAGGGATACAGGGAGTTATTGTAAAAGAGAGGGAAGAAGAGGGCGTTACAATTACAAAAGTAACTATTGATGAAATTGCATCGGAGTCGATGGGGAAAAAACCTGGGAATTATTTAACTCTTGAGGTGCAAGGTATACGACAACAAGATACGGAACTTCAGCAAAAAGTAGAGCGTATTTTTGCAAAAGAATTTTCTTATTTCTTAGAAGAGGTTGGTGTTTCAAAAGAAGCGAGTTGTTTAATCGTCGGGCTTGGGAATTGGAATGTAACGCCGGATGCACTCGGACCGATAGTTGTAGAGAACGTACTGGTGACGAGACATTTGTTTAAATTGCAGCCTGAAAGTGTGGAAGAGGGTTTTAGACCTGTTAGTGCGATTCGTCCAGGGGTAATGGGGATTACAGGAATCGAAACGAGCGATGTCATTTACGGAATTATTGAAAAGACAAAACCAGACTTTGTCATCGCAATTGATGCATTAGCTGCGCGTTCTATTGAACGAGTAAATAGTACGATACAAATTTCTGATACAGGAATTCATCCAGGATCTGGTGTTGGGAATAAGCGTAAGGAACTAAGTAAAGAAACATTAGGTATTCCTGTTATCGCAATTGGTGTGCCAACTGTGGTAGACGCTGTTTCGATTACGAGTGATACAATTGATTTTATTTTGAAACATTTTGGCCGGGAACTGAAAGAAGGAAACAAACCATCACGCTCTTTATTACCAGCTGGTTTTACATTTGGAGAAAAGAAAAAATTAACAGAAGAAGATATGCCAGATGAAAAGAGTCGAAATATGTTTTTAGGGGCTATTGGTACGTTAGAAGAAGAAGAAAAGAGAAAGTTGATTTATGAAGTGTTATCTCCTCTTGGTCATAATTTAATGGTAACCCCAAAAGAAGTAGATGCGTTTATTGAGGATATGGCAAATGTAATAGCAAGTGGTTTAAATGCAGCACTGCATCATCAGATTGATCAAGATAACACAGGGGCCTATACACATTGATGGAAAGAGGCAGAAATAGTTTGAGTCGATTTACGCTGTTATGTATATGCGGTACAGTCTTATGCTTGCTTATGATGATAGCTGGAGTGGCACTCGCTAATCATGGTCTGAAAAGTATGAAGGGGTATCGTCAGCTGTCATATGAACAAATTGCTCATATGACAGGAACAGAAGGCGCTGGGGCTGAATCAGAAATTTCGAGAGATACGTTTTCGGCTATTGAAAAACAAAAACAGTTAGAAAGCTTAAGAAGTTTTAATGTTGTAGAAGGTATCGGTATGGCGATAGCAAGTGTTGCTCGTGATATGACAAAGTTTGGGACGGATATAGTGGTTGGGGCAATAAAAGGGATTTTTAGTTAAGGATAGCAGGAAGGACGGTTGTCTTATTGGTTTGTAAGAGAGTCGTCCTTTAATTTGAAAAAGGTTTGTCTCTTATGGTTTGTTCGCATAAGATATAGATAGAGTGATTTGTATTGTAAGCAGCACGAGTTTTCATTGAATCTTTGCTGCTCTATTGATATAATCAGTGCTAGTGTATATTGGCGAGACTATTAGGAGTTGAGAACATAGATGAATAAAGAAGAAAGAGCAAAAAGACAGTCCAAAATTCGTAACTTCTCCATCATTGCTCACATTGACCACGGGAAATCAACGTTGGCAGACCGTATTTTGGAGAAAACAAACGCGTTGGCACAGCGCGAAATGAAGGCGCAATTGCTTGACTCTATGGAGTTGGAGCGTGAGCGTGGTATTACAATTAAATTAAATGCAGTACAACTAACGTATAAAGCGAAAGACGGTGAAGAGTATATTCTTCACTTAATCGATACTCCAGGACACGTCGACTTTACGTACGAAGTATCTCGTAGTTTAGCGGCTTGTGAAGGTGCAATTCTTGTTGTGGATGCAGCGCAAGGAATTGAGGCGCAAACATTAGCGAACGTATATTTAGCGCTTGATAATAATTTAGAAATCTTACCAGTTATTAATAAAATCGACTTACCAAGTGCAGACCCAGAACGCGTACGTCAAGAGGTAGAAGATGTAATTGGTTTAGATGCATCGGAAGCTGTACTTGCTTCAGCGAAAGCTGGCATTGGTATTGAAGATATTTTAGAACAAATCGTTGAAAAGGTACCAGCTCCAACAGGTGATTCAGAAGAGCCGTTACAATGTATGATTTTTGATTCTTTATATGATCCGTACCGTGGTGTAATTGCATATATCCGTGTTGTAAATGGAACGGTAAAAGTTGGCGATAAAGTACGTATGATGGCAACTGGAAAAGAATTTGAAGTAACAGAAGTAGGTGTGTTTACACCGAAAACAACGCAACGTGACGAGTTAACAGTAGGTGATGTAGGTTTCTTAGCAGCATCTATTAAAAACGTAGGCGATACACGCGTAGGTGATACGATTACACATGCGAAACGTCAGGCTGTAGAGCCGTTAAAAGGGTATCGTAAATTAAATCCAATGGTATTCTGTGGTTTATATCCAATCGATTCTGCACGTTATAACGACTTACGTGATGCGTTAGAAAAACTAGAATTGAATGATTCTGCTCTTGAATTTGAGCCTGAAACATCTCAAGCTTTAGGTTTTGGTTTCCGTTGTGGCTTCTTAGGGCTGCTTCACATGGAGATTATTCAAGAACGTATTGAACGTGAATTCAAGATTGACTTAATTACAACAGCGCCAAGCGTTATTTATAAAGTGTATTTAACAAACGGTGAAGATCTTATTGTTGATAATCCATCTAATATGCCAGATCCACAGGCTATCGATCGTGTAGAAGAGCCGTTTGTGAAGGCTGCAATTATGGTTCCGAATGACTATGTTGGAGCTGTAATGGAAATTTGCCAAGGGAAACGTGGAACGTTTATTGATATGCAATATTTAGATGAAACACGTGTTACATTGACATATGAAATCCCGTTATCAGAAATCGTATATGATTTCTTCGACCAATTGAAATCAAATACGAAAGGATATGCATCATTTGACTACGAGTTAATTGGTTATAAACCATCTAAGCTTGTGAAAATGGATATTCTTTTAAATAATGAACAAGTGGATGCTTTATCATTTATTGTACATCGTGATTCAGCGTATGACCGTGGTAAAGTAATTGTAGAGAAATTAAAGAAATTAATTCCAAGACAACAGTTTGAAGTGCCAATTCAGGCGACTATCGGAAATAAAGTTGTATCTCGTTCTACAATTAAGGCGATGCGTAAAAACGTACTTGCAAAATGTTACGGTGGTGACATTTCTCGTAAGCGTAAACTTCTTGATAAGCAAAAAGAAGGTAAAAAACGTATGAAGTCTGTTGGTTCTGTAGAAGTGCCGCAAGAAGCATTCATGGCTGTACTGAAAATGGATGATAACTAATAGAGTGAACTATAATTAGTGGGGATTTTTCTATTCTTCGCTAATTATTAGCCCGCACCAATTGTGATAAAAGTAGAAGCCGTTCGTTCGGCTTCTTTTTTTATATGCTACTTTTTAGACATCTTAGCAGCTCTCATTTACAATAGTGAGAGAGCTTTTTAGTGATTGATATAGAGTTAGGAGACTATTAATGTCCGAAAATATTCGAAAAGATATTCGAGAGAAAATACAAAAAGGTAATTTTAATTGCGAAAAGGAACTGACGCTTTCTATTATTAGTGGGAAGTGGAAAGTTGTGATATTGTGGCACTTAGGTGTGGAAGGTCCGCATCGTTTTAGTGAATTACAACGTCTGTTCCCGAGCATTTCTCATAAAGTGTTGTCAAATCAATTGAAAGAGTTAATGGAGGACGGGATTATTGATCGAACAGTATACCCGGAAATTCCTCCGCGAGTTGAGTACTATATGACGGAATTAGGTATGTCGCTTTTACCGATCGTTGAAATGATGTATGATTGGGGAAAAATGCGAATGGAACAAATTCGTAACACTTTATAAAAGTAAAGGACCCTCCGGAACGCGGAGGTTTTCTTTTTAGAAAGGTAGGAGTTATATTTGGTACAAGCTGCATATATTCATATTCCATTTTGTCAGCATATTTGTCACTATTGTGATTTTAATAAAGTATTTATTGAACGCCAACCGGTTGATCAATACTTACAATATTTAGAGAAAGAAATAATAAATACGGTTCAAAAAGTACCGTTTGAAAGTATGAAAACGATTTTTGTTGGCGGAGGAACTCCGACAGCTTTAAATATGGAGCAAACAAAACAGCTACTCGACATCATTAACCGTCGTTTGCGTCCATTTGCGCCGAATTGTGAATTAACATTTGAAGCGAATCCAGGTGATTTACCGAAAGAGAAGTTGAACTTATTGCTAGAAGGTGGAGTAAACCGAATTAGTTTTGGTGTGCAAACGTTTCGTGATGAGCTACTTGAGAAGATTGGACGCAGGCATACGAGAGAAGATGCATTCGTAGCAATTCGAGAAGCGCAGGAAGTCGGTTTTACAAATATTAATGTAGATTTAATTTATGCTCTGCCAGGACAGACGATAGAAGATGTAAAGGAAACATTAGACATTGCCTTTACGCTTGGTGTACAACATTTCTCAGCATATTCCTTAATTGTGGAACCGAAAACCGTATTTTATAACTTAATGAATAAAGGGAAATTAAGACTTCCAGGTGAAGACCATGAAGCGAAAATGTACGAAATGGTAATGGATGAAATGGAGAAAAATGGTTATAGCCAGTATGAGATTAGTAACTTCTCAAAAGGTGATAATGAAAGTAGACACAATCTCACATACTGGAATAATGAAGAGTATTATGGATTTGGAGCTGGAGCGCATAGCTATGTGAACGGGGAACGAATTCAAAATGTAGGTCCGCTCAAGCAATATTTCACTAAAATTGATGAGACAGGATTTCCATATTTAGATGTTCACGCAGTGACAGAGAAAGAAAAAATGGAAGAAGAGTTGTTCTTAGGACTTCGAAAAACAAAAGGTGTTTCTAAGTTAGAATTCCAAAAGAAATTTAATGTGGAGATGGATCATGTTTTTGCAAAGCAGTTACAAAGTAATCAAGAACAAGGATTACTTGAAAACAGAGATGGACATGTTTGTTTAACGAGGAAAGGGAAACTATTAGGGAATGAAGTATTCCAGTCATTTTTGATTGATTAATTAAATGTGCCATAAGCGTGAAAAAGTTTCGTTATTTCGTGACGTTTCCGTTGACAATTGAATGTCAATTTTGGTAAGTTATTAATAGATTTAGCACTCGAAGACAAAGAGTGCTAACAGAGGTGATGATGAGATGCTTACGGAACGTCAGCTCTTAATTTTACAAACAATTGTTGATGACTTTATTGGATCAGCGCAACCAGTTGGTTCGAGGACGTTGGCTAAGAAAGATGAAATTACGTTTAGTTCAGCTACTATTCGAAATGAAATGGCTGATTTAGAGGAACTAGGATTTATTGAAAAAACGCATAGTTCTTCTGGGCGTGTTCCTTCTGAAAAAGGGTATCGTTTTTATGTAGACCATCTTTTAGCGCCACAAAACTTACCAACTGATGAAATTGTACAAATTAAAGATTTATTTGCTGAAAGAATTTTTGAAGCAGAAAAAATTGCACAACAATCCGCTCAAATTTTATCAGAGCTTACGAATTATACGGCCATTGTTCTTGGTCCAAAATTGAGCACAAATAAACTTAAAAATGTACAGATTGTACCGCTTGATCGTCAAACAGCAGTCGCTATTATTGTAACAGATACAGGGCATGTGCAAAGTAAAACGATTACCGTTCCGGAATCTGTTGATTTATCAGATTTAGAAAAAATGGTTAATATTTTAAATGAAAAGCTATCTGGTATACCTATGGCAGAACTTCATAATAAAATCTTTAAAGAGATTGTTACAGTCTTGCGTGGGTATGTTCATAATTACGATAGTGCAATAAAAATGTTGGATGGTACATTTCAAGTTCCTTTATCGGAAAAGATATACTTTGGAGGAAAAGCAAATATGCTTTCGCAGCCAGAGTTCCATGACATTCAAAAAGTAAGATCCTTGCTGACAATGATTGATAACGAAGCTGAGTTTTATGATATTTTGCGTCATAAACAAGTAGGTATTCAAGTGAAAATTGGCAGGGAAAATTCTTCGATAGCTATGGAAGATTGTAGTTTAATTTCTGCAACGTATTCGATTGGAGAAGAGCAACTTGGAACGATTGCGATTTTAGGTCCAACGAGAATGCAATACTCTCGTGTAATTAGTTTGTTGCAGTTATTTACAAGGCAATTTACTGATGGACTTAAAAAATAAATGAGAGTAATACATTCGCTCAAGTGATGGAAATTTCATTGCTGTGTGTAATATATAATGCTTAGGTAATCGTGCTAATCGTGATACCTAATACCTTTTAAGGAGGTGAAAATTGTGGAAGAGCGTAACGAACAAGTGGTAGAAGAAGTGAAAGAAGCGCAAGTTGAAGAAGCTGTCACGACAGACAACAGTGAAGAAGCTGTAGAAGAGAAAAGTGAAGCTGCTCTTTTACAAGAAACAGTGGATGAGTTACAAGCGAAACTAACGGAAACGGAAGGTCGCACACTACGTCTACAAGCTGATTTTGAAAATCATAAGCGCCGCGTTCAAATGGATAAACAGGCTGCTGAAAAATATAGAGCACAAAGTCTTGTGTCAGATATTCTGCCAGCTCTTGATAATTTTGAAAGAGCAATGCAAGTGGAAGCAACTGATGATCAAATGAAGTCCTTATTACAAGGTATGGAAATGGTGCATCGTCAATTGTTAGAAGCGCTGACTAAAGAAGGTGTTGAAGTGATTGAAGCTGTTGGTAAACAGTTCGATCCTCATGAGCACCAAGCTGTTATGCAAGTAGAAGACAGTGAGTTTGAATCAAACGCGGTTGTGGAGGAATTCCAAAAAGGCTATAAGCTAAAAGACCGTGTGATTCGCCCATCAATGGTAAAAGTAAATCAATAATTTACATAAATGTAGGAGGATTCGCTATGAGTAAAATTATCGGTATTGACTTAGGTACAACAAACTCTTGTGTAGCTGTTATGGAAGGTGGAGAACCAAAGGTTATCCCAAATCCAGAAGGAAATCGTACAACACCTTCTGTTGTAGCTTTCAAAAATGAAGAGCGTCAAGTTGGGGAAGTTGCGAAACGTCAAGCAATTACAAACCCAAATACAATCATGTCTGTTAAACGTCATATGGGTACAGACTATAAAGTAGAAGTTGAAGGTAAAGATTATACACCTCAAGAAATTTCTGCAATCATTTTACAAAACTTAAAAGCTTCTGCTGAAGCGTACTTAGGTGAAACAGTGACAAAAGCTGTTATTACAGTACCAGCATACTTCAACGATGCAGAACGCCAAGCGACAAAAGATGCTGGTCGTATTGCTGGTTTAGAAGTAGAGCGTATCATTAACGAACCAACAGCAGCAGCACTTGCTTACGGTTTAGAAAAACAAGATGAAGAACAAAAAATTCTAGTATATGACTTAGGTGGCGGTACGTTTGACGTATCTATCCTTGAGTTAGCAGATGGAACATTTGAAGTTATTTCAACTGCTGGTGACAACCGTCTTGGTGGAGATGACTTTGACCAAGTTATCATCGATCATTTAGTAGCTGAATTCAAAAAAGAAAATAGCATTGATTTAAGCCAAGATAAAATGGCACTTCAACGTTTGAAAGATGCAGCTGAAAAAGCGAAGAAAGATCTTTCTGGTGTAACACAAACACAAATTTCATTACCATTCATTAGTGCTGGAGCTGCTGGTCCATTACACTTAGAATTAACGTTAACAAGAGCTAAATTCGAAGAAATTTCAGCTGGTCTTGTTGAAAGAACATTAGAGCCAACTCGTCGTGCATTAAAAGACGCTGGTTTTTCTCCAAGCGAATTAGATAAAGTTATCCTTGTTGGTGGTTCTACTCGTATCCCAGCTGTACAAGAAGCAATTAAACGTGAAACTGGTAAAGAGCCATACAAAGGTGTAAACCCAGATGAAGTTGTAGCATTAGGTGCTGCAGTTCAAGGTGGCGTACTTACTGGTGATGTAGAGGGCGTTCTATTATTAGACGTAACTCCACTTTCTTTAGGTATCGAAACTATGGGTGGTGTGTTCACGAAATTAATCGAGCGTAACACTACAATTCCAACAAGTAAGTCACAAGTATTCTCAACAGCTGCTGATAACCAACCAGCGGTAGACATTCACGTACTACAAGGTGAGCGTCCAATGTCAGCTGACAACAAAACATTAGGTCGTTTCCAATTAACAGACCTTCCGCCAGCACCACGTGGAATTCCACAAATCGAAGTAACATTCGATATTGATGCGAACGGTATCGTTAACGTACGTGCAAAAGACTTAGGAACAAGTAAAGAGCAAACTATTACAATCCAATCTTCTTCAGGTCTTTCTGATGAAGAAGTAGATCGTATGGTACAAGAAGCGGAATCAAATGCTGACGCTGACCAAAAACGTAAGGAAGAAGTTGAACTTCGTAACGAAGCTGACCAACTTGTATTCCAAACAGACAAAGTTGTAAAAGATTTAGAAGGTAAAGTAGATGCAGCTGAAGTAGCGAAAGCAACGGAAGCGAAAGAAGCATTACAAGCGGCAATCGAGAAAAACGAACTTGAAGAAATCCGTGTGAAAAAAGATGCTCTTCAAGAAATCGTACAACAATTAACTGTTAAATTATACGAGCAAGCTCAAGCAGCTGCAGGGCAAGCAGAAGGTGCACAAGGAGCACAAGACGCTGGCGCGAAAAAAGATAATGTAGTAGACGCTGAGTTTGAAGAAGTAAAAGAAGACAAGTAATACAGTGAAATAAAATAAGTAAGATGACAAAAAGTCAAAGTCAAGCGTGCCTTGGCTTTGGCTTTTTTCACGAATAAGAAGAAATGTGTGAGGATCTTAAGTTTTTTATTTTGCATACTGTAAGTGAGGAAACTTTGTTGCAAAGCACTTTCTTTCGGTGTTAAAATTACGTTTATGTGAAAGATTCGGGGGTTGCAAATTTATGAATAAACGAGACTATTATGAGGTCCTTGGACTTAGCAAGGGTGCTTCTAAAGATGAAATAAAAAAAGCGTATCGTGGTTTGGCTAAAAAGTACCATCCAGACGTAAGTAAAGAAGAAAATGCAATTGAAAAGTTTAAAGAAGTACAAGAAGCATACGAAGTATTAAGTGACGATCAAAAACGCGCGCAGTATGATCAGTTTGGTCACGCGGGTCCGAATCAAGGTTTCGGCGGAGGAGACTTC
Source organism: Bacillus sp. FSL M7-1345 (assembly GCF_038006985.1). NCBI lineage: Bacteria > Bacillati > Bacillota > Bacilli > Caryophanales > Bacillaceae > Bacillus > Bacillus sp. FSL M7-1345. The sequence continues at coordinate 3,902,927 of NZ_JBBOWG010000001.1, read as the reverse complement.
GGCGGTGGTTTCGGATTTGAAGATATCTTCAGTTCATTCTTTGGTGGCGGTGGCGGCAGACGTCGTGATCCGAATGCTCCGCGTCAAGGTGCTGATTTACAATATCAAGTTACTTTAGAGTTTGAAGAAGCTATTTTTGGTAAAGAATTAAATGTTGAGATTCCAGTGGAGGATCCATGTGATACTTGTAAGGGTAGCGGAGCAAAACCAGGGACTTCAAAAGAAACATGTAAACATTGTTCAGGATCAGGGCAAGTAAGTGTAGAACAAAATACACCATTTGGGCGTATTGTAAACCGTCAAGCTTGTGGGCATTGTTCAGGAACAGGTCAAATGATTAAAGAGAAATGTACGACATGCCATGGTTCTGGTAAAGTTCGTAAACGCAAAAAAATCAATGTTAAAATTCCAGCGGGTATCGATAATGGTCAACAAATTCGTGTATCTGGAAAAGGTGAAGCAGGCGTAAATGGCGGACCGGCAGGTGACTTATATGTTGTTGTTCATGTGAGAAATCATGAATTCTTTGAGCGCGAAGGGGATCACATTATTTGCGAAATGCCATTAACATTTGCGCAAATGGCACTTGGTGCGGAAGTAGAAGTTCCTACCGTTCATGGCAAAGTGAAGCTGAAAATTCCAGCAGGAACACAAACAGGAACAGAATTCCGCTTAAAAGGAAAAGGTGCTCCGAACGTACGTGGATATGGTCAAGGAGATCAATATGTAGTCGTTCGTGTTGTTGTGCCGACGAAATTAACTTCACATCAAAAAGATTTATTGCGTGAATTTGCAGGGCAAGAAGAGCAGGATGATAGCTTATTCAGAAAGCTTAAACGTGCTTTTAAAGGGGAATAATGGAAATAAAAAATGGAGTTGGTAAATTGTGAAATGGTCAGAAATTAGTATTCATACAACAGAAGAAGCAGTAGAAGCTGTCTCTCATATTTTGCATGAAGCAGGCGCTAGCGGGGTTGCGATTGAGGACCCAGCGGAGTTGACGAAAGAGCGCGAGCAACAATACGGTGAGATTTATGCACTTAACCCAGATGAATATCCAAGTGAGGGTGTTTTGGTAAAAGCATATTTCCCACAAACGGATTCTTTACACGAAACGGTTGCAGGTGTAAAATCATCTATTGATGCACTACCATCTTTCGACATCGAAATTGGTACAGGAAATATTACAATTAATGAAGTCGATGAGGAAGATTGGGCTACTGCTTGGAAGAAGTATTATCATCCAGTTCAAATTTCTGATACATTCACAATTGTGCCGACGTGGGAAGAGTATACACCGTCTTCTCCAGATGAAAAAATTATTGAATTAGATCCAGGTATGGCGTTTGGTACAGGGACACATCCAACAACAACGATGTGTATTCGTGCGTTAGAAAAAACGGTTCAGCCAGGTGATACTGTGATTGATGTGGGGACAGGTTCGGGGGTACTTAGTATTGCTGCGGCAAAATTAGGTGCGGCTTCTGTTCAAGCGTATGATTTAGACCCAGTTGCAGTTGAAAGTGCAGAAATGAATGTGCGCTTAAATAAAACAGATGACATTGTCAATGTTGGACAGAATAGTCTATTAGAAGGTATTGAAGGTCCAGTTGATTTAATCGTAGCAAATTTACTAGCGGAAATTATTCTTCTATTCCCTGAAGATGCAGCGAGAGTTGTGAAGCCAGGTGGATTATTTATTACATCTGGTATTATTGGGGCGAAAGAAAAAGTAATTTCTGAAGCGTTAGAAAAAGCTGGATTTACAATTGAAGAAGTGCTTCGAATGGAAGATTGGGTAGCAATTATTGCACGAAATGCGTAATATAGATTTTAGTCTATAAAGAACAGGGGAGTCTCTCACCGTATAAGGTGAGGGACTTGCCGTTTGTTATATGAAAATGATAACGTTTCGTTCTTTTCGTAAGTGTTGACTTACGAAAGGAACGAAACTCTACTAAGGTGATTATATGCAACGTTATTTTGTAGAAGAGAAATATGTAAATGAGACAAGTATTCGTATAATGGGTGATGATGTTCATCACATCGCAAGAGTGATGCGTATGTCAGCTGGTGACCACATTTATTGCTGTGTAAATGGTCAAACAGCAGAGTGTTCAATTGCTGAAATTACCAGTGAATTTGTGGATACCACTATTGTAGAATGGGTAGAGGCGTCAAGCGAACTTCCTGTGTTCGTGACGATTGCAAGTGGACTGCCGAAAGGAGACAAGCTAGAGTTAATTTTTCAAAAAGGAACTGAGCTTGGGGCAGCTGCATTTTTACCATTTCAAGCATCTCGATCTATTGTAAAGTGGGATGCGAAAAAAGCAGATAAAAAAGTTGAGCGTTTGAAAAAAATTGTAAAAGAAGCTGCGGAACAATCGCATAGAAGTGAAATTCCAGAAGTACACGTTCCCTCATCATTTAAACAACTGCTGTCGATGAGTAGCGAGTATGATGTTTGTCTTGTTGCGTATGAAGAAGAAGCGAAACAAGGTGAGAAATCTAATTTTGCGAAAGCTTTATCGACGATTAAACGAGGCCAAAAGCTGCTGATTGTATTTGGGCCGGAAGGCGGTTTAGCGGAGGAAGAGATAACCGCACTTCGTGAACATAAATTTGTACCATGTAGTTTAGGACCAAGAATTTTAAGAACAGAAACGGCTCCGCTTTATGCGTTAAGTGCCGCTTCTTATCATTTTGAATTGATGGGGTGATAATCAATGGCAACTGTTGCGTTCCACACGTTAGGTTGTAAAGTAAACCACTATGAAACAGAAGCGATTTGGCAATTGTTTAAACAAGGTGGTTATGAAAGAACTGAATATGAAAAAAAATCTGATGTATATGTTATTAACACATGTACAGTAACAAATACTGGAGATAAAAAAAGCCGTCAAGTAATTAGACGTGCTGTACGTCAAAATCCAGATGCGGTAATTTGTGTAACTGGATGTTATGCACAAACATCTCCAGCAGAAATTATGGCAATTCCAGGTGTAGATATTGTTGTTGGTACGCAAGATCGTGAGAAGATGTTAGGATACATCGAAGAATTCCGTCAAGAGCGTCAACCAATTAATGCTGTCCGCAATATTATGAAAACACGTGTATATGAAGAGCTCGATGTACCATATTTCACGGACCGTACACGTGCATCTTTAAAAATACAAGAAGGTTGCAATAACTTCTGTACATTTTGCATCATTCCTTGGGCGCGTGGTTTAATGCGTTCTCGTGATGGAAAAGAAGTTATTAAACAAGCGCAGCAATTAGTAGATGCGGGCTATAAAGAAATCGTATTAACAGGTATTCATACAGGTGGGTACGGTGAAGATATAAAAGAGTATAACTTAGCAGGATTACTGCGTGATATGGAAGCGGAAGTAAGCGGATTGAAACGTCTTCGTATTTCTTCTATTGAGGCGAGTCAAATTTCTGATGAAGTAATTGAAGTGTTAGATAAATCAGAAGTAGTTGTACGTCACTTGCATATTCCATTACAGTCAGGATCTAATACTGTATTGAAACGTATGCGCCGTAAGTATACGATGGAATTTTTCCAAGAGCGTTTAGATCGTTTGAAAGAAGCGTTACCAGGGCTTGCGATTACATCAGACGTAATTGTTGGATTCCCAGGTGAAACAGAAGAAGAATTCATGGAAACGTACAATTTCATTAAAGAGAATCGTTTCTCTGAATTACACGTTTTCCCTTATTCAAAACGTACAGGTACTCCAGCAGCACGTATGGAAGATCAAGTTCCTGAAGACGTGAAGAACGATCGTGTTCACCGTCTAATTGAGCTATCAAATCAATTAGCGAAAGAGTATGCTTCTAGATTTGAAGGTGAAGTACTTGAAATCATTCCGGAAGAGACATTTAAAGATGGTGACCGTGAAGGTTTATATGTAGGTTATACAGATAACTACTTAAAAATTGTGTTTGAAGGATCTGAAGAATTGATTGGTAAGCTAGTAAAAGTAAAAATTACAAAAGCTGGTTATCCATATAACGAAGCGCAGTTTGTTCGTGTTCTTGAAGATGATGTAAAAAAAGAATCAGCAAGCGCATAATAAAGTGAAACTTTAATCAGTGGGGGGGGGTTGTTCATCCCCACTGATTATTAGCCCTCACCAATCGGGCGTTTACGGGCAGTTGATCTCCCACCTAACTTCTTTGCTTCAGCCGAATTTTGAGATGGGAGTTTTACTGCCCGTTAATGCTTTTTTTTCGTTCATGGAGAAGTTAAGTATTGAAAGAAGATGCAGTGGGTTGTTCGTTAAATGAGTGATTTTTGAGCGTATCCTTGTATAAAAAAGATCCAGTAATAAAAATATATTTATTTTTAGGGGAAGAGATAAAGGCTATCAACATAGTTTTTGAAAAAGGAAGAGCATCAATTCTTCTTTTATTCTGCCAAATAGTTGACCTGAAGTGATAAAATGTATTATAATCGTAAAAGACATGCTGAAGAAGTGTTTCTTTTTGCATGCTGAAGTTAGTATGTAAGTGTGATGTTTCGGAGGGAGGGAAAGAGAATGTCAAAAACAGTCGTTCGTAAAAACGAGTCTTTGGAGGATGCACTTCGCCGTTTTAAAAAGTCGGTTTCTAAAACTGGTACACTTGCTGAAGCAAGAAAGCGCGAGTTTTATGAAAAGCCAAGTGTAAAACGTAAGAAGAAGTCTGAAGCGGCAAGAAAGCGTAAGTTCTAAGAGAGGGTGTAAGTTATGAGTCTTCTCGGTCGTTTAAACGATGATATGAAACAAGCGATGAAGAATAAACAAAAAGAAAAATTAACCGTTATTCGTATGGTTAAGGCTGCTTTACAAAATGAAGGTATTAAACTGCAACATACTCTTACTGAAGAAGAGGAATTAACAGTTTTAGCTCGTGAAGTAAAACAGTATAAGGACTCCCTCCTTGAATTTAAAAAAGCTGGTCGTGAAGACCTTGTTGATAAACTGCAAAGTGAAATTCAGATTTTAAGCGCATATTTGCCGGAGCAATTAACAGAAGAAGAACTAGCGGATATAATTAAGCAAGTTATTTCTGAAGTTGGTGCTACATCTAAAGCAGATATGGGTAAAGTGATGACTGCTGTTATGCCGAAAGTAAAAGGTAAAACAGACGGATCACTTGTGAATAAGCTGGTTATCCAGCTATTAGCATAAAAAAGCGTCTCATTTCGTATGAGACGTTTTTTTATGCTTTTTTCAGTTTGGACGTGATATTACAAGCTCTTTTTTCATACATATGGGATGAGAGGGGGTCTTTTGAGATGAAGAAATTAGAACAAATGAAGAATTGGTTAACGAAGCAAATAGACCTGCCAGTGGATGTGTTAATGGATCTACCTCGGATCACGCTTGTTGGGCAAGTACATATCTATATAGAAAATCATCGAGGATTATTAGTGTTTTCAGATAAAGAGGTAAGATTGCTATTGAAACATGGTCAATTATTAATTAAAGGTCAATCCTTTGTTATTAAAACAATCCTTCCAGAAGAACTGTTGCTTGAAGGGATTATTGAACAAGTGACGTTTTTAGAAAATGAAAAGAAAGAGGAGTGAGGAGAAACTTCCGTTTGTGAAGTTTTTCTTCGTTACCTTGTATTAACAGGTGATAACGTTCTGGCCTCAATATTCGGTTCGTACAAAGAGGATAGGTGGGAATTGAGTTCCACGTAAAAAAACTGGCTCGTGAAGGTTAATAATTAGTGAGGATCAAGGAATCTGCTAATTTAGTACGAGCTAGTTTGATAATCGAATTGAAAAGTAGTGTATCTACTTTTAGAAAGGTAGTGGAGATAGTCGATGAAAAATAAATGGTTTATAAAATGGCTTGGGTATGTAAAGGTGCGAATTGAAGGTAGAGGAGCGGAACGCTTTGTTAACGAGTGTGTGCGGAGGAAATTACTAGTTTGGGATGTAAAGAAGATAGCTGATGAAACGTTAGTTTTTTGTATGTTATTACGAGATGTGAAAAAGATAAAACCAATTTATAGGAAAAATGAATGTAAATTATATTTTATTGGACGTTACGGTTTTCCGTTTTGGAATAAGCGTTTAATTAAAAATAGTGGATTTTTAATTGGGTTTTTAATATTTTTTTTCGGAATGATCGCATTGTCAAATATGGTGTGGAAAATTGAAATTACAGGAGCAAAACCTGAAACGGAATATATATTGATGAAAGAATTGGACAAAATGGGTATAAAAAAAGGGAAATTACAGTTCCAAATGCCGAGTGTAGAAGATGTTCAACGTCATTTGACAGACAATATTAATGCGATTACTTGGGCGGGATTAGAAATAAGAGGGACAACATATCATTTTAAGATTGTTGAAAAAAATGAACCGAAAAAAGAAAGTGAACAACAGCCACAAAACTTAGTAGCAAAAAAAGAAGGGATTATTACAAAAACATTTGTGGAAGTTGGGAAGCCTGTTGTCATGAAAAATGACCATGTAGAAAAGGGGCAACTTCTCGTCTCGGGGATGTATGGTAATGAGGAGAATCCGACAATTGTTTCGGCTAAAGGGATTGTATATGGAGAAACGTGGTATAAATCTGAGGTGGATGTTCCGTTAAAGACGCAATTTCAAGTGTATACTGGTAATTCGTACAATGAATATTTTCTTAAATTTGGGAGTGCTAAAATAAAAATATGGGGATTTCAACAGGATAAGTATAAACGCTCTCGTACTGAAAGTGTAAAACATGATGTGAAATTATTTGGATTCACATTACCAGTTGCATACGAGAAAGATATTGTACGAGAAGAGGAAGAAGCGAACCGAGAATATACCGAAAAACAAGCAATGAAAGTAGCGAAAGAGATGGCAGAAAAAGAACTGAAGAAAAAATTGGATGAACATGCTATGATTGTAAGTGATAACATTTTGAGTAAAGAGGTTGAGGCGGATCACCTAAAGGTCACATTACATTATACAGTGATTGAAAATATTGCAGAGCCACAACCAATATCTGAATTCGATATTCAAGGAGACTGAGTAATGGCAGAACAATTAGTAGAAATGAACCAACAATTGGAAAACCCTAACGAAGCAATCGCTCTTTTTGGGGTAAATGATGCTCATTTAAAAGTAATTGAACGAGAACTTAGTGTATCGATTGTGACTAGAGGAGAATCTGTTCGTGTATCTGGGGCAGATGAAACTGTGGTGCTCGTAGAAAAAATCTTACAACAGTTACTTGTTGTTATCCGTAAAGGTGTATCAATTTCGGAAAGAGATGTTGCGTATGCGATTCAGCTTGGGCAACAAGGGAAAATTGCTCAATTCGAAGAGTTATATGAAGAGGAAATTTTTAAAACGGCAAAAGGTAAATCCATTCGTGTGAAAACGATGGGGCAAAGACGATATATTCATGCAATGAAAAAGAATGATATTGTATTTGGGATAGGGCCTGCTGGGACAGGAAAAACATACTTAGCCGTAGTAATGGCTGTGAGAGCTTTAAAGCAAGGGTATGTAAAGAAAATTATTTTAACAAGACCTGCTGTAGAAGCTGGAGAGAGCTTAGGGTTTTTACCAGGTGATTTGAAAGAAAAAGTAGATCCGTATTTACGACCACTATATGATGCGTTACATGATATTCTTGGACAAGAATATACACAACGTATGATGGAACGTGGTGTAATTGAAATTGCACCTCTTGCTTATATGAGAGGGCGTACTCTTGATGATTCATTTGTTATATTAGATGAGGCGCAAAATACAACTGGTGTTCAAATAAAAATGTTTTTAACACGATTAGGTTTTAGTTCTAAAATGGTTATTACGGGGGATCCCTCACAGGTAGACTTGCCAAAAGGGGTAAAGTCAGGTCTTTCTATTGCTGCTAATATTTTATCTGGTGTATCAGGTCTTTCGTTCATTACATTGGAACAAACGGACGTTGTGAGACACCAGTTAGTGCAACGTATTATTGAGGCATATGATAAAATGGAATGATCCTATTTGTCAGGATCATTTCTTTTTGTATGATAAGGTTGGCGAAGGACATATTTTTTACTATCATTAGAGACGAGGGAAATAAACTATAGGTGATGGTCTATAAAAATATGGTCCTAAAAAGCATCGTTGGCTGGAAGAAATGAAAGCTATAAATAGTTTCACTTTATTTCTGGAGAGGAGAAGGTATTGAAATCATGTCAAGATCTCAAGAAATTTCTAAGTGGTTTCGTAATTTACAACATTCGAAAAAACTAAGTTGGATTTCTTACGTTTTATTAGGAGCAGTACTGTTTTTTGCACTTATGAATAATGTAAAACCAGAGCAATTAGATGTTGAAATATACTCTATTGCTAAAAAAACAATCCACTCTCCTATTAAAATTGAAGATAAAGTTACAACGGAAAAAAAGAAAAAAGAAGCCGCTACCAAAGTTGAAGATCAGTATACATATAGAAGTGAGCTTAAACAAAATAAAGTGGATATTGTTAATGATGTTTTTGCTAAGGTAGATGAAGTGGTGCAAGAGATTAAAGCTGTTGGACCAGATGAGCAAAAAAAGATTACCGATGCTGATAAAGTGGACAAGTTGAAAAAGAAACTACCTGTCGATTTAACAAAAGATTTATCGGATTCAAACTTACTAAACTTGATTAACGCGGATTCAAGCCAATTGGTATTAGCAAAAGATGCAGCAGTCACAGCCGTTAATAGTATAATGGCTATGCATATTAAAATGGACGAATTGAAGGACGCTAAAGAGCGGTATGTAAGTGAGATGAATAATGTTAATGTCGATAGTGGTTTAAAAGAAGCTATTAAGGCACTAGGGAAATATGCAATTTCAGCAAATTATTTTTATGATCCGACTTTAACAAAAGAGAAGAGAAAAGCAGAGGAAGATTTAGTGCCGCCTGTTTATATCCTTCAAGGGCAAGTTCTTGTGAGAGAAGGAGAAACGATTTCAAGTGATATGTATAATCAGTTGAAATTAGTTGGGTTGCTAGAGAAAGGTAATAGCTTCCAACCTTATGTTGGTTTGGCGGTGCTCATTTGTGTGTTGCTATACTTTATGCATAAGCAGTTTGAAGTATTTTTACAGCGAAAAAGAGAAGATAGGCCGTATGTTTTAGCATACATCACAATTCTGTCTATCACGATTGTTTTAATGAAAATCATTAGTTTATTCCAAAAGCTTGAATATGCAGGAATTGCGTATGTTGTTCCGGTCGCGATGGGGACAATACTTGTGAAATTAATGATTGGTGACCGATTTGTATTTTTAACAAGTATGATTTTTTCTGTTTGCGGAAGTATTATGTTTAATGAAGGTGTAACGAGTACACTGAATTATAGTGTAGGGATTTATGTTTTGTTAAGTTCATTATCGGTTAGCATCTTCTTGAGAGAAAAAAATCGTCGTACGATGATTTTGCAAGCTGGTATACTCGTTTCCGTATTAAATGTAGTCGTATTGGCGGCGTTGTTATTATTACGAAATGGGAACTTTTCACCTCTTGAAATTGGTACGCAATTATTAATGGCAGCAGTTTCGGGGATTATCTCTTCTGTTCTAGCTATGGGGATTTTACCGTATTTAGAAAGTGGGCTCGGAATTGTATCGAGTATGAAATTAATGGAACTTTCAAGTCCGAATCACCCGCTCTTGCGCAAAATCTTATTAGAAGCACCGGGTACGTATCACCATAGTGTAATGGTAGCGAATCTTTCTGAAGCTGCTTGTGAAGCGGTTGGAGCAAATGGAGTGTTGGCTCGTGTAGGGGCGTATTATCATGATGTGGGAAAAACAGTACAACCACAGTTTTTTATTGAAAACCAGATGGGGATTGAAAACCCGCATGATAGATTAGACCCTGTAACGAGTAAAGATATTATAATCGCTCACGTAACTGATGGGGTGAGGATGTTAGAGGAATATCATATTCCTCAAGAAATTATTGATATTGCTGGACAGCATCACGGTACAACGTTACTTAAATATTTTTACTATAAAGCGATTAAGGAAGATAAAGAGAAATATAAGGAAGAGATGTTCCGCTACCCAGGATCAAAAGCAACATCTAAAGAGTCGGCAATTGTTGGTATTGCTGATAGTGTAGAAGCGGCGGTACGTTCAATGAATCATCCAACGCCAGATCAAATTAATAACTTAGTGCAAAGTATTATTAAAGATCGTTTGCAAGATGGGCAATTTAGTGAATGTGATTTGACATTTAAAGAATTACAAATTGTTTGTAAAACGTTATGTGAAACGTTAAATGGTATTTTCCATTCTCGTATTACATATCCGGAGCTGCCGGAAGATAAGGAGAAAGAATGAGTTTATTAATTGATTTTATTGATGAAACAGAAGAAGTGAAAGACGAATATATAAGTTTGATTCGAGGATTGGTAGAGAAAGCAGCCCAAATGGAAAATATAGAAGAAGGGGCAGAATTATCGGTTACGTTTGTAGATAATGAACGTATTCGTGAAATAAACCGTGATTACCGAGATAAGGATCAACCTACGGATGTTATTTCTTTCGCAATGGAAGAAATGGGAGAAGGCGAGATGGAAATCGTCGGTGCGGAGATGCCGCGTATGTTAGGAGATCTTATTATTTCTATTCCAAGAGCAAAAGAACAAGCGGAAGAATATGGACATTCTTTTGATCGAGAACTTGGGTTTTTAGCACTACATGGCTTTTTGCATTTGCTTGGTTATGATCATATGACAGAAGAAGATGAAAAAGAAATGTTTGGAAGACAAAAAGAAATTTTAGAGGCCTTTGGATTAGGACGATGAAAAAAGGAAAACTTTTAGATAGTTTTGGATATGCTATAGCTGGTATATACTTTTGTCTTCGTCATGAACGAAATATGAAAATTCATTCTTTAGCCGCAGTCATTGTTATGTGCTGCGGCTTTTATTTCCATATTACAACAACGGAATGGATTGTATTACTTATTGTGATAGGGATTGTAATGGGTTTAGAGATGGTGAATACGGCTATTGAAAAAACAGTAGACTTAGCAACCGCGGATATTCATCCGTTTGCGAAAATTGCAAAGGATGTTGCGGCGGGGGCAGTTTTATTGTTTGCAATTATAGCTGCTGTAATTGGTGCTATTATCTTTTTACCGTATATGGTATAGTTGCATTCCGAAGCTTTTATTAAGCTTTGGGAGCGCCGTGAAGGCCTTTAATGAAAGAGTGTATCTATTCACATCTGTGAACGGAAAGGATGCGGGAATATGAATAGCAAACAATTAATTCAAGAAGCAACCGAAGCGCGTAAACGAGCGTACGTACCATATTCTAAATTTCAAGTAGGTGCAGCTTTACTAACTCAGGATGGAAAAATATATCGTGGATGTAATGTTGAAAATGCATCATATGGTTTATGTAACTGTGCAGAAAGAACAGCGTTATTTAAGGCGATTTCTGAAGGAGATAACGAGTTTGTAGCTATTGCAGTCGTAGCAGATACAAAGCGTCCAGTACCTCCTTGTGGAGCATGTCGACAAGTTATGGTAGAATTATGTAAACAGGATACGAAAGTATACCTATCAAACTTACATGGTGATGTTCAAGAGACAACAGTCGGAGAATTGTTACCAGGAGCATTTTTAGCGGAGGATTTACATGAATAGAAAAGGTTATAAATCAGGTTTTGTCTCTATTATTGGCAGACCGAATGTTGGGAAATCTACATTTTTAAATCGTATTATTGGCCAAAAAATTGCTATTATGAGCGATAAGCCACAAACAACTCGTAATAAAATTCAAGGTGTATATACAGAAAATGATTCACAAGTAGTTTTCATTGATACACCAGGAATACATAAACCTAAACATAAACTAGGCGATTTCATGGTGAAGATGGCTCAAACGACATTAAAAGAAGTTGATATTGTTCTGTTTATGGTCAATGCAACTGAAGGATATGGTCGTGGTGAGGAATTTATTATTGAGAAATTACAAGAAACGAAACAACCGGTATTTTTAGTAATTAATAAAATTGACCAAGTTCATCCAGAGCAATTATTAGCGTTAATTGATCAATACCGTAAACTATATGAGTTCGCGGAGATTGTGCCAATTTCTGCATTGGACGGTAATAACGTTGAAGCGTTAATCGGAGCAATTAAAAAGTATTTACCAGAAGGACCGCAATATTACCCGGATAATCAAGTAACGGATCATCCAGAGCGATTTATTATTTCAGAGCTTATTCGTGAAAAAGTATTACATTTAACACGTGAAGAAGTACCGCATTCTGTAGCGGTTGTTATTGATGCAATTCAAAAGCGTGAGGGCGGAGCGGTTTATATAAACGCAACTATTGTTGTTGAACGTGCATCACAAAAAGGAATTATTATAGGTAAGCAAGGGAAGATGTTAAAAGAAGTCGGTAAGCGAGCTCGCTTTGACATTGAAGCACTTCTTGGTTCTAAAGTATTTTTAGAAGTATGGGTGAAAGTGCAAAAAGATTGGCGTAATAAGATGTCACAGCTTCGTGACCTTGGTTTCCGTGAAGACGAGTATTAATATGAAGTAAAGTTGTGATCAGTGGGTGTTTTGTTCATCCACTGATTATTGGTTTTTATGAACCTTGATAAATTAGGAAAAATTTTTCTCACATGAAAATGAACAAAATGGGTCAATTTAATAACAACAAAAGAAATTGCTTTATAGGCTACGCTTATTGAGAAAGGTGGATTCTTATGCTAGATTTTACCTGGAAGTTTTTCTCCAAAACAGGAAGCATTGAAACGTATTTGCTTTTGAAAGAAATGGAAAAAGACGTAAACGATGAGATGGATCAACATGAAGAGGAGTTAGCGCATCTAGACTCTCCAATTTCTTGACCCGTTTTGTTCAAACCTTGGATGGTGACGAACATGTTTCAAAAAGTTGAGGGCATTGTCATCCGTACAACAGATTACGGAGAAACAAATAAGATTGTTACAATATACTCACGAGAATTTGGTAAGATAAGTGCAATGGCAAGAGGGGCGAAAAAACCGAAGAGTCGGTTAGCGGCTATTTCGCAACTTATGACACATGGTCATTTTCTTATTCAAATTGGATCTGGACTTGGAACTTTGCAACAAGGCGAGATTATTTCATCTATGAAAGAAATTCGCGAGGATATATTTTTAACTGCTTATGCATCATTTATTATCGAATTAACTGATAAAGCAACAGAAGATAAGAAGCATAATCCGTATTTATTTGAAATGTTATATCAAACGTTGCATTATATGTGTGAGGGTGTTGACCCAGAAGCATTATCATTAATTTATCAAACGAAAATGCTTCCGGTATTAGGGATGCACCCGTACTTTGATACATGTGCTATTTGTCATCAAGAAACAGATTTTGTCGCCTTCTCTGTCAGGGAAGGCGGTTTTCTGTGCTCGCGTCATGCGGAACAAGATCCGTATCGTATTCCGGTGGGAGAGGCTGTTCATAAATTATTACGTCTCTTTCTTCACTTCGATCTACACCGGCTCGGTAATGTATCGGTGAAGGATAGTACAAAAAAACAAATGCGCACAGTATTGAATACATATTATGATGAATATTGTGGGATTTATTTGAAAACAAGGCGTTTCTTGGAACAAATTGATAAGTTTCAAATATAAAAAGGGCCGTATACGGTCCTTTTTACATACTTTCTTTTTCGAATAGCATATTTAGTATATAATATTTAAGAGATAGTATAACTTTTTTCGTTGTGCATTAAAGGTGGTGATTATCATAGAGCTGAATAAACGGCAAGAGCATATCATTCAGATTGTAAAAGATCACGGTCCTATTACAGGGGAGTCAATTGCTGGGCAATTGGGTTTAACACGTGCAACGCTAAGACCAGACTTAGCAATTTTAACGATGGCTGGTTATTTAGAAGCGCGTCCACGTGTAGGTTATTTTTATACGGGTAAAACCGGGGGACAGCTATTATCTGAAGCTGTTAAGAAAATTAAAGTGCAAGATTATCAATCTAGACCGGCTGTAATTGATAAAAATGTATCAGTATACGATGCAATCTGTACTATGTTTCTAGAGGACGTTGGTACATTATTTGTTGTAGATCAATCTACTTTATTAGTTGGCGTTGTATCTCGTAAAGATTTATTACGAGCTAGCTTAGGAAAGCAGGATTTAACCTCTCTTCCGGTTAATATTATCATGACAAGGATGCCAAACATTGCGATGTGTCGCAGGGAGGATTCTTTATATGATATTGCGATGGAATTAATAGAAAGACAGATTGATGCGATGCCGGTTGTGAAGGATACGAAACAAGGTTTAGAAGTGATTGGGCGAATTACAAAAACAAATATTACACGTGCGTTTGTAAATTTAGTAAATAACGAATAAGTGTAATTTGTTTAAAGTGAGGTAATGTAATGGATAATAAAATCGTATATGTCGTATCTGACTCTGTAGGAGAAACGGCTGATTTGGTTGTTAGAGCGGCAATGGGACAGTTCCCATTCGCTCCTGATATTAGACGTGTACCGTATGTAGAAGATACAGGGACATTAAAAGAAGTAATCTCGATTGCCAAGAGCAATCAAGCGCTTATTTGTTTTACGTTAGTAAAGCCTGATATGCGTCAATATTTATTGACAGAAGCGGCAAAAGAAGGAGTAGAGGCATACGATATTATCGGACCTCTTATCGATCAAATTGAAGGAATTACAGGGCAAGTACCAAGGTATGAGCCAGGTGTCGTTCGAAGATTAGATGAAGAGTACTTTAAAAAAATTGAAGCGATTGAATTTGCAGTTAAGTATGATGATGGTAGAGATGCACGTGGTATTTTAAAAGCTGATATCGTGTTGATTGGAATTTCACGTACATCAAAAACACCACTTTCACAATATTTAGCGCATAACAAACGTTTGAAAGTTGCCAATGTACCACTTGTACCGGAAGTGGATCCACCTGAGGAATTATATCAAGTGGCAAAAGAGAAATGTTTCGGTTTGAAAATTATACCGGATAAGTTAAATCATATTCGAAAAGAACGATTGAAATCACTTGGATTAAGTGATGGAGCAACATATGCAAATATTAATCGTATTCAAGAAGAACTTGGTCATTTTGAAGAAGTAATTAATAAAATAAATTGTCAAGTGATTGATGTATCAAATAAGGCGATTGAAGAAACAGCAAATATTATTGTGAATGCAGTGCAAAACCAAAAAATGTTTTAGCACATTTACCAAAGGTGAATGTGCTTTTTTCGCTCGTGAGAAGGCGGTAGAGGAAGATGCGAAGTAGAGCATGAACTTTCGGCTTAGTAATAGAATATAGCGGAATGGTTATACTTATATTCTTCTGTTTTTTTTATTATGCTAAAGGAACGATTTCGTTATCTTTAAATGTAAGATGAAAATTAAAGGGATATGTAGCGTAGTTGAAGAAAATATATTATAATAAAAAATTGTGATAAAAACCTATATTTTACGTTTAGACTTTAATTTTTCAGAATAAACTAGGGATAGGATTTTCGAAAAAGACATGTATTTACGTTAAATCGACAAAATCTAGACAAGAAAACGCACATTATGGAAGGATTCACAGAAGGGATGTAGAATACAGAAATATGCAAAACATCAGTAAGATATTATTTGATGCAGATGCGTGTCCCGTGAAGAATGTAATTGTGCAAGTTGGAACAAAATTTTATGTCGAAATTTTGTTTGTCGCATCCTATGCTCATCGTTCAAGAAAACAGCAAGGCAATTGGGTCTATGTAGATTCTGAGCAAGATGAAGTGGATTGTTATATTTATCAACATGCAAAAGCTACAGATCTCATGATCATACAGGTTATAGTGCTTGCTAGTCTTCTTGTGAAAAAGGAGTATATGTATTGTCTTCAAGAGATACATTTGTAACAGATGAGCAAATGGATACAATTTTATATAGTAGTATGTATCTGCGAATTTACGCAGACTGGGGACTTATACGAAAGGTCCAAAATCGTTTACACAATGTGATCGACAGTACTTTCTAACAAATTCAGAAAAATATTGTCGAATTATAAAGGAATCTTTTAATTTATATCGAATACAAAATACGACACGGAGATGGATTTATGGGGAACAGAATTCCCGAAGAAGTTGTTGAACAGATTCGGACATCATCTGATATTGTAGAAGTGATTGGTGAGTATGTTCAACTTAGAAAGCAGGGACGTAACTATTTCGGTCTTTGTCCATTTCATGGTGAGAATTCTCCTTCATTCTCTGTTTCATCTGATAAGCAAATTTTTCATTGCTTCGGATGTGGAGAAGGTGGAAATGTATTTTCTTTTCTTATGAAAATGGAAGGACTTGCTTTCACCGAGGCTGTTCAAAAGCTTGGCGAAAGAAATGGAATTGCAGTTGCAGAATATACATCAGGGCAAGGACAACAACAACAAGAAGACATATCTGATGACACTGTCATCATGCAACAGGCTCATGAACTTTTGAAAAAGTATTATCATCATTTATTAGTAAATACAGAAGAAGGAAATGAAGCACTTTCATATTTATTAAAACGTGGTATTACAAAAGAGATGATTGAGAAATTTGAAATTGGTTATGCATCACAAGCTTGGGATGCAGCAACGAAAATTTTACAAAAAAGAGGTTTGTCGCTATCTAGTATGGAACAAGCTGGCCTTCTTGTAAGAAGTGAGAAGGATGGCAGTCATTATGACCGCTTCCGCGGAAGAGTTATGTTTCCGATTTATACTTTACAAGGTAAGGTGATAGCGTTTAGTGGAAGGGCGTTAGGAGATGACACTCCGAAATATTTAAATAGTCCTGAAACACCGATTTTTTACAAAAGTAAGCTGTTGTATAATTTCCACCAAGCAAGGCCGTTTATTAGAAAACGTGGGCAGGTTGTCCTTTTTGAAGGCTATGCCGATGTACTAGCTGCGGTGAAAAGTGGTGTGGAAGAAGCTGTTGCGACAATGGGAACAGCCTTAACTGAAGAACAAGCGAAACTTCTGCGACGTAACGTTGAAACTGTTGTTCTTTGCTATGATGGTGATAAAGCAGGGCGAGAAGCGACGATGAAAGCAGGGCAATTACTATTGCAAGTTGGTTGCCAAGTGAAAGTTACATCCTTGCCAGATAAGCTTGACCCTGATGAATATGTGCAACAATATGGGACAACCGCTTTTGAAAATCTTGTGAAATCAAGTATAAGTTTTGTTGGTTTCAAAATAAATCATTTGCGTTTAGGGAAAAATTTGCAAGATGAGTCTGGCAAAGAAGAATATGTAAAAAGTGTTTTAAAAGAGTTATCATTGCTACAGGATGCGATGCAGGCGGAATCATATTTAAAATCATTATCGCAAGAATTTTCGTATTCAATGGAAACACTTTTGAATCAATTGCACCAATATCGCAAAGAACAAAAGGTACAGCAAAAACAAATAAAGCAGGTTTCTAAGCCATCTCAAATTGTTCAAACGAAGCCGAAGTTAACAGGTTTTGAAAGGGCAGAAAGAGAAATTATCTACCATATGTTGCAAAGTGCAGAAGTGACAGTACGTATGGAACCTCATATAGAAGATTTTTATACAGAAGAACATAAAGGGATTTTATATGAACTATACGCATATTATGAAAAGGGAAATGAACCTTCAGTCGGAACATTTTTAAGTTGGCTCTCTGATGAAAAGTTGAAAAATATTATCACTGATATTTCGACGGATGAATTTATTAATCCAGAGTACACAGAAGAAGCGTTACAAGGTCATTTGGAGGCGTTAAGACGCCATAAAGAGAAACTTGAAAAGATGGAAATTATCTTTAAAGTAAAACAAATGGAAAAAACAGATCCTGTAGAGGCTGCTAAATATTATGTGGCATATTTACAAAGTCAAAAAGCAAGAAAATAGCTTTTTCGATAAAATTTTAGTATAATGAATGTTTGTATCTCGCGTAAGGAGGGGAACAGATGGCTGATAAACCAGCTCGTTCTAAACAAATTGAAACTGAAATGACCCTTGAGCAAGTGAAAGAACAACTCACTGAGCTTGGAAAAAAACGTGGCGTTCTTACATATGAAGAGATTGCAGAACGCATGAATGGATTTGAAATTGAATCCGATCAAATGGATGAATACTATGAATATTTAGGTGAACAAGGGATTGACTTAGTTGGTGACAATGACAACGACGAAGGTCCTAATAATCGCCAAATTACAAAAACGGAAGAAGAGTTTGACCTTAATGATTTAAGTGTGCCACCAGGTGTGAAAATCAATGACCCTGTTCGTATGTACTTAAAAGAAATTGGTCGAGTTGACTTACTATCCGCTGAAGAAGAAATTCGACTTGCAACGCGTATTGAAGAAGGCGATGAAGAAGCGAAACGCCGTCTTGCAGAAGCAAACTTACGTCTTGTAGTAAGTATTGCAAAGCGCTACGTGGGCCGCGGTATGCTTTTCTTAGACTTAATCCAAGAAGGAAATATGGGTCTAATTAAAGCGGTTGAAAAGTTCGACTATCGTAAAGGTTTTAAATTTAGTACGTATGCAACTTGGTGGATTCGCCAAGCTATTACACGTGCGATTGCAGACCAAGCGCGAACAATTCGTATTCCAGTTCATATGGTTGAAACCATTAATAAGTTAATTCGTGTACAACGTCAATTATTACAAGATTTAGGACGCGAACCATCTCCTGAAGAGATTGGTGAAGAAATGGATCTTGCTCCAGAAAAAGTACGCGAAATCTTAAAGATTGCACAGGAGCCAGTTTCTCTTGAAACACCAATTGGTGAAGAAGACGACTCCCATTTAGGTGACTTTATTGAAGACCAAGAAGCAACATCGCCTGCGGACCATGCAGCGTATGAATTGCTAAAAGAACAATTAGAAGATGTGTTAGATACACTAACAGATCGTGAAGAAAATGTTCTACGTCTTCGTTTTGGTTTAGATGATGGACGAACTCGTACGCTTGAAGAAGTTGGGAAAGTATTCGGCGTAACGAGAGAACGTATTCGTCAAATTGAAGCGAAAGCACTTCGCAAATTAAGACATCCGAGCCGTAGTAAACGTCTTAAGGATTTCTTAGAATAGGTTATTTTAAGTTTACTTCACGATTGTGAAGTAAACTTTTTTCTTTTGTTAATTTTTGTTAAACTTTATCTATCGGCAACGATTACAATTTCTTGTAATTTATTTTACAGAATTGTCTTTTGATTTGCAAATGCTCATTTTTCGATTTTTCGATTAATTTTGTTTATTCTTTACAAAATAATATGTAGAAAAGTAAAAAATATGATGAGAAACGTTAGTAATTATCGAAATAATATGCGATAAAATAGTGAAAATCAATAAAATGAATTTACGGAATATTTTTAATAAATGGTAGTTTACTCTTTTCTGCTAGAGTGTTTTCAAGTACAATTGAAATGACTGAATCATCTAACTATTCAGCGGTATAGAGGGGGGAGAAGAGATATGAAACGTAATCCGTTGATTCCGTTCGCTCTTATTGCAGCATTAGGTATTATCGTTATGTTTGTATTTTCATTTCAGGGGCTAAATAAATCTAAAGAGTTAGCTGATGCAAAAAATGGCGGGAAACCAGCACAAACAGCATCAAAGCCAGAGGATATTGTAAAGCAAAGCTGTACGAGCTGTCATGGTGATCAGTTACAAGGGGCGGTAGGACCTAATTTACAAAAAATTGGTGGGAAACTTTCGAAAGATGAAATTAAAGAAGTTCTTTCAAAAGGAAAAGGAAATATGCCGCCAAATATAGTTCCAGCTGATCAAGCGGCAAAAGTAGCTGATTGGTTATCGAAGAAAAAATAAAGTATAGAAAAACAAGTCTTTTGCTTTTTGCAAAAGGCTTGTTTTTCTATACTATCTAAAATACGATTAGTAATAGAGAATTGAAGTATTGTTATGGGCTTGCAACAACTACTATAAATTCATTATCATGGAGACAGACTGACAAGAGAAGGAGTAATGGAAATACATGAATGAAGTAAAGCTTTCGAAACGATTAGAAGAAGTTGTGAGGGAGATTCCGGTAGGCTCTACAGTAGCTGATATTGGATCGGATCATGCGTATTTACCGTGTTATACAATTATAAATAATATTGCTACAAAAGCAGTTGCAGGAGAGGTTGTAGATGGACCGTTTCGCTCTGCACAAGCAACTGTAGCTGAAAGTGGCTTACAAGATAAAGTAGACGTTCGTAAAGGGAATGGATTAGCTGTTATTACACCAGGAGAAGTAGATGTTATTACGATTGCTGGTATGGGTGGAGCGTTAATTCGTGACATTTTAGAAAGTGGTAAAGAAAAATTAGAAGGTGTAACACGTTTAATCTTACAGCCGAATATTGCGGCACACCATATTCGTGAATGGTTTATTGAAAATGGATGGGAGCTTATCCGTGAGAAAATTGTAATAGAAGACGGAAAGATTTACGAGATTTTAGTCGGAGAGCGAGGAGATACAGCAGTACCTTACTCTGAAAATAAACAAGCTGAATTGTTTATGGGTCCATTTCTAATAAAAGAAAAAAGTGAAGCTTTTGTTGAAAAGTGGGAAGGAGAATTGAAAAACTTCCAAAATATTTTAAAACAGTTAGAGCGTGCAGCAGAGTCTGAAGAGACAAAAGCGAAGCGTGCAGAAATAGATGCGAAAATGAAAATGATAGGAGAGGTTTTATCATGAGTAAAATTCCGAATGGCCATGAAATTATTTCTTTGTTTGAAGGTATGTATCCGAAGCATTTAGCGATGGAAGGGGATAAGGTTGGCTTACAGATTGGAGCGCTTAATAAACCTGTGCAGCACGTATTAATCGCGTTAGATGTAACTGAGGAAGTTGTGAACGAGGCGATCCAATTAGGAGCGAATATCATTATAGCGCACCATCCTTTAATCTTTAATCCATTAAAAGCGATTCATACGGATAAGGTGTACGGAAGAATTATTGAAACGTGTATTAAAAATGATATTGCGGTGTATGCAGCGCATACAAATGTAGATATTGCTAAGGGCGGGGTAAATGATTTACTTGCTGATGCGTTAGGGTTACAAAATACAGAAGTATTAGCTCCTACATATGCAGAAGAAATGAAAAAAATTGTTGTATTTGTTCCAGTAACCCATGCAGAAGAAGTGCGCAAAGCTCTTGGAGATGCGGATGCAGGTCATATCGGTAATTATAGCCACTGTACGTTCGGTAGCGAAGGGGTAGGCACGTTTATCCCTAAAGAAGGTACAAACCCTTATATCGGAGAAACTGGACAGTTAGAACGTGTGGAAGAGGTACGTGTCGAAACGATTGTTCCAGCTTCATTACAAAGAAAAGTTATTAAAGCGATGTTGGCAGCCCACCCATATGAAGAAGTGGCATATGATGTATATCCGCTTGATAATAAAGGTGAAACTTTAGGTCTTGGTAAAATAGGGTATTTACAAGAAGAAATGACACTTGGTCAGTTTGCTGATCATGTGAAACAATCATTACATGTGAAGGGTGCAAGAGTTGTTGGAAAGTTAGATGATAAAGTGCGTAAAGTAGCTGTACTTGGTGGTGACGGTAATAAATATATAAACCAAGCGAAATTTAAAGGGGCAGATGTATATGTAACAGGTGATATGTATTATCATGTTGCTCATGATGCGATGATGCTTGGTTTAAATATAGTCGATCCAGGGCATAACGTTGAAAAAGTAATGAAGCAAGGTGTACAAAAACAATTGCAAGAAAAAGTAGATGCAAAGAAATTCAATGTACAAATTCATGCTTCGCAGTTACATACAGATCCATTCACGTTTGTATAAGAAAAATAAAAACCGTTGCTCATGTAGGCAACGGTTTTTTGTTATTGTTGTTTTTTTACTTTTACACGTGGCAATATCTTTTGAAGTGGTACATTTCGAGTTCTATCCCATGTAGCTGGATTCATCGGGTCATATTGGTCTAAGAAAGCAATAACTTCTTTTGTGATTGGCGTTGGAGTAGAAGCACCCGCTGTAACTGCAACGTTTTCGATACCTTGTAGCCACTCTAATTGGATTTCACTTACGTCTGCAACGCGGTATGCTTTCGTACCAGCGATTTCTTGTGATACTTGTGCTAAACGGTTTGAGTTGTTACTTTTCGGATCGCCGACAACAATTGTTAAATCTGCAACATCAGCTTGTTTAGCGACAGCTTCTTGGCGAACTTGAGTTGCTAAACAAATTTCCTTGTGGAATTCTGCTGTTGGGAATTTTTTCTGAATGTCCTCCATTAAATGTTGAACATCCCATTGACTCATTGTTGTTTGATTTGTAACTAAAATTTTATCTGTTGGGATTTCTAATGTTTTTAAATCGTCAGCTCTTTCGATAAGATGAACGATATCAGGTGCAATACCAACTGCGCCTTCTGGTTCTGGATGATTTTTTTTGCCGATATAAATGACATGGTATCCTTCAGCTTTCTTTGCTTCAATAAGGTCATGTGTTTTTGTAACATCTGGGCAAGTTGCATCAATTGTCGTTAAACCTTTTGCTTTTGCACGTTGTTTAACTTCTGGAGAAACACCGTGTGCAGTGAAAATAACAGTACCAGAATCGATTTTATCTAAAATTTCTAATCGACTTGGACCGTCTAATGTAATGATGCCATCCTCTTCGAAAGCATCTGTTACATGCTTATTGTGAACAATCATACCTAAAATATAAATGGGTCTCGGTAATGATTTATCTAATGCGGCGTTACGTGCAATAACCATCGCGTCAACAACGCCGTAGCAATAACCACGAGGGGAAATTTTAACAATCTTCATGTGAGTAATCCTCTCCTTCTAAACAAGGGATACTTTTGTGCATAGTCCATTACATTATAAAGGAGGAGGAGATAGAAAACAAAGGATTGTTACACATATAGTTTTGGTTTTGTTGCTATTTGTTGAACAGGCTCTTCTGGTAATTCTTTTTCTATTATGGGTTCAATCACAATTTTTTTTCTTTTTCTCTTTTTTGGTGGAGGAGTTGGAGTGGCTACTTCAACTTCTCTAGGCTGGTCTTCAGCTTGTTTTTCCTCCGTGCTTTTTCCAGAGGTGAGGATTTTGACGATATTTGGTAGACTACGCATAATTGGACCGTATTGCTCGACGACAGGTCCTACAGATTGAACAACTTGGGATACTTTTTCGATATTATTTATCATATTAGTTGGATTCGAAATTAGATTCGAAAGAAAGCTTCCGATGCCGCTGCTAGATGTTGCCGCAGCTGCAGTTGTTGCGACGCCGCGCGTGTCATTGGATTCATACATTTGAGGTGGTATCATTTGTTGAGGATGTTGCTGCATATACGGTTGATATTGCTGTGAGTATTGCTGTTGGTATTGCTGTTGCTGGTACATCATCGGTGGCCCATCTGTTTGCCGATAGGGAGGGACCATTTGCATGAAAGGCTCCGTAGGATCGTGTTTTTTAAAGAGTTTAGAAAGAAAACTTTTCTTTTTTTGTGCCATCGGTGGTAGTTGTGGAATTGGGTATGGTGTATAAGAATGATGTCCTTGATTAGGATGCATTTGCCCTATTGGGGATTTCGGATACATATGAGAAATCCTCCTTTCTTCAGTTAGGTATATACACATACAATATGCAATGGAAGGAAAGAAGGTTAGTTTTTGAGATAAAAACCTAAACTAAAGATGGATTTTACTTGTAGATTTCGATATAATGTAGACTTGACTGATTTGTGCGCAGTAGAAATTTTAGAAAGAAGGTGTAACTTATGACACTACAAACTTTTACACAGTATGATTTTAAACCATTTTTAATAGATGCAGTTCGTGAACTACGCTTTACAGAGCCAACAGGAATTCAAAAGAAAATTTTCCCGGTCGTGAAAAAAGGTGTGAGTATAATTGGACAATCCCAAACTGGTTCTGGGAAAACACATGCATACTTACTTCCTACATTAAACAGAATTGATGCAAGTCGTGAAGAAGTACAACTTGTTATTACAGCGCCTACTCGTGAGTTAGCACAACAAATTTACGAAGAAATTGTGAAACTAACAAAGTTCTGTGCAGAAGATCAAATGATTACAGCACGCTGTTTAATTGGTGGAACTGATAAACAACGATCAATTGAAAAGTTGAAAAAACAACCTCATATTGTAGTTGGAACGCCAGGACGTATTAAAGACTTAGTAGAAGAAAAGGCGCTATTTGTTTATAAAGCGGATACTATTATTGTCGATGAAGCGGACTTAATGCTTGATATGGGATTCATTCAAGATGTAGATAAAATTGCGGCACGTATGCCTAAAAATCTGCAAATGTTAGTTTTCTCTGCAACAATTCCTCAAAAATTAAAACCATTTTTGAAGAAATATATGGAGAATCCAGAACATATTCATATTAATCCGAAGCAAGTTGCAGCAGGAAATATTGATCATTACCTTGTGCCTTCAAGACACCGTAATAAAACTGAATTAGTGAAAAATATGCTACTTCAATTTAAACCATATTTAGCAATTGTCTTTACAAACACAAAGAAGAAGGCTGACGAAGTAGCCGATGGATTAGCAGAACGTGGGTTAAAAGTAGGACGTATACACGGTGATTTATCACCACGTGATCGTAGAAAAATGATGAAACAAGTTCGTGATTTAGAGTTCCAATACATTGTCGCAACAGATTTGGCGGCACGCGGTATTGATATTGAAGGAATTAGCCATGTTATTAACTATGAACTTCCATCAGATTTAGATTTCTTCGTTCACCGCGTTGGAAGAACTGCACGTGCGGGTCATTCAGGTATTGCAGTGACGATTTATGATCCAGCAAATGAAGAAGCGTTAGATAGTTTGGAAAAACAACGTCATATCGAGTTTAAGCATGTAGATTTACGCGGAGATGAATGGGCGGATTTAGGTGACCGTCGTCGTCGTAAGAGCCGTAAAAAACCAAATGATGGACTAGATGTTATGGCAACAAAAGTTGTTAAAAAGCCGAAAAAAGTAAAACCAAACTATAAACGAAAACTTGCAACAGAACGTGACAAAGTGAAGAAAAAATATAGCAATAAAAAAAGATAAGGGATTTCCCTTATTTTTTTTTTATCTCACTACTTGAGAGAAAATCGATTAATGCAGACTAATAATTAGTGAGGGGTAGAAAAAACGTTGACTAAAGTTTCACTTTATTGGGTTAATTTAAGTATAGAGTGCAGAGTGTTTAAATAGTCAGTTTAATCTATGTAGTGCCTTTTGTGTGAACAAACAATTCGCTACATATTTCTACAAATTATGCTATCATTATATCTATTGTATATTGAAGAGGTGATTGTATGTTAAAGATAGGATCTCATGTTTCAATGAGTGGTAAGAAGATGTTATTAGCAGCAAGTGAAGAGGCTGTTTCATACGGTGCAACAACGTTCATGATTTATACAGGTGCGCCACAAAATACACGAAGAAAACCAATTGAAGAATTGAATATAGAAGCAGGAAGAAAACATATGGAACTAAACGGTATTGAGGAAATTATCGTCCATGCTCCGTATATTATTAATGTTGGGAATACGACGAAACCTGAGACGTTCCAATTAGGTGTTGATTTTCTGCGTATGGAAATTGAAAGAACGGCAGCGTTAGGGGTAGCAACACAAATTGTTCTTCACCCAGGAGCTCACGTTGGTGCAGGAGCAGATGCTGGTATTCAACAAATTATTAAAGGGCTTAATGAAGTAATAACGCCAGAACAGACGGTTAATATTGCGCTAGAAACGATGGCAGGAAAGGGAACAGAATGCGGTCGTAGTTTTGAAGAAATTGCGAAAATTATTGATGGTGTGAAATATAATGAAAAACTATCTGTATGTTTTGATACGTGTCATACGCATGATGCAGGTTATGACCTTGTAAATGATTTTGACGGTGTGTTAAACGAATTTGATAAAATTGTTGGGATAAATCGTTTACAAGTACTTCATATTAACGATAGCAAAAATGTACGCGGAGCTGGAAAAGACCGTCATGAGAATATTGGTTTTGGTCATATTGGCTATAAGGCATTGCATCACATTGTGCATCACCCACAACTTACGCACGTACCAAAAATTCTTGAAACGCCGTATGTAGGTGAAGATAAAAAAGATAAGAAGCCACCATATAAATTAGAAATTGAAATGCTGAAAAATGGTACTTTTGATGAAGGAATTCTTGAAAAAATTAAAGCGCAATAAGGAGGGGATTTTCCCCTCCTTATTTTAGTAGTTGTTGAAATAAAGTATTTACTTGTTGGGCAGTAGCAGGGGAGGTTACTTTTGCTATTTGTTTTAAGAGCTCTAGTCGTTCGTTATTGTCGTAAATGTTAATATTTTTTCCCTTCATAAGTAAAACAATTTGATCAGCTTGCGCAGTCGTAATTGAAACTTCATATTCTTTACTATATTTCAATAACTCTTTTGTAGAAATATGATTTAATTTTTTGTTCACAATTTGTTTAATGAGGTTCATCGTGTTGTCCTCCTTCACACGTTCTTCTATCGAAATATATGTAAGCATAGCTTGTACATATTCGTATCAAGGTGCATTTTTTCAATGGGGAAAAGAAGCTTATGTTATAATATAAGAACGAAACTATAGATAAAGAGTATAAGGAGGACTTATGGAGAAAAAGCAACATCGAAAAGAAAGTGTTATTCATCTTGTATATCGTTTAGTTATGATTGTCTTTGGGGCAGCGTGTGCGGCGGTAGCGATTGAACTGTTTTTAATGCCAAATAAAATTATTGATGGTGGAATTATTGGTATTTCTCTTATATTAGATTATCTTACTCCTAATATTTGGTGGTTAAGTTTTTCTACTTTAGTTGTTATCCTCAACATTCCTTTTATGTACTCCGGGTATAAGCAAATTGGAAAAACATTCATGTTATCTTCAGCATTTGGAATTGTAGCTTTAGCATTTATTGAATCAACGTTGCATGCTATACCGCCATTTACAACAGAGCCGATCTTAGCAACAGTTTTCGGCGGTCTTATTTTAGGGATTGGTGTAGGACTTGTTATTCGTCATGGTGGATCGTTAGACGGAACGGAGATTATGGGAATTCTATTAACGAAGAAATTACCGTTTTCTGTTGGTGAATTCGTAATGTTTGTGAACTTATTCATTTTTGCATGGGCAGCATTTGTTTTTGGTGTTGAACAAGCGATGTATTCTGTTATGACGTACTATATCGCATTCAAAACAATTGATACGGTAATTCAAGGATTAGACGAAACGAAAGCAGTTTTAATCGTATCGGATCAATATGAGGAAGTATCAAATGCAATTTTACACCGCCTTGGTCGTGGAACAACAAAACTTGTTGCTAAAGGTGGCTATACAGATAAAGAAAAAGAAGTTATTTATGCAGTTGTAACACGTCTGGAAGTGACGAAGTTAAAATCAATTGTGCATGAAATTGATGAAAACGCATTTGTTACGATTATGAATACACAAGAGACAAATGGTGGTAAGTTTAAATCAGCAATTCACTAAAAAGTTAATTGTAATATCTTTTGAAAGCAGAGAATTCTTCTCTGCTTTTTGTTATAATAATAAGGTTTCTTGAAATAAAGAATATATTTTAGGCAGATTGGTTTACAACTATAATAAGCTGTACTATAATTCAAATAGAGATAAATCGGAATCATTCTGAATTAAAATAGGTGAGATGATATGAATAATATATTGGAAATAGAAGGATTAACGTTTCGATATGAAGATCGAAATGTGTTAGAAGATATTAATTTGCAAGTTCCGAAGGGAGCTTTTTTAGGTTTAGTTGGACCAAATGGTTCAGGGAAATCGACTTTACTTAAATGTTTATTGGGTGTTTTAAAACCAAAGCAAGGAAGTATTAGATTGTTTGGCATTGATAGTAAGAAATTTAAAGAGTGGAATAAAGTTGGTTATGTATCCCAAAAGGCAAGTAGTTTTAACTCAGGTTTCCCAGCAACTGTTTTTGAAGTTGTTTCAATGGGGCTCGTTTCGAAAAAGGGGCTTTTTCGCTTTTTTACGAAAGACGATAATGCGAAAGTAGAAAAAGCGATTGCTGATGTAGGTATGAGTGAGTTTCAAGGTCGCAACATTGGAGAACTTTCTGGTGGACAACAACAGCGTGTATTTATTGCTCGTGCACTTGTAAGTAATCCGGAATTGCTTATTTTGGACGAACCTACTGTTGGAATCGATGTGAAAAATGTGGAAAGCTTCTATGAGATACTAGAGGATTTAAACAAAAGGCTAGGGATCACGTTAATTCTTGTTACGCACGATATGGGTGCTGTAACAGAGAAGGTGACGCATGTTGCATGTTTAAATCAGCATCTACATTTCCATGGGAATGTAGAGAAATTCCGAGAGTTAGAAGATGCAGAAATGTCGATTTTATATGGGCATCATGTTCATCGCTTAGAACATGAACATGGGCATCACGGGAGGATATAATGATACAGGATTTTTTACAATATGATTTTTTACGTAATTCTTTATACGCTGGTGTTTTAATTGGGCTTGTCGGACCACTTATCGGCGTGTTCGTTGTAATTCGCCGCATGTCGCTTATTGCGGATGCATTAAGTCATGTGACGTTATCAGGAATTGCAGCCAGTTTATTACTTGAAAAGACAATCTTTACTGGAGGGTTTTTAAACCCTTTATATATGGGAATGTTTTTTTCAATCGGTGGAGCATTGCTAATTGAAAAATTACGTACTGTATATAAACATTATCAAGAGTTAGCAATTCCGATTATACTTTCAGCAGGGATGGGGATTGGAGTTATCTTCATTTCACTTGCTAATGGATTCAATACGGATTTATTTAGTTATTTATTTGGTAGTGTAAGTGCTGTGACAAGTGCAGATTTAATTATTATTGGTATAGTAGCAATTGTAGTTATTATAACGATTGTTTTATTATACAAAGAGTTGTTTTTACTATCATTTGATGAGGAATACGCTGTATCAACCGGTTTGAGTGCAAAGTGGATTCACTTTATTTTCATTATATTAGTTGCTCTTGTAATTGCGGTATCAATGCGTGTTGTAGGTGTTCTTCTCGTATCATCTTTAATGACGTTACCAGTTGCAGCAAGTATTCGTATTGCAAAAGGATTTAAACAAACAATTTTCTTTTCCATTTTATTTGGTGAAATTGCAGTAATTGGTGGAATGTTTGCTTCGTACCAACTTGATCTAGCACCAGGTGGTACAATTGTTATGATAGCGGTTCTTATTTTAATCGGTGCGATTTTATGGAAGAAGAAAAAAACTGCATAAAGTAGGGATAGGTATGAATCTAACAGAAGCTTTACGCCTAATGAAGGAAAAAGGATATAAACATACGGGGAAAAGGGAAGAGATGCTAAGATTATTTGCGGCGCATAATCGTTATTTAACCGCAAAAGATGTTTTAGAACATATGAAGGATGATTATCCAGGACTTAGTTTCGATACGATTTATCGTAACTTAACGGTTTTTGCTGAAATTGGTGTTTTAGAGCAAACGGAATTAAATGGTGAAAAACATTTTCGTTTTATGTGCTCTATTATGGAACATCATCATCATTTCATTTGTTTAGATTGTGGTGGTACGAAAGAAATCACTTCTTGCCCAATGGATTTTATGAATAAAGATTTTAAAGGTTATGAGGTAACGGGACATAAGTTCGAAATATATGGTCGTTGTCCAAAATGTGCAAAATAAGAGAACTCGTCGGTTATATAACTGACGAGTTTTTAATTTAAATGTGAAAAAAGGTTGCTCACAAAAATTGTGGGCAACCTTTTTTTATTGTTCTTGTTCCTGTTTTTCTTTTTCTTTTTCTTTTTCTCGTTCGGCAGCCATTTCAGCAGCGATTACATCAATTTCTTTTTTCAGTTCTTCTACCATTGTTTCTTCTGGTACTTTACGAACGACTTGCCCTTTACGGAATAATAAACCTTCTCCGCGTGCACCGGCAATACCGATGTCAGCTTCACGAGCTTCACCAGGACCGTTTACGGCGCAGCCGAGTACTGCAACCTTAATTGGAACTTTAAGTGTAGAGATGTATTCTTCGACTTCATTAGCAATGCTAATTAGGTCGATTTCAATACGACCACAAGTTGGACAAGAAATAAGTGTTGCGGCATTAGATGCAAGACCGAATGACTTTAATAGTTCACGTGCAACCTTTACTTCTTCAACTGGATCAGCACTTAAAGAAATACGAAGTGTATTTCCGATACCTTTACTTAAAATTGCTCCAAGACCAGCGGCGCTTTTTACAGTTCCAGCAAACAATGTTCCTGATTCTGTAATACCTAAATGTAATGGATAATCAAAAGCGCGAGCAGCTTTTTCGTATGCTTCAATTGCTAAGTTAACATCAGAGGCTTTCATTGATACGATAATATCGTGGAAATCTAAGTCCTCTAAAATTTTAATATGGTGCAGTGCGCTCTCGACCATACCATCAGCAGTTGGATATCCATACTTTTCTAAAATATGACGTTCTAATGAACCGGCATTTACACCGATACGGATTGGAATGCCACGCTCTTTCGCTGCATTTACAACAGCTTCTACTTTATGGCGACGTCCAATGTTACCTGGATTGATACGTACTTTATCAATGCCGCCTTCGATTGCTTTTAAAGCAAGGCGATAATCAAAATGAATATCAGCAACAAGTGGAATGTTGATTTGTTTTTTAATATCAGCAATAGCATTTGCTGCGCGTTCGTCTGGAACAGCAACACGAACAACTTGACAGCCAGCTTCTTCTAAACGTTTAATTTCAGCAACTGTAGCCTCAACATCATGTGTTTTTGTTGTCGTCATACTTTGTATAATTAATTCATTGTTACCGCCAATTGTTAAATTACCGACTTTAACTGGACGTGTTTTTGTACGCTGAGTCATTTCATTCACGAATTGATCGCTCTCCTTATAAAAGAAGTTTCTTATTTTAGTCCCTTACATCAATGATAGTATGTGTGAGAAAGGGCTATGGAAACCAAAGTACTGGGTTTCACTTTTACTATTGTATCAGCGCCTTTATGTAATTGACAAGGATTAAGTGATTGCTTATTGATATAACGGGAATTTATAAGACTTTCCAACTTGGATTTTTGTAGCAGATGTATTTTTATTTAATTGCTTAAAATCATCAATTACTTTTTCAATAGAAGGAATTTTTTTCTTATTAATCGCTTCTGTAATAGAAAGAACTGTATCGCCAGTTTTTACTTCGATTGCTTTATAAGTTGTATCCGTTTCTTTTTCTGTTTCTTTCTCTTTATTTTGTTTTGTATCTGTATTTTCTTGTTTTATCGTTTGGGCAGCAGAGGTTTTTTTGTATGAACTTAACATCGGTAAAGTACCGATTTTTATGTCGTAATAAAATATATAACCG
The DNA here is from genome assembly GCF_038006985.1 of Bacillus sp. FSL M7-1345. Taxonomy (NCBI): domain Bacteria; kingdom Bacillati; phylum Bacillota; class Bacilli; order Caryophanales; family Bacillaceae; genus Bacillus; species Bacillus sp. FSL M7-1345. The sequence continues at coordinate 3,871,481 of NZ_JBBOWG010000001.1, read as the reverse complement.
AGGACAAGCACGAATAAGAGTACACCTAATCTCTTCATATCCTTCACTCCTTTGCTAGGAATATATGCTTGTCCAAAAAAAAAATGCCTATTTAGGCATTTTTTTATAGTTCTTGTTTTTCTTTCGGTTTTGGAACTTCTTTAATTGTTAAGTATAGAACGATTAAAACAACTGCAATGTAAATGAATGTTGCACCAGGTACGTTTATTTTGAATAAATCCATAATCATAAAGAAAATTGTTGGAATTGTGTAGCTGTAAGCAGTTAATGTCCAAACTTGTTTATAAGATAATTTGCGTTGACCGCTCATCGCAGAACCGATGAAGGCAAGCAATGTAACTCCTACAAAGGTAATAAATAATTGGAACAAGTACAGTAAGAACCCAATAACGAATAATAAGATTGGATAAATACTGTCAAATAACGAAATGAAATCTTGTAAATCCTTTTTCTCAAGAGATGCGCCTAATAAGTCATTGTAGGAGTATGTTTGTGTTTGACCATTCCCCATGGAGACTACTTTATCTTTTAAAACAAATAAACCTGTTTTATTTTGATATTTTTCTAAGTCTGTTGAATTTGGATCAAATACGAAAAGGGCATTTCCATCTTCTTTTTCGATAGGTTGATCAATATCAGCTGTTAGCTCGCCATTTTCAATTTTAAAATCAGGTAAATCTTTTTCGATTACTTTATTTACCATGTTAACACCATCTTGGATGACGCTACCGTACAAGAAAGTTCTTGGAATAGTAGTGATTAGGCAAAGAAGCATAATATACAAAATGGTTTTACCGATTTTTTGAAAACGGAAAAGCGCCATATCTTTAGGCGAATATACGCTTTTTGCTAGCTGTGTAAAAATGGACATAGATTCACTTCCTTTATGTATGTGTAAAATCATTGTAACGTACGAATCTAGAGAAGCTCAAGATATATTATATTTACATATAGTAGAAAGGACTAAATTTCTTTTTATTAATTTACTTCTTTTAGTAGAGAAAAATACAATTGACACTTTTCTTTTGTATATGGTAAATTTATCTTACATTTTTCAAACGATATATCCGATGGGAATGTAGTTGTTTTTAATGGTACATACATAATCGTGGACCCTTAGCTCAGTTGGTTAGAGCAGACGGCTCATAACCGTCCGGTCGTAGGTTCGAGTCCTACAGGGTCCATATCCATTTCATATGTTTATTATGTCAGCAGGAAGCTTCCTTGTAGAAGGAAGCTTTTTTTCGGAATATATGAGCATTTTAATTGAAAAGAAGTGGGAATTTTGCTACTTTAATGATAGCAAGACAAAGCGATTTATTTGTTTGCACCCTATGGCAATTAGGGTAGAATGAAGTTGTAGGTCACATATGTAGTGACAATACATAAACCGGGAGGAATATAACAATGGCAAAACACGAATTACCAAATTTACCTTATGCGTATGATGCTTTAGAACCTCACTTTGATAAAGAAACAATGAACATCCATCATACAAAACATCACAACACGTATATTACAAACTTAAACGCTGCTTTAGAAGGTCATGCAGAATTAGCAGACAAAAGCGTTGAAGAATTAGTTGCAAACTTAAACGAAGTACCTGAAGCAATCCGTACAGCAGTACGTAACAATGGTGGCGGACATGCTAACCATACATTCTTCTGGACAATCCTATCTCCAAACGGCGGGGGACAACCAGTAGGCGAACTTGCAACTGCGATTGAAGCGAAATTCGGTAGCTTCGATGCATTCAAAGCAGAATTCGCAAAAGCTGGCGCAACTCGCTTCGGTTCTGGTTGGGCTTGGTTAGTAGTAAACAATGGTGAGTTAGAAGTAACAAGCACTCCAAACCAAGATTCTCCTCTAACTGAAGGTAAAACTCCAGTTATCGGTTTAGATGTTTGGGAGCATGCTTACTACTTAAATTACCAAAATCGTCGTCCTGACTACATCGGTGCATTCTGGAACGTTGTAGATTGGAACGTTGCTGAAAAACTTTACCAAGAAGCAAAATAATTGAAGTTAATACAGCTAGAAAAAAGCTAGGAGTTTTCTCCTAGCTTTTTTCTATGCTCTCCTTTTACATAATTGAGCTTGTCTTTGGAAGACTAGAACATGAAGTAAAGGAGAGTTGTGTATGAAGTGGAAACATGTAATTGGTGATGTTGAAGTGAATCGGGATTTAGTATTATTGCTCGTTATAGGAGGTTTATACACGCTCGCAATTTCTTTATCGAATACGTTTGTAAACATTTATTTATGGAAGCAAACACAAAATTATGTAAATCTGGGCTTGTATAATTTGGCCAGCGTTGTATTGCAGCCTCTAACATTTCTTGTGGGCGGGAAATTAGCGAAACGTATTGATCGCTCGATTTTATTGCGAATCGGTGTAGGCACGTTAGCTGTTTTTTTTATCGTCGTTTTAGTAGCGGGAAAAAGTGCATCTCACTATATTTTACTAATGGGAGCCCTTTTAGGAGTTGGGTATGGTTTCTATTGGCTCGCTTTTAACTTGTTGACATTTGAGATTACAGAACCAGAAACAAGAGATTTTTTTAACGGTTTTCTCGGACTTCTTACATCTTTCTCTGGAATGATTGGACCGATAGCTGCAGGATATACAATTTCACGTATGGAAAAATGGAGCGGTTATACTGTCGTTTTCTTCCTCTCGTTAATGCTATTTGCGGTTGCAGTCGTTCTAAGCTTTTTTTTATCGAAGAGGGAATGTGAAGGACGCTATGAAATTGTGCAAGTATTGAAAGAGCGGCAAGTTGATGAAAACTGGGGAAGAATTACGCGTGCTCATTTCTTCCAAGGCTTGAGAGAGGGAACGTTTATTTTCGTTATTTCGGTATACGTCTATTTAGCATCTGGTAGCGAGTTAGCACTAGGGAAGTATAGTTTAGTGAATTCTGCAGTATCATTTGTATGCTATTATTTAGTTACTCGTCTGTTAAAGAAAGAATGGCGAAAAAAAGCAATTTTACTTGGTGGCATTATTTTATATGCGGTCGTATTTTTAGTTATTTTCAATGTTACATATACGAAATTACTTATTTATGCAGCATGTATTGCGGTTGCATATCCCATTTTACTCGTTCCGTACGGATCCATGACATACGATGTAATTGGTAGAGCAAAACAGGCGAGAGAATGGCGTGTAGAATATGTAGTTGTCAGGGAATTATGGTTAAATGCCGGAAGAATTTGTTCCATTTTAAGTTTTTTATGTGCTGTAACATTCTTTCCTCCTGAAAAAAGTTTACCGTTCTTACTATGTATTTTAGGAGCTGGACATTTTCTTATTTATTTTGCAGTTAAAAATGTCAAATATGATGAGGGAAATGTGAACAAAACCAGCGTTGTAGCGCAAGGAACCACGCAGAATCAAACTGAACCAGAAGGTTAACTTATCGTTTGTTTTATGCTAGAATAGAAAAAGATGTAAGACAGCAGTGAGGGCACCTGTATGAAGGTGTCCCTTTCACATTACATAGCTGTTGGTAGAGGGGGTTTGTATGAGTAAGAAGCAGAAAAAGAACCAAACAAAGACAAAAACCCACGTTCCCTTTCGGTTAAACGTGTTGTTTTTTTGCGTGTTTTTAATGTTCTCCGCAGTTATTGTAAGGCTTGGATACGTACAAATTGTTCGTGGCGAGGAATATAAAAATGAAGTTGAGAAAAAAGAAAATTCAACGATAAGTAATCCTGTACCACGCGGGAAAATATTTGATCGTAATGGAGAAGCGGTCGTAGATAATGAGCCTATTCGTACAATTACATTTACAAAAATGAAGGGATCAACTGCAGCAGATCGCTTAGAAACGGCGAAAAAGTTAGCAGATTTAATTGAAGTCCCAACAGATAAGTTAACAGATCGCGATAAAAAAGATTATTGGCTTGCTTTACATAAAGAAGAAGCAGAAACAAAAATCACAAAAAAAGATCGTGAAGAGCTTAAAACAAATAAAATTGACGATAAAGAACTGGATGAACGTCAACGAAATCGTGTAACAGAAGAAGAGATTAATCAACTGTCAGCAAAAGATTTAGAAATATTGGCGATCAAAAGTAAGATGGAAAGCGGATATGCAATGACGCCGCAAATCGTTAAAAAAAATGCAACACCGGAAGAATACGCGATTATTAGTGAAAATTTAGCGAAATTACCAGGTGTAGATACAAATGTTGACTGGGAGCGAAAATATAAGTATGACGATATGTTCCGAAGTGTACTTGGTAGTGTAACTTCTTCTGATGAAGGGCTACCGAGAGAAAGATTAGATTACTATCTTGTTCGTGATTATAATCGTAATGATCGCGTAGGAAAAAGTTACCTTGAGCAACAATATGAAGATAGTTTACACGGTACAAAATCTGAAGTTAGAAATGTTACAGATAAAGATGGTAATATTTTAGAAACTATTAATGTGTCACAAGGACAACGAGGTAACGATCTGAATTTAACAATCGATATGGCATTACAAAAGCGTGTAGAAGAGATTCTTGAGAAAAACTTAATGAGATTTAAAGGGAGCGAACCTCTTTTAGACCGTGCATTCGTTGTAATGATGAACCCGAAAAATGGTGAAGTTTTATCTATGGCGGGGAAACAACTAGTGAATGAAGGCGGCGAAACGAAAGTAAAAGATTTCGCATTAGGAACGATGACGAGTTCTTATCCGATGGGTTCAACTGTAAAAGGTGCGACAGTACTTACGGGATATCAAACTGGTGCAATTCAACCTGGATCTGTACAGTTAGATGAACCAATTAAATTAAAAGGGACACCTACGAAGTCATCTTGGAAAACGATGGGGTATATTAATGACCTTACAGCGTTAAAAATGTCTTCTAACGTTTATATGTTTAAAACAGCGATGAATATTGCAGGGGTTCCATACGTACGAGGCGGTACGTTAGATATCCCGCAAAAAGCATTTGATACTATGCGTTACTATTTTGGGCAGTTTGGGCTTGGTGTAAAAACAGGAATTGATTTGCCAAATGAAACTGCTGGTCAAATAGGTAAAGGGAATCAACCAGGTTTCTTATTAGATTTATCAATCGGACAGTATGATACGTATACACCGCTTCAATTAGCGCAATATATTTCGACGATTGCAAATGGTGGATATCGTATGCAACCCCAAGTTGTAAAAGAAATTCGTCAGCCATCGGCGAAGCCAGAGGAAGTTGGAAAAGTTGTTCAATCCATGGAACCGAAAGTATTAAATCGTGTTGATATGCCTGAATCACAAATTAAACGTGTTCAAGAAGGATTTAGACAAGTGTTTAATGATTCAGGTGGTACAGCTACAAAATACTTTGCAGGTGCACCATATAAAGCCGCTGGGAAAACAGGTACAGCTCAAACTGTATATGGCGGAGATAAAGAGATTGGTAGAAATGAAAAAGGTGAGCGTAAAGAAACATATAACTTAACATTAGTAGGTTATGCGCCACTTGAAGATCCAGAAGTAGCATTTTCTGTTGTTGTGCCATGGGTACATGATGATAAAACAGGGATTAATGGATATATTGGTCGTGAAATAATGGACGCTTACTTTGATTTGAAAAAACAAGCATTAACTGGTGAAGCTCCAAAAGATGAAAAAGAGAAAAAAAGTAATGCACAAGATGATGAATAAAAAAGTTGTAAAAAAAGCACACTATCTAAAAAGATAGTGTGCTTTTTTTTATGCTTTATGCATATGGTTTAGTAAATGTGGACAAGCGTAAAATGTTGAAGAAAACATGTAGTTTCAAAAACGATGAACATAACAAGATGAGTGCATACGCTCTAAGTTTGTCTTGTGTGATAGGTGATAGCAGTTTTATGGATGATTAGAAAATTTCCTGCATCTAAAGTACAAAAGTGAAAATAAAGTTTGTGTATACAGTTGTTTTTGTGGAACTTTACAAAACTTTTACAAACAATTAAAACCGAATTAATAGTTTAGCAGTATTCTTATATCTGTAATCCTGTTATTTCCGGTTACTTCTAGGAGGAAGAACACGTGAAATGGATGAGCGCATCGATTAAAGTTTTGACATTATCGACATGTTTCCTTTGTTTTAATATGTCTACTGCATTCGCTACAAATGAAATGGGAGAAGTGAGAGTTGATGGATCCTCAACGGTTTTTCCTATTATAGAGGCAGTAGCAGAGGAATATACAAAGGCCCATCCAAACGTGAAAATTTCTATTAGTATTTCTGGGACAGGAGGAGGATTTAATCGTTTCAGTAAAGGAGAAGTAGATATAAACAATGCTTCGAGATTGATGAAACCGGTAGAAGAAAATGCAATGCAGAAAAACTCCATTCAATTTACACCATTTGAGGTTGCTTATGATGGTCTAACGATTGTTGTGAATCGTCAAAATACGTGGGTAAACGATATGACGATAGACGAGTTACGTCTATTATGGAGTGAAAATGGAAGATTGAAACGGTGGTCACAAATTCATTCATCATGGCCACGTGAACAAGTTAAATTTTATGCGCCAGGCGTAGACTCTGGTACTTATGATTATTTCCAAAATGTTGTCTTACAAAATAATCGCCTTGTAAAAACGGTTTCTTTGTCTGAAGACGATCAAGTTATTATGCAAGGGGTAATGAATGATAAAAATGCCATTGCTTTTGTAGGATATGCTTATTATATGGCCAATCGAGATAAGGTAAAAGCAATACAGGTGGATGGTGTATTTCCAACGAAAGAGACCATTCAATCGGGTACGTATAAGCCATTATCTAGGCCGCTATTTACGTATGTGAATCATGCATCTATCAGAAATAAAATTAATGTAGCAAATTATGTTGAGTTTATGATTAAGCATGTTGGAAGCCTTGCTGAAGAGGTCGGATATGTAAAATTACCAAAAGAAAAATATAATGAACAGCTGCGAATGTTAACAGAAATAAAAAGGTAATGTCAGGGTGGAAAGGGGTTTTCATCTTTGGCTCATAATGACAAAAGTCAAATTACATTTTCTGTACAACATTTGATTGAGAGAAATACAAATAGAAGAAAAAAAACGCAGCGAATCAATCGAATTGTTCCATTAATACTAAAAGTCATTGCTAGCGTGTCCATTGTAACGACACTTGGAATTATTATTACGTTTGCAAATGAAACAATCATGTTTTTTCAAAAGATATCATTGTATTCTTTTTTGACAGAGAAAGAATGGTTACCTTTTTTTGAAGATCCGAAATTCGGTATATTACCACTTATATGTGGAACAATCCTTGTAACAGCAATTGCCATGTTCGTAGCAATTCCTATTGGTTTAGGTTGTGCCGTGTTTTTAAGCGAATACGCTTCGAATGGCGCTCGGAAAATATTAAAACCGTTGTTAGAGCTACTAGCAGGCATCCCGACAATTGTATATGGTTTTTTCGCGTTAACAGTTGTCACACCACTTTTACAACGCGTTATACCAGATTTGCAGTTTTTTAATGCTATTAGTCCGGGTATTGTTATAGGGTTCATGATGATCCCGACGATTGCGTCTCTATCTGAAGATGCGATGAGAGCTGTAGAAAAAGGAATTAAAGAAGCCTCATTAGCGCTAGGAGCGACTCGTTTTGAGATGGTAAAACAAGTGGTGTTTCCATCGGCTTTTACGGGCATAATGGCAGCGATTATATTAGCAGCTTCTCGAGCAATTGGTGAAACGATGATTGTTGTTATTGCAGCTGGATCAACACCTAATGTATCGATAGATCCGACTCATTCTATTCAAACACTAACAGCCTATATTGTACAAGTGAGTTTAGGAGATGCTCCGCACGGAACGATTACTTATTACAGCATGTATGCTGTAGGTGCAACGTTATTTATGTTTACTTTTATTATGAATATCATTTCGCAATATATTATGCGCCGTTTTAGGAGGGTGACATAATATGCGAATGTTAAACCATAAAAAAATACAAGAAAATATGGCATCACGTTTTTTAAAGGATCGGATTTACAAGTGTTTGTTTTATATAGCAATTTTGTTTTCAGTAGTAATACTTTTTATATTGCTTTTTCAAATTTTTGAAAAAGGTATAAGTTATCTTTCAATAGATTTCTTTACAAACTTCGCCTCGCGTAATCCGAGAGAAGCTGGGATTGTCGCTGCTTTGTCAGGAACAATACTATTTATGAGCATTGTTATACCGGTCTCTTTTATATTTGGAGTCGGAACAGCTCTTTATTTAGAGCATTATGCGAAGGAGTCCGTTTTTAAAAAGTTAATTGAATTAAATAATCAAACATTAGCAGGGGTACCTTCCGTTGTGTTTGGTTTACTCGGGTTAACTATTTTCGTATACGCTCTCCATTTAGGAGAGAGCATAATTGCAGCGGCACTGACGATGAGTTTACTCGTCTTACCAACTGTTGTTGTAGCTAGTCAAGAAGCGATTCGAACTGTGCCGAGCTCATTACTAGAGGCTTCTTACGGATTAGGTGCTACGAAGTGGCAAACGATGTATCAAATTGTATTGCCAGTAGCTTTACCAGGAATTGTAACGGGATGTACGTTAGCGGTATCGAGAGCAATTGGTGAGGCAGCACCATTATTAGTCATTGGGGCCCTTGCCTTTGCAAATTATGTTCCGTTCAGTATGTTTGATAGATTTACGGTTTTACCAATTCAAATTTTTAATTGGATGAGTAGACCACAAGAAGAATTTCAGTATGTAGCAGCAGCCGGGATGATTGTTTTGTTAGGATTGTTGCTCTTTATAAATATATTTGTCTTATGGTTACGAAATCGAAAATAAGTTGGAAGTGGATGAAAGGGGAATTCAAATGGTAGCAACAGTAGTAAATGTACAGGTGAAAAACGAGAAAAAGATTGAGACAGCACCAAAAAAAGTGGTATTTGATACGAAAAATTTAAATTTATGGTACGGAGAAGACCACGCTTTAAAAGATATCAACTTAAGTATTCATGAGAATGAAGTAACAGCGATTATCGGTCCAAGTGGTTGTGGTAAATCAACGTACTTAAAAACACTAAATCGTATGGTAGAGTTAGTGCCTATCGTTCGAACTACGGGCGTTATCGAATATAGAGAACGAAACATATTCGAAAAGTCATATCCGGTTGAAGAATTGCGTACGCATGTGGGAATGGTGTTCCAAAAGCCAAATCCATTCCCAAAATCTATTTATGAAAATGTAGCATATGGCCCGAAAATCCATGGTGTTCGTGACAAAAAAACACTTGATGAAATCGTTGAGAAAAGCTTACGCGGAGCAGCTATTTGGGATGAGTTAAAAGATCGTTTGCACGATAATGCATACGGTTTATCTGGTGGACAGCAACAGCGCCTATGTATTGCACGCTGCTTAGCGATTGAGCCAGACGTAATTTTAATGGATGAGCCAACGTCGGCGCTAGATCCAATTTCAACATCAAAAGTAGAAGAGCTAATTCAGGAATTAAAGAAAGATTTTAGTATTGTTATCGTGACGCACAATATGCAACAAGCAGCACGTATTTCAGATAAAACCGCTTTCTTCTTAAGTGGAGAAGTTGTGGAATATACAGATACGAACAAGTTATTTACAACACCTACAGATAAGCGTACAGAAGACTACATTACAGGACGATTTGGTTGATATTGCTGTAAGGCTAAGAGTAAATGCTCTCTTAACAGAGGGCATTTCTCACTTTCACCTCATTCTAATAGGGGAGTAATATTTCTCTTTTCTCAAGGCTTAATAAACATACAAGAGGCTGGGTAGGGGATTTATATAAAATGGCACATAATATTGAGGGGGAAGAAACGATGGTAAGAGAACAGTTTCAATATGATTTAAAAACGTTACAGCAAAAGGTGATCGAGCTTGGTGAGTTAGCAAGGGAAGCTTTATTGATTGCTATGGAAGGTCTTCACAACAGGGATATAGAGAAAGCGTTAGAAGTCATTGATGGGGATTATCGCATGGATAATTTAGAAGAGGAAATAAATGACCTTGCGCTTATGCTTATTACAAAGCAGCAGCCTGTAGCAAGTGATTTAAGAAGGATTTTCATTTCAATTAAAACAGCGACAGATTTAGAACGTATTGCAGACCATGCTGTTAATATTGCGAAATCAACAATTCGTCTTGGTGAAAAAGAAGTGGTCGTTAGCTTGCGTAATCTTGAGGAAATGTTTGAGATTGCTCATAAGATGTTAAATTTAGCATTAGAAGCATATGAGCAAGAAAATTTAACTTTTGCTAAACAAATTGCTGAAATGGATGATTCAGTTGATGAAATTTATGGGAAGGCGATTCGTGAATTTATTTCCTCTGTCCCTGGACAACCAGAAGCGATTACACAAATTACACAACTATCCTTTGTTGCAAGATATATTGAGCGTGTAGCAGACCATGTTACAAATATTGCTGAGAATGTATTTTATTTAGTAAAAGGAAAGCATTATTTATTGAATGAGTAGGGGGAAAAGTAGGTGATGAGAAATCACCTGCTTTTTTTAGTCAAAACATGACAAAAAAAGCTCGTTGTTTCCTTTAGTCTATGATGATAAGATGTATCATAATTAATGGAAAAATAAGTACATATGTGTTAATTACGTCTTATTAATTATTTTACTAAGTTAATGGTAAGCGCTTTCTTTTTTTATCGGGAGTTAAAAGGTACATTTATTCATAAAGTGAGGCTTTAATTAGTGGGGCTGTCTCTCACTGATTGTTAGATCATACCAAAACGGACTTTTCCTGCAGTTAATGTGGGATAAATGATATACGGAGTTCTTGAACATTATATAAGTGGAGGCTGAAGTATATGAAGGGGGTTATTTTAGCTGGAGGAAAAGGGAGACGTCTTAGACCATTAACATGTAATACTCCAAAACCGATGTTACCATTGTTAGAAAAACCAGTTCTTGAATATAATATTGAATTATTACGTCAGCATGGTATTCGTGAAATTGCGATTACAGTTCAATATATGAGTACTGCCATTAAGCAATACTTTGGTGATGGTAGTAAGTGGGGAGTTAACTTGTATTATTTTGAAGATTCTCCTCCGCTTGGAACAGCAGGGAGCATTAAGCAAGCGGAAAGTTTTTTAGATGAAACATTTGTTGTTATTAGTGGGGATGCATTAACTGACTTTCAATTATCAGAAGGAATTGCATTTCATGAACAGAAGAAGAGAATGGTAACGATGTTTGCGAAAGAAGTAGAAAACCCACTCTCATTTGGGTTAGTTGTAATGAATAAAGAACAAGAAATTATACGATATATAGAAAAACCGAGCTGGAATGAGGTAGTTTCTAATATTGTGAATACAGGTATTTATATAATGGAGCCAGAAATCTTTTCTTACATACCATCCATGGAATTTTCGGATTTCAGTCATGATGTGTTTCCGTTATTGGCGAATAAAAATGCTTTATTTGCATATTTATCAGAAGACTATTGGCTAGATATTGGTACATTTGATCAATATCGGCAAGCTCAATTCGATTTGTTGACGAAAAAATTGAAGGTGCCTATTCCATATACAGAAGTATTACCAATGGTGTGGATGGGAGAAGGTGTAACGATAGGAAAAGGAACGAAAATTCATGGTCCTTCTTTTATTGGAGAAGGAGCAATGATTGGTGCGGGGGCTGTAATTGAACCGTACTCTATTATCGGGAAAAATAGTATCGTTTCAAGTTATTCTCATCTTCAAAAAAGTATCATTTTTGCAAACGCTCATATAGGAAAAAATTGTGAGTTGCTAGAAACAACAATAGGAGATCATACAATGGTCGAAGATGATGTTACACTTTTTCAAAAAAGTATTGTAGCGGACCATTGTCATATAGGGAAAAGTACAGTAATTAAGCAAAAAGGAAAAATATGGCCATATAAGGAGATAGATAGTCATTCGATAGTAGGTTCTGCCGGTGTTAAAGAGAGTGAAAAGAGTGCAGGGTGGTTACAAAAAAGCCGGATTGTAGGAAGGGGTAATGTTGAAATTACTCCTCAATTTATTGTGAAAGTTGCAATGGCTTATGGATCTCTTTTTGCCAAAGGAGAGAGTATATTGATTGGAAGTCAGGAAAATATAGAAACAACTTCCTTTAAAAATTTATTCCTCCATGCCATTCATGGCAGCGGGATTCATACGATGGAATGTAAAGAAATGAATGAGTCGCTTTTTCAGTATGCCATTCATAATTTGCAATGTGCAGGTGGAGTTTTCGTTCAAGTGGAAAGCGAAAGAGGGATTGTTATACAATTGTATGGTAAGGAGGGATCATTTTTAACGTATAAGCAGCAAAAAGCGATAGAACAAGTATATATGTCTGAGTCGTTTTATTACGCTTGTGAGAAAGAAATGGGACGAAATAAGCTAGTTCACGTTTCTGTAAATAATTATGTAGAAGCTGTGTTAGAGCGTATTGATATTGAAACGATACAAAAACAGAAGTTTCATCTCCTTATTAATAAGAGAAATGATATGTTACAACATTTACTTATGCTCTTTCTACAAAGGCTTGGATGCACAGTTACATGGATTTATGCGAGTGAACAAAAAGATCATGTGAAAGCTCTGATGAAATCGAGTAAAGCAAATATGGCTCTTATGTTTTCTGAACATGGAAATCGCTTCGAATTATATGACACTCACAGCAATATTTACCAAGGAACTGATTTTGAAGAAGTAGATATTCCGGATTTATTACTCGAATCAGCAGATAATGTTTACCCGATGTCTTTGAAATTAGGGGAATGTTACCTCCTCTTTTATATGCATAATGAAAAAAACTCTTTTCAAATAAGATGGAAGCGAGATATTTTATATCGAATTGGAAAATTATTTGAATTAATAGCGTTGCAAGGAAAAACATTACTTAGCATAGCAGAGCAATCACCGCCACTGTATCTACTGTATGATGAAGTTGTATGTTCATGGAAGGAAAAAGGGAAAGTAATGAGGAAATTATTGGCCGATATGGAAATAAAAGAAGAAGGTATATTTGAAGGGATACAGTTCAAATATACAGAAAAAGAGTGGTCTTATATCGTTTCTGATACAAAACAACCAAAATTTTTGGTGTATTCACATGCTAGAAACCCAGTGATAGCAAGGGAAAACATGAAAAATCTTATAGAAAAAATTAGACAATATCAAAAGGTGTAGAATTTTTATTTTAAAAGTGGTATTATAGTATAGTCTGATTTAAGTTATTAGTGACTGGAGGGAAATAAGAATGCGTGTGAATATTACTCTAGCATGTACAGAATGCGGAGATCGTAACTATATCTCAAAGAAAAATAAACGTAACAACGCTGAGCGTATCGAGCTTAAAAAGTATTGCAAGCGTGACAAGAAGTCTACGTTACACCGTGAAACAAAGTAAGCAGTAGGAATATTTTCCTACTGTTTCTTTTTTTTTATGCGATTTCTACATAAAAGTGATACACTATCCTCGTAGAGTAAAGTGTCACTGTAAGGGGGAAAAGTGTGTGAAAGAAGAGAAAATACGGTTACGCAAACAAATAATAGAACACATGAATTCTTTATCTGAAGAACAGTATACAACTTTATCGGAACAAATTGCCGTTTCGGTGTATGGACAAAAAGAGTGGGTTGAAGCTAAAACAATTGGAATCACTCTCTCGATGGAGCAAGAAGTGAATACATATCCTATTATCGAAAAAGCTTGGGAAGAAGGAAAGAAAATTGTTGTTCCGAAGTGTAATAAAGGGGCAAGAACGATGTCTTTCCGACGAATTAGTGATTTTAACCAATTAGAAACAGTATATATGAATTTACGTGAACCGATTCCAGCGCTTACGGAAGAAGTAAATGCGTGTGAAATTGATCTTCTTATCGTGCCAGGAGTAGCTTATACACAGCGAGGAGAACGGATTGGATATGGCGGTGGCTACTATGATCGTTATCTCGTGCACTATAAAGGGAAAACGCTATCATTAGCTTATGATTTTCAAATTGTAAAACATATTCCGGTAGAGCCATTTGATAAAAATGTAGAGAAAATTATTACAGAAAAAGGAACAATGGTTATAAATGGGCTTGTATAGACAAATAAAAATTGACGAGACTTTTTCTTCTTGATTATAATAAAATATGTGAACGTTTTCTTATTATAATTTTTTTATAGTAAGTGAGCATAGAGGGTGATAAAATGATATCCATTTATGATATTCAGCAATTGTTAAAGAAATTTGGCACGATTATTTATACGGGTGATCGAATTGCTGATTTACAATTAATGCAAGATGAATTGCGTGAATTAAATCAATCACAGCTAATCGATCCACAAGACTATCAAACAGCTTTATTTTTATTGAAGCAAGAAATTCAAAAAGAGATAAATAAGAATTAGATAAAGGTAGGTACGTAACATGGAAGAGAAATGGTTAGTTGGTGTTGACCTTGGTGGTACAACGATTAAATTAGCATTTATTAATGTGTACGGTGAAATTTTACATAAGTGGGAAATCCCTACGAATACAAATGAACAAGGAAAACATATTACACTTGATGTAGCGAAAGCTATTGATAAAAAGTTAGAAGAATTAGGTGAATTAAAAAGCAAGTTAATTGGTATTGGTATGGGAGCTCCTGGTCCTGTACATGTGGCATCTGGAATGATTTATGAAGCGGTTAATTTAGGATGGAAAAACTATCCGTTAAAAGACTTGCTAGAAGTAGAAACAGGATTACCTGTTGTGATTGATAATGATGCAAACTTAGCGGCGCTTGGTGAAATGTGGAAAGGTGCTGGCGAAGGAGCAAAAGATTTAATTTGTATGACACTTGGCACTGGTGTTGGTGGTGGTGTTATCGCCAATGGTGAGATTGTACATGGTATAAGCGGTGCTGCTGGTGAGATTGGACATATTACAGTTGTTACAGAGAACGCTTTTCCATGTAATTGCGGGAAGTCGGGTTGCTTAGAAACAGTAGCCTCTGCAACAGGTATTGTGCGTGTTGCTATGCAAAAAATACAAGAGACAGATAAAGAAAGTGTTTTACGTTCTATGTTAGCAGAAGAAGGGCTTATTACATCAAAAGATGTGTTTGAAGCGCTTGGACAAGGTGACGAACTAGCAGGTGAAGTAGTGGAAAAAGTAGCTTCTTATTTAGGATTAGCTGTAGCGAACCTTGCTAGTACGTTGAACCCAGAGAAAATCGTAATTGGTGGTGGCGTATCTAAAGCTGGAGATGCACTATTAGAGCCAATTCAACGTTATTTCGAGCAATATGCTTTCTCTCGTGCTGTAAAGAGCACAAAGTTAGCAATTGCAATACTTGGTAATGATGCAGGTGTAATTGGAGGAGCGTGGCTTGTAAAAAAGCACAAATACGAGGCGAAGATGATATAAGTTGTGAATAATGAGAAGAGGAAGGGGTCCCCTTCCTCTTTTTATGCAAGATCTTGTTGAAGAATAAAAATGTAAATGGATTAAGCTGCTGGTGGGTACCCATTATATAGAACAGTCATGATTGTAAACCATCCGAAAACAAGTACGGTTGCAATAGCGAAGCCGCCCGCGAATAAGTTTTTTTCGCGAAGTGTTCTAAGCGTAGCAAATACAGCTAACAGAGTGACTAGCGTAAAAATAATAACAAGGCCCATACAATATCCTCCTCTGTCTACTCATTCCTCAGGATGAGTTTTTAGAATATTTACTCTTTTATATTGTACATGTTTTAAAAATGATTGTCGAGATAACACCCCTTCTTTTCCTAAGAGAAAGAAATGTTGTATCATTAAAAGTAAATTAAATAACTGGAGGAGATTTTCATATGAAATGGATACAAATGCCGTTAGGCCCATTACAAACAAATGCTTATATTTTAACGAATGATCAAAATGAGTGTATTATCTTTGATCCTGGCCATGAAGGAGAGAAACTTGTTACATATTTACAAGAAGCACAGTTAAAACCACTTGCGGTTTTATTAACACATGCTCATTTCGATCATATCGGTGCTGTTGATGCGGTGAGAGACGCTTTTCATATTCCTGTATACGTACATAAAGAAGAAGCGGATTGGTTAGGTGATGCAACTGTGAATGGCTCACAAATTTTTATGATGAACCGCAGTATTACAGCAAAACCAGCAGATCATATTATTGACGAAGAGGGTACATTAACGATTGATTCTTTTAGTTTTGAAATTTTTGAGACACCAGGACATTCTCCAGGAAGTATTTCTTATTATAGTAAAGAAGCGAATGCTGTATTTTCTGGAGATGTATTGTTCCAAATGAGTATTGGAAGAACGGATTTACCTGGTGGAAGTTTTGCTGAATTAATTGGAAGTATTGAAGAGAAATTATTTGTATTACCAGATGAAACAGCGGTGCTATGTGGACACGGTCCAGAAACAAGCATTGGTTTTGAAAAAGAAAATAATCCATTTTTACAATAAGGAGTCATTATGGGGATGGAGCTCATTTTAAGAGAATGGATGGGAAAAGAAAAGGATCATTCGATTTCATATAGTACGTATATGAACCTCGTATTATATGCAGAGGAACATGGGTATTATATGAGAGAACGTGAAAAAATTGGCAGACAGGGAGATTTTTTTACGAGTAGCAATGTATCTTCTGTATTTGCGAAGACTTTTGCTAAGTTTTTTATTCGGCTTGTTGAAAAGGGAGAAGTTTCTCCAAATATTTGTGAGATTGGTGGGGGAACAGGAAAGTTTGCCTATGATATTTTACAAGAATGGAAACAATTATCTCCGGAAACCTTTATCAATTTAAACTATTCAATTATTGAAGTGAGCCCTTTTCATAGAAGGCTACAACAGGAGAGGCTTTGCTTATTTGATAATGTGTCGTATTATACATCTTATATTGAAATGGGAGAGTCTTTCGAAGGAATTATTTTTTCGAATGAATTATTTGATGCGTTTCCTGTTGATATAGTTGAGAAAAGAAATGGAATTTTGTATGAAGTACGTATCACGTATACAGATGAGGGCAACCTTACAGAAGTATTTAGACCGATAGAGAAAAGAGTCGGTCGTTACTTATTGAAATATAACATTCATATTGCTGAGGGACAGCGCTTTGAAGTGCCTATTGCAATGGAAGAGTATATAGAAGAGATTGCGAAATGGTTTCAGAAAGGTATATGTATTACAGTTGATTATGGATATACAAAAGAAGAATGGATGCATCCTGCACATCATGAAGGAAGTTTAAGAGGATATTATAAGCATAAGCTAATTCGTAATCCGCTTGCATATCCAGGAGAAATGGACCTTACTACGCACGTTCATTGGGATGAGTTGAAGATGAATTTTGAGCTACAAGGAATTAATACGATATGGCATAGGAAGCAATCAGAGTTTTTGTTAGCAGCAGGAATATTAGATCAGCTTGCTAGCCATCAAGATACCAACCCTTTTTCTGAAACTCAAAAACGAAATCGAGCAGTTCGTTCTATGATTTTGAACGGAAGCTTAGGAAGTGCCTTTGATGTTGTTATGCACACGAAAGATATGAAGAATTTACTTTTGAATCAATATTTAACAATATGAAAAAACAAGACACAGTATATTTCTGTGTCTTGTTTTTTAATACGACTTATGTAGTATTATATATTTCCTCTCATGATATATATTTATATTAAAGATATGAGATGAAAAATATAGAATACGTTCTTTTTCTCTGCCTATAGGTCCCTAACCTAATAATACGCGAACGAGTTGAATAATTGTTTCGTTTTCTACTTTGTAGTAAATTTCCAATCCTTTTCTTTCACTAGAAACGATTTTAGCACTTTTTAACTTTGCTAAATGCTGTGAAATTGTAGATTGTGGCATGTTTAAGCCTGTGTACATTGTAGAAACGTTGCTTGGGCCACGTTCAATTAATCCCTTTACAATACATAAGCGAACAGGATGAGCAAGCACTTTCAATAATTCTGCATTGCTTTCATAAAGTTCTATTTCTTTTTGAAAGGTTTCTAACATGTTCTTTTCCACCTCCGTGTGAGCTGTTATACCATACTATACATACCAAAAAATTAAAGAAAAGAAAACAGTTGTTGCAGAAAAAAAGTCCTAAAGTAAAGAAATTGTAAGAAAAGAGACCCTGATGTAAATAAAATAGATAAATTTGCACAGTTTTGTAAAATGACATTTTTGGGTGAAAATTTTGATGCGTTTCAAAAATTGAAAGATATAGATATATTCGTAACACAATTTTATCATGATTTTCTTATTCTTTCAAATGAATATACGAAATTTTTAAAATAATATGACAAAGGAATTATAATATTATATACAGAATATATAACAGGTTAAAAGAAAAGAAGCTGATTATGATCAGCTTCTTTATGATGATAATGAAATGTTTGGATGTAACTGATAAATCTTAGAATAATCAAGTCATTAGTCATTTATTCTAGAGTTCATCTTTTATCAACTTTAAAAATCTGTGGTTCCATATATTTCTATAAAAATCAATCGTCTCTTGTGCAGACATAAATGAATTATTCAAAGTAGAGGTTGCTTTCTGTACCATGAAGTTTTCGTATCCCAATCCATGAGAAAATTTAATCGTAGCATCCATACAGTACTCTGTTTGGGCACCACAAAATTCAATACGATGTACAGATAATTGATCTAAAATTTCTTTTAAGTTTGTTTTATAAAATGAATTTGCATGTGTTTTTCGTACAAAAAAATTTTGTTCTTGAACATCTAGATCGGTATGAATAGCCCAAAGTTCTTTTTCGGGTACTAAATCATCATCACAATGTTGAACAAAAATGATTGGTTTATTTGATTTTCTGTATGAAGAAATTCTTTTATTTACTTTTGTAAGCAAGTTTTGTAAATCAAATAAATGCTCTCCGCTATAACATACCCCATTTTGTAAATCGATAACGATTAAAATATCTGCACAAGTATCCATTATTTTTACCCCTTTTTTATTTCTTAATATATCAATTAATCCATTACTTGGAAATAGATGATATATTTTTATTTTTTAATGAACGATACAAAAAGAAAAAACATTAAAATGAATATGCTAGACAGCATAAAAAGAAGATATGAAAACTTAATTTCATATCTTCTTTTCTCTCTATGCATTTACAGGTTCTTCTACATAAGAAAGAGCATTTTCGAAATCGGATATTAAATCGTTAACATTTTCAAGACCAACCGATAAACGGAGTAATGAATTGGAAATACCTCTTTCATCACGTGCTTCCTGTGATAAGGCTGCATGTGACATTTTTGCTGGATATGAAAGAATAGATTCAACAGCTCCTAGACTAACCGCAAAAACAGGCAGTTTAACTTTTGATAAGAATTGGCGCAGTGCATCTTCGGATTGTAAGGTGAAAGATAAAACAGCTCCAGCCGATGTTGCTTGATTTTGTTGAATACTATAACCAAGATGTGATTGTAATCCAGGGTAATAGACATTTTGAACTTTAGAGTGCTCTTGTAAAAAATGTGCGATTTTGTTGGCACCTGCAGCTGAATGTTCGAGACGTACATGCAATGTTTTAATGCCGCGAAGCACGAGAGAACAATCTTGAGGTCCTAAAATAGCACCAAAAGCGTTTTGTAGAAAGCCGAGCTTTTGAGCAAGCTCTTCATCTTTTACGACAGCTAATCCGGCGGTGACATCACTATGACCAGCAATAAATTTTGTTGCACTATGAAGAACAACATCGGCGCCAAGATCAAGTGGCTTTTGAAATAGTGGTGTCAAAAATGTATTATCAACAAAAGTAAGAGCATCAATAGATTTTGCAAGATTAGAAACAGCACGAATATCTGTCACTTTTAAAAGTGGGTTAGAAGGTGTTTCTACATAAAAGAGCTTCGTATTTGGTTTAATGTTTTCTTTTACTTCTTCCACATTGGTCATATCAACAAATGTATGTGAAACACCATAACGGGAGAGAACTTCAGTAACAATTCGATAAGTGCCTCCATATACATCTTCTGAAATAAGAACATGGTCACCTTGTGAAAGAAGGAGAAATGCAGTAGAAATGGCTGCAATGCCTGATGCAAAGGCGAATCCTTTTGTCCCGCCTTCTAATAAAGCAATGATATCTTCAAGAGCTTCACGTGTTGGATTTCCAGATCTACTATAGTCATACTTTCCGAAAGCATCTACATCAAACTGATGAAATGTTGATGTGTTATAGATGGGAACGTTAACAGCTCCTGTGTGTGAGTCATGCTTGTATTGATTATGCAGTAAAAGTGTATCTATGGAATAGCTCATATTTTTACACCTTCTTTTACAAGTTTAATTGCTTGCTTTAAGTCTTGAATTAAATCATTGCTATTTTCGATGCCGACTGAAAAACGGAGAAGACGATTACACACACCGCGTGCTGTTCGAATATCTTCTGGAATATCGGCATGAGTTTGCGTTGCTGGATAAGTCATTAAACTTTCGACGCCGCCAAGACTTTCAGCAAATGTAATTAAGGATAAAGATTGTAAGAAAGGATTAATCCAAGTTTCATCTTGAAGGCGAAATGAAATCATACCACCTCTTCCTGGATAAAATACATCTGTCACACCATCTTCATCATTTAAATAAGCAACAATTGCATGAGCGTTTTCTTCATGCTGTTTCATGCGGAGTGCTAAAGTTTTCATCCCTCGAATTAATAGCCATGAATCAAACGGGCTTAAGACAGCACCAGAGGCATTATGATAATGAGCAAGCTCCTCGCAAAGAGATTTCCCTTTCGCAACGACAAGTCCGCTTAGTACATCGTTATGTCCGCCTAAATATTTAGTTGCGCTATGAAGGACGATGTTTGCACCTTCTGTTAATGGTTGCTGTATATAAGGTGTATAGAACGTGTTATCTACAATAAGAAGTAGTCCGTGCCTTTTCGCTACACTTGCTACACTTACGATATCAGTTACTTGCATTAATGGATTAGTCGGTGTTTCTATGAAAATAGCCTTCGTTTGAGATGTGATTGCTTGCTCAATTTGTTTAATAGATTGTGTATCTACGTATCTACATCGAATATTCCACTTGTCTTCATGTTCGGAAAATAGACGATATGTTCCTCCGTATAAGTCTTCGGATACGATAAGCTCATCTCCGGAACGGAATAGTGAAAGGACAAGGAGAACAGCCGCCATTCCTGAACTACAGGCATACCCTTGCTCACCACTTTCTAAGTCTGCAATTGCCTGTTCTAAAAGACCGCGAGTCGGATTTCCAGTTCTTGAATAGTCAAAGCCAGTAGATTTACCAATTCCTTCGTGACGATAAGCAGTTGAGAAATAAACAGGTGGATTAACAGTTCCTGTTGTAGCTTCGCTACGGTTCCCGATTTGTGCTAGTTTTGTTTCGATTGTTGACATGTGAAAATTCCCCCTTTTTAAAGTGAACGACTAAGTGAAAATAAAAAAAGCCTTCTAAGAAGAAGGCTTTCGGATTGAATAGAGTCTTCTTCTCATCTGTCAAATCTTTCACAATTTGCTGGAATTAGCACCTTATTAACGAATGAATGTTAATGGTTGCTGAGGCGTCATAGGGCCAGTCCCTCTACCTCTCTAGATAAGAATGTTCGTATGAAATTTTTATTATGTTTTTAACTTTACAACAAAAGATAATTGAATTGCAACTTTATTTTAAATAATTTTTATTTTTCCGCAAGTGTCATTGACTTTTATTTTAGTGCATGCTAAATTTATAAAAAATTAACAAACATTGTTAAAAGGGGAACGTATTTCCTTTTAGCTACATAAATAAAATAATAAAGACAAACTCTTATTGAGAGCGGTGGAGGGAAAGGCCCTGTGAAACCCGGCAACCTTCAAACTAAATGTTTGAAACGGTGCTAAAACCTGCAAAACGTGTGTTTTGCATAATAAGAGGAGGAACAATTATGTCCCCCTCTTCAAAGTGAAGAGGGGGTTTTTATATTGATAGAAATGAGGGAGATTCGTGAAATTACTAGATTTATTATCAAAAGGAATTGTAATAGGTGATGGTGCGGTTGGAACGTTATTACATTCGCATGGTTTACAAAGTAGTTTTGAAGAATTGAATTTGTCTGACCCGGACTTAATTATATCGATCCATAAACAATATGTAGCTGCTGGAGCGGATGTTATTCAAACGAATACGTATGGTGCGAATGAAGCGAAACTCCGCATGTATGGTCTAGAAAATCAAGTTGTCCAAATTAATAAAGCGGCAGTGAATATTGCGAAAGCATCAGTAACAGAGCGGAATGCAATTTTAGGGACAATTGGAGGTATGAAACATATTGGTGCTGTTACAACGACTGATATAGAGAGAGAATTTATGTTACTTGAGCAGGCAGGTGCTTTACTAGAAGAACAGGTTGATGGATTACTATTAGAAACTTTTTATGATGAATTTGAATTATTGCATGCCGTTAAAGTATTGCGTAAACAAACGAATATTCCGATTGTTGCTCAGTTAGCGTTACATGAGGCAGGTACGACTCAAAATGGGAATGATGTCAATGAAATATTAAAACAGCTTTTGGATTACGGTGCCAATGTTGTTGGATTGAACTGTCAACTAGGGCCACTTCATATGACGGAAGCTTTCAAAATGATATCGATTCCTCAAAATGGCTATTTATCAGCATATCCGAATGCAGGTCTCCCGAATTATGTGGAGGGGCGTTACGTATATGAGGGAAGTCCAGCGTATTTTGAAGAGATGACACCAAACTTTATTGAACAAGGTATTCGTTTATTAGGTGGTTGTTGTGGTACTACCCCGGAACATATTGAAGGAATGAAACGTGCTATTGCAAATGTTGCACCTGTAATAGCAAAGGAGACGATTCAAAGGCCTAAAGTGGTCCATACACATGAGAAGCGTTCGAGAGCTCATGTTACTCTCGCAGAAAAGGCAAAGAAACAAACGACAGTTGTAGTGGAATTAGATCCACCGAAAACGTTAGACACGCAGCGTTTTTTTGAAGGGGCAAGAGCACTGAAAAGGGCTGGAGCGGATGCTATTACTCTAGCAGATAATTCATTAGCATCTCCTCGCGTTTCGAATATGGCTATGGGTGCATTATTAACGAAGCATGATATTCCAGTATTGACGCATTTAACGTGTAGAGACCATAACGTCATTGGACTACAGTCTCACTTGCTTGGATTATCAGCATTAGGTATGGAGGAAGTGCTAGCTTTAACTGGTGATCCAGCGCGCGTTGGTGATTTTCCAGGTGCAACTTCTGTATATGATTTGTCATCTATAGAGCTAATTAAAATGATTAAAGAGATGAACGACGGTCGCTCTATTTTAGGGAAATCAATTGGTCCGGCAACAAGATTTTCTGTCGGAGGGGCATTCAATCCTCATGTAAGGCATTTAAAAGCAGCGGTAAAGCGAATGGAACGAAAAATTGATGCTGGAGCTGAATATTTCTTAACGCAGCCGATATATGATGTTGCTTTAATAGAAGAAGTATATGAAGCGACAAAGCATTTGGAACAACCTATCTTTATTGGAATTATGCCGTTAGTAAGTAAGCGGAATGCAGATTTTCTTCATTTTGAAGTACCGGGTATTACGCTCCCTGAAGAGATAAGACAAAGAATGGATGGACATGAAACGAAAGAGGCTGCTATCGAGGAAGGAATTCGTATTTCACAAGAGTTGATTGATGCGGCAATGAAATATTTTAACGGTATTTATCTTATTACGCCGTTTTTAAAATATGAAATTACAGAACATCTCGTGAAATATGTGAGAGAAAAGCAAGAAGTGAAAGAGGGTATTAATTGATGAAACGAATAGAAGAGAGATTACAACATGAAATTTTAATATTAGATGGTGCAATGGGAACGATGATCCAGCAAGAAGACTTAACAGCGGAAGATTTTGGAGGAGAAGAATACGAAGGTTGTAATGAATATTTAGTAAAAACAAGACCGGATGTGATTTTAAATATTCATAAAGTCTACATTGAAGCTGGAGCAGATATTATTGAAACGAATACGTTTGGTGCAACAAATATTGTATTAAGTGATTATGCATTGTCTCATTTAGATGAAGAGTTAAACGAAAGGGCAGCGTTTTTGGCGAAGCAAGCAGTCAAAGAAAGTGGGAAAGAAGTATATGTTGCGGGAGCGATGGGACCAACGACGAAAGCGATTAGTGTTACAGGTGGTGTAACTTTTGAAGAGTTAATCGAAGCCTATACAAGGCAAGCGAGAGGACTATTAAGAGGAGAAGTTGATGTATTGCTCGTTGAGACGAGTCAAGATATGCGTAATGTGAAAGCTGCGTACATTGGAATTCAAGCGGCGTTTGAAGAACTAAACAAAATAGTACCTATTATGATTTCTGGAACAATTGAACCGATGGGAACGACTTTAGCGGGTCAAACGATCGAAGCCTTTTATTTATCGGTAGAGCATATGAAGCCATTATCGGTTGGGTTAAACTGTGCTACTGGTCCAGAATTTATGAGGGAACATATGCGTTCTCTATCTGATTTATCGGAGTGTTATATTTCTTGTTATCCAAACGCTGGTCTTCCTGATGAAGATGGGCATTATCACGAATCTCCGGCGTCACTTGCTGAAAAAGTAAAACGTTTTGCTGAAGAAGGATGGATTAATATTATTGGTGGTTGTTGTGGCACAACACCAGAACATATAAGTGCAATGAAATTGGCGCTTGCCTCGATTAATCCTCGTGAGCATCATGAAAGGGTTGGACATGGAATTAGTGGACTAGAAGCGTTGCAATACGATGATTCTATGAGGCCCCTATTTGTTGGAGAAAGGACGAACGTAATTGGATCGCGTAAGTTTAAAAGATTAGTAGCAGAAGGGAAATTTGAAGAGGCTGCTGAAGTGGCAAGAGCGCAAGTGAAGAAAAATGCTCATATTATTGATATTTGTATGGCAGACCCTGATCGTGATGAAATAGAAGATATGGAAAGATTCTTGGCAGAAGTTACGAAAGTGTTAAAAGTACCAATTATGATTGATTCAACAGATGAAAATGTTATGGCGAAAGCTCTTACTTATATTCAAGGAAAAGGTGTTATCAATTCTATTAATTTAGAGGATGGAGAAGAACGTTTTGAAAAAGTGACACCCCTTCTTCGGAAATACGGTGCTGCGATAGTTGTAGGGACAATTGATGAAGATGGTATGGCAGTTAGTGCAGAAAGAAAGATAGAGATTGCTAAAAGAAGCTATGAATTACTAACGAAGAAGTATGGTATACGCCCATCTGATATTATTTTTGATGCGCTTGTGTTTCCTGTAGGAACAGGTGATGAAGAATATATAGGCTCAGCGGCAGCGACTATAGAAGGAATTCGTCTTATTAAAGAAGCGTTACCAGAATGTTTAACGATTCTAGGTGTGAGTAACATATCTTTTGGTTTACCACCAGCTGGACGTGAAGTATTAAACTCTGTCTTTCTATACCATGCAACGAAAGCAGGATTAGATTATGCGATTGTTAACACGGAAAAATTAGAGCGCTATGCGTCAATTCCAGAGGAAGAAAAACGTCTTGCGGATGCATTATTATTTGAAACGACGAAAGAGACGTTAGAAAAATTTACAAACTTTTATCGTGTTGCCAAAAAGAAAGATGTCGTTATACAAGAAACGCTAACACTTGATGAACGACTGGCAAACTATATTGTAGAAGGTACGAAGCAAGGACTACAAGAAGATCTAAGTCTCGCGCTTACAGAAGGACGAAAACCTCTGGATATTATTAACGGGCCGCTTATGACAGGAATGGATGAGGTGGGGCGATTATTTAATGGTAATGAGCTTATCGTTGCTGAAGTATTACAAAGTGCTGAAAGTATGAAAGCTGCCGTAAGTTATTTAGAGCCACATATGGAATCTAGTGATAGTGCAAAAAAAGGGAAAGTATTATTAGCGACTGTAAAAGGTGACGTACATGATATTGGGAAAAATCTCGTTGAAATTATTTTATCAAATAACGGATATGAAATTATTAATTTAGGAATTAATGTTCGTTCGGATCGAATTGTTCAAGAAGTACAAGAAAAGAAACCAGATATTATTGGTCTTTCTGGTTTGTTAGTAAAATCCGCACAACAAATGGTAACGACTGCCGAAGATTTAAAAGCAGCGAATATTGATATTCCAATTGTTGTCGGTGGTGCAGCGTTAACGAGAAAGTTTACAGATAATCGTATTTCGCCATCATATAAAGGGCTTGTATGTTATGCAAGTGATGCGATGACAGGTCTTGATATTATTAACAAATTACAAAAAGAAGAAGAACGTGAAAAGATGAAGCGAGATAAAAAGGAACGCCATCTTCATGTTGTGAAACAAGAGGAGAAGAAAATAGAAATTCCCGCAGTAATTGAGCCATTAGCGAAGGCGGCGGTTATGTTACCTGATTCAACAAAACGAATTGTATTACGCGATATTCCCGTTGCACATCTCGCTCCATTTCTAAATAGACAAATGCTACTTGGACATCACCTTGGATTAAAAGGAAATGTGAAGAAGCTTTTGAAAGAGGGAGATAAAAGAGCGCATGAATTGAATGATTTAATAGACGAATTATTGGTGGAAGGACAATCTTGGTTAAAACCAAAAGCGGTGTATCAATTTTTCCCGGCGCAAAGTGATGGACAAAATATAATTATATACGATCCGGAAGATCACACACGTATCATAGAGCGATTTGAATTTCCGAGACAAGGGAAAGCACCATACCGTACTTTAGGAGATTATATACGCCCGATTGGAGATGAGATGGATTATGTCGCTTTCTTATCTGTTACCGTTGGAGAAGGGGTTCGAGATATTGCAGAGGAATGGAAGGCGAAGGGAGATTATTTACGCAGTCATGCGATTCAGTCGTTAGCACTTGAATTAGCAGAAGGACTTGCTGAAAAAACACATATGCTTATTCGTGATCGCTGGGGAATTCCAGATTCACCTGAACTGACGATGGAAGAGAGATTCCGCACAAAATATAGAGGAATACGCGTGTCATTTGGTTATCCAGCATGCCCAGAACTTGCTGATCAAGAAAAATTATTTCGCTTAATTCATCCAAAAGAAATAGGTATTTCATTAACAGAAGGATTTATGATGGAGCCAGAAGCGTCTGTAACGGCTATGGTATTTTCTCACCCTGAGGCAAGGTATTTTAGTGTACTATAGTGTAGAAGGGGGAGACGTATGAAAAAAATAGTCTTTACAGGTGGCGGTTCGGCAGGGCATGTAACGCCTAATTTAGCAATTATTCCACATTTACAAAAGCAGAACTGGGATATCTCTTATATTGGTTCTCATCAAGGGATTGAGAAAACGATTATAGAAAAAGAAGGAATTCCGTATCATAGTATTGCAAGCGGGAAGCTACGTCGTTATTTTGAT
Source organism: Bacillus sp. FSL M7-1345 (assembly GCF_038006985.1). Taxonomy (NCBI): domain Bacteria; kingdom Bacillati; phylum Bacillota; class Bacilli; order Caryophanales; family Bacillaceae; genus Bacillus; species Bacillus sp. FSL M7-1345. The sequence goes on along the minus strand of NZ_JBBOWG010000001.1, from coordinate 3,844,068 downwards.
TTAAAAAATATAAAAGATCCTTTTCTCGTGATGAAGGGTGTTATGGATGCGTACGTAACAATTCGTAAACTAAAACCGGATGTTATTTTTTCAAAAGGTGGTTTCGTATCCGTACCAGTCGTAATTGGAGGATGGCTAAATAGGGTGCCAGTTTTATTACATGAATCTGATATGACACCTGGACTAGCAAATAAAATTGCGCTCCGTTTTGCCTCGAAAATATTTGTTACATTTGAAGAAGCTGCGAAGCACTTACCGAAAGAAAAAGTAATATATACAGGATCGCCTGTACGTGAAGACGTACTAAGAGGAAATCTTGAAAAAGGTTTAAAGTTTCTAGGATTTTCCCGTAAAAAATCAGTTATTACTGTTATGGGAGGAAGTTTAGGAGCAAAGAAAATTAATGAAACGGTTCGGTCGGCACTTCCAGATCTTCTGAAAAATTATCAAATTGTGCATCTTTGCGGAAAAGGAAATCTTGATGAATCCTTACAAAATACAGAAGGATATAGACAATTTGAATATGTACATGGAGAGTTGCCGGATATATTAGCAGCAACAGATTTTGTTATTTCACGTGCGGGATCCAATGCGATTTTTGAATTTTTAACAATGCAAAAGCCGATGGTTTTAATTCCGTTATCGAAATTTGCAAGCCGTGGAGATCAAATTTTAAATGCTGAATCCTTTGAAAGACAAGGGTATGCATCGGTATTATACGAAGAGGATGTAACGGTGAACTCGCTTATAAAGCATATAGAAGAGCTATCTCATAATAATGAGACGTATAAAACAGCATTAAAAAAATATAATGGAAAAGAAGCGATTAAAACTATCATTCAACATATTTCAGAGGCATGATTAAACAATCATGTCTTTTTTAGTAGGATGAAAGATTCCAAGAATTGATATTTTTATGTTACAATAACAAATGGTTAATAGGGAAATTCCAATTGATTAAGCGTGAAAATACGAATGGATTAGGAGTGACTGTGTTGGAGCTAAGTCTCTATGAAAATACTGCACTTATTATATGCTTTGTGTTGTACGTTGGTAGTGTTATTGTTTATATTTCACGGAAATTTTCACAAGAACGAGAGCTTGAAAAATCAGAAATAACAGCTGAACTAGAAATGTTAGCTGATGAAAGTTATAAAAAGAAAAAAATAAAAGAAGACCATGAAGCACCCCATCATTGAAACGAAAATAAGTTCTAAAGATGGGGATTTTTTTTTTGGAAAATCCCATTAACGCTAAAAAAGGAGTTTCCCCATACATATTGAAGGAGTGGATATAAATGAAATTTTATATTGCTTCAGGATTTCAAAATAAACATCTTGTTCGTTTCGTATCAAGCCAGTTGAAAGAAGTGGGATGGCAGCATACATATGATTGGACGAAAAATGAAAGAGCAACCAATAGAGAACAATTGCAAAAGATTGGTGAAGAAGAACAAGAAGCGATACGAGAAGCTGATGTTTTCTTACTCATACTAGAGGGTGGGAATGGAAGTCATACAGAATTAGGGATGGCAATTGCTTTAGAAAAGAAAATTTATATATATCACAAGGGCAATGAGCTGCAAACTACATTCTACCATTTACGAGAAGTTGATATTTTCGAAGGAGAAATTGAGGGGCTTGTCTCATATATATTGAATAAAGTGGAATGTTAGACGTGGGAATGTAGCGAGAAATATTTCTTGCAAAAAAGAGTGAAGGTTACCATTAGTCTATTTTGGGCACAGTTATTATAAGTAAAGCATATAAAGGAGTTATAAATATGAAATTAGAAAATGGATGGGAAACAAGTTTTTTAGAAGTTGTACAAAACAGTGAATTTAAGAAAGATGCAATTCTTAGTCAATTACTTTTTGCAGATAGTGAAGAAGTAGAAGAGCTTGTTGATGATTACGGTTATGAAGAGATTATTGAACGCGAACATGATGATGAGTTAGCAGGAATTTTAGGAGAAGAACTTTTTAGTGAGATGGAGCGAAACGTATTCTTAGCTTCACAGCCAGAAGAAAAACTGATTTCATTCGTAAATGGATTAGGTTTTCACGTGTTAGATTGGATCGTGCTTCTTGAAACAGAATTTGGCATTGATAGCGCAAATTTCACATCGGATGCAGTGAAAATGTTAGAAAAGCGTTTTAGACAGTTTCCATACATAGAAGATAAAACGATTTTTGATATGACTTTTGGAGAGGTAATGGATGTATTACAATCCATTACAGGATTACAATTGAAAGAAAAGATGAACATATAAAGAAAAAGAACGTGAGGATATCACGTTCTTTTTTTTACATAATAATAATTTTATCATCTAGCTTTGTTTGTCCAGTAAGAAGTGCATTTAAATACTCTACTTTTCGTATGCAAGCTTGTATATGTCTTTCAACCTCTTGTAACTCTGCTTGGTGATGCGTTTCAATTGGATGAATTTGTACGTTAAATTTTTCGAATTGACTACTATATGTTATTGCTGCATAGCCGCTCATAATATCGGTTTCGTTATGAAATAAAAATTGCTTCGTTTCTTCACAGAATGATACATCCTGAAAGCCATATACTTTTAATGCTTCAATTACTTTTTTAATCATGTTTGTATTCATTTTTTAACCCTCTTTACGAAGTTCTACTTTTATATTATAACATAAAAAGTTACGTAGAAAGCGCTTCCAAGTGTATTTTATTATAATCTTTACGTTTTAATCATAAAAATGAAACAAAGAAAAAATAATTGTAAAGAAGGAAGGACTCTTTTATTGTTTCGTCATATATATAGAGAAATAGTGCAATGAAAGGAAATTTTCCGAGGTGGAGATTGTATTTCCAATTTGAGCGCAGTAAAAGAGGTGAGAATCTTGAACTTTGATATTGTAGGACAAAAAGCATATATAAAAGATGGGCCGCATCGGAACCGAATTGGAACTGTAAAGAAAAATGAAAAACAATTAGAAACCCACTTTGCTATTGTAATTGGGGAACAAAGTATTGCTGTAGAGCTAAAGGATATCGTGTTAGTTGGAGTAGATGTAGGACAATTTCATACATGGTGCGAGCAAAATGGTTATTTGTAAAAGGACGGGCTGTGAGATAATGAAATATATTTGAGAAAAGAGAATATGTTATTGTATTCTCTTTTTCTGTGTGTAAGGAGGCGGAAATGAAGTATAAAGAACAAAATTTTACATTGGAATTGAAAGAGAAAATTCAATGCATGGAAAAGGAAATAGAGCGAATATCACTTAAACTTTGTAAAGAGTATTCACATTTATACATAGAAAAAAATATAAAATTATGTATGGAATTTGCAAGAGATAAGGAGAATCCCTTTGAAATGGGCTATTATTCATCAGTTTCTATAGCGGTATTAGATGAAGAAGAGGAGATGATTGAATTTTACATCATTCCAATTTGGAAATGCGAAAATGTTTTTTTAGGAATGCCAATTCAATCGAGAATTTTGGGGAGTAAGAAAATAGGGGAACTTGTTGATGAATCTTACTATGAGATTGAAGAGGAGTTAAAAGAGCAACTAGAAGAATACTTGGAGTGATAACTTTCAAGATAAGATGTATAGAGATGGCATATAATAAAAAAAGACGCTAACTGGTCTTATCCCTGTCAAGTAGACAATATTAAAAAGACTAAGCAGCCATCGAGATTCGATATTCTATCGGAGCTCGGTGGTTGAGTCGTTTTTGGAACCGTTTATAGTTATAAAAATAAATATACTCTTCAATTGCTTGTATTAAATCTGCTTCTGTTTTAAAATGATTCAAATACAACATTTCCGATTTAAAATGGGAGAAAAATGACTCAATACAGGCATTATCATGGCAGTTTCCTTTGCGAGAGTGGCTGCCAATGATACCTAAACCTAAAAGTCGTTTGTTGTAGGCGTGAGATGTGTACTGGAATCCCTGATCTGAATGGAGAATGGTTCCACGCACATCTCTTTTTTGTGCCAACATTTCAATTGTATCTAATACAAGTTCATTATCGTTGCGCTTGGATATTTTCCAAGAAACAACTTCGTTATTATAAATATCTTGTACAACAGAAAGATACCGAAATCCCTCTTGGAATCGTAGGTAAGTAATATCTGTAACAAGCGCTTCATTTTGTTGGCGATCTTTGAATTCACGGTTTAAAACATTCGGAAAAACATTGGAATAGTTCCCTTTAAAGAAGCGACGCTTCTTTCGAATAATAGATTGAATGTTGAGCTCGCTCATTAAGCGATATACTTTTTTGTGATTTATAAAATATCCCTCTTCCTGTAAAGCGATTTTCATACGTGGATAACCATATTCCTTGTGCCTTACGTGAATAGATTGTATTACTTTTTTTAATCGTTTCTCGGATTCTAGTCGCATGTTTTTCATACTTTTTGTATGAATCCACTTATAGTAACTTGAACGATGTACACCCGCAAATTTCGTAAGCCATATAACTGGATATTTCCCCTTTAATGATTCAATGATATGATACCTCACCGTATATTTTAGTGCACCTCCATTTACAGATTCGGATACTGCTTTTTTAAATATTCAACCTGTGCCTTATAGTAGTCACGTTCCTCTTCAATCGTCTTAAAATGAACGCGTTTGCCTTTTAGAGGATTTGATATACCTTTCATTCCACCATTTTTTCCACGAGTATCTGTAATTTCACCAAATTCTTTATATTTTTTCACCCAATTTTTTAGTTGTGTAGAGCTTCTAATCTGATATTTTTCCTTTATCATATTGTAACTTCCTTCTCCGTTTAAATAACTTTGAACAGCCGCTAACTTTAATTCTTCTGAATATGTAATAAATATTGAACCTTTTTTAGTCATGAAAAATCCCCTCCAAGTAATAGTGTAACATCCATGTATGTGCATGGTCTTTTTACACTGTCTACTTAAAGGGGATAATATCAAACAGTAAATTGTTAGCGTCCTTTTTATTATGATGCAATCTCACCAGTTTTTACAGCATCTTGATTGTACGTATCCTGATCTAATTCACCAAGCCATTTACTAGAAATAAGACCTGCTGTCATAGAACCACTTACGTTAAGAGCAGTACGACCCATATCGATTAATGGTTCAACTGAGATAACAAGAGCGACAATGCCGATTGGTAAGTTCATTGTAGATAGTACGATTAACGCTGCGAATGTTGCACCGCCACCAACGCCGGCAACACCGAATGAGCTAATAGCAACGACAGCGATTAAAGTTAAAATGAATTGTGGTTGTAATGGATCAATTCCTACAGTTGGAGCGACCATCATAGCAAGCATCGCTGGATAAATACCTGCGCAACCGTTTTGGCCGATAGATACCCCAAAGGATGCAGCGAAGTTAGCGATTCCTTCAGAAATACCAAGTTTTTCTTTTTGTGCTTCAATATTTAATGGCATTGCACCAGCACTAGAGCGAGATGTGAATGCAAATGTTAATACAGGGAAAACTTTTTTCAAATATTGAATTGGATTTAAACCAGATAATGCGATTAATAATAAGTGAATGATAAACATTACGATAAGAGCTACGTAAGAAGCTAACACGAAGTTACCAAGTTTTAAAATAGCATTTATATCGCTACCAGCAACTGTCTTTGCCATAAGAGCTAATACGCCGTATGGAGTCAGGCGTAAAATTAACGTTACCATACGCATTACGATTGCATATACAGCATCAAGCATCTTCTTAAATAGCTCTGCTTGTTCTGGATGCTTTCTTTTTACACCGAGAAAGGCAATACCGATAAATGCTGCAAATATTACAACAGAAATTGTTGATGTTGGACGAGCACCTGTTAAATCAAGAAACGGATTTGTAGGCAACAGTTCTAATAATTTGTCTGGAATTGTTGTCTTTTCAATAGAAGTAAATCTTTCTTCTACTAATTTCAGACGAGCGGATTCTGCATCACCTTGTTGTAATCCTGTTGCTGATACATCAAATCCTGCGCTTGCAGCTATACCGACAGCTGCGGCAATTCCTGTAGTAAGAATTAAAATTCCGATAATAAGACCACTGATTTTACCAAGGTTTTTCGTTAATTGTAATTTTGTAAATGCTGAAATAATAGATACTAAAATAAGTGGCATAACGATCATTTGAAGTAACTTCACATAACCGTTACCAATTAAACCGAACCAGGTATTTGATTCGATAATTACTTTAGAAGTAGGCTCATAAATAAATTGTAATATAAGACCGAAGATAATTCCGACTCCTAAAGCAGTAAATACACGTCTATTAAAAGATACATGCTTACGTTGCATATAATACAATACGCCAACTAAAATGAGCATGACTGTGATGTTAATTCCGACAAGCAGTGTATTCATGTTGATTCCCCCTAATTCCAATGTGTTATATAGAATATAAGGTAATAAAACCTATAAGTCAACTAGGGAATTGCGGAATTAAAAAAAAGATGGCAAATTGCCATCTTTTAATGTCCAGCTCCAGGGACAAGTAAAAATGTTGTGTACCATGTAAATCCGATGAAGAAAACGGTTAAATATGCCCCGAATACGTATATATACATACGCTCTGTTAATTTTAAATAACTTAAAAGTACGAAGAATCCTGTTTGTCCTAAAAATAGTAGTGCGGTCGAATGCATATCCCCTACGTAAAACATAACCGAGAAAATTCCAGTCCAAAAGCCGAGAACGCGAAACATGCGCTCCATGCCATCTCCCTCCTTTTCTAGAAAAAGTAAAACCTCTCTTCATTATAGTTTATTTTTCATACTATTGTAAATATTCGTTCATATAAAAGAGAAGAAGCCAATTATAATAATTGACTTCTTATAAGATAGAAAATTAAATTTGCACTTTATAGTTACAAGATTTGCATCCATCTAGTAGACTATCGTTTCGTGTTAATTCCACGTTCGGGAATAGGATTTCAAAAATCCCCTTCATCATATCTCCGTGCATATTACAAATTTCAGTCGGATGATGCGCAGCAACTTCTTTAAATGGGCAATTGTGTACATCATAGAAAATTTTTGTGCCATCTGTACTTAATTCAAAAGCAGGAGATAAACCAGCTGTTGAGAATGCTTCTTTTGCGATTAGCATTTTTTGTTCTATCGTCAATGCTTCTGCACTTACATTTAAGCGATGCATATGTTGTTGCATTAATTCTTTGCCGAATTGTTTCCCTGTTTCATATAGCACTTTTTCACCAGCGCTACCTAAGCTTAGCAGTGAATTAAATGCTATCTGCGCTAATAATTGATAATCGCGAAATGGGAATTGTAACTGGATGACATCTTGAGACAAGACGTATAGTCTGCTTGGTCTGCCGCCTTTCCCAGTTTTTTTTGTTTCTGATTTGAGCATATTAACATCTTCTAATTTAGATAAATGTAAACGCGCTACGTTTGGATGAATGTTAAACTCATCTGCAATTTCTTGTACAGTTACGTAATTATGCTTTTGCGAAATATATTTATAAATATAATAACGAGTAGGGTCAGATAATACACCTGTAATTTTTAAAGCTTGTTCCATTAGGATCTCCACCTTTATCACTTTATCCAAGATATTAACATTATAATACAGATAAACTTCCATATAGGTAATTTCAGACAATAATTCGGAAATTGTTCATAATTTCACAAACATATTTTTCCTTTTTCTCTTAGTGAAAATACAAAATCTCTAATTTTTCTTGTGCATTTTTTCATGATATATACATAGTGAGGAGGGGAAACTTGATGAATAGTGTCGAGCTTTTTGCAAATATGATTATGAAAGAAGCTTGTAGGGTGCAAGCATCAGACTTACATATTGTGCCCAGGCAAAAGGATGTGGCGATTCAATTACGTATAGGGAAAGATTTAATTACGAAAAGGTGTATTGAAAAGGAATTTGGAGAAAAGCTTGTTTCGCACTTTAAGTTTTTAGCATCAATGGATATAGGAGAGAGGAGAAAGCCTCAAAATGGTTCATTATATTTGCAAATTGATGGATCAGAAGTGTATTTACGCCTTTCAACACTTCCAACAGTATATCAAGAAAGTCTAGTTATTCGCCTCCATTTACAAGCATCTGTTCAGCCGTTGTCTCATCTTTCGTTATTTCCAAGTACAGCGGAAAAATTACTCTCTTTTTTAAAGCATTCTCATGGGTTACTCGTATTTACTGGGCCGACTGGTTCTGGAAAAACAACGACAATGTATGCGTTATTAGAAGTAGCAAGAAAAGGAGAAACACGTCGCATCGTTACGCTGGAAGATCCAGTTGAGAGAAGAAAAGACGGTTTATTACAAATTCAAATAAATGAAAAAGCTGGTATCACATATGAAACGGGATTAAAGGCTATTTTGCGTCACGATCCAGATATTATTTTAGTTGGCGAAATTCGTGATGAAGAAACAGCAAAAGTAGCTGTAAGGGCCAGTTTGACGGGACATTTAGTGATGACAACCTTGCATACAAATGATGCGAAAGGAGCGATACTACGATTTATGGATTATGGTATTACAAGGCAAGAAATTGAACAATCATTATTGGCTGTAGCTGCTCAGCGACTCGTTGAATTAAAATGTCCGTTTTGCAGAGGGAAGTGTTCAACTTTATGTAAATCAATGAGGCAAGTGAGGCAGGCAAGCATTTATGAACTGTTATATGGATATGAATTAAAACAAGCGATTAAAGAAGCAAGTGGAGAACATGTTACGTATCACTATGAAACGTTGGAATCGTCGGTGCGAAAAGGGTATGCTTTAGGCTTTTTAGAAGAAGATGTATATGTTTAAGGGAAAATGGAGTTTAAGTGATCAAGTATTATTATGGAAAAGATTAAGTGATTTATTAGAGAAAGGTTACTCACTTTTACAGGCGTTAGAATTTTTGCAGTTTCAACTACCGTTAGGGAAGAAATTACAGTTACAGCATATGATCGAGGGATTGAAAAATGGACAAAGTTTGCATGCTTCTTTTCATCAATTAATGTTTCATCCGGAGGTGTTAAGTTATTTGTTTTATGCAGAGCGACACGGTGATATTTCTTTTGCTTTGCAACAAGGGAGTGTACTTCTTTACAAGAAGGATAAATATAGGAAAGATATGATGAAAGTAATGCAATATCCTATGTTTTTATCATTTTTTTTAATGATTATGCTTTCTGTTTTTAACCTCATTTTATTGCCTCAGTTTGAAATGATGTATAGTTCTTTACGTTCTACAGCACCACCACTTACGGAGCAAATTTTAGTTGCAATTAAATTATTACCCTACTTCATTTATATCATTTTTCTTATCGTTATAACGGGATTTAGTTTATATATATTTTATTTCCGAAAACTTCCGCCTACTCAACAGGTAAAGATTATGATCCGTATTCCCCTTATGAAAACATTTTCTATTTTAAATCATTCGCATTATTTTTCCGCTCAATTAAGTGGTTTATTACACGGTGGATTGTCAGTGCACGAAGCATTAACAATAATGATGAAGCAAAAGTATCATCCATTCTTTCAGTATGAAGCAGCCCGAATTGAGCGGCAATTAATTGCAGGAGAACCGTTACAATCTATTATTGATAAAAGCGGTTATTATGAGAAAGAACTTTCTTATATCATTACGCATGGACAAGCAAACGGTAATTTAGCAAATGAGCTTGGTGATTACAGTGAGCACATTATTGAAAAGGTAGAACAAAAAATTAAACGTATGTTATTTGTGATTCAACCCATTTTATTTACATGTCTTGGGGTTATAGTCATTCTGATGTACTTAGCGATGATTATGCCGATGTTTCAAATGATGAATTCAATTTAGGGGGGATTTACATGCAGAATGAGAAAGGTTTTACTCTTTTAGAAATGTTATTAGTTATGGTTGTCATAACTGTATTATTACTATTAATTATTCCAAATGTAGTTACACAGCGCTCATCCGTGCAAGGAAAAGGATGTGCAGCCTATGTGAAATCTATAGAAGCACAAATACAAGCATATCAATTGCAACATAATAAGATTCCATCAATAGAGGAACTTGAAACAGGAAAGTATATTACTTCTAAAACTTGTCCGAAAGGTGAACCAATCCATATTTCCGATGATGGCACAGTATCAGCCGGGAAATCGTGAAACAAAAAGGTTTTACTCTTTTAGAAATGCTACTTGTCTTATTTGCTATTTCTGTACTGAGTGTTGTTACGCATTTTAACGTTACTTCATTATATGAAAAACAAAGAGCCGAGCAGTTTTTGAAACAGTTTTCAAATGATATTTTGTATATGCAGCAGTTGGCGATTAAGCGTCAAAAACATTATACGTTACGCTGGTTTAAAGGGAAACAGATGTATTATATTTCGGAATCGGAGACGGGCTTTTTAATTGTTAAGAGAGAATATGATAAAGATGTCCAAATTGATTTGCATACTTTTCCGAATCCGATGACATATAATCCGAGCGGGAATATTAATAGAGGTGGTACGATTTTACTTTCCTATCGAGGGTATAAATATGAGATTGTATTTCAGCTTGGCAGAGGGAGATTTACGTATCGTGAAGTGTCAAAAAGGATCAGTAATGGTTGAAATGGTTGTAGCGTTAAGTTTAATAATGATGGCGGTATCGTTATTGCTCCCGCAAACATTATTAATTATGCAAGAAAGAAAAAATATAAAAATGAGCTATAAAGCATTACTATTATTAAAAAAAGAAGCGGCCTTATTTATGTATGAGAATGAGGAAAAGCGAGAAAAAGAGCAAGTCATAAAAGGAATTGTATATTACACATATTGGAGAGGAGATGAGGTTTGTACGATGTGGAAAGATATGAGAGGAAAAGCGATGGAGCAATGCCTTTATGCAGAGAAAGGGTAAAAAGGAAGCGGGATTTACGTTAATAGAAATGATTGCATGTTTGTTGCTTTTATCAATGTTCTTTTTACTTTTACCACGTCTTCATATTATGGGAATAGAAAATACACATTCAAAAGGATTAAATGAATGGGAGTGGGATGTGTTTTTAGGACAAATGCAATTAGAGTTTCGTGAAGTATTAAGTGGGAGGAAGATAGCACTAGAAAATGATGAACATATTTTGCGCTTCCAACTTCGTAATGGCGATGAGGTGACGTATGAAAAAGTGAATAGTAATTTAATAAGAAAAGTAAATATGCGCGGAAGGGAATCTATATTGCAAAGGATTGAAGCGATTTCGTATAAATTAACACCTCATTTGCTCTATATATATGTGAAAGATATAAGTGGTGAAATATATGAAGGCGTGGCTGTACGCTATAGTGAAATTGAGATAGAAACATGAGAAAACAAGATGGATTTGCAATGCCAGGAACAATTATTTTTCTTATTTTATTCATTTCTTTTTTGATGTACGAAACGAATATGTTACTTTCGGATAAAAAATTTTATTCTGAAATAGAACAAAGTTTTTTTATGGAGGAACTTATTGATCGAGCTATTTCAGATATAAAAAGAGACTTACAGCAAAAAGAAAAAGAGGATGTTTTTTTATTTCAGTATGAAAGAGGAGAAGTGAGTGGAAAGTACGTCTTTGAAAATGATGTTATTAACATTTCATTGCAATGTGTTACAAAAAAGAGAGTTTTCTACAAAGTGAGCTTTCGCTATAGGAAAAGGGATAATAAAATATTGGATTGGGTAGAAGGATAATGTGTAAAATACGCGGGGAGAAGCATTAATTTCCAATGTGTTGAGAGTCAATTTTTTTGTGAAAAGGGATAAAAAGGATAGTTGAAAGTTTAAATTTTCTCAAAAAAGAGAAAGGTAGAAAGAATATGATATATTCATGCTATCCAATCATTTTTTCTAGGGAGATAAGGAAATGACAACTAACAATCAAATAGATGAAAATAAGGAACAAACTATTTTTGATCATAAAGGAAATACGATTATGACAGAAGATAGGGAAATACAAATTATTTCAAAATTCGAAGAACCCCTTATTGTCGTATTAGCAAATGTATTAAGTGATGAAGAATGTGACGGATTAATCGAATTGTCTAAAAATAAAATAGAGCGGTCTAAAATTGGTTCATCACGTGATGTAAATGATATTCGAACGAGTAGCGGTGCATTTTTGGAAGAGAATGAACTAACTTCGAAGATTGAAAAACGAATTTCATCTATCATGAATGTTCCTGTAGCGCATGGAGAAGGATTGCACATTTTAAATTATGAAGTGGATCAAGAATATAAAGCGCACTATGATTATTTTGCGGAACATAGTAGATCAGCTGCTAATAATCGTATAAGTACTCTTGTGATGTACTTAAATGATGTAGAGGAAGGCGGGGAGACATTCTTTCCGAAATTAAATCTTTCTGTACACCCTAGAAAGGGAATGGCAGTATACTTTGAGTATTTTTATCAAGACCAATCACTAAATGAGCTTACGTTACATGGAGGAGCACCTGTAACGAAAGGCGAGAAATGGGTTGCAACGCAGTGGGTGAGAAGAGGTACTTATAAGTAAAAGTGAGCCAGCTTGTTTGATTGCGAGAAAATAGGGAGTATGTTACGTTTTGTTCTTCATTTCATAAGAAGAACAAAACGTTTTTTTATTAAATAAAGTAGCATCTTTCGTTATAATAACAAATAATAACGGATGATTGAGAGGAACGAAAATGAAATCTATATACATAACCGGCTATATGGGAGCTGGGAAAACAACAATTGGAAAAGCGTTAAGTAAAGAACTCCATATGGAAGTTGTAGATACAGATCAAAAAATCGAAGAGCAGAAAGAGAAAGCGATTCGGCATATTTTTGCAGAAGAAGGCGAAATGGTTTTTCGGGAATATGAAAGTGAAATGTTACGTTCACTACCGGTTCAGAATGTAATTATTACAACTGGTGGAGGAATTATTGAACGAGAGGAAAATCGAAAGTGGATGAAGGAAAATGGAACTGTTGTGTATTTATATTGCGATCCACATGTAATTGCAGAAAGGCTTCGGGAAGATACGACACGTCCACTATTTCAGAAGAAAGATATAGCTGCATTTGTAACGAAATTTGAATCGCGCCGAGCTTATTATGAAGAGGCTGATATTCATATCGATACGACAAATAAGTCGGTAAAGCAAATTATGAATGAATTAAAGCAAAAGATTAATGAATAAAAAAGTGGACATACTAATCAAGTAGAGGTGATGATAATATGTCTACTAATGATTATGTACGCTTTGTGACACAGCAATTTGTGTCATATATGGATGCTCCAAAAGAGGATCGAAAACAACAGAAACAACAACGTCGTGCGGAGAAAGAGCCATTCTTAAATAAATGGTTTGGTGTTATGCCACTGAGCGCTGCTTTGTTTTATCGAAATGTAAAAAATAAAAGAAAAAAATCAAGCTAACTTTTTCGTAATATGTTTAGCAAAACCAAAATCCCCTAGTATAACAAGATGCTAGGGGATTTTGGTTTATTGCACAGATTCTTTTTCTTCAGTAACCGCATTTATTTTATTGTTTACCCATACAAATCCAATTCCGATACAAATAGAAATGCCCCACCCAACAGCGGTCATAATAGCTCTCATTTCACCATATCCATCTACACCGAAAACAGAGATGAAATAGATTTTTAAGAAACTTTTTAATATAAATTGAAGACCGAAAAATAGTGTTAAATATTGCAGTGCTGGATATATGCGACTATCCCGGTAAAGCTCACGACTTTTATCGCGGTCATGGCCTTGCAGCGCTGCGATATCCGCTGCGAAATATAACATAAGTGGTTTTTTCATAAAGATTGTACATATAACGATGCAGCCAAGTACGATATGATAATATGCATCATTCCATAGCATTCGTTCCGCTGATCCAGATATTAAGTCTACCGCTGTATTAGAAATAAGTGTAATTAAAATAAAGAACCCTGTAACGTTAAACTGTTTTTCTTTTTTAAAGGTATACAGTGTATAAATAATTCCCGGAACAGAGGAAATTAACATTGCGTAATAAGGATCGATATAAGGTTTTGCAAATTTCCAAATGAGGAATGGGAATACGAGATAAAAGACAAGATCTAATATAGCTTTTTTATTTTGATTCATACATGGCCTCCTTAAGTCATACATATATTTTATAATATAATTTCTGAAAATTGTATAAGGTTAATGAAAAAAAAGAAAAGTAGATGTTTAATAGATTAAGAAATTGCCCCTAGCGTAGTAAGTTTTTTTAGTATATAATAAAGGAAACGCTTTCATTTTTTTACTTTGTTCACAAAATGGACGGAAAATCACATATTTACTATTGATATGTTGCTTTATAATGAAACTAATTAAATATACATGCATACAATATTGTGAAATAAATAACATAAATAATCTATATAAATGTAAACGTTATCAAAGAGAGAGGTGGAGACAATGAGTAAATTTTTCTTCAATCATAATCCAGCAACATTAGAGGATGGAAGACTTGTTAAGTATGCTGAAATTATTTATGGAGAAGGTGGCCGTTCTGTATTAGAAAATTTAATGGTGAAGGCATCTATCAGATTGCGTGATCGTTATCCGAATAAATCTGACGAACAGATCTCGAACCTCGTAAATCAAGGCATCCATGATATGTTTCAAAAATACGTGAATGAGTAAGAGTAGCTACTGGCTGCTCTTATTTTTTTGTATAAGGATTGTGCTTTTAGCTGAAAATAAAGGTGCATTCTGAAGTGTGTAAAAAGGAGGGGAAAAGATGAGCAATGGAATTGGTCGTTCAAAAGAAAATCTTCCAACTGATGCAAATCATGTAAGCGCGAAGGACCGTGCAAATCAAAAACGTATGACAGAGAAAAAACAACAAGAGCGTAATGACGACAGAGAATAGGATGGAAAAACATCTTAAAGAAAGCTCCTTCAACAGTTGAAGGAGCTTTCTTTAAGATAGAAAATGATTTGCGGTAACATAAAAGAGACCACCGTTTATAATTTGTATTGTAATACGTGGTTCGTATTGTTCTTGTAATGCTTGCTTTTCAATTTCATAGCTTTCTGGAAGTTCATCGCTATCTTCGTAAAATCGATTTAAAAGGTCTAAATCGTGATTCCAACGCACTCTCGCTTCTTTTGCCCACGTGTGGTCATCTTCAGCAATTATACTTTTTAAAGCATCCTCTATACGTTGTAAGCCACTTTGTGGCTTAATGATAGGTGAGAGCGTAAAACAAAAGTCAGGTATTTTCGGTGTGAGTTTGATCTCTGCTAAAGTGTCATGAAAGTTTGCAATCATTGTCCCAGAAATAAGATGAATACCGATGGAATGAAGTATGTCTTTTTTTCGGTCACATTGATAAGATACTTTTATATTTACACCAAGCCAAGGATGAAGGGGGGTATGAGTTGCCCCGCTATGCTTCACTTCCTCATATAAACGTATGTATGAGCCTAATTCTTTTGTCGTTTCAAATATTTGATGCAAACGTGGTGAACCGTAATGAATAAGTTCACCGTCGTTTTCTTCGTTTTCCGGATTTGTAATAAGAGTAAGGCGCATCGGGTTCGGAACGCCTCCTGTTTTTTCAAGATAGTGCCAATAGAAAGGGCGGTTCATTAATAATTTATCCATTTCAATTGTTAACTGCACGTCTAATAGGTGAGGGGAACGTTCTAAAATTTCGCAGTTATTCGCCTCAAAAAAGTTGTATAAGTAATTATGAATTTCATTTTGCTGCATAGTCCTGCACCTCTGCTTCATTGCGCTTCGCAAAATCGATAATAGATGTTAAATTTTCCATCTTGATTCGAATTTCACCTTCGCTTTTTGACTGCGCGAAAATCTCTTGAATATGTGCATCAATATTTTTCATGTTGATTCTCGTTAAAATTTCATCGAGTTCACCGATTACACGTTCAAATAAATTAATTTTTTCATATAGTAGTTTTAAAATGTGCTCTTCAACAGTATGCTTTGTTGCTAAGTTATAAATATGAACATCATTTTTTTGTCCAAGGCGGTGAATACGTCCAATCCTTTGCTCAAGTCGCATTGGATTCCAAGGTAAGTCGTAATTAATCATATGGCTACAAAATTGTAAGTTAATTCCTTCACCACCAGCTTCGGTCGCAATTAGTACTTGGGCACGATTTTGGAAAAGCTCCTTCATCCAATCTTTTTTCCCGCGCTTAAATCCACCGCGAAATGGTACAGAGGAAATGCCATGTTGTTGTAAGAACCATTGTAAATACATTTGTGAAGCTCTATATTCAGTGAAAATAATGACTTTATCGTCAATTTCTTTTATAAGCTCTAGTGCTTTATTTGCTTTGGAGTTAAACGGAATATGATTAATTTTATCCATAAGCACATCAATATGTGGGTCCTTTATGTAATGCTCATTTTCTTTCTGCCGTTTTTCTACATGTTTTTTTAATGAATAGTAAACAGCTTCCCGACTACTACATGCTTCCCGTTTTAAAGTTAAGGATGAGAAAGCAGATGTGAAGGCATTTTGTTCACGCCAATTTTCAATTTCATTATACAAAGCTTGTTCTTCTTCATTAAATTCAACGAAGATTGTTCGTACATGCCTCTTCGGCCAATCAATGCCAGTGTTATGGCGTCTATTTCGAACCATTACTTTATTGATAAGAGCTTTTAAATCTTCATCGGATTCAGTGGAACGATTTTTTGAAGCATAATATTCTTCAAAATTAGATTGATTGCCTAAATGACCTGGTTTTAATAAAGAAACGAGGTTGAAGATTTCATCAATTTTATTTTGAACAGGAGTTGCAGTTAGTAATAAACAAAACTTCTTTTTTAATCGCTGTGCAAATTCATAGTTTTTTGTTTTATTGTTTTTTAGTTTATGTGCTTCATCGATAATAATAAGGTCATATTCTAGGTTTAAAACGATATCGCGATGCGGTGAACGTTTCGCAGTATCGATTGATGAAACGATGACATCAGCTTGTTCCCAAGAATAACTTTTCTTTTGAGCGACCGCAGGAATAAAAAATTTTGTGTTGAGTTCATACGCCCACTGAGACACGAGAGAAGCTGGAACGAGAATGAGTACCTTTTTTACAAGTCCTCGAACCATGTATTCTTTTAAAATAAGTCCAGCTTCAATCGTTTTTCCAAGTCCAACTTCATCTGCTAGAATCGCTTTACCATTCATTTGTTCGATGACATTTCGAGCGACCTCCAATTGATGCGGAAGCGGCGTGAAATGTGATAAATGTTTCGGTGCTTGCAATCCATCAAAAGTAGGAACGAGTAATGATTTCTCTGTTTTATAAGCTAAATGATATAAATCCCAATTTGTCCAAGGACCATCTTCATCAATTCTTTTTAAAAAATTATTTTGCCACGTTCGATCTACGGAAATATCGACATTCATTAAGACTCTCCCACCTTTTATAAACTAAAGTGATTATTTTAAAAATCTTTATTATAAGCCTCGTAATAAGGCACTATCACAATTACTAAAAGTTAAAGAATAGGCAATGATTTAGGACTAAATCTCGAAAGTTGTATTTAATATGATTAAGAATAAAAAATTCTAAATTTTTTTTTATGCTAGAATATTGATGAAATATAGCGAATGATGTTAGGATAATGGTGTGAAATGTGTGGAATCTTTCGTATTTTATCCAAGAAAGTAACTTTTTATTTACGCTTTCATAAAAAAATATACTGAGATTCCGTATAACCTTATCTTTTCAGAATGAAAATGTTTAGATATGGGAAGCAACTTTTATTGATTTGTCAGAGCATAAGGGGGAAAGAGCATGATTACATTACAACGTACACCGTTATTTGATGTATACGCGAAGTATGGTGGGAAAACAATCGACTTCGGTGGTTGGGAATTACCAGTTCAATTTTCAAGCATTAAAGAAGAGCATGAAGCTGTACGTACAGAAGCAGGTTTGTTCGATGTATCTCATATGGGAGAAGTAGAGGTAAAGGGTGTAGATAGTTTAGCATTTTTACAACGTATTGTTACAAATGACGTATCTACCTTAAAGGTAGGAGGCGCACAATATACAGCTATGTGCTATGAAAATGGCGGCACAGTAGATGATTTATTAATCTACAAACGTGGTGAAGAAGACTATTTATTAGTAATCAATGCATCAAATATCGAGAAAGATTACGAATGGTTAGCAAGTCATGTAATTGGCGATGCAAAGGTAGTCAATGTTTCTAGTGAAGTTGCGCAACTTGCAATTCAAGGACCAAAAGCACAAGACATTTTACAAAAAGTTGTGTCAGAAGATTTGAAAGAAATTAAGTTCTTTAAATTTAAAAACGATATTCTTGTAGATGGAATTCCTGCACTTGTATCTCGTACAGGTTATACAGGTGAAGATGGATTCGAAATTTACTGTAAGAGTGAAGATGCTGCAAAACTTTGGGTGAAACTTCTTGAAGTTGGAGAAGAAGATGGGTTAAAGCCATGTGGCTTAGGTGCTCGTGATACACTTCGCTTCGAAGCAACACTTCCGTTATACGGACAAGAGTTATCAAAAGATATTACACCGATTGAAGCGGGAATTGGCTTTGCAGTAAAACCAAATAAAGAAGCAGATTTCTTTGGGAAAGAAACGTTAAAAGAGCAAAAGGAAAACGGTGCATCTCGTAAATTAGTCGGCATCGAAGTAATCGAACGCGGTATTCCTCGTACGCATTACCCTGTATTTATAGGAGAAGAAAAAATCGGGGAAGTAACGAGTGGTACACAATCTCCAACGTTAAAGAAAAGCATTGGTTTAGCACTAATTGATGTGAAATACGCAACAGTTGATACAGAAGTAGAAATTGAAATTCGTAATAAACGCGTCAAAGCAGTAGTTGTTCCAACACCATTTTATAAACGTTCAAAGTAACGGGGAGAGGGGTAGATTTCATGTTGCATCGTTATCTTCCAATGACAGAAGAAGACAAAAAAGAAATGTTACAAACAATCGGCGTTCAAACGATTGATGAGTTATTCTCTGATATTCCAGAGAGTGTTCGTTTTAAAGGGGATTTAAAAATTAAAGAAGCAAAATCAGAGCCAGAGCTTTTAAAAGAGCTATCTCAAATGGCTAGCAA
The DNA here is from genome assembly GCF_038006985.1 of Bacillus sp. FSL M7-1345. Classification (NCBI taxonomy): domain Bacteria; kingdom Bacillati; phylum Bacillota; class Bacilli; order Caryophanales; family Bacillaceae; genus Bacillus; species Bacillus sp. FSL M7-1345. Next base: position 3,824,994 of record NZ_JBBOWG010000001.1, on the reverse strand, counting down.
AAATGCGAACTTAAAAGAATACGCTTCTTTCTTAGGAGCAGGTGTATACGATCATTACGCTCCAGTAATTGTTGATCATGTAATTTCTCGTTCAGAATTTTATACAGCTTACACACCATACCAACCAGAAATTTCACAAGGGGAATTACAAGCAATTTTTGAGTTCCAAACAATGATTTGTGAATTAACAGGAATGGATGTAGCAAACTCTTCTATGTATGACGGAGGTACAGCTTTAGCTGAAGCGGCAATGTTAGCAGCTGGTCATACACGCAAAAAGAAAATTCTTGTATCTAAGGCGGTTCATCCAGAATCAAGAGCGGTACTTGAAACATATGCAAAAGGTCAACATCTTGAAGTTGTTGAAATTGATCATAAAGACGGTGTAACAGATTTAGACGTATTACAAAGTGAAGTAGATGATACAGTTGCTTGCGTAATCGTTCAATATCCAAACTTCTTCGGACAAGTTGAAAAGTTAGCTGATATCGAAAAAATCGTTCATCAACAAAAATCATTATTTATCGTTTCTTCAAATCCATTATCATTAGGCGCATTAACACCGCCAGGAAAATTTGGTGCTGATATTGTAATCGGTGATGCACAGCCATTTGGTATCCCAACGCAGTTTGGTGGACCTCATTGTGGTTACTTTGCAACAACGAAAGCATTTATGCGTAAAATTCCAGGACGTCTTGTCGGACAAACTGTAGATTCAGATGGTAAACGTGGATTTGTATTAACGTTACAAGCACGTGAACAGCATATTCGCCGTGATAAAGCGACGTCTAACATTTGTTCAAACCAAGCGTTAAATGCATTAGCGGCATCAGTTGCAATGACGGCACTTGGAAAACAAGGTGTGAAAGATATGGCACGTCAAAATATTTCTAAAGCACAATATGCAAAACGTCAATTCGAAGCGAAAGGCTTCACTGTAACGTTCGCTGGACCATTCTTTAATGAATTTGTTGTAGATTGCAAACGTCCAGTTAAAGAAATAAATGATGTATTAATACAAAAGAATATTATCGGTGGTTACGACCTAGGCCGTGATTATAAAGAGCATGAAAATCATATGCTTGTAGCAGTAACAGAGCTTCGTACAAAAGAGGAAATTGACACACTTGTAAACGAAATGGGGGCTATCCAATGAAGAACCAAGACCAAGCACTTATTTTTGAAGTGACTAAAGAAGGACGCGTAGGATATAGCTTACCCAAATTAGATGTAGAAGAAGTGAAATTAGAAGATGTATTTGAGAGCGATTATATTCGCGTTGAAGATGCAGAGCTTCCAGAAGTATCTGAACTTGATATTATGCGCCATTACACAGCGCTTTCAAACCGTAACCACGGCGTTGATTCTGGATTCTACCCACTTGGATCTTGTACGATGAAATATAATCCGAAAATTAATGAAAACGTAGCTCGCTTCGCAGGCTTTGCAAATATTCATCCACTTCAAGATGAAAAAACAGTGCAAGGTGCAATGGAATTAATGTACGACTTACAAGAACATTTAATTGAAATTACAGGTATGGATACTGTTACGTTACAACCAGCAGCTGGTGCACACGGAGAATGGACAGGTTTAATGTTGATTCGTGCATACCATGAAGCAAATGGTGACTTTAACCGTACGAAAGTAATTGTTCCTGACTCTGCTCATGGAACAAACCCGGCGTCTGCAACAGTAGCTGGTTTTGAAACAATTACGGTGAAATCAAATGAACATGGTCTTGTTGACTTAGATGATTTAAAACGTGTTGTAAACGAAGAAACAGCAGCACTTATGTTAACAAATCCAAATACATTAGGCCTATTCGAAGAAAATATTTTAGAAATGGCAGAAATCGTCCATAACGCAGGCGGCAAATTATACTATGATGGTGCAAACTTAAATGCTGTATTAAGCCAAGCACGCCCAGGAGATATGGGATTTGACGTTGTGCATTTAAACCTTCATAAAACATTTACAGGTCCGCATGGCGGCGGTGGCCCAGGTTCTGGTCCAGTAGGTGTGAAAGCTGATTTAATTCCGTACTTACCAAAACCGATTTTAGAGAAAACGGAAAATGGCTATCACTTCAACTATGATCGTCCAGAAGCAATTGGGCGTGTGAAACCATTCTATGGTAACTTCGGAATTAACGTTCGTGCATACACATATATTCGTTCTATGGGTCCAGATGGACTACGTGCAGTAACTGAGTATGCTGTATTAAATGCGAACTATATGATGAGAAGATTAGCACCATTCTATGATCTTCCGTTCGATAGACATTGCAAGCATGAATTTGTATTGTCAGGTCGTCGTCAAAAGAAACTTGGTGTACGTACATTAGATATTGCAAAACGTCTGCTTGATTTCGGTTACCATCCACCAACAATTTACTTCCCATTAAATGTGGAAGAATGTATTATGATTGAGCCAACAGAAACAGAATCAAAAGAAACATTAGATGGTTTCATTGATAAGATGATTCAAATTGCTAAAGAGGTAGAAGAAAATCCAGAAGTTGTACAAGAAGCACCACATACAACGGTAATAAAACGTTTAGATGAAACATTGGCTGCTCGTAAACCAGTTTTACGTTATGAAAAGCTAGCACCTGTACAAGTGTGATTGGAATAAAAAGAACTCGCTACATGCGGGTTCTTTTTATTTTGCAACATTGGTGCGGCTAGAATGAAAAAATGTTGAAAATTTATATTTTTTGTTTCATATTGCTGTAAAGATGCGGTTTTATAGGTGATTTTGTTGAAAAAGTCGGTTTGATAAAAGTATTTATTTTTGTTAGAATTTTATTGAAATTAAGAAGATGTGATGAGGTAGAAATTACTCATTTTTATGTATATGTGAAAAAACGAGCAAGGCGGGGGTGGAAGCGTGGGATATAGATGTTATAGAATGGTATACCATCTAGAAAATGGAGAAACGATTAAAGATGTAAAAGAATTTTGTTACAGAGACCAAGGAAAAGTGTTAGAAAGAGTAGCGCACCGTGTAATGGATAATAGAGAAGTGACAGCGATTGATAAACAAGGAACAATCATTTCAATAGCGTGTGAGGACATTGTAAAGGTAGAACTTGATTACATAACAGAAAGTTAACCTTGAGTCATATCGAATTATTCGATACAATATACTGTTGAATGGTGAAGAGAGAAGAGAGGAGTTTATCATGGATAATACAAGACACTTTTATATGTTTATTTTAGCGTTTGTGCTTGTTGTGGCGTTAACGATTTATTTAATTGTTGATAGCAGCTGGTACAATACAGTTCATCCGGCATTCCTTCTTTTTATGTATGTAGGAATTGCGGTTGTTAGTTTCGGAATGAGAGACGAAATGTTAGATCGCTTTGAAAAGTGATACATATACGAAAGACCAACAGGAAAATGTTGGTCTTTTTTTCTTGCCAAAAATAGGATGTTTTGTATATACTGTGTATATAAGGTATATACAGTATATACACACTGGAGGAAAACATGAATATTATTATTTCGAATTCTTCCCAAGACCCTATTTATGTGCAAATAAGGAAACAATTAAGCCAGCTTATTTTAAATGGTGGTTTAAAGGGTGGAGACCAATTACCGTCTATTCGTAGCTTAGCGAAGGAATTACAAATTAGTGTAATTACAACGAAGCGTGCGTACGAGGAGCTTGAAAAAGAAGGATATATAGAAACTGTTGCTGGGAAGGGGACTTATGTTTCACGTAAAAATAATGAACTATTAAAAGAACAGCGGCTACGTCTATTGGAAAGTAAAGCGGAAGAGATTGTGAATGAAAGTAAAGTGTTGCAGCTTTCACTGGAAGATTTGCAACAGATGATTGCGTGTTTATACGAGGGGGAATAAGAGATGTTAGAGCTAAAAAACGTTTGTAAAACTTATCAAGATTTCTCAGTGGAAAATGTAAGTTTTACATTGCCACGTGGATATATTATGGGATTTATCGGACCGAATGGAGCTGGAAAAAGTACGACGATCAAAATGATTATGAATTTAATCAGAAAAGAGAGCGGTGATATAAAAATTTTTGGTAAGGACAATAAGAAAGCCGAAAAGGAAATAAAACAAAATATTGGTTTTGTATATGATGAAAATCATTATTACGAAGATTTAACGTGTGAGCAAATGAAACGGATTATTGCACCGTTATATAAAAAGTGGGACGAAAAGCAGTATCAATCGTATATGCAGAGATTACAAGTTCCAACGTATAAAAAGATTAAAGAGTTATCCAAGGGGATGAAAATGAAATTTGCAATTGCAATCGCACTTTCACACCATGCGGAATTCATTATTATGGATGAACCAACAGCAGGATTAGACCCAGTTGTTCGAAGTGAATTGCTTGATATGCTGCAAGAGATTGTAATGGAAGATGAAGTATCTGTCTTATTTTCAACGCACATTACAACAGACTTAGAACGCATCGCCGATTATATTACGTTCATCAATGATGGAGAAATTATATTTACTGGTGAAAAAGACGAATTAATGGAGAACTATGTAATTGTAAAGGGAAGTAATGATTTATTAGATCGAGAAGGAAAAGAACTATTTGTTGGATTACGAAAAAACAAATTTGGTTTCGAAGGTTTAGCAAAGGATAAACAAGCAATTGTAGACTGGTTTGGAAATGAGATTGTACTAGAAAAGCCTACATTAGATGACATCATCGTTTACACTGCGAAAGGGAGAGGTGCTTATGCGTCAGCTCATATATAAAGATTTATTCTTTTTTCGTGTAACTTGGTTAGTGAATCTGAGTATGCCTCTTTTATTCTTTATATTAGAGCCAGATGGTGAAATGTTATTTCCGATGAGCTGTCTATTTATAACTCTTTCCTCCGTTATGACGTTAATCTTTATGGATGAAAGGAATAAAAGTGACATTATTATAAATAGTTTACCGTTAAGCAGAAAGGATATCATTATTGCTAGATATATTTCCTGTGCAATATTCATTGTAGGGGGCATGGTTTCCACTATGCTAGTTGTTTTTCTTATAAGAGGTATCGCTGTTATTGATGATATCGGTGTATACCATCCTAAATTGTATATTGAAATTCCGTGGTATGGAGTAGTAAATGGGGCTGTTTACGCTTTGGTTTTTGTTGCGGCATTTTTTCCTAGTTATTACGGAACGAAATCAAAGATAGCAAGAAGTATATTGTCAGGAGCATCGATGGCAGTAGGTGGAATTGCATGGATATTTATAGGGGATGGGCTGAACGAAACAGCACCATCATTCATTAATTGGATTATGAATCCATCACATCTTGGCGTATTTATAGTTGGAGGAATTATATTGGCTAGTGTATATATCGCTTCTATGTTTCTAACAATTAAAATTTATGGATCGCGTGATTTATAGAGAGGGGAATTTGTATGAAACAGTTGATTTTGAAGGAGTTTTTCTTACAAAGAAAAATGTTTCTCATCTATTTAATCTTGCCAATATACGGAGCATTCCAAAGCTCTATAGAACCATTTCAATTGGCGTATGTTTGTTTTGTTATATGTCTTTCAATGATTTCAATTTCTTTATCAGTTGAAGAAAAAAATAACACAGAAAAAATATTAGTGAGTTTACCTTTTACTAGAAGAGACATTGTTATTGCGAAATACATGACTACTGTATTTTTTATTGCATGTAGTCTAGTTGTTACATTTGTTTTCTTTGTACTACCTGTATTTGTATTAAGAGAAAATATAAATATTCCGTGGTATGCATTATTTATAGCTATTTTCTTTTCCGTTCTTTATGCTGTTATGATCCTCCCCATAAAATATAGTGGGGATAAGCGAACGGTTACTATCCTTGGAGTAGTTATATTTTTTCTTCTAATAGGTTTGTTAGGGTTTATGTGCAATATATTTGCTGATGAAAGGCTTCTGTTAATGTTTTTTCAATCTTCAGATGTGATGCTAGTTATAAGTATTTTAAGTATAGTGGCATGTTTAAGTTATTTCATCTCAATGCTTTTTTCAATTGCGATTTTTAAAGAGAAGGAGCTTTGATAATTGTATATTTTATTAATAAGAAAAAATAATGTTTAGTGTTGCGAGATGCCACTAGGAGGTGTAATAAATGATCAAGCAACTAGTCTTAAAAGATATGATGTTGCAAAGAAAGTTAGGGTTTGTTTACCTAATATGTTTGCTTTTCCTTGTCATTGTTGATTTTCGTAGTGATAGTTTTCTGATGACATTTAGCATGTTTATACCTACTCTTGGCATGATGCTGTCAATGAGTTATGAGGATAAAAATAAAAGTGAAATGATAATAAATAGTTTACCGTTTCAGCGTAAAGAAATTGTCATAGCAAAATACATATTTGTAAGTATTTTAGTTGCTTTAGGTGGAGTTTTCCCATTTACTGTTAGTTTAATACAGTTGCAAAACGAAAATACAACTGTATTTATGCTATGGGGAGCGATTCTTGGAGGAATAACAGGTGGCTTTGTTTATAGCATAATCGTACTTCCGATTGAATTTTCAGTAGGGTATAGCAGTGCCAAACAAATTGCTCCTTTTATCGGAATTGCATTTGGGTATTTAAGTGGACTGATTGTAAGTAACGTATGGTTAGGTGTAGAAAATGCTTGGAACACTAGTATATTCATAAATATTTGTTTTATAGCAGGGCTGCTTCTTTTATATGTCATGTCGATGGTACTCTCAATTAATTTGTATAATGAGCGTGATTTGTGAGGGGGGGAATGTTGTTGAAACAACTAATTTTAAAAGATTTCATCGTCCAATGGAAATTTTTAATTTGGTACATACTGTATCCTATTTTCTTTTATATGGCTTTAACAGATACGAAAAATTTATTCATAATTATGTCAGTAATTGTTACAGTCGGGGCAACAGTAAAAATATTTGAAGCAGATAGTAAAAATGAGAGTGAAGTTATATTAAATAGTTTACCAATATTGAAAAAAGAAATTGTATTTGCAAAGTATATAGTAGCAATTATTATTCTTTTCATAAGCGTAACGATTGGTTGTTTCACGATGGGAATGAAGAATGGAGCTAATGTATTTGAATTTATTGAAACGACAGTGGTTGCTAGTATTAGCTTTATTTTAGTATATTTAAGCTTTGTTTTACCGATATCATTTTGGCTAGGGTATAAAAAAACTGTTTTTATTACGATATTCATATTTATAGCACCGATTGTTATTTTAGAGACGTTCTTTCAAATCAACCTGGAACAAATTCAATTATATAATAGCTTATTATTCGGGGGTTCAATATGCATGTTCATAGCATCTGCATTCGTTTCAGTAAAATTATATGAAAAAAGAGAATTTTAAAAGGTGCCTCATGAAAGGCACCTTCTTCAATAATGACAATATGAAAGCAGCAGTTTATAAACAGAAACGCTATTCGGCAAATCTTTCGGAGTATGTAATATAAAGCTGAAAACGATGATGAGAATGAGAAAGAGAAAAAATAAAAATAGGATCTGCTTATGTATAGAATTTTGCATATGATCCACTCCTTTTTTAGGTAGTATGTCCAAAAGAAAGGAGGGTATGAAAATTTTAGGAGGGAGAATGATGAAAAAAAGAAAATGGTTGTATAGAATAGGGGTACTTTTATGCTCAATTGGTCTCATATTAGCAAATTTTTATTCGGATATACCACCGCTATTTCCTAGTTTGCATAAAGGGATTGGTATGAGTGTTGTCATAGTTGGTCTGCTTTGTCTTATCGTATCAAATTTCTATAGAAAATCTAAATAGACAGAAAAAAGGACAGTTACTCTTTTTCAGAAGAACTGTCCTTTTTAAATAACTTATTCCATAGTTTGGCAATACTCCATATAATGATGATTGCAATGGAGGCAATAATTGACCAAGTGATAGATACAATTTCAAGTGCCATGTTAGGAAGGAATGTAAGAATGGATAATACTCTATGAAACAACCATTCTATTATATGAAAACTGATTTGCAATAGAATAATGATTCCGAGTGTAATCCATGCTAAAATTTGTTTTCCTTTTTCTTTCCACATGACATTCACCTCACGTTAGCCTAATAATTTTAAGCCAACAGCGCCGCATAAAATGCAGCTTAAGAAGGCAAGTCGGCGCCAATCCGCTGATTCGCGGAAAATAAGAATACCTAGAAGTGCACTTCCGGCAGTTCCGATTCCAGTCCAAATCGCGTAAGCAGTTCCCATCGGTAATGTGTTCATCGCAAGGGATAAGAAGAAGAAGCTTACGCCGAAGTTTGCGATTAAAATAATTTTTGGTGCCCAGCCTTTCTTTTCGGTGGCTACTTTCATAAAGAGTACACCAACAATTTCACAAATACCAGCTAGAATTAAAAATACCCAAGCCATTTTATGCGGCCTCCTTCGCTTCTTTTTCTTCTGTTACTCGTTTTAAACCAATTACTCCGAAGAAGATTAAACCGATTAATAAAACTTTTACGATAGAGAAAGGTTCTCCGAAGATGAAAATCTCTGTCAGAACGATTCCACCAGCTCCAATTCCTGTAAAGACTGCGTATACAGTGCCGACAGGTAAATCTTTATAAGCTCTAAATAATAAGATGAAACTAATTGTAATTAATAGAGCAACACCAGCCCACTCAAGTGGTGCCTCCGCTTTTTTAAGTCCAATAACCCAAAAGATTTCAATAATACCAGCTATGATTACATAAATCCATGCCATATGTCATTTCTCCTTCCTACCAGTCGTTAGGTGAAGGGCTTAAAAACGACGCATTGCAAAGGAGCAATCCGTCAGTTTGAAAGTCCGCGCCAAAATACTTTCCAAGAAGCTTCTAAACGTGTCTCAAAACGATTTAAACCTGCGTATAGTAGTTCAACCATAAGGCCGTCAAGTAAGCATAAAAAAGCCTCCAAAGCGTCTTTTACTTCAATGTTATGCAGTTCATCTTGTTCGCTTGCTCTTTTAAACACAGGGAATAAAAGTTTTCCGACATTTTCAATGTGTACATTCGCTTTATCAATAATTTGTTCGCGAAATGCATCCGGCGGAAAATAAGAAGTTCGTAACCAAAACATTGATTCTTCACTTTCACCAAATCGTTTTGCATAGCCTTTTAACAAATTTAAGAGCAATTCTTCAGTAGACGATTTTGAAAAATTTTCGATATCGTCTGTGAAGCTTTGCAAATCTTTTTGAAGAGCGGATTCCAAGCATGTAAAATATAGCTCTTCTTTTCCTTTAAAGTGTGCGTAAATCGATGGTTTTTTAATCCCAACTTCTTGAGCAATATTTGCTAATGAAGTTCCTTCGTAGCCGTAGCGCGCGAAATGAGAAAGTGCTACAGCTTTAATGCGGTTTGCTGTCATTTTCATCCCCTACCTACCGTTCGTTAGATTAATTATATGAGATGAAAAATATAAAGTCAATAGGTGGAGCTGAAAAAAGAGCGCTATAATTAACGCTCCTTTTTCAGACTGTTTTTCGCTCAATTAAATGGAATGAAAGTTCTTCTGAGTTCCCAATAATTTGTTCGTTTTGCATCTGTTTATGAAATAAAGAAAAAGCACGTGATCCCATCGTGAGACCGGGGTGTTCAATAGTTGTAATTTCTAATGCTTTTGAAATTTCATGGTTATCAAATCCCAGGATAGCGAGGTCTTCAGGTATGCGAATGCCATGTTTTTTTGCCTCTGTTAATAAACCAGCAGCAACTTGATCGTTCGCTGTGAAAATAGCGGTTGGGCGATTTTTCATGTTTAAAATACGGTGAAGTATTTTTGCCCCGTCCTGCATCGTATAACATTGATGAAAAACCCAATCAGGGTGCACTGTTTTTCCTTCGTGACGAAGGGTATCGGCGAAAGCTTTTTCACGCTCGATTGAATTAACACTTGTTTTTCTTGCTAAACAAATGCCGATTTTTTCATGACCTTTACTGAGTAAATAGGAAGTACCGAGACGGAAGCCCTCATAATGATCTACATAGACAGATGAAATGAGAGGATGGTTCATTTTTTCACATGAAATAATAGGGGCAAATTTTGCAAACGGTTCAATTTGTTCCCATGAACTCGTGCGAGAGCAAATAATCATCCCATCAAATTGCTTCATTTTCATCATTTCAAGAACGCGAATTTCTGCAATACTATCGTAATTCGTTTGGCATAAATTAATATGATATCCAGCTGCTAACGCTTCGTTTCCGATTCCTTCAATAATGGTACTGAAGTACGGAACATTAATAAAAGGTAGCATAACGCCAATTGTATATGTTTTACCTTTTATTAAATGGATAGCATTTATATTTTTTGCATAGTTCAATTCTTCAACTGCATCTAGAACACGCTTACGTTTTTCTTCTTTTACGTAAGGATGATTATTAAGGACACGGGAAACCGTTGATATGGATACACCAGCAGTTTTTGCAATTTGTTTTATATTGGCCATATGTATCACCTCTTTACTCAATTATAAGGGGAAAATAATAAGAATGAAAAAATCTTGACCTGAAAAGCTTTTCACAATCTATGTTATAAGCATGACTTCTGTTGCTCGCGTAACCTTTTTATTTGGGCGTAAGAGTAGCGGGGTCTTTTTTATGTCTGCAAAGAATTTTTGTCAAAATGTGTGAGAATAACGTGGGAAGTTTTCGGAGGAAGCGTTTGATAACGAAGCGAATAGAAGAGAGTATAAACGCTTCGCTCGTTAAGAGGGAGGTATGAAAGGGCGGAAACAAATTGAAAAAAGGAATCATTTGTTTCGTGTTTTCTAGTGTAATACTTAGCTCATGTTCATTTCAACAAACGATACAAGAAGAAAAAACATTTGTAGGAACAACAGGAGGGGCTAAGGACCGTGTTACTGATCCGATTCCGCTAAAGGAAATTCCAAAATATTTTCCGGCGAAGTTTAAAGTTCCAACGTTTTTACCTTATGACATTACGAGTGATGTGAAGGGAGAGGTAAGAACGATGGGAAAGAAGAATGCTGTCTTAACGATTAAATATAAGCAACAAGAGAAAGGAAGGCACGATTATATAGAATTAACAGTGGCCAACTTTTCTTACAGTTTTCCATACCTCGTAGAAGAGAATCGATTTCAAGAACAAATGAAATTGAATAATGGAGCACCTGCTTATTTTAAAAATAAGGATGATTACGAGCGAGGGGACGAATTTGCTACGCTTATATGGAAAGAGAAGGGGATTGAATACCAGCTATTATATCGTAATGTAGATGAGAAAGATGAAGATGTGATTAAACAAAATCTACTGTACATTGCGAACAATATGGAATAAAAAAACTAGCTGTATCGTGCAGCTAGTTTTTTGTATGTTATTTCTTTTTAATTTTGCCTGACCAAGATTTAAATCCACCTTTTAATTGGTAGAAATCTGTGTAGCCTTGTTTTTTTAAGTATTGAGCTGCACGACCTGTACGGAATCCACTTTGGCAATATAAATAAACCGGTTGATCTTGGCGAAGTTCTTTGTGGCGAAGGCGAATTTGTGATAATGGAATGTTACGCGCACCTAAAATATGTCCCGCGTTAAATTCATCTGCTTCGCGAATATCGATAAGCTGTGCTTTACGGTAGCCAGCGCGAAATTCTTCTTCTGAAAGTGTTTTAATTAATTTTTTCTGATAGAAATACATCCATACAGTGTAGCCGATGAATGCTGCAATTGCGGCTAGTATAATAATCAAGTTTGTTGACACGATTCTATCGCTCCCTTTTTTCTTATCCTACTTTCAATATTATAATGCCCATATGTATTTATGCAACAGATTCATTTGTATATAAGAAGAAATTTCGTATTCTTTCACAAATTTTGTCGAATTTGGTAGACTAGAGAATGTGAAAAATAATTGGTTATATGAGGTGCAGGATGGGAAAAGAAAAATGGTGTTATATTAACTCTGGTCAATGTTCACCAGCATTTAATATGGCGTTAGATGAATGTTTATTAAATTGGCAAAGTGAAAAGAAAATGCCACCAACAATTCGTTTTTACGAATGGGAAGTACCAACATTAACAGTCGGGTATTTTCAGCGTGTTGAAAAAGATATAAATATGGATGTAGTTAACGAAAAGAAATATGGATTCGTTCGTCGTCAAACAGGCGGCAGGGGTGTACTACATGACAAAGAATTAACGTACAGTGTTATTGTGTCTGAAGATCATCCGGATATGCCAAAAACAGTTACAGAAGCATACCGCGTTATTTCGCAAGGCTTATTAGACGGTTTTAAGGCATTAGGATTAGAAGCGTATTATGCGGTTCCGAAAACAGAAGCGGATCGTGAGAATTTAAAAAATCCGCGTTCAGGAGTATGTTTTGATGCACCATCTTGGTATGAAATTGTAGTTGAAGGAAGAAAAATCGCAGGTAGTGCTCAAACACGTCAAAAAGGTGTTATCTTACAGCACGGTTCTATTCCGTTAGAAATAGATTTAGATGAGTTATACGATCTATTTTTATTCCCGAATGAACGTGTAAAAGAGCGTATGAAAAACATGTTTTCTTCTAAAGCGGTAGCGATTAATGAATTAACAGACCGTACATTTACGATTGAACAGTTAATTCAAGCGTTTGAAACTGGATTTGAAAAAGGTTTAGATATAGAGCTTGTGCCGTATGAACTAACAGAAGAACAGCTTCATGAAGTTCAAACATTAGCAAAAGAGAAGTATGAAAGTAATGAATGGAATTATAAAAAATAAGGAGATGGCGACCGCCATCTCCTTATTTTTATAGTAAATTAAGTACTTTTTCTACTTTGATTCCTTTATCTTGTAAAGAACGAAGGCGATTTACAACGTCCATAATTTCTTTGTCGAATGTAACGCTAATACCTTGGCTTTGTAGCTCTTTTTTTAATCCTTCAATAGAATCATCTATGTCGATGCCAAGCTCGTAATCTTGACAAACTTCAATTGTCTTTTTCACAAGTTTAACATAATTTTCTTGTAGTTTTGTATTTGTTTCAGTCAAAGCAGGTTGCTTCGGTTTTGCAGGAGTAACCGGTGCTGTCTCTTGCTTTGTAACTGGAGTAGGTACTGCTTTTTTCACAGGTGCTGGAGTAGATAGTTCTACAGCTGCTTCAACACTTACTGACTTCGGCGTTGGTACCGGAGTAGGCTTAGGTGTTATAGCGGGTGTTTCTACACGCATAACAGGTTTAGGAGCGGGTGTAACTGCTTTAGGAGCCTCTACAACTACTTCTTTGTTCGGAGTAGCTTCTACAACTGTTTCTTCTTGCTCAGCAGCTTCTTTATTTTCTTTGCTCCACATAACGCGTTCAATTTCTAGAGAAACATTGTTCTTATTCATCGCTGTTAATGTAACTTTACCAACTTCCGCGTTCCCAGTGAAATCAACAATTTTATAAATAACACTCTTGTTCCAATCCACGTTTCCGCTCAAAAATAATTCTTCGTTACATTTCGGCGTTAAGCCCTCGATTTTAATTTCTGCGTTTACACCGTTTTCACTATATACCATAATTAGCGAAGCATTTACATCTTCGTCTGCTAACATTAGTTCACGTACCATTTTGCCGGTGCGTACTTGCGTTTTCTTCTTAACTGACATCAAATTTCTCCTCTCAAAAACTCAGTAATAATAAAAAAATCGTATAACGAAAAATAATTGCTCACGAAGATTTATGATACCGATAATAAAAGCATCACGTCAACAATTAACTTTAATTATTTTGCATTTTTCTTATTTTCTTTATGAAATTTTTCGATTTGTAAAATTATACAGAAGAAAAACAGCCGTTTGAAGGGCTGTTAAAACGTGGAAAACTTTAATCTGTGTTAATTTTTCTTTGCTTCCCATACTAACGAGAGGAGGGAAGCATATGAAACCATTTATGCCAAAACTCGTTTACTTTGAACCGAGGGCACTCGAATATCCGCTTGGAAAAGAGCTTTATGAGAAGTTTACGAAGATGGGATTAGAAATTCGTGAAACGACATCACACAATCAAATTAGAAATTTGCCAGGCGAAAATGAATTGCAAAAGTATCGTAATGCAAAAGCAACACTTGTCGTTGGGGTGAGGAAGACGTTAAAGTTCGATACATCAAAACCGTCAGCTGAATATGCAATTCCGCTTGCAACAGGGTGTATGGGACATTGTCATTATTGTTATTTGCAAACGACGCTTGGGAATAAACCTTACGTTCGCGTGTATGTGAATCTAGATGAAATATTTGAGAAGGCAAAGCAATATATGGATGAAAGGGCCCCTGAAATAACAAGATTTGAAGCGGCGTGTACATCAGACATCGTTGGAATTGATCATTTAACGCATGCATTAAAGCGGGCGATAGAGTTCATCGGAGAAAGTGAATATGGACGTTTACGTTTCGTTACGAAATATTCACACGTCGATCATTTATTAGATGCAAAGCATAATGGGAAAACACGTTTTCGATTTAGTATTAATTCACGTTATGTGATTAAAAATTTTGAGCCGGGGACATCACCGTTTGAAAAGCGAATTGAGGCGGCACGTAAAGTAGCAGGAGCTAATTATCCACTTGGTTTTATTGTTGCACCAATTTATATGCATGAGGGATGGGAAGAGGGATACCGCGAATTATTTGAGCGCTTGTACAATGCGTTAAAAGACATGACGATACCAAATTTAACGTTCGAATTAATTCAACATCGCTTTACGAAACCGGCAAAAAAGGTCATTCAAGAGCGTTATCCAAATACAAAGCTTGAAATGGATGAAGAGAAGCGTAAATATAAATGGGGACGATACGGGATTGGGAAATATGTATATCAAAAGGATGATGCAGAAGTATTGGAAGAAACAATAAGAGGTTATATATATGAGTATTTTCCTGATGCAGAAATTCAATATTTTACATAAGGGGAACCTGTATTCTTTTTTTGTTTTATATATTTAGGCTCGTTTCCACCTTGTCACGTTATTCTTTCTGGTGTATCATTTTATTGATTGCTTCGTACGGAATAAGCAAAATGAAATTGGATGGAGGAAACCGATGCCTACCCCTAGTATGGAAGATTATATTGAACAAATTTATTTGTTGATTGATGAAAAGGGTTATGCCCGTGTATCTGATATTGCTGAAGCGCTTAGTGTACATCCATCCTCTGTAACAAAAATGGTGCAAAAATTAGACAAAGACGAATATCTAATTTATGAAAAATATAGAGGGCTTGTATTAACATCAAAAGGTAAAAAAATCGGAGAACGTCTCGTATATCGTCATGAATTGTTAGAACAGTTTATGCGCATTATCGGTGTGGATGAAAGCAAAATTTATAATGATGTAGAAGGAATTGAACATCATTTAAGTTGGGAATCAATTGACCGTATCGGTGATTTAGTACAATACTTTGAACAAGATGAAGTTCGAGTAGAAACACTTCGTGGTGTTCAAAAAGCAAATGAAGAGAAAAGTAATTAAGGGGAACGTGTGGCGTTTCCTTTTTTATTTCAATCGAAAAGGACGGGAGAATAATGAAAGCAATTATTTTTGATTTTGATGGATTAATTGTGGACACAGAAACAATATGGTTTCACTCTTTCAGAGATGCTGTTCGTGAATACGGCGGCGAGTTACCTTTAGAGGAATTTGCAAAATGTATTGGAACGACAGATGAAGTGCTTTATGCATATTTAAAAGAGCAATTAAAAGAAAAATTTAACGAGCATGCATTAAAGGGAAAAGTAACAACTTTACATAAAGAGAAAATGAAAATACCAAAAGCGCGTGACGGGGTAAAAGAATATTTAGAAGAAGCGAAAGAACTTGGATTGAAAATCGCATTAGCCTCTAGTTCATCTAGGGAGTGGGTCGTTCGTTTTTTAGAAGAGCTACAAATTAGAGATTATTTTGAAGTGATTAAAACGAGAGAAGATGTAGAGAAGGTAAAACCAGATCCAGCTCTTTATAAAGTTACGATAGAAGAATTAGGAATTGAACCATCAGAAGCTGTTGTATTTGAAGATTCATTAAATGGATTGAAAGCAGCGGTGGCAGCAGGATTAAAGTGTGTCGTCGTGCCTAATGATGTGACAAGAAATTTGCAATTTGAAAACCATCACCTTCGTATCGAAAGTATGAAAGAGAAAAGTTTGAAAGAAGTGCTTCAACATATAAAGTGAAACTTTAATCAGTAGGGTTTTTCGCATCTTCCACTGATTATTAGCTCCGCGCCAACCGGGGTAAAAAAAGACCGTATTTCCTAAAAGGAAGCACGGTCTTTCTTTTTGTTTTTTTTACCTTCAATGACAGTTAAATGAGATTGTTTTCTTTTTCTTTTCAACGATGGAGAATTACCCTTTTTCCCCTTGTCATCAGAAGCATTTCGTTTCAAGAAAGAATTGCTTAGGGGTGCTACATTTTGTTTCCCGTGTTTGCGGTTCGATTGTTTCGCTGCACGCTTATATGAGCTTTGCGAATTTGCAGAACCACTAGAGTTTGTAAACATTTTGTAGAGTAAGTAAAAGATACCGACGACAGCCAACATGATACCAATGTTTTTCAATACTAGCATTGGATTTGTAATAACAGATGAAACAAGGCCGAATATTGCTAATCCGATAATAAGCACAAATATAGCGAATGTAAACGAACGACCGTTCATAAGGGACACCTCCTAAAAACATATATTAAAATTAGTATATTAACGATGAGGAAAGGAGTTGAACACCATTTTTAAATAATTATTGTTTGTTTTCTAAACGTAATAATTCTTCAAACGATGCGATTGCAACTTCCGCTTGATCATCTGTTGGTTCTTTTGTTGTTAATAGTTGCAGCCATAATCCTGGATATCCAAGTACTCGCAAAACAGGGACATCTCGTAATCGATTGGTAAATTGTAATACTTCAAAAGAAATACCGAGAACAACTGGAATTAATAAAATTCGGTTTACTACCCTTGCCCAAAGCGGATCTGTAGGGACGAGGAAATAGACAAACATTCCAATAATGACCGTAAATATAATAAAGCTACTGCCACAGCGATAATGGAGGCGAGTTTGCTTTTGAACATTTTCTACAGTCAGTGGAAGATTATTCTCATAAGCATTGATTACTTTATGTTCCGCACCGTGGTACTGAAATACCCGCTTAATAAGTGGGGTTAAAGAAATGAAGTATATATAGCTCAATAATAGCATGAGCTTAATGACACTTTCGACAATGATTTGCCCTGTATGAGATGGGAAAATCGGTCTCGTTAATTCAGCTAAAAGTGCAGGAACTGCTGTGAAAATTACTTTACCGAATATGAACGATAAAACGCCAACTGCTGCAACTCCTAATACCATCGTTAATTTTGATTGTTCTTCTTTTTTATTTGCAAATTGTTCATCATCTTCGGGGTGGACATCAAATCGTTCTGAAGCAAAGTTTAAATGTTTCGCTCCATTCGCACTTGCATCCACAATAGCGGCAATACCTCGTAAAAATGGAATCTTCTTTAGTAGAGACAATGCTTTATTACGAACGCGTGGTAAATGATAAAATTCAATCGATTTATCTTTACGACGAACCGCTGTAACAGTATATTCTCTACCGCCAAACATAACTCCTTCTATGACTGCCTGCCCGCCATATATTTGTTTTGACTCTTCTGCCATGTTAACACCAACCTGTATTTGTTTCTCTCTTATGTAGAAAAAGAGGCAATTGTCATACTTGGTTCTGTCATCTTGAAATAAGACAATCACCGAGTTTCCTTTATTTTATCGACAAATACAGGTAGATGACAAGTGAAAATGTTACGAGAGTCGGACATTTCTTATTCTTTTTATAGACAAATTTTGCAGGATTTAAACATGCTTCAAAATAGTTTCGGGCATACTATTGAGCGGAGGTGTCAATGTGAATCAAGAACAATCAACAATAAGAAACTTTGTACAAATTGGTTTATTTGGTGGCTTATTTTGGGGAGGGATATGGTATTTCCTTCATATATTCTCATTTACAGAAGCTGGCCCTAACTATTTACTTTTACCGTTTGCATTTGGAGATTGGAAAGAAGGGGTTTGGGGAAATGTACTAGGTATCGTTTGTATGGGACTTCTTTCAATTTTAGTGGCATTTCTCTATAAAGCTCTTTTTAAAAAGTTTGAAGGAGTATTACCTGGCGTACTATACGGTTTGTTTTGGTGGGCATTATTATTTTTGGGGATGGGGCTAATGGCACCTGTTATTAAAAGTGCACTCCATTTACCGAAAGAAACAATTGTAACGACAATATGTATCTTTATATTATATGGTGTTTTTATTTCGTATTCTGTAGCATTCGAATCGAATAATACGAATAGAGGAGAAGGGGCCGAGAAGACAAACTATTCAAATAAGTGATTCCTATGTTAAAATGTCGTATAGACATTCTTTAATATTAAGGGGTTTTAAGAAAATGAAAAAGTTACTCCTCGTAAACGGTCCGAACCTAAATCGCCTTGGCGTTAGGGAAGTAAATGTATACGGAAAAGGAACGTTAGCGACGCTTGAAGCAGATATGAAACAAGAAGCAGAAAAAATGGGAGTGGAATTAGAATGTTTCCAATCGAATCATGAAGGTGCTCTTATTGACATCATTCATGAGGCTGATGACATATATGAAGGAATCATTCTAAATCCGGGTGCATTTACGCATTATAGCTACGCGATTCGGGATGCTATCGCAAGCGTGTCGATTCCAGTTATTGAAGTACATATTTCTAACATTCACGGGCGTGAGTCGTTTCGTCATGAATCTGTGACAGCGGCTGTTTGTGCGGGACAAATTGTTGGATTTGGTTTTTATGGCTATAAGCTAGCGCTATTTGCATTAATGGAGAAATTGAGGGAGGCATAAAGTAATGGAAAAGATCGAGAGATTAAGAAGTGCGTTTGATGAGGCTGGTATTGACGGTATCGTATTAACGAATGAACATAGCCGTAGATATATGGCGAATTTCACAGGAACAGCTGGTGTTGTACTAATTTCAAAAGAGCGTGCTCTATTTATTACAGATTTCCGTTATGTAGAGCAAGCTAGTAAGCAAGCGGCTGGATACGAAATAGTGCAGCATGCAGGATTAATTCTTGATGAAGTTGCGAAACAAGTTAAAGAACTTGGAATTCAAAAGCTAGGCTTTGAGCAAGATACTCTTACATATAGCTCTTACGTAACGCATAATGAAGCGATCGAAGCTGAATTCATCCCAACTTCTGGGCTTGTAGAAAAGTTACGCTTGATAAAGACTGATTCAGAGATTAAGATATTAAAGGAAGCTGCACAGATTGCAGATGCTGCCTTTGAGCATATTCTATCATTCATTCGCCCGGGAGTATCTGAAATTGAAGTGTCAAATGAACTTGAATTTTTCATGAGAAAACAAGGAGCAACATCTTCTTCGTTTGATATTATCGTTGCTTCAGGTCTTCGTTCGGCATTACCGCACGGCGTGGCATCTGAAAAAGTGATAGAAAAAGGAGATTTCGTCACATTAGACTTCGGCGCTTATTACAAAGGATATTGCTCTGATATTACTCGTACGATTGCAGTCGGTGAACCATCTGATAAATTAAAAGAAATTTATAATATCGTTTTAGAAGCACAACTACGTGGTGTGAACGGTATTAAAGCTGGTTTAACGGGTCGTGAGGCTGATGCATTAACGCGTGATTACATAACGGAAAAAGGATATGGTGAATACTTCGGACACTCTACTGGTCATGGAATCGGTCTTGAAATCCATGAAGCACCAGGTTTAGCGTTCCGTTCTGATACAGTACTTGAACCAGGTATGGCTGTAACAGTAGAACCAGGTATTTATATTCCAGGTGTTGGCGGGGTACGTATTGAAGATGATATCATTGTAACAAGTGAAGGTAATGAAGTAATAACGAAATCACCAAAAGAACTTATTATTTTGTAATACACAGGAGGATTTTTTTACATGATTTCAGTAAACGATTTTCGTACAGGTTTAACAATTTCAGTGGACAATGCCCTTTGGCAAGTAATGGATTTCCAACACGTAAAGCCAGGTAAAGGTGCTGCATTCGTTCGCTCTAAACTACGTAACCTTCGCACAGGATCTGTTCAAGAGAAAACATTCCGTGCAGGTGAAAAAGTAGAAAAAGCACACATCGAAAACCGTCGTATGCAATACTTATACGCGAGCGGTGAGTCTCACGTATTTATGGATAACGAAACTTATGAGCAAATCGAACTTGGCGAAAACCAAATCGAGCGCGAATTAAAATTCTTAAAAGAAAACATGGGAGTATCTATTATGACATACCAAGATGAAGTACTTGGTGTTGAACTTCCGAACACAGTTGAATTAACAGTGTCAGAAACAGAGCCTGGTATTAAAGGTGACACAGCTTCTAACGTAACAAAACCAGCTAAATTAGAAACTGGTCTTGTTGTACAAGTACCAATCTTCATTAACGAAGGCGAAATGCTTATCATCAACACTGGTGAAGGTAAATACGTTTCTCGTGCATAGTAGAAAAGCACTCGTGATTATCACGAGTGCTTTTTTTTATCCCGTTATTTGCGGGCTAATAATCAGTGGGGGATGAACAACTCCCCCACTGATTATAGTTTCACTTTATAGGAAATAGGGAAGATAGTAAATTGCGGTTATAACAAAACTAACTGTGACGAGTGAAAGGGTACCCATAATATATGGAGTCAAAACAATTTGAAACGGGCGTATTTCACCAGTTTCAATACCGGTAAAAGTTTTATTCGTTGCATGATCCATATTGTTATTTCTAAAGGTACTCATAATAATTAACCACGTAATTGCAAATATTGCTAGACTGCCAAGGAAAAAGCTCTCCATAAATGACCAGCCGACCATTTTTGAAAAAAGATAAATAATAGCTAATTCTATTACAATTGTTAAACTAATTTTCAATCCCTTCATATTTTCCCCCCCTCATTTTGTACTTCCAACCAATTTGAAAATTTTTCGCATGATACAACATGCAGTACGCAAGGTGATTTTACTTCTTTCTCCAAAGCAGCGTGTACGTCTGGAAATTGTTTTTCCGCATGTAATGAAATGTAAGGTAGTTTCTCTTGTGCTTTTAAAGAGCGAATGTTAGTCGTTTTAGCACCGGCAAATACGTATGTAAGTTGCAAGTCTAAAAAAGCGATTTTAAAGATCTCTTTTTTAGCAGCTTCGTTATATCCTCTTCCCCAATATTGATAGCCGAGCCAACTTCCAATATGTGAGTGCTTTTGTTCGTAATTAATATGTTTAAGTGTCGTGAGGCCAATTACTTCATTTTCCTCACTTACAATCACTCTTGATAAGGAGTGTTTTTTTCGTTCCTCTCCAATTGCAAAAAGAATGAATGCCTTTGTATCTTCCACTGAATCTACTTTTATCCCTAATGCATTTTTCATATGTGGATTGCTTGATAGCTCAAAAATCACATTTGCATATCGTAAATCGAGTGGTAATAAAGTAACTTCCTTCATCATCTATGCTCCTTTTCTATTAAATATACCATAAATTAATGATAATATTCAGATTTTAATAAAATCGATAGAGAAAAATTATGTTTTTACTTCTGAAATAGACAACCTCTGCATATGGTTGTACAAATATATTTTTTTTCAGAATAAGGAAGTAGTAACTGTTATGGGAGAAGGTGGGAGAATGAAACAGTGGCTAGCGGCAATGGAAACATCCGTGCTTGTTATGGGGTTACTTCGGTTGTTTTCAGGTAGCGCGGAAATATTCGCCGCTTTGCTTATGCTTTACGTGAATGATGCGAAGAAAGCATTGTTTATAAATGGTATGTTGGCGTTTGTTGGACCGACCGTATTAATTTTAACAATGACAATTGGCATAGCGAGTGTAGCAAGTGAGATTTCTTTCTTGAAACTCTTTTTTCTAGCGCTTGGAATTGGCTGCATTTTTATCGCGTTGTTGAAATAGTAAGTCGAGTATAGTGGGGAGAAGCTTATGAAAGAAGTATTAGAAGTTTTACCGAAAACGATGAGACAGTTAGTTGAAGGCTGTAAACAATACGATGCTCTAGAGGAAATTCGTGTTCGAATTGGAAGACCACTAGAGTGTATCGCACATGGAGAAGTGTTTTTCTATGACTATATCGCTACAGCGGAAGATGCAATCCATTTATTGAATAAATTAAGTCAATTCTCAATTTATACGATGGAAGAGGAATTGAAACGTGGATATGTGACACTACGAGGAGGACATAGAATTGGTCTAGCTGGAAAAGTCATTACAGAAAAAAGTGCAGTGAAAATGATTCGGGATGTCTCTTCTTTTAATATTCGGATTGCCCGTCAAAAAATAGGGATTGCTGAGCCGCTTCTGCCATATCTTTATGAATCACGATGGTTAAACACGATGGTAATAGGCCCACCGCAAACGGGGAAAACAACACTTTTAAGAGATGTAGCACGCTGTATGAGTCAAGGTGTAAGTGCTTCGAAAATTCCTTCATGTAAAGTGGGGATTGTTGATGAACGATCAGAAATTGCGGGCTGTGTGAAAGGAATCCCGCAATATGACTTTGGCGTGCGAGTAGATGTATTAGACGCTTGTCCAAAAGCTGAAGGAATGATGATGATGATTCGTTCTATGAGCCCAGACATATTAATCGTAGATGAAATTGGACGTAAAGAAGATAGTGAAGCGATTATGGAGGCGGTACATGCCGGCGTTCAGCTTTTTATAAGTGCACATGGATTTTCTTATGATGATGTTGTGAAACGTCCATCGTTACAGGCGGTGCTGGAACTTGGTGTATTTGATAGGTTTGTGGAATTATCAAAAGCGAGAGGGCCAGGAACAGTTATGCAAGTGAAAGATAGAGATGGAAAACCAGTATTATCCCATAGAAAGGTTCAAGGCGTATGGTGAAAATATTTGGTGCGGTATTAATAGTTGCTGTTAGCACTTTTTTCGGATTTTCATACGCTAAAAGGTACAGTGAGAGACCGCGGCAACTTAGGTTATTGAAGGCAGCATTGCAATCATTAGAAGCTGAAATTATGTATGGACACACGCCGTTATCTGAGGCTGCAGAGCGTTTAGTCAAACAAATGCCGAAGCCGTTAAATTGGATATTTCAAAGCTTTTCGAAACGGCTAGAGGACGGGGAGCAAACAGTTAGAGAAGCTTGGATTGATAGTTTGAAGGAGAACTGGACGTTAACGGCGTTTAAACAAACCGAGTATGAAATACTGCAACAATTTGGTGAAACACTTGGACAACATGATCGTGAATCACAGCAAAAACATATTCGCTTATGTATTACACATTTGGAGAGAGAAGAAGGAGAAGCGAAAGCATTACAACTACAATATGAAAAAATGATAAAGAGTTTAGGGGTACTAGCAGGGCTACTTATCGTAATTTTACTGCTATAGGGGGGAGAAAGGCGATGTCCATTGATGTTGGATTAATATTTCAAATCGCCGGAATCGGCATTGTTTTAGCTTTCATTCATACTGTACTAAAAGAATTAAAGCGAGAGGATATTGCAAATTGGGTTATCCTTGTCGGTTTTGTCGTTATTTTGTTTCATGTTGCATTTTTAATTAATACTCTATTCGACAAGATTAAAAGTGTCTTTCTCTTCCAGTAAAGGAGGCGGTTCGAATCGAAATTATACAAATTGTCGGATTAGGCCTCGTTGCTACATTTTTAGCTGCTGTTTTAAATCAGCATAAGTCTAGTATTACATCGTTATTTATTGTATTCATTGGTAGCATGATGTTTCTTCTCTTAATCGATCAAATTCATTCTATTTTACAAATGATTGAGAGAGTGGCGAGTGAAGCGAAGGTTAGCAACGTATATGTAGAAACGTTATTGAAAATTATAGGGATTGCTTATATCGCTGAGTTTGGTGCGCAAATTACAAAGGATGCTGGTCAAGGTGCAATCGCTTCGAAAATTGAATTAGCTGGGAAAATCTTAATTCTCGTCATGGCAATTCCTATTTTGACGGTTGTAATTGAAACAATTCTCGGTTTTTTACCTACGGGATAAGGGGGAGTGAATGTTGAGGGAGTTTGGAGCTAAGCTATTATTTGCTTGCTTCCTTTTCTTTTCTTTACCGATTGTTGTACAAGCTTCTCCTATAGAAACAAACGTCGTTGATCAACAATTGGATAAGCTCGGAATTGAAGATGTGAAGCAATTTTGGGACGGGCTTGTTACAAAGTATGGAGGCTATTTACCAGAGAGTCAAAAAGGAAGCTTTATGGAGTTTGTAAAGGGAGAAAAAGAGTTCTCCATAAAAGAGTGGATGATAGGTTTACTAAAATATTTATTTCACGAGCTTGTTGCAAATGGAAAGTTACTTGGAACGCTCATTATGTTAACGATTTTCAGTGCATTGTTGCAATCGTTGCAATCTGCTTTTTCAAAGAGTAGCGTGAGTAAAATCGCTGATGCAGTCGTATACATGGTACTTATTATTTTCGCTTTAAATAGTTTTTATGTCGTCATGACATATGCAAGAGAGACGATACAAACAATGGTAGATTTCATACTAGCGTTATTACCAATTTTACTTGCACTCATAGCAACAGGCGGCGGTGTTGTTTCTGTATCATTTTTTCATCCAATCATCATTTTCTTAATGAATACGAGTGGGCTTCTTATGAACTATATCGTTCTACCACTTTTATTACTTGCAACTATATTAAGTATTGTAAGCACGATGAGTGATCAATATAAAGTTACGAAATTGTCCAAGCTTTTGCAAAACGTTAGTGTTGGGATTATTGGTATCTTTTTGACGGTTTTTTTAGGCGTATTATCTGTACAGGGAACAGCGTCAGCCGTTGCTGATGGTATAGCTGTGAAAACGGCTAAATTTGTAACAGGAAACTTCATTCCTGTAGTAGGAAGGATGTTTACTGAGGCGGCAGATACTGTTATTAGTGCATCTGGATTATTAAAAAACACAGTCGGAATTATCGGGCTCGTTATTTTATGCTTAATTGTCGCTTTCCCAGCGATTCAAATTTTTTGTATCGCGTTTATTTATAAATTCGCAGCAGCAGTATTGCAACCAGTAGGCGGAGGAGCAATTATTCAATGTTTAGATATCATTGGACGAAGTATCATTTACGTATTTGCTTGCTTAGCTATCGTATCATTTATGTTCTTTTTAAGTATCACAATTATTATTGCTGCCGGGAACATTACTCTCATGATGCGGTAGGAGGTGAAGAGTGTGCAATTTGTTACAGAGTGGATTAGAAATATTATCGTTTTTTTACTCTTAGCGACAATGCTTCATCTTATTCTTCCAAATTCAAATTTGCAAAAGTACGTTAAATTCGTTGTAAGTCTATTGTTAGTCGTATTAATTTTAACGCCTTTATTTAAGTTGTTACAAACAGATGTAAATGAAGTTATCGCAAATTTCAATGAAGAAAAGTACGTAGCAGATGGATCTGTAAAAAATTCGATAGATTCGAAGAAAAAAGAAATACAAGCTCTAACACGTGCATATAGTTTAGAAGAGATGGCTACCAAAATGAAAAAAGACGTAGGAAAAGAGTTTGAGAAAAAGTATGGTATGACAGTCTCTGAAATACAAATAGTCGCAGTGGAACATGCAGAAGAAGTAAAGTCAGCGAAAGATATTCAATCTGTTGTTGTGACGTTGAAAGAAAAAGAACGTAGTAAAAATGATGCAATCGAAACAGTAAAGCCAATTGAAATTAATATGAAAGAACCTCCAAAAAAAATAGAAGAAACGAATGTAGAAATGAAAGGTTTCTTTTCAAGCAGGTGGCAACTAGAGGATAAACAAATCCAAGTTCAGACGGAAGGGAGGACAGGTAGCGTAAATGGACAATAAAGATAAAAATTCGAGGTTCTCATTTTTTCGAAACCTATTAAATGGGGATGGAAAAGAAAGTAATGAGAAGGGGAAAAAGGTAACACCTAAGTTTTTGCTTGTCCTACTCATACTTGGGATTGCGCTTATGTTTTCTAGTAATTTCTTATCACCTAAAAAAGAAGAAGTGCCTGTGTTTAAAGAAAAGACAAGTCAAAGCCAAGATAAAGATGTACCAACTTTCGGTCAAAAAAACAATGATAATATGTCAAATGTAGAAAAATACGAAAAAGCGTATGAACAAGAATTGAAAGCTTCTTTAGAAGAGATAGCCGGAGTAAAAGACGTAACTATTAAAGTGAACCTAGATTCATCTGAAGAAAAAATACTCGAGAAAAATACAGTAAAACGTTCACAAACGACAGGTGAAACTGATAAAGCAGGCGGTAAAAGGGAAGTAGAAGACGAGTCTCTTGATGAAAAGACAGTCATTATACGTGAAGGTGATAAAGAAACTCCAATTGTTTTGCGAACAGAGAAACCGAAAGTACGAGGTGTTCTGGTCGTAGCAAAGGGAGTGGATAATATACAAATAAAAGCAATGGTAAAAGAAGCTGTGACGCGATTATTAGATGTACCAGCTCATCGTGTTTCAGTATCACCGAAAAATGGATAGGGAGGAAATAAAGTGTTAAAAAAACAAACGGTTTGGCTATTAACGATGTTAAGTTTAGTGGTTGTGCTATCTGTTTATTACGTAACAACTCCTGATAAAATGAATACAGCAACACCGGCAACGGGTGAAAAGATGGGACAAGAAAAGCAAGGTGCTGATAAAGCAGTTACAAAAGAAACAACGAAAGAAACTACAAATAAAGAGACAACAAAAGAAAGTACAAGCAAGGAAACTACAAATAAAGAAACAGACAAAAAAGAGAATGATAAAAAAGAAACAAGTAAAAAAGAGGCTAGCGTAACAGTTCAATCAAGCGATGAGAATTTCACAGCGTTACGTATGCAAATGGAAGATCAGCGTAGTGTAGAGAAAGAAAAGTTACAAAATGTAATGAAGTCATCAAAATCTTCAGCAGAAGAAAAGAGTAAAGCGAAAGATAATCTTGATGCAATCACTACAATGGAAACGAAGCAACAATTACTTGAGACAGTGATTAAATCTCAAGGTGGATATAAGGATGCTCTTGTAAGAGCTGATGGAACGGACATTAAAGTAACAGTTAAATCGGCAAAGCATTCACAAAAAGAAGCGAATAAAATTATTCAGCTCGTAAGAAGTGAGGGTGGTTCAAAAGATGTAGGTGTGAAATTTGATCCATCAGTAAAATAAAGTGGCATATTCATTATAATGGGTGTTTTTTCTTCAAATTAGATAAAAGAATAATAGAAAAAAGCTATCGTTTTCGATAGCCTTTTTCTATTTCATCTTTGCAGTTGTATTTAGTATTTTCAATTGGAAACGGGGAAATACGCTGTGAGTAAAAGATTAATGGTTCATGATGATGGTGATTACTTTTTCCAGATTTGACGTGGATGAAGAGGACCAATGCCCAAATCACTACGGCAGGCAAGAACAGGATGAGCCATATCATATGTCCGCACCTCACTACAATAAATTTTCTACACTTTGAACATACTATTCTTTTATGAAGGAAGAATGAACGGCACGTAAACAAAAAAAAAATATTTGGTAAAAATATGTTTTTTTACCGTAGATAAAATGAAGAATGCTGAGGGAATTACGTTTTTATACTGTACAGTTTTGAAAAAGTAAAGAATGTTTTTTAGGAAGTGGTCTTGCCAATTTTGTGTGAAACTTGGTATTATTACTAGGTAATAATTTTTTGGTGGAATAATATTTTTACAGGAGTTTCGATTTATAATAAAGAAATATAAATTGGAATGTTTAAAAAATTTAGCGTAAGATGGGAATAGTAAATATTTCTATTAGTAAATGTCATAGGAATAAATTTTCTAATAGAATACATCGTATTTTTACAGTAAATCAGTTTGATGCCAATCTGTAAAAACGGGACAAACAAGAGTATGGGAGTGGATTTTACATGTTTAAAATTCAAGAAGTTCGTGAATTAATTAAATTAATTGATAGCTCTAATATTGATGAATTTGAATACAAAAAAGACGGTACAACAATCAAAATGAAAAAACGTGGTAATGAAGTTGTTGCTGTGCAAGCACCGGTAACGAAACAGGTAGTACAACCAGCAGCATCTGTTGAAGTAGAAACAACAGTAGCGGCAGCGCAAGTAGAAGTGCAAAAACAAGAAGAAGAGAAAGCTGTTCAAAATGAAAACCTACATAAAATCACATCACCGATGGTAGGGACATTTTATTCCTCTTCTTCGCCTGATACACCTCAATATGTAAGTGTTGGGGACAGAGTATCGAAAGATTCTATCGTATGTATTGTTGAAGCTATGAAATTATTTAACGAAATTGACGCAGATGTAGAGGGCGAAATTGTTGAAATTCTTGTTAATAACGGACAGCTTGTTGAGTATGGACAACCGCTATTTCTTGTAAAAGCGTAATAAGGGAGTCTTTGTGATGATAAAAAAAGTATTAATAGCCAATCGTGGAGAAATTGCTGTACGAATTATTCGCGCTTGTAAAGAAATGGATATTGAAACAGTTGCAATTTATTCTGAAGCAGACAAAGAGTCACTTCATGTGCAAATTGCAGATGAAGCGTATTGTGTTGGACCAACGATTTCGAAAGAAAGCTATTTAAATTTGACGAACATTATTAGCGTTGCAAAATTGACAGGTTGTGATGCAATTCATCCGGGATACGGATTTTTAGCAGAGAATGCAGATTTTGCAGAATTATGCCGTGAGTGTAACTTGATTTTTATCGGTCCAAGCCCGGAAGCTATTTCAAAGATGGGCACAAAAGACGTTGCACGTGATACAATGAAAGAAGCAGGGGTTCCGATTGTACCAGGTTCACAAGGGATTATTAAAAATACCGAAGAAGCGATCGAGCTTGCTAATCAAATTGGATATCCAGTTATTATTAAAGCGACTGCAGGTGGCGGCGGAAAAGGTATTCGTGTTGCGCGCCATGAAGAAGAGCTTGTAAAAGGAATTCAAATTACACAGCAAGAAGCCAGTACCGCTTTTGGGAACCCTGGTGTATACTTAGAGAAGTACGTTGAAGATTTCCGCCATGTTGAGATTCAAATAATGGCAGATACACATGGAAATGCCATTCATTTAGGAGAGCGTGATTGTACAATTCAGCGCCGTCTGCAAAAACTATTAGAAGAAAGTCCATCACCTGCACTTGATGAGAATATTCGCAAGCAAATGGGTGACGCAGCAGTTAAAGCGGCGGTAGCGGTTGATTATACAGGTGCTGGTACGGTTGAGTTTATTTATGAATATAAAACGAAAAGCTTTTATTTCATGGAGATGAATACGAGAATCCAAGTTGAACATCCAGTTACTGAAATGGTAACAGGGATGGATTTAATTAAAGAACAAATTCTTGTTGCTTCTGGAGAAAAGTTATCGTTACAGCAAGAAGAAGTACAATTTAATGGTTGGGCAATGGAATGTCGAATTAATGCGGAAAACCCTGCCAAAAAATTTATGCCATCTCCAGGTAGAGTAGAAATGTACTTACCACCAGGCGGATTTGGTATTCGCGTCGATTCAGCTGTATATCCGGGATATTCAATACCACCTTTCTATGATTCGATGGTTGCTAAATTAATTGTTCACGGAAAAACACGTGAAGAGGCAATTGCAAAAATGAAGCGAGCGCTCAGTGAGTTTGTCATTGAAGGCGTACATACAACAATCCCGTTCCATTTGCAATTGTTAGATCATCCTGATTTTGTAAAAGGTGAGTTTAACACGAAATTTTTGGAAGAGCATGAACTTGTGACGCAGTGATACATTAAAGGAGGTTTTTTTCATGGCTGAACATATGTTAGATATGGGTCAAGATACAACTCTTGGAAAAGTAGAAATTGCACCAGAAGTAATCGAAGTAATTGCAGGTATTGCAGCTGCTGAAGTAGAAGGTGTAGCGGCAATGCGTGGTAATTTTGCTACAGATGTTGTTGAGAAGTTAGGTAAGAAAAATCATGGTAAAGGTGTAAAGGTTGAATTAGCAAACGAAGATATTATTGTTGACCTTTATGTTGTGATGTATTTTGGTGTAGCAATTCCGGTTGTTGCACAAAAAATTCAAGACAATATTCGCCAAGCACTCTTTACAATGACAGGACTTGAGCCAAAAGAAGTGAACGTTCACATCGTTGGCGTAACATTCGAAACACAAAAAACAGAAATCGAACCAGTGTAAGAGTGAAAAAAGGTGCCTAGTAAAATAGGCATCTTTTTTATCGTTTCATTTCTTCACAAATTAAAACCCTCAAATTATTATACTATTTTAAAAAATAAGAAATATAAAACGGGATGTTTCATTTTTCCAAAAAACGTACATTGTGATAAGATATGGAACTTGAAGTTAATCTTTTTATTATTTTTCAGCCTTGTACCCCGTGTGTGAAACGATAAATTGTGTTATTATCATTGTATTATAAGGTTGGAAAATCAATGAAAACTGCAAGAGTAAGTGAATTGACGGCTTATAAATTATAATAATATAACAAAACATAAGGAAAGACTTGAAGTATAAAGGAGAGTTACAATGAAACGTAGGACGGCTAGAGAAAGAGCAATGCAAGCATTATACCAAATGGATATTACAGGTGAATTAGAACCGAAAGTAGCGGTGGAAAATACGCTAGATGAAGGCGAAGAAACAAATGAGTTTCTAGAATCACTTGTTGTAGGATTTGTAGACAACAAAGAAGAGATTGACGCAGCAATTCGTCAAAATTTAAAAAAGTGGAAGCTTGAGCGTATTAGTATTGTTGATCGCAGTATTTTACGTGTAGCTGTGTGTGAGATGAAATACATGGAAGAAATTCCGCACAATGTAACAATTAACGAAGCAATTGAAATCGCGAAAACATTTGGGGATGAGGAATCTCGTCGTTTTATTAACGGCGTTTTATCTAATATAAAAGATACACTGTAATTTCTTTAAGGGGGAAACTTAAAATGGTAGCAGTAATCATCAAAGGAAATGAAGTTGCGGAGAAAAAACGAGCACAATTAAAAGAAGAAGTTGTGAAGTTAAAAGAGCAAGGGATTGTACCAGGATTAGCAGTTATTTTAATTGGAGAAGATCCAGCATCTCGTTCTTATGTAAAAGGAAAAGAAAAAGGCTGTGAGCAAGTAGGAATCTATTCAGAGCTAATTGAACTTCCTGAAACGATTACCGAGGAACGTTTGCTTGCTGAAATCGATCGCTTAAATGGAGACGACCGCATTAATGGCATATTGGTACAATTGCCTTTACCAAAACATATTGAAGAAAAAGCTATCATTGAAAGAATTTCACCGGAAAAGGATGTAGATGGATTTCACCCAATCAGCGTAGGACGTATGATGACGGGACAAGACACATTCCTTCCATGTACACCGCATGGCATTTTAGAATTAGTAAAAGAAACGAATCTTGATATTTCTGGAAAGCATGTTGTTGTAATTGGAAGAAGTAATATTGTTGGTAAACCAGTGGGGCAACTGTTTTTAAATGAAAATGCAACTGTCACATATTGTCATTCTAAGACGCAAAATATAGAAGAATTATCGAAGTTAGCTGATATTTTAATCGTAGCCGTTGGACGACCGAAAATGGTAACAGCTGACTATATTAAAGAAGGTGCGGTTGTAATTGATGTTGGTGTTAACCGTTTAGAAACAGGCAAACTTTGTGGTGATGTTGATTTTGACAATGTATTAGACGTTGCAGGTTACATTACGCCTGTGCCAAAAGGAGTCGGCCCAATGACTATTACAATGCTTCTTCACAACACTGTGGAGTCTGCAAAGCGTGCAGGAGTTGTTTGTCAATAATTTGAATCGGCTATGAGGAGAGAGCAATGGAGAAACAATATTTAACCGTTACAGCATTAACACGCTATATTAAAACAAAAATAGAGTATGATCCGCATTTACAGTCTGTTTGGTTAAAAGGAGAAATTTCCAACTTTAAATATCATAGTCGTGGTCATATGTATTTTACATTGAAAGATGAAAATGCAAGAATTGCAGCGGTTATGTTTGCGGGTCATAATCGTAACATTAAATTCAGACCGGAAAATGGAATGAAAGTACTTGTAAAAGGAAAGATTTCTGTTTACGAGGCGAGTGGTTCTTATCAAATTTATATTCAAGACATGCAGCCTGATGGAGTTGGAAATCTTCATTTAGCTTATGAACAATTAAAAGTCCGATTAGAAGAAGAAGGGCTGTTTTCTCAAGTTTATAAGCGTCCAATCCCTGCATATGCAAAAACAATCGGTGTTATAACGTCGCCAACAGGAGCAGCAATTCGCGATATTATAACAACAATTAAACGTCGTTATCCAATTGGAAATGTTATTGTGTTTCCTGTACTTGTACAAGGGGAGTCAGCGGCTCCCTCAATTGTACAAGCAATTCGTACAGCGAATGAAATGGGAGATATTGATGTTTTAATTGTTGGACGTGGTGGAGGCTCTATTGAAGAATTATGGGCCTTTAATGAGGAAGTAGTTGCAAGAGCAATTTTTACAAGTGAGATTCCGATTATTTCAGCTGTAGGTCATGAAACGGATTTTACAATCGCAGATTTTGTCGCGGATTTACGTGCACCAACACCGACTGCAGCAGCTGAGCTGGCGGTACCTAACATTATAGAGTTACAAGAAAAGGTATTACAAAGAACTCTGAGATTGCAAAGAGCAATGAGAGAGAGAGTACATAAAAAAGAAGAAAAACTGCAAGTGTTACAAAAATCTTATGCGTTCCGTTATCCAAGGCAAGTGTATGAGCAAAAAGAAGAGCAGCTAGACAGAGCTCTTGAACAACTTGTTTTAGCGAAAGAGCGTTATATAGATAAAAAAGTAAATCAATTAAAGCAACTTTCATTTTATTTAGAAAAGCACCACCCATCTCAAAAAATTATACAAACGAAAACGGCAATTGAAACGTTGCAAAAGCAGTTGCAACGTGAAATGCAAACGTTACTTCAAACGAAGGAGTTCGTATTTGTGAGAGCGGCTCAAAAGCTTGAAGTATTAAGCCCGCTTAAAGTAATGATGAGAGGGTACGGGCTTGTATACGATGAAGAGAAACAAGTATTAAAAAGCGTGAAAGATGTTAGCCTTGGAGATGCTGTTTCGGTTCAATTACAAGATGGAATACTAGATTGTAGCGTATCAAGCATAGAGGAGCGTGAATTGAATAATGGAAAATAAGTTAAGCTTTGAAGAAGCAATTTCGCAGCTTGAGCATCTCGTTTCTAAGCTTGAACAAGGTGATGTACCTTTAGAGGAAGCGATTTCTTATTTTAAAGAAGGCATGGAATTATCTAAGCTTTGTGATGAGAAATTGAAAGATGTACAAGAACAAATGGCAGTTATCCTTGGAGAAGATGGAGAGCTTAAACCGTTTACTGCTTTAGGAGATGAAGCATAGTGACACATATAGCTTTTGATGCTTTTTTGAAAGAGAGTAAAACTTTCGTAGAAGAAAATCTTGTAAGCTATGCAAATGAATTACAATGTCCAAATGTGCTTCGTGAAGCGATGGCATATTCTTTGGAAGCGGGTGGGAAACGTCTCCGCCCGTTACTTTTATTTGCAACGTTACAAGCGTTTGGAAAAGAAAGAAATCTTGGAGTGGGTGCAGCTTGTGCCCTTGAAATGATTCATACATATTCGTTAATTCATGATGATTTACCTTGTATGGATGATGATGATCTAAGACGAGGAAAGCCTACCAATCATAAAGTATTTGGTGAAGCAATGGCAGTTTTAGCAGGAGATGGTTTGTTGACATATGCTTTTCAAGTTATTATGGCATATGGGCAAAAAGAAATCTCTGCTGAAAAAAAAGTAAGACTTGTACTTGAGCTTGCGAAAGCAGCAGGACCTGAAGGAATGGTTGCTGGACAAGTGGCAGATATGGAAGCTGAAGGAAAACGACTTACAATTAATGAATTAGAGTACATCCATAAGCATAAGACAGGTAAACTGCTTGAGTTTGCTGTACTTGCAGGAGCGATACTTTCTGATGCTACAGAAGAGCAAGAAGAGAAGTTACTTGCATTTGCGAAATATATCGGTCTAGCTTTCCAAATTAGAGATGATATTTTGGATGTAGAAGGAACAGAAGAAGAGATTGGAAAACCGATTGGTAGTGATGCTTCCAATGAAAAGAGCACATATACGACGTTATTTACTGTAGATAGAGCAAAATCTATTTTAGAGGAGAAAATTGCAAAAGCAAAAGATTCTATTAGCTCCTTACAATTACAAGATGAATATTTACTATCTATTTGTGATTTAATCGCAAAACGTAATAACTAATATAACAGCGTTTCCATTTGTTGAGTCATTCATCATTTTATGATATAAATGTAGGAAAAGGTTTTTCTTTTCTTGTTATTGGCAAAAATATATGTAGATTACATTGCCGTTATCACTTCGTGTTAGCGGCTATTTTTTTCATCACGTAAAGAAATATGATGTATAATATGATAAGTGAAAAAATGGAAGTGTTTTCTGAAAGCAGGACAAGATAAGAAGAATAGAAAAGATAATTTCTTGTGTTGTGTAAATGTTTCTTATAATATTTGACATGTTGACAGATTATGAAATGAAAGTGAGTGATCCATGTGGATCTAACGCAAATTCAAAACCCTAGTTTTTTGAAAGATATGTCTATCAGTGAACTAGAGGGGTTGAGTGAGGATATTCGTAAGTTTTTAATTGAAGAGCTCTCTCAAACAGGTGGACATATTGCACCTAATTTAGGTGTAGTAGAACTCACAATTGCTCTGCATAAATTATTTGATAGTCCGAAAGATAAATTTTTATGGGACGTAGGACATCAATCCTATGTACATAAAATTTTAACAGGGCGTGCGAAAGAATTCGGCACATTAAGGCAGTACCAAGGTCTATGTGGTTTTCCAAAACGCTGCGAGAGTGAGCATGATGTTTGGGAAACTGGTCATAGTTCCACGTCGTTATCTGCTGCAATGGGAATGGCCCTAGCACGTGATTTAAAGAAAACGGAAGAATACGTTATACCAATCATTGGGGATGGTGCATTAACAGGCGGAATGGCTTTAGAGGCATTGAACCATATTGGACATGAAAAAACGGACATGATTGTTATTTTGAATGACAATGAAATGTCAATTGCACCAAACGTCGGTGCACTTCATAATGTACTTGGTCGTTTACGTACCGCAGGGAAGTACCATTGGGTAAAAGATGAACTAGAGTATATATTGAAGAAAATCCCAGCAGTCGGCGGGAAAGTTGCTGCGACAGCAGAGAAAATAAAAGATAGTCTAAAATATTTACTAGTATCAGGCGTCTTTTTTGAAGAATTAGGCTTTACATATTTAGGTCCGGTCGATGGGCATGATTATGAAAAGTTATTCGAAACGTTGCAATATGCAAAGAAAACAAAAGGCCCAGTACTTGTTCATGTTATTACGAAAAAAGGAAAAGGTTATAAACCAGCTGAGAGTGACGTTATTGGAACTTGGCATGGAACAGGACCGTATAAAATTGAGTCAGGTGACTTCGTTAAACCGAAGGAAGTTGCACCAGCATGGAGTGCTGTTGTTAGTGAAACAGTGCTTAAGCTAGCGAGAACGGATGAACGTATCGTTGCAATTACGCCTGCAATGCCTGTTGGATCGAAACTTGAGAAATTCCAAAAAGAGTTTCCAAATCGCATGATTGATGTAGGTATTGCAGAGCAGCATGCTACAACAATGGCGGCTGGTATGGCAACGCAAGGAATGAAGCCATTCTTAGCAATTTATTCAACGTTTTTACAAAGAGCATATGACCAAGTTGTTCATGATATTTGTCGCCAAAATTTAAATGTTTTCATTGGAATAGATCGTTCTGGATTAGTTGGAGCAGACGGTGAAACGCATCAAGGTGTATTTGACATCTCGTTTTTACGTCATTTGCCGAATATGGTACTTATGATGCCGAAAGATGAAAATGAAGGACAACATTTAGTATATACAGCGATGCAATACGAAGATGGACCGATTGCTTTACGTTATGCACGAGGCAATGGACTTGGCGTTCAAATGGACGAAGAATTAAAGGCGATTCCAATTGGTACATGGGAAACGTTAAAAGAAGGCACACAAGCAGCAATTTTAACGTTTGGTACGACAATCCCGATGGCAATGGAAGCAGCTGAGCGTCTTGAACAAACTGGAGTATCAGTGAAAGTAGTGAATGCTCGCTTTATTAAACCGATGGATGAGGCATATTTACATGAGCTTTTAGGGGGAAATATACCGATTTTAACGATTGAAGAGGCTTGTTTAATCGGTGGCTTTGGAACGGGAGTAGTTGAATTTGCTTCTGAGAACGGATACCATAGTGCTTTAATTGAACGAATGGGTATTCCTGATCGCTTCATAGAGCATGGTAGTGTAACAAAACTGTTAGAAGAAATTGGTTTAACGACAGATGCTGTTGTAGACCGTATTCATACAATGATTCCATCAAAACAAAAAAGGGCGTAACAAATGAGCATAAAAAAAGAAAGAGTAGATGTACTATTAGTAGAGCGAGGACTTATAGAAACGCGTGAGAAGGCTAAACGTGCTGTTATGGCAGGTCTTGTATATGCGAATGAAATGAGACTCGATAAGCCAGGGGAGAAAATCTCGCAAGATACGGAGATTACGGTGAAAGGGCAAGTTATGCCGTATGTAAGCCGTGGTGGCTATAAGCTTGAAAAGGCATTAGAAACATTTCAACTTGATTTACAAGATAAAGTTATGATAGATATTGGTTCATCAACTGGTGGTTTTACAGACTGTGCGCTTCAAAATGGTGCGAAGTTATCCTACGCATTAGATGTAGGATATAATCAACTTGCGTGGAAATTGCGTCAAGATGAGCGTGTTGTTGTGATGGAACGAACGAACTTCCGTTACGTGACACCGGCAGATTTAGAGCGTGGTTTACCGCAGTTTGCAAGTATTGATGTTTCATTTATATCATTAAGGCTTATATTGCCGGTTTTAAAAACAATGCTTACGCCAAATGGTGATGTAGCTGCATTGATTAAACCTCAGTTTGAAGCTGGACGAGAACAAGTCGGGAAAAAAGGCATTGTTCGTGATAGAAAAGTACATGAAGCTGTCGTGGAAATGATTGTCGATTTTGCTCTTAAGGAAGGCTATAATGTCGAAGGTTTAACATTCTCACCAATTACAGGTGGGGATGGAAATATTGAATTTTTAATTCATCTAAAGTGGCACGGTGAGCGTGAGAATGGCGAAAATCATTCTCCGGTTTCTATTGAACAAGTTGTTACCGAAGCGCATAATGTTCTAAAACAAAAAGGGAAAGGGGAATAACATATGTTGTTCCTCTTTTTGTTGTAATCGTATAATTATTGTAAAAACAATTGTATACAAGTAACGGATTATACGTTAACATAAATAAATGAAGTATACCAATGTTTAAACTATGGTAAGAGATAGTGTGAGGTGCAAATGTATGAATAAAGGTCAGCGCCATATTAAAATCAGGGAAATTATTGCGAACAAAGAAATTGAAACACAAGATGAACTAGTTGATATTTTACGTAATGTGGGGTTTAATGTAACGCAAGCAACAGTATCGCGCGATATTAAAGAACTGCACTTAGTGAAGGTGCCATTACATGATGGTCGCTATAAATATAGCTTGCCAGCAGATCAACGATTTAATCCGTTGCAAAAATTAAAACGAAATCTAGTGGATTCATTTGTAAAATTAGACACGGCAGGACATATGCTTGTGCTAAAAACATTGCCTGGTAACGCTCATTCACTTGGGGCACTTATTGATCATTTAGAGTGGGATGAGATCGTCGGAACCATTTGTGGTGATGATACTTGCTTAATTATTTGCCGTACACCTGAAGATACAGGTGTTGTCTCTGATCGTTTCTTAAATATGCTGTAACAGAAAAATCTTGTTTACTTTCCTCTGTAAAGTGGAAAGTAAACAAGATATTTTTATTGGCGAAAAATATGGATATTCAAATACAATACATTATTTTTTTTGAATGAAGTTAGAAAATAGGTGGATTGACCCGTAAAACGAATGTTTGGTACAATGGAGCGGGTTAGAAGA
Source organism: Bacillus sp. FSL M7-1345 (assembly GCF_038006985.1). Classification (NCBI taxonomy): domain Bacteria; kingdom Bacillati; phylum Bacillota; class Bacilli; order Caryophanales; family Bacillaceae; genus Bacillus; species Bacillus sp. FSL M7-1345. Next base: position 3,786,864 of record NZ_JBBOWG010000001.1, on the reverse strand, counting down.
GTAATTTATACATACAAACATATAGTATAACTATTTGAATGAAGAATACTGAGAAAAGCCCTTAATTGGGGATTAGTTTATAACGAGGTGAATGGGGCATTGTTATCGGAATTATCGATCAGAAACTTTGCTATTATCGAGGCATTAAATATTTCTTTTCAAAAAGGTTTAACCGTTTTAAGTGGTGAAACAGGAGCTGGAAAATCCATTATTATTGATGCAATTAGTTTGCTTGTTGGTGGCCGTGGTTCAGCAGAATTTGTTCGATATGGAACAGAAAAGGCTGAGATAGAAGGATTATTCTATGTAGAAGATGCCAAGCATCCATGTATCGCAAAGGCAGAAGAGTTAGATATAGAAATAGAAGATGGCATGATTATTTTGAAGCGTGACATCGCTGCTAACGGAAAAAGTGTCTGTCGTGTAAATGGGAAACTTGTTACACTCAGCATATTAAAAGAGATTGGAAAAACGCTAGTTGATATTCATGGACAGCATGAAACACAAGATTTAATGAATGAAGAGCGTCATATGTTTATGCTTGATCATTTTGATGGAAATCGCATTGTTAAACAATTGGCCATATATCAAAATGTATATACAGACTATGAGAAGTTAAAAAAACAGCTAAAATCTTTAAGTGAAAATGAACAACAAATGGCCCATCGTCTAGATTTAATTCAATTCCAACATGAAGAAATTCGTAAGGCGGATTTAAAAATGGATGAAGAATATGAATTGACTGAGGAACGATTAAAAATCTCCAATTTTGAAAAGATTTATAAAGCATTAGGAGATGCGTATCGTTCGTTAAGTGGAGACGGACAGGGATTAGATCACGTAAGAAATGCAATGGGACAAATGGAGAGTATTACGCACTTAGATGAAGCGTATCAAGAAAATCATGATTCCATTGCAAATAGTTATTACTTATTAGAAGAAGTTGCATATCAGCTTAGAGAAAAGTTAGATATGATGGAATATGATCCGAAACGTCTAGATGAAATTGAAACACGTTTGAATGAAATCCGTATGTTAAAGAGAAAGTATGGAAATACTGTAGAAGAGATTTTAGCGTATGCTGATAAAATTGAACAAGAAATTTTTACGATTGAAAATAAAGACGTACATATTGAAACGACGAGAAAGCAGTTAACGAAATTAGAAGGTGTTATTGTAAAAGAAGCAACGTTGTTAAGTACTATGCGTCATGAGCTTGCGGATCATCTTACAAGCGCTATTCATCAAGAATTAAAAGAACTATATATGGAAAAAACGAAATTTGAAGTGAGAATTATGAAGAGGGTAGGAAATGTAGAAGAACCTCTCGTGGAAGGAACACCGGTAAAACTTACGGCGGATGGCTACGATCATGTGGAATTTTATATTTCAACGAATCCGGGTGAACCGTTAAAGCCACTTTCAAAGGTCGCTTCTGGCGGAGAGTTATCTCGTATTATTTTAGCTTTAAAAAGCATTTTTTCTAAGCATCAAGGTGTTGCATCTGTTATTTTTGATGAAGTGGATACGGGTGTGAGTGGTCGGGTTGCGCAGGCTATTGCGGAAAAAATTTATCGTGTATCAGTAAACTCGCAAGTACTTTGTATTACGCACTTACCTCAAGTAGCTTCAATGGCGGACTCGCATTTATTTATTAGAAAACAAGTGGCGAATGATCGGACGATTACATCGGTTACTGTGTTAAGTACGGATGAAAAAGTAACAGAAATTGCTCGAATGATTTCTGGTGTTGAAATTACAGATTTAACGACAGAGCATGCGAAAGAGTTACTTACGCAAGCGCATCATTTCAAACAGACAGCAGAGGCTATCCAGTAATGGATAGCTTTTTTTTCTCAAATGACGATTTCTTAATTCTTCCGGTTATAAATAAAGCACTGCAAGGAGAGATTAAAAAGTGAAGCCAAGAGGCTGAATGTGGGTAGGAGCGAGGAGAGTGAACAAATTGAAATTAGAAAGATTTCGAAAAATAATAGGTCTTTGTCTCCTTGTTTCTCTAGTTTTTATTGGATGTTTTAAACCGCTTCGAACGTTTATTTCATCGCCGAAGCAACTTGTTGTTTTTGAAGGACAACAATCAGAAATAGCATCATTACCAGTTTTTAAGGCTTCATCTACAAATCGTAATGTATTTACTGTAAGTTCAAATGAACAAGAACTTATGGTAAATTCTCACCAAAATGGTGAAGCTGATATGGTGTTTCAACTTGCTGGTTTTCCAGTGAAAAAAGTAAATGTGAAAGTATTAAAAGATTTTAAAGTTATTCCAGGTGGACAATCGATTGGTGTAAAATTGAACACAAAAGGTGTACTTGTTGTAGGCCATCATTTAATTCAAACTGAAAAGGGTAAAGTATCTCCTGGTGAAACAGCTGGTGTACAGATTGGAGATATGATTACCGAAATCAATGGTAAAACAATTGAAAGAATGAGTGATGTAGCACCATTTATTCATAATAGTGGAGAAACAGGTGAACCGCTTAATCTTGTTTTATTAAGAGATGGAAAATATATTCGTGCTAAGCTAACACCACAAAAAGACAATGGTGAATCTTCTTACCGAATTGGATTGTATATTCGTGATTCAGCAGCTGGTATCGGAACGATGACGTTTGTACATCCAGATTCTATGAAATACGGAGCGCTTGGTCATGTAATTTCCGATAATGATACAAAAAAGCCAATTCAAGTAGAAGATGGACAAATTATGCGTTCGACAGTAACGTCTATTGAAAGAGGAAGTCACGGGAACCCGGGAGAAAAATTAGCAAGATTTTCACCGGATCGTGAAGTGATTGGTAATATTACAATAAATAGCCCGTATGGTATTTTTGGGAAATTAAATACAAATATGACAAACGGCATAATGGATAAAGCAATGCCTATCGCATTATCCAATCAAGTAAAAGAAGGGCCAGCGAAAATATTAACAGTTATTGATCAAGATAAGGTGGAAGCGTTTGATATTGAAGTTGTTAGTACAGTACCACAAAAGTTCCCGGCTACAAAAGGTATGGTTATAAAAGTGACAGATAAACGTTTACTAGCAAAAACGGGTGGCATTGTACAAGGAATGAGTGGAAGTCCGATTGTACAAAATGGGAAAGTAATTGGTGCGGTTACACATGTATTTGTAAATGATCCAACGTCAGGATACGGTGTTCATATTGAATGGATGTTACATGAGGCTGGAATTAATATTTATGATCAAGAGAAAAAAGCGAGCTAATACATATTAGCTCGCTTTTCTTTTGAAAAATTCGTTGAAATTTTGTAAAAGCTCCGCAAGAGCTGTTTTTTGTTGTAAAATATAAGCAAAGGGTTGAACGTTTCGCTGTAATTCTATGATGGAATGTGTTGCGAAAGGAAAAAAATGAACGATAAACATATTTTTTTGTGATTTTATCGGAAAGTAAGAAACTTTAAAGGGAATTTTCACACAATTGTCGAACAATTCATGTAGCCTAGAAGCTTACACATGTCGGAAGAATCGATTCGGTAAGGGAGGAAAAACTGTGGAGAAAATTAAAGTATGTCTTGTGGATGATAATAAAGAATTGGTATCGATGCTAGAGAGCTATGTTGCTGCTCAGGATGATATGGAAGTTATTGGAATTGCTTACAATGGTCAAGAATGTTTAAACTTATTGAAAGAAAAGCAGCCTGATATACTCGTTTTAGACATTATTATGCCACATTTAGATGGTCTAGCTGTGCTAGAGAAAATGCGACATATTGAAAGGTTAAGACAACCTAACGTTATTATGTTGACAGCATTCGGACAAGAAGATGTGACGAAAAAAGCGGTTGATTTAGGGGCATCATATTTCATATTAAAACCATTTGATATGGAGAATTTAACAAGTCATATTCGTCAAGTTAGTGGTAAGGAAAATTCTACCATTAAACGTCCGTTACCATCTTTCCGATCAGCAACAACGATTGATGGCAAACCGAAAAACTTAGATGCGAGTATTACAAGTATCATTCATGAAATTGGTGTACCCGCTCATATTAAAGGATATATGTACTTACGAGAAGCAATCTCTATGGTGTACAATGATATCGAATTACTAGGATCTATTACGAAAGTATTATATCCAGATATCGCAAAGAAATATAATACAACAGCAAGTCGTGTCGAGCGCGCAATCCGTCACGCAATTGAAGTAGCTTGGAGCCGTGGGAATATTGATTCTATTTCGTCCTTATTTGGTTATACAGTATCCATGTCAAAAGCAAAACCTACGAATTCCGAGTTCATCGCAATGGTTGCGGATAAGCTAAGACTTGAACATAAGGCTAGCTGAGATTAGAAGTAGCAAAGGTTTACTCTTTATTAAAGCCGAAGAATTCTTGCAATCTATACTGAATATCAATTTTAAAACCAATAAACTTTTCACTCAATGACCAATGAATTTTATGATTCGTTGGTCTTTTTATTTTGTCGAGAAGAAACGGAATAGTGAGTTTGATTTTATCAAAGTTTTTTAGGTTAATGAAAGGGAGTTATTTAATTTTATGAGAGGATTAAATAAGCACAGATAGGGAGAAGGAAAATAAAATATTAACTTGGCTAGGAATAGTAGCAATTATGGGAATTCTCGCTGTTGCAGTTACTTTTGAAATATTAGAACTTGCAGATAATCCAGCAGATAAACATGCGAGTGTTGAAATAGATAAAAAAGAAGAATCAGAGGTAGTAGATGGTGTTCATCCTGCACTGATTATTAATCTTCACCAATCGAGATTCCCGACCTAACGTCTTCGCAAAATTGTGAGGTGATTTAGTGAATGGATAGCGGAAATTATGTAAATATATGTAGAAAACCTTAAGAGCAAAGCAGATTATACAGGGAATACAATACGATGGTTTGACAGTGTAATTTTGATAGCGTATCATTGATTGGGAAATGCTAGAGATATAGGAGAATATAAGAATGTCTGTAAAAAAAATAGTGGGTCGATCGTACCCAATCATTGTCATGACGGTATTTTTGTCTGTGTTTTCAATGATAGTAAGTAAATTTTTTATTCCGAAAAAAATTTTGATGAGTGGAGAATTTCCTTATCCGACTGAGGAGTATACTGCAAGTGAAGTAGGTGTTGTTATAGTAGCGACAATTCTTTTATTTGCACTCTTCTTGATGTATTATAAATGGGTTATTAATAAAATGAAAAGAACGTCTACAAATATCATGATTACTTTAGGTATAATGAGCATTTTGACGATAGAAATAATTATTACTTCTATAGCATTTAACCCTGTTGTGGGAGATTATGCCATCCTTAAAGAAGGAATTGTTTCTGTATTTAATGGGGATAATCATTTTTTAGAAATGGGACAGCTTCTATTTTATCCATATAATACACACATTGTATTACTCGGTGGGTATTTTGCAAAATTAATAGGGAGCGTAGAATTAGCAATAAAAATATTACCGATCGCATGTATAACAGGTAGTATTATTTTAAATGTATTGATTGTAAGGAAAATTACAAACTTTAAAGTTGCTCACATTTCGCTTGTGTTATCTGTGCTAAACATTTTTATATATTGGCAGGCACCGGTTTTTTACACCCATACATTAGTAGTATTTTTCATTTCAGCAACGATGTATACATATTTATGTTTGAAAACGGCGAAAACAAAAAAAATGAAGATTATTTTATGGATTTTATTAGGTGTTTTCGCAGCTTGTACTTATATTATAAGACCGACAGCATTGGCGGTAGCATTAGCGATTTTAATTGAAAATATTTTAAAGTTTCGTAAGGAATATTCTGTAAAGGTATTAAGTAGTGTTTTATTTTGTTTAATTCTCATTGTAAGTTTTAAAGGTATAACGACAAAACTAAATCTCAGTACCGATAATGAAATTGAAAAAATTCCGTATTCCCACTGGGTAAAAATGGGTGTTAACAAAGATACGTATGGTGTTTGGAATCAAGCGGATGCAGATTATATTGATGATGAAAACATGAAGAATACGAAGGACTTGAATGAACACAATAAAGAAGTTATAGTACAGCGTTTCAAAGAACTTGGTGTAATGGGTTACATAGAACATCTAAATGAAAAAATAACTAGAGAATGGGTATCGAGTCAGTTCTCCATGTACCGTATTGGAGAATGGTTTGAGCAGAAGAATGATATGGTAACTAATTTCGTATCGAACTATAGTTCAACGAATAATAAAATCGTTACTATATATTCGTATGTTATCAAATTATTCGTGTATGTAGCTGTTATGGCAGCTGTTATACTGTATAAAAAGAAAGATGAAACTGAATCAGAAGTTATCCGGATTGCGATGGTTAGTACATTAGGGGTATTTACTTTCTTGTTACTATGGGAAACGGCCCCTCATTATACTTATGAGGCATTTGCATTCATGAACATTCCAGCTTCTTTAGGGTTGTATAAATTGTTTACGATTTTTAACAAAGAAAAGAAAACTGCATAATTTGAGTAGCTGAAATGAATGGTAAAAACCCCCTCTTTTATTAAAAGAGGGGGTTTAACTTATAATTGATTATGAATGATTGAAGGAAAGAAAGATTAAATTGGATCGCAGCATGTCCGTTAAAGAATTTTAGTAGGGAAGTCATCCATGATATAATAGAGAAAAATAAAAAGCCCTGCAAAACAGGACTATATTATTCTTCGTCTTTATTTTGTTTTTCTAATTCAACTAATTTTTGGATTAAAATATGCTGAGGCATATGCATAAGTTGTTCAAGTGGAACACCTAACGCTTTTGATAGGCGGACTGCAGTGTCTGGAGAAATTTGTAATGGTCTCATAGAAGTACCTCCTTTTTCGTATAGTATAGCATAAGATTGGGGGAGTGAGGATGACTCTTATATTTGCGCACCGTGGTGCGGCGGGAACGTATCCGGAAAATACAATGATTTCATTTGAAGCAGCAGAGGCTTTCGGGGCAGACGGAATTGAACTCGATGTTCAATTAACGAAAGATGGAAAAGTTGTCGTTATTCATGATGAAACTGTGAATCGAACGACGAATGGAAAAGGTGCTGTTCGAAATTATTTATACGAAGATTTATGTAAGTTAGATGCAAGTTATAAATTTAGTGAAAAAATAGGCTTTTGTAAAATTCCTCTTTTAGAAGAGGTACTGGAATGGCTTGAAAAAACGCAATTGCTACTTAATATTGAACTTAAAAATGATAAAATTCCATACAGAGGTTTAGAAGAAGAGGTTATAACACTTGTGCGTAAGTTTAGTCTGGAGGATCGTGTTATATTTTCTTCGTTTAACCACTATAGTATGAAACGGTGCCATATGATGGCTCCTGATATTCAAACAGCTATTTTGTATCGGGAAGGTTTGCATAGCCCGTGGGCATATGCAAAAAAGATGGGTGCTACTGCAGTGCATCCGAATTATCGTTATCTTCAAGATGCCATCGCTGAATTAACGATGGAAAGTGGTGTAGAGGTTCGTCCTTACACGATAAATGAAGAAACGCTTATGCGTAAATATTTTGATATGAACATATCGGCGATTATTACTGATTATCCTGAAACAGCAAGAACTTTATTACCGATAAAAAAATGAGACCTAATATAATGGTCTCATTTTTTTATCGGTATGTGAAAACTTTGTTCTATCTTCTGAAGCGGGCTTGCACTTTATTTCTCTTACGATCTCTGTGTAAGACGAAGCCGCCGAAAATATAAAACCCGAGTGCAAAGCAAAGAGCGCCGATTAAAAATTGTAACCATAATATAGGGATTGGGGAGAATAAAATCCCAAATACAGTATCTCTCATTAGTTTAATACCAAGCACGGCTAATGAAATCGGGATGAGTGCTAATGATAGAGCGAGGTAACGCTGCATACATAACGCCCCTTTTCAGATTATTTTGTTTATTTTAATGATGTTATATGAAAAGGGGGTTTGTCAAGAGATTGCTGAACGAGTAAGATAAGGATGTGAAAAATTTTGCAGAGATACTTCGAGAGGAAGTGTAATGTATGAAACAAAAGGTGTTAATTGTTGGAGCGGGTGAAGGTGGGAGTATACTACTGAGTCTGTTACAAAATTCGAATATATTTCAAATTATAGGAGTTATTGATATTAATCCAATTGCGAAAGGATTACAAATCGCAAAGGAATATGGGACTCCGATTGGTGATAGTGTAACTCCGTTTCTTTCTATGCATATTGATGTAATGTTTGATATGACAGGTGATTATGATTTACATAAAGTTTTATTGGGAAGCAAGCATAAAGACACCCTTCTTATACCAGGGGATATTGCAAAAATTGTTACGAAACTAGCGCATGAGAAGGAAAGCTTAATTGGGAAGCTAGAAGAACAGACGCAACAAGGGAATTTAATTTTAAATTCTACGCACGACGGTATGATTGTTATAGACCAAGAGGGACAAGTGCGTCTGTTTAATAAAAGTGCAGAGCGTATTATCGGATATAAGAAAGAAGAGGCGATAGGAAAATATATTTTAGAAGTTATTCCAACGAGTAAGTTGCTTCGGATTATACGTACGAAACAAATAGAAGTGAATCATGAACTGACGCTAGAAAATGAAAATAAGATCATTACAACGCGTATTCCAATATTAAAAGAAGATGGAGAGGTTCAAGGAGCATTTGCGATTTTTAAAGATATTACAGAAGTTGTAGATTTAGCGGAAGAAGTTACAGATTTAAAAGAAATTCAAACGCTACTTGAGGCGATTATTAACTCATCTGAGGAAGCAATTTCGGTTGTTGATGAGAAAGGAAGAGGGTTAGTTATAAACCCTGCTTATACGAAGTTAACGGGTTTAACCGAAGAGGATATTATAGGGAAGCCAGCTACAACTGATATTGTAGAAGGTGAAAGTATGCATATGAAAGTACTTCGGACGCGCCGAGCGGTACGAGGAATACATATGAAGATTGGGCAAAAAAAGCGAGATGTAATTGTAAACGTAGCACCGGTTATTGTTGATGGAATATTGAAAGGGAGCGTCGGGGTAATTCGCGATGTATCAGAAATTCAAAAGTTAACAAATGAATTGAATAGGGCAAGACAAATCATTCGAACGTTAGAAGCAAAATATTCATTTGATGATATTGTTGGTGATTCAGATGAAACGACGGCAGCTATTGAACAAGCAAAACTTGGAGCGAATACACCGGCAACAGTATTGCTTAGAGGGGAATCTGGTACGGGGAAAGAGTTATTTGCACACGCTATTCATAACGGTAGTAATCGAAAATACAATAAGTTTGTACGAGTAAACTGTGCTGCTATTTCTGAGACCTTATTAGAAAGTGAATTATTCGGTTATGAGGAAGGCGCGTTTTCTGGAGCGAAAAGAGGCGGGAAACGAGGATTCTTTGAAGAAGCGAATAATGGAAGTGTTTTTTTAGATGAAATCGGAGAGTTATCTGCAAATACGCAAGCGAAGCTCCTTCGTGTACTACAAGAAAAAGAAATTGTGAAAGTAGGGGGAACGAAAGCGATACCTATTAATGTTCGAGTGATCGCTGCGACGCATGTGAATTTAGAAAAAGCTATTTTAGAAGGGAAGTTCAGAGAGGACTTATATTATCGTTTAAATAAAATCCCGATTCAAATCCCTTCCCTTCGTCAGCGTAAAGGAGACATACCAGCGATTGCAGAAAGGTTAATTCAAAAAATTAATCAAGATTATGGTCGTAATGTAGAAGGACTCACCGATTCAGCCATTTCGTATTTACAATCATATGAATGGCCAGGGAATGTTAGGGAACTTGAAAATATTTTAGGACGAGCTATTATCTTTATGAATTATAACGAGATATATATTGATGTACATCATTTACCGCCTTTACATAAAGAAGAACAAGTAGAGACGAAACAAAATAATTTATTACCTGAATTAGAAGAGAAGGCCCTTGAACACCTAGTGACAGAATTTGAGGGGAATATTATCCGTGAATATTTAGAGAAATTTGATGGGAACAAAACGAAGACTGCAAAAGCGTTAGGGATTTCAGTTCGAAACTTATATTACAAGATAGAAAAGCACGACTGTGCAAAAAATAGCATGCAATAAATTGCGCACCATGCAATTTATTGCATGGTATACAAAAAGTGACAAAACGAGACAGAATATTTAGTTGTTTTCCAAAGTATTGATTTCACTGCATTTTGAATGCGTTTTCATTATTGGTAAGACCAATTTTAAAAGTTGGCACGGTATTTGCTTAATGAATAGACGAGGGACGACGGAAAGGGTTGATTACAAAATATGAAGTTAGAACACTTAATTGATCAAGCAGCAGGACAGCCTAAAAAAACTGTGGCTGTAGCAGTAGCTGAAGATCATGAAGTAATTGAAGCTGTATCGAAAGCAATCAAGTTACAGCTAGCTCAATTTCGTCTATATGGAAATCAAGAGAAAATAATAGGGATGCTACAAGAGCATGGGTTACAAACTTCAGAACATATTGAAGTGATTGCAGCAGCGTCAAGTGCTGAGGCTGCAGAACTTTCTGTTAAAGCTGTAAGCAATGGCGAAGCAGATGTACTAATGAAGGGGAACATCCCAACAGCAAATATTTTGAAAGCTGTATTAAATAAAGAGTGGGGACTTCGTAAGGGCAGCGTGCTTTCACATGTTGCAGCGTTTGAAGTTCCAAATTACGATCGTCTTATTTTTGTTACAGACGCAGCGATGAACATTGCACCTGATGTAACACAAAAAGCTGCTATTATACAAAATACTGTAGAAGTTGCCCAGGCAATAGGAATTGATTTGCCAAAGGTAGCGCCAATTGCAGCGGTAGAGGTTGTTAATCCTGCGATGCAAGCGACAATTGATGCAGCGATGTTAACTCAAATGAATCGCCGCGGACAAATTAAAAATTGTGTCGTTGATGGACCACTTGCTTTAGATAATGCAGTATCACAAATTGCAGCAGAACATAAAGGCATAGTAAGTGATGTAGCAGGTAAGGCAGACATTTTACTCGTCCCAACGATTGAAGCTGGAAATGTGTTATATAAATCACTCGTCTATTTTGCAAATGCAAAGGTAGGAGCGATGATTGCTGGCGCTAAAGCACCGATTGTTTTAACATCACGTGCTGATTCAGCAGAAACAAAAGTATATTCATTAGCATTGGCAGTTGCGACTGCTTCAAAATAAACCAAATAGGGTAAAACAATTAGGGGGAAACGACAATGACATTAGAAATCTTCGAATACTTAGAAAAATATGATTATGAGCAAGTGGTATTTTGTCAAGATAAAGAATCTGGTTTAAAAGCAATCATTGCAATCCATGATACAACACTTGGACCAGCTCTTGGTGGAACAAGAATGTGGACATATGATTCTGAAGAAGCGGCGATTGAAGATGCATTGCGTCTTGCAAAAGGGATGACATACAAAAATGCAGCAGCTGGTTTAAACTTAGGTGGTGCAAAAACAGTAATTATCGGTGATCCACGTAAAGATAAAAGCGAAGCGATGTTCCGTGCATTAGGACGCTACATTCAAGGACTAAACGGACGTTACATTACAGCTGAAGATGTTGGTACAACAGTAGATGATATGGATATTATCCATGAAGAAACTGATTTTGTAACAGGGATTTCACCATCATTCGGTTCTTCTGGTAACCCATCTCCAGTAACTGCATACGGTGTTTACCGTGGTATGAAAGCAGCTGCAAAAGAAGCGTTCGGTACAGATAACCTAGAAGGAAGAGTAATTTCTATTCAAGGTGTTGGTAACGTAGCATATCACCTATGCAAACATTTACACGCTGAAGGAGCAAAATTAATTGTTACAGATATTAATAAAGAAGCTGTACAACGTGCAGTAGAAGAATTCGGTGCAACAGCAGTTGAGCCAAATGAAATTTACGGTGTTGAATGTGATATTTACGCACCATGTGCATTAGGCGCAACAGTTAATGATGAAACTATTCCACAACTTAAAGCAAAAGTAATCGCAGGTTCTGCAAATAACCAATTAAAAGAAGATCGTCACGGCGACATCATTCATGAAATGGGTATTGTATACGCACCAGACTATGTTATTAATGCAGGTGGCGTAATTAACGTAGCAGACGAATTATATGGATACAATAGAGAACGTGCATTAAAACGTGTTGAGTCTATTTATGACACAATTGCAAAAGTAATCGAAATTTCAAAACGCGATGGCATAGCAACTTATGTAGCAGCAGATCGTCTAGCTGAAGAGCGCATCGCAAGCTTGAAAAACACTCGTAGCACATACTTACGCAACGGTCACGACATTATTAGCCGTCGCTAATCATTCATATACAACTTTTACGAAAGGTGTGGTTACCTCTTATGAGGTTTCCACTTCCTTTTAAATTTATTAGTGGAGGTAGCAACATTGTCCTTAAATCGAATTCTTGTTATTAATCCGGGTAGTACATCCACAAAAATTGGTGTTTTTGATAATGAAAGACCCGTTTTAGAAGAAACAATTCGTCATGATGAAGAACAGATTGGAAAATATAAGCGAATTATCGATCAATATGAGTTTCGAAAAGAAACAATTTTAGAAGTTCTACATTCTCATGGTATTAACATTTCAAAATTGAACGCTGTTTGTGGGCGTGGTGGGTTACTTCGTCCAATCGAAGGTGGCACGTACACAGTAAACGATTCAATGTTAGAAGATTTAAAAAACGGATTTAGCGGTCATCACGCTTCCAATCTCGGAGGCATTCTAGCTTATGAAATCGCTTCTGGATTAAATATTCCTGCATTCATTGTGGATCCTGTCGTTGTAGATGAAATGGAGCCAATTGCTCGTATTAGCGGTATTGCTGGTATGGAACGTAAAAGTATTTTCCATGCATTAAACCAAAAAGCGGTTGCTCGTAAAGTAGCAGATGAATTAAATCACAAATATGAGGATTTAAATTTATTAGTTACACATATGGGCGGCGGTATTACAGTTGGTGCTCATAAAAAAGGAAAAGTTATCGATGTTAATAATGGCTTAAACGGAGAAGGACCATTTAGTCCAGAGCGTGCTGGTACAGTACCGGTAGGACAATTAGTTGAAATGTGTTTCTCTGGTGAGTATTACCGAGACGAAATGGTTAAAAAACTTGTCGGACAAGGTGGACTTGTAAGTCTTATCGGTACAAACGATGCAATTAAAGTAGAGCAAATGGTTGAAAAAGGTGATCCTGAAGCAACTCTTATTTATAAAGCAATGGCATATCAAGTTGCAAAAGAGATTGGCGGAGCTAGTGCTGTACTTCACGGGAAAATCGATGCAATCGTATTAACTGGTGGACTTGCGTACAGTAAAATTCTTGTCGATGAAATAAAAGAACGTGTTGACTGGATTGCAGATGTTATCGTACATCCAGGAGAAGATGAATTACAAGCGTTAGCAGAAGGAGCACTTCGTGTATTACGTGAAGAAGAAGCTCCAAAAGAATATGTTGTACGAGAAAAACAAACAGTAGCTAGGGGTTGAGATAATGGCAAGAGAATATGATTTAGTCATCGTTGGCGGCGGTACTGGTGGATATGTTGCTGCTATTCGTGCATCACAACTAGGGTTAAAAACTGCACTTGTTGAAAAAGAAAATCTTGGTGGTACTTGTTTACACAAAGGATGTATTCCTAGTAAAGCTCTTTTACGTAGTGCGGAAGTATACGCAACTGCTAAAAAAGGAGAAGAGTTCGGAGTTATTGCAAGTAACGTAGAACTAAACTTTGCTAAAGTACAAGAGCGTAAAGAGAAGATTGTAACGCAGCTTCATAAAGGCGTTCAGCATTTAATGAAACAAGGTAAAATTGATGTGTTTGAAGGTATTGGCCGTATTCTTGGCCCGTCTATTTTCTCTCCAATGCCAGGTACAATTTCAGTTGAACTTGCAAGTGGAGAAGAGAATGAAATGTTAATTCCAAAAAATGTACTTGTTGCAACAGGTTCTCGTCCAAATTCATTACCAGGATTAGAGTTAGACGGAGAGTATGTAATGTCTTCGGATCATGCCCTAAAAATGGAAACGCTTCCTGGTTCGATCATTATTGTTGGTGGCGGTGTAATTGGTATTGAGTGGGCATCTATGCTTGCTGACTTCGGTGTAGAAGTTACAGTATTAGAGTATGCGAAAAACATATTACCACTAGAGGATAATGACGTTTCAAAAGAAATGCAGCGTCTATTCAAGAAAAAAGGTATTAAAGTGGTAACTGGTGCAAAAGTATTACCAGAAACATTGGTAAAAGATAATGGAGTAACAATTCAAGCTGAACATAACGGTGAGAATAAAGCATTTAAAGCAGAAAAAATGCTTGTATCTGTAGGAAGACAAGCGAATACGCAAAATATGGGCTTAGAGAATACAGATATTGTTGTGGAAAAAGGATACATTCAAACAAATGAGTTTTATCAAACGAAGGAATCTCATATTTACGCAATTGGAGATGTAATCGGTGGCCTACAACTTGCTCACGTTGCTTCGCATGAAGGAATTGTTGCTGTAGAACATATTGCTGGTAAAGAAGTTACACCAATTGATTATTCTATGGTATCGAAATGCGTATATAGCAGTCCAGAAGTTGCTTCTGTTGGTTTAACAGAACGAGAAGCGAAAGAAAAAGGCTATAAGTTAAAAGTAGGTAAATTCTCATTCCGTGCAATCGGAAAGGCACTTGTATACGGAGAATCAGACGGTTTTGTAAAACTTGTAGTTGATGAAGAAACAAATGACATTCTTGGTGTTCATATGATCGGACCACACGTAACAGATATGATTTCTGAAGCGGGTCTTGCAAGAGTACTTGATGCAACACCTTGGGAAGTAGCACATACAATTCATCCGCATCCATCATTATCTGAGGCGATTGGTGAAGCTGCATTAGCTGTAGATGGAAGAGCGTTACACGCATAAAAATGTGGATTTAGGAGGTTATGAAAAATGGCAGAAGTAAAAGAAAAGCGCCATGAAGAGTTTGGTTTAAGTGATGAGCAAGTATTAGAAATGTTCCGTACGATGTTACTTGCACGTAAAATCGACGAACGTATGTGGTTATTAAACCGTGCAGGTAAAATTCCATTCGTAATTTCTTGTCAAGGACAAGAGGCTGCACAAGTTGGAGCAGCGTTCGCTCTTGATAGAGAGAAAGATTATGCATTACCATACTACCGTGATATGGGTGTTGTATTAGCGTTTGGTATGACAGCAAAAGAACTTATGTTATCTGCTTTCGCGAAAGCTGGAGATCCAAACTCTGGTGGTCGTCAAATGCCTGGTCACTTCGGTCAAAAGAAAAATCGTATTGTGACAGGTTCATCTCCAGTAACAACACAAGTACCTCATGCAGTTGGTATTGCATTAGCTGGAAAAATGGAGAAGAAAGATTTAGTAACGTTCGTTACATTCGGAGAAGGCTCTTCAAACCAAGGTGATTTCCATGAAGGTGCAAACTTTGCTGGTGTACACAAACTACCTGTTATTTTCATGTGTGAAAATAATAAATATGCAATCTCTATTCCGGTTGAAAAACAATTAGCATGTAAAAACGTATCAGATCGTGCAATTGGTTACGGTATGCCTGGATATACAATAGACGGAAACGATCCGCTTGCAGTATATAAAGCTGTTAAAGAAGCAGCAGACCGCGGTCGTCGTGGTGAAGGCCCAACTTTAATTGAAACAGTATCATATCGTTTAACAGCACATTCTAGTGACGACGATGATCGTGTTTACCGTGATAAAGAAGAAGTAGAAGAAGCGAAGAAAAAAGATTCAATTATAACATTTGCAGCTTATTTAAAAGAAGTTGGCGTGTTAACTGAGGAATTTGAAAAACAAATGTTAGATGAAATTATGCATATCGTAAATGAAGCAACAGAATATGCAGAAAATGCTCCGTATGCAGCACCTGAAGATGCATTGAAGCACGTATACGCAGAATAGGGGGGAACGTTTCATGGCTGTAATGTCTTATATTGATGCTATTACATTAGCAATGCGCGAAGAAATGGAACGCGATGAGAAAGTATTCGTTTTAGGAGAAGATGTTGGTAAAAAAGGTGGCGTGTTTAAAGCGACACACGGTTTATATGATCAATTTGGTGAAGATCGTGCACTTGATGCACCGCTTGCAGAATCTGCAATTGCTGGGGTAGCAATCGGTGCGGCAATGTATGGTATGCGCCCAATCGCTGAAATGCAGTTTGCTGATTTTATCATGCCAGCAGTAAACCAAATTGTTTCTGAGGCAGCAAAAATTCGTTATCGTTCTAACAACGATTGGACTTGTCCAGTTACAATTCGTGCGCCATTTGGCGGGGGTGTTCACGGTGCATTGTATCATTCACAATCTGTAGAAGCGATGTTTGCAAACCAACCAGGTTTAAAAATTGTTATCCCTTCTACACCATATGATGCAAAAGGCTTATTAAAAGCAGCAATTCGTGATGAAGATCCAGTATTATTCTTCGAACATAAACGTGCATATCGCTTAATTAAAGGTGAAGTGCCAGAAGATGATTACGTATTACCAATCGGAAAAGCAGATGTAAAACGTGAAGGTGATGATATTACTGTTATTACTTACGGATTATGTGTTCACTTTGCTCTTCAAGCAGCTGAGAAATTAGCACAAGATGGCATTTCTGCACACATTCTTGATTTACGTACTGTGTATCCGTTAGATAAAGAAGCGATTATTGAAGCAGCTTCTAAAACAGGTAAAGTTCTTCTTGTAACAGAAGACAATAAAGAAGGAAGTATCATAAGTGAAGTGGCAGCAATTATTGCTGAAAATTGTCTGTTTGATTTAGATGCGCCAATCGCACGTCTTGCAGGCCCAGACGTTCCGGCAATGCCATATGCACCAACAATGGAAAAATTCTTTATGGTAAATCCAGATAAAGTTGAAAAAGCAATGCGTGAACTTGCGGAATTTTAATCGGGGGGACTATACATGGCTGTAGAAAATATCACAATGCCTCAGCTCGGGGAGAGCGTTACAGAGGGTACAATTAGTAAATGGCTCGTTAATGTTGGCGATCACGTAAACAAGTATGATCCACTTGCAGAAGTAATGACTGATAAAGTAAATGCCGAAGTACCATCTTCTTTCACTGGTATTGTGAAAGAGCTAATAGCTGGCGAAGGTGAAACGTTAGCTGTAGGTGAAGTTGTTTGTGTCATTCAAGTAGAAGGCGCAGATGAAGTAGCAGCAACAGCTGTAGAGGAAAAAACGAAAGAAGAACCAAAGGCAGAAGTAACTACGCCTGAAAAAGCACCGAAAGCAAAACAACCAACTGATGGAAAACCACGTTTTTCACCAGCTGTGTTAAAACTTGCGGGTGAGCATAACGTTGATTTAGATTTAGTAGAAGGTACGGGGGCAAATGGCCGTATTACTCGTAAAGATATTTTAAAGCTAGTGGAATCTGGAAATATTCCGCAAGCAGGTGCGAAGAAAGAGGCAGTTGTTGCAGTAGCAGCGCGTCCAGAAGCACCAAAATCAGTGGCAGTAGCCCCGGTAGCGTCAAAAGTAGAAGCTGCAAAACCAGTTTCTGTGCCGACAATGCCTGGAGATATCGAGATTCCGGTAACAGGTGTGCGTAAAGCAATTGCAGCAAATATGTTACGCAGTAAACACGAGGCACCTCATGCTTGGATGATGATTGAAGTAGATGTGACAAACCTTGTATCATACCGTAACTCAATTAAAGGCGATTTCAAAAAGCGTGAAGGCTTTAACTTAACGTTCTTTGCTTTCTTCGTAAAAGCAGTAGCACAAGCGCTAAAAGAATATCCTCAAATTAACTCAATGTGGGCTGGCGATAAAATCGTTCAGAAGAAAGACATTAACCTTTCTATCGCTGTTGCAACAGAGGAAGAACTATTTGTACCAGTAATTAAGCACGCGGACGAGAAAACAATTAAAGGTATCGCTCGCGAAATTACAGAACTTGCAGGAAAAGTACGCACGAAATCATTAAAAGCTGATGAAATGCAAGGCGGAACATTTACAATTAATAACACAGGATCATTCGGTTCTGTTCAATCTATGGGTATTATTAATTACCCACAAGCGGCTATTTTACAAGTTGAATCAATTGTAAAACGCCCAGTAATTATGGATAATGGTATGTTCGGTGCTCGTGACATGGTTAACTTATGTTTATCACTTGATCACCGTGTACTTGATGGTTTAATTTGTGGTAAATTCTTAGGACGTGTAAAAGAAATTTTAGAAAATACGTCAGAGAACAATACATCTGTATATTAATAAAAAGCTCGCGTTTGCGAGCTTTTTATCATTTCATTTCTTCATTTGTATCCTACTATATGTACAAACCTTTCCCAGTAATCTTACAATGAATGATCATGTATTAGGAATTTGCGAAAATACATTGCTGATATATGGTATATAGATATAAAATAAAAAAAGAATAATTTTTTGGCAAATCTTACTGATGAAACTGTAGTATAATATATTGTATTGTATGAAAAAGAGAGTTATTCTATATAAGTGTTTTATAGATAATGTGTAATCAGTCGTCAAAACATGAAGAATGTTGACTCCTGGTTTTTTATTTTGCTGTAACAATGTTTCAGGAGGATGTCATGAAAAGAAGTACCGAGTTTCTAAAAAGTTTAGATGTAAAATTAATTTTAATTTTGTGTGCACTATGTGTTACGAGTATAGCTGCTATATATAGCAGTCAGCAAACCGGACAGTATGGAGATGCAAACTTTGCTATGAAGCAGGGAGTTAACTACATAATTGGGGTTGTATTGTTACTTCTTGTTGCAAGCATCGACTTAGATCAATGGCAAAAATTGTCTTGGCCACTTTATATCGCTGGGTTTGGTTCACTTATTCTTTTGAAAATACTACCGGTTTCCAGTTTTACACCTGAAAAATTAGGTGCAAAAAGATGGTTTGTTTTTCCAGTAGCTGGACAAATTCAGCCATCGGAGTTTTTCAAAATTTCATTGCTTCTCATAATAGCCAGTTTAGCGGTGAAACATAATGCTCAGTATATGGCCCGGACATTCCAAACTGATTTGAAATTAGTCGGGAAAATTATGTTAGTATCTCTTCCACCTATGGCCGTTGTATATAGCCAGCCAGACACAGGAATGGTGTTCTTATATGCAGCAGCTATCGCATGTATTTTATTTATGTCAGGAATTCAAAAGAAATTAATTGCGATATGTACAGTCATTCCGGTGACCATATTGTCTACATTAATATTTATATTTGTAAAATATCCAGATTTCTTCTTTAATAAATTAGTTACTCTGTTAAAACCTCACCAACAATCACGTATTATAGGTTGGCTAGATCCATTTGAAAATGCAAATGAAGGCTATCAAACGCAGCAATCGATTTTAGCTGTAGGTAGTGGAGGTATGGAAGGTAAAGGGTACGGTGAAGGGAGCGTCTATATTCCGGAGAAACACACGGACTTTATTTTCGCTACAATTGCTGAAGAAGGCGGATTTATAGTAGCAGCACTAGTTGTGTTCTTGTTCCTGTTACTACTTTATCGAACAATTATTATCGGTTATTCTGCTGATAATTTATTTGGTACATTATTATGTGCTGGATCAATAGGAATACTAACGGTTCAAATATTCCAAAATATTGGTATGATCGTTGGATTAATGCCTGTAAAAGGTATCGCGTTACCTTTCTTATCATATGGGGGAAGTTCCTTATTCTCGAATATGATTATGATGGGGCTCATATTATCGGTACGGAAAACGTATAAAAAATATATGTTTTCAGTTAAGTAAAAAAAAGCTGACTCGTTTTTAAACGAATCAGCTTTTTTACATATATGCCCTTAAACGTCGCAAACTAAGAAAGAAGTGTAGTTTGCGACGTTTAAGGAGTGCAAAGTTATGCATATTTTTGAAGGAGCACGGCATCTTTCTAATGGCGAATGGGTTATCCGAGCGATTATAGCTTATATATTTTTAATTCTTGTTGCGAAAGCGATGGGGCAAAGGTCTATTGCGCAACTAAGATTTTTAGACGTTGTACTAGTGTTATTATTAGGGGGGAATATTTCTAACGCATTATCAGATGAAAAGGTTGGATTACTCGGTTCGATGATTACAACGTTCATACTCGTTGTACTTCATATAATAAGCTCTGTTTTAATGTTGAAATGGGATAGGTGGAGACGTTTTTTAGAGCCTGCACCTATTATTCTTATACATAATGGTTCCATTGATTTTAGTAACTTAAAAAAAGCGAGAATTACGGTGGAATATTTATTTTCGGAACTTCGCGTACAAAATGTGAGCGATATTCAAACGATTAAATTAGCATTGTGGGAAGCGAGTGGTGTTGTTTCTATATTTCAGTATCCAGAATATGAAGCAGTTTCTCGGCTTGACCTTAAAGTGGCGGGGAAAAAAGCTCCAGTTGCTTTTATATTAGTGAAAGATGGAAGGATTCAGCAAGATGTTCTCGCTTTATTAGGAAAAACAGAAGAGTGGGCGAAAGAGTGTTTAGAGAAGAGTGCAGAAATCGAATCCATTATGTTAGCTACAGTAGATGAAGCGCATAAAATAAATGTTTTGTTAAAAAAATGAAAAATATACGCATTTTGTCGTTTCATACATATGATACAATAGTGTGAACAACGGAAAAATGGGAGGTGTTTCCATGGGATATGTAGAGGAGTTACGAAAAGTAGTTGGTCATCGCCCTTTAATTTTAGTTGGTGCTGTTGTACTCGTTATAAATGAAAATGGTTATGTTTTATTACAACAGCGAACAGAGCCGTACGGAAAATGGGGGTTGCCTGGCGGGCTAATGGAGCTTGGTGAATCACCAGAAGAAACAGCTTACCGTGAAGTATATGAAGAGACAGGAATAGAAGTAAAGAACCTCCGATTAATCAATGTATTTTCTGGAGCGAACTACTTTACAAAATTAACAAACGGTGATGAGTTTCAATCCGTAACGACAGCCTATTATACCGATGAATACGAAGGGAATTTTGTTATGAATAAAGAAGAAGCGGTTCAGCTTAAATTCTTCCCGGTAACAGAGCTACCTGATTATATTGTAGGATCGCATAAAAAAATGATTGTGGAATATATGAAAATGTGACAAAAAGGTGCTAGAGCCCTGCTCTAACACCTTTTCTATGCTGAAATACAAGTAAACTTACTTGTATTCTCTAAACATTAACTGGTAAGATACAAATAGGTAGAATTAGAGGAGGGAAAAGATTGATTAACTTTAACTTTTTTATGAATGATGTTGTCCGTCAAGCGCGTGAAGAGATCGTTTCTGCGGGATATACAGAATTGACGACACCAGAAGCAGTCGAAGAAGCATTTAAAAGAAATGGTACAACACTTGTAATGGTAAACTCTGTATGTGGCTGTGCAGGCGGTATTGCTCGCCCTGCTGCTGCACATTCCGTACATTATGATAAACGCCCTAACCACCTTGTAACGGTATTTGCGGGTCAAGATAAAGAAGCAACAGCAAGAGCTCGTGAATATTTTGAAGGATATCCACCTTCATCTCCATCATTTGCTTTATTGAAAGATGGAAAAATTGTAACGATGGTAGAACGTCATGAAATTGAAGGTCATGAACCAATGCAAGTAATTGCAAAACTACAATCTTACTTCGAAGATAATTGCGAAGAACTATAAGGAAGAGAAAAAGCGGTACGTTCAGGAACAAGTGGACGTACCGCTTTTTTATTTATTCTTTATAATGATTGGATATGCATAGAGATGTTTCTTTATGCATGTTTTTATGCAGTGAAAACGAACTTAATAATGTTTTTGTGTTTATTTTTATTTTAAATGTTGCATAAAAATGAAAGTGTTGATACAATACAAACATCGAATAAATATTCTATTTAACTTTTAAATATACATTATTAGGGGGAAGAAAGATGAAGAAGTTATTATCAATATCATTTGCACTTATTTTAATTGTAAGTATGTTCAGTGCTTGTAGTAATGGGGAAGAAAAGACGAAGAGTGAGAATAAAAAAGTACTCGTTATGGGGACTTCAGCAGACTATAAACCGTATGAATACGTGGAAGCTTCAAAAAGTGATGAAATTATCGGCTTTGATGTTGATATTGCAAAATATATCGGAAAAGAACTTGGATATGAAGTGAAAGTGAAAGATATGGATTTTGGAGGATTATTAGCATCTCTTAGCTCAGGAAAAGTTGATTTCGTTATGGCAGGTATGACGCCAACTGCAGAGCGTAAAAATAATGCTGATTTCACAGATATTTATTTTGTTGCTAAAAATATGATTGTTTCAAAAAAGGGTTCTAATATTAAATCCTTAGAAGATTTAAAAGGTAAAACAGTAGGAGTACAAACAGGATCAATTCAAGAAGAAAAAGCAGAAGAATTTAAAAAACAAGTCGATTTCAAAGCAGAGGGACGTGACCGTATACCAGAAATCGTACAAGAAATCAAAGCTGGTCGTTTTGACGCTGCAATTATAGAAGACACAGTTGCAAAAAATTATTTAGAAAAAATGAAAGAACTACAAGGGGTTGAAATTCAAGAAGCACCAGAAGAAGTAGGTGCAGCAATTGCTCTTCCGAAAAACAGTGATAAAACAGAAGAATTTAATAAAGTAATTAAGAAAATGCAAGAAAATGGAGAAATGGATAAATTAGTGAAGAAATGGTTTGGCAGCGGAAAATAAGCTGCCTTTCACTTTTCTGTGAGGGGAATGAAAAGGATGAATCTAGATTTTTCGGCAATTACGCCTTCAATACCATATATATTAAAGGGCTTAGAAGTTACATTGAAAATTGTAGCTGCATCAGCTTTGGCAGGATTTATTTTAGGGACGTTATTAGCGCTTTGCAAAATTGCTAGAATAAGAGTACTAAACATTGCAGCAGATATTTATACGTCAATATTTCGTGGCACACCGCTTGTATTGCAATTAATGATTATTTATTTCGGTGTTCCGCAAATGATTGGATATGAGATACCAGCCTTTTTAGCAGCTGTACTTGCATTTAGCTTAAACTCAGGTGCATATATGTCAGAAGTGATTCGTGCCGGCATTCAAGCAGTCGATAAAGGGCAAACAGAAGCAGCAATGGCTTTAGGTATTCCGTACAGTAAAATGATGAGAAATATTATTTTTCCTCAAGCTTTAAAAAATATATTACCAGCGCTTGTGAATGAGTTTGCGACACTTACGAAAGAGTCGGCTGTAGTAACTGTAATAGGAGCGACTGATTTAATGCGCCGTGCTTATATTGTAGGCGGTGAAACATTTAAATATCTTGAGCCATTACTGTTTGTTGGCCTTATTTATTATATATTAGTAATTATTCTTACATTAGTCGGGAAGGCAATTGAAGGGAGAATGAAGAAAAGTGATTAAAATTGACAACCTTCATAAATCATTTGGAAAAAATGAAGTATTAAAAGGAATTACAACAACGATTGAAAAAGGAGAAGTTGTTGCAATTATCGGACCGTCTGGATCTGGAAAGTCAACGTTTTTACGCTGTATGAATGTACTAGAAGCACCGACAGCTGGTCACATTAGGATTGGAACGGAAGAAGTAACGAATCCGAAGACAAATATTATGCACGTTCGTGAAAATGTCGGAATGGTATTTCAACATTTTCACTTATTCCCTCATATGACTGTATTAGAAAATATTACGTATGCTCCTATCAATGTAAAAGGAGTAACGAAGCAAGAGGCTGAAAAAAAAGCTGAGAAACTTTTAGAAAAAGTGGGGTTATTAGATAAGAAAGATGCATATCCAAATCGCCTTTCAGGTGGACAAAAGCAGCGTGTAGCAATTGCAAGAGCGTTAGCGATGGAACCGGAAGTTATGTTGTTTGATGAACCGACCTCTGCGTTAGATCCAGAAATGGTGAAAGAAGTGTTAGAAGTTATGAAATCATTAGTTACGACAGGAATGACGATGGCAATCGTTACACATGAAATGGGATTTGCAAAAGAAGTAGCAGACCGTGTTCTCTTTTTAGATGGTGGAAAGCTCGTAGAAGATAGTAATCCGGAAGAGTTTTTTACAGCACCAAAAAGTGACCGTGCAAAAGAATTTTTGCAAAAGATATTGTAATATGTGAAGGGTACGTGAATAATAGGTAGAAAAGGATGACATTGCGTCATCCTTTTTTTATACTATTTTTAAATACATTTATACATATAGGAGTAATGATATGTTTAAAATTGGATATAGAACGGTGAAAACAGCGCTTGGAACGGGAGCGGCAGTTTTTATTGCTCAGTTATTAGGATTAGAATTTTATAGTTCAGCTGGTATTTTAGTCATTTTATGCGTGCAAAATACGAAACGAAAATCCGTTCAAGTATCGTTACACCGTTTTTTAGCTTGTGTATTATCGATGGTATTTGCGTTTTGTATTTTTGAAACGATTGGTTATACACCACTTGCGATTAGCATATTACTGCTTACCTTTATTCCGACTGCAGTTATGTGCAAAATTCAAGAAGGGATTGTCACGAGTTCGGTTATCGTTATGCATCTGTATTCATTAAAGCAAATTACATGGTCTATAGTTGGTAATGAAATTGCTATATTAACGATTGGAATTAGTGTCGCTTTATTAGTAAACATGTACATGCCAAGCAGTGAGAATAAACTGAAAGAGTATCAAGGGAAAATAGAAGACCATTTCAGAACGATTTTGTTTGAAATGGTCGTTTATTTACGAAATCGAGATAGTAATTGGAGTGGGGCCGAATTAATTGAAACAGAAATGATGCTGAAAGAAGCAAAAGATTTATCCTTTAAGAAACTTGAGAATGCATTTATGCGAGAAGATGACTATTACTATCGTTATTTTAATATGCGTATGCAACAATTTGAAATTTTGGAGCGAATGATACCATTAGCTGCATCACTATCTTGGACGTATGAACAAGCTGATATGATTGCAGACGTAATTGAAAATATAGGGAATTCTATTCGTCCTGAAAGTACAGGGGTCATTTCGTTAAGACAACTTCAAGAAATGCGAGAAGTATTTAGAGAAATGCCTTTACCAGTCTCGCGAGAAGAATTTGAGATACGTGCGAAACTTGTTCAACTTGTGTATGAAATGGAGCAATATTTACTCATTAAAAGTCGTTTTAAGGGAAAGGATAATATAAAAGAACTTATTTAGAAGGTAGGAATTATATATGCCGTATCTTCTTTCTTTATTATTATGTCTTTCTCTATCACCAATCTGGCCTCTTGGTGATAATCCACGTGCTGGAGATCCTTTTATAATTGTAAATAAAGCAACGAATAAACTAGCTTACATTGATGATGGGAAGATCCAAAAGGTTTTTCCAGTAGCGACAGGGAAAACAAATGAATTAACCCCAGAAGGAACCTTTGACATTGTATTGAAGGCGAAGGATCCCTATTATATTGCGAAGGATATTCCTGGGGGCTCTCCAAAAAATCCACTTGGATCGAGGTGGATGGGATTTAATGCAAGAGGAACGGATGGAAGTAAGTATGGGATACACGGGACAAACCAGCCTAGTTCAATTGGAAAATATATTTCGCAAGGATGTATAAGAATGAAGAAACATGATGTGGAATATTTGTTTGATCGTATTCCACTTGGAACGAAAGTATCGATTGTGAAATCGAAAAAATCATTTCAGCAATTGGCAAAGGAAAAAGGGGCCATAGCATTTGGAAAAGTCAACGAAACGGTTGGCTTTTTTCTTTTCTATAAGTTGTCTTGACATGTGTACATAACCATGCGTTAATGAGAATATATAAAGATAATTGAGTAAAGGGGTTGCTCATATGTATTTAAATCCAAAAATTTCTTACATGCAGTTTTGTGTTGGTTTTCTATTTGTTATTACATTCATATTGGCAACTTTTAATATATGCTCTTACGTTGTAGCGATTGTATTTATGGCATTACTCAATCTTACTTTTGTTATTGGGGCATTTCAGCAGAAACAATATACAAGTTTTGTAATAGCACTTGTAATGGCCTTTTCCTTTAGCATTGTAGCAATTGTAATATATATAAAATAATAAAATGTTCAATACAAGATAGACTATCTCGATTTCGAGATGGTCTATTTTGTATGTGTAAGCAGTAAAAAAAGGACGAGTGAATCGTCCTTTTTACCAAAACATACTTGCGCCAGTAAGTAATGTTGTTACAAGCATAGAAATTAGCATTATATAAACCATAATTTTTTGAGCTTTTTTATGCATCGTTAAACCTCCTTGCAAATCAGTACAAATTTATTGTAACTAGAAATGGATTTGTGGACAAGGGGAGAGAAATGACAAATTTCGAGAAGTGTGTGTAAAGTAGAACAGGAAATGTGTGTGTGTGTAGAGAATATATTAAAAGATAGAGTACTAGTTTTTTGTTATGCAAGCATGAAGAATGGAGCTACGATGATGAAAATATACGAAACAGATCGTTTACATTTAAGAGAAATTGATGAGTCGTATACTGAAAAAGTTCTTCAATATTACGACAGAAATCGTGAATTTTTAAAAGCTTGGGAAGAGTATAGACCGGAGGGTTTTTTCACGTTAGATTATCAAAAGAAAAAGTTACAAAAGGATAGAAAAGAGTTCGCGGAAGGTAAGATAATCAGGCTTTGGATTTTTAAAAAGGGTGATGATACAAAAATTATTGGATGTATTTCATTTAATCTAATTGTTCGCGGAATTTATCAATCTTGTGTACTTGGCTATAAATTAGATAAGGAAGAATTGAATAAAGGTTACACAACAGAAGCGCTTAGAAAAGCAATTCAAGTTACATTTGAAGAATTTCATTTACATCGTATAGAAGCACCAGTTATGCCACGAAATTTAGCATCTATACAAGTAGTGACGAAGATAGGATTTCAATATGAAGGTGTATCTCGAAAAATGCTAATGGTAAATGGCATCTGGGAAGATCATATGCGCTGGGTATTGTTAAACGAGTAATAGAAGGCAGATGGGTATCTAGATGTGTTAACCATCTGTTTTTTGTCTTGTATTTCGAAACTTTTGCGAAATTCTGTTATAATTAATGTTGTTACATACATAATGGTAGTGCAGGAGGCGCAGTCTTATGATTAATCAAGAACGTTTAGTAAATGAATTTATGGAGTTAGTACAAGTAGATTCTGAAACAAAATTTGAAGCAGAAATTTGCAAAGTGTTAACAGAGAAATTTACTGCTTTAGGTGTAGAAGTATTTGAGGATGACACGATGGGTGTGACTGGTCATGGTGCAGGTAACTTAATTTGTACTTTACCAGCAACAAAAGACGGTGTTGATACAATTTATTTCACTTCTCATATGGATACAGTAGTTCCTGGTAATGGAATTAAGCCTTCTATTAAAGATGGATATATCGTATCAGATGGTACTACAATTTTAGGAGCCGATGACAAAGCTGGATTAGCATCTATGTTTGAAGCGATTCGTGTCTTAAAAGAGAAAAACATTCCTCATGGTAAAATTGAATTTATTATTACAGTTGGAGAAGAATCTGGTCTTATTGGTGCAAAAGCGTTAGACCGTGAGCGTATTACAGCAAAATATGGTTATGCATTAGATAGTGATGGAAAAGTTGGTGAAATTGTAGTTGCAGCGCCAACACAAGCGAAAGTGAATGCGATTATTCGTGGGAAAACAGCTCACGCTGGCGTAGCACCAGAAAAAGGTGTATCTGCAATTACTATCGCAGCAAAAGCAATCGCAAAGATGCCACTTGGTCGTATCGATTCTGAAACAACTGCAAATATTGGACGTTTTGAAGGTGGTACACAAACAAATATCGTTTGCGATCATGTTCAAATCTTTGCAGAAGCTCGCTCTTTAATAAATGAGAAAATGGAAGTGCAAGTTGCAAAAATGAAAGAAGCATTTGAAACAACTGCAAAAGAAATGGGTGGTCATGCAGACGTTGAAGTAAACGTTATGTATCCAGGATTTAAGTTTGCTGCTGGCGATCACGTTGTAGAAGTTGCGAAACGTGCAGCTGAAAACATCGGTCGTACGCCTTCTCTTCACCAAAGTGGTGGCGGAAGTGATGCGAACGTAATCGCAGGACATGGTATCCCAACAGTTAACTTAGCAGTTGGTTATGAAGAAATTCATACAACAAATGAAAAAATTCCTGTTGAAGAATTAGCGAAAACAGCAGAATTAGTTGTAGCTATTATCGAAGAAGTAGCGAAGTAAGTAATAAAGTAAAAAAGACGTGTGAACCAATTATGGTTTACACGTCTTTTTTTATTTTGATTCAAGTGCTTTCACAAGGCGGATAAGCCAATATAAGAAGACCCATGGAAGTACATAAGTTGTTGTAAAACGTATGAAATGAGAGAAGATTCCTAAAGCGTAAATGTTAATGTTAAAAAGGGGAAGTAACAAATAATTAATCGCAAGGATTACTATAATAATAATAAATACATAATTGAGTTTATTATGTTGTTTCATAACGATTCATCTCCTTTACAATAATATCCATTTGTTACGTACAGTATAGCAAAAAATAGATAGAGAAAAGCCAATAATTATTATAACTTTTAAAGAAATTTGATATAATGAAGGAACAAATGTTCTTTGAGGGGTGAGTAGTATGCGAGAAATGTATCCGAAAAATGGACGTGTTATTTTACATGTAGATATGAATTGTTTTTTCGCATCTGTTGAAATTGCTCATGACCCATCATTACAAGGAAAGCCATTAGCGATTGCGGGGAATGAAAAAGAGAGAAAAGGGATTATCATAACATGTAGTTATGAGGCGAGAGAAAATGGAATACGTACGACGATGCCTCTATGGGAAGCAAAGAGATTATGTCCGCAATTAGTTGTGAGGCATCCTAATTTTACATTATATCGAGAAGCTTCATTTCAAATGTTTCAAATTCTTTCCCGTTTTACAGAAAAAATACAACCAGTTTCTATAGATGAAGGGTATTTAGATATTACAGATTGCTATGCGCTCGGTTCGCCTCCTGAAATAGCGAAGATGATTCAACAAGCGTTACTAACAGAGTTACAGCTTCCATGTAGCATTGGAATCGCTCCAAATCTTTTCCTAGCAAAGACTGCTTCAGATATGAAAAAACCTCTTGGTATTACAGTACTTCGAAAACGTGATATCCCAGAAATCATTTGGCCACGATCAGTTGCAGAGATGCATGGAATCGGAGAGAAAACAGCTGAAAAATTAAAAGACATTCATATACATACAATTGAACAGTTAGCAAAAGGAGACGAGCATATCATTCGCGCTAAAATTGGAAAGCATGGTGTTGATTTACAAAAACGTGCAAAAGGTATGGATGACAGGGAAGTTGACCCGAATCAAATGGGACAACATAAAAGCGTTGGAAATTCGATGACTTTCTCAAAGGATATGGACGAGGAAAAAGAATTACTTGATATGTTAGAAAGATTATCGAAATCAGTAAGCAAAAGGCTACAAAAACGAACTCTCGTTAGTTATAACATTCAAATTATGATTAAATACCATGATCGCCGCACAGTAACACGGAGTAAACAATTGAAAAATGCAATATGGGAAGAACGGGTTATTTTTCAAGCGGCATCCCGTTTATGGAAGCAACACTGGGATGGTGATTCTGTTCGTCTGTTAGGTGTTACAGCTACTGAATTAGAGTGGAAGACAGAATCGGTGAAACAGTTAGATTTGTTTTCGTTTGAAGAAGATGCGAAAGAAGAGCCGCTACTTGCTGTTATTAATCAAATTAATGATAAATACGGAACAGCTCTTTTACAGCGAGGTAGTCAACTATTACGTAAGCAAGAAAAGTCGTTTCAGCAAAAATTAGAAAATAAGTTTATGTAGAAAGTTTTAGAGATTTAAACCCTTCTTTTTTAGATGGAAGAGAGGATCTAGCCATGCCTAGAAGCGGTCAAATCCTTTTTCAGCCCCATGCCAATTTGAAAACAAGGAGAGCAAACGAGTATGGATATAAATAAAAAGCACTGATTACAGTGCTTTTTATTATAGATTATGAGATTGTAGGGTTTTCAAAAATAACAATCTCTGAGCTATTTGTTGTTGAAACGCGTTGTGCGTAATATGTTAAAGCTGAAGAAATATATGTTGGTAACGTCTCATTTGTATGTGATGTTGTGTATTCATGAATTAATTCTTTTAAAGTCGTCCACTCTAGTTGTGCTGGGTGATCAGAAACGAAAGAACTTATCCAGCGATCAAATGAAGATGAAAAATCAGTTTGTAAACGAAATACTTCTTTCATAATAAAACGCTCCCTTTATATGTGATATAGTTATATTACTACAAAACACGAACGACTGTTAAGTTTTTTATTTAAATGTTCGTGTTATATAGTTGTCTAGATGATTGTCTATGTAAATTCAATTTGCCATTTGAAATAACATTCCGTAAGATGAAAGATAGATTATATAAAGAGCTGGAGGAAAGAAAGTGGAATTTGTATTTTTAGGAACTGGTGCAGGTGTTCCTTCAAAAGGAAGGAACGTTTCAGCAATCGCCTTACAATTGTTAGAAGAACGAGGGCAAACGTGGCTATTTGACTGTGGTGAAGCGACTCAGCATCAAATTTTACATACATCTGTACGTCCAAGACGCATTGAAAAAATATTTATTACCCATTTACATGGAGATCATATTTTTGGTTTGCCTGGTTTATTAGGGAGCCGTTCTTTTCAAGGAGGAACGACGCCGTTAACAGTGTACGGCCCAAAAGGAATTAAACAATTTATTGAAGTAGCATTATTAGTAAGTACGACACATGTTAAATATCCACTTGAAATCGTTGAGATTACGGAAGAAGGTATTGTGTTTGAGGATAATGAATTCTGTGTAGAAACAAAAAGGTTATCACACGGAATCGAATGTTTCGGATATCGAATTGTAGAGAAAGATATACAGGGAGCTCTTTTAGTGGATAAGTTGCTGGGAATGGGTGTGAAACCTGGTCCGGTTTTTAAACGTTTAAAAGATGGTGAAGTAGTTGAATTAGAGAATGGCACAGTGTTAAATGGAAAAGATTTTATCGGCCCGCCTCAAAAAGGAAGGGTTATTACAATTTTAGGTGATACACGCTATTGCGAAGCGAGTAGAGAGCTTGCGCAAGATGCTGACGTACTTGTTCATGAAGCGACTTTTGCGGCAGAAGATGAACAGCAAGCACATGACTATTTCCATTCAACAACAGAACAAGCTGCGCGTATTGCATTAAATGCAAATGTAAAGCGATTAATATTGACTCATATTAGTTCTCGTTATCAAGGAGATACATATAAGGAATTGCTGAAAGAAGCAAGAGAGTTATTTTCTAATACAGAAATCGCGATGGATTTGAAATCATTTCCAGTAGAAAAGTGATATTCAAAAAAATGGTAACATATGTTTGCCATTTTTTTTATTTATAATAAATTTTTTTTTTACTAAAACTGTTATCATTTTATATTTATATTGGATAACACAGAAAGTTGTAATGGTTTAGAGATATAGGATAAAAATATATAATATCGATTTTTTAGAAAAACTGTTATATAAGTAGGACGACATACAAGTGATACAAATAGGAAAAACAGACTTTTATTCAGAAATTTTAAAATTCAATAAAAGTAAGCGTTTCATAAAAAACAAGCTATAATGAGGGCACATTATAATTTATCCCGCTATTCGCCGGCAGTAAGACTCCCGCCTCAAAATTCAGCGAATGCGAGGAAGTTAGTTGGGAGATAAATGCCCGTAAATGCCCGATTGGTGAAGGCTAATAATCAGTGGGGATGGACAAACCCCCCACTGATTAAAGTTTCACTTTATAGTAAGTTACAGCGTGCGTTTTAGCCATTTTTCGTAACAAACGAAATTGACTAAAAAGTGAGAGGGCATCGTGGAGATTATTAAGGGAACGATATTACTATTATTTGTACTAAGTCTTTTTTCACTCTTTAGTTTTAAAGCACCAAACGGTATGAAAGCAATGGGAGCTTTAGCGAATACGGCCGTTGCAAGTTTCTTAGTTGAAGCTTTTCAATTATACGTTGGTGGAGATTTAATTGGTATGCCATTTTTAAAAGAGGTTGGACAATCAGCAGGTAGTCTAGGCGGAGTAGCGCATTAGCGATGGGTGTATCACCTGTTTATGCTATCCTTGTAGGGGCTTCTGTGTTAAAATTTTGATTGCTACCAGGCTTTATTGCTGGTTATCTTATATCATTTTTAATAAAACAAATTAAAAAACGTGTACCAGAAGGATTAGATTTAATGATCCAATGAAAGTAACGTTATGTTTCTTGTGTATTATGGTATTTGGTATTATTTCAGGATATATTGGTCCACTGCTATTCAAAAACTATCTAATTCGTGGTACGGCTGGAAAAGCAACAGATGTGGCAGCTTAATAGAATAGTAGAAAAAATTTTCATAGAGGTTTAGGGGGAGTTATGATGAAGTACCGCTCAGTGTTTGATATTATTGGTCCGGTTATGATTGGTCCATCAAGTTCACATACAGCAGGCGCGGCAAGAATGGGGCAAGTTGCTCGTCAGCTGTTTCGTCATGAGCCAGAGAGAGTTAGCATTTCATTATATGGTTCATTTGCAAAAACATACCGTGGTCACGGTACGGATGTAGCGCTAATCGGTGGAATACTAGGATTTGAAACAGATGATTTACGTATTCCAAGTGCGTTAGATATTGCAAAAGAACGCGGGATTGAAGTGGAATTCATTGAAGAAGATGCAAATGCTCCGCATCCAAATACAGCGAAAATTCGTCTGTATAAAGGTGAAGAGGAAATTGAAGTTGTTGCTTGCTCAATTGGTGGCGGTAAAATTGAAGTAGTAGAATTAAACGGATTCGATCTTCAATTAACAGGCACGAGTCCAGCACTACTTATTGTAAATAACGATCGCTTTGGTGCTATCGCAGCTGTAGCTTCGATCCTTGCTAAGCATGAGATTAACATTAGTACAATGAGTGTTTCTCGTAAAGAAAAAGGAAGAAGAGCGCTTATGGTCATTGAAACAGATGAATTATTAGCAGATGAAGTAATCGCAGAAATAAATGGGCAACAAAATATTTGTCAAGTAACTATTATGGATTAATTGCAGGGGGGACACACCATGTTTCGGAACGCAGCGGAACTAGTGGCGCAAGCTAAAGAGCAAAATGTAAAAATCGCAGAAATTATGATTCAATGTGAAATGGAAACAAGAAGTATCTCACGTGAAGAAGTAATTGCTGGAATGGAAAAGAACTTAGTCGTGATGGAGCAAGCAGTAGAACGAGGTATTCGTGGTGTAAAATCACCGACTGGTTTAACTGGCGGGGATGCTGTGAAAGTCCAAGCGTATTTAAAGAGTGGAAAAGGCTTATCTGGAGATACAATTTTGGACGCAGTGAGTAGAGCTGTCGCAACAAATGAAGTAAACGCGGCGATGGGAATCATTTGTGCAACACCAACAGCAGGATCTGCTGGAACAGTGCCAGGTGTACTCTTTGCACTGCAAGAAAAATTACAGCCGACACGCGAAGAAATGATTGAATTTTTATTTACAGCAGGAGCTTTCGGTATGGTTGTTGCGAATAATGCTTGTATTTCCGGCGCGGCAGGAGGTTGCCAAGCTGAAGTAGGTTCAGCAAGTGGAATGGCAGCA
Organism: Bacillus sp. FSL M7-1345; assembly: GCF_038006985.1. Classification (NCBI taxonomy): domain Bacteria; kingdom Bacillati; phylum Bacillota; class Bacilli; order Caryophanales; family Bacillaceae; genus Bacillus; species Bacillus sp. FSL M7-1345. Next base: position 3,753,141 of record NZ_JBBOWG010000001.1, on the reverse strand, counting down.
GCAGCAGCAGTTGAGATGGCTGGTGGAACACAAGATCAAGCAGCTACAGCGATGGCGATTTCATTAAAGAATATGCTTGGTTTAGTATGTGATCCTGTTGCAGGGCTTGTAGAAGTACCTTGTGTAAAACGTAATGCAGCAGGAGCTGCGAATGCCATGATTTCAGCTGATTTATCATTAGCTGGTGTAACTAGTACAATTCCATGTGATGAAGTCATTGAGGCGATGTTTAGAATTGGACAAACGATGCCAGTAGCACTTCGTGAAACAGCAGAAGGTGGACTTGCAGCAACACCAACAGGTCGTCGTCTGCAAGAAGAGATTTTTGGTAAGAGTAATAACTAAAAGCATATCATATGATTAAAATAAAAAACGGAGCTCAAATAAAGTTGAGCTCCGTTTTTTATTTTTCTTCTGCTATTTTTTCTAATGTTTTTCCAAGATCGTGTGATCGTTTCGTTGCTTGTGTAATACAGGAGATTAATGCTTGTTGAAAATTATGCTCCTGTAATACTTCAATACCTGCTTCGGTAGTTCCGCCAGGAGAAGTAATTTCTTTTCGCAAAATAGAAGGGTGTTTTTCGCTTACTTTTAGCATTTCAGCAGCACCAATCATCGTCTGAAGAATAAGTGATTTTGCAACATCTTCTTTTAAACCAATTTTTTTTGCGGCCTCTTCCATTGCCTCTACCACATAATAAATATAAGCTGGTCCACTTCCGGATAATGCAGTGACAGCATGCATATCTTCTTCTTCTACAACAGAGACGAGACCAATCGTTTCAAATAACGATGTTGCAATGCGAATATGTTCCTCCGTTGTGTGTTCTGAAGGTGAGATAGCAGTAGCGGATTTTAAAATAGCCGCAGATGTATTTGGCATTGCACGAATAATCGGAACGTCTTTTTGAAGTAGGCTTCTAATTGAATGAGTAGAAACACCTGCTAGTAACGAAATAATAAGCAAGTCATTATTTATGTATTCTTTAAGAGGAATAATCGCTTCGGCGACATCTTTTGGCTTCATCGCTAGAAAAAGAATATTTGCATCAGCAAGTAACTCCTTTTTATTATGTGTACCTTTGACACCGTATTTTTTATGTAACTCCTGTAATCTTGTCTCGTTAGAACGATTACTTACAGTGACATGTTCTCCCTTAACAACATTTGCGTTTAATAAACCACCAATAATCGCTTCGGCAATAGAGCCTGCACCGAGAAAGGAAATGTTTTGCATAGACATGATGTGCCTCCTTTGAATTTGGTTAGAAATGCTTATAAATGTACATACATTCGTTTTTTTATGGAAAACACCTCTTTTTATCTGAAAATAATGACAAATTTATAGGGAAGTTGTAAACTGAAGAGGTATTCATTTTGAACCGGAAAAAGACAGGGGGGCTAAGCATGACGGCGATTCATCGAATGGAGATTCCTGTTCCATTTGCAGTTGAGACAGTGAATGTGTTTTTAGTTGAGGGAGAAACATTAACGTTAATTGATACAGGGACAAATACAGAAGAAGCAAAGAAGGCATTAGAAAGTCAATTAGGTGCATTAGGGTATAAGATAGAAGATATTGAAACGGTAGTGATTACGCATCACCATGCGGATCATTGCGGACTTTTAAATACATTTTCTGAAAAAGTAAAGATTATCGGACATCCTTGGAATGAACCGTGGATTACACAGAATGCTGAATTTTTAAAGAGGTATCATGAATTTTTTAAAGAGACAGCCTTGCAGTTCGGCGTTCCAGCAGCGTTTTTGAATGGTGAGGCGTTATTGACGACGAAGACACTCAAATATTCTTGTAATAGATCGTTAACACATACCGTGAGAGAGGGAGATCGTATAGATTCGTTACCTGGATTTACAGTGATTGAAACCCCGGGTCATGCTTCCACTCATATTTCATTATATAGAGAATCTGATGGAATATTAATTGGTGGGGATGCTCTCATTAGTCATATTTCTTCAAATCCAATATTAGAACCACCATATGAAGGGCAAACAGAAAGAGCGCGTCCTTTATTGCAGTATAATCAAACGTTAAAACGTTTAAGTGAAATGAATATTTCACGTATTTTATCAGGGCATGGGGAAGATGTTCTGAATATGAAACAACTTATTGAAACAAGATTACAAAAGCAAGAGACACGTGCTTTTAAAGTGCTTGAACTATTAAAGGAAAAGCCAATGACAGCATTTGAAGTATGTGTAAAACTATTTCCGGTATTATATAAAGAGCAATTGCCACTTACTATCTCAGAAACTGTTGGACAATTAGACTTTTTAGCATATAATCAACAAGTGATGATTGATGAATCTTCACAACAATTGATTTATTATGCAAAGTAGGTGACAGCAATGACGGGACGTTTACAAGAAAAAGTAATCGTCATTACAGGTGCTTCTAGTGGAATTGGAGAGCAAGTTGCAATGCAGGTTGCAGAGCAAGGGGCGACGCCGGTATTAATGGCCCGAACAGAAGAGAAGCTACAAGCATTAGCAGACAAAATTAAAGAAACTTATAATACGCCTTGCTATTACTATGTATTAGATGTAAGTGAAGAAACGAAAGTACAATCTGTTTTTTCAAAGGTATTACAAGAAGTAGGACGTATTGATATATTGGTAAATAATGCGGGATTTGGTATTTTTAAAACGTTTGAAGATGCTTCAATGGATGAAGTAAAGGATATGTTTCAAGTAAATGTATTTGGATTAGTAGCTTGTACGAAAGCGGTATTACCTTATATGGTAAAAAGGAACGAAGGACAAATTATTAATATTGCTTCATTGGCTGGAAAAATTGCAACTCCGAAGTCGAGTGCTTATGCAGCAACAAAACACGCTGTATTAGGATTTACGAATAGTTTGCGCATGGAGTTATCTAACACAAATGTGTATGTAACAGCAATTAACCCGGGACCGATAGATACGAACTTTTTTGAAATAGCCGATCAATCAGGTACATATGTGAAAAATATGGGACGTTACATGTTAAAACCAACATATGTAGCAGAACAAATCGTAAAGGCGATGCAAACGAAAAAACGTGAAGTAAACTTGCCGAAGTGGATGGGAATGGGGCCAAAGCTCTACGCATTATTCCCAGGTTTATTTGAACGTGTTGCAGGCAAATCATTAAGTAAAAAATAGGAGATTTCCATATGGAAATCTCCTATTTTTTTATTTTCCAGTCACATAATCGTAAACGATATCCTCAACAGCCTCGTATACATCAATTTCAGTATTTGAATGAATTATCATTTGAATATATTTAATTAGCATTTCCTGATCCTCTTTTGAAACAGGATTACATTGATATTTCCGAAAACTTTTTATAATCATTTTCTCAATTAATTTTTCATTCATGTTTTTCCCCGCCTGTATGTATACATGTATTGTTTTATTGTACTTGAAGTGAAATGGAAATACTACTATACATTGTTTTTGCATAAAAATTCGATTGTGTATATTATTTTTCCAGTAAAATTAAGATTTTTAAGTTTTGAAAATTTTATAAATATTTAATTGACTCTATAAATATACAATATTATAATCATACTTAACTTAAAGAATCGATATGAGGAGGAGCTTATGAAAGTCGCAATTATTGGAGCAACTGGATATGGAGGAATTGAGTTAATTCGGTTATTAGAGCAACATCCGTATTTTTCGATAGCATCTCTCCATTCTTTTTCGCAAGTTGGCGAGTGTATAACAAATGTATACCCGCATTTTCGAAATGTTCTCGTACATACATTACAAGAAATTGATGTAAAGGCAATGGAGAAGGAAGCGAAAATCGTATTTTTAGCGACCCCGGCAGGAGTATCGGCAGAGTTAACTCCAAAATTATTAGCAGTAGGTTTAAAGGTAATTGACCTATCTGGAGACTATCGTATGATCGATCCTTCGTCATATGAACTGTGGTATAAAAGGCCAGCTGCACAAGAAGAAATTCTTAAGAAAGCAGTTTATGGGTTAAGCGAATGGAAAAGGTCCGAGATTCAAAATGCAGATTTAATTGCAAACCCAGGATGTTTTGCGACAGCTGCATTATTAGCGATAGCGCCGTTAGTACGTAGCGGAATGATTGAAGAAGATTCGATTATCATTGATGCAAAGTCAGGTGTATCTGGAGCAGGCAAAACTCCAACAACAATGACTCATTTTCCAGAGCTATATGATAACCTTCACATTTATAAAGTAAATCAGCATCAGCACGTTCCTGAGATTGAGCAAATGCTTGTAGAGTGGAATGATAAAGCGAAGCCAATCACATTTAATGCACATTTAATACCGATATCAAGAGGGATTATGGTTACACTCTATGCGAAAGTAAAACAAGAAATCAAAATGCAGCAACTTCAAACGTTGTATGAAGAAACGTATCACAATTCAGCTTTCGTTCGAATTCGTTCTCAAGGAGAATTTCCGAGTCCGAAAGAAGTAAGAGGCTCAAATTATTGTGATATTGGGATGGCTTACGATGAAAGAACAGAAAGAATTACAGTAGTTTCTGTGATAGACAATATGATGAAAGGCGCAGCAGGGCAAGCAGTTCAAAATGCAAATTTATTAGCGGGACTAGAAGAGACAACGGGTTTACAGCATATGCCGCTTTATCCATAAGGGGGAAATTATGATTAAAGCATCGTCTATTACAAAATTAGCAAATGGTTCAATTGTTACGCCGAAAGGCTTTTCGGCAATCGGTACTGCAAATGGTCTGAAAAAGGTGAAAAAAGATGTGGGTGCAATCGTTTGTGAGGTGCCAGCATCATGTGCCGCTGTGTATACAACAAATCAAATACAAGCAGCGCCGTTGCAAGTAACGAAGGATAGCATAGCGGCAGAAGGGAAATTACAAGCAATTGTTGTAAATAGCGGCAATGCAAATGCTTGTACGGGGATGAAAGGATTGCAAGATGCTTATGAGATGCGAACATTAGGAGCGGAACACTTTGGAGTAAAAGAAAAGTACGTTGCAGTCGCTTCAACAGGTGTAATTGGAGTACCTTTACCGATGGATATCATTCGAAAAGGAATTGAATCTCTTGTGCCAACAAAGGAAGTAAGTGAAGCTTATTCTTTTTGTGAAGCAATTTTAACGACAGACCTTATAACGAAAGAAACTTGCTATGAGATGATAATTGATGGGAAAGAAGTGAAAATTGCTGGGGTCGCAAAAGGTTCAGGGATGATCAAACCGAATATGGCAACGATGCTTAGTTTTATTACAACAGACGCCAATATAGAGCATGAAGTATTGCAAACAGCATTATCACAAATTACGAATCATACGTTTAATCAAATTACGGTGGACGGAGATACTTCTACAAATGATATGGTCATCGTTATGGCAAGTGGATTATCAGAAACGAAAACGATGAATATGGAACATGAAGACTGGGAAACTTTCTTAGTTGCTTTACAAAAGGTATGTGAAGATTTAGCGAAAAAAATTGCACAAGATGGTGAAGGTGCTACGAAGTTAATAGAAGTAAACGTGTTAGGGGCTAGAACAAATGAAGAAGCAAAGCAAATTGCAAAACAAATAGTCGGTTCAAGTCTTGTGAAAACAGCGATATATGGTGAGGATCCAAATTGGGGACGAATTATTAGTAGTATTGGACAAAGTAAAGTAACTATTAACCCAAATACAATTGATATCACTCTTCAATCTATCGCCGTATTAAAAAATAGTGAGCCTCAAATGTTTTCCGAAGAGGAAATGAAAAAGAAATTACAAGAACATGAAATAAAAATTGATGCGTGTTTACATTTAGGAGATGAAACGGGATCAGCTTGGGGCTGCGACTTAAGTTATGAATATGTGAAAATAAATGCTTGTTATCGTACATAAGGAGAGAGAAGATGAGTGATTATATTGTAGTTAAATGTGGCGGTAGCATGTTGAATCGATTAAATAGTGTGTTTTTTGATTGCATAAAGAAATTGCAAAATAAGTATAAGGTTGTTATTGTCCATGGCGGTGGCCCAGAAATTGATGCCAAGTTAGAAGACTCAAATATCAAGGTAGAAAAGAAAGATGGATTACGAGTAACGCCGAAAGAGGTTATGGATGTTGTTCAAATGGTGCTATGCGGAAGTACGAATAAAAAAATCGTAATGAATTTACAAAAACATAATTTACTTGCGGTGGGGCTTTCAGGATGTGACGGTAATTTACTTCAAGTTCAACCTGTTGGTGAGATAGGATATGTAGGAGAAGTAAGTTATGTAGAAACAGCCTTATTAAAAGGGTTGATAGATATGAATTATATTCCTGTTATTGCTCCAATCGGGATAAATGGTAATGAAGTTTATAACATTAATGCAGATACTGCTGCAGCTGGAATTGCATATGCACTATCCGCAAAAGAACTCATTTTTATAACGGACGTAGATGGAGTATTACACGAAGGAAGATTGGTAAAGAAAATGGATGAATATGAAATTCTTACTTTTATAGAACAAGGTGTCATTACAGGCGGGATGATCCCGAAAGTACAGGCGGCACTTACATCGTTAAAAATGGGAGTGAAAAAGGTTAGTATCGTAAATGGTACAAAGGATTTTGCCGAGGTCACAGGAAAGTGTGTTGGAACCACGGTAACGAAAGGAGTAAGTATCATATGACAAGTCATCTTTTTCAAACGTATGGCAGGAGAACTATTGAGTTTGTAAAGGGGAATGGAACAACAGTCATTGATAAAAATGGTACGCAATACTTAGATTTTACGTCGGGGATTGGCGTATGTAACTTAGGACATTGTCATCCTACTGTTGTAAAGGCAGTAGAAAAGCAACTTAGAAACATATGGCATATATCTAATTTGTTTACGAACTCCTTACAAGAAGAGGTCGCATCGTTATTAACAGAAGATACAGCATTAGATTATGTGTTTTTTTGTAATAGCGGGGCGGAGGCAAATGAAGCGGCTTTAAAGCTAGCACGTAAGCATACTGGAAAATCTCTCGTAGTAACATGTGAACAATCTTTTCACGGGAGAACATTTGGAACGATGAGTGCAACAGGGCAAGATAAAGTGAAAGAAGGATTCGGTCCATTACTTCCGTCTTTTTTACATACACCATTTAACGATATACAAGCATTAGAGGAAGTAATGAATGAAGAAGTTGCGGCGGTAATGGTAGAAGTTGTTCAAGGAGAAGGAGGAGTAATATTAGCTGATCCATCCTTTTTGAAGGAAATTGAAAAACTATGTAATCAGTACAATGCTCTTTTTATTATAGATGAAGTACAAACTGGAATAGGCAGGGCAGGAACACTATTCGCTTATGAGCAAATGGGAATAGGTCCTGATATCGTTACCATCGCAAAGGCGCTTGGGAATGGTATTCCAGTTGGAGCGATGATTGGCCGGAAAGAACTGGGTTCTTCTTTTACTGCAGGGTCACACGGTTCAACTTTCGGTGGGAATTATATCGCTATGACTGCAGCGAAAGAAGTATTGCAATTCATTAAGGAACAATCGTTTTTTAAAGAGGTACAGGAAAAGGGCGAGTACGTATTAAAGAAATTGCAAGAAGAATTACGACACGTTGAATGTGTTCAAAATATTCGTGGTAAGGGATTTATGATTGGAATCGAATGTAAGCATGAGGTTGCAAATTTCATAGAACAATTAGAAAAAGCAGGACTTCTCGTATTACAAGCAGGGCCTAATGTTATAAGACTATTACCACCACTTATTGTAACGAATGAAGAGCTAGAACAGGCAGTATATATGATAAAAGAAGTGGTTTGTACAAAAAATGCATCAATAATATAAGGGGGAAATTTCATGTCAACTGTACAAGTACCGAAATTAAATACGAAAGATCTTTTAACGTTAGAAGAATTGACGCAAGAAGAAATCATTTCTTTAATTGAGTTCGCTATATATTTAAAAAAGAACAAGCAGGAGCCTTTATTACAAGGGAAAATATTAGGTCTCATTTTTGATAAACATTCAACTCGCACTCGCGTTTCTTTTGAAGCAGGGATGGTACAGCTCGGAGGACATGGAATGTTTTTAAGTGGAAAAGAGATGCAAATTGGCAGAGGAGAAACGGTGTCAGATACTGCGAAAGTACTATCTCATTATATTGATGGAATTATGATACGTACATTCTCGCATGCAGATGTAGAAGAGCTTGCAAAAGAGTCCAGTATCCCAGTTATTAACGGTTTAACTGATGATCATCACCCTTGCCAAGCGTTGGCAGATTTAATGACGATATATGAAGAAGTTCATACGTTTAAAGGAATTAAATTAGCTTACGTAGGTGATGGGAATAATGTATGTCATTCGCTATTGCTAGCAAGTGCAAAAGTCGGAATGAATATGACTGTTGCGACTCCCGTAGGGTATGAACCGAATGAAGAAATTGTTAAAAAAGCGTTAGCGATTGCAGATGAAACAGGGGCTGAAATTGAGATTTTGCATAATCCTGAATTAGCGGTAAGTGGAGCGGATTTTATTTATACTGACGTTTGGATGAGTATGGGCCAAGAAGGAGAAGCAGAGAAATATACTTTATTCCAGCCTTTCCAAGTAAATAAAGAGCTTGTTATACATGCAAAGCAAACATATCGTTTCCTGCACTGTTTGCCTGCTCATCGTGAAGAAGAAGTAACTGGAGAGATTATAGATGGGCCACAGTCTATCGTTTTTGAGCAAGCTGGTAATCGACTGCATGCGCAAAAAGCTTTATTAGTGAGTTTGTTTAAAAATATAGAGGAGCCTTCCTAAAAGGAAGGTTTTTTTATGCTGAAATGTCTGATGTATATTTAGTTAATTATCTCTATATCATTTATAATAAAAAGAGAAAACTAATTTTATCCCGCTATTTGCCGGGCAGTAAAACTCCCACCTCAAAATTCGGCTGGAGCAAAGAAGTTAGGTGGGAGATAAACTGCCCGTAAACGCCCGATTGGTGAAGGCTAATAATCAGTGGGGGATGAACAAAACCCCCACTGATTATAGTTTCACTTTATTTTTCATATCATGTAAGGACATACTAGATAAAAAAATATAGTTAAAGAGATGATGAATTTGAAAACAACTAAGAAAACATATTCGTTTTTTCAGCGAATGTGGAGAATATTAAAGTTTCAATATTTTAAGTTGCTTCGATCGCCAGAAGGAGCAAAGAAAGTGTCGTTAGGTTTTGCTATTGGATTTGGTTTAGAAATGTTGGTGATTTATACGGCATCGCTCGTATATTTAATATTTTATCCAATTGTCAGGTTAGCAAAGGGATCTTTTCCAGCCGCAGTCATTGGTAATATTATTGGGAAAATATCGTTTCTCCCAGTATTTTTATTTCCGTTTGCTTATGCATTAGGGAAAATGATTTATCCATTTGATGTACAGAAAATACATCATGAACCATTTACGATATCAAATTTGTTTTCGAGCCATATTTTTACGATGTTAAAGAGCTTATTACAGAGTGAAGTATATGTATTAATTGGTATGACGATAATAGGAATTGTGTTTGGGGTAATTTCATATTTCGTAGTGCATTATTTATATGAAAAGAATCGTAAGTTACGTTTGAAGAAAAGAAAGAAACAAGTGAGAGAACCACTTGTACAAATATAAAGAATGTCACATTCATTTTCTCCTTTGAATATGTTTAAGAAAAAGGGGGAGAGAATGAATGTATTATTACTACGTACCTCAAGTATATCCGTATACAAATTATTATGCTGTAAATGATATGAGGCAGCAATTCGGAGTGTATCCACAGCAACAAATACAGCAAATGCAACAGCCTCAGCAGCAACCTGTTCAAGAACAAAAGCCGTATTTAATGACATGGCCATATTCAAATGTATACTATGGTAATTATTACGAATCATAAAGCTGCTTCTATTTAGAAGCAGCTTTATGCGTTTGTTTTCAAAATTAAATTTTGAATGGTTTTAAGAGAATGAATGAGCTTTTCACGCTCTTCCTCAGATAATGTTTGAAAATTTTCTTTTAGTTTGTCTAAAATGAATTGCTGATACTGATTTACTAGCAATTTCCCTTCAGTTGTTAGGGAAATTAAAATGACCCGTCGATCTTTTTCGCTATAATGACGCTCTATTAGTTCTTCTTGAATAAGTTTGTTTAATAGAGGGGTCATGTTAGGCCGTGAAATCGCTAGCCGCTTGCCAATTTCTGAAACTGCTAATGTACCATTTTCATGCAAAAGCAGTAACACTTGCGTATGTGATGGCGGCATATGTCTTTGAGAAGAAAACTCTCCAGGAAGCATAAATTTGCGATAAAAAAGAGGCACTAGCGAAAGAAGATGATCAACAATACGTTCCCACTCGCGTGATTCCATATAACGGCCCCCTTCCACTATCATTGTAACAAAAAAGACAAGGTATAAAAATAGAATTGTTTCATGGTAGCCTTAATATTTGTAGGATAACACTTGCTTTGTAAATGTATTGGCAATAATCGTATAACCGTTATCATTTGGGTGTACTTGGTCAAATAGTAACTCTTTTTTATCATTCGATATTAATTTGCGAATTGGTAAAACGATCGACGGTTGATGTGCTTTTGAAATAGAATAAATAGAATCATTCCAACCGTCTAAAAACATATCTGCATAACTTGCGATGGAGTCATCTAGTTGTAAAGGGTTATAGAGTTCAGAGAGAATGAGTAAAGCATTCGGATTTTGATCTCGAACGGTCTTTACAATATTTTTTACATCCGTTTCAAAACGGGCTTTTTCTTTATTTAACATTTTAATACCATCTATAACACCTACATCACGATTTAAGCGGAATAAATTATTTCCTCCAATACTAATAGTAATGATATTTGCTTCCCTAATTTTTTGTTGAACTTCTTCTGACTGGACTTTCTTAACGAGACGATCTGTAGTGAGACCATTTACACCGAGGTTTTCTACCGTAATTGGTTTATGAATTTGTCCTTCTAATTGTCTAGAAGCTAATTCGGCAAATCCCCCTTGTGTAGAGCCATATCCTTTTGCAAGTGAATCACCTAATACGAGGTGATAAAAAGAGTCACTCGTTTGCTTATCAATCCAACCCGGAGCAGATGTTTTTTCTGCTTTTCCTTCAGTTTCTTTTTGTTCTATTTCATCGTTCCTTTCAAAATTAGAACAAGAAATGATTAGAAGGAGGAGACAAACAATTGTTAAGATGACTTTTTTCATAAATTCATCCTCCTTGTAATTGGTAATTGTATCATATTCAGCAGTATAAGCAATGTAAGGGCATAGTATATATTTATGAAAAATTCACAATAACTTTACAGAAAATTTGTAGAAGTATGTCAAAAAATATTGACGGTATGAAAGAACTTTAGATATGATAATGTCAGATAAAGTGAAAATCATCGCTCTAATAGAAGCAAAAAGGTATGTGGTTAGGGACTGATAGAGATTCATTTCATTATTTTGGGGTAATTGTATAAGGGGGATTTTTTGTGAAAAAGTCAACAAAAATGCTAGCTGGAGCAACACTTGCTATTGGCGTTATAGCACCGCAAGTGCTGCCGACAACAGCTCATGCAGAGGAAAAAGCTGGGGAGAGTACAGTTAACTTACGAATTTTAGAAACATCAGATATTCACGTTAACTTAATGAATTACGATTATTATCAAACGAAAACAGATAATAAAGTAGGTCTCGTGCAAACTGCAACACTTGTTAATAAAGCGCGTGAAGAAGCGAAGAACTCTGTCTTATTTGATGATGGGGATGCATTACAAGGTACGCCACTTGGGGATTATGTGGCGAATAAAATAAATGATCCGAAAAAGCCGGTTGATCCGAGTTATGTACATCCATTATATCGTCTAATGAATTTAATGAAGTATGACGTCATCTCTCTTGGAAACCATGAATTTAACTATGGCTTAGATTATTTAAACAAAGTAATTAGTAAAACGGAATTCCCAGTTATTAACTCGAACGTCTATAAAGACGATCACGATAATAATGAAGAGAACGATAAAAATTACTTTAAACCATATCATATTTTTGAAAAAGAAGTAGAGGATGAATCTGGTCAAAAGCAAAAGGTGAAAATTGGTGTAATGGGATTTGTTCCACCTCAAGTTATGAACTGGGATAAAGCAAATTTAGAAGGAAAAGTAAAAGCGAAAGATATTGTTCAAACAGCGAAGAACATGGTACCGAAAATGAAAGAAGAAGGTGCAGACGTTATCGTTGCGTTAGCTCATTCAGGTGTTGATAAGAGTGGATACAACGTTGGAATGGAAAATGCATCGTATTATTTAACAGAAATTCCTGGTGTTGATGCAGTATTAATGGGACACTCACATACTGTAGTAACAGATACATTTAATGGTGTTCCGGTTGTAATGCCAGGTGTTTTTGGAAGTAATTTAGGGATTATTGATATGCAATTGAAAAAGGTAGACGGAAAATGGCAAGTACAAAAAGAGCAATCTAAACCACAAGTTCGTCCAATTGCTGATAATAAAGGGAATCCATTAGTAGAATCCGATCAAAAACTAGTTAATGAAATTAAAGATGATCATGAAGCAACAATTAACTATGTAAATACAGCTGTAGGTAAAACGACAGCACCAATTAATAGTTATTTTTCATTAGTACAAGATGATCCTTCCGTACAACTTGTGACGAATGCACAAAAATGGTATGTAGAAAAGTTATTCGCTGAAAACGGACAATATAGTAAATATAAAGGAATTCCGGTATTATCCGCAGGAGCACCATTTAAAGCAGGTGGCCGAAACGGTGCTACATATTATACGGATATTCCAGCAGGGACGTTAGCAATTAAAAACGTAGCGGATTTATATGTATATCCAAATACATTATATGCTGTAAAAGTAAGCGGGGCACAAGTGAAAGAATGGCTTGAAATGTCTGCTGGTCAATTTAATCAAATTGATTCAAAGAAAACAGAAGAACAGCCACTAGTAAATATAGGTTATCCTACATATAATTTTGATGTTTTAGATGGCTTAAAATACGAAATTGACGTAACGCAACCAGCGAAATACGATAAAGATGGCAAAGTTGTAAATGAAAATACGAATCGTATTGTAAATATGACGTATGAAGGTAAGCCTGTAGCTGACAATCAAGAGTTCATTGTAGCTACAAATAACTATCGCGGAAGTAGCCAAACGTTCCCTGGTGTAAGTAAAGGCGAAGTTGTATACCAATCGCAAGATGAAACACGTCAGATTATTGTGAAGTACATGCAAGAAACACCAGTTATTAATCCAGCAGCAGATCAAAATTGGGCGTTTAAACCGATTATTGCAGATAAATTAAATACAACATTTGATTCTTCACCAAATGCACAAAAATATATAAAGAAAGATGGAAAAATATCATATGTTGGACCATCTGAAAATGAATTCGCTAAATATGCAATTGATATAACGAAGAAGAACGACGGTGATAAGGAAACTGGTGGAGAGAATCCAACGACACCGCCAACAGGTGATGGCAATAATGGAGAGAATCCAACGACACCACCAACAGGTGATGGCAATAATGGGGAGAATCCAACGGCACCGCCAACAGATGAAGGTAATAATGGAAATGAACCAAAACAAGATGGAAACAACGCAGGATCTGGACAAACTACAACGGATAATCAAAATACAAAAGAAACAACAACTGTAAGTGAAAATAAAGAGGAACGTGATTTACCGAAAACAGGTGCGAGTATTGCTTCTACAATTGGAGCTGGTCTGGCGTTTGTTGGAGCGGGATTACTTATGTTATTTAGAAGAAAGAAAGCAAATAAATAGATAGTAAAGTGTTGTATGAAAAAAAGGATTACCGATTACGGTAATCCTTTTTTTATTCTATATTATGAAACTGGTACTGCTTTTTCTTTCTTCCATGAAAGACCAAATCCAGTGAAACCAACAATAATTGTTAAGACTGGGCAAGCTAAACAGAAGATTGCGTATGGAACATAATCGAATGTTGGAACGCTAAGGACGTTTGTTAAGAATACGCCGCTTACACCCCATGGTACGAGCGGATTAATTACTGTACCAGCATCTTCTAATACTCGTGATAAATTACGACGTTCTAAACCGACTTCATCGTATTTGTTAGCGAATGCTTGTCCTGTTAAAACGATTGATAAGTATTGTTCACCAAGTAAGAAGTTTACACCAATTGCAGTGAAAGCGGTAGAGACGATTAAGCGTGTACTATTTTTTACGAAGCTAGAGATGATATTCATCAGCTGCGTGATAATGCCCATTCCTTGTAGTAAACCACCCATACAAAGAGCTAGGAAAATAAGAGCAATTGACATCATCATACTTTGTAAACCACCGCGAGATAATAAGCTATCAATATCTTTTATACCAGTTTTAGAAACGTAACCATCTTGCATAATTTTCATTAAATCAGCTAAAGAAGTACTAGGGTTAAAAATAAAGAGAATGATGATCCCTACTACGATTCCTGCAAGTAATGTTGGAACTGCGGGTACTTTCTTAAATGCGAATAGGAACAGTAATAAAATCGGAATAAGTGTAACGATAGAAATCGTTGCATTTTTTTCTAACGTACTAATAAAGTTTGTGAAATCAACGTCTCCTCTAGTGCCGCTTCCTAAAATGAAAAATGCGATAAAAGCAATAATGAAAGCAGGGACTGTTGTCCAAAGCATGTTGCGAATATGTTCAAATAAATCTACACCAGTTACAGCTGGAGCTAAGTTTGTTGTATCAGATAAAGGAGACATTTTATCCCCAAAGAATGCACCAGAAATAATTGCACCAGCAATAAGAGCTGGATCGTATCCGAGAGCACTACCCATTCCCATAAAGGCAAGCCCTACTGTTGCTGCAGTTGTAAATGCACTACCGATACTTGTTCCAACAATTGCACAAACAACAAAAACAGTAGGAACGAAAATTTTTGGAGATACAAGTTGGAATCCGTATACCATTAAAGTTGGAATTGTTCCAGCTGCGATCCAAACACTAATTAATACTCCTACAAGTAAGAAAATAAAAATAGATGGAATACCAGCTGAAATACTACTTATCATCCCTTTTTCCATAGTAGACCAAGAGATTTTTTTCATAAATCCAAACGCTAATAAAATAACGATGCCGAATAAAATTGGGATATGTGGTGAAACTTCTAATTGAATAACACTAAAGCCAATACAGAAAAAGATAAAAAATGTTAAAAGAATAGATTCAATTTTTGAAATCATTGTTTTCCCCTCCTAATTAATCTAAAATAGCTCTTTTTTATATAAAATTCGCCAATACTGTATATCTCCTTTTAAAATTTAGAATTTTTCGACAAATTACCGGTAATTGTTTTTCATCATAAAGTTTAAATAATCGGGATTTATCAAGCTTTGTATCTCTCCTATCTCAAATTTTTAGGATAATCGCTCAATAAAGATTGGAATAAAAAAACGCCCCTGCATATAATTATGCAGGGACGAAGAAATCGCGGTACCACCCTAGCTTGTGAAAGGAATGTATCACAAAATAAAGGGCCATATGATATGCGCTAATAAAATAAAAACGCCCCTGCAATATATGCAGGGACGAAAAATTCGCGGTACCACCCTAAATTGTGAAACAGTGTCGTTTCACCACTCTTTAGACATAACGGTCTAAACCGTCTTTCACTACTCCTCACGTTTCGTAAAAGAAGCTCCAGGGGGTAATTCATAAATCGCTCTGTACTGGTTCGCACCGACCACCAGCTCTCTGAAATCAGAAAACGAAGTACTACTAAATCCTATCAACGCCGATTCATATGATGTTAGTTAAATTTTTATCATATATTCATCATACATGTCAATAAAAATATTCGATATTTTTTTAGGGGAATAAAGGAAAAATGTTTTTAATGCTGTAAAAATGTGCGTTATAATGAATTTGAAAGGGGAGGAAAGAGTGAAGAAAAAAATAATTCTTTTTACCACCTTACTAGTCGTTGGCGGAAGTGCTGGAATTTACACAGCTTTTGCAGCTGAATCAGAGCAGTCGAAACAAAAGCAAATACAGCAGTCAGAAGTGAAGAAAGTGAAAGAAACTGAAGAGAAGAAATCGATGGAAAAATCAGCTGCAAAACTAGGAGTTTCTACTGAAGGGAAAACAAAAGAAGAGATTACGAAAGAAGTAGATACCGCTAGGTTTGAGCAGCGCCATGATTTATTAATTGAGCATGCTAAGCAACTTGGAATTGATACAGAAGGAAAAAAAGAGGAAGAGATTATTTTAGAAATTGGAAAGATACAACATGGAAAGTAGAACAACTTATCGTATGATAAGTTGTTCTTTTTTAAGAACTATTTGATTTAAAAATAATTGACAGTCATTTGTTTTTAATGTTAACTATATTTATAAACAAGTTAACATTAGGGGTGACAATTGTGGCTGTTAATAGTAACACGAGTGAAAAATCGTCTTATACATATGAAGAATTATCGAAGAAGAATAAAGATTACGTATGGCACCCATTTACACAAATGAAAGATTATTTAGAAGAAGATCCTGTCATTATTGAACGTGGAGAGGGAAGAAAGCTATACGATGTAAATGGAAATGAATATTGGGACGGTGTTTCGTCTATTTGGTTAAATGTTCATGGGCATCAAGTACCGGAACTAGATGAGGCAATTCGTGAGCAATTAAATAAAATTGCTCATTCTACTATGTTAGGACTTGCTAACGTTCCATCTATTTTATTAGCAGAAAAAATAATTGATGTTGTACCAGAAGGCTTGAAGAAAGTATTTTATTCAGACTCTGGTTCTACCGCTGTTGAAATTGCAATTAAGATGGCTTTTCAATATTGGCAGCACAAAGGGAAACCGAGAAAACAAAGATTTGTTACATTAAAAGAAGCGTATCACGGTGATACAATTGGAGCAGTTTCAGTAGGAGCGATAGACTTGTTTCACCAAGTGTATAGTTCACTATTATTTGAGGCAATTAAAATGCCGTATCCGTATACATATCGTTCTCCTTATGGAAATAACAAGGAAGAAATTGTGAATAAGCATTTAGAAGAAATGGAAGAATTGCTGAAAGAAAAACATGAAGAAATTGCAGCAATTATTGTAGAACCTTTAATGCAAGGTGCTGGAGGCATGATTACAATGCCAAAAGGATATTTAAAAGGGCTACGTAATTTATGTACAAAATATAATGTTTTATTTATTACAGATGAGGTAGCGACTGGGTTTGGGCGTACGGGGAAAATGTTTGCGTGTGAACATGAAAATGTGACGCCGGACATTTTAACAGCTGGGAAAGGTTTAACAGGTGGATATTTACCAATTGCTGTTACGGTAACGACAGACGAAATATATAATGCCTTCTTAGGAGAGTATGAGGAACAAAAAACATTTTTCCATGGGCATAGTTACACAGGTAATCCGTTAGGGTGTGCGGTAGCAATTGCGAATCTAGAACTATATGAAAAAACTAATTTAATAGAATCTGTTGCGCATAAAACAGAATATGTAGCGGGGCAATTAGAAGCGCTTAATGAATATAAGCACGTAGGTGATATTCGTCAGTGCGGATTAATGATTGGTATTGAACTTGTGAAAAATAAAGAAATGAAAGAATCGTATGAATGGACAGAAAGAGTCGGTGTTCAAGTATGTAAACGCTCAAGAGAGTTAGGCATGATTTTACGTCCGCTTGGTAACACCATTGTATTTATGCCTCCTCTTGCATCTACAATTGCTGAAATTGATGAGATGTTACGCATTTTATATAAAGCAATCTCGGATGTTACGGAGGAAGAATAATGAGTGGTTTTTTCATAACGGCAACTGATACTGAAGTTGGAAAAACTGTGGTTGCAGGTGCGTTAGCAGGTGTATTTAGAGAATTGGGATATAACGTAGGGGTATATAAACCGTTGCAAAGTGGACATGCTGCATCAAACGCAGAGGGAGATGCAGCAAGGTTAAAAGCCTTATCGGGTGTATCGACAAGAGAAGAAGAAATTTGTCCGTATTCTATTGAAGAACCACTTGCTCCGAGACTTGCTATGAAAAGAGCTGAAAGGACAGTAACGTTAAAAGAAATTACTGATCACTATAATGAACTACTAAAAGAGTTTAATAGCCTATTTGTAGAAGGGGCTGGTGGGCTTGCAGTCCCATATACAGAAGATGCTTTAGTAATCGATTTTGCAAAAGAATTACAGCTTCCTCTTATTGTAGTAGCGCGTCCTACACTAGGAACAGTGAATCATACTGTCTTAACGATTTCTTATGCAAGGGCACATGGCTTAACAGTAGCAGGTGTCATTTTGTCTGGTTGTAAAGAATGTGAAAAAGAAAGAGTACAAGAAAACAAAGAAATGATTGAAGAGTTGAGCGGGGTACCGGTTTTAGGTTTATTACCATTCCTTGAAGGTGATTTTACTAGGGAAGAATTATTGGAATCGGCAAAAGAACATATTATGATTTCAAAATTAGAGGAGTCCATCCAAAATGAATCAAAAGTGGCGCGCGCATCTTCAATCTAAAATAGAACAATTAAGAGAGCAAGGACAGTATCGTAATTTGCATGTGACAGAGAAAGCGGAAGAGACATGGCTTATTCGAAATGAGAAAAGGATGCTAAATTTAGCGTCAAATAATTATTTAGGGTTAGCTGGAGATGAAAGGTTGAAAGAAGCTGCTATTGCTTGCACAAGAAAATATGGAACTGGAGCGACAGCATCTCGTCTCGTTGTAGGAAATTATCCACTGTATGAAGAGGTTGAGAGAAGTATATGCAACTGGAAAGGTACTGAAAGAGCGTTAATCGTAAATAGTGGGTATACAGCAAATGTAGGTGTACTATCTTCTTTAGCTGGTCGTCATGATATTGTTTTTAGTGATAAATTAAATCACGCAAGTATTGTTGATGGAATTATATTAAGCGGTGCAGAACATAAAAGGTATCGTCATAATGATTTGGATCATTTAGAGAAGATGTTGAAAGTAGCGTCACCTGAAAAGAGGAAATTAATCGTAACTGATACTGTTTTTAGTATGGATGGTGATACTGCATATTTGAGAGATTTAGTGAAGCTGAAAGAGAAATACGGGGCAATCATTATAGTTGATGAAGCACATGCGAGTGGAATATATGGAATCGGTGGAGCTGGATTATCTCATATAGAAAAAAATCTTGCTCAAAAAATCGATATACATATGGGGACGTTTAGCAAGGCTTTAGGGTGTTATGGTGCGTATTTAACAGGTGATGCAATTTATATAGAGTACTTACAAAATATGATGAGAAGCTTTGTTTTTACTACAGCTTTACCACCAGGAGCATTAGGAGCAGTGCAAAAAGCAATTGAGATTGTAAAAGAAGATAACGAAAGAAGAGAGAACCTTATAGCGAGTGGTGCATATTTCAGGACGCATTTACAAGAAGCTGGTTTTGACATTGGGAATAGCTCAACTCATATTGTACCAATTGTAGTCGGTTCAAATGAAAATGCTTTACGGTTTAGTGAAAGATTACAAGAGATAGGTATCGCAGCCATTGCAATTCGTCCGCCAACTGTTCCGATTGGTAGTTCCCGAATTCGCTTTGCTGTTACGTCACAACATACAATGGCGGATTTAAAATGGGCCATTCAGCATATTATACGCATCGGTAAAGAAGAGGGGTTTTTAGTATGAAAGAGCTAAAGGTTATTTTTATTCCTGGGTGGGGAATGGAAGAAGATGTTTGGACTTTTGTACTTCCGTATTTTAAAGACTATCCTGTTCAATGTTTAGATTGGCGTAATGTGAAAGAACAAAGTGAATTTGCGGGACGAATAATAGAGGTAGCACGTGATGAAAATGTAATTTTAGTTGGATGGTCATTAGGAGCATTAGCGGCAATTCAAGCTTATAAAAAGATTAAGGCGAAAGGTATTGTACTAATTGGTGGTACTGCTAAATTTACAAATACGAGCGACTATACAAGCGGATGGAATTCTTTGCATGTAGAACGTATGAAAAAGAATTTAACGAGAAAGAAAGAAGATACTTTGAATCGTTTCTATGAAAATATGTTTACAAAAAATGAGCTGAAGGAGAATACGAGTTTTAAAGAGATTGCGCTGAATTTTAAAGGGGACTCGATTCAGTCTTTACAATTAGGCTTAGATTATTTAATAGAAACAGATATGAGAAACGAATTAACAGATATCAAAGTCCCGTTGTTACTTCTTCATGGAGAACAGGATGTGATATGTCCATTATCCGCAGCTCATAATATGACGGAGAATACGAATGCTACGCTAAAAGTAGTAAGCGGGGCTGGTCATGCATTATGTGTAACGAATTTCGAATATTGCGCGAATGAGATAATCCAATTTGTAGAGGGGATACGACATGATCAACAAAACGTTACTACAAAAACGGTTTAATGGGGCAGCCGTATCTTACGATCAATATGCAAATGTACAAAAAAAGATGGCACATTCGTTACTTTCTATATTGAAGCGGCGATATAGTGAAACATCATCAATACGTATTTTAGAACTTGGATGCGGGACAGGTTATGTCACAGAGCAATTATCAAAGTTATTTCCAAAAGCACAAATTACAGCCGTTGATTTTGCTGAAAGTATGATTACGATTGCAAAAACTAGACAAAATACCGAAAATGTGACGTTTCATTGTGAGGATATTGAACGATTACGATTAGAAGAATCATATGATGTTATTATTTCGAATGCCACATTTCAATGGCTTAACAATGTAAAACAAGTGATAAGAAATTTATTTCATCATTTGTCTACAGATGGGATAGTACTCTTTTCCACCTTTGGACAAGAAACTTTTCAAGAGCTCCATGCTTCGTTTCAGCGAGCGAAAGAGGAAAAAAACATTCAAAATGAAACTTTGATTGGTCAACGTTTTTATTCGAAAGATCAGTTGCTTCATATATGCAAGATAGAAACAGGGGATGTGCATGTTTCTGAAACATGTTACATAGAAAGATTTGCAGAAGTTAGGGAATTCCTACATTCTATTCGAAAAGTAGGAGCGACCAATAGTAATGAAGAGTCTTATTGTCAAAGCCCTTCACTCTTTCGTACGATGCTTCGTATATACGAAAGAGACTTCACGGAAAAAGAAGGGATAGTAGCAACATATCATGCTTTATTTACGTATATAACAAAAGAGGGGAAGAGATGAAATGAAACAAGTACAAACAAAAAGGGATTGGAAAAAACTTGCATACGACGTAGTAGAAGAGAAAATGATTACGAAAGAAGATGCAATTGCAATATTAGAAGCTGATGATACAGAGGTTTTAGAAATTATGAATGCAGCTTACATCATTCGCCATCATCATTTTGGTAAGAAAGTAAAGTTGAACATGATTATAAATACGAAATCTGGATTATGTCCTGAAGATTGCGGGTACTGTTCACAGTCTATTATTTCAGAAGCACCGATTGATAAGTATGCATGGTTAACACAAGAGAAAATTGTTGAAGGAGCGCACGAAGCAATTCGTCGTAAAGCAGGTACATATTGTATTGTTGCATCTGGTCGTCGTCCGACGGATAAAGAAGTAAATCACGTTATTGGAGCAGTTAAGGAAATTCGTGAAACGACAGATTTGAAAATTTGCTGTTGTTTAGGATTTTTAAATGAAGATCAAGCAGGTCAGTTAGCAGAAGCTGGTGTGCATCGTTATAACCACAATTTAAATACGCATGCTAACAATTATGATAGCATTTGCTCAACGCATACGTATGACGATCGTGTTGATACAGTCCAAAAAGCGAAGCAAGCCGGTATTTCTCCATGCTCTGGAGCAATTTTCGGAATGGGAGAAACGATTGAACAGCGCGCTGAAATTGCCTTTGAATTACAACGTTTAGATGCGGATTCTATTCCGTGTAATTTCCTTGTTGCTGTAAAGGGTACTCCGCTGGAAGGACAAAAAGAATTAACACCTGTAGAATGTTTAAAAGTGCTGGCGATGATGCGTTTTGTAAATCCAACAAAAGAAATTCGTATTTCAGGCGGTCGAGAACTTAATTTACGTTCTGTACAGCCACTTGGTTTATTTGCAGCAAACTCTATCTTTGTCGGGGACTATTTAACAACAGCTGGACAAGAGCCGACTGCGGACTGGGGTATGATTGAAGATTTAGGATTTGAGATTGAAGAATGTGCGCTATAAGATAGATGAAAAGCAAACTCTTTAAAGGGTTTGCTTTTTTTTGTAAATAAAATGTAATAAAAGTCCATTAACGCTTGATAGTAGTCACTTTTGGACGAGAAAAATAATTCTGTGGACGAATTTTCCAAGCTCTAATTGTACATAGTAAAAATGTAATTTATATCGGGTTGGAGGATTTTACATGTACAAATACATATTAGCCATTATGACTTGTCTGATTTTAATAAAAGCGATAAGTGCTGATCCAGTTAAGGCGGCTGAAAATCCTGAACAAAAAGAAATGCAACAAAGAATTGAACAGCATTTTCGAACGAAAGCTGAACATTTTGGACTTGAAACAGAAGGAAAAGATTTAAAAGAAGTAAGGAAGGAAATTTCTATTATAGAAGAAGCGAAAAAGAGAGAAAATGTGTGGAGAACAGCACAAACTCTTCGTATAAAAACAGAAGGAAAAACGATGGATGAATTAATAGAAGATGTACGAAAAAAGGTGAAAAAATAAAAAAAGAGGCCGCAGCCTCTTTTTTTAAGCCCATTGTTTTGATAAATGAGCCATTTCGATCGCAGCAACTGCTGATTCATATCCTTTATTGCCAGCTTTTGTACCTGCACGTTCAATCGCTTGTTCAATTGTTTCTGTTGTTAATACACCGAAAATAACTGGAATGTCCGTTTGTAGTGATAAAGATGCAACACCTTTTGCTACTTCATTACAAACGTAATCGTAATGCGTTGTAGCACCGCGAATTACTGTACCTAATGTAATAACAGCATCATATTTTCCGCTATTTGCCATCTTTTTAGCGATTAAAGGAATTTCAAATGCACCAGGAACCCATGCAACATCAATAGCATTCTCTTCTACACCGTGACGCTTTAATCCATCTAAAGCTCCGCCAAGTAACTTACTTGTAATAAACTCATTAAAACGTCCAACAACAACCCCAACTTTTAATCCTGTACCAACTAAATGACCTTCGAATACCATAATGTATCTCTCCCTTAATTATAAGTTTAGTAAATGTCCTAATTTGCTTACTTTCGTTTGTAAATACGTTTTATTTTCTTCTTTTGTTGGCATTTGCAACGGTACACGCTCGGTTACTTTTAAATCGTAACCTTGTAAGCCAGCAATTTTTCGTGGATTATTCGTTAATAATCGTAAACTTTGTAAGCCTAAATCTTTTAAAATTTGAGCGCCAATACCGTAATCACGAAGATCAGCTGGGAACCCAAGTTTTTCATTTGCTTCTACAGTATCTAACCCTTCTTCTTGTAACTTATAAGCGCGAAGCTTATTCAGAAGGCCAATGCCTCGTCCTTCTTGTCTCATATAGAGAAGAACGCCTTTTCCTTCACGCTCAATTTGAGCAAGTGCAGCATGTAGCTGTGGTCCACAATCACAGCGGAATGAACCAAATACATCTCCTGTTAAGCATTCTGAATGAACGCGTACAAGTACAGGTTCGCCTGTTGAAATATCACCTTTTACGAGCGCGATATGTTCTTTCATATCTAATGAGTTAGAATAGCCAATTGCATGAAAAGTACCGAAATCTGTAGGTAATGTAATTTCCACTTCTCTCGTCACAAGTGTTTCGTGATGGCGGCGATAAGCAATTAAATCTTCAATTGTAATCATTTTTATATCAAATTGTTTTGCACACTGTATTAAATCAGGTACACGTGCCATCGTCCCATCTTCATTTATAATCTCGCAAATGACGCCAGCTGGCTCAGTTCCGCAAAGTTTTGCTAAATCAACAGCAGCTTCTGTATGACCTGCGCGGCGAAGGACGCCACCTTCTTTCGCAATTAATGGAAAGATATGTCCAGGGCGGTTAAAATCAGTTCCTTTAGATGCGGGATTTAATAATTCCTGTATTGTTGTAGCACGCTCATGAGCACTAATGCCTGTTGTTGTAGAAACGTGATCGATGCTTACTGTAAAAGCAGTATGATGTGAATCCGTATTATGAGAAACCATTGGTTCTAACTGTAGACGCTCTGCGTATTGCTCCGTAATCGGTACGCAAACGAGACCACGACCGTGTGTAATCATAAAATTAATCGTTTCTGGTGTAATGTACTCTGCTAAAGCAATAAAATCGCCTTCATTTTCTCGGTTTTCATCATCACATACGATAACGACTTTTCCTTGTTTTAAATCTTCTAGAGCTTCTTCAATACGATGAAACATTGTGCTTCCCCCTTATAGAAATCCGTTTTCTTGTAAAAAACTTTCGGTCATTGAATCTGTTCCTTTTGCGGGCTTTGAAATAAAGCGTTCAATATATTTTCCAATCATGTCACACTCAATGTTTACGATGTCCCCGGCTTTTTTTTCTCCGATTATAGACTCGCTTACTGTGTGGGGGATGAGTGAAATTGTAATTGAAGATTCGTCTATATCAAATATTGTTAAACTAGTGCCATCAATAGCAACGGATCCTTTATGCAAACAATAGCGTAGTAATTCATCAGAAATTGCTATTTTGTAATAGATGGCATTGTAATGTTGTTTTTTAGTTAAAATCGTACCGATGCCATCGATATGTCCGGTGACGAAATGTCCACCGAATCGTCCGTTCGCAGCCATTGCCCGTTCTAAATTCACTTTGGCACTTGGCTTTAGCATACGAAGTGATGTTGCATTCATTGTTTCAGGCATTGCATCAACAGTGAATGAAGTAGTCGTAAAAGTAGTTACTGTTAAGCAGATGCCGTTAACCGCGATACTATCACCTAGCTTAACATCCGATAAAATTTGATTTGCGCTAATAGTTAGCTTCATTGCTTCACCACTTTGAGTCATGCTTGATATCGTTCCTAACTCTTCTACAATTCCTGTAAACATTCCGTCACCTCGCTTTTTAAGGTTGCAACAATTTTTATATCATTACCAATTTGTTTCATCTCTTGAATTGTTAAGGAAAGTGCATCTTGTAACTTCGAAAAACCAGCTCCGCCAAATAAAGTGGGTGCATCTTTTCCGCCAATTAACTTTGGGCTTATATAGGTCACAATTTCATTAAAACTATTTGTTTTTAAGAAGTTTGCATGTACTGTTTGACCACCTTCAACGAACAGAGAAAGAATTTGTTTCTCCCCGAGTAGGGATAGGACATCTTGTATTTCAATTTGCTTCGTTTTCATTTGGAATACAGCTATATTGTTACATTCATAAGACGCTATTTTCTCTTTATTTACATCCTTACCGACAATAATCCATGTCGGAGCTAAGCTATCTGTTATGACATGAGAAGATGGCGGTGTTCGTAAGTGGGTATCTAAAATAACGCGTATAGGATGTTTACCTCCGTTTGGAATTCGTGTTGTTAAGTGTGGATTATCAGTTATAACTGTATTCACACCGACAAGGATAGCGTCATGCATATGACGATATTGGTGAACATCAGCTCGCGCTTCTTCACCTGTAATCCACTTACTTTCCCCCGTTACAGTCGCTGTTTTTCCATCTAAGCTCATTGCTGTTTTTATTGTTACAAATGGCTGTTTCGTTTTCATATAGTGAAAAAAGTATCGATTTAATAAAGTTGCTTCCGCTTCAAGAACACCAGTAGTCACCTTGATTCCAGCTTCTTCTAATCTCCTTTTTCCATTACCAGAAACGAGTGGATTGCAATCAAGGGTGGCGATTACAACACGCTGGACTCCCTTTTCAATGAGTAATTCACAGCAAGGCGGTGTTTTTCCAAAATGGCTACACGGTTCAAGTGTTACATAAACGGTAGCGCCTTTTGCTCTTTCTCCAGCCATGTGAAGAGCATGAATTTCAGCATGTTCTTCACCGGCACGCATGTGGGCACCCATTCCGACAATGTTGCCATCTTTTACAACGACAGCACCAACCATAGGATTTGGGCTTGTTTGTCCCGATGTTCCTTGTGCTAACTGCAAGGCAATCCTCATATATTCTTGATCTGTCATTCTCGTCACCTCTCCTGAAAAAATCAAAAAACCCCAAGGATATAGAATCCTTGGGGTTTGGGAGACGTGATTTCTAGAAATATAGTTCGAATACGAAAGTATAGGAAAGAAACCTAACGATGACTGATATTTTGGTATAAGAAAAAAACCTAGCAAAATATCGAGTTTTTCAAACGCTAGTCGTATCTTTTTATTTCAGTATAGAAACATAAGTATACAAAATAAAACATATATAAAGAGTCAAAATGAACCTTTAAAAATATGCATACTGAAATAAAAGTGTATTCGCTATATATAATTACTAGAAAACATATCCTTCTCCCATCCAGACTATACTGTCGGCCCTAGAGTTTCACTAGATCCACCGTTTTCGCGTTGAAAACGGGTCACGGACTTAGAAGCTCTCGCTTCATCACCGCCGGTTGGGAATTTCACCCGACCCCGAAGGATGTTGTTTGCTCACATTATAGCACAAAAAAGAAAAAAGCATAGTAAAAAATGTTCGAATGTGAAGAATTGTGTGAAAATATATGCCGATTTGAATGGGGACGAAAGTAATAGAAATGTTGAAAGGGGAAGGGCTGTATAGGCTTTGATCAAAAGAAAAAACATGCACAAATAAATGTGCATGCTCTTTAAATATTTATTCTGTCTCTGGTGCTCTAACAACAGACTCGAATTTGCCTTTATGCGAAGCATCGCAATAAGGCATGTTTTTTGATAAACCACAACGACATAAAGAAAATGCCGGTTTTGCTGGGAATACATTCCCTTGTGAGTCAACTAATTCCACGTCCCCTGTAACGCGAAAAGAGCCATTATCATTTACTTTAATTTGTACTTTTGCCAACGTTATCCCTCCTTTCCAAACGCTTACTCTCATCATATAATTAGGGAGAGTACTTGACAATATAAAAAGAGCACTTTGTTTGAGAGAGAAGAGAGTGTTATAATAGTTTTTATAACTGACTAGAGTAAGGTGACGAAAGATGGATAAAAAATTACAAACACTACAAAATATTGCAAATGAGCGCACATGGGCATCATTTTTGAATGATAATCATCCATATAGTTTACTTCATTGGTCAATCGCAGGTGTAGGACAAGAACCGAAAGATGTTTGGTTACTTCAAGATGAGGTGACTTTTCAAACGACGGAATTCCCAACGCTAGACGAGGCAGTAAAGTGGATTTCTGAAAATATGGAACAAGTTACAGACGTTTTAGCGCAGTAAAAAAACAGGCTTATGCAAGCCTGTTTTTTGTTTCTTTTACATATGTGTTTAAAAATTGATCGATGGCATCTTCGTACTCTTCTTTATTTTCATTATAAGAGCAAGCGTGTGCACCATGTTCTGCAATATAAAGCTGTTTATTGTTTTCTTTCGCTTCATAAAGTGATTTCGTCATATCAGATAAAATATAGTCATCGTCTTTACTATGAATAAAGAGAACAGGATTGTTAATGTTTTTTATACAATCAATTGGTGAAACTTCACGAATTGTATAGCCATCACGCACTTTTAAAAAGGCATTTGCTAAAGGCAATAAAGGCCATTTTGGCAAGTGAAACTCAACTTTCAAACGATGCTGTAACTGTCCATAAAAATCAGAGAAAGGACAATCAGCAATATAAAAATCAGCACCATCTTCAACAAGTCCTGCATATTGAAGAAGAGTTGCAGCACCCATAGATTCACCATGAATTCCGAGTGTAATATTCGTTCCGAAACGATCTTTTAGCCAGTCAACTACTGACTTTAAATCATGTTTTTCATAATAGCCATAACTTGTTGTTTTACCACCGGTTTTACCATGACGGCGATGATCATAAATAAATACGTTATATCCTCTATTTAAAAATAAGTTTGCATATTTAACGGAATTGATTTTATTTACGGTCACACCGTGGCAAAAAATCATAAATTTATTGGAATGACCAGCTGGCATGTAATATCCGTGAAGTTCGTATCCGAATTGAGAAGGGATGTGAACCTCTTCTTTTTGAATAGCCTTAAAATCGTCCAAATGAAAATGCTTTTTCGTTTCGCGTTCTAAAACTTCTTCCTCTGTTTTTTTCTTCAAGTACATAACTTTATTTGTAAAGAAAATCCCAATCGCAGTTAGTGCACCTAGTATAGTAAACAATGCTGTAAAAAAACGTTTCATACTTTACCTCATCCTCCAAATACCTCTACATATGATACACTAACATTGTATCACAATGATGTGAAAAGGGGAGAAATCGTATATGGTTCATATACAAAAAATCACACTAGAAATGAAAGAAGCAATTCAGGATTTTATGTGCGAAAACTGGGGAAGCTCAATGATGGTCTCGCGAGGCAGAGTACATCAATTAGAAGAATTACCCGGTTTTGTTGCACTTAGAAATAACAGAATAGTGGGAATTATAACGTGTAAAGTGATAGAAAATATGTGTGAAATTGTATCGTTAAATAGTTTTGAGGAAGGAAAGGGGATTGGTACAAAACTGGTGGATTGTGTGCTGCAAGTGGCAAAAGAGAATGAATGTAAAAAAGTGTGGCTCATTACGACGAATGATAATATGAACGCACTTCGTTTTTATCAGAAACGTAACTTCATGATGACGAACTTGTATATTGATGCGGTAAAAGAAGCACGAAAAATAAAGAAAGAAATTCCGTTTATTGGTTATGATAATATCGCGATTTCACATGAAATTCAGCTGGAGTATATTTTATCCCGCATTTGAGGGCAGTAAAACTCCCACTGATTAAAGTTTCACTTTATGAGTAGAGTGGAAGTTGTGTAACAATTTTCAGAAATATAAAACAATAACCTTGACGAATGTTATATTTTGGTTTAGTTTAAAATTGTAATCTATTACCATATTAAGGGGTGACGATGTGGCAACTATACGTGATGTTGCAAAATTGGCCGGTGTTTCAGTCGCAACCGTTTCAAGAGTCATTAACGAAAAAGGATATGTCCATGAAGATACGGTGAAACAAGTAAAAAAAGCAATTGAAGAATTACATTATAGACCGAATGCTACAGCAAAGCCTTTATTTAAACAGCCTTCAACGATGATTGCATTACTTGTAGATAATTTGCATAATCCATCATACATCACTTTGCTCCGTTTCGTTGAGGAAATAGCATATAAAGAAGGGTATCAAGTAATAGTTTGTAATATAGAAAATAAGAATAGATACATAGATATGTTGGAGCAAAATAACATTGCAGGCGTTATAATGACGAAATCTGTTTTTCGAAGTATAGGAGAGATCTCACTTCCTTTCGCTGTGCTTGAAGGACGGCAATCTCTTATGAGCTATTATGAAAGTGGACAGAAAGCTGTTTCTTTATTAAAAGAGAAAGGCTGCCAGTTTCTTGCTTATATCGGTGAGGGAGTAGAGAGTGAAGAAATGGAAGAGCATGTGGCAGGATTTCTAGATACTGCTTGGAAAGAAGGACTTTCTTATCGAGAGGAAATTGTCCAAGGGTATACGAATCAACAGTTTCTTGAATTGTTACAAAAGCATCCATACATAGATGGGGTTGTAGCTTCAAGTGATAAGGTCGCTATTGAGCTAATCAGGGCGGCGAAAACTCTTAATATTCATATACCAGGTAAGTTGCAAATCATTGGATTTAACGGGAGTGTAGAGGGTGAATGGATAAGTCCATCATTAACGACGATTGGAAGTTATATCGAAGAAAATGGGGAAATAGCTTTTCAGCAGTTAATAGGAAAAATAAAGAAGAAACAAGTGGAACAAGAAGAAGTGGAAACAGAATTTAGATGTATTGAGAGAGAAACAACAAAGTAAAAGGTGCGTTTTTAAAACGCACCTTTTATAGTGTAATTGCGGCAATAAAGCCGAATATAAGTAACGGTATATTATAGTGTAGAAATGTTGGAACACATGTATCCCATATATGATGGTGCTGACCATCAGCATTTAAACCGGACGTTGGTCCAAGTGTACTATCAGATGCTGGAGAACCTGCATCACCAAGTGCACCAGCTGTACCGATAATTGCGATTGTAGCCATGGGACTAAATCCGAGCTGGACGCATAACGGTACGAAAATTGTTGTTAAGATTGGGATGGTTGAAAAGGAAGAACCAATTCCCATCGTAACGAGAAGTCCAATAACGAGCATAAGAAATGCAGCAAGCGGTTTATTATTTCCGATTATATGTGCACTCGTTTGCACAAGAGATTCAACATGTCCAGTTTTTCGAAGAACAGCGCCAAATCCAGCGGCAGAAATCATAACAAATCCAATAAAGGACATCATACGCATTCCGCTCGTTAAAATAGCATCGGCTTCTTTAAGAGGGAGACTACCGCTAACTGATAAGACGATAATACCTGCTAAAGCACCAAAAATCATTGATTCTGTTGCTAATTGCACAGTTAATGTAGCGAGTATTGATAATAAACCAAAAGTAATGCTTCTTTTCGTATAGGGAACGATTTCATTCTGTGCAGCATGAATTTGTTCTGTTTCATATGTACGTGGTTTTCGGTATGTAATGAAAACTGCTACACATAATCCGATAATCATACCGATTGCTGGAATAGTCATCGCTTTTGGAATAAGTGCGACATCAAATGTAAGACCGCTTTGCGCAGCATTTGTTTGTAATACGTCATGATAAATTTTTCCGAATCCTGCTGGGACCCACATGTAAGGGGTAATTAATCCAAATGTAATAAGACATGTTACAAGCCTACGATCCACCCTCAGCTCATTTAATACTTTCAAAAGTGCTGGAATTAAGATTGGGATGAAGGCGATATGAACAGGGATAATATTTTGTGAGAAACAAGCCATTGTTAAAATGATAAATAATATAAGTATTTTAGAATAGACTTGTTTTTTCGTGTCTTGTTCGTTGCCGATCCATTTTAAAGCTGATTGGATCATTGCATCAGGAAGTCCTGTTTTTGAAAGGGAAATAGCAAATCCACCGAGCATTGCGTAGCTTAATGCGATAGGAGCACTGTTCCCAAGACCGGCTGTAAAAGTACTAATTGTTTCTGAAATACCGAGTCCGCCGATAAGTCCGCCTGTTAAAGCTCCAACGATAATGGCGACAATGACTTGGACACGTAACAAACTAAGCAGTAGCATGACTGCTACTGCGATGAGTACAGCGTTCATAATAAATGTAATCTCCCTAATTTTTATTCTGTTAAGGCAAGCAAGTGTTTGTAGTGACATATACTTGCGACATATCATTATAAAATGTTTTCTATGAAATGTAAAAGAGCCTTTCGTTATGTATGTTGAAAAGATAGTTCTTGTTTAATTGATTGTAAAGATTTGGCGAATAGTTCAGGCTCTTCTAAATCTGGAGAATGTGCCGAGTTTGGAAACCAAACCATCTTTTTAATAGGAGCTTGAATGATATCGCAATATTGTTGAACGAGTGCATAAGGAGTTTGATAATCATAGCGACCAGAACAAAAATAAACAGGAACAGATAAACTTGAAATAGACGAAAAAAAATCGATTGTTAGCATCTCTTCCCATAAAACTCCGGATTTTAAATTTCCTGCGAGAAATTTAAACCAGTCTAATAGCGTATATTCAGGAGAAAAGAAACCTTTTCGTATGAAAGAAAAGGAAGATCCGTTTTGTATTGCTCCGCCAAATGTACCAAGCCACTTTCTTTGAATAATGAGACGTCTCGTATCTAAAAAGGGTGGTTTCCCTAACTTTAAAAGAGAAGCTAATGCCTTTTTATGGTCATGTTTTTTTGCAGAGCTAATTAAATGTCGGTATAGTAATTCTTCGTTTTGCTTCATATGTACGATTTGACCGATGCCGATGTATGCTTCTATATATTTGGGATATTGACTAGCGATTTGCAATCCGATAATACTCCCCCAAGAATGCCCAGCGAGAAACAATTTCTGTTTTTTAAAGCGTCTAAGAAGATAGTGAATGACTTCTTTTGCATCTGAAATAAATTGATCAATCGTAAAATTTGTTTGGATATCTCGCCATAAAAAGGATTTACCTGCCCCGCGTTGATCCCAATTAATAACGATAAAGTGCTTTTCTAACTCTTTTTGAAAATGACGAATAAAGCCGATTTGTGCCATACCAGGTCCACCGTGACAGCATAATAAAATAGGCTGTTCCACGTTTTGTCCG
Source organism: Bacillus sp. FSL M7-1345 (assembly GCF_038006985.1). Taxonomy (NCBI): domain Bacteria; kingdom Bacillati; phylum Bacillota; class Bacilli; order Caryophanales; family Bacillaceae; genus Bacillus; species Bacillus sp. FSL M7-1345. Next base: position 3,720,814 of record NZ_JBBOWG010000001.1, on the reverse strand, counting down.
CGTATAAGGAGAGATTGTTTCCGGTCATTAATCATAACGCTTTCTATCGTAGCGATACTGTTAGGGATTAATTGCTTCTTTTCGTTATAAAACTGTGGTGTATAGCTACGAAAAAGCATATGTAAACCTCCTTTTCTTAAATGGTATGAATCGCACAGGCTCTTTCTTTTGCATATACTACTAGAAAATCATTGTATCATAACATACTGGTTTGATTTCAAGTTTAGGCGATTAAGAGAGGAGGGAGAATGTGACGATTGGAGAAATTATTGATTCTTTAAATAGACGCGAATCAATCGCTATTATAGCGAAACGGCTTGAAATGAGCCCATATACATTATCAAAGAAGTTAAGGGTGATTGGATATGAATATGATGGAGAGCAGAAAAAACGTATCTTTATAGGTGATGGTGAAGAGCCACGTCATTTGCAAATCCAAGAAGCTACTGCCCTTCAATATGCAAAAACAGACTATCAATTACTAATTTATGAACAATTACAAAGCATTTATGAATTGCTAAGAAAAAGAGAAGAAATAAGTGTTCAAATTATAAGTAAGAGCACAGAGAAAAAGAAACGAACCTTTTCGATTAATATAGAAGTATTAGCAAGACTAGATGTTATATCGGAATCGAAAGGGATTCAAAAGTCTAAAATTGTAGAAGAAGCACTACATGAATTTTTGCAACGGTATGATGTTAATCATGAAACGTATCCAGAGAAATAAAAGAAAGGATACTATGTTCCATATAAGAGCGTGTATCCTTTTTGTCTTATTTCATTTCATTTTTTGTTTCGAAAAGTAATATAGGAACCAAACGGCATGATTTTGTTCATCAGCTGCTGCGCGCCGAAATGTTTCTTTCACTTGTTGATTTGTCGTTTCGTCTGCAATTTCTAAGTAAAAATCAACTGTTCGTTGCTCATCTTGTATAGCGAATTCTAATCCGTTCAAATAAAGAGTTGGACATTCTTCAGTGATTTGGGGCTGAGGGTTTTTACCGGTTAAAAGGGTGTAGATTTGTACAAATTGGTGAAAATGTTTTATTTCATCTTGCCGAATTTCAAGGATTTGATTTCGTTCATTTATGTCTGGAGCTAAATTAGCTAATTTAGCATAACAATGAATGGCGCTATATTCTCCATTAATTGCTTTCTCAATACTACGAATGAGTTTGTCATTTTGTCGATATAATGTATCGTCATTGTTTGGATAGAAATACATACAAACCCTCCTATTATAGTTTTCTATATACTACGAGGAAACAAGGGGCTATGTGCTTATCCTTTACTGCACTAGAAGAATGACAATACGTATGACTTTAAAAGAAGAAGCTCCTTGCATATAAAAAGGAGCTTCTTCTTTCGAGTGTCACGCACTAGTTTGAATAGTATTTAGTTGATTTTTTGAATACGTCCATCAATAATTGGCTGAATTGGTTCTTTCACTTGTTTTACATAATCGACTAATGCTTCAAAATCGTTTGGACCAGTTTCAGTATTTTTTCCATTTTTAAAGGATACAAATCCATCGCCGCCAGAAGCTAGGAAGGCATTTGCAACTACGCTATACGTTTTCGTGGAAACTAATTCTTCACCATTGGTTAAACGGATATTCGTAACCTTTTCACCATTTGGTTTAATTGCATCCCAAGTGTATTGGATACCTGAAATTTGGAGCATTCTCGTTGTTCCTTTTTGCCATTGTTGATTTAAAATTTCACGAATATCTTGACCTGTTAAATCCATTTTAATTAATTGATTTCCGAAAGGCTGAATACCATATAACTCGCCCCATGTAATATCTCCAGCGTCTAGATCATTGCGAATTCCACCAGGATTCATAAGAGCGATTTGTGTTTGCATTGTTTGGCGCTGTGCATCGGCAATTAAATTTCCAAGGGTAGATTCACCAGCATCGTTTTGTTTACGGTCGATAGGTGCTGTAGATTTTCCGACAACTTCATTTACAAGCGGTGCAATTTTTTCTTTATATTGATCTAACTTTTGTTTTACTTGTTTATCAGGTTCTACACCTTCATGATATGTTGTGATAACTTCAGCTTTTTTCTTCACAATATCTTTTGTTTTTCTATCAATTGTTACATCTACGTCCGAGAAAGCCATTCCGTAAGAGTTCGCCTGTACGATGAGTTTATTATTTACAGTACCATTTACGTACGTATGACTATGTCCGCCGAAAATAACATCAACTTCGGGATCTGTTTCATTTGCAATGCGAGTAAGGTCACCGTTTGTTACACCAGTGTCATCAGTTGTACCTCCAACGTGTGCAAGGACTACGATAGATTTAACACCGAGACGCTTTAATTGCTGAGTAGATTTATTAATAGCTTCTACTTCATCAGTAATTTGTACATTCTTTAGCATAGTTGGCATAACGACATTCGGTGTATCCGTTGTAACAACTCCGATGAATCCTACAGGAACTCCATCTACCATTTTTACAGTAAATGGTGGTAAAAATAAGCGGCCAGTTGATTTATTATAGAAGTTTGCAGCGACATAAGGGAAGTTTGCTCCTTTGAAATTCCCTGTTTTTTCATGATATCCACCATAAATAAGGCGTCGCATTTCATCAATACCTTCATCAAATTCATGATTTCCAATTGTACCAACATCAAATTTTAAGTCATTTAAAAATTCAATAGTTGGTTCGTCCTGTAATAAAGCAGAAACTGGTGGGCTAGCTCCGGCAATATCTCCAGCATGTACAAGAAGTGTATTAGGGTTTTGTTTTTTGCGTTCTTTTAAATAAGTAGCTAAGTAATCAGCACCACCAGCTTCTTTATTGTTAATTTTTTTTACAGTATCTAGTTGTCCATGGAAATCATTAATACCAAGCATTTGTACGTCTATGTATCGGTTTTGTTCGGCAGGAGCCTGAGATGGAGGAGCGGCGAATACGCTTGAAAAAGTAAGGGTGCTTAAAACAGCAACAGCAGGAATAATTTTTTTCCACATAATTAATTTCTCCTTTTTTTATAATCTGACATCATACGACATAATTTTAATAGATTACTAGGATTATATCTACAATAAAATTTAGTTTTTTCGAAAAATTAACATATTTACAAAAAAAGAATAATAGAGAATCGGGGGCATGTATCTTTTTTATTGTCGATTTCACCGTGTATCCTCTATAATGGAGAAAAAAGTAAAAGGTGAATAGTATGAAGAAAAAGAAGCAAAGACAAACACAAAGACACTCTCAAATGAATCAACCAGAGAAAGAATCACTTACACTAGGTGATCAATTGAACGATTCGTTAATGCAACAATTAAAGAATAAGAAAAAAGAGTTGCAAGTGAGAGAAGAGAAAAAAGAGGCAGCAGAACAAGAAAGAAAGCGTAAGGAACAAAAAGAACGTGAAAAGAATAAATCATTTGAAGAACTGTTAAGTGAAAGTAGCCTTACTTGGAAAGACTTTAAATAATAAAAAGATGATCAGTGAAATGCCGCTGATCATTTTTTTGACGAGTTTGTAAGAAAAGGGGAGTTAGAATGAGGAAAATTGTAGTCGTTTCGTACGAAAATCATTGGAGTGAGAAATTTCAAATGGAGGCCGAAAGATTAAAATCGGCGATGCCAGAAACGGTAAAAATCCATCATATTGGAAGTACGTCAGTGCCAGGACTAGCAGCTAAACCTATTATTGATATGATCATGGAAGTAGAAAGTATCGACAGAGTAGATCATTGGAATGAACGATTTAAAGAGCTTGGTTACATCGTGAAAGGTGAAAATGGTATTTCAGGTCGTCGTTTTTTTATTCATGGAACGGAGGAGAAACGCTCGTATCACTTGCACGTATTTGAAAAAGGGAATCCTGAGATTACAAGGCATTTATCGTTTCGTGATTACATGATGGCTCATTGTGAAGAAGCAGAGGCATATGCAACTTTAAAGAAAGAACTAGCGGAAAAATATACATATGATGGCACGATGTATACGGAAGGGAAAAATGAGTTTGTACGTAATGTTGATGAAAAAGCGAAAGAATGGAAAGGAAATAACGTGTATAAAAGTATTATGTAAACTGTACGTATGTTTTGACTTTTTGGATGAATCTTGTTGAAATAAAGTGGTGGTATACAAAAAATGTAACATTGAAAGGGAGAACGAGTGTGCATATTCCAACAACTACACTTCATAATGGTGTGAAAATGCCGATGATTGGTCTAGGCGTTTATAAAGCGAAAGAAGGCAACGAAGTTAAACAAGCAGTAAAAACAGCATTAGAATTTGGATACCGTTCGATTGATACAGCAACTGTATATGAAAATGAAAGCGGTGTCGGAGAGGCGATTCGTGAATCAGGAATCCCGCGAGAAGACTTGTTTATTACAACAAAAGTTTGGAACGACGATCAAGGGTACGAGGAGACGCTCGAGGCGTTTGAAAAAAGTTTAAAGAAATTACAAATGGACTATGTAGATTTATATTTAATCCATTGGCCGATAAGAGGGAAGTATGTTGATACATACCGTGCTCTAGAAAAGCTATATGAAGAAGGTAAAGTGCGTGCCATTGGTGTTTCTAATTTTCATAAACATCACTTAGAACTGTTATTACCAAATTGCAAAGTGAAGCCGATGGTAAACCAAGTTGAACTTCATCCAATGTTAGCGCAATTTGAATTGCGTGATTTTTGTCAAGGTGAGCAAATTCAAATGGAAGCGTGGAGTCCTTTAATGAGAGGCGGCGAAGTATTCCAGCATCCAATTATTCAGGCTATTTCTAAAAAATATGAAAAGTCACCTGCACAAGTTATATTAAGGTGGGATATTCAAAGTGGGATTGTGACTATTCCTAAATCTGTTACGCCATCTCGTATTAAAGAGAACTTTACTATTTTTGATTTCTCATTAACTGAAGAAGAGATGGATCAAATTAATACGTTAAATCGTAATTTACATGTAGGAACGAATCCTGATAAATATGATACGTTATAAAAACGCTATCTGTACGGTTATAGAAAGTGGTGGGAAAGTTGCCCGAACTCTACAAATCAATTGATTTTAGTTCAAAATAAGAAAAATAATAGTCGTTTATTCTCGGTAGATAAACATAACGTTAAATTAGTTCATGAAACAACTTCTCACCCATATAAAGATCAATACAAAGAAGGTGTCTCTAAAAGGTCATTTTTAATGAGCTTTTGGGACACCTTCTTTTTTAACTTGATAGCTATGACCTGTACGGTAACGTTTTTTTAACGATGTAATGTATATGTATCAAATTTAACAATTTGCTGAAGTTGTGTATATTCTTCTTTTGTTAACGACGTTTGTTCCCCGGCATGTACATTTGCTTGCAACTGTTGAATAGAGCTTGCACCAGGTATAACAGATGCAACATTTTCATTATGTAAGCAGTATTGAATGGCTGATCCAGTTAAAGATCTTTCTCCTATAATTTCTTTTACACTCGCGAGTGTTGTATTTAATTCGTCATAAGAATAGGAGAGGTAATCTTTTTCCTTTACTCTTTCTATCTTGCTTGCATTGATGTTAGTTAAAATGCCTTTCGCAAGTGGTCCGCGTGCGATGACACTAATTTGATGTTCATTAAGCAGTGGGAACCATTCTTCAGGACGACGATTTAAAAGGCTGTACTCCATTAATACACTAATGATATTTGAACGTTTTGCATACTCACGAATGACATTTGGACGTATAGAAGAGATACCATAATGACGAATAATACCTTCTTTTTTCAATTCTTCAAAGGCTTCAATTGTTTCATCTATAGGATCTTCAGTCGTCCCGCCATGCAGTTGATATAAATCAATATAATCTGTTTGAAGTCTACGTAAACTCTCTTTTGCTTCGGCTTTTATATAAGCTTTAGAAGGATCCCAAGACCAGCCGTTTTTTTCTTCTGTCCATCGATTTCCAACCTTTGTTGTAAGAACAATTTGGTCGCGTTTTCCTTTCAGAGCTTTTCCAACAAATTCTTCATTTAATCCATAATCGTATAAGTCCGCTGTATCAAAAAAGTTAATTCCTAAATTGATTGCCTCATCGATAATACGCATAGCTTCAGCCTCAGATGTACCGAGAGACATACAGCCAAATCCAATTTCCGTAACATATAAATCTGAGTTTCCTAATTGACGTTTTTTCATAGGTCAACCTCCTTATCTTTATTGTACGAAAGGGAAAGGAGGTTGACAAACTTTTACTTTTTATTTGCTGTAATCCACTCTTGTACAGTTGTATACTCTTTGCCATATTGTTTTAGCTTATGACGAATTTGCCATGCTTTGCCGACTAAAGTGACGCGATTTGGTAAAATGTAAACTTTCATTTCTATCACGCTCCTTTCAATGTGGTAAAATGTATGAAGAACGATTAGGAAATAGAACAGGGAGATGAAGTAGTATGAGTAATCTTGCAGAAAGAACAGTAAAAACTGAACCGATTTTTGATGGTAGAGTTATAAAAGTTCGTGTTGATGATGTAGTATTACCAAATGGAGAAATGAGTAAACGTGAAATCGTAAATCACCCTGGGGCAGTTGCTATTATTGCTATTACTGATGAGGGGAAAATTGTACTCGTTGAGCAGTATCGTAAAGCTCTCGAAAAGGCAATTGTAGAAATTCCTGCTGGGAAGTTAGAACCTGGGGAAAAGCCAGAGGTAACAGCAGTTCGTGAATTAGAAGAAGAAACAGGATATGTATGTGAAAATATGGAGCTTATTACATCTTTCTATACATCACCTGGTTTTGCAGATGAGATTTTATATGTATATAAAGCGACAGGGTTAAAACAAAAAGAAAATAAAGCAGCTTTAGATGAAGATGAATTTGTGGAATTAATGGAAGTGTCATTAGAAGAAGCGATTGATCTTATGAAAGACCTTCGCATACATGATGCTAAGACGATGTTTGCAGTACAATATTTACAATTACAAAAATAAACACTCGCCTAAGGCGAGTGTTTTTAGTTGATTTTTGCATATACACGTGCATCGCGTAAGCTGCCATCGGGTGCTAGGAAATCATTTTCCATTGTACCTTCTAAAATGAATTCTAGACGCTCTGCTAAGTTACATGCGTTTATATTTGTTGCGTCAGTACGAATTTCAACTCTTCTAGCACCTAGTTTATCAAATGCAAATTGAATCGCACCTTTAATGGCTTCTGTCATATAGCCCTGCTTTGTATAAGCGCTATGTAGCCAAAAGTGAAGTGAAAACTTTGGAATATCCCAGTTTTCAGGCTTGAGAGTAATAGCTCCGATGAATGTACCAGATACTTTATCGTATAAGTGGAAATCAAGTGTTTCACGAAGTAAAAACTGTCCGTGAGCTTCGCGAACAATTTCTTCAGCACGTTCTTCTGTTTCAGCTGTAATTGGCATCCATGGTAATAAGTTTTCTAGAGAAGCTTGGATTGCTTCATATACTTCTGTACCATCACCTGGAAACGGCTTACGTACTTGCAAGCGCTCAGTTTGAAATAATGTTGGAAAATCTAATAATAATGGTTTCAAGAGAAATCCCTCCTATTCTCTACTTTTTAGTTTAGCAAAGTAGAGCGGAATTTCAATGCTAATTCGTCATACTTTTTTTCTTTCTTTCATACATTTTTAGTAAGAGTGTGAACGGAGGGAAGGAAAATGTGGCGAAAAACGTGGCAAGACCGTGTAATGTCTCACATACAGGAAAATTCTTCACTATATATATTTAATGCGGTTTTATTACTGATGGGAGTAATATTTGGAGCGATTCTTGTGAATAGTTTACAAATAAACCAAAAGCAAGATTTATCATTTTATTTACAGCGTTTTTTTGGACAAGTTTCTAAAGGAGAATTTGCTGTCGCGGGAGAAATGTTTCGAGAAAGTTACTTTTCGCAATTAAAATATATCGGCTTTATTTGGATTTTGGGGATTTCAATTATTGGGTTGCCGCTCATTTTTATCTTACTATTTTTAAAAGGGGTAGTTGTTGGATTTACAGTAGGTTTTTTAGTAAGTCAGCACGGATGGAATGGACTATTATTAGCATTTGTATCTGTATTGCCACAAAATTTAATTATAATTCCTGTATTTCTCGTAATGACAACAATTGCTGCAAGCTTTTCCTTGCGAATGATTAGGCATCAATTTATCCGGAAAATAACTGAGCCACTATTACCGTTATTAATTCGCTATACATGCTTTTTTCTCGTGATTGGAGCGGTATTAGCTATTGCTTCCAGTGTCGAAGCGTATGCATCACCAGTTTTAATGAAAGAAGTTGTGGAGGCTATTAACAAACAATAAATACTTTTTGAGAATAATTATCAATTTGTTTTTATTGTTTTTCTTTTGACAGGAGCCCTTCTTCTGATATAATGGTGTAAGAGTGGCGAGGAGGGAGTAGTACCGAATGGAAGAAAGAATTGAACGAATTAAGAAGCAATTACATGCAGCGAGCTATAAATTGACACCACAACGTGAAGCAACAGTTCGTGTGCTGCTAGAAAATGAAGAAGATCATTTAAGCGCAGAAGATGTATACCTCCTTGTAAAAGAAAAGTCGCCAGAGATCGGATTAGCAACCGTTTATCGAACTTTAGAGTTATTGTCTGAGTTGAAAGTTGTCGATAAGATTAACTTTGGAGACGGTGTTTCGCGTTATGACTTACGCCAAGAAGGTGCACAGCGTTTCCATCATCATTTAATCTGTACACAATGCGGTGCTGTACAAGAAATACAAGAAGATTTACTTGGTGAAGTGGAGAATAAAGTGGAACGAGACTGGAGCTTTAAGGTGAAAGATCATCGTTTAACATTCCATGGGATTTGTAAAAATTGTCAAGAAAATGAAACGGATGAAAAATAACCTTTTCCTATTTAACTAGGAAGAGGTTTTTTATTTGAATAAGGTATAAATTGGTGAAAGCTTGGCATATGTTGTAATAACTTATATTTTGGAGGAATTTACAATGCGCCGAGCTTTAAAATTAACTTTTGATGGGATGAAAGTATTTTTATTATTTACAAGTTGTACGATTTTGTTTTATTTCGCTATACTATGGATAAATGAAGAATATGAAAGTTACCATCGTTATGAAAAGCCAAAAGAAGAGACTGTAGAAAAAGTATCAGGGAATGAGGAGCCGGAAAAGGATGCTTTCGTAAATAGAATGATGTTTTTCTATGAAAATGGGGAGTAGTGTAGATTGGAAGATCAATTAAAAGATTTTATTCATTATATGATTGTTGAAAAAGGTTTAGCGAAAAATACAGTTGTATCTTATGAACGCGATTTGAAAAGCTATGTGAAGTATTTGCAAAATGTAGAACAAACGAAGACGTTTCATGAAGTGACACGCTTGCATATTGTTAACTTTTTGCAGCATTTAAAAGAAAACGGAAAATCTTCAAAAACATTGGCGCGTCATATTGCATCGATTCGTTCGTTTCATCAATTTTTACTTCGTGAGCGAGCAGTGGAGCATGACCCATCGGTACATATTGAAACGCCACAAGGGGAACGGAAATTACCAAAAGTATTATCGATCGACGAAGTGGAAGCATTACTTCAAACACCGAAAACGGCAAGTGCTTTTGGGATTCGTGATAAGGCAATGTTAGAGTTGTTGTATGCAACAGGACTTCGTGTTTCAGAATTAATTTCATTAAATTTAGAAGATGTACACTTAACGATGGGGTTTGTTCGCTGCATAGGGAAAGGGAATAAAGAAAGAATTATTCCATTAGGAAGCTTAGCGACAGAAGCGATTCAAAAGTATATTGAAAAAGGAAGAAGAGAATTGATGGGTAAAAAAGCAGTAGATGCACTCTTTTTAAACCATCATGGTAATCGATTATCGAGACAAGGATTTTGGAAAATTTTAAAACGATTAGCGAAAGAAGCAAATATTGAAAAAGAGCTTACACCGCATACGTTACGCCATTCTTTTGCTACACATTTATTAGAAAACGGGGCAGACTTGCGTGCTGTACAAGAAATGCTTGGACATGCAGATATTTCAACGACGCAAATTTATACGCACGTTTCAAAAACTAGATTAAAAGATGTATATAAACAGTTTCACCCGAGAGCATAGTCACTATGCTCTTTTTTCATAGATTAAGAAGAACAAACCATTTCACAGAAACTTCACAAACATTTCGTACATTGTTTTCAGCGGAAGACTAGAATATTACAATGTATTTCCTCTATACTAAATAAAGTATGAAGGAGGAAATGATGATGAAAAAACTTATTATGACGTTATTTATCGTGATGCTAGCATTGGCTGGCTGTAATACAAACAAAGAAGAACCGAAAAAAGAACAGAAACTTGAAGCTGTAAAAGTAGCAGTTCAAACGAATCCGAAAGAAATTAAACCAGGTGAAAAAACAGAAGTACAAGCACTTGTTACACAAGGAAAAGAAAAAGTAACAGATGCTGATGATGTAAAGTTTGAAATTTGGAAAGCAGGCGACGAAAAGCACGAGATGTTAAATGCTAAGCATAAAGGAAAAGGTGTTTATGCTGTAGAAAAAACATTCGAAACGGATGGAATATATCATGTTATTGCTCATACAAATGCACGTGAAATGCATGTTATGCCAGAAGTAAAAGTGGCTGTGGGAAATGCAAAAGTTGAAGATGCGAAAAAAGAAGAAGGTCATGGGGATCATAAAAGTGATACGATGATACATCTTATGGCTGGAGATATTAAAGCAAATGCTGAGTCAACAATGAAAGTTCATTTAAAACAAAAAGAAGAAGCGTTATCTGGTGCTGAAGTACAACTTGAGATTTGGAAAGACGGCGTTGAAAAACACGAATTTATTCCGGCGAAAGAGGGGAATAAAGGGGAGTATGAAAGTAAACATACTTTCAAAGAGAATGGTGCTTATAAAGTGAAAGTTCATGTAAGAAAAGGTGAACTACATGAACATAAAGAAGAAACAGTAGAAGTAAAATAAAAAGTAGCTCTTTAGAGCTGCTTTTTATTTTAGGAAAAAAGTCATGAAATGATTAGCACTTCTTTGCAGAATGGATTACAATAGAAGGGTAAAGAAAATGAAGAATTCTACGAAAATGTATTAAAAAGAAAGCGTAAACATGTTATGATATCAATATCAGATGTCTGACATCTGACTTGGAAAAACCTAGAAATGTTTTTGATTCGTTTGAAAGTAAAACGAAAAAGTTAGAGAATGATTTAAAGCAGTACTGTTTAATAATGAGGATGAAAGATAATTCCCATTGATAACAGTTTCACTTTATAGCGTTTTGAACATACTACAAGAAGTAGAACTGAACATATAGGAGGTTGCAGTTATGAATAAATATAAACGTATTTTCCTAGTCGTAATGGACTCTGTGGGAATCGGTGAAGCACCGGATGCTGAGCAGTTTGGTGATTTAGGTTCTGATACAATTGGTCATATCGCTGAACATATGAATGGATTACACATGCCAAATATGGTGAAATTAGGCCTTGGTAATATTCGTGAAATGAAAGGAATCTCTAAAGTAGAGAAACCGCTTGGATATTATACAAAAATGCAAGAGAAATCTACAGGAAAAGATACAATGACAGGTCATTGGGAAATCATGGGCCTTTACATTGATACACCATTCCAAGTGTTTCCTGAAGGATTCCCGAAAGAATTACTTGATGAATTAGAAGAAAAGACAGGTCGTAAAATTATCGGTAATAAACCAGCCTCTGGAACTGAGGTACTTGTTGAGCTTGGTCAAGAACAAATGGAAACAGGTTCTTTAATTGTTTACACTTCTGCTGATAGTGTATTACAAATCGCAGCTCATGAAGAAGTAGTACCACTTGAAGAGCTATATAAAATTTGTAAAATCGCACGTGAATTAACATTAGATGAGAAGTACATGGTAGGACGCGTTATCGCTCGTCCGTTCGTCGGAGAGCCAGGAAACTTCACACGTACACCAAATCGTCATGACTATGCACTAAAACCATTTGGTCGCACAGTAATGAATGAACTAAAAGATAGCGATTATGATGTAATTGCTATTGGTAAAATTGCTGATATTTATGATGGCGAAGGGGTAACTGAATCACTTCGTACGAAATCAAATATGGATGGAATGGACAAGCTTGTAGATACATTAAATATGGACTTTACAGGTATTAGCTTCTTAAACTTAGTTGACTTTGATGCATTATTTGGTCATCGCCGTGACCCACAAGGGTACGGAGAAGCTCTACAAGAATATGACGCACGTCTTCCAGAAGTATTCGAAAAACTAAAAGAAGATGATCTATTATTAATTACAGCAGACCACGGTAATGATCCAGTTCACTACGGTACTGATCATACACGTGAATATGTACCGTTATTAGCATATAGTCCAAGCATGAAAGAAGGCGGACAAGAGTTATCACTTCGTCAAACATTTGCTGATATTGGTGCAACTGTAGCAGAAAACTTTAATGTTAAAATGCCAGAACATGGAACAAGCTTCTTAAACGAGCTAAAGAAATAGGGGGATAAACAGATGAATCGTGAACTAATTACAAAATCAGCTTCATACTTAAAAGAGAAATTTCAAGAGACACCACAAGTAGGACTAATCCTTGGATCTGGACTAGGTGTATTAGCAGATGAAATCGAGAATGCAGTAACAGTACCATACAGTGAAATCCCTGAATTCCCAGTTTCAACTGTAGAAGGACATGCAGGTCAACTTGTATTCGGTACACTTCAAGGTGTAACAGTAGTAGCAATGCAAGGACGTTTCCATTTCTACGAAGGATACGATATGCAAAAAGTAACATTCCCAGTTCGTGTTATGAAAGAACTAGGTGTAGAAACAGTTGTTGTAACGAACGCAGCTGGTGGTGTAAATACATCATTTGAACCAGGCGATCTTATGTTAATTTCAGACCACATTAACTTCATGGGTACGAACCCATTAATCGGACCAAATGATTCTGAAATGGGTGTACGTTTCCCTGATATGTCTACATCATATACGCCAGAACTTCGCGAAATGGCGAAACAAGTTGCAGCAGATTTAAATATTAAAGTACAAGAAGGTGTATATGTTGGAATGACAGGTCCTGTATATGAAACACCTGCTGAAATTCGTATGCTTCGTACACTTGGCGGAGATGCAGTTGGTATGTCAACTGTACCTGAAGTAATTGTAGCGCGTCATGCGGGTATGAAAGTACTTGGTATTTCTTGTATTTCAAATATGGCAGCTGGTATTTTAGATCAACCACTTCACCACGATGAAGTAATTGAAACGACAGAACGTGTTAAAGCTAACTTCTTAGCATTAGTAAAAGCAATCGTAAAACAAATGAAGGGGTGACCTCACAATGAGAATGGTGGACCTAATTGCAAAAAAACGTGATGGACAAGCATTAACGACAGAAGAAATTAACTTTATTGTTGAAGGATATACAAATGGTGATATTCCTGATTATCAAGTAAGTTCACTTGCAATGGCAATTTTCTTCCAAGATATGAATGATCAAGAACGTGCAGATTTAACGATGGCAATGGTAAATAGCGGTGATACAATTGACTTATCAGCCATTGAAGGGGTAAAGGTAGATAAGCATTCAACAGGTGGTGTTGGTGATACAACGACACTTGTATTAGGTCCATTAGTAGCTGCTTTAGGTGTACCAGTTGCAAAAATGTCTGGACGTGGTTTAGGACATACTGGTGGTACAATTGATAAGTTAGAAGCAGTTCCAGGATTCCATGTGGAAATTGAAAATGATGAATTCATGCGTCTTGTAAATGAAAATAAAATTGCTGTTATCGGTCAAAGTGGAAACTTAACACCTGCTGATAAAAAATTGTATGCACTTCGTGATGTCACGGCAACAGTAAACTCAATTCCGCTTATTGCAAGCTCGATTATGAGTAAGAAAATTGCTGCTGGTGCAGATGCAATTGTTCTTGATGTAAAAACTGGAGCAGGAGCATTTATGAAAACAGATGAAGATGCAAAGCGTTTAGCGGAAGCAATGGTGCGCATCGGTAATAACGTTGGTCGTAATACGATGGCGGTTATTTCTGATATGAGTCAGCCGCTTGGTGAAGCAATCGGTAACGCATTAGAAGTACAAGAAGCAATTGATACATTACAAGGTAAAGGACCGAAAGATTTAGAAGAGTTATGTTTAACACTTGGAAGTCAGATGGTGTACCTTGCTGGACAAGCTTCATCTTTAGAAGATGCACGTGAAAAATTAATTGAAGTAATGAACAATGGAAAAGCGTTAGAAGCATTTAAAACGTTCTTATCGGCGCAGGGCGGCGATGCTTCTGTTGTTGATGATCCTTCTAAATTGCCACAAGCACAATTTAAAATTGAAGTGGAAGCGAAAGAAGACGGTTACGTATCGGAAATCGTTGCAGATGAAATCGGAACAGCAGCAATGCTTTTAGGAGCAGGACGTGCAACGAAAGAGTCTGAAATTGATTTAGCAGTTGGTCTAATGCTTCGCAAAAAAGTAGGCGATAGCGTGAAAAAAGGTGACTCTCTTGTTACAATTTACGCAAACCGCGAAAATGTTGAAGACGTAAAAGCGAAAATTTATGAGAACATGAAAATCGCTAAAGACCACGTAGATGCACCAACTTTAGTACACGGTATTGTAACGAAGTAATAAAGTGAAACTTTAATCAGTGGGGGGCTTCATCCCCCCACTGATTATGAGCCTTCACCAATCGGGCTTTTACGGGCAGTTGATCCCCCCACCGAACTTCTTTGCTTTCGCTGAATTTTGAGGTAGGGGTCTTACTGCCCGCAAATAGCGGGATAAAAAAAGCTGAGGAGATTTCTCCTTGGCTTTTTTTACTATTTTTTGTTTATAATAGTAATGGGTGAAATTATGATTAGAATTTGTGCAATAACGAAAAAAAATGAAGTTTTATATGATGTTTCGCTAGAAGAAACGAAAAAAGAAAACATTGTATGGTATTGGCTTGATTTATATAAGCCGACGAAAGAGGAGTATACATATATTTTACAAGATCACTTCAAGTTCCATCCCCTTGCAATTGAAGATTGTGTAGAATATGTACAGAGGCCAAAAGTAGATTTTTATGATGGATATAACTTTTTAGTTCTTCATGCATTCGGAGAAGATGGATTAGAACCGCATGAAATCGATTTATTTGTTAGTGATCGATATATAGTCTCTTTCCATTTCTCTCATAATAATGCGATTGAAAGAGTATGGAAAACGCTCGGTGAGAAGAAACGTATTAAGAAGAGTCCTTTACATGTAGCACATACAATTGTTGACCAAATTGTAGATGATTATTTCGCACCTGTTTATTACATTGAAGACCATTTAAATGCAATTGATGATAATTTAACGGGTGAGACAGCAGGAAGCGTGCTAGAAGAAGTATTTGATATTCGTGCGGATTTATCTAAGCTAAGGCGTACGATTATTCCGATGCGTGATTTATTGTATCGTATATTAAATTCAACACGTTTTTACGGTATAAGCGATCATGAAATTTATTTTAAAGATATACATGATCATTTGCTTAAACTGACAGAGATGATTGAAGCAAGCCGTGAATTAACAGCAGATATTCGAGATAGTTACTTTTCGTTGAATTCCCACCATATGAACAACATTATGAAAACATTAACTGTTTTCTCAACTATTTTCATGCCGTTAACATTTATTGCAGGGGTATACGGCATGAACTTCGCACATATGCCAGAGCTTGGCGGGAAGTATAGTTATTTTATTTGCTTAATTTTAATGGCGTTAATTGGCGGCGGAATGATGGCTTGGTTTTATAAAAAAGGTTGGTTTAAGTAAAAAAACACCGAGGGAAATCCTCGGTGTTTTTTTCTTAGCCAATAGCGTGTAATACGAACATGGCTAAGAATAAGCATGTAATGATATACATGGACGGTGCGACTTCTTTACGCTTTCCAAGAGCAACTTTCAAGATAGGATAAGCAATAAATCCGAACGCAATGCCATCAGCGATACTATATGTGAGCGGGATCATAACGATAATTAAAAACGCTGGAAATCCTTCTGAAAAGTCGTTCAGAGGAATTTGTTGAATGCTTGTAATCATCAGCCCGCCAATAATAATTAAGATTGGTGCAATGGCACTATCAGGAATTATTTTGACAAACGGAAGCGCAAACAGTGATGCGAAGAATAACAACCCTGTAACGATAGACGTCAGACCTGTTTTTCCGCCTGCAGTAATACCTGCGGCACTCTCTACTGTTGAAACGGTAGGGCTTGTGCCAAATAGACCACATGTCATTGCTGAAATTGCATTTGCTTGGTAAGCACGTGGGAATTTACGGTCATCTTCTAATAAACCGTGCAGTAGTCCCATGTTCTCAAAAATAAGCACCATGCTTAAGGAGAATGTTGCAATCCAAAATGGCAAGGAAGAAAGTTTCCCAAATGACATAGCTCCAAACACATCGCCATAATTAGCGAATGAAAACGAACTATTTCCCAGTTGACTCGTATCAACAAGACCAAACAGCCATGCAATACCAGTGCCAATTGCAATCGTCCATAAAAAGCTTCCACGTACGTTACGCACAAATAGCACAAGTGCGACAATAAGAGTAAGTAGTGTGGCAAGAACGACAGGACTACTTAATTTCCCCATTGCAACAGCAGTATTAGGATGCGAAACGACTAAACCACCTTTTTGCAAGCCGATGAAAGCTAAAAACAACCCGATACCGACAGTGATCGCTTCCTTTAATGACTTTGGAATCGATACCGAAAGCACGCGAGCAATCGGTGTAAAAGCAGCAATTGAAAAAATAATACCGGCGATAAAAACAGCTGCCAATGCTTCTTGCCAAGTTAAACCAAGCGTATGCACAGCAGTGTACGTAAAGAATGCATTTACACCCATACCAGGGACAAGAATAGCAGGTGCATTTGCCCAAAATGCCATAAGTAGACATCCGACAAATGAACTAAAAACAGTTGCCAAAATTCCTGCCTCAAGAGGAATGCCGGCATCTGATAAGATTGACGCATTTACAATCATAATATAAACAATTGTGAAAAATGACGTGACTCCAGCTAAAACTTCTTGTTTTGGTGATGTTTGGTGTAAGTCTAATTTAAATGTTCTTTCAAGTATTCCTTTCATGTTAAACCTTCTTTTTCATATCCCTCTCCCACCCGTGATATCTCTTATGTAAGAGCTCACCGTCCTTTATTATATCAGAACATCATGTTTTTACAACAACGAAAATGATAACGGTTACTTATAAATGAGTTTATTTATAAATACGTAAAAATTGCCCGGATAGATGAAATGATTTCTAGTTCTCCTGATTGAATGGGCGGAGCTGCTTGCGCATGCAAAGTAGCATATGATGCGATCTCCCGCGGTAATTGGACAGATTCTTCAACGAGTGAGAGGGGAACAGGATTAATATTTAAATTGTAGGTACTCGCAATTGTACGAGCTTTGTCTACTGCTTGTTGCAGAGCTTGAATGAGAGCTTGCTCATAATATTTATTTGGATGAGATATTCGAAAACGTAATCCTTTTGCTACGTTTGCACCATTCGTAACGGCTATATCATATACTTCCCCTGCTTTTTGCACATTTAAAACGGTAATTTCATACAAATGCTCCACACGGTAGCCTTGTAGTAATGCTTTATCATTTACATATTCGTATTGAGGAGTAATTGTATAAGAAATGGTTTCTATATCTTTATCGGCAATACCTAGCTGTTTGAGTGCATCAAGCAATTGTTTCGATTGCACTGCATTTTCTTCTTGCGCTTGTTTTACATTTTTACTATCTGTTCGAATGCCCAGTGTTAATATGACAACATTTGGTTTTGCCTTTATAATGCCTTCTCCTTGTACAGTAATAGTAGCTTCTTTACCAGTATTTGTCGTACGGATATTATGTAAATACGGATTCATTCCACCTTGCATTTATGCTCACCATCCTTTTTTACATGTATATGTGTGAACAAAAAAGAAAATCGTATGAAAAAAGTTACATAAATGAGAATGTTGTGAGAAGAAAGCATATACAATATAGGTATTTATAGATTATAATATGTGTAAATATGATAAAAAAGGGACGAGGCTAGTGAACGAAAATAGAGAAACACTGATTTTAGATTTATCTGCATCATTTCGAAAGATGATACGTTTATTACAAAATGATATTAATACACGTTTTTCAGAGCATATGCCATATAATGAATTCTCTGTATTACGTGCGTTATTTTTAAAAAGTCCACAGATGGCTTCGCAAATTGCGAGTGAAGTAAACGTAACCTCCAGTCATATTACAGCTGTAACAGATCGTCTCGTGCGAAAAGGGTTTGTTGAAAGAAAACGTTCAAATTCGGACCGTCGTATCGTATACTTAGAAATTACTGAAAACGGACGAGAAGTAACTGAAAAGCTTGAAGCTGTGCGTAAAGAATATTATAAAGAGAAATTTAAAGGTTGGAGCGACCAAGAGATAGAAATGGTTTTAGAACTATTTGGCCGCGTATTATAATAAATGAGGATAGGAAGCGAGAGCTTTCCTATCCTTTTTCTTTTGAATAAAAACACTTTGAAACTCCAATACTCTAATTAAAAAGAATCGGAGTGAAAAATTATGAAACGTATTTTTACGCTTCTCATTATGATTGGAAGTGTTGTCTGCTTTAATAAATTCGTGGATGCTGCAACGCCAATTCAAGTAGTTCAAAAAGAATTACAACATATTTCAAATAAGCAACCTGTTTTATATTCGAAACTATGGATTCGCTCTATGCAGAATACGATTTTATTTCATCATAGTGATAACGTCCGGCATGAAGATACGATAAGCAATGTGACAAAATCTTCCCTTGTAAAAGTAAAACAACTTCCACTTCAGAAAGCTTCACAGTATATTCCGAGATTATCTCAATACATTTCTAAGTTTGAGGCTGAGAATGTTCAAGTGTATTATGTAGCAGCTCGTTATGAAGTGAAAAAAGAGAATTCGTATCAGTTAAATGGAATGAATTATTTCATGCAAGTATTTATTCAACAAGGAGGAGAATGGAGAATTGCTGAAAGTATAGTTGCGCCAACAGATCAAATCGTGGCAAATGGTGACGGCTTTGGAACAAAGCAAGAAAAGGAGTATGGGAAAAGAAGAGAGAATGTGAAATAACCTCCTCTAGGCGAGGAGGTTATTTTATTTGAAATTCCAAGAGACTTTCCATTTTAATATTTTAGCTAGGAAGAAATACGTAATTAAACTAGTTATCAAAAATCCGATGTAAAAGCTGGACAATGACTGCGCGCGACTTAGCATTAAACCTCCAGCGATCCCACCAAAGAAAATCGCACAAGCCATAACTAACTTTTGTAATCTTGGATATAATAGGTAGTTACCATTTCGTTCATTCACTGAACGAACATATAAATATATACCAAGCGGTAATAAAATGATGATATGTGCAATAGGTCCAATCAATGTTTTTGCTGGAGGGATTTTTGTAAAGTTCGGTTCGTTATGCCTCACTCCATTTCGATCGGTATAAGCGCTTTGTGGATCATAATTAAAGTGAATATAAAACTCTTCTGCTGGACCAGAAATACGTATGTTTTCCGTAAGACGTTGTATATTGCCATTGTCTTTATGAAATTCAGTATTCGAGTGAACAGCAATGACTCCTGCAATAAGTGATGGGAGTAACACTGGGAATATTAATATAGCTGCAGTGAGAAATCCTTGCGATATAACATTCCCAGCGATTGTTCCTATGCATAAGGCAAGTGTATAAATAGCGATTAATACAATTAACATGTATATAAAGTAACTATGAAATGGGGAAAATACTTGATATTTATTATGAAAAGTCAACTTTTTCATAATAGCAAATAGTCCCCAGTTTAAAAGGACAATCGCAACGATATTACAAATTCCAAACAACCATTTTGTTATATAAAGGTGTGAACGTTTAAAGGGCATAGACCATAACAAGTCACTAGAGTTATTTTGTCTTTCCAAGCCGATTAATGTGCAGGCCAGAACGATAAGTACACCACCTTGAAATATGACAGAGTCCATAAGTGATAAATCAAAGTTGTAATGATATATAGATTTCCATTTTTTATTCATATTTAGAAAGTGTTGTTGTTCAATAGAAGTCATATAGTATTTATACGACAAAGTATAGAAGCTGATGAGCCAAAATAGCCATACAACATATTTACTTTGTTGATACGTTCTTAGCCATAGTGCTTTTTGAAACATAGGATCTCTCCTTTAAAAAACTTTATAATTTGTTAGGCGTGATAATACAACATAAGTAATGATTCCAGCGAGAAACAAACCGATATAGTAGTTTAATAGGAAACTAAATTGAGTTATTTTATAGCCACCTAGTAATGCAAAGTAAATGGTTGCCCCCCATATCCACATCCGTAAATGATTTTGGAAAATAAATATCTTTTGAGTGTTTTCATTAGGTGATCGTGTATATAAGTATGTGCCAAGGAGTAAGTAAAATATTGTATACAAAATAGGGACTAACATTGATTTAGCTGAATAATACGTATAAGATGCTGGGTCTCTTAAAGTAGTTGGGGCATTTTCTTTTTTACGTAATTCAGGATCATACTCGTAATAAAGCGTGAAATTATATATTGGTGCGACCACATTTGTTTTTTGATTGATTTCATAAAGTTGTTCATATAGCTTATAATCTTTAGTATCGGTAGCCTCTAAATGGTTTATCGTAAAAGTGTACACTAGTGGAATAAATGTAAGTCCCATTAGTAGCCACGGAATACAAAAAACAATCTGCGAAACAACGCTTCCAGTAAAAGTACCGATGCACAGTGCGGCTGTATATACTGCAACATAAGAAACAATCGCATAAAGAAAGTATCGGTGAAATGGACTAAATGATTGATAATCAAAATGAATGGTTGTTCTATAAATAGCGTACATAAGAATCCAGTTTATAAGTAATGAACCTACAATACAAAATGAACCGAAAGCCCATTTAGTTAAGAAAATATCTTTTCTATTAAAAGGCATTGCCATAAGTGTGCTATTAGACTGGTTACTACGCTCCCATCCTATCAATAAGCAGGCTAAAGCGATGATAAGAACAGTTAACCAAACACTATTGCCTTCCCCTGGAGAAAAGGAATAAAAATAATAATAGTGTTTTCCTTTTTCTTGTAATTCGTAATACTCAGCAAGTTGTCTCTGAGCACTTCTATAGTAGCCAAAAGATAGCAAGTAAAGCGAACTAAAGAAAAACAGTAACACAGCATATTTCCCGCGCTTCCAATTCCACATCCATAACGCCTTATGAAACATACCCATCCCCCTCCAGTGTCGTAACGAAGACATCTTCAAGTGACATTGATAATTCTTCAATGAGTATTGGTTGCTCTTTATAGAACTTCTCCAGTGTTGTAGCCACATTTCCCTCAATTAAGATTGTATATACTTTTCCTGTTTGATTTAATATTTTAATATTGCTTAAGTTTTCTAGTTTTTGAGGTAGTGATCGTTCGTAAGCAACTTGGACTTTAGCAAATTGTGATTTTGCATCATCTAGTGATGTAATAGAATCTACGGTATGTTCTTTTAAAATAATGATTGTATCGGCAATTTTTTCAACTTCATCTAAATGGTGAGTGGAGATGAAAATTGTAATTTCTTTTTCTGCTACTTCTTCAACGAGAAATTGTAGAATCTGTCTTTTAACGATAGGATCAAGTCCGTTTGTCGGTTCATCTAAAATGATATATTCTGCTTTTGCAGCGAAAGCTAAAATGATCGCAAGCAGTGCTTTCATTCCTTTTGAGTAACTACGAATACGTTTGTTTGGTAAATTAAAACGTTCTAATATCTCATAAAAATATTGTTCATCAAATGCTGTATAAACTGCTTTATAAAACTTAACGATTTCTTTCACTGTATAACCGTTTAGTATGTTAGTAGAGTCTGGAACGTATACAACCTTTTGTTTAATTTCAGGATGCTTATGAACATCCGTATCCTCATATGTAACAGTTCCTGCATCTGGGTCTAAAATGCCGACCATCGTTCGTAATAAAGTTGTTTTCCCCGCACCGTTTCTTCCGAGCAATCCGACGATACTACCTTTTTGTAATGTGAAAGAAACATCGTCTAAAATCGTTTGGTTATCAATTGTTTTCTTCAAGTTTGTCACTTTCAGCATCCGTATTTCCTCCAATCTCTTTATAGTATGAATCTATCCAATCGTGAATTTTATCTTTCGTAATCCCAAGATAAGAGGCTTCTAGTAATAATTGATGAAATTGCTTTTCAACCATAGCGATTTTCCTTTCGTCTAATGTTGGGGTAATCGATTGGGCTACAAATGTTCCTTTTCCTCGTAATGTTTCAATAATCCCTTGTCGCTCTAATTCTTGATAAGCTTTACTTACTGTATTTGGATTTATAACGAGCAAAGAAGCAAGCTCGCGTACAGAAGGAAGCTTATCACTTGGAGCTAACATGTTTTTTAGTACGAGCTCTTTTATATTTTGAACAATTTGTTCCCATATCGGAGTGTTGCTTCTTGGATCAAGTTGAATATGCAAGAGCAATGTCTCCTTCCTGATGAGTATTAAGTGTACTACTGTGTGTAATACACTTAATACAATATAAGCAATGAATTTATTTGTCAACTGAAAATGATAGAAAAATATGGTATTAAAAATGAATAAATTGGAAAAAATAGGTTTGATATAGAATGGAGGGTTAGTCATGAAGCGAGTTTTTGGAATACTTGTTTGTTTCATGTTATTGCTTTCTGGTACTTCAGTTAGTTTTGCACAATCTGAGAAAACGAAGCAGGAGAAAACAGAAGAAGCCACGCCGAAGTTAGCGGAACAAGCGTCGTCAGCGATCGTAATTGAGCAAGATACAGGTAAAGTTTTATTTGATAAAAATCCGAATGAAAAGTTACCACCTGCTAGTATGACAAAAATTATGACAATGCTTTTAATTATGGAACAAGTTGAAAAAGGAAAATTAAAACTGACAGATAAAGTGAGAGCGAGTGAACACGCAGCTTCAATGGGCGGATCACAAATTTTTCTAGAACCTGGGGAAGAGATGACTGTAAATGAAATGTTAAAGGGCATTGCAATTGCATCTGGAAATGATGCATCTGTTGCAGTAGCTGAGCATATCGCTGGTTCAGAAGAAGGTTTCGTAAATATGATGAACAAAAAAGCGAAAGATCTAGGGCTGAAAAATACACATTTTCAAAATCCGACAGGTCTTCCAGCGAAAGATCATTATTCTACAGCGAATGATATGGCTATTATGGCGAAAGAGTTGATGAAGTATCCACTTATTCGAAAATATACAGGTAAATATGAAGACTATTTACGTGAAAATACGGATAAGAAATTTTGGCTCGTTAATACGAATAAGCTAGTACGTTTTTATCCTGGAGTAGATGGAGTGAAAACGGGCTTTACGACGGAAGCGAAATATTGTTTAACAGCATCAGCTGAAAAAAATGGTATGCGTGTTATTTCAGTTGTAATGGGAGCACCTACTTCAAAAGAACGGAACAATCAAGTAACGAAGCTGCTTGATTATGCATTTGGACAATACATGACAAAGAAATTGTATACACGTGGTGAGAAAATTAAGACTGTACAAGTAGGAAAAGGTAAGGAAGAAAAAGTAGATTTAGTTGCGTCAGACAATGTGTCTCTTCTTATGAAGAAGGGCGAAAATATGGACAAAGTTAAACAAGAAGTGATTGCTGAAAAGAAAGTGAAGGCACCGATTAAAAAAGGTGATGCACTTGGCACACTTGTTATTAAAAGAGATAAAGATGTTTTATTAAAACAAACAATTGTAGCGAAAGAAGATGTTGATGCAGCTAGCTGGTGGGAGTTATTTAAACGAAGCTTTGGGATGTTTTCAACATCAAAATAGCGGTGAAAATTTTGCCGCTTTTCTGTTCGTATTTACGGGGATAATTGCTGAAAGGTTTCACTTTATGGCGAAATAGTTCTTCTTTTGTCAGTAGGAAGGATTCTTGTTTTATATCACGAAAATCTTATGTTAAAGAATAAAGTTTGAGCATAAGGAGGAAATCGTGTGAGTCTTTCCATGCATTTAGAAGTAAAACGTGACGTCTTATGTGTGAGGCTAGAGGGTGAATTAGATCATCATACTGCTGAAGAGTTGCGAACGAAAGTAACAGATATGATTGAGACACATGGTGTTCATCATATTGTTTTGAGCCTAGAGAACTTAACATTTATGGATAGTTCAGGTTTAGGCGTTATATTAGGCCGATATAAACATGTAAAGGGATTAGGTGGAGAGATGGTTGTCTGTGCAATTTCACCGCCTGTTAAACGTTTATTTGAAATGTCAGGTCTATTCAAAATTGTTCGTTTAGAAGAAAGTGAAGCGCATGCGCTCGCGACGTTGGGGGTGGCATAGATGAGAAATGAAATGAACCTTCAATTTTCAGCGTTAAGTCAGAATGAATCATTCGCTCGTGTTACGGTAGCTGCTTTTATTGCGCAATTAGACCCGACGATGGAAGAACTAACAGAGATTAAAACAGTTGTGTCAGAAGCGGTTACAAATGCAATTATTCATGGGTATGAAGGGAATGCAGAAGGTGTTGTTTATATTTCAGTGATTTTGGAAGAAGCGATGGTGAAACTCACGATTCGAGATGAAGGGATTGGTATCTTTAACTTAGATGAGGCAAGACAACCCCTTTTTACAACTAAACCTGAATTAGAGCGTTCCGGAATGGGATTTACTATCATGGAAAATTTTATGGATGAAGTAGAAGTTATTTCAAACGAATCTTTCGGGACAACAATCCATTTGACAAAATACTTATCAAATAGTAACGCTCTATGCAATTAAGGAGAATAGCCAATGGACATAGAGGTCAGAAATGAGAAGAAGAAACCTCAGTTAAAGGACCACGAGCTAAAAGCGTTAATTCAAAAAAGTCAAGATGGAGATCAACAAGCGAGAGATACAATCGTTCAAAGTAATATGCGTCTCGTATGGTCGGTTGTGCAGCGATTTCTTAATCGAGGATACGAACCAGACGATTTATTTCAAATTGGATGTATTGGACTCTTAAAATCGGTAGATAAATTTGATTTATCTTTCGACGTGAAATTTTCAACATATGCAGTTCCAATGATTAT
This sequence comes from Bacillus sp. FSL M7-1345, assembly GCF_038006985.1. Taxonomy (NCBI): domain Bacteria; kingdom Bacillati; phylum Bacillota; class Bacilli; order Caryophanales; family Bacillaceae; genus Bacillus; species Bacillus sp. FSL M7-1345. Next base: position 3,695,600 of record NZ_JBBOWG010000001.1, on the reverse strand, counting down.
CGGTGAAATACAACGATTTTTACGTGACGATGGATCAGTGAAAGTAAGTAGATCTTTAAAAGAAACAGGAAACAAAGTCCGAAAGATGAGAGACGAGCTTTCGAAGGAATTTGGAAGGGCCCCAACGATTAATGAGGTAGCAGAGGCTCTTGAACTAACGCCGGAAGAAGTTGTTCTGGCGCAAGAAGCGAGTCGTGCTCCTTCGTCGATACATGAAACTGTGTATGAAAACGATGGAGATCCGATTACTATTTTAGATCAAATTGCAGATCAATCGGAAACGAAATGGTTTGATAAAATTGCTTTAAAAGAAGCAATTAGAGAATTGGATGAACGAGAACGGCTAATTGTGTATTTGCGCTATTATAAAGACCAAACCCAATCAGAAGTAGCGGAGCGCATAGGCATTTCGCAAGTACAAGTTTCAAGGCTTGAAAAGAAAATATTAAAACAGATGAAAGATCGAATAGATGAATAGCTATCTATTCGATTTTTTTTGTTGTAACGTATGGTTGGTCGATAGCGGCAGCGTTTCTTATAGTTGCACTAGTCATTAGTCTGAAGAAATGGAATGCACAAATACATTCAGTCTCTGCCCAGCTTGAAAAAGAATGGAAGGACCGAGGTGTTTCATGATGAGCGGATCAGCGATTATGATGATGGTTATAGGTATGGTAGTCATTTGGGGAGGACTTGCATTAAGTATTGCAAATTTATTTAAGAAAAAGGCATAAGCTAAAAACATCTGTACCGAAACGGTACAGATGTTTTTTTTATGAAAAAATTGTATTAGAAAAAATTCCAATAACCATACTACAACTACGAGGAAGAGTGAAGGGGTGAATGAAAATTGGAACAAACGATTTATATTAAAATGCGCAATCGCTTAAAAGTGTCTCCTACGTATGAAGTAAAGCTGAGCGATGTTGCTCAACTTGCCGGAGATTCTTTGGTAGTTGAGTCGTTACAAAATGAGATAGTCTACAAAATAACAGCGCATGATAAAACACATGTTGTAATTGATGTTATGAAAGTGATTGAGATTATTCAACAAAAAGCGGCTCACATACAAATTAATTTACTTGGTTCTGGACAAACTCTTGTTGAAATTATATACGAAAAAAAGAAAGTACATCCGGTTTTCTTCGGACTTGTATGGTTGTTACTTTTCATTGGAGCGGCCCTTGCGATCATTTATTTCCATGAAGATGTAAGTATGCAACAAGTACACCAACGGTTATATTACATGATTACTGGAGAATTTAAGGCGCAACCACTTTTATTTCAAATTCCTTATTCATTAGGTCTTGGATTAGGTATGGTCTTATTTTTTAATCATGTATTTCAAAAGAGAATTAATGAAGAGCCGAGCCCGTTAGAAGTTGAGATGTTTCAATATCAGCAGTCGCTTGATCAATATGTAATTGTGCATGAAAACAAGGATAATATGAAACAGATTGCTGATGATTGAGTGTGCATTTGTTGTATTAATTGGTTTAGCTGGAGGGATTGCAGTAGGTAGCGGATATGTCGCGTTTTTAGCTGTACTTGGTATAATCCCGCGTTTGGCTCAATTAACGAGAAGTGGAAAGCATATTCAATATTTTGAGTGGGCGGTCATTGCAGGTACTTTAACAGGGGCTTGGTGTAGTTTGAAAAATATTACATTTCAAACGTCACAATATTGGCTTGTTATATTAGGGATATTTTGTGGCACATTCATTGGAATGCTCGCTGCGGCGTTAACGGAAGTATTAAACGTTTTACCTATTTTAGCGAAACGAGTAAGGGTAGAGGGGAAAATTATTGTTTTACTGGTTGCTCTTGTACTTGGGAAAGTAATAGGCTCGTTGTTTCACTGGATTTATTTCGTAAAGTAGGAGGCAATATATATGGCAGGACGAAAATTGAAGGACGATTACATCAATAAAGTGAAGGAGTACCATCCAAAACCGAACTATTTCATAAATTGTGTGAAGGCATTTCTTGTTGGTGGACTCATTTGTACGGCGGGAGAAGTGTTGATGAAATTTTATATACATTACTTTCACTTTAGTGAGAAAGAGGCAGGAAACCCTACAGTTGCAACTCTTGTTTTACTATCAGCGATTTTAACAGGGTGTGGTGTATATGATAAAATCGGGCAGTTTTCTGGAGCGGGATCAGCAGTACCAGTTACTGGATTTGCGAATTCTATGGCGAGTGCCGCGCTAGAACATAGGAGTGAAGGGGTTGTTCTAGGAATCGCTACTAACATGTTTAAGCTTGCAGGAAGTGTCATTGTATTTGGAGTCGTCGGTGCATACATTATCGGGCTAATAAGATATACATTTCAAATTTTAATGTCTTAAAGGAGGGGTGGGTATGAGATTGACAGGAAAACAAACGTGGGTATTTCAAAATGATATCTTCGTGAATGCAACTGGTACTGCTGTCGGTCCGAAAGAAGCTGAAGGCCCTCTTGGAAAGGATTTTGATATTTCATATTCTGACTTACATTGCGGAGAGGAAAACTGGGAACTTGCTGAACGAAGGTTAATGTCAGACTCGATTCAACAAGCGATGCAAAAAGGGAATATAAAAAAATCACAAATTGATTTCTTTTTAGCGGGAGATTTATTAAACCAAACAGTGACAGCAAATTACGTTGCTCGTGAGTATGGTATTCCTTTTTTAGGGATGTTCAGCGCTTGTGCGACGTCAATGGAAACTTTGGCTGTTGGATCAGCTTTTATAGATGGTGGATTTGCGAATCGTATTTTAGCTACAGTAAGTAGTCATAATGCGACGGCTGAAAGACAATTTCGTTACCCAACAGAATACGGAGGACAAAAGCCAGGGACAGCAAACTCAACTGTTACTGGAGCAGGGTCAATATTAATTAGCAATGAGGAGAGTGCAATTAAAATAACAGCAGCAACAATCGGCAAAGTACAAGATTTAGGAATTGCTAATCCTTTAGATATGGGATCAGCGATGGCACCAGCTGCTGCTCATACAATTCAACAGCATTTTGAAGATTTGAGAAGAAGTGCAGCTGATTATGATCTTATTGTTACTGGTGATTTATCAGCTGTTGGGACACCAATTGCGAGACAACTTTTACTTGAGGAAGGATATGATTTGGGGAATGTACACAACGATTGTGGATTAATGATTTACAATTCAAATCAAGAAGAAGTGTTTGCAGGGGGCAGTGGTTGTGCGTGTTCAGCTGTTGTAACATACGGCCATTTATTGCGTGAAATGCAAAAAGGGAATTTACAAAGAATTTTTGTCGTTGCAACTGGAGCTCTATTAAGCCCCATGATGATGCAACAGAAGGAAACGATTCCAACGATTGCGCATGGTGTTGTGTTTGAAAGCGTTAAAGGAGAGTGAATGGTGGATTTTATATACGCATTTCTTGTAGGAGGAGCTATTTGTGTAATTGGACAAGTGTTGCTGGATTTCGCAAAGTTAACACCGGCACATTTAATGGCAACTTTTGTAGTCGCCGGAGCTATTTTAGACGGATTCGGATTGTACGATAAGCTTATAAAATTTGCAGGTGCTGGGGCAACGGTCCCTATTACAAGTTTTGGACACTCACTATTGCACGGGGCAATGCATGCGGCAGAAAAACATGGATATTTAGGAATTGGAATCGGTATGTTTAGTTTAACGTCTGCGGGGATTTCAGCAGCGATATTATTTTCATTTTTTGTTGCACTTATATGTAAACCGAAAGGATAAATCAAATGAGACGAAGGGTTGTTTTGGTCACAGATGGAGATGAATATGCAAAGCGGACAATTGAGCTGTTAACAAAGGAATTTGGGGGAAGGTGTATTTCGGCATCGCAAAGTAATCCGACCAAATTGACAGGGAAGAAAGTTGTTGAGCTTATTATGCAAACGCCATATGACCCTGTATTTGTCATGTTTGATGACAGCGGATTTATAGGAGAAGGATCTGGTGAAAAGGCGTTAAAGTATGTCGCAACACATAAACAAGTTGATGTACTGGGTATTTTAGCAGTAGCATCTAATACACATCATTGGGAATGGGCGCGTGTAGATGTAAGTGTAGATCGGAATGGGAATTTGACAGAATACGGCGTTGATAAATTTGGACTCCCAGATGGTGAAGTTGGCAGGATTAGTGGGGATACGATTTATTGTTTAGATGGTCTGAATGTTCCTGTCATTGTGGGGGTCGGTGATATTGGTAAGATGTGCGGAAATGATGAATGGGAGAGAGGATCACCTATTACTAGAAAAGCGATTCAATTAATTTTGGAAAGGAGTGGGTTTTATGACGAAGCCTAAAAAAGTGAATATCCCGATTTCATCTTTTTTAAGTGATAATGAAAACTACTTAAAGCAAACAGTTGGACTCGGTGTTACATACGATGTTGGTATTCGTAAATTTCAAATTTTAAATAAAGAAATTGGTGTGTTATTTGTAAATGGACTTTGTGATACGAATTATATTATCCCTATTTTAGAAGAAGCGGTGGATACAAATGAAATAAGGGATGTAGAAGAAGATACAGTGAAGCTTTTAGAGAATCGTTTAATTCATCAACAAGTAAGTAAAGTGAAAACGATGGATGAGGTAATGCTCCAAGTATTATCAGGACTCATTATTATATTTGTGGAAGGCGAAACGGAAGCGTTCGCAATAGATGTTCGTAGTTATCCGGGCAGGACACCGACAGAACCAGATACAGAAAAGGTAGTGCGCGGTGCAAGGGATGGTTTTGTTGAAAATATCGTTGTAAATACAGCATTAATTCGTAGAAGGATACGCGATCCACGTCTTCGAAATGAAATGATTCGAGTCGGAGATAGATCGCAAACGGATATTTGTATTACATACGTTCAAGATGTTGCAAATCCAGATTTAGTAAAGATTATAAAACAAGAATTAAATAACATTGATGTAGATGGGATTACGATGGCGGATAAAACAGTAGAAGAATTTGTAGTTAAACAAGGTTATAATCCATTCCCGCTTATTCGATACACAGAAAGACCAGATGTAGCAGCAAATCATCTATTAGAAGGACATGTGTTAGTACTCGTTGACACATCACCAAGTGTTATGATCACTCCAACAACATATTTCCACCATTTACAGCATGCAGAAGAGTTTAGACAAAATCCAGCTGTAGGTACATTTTTACGTTGGGTACGTTTTTTAGGTGTTATATTTTCGCTGTTCTTACTGCCATTTTGGTTAGTTTTTGTTTTTAATCCAACTCTTTTACCGGATAGTCTTGCTTTCATTGGACCAAACAAGATGACGCACTTACCAATTTTATTACAAATTTTGATGGCGGAAGTCGGACTCGAATTTTTAAGAATGGCTGCCATTCATACACCGACATCATTGTCGTCTGCAGCAGGATTAATTTCTGCCATATTAATTGGTCAAATTGCAATTGATGTAGGTTTATTTGTACCAGAAGTTATTTTGTATGTAGCAGTTTCTATGATTGGAGCATACGCTACGCCAAGTTATGAGTTAGGGCTTGGGAATAAGATTGGAAAATTGTTTGTAATTATTTTAACAGGCATATTTCATGAAATGGGATTTGTCATTGGAATGACGATGTTGATTCTATTTTTAACATCTATAAGAAGCTTGCAAACACCGTATTTATGGCCGTTTTTACCGTTTGATTGGGGCGCGTTAACGAAAATTTTACTTCGTCCAACTATGTCTAGTTTAAAGGTTCGTCCAAGTATTGTAAGACCTCAAAATGTGCGAAGACAAAAATAAGCGGGGTTATGCTCCTGCTTATTTTTTATTGAAAATTTATTATTTTTTTAACAAAAATCAAACATTTTTTTTGTACAATTAGAGTAGATATTGTGTATGAAAGGGGAAGAGGACATGATTAAATTATTTGTAAGTGATTTAGATGATACGCTCGTTTACAATGTGAATCATATGCAAAAAGAAGATGAACGAGCGCTTTGTTGGCTAGCTGAAAAAGGGACAAATATTTGTTTTGCCTCTGGCCGTTTTACTCACCGAATTGATGAGGCGGTAAAAAGGTTTTCGTTCCCGTATTACACAACTAGTTTAAATGGAGCGACAATGATACTACCGGATGGAAAAGTATTTCATGAATCGAGTTTTGAAGATGGGGTTGCCCAGGAAATATATCGATATATACATAAAAAGGGACTAGCAGATATTGTTTGTGCAAATGAGCAGCGATATACAAAAAGGAAGAATGAACATCATCATACTTTTGAAGAGTATATGGGAGTGCATATTGCTGAAATCGAAGAACTAGAAGAGGAATTTGGGAAGACTGTACATCCTGCGAAATTATTTATTTTTGGCGAAGAAGAAAAAATTGTAGCATTAGATCAAGAGTTGCGAGATACATTTCATAGCCAAGCGGAAGTTTTTATATCGGGTAAGCGCTATGTTGACATTATGCCAAGAGGTGTAAGTAAAGGAAGCGCTCTGAAGCGATTAATGGAACATTTACAAATTGAAGCAAATGAAGTTGCATGTATTGGAGATTCTTTCAATGATATTTCTATGTTTGAAGTAACCCCGCACTCCTTCACCCTCCATCATGCTCATCCGTATGTGAAGGAGAAAGCAAATCATGTTGTTCGTTCGGTTGAAGAAGCTATTATGAAATTACCGTTACTTGTATAAAAAAGAAGCTCGTCACTGGCGAGCTTCTTTTTTACTTGAATAAAGATTTAACGAAATCAATGATACTAGAGAAGAAATCTTTTACTTTATCTAGGAAACTTTGTCCTTCTTCAGATCCTAAGAAGGCAGACACATGGTCTTTTGCTTTATCTAATTGACTACCAACTTGGTTCCAATCGATATTAAGATTTTTCATTTTATCAAATAACGATACTAAGTTATCCAACTGTTCATCTGTTAATGTAATGCCAAGTTGATCAGCAATTTTTTTAATTAATGAACGTAAATCTTCAGTTGTTTTTGGCTGTTCTTTTGCAATTTCTTCTTTAATTTTTGCAACAAGTTGAACTGCTTTGTCTTCACCGATTTTATCACCAAGTTTTGCTGTTTGTACCATTTCTTCATTGGCTACTTTTTTAACATCTTCTGGAATTTCCTTGTTCGATGTTGTTTCATAGGCCTTCATTAAACCTGTTAAAGCAGCAGTTCCGGAAACTTTAAATGGTGCAGTAATTTGAATCTCTGCATCTTTCACACCTGCTGTAATAAGTGCATTTGTGTACATTGCATCTGTTATCGAATTAATGTTTTTTGAGCGTACAATGAGACCTGACCCTGGTTTTGTGTATGTAATCATAGAAGAGGAAATTGCTCTTGTACCAATTTGTGCTTTTGGAACAATTCCTTCTAGAAATTTATGTTCTTCCGCATTAGACACAGTGATGATTGTAGCATCTTTTGGTGCTTTCATTTCCTTTAACAGCTCTTGTTTTTGTTGTTCAGATAAGTTTTCTCCTAGTGTAACAATTGATTCTCCCTCAATGATGTCTGCAAATGAAGCTGTTGGCATAATAAATACGGCTACAGCTAATAGCAGAGCTAGTAATTTCGCTTTCACGAAAAATCGCTCCCTTTCTCTTTCTGAAATTTTCGGGCAACACAGTTATTATAGTATATTTTAAAAATTTGTCACCTAGCTTTTTCCACATTTCGAAAAAGAAGTATGCAGATTGTCGGATTCTTTTTGTTTCTCGTCATGAATATGGTAATATAGTGCTGAGATAGTTGAAAGGAGACATATACATATGAAAACTTTAGGATACATATTAATGGAAAATGGCGAAAAAATCGATTTAGAATTTTACCCAGAAGAGGCACCAAAAACAGTAGAAAACTTTAAGAAATTAGCAGAGCAAGGATTTTATGACGGTGTGACATTCCACCGCGTTATTCCTGGCTTCGTAAGCCAAGGTGGAGACCCAACAGGCACAGGTGCAGGTGGCCCAGGTTACTCTATTCCATGTGAGACTGATGGAAATCCTCGTAGACACCTTGTTGGATCACTTTCTATGGCACATGCTGGTCGTAATACAGGTGGTAGCCAATTTTTTGTTGTTCATGAGCCACAACCGCATTTAGATGGCGTACATACTGTATTCGGTAAAGCAACAAGCGGTATTGAAACGGTATTAAACATGCGTCAAGGCGATGTAATGAAAGAAGTTAAAGTTTGGGAAGAATAAGTTGTGAGAAAAAGAGAGCGATTTTGCTCTCTTTTTTTATTTCCTATAAACAGGAATTGGTATATATTTTAAAGTATATGACACAAATAGGACGGCTACTAACGTTAAATTATATTGTTCATGAGAACACACTTTTAACAAAACACATAGGATGGAGTACGAATTATATGCTTCAATAAATGGATTTCTCTTAACATATTGCTTTTGGTAGAACTACTTTGTTCAAAAGTGGTTAATAAGTGAAATGTGATGAGAAAGGGATTCTCCTTTTAGTTCCTATACAGTATTGTCTCTTTTTTGAGCGGTGTAATAGAAAGAAATAGCGTGGAAACATATATTTGACTTTCTTCTTAACGCTTTGTATGATTATCAAGTTGTTTCAGCCTCTTCTCACTCTGGTAAAAATATTGTAGAATGAATGTGATATGAAAAGAGTGATTGATGGGATAAATAGTTTGTAACTTTTGTAAGAAGGGATAAGGGTTATGTTAATTCGTTTTAAAAAAAGTTATGAAAAAATTGCAATGGGGCTTCTTTCATTTATGCCAACTGAAAAAGATGTAAAAACATTACAATTGACAATGAAAGAGTATGAAGCGAAAGAGGATTGGCAATTGTATTTGTGGAAACAAAATGAAGATTTTGTTGGGATAATGGGGATTATAAAAAAAGAAGATCAGGTATTGGAAATTCAGCATTTGAGCGTGAATCCGTCTCACCGTCATATGGGGATTGGGACGAAGATGGTTCAAGGGCTTAAGAGTAAATTTCTTGAGTTTACAATTTGCGGAAATGAGCAAACAGCAAGTTTTTGCAAAAAGTGTAAAGAGCTTGAACAAAATATACATTCATGAAAGCAGGGATAAGTAGTTTATTATCTCTGCTTTCTTTTTTGTAGTTGTTCGTGTCGTTCAGAAATGACTTCTGTTCGATCGCGCAATGTGTGCTTATTTATGATGTATTCACCAGGAATGAAATTCACATCTTTCCAAGAGAGGTTTTGTTTCTTACATAACTGTATGCATTGTTTTTCTAACGATGCGTCTAATAATGGTAAAAATAACGGCGCGAAAAATTCCTTTTTGTGGATAGATTGTAACCTTTCATTTAATAAGAATATAAGTTGTTTATGATCTATTCCTAATTGATGTAAAGATGTACTGTTCTTTTCTAAAAGTGCTATTGCGCTTTTTATCATCTTCTCTGCACCATTCCAGTTGGATCGTCTGTGATGGTATAAGGAAACAGCAATTTGAATGAGACCGACTAAGTAAGTGTCGCGTTCTCCTCTAGGTTTTAATTTCCAATACTCTTCTAATATTTCATGACATTCAAAATAATCACAGTCTCCGTGAAAATGAATTAAAAATTGTATGTACTCGGTAGGATACATTTTTTTCGCTCCTGTCTAACGGTTATATGTACAGTTTATCATAGAAATATTAACAATAAGCGACTAGGGAAGTATCCCTAGTCGCTTTATTGCGTCCTATTAGCAGAAGCAAGCTGCTCCTACAATAATTAGTAAAATGAACAGTACAACAAGTAATGCGAACCCACCGCTAAAACCACAATCAACGTGACCCATAGTTTTTTGACCTCCTACATTGTTCTTACTACATTGTTATCATATGAAGCGGTGGGCATTATGACATGGGCATAGGTCTATTTTTAATTAAATTTCTTAAAAAGGTTGGATAGAACATGAGTATGCTCTATACTTATGGTGTTATAGAAAAAATGTGGTGGGATGCTTTGTGCAGTATAATTTTAAAGTAGAGGCTTTTGAAGGGCCTTTAGATCTATTGTTACACTTAATACATCGTTACGAAATCGATATATATAATATTCCTGTAGCGGAAATTACAGAGCAATATCTATCTTATGTCCATACGATGAAAGAATTACAATTAGATGTTGCCAGTGAGTATTTAGTAATGGCTGCAACGTTATTACAAATTAAAAGTAAAATGTTGTTACCGAAACAAGAAGAAGATGTACCTGATAACGGTGAAGACTTTATAGATGACCCTCGTCAAGAATTGATGGAGAGGTTAATTGAATATAAGAAATATAAGCAAGTTGCTACTGAGTTAAAAGAAAGAGAACAAGAAAGAGCACAGCTATATACACGTCCGCCAATTGATTTTACATCATTTCAACAAGAAGAGGAGACAAGCTTACCTCTTGATGTTACGTTATATGATATGTTAGCGGCATTTCAAAAGCTAATGCGTCGTAAAAAAGCAAAGACCCCCGTAACAACGCGAATTACTCGCCAAGAAATACCAATTGCACAGCGAATGACTGATATTCTACAACAGTTAGAAGTAAGAGGCGGTCGTCAAAGTTTTTATGATTTGTTTGCTGATGAAGAACGTGAAATAATGGTTGTAACATTTTTAGCGGTTCTTGAGCTAATGAAAAATCAACAAATCATAATTGAGCAAGAACATAATTTTGATGAAATTTTCGTATCAAGCTCTAATAAATCCGTATAGAGTTGGTATGTGAAGATGGGATAGGAATATTTTATCTTATGTTAGGTTTTAATGTATCGTTTGGAACGAGAGAAGAAATATTGAACCGAACGCATTTACTGTGATTCGGTTTTTTTATGTGTATTTTTTATGGGAAATAGGAGGAAGGAGTTCGTAAAATGGATAGAAAAGAACAAAAAGCGATTATTGAAGGGATTTTATTTGTTGCAGGTGACGAAGGGATTTATCCGGAACAGATAGCTAAAGTTCTGGAAGTTAAAGTGGAAGAAGTAATAAACAGTATAGAGGAAATGCAAAAAGAAGGTGAAGGATCGAATCGCGGTCTGCAAATTGTGCAATATGCAAAAATGTATCGTTTTGCAACAAAGAAAGAACATGCTGCATACTATCAAAAATTAATAGATACCCCAACAACGGCGTCACTGTCTCAAGCAGCTCTTGAAACGTTGGCAATCGTTGCGTACCGTCAACCGATTACAAGGACAGAAATGGAAGAGATTCGAGGCGTGAAAACAGACAAGGCATTACAAACGTTAGTTTCACACTTACTTATAAAAGAAACGGGAAGAGCGGAAGGACCAGGGCGCCCTATTTTATACGGAACGACGAAAGAGTTTTTAGATACGTTTGGATTGAAAACGTTAGATGATTTACCACCTCTTTCGGAAGAAAATGAACAAATGAATGAAGCAGATTTATTCTTTGGCTCTTTACAGGAATTATCAAAATAAAAGCTTAGCATTTTGCTAAGCTTTTTTTGTATATCAATTACAGAGCGTGCCATACTAAATGAAAAAAGGAGACGAGCTATGAAGGGTGTACGGAGTATTCTATTGTTGGTTTCTGTTTTATTATGTTTTTCGTTAAACAGCGCATCGGCTAAAAGATATATGATGTCTATTCATACTACGTCTTCTATACATATGCAGCGGCAACATTTCGGTAAAATGAAAGTGAGTTTTTTAAAAGTTGGACAAGGTGATGCGACACTTATTACATTGCCAAATGGTCAAACGATGTTAATAGATGGGGGCCCTTATGAAGCGGGAGAGGTTATTATTCAAAAACTAATTGAAAAAGGAATTAATCATTTAGATGTGATTGTAAGTACTCATCCTGATATGGACCATATAGGGGGGCTTATTCCAATTGTAGAACAAATGCCAGTTTCACTCGTATTAGATAGTGGGAAAACATATAGTTCATTTACTTATCATACGTATCGGAATAACATTAAAAAAAGAGGCATTCCTTTCATTTCAGTGAAGGAAGGACAATACATACCGCTAGATCCACATGTTTCTATACAAGTATTGAACAATGGTAAATCAAAAGACGAGAATAACGAGTCCTCAATTGTGTTAAAGATTCGATATGGTAAAGCGGACTTTTTATTAATGGGTGATGCTGATATACGGACGGAAAATGAAATATTAAAGCAATTTGATGTACATGCAGATGTATTAAAAGTTGGGCATCATGGCTCGTATACTTCAACGAGTGAAACATTCTTAAAAAAAGTAGATCCACAATTCGCTATTCTTTCGTACGGGAGTAGAAATCCGTATGGGCATCCTCATCAAAGTGTAGTAAGACGATTAAAACAGCGTGGTATAATGATATACGGAACAAACAAGCGAACTGTAGAAATAGAAACAGATGGTGAACATATTACTATGGGGGCAAGCGGTCTTATGCCATTACTTAAGTAACTAATTATATAAGAGGTTATTATCCATTTTGGAAAAAATGGATAATATATATTATAATGAAAAAGAAATCAATTTCCTTTTTTCGCTGAACGAAGAGGAAATTTCATTAGAATGTATAGACAACTACTTGTGTGTATATTAAGATGGGATTAGGCGAATAAGGTAATAATAATAAGTAGGTATTTCATGGGAAAGGATCGATGAAAATGAAAACGCAAGTTGTCATCAATGCCAAAATTTATACAGGTAAAGAAGTAGTGGAAAACGGATTTATTCGTTACGCAGAAACAGTTAAAGAAATTGGTTTGATGGCTCAATATGTATCACAAGAAAATGAAACTGTGTTAGATGCGGCAGGAAAGATTGTGATTCCAGGTATGATTGATGTTCATATTCATGGTGGATACGATATTGATGCGATGGATGCAAATAGCGATGGATTAGTAACTCTTGGTAAAGAAATGTTAAAAGAAGGAGTTACAACTTACTTCCCAACAACAATGACACAAGCTCCAGAAGCGATTGAAGCGGCGCTACTTGCTGCGAAGGAAGCGAAAGATAAAGGAGCACATTTCGAATATATTCACTTAGAAGGACCATATGTTTCAAAAAAACGTGCGGGTGCACAACCACTTGAACATATTGTTCCTGCGAGTATCGAGCAATTTAAACAATGGCAGGAAGCAAGCGGTAATCTAATTAAATTAGTAACATATGCACCGGAAGAAGAAGGTGCGTTAGAGTTTGAACAGTATCTTGCTGAAACAGGTGTTGTTGGCACAATGGGGCATACAGATGCGATTGATGCACAACTGAAAAATAGAAAAATTACACATGCAACACATTTATATAACCAAATGCGTGGATTACATCATCGTGAACCAGGAGTTGTTGGTCATGTGTTATTAAATCCAGATGTAATGGTTGAAGTAATTACAGATGGTATTCACATTCACCCTGATATGGTGAAATTAGCGTATAAATTAAAAGGGCCGAAAAAAGTAAGTGTCATTACAGATGCAATGCGTGCAAAAGGTCTTGAAGAAGGATTATATGAACTTGGCGGACAGCCAGTACATGTAAAAGATGGCAGTGCTCGATTAGAAGATGGAACGTTAGCTGGTAGTATTTTAAAAATGGATCAAGCTTTCCGAAATGTAATTGAATTTACAGGATGTTCAATCGAGGATGCAGTGTTGATGACATCAGTTAACCAAGCAGAAGAGTTTGGATTAAATAATAAAGGCGCGTTAGCGGCAGGCAAAGATGCAGACTTTGTTGTTATGACTGAAGAATTACATGTATATGATACGGTTCGTTTAGGAATTCATATGAAGGAAGGGAAGTAATAAGATGAATATTCTTGTTGTAAAAACTCCAGAAGAATTAGCAGAAGCAGGTTATAAGTTAATTAAAGAGGTTGTAAAATCAAAAGAAAATCCAACTTTAGGAATGGCTACAGGAAGCTCTCCATTAGGTATTTATGCAGAAATGCGAAAAAATAAACTTGATACAAGTCATACAACCACTGTAAACTTAGATGAGTACGTAAATTTACCACACGAAGATAAAAACAGCTATCACTATTTCATGCAAGAACAGTTGTTTGATCATCTTCCATTTAAACAAACTTATGTACCGAATGGGATGGCAAGTGATTTAGAGGAAGAGTGCAAGCGTTATGAAGGCATTCTAGTAGCTAACCCAGTTGACTTACAGATTCTTGGAATCGGTGAAAACGGTCACATCGGATTTAATGAGCCAGGAACACCATTTAATTCTCCAACTAACATTGTAGAATTAACAGAATCTACGCGCCAAGCAAACCTTCGCTTCTTTGAAAATGAAGAAGATGTGCCGACTCATGCGATTACAATGGGAATTGGAAGTATTATGAAAGCAAAACAAATTCTACTTGTTGCTATGGGATCTAAAAAGGCAGAAGCTATTAAAGAGCTATTGCAAGGTGAATATAGTGAGGCGTGTCCTGCTACAGTTTTACAACGTCATCCGAATGTAACCGTAATCGCAGATCCAGAAGCTCTATCTTTATGCAGTGAGGCGATTGCTGATGAACATCGACAAGTATTCACCATTTCCGATCTATTATCAGATTCAAGAGTGGGTGAAACAGCTAATTGAGGAAGGCGAATGGAAGCCGGGAGATAAAATTCCATCTGAGAATGAACTTTGTGATAAGTTCGAAGTGAGTCGTATGACAATCAGACAGGCGATTAATAACTTAGTGGAACAAGGTTATTTATACCGGAAACGTGGGATTGGAACGTTCGTCCAACTTCCGAAAGTGGAGCAAAAGTTGCAAGGAATGACGGGATTCACAGAAGATATGATTTCTCGTGGTATGAAACCGAGCAGCCAGTTATTAAGTTTCCGCCTAGTTCCAGCTACTGCTAAAATAGCAGACCGGCTGAGAATACAAGAGGGAGAATCGGTTTATGAAGTGAGGCGTACGCGCTTAGCTGATGACGAACCGATTGCATTTGAGACGACATATTTGTCGCCAACTCTTGTGAAAGATATTAACGAAGAAATATTGCAACAATCTTTATATGAACATTTAGAGAAAAAACTGGGCTTTAAGCTTGTTCGCGCTACTCAATCAATTGAAGCTTCAATTGCAACGGATAATGAAGCTGAACATCTGCATATTCCTAAAAAGGCGCCTGTACTTGTAATGCGTCAATGGTCATATTCAGAAGGTGAGTTACCGTTAGAGTATGTGAAATGTATTTATCGTGGGGATCGTTACAAGTTTATTACGAACATCGCACGTAACAAGTAATATATTTCAGTTTGTGAAGTACAGTGAACTTTGATGTTTTCAACATGTAAAGAAATAAAAACACGACTCATCCTTATAAGGATCGAGTCGTATTTTTATTTGCTTCTTCATTATAAACAAGTACTTGGTTAACGGCATCTTTGACAGCATCTACTACATAGTGAGCGTGCTCTTTTACCGCGTCATCAGCTTGAGACATAGCAAAACTATGAGGAGTTAAAGAAAACATTGGAATATCATTGTAAGAATCCCCTATGCACGCAACCTCCTCTGGTTGTATTTGAAACTCTTGTAATAAAACAGAAATAGCAGAACCTTTACTAATATTTGGTGGCATTACATCTAAACATTGTTCAGCTGAAATGAAAGTACTAACTTTTCCATGGAATTTTTCATCAATCTTTTTTTGAAGGAGTTGTAAGTTTTCCTTTGTTCCACCGATAGAAATTTTATTTGGAAAAATTGTATCATCGATTTTCTGTAATAAATTTGGTTCTTCAACAGAAGTCATTGTTATTTGTTTTTCGAGTTCATGAATAAAAGGTGTCTTTTCTTCAATATAGTAATTATGCTCATCACTTACATAACGGAAATAAGGGTCTTCATTTGTCATTGATAACAAATCAGGTAGAATACTGGAATCGAATGTTGCAGATAATAGTTGTTTATTTTCTTGTGTATATACGAAAACACCGTTCACACTAATGCGATGGAAATTTGTATTTACAGCCTTCATTAAGTCTGCGATTTCATTATCAAGTCGCCCGGAAGCGAAACAAAGAATAACATTTTGCTCAGCAAGACTGCGAAGTGCTACAATATCTTGTTCATCAATTAGACCTCCATGTTGCATCATTGTACCGTCGATATCACTTACAAACATTTTAATCATGTTGCTATCTCCTTTCTATGTACAGTTGCTCTTACATTATACGCATCATATACAAACATGTCTAAAAAATGAATTTTTATCAAATGGTAGATGTTTTACATTGACGACAAAGAAGAATATTCTGTAACATAAAAGTAGGCTATTTAAGTACGAGGGTGGTGTTATATGAGTAATTATCTAGAAATTAAAAAAGTTTTAAATAATAATGTCATCATTGCTAGCCATCCTGAACACGAGGAAGTAGTAGTGATCGGTAAAGGAATTGGATTTGGAAAAAAGGCTGAAGATGTGTTGGAGCAAGAACAAATTGAGAAAATGTTTGTTTTAAAAAATGAACGTGATCGAGAACAATACAAACTTTTAGTGCCACATGTGAGTGAAAAGCTAATTGAATTGATGAATGATATTATGTTATACATTCAAGAAAAAGCGGAGTCTCCATTAAATGAACATATTCATATCGCTTTAACAGATCATATTTCTTTTGCAATTAAAAGGCTAAAACAAGGACTTACAATAGATAATCCTTTTTTAGTTGAAACGAAAATGCTATATCCAGAGGAATATGAAATTGCTGAAGGAGTTGTGCAACTTTTAAATTCTCGTTTGCAAATTACATTGCCAGAAGGAGAAGTTGGCTTTATCGCACTCCATATTTACAGCTCGCTTACAAACTCTGATTTATCTTCTGTTAATCAAAATTCCCGTCTTATTGCACAACTTGTTTCTTTAATTGAGATAAGCCTACAAATTACATTAGACCAAGAAAGCATTCATTATTTACGCCTTATTCGTCATTTGCAATATGCTATTGAACGGGTGAAAAAAGGAGAAAAAGTAGAAGAAGCACAAAGTTTTGCTGATTTATTAAAGGCAGAATATCCAGTCTGTTATAACTTAGCTTGGAAGCTAGTTAAGGTAATGCAAAAAGAATTACAACTTCCTGTTTATGAAGCAGAGAGTATTTATTTAACGATGCATTTACAACGATTAGTGAAAGCAGAACATGTGTAAAAAGACATATATTTTTGTCTAAAATGAAAACGTTAAAAAAAATGATTGAATCGCTTACAATAGTTATGTATAATAACTATTGCAAAGTTATACAAAATTCGACAAACAAATTAAGGTAAATAACGAAAACGTTTGCTTTAATTATAGTGAACTTATACGTAATCCTATTTTTGACACGTGTTACTGATTCGATCAGGCATGAGTGGAGAAAAGCTGGGAATGTAAGCTAAAGAAAGGGACATACTACCCTTTGTATAGCTATCGTTCTATCTTTTTTTTCCTCATGCCTTTTTGGCGTTTGTCGAAAAGTATCAATATAGATAAGAGAGGAAGGGTTTCCATGTTTAAGAAGATCTTTGGTGTTCTTCAAAAAGTCGGAAAAGCGCTTATGCTTCCAGTAGCGATTTTACCGGCAGCAGGTATTTTACTTGGATTTGGTAATGCATTTCAAAATCCACAACTAACAAATGTTATTCCTGCTTTAAAAGCAGATTGGTTCGTAATGGTTGCAAAAATTATGGAACAATCTGGTGATATTATTTTCGCTAACCTTGCGCTATTATTCGCAGTTGGGGTAGCAATCGGTTTAGCTGGTGGAGACGGAGTAGCTGGTTTAGCAGCGTTCGTCGGCTACTTAATTATGAACAAAACGATGAGTGTGTTCTTAGAAGTAGATAAACTAGTGAAAGTAACAAGCACTGGAACAGATCCAGTGAAAATTGGATTTTCAGATCCAGCATATGCAAACGTATTAGGAATTCCAACGCTGCAAACAGGAGTGTTTGGTGGTATTATCGTCGGGATAGTAGCGGCATATTGTTATAATAAATACTTCAACATTGAATTACCATCATACTTAGGTTTCTTTGCAGGTAAGCGTTTCGTACCGATCGCAACTGCAACATTCTCTTTAGTAGTAGGTATTATCATGTGCTTCATTTGGCCATACATTCAGGGTGGCTTAAATACGTTCTCACATCAAATGATTGATGCAAATAGAACGATAGCAGCATTTATATTCGGTTTAATCGAACGTTCATTAATTCCATTTGGATTACATCATATTTTCTATTCACCGTTCTGGTTCGAATTCGGTCAGTATACAAATGCAGCTGGCGAATTAATCCGTGGTGACCAAAAAATCTTTATGGCACAGTTAAAAGACGGCGTAGAATTAACAGCTGGTACATTTACAACTGGTAAGTATCCGTTCATGATGTTCGGTCTTCCAGCAGCAGCTTTAGCAATGTACCATGAAGCACGTCCAGAAAATAAAAAATTAGCAGCTGGTATTTTAGGATCTGCTGCATTAACATCTTTCTTAACAGGTATTACAGAACCGCTTGAATTTTCATTCTTATTCGTAGCACCAGTATTATTCGGAATTCATGCAGTATTCGCTGGTCTATCATTTATGACAATGCAAATTTTAGGTGTTAAAATTGGTATGACATTCTCTGGTGGTTTAATTGACTTCATATTATTCGGTGTACTACCAGGTCGTACGGCATGGTGGTGGGTAATTATTGTTGGTCTTGTACTAGCAGTTATTTACTACTTCGGATTCCGTTTCGCAATCCGTAAATGGAACTTAAAAACACCTGGTCGTGAAGTAGCGAATGCTAATGAAGGCGCAGGGAAAACAGAAGCAGGAGAACTTCCACGTGAAGTATTAGTAGCACTTGGTGGTAAAGAAAACATTGCTTCGTTAGATGCTTGTATTACTCGTTTACGCGTTCAAGTTAACGAACAAAAAAATGTAAATAAAGACCGCTTAAAAGAGCTTGGAGCAGCCGGTGTACTTGAAGTTGGAAATAACATTCAAGCTATTTTCGGACCGAAATCTGACACATTAAAATCACAAATTCATGATATTATGTCAGGTCGTACACCTCATGTTGAAAAAGAAGCGCCTGTAAAAGCGGAAGAAGCTCCTCAACAGGTTGATGAAAATGAAACAATCGTTTCACCAATTGAAGGAAAAATCTTACCGATTACAGAAGTACCTGACCAAGTATTCTCAGGAAAAATGATGGGAGATGGATTTGCGATTGAGCCAACAGAAGGAACAGTAGTTTCTCCGGTTAATGGTGAGATTGTAAATGTATTCCCTACAAAACATGCGATTGGTATTCAGTCTGAAGGCGGAAAAGAAATTTTAATCCACTTCGGTATTGATACTGTAAAATTAAATGGTGAAGGCTTTGAAGCACTTGTAGCACAAGGTGATAAAGTGAAGCAAGGACAACCATTATTAAAAGTAGATCTTGCATTTGTAAAAGAAAATGCACCATCTATTATTACACCAATCGTCTTTACGAATTTACAACAAGGGCAACAAGTCGAATTGAAAAAAGATGGAAATGTTAAGAAGGGCGAAAACGCTATTATTGACATTCAGTAGGAATTTGACGCAAAATGTTTATAATTATAATAGGCGATGTGGTTGACCGAACATCGCCTATTATATACAATAGATGATGTAGTACTCACGTCTATACAACTAAAAAAATACTGTATTTAAAGGAGATAAATTATCATGGAAAAAATCTTTAAAGTAACTAGCGACTCAGGAATTCATGCTCGTCCAGCAACTCTACTTGTAAACACTGCAAGCAAATTCGGTTCTGACATTAACTTAGAGTATAACGGAAAAAACGTTAACTTAAAATCAATCATGGGTGTTATGTCTTTAGGAATTCAACAAGGCGCGGAAATTAAGGTCACTGCAAATGGTGATGATGCAGCTCAAGCACTAGCAGCTATCGAAGAAACTATGAAAAACGAAGGATTAGGAGAATAATGACTCTTAATATCCAAGGGATCGCTGCATCAAGTGGGATTGCTATTGCAAAGGCTTTCAGACTTGAGAATCCTGAATTTAACATTGAAAAGAAATCAATTACAAACGAAGCTGCTGAAATTGCACGCTTAGACGCTGCGCTTGAGAAAGCAAAATCTGAACTAGAAGCTATTAAGGACCACGCTTTTGCTGAGCTAGGTGCTGATAAAGCTGCTATCTTTGAAGCACATTTATTAGTATTAAATGATCCGGAATTAGTAAATCCAGTAAAAGATAAAGTAAATAGCGAAAAAGTAAATGCTGAATTTGCAATGGATGAAGTTGCATCAATGTTTATTTCTATGTTTGAAAACATGGATAACGAATACATGAAAGAACGTGCTGCGGATATTCGCGACGTAACAAAACGTGTTCTTGCGCATTTACTAGGAATTAACTTCTCAAACCCTGGTACAATTTCTGAAGAAGTAATCATCATTGCTGAAGATTTAACACCATCTGATACAGCTCAGTTAAACCGTGAGTATGCAAAAGGTTTCACAACTGATATCGGTGGACGTACATCTCACTCTGCAATTATGGCTCGTTCTATGGAAATTCCAGCTGTTGTTGGTACGAAGGTTGTTATGGAGAAAATCCAAAACGGCGATATCGTAATCATTGACGGTTTAGATGGAGAAGTAATTGTAAACCCATCTGAAGAAACTCTTCGTTCTTTTGAAGAAAAGAAAGCGAAATTTGAAGAGCAAAAAGCTGTATGGGCAAAATTAAAAGACCAAGCAACTGTAACAAGTGATGGACATCACGTTGAGCTTGTTGCTAATATCGGAACACCAAATGATGTACAAGGTATTATCGATAATGGCGGAGAAGGTGTTGGTTTATACCGTACAGAATTCTTATACATGGGCCGTGACAATCTTCCAACAGAAGAAGAGCAGTTCGAAGCGTATAAAGCAGTTCTTGAAGGTGTAAAAGAAGATCAACCAGTCGTTGTTCGTACACTTGACATCGGTGGAGATAAAGAGCTTCCATACTTACATTTACCAAAAGAAATGAACCCATTCTTAGGATACCGTGCAATTCGCTTATGTCTTGATGAGCAAGATGTGTTCCGTACACAACTTCGTGCATTACTTCGTGCTAGCGTATACGGTAACTTAAAAATTATGTTCCCGATGATTGCAACTCTTGATGAGTTCCGTCAAGCGAAAGCAATCTTATTAGAAGAGAAAGAAAGACTTGTAGAAGCGGGTACAACTGTTTCTGATTCTATTGAAGTGGGGATGATGGTTGAAATTCCAGCTTCAGCAGTATTAGCAGATCAATTCGCAAAAGAAGTTGATTTCTTCTCTATCGGAACAAATGACTTAATCCAATACACAATGGCTGCAGACCGTATGAACGAACAAGTAGCTTACTTATACCAACCGTATAACCCATCTATTTTACGTCTTGTAAAAATGGTTATCGATGCTGCTCATAAAGAAGGCAAATGGGCTGGTATGTGTGGTGAGATGGCAGGAGATTCACTTGCTATCCCATTATTATTAGGATTAGGTTTAGATGAGTTCAGTATGAGTGCAACATCAATTCTTCCTGCAAGAACACAACTAAGCAAGTTGTCAAAAGCAGAAATGGAAACTTTAGCAGAAAAGGCATTAATGATGTCAACTGCTGAAGAAGTTGTTGAATTAGTTAAAAGCATATAAGTATAAAAAAACCTGAGTCGATTTGAAATCGGTCTCAGGTTTTTTTATACTTATACCTTAGGTGATTTTATTGATTAAACTTATCTTAAAGAGCAATTGCGATAACATCCTCTGGGCAAACACGTAAAATCCCTTCAAATCTATCGTCATTACGATTGTTTCCATTCTTATCATCTTTGTTGTTGTCTTTGTCGTCATCTTTTCTTAATTGAGAGAATAGAGCAACACCGTTACAGAACCCCTCAAAAACTAAATTGCGGAATGTTGCATTTCCTTTTAGTTTAAGAAGCGAAACCTCAGTTCCTATAGAAAGATGTGCAAGCACGTTACATACAGCATGTCGTTGTGGTCTAATTTCTTCTTTCTCTTTCTCACGATGGTTGTGGTTGCGCTCTCTTTCATGATGATGACATTCTCTAAAGTTATCACAGCATCCAAATGATCCAAACATAATCCTCATCACCCCCTTCACACTTATAATCTATGTAAGTTCGGCAGTCGGTGACTGGACAGATAATGGAAATTTTTCTAGGGGATTTTCTCATTTTAAATGACTAGATGGGTATTTAGTATGGAATGATGTTTAAAATAGGGGAAATGTCACAAAAAAATGTAAAGACCACCGAAATGAATGAAATAGGTAGCCTTTACACTTTTTTGCTTTTATATAAAACGATGATATATACAGGAAGAGCTAAGAGTAGTGGTGCAATGGATCGTACAGTATGTTTTTCTGCTTCTAATTGTAACGCTTCTTCTTTTGGGAATTGTAACACTGATATGTTTGCAGCATCGCCAATAAAATATAGCAGCAGTACAGTTACTATGTAACTTAAAAGTGCGATAAAGCTTCCGTATGAACTCAATGAAAATCCCTCTCTTGTTATCTATTTGTTATCATTGTATCACAATTGTAACAAATATACACGGTTATATTTCGATACTTTAACAAATTTCGACACAAAACGCCATATTTGTTTATGGGGATAGCATGAAAATTACGATTTCTCTATGTATAGATGTCGAATAATACATTGTAATATTACGGATGTGTGACAGAATATAAAAAAACGAAGGTAATGAAATTACCTTCGTTTTTATTATTTCGCCCATTCACTTACTTGTTCTACGCTCATGCGTGGTGCAGGATGACCTTTTAAAGTTGATTCACCAATTGTAATAAGCATAATTGGTACGTAACGCGATGAAACATTAAATTCTTCCATTAGTGCTTGTGGGTTGAAACCACCAATTGCGCAAGTATCCCAGCCAGTTGCTTTAGCAGCAAGCATAAGTTGCATTGCTGCTAAAGCAGCATTTGAAAAGGCAGCATCTCTTGGGAATTGCTCACGAGCATATGCAGATTCAATGTTTTTAGCTAAGAGTTCTTTTGCTTCTTCTTTCATAAATCCTTGTTCTACGATTGGACCATAAACGGGTTCAACGTTTTTATAAGCTTCTAAATCACCTAAAATAGCGACTACTGCAGAAGCATCAAGAATTTGTTGTTGGTTATAAGCAATTGGATGTAATCGTTTTTGTACATCTTCGCCTTGGAAAACAAGGAATTTCCAGTGTTGCAGGTTCCAAGCAGAAGGTGCTTGAGCAGCTGCTTTTAAAATTTCGTGTAATTCTGTAGATGAAATCTCTTTTTCGGGGTTGAATGCACGTGTAGATGTGCGTTCATATAAAACGTTAAAAAAGTCACTGTTTGTCATGATATATCCTCCAAATTACATATCAGCTTAATTTAAAATACATGTAATATATTCTACTTACATTTTGTAAGTTATTGAATTTAAGGATATAATAACTTTATTTTAATTGTCAAGTTTTAAGTGCTAAGGAGGGCATTCATACAAACGATACAATTCCTACAATCATACACTAAAAAAGGAATTTATTGAGTAAAAAGGCGAAGATAACATTCTCAATTAGCTTGTTAATATGTATCCCTCACTAATCGAATTTTTTTGAGAACAATCTTTTATAAAATGATTGTGAGGAATTCAGTAAAACAAGATATATGAAGTGAGTGAAGACTAGTGATGAACATACTACATTTTTTATTAGAGAATACTGTTTTCCAAAATGTATTACAAGATCTTCAGTTGAATGTCCTTTATATAGAAGATGGATGTACACATCAACAAACGATAGAAAATGTCCATCCAAAATGTATGTTTATAGCAAATAGTTTTGAAGAAGGAGAAATATTGTTTCATAGAACTAGACCGCATATTGTAATTATGTATGTAACAGATGTTGATCAAATAAAATATATAAAGAATATATATGATTCACGGAGTACATTCATTATCATTTGGGATCAACAGATAAACAATGAGTTTGCAGATTTACTCATGTTAGGAATACGTAATATTGTTATAGCACCAGTAACCCCACAAGTGGTAATAGAGGAAGTGAATAAGAGTTTATATCAACTTTCTTTAGTGCGGCAAGTAGGTTTACAACAAGAATTGCTTCAAACGATGTTTGATTTTCAAAATGATTTATTATTTATAGTAGAAGATGATGAGATTGTTGATTGTAATACGAATTTTTTACAATTCTTCGGATATGATAATTTATTTACGTATCGCGAACAACATTTAGTGTTTGCAGAACATCTTATTAGAGAGAACGGATATTATTCGACGACTCACGATATAACATGGTTGGATGATACTTTATCAAATGGAAGAAGAATTAAAATGTACAATCATGAAGGAGAAGCATTGACTTTTCTATTACGTGCGATACCATTACCAGAAGACTTATCGCGATTTATAGTAAAATGCACAGAGATTACAGAATTAGATGAAATCTATCAAGAGCAAGAAAGACTTGCAATGATAGATTCATTGACAGAAATATATAATCGTTTGAAATTCCAACAAATATTGGAGAAAGAGTGGGAGAATGTAATACGTAACGATGAAAAAATAGCACTTATTTTGTTTGATATAGATAATTTTAAATCAGTAAATGACACATATGGTCATGATTTTGGCGATTTAGCATTAGTACAGCTTGCAGATCTTATGAAATCTAAAGTTGAAAATCAACATATATTTGCAAGGTGGGGAGGAGAGGAATTTATAATATTAGTGACAAATACGGTAGAAAAAGAAGCGTTTCAAGTTGCGGAGTCATTACGATTTTTTATTGAAACAAAGCAATTCTCTGGAATTTCAAAGTTAACAGCGAGTTTTGGAGTTGCGTTACATGAGAATGGGATTACTAAAGAAGAATTAATGCAAAGAGCGGATATTGCATTATATGAAGCAAAAAAAAATGGGAAAAATCAAGTATGTATATATAGGAAAGAAAAAATGTGATTTTTCGCAACAAATTGTTGCGATTTTTTTTTATTACCTGATAATAGAATATGGGGGACCATTTTAAATGAAGTAACGACGGAGGAACAATATGATAAAAAAAATAATGGCTATGGTTTCACTGTCTGCTGTAGTTTGCGGCGGAGTATACTATTTTCTCTATAGTCCAGATCCAAAGGAACAAGCAGTATTAACAACAAAGGTAACGCCTGCTATTGAGTCAGAGGTACAAGATAATATAGAAGAAGTACAAAAAATTGATTATGCTAGTATATCTCAAAAATTAGATCAGTATTTAGTAGGAAAGCAATTTAATGGGACAGTTTTGGTGACAGATAAAGAGCATGTTATATTGAATAAAGGATATGGATATGCTGATGTTCAAAATAAAATAGAAAATACACCTCAAACAAAATATCGTATCGGTTCTATTACGAAAACAGTTGTTGCTACATCCATTCTACAGTTACAAGAACAAGGGAAGTTAAATATCCAAGATAATGTAAATAAATACATTCCTTCATTTCCAGCAGATAAAAACATCACGTTATATCACTTATTAACGCATACATCTGGTTTACCGGAAAATGGGAAAGGAAAGGTTAATGTAGCTTCACGTATAAATTTAATAAATTGGATTGGAAGTCAAAAGTTAGATTTTCCACCAGGAACAGGTTGGAAGTATACGGATTATAATTATATGGTGCTCGCTTATATTATAGAAAATATAACGAAAAAGCCTTTAGGAGATTATATAAAAGAAAATATATTTACAAAGGCAGAGATGCATGAATCAGGTATGGGAAATATGGTGCCTGGAGATAAAAACTTCACGAAGGGTTATGTGAAGAAAGATCAAGAACTTGTACCAGCGCAAAAATTAGGGATGGACTGGTTATATGGCTCTGGTGAGATGTATACGACAGTAGGAGATATGAAGAAATTAGATGAAGCGATTATAAATGGCAAGCTTCTTTCTGAACAAAGTATACAAGCGATGTTTACACCTTCACAAGAAAGAAAATATGCATTTAGCTTTTACATATATCCTGATTTTTTCCATAACCATGGTGTACTATCTGGTTGGAATACGTTTAATAATTTCAATAAAGAAAAAGGAACGTTTGTTATTTTATTTTCAAATGTGAAGAATGGTTTGGATGATGATTTTAATAAGGAATTTCGGAAGATGGTAAATGATTTATTAGAACAAAGGGGATGAGAAGATGGAAAATAAAAATTTATCAATAGGTTTTATTGGTATTGGTGTGATGGGAAAAAGTATGGTTAACCATTTAATGCAAAGTGGTTATAAAGTATATGTATATAATAGAACGAAGGAAAAAGCGGATTCTTTAGTGCAAGAGGGTGCGACTTGGTGTGATACACCGAAAGCGTTAGTAAAGCAAGTTGATGTTGTTATGACGATGGTTGGTTATCCTCATGATGTAGAAGAAGTGTACTTTGGGATAGATGGAATTTTAGAACATGCAAATGAAGGTACGATAGCAATTGACTTTACAACATCGACACCAACATTGGCAAAACGTATTAATGAAGTTGCGAAAAGCAAGAATATATATACATTAGATGCACCAGTATCTGGAGGGGATGTTGGAGCTAAAGAAGCTAGACTAGCAATTATGGTCGGTGGAGAGAACAGAATATATGATATTTGCTTACCTCTATTTGAAAAACTAGGAACAAATATTCAGTTGCAAGGCCCTGCTGGGAGTGGACAACATACAAAAATGTGCAATCAAATTGCAATTGCTTCTAACATGATAGGAGTATGTGAAGCGGTAGCGTATGCGAAAAAGGCGGGACTTAATGCAGATAAAGTATTAGAGAGTATTTCGACAGGAGCTGCAGGTAGCTGGTCATTAAGTAATTTAGCTCCTCGAATGTTAAAAGGAGATTTTGAACCTGGCTTTTATGTAAAGCATTTTATGAAAGATATGAAGATTGCTTTAGATGAAGCTGAAAAATTACAATTACCAGTACCGGGTTTAACCCTAGCGAAGGAATTGTATGAAGAGCTAATCGTAGATGGAAAAGAGAATAGCGGAACACAAGTATTATACAAAAAGTATATAAGGGGGTAAATGAAATGGATCTCCAAAAGTTTGACGAAATGATTGATGCTGTGCAGCGAGCAACTTGTGTACAGATTAATGATAAGCAAAAAGAAGCTTTTAAACAAAAATACGATTTTGGACCAGATTTTGAATATGGAAGAGATGAGAAAGGGCATTATGTTATCCGAACCTCGAAAAAGATGTTAGAGGAAATGGAGTTTTATTTGGCATTGAAATATGATCGGGATGGAATTGCCCTTTATATGCATGCTGAGATTGAAGGGACATGTCATGTATCCGTTAGCTATAGCGAGGATGCACTTCATTTGCAAGAATTGTTTCAATTTCTAGAAGAAAATAAATAAAAAGTCCTCATTTGAGGACTTTTTATTTATTTAGGCAGGCATAATATTTAAGTTGGATAATCTATAGGCTGGAAGCGCGACGGCATCTTTCAATTGGGAATGGAATAACTTGTGCAATGTGATTAGGACCCAACTGTTTCGCGCGAGCATGGCGTAGTATATAAAATGCGCACAGAATAGCAACAGGAATAGCACCATATAAACCGAAAAATAAAGCGCTTACACACGATGCAGCAAAACCTAAAACACCAACTTCTAATTCTTCCATAATAGCTCCTAAAATGACAGGAATAGCTCCGCATATAACTCCTAGTATAAGTGCGATAAGTAAACTCATGATTATCCCCCTCTGTTTGCAATATTCTTTTCCTTCTTATTAGTTGTAGTATATCATACGTAAAACAGAATTTTCAGAAAAAATTCAAAAAAAGTTCAATAAATGTTCAAAAAGTATTCCGAAATGTACTTGATAAAGTGGAATTATGATTCGAGATATTTGATTTAAACAAACGAAAGGGACAAATCATTTTAGTAAATAAAAAATCAGGCTTACTTCAATGTTATGAAATAAGCCTGTTCCATAGGAGGATGTATATATGTAGAGTGAATAAAAGGTTGGAAAAGGGGTTCCAACCTTTTATTCAACTAGCTACCTTAATAAATTGGAACCCAACCTTCTGTTGTAACAAAAATACGAATAGCTACAACTTGGCGATCATCTTGTAAGGTAAAATAGTGTCTTGCATTTTCAGGTACAGATATAAGATCACCAGGCTCAAGTTCAACGTCAAAGAATCGACCATCTTTTCCTTCAATAGCGAAGATGCCATGACCGCTGACAATAAAGCGAACTTCATCGTCAGTATGATGGTGTTCTTTTTGGAAATTAATTAATAACTCGTCAAGGCTAGGTGTGCTATTTGAAAGTGAAATCACATCATATGCTTTATAACCTCTACGCTCTGAAACATCAGCAATTTCTTTGGAAAACACCGTTAATATTTCAGCTTTGTTTTCATCTGTTAAGGAGTAATTTTCTTTTAAATGAGTAGGGAGTTTAGAAATATTCCATTTCTCATATAAAACATCTTCTCCTTGTAGAAAGTTTGATACTTCTACTTCATTTTCAATACGAGTATTTTCCTCATGAATACGAATTTGCGCCATTAGAAACGCCTCCTTGAATTGATAATAATTTTATATGAAATTGGAATAAAAACTCATAAGCTTCTAATCTTTTTTTTGCATCAAAGCTATCACGGCCCCATACGGTAATGCCATGGTTTCGAATTAATACTGCTCCTGAATCTCCTTGTATATGCTTTCGAAATTTCTCTCCAAGCGTTGGGATATGAGCATCATTTTCGATAATAGGAATGTTAATCGTTGCACCTTCTTCCCAAATATCAAGAGCTTTAATAATCTCTTGATTTTGAAGGGTGACTTTATCGCTATACAAATTTGTGATGACATTATTATCAGTTGTATGAACATGAAGTACGCACCCAGCATTCGTACTGTTATAAATATGTGTATGCAATATTGTTTCTGCTGAAGGGCGTAACTCAGTTTCTAAAACGGGAACTCCTTGATGATTTACTAATAGAAAATCATCTGGAGTGGTTTTTGTTTTATCTTTTCCACTTGCTGTAATAAGAAAAGTAAGGGGATCATGACTGACTTTTATAGAAATATTTCCACTTGTTGCTGGAAACCAATTCCGAGTTGTTAATTCTTTTTTTATTTCACTTAAGTCATACCATTGACGAAAAAGTTGTTTCATGATTTCACCTCCAACAAATGTTGTAATTCGACTTGAATATCGTGAAATGTGTTAAAGGATGTATAAGCAATATGATTTTCTTCACATTTTGTAATAAGGAAGTCACGGGCAAATACTTTATCTGCTTGTTTTGCTGCTTGTAAATCAGTAATGGAATCTCCTATCACAATATGAAAATCATCTTTAGAGCTTAGTTTCCGAATTAATGATGATTTACAGAGACCGCAACTATGCTGACATTGCTCGTCACAAGGGTGCGGCCATTTAACTTCAACAAATTCTCCTGAAAAGTCAGTTGCATTACAATAAATTTGTTCTTTAGGGATTATTTCTTGTAAGAGTGGATAGACGAAGAAATCCATTCCACCTGATATAACGTAAAAGGAAATGTTATTTTCATTAATGAATTGTATGAATTCATGAAAACCTGTACGGATTTCAGCAGTTTCTTGTAAAAACTGAATAATATCATCGTGTAGATTAATAGGTATTAATCGAAATAATTGAGAAACACCTTCTTGAATAGAAAGTTCTTGCGATAAAATTTTTTGCTTTATTTCCTCTGCTTCTGGTGGTGCGAATTTTTCCATAATGGACATGATATTATCGTTATTTGTAATCGTACCATCGAAATCACAAAATACTTGAATGCTCATAATTTCACCTCATGAGAAGGATTTCCCCATATTTGTAGTGCGCTATGCAAATTTATTTCATCCACTTCATGGAGTGGTTTACCTTGTAAAGTAGCTTCAATTGCAGCACGGAAAGCTTTGCCACCACCTTGAGCTCCATTTGGATGCCCATGAATCCCGCCACCGGCATTAATAACAACATCCTTACCAAAATCTCGTAAAATAAAGGGAACGAAACCAGGATGAATTCCAGCAGATGGAACAGAAAAACTTTTCTTGAAATAGTGGTCTTCCTCAGTTAATGCTTCTGTAATGAGAAGAGCTTCCTCTTTTTCTAATGCAACGTTGCCGTATGGTGATGGGAATAAAGAGAAATCAGCACCAGCGTAACGTAGTAATTTTCCAAGTAGTAATGGAGAAGAGAACCCGTATAGTTTCGATGACGAATATGCGCCACTTACAGCAGGGTGTGCCATAATAGGAATTGGAATTTCATCGTCTTCTACAAGTGATTGCAGTACATCTAATCCATAAGAAAATACATTAAATAAAAGAATGTCTGCTCCAGCTACCACCGCACGTTTCGCGTTCTCTTTTAAATCATAAGTTCGCCCTGTTAAATTTACTGCGTATAAAGTTTTATGTCCGTAAGTTTCGTATACAGATTGTAAAACTTCTTTCCCAGATTCAATTCTTTTTGTAAGTGGTGTTAATGAGTTTTCGAATAAAATTTCATCATCTTTTACAATATCTACGCCTCCAATTGCCTGATCGCGTAGTTGAGTTTTTAAATATCCAATATTCCGTCCAATCATTCCTTTAAAAATACTCATTAGAAGAGGGCGATCTTGAACTTGTAACAGGTTTCGAATGCCTTCGATTCCAAATTTTGGTCCAGGAAACTGTTTCTTTAATTCGTCTGAGAATGTTAAATCAATTAGTTTAATTTCTCCATCTAACGAAAGTTTTCCAAATGTTGTTGTCAAAATGGCTGGTAAGTCGGGGCTAAAGTTCAGCGATGGATAATGAATTTTAATGAGTCCACGTGATACTTTTTTGCCAAGGTAAGAGTTAATATGTTCTTGTTCGTCTAACGCTTCAATATGAATGACATTGCCTTTATGTTGTTTTAATTGTTCTTGTAATAAGTGTGGCAAATGAGTCCAAGAGCCAATTGTTAAACCAATTGCAATTTGTTCCGCTTTCTTTTCTAAGTTGTGAGAATCATCGTGGATTAAATATGTCGCTATAATTCCGCTCATTGTTAAAACCTCCTAGTTAAATAAAAAAACCTCTCAGCTAAGGAGAGGTTTTTTTACAACCAGCTCCTTATCTGTCAGCGTAACGCTGCGAGAATTAGCACCGTGTCTACAATTGTAGATCGGTTGCCGGGTTTCGTCGGGCTCGTCCCTCCACCTGCTCTTGATAAGAAGTATTTAGAAATGTTTAAATTTTTAAGATAACTGAATTTTGTCAGATATTTTTCATGTTGTCAATGACTTTTTGAAAAAATTTAATTTATCAATTCGATTAATAGCTTCTCGTAATCTATCTTCTGTATGCAAGAGACCAACACGGACATACCCTTCGCCGTGCTCACCAAATCCAACACCAGGAGCAACTGCAACGTGTGCTTTTTCTAGCAAAATATCAGAAAATTGCTCAGATGTATATCCTTCTGGTACAGGAAGCCATGCAAAGAATGATCCTGTTGGAATATCTACATTCCAACCAATTGAGTGACAAGCTGAAATAAGAGCGTTTCTCCGAGATTCATAACTATTAACAAGTTCTACCACACAAGACTGCGAGCCTAATAGTGCTTCGCGGGCAGCATCTTGAACTGCACCAAAAATACTAACATACATATGATCTTGCAATAGGTTAATTGTTTCGATGACACTTTCATTCCCCACTGCAAAAGCAATACGCCAGCCAGCCATATTGAAAGTTTTTGATAAAGTGTAAATTTCAATTCCTGTATCTTTGGCGCCGTCTGCTTGCAAGAAACTAACAGGCTTTTGACCATCAAATCCGATAGCACCGTAAGCAAAATCATGAACAACTAATATATTATGTTTACTAGCAAAATGAATGGTTGCATCAAAGAATTCTTTTGATGCAGTAGCACCGGTAGGATTATTAGGATAGTTTAAAAACATTAACTTTGCTTGCTCCGTAACAGAGTCATCAATTTTCGTATAGTCTGGTAAAAAATTATTTTCTGCAATAAGCGGCATTGTTTCAAAGTGCGCTTTTGCTAAAGCAACTCCGGATAAATAATCTGGATAGCCTGGATCTGGAACGAGAATGGTATCACCAGGGTTTGTAAAACAAATTGGTAATTCTACTAATCCAGCCTTTCCACCAAACAAAATAGCAACTTCAGTTTTTGGATTTACTACTACATCATATTCACGTTGATAGAATGTTGCCACGGCTTCTTTTAAGCTTTCATGTCCGCGAAATGGCGGATATTTATGATGAATGGCCTTTTCAGCAGCATCTTGTAAAGTTTTTACGATATGCTGTGGTGTTGGTTGATCTGGATTACCTTGACCTAGATTAATAACATCGTGACCAGCTGCAACGACTTTGTTAACTTTTGCAACAAGTGAAGCGAAAAATTGTGTCGGCAATGATGTTACTACTTCGGAAGGTTGAAAATTTTTCATACTTTTCACCTCTTTTGAAAGTTGTTACAATTCTAGTGACAAATGATATAATCTTTCCAGTATTTTGTAAAGAAAAAATTAGGAATGGGGCGGACAAAATGAAAGTCGCATGTATTCAAATGGATATTGTCTTTGGTGATGTAGAAAAAAATATTGAGAACGCTAAAAATAAAATAAGCGAAGCGATGAAGGAAAGACCAGATGTTATCGTCTTACCAGAATTATGGACAACAGGATATGATTTAACAAGACTTTCTGAAATTGCAGATAGGGATGGATTGGAAACGAAAGAAAAGTTGAAAGAGTGGTCGAAACAATATGGTGTACATATTGTTGGTGGTTCCATAGCGAAGCAAACAGAGCAAGGTGTTACAAATACAATGTATGTTGTAAACAATGAAGGGAATCTAGTCAATGAATATAGTAAAGTACATTTATTTCAGCTTATGGATGAACATAAATATTTAGTAGCTGGTAATGAGACAGGTGAATTTAAGCTAGATGATGTAGAGTGTGCTGGCACAATTTGCTATGATATTCGTTTTCCGGAGTGGATGCGTGTTCATACTGCTAAAGGTGCAAAAGTTTTATTTGTTGTAGCAGAATGGCCATTAGTACGTTTAGCGCATTGGCGTTTGCTTTTACAGGCGAGAGCAGTTGAAAACCAGTGTTATGTTGTAGCATGTAATAGGGCGGGAAAGGATCCGAATAATGAGTTTGCAGGTCATTCTTTAATTGTCGATCCGTGGGGTGAAGTTGTAGTAGAGGCAAATGAAGAGGAATCTATTTTATTTGGAGAGCTTAAATTCGAGAAAATTAAAGAGGTTCGCAAAGGAATTCCAGTTTTTGCAGATCGTCGTCCAGAATTATACAAATAAAATGTTGACAAGTGATTTTTATTCTTGGTATAGTCTTCATCATAAAGTTAAAAATTCAAAAAATTATAAAACTCTTATCAAGAGCAGGTGGAGGGATTTGGCCCGATGAAGCCCAGCAACCGACCGCAATACCATTGTGAAATGGGGCGTTTATGACGTCAAAAGGCACGGTGCTAATTCCAGCAGAAAGTAAACTTTCTGGCAGATAAGAGGGGAGAAGATAAACTTCAAACCTCTTTCTTTGTGGGAAGAGGTTTTTCTGTGCTAGAAAAACCTCTGAATTAAAAGGGGGAGAAGACGATGGGATATTATTCATTAACAGAAGTAACAGCTGTACACTACGCAAAAGAACATGGATACTTTGATAAGAAAGCGAATGTAATTTGCCATGAAATTGGAGATGGCAATTTAAATTACGTATTCAAATTAGATGATGGAGAGAAGACAATTATATTAAAACAAGCACTTCCATATGCAAAAGTAGTTGGTGAGAGTTGGCCATTGTCAATAAAAAGAGCAACGATTGAAAGTAAAGCACTACAAATTTTCGCGAAGTATGTACCGGAATACGTTCCAGAAGTATACAGTCATGATGAGGAGTTGGCAGTGACAGTAATAGAAGATTTATCAAGGCTAACGATTACAAGAAAAGGATTAATAGACGGAGAAGAGTATCCTCTTTTATCCCAGCATATTGGTCGCTTTCTAGCACATGTTTTATTTTATACTTCAGATTTCGGCGTACGTTCAGAAGAGAAAAGAGTGTTAGATAGTGAATTTGTTAATCCAGATCTTAGTAAAATCACAGAAGATTTAGTGTTTACAGATCCGTTTGGTCATTATGATACGAATGATTATGAGCCAGAGTTACAACTAGCGGTTGATGAACTGTGGAGTGACAAAAATTTAAAATTAAAAGTAGCACAGTATAAGTATAAGTTTTTAACGAGAAAAGAAGCGCTCATTCATGGGGATTTACATACTGGTAGTATATTTTCATCGCCTTCTGAAACGAAAGTAATTGATCCAGAATTTGCA
Organism: Bacillus sp. FSL M7-1345; assembly: GCF_038006985.1. Taxonomy (NCBI): domain Bacteria; kingdom Bacillati; phylum Bacillota; class Bacilli; order Caryophanales; family Bacillaceae; genus Bacillus; species Bacillus sp. FSL M7-1345. Next base: position 3,661,178 of record NZ_JBBOWG010000001.1, on the reverse strand, counting down.
ACGTACGGTCCATTTGGATTTGATCTTGGCCAATTTATTGCAAATTTATTATTAAATGCGTTATCGCGTGAAGAGGAAAAAAGAAGTGTGCTATTTTTCCATATCGAGAAAACATGGAGTTATTTTGTAGAAGCTTTTACAAAGCTATGGATTGGAGAAGGTGTAGAAGTATATACGAAAGAGAAACAATGGTTACCAATTATTTTGCAAAATATTTTTAGTGATATTGTTGGATTTGCTGGATGTGAACTTATTCGTAGAACAATTGGTCTAGCACACGTGGCAGATTTAGATGAAATATCAGATAAAGAAAGAAGAATTCAAGCTAAAAAACAAGCACTTTATTTAGGGAAAGAACTATTAAAATATGAATCAAAGAGCGCAGATATACAACTGTTCCGAACATTATTTCAACATACAATTTCAGGAGGCGTAAAGGCATGAGTACAATCATTACTATTCCGAGATCTGTAAGTTGGAAAGGAGATACCATCGCGGTATTAAACCAAACAAAGTTGCCGCATGTCACTGAATACAAAACATTAACGAATGTTGAAGATGTATGGAAAAGTATCATTATGTTAGAAGTACGCGGAGCACCTGCAATTGGAATTGTAGCTGCGTTTGGTTTGGCGCTTGCGGCAAAGAAATACGATGCTACAAATATCGATGAATTTCAAAAGAAGTTTAATAGAGATTGTAACTATTTAGGGACATCACGTCCGACGGCAGTCAATTTATTTTGGGCAATTGATCGCATGAGAGAAGCTATACGAGGGATTTCTACAATAAAAGAAGCACAAAAAATATTAGAAGAGGAAGCACTTCGTATTCAGCAAGAGGATGAAGTGGTGTGCCGAAGTATTGGAGAACATGCTTTAACATGTTTTAAAGACGGTGATAAAATTTTAACAATTTGTAACGCTGGAAGTATTGCAACTGCTAGATATGGAACAGCATTAGCCCCATTTTATATTGGGAAAGAGAAGGGTGTACGTTTACATGCCTATGCGTGTGAAACGAGACCGGTTTTACAAGGTGGTCGTTTAACGACATGGGAATTGAAGCAAGCAGACATTGATGTAACGCTTATTACGGATAATACTGCAGCACATGCAATTCGAACGAAAGAAATTAATGCGATTATCGTAGGGGCAGATCGAATCGTTGAAAACGGTGATACTGCTAATAAAATAGGAACATTAAATTTAGCTATATTAGCAAAGTATTTCGGTATCCCATTTTACGTTGCAGCACCGTTATCTACATTTGATACTACGAAACAAACAGGTGCTGAAATTGTCATTGAAGAAAGAGATGAAACAGAAGTTACGAAAATTTTTGGGAAACAAGTGGCGCCACTTGGAACGCCTGTATTTAACCCTGCATTTGACGTAACACCGCATGAATTAATTACAGGAATTATAACTGAGAAAGGTATTTTACGTGGAGATTATAAGCAAGAAATTACGTCATTATTTGAAAAAACAAGCTAATCACAAATAGCTTGTTTTTTTATGCCTAAGATTCTCTTTTCCTCTTATTTATGTAATGAAGGGAGGAGAGAAAGATGGAAGAGTGGATCAGGATGATAGGTAATGTGGGGTTTCCGATTGTTGCAATTGAGAAACTCCCTAAACAATTACTAAAGTAGGAAGATCCTCGCGATAGAAAGTAAAATAAAGTTTGCTCTTCGTGAGCAAACTTTATTTTTTATCCCGCATTAACTGCCCGTAAAAGTCCGATTGGTGAAGGCTAATAATCAGTGGGGGATGAACAAAACCCCCACTGATTAAAGTTTCACTTTATTGAGCAGTATATCCACCATCGATAACAACAGCTTGACCAGTTATGCCTTTTGCCTTTTCACTTGCTAAAAACATAGCATAATCTGCAATTTCTTGTACTTGCAACAAGCGCTTCTGCGGTACAAGAGGATAAATAATATCTTCTAAAACATTTTCAAGTGGTACATTTCGTGTAGTTGCTAAATCTTGTAGTTGATTTCGTACAAGGGGAGTATCAACATATCCGGGACAAAGAGCATTTACAGTAATTCCATGAGTTGCTCCCTCTAAAGCAGCCACTTTTGTTAATCCGATTACGCCATGTTTCGCACTATTATAAGCAGCTTTTCCAGCAAATCCGACAAGGCCGTTAATAGAAGCGATATTAATAATACGTCCATATTTTTGTTTCTTCATAATAGGAAAGGCAAGCTTGGTTGCAATAAATGGAGCAATTTGCATAATTTTAATAAGAAGTTCGAACTTATCCGTTGGAAAATCTTCAATTGGTGAGACGTGTTGCATGCCTGCATTGTTAATTAATACGTCTAATGAACCGAAGTGAGTAACTGTTTGAGAAATTGCTGCTGCAATTTCTTCTTCAGCTGTAACGTCACATTTTAAACCGATAGCTTGATAGCCTTCTTTTTGCAATTGTTCAGCAGCTTCTTTTGCACGATCTTCAAGGCGATCACTAATGACAACTTTAGCACCTTCTTTTGCGAAAGCACTTCCCATTTCATAACCAATACCACTCGCAGCACCTGTTAAAAAGACAACTCGATTTGTAACCATGATGAAAAACACTCCTTCATAATAAAAGTTCTCTTATTGCTCTATTTAGAGAGGTGATAATGAAATTCCTGCAAACATTTGGAAAAATATATTTAGCTATCTTGTTTTGCAAAATAGTCTCTGCTATACTATTTTGTAAAGCAAGATACTTACGCTTATCTATCTTGTAAAACAAGATAGTGGGAGGATTTGAAATATGTCGACAAGTCAAATGCTAAAAGGGATTTTAGAAGGTTGCTTACTTGCTATTATTTCTGAAGGTGAAATATATGGTTATGAAATGAGTGAAAAACTAGCGAAATATGGTTTCACAATGGCGAGTGAGGGAAGTATTTATCCGTTATTAATACGAATGCAAAAGGAAGGATTAATAACAAGTGTGATGAAGGAATCTCCATCAGGTCCAAAGCGAAAATATTATACATTAACAGAAAAAGGCGAGGAAGCACTGGATGAATTTATGGATCGCTGGGAAGTGATGCAAAGTAGTGTAGAGCGTCTACTTGAAGGGAAGGGGAGAAAAAAATAATGCTATCAAATGAAGCGCGAAATTTTTTATTGGATATGAGATTATTTTTAACTGCAAAGAGTGTGAAAGAAAGCGATATTGAAAGCTTTTTAGAAGATGCAGAGTTGCATTTAATAGAAGGTGAGGGTGAAGGGAAAAGTGTAGAAGATATTTTCGGAAGTTCACCGAAAGAATACGCGAATGAACTTGTAAAAGTGATGGAAAGGGATAGACAGGAAACGTGGAAGCAAATTGGGTTTACGGTAATGAATATCGTTTCGCTTTGGATTATTGCTTCTATTTTAATAGTTAATAATGGGATTTTACAGATTTCGCTTATTCAGTGTATTGGCTATAGTTTTACATTGATTTTAGCTGTTGTGGGTCCTAATTTTCTGCTTCGTAAAATGACATTTGTAACAAGTCTTACAAAAACGTGGTTTTCCATGTGGTTTTTAGTCATGATCGCGCCAATGTTTTTATTAGGAGCAGTTACGATACTAGATGTGATATATCCTACAACGATGTTTACGTTGACTCTAGTCCAAAGTTATATATTAGCTGGAGGGATCTTTATCCTCACGGTAGCTATAAATATATATTTTGAAGGATGGTTTAAAAACTTATATTTAATTATTCCGCTTTCTATTATGTTAGTGTTTAAAACATTTACATCGGAAGATCTTATGCCAATGTTATTTCAAATTGTATGCTTGTATGGAAGTTTATTTATTTTAATTTTCCTTGAAATTATGATGAAGGCGAATAGAAGAGAAACGGTTAAATAAGGGAGGGGTTATAATGAAGGTTTCTAAAGAAGGTTTCTAAAGAAGGGGAAAAGTTTTTAATCGATACGAAAGTGTATTTAATAACGAAGGGAATTAAAGAAGAAGATGTGGATACTTTTCTAGAGGATGCAGAACTGCATTTAATAGAAGGTGAGCAAGAGGGAAAGACGGTAAGTGACATATTTGGTGATTCGCCAAAAGCGTATGCGGAAGAATTGGCGAAAGAGATGGAGAAGGATAAAAGCGGGAGTATAAAGAGTATTCTTGCGATGATAATTGGGGTTGGCGGGTACTGGATATTAACACATATTTTGTTTAATAATCCGAATCAGCAATTTACGCTAACAAATATACAGTTAATTGGCTATCCTATCGTCTTAATCATTACGATTATTGGAACAATTGTTGCCTTTAGAATGTCTTCTTTTAAAAATAAGTTTGTAGAGTTTGGGATTATTTACGTAATAGTAATGGTTCCTATCTTATTATTAGTATTATTGATGTTTATTGATAAATGGTACGGTACACCTATTTTGCAATTGTCGACAATACAAACATATATATTAGCAGCAAGTATCTTTTTATTACTTTTCATTGGAGAAGTGTATGTTCTTGGTTGGATGGGCGTTTTGGTGCTAATTGTTCCTTTGGCAATTATGTTTATATTTAAAGACTTAGAAGAAAGAAATGTATTTTGGGGAATTGCAAAGATTTTACTTATGTATGGAAGTATATATGGATTAATGCGATGGTATTTAAAAATTGAAGAGCGAAAAAGTATAAACTAGCTGTACGATACGAAAGTAACGAGCAAATAATTAGCAAACGGAATTTTCTATTAAGTGGGGTACAAATATGCAAAATATATTTATATGTATATTAACTATTATGTTTCTAGGATTAGCAATTTTAGGGATTTATACTGCTTTCACCAAAAGAATACATGATGAATATTTTAATACTTTATTAGATGATACATCAGGATATGTTTTGTTTTTCGGTTTAATAGGAAAAGGGCTGCTTTGGATATGCAAAAAAGTATTTCCAAAGAAATATTATATTGGGATTTTTAGAGGGATTACATTTACTTTTAGTTGTATGTTTTTATTTCTCGCAGCCGGTATTTGGTTTATTGATTGGAATATATTGTTTTAAACAGTAACAATATCGTTACTGTTTTTTTCTTTGTAATAAGGGACTTTGTAAAGAGAGCGCTTTTTGTTCATTTGTTAATAATGAATTGATGTGAACTTTATTAGGGCTAGGGACTATAGGGTACATAAGGTTCGATGGTGAATGGTGATGTTCAGAACCGGTTGGAGAGTGGGGATCTGCGTGCGTAAGTTTTCCATGAATTCGTCTTGTGAATAAAATATGACCAATTTCGTGAGCGAGGGTGTATATATTTTTCATTGGAGCAGCTGAGTTTGTTAGAACGATGTAACCAGTAATTTGTTGTTGTTTCGCTAGAGAGTAAGCGCAAGCGATTACTGCGGTTTCTTTGAAATAATCACTGCCAATATAACAAATATAAAGGTCACATTCAGGAGCTTCGTTAACACAAGTTTGAAAAAAGGATGATAATTTTTCCTGACTTTGAATGGAGTTTTTATAACTAATTTCCCGATTAGAAAAACGGAAAAGCTCGTTTAGTACAATTACTTCTTTAATTTGAAATGTAATGGGATGCCAAATTGATTCTGCAACTGCTAAATCTTTTGCAATACGGTCGTCAGAAATATCGGCGCCTGGAGTAATGCAAACACATATATTAATGTATGAATCCATAAGGAACACCTCAAAGGAAAAAATTCTTTCTATAATATATGTGGGGAAAAGGTCCTATGTATGGATAAACGCCTTGTTTATTACACGAATATATAGACTACAAGTCGAAAAAATTTCATAGTTCTATAACGTAGTATGGTCATCTTTTTGATATAGTAAAGAAAAGGGGGAGAATATATGTATACATTAAAAATCGTTTCAGACAGAGAAGCTCTGTATCAATTTGCGAGCTATGTAAGAGTTGTGCAAGGGGTTGAAGGTGTATATGTAGAGGTGGGAGAACCTTTATATGAACATCCATTAATGAAGTTTTATGTACATATTACAATTGAAGAAACATATGATCAGCATAAAGCGTTACAAGAAATAGCTAGATTAGTAGAATTAGGGCGTTTTACATATGTCCATTATAGCAATGAGGAAATTGAAGAAGCTTTTGAAGCTGTAAAATACGAAAGCTTTAAGAAATAAAGTGAAACTTTAATCAGTGGGGTGGTTTTTCATCCCCCGCTGATTATTAGCCCTCACCAATCGGGCTTTTACGGGCAGCCCGACCCCCACCTAACTTCTTTACTTTCGCTGAATTTTGAGGTAGGGGTCTTACTGCTCGCAAATAGCGGGATAACGGTAAAAAAAGGAAGCGGAAGCTTCCTTTTCTTATTGAAAATTACAGCAACAAAAGGAAGAGAATTTTGTTATGATAAGGAAGGGTGAGGAAAGGGGAGTTTACATATTGGGGTATATTGAAGAGTTACGCAAAGTAGTTGGTACGAGACCACTTATTTTAGTAGGATCAGCAATTATTATATTAAATGATAATCAAGAAGTATTGCTTCAATATCGTTCAGATACATATGATTGGGGTGTGCCTGGCGGGGCAATGGAACTGGGAGAAACGACAGAAGAAACTGCTCGTAGAGAATTATTCGAGGAGACGGGGCTAAGTGCAAAAATAATGCAATTTCTTGGTGTTCTTTCAGGAAAGGAAGTTTATTTCCGTTATCCAAATGGAGATGAAATTTTTAATGTGATTCATCTGTATCAGGCACATCATGTAAGCGGAGAATTAAAGCTCGATCATGAAGGGTTACAACTTCAATATTTTCCAGTAGACAAGTTACCGAAATTGAATGAAACGACAGAGAAGATATTACAAAAATTCTTATATGCATTGACAGAATAGAAGGTTAATTCCTTCTATTTTTATTATATTAAATATTTTGATTTTTTGGTATGTTTATAGTATGATAATTGTAGACATACAACTTATGGAATTTCACCTAAAAACTTACTAGGTTACATAAGAGAGGGGCAAGTACAAAATGCATAATGTTGTCATTACAGCTGCAGTTCGTTCACCAATTGGAACTTTCGGAGGAGCACTAAAAAATATAACACCAGTAGAATTAGCTGTTCCTGTACTTCAGGAAGCTGTAAAAAGAGGCGGAGTAGAGCCACATGAAGTTGATGAAGTAATTTTAGGTCACTGTATTCAAAGAACTGATGAAGCAAATACGGCAAGAACAGCTGCATTAGCGGCAGGATTTCCTGACACAGTTACTGGTTATACAATTCAACGTCAATGTTCTTCAGGTATGCAAGCAATTATGTCTGCTGCAATGCAAATTCAATTAGGTGTAAGTGATATTGTTGTTGCAGGTGGAGTAGAGGCAATGAGCTCAAGCCCTTATGCATTAAAACAACACCGCTGGGGACAACGTCTACAGCACGGAGAAATTCGTGATACGGTGTGGGAAGTTTTAGAAGATCCGATTCACCATATTATGATGGGTGAAACAGCGGAAAATTTAGTTGAACAATATGAAATTACAAGAGAGGAACAAGATGAAGTTGCGCTTCGTAGCCACACATTAGCGTTGCAAGCGATTGAGTCTGGATACTTTGACGATCAAATTGTTCCTATTTCGATAAAAGAACGTAGAAAAGAAGTTGTATTTTCGAAGGATGAACATCCACGTGCAGATATTACAGCTGAAAAGTTAGCGGGATTAAAACCAGCTTTCCGTAAAGATGGATCAGTAACTGCAGGGAATTCATCTGGTCTTAATGACGGAAGTGCCGTTTTAGTATTAATGAGTGAAGAAAAGGCGAAAGAAAAAGGTTTACAACCGTTAGCTCGAATTGTTGGATATTCAGTAGCAGGTGTAGATCCGAAAATTATGGGTATTGGACCAGCACCAGCAATTCGCAAAGGGTTAGAAAAAGTAGATTGGTCATTAGAAGATGCAGATTTACTTGAAATTAATGAAGCTTTCGCTGCACAATACCTAGCTGTAGAGAAAGAGTTAGGGTTAGACCGTGAGAAAGTGAATGTAAACGGTAGTGGTGTAGGACTTGGACATCCAATCGGTTGTACAGGAGCTCGTATTACGGTAAGTTTAATTCACGAATTAAAAAGACGTGGATTAGAGAAAGGTATTGCCTCTCTATGCGTTGGAGGCGGTATTGGAGTAGCTTTATTTATAGAAGCATTATAAAAAAGAGGCAGCGATTGCTGCCTCTTTTTTTATGACTCAAATAAGTGATGAAATAATCGATCGCGATTTTCAAAGAAAAGTTTCGTCGTTTGATAATGCTCCGTTTCTTCTAATGTCGATTCGTGAATCCCTTCTTGAGTTAAAGAGTATATAGTAGATTCAGGATAAGCCATTAAAATGGGGGAATGCGTTGCGATAACAAATTGTGAACCTTTTTCAGCTAGCTCATGCATGCGAATGAGCATTGAAAGTTGTCTCATCGGGGATAATGCTGCCTCAGGCTCATCTAAAATGTATAAACCTTGTCCTGAAAAGCGGTTCATAAATAATGAGAAGAATGATTCGCCGTGGGATTGTTTGTGTAGTGAGATACCACCATATGAGTCAATAACTGGATTTCCGCGTGCTTCTGAATCAGCATCCATTTCATCAATATAAGAAGCGACGTTATAAAATGATTCAGCACGTAGAAAGAATCCGTCTTTTGGGGTATTAAAACTTTTTGAAATTCGAATGTATTCATGTAAAGATGAATGTGAATTGTACGTGTTAAAACGGAAGTTCTTCGTTCCACCTTCTGCATTAAAACCTAAAGCAACTGCAATCGCTTCGAGTAATGTTGATTTACCCGTTCCATTTTCTCCAATAATGAATGTTACATTTGGATGGAAAAGGAGCGATTGTAATGTTCGAATGGCGGGTAAACAGTAAGGATATGCGGAAAAGCTAGGGATATCTTCTTTTTTTAATGTGACACTTTTTAAAAAGGGTACGTCAATCAATATATAAACCTCAATTCATAAGGGATTTTGTTTCTAAAAAAGCAGCGAATACAAGTGTAAGACAACTTGCGAATAATAATGTATATTGAAGCATGCCAAAACCGAGACCTTCCCAGCCGAAAGTAATTCTCTTCCATATAAAAATGAAAAGAACGCTCATAAAGCTAAAGAGAGCAGGCATATATTTTATAATTTTTAAGTGCTTCCATAGAAAGAAGACAATGTATGTACTTAAAAACAAGGTAAACAGAACAAGAAAAAAGACAAGTGTTAACGACACGTGATCCTCCCTTATTTTCTGAATATTTCATGTGGATTATAACATTTAAACTATCATATTCCAATGTGAAAATAAATATTGCATAGAGATTGTTCATATCGTTATGATAATATGTATTCTATTGGAAATAGGAAGAGGAGTATTAAACAGTAATCAAAAAAGTAAACCATCATAGACATATGTATTAAAATGTAATTATGAACTTGTATATGTTGAAAGAATTTTTGGGGATGATTCATATGTCTATTGAAACATTGGAAAGATGGGATAATCCAGGTGTTTTATTTTAACTGTTTATCGAAATCAAAAAAAATGAAAAACGCTCTCCACAAGAAGAACTTGTTCAAGATTTGCTATCTATCATTCATGTATGTAGTCGTGAGATATATGATTGAGAAAATATAAAAAATGTCGAGGGATAAAGAGATATGAGAAGAGCATATTTTATAGAGATAAAACCGACAAATGAACAAATAACCAAGATTAATCAAACAATTGGAGTGTGTAGGTACGTTTACAATCTGTACCTCTCCAAAAACAAAGAGATGTATGAATCAGAGGGAAAGTTTTTGAGTGGATATGATTTTTCTAAATGGCTAAACAATGTCTATACAAAAGAATGTAGCCAATGGATTAAAAAGGTATCTAGTAAAGCGGTAAAACAGGCAATTATGAATGGAGATAAAGCTTTTAAAAGATTTTTTAAGGGTTTATCTGGATTTCCATGTTATAAGAAAAAGAAGAATCAAGATGTGAAATGCTATTTTCCTAAAAACAACAAAACAGATTGGACAGTAGAAAGACATAGAGTAAAAGTCCCAACGATTGGTTGGATGAGGTTAAAAGAATATGGGTATATCCCCAAAAACGCGATTGTAAAAAGTGGAACGATAGGTAAAAGAGCAGGAAGATATTTTGTATCTGTGCTTTGCGAATTGGAAGAAACAGAAAAGAAGCCACCTCTCAATCAAACAGGTTTAGGTATTGATTTAGGGGTGAAGGATTTCGCTATACGTAGCGACGGTATCGTTCATGAAAACATCAACAAAACAATACAAGTAAAAAAAATAGAAAAACGGTTAAGACGTGAGCAACGTTCTTTATCGCGTAAATTTGAAAATATAAAAAAGAGAGGTGAACAACCTGTTACTAAAAAAAGAGCGAATATAGATAAAAATATTCTTAGAGTGCAAAAACTACATGCCAGGCTAGCAAATATTCGATTAGCGTATGTAAAGTCTATTGTAAATGATGTGGCGAAAACCAAGCCAACGTTTATTACAGTGGAAGATTTGAATGTGAAAGGTATGATGAAGAATAAACATCTATCTAAAGCAGTTACTAAGCAGTGCTTTTATACATTTAAAACATGGTTATTGACGAAATGTGAGGAATATGGAATTGAACTACGTCAAGTAGGCAGGTTCTATCCATCTTCAAAGCTATGTTCATGTTGCGGTCAAAAGAAAGCGAATGTAAAGCTATCTGACCGAGTATATATATGTGACTGTGGAAATGTAATGGATAGAGATTTGAACGCGTCAATCAACCTTTTACAAGCAAAAAAATATACAATACTAACGTGAATAGATTGTATATATGTACGGTGGGCTACATCGGAATTTACGCCTGTGGAGTGTTACAGCAAACTGTAGTAGCGAGTGATTGGCGAGACAGGACACGTAGAAGCAGGAATACTCTAAGAATATACATTTGTCTATATTTTTTGTAGCAGTTAAAATATGCCGTTTACATTTGCACATCCAGCAGCTGTTCTCCCTTTTGCTAAGAAACATTCTAGTTATATTTCAGTGACGGCTCTTATATTAGGTAGTATGGCACCTGATTTTGAATATTTTTTACATTTTAGGCCATACGGTATTATTGGCCATACATGGGCTGGTTTCTTATATTTGAATTTACCACTCGTTTTTTTATTAGCATATGCATATCATCGTATTTTAAAAGGACCATTTATAACCCATTTACCTAAGCCTTTTGCTAGTTACTATAAATATGTAGTAGATGAGAAGTGGGGGCTTTATACTCGGAAAGATTTTTTTGTATTTTGCTATTCTGCTTTATTCGGTATGGTGACGCATGTCGTTTGGGATGCTTTTACCCATAAGACAGGCTATTTTGTTATGAAAATGCCGCTGTTACAGCAAGAAGTATATAGTATTCCGATGTATAAATTTTTACAGCATGGGAGTACATGTTTTGGTCTACTATTACTAATATATGTACTATGGAAATATAGGAGGGAAACTGATCAAGATACTAGTTTAACTTCGGAAAAAAAGAAATATTGGGCTTCATCTATCGTTGTGGCGGCCATTATATTTATCGTGCACGCGTTATTAGACCCCTATTTTCATATTTTCCAAATAGGAGGTATAATAGTATCTGGACTGACAAGTTCGTTTTGTGGACTTCTTATTGTTTCTATAGTTTACAAATCAAGGGACTAATATATTTTAATGAATGATAGTGTTAGGAGAAATTAAATGATGAAAGCATGGAAAAGTATTTTTGTTTTATGTAGTTTTCTTCTTATGTTAAGTGGTTGCTTCCATCAAGAAGAAAAGAAGGCAGAACCTAAGAAGAAAGAATCTATTCCAGAAACAAAAGAGTATGGTGGGCGTGAGCTTAAAAAAGTAGGACAAAAAGTGAAAGAAAAAGGGTGGGGGACATTTGAATTAGAACAGATTCATTCTGTGAATCAGACATTTGAAGTAGCCCCAATGAAAATTCACGTACAAGACGTTAAAGTTATCTCATTATCACAAATGAGCAAAGATGCAAAAAATACATTGAAAGTGTATACTGCATTAACTCCTGAAGAAGTAAAGCGTAGATTAGGAGATAAAGTGAGTCAAGAAGACGCTGAATTATATGCATCGTTAAGTGGAACAGAGATTAGCGATACGATTCGGTATGTTGAAATTACATATAAGGTAGAGAATAGTGGAAATAAGAACATGCAATTCTTCTCTATGAATGATGTTATTATTAATGACAAACAGCATTTTAATGTAGCGACTCAAAACTTTTTATATGAAGAAGACACACTTGTAGGCACAAAGAGTGTATCAAGGGAAGATTATAAGCCTGGTGAGACACGAGAAGGAATTATCGGTTTAATACTCGATGATGGAAAAGAGAAGGTAAAGGATATTAAGTTTACAACAGATGATTTAGCAGTGGGAGATACTCATGAAGCTGTTAAAGAGCCACAAACTTTCAATATCTCATTTTCTAAGTAAGGTGTGTACTTTAAACGAAAACAGTCAGCATAAAAAGTTATGCTGACTGTTTTTTTAGCTCTTTCACATATGAATCTACACTTTGAAAAGGTACTGTAATTTTAAAAGCATCTTTTTGCTCGTTAAATTGTTTTTCATTATAAGGACCGAATCGTTTATTATGCTTTACATCGATAATCCAATAATGTTCACTTTTTTTATTTGTAATTGCTGCGTCAGGATTATTTGGATCTGATTTTTCCTCAATTTGTTTTGTGATAATGTATTTATCGTCCCAAGCAATTTCTGTAATTTTTGCAGGGATGTATTGTGTAGCATATACAGCATCCTGAGAGGGGAAAAGTTCAAATGCATCTCCAGAAGTATGTATGAGTTCATATTCATCGTTAATTGTATAAGTTAAATGGTTTGTATTGCCTGTACAACCTGTTAATAAGAGTGCGGCAAATAGGATTATCCATCTTTTCAATATGGGAACCTCCTTTACAATGCTGTTGTAACACATTGTACAAGAAAAGTAAGCGAAACGCCAGTTTACAATGTTTTTTAGAAGTGGTACGATGAAACGGGTAAAGAAGGATATGAAGGAGTCGACACAAAATGAAGTTAAAGATGCATCGTCCAGCGCTTGTAATGAATCGCATAGGTGCTTCCCTTATTGACATGTTTTTAATCTCAGTTACGTACGGTGCAGTAGTAGCTATTATTACCGGGAACTATAGTGCTATTTTCAATCGTTTTAATATAAGTTTAGGTGACTATAGATATGACCTTACACTTGTTTTCGTATTAATGGCTATAAATTTTATTGTGTTACCTTTTCTTTGGAACGGTTCTACACTTGGTAAAAAGGTAACAAGAACAAAAATAATCTCGTTAACAAGTGAAAAACTAACGTTACAAACATTAATAATACGATTTTTGGTATTATTATTACCAAGCATATTATTACTTGGAGTTCCATTAATATGCAATGTATATATGATGTTATTCCGCAAAGATAATTGTGGCTTCCATGATTTAATTGCAAAGACGAAAGTGATGAGTCTTGTATAATTAATATTTAAATTATAGGTGCTACTAATGAAATAAGACTTTTTATTGTTTGTATATAAAAAGTCTTATTTTTAATTTCGTAAAAAATTTGATTATATAGGGAGGATATCTCCTATATAGTACCTTCCATATTACTGAAGGATGTTTAAAGAAGCGGTAGCTAATTCAAACACCCTATTTCCGTTTTGAATAGATTGAAAATTAAGAGAATGGTATAATGGATATAAATAATATCGTTATATAACAAAGGGGGATTTGCAATGACTGGAGGTAGCTTAATATTTTGGGGAATTCTTATTTTTATTGGTTTAACCTTCGATCAGTATAATAGTAAGAAAAAAAAAGAAACAAACAAGTAATCGCTTACAAGTTGTCGAGTTAACTTTTCCTGCTTGCGGATTAATCTAATAAAAGAGTATACTGAATGACGGTAAGACTTATAGAAGGGGTAATGAAAATGAAGCTTGCAGGAAAGGTTGCCATTGTAACTGGTGGTGGCATCGGTATTGGACGTAGTACAGCTCTTTTGTTGGCTAAGCAAGGCGCAAAAGTAATTGTGACGGACATTGATCAAGAAAGTGGACAAGCAACAGCTGAGGAAATTACGAATCTAGGCGGAGAGGCACTTTTTGTATCCTACGATATGGGAAAACAAGGAGATTGGCAACGTGTTATCAGTTTTGCTATGGAGGCATATAGTCGTGTTGATATGCTTTTTCAAAATGCTGGTCTGTATAAAATAGATTCTATTTTTTCTCGCCAACAAGAGAACGATTCCAATGTACTTTGTATTAATGACGTTTGGATAGAGATAAAACAATTAACGTCATCTTTTATGAAACAGCAAGAAGAAGTGGTGCTCAGTGATTTACCAGTTTTCGGTATTATTAGCACGAGAGGACAATCATTTCATACAATAGAAGCCCTAGTATAATAATGGAAAACCGCCCTCAGTATATATGTGGACGGTTTTTTTGTGTGTATTTTCAGCCATTCTAATTTCTTATCGTATAAGTAGAAACTATACAGAATACAAGTGATTTCGTACCCACTATTTTCTTTGTTTTAATTTGGCACGGGGTAGGAAGAGAATTTGACCGTTTCTATGCATGGCTAGGTTCTCTTTTCTACCTAAAAAAGAAGGTGTTGTATTTGCATGTATACTTAGCGAATACGTTGTTCGGTTTGACTATCAAAGAAATGTGCTTTATTCATATCAAAAGCAAGGTTAATTTGGTCACCAGGTGAAAAGATATGTCTTGCATCAACACGTGCTGCAAAATCTTGATTTCCAAGTTTCATATATAAAATGGATTCAGCCCCTAACAACTCTGCAACTTCAATTTTTGTTGTGAAAGTAGTAGATTGTGAAGCTTCTAAAAATAATAGTTCATCATGAATATCTTCTGGACGAATACCTAAAACAATTTCTTTATTTACATAGCCTTGTTCGCGTAATAACTTCATTTTTCCTTCAGATACTTTAATCTTTAGTGAACTGTCTATAACGAAATCGGTTTCAGTTAATTTTCCACGGAAGAAATTCATTGCGGGTGAACCGATAAAACCACCAACGAAAATATTTTCAGGTGTTTCATATACTTCTTTTGGAGTTCCAATTTGTTGGATTTTTCCGTCTTTCATAACAACAAGACGGGAAGCCATTGTCATTGCCTCAGTTTGATCATGTGTTACATAAATTGTCGTTGTACCAAGGCGGTGGTGTAATTTAGAAATTTCTGATCGCATTGCAACACGTAGTTTAGCGTCTAAGTTTGATAATGGTTCATCCATTAAGAAGACTTTAGCGTCTCGAACAATCGCTCTACCTAATGCGACACGTTGGCGTTGTCCACCTGATAAAGCTTTCGGTTTTCTATCTAAATATTGTTCAAGCCCTAAAATTTGAGCTGCATGTTTCACTCGACGGTCGATTTCATCTTTCGGTATTTTTCGAAGTTTTAATCCAAATGCCATATTATCATACACACTCATATGTGGATAAAGAGCGTAGTTTTGGAAGACCATTGCGATATCTCGATCTTTTGGAGGAACATCGTTCATTAGCTTACCATCAATTGAAAATTCTCCTTTTGAAATATCTTCAAGTCCAGCTACCATTCGTAGTGTTGTAGATTTTCCACAGCCAGAAGGACCAACGAATACGATAAATTCTTTATCTTGAATGTGTAAATTAAAATCTGTTACGGCTGTTACGTTATTATCATATATTTTATAAATATTTTCTAATTTAAGTTCTGCCATGATATTTCCCCCTAGAAAGTTTATGCAAACGTTTTCTTTGGATTTATTATAAACGAATAGATCCAAAAAAGAAATAAAAACACTATAAAAAAATAAAACGTTTTCATTATTCCTATGAATATATAATAAGTTCCACATGTTTTATCAGAAAAAGAAAATAAATATTGTAAGCGCTATTTTAAATTTGGATAGAATCTGTTATCATTCAGTAATGAAAACGTTTGCGCCTTGGAAAAAAAGAAAAAAGAATCAATAGTATAGATGAAATGGGGTAGCATAATGGAAAAACAATGGTGGAAAGAAAGTGTAGTATATCAAATTTATCCTCGTAGTTTTATGGATAGTAACGGTGATGGCGTAGGGGATCTTCGTGGTATTCTTTCAAAGCTAGATTACTTAAAAGAACTAGGTATTGATGTAATTTGGTTATCACCAGTCTATGAAT
Organism: Bacillus sp. FSL M7-1345; assembly: GCF_038006985.1. Classification (NCBI taxonomy): domain Bacteria; kingdom Bacillati; phylum Bacillota; class Bacilli; order Caryophanales; family Bacillaceae; genus Bacillus; species Bacillus sp. FSL M7-1345. The sequence goes on along the minus strand of NZ_JBBOWG010000001.1, from coordinate 3,644,920 downwards.
CTCCAAACGATGATAATGGTTACGATATAAGTGATTATTGTAAAATTATGAATGAGTTCGGAACAATGGAAGACTGGGATGAACTATTACATGAAATGCATAAACGTAATATGAGACTTATGATGGACTTAGTTGTTAATCATACTTCAGATGAACATAATTGGTTTATTGAATCACGTAAATCAAAAGAAAATAAATATAGAGACTATTATATATGGCGTCCTGGAAATGAAGGGAACGAGCCGAATAACTGGGGAGCAGCATTTAGTGGCTCTGCATGGCAATATGATGAAATGACAGATGAATATTATTTGCATCTGTTTTCTAAAAAACAGCCAGATTTAAACTGGGATAATGAAAAGGTAAGACAAGATGTTTATGACATGATGAAGTTTTGGTTAGAAAAAGGAATTGATGGGTTCCGTATGGATGTTATTAATTTTATTTCTAAAGAAGATGGCTTACCAGCTGTTGAAACGGATGAAGAAGGATATGTTTCAGGGCATAAACATTTTATGAACGGTCCGAACATTCATAAGTATTTGCATGAAATGAATGAAGACGTATTGTCTCAGTATGACATTATGACGGTTGGGGAAATGCCTGGTGTAACGACAGAAGAAGCTAAATTGTATACAGGAGAAGCTAGAAAAGAACTGCAAATGGTATTCCAATTTGAACATATGGATTTAGATTCTGGAGAAGGTGGGAAATGGGATGTAAAACCATGCTCACTTATTACTTTGAAACAAAATTTAACAAAGTGGCAAAAAGCATTAGAACAAACAGGCTGGAATAGCCTTTATTGGAATAACCATGACCAGCCTCGCGTTGTATCTCGTTTTGGTAATGATGGAGCTTATCATACTGAATCAGCAAAAATGTTAGCGACAGTGCTTCATATGATGAAAGGGACACCATATATTTATCAAGGAGAAGAAATCGGAATGACCAATGTTCGATTTGAATCGATTGATGAATATCGAGATATTGAAACATTAAATATGTATAAAGAAAAAGTTATAGAGCGCGGCGAAGATATAGATAAAGTGATGCAGTCTATATATATAAAGGGCCGAGATAATGCTAGAACCCCGATGCAGTGGGATGATAGAGAACATGCTGGATTCACAACGGGTGAGCCTTGGATTGCGGTAAACCCTAACTACAAAGAGATTAATGTGAAACATGCAATCCAAGACGAAGAATCGATTTTTTATTACTATAAAAAATTGATTGAGTTACGCAAAAACAATGAAATAGTTGTGTATGGAACATATGATTTAATACTAGAAAATAACCCTTCTATTTTTGCTTATGTAAGAACATATGAAGAAGAAAAGCTTCTGGTGATTGCAAACTTCACTGCAGATGAATGTGTATTTGAATTGCCTGAGGATATTATTTATAGTGAATCAGAGTTATTAATATACAATTATGACGTAGAAAATGTATCGATAGAAAACATTACGTTACGACCATATGAAGCAATGGTATTTAAATTGAAATAAGAAAAAGCCTTATGCCACCCTGGCATAAGGCTTTTACTATTACCATTTTAAAATAGAGAATCCATACGGTGGAAGTGTAACTTGTAATACACTTGCTTCCGCTGAAAATTCTTCGTTTGTATAAATGTTAATTATTTTCTTCCTGGTAATATGAAGAGGGAGTGAAGTTGTAACTTCACTGTTAGTAGGATTTAAAACGAAAAAGATAGTTTCATCTTCATATGTTTTTGTATAAGAAATATAATTATGTTCATCATTTGCCTCAATGAATTGAAAAGTACCATTTCCTCCAAATGCTTTATGTTGTTTCCGTAATGAAATTAATGTTTGTATATGTGTAAATAAAAGAGTATCTTGTTCTTTTTCATCCCATATCATACATTTGCGGCAGCCAGGGTCCATTCCACCATCCATACCGATTTCATCGCCGTAATAAATACAAGGAGAACCGATGAAAGAAAGGTGAAATACATAGAGTAACTTTAACTTATTTTTATCCCCGTTACATGTTGCTAAAATTCTAGGTGTGTCATGACTGTCTAATAAATGAAATGCCGCTTCATTTACATTCATAGAGTAGGAATGTAGAGAATCGGTAATTTGTTTCATAAATTCACTTGCATGAATGGATTCGTTAGCAAAGTAAGAAAGTAGAGCGTTTGTAACAGGATAGCTCATTACAGCATCAAATTGGTCACCTTGTAGCCATGGGAGTGCATCGTGCCAAATTTCACCTAAAATATATACTTCAGGATTTAGTGCTTTTATTTCACTTCGGAATTCTCTCCAAAAACTGTGATCGACTTCATTTGCTACATCAAGGCGCCAACCGTCTATATTGAATTCTCTTACCCAATAACGCCCTACTTCAAGTAAATATTCTTTTACATCTGGGTGTGCTGTATTTAATTTAGGCATATACGGTGTAAATGCGAAAGTATCATAATTAGGAAGTGGATCGGTTATAATTGGAAATTCATGAATATGGAACCAATCTTTATAGGCGGAATTTTCACCTTGTTCCAGCACGTCTTGAAATTTATCAAAGAAGTACCCGCTATGATTAAAAACAGCATCGAGCATTACTTTTATACCACGTTTATGACACGCTTCAATGAGTTCTTTGAAAGTTTCTTTCGTCCCAAATTGTGGATCGATTTCCATGTAATCAATTGTGTCATATTTATGATTCGAATGAGCTTTGAAAATAGGAGTGAAATATATTCCGGAAATTCCAAGCTTCACAAGGTAATCAAGGTTTTGAATAATACCAGCAAAATCTCCGCCGAAAAAATTAGTTGGAGTTGGTTCGGTACTTCCCCAAGGAAGGGTGTTTGCAGGATTTAATGTGCTATCCCCGTTAGCGAATCGTTCCGGGAAAATTTGATACCATACTGTGTCTTTAATCCAGGATGGTGCCCTGAAAACGTCTTTTGCATGAATGAATGGAAAGCAGAAAAAGTTACCGACATCGTCATTTGGAATATTAGAAAAAAATCCTCTTTCTGTATAAATAAGAGTTTCTACGTCGTTTTTTAATTCGAATCCATAACGTAAGCGTTTAAATTTCGGTTTGATTGAAACCGACCAATAATCAAATAACTCAGTAGATCCGGTTTTTTTCATTGGTGTACTTGCTGTAATCCATTTCCCGTCCTGCCATTCGTACGGATCCCCGTAGATGAGAGCGGCGCTGTGAACATCATCTCTTTTTGTGTGTATTCGGATGTGAATTGTTTTTTCGTCGTAAGCGTATGCATAATTATCTTTTGGCCTATGATAGATCGCTTCTTTAAGCATATAGAAAATCCCCCTTTAATATCTCTATACATATAGTTCCCGTAAATGAAATAATAAAGATTATGTTGCAAACGATTGCTTTCCACATAACTTTAATATTGCTTATAAGAGTAGTATTCATTTTATGTAAAGTCAATGAATAAAGAGTATGATAAGATTATTTTGAAAATTAATATTTGCAAAATGAATAAAAGGATGTATAATGATAGACAAATAGCGCAAACGTTTTCATAGATTTAGATATTGTTTGCGCTTCTATTAAACAATCAAATGCAAACGTTTTCAATTAAAGAGGTACATAGACAATTTAGGGAGGTTTTTGGGATGAAGAAAGCATTATCACTATTAACGATTTCAGCATTGTCAATTGGCATGTTATCTGCATGTGGACCGAAAGATTCAGGAAAAAAAGAGGAAAGTAAAGCGAAGAAAGACTATGATCTTCTCGTTTGGGAAGATGATAAAAAAGGTGTTGGTTTAGAACCAGCAGTGAAAAGCTTTGAGGAAAAATATAAAGTAAAAGTAAAAGTTGTTGAAATGCAAATGACAGATCAAGTGAAGAAGTTACGTCTTGATGGACCAGCGGGGACGGGACCAGATGTTGTAACATTGCCACACGATCAAATCGGAAATGCAGTAACAGAAGGCTTACTTTCTGAAGTAAAAGCAGATGATGCTGTGAAGAGTAAATTTACTGACTTATCAATAAAGGCACAAACATACAACGGGAAATTATATGGTTTACCAAAAGCAATTGAAACACCAATTTTTATTTACAATAAAAAATTAATGCAAAAAGCTCCAGAAACGATGGACGAGCTATTTAACTTCTCAAAAGACTTTACGAAGGATGGCAAGTACGGATTTTTAACATTAGGAGATAACTTCTACTTTGCTAACGCGTTTATGGCAGGTATGGGCGGATATGTATTTGGTGAGAAAGACGGAAAGCCAAATGCAAGTGATGTTGGATTAAATAATAGCGGAGCAGTACAGGGTGCTGAATATCTTCAAAAATGGTACAAAGAAAAGTTATTCCCGAAAGGTATTATCGGTGAATCTGGTGGCCCGGCTGCTGATGGATTATTCAATGAAGGAAAAGCAGCATCTATTATGAACGGACCGTGGGCGTTCCAAGCGATGGAAAAGAACGGAATTGATTATGGTGTTGCTCCAATGCCGAAATTACCAAATGGTCAACCGATGAAAACATTTGTTGGGGTAAAAGGATGGCATGTAACAAGCTTCTCTAAACAAAATGATTTAGCTACAAAATTCACTGAGTGGGTAACGAACGAAGAAAACGCAAAAATTAGATTTGAGAAGACAAAAGAAATTCCTCCAGTAAAATCAGTAATGGAAGATCCAATTATTAAAGATAATGAAGCTGCAAAAGCAGTTGCAACTCAATCAGAAAATGGAATTCCAATGCCGAATATTCCAGAAATGCAAGAAGTATGGAAACCAGCTGGAGACGCTCTTCAGTTAGTTGTTACAGATAAAGAGGCACCAAAAGCCGCGCTTGATAGTGCAGTGAAACAAATTAAAGGAAATATTGAGGCAAATCATAGTAAGCAAAAATAAGGTGAAATTCGTGCCTCTAATATGAGAGGCACGAATTCTCTCCCTTCCAAGTAGGAAGAAAAAAGGGGGAAGGAACATGCAAACATCTATGGAACCAATGAAAGATATGAACGGTTCGAAACATAGGAAAATGGCGACCATGTTATCTATTATTCCAGGCATGGGCCAAATATATAATAAACAATATGTAAAAGGTCTTATTCTTCTAGTATTAACAGGTTCATTTATTGTAGCATTTGCTGATTTGTTAAATATTGGATTATGGGGAATTGTAACGCTCGGTACAGAAGTTCCACGTGACCATTCTGTCTTTCTATTAGTAGAAGGGATTTTGGCACTTATCGTCATAGTGTTCGGACTTGGAATATATGGATTTAACTTATATGATGCATACCAAAATGGGAAGAAACGTGATATAGGAACACCATTAAACTCAGTAAAAGAGCAATACCGTAACTTATTAGATCAAGGTTTTCCATATTTAATGGTTTCACCAGGATTTCTATTACTTATCTTTGTAGTTGTATTTCCAATCATTTTTGTAATCTTAATTGGATTTACGAACTATGACTTATATCACTCTCCTCCAGCTAAATTAGTAGATTGGGTGGGCTTTAAAAACTTTATTGATATTTTCACATTACCAATGTGGAGAGAGACATTTTTAAGTGTATTTTCTTGGACTGTCATTTGGACATTTGTTGCAACAACATTACAAGTTGCACTTGGTATTTTCTTAGCGATTATCGTAAATCAGCCTGGTATTAAAGGTAAGGCAATTATTCGAACAATCTTCATTTTACCGTGGGCTGTTCCAGCATTCGTATCTATTCTTGTCTTTTCGGGTATGTTTAATGAAACATTTGGAGCAATTAATAATCAAGTATTAGCTTTATTCGGGATTGAAAAGATTGCTTGGATGACAGATCCGTTTTGGGCGAAGATTGCTTTAATTATGATCCAAACGTGGCTCGGTTTCCCATTCGTTTTTGCAATGACAACAGGTATATTGCAATCGATTCCAGGAGAATTATATGAAGCTGCTACAGTAGATGGAGCAACTGCTTGGCAACAGTTCCGCAAAATTACATTGCCACTTGTTTTATACGCAACAGCACCAATTTTAATTACACAATATACGTTTAACTTTAATAACTTTAGTATCATTTATCTATTTAACGGCGGAGGTCCTGCTGTAGCGGGGCAAGATGCAGGTGGAACGGATATTTTAATTTCATGGATTTATAAGTTAACGATGACTTCAGCGCAGTACGGAAAAGCAGCAGCTCTTACAATGATTTTATCGTTAATCGTTATTACAGTTGCGTTATGGCAATTTAAGAGAACAAAATCATTCCAAGAAGAGGATATGATGTAAATGAATATTAAACGACAAAAGATGTTACGTCTTTCATTAAGTTATTTGGTTATCTTCATAATGTGTGCGATTATTTTCTATCCATTACTATGGATTATTGGTTCATCGTTTAATCCAGGAGATAGTTTGTCTGGTTCTAGCATTATTCCGAAAAATGCTACGTTAGATCATTATCGTAAGCTACTTGATCTTGATTCAAGTAAGTACTTACTTTGGTATAAAAATACGTTAAAAGTTAGTGTTATGACGATGATTTTTTCTGTGTTAGCAATTAGCTTTACTGCTTATGCATTTTCGAGATATCGTTTTGTCGGAAGAAAAAATGGTTTATTAACATTTTTAATTCTACAAATGATTCCGAACTTTGCAGCGTTAATCGCACTATACGTATTAGCGCAGTTAACAGGATTAATTGATACACATCTTGCATTAATTTTCATTTATGTAGGTGGAGCAATTCCAATGAATACTTGGCTAATGAAAGGGTATTTTGATACGATTCCGAAAGAGTTGGATGAGTCAGCCCGCATGGATGGAGCAGGGCACTTCCGTATTTTTTGGCAAATCATTATGCCGCTTGCAAAGCCAATCGTAGCGGTTGTAGCATTATTCACTTTCATCGGTCCATTTACAGATTTCATTTTAGCAAGTATTATTTTACGCACGCCGGAAAATTACACTTTAGCAGTTGGATTATATGAAATGGTAGCGAAAAAATTTGGTAATGAATTTACGACGTTTGCAGCGGGTTCAGTATTAATTGCAATACCAATTTCGATTTTATTCCTATCATTACAAAAATACTTCATTTCTGGTTTAACAGCTGGTGGTACGAAAGGATGAAAATGGGACATTACGTCCCATTTCTCTTTTCATCTCTCTATAAAAGGATTTGTAGGGAGATGAAAAGAGATTTGACATTAAATGTGAAAAAATGTGAAATAAATAGTATATTATAGTATAGGAAAAAAGAGCTATATCCCTTACAATACATGGAGAGGGAGAATAAGATGATTTTTGCAAGATAAAACAAAGTGATGAAAGTTTACGACTTCTCCTATTACTTGCACCGATTGCAAGATAACAATATATGAAATATGGCAGAGAAGTGAGAGGGGGGATTTTTATGACAGTTACAATTAAAGATGTGGCGAAGAAGGCAAATGTTGCACCATCGACAGTTTCCCGTGTAATTGCTGATAATCCAAGTATAAGTGAAAAGACAAAGCGCCGTGTTCGAAAAGTGATGAGTGAACTAGGCTATCACCCAAATTTAAATGCAAGAAACCTTGCAAATCAAACAACGAAAACACTTGGGCTCGTTATGCCGAGCTCAGCAAGTAAAGCTTTTCAAAATCCATTTTTCCCAGAAGTTATAAGAGGAATTAGTTCATTTGCACATATGGAAGGGTATGCGCTCTATATGTCGACAGGTGAAACGGAGGACGAAATTTTTAATGGTGTTGTAAAGATGGTACAAGGGCGCCAAATTGGTGGAATTATTCTTTTGTATTCAAGAGAAAACGATCGGATCATTCAATATCTGCATAATCAAAATTTCCCGTTTGTCTTAATCGGAAAACCATATGATCGAAAAGATGAAATTACATATGTAGATAATGATAATTATACAGCCGCAAGAGAAGTAGCCGAGTATTTAATTTCATTAGGGCATAAACAAATCGCATTCATTGGTGGGGGATCAGATTTACTTGTAACGAGAGATCGTTTGGCAGGTATGAGTGATGCTTTGAAATTAGGAGATATTCTACTACCGAAAGAGTACATTTTACATTTTGATTTTTCAAGAGAGAGTGGTCAACAGGCTGTTGAGGAATTAATGGGACTAAAGCAACCACCAACAGCAATTATCGCAACTGATGATTTAATTGGACTTGGCGTACTAAGTGCACTTTCTAAAAAAGGGTTTGTTGTACCGAAAGATGTTTCTATTGTAAGTTTTAATAATGCTTTATTATCAGAAATTGCTAGTCCACCGCTTTCAACAGTTGATGTGAATATTTATCAATTAGGGTATGAAGCGGCAAAAGCTTTAGTTGATAAGGTAGAGCATTCTGAGTCTACTTCAAAATGCATTATTATTCCGCATAAATTATTGAAGCGCCAAACTTGTGATCATTATGCGTAAAAAAAGCTAAGAGTTTAACTCTTAGCTTTTTGCTTTAGAAAGGCTTCTAAACGGTCGCAGCCTTCTTTTAAAGTTTCCATACTATAAGCATAGGAAAGGCGAAGGTAGCCTTCACCATATTCAGAAAATGCCGTTCCAGGAACGACGGCCAGCCCAGCTTCTTTTACAAGATCAAGTGCAAAATCAAATGATGAAGATGTTAAGTTTCCGACATATGGGAATAAATAAAATGCACCCGTTGGCTTCTCGACTGTTAAGTCCATTTGAATGAGTCTATTATATACGTAATCACGGCGCTTTTTATATTGATGACGCATCATCTTAGGTGCATCTTTAGCAGCTGTTAACGCTTCAATTGCAGCATGTTGGGCGATTGAATTAGCGCATGTCACATTGTATTGATGAACTTTTAATATATGATTTGCTAAATAATTAGGAGCAAATAAAAATCCAATACGCCATCCTGTCATAGAATGTGATTTGGCTAAGCCATTAATGACAATAGTCTTCTCACGCATTTCTGGGAATTGAGCAATAGATGTGTGTTGCCCTTCATATACAAGTTCGCTATAAATTTCATCGGAAAGAACGAAAATATTCTTATCTTTTAAGATAGATACAATATCTTCTAATTCTTCTTTTGATAAGGTAACACCAGTTGGATTAGAAGGATACGGTAAAACGACGCATCTTGTTCGTTCTGTAATTGCATTTTGCAGAGCTTCAGCTGTTAAACGAAATCCAGTTTCACGAACATCTATAAAAATGGGAGTTGCACCGCATAGTCGAATAATCGGCTCGTAACCAGGATAAATAGGAGCAGGTAAAATCACTTCCGTTCCTGGCTCTAAAATTGTTCGAAATGCAACATCAATCGCTTCACTAGCACCGATTGTAACGATGGTTTCGTTTTCAGGTGAATAATGTAAATCGTAATTATCTTTTACAAAGTTACAAGCCGCCTCGCGTAATTCTAGTAAACCAGCGTTATGTGTATAGCTTGTATAATTTTCTGTAATGGCCCGTTTAGCAGCTTCTTTTACTAAAGAAGGTGTAGGGAAGTCGGGTTGCCCAATTGTTAAAGAGATGAGATTATCATAGTTTTGAATCATGTTAGAGAACTGACGGATTCCAGAAATTTGGATGTCCTTCACTCTAGGATTAATGAATTGTTCCATTGTATCTCCCTTTCTTCCGTTTGAAAATTAAGTTCATTTTATCATATTTTTAACTATTACGCTTTGTTTATAAAATTCCCCCGCTATTTTTAAAATTCAGTGGAAGTAAGAAATTATGTGAGGATCCAAATGTCCATAAGAGTATAAGTTGTGTGAGTTAATTAAAGTTTCACTCCATTTGTTTAAGCATAAACAAAAAAAAAGCCGCTGCAAGCGACTTTTAATAACCGTATTCCCAATCTATTTCATCTTCGTTCCAAAGTACGGAAGATACTCTGCCAAGATGGACAACGGATTCATTTACAGCACATGTACAATCTTCTTCCCCTGCTTTATGTTGCAATTCTTCGTATACTGATTTTTCAACGTTTTCTAGCACAACCAAATTTTCTTCTTTTAAAACAAGCGTAGTACCCGCCATATTTATCTTCCTCCTACTAAAGTAATGATCACTTATTTGTAAACATAGATAGTATGGATTATATGCTGTATTTTGCAATAGTTGTCCGTCTAGTGAAGTGTTTTTTATTTTCTTTGTAATCCGTATTCATTGTATACTGCACGAAGGAAATTTGGTACAGGGTTTACAATCATTTCGGAAATTTGTAACATTTATTATTAGTTGTTAACAAATAATTAACAAAAATGTTAAGAAAAATCGAAATTTTAAAACAAATAGAGTTGTAAAATGATATAATCATATCAAAATACATATAGGGGATGACAGGCTATGGAGCTGATTCGTGATTTAATGATCCAAATTGCCATCATTATTTTACCACTATTTTTATATGAAGCGATTCGTTTAAATCGTTATCAAGAAATGCTTCCGAAGCCTAATCGCTACTTTATTATGTTTTTATCTAGCGTTACACTCGTTCTCTCCATGACATACTCTATTTGTTTTGGTACCGTTTGCGGATACAATTTCCATCCAATCCCAATTGTTAGTGGTTTTTTATATGGTGGGATTGTTGGGCTCATCCCTGCCATTATTTTTGTTGCATATGAATGGATTTCTAAGGGGCTCAGTTGGTTGCCTATCGTAGAAGTTATATTTCTTTCGATAATTCCATTGTTTTTGTCAAAGAAATGGTCTCTGTTTTCAAGAGATAAGAAGCTAATATTAGCTTTTATGATTGCATCATTTTATGTTCTTGTTTCATTAGTAGTCGGGATGTTGAATGTCCTTTTAGAAACAGGTTTTACACCGTACATATCTAATCTATATAGTGGGTATATATTTGCATCACTTATTATGGTTATGACAATGGTATTTCAAGTGTATTTGACTGAGTATTTAAACGAAAATGCATTATTGCGTACAGAAATGCAAAAATCAGAAAAACTTAATATTATAAGTGAGTTAGCTGCAAGTGTTGCACATGAAGTTCGAAACCCTCTCACTGTTGTACGAGGGTTTATTCAATTGCTAGAGAGTACGGAAGACGTAAAAAACAAAGATTATATGCGTCTCGTATTAGCTGAACTGGATCGTGCTGAACAGATTATTTCAGATTATTTAAATTTAGCAAGGCCTCAAATTGAAAAAAAAGAACATATTTGTTTATCAGCACAATTAATTGAAATGACAACTCTTATGTCATCATTTGCAGCGATGCAGGGCGTTTATTTGCAAGTTGAGATTTCTGAGAGCCTTTATACTATCGGCGATAAGGCGAAATTGAAGCAAGCTATTATGAATGTTGTTAAAAACGGTATTGAAGCAATTCAAGGAAACAAAGGGTATTTAAAAGTAACGGCTATTCAAAAAGATGAAATGATAGTAATAAGAGTTAAAGATAGTGGTGTTGGAATGACAAAAGAACAGTTAGCAAGGCTTGGACAACCGTATTATTCTTTAAAAGAAAAAGGAACAGGATTAGGTCTTATGGTAACATTTAGTATTTTACAAGCGCATAATGGTACATTGGAATATAAAAGTGAAAGCGGAAAAGGAACTGAAGCTATTATTATATTGCCAGCTGTACGATATAAGGAATAAAAGTTACCGGTAGAAGGTAACTTTTTATTTTATCTTGCATTAGAAAAATATACGAAATTTCATTCATTCATTTATTTTATCTTGTTTTGTTCGAACGAATAAACTTTTAAATGATTGAAAGAAGCTTTGCTCTTTTGAGGCGGCGACTAATTTTTTTGTTTCTTGAATTTCGCGAATAACTTGCATAAGTTGTGCATCGCGGTTGCTATCTTTATTGTAAATTTGATTGACAAGTTTATTCATTTTTTCTTCTTGTTTGGATTCTCGCTTATACATATGATTCATTAATAAGTCCATCTTTTCTTTTTGGAGTGCATCTGTTTGAGCGGCGTGAACAACTAGCTCTTGTAACATTTTTTCTTGAGAGCCTTCTTTTACATAAACTTGTTGCATTAGTTCATCTAATTTCTCGTCTTTTAAACGATTTTGTGTAATGAGAGTAGAGTTTTGATGAATAATTGCTTCATTTAATTGAGCAAGCATTTCAAGTTTTAACATGAACTCCTCAAAGTTACGTCCATCTTCTTTCGGTTGTATCTCTTGTTTATCTTGAATAACAGGGACAGGTGGGGCCTCTTTTTCTTTTAAAATAATAGGTATTGTTTCTGAAATGTCTTCTTGTAATGTAGCAGCTCTTTCATGTATAGATTTCAATAGTTTTAAATCATCCAATTTATAAATACGAGCATCAGCTGTTTTGGAAATAATATAACCGTGTTCCTCTAAGAGTTGGCTATATTTTCGGACTATATGTTTTGGGATACCTGTTTTATTTGTAACATCTTTCGTTTTATAAATAGCTTCCATGATAGTTCCTCCCCAAAAAGTATCGTATATATCATTTCAATCTTTTATGAGGACTTCCTTTGAAAAAGAATGTCGGAAGGTTATTAGTTTTCTACAGCATTAGTGAAAAGATGAGGAAAAATGAATGTTTTTGGCGAAATGGAGAGGAAGAGCTAAAATAATGTCTGAAAACATACATAGAAGAAGTTTGTTATAATAACTGAGGAAAAGAAATTGGTAGGAACACGGAGGTACACATGAAGCAATTTAAAGGTATTATCATTTCAATTATTGCAATTCTTTCTCTTTTGGTAGCGGTATATGAAGTACTTGTGCCAGAGGAGACAAGTACTAAAAAAACAACTACGTATGATCAAATTCTAGAGTTCCCGAAAGAACGATATCCAGAGACCGGGAAACATATAACGGATGCTATAAAAGAAGGGCATTCAGAAATGTGCACAATTGATCGTAATGGTGCAGCGGATAGAAGGAAATTATCGCTAGCGCCATATCCGACGAAGAAAGGTTATGATCGTGATGAATGGCCGATGGCGATGTGTAAGGAGGGTGGAAAAGGAGCCCATATTGAATATATAAGTCCAGCAGATAACCGCGGTGCAGGTTCTTGGGTAGGGAATAAGCTAGACAAATATCCAGATGGTACGCGTGTGAAATTTGAAGTGAAATAGTAATTGGCGTACATTTCATAGTGGAGGAGAGGGGTAGTTATGGAATTAACAATTTCATATTCGCAATTAATGATAATGAATTATGATGGTCAGCAGCCTTATGTAGATTGGACTCCTGAAGATTTTGAAAGAGGCTATGCTGAGGTGGATGGAGCTATTATTTTTGAAGCAATCTCTGACTATACTTGTGAAGTAGAAGTTACTTGCGGAAATCATATTGAGAAAGAAGAAGTGGTTAGAACGATATCAGTTCCTTTCACAGTGAAGAATGAAGAAGTATATATAACAAGTATTCTTTCTAATAAATTGCATATTCCTATTCCTAACGGGGAATATATGATAGTCTTGCAGGCAACTCCTCTTGAAGAGCCAACAGACGATGAATTGTATAAAGTACAATACGACTTCTATTTTGAGAGTGTAGAATAAAAAAACGTGTTATCCTTTTTGAAGGATAACACGTTTTTTTATTATGCGTTTGTTTTTAGGAGAGAACGAGCGTCTTTTGCTGCCTGAACCATGTGCTCTAAAGCAGGTATAACTTCCTCAGTTCTTCGTGTTTTTAAACCACAGTCTGGATTAATCCAGAAATATTTAGGATCACATACTTGTAAAGATTGTTCTAAGATTGCGAACATTTCATCTTTACTTGGGACACGTGGGCTATGAATATCATATACACCTAGACCAATTCCTTTTTCATATGTTGTATGTTTTAATGTATTAATAAATTCTCCATGACTTCTTGATGTTTCGATAGAAATAACATCTGCATCTAATGCACGAATTGCATCTACAATATCTTCGAAGTTACTGTAACACATATGAGTATGAATTTGTGTTTCATTTTCTACAGAAGATGTTGCTAAAAGGAATGATTGAACTGCCCATGTAATGTATGCATCCCAATCTTTTTCTTTTAACGGCATACCTTCACGAAGTGCAGGCTCATCGACTTGGATTACTCTAATTCCGGAAGATTCAAGTAATTCAATTTCATGACGAAGTGCTAATGCAATTTGATATGAAACTTCTTTTCTTGAAATATCATTTCGAACGAATGACCAATTTAAAATAGTGACAGGTCCAGTGAGCATACCTTTTACTACTTTCTCTGTTAAGCTTTGTGCATATACAGTTTCTTTAATAGTCATTCCACTTATAAAGGCAACATCACCATAAATAACAGGTGGTTTTACGCAACGGGAACCGTATGATTGTACCCATCCGTTTTTAGTAAAGGAGAAACCAGCAAGTCTTTCGCCAAAATATTCCACCATGTCAGTTCTTTCGAATTCACCATGTACTAGTACATCAAGACCAATATCTTCTTGGTAACGAATCCACTTTGCAGTTTCTTGTTCAATGAATTGATTATATTGTTCATTTGTAATATCGCCGTTACGCCACTGTTTACGTGTTTGACGAACTTCAGATGTTTGCGGGAAGCTACCGATAGTTGTTGTTGGTAACAACGGTAATTGTAAAGCTACTTGCTGTAGTTCATATCGTTTTTCAAATGGAAGGGGACGTGAGAAATCATCTTCTTTAAGTGATGTACGTGCCACTTTTACATCTTCACGATTACGTGCAGCTGATGAGCGGATTGCATGATGTGCATTACGATATGTTGTCAAATCGCTACTTATGCTTTCTACACCTTTAGTAAGAGCAGAATGGATAAGGACTAGTTCTTCTAATTTTTGATTAGCAAATGCAAGTGCATCAAATAATTCAGTTGCTAAGTGCGTTTCTCCCGTTTTATCAATTGGAGTATGCAATAAGCTACAAGAAGGTTGAACAATGAAACCTTTTGCTGTGATTTGATTTTGTAATGTTGTAAATAAAGAAAGTACATCATCAAGATCAGCTCTCCAAATGTTACGGCCATCTATACAACCGATAGCTAAAATTTTATCAGCTGGGAATCCATATTTTGAAATAGCATTTACATTACCTTCTTTGCCATGAACAAAGTCTAATCCAATACCAGAAACAGGGAATGTAATGATTTCTTCATAGTTCTCTTCTACACTATCAAAATATGTTTGTAGAAGAAGATTAGCATTCGGAACTTCTTTATGAATAGCTTCGTAAAGTTCTTTCGCTTGATTAATTTCATCTTTTGTTAAAGATGCGAAGATTGGTTCGTCAACTTGAATAATTTGTGCTCCAGCTGCGTGTAATTCAGAGAATAATTGTACATAAGGTGCAACTAGCTCTTTTAAAATAGTGGCAAATTGCTCTTCGTTATAACCTTTTGCTAGTTTTAGGAATGTATAAGGTCCTAAAATAACTGGTTTTCCATCAACACCTAACTCTTTTTTCGCTTCTTCATATAAACGAAGAGGACGATTGTCTTTTAAAGAGATTTGTAATCCTTCTTCATATTCAGGAACAATGTAATGATAGTTTGTGTTAAACCATTTTGTCATTTCAGAAGCAACATGATCTTTAGAGCCGCGTGCCATTGCAAAATATACATCAAGGTAAGAGGTAAACTCTGAAAAACGTGACGGGATGAATCCTAACATGTAGGCCGTATCCAGAACGTGGTCATAATATGTAAAATCGCCAACTGGAATTAATTCAATTCCTTTTTCTTGCTGTACTTTGACGTGTTGAAGGCGAATTTCTTTCATTGTCGTTAAAAATTGTTCTTCATCAATTTTATTGGACCAAAAAGCTTCCAATGTTTTTTTCCACTCTCGTTGTAGTCCGATACGTGGATAACCTAAGTTACTTGTTTGAATTGCCATTTTAAATTCCTCCCTAATTGAAAGTAAGCATTTCCGTTTACTCGGAAATACCTATAACAAAAAGCATAAAGGCATAGAAAAATAAGCCTTCCTTTTTGTTTTTAACACCTCATCATCATCCGTGAGTCTATCAGTGTTGTTAAAACAGGCAGGTCTCCTGACTTATGCTTTATATAATTTCTTTCACCTTCCCGTTTTCACAGTGGCATAGAAAAGAAATCTCAGCATTTACAGTGGCGGGACCGTGTTGGAGTTTCACCAATCTTCCCTTTTAAACACGAAACGAAATTTCCGTGTACCTATTTTCCTTTTGAAAGGAATTTAACAAGCGATATGATATTGAAACAAATTCTAACACAATTTTTTGAATTTTGTCCACTGTTTTAAAAAGAGAAAATTCTAAAGTTTTTTATTAATTATTATTTTAAATATTCTGATTTTTATAAGTGGAGAAAAGGTGTGAGAATTGAAATAAATTGTGGTTAAGTTTCCGAAGAAGAGGGCTATCTTCTTCGGAAACTTAACCTTCATCAATATCAATTTCTGAAAGCCGTCCTGCCACTGCATCTGTAAGGAGGGTGTTTAACCATTGTAATTCAACGGTAATATGCTCAATAACGCTTTGTAAAATGTATAGTTGTGCACGTGGAATGTTCCCTTTGCTACAATCGTATATAGTTTGCATTTTATGTAAATATTGAACGGTATCATTTTTCTTTTTTTCTAAAATAGGAACTAACTCTCGATCATCACCAAAATGAGCAAAAGAGAGTGCGGAATAGATCGGTTTATATATTTGGTTTTTTGCTTCGAACTGTTTTAATAGTAACGTGTGAAATAGCCGTTTACCTTCTTCTGTTATATGAAAGATTGTTTTATCTGGTCTATTCGTATCTCGAACAATAGTTGTAATGCGAATTGCGCCTTGCTTTTCTAATTGCTCGAAGGCGTAGTACAGTGATCCTTTTGCGTATTTAATATAACAATCCATGTGTCGTTCTTTCATAATGTGCTGCACTTCATATGGATGTTTATCTCCTTCGAGTAGCAAGCCGAGAATGACTAATTTCATACTCATGCTGTCTCAACTCCTGTATATAGAAACTTTATATATATTATAAACGGCATATCCTTTTTCATAAAGGGATATGCCGTTTCTTTTTTCTATACTAACTTACTTTCTTTTGTTTTTGTTTCGTTTCTGGTCCTGTGAAGAGGCGCTCATTTCCCATAAGCAAAATACAAATAATACTTAGTATGGCCGGAATAAGTGCCCAGAAGAACGTATTAGCAATAGATGTTGCAAGAGCCTCCTTAATTCCGCTCAGTACTTCAGGAGGTAGCTTTTCAGTAGCATTTGGTGATAATAAAAAGCTTGTGTCTCCACCTTTAGGAGCCATTTTTGCTAGTTCAGGAGGGAAGACTGCTTTTAATTTATCAGTGAAAACATGATTTTGAATTGTACCGAAAATCGTTACACCAAGAGTCATACCGAGTGAACGGAAGAATGAATTTGTTGATGTAGCAGAACCGCGATCTCTCATTTCTAGTTTGTGAATAGATGCCATACTTAAAACTGAGAAGGAGAATCCAACTCCAAGTCCAGCAAGTACCATAAACATTGTTACGAGTGTACGAGGTGTTTCCATTGTTAAAGTACTTAGTAAATAAATACCAAGAACGAAGAAAACTCCAGATACTATCATGATGTTACGATAACTTGTTCGTGAAGCTAACTGTCCACCAGTTTGACTTCCAATTACAGAACCTACCATCATAGGTGTCAAAATTAATCCAGCATTTGAGGCTGAACCACCGAGAACACCTTGAACGAAGATTGGAATATAAACTGTACAGATGATAAAAGCTGCGCCATAGAAAAAGGCAACACCTTGGCTAGCTGCAAATAAAGGTTTTTTAAATAAATGGAAAGAAATAATAGGCTCGGTTGCGTTTCTTTCTACGAAGAAGAAAATAATAAGCATAATAATAACAGTTGAAAATAAACCAATAATCACATTAGAGTTCCATGCATATTCCTTACCACCAAGTTCTAGGGCAAACATTAAGCAAATGATACTAATGACAAGTGTAATGGCACCAGCCCAGTCAATTTTTTGTTTTCTATATTCTAGAGACTCGTTATAGTATTTAGTAATGAAGAAGAAGGAAATAAGTCCTAATGGAATATTAATATAGAAGACCCAGTGCCAACTTATATAATCTGTAATGTAAGCACCTAATAAAGGTCCGAAAACACTAGATGTTCCGAAAACAGCACCAAATAGTCCGGTCATTTTTCCGCGTTTTTCAGGCGGGAATATATCATACATAATTGTAAATGCGATAGGCATAAGAGCTCCGCCACCAATTCCTTGAATGGCTCTATAAATACTTAGTTGTTCAATACTTGATGCTGTCCCGCAAAGTGCAGAACCGAATAAGAAAAGAATTAGTCCGCCAATATAAAAACGTTTCCGCCCGTACATATCAGAAAGCTTACCGAATATAGGCATTCCGGCCATTGTTGCTACCATGTAGGCAGATGTGACCCAAACGAATTTGTCGAACCCTCCTAAGTCTCCGACAATCGTTGCCATCGCAGTTGCGACGATTGTGTTATCCATTGCTGCCATTAGAATACCAAGTAGTAAACCAGCAACAACAAATTTTGTTTTACTTGAATCTTTTTTTGAAAGTTGTGCTTCCAAATATAGCCCTCCTTTAATGAAAATTAAACTAACTTAAGTTTTTTAGTGCAATGCGTACAAACTTTATGTACAGTTTGTATCGTTCCCTCTTCATTTATAAAAAATTGCATTGACATGATATAAAGGATGGAAATCATAAATTATATTATAGTCAAATTTGACTAAAAGGTAAATGTTTTCTTAAGCCAAAGTATTTTATTATATTGACGAAAAGAGAGAGTAAGAATTTATTTTTTTATGTAGTTACGGAAGGAAATTGTAAAAAAATATTTAATTAAAGAATAACCTGTGTCAACCTATTAAAAATGGTTTTTTCTTTATATTGTCGAATAGGATAAAAGGAAAAGAAAAATTTAAAATGGTTTGTAACAAGCTCAATATTTTTTCTTAGTGTAGTTTATTGCATCGAGAGGCAGAATAAATTTGTATAGATGATACATCTGGAATGAGGTGAATATATTATGAAAATATGGAAACGAATTTCGGATCAAGGAAGGTATTCTATACCGTTACAGCCGGTTTTGTGGATTGATGGTTCTAAAAAGGATACGGAAGCATCTAATGTAGCAGTCACATTGCAAATCCGTAGTATGTATAAAGAAAAATTTTCATATGAGATAATCTATGATGTTAATGACATACTAATTATTCGACTTGAAGTTGAAAACAAAGGTGTTGAAATGATTTCGCGAGTAGTTGTAAGTCATATGATTCGTGATTATTTCGCGTATATCCCAAACTCTTTAAAAGCAGATAAGGGAATAAGTGAGTTTTTATTTCAGCTTGTAAGGTGGCGAATCGATAATCTATCGCCGAGTGAAAGGGTAGAATTAATTTGTCAAATAAAAGCAAATAAAGATAAAGCTCCTCCCAATTCATTATTTCAGGCTACATATACATTTCAATATAAAGGAGTATCATATGGACCGCTACAAACAAATGAAGTGGTTGTCAGAAAATGATAAGAAGGAACCTGTGCGAAAGGTTCCATCTTTAATGAAGATTGTGCTTCTTGAGTAATTTCTTTTGTTCCACTCCTTTTTTTCCAACATAGTTATTTTTGTATCCAAAATATAGAATGAATAGAAATGAAATAACATTTACTAGAGCGTCAATTTGATCGTTTGTAATGAAGTTTATTCCGAAAGAGTTAAATAGTAAGTTTAATGATAATAAAAAGCCAGCTAGTAAGCGCATAATATCTGATAGATTTTCTTTTTGAGGCATATAGGTCACTCCTTTCTAAAAACGATATATAGTATATATATGAAATAAAATAGAAAAGGTATACGAGCTTAAGTAGAAATGTACATGGAATATGTACATTTTTTATTTTGTAGAAAAACATTATTGTTATAGAAGCATATATTAGTATAGAAGGGAGGGAAAGTATGAAATATAAAGGGAAAATAAGTGGATTACTACTTGGGAATACAGTGGCAGTTACAGAATGGATTGCGCTGCAGGACGTAATTACAAAACTGGATTCGCGATCATTTTATACCGTCTTTATTATTTATATATTGCAAATGATACTAAGCTATTATTTTGGACATTGGTACGATAAAAGAGCGAATGCGCGTGTAAATATTGAAGTAGGAGGAATGACAAATAACGATTTTGTCGTTGATTTTTTTGGGAAAGTAGCTGCTTTATCAGAAAGAGATTCTCGTAATATTACAGTGTATATTCTTTCCGTAAAAGAATGGGATGTATTAAAAGACACAGTGCAAGAAAAAAAGTTAGATGAGCTAGTCCAAAGAGTAGAACGTACAATTGTAAAGACAGTTCGAAAAGGCGATGTAGTTACGAGGTGGGATGAAAATAAATATGTTATCGTAGCTGTTGATAATGGCTATGAAAAGTCAACAATAACAAATCGATTAATCAAAAATATTCAAAATGAAATAGCGAATGATTTATTAAGTGTCACACTATTATTTGGGGCTGCAAGTTATCCGATAGAAGGGAAAACTTTTGAAGATTTGTTTAGAAAGGCACAAAATCAATTGTATAATTATAGAAACTTGCAAAGTCATGAATGAAACTTTGATTTGAAGAAGTATGATATAAAGAATTTTTTGTAACATTTTTTTGTCTTTTGTTACAAGAAAACTTTTTTTTGTAACAAAAGTCTTTAAAAATATATGAAATCAGCATATAATTGTCTGTGGATGTGTCAATGCATTTTGCACAATGCGTTTCATTTTAAAAGTGTAGAGGAAAGCATGCTCTACACTTTTCCTTTTTAAGAAATTAAAAGAATCTTTGTAAGAGTTGCGAGGTCACCTTTGCACTATGTAAAATGGACAAAGAGGTTATTTGATAGAAAGTGAGAAAGGGAATGATAGACGTGAGAGGTCAACGATCATCTTTTATCAGGTGAAACATTATAGTGTTTCTTGCAGTAGGTAAGATTAAGGTAAATACCTTTATGTTTTAAGATATTACATAATTTCAAGTGCGAAAATTGTACAAGCAGTATAAATAATTATTGATGATCTTCGTAAAAAAGATGCGAGCGTGAAATAGATAAAGAAGTTACATGTTTTTCATGGAATTTTTGGCACGATGATCGTTTATTAATAGGAGGAAAAGATGTTGAAATATAATAAATTAGCAATTGTAACTGCATTATCAATGACTTTACTAGCTGGTTGTTTCGGCCCAAAACCAGAAGAGGAGCTATATGTTGCATTTGAAAATGCTGCCAAGCAAGAAAAAACAATGTTTGAAGATGCGAAAAAATTAGAGTCATTAGAGAAAGAGGGGCAAGTATTATATAATCAAATTGTCCAAGAAGGAAAAGATAATAATCAGGCTGTTAAGGATAAGCTTGATCAAGCAGTGAAAAATACAGCTGAACGGGAAAAAGTTCTTATTAAAGAAAAAGAGGCTTTAAATAAAGCGCAAGAAGAAGTGAAGTCAGCTGATAAGCATGTGAAGAAAATTGAAGATAATAAATTAAAAGACCAGGCGGATAAAGTAAAGAGTACTTATGAGAAACGACATGATTCATTCCAAAAGATGTACGATAGCTATAATAAATCTTTAAAGCAAGAAAAAGAATTATATACAATGCTACAAGATAAAGGTACAAAATTAAAAGATATTAGCGAGAAAGTAAAGTTAGTAAACCAAGCATATAAAGATATTGAGACAGAAAAAGATAAGTTTAATGAATATACGAAATCATATAATACAGAAAAAGTTGCATTCTATAAACAAGCGAATATTAAAATTAAGGAAGATAAAAAATAAAACAGTTTGGCCTAATATGGGCCAAACTGTTTTATTTTTTTGTATAGGTACGGCTATACCATGGAACTGCTTCGTTTAATTTTTTTTCTTGTTTTAATGCTTCAGGACCAATATAATCTTGAAGTGTTTTTTTTGCTATTGTTAAAGATAAGGTTGTTTTCGGATTTCGATAGGAGGATTCAAGGTGACCAAGATGCGGTAGGGTGCGAAAATCATCTTTCGTAGGAGGGATATGGAAAAAATAATCACCTAAACGTATAAGAACATCGGATTGTTGTTGACTAAAACGTGGATTTCTAGAAAAATGTAATCCTTCTTTGATAGCCTTTTTTTCAGTAATTAAGCGTTCTAAAGCAGTCTTTTTTAACCAATATAAGTACTTAGGGTTAGTTGCAGCTTTAGCATGACGATTCACAACGAAAATAGATTGAGCTAGTCTATTAATAGAATGTTGATTATGTAATTGAGATTGGGGTTGTGAAGGTTTCATATTGAATCTCCTTTCAAGTTTTCCTTATTATAGCATAAATAAAATGGGTTTTTATTATATGCAAAAAGTAATTGTATATATTTTCAATATTAAAGCAATATTGTTACAAAAAACAACTATTTTGTATAATAGTGATAGAATATGTTTCAGAAATTTGATAATGAAAGAGTGAGAAGTTTGAAAAAAATATTAAAACTACAATATGCCATTATAGACATTGGTTCTAATACAATGCGTTTAGTTATTTATGAAAAACAAAGCGGGGGTTTTTATAAAGAGATTGAAAATACGAAAGTGGTCGCTAGGTTAAGAAATTATTTAGTAAATGGTGTATTAAGTGAAGAAGGAATAGAAGTATTATTACAAACATTATTTCAATTTCAAGAAAGTACACGATTCCATAAGTTACATCATGTACTTTGCGTTGCAACGGCAACAATTAGACAGGCTGAGAATCAAGATGAAATTAAAAAACTTGTTGAAGGGCAAACAGATTTTACTCTTAGAGTTTTATCAGAATATGAAGAAGCACGTTACGGTTATTTAGCAGTTATGAATTCCACTTCATTTTCAGAAGGAATTACAGTTGATATTGGTGGGGGGAGTACAGAAGTTACATACTTTCAAAATAGAGAAATTTTAGAATATCATAGCTTTCCTTTTGGAGCACTTTCTTTAAAGCAACAATTTATTCAAGGTGATATTCCTACTACAGAAGAGTTAGAGGGAATAAAAAACTATTTATGGTATCAATTTCGAACGCTACCATGGTTAATCGATAAAGAATTACCCCTTATCGCAATTGGGGGGAGTGCGAGGAATATGGTGAAAATCCATCAAAATTTAATTTGTTATCCTATAGCTGGATTACATTTATACAAAATGAAAGAAGAAGATATTAAACATGTAAAAGAGGAATTAAAAGAATTGTCGTTCATAGAGCTTCAAAAGATGGAGGGGTTAGCAAAAGATCGAGCAGATACAATTATTCCAGCAGTCGAAGTCTTTCATATGCTTGTTAACGTTATAGAGGCACCGGCATTTATATTGAGTAAAAAAGGATTAAGAGAAGGTGTTTTTTATGAAGAATTAGCGAAAGATTTGGGGATTTCGTACTATCCGAACGTAGTAGAAGAAAGTTTATATTTATTATCATATGAATACGAAATGGATATGGAATTTGTAGTTCAACTTATTAAACAAGGAACATTGATTTGTAAACAACTTGAAGGAGTAGGACTTATTTCTATGTCGGAAAAAGACTGGGAAATATTTCATCAAGCGGCGAAAGTATTTAATATAGGGAAGTACATTGATGAAGAAGCGAGCCGCTTACATACGTTTTATTTACTAGCGAATAAAACAATTGATGGCATGATGCATAAAGATCGAGTTAGATTAGCACTTATTGCTTCATACAAATCAAAAATGTTATTTAAACAACATTTAGCCCCATTTGAAGGATGGTTTGATAAAAGTGAACAAAAAAAAATCCGGTTATTAGGAGCTGTTTTGCAATTTTCAGCCGCTTTAAATGTGAGACAAAGAGCGCTTGTTGAAACGATATCTATAACAGAAAGTAAAGAAGGATTAACATTTAGAATTGTATGTGAGCAATCGGCATTAGCGGAAAAAGTGCAAGCTGAAAAACAAAAAAAGCAGTTAGAAAGAGTATTGAAAACGAATATTAACTTATTATTCGAATCAGGATGTTAAGTTGTACGGATGTCTTTACGAAAAATTAACACTTTGGAATATTATAATTTGATAAAATAAAAGTAACTAAATTATAGTGAAAAAGTTTCAAAGGGAAGTGTGAAGAGAATGGAATTGCTAAAGGGGAATTTAGTAAATTTAAATGATACAGCGTATTATAATAACCGCGAGTTGAGCTGGTTAGCTTTTAATGAACGTGTACTACAAGAAGCGCAAGATGAAAATAATCCACTTTTAGAAAGATTAAAGTTTATTAGTATTTTCAGTTCAAATTTAGATGAATTTTTTATGGTGCGCGTAGCAGGTTTGAAAGATCAAGTAAGTGCTGGATTTAATCAGCCAGAAAATAAAGCAGGTTTAACACCGAAGAAACAATTAAATAAGATTGCGATAAAAGCTCATGACTTAATGACTGTACAGTATGATACGTTTAAAGGTTACGTATTGCCAGCGCTTGAACTAGAGGGGATTGAGCGTCTAACATTCCATGATTTGACGAAAGAGCAGAGGGAATTTATCGAAGAGTATTTTGATGAACAAATCTTTCCAGTGTTAACTCCTGTAGCTATTGATGCGTATCGTCCATTTCCTATGTTATTAAATAAAAGCCTGAATTTAGCTACTATTTTATACGATGAGAAGCAGGCAGAGGAAGAAAATCGCACGAAGTTAGGAATTGTCCAAGTGCCTTCTTTACTGGAGCGTTTCATATTTTTACCGAGTGAAGGGCAAAAACATAAATTTATTTTATTAGAAGATGTAATTAGTGGTTTTACTCATAAATTATTCACAGGATATAACGTATCACCTGTTACTCGTTTCCGTATTACACGTAATGCGGATTTAACAATCCATGAAGAAGGTGCACGCGATTTATTAAAAGTAATTGAAAAAGAATTGAAAAAGCGTAAGTGGGGAGCTGCCGTTCGTTTAGAAGTTGGTAAAGAACACATTGATGAAAGAGTGTTAGCGTTATTGTATGAGGTGTTGGAAGTAAAAGATGAAGATGTGTACATGATGGATGGACCGTTAGATTTAACATGTTTATTCTCCTTATATAAAAAATTAGCGCCTTTATATGAACATCTAGTATATCCGGCTCTTATTCCTCAACCTCCTCAAGATTTAGGTGATGAGGAAGATGTATTTGAAAAAGCGATAGAACATGATATTTTATTACACCATCCCTTTGAGTCGTTTCAGCCAGTCGTTGATTTTGTCCGTGATGCGGCAGATGACTCGAATGTACTTGCAATCAAACAAACATTATATCGTGTAAGTGGAGATTCTCCAATAATTCAGGCGTTGAAGGTAGCAGCTGAAAAAGGAAAACAAGTGACGGTATTGGTTGAGTTAAAGGCGAGGTTTGATGAAGAGAATAATGTTAATTGGGCTAAAGAATTGGAACAGGCCGGATGTCACGTTATTTACGGAGTAAGTCACTTGAAAACGCATAGTAAAATTACGTTAGTTGTAAGAAGAAGAAACGGAAAAATTGAAAGGTTTGTACATCTTGGAACCGGAAATTATAATGATGCAACAGCGAAGTTGTATACCGATTTTGGATATATTACATCGCGAAAAGACTTTGGTGTAGATGCAACAAATTTCTTTAATTATTTGAGTGGTTATACAAAAAAACCGCATTTTCATCATTTATCTGTTGCCCCGTTTGATATAAGAGAGCAGTTTATGGAGTTAATAGATGAGGAAATTCGTTACCATAGACAATATGGAAATGGATATATTATCGCTAAGATGAATTCGTTAACAGATAAACCGTTAATAAAAAAAATGTATGAAGCATCGCAAGCTGGGGTAAGGATAGAGCTCATCGTTAGAGGGACATGTTGTTTAAGACCTGGTATTCCAAATGTAAGTGAAAATATTCGTGTAGTTAGTGTTGTGGGAAGATATTTAGAACATAGCCGTATTTATTATTTCTATCATAATGGAGATGAAAAAATATATTTATCTTCAGCTGATTTGATGACGCGAAATATGGAAAAACGAGTAGAAATATCCTTCCCGATTTTAGATATTGAAATGAAAGCGAGAATAAAGGCAATTTTACAGCTAATTTTAGCCGATAATGTGAAAACACGTGAACAAAATAAAGATGGTGACTATTATTATATAATTAATAGTAGTATAGAAGAAATTGATAGCCAAGTGAATTTATTTAAGATGGCGTACCAAAATACAGATGCTGAATAATAGAGAAAAAGTAAAAACCTCTTAATCGAAATTAAGAGGTTTTTATTTTTTTCTCTACTCATTCTTCCATAAATGGAAGAATGAGTAGAGAGAATAGTTTTTTATTATAGGCGTGTGATAAATCGGTTCGTTGATAGAAAAACATTAGAAGAATCGTTGTTTTAAATTAATAATAGTATGGTTGTTGACAAGGCCCTCCGTAACAAGGAAAGGGTGCTGGTGGTGGGAAAGGCGGTGGATATGGCGGATAAAACGGTCTAGGGCCGAAAGCTAATGCTCCACCGAGTAACCCTCCAGCAATTCCAGCTAGAAATGGAACACCGAAAAATGGAAAGAAGCGTGAGTCGCCTGCTGGGCCAATAGATGCTGAACGAACTGGGATTGGTTGATAATATGGATACATGAACAAACCTCCTTTACTGGACTCATTTTTATCATATGGTGGACCAAGTGTGGATGAGCGCGTACAAGAAAGGATATGTAAGAAAATAGGCGAATTGTTACGAATGTTGTAGGATGAAGAGTGTAATTTCAGGTTTTGACATAAAGCGGAATGGGACACGTGTTCTTCCAATACCTCGATTGACATAAAGAGTCAAACCTTGAATGTTATAGAAACCTTCAATATATTCTTTTGCAAGCGACGGGGTAATAATAGCACCTAAAAAAGGAATTTGTACTTGTCCGCCATGGCTATGACCAGAAAGTTGAAGATTGATTGGATAGGTAGCGATTTGTGGCGCGATATCTGGTTCGTGAACGAGAACAATTGTATAAATGTTTTGTTTTGCATGTTGTAAAGTTTCCGCTATTTTTGGTTTACCTAGTAGCATATCATCGAGCCCGAAAATAGAAATTTCACTATTATCCAGTAAACGAATTCGTTTTTCACTATTTTGCAAAAGTTCAAATCCAGATTCGCGCATGATGTGATCATAGTATTCAGTTCCATATCCACCATGGTCGTGGTTACCATAAATAGAAAATTTACCGAAGGGTGCCTGTATATTCTTTAAAATGGATGCAACAAAAGGAGCCTCGGTATATGTTTGGTAATTATCAATGAGATCACCAGTAAAAAGGACAATATCTGGCTTTTCAGCATTAATCTTGGAAACGATTTGAGATAAATGTTGGAGAGAGAAATAGTATCCTAGATGTAAATCGCTAAATTGAAGGATTTTCATACCATGAAAACCTTTTGGTATGAGCTGTGATTTAAGTGTGTGTTGCGTAAAAGAAAGCAAATAGGGCTCTATATATTTAGCATAATAATAGCCGATACTAGCGGTTATAAATGAATATAGACAAGTGCGTATTCCAGATTTTAAAAAATTTCTTCTTGTAATTTTCTTCATATACAGGTTACTCGAATCTCCCTTCAGTTTTTTGGAAATATATTTTAAACACTAAAAAAGTAGTATAGATTACGAAAAAATGAACGAAAAGAAACCCCTTTACGTTAAAATATCAGAAAAATTGAAAAATATAAAGATTTCTATCAAATAAAGTGATAAAATGAATGTGTATTCATTTTTTGGAGGGGATGTATGTGAAAGAGAAGGTAGTTATTATAACAGGTGGATCAAGTGGAATGGGAAAAGGGATGGCGACTCGTTTTGCGAAAGAAGGGGCACGAGTTGTTATTACAGGGCGTACAAAAGAAAAGCTAGAAGAAGCAAAGTTAGAAATTGAACAGTTTCCAGGGCAAGTATTATCTGTACAAATGGATGTACGAAATACTGATGATATTCAAAAAATGATTGAACATATTGATGAGAAGTTTGGACGAATTGATATTTTAATAAATAATGCAGCCGGAAACTTTATTTGTCCAGCAGAGGACTTATCTGTTAATGGCTGGAATTCGGTAATTAATATTGTATTAAATGGTACATTTTATTGCAGTCAGGCTGTTGGTAAATATTGGATTGAAAAAGGTATAAAAGGAAATATTATTAACATGGTGGCAACATATGCATGGGATGCAGGCCCAGGGGTTATCCATTCGGCAGCAGCTAAAGCTGGTGTATTAGCAATGACAAAAACTCTTGCTGTTGAGTGGGGACGTAAATATGGGATACGAGTTAACGCTATCGCACCAGGACCAATTGAACGTACAGGTGGTGCCGATAAATTATGGATTTCAGAAGAAATGGCTAAGCGTACAATACAAAGTGTCCCACTTGGTAGGCTGGGGACACCAGAAGAAATTGCGGGTCTAGCTTATTATTTATGTTCAGATGAAGCTGCATACATAAATGGAACTTGTATGACAATGGATGGTGGCCAGCATTTGCACCAATATCCATTTTAAAAGGGATGGAAAATGAATGATTTATTATTTTTTCTTTGGTAAAATGTGACGAAGTTGTGACATGTGAGAGAAATGTGTTTACAAAGGGGAATATATACGTTATATTTAAGACCTCTTTTTTCTTCATAGTAGAATTGCTAATTCCCCTTAGCATTTTACCCCTCTAATCCCTTCAGGAAAACTGAAGGGATTTTTTATTATTTTTCCGTAAATATCGTGTTATAATTTTTGAAAAGTAAAGGGAGGGAAGCACGTTGATAGATGCGTTAGATGTAATGAGTAACTTGGATAAAGTCCTTCCTTATTATCAAGCTATTTTTAGTGCTGATGAGCATACAGTAATTGGATATGAAGTTGTAGGACGTATTCAAACAGAAGAGGGCATACAAAGTTTAGCATCTTTCTTCCATGATGATTCTATTCCGAGTGAGTTCCAACTTGAAGCGGATAACATCATTGTAGAAAAAGCGTTAAATAGGTATTTAGAAACGGATCAAAAATTATTATTATTTATACATCGGAATGCTAATGTATTAATGAATGATGAAGATGAAAGTTTACTTCAACTTTTGCTGATGTATGAAGAACAAGGTTTGAACTTACAACGCATTGTTCTAGAAATAACAGAACATGAATGTAAAGAAGATATAGAACAATTTAATCATTTACTGATGTATTATCGTACATATGGTATTCAAATTTCGATTAATAAAGTCGGAACGGGTACAAGTAATTTAGAGCGTATTAGCGTGTTAGCACCGGATATTTTAAAAGTAGATTTAACAAATTTAAGGCAAACTGCACTTTTACAATCTTATCAAGATATTTTATATTCCTTATCTTTACTTGCTAGAAGAATTGGTGCGACATTGTTATATGAAGAAATTGATGCTTTTTATCAACTACAATATGCTTGGAAAAACGGCGGTAGATATTATCAAGGTAATTATTTGAAAGAATGTTTACCTGATTTTATTGAAACGAATGTTTTAAAAGAGCGACTTGGTAATGAATGTCATCAATTTATTCTGCATGAGAAGAAGAAGTTACAAAAAATTTATAATTTAACAGAGATGTTACGTGATCGAATTGGTGATGTTCTGTCAAAACAAAAAAAGAATGAAGATATAAATGATTGGTTATTACAATTTAGCCAAAGCATATCACAATATAGTTTTCGGATATTTATTTGTAATGAAGATGGTTTCCAACAATCTGGTAATATTATGAAAAAAGATGGTGAATGGATCATTATGCCAGAGTATTATATGAAGAACTGGAGCTGGCGCCCGTATTTTTTAGAAAATATAATGAAAATGCGTTTTGAGAATAAGGCAAGACTTTCAGATTTATATGCTGATATCGAAACTGGTGAAATGGTACGAACATTTTCATTCCCGATTGATGATGAAAACTTTTTATTTATAGATTTATCGTATGAATATTTATATGAGGAAGATGTTTTATTTTAATGCACGAAGAGATTCGTGCATTTTTTTTGTTTGTTTTTATCATAAATTGGTAATAGTGAAAATGCTGATGAAAATGCTGTCTATCGTTGTAAAGATTTTACGAACGAAATCATCCCTTTCTTTGCATAATCATTGTTACAATGAATACTACAAAGACAAGCTCTTTTAAAAGGAAGGTGAAAAAATGAAGAAATATGGAATATGGTTTGTTCTATTTATATGTGTTGCCTTTCTAGTTGGCTATAGTGTCACAACTGTTTTAGGAAAAGAAGAAGTGAAAGTGGATCGGAAAGAAGTGTTTACAACGATACAAAAAGGTTATGAGACGCAATTTTCAATTCGCGGGAAGCAAATATCTATGAATAAGATGATAGAGACGTTATCACCATATTTTACAAATAATTTCCTTCAAGTTTTTACAGATGAAAACAGTAGAAATGAAAAACAAAGTGGTGAATATTTACTTCCAGCAAAAGAAGCTCCGTTTTCCTTTAATTCAGAAACAAAAATGTCTTATGATGAAGAGCATAAAAATTTATATGTCTACGAGCGGGCAAAGAGTGGACAATATCAAATTGTGACATTGCAAAAAGATAATGGGAAATGGAAACTAGCAGGGTATCATGAAAGTCAGGAACTGTTGACTGAAATAAAAAGGTTACAACAATTATGAGAATAGGGATAGGTGTCCCCTATTCCTATTCTATACCGAGTAGCTGTTGTAATTTTTCAATTTGAAAACCTGCGACCACTTCTCCGTCAATTACAACTGTTGGAGTTGAATAGGATTCATAGTCATATAAAAGACGATTGCGTGCAGCAGCGTCTTTTTTTACGTCAAATTCTTCATATACAACGTTATTATGTTTTAAAAATTCTTTCACAATGGTACAAGGCGGACAATCTGGTTGTGTATAAACCTCAATTTTTTTCATTGTAATTCCTCCCTTTTTCTGTTTTTTATTATATTCTGCCAGTATAAAAAGCGCAATAAAGAAGTAAAAAGATGCTCTTTCATCTTTTTACTTCTTATTTCGACAAATTTTAGTTGAGTTTCTGGCCAAGAACCTTTATCCTAGATTGTGGAACGTTTTTTCTGTTATGACGGATAGAATGAGTATAGCTGTAAAACCTATTGGTAGGAAGATCAGAGAAAGGAGAGATTTCATGTCTCTACTCCAAGGAATTTTAACTCGACTTGTTAGTCTACAAGAACAAGCTGAAAGCGGTGAAGTAGCACAACGCTATTTTGAAGTGAACGGTGAGCGCAAATGTAGCGTGAAATTTTTCGATAAAAGTGAAATGTATGAATTAGAAGTGTATCAACAAGGTGAAAAACCTCAAGTGTATCAATTCGATAACATCGATATGGTTGCAATTGAGATTTATGATATCATTAATTGATACATATAAAAAAGGTACTGCCAAATGGCGGTACCTTTTTTAGTTATATTAATTAATGGGCTATACAGGTAGTAGAAGTTGCAATTTAAGGCGCGATTAAATAAAAGGTTTTTTACAAATGTATATGTATAGGAATTTTTTATTTTTCCTACAATGATAGTAAATATTAATAGGAGGTGCAAAGGATGGAACGCTTACCGATTGTTATTTGTCCTAATTGTCACAGTCATGCTGAAATTAATCATGTATTAACCGCCCAGTCTAATCAAAATGTAATTTATACATGTAGGTTTTGTAATTATGTAATTCGAAATATTGAAACGAATAAAGGGTAGTAAGTTATAATTTTTATTTTTGTCCCATACAATGAGAATACGAAAAGTCTGTCTAATTGAAAGGACGTGACTATGTGGACGGTGAGCATACATTTTATAATGTTTCAGAGAGACATTTGAATTTTGATATGGTATTTAACCGTATTTGTAGTTTCATTGAAAAGGATCCACGAAATTTATATCGATTATCTATTGGGACAGACTCACAAGCGCATCAAAAGGATACGAGGTTTATTACAGCGATACATATTCATCGGGTTGGAAAAGGAGCATGGGGATGTTTGCATCATAAATCAGTGAAAAATAAGCCAGCAACGTTACGAGAGAAAATATATTTAGAAACACAGTTTAGTCAAGAAATCGCCTATTTATTTACTCCCAATCATATACAAACAATATGGGATTTATTGCACCCATACGCTCAAGATGGAGCAGGATTCATAATGGAAATTCATTTAGATATCGGGAATGATGGTTTAACAAAAGAATTTATTTTAGATATGACGATGAAAATTCAAGCAATGGGATTAACAGCAAAAATTAAACCAGATGCTTATGCGGCATTTAGTTATGCGAACAGATATACGAAATAATGTGAAATGATGTCTATATATTCGCAGTCGTTAAGTATCCCTAACGAAAACTGAATATTACATCTACTAAATAAGCTGAAAAATTTATATAATGAGAGTGCAAGGAGAGGAGCATATGGAAAAGGAATTTGTTTTAACAAGAGAAGAAGAAAATTTATTGTTGGATATTCTGTTTCAGCAAAATTACGCGAGCGAAATTTTAGCGGTGGAGCTTACAGACATTGAGAATGGTTTAAAACAGACAGATGTGACGCAATATAAAAAAATTACAAGATTGTTTTACCGATTAAAAAATAAAGGGTATTAAGCACTACCGGAATGGTAGTCTTTTTTTTATGTTGTATGCTAAAATAGTTGTGTATCTTTATTTTTATTAGAAGAATGTTAGGACAAAATAATAATATGAAAACGCTATCATAAAATGTGAGTAGGATTGGAGAATATAAGCAAGAGAAATGGGGGATGTAACATGATTAGTATTCCGAAAGATGAGTTTCAACAAATTCTTGTGAAGGATTTAATGATTTCATCAGAAAAAGTAGCACATGTCCAAATAGGGAATGGTTTAGAACATGCTTTACTCGTTCTTGTGAAATCTGGATATTCGGCGATTCCTGTTTTAGACCCTATGTATAAATTACATGGGTTAATTAGTACTGCTATGATTTTAGATGGTATTTTAGGATTAGATCACATTGAGTTTGAAAGACTTGAGAATATGAAAGTGGAACAAGTGATGAAGGAAGAGATTCCAGTTCTTATGTTAGAAGATTCTTTTGCAAAAGCTTTAGAAATGACAATTGATCATCCTTTTATTTGCGCTGTCAATGAAGAAGGTTACTTCGAGGGTATTTTAACACGTCGGGCTATTTTAAAATTATTGAATAAAAAAGTGAGACAGCATAATCGATAACGTAGGGAAAGTGACTTCACTGAAAAGGCGAAGTCACTTTTTTTCGTGCATATCAGTTGTGTATGTATTATATTTAAAAAGACATAAAGCATAAGAAAACTTTGAACTAACAAACCGTTCTAATGTATAAAAGTATGCAATTAAATTAAGGATGAAATGCTTATTAAAATTAGGTGTATGGAAGCTAAGGAAAGAGGGAGAAAGTTGCAAATTGATGATTTTCAAATGATGGTTGTGTTAGCTCAGGAATCAAATATGAGAAAAGCGGCGGAACGTTTATTTGTTTCCCAACCTGCGCTTAGTCAACGATTACAATCTATGGAGAAACAATGGGGAATGAAATTTTTTATTCGTTCACAAAAAGGATTAACAATTACACCCGAAGGGGAAAAAGTTGCAAATTATGCAAAAGAAATGTTACAACGGGAAGAGGATATTAAAAGTGAACTGGCTCTTTTTAGAACGGAAACATACGGTACGTTAAAAATAGCTGTTGCATCAGTCATTGGGCAATATTGGCTTCCACCTGTTTTGAAAAAATTTGTGCATAAGTATCCTTCTGTGAAGATAGCTCTGTTTACTGGCTGGAGTAGTGAAGTGCAAAAGCAATTTTATGAAGGAGACGTTCATGTTGCTATACTGAGAGGATCACAAGAATACAAAGGGCAGAAACAACAATTATTTGAAGATGAATTATATTTAGTTGATAAAGAAATAAAAGATATTTCGATGTTAAAAGAGACAAATAGACCATTTATTCAATTTAAAAGTGATTCGACCTACTATGGACAAATACAAAATTGGTGGTATGGATTATTTTCAAATCCACCTAAGCGAACGATTGTAGTTGACCAAATTGAAACGTGCAAACAGCTTGTTTTAAATGGAATAGGTTACGCTCTTTTACCTTCGACTGTTTTAAAAGAAGTGCAGGAAAATATGTATAAAACACCTGTTCAATTAACGAGAGAAACATGGTTATTGACGAGTGACTCGGCAAGGCAGTTGAAGCAAGTACAAGCATTTTTAGAAATTATAGAAGAAATTCAAATGGAAAAATAAGATTATTGTCTTGCTACTCGCTCTATCGTTTGGTAGAGTAACATTATAAATGGATTTAGGAGGCAACAAGAATGAAAATGATGGACGCTAACGAAATTATTTCGTTTATTCAAAACAGTGAAAAGAAAACTCCTGTAAAGGTATACATAAAAGGGGATTTAAAAGAAGTAACATTCCCTGAAACGGTACAAGCATTTGTAAATAAAAAATCTGGTGTATTATTCGGAGAATGGTCTGAAATTAAGACAATTCTTGATGAAAATAACAAGCACATTGTTGACTATGTAGTTGAGAACGACCGTCGTAATTCTGCAATTCCAATGCTTGATTTAAAAGGTATTAAAGCTCGTATTGAGCCAGGCGCGATTATTCGTGACCATGTAGAAATTGGTGACAACGCTGTTATCATGATGAATGCAACAATTAACATCGGTGCTGTAATTGGTGAAGGTACTATGATCGACATGAACGCAGTGCTTGGTGGACGTGCAACAGTTGGCAAAAACTGTCACGTAGGTGCAGGTGCTGTACTTGCCGGTGTTATTGAGCCACCTTCTGCAAAACCAGTTATCGTTGAAGATGATGTTGTAATTGGTGCAAATGTAGTGGTTTTAGAAGGCGTTACAGTAGGTAAAGGTGCAGTTGTAGCAGCAGGAGCTGTTGTAACAGAAGATGTGCCTCCATATACAGTTGTTGCGGGAACTCCGGCACGTGTAATTAAAGAAATTGATGAGAAGACAAAAGCAAAAACTGAAATCAAACAAGAGCTTCGTCAATTAAACCCAGAGAAATAAAAAACAAAAAGCGTAAGAGCATGAATGTGCTCTTACGCTTTTTATAGATAGAGGTGCAAAAATGACAGTAAGCAAATTTGTCCAAGTTCGTAGAGATTTACATAAAATTCCGGAAATCGGATTTAAAGAGTGGAAAACACAACAGTATATTTTAGATTATATAGGAACGCTTCCTAACGAACGCTTGGAAGTGAGAACATGGAAAACAGGTGTAATTGTTAAAGTAAATGGGAAAAATCCTGAAAAAATAATAGGTTATCGTGCAGATATAGACGGTCTACCTATTACAGAGGAAACTGGATATGAATTCTCTTCTGTCCATGAAGGAATGATGCATGCATGTGGACATGATTTGCATGCAACAATCGGTTTAGGCCTTCTAACAGCGGCTGTAAGCGAAAGAATAGATGATGATCTTGTATTTATATTCCAACCAGCTGAAGAAGGTCCAGGTGGTGCACTTCCTATGTTAGAAAGTGATGAGTTAAAAGAATGGAAGCCTAATATGATTCTTGGACTTCATATTGCGCCTGAATACTCTGTGGGAACAATTGCGACAAAAGAAGGTTTATTATTTGCGAATACATCAGAGTTATACGTTGATTTAAAAGGAAAAGGTGGACATGCTGCATATCCGCATACAGCAAATGATATGATTGTTGCAGCGAGTCATCTCGTTACACAACTTCAATCAGTTATTAGTCGTAATGTGGATCCCCTTGACAGTGCGGTAATTACAATTGGGAAAATTACAGGTGGTACAGTTCAAAACATTATCGCAGAAAAGTCTCGTTTAGAAGGAACAATTCGAACGCTATCAGTGGAATCAATGAAACGTGTTAAAAGCCGAATTGAGGCAATTGTTGCGGGAATAGAAGCTTCCTTTCAATGTGAAGCTGTTATTGACTACGGAGCGATGTATCATCAAGTGTATAACCATGAAGAGTTAACGAGAGAGTTTATGCAATTTACACGTGAACAAACGAATATGGACGTAATTAAATGTACGGAGGCAATGACAGGTGAAGACTTCGGTTATATGCTTCGAGAGATACCTGGATTTATGTTTTGGCTGGGAGTAAATTCAGAATATGGTTTACATCATGCGAAATTAAAACCAGACGAAGAGGTTATTGAGAAAGCGATTGTATTTTTAAATCAATATGTGAAGTGGAAGGGAAATAGAAAGTGAACTTACTCGCTAATTGTGCAACAGTTTAGAGTGGGGATTTTTTAGTTCCGAGACGAAAACATCTTTTGTATTTGTTAGTGTTAGACATCTTCATACAAATGAGTAGAGTTAAATTTGACGTCTTAATAATGAGCAGGGGTTTTTAGCCACTGCTCATTATTAATTAGTACTAATAGGTAAGATAATTATTTAACTACCTTATACAGGTTTACTTTTAGTATGAAAAGTGTGTAAAATCAATGTGATACATAGAAAAAAGGGTGGGGAATTACGTGCAAATTAGCAGTGCGATTTTATGTTTCGTCTTATATGCATATGTTATTATTGCGGCGGTTTATTTTGGGATAAGTTTTTACGCCTATCGTTTAGCAAATAATAGTGAATATGAAGAAACATACAAATGGGTGAAAAGATATTTGTCACCTGTACTAGAAATTATGAATGGATTTGTTCTTTTTTTATTTATTGGATTAATTGCTTTCTCAACGAGTTTAGTGGGGAATAAGACTACGTTATTTGTACTAGGTATCATTATTTTTATGCTATTAGGAATTCGGATTGGTAATACGGTGTTTTGGAACGAAAGAAAAATAGATGGTTGGACAGGGATGTTTATTCCATGTATGTTAGCTGCAATTGTGACGAATATAGAACATGAATATTATCAATTACATTTTTGGCTTATCATTGTTTTAACAATCCTCTCTGTTTTGTATATAAGTACTGTCGTGCTAACATACATCGCAAATGAAAAAGGAGATGCAAAAGGTGCGCACTTCTTTAGAGGGCGTGCATTATTATGGAGTGTGCCGACGATGGCAGTTATAGGAATTATTGCGATATTAGTAAATGGATATCAATTTACTAATTGGCAATTGTTTTTAGAAACTTGGTGGATCTTCATTGTTTCGCTTGTAGCTTTTTTAGGCGCAACACATTATTTATTCCATCAACATCATTACATATTGGCACTGTTATTCGCATTTACACAACTTTTATTTGCTTTTTTCGGACAAGAAACGCTATTGTTCGTTTTTGAAACATTTAGTTCATTTGGAAATATATTTGTATTTGGTATGTTAATTTTCGGTATCGCGTTTTATTTACAACAGTATTTTTATATGCAAAAACAAAAATAAGAAGTATATACAGGTTTTTGTAGCGAATTTAAAGTATGTTACAATAAAAGTACATAGTATTTGATGTTATTGGAGGAATTCCTGTGGGCGAAAAAGAGAAAGAATTTGCTGTTATTGGGCTTGGCCGTTTTGGTGGAAGTATTTGCCGTGAATTAGCTCAATTAGGTATGGAAGTAATGGCAATTGACTCAGATGAGGATAAAATTAATGAGTTTGCAAATATAGCTTCGCATGCTGTAATTGCAGATTCAACAGATGAGATGGTATTAAAAAGTCTTGGTATTCGTAATTTTGATCATGTAGTCGTTGCTATTGGAGATAATTTGAATTCAAGTATTTTAACAACGTTAATTTTGAAAGAATTAGGTGTGAAAAATATTACTGTAAAAGCTCAAAATGACTATCATGAAAAAGTGTTAAGTAAAATAGGGGCAGATCATATTGTGCATCCAGAACGAGATATGGGAAAAAGGATTGCTAATAATATCGCATCAAGTAATGTGTTAGATTACCTAGAGCTTTCAGATGAGCATAGTATTGTAGAGATTATCGCAAATAAAAAAATTGATGGGCACTCTTTAATTGAATTAGATATTCGTGCGAAGTTTGGTTTGAACATTGTAGCAATTAAACGTGGAAAAGAAGTTATCGTATCTCCTCGAGCTACAGAAAACGTTCAGGCGGGAGATATATTAATTGTAATTGGTCATGACGATGAAGTAGATCGTTTTAAGCATTTTTTAAGATAAGAGAAAAGGACAATGCCGAGGAGGCATTGTCCTTTTTCTTATATTTCCATAATGATTGGTAAAATCATTGGACGACGTTTCGTTTTTTCGTATAGGAATGGTGCTAATGTGTCTGTAATCTCATTTTTAATTTCAGACCATTGTGTTGTTTTTCGCTCCATTACTTTTTCTAAATGTGTTGTAATTAATGTTTGAGCATCGTTGATTAAATCGCTGCTTTCACGCATATAAACGAAACCACGCGAGATGATATCAGGTCCTGCTGCAACTTTAAATTCTTTCATATCAATGCTTACAACTACAATAACAAGTCCTTCTTCAGAAAGAATGCGACGATCACGTAATACGATATTACCGATATCTCCAATACCATTTCCATCGATATAGACAGAGCCAGATGGGATTTTCCCAGCTACGCTTGCTTCATCAGAACGTAAAGCAAGAACATCTCCATTATCCATAATGAAACAATTTTCTTCTGGAATACCACAATCATTCGCTAATTTCATATGCATACGTTGCATACGATATTCACCATGAATTGGCATGAAATATTTCGGCTTAATAAGACGTAGCATTAACTTTTGTTCTTCTTGTCCACCGTGTCCACTCGTATGAATATTTGAGAGTTTACCATGGATTACATCAGCACCAGCGCGGTACAACATGTTAATTGTACGACTTACACTAATTGTATTGCCTGGGATTGGTGAAGAAGAGAAAACAACTGTATCGCCAGGGATAATTTGAATTTGACGATGTGTACCATTGGCAATACGTGAAAGTGCTGCCATCGGCTCCCCTTGACTACCTGTACATAACATAACAACTTTATTAGCTGGTAGGCGGTTTAGCTGAGATGTGTCTATGAATGTATCCTTTGGACACCGGATATAACCAAGGTTTTGTCCGATTTCAATAGCCGCTTCCATACTTCGACCGAATACAGCTACTTTACGATTGTTTTCAACAGCAGCCTCAACAACTTGTTGTAAGCGATGGATATTCGATGCAAAGGTTGCGAATATAATACGACCGTCTACTTTGCGGAATATATCTTGAATACTATCACCAACGCGGCGCTCAGACATCGTAAAGTTTGGCACTTCACTGTTTGTACTATCAGATAAGAGACAAAGTACACCGTCTTTTCCGATTTCGGCCATTTTTGTTAAATCTGCTGGCTCACCTACTGGTGTGAAATCAAATTTGAAATCACCTGTATGAACGACTTGTCCTTGAGGTGTTTTCACAACAACTCCGTATGAATCCGGAATACTGTGAGTTGTACGGAAGAAGGAAACAGATGTCTTTTTAAATTTAATAACATCATCTTCTTGAATTTCATAAAGTTTTGCTTTACGAAGTAATCCGTGCTCTTCTAATTTGTTTTTTATTAGGGCAATTGCTAATTTTCCGCCGTAAATTGGAATGTTTACTTGACGTAATAGATAAGGAATTCCACCAATATGATCTTCGTGACCATGTGTAATGAATAACCCTTTAATTTTATCTTCGTTTCGCACAAAATAAGTGTAATCTGGTATTACATAATCGATCCCGAGGAGTTCGTCTTCTGGAAATTTAATTCCAGCATCAATTATAATAATTTCATCTTGAAATTGAACAGCATATGTATTTTTACCGATTTCACCAAGACCACCGAGGGCAAAAACGGCAGCTTGATCATTTTTTAGGAATTTCATATGACTATACGATTTCCGCTAATATTAAATCAGCGTTTTGTTTTTCATATTCAAGATGAGCACCAGTAACAGACTGAACGAACTCGATATTATATGCGAACTTATTTAATTTTTTACGAACATCCTTTTGAGACGTAGCCTCTAAATATAAAACTTTTGTATTTTCACGTACTGGGACCTCAGTTAATTTTTCTTGATAAAATACTTTAAAAATCATTGGGAAAACCTCTCCTTGTCTATGTTTTGCATTATCTGTTACTTATTATAAAGCAAACAGTCACGATTTTCATGTTTTTTCGAATGAGAATGAAGAAAAAGCCCGAAATGGGCACAATTTAAGCGATTGTCTTCTTACGGACTAAATCGTTTAAATAACGCTTGAGCTTTTTCTTCAGCTTCTTCAGCATGATTACTCCTTCCTTTCCTTATTTTAAACATGCATATTACTAATGATAACTCTGTCTCCCATACAAGAAAGAAGATTAGAAGTGAATAGTGAATCTTGTTCTTTTTAGTATAGTGTAAGTTATCTTGTAGTAACGATTAGTAGCCGTTAGTTATAGATATAGTATGAGGAAGAATAGAAAAGAAAATTCATCCGAACAAGTATCCACATTTTTTCACTAATAGTATATGCACATTTCATAAATAAGGTCAGAAAGTGAACGCTTTCTTCACAGATGTTTAATATGTTATACTTTTTTTTGAAATTTGAAAAGTGATAATCAAAATAGGAATATAGAGTGCCAGAAAGGATTTTGACAAATGAATGATAAAATTGTCTTTTTTGATATTGATGGAACATTATTAGATCATGATAAGAAAATTCCGCAATCTACAAGAGATGCAGTAAGAGATTTACAAGAAAAAGGTGTGCATGTAGCGATTGCGACAGGGCGTGCGCCATTTATGTTTGAAGATATTCGTGAGGAACTCAATATACATAATTATGTTAGTTTTAACGGACAGTATGTTGTATTTGAGGATGAGGTATTATTTAATAATCCATTACATCCTGATGCTCTACATAAGTTTACTCAGTTTGCAAAACAAGAAGGATATCCACTTGTATATCTTGACCATCAAGAAATGAGAGCGTCAGTGGAATATCATGATTATGTAAAAGAA
The DNA here is from genome assembly GCF_038006985.1 of Bacillus sp. FSL M7-1345. Classification (NCBI taxonomy): domain Bacteria; kingdom Bacillati; phylum Bacillota; class Bacilli; order Caryophanales; family Bacillaceae; genus Bacillus; species Bacillus sp. FSL M7-1345. The sequence continues at coordinate 3,603,879 of NZ_JBBOWG010000001.1, read as the reverse complement.
GGTTTTGGAAGCTTACAATTCGAGCATCCGGCATATGAACCTGATTTTTATGAGAAACGCGATATTTATCAAACGCTTCTTTTTTGTGAAGTAAACGAAGAAGAAAAGTTTATTCATCATTATCCAGATTTTCATTTTATACGCTGGCATGCATATTCAATGGATATTATTCCTAATGGTGGTTCTAAGGCAAAAGGGATTGAGAAGTTTATTGAGAAAATAGGATTTAATCGTGAACAAGTATATGCATTTGGGGACGGATTAAATGATTTAGAAATGATTGAAGCAGTAGGAACGGGCATTGTGATGGGGAATGGTCATGAGGATTTGAAAAAACTTGCTAATTATGTGACAAAAGATGTTAATGAAGACGGTATTTATCACGGATTAAAGTGGGCTGGCTTGTTATAGGTAAGTATGGAACCCATTTCATATAATAAAAAGGCGGAAGGTTAACTTCCGCCTTTTTACTATTATCGCTCGAGAGGTTTTGAATCATCGGGAGCCACAAATGGATTGTCTTTATTAATATGGTCATAGAACATAACACCGTTTAGATGGTCGATTTCATGTTGGAATACAATTGCTGGTAAACCTTTTAATCGCAGTTTTACGTCTTCACCGTTAATCGTTGTTGCCTTTACTGTAATTCTTGTGTAACGAGGGACATAACCAGGTACTTCACGGTCTACAGATAGACAGCCTTCACCATTTTGTAAATATGTACGTTCAACAGAATGACTAATGATTTTTGGGTTGAATAATGCGTAGCTATATAACGTATCGTTCGTATCAGTTACATGAACCGCAATCATTTTCTTTGAAATACCGATTTGCGGAGCCGCTAATCCGATTCCGGGGCGTAAATTATATTTTTCAGCCATTTCAGGGTCCTGGCTATTTATTACAAATTCAATCATTTCTTTAAGAGTATTTGTATCTTCCTCGCTAGCAGGTAAGGAGACCTCTTCTGCGACTTCGCGCAAAATAGGATTTCCTTCACGAATTACCTCATTCATTGTAAGCATATGTAATCTCTCCTTTCTTCTTTAGTCTACCAAAGGAGATAAAAAAAGTCATCGGCAAGTAAGGAAGAACTACTTGGAAACAAATCTTCTATAGATAAGTTATGTAATAAAAGAAAAGACGGCAAAGCCGTCTGTTTCTTTCCATAGTTGTTTCATTTTACATTAATTAGCGAATGCAAGCAGCACCAACGATAATTAAAAGGATAAACAACACAACGATTAAGGCGAAGCCGCGTCCAGATTCGCCACAAGAACCGCCATAACCGTAGGAAGGATATGAACAAGTTGTTGGATAGCAATATGAGTATCCGTACATGAGATGACCTCCTTTATCATTTCCCGCTAATACTGCGGTTACTATAATGTATGGAGGAATGATTAGAAATGTATAGGTATTTACCTATAAAAGGAAGAAGTGTTTGTATAATTTTATTGAGAAGAGAGAAAAACTAAAGAGAATTAAATCGTTTACATATTATTCTAAGAGAAAAAACAAGTTAAAAAGGGAATAATATAACAGTAGGTTATTGCTTACTAATACAGATGTGAAAAATAAAAACATGTTTGTGTAGAGGAAACCTGCATATTATTTATAAAAAAACGTATTCAAAGTAATTGACATCGTAATTAGAATAGTTGTAAACTAAAAAACGTGATCAAGATTGTATTAATATGTTTTTGAAAAAACATTAGTACAGATTGTTAGGTACACAAAATTATTCTCAACCGACAGACAAACTTGTTGGTTTACATTGTTGCGCTTTCAGTCTAGCTAATAGATAGTGAAAGCGTTTCAGAATATGGTTCAAGAGAGGAAGAGGTGAACGGAATGGGTACTAAAACAAAAAACACCCTATTTAATGTTGATGAGCAAATGAAAGCTATCGCAGCTCAATTTGAAACATTACAAATTTTAAATGAAAAAGGCGAAGTTGTGAATGAAGCAGCTATGCCTGAATTATCAGATGATCAATTAAAAGAGTTAATGCGCCGTATGGTGTATACTCGCGTACTAGATCAACGTTCTATTTCTTTAAACCGTCAAGGACGTTTAGGTTTCTACGCACCAACTGCTGGACAAGAGGCTTCTCAATTAGCAAGTCATTTCGCACTTGAAGCAGAAGATTTCATCTTACCAGGATATCGTGATGTTCCACAATTAGTGTGGCACGGTCTACCATTATATCAAGCATTCTTATTCTCTCGTGGACATTTCATGGGTAACCAAATGCCTGAGAATGTAAATGCACTTGCTCCACAAATCATTATCGGTGCGCAAATCATCCAAACTGCTGGTGTTGCGTTAGGTATGAAACTACGTGGTAAAAAATCTGTTGCAATTACTTACACTGGTGACGGTGGTGCTTCACAAGGTGACTTCTACGAAGGTATGAACTTTGCGGGTGCATTCAAAGCTCCAGCAATCTTCGTTGTACAAAATAACCGTTATGCAATCTCTACTCCAGTAGAAAAGCAATCTGCAGCTAAAACTGTAGCACAAAAAGCAGTAGCAGCAGGTATTTACGGAATTCAAGTAGACGGTATGGATCCATTAGCTGTATACGCAGCAACTGCATTCGCTCGTGAGCGCGCAGTAAATGGTGAAGGCCCTACTTTAATTGAGACTTTAACATTCCGTTATGGTCCACATACAATGGCTGGTGATGACCCAACTCGTTACCGTACAAAAGATATCGAAAACGAATGGGAACAAAAAGATCCAATCGTACGCTTCCGTGCATTCTTAGAAAACAAAGGCCTATGGTCTCAAGAAGTTGAAGAGAAAGTAATCGAAGAAGCAAAAGAAGATATCAAACAAGCAATTGCTAAGGCTGACCAAGCTCCAAAACAAAAAGTTACTGATTTAATGGAAATCATGTACGAAAAAATGCCTTACAACTTAGCTGAACAATATGAAATTTACAAAGAAAAGGAGTCGAAGTAAGCCATGGCTCAAATGACAATGATTCAAGCAATCACTGATGCTTTACGCGTTGAAATGAAAAATGATCCTAACGTACTTGTGTTTGGTGAAGACGTTGGTGTAAACGGCGGAGTATTCCGTGCTACTGAAGGTTTACAAGCTGAATTCGGTGAAGATCGTGTAATGGATACTCCACTTGCAGAGTCTGGTATTGGTGGACTTGCAGTTGGACTTGCACTTGAAGGCTTCCGTCCAGTTCCAGAAATCCAATTCTTCGGTTTCATTTATGAAGTAATGGATTCAGTTTCTGGTCAATTAGCTCGTATGCGTTACCGTTCTGGTGGACGTTGGACTGCTCCAGTAACAATTCGTTCTCCATTCGGTGGTGGCGTTCATACTCCAGAACTACATGCTGATAGCTTAGAAGGATTAGTGGCTCAACAACCTGGTCTAAAAGTTGTTATTCCATCTACTCCATACGATGCAAAAGGTCTTTTAATCTCTGCGATTCGTGACAACGATCCAGTTATCTACTTAGAGCATATGAAATTGTACCGTTCATTCCGTCAAGATGTACCAGAAGGCGATTACACAATTGATTTAGGTAAAGCTGATATCAAACGTGAAGGTACAGATGTATCTGTTATCGCTTATGGTGCTATGGTTCATGCTGCATTAAAAGCTGCTGAAGAACTTGAAAAAGAAGGTATCTCTTTAGAGGTTGTTGACTTACGTACAGTTCAACCATTAGATATCGAAACAATCATTGCTTCTGTTGAAAAAACAGGTCGCGTAGTTGTAGTTCAAGAAGCTCAAAAACAAGCTGGTATTGCAGCTAACGTTGTAGCGGAAATTAACGACCGTGCAATCTTAAACTTAGAAGCTCCAGTTGTTCGTGTTGCAGCTGCTGATACAGTATTCCCATTCTCTCAAGCTGAGAGCGTATGGTTACCAAACCATAAAGATATTGTTGAAGCTGTTAACAAAGTAATGAACTTCTAATTTTTAGTTTTTCATGTGCAAAAGAAATCAGCACATGCTGGTTTCTTTTGTACATATTCCATAATAATGAAATGAATCAGGGGGCTGAATTCCGTGGCATTTGAATTTAAACTACCAGATATCGGTGAAGGTATCCACGAAGGTGAAATCGTAAAATGGTTTATTAAACCAGGCGATGAAGTAAATGAAGACGATGTACTTCTTGAAGTGCAAAATGATAAAGCAGTAGTAGAAATCCCTTCTCCTGTTAAAGGTAAAGTACTTGAAGTACTTGTAGAAGAAGGAACAGTTGCAATAGTAGGAGATACATTAATTAAATTTGATGCTCCTGGATACGAAAACCTTAAATTTAAAGGTGACGATCATGATGAAGCTCCAAAAGCTGAAGAAGCAGCAGTAGAAGCTCCAGCAGCGGAAACTACTCCAGCAGCAACTGCAGAAGTAGTAAATGAGCGTGTAATCGCTATGCCATCTGTTCGTAAATATGCTCGTGAAAAAGGTGTAGATATTCATAAAGTAGCTGGTTCTGGTAAGAACGGCCGTGTTGTGAAAACTGACATCGATGCATTTGCAAATGGTGGACAAACTGTAGCAGCAACTGAGGCTCCAGCAGCAGTAGAAGCTACTCCAGCAGCAGCAGCGAAAGAAGAAGCACCAAAAGCACAGCCAATCCCAGCTGGTGAATATCCAGAAACTCGTGAGAAAATGAGTGGTATCCGTAAAGCGATTGCGAAAGCAATGGTTAACTCTAAGCATACAGCTCCTCACGTAACATTAATGGACGAAGTAGATGTAACAGAACTTGTTGCTCACCGTAAGAAGTTCAAAGCTGTTGCAGCTGACAAAGGTATTAAATTAACTTACCTTCCATACGTTGTAAAAGCTTTAACATCTGCATTACGTGAATTCCCAATGTTGAATACTGCTTTAGACGATGCTTCTCAAGAAATCGTTCATAAACATTACTTCAACATCGGTATCGCAGCTGATACAGACAAAGGTCTATTAGTACCAGTTGTTAAAGATACAGATCGTAAATCTATCTTTACTATCTCTAACGAGATCAATGAACTTGCTGGTAAAGCACGTGACGGTCGTTTAGCTCCAACTGAAATGAAAGGTGCTTCTTGCACAATTACAAACATTGGTTCTGCAGGTGGACAATGGTTCACTCCAGTTATCAATCACCCAGAAGTAGCAATCCTTGGTATCGGCCGTATCGCTGAGAAACCAGTTGTGAAAAACGGTGAAATCGTTGCAGCTCCAGTATTAGCATTATCTCTAAGCTTTGACCATCGTTTAATTGACGGCGCAACTGCTCAAAAAGCATTAAACCAAATTAAACGTCTATTGAATGACCCACAATTATTAGTAATGGAGGCGTAATAACAATGGTAGTAGGAGATTTCCCAATTGAATTAGATACAGTCGTTGTTGGTGCAGGTCCTGGTGGATACGTTGCGGCAATTCGTGCAGCACAATTAGGTCAAAAGGTAGCGATTATTGAAAAAGCTAACCTTGGTGGCGTATGCTTAAACGTTGGATGTATTCCTTCAAAAGCGTTAATCAATGCAGGTCATCGTTATGAGAATGCAATGCATTCTGATGACATGGGTATCACTGCAGAGAACGTAAAAGTTGACTTTACAAAAGTTCAAGAATGGAAAAACGGCGTAGTTAAGAAATTAACTGGCGGTGTTGAAGGCCTTCTTAAAGGTAACAAAGTTGAAATCATTCGCGGTGAAGCTTACTTCGTAGATGCTAACACATTACGCGTAATGACTGAAGATGCAGCACAAACTTATACGTTTAAAAATGCTGTTCTTGCAACTGGTTCTACACCAATCGAAATTCCTGGATTCAAATACTCTAAACGTGTTATCAACTCTACAGGCGCTTTAAGCTTACCTGAAATTCCTAAAAAACTTGTTGTAATCGGCGGCGGTTACATCGGTATGGAATTAGGTACTGCATATGCTAACTTCGGTACAGAAGTTACTGTAGTAGAAGCTGGCGACGAAATCTTAGCTGGTTTCGAAAAAGCTATGAGCTCTGTTGTTAAACGTGCTCTACAGAAAAAAGGTAACGTAAATATCCATACAAAAGCTATGGCTAAAGGCGTTGAAGAAACAGAAACTGGCGTAAAAGTTAGCTTTGAAGTTAAAGGTGAAATCCAAACTGTAGAAGCAGATTACGTATTAGTAACTGTAGGTCGTCGTCCAAACACTCAAGAAATCGGTCTTGAGCAAGTTGGAATTAAAATGACTGACCGTGGCATCATCGAAATTGATGAGCAATGCCGTACAAATATTTCAAACATCTATGCAATCGGTGATATCGTTCCTGGACCACCATTAGCTCACAAAGCTTCTTACGAAGGTAAAGTAGCTGTTGAAGTAATTAGTGGCCATGCATCAGCAATCGATTACATCGGAATTCCTGCAGTATGCTTCACTGATCCAGAATTAGCATCTGTTGGTTACACTAAGAAACAAGCTGAAGAAGCAGGAATGACAGTAGCTGTATCTAAGTTCCCATTCGCTGCAAACGGTCGTGCGTTATCATTAAACAGCACTGACGGTTTCTTACAACTTGTAACACGTAAAGAAGATGGTCTTCTTGTAGGTGCACAAGTTGCAGGTACAGGTGCTTCTGATATTATCTCTGAGATTGGTTTAGCTATCGAAGCTGGAATGACAGCTGAAGATATCGCTCAAACAATCCATGCTCACCCAACATTAGGTGAAATCACAATGGAAGCAGCTGAAGTTGCTCTTGGAATGCCAATTCACATTGTAAAATAATTTAAGTAATGTAAATAACCCATCTCTTATTTAAAGAGATGGGTTATTTTTATTTTCATAAAATGACTTGCAAGGTCTTTATATGTACTTGTCGAATGAATATATAATACTTTAAATGAATCGTTAGAATATATGCCGTTGTATAATATGTAATTGATTCAAACTTAATCCCATATATTAATAAAATAGAGCATGTCAAAGGAGAAGGTTCCATGAAAATATTACATGTTATATTTTATCATTTTCTATTATGGAGTGGTTTTTCCGTTGTATTAACATTATCGAATGGTGATAAGTTTCATTATAAAGTAATACTTTTTTTCGTATTTCTTTATTTAGCATATGTAATTGCATGTTTTCTATTACACGTAAGGAAGCAGGCTTTATTACTTACGTGTTCGAATTGTATACTCTTTTTAATTCTATTCTCTATTTTTAAAAATTAACGTTTATAGAAATACATTGTTCTTCCATTAAATAGTTGTAACTCTCCTTCTAATTTCTTCGCTAGAAAACGGCTAAATTCATTTGCTTTTCCTTTATCACCAAATGTTGCTGTAGTAGGTAAAGAAACCTGAATGAAAGATTGTTCCTTTTCTATTCCAATCCCCACATAAATAGAATCATATCGATCGTGACTTGATTGGAGTTTTAATGTTGTTGCTGATGTGTCTAATATTTCATAAGGAAAAGCTGTATTTGTATAAGCATAATTAATTTGATCACCAGTCTTGGAAGTAACGGTTTTATAGTTATGAAAAAGGTGTTTTACATCTTCTATTGAAACAGATTGTTGATTAGATTTAGGTACAAGTGTGATAAAGGCGTGTTGCATACAAATTCCCCCCCCTAGTTTAGTAGAATAATATCATTCTACATCCTACTGAATTTTTTGACAATTAAAAGGAGTATTACTTTTTTTGTTTAATATATTATGAATAGGAAGTGTTATTTAGAAAGGTGGAAACTCATGTTTGAAAAATTGTATGATGAGCATGAAAGTGTGAAGGTACGATTTTTAGGATTTATGACGCATGATACACGTTATGATTTTGGAGTTATTTATACAAATATGTTTTTTGGAAAGCCACTTATTGTTTGTATGCAAACAGGGAGATCTACTTTGCTTGGGCGAGATGATGTAGAAAATGTTCCATATATACAAGAAACTTTTAAGTTAGGATCGGAAGAGGAGGCGGAGGAATTAGCTCAGTTTTTTAAATTTCTTGTTCCGTCTACTTCTTTGCATGCGGAGTATGAAGAATAATTAACAAGAAACAGTCGTATGTATGAAATATGGCTGTTTTTTTGTGTTAATATCGCATACTAATTTAATTTTAAAATATTTAATGTGTTATACTAAAAACCTATTGACGTAAAAAGTATAACATATTAAAATAAAGACAGAAAGTTAAGCGGTTACAAAAGTTTTTGGGATTATAAACTTAGGGGGAAATGAAAAATGGGAACAATCGTATGTCAAGATTGTGAAGGTACAATTGCACACTTCGAGGATGAGAAAGTAACGGTACTTTACGGGAAATGTGGATCTTGCGGATGTGAGCACACAGAACATACAAAAGCCCAATAATTGATAGGAAATGGACAACTAAAAGTTTTTAGGACCATAAACTCAGGGGGAAATGAAAATGGGAACAATCGTATGCCAAGTTTGTGAAGGAACAATCGGACATTTTGAGGATGAGAAAACGACAGTACTTTATGGAAAATGTGGTTCAAATTGTGACTGTGCTAGTAGAGACAATGCGAAAGCTTAATCATATATAAGTAGATTATTCTTAAAACTCAGGGGGAAATGAAAATGGGAACAATCGTATGCCAAGTTTGTGAAGGAACAATCGGACATTTTGAAGATGAAAAATCAACAGTACTTTATGGGAAATGTGGATCTCATTGCGAATGTGACCATACAGAACATACAAAAGCTTAATAATTAAGAAAAAACGCCTACACATGTAGGCGTTTTTTTAATAGATTGTAGTTGTATGTCCGACTGTTGCAACGATTGCATCATCTCTAATAGGAATAAATCCTATTGATGTTTGTGGCGTGTTAGGAGAGGCATATTGACTCATCATACGGCTATCAATACGAGTAATAAAATCGGTTAAATAAGCTGAAATAAAAGCATAAGGAATCCTTCGTTCATTCAATGAATAAATAATTTCCTCTTTCGTTTTTACGCCTACGCCATGTCCGTAAAAAAAGAAGTTTCCTAGATAGATTGTATTTTCTCCTTGCCACTCAATCGTAGCTGGATTAACTTGTGGGTTTTTAAAGTAAACGAGGTCACCTGGAACGATATCGCCACTCGTTTTTGTTATGAGCTTTAAGTCGCGATCGTAGTCCCATGTATAAAGTAAGAGGTTTGCGAATAGACGGTTGAAAGTTTTTTCCTCATATAATGATAGTAATGCTTTGTAAAAAATGATAATCATTGCGGTGGCACATTCAGTTCCATATAGTTTTCCGTTTTTAAAAATATCTTGGATGGCAATAGAGGATGGTACGTTTGGGAGTAGTTGAAATCCGCCAAGTGATGTTCTTTCCCAAAACTGAGGGTTGCAAAAAGATTGTTGAAATGTACGAAACTGAAAGCCACTTTGAAAAAGTTCTAGCGCGGAAGTAATAATATTAACTCGTAAATTAAGATCAAAGCTGAGTTCATCGGCTGTTCGGAAGGAATGAACTTCTTGATTTCCAGCCATTATGGATAAAATCTGTTGTTTTTCAGCTGCAAATGGCTCATATTCATTTGTGATATAAGGGTGTACAATAGAACGGCCTATCACAATCATAATGGTATCCCCACCTATACGTTACAGATTTCGCGATACGGGAAATCCCATATTGGACTTTAATCCGCCTTTAAGCATAGGATGAAAGTATCGCTTTTTCATAGAAAAACATTTATATTTTGGTATACGTTAACTATAGACAAGTACAAGTCTTTAAAACGCCAATGTGTTCCTTGAATAAAAGATATCATATGGAGTTCGATAGCCGAATTCAAGCATGATATGTGTCGTCAAGAACAAAGCGCTAAAACACTTGAACACGAATCTGTACGGTTAGTACCGTAGCTCACGAACCTATACGGTCTGTTGTGAGAGTGGTGATGGCACACCGCAATCTAGCGCGTCAGCGATACCAGAAATGGACTTCGCCTTTTATAGCAAGAGTCCCACTGACGTTAGTCAGCTGGCCCCATTAGGGGTGGGAATGTCAAATTCTTTAGTATCGTATGAAAAAAAGAGAAAAAAGGTGAAAGAAAAGCCTATCAACTGATAGGCTTGTACTCTTTAATAACACGTAATGTTTGTAATGTCATATCTTCGGGACCTTGTACAGGTAACCCAGCTTCTAAATTTTTACGAATATACTCTAAGTTATCTTGTGTAATAATTTCCCCCGGAGTAAAGATTGGAATCCCTGGCGGATAAACCATAACAAAATCAGCTATAATACGACCTGCTGCGTTTTCAAATGGAATGACTTCTGTTTCTGAATAAAAAGCATCTCTAGGAGAAAGTGCTAGCACAGGTATTTCTGGTATTTCTACTTGTACCTGAACACCTTTATCTGCTCTATTTCCATATGTTGCTGCTAAATCTTGTAATGCTGTAATAAGTATATCTGTTTCACTTTCTGTATCTCCAAATGTGATAAGACAAAGTATGTTATATAAATCAGAGAGTTCTACTTCAATGTTGTAATGTTCTCTAAGCCATACTTCAGCCTGATGGCCTGTAATACCTAAATCTTTTACAGATACAATTATCTTTGTAGGATCATAGTTAAAAGTAGCATCTGTACCTAGCATCTCTTTTCCAGGACAATAAAGATGCTCAATAACATTTATAGCATCACGAACATGTTCAGCTAATTGTATTGTTTGTTCTATGAGAGCTGTTCCTTCTGTAGCAAGACGTTTTCTGGCAACATCAAGAGATGCTAACAAAATGTAAGAAGTTGATGTAGTCGTAAGCATGCTAATAATGGATTGAACATGTTTTACGTTAACAAGACCCTCTTTTACATTAAGAATAGAGCTTTGGGTTAAAGACCCTCCTAATTTGTGAACACTTGTTGCTGCCATATCTGCACCTGCTTGCATAGCTGACATCGGCAGTTCATCATGAAAATGGATATGAACACCGTGAGCTTCATCAACAAGTACAGGAATATCGTAAGAATGAGCTAATTCTACAATCTGCTCTAAATCTGCAGCAAATCCAAAATATGTTGGATTTATAACAAGTAAGCCTTTCGCATCTGAGTGCTCTTCAAGAGCTTTTTTGACAGATTGAATTGTGATCCCATGTGAAATACCGAGCTTCGGATCAATCTCAGGATGCATGAAAATTGGTTTTGCACCTGAGAAAATAATAGCTGACATTACTGATTTATGCACATTCCGTGGCACGAGGATTTTATCCCCAGGACCGCACACGCTCATCACCATTGTCATAATTGCACCACTTGTACCTTGAATAGAAAAGAACGTATGATCTGCACCGAAAGCAGCGGCTGCTAAATCCTGTGCTTCTTTAATCATACCTTTTGGATGATGTAAATCATCGAGCGGCGCAATATTAATTAAATCAATTGCTAATGCATTATGCCCAATAAATTCGCGAAATGTAGGATCCATGCCCTGTCCTTTTTTATGACCAGGAATATGGAATTGAACTGGATTTCGCTTACTGTGCTCAACTAAAGTGGTAAACAATGGTGTTTCGTATTGGGACAATCTATACACCCCTTCTTCTTCGTAATATTTATTAGAGTTTGTTTTATATGATTTCATCTCATTCTAAAAGGAAATTAAGATGACAAACTTTTAGAACTTGACTTGTTTTTCTGCCATTCGCAAGCGTCTTTTTGGGGATGGTAGTCTCACTTTATTCTCTATAAAACACAAGCATTATATCACCAATAATTATAGATGTATAGAAAAATCTCATTTTCAAGGTGAGTATGTTTAATAGTTATATTTTAAATAATACAAAGAGGAAGACAATTCCATCGAAATGGATAAATGGTGTATAATGCAGAGTGGCTATAGTGAGGAATAAAAGGTTCTCTTAAAGGTAGCATAATGGAAAAAGAAAGAATACTGAATGAGGTGCAAAAATGGAATATCAATATCCACTTGATTACGATTGGTCAAACGAAGAAATGGTAGCAGTTGTAAAGTTTTATGAAGCGATTGAAAAGGTATATGAAAAAGGAGTTTTGAGAGAAGATTTGATGGAATTATATCGTCGTTTTAAAGAGATTGTGCCATCAAAGGCAGCGGAGAAAACAATTGATAAAGAATTTCAAGAAGTAAGTGGATATTCTATATATCGTACGATTCAAAGAGCAAAAGAAGTAGCGGAAAAAAAGATTGTTAAAATGTAAAAATATTTTGAAAAATAAAATACAAAGTGCTATAATGTGATAACAACTAAAAACGGACAATATAAATTGTCCGTTTTCTACTATCGATTTATCGATTAGAAATCGCATATAAAGGAAGGAGTGATTGCATCGTAGATTCAATCTTAGCAAGGAATTGTTCGTTGGTCATTGCTGAAAACTCCTCTGGTGATATATGAATACCGACTAATAATTCTGCTTTTTTCACAGTAGCTAAACGTTCAATCATCTTTTGTAAGTCTTCCGTTTCAAGCGTTTTATGTGATTTTACACCTGGTTTAGTATGGTCAATGGACCAAACGAAGTCATTTGGAATATTTGTTTTTAAATCATTTAAATGTTCTAAGAAGGCGTGAGCCGTCTCCACTTTTTGTGGACACTCATAGATTAAACCAAAGTATATGAAGGCATGAGTACCCCATAAACCAATTTGGAAGTGTGGTAACATTTTATATCCACGTTTATTTGTTGAAAAAGCAACCCAAGTATCGTTTGGTGGATTGACTTTGCGGCGTGCATGTTTTGCTACATGGTAGAAAAAGTTTTCATCGGTTTGTTGTGATAAATATTCTGCAAACTGTTCCCCTAAAGCTTCTAGCTTAGGATGAATATTCGTTTTAATTGCGCTCATTCGTTCTTCAAGACCATCAACAGTAAAGACTTCAAAATCAGTTGATGTGAATGTTTGTAGTGTCATGATTGTTCCTCCAACTCCTATTTTGTTTTAATTTTAGCATAGCTTGTACTATTCATAAAAAAAACAGCACAAAAAAATTTAAATAAAAAAATATAATTGTGTTGCATAGATGATTTATCCAACATAGTATAGTATAAAACAAAAAATCAGAAAATTGAATCAATTCTAGTCCGAGGGCAGACGAATATTGGGAGGAGGCAAAAAAATGAGACAGGTGATTAATGCGTTAAAGAGAACAGATGCTGAAAAGAGAATTCCGGTGCTACGTTTGGAGCTAGATTATGAATTAGCAACTTTATATGATGCGATGATGGATAACGACAACCAGAAAAAAGAAGAGTGCGTACAAAAATTAGAAGTGTTAAGACTTGAAATGATCCGTTTAGAAGCGTAATAATAGTATATGTATAAATAATTAGTTGGTGCGAACCTTATAAAGGGTTCGTTTTTTCTGTGAACAGTATAGATCGGAGTGTTTAAACATGCAAGAAGTATGGAAAGACATCGATACACACGCGAAACAGTGGATTCGAGAAGCGGGAGAACATTTAATGGCGTCACTGAAAAAAACACTTATTATAGAAACAAAGTCAAATGCAGCTGATCTAGTAACAAACATGGACCGAGAAACGGAGCAGTTTTTAATTGGGAAAATTAAAGAAACATTCCCGGCTCATAATATTTTAGGAGAAGAAGGCTACGGAGATGAGATTACCTCTTCTAATGGGGTTGTTTGGTTAATTGATCCAATTGACGGCACGATGAACTTTGTTCATCAAAAAAGGAATTTCGCAATCTCAATCGGGATTTATGAGAACGGTATCGGAAAGATTGGTCTTATTTATGATCCAGTTCATGACGAACTATATCATGCGGTAAAGGGAGAAGGGGCTTTTTGCAATGATTTAGCTATTCCCATGTTGGAAAAAGGAACGGTAGAGCATGGAATTATAGCTTTGAATGCGATATGGCTTACTGATAATCCATTGCTTAATATGGAAAAAATGATGATGCTCGTTAAGAAGGCGAGAGGTACGAGGTCATATGGTTGTGCAGCGTTAGAAATGGTATATGTTGCAACGGGAAGATTAGATGCATATGTAACACCGCGCTTATCGCCATGGGACTTTGGCGGGGGACAGATTATTGTAGAAGAAGTTGGCGGTAAAGTGACAACGTTCTTGGGAACACCTCTTTCTATTGTAGAGAAAAGCAGTGTGTTAGTTGCAAAACCAGGAGTATACGAAGAATTATTACCATTTGTATCGCAATAATAAAAAAAAGTAAGAGGCATAAAGAAGCTTCTTACTTTTTAATGTTATTGCGATTTACGCATTTTTCTTTTTGTTACAAAACCGTATCCGACTGTAACAAATGTGCCGATAATGCAAATGATAATGCCGATGGGACTATTTTCAGCAATCATAATTCCGATACCAATTAAGAAGATAACACCGATAATTGCTGTTAATAAAAAGCGATATTGAATGTGTTCCATTTCTTCACCCTCCAATCTCATTTTACTTTCACAAAAGTAAGAATACAACTATATTTTCATTCTTGATTTTATTTTGATTGCCATTGTATCCCCTTCGCTCTTATAATAGAGAAGGATTAAAAAGACATTAGGAGTTGGACATGTTGAAAAAACGACAAGATTTACGAAATATAGCAATTATTGCCCACGTTGACCATGGTAAAACAACACTTGTTGACCAGTTATTACGTCAAGCGGGGACGTTCCGTGCGAATGAACATATTGAAGAACGCGCAATGGACTCAAATGATCTAGAAAGAGAACGTGGTATTACAATTTTAGCGAAGAATACTGCGATTCACTATGAAGATAAAAGAATTAACATTTTAGATACACCTGGTCACGCTGACTTCGGTGGAGAAGTAGAACGTATCATGAAAATGGTTGATGGTGTTCTACTTGTTGTTGATGCATATGAAGGTTGTATGCCACAAACACGATTTGTTTTAAAGAAAGCTCTTGAGCAAAACTTAACTCCAATCGTTGTTGTAAACAAAATTGACCGTGACTTCGCTCGCCCTGATGAAGTAGTTGATGAAGTAGTTGACTTATTCATCGAACTTGGTGCAAACGAAGATCAATTAGAGTTCCCAGTTGTATTTGCATCAGCAATGAACGGAACAGCAAGCTTAGATTCAAATCCAGCAAATCAAGAAGAGAATATGAAATCATTGTTTGACACAATTATTGAACATATTCCAGCACCAGTTGATAACAGCGAAGAGCCACTTCAATTCCAAGTAGCACTTCTTGATTACAATGACTATGTTGGTCGTATCGGGGTTGGACGCGTATTCCGTGGTACAATGAAAGTAGGACAACAAGTTGCATTAATGAAAGTTGACGGAAGTGTAAAACAATTCCGTGTAACTAAATTATTTGGTTACATTGGATTAAAACGTCAAGAAATTCAAGAAGCAAAAGCTGGAGATTTAGTAGCTGTTTCAGGTATGGAAGACATTAACGTAGGTGAAACGGTATGTCCGGTTGAGCATGAAGAGGCTTTACCATTATTACGTATTGATGAGCCAACACTACAAATGACATTCCTTGTAAATAACAGCCCATTTGCAGGTCGTGAAGGTAAATTCATTACATCTCGTAAAATTGAAGAGCGTCTTCGTTCACAATTAGAAACAGATGTAAGTTTACGTGTAGATAATACAGATTCTCCTGATGCATGGATCGTATCTGGACGCGGGGAATTACATTTATCTATCTTAATTGAAAACATGCGTCGTGAAGGTTATGAACTACAAGTATCTAAGCCTGAAGTAATTATTAAAGATGTCGATGGCGTAAGAAGTGAGCCTGTAGAGCGCGTACAAATCGATGTGCCTGAAGAATACACTGGTTCTATTATGGAATCAATGGGTGCACGTAAAGGTGAAATGTTAGATATGGTGAATAACGGAAACGGTCAAGTTCGCCTTACTTTCATGGTTCCAGCACGTGGTTTAATTGGTTACACAACAGAATTCCTAACATTAACTCGTGGTTATGGTATTTTAAACCACACATTTGATTGCTACCAACCAGTACATGCTGGACAAGTGGGTGGACGTCGCCAAGGTGTTCTAGTTTCACTTGACGCAGGAAAAGCATCACAATACGGTATTATGCAAGTTGAAGATCGCGGTGTAATCTTCGTTGAACCAGGTACAGAAGTATATGCTGGTATGATCGTTGGAGAACACACACGTGAGAATGATTTAACAGTTAACGTTGTAAAAATGAAACAACAAACTAACATTCGTTCTGCGACGAAAGATCAAACTTCAACAATGAAAAAACCACGCTTAATGACTTTAGAAGAGTCATTAGAGTACTTAAACGATGACGAGTTCTGTGAAGTAACTCCAGAATCAATTCGTCTACGTAAAAAGATTCTTGATAAGAGTGAGCGCGAAAGAGCTGCTAAGAAAAAGAAATCTGTTGAAGCATAAAATAATAGAACAGCTACCTTTATAAAAGGTAGCTGTTTTTTTGTTTTATGTTTATTTTTTTTGAATATTTACTCTTTTTTGTGGACAGTATTTTTTTTGCGAGTTACTCTTGTATTAAGTACATAAAAGAGAATTTGTTTCATGAGGAGAGGTGAAAGATAGTGTTAGAAAGAATGTCATTTTTCGCGAAACTTTGTAAAGTTGATGAAAATCCAGAGGTAGGGATGTGGTTGCTTTATGGAACAATAATTTTATTAAGTGCACTTGTATATAATTTAGGATTTGCAAGGAAGCTATCGGTACTAAAAAATATAGTGATATATACATCTTTAGCAATTGGATGCACGGTATTAACTTTTTTTGCAGTTTTTTTACCCGTTGGAGAGGGGCTCGTTGTAGCGGCAATTGTACTTGGAATTTATAGACTGCGTTTACGTCAAGCCAAACAACAAAAAACAGGGTGAGAAAAGGAGGGGCTTTCATGCGCTCAGTACAAGATGCATTATATAATTGGTTAACAATTAAAACGGTTGCGGAAGCACGTCCAGATGATAGCGCTGCACAAGAAACGTATGTATTATTTCAAAATATGATATATGAAGAGCATAAATTACGAAATGTAGAAGTTGAAAAGAACGAGGAAATGTATTTGATTACATATGAAATTGATGGAGAAATAAGGTGTGCAAGATTTCCGGTAGAAGCCATTGATTGTTTTTTGGATCAGATGAATCGTGAACCAGAAAAATACAAATAAGTCCTTATCTATATGATTAAGGACTTATTTCCGGTTTACCAATCGTCTTCTACTTTTTTATCACGATATAATCGGAAATTACCACTCGCATGGCGTTCCATAGTACGCTCTGCAATTCGTTCCGTACATTCCATGCACATATATGTATGAATAGGGCGATTACGCAGTTTTTTTGCCATAGGATTTTCGTCATCTAACATATCTTTTTTATCACAAATCATACATTTGACTCTCATTTCGTCACCTCAATACGAATTCTATCAGTATAAGTATATCATGGAAGTATAATGTTTTTGAATAATAGCGGGAAAAAATAATATTTTCGCAATTCGAAAAATAGGTTATGATAAGGATATATAAATAATATTTGGAGGTGGAAATATGGCGAATGTAGTTGAGCCTACATTGACAGGTGATTTAGTACAATCTTTGCGTAAAGAGTGTATCGTTATGATAGCAACAATAGATTTCGAAAAACAAATTCCTAACGTAAGTGCTATTTCTTGGGTATATGCAGTGAGTGAAACTAGTATTCGATTTGCGGTAGATCAACGCTCACGTATTGTGGGGAATATACGGCATAGTGCAGGGGTTGTATTGACTATAATGGCGAATGAATCCGTATTTTCCATAAGTGGTGAAAGTAAAATTTTAACAGATAGAATGGAAGGGATTCCTCTAAAATTAACGGTAGTAGAAGTGAATGTACAAGAAGTTCGTGATGTTATGTTTTATGGTGCGAAACTTGCTACTGAACCAACATATGAAAAAACATATGATCTTCGAGCTGCTAAAAAGCTTGATAATCAAGTATTAGTAGGAATGAAAGAATTATAAAGAAGATGAATAGGAACATCGTTCATAAACTTTTATAAGTGAGTATTGTGATTTAATGTGAAAAATTATAATAAAAAGTAATATATTGAATAGAAATGAATAAAAAATAAAGAAAAGGTTTAATTTCTATGAATTTCGATTCTACCTCGTTTTTACGGTACATATAATTATAACAATGGTTCGTCCATATTTTATGGATGAAACCCTTGTTCTACAAATTTAAAAGTGGAGTCAGGGGGTAACAGGTTGGATAAAATTTATGTGTTAGATACGAATGTACTTTTGCAGGATCCTTTATCTATTTTTTCATTTGCAACAAATGAAGTAGTGATTCCAGCAGTTGTATTAGAAGAGGTTGATTCGAAAAAACGTTATATGGATGAAGTAGGACGAAATGCTCGCTATGTATCTAAGTTAATCGACAAATTTCGCGAAATAGGAAAGCTGCATGAAAGTATTCCGTTAGAAAACGGCGGTACATTTCGTATTGAATTAAATCATCGCTCATTTGTTCAACTGCAAGATATTTTTGTAGAAAAAACAAATGATAATCGAATTTTAGCGGTAGCGAAAAACCTCTCTTTAGAAGAACAAGAAAAAGAGGACGGAAAATCAGTTATTTTAGTAAGTAAAGATGTACTCGTAAGGGTAAAAGCTGATGCAATCGGATTGCAGGCCGAAGATTATTTAAGTGACCGAGTAATCGAAGTGGAAAATATATATTCAGGATTTTTAGAAGGGTATATATCAAAAGAACAGTTAGATTATTTTTATGAAAAAGGTGAACTACCTTTATCTGAAATCGCAAATCATCCTTTTTATCCAAATCAGTTTGTTGTAATGAAAGATGCACTAGGGGGTTCTAGCTCTGCACTTGGGATTGTGGATCATTTAGGTAAGAAGGTAAAAAAACTTATTTTTCACAATGAGCAAGTGTGGGGGATACGCCCACGAAACGTGCAGCAAATTATGGGGTTGGAATTGCTACTTCGGGAAGATATTCCACTTGTAACGTTAACAGGGAAAGCCGGTACAGGAAAAACGTTACTTGCATTAGCTTCGGGACTAATGCAAACGGAAGATTTAGGGTTATATAAAAAACTACTTGTCGCGAGACCAATTGTACCGGTAGGAAAAGATATAGGCTATTTACCAGGAGAGAAAGAGGAAAAATTAAGACCGTGGATGCAGCCGATTTTTGATAATCTAGAGTATTTATTCAATACGAAAAAGCCTGGGGAGCTAGATGCTATTTTAGCTGGAATGGGTTCGATTGAAGTAGAAGCGCTTACCTATATACGCGGGAGAAGTATTCCAGATCAGTTTATTATTATTGACGAGGCACAAAATTTAACGAAGCATGAAGTGAAGACGATATTAACAAGGGTAGGCGAAAAAAGTAAGATTGTATTAATGGGGGATCCTCAGCAAATTGATCACCCGTATTTAGATGAATATAATAATGGTTTAACATACGTTGTAGAGAAGTTTAAAGAACAACGTATTAGTGGTCATGTAAAGTTTGTTAAAGGAGAGCGTTCTAATTTAGCACAACTAGCAGCGGATTTATTATAAAAAGGAGTGAGCCTAAGCTCACTCCTTTTTTTTCTTTTAATTATACAATTTAAATGATTGTAAATTTACGGATGTTACGAATCGGGTTTTGTCTATTAGATCCATCATGGAAATATAGATGAACAGGCCCGTCTTCTCGTAATGGTTTACCTTCTTTTGAAAAACCGAGAATAGCTTTATGGGCTGTTTCTAACGGAAGTGTAATTGTATTGTCTGTGGTTTCAATTTCGACTTGAGTAGCATCTTCTAAAATTTCAGCATTTTTAAGAAATGGATGAAGTGGTATGCCAAATGTCCCGTTAATAAGCTGTTCTTTTTTATATTTCTTTACACTTTGTTGTATTGGCGGGAAGGCAGCGCCATCACGGATTTCGCGATCCCAATGCTCTGAAGTATGTTTTAAGTATGTTTCTAATTCGGATGATTCTTCTCTAGTTTCATCAAAGTAAGTTGTCAAATCTATTTTTCGATCATCGAAAATCCATACAGTTGGATCGATAGTGATTGGAAAACGAACTTTTCCATTAATAAATAAAATTTCGCTCATTGTTGTTCCCCCATTTGTGTTATACTCCCACTTTTCAGTATAATAGTATTAGGCACTGTTGTCACAAAAAATGTTTCTATTGCAATTTATTAAAACTATCGCTAATATTAATAGATATGAGAGAGTAGGACGGAAACGGAGGGAATCAATTTGGCGTCTGAGACAGTATCAAATCATCAGGAAAAGGCACTAGCCCTTCTACAAGCGGATGCAGAGAAGATTTTAAGACTTATTAAGGTACAAATGGACAATCTTACAATGCCGCAATGTCCATTATATGAAGAAGTATTAGACACACAAATGTTTGGACTATCCCGCGAGGTCGATTTTGCGGTTCGCCTTGGTCTTATTGCAGAAGAACAAGGGAAAGCCATGTTAGGAGAGCTCGAACGTGAGTTGTCTGCACTTCATGAAGCGTTTACAAACAAACAACAATAACGGGTTCAAATAAGGGGGCTCAAACTGAAATAGTTTGGGCTTTTTATTTGTATAATAAAGAAGGAAGAACCTATATACATATGGAATACAACAATAATTAAATTGAAACAGAAAGAGGAAATGAAATGAAAAAAGTATGGAAATCGATGGATTATTCATTATTACTTCCTCTTGTTATCTTATGTGTGTTGGGAGTTATAATGGTATATAGTTCTAGTTCCATTGTTGCGATTTCGAGGCATAACTGGCCAGCAAATTACTTTTTTAAAAAACAATTAATTGCTTTAGCTATTGGAACGATAATGTTAGCGATTATCGTTGCTATTCCTTATAAGTTGTGGAGAAAGCGAATAGTTTTGATCGCAATGGGAATAGGGAGTATTGGTCTATTATCAGCAGCCTTGATTTTCGGTAAGGACGTAAATGGTGCAAAAGGATGGATATTAGGTATACAACCAGCTGAGTTTGTGAAAATAACGGTTATTATTACGTTAGCAAACTTTTTTGCTAAGAAACAAGAAACGCAAACAGCTTTTGTACAAGGGATAATTCCTCCTCTAGCTGTTGTTGGTGGAGCGATGGGATTAATTTTACTTCAAAATGACTTAGGTACCGATTTGTTAATTGCGGGAACGGTAGGAATTATGTTTCTTTGTTCGGGAGTCCGGATTAACTTATGGATTAAACGAATTGTTTTAACTTCTATAGTGTGGATTCCGGCACTATATTTTCTCGGAAATTATGCATTAAGCCCATATCAAAAGGCACGTTTTTCAGTTTTTCTTGATCCATTTAGCGATCCGCAAAAGGATGGATTCCAATTAATAAATTCATTTATTGGAATTGCTTCAGGAGAGCTAAACGGTAGAGGATTAGGGAACAGTGTCCAAAAATATGGCTACTTACCAGAACCGCAAACAGATTTTATTATGGCAATTATATCTGAAGAGCTAGGTTTTATTGGTGTAGCTGTTATTTTGATTTGCTTGTTACTCATTATTATTCGTTCATTTAGAATTGCACAAAAGTGTAAAGATCCGTTTGGAAGTTTAATAGCTATCGGAATTGCAAGCTTGCTTGGAGTTCAAACTTTTATAAATGTCGGTGGTATGTCGGGGTTAATACCGCTTACAGGGGTACCGTTACCGTTTGTTAGTTACGGTGGGAGTTCCTTATTAGCTAATCTACTTGCAATGGGCATATTATTAAATATTGCTAGTCAAGTCAAACGACAAGAGAAACAACAAAATGAAATGACTAAAGAAATAGAACAAGGTGGACCACATCTTGTTGTTGTAAAATAAAAAACACATTGAACTCTAGAGTTCAATGTGTTTTTTATTTTGTTAGGTTTCAAATGTGATATAATATTGATTCTTTTAAAATGAAAAGTATATTACATTTAAGTGAATGTGATATACAATAGTGTTGTTAGAAAAGGAAGAGGTATGCTATACTATTTTTGTGAAACAAATTGATCAGAAAACTTATCATTTGTTGAAAAATAAGGTATGATGGATAAAAATAAAGTGAAGCTTTCTAAGTATAATATAATGTAGAAAGTGAAGAACTTCACGCTCTTTAGAGTGTGTATGTATTTTATCTCTAGAGTGGTAAGAAAATAGAGGGGGAAAATCATGACAAAGCTGCAACGTATTCAAAAAGTATTGGTAGCTAACCGTGGAGAGATAGCAATTCGTGTGTTCCGAGCATGTTCAGAACTGGGATTAAACACAGTTGCGATCTATTCTAAAGAGGATAGCGGTTCTTATCATCGCTATAAAGCCGATGAGTCCTATTTAGTTGGGGAAGGGAAAAAGCCAATTGATGCTTATCTAGATATTGAAGGCATTATTGAGATTGCGAAAAGTAATCATGTAGATGCAATCCACCCTGGATATGGTTTCTTGTCAGAAAATATTCAATTTGCAAAACGTTGTGAAGAAGAAGGGATTATCTTTATCGGTCCAAAAAGTAAGCATTTAGACATGTTTGGAGATAAAGTTAAAGCAAGAACACAAGCGCAGCTAGCACAAATTCCAATTATTCCTGGTAGTGATGGTCCAGTAGATTCAATAGAAGAAGTTAAAGAATTTGCTGAAAAGTATGATTACCCGATTATTATTAAAGCATCCCTTGGTGGCGGCGGTCGCGGTATGCGTATTGTACGTGCTAGTGAAGAATTAAGAGAATCGTATAATCGCGCGAAATCAGAAGCAAAAGCAGCCTTTGGTAATGATGAAGTGTACGTTGAAAAATTCGTTGAAAAACCTAAACATATAGAAGTACAAATTTTAGCAGATGAAGAAGGTAATGTTGTACATTTATATGAGCGTGATTGCTCTGTACAACGACGCCATCAAAAAGTAGTTGAAATTGCACCGAGCGTGTCGCTTTCAGATGATTTGCGCCAGCGTATTTGTGATGCTGCAGTAAAGTTAACGAAAAATGTAAATTATTTAAATGCTGGAACAGTTGAATTCCTAGTGAAAGATGATGAATTTTACTTTATTGAAGTAAACCCACGTGTTCAAGTAGAACATACAATTACAGAAATGATTACAGGAATCGATATTGTTCAATCACAAATTTTAATTGCAGATGGACATGCTTTACATAGCAAGATGGTAAGTGTGCCGAAACAAGAAGAGATTATTGTGCATGGTTATGCAATTCAATCTCGTGTAACGACAGAAGACCCACTTAATAACTTTATGCCTGATACAGGGAAGATTATGGCGTATCGATCAGGCGGTGGCTTTGGTGTGCGTCTTGACACAGGTAATAGTTTCCAAGGTGCAGTTATTACACCGTACTATGACTCTTTACTTGTAAAAGTTACAACTTGGGCGCTTACTTTTGAACAAGCTGCTGCAAAAATGGAACGTAATTTAAAAGAATTCCGTATTCGTGGCATTAAAACAAATATTCCATTCTTAGAGAATGTAGTAAAACATAGAAACTTCTTATCGGGAGAGTATGATACTTCGTTTATTGACGCGTCACCTGAACTGTTCTTGTTCCCGAAACGTAAAGACCGCGGAACGAAAATGTTAAATTACATTGGTACAGTAACAGTAAATGGTTTCCCAGGAGTAGGGAAAAAAGAGAAACCAATTTTCCCGGATGCTCGTATACCGAATGTACTACACTCAGAGCCAATCCAAAATGGAACGAAACAAATTTTAGATGAACGTGGAGCGGATGGATTAGTAAAGTGGGTACAAGATCAAAAGCGTGTACTTTTAACGGATACAACATTCCGTGATGGGCATCAGTCATTACTTGCAACGCGTGTTCGTACAAAAGATTTACATCATATTGCAGAGCCGACAGCGAGAATGTTACCAAACTTATTCTCAGCGGAAATGTGGGGCGGTGCAACGTTTGATGTTGCGTATCGCTTCTTAAAAGAAGATCCATGGGAACGATTACTAGATCTTCGTGAAAAAATGCCAAACGTTTTATTCCAAATGTTACTTCGTTCTTCAAACGCAGTTGGATACAAAAACTATCCAGATAATTTAATTCAAAAATTTGTAGAATGTTCCGCGCAAGCTGGAATTGATGTGTTTCGTATTTTTGATAGCTTAAACTGGGTAGAAGGTATGAGAGTTGCAATTGATGCTGTACGAGATACTGGTAAAATTGCAGAAGCAACAATGTGTTACACAGGAGACATTCATGATCCGTTACGCAGTAAATATGATTTAAATTATTATAAAAATTTAGCAAAAGAGTTGGAAGCATCAGGAGCTCATATTTTAGGGATTAAAGATATGGCGGGCTTATTAAAGCCAAACGCAGCATATGATTTAGTTTCAGCACTAAAAGAGACGGTGTCGATTCCAATTCACCTGCATACACATGATACGAGCGGAAATGGTATTTTAACGTATACGAAGGCAATTGAAGCAGGCGTTGATATTGTCGATGTAGCGGTGAGTTCTATGGCTGGTCAAACGTCACAACCGAGTGCGAATACACTATACTATGCGTTAGGCGGAAATGAAAGACAACCAGATGTTAATATAGACTCATTAGAAAAACTATCTCATTATTGGGAAGATGTACGTAAATATTATGCACCATTTGAAAGTGGTATGAACGCTCCTCACACAGAGGTATATATGCACGAAATGCCAGGTGGACAATATAGTAATCTTCAACAACAAGCGAAGGCGGTTGGTTTAGGAGATCGCTTTGATGAAGTTAAAGTGATGTACCGTCGTGTTAATGATATGTTTGGAGATATTGTAAAAGTAACACCATCATCTAAAGTTGTCGGTGATATGGCATTATTTATGGTTCAAAACCATCTGACAGAACAAGATATTTTAGAGCGTGGAGATTCTATGGACTTCCCAGGATCTGTTGTTGAAATGTTCTCTGGAGATTTAGGTCAACCATATGGTGGTTTCCCGAAAGAATTACAAAATATTATTTTAAAAGGGAAAGAGCCGTTGACAGTAAGACCAGGTGAATTATTAGAGCCAGTAGATTTTGATGCTTTAAAAGAAGAGTTATTCCACAAACTTGGACGCGAAGTAACAATTTTTGATGTAGTCGCATATGCATTGTATCCAAAAGTGTTTATGGACTACGAAAAAGTTGTTGGGCTTTATGGAAATGTATCTGTGCTTGATACACCTACTTTCTTCTATGGAATGAGACTTGGTGAAGAAATTGATGTAGAAATCGAACAAGGTAAAACATTGATGGTTAAACTAGTTTCCATTGGAGAACCGCAGCCAGATGGAAATCGTGTGCTTTACTTGGAATTTAATGGACAACCGCGTGAAATCGTAGTGAAAGATGAAAGCGTGAAATCAACTGTTGCACAGCGTGTGAAGGGGAATCGTGAAAATCCAAATCATATTAGCGCAACGATGCCGGGAACTGTTATTAAAGTAGTTGTAAAAGAAGGCGATGAAGTGAAAAAAGGTGATTCCATGGCAATTACAGAAGCGATGAAAATGGAAACGACGGTTCAAGCGCCATTCAGTGGTAAAGTGAAAAAAGTATATGTAAATGATGGGGATGCAATTCAAACGGGAGATTTACTCATTGAATTAGATCATTAAAATAAAGAAAAAGAGCTGTGCGAAAGCAGCTCTTTTTTGTGTGTAAATAATACCTTGCCGAATTGGCAAGGTATTAAAGTTTTACTTTATTTTGTTTTGTTTAGAAGTTGATTCAGTTTCTTTTGCATTGACTGTACTTCTTGTACCTATCATAACTAAATAGCATAGTACAGCAAACAGGCAAGAAATGAAGAGTGAATGTAATAATGCCATCGCTAAACTAGCATTTGTAAATACGACTAAAATCCCTACTATAGCTTGAAGTGTAACAAGGATAAATGAAATAATCCATCCCCAGTATACTACACGCTGCTGCTTGTAATGACGAATAGCTATAAACATCGCGTAAAGTATCCAAACGAATATTAACATCGCTGCAACTCTATGCCCCATTTGGACCCACTCATGTAGTTGAGTTGGCATAGGTCTGTTTTTACTACATAAAGGGAAGTCTGGACAGGCTAAGGTAGCTCGTTCGTGACGTACTAAAGCTCCTGTGTAGACAACAATATAACTGTAAATTGTTACACCATAAATATGAAATTTCATTTTTTTGTCCATAATAAGTGAACGTGCATCAAATTTCTGATCAATTTCAAAAATAAGACACGTTAACAAGATGACAGAAGCAAATGAAATTAAGGAAATACCGAAGTGAATAGCTAATACTGCAGGCATTTGTCCCCAAACAACTGCTGCCGCCCCCATTAATGCTTGTGCAACTAAAAATACGAAGGATAAAATTGCTAACGTTTTTGTTTCGCGCACATGTTTATAATATTTCCAGGACAAGATACAAAGAAGAGTAACAAGGATTCCTGCTGATCCCGATGTTAAGCGGTGACTTAGCTCAATAATAGTTTCCATTGATAAATTAGATGGAAACCATTCACCGTTACAAAGTGGCCATGATTTGCCGCATCCTTGGCCTGAACCTGTTTTTGTAACTAAAGCGCCTCCTAGTAAAACTACTAATAAATCGAGACTTGTAATGACTGCTAACCATTTAATAAAGCGTTGCAATCTCTTTCACCATCTTTCTGCTATGAAGTTATTGCGAAATATTTTCATTCCATTATGTATAGAATAAAACGTGCTACAGTCCTATGATATATAAAAAATAATAAAATAGCAAAGAAATGGAGGGCGAGGACAACCTACGTAGTATAAAGAAAAAAATGGGATTTTAAATACATATTTTAGGTGAAATTCAGGCTGTTTTGAAAAGAAATGGGGAGAATACATGCTAAATATGACAAAATAGTTTATTATAGAAGATAACATCATGTTATGATAAGGATAAATTGGAATAAAGTTTTTTAATGTTCGACACAAAAAGTTCATGTTTTCTTCACAAAATGTTCGGGAAATGTGATTTAATATATTGGAGTATGGGCGTAGATTAGTAGTAGAATGGGTTAACAATATTTCTACTGTAATAATATTGCTGTATAGAAGCGAAATATTTCACATGAAATATGTGCTTAGAAAGATGATAGGTTTAAGAGGGGGTTAAAGTGATGAACCATGCAACAAGTGAGCTGCATGATGAGTCAGCTGTTTCAAGTGTACCGGAAACAACTCGGTTACAAGATTTATCAGCGCTCGTTAAAATGGGGATTGTAAACTCAAATACACTTACTGTATTTACAGGATTTTGGTTGGCTTTACATTTTAATGGATTGAGTGTTATGGACAATCTAGATAAGCTATTTTTCACAATCGTTGGTTCTGCATTAATTATGGCTGGGGTATGTTGTTTAAATAACTACATTGACCGAGATATCGATCCATTAATGGAAAGAACAAAAAACCGTCCAACGGTAACAGGTAAATATAAACCTGGCTTTGCACTTGCATTTGGACTTGTAATTTTACTTCTTGGCTTTGCATTTTTATTACTTACTACACCGATGGCAGTGTTAATCTCATTTATTGGTGCCTTCACGTATGTTGTTTTATATACGTTATGGACGAAGAGAAAATATACGTTAAATACTGTTGTAGGTAGTATATCAGGAGCAGTTCCACCTTTAATTGGATGGGCGGCAATTGATCCGTCTTTAAATCATCCAATTGCTTGGATGTTATTTTTAATTATGTTTATTTGGCAAATCCCACATTTCCTCGCATTAGCGATGAAGCGTGTTGATGAATATCGAAATGCAGGAATCCCAATGCTTCCTGTTGTACAGGGATTTGATATTACGAAACGTCAGATTATGATTTGGACAGTATGTTTATTACCACTACCATTTTATATGAGTGGGCTTGGAATAACATTCATGGTAATTGCAACATTGCTTAACATCGGATGGATCGCATTAGGGTTTTATGGCTTCCGTAAGCAAGATGACATCAAGTGGTCCGTAAAAATGTTTGTTTATTCCCTGAATTACTTAACAATCTTATTTGTGTCAATGATTGTAGTTACATTCTTCTAAGACAACGACATAATTGGATTTCTTTACGTTGAGATTTACTTTACTTAACTATAAAGTACAATCTAATTCACAAAGAAAGTGGGGGTTGTTTGTATGAAGAAACAGTGGCGACTGCTTTCGTTCGTTTCACTGCTGGCTTTACTGTTAGGGGGATGCGGTAAAGCTTTTCAGTCTACTTTAATTCCGCAAGGGGAAGTAGCAAAAATGCAATATGATTTGCTCTTGCTAGCGAGTGCAATCATGGTAGGAGTAGTACTTGTAGTTACTATTATTTTCTTATATGTAATTGTGCGTTTCCGACAAAAAAAGGGTGAGGAAGATTATATTCCAGAGCAAGTTGAAGGAAATCACAAACTAGAAATTATATGGACAGTTATTCCGATTATTCTTTTGTTAATCTTGGCTGTTCCGACTGTTACATATACATTCAAGCTTGCTGATGTAAGTGCGATGGAGAAAAAGAATATTGATAAAGATACTATCGTTGTTGATGTAACAGCGAATCTTTATTGGTGGGAATTTTCTTATAAATCAGAAAAAATAGTAACTTCTCAAGATTTAGTTATCCCCACAGGTAAGAAAGTGTATTTGAATTTGAAGGGTGCCGATATTAAACATTCGTTTTGGGTTCCATCTTTAGCTGGGAAAATGGATACAAATACAGATAATGTAAACAAAATGTGGTTAAAGGCAGATAAATCGGGCACTTATAATGGTTTTTGCACAGAATTTTGTGGCCCATCACATTCTTTAATGCAGTTCAAAGTGAAAGCTCTGGATGAAAGCGAGTACAAAAAATGGCTTGCTGACATGAAGAAGATTGATGGGAAAAAAGAAGTAGCTTCTACAAAGGCGCAAGAAGGTCAAGAAATATTTAATAAAAGCTGTATTGGTTGTCATGCAGTTGGATCAAATGATAGTAGACCACCTTCTGCTCGTATCGCACCGAACTTAGCAAACTTTGCAGATCGCGATATGGTTGCTGGTATTGCCGAAAATAATGAGGAGAACTTAAAAAAATGGCTCAAAGATCCTGAAAATATGAAACCAGGTAATAAAATGACTGGTAAATATGGCAACTTAACGGATGATCAAATTAATGCATTAAATGCATATTTACAAACGTTAAAGATTGAAAAGTAAAGAGGGATCATTTGCGAAGGGGAGGTTGAAAACGTGAGTTCTGTAGCAAAAAAACAGGGGATGGGTGCTGTCATATGGGATTATTTAACGACAGTAGACCATAAAAAGATTGCCATTCTCTATTTAATTGCAGGTGGATTGTTTTTTGTAATAGGTGGAATAGAAGCACTATTTATTCGCCTGCAGTTAGCGATTCCTAACAATGCTTTTCTTGTTGGGGATGCCTATAATCAAGTATTAACGATGCACGGTACAACAATGATTTTCCTCGCAGCTATGCCACTCGTGTTTGCATTTATGAACGCCGCTGTACCACTTCAAATTGGAGCACGTGATGTGGCGTTCCCGTTTTTGAATTCGCTCGGATTTTGGTTATTTTTCTTTGGTGGATTATTTTTGAATTTAAGTTGGTTTTTAGGAGGAGCGCCTGATGCAGGGTGGACATCGTATGCATCTTTAGCTTTAGCCTCTAAAGGACATGGTGTTGATTTTTATGTACTCGGCTTGCAAATATCAGGTATCGGTACATTAATTGGAGGTATTAACTTCCTTGTTACAATTATTAATATGCGCGCGCCAGGGATGACTTACATGCGCATGCCGATGTTTACATGGACAACATTTGTAACATCTTCACTTATTTTATTTGCATTTCCACCATTAACTGTAGGATTAGGACTTTTAATGTTAGATCGTTTATTTGGCACAAGTTTCTTTAATCCGGCACTAGGTGGGAACACGATTATATGGGAGCATTTATTCTGGATCTTCGGTCATCCGGAAGTATACATTCTTATACTCCCAGCTTTCGGAATATTCTCAGAAATCTTCGCCACATTTTCGAAAAAACGATTATTCGGTTATTCCTCGATGGTGTTCGCGACAGTATTAATAGGATTTTTAGGATTTATGGTATGGGCGCATCATATGTTTACTGTTGGTCTTGGGCCTGTTGCAAATGCTATCTTCTCGGTTGCAACAATGGCAATTGCAGTTCCGACGGGTATTAAAATATTTAACTGGCTCTTTACAATGTGGGGTGGAAGTATTAGGTTTACAACACCAATGATGTGGGCGGTAGCTTTTATTCCATCCTTCGTTATGGGTGGAGTTACAGGAGTTATGCTTGCTTCTGCACCAGCTGATTATCAGTTTCATGATAATTATTTCGTAGTAGCACACTTTCATTATGTAATTGTTGGTGGTGTTGTATTTGGTTTACTTGCAGGTGCGCATTATTATTGGCCACTTATGTTTAATAAAGTATTAAATGAAACGTTAGGAAAGATAACATTTTGGTTATTCTTTATCGGTTTCCATTTAACGTTCTTTATTCAGCATTTCCTGGGCCTAATCGGTATGCCGCGTCGTTACTACACATATCTAGAGGGGCAAGGATTGGAAATGGGGAATATGATTAGTTCTATTGGAGCAGTGTTTATGGCTCTTGGAACGATTGTTCTTTTATTCAATGTAATAAAAACAACGGTATCAAAAGAGAAGGCTGGTCGTGATCCGTGGGATGCGCGTACGTTAGAGTGGACAATGCCAGCACCTACACCGGAATATAATTTCAAACAGTTACCATTTGTTCGTGGATTAGATCCGTTTTGGATTGAAAAACGTGAGGGTAATAAAGAGATGACAGCAGCGGAACCGGTCGGTGATATTCATATGCCAAATTCTTCATTTTCACCGTTTATTATTTCTCTAGGTCTATTTATAGCTGCTTTTGGTGCGATGTATATGCAGGGTGGCAAAGATAAATTTTGGTTATTAGTAGCGATTATCGGTTTAATCATTACGTTTGGTACAATGTTCCTTCGTTCAGTAATTGATGATCATGGATATCATATTCATAAGGAAGATCTAGATGATAAGGGGGGCAAGGCGTAATGCATGTAGATGAGAAATTAACGAATGAAACATTTCCAGCAGAGCCTGAAAAAGCGACCCTTGAGGGGAAAAATAAGTTTGTTGGTTTTTGGTTATTTCTTGGAGGCGAAACAGTGTTGTTCGCTTCCTTATTTGGCACATATTTAGCGTTAAAGAACTCTACAAATGGTGGACCAACATCTCAAGAGATGTTTCAAATGCCACTCGTTTTCATTATGACGATGCTTTTGTTAACAAGTAGTTTAACGAGTGTATACGCAATGTATCATATGAAAAATTTTAACTTTAAGAAAATGCAACTTTGGTTACTTGTAACAGTGTTGCTTGGCTTAGGATTTTTGGGGTTTGAAATATATGAGTTTTATCATTATACGCATGAATTTAAGCATACTATGAGAAGTAGTGCATTTGGTTCTGCATTTTATGCTCTTGTTGGTACACACGGGCTCCACGTGTTGTTTGGATTATGTTGGATTTTAACATTAATCTTTAGAAACGCGAAGAGAGGTTTAAATTTATACAACGCACCAAAGTTTTATGTTGCATCAATTTATTGGCACTTTATTGACGTAGTTTGGGTGTTTATTTTCACTGTAGTATATTTGATGGGAATGGTGGGATAAACAATGGCGGTTAAGCAAACGAATAATCCTAAGGTGGATCTTGTTTATCGGAAGAGAAAAAGTGCAGAGGAAATGAAGCACCAAGTTGTTACATTTTCACTAATGATTTTTTTAACATTAGTTGCATTTGCAGCGGTGGCATATCCGAAAACATTTAGCCCGATTTTTTCGGTTCCATTTATATTATTGTTAGCAGTCATTCAAGTTATATTTCAGTTATATTATTTCATGCATATGAGTCATAAAGGGCATGAAGCGGCGAGTTTCTTCTTGTACTCTGGATTGTTAATTGGTTTATTAACAATATTAGCCTTTATGACAATTGTGTGGATTTAAACAGTGATAGTAGGGGGCTCTGATTTATCATAGCCCTCTTTTTATATGAAATATAAGGATTTTGAAAAGGTAGGTGTGGAAATGGAAAACTTATGGGTATTTGGTTTTCAAGCTTTATGGAGTCCAATTTTTTTATTATTTATGATCTCGATTCTTATTAGTTATTTTTTAATTATTGGACCATATAGAACGCGATTTGAAAATGCGACGAAGGTAAGTAAGAAGCAAATTTTTTATTTTACGACTGGGATTGTTCTTTTGTATTTTGTAAAGGGAGGACCTATTGATTTAATTGGTCATATTATATTTAGTGCACATATGTTTGAGATGGCAGTAATGTATATTGCGGTGCCGCCGTTATTACTGCTTGGTATACCAGTTTGGTTATATCGTTATATTACTTCTTTTAAGTTCATTCAAATTGGGATAAAGTTTTTTGCTAAGCCGCTTATTGCGTTGTTTGTATTTAATGGCCTGTTTTCCTTTTATCATTTGCCAATTGTTTTTGATGCAGTAAAACAAAGTCAAATAGCGCATCCGATTTGCCTTGCTATATTGTTTTTTGCAGCAATGATGATGTGGTGGCCGATGTTAAATCCGCTGCCAGAATATCAAACTTTAAGTGATATTAAGAAGCTTGGTTATATGTTTGCTAATGGTATGTTATTAACGCCAGCTTGTGCGTTAATAATTTTTGCGACTGCACCATTATTTGCAACATATACAGATCCGGCCGCTTGGATGAAGGCAATGGAACTCTGTGTACCGGCGGGTACTTTATCAGATTTAAATATAACTGGACCAGAATTTTTACATTGGATGCCGGTAGTACAAGACCAGCAAACAGGTGGTATCATTATGAAAATTGTCCAGGAAATAGTGTACGGTACGATTATCGGTTATGTGTTCTTTAACTGGGCACGTAGAGAGCGTGAAAAGGATAAAGAGCAGCTGCAAGAGTTACCTCCTTATTTGCAGACGAAATAAAAACTAGCGCATCGTGTTAATGCGCTAGTTTTTTTGTTATTCAATAATTTGAAATTCTTTCAACTCTTTTTCAATATTTTGTAGGAGTTGTTCGCTTTTTTGAAGTACATTCGTTGGGAAAATCTCGTCATCTCCATATTCAACGCCATGAGGATAATAATGTTTTCCTAATAAGGGTGGCAATAGTTTTACTTGAGCGTGTCTGCCGCCGATGTCACCTTCAACAGCAAATCCTTGTACACGTAAATAATAAATATCCTTTAATATTTCAAATTTATAATCATATGTAACGCGTTCGTAATCCCATTGTCCAGCAAGTACAAAATGATTGTTTTCCATAATCTCAGTTAAAAGAGTTAAATCAACGACTGCATCATTAAAGTTTGTATTTGTAAATTGCATAGAATACCTCCTTCTTTTAATGTTAGTGCATTATTTTTATAATAGTATGAATAATAAGAAAGTGCAATTCATATTGCGAGAAAAGGGATATTCCAGACTTTTTTCGTGAAAATATGATATAGTGAAAAGAGTACGGTACACACAAAAAAGGAAAGAAAAGGATTTGTGTATATCTCGATTTTATGCTTTGTTCAGGAGGTATATCGTTTGAAGAAATTATTGCGTATCGTAATGATTACATTTTTAATTTTAGCTGTTGATTTATACGGGAAGTTACTCGTATCACAATATATATTAACCCCATCTCACTCTAAGCAAGAAAATAAAATTGTGAAAAAGAAGAAGCAAGTAAATGAAGAATCCACAGATACTGTTTTAAGTATGATTGGTGGGGA
This sequence comes from Bacillus sp. FSL M7-1345, assembly GCF_038006985.1. NCBI lineage: Bacteria > Bacillati > Bacillota > Bacilli > Caryophanales > Bacillaceae > Bacillus > Bacillus sp. FSL M7-1345. Next base: position 3,570,032 of record NZ_JBBOWG010000001.1, on the reverse strand, counting down.
CTCTGAGAATTTATTAGCGAAGTGGGGCGAACCGTCTCGAATAGAGCCGTCTGCTTATGGATATGAATGGTGGGTGTATAACCAAGATTTAGCTCAGTATGTTCAATTTGGAGTTGCTGAACGTAAAGTTGTAACGGCGTATGTTGCTGGTGAGCAAGTTAAGGTGGCTCCCTATTATATAAATGAAAAGTATGAAGAGGTATATAAAAAGAATCCACTTTCACATGAGATTTCATTAAAAAGAGGAAAGAATAGTTATCAATTTGAGTTATCTGATACGGAAGTAATGGAACAACCGCTAGTACCTGTAGAAGATGGATGGGCACAATTATACTTTGATCACTTTACACATGAGCTTGTTGGTCTTCGTTATATGGATGATGAAACGTTATTACGACAAAGACCATATCAACTTGTTTATTCAGGTGAATTAATAGCGGAACAGCCGCTGACGCCAGAAAAAATGAAGCAAGTTGAAAATGGGAATATGCAACAAATTCTCGATTTAACAAATGTTATTCGAAGTCGTCATCAATTACCGTTGTTAACATCGGACCAACAAACTGCAGATGTTGCATTTGGCCATAGTAAAGATATGAAGGATAATAATTATTTTTCACACGATTCACCTACTTTTGGTACGTTAGGAGATCGTTTGCAACGTGGGCAAGTGGCTTTTCAACTTGCTGGTGAGAATATAGCGGCGCAACATAGTGATGGAATTGCGGCGGTACAAGGTTGGTTAAATAGTGAGGGGCATAGAAAGAATTTATTAAATGAACAATTTACTGGATTAGGTGTTGGGGTATATGATAAATTTTACACTCAAAACTTTATCCGAAAATAAAATGAAACTTTAATCAGTAGGAGTCTTACTGTCCACAAATAGGGAGATAAAAAGGTGCATGAATCGTCTAAAAATAGGCGAACCATGTGCCTTTTTTTTCTTACAATATAGTAGATATACATGAAGAGGTGAGGATTATGCCAACAACAAAAGGGCCGTTACATCCATCGGTTCAACAGTTTAAAGAGTTTGTAAACCATCACCCTAAAATGGTTCATGAGGTTAGAGGTGGTCAAAAAACTTGGCAGCAATTTTATGAAGAATGGTACTTACTTGGTGAAGAAGATCAAATATGGACAGCGTATAGACCTGATGGAGCACCTGCTTTTTCTTCGGTAAAAGAAAATAAAGAAGAAAAAGAAAGTCGAACAGAAGAGGAAAAAACTGCTGATGTGATGGGGCAAATGCTTTCTTTCTTTAAAAAGTTAGACGTAGAACAAATGCAACATCATTTAGCAAATGTAACGAGTGCGATTGGTAGCGTGCAACAAGTTATCCAACAATTTCAAGGGAACCGTGCGCAGCCAGAACAAAGTACTTCTGAAAATAATCCTTTTTTCTTTCAAAAGGATTAGGGGGAAAGAGGATGAGAGCAGAGCTTATGGAGTTTATAAAAGCTGATGAGGATTTAGCTCGCTATATTCGGGAACAGCCATACTGGTACCGGAAATTGACGCGTAACCCAGAAGAAAAAGAAGCTTTTGAGTTAGCTGCCATGCAGCATTTCAAAAAAACGATACCAGATAAAGTGGAAAAATTTCAAAATCAATTGGCGGTTGCTTCAATTATGATTGATATGTTCCAGTATATGAAGCAGCAAAATACGACGTAATTGGAAGGGAAAACTATGTCCGTTATGCAAAACTTTTGTTACAATAGAATCGCATTATTTAAAAAAGGAGTTGCAGCATGACGGAAATTTGTTTAGTACGACATGGACAAACTGATTGGAACTTTCAAGAGATTATTCAAGGGCGCGAAGATATTCCACTTAACGAGGTTGGGAAGAAGCAAGCGAGTCAAAGTGCAGCTGCCTTGCAAGCGGAATCGTGGGATATAATTATAAGTAGTCCGTTAATTAGAGCGCAAGAAACAGCTAAGGAAATTGCTGGGGCTATTGGATTACCATCTATTTTATTAGATGAGCGATTTATGGAACGTAATTTTGGGGAAGCTTCTGGGAAACCAGTTGCGGCCGTTAGAGAGTTAATTGCAGAAGGTAATGTAGAAGGAATGGAGCAGGATAAAGAAATTGTAGAGCGCTGTTTTACGGCTTTACAAGAGGTTGCAGTAGCACATGGAGATAAACGTATTATCATTGTTGCGCATTCACATGCAATAAAAGCTATTTTACACGCAATTGCACCAGATGAAATTACATTTAAAACGCCGTTAAAAAACGCATGTATTAGCTACGTGAAAGAGAATAGCGGGAAATGGGATGTTCTTAAATATAATATTGCGGAGCATATTAGTGTATAAGAGTGCAAGGGGATGGTATGAAAAGTAGTTAGTATCATATCTTTCTTTTAGGTGAGACACTTCAATTAGTAGTTCTGTTCCAAATGTGTTATGATGAATACTCGGAGGTGTCTCTCATGATTGTAGCGACGCTGGAAAGCGTATTGATTTTAGATAAGGCAGAGCAGCTTGCAAAAGCGATTATCTGTTCAGATATAGCAGAAGATTATCGTAAGTATTATAAGGATTTACAAGAAGATATAGAGGTCCAGACGCTAATTCAGCAATTTACAGTGATGAAAGAGCGATACGAAGAAGTGCAACGTTTTGGTAAATATCATCCTGATTATACTTTCGTTTCAACGAAAATGAGGGAATTAAAGCGTTCTGTAGATATGCATGATAAGGTTGCAGCCTTTAAAAGAGCAGAAACTGCTTTACAAAAGTTATTAGATGAAGTTAGTGTAGCAATAGGTTCTGAGGTGTCATCTTCCGTTAAAGTCCCAACAGGAAATCCGTTTTTTGATGCGGGTGGCTGTGGCGGTGGTTGTGGTACCGGAGGCGGTTGTGGTTGTAAAAAAACGGGGTAATTTACCCTGTTTTTTAGAATATAGAAGAAAACGTATACAGAGTTTGTCCTTTAATGTCATAAATTTTTGATTGGTTTTCATAAAATATAAGAATATAAGTTTTTAAAAGGAGAAGATGGAGAAGATTATGTTCGGGCAACGACAAAGTATGATTGTTTATTTACATTCATTGAAACATGCCAAGATTTTAAGGAAATATGGTAACATTCATTACATATCAAAACGTTTGAAATATGCCGTTGTATATTGTGATATGGAACAAATTGAGCATATGATGCAAAAATTGAATAAACTTCCTTTTGTGAAAAAAGTAGAACAGTCGTATCGCCCATTTTTAAAAACAGAATTCGAAAATTCGCGTCCTGATCGGGCAAAAGAATACGATTATAGCTAAGTGAAAAAAACCCCTGCTAAATTTAGCAGGGGTTTTTTTTATTTGAAATAACGTGTTATTTCATTGGAGGAATGAAATTGTTCATTCGTAAAATACCAATTAGATGATTAAAAAATAGTTCTTTTTCAGGGAAAGTTGTTGATGGTTTTACAGTAAAGGGAGTAACTTTTTTCCCTATTTGTTCCGCCATTTCTTCAAATAAAACGACACGTTTACTTTTCTTATTTTCCAGTAAAGGAATGCCTTCACGACATATGTATAATGGTTGGAAATCACCAGTAGTTGTCGGTTTTAGTATTACAACAAGTGAACACATTTTTTTTTCGTTTTTTACAGTTTCGAATTGTAGCATATGTGTTACACGTTCTTGGTTTGTTTTGGCAATTTCAAGTAATTCATATAAGTCAGAGTAGCCTTCTCCGAGTTCTATAAAGCGTTGAATCATATTTTTTCCTCCTCTTTCTTTTACTGTACCATCTCACTTTTTAAATGAAAAGTAGACAAATAAAAAAACCCTGCAAAGCAGGGCCCTTCTAATACTAGTATGTACTACTAGTAAGAAGGCAAAGGGAGAGGAGAAACCGGAGGAAGAACTTATGGGGAAACGTAAGTCTTCTCCGCGGTTGGCAACAACATCGATGATGTTGTTATATTTATTTATGTCCAATCTGAATGAAGATATACATAATGAAATTAAAATTTATGTTAGGCTTTTTATTTTTCTTTTTTTTATTTTATGATAGGATAAAAAAGGTAAAGTGGAACTGATGTACATAAAGGGTTTTTGTTCGCAAATAGTGAGATGAATATGCAAGAAATAGCGAACGGTTATTTTAACTAAAGTTCTCTATAGGTTAAGTAACGAATTAGTGAAGAATTGTATGGTTTGGTAGCGGTTACTGACTTGAGATGGATTTACTGTAATCGCTCGATAGATTGAAATAAAGGTAGTGACAACAGATGAGAGTAGTTTCAGGAAAATGTAAAGGGCACCCACTTAAAGCGGTACCTGGTAATACAACACGTCCAACGACAGATAAAGTGAAAGAATCTATTTTTAATATGATAGGTCCTTATTATGATGGTGGTATCGCTCTTGACTTATTTGGTGGTAGTGGTGGTCTTGGAATTGAGGCCATAAGTAGAGGGATTGATAAAGCGATTTTTGTTGACCGAGATAGTAAAGCGATAAAAGTCATTCATCAAAATTTAGAAAGCTGTAGAATACAAGAACAAGCTGAAGTGTATCGAAATGATGCGGAACGGGCGGTAAAGGCGCTTATAAAGCGTGAAATATCATTCGATCTTATACTAATAGACCCTCCATATAAAGGTCGAAAAATTGTGTCTTTAATTAGTGTGATCGATCAACATGGATTGTTAAATAAAGATGGCATCATTATGGCAGAGCATGGGGATGACGTGGTTTTACCTGATTCCATAGGAGAACTTGTAAAAGTACGGGCAGAAAACTACGGGATTACAGCAATTTCGATTTATAAGTATGAAGGTGAGGGGACAGAATGACAAGTATAGCTATTTCTTCAGGGAGTTTTGATCCAATTACCCTTGGACATTTGGATATTATTAAAAGGGGAGCAAAAGTATTTGATGAAGTATATGTAGTTGTTTTAAACAATTCATCAAAAAAACCATTCTTTTCGGTAGAAGAACGCCTAGAGTTAATTCGAGAGGCGACAAAGGATATACCGAATGTAAAAGTTGATTCACATAGTGGATTATTGGTGGAATATGCAAAAATGCGTAATGCAAATGCAATATTACGTGGTTTGCGAGCGGTTTCTGATTTTGAATATGAGATGCAAATTACTTCAATGAATCGAAAATTAGACGAAAATATCGAAACCTTCTTCATTATGACAAATAATCAATATTCATTTTTAAGTTCAAGTATTGTGAAAGAAGTTGCGAGATATGGGGGAAGTGTAGTAGACCTTGTTCCTCCGATTGTAGAGCGTGCTTTAAAAGAAAAGTTTCAAACCCCGTTAAAGTGAACGGGGTTTTTCTTTATGAATGCGTAAAAACAATAAGATAACATATAAATATAAACAAAATAAGGTGAAGATTGGTCCGTAGTGTATAAATGATGTCCAAATATCAGTTAGTGTGTAAGAATGATTCAATAAAAATACGGGAAGATCTTCTTGCGTAGGCGAGAAAGAATGAACCTTTTCATAAAATGGCCCCCAAAATATAAAAGTGAAAATAGGAGCGAGAATACTTTGGATAATTCGAGCTAAAAAATATGGTTTAAAGCGGATATCTGTCTCCGCTAATATGCTTGCTACTTGTGCCTGAATAGAAAGGCCGCTAAATGCTAAAATGAAGCTTGTTACCATCGCTTGTTGAAGAAGTGTTGATTCATTAATTTGACTAATCATTTGGCTTCCAAGCGTCATTTCAAAAATACCGGATAATATCGGAATACTAAATTGGGATGTAAGTTGGAAGAATGATAAAATATGTTGCATAATAAAAGAAAGCGCTTCTGTAATTTCGAAAACAGTAATCATTTTATTTAAAACAGAGAATAAAATAATAAACCCACCAATCATGAGCAATGTTTGAATAGAAGAAACGATAGCGTCACCGAGTAGTTTTCCAATCGGTCTTTTTTCTTGCATACGTGTTTGGTGGAGGATGGAAAAAGGGTTTTGAAAGGCACGCTTTTGATTCGTATGTTTGTCTTTTATGTAAGTATCGTTATTACCATAAAAGCGCATAAGTAATCCGACGATAAAGTTACTTATATAATGTGCTGCTGCTAATACGAGCCCTAATTTCGGATTATTGAAAAAACCAATAGAAACTGCTCCGAAAATAAAAAGTGGATTAGAAGAATTTGTGAAAGATACGAGTCGTTCCGCTTCGATTTGTGTTAGTTGATTGCTCTTGCGTAGTCTAGCGCTTAATTTGGCGCCAGCGGGGAATCCTGAAGCCATTCCCATTGCCCAAACAAACCCACCTACCCCTGGAACACGAAACAGTGGACGCATTAGTGGTTCTAATATAACACCGATAAATTTTACAATACCAATACTGATTAGAAGTTCCGCAATGATGAAAAACGGTAGTAGTGAAGGGAATACAACTTCCCACCATATATTTAACCCGCGAATGGAAGCTTGCAAAGCAGCTTGGGGGTGAAGTACAAGAGAAAAGGTTAAAAATAACATTGATATGGTAAGAAAAGCAGTTTTCCATTTTTCGTACATGTAAGAAAATCCCCCTTTGTCCCAAAAACGTTCATTTCAGTATACGTGGATATGTGGTGAATTTAGACCATAAGTATGAAAAAGGAATGAAAAAAATTAAAGGGTGAGAAAAATGAAGGAACCAAAAATCGGTTTAGCGCTTGGATCCGGAGGTGCAAAAGGTTTTGCTCACATAGGGGTAATAAAAGTATTAAGGGAAGCTGGTATCCCTATTCATATGATAGCAGGTAGTAGTATAGGAGCGTTAATTGGTACATTCTATGCAGCGAGTTGTGACGTTGAAAGATTGTATAAATTGGCAGCTGTTTTTAAAAGGAAATATTATTTGGATTTTACAGTTCCTAAAATGGGATTTATTGCTGGAAAACGTATTAAAGATATGATTAAAATGTTTACATATAATAAAAATTTAGAAGAGTTAGATATCCCGACGGCTGTTGTGGCTACTGACATTTTGAAGGGGGAAAAAGTTGTTTTTACAAGCGGTCCGATTGCGGAGGCGGTTCGAGCTAGTATATCTGTGCCAGGGGTGTTTGTTCCAGAGAAAATAGATGGCCGCTTATTAGTGGATGGAGGGGTAATTGACCGTATTCCCGTATCGGTTGTAAAAGATTTAGGGGCTGATATTGTTATTGCTGTAGATGTATCTCCAATTAAGGTGAATGGAGAGGTTACATCGATTTATGATGTAATTATGCAAAGTATTGAAATTATGCAACATGAACTTGTGATGAATCGGCAAATAGCATCAGATTTAATGATGCGGCCAGCAGTAGAACAATTTAGTTCGCGTGCTTTTACACATATTGAAGACATCATTCGGGTCGGAGAAGTGGAAGCAGAAAAACACATTTCAAACATTTATTTACTAATTGAGCAGTGGAAGGAGAAACATAATGTTTAAGCGTTTTCGGTTTATATATGCAATTTTAATAGGGGTTATATTGGCGATGCTACTTGTTTATGTGCGTTTGCCATACTTTGTGACAAAACCAGGTATGGCCGCAAAATTAGCGCCGTACGTGCAAGTTGACGGTGGTACTAAAGAGTCTGGTGATTTTATGCTTGTCACTGTCTCAATGGGGCCTGCAAATGTTGTGAACTTAATAGCCGCGCAATTTAATAAATATACACACATTTCGAAGGCGGAAGAAATATTGCAAAAAGGTGAGAGTGATGAAGAATATCAATTTCGTCAAGATTATGCGATGAAAGATTCACAAAACGCTGCAATTTATAATGCATATAAACGTGCAAATCGCTCTGTTTCTTTTGAAAATAAAGGTGTACTAGTGGCTGGTGTAGCAAAGGGTATGCCGTCAGAAGGAAAGCTTAAGCTTGGAGATGTTATAGTAGCTGTCGATGGAAAAATATTCGACAAGACGGAACAATTTATTGAGTATATGACAGGGAAAAAAGAAGGGGATACAGTAAATATTGAATACAAGCGGGGCGGAAAACAGTTTAAAGAAAATTTAAATGTAAAGACAATCCCTAATGGGAATGGACGTGTCGGTATAGGGGTCTCTATCGTTACGGAAAGAGAGTTAGTAGTAGATCCGAAAGTGAAAATTGATTCCCATGAAATAGGGGGGCCATCAGCAGGGTTAATGTTTACACTAGAAATTTATAATCAGCTCGTTGAAGAAGATTTAACAAACGGACATGAAATAGCTGGAACAGGTACAATCAATGATAAAGGGGAAATTGGTCCAATTGGTGGTATTCAGCAAAAAGTAGTAGCTGCTAGTGATGCAGGAGCTGAAGTGTTTTTTGCGCCAAATGAAAAAGGTGTAGAGAAATCGAATTATAAAGATGCTCTTGAAGCTGCGAAAGATATTAAAACAAAGATGAAAATTGTACCGGTGGATACACTGGATGATGCATTAACGTATTTGGAAAAAATGGGTGAAATAAAGTAAACCTCTCTGAAGAAGAGAGGTTTTTCTTATAGGAATTTTTTCATTATTTCATCATAACGAATTGGATGATGCGTTGCGTCTTGTTTTAGTAGTTGTGTCCGCAAAGGTTCTTGCATTATGGAGAAATATACAGCATTTGATTTTCGTTCTATGTCTAAAGTCGGATGTTCAAAAGTTTTTGTATGAGTAAGGATTGGAAGTTCTATTTTTTTCTTATTTTTAGAAAGATAAGTTTGTCCCTTTTGTGACATTCCGAGAAGACGGATATACGGCGCATGTTGCGCTATATTTGCTTTGTGTATTTCTTCCTTCGTTGTATTTGTTAAAATATGTGTACAAGCTCTTTGTAATCTAGTCCATGTATAACGTTTTGTTTTTAATGCTTCCATGAATGAATAGAAAGATGAACTGTTTTGTATTTTTGATAAAATACGATGCTCTAAACCTTCTTCCATTTCATATATATGTTGTAAGTCTCGAGAAGACATCGTCATAAGTTTGTATTTAAAAAATGAAAAGTATTTTTCCCAGTTATGTAACGTCCCGTAGTTTTGCTTGTAGTTTTCTAAAAGAGAAGCAGTCATTTTCGGGATAAAAGGCTCAATAGTTGTAGAGGAACTGTTTTCAATAAATAGCTGTTTGCGAATACTTGTTGCACTTGCAATATGTTGATCGTGAAATGTTTCATCATGATAATGAGAGGCGAATCTTTTTATAGTTTGTGCTTGCATGGAACTATTTTGTAAGAGAATGGCTTTAATGTACTGTAAGCCTAAAATGTTATTTGGTTGTGACATATCTACGTTTTTTTCGGGTGGTAAGATGTGTAGAAAGGCTTCAGATGTAGCTTTTGCATAACTATTACCTGCATTCATAAATTGCTTCACAAGACGATTAAAAGTCTTTTCTTCATTTTTTTGTATAGCGATGGTAGTGTAGAAATTTTCAGTTTGTCCATCTTCACTACCAAAACAAATTTCAGAAACACCAAGGGCGTTTAAAATCGAAATTGCGCCATTTGCGAAAGTTTCGGCCTTTTGTGTTGCGAATGCATAAGGAAGCTCTACAACAAGGTCTACGCCGTTTGTTAAGGCCATTTTAGTACGATACCATTTGGAGATGAGTGCGGGCTCACCACGCTGCAAAAAAGGACCACTCATAACGGCGATAATAATATCAGACTGTGTTAACTTTTTTGTTTCTTGCACATGATAAGCATGACCGTTATGAAAAGGGTTATATTCAACAACAATACCACTGGATTTTATGGTAATCTCTCCTTTCGATGTAGCATCTTTTTGGAAAACGTGATAATGTATATATTATTTCCTATGATGACTTCATTATAGTGTAAAGAAAAAACATTGACAAATATAAAATGGCTAGCTATAATTTTGTTTGTTGCCTTGAGGTGATATGATATGAAATGGTCCATCCATCAATTGAATAAATTGAGAAATAAAGGATTGACATTAAATGAAATGGTAGATGTAAGTGAGCTAAAAGAGGTCGAGAAAGATATTCGTGAAATTAATCCTGTTCATGTAACAGGAAGAGTTGATTTTGGCTCCGGTAAGTTTACGTTTCATCTACATATAACTGGAAGCATGGTTTTACCATGTTCTCGCTCTTTAGTAGATGTGACATTACCATTTGACATTAAAACAACTGAGGTGTTCCAAACTTCAGAAGAAGAATTTGAAACAGAAGCTGAAATTCATTGTTTAGAAGGAGAAGTACTTGACTTACTGCCCGTAATCAAGGAAAATATACTTTTGGAGATTCCAATGCAAATTTTCAGTGATGATGTTTCTGGTGGAGCACCGATGCAAGGTCAAGACTGGCAAGTGATTTCGGAAGAAAACAAAGAAAAGACTGTTGATCCAAGATTAGCAGGACTTGCAAAGTTTTTTGACAAATAATCGGAAGACTGGTTTAGGCCTTCATATGAAAATAATTATTTCTTTTAAGGAGGTGGGAAGAATGGCTGTACCTTTTAGAAGAACTTCTAAAACAGTAAAAAGAAAGCGTCGTACGCATTTCAAATTATCAGTACCTGGTATGGTAGAGTGCCCAAGCTGTGGTGAAGCGAAATTAGCTCACCGTGTATGTAAAGCATGCGGTACTTACAAAGGTAAAGAAGTAATCAGCAAGTAATTGCGAAAAATAAACGTAGAAGATATCTTCTACGTTTATTTTTTTTGTCTTATTCTTTATTTGTTGTATTCTATCTTTTCTAGTAACTGCATATGCTTAATAAAAAATGCATAGGGAGGACTAGAGAGATGGCGACAACAAGACAAGATGCTTGGACTGATGATGAAGATTTGCTTCTGGCAGAAGTAGTACTCCGGCATATTCGTGAAGGTGGAACGCAACTTTCCGCTTTTAAAGAAGTGGGGAGGCATTTGTCTCGTACACCTGCAGCTTGTGGATTTAGGTGGAATTCTTACGTTAGAAAGCAGTATAAAGAACGTATTGAAGAAGCAAAGCAACTTCGTAAGGTAGAAAATTATGAAGTGAAAGAGACAACGGTATTAGAGCCAAAATCTATTACATTGAATGATGTTATTGAATTCTTGCGAAATTATAAAGATGAAAGCTCTTTAATGATGTTACAACAACAAATTGAATCGTTACAAACAGAGAAAGAACGTCTTCTGGAGCGATTATCAGTATATGAGGAAGAATATAGAACATTACTTGATTATATTGATCAAAAAAGAAGTGTAATGGTAGCAGAAAGAAATGGCGCTCGCTCGAATGGAGAATTAGAAAAATTAAAGAAATAAAAACAGCTGCGTAACAGCTGTTTTTTTTATTTCTCATGCAGATTCTTCGTTTGTAATCGCATTCGAATTTGTTTCTGGTTGCCAAATATAAAAATCACCATTAGTTACTGATACTGGCTGGAAACTTAATTTATCCCAAAAACCAGCTGACTGGATACGTGCTATCGTTTTAATTGGGAATTGTAGTTGTTGCGCATAATTAACAAGCATTTGTCCGAATCCTTGTTTTTGAAAAGTCGGCAACACTTCGAGTTTATAAAGTTCTAGGTAAGTACCTGTAATTTCAAATGGTTCTCCACCGTTCCTTTTCATGTATAGACTCATACGTGCGATTAGCGATCCTCCATAATAAATACCATAAAATGGAGACTCACTATCATTTTCAATAATGTTTGCTTGTAATTCTTCCAACATGGATAGTTCTTGAGCTCCGCACCCTTTAAATTTTTTAAATGCATCTAATGTTTTATAATTGATGAGCAAGCGTTCAACTTTTGGGAATCCCATTACATCACATCCTTTTCTTATCTTGTTGAATGCAGAAAAGTTAAAATATTTATAATAATATTATAACTCATTTTTTAATTTTTATGAAGAAGATAGAATATTTCTTTCATTATTTTTTTGAGGATTTGCTAAACTAAGAATAGAACTATGTATATAGGTAGTATATACATAGTGAAAGAAGGGGTTGCATTTGTTACAAGATAATTGAATCCTTAACTATGTAATTGTAATTTAATAAGATGTAAAGGGGGGAGGGCAAGGGAACTTATATCACTTGTTAATATGAGTTCTTTGTGTGAAGATGAAAATTGGAATTGTTGGACCGGGAGCTATTGGTCTCCTATATACATTTTATTTACAAAAAAGCAATCAAGATGTTACGTTGTTTACAAGAAACGCTAAGCAAGCAGAAGAATTAAACTTAACGGGTGTAAGTTGTATTAGGAATGGAGAACGTGAAACAGTATTTCCATCTATTTTACCGATAGAAAGTATGCTGGATAAACAGTTAGATTATACATTTATTGCTGTAAAGCAATATCATGTAACTGATATATTACCTTTTGTGCAGGGAGAATCGTCATTAATCTTTTTGCAAAATGGAATGTCGCATCTTCACGTTATGCAAAAAATAGGAAATGAACGTATAGCAGTCGGGATTGTGGAGCATGGTGCAAAAAAAGAGGATGGACATACAGTTCGTCATACTGGAATAGGTGTTACAAAGTTTGGTGTAGTGCGTGGTCAATCTAGTTGTTTTAAAAAGGTATTTAATTGTTTTCCTTTTGATTATTTTCCGATTCAGATAGAAGATGATTGGAAGGGGATTATGCGTAATAAATTAGTAGTCAATGTATGTATTAATCCATTGACGGCATTATTGCGGGTTGAGAACGGGGAGTTAATTTCAAACCCGTTTTTTTATCAAATGATGGAGCAAGTATTTCAGGAAGTTGCATTTCTTGTTAAAGAAGAAGATAGGGAAATGCTATGGCAAATGGTATGCCAAGTATGTGAAAAAACATCTCATAATACTTCATCTATGTTAGCGGACGTAAGAGGGAATAGACAAACAGAAGTTAATGCGATTGTTGGATATGTATTAGAAGAAGCTAAGGAACAACAACAATCTGTTCCGACACTTCGATTTTTGTTCAATGCAATAAAAGGAATGGAATTATAAGTGTTTTTCTTTGCTTTTACGTGAAACATTGACTACAATGTGGGTTGGTGAGAGAACAGGATACGAAAGGGAGAATTATATGGAGATAAAAGAGATCTCTGTTCCACTACAAGGTGTTGTAGCGGACTATATGAACGTTAAAAAAGAGATACAGTCATGTTTTGATTATCTGTTAACAGAGGATGCTTTTAAACAGCGTTTACATGATTTGCGAGAGAGAGAGTTCTTCCGTCAAGATTTAGTAACGCATTTATTAGAATATAATACACAATTGCAAGCGGGAGAATTTACAATTCAAAATATAAAAGCGCTTGAAGATGAAAATACATATGTAGTTATAGCTGGACAACAAGCTGGGTTATTAACTGGTCCGCTTTATACAGTGCATAAGATCATTTCAATTTTACAGCTTGCAAAAGAAAAAGAAGAGAGTTTAGGGGTTCGGGTTGTTCCTGTCTTTTGGATTGCTGGTGAAGACCATGATATGGATGAAATTAATCATACATTTGTAACGAAAAATAAAAAAATAAAAAAGACCATTTTTCATGAACGTTATCCGAAAAAGGCGAGTGCTTCTGAGTCTGAACTTTCTATTGAAGACTGTAGAAAATGGGTCGAAGAGATTTTTAAAACATATCCGGAAACGAATTTTACAAAGGATGTATTACAATTTGTTGATGATGCTTTAGGTAAATCGCATACATATGTAGATTTCTTTGCACGCCTTATTACGAAAATGTTCGCAAATTCTGGTTTAATTCTTGTAGATTCACATCATCCTGCATTAAGAAAATTAGAAGTGCCGTTTTTACAACAAATTATAAGTAAATATAAAGAAATTCAAGTAGCACTTCATAATCAACAGGAAGTAATTAAGGAATTAGGATTTAAACCGATTATTGAAACGAAGACAAATGCAGTGCATATATTTATGGAAATTGATAATGAGCGAGTATTGCTTGAAGAGAATCAAGGGAAGTTTATTGGAAAAGATGGAGTGCATTCATTTTCGTATGAAGAATTGATGGAAGAGATGGAAAGAAGTCCAGAACGTTTTAGTAATAATGTTGTAACGCGCCCTCTTATGCAAGAATATGTGTTTCCTACGTTAGCGTTTATTGGCGGTCCAGGGGAGTTAGCTTATTGGAGTGAATTGCAACAAGTGTTTCATACGGCCGGTTTCCAAATGCCACCTGTTGTTCCGCGCCTTACAATTACTTATATGGAGCGAGATATAGCGACAGATTTATATGATTTAGATTTGCGAGAAATTGATCCATTTCTAAATGATATAGATAATCTACGTGACAATTGGCTTTCTAATCAAATAGAGGAACCGATAGACGAGCGATTTATAGAAGCGAAAAAAGAAATAATGGATATCCATACATCATTACAACAATTCGTGAAAAAAATAGATCCAGGGTTAAATGAGTTTGCAGGGAAAAATGAACTGAAAATTAATGAGCAAATTGAACTGTTAGAAAGAATGTTGAAAAGAAATGTTGAGAAGAAACATGAGGTTCAACTGAATAAATTCCGCCGTTTACAATTTGCGCTTCGTCCATTAGGAGCACCGCAAGAACGTGTGTGGAATGTGTGTTATTATTTAAATCAGTTCGGCCTTGATTTTGTTGACCGGGTAATGGAACAATCTTTTTCGTGGGACGGAAAACATCATGTAATAAAACTATAGAATCTTGCTCTTTTGAGCAGGATTTTATTTTTATTCTGTTGAATTAACTGTGAAGTGAAATATTTCTGAATTATTCATCTTATGTTATTGTAATGAATCGCTATGTATCAGGTATATATATATGACAAAATAGCACAAAATGTAAACGGATTATTATCTTTTTCGACAGGTTTTTGTTTAAATTCCCGCAAAAAATGATAAAATTTAGTATATAATAAAATAAAATAGCGATTTGTATAGCGTACTACCTTGTTGGAAGTTAAATGAGTCGTTCTTTAGTAGCATTTCATCCTCTAGTAGTAAATTGTGTTTGTAGAGTGAGAAATGTATTTAACATAATTAATTGGAAAAAGAGTAGGTGCAGCAATGTTCAAACACGTAACAGTACTTTTGAAAGAAACAGTAGATGGCTTAGATATAAAACCGAGTGGTACATATGTAGATTGTACACTGGGTGGAGGAGGACATAGTTCTTATTTATTATCTCAGCTAACAGATGGTGGAAAATTAATAGCATTTGATCAAGATGAAATAGCGATTCAAAATGCGAAGGAAAAATTTTCTTCTTATGGTGAACAATTTGTAACAGTGAAGAGCAACTTCCGTTATTTATCTGAAAAACTACATGAATTAGGTATCACAGAAGTAGACGGGATTTTATTCGATTTAGGTGTTTCATCCCCACAATTAGATACACCAGAGCGTGGCTTTAGTTATCATCATGATGCACCGTTAGATATGCGGATGGATCAAGATGCCCCATTAACAGCATATGATGTTGTGAACAGCTGGTCATATGAACAACTCGTAAGAATTTTCTTCCAATACGGCGAAGAAAAATTTTCAAAGCAAATAGTAAGGAAAATTGAAGCGTATCGCGAGAATAAGGCTATTGAAACGACAGGAGAATTAGTGGAATTAATTAAAGAAGGTATTCCAGCTCCGGCACGTAGAACAGGTGGACATCCTGCGAAGCGAGTATTCCAAGCGATTCGTATCGCTGTAAATGATGAATTAAAAGTATTTGAAGAAGCGTTGGAATCTGCAATTGATATGGTCAAGCCTGGTGGAAGAGTTAGTGTTATAACATTCCATTCTTTAGAAGATCGTATTTGTAAAACGACGTTTAAGCGAAATAGCACAACACCGCAATTACCACAGGGACTACCGATTATTCCGGATGAATTTAAGCCGAAATTAAAGCTTATTACAAGGAAACCGATTTTACCTTCTGACATTGAATTAGAAGAAAATAATCGAGCGCGTTCTGCGAAGTTGAGAATCGCTGAAAAACGATAAAAAGGAGAGAGAGGTATGACTAATTTAGCTGTAAAGTATAAACAACAGGCGCAAGAAGAGGTACAAATTCAAACGCCGCCACAGCAGATGGTTAAACCAAAAGTTAAAACGAAAATTACAAGAATTGAAAAGCTATTGTACGTAACGTTTATTGGATTTTTATTATATGCCTGTGTAGCTTTTATTGGGAATAAAGCGGGTCTATATCAAGTTAATGTAGAAGCAGCGACGATAGAAGAAGAAATTGTGAAAAAACAAAAGGAAAATCAAGAATTGCAGGCTGAAGTAGAGAAGTTAAGTCGTTATGAGCGTATCGCTGAAGTTGCAAAAAAACACGGGCTAGAAATTAATGCGAATAATGTGAAAGGCCTAAAGTAAGGCAAATAGGTGTGAAGAAAAGATGAATAAAAATATGACCAAATTTCATACCAATAAGGGAGCAGGTTATTTTATGATATTTTTCCTCCTGCTCTTTTTTCTATTATTAGCCCGATTTTTTTACATACAAGCAACAGGAACAGTGGATAATCATGATTTGAAAAAACTTGCTGAACAGAAACATAGTAAAAAAGGAGTTCTCGAAGCGAATCGAGGAACAATTTATGATCAAAATGGCCATGTACTAGCGCAAGACGCAAATTCTTATAAACTTGTAGCCGAGTTAAAAGGAGCCAATGCCGTTAAGGATAAAGAGGATACTGCAAAAAAAATCGCAGGAGTACTCGGAAAAGATGAAGATAAAATTTTAGCTACTTTAACTAAAGAAGGCAGAAGTCAAGTGGAATTTGGAACATTAGGTAAGGACTTGACGAAAGAAAAGAAAGAACAAATAGAAGCATTGAAATTGCCAGGAATCTCTTTTATCACCGAAAATGCGAGAGTGTATCCAAACGGTGATTTCGCATCTTACGTCATAGGGCATGCCAGCCCTGATGAGAATGGAATCGCAGTAGGTCAATTTGGCTTAGAAAAGAGTTTAGATAAGTATTTAGGTGCTTCTAATGGTGAGGTAGCTTATACAGGGGACCGTAAAGGTGTATCTCTTGACGGTGGAAAGGTGAATGTAAAGGCGCCTAAAAATGGAGATAATGTGTATTTAACGCTTGACCAACGTATTCAAAGTTATTTAGAAGACGCAATGAAAGAAGCAAGTAAACATTATGAGCCAGAAAATTTAATTGGAATTGTAGCGGATCCAAAGACGGGAAAAATATTAGCGATGTCTAGTAAACCTAGTTATGACCCTAATGATCGTCAAATTAAATATTTCTTCAACGACGCAATTGCAAATGCATTTGAACCGGGATCAACAATGAAGATTTTCACATTAGCAGCGGCCATTAATGAAGGTGTATACAATGGACAAGACTTTTATCAGTCTGGTACATATCAAGTTGGTAATCGCAAAATAAAAGATCATAACGGCGGCGCTGGATGGGGTTCTATTACTTTTGATGAAGGGGTAGAGCGCTCTTCAAACGTAGCGTTTGCAATTTTAGGTGATCAAAAACTTGGTCCAGATCGTTTCCGAAAATATATTCATAATTTTGGATTAGATGAAAAAACAAACATTGATTTACCTGGTGAAGGGTCAAATACAATTTTATTTGATCAACAAATACAACAAGTAACAACAGCATTTGGACAAGGTTCTACAGTTACACCAATTCAACTTGTACAAGCTGCAACAGCGATTGCAAATGATGGGAAAATGATGAAACCTTATACAATTGATAAAATTGTGGATCCAATAACAGGTAAAGTACAGCTAGAGCATAAACCAGAAGAAGTAGGAAAACCTGTTTCCAAAGAGACAGCAGCGCAAGTAAGGCAATTACTAGAACGTGTTGTTACATCACCGAAAGGAACAGGGACTGCATATAAAATTGATGGGTACTCAGTCGGTGGTAAAACAGGTACAGCACAAATTCCTGACGGGAAAGGTGGCTATATGACGGGAAGAGAGAATTATATATTCTCATTCTTAGGTATGGCACCGATGGACGATCCGCAACTTGTTGTGTATGTGGCCGTTAAACAACCAAAATTAAAAGATGATGAAAACGGGGCTAAACCTTTAGCTGATATCTTTAAATATGTAACGAAAAATAGTTTAGAGTATTTAAAGATTAAGCCAAATGAAGTAAAAGACCCGAAAAAATATGTGAAAGAACAACAAACTGTCGTTCCAGATGTAACTGGAAAAACGATGGAAGAAGCGAAAAAAACAATTGATAAAGCAAAACTTCGTCCAATCGTATTAGGTGAAGGTAAAGTGCAGCAGCAAGTGCCAAAAGCAACTGAACAAACATTAAAGGGTGATCGAGTCTTCTTAGTAGGAGATAAACCTACAATGCCAAATATACAGGGGTGGGCACTGCGTGATGTTATGAATTTAGCAAAAACATTAAAGCTTAACTTAAAACCTTCTGGTACAGGGTATGTAACGGAACAAAGTGTGGCAGAAGGAACAGTGTTGCAACCTGGTACGGAATTAGGTGTAACACTCGTACCACCACTTGAGCCGCAGCAAGAAGCAGAAAAGCCATAATGGTAATAGGGAAGAAGTTCTAATTAAATAAGTACAAGCATATATTGGAACAAGCTAGGCGTAAGGGAGGCTTGTTCCAATATGCGTGTATCAAATGTAACGGTTAGGAAACGACTTATTTTTATACTTATATCGGGTATACTCATTTTCACCATCATCGATATTCGTCTTGGATATGTGCAATTTTTTCTTGGAAATATGTTAACGGATCGTGCGAAGGATTCATGGAGTCGTAATATTACTTTTGAACCAGAGCGAGGGAAAATTTTAGATCGAAATGGTGTGGAGCTTGCTACGAATAAAAGTGCACCTACCGTCTTTGTTGTGCCAAGGCAAATTGAAAAACCAGCAGAGACTGCAGAGAAGTTAGCTGCAGTATTAGGTGTGGAAAAAGATGATGTTTATAAGCGGATTACAAAAAAAGAATCGATTGTAAGGCTTGATAAAGGCGGAAGGAAAATATCGCATGACAAAGCGAAAGAAGTACGCGGATTAAGTTTAAAGGGTGTGTACATCGCAGAGGATTCTATCCGGTACTATCCATTCGGTAATTTTTTATCACACGTATTAGGATTTGCGGGCAGTGATAATCAAGGGCTTATGGGACTAGAGAAATATTATGATAAAGAGCTAAATGGTGATAAAGGTCATGTGCGATTTTTTGCAGACGCGAAAGGACAGAGAATGCCTAACGTTGGAGATGATTTCAAAAAACCAGAAGCCGGCTTGAATTTAGGATTAACAATTGATTCACGCATTACGAGGATTATGGAAAGAGAAATGAATATTGCGGAATCAACGTATAATCCTGACGGTATGATAGCAATTGCAATGAATCCGAAAAATGGTGAAATTTTAGGTATGTCAAGTCGACCAAGTTTTGATCCAGCAGATTTCCAAAGTGTTTCTCCGGAAGTATATAACAGAAACTTACCTGTATGGAGTACGTATGAGCCGGGGTCAACATTTAAGATTATTACATTAGCTGCAGCCTTGAATGAAAATTTGGTAGACTTAGAGAAAGATACATTTTATGATGATGGGGCAGCTGAAGTTGGTGGAGCTAGATTGCGGTGTTGGAAAGCTGGAGGCCATGGTAGCCAAACGTTTTTAGAGGTAGTTCAAAACTCTTGTAACCCAGGATTTATTGAACTCGGTGATCGTCTTGGTAAAGATCGATTGTTTAAATACATTCGCAATTTCGGGTTTGGACAGAAGACCGGAATTGACTTACAAGGTGAAGGTAGCGGGATTTTATTTAATTTAGATAAAGTTGGTCCAGTCGAGCAAGCGACGACTTCATTTGGGCAAGGTGTTTCTGTTACACCGATTCAACAAGTAGCAGCTGTAGCGGCCGCTGTAAATGGTGGAACTTTGTATCAGCCATATATAGCGAAGGAATTTATTGATCCGAAGAATAATCAAGTTGTCAGCAAAAAGACACCTGTTGCGAAAAGGGAAGTTATTTCCAAGGAAACTTCAGAGAAAGTTCGTTACGCATTAGAGAATGTTGTAGCGAAAGGTTCTGGTAAAGGGGCTTATATTGATGGATATCGTGTAGGTGGAAAAACTGGAACTGCTCAAAAGGTGAAAGATGGAAAATATTTAGATAATAACTATATTGTATCATTTATCGGTTTTGCTCCAGCTGACGATCCGCAAATTGTTGTTTATGTAGCAGTGGATAATCCAAAAGGAGTCACTCAATTTGGTGGAGTTGTAGCAGCACCTATTGTTGGGAATATTCTTCGTGACGCACTTCCTGTAATGGGAGTGGAACCGAGAAAAGAGCAAGTTGAGAAAGAATATAAATGGGGCGATACACCAACTGTGGAAGTTCCGAATTTAATTGGTATGAAAAAGAAAGATTTACAAACGCAACTTGTAGACTTGAAGCTTGATATAAGTGGTGATGGTGGGAAAGTAATTAAACAATCACCAGAAGCAGGAGCTAAAGTAAAAGAGGGTTCAAAAGTTAGAATTTACTTCGGGAATTAAAGGTAACTGATTGTGTTTTATGGTACAATTGGTGGAAGTGAGTTCTTTATAGAAAAATTGCTTTATTTGAGACGATAAGTGTCTCATTAATAAATAAATCTATTGATTAGACTATAGTAGCACTTACCTCCTATTTTTATATAACTAGGAGGTAACGTGTTACTTGCTAAAATAAGAGATAAATAAACAATGTAGAGAGGGTTTAGTGAAATGAAGTTGCATACACTTGTATCATGTTTGCATGATTTTCCAGTTGTTCCAACAGAAAATCCAGAAATAACATCTATTGAAGCGGATTCACGTAAAGTGAAAGAGGGAAGCTTATTTATATGTATGAAAGGATATACGGTTGATAGCCATGATTTTGCTAAGCAAGCAGCGGCACAAGGAGCGGCTGCTATTGTTGCGGAAAGACCAATTGATGTTGACGTTCCAGTTGTACTTGTGAAAAATACTTTTCGTTCGCTAGCAGTGTTAGCTGATTATTTTTATGGCCAACCAACACACAAGTTACATTTAATCGGTATTACAGGTACAAATGGAAAGACAACAACATCGCATATTATGGATGAAATTATGCGCGCACATGGTCATAAAACAGGGCTAATTGGAACGATTAATATGAAAATCGGTGATGAAACATTTGAGGTGAAAAATACAACACCAGATGCACTAACACTTCAACAGACATTTTCAAAAATGGTTGAACAAGGTGTGGATAGCACAGTAATGGAAGTTTCGTCTCATGCTTTAGATCTTGGCCGTGTACACGGGTGCGATTACGATGTTGCAGTATTTACGAATTTAACACAAGATCATTTAGACTATCATAAAACGATGGAAGAATATAAACATGCGAAAGGGTTGCTTTTTGCACAGCTTGGCAATAGTTATCATCATAATCGTGAAAAATACGCTATATTAAACAGTGATGATCCAGTAGCAGAAGAGTATATGAGAAGTACAGCAGCTACTGTTGTAACATACGGTATAGATGTTGCAAGCGACATTATGGCACGAGATATCGTAATGACGAGTGGCGGTACAACATTTACACTTGTAACACCGTATGAAACTGTAAATGTTACGATGAAATTAATTGGTAAGTTTAATGTATACAACGTGTTAGCTGCTACAGCAGCAGGTCTTGTTTCAGGAGTGAGCTTACAAACAATTATTGATGTAATTAAAGAGCTTGCTGGCGTTCCTGGACGTTTTGAAGTTGTTGATGGTGGACAAAATTACACAGTTATTGTTGACTATGCACATACACCTGATAGCTTAGAGAACGTACTAAAAACAGCAAAACAGTTTGCAAAAGGTGATGTATATTGTATCGTTGGTTGCGGTGGTGATAGAGATAGAACGAAAAGACCAATAATGGCAAGTGTTGCAACCGAATATGCAACTCACGCAATTTATACATCAGATAATCCAAGAAGTGAAGATCCGAATGCTATTTTAGATGATATGGTAAATGATGTAAAAGGGAATAATTATGAAGTAATTGTCGATCGAAAAGAAGCGATACGTTCCACTATCTCGAAAGTGAAAGCAGAAGATATTATTATTATTGCTGGTAAAGGGCATGAAACGTATCAAATTATTGGTAAAGAAGTTCATCATTTTGACGATCGTGAAGTTGCTAAAGAAGCAATCACGGAGCGTTTAAACAACGAAGTGTAACAGCATGAGAGGAGGACTACATGTGCTTGAACAAGGTTTATTAGTAACGGCTGGGGTAGCATTCTTAATTTCTGTTGCCCTTTCGCCATTATTTATTCCATTTTTAAGAAAGTTAAAGTTCGGACAGAGTATTCGTGACGAAGGACCGAAGTCACACCAAAAGAAATCAGGGACACCAACGATGGGTGGTATTGTCATATATGTATCTATGATGGTGACTACGCTTATTATGGCGATTAAATTTAACAATTTAGGTGCAGAAGTATCATTGTTATTATTAGTTACATTTGGGTACGGATTAATCGGATTTTTAGATGACTACATAAAAGTAGTAAAGAAAAGAAATCTTGGTTTAACATCAAAACAAAAATTGATCGGTCAGCTTGTAATTGCTATTGCGTTCTTTTTAATTGGAAAAGGGCAAGCATTTCACACTTATATCATGATTCCGGGAACTGATGTTAAATTTGAATTAGGCTGGGCATATTTTGTTCTTGTATTATTTATGCTTATTGGTGGATCAAATGCGGTTAATTTAACAGATGGTTTAGATGGTTTATTATCAGGAACAGCTGCTATTGCATTCGGAGCATTTAGTATTATTGCTGTAGCTCAAGAACAATTTGGGGTAGCGATTTTCTGTATGGCAGTTGTAGGAGCTGTACTTGGCTTTTTAGTATTCAATGCGAATCCAGCAAAAGTATTTATGGGGGATACAGGTTCTCTAGCTTTAGGTGGTGCTATCGCAGCTGTAGCGATTTTGTTAAAACAAGAATTGTTACTCGTTATTATTGGCGGTGTATTCGTAGCGGAAACTTTATCTGTTATTATCCAAGTTATTTCGTTCAAAACAACAGGAAAGCGTGTCTTTAAAATGAGTCCATTACATCATCATTATGAATTATGTGGTTGGTCAGAGTGGCGCGTTGTTGTAACGTTTTGGTCTGTAGGATTTTTATTAGCTGTGCTAGGAATTTATATCGGGGTGTGGATGTAATTGAAAACTGTAACTGAATATCAAAATAAAAATGTTCTTGTATTAGGTATTGCTAAAAGTGGTTATGCAGCAGCTACTTTATTAAAAAAATTAGGGGCAAACGTCATTGTAAATGATGGGAAACCATTAGTGGGTAATGTGCTTGCTGCTGAGTTACAAGTGGAAGGAATGGATGTTGTATGTGGTGGGCATCCGTTAGAATTGCTGGAGAGAAACATTTCACTTGTCGTAAAAAACCCAGGAATTCCATATTCTAATCCACTCTTAGTGGCGGCGAAGGAAAAGCAAATTCCAATTGTAACTGAGGTTGAATTAGCATATCGCATTTCAGCAGCACCGTTTGTTGGGATTACGGGATCTAACGGCAAAACAACAACGACAATGTTAACGTTTGAAATGTTAAAAGAAGGACAAAAGCACCCAGTTATTGCGGGGAATATAGGTACTGTAGCTTGTGAAGTTGCACAATTGGCGAAAGAAAATGAAGTTGTCGTTACGGAACTTTCATCGTTTCAATTGATGGGAGTGGAATCGTTCCAACCAAAAATTGCAGCCTTTTTAAATTTATTTGAAGCGCATTTAGATTATCACGGGACGAAGAAAGAGTATGGTTTGGCGAAAGCGAATATTTTCAAAAACCAAAATGAAACAGATTATAGTGTAATTAACGCAGATGATGCAGATGTAATGGCATTATCTGCATATAGTAAAGGACAGAAAGTATTATTTTCGACGACGAAAGAAATTGAAGATGGTGCGTGTATAAAAGATAACGCTCTTTATTTTAAAGGCGAAAAAGTAGTTAAAGTAAGCGATATTGTTTTACCTGGTAAGCACAATTTAGAAAATATTTTAGCAGCAATGAGTATTGCTAAATTACTAGGTGTTTCTAATGAAGCAATTACTGCTGTGTTAAAAAGTTTTACAGGTGTAAAACATCGCTTAGAATATGTAACAACGATTAATAATCGTAAATTTTATAATGATTCAAAAGCGACGAATATGCTAGCGACAGAAAAAGCATTATCTGCATTTACACAACCGATTGTATTATTGGCTGGTGGACTTGATCGTGGTAATGAATTTGATGATTTAATTCCATACTTTAAACATGTCAAAGCGATTGTAACATTTGGACAAACTGCACCAAAATTAGTAAGAGCGGCAGAAAAAGCAGGATTAGATGTAATTGAAAGTGTCGATACTTTAGATGATGCAGTAGTGAAGGCTTATGCTCATTCTACGGCTGGTGATATTATTCTTCTTTCACCAGCATGTGCAAGCTGGGATCAATTTAAAACATTTGAAGAAAGAGGAGACATTTTTATACAAGCTGTGCATAAACTTATATAAAGTAAATCAAAACATCAGTAGGCTAACACCTACTGATGTTTTGTTACATAGGGCAAAGTTTCTGCCCAAAGAGGTGGTGTTCATGGGTAATGAAGAAAACGCCTGATTTTATTCTCATCATCGTTACACTTGCGTTGTTAACAATCGGAATGATTATGGTTTATAGTGCGAGTGCGGTTTGGGCCTCTTATAAAATGGGGGATTCATTCTTTTTTGCAAAAAGACAATTGTTATTTGCAAGTCTTGGGGTAGTAGCTATGTTTTCTCTCATGAAAATTGATTATTGGGTGTGGCGTACGTATTCAAAAGTAATTTTACTAGTTTGTTTCGTTCTTCTTATTCTCGTTCTTATTCCTGGAGTAGGTCTCGTTCGTGGGGGAGCGCGAAGTTGGATTGGAATCGGAGCATTTTCTATCCAACCGTCAGAGTTTATGAAATTCGCGATGATTATTTTCTTAGCAAAATTTTTAGCGGAACGACAAAAATTAATTACATCGTTTAAACGAGGTTTGCTACCGGCTCTTAGTTTTGTATTTCTTGCTTTTGGGATGATTATGTTACAACCAGATCTTGGTACGGGAACGGTAATGGTTGGGACATGTATTATTATGATATTCATTTCGGGAGCAAGGATTTTTCACTTTGCAATGTTTGGTTTGCTTGGTGCAGCGGGATTTGTAGGGTTAATTGCATCAGCACCATATCGAATGAAACGCATCACATCATATTTAGATCCGTGGTCGGATCCGCTCGGAAGTGGATTTCAAATTATCCAATCGTTACTCGCAATTGGACCTGGTGGTTTATTTGGGCTTGGACTTGGACAAAGTAGACAAAAATTTCTTTATTTACCTGAACCACAAACAGACTTTATATTTGCAATCTTATCCGAGGAATTAGGTTTTATTGGTGGTTCATTTGTGTTATTATTATTTAGTCTATTATTATGGCGCGGGATTCGTATAGCATTAGGAGCGCCAGATTTATATGGTACGTTTTTAGCAGTAGGTATTGTGGCGATGATTGCGATTCAAGTAATGATTAATGTTGGTGTTGTAACAGGACTGATGCCTGTTACGGGTATTACTTTGCCGTTTTTAAGTTATGGTGGATCAAGTTTGACCTTAATGTTAATGGCAGTAGGTGTATTATTGAATATAAGTCGCCATTCTCGCTATTAAACCCTGTTTAAAAGACAGGGTTTTTCGTGTGTGTGTGAAAATACAATATGTATATAGAAATAAATACGATTGAATAAGAACAGGGAAGTGGAGGAATCAGTAGTGCGAGTATTAGTAAGTGGTGGGGGTACTGGAGGACATATTTATCCAGCTCTTGCTTTAATTAGAGAAATAAAAAAACTAAATCCGGAAGCAAGATTTTTATACATTGGTACAGAGAATGGATTAGAGAGTACCATCGTACCGAAAGCGGGTATTCCGTTCCAATCTATTGTTATAAGTGGATTTAAACGAAAAATATCTCTTGATAATGTAAAAACAGTGATGCGTTTCCTAAAAGGTGTTCAAGATAGTAAACGATATATTCGTCGTTTTAACCCTGATATTGTGATTGGTACGGGTGGATACGTATGTGGGCCAGTTGTATATGCTGCGGCTAAATTAGGTATTCCGACTATTGTACATGAACAAAATAGTGTACCTGGTGTAACGAATAAATTTTTAAGTCGTTATGTCGATAAAGTTGCAGTTTGCTTTGAAGCAGCTGCAGAACATTTCCCACAGTCAAAAGTGGTTATGACAGGTAATCCACGTGCATCAGAAGTAATGGACCAAAATGGAATGAAAGGAAAACGTTCGGTAGGACTATCCCTTTCTAAAAAATCCGTGCTCATTTTTGGTGGGAGTCGCGGGGCTAGACCGATTAACGATGCTTTTGTAGAAGCGATTGAACAATTTGGGAATAAAAGTTACGAAGTATTATATGTAACAGGCGAAGTACATTATGATAAAGTTATGGAAGCCGTGAAACAAAAAGGGAATCCGAATAATGTTATTATTAAACCTTTTATTCATAATATGCCAGAGGTACTGACTGGTGTAGATCTTGTTGTTTCAAGAGCAGGGGCTACAACGCTTGCAGAATTAACAGCGTTAGGAAAGCCAAGTGTATTAATTCCAAGTCCGTACGTAACAAATAACCATCAAGAAAAAAATGCACGATCAGTTGTTGATAAAGGAGCAGCTAAAATGCTACTTGAAAAAGATTTAACATCTGAAACGCTTATTCGTGACATTGATGAGATTTTATTGGATACACAAACATTACAAAATATGAAACTGGCTACTAAGCAACTTGGTATTCCAGATGCAGCAAATAAGCTATATGAAGTAATGAACAAGCTTATTAAAAAATAACATTAGGTGAACGCCCTGCATATTACTGTAATAAGGAGACTTAATATGGGGGAGATTGTCTATGGAACAATTAGTAAAAGAGCTTTTAGAAGCAAATGTTGGTCGCGTGTTAGTTAATGAACCGTTAGCGCGTTACACGACTATGAAAATAGGCGGACCAGCTGATATTTTAATTGTGCCAAAGCATGTTGCTGGTATTGAGAAGACGCTAGAGTTAGTAAAGAAGTACAAGACAGGGTGGACTGCAATTGGTCGTGGTTCAAATCTTCTCGTATCTGATCAAGGTATAGAAGGTGTGGTTATTCGTTTAGGAGAAGGATTAGATCACTTAGAAGTCGAAAAACATAGAGTAAGAGTTGGTGCTGGATACCCCCTTATTAAATTGTCAACTTTACTTAGTCGACAGGGATTAGCTGGCTTGGAATTTGCAAGTGGTATTCCAGGAAGTGTTGGCGGTGCAGTGTATATGAATGCAGGCGCTCATAAGTCCGACATATCGAGTGTATTAACGAGAGCTCGTATTTTGTTTGACAATGGAACAATTAATTGGTTGACGAATACCGAAATGGGGTTTTCTTATCGCACATCTGTATTGCAAATGAAACGCCCTGGTATTGTTTTAGAAGCTGAATTCCAATTGGAGGTAGGCGAACGCGAGGAAATTGTAAGAAGCATGCAAAAGAATAAAGAGTATCGCCGTGAAACGCAGCCTTGGAATCACCCTTGTGCAGGAAGTATATTTCGAAATCCAGTCCCATATTTTGCAGGCGATTTAATAGAAAAATCAGGGCTGCGTGGCTATAAAATAGGTGGAGCTCAAATTTCTGAAATGCATGGAAATTTTATTGTTAATACTGGTGTGGCTTCAGCGCAAGATGTATTAGACTTAATCGCATTGATAAAGCGTACAATTAAGGATAAATTTGGTGTTGATATGCATACAGAAGTAGAAATAATTGGAAGATAACGGTTGTTCGTTCCGCTCATTATCATTTATGTTATAATAAGAAGATAAGAACGGCATGAGGAACATGCCGTTCTTTATGTTACATAGGGGGATCGTACATGAAAAATAGTAAAGTGATTAAACTACAAGATCGTGTACCAAAATTAAAGAATCAAAAGAAAAAAAATAAGAAACCTGTTAATCATCGGTTAATTTTATACATATCGATTTTATTTTTATTAGTACTCTTTTTAATTTATTTTCGGTCTCCGCTTAGTAATATAAAAAAGATAAGTGTGTTTGGAAATCATTATATGACAGATGAACAAGTTATGAAGGAATCAGGTGTGACATATGATACGAGTTATTTCCGAGTAACAGCACATAAAGCAGAAGAAAACTTAACGAAACGAAAAGAAATTAAAGCGGTAAATGTAAAAAAACGTTTCCCAAACAAAATTGATGTTCATATCGAAGAATATTTAACAATTGGCTATATAAACAAAGATGGGAAATTACAACCGTTATTAGAAAATGGGAAAACACTCGATGTACTTCCGAACGGAAAGCTTCCAGTTGCAGCACCAATTTTTGAACCGTTTAAAGAGGAAAAAATGAAGGAATTAATTGCAGAACTAGAAAAATTAACGCCAACTATTTTAAGGTCTATTTCTGAAATTCGTTATACACCAACGAACGCAAATGAAGATCATCTTACTTTATATATGAATGAAGGATATGAAGTGAGCACCACTATTCAAAATTTCGCAAAGCGAATGGAAGCTTATCCACTTATTTTAAAAACAATTGAACCTGGTAAGAAGGTTTTAATTGACTTAGAAGTGGGTGCATATACGAAGGAACTAGGTGCTGAAGAAAAGAAAGAATAGAATGATAGTTTTTATTGCGTTATTACGTATGGAATGAAACGAATGTTCTTTTATATGGATGCTAATTTGCAAGAATGCTTAATTTGATGAAAAAAATGTAAATTTTCTTAGATTCATACTAGGATTGGTACAAGTTTCACTTTTCTACAAGTACATCTTAGTGTAGACTTATACTTGGCGGTAATCTTTACACTTGAAATATAATTATTTCAAGATAGAGCAGTTATTCACAGGTTACTGCGATATTCTTAAATGAATGTTAAATAAAAATAAGAAAAATATAGGGTTAAAAAAGGGAAACGTATAAAGACGTTGAATATTTTTCTTATAAATAGTAAAGTTGCGATTGTTGTTCCATATATTGAGTTGTATGGTATAAATAAAGAAGGAGGTGCCAAAGAATGAACAGCAATGAAATTTATGTTAGTCTTGACATCGGTACATCCAATGTTAAAGTCATCATTGGTGAAATGGTTAATGATAGCTTAAACATTATTGGTGTTGGAAACGTAAAATCAAATGGTTTGAAGAAGGGATCGATAGTTGATATAGATGAAACTGTTCGATCAATTAAAAAAGCAATTGAACAGGCTGAGCGCATGGTGGGTATCCACATTGAGCAAGTTGTAGTAGGTGTCAATGCAAACCAGGTACAGTTGCTCCCGTGTCACGGAGTAGTCGCTGTTTCAAATGAAGATCGTGAAATCGGGAATGAAGATGTCTTACGCGTTCTAGATGCAGCGCAAGTTGTGTCAATTGCTCCTGAACGTGAATTTATTGATGTGGTACCTCGACAGTTCATTGTAGACGGTCTTGACGAGATTAACGATCCACGCGGGATGATCGGTGTAAGATTAGAAATGGAAGGTACACTTATTACAGGCTCGAGAACTTTACTACATAACCTACTTCGTTGTGTAGAAAAAGCAGGTCTTGAAATTGTTGATATTTGTCTGCAACCTTTAGCGGCAGCGACAGTTGCGTTATCTTCGGATGAAAGACATAGAGGGGTAGCCCTTGTTGATATGGGTGGAGGATCTACAACCTTATCTATTTTTAAAGATGGAGAGTTGCAAGCAACGAGCGTATTGCCATTAGGTGGAGATCATATAACGAAGGATATAGCGATTGGGCTGAAAACTTCAACAGAAAATGCAGATCAAATTAAGCTGAAATATGGACATGCTTTTTATGATACAGCATCTGAAGAAGAGATGTTTACGGTTCCTATTATGGGAAGCGATCAAACAGAACAATATTCTCAGTTGGAATTATCGGATATAATAGAGGCTCGTGTAGAGGAAATTTTAATGTTTGTTCAAGATGAAGTGCGTAAGTTAGGAGTAAAGCAAGTAGCTTCTGGATATGTACTAACTGGTGGGATAGCTTCTATGCCAGGTATTCTTGATCTTGCATACGATATTTTACATGAAAATGTTCGTATAGCAACTCCTGATTATATTGGTGTTCGTGAGCCCCAATATACAAGTGGAGTTGGATTAATTAAACATTCTTATCAAAAAGCTAAATTACGTGGGAAAAATGTGCAGGAAAAGCAAGAACATTTTGAACCAGTACCAGCACCAATGCCGGTACAACAGCAACCTGCGAAACAGAAAAATCGTAATCAAAATAATACTAATCAAAATGATGACCGCATGATGTCAAAAGTAAAACGTGTATTCCGTTATTTATGGGATTAAAATTGGACACGAAAAATGAGGTTCTAGGGGGATTTCGACATGTTAGAGTTTGATACTACTCAAGATCAATTAGCAAATATAAAAGTTATCGGTGTCGGCGGTGGCGGAAACAATGCTGTAAACCGTATGATTGAACATGGTGTACAAGGTGTAGACTTTATCGCTGTGAATACTGATGCACAAGCATTAAATCTATCAAAAGCTGAAACGAAAATGCAAATTGGTGGAAAATTAACGCGTGGACTTGGTGCAGGCGCAAACCCTGAAGTAGGGAAAAAAGCTGCAGAAGAAAGTAAAGAACAGATTCAGGAAGCACTTCGTGGTGCGGATATGGTCTTCGTAACTGCTGGTATGGGCGGCGGAACTGGAACTGGTGCAGCTCCAGTTGTTGCTCAAGTTGCAAAAGAACTAGGTGCGTTAACAGTTGGTGTTGTAACACGCCCATTTACATTTGAAGGACGTAAACGTGCAACTCAAGCTGCATCTGGTATTGCTTCATTTAAAGAAAATGTAGATACACTTATTGTAATTCCAAATGATCGCTTATTAGAGATTGTTGATAAAAATACGCCAATGTTAGAAGCGTTCCGTGAAGCTGATAACGTATTACGTCAAGGTGTTCAAGGTATTTCTGATTTAATTGCTACACCAGGTCTAATTAACTTAGACTTTGCAGACGTAAAAACAATTATGTCTAATAGAGGTTCTGCTTTAATGGGTATCGGTTCTGGTAATGGTGAAAATCGTGCTGCTGAAGCTGCGAAAAAAGCGATTTCTAGTCCATTACTAGAAACATCTATTGATGGAGCTCAAGGTGTTATTATGAACATTACGGGCGGCGCAAACTTAAGTTTATATGAAGTACAAGAAGCAGCAGACATTGTAGCTTCAGCTTCGGATCCAGAAGTAAATATGATCTTCGGTTCTGTTATTAATGAAGGATTAAAAGATGATATCGTTGTCACTGTAATTGCAACTGGTTTTGATGATAGTGCTTCGACGCAACCACCAAAACCAATTATCCGTCCGACTGCGAATCATTCACAACAGCAACAACAACAACCAGTAGCTCAACCTTCAAAACAACGTGAAGTTAAGCGTGAAATGAAACGTGAAGAGCCGGTT
Source organism: Bacillus sp. FSL M7-1345 (assembly GCF_038006985.1). Taxonomy (NCBI): domain Bacteria; kingdom Bacillati; phylum Bacillota; class Bacilli; order Caryophanales; family Bacillaceae; genus Bacillus; species Bacillus sp. FSL M7-1345. The sequence continues at coordinate 3,538,478 of NZ_JBBOWG010000001.1, read as the reverse complement.
ATGCATGATCGTCATACAGATTCAGATGACATCGATATTCCAGCATTCTTACGTAACCGTCGTAGACGATAAAAGAAAAGGAGCTTTCATGCTCCTTTTTTTTGTTGTCTAAATGGAAAAGATCTGCTAAGCAGATCTTTTTTTATTATTTTGCATATGGAGAGTCCAGTCCTATTTTGGAGCTATAAGCTGTGATAAATAAAGTGAAACTTTAATTAGTAGGGATTGTTCATCCAAAATGATTGTTAGCCTGACTCCCGCTTAATTTCTGTACTTTTTTGTAGCTGAATTTTGAGGCAGGGGTGTTACTGCCCGCAAATAGCAAGATTAGCTTTGTATATATATAATTCAATTATTATGTATACAAGTAAGAGATTTATATTATTCTATGAAAAATACACTTTTATTTTTTACCGACAGATTATGTCTAGAAATCACAAAATAACAAAAAAAAACCCTCCACCAATTGACACACTTTCCTATTGGATATGCATTATACTAGTCTCAACTTAAAAAAAGAGGTGAATTGTTTGGTTGTTTACGCCGACATTGTTTGGTTGTTAAACGCCTGCATTGATTTTCTTTTACTTTTATTAACAGCCACCGTGTTAAAAAAGAGAATCAAAAGATGGAGGCTTGTGTTAGGGGCATTTATAGGTTCAACTATTGTTATTTTCGCCTTTACGCCTTTTGCTTCTATGATGACACATCCAATTATGAAACTATTGTACTCGTTACTTATTGTGTATACAGCATTTGGATTTTCAACATTTAGAAATTATGCACAAACTGTTTTTACTTTCTATTTTGTAACCTTTATGGTTGGTGGAGGATTAATTGGAACGCATTACTTTTTACAAACGAACGAAATGGTAAATGGGTTAGTTCAATCTAAATCAGTTTCTTACGGTGATCCAATTAGTTGGTTGTTTGTTATTTTTGGTTTTCCAGTAATTTATTATTTTTCTAAAAAGCGTATAGAAAGCGTAGAGGTCACAAAGATACACTATGATCAAATCGTGAAAGTGAAAATTCAATTAGCTGGAGAGGAACTAGAACTAGCAGGTCTAATTGATAGTGGGAACCAACTTTATGACCCGTTAACAAAAACACCCGTTATGATTATGCATATTTCATCATTAGAACATTGTTTGCCAGCTTGGTTAACAGAACAAATTTATTCCAAAACAGAAATTCCTCAAATACCAGAAAATGATTCTGGGTGGGCGACGAAACTACGTTTAATTCCTTTCCGAGCAGTAGGAGTAGAGAATCAATTTTTATGGGCAATTAAGCCAGATTGTGTGCAAGTTTATCATGAAGGTTTGGTTGTTGTAAACAAAGTACTGATTGGATTAAATACACAACAATTATCTACCAATGGAGAGTATCAATGCATTGTACATCCGAAAATGTTGATTTCGCAAAAGATGGTAATTGCTTAATTATGAGAGGCGGGATAATATGGTGAAATTTAAATTTTATTTGGTATACCTTTGGTATAAAGTATTGCTGAAATTAGGAATTAAGACCGATGAAATTTATTATATTGGCGGAAGTGAAGCGTTGCCACCGCCGTTAACGAAAGACGAAGAGGCAGTTCTTTTGAATAAATTACCAAATGGAGATCAAGCTGCCAGATCGATGCTTATTGAACGTAATCTACGGCTTGTTGTATATATAGCAAGAAAATTTGAAAATACAGGGATAAATATTGAGGATTTGATTAGTATAGGAACAATTGGTCTTATTAAGGCAGTGAATACATTTAATCCAGAAAAGAAAATTAAATTAGCAACATATGCATCTCGTTGTATAGAAAATGAAATTTTAATGCATTTGCGTCGAAATAATAAAAATCGTTCGGAAGTTTCTTTTGATGAACCGCTTAACATTGATTGGGACGGAAATGAACTGTTATTATCAGATGTGTTAGGTACAGATGATGACATTATTACAAAAGATTTAGAAGCTACTGTAGATCGTCATCTTTTAATGAAAGCATTGCATCAATTAAATGATCGTGAAAAACAAATTATGGAGCTTCGATTTGGACTCGCTGGTGGCGAAGAGAAGACACAAAAAGATGTGGCTGATATGCTTGGAATTTCACAGTCGTATATTTCTCGTTTGGAAAAAAGAATTATAAAAAGATTACGAAAAGAATTTAATAAAATGGTGTGAAGAATAAGACCAGTCGGTATCTAGACTGGTCTTATTTTCTTTTTGTGCATTAGGAAATATGATGTTTGTGAAAAACGATGGGAAAACCGTATGCATAAAATCCCCTTCAAAGGAAATACTTTACACTGTACAGCAACTCCCGATAGGAGGGAACACTTTGACGAGAAACAAAGTAGAAATTTGCGGTGTTGATACAGCTAAACTTCCAGTACTAAAAAATGAAGAGATGCGTAAATTATTTCGTGAAATGCAAAGTGGAGAGATAAGCGCCAGAGAGAAATTAGTGAATGGAAACTTACGTCTTGTACTGAGCGTCATCCAAAGATTTAATAACAGAGGAGAATATGTTGATGATTTATTTCAAGTTGGTTGCATTGGACTTATGAAATCCATTGATAACTTTGATTTAGGCCAAAATGTAAAATTTTCAACGTATGCTGTGCCGATGATTATTGGGGAAATACGCAGATATTTGCGTGATAACAATCCAATTCGCGTATCTCGCTCATTACGAGATATTGCGTATAAAGCGTTGCAAGTAAGAGAAAAATTGATTGCTGAAAATTCCAAAGAACCAACAGCAATGGATATTGCCAAAGTTCTTGAAGTGACACATGAAGAAATTGTCTTTGCGTTAGATGCTATTCAAGATCCAGTTTCATTATTTGAACCGATTTATAATGATGGAGGAGATCCTATCTTTGTTATGGATCAGTTAAGTGATGAAAAACAAAAGGACGAGCAGTGGGTTGAAGAACTAGCGTTGAAAGAAGGGATGAAGCGTTTGAATGATCGTGAGAAAATGATTATTCGAAAACGGTTCTTCCAAGGAAAGACACAGATGGAAGTTGCCGAAGAAATTGGGATTTCTCAAGCACAAGTATCACGTTTGGAGAAGTCTGCTATTAAGCAAATGAATAAGACGATTCAAGGATAAGGTCCTCACCAGTTATGGTGAGGCCTTTTTTATATATAATATTTTGCTCTCATAGTAGAGTGGGTAGGTTCATATAATGAAAATAAAATGGATGTTCTATTAGTAGCGGTTATATACTGTTTACCCGCTTCAAAATTCGGCTGAAGTAAAAAGTTAGATGGAAGCGGAGCTACCCGAAAAAGTCCGATTAGCATGGGCTAATAATCAGTAGGGATGGGAAAAATCCCACTGATTAAGGTTTCACTTTATTTGAGAGTGTACTTATGATTCATGATATAAGGGAGAGGATGAATATGATACGAATTTCGGAGTTTCAAATGAAGGATGTTGTAAATATTTTAGATGGAAAAAGGCTTGGAAATATTGGAGATATTGATTTTGATATAGACACAGGTAAGATTAGGACAGTTATTATTTCCAAGCAGACACGTATGCTAGGACTCTTTGGAAAGGAAGTAGAATTTGTGATTCCTTGGGAGCAAATTATGAAAATTGGGGAAGATGTCATACTTGTCAGAGTAGATAATATTAATTCTGTAACAGAATCAATACAAACACCGACAATTTCATAAAGAATATTACAAATTCCCCTTTTTTTTCAGTTGTCATTATGAAAAAATAAAAGTATGGTAAAATAGACAGGAAGTACCATGCTTTTTTCTGTTATTTTAATTAAAAGGAGCCGCTTTATGAGAGAACCATTTAAATATGTGGACGGTATACTGTATTTACAAGCGTGGAAAGAACTTGGAAACATTACTGTTGGATTTACGACAAAAGATGGTGGAGTAAGTACAGGCTCCTTTCATGCGATGAATTTAGGATTACATGTGAATGATATCGTGGAGAATGTTCATGAAAACAGACGCATTTTAGCGAATAAGTTACAAAAACCATTAGAAAAATGGATTTGCTCTGAACAAGTTCATGATCATCATGTTGAGAAAGTAGGACTGCAAGAAAAAGGGAAAGGCGTTTATTCATATGAAGACGGTATTCCAAAAACGGATGGCATTTATACGACTAACAAAGATGTTCTCTTAACATCTTGTTACGCTGATTGTGTTCCGCTCTATTTTTATGCACCATCACATGATATGATAGGACTTGCGCATGCTGGGTGGAAAGGGACTGTAACAGAGATTGCGAAAGAAATGATTCAAAAGTGGAATGCAGAAGGTGTTTCAAGTGATGAAATTCATGTCGCAATTGGTCCTGCAATCGGATCATGTTGTTATGTTGTTGATGATCGTGTATTAACAGCAGCACAGCAAGTAGTAAACGGATCTGTTCCCTATAAAGTAATTTCTGATGGTCAGTATGCAATTAATTTAAAAGAAGTTAATCGTATATTATGTGTACAAGCAGGTATAAAAGAAGAACATATTGTAATGTCATCTCTTTGTACAAGCTGTGAAGAACAATTATTTTTCTCTCATCGTCGTGATCAAGGTAAGACGGGGAGAATGTTGAGTTTCATAGGTTTTAAGGAGGAGTGAAGCAAGTGACAGTGCAAGGGAATTTAGCAGATGTAAACGAAGCAATTAAAGAATCTTGTGCACGAGCTGGACGTTCGACGAAAGATATTAAGCTCGTTGCAGTTACAAAAACTGTAGGAATTGAAAAAACAAGCGAAGTAATTGAAGCAGGAATTATTGACTTAGGTGAAAATAGAAATGAAGGTTTCTTACAAAAATACGAGCATTTCGGTTCAAAAGTGAATTGGCATTTTATTGGCTCATTGCAAACGAGAAAAGTAAAAGAAATCATTAATGAGATTGATTATTTACATTCATTAGATCGTCTTTCGCTTGCAAAAGAAATTCAAAAACGTGCTGATAAGAAAGTTAAATGCTTTATTCAAGTGAAAACATCATCTGAAGAATCAAAGCAAGGATTGGCGATAGAAGAAACAATTTCTTTTATTCAAAGTTTGCAAGAATTGGATAAGATTGAAGTGGTAGGATTAATGACAATGGCTCCGTTTACAGGAGAAGAGGAAGAGATTCGTCGCTGCTTTAAGGAATTACGCATGCTACAAACAGAGGTGCAGGAGCTAGAATTATTACATGCACCATGTAAAGAATTATCAATGGGAATGTCAAATGATTACACGATTGCAATTGAGGAAGGCGCTACATATATTCGTTTGGGAACGGTTTTAGTAGGAAAAGCGTAAGAGGAAGGAGAAAGTTATTATGAGTTGGTCAAAAGTAAAATACTTCTTTTTTGACACACCGGAAGAAAAAGAAGCAGCTCAATATAGTTATGAAAAGGAGCAAACAGACATGAAAAAACAACAAGATCCCCCAGAACAACAAGATGTTCCGTTTGCGAAAGTGCAACCGAAGCAAAATGTAGTGAGTATTGAAACAGCGAAGCAATCTTCAAAAGTTGTTTTACTAGAACCACGCACATATTCGGAAGCGCAAGGCATTTCGGATCACTTAAAAGGTAGACGAGCTGTTGTAATTAATTTGCAAAGAATGTCTACAGATCAAGCTGTACGTATCGTTGACTTTTTAAGTGGTACTGTATACGCTATAGGCGGGGATATTCAAAAAATAGGCCCGAAAACATTTATGTGTACACCTGAAAATGTTGATATCGTTGGTGCGATTTCAGAGTTATTCGGTGAAGAAGAAGAGACAAATATAAAGAGGTGGTAATACGCCATGACAACAGTTTTAACAGTGTTACTTACTGCTATCGAGATTTACTCGTGGGCACTAATTATTTACATTCTCCTATCATGGTTTCCTGGCGCAAAGGAATCAGCTTTTGGAGATATTCTTGCGCGTATTTGTGAACCGTATTTAGAGCCGTTTAGGAGGTTTATTCCACCATTGGGTATGATTGATATTTCTCCACTTGTTGCTATTATTGCCTTGAAACTTGCTAGAGGTGGTTTAGTGAGTTTATTCAACTATTTTTTATAGTGTGAGGTTAAATACATGAGCATCTACGAGCATTTTAGACCTGATGAAGAGGTCTTTGTGGATAAAGTAATAGAGTGGAAACAGGCTGCTGAGTACCATCAAGTCAAGTTAACAGATTTTCTTGATCCAAGACAGCAACAAATTGTTTCTATGGTAATAGGGCAAGGAGATGTAGCTGTACGGTTTGATGGTGCGATGCCTGAAGCCGAACGAAAAAGAGCACTAATTTATCCAGATTATCTAGAATTAAATGAAGAGGAATTTCAAGTAGAAGTATTAGAAATTGACTATCCTTCCAAGTTTTTCACGCTAGAACATAGGCAAATATTAGGTGCATTCATGTCACTTGGTTTAACAAGGGAAAAATGTGGTGATATTTTGCTTCAAGAAGATCGTGCCCAAATTGCAGTTGCGAAAGAAGTTGTATCCTATATTGAAATGAACTTACAATCAATAGGGAAAATGAAAGTCACACTCTCTCCTATACAAGTAGAGAAAGTTTTGCGTGTAGGTGAAAAGTGGGGAGAAAAATCTGGAACAGTTTCGTCACTTCGTCTAGATGTTTTATTAGCTGAAATGCTGCATATATCTAGGCAGAAAGTACAGCCTCTTATAAAAGGTGGCCTAGTAAAAGTCAATTGGAAAACAGTAGAGCAAACTTCGTATGAATGTTTTCCGGGGGATGTTTTCTCGGTTAGAGGGTATGGACGAAGTAAATTATTTTCTGTAGAAGGTAAAACGAAGCGCGACAAATGGAGAGTTTTGTATGGTATACTAAAATGATTGGTTTTTTAGAAGGAAATTCTCTTATTTTGTCGAAGAAAAGATATAATTGAAAGAGGAAATTTAGATAATTACTTGGAGGTGGCGTTGTGCCGTTAACACCATTAGATATTCATAACAAAGAATTTGGTCGCGGATTTCGTGGCTACGATGAAGATCAAGTAAATGAGTTTCTTGATCAAATCATCAAAGATTATGAATTAGTCATTCGTGAGAAAAAAGCTTTAGAAGAAAAGGTTGCACAATTAGAAGGAAAGTTAGATCATTTTTCTAATATTGAAGATACACTGAACAAATCTATCATTGTCGCACAAGAAGCTGCTGAAGAAGTGAAGCGTAATGCGCAAAAAGAAGCAAAATTAATTGTACGTGAAGCAGAAAAAAATGCAGATCGTATCATTAACGAAGCATTAGTAAAATCAAGAAAAGTTGCATTTGATATTGAAGAGTTAAAGAAACAAGCGAAAGTATTCCGCACTCGTTTCCGTATGTTGTTAGAAACACAGCTTGAAATGTTAAGCAACGATGATTGGGACAAATTAATTGAGTTAGAAGACGAAGTGGACGAACTGTTGAAAAAAGAAGAAACAGTGTAAGCTTGACGTTTTTCTCATTATTACATATAATTTTAAACAGCATATTTATTAAGAAAAACGAAGATAGGGATAAGTACCTTTTTCATACCTTATATAGCGAACTGAGGATAGTGTAAGCTCAGGATAAGGAGATAATGGGAATATCACCCTGGAGTTCCGCGCTGAACAAATTTAGTAAGCGTAGGCGTATATTCGCGTTAAGAATATAAAGAGGACCTTATGCATTTGTATATGGTCTACTAGGGTGGTACCGCGGGAGACTTTCTCGTCCCTTTTTGGGATGAGAGGTCTCTTTTTTATTCCCTTTTTTAAGGTCTGTCGTTTATATATTTAAGGAGGAATTGAGCATGGAGTACAAAAATACATTACTAATGCCAAAAACAGAATTCCCGATGCGTGGGAATTTACCGAAACGTGAGCCTGCAATGCAAGAAACATGGGCTGAAATGAATATTTATGAAAAGGTACAAGAACATACAAAAGGTCGTCCTTTATTTGTACTACATGATGGACCTCCATATGCAAATGGTGACATCCATATGGGACACGCACTAAATAAAGTGTTAAAAGACTTTATTGTTCGTTTTAAATCAATGACAGGATACTGTGCACCATATGTGCCAGGTTGGGATACGCACGGTTTACCAATTGAACAAGCTTTAACGAATAAAGGTGTAAAGCGTAAAGAAATGACAGTTGCTGAGTTCCGTAAATTATGCGCAGAGTATGCATATGAGCAAGTAGAACGTCAACGTGAACAATTTAAGCGTTTAGGTGTACGTGCAGATTGGGATAATCCATATATTACTTTAGAGCCAGCTTATGAAGCACAACAAATTAAAGTGTTTGGTGACATGGCGAAAAAAGGTTATATCTATAAAGGACAGAAACCAGTTTACTGGTCTCCAACGAGTGAATCAGCTTTAGCAGAAGCTGAAATTGAATACCAAGATAAAAAATCAGCATCTATTTACGTAGCATTCCCTGTAAAAGACGGAAAGAACGTATTAGAAGGTGATGAGAAGTTCATTATTTGGACAACAACACCTTGGACGTTACCTGCTAACTTAGGTATTTCTGTTCATCCAGAACTTGAATATGCTATTGTGAACGTAAATGATGAGAAATATATTATTGCTTCTGAACTATTTGAGACAGTTGAAAAAACGTTAGAATGGGAAAATGCTGAAGTTGTGAAAACGGTAAAAGGTAGCGAACTTGAGTATACAGTTGCAAAACACCCATTCTACGATCGTGACTCATTAGTTATGCTAGGGGAGCACGTTACAACAGATGCTGGTACAGGTTGTGTTCATACAGCACCAGGACACGGGGAAGACGATTTCCTTGTTGGTAAGAAATATGGTTTAGAAGTTCTTTGTCCAGTTGATGATAAAGGTGTATTAACAAATGAAGCACCTGGATTTGAAGGTCTATTCTATGATAAAGCTAATAAACCAATTACGGAAAAATTAGAAGAAGTAGGTGCGTTACTAAAATTAACATTTATTACGCATTCATACCCACATGATTGGAGAACGAAAAAACCAATTATTTTCCGTGCAACAGCACAGTGGTTTGCATCTATTGAAGCATTCCGTAAAGAATTATTACAAGCTGTTGAAGAAACGAAATGGGTTCCAGCATGGGGTGAAACTCGTCTTCATAATATGGTTCGTGACCGTGGTGATTGGTGTATTTCTCGTCAACGTGCATGGGGTGTACCGATTCCAGTATTTTATGCGGAAAATGGAGACCCAATTATTACAGATGAAACAATTAGCAATGTAGCAGATTTATTCCGTGAACACGGTTCTAACGTATGGTTCGAGCGTGAAGCGAAAGATCTATTACCAGAAGGATTTACACATCCAGGTAGCCCAAATGGTGAATTCCGTAAAGAAACAGACATTATGGATGTATGGTTTGATTCAGGTTCTTCTCACCAAGCGGTATTAGAAGAGCGTGATGATTTACAACGTCCAGCAGATTTATATTTAGAAGGATCTGACCAATATCGTGGTTGGTTTAACTCTTCATTATCAACAGCAGTTGCTGTAACAGGTAAAGCACCGTATAAAGGTGTTCTAAGCCACGGTTTCGTACTAGATGGTGACGGACGTAAAATGAGTAAGTCGATTGGAAACATCGTCGTACCGAAGAAAATTATGGATCAATTAGGCGGAGATATTTTACGCTTATGGGTATCTTCTGTTGACTATCAATCTGATGTACGTATTTCAGATGATATTTTAAAACAAGTAGCAGAAGTATATCGTAAAATCCGTAATACATTCCGTTTCTTATTAGGAAACTTAGATGACTTTAATCCAAGTGAAAATACAGTGGTGGCAGCTGAGCTTCGTGAAGTTGACCGTTATATGTTAGTAAAATTAAATGAATTAATTACAAAAGTGAAAGAAGCGTATGAAGCATATGACTTTGCAGCAGTATATCACGCAATTCATAACTTCTGTACAATTGATTTAAGCTCATTCTATTTAGACTTTGCGAAAGACATTTTATACATTGAAGGTGCAAATCACCAAGATCGCCGCGCGATTCAAACAGTATTATATGATGTTCTTGTTGCATTAACAAAACTTGTAACACCAATCTTACCTCATACAGCTGATGAAGTATGGCCTTATGTTCCTGGTGCAGAAGAAGAAAGTGTACAGTTAACTAATATGCCAGAAGTTGTAGAAGTAGATGGTGCCGAAGCGTTAAAAACAAAATGGGATGCATTTATGACGTTACGTGATGACGTATTAAAAGCGTTAGAAGTCGCTCGTAATGAAAAAGTAATTGGTAAGTCATTAAATGCAAGTATTACACTATATCCGACTGCAGAAATGAAAGCTATGTTAGAGTCTATTAGTGAAGACTTAAAGCAACTATTTATTGTTTCTGAGTATAAACTTGGTGGTATGATAGAAGAAGCTCCGGCAGATGCACCTAAGTATGAGCATACAGCGGTTGTTGTAGCTCAAGCAACTGGTGATACGTGTGAACGTTGTTGGGTTGTTTCAGAAACAATTGGCAAAGATGCGGAACATGAAACATTGTGTGAGCGCTGTGCAACAGTTGTTAAAGAAAACTACGTAAAATAATGAAAAAACTGACTGCTCATAAGAGTAGTCAGTTTTTTGTTGATGATATATCGAAATAACTTTCACTCTCTTTCCTATGAAGGAAAAATGTGTGTGAGGTAAGCGTAGAAATTTCGGACACACTAATTGTACATTGCAGCTGGGAGGAATGTACACGTGAATGAAATTTATATGGAAATAAAAGAAGAATTGCAATTGATGAGAAAAGAGTTGCAAGATAGACTGGCGAAAGAAGTAATGCACACATACTATATGGAATTTGGGCAAGAACTTGGATACGGCATAAAGGAAGAGACAAAGAAAAAATTGCTATTACATGATATAAAAGAGGATTTAAAAGATGTAGAACGTGCATTGTTTAAAATGGAAATAGATATGTACGGTATTTGTGAAGAAACTGGAAGAGCGATTTCTACAAAACAAATGAAAACAATGCCGACTGCTCGTACTATTCATGAATTTTTCTATGAAAAGGTAAATGTATGAATACGCACAACGATATTATGTTACCTTTTTTTAATTTATTTTATTCTTCTATAAAGGTTCATTGTGAAAAGGCAGCAGCTATGCTAAAATTTTGAGGTACACTGTCTTTATGGGGGAAATGAAAATGATATATTATGTAATAGCGTTATTTGTCATTGCCATCGATCAAATATCGAAATGGCTAATTGTAAAGAACATGGAATTGGGTACGAGCATTCCGATTATCGATAATGTATTATACATAACATCACATCGAAATAGAGGAGCTGCCTGGGGTATTTTAGAAAATAAAATGTGGTTTTTCTACATTATTACAGTCATTTTCGTAGCATTTATCGTATTTTATATGAAAAAATATGCGAAAACGGACAAGCTTCTAGGTATTTCATTAGGTCTAATTTTAGGCGGAGCAATTGGCAATTTTATTGATCGTGTATTTAGACAAGAAGTAGTGGATTTCATTCACGTGTATATTTTCTCGTACAACTATCCAGTATTCAATATAGCTGACTCAGCATTATGTATTGGAGTTGTATTAATTATTATTCAAACAGTATTAGAAGGAAAGAAAACGAAGGAGTAATTGAATGAGTGAAGTAGTACAAGTAACAGTTGCAGAAGAACAAAAAGGCGAGCGAATTGATAAATTCGTTGCAGAAATAAACAGTGAATGGTCACGTTCACAAGTGCAGCAATGGATTAAAGATGCTGTTGTGACAGTAAATGGGAAATCAGTTAAAGGGAATTATAAAGTAAAGGGAAATGATGAAATTACAGTAACAATTCCCGAGCCAGAAGAGTTAGATATTCAACCGGAAGATATGAATTTAGAAGTTTATTATGAAGATGCCGATGTACTAGTTGTAAATAAGCCGCGTGGCATGGTAGTACATCCAGCACCAGGGCATACGAAGGGTACGCTTGTAAACGGACTTATGCATCATTGTACAGACCTATCAGGTATTAACGGTGTAATGCGTCCTGGTATAGTACACCGTATTGATAAGGATACATCTGGATTATTAATGGTTGCTAAAAATGATATGGCGCACGAATCACTTGTAAATCAACTTGTAGCCAAAACGGTAACGAGACGTTATAAAGCGATTGTACATGGTGTAATTCCACATGATAAAGGCACAATTGATGCTCCAATTGGTCGTGATAAAAAAGAACGTCAAAGTATGACCGTTGATGAAAATGGTAAGAATGCAGTTACACATTTCCAAGTGTTAGAGCGATTTAAGGATTTCACACTTGTAGAATGTCGTTTAGAAACGGGACGTACACATCAAATTCGTGTTCATATGAAATATATTGGTTATCCACTTGCAGGGGATCCAAAGTATGGTCCGAAGAAAACATTAGACATGAATGGACAAGCACTTCATGCAGGGATTTTAGGTTTCGATCACCCTCGTACGGATGAATATATTGAGTTTGAGGCACCGATTCCAGAAGTGTTTGAAGAAGCGCTAAATATTTTACGGAAATAGTATTGACAAATCATAAGAAAACTGAGATACTGACAACAGTTAAATAATGATCCTTTAACACAGCCCCGTGAGGTTGAGAAGGTAACGGTTTGAAATACTTAGGGTATGCTATACCCTTTTTTCAAAAGTCCTCTCGCACACGCTGAGAGGACTTTTTTTATACCATTACTCTCACGCAAGAAAAAAACTTGGAGGTGTAGAGCATGCAAGAGAAAGCTGTCGTTTTAGATGACCAAATGATTCGCCGCGCTTTAACACGAATTAGTCATGAAATCGTGGAACGAAATAAAGGTGTCGATAATTGTGTTCTTGTCGGAATAAAAACACGTGGAATTTTTATTGCACAACGTTTGGCAGAACGAATTGGTCAAATTGAAGGAAAAGAGATGGAAGTAGGAGAGTTAGATATTACGTTATATCGTGATGATTTAACACTACAATCGAAACATAAAGAACCACTTGTAAAAGGTTCTGATATTCCTGTAGATATTACGAAGAAAAAAGTTATCCTTGTGGATGATGTGTTATATACAGGAAGAACAGTTCGAGCAGCAATGGATGCTCTTATGGATTTAGGTAGACCATCACAAATCCAATTGGCTGTTCTTGTTGATAGAGGTCATCGAGAATTACCAATTCGCGCTGATTATGTAGGAAAGAACATTCCAACATCTAGTGAAGAGCGTATCGAAGTTGATTTGCAAGAGACAGATCAACAAGATCGAGTAAGCATATACGATAAGTAAAGCCCTTTTAAATGTAGTCCTGTGAGGCTGCCAAAGGGTCTTGGCTTTCATGTGTCAAATTTGGCATACGAAAGTGTAGGACTCTTTGTGCACAGGCACAAAGAGTTTTTTTATTGCAAAAATTAAAACTGAAGGAGGATGTAACAATGGAGCAAAAGCCAGTGTTAGACATTCATGAAGTACCGAAACCGGGAAAATGGTTATTATTAAGTATACAACATTTGTTCGCGATGTTTGGATCAACAGTGCTTGTTCCATTTTTAACAGGACTGAATCCATCAGTAGCTTTAATATCAAGTGGATTAGGAACGCTAGCGTTTCTTCTAATAACGAAAGGTCAAGTACCAGCATATTTAGGATCATCATTTGCCTTTATTGCACCAATTATTACGGCAAAAACAGCAGGTGGACCTGGAGCAGCAATGCTTGGAGGAATGCTTGCGGGACTTGTGTACATCTTAATCTCACTCGGAATTAAGAAATCTGGGTCAGAGTGGATTATGAAATTACTTCCTCCAATCGTAGTTGGACCAGTCGTAATGGTAATCGGTTTATCTTTAGCGCATACAGCAGTGAACATGGCGATGAACGGTGCTGATGGTAAGTATAGCATTACACACTTTTCAGTAGCATTAGTAACATTAGCAATTACAATCATTTGCTCCATATTCGGGAGAGGGTTTTTCAGTATCATACCAGTGCTACTTGGAATCATCGGTGGGTATATATTCGCTTACTTCCAAGGGCTAGTAGATTTAAAGCCAGTAGCTGAGGCGAAATGGTTTGTCATACCAGACTTCACAGTACCGTTTGTAACATATACTCCGGAGTTTTCCTGGAAAATTGTACTCTTAATGGTACCAGTTGCACTTGTAACAATTTCAGAACATATCGGACATCAAATTGTACTTGGAAATGTTATTAAAAGAGATTTAATTGAAAAACCAGGTTTACATCGTTCAATCTTCGGTGATGGGGTAGCAACATTGATCGCATCACTAATAGGAGGACCACCGAATACAACGTACGGTGAAAACATCGGTGTGCTAGCAATTACGAGAGCATACAGTGTATACTTATTCATCGGTTCAGCAGTGTTCGCAATCATGTTTGGATTTATCGGGAAGATTTCAGCACTGATTCATTCGATTCCAACACCGGTTATGGGTGGTGTATCAATCCTACTCTTCGGTGTAATCGCATCAAGTGGTTTACGTATGATGGTAGACGATAAAACAGACTTAGGCGACAAACGAAACTTAATGATTGCATCAGTTATACTAGTAATCGGTATTGGCGGGGCGGTACTACACGTAGGTGAATCGTTCCAAGTAGAAGGAATGGCACTAGCAGCAATTGTAGGTGTACTATTAAATCTACTACTACCAGAGACAAAACAAACAAACAAAACAAAACAATCTAAGCAGATTGCTTCATAAAAATAACCTTTTAATTCAGTCCTGTGAGATAGAAAAGGGTGGCTACTTTAACGCACCCTAGTCTCAAAAGGCTAGGGTATTTTTATACAGTTATTGTTATAAAAATTCGATGGTGTTATCATAAAAAACAGAAAGATGAGGGATGACGATGAGCCATTTGTTAACGATGAGTGAATTATCGGAACAAGAAATTTCAGAAATCCTAAAAGACGCAGAAGATTTCGCGAATGGAAAAGAGAGAAAAACGACAGAGCAAACATTTGTTGCGAACTTGTTCTTTGAGAATAGTACGAGGACGAGATTTAGCTTTGAAGTTGCTGAGAAGAGATTAGGACTTGAAGTATTAGACTTTTCCGCAGATGCATCTAGCGTACAAAAAGGAGAAACTTTATACGATACGATAAGAACACTAGAATCAATCGGAACAAAAGCGGTAGTCATCCGCCATGAGCAAGATCGTTACTTCGATGAATTAAAAAATCAGGTGAATATCCCAATCTTGAACGCTGGAGATGGATGTGGAAATCATCCAACGCAATGTCTACTCGATCTTCTAACAATTAAACAAGAGTTTGGAAGATTTGAAGGTTTGAAGATTGCAATAGTTGGGGATGTTCGTCATAGCCGAGTAGCACGTTCTAATGCAGAAGCATTAACGAAACTGGGCGCGACAATTTACTTTGCAAGCCCAGAAGAGTGGAAAGATGAAGAGAACACATTTGGAACGTACAAGAGTTTAGATGAACTTGTTCCAGAAGTGGATGTGATGATGTTACTTCGTGTACAACATGAGCGTCATGATCATTATGAAACGGACATTATGAAAGAGTATCACGATCAACATGGGTTAACAGTTGAAAGAGAAAAAAGTATGAAAGAAGGAAGCATTATTATGCATCCAGCCCCTGTAAACCGTGATGTTGAAATTGCGAGTGAACTTGTCGAGTGTGAACGCTCACGCATATTTAAGCAAATGGAAAACGGGGTCTACGTAAGAATGGCTGTACTAAAACGCGCATTACCAAATGTATTAGGAGGAATGAAACATGAATTATTTGTTTAAAAACGGTCGTTATATGAATGAAGAAGGAAAAATTGTAGCAACAGATCTTCTCGTACAAGACGGTAAAATTGCGAAGGTAGCAGAAAATATTACGGCAGATAATGCTGAAGTAATCGATGTAAATGGAAAGTTAATCGCACCTGGATTAGTAGATGTACACGTTCATCTTCGTGAACCAGGTGGTGAACATAAAGAAACAATTGAAACAGGAACACTTGCAGCAGCAAAAGGTGGATTTACTACAATTTGCGCAATGCCAAACACACGCCCAGTACCAGATTGTAAAGAACATATGGAAGACCTGCAAAAGCGTATTAAAGAAAAAGCACATGTAAATGTATTACCATATGGAGCCATTACAGTACGTCAAGCAGGTTCTGAAATGACTGATTTTGAAACGTTAAAAGAACTTGGAGCGTTTGCTTTCACTGATGATGGCGTAGGTGTGCAAGGTGCAAGCATGATGTTAGCTGCAATGAAGCGTGCAGCGAAATTAAATATGGCAGTTGTTGCACACTGTGAAGAGAACACACTTATTAATAAAGGATGTGTACATGAAGGGAAGTTTTCTGAGAAACACGGATTAAACGGTATCCCATCAGTATGTGAATCCGTACATATTGCCCGGGACATCTTACTTGCGGAAGCTGCAAATTGTCACTATCACGTATGTCACGTAAGTACAAAAGGATCTGTACGTGTAATCCGTGACGCGAAACGTGCTGGAATTAAGGTGACAGCAGAAGTAACACCGCATCACTTAGTATTATGTGAAGATGATATCCCATCGGCTGATCCTAACTTTAAAATGAATCCACCGCTTCGAGGAAAAGAAGATCATGCAGCGTTAATTGAAGGACTATTAGATGGAACAATTGATATGATCGCAACTGACCATGCACCGCATACTGCAGAAGAGAAAGCGCAAGGGATTGAAAGAGCGCCGTTCGGAATTACTGGTTTTGAAACAGCATTCCCGCTTTTATATACGAACCTTGTGAAAAAAGAAATCATTACATTAGAGCAACTAATTCAATTCTTAACAGAAAAACCAGCTGACACATTCGGTTTAGAAGCAGGGCGCCTAACAGAAGGTAGAACAGCGGATATTACAATTATCGATTTAGAACAAGAAGAAGAAATTGATCCAACAACATTCTTATCAAAAGGAAAAAATACACCATTCGCAGGTTGGAAATGCCAAGGTTGGCCGGTTATGACAATCGTTGGTGGTAAGATCGCATGGCAAAAGGAGAGTGCATTAGTATGAAAAGACAACTTATCTTAGAAGATGGAACGGTATTAATTGGAAAAGGTTTCGGAGGAGAAATCGAAAAGTCAGGTGAGGTTGTATTTACAACTGGGATGACTGGATATCAAGAAACTTTATCTGATCCATCATACTGCGGTCAAATCGTAACATTTACGTATCCATTAATCGGAAACTACGGCATTAACCGTGATGATTTTGAATCAATTCACCCATCTGTAAATGGTTTAATCGTAAACGAAATTTGTGATCACCCATCAAATTTCCGTAATGAAATTTCGTTAAATGATTACTTGAAAGAAAGAAATATCCCAGGATTAGCAGGAATTGATACGAGAAAATTAACAAGAAAAATTCGTGAATATGGAACTTTACGCGGACGTCTTTGCAATATGGATGTGGATGTAGAGGACATCGTTAGCCAATTGAAAGCAACTGTCTTTACAGATCATGTGAAACGCGTATCAACAAAAGACCCATACCCAAGTCCAGGCCGTGGTCATCGCGTTGTACTTGTAGACTTCGGAATGAAACATGGTATTTTGCGAGAATTAAATAAGCGTGACTGTGATGTAATTGTTGTACCTTACAATACAACAGCAGAAGAAATTTTACGTCTTAGCCCAGATGGAATTATGTTAAGTAATGGACCTGGGGACCCAAAAGATGTACCAGAAGCAATTGAAATGTTAAAAGACATTATTGGTAAAGTTCCTTTATTCGGGATTTGCCTAGGACATCAATTGTTCGCGCTAGCATCTGGTGCGAATACAAGTAAGTTAAAATTCGGTCACCGTGGTTTAAATCATCCAGTAAAAAATCTTGCAACTGGAAAAGTAGCAATTACATCTCAAAACCATGGTTACGCAGTAGAAGAGGAATCAGTTGGAAATACAGAACTTGAAATTACACATGTTGCTTTAAATGATGGAACAGTAGAAGGTCTTCGTCATACGAAATTCCCAGCATTTACAGTGCAATACCATCCAGAAGCTTCTGCAGGACCAGAAGATGCAAATGATTTATTCGAAGATTTCTTAGCAATGATTGAAAACTTCAAGAAAGAAGGGGAAGAGTTATGCCAAAACGCCTAGACATTAACACAATTTTAGTAATCGGATCAGGACCAATTGTAATTGGGCAAGCAGCAGAGTTTGATTACTCTGGTACACAAGCTTGTCAATCTCTTAGAGAAGAAGGTTACAAAGTAATCCTTGTTAACTCTAACCCAGCAACAATTATGACAGATACTGCAACAGCAGATAAAGTATATATAGAACCATTAACACTAGAATTTGTAAGCCGTATTATTCGTAAAGAACGTCCAGATGCACTCCTACCAACATTAGGTGGTCAAACAGGCCTGAATATGGCTGTTGAACTTGCGAAATCAGGCATACTTGAAGAGTGCGGAGTTGAAATTTTAGGAACAAAATTATCAGCAATCGAGCAAGCCGAGGATCGTGACTTATTCCGTACATTAATGCAGGAATTAAATGAACCAATTCCATCTAGTACTATTATTCATACGCTGGAAGAAGCACATGAATTTGTAAAAGAAATTGGTTATCCAGTTATTGTTCGCCCAGCATTTACAATGGGGGGAACAGGTGGCGGAATCTGTAATAATGAAGAGGAACTAATTGAAATCGTATCAGGTGGATTAAAACATAGTCCAGTAACACAATGTTTATTAGAAAAGAGTATTGCTGGTTGTAAGGAAATTGAATATGAAGTAATGCGTGATTCGAATGATAACGCGATTGTAGTATGTAACATGGAAAATATCGATCCGGTTGGGGTTCACACAGGTGATTCTATCGTTGTAGCACCGAGCCAAACATTAAGTGACCGTGAGTATCAAATGTTACGAAACACTTCATTACGAATTATTCGCGCATTAGGAATTGAAGGTGGATGTAACGTTCAGCTTGCACTTGATCCACATAGCTTCCAATACTATGTAATCGAAGTAAACCCGCGTGTGAGTCGTTCGTCTGCACTAGCATCTAAAGCAACTGGATATCCAATTGCGAAGCTAGCGGCGAAAATTGCAGTCGGTTTAACATTAGATGAAATTGTAAACCCAGTAACACAAAAAACATACGCTTGCTTCGAGCCAGCATTAGACTATGTTGTTTCAAAAATTCCACGTTGGCCATTTGATAAGTTTGAATCAGCAAACAGAACACTTGGTACACAAATGAAGGCAACTGGTGAAGTTATGTCAATCGGACGTAACTTAGAACAATCATTATTAAAAGCGATCCGTTCTTTAGAGCTTGGCGTTTATCACCTAGAGTTAGACCACTTAAAAGAGCTTGATAAAGAAACGATGAAAAAGCGTATTATAAAAGCTGATGACGAGCGTCTGTTCGTTGTAGCAGAAGCGATCCGTCAAGGTGTAACGAAAGAAGAAATCAACGAATGGTGTGAAATGGACTTCTTCTTCTTACAAAAAGTTGAAAATATCGTAAACATGGAACGCGAAGTAAAAGCGAATGTAGGAAATATGGAAGTGTTACAATCTGCGAAAGAAATGGGCTTCAGTGACCATTACATCGCCAATGCTTGGAACAAAACAGAGCGTGAAATTTACGATATGCGTAAAGAAAGCAATATGACTCCTGTTTATAAGATGGTAGATACTTGTGCGGCAGAGTTTGAATCTGCAACACCATACTACTACAGCACATATGGTGACGAGAATGAATCGATTGTAACAGATCGTAAGAGTGTAGTTGTACTAGGATCTGGTCCAATCCGTATTGGTCAAGGTGTTGAGTTTGATTATGCAACAGTTCACTCTGTATGGGCAATAAAAGAAGCTGGATATGAGGCAATCATTGTTAATAACAACCCTGAAACAGTTTCAACAGACTTCAGTATTTCTGACAAATTATACTTTGAACCATTAACAATCGAAGATGTAATGCACATTATCGATTTAGAAAAGCCAGAAGGTGTTATCGTCCAATTCGGTGGACAAACGGCAATTAACTTAGCAGCTAAATTAGAAGCACACGGTGTGAAGATCTTAGGAACATCACTTGAAGATTTAGACCGTGCAGAAGATCGTGATAAGTTTGAAGCAGCTTTAACAAAGCTTGGTATCCCGCAACCAGTTGGTAAAACAGCAACGACTGTAGAGCAAGCAGTAGCGATCGCTGACAAAATTGGTTACCCAGTATTAGTAAGACCATCTTACGTACTAGGTGGACGTGCGATGGAAATCGTATATCGTCAAGAAGAATTACTGCATTACATGAAAAATGCGGTTAAAGTTCACGCAGATCACCCAGTATTAATCGACCGTTATATGGTTGGTAAAGAAATTGAAGTAGATGCAATTTCAGACGGTGAGAATGTATTCATTCCAGGTATTATGGAACATATCGAACGCGCTGGAGTTCACTCTGGGGATTCAATTGGAGTATATCCACCACAGAGCTTATCTGAAAAACTAAAAGAACAAATTATTGAACATACAATTGCGCTTGGAAAAGGTTTAAACATTGTTGGATTACTAAACATTCAGTTTGTAGTATTCAAAGATGAAGTGTATGTAATTGAAGTAAATCCACGTGCGAGCCGTACAGTACCATTCTTAAGTAAAATTACAGGCGTACCGATGGCAAATATCGCAACGAAAGTTATTTTAGGTCAAAACCTTGTAGAACAAGGATATGGAACTGGCTATCACCCAGAAGAGAAGGAAGTGTATGTAAAAGCACCGGTATTCTCATTTGCGAAACTACGCTCAGTTGATACAACATTAGGGCCTGAAATGAAATCAACAGGGGAAGTAATGGGTAAAGATTTAACGCTTGAAAAAGCATTATATAAAGGACTTGTTGCTTCAGGAATTAACATTCCAACGCACGGATCAGTAATTATCACTGTAGCGGATAAAGATAAAGAAGAAGCGCTGGAAATTGCAAAACGCTTCCATGAAATCGGCTATAATTTATTAGCAACAGCAGGAACAGCACAATCCCTAACAGAACAAAACATTCCGGTGCAAGTTGTAAACAAAATTGATTCTGAAGACTACAACTTACTTGATATTATCCGTCAAGGGAAAGCGCAGTTTGTAATCAATACATTAACAAAAGGAAAACAACCAGCGCGTGATGGTTTCCGCATTCGCCGTGAATCAGTAGAAAATGGTGTGGCTTGCTTAACATCACTTGATACAACGAGAGCAATCTTGAGAGTATTAGAATCTATGACATTCTCAGCTCATTCAATGAAAGAAATTACGCAAACGAAGCGTCACGAGGTGGTACATGCATGATGCAAAAGCAAAATATGATCGTCGTTAACCAAAAAGAAATCGCAAAAAACATTTACGAATTAGTGCTTCAAGGGGATCTAGTGCAGCAAATGAAGGATCCAGGGCAGTTTGTACACATTAAGGTAGCAGAGGGCATTACGCCCCTTCTGCGCCGCCCAATTAGTATTTGTAATGTTGATCAAGACAAGAACGAATTTACAATGCTATATCGTGCGGAAGGACAAGGAACAAAAACATTAGCGAAAAGAAAACAAGGTGAACTTGTAGATGTGTTAGGACCACTTGGTCATGGATTTCCTGTAGAAGAAGCGCAATCTGGACAAACGGCTCTATTAGTTGGTGGGGGGATTGGTGTACCACCACTATATGAATTGTCACAGCGTCTTGTAGCAAAAGGAGTACGCGTTATTCACATCTTAGGTTTCCAAACGAAAGATGTTGTCTTCTATGAAGAGAAATTCGCAGAGCTTGGTGATACGTATGTTGCAACAGTTGATGGTACACATGGTACAAAAGGGTTTGTAACAGATGTAATTGATAGCTATGGAATGGACTTTGACATTCTCTACTCATGTGGACCTTTAGCGATGCTTCGTGCATTAGAAGGGCGCTATAAGGAGAGAAAAGCCTACATTTCATTAGAAGAACGTATGGGCTGTGGCATCGGAGCATGTTTCGCATGTGTATGCCATTTACAAGCAGATCCGAGTGGACATTCTTACAAGAAGGTGTGTAGCGACGGACCAGTATTTCCAATCGGGGAGGTTGTACTATGAACAGATTGCAAGTTGAATTACCAGGGTTATCATTAAAAAATCCAATCATCCCAGCATCTGGTTGCTTCGGATTTGGTCGTGAGTATGCACAGTTCTATGATTTAAGTGTACTTGGATCAATTATGATTAAAGCGACAACAGAACAACCTCGTTATGGAAACCCAACGCCTCGTGTTGCTGAAACACCAGGCGGAATGCTAAATGCAATCGGGCTTCAAAATCCTGGATTAGAAAAGGTAATGAATTCTGAATTACCTTTTCTCGAGCAATTTGATCTTCCGATTATTGCAAACGTTGCGGGTTCACAAGCTGAGGATTACGTAGCGGTTGCGAAGGCAATTTCAAAGGCACCTAATGTTCATGCGCTAGAATTAAATATTTCTTGTCCAAACGTAAAAACGGGTGGTATCGCTTTTGGTACAAATCCTGAAATTGCTGCTGATTTAACGAAGCGAGTAAAAGAGGTTTCTGAAGTACCGGTATATGTGAAATTGTCACCGAACGTGGCAAACATTGTGGAAATTGCAAAAGCAATTGAAAATGCGGGTGCGGACGGTTTAACGATGATTAATACATTGCTTGGTATGCGTCTAGATTTAAAAACTGCAAAACCAATTTTAGCAAACCGTACGGGCGGACTATCAGGGCCTGCGATTAAGCCAGTAGCAATTCGTATGGTACATGAAGTAAGTCAAGCGGTTAACATTCCGATTATCGGAATGGGTGGTATTGAAACAGCGGAAGATGTAATTGAATTCTTCTATGCTGGCGCAAGCGCGGTTGCAGTTGGAACGGCGAACTTTATCGATCCGTTCGTATGTCCGACAATTATTGAAGAATTACCAGCATTACTAGATGAATTAGGATTTGATCACATTTCGGAATGTCGAGGAAGGAGCTGGAAGTAAGTATGTCACAGTCGCTAATTGTTGCACTAGATTTTCCAGGGAAACAAGAGGTAGAACAATTCTTACATCACTTTGAAGGGGAAGAGTTATTTGTCAAAGTGGGTATGGAGTTATTTTACAAAGAGGGTCCTGCAATTATTACGTACTTAAAAGAAAAAGGGCATAAGATTTTTCTAGATTTAAAACTTCATGATATTCCGAATACGGTAAAAAGCGCTATGCGTAGCCTAGCTAGTCTAGATGTAGATATGGTAAATGTTCATGCTGCTGGGGGAAGTAGTATGATGAAAGCTGCGATTGAGGGATTAGAGGAAGGTAAGCAAGAAGGAAAAGAGAGACCGATTTGTATTGCAGTTACACAACTAACAAGCACTTCGGAAGCTATGATGAAAAAAGAGATTGGTATTGAGAAAACGTTAGAAGAAGCGGTTGCTCATTATGCAAAATTAACGAAAGAAAGTGGACTTGATGGCGTTGTTTGTTCAACACTTGAAGTACCAAAATTACGTGAAGTATGCGGAAATGAATTTGTAACAGTAACACCGGGGATTCGTCTTGCAAGTGATGATGTGAATGACCAAGTGCGCGTAGCAACACCGAAACGTGCGAGGGAACTTGGTTCAAGCTACATCGTAGTTGGACGTAGTATTACAAAAGCAGAAAATCCGCTTGAAGCGTATAAAACAGTAAAACAACAGTGGGAAGGTGTAACAGTATGAAAAAAGAAATCGCATCGCATTTATTAGAAATTGGAGCAGTATTTTTACAACCGAATGATCCATTCACTTGGTCTTCTGGTATGAAATCACCAATTTACTGTGATAATCGTTTAACTTTATCTTATCCAAAAGTACGCCAAGCGATCGCAGCTGGATTAGAAGAATTAATTAAAGAGCACTTCCCAACTGTAGAAGTTATTGCAGGAACAGCAACTGCTGGTATTGCGCACGCTGCATGGGTAAGCGAACGTATGGATTTACCAATGTGCTACGTACGTAGTAAGGCAAAAGGTCACGGTAAAGGGAACCAAATCGAAGGAAAAGCTGAAAAAGGTCAAAAAGTAGTAGTAGTAGAAGACTTAATTTCAACTGGCGGTAGTGCAATTACATGTGTAGAAGCACTTCGTGAAGCTGGCTGTGAAGTATTAGGAATCGTATCAATCTTCACGTACGAGCTCGAGTCAGGAAAAGAGAAACTAGAAGCAGCAAACGTAGCGTCATATTCTTTAAGTGATTACAGTGCATTAACTGAAGTTGCAGCAGAAAAAGGTATGATCGGACAAGCTGAAACGAAAAAATTACAAGAGTGGCGTAAAAATCCAGCTGATGAAGCTTGGGTTACAGCGTAACACGAAAAAAACGACTGCGGGGGGAAACGCAGTCGTTTTTTATATCATTGTTAAAAAAGCATATTACAATCTCCTTACTAATAACTACTTATTGCTTTCTACAACTTCATATCCTTTCACAAATAATAGAGTCATATAAGAAACGATAAATGAGAAGATACTATACATACCAACCCAAAAGAAAAATTTTGAAGTAAAGGCGAAAACACCTATTATTAAAAAACTAGCAAACGTTACAATCGGCATTACGTAATACGTTTTCGTTCTACGTGTTCCGATAACAGAAACGATAAAAATAAGTAATGGACAAAGAAATAAGACGAAAATCAATTCATTCATAGTTATGTCCCCTTTTCTAATTGCAGTAATCTGTTTTTCGTAAACGTTTTAAAAGAATTACTCTCCTAATATAATTTCGCTAAGTAATAACTAATCCCTTTTGAAAGTCAGTACATTATGATGAATTGTACAATAAAAAAACGTAAGCAAGAGAATATTTGCTTACGTTATAGGATAAACATCGCAACAATCGTGGTGACAATTAAACCAATCCCAACTGGTAAAAAATTGCGGCGTGCAAGTTCAAATGGATCTACTTTACAAATAGCAGCGGCAGGAATAAGCGCCCAAGGAATTAAGGTTCCGCCCCCGGTCCATATAGCTGCAATTTGCCCGAGTGCTGTTAGGGTGGCTGTTCCATGGCCAAGTGCTGTTCCGAAAAGATTGGCAATTGAACCAGCGAGTGATATACCTGAAAAACCAGATCCATCCAAGCCTGTTATAACACCAACGATAGTTAATGTCCCAGCTGATACATATTGATTTAAAGGAACCGTTTGAGATAATGCGATTCCTAAGTCATTTATGATTCCATGTGAACCTTTCGGTAAATAGTCCCCAATAATTTTTACAAAGCCACTATCTCCTAAATAAAAAAGTGCAGCAATCGGAATAACTGGACCAAAAATTTTAAATCCAAATTGGAGCCCTGTTATAAAATAATCGGTCGTTTTATTTAGACCATTTCCTTTGTAGGCGATGAGAGAAATGATAATGATCATAATAACAGTCGTTCCGCCGATAAGCGCTGTAGCATCGCTTCCTTGTAGTTTAAACTGCATCATACAAAGGATATCAATGATATATACGATAGGGATACATATAGCGAGCCATTTCTTTATGCGAGGAGATAAAAAAATAGTAGTTTTAGATGGTTCAGTTGATGAAGAGGAATTTTGCAACGATAATCCTGTATGAAATTCTTTTCGTAAGAAGAAAAAAGCGACAGAAGTTGTAACAACGCCCATAACAATAACGAGGGGAACACTTGCAGATACGACACTGGAAACAGGGAGACCAGCAGCGTCCGCTGTTAATTTCGGAGCACCTTGAATAACGAAGTCGCCAGATAAGGCGATGCCGTGTCCAAATAAGTTCATAGCAATTGCGACTCCAATCGGAGGAAGGCCGACGCGTACAGCGACTGGTAATAAAATAGCTCCCATTAAGGCGACAGCAGGAGAGGGCCAAAAGAAGAAAGAAATTGTCATCATTAAAAGACCGATAATCCAGTAGGCGAGGGTAGGGGTACGAATCATCTTTGTAAACGGTGAAATCATCGTATCATTTATGCCGGTATGAACGAGTAGATTGCTCATTGATACGATAATGGAGATGATTAATATAGTTGGTAATAATTCAGTAATGGCGTAAATGAAACTTTGAAAAATACCGCTAATGGCAAGAGGGATAGAACTTGTTGCGGTAAGTGCTAACAAAAAGATAAAAAAGATACAAATGATCGTTGTATCTTTTCGAAGAATAAAGAAGGTAATGATAGTCAGTAAACAAAGAACATAGAGAGCATGTAAAAGCGTTAATTCAACTCCCATAACATTCACATCCTTTAGGCGTTCGTGTAGTTTATTGTATGAAAGCAGTGAAAGTATGTGAGTATAGGAAAAAGAAAAAAGTGAAATTTCATGTACTGTAAATGAATAAAAGAAAATGCCACCTTATTCGGTGGCACTTTCTTATTTCACTGCATGAGCTTTTTGCATCTTTTTAATTAAACGAATTTGTCCGCGATGATTGATTTCATCTTCAAATACGTGAAACCATTTAAAGTAGTTATTTGCTGGTTTGTCATGCCAAAAATCTGTCGTTTTAAATAGCCATTCATCAGGTAACGATTGAAATATTTCAATCGTTTTAGAGCGCACTTCTTGTAATGTATTGATGTAAAATTCTATTGAGTTGCCTTTTATTTTCTCGCGTCCAAGATTTCCTAACTCAACAGCAGGTAACCAGTGTTCTAATTCAGCATCTGTTGGTTCACGATCTTCAAAGGTATGAATTTGGTAGTAAAATTCAATAGCAGCCATATGGTACAAAAGCATACCAATTGAGTTTGCTTCATCATCATACAAATAATCAAGTTCTTCAATTGTTAAGCCTTCGGCAGCCTGCATTGTTGTATAGCGAGCGTAATTCATCATGGAAACAAGTTTTGAAAATTCAAGCTGTAAACCATCTATCTTATCGATTACAAAGTTCAATTAAAATTCCCCCTCTTTAAACAATTACTCCAGAGAAGGAATTCTATGTGTAAAGAAAAAACTCCTGTTTAAAAGTTCATGATTTTTAACAGGGAATGACAATTAGTTCCCGATTTGCCTTTGTAATAACCTCATAGCCTTCTTTTGTAATGACGATATCGTCTTCAATTCTACAACCGCCCCAGTTTGGTATGTAAATACCCGGCTCAACTGTAACAACCATACCTTCTTGTAAAGTTGCCTTACTTTCTTGGGATAGGCGAAGCGGTTCATGTATTTCTAACCCGAGACCGTGCCCGGTAGAGTGGCCAAAGTATTGACCGTATCCATGTTCTGTAATGTAATCTCTCGTTATATCATCGATACTTTTCGCAGTTTCTCCAGGTTTAATGGCTTCAGTTCCACGCTTCAATGCTTCTAATACAACATTATATATTTTTTTGAATTCTTCTGATGGTTCGCCGATTGCTACAGTACGTGTTAAATCGGAACAATATCCGTTATAAAGCGCACCGAAATCTAATGTAATCATATCGCCTCGTTCAATGATTTTATTTGATGCAACGCCATGAGGAAGAGAAGAACGAACACCAGAAGCTACAATGATTTGAAACGATGAGGACGTAGCTCCTTTTTTTCGCATGAAAAATTCTAATTCATCTCGGACTTCAGTTTCGCTTATTCCCGGTTTTAGAAAGCTGAGAATGTGTTGGAAAGCTTCGTCAGCAATAGTAGCGGCAATTTTCATTGTTTCTATTTCGGGTGTGTCTTTAATAATACGAATATCTTCGATGATTTCGCACACCTGAACGATTTCCGCATGTATGTATTTTTGTAAGTTTTTATATTGTTGCAATGTCATGTTATTTTCTTCAATTCCAAGTTTTTGAATGTTTAATTTCGATACTTGATTTGCAACTTCTTTCTCTAAATTTCCTGTATGCATAATAATTTCAGCGTCTTTTATTTGTGATTTTGCTTGATCTACATAGCGAAAATCAGTTATAAAAACAGCGTTATCCGCAGAGATTAAGACGACGCCAGCACTACCTGTAAAGCCTGTTGCATATTGGCGATTTTCTTTTTTTGTAATAAGTAATCCGTCAATTTCATAGTTTTTTAGTTGATTTTGGATTTTATTAATTCTTAAAGTCATGTTAATGCCCCCTTTTCACAGTATTGAATAAAGCAAATAGCGTGCCAAAAAATATCTTTAGAGAAAAGATAGTGGGAATTACATATGTTTTAGAGAAGATAAGAAATTTAGCCCATTATTTGTGGGCGGTGGGCTGCTCGTGAAATACAGATTACTTCAATTAGCAGTTGGGAGAATGAAAAAAACATCAACTCAAGATTCACTTTCTTTACACACTGTCAAAAAATTTATACAAATATGAAATAGCACTGTCAAATTTTTTGACAATATTGAAGTTAGGAAAGTAAAGTTAAAGCAATTGCTACAGATGAAAATAATGGAACGATGAGATATATCAAAGCTGCAGATGAAAAATATAAGATGACAAAAGAAAGATGTTATGAATTAGTGAATGGGTATATGAACTAAGCTGAAAACATAGAAAAATGCGTTGCTTGCTAGCAACGCATTTTTAAGTATTTACGCTTTTAATTTCATTACTGTATCAGCATCTGGTGTTACATATAATGTTTGTTGATTGTCATATGTAACAAATCCAAGTTTTGCACCGCTCGGTTTTTTGACATGGCGTACCTTTGTGAAATCCACAGGAACAGAGCTAGAATCTTTTGCTTTACTGTAATAAGCAGCGATTTTAGCGGCCTCATGTAAAGTCTCTTCCGTAGGTTCAAGAGAACGAATGACAACGTGGGACCCAGGTATGTCTTTCGTATGTAACCAAATTTCATCGCGACGGGAGAATTTCGTTGTTAAATAATCATTTTGCTTATTGTTTTTACCGACGAAAATTTCTGTACCATCACTAGCTAAATATTTGTCCAATACTGGTTTTGTCGGTTTTTTCTTTGCATTTTTCTTCTTACGATTGCGCACATAACCTTCTTCGGCCAGTTCTTCACGAATCTCTTCAATATCTTTTGAAGAAGCAGCCTCCATTTGTTGAAGTAAGCTATCAAAATAAAGAATTTCTTCATTTGTTTTTACGATTTGTTCTTCTACAATAGCAACTGAATTTTTCGCTTTTTGGTACTTTTGGAAATAGCGTTGTGCATTTTCAGATGGTGTTTTTAAAGGATTTAATGTGATTTTTACAGTCCCACCATTTTCGTCGTAATAGTTAACGACTTCAATCTCTTTATCACCCTTTTTCAAGGCGTACATATTGGCTGTAAGTAGCTCTCCAAATAGTTGATATTTATCTGCTTTTCCGGCATCTTGTAATGTTTTTTCCAGTTTAATTAGTTTCTTTTCATTTTTTGACTTCTCATTTTGCATAAATCGTTCTAAATCGTGAGCTTGTTGTTTTACACGATCGCGCTCTGCTTTACCAAAGAAGAAACGATCTAATAATACACTAACAGATGAAAATGTTTTTTCATTTCCTTGTAAGTGAGAAAGAGGGAATAGGTAAAAGAACTCTTTTCCATTTGCTGTTATCATTGCTGGCACGTACTGATGTGTTAGCAATGGTTTTTGCAAGCTGAAGAAAGCTTCAGATAATGCTTTTTCATTTGCCATACCTGCTTTTTTTACAACTTCTTTTGCAAATAATGGGGAAATTCCCATGAATGCTCCGACAAGTTGTTTGTCCATGTTGCCAGATAAAAAGTCGAGCGGTTTAATGAAATCATCTTCTGTTTCGATAAGAAGCGGATTAACTTTATGTTGTGCTGGTGGGGCAACATATTCAGCTCCAGCATATACAGTACGATGTCGGTTTACCGCTAAAGAAACGTGTTTTAAGCTATCTAAAATAACATTTGTTTTCGTATCTACTAAGATAATATTACTGTGTCGTCCCATTATTTCGATTACTAATGTTTTTACTGATTCGTCACCGATTTCATTACGACTGCGGACTGTAATTTGAATAATACGTTCTAAGTCAATTTGTTCAATTTTTTCAATAAATCCACCTTCTAAATGCTTGCGAAGAAGCATACAAAACATCGGCGGTAGCGCTGGTGAATCGTAGTTTTGATTTGTTAAGTGCATACGCGCATATGTAGGGTGAGATGAAAGAATCAGCTTTTGATTTTTTCCGTTTGCTCGAATATGTAATAAAACTTCATATTTTGAGGGTTGATATATTTTTGAAATTCTTCCTGTTTGAAGAGAATTTGCAATTTCATGTGTAATTGCTCTTGTAAATAATCCATCGAATGCCATGAATGAACACTCCTTTCTAACTAAAAGTTAATTATAGCATTTTTTTGGACGAGGCTGAATAAGCTTTCATTAGAGTATGTCTGGAATCAGGAGGTCGATGGCAGGATGAATTGGTATGAAATGCGAGCACATGAAGTGGAGGAAAGAACGAATACGAATGTGGAGGTAGGTCTTACAGAGCAAGAAGCAGAGGGCCGATTAAAGAAATTTGGTACAAATGAATTGCAAGAAGCAAAGCGGCCTTCTGCGCTTATGGTGTTTTTAGCGCAATTTAAAGATTTTATGGTACTTGTTTTATTTGGTGCTACAATTATTTCAGCTTTTTTAGGAGAGTATATTGATTCGATTGCAATTGTTGCAATTGTTATTATCAATGGTGTCCTCGGTTTTTTTCAAGAGAGGAAAGCTGAAAAATCGTTGGAAGCTTTAAAAGAATTGGCAGCTCCTCAAGTTACTGTACTAAGAAATGGGAAGTGGATAAAAGCGCCGTCAAAAGCACTTGTACTAGGTGATATTATTAAGTTTTCTAGTGGTGACCGTATTGGCGCGGATGTTCGCCTTGTGGAATCTTCAAGTTTATATATTGAAGAATCGGCTCTTACAGGAGAGTCATTGCCTGTACAAAAGAAGGTAGAGGCGTTACAAGGCCAAGATGTTTCAATTGGTGATCAAAAAAACATGGCATTTATGGGGACGATGATAACGAGAGGTGCTGGAACAGGAGTAGTCGTAGCGACTGGAATGAATACAGCTATGGGGCAAATTGCAAATATGTTGCAAAATGCTGTACAAATGGAAACGCCATTACAAAGAAGATTAGAACAGCTTGGGAAAATTTTGATTATTGTTGCTCTTATTTTGACAGCTCTTGTTGTATTAGCTGGTGTATATCAAGGGAATGAAGTGTATCACATGTTTTTGGCTGGGGTTTCGCTTGCTGTTGCAGCTATTCCAGAAGGATTACCAGCTATCGTTACGGTTGCGCTATCACTTGGTGTACAGCGTATGATTAAAAAGAGGGCAATTGTGCGAAAGTTACCAGCTGTAGAAACGTTAGGCTGTGCTTCTGTTATTTGCTCAGATAAAACAGGAACAATGACACAAAATAAAATGATGGTAACGCATATGTGGTCAGGCGGAGAATTGTGGAAAGTAACAGGTCAAGGCTATGAGCCAACGGGTTCGTTTATGAAAGGTGAAGAAGTAATTGACCCTACTAAGACGAAATCATTGTATCAACTACTTACATTTGGCTGTTTATGTAATAATGCGAATGTTATTCAAAAGAAAAAGACGTATGTGTTAGATGGAGATCCAACAGAGGGAGCTCTCGTTGCGGCTGCAATGAAGGCGGGAATATCACGTGAAGCTCTTAAAGGAAAGTTTGAAGTCATTCGTGAATTTCCTTTTGATTCAACTAGAAAAATGATGAGCGTTATCGTTCGTGATCGTGAAGGTAAAAAATTTGTTATTACAAAAGGAGCGCCAGATGTTCTTTTGCAAATGAGTCAAACAATTTTGTGGGGAAATAAGCAGCAGCCTTTAAGTGAAATGTATCGAAAAGAAGTGCAGGCAGCGATTCATAGTTTAGGAAGTCAGGCTTTACGAACGATTGCGGTGGCATTTAAACCGTTAAAAGCTACAGATTCAATTGAACACGAAAGAGAAGTCGAACAGGATTTTATGCTTGTTGGAATACAAGGAATGATAGATCCGCCAAGACCAGAAGTGGCGCAAGCGGTGAAAGAGTGTAAGGAAGCTGGTATTAGAACGGTAATGATTACGGGAGATCATAAAGTGACAGCAATGGCAATTGCGGAACAGTTAGGGGTTTTACCAGCGGGTGGACGCGTTGTTGAAGGTGTAGAACTTGCGAATATGGATGTAGAGGCATTAGAAGATATTGTAGAAGATACGTATGTATTCGCTCGTGTGTCTCCTGAGCATAAATTGAAAATCGTTAAGGCGCTGCAAAATAAGGGGCATATAGTAGCTATGACAGGTGATGGAGTGAACGATGCTCCAGCTATTAAAACAGCTGATATAGGGATTGCGATGGGAATTACAGGGACAGATGTTGCAAAAGAAGCTTCTTCACTTGTGTTGTTAGATGATAACTTTGCTACGATTAAATCGGCGATTAAAGAAGGTAGAAACATATATGAAAATATTCGGAAGTTTATTCGGTATTTGTTAGCATCTAACGTTGGTGAAATTTTAGTTATGTTATTTGCGATGTTACTGGCACTGCCATTGCCGATGGTTCCAATTCAAATTTTATGGGTGAACTTAGTTACTGACGGTTTACCAGCGATGGCATTAGGTTTGGATAAGGCTGAAGGAGATGTGATGAAGAGAACACCACGCCATCCGAAAGAAGGGGTGTTCGCTAGAGGGCTTGCGTGGAAAATTATAAGTCGTGGTTTTCTAATCGGAGCAGTGACATTAGTAGCGTTTATTATTGCATTTAACCAGCATCCGAATGAATTGAAGTATGCACAAACGGTAGCCTTCGCAACATTAGTACTGGCTCAGCTTATTCATGTATTTGATTGTCGTAGTGAACATTCTATATTTCACCGCAACCCGTTTGGAAATATATATTTAGTAGGGGCGGTTATTATTTCTTTACTGTTAATGCTTGTAGTTATATATTATCCACCATTACAGCCGATTTTTAGCACAATGCCGATACAAGCACGAGATTGGTTGTTAATTGGGGGATTATCATCTATTCCTACCTTCTTATTAGTAGGATCCTTATTAACAAGAAAAAAGGAAAAAAAGAAAAAGCCACTGTTATATAAGAAGGGATTAAACTTGAAATAGTCAATGATATGAAAATATGATATAATTTACAGAAGGTAGTAGAGTTGCATCTCTATTACCTTTTTCATTGAGTTATTTCATGGCTTGGATGTGATAAAGATGATTTGTAGTATGACAGGATTTGGAAGATCGAAGGTAGAAAACGATACTTTTCAAATAACAGTAGAAATGAAGTCGGTGAACCATCGTTTTTTAGAAATGAGTATTCGGCTTCCGAAGCAAATGATGGTGTTTGAAGACAAGATTCGTAAAATAATTGCAAAGCAAGTTCGCCGTGGACGTATTGAAGTGTCTATTAGTATAACAGGTGAAGGGCTTGTTGAAAGAAAATTAACTGTGAATTGGGAACTTCTTGAACAGTACCAATCCATTATGGAAAATATAAAAGGGAAATTTCAATTACAAGATTCTATTACACTTGGGCAACTAATGAGAATGCCAGAAGTAACGGCAGTTGAAGAAATAGAAAATGTAAATGAACAATTTGAAACCGGTTTATATGAGGCTGTTCGCCAAGCTGCTCATATGTTGAAAACGATGAGAGATGGCGAAGGAGAACGATTACATAAAGATATAGCATATCGTTTGCAAGAGATTCATAATTGTGTAAATGCAATTATTCCACATGCACCAATTGTCACACAAAAATATCGTGAACGATTAGAAAATCGCTTAAAAGAATTACATAATCAAGATTTAGATGAACAACGATTGTTGACAGAAATAGCAATATTTGCAGAGCGTTCAGATATTCACGAAGAATTAGTTCGATTACAGAGTCATTTAGATCAATTTCGTGAAGCACTGCAAATTACAGAGCCTGTTGGAAGGAAAATGGACTTCATTGTGCAAGAGATGCATAGGGAAGTAAATACGATAGGTTCTAAGGCAAATGACTTAACAATTTCAAAATATGTCGTAGAAATGAAAAATAACCTTGAAAAAATTCGTGAACAAGTACAAAATATTGAGTAGCTTTCAAAAAATATATAAAGTTATACGTGGTGGAGAAATCGGATAGACTTACTAGGAGGCGCAAACTATGGCCATGCGGTTTTTAAATATTGGATACGGAAATATTGTATCTGCTCATCGAATTATTGCTATTGTAAGTCCGGAGTCAGCTCCTATTAAACGAACAGTACAGGAAGCGCGTGAACATAATGCTTTGCTTGATGCTACGTATGGGAGAAAAACAAGGGCGGTTATTGTTATGGATGATGGGCATGTAGTATTAAGTCCAATTCAGCCAGAGACGATTGCACATCGTTTGAATAATAAAGAAGATTTAAGTGAGGAAGGGTAGGTTTTACATATTTATGAGAAGTAGAAGAGGATTGCTCATCGTTCTTTCGGGACCTTCTGGTGTCGGGAAAGGAACGGTTCGAAAAGAGCTGTTTAGCCATGAAGACACACGTTTTCAGTACTCTATTTCAGTAACGACACGTAAACCGCGTGAAGGTGAAGTAGATGGTGTGGATTATTTCTTTAAAGAGAGAGAAGAATTTGAAGAAATGATTCGTAATGAAAAGTTACTTGAATGGGCTGAGTTCGTTGGTAATTATTACGGAACACCGATTGATTATGTTGAAAAAACGTTACAAGAAGGAAAAGATGTGTTCTTAGAAATTGAAGTACAAGGAGCAATTCAAGTTAAGAAAGCTTTCCCTGAAGGTGTATTTATTTTCTTAGCACCTCCAAGTTTATCTGAACTAAAGAACCGAATTGTCGGCCGTGGTACAGAAACTGAAGATGTTATTGAAAATCGTTTAACTGTAGCGAAAGAAGAAATCGAAATGATGGACGCTTATGACTATGTTGTAGAAAACGATCAAGTTGAATTAGCTTGCGACCGAATTAAAGCAATTGTGGTTGGTGAACATTGCCGCCGCGAAAGAGTGGCAAAATACTATAAAGAAATGACGGAGGGTCTATAATTATGTTAAATCCATCAATTGACTCATTATTAACAAAAATCGATTCTAAATATACACTTGTAACAGTAGCTGCAAAGCGTGCACGTGAAATGCAAATTGCTGACAATTGTGTTATTGAAAAGCCTGTTTCTCATAAATGTGTAGGTAAATCATTAGAAGAAATCGATGCAGAAGTATTAAAATATGTACCATGCGATGACAAAATAATCGATTAAGACATTCTTTTCGACAAATTAAAACATAGACTTTATAATTTTCTATGTAACGGTAACAACCTATTTACAAGTAGGTTGTTATTTTTTTACGATAGGGATGAAAAGGAATCGAAAAAGACGGAACGAAATACTGGTACTGACGAGCTGAAAATTCTATTTCAGTAGAATAAGTTTGAAAAAGAAAGAGGACGAGTCATATGCTAAAAGGGAAAAAGATACTTCTATGTGTAACAGGAGGCATTGCAGTTTTTAAAGCGGCTGCGTTAACAAGTAAATTAACACAAGCTGGCGCTCTTGTAAAAGTAATGATGAGTGAGTCGGCAATGAAGTTTGTTACGCCTCTTACATTTCAAGCACTTTCTCGCCATGATGTATATACGGATACGTTTGATGAGAGAGACTCGGCTGTTATCGCTCATATTGATTTAGCGGATTGGGCAGATGTTGTACTTGTTGCACCGGCTACAGCTAATTGCATTGGAAAGTTAGCTGGCGGTATTGCTGATGATATGATTACAACTACTTTGTTAGCTACTACAGCTCCAGTGTGGATTGCACCGGCTATGAATGTGCATATGTATGAAAATAAAATTGTTCAAAAAAACATGATGACGTTAAAAACATTAGGATATACATTTATTGAGCCTGGGGAAGGTTTTTTAGCATGTGGTTATGTAGCAAAAGGAAGACTGGAAGAACCTGAAGCGATTATTGGACGGCTAGAAGAGGCTTTCTCAGAACAAAAACCATTGCAAGGAAAGCGAATATTAATAACAGCTGGACCGACACGTGAAAAGATTGATCCGGTTCGTTTTATGACGAATTTTTCTTCTGGAAAGATGGGGTATGCGATCGCAGAAGTTGCAGCAGGCTTAGGTGCTGATGTCATACTTGTGTCAGGACCGACAGCATTAGAGTCACCATTACATGTAACAAGAATACAAGTAGAATCTGCACAAGATATGTTAGAGGCAGTCCTTCAACATTATCAGAATGTGGATGTTGTCATCAAAACAGCAGCAGTTGCAGATTACCGCCCAAAATATGTGCATGATAATAAAATGAAAAAGAAAAATGGCGATGCTGTAATTGAATTAGAAAGAACAGTGGATATTTTAAAAACGTTAGGTGAGAAAAAGGACCAACAGTTACTTATCGGTTTTGCAGCTGAAACGACAAACATAGAGGAATACGCAACGAGAAAATTACGTGAGAAAAATGCAAATATGATTGTTGCGAATGACGTGAAGGCGCAAGGAGCTGGCTTTGGTACAGATACAAATATTGTGACAATGTATAGAAAAGATGGAGAAATTATTGAGCTGCCACTTTTAACGAAGAAAGAAGTGGCTCGTGAAATATTAAAGCAAATAGAAATGATGTTAGAAGATGATCATGTATGAAGTTTGCAAGTGTAATTGTTGATGTACCTGCACGTCAAACAGATCGACCGTTTGATTATATTATCCCTGAAAAATGGGAAGATATCGTGCAAACAGGAATGCGTGTAGTAGTCCCATTCGGTCCGAGGAAATTGCAAGGTTTTATTATTGGCATAAAGGATTCGGTTGATCTAGAAAGTAAAAAGTTAAAAGCGTTGTATGAAATATTAGATGTCACTCCGGTTTTAAATGATGAATTATTAAAGCTTGGGTATTGGCTTACAAATGAAACGTTATGTTATATGATATCAGCCTTTCAGGTGATGCTTCCGACGGCGATAAAAGCAACATATAAAAAGCGTCTGCAACTTCGTAACCAAGAAGAAGTAGTGCCAGAAATTCTTTCTTTATTTCAAGGGAAGGAAACGATAGATTGGGAAGCTATCGAAGCGCAGCCGCACCTATATCGCACTATTCAACAAGAAATTAAAAATGGTACGACTGAAGTGGTTTATCAAGTAAAGGATAAAGTGCAGAAGAAGAAACAAAGAGTAGTTCAACCGGAGTTGCCGGCAGATAAATTGGAATTAGCAGCATTTGAACTGAAAAGTAAAAAACAACAAGATGTACTCTATTATTTTGTAGAAAACTACAGAAGTGTACCGTTGAAAAATTTAACAGAAGAATTACAAATAACAGATGCTCCAATAAAATCACTTGTTAAAAAGGGTCTAATCTCAGAAAAGTATGTAGAAGTATACCGGAATCCGTATGACGATGATGATTTTGAACAAACGAAACCATTTCCGCTTACTGAGGAACAAAAACAAGTAATTACACCGATTTTGTCATCAATTACAAATGAAACTTACAATCCATTTTTACTATATGGTGTTACAGGAAGTGGTAAGACTGAAGTGTATTTACAATCTATAGCAGCGGTGCTTGAGAAAGGAAAAGAAGCAATTGTGCTTGTTCCTGAAATTGCGCTAACGCCCCAGATGGTAGATCGCTTTAAAGGTAGGTTCGGTTCGCAAGTTGCAGTTCTTCACAGTGCGCTTTCTGTTGGAGAAAAGTATGATGAATGGCGCAAAATTTTAAGAAAAGAAGTGAAAGTGGTAGTTGGTGCGCGTTCAGCTATTTTTGCTCCCTTTGAAAATTTAGGAATCATTATTATTGATGAGGAACATGAATCGAGTTATAAGCAAGAAGATAACCCGAAGTATCATGCGAGAGATGTAGCAGTGTGGAGAGGACAATACCATAAGTGTCCAATCGTTCTCGGAAGTGCAACGCCGACACTTGAATCGTTTGCTAGAGCGAAAAAAGGTGTCTATGGGTTGCTTACAATGGAAAAACGTATGAACAAACAAGCTTTGCCGACTGTAGAAATTGTTGATATGCGTGAAGAGCTTCGTGATGGAAATCGCTCAATGTTTTCAAAGGCACTGCATGAAAAAATAGCAGATCGATTAGAAAAGAAAGAACAAATGGTTCTCTTTTTAAATAGAAGGGGGCATTCTACGTTTGTGATGTGCCGTGATTGTGGGTATGTCGTACAATGTCCGCATTGTGATATTTCGTTGACATATCACAAAATGAACCATCGTTTAAAATGTCATTATTGTAGTCATGAGGAAAATATGCCAACGGAGTGTCCTGCTTGTAATAGTACGTATATTCGTTTCTTTGGTACAGGGACGCAAAAGGTTGAAGAAGAAATCACAAAACTATTCCCTGAGGCGCGGGTCATTCGAATGGATGTGGATACAACAAGCCGTAAAGGAATGCATGAAAAATTATTAAAGGCGTTTGGTGAAGAGAAAGCAGATATATTACTTGGAACACAAATGATTGCAAAAGGGCTTGATTTTCCGAAGGTGACGCTTGTTGGCGTTTTAACGGCGGATACGATGCTTCATCTACCTGATTTTCGGGCGAGTGAAAAGACGTATCAGCTATTGACACAAGTGAGTGGACGTGCAGGAAGACATGAATTGCCAGGGGAAGTTGTAATTCAAACGTATACGCCGGAACATTACAGTGTAGAATTAGCAAAGAATCAACAATATGATGTATTTTATGAGCACGAAATGCAAATGAGGCAAATGAGACAATATCCGCCATATTACTACGTTGTACTTGTAACTGTATCTCATCCGGAATTATTAAAGGCAGTCCAAGTGACGGAAAAAATTGTCGGTCATTTACGAACGCATTGTTCAAGGCAAACAATGGTGTTAGGGCCGGTTGCTTCAGCAATTCCAAGGATAAAAGATAGATATCGTTACCAATGCATGATAAAATACAAACGGGAACCAAACTTAAAGAACGTGCTCAAAATGGTAAATGAACATTATCAAGCAGAAATGCAAAAAGAGCTACAAATCTCAATTGATTTTAATCCAACAATGTTAATGTAGCGGAGGGAAATATGGCAGTTTTAGAAATTGTAAAGCATCCAAATGAAGTGTTAGAAACACCATGCGAAAGAGTAATTAACTTTGATAAAAAGTTAGTGAAATTGTTAAAAGATATGCATGAAACAATGTTAATTGCAGACGGAGTTGGTCTAGCTGCGCCACAAGTAGGTGTAAGCTTACAAGTTGCTGTTGTTGATATAGGTGATGATACGGGTAAAATTGAATTAATTAATCCTGTTATTTTAGAAAAACGTGGTGAACAAGTAGGTCCCGAAGGCTGCTTAAGCTTTCCGGGACTTTATGGTGAAGTGGAGCGTGCAGATTACATTAAAGTACGTGCGCAAAATCGTCGCGGTAAAATATTTTTATTAGAAGCGGATGACTTCTTAGCGCGTGCAATTCAGCATGAAATCGATCATTTACACGGTGTTTTATTTACATCTAAAGTGAAAAGATATTATGAAGCAGGCGAATTAGAATAGGTTTAAAAGGAGCGGTTTTTGAATGATGAAAGTAGTATTTATGGGGACACCGGACTTTTCTGTGCCGGTGCTTCGTCGTCTTATCGAGGACGGATATGACGTAGTGGGTGTTGTAACGCAACCGGATCGTCCAGTTGGTAGAAAAAAGGTTTTAACACCTACTCCTGTTAAAGTAGAAGCGGAAAAACATGGTATTCCAGTATTACAACCGTTAAAAATTCGTGAAAAAGACGAATATGAAAAAGTATTAGCACTAGAGCCAGACTTAATTGTAACAGCGGCATTTGGACAAATCGTACCGAATGAAATTTTAGAAGCGCCAAAGTATAGATGTATTAATGTCCACGCGTCATTACTTCCAGAACTTCGCGGTGGTGCACCAATTCATTATGCGATCATGGAAGGTAAAGAGAAAACAGGTATTACAATTATGTATATGGTAGAAAAATTAGATGCTGGCGATATATTAACACAAGTAGAAGTAGAAATTGAAGAGCGTGAAACAACAGGTTCATTATTTGATAAGTTAAGCGAAGCAGGAGCACACCTTTTATCTAAAACGGTTCCTTTACTAATTCAGGGTAAACTAGAACCAATTAAACAAAGTGAAGCTGAAGTGACGTTTGCATATAATATTAAACGTGAGCAAGAGATAATTGATTGGACAAAAACAGGTGAAGAAGTATACAATCACATTCGCGGATTGAATCCATGGCCAGTTGCTTATACGACTTTGGCAGGACAAGTTATTAAAGTATGGTGGGGAGAGAAAATCTCTATTACAGAGAAAGCTGAACCAGGTACAATAGTAGCTCTTGAAGAAGATGGATTTGTTGTTGCAACAGGGAATGAGACAGGTGTTAAAATCACTGAATTGCAACCGTCTGGTAAAAAGCGTATGAGTTGTTCACAATTTTTACGTGGAACAAAACCTGAAATTGGTACGAAGTTAGGAGAAAATGCATGAGACAAAATGTTCGTGAGTTAGCTCTGGATGGCTTAATTCAAGTAGAAAAAAGTGGTGCATATAGCAACTTACTTTTAAATAATCTGATCGAAAAAAATACAATTGACAGAAAAGATATTGGTTTATTAACTGAAATGGTATATGGAACAATTCAACGTCGTGACACACTAGATTATTATTTACAACCATTTTTAAGAAAAAAGGTTGAAGCGTGGGTAAGAGTGTTGCTTCGCCTATCTTTATATCAAATGTTATATTTAGACCGAGTTCCCGAAAGAGCGGCTATTCATGAAGCTGTTGAGATTGCAAAGCGTCGTGGGCATAAAGGGATTTCAGGTATGGTGAACGGAGTATTGCGTTCAATTCAGCGAGAAGGTGTACCTTCGTTAGAAGAAATCGAAAATCCAGTAGAACGTCTTGCAATTGCAACGAGTCACCCAATGTGGCTTGTACAAGAATGGGCATCCGAATATGGTTTAGAGACAGCAGAGAAAATGTGTGAAGTAAATATGTTGCCACCTGTACCAACAGCACGTGTAAATGTTGATAAAGTAACGGTAGAAGAAGCGGTTGCGTTATTAGCTGATGAGGGTATAGAAGCAAAACGTGGCGAATTGTCAGAGGATGCAATTCAAATTGAAAGAGGAAATGTCGCACATACAGAAGCGTTCAAAAAAGGTTTCCTTTCTATTCAAGATGAAAGCTCAATGCTTGTAGCACGTGCTTTAGAACCGAATAAAGGA
Source organism: Bacillus sp. FSL M7-1345 (assembly GCF_038006985.1). NCBI lineage: Bacteria > Bacillati > Bacillota > Bacilli > Caryophanales > Bacillaceae > Bacillus > Bacillus sp. FSL M7-1345. The sequence goes on along the minus strand of NZ_JBBOWG010000001.1, from coordinate 3,497,236 downwards.
GATGCAGTTCTAGATAGTTGTGCTGCTCCTGGCGGAAAAACAACTCATATTGCAGAGCGTTTGGACGGAACTGGTAAGGTAATGTCGCTTGATTTACACGCACATAAAGTACGTTTAATTGAACAACAGGCGAAGAGACTTGGTTTAGAAAATGTAGAAACGATGGCTTTAGATGCTAGAAAAGTTCAAGAGCATTTTGCAAATGAATCTTTTGACAAAATATTAGTAGATGCACCATGTTCTGGATTTGGTGTTATTAGACGTAAACCTGATATTAAGTTAGGTAAAGATAAGGGCGATAGTGAAAGGTTATCAACGATTCAACTTGCGATACTAGAAAAAATAGCACCATTGTTAAAACAAGGTGGTCGCCTTGTTTATAGTACGTGCACAATTGAAAAAATAGAAAATGAACAAGTAATAAAGCAATTTTTACAAGAGCATCCTGAATTTGAATGGGATACTACGATAAAAGACCGTATGCCAGAAAAGTTAAATCCGTATATTGATGAAGGTCAAGTACGAATTTTACCGCATTATTTTGCAACAGATGGCTTTTATATTGCTTGTTTAAGAAAGAAGGTGTAGCATCATGGAAACGACTGTAAAAAAACAAAAGAAGAATCTAGAAACAAAGAAACCATCAATTTATTCTTTACAACTTCATGAAATGCAAGATTGGTTAAAGGAACAAGGAGAACCTAAGTTCCGTGCAGGACAAATTTTTGATTGGCTATATAAAAAACGTGTAAAAAATTATGAGGATATGTCAAACCTTGCTAAAGGATTGCGCGATAAATTGTCGAATTCCTTTGATATTACTACTTTAAACACTTTAGTAAAACAAACGTCTTCGGATGGAACGATTAAATTCCTATTCCAGTTATATGATGGGTACTCTATTGAAACTGTACTAATGCGACATGAGTATGGAAATTCCATTTGTGTAACAACACAGGTGGGTTGCCGCATTGGCTGTACGTTCTGTGCATCTACACTTGGTGGGTTAAAACGAAACTTAGAGGCTGGAGAAATTGTAGCGCAAGTAGTAGAAGTTCAGCGTGCACTTGATGAAACAGAAGAACGTGTAAGTTCTCTTGTTGTTATGGGAATTGGAGAACCGTTTGATAATTATGATAACTTAATGTCATTCTTACGCATTGTAAATCATGAAAAAGGAATTCATATTGGTGCAAGACATATGACAGTTTCAACAAGTGGAATTGTTCCGAAAATTTATAAGTTCGCTGAAGAAGATATGCAAATCAATTTTGCGATTTCATTGCATGCTGCAAATACAGAGATACGTTCAAAATTAATGCCGATTAACCGTGCTTATAAGCTACCTGATTTAATGGAAGCTGTTAAATACTATGTAAATAGAACAGGGCGTCGTATTACATTTGAATATGGCTTATTTGGAGGAGAAAATGACCAAGTTGAGCACGCTGAAGAACTTGCTGCGCTCTTAAAAGGTGTAAAATGTCATGTAAACTTAATTCCGGTAAACTACGTGCCAGAACGTGATTATGTACGTACGCCACGAGAGCAAATTTTCTTATTTGAAAAGACGTTAAAAGATCGTGGAGTGAATGTAACAATTCGCCGTGAACAAGGTCATGATATTGATGCAGCCTGCGGTCAGTTGCGTGCAAAGGAGCGCAAAGAAGAGACGAGGTGACGAGATGAAAGCCGTGTTTCTATCGGATAAAGGGAAAGTTCGTCAACATAATGAAGATAGTGCAGGAGTTTTTCGCAATTTAGATGGAAATATTTTAGCGGTAGTAGCAGATGGAATGGGAGGTCATCGAGCTGGCGATGTAGCTAGCTCGATGGCTATTCAATTATTCCATGATTATTGGAAGCAAACGCATAATATGAATGAGCCTAAAAAGGTAGAAAAGTGGTTACATACTAACGTTGGAATTATTAATGAGCGCATATATGCTTACTCTCAGCAGCATGTAGAATGTAATGGCATGGGAACAACGGTTATCGTGGCGATTTGTACACCTAGCTTTGTAACAATAGGTCATATAGGAGATAGTCGTTGTTATATGGTATCAGAGGGAGAAACATCGCTTGTAACGGAAGATCACTCACTTGTAAATGAACTTGTTAGGCACGGTGAAATTTCAAAAGAAGATGCAGAATATCACCCGAAAAAGAATGTTCTGTTAAGAGCGTTAGGAACAGAAGAAAAAGTCGGACTAGATGTTAAAACATTGGTGCTCGAAGAAGACGATCAATTGCTTCTTTGCTCTGATGGATTGTCTAACAAAGTCCCTATGGCTGATATGCAACAAATTTTACAATTGAATGAACAGCTCGAGGCGAAGGGAGAGCATCTCATTCAATTAGCAAATGATCGTGGTGGAGAAGATAATATCACCCTCGTTATTATTGATTATGCGGATTCGACAAACGAAAGTAGGTGAAGTGCAACGTGCTGATTGGAAAACGCTTAAATGACCGTTATAAGCTGCTGAAAATGATTGGCGGTGGAGGAATGGCCAATGTATATTTAGCTCATGATGATATACTTGGCCGAGATGTAGCGGTAAAAATATTAAGACTCGACTATTCAAATAATGAAGAGTTTATTAAACGTTTCCATCGAGAAGCGCAATCTGTTACAACGTTGTCGCATCCAAATATTGTGAATATGTATGATGTTGGGGAAGAGGATGGTATATATTATCTTGTAATGGAATATGTACCTGGACGAACATTGAAGCAATACATAATCGATCGAGGGATGTTACCGATAGGAGAAGCTCTTGATATAATGGAGCAGTTAACGTCCGCTATGGCACACGCCCATCATTTTGAGATTGTACATCGCGATATTAAACCGCACAATATTTTGATTCGAGATGACGGAGTGATAAAAGTAACAGACTTTGGAATTGCGACAGCTACAAGTGCAGCAACGATTACACATACAAATTCGGTGCTCGGTTCGGTGCATTATTTATCACCAGAACAAGCGCGCGGCGGTATAGCGAATAAACAATCAGATATTTATTCACTTGGGATTGTTATGTTTGAATTGTTAACAGGAAGACAACCGTTTTCTGGTGAATCTGCTGTTGCAATTGCGTTAAAACATTTACAAAATGAAATGCCATCTCCAAAAAGATGGAATGAAAATATTCCACAAAGTGTTGAAAATATTATATTAAAGGCGACTGCGAAAGATCCATTTCATCGATATCAATCTGCTAACGCGATGAAACGAGATATTGAAACAGCACTATACCCAGAACGAATAAATGAACAACCATTTTACATACCAGAAGATATGGAAGCAACGAAAGCGATTCCGATTATTCAACAAGAACAACTATTTCAAAATGTAAGTGATGAAACGATTGTATTAAAAGGAAGTAAAGTGGATGAACAAGTAAGAAAAGAAGAGACCGAATCAGGTAAGAAGAAAAAACGAAGTAATAAATGGCTGAAAGTTTTAATTACAACATTTTTATTTTTAGCAATAGGGATAACCTTAGCACTTACTGTTATTCCAGGCTTCTTTATTCCGAAAGATGTGAAGGTTCCTGATGTGGCTGGTATGAAATATACGACAGCTGTAAATACATTAGTTGAAAAAGGGTTTGAAGTTACTGAACCTAATCTTGTATATACAGATGATGTTGAAGCCGGAAAAGTGATAAAAACAGATCCTATAGCAGGAAGAGTAGTAAAAGAAAACTCTAAAATTACTATCTATCAATCAGGTGGAAAAAAGAAAAGTAAGATGCGTGATTTGACAGGAAAAGATTTCGAGAGTATAAGAGCTGAGTTAGAAGAAAAATATAAACAAGTTACAATAAATTATATTGAAAATGATAAGCCGAAAGGTGAAATTGTAGAGCAAATACCAACGCCTGATCAAATGGTTATAGAGGCGGAACAAGAACTGAAAGTTTGGGTAAGTAAAGGACCTTATCAAATAAGACCAGGTGATTTTTCAGGATGGACTGAAAATAGTGTAAAAGGTTATTTAAATGAAAGAAAGCTCGTTTCTGATATAAAAAGAGAGTATTCAGATACGGTTGATAAAGGCCTTGTTATTTCACAGTTACCAAAGCCTGGGACACCTTTAAAAGAAGGAGATAAAGTATCGATTGTTATCTCCGATGGTCCGAAGCCTAAAGTGACGAAAACGGTAAAAGTGGATAACATTTCTATCCCATATGAAGCTTCTGCAACAGGTGATAAAAAGCCGCAAACAATAGAAATTTATAAAGAAGATATGCAGCAAAAAATGGATAAACCAGTTGAAACGAGAACAATTACTGAGTCAGCGATTATTTCTTTAGAATTTGTAATTCAAGAAGGTGCAAAGGGACACTATAAGATTGTCCGAGATGGAGTAACGATTATGGACAAAGAAGTACCATATCCAGCTCAATAATAGTGAATTCCATCGTCCTTATATAGAAGATGGAATTCACTACTCTTGCCTGTTATGCTGTCTACATCGTGGACTGTATAACAGGCAAAAATATATGATTCAAAAAGCTGTAAAAGTGATACTGTTGTAAATAATATTTCAAATTTGATGGTAGATTAAATATATGAACCTGGATATATATTTGGTGGGTTTTGAAATAATTGTTTAAAGAACTCTAGTCTATTCATATTTAATTGCAGTTTCATTTTATACAAAATAAAGGAGAATTATATGCCAGAAGGAAAAATTGTAAAAGCTCTAAGTGGGTTTTATTATGTGCAGAATGAGGAAGGGATTACACAATGTCGCGGGCGTGGTGTATTTAGAAAGAATAAAATTACACCACTTGTAGGAGACCAAGTTGTTTTTCAAGCGGATAATCCGAATGAAGGTTATGTGTTAGAAGTATTTGATCGAAAAAATGAACTTGTTAGACCTCCTATTGCTAATGTTGATCAAGCTATTCTTGTTTTCTCTGCAGTAGAACCAGATTTTAATCCAGGACTGTTAGATCGATTTTTAGTATTGATTGAATATCATAACATTAAACCGATTATTTGTATTAGTAAGATGGATTTAGTAGATGAAAAAATGAGAGAAACTGTTGAATCTTATGCAAATGATTATCGTGAAATGGGTTATGATGTGTTGTTTACTTCTATAAATACATCGGAAAGTATTGATATTCTGAAACCATTCTTAGAAGGTTGTATTTCCGTCGTTGCAGGCCAATCTGGTGTTGGGAAATCTTCAATGCTAAACGTATTACGTCCAGATTTAGAATTGAAAACTAATGATATTTCTTCACATTTAGGACGTGGAAAGCATACGACAAGACACGTGGAATTAATTACAGTTGGAAGCGGACTTGTTGCGGATACACCTGGTTTTAGTTCGCTTGATTTCATAGATATAGAGGTAGAAGATCTTACATATTGTTTTCCAGAGTTGAAAGAAGCGAGCCAATACTGTAAATTTAGAGGGTGTACACACCTTGCTGAACCGAAATGCGCGGTGAAAGCTGCGATTGAAGAAGGAAAGATTACCGAATATCGTTATAAGAATTACAAACAATTCGTAGAAGAAATTAGAGAGAGAAAGCCGAGGTATTAGTCATGATTAAAATTGCACCATCGATTTTATCAGCAGATTTTTCAAGATTAGGGGAAGAGATTAAAGATGTAGAAAAAGGTGGAGCTGACTACATTCACGTCGATGTAATGGATGGACATTTCGTACCAAATATTACGATTGGACCATTAATTGTAGAAGCAATCCGTCCGATTACATCATTACCGTTAGATGTACATTTAATGATTGAAAATCCTGATAACTATATCCCAACTTTCGCAAAAGCAGGAGCTGATATTATTACTGTCCATGTAGAAGCTTGTCCACATCTACATCGTACAATTCAGTTAATTAAATCTCATGACATTAAAGCGGGAGTTGTATTAAATCCACATACTCCAGTTTCAACGATTGAGCATGTATTAGAAGATATAGACATGGTATTACTTATGACAGTAAATCCTGGATTTGGCGGACAGAAATTTATTCATTCTGTATTACCGAAAATCAAACAAGTTGCAGAAATGGTTAAAGAGCGAAATCTACAAGTGGAAATTGAAGTTGATGGTGGTGTCAACGCTGAAACAGCAAGACTTTGTATTGAAGCAGGAGCGAATGTTCTTGTAGCGGGATCAGCAGTATACAATCAAAAAGACCGCGGTGAAGCAATTCGTGTAATTCGCGGATAAAGAATGAACCGTTATCCTAGTGAAGCTTCTAGTTCATTAAGACTTCACTATTTATACATGTTAGAGTGGCAAATAAGGAGAAAGGCAATCTACCGAATGGCAGATTGCCTTTTTACAATAGAAGGGGAAGGAAAAATGATTATTCATATTTTAGCGGGAGGACCTGCAGAATACTGCGCAGATTTTTCTCGGTATGAAAATGAAGAAGTAGTTTGGGCGGCCGTTGATAGAGGAGTGTACCGTTTGTTGAAAAGGGGAATCACTCCGGCTGTTGCGTTTGGGGATTATGATTCAGTTACTGATGAGGAATTAGCATGGATGGGACAGCAGACAAATGAATTACATATTGTCCCGCGAGAAAAAGATCAAACAGATTTAGAAATTGCAATTAGCTGGGCTTTAGAACAGAAACCAAAGTTAATTCGTATTTTTGGTGCTACTGGTGGAAGACTTGATCATGGTTTAGCAAATATTCAGATGCTTTTAAAGGGATTAGAAGTAAACATAGAGATGTGTATTGTAGACAATAAAAATGAAATAATGGTGAAAAAGTTTGGTATGTATATAATTGAAGGAAACGAACATTTTCCATACGTATCATTTGTACCAGTTACTGAAAGGGTAGAAGGTATTACACTTCACGGTTTTAAGTACCCTCTTACTAATAAAACAATAGAGTGGGGATCGACACTTTGTATTAGTAATGAACTCATTGAGGAAAAAGGTAATTTTTCATTTACTTCTGGCATATTAATGATGATAAGAAGCACTGATTGAAGAAACAATTTTGCTCCTTGCATCATATAGTGAACAAGTGGAGTAATGGGGATTAGGAGGGAAACCATGAGATTTTATACAATTAAGTTACCTAAATTTCTTGGTGGAATTGTTCGTGCGATGTTAAATACCTTCAAAAAAGACTAAAAAAAGCACCTATTACCGGTGCTTTTTCCATTGGTATAATAAAAAAAGAGCCTAGCGGCTCTTTTTTTTATTATTAAACACGTTCGATTTTGCCAGATTTTAATGCTCTAGCAGAAACGTAAACACGTTGAACTTTTCCGTCGATGCGTACGCGAACTTTTTGAAGGTTAGCGCCCCATTTACGTTTTGTAGCGTTCATTGCGTGAGAACGAGAGTTACCAGAACGAGCTTTTCTTCCAGTGATAGCACAAACACGAGCCATTTATATTTCCCTCCCTTAACTACCGTAACATACGTAATTTTTCAATGTTAGCCTTTTATGCGATGCTAAAAACACTACTATAATTTAACACAACTAAAAAGAGAATGCAACACCGTAGGAAAAAGAAATCAAGAAAAAATACTTGACACTATATGTCAATGAAGAAAAGGTGAAATCAAGAAAAATTGCTTGACATATTATAGTGGTACATGTTGTATAATAACAATGGACTATTTTGCTCATCATAAAAAAATGTAATTTAAAACATAAAATATGAGAGTGAAAAAGAAAGAACGATGGAATTTTCTTTGAAAAGATTATATGATAGTAACTAAAGTAGTCTAGCTCACTTTCACCATTTATGAAGGGGGAAACGAGATGTCAATTGAAATTAAAACGAAGTACGGTCAAATTGATATTAGTACAGATGTAATTGCAACAATTGCTGGAGGTGCCGCAGTAGATTGCTACGGTATCGTAGGTATGGCATCAAAAAATCAGTTAAAAGATGGATTAACAGACATTTTACGAAAAGAAAACTTCACTAGAGGCGTTATTGTTCGTAAAGATGAAGATGAAGTACATATTGATATGTATATTATTGTGAGCTATGGTACGAAAATTTCAGAAGTAGCACATAACGTGCAGACTAAAGTGAAATATACATTAGATCAAACTGTAGGACTAGCAGTAGATTCTGTAAACATCTACGTACAAGGAGTTAAAGTAATAAACTTGTAATGTGCATTAAGGAGGAAAATCTGTGTCAATTCAAAAAATTGATGGAAAACGTTTATCACAAATGATCATTCAAGGAGCCAATAATTTAACAAATAATGTTCAGCTTGTTGATGCATTAAACGTATTTCCAGTTCCAGATGGCGATACCGGTACAAACATGAACTTATCAATGACTTCAGGCGCACGTGAAGTGAAAGCAAATCTTTCACAGCATGCTGGTAAAGTCGGCGTAAGTTTAGCCAAAGGATTATTAATGGGGGCTCGTGGTAACTCTGGGGTTATTTTATCTCAGTTATTCCGTGGTTTCTCTAAATCCATTGAACAAAAAGAAGAATTAACGACAGTTGATTTTGCTGCAGCTTTAGAAGCTGGAGTAGAGGCAGCTTACAAAGCGGTTATGAAACCAATTGAAGGAACGATTTTAACGGTTGCAAGAGAAACGGGTAAATATGCAGTGACAGTTGCGAAAAAACAGCGCGACTTTGTTTTGTTTATGGAAGACGTTGTAAAAGAAGCAAACGCATCGTTAAATCGTACGCCAGATTTATTACCTGTATTAAAACAAGTTGGCGTTGTAGATAGCGGTGGTAAAGGTCTTGTTGTTGTGTATGAAGGATTTTTAGCTGACTTAAAAGGAGAAACGATTTCTTCTAATATGCCTGCCCAACCATCTATGAATGACATGGTACGCGCAGAACATCACCGTAGTGTACAAAGCCAATTGAGTACAGAAGATATTAAGTATGGATATTGTACGGAATTCATGGTGAAATTAGAGCCTGAAAAAATGAAGGAACATAATTTCTCTGAACAAAAATTCCGTGAAGATATTAGTGTGTACGGAGATTCACTACTTGTTGTATCGGATGATGAGGTTGTAAAGGTTCATATTCATGCGGAACATCCTGGAGAACCTATGAACTATGGACAACGTTACGGTAGTCTAATTAAGATCAAAGTAGAAAATATGCGTGAACAGCATACTGCTTTATTAGATGAACCTACCATGGTGCCTGAACAAACGAATCAGCCAATAGAGAAACAACCGTATGGTATTGTAACTGTAGCTATGGGATCGGGTATTAAAACTTTATTTGAGAGCATTGGCGCAACGAAAGTTATCGAAGGTGGCCAAACGATGAATCCGAGTACGGAGGATATTGTGAAGGCGATTGAAGAGGCGAATGCTGAAAAAATCATCATCTTACCAAATAACGGGAATATCGTGATGGCAGCAGAACAAGCAGCGTCAGTTGTAGAACAAGAAGTTATTGTTATTCGTTCAAAAACAGTTCCTCAAGGTATGGCTGCAATGTTAGCATTTAATCCAGTTGGAACGCTAGAAGAGAATGAAGAAAACATGAAAGAAGCTTTAGCTCATGTGAAAACAGGTCAGATTACGTATGCTGTTCGTGATACGGAAATTGACGGTGTAGCGATTCAAAAAGATGATTTCATGTGTCTTGCAGATGGGAAAATCGTATCTACAAATGCTGAGAAAGTAGGAGCTGCAAAGCAATTACTAGAAGCGCTAATTGATGAGGATTCTGAAATCGTAACGATCCTACAAGGTGAAGATGCAACAGATGAAGAAGTGGCTGAATTAGTTGCATTTGTAGAAGAGAACTTTGAAGATGCAGAAGTAGAAGTACATGCAGGGAACCAACCGGTGTATTCTTTCATCTTCTCTGTAGAATAAGATAAGATTTGAAAATAAATGGGTTACTTACTTGCTAATGGATAAGAAATAGTGATATGAAATTTATTACTAGTTTTTATTCAAAAGGCTAGCATATTGATGATAGAAAAGAGCCTTGCTGCTAATAGTGAGGCTCTTTTCTTACGTATTGTACAACTTTGTTTTATCCCGCTATTTGTGGGCAGTAAAACTTCCATCCCTAAATTCGGCTGGAGCAAAGAAGTTAGGTGGGAGATAAACTGCCCGTAAACGCCCGATTGGTGAAGGCTAATAATCAGTGGGGGATGAACAAAACCCCCACTGATTATAGTTTCACTTTATACAGAGGGATTAGAGTAGTTTCTCTTAGAATGCCTATGATAGAATATATAAGGTGAAAGAGAGCAATTACAGATGTCAATGATATTAATGGATAATCAATAGAATGAATCAAAGAAAATAATGTGACGGAGCGTGAGAATCTTGAATGAAGTTGTACAAGTTCCTGTTACGGATGTAAAGGGAATCGGAGGAGAAACATCTGAGTTGTTACACGAGATGGGAATTTATACAGTTTCTCATCTATTAGAACATTTTCCGTACCGCTATGAAGACTATGCGATGAAAGATCTTGCTGAAGTAAAGCATGACGAGCGTGTAACAGTTGAGGGAAAAGTTCATAGTGCTCCTTTACTGCAATATTATGGGAAGAAGAAGTCACGTCTTACAGTTCGTGTTCTCGTCGGTCGTTATTTAATTACAGCTGTATGTTTTAATAGACCATACTATAAACAAAAGTTAAATCTAGATGAAACGGTAACGATTACTGGTAAATGGGATCAGCATCGCCAAACAATTGCTGTATCAGAACTGAATTTTGGACCGGTTGTACGACAACAAGAAGTAGAACCTGTATATTCAGTGAAAGGAAAACTGACAGTAAAACAGATGCGCCGTTTTGTTGCACAAGCATTTAAGGAGTATGGAGATTCTATAGTCGAAGTGTTACCAGATGGTTTGTTAAGTCGATATAAATTATTATCACGCTATGAAGCGCTCAGAGGGTTACATTTTCCAGTGGGACAGGAAGACTTAAAGCAAGCGCGTCGCCGTTTTGTATATGAGGAGTTTTTCTTGTTTCAGTTGAAAATGCAAACATTACGGAAAATGGAAAGGGAAAACTCGAAAGGGACGAAAAAAGAAATTTCATTAGTAGAATTGCAAGAGTTTACTGATGCACTTCCGTTTCCCTTAACTGGTGCACAACGCCGGGTTGTAGATGAAATAATGAAAGATATGACATCTCCGTACCGAATGAATCGATTATTGCAAGGGGATGTAGGTTCTGGGAAAACAGTTGTTGCTGCGATTGCTCTTTATGCGGCGAAATTGGCTCATTATCAAGGTGCTTTGATGGTTCCTACAGAAATTTTAGCCGAACAACATTATCAGTCGCTCGCGGAGACGTTTTCACATTTCGGTATGAAGGTTGAATTGCTAACAAGTTCTGTTAAAGGTGCGAGACGTCGAGAAATTTTGTCGAGATTAGAACAAGGAGAGGTAGACATCCTTGTTGGGACGCACGCTTTAATTCAAGACGAAGTTATATTTCATAGGTTAGGTCTCGTTATTACCGATGAACAGCATCGATTTGGTGTGGCGCAGCGCCGGGTTTTACGTGAGAAAGGTGAAAGTCCAGATGTGTTGTTTATGACGGCGACCCCAATCCCGCGTACGTTAGCTATCACTGCATTTGGAGAGATGGACGTTTCTATTATCGATGAAATGCCAGCTGGTAGAAAGGTAATCGAAACGTACTGGGCAAAACATGATATGTTAGATCGTGTTCTCGGCTTTGTGGAGAAAGAGATAAAAAAAGGAAGACAGGCATATGTTATTTGCCCTCTTATTGAAGAGTCTGAGAAGCTTGATGTACAAAATGCTATCGACTTACATAGTATGCTGACTCATCATTATCAAGGGAAATGCCAAGTTGGATTAATGCATGGGAGACTATCATCCCAAGAAAAAGAAGAGATAATGGGACAGTTTAGTGAAAATAAAGTGCAAATTCTTGTGTCGACAACAGTTGTTGAAGTAGGTGTGAATGTACCAAATGCGACTGTTATGGTTATTTATGATGCGGAACGTTTCGGTTTATCACAGCTCCATCAGCTGAGGGGGCGTGTTGGGCGTGGTAGTGAACAATCATATTGTTTATTAATTGCGGACCCAAAATCAGAAACGGGAAAAGAAAGAATGCGCATTATGACTGAAACAAATGATGGATTTGTATTATCAGAAAAAGATTTAGAGTTACGAGGTCCTGGGGATTTCTTTGGAAGTAAGCAAAGTGGTCTACCAGAATTTAAGGTTGCTGATATGGTGCATGATTATCGGGCGTTAGAAACAGCAAGACAAGATGCGGCGATACTAGTTGATTCAGAAGCGTTTTGGCATAATGATCAGTATGCTTCGCTGCGTACTTATCTTAATGGGACAGGTGTGTTCCAGGGAGAGAAGCTCGATTAAAAGTAGTCTGCAAAAGTTTTTGTTGCATTCTACTTTTAATGATTATATACTACTTTTAGTACCTAGTCATAAAAAATGGATGGTGCGGTATGAAAAAAAGAAGAAGTAAAAAAGAAAGACAAGAATTATTACAACAAACAATAGAAACGAATCCTTTTATAACGGATGAAGATTTAGCGGAAAAATTTCAAGTGAGCATACAAACTGTTCGTCTTGATCGTATGGAATTATCTATTCCTGAATTAAGAGAACGAATTAAGTATGTGGCTACAAAACAACATGAAGAAGATGTGAAATCTTTACCGTTAGAAGAGGTTGTCGGAGAAATTATCGATATAGAATTAGATAGACATGCGATTTCTATCTTTGAAGTAAAGGTAGAACATGTATTTAAAAGAAATCAAATTGCTCGTGGGCATCATTTGTTTGCGCAAGCAAACTCACTAGCTGTTGCGGTTATTGATGAAGAATTAGCTTTAACTGCAAAGTCCACCATTCGATATATTCGTCCTGTAAAATTAGGAGAGCGTGTTGTTGCAAAAGCACGTGTTGAAGATGTAGAGAATGATAAAGGACGGACGGTTGTCAAAGTGCGTAGCTTTGTAGGAGAAGAACTTGTTTTTACAGGCACTTTTGAAATGTATCGATCTAGTAATTATAGTGAGGAAGGTAACAACTTATGAAAATCGCAATAGATGCAATGGGCGGCGATCATGCACCAAAGGCTGTAGTATTAGGAGCAATGAAAGCTATTAAGGAATACTCAGATTTACATATTACGTTAGTAGGGAAAGAAGAGGGAATTCGTCAATATTTAACGAGTGAAGAACGAATTACTATACTTCATACGGACGAAAAAATTGAATCGACAGACGAACCAGTAAGAGCGGTTCGTCGAAAAAAACAAGCTTCAATGGTACTAGCGGCGCAGCAAGTAAAAGACGGCGTAGCGGATGCTTGTATATCAGCAGGTAGTACAGGAGCTTTGATGGCAGCTGGATTGTTTGTTATTGGTCGTATGGAAGGAATTGAACGACCAGCTTTATCACCTACAATGCCAACTGTTGATGGAGAAGGTTTTGTTATGTTAGATGTTGGAGCCAACGTTGATGCAAAACCAATTCATTTATATCAATATGCAGTAATGGGCTCTGTTTACGCAGAGAAGGTAAGAGGAATTAAAAATCCACGCGTTGGACTTTTAAACGTTGGAACAGAGGATGGTAAAGGAAACGAGCTTTCAAAACAGGTCTTTGCTATGCTCAAGGATGCACCAATTAATTTCGTTGGAAACGTTGAATCAAGAGATTTATTGCAAGGTGTAGCAGACGTTGTTGTATGTGATGGTTTTACGGGTAATGTAGCGCTAAAATCATTAGAAGGAACAGCACTTGCGTTATTCTCTATGTTAAAAGAACAATTAATGAGTTCGTTTACGAGCAAATTAGCAGCAGCGGTATTAAAACCAAAACTTATGGTATTGAAAGATAAAATGGATTATTCGGAGTATGGAGGAGCGGCGTTGTTTGGATTGAAAGCTCCTGTCATTAAGGCTCACGGTTCTTCTAATGACCAATCGATATTTAGTGCGATTCGTCAAACGAGAGAAATGGTAGCGAAAGAAGTAATTCCTACAATTTCAAGTGTAATGGAGAAGGAGCCGCTTCAATAAGAGGAGGATTTGAAATGGGAAAAATAGCATTTCTTTTTCCGGGCCAAGGTTCACAGGCAGTTGGAATGGGTAGACAGTTAGCGGAGAATAATAAAGAGGTTGCGAAAGTGTTTGCAAAAGCGGATGAGGTTTTGCATGATTCTCTTTCAGAAGTGATTTTTGAAGGACCGCAGGAAAAGTTAACATTAACGACAAATGCGCAGCCGGCACTATTAACAACGAGCTTTGCAATTTTAACAGCTTTGAAGGAGTATGATATTACACCTGATTTTGTCGCAGGACATAGTTTGGGTGAATATAGCGCTCTTGTAGCTGCTGGTGCATTAACATTTGAAGACGCTGTATATGCTGTAAGGAAACGCGGGGAATATATGGAAGAAGCTGTTCCAGGCGGGGAAGGTGCAATGGCAGCTATTTTAGGTGCGGATCCGGATATGCTGAAACGAGTTACAGAAGAAGTAACAAGTGAAGGATACGCAGTACAAATTGCTAATATGAATAGTACGAAGCAAATTGTTATTTCTGGAACAAAGCAAGGAGTAGAACTTGCTTCTCAAAGAGCGAAAGAAAATGGCGCTAAAAGAGCAATTCCGCTCAAAGTAAGTGGACCGTTTCATTCCTCGCTTATGAAACCAGCTGCTGAGAAATTCCAAAGTGTTTTAAATGAAATTACAATTCAAGACACGAATATTCCTATTATTGCAAATGTTACGGCGGATGTTATTACACGTGGTACAGATATTCAAGAAAAGCTAATTGAACAGCTCTATTCGCCTGTATTATGGTACCCATCTATTGAGTATATGGTGAATCAAGGGGTAGATACATTCATTGAAATCGGACCTGGAAAAGTACTTGCTGGTCTTATGAAGTCGATTGATTCTTCAGTGAAAGCATATGCGATATATGATGAAGAGACATTAAAAGATACCATTTCAAATTTGAGAGGAGAAAGCTGATGTTAAAAGGGAAAGTAGCATTAGTAACTGGTGCTTCACGTGGGATTGGTCGTGCGATTGCCATTGATTTAGCGAAACAAGGGGCAAATGTTGTAGTAAATTATGCTGGTAATGAGCAAAAGGCGAATGAAGTAGTTGATGAAATAAAGAAATTAGGTTCAGATGCCATTGCAGTAAGAGCAGATGTTGCAAATGCTGATGATGTTACAAGTATGGTGAAACAAACTGTAGATACGTTTGGACAAGTTGATATTCTTGTAAATAACGCTGGTGTAACAAAAGATAATTTATTAATGCGTATGAAAGAAGAAGAATGGGATACAGTTATTAATACAAACTTAAAAGGTGTTTTCTTATGTACGAAAGCAGTATCGCGCTATATGATGCGTCAACGTCATGGACGTATTATTAATATCGCTTCTGTTGTTGGTGTAACAGGAAACCCAGGACAAGCAAATTATGTAGCTGCTAAAGCTGGTGTAATTGGATTAACAAAAACATCAGCAAAAGAATTAGCGAGCCGAAATATTACTGTAAATGCAATTGCTCCAGGGTTTATTGCGACTGATATGACGGATGTATTAGATGAAAATATAAAAGCAGAAATGTTAAAATTAATTCCTGCGGCTCAGTTTGGAGAAGCACAAGATATCGCAAATACTGTAACGTTTTTCGCTTCTGATCAAAGTAAATATGTTACAGGTCAAACGTTAAATGTTGACGGCGGTATGGTAATGTAATAAAAGAATCGATTTCACCTAGTTTTTTTGGACAATATTTTATATAATATTTGAGGGGAGGTGAATAAAATGGCAGATGTTTTAGAGCGTGTAACAAAAATTGTCGTTGATCGTTTAGGAGTAGAAGAAACTGAAGTAGTACCAGCTGCAAGCTTCAAAGAAGATTTGGGCGCAGACTCCCTAGATGTAGTAGAACTTGTAATGCAATTAGAAGATGAATTCGAAATGGAAATTTCTGATGAAGATGCTGAAAAGATTGCTACTGTTGGCGATGCTGTGACTTACATAGAGAGTCATCTATAATGCTTAAGTGAAGTCCCGTTTTTTAACGGGGCTTCTCGGCTTATATCTGGAGGGACCTATGCCGTACCGAAAACATAGAGAAAAAAAATACGAAACAAAATATCGTGAAGCTTTTAAAGTATTTCAAGAAAAGATAGGTATTACGTTTACAGATGAAAAATTATTGATTCAAGCATTTACGCATTCATCGTATGTGAATGAGCATCGAAAAAAACCGCATGAGGACAATGAGCGTCTTGAATTTCTTGGCGATGCTGTATTGGAACTCACTGTATCACAGTATCTGTTTCAAAAATATCCGACAATGAGCGAAGGAGAGTTAACAAAACTACGTGCAGCTATTGTATGTGAGCCATCTCTTGTTCGTTTTGCAAACGAAATGTCATTTGGTAGCCTTGTTTTATTAGGAAAAGGTGAGGAAATGACGGGTGGACGTGAACGACCAGCTTTATTAGCGGATGTCTTTGAAGCGTTTATTGGTGCCCTTTATCTTGATCAAGGGCTCGAAACAGTTTGGGGATACTTAAAAGAAGTTGTATATCCAAAAATTAATGAAGGTGCTTTTTCTCATGTGATGGATTATAAGAGTCAATTGCAAGAATTGATTCAGCGTGATGGTAGTGGCAATGTTGAGTATCAAATTTTGCAAGAAAAAGGACCGGCCCACAACCGAGAATTTGTGTCCCGTGTAACTTTAAATAATGAGGCATTAGGTCTTGGAAGTGGTAAGTCAAAAAAAGAGGCAGAGCAACAAGCTGCTGCAGAAGCATTGAAAAAATTAAAAGAACAATCATAAGGAATCCCCCTTTGAATGAGGGGGATTCCTTATGCATAGAATGAAACTTTCCTTTTATTTATAAATAAAAGGAGTGGGAAATCCGTATAGTAGCTTGTTTTCATACAGACAACGTTTACAACAACGGAGAATAGGAGGAAGGCCTTTCGTGTTTTTAAAAAGATTAGAAATAGCAGGATTTAAATCTTTTGCTGAGCGTGTATCTGTCGATTTTGTTCCAGGTGTAACTTCTGTAGTAGGACCTAACGGGAGCGGGAAAAGTAATATTACTGATGCAATTCGCTGGGTACTTGGTGAACAATCTGCAAAGTCATTACGCGGTGCAAAGATGGAGGATATTATTTTTGCCGGCAGTGATACGAGAAGAGCGGTTAATGTTGCTGAAGTTACATTAACTTTAAATAATGAAGACCAACGCTTACCGATTGAATATAACGAGGTGTGTGTAACGCGTCGTGTATCTCGTTCGGGTGATAGTGATTTTTATATTAATAAACAATCTTGTAGATTGAAAGATATTATTGATTTATTTATGGACTCTGGTATGGGAAGAGAAGCTTTTTCAATTATTAGCCAGGGGAAAGTCGAAGAGATTTTGAGTAGTAAATCAGAAGAACGTCGTGGTGTATTTGAAGAAGCTGCGGGTGTGCTGAAATACAAACTTCGTAAAAAGAAAGCTGAAGGGAAATTGGCGGAAACACAAGAAAACTTAAATCGTGTACAAGATATTATTCACGAATTAAGTAGTCAAGTAGAACCACTAGAAAGACAAGCTTCTATTGCGAAAGATTATCTTGAGAAAAAAGAAGAATTAGAGAAAGTAGAAGCTGCGCTTATTGTACATGAAATTGAAGAATTACATGAAAAGTGGGAAGCGCTTCGAAATCAATTTGGGCATAATAAAGATGAAGAAGCTAAAATGTCGGCGAACTTACAAAAAAGTGAAGAAGAGCTTGAGGAATTACGCGGGCAATTACAAGCCGTTGATGAATCTGTAAATTCCTTACAAGAAGTTCTCCTTCTGTCTAGTAAAGAACTAGAAAAACTAGAAGGGCAACGCGAGCTGTTAAAGGAAAGAAAGCAAAATGCAACGACGCATTGTGCGCAGCTTGAAAAGCTAATTGTTGAGTTAACAGAGAAAGCTACAAGTTATGATGACGAAATTGAAACAAGTACAGAAGCGTTAATGCAATTTGTGAATCAAGTAAAAGAATTGGAGAAGAAATTGCATGATAACGAGCAATTACTTGCGACTTTTGCCGAGAATTTAGAGGAACAAATTGAGAATTTAAAAGGTGACTATATTGAACTTTTAAATCAACAAGCAAGTCTTCGTAATGAATTATCTATGATTGAAGAACAATCAAAACAGCAAAACTCTAAAAACGAACGACTTGATGAAGAAAATGAAAAGTACGTACAGATGCGTGTGGGAATTACAGCGAAAAAGGCGAAACTTGTAGAAAGTTATGAGCAAGCGAGAGAGAAAATAGCTGGCATTATTTCTAACATACAGAAGACAGAAACGGCACTTGGGAAATGTAAGTCACAGTATAGTGAAAATGAAACGAAACTGTATCAAGCGTATCAATTTGTGCAACAGGCGCGCTCTCGGAAAGAAATGTTAGAAGAGATGCAAGAGGACTATTCTGGCTTCTATCAAGGGGTACGTGAAGTATTAAAGGCTAGAGAAAATAGGCTACAAGGTATTGAGGGAGCTGTTGCAGAACTTCTGACTGTGCCGAAAGAATATGAAATCGCAATGGAAATCGCCCTTGGGGCAGCGATGCAACATATCGTAGTACAAACAGAAGAACATGCTCGTAATGCAATTGCATTTTTAAAGCAAAATAAACATGGCCGTGCAACTTTTTTACCTCAAGCTGTTATTAAAAGCCGATCGCTATCATTTGATCAATTACGCATTGTGAATCAGCATCCATCGTTTGTCGGTGTAGCGGCAGAACTTGTGCAGTACAATAATAAATATGAGAATGTAGTTTCCAGTTTATTAGGTACTGTTGTTGTTGCGAAAGATTTACGCGGAGCAAATGAGTTAGCGAAACAACTGCAATACCGCTATCGTATTGTAACACTCGAAGGTGACGTAGTGAATCCGGGTGGTTCTATGACGGGTGGAGCTGTAAAACAGGCGAAATCCTCTTTATTGGGACGTCAACGTGAACTTGAAGAGTGGACTAAAAAACTAACTGACATGGAAGAAAAAACAACGAAGCTAGAAAACTTTGTTAAAGCAGTAAAGCAAGAGATTCAAGAAAAAGAAGTACAAATACGAGAGCTACGCCAAGGTGTAGAGACCGAACGTGTAGATGAACAGAAGCTAAGAGAAGAAATTAATCGTTTAGAATTAGATGAACATCGTATTAATGATCGTTTATCGATTTACGATTTAGAGATTGAAGGATTTTTACAAGATCAAGTAAAAATGCAAGGGCGTAAAGAAGAGTTAGAAAAGATTTTAGCGACTCTTCAAGCGGAGATTGGGGAATTAGATAGCAAAATCGTCGTTTTAACGAAACAAAAAAGTGAACAACATTCTTCAAAAGAAAAAGTTCAGAAGGAAATGACGGAGCTAAAAGTACAAGCTGCTGAACAACAACAACGTTTGTCTAATCAAAAAGAAAAAGTCGAACGATTGACGAAGGCAAAAGAAGAGACTGATGCGACGCTTGTAAAAACGAAGGAAGATTTAGCGTTCTTAAAGCAAGAGATGACATCTAATTCAAGTGGCGAAGAACAAATTACGAATATGATTGAGAAGAAAGCGTATGATCGTAATCAAACTTCGGAGTTAATTCGTTCTCGTCGTGAACAACGCGTATCATTGCAAGAAAGAGTCGAGCATTTAGAGCGCGGTGCGAAAGAAACAATAGGTAAACATAAATATATTCTTGAGATGCTGAAAGATCAAGAAGTGAAAATTAACCGACTTGATGTAGAGCTGGAAAATAGATTGCAACATTTACGTGAAACATATACTATTTCATTTGAAGCAGCAAAACTTAAGTATACAATGATGATGCCTGCAGAAGATGCACGTAAAAAGGTGAAACTAATTAAACTATCCATCGAAGAGTTAGGCGCAGTAAATTTAGGGGCAATTGATGAATATGAACGTGTAGCAGAGCGCCATACATTCTTATTAGAGCAAAGAGATGACCTAGAAGAAGCGAAATCGACATTGCATCAACTTATTATGGAAATGGATGAAGAGATGAAAAAACGCTTTTCTACTACGTTCGAAGGGATTCGAACAGAGTTTCAATATGTATTCTCTGAACTATTCGGGGGCGGTAGAGCGGATTTAGTAATGACAAATCCAGAAGATTTACTAAATACTGGTATTGACATTGTAGCGCAACCACCAGGAAAGAAACTACAAAACTTAGGTTTACTTTCAGGGGGAGAGCGTGCTTTAACGGCAATTGCGCTCTTATTTGGTATTTTAAAAGTACGCCCAGTTCCATTCTGTGTACTAGATGAAGTAGAAGCAGCTCTTGATGAGGCAAACGTTGCTCGTTTTGCGCAGTATTTAAAGAAATTTAGTGATGAAACACAGTTTATTGTAATTACACACCGAAAAGGTACAATGGAAGAGTCTGATGTATTGTACGGTGTCACAATGCAAGAATCAGGGGTATCGAAGCTTGTTTCTGTTCGTTTAGATGATGGCGAAGAACTTGTTGCAAGTAGATAGGAAGGATGGGAAGTATGAGTTTTTTAAAAAAATTAAAAGAAAAAATTTCAAAACAAACGGATACGGTAACAGAGAAGTTTAAACAAGGATTAGAAAAAACGAGAAATTCATTTGCTGATAAAGTAAATGACTTAGTGTACCGTTACCGTAAAATAGACGAAGATTTCTTTGAGGAATTAGAAGAAATTTTAATTAGTGCGGATGTCGGAGTTTCGACAGTGATGGAATTAATTGATCAGTTGAAAGAAGAAGTGCAACGTCGTAACATTCAAGATCCAAAAGAAGTACAGGCTGTTATTTCTGAAAAGCTAGTGGGAATTTACAAAGGTGACAGCGACTTTAGTAATGAAGTTAATATACAAGAGGATCAATTAACGGTAGTTTTATTTGTTGGTGTTAATGGTGTGGGGAAAACGACGACGATTGGTAAGCTTGCACATAAATTTAAATCAGAAGGTAAGTCTGTCCTATTGGCGGCAGGAGATACATTCCGTGCTGGGGCGATTGAACAATTAGAAGTATGGGGCGATCGTGTTGGTGTAGAAGTAATTAAACAAGGATCAGGATCTGACCCAGCAGCGGTTATGTATGATGCTGTACAAGCGGCAAAGGCCCGTAAAGTGGATGTATTACTATGTGATACAGCAGGACGCTTACAAAATAAAGTAAACTTAATGAAAGAGTTAGAGAAAGTGAAGCGCGTAATTGAGCGTGAAGTACCAGGGGCTCCTCATGAAGTATTACTAGTTATTGATGCAACAACAGGACAAAATGGCTTAAGCCAAGCGAAAACATTCCGTGAAGCAACAAATGTTACTGGTATTGTTTTAACGAAGTTAGATGGAACTGCTAAAGGTGGTATCGTTTTAGCGATTCGTAACGAAATGGATGTTCCGGTGAAATTTGTTGGGCTAGGAGAGCAAATGGATGATCTGCAGCAGTTTGATCCAGAACAATATGTTTATGGTTTGTTTGCGAACTTAGTAGAAACAGAAGAAGTGTAAGTGAAAGAAGCGGTATTTCCGCTTCTTTTTCTATAAAAATATGTGATGTTAAGAAAAAAACTTGACACTCTTTTGTACTCCATGTAAACTAAATCATGTAAAGGGAAATCACTTAACAAAGGATGATCCAACATGCTCGAGAAAACAACGAGAATGAATTATTTATTTGATTTTTATCAATCGTTGTTAACGCAAAAACAAAGAAGTTATATGTCGCTTTATTATCTAGATGATTTATCTCTTGGTGAAATTGCGGAAGAATTTGATGTAAGTCGCCAAGCCGTGTATGATAACATTAAACGGACTGAAGCGATGCTTGAAGAATATGAAGATAAATTAGTATTACTTCAAAAGTTTCAAGAGCGACAGCGACTTGTTGCAAAGCTAAAACAGCTAATCAGCGAAGAAGAGCATGTGTATGAAGAAATGAAACAAGTTGTTGAAGCTATCGAAAAATTAGATTAGGAGGGCGGCAATATGGCATTTGAAGGATTAGCCGACCGACTTCAACAGACAATGCAAAAAATCCGCGGCAAAGGAAAAGTTTCTGAAGCCGATGTGAAAGAAATGATGAGAGAAGTTCGTCTAGCTCTTTTAGAAGCGGATGTTAACTTTAAAGTAGTAAAAGATTTTATAAAGCGTGTGTCTGAGCGTGCTGTCGGACAAGATGTAATGAAAAGTTTGACACCTGGACAACAAGTAATTAAAATCGTACAGGAAGAACTTACAGAACTTATGGGCGGAGAGCAAAGCAAAATTGCTGTTGCTAATAAGCCACCTACTGTTATAATGATGGTTGGTCTGCAAGGTGCGGGTAAAACAACGACGACAGGTAAGCTTGCGAATTTGCTTCGAAAAAAGCATAATCGTAAACCGATGCTTGTTGCAGCGGATATTTACCGTCCAGCAGCAATTAAACAGCTTGAAACATTAGGGAAGCAATTGGACATGCCTGTTTTCTCCTTAGGAGATCAAGTAAGTCCGGTTGAAATTGCGAAACAAGCGATTGCGAAAGCAAAAGAAGATCATCACGATTATGTTTTAATCGATACAGCGGGTCGCCTGCATATTGATGAAGAACTAATGGATGAATTAGCGAAAGTCAAAGAAGTTGCGAAACCGGATGAAATTTTCCTTGTTGTCGATGCGATGACAGGACAAGACGCGGTAAATGTAGCACAAAGTTTCCATGAACAGTTAGGATTAACAGGTGTTGTATTAACGAAATTAGATGGTGATACGCGCGGTGGTGCGGCATTATCTATTAAGGCTGTAACAAATACACCAATTAAATTTGCTGGTATGGGTGAAAAACTAGATGCAATTGAAGCGTTCCATCCAGAACGTATGGCATCCCGTATTTTAGGGATGGGTGACGTCTTAACATTAATTGAAAAAGCGCAAGCTACAGTTGATGAAGAGAAAGCAAAAGAACTTGAGCAAAAAATGCGTACGCTTTCGTTTACGCTTGACGATTTCCTAGAACAACTTGGACAAGTGCGTCAACTTGGACCGCTTGACGAATTGTTAGGAATGCTTCCTGGTGCAAATAAAATTAAAGGGCTGAAAAATGCACAAGTTGATGAAAAACAAATTGGGCATATTGAGGCAATTATTCGTTCTATGACTAAAGTAGAACGAGAACAACCGGAAATAATCAATGCTAGTCGTAAAAAGCGCATTGCCAAAGGTAGCGGTACAACGGTACAAGAAATCAATCGTCTAATCAAGCAATTTGATGATATGAAAAAAATGATGAAGACGATGACGGGAATGCAAAAAGGTAAGAAAAAAGGACTAGGTGGATTGAAGTTTCCATTCATGTAAGGAAAAAAGATGGCTCTGTTAAGAAAAAATACTTTACAAAGCAATAGTCTTTTTGCTAATATAATTATCTGTGTTAAATAAATTCGGAGGTGCTTTATAAATGGCAGTTAAAATTCGTTTAAAACGTATGGGAGCTAAAAAAACTCCTTTCTATCGTGTAGTTGTTGCAGATTCTCGTTCTCCTCGTGACGGACGTTTCATTGAGGAAATCGGTACTTACAATCCGGTTGCTCAACCAGCGGAAGTTAAGATCAACGAAGAAGCAGCATTAAAATGGTTAGGAAATGGTGCTAAACCATCTGATACAGTTCGTAACCTTTTCTCTAACCAAGGTATCATGGAGAAATTCCACTTATCTAAACAAGGTAAGTAATTGAGGCAATGACAATGAAAATGTTAGTCGAGACAATTGTTAAACCTCTTGTGGATCATCCTGGAGATGTAAAAGTTACACAGGAACTTTGCAACGGAGAAATAAAGTATCGATTAACTGTACATCCTGAGGATGTTGGAAAAGTCATTGGAAAGCAAGGGAAAGTTGCGAAAGCGATTCGAATGCTCTTGTATTCAGTGGGACATCATAATGATGAGAACGTCACACTGGAAATTCAATAAACGTAAAAAGGGCGAGGAGTTATTTCCTCTCCCTTTTTTAACATTTAAAGAGAAATTGCATGTTCCATATATGAAATGGAAATGCTTAATTTATATAGAAACCAGGGGTGACATACTATTTATGACAAAATGGTTTAACGTAGGGAAAATTGTAAATACTCATGGCGTAAAAGGAGAAATTCGTGTTATTTCTCGTACTGATTTTCCAGAAGAGCGATATAAAGTAGGGAACACGTTATACATATGGGATGAGAAAGGTACAGACTATCTTACAGTGAAGGTAACTGCTCATCGTCAACATAAGACATTTGATTTATTAACATTTGAAGGATACAACAATGTAGATGAAGCAGAGAAGTTTAAAGGTTCTTTAATAAAAGTACCAGAAGAGCAGTTAGGCGAACTAGCTGAAGGTGAATACTACTACCATGAAATTATTGGTTGCAACGTTGTAACGGAAGAAGGAGAAGCATTAGGGACAATCAAAGAGATTCTATCTCCTGGTGCGAATGACGTTTGGGTGATTAAACGTCCAAAGGGTCAAGATCTGTTAATTCCTTATATTGATGACGTTGTACTTCAAGTTAACATTGAAAATAAATTAGTAACCATTCATGTAATGGAAGGGCTACTATAATGAAAATTGACATTTTAACATTGTTTCCAGATATGTTTACGGGTGTATTTGGGTCTTCAATTTTAAAGAAAGCACAAGAAAAAGAAGCGGTAGAGCTTCGTGTTGTCAATTTCCGTGAGTATACAACTAGTAAGCATAATAGTGTAGATGATTATCCGTATGGTGGGGGCGCTGGTATGGTATTAACCCCGCAGCCTATCTTTGATGCGGTAGAAGAGTTAACGAAGGAAACAGACCGTAAGCCGAGAATCGTCTTAATGTGTCCACAAGGAGAGCGTTTCACGCAGAAGAAGGCAGAAGAGCTTGCTGGAGAAGAGCATGTTATTTTTGTATGTGGCCATTATGAAGGATACGATGAACGAATTCGTGAGCATCTTGTAACAGATGAGATTTCTATTGGGGATTACGTATTAACGGGTGGAGAATTGGCTTCTATGGTAGTCACTGACAGTGTTGTACGTCTTTTGCCAGGAGTGCTTGGGAATCAAACGTCACAAGTGGAAGACTCTTTTAGCACAGGTTTGTTAGAGCACCCACATTATACACGTCCTGCTGATTTTCGTGGTATGAAGGTACCGGATGTACTAATGTCAGGAAATCATAAAAACATTGATGAATGGCGCCATAAAGAGTCACTACGTCGTACGTACACACGTAGACCGGATTTACTGGAAGAACGAGAATTATCTAAGCAAGAAGAGAAATGGCTGGAACAGATTAAAGAAGACCGATAAGGGCTTGATATATTTTCTATTGCAACAGTCCTAGCAATATGCTATTATAACATTTGTGCTACTGAAATCAGTAGCCGTATTAACGATGTTCCGCTGTAATTTAATAAGACTTTATAAGAGCATCTGTTTAAAGGAGAGAATTTAATATGCAACAATTAATCACAGAAATCACAAAAGGCCAATTGAAAACTGACCTTCCTTCATTCCGTCCTGGAGACACTTTACGTGTACACGTAAAAGTAGTTGAGGGAACTCGTGAAAGAATTCAGCTTTTCGAAGGTGTTGTAATTAAACGTCGTGGTGGCGGAATCAGTGAAACATTCACAGTTCGTAAGATTTCTTACGGTGTAGGTGTTGAGCGTACATTCCCAGTTCACACGCCAAGAATCGCGAACATCGAAGTACTTCGCCGTGGTAAAGTACGTCGTGCTAAGTTATACTACTTACGTAACCTTCGCGGTAAAAAAGCACGTATTAAAGAAATTCGATAAGACATGTATGGGAGCTTGTAAATACACAAGCTCCCTTTTTCCAATCTATATGAAATTTTGGTATAATACGAGCAGCTTACATAACTGTGGAGGGGAAAGCATGAAGAAAGAGAAGAGCTCACTTTGGGAATGGATCAAAGCAATTTTGATTGCTGTTGTATTAGCGGGCGTAATTAGACAGTTTTTCTTTGCCCCAATTCTCGTAGATGGTGTATCGATGTCGCCGACTTTACATGACCGTGATCGAATGATTGTTAATAAAATTGGCTATCACATAGGTGATCCGAAACGCTTTGATATTATTGTATTCCGAGCGACTGAAGAAAAAGATTACATTAAGCGTATTATTGGCCTGCCGGGCGACGAAATCGAATACCGTAATGATAAACTATATGTTAACGGGAAACCTTATGAGGAGCCGTATTTAGATAAGCAGAAAAAACAACTTGCTGACGGACCGCTTACATATGATTTTACTCTTGAAGAAATGACAGGAAAGAAAACTGTTCCAGAAGGTCAATTATTTGTTCTAGGCGATAATCGTCGTTTTAGTAAAGATAGCCGTTCGATTGGTACAATTTCAATGGACCAAGTGATTGGTAAAGCAAATATGCTATATTGGCCGTTAAAAGATGCACGTATTGTGAAATAAAAGAAAAAGAAGGTGGCAACATGGTAATTCAATGGTTCCCAGGGCATATGGCAAAGGCTAGACGCCAAGTAACAGAAAAATTAAAGTTAATTGATGTTGTAATTGAGCTTGTAGATGCTCGATTACCTTTATCTTCTCGTAATCCAATGATTGATGAAATTATTACGCATAAACCAAGGCTTGTTGTTTTAAATAAAGCGGATATGGCGGATGATCGTCTTACAAAGCAGTGGATTGCATATTTTGATGAAAGAGGTCAAAAGGCAATTTCAATTAATGCGCAAGCTGGACAAGGTATGAAAGAAATTGCAGCAGCTTGTAAAGTTCTTGTCAAAGAAAAATTCGATAAAATGGTTGCTAAAGGTATTAGACCAAGAGCAATTCGTGCTTTAATTGTAGGTATTCCAAACGTTGGTAAATCTACACTGATTAATAAATTAGCGAAGAAGAATATAGCAAAAACAGGAGATCGTCCTGGTGTGACAACGGCCCAGCAGTGGATTAAAGTTGGGAAAGAAATGGAATTATTAGATACACCAGGTATTTTGTGGCCTAAATTTGAAGATCAATTAGTTGGTCTTCGTTTAGCAACGACGGGTGCAATTAAAGATTCTATATTAAATTTACAGGATGTAGCTATTTATGCGTTACGTTTTATGGAAAAACATTATCCAGAACGTTTAAAAGAGCGATATAATTTAAATGACATTCCAGAAGAAATTGTGGAGTTATTTGATGCAATTGGAAAAAACAGAGGTTGCTTAATGGGCGGCGGAATGATTGATTATGATAAAACATCTGAGCTTATACTTCGTGAGCTTCGTGGTGGAAGATTTGGAAAAATGACATTTGAAACACCAGAAGAGTTTGTAGAGCAGGTAGAAGATGTGAAAAAAGTAGAAGAAGTATAAGACGTGCGTTTGTACGTCTTTTCTTTTTGGTTACGTTTAAAAGGAGTGTAAATGAATGCAAAAAATGACTATTCAAGAAGCGGAATGTTTGCTGCAAGAAATTATGAGTGAAGAAGACGAGCATTTTCAAATGTTAGTGAAAGATGAGCGAAAAGGTGTTCAAAAACTAATTTTGAAGTGGTATAAACAAAAAGAGTTAGCACAAAAAGAAAGAGAAAAATTTCTAGAAATGTCAAAGTACGAAAATGAGTTACGTGAAAAAGGGCTCACGTACATTGCTGGCATTGATGAAGTGGGCCGTGGGCCGTTAGCAGGACCTGTTGTGACGGCGGCTGTCGTCCTTCCGGAAGATTTTTATATTCCAGGATTAAATGACTCGAAAAAATTAAGTGAAGCGAAACGTGAGCGTTTTTATGATGAAATTAAAGAGCATGCAATTGCGATTGGAGTGGGAATTGTATCACCACAAGTTATTGATGAAATAAATATTTATCAAGCGACGAAGCAAGCGATGTTAGATGCCGTTGCTAATTTATCATGTACACCAGAATATTTATTAATCGATGCGATGAAGCTTCCTACATCAATTCCGCAAACATCAATCATTAAAGGTGATGCGAAAAGTGTCTCTATTTCAGCTGCATCTATTATTGCGAAAGTGACGAGAGATCGCATGATGAAAGAGTTGGGAGGAAAGTATCCTGCATATGGATTTGAACAACATATGGGATATGGGACGAAACAGCATTTAGAAGCGATTGAAGTACATGGAGTATTAGAGGAACATCGAAAATCATTTGCGCCAATTAAAGATATGATTCAAAAATAAGCTGTATATTCACAGCTTATTTTTTATTTTGGTATATAAACATTATTATTTTCGAAAAAGAATAAAGCGATTTCAGTTTTCTGACACTTTATTGTAGACAGCGTGCCAATCATCTTATACAATGGCAATGTAATGTTTTTTAAACATTAAAAAACTTTTCGAGTAAAACAGGAAAACAGGGGAGGATGGGACCATGAATATCCATGAGTACCAAGGTAAGGCAGTCCTTAGAAGCTATGGGGTTAGCGTTCCGAACGGGAAGGTTGCATTTACAGTAGAAGAAGCTGTAGAAGCAGCGAAAGAATTAGGAACGGAAGTATGTGTAGTTAAAGCGCAAATTCACGCTGGTGGACGCGGCAAAGCTGGCGGTGTAAAAGTTGCGAAAAATTTAGAAGAAGTTCGTACATATGCAGAAAGCATTTTAGGAACTACACTTGTGACGCATCAAACAGGTCCTGAAGGTAAGGAAGTAAAACGCTTACTTATCGAAGAAGGTTGCGATATTAAAAAAGAATATTATGTAGGTCTTGTATTAGATCGTGCAACTTCTCAAGTTGTTTTAATGGCATCTGAAGAAGGTGGAACAGAAATTGAAGAAGTAGCAGAAAAAACGCCTGAAAAAATCTTTAAAGAATATATTGATCCAGCAGTAGGTTTACAAGGTTTCCAAGCGCGTCGAATCGCGTTTAACATCAATATTCCAAAAGAACTTGTAGGACAAGCTGTGAAGTTTATGATGGGCTTATACAGTGCGTTTATCGAAAAAGATTGCTCTATCGCTGAGATTAATCCACTTGTTACAACAGGTGACGGTAAAGTTATGGCGTTAGATGCAAAATTAAACTTTGATTCTAATGCGTTATATCGCAATAAAGATATTTTAGAACTTCGTGACCTTGAAGAAGAAGATTCAAAAGAAATTGAAGCTTCTAAATATGACTTAAACTACATTCCTTTAGATGGAAATATCGGTTGTATGGTTAATGGTGCAGGTTTAGCAATGGCTACAATGGATATCATTAAACATTACCATGGTGACCCAGCTAACTTCTTAGATGTTGGTGGCGGCGCAACAGCTGAAAAAGTTACAGAAGCATTCAAAATTATCCTTTCTGACAAAAATGTAAAAGGTATCTTCGTTAACATTTTTGGTGGCATTATGAAGTGTGATGTTATCGCAGAAGGTGTTATTGAAGCAACGAAGCAGGTAGGTCTTGAGTTGCCTTTAGTTGTACGTCTTGAAGGTACAAACGTAGAGTTAGGAAAGAAAATTTTAAATGAGTCTGGTTTAAATATTGTTGCAGCAGAATCTATGGCAGACGGTGCACAAAAAATTGTTTCACTAGTGGGCTAATAGAAAGCGGGGGAGAAAAATGAGCGTATTAGTTAATAAAGATACAAAAGTTATTGTTCAAGGTATTACAGGTTCTCAAGGGTTATTCCATACAAAGCAAATGATTGAATACGGTACGAAAATTGTAGGTGGTGTAACACCAGGTAAAGGTGGCACTGATATTGAAGGCGTACCAGTATTTGATACAGTAGAAGATGCTGTGAAAGCAACAGGCGCAAACGCTTCAGTTGTATACGTTCCACCCGCTTTTGCGGCTGATGCAATTATGGAAGCTGTTGATGCAAAGATTGATTTAGTAGTATGTATTACTGAAGGAATCCCTGTATTAGATATGGTAAACGTTAAGAGATATATGGCGGGTAAACATACACGTTTACTTGGACCAAACTGCCCTGGTGTTATTACACCTGACGAATGTAAAATTGGTATTATGCCAGGATATATTCACAAAAAAGGTCATGTTGGTATCGTATCTCGCTCTGGTACATTAACGTATGAAGCTGTACATCAGTTAACACAAGAAGGTATTGGCCAATCTACTGCTGTAGGTATCGGCGGAGACCCTGTTAATGGTACGGACTTTATTGATGCGTTAAAAGCATTTAATGAAGATGAAGAAACGCATGCTGTAATTATGATTGGTGAAATCGGCGGTACGGCAGAAGAAGAGGCAGCTGAGTGGGTACAAGCTAATATGACAAAACCAGTTGTAGGCTTCATTGGCGGTCAAACTGCGCCTGAAGGCAAACGTATGGGTCATGCTGGGGCGATTATTTCTGGCGGCAAAGGAACTGCTGCTGAAAAGATTAAAACAATGGAAGCTTGTGGTATTAAAGTAGCGGAAACACCAGCTGTTATGGGTGAAACATTAATCTCTGTTTTAAAAGAAAAGGGATTATTTGAGACTTGCAAAAACTACTAATCTTTTTGAAAGACACCTTCTTATTAGAGGGTGTCTTTTTACACATTTTTTGTTTACATAATAAAAATTATGGGTAAGGAGAATTGAGATGAAAAGAGAACGTTTATTGCACCTTCATTACATGTTGGCGGATCATTGGAAGGCGATGGAGAGACTACTATATGTTGATCCAGAACTGAAGGGAGTATACACTTTTAGTCCGAAACAATTTGAATATTACGCTGGAATATCCCCGAAAAAGTCTTCAGAACTAGTAAATTTCCTTCAGACTTCAAATCTAAAGCAATATGTATCCTATTTAGAAAAAAATCGAATATTTTATATAACCATATGGGATGAGGATTATCCGCAACTATTGCAGGAAATACAAGATCCCCCTTTTGTTTTATACGGAAAAGGAGAGAGAGATTTTCTTGGCAAGATAAATAAATTAGCAATTGTTGGAACGAGAGAACCGTCTTTATATGGAAAGGAGAGTGTGAAGTTTATTTTACAACCTTTACTTGAAAAAGAATGGCTTATTGTTAGTGGGTTTGCAAGAGGGATAGATACAATTGCTCATGAAGTTACAGTAAGGCAGCATTGCCCGACTATTGCAATATTAGGACACGGATTATCTTATATGTATCCAAAGGAGAATAGAGGTTTATATGACACGTGGAAAGATTATATATTGTTATTGACAGAGTATCCGCCTCATTATGTGCCGAAAAAATGGTATTTCCCAAAAAGAAATCGAATTATTAGCGGTATAAGTAAAGGTGTTTTAGTTGTAGAAGCAAAAACGAGAAGTGGATCCCTTATTACTGCAGACCTTGCATTAGAACAAAATAGAGAGGTGTTTGCGCTTCCTGGACCTATATTTATAGAGAGTGTAGCGGGAACGAATCATCTAATTCAACAAGGCGCAAAGCTAGTAAGAAATGCGGAGGATATCCTTGAAGAAATTTTAAATTAACCATATATTTTCATGTTTTTATTAAACAATTATTGACAAATGGTAGATTGTCGCTGTATGGTATATTCATTCTTGATTGACAAAAACAAGAGAAATCAATAAGATTGATGAAGACTTGAATCCACCTCTTAAGGAGGCACTAGCATGTCAGATTACCTTGTAATCGTGGAGTCGCCTTCTAAGGCGAAGACCATTGAAAAATATTTAGGGAAAAAATACAAAGTCGTCGCGTCCATGGGACATGTCCGCGATTTACCTAAAAGCCAAATGGGGATAGAAGTAAAGAATAACTTCACCCCGAAGTATATTACCATTCGTGGTAAGGGTCCCGTTTTAAAAGATTTAAAATCAGCGGCAAAAAAAGCAAAGAAAGTCTATCTCGCGGCCGATCCGGATCGTGAAGGAGAAGCAATTGCTTGGCATTTAGCAAATACGTTAAATGTGGACGTTGAATCAGATTGCCGAGTTGTATTTAATGAGATTACAAAAGATGCAATAAAAGAATCATTTAAATATCCTCGTGCAATTAATATGGATTTAGTAGATGCACAACAGGCAAGGCGTATACTCGATCGTCTTGTTGGCTACAATATTAGTCCTTTATTATGGAAGAAAGTAAAAAAAGGATTAAGTGCAGGACGCGTACAATCTGTAGCAGTTCGTTTAATCATCGAACGTGAAAAAGAAATTCAAAGTTTTGAACCTGAAGAATTCTGGACAATTAAAACAGAATTTGTGAAAGGGAAAGACACATTTGAAGCAAGCTTTTACGGCGTAGATGGTGAAAAAGTTCAATTAACGAACGAAGCACAAGTGAACGAAATAATCGAAAAGATGAAAGACAATGCATTTTCGGTTGAAAATGTAACGCGAAAAGAGCGAAAGCGTAACCCTGCATTACCGTTTACAACATCTTCCTTGCAACAAGAGGCAGCGCGTAAGTTAAATATGCGAGCAAAGAAAACAATGATGCTTGCACAGCAGCTGTATGAAGGGATGGATCTTGGAAAACAAGGGACTGTAGGTCTTATTACGTATATGAGAACTGATTCAACACGTATCTCAGAAACAGCTCAAACAGAGGCTCGTGATTACATTACTGAGGCGTTTGGTGCGGAATACATAGGAACAGAGAAGAAGAAAGAAACGAAAAAGTCGAAAGCACAAGATGCGCATGAGGCGATTCGTCCTACTTCGGTAATGAGAAAGCCAGAGGAACTAAAAAGTTTCTTAAGTCGTGATCAACTCCGTTTGTATAAACTGATTTGGGAGCGATTTGTTGCAAGTCAAATGGCATCTGCTATAATGGATACTGTTACAGCGAAACTCATTAATAACAATGTTCAGTTCCGTGCAAGTGGATCAGTTGTAAAGTTCCCAGGATTTATGAAAGTGTACGTAGAGTCGAAAGATGATGGTGCGGAAGAAAAGGATAAGATGTTGCCACCTTTAGAAGTAGGTGAAACTGTATTTTCAAAAGATATAGAACCGAAGCAACATTACACACAGCCTCCGCCACGTTATACAGAGGCTCGTCTAGTAAGAACACTTGAAGAGCTTGGAATTGGGAGACCGTCTACTTATGTACCGACACTTGAAACAATCCAAAAACGAGGATACGTTGCTTTAGATAATAAACGCTTCGTTCCGACTGAGCTTGGTGGAATAGTAATCGAACTTATTTTAGAGTTTTTCCCAGAAATTATTAACATTGAATTTACTGCCAATATGGAGCAAAGCCTTGATGAAGTAGAAGAAGGAAATGCAAATTGGGTGAAAATTGTTGATGATTTCTACGTAGGATTTGAACCGCGCTTAGAAAAAGCGGAAAAAGAAATGCGTGAAGTGGAAATTAAAGATGAGCCAGCTGGGGAAGACTGTGAATTATGTAGTCACCCGATGGTCTTTAAAATGGGTAAATATGGGAAGTTTATGGCTTGTTCGAATTTCCCGGAATGTCGTAATACAAAACCGATTGTAAAAGAAATCGGTGTTACTTGTCCGAAGTGTGATAAAGGGCAAATTATTGAACGCCGTAGTAATAAAAAGAAACGCCTTTTCTATGGATGCGGTACGTATCCAGAATGTGACTTTGTATCTTGGGACAAGCCGATTGGTCGTAAATGTCCGAAGTGTGAAAGTATGCTCGTAGAGAAAAAGTTGAAAAAAGGCGTGCAAGTACAATGTGTTTCGTGTGATTATGAAGAAGAACAACAAATGTGAGCGTAACTGCTCACATTTTTTTCGGGAAGAAAAGGAAAGGTGATATATATGACAACACAAGTAGTAAACGTCATTGGCGCAGGTCTTGCAGGAAGCGAAGCAGCTTACCAAATTGCAAAGCGTGGTGTCCAAGTAAAATTATATGAAATGAGACCAGTAAGGCAAACACCAGCTCATCATACAGATAAATTTGCTGAATTAGTATGTAGTAACTCACTTCGCGCAAACACATTAACAAATGCTGTCGGTGTTATTAAAGAAGAAATGCGCCTAATGGATTCTGTCATTATTCGTGCAGCTGATGAGTGCTCTGTACCAGCAGGAGGTGCTTTAGCTGTAGATCGTCATGAATTCGCGGCGAAAGTGACTGAATATGTGAAAAATCATCCGAACGTAACTGTAATGAATGAGGAAATCACTGAAATTCCAGAGGGGCCAACTGTTATTGCGACAGGTCCACTTACGTCTCCGGATCTTTCTGCACAATTAAAAAAACTAACAGGTGAAGATTATTTTTATTTCTATGATGCTGCAGCGCCAATCGTTGAGAAAGACAGCATTGACATGAATAAAGTATATTTAAAATCTCGTTATGATAAAGGTGAAGCGGCATATTTAAACTGTCCAATGACAGAAGAAGAGTTTGATCGTTTTTATGAGGCTTTAATTGCTGCTGAGACAGTGCCTTTAAAAGAATTTGAAAAAGAAATTTTCTTTGAAGGTTGTATGCCAGTAGAAGTTATGGCAAGTAGAGGAAGACAGACGTTAGTATTTGGACCGATGAAGCCTGTTGGGTTAGAAGATCCGAAAACAGGGAAAACACCGTATGCGGTTGTTCAGTTACGTCAAGATGATGCAGCAGGAACATTATACAATATTGTAGGCTTCCAAACACATTTAAAGTGGGGGCCACAAAAAGAAGTGCTACAGCTAATTCCAGGACTAGAAAACGCAGAGATTGTACGTTATGGTGTAATGCATCGTAATACGTTTATTAATTCGCCTAATTTGCTTCGTCCAACATATCAATATAAACAACGTGATGATTTATTCTTCGCTGGTCAAATGACTGGGGTAGAGGGTTATGTTGAATCAGCAGCATCAGGATTATTAGCGGGTATTAACGCTGCTCGACTTGTACAAGGTGAAGAGCCAGTTGTATTACCACCTGTAACTGCAATGGGAAGTATGGCAAATTATATTACTGCGACAAATGCGAAAAACTTCCAGCCAATGAATGCAAACTTCGGTTTATTTACACCGTTAGAGAAGAAAATTAAAAAGAAACAAGAGCGAAATGAAGCATATGCTACACGCGCTTTGGAAACAATTCAAAATTTTGTAAATATTTAATTAAATTTCTTGCAAAGGCTACTAAGTTGTGATACGATTTAGTAGCCTTTATTGAGGTGAGTTATATGGATGTGAATGTGAAGAATTTGTTACAATTATTCGTTGGATATTTACAAATTGAAAGAAATTATTCAAAATATACAATTGCAAGTTATCAAAATGATTTAGAACATTTTGTGCAATTTATGGAGCGAGAAGGCATATCCTCTTTTTTAGATGTTACATACGCGGATGTTCGTTTATACTTGACGACGTTGCACGATCAGAAGTTAGCCCGTAAATCTGTCGCAAGGAAAGTATCAAGCTTACGAAGTTTATATCGTTTTTTGATGCGTGAAGGTTATCAAAAAGATAATCCGTTTGCACTTGCATCACTTCCCAAGAAAGAATTGTCAATCCCAAAGTTTTTATATGCTGAAGAGTTAGAGGAATTGTTTGAAGTTTCTGATACAGGGGCGCCATTAGGTCAAAGGAATCAAGCTTTATTAGAGTTGATGTATGCAACTGGGATTCGTGTAAGCGAATGCGTTAATTTGCAACTTACCGACATTGACTTTGCAGTGGGAACAATTTTAGTGATGGGAAAAGGGAAAAAACAAAGATATATTCCGTTCGGAAGCTATGCACAAGATGCTTTAATTACTTATATAGAGAACGGGAGAAAACAGTTAGCTCAAAAGACTGAAGAACAATCTCATATGGTATTTTTAAATGCGAAAGGTAAGCCGTTAACAGATCAGGGTGTACGTTATGTTTTGAACGAACTCATTAAGAAAGCTTCACTTACAATGCGGATAAGTCCCCATATGTTAAGGCATACATTTGCTACACATATGTTGGATGAAGGAGCGGATTTACGTACTGTGCAGGAGCTATTAGGTCATGAGAATTTGTCAACGACACAAATTTATACGCATGTCTCTAAAGAAAGATTGCGTTCTGTGTACATGAAGCATCACCCGCGGGCATAAATTGCTTTTAAGGCTATAAAAACATATAAAGGAGTTTTTTCTATGGGAAATTTCCACGCTACAACGATATTTGCAGTTCATCATAATGGAGAATGTGCAATGGCTGGAGATGGTCAGGTAACGATGGGGAATGCTGTTGTAATGAAACATACAGCTCGCAAAGTTCGCAAACTTTTCCAAGGGAAAGTTTTAGCTGGTTTTGCAGGATCAGTTGCTGATGCATTTACTCTTTTTGAAATGTTTGAAGGGAAATTAGAAGAGTATAATGGCAACTTGCAGCGCGCTGCAGTTGAGATGGCGAAACAATGGCGTGGTGATAAAATGCTACGTCAGCTAGAAGCAATGCTCATTGTCATGGATAAAACAACGATGCTCCTTGTTTCAGGTACAGGAGAAGTGATTGAACCAGATGATGGTATTTTAGCAATTGGTTCAGGCGGACATTATGCACTTGCTGCTGGTCGTGCTTTAAAGCAACATGCAAGTGAACATTTAACAGCGAAACAAATTGCGAAGGCCAGTTTAGAAATTGCAGGCGATATTTGTGTTTATACGAACCATAACATAATTGTTGAAGAATTGTAGAATCGTAAGGGAGGCATTTTATATGCATTTACATTTTACTCCGCGTCAAATTGTGGAAAAATTAGATCAATACATCATCGGTCAAAAAGATGCAAAGAAAGCGGTTGCTGTAGCTCTACGAAATCGATACCGTCGCAGTAAATTAGTTGAAAATTTACGTGATGAAATTGCACCTAAAAATATTTTAATGATTGGACCGACAGGTGTTGGTAAAACAGAGGTAGCACGGCGAATGGCGAAACTCGTTGGAGCACCTTTTATTAAGGTTGAAGCGACGAAATTCACAGAAGTTGGATATGTGGGTCGAGATGTAGAGTCGATGGTCCGCGATCTTGTTGAAACGTCCGTTCGCATTGTGAAAGAGGAAATGGTAGTTAAAGTTCAAGATAAAGCAGAAGAGCAAGCGAATCAACGTCTTGTTGAAATTTTAGTGCCGAGTCCGGAGAAACAATCTGGATTTAAAAATCCATTAGAAATGCTTTTTGGTGGTAATCAAAATTCAAACCAAACATCTGATGTAGAGGAAGATGATGAAATCGAAAAGAAACGTCAAGATGTGGAAAGAAAGCTTGCGGCAGGCCTTCTTGAAGATGAAGTGATATCGATCGAAGTGACGGAACAACAGTCTTCTATGTTTGATATGTTGCAAGGAACTGGCATGGAGCAAATGGGAATGAATTTCCAAGATGCACTAGGAAGTATCATGCCGAAAAAAACGAAAAAACGTAAACTTTCTGTAAAAGAAGCAAGAAAACTCTTGACAAATGAAGAGGCACAGCGCTTAATTGATATGGATGAAGTTACACAAGAGGCTGTTTATCGTGCTGAACAGCTCGGGATTATTTTTATCGATGAAATTGACAAAATTGCTGGTAAGCAGTCGAATAGCGTAGATGTATCGCGTGAAGGTGTGCAACGTGACATTTTACCGATTGTAGAAGGATCGAATGTAGCAACAAAATACGGGTCAGTAAAAACGGATTATATTTTATTTGTTGCAGCTGGAGCGTTCCATATGTCTAAACCGTCGGATTTAATTCCGGAATTGCAAGGGAGATTTCCGATTCGAGTAGAATTAACAAAATTATCGGCGGATGATTTTGTTAAAATATTAATCGAGCCTGACAATGCGCTAATTAAACAGTACATGGCGTTATTAGCGACTGAAGGTATAGAAATTGAATTTTCAGACGAAGCTATTCGTAAGATTGCTGAGATTGCTTATCAAGTTAATCAGGATACAGATAATATTGGAGCGAGAAGACTTCATACTGTTATGGAGAAGCTCCTTGAAGATTTATCGTTTGAGGCATCTGAAATTACGTTAGAGAAAATAACGATAACACCTCAATATGTTGAGGAAAAATTAGCGACAATAGCTAAAAATAAAGATGTGAGCCAGTTTATTTTGTAATAGTGTCATCAGGTGACTCGCCCTAGTTTCCAAGTGATGAAAAAATATGTAAGTAACATGTAGGAGGAAATTTTGAAATGGAATTATTAGCAAAAACGAGAAAATTAAATGCGTTATTACAGAGCGCAGCAGGAAAGCCTGTAAACTTTAGAGAGATGTCTGACACAATGTGTGAAGTAATTGAAGCGAACGTGTTCGTTGTAAGTCGTCGCGGTAAATTATTAGGATATGCGATTCACCAACAAATCGAGAACGAACGTATGAAGCACATGCTTGCAGAGCGTCAATTCCCAGAAGAGTATACGCAAAGCTTATTCCATGTTACAGAAACATCTTCAAATTTAGGTGTGGATAGTGACTACACAGCATTCCCAGTAGAAAATAGAGAATTATTCGGTCAAGGTTTAACTACAATCGTACCAATCGTTGGTGGCGGTGAGCGTCTAGGTACACTAGTATTAGCTCGTCTTGGTCAAGAGTTCTTAGACGATGATTTAATTCTTGCTGAATACAGCTCAACTGTAGTAGGTATGGAAATCTTACGTGAAAAAGCAGAAGAAATCGAAGAGGAAGCACGTAGTAAAGCTGTTGTTCAAATGGCGATTAGCTCATTATCTTACAGTGAGTTAGAAGCAATCGAGCATATCTTCGAAGAATTAAACGGAACAGAAGGTTTACTTGTTGCAAGTAAAATTGCTGATCGCGTAGGAATTACTCGTTCTGTAATCGTAAATGCACTACGTAAATTAGAAAGTGCTGGTGTTATTGAGTCTCGCTCTTTAGGTATGAAAGGAACATACATTAAAGTGCTAAACGACAAGTTTCTACAGGAACTTGCTAAATTGAAAACAAACTAATTTATAAAAAAACTCTCCTCGGTTGAGGAGAGTTTTTTGTTTTTTTAAGAGAATGATTTTGCTTACGTAAGGCGTCATAACAACGTTCATTAGAAAACTATTAATTAACCTTCAATTCCTTGCTTAAAGGAATTGAAGGTTGGTAATACTAGAATTTGAGCGTGAAAAAAAGAAAGTTTTACATTGTTCGCATTTTCGACTTGATTGTAATATTTCAGTATGATATAGTAAGCAGTGGTGTCAGTACAAAGTACACACGTTTACTGATTTAAGTGTTGGTGCTACGTTCGTAGTTTCGCTTAGAGATGAAGTAAACGGAGGATATCAAAAAACCATTTAGGAGGAACTAAATTATGTCAGTAATTTCTATGAAGCAATTGCTTGAAGCTGGTGTTCATTTCGGACATCAAACTCGTCGTTGGAACCCAAAAATGAAGCGTTACATTTTCACAGAGCGTAACGGTATCTACATCATCGACTTACAAAAAACTGTGAAAAAAGTTGAGGAAGCTTACAGAACGATGCGTGACATCGCTGCTGAAGGCGGAGACATCTTATTCGTAGGTACTAAAAAGCAAGCACAAGAAGCTATTAAAGAAGAAGCAACTCGTGCTGGTATGTACTTCGTTAACCAACGTTGGTTAGGTGGAACTTTAACAAACTTCCAAACAATCCAAAAGCGTATCAAGCGTCTTAAAGATATCGAAAGAATGCAAGAAGATGGTACTTTCGAAGTACTTCCTAAGAAAGAAGTTGTTCAACTTAAAAAAGAGTTAGAGCGTCTTGAGAAATTCTTAGGCGGTATTAAAGATATGAAAGGTCTTCCAAGTGCATTATTCGTAGTAGACCCTCGTAAAGAGCGTATTGCAGTTGCTGAAGCACGCAAATTACACATTCCAATCATCGGTATCGTTGATACAAACTGTGATCCAGACGAAATCGATCACGTTATCCCAGCAAACGATGATGCAATTCGTGCTGTAAAACTTCTTACATCTAAAATGGCAGACGCGATCCTTGAAACAAAACAAGGTGAAGAAACTGTTACTGCGTAACAAATTTGGAAAGGTGATAAGGGGTTCGGCCTTTTATCACCTTTTTTAAGGTATAAACACCTTTATAAAAGGTATAAATACATATTTTAGGAGGATGAAAAATATGGCAATCACTGCACAAATGGTAAAAGAACTTCGTGGAAAAACTGGCGCAGGTATGATGGACTGCAAAAAAGCTTTAACTGAAACTAATGGCGACATGGAGAAAGCAATTGACTTCTTACGTGAAAAAGGTATTGCGAAAGCTGCTAAAAAAGCAGACCGCATCGCTGCTGAAGGTTTAACTTTCATCGAAACAAACGGTAACGAAGGTTTAATCTTAGAATTAAACTCTGAAACTGATTTCGTTGCGAAAAACGAAGGTTTCCAAGCATTAATTAAAGAATT
Source organism: Bacillus sp. FSL M7-1345 (assembly GCF_038006985.1). Taxonomy (NCBI): domain Bacteria; kingdom Bacillati; phylum Bacillota; class Bacilli; order Caryophanales; family Bacillaceae; genus Bacillus; species Bacillus sp. FSL M7-1345. Next base: position 3,456,913 of record NZ_JBBOWG010000001.1, on the reverse strand, counting down.
AGCTGCTCACTTATTAGCTAACAAACCTGCTAACGTTGAAGAAGCTATGGCTCAAACAATTGAAGGCGGCAAAACAGTAGAAGAGCACATCAATGAAGCAATCGCTAAAATTGGTGAAAAACTTACACTTCGTCGTTTCGAAATCGTATCAAAAACTGATGCAGATGCATTCGGCGCTTACCTACACATGGGTGGACGTATTGGTGTATTAACAGTTCTTGAAGGTTCTACTGATGAAGCAGCTGCTAAAGATGTAGCAATGCACATTGCAGCAGTTAACCCTAAATACATCGACCGCGATGCTGTAACAGCTGAAGAAGTTGAGCATGAGCGTCAAGTATTAACACAACAAGCTTTAAACGAAGGCAAGCCTGAAAAAATCGTTGCGAAAATGGTAGAAGGCCGTCTTGGCAAATTCTTTGAAGAGATTTGCTTACTTGACCAAACATTCGTTAAGAACCCTGATATGAAAGTTCGTCAATTCGTTGAGTCTAAAGGCGGAACATTAAAAGGATTCGTTCGCTACGCTGTTGGTGAAGGTATCGAAAAACGCGAAGACAACTTTGCTGAAGAAGTAATGAACCAAGTAAAAGGTAACAACTAATACAGATTAGGGAACACATTGTGTTCCCTTTTTTAAAATAAAGATGTAAGCAATTGGAGGTTCATTATGAGTAAACCGAAATATGATCGTGTTGTTTTAAAGCTAAGCGGAGAAGCTTTAGCTGGCGAGCAAGGATTTGGAATTAACCCAGCTGTTATTAAGTCAGTTGCGGAACAAGTGAAAGAAATTGCAGAACTTGATGTAGAGGTTGCTGTTGTTGTTGGTGGCGGTAACATTTGGCGTGGGAAAATTGGAAGCGAAATGGGCATGGATCGTGCAGGAGCAGATTACATGGGCATGTTGGCAACAGTTATGAATTCATTAGCTCTTCAAGATAGCTTAGAGAATATTGGAATTCAAACTCGCGTACAAACTTCAATTGAGATGCGTCAAGTGGCAGAGCCTTACATTCGTCGTAAAGCAATTCGTCACTTAGAGAAAAAACGTGTTGTTATCTTTGCTGCAGGTACTGGTAACCCATACTTCTCTACAGATACAACAGCAGCATTACGTGCAGCTGAAATCGAAGCGGACGTTATTTTAATGGCGAAAAATAATGTGGATGGCGTATATAGTGCAGATCCATCTATTGACCCAACAGCTACGAAATACGAAACACTTACTTACTTAGATGTATTAAAAGCAGGTTTAGGTGTAATGGATTCTACAGCTTCTTCTTTATGTATGGATAATGATATTCCATTAATTGTATTCTCGGTTATGGAAAAAGGTAACATTAAACGTGCCGTTTTAGGCGAAAATATTGGAACAGTTGTAAGGGGGAAATAAATTATGGGACAACAAGTATTGAAGTCTTCAAATGAAAAAATGGAAAAAGCAGTTGCTGCTTATTCTCGTGAATTAGCAACAGTTCGCGCTGGTCGTGCAAGCTCGTCTGTATTAGATAAGGTACAAGTTGATTACTATGGTGCACCAACACCAGTTGTGCAATTAGCGAACATTACAGTTCCAGAAGCACGTTTGCTTGTAATTCAACCTTATGATAAAACTTCTATCGGTGATATTGAAAAAGCAATTTTAAAAGCAGATTTAGGCTTAAACCCTTCTAATGATGGAACTGTAATTCGTATTGCATTCCCTGCATTAACAGAAGAGCGTCGTCGTGATCTTGTAAAAGTTGTGAAAAAATATGCTGAGGAAGCAAAAGTTGCTGTTCGTAACGTACGTCGTGACAGTAATGATGACCTTAAGAAGCTTGAAAAAGCTGGCGACATTACAGAAGATGATTTAAGAGGATATACTGAAGATATCCAAAAAGAAACAGATAAATATATTGCAAAAGTTGACGAAATCGCAAAAAACAAAGAAAAAGAAATTATGGAAGTGTAATAGCGATAATTTCGCAAATATGACCCTCTTCTTAAGGGGGTCTTTTTACACTTTTAGGCATACGTCTGCTTGTTGGAGGGTATGAATGATGTTTAAAAAGTTTCCTTTTTTTAAAAGTAAAAAGGTCACATCGTTTGATCATCTCATTGAAAAAGTGAAAAAAGGATATATCCCAGAACATATTGCTATTATTATGGATGGTAATGGAAGATGGGCAAAGAGAAGAGCCATGCCTCGCATTGCTGGTCATCATGAAGGTATGCAAGTTGTGAAGAAAATCACAAAATTTGCAAGTAAGCTTGATGTGAAAGTATTAACTCTTTATGCTTTTTCGACTGAGAACTGGAAAAGACCGAAAAAAGAAGTTGATTATTTGATGAAGCTTCCAGAAGAATTTTTAGGTGCATTTTTACCAGAGTTGATTGAAGAAAACGTACAAGTCCGAGTAATAGGGCAAAAAGATCGTCTTCCTACGCATACGCGCAGAGCGATGGAAAAAGCCATGGAAGATACGAAAGAGAATACGGGATTAATTCTTAATTTCGCGTTAAACTATGGAAGTCGAGATGAAATCGTTTCTGCTGTGCAACATATGATGAAAGATAGTGAGGAAGGAAAAATTCGTTCGGAAGAAATAAGTGAAGAAATGATTTCTTCTTACTTAATGACGAGTTCTTTACCTGATCCAGAGTTGTTAATCCGTACAAGCGGAGAGCTACGTATTAGTAATTTCATGTTATGGCAAATTGCTTATTCGGAATTTTGGTTTACAGATGTGTATTGGCCAGATTTTACCGAGGAACATTTGCTAAATGCGATTACAGACTTTCAACATAGAGGGCGCAGATTCGGAGGCGTGTAGAAAGAGAGGGTTTGGTAGTGAAACAGAGAATTATTACTGGAGTGATTGCTGCCGCGCTATTCATTCCCATCGTAATTTACGGTGGCGTGCCTTTTACAGTTTTAGTGTATGCACTTGCTTCTATAGGTTTATATGAATTAATTCGTATGAACAAGCTTACGCTTATTTCGGTACCAACAGTTTTAGCTGCAGTATTATTGTGGATTATTTTAGTTCCGAGTAGTGCATCAGAACTGTTTACGTGGATTGGATTAGGTAAATTAGAAATCACATTTGTGATTGTTTTATTACTTTTATCATATACAGTCCTTTCTAAGAATACATTTACTTTTGACAATGCTTCATTTTTACTTATGGCAACGACATATGTTGGAATGGGATTCTTATATTTAAATGAAACGAGAATATTAGGAATCAAATATGTGTTCTGTGCACTATTTGTCATATGGGCAACTGATTCAGGTGCCTATTTCATAGGAAAAGCATTTGGAAAAAGAAAATTGTGGCCAGAAATTAGTCCGAATAAAACGATTGAAGGTTCATTAGGCGGTATTGTTTGTGGAATTGTTGTTGCACTTGTTTATAACATGTTCTTCCCAGTAGAAGCGAATGTAGGAATTTTAATCGTTCTGACGATTATCATTTCTATTTTTGGACAAATTGGTGATTTAGTGCAATCTGCCTTTAAACGCCATTATGGTGTAAAGGATTCCGGTACAATCTTACCTGGACATGGTGGTATTTTAGATCGAACAGATAGTTGGTTATTTGTATTACCAATTCTATACTTCTTATTACAATACAATTAATAAATGAACGAGGGGTTGGAGTCATGAAAAACATTAGTTTACTAGGTGCAAGCGGATCAATCGGTACACAAACATTAGATGTGTTACGCTCGCACCCAGACCAATTCCGTCTCGTTGCTTTTTCTGTAGGGAAAAATGTTGATTATGCAGTAAAGGTAATTCAAGAATTTTCTCCGCAAATTGTCTCTGTGCAAAGAGAGGAAGATGTTTTAAAATTACAAGCTGTTTCTGGTAATACAAAAGTCGTATATGGTAGCGAAGGCTTATTAGAAGTAGCGCTACATCCCGATACAGAAATTGTAGTGAATGCTGTTGTAGGTAGCGTAGGGTTATTACCGACACTCCGTGCAATTGAGGCGAAAAAAACAATCGGAATTGCAAACAAAGAAACGTTAGTAACTGCAGGGCATCTTGTAATGGAAGCAGCACGAAAACATAATGTATCGTTACTTCCAGTAGACAGTGAACATTCAGCTATTTTTCAATGCTTGAATGGTGAAAATGAAAAAAGAATCTCTCGCTTAATTATAACTGCTTCAGGCGGAAGTTTTCGTGATAAAACGAGAGATGAATTGCATCAAGTGACCGTAGAAGATGCACTTCGTCATCCAAACTGGTCAATGGGTTCGAAAATTACAATTGATTCTGCTACAATGATGAATAAGGGGCTAGAAGTAATTGAAGCACACTGGCTTTTTGGTATCCCTTATGAGCAAATCGATGTTGTTCTACATAAAGAAAGTATTATTCATTCTATGGTTGAATTTGAAGATCGTAGTGTAATGGCACAGCTTGGCTCACCTGATATGCGAGTACCGATTCAATACGCGCTTACATATCCTGATAGATTACCTCTTTCAGATACGAAACAGTTAAATTTATGGGAAATGGGAACATTGCATTTTGAGAAAATGAATCAAGAGCGTTTCCGTTGTCTACGTTTTGCGTATGAAGCTGGAAAGACAGGTGGAAGTATGCCGGCTGTAATGAATGCGGCAAATGAAGTAGCTGTTGAAGCTTTTTTACAAAAGAGAATTGGTTTCTTAACAGTGGAAGACCTCATTGAAAAAGCAATGCACCATCACACTGTCATTGCACGTCCGAGCTTAGAGGAAATTCAGGAAATTGACGCAGCCACAAGACGGTTTGTGATGGAACAAATTTAGCAAAGGTGGTTATGGAATTGAATACAGCGATTGCCTTTATATTAATTTTCGGTGCACTCGTATTTTTCCATGAGCTAGGGCATCTATATTTCGCAAAAAGAGCAGGTATTTTGTGCCGCGAGTTTGCGATTGGTTTTGGTCCAAAAATATTCTCATTTGAAAAGAATGAAACGGTGTATACGATTCGATTACTGCCCCTTGGTGGCTATGTAAGAATGGCTGGCGAGGATGCGGACACAGTTGAGTTAAAACCTGGAAAAAAGGTTGGGCTTGTATTAAATGAAAAAGACGAAGTTGTGAAATTAGTTTTTGACGGACATGAAAAATATCCAAATGTTCGTGTCATTGAAGTCGAACAAGCTGATTTAGAGCATAATCTTACAATTTCGGGTTATGAAGAGTACGAGGAAGAGCTGCAAACGTTCCGAGTGAATGAAAAAGCTCGTATCATTTCTGCGGGAGAAGAAATTCAAATCGCTCCGTACAATAGACAATTTGGCTCTAAAAAATTGGGTCAACGCGCTCTAACAATCTTTGCAGGTCCTGCAATGAACTTTATTCTAGCATTTGTTATTTTTGTGATTCTTGGATTTGTACAAGGAGTTCCTGTTGACAAACCGATGGTTGGAAAAGTAATGGGGAATAGTGCTGCAGAACAAGCTGGATTAAAAGAAAACGATACAATTCAAGCAATCAATGGTAAGAACACTAGTACATGGAAAGATGTTGTAACGATTGTACGTGAAAATCCAAATAAAGAAATTACGTTACATGTAAAGCGTGATAGTGAGCAATTTAATGTGAAAGTAACACCAACGCTTGATAAAGAAGGAAAAGACGAAGTTGGTAGAATTGGTGTTTATTCTCCTGTAGAGAAAACAGTGATGGGTTCTATTAAATCAGGATTTGAACAAACATACGAATGGACGAAACTAATTTTTGATTCTCTTGTGAAATTAGTAACGGGTCAATTTTCTATTAATGAGTTGTCAGGTCCAGTAGGAATTTATAATCTAACAGATCAAGTTGTAGATTATGGATTTACGCGTGTACTAAGTTTAGCGGCAGTTTTAAGTATTAACCTTGGTTTATTTAATTTATTACCAGTCCCAGCTTTAGACGGTGGACGTTTGTTCTTCTTCTTAATTGAAGCGTTACGAGGAAAACCAATTGATCGTCAAAAAGAAGGAATGGTTCACTTTATTGGGTTTGCATTATTAATGTTGCTTATGTTAGTTGTAACATGGAATGACATCCGTAAGTTTTTCTTGTAAAATAAGAAGAAGTTTATAATGAAATAGAGCTCGTAGAATAAAATCCCTCACCTAACTCGAGGTGAGGGATTTTATTGCGTGTAAGAGTAAAATGAAGAGGTGCGAATAAATGAAACAAAGTATGGTATTCAGTCCTACATTACGTGAAGTTCCAGCAGATGCTGAAATTAAGAGTCATCAATTATTACTTCGCGCAGGGTTTATGCGTCAAAATGCTTCTGGTATTTATAGTTTTCTACCATTTGGTTTAAAAGTGTTACACAAAGTAGAACGTATTGTTCGTGAAGAAATGGAGCGCGCAGGGGCAGTAGAACTATTAATGCCAGCTATGCAAGCTTCTGAATTATGGCAAGAATCAGGCCGTTGGTATTCTTACGGATCAGAATTAATGCGTATGAAAGATCGTAATGCACGCGAGTTTGCGCTAGGGGCAACTCATGAGGAAGTAATTACAGATCTTGTACGTGATGAAATTAAATCATACAAAAAACTACCATTAACATTATATCAAATTCAAACAAAATTCCGTGATGAGCAAAGACCACGTTTCGGTTTATTACGCGGAAGAGAATTTTTAATGAAAGATGCGTATTCTTTCCATGCAACACAAGAAAGTTTGGATGAAGTATATAGCGGTTTATACAAAGCGTATTCTAATATCTTTGCTCGTTGTGGTTTGAATTTCCGTGCAGTTATCGCTGATTCTGGAGCAATGGGCGGAAAAGATACACACGAATTTATGGTGTTATCTGATGTAGGTGAAGATACAATTGCGTATTCTGATACATCTGATTATGCGGCAAATATTGAAATGGCTCCTGTTGTTGCTACGTATACGAAGAGTGATGAAGCCGAAAAAGCACTTGAAAAAGTAGCAACTCCAGATCAAAAAGCTATTGAAGAAGTATCTGCATTCTTAAATATTGCAGCGGAAAAATGCATTAAATCTATGGTGTTTAAAGTAGATGAGAAATTAGTAGTAGTACTTGTTCGTGGCGATCATGAAGTCAATGATGTAAAAGTGAAGAATGTATACGGAGCTTCAGTCGTTGAGCTTGCTTCACATGAAGAAATAAAAGAGTTATTAAACTGTGAAGTGGGTTCTTTAGGACCGATTGGTGTTACAGGGGATATCGAAATTATCGCTGACCATGCTGTAGCATCAATTGTCAATGGATGTTCAGGAGCGAACGAAGAAGGATTCCATTATGTAAATGTAAATCCAGAACGTGACTTTAAAGTAAGTCAATATACAGATTTACGCTTCATCCAAGAAGGAGACCAATCTCCAGATGGAAATGGAACAATTCTTTTCGCACGTGGAATTGAAGTTGGTCATGTATTCAAATTAGGAACTCGTTATAGTGAAGCAATGAACGCAACGTTCCTAGATGAAAACGGAAAAACAAAACCACTTATTATGGGTTGTTACGGTATCGGTGTATCTCGTACAGTGGCAGCAATTGCAGAGCAGTTTAATGATGAGAACGGTTTAGTTTGGCCAAAAGCTGTTGCACCGTTCCATGTGCATGTAATTCCAGTAAATATGAAATCTGATGCACAACGTGAAATGGGTGGAAATATCTACAACTCATTACAAGAGCAAGGATACGAAGTATTACTAGATGATCGTGCAGAACGTGCAGGTGTTAAATTTGCAGATGCAGATTTATTCGGTCTTCCAGTTCGTGTTACAGTTGGTAAAAAAGCAGATGAAGGTATTGTAGAAGTGAAAGTACGTGCTACAGGCGAGTCTGAAGAAGTGAAAGTAGAAGAACTTCAAACATATATTGCTAATATTTTAAAATAAGAAGAGGTACCTCGTAATGAGGTACCTTCTCTTTCTTTGTAAACGTATTTTGTAAAAGAAGAAGGGAGAAATCTTTCTTTGTAGTACGTTTCAATTTATAATAGCAAATGGAAGGAGAGTGCTTATGTCATTAACAAATGAACAACAAGAGCGATTTCAAATTTTGCTCCAACAGTTGCAAATACCAGAAGACCTTATAAATCAATATTTACATGGCGGTGGAATTGAAAAGCTAGTTATTGATAAAGCGAATAAAAGTTGGCATTTTGACTTACAAGTGCCACGTATTTTGCCGACAGAATTATATGAGTTGCTAGAAACAAAGCTTAAGCAATCATTTTCTCATATTGCAAGAACAACATTTGCATTAGAAACAGAGAATAAACAATTTACAGAAGAAGAAGTGAAGGCATATTGGCCGCTTTGTACAGAACGAATTACATTTTCACCTATGTTCGCGTACTTAAAGAAGCAACTTCCGCAGGTCAATGGCGTGAAGTTGCTAGTAAATGTGAATAATGAGCTGGAATCTACTGCTTTAAAGAAAAACGTTGCGAAACCAGTAGGGGATCAATACGAAGCTTTTGGATTCCCACGTTTTCAGTTAGACACACATATAAAGCAAAATACAGAAGAAATGCAAAAGTTTCGTGAGCAAACACAGGAAGAAGATCGTCAACGAGTTATACAGGCTATGGAAGAGATGGCTAAAAAGCAAGCTGAAGAAAGTGATGTTGTTCATGAAGGACCAGTTGTGCTTGGTTACCTTATTAAGCCAGATGAAGAGATTACGCCGCTGCGTGAAATTCAAGATGAAGAAAGAAGAAAAACCGTTCAAGGGTATGTTTTCCATGTAGAGACGAAAGAACTTCGTAGTGGACGTACGTTATTAACTTTAAAGATAACTGACTATACGGACTCTATTATGATTAAGATGTTCTCACGTGATAAAGAAGATATCCCGATGTTACAATCCTTGAAAAAAGGAACGTGGGTAAAAGCGCGTGGTTCAGTTCAAAATGATACATTCGTGCGTGATTTAGTTATGATCGCAAATGATATAAATGAAATAACGGGACCTTCTCGTAAAGATAAAGCAAAAGAAGGGGAAAAAAGAGTAGAACTTCATCTTCATACTCCAATGAGTCAAATGGATGCTGTTACTTCTGTTTCTAAGCTCGTTGCCCAAGCAGGAAAATGGGGGCATGAGGCTATTGCAGTTACAGACCATGCTGTTGCACAGTCATTCCCAGAAGCATATTCTGCTGGTAAAAAGGCTGGAGTTAAAGTTCTATATGGTGTAGAAGCAAATTTAGTTAATGATGGTGTGCCGATAGCGTATAACGAAGCACATCGTCTACTTGCAGAAGAAACATATGTTGTCTTTGACGTTGAGACAACAGGGTTATCTGCTGTATATGATACAGTCATTGAGTTAGCTGCTGTAAAGGTAAAAGGTGGCGAAATTATTGATCGCTTTGAATCTTTCGCAAATCCTCATCAACCATTATCGGCGACGATTATTGAATTAACAGGTATTACAGATGATATGTTAACTGATGCACCAGAAGTGGACGAAGTGTTTAAAAAGTTTGAGGAATGGATGGGTGACCATACACTTGTTGCTCATAACGCAAGCTTCGATATGGGCTTTATTAACGTAGGTTTTAAAAAGGCTGGGATAGAAAAAACGAAAAATCCAGTTCTTGATACGTTAGAACTTGCACGTTTCTTATTCCCGGAAATGAAAAATCATCGATTAAATACGATGTGTAAAAAGCTTGATATTGAATTAACGCAACATCACCGTGCGATTTATGATACAGAAGCAACGGGATATTTACTTGTGAAGATGTTAAAAGATGTAATTGAAAAGGGATTTGAATATCACGATCAACTAAACGATAGTATGGGACAAGGGGATGCATATAAACGTGGGCGTCCAAGTCATATGACATTACTTGCCACATCAGATGTTGGGTTGAAAAATTTATATAAACTTGTTTCATATTCTCACTTGAATTACTTTTATCGTGTACCACGTGTACCACGATCACTATTAAAAAAATATCGTGAAGGCATTATAGTAGGAACAGCTTGTGACAAAGGTGAAGTGTTTGAAGCTATGATGCAAAAAGCGCCTGAAGAAGTAGAAGAAATTGCGCAGTTCTACGATTATATTGAGGTCATGCCTCCAGAAGTGTTACGTCATTTAGTAGAACGTGAACTCGTTCGAGATGAAGGACAGTTAAAAACAATAATTTCTAACCTAGTAAAACTAGGTGAGACGTTAGATAAGCCAGTTGTTGCTACTGGGAATGTGCATTATTTAGATCCAGAGGACGCGATATATCGGAAAATTTTAGTCAGTTCGCAGGGCGGAGCTAATCCGTTAAATCGCCATTCATTACCGCCTGTACATTTCCGTACAACAAATGAAATGCTAGATTGTTTTTCATTCTTAGGTGAAGACAAAGCAAAAGAAATTGTTGTGACAAATACACACAAGATTGCATCATTAATTGGTGATGTTCATCCAGTAAAAGATGATTTATATACACCGAAAATTGAAGGTGCCGATGATGAAACACGTGATATGAGCTATGTAATGGCACGAAGTATCTATGGAGATGAACTACCGGAAATTGTAGAAGCTCGTTTGGAAAAAGAATTGAAAAGTATTATTGGACATGGATTCGCCGTTATTTATTTAATTTCACATAAGCTTGTGAAAAAATCGTTAGTAGACGGTTATTTAGTAGGTTCGCGTGGATCGGTAGGTTCATCATTTGTTGCAACGATGATGGAAATTACAGAAGTAAATCCATTACCACCACACTATGTATGTCCAAATTGTAAACAATCAGAGTTCTTTAATGACGGTTCTGTAGGTTCTGGTTTTGATTTGCCAGATAAAGAATGCCCAACATGTAATGTTCCATATGTGAAAGATGGGCATGATATTCCTTTCGAAACATTCCTTGGATTTAAAGGGGATAAGGTGCCGGATATCGATTTGAATTTCTCCGGAGAATACCAACCACGCGCCCATAACTATACGAAATTACTGTTCGGTGAAGATTATGTATACCGCGCAGGAACAATTGGTACGGTTGCGGAAAAAACCGCTTATGGGTATGTGAAAGGTTATGCTAATGATCATAACTTAACAATTCGAAATGCAGAGATTGATCGCTTAGTTGCGGGATGTACAGGTGTAAAGCGTACGACCGGACAGCATCCAGGTGGTATTATCGTTGTACCAGATTACATGGATATTTTTGACTTTTCACCAATTCAGTTTCCGGCTGATTCAATAGGTGCTGAGTGGAGAACAACGCACTTTGACTTCCACTCAATTCATGATAATTTATTGAAACTTGATATATTAGGACACGATGATCCGACTGTTATTCGTATGCTTCAAGATTTAAGTGGTATTGACCCGAAAACAATCCCAACGGATGATCCAGAAGTAATGAAGATTTTCTCTGGTCCAGAATCTTTAGGGGTAACGGAAGAACAAATTAACTGTAAAACAGGTACACTTGGTATACCAGAGTTTGGTACGAAATTCGTAAGACAAATGTTAGAAGAAACGAAACCAACGACGTTTTCAGAGCTTGTCCAAATTTCTGGACTGTCCCATGGTACAGATGTATGGTTAGGTAATGCGAATGAATTAATTTATAACGGTACGTGTACACTGAGTGAAGTTATCGGTTGTCGTGATGACATCATGGTATATTTAATTTATCAAGGCTTGGATCCATCATTAGCCTTCAAAATCATGGAGTCGGTGCGTAAAGGTAAAGGTGTACCAGAAGAATGGGAAGAGGAAATGAGAAATAACAATGTACCAGGTTGGTATATTGATTCATGTAAGAAGATTAAGTACATGTTCCCTAAAGCCCATGCGGCTGCTTACGTACTTATGGCTGTACGTATCGCATACTTTAAAGTACATTTCGCACTTTTATTCTATGCGGCATATTTTACAGTTCGTGCAGATGACTTTGATGTAGAGGCGATGGCGAAAGGTTCAGCATCCATACGTGTGAAAATTGATGAAATTGCACAAAAGGGATTGGATGCAGCACCGAAAGAGAAGAGTTTATTAACGGTACTAGAAATGACACTTGAAATGTGTGAGCGTGGTTATTCATTCCAAAAGGTTGATTTATACCGCTCGCATGCAACCGAATTTATAATTGATGGGGATACTTTAATTCCTCCATTTAATGCAGTGCCTGGTCTTGGTACAAACGCAGCTTTCAGTATTGTTGAAGCTCGTAAAAATGGTGATTTCTTATCAAAAGAAGACTTACAGCAGCGCAGTAAGGTTTCTAAAACGATTATTGAGTATTTAGATGGTCAAGGTTGTCTAGGAGATTTACCGGATCAAAACCAATTGTCACTGTTCTAATAGGTAGGAAAAGTCTTTGCAAATCAATATTTGCTATGGTATACTATAAACCGAGATAACCATGTCATGTATATTTTGTGAAAAAGAGAGTGGGGAAACCCACTCTTTCGTGTTACTATCTACATTTTGTCTATGTAGATAGTAAAGATATTTCTGTCGTATATACATATTTTGTTACAAGTTTTACTTCTTAAATTTGGTAATACTAGGACAGATATTCCCTGCTTAACGGCAGGGGCTTTTGTTAGCTAACGAGAAAGAATAAGATAGACCGTCTTTATGAACGGGATCTTTTCTTGTAAATGGTACATGGCGGCAGGAAGGAGGCTGTTTATGGATAAGAAAGTCACAGAAGTTGTAGAAGCATTTGCGCAGCCAATCGTTGAAGAGTTAAATCTTGAACTTGTAGATGTAGAGTATGTGCAAGAAGGACAAGACTGGTTCTTACGCGTATTCATCGATTCTGAAAAGGGAGTCGACATTGAAGAATGCGGTGCGGTAAGTGAACGTTTAAGCGAAGCTTTAGATAAAGAGGATCCAATTCCTCATCTTTACTTTTTGGATGTATCATCTCCTGGAGCGGAACGCCCATTAAAGAAAGAGAAAGACTTCCAGCAAGCGGTAGGAAAACAAGTGGCAATTAAAACATATGAGCCGATTGATGGTGAGAAGATGTTTGAAGGAAAGCTACTTTCCTACGACGGTACTACAATTACACTACTATTAACAATTAAAACACGTAAAAAAGAAATCCAAATTCCAATGGATAAAGTTGCAAATGCGCGACTTGCTGTTACGTTTTAGTAAGAAGGGGGATCTTCATGAGCACTGAGTTGTTAGATGCTTTGCTCGTATTAGAGTCAGAAAAAGGTATTAGTAAAGATATTATTATTGATGCGATTGAAGCAGCATTAATCTCTGCTTATAAACGCAATTTCAACCAAGCACAAAACGTTCGTGTGAGCTTTAACCCAGAAGTGGGAACAATTCAAGTTTTAGCACGTAAGGACGTTGTGGATAATGTATTTGATCCACGTCTTGAAATCTCTGTAGAAGAGGCAAGACAAATTAATCCAAACTACCAAGATGGCGATGTACTAGAAATTGAAGTAACGCCAAAAGATTTTGGTCGTATTGCAGCGCAAACTGCAAAACAAGTTGTAACACAGCGAGTTCGTGAGGCGGAACGTGGTGTTATTTATTCAGAATTTAGTGATCGTGAAGAAGACATTATGGTTGGTATTGTACAGCGCCAAGATGCTCGTTTCATCTATGTAAGCTTAGGTAAAGTAGAAGCTTTATTACCTGTAAGTGAGCAAATGCCAAATGAGCAATATAAACCACATGATCGTATTCGCGTATTTATTACAAAAGTAGAAAAGACAACAAAAGGACCACAAATTTACGTATCACGTACACATCCTGGTCTTTTAAAACGTTTATTCGAAATGGAAGTTCCAGAAATTTATGATGGAACTGTAGAAATTCGCTCTGTAGCACGTGAAGCAGGCGACCGTTCTAAAATTTCTGTATATGCAGAGAATATCGATGTTGATCCAGTAGGTTCTTGTGTAGGACCAAAAGGACAACGTGTACAACGCGTTGTAGATGAACTAAAAGGTGAAAAGATTGACATCGTTCGCTGGTCGAATGACCCAGTTGAATATGTTGCAAATGCTTTAAGTCCATCACAGGTTGTTAAAGTACTTGTAGATGAAGCAGAGAAAGCAACAACTGTTGTTGTTCCAGACCACCAGCTTTCATTAGCGATTGGTAAGCGTGGACAAAATGCGCGTCTTGCAGCTAAATTAACAGGCTGGAAAATTGATATTAAAAGTGAGTCTGATGCGAAACAACTTGGTATTGTGACAGAAGAAGATAACGTAATCGCATTCGGATTCGATTCAGCTGAAGACGAAATCGAATAGAGGTGATGAGTATGAGCAATCGAAAAGTTCCGTTACGAAAATGTATTGCGACGCAAGAGATGAAATCAAAACGAGAGCTAGTTCGCATTGTTCGTTCCAAAGAGGGCGAAGTGTCTATTGATTTATCAGGAAAAAAATCAGGACGAGGTGCATATTTATCAAAAGATAAAGAAAGCATTATTCAAGCTCAAAAGAAAAACATTTTGGAACATCATCTAAAAGCGAAAATCGACAGTTCTCTGTACGAAGAGCTTCTTGAGCTTGTTGAGAAGGAGTCGAAATAAGTGTCTGATTGGAAATCATTTTTAGGACTAGCAAACCGCGCTCGAAAAATTATTTCGGGTGAAGAACTCGTTTTAAAAGAAGTACGAAGTGGCAAAGCAAAGCTAGTATTGCTTTCTGAAGATGCGTCAGCGAACACTACAAAACGCATCATTGATAAAACCACGTACTACAACATACCAATGAGAAAAGTCGAAAATCGACAACAATTAGGGCATGCGATTGGGAGAGACGAGCGAGTCGTCGTAGCTGTGTTAGATGAAGGCTTTGCGAAAAAGCTACGTAGCATGCTCGATACAAATTACCGGGGGTGAAGGTATGAGTAAAATTCGAGTACATGAATATGCAAAAAAAAATAATATCTCAAGTAAAGATCTTATGACAAAACTAAAAGAGATGAATATCGAGGTTTCGAATCATATGACAATGTTAGAAGATGAAGTAGTAAACAAATTAGATAATCAATATAACACTGGAGCAGAAAAACCTTCTGTTGCAGATGAGTTTGAAGTAGAAGAGAAAGTTGTTCGCAGTAAAAAGAACAGCAATAAGAATAAGAAAAAAGGCAAAGCAAATGAAGACAAACGTCAAGATAACTTTGCTGGAAGACAACAAACACAAATAGTAGAAACGCCAGATAAAATCACTTTCTCTGGAAGCCTTACAGTAGGTGACCTTGCTAAAAAGTTAAGCAAAGAGCCATCTGAAATTATTAAAAAGCTCTTCATGCTAGGAATTATGGCAACAATTAACCAAGACTTAGATAAAGATACAATTGAGTTAATTGCAACTGATTACGGTATTGAAGTAGAAGAAGAAGTAGTTGTAAGTGAAACTGAATTTGAAACATTCATCGATGAGCAAGATGATGAAGAAAACTTAAAAGAACGTCCAGCTGTTGTTACAATTATGGGACACGTTGACCATGGTAAAACAACATTGCTTGACTCTATCCGTAATTCAAAAGTAACTGCTGGCGAAGCTGGTGGAATTACTCAGCATATCGGTGCATACCAAGTTGATGTAAATGATAAGAAAATTACGTTCTTAGATACACCAGGTCACGCGGCATTTACAACAATGCGTGCTCGTGGTGCACAAGTAACAGATATTACAATTCTTGTTGTTGCAGCTGATGACGGTGTTATGCCACAAACAGTTGAAGCGATTAGCCATGCGAAAGCAGCTGGAGTACCAATTATTGTTGCTGTGAATAAAATGGATAAACCAGCGGCAAATCCTGATCGTGTAATGCAAGAATTAACAGAATATGAATTAGTTCCAGAAGCTTGGGGCGGAGACACGATTTTCGTACCAATTTCTGCGATTCAAGGCGAGGGAATTGACAACTTACTAGAAATGATCCTTCTTGTGAGTGAAGTAGAAGAATATAAAGCAAATCCAAATCGCTATGCAGCTGGTACTGTAATTGAAGCACAGCTTGATAAAGGTAAAGGAACTATCGCGACATTACTTGTTCAAAACGGTACACTTCGAGTTGGAGATCCAATTGTTGTTGGAACATCATTCGGTCGTGTTCGTGCAATGGTAAGTGATATTGGTCGTCGTGTAAAAGTTGCTGGTCCATCAACTCCTGTTGAAATTACAGGTTTAAATGAAGTGCCACAAGCGGGAGATCGTTTCATGGCATTCGCTGATGAGAAGAAAGCTCGTCAAATCGGTGAATCACGTGCACAAGAAGCGTTAGTTGCACAACGTGGTGAGAAATCTAAATTCAGCCTGGAAGATTTATTCCAACAAATCCAAGAGGGCGATGTAAAAGAAATTAACTTAATTGTGAAAGCAGACGTACAAGGTTCTGTAGAAGCAATGGCAGCGTCACTTCGTAAAATTGATGTTGAAGGCGTAAAAGTGAAAATTATCCATACAGGCGTAGGTGCGATTACAGAATCTGATGTTATTTTAGCTTCTGCATCTAATGCAATTGTAATTGGATTTAACGTACGCCCTGATGTAAATGCGAAGCGTACAGCTGAATTAGAGAAAGTTGATGTTCGTTTACACCGTATTATCTATAAAGTAATCGAAGAAATTGAATCAGCAATGCAAGGTATGCTGGATCCAGAATTCGAAGAAAAAGTAATCGGTCAAGCGGAAGTTCGTCAAACATTCAAAGTAACAAAAGTTGGAACAATCGCAGGTTGTTACGTAATAGACGGTAAAATCACACGTGATAGTGGCGTTCGTATTATCCGTGATGGCGTAGTAGTCTTCGAAGGAAAACTTGATACGTTAAAACGTTTCAAAGACGACGTAAAAGAAGTTGCACAAAACTATGAGTGTGGTATTACAATTGAGAGATATAATGATCTTAAAGAAGGGGACATCATTGAAGCATACGTTATGGAAGAAGTGAAGCGATGATTATCGCTTCACTCTCATTCGAGTGTATGATTTACGATGTGCATTCTTTAAAAGAGAAACGAGCAATTTTGCAACGTGTGTTAACTCGTGTGAAACAGCGCTATAATGTAGCTGTTTCTGAAGTTGGGCATCAAGATGTATGGCAACGTACAGAAATTGCAATTGTTTCCGTATCCTCAAATCGTGTTGTCTGTGAAAAAGAAATGAATCGTGTACTTGAGTATATCGATTCATTTCCTGAAATTGAACGTACGATAACACATTTGGAATGGTATTGAATGAGGTGAAGAGTTATGAAATTACGTGCGAACCGTGTGGGCGAGCAAATGAAAAAAGAATTAGGCGACATTATCAGTCGTAAAATTAAAGACCCACGTATTGGATTTGTTACAGTAACAGATGTACAAGTAAGTGGAGATTTACAAATTGCTAAAGTATATATTTCTGTTTTAGGTGACGAAGAACAGAAAGAAAATACATTAAAAGGTTTAGCGAAGGCAAAAGGCTTTATTCGTTCAGAAATTGGCCAACGTATTCGTCTTCGTAAAACACCGGAAATTTCCTTCGAGTTTGATGAGTCTATCGGATATGGTCATCGAATTGATACACTTTTACATCAAATTAATAAAGACGGTAAACGTGAAGAATAATGGATAGACATTTGTCTATCCATTTTTTCCATGTAAAATAAGTTTTGCATAATTGCAATTACTACAAAAGAATAACGATGAGGTGAATATATGGAAGGTGTAGTATTATTACATAAGCCAAAGGGAATGACATCACATGATTGTGTGTTCAAATTAAGAAAGATATTGCGTGAGAAACGAATTGGTCATACAGGGACACTGGATCCAGATGTAACAGGAGTATTACCTATTTGCGTTGGGCGTGCAACAAAAATCGCGCAATTTTTGACAAGTGAAACAAAAACATACGAAGGTGAAGTGACATTAGGATTTTCAACAACAACAGAAGATGCTTCTGGTGAAGTTGTGGAGAAACAAGATGTAAATCGTGTCATTACACGTAAAGAAGTAGAAGAGGTACTAGCGGAACTAACAGGGACAATTGAACAAATGCCACCGATGTTCTCAGCTGTAAAAGTTAACGGAAAAAAACTATACGAATATGCAAGGGCAGGACAAGAAGTTGAACGTCCAGTTCGTACAATTACAATTCATGAATTTGTATTACTTGATGAACGTGAAGTTTTTGAAGGAGAAAACATTTCATTTCGTTTCCGTGTAACGTGTAGTAAAGGAACATATGTAAGAACACTAGCAGTAATGATTGGTGAAAAACTTGGATTTCCATCACATATGTCTCACCTTGTAAGAACAGCATCTGGTGAATTTTTACTAGAAGATTGCATATCATTTGAAGAAATTGAAGAAAGCGTGCAAAATGGAACAGTAGAGTCTATTTTCATCTCAATCGATGAGGCGCTAAGTAAGTTTCCAAAAATGGTTGTAGATGAAAAGCAAGCTGAAAAAATAAAGAATGGCATGTTCTTAAAGAATGAATTAGAAACAACAGCACCATTTATTACAGTATTTGATAAAAATGATAGTTGCTTAGCAATTTATGAGCATCACCCAAAACACCCTGGCATGCTAAAGCCAATGAAAGTACTTGTGAATAATCAAGAACTAAAGCTATAATGAATTATTGGAAGGATTATTACAGAAAAAGGTGAATTCAAGCGTGAAACTTATTCATTTAACTCATCCACATGAACAAAATAAAATAGAATTACCACCTACTGTAATGGCATTAGGATATTTTGATGGCATTCATTTAGGACATCAACGTGTGATTCGAACAGCGAAAAAAATAGCGGATGAAAGAGGATGTAAAAGTGCTGTCATGACGTTCCATCCACACCCATCTGTTGTATTAGGGAAAAAAGAAGCGCATGTGGAGTATATTACACCGATGCGTCTTAAAGAAGAAATCATCGCAAGTTTAGGAATTGATATCTTATATGTGGTGAAATTCGATGAGTCATTTGCTGGATTATTGCCACAACAGTTTGTCGATGAGTATATTATCGGTTTAAATGTAAAGCATGTAGTAGCAGGCTTTGATTATTCATATGGACGTTTAGGAAAAGGGAAGATGGAGACTTTACCATTTCATGCAAGAGGGGAGTTTACACAAACCGTGATCGAAAAAGTTGAATATCAAGAAGAAAAAGTAAGTTCTACTTCATTACGAAAGTTAATTCGAAACGGTGAAATGGAACAAATTCCATCTATTTTAGGGAGAGCTTACACGGTAGAAGGAACAGTTGTACACGGTGATAAGCGTGGACGTCAAATTGGTTTTCCAACTGCAAATGTAGGTTTAAGTGATGAATATCTGTTGCCATCTGTAGGTGTATATGCGGTAAGGTTGAAGGTTCATGATGAATGGCATGATGGTGTATGTAATATCGGATATAAACCAACTTTCAAAGAGAATGAGCGTCAATTATCTATTGAAGTGCATCTATTTGAATTTAATAAAGACATATACGATCAAAGTGTTACAGTGGAGTGGCACATGCGTATAAGAGAAGAAAAAAAGTTTAATGGAATTGATGAGTTAGTTGCGCAAATCGCTCAAGATAAAAAGGTTGCCCAAGAATATTTTGCGAGCGTAAAGAATATACTTGCTTTTTCAAATGAAAAGTAGTATTCTATGTTATGTACTTTATGACAACCATTACTTGGCATTGCGACTCACCGATGCTTGCTAGGTAACTGGGGGTTTAATTATTAGGAGGTGAAATAGGATGGCTTTAACACAAGAGCGTAAAAATGAAATCATTGCACAATTTAGAACTCATGAGACTGATACTGGTTCTCCAGAGGTTCAAATTGCTGTCCTAACGGAGCAAATTAACACTCTAAACGAGCACTTACGTACTCACAAGAAGGATCATCATTCACGTCGTGGTCTATTAAAGATGGTTGGTAAACGTCGTAACTTACTTACTTACCTTCGTAATAGCGATATCACACGTTACCGTGAATTAATCACAAAGCTTGGCTTACGTCGATAGTCAAAGAAGCGGGAATATTCCCGCTTTTTTGTTAGGTAAAAATATATCTTCTACTCTTTATAGCTTACTTAATTTTCGGCAATACTAGAGGAAAGAATATTGTGATATACTATCCATTTACATAGAAGAATTGAATATTTTAAATTGAGAGGGGTACTTAAATGAGTCAGGAAAAGCAAGTCTTCTCGATAGATTTAGCTGGTCGTCAGCTAACAATTGAAACAAGTCAGCTTGCAAAACAAGCAAACGGAGCAGTATTAGTAAGATATGGCGACACAGCAGTTCTATCTACAGCAACTGCATCAAAAGAGCCAAAAAATGTAGATTTCTTCCCGCTTACAGTAAACTATGAAGAGCGTTTATATGCAGTCGGAAAAATCCCAGGCGGTTTTATTAAGCGCGAAGGCCGTCCAAGTGAAAAAGCAATTTTAGCAAGTCGTTTAATTGACCGTCCAATCCGTCCACTTTTCGCAGATGGTTTCCGTAATGAAGTACAAGTTGTCAGCATCGTAATGAGTGTTGATCAAGACTGTTCTTCTGAGATGGCAGCTATGCTTGGTTCTTCATTAGCATTATCTATTTCAGATATTCCATTTGAAGGTCCAATCGCAGGCGCGACAGTTGGTCGTATTAATGGCGAGTTCGTTATTAATCCAACAGTAGAACAGCAAGAACAAAGTGATATGCACCTTGTTGTAGCTGGTACGAAAGATGCAATTAACATGGTTGAAGCAGGAGCGGATCAAGTACCTGAAGAAACAATGTTAGAAGCAATTATGTTCGGACACGATGAAATTAAACGTCTAATTGCATTCCAAGAAGAGATTGTACAAGCTGTCGGTAAAGAGAAAACAGCAGTGAAACTTTATGAAGTGGATGCTGATTTGAACCAAGCTGTACGTGAAATGGCTGAGACAGATATGCATTCTGCAATTCAAGTGCACGAAAAACATGCACGTGAAGATGCAATTAGCGTAGTGAAAAAGCGTGTAATTGAGCATTACGAAGCTGAGGAAGCTGATGCTGATACATTAGGACAAGTAAGTGAGATTTTATATAAAATTGTAAAAGAAGAAGTACGTCGTCTTATTACAGTTGAAAAAATCCGCCCAGATGGTCGTAAAGGTGACGAAATTCGTCCTTTAGCATCAGAGGTTGGCATTTTATCTCGTACACATGGTTCTGGTCTATTCACACGTGGACAAACGCAAGCATTAAGTATTTGTACATTAGGTGCATTAGGCGATGTGCAAATTTTAGATGGTCTAGGTGTAGAAGAGTCAAAACGCTTTATGCACCATTATAATTTCCCTTCATTTAGTGTTGGTGAAACAAGACCAATGCGTGGACCAGGTCGTCGTGAAATTGGTCACGGTGCACTAGGAGAACGTGCTCTTGAACCTGTACTTCCATCTGAAAAGGATTTCCCATATACAGTTCGTCTTGTATCTGAAGTATTAGAATCAAATGGTTCAACTTCACAAGCGAGTATTTGCGGTAGTACATTAGCGATGATGGATGCGGGTGTACCACTTAAAGCGCCAGTTGCTGGTATTGCAATGGGTCTAGTGAAATCTGGTGAGCATTACACAATTTTAACAGATATTCAAGGAATGGAAGATCATTTAGGTGATATGGACTTTAAAGTAGCAGGTACTGCAAAAGGTGTAACTGCACTACAAATGGACATTAAAATCGATGGTTTATCTCGTGAGATTTTAGAAGAAGCATTACAACAAGCGAAAGTTGGTCGTATGCACATTCTAGATCACATGTTATCTGTTATCGCTGAACCTCGCATTGAGTTATCTGCGTATGCTCCGAAGATTATTACAATGGCAATTAACCCAGATAAAATTCGTGATGTTATTGGACCAAGTGGTAAACAGATTAATAAAATCATTGAAGAAACTGGCGTTAAAATTGACATCGAGCAAGATGGTACAGTATTCATTTCATCAATTAATCAAGAGATGAATGAAAAAGCGAAGAAAATTATCGAAGATATCGTTCGCGAAGTACAAGTAGGCGAAATCTACTTAGGAAAAGTTAAACGTGTTGAAAAATTCGGTGCGTTCGTTGAATTATTTAGCGGTAAAGATGGACTTGTTCACATCTCTGAACTTGCACTTGAGCGTGTAGGTAAGGTAGAAGACGTTGTGAAAATCGGTGATGAGATTTCAGTTAAAGTTATCGAGATTGACAAACAAGGTCGTGTAAACTTATCTAGAAAAGTATTGCTAAAAGAAGAGCAAGAAAAAGAAGCTGCTAAAGAAGAAGCAGCTAAAGAAGAAAACGCACAAGAGCAACAATAAGTGAAAGCCAGTTTAGCTGGCTTTTTTTGTTATGTAAAAAATGTGATTCATTTAGATTTTTATGTGAGTATAGGTATAGTTTTCATCATAACGCTCAAATTAACAAAGATAAGAAGAAAATGGTTTCTTTTTTATAGTTAATGGGAGGGTTTATATGAAAGCTCGTATATTAGCGTACATATTTATATTTTCTTTATATGTGGGTTTTGGCTCTTATTCCGTTTTTGCGCAGGATAACTTGCATGAAGAGATTCAAAAACATGTAAAACAGTACGAGATTATGCCGCAAAATGCGATGATTGATAAGATTTGGAAGGCGACGCCTGGGTATAATGGAAAACAAGTGGATATAGAAGCGTCCTATAATAATATGAAGAAAATCAAGAAGTTTGATCAAAAACAACTTGAATTTAAGGAAGTATCACCGAGTGTTCACTTAGAAGATTTACCACCAGCTCCCATTTATCGAGGACATCCAAATAAAAAAATGGTGGGATTAACAATTAATGTGGCCTGGGGTAATGAGTATTTGCCACGTATATTAGAGGTATTGAAAAAACATGATGTGAAGGCGACTTTCTTTTTAGAAGGACGCTGGGTGAAAGAAAATTTACGATTTGCCAAAATGATTGTCGATGCAAATCAAGAAGTAGGAAATCATTCTTACACACACCCTGATATGAAAACGCTGTCTACAGATGAAATACGAGATCAATTACAAAAAACGAATCGAATGATAGAAGCAGCTACAAATCAGAAAGTGAGATGGTTTGCTCCGCCAAGCGGAAGCTTTCGGGATGAGGTAGTAAAAATAGCGGATGATTTCCAAATGGGGACGATTATGTGGACTGTAGATACAATTGATTGGAAGCGGCCAGAACCGGGTGTGTTATTGCAGAGAGTAATGCGAAAAATACATCCAGGTGCTATTGTGCTAATGCATCCTACTTCATCTACAACAGAAGCGCTAGATACTATGATTAAAAATTTAAAGGAACAAGGATATAAAGTGGGGAATATTACAGAATTACTAGATGAAAAACGTGTGGATTAAATACATTTGCATGACATTCATCTCTAAACTTGTTATCATTAAATAATAGCAATTATTTAGAGAAACTGGCATTAGGAGGAAAGTTTTTGATTAAAAAATATACGTGTAAAAATGGTGTAAGAATTGTTATGGAGAATATACCAACTGTACGCTCGGTTGCGATTGGTATATGGATCCACGCAGGTTCAAGAAATGAAAATGAAAAAAATAATGGGGTTTCACACTTTTTGGAACATATGTTCTTTAAAGGGACAGAAACGCGAAGTGCAAGAGAGATTGCAGAATCATTTGATAGCATTGGTGGACAAGTAAATGCTTTTACTTCAAAAGAATATACATGTTACTACGCGAAAGTGCTAGATGAGCATGCTAAATACGCGTTAGATGTTTTAGCAGATATGTTCTTTAATTCAACATTTGATGAGGAAGAACTGAAAAAAGAGAAGAATGTTGTATGTGAAGAAATAAAAATGTACGAAGATGCGCCAGATGATATTGTGCATGATATGTTAACGAAAGCAACATATGAAACACATCCGCTTGGATATCCTATTTTAGGAACAGAAGAAACGCTTGAAACATTTACAGGTGATACGTTACGTCAATATATGAAAGATCATTACACACCTGAAAATGTTGTTGTATCAATTGCAGGAAATATTGATGAAGCATTTTTACAAACTGTAGAGCAATATTTTGGTAATTACGAAGGAACAACAAATCGTGAACAAGTACATAGCCCAATCTTCCATTTCAATAAAGTAGCACGTAAGAAAGAAACAGAACAAGCTCATTTATGTTTAGGATATAAAGGCTTGCAAATGGGACACGAAGATATTTATAACCTAATTGTATTAAATAATGTTTTAGGCGGTAGTATGAGTAGCCGTTTATTCCAAGAAGTACGTGAGCAACGTGGATTGGCGTACTCAGTATTCTCTTATCACTCTTCTTATGAAGATACAGGAATGTTAACACTTTACGGTGGAACAGGTAGCAAACAGTTAGATACACTGTATGAAACAATGCAAGAAACGTTAAATACGTTGAAAAATACAGGTATTACAGAAAAAGAGCTTGTTAACAGTAAAGAACAATTAAAAGGAAACTTAATGTTAAGTTTAGAAAGTACGAATAGTCGTATGAGCCGTAATGGTAAAAACGAATTGCTTCTTCGTAAACATCGTTCTCTTGATGAGATTATTGAAAGTGTAAACACTGTAACAAAGCAAAATGTAGACGAGTTAATTCGCAATATGTTTACCGATGAATTCTCTGCGGCACTTATTAGTCCAGATGGAAAACTGCCAAAAGGAATGAAACTTTAATCGATTGTGTAATTCATTCGCTTTCGGAAATAACCGTATCTCTTTTATATGAGATACGGTTATTTTTTTTATATATGCAGAATAGGTACTTATTATAGGATAACCTTCATGAAAAGTAGGATAGGGGGAGATTTAATGCGTTTAAGTGAATTAAGTGGCAAAGAGATTATGGATTTAGAAAGAGCAGAAAAAATGGGAGTTTTAGGTCATGCAGATTTAGAAATTGATGAGAGAGATGGACAAATACAAGCGCTTATTATACCTACTGGGAAATGGGGAGGTTTTAAAAGAGAACAGCAAGAAGTGAGAGTAGAGTGGAGCAAAATTAAGAAGGTGGGAAATGATATGATACTTTGTGATCTTACGAACCATTCAAGATCGGAGTGAAAGATGACCATTTTGGTTGTCTTTTTTTATTTTTATATAAAGTGAAGGCTTTTACGAGCAGCCTGTGACTGCCTCCTAACTTCTTTGTTTCAGCCGAATTTTGAGGAGGCAGTCTTACTCCTCGCAAATAGCGGGATAAAGAAGTTAAATCACGTGTGCTTTTTGTTTTTCAATCACCTCAAACCCGTACATTACATATGATGTGGAGGAAAAAGAAAAAGTAGGCATTTTTCTTATAAATGAAAGAAAAAGAAGGTGAATTAGAGAATGTTGACTGAGATGCATATTGCTGTCATAGGAGGAGACGCACGACAGCTAGAAGTAATTCGCAAGCTAGTCGAACTGGACGCAAAACTTTCATTAATAGGGTTTGAACAGTTAGACCATGGCTTCACAGGGGCAGCAAAAGAAAGTATACAAGATTTAAATTTCACTTCTTTAGATGCGATTATTTTGCCGGTTGCAGGGACGAATGCCAAAGGAGAAGTAGATACTATTTTTTCAAATGAAAAAGTTTCCATAACGAAAGAACAAATTGAAAAGACGCCAGAAAACTTTACTATATATTCAGGTATTGGTACACCTTACTTGGAAAATCTCGTATCTACTACAAATCGCAAACTTGTAAAATTATTTGATCGTGATGATGTTGCAATCTATAACTCTATTCCGACCGTAGAAGGTACACTAATGATGGTTATTCAACATACTGATTACACAATTCATGGATCGAATGTAATGGTTTTAGGATTTGGTAGAACTGGTATGAGTGTTGCAAGAGCCTTTCAATCATTAGGAGCACATGTCAAAGTTGGAGCAAGACGTTCGGAACATATTGCTCGTATTACAGAAATGATGTTTTCTCCTTTTCATATGCAAGACATAGAGAAAGAAGTAGGTAATATCGATATTGTTATTAACACAATTCCGCATCTCGTTGTGACAGCGAATGTTATTTCAAAAATGCCAGCTCATACGCTAGTTATTGATTTAGCTTCTAAGCCAGGTGGCACGGACTTTCGCTATGCGGAGAAGCGTGGAGTGAAGGCACTATTAGCACCTGGTCTTCCTGGGATTGTTGCACCGAAAACAGCAGGACAAATATTAGCGAATGTTCTTTCTCAGTTATTAATAGCAGATGCAATCGCAAAGGAGGAGGATGAGAAATGAGTTTGAAGGGGAAACGAATTGGTTTCGGATTTACAGGCTCACATTGTACGTATGAAGAAGTTATGCCGCATTTAGAGAAGTTAATTGCAGAAGGTGCAGAAGTACGTCCCGTTGTTTCTTATACTGTCCAATCAACAAATACTAGATTTGGCGAAGGGGAAGAATGGATTAAAAAGATCGAAGAAATAACAGGGTTTAAAGCAATTAATTCAATTGTCGGAGCAGAACCACTCGGACCAAAAATCCCGCTAGATTGTATGGTGATTGCTCCTTTAACTGGAAATTCGATGAGTAAATTTGCGAATGCGATGACAGATTCTCCAGTATTAATGGCAGCAAAAGCGACGCTTAGAAATGGAAAGCCTGTTGTGTTAGCTGTTTCGACGAATGATGCTTTAGGGTTAAATGGGGTAAATCTAATGCGCCTAATGGCTACAAAAGACATCTACTTCGTACCATTCGGCCAAGATGCACCAGAGAAAAAACCGAACTCAATGGTAGCTCGTATGGAGTTACTTGAAGATACAGTATTAGAAGCGTTACAAGGAAAACAATTACAACCTGTTGTTGTAGAAAAATTCAGATATATGAATTAAAAAACGAAAAAAAACGTACAATTTTTGTTGAAACCATCATTCTTACTGTAGAATATGATAAAATTAACGTTATTAAGATTAGAGGGGGCATTGTAAGCTCCTTCTAATTCTAAGTTATAGAAGGATTGGTATCTAGAAAGGGGCATAGTGATGGAAAAGCAAAAAACTTTTCATGTCGCTGTAGTTGGAGCAACCGGCGCAGTTGGTGAACAAATGTTAAATACTTTAGAGAAACGAGAATTTCCAATTGGGAAGTTAACGTTACTTTCATCTAAACGATCTGCAGGTAAGAAACTTGTATTTAAAGGCGAAGAATTTACAGTTCAAGAGGCAACTCCTGAAAGTTTTGAAGGAGTAGATATTGCACTATTTAGTGCAGGTGGATCTGTATCGAAACAATTAGCGCCAGAAGCAGCAAAGCGCGGTGCAATTGTTGTTGATAATACAAGTGCATTCCGTATGACAGAAAACGTGCCACTTGTTGTACCTGAAGTAAATGAAAATGATTTAAAAGAACATAATGGTATTATTGCAAATCCAAACTGTTCTACAATTCAAATGGTAGTAGCTCTTGAGCCAGTTCGCCAGCAATATGGTTTAAAACGAGTAATCGTTTCCACATATCAAGCTGTATCAGGTGCTGGTGCGGCAGCTATTGAAGAACTTCATGAACAATCACAAGCAATCTTAAATGGCGAAGAAGTAAAGGCGAATGTTTTACCTGTATCAGGTGACGAAAAGCATTTCCAAATCGCTTTTAATGCTATTCCACAGATTGATAAATTCCAAGATAATGGATTTACATTTGAAGAAATGAAAATGATTAATGAAACGAAAAAAATTATGCATATGCCTGAATTAGAAGTAGCTGCGACATGTGTACGTTTACCAGTTGTATCGGGTCATTCCGAGTCTGTGTACATTGAAGTAGATAAAGAAGGCGTAACAGTAGAAGAAATGAAAAACTTACTTGCAAATGCAGAAGGTATTGTACTGCAAGATAATCCAGCAGAGCAGTTATATCCAATGCCAGCTACTGCAGTAGGTAAAAACGAAGTATTCGTTGGAAGAATCCGTAAAGATTTAAATAATGATAAAGGATTCCATCTTTGGGTCGTATCTGATAACTTATTAAAAGGCGCTGCATGGAATTCTGTTCAAATTGCAGAGCGCTTAGTAAAATTACAATTAGTGTAAACGGCTAAGAGAAGGTGCAAAATATGAAAATTATTGTTCAAAAATTTGGTGGAACATCAGTACGTGATGACAATGGGCGTAAGCATGCGCTTCACCATATAAAAAAATCGTTAGCTGCTGGTTATAAAGTAGTTACTGTCGTATCAGCAATGGGCCGTAAAGGTGAACCGTACGCAACTGATACGTTATTAAGTCTTGTAAATCAAGAGGAATCTAATATTTCTAAACGCGAGCAAGATTTATTATTATCATGCGGAGAATTAATCTCAGCAATTGTTTTCTCTAACATGTTGAATGAGAATGGTATAAAAGCAGCAGCATTAAATGGTGCACAAGCTGGTTTTGTAACGAATAATGACTTTACGAATGCTAAGATTATTGAAATGAATTGCGATCGTATACATGAAGAGTTAGCAAATGTAGATGTTATCGTCGTTACTGGATTCCAAGGTCAAACGAAAAATGGAGATACGACAACACTTGGCCGCGGAGGTAGTGATACTTCAGCTTCAGCATTAGGTGTTGCGCTTCATGCTGAATATATCGATATATTCACAGATGTTGAAGGTGTTATGACTGCGGATCCTCGTATCGTAAAAGATGCGCGTCATCTTCAAACTGTAACATATAACGAGATTTGTAACATGGCTTATCAAGGTGCGAAAGTTGTTCATCCGCGTGCGGTTGAAATTGCGATGCATGCAAAAGTACCACTTCGTGTACGTTCTACGTATTCTGATAGTGAAGGTACGCTTATTGCGGCATATGATGGTGCTACAAAAGGGCAGGATGTAGAAGAGCGTCCTGTTACAGGGATTGCCCATGTGTCAAATGTAACGCAAATTAAAGTGCTTGCAAAAGAAACTGCATATGATTTACAACAACACGTGTTTAAAGAAATGGCTAATGAAGGGATTAGTGTGGACTTAATTAACATTTCTCCTACCGGTGTAGCTTACACAGTAAAGGATAGTGTATCAGCGCGTGCAGTTGAGGTTTTAAAGCAACTTGGATATGATCCAGTTGTGACAGAGCATTGTGCGAAGGTTTCTATCGTTGGTGCTGGAATGGCAGGTATTCCAGGGGTTACAGCGAAAATTGTCACAGCTTTAGCGGAAAAAGGTATTCAAATTCTGCAATCAGCAGATAGTCATACGACAATTTGGGTTCTTGTAAAAGAAGCCGATTTAGTGGAGGCTGTGAATGCATTACATAGTGCATTTGAGCTTTCAAAAGAAAAGCAACTGGAACAATAAGGAGTGAGATCATGATAGATTTTGGGACAATTGCAACCGCGATGGTAACACCGTTTGATAAAAACGATAATATCGATTTTGCAAAGACAACGAAATTGGTAAATTATTTAATTGATAACGGTACAACAGCAATCGTGGTAGGAGGAACGACTGGAGAATCTCCTACATTAACATCAGAAGAAAAAGTAGCGTTATATCGCCATGTCGTATCTGTTGTCGATAAAAGGGTGCCCGTAATCGCTGGAACAGGTAGCAATAATACGCATGCTTCTGTTGATTTAACAAAAAAGGCAACTGAAGTTGGTGTTGATGCAGTTATGCTAGTGGCACCGTATTATAACAAACCGAGTCAAGAAGGGATGTACCAGCACTTTAAAACAATCGCTGAAAGTACTCCGCTTCCGGTAATGCTATATAATGTTCCAGGGCGATCTATTGTACAAATCTCCGTTGATACAGTTGTTCGTTTATCAGAAATAGAAAACATTGTTGCGATTAAAGATGCAGGCGGCGATGTGTTAACAATGACAGAAATCATTGAAAAAACAGCGGACGACTTTGCAGTATACAGCGGTGATGATGGTTTAACATTACCAGCTATGGCAATTGGAGCAAAAGGTATTGTTTCTGTAGCATCTCATGTTATCGGGAATGAAATGCAAGAAATGATTGCTGCATTCCAAGCTGGAGAGTTCAAAAAAGCGCAGAAATTACATCAATTACTAGTAAAAGTAACGGATGCACTATTTATGGCGCCAAGCCCAACACCAGTAAAAACAGCATTACAAATGGTTGGATTAGATGTAGGTTCTGTACGTTTACCACTTCTTCCATTAACGGAAGAAGAAAGAGTAACGTTACAATCTGTAATGCAATCTATTCCTCGTTAATAAAAATGACCTAGTGTGAAACTAGGTCATTTTTATTTTGACTAACTATATGTAAGTGGTGAAAATTAGCTATAGTTAATAGGCTGTAATAAGAAGGCGATGGCAGAGTGTAGGATTAGTTAGAAACGGATTACAGAGATAAGATTTTTTTAGTGAATATCGTTTCATGTTTATGTAAAGAACTTACATGAATATTTTTCCATTAAACTCCTATTACGTAGGAAAAATAGTGAGTATGATATGAAAATCCCCCCCGAAAATTACAGCCTCACTTTAGCGTCTTCTCTTGTCTTTCGCATAATTTAACTTGTGTTCTATTTCTTGTATCAGGTATAATATGGCTAAGTAGCTTAGTACGGGTATGCTTAGCAAAATTGGTAAAAATTACGATTCAATGAAATTTTCATATCATATCGAATAAGATATTTGATTTATATAATGAAAGAGAGGTGAAACCTGGTTTAAAAAATTAACAAGGACATGATATCGCATAACGGTAAGGACATTCGTCTTGGACGGTGAATATATGGTGGTTGTAGAGTTTCCCCTGGTGTCTCTGCAATTTTAGTGAAATCAGTGTTTGCAAGATTTTTAAACCAGGCAACAACATGAAGAGAAAAGAGAATGAGTCTGTTAAAGTATTTGCGCTTGGCGGAGTAGGTGAAATCGGAAAAAATATGTACTGTGTTGAAATTGATTCTGAAATCTTTATTGTAGATGCAGGATTGATGTTCCCGGGAGATGAAATGTTTGGGATTGATATTGTTATTCCTGACATTACATATTTAGTAGAAAATCAAGAGCGAGTAAAAGGACTATTTATTACCCATGGTCATGAAGATCATATTGGTGGAATTGTTTATGTGCTTCGTAAATTATCTATTCCAGTATATGCGACGAAATTAACGGTAGGACTTATACAAGAAAAGCTTGGCGAAGCAGGAATGTTAGGCCGTGTAGACTTAAAAACAATTGACTCGAATTCAACAGTAGAGTTTAATTCAACAACTGTGTCATTCTTCGGAACAACACATAGTATTCCGGATTCTGTGGGTGTTTGTTTCCATACATCAAAAGGTGCTGTAGTATATACAGGAGACTTTAAATTTGATCAAACTCCAATCGGAAATAGTGGAGCAGATATTGGGAAAATGGCGCAAATTGGAAATGAAGGCGTGCTTTGCTTGTTATCTGATAGTACAAACGCTGAACGTCCTGGTTATACAGGTTCGGAAAAAGAAGTTGGTATAGAGATTTCTAAAGTATTCTATAGTTCAGAAGGACGTATTATTGTTGCTTCATTTGCCTCCAATGTACATCGTATTCAACAAGTGTTTGATGCAGCTGCTGAAACTGGAAGGAAGGTAGCAGTAGTAGGACGTAGCATGGTAAAAGTGGTAGATATTGCAAGACGTCTTGGTTATTTAGATGTTCCAGAAGGTATGGTTATTTCATTACAAGAAATAGACAATTTCCCGGAAAAAAAGGTAGCTATTTTAACGACTGGTAGTCAAGGGGAACCGATGGCAGCCCTTTCTAGAATGGCGAAGCAAGCTCACAAACAAATTTCAATTCGTAAAGGTGATACTGTTATTATTGCAGCTTCTCCAATTCCAGGAAATGAAATATCTGTATCAAAAATTATTGACTTGTTATTTAGATCTGGTGCTGAGGTTATTTATTACGGTGAAAGAAAAGTTCACGTTTCAGGTCACGGTAGCCAAGAAGAATTAAAGCTGATGATAAATTTAATGAAGCCGAAGTATTTTGTACCCGTACATGGTGAGTTTCGTATGCAAAAAGCACATGCATATTTAGCGGAAGATGTAGGTATTACGAGAGAGAATATCTTTATCGTAGAAAAAGGTGATGTAATTGCTTTTGGTGACGATGAAGCAAAATTAGTTGGTAAAGTGCAAGCTGGCAATGTTTTAATTGATGGATTAGGTGTAGGTGACGTCGGTAACATCGTTCTTCGAGATAGAAAGATGTTATCTCAAGATGGAATTTTAGTTGTTGTTGTAACACTAGGTAAGGATGAAAAGAAAATAATCTCTGGTCCAGAAATTATTTCACGCGGCTTTGTATATGTTCGTGAATCAGAAGCATTAATCGAACGATCCACAGATATTGTACGTATGATTGTTGAACAATCAATTAAAGAGTATACAATTGAATGGTCTATGTTGAAACAAAATATTCGTGAATTATTAGGCCAGTTCTTGTACGAAGAAACGAAGAGAAAGCCAATGATTTTACCGATTATTATGGAAGTATAAAGAAGGTCACCTTTACAGGTGATCTTTTTCTTTTTTAACCCTATCGAATGAAATTTATAACTTAAGAAATAATAGTTATATACGAGTGAAAGGGGATGCGATATGACAGAACGTGATCGTTATACAAATGAAGAAAAAGAAGCTGAGCCGAAAGAAGTTCCAAAAGAGGCTTCTATAGTGGAGAAAATTCAGCAACTTGGACAGACGAATGTAC
The DNA here is from genome assembly GCF_038006985.1 of Bacillus sp. FSL M7-1345. NCBI lineage: Bacteria > Bacillati > Bacillota > Bacilli > Caryophanales > Bacillaceae > Bacillus > Bacillus sp. FSL M7-1345. The sequence continues at coordinate 3,424,282 of NZ_JBBOWG010000001.1, read as the reverse complement.
CACAAATGAATGAATCGCGTATTCATTGCTTAACAATTGTTGGGCAGGTGGAAGGTCATATTCAGTTGCCACCACAAAATAAAACAACAAAATATGAACACATCATTCCGCAAATTGTCGCGATTGAACAAAATCCAAAAATTGAAGGTTTACTGTTAATATTAAATACAGTTGGAGGTGACGTTGAAGCTGGGTTAGCGATTTCTGAAATGGTGGCTTCGCTTTCAAAACCAACTGTATCTCTTGTTTTAGGAGGAGGGCATTCAATCGGTGTACCGATTGCGGTCTCGACTAATTATTCATTTATTGCCGAAACAGCGACGATGACAATTCATCCGATTCGTTTAACAGGTCTTGTTATAGGTGTGCCGCAAACATTTGAGTATTTGGATAAAATGCAAGAAAGAGTCATTCGATTTGTGACAAAGCATTCGAAAGTAACGGAAGATCGTTTTAAAGAGCTTATGTTTGCAAAAGGGAATTTGACGCGAGATATTGGGACGAATGTAATAGGTGGAGATGCAGTGAAGTATGGTCTTATAGATGGTGTCGGTGGTATTGGTAGCGCACTTCGAAAATTAAACGAATTAATTGATGAACGCATGGATAATAGTGCAGAAGGGACAATGCTACAATGATTTTATATACAATTATGCCGGAGCAACTTGTGTATCCGGCCGATTATTCACAATGCGAAAGCCAAAAAGTTGTGAATATAAATGGCGTGGAATTAGTGGTTTCTGAGGAGGATAATCAATGTTACTCTATTGTACGTGTATTAAGTACGAATCCGTCTCACTACCTAGATTTTGAGCCTGGACAGAAAATTACCTTTTAGCAAAAAGAAGGATTTTGTTTAGGAGCTATGGTATAATATACAAAACAAGACGGTTGAGCAGCCATGAGTAGGCTGCTTTCTTCTGTTTATTTAACATTTTACAAGAAGTGTAAAAATAGAAGATATAAAGACCTGAAAAATAGAGAGAAAGACATATAAGTAGAACTTTTTTATAAGGAAGTTGTACTTAATTTTTAGAACACGAGGTGAAGAAATGGCAAAACAAAAGCAAAGAGGGACGAAGGCAAAGGCAAGACGTACGATAAAGCCAACTTTGTATTATGAAATCGTCGGGTTGACTCTTTTTGCACTTTCAATTATTACGATTTTACAGCTAGGTGTTGTAGGTAAATCGTTTGTGTTATTTTTTCGCTTCTTCTTTGGTGAGTGGTACATAATTGGTGTGTTAGGTGTAATAGCTTTATCTGTTGCATTTGTAATAAAGCGTGGATGGCCAAACCTTTTAAATAAACGGTTAATAGGTGTTTATTTAATTGTACTAGCAATATTAATGTTTAGTCATATTACATTATTTAACCTTCTTACGAAAGATGGAGCTGTGCAAAATACTTCTGTAATTGTTAGTACAAAAGATTACTTCTTCCTTGAAATGAAAAAGGGCCCGGATAGTGTTCATTTAGGTGGTGGTATGTTCGGTGCACTGATGTTCGCAACGTGCTACTTCTTATTTGACGAAGTAGGGGCATATATCATTGGAATTATTTTAGTTATTCTTGGAATACTTTGTATAACAAATAAGCACATTGGAGAAGTACTTGCTCCGGTAGGGAGAATTCTTAGAAGTCAATTTCAAGTAATGCAAGGGGATTATAAAGATTGGAAATCTCAAAGGGTCGCCGAGCAAACTGAAAAGAAAAAAACAACAAGAAGCAAGAGACGTGAACGTGTTGCTGAACAAGAAGAAGCTATTGAGCCAGTAGAAGAAATAGAAATTGGTCCACCAATTATTTCAAATTTTACTGAGAATTATCCAGTAAGTGAAGAGACGGAAAAGCAGATAGAAGAAAATGATTTAATCACTCCTCCGTTTATTGAAGAGGCAGTTCCACCTACGCCAGAAGAACAATCTCAAAAGAAACGAGGAGAAAAAATCGTTGAATCGCTAGAAGGTGAAACGAAAGCACCTCCTATGCAATTTTCTAATGTGGAAAATAAAGATTATAAGCTTCCTTCGCTTGATATATTAAAGTTTCCCCAAAATAAGCAAGTTACAAATGAAAATGCGGAAATTTATGAAAATGCTCGTAAATTGGAACGTACATTCCAAAGTTTTGGTGTGAAAGCGAAAGTAACAAAAGTACATAGAGGTCCTGCAGTTACGAAGTATGAAGTGTATCCTGATATGGGAGTAAAGGTAAGTAAAATTGTTAGTTTAAGTGATGATTTGGCGCTTGCTTTAGCAGCGAAAGACATTCGTATTGAAGCACCTATTCCCGGGAAATCAGCTGTAGGGATTGAGGTTCCGAATTCAGAAGTTTCTATGGTAACGCTGAGAGAAGTTCTTGATTCAAAGGCGAATAACCACCCAGAAGAGAAGTTATTAATCGGTCTTGGACGTGATGTTACAGGAGAGGCTGTATTGGCACGTTTAAATAAAATGCCCCATTTATTAGTAGCTGGTGCGACTGGTAGTGGAAAGAGTGTATGTATTAATGGAATTATTGTAAGTATTTTAATGCGTGCGAAACCGCATGAAGTAAAATTAATGATGATTGATCCGAAAATGGTAGAGTTAAATGTATATAACGGTGTTCCGCACTTATTAACACCAGTTGTAACTGATCCGAAAAAAGCGTCACAGGCTTTGAAGAAAGTTGTGAGTGAAATGGAGCGTCGTTATGAATTATTTGCGCATAGCGGTACGCGTAACATTGAAGGGTATAACGATTATATTAAAGAACATAATAGCCAATCGGAAGCGAAACAACCTGAATTACCATATATTGTGGTAATTGTGGACGAGTTAGCTGATTTAATGATGGTTGCTTCTTCGGATGTAGAAGATGCGATTATGCGTTTAGCACAAATGGCACGTGCTGCTGGTATTCATTTAATTATTGCGACTCAGCGTCCGTCAGTTGATGTTATTACGGGTGTTATTAAAGCGAATATTCCATCGCGTATTGCATTTGCTGTATCTTCCCAAATAGACTCTCGAACGATTCTTGACGGTGGTGGTGCAGAGAAGTTGCTAGGTCGTGGAGATATGTTGTTCATACCAATTGGTGCATCGAAACCTGTTCGTGTACAGGGGGCGTTTTTATCAGATGATGAAGTTGAGAGAGTCGTAGAATCTGTTATTGCGCAGCAAAAAGCGCAATATCAAGAGGATATGATTCCACAAGATGTTCCTGAAACAAAGCAGGAAGTAGAAGATGAATTATACGATGAAGCGGTTCAGCTTGTAGTAGAAATGCAAACAGCATCTGTTTCTATGTTACAACGTAGATTTAGGGTAGGATATACGCGAGCAGCTCGTTTAATTGATGCCATGGAAATGAATGGTGTAGTAGGTCCTTATGAAGGTAGTAAACCAAGGGGAGTACTCATTAAAGATGTGCAAGAAAAAAGTTCTTAAAAAAAGCCTAATTGTTTTTACAATTAGGCTTTTTTATATGCTGTTTTTGTTATATACTATAGTCAATAGAAAAGAAAGTGCTTACATAACGGAGGGCTCTTTAGAATACGAATGCTTATCGTTTTGATTTTCTAAACGTTCGATATTTAATGTAGAAAAATGTTGAATTCTGTTGACACATATGGGAGCAAGTGGTAAGATTACTTCGAAAAGAACCACTACCTCATATAATCTTGGAGATAAGGTCCATAAGTTTCTACCTGGCAACCATGAATTGCTAGACTATGAGGGGAAAAGTGTGTAACAAAGGATGTAAGGAATCTTTGTGCCGAACTTTTTCTCGATATGAGGAATGTTTATGGTGCAAAGTTTTTTTTATGGAATAAAGTGTGAAAATTTCATCTTGAAAAATTATTAATATTTATTCGATAATTATGCTTATTTTTAGTATTTAGTAATTTATACTATGTTGTAAGTTGAAAAAAGAGAAAAGAAGTCTTACATCAGAGGTCGAATAATTGAAATGCGGGGGAGTCTTATGTCAGTAAAATCCGATAGTCGTCACCTATATTTGCGGGTGATTGATCACATCAAAGGAAAAATTAAAGATGGGGCTTACAAAGAAAAACAAAAGTTACCTTCAGAGTTTGATCTAGCGAAAGAACTTGGTGTAAGTAGGGCAACTTTAAGGGAAGCACTACGTATTTTAGAAGAAGAAAATGTTGTTATTCGTAGACATGGTGTAGGGACATTTGTAAATGCGAAGCCGTTATTTTCTTCTGGAATAGAGCAACTTTCTAGTATTACAGATATGATTTCTAGTGTGGGGAAAACACCAGGAACAATCTTTTTATCATCATCTACAACAACTTTAACAGAAGAAGAAAAAGAGAAATTTGATTGTGAAGATGGTTTTAGCGCAGTAATGATTGAACGTGTTCGTACAGCGGATGGGGAACCAGTTGTATATTGCATTGATAAACTGGCAAAAGAGATATTACCAGATTTATCGGGATACAATGAGGAATCGCTGCTTACAGTAATACATAATAATACGCACAAGCGTATCACGTACGCAGTTGCTCACATTGAACCGATTGGTTATCACCCGAAAATTTCACCGATTTTAGAATGTGAACCTGAAACGGCACTGCTAGTTTTAAAACAAATGCACTATGATCAAAATGATGAGCCAATCTTATATTCTATTAATTACTTTAGAGCTGATAAGTTTAGCTTCCACGTATTAAGAAAGCGTATGTAGGGAAGTTCCTTTTTAGGGAGGTGACAGCAAGAAGTAAGGGACAGCAGCGTATGAATCATTAGACAAAACATTTCAGGAGGGGTTTCTAGTATGAAGAAAAAAACAGGTCTTTTATTATCGTTAACGTTAGCAGCAAGTACAGTGTTAGGTGCATGTGGTAACTCGGATAAAGCGGATAGTGACAAAAAAGGGGATAAAGAGTTTAAGGTTGGTATGGTTACAGATGTTGGGGGCGTTGATGATAAATCATTCAACCAATCAGCTTGGGAAGGTTTAACGAAATTTGGTAAAGACAACGATTTAAAGAAAAATGAAGGATATCGTTACCTTCAATCAAGTAAAGATGCTGATTACATTCCGAATTTAACGAAATTTGCGAAAGATCATTATAATACAACGTTTGGTATTGGATTTTTAATGCAAGACTCGATTGAAAAGGTTGCAAAACAATATCCGAAAGAGCAATTTGCAATTGTAGATACTGTTGTGAAAGAACCGAATGTAACAAGTATTACATTTAAAGACCATGAAGGTTCATTCCTAGTTGGTGCTGTAGCAGCAATGACAACAAAATCAAATAAAGTTGGATTTGTTGGTGGCGTGAAGAGTCCATTAATTACAAAATTTGAATCAGGTTTCAAAGCTGGTGCAAAAGCAGTAAACCCAAATATCGAAATCGTATCACAATATGCTGATGCATTTGATAAGCCAGAAAAAGGATCTATATTAGCTTCAGCAATGTACGGTGGAGGCGTTGACGTAATTTACCATGCTTCAGGTGCAACTGGTAACGGTGTATTCACAGAAGCGAAAAATCGTAAGAAAAAAGGTGAAAATGTTTGGGTAATCGGTGTTGACCGTGACCAAAATCAAGAAGGTATGCCTGAAAACGTAACTTTAACTTCTATGGTGAAACGTGTTGATATTGCAGTTGCAAAAGTAGCACAAGAAGCGAAAGATGGTAAGTTAAAAGGCGGTAAAGTAGAAGAGTTTGGTTTAAAAGATGATGGTGTTGGTATCTCGAAATCAACTGATAATGTGAAAAAAGTAAACCCAGAAATTTTAACAAAAGTAGAAGAGTTTGAGAAGAAAATCACTGCTGGTGAAATTAAAGTACCTGCGACTGATGATGAATATAAAGCATACGAAGCTGCTCTAAAGAAATAATGATAGAGCAATAGCAAAGGTTAGTTCTTAGAACTAACCTTTGTATATATAAAAATACTTTTAATAGAGTGTAATTAGGGAGTGTTCCCTGCTAGAAGGAGGAACAAAATGGAATACGTAATTGAGATGAACAATATTACAAAAGTATTCCCAGGCATTGTAGCGAATGATGATATTACGCTGCAAGTAAAACAGGGAGAGATACACGCTTTACTTGGAGAAAATGGTGCAGGGAAATCAACGTTGATGAATGTACTGTTCGGTTTGTATCAACCAGAACAGGGCGAAATTAAAATTAAAGGAAACCCTGTAAAAATTACAAATCCGAATATAGCAAATGACCTTGGAATTGGGATGGTCCATCAGCACTTTATGCTTGTTCATAATTTTACAGTTACAGAGAATATCATTCTTGGAAATGAGCCGAAGAGAAAAGGGAAAATAGCTGTTGAAGAGGCTGCAAAAGAAATTAAACAATTATCTGAACAGTACGGTTTAGCTGTTGATCCAAATGCAAAGATTGAAGATATTTCGGTTGGGATGCAGCAAAGGGTTGAAATATTAAAGACGCTTTATCGTGGTGCGGAGATTTTAATATTCGATGAACCGACTGCAGTGTTAACTCCTCAAGAAATTCATGAGTTGATTCAAATTATGAAAAAGCTTGTGCAAGAAGGAAAATCTATCATTCTTATTACACATAAATTAAAAGAAATTATGGAAGTTTGCGATCGTTGCACAATTATTCGTAAAGGTAAAGGAATTGGTACAGTTGACGTTGCGAAAATGGATGAACATAAACTTGCAGAATTAATGGTCGGACGTCAAGTGAATTTTAAAACAGAAAAAATAGGGGCCAAACCGAAAGAGGAGGTTCTGTCTGTTGCGAATCTTGTCGTTCATGATGCACGCCAATTACCTGCTGTAAAAGGCCTTGACTTAACTGTTCGTGCAGGAGAAATCGTTGGTATTGCAGGGATTGATGGAAATGGACAAAGTGAATTAATAGAGGCAATTACTGGTTTACGAAAAGTTGAGTCAGGTTCTATTGCAATTAAAGGAAAAGAAATAACGAATTGGCCTGTTCGAAGAATTACAGAGGAAGGAATTGGTCATATTCCAGAAGACCGTCATAAACACGGGCTTGTGCTTGATTTTTCTGTTAGAGATAATATAGTTTTGCAAACGTACTATAAAAACCCATTCTCAAAGAAAGGGATTTTAAACTTTAGTAAAATCACACAAAAAGCAAAAGAGCTTATTGAACAGTTTGATGTACGTACACCTAGTGAACAAACCTTAACTCGCGCACTATCTGGTGGAAACCAGCAAAAGGCAATTATCGCACGTGAAGTGGATCGTAATCCGGATTTATTAATTGCGGCACAGCCAACACGTGGTTTAGATGTAGGTGCGATTGAATTTATTCATAAAAAATTAATCGAGCAGAGAGATAATGGGAAAGCAGTATTACTTCTATCGCTAGAACTGGATGAAATTTTGAATGTAAGTGATCGAGTTGCTGTTATATATGAAGGGAAAATTGTAGCAATTGTCGATGCGAAAGAAACAAATGAACAACAGCTTGGTTTGTTGATGGCTGGCGGAACGGAGAAAGAGAAGGTGAATACAAATGGCTAAAAAATTTTTAACGGAGCGAACAATTAACATTTTAGTTCCTGTATTATCCGTTATTTTTGGTTTACTTGTTGGTGCCATTGTAATGTTAGTTAGTGGATATGATCCAATTGTTGGGTATGCAGCGCTTTGGGAAGGAATGGTTGGAAATCCGCAAGCAATTGGTGAGACATTACGTACGATGATTCCGCTTGTGTTAGCAGGACTTTCTGTGGCATTTGCATTCCGTACAGGTCTTTTTAACATCGGAGTAGAGGGGCAATTATTAGTTGGTTGGCTTGCTGCTGTTTGGTTTGGATATGCAGTATCATTACCGGCAATTTTACATATTCCGTTGTCAATTTTAGTAGCGGCGATAGCTGGTGGTTTGTGGGGATTTATCCCGGGATATTTGAAAGGGAAATTTAAAGTAAATGAAGTAATCGTAACAATCATGATGAATTATATTGCACTTTATGTGACGTATGATTTAATTAAGCGCTTTTTACATGAGGCGAATGAGAAATCGTATGACATAAAATCTAGTGCTTCATTATCTTCTGAATGGTTATCTTCTTTAACGGATGGTTCTCGTTTGCACTGGGGAATTATCGTAGCGATTTTAATTGCGATTATTATGTGGTTCTTATTGGATAGAACGACATTGGGATACGAATTGAAATCTGTTGGATTTAATCAACATGCTTCTCAGTATGCGGGGATGAAAGTTTCTCGAAATGTTGTGCTATCTATGACGATTGCGGGTGCGTTTGCAGGGATTGGTGGTGCTATGGAAGGGCTTGGTACATTCCAAAACATGACAGCGATGTCTTCGTTTACAGGTATTGGATTTGATGGGATTGCGGTAGCTCTTCTTGGAGGGAATAATCCATTTGGTATATTATTATCGGCTTTACTGTTCGGTGGTTTGAAAAGTGCAGCCCCACAAATGAATTTTGAAGCAGATGTACCTTCTGAGTTAATTAATGTTATTATCGCATGTATTATTTTCTTTGTTGCTTGCAGTTATGTTTTACGCTGGGCACTTACACGCATGAGCAAGGAGGGAAAATAAATGAGCTTTTTAGATGTTTTAGCCATTCTTGTGACTGGTACGTTATATACGGCAGCGCCACTTATTTTTACGGCGTTAGGTGGAGTGTTCAGTGAACGTTCTGGAGTTGTAAATATAGCATTAGAAGGTTTAATGTTATTTGGTGCATTTACTGGTATCGTTACAACGTTATTAATGGGTGATACGTGGGGAGCAATGACTCCTTGGATTGCACTATTATTTGCAGCTATTGGTAGTGGGTTATTTGCACTTCTTCACGCAGTAGCATCCATTACATTCCGCGCGGATCAAGTAGTAAGCGGGGTAGCGATTAACTTTTTGGCCCTCGGTTTAACAGTATTTGCGATTAAGAAAATCTTTGGTAAAGGACAAACTGATTTTATTCAATACCGAATTGAAAAAATCGATGTTCCAGGACTTTCGGATATTCCGGTAATCGGGAAAATCTTTTTCTCAAATGTACCGTTAACATCGTATATTGCTATTATTTTAGCTTTTGTTGTTTGGTACATTATTTATAAAACGCCGTTCGGTCTTCGTCTTCGTGCTGTTGGTGAACATCCAATGGCAGCAGATACGATGGGGATTAATGTATATAAAATGCGTTATATTGCAGTTTGTATATCTGGAATGTTTGCAGGAGTGGGTGGTGCGGTCTTCGCAATGTCGATTTCTGGTAACTTCTCAGGTGCTACAATTACTGGACAAGGTTTCTTGGCGCTAGCAGCTATGATCTTTGGTAAATGGAATCCACTTGGTGCTCTTGGAGCAGCGCTGTTCTTCGGATTTGCTCAATCACTTGGGATAACAGGTGGTACCATTCCTGTATTAAAAGAAATTCCAAGTGTATTCTTAACGATATTACCGTATGTATTTACAATATTAGCACTTGTTGGTTTTGTAGGACGATCTGAAGCTCCGAAAGCATTAGGAACGCCTTATGAAAAAGGAAAACGATGAGTATTTAGAAAGTATAAGAAAAGCTCGCACATTAGTGCGGGCTTTTTTACATAGAATATATTTAATACGGAATTTTACTATGTTCCTTACATATTAAAGTTTTTAGAAAGAATCAAATGTAAGCATAATAAGGAAGAAAAGTTGATTTTTTATTTCTAAAAACTGTATATTGAAGAGGAATATTCCTACATACGTAAAGGAGGGCTATTAATGAAACTAATGGAACAGCAACTGCATGAATTAGGTGGCTTGCGAGTACATATTATTCCGACTGATAAATTTAAAACAAATACCTTTGTATTTCGTTTTAAAGCACCTTTAAATGAGGAGACGGTGACAGAGCGTGCTCTATTGCCGTACGTATTGCAAAGTGCGACAGAAAAACTGCCTTCTGTAATTCGTCTTCGTCAATATTTAGAAGAATTATATGGATCTTCTTTAGCGGTAGATGTAAGTAAAAAAGGGGAAGACCATATCATCTCTATTTATGTAGACATTGCAAATGAAACATATTTACGCGATGCACCACCGTTATTTGAAAAGGCGCTTTCTATGTTATCTGATATTGTTTTACATCCAGCAACAGAAGGGGACGGTTTTCTATCTTCTATTGTAGAAAGTGAGAAACGAGCACTCTTGCAACGAATTGAAGCTACTTATGATGATAAAATGCGTTATGCAAACGAGCGTTTAATTGAAGAAATGTGCAAAGTAGAACCATATCGCTTAAGTGCAAATGGGAAAAAAGAGAGTGTTGCTTCTATTACAAATGAAAGTTTGTATCAATATTATCAAAAAGTGTTAGCTGAAGATGAAATGGATTTATATATCATTGGTGACATTTCAGAAGATGCTGTGGAGCTTGTAAATAAGTATTTTTCGATTTCACCTCGTGTTGTGAAAGAAAGAAATGTACTTCTTCATAAACGAAATAATGAAGAAAAAGAAATTGTTGAAAAACAAGAACTAAAGCAAAGTAAATTAAATATCGGCTATCGCACATTCATTACGTATAAAGATGAAGATTATTTTGCATTACAATTGTTTAACGGATTATTTGGAGGGTTTTCTCATTCGAAGTTATTCGTAAATGTCCGTGAAAAAAATAGTTTAGCGTACTATGCAGCATCGAGATTTGAAAGTCATAAAGGTTTGCTCTTCGTTATGTCTGGGATTGAAGCGAAGAACTTTGAAAAAGCTGTTGAAATTATTAAAGAACAGATGAAAGCAATGCAAAGCGGTGATTTTTCAGAGGAAGAGATTCAGCAAACGAAAAGTGTAATTCAAAATCAAATCTTAGAGGCAATTGATACACCACGTGGTTTTGTTGAAATGCTTTATCACGGGGTAATCTCAGAGCGTACGCGTCCAGTTGAAGAATGGCTAACGGGCATAGAAAGCGTGACGAAAGAAGAGATTGTGAAAGTTGCTAATAATATTGAACTAGATACAATTTACTTTTTACATGGAACGGAGGGAGAATAAATGGAGAAAATTGTGTATGAGCAATTAAAAGAGACGCTATATTATGAAAAACTTCCGAATGGATTAGACGTATATATCTTACCGAAACAAGGCTTCAACAAAACATTTGCAACATTTACGACGAAGTACGGCTCTGTTGATAATACATTTGTTCCGCTTGGAAAAGAAGACATGACTCGTGTACCAGATGGAATTGCTCATTTCCTTGAGCATAAATTGTTTGAAAAAGAGGACCATGACGCGTTTCAATTGTTTAGTAAACAAGGTGCTTCAGCGAACGCTTTTACATCTTTTACAAGAACCGCTTATCTCTTTTCCTGTACATCAAATGTAGAAAGCAATTTAAATACGTTGTTAGACTTTGTACAAGAACCGTATTTCTCTGAAAAAACGGTTGAAAAAGAAAAAGGTATTATCGGTCAAGAAATTCAAATGTACCAAGATAACCCAGACTGGCGTTTATACTTTGGGTTAATCGATAGTTTGTTTGTGAAACATCCAATTAAAATTGATATTGCAGGGACGATTGAGTCTATTAGTAAAATTACAAAAGACCTACTGTATGAATGTTATGAGACTTTTTACCATCCGAGCAACATGTTATTATTTGTTGTTGGAGCGATTGATCCTGAAAAAACAATGGATTTAGTTCGTGAAAATCAAGCGAAAAAAGATTACGAAAATCAACCGGAAATCGTTCGCTCTTTTGAAGAGGAACCAGAAGAAGTAAATGAAAAGAAAAAGATTATTTCAATGCCTGTCCAAACTCCAAAATGTTTAGTTGGTATTAAGGCAACGAATTTAAAAGAAAAAGGGCAAGCCCTTTTAAAACAAGAAATTGCGCTTACATTACTTTTAGATTATTTATTTGGAAAAGGGTCAGTTCATTACGAATCTTTATATAATGAAGGTCTTATTGATGATTCGTTCTCGTATGACTATACAGAAGAAAATAACTTCGGTTTTGCAATGGTTGGTGGAGATACGAAGCAACCTGATGAATTGGCAGAACAATTAAAAGGTATTTTACTACAAACGAATTATGATCAGTTAGATGAGACTGCGCTGGAACGGGTGAAGAAAAAGAAAATTGGCGGATTTTTACGATCGTTGAATTCACCTGAATATATTGCAAATCAGTTTACACGATATGCGTTTAATGAATCTAGTTTATTTGATGCTCTTACAGTGTTAGAAGGATTAACTGTTCAAGACCTACAACAAGCAGCAAAAACATTATTAATTGAAGAGAAAATGAGTGTCTGCCAAGTGTTACCAAAAAAGTGAAGTAATATGTGAATAAAAAACGCAGTATCTATATCCCTCATCTAACGTTTGGTTATTGCCAAATGGTAAGATGAGGGTATTATTTATTTATACATAAAAGATAAGAGAGGGAATTTATGAAAAAGTATGCATTAGTAACTGGAGGAAGCGGAGGGATTGGCTCTGCTATTTCGAAGCAGTTAATTGAGGATGGTTACACAGTCTATATTCATTACAATAAAAGCGAAGAGAAGGTAAAGGAGTTACAAAAGGAATTTGATGTAGTGATTCCTGTGCAAGCAAATTTAGCTTCTATCGATGGAGCGGAGAAATTGTGGGGACAAATCGAACATCATATTGATGTTATTGTATACGCAGCTGGAAAGAGTATCTTTGGATTAGTAACAGATGTTACTAATGAAGAATTAGATTATATGGTGGAGCTTCAAGTAAAGAGTTTATATAGACTTCTATCGATGGCGCTTCCACCAATGATCGGGCGGAGAAGTGGTAATGTTGTCATTATTTCATCTATTTGGGGGCAAATAGGAGCGTCTTGTGAGGTGCTGTACTCAATGGTGAAAGGTGCACAAAATTCATATGTGAAGGCTTTAGCGAAAGAAGTTTCTTTAAGTGGATTGCGCGTTAATGCGGTAGCGCCAGGTGCGATCGAAACAGAAATGTTAAATGTATTTTCAGAAGATGATAAAAATGAAATTGCTGAAGATATTCCATTAGGTAGAATAGGACTACCCGAAGAGGTAGCAAAAACAATCTCTTTCCTTGTTTCGCCAGGAGCTTCTTATATTACGGGGCAAATTATTGGAGTCAATGGCGGTTGGCATTGCTAAAAATTTCTTACATAAAAAATAAAAAAATGCACAAATTAAGCATGATTCTATTACTCAATAGTGAGGTGCTTAAACATGTCAGTGTTAGATAATTTTGATCAGTGGAAGAGCTTTTTAGGAGAACGTTTAGAACAAGCGGGGGGAAAAGGGCTTGATGGTGGTGCCGTATCAGATATGGCATTTCGTGTTGGTGATTATTTAGCAAATGAAGTAGAAGCGCGCAACGATCAAGAAAAATTATTGTCTGAGCTTTGGAAAGTTGCTGATGAACAAGAGCAACATACAATCGCAAATTTAATGGTGAAGTTTGTACAACATAAGTAAAAGTAGAGAGGAGAAGCTCCTCTCTACTTTTTTTGTATAGTAATTAGGAGGAATAGATTATACATTTAGCTTCCCTATTAAGGTGAAATCATATAATATAGTACGTAGGTGTAAAGTAAGCGTAGGGGAGTGATCTTGGATGATTGAATGGTATTTTGAATATGAAATACATAAAAACCGACCTGGCTTACTTGGTGACGTTTCTTCGTTAATCGGTATGCTTGGCATCAATATTGTCACAATTAATGGTGTAGATAATGCACGACGTGGACTTTTGCTTATGTGTGATAATCAAGAACAAATCTCTAGACTTGAATCAATTTTAAATACGATGGATAATATAACGGTAACGAAATATCGTCCGCCAAAGCTTAGAGATAAGCTAGCAGTTAGACATGGTAGGTACATACAACGAGATGCAGATGATAAGAAAACATTTCGATTTGTGCGTGATGAATTAGGATTGCTTGTAGACTTTATGGCGGAGATAATGAAAAAAGAAGGTCATAAATTAATTGGGATACGAGGAATGCCTCGTGTCGGAAAAACAGAATCTATTGTTGCCGCAAGTGTTTGTGCAAATAAGAGATGGTTATTCGTATCATCTACTCTCATTAAGCAAACTGTTCGTAGCCAATTGATTGAAGATGAGTATAGCGACGATAATATTTTCATACTAGATGGAATTGTGTCGACAAAGCGTGCCAATGAAAGACACTGGCAGCTCGTTCGTGAAATCATGAGATTGCCTGCAACGAAAGTTGTGGAACATCCGGATGTGTTTGTGAGTCAGTCAGAATACACATTGGATGATTTTGATTATATTATCGAATTGCGTAACGATTATGATGAAGAAATTCAATATAATTTAGTAGATGAAATTGAGCAAGGTACGAAAAACAATTTCTCTATGTTCGACTTTTAAAGAAATATCGAGGTGTTAGTAGTGACGGAATTAGGACAAAAGCTGACAGAAGCAAGAGAAGCGAAAGGCTTATCTATTGATCAGCTGCATGAGATTACAAAAATTCAAAAACGCCATCTAGTAGCGATTGAAGAAGGCAATTATGATGTGTTGCCAGGAGCTTTTTATGCGCGTGCATTCATTAAACAATATGCAGATGCTGTTGGATTAAATGGAGAGGAACTGCTTGTAGAATATCAGAGTACGATACCACAATCTGAAAATCGTGAAGTTCCACAAGTATCAACTGGACAAAAAACACAAGAAACAATGCAAAAATCTTCATCATGGCCAATTGCAGATCATATGCCAAAAATTTTGATTGTGTTGTTAGTAATCGCATTTGGAGTGGTAGTCTGGTTTGTTATTCAAGCGTTAACTGGAAAAGATGATAGGCAAGTTCCGAATGCTCAAAGTGAGAAAATTGAAGTTCAAAAAGCAAAAGATTCTCCGCTAGATACGAAGAAAGATGAAGTGAAAGCGGAAGAACCAAAAAAAGAAGAGCCAAAGAAAGAAGAGCCAAAGAAAGAGGAACAACCAGTGCAACCAACTGGACAACAAGAAGTGAAGGTAGTTGGAACGAGTGGTAAGGTATCTACTTTGGAAATTCATAATAATAAAACATTAGAACTGGAAATTTCAGCGAAGGGTGCAAGCTATGTAGATGTTAAAGATGATGCGGGTAACGAAATTCTAAACACTACAGTACAAAGTGGTCAAACAGAAAAACGTGATTTATCAACAGTAAAAGAAGTGCGGCTTAATATTGGAAGTGCACCGAATGTTGAAATTAAACTGAATGGCCAAGTGGTTACTTTCCCATTAGATCCAGAAAAAGAATATCACCAAAGATTGGTGATAAAAAACCAAGGGATAGGGCAACCTGCGCAATAACAGTCATCGCTTCGATGACTTTTTTCAATGAACAAATGTTTTTGACATGATGGAGGAATAGCTGTGAATTTACCAAATAAAATTACAATATCTAGAATCTGCTTAATTCCAATTTTTATGGTAATTATGCTAGCGCCCTTTAACTGGGGCTCATATACAATTGGTGATGTCAATTTACCAATTCAACATTTAGTAGGAGCACTAATCTTTATAATTGCTTCAGCTACAGATTGGATTGATGGATATTATGCAAGAAAATATAATCTTGTAACGAATTTAGGGAAATTTCTTGACCCGTTAGCAGATAAATTACTTGTTTCTGCAGCACTTATCACATTGGTAGAGATGCAATATGTACCTGCTTGGATCGTTATTGTAATTATAAGCCGTGAGTTTGCAGTAACAGGTTTACGCCTTGTGCTTGCTGGGACGGGGGAAGTAGTTGCAGCAAATCAGCTAGGAAAAATTAAGACATGGACACAAATTATTGCGATTGCAGCATACTTATTACATGATGTACCGTTAAGTTTACTTCATATTCCAGTTGCAGATATTTTCATATGGATTGCATTATTCTTTACCGTTATTTCAGGATGGGATTATTTCTGGAAAAATAAAGATGCTTTTGTAAACTCAAAATAGAAGTTTATGGGGGAATTGGGATGAATGCTGAAATTATTGCGGTTGGAACGGAATTATTACTTGGACAAATTGCAAATACAAATGCCCAGTTTTTATCTGAAAAGTTAGCTTCAATCGGAATTAACGTGTACTACCATACTGTTGTTGGGGATAATAACAAGCGATTACAGAAGGCAATTGAATTGGCTGAAGAACGAGCTGATATGCTCATTTTTACAGGTGGATTAGGACCGACAAAAGATGATTTAACGAAAGAAGCAATAGCATCTAATTTAGATGAAGAGCTTGTGTATGATGAAAAGGCATTAACATCGATAAGCGATTATTTTAAGCGTACAGGCCGTGAATTTACGGAGAATAATAAAAAGCAGGCGCTCGTTTTAAATGGATCGACTGTATTTGCGAATGATCACGGTATGGCGCCTGGTATGGGGTTAAATAAGAACGGAAAAGTTTATATTTTATTACCAGGACCACCAAAAGAAATGAAGCCGATGTATATAAGTTACGTAGAGCCTTTTTTATGTAAGTTTACAACGGGGGAAAATATTTATTCTCGTGTTCTTCGTTTTTTTGGTATTGGGGAATCTCAATTAGAAGTGAAAGTTCAAGATTTAATTGATGGTCAAACGAACCCAACCATTGCACCACTCGCAAATGATGGAGAAGTGACATTACGTTTAACTGCCAAACATCAAAATGCTGATGAGGCGGAGAAACTGATTCAGCATGTGGAAGATTTGATTTTAGAAAGAGTAGGAGAATTTTTCTACGGATATGACCAAGATTTCCTTCATTACAAGGCAATAAGGTTATTGAAGGAAAAAGGGTTAACTTTAGCATGTGCAGAAAGTTTAACAGGTGGTCTTTTTGGAAATCAAGTAACAGAAAATGCTGGCGTCTCGTCTGTATTTAAAGGCGGTGTCATTTGTTATCAAAATGATGTGAAGCAACAAATTTTACATGTGCCTGAAGAAGTGTTACGCACTGACGGCGCGGTTAGTAAACAGTGTGCTCGTTATCTTGCTGAAAATGTAAAGAAACTGTTAAAAGCAGATATCGGGATTAGTTTCACTGGGGTGGCAGGACCGGATGCTTCAGAGTATAAAGAACCAGGAACCGTATTTATTGGATTGGCGATTAAAGATGAACCAGCTGTAGTCTTCTCGCTTAATTTAAGTGGAAGTCGTCAACAAATTAGAGAACGCTCTACAAAATATGGATTTTATCATTTATTTAAAAAGCTAGAAGAGATATAAATTTCTTCTAGTTTTTTTTGTTGGAAAACCTAGTTTTATTCGATCTAAAATAAAAAAATCGAATAAATGTTCGATTTTTGTTGGCAAATTGAATTGAAAATAGGTATAATAAGATTAGCAATTTAGTTAAGGAGGAATTTTGAATGAGCGATCGTCAAGCGGCATTAGATATGGCGTTAAAACAAATAGAGAAGCAATTCGGTAAAGGTTCAATTATGAAATTAGGAGAACAAGCGGAGCGTAGAATTTCTACAATTTCAAGTGGTTCTTTAGCACTTGATGTGGCACTAGGGGTAGGCGGATACCCACGTGGTCGTGTTATTGAAATTTATGGACCTGAAAGTTCAGGTAAAACAACAGTTTCATTACACGCAATCGCGGAAGTACAGCGTCAAGGTGGACAAGCAGCGTTCATTGATGCGGAGCATGCAATGGATCCTGTATATGCACAAAAATTAGGTGTTAACATAGATGAATTACTATTATCACAGCCTGATACAGGGGAGCAAGGACTAGAAATCGCAGAAGCACTTGTACGAAGTGGCGCGGTTGATATTATCGTAATTGACTCTGTAGCAGCTCTTGTACCGAAAGCTGAGATCGAAGGGGACATGGGTGACTCTCACGTTGGTTTACAAGCACGTTTAATGTCACAAGCACTTCGTAAACTTTCAGGTGCAATCAACAAATCAAAAACAATCGCAATCTTTATCAACCAAATTCGTGAAAAAGTTGGGGTTATGTTCGGGAACCCAGAAACAACTCCAGGTGGTCGTGCGTTGAAATTCTATTCAACTGTCCGTCTTGAAGTACGTCGTGCTGAGCAATTAAAGCAAGGTAATGACATCGTTGGTAATAAAACGAAAGTAAAAGTAGTTAAAAATAAAGTAGCACCGCCATTCCGCGTTGCTGAAGTTGATATTATGTACGGAGAAGGTATTTCAAGAGAAGGTGAAATCTTAGATATGGCTTCTGAACTTGATATCGTTCAAAAGAGCGGTGCTTGGTACTCTTATAATGAAGAACGCTTAGGGCAAGGTCGTGAAAATTCGAAGCAATTCTTAAAAGAGAATACGGATTTAAGAGAGGAAATTGCCTTCTTTGTTCGTGAACATCACGGAATTGGTGAAAACTCTGGTGTTGAAGACACGGAAGGTTCAACTCGTCAAGATTAAAAAATAAAAGACACGGTCCCGTGTCTTTTATTTTTTAATCCACTATGAAAGCGTTGTATATAGCTGGAGATAAAATATTTATTCTG
The DNA here is from genome assembly GCF_038006985.1 of Bacillus sp. FSL M7-1345. Classification (NCBI taxonomy): domain Bacteria; kingdom Bacillati; phylum Bacillota; class Bacilli; order Caryophanales; family Bacillaceae; genus Bacillus; species Bacillus sp. FSL M7-1345. The sequence goes on along the minus strand of NZ_JBBOWG010000001.1, from coordinate 3,405,816 downwards.
TCCAAAAGGCTATGTGTAAAGGGGAATATTCATATATTTTAAGTGAATGAATTGGGATTTTCTAAGGTTTTCCAGGATAATATGCCGTCTGTTTTTTTAATCCATATAAGATTCAGGGCTGAAGGTAAAGAAAGTAAAAGTAGACAACGCTTGACAATGAAAATTGCGATAGATACAATGAGAATGTATATTTTTTCTTATATACGATACACTCTTCTCAAGAAGAGAAGTAATATTCGGAGTAAGACTTAAATCTTGCCGAAATAATAATATGACATTTTAATTGTGAAATGAAGAAAGTCCCTTAAAAAAGCGGGACGACGGTCTTTGCTGTACGTTGTAATTCAATGTACATGCCGACAGTCTTTTTTCATTCATAGCAAGGGGAGGTGAAATCATGAGTAGTACAGTTTGGATACTCATCTCCATTTTGCTTGCAACAGTCGGTGCAGTTGTTGGCTTTTTTGTTCGAAAGTCTATTGCTGAAGCGAAGATTAATGGTGCAGCTAATGAAGCAAAACGTATTCTAGACGAAGCGAATCGTGATGCTGAAGCACTTAAGAAAGAAGCGCTTTTAGAAGCAAAGGATGAAATTCATACACTTCGTACAGAAGCTGAATTAGAAATTCGTGACCGTAGAAGCGAATTACAAAAACAAGAAAATCGTTTAATGCAAAAAGAAGAGAACCTTGATCGTAAAGACGAAACGCTCGATAAGCGCGAGCGACAGTTAGAAAAGAAAGAGGAATCTCTTGTAGCGAAACAACAACAGATTGAAGAGTTGGAAAGCAAAGTGGGAGAGTTAGTTCAAAAGCAACAAACAGAATTAGAGCGCATTTCCAATCTGACCCGCGAACAAGCGAAAGCAATTATTCTTGGTAAAGTGGAAAGTGAAGTTTCTCATGAAATTGCCGTTATGGTAAAAGAAAGTGAAGTTCGCGCGAAAGAAGAAGCGGATAAGAAGGCAAAAGAGATTTTATCTCTTGCAATGCAAAGATGTGCAGCTGATCATGTTGCTGAAACAACCGTTTCGGTTGTAAATCTTCCAAATGACGAAATGAAGGGACGTATTATCGGACGTGAAGGTCGTAATATTCGTACGTTAGAAACGTTAACAGGTATTGACCTTATTATCGATGATACACCAGAAGCGGTAATTCTATCTGGATTTGACCCGATTCGTCGTGAAACAGCTCGTATCGCTCTTGATAAACTAGTACAGGACGGACGTATTCACCCAGCGCGTATTGAAGAGATGGTCGAAAAATCAAGACGTGAAGTGGACGAGTATATTCGTGAAGTCGGAGAGCAAACAACGTTTGAAGTGGGTGTTCATGGCTTACATCCAGATTTAATTAAAATTTTAGGTCGTTTAAAATACCGTACAAGTTATGGACAAAACGTCTTAAAACACTCTATGGAAGTTGCATACTTAACTGGACTTATGGCAGCGGAGCTTGGTGAGGATGAAAAACTAGCAAGACGTGCTGGTCTATTACATGATATCGGAAAAGCAATCGATCATGAAGTAGAAGGTAGTCACGTTGAAATTGGTGTTGAACTCGCAACGAAATATAAAGAGCATCCTGTTGTAATAAACAGTATCGCATCTCACCATGGTGACACAGAACCAACTTCTATCATTGCAGTTCTAGTTGCAGCAGCAGATGCATTATCAGCTGCAAGACCGGGGGCTCGTAGTGAAACGCTTGAGAACTACATTCGTCGTCTTGAAAAGTTAGAAGAAATTTCAGAGTCTTATGAAGGCGTAGAAAAATCTTTCGCAATTCAAGCAGGACGTGAAGTTCGTATTCTGGTAAAACCAGATACAATTGATGATTTAGAAGCTCATCGTTTAGCTCGTGATATTCGAAAACGTATTGAAAATGAACTGGATTATCCAGGACATATTAAAGTAACTGTTATTCGTGAAACACGTGCAGTGGAATACGCAAAATAAAGTGGTGAAACACCACTTTATTTTTTTGTGTTGGAATTGGGTAAAATAAAAAAACTATTTATCCCGCGTTAACGGGTAGTAAAACTCCCACCTCAAAATTCGGCTTGAGCAAAGAAATTAGGTGGGGGATAAACTGCCCGTTAACGCCCGATTGGTGAAGGCTAATAATCAGTGGGGATGAACACCGCCCCACTGATTATAGTTTCACTTTATGAGCAGTATGCAAGTGAAAGAAACTTATAATAGATAAATTGTAACTGTTGTAAGAAAATAGCTTCACGTTATAGTATGGTAATAAAAAATGTAGTACATAGAAAGGGTAAGACATATGAGAATATTATTTGTTGGGGATGTAGTAGGATCTCCTGGTAGAGACATGATTCAACAGTACGTACCGGCTTTAAAGAAAAAATATACACCTACAGTAACAATTATTAATGGAGAAAATGCTGCGGGTGGACGTGGAATTACGGAAAAAATATATCGAAACTTTTTAGAGTGCGGGGCACAAGCGGTTACGCTTGGAAACCATGCTTGGGATAACCGTGAAGTATTTGAGTTTATTGATGATGCAAAATATCTTGCAAGACCAGCTAACTTCCCAGAAGGAACGCCGGGAAAAGGGCTTATCTTTGTAAATTGTAATGGAACAGAAGTTGCAGTTATTAACTTACAAGGACGTACTTTCCTTCCTCCAATCGATTGTCCATTCCGTAAAGTGGATGAGTTGATCAGCATTGCAAAAAAACGTACAAACATTATCTTTGTTGATTTTCATGCTGAAACAACAAGTGAGAAGCAGGCGTTAGGTTGGTACGTAGACGGTCGTGCTACAGCGGTAGTAGGTACACATACACACGTTCCTACAGCTGATAATCGTATTTTACCAAGCGGAACAGCTTATATTACAGATGTTGGTATGACAGGCCCATATGATGGGATTTTAGGTATGGATCGCGAAGCGGTATTGAAGAAGTTTTTAACGAACTTACCAGTACGTTTTGAAGTGACGAATGGTAGAACGCAATTAAGTGCAGTGTTAATTGATGTGGATCCTAATACAGGGAAAGCGAAGAAAATTGAGCGTATTTTAATTAATGATGACCAGCCGTTTTTTGATTGATTTTTAACGAAAAGTTAGAGAATTTTTTATATTTTAATTTTTTAGAAAAATTACAGGAATTTAGCAGGAATACGTGTCATTCCTCGTGAATATAAGTTAAAGTGAAATAATTGCTATTACTTTTTATAGAAACGAGGAGGAAACGCGGAATGGAAATATTAAAAGTTAAAGCAACGTCGGTCCCTAATTCTGTAGCTGGTGCACTTGCAGGTGTTATTCGCGAACGCGGAACAGCAGAAATTCAAGCTATTGGTGCAGGTGCATTGAACCAAGCGGTAAAGGCAGTAGCAATTGCAAGAGGATTTGTAGCGCCTAGCGGTTTGGACTTGATTTGTATCCCAGCGTTTACAGATATTATGATTGATGGTGAAGAGCGTACAGCAATAAAATTAATTGTAGAACCTCGTTAAGTTGAAACAACCTGTTTGCATGTATGCAAACAGGTTGTTTTTGTAATGGAGGAATGAAAATGAAAATTTTTGATGCGCATTGCGATGTACTCTTTCAGTTATGGAGTGCAAAGGGGAAAAAAGACTTTCAAAACGATTCACAATTACATATTACATTTGAACAATTAAAGAAAAGAAAAGGAAGTATACAATGCTTTGCTATATATGTACCAGAAACAGTAGCGTATGAAAATCGTTTTGAAGTTGCGCTGCAAATGATAGATATTTTTCATAATGAAATTTTATCGCTACCAGGAATGAAGTTTATTCAGACAAAAAACGATATTAACATGCTAAAACAGGACGAGATTGGAGCATTATTAACATTAGAAGGATGCGAAGCAATTGGAAAAGAAGCGATGAAATTACGTTTGTTTTATCGCTTAGGTGTACGTTCCTTTGGATTGACATGGAACTATGCCAATCTGTTAGCGGATGGAGCGCTAGAGGCACGTGGGGCAGGTTTAACTACATTTGGTAGACAGGTTGTACAAGAACTTAATACGTTACATTTATGGACGGATGTGTCTCACTTAAATGAAAGAAGCTTTTGGGATGTTATAGAAATTGCTGAAAACCCAATTGCATCTCACTCAAACTGTTATCAACTTTGTGGGCATCCACGCAATTTAACCGATGAACAAATAAGAGCTCTTATAAAGAAAAATAGCATTATTGGTATTACTTTCGTACCACAGTTTTTAACGAATGAAAGACAAGCGAATATAGCAGATATATTAAGGCATGTGGAATATATTTGTTCATTAGGTGGAGAAAAAAATATAGGGTTTGGTTCTGATTTTGATGGGATTTTAGAAACTGTTGTAGGTGTAGAAGCATATAGGGATTATGAAAATATAATTAACCAACTTTGTAAAAAGTATAGTGAATCAATGGTAGAGCATTTTTTGTATAAAAATTTTATTGACTGTATTACTTTCTGATTATTAATTTCTAAAAAATCAGAAAAAATAAATTTTACTCGCGGTAATTTATTGATTTTTTTAAGACCTAATACTAGAATGGTGAACGAAATAGCATTATACTAAAGATTAAGGGAAATCAGAAGAGGCATAATTTGCGTCCATTGTAGTTTATTTGCATAAAAAATGCTAAACTAATACTGTAAAAAAATACACTACAATGAATGCAGCCAAAAGGGGTGTAGGAGATGATTAGTCAACTTTCATGGAAAGTTGGAGGCCAACAAGGTGAAGGAATTGAAAGTACAGGGGAAATCTTCTGTATTGCATTAAACCGATTAGGATATTACCTATACGGTTACCGCCACTTCTCATCACGTATTAAAGGCGGCCATACAAATAATAAAATTCGTGTAAGTACAACAGAAGTACGCGCGATCTCAGATGATTTAGATATTTTAATTGCTTTTGATCAAGAAACAATTGATTTTAACTTCCACGAACTACGTCCGGGCGGAATTGTAGTTGCGGATGCGAAATTTAATCCAACAATACCTGATAATACAGATGTAAATCTATATGTGATACCGTTTACAGATATTGCTTCAGAGTTAGGCACATCATTAATGAAAAATATGGTTGCTGTTGGGGCATCTAGTTCGGTATTAGGGTTAGACGAAACAGCTTATTTAGAGGTTGTTGAAGAAATCTTTGGTCGTAAAGGGGAGCAAGTCGTTCAAAAGAATATGGAAGCAATTAAACGCGGCTCTCAATATATGAAAGAATTGCTTGGTGAGAAAGTAAACATGATGCAGCTTGAAAAAGCTGATGGTAAGAAACGCATGTTTATGATTGGAAACGACGCAATCGCATTTGGTGCGGTAGCTGGTGGTGCTCGCTTTATGTCCGCATACCCAATCACACCTGCATCTGAAATTATGGAATATTTAATTAAAAAGTTACCGAAAGTCGGCGGAACAGTAATCCAAACTGAGGATGAAATCGCAGCTTGTACAATGGCGATCGGTGCAAACTACGCTGGTGTTCGTACATTAACAGCATCTGCTGGTCCTGGTCTTTCATTAATGATGGAAGCAATTGGTTTAGCAGGTATTACTGAAACACCACTAGTTATCATTGATACACAACGTGGTGGTCCAAGTACGGGCTTACCAACAAAACAAGAGCAGTCTGACTTAATGGCTATGATTTACGGAACGCATGGTGAAATTCCAAAAATCGTAATGGCGCCAAGTACAGTTGAAGAAGCTTTCTATGATATTGTAGAAGCGTTTAACTTAGCAGAAGAATATCAAGTGCCTGTTATCTTCTTAACAGATCTACAGCTTTCTTTAGGAAAGCAAACAGTAGAACCACTTAAGTTAGATAAAGTTGAAATTCGTCGCGGTAAGCTTGATTTAGAAATAGAATTACCAGAACGTGAAAATAAAGCATACTTCAAGCGTTATGAAGTAACAGAAGATGGAGTTTCACCACGTGTTTTACCTGGTATGAAAAATGGTATTCACCATGTTACAGGTGTAGAACATGATGAAACGGGTAAACCATCTGAATCAGCGTTAAATCGTAAAGATCAAATGGACAAACGTTTCCGTAAAATGGCGAACTTGCAGTTTAATACCCCTATTTACAAAAATGCTAAGCATGATGACGCAGACGTATTGTTAGTTGGCTTTAACTCAACTCGTGGTGCGATCGAAGAGGCAATGCAGCGTTTGGAACAAGAAGGAATGAAAGTAAACCATGCCCATGTACGTTTAATTCATCCGTTCCCAACAGCTGAAATCGATCCACTTGTGAAAAAAGCGAAGCGTGTTGTAGTAGTAGAAAACAATGCAACTGGTCAGCTTGCTAACATTATGAAAATGAATCTTGGCAATGGTGAGAAAATTTCTAATCTTTTAAAATACGATGGAAATCCATTCTTGCCGAAAGAGATTTACAACGAATGTAAAAAAGGGGTTGTATTAAATGGCAACATTTAAGGACTTTCGTAACAGTGTAAAACCAAACTGGTGCCCAGGTTGCGGAGACTTCTCGGTGCAGGCTGCGATTCAGCGTGCGGCAGCTAACGTTGGTTTAAATCCAGATGAGCTAGCTGTTATTTCTGGTATCGGCTGTTCAGGTCGTATTTCAGGGTATATTAATTCATATGGTTTGCATAGTATTCACGGACGTGCTCTTCCGATTGCACAAGGTGTGAAAATGGCAAATCGTGATTTAACAGTTATTGCATCCGGTGGTGACGGTGATGGTTTTGCGATTGGTATGGGACATACGATCCATTCTATTCGTCGTAACATTGATATTACGTACATCGTAATGGATAACCAAATTTACGGATTAACAAAAGGTCAAACTTCACCACGTAGTGAAGCTGGATTTAAAACGAAAAGTACACCACAAGGTTCAATTGAACCATCACTAAATGTTATGGAAATGGCTTTAACAGCTGGTGCGACATTTGTGGCGCAAAGCTTTTCAAGTGATTTAAAAGAATTGACGCAAATTATTGAAGCTGGTATTAACCATAAAGGCTTTTCATTAATTAATGTATTTAGTCCATGTGTTACTTACAATAAAGTAAATACTTATGATTGGTTTAAAGAGAATTTAACGAAACTAAGTACAGTAGAAGGATATGATCCATCTAACCGCATGATGGCTATGCAAACATTAATGGAAAAGAACGGGTTAGTAACAGGTTTAATTTATCAAAATACAAAGCAGCCTTCTTACCAAGAGCTTGTAAAAGACTATAGTGAAAAGCCTTTAGTGCAAGCTGATTTAAATATGGATCAGAAAATGTTTGATGAGCTTGTTGCTGAATTTATGTAATGATCGGAGAGAAGGTTGCCACTTGGCAACCTTCTTTTTGAGTGAATAAAAATAATTAATAGATTTGTTTACTTAGAAAATTCAGAATGATAAAATAATATATAAATCGTTGTATAAAAATAGCATGTTCATTAACTGTGAAATGTAATATAGGATAAGGCTTCTTCTTCGTTAAAGTTGGCTAAAGGCTCTATACTATGATAATGTGTATAGGGATAAAGCAATATGCTTTTCAATAGGACAAGATGAAATAATAAAAGGGAATGTCTATTTGTGTGGGGAAGACTTCATTCTTACGGATGATTAGATCGATTACTCAAGTTTCAAAGGGCAAGTTATCTCTCAAGCTATCTAACATCATTGAGATGGGTCTAAGCGCATTAAAATGGACTACAGAGTGTGTATAGTTAAGGGTGAAAGGAGATTACCGATGAACGAGCAACAACGATTAGCAAGTCGACAAGCAAATTCCTCTACGAAAAAAGAAGAGAAAGATTATAGTAAATACTTTGAAAGTGTATACCAACCACCTTCCTTGAAATTGGCGAAAAAGCGTGGGAAAGAAGAAGTTAAAATTGAACGAGATTTTGGCTTACCTGAAGAGTTCCGCAATTTTGGCGCAGGAAGAAAGTTTTACATTCGTACATACGGCTGTCAAATGAATGAACATGATACAGAAGTAATGGCTGGGATTTTTACAACACTTGGATATGAGCCAACTTTTTCAACTGAAGAGGCAGATGTGATTTTATTAAATACTTGTGCAATTCGTGAAAATGCTGAAAATAAAGTGTTCGGTGAACTTGGTCATTTAAAATCATTAAAGCGAAGAAATCCGGATCTTTTAATTGGTGTATGTGGTTGTATGTCTCAAGAAGAATCTGTTGTAAATAAAATTATGCAAAAAAATCAGCATGTAGATATGGTGTTTGGTACACATAATATTCATAGATTACCGTATATCTTAAAGGACGCAATGTTCTCAAAAGAGACGGTAGTTGAAGTTTGGTCAAAAGAAGGGGATGTAATTGAAAACCTTCCGAAAGTACGTCGTGGTGATATTAAAGCTTGGGTAAATATTATGTATGGCTGTGATAAGTTCTGTACATATTGTATTGTACCGTATACACGCGGAAAAGAGCGCAGCAGACGTCCAGAAGATATTATTAAAGAAATTCGCCATTTAGCTGCGAACGGTTATAAAGAAATTACGTTACTTGGACAAAACGTAAACGCATACGGTAAAGACTTTGAAGATATACAATATGGTCTTGGCGATTTAATGGATGAACTTCGTAAAATCGATATCGCACGTATTCGTTTTACAACAAGCCATCCACGTGATTTTGATGATCATTTAATTGATGTTCTTGGAAAAGGTGGTAACCTAGTAGAACATATCCACTTACCAGTTCAATCTGGTAGTACAGATATGCTTAAAATTATGGCGCGTAAATATTCGCGAGAACACTATTTAGAGCTTGTACGAAAAATTAAAGAAACCATTCCGAATGCAGTACTAACGACTGATATTATCGTTGGTTTCCCAAATGAAACGGATGAGCAGTTTGAAGAGACGATGTCGTTATATCGTGAAGTAGGATTTGATACGGCATTTACATTTATTTATTCTCCGCGTGAAGGTACACCAGCTGCAAAAATGCAGGATAATGTGCCGATGGAAGTGAAGAAAGAGCGATTACAACGCTTAAATACACTAGTGAATGAATATGCAGTTAATAAGAATAAGCGCTATATAGGACAAATTGTAGAAGTATTAGTTGATGGAGAAAGTAAGAATAACCCTGAAGTACTTGCAGGATACACACGTACGAATAAACTTGTAAACTTTGTTGCTTCAAAATCTTTAATTGGTCAGCTTGTGAAAGTAAAAGTAACGGAAGCAAAAACTTGGTCTCTTAACGGGGAATTGGTTAAGGAACCGATTGAGGTGAAATAATAGATGAAAGTATATACGAAAGATGAAATTGTTGAGCAAGCGAAAGAATTAGCAAAAATGATCTCTGAAACAGAAGAAGTCGATTTTTTTAAGCGAGCAGAAGCACAAATTCATAAAAATGAAAATGTAAAGCGAGCAATTGATGAAATAAAAGCTTTGCAAAAACAAGCAGTAAACTTGCAACATTATGGGAAATGGGAAGCTTTGAAAAAAGTAGAAGCTGAAATTGATGCGCTTCAAGATAAGTTGGATAATATCCCAGTTGTACAGGAGTTTAAATCTTCACAAACATATGTAAATGACTTACTACAGTTAGTTGCTAGTACCATTTCTAACAATGTAACAGATGAAATATTAGTTTCAACTGGTGGCGATGTATTGAAGGGTGAAACTGGTGCAGCGGTAGAAAGTAAAAAAGGAAATTGTGGTTGTTAAAGAGATGTCTTATTGACATCTCTTTTTTTTAGTGAGTTATATTGTAAATTCTTCTCAAAAAAAAGAATGACACATTCCGCTATTGTCACGCATATGATTAAGTGAATAGTGATTGAGGAGGGTTACGAATGTCCGAATTTAGAGAGATTATTACAAAAGCAGTGGTTGGAAAAGGACGTAAGTATACAAAGTCAACGCATACATGTGAATCGAATAATGAGCCAACAAGTATTTTAGGGTGCTGGGTAATTAACCATTCGTACGAAGCGAGAAAGAATGGGAAACATGTGGAAATTGAAGGTTTCTATGATGTAAACACTTGGTATTCATTTGATGGAAACACAAAGACTGAAGTTGTAACAGAACGTGTTAACTACAATGATGAAGTAAGCATTGGTTATCGTGACAAAAACTTTTCTGGTGACGATTTAGAAATTATCGCTCGTGTAATTCAGCCGCCAAATTGTTTAGAAGCTCTTGTATCGCCAAATGGTAATAAAATTGTTGTGACGGTAGAACGTGAATTTGTAACAGAAGTAGTTGGGGAAACGAAAATTTGTGTAAGTGTAAATCCTGAAGGTTGCGTAGAATCAGACGAGGATTTCCAAGTCGATGATGATGAGTTTGAAGAATTAGATCCGAACTTTATCGTTGACGCAGAAGAAGAGTAAGAGAAAGCTAGGGAGAAGTTCTTCCTAGCTTTTTACAGTACATAAGTGGTGCTGAATGACCATGATTCCTTATGAAATGTGCTATAATGAGGAAAGACTCCTGGAATAGGAGATATGGGTGTCCGTGAAGTGTGACATATATGAATATAGATTATTATGTAAGAATTATGGAGGAAAGACATGACGCAATATACGCCTATGATACAGCAATACTTAAAGGTTAAGGCAGACTATCAAGATGCCTTTTTATTTTTCCGATTAGGTGATTTTTATGAAATGTTCTTTGAGGATGCGGTTAAAGCAGCTCATGAACTTGAAATTACATTAACGAGCCGAGATGGTGGTAGTAGTGATCGTATACCGATGTGCGGTGTACCGCATCATGCAGCTAAAAATTATATTGAACAACTTGTTGAAAAAGGATATAAAGTAGCTGTTTGTGAGCAAGTGGAAGATCCAAAAACAGCTAAAGGTGTAGTGCGCCGTGAAGTAGTACAACTAATTACGCCAGGAACGATGATGGAAGGGCGTACAATAGACGAGAAAGAGAATAACTTCTTAGCAGCATTAACACATTTCGAAGATGGATCTTATGCGCTAGCTTGCAATGACTTAACGACTGGACAAAATACAGTGACGTTGTTAACAGGTTCAGTAGAAGATATTTTATTAGAAGTGTATGCAACTGGTTCAAAAGAAATTGTTGTAGATTCTACATTTTCAAAAGATGAATTAAATAAATTAACTGAAACATTAAAAATGACGATTTCGTATGAAGATGCAACAACTATTCCAGAAGGATTAGAACATCTTGTGAAAAATGTTTCCCAAGCAAAATTAATTAAAGCAATTGGACGCTTATTTAACTATGTGATAAGAACACAAAAACGTTCGTTAGATCACTTGCAACCAGTAGAAATTTATTACACGAATCAATTTATGAAAATTGATGTGCATTCAAAACGCAATTTAGAGTTAACAGAGACTCTTCGCACGAAGGAAAAGACAGGCTCATTATTATGGCTATTAGACAAAACAAAAACGGCTATGGGTGGGCGTATGTTAAAACAGTGGATGGAACGTCCACTTATCCAGAAAGAAAAAGTTGAAGAGCGTTTAGAAATGGTTGAAACGTTTGTAAATGATTACTTTTTACGTGAAGATTTAAAAGAAAAGTTAAAAGAAGTATATGATTTAGAGCGTTTAGCAGGGAAAGTTGCATTTGGTAATGTAAATGCACGGGACTTATTACAGTTAAGACGTTCTTTACTGCAAGTACCAGCTATTTTAGAAGCGATTAGTCTTTTAGATAATGCTTATGCAGCAAGGTTAATTCAAGGTGCGGATCCGTGTGAGAGCTTAACTGAATTACTAGGAAGAAGTATTCAAGAAAACCCACCGCTTTCTATTAAAGATGGAGATATTATTAAAGACGGTTATAATGACAAGCTTGATCAATATCGTTACGTTAGTAAAAACGGAAAAACGTGGATTGCTGAGCTTGAAAAACGAGAGCGTGATATTACAGGGATTAAATCATTAAAAATTGGGTACAACCGTATTTTCGGCTACTATATTGAAGTGACGAAGGCGAATCTTGCAGCACTTCCAGAAGGGCGCTATGAGCGTAAACAAACACTTGCAAATGCAGAACGTTTCATAACAGATGAACTAAAAGAAAAAGAAACATTAATCTTAGAAGCAGAAGAGAAAATTGTACAATTAGAATACGATTTATTTACAGCACTTCGCGAAGAAGTAAAAGTATTCATACCGAAATTGCAACACTTAGCGAAAGTAATTAGTGAACTAGACGTACTGCAAAGCTTTGCGACAGTTAGTGAAGAAGAGCAGTTTGTAAAACCTGTTTTAACAACTAAGCGCGAAATCTTTATTAAAGATGGTCGTCATCCTGTCGTTGAAAAAGTATTGAACGGGAAATTGTATGTACCGAATGATTGTATTATGCCGGAGAAGATGGATGTCTTTTTAATTACAGGACCGAACATGTCTGGTAAAAGTACGTATATGAGACAATTAGCACTTGTTACTGTTATGTCACAAATTGGTTGCTTCGTACCAGCGACAGAAGCAGTATTACCTGTCTTCGATCAAATCTTTACGAGAATTGGTGCAGCGGATGATTTAATCTCAGGTCAAAGTACATTTATGGTTGAAATGTTAGAAGCGAAAAATGCAATTGCAAATGCATCAGAAAGAAGTTTAATTTTATTCGATGAAATTGGACGCGGTACATCTACGTATGATGGTATGGCACTTGCACAAGCAATCATTGAACATATTCATGACCAAATTGGTGCGAAAACATTATTCTCTACACATTATCATGAATTAACAGTGTTAGAAGAAAATTTAGACCAACTAAAGAATGTACATGTTTCAGCAATTGAAGAGAATGGAAAAGTAGTTTTCCTTCATAAAATTCAAGATGGAGCGGCTGATAAAAGTTACGGAATTCACGTTGCTCAACTTGCTGGGCTTCCAGATAGCTTAATCGCTCGCGCGAAAGAAGTGTTAGCACAACTAGAAGGACAGGAAGAAATTATTATTCCGAAACGAGTAGAAGTGAAAGTACAAGAAGTTGCTCCAGAACCAGTTGTTGTAAAAGAAGAACTGGCAAAAATACAAGAAGAGACAGACGAAGAATCACAACTATCTTTCTTTGGAGGAGAACAGTCTTCGAAAAAACAAGACAAGCCTGTGCTCGATCAAAAAGAAACGGCAGTACTTGCACAAATTAAAAAGATTGATTTACTCGATATGACGCCTTTAGAAGCGATGAACGAACTGTATCGTTTACAGAAAAAGTTAAAGAAAGGATGAGTAAGTAGATGGGGAAAATTCGCAAACTCGATGATCAACTCTCTAATTTAATTGCGGCAGGGGAAGTAGTAGAGCGCCCTGCCTCAGTTGTAAAAGAACTCGTGGAAAATTCCATCGATGCGAATAGTACATCTATTGAAATCCACTTAGAAGAAGCTGGGTTATCGAAAATTCGCATCATTGATAATGGAGATGGCATTGCAGAAGAAGATTGTATCGTTGCATTTGAACGCCACGCAACGAGCAAAATTAAAGATGAAAATGATCTATTTCGTATAAGAACGCTCGGTTTCCGCGGAGAGGCCCTGCCGAGTATTGCTTCTGTAAGTGAATTAGAATTAATCACAAGCACAGGTGATGCGCCTGGTACACACCTTATTATTAAAGGTGGAGACATTATAAGACAAGAGAAAACGGCGAGCCGAAAAGGAACAGATATTACAGTACAAAACTTATTCTTTAATACACCAGCGCGCCTTAAATATATGAAAACTATTCATACAGAGCTTGGGAACATTACAGATATCGTGTATCGTATTGCAATGTCTCATCCAGAAGTATCGTTAAAACTGTTTCATAATGAAAAGAAATTGCTTCATACATCAGGAAACGGTGATGTAAGACAAGTACTTGCATCGATTTACAGCATTCAAGTTGCGAAGAAGCTGATTCCGATTGAAGCTGAGTCTCTAGACTTTACCATTAAAGGTTATGTAACATTGCCAGAAGTAACGAGAGCGTCTCGTAACTATATGTCAACGATTGTAAACGGCCGTTACGTTCGAAATTTCGTATTAATGAAAGCAATTCAGCAAGGATATCATACGTTACTGCCAATCGGACGATACCCAATCGGCTTCTTATCAATTGAAATGGATCCAATGCTTGTTGATGTCAACGTACATCCAGCAAAATTAGAAGTTCGCTTTAGTAAAGAACAAGAATTGCTAAAACTTATCGAAGAAACATTGCAAGATGCATTCAAAAAAATACAGCTCATTCCAGATGCAGGAGTAACAACGAAGAAAAAAGAAAAAGACGAAAGTGTGCAAGGGCAGTTCCAGTTTGAGCATACAAAACCGAAAGAACCGCCAATGCCAAACATCGTTTTACCGACTGGAATGGATGAGAAACAAGAAGAAACAACGACTGTAAAACAGCCAGCGCAACTGTGGCAACCGCCGAAGCAAGAATGGCAGCCACCACAGTCGCTCGTAAGAGAAGAACAAAGTTGGCAGCCATCTACTAAACCGATAATTGAAGAACCAATTCGGGAAGAGAAATCATGGAACAGTAATGAAGAGGACTTTGAGTTAGAGGAATTGGAAGAAGAAGTTGGGGGAATAAAAGAGATTGAAATGAACGGGAATGACTTACCACCGCTTTATCCAATTGGACAAATGCACGGAACATATATTTTTGCTCAAAATGATAAAGGGTTATACATGATCGACCAGCACGCAGCGCAGGAGCGCATCAATTATGAATATTTCCGTGATAAAGTGGGACGAGTTACGCAAGAAGTGCAAGAGTTACTTGTACCGTACCGTATTGATTTATCTCTTACCGAATTTTTACGTGTCGAAGAGCAGTTAGAAGAATTAAAGAAAGTTGGACTATTTTTAGAGCAGTTTGGCCATCAATCCTTTATCGTCCGTTCGCACCCAACGTGGTTCCCGAAAGGGCAAGAAACAGAAATCATCGATGAAATGATGGAGCAAGTTGTCAAACTAAAAAAAGTAGATATTAAAAAACTACGAGAAGAAGCAGCCATCATGATGAGCTGTAAAGCTTCCATAAAAGCAAATCAATATTTAACGAACGATCAAATATTTGCTTTACTTGAAGAGCTGCGCACAACAACAAATCCATACACATGCCCGCACGGGAGACCGATTCTTGTGCATCATTCTACTTATGAGTTGGAGAAGATGTTTAAGAGGGTTATGTAGGGATACTGTGTGGAGGGGAAAATTAATTAGACTGGGGAAAAATTAAATAGACTAGGGAAAAATTAATTAGACTAATAGAAAATTAATAAACATGGTGATTTTTTGGGTTATTATTTCAATAAAATCATGAGGTTGGTATGTGAAAGGGGGCAACAATAACAAGTTGCTCCTTTTTTTAATAATTCTATGAACAACATTAATAACTTTTCATTGTAACCTTTTAGCATATTCTTCGAATACCGATTTGGATATAAGGCGTTTAGCATTTCATAGGGGCTACCATTCCAATATCTTTTTAAAGGTGTGCATAATTTATGTTTAACCAACCATCTTCGGGTAAATATACGTAACAATTGCTCTTCTGTTAGTCTTTCCTTTTCTTCTATCGTCCATTTCAGTGCTTCTAACGCTCGCTTCTTATTCCAAAATCCAGTAGGTGTAAATTTAAATTCCCATTCTTTAAATTGATTCGGATATAGGGAATGCAACATTGCATAAGGGCTACCATTCCAGTACATAACTAAGGGGGCACTCAGTTTGTTATGTTTTATCCATTTTTTACTGTATACTTTTAATAATTCTTCCCTTGTTAATTGCTCTTTTTCCTCGATTGTCCATTTTAATATTTCAATGGCTTTTTCTTTTGTCCAAAAATTTAAGGGAGCCATAGCCAATTCCCATTCTTTAAATTGATTCGGGTATAAATCCTCAATCATTTTATAGGGACTATTGTTATAGCAATGTTTAAGTGCACCACGTAGTTTGTACTTTACAATTAATGGTGTATTCCATTTCAATTTAATATCTTCTTTGTTCCACATTAAAATTGTTTCAATTAAATATTTTGTTACCCTTCTAGACAGTTCTCCATTTTTATCTTCTTTCCATGTATTAGCTGGGAACCTACTTCTTTTTCCCTCTAAAATTTCTTGATATATATCCTCTATTGCAATTGCGTTCATTTTCATTTTAAAATTCAACCTTACCTAAATCTATAAAAATTCCAATTGTATTATCACTGGTTGTTAAAATATAATGAAATTTATTAAATTATATTAAATATTAATTTAGTTTAGTTTAATGTAGTTTAATAAAAATTAATAGTTAAATTATATTAAACTTTTTCAAAATATCAAATAGTAAAATTTATATCTTAAAACAAATTCGTTATAATTTGTGAATGTTTCGGGCTATTTTGTTCGAACTTCTTTTTTCTGAATATCACTATCTCACATTCACCAATTTAGGATTTTAATGAAAAACAATATATTTTTCATCATTTTTTACCGTTGAGAAAACTTTATTGAATTGGTAAGCAATGTATAACTATAGGTAAGGAAGAGGGACATCTAAAGCATGCTCAACATAAATATGAACCTTGACATGTCAGTAAGTGTATTGTAGATTAAGTTAATGACTTAAACCATTAACCATATAACGTTAGAGGGAAATAGTTACAGTAGATCTGGAGTTCTGCATTTGTACATGTTATAGAGTTATCTAAAATGTCATTTCAGATGGAACATATACTTTTAGTGACCTGTACAGTACAAGTAATCGAGACTTTAAACTATTTGCAGAGCACCTGTTTTAAATTCGTATCTTGACAAGTTAATGGGGGTATAGTAGATTTGGTTAGTGACTTAAACCATTAACCATATAACGAATGAAGGAAGTGGTAATAAAGGTATATATTCTCTGTATTTGTACAGGTAATAGAGTTAAATCAAATATCATTTCATTTAGAATATAAACTCTTATTGATCTAAACAATATAAGCAATTAAAACTTCAAACTACTTGTAGAGCACCTAAATCCAATGAGCGTCTTGACAAGTTGATGGGGTTATTGTAGATTTGGTTAGTGACTCAAATCATTAACCATATAACAATGGGGGAAGGAAGTGCTCATGAGAACTGAGAAACCCGTATTTGCACAGGTTGCAGAGATGATTGAAAATGATATTTTATCTGGTACATATAACCCGGATGACTTAATTATTTCAACCACTCAGATTTCTAAGCTTCTCTCAGTAAACCCAACTACATCGGTAAAGGCTGTTAAGATTCTCGCAGATAAAGGGGTGCTCTATAAAAAGCGAGGAATTGGAATGGCAGTAACCAATGAGGCAAAGAAAATCATATTGGACGAGCGAAAAAAAGAGCTGTTAGATACGATACGACAATCGATGAAAATTGGTATATCACGAGAGGAAATAATTAAATTAGTAATGGAGGAAAACGATGATTAATTTATTCAATGTAACTAAAGATTATGGAAAAAATGAAGGGTTGCGGAATTTCTCCGTAACCTTGGATTCACCTGGTATTTACTGTTTGCTAGGTAAAAATGGGGCAGGAAAAACTACCTTTCTCAAATTAATTGCGGGTCACCATAATGCTAGTGCTGGTGAAGTCAGAGTTGAGGGGAACCTCGTAAATATGATGCGTATGCCAGAGCAAGTATATTTTGTTCCTAGTGATGCAGAACATTTTAATATGCGTATCAGGGACTTATTCAAGACTGCAAAAGAATTGCACAGTCAATTTGATCTCAATTTCGCAATTGAAATTGCGGAAAAATTCAAACTGGATTTAAACAAAAAGTATGAACAAACATCATTTGGAATGAAGGTTATGGTCAACACAATCCTTGGAATGGCTAGTAACAAGGCTGTAATTATTCTAGATGAACCAGTTTTAGGGTTTGATGCTATTACACGTAATAGTTTTTACGATTTATTACAAGTATGCAACGAACAGAAACCAAAAATTATTATTGTGTCCACACACTTAATTGATGAAATTTCTAAAGTTGCAGAAAAGCTTCTTATCATTGATAAAGGAGAACTGAAATTATATGCAGATACCACTGATATTGATGAGATGGCTTATTCTGTAACAGGTCCAGTTGATATCGTCGAACAGGTAACGAAAGGTCTAAATATTATTGGTAAAAAGAACGTGGGTGGATTTGTATCACAATACATTTTTGACAAACCAATTGAGGATACAGATACAGTAATGATATCACCTTTGGGCTTACAAGATTTCTTCATCAGTCTTGTTGAAGAAGAATAAAAAGAATTTGATTGTGAAAATATAAAATTAGGAGGACTTAAGATGAATGCACTTGCTGTAGCAAAGCTAAATTTTAAGAAAGTAAAATTATCGTACGTTATTTTTATCGCAGCGATTGTCTTACAAATAATTAGTTACGTAATCAATGATTTATTAGGAACAACAAATAAAGGACAATTTTATTTAAGTTTTAGTTTTTACTCTTATATCATAATTTTAATGAGTGCGGTGCTCATTCCTGCTAAGAATTTCCGGAAAATTATGAATCTTAATGTAAAAAAGCTGGATTATATGAGAGGGATCCTTATAAATTATATTGGTTTCGCCCTTGTTATTTCGCTATTTACAGCGCTTTGCTATCTTTGTTTAGATAAACTATTACCTGTAGGTAATAATGGATTTGTAGCCAATCCATTTGGTGTTTTTGGTTGGGATAAAAATGGAGTTAGTATTGCCTTCATTCGTCAATTTGTATTTATGCTGATGGTTGCTTTGATTGTTCATACATTAACTACAATCCAAGGTACTTGGTATGGTTGGCTTACAGATATTATCATTGTAGCTATCATTTGTGTATTTACACCTATTGCTGCACTTCGAAAAGTATTAGGCTTGATATTTGAAACACTAATCTTTACTCCTAACGCAGTTATTCAAATAATAAGTTGTATTGTAGTATCTGTCATTGTCTATATATTATGTGTTTTGGTCGTAAGTCGGAAGAAGATTTAAATATTAATAAGTTATCATTTACTAAAGGATAGAGGCAGTAAAGGTGAAATGAGCATCCGTTATATTTTGCTGAGTATAAGTAAAATAGGACAGGATAGAAAATAAAAATACCCATCTTAACTATTATAGGCCGCTTTATACGCGTTGAAATTACTAACTAGAGATTTAGTGGAGGGATTATTATGTTTAAGTTTACCAAGCCTATTGTGGCAAGTGCAATAATAATTTCACTTGCAGCTTGTGGTACAACGCCTGAAAAGCCGGATAAGAATTGACAGAACCAAAATGTTACGCAAGGCACAAAAAATTTTGATGAGAAGGATTTAAAAATAAAAAGTGCAGCCTATTTAGAGCAATTTCAGAAAAATGATTTTGATCAACTTTATAAAAATGTAACTCATGAAATGAATAGTAAATTACCTAAGGATGAGTTTGCCTCTAAATGGAATGCTTTAATATCTCAATTAGGACCTGCTCTAGATACAGAATCAGAAGTATTTAGTTCGAAAGATAAAAATGGAAAAGTGTCCATTACCACAGTACATCGTAAAAAAAATTTGCAAACTACTTTTGTATATACAAAAGATGGGAAGGTAACCGACGTTCAAACTCAACTACAACCACTTATAGTTAAACCGGAGAAAGGGAAAAAATAGGAATAATCTTCGATTAAAGTTGGTTACAATGAAAAAAAATTGAATGGGTTGTTAACTCTTCCGAAAGGAGTAGAAAAGCCGCCGGTTGCAATTTTGCTTCAGGGGTCTGGTCCCAATAATATGGATTCTATCATTGGCACGGGTCTTAATCGTCCTTTTGCGGATATTGCACACGGTCTTGCAGAAAATGGAATTGCTTCTATCCGCTATGACAAGCGCTCTTATGCATATCCAAATGATGTCTCTGACGTAGAAACAGAATATTTGTATGATGCTAAAGAGGCTGTGCGACTTGCTAAAGAAGATAAAAGAGTAGATAGTAACAGAATTTATCTAATTGGACACAGTCAAGGTGGCCTATTGGGACCAAAAATAGCACAGGATAATCCAGAAATAAAAGGTTTTGTCTCAATGGCTGGTACCTTACGTCGTTTAGAGGATATAGTGTTGACACAGACTACATTGCGATTAGAACAAGAAAATCTATCGAACGAGCGTAAAAAAGAAGAACTGGACAATACAAAAGCGGGAGTAGATAAAATTAAAAAACTCAACTCCTCTGATAAGACAGAAGTTATACTTGGTTATCCGGCTAGCTATTGGAATAGTTTGAATAAAATTGATGGAGCAAGCATTGTTAAAAATCTTAGTATTCCAATGTTCATTATACAAGGTACAACTGATTTTCATGTCTTAGAAAAAGTAGATTATAAACTGTGGCAGGAAACACTTGAGGATAAAGACAATGTTAGTTTCAAGGTGTATCCAGGACTGAGTCATTTGTTTATGCCAGGCGGTTCCGCAGATAAATTTGATGGTAGTATTTACAACAAACCAGCTCATGTAGATTCTCAAGTAATAAAGGATGTCTCAGGATGGATTAACGCTCAACATTAATTAAGTTAAAATGAGAGCGAAATATTATTCTCTTGCAAAGAAAAGTATGGATTCGGTCAAAATATAAATATTTTGGCCGAATTCCTAAGGTAAAGATTTATTCATTAAATCTTGAAATCGTAAAAATGAAGATTAAATTATGTATTTATTTAGAAAGTGGTGTTACAAATCATGAAAAAAGTTTTTAAAAATGTCTTACCTGTCACTGTAGTTGTTAGCTCAGTACTAATTTTTACTTCTGCATGTACAAATGATGCTAGTTCTGATAAGAAAAATAGTTCAATAAAATATGAGGAAAAGAGCTATTCAATAGAAGCAGATAAGATTTCCCAAATATCTCTAGCTGCAATGGATCGAAGTGTCGATGTGGTAAAATCAAACGATAACGAGATTCATATTACGTATTTTGATAATGATAAAGAATCCTATGCGATAAATGTTTCAGATGAAAAGAGTTTAATTATGCAAGCCAATACCGATAAAGAATTGAAAGACTATGTGGGCCTTAATTCCGATAAAACACATAGAAATATAAAGATATCAGTTCCGCGTGGTATTGAAAGTGGTATTGAAATAAAAACATCTAAAGGGGATATTAATCTTTCAGAAGTAAATATATCTGGTACTATCGATGCAATAACTTCAAATGGAAAAATAAAAGCTTCTAATGTAGAAATTGAGAAAAGATTCAAATTGGAAACCAAAAATGACGATATAAATCTATCCAATGTTAAGGTGAAAGGTTCCGTTGATGCAACAGTTTCAAATGGTAACCTAGATATAGAAAAAGTTGCAATTGAAGATACATTAAAATTAAAATCGAAAAATGGTGGTATAAATGGAACTATAGTAGGATCGTATGATGTATTTAGTATTTCGAGCCAAGCTTCTAAAGGTAAAAACAATCTGCCAGAAAATAAAAGTGGTGGTGATAAAAAATTAGATATCAATGCTAATAATGGAGACATAGACCTTAAATTTGTTCGTTAATTTTAAAATTAATAAATAAATTTCTAGGTATCTTAGGATAAATATGCACAAAGAAAACAATGTTATTTAATTTGAATTTTAAAACTTCATAACTTCATAACTTCATAACCCTTTACCCATTTTGATCAACCTTTTTCAAAATGGGTGGGTTTGTATCGCAGTACGTTTGTGACAAGCAAATTGAGGATACAGGGTACAGACACGGTAATTATTTCACCGTTGGGTCTACAAGATTTTTTCATTCGTCTTGTTGGAGAAGAATAAAGAGACCTTGTTTGTGAAAATATAAAACTAGGAGGAATCAAGATGAATGTACTTACTGTATGTATTTTTATACTATCATTACTTATAGTATATATTCATTGAATAAAAACTGTTAGATTCTTTCTTTATGCAAAGGAGTTAACGATGAACGTAGAGTGGTACAAACTAGATAATGCCGGAAAGCTATATGCTTCAACTGTTACATCGAGAGTTTCTATGGTTTTTAGACTCTCAGTTAACCTTAAAAGCATGGTTAATCCTGAAGTTTTACAATGGGCTATTGAACAAACTTTAGAACAACTCCCTCTATTTAAAGTAATCGTAAAGAAGGGGATTTTCTGGAATTATTTTAAAAAAACGAATGAAATTCCTATTGCTTCAATAGAGCATTACTATCCTTGTTCTAATCTGTTTTTTACCAGTCATAATACATTCCCTTATCGCATTCTGTATTATAACAGAAGGATATCTTTTGAAGTTTCGCATATGCTGACAGACGGTACGGGAGCTCTAGAATTTTTGAAACTCTTGGTGACTTATTATGTAATGAGAAAAGAATCTCTTGATTTGCAAATGGAAATGAAAAATAGTATTAACTTAGAGTTTGAAGATTCTTTTGCTACATATTACGAAGAAAATGTACCAAGCTGGCAAGAAGGTCTTGATTATGCATACAAACTCCCATTTAAGTTTGATAAGAAGGGAATATATCATATTACTACAGGAGAAATCGATATAAGAGAAATTAAACAGTTAGCTAAATCTCAAGGTATAAGCATTACTACTTATTTAATATCTAAATACATAGAGGTATTAATCGAAATTCAAGATGAGCTAGCAGCTAAGCCTAAACCTATCACCATAAATATACCTGTTAACTTACGGAACTTTTTTGAAAGTCAAACACTTCGCAATTTCTTTGTTAGTATACCCATAACAATTGATCCTCGGCTAGGAGAATACACATTTCATGAGATTGTACAGAAGGTTCAAATAGAATTTAAACGATATTTAAACAGCAAACAATTGAAACCACTTATTGCTAGAAATGTTCGTGGAGAAAGAAATGTTTTGCTACGACTTTTGCCACTTACTATTAAGGACCAATTGGCACCTATTATACATTCAAAATTTGGAGAAAGCTTGTATACAAGCTCTATCTCTAATTTAGGGGTAGTATCTCTGAATAAGGACATAGAACCTTTTATTGAGCGATTTGAATTCTATCCACCCCCCAGTGTAGGTAATAAAATAAAAGCCGGAGTTATTAGTTATGGTTCTTACATGTATATTACTTTCGGAAATATATCTGATATTCAAATTGTGGAACGGGAGTTCTTTAGAAAACTAAAAAAAGATGGTATTAATGTGAAAATAGAATCTAATAGGAGAGGATATTAGTGGCATATTGTCCAAAGTGCGGTATTCAGGTAGAGAGGGACCAAATACCTTGCCCATTATGCTTTACCTATATTCCTAAGGTCTCGAGCGATAAACAGCTTCTTAAAGAAAATGGTTTTCCACACTATTACAGTATGTATGAAAATGTAAGAGATAATGTACTAAAACTAACTTTTCGTATCTTTAGCGTAGTGGCTCTTTTAGCTCTTTTCATTCCTACATTAATTAATTTTATATTAGCTAACACTTTAACATGGTCTCTATATAGTAGCAGTTCAGTCATTTCTTTTTGGATTGTAATTTATGTTTTTTCTAAGAAAGTTAAAAGGAAAGCTCTTATATTAAATATTACAACTATATGTTTATTACTTGCATTAGATATAGCTGATAAACAAATAAATTGGTCTGTTACTATAGCAATTCCTATATTTTTAATGTGTGTTACTTTAATCTGGCTGAACAGAATGTTTTATAAAAAGAACAAAAAAAGATGGCTTGCTTTTGCGGGAGTAATTACAATATCTGTATTTGTTTTGACAGCATGGATCAGTTTTATATTAGGACAATATAGTAACCGTCCCTATACCTTTTCAAGGTCTCTTGAGGATATGAAAGTCTTTTTATCTATTGGTGCCGTATGTCTAATTCTTTCCTATGGTTTTCCAAACAAATGGAAAGAAATATTGAAAAGGAAATTTCATTTTTAACTTTTAAAACAATTGTCTATTTTTATCCCGTAAAATAAGTACATCTCTAATAACAAGTAAAGGTAGTAGTCATAGGTATTTTACAAGTGCTCATTTAATAATGTAGCGCTTGTTTTTTCTTCTTGATCAATAAAAAATCTACCATTTATAATTTTTTTATTAAGTAAGATAAAGATGAATTCCGATTCTTAAAATCCGGATATTAAGTTAATAAGGAGGGTGAAATGTCATATATATTAAAAATATATCAACTTACAAAATCGTTTGAAGACAGTGAGGTTGTTTCTGGGGTTAATATACATGTGAAAAAAGGGGAAATCTACGGATTATTAGGACCAAACGGTGCTGGTAAAACAACGATTATGAGAATGATCATGAATTTAATCAAACCGAAAAGTGGTGAGATTGAAATTTTTGGTGAGAAATTAACGAATAGATCATTTAAATTGCTAAAACGTATGAGGATGATTAATGAATATCCTATTTTCTATGAAGAACTAACAGCTCAAGAGAATCTCTACTTACATTGCGAGTACATGGGCTATTACGATAAAAATAGCATTAATCATGCGTTAGACCTTGTGAAATTAAATAATATCGAGAATAAAAAAGTTAAAGATTTTTCCCTTGGAATGAAAAAGAGGTTAGGAATTGCCAGAGCAATTACGACAAAGCCAGAACTGTTGGTTTTAGATGAACCTTTCAATGGGTTAGATTCTACTGGCGTTAAAGTGTTAAAAAATTTATTTAAAATGCTTTGTAAAGAATATGGCATTACTTTATTAATTTCCAGCCATATTTTAGCGGAATTGGAACAAATATCAGATACTATTGGTATCATTCAAAGCGGGAAGCTACTAGAAGAAGTTTCAGTGAAGAATATCAAAGAAGAACGGACAGAGTATATTGAGGTGATAGCTCAGGAGGTTAAAAAAGCAGTGTTCATTTTAGATTATAAACTAGGCTTAATAAATTATAAAATCATGAACGAACGGACAATTCGTATTTATGAAATGAAAGAAAAGCAGCAAGAAATTTTAAGAGCACTTATTATGAGTGAAATTAAGATTGAAAGCATTAACAAAAGGTACAGTTCATTGGAGGAATCCCTCTTAAACATAATGAATGAAGAAGGGATTATTTCTTAATCTGTTGGGACTAGAAATGGGATTGTTACCCCATATAGTAGAAACAATAACTGAAAGAAAAAGGGTATGTAAAAATAAAATAGTCTGACTACATGTATACTGTAGTCAGACTATTTTATTTTTATTTATAACTGTTTAAATACTTAATGTTATAAGTAATTCATCTCTAGTCTAGGGCAGATTTAATGTATCTATGTATAAAAAAGCGCTGTATATCAGCACTTTTTAAAAGGTACGTGAATTGCATAATAAAGATTTACACATTGCTAAAAACATAACTATGCATGGCCAAATATTGATTCTTATTTGGTTAATTATATTATAAGGATCTATACGATTATTTATTTTTATTATTATTAATTTTTTCAGTATATAGAACTTTTTCTTTGTAATGTTTTGTTATTGGAAAATTATGTGTACCTGTGCCGTTCTTAAATTTTTTATCAATGGGGTTCTTTAGAGGAACTGTTGTAGTTTCTGTAAATTCATAGGGGTAATTTATTTTAGATTTATCTTCAAACATGAAAATGCCTCCTTTTTAGGATTTCCTAAATTCTTTACTATAACATGATATGCAAATATATTTTTTTGGACTAGTTATTTATATAGGTTAATGGAATTTAATTACATAAATACTGAAATATTTTAAGGAAAACAATTCGAGAAAGATATTGTTTGAAAAGCCGTTGACTACTATTGTTGTTTTTTAAGTTATTGTGATGTATTTGAAATTCTGAAGAGACGTGGCATATAGGTTCATCTAACAACTATTATATGAGGTTTTTTTGTTTGTCAGCGAATCAAACGTTGCATATATATTCGTTATAGATTGTTTTTATAATGCAATCCACATTGAATTTTCCTAATAAAATAATGTGGAATATTATAGTGTTATTAGGTTATTAGGAACATTTAATGTTGTTTCACAATTGAAAGGGAATTGAAAAAGAACTGAAACTTTTCTCATAAAAATTCAATCTTACTTGAAAAATGAAAGGAAAATGAAATTTTCCAAAAGGAATTCTTTGTTAAGATAAAAAGCATACATACAAAAAAGTATTGACATATCTCGAAAAATGTATTTTCGAGATATAGTGGGGGAAAAGATGAGATTAGAAAAACAATTAATAAAAAAGATGTATTATGAAACATTCCTAATGGAGAATGAAACACACCCACCTCTTCAAGTACTTGGAGAAGCTTATGTAAACGAAGAAAAAAATGAGATTTCTGATGGATCTTATATTCGTTTTGCACAAGGTGAATTTTATTATCACCATCAAGATTTTGAAGCAGCTATTTTTAAATGGGAGAAAGTTAGTAATGAATTAGCGCCATGGGCACAAAAAAATATTGCGGATGCTTACTTCGAACTTAACCAATTATCAGTTGCTGAAAATGTGTATACTTCCATTACTACTGATAACAAAATACTTATGACCGAAATTGTACTGCAATTACTGTCTCTTTACATCGAGCAAAATAATTTTGATTCAGCTTTCGCTGTTATAAAAGAAGCGGTTTCTTTAAATCCCGATTATCCAAACGTCACAACAATTGCACGTTCCTTTTATGAAGAACAGCAAGATTTTGATAGTGCAGTAGAGCTTGCTGTGAACGAGTTAATTCGAACAGAATCTTATCCGTGGTTTGCGGTTCTAAAAGAATATATAGATAAAGGATTTACTAAAAATATTTCACCAGATTATTTTTATACAGTATTAGTTACATTAAATAATGTAGATCAAGTGCAATTTACGCAAA
The DNA here is from genome assembly GCF_038006985.1 of Bacillus sp. FSL M7-1345. NCBI lineage: Bacteria > Bacillati > Bacillota > Bacilli > Caryophanales > Bacillaceae > Bacillus > Bacillus sp. FSL M7-1345. Next base: position 3,379,001 of record NZ_JBBOWG010000001.1, on the reverse strand, counting down.
TGGTTTCATCACTTTGGCACAGCTATAAAGATGAACAAAATTACTTATTATGGCTTAACACAATAAATGAATTTTTCATACATATCGAAATGCATTCGTCCGATATATGGGACGAAATTTCTTCTCTTTACGAAGAAACATACTTTGAATTAATTCAAGGTCAATATATGCTTAGACAATTACACGATATTATTCCAAATCTGTTAACAAATTGGTTAAAGGTAGTCAATCCCTCTCATGCTGTATTTCCATCTGCAGCAGTATTGGCATGGGATGAGATTTTTCCTTCCAAAATAGATTCAGCGGATATAAAATATGCGGAAAACCTACTGTCATATTCTATTAATCATGTGAATGGCTTAGAGTATAGTTTACATCTTTTTGAATCTATTACAGGGTGGGCACAAGAACATGATTTAGAAATGGGTCACCGATTTAGCTGGTTAGTAGGCGAGCTTGCAGATTTAAAAACAAATCGCCTATTAGTAACTGGAACTTCAGGAAACGGAAAAGCGTCATTTATTAACTCTATTCTAGGAGAAAATATATTAGAAAACTCAATCTCAAATGTTGTTGTTTTTAAAAATGACGCTTATACAGAAATTAACGCTATAACAGATTCGGAAATTACAACAACTGAGAATTTCTCTGATTTCCATAACATGATGGCAGTGCACCGTCAAACATATAGAGATAGAGCATGTGTTGAATTTAAATTACCATGCAGGTTTTTAAGTGAAAATAAACTTACATTCGTTGTTACACCTAGCTTTAATAGGAACAATGACGCGAGAGATGAGGTGTTTGAATATTTAAACTCTGTAGATGAATTATTATTCGTATTGAATACGGATTCACCTTTTACTGACAAAGAACGTGACATTCTATTAAGTATTCAAGAACATACACCAAATCTACAAGTTCATTTCTTATTAAATAAAATCGATAACATTTACAATGAAGCAGAAGCAAAAAGAGTTATACAAGATACGCAAGTGAGAATAAATACATATTTCCCTAATGCAAGAGTTTTCCCTTATTCTTCGTTATATACAAATAGTAAACAACTAAACGATTTAACTGAGTTTATTCATTTTAACTTTAACCATAAAAATATCGATGCAGAACGTACTGAAAAGCTATTGTTTTTCATTCGAAAAACAATTACATATCTTTTGGATAAACGCGTCGAGAGGGAAAATAATCTAGTAGATTCTATTAATTGGAATGAAGATATGTTAGTTAAACTAAATGCTTGTATTAATAACCTTACTGCTTTTGAGAAGGACAAAATTCATTTAATTACAGAATCATATCGTACAATGAAAAACGAAATTACTAATGATCTTACAGAACATATTCCGAAACTATTGCAGAGTTGTTCCGATTTAATTAGTGAAGAAAGCGATTTTGGTCACATTGATATTGAACTAAACACAGCGATGAATGAAAGAGTGCAACAATATCTAGAACAAACTGTATTACCTAATCTTGCTCGCTCTATGCAAAATTGGATTGCGACTTCTAATAACGAGCTCCTTCAAAGTCAATTGTACTTAGAAGAAACCAGTGAAGGACTTAATTCTTTATTTGGAGAAAATCGAATACAGTTAGAATGTGACTTTAAAGTAATTGATGACTGGCGCAGAGATACTGATAGAATGACAACTAGAATACAAATGGAAGAAGTAAATATTTTACGCCGATTTACGCCAGCACAATTTTTACTGAAAAGTGCCGGTAAATTATTTGGAGTTCTTCCTAAAAATAAAGCTATGCTATATAACAAATATAAACAGTATTTAGAAAATGAAGATTATACAGATGTAACGGCTTCTATTATGAAGAAGTTTTTCTTGCAATTTGAGCTGTTTGAAAACACACAAGAGCGGGATATTAATATGTTCTTTAGAAATCCATTTGACGCGTTGGAACAAGCTGTAAAAAACACTCATTTAGAAATAAAAGAAAAACAAGATAAACTGCATAAAATGAAATCAAACCCTGAAGTTTATCGTGATCCTATAACGCTCTTTGAATTGAGATTACGTCAATGTGAAGTAATCTTGAATATAGGTGAGGATAATTCCTATACAGATTTACCTTTAGAAACAATCATAGAATAAACGTAAAGTAACTCCAAAATATACAATAAAAGTTGATTTTGGAGTTGTTTTTTGTTTACATCTGTATAATATGTACGTTCTTTTTAATAGCAGATTGCATCATGTGTTATAAGAGAAGTAATAGGGAAAAGGGAGCAATAGCAATTAGTTGCTCCCTTTCCATTTGATTAGAGTAATTAAATGTCTGATAAATATTTTCCAACATACAGACCACTTGCAGCTGCTTGAGATAATGAATGAGTGATGCCTGAACAATCTCCAATTAAAAATAGCCCATTCATACTTGTTTCAAAATGGTTATTGATTTTTATCGTAGGGGCATAGAACTTTCCATCAATTCCATATAATAAAGTATCTTTATCGATAGGTTCTTGGATAAATTGTTCTAAACGTAATAAAAATTTTTTGAGTCCTTCAATATATAATTGAGGAATTTCTTTATTCAAATCTCCATAATCTCCGTGTAGTGTAGGCTGTATACGATTATGTTTCATGTTGTTCTCCGTTGTAGGTTGTTTCTTTATTAAGTCCTCTAAACGCTGTATAACAATCCGATCTCGTCCTTGGTTAATGCTTTTAATAATTGAACTTGCGTATACATTTGCTTCTTTGAGAGTTGGAAAATAGCGCGGGATAAATAAAGTGAAATTTAAGTTAGAAGTGCCAGTTCCTTGCTCTCGAAAATTTTGACCGTCAGGCATAACTAAACCTTCTTCGTACTTTCGAATAATACGTCCTTTTGGATTCATACAGTAAGTAGTAGCCGTGAAATGTTCATGCTGATAAGAAAGTTTCGTCTCAAATGTATCTTTTAATATAGAACGTAATTGATGTTCTTTCATCTCTACCCTAATACCTAAATCTACACGGGTTTGCTCCTGAGAAATATTTAGAGAAGTGCACATTTCTTTTAACCAATCCGCCCCGGAACGACCGGTTGCAAATACTAATTTCTTAGAATGGACAGTTTCTTGATTTGTATATATTTTAAAATGGTCTTTCTGCTTAACGATATTTTGTACATCTATATGAAATTGGATATCTATTTTGGTAAGTAAAAATTCATAGAGCTGCTGAAAAATGTTACTTGAAAGTGTAGTACCCAGATGCCTTACTTCTGTTGTTAGCATTTGTAAACCACATGTCTCAGCCTTCTTAGTGAGAGTTGGATTTTCTGTAGAATATTTTGAAACTGAACTTCCACCAAACTGACATAGAATTTCATCTACTTCCGCCATGAGTTGCATAAATCCTTCTTTACCTACTTTTTGCTCGAGTTCGCCTCCAAATCCGTTTGTATAATTAAATTTCCCTTCAGACTTTCCTAAACCACCAAACCCGAAATATTTATCACATGCAGTACAGTTACATATTTCCCCTTGTTTTAAAGAGCAATTTCGATGTTCTAACGGTTTACCTTTATCAAGAATTAAAACCTTTTTGTTGCTTTTGGCTAATGTATAAGCCATAAAAATGCTACTCACTCCAGCACCGATAATTGTAATATCATACATTTTTTTCACCTGCTACCGAATAGTTTGTTTGCTATTTTCCTAGTGTATAACAATTTTACAAAGTTAAGAAATAGCTTGTATTAATAAAGTCATAGTTGTGGATTTGATACTTTCTCAATTACTCTAAATGATGAATGAGATACAACAGTTTTTTATTTGAAAAGAGAGATACTTTTAAACAATCATTTTATCATATGGTTAATAAAAAGCTTAGATATAAAAAGAACAGACCTTTTAAGTAAAGAGGTCTGTTAATCATTTGAAATAGTTGTTAAGTGAATAAATCTGAAGAAAATTACAGTTTTATTTAGCGAAGACGTGGTTACCGATTACTGCTACTGTTTGACGTGTAGTAATCCATTTGCTTGTTGATGTTTTCGGATTATAGAAATAAAGCCAATCAGAATGTATTCCATTTGTGGAGATAGCCTCTTCTACTGCCATTTTTGCTTCTGCGCTTGCAGGCTGATTAATTCTTCCATCTGTAACAGGGGTAAATGCATATCCGTGTTTAATAGGTTCATAAATAACTCCTGTTATTGTATTTGGAAAACCTTTTGCATTTACACGATTTAATATAACTTTTGCTACTGCTACTTTTCCTTTATATGATTCGCCACCTGCTTCAGCAGTAACTAAGCTTGCCATTAAGTCTTTTTCTTTTTCTGAAATACTTGAATTAATTTTTAAATGTTGTCCTGTATAAAGCTTGTTTCCGACTGTATTGTTAATTTGTTTTATAGATTGAACGGTAACATTGTAACGCTTTGCTATAGTTTCTAATGAATCTCCAGGCTGTACTTGATAAATAATTTGTCCAGAGATGTTCTTAGGTTTGTCGTTTTGATGAACAGTGACCTCATTTGATTTCATGGATCCTGGAATATGTAACTGTTCACCAATAAAAGTTTGATCGTTTCCTTTATTATTCGCTTGTTTAATAGATTGTATTGAAACTCCATATTGTTTACTGATACCCCAAAGTGTATCATTCTTTTTTACTGTATGAATGGTGGAAGCCTCAGCTGCACCTTGATTACATATGAATGTAATTGCTGCTGCAGACAAAGGAATTATATGTTTTATTTTTAATAATTTCATTGTAAATCCTCCCAATAAAAAATTAAGTTTTAACTGTTGAATAATGTAGTTCAGAGTATATAAGGTATGTATTTATATTTTAATATAAGTATATTAGCACGTACGGAATAAATAATCATCATAAGTTTTTTATTTATATCATGTAGGACCCAAATATGAAATATTGCATATGAAAGCCCATTGAAGTTTATGCTGTTGATTACTATAATTTATCTAGTAGAAAGGGACTTTAAATTTTCCTAATGCATTGAGAATATGTGAATGATTTTTTAATTTTACTTCTATGTAATATTTCATATTTATGAAATATTATTTATTTTTTATTAAGTAGCTTATATTATATTCAATAAGTTTGATGTAAAAACAGAAAAAGAGAGGAATAAAAATGAGCAATAAGAAGTTTATTTTGAAATTATTCATATGTAGTACTATACTTAGCACATTTGTATTTGCTTTGAATGATAAGCAAGCAATTGCTGCTAGCTCTGGTAATGGGCTTGAAAACTGGTCAAAATGGATGAAACCTATACCTGATGACATACCGTTAACACGAATTTCAATTCCAGGAACACATGATAGTGGAACGTTCAAGTTGCAAAATCCGATAAAGCAAGTATGGGGAATGACGCAAGAATATGATTTTCGTTATCAAACGGATCACGGAGCTAGAATTTTTGATATAAGAGGGCGTTTAACAGATGATAATACGATAGTTCTTCATCATGGGCCATTATATCTTTATGTAACGTTACACGGATTTATAAATGAAGCGAAACAATTTTTAAAAGATAACCCAAGTGAAACGATTATTATGTCTTTAAAAAAAGAGTATGAGGATATGAAAGGAGCGGAAAACTCATTTAGTAGTACGTTTGAAAAAAATTATTTTCTTGATCCTATCTTTTTAAAAACAGAAGGAAATATAAAACTTGGAGATGCTCGTGGGAAAATTGTATTATTAAAAAGATATAGTGGCAGTAATGAGTCTGGAGGATATAATAATTTTTATTGGCCAGACAATGAGACGTTTACTACAAATGTAAATCAAAATGTAAATGTAACAGTACAAGATAAATATAAAGTGAGTTATGATGAGAAAGTAAAATCTATTAAAGATACGATAAATGAAACGATTAACAATAGTGAAGATTTTAATCATCTATATATTAATTTTACAAGCTTGTCTTCTGGTGGTACAGCATGGAATAGTCCATATTATTATGCGTCCTACATAAATCCTGAAATTGCAAACTATATGAAGCAAAAGAATCCTACGAGAGTGGGCTGGATAATTCAAGATTATATAAATGAAAAATGGTCACCATTACTTTATCAAGAAGTTATAAGAGCGAATAAGTCACTTATAAAAGAGTAAAGATGGTGATTGTAAGAAGCGATGAACTACGTCGCTTCTTTTTTGTTTTCTAAAAATTAACATTAAATATAGTTTTACATATCGTACGTTCATGATAGAAAAAAATCGAAACTTACGCTATAATTACACATATAAAATTTGTACCTATAAATTTTATATGTAGTAATAAATTTGATTTATTGTAATGAAACGGAGGTATATACTATGAAGTTTCCACATGATTTTTTATTCGGGGCTGCTTCAGCTTCTTATCAAGTAGAAGGTGCATGGAATGAAGATGGAAAAGGTGTTACGAATTGGGATGAGTTTTCAAAAATTCCTGGCAAAACATACAATGGGACAAATGGTGATGTAGCTGTTGATCATTATCATCGATATAAGGAAGATGTTCGCTTAATGGCTGAGATGGGATTAGAATCGTATCGTTTTTCTATTTCTTGGGCGAGAATTTTGCCGACTGGAGATGGAGAGGTAAATGAAAAAGGAATAGCATTTTATAACAACTTAATTGATGAATGTTTAAAATACGGGATTGTACCGTTTGTAACTTTATATCATTGGGATCTACCATTAACTTTAGAAAAAGACGGTGGATGGACGAATAAACGAACAGCAGAAGCTTTCGTAAAGTACGCAGAGATTTGCTTTAAGGCATTTGGTGATAGAGTTAAACATTGGATTACTTTTAATGAAACAGTGATGTTTTGTGGATTAGGGTACTTAAAAGGTGCACATCCACCTGGAATACAAAATGATGTTCCAAAGTACTTTCAAGCGACTCATTATGTATTTTATGCGCATGCAAAAACAGTTGCAGTGTACAAGCAGCTGAAACAATATGGAGAGATTGGGATTACGCATGTTTTCTTACCTGCTTATAGTGTGGATGATCAAAAAGAAAATATACTAGCAGCAAATCATGCGAATGAATATGAAATGTATTGGTACTATGATCCAGTTTTAAAAGGTGAGTATCCGTCTTATGTTGTGCAGGAATTAAAGGAAAAAGGATGGACTCCTAATTGGACGGTTGAAGAATTAGAAATCATTAAACAAAATGCCGAAAAAAATGATTTTATTGGCTTGAATTATTATCAACCGATACGAGTAGAAAAATACGATATGGATATAAAGAGCGAGGAGCATTCTCGAGAAAACTCAACACTTGCTCCGGGTAACCCTTCTTTTGATGGGTTTTATCGAACAGTTAAAATGGAAGATAAAACATATACAAAATGGGGATGGGAAATATCTCCGGAAGGTTTCTTAGATGGATTGCATATGTTGAAAGAACGTTACGGTGACATAAAGATGTATGTGACAGAAAACGGATTAGGTGATGAAGATCCAATCATTGACGGAGAAATTGTAGATGTTCCGAGAATTAAATTCATTGAAGAGCATTTAAAAGTAATGAAGCGTGCGATTCAAGAAGGGATTAATTTAAAAGGCTATTATGCATGGTCAGTTATTGACTTGTTAAGTTGGCTAAATGGATATAAAAAGCAATATGGCTTTATTTTTGTCGATCATAATGATAACTTAAAACGTAAGAAGAAACTTTCGTTTCATTGGTATAAGCATATTATCGAAACGAGAGGAGAAAATTTATAAAAGATAAAAGAGTATTTTAGGAGAAAGTGTATGAGTGCAAAGTATAAACAAATTGCAGATATTTTAGAGCAAGACATTCGAGAAGGACTTTTTAATGAAACGAAAAAACTACCTACAGAAGAAGCGTTGATGAACCGATTTGAAGTAAGTCGTAATACGATACGTAAAGTGATTAGCCAGCTTGTTAATAGAGGCTATATTTTTCAAGTGCAAGGTAGTGGCATGTTTTTACGTGAAACTTCTGTAACAGATTACATTAATCTAGGCAGTTTGCGTGGATTAACGAAAAACCTCGTTTCACAAAATATTGAAACGAAAGTGTTAGAGCTTGAAGTAATAGATGCGGACGAAGAGATAGCAAAGCGGATGCAATGTGAAGTTGGAACTAGGTTATATTTTTTGAAGCGCTTAAGAATTGTAGATGGGAAACCATTCTCTATTGAAGTAAGTTATTTCAAAAAGGATATCATTCCTTATTTGAATGAAGAAATAGCATTAAGCTCTGTATACAGTTATTTCATTGAAGATTTACGATTAAATATTGGCTTTGCCGATAAAGTTATTAGTTGTGAAAAAGTAAATAAAGAAAATGCACAGCTTTTAGAAATAAATGAAGGTGATCCGGCACTTCTTATTGAAAATACAGTTCATCTTGTAAATGGAACCATTTTTGAGTTATCTCAATCGATGTTTCATTATGAAAAGACCAAACTTTTAAATCGGATTAATTTTAAGTGAAAATGAATATAATTAGCCTTGTAAAAAAGCAACTGATTCTAGGAGATCAGTTGCTTTTTATTTTGAAGTGGATGAGCAAAAAAACCTAAAAGTGGTTGGTCCGTTTTTCGCAAACTTCCATTATGATAAGAGAAGAAAGGTAGTATTTTATTGTACCTTAAGAAGGACATTTTATATGTATCTTCTTTGTTTATAAATAGACTGGTTTTAGAGAGGTGAAAAGACAATGAGTTTTGCGATTTCACTAGTTGTTATTATTGTAGTTGTATCACTGTTTGGGACCGTACTAGTTGCACGAAATGTGGAGGAGAATTACGGTAAGTCTACAAAGAGGAATGTGAAAAACTTATCAGCTATCTATATCATTCTTCTTTTAGTGCTTCTTGTAGGAGTTACTTGGTATGCGGTCGTTATTTTATAGAGTTTATATATGATGAAGGAGTTAATATATTGATGAAAAATGAGCGCCACGTTTTAGTTGTTTTCCCGCATCCAGATGATGAGTCATATTGCGTGGCTGGCACAATTTTGGCCTATACTGAGCAGAAAGTCCCTCTTACTTATGTTTGCTTAACACTTGGTGAAATGGGGAGAGCAATGGGGAATCCACCTTTTGCAACACGGGAGTCTTTATATGCTATTAGAGAGAAAGAGTTAAAGCGAGCTACAAATATTTTAGGGATTGAAGATTTACGTATGATGGGATATCGTGATAAAACTCTTGAATTTGAAGAGCCTGAAAAATTAAGAAGTCTGATTCAAAACTGTATTGAAGAATTGAATCCTTCTGTAGTTATTTCTTTCTATCCTGGGTATGCAGTTCATCCAGATCACGATGCAACAGGGGCAGCGGTAGTAGAGGCATTAGCTAATATTTCGGAAAGTAAACGACCGGTCTTTTATGCTGTAGCTTTTTCGAAAAATCATGAAGACGAAATAGGCCCTCCGGATTTTAAAAATGAAGTGACGGAATATGTTCCGAAAAAATTAGAGGCATTACGAGCACATGCATCACAATTTGCAACTAAAGTGGATGAGCTGGAAAGAGAGTATGAAGACGGTGTTCCAGAAACAGTTGAGTGGTTAGAAAGAGAGCCGTTTTGGATATATCCATTAAAGAATAAGAAAATGTAGTGCTATAACTGAAGGGGATTTATATGTATTTTATATATAAAAATCAAAAGGTTTATTACAATATAGAAGGATCGGGTCCTGTCATATTGTTTTTACACGGTCTTGGAGGAAACTCAAACAATTGGTTATATCAAAGACAATATTTCAAGGGAAATTGGACAGTGATTTCACTTGATTTACCTGGACATGGGAAATCTGAAGGACTGGAAATTAGTTTTAAAGAATACTCAAATGTTTTGTATGAGTTATGCAATTATTTAAAGCTACAAAAAGTAGTCATTTGTGGTCTTTCAAAAGGGGCTAGAGTAGGGGTTGATTTTGCTATTCAATATCCAGGTTTTGTTTCTAGATTAATTGTTGTAAATGCATTTCCCTATTTAGAACCGGCAGATCGTAAAGAACGACTTGAAGTATATGATTTACTTAGCTTGCATGATAAAGGGAAAACTTGGGCGGGTACGTTATTGAGAGCAATGGGAGTAGAAGATAATGATGCAATTGTCCGAGGATTTCATCAATCCCTACAAACTATTAATCCGATGCATATTCAAAGGCTATTCGCTGAATTAGTTGATTACGATCAAAGACCATACCTCTCTAACATTGCATGTCCTGCATTAATAATACGAGGAGAGAATGATTATTTTGTTCCGGAAAAGTATGTGAGAGAATTTGAAAAACACCTGAGAAACGTGACTTTCGTTGAGTTGAAAGATAGTGGGCACTTGCCTTATTTAGAACAGCCTACTAGTTTTAATGTGACGGTTGAGACATTTTTAAATCATGCGCTTGATTAATACCATTTTCACAGTGAATACTATTATTAATGAATTCAGGACACCTGCTTGGAGAGGAGGGAACTAAATGGAATGGCAACCGAATCGTGAAAATAAGATACCAGTTTATAAACAAATTGCTGATTACATTGAAAGAGGCATTTCTACCGGTGAATTCCCTTCTGATAGAAAATTACCTTCTGAGCGTATGTTAGCACAGGAGTTACAAGTGAACCGGAGTACGGTAGTAGCTGCTTATGAGGAATTAAAATCACTTGGGGTAGTAGAACGGCAAAAAGGAAGCGGCACCCGGGTGAATACAGACATATGGGGTGTGTCACATAAACGAATACCGAACTGGGGTAGGTACGTTGAGGATGGATCGTTCTTGCCTAATGTACCACTTGTTCAACAAATTCGAACGGAAACACAAAAAGATGATTTAATCAATTTAGCGAGTGGTGAATTGTCACCAGAATTAATTCCGAGTGATAGATTTCGAACAATTTTGTCGGAGAAAACATTTATGGGAAATCTCGGTTATGACCATCCACTTGGAAATGAAATGTTGCGAAAAACAATTGCAGCACATGTCGAGCAATATAAACAAATAGAAGCAGATTCAAGCTCTATTCTTATTACATCTGGAGCTCAGCAGGCACTTAATCTTATCGTTCAATGTTTGTTAAAACCTGGCGATGCGATTGCAATTGAGGATCCTTCCTATTGTTATTCACTTCCGATGTTTAAATCAGCAAGTTTAAACATATTCCGTTTACCAGTTGATGAGCATGGAATGAATCCCGATGACTTAATCGATTTGCACAAAAAGCATCGCATTCGTATGGTATTTTTAAATCCAGATTATCAAAATCCAACTGGAACGGTACTTTCGTTGGCAAGACGTAAAAAGGTTTTAGAACTATCTTCTGAATTTGGTATACCGATTGTAGAAGATGATCCGTATAGTTTGACTTCTTTTAATGGAGAAGTGAATCCAACATTGAAATCGATGGATCAAAATGGGAATGTTCTTTATGTAAGCTCATTATCAAAAATTGTTGCATCAGGATTACGTATTGGTTGGGTAATTGGCCCCACGCGCGTAATTGAGCGATTGGCAGATGCGAAGCAGCAAGTTGATTTCGGTCATAGTGTATTTACACAGTGGGTAGCGAACCAATTTTTAGAATCTGAGGATTTTCATACGCATATTACTATGCTTCGTGGACAACTGAAGCAAAGAAGAGATGAGTTAATTAGAAAGCTTGAAGAAATATTAGGGGACCAGGTTGAATTTTTTGTTCCAGAGGGCGGAATACATTTATGGTGTAAAGTCCAAGGAACGTTTGATGAATACCATTTACTAGGTGAATCTATACGCAATGGTGTAGCATTTGTCCCAGGAAGCGTCCTAGGTTCGAAAAGTGAATATATACGATTTACTTTTGGCAGAGCGAATGTCGAACAAATTCAGCTTGGAATTACAAGATTTGCAGAGACATTAAACGAGATTCAATAATAAATTGTGGGGATTTGGTATTGAAATGGGGAGTAGCAATTGAAGTTTTTGAAGCTTTTACTTCAAGTAGGAGTGCTATATATGTTTAGTTTGGTTGGTGTATGGATTCAGGAAGTATTTCATCTATCTATGCCAGGAAGTTTAATAGGAATGTTAATTCTTTTTCTGCTTCTTTCTACTCGCATTTTGCCATTAAAATGGTTTGAGATAGGTGCAGAAAAGCTAATAGTATTTTTACCTTTATTTTTAATTCCTTCAACGACGGGGCTAATGGAATACGGTTCATTTCTTTTAAGTAAGGGTAGTATTATGTTCTTTCTAGTTGTTGTAAGTACTTTAGTAACATTGATTATTTCAGGTTATGTAAGTCAATTATTAATAACATCTAAAAAATAAAATTGATAAGGTGCGCTATTCAAATGGTCTTAATTTTTATTACTGTAGTGATTTATTTATTGGCGACAAAGCTATATAAAAAATTTACGTTTCCATTTACTTTACCGGTGTTAACAGTTACGGCAATTATGATTTGCATATTCCTTATTTTCGGGATCTCTCATCAAGATTATAAGGGAAATGGGGGAGATATTCTTTCCAGTTTCTTGAGCCCTGCGATTGTAGCTTTAGCAATACCACTATTTAAGGAACGAAAAATACTTATGAAAAACTTCTTATCGATACTTGTTGGGGTAGTAATCGGTATAGTGGCTTTAATAAGTTTGAATGTAGTGATTGGGGAAATGTTGAATATAGATAAGGAACTTATATTAACAACTATCCCGCAATTAGCGACGATGCCTATTGCAATTTCATTAGCCGAACAAATTGGGGGTATTCCATCTATGACTGCTAGTTTTGTAGTTGTTGCGGGAATAACAGGTGCTATCATGGGACCGACAGTACTTAAACTTTTCCGTATAACAAGTACAATTGGAAAAGGAGTTGGGATGGGCTGCGCATCACATATCATTGGTGTGAGTCGTCTAGTGAAAGAGGGAGAGAAAGAAGCAACTATCGGTTCGGTAACGATGATTGTAACAGGGATACTTATTAGTATATTAGTACCTTATGGAATGAAATTTTTATTTTGAAAATTAATGAATCGTAATAAGGAGCATAACACTACTCATTTTAGAGTGTAATGGAGATGATTAAAATGACAACATGGTTTATAGTTACATTATTTATTTTTGGTGCTGTTAAAGTACTAGTTTCTAGTATGCCAACTTCTGTCGTAGAATCAATTATTAGTAGATTTGAGTTACATCAAAAATTGGATGAGGAAAATACTACTGTAACAGTAGATGGGGAAAGTATAGAAGGAGAAATGAAACTTCAAGTTATTCATGAATTTAATGAGGCTTTATTTTTGGATAAGCATTATTTTCCGCCGCAAGGGAATGGAACACCATTAGTTATTGAGACGAAGATAGGAAAGAAAACGATTAAGTTTTCTTTATATAGCTACGAGGAACACGTTGATGTAATAAAGCAATATAAGAAGAAAGTAGTTGCATATCGTTTGCGATCAAAAAGTCTTCAAAGTCGTTCAGTAGTAAGAATTGAAGATTATGCTTAAGAGGAGAGGCCGTTATACAAACGGTCTCTTTATTTTGGTAGCCAACGATATACTTTCCAAATAAAAGCAAGAAAAATCATATACCCAAACAAAGAATAAGTATGATGCCAATGCCCATTATGTACAAATAAACCTAGCCTCTCAGCAACTTGCTCAAAAATGCTAGCGCAAACGCCTATTGAAATAATAAATAGAGTTCTAGAAACTGTAGATAATGTTTTTGAAATTTGTATAAAAGAGGCTGATAAAATCGGTAGTACGAGTAATGTGAAAGCTATGTTAACTGAAAATGTGGATGAGAAGGGTCTAACTGGAAAAGAATATATTTGTTTATTAACAAAGAAAGCATCTAAACAAGTTCCAATAATAGCAGAGAGAAAAACTGTAATTATTAAAGCTAGAAAGTCATTCTTCCTCTCGGAGGAGGACATTTTTCTTTGCGAGAATTGCAAGTTCAATTTTTTCGAGTGTTTTGCAGTAGTCTTCTGAAATTTGTCCACTTATACTTTCCTCCTTATCAACTAAGTAATTTACAACTTGCCAATCAGTAAACCAATCTTTACTTTTATCTTCTTCATGTTTCATATCGCGCCATGCATAGATGAGTGCAGGGCTGTATATACGATATGCACCACTACGCAACTGGCATTTCTTTATTCGGCGTTTATAAAACTCACGGGAAAAAGATTCATTTACACTTGAAAATAAATGAGGCCAGTAATCTTTCCTTGAGCCTGTGTGTGGATGATGCTCGGCCCAACTTATTATTTGAGATAAAATATGTGTATCCCGAAATAATAGTGAATACAACCTTTTTCCAATTAAGATTCGTTCATGCAAGGACGTAAAATGTTTCATTGTATCACCAAATAGTAATACTTTTTGTTTCTTATCATTTTCGTAGAATGGGAAAAGGATATGATTAAACTGAAAGAAATCAAAGAGTTTAAATCCAATACTATTTAGTACAGTCTTTTGAAAGTGGACATTTTGAATAACCCTTTTTTCTAAGTAGTTTTGTTCATTAATAATAGTTGCGATCGCCAATGTTTTTTTGTTACCTGTTTTCCAAAAATCGTTCCACATCGTTTCCATAAATGTAGAAACATTTAGGTGAGGAAGAAGATGAAATAGCTTTTGTGATTTTTTAACACTTTGTTCATATAGCAAAAATTGAGGATATACATCTTGAAAAATGAGCCAATTTCCTCTTTCTAAAAAAGAAAAAAATGTAATTTGATCCTTCTCTGATAAAATCCTCGTATATAAGTCTCCCTTTAAATCAGTCATATTCCAACCACCGTTACGTGATACCATATGTCCAAGTAGTGCCCAATGTATTTCGGGATATTGAATGTAAAATTGATAGTATGCACGTGTTCTTGTGACGTTATTTTTATTTAGTTGTTTTGTCTGTACTTTTATTTTGTCGATGATGAGTTGCTCTTCTTTCGTTAATGTATACATGGTGCCAGAATGAATGAGTTTGCTTTTTTGTTTTAACTCATTTTTTACATCGAATAGGGAGAGAGGAAGTGCTTTGAAAGGATCGTTATATATATTATTTGAGTTGTTTGAATTGCTTCGGTACATTCCATTACCTCCCTTTTTTCATGAATGTAAACATGGCATTGGCTATGCACCATTCTATTTATTTTATTACGAGTATAAGAAATAAATGAACGGTGTTTTTCTACAAGTAATATAGTTATCATGCAAACAGTATGAAAAAATCTTACTGTTAAGAAGTGAAATAAAAAACAGAAACTATGTTTAATAGTTTCTGTTTTTTTATTTTGTCAATTAAATGTAACAAACGACGATTATGATTTGAATCAATTGAAAATAATTCAATCGCGTTAATAAATACAATTTTTAATGAAATGTCCGGTAGGAGGAAAAGGAATGCTTAATAAAATAATTTTAATTACTGGTGGTACAGGTTCGTGGGGGCATGAACTTATAAAACAACTATTAGAAAAATCACCGAAAGAAATTAGAGTTTTTTCAAGAAATGAAACAGTTCAGTTTGAAATGCAGCAACAATTTATAAATGAAGATAGATTGAAATTTATTATTGGAGATATTCGTGATAAAGACCAACTCGTATATGCTTGCCAAGGTGTACATTATGTATTCCATCTTGCAGCTTTAAAACATGTTCCAGTATGTGAGTATTATCCTTATGAAGCTATAAAAACAAATATACATGGTACGCAAAATGTAATTGAAGCATCAATCCAGAAGCAAGTTGAGAAAGTTATATATGTTTCAACTGATAAAGCGGCCGACCCATCAAATACGTATGGGATGACAAAAGCAATTGGTGAAAAGTTAATGGTTCATGCGAATGTGCAAACGAAGAAAACAAAATTCATTTGTGTTCGTGGTGGAAATGTTTTAGGGACGAGTGGAAGTGTGGTACCGCTCTTTAAAAAGCAAATTAAAAAGTCTTCACAGGTAGGGATTACTGATGAAAATATGACTAGATTTTTCTTAACAATTGAAGATGCTGTTGGATTGTTATTTAAAGCAGCATCTGAAGGAAGAGGAGGGGAAATCTTTGTTATGAAAATGCCAGCATGTAAAATAACGGATTTAGCAAAAGTATTGATTGAAGATTCGAAAAAAGAAAACGTGAAGATAAAAGAGGTAGGGATAAGACCTGGTGAAAAATTAAGTGAAATGCTTTTATCTGAGGTAGAGAGTAAAACAAGTATTAGTTTTGATCAAAATTATTTTGTGGTACTACCGACTATTCCTATAGAAGGACTTCAAGAATATTATGCTAGTTATCCGCTTGTGGATGTGAAGAGTTTTAGTTCTCAACAAGACTTACTTGCAAAACATGAGGTGAAACAAATGTTAGAAAAAGGAGGATTTTTACTATGAAAAAAAATGTGAGCCTTTTAATAACTGGTGCAAATGGCTTCACAGGGCGCCATGCTTGCCAATATTTTTTAGACAAGGGCTTTCATGTAATTCCTATGTTTCAAAATCGTTCACATAGAGAAAAATGCAGGAATGGAATTACTTGTAATTTAACTAATAAGGGCGAAGTAATGAAGGTAATTAAACAAATAAAGCCAGACTATGTATTGCATTTAGCAGGAAGAAATTCGGTCATAGAGTCTTGGACAGCTGCTCTTGAATACATGGAGATTAATGTGATAGGGACGTTATATTTATTAGAAGCAATTAAGCAAGAAGCACCCCATTGTAGAACATTAGTTATAGGATCTGCATTGCAAGCAGATAGTATGAACAACATAAAATTTTCAAATCCATATAGTTTAAGTAAAACTATGCAAGTAATCGTCGCAGAGGCTTGGGGTGGGTTAATGGATTCAAATATTATCATTGCAAAGCCCTCGAACTTAATTGGTCCAGGAGTATCGAATGGTATTTGTTCTATTCTGGCAAAAAAAATGATAGATATAGAGTCGGGTAAAAGTGAACCAATTATTGAAGTAAACAGTTTGAAAGATAGTAGGGACTTTCTAGATGTACGTGATGTAGTTAAAGCGTATCATGTGTTATTACGTGATGGTATAAATGGAAAAGAATATAATATTGGATCAGGAGTAAAACGATCTTTATTAGATGTACTAGAACAATATAAAGGATTAACACAGCTGAACTTTACTATAAAAGAAACAGATAATTTTGAGAGTGACTCAAATAAAAGTTTAGTGTTAGAGGATATAAAAAAGTTAGGTTGGGTCCCGAAAATCCAATTTCATCAATCATTGAAAGATGTACTTGAGTATGCGAAGCACAGTGACATCTGCATTCAATGAAAAATAAAAAAGGGTGTAAGAAGTATATGAATAGTTATGAAGCAATAGATAATCAAAGTACGCTATTTCTTTCGATTGTTGATACGCTGGATTGGAAAGATGAAGAAGCGCATGTGTTGCACCTCTATGAGGCAATAAATCAATATCGAGCGTATGTGGAAGGAAAAAAGGTTAATCGAATAAAGCCAGCACTAGAGACTAGAACTAGGCATGTGATTCAAGTTTTTGCTCAGTATGAGTGTAGTGAGTATGGAAATGATTTTTATGAACTCATCAAAGATCTCTTACAAGATATAGGACTTGAGTTAAAGATTAATATAAAGCTAGATTTTTAATGATAAAGGTGGATATAAGTTATGAATAAAAAGATTCTCTTTACTGGGGGCGGTACAGCCGGACACGTAATGATTAATATGGTATTGATTCCTAAATTTATGGAAAAAGGATGGGGAGTTGAGTATATTGGATCTCAAAATGGAATTGAAAAATTATTAGTTCGAAATGTTAAGTATAATAGTATTTCAACAGGGAAGCTTAGGAGATATTGGGATTGGGAGAACTTTAAAGATCCTTTTAAAATTATAAACGGTTGTTTACAAAGTTATAAATTAATTAAGAAAATGAAGACTGACGTTATCTTTTCGGCAGGAGGATTTGTTTCATTTCCTGTAGTTATAGGGGCATGGTTAAATCATGTACCTATCGTAATACGTGAGCCAGATAGTACGTTAGGGTTAGCAAATAAAATAGCATTACCTTTTGCTACAAAACTATGCACAACATTCCCTCATACAGGGGAGAATGTAAGTAATGAGAAAAAGGTTTATGTAGGACCAATTGTAAGGGAAGAAATTGAGAGCGGTAACGTATTACGAGGAAGAAGCTATTGTAAATTTAGGCAAGATAAACCGGTACTGTTAATAATGGGTGGGAGTCAAGGTGCACAATGGATAAATGATATGGTAAGGAAAAGTTTAGATACATTATTATTAAGTTTTAATATTGTTCATATGTGTGGTAAAGGGAAGGTGGATCCATCTATTGGAATGGAAGGTTATATGCAATTTGAATATATAGGCGAAGAGTTGCCGCATATACTGAATATGGCAAGTGTTGTAGTTTCCAGAGCGGGTTCTACTGCTATTTCTGAATTGTTATTTTTGAAGAAACCGATGTTGCTTATTCCGTTAACTAATGGTTCCAGTAGAGGGGATCAAGTTTTAAATGCTGACTATTTTGCACGACAAGGGTATGCGGAAGTATTACTTCAAGATAGAATAAGCGCCAGTACATTTACAGATGTGGTAAATAAGTTGTATGCCAATAAGGAGAGATATATTCAAAACATGAATGGATTTAAGAAAACAAATGATGAGGGAATTCATCAATTAATAGATATAATAAATGAAGTGGTGAAGTAATAGAAATTTAAATAGAAAAAAAAGGAAAGAAGGTATCTTCTTTCCTTTTTACTATAGTTGTTCAAATTCATTGTTACTTATGCCGATTATATTCTGTATAGAGCTATATACTATGGACGAATACCGTTTTCTAACAGTTTAGTAAATTCATTTGTATAAATAGGTTTACTGTAATAATAACCTTGAATAAACTGACATTTATTTTTTTGAAGGAAATTTACGTGTTCTTTCGTTTCTACACCTTCAGCAATGACAGACATTCCTAGTGTATGTGCTAATGTGATGATCGTTTTAATGATTTCCATTCCATCTTCACACGTTTCAGACATTGTAATAAATTCTCTTGGGATTTTTAACGTATCGATTGGATATAAAGGTAAGTAGGCTAGGGAAGAATAGCCTGTACCAAAGTCGTCGATTGAAATGTGAATCCCTAAACTTTTTAGTGTACGCAGTTTTATCAATGTTTCTCTCTCATCCATCATTGCAATTCGTTCTGTTAATTCTAGATCAAGGGAACTTGCTGGTAAGCCTGTAGTTGCTAAAGTAGAAGAAATAGATTTTACAAAGTCCTCTTGTTCAAATTCTTTAGCAGATAAATTTACTCCTATTTTTAAATGAGAATATCCGAGTGTGTGCCAACGTTTCATTTCCTGACAGGCTTGCTGTAATGTCCATTTTCCTATTGGAATAATTTGTAGTGTTTCTTCGGCGATAGGGATAAATTCATACGGAGAAATAACACCTAATTCGGGATGATTCCATCTGATTAAAGCTTCGGCACCGATAATTTTATTTGATTTGCTATCAACTTGAGGTTGATATAAAAGGAACAATTCTTCATTTTGAATTGCGTTTGGTAAATCTTTCTCTAATCGTAATCGTCTTTCGATTTTTTTAGCGATTACATCGTCATAAATAGAGACAGAGTTAAGCTCTTTTTCCTTAGCATCATACATTGCAACATTAGCGTTTTTTAAGAGTGTAGCGGTATCAATTCCACCAGATGGATATATAGCGATGCCGATACTAAGTGATAAAGTTAATTTATGCTCATGTAGGACAAACGGTTTTTTCATGCCTTCAAATAATTGGTTACATAACTTGAATAAGGAATCATAGTCCGTATAGTTTTCGATTAAAATTGTAAATTCATCGCCACCGATTCTTGACAGATGAGTATGTGATGGAAGACATGATTGGAAACGTTTTGCTACTTCTTCTAATATGTAATCACCTGACGAATGTCCAAGTGTATCGTTAATTACTTTAAAGCGATCTAAATCTAAATATAATAATGCAAACTCACTTTGTGTTGTTTGAGCATTTTTTATAAATTTTCTTAACTTCCTATGGAAAAAGGATCGGTTCCCAATTTTCGTTACAGTATCGTGGAATGCTAAATATTTTATTTCTTCTTGTTGTTTTTTTAGTGCGGTAATATCCTTTACCATAATATAGCTTCCAGAAATTTGTCCATCTATCATAATAGGAACGATGGTAACGTATAAAAAATAAGTAAAGCCATCTTTATATTGAGAACTAAGTTGTAAAGATGCGGATTCTTGTTGTTTAACTTTTTCTAATGCAGATATCAGTTTATGTTTATCTGCATCTAAAATGATAGAAAAACATGTCTCACCAAGTAACTCGTTTGTTGGTGCTCCGAGTAGGACGCTTCCTGCCTTATTTACATTTAAGAATACTCCATTTAAATCAATTGTAAAAATAGGGTCAGGATGATATTCATATAATGATTTGAATTTTTGTTGTTTCTGAGATAGGGCCTCTGATTTATGGACTAAATCAGAAGTTCTTAAAGTAACTTTTTCTTCTAGTTGAGCATTAAATACTTGTAAACGTTTTGTTAGGGTGTCGTTTTGCATACGCACAATAGAATGGCGAATAAGTACGAAAACAAAAGCGATACAATTCCCTGTAATGAGAGTTGAAGATGATGTTTGTTCTTTTAACGTAAACCCGATTAGTATTGCAACAGCAAGATAGGGAAATACGACTAAAACTTTCTTTCCTAGTATAGGGTTTACAATGAAATAATTTTTATGGCTATTATCATCTTCTGAAATAGACCCAGCTATTGCGATAAGCAATATAGGTATTCTATATAAAAGACGTAAAAATGTTATAGTGTCAGTTGATAAATGGGTATTTAAGTAAAAATAAATATAGTTAAAAGTTGCAGAACTAATTAATACAAAAATAAAGATATAAATTTTCCGCTTGGACTTAAAAATTGTTGGGCGGAAAAAGAGACTAACACCTAGTAGAAGAAATAATAGATCTGCAATTGGATATAGAAATGAAAGGAAAATATCTCCGAGTGAAAGTGAGAATATATTTAAATTTGGCTGATTAAATAAATACCATTCTAATGTGAATATGGAAGTAAGTACTATACATATATCACAAATAAAGAAAGATTTTTCCCATTTATTGCATTCTTTTAAGATCTTATAGCAGAAAGCGATAAGACAGAAGAATAGAAAAAACATGTAAAATACATCAGAAACAGTAAAATGATGTATTGGAAGTTCGAAAAAGGTATCTTGATACGTATATACTACTTTTCCTAATAAAAAACTACCAATTGCAATTGTAATACATATCCAAAAAGGATTTGAACTAACTTTTTTAGAATATATAGAGTAAATTAGCGATATAAATGTAATGACTTCAACGATGAGTGAAGCGAAGCGTACATTGAAATTTGAAAAATGAGTAGGGAACAGAAAGAAAAACATAAAATAGATTGAATAGCATATTAGCGTTGTAATTAATATACATAGTTGTAAATTTTTATTTATTTTCAATAAAATCACCTTCTTTAAGTATGTACTATATTCGTAATATCAATACATATTAATATTACTTAAGGATTGTATCAGATTTCCTTATAAAAAGCATGCTTATAAGAAAAAAATGAAGAATGTAATACTTATTAAAATTGAAAAAGTATTGAGTTCAATAATTTTTAATTTATAAGGAATGCAGATAGAATTTGTATATTTAGTCATCCTTTAGATTTTAAAGGTTTTTTAGTGATTTGCAAGCGGAGATGTAAAATTGCATATAAAGTGAAACTTTAATCAGTTGGGGTTTTGTCCATCCCCACTGATTTTTAGCCCTCACCAATCGGGATTTTACGGGCAGCCCGACTCCCACATAACTCCCTCGCGTTCGCCGAATTTTGAGGTGGTAGTCTTACTGCCCGCAAATAGCGGGATAAAATGATGGGAACTTCTCTCTAGATGAGGTGAGTTTTTCGTTATTATAGAGTATTAAGTAAGACCTTTGTATGTAGCTATTCTCATACTAATGAGGGATTAAAGAAACGTGTTGATTATATACAATAATATGTAATACAGTAATTAATTTTTAATATGGAGGAAAAATCATGATGAAATGGGTGAAGTTTAGAATAGCACGTCCAACTGATAAATTTGAAGAGGTTATAGCATTCTATGAAAAAGGATTAGGTTTAAAACGTATAGGTGAATTCTACGATCATGATGGCTATGATGGGATCATGTTCGGTCTACCAGATGAAGAGTATCATTTAGAATTTACAAGACATATAGATGGAAGCCCTTGTCCGGCTCCAACAAAAGACAATTTACTTGTATTTTACATGCGTGAAGATAGTGAAATGAAAAAAGTGAGTAAAAGGCTGCATGCAATGGGATACGATGAAGTAGAACCAGAAAATCCATATTGGAAAGATAAGGGGATAACGATAGAGGATCCGGATGGTTGGAGAATTGTGTTAATGAAAATAGAAGAATAAAGGGTAATGAAACAAATAAGAATAAGGTTTCGAATTTCGATAAGGTAAAAATATATTGGCTTCCTTCTAAGAAATAAAACTAGGAGGAAGCTTTTTAATTTTCAAGTCTGAAAATTAAAATTTGAAAAAATGTTATGAAAAGATATAAAATAAGAACGTATATTCCTATTGGTTTGAGACAGTTGTCTTTAAAGATAAATATAAAACTAGGGAGGTCTTTTTTATAATATGCCGGATTAAGGACGCAGAAATATACTATGAAATTGTGGGAGAAGGTAAACCAGTCATTATCATACATGGTTGTGCTCCTGACCATAGGTTAATGAAGAGGTGTATGGAATCAGTATTTCAGAAATATGAAGGTTATCAAAGAATTTATATTGATTTACCTGGCATGGGGAAATCGAATGCTCCAGATTGGATAAATAGTTCAGATCGTATAGTAGAAGTGCTTATCACATTTATTGAGGAAATCATTTCTGCTGAAGAATTTTTATTGGTAGGAGAATCATACGGGGGATATTTAGCTAGAGGGATACTTTCAAAGATGTTTGAGAGGGTTAATGGATTATTATTAGTATGTCCTGTTGTTGTAGCACAACCAGGAAAAAGACTTCTACCAGATAAACAGGTAATTGTAAGAGATGAGGAATTTTTAAAAACGCTCACTTCAACCGAAAGGGAAGAATTTTGCGAATTAGCAGTGGTAGCGAATGAATATACATATAAGCGATTCAAAGAAGAGATTAAGCCGGGTCTAGATGTTGCTAATAATGAATTTATTGAAAGATTACAAAAGAATTATTCTCTTACTTTAGACTTTCATCGTAAGAAATATGAGAAACCAGTTCTATTGTTAGCTGGGAGACAAGATATATCAGTAGGTTATCAAGATATTGTACGAATTATTGAAGATTACCCAAGAGCAACATTAGCGGTGTTAGATATGGCGGGACATAATTTGCAAATTGAACAGCCTGATCTATTTGAGAGTTTAGTTTGGGAATGGATTAGACGAACAGTTTAGCAAAGTTCATAAAATAGTTTAAAAGAAGAATTAATTAATATTTTGATTGTACTCAAGTTTTGAGACGGCAGAGATTAAAATAAGTAATTAACTTATAAATATTTTCAAGGAGGACTTATGAATACATATATCTATATGGTTAGGCATGGTGAATCACCAAAATTAGAAGGAGATGAAAGAACACGTGGATTAACTGAGAAGGGAACTTTAGATGCTCATAAAGTAACTGAGATATTAAAAACAGAGGGGATTGATACTTTCATTTCAAGTCCGTATAAGAGGGCTATGTTAACGATAGAAAAGTCAGCTAATTTCCATGAAAAAGAAATAGTAGTATATGAAAATCTCAAAGAGTGTAGGTTTTTAAGTGAGGATAAGATTATATCAGATAAGGAAGTGTATCCACTCGTAAAGAAGATGTTCTCTAATCCAGATTTCACACTAACTGGAGGAGAGTCGTATGTGGATTGTCAGAGAAGAGTCGTGAAAATATTAAAAGAAATATTAATAGATTTTCAAGGACATAAAATTGTAGTTGGTACACATGGGCTTGTAATGACATTGATGATGAACTATTTTGATAACCAGTATAGGCTTGAATTTTTAATGAATACATCAAAGCCGGACGTGTATAAGCTAGAATTTAAAGAACAGCAATTAATAAATGTAGAGAGATTATGGAGAGAAGAATGAAATGGGGGATATGGAGTGCGTTTTAAAAACTACTTTTAAAACACACTCTTTTTTTGAAGAGAAATAGTTTTTATCAACTATTTTTAGAATGTTAAATCAAATAAGTAATTATTCAGCTTTTGAATAATTTATTGAAAAATTGGTTTAGGAAAACAATTTTAAATGTGACAAAACTCCAAACGCTGGATTTATATTCATATAGGAGAGAAAAATGTAGAATTTTGTCTTACTGTACACGTTTACTTTTCATTTCCTAACATATAGGCTTTGTGGTGTAGGGGGGACATCGCCTTGACACTAAAATTATAAGGAGGCCATTGTGATGAAAAAAATGAAAAAATTTGCAGGAGTAGCTCTAGCGGGTTCAATTGGATTAAGTGGATTACTTTTTTTAGAACCAAGTGTAAGCGCTGCAGAAACAACGCAAGTGAAAGAGGAGAAGTTCAATGCTATTAATGTAGCGCTGAATCAAAGTGAATCTTATTTATTGAGTGGTAGAAGCATCGACGTTCTTTCTGGAAATAAGGAGGAAATTCAGTTGGACAAATACACAATTAGTTTTAGTGAGCCTGGGAAGTATGTTATTAGGGTCAATGGTTGTATTTATAATGATGTATATACTTTTATTGTGAATGAGTAGTATATGCTCTTGATGTTTAATTAAATATATATTATCGGATGAAAAAAGAAACACCCTATTTGCGGTGGGAATCGTAAATAGGGTGTATTATTTGCAAGAAAGTTAACAGGAAGAGTAATTTGTATTAAGTTGAGTTTTATATATTTTCACTAATTTGCTCTTTATTTTTGTTATATAAAGTATGTAAGAGTGTTTGAAATATCTTAAATGAGTGCTGGAATATCGGACTTTGAATAAAAGTGTATAGGAAAGTTACGATAAAAACAGGACCTCCTAGTATGTATCCAATGACTAATACCACGCATTCTACAATGATTCGAGCCCGGCTAATAGACAGTCCAGTTTTGTCAGAAATAGTAAGCATGAATCCGTCACGAGGTCCAGCACCAATTCCAGCCGCAACGTACATACCGCCCCCAATACCTGTAATTACAATACCAGAAAACAAAATGAATAAATTTATCCATAAATAATCAGTAGCGTTTGGAAGGATGTTTGATTGTAAGAAAAAGTCCATAATAGGGCCGATAAGCAATGCATTTAAAAATGTGCCTACGTTTATATATTTTGGATCTACTAGTAAAGAAATAAGTACGAGGCATAACCCGCATATAACACTCCAAGTACCAAGTGTCCATCCGAATCGTTCATAGAGAGCCATATTTAAAACTTCCCAAGGATGTAACCCGAGGAATTTAACTTTGACTGCAAGAGCGTTTCCGAGCCCAAAGAAAATTAATCCTAAGAAAAAAAGAAAATAGCGAAAGAGAGTTAGTCTCATCTTTTAAACCTCCCATTATATAATTATGTATATTACATGTTAGAATTTTAATGTACAAATATTATGTATTTTTATGTTTTTTTTAAAGTGTTAACAATGTACATGAAATATACACCTTCACAGTCAAAAAAGTTAAAATATTTCGTTTTAAGGATTATACTAGAGAAAGAAATATAAAAAGGAGTGAACGAATTTGAAACAAGAACTTATTGAAAGATTTACGAGATATGTGAAGATTGATACACAATCAAATGAAGAAAGTCATACAGTGCCAACAACACCAGGACAGATTGAATTTGGTAAGTTATTAGTAGAAGAGTTAAAAGAGATTGGATTATCAGAAGTGACGATGGATGGTAATGGTTATGTAATGGCAACACTTCCTGCAAATACAGATAAAGATGTTCCTGTAATCGGCTTTTTAGCACATTTAGACACAGCGACAGACTTTACAGGGAAAAACGTAAAACCACAAATTCATGAAAATTTTGATGGGAAAGCAATTACGTTAAATGAAGAGTTAAACGTTGTACTAACGCCAGAACAGTTCCCGGAACTACCATCATATAAAGGACATACAATTATTACAACTGATGGTACAACACTTCTTGGGGCAGATGATAAAGCTGGTCTTACAGAAATTATGGTGGCAATGAATTATTTAATACATAATCCGCAAATTAAACACGGGAAAATAAGAGTAGCGTTCACACCTGATGAAGAAATTGGCCGTGGACCATCGCATTTTGATGTAGAAGCGTTTGGTGCATCCTTTGCCTATACGATGGACGGAGGGCCATTAGGTGGTTTAGAATATGAAAGTTTTAACGCTGCAAGCGCTAAGTTAACTTTTAAAGGGACAAATACACATCCTGGAACAGCGAAAAACAAAATGCGCAACGCAAGTAAACTCGCTATGGAATTTGATAGATACTTGCCAGTAGAAGAAGCGCCAGAATATACTGAAGGATATGAAGGGTTTTATCATTTACTTTCTTTAAATGGTGATGTTGAACAAAGTAAAGCTTATTATATTATTCGAGATTTTGATCGTAATCATTTTGAAGCGCGTAAAAATAACATCCAAGATATTGTGAAAAACATGCAAGAAAAGTACGGCGAAGATGCAATTGTTTTAGAGATGAATGATCAGTATTATAATATGCTTGAAAAAATTGAACCGGTGAGAGAAATTGTTGATATTGCGTATGAGGCAATGAAAAGTTTAAATATTGAACCGAATATTCATCCAATTCGCGGCGGGACAGATGGATCTCAATTATCATATATGGGATTACCAACACCAAACATTTTTACTGGCGGTGAAAACTACCATGGTAAATTTGAATATGTTTCGGTAGATACTATGGAAAAAGCTGTTCAAGTTATTGTAGAAATCGCAAGACGATTTGAAGAGCAAGCTTAAAAAGAGAACCAAGTAGTCATGAAGTACTACTTGGTTCTTTTCTATAGTAAAAATACAAGGTGAAACTTGTTTACAAGACATGTGTAAAAGGGGGAAATGTTATGAGTGAAAATCAGTATCATGGTTATATAGGGACATATACAAAGGTGGATAGTAAGGGGATTTATAAATTTATACTTGATACGAACATTGGAAAAATTAAAGGGATTGAATTAGCAGCTCATATAGGAAGTCCGACATATGTAACGATTAGTCATGACAACGAGTACCTTTATTCTGTTGCGAAAGATAATGGATTAGGTGGAATTGCTAGTTTTTCCATTCATAATAAATCCGGTAATCTAAATTCGATTAATATGCAAGTTTTCGAAGGGGCATCGCCGTGCTATGTAAGTGTGAATCGGGAGAATAGTATAGTAGTAGCAGCGAATTATCATAAAGGAACAGTTGAATCTTATATAGTGAAAAAGGGTAGTGGAAGTATAAATACTGCTACGACAATTGTAGAACATAAAGGTTCAGGACTGAATAAGGAAAGACAGGAAAAGGCACATGCTCATTATGCGAATTTCACTCCTGATGAAAAATATGTAGTAGCAGTTGATTTAGGAATAGACAAGGTGATTACATATAAAGAAAGTGATGGAGGATTAATGGAAGCTGCTTGTTTATCTGTTAAACCTGGTAGCGGTCCGAGACATCTTGTATTCCATCCCAATAAACATCTTGCATACGTTATGACGGAACTAAGTTCAGAAATTATTGTACTGCAATATGATGCACAGAGTGGCAGTTTTAAAGAAAAACAATACATTTCGACATTACCTGAAGAGTATAGTGAAGAGAGTTATGGAAGTGCAATTTATATTTCTTCTGATGGCAAATTCGTTTACGCAGCAAACAGAGGACATAATAGTATCGTAGTTTTTCGAGTGAACGAGCATAATGGGGAGCTAACTTTTGTTGAAACAGTATCGACAGAAGGAGATTGGCCACGTGACTTTTCTTTAGATCCGACCGAAAGATTTTTAATTGCTGCGAATGAAAAATCTAATACATTGACTTTATTTACTAGGAATGAATTTACAGGTAAGTTAACGCTTGTACAGACGGGCATAAATGTTCCAGAACCAGTATGTGTGAAGTTTTTACATGTGAAAAAATAGATAGGTTTTCCTATCTGTTTTTTATTAGGAAATTTTAATATAGCACCCGCCACAAATAAAAAGTCGCGTAAGACTCCCAACTTGTCCAATTTGCTGCAAATTCTTTTATTTCATTTTTAGTCGGTTTCTTTTCGGAGCCTGTAATAAATTTGATAGCATTATGCAGGCCGACATCATCAATTGGAAAGGCTGAAGGGAATCGTAAACAACGCATCAAAACATAGTGAGCAGTCCATGGACCTATACCGCGAATGCTAGTTAATTGTTTTTCAGCTAGCCTCACATCTTGTATTTCTAATAGAGATTCTTTTGATAATTTACCTTCTGTAATGAGCTGTGCGATGTCAATTAAGTATTCACATTTTCTTGTAGTCATTTTTAATAATGCGAGATCTTCTACACTTAGATTTGCTATTACTTCAGGTGAGGGGAATATCCAATGTTTTCTATCGTTCCATTCTACATAAGTGCCAAAGTTTTCGACTAATCTTCTTTTTAGAGTATAGGCATATGTGAGGTTAATTTGTTGACCAATAATTCCCCAGGAAAGTGCTTCAAATAAATCTGGAATACCTAATGTGCGAAGCCCATAATACTCTCGAATAGGACCTTGAAGGAGTGGGTCATGTTTTGCTAATTTATAAAAGGGAGCTAAATCCGTAGTTAAATCAAACCACTCTTTTACATAGTTAGCTATAGCATCGCATATCCATTTTTTAGAGATATATGATTCTCCTAAAAAACGCATTTGAATATTGCCATCAGTATTTATACTAATTTCAACAAAAGGATTTACATCTTGAACAGGGATGACTTTATAAATTTTGTTATCTTCAATGTGAAACATACATTCATTTTTAGAACGTGATAGATAGCGTAAATTTTCTTGGAAACTAAATTCTTTCGGAACTGCTAAAGTCAATGTGCTATTATATTCTGCTGTCATATGAATTTCACCGGTAACTTTTCTAATGTAAGCAATTCTTTCTTCATTTCTAATCCGCCTCTAAAACCAGTTAGTTTGCCATCTTTTCCTATAACGCGATGGCAAGGAATTGTAATAAGAAGTGGGTTGGCAGCAATAGCAGAAGCAACGGCACGTACAGCTGTAGGTTTTTGAATTCTTTCTGCAATTTCTGAATAAGAATATGTTTTTCCGTAAGGAATTTCACGTACCGTATTCCAAACAGATAATTGAAATTCAGTTCCGTAAGCATCAATAGGCAATGTGAAAGTTTCTCGCTTGTTTTCTAAATACTCGATAACTTCTTTTGTATATGTTTGCAGGTAATCTGGATTGCGAGTCAATATATGTTGTGGCAGTTTTTTTCTAGCCCACAAATTTAGTTCTTCAAAGTTTTCGTCTTGAGATCCAATGAAACATAGTCCATTTTCAGTTGCAGCAATATGCAAGCGCCAATTTTTATGTGTAATTAGCGTCCAATATATAGATTTATTTTTATAGGAATTCATTATTGTATCCCTCTTTCATTTCGTTCTTTTTTCGATATTCAGTAGGAGTAAATCCGGTTTTCTTTTTAAATAAAGTTGCGAAATACTCCGTGTTTTCTATCCCGACAGCAGTACTAATTTCCTTAACGGATTGATTTGTATGTGAAAGATATTCTGCCGCTTTAACAATCCTAAATTGCTGTATATATTCTATGGGACTTATTCCTATCAGTCTTTTGAAAGTGCGTTGTAAATGAAAAGGGCTACCGTGGCACATTTCTGCAAGTAGGCCGAGAGTTAGTGCTTCGTCATAATGTTTTTCGATATAGTCTTTAATTTGTTCTACCCACTCTTCATTAGGTAAAATTATCCCATTTGGTTTACAACGTTTGCACGGACGAAAGTGTTCATGCAGTGCTTGCTCTGCATTTAGAAAAATTCGTACGTTGTTTTTATTCGGTATTCTCGATTTACACGATGGTCGGCAAAAGATCCCGGTTGATTTCACAGCATAAAAGAACTTGTTATCATATGAAGAATCATTATGAATAATTGCTTGCCAATACTCATTTGTTAACGAAAACCCTTCATTATGCAAAAATCATCACCTCTGAAATTAGTATAACCTGAATCATGTGCGTATGTACGTATTCACAAATGTAAGAGCAAGATTACAAAGATGAAAATATGATTCTTTTTCTATTTTGTGATAGCATGAAATTTGGAAGTGAACATCAAGAGGAGGACTATAAGTGAAGTTAATTTCATGGAATGTAAATGGTTTGCGAGCAGTTATTGCAAAGGGTGGATTTTTAGAGTATCTCGAAGAATCCAGTGCAGATATATTTTGTTTACAAGAGATTAAATTACAAAGTGGACAAATTGATTTAAATCTAGATGGATATTATACATATTGGAATTATGCTGTGAAAAAAGGATATTCAGGAACGGCTATTTTTACGAGAAAAGAACCGATTGCTGTTACATATGGTTTAGGTATTGAAGAGCATGATCAAGAAGGAAGAGTTATTACTTTAGAATTCGAAGATTTTTACATCATAACGTTATATACGCCAAACTCAAAACGAGGATTAGAGCGTTTAGATTACAGAATGGAATGGGAAGATGATTTCAGGGCCTATATTAAGCGATTAGATGAAAAGAAACCAGTTATTTTTTGTGGAGACTTAAATGTTGCCCATAAAGAAATAGATTTAAAAAATCCGAAAAGTAATCGAAAAAATCCTGGTTTTTCGGATGAAGAAAGAGAGAAGTTTACAAATATTTTAGAAGAAGGCTTTGTTGATACATATCGCTTTTTATACCCTGATCAAGAAGGAGCATATTCATGGTGGTCATACCGTATGGGAGCAAGAGCGAAAAATATCGGATGGCGCTTAGATTATTTTGTAACTTCTGAAAGGCTAAAACATAAAATTACCGATGCGAAAATTAATAGTGAAGTGATGGGATCAGACCATTGTCCAGTTGAATTACATATAAATTTCTAAAAAAAGAAGTATCTCCCTAATATTAGGAGGATACTTCTTTTTTAATTCAGTTTGTTGGAATTTTTCAAATCATTCTTGAAATAATTGCATATTAAATATATACTTAGTAACGATAATCATTATCACTAGGAAAGATTATCAATGGGTGAGGTGTAAAAGAATTATAGTTTAGGGGAAGTGAATGAGAATGAGTTCCGGATAAAATTATTAATCTAATGAAATATATGTTTGGGACAAGTTTCATGTAGTTAAGTTTTCATATGAAAATAATCTATTTACAAGTTTTGAGAGGAGATATATAAAGATGAACAAGAAGTTATTTACATTAGGGATGGTTACAGTTTTAAGTGTAGGTTTAGCAGCATGTAATAGTACGGATAAAACTTCAGGGGAACAAAAGCAACAGACAAAAGCTACGGAAACAAAAAAAGATGAAAAACGAAAAATTACATATTTAGGTAAAGAATATACAGTACCAGCAAAAGTAGATAAAATTGCGACAGCTAGTTTAGAGTCGATGGAAGATGCAGCAGTACTTGGAATTAAACCAGTCGGTGCAATTACTGTAGGTGGTAAATTACCAAAGTATCTTGAAAAAGAATTAGAGGGTGCAAAATCTGTGGGTGAAAAAATGCAACCTAATTTTGAAACATTACTTCAATTAAAACCGGATGTTATTACATCTAGTACGAAATTCCCAGCAGAAACAGCTGAAAAGTTTACGAAAGTAGCTCCGACGTTCCCGGTATCACACGTTTCAACAGATTGGGAAGATAACTTAAAGTTAATGGGAGAATTAACTGGTAAAAAAGATAAAGCAGAAAAAATTATTAAAGATTACAATGCGGACGCTGAAAAAGCAAAAGCAAAATTAGGAGATAAGTTAAAAGACAAAAAAGTACTTGTAATTAGACTAAGAGCAAATGAATTATTCCTATATCCAGAAGGAGTATACTTCAACCCTGTAATTTATAAAGATCTTGGACTAACTGCTCCAGAACAACTTAAAACTGTAAAAGCACAAGAGAAAATTTCATTTGAAAAACTTGCTGAACTTAACCCAGATTATATTTTCTTACAATATGAGGAAAGTGAAAATAAAAACCCGAAAGTGCTAGAAGAAATTGAAAGCAATCCAATTTGGCAAAGTATGAATGCTGCAAAAGAAAAGAAAGTATTTGTAAACGTTGTAGATCCAATGGCACAAGGTGGCACAGCTTGGAGTAAAACAGCATTCTTAAAAGAAGCAGTGAAAAATTTATCTAAATAATACAATAAGTAAGGTGCGTTGAATGATATGCAGAAAACGAATGCGGTACCAGTAACCATTTTATGTATAGCGCCCATATTGATTTTATTTACAGTTATACTTTCTGTTTTATATGGGGCGAAAAACATTGATGCTGAAACAGTGTGGAATGCTTTATTTCATTTTGATTCAAGCGATGTAAATCATAATATTATTATTACTTCACGTTTACCAAGGGTAGTTGCAGCTCTTTTAGTCGGAGCATTTCTAGCCATATCAGGAGCACTTATGCAGGGGATGACAAGAAACTATCTTGCATCCCCTTCTATTATGGGTGTGACGGATGGTGCAGCCTTTGTTATTACACTTTGTATGATTTTTCTTCCGGGAATGTCATCAATCGGTATGGTTTTATGTTCAATGATTGGCTCAGCGCTCGGGGCAGGTATAGTGTTTGGTTTTGGTTCACTCCTTCAAAATGGCTTATCACCTGTTAGGTTAGCGATTATAGGAACGGTTATTGGAACATTTTTAAGTAGTTTATCAGCCGCGATGGCTTCGTATTTCCAAATTTCTCAAAATGTTAGTTTTTGGTTTAATGCAAAGTTAGATCAAGTGGACCCTAATATCATTAAAATCACGATACCATTTGGGATAATTGGTATAATTTTAGCACTTTTAATATCAAAATCTATTACCATTCTTTCTTTAGGAGAAGAAGTTTCTATTAATCTAGGGCAGCGTACAAAACTAGTTAAAGCGATGGCAATTTTATCAGTTATTTTTTTAACAGGAACAGCAGTTGCTTTAGTGGGGAAAGTTGGTTTTGTAGGTTTAATTATTCCACACATTACGCGCTTTATAATTGGGGTAGATTATAAGTGGATTTTGCCTTGCGCAGGCGTTATTGGTGGAGTTTTCTTAGCATTATGTGACGTTTTAAGTAGATTTGTAAACTATCCATTTGAAACACCAATTGGAGTCGTTACTTCCTTAATTGGAATTCCATTCTTCCTTTATTTAATCCGTACAAGAGGAGGAGAGAGACATGCTTAAAAGTTCAAGTCAACGTTTTGGAATGACAATGGGGATTAGTATATTTTTAATACTATGTGCTATTTATATTAGTTTAACGAATGGTACGTTTGATATTACGATTACAGATGTATTTAAAACACTCTTTAGAATAGACCCAGTACCAGAGCATGATTTAGTTATTTTTGATTTTCGTCTTCCGCGCATTATAATTGCTGGATTAGTAGGATTAGGTTTAGGCGTTGCGGGGGCCGTTATTCAAGGAATTACGAGAAATGGCTTGGCGGACCCAGGTATTTTAGGAGTGAATGCCGGAGCAGGTACAGCAATCGTAATTTTTATGTTTTTCTTTCAAGGGCAATTAAAGAGCACAGACTGGGTTTCTATTATGATGATGCCGATGTTTGGCTTAATAGGTGGATTAGGTGCAGCGATAATAATTTATCTGTTTTCTTGGAAAAACGGTAAGCTAGACTCGCAGCGACTTTTATTAACAGGGATTGCAATTGGATCAGGATTTGGAGCCTTTTCTATGTATTTATCACTCAAAATGAAGTCAACGGATTTCGAAATGGCTGCAGTTTGGGTGTCTGGAAGCATATATAGTGCAAACTGGAAGTATATTGTTGCTATGTTGCCATGGCTTATTATATTAATTCCTCTTATACAAAAGAAAGCTTATTTATTAGATTTATTTCAATTGGAAGAAACGAGTATTACAAGTCTAGGTGTTTCAGTAGAAAGAGAGAAATCTATTTTACTATTAAGTAGTATTGGGCTTGTGAGTGCATGCGTTGCTGTTTCAGGAAGTATTGGTTTTATTGGACTAATGGCACCGCATATAGCGAAAAGACTTGTCGGTATACAACATAAGCATGTAATTCCTACGTGCGGAGTAATTGGAATGTTTCTTGTAATTGCTTCAGACTTTATTGCAAAAACAGTATTCACACCTGTAGAGTTACCGGTTGGAATTGTTATTTCAATTGTCGGTGTACCGTATTTCTTATATCTACTTTATAAGACGAAAGCGTAAGAGGGGGAATGAAAGTGAGTATTTTAAGTGCAAAAAGTTTAGAAACAAGTTATGAAAAGCTTACCGTATTCCGCGATTTAAATGTGGAAATACAAGAAGGAAAAGTAACGACAATTATAGGTCCAAATGGTTGTGGGAAATCGACATTATTAAAAACAATGGGAAGAATTTTAAAGCAAAAAAGCGGAAAAGTGTATTTACAAGGACAAGATTTAAATACAATTCCAACGAAAGAAATTGCAAAGCAATTAGCGTTACTTCCGCAAAATCCAATCGCTCCAGGAGAGCTTAAAGTTGAAGAATTAATTTCTTATGGGCGTTATCCACATCGCAATAACGTGAATAAGTTAACGGCAAAAGATAAAGAAATGATTGATTGGGCATTAGACGTAACTAAAACGTCAGCATTTCGTACGAGACAAATTGCAAATTTATCAGGTGGACAAAGACAAAAGGTTTGGCTAGCAATGGCGTTAGCACAACAGACAGAAGTCTTATTACTAGATGAACCAACTACATACCTTGATATGTCTCATCAATTAGATGTACTGCAAATCGTGGAGAAATTAAATAAAGAACATAATTGTACGGTCGTAATGGTATTACATGATATTAACCATGCAGCTAGATTTTCAGATGAGATTATTGCAATGAAGGAAGGGGAAATTGTTACAACTGGTAGCCCAGAAGAAATCATTACAAATGAAGTATTAAAAGAAGTATTTCATATTGATGCGCGTGTCATGATTGATCCGTATAATGGGTCTCCTGTTTGTTTCGGATACGATAGCGTTGTATCTCAAGAAGAAAAAGTAGAAATATATGTAACGAGTTAAAAGGGGGGATATAAGATGAATACTACTATTGAAAAACAGCAGATTATTACATCTAATACAGAACAGTGGAAAATATATTCAAAATTAGAAGGTAAGGAATATCAAATTCATATTTCAAAGCCGAGGCAGCCAGCACCAGAGTCAGGATATCCTGTCATATACGTATTAGATGGCAATGCCTTTTTTCAAACATTCCATGAAGCGGTTAAAATACAATCAGTTAGAGCAGAAAAAACAGGTGTTTCACCAGCTATTATAGTTGGTATTGGATATCCGATTGAAGGGGCATTTTCAGGAGAGGAAAGATGCTATGATTTTACACCTGCCGTAATTTCAAAAGATGCTCCTTTAAAACCAGATGGCAAACCGTGGCCTAAAACAGGAGGGGCACATAACTTCTTTACGTTTATTGAAGAAGAATTGAAACCACAAATTGAAAATAATTTTGAAATTGATAAAGAGAAGCAAACGTTATTTGGACATTCTCTAGGCGGATTATTTGCATTACATATACTATTTACAAATGTAAATGCCTTTCAAAATTATTTTATTAGTAGTCCGTCTATTTGGTGGAATAACCAATCTGTACTTGAAAAAGAAGAGAATCTTATAAATCAATTAAACAATGCTAAGGTTGAAACGGGAGTATTCCTTACAGTTGGTTCCTTAGAACGAGAGCATATGGTTGTAGATGCAAATGAATTATCAGAGCGTCTACTCCAATTAAAACATGAGAAGTTAAGATTTAAGTTTTATGAAGCTGAAGGAGAGAATCATGCATCTGTTGTGCCGACTTCTTTAAGTAAGGGATTAAGGTATATTAGTCATTTGTAGAGGGAATTTATTTTGGAGAAATCAATAATAATATAAAAAGAATCCTATGTTTTATGTGGGATTCTCTTTGCTATATAAACATATTTAAGGTATTAACCAAAAACATTCAAATGAACATTTGAATGTTTTTGGTTAATAAGGTATACTACATTTATAATCAAATATATATTTGAATAAGAGGTGTTACTTATGAAAGAAGAACATTGTGAACTTTGTTATCACGATGAGCAAAAAGTAAAGCATGCAAGTGACATGTTGGAGAAAGAAAATATAAGTAGTGTAGCGAAAATGTTCAAGGCACTCGCGGATGAAACACGATTAAAAATTGCGTATGCACTGTATACGGAAAAGGAACTTTGTGTACGTGATGTCGCCAGTATTATTCATAGTAGTATTGCAACGGCTTCGCATCATTTAAGACTGTTACAAACAATAGGATTAGCAAAAAAGCGTAAAGAAGGAAAACTTGTTTTTTATTCATTAGATGATTCTCATGTAAATGGATTAATTGAATTAGCGTTTAGTCATAGTAGTGAAATGAAAAATAAAGAATTCGATATGTAGTAAGGCATTTTCATAAAGAAATTTCTTTATGAAAATGCAATTTTAAAAGGAGAGGAGATAATAAGTATGATTAAGCTCGTTTTAATAAGACACGGACAAAGTGAATGGAATGTTGAAAATCGGTTTACAGGCTGGACAGATATAGACTTATCAAATGCTGGTCTTCGAGAAGCAAGAGAAGCTGGAGAGGTTTTGAAAGCCAATGGATTCTCATTCGATATAGCATATACATCTGTTTTAAAAAGGGCGATGCGTACTTTGTGGATTACTCTTGAGGAAATGGATTTGATGTGGATACCTATTCATAAAACATGGAAATTAAATGAGAGACATTACGGTGCACTTCAAGGATTAAATAAAGAAGAAACAGCGAGAAAATATGGTGATGAGAGAGTAACTTTATGGAGACGTTCAACAAATGTACGCCCACCAGCTCTTACAAAAGATGATGAGAGATATGAAGCGGCACATCCGAAGTATAGAGATTTAAAAGATAATAAGTTTCCCCTTACAGAAAATCTAGAAGATACAGAA
The DNA here is from genome assembly GCF_038006985.1 of Bacillus sp. FSL M7-1345. Taxonomy (NCBI): domain Bacteria; kingdom Bacillati; phylum Bacillota; class Bacilli; order Caryophanales; family Bacillaceae; genus Bacillus; species Bacillus sp. FSL M7-1345. Next base: position 3,341,712 of record NZ_JBBOWG010000001.1, on the reverse strand, counting down.
AAACGAGTTGTTTCATATTGGGATGAAGAAATAGCCCCTAATTTAAAAGATGGAAAAAAAGTGATTATTGCAGCGCATGGAAATACAATAAGAGCTTTAGTAAAATATTTAGATCAAATTTCAGATGAAGATATAGAATATGTAAACATTCCAACAGGAACACCATTAGTTTATGAATTTGATAACGATTTAAAACCGATATGTCATTATTATTTAAGAATGAAAATGGGTATAAAACAAACGGTTTAATATACCCTACCTATGTATTGTATGTGGATATCGGAGGTGATTTATATTGTTACATTATACTGTCGTAAATAAAAAAAATTGTGGGTCATGTGGATTATGTGCTTCCGTAGCTCCTGATATATATCAATTAGATGGAAAAGGAAAATCATTTGGTGTATTAGATAACAATGAAGGAATAATGGGAATCCCCAAAATTTTCTTGAAAGCAATGTTGGCAGCTAGTGACGGCTGTCCAACAAGTTCAATTCAAGTAAGAAAAGAGCCGTTTATAAATAAAGTGAAAATTCAATAGAAGAATTATTAAAGATAAAACAAGATTAAAAGGAGGAATTTATATGGGACATCATCACGGTCACCAACATCATGGGCATACTCACGGGCATTCCCACGGACATCATCATTTTGAAGAGAGTAGAGAAGGGAATAAGAAAGGTTTAATTACGGCATTAGTAATTACGGCAATTATTATGTTTCTTGAATTTTTTGGAGGACTAGTTACAAATAGTTTAGCCTTATTATCTGATTCAGGACATATGTTAAGTGATACGAGTTCGTTATTATTAAGTTTAATTGCCATTGGATTAGCAGCTAGAACTGTTACTTCTACAAAAACGTATGGATATTATCGTTTTGAAATATTGGCGGCATTAATTAATGGTATTACATTATTTGTTGTAGCTGGACTTATCGTGTGGGAAGCGATTGGAAGGTTTTTTGAACCACCAACTGTAGCAAGTGGTCCGATGATGTTAATCGCATCAATTGGTTTACTAGCAAATTTAATTAGTGCATGGGCTCTTATGAGACAAGGTGATGTGAAAAATAACGTCAATTTACGTAGCGCATATTTACATGTTCTTGGAGATGCTTTAGGTTCAGTTGGTGCGTTAGTAGCTGGTGCACTTATGTCGTTATTTTCATGGTATATTGCAGATCCAATTATTTCAGTGGTTGTAGCGCTATTAATTTTAAAGAGTGCATGGGGAGTAACAAAACATTCCATTCATATACTTATGGAGGGTACACCTGTTTCAATTGAGATAGAACAAGTTAAGCAAGCTATTAAAGAAGTAGAGGGTGTACGTGATATACACGATCTCCACATTTGGACAATTACATCAGGATTAGATGCATTAAGTGTCCATGTAATGATCGATAAAAAACAGGACGATCAAGAAGTGCTTCAAAATATTATTACTATGTTAAAACAGGAGTTCCATATTGAACATGCTACAATTCAAATCGAAACGCTTAAGATTAAGCATAGTGAAATGGTCGTTTAATAAAATTCAACAAAAAGGCTATGGAGGAAATTCTCCATAGCCTTTTTGTTCACGTAAGTAGAATTGTCCTTTTTGAAAGTTTTGTTTCAACTTTTCGTCTAAAGAGACAAAAAGTTGTCACAATTCCGTCACAATTAGCATAAACATACTATAAACGAAATGAACTTATCCCGCATAATAGCCCAATTGATTCAACTAATAATCAGTAGGGCTGAAAACACCACTGATTAAAAGTTCACTTTATTCTCAAGGAGGTAGGTCGTATGAAAACTATTCTTGCTATCGCTGGGCTTATTTGGGTTTTATCACACGGTATTCCAATTTATGAAGGAGAACAAATTCGTAGTGCTCTAAATAAAGAATTTAATGAATATCATATTATTGATCGACAAGATAATGTTGTTACAGTTCGTGTAAATGATTGTTTTCATACAGTTACCGTTGAAGGAACTTCTGTAGTTAATGACACAAAATTATGTGATCAACAATAGATGTATATATAATAGAAAGAAAAAAAGTCTCAATTCAAATTTGTGATGATTGAGGCTTTTTTTATTGAGTTTTAGTGGGAGATTTCATTGTTTTTTTGAAAAAGGGAAAGGGTATAATGATAATTGGGATTGAGAAGCTAAGTATTTGTTAAGAATAATCATATAAAGATAAGATACTCATATAGGGTATCATTACATAGATATTTAATGCTATAATTGGTATACTCGTAAAAAGTATTTGTTTTTATTGGATGAAGAGAAACTTTAAGAAGGTGATAATATGGATCATAAAGAGCAGGAAACAACGGCTATGCATAGATCAGAAAAAGAAAAAGAGCAAATTATAAATAGATTGAAGAGAATTGAAGGACAAGTTCGTGGAATTCAAAATATGATTGAAAATGATCGTTATTGTGTTGATATTCTAGTGCAAATTTCAGCGATCAATGCAGCGATGAAAAAAGTAGGAATGGGCGTCTTAAAGAATCATACAAATCATTGTGTTTCAGGAGCTATTAAAAACGGGAATGGTGACGAAGCAATTGAAGAATTAATGACCGTTTTTGAACGTTTTTCAAAAGCGTAAAAACCAAGCTAGTATTTGACTGGCTTGGTTTTTCTTTATACATATATGGGGTATGGACAGATGGTATAAAAATTGATGCGTGGAATAAAGAGAAAATAAAGGTTTTAGAAAAATTTTTAAATCATTATATAAAACCATTGATTACCTTAGGGGGGTATGGTAAGATGTAGTTGTGATTAACAAACAATGAAGAAACAAGAGGAGGATTTTAAATGGAACAGTTAACATTAAAAGTTGAGGGTATGTCTTGTGGGCATTGTGTAAACTCTATTGAAAGTAATGTGAAAGAACTAAACGGCGTTGAACAAGTAAAAGTTCAATTAGCAGAAGGAACTGTTGAAGTTACTATCGACTCATCAGTTGTAACATTAAAAGATATCGTTGCTGTAATTGAAGATCAAGGCTATGATGTTCAATAATAATTTTTAATATGGAAATAAATCGTACTTTATATGGAGTACGATTTATTTTGCTAAAAATTATACCTTATAAGGGTATATAGAGGTGAGAGACATGAATGAACAAAAAGAGGCCAATCTCCAAATATCAGGCATGACATGTGCAGCATGTGCAAATAGAATTGAAAAAGGTCTTAAAAAAGTAGAAGGTGTGCAGGATGCAAATGTGAATTTTGCACTTGAAAAAACGAAAATTTTGTACGATCCAACTAAAACAAATCCGAAAGAATTTAAAGAAAAAGTTGAATCGTTAGGATATGGCATTGTAAGTGATAAAGCGGAGTTTACCGTTTCGGGAATGACATGCGCAGCGTGTGCGAATAAAGTGGAAAAGCGTTTAAATAAACTAGATGGTGTGAACAAGGCGACAGTAAATTTCGCTTTAGAATCAGCTACAGTAGACTTTAACCCTAATGAAATCAGTGTAAATGAGATGAAGAGTACAATCACAAAATTAGGATATAAATTAGAAGTGAAATCGGATGAGCAAGATTCATCAACAGATCACCGCTTAAAAGAAATTGAGCGACAAAAGAAGAAGTTTATGTTTTCGTTTATTTTATCATTTCCGTTATTGTGGGCAATGGTGAGTCATTTTTCATTTACATCTTTTATTTATTTACCTGATATGCTTATGAACCCATGGGTGCAGCTGGCCCTTGCAACTCCAGTACAGTTTATAATTGGAGGCCAGTTTTATATTGGTGCTTATAAAGCGTTACGCAATAAAAGTGCAAACATGGATGTTCTTGTGGCACTTGGAACGTCCGCAGCTTATTTCTATAGTGTTTATTTAAGTATTCAATCAATTGGTTCTTCAGAACATATGACAGATTTATATTTTGAAACGAGCGCGGTACTTATTACTTTAATTATTTTAGGTAAATTATTTGAGGCGAAAGCAAAAGGGCGTTCATCAGAAGCTATTAAAAAGTTGATGGGATTACAAGCGAAAACTGCCACAGTTGTGCGAGATGGCACAGAAATGAAAATTTTAATCGAAGAAGTGGTAGCTGGTGATATTGTCTATGTTAAACCTGGTGAAAAAATCCCAGTAGATGGAGAAATTGTAGAAGGAAAATCAGCGATAGATGAATCGATGTTAACAGGCGAGAGTATTCCAGTTGATAAAACAATTGGGGATGTAGTAATCGGTTCTACAATGAATAAAAATGGATTTTTAAAAGTTAAGGCAACTAAGGTAGGAAGAGACACTGCATTAGCTCAAATTATTAAAGTAGTGGAAGAGGCTCAAGGTTCGAAAGCTCCTATTCAAAGGGTAGCTGATCAAATTTCAGGTATTTTCGTACCTGTTGTAGTTGTGATTGCTATAATCACATTTGCGGTATGGATGATATTTGTTACACCTGGTGATTTTGGAGGAGCACTTGAGAAAATGATAGCAGTGCTTGTTATCGCTTGTCCATGTGCATTAGGTCTTGCAACACCTACATCTATTATGGCGGGATCAGGAAGATCAGCTGAATACGGTATTTTATTTAAAGGTGGAGAGCATTTAGAAGCGACGCACAGATTAGATACGATTATTTTAGATAAAACGGGTACAGTGACAAATGGAAAACCGGTATTAACTGATATAATTGTGGCAGATGGATTTGATGAGAAGGAAATATTAAAATTAGTTGGTGCAGCAGAAAGAAATTCTGAACATCCACTTGCAGAAGCAATTGTAGAAGGAATTAAAGAAAAGGGAATTGATATCCCAAGTTCAGAAACGTTTGAAGCAATTCCTGGCTTTGGTATTGAGTCGGTTGTAGAAGGGAAACAGTTATTAATTGGTACACGCCGATTAATGAAGAAGTTTAATATTGATATTGAAGAAGTTTCTAAAGCGATGGAAGAACTAGAGCGAGAAGGAAAAACGGCAATGCTTATAGCGATAGATAAGGAATATGCTGGAATTGTTGCTGTTGCAGATACTGTAAAGGATACTTCAAAAGCAGCAATTGCAAGACTTAAGAAAATGGGTCTAGATGTCGTTATGATTACAGGAGATAATACACAAACTGCTCAGGCAATTGCAAAGCAAGTTGGTATTGATCACGTAATTGCAGAAGTATTACCAGAAGGAAAAGCAGAAGAAGTGAAGAAACTTCAAGCTAGTGGTAAGAAAGTGGCTATGGTTGGAGATGGAATTAATGATGCTCCTGCTCTTGCTACAGCGGACATTGGAATGGCAATTGGAACAGGAACAGATGTAGCAATGGAAGCAGCGGATATTACGTTAATCCGTGGCGATTTAAATAGTATTGCTGATGCAATTTTCATGAGTAAAATGACGATTAGAAATATTAAGCAAAATTTATTCTGGGCATTAGCTTATAACGGCCTAGGAATTCCAATTGCGGCGCTCGGTTTCTTAGCTCCTTGGGTTGCAGGTGCAGCGATGGCGTTTAGTTCTGTATCAGTCGTATTAAATGCATTAAGATTGCAAAGAGTTAAATTGAAATCTTAAACACTTTCAGCTATAAAACGAATTTAATATGCTTTTTTACAATAAACAATACTTTGTATAAGTATTGTTTATTGTTCGTTTAGAAGGAAAGATCGATATAATATAGAAAGAGCAGAAGTAGTGAATCTTATATAGTGGAAGAAACTGTTTCAAAAATAAACACGAAATAATTATCCAGATAACCGAAATAGAAGAGTTAGTTTGATAAGGAGTTTTACATATGTTTAAAGATATTAAAATTAGAACATTCCAGAAAGAGGATTTAGAGCAAGTATTACAATTGTTCTATGAAACGGTTCATACGGTTAATGCACAAGATTATAATACGTTACAGCTACAGGCATGGGCACCAAAGCGACTAAATAGAGAAAGTTGGCTAAAGTCTTTAGAAAAGAATATTAGTTATGTAGCGGATAACAACGGTGTGATAGTTGGATTTGGGGATTATAATGATGAACATTACATAAATCGTTTGTTTACACATAAAGATTATCAAGGGAAAGGGATAGCTTCTTATATATTACAAAAGTTAGAAAAAGAAGTAATGAAGCTAGAACATAGGGATATATATACAGAGGCAAGTATTACAGCAAAACCTTTCTTTGAAAGTAAAGGTTATATTTGCATAAAGGAACAAAATAAGCAGCATAATGGTCAGATTTTTATTAATTATATAATGAAAAAAATAGCCTTCTCATAAATGAGAAGGCTATTTTTCATTATTTTACAGCTTCTTTTAGTTCTTTACCAGCTTTAAAAGCAGGTACTTTAGAAGCTGCGATTTGCATTTCTTCACCCGTTTGTGGGTTACGGCCTGTACGAGCAGCTCTTTCGCGAACTTCAAATGTACCGAATCCGATAAGTTGTACTTTTTCGCCAGCAGCTAAAGAGTTAGTGATTGATTCTACTACAGTTTGTAAAACTACAGTAGCTTCTTTTTGAGAAATTTCAGCTGATTGCGCTACGTTTTTGATTAATTCTGTTTTATTCATGTTTTCACCTCATATGTAAATAATGCTATTTAAGTTGTTATTATAACGTATAAAAGTTCAGAGAACAAGTGTACGCAGATATATTTACGAAAAAATTGAAATTCGTATCGTTTTTTCATGTTGTCACATCAATGTAACAAAAAGGTTTTAAAGTACATCTAGAGGTGAAAATATGAATACGCATCATGTAAAAAAAGAGCGAAAAAAATCAATCTTAAAGAAATTTATTATTAGTCTCATAAGTATATTAATGATTCCAATAAGCTTGTATTTCTATGCAACAGAAATAGAACGAAGATTAGTATCGGTCACGTGGAATGAAATAGAAGCTCCTACGATTCCTAAAGAGTTTAACAATAAAAAGATATTGCAATTCTCAGATGTGCATTTAGGGCCAGAGTTTACACTGAAGCAACTAGATAATTTGGTTGAGAAAATGAATGAGTTACGTCCAGATATAGTAGTTTTTACAGGGGATTTAATAGATAAGTTCGGATCTTATAATGAGGAAAGAGAAGAGGCGAAAGAAATTTTGAGGAAAATTCATGCTCCTCTCGGAAAGTATGCTGTGTTTGGGAATCATGATAGAGGCGGGGGCGGTAGTTTATTCTACAAAAGGTACATGGAGGAAGCGGGTTTTTCTGTTTTAGTAAATGACGTGCAGAAAATTAAAGTGGAAAATGGCAAGTATATTACAATATCTGGTTTGGATGATTTCTTATTAGGGAAACCACAAATAGACTCGACTTTAAAAAACTTAAGACAACAAGATTTCAATATGTTATTAGTACATGAGCCTGATGTTGTAGACAAAGTAGCTTGTTATCCAGTTGATTTTCAAATCTCAGGACATAGTCACGGAGGACAAGTTCAGATTCCTTTTGTAGGTCCTTTAATTACCACAAAATTAGCAGAGAAGTATGTTGAAGGAATGTATGAATTAGAAGGAAAGAGTAAGCCATTACATTTATATGTAAATCGCGGTATTGGGACGACGCGAATGCCTGTTAGATTTTGGAGCGTACCTGAATTTTCAGTTTTTGTATTGAAGCAAAGTAGTAACTAAAGTAGAACGTTTCATATTTTGGAGAATTAAGAGTACTTTTAAAGAAAGTTCTCTTTTTTTATTGATTAAATACAGAATATTGTGTATTTTTTTGTTTAAAGTGTTAAAAAGAAAGGGGAATTTTTATGATAGAAACATGGCATAAAGAATTGGAAAGTTTATATAACCAAATGGTTTCGTGGCGAAGAGATTTTCATCAATACCCAGAGCTATCGTTTCAAGAAATAGAAACACCGAAAAAAATAGCTGAAATCTTAAAAAGTTTTCATATTGATGTGAAAACAGATGTCGGGGGAAGAGGGGTAATCGGCGTAATTGAAGGTGGAATACCTGGGAAGACGATCGCGTTGCGTGCTGATTTTGATGGACTACCTATTCAAGATGAAAAGCAAGTTTCATATAAATCAAAGATTCCTGGCGTAATGCACGCTTGTGGCCATGATGGACATACAGCAACACTTTTAGGAGTCGCAAAAATATTAAGTGAAAACAGAGACCAACTTTCAGGGAAAATAGTCCTTATTCATCAACATGCAGAAGAGAAAGAACCTGGTGGGGCAATTGCTATGATTGAGGATGGTTGTTTAGAAGGAGTAGATGTTGTTTTTGGCACACATTTATCTTCTCAAATGCCTGTAGGAATTGTTGGGGCGAAAGCTGGAGCAATGATGGCCGCAGCTGATACTTTTGAAGTGAAGATTCAAGGGAGAGGCGGTCACGGCGGTATGCCGCATCATACTGTAGATGCCATTATCGTTGCAACACAAGTTATTAATCAATTGCAACTTTTAGTTAGTAGAAAAGTAGATCCGTTGCAATCTGCTGTATTAACAGTTGGTACATTCCATGCTGGTCAAGCAGATAATATTATTGCGGATACTGCTACATTTACAGGGACAATTCGGACGTTAAATCCTGAAGTTAGAGAATTTATGGAGAAGGAATTTAAACGAGTTGTTGAGGGGATTTGTCAGTCTCTTCATGCTGAAATTAATATTCAATATAAACGGGGTTATCCAATATTAATAAATCATTTAGATGAAACGAGTCATTTTATGGAGATTGCGAAACGTGATCTTGGAAGAGACAGAGTCATTGAAGTACCACCGATTATGGGTGGAGAAGATTTTGCATATTATTTAGAACATGTTCCAGGAGCATTTTTCTTTACAGGTGCGGGTAATGAAGAAATAGGAGCAACATACCAACATCATCATCCTCAATTTGATTTTGATGAACGTGCGATGTTGGTTGGTGGGAAGTTACTTTTAAGTCTCGTAAATAGTTATTTGAGAGATGGAAAAGAATCTCTTAAAACTTTAGATGTGAATACGACAAAGTAATTTGCATAAATAAAAAACAACAATAGGTTATTTGACACTCCCACCCTTAAAGGGGCAAGTTGACTAATGTCAGTGGGATTCTTGTTACCAAAGGAGAAGTCCATTTCTGGTATCGCTGACGTGCAAGATTGCGGTGTGCCATCACCACTCTCACGACAGACCATATAGGTTCGTGATCTAGGTACTATCAGCATACCGTACAGATTCGTGTTCCGATGTTTTAGCGCCTTGTTCTTGACGTCACATATTATTTTACCTATAGCATGAATTCGGCTATCGAACTTCCTATGATATCTTGTTTTCGAAGAATGGTATATCCAATCATTGCTAGAAAAGATTCATATATAAGTAAAGAAACAAGTAATTACTATTAGCATAGTGAAAATAAACTTTTTTCTTGACTTTTTATATGAAGGAGAGCAAAATGATAAAAAAGGAAGGGGGGATGACGATGGAAGAGTACGTATTAGAGCTGTATAACCTGTTATATACGACAGAATGGCAAGATATTGTTTCGTTTCTCGGGATAGTATTTTGTATGAAGATTGTAATCGTATATATGGAAGAGCAAGGTATGTTCTATTCCTTCTCATCTCCGTTCGATTTGCAAAGAGAGCCGTTACCAAACTATGCCAATATAAATGATAAACAAATTCCTTTTGTTATATTCTTTATGATTCGTTTTATAACAGCGATTGTGAAGAGGAAAGAAAGTGATGAAGAAGAGTGCCACTTAACTTGTAAGATAGCTAACGTTTTTTAAGCTAAATACAAGGAGGAGATTTATATGTGGTTTCGATTTCTTATGATTGGTTTCTTTTCATTAACAGCAATTTCACTAATGGGATATCAAGTGTCTGAAATATATCAAGCGTATAGCAATACGTTTTTTAACAAAAACTAATTGCATTGCTATTTAAATAATAAAGCGATAAAATCCTTCTTAAGAAGTTTTATTAAGAAGGATTTTTTCTTTGCCTTGTCTTGCTGTGTCAAACTATTGTCACATTTACACTGTGAATAATATGTTAAAATAGTGAGGTTACGTATACATATTTGAAGGAAGAGGGAGTGACCATTTTGGTGGATCAATCAACAAATCAGAAAAGCTATGCTCCTATTGTGATAACGCTTTCTGTAATTGTAAATGCGATTATATTATTTTTGTTCTTTGGACCTGTTGGCTATGAAGGAGAAGTCCATTTTGATGTAACAATTTTACCAATGTTAAATGCAATCTTTAATAGTTTTACGTTTGTATTTTTATTAGCAGCTTTATTCTCTATTATTAAAAAGAATGTGAAAATGCACCGTGGTTTTATCCTGGCAGCATTTACAACGACTTTACTATTTTGTGTTTCGTATTTATCGTACCATTACTTAGCACCAGCAACACATTTCGGTGGAGAAGGATTCATTAAATATGTGTATTTCATCATTTTAATTACACATATTATCCTTGCGGCGATTATTGTACCACTTGCATTGTTCGCACTAGTATTTGGTTTTACGAATCAATTAACACGTCACCGTAAAATTGTACGTTGGACGATGCCGATTTGGTTATATGTAAGTTTATCTGGTGTTATTGTTTACTTAATGATCTCGCCTTATTATCAATAAAAAATCTCAGCCTTTAAGGCTGGGATTTTTTTGTTAAGCAAATTTGTTTGTGAAATTAAAAAAGTGTGGTATACAAAAGTATAGTTGCTTTTCATATGGAAGGGATGGTAAAGGTATATGCAAAATTTTGTATTTCGTAATCCAACAAAACTTATTTTTGGTAAAGGACAATTAGAGCAGTTAAAAACTGAAATTCCACAGTTAGGTAAAAAAGTTCTTCTCGTATATGGAGGAGGAAGTATTAAAAGAAACGGTATTTATGATAATGTAATTTCTATTTTAAAGGATATAAATGCGGAAGTGTTTGAGTTGACGGGTGTTGAACCAAATCCTCGTTTATCAACAGTAAAGAAAGGGATTCAAATTTGTAAAGACAATGGAGTCGAATTTATTTTAGCGGTTGGCGGAGGAAGTGTAATCGACTGTACGAAAGCGATTGCTGCTGGTAGTAAATATGATGGAGATGTATGGGATATTGTAACGAAAAAATCATTTGCTAGCGAGGCGTTACCGTTCGGTACTGTACTCACTCTTGCGGCAACAGGTTCTGAAATGAATGCAGGCTCTGTAATTACAAACTGGGAAACGAATGAAAAGTACGGCTGGGGCAGTCCAGTTACATTCCCTCAGTTTTCAATCTTAGATCCAGTTCATACTGCGTCTGTACCGAAAGATCAAACAATTTACGGTATGGTAGATATTATGTCACACGTATTAGAACAATATTTCCATCATGGAACAAATACAGAACTACAAGATCGTTATTGTGAATCTGTTTTAAGAACAGTCATTGAAACAGCTCCTAAGCTTTTAAGTGATTTAGAAAATTATGCGCATAGGGAAACAATATTATATTGCGGAACGATGGCGTTAAACGGCATTTTAGCGATGGGAGTAAGAGGAGATTGGGCAACTCATAATATTGAGCATGCAGTTTCTGCTGTTCATGATATACCACATGGGGGTGGCCTTGCGATTTTATTCCCGAACTGGATGAAGCATGTTGTAGATGAAAATATAAGTCGTTTTAAACAGTTCGCTATTCGTGTATTCGATGTAGAAACAGATGGGAAGACCGATAAAGAGATTGCATTAGAGGGAATTGAGGCATTACGTCAATTTTGGACTTCGATTGAAGCGCCAGTAACATTAGCTGATTACGCTATTAGAGAAAGTGAAATTGACTTAATGGCGGATAAAGCGATGGCTTATGGTGAATTCGGTAACTTTAAAAAATTAAATAAAGATGATGTTCTTGCAATTTATAAAGCTTCTTTATAAGTGAAGCGAGAGAAGAAACCTATTTGATTGTTGTATCAAATAGGTTTCTTTTTTGTTGTTTATAACCGATTGTGATTGTTAATGATTATTTTTGGTTGTTTGTGGTTGATTTTTGTGATCGTTTTCATTATACTGTAATCAAAGAAGAGGTGAAGAAGATGTTAACTCCTGAACGTCATCAAATGATACTACAACTTGTAAAAGAACAAAAAGTGGTTAAATTACAGCAATTAGTGGAAAGAACAGAAAGCTCTGAGTCGACAATTCGTCGTGATTTAGCACAATTGGAAAAACAAAGGTTATTAAAAAGAGTTCATGGTGGTGCCTCTGTTTTAACAGGAAAAGGACAGGAGCCCACGATGATTGAAAAATCATCCAAAAACATTCAAATAAAACAACAAATTGCCAAGTATGCGGCTAGTATTGTTGAACAAGGGGATTGCGTTTATTTAGATGCAGGAAGTACAACATTTGAAATGATTCCATTTTTAATAAACAAAGATGTTACTGTCGTAACGAATGGACTTATGCATATTGAAGCTTTAGTTGAAAATAATATTTGTGCGTATTTATTAGGCGGGATGATGAAGAGTAGGACGAAAGCTTTAATTGGTGCTATGGCACAGGAAAGTATGCAGAAGTATCGTTTTGATAAATGTTTTTTAGGAGCTAATGGTGTACATGAACAGTTAGGGTATACAACGCCAGATCCAGAAGAAGCACTCTTGAAACAAATGGCATTAACATTAGCGAACGAAGGGTATTTCTTAATTGATGAAAGTAAATTTTCAGAAGTTGCGTTTGCGAAAATTGCAAATGTTGAAGATGCAAGCATTATTACAAACCATTTAGAAATTGATTTAGAAAAATATAAAAGACAAACCAATGTAATTGAGGCTGATAAACAATGATCTATACAGTTACTTTAAACCCATCTATTGATTATGTAGTACAAGTTAATTCTTTCGATTTAGGAACAGTAAACCGAGCAGAGAAAGATATGAAGTTTCCTGGAGGAAAAGGGATTAATGTTTCTCGTGTTCTTCATCGTTTAGGTGTTGAAAATGTAGCGCTTGGATTTACGGGTGGATTTACTGGTCAATTTATTAAAGATGTATTGCATGGTGAAGGTGTAACAACGAACTTCGTCCAAGTAGATGGAGATTCTCGAATTAATGTGAAAATAAAAGGGCAAGAAGAAACAGAGTTAAATGGACAGGGTCCTATTGTGACAAATGAGCAATTTGAACAATTGATGAAAAAAATCGAAAGTATGCAATCTGGAGATTGTGTTGTACTAGCTGGAAGTGTACCTTCTTCTATTCCAACTACCTTTTATGAATCAATCGCAGCGTTTGGAGCCGAAAAAGGTATTCGTGTAGTAGTAGATGCAAGTGGAAGTGCACTGCAGTATGTAACTAAAAATAAGCCATTTTTAATAAAGCCAAATCATCATGAACTTGGTGAGTTATTCGGAGTGGAGCTTTCAACAGTAGAAGCCATTTTACCGTATGGAAGAAAATTAATCGAACAAGGTGTAGAGCACGTTATAGTATCAATGGCAGGAGATGGAGCTTTATTATTTACGGCAGAAGGTATATATGAAGCAACTGTTCCAAAAGGTGTTGTAATTAATTCAGTTGGGGCAGGAGATTCCCTTGTTGCAGGATTTGTAGGTAAATATGAACAGACAAAAGATATTGAAAAAGCATTTCAATATGGTGTTGCAACGGGGAGTGCAACAGCATTTTCGGCAGATTTATGTACAAAGGAAAAAGTAGAAGAATTATTGTCGCAAGTAATTGTAGCTAAGCGATAGGGGGAAGCAACATATGAAAATTACAGAACTATTAAAAAGGGATACAGTCATTATGAATATGACAGCTTCAAATAAAGAAGCTGTCATAGATGAATTAGTTGAGAAATTAAATGGTGCTAATCGTTTAAATAATAAAGCTGAATTTAAAGAAGCTATTCTAAAGCGGGAGTCACAAAGTACAACAGGAATTGGTGAAGGTATTGCTATACCTCATGCGAAGACGAAAGCTGTTAAGCAACCAGCAATTTGTTTTGGTAGAAGTGTAAGCGGTATCAACTATGAATCGCTTGACGGACAGCCTGCACATTTATTCTTTATGATTGCTGCAAGTGAAGGGGCGAATAATACTCATTTAGAAACGTTGTCGCGTCTATCTACATTATTAATGGATGAAGGTTTTCGTAAACAATTATTAGAAGCAAAGGATGAAGAGGAACTTCTTCGTTTATTTGATGAAAAAGAGAATGAAAAAGAAGAAGAAGTTGAAGTAGCAAAGCCAGAAGGGAATGAACCGTACGTATTAGCTGTTACAGCTTGTCCAACTGGTATCGCTCACACATATATGGCTGCGGATAGTTTAAAAGCAAAAGCAGCAGAGTTAGGTATAGCCATTAAAGTTGAAACGAACGGATCAACAGGTATAAAGAATGGTTTAACGAAAGAGGATATTGAACGTGCAACAGCGATTATCGTTGCGGCAGATAAACAAGTAGAAATGAACCGTTTTGCTGGAAAACATGTCATTCAAGTGCCGGTCGCTGATGGCATTAGAAAAACTGAAATCCTTCTTAATCGAGCTGTAAAACAAGATGCACCAATCTTTAAGGGTGTAAAAAAGGATGGGAAGGCAGAAAGTGTAGAGAGAGAAAAAGGGCTGGGAATTTATAAGCATTTAATGAGCGGTGTAAGTAATATGCTTCCATTCGTTGTTGGTGGCGGGATTTTAATCGCGCTAGCGTTTATGTTCGGTGGAATTAAGGCAAAAGGTCCTATTGCTGAAATATTAATGGCTATTGGCGGTGGAGAAACAGGTGCGTTTTTATTCCTTGTACCAATTTTAGCTGGATTTATCGCAAGCTCTATTGCTGATCGTCCTGGTTTTATGCCTGGTGTTGTTGGTGGATTTTTAGCAGCACAAGCGAATGCTGGATTTTTAGGTGGATTAATTGCTGGTTTCTTAGCTGGATATGTTGTTTTAGGATTGAAAAGATTATTTTCAGGATTACCAGTACAGTTAGAAGGAATTAAACCTGTTTTGTTATATCCAGTCTTTGGATTGTTGATTACAGGAGTTGTTATGCAAAAAGTAGTAAACCCGCCTGTAGTAGCATTAAATGAAATGTTAACAGGATGGTTAAATGGTTTGAGTGGTACAAATGCTATATTATTAGGCCTTATTTTAGGTGGTATGATGGCAATTGATATGGGTGGTCCAATTAATAAAGCGGCATTTACATTTGGTATTGCTGCCATAGAAGCACAGAATTTTGGAGTGCACTCAGCAGTGATGGCTGGTGGTATGGTACCACCACTTGCGATTGCATTAGCAACCACATTCTTTAAAACAAAATTTACAGAAGCGGAACGTAAATCTGGTTTAACAAATTATATTATGGGAGCTTCGTTTATTACAGAAGGTGCGATTCCATTTGCAGCTGCCGATCCAGTTCGAGTAATAGTAAGTTGTGTTGTTGGTTCAAGTATCGCGGGTTCCTTATCTATGTTATTCCAAATTACATTGCCGGCACCGCATGGTGGATTGTTTGTTATCGCATTAGTGAATAAACCGTTGCTATACATTTTCTCTATATTAATTGGGACGATTGTTTCAGCTATTATGATAGGTGTTTGGAAGAAGAAAGTTAAATAAAAGATAAAAAGGGACAGCTAATAGGAGTTGTTCCTTTTTCATTACAAAAAGTAATTTAATAATTGGATTATGATGGATTTTGGTAAAAGATGTAATGAAAAGTGATTTTTTTGTAACAAAAAAGTAATACTGTAATTTTTTCTGGAAAAAAATTCTTATACTAATTTGTGAGAAATATATGAAAACTATTGCTAATTTTGGTAGAAATGCAATTCTTTAATATGGAAATTTATGTTACAAATCATTAATCGTTTATTACGAATGCTTTGTAATTGTGTGATTTTCGAAATTCTACAAAAAACTGTTGCTATAATGAGAACACGAAAACAAAGCAAATGGAGGCTATTCATGAAAAAATTATTAGGTATAGCAACAGCAGCAGTTTTTGGTCTTGGGATTTTTGCAGGTTCTGCTAAAGCGGAAACGATTGTAACAACAGATGTATTAAACGTTAGAGAAAACCCAACTGTAGAATCAAAGCTTGTAGGTAAAATGTTAAGTGGGAATAAATTAGATGTTATAAATACAGAAAACGGATGGTCCAAAATTAAATTAGATGGCAAAGAAGCGTTTGTAAGTGCTGAGTTTACGAAAAGTTCTTATTATGTAACAGCAAATGTATTAAACGTTCGTGCTGGAGCGAATACTGATTCAGAAATTCTTGGTACGCTTAAAAAAGATGACTTGATTGAAACGACAAATCAAGTACAAAACGAATGGTTACAATTCGAATATGGTGGGAAAGCGGCGTATGTTCACGTACCATTTTTAACAGGTACAGCACCTGTTATTGAAAGAAAAGAAGTTCCAGCTCAAGATGAAGCACCAACTAAGGTGAAAACGGCGGTTAAAAATGATGCATCAGTTAAGGAGAAAACTCCGGCTAAAAATGATACGGCAGTTAACGGAAAAGAATCTGTTAAAAGTGGGGCATCAAGTAAACCAGTAGCACAAGCGAAGCCGGCAGCTAAGCCAGTGGCGAAATCTACTGAAACAAGTGCACCTGCTGGTCGTGAAATAACAGTAGAAGCGACAGCTTACACAGCTAATCCGAGTGAAAATGGCACATATGGTGGTCGTGTGTTAACTGCGATGGGGCATGATTTAACAGCAAATCCAAATATGAAAGTTATTGCTGTTGATCCGAAAGTAATTCCTCTAGGATCAAAAGTGTGGGTGGAAGGATATGGAGAAGCAATTGCTGGAGATACTGGTGGCGCGATTAAAGGAAACCGTATTGACGTTTTAGTTGGTTCAGATAGCACTGCTGATAGTTGGGGTCGTAAATCCGTTAAAGTGAAAGTTATAAAATAATGTATTAAAATAAAAAACGGCTGCTTGAAAATGTCTAAGCGGCCGCTTTTTTTATAAGAATTATTGAAAAGGGTAAATTGTTTTACCTGTAATAATTTTATACGCGGTGCAAAATTGAGTTTGCATATACTCTGTATTTTTATTTTCTGGATGTAACGCTGTTTCTTGAAGAGTAGAATGAAAGGAACGTAGTAAACAATTTAGTGCGAAATATAATTCTTCTTGTGAACAATTTTGTTCTTTTGTAGCGGTAGCTAAAATAAGGTCTTTTATTAATAATGGAAAATCGATAGTCGCTTGTTTCATAGTCACTGCACCCTCTCCCGAGCTATTTTTTATCATGTATATGCAGAATTGGACAAGCTATGCTCTTTTTTTATGTATAATTTCATGTACTAGATTCAAAGAACTTGCAATCATGCCGTTAAAATTGGTAAGATTGGGTATAATCAATAGATGGAGTATATTACATAAAGAGAGTTGAATGATATGGGAGAAGTGCAACGTGAAAAAGTTGCTGTCATCATTGGGCCAACTGCTGTCGGGAAGACGAAATTAAGTATCGATCTTGCAAAAGCGTTGAATGGTGAGATTATTAGTGGTGATTCCATGCAAATTTATCGTACGATGGATATCGGGACTGCAAAGGTGACGACAGATGAGATGGACGGAATTCCGCATTATATGATTGATATAAAAGATCCGGAAGATTCATTTTCTGTGGCGGAATTTCAAGAACGTGTCCGTAAGTGCATTCGAGAAATTACTGAGCGCGGGAAATTACCAATTATTGTTGGTGGAACCGGTCTCTATATACAATCTGTTCTATTCGATTACCAGTTTACAGATGAGGCTGGGGACGCTACATACCGAGAACAGATGGGAAAATTAGCATTAGAACGCGGTGTGGAATATATACATAAAAAGTTGCAAGAAGTAGATCCAGAAAGTGCGGAGCGTATTCATGCCAATAATGTAAGGCGTGTTATTCGGGCGTTAGAAATTTTTCACACGACGGGTGAAAAAATGAGTAACCAGCTCGAAAAACAAGAAAATGAGTTACTGTACGATGTTTCATTAATTGGCTTGACAATGGATCGAGAAATGCTATACGATCGCATTAACTTACGTGTTAACCTAATGATTGAACAAGGTTTATTAGAAGAAGTAAAAGGTCTACATGAAAGAGGAGTGCGAGATTGTCAATCTATTCAAGCGATTGGTTATAAAGAGATATATGATTATTTTGAGAATCGTGTATCTTTAGAAGAAGCGGTATCACAATTAAAGACGAATTCACGCCGTTATGCAAAACGTCAATTAACGTGGTTCCGTAATAAGATGGATGTCGCGTGGTTCGATGTTACTGATGGTGAAAAAACGTCAGAAATTTTACGATACATAGAAGGAAAGCTACAACTAAAGTCGAATAATAGTAAGTAGAGAAAAAGAGGAGGATTCGACATGAAGCAATCAATCAATATTCAAGATCAGTTTTTAAATCAACTCCGTAAAGAGAATACGTTCGTTACGCTGTACTTATTAAATGGTTTCCAGCTTCGTGGATTAATTAAAGGATTTGATAATTTTACAGTCCTGCTGGAAACAGAAGGTAAGCAACAGCTTATTTATAAACATGCAATTTCTACATTTGTACCACAAAAAAATGTTTCGATTGAATTAGAGTAGTAATGAATTATTGTACATAACAAAAAAAGAGCGAGTTTCTCGCTCTTTTTTTTATTTGTCATAAACAATAAATAGTGAAATTTAAGCGATTCTAAATACAGTAAGTCGGATGTTAGTGTTGCCTGTTTCGGGAATTGTAATTTCGCTAAGGGTAGATTTGACAGAAATATTTGTGCCAGCTACTAACGTTTCAATTGTAGTAAATGAAAGTGAGTCGCCTATTAGATTTGAAGAGAAGTTGTCAGTTGCGACTGCTCCATTTATTGAAATTCCTATTCCGAGCGGAGCACATCCTGGTGCAGTTGTAGAGATGGATACGCTAATTACATAAATACCAGCGTTGATAACAGTAACTGTATCTGTGCCGTTGAAGATAATATTGTTTGCGTTAAATACTGTATGAAAAATGAAGTTGTTAAATTGGAGTACAGTTTGTTGAATGTTGTTTGTTACAACGATTGTCGCTACTGGGAAGTTAGGTCCAGTAGGTCCGGTAACTCCTATACCAGTAGCACCCGTTGGTCCTTGAACACCTTGAGGTCCAGTAGCACCCGTGTTACCTTGAACACCTTGAGGTCCGGTAGCACCCGTGTTACCTTGAACACCTTGAGGTCCGGTAGCACCCGTGTTACCTTGAACACCTTGAGGTCCAGTGGAACCAGTAGCACCCGTGTTACCTTGAGGTCCACCAGAAGGTCCAGTAGGTCCGGTAACTCCTATACCAGTAGCACCTGTGTTACCTTGAGGTCCAGTAGCGCCAGTAGCACCCGCTGGTCCTTGAGCGCCTTGAGGTCCAGTGGAACCAGTAGCACCCGTGTTACCTTGAGCGCCTTGAGGTCCAGTGGAACCAGTAGCACCTGTGTTACCTTGAGGTCCAGTAGCGCCCGTGTTACCTTGAACACCTTGAGGTCCAGTAGCGCCCGTGTTACCTTGAACACCTTGAGGTCCAGTGGAACCAGTAGCACCCGTGTTACCTTGAGCACCTTGAGGTCCGGTAGCACCCGTGTTACCTTGAACACCTTGAGGTCCGGTAGCACCCGTGTTACCTTGAGCACCTTGAGGTCCGGTAGCACCCGTGTTACCTTGAACACCTTGAGGTCCGGTAGCACCCGTGTTACCTTGAGCACCTTGAGGTCCGGTAGCACCCGTGTTACCTTGAACACCTTGAGGTCCGGTAGCACCCTTGTGTTACCTTGAGCACCCACCTTGAGGTCCGGTAGCACCCGTGTTACCTTGAGCACCCGGTAGCACCCGTGTTACCTTGAACCCGTGTTACCTTGAACACCTTGAGGACCAGTGGAACCAGTAGCACCTGTGTTACCTTGAACGTGAGTCCAGTAGCACCCGTGTTACCTGTGTTACCTTGAACGCCTTGACCTTAGCACCTGTGTTACCTTGCGCACCTTGAGGTCCAGTGGAACCAGTAGCACCTGTGTTACCTTGAACTTGACCTTGCACCTGTGGTCCTTGAGGTCCAGTGGAACCAGTAGCACCTGTGTTACCTTGAACGCCTTGAGGTCCAGTAGCACCCGTGTTACCTTGAATACCTTGAGGTAGCACCTGTGTTACCTTGAATACCTTGAGGACCAGTGGAACCAGTAGCGCCCGTGTTACCTTGACCCGTGTTACCTTGAATACCTTGAGGTAGCGCCCGTGTTACCTTGAGTGAGGTCCGGTAGCACCCGTGTTACCTTGAGCACCTTGAGGTCCAGTGGAACCAGTAGCACCCGTGTTACCTTGAACACCTTGAGGACCAGCTGTGGAACCAGCACCTTGAGCACCTTGAGGTGTGTTGTTACGCCTTGTAGCACCTGTGTTAACCTTGAGGTCCAGTGGAACCAGTAGCACCTGTGTTACCTTGAACGCCTTGAGGTCCAGTAGCACCCGTGTTACCTTGAGCACCTTGAGGTCCAGTGGAACCAGTAGCACCCGTGTTACCTTGAACACCTTGAGGACCAGTGGAACCAGTAGCACCTGTGTTACCTTGAACGCCTTGAGGTCCAGTAGCACCCGTGTTACCTTGCGCACCTTGAGGTCCAGTAGCACCTGTGTTACCTTGAACGCCTTGAGGTCCAGTGGAACCGGTAGCACCTGTGTTACCTTGCGCACCTTGAGGTCCAGTGGAACCAGTAGCACCTGTGTTACCTTGAACGCCTTGAGGTCCAGTGGAACCAGTAGCACCTGTGTTACCTTGCGCACCTTGAGGTCCAGTGGAACCAGTAGCACCTGTGTTACCTCTAGGACCAGTGGAACCAGTAGCGCCCGTGTTACCTCTAGGTCCGGTAGCACCAGTAGCGCCCGTGTTACCTCTAGGACCAGTGGAACCAGTAGCGCCCGTGTTACCTCTAGGACCAGTGGAACCAGTAGCGCCCGTGTTACCTCTAGGACCGGTAGCACCAGTAGCGCCTGTGTTACCTCTAGGACCGGTAGCACCAGTAGCGCCTGTGTTACCTCTAGGACCAGTGGAACCAGTAGCGCCCGTATTACCTCTAGGTCCAGTAGGTCCAGTAGGTCCTCGACCGAACGAAGCTGAATTAACTAGGGTAGTTTGTAATTCGGCTATTAGTTTAAGGAGTTCTTGGAGTGTACACGGGTCAATTCGGAATAGCTTTGTAATGTATAGTATATAATTAATTAGGTTTTGAAGTTCAATAAATACAGCACTTGCTACGAAGGTTGGATTTTTTAATATAGTTATTAAGTTTTTAATGATGGCTAATCCTTGTGCTTTCAGAGCGGAAGTGGTGTCTAGTGAACAGATGAATTTGCTTAGTAGGTGCAATGTATCTATTAGATCCTCTATGTTTTTGGGAGATGGATTGGCGAAAAGTTTAGGAATTATTTTTATTAAATCGTTAATGATTGCGCGGAATGTTCTAATTTGCGCTTTAGTAATTGGGATTGTTGGGGTAGTTGGAATGCGTCCAGCGCTAGTTGGAAAGCACGGATTGGAGTATTTATTTTGATCGTCGTTAAAGCGAGACATTAAATCTCTCCTTTCTAATAAGAATGTGAACGAAACTCATCATAGTAGATGCAGGGAATGGTTAAATGGTCATCATGAAATTGATTGTTTCGAGAAAAAAATAAAAAAACGCCTTATTATAGGGCGTTTTTTTTATTTTCAGCATATTGATAATACCGTTTTAGTGAAATTTTTGATTTGAAGCCAACTAATTTTATGATCTCTGGCTCTGGGGTTTGTTTTTTTATTAGGCGTAAAATAAACGTGTTCCGGAAATGCTGTCCAGAAATGCCTTTACGTAAATTCGCTCTTGCTACTTCAAGTCGGATCATTTTTTGAATAGCGATTTCTGTTAGTGCTTTTGGTGCGTCGTTTTCATATACCCATCTGTATGTTCCGCGGTTAAAATCGAATGCGACAAACAACGGGTCATTACTATGATATTTAGGACGAACTGGTTCTGGAATACTTTTATAATATGTGTACAGTTGTTTTTTGTCTTCGGTTGCTAAGGGGATTGTTCTTTCTACTCCTGCGGTTGCCGGAATAGAAAGTGTATTAGTTTCAAAATGAACGTGATGCATAGTTAATGCTGTAAGCTCTTGTAAGGATAGTCCGTAGTCGATTAATAGACTTAAAATGGCAATATTACGATCCATTAATAATGGACGAACAGGACGTTGTTTTTCTGAAAGTCCTTCTAATGAAGTGACTATATACTTTAATCTTTTTTCTTCCTCGCATGAAATGAAATCTTCATTACGCAATGCACGGTTTGGTTGAATAGTAATTTCCATATTCTTTAATGGATTTGGAATGTTAAGAAAATGATGCATTCTATTTAATACAATAAATACACGATGCATTGTTTTCTCAGAGTAGTGTCGATTCTTTTTTAAGTCTGAAAAGTAATCTTCATAGTCTTTTGTACAAAGTGTTGCCCATATATTACTGGAAGGGAGCTTTTTGTTTTTTTCTAACCAATGTCCAAAATCTTCAATGTCATAAACATAACGTTTAATGGTTGAAGACTTTCGGCCTTTATTCAATAAAAAAATAGAAAAGGCTTGTATTGTATCATGGAATTCCGTTGTTTCCATAGTCCCACCACCTTGATTATTTCTTATATTATAGCAAACTTTTCTGAAAATAGGCATTTGCAAGAGGGACTGGAATAATAATATTTGGTGAGTGGATAAAATGAGGTGATTGTATGGAACAATCGATGCGTAAGAAAAATAACAATCAAATTAATATTGTATTAAATCATCGAAAGAAAATTTCGTTACCGGCATCAGAAAATAAAACGGTAATTTCAAGTGAAACCACTACTAAACATGAGATGTTGCAGAGAATTGAAGAAGAGATGGGAAAACTTGTTGGGATGGATGATATAAAAAAGATAATAAAAGAAATTTATGCTTGGATTTATGTAAATAAAAAAAGGCAAGAGGTGGGGTTGAAGTCTGAGAAGCAAGTGCTTCACATGTTATTTAGGGGGAATCCGGGTACTGGGAAGACAACCGTTGCTAGAATGATAGGGAAATTGTTGTTTGAGATGAATATTTTATCGAAGGGGCATTTAGTTGAAGCTGAACGTGCTGATCTTGTAGGTGAGTATATCGGACATACAGCACAAAAGACAAGGGATTTAATAAAGAAGGCTATGGGAGGGATTTTATTTATTGATGAGGCGTATTCATTAGCGCGGGGTGGAGAGAAGGATTTTGGGAAGGAAGCTATTGATACACTTGTGAAGCATATGGAAGATAAGCAGCACGGTTTTGTATTAATTTTAGCTGGATATTCAAGAGAGATGAATCATTTTCTTTCATTAAATCCAGGATTACAATCTCGTTTTCCGTTTATTATTGAATTTGCGGATTACTCGGTAAATCAGTTGTTGGAAATTGGAAAGAGAATGTATGAAGAGCGTGAATATCAGTTATCGAAAGAAGCAGAGTGGAAATTTAGAGATCATTTACATGCGGTCAAGTATTCGTCACAAATTACATCATTTAGTAATGGGCGATACGTACGGAATATTGTTGAAAAATCAATTCGCACACAAGCTATGCGATTGTTACAAGAGGATACGTATGATAAATATGATTTAATTGGGATATCAAGTATGGATTTGATGCTTGAAGAGGAGACGCACAGTACGTAAACTGTGCGTCTGTTTTTTGATGTATAAGTACGTTACTCTTTTTTCGCTTTTTCTTGGTAAGATTTATGGAAGCGTTCCATTTTAGCGCTTTTTTCGTGTGCTGAATTAGGATCGTGTGTAATTTGGTCTACTGAGCTTTTTTGAGCACCTTTATTAACATGGTTTGTCATTTGTATTCACCTCGCTTTAAAAGTTAGTATGAACATTATGTAAAGAAAAACTCGTTAGAAAAGAAAAACCTCTTTACGATATGTAAAGAGGTTAGAGCGCTATTTATGCATTGAACGTTCCTTTGTATCAATACGTCTATGCGGTAAATGCCATTTGTAATGAATAGAAATCATGCGGAAGCAAACAATTAAAATGAATAAGGTGTATAGAGCCCAATCGCTAACAATAATTTTAGCGCCAATTAAGAACCCTGCTAAAATCGTCCAAAACGCATATACGTCAGCTCGAAGGACAAGAGGTTTTCTGCGAGCTAAAAGGTCGCGAATAATACCGCCGCCGATGCCTGTTAAAACAGCAGCTACGATTGTAGCGCTGATTGGTAAATCTAGTTTTTGAGCATACAGTGCTCCTTGTACAGCGAATGCTGATAAACCGATGGCGTCCGTGATGTTTTCCCACTTTTTCCAATGTCTAATTAATTTATTTGGAAAAAGAAAAATAATCGTCATTGATAATAGTGCGATTTGGAATAACATGTCTTGTTGCCAAAATGCGACGATTGGATAACCGATTAATAAATTACGAAGGGCACCTCCCCCAAATGCGGTTGCCATTCCTAAAATATATACCCCGAAAATATCATAATCTTCTTCCATTGCAACAATGGCTCCGCTTAGTGCGAAGGCGATTGTGCCTATGATGCTAAAAATCTCCCATGCCATGAATTTTCTCCCCCGCTAACTAGATGAAATATGCTTCCTCTGCTATTATATTAGAAGGTTTAAATTTCGAAAAGGATGAGTGAACATATTTGATGGAAGAAAAAGAAAAAGTCATATTAGTTGGCTGTCAATTGTCGCAAGATGATGATGAAAAATTTATGCATTCCATGAAAGAACTGGCATCGCTAGCAAAGACTGCGCGAGCGGAAGTGTTAGTATCAACGACGCAAAAGCGTCCGAAGTTTCATCCTGCAACTTATATAGGAAAAGGTAAACTTGAAGAGCTTACGCTGTTAACTGAAGAATTAGAACCAGCTGTTATTATTTTTAACAACGAGTTAACACCAAGTCAAATTCGGAATTTATCTTCAGTATTAGATGCGAGAGTGATTGACCGAACGCAGTTAATACTAGATATTTTTGCGCAACGTGCGAAATCGAGAGAGGGTAAGCTTCAAGTAGAGTTAGCTCAGTTGCAATATACAATGCCGCGCCTTATGGGGCAAGGTTTGTCTTTATCACGTCTTGGTGGTGGAATTGGTACGAGAGGGCCGGGAGAGACGAAGCTCGAAACGGACCGTCGTCATATTCGATCACGTATTGATGAAATAAAGAAGCAACTTGCGGTTGTTGTAGAACATCGGAAAAGATATCGTGAGAGAAGGAAAGATAATAAAGTATTTCAAGTTGCGTTAATTGGGTATACAAATGCAGGGAAATCTACGTTGTTTAATAGATTAACGGAAGCTGATACGTTTGAAGAAAACTTATTGTTTGCAACGCTAGATCCGACGACAAGAAAGATGCCATTACCTTCTGGGTATACAGTGCTTTTGACTGATACGGTTGGTTTTATACAAGATTTACCTACGTCACTAATTGCTGCTTTTCGATCTACGTTAGAAGAAGCTGGGGAAGCGGATGTTATTTTACATGTTGTTGATTCAGCAGATCCTAATTATGTAGGGCATGAGCAGACAGTAAAACAATTATTGTCAGACCTTGAAATTAATCATATTCCTATTATTACGTTATATAATAAAAAAGATAAATTGCATCAAAACTTCATTCCATTTCCGAAAAGTGATTTCTTAATGACTAGTGCTTTTGAAGAAAGTGATTTACTGTGTATAAAAGAAGCGATAGGAATGAAGATGAAGGAAGAAATGGATGATTATCAAGTGGAAATTCCTCCGAGTGAAGGTAGGTTGTTAACGCTTTTAAAGACGGAAACGTTATTAACTAAAATGGAGTTTCTAGAAGATAAATTTGTATATGATTGTACAGGATATATATTTGCTCATTCATCGCTTAATGGGCAATTAAAGAGATTTTTAGTGGAAGAAGGAGAAAATAATAATGTTTGATCGTTTGAAAAATGGAGAAAAAATTGCTCCAATCGTAAAAGAAGTAGAAAGTCAAATTATAGAAGTGCATAAACGTGTGGATGAAGTAATTGAGAGTAATCAATTTCGTGTGCTAGAAAGTTTTCGTAAACATAAAATTAGTGATTCGCATTTTATTCCGACGACAGGTTATGGGTATGATGATATTGGTCGTGACACGTTAGAGAAAGTGTATGCGGATGTATTTGGAGCGGAAGCGGGTCTTGTTCGTCCTCAAATTATTTCGGGTACTCATGCAATTTCAACAGCTTTATTTGGTATTTTACGTCCGGGAGATGAGTTACTATACATAACGGGGAAACCGTATGATACGTTAGAAGAAATCGTTGGTGTGCGCGGAAAAGGTGTAGGCTCATTTAAAGAATATAATATTGGTTATAACGCAGTTCCGTTAACTGAAGAGGGATTTGTGGACTTTGAAGCTGTTGCAGCTGCGATCCGTAGTAACACGAAGATGATTGGTATTCAACGTTCAAAAGGATATGCTACTCGTCCGTCGTTTACAGTTTCACAAATTAAAGAGATGATTGCGTTTGTTAAAGAGATTAAACCTGATGTTATTGTATTTGTAGATAACTGCTATGGCGAATTTATTGAAGAAAACGAGCCATGTCATGTTGGTGCGGACTTAATGGCAGGTTCTCTTATTAAGAATCCTGGCGGGGGAATTGTTAAAACGGGTGGTTACATTGTCGGTAAAGAACAGTATGTTGAAGCGTGTGCATATCGTTTAACATCTCCAGGAATCGGTGCGGAAGCAGGAGCGTCTTTATACAGTCTGCAAGAAATGTATCAAGGGTTCTTCTTGGCTCCGCATGTTGCTGGTCAAGCGCTGAAAGGTGCTATTTTTACGGCGGCATTTTTAGAGGAATTAGGGATGAATACATCACCGGCATGGAATGCACCAAGAACGGATTTAATTCAATCTGTTCAATTTGACGATAAAGATCGTATGATTGCATTCTGTCAAGCGATTCAATATGCATCTCCAATTAATTCTCATTTCACTCCGTATGCAAACTATATGCCGGGATATGAAGATGATGTAATTATGGCTGCTGGGACATTTATTCAAGGTGCAAGTATCGAATTATCTGCGGATGGTCCGATTCGTCCTCCGTATGTTGCATATGTACAAGGTGGATTGACGTATTCTCATGTGAAAATTGCGATTTGTTCTGCAATTGATGCGTTAATTGAAAAAAATCTATTAACAATTTCTTAAAGGGAAGCTGTCGATTTCGACAGCTTTTTTTCGTGTGAAAGTAATGATTTGTGCCATTAGAAAAAAGAATGAAAAAAATTATAAAAAACCATGTAAGAAAAGCTAACATCTATTGACACTAAACATAACGTGGTATAAAATGAGAAGCAGTTAAGGCGAAGGAGGAACTGAAGTGATGAAAGAAGATAGACGTTCTGCTCCGCTGTTTCCTATTGGTATTGTAATGGATTTAACACAATTATCTGCACGTCAAATTCGCTACTATGAAGAGCATAATCTTATTTTTCCAACCCGTACAAAAGGGAATCGTAGATTATTTTCATTTAACGATGTAGATAAATTGTTGGAAATTAAAGATTTGTTAGATCAAGGCTTAAATATGGCCGGAATTAAACAAGTATTGCAAATGAAAGAAAATCAAACAGAAGCAGTGAAAGTAAAAGAAGAAACGAAAGAAATTTCAAAATCCGAGCTTCGCAAAATTCTTCGAGATGAACTACAACATACAGGTAGATTTAATCGGACTTCATTGCGACAAGGTGACATTTCAAGGTTTTTTCACTAAAGATAACTGATTCTTAAGGTGTTTAGAGGGACTAAGGAGGAATTTATAATGGCTAGGTACACAAAAGAAGATATTTTCCGTTTGGCGAAAGAAGAGAATGTAAAGTATATCCGTCTGCAATTTACGGACCTTTTAGGGGTAATTAAAAACGTAGAAATTCCAGTGAGCCAATTAACAAAAGCTCTTGATAACAAAATGATGTTTGATGGATCTTCTATTGAAGGTTTCGTACGTATTGAAGAATCTGATATGTATTTATATCCGGATTTAGATACTTGGGTAATTTTCCCTTGGACAGCTGAAAAAGGTAAAGTAGCTCGTTTAATCTGTGATATTTACAATGCTGATGGTACTCCATTTGATGGCGATCCACGTAACAACTTAAAGCGTGTGTTAAAAGAAATGGAAGCATTAGGATTCTCAGATTTCAATCTTGGACCAGAGCCAGAATTCTTCCTATTTAAAGTTGATGAAAAAGGAAATCCAACATTAGAATTAAACGATAACGGTGGATACTTCGACCTTGCGCCGATGGATTTAGGGGAAAACTGTCGTCGTGATATCGTTCTTGAACTTGAAGAAATGGGTTTTGAAATTGAAGCATCTCACCATGAGGTTGCACCAGGTCAACATGAAATTGACTTTAAATATGCAAATGCAATTCGCTCATGCGATGACATTCAAACATTCAAGCTTGTTGTAAGAACGATTGCTCGTAAACATGGTTTACATGCAACGTTTATGCCGAAACCATTATACGGTGTAAATGGTTCAGGTATGCACTGTAACTTATCATTATTTAAAAATGGTGAGAACGTATTCTTCGATCAAAACGGAGACTTACAATTAAGTGATGATGCTCGTCACTTCATCGCGGGTATTTTAAAACATGCACCAGCATTTACAGCGGTAGCAAACCCAACTGTAAACTCTTACAAACGTTTAGTACCTGGATACGAAGCTCCTTGTTACGTAGCATGGTCTGCACAAAACCGTAGCCCGTTAGTACGTATCCCTGCATCTCGTGGTATTAGTACACGCGTAGAAGTACGTAGTGTTGACCCAGCTGCAAACCCATATTTAGTAATGGCAACTTTACTAGCAGCAGGTCTTGATGGAATTAAAAACAAATTAACTCCACCAGCTGCAGTAGACCGTAATATCTATGTAATGACAAAAGAAGAGCGCGAGGAAGCAGGTATCGTTGACTTACCAGCAACATTAGCGCAAGCATTAGTTACTTTACAATCTAATGAAATCGTATGTGGCGCATTAGGTGATCATTTACTTGAGCACTTCATTGAAGCAAAAGAAATTGAGTGGGATATTTTCCGCACGCAAGTTCACCAATGGGAACGCGATCAATATATGTCTCTATACTAAGAGAGAAAAAAGCCCTAATACTACGGTATTAGGGCTTTTTTTATTTGTGGGCAAAATAGGTGCCCGCGAAATGCCCGGAAAAAATCATGGAGATTATTTAAAGTGCTATTGTATTTCTTCAATTTAACTTAGTAAACTTTAAATCATTTTTTTGTTCGGGAGGAGGTGGTGGAATAAGGATTTAATATGCGTGCTGGCTATGAGTATATATAGAAAAACAATTGCATGGTATGTTTTGTTCAGTGTTTGATGTTGTGGATGTGTTTAGTGATAAATTAAAGTGCGAAAATTTAGTACCTTGCAATAAACAGTACTTAATGGTATATTATGGATATAACAGGTACCGTGTATTGAACAGTACTGAAATAAGAAAGGGGGATTGTCCTTGAACGTTCAGTTTAAAAAAGGTGTGTTAGAACTGTGTGTATTGGCGCTTGTAAAACGTAAGGATTGTTATGGTTATGAACTTGTTCAGCAAATTTCAAATAAATTTTTAATATCGGAAGGTTCTGTATATCCGCTATTACGTCGTTTAACGAAAGAGGAATATTTTCAAACATATTTAAAAGAATCCACGGAAGGACCGCCCCGTAAATATTATCAACTAACAGAGCAAGGGGAGACGCAACTTCATTTGTTAGTGACTGAGTGGCGTGATTTTGCTAGAGGTGTTCAAGAAATTATTGAAGGGGTGGAATGGGATGAGTAAAGAACAGTTTCTTAAAGAATTATCAAGTCATCTTAGAAAGTTACCAGAAGAAGAGCAACAAGATATTTTATTTGATTATGAAGAACACTTTCAGTTTGGGATGGAAGAGGGGAAAACTGAATCAGAAATAATAAAGGGACTTGGTTCTCCGAAAGTAATTGCGAAAGACTTGCTTGCTTTGTATCGCTTTGATGAGATGAAAAAAGATCCATCGACTTCGAATGTAACAAGAGCTGTCATGGCAGCGGTTGGACTTAGTTTGTTTAATTTTATTATTGTGTTAGGCCCATTAATTGCAATTATAGCTTTTATATTTTCCTTTTGGGTCGGTGGTATTGCTAGTGTAGTGACACCATTTTTCGTTATTGTAAAAGTATTTATGGGTACTTTTATATGGTTGGACCTTTTCGTTAGTATAACGTTTGTTGGAGTAGGTTTGTTGTTATGTATTGTAGCTTATTATAGTACGAAGTGGTTTAAAAGATTATGTGTACGCTATGTAGTATGGAACTTCAAAATGATAAAAGGGGAGTAGATGATGAAAAAAATATTATTAGTAGCTATCGCTTGTATCATTATTGGAGTAATAGGGATTTCACAAACATATAAGAAAGCAGTAGAAACTGTAGAGAAAGGAAATAAGGAAGAAGTTATTAAAAACGAAACGCTAAAAAATGTGGAAGTTAAGTTAGATGCTGGAGATATTGTTGTACAAAAATCTCCTGATTCCTCTTTTTATGTAAAGCAAACAGGAGACGTAAGTAAACAGGAGATTCGTATTGCTGAAGATGGTGACACATTAAAAGTCATAGGGGAAATAGAAAAAGGTGTTTCATTTAATTTTTCCTTTTACAATTTCGGATTTCAAACGCCTACATTGACTATATTTGTACCAGAACGTTCTTATCAAGAGATAAAAGTAAATTCATCCGCTGGACAAATAGAAATAAGTAATGTGAAAAGTGACCGCGTAAGTGTTGAAACACTCGCCGGAGAAGTGGATTTGAAACATGTAACAGCAAAGAGTGTGGAGGGGTCTACAAAAGCTGGTGAGGTGAATTTTAAAAAAGTAATAGGGAAAGTAACAGCAAAAACGGCTAGTGGGGATATAGATATTATTGATCATGATTCTAAATATGATTTAGAGGCAAGTTCAACTGCTGGAGATGTAGATATTACTTTATTGGAAAAACCACAAGATGCAGTTATAACTGGGCAAACCGCTGCTGGAGACGTGACAATTTTTAATGAAGACAATAAAAATATAACGATTGGTAATGGTAGTAAAAAGATTAGCGGTAAAACCGCTGCTGGAGATGTTACTATTGAAACACGTTAATAATTAATGAAACGCATTCTTTTGAATGAACGGAAATCTATCAAAATATAAAAAGAAGATAATTACCTATATAAATAAGGGAATTATCTTCTTTTTATTATTTTTAATGTAAATCACGATATACGCCAATTACTTTTCCGATAACTGACACTTGTTTTAAAATAATAGGTTCTAGTGAAGAGTTTTCCGGTTGTAGACGGAAATAATCTTTTTCTTTATAGAAACGTTTAACAGTTGCTTCGTTATCTTCTGTTAAAGCAACTACAATTTCACCGTTGTTTGCAGACTGTTGTTGGCGAACAACAACTAAATCACCATCAAAGATACCAGCTTCAATCATGCTATCTCCAGAAATGCGTAACATAAACACTTGATCTGCTCCAGCAACGATACTTGCTGGAAGTGGGAAGTGATCTTCTACACTTTCGACTGCTGTAATCGGTAAACCGGCAGTAACTTTTCCGACGATTGGAACTTGAATAACTGACTGTGTTTCTATTCGGTTGTCACCTAAAATTTCAATTGCGCGTGGTTTTGTTGGGTCGCGTCGAATATATCCTTTTTCTTCTAGTCGTGATAAATGTCCGTGCACTGTAGAACTAGAAGCAAGGCCGACTGCTTGACCGATTTCACGTACGGAAGGTGGATATCCTTTTTCTTGTACTTTTAGCTTAATAAAGTCGAGAATGTCTTGCTGGCGTTTCGTTAACTTTTCCATGTTTTCTAACACCTCGTTTTCTTTCATTTTTCTTATTATTAAGTATAACATGCGAAAAAACATTCTACAAACATAAGTTCGAACGAAAGGCAAATTTATGATACACTATAAGGAAGATATAGTGAGAAAGAAGGGTTCAAAATGAATGCAATTATTTATGCACGTGTAAGCACAACAAAAGAAGAACAGGAAACATCATTATTGCGTCAAAAAGATGAATTATTGCATTTAGCTGAGCGCTATCAAATGGATGTTACAAAGGTAATTGAGGAGCAGGCTAGCGGTTATACAATTGAACGTGATGGCATATTAGAAGTGCTAGATACAATTCGAGATGAACAAGTTGATGTACTACTTATACAAGATGAAACGCGTCTTGGTAGAGGAAATGCAAAGATTGCATTAATGCATTGTTTACATAAAGAGGGGATAAAAGTTTATACGCACACGCATAGTGGTGAATTACAGCTTTCAGATTCTGATTCGATGGTGCTAAATATAATAGGGATTGTTGAAGAGTATCAAAGAAAGATCCACAATTTAAAAATTAAACGTGGCATGCAAAGGGCGGTAGAGAAAGGATTTCGTCCAGAGAATAATTTGAAAAATCGTCATTTAAGTATAGGACGTGAGAAAAAAGAAGTGCCAATTGAGGAAATTGTACGTTTACGCCGGAATGAATTAACTTTTGAAGAAATTGCAGCAACACTTCGTGGTTTTGGTCATGATGTTTCAAAAGCAACTGTACATCGAAGGTATGTAGAATATACAAAGCAATTGCTTGATAAAGAGGACTAACTATTGTATGATAATAATCAGTTTTGAGTAGAAGGGGGATTCGAGATGCCAAGTCAAGAACTCATTGAACGCATTAACTTCTTAGCGAAAAAAGCAAAAGCTGAAGGCTTAACTGAAGAAGAACAACGTGAGCGCCAATCGCTACGTGAACAATATTTAAAAGGGTTTCGTCAAAATATGTTAAACGAATTAAAAGGAATTAAAGTCGTTAACGAAGAAGGAACGGATGTTACACCGGCGAAATTAAAAGCTTTAAAAAAGCAAGAGAATGCAAAATTAAATTAAAAGATGGGCATAGCCCATCTTTTTTTATTTGTTAAATTCGTTATTTAATAACTTTCCAGTTGTGATTGACTGTTGCTTCTATCCTTTTGTGCTTCAATATATAGTTAGCGATAAGTTCAGACATATCTGTTGGTATGTCTTTTACTACTAGCTTATTTTGAAACATAAAGAAGTTCCCTCCGCCACTTGCGCGATAATTATTCATAACAACGTCATATTCTTCATTTATATTAAGGGGAGCACCTTTATACTGTAAAGATTCTACTCTCTCACCAATTGGTTTTGAAATGTTTAATACGTACGAAATCCCTTCCCACATATCGTAATTATAGTGTTGCGGCTTTGGTTCTATGTAGGTAGGGGTTACGATGATGGATCCATCTGCTTTTAATGTGAAATAAGAAGCAGAGAGTTCGAGAGCATCTTTTATATCCGCTCCGGTTATTCTAATTACTTTTAATGTATTTGGATAAATATAATTAGAAACGATGTCACGCATTGTTACATGTTTCGGGAAACCTGGAGATGTATTATGGAACAAACTTGTGCACGAAATTGAAACATTAGCTATATCCATCTGTATTTTATTTATGAATTCAATAAAAGGATGGTCTTGCAAACGAGTTTGCATAGCATCTGAAATTTGCATGTCCCCATAGATTAGTCCAATAGGTTGATCAAGCCAATTTTGTGTTTTCTCTTCATAATCGGCAACCAAGGAAAGAACATCTTGGTCTGCCGCAATTCCTTGTACCGGCAATAACTCTGAATAACTCTCTTTTTTCACCCATTTTTGTTCTGCTTTTTCGAATGTTACTGTTACTTTTCCAACTGAGTGTCCATTGCATCCGGTCTGTAAAATTGTTACACCATTAATCACGGTGTGAGCGATTTCTCGGTGTTGGTGGCCTGTTAGTAAAATATCTATGCCTTCAATTTCATGGCACATTGCATATCCTTGGTTTTCACCTGTTAAAACTTCAGTCGGTACCCCGGTTTGTAAATCGCGTTCAAATCCCCCGTGATAGGCTACGACTAGTAAATCTGGTTTTTCATGTTTACGGATGTAAGAAACCCATTTTTTTGTTGTTTCAAATGCATCTTCAAATTGTAAATCTTTAATATGATGTGCTTGTTCCCAATGGGGGATGTAATGCGTTGTCACCCCTAAAATAGCAATTTTTATATTTGATTCAATATGTTTTATTATATATGGTTTCCCGAAATAAGGTTCTTTTCTGTTTTTATCTAAAATGTTTGCTGATAGATAAGGGAAATTTGCAGTAGCCACAGCATTATTTAATATATCCATTCCATAATTAAATTCATGATTTCCGATAATTGCAATGTCATACTCTAAGTAGTTGGCTAATAAGGACATTGGGTTTTCCATATCTTTTTCGTATGTAGCGTAATGATAAGTAAATGGTGTTCCTTGAATGAAGTCCCCGTTATCAATTAAAAGAACGTTTGTGTTTTGAGAACGTTCTTTTTTTATAAGAGTGGAAATCTTAGCTAAACCAATGTCTGCTTGGGAGTTATCTTGGTAGTGAATTGGATAAACAGTACCATGTATATCGCTTGTTAATAAGATATTTAAAGTTACAATTTGATTTTGATTCAATATCATTCACCTTTTCTATTGTTATCTACTAATTAAGCATATCAAATATATGAAGGGAATTTTAATGTGAATGTATAGAATGTGTAAAGATTCTGTAAATAGGGAATTATTCGTGAAAATGTGTGATATATTTCTTCATGTTTACGGAAGGTTATTTTATAACAACAAAAATGGAGGCATTAATATGTTGAAAAAAGTTTTTGTAATGAGTACAACAGTTGTACTAGCAGCGGGATTATTAAGTGGCTGTGGAACGAAGGAATCAAGTGCAAGTAAAAATGAAGATACGAAAAAAGGTTATGTACCGAAGACTTTAAATGTTCAATTTGTTCCTTCTCAAAATGCAGATACGTTAGAGGCGAAGGCAAAACCGTTGGAAAAGCTATTAAGTGATAAATTAAATATGCCGGTAAAAGTTAGTATTTCAACGAATTACAATACAATTGTAGAAGCGATGGCATCTAAGCAAGTAGATGTAGGCTTTTTACCTCCAACAGCGTATGTGTTAGCGCATGAGAAAAAGGCTGCAAATGTAATTTTACAGGCACAACGTTTTGGTGTAGATGATGAGACAGGAGCTCCTACAAAAGATTTAGTAGACTTTTATAAATCTGAGTTTGTTGTTAAGAAAGATTCTAATATTAACAGTGTAAAAGATTTAAAAGGTAAAAAAATTGGTTATCAGGATGTAACATCGTCAGCGGGGTATGTATGGCCTGCGGCTGTATTGTTAAAAGAGGGAATTGATCCGTTGAAAGATGTGAAACCTGTTACATTAAAAGGTCATGATCAGTCACTTATTGCGCTTTTAAATGGTGATGTAGATGCAGCTGTTGTATTCCAAGATGCTCGTAATATTGTAAAAAAAGATTATCCTAATATATTCGATCAAACGAAAATAGTGAAATTTACGGAGGAAATTCCAAACGATACGATTTCTGTACGTTCTGATTTAGATGCAGAGTGGAGCAAGAAATTACAGGATGCTTTCATTGAAATAGGAAAGAATGAGGAAGGGCACAAAATCATTAAAGAAGTATACTCACATGAAGGATACGTTAAATCTGATGATAGTAAATTTGATATCGTTCGTGAATACGGAAAGAAAGTAAAAACGCAATAATACATATGAAAATGGCAGCTAACTGGAAGGGGTGTAGTTTCAGTTAGTTTGCCGTTTTGAATACATAGAAGGTAGGTAAGATGTGTGATAGAGTTTCGAAATGTCTCCAAAGTGTATCCGAATGGTACAAAAGGATTGAATAATATAAATTTGAAAATTCAAAAAGGTGAGTTTGTTGTAATGGTAGGGTTATCCGGGGCTGGAAAGTCTACACTTCTCAGATCGGTAAATCGCCTTCATGAGATTACGGAAGGTGAAATCATAATAGAAGGTGAGTCTATTACTGCTGCAAAAGGAAAAGAGTTACGACGTATGCGCCGGGATATTGGTATGATTTTTCAAAGCTTTAACCTTGTAAAGCGGTCAACGGTATTGAAGAATGTATTAGCTGGACGTGTTGGGTATCATTCGACACTGCGTACAACGTTAGGTCTATTTCCAAAAGAGGATTTGGAGCTTGCATTTCAATCGTTAAAAAGAGTGAATATTTTAGAAAAAGCATATGCGAGGGCTGATGAATTATCAGGAGGACAACAGCAACGTGTATCGATTGCTAGAGCGTTGGCGCAAGAAGCGAAAATCATATTGGCAGATGAACCTGTTGCATCGTTAGATCCGTTGACAACAAAGCAAGTGCTAGATGATTTGAAAAAAATTAATGAAGATTTTGGAATTACGACAATTGTAAACTTACATTCTATTGATTTAGCTAGGCAATATGCTACACGCATTATTGGATTACATGCAGGTGAAATTGTTTTTGATGGTTCAGTAGAAGAGGCAACGGATGAAAAATTTGCTGGAATTTATGGGGACGTAGCTCAGAAAAGCGAATTATTAGAGGTGGCAGCTAAATGAATGACGTGACGATATATTCGAAATCGATACCGAAGCCGCCGAGTAAATTGAAACATATGTTAACGGCTATTCTAGTTATTTTACTTTTGTGGGGAAGTAGTGTGCAGGTCGACGCATCATTTACAAAACTAGTAGTTGGTTTTCCTAATATGATGGATTTGCTGAAAGAGATGGTGCCGCCAGATTGGAGCTATTTTCAAGTTATTACAACAGCAATGTTAGATACAATACGCATGGCAATTATTGGGACGACTTTAGGAGCGATTTTAGCTATTCCAATTGCACTATTTGCGGCAAGTAATGTGTTTACTAGCGCATTTTTGTACAGTCCAGCTCGATTGATTTTAAATTTTATCCGGACAATACCAGATTTATTATTAGCGGCAATTTTCGTAGCTATTTTTGGAATAGGACCACTTCCAGGTATTTTGGCGCTTACTTTTTTCTCGATTGGACTCGTGGCGAAATTGTTGTATGAGTCAATTGAATCAATTGACCCAGGTCCATTAGAAGCGATGACAGCGGTAGGAGCAAATAAGGTGCAATGGATTGTTTATGGGGTAATTCCGCAAGTAAAAGCGCACTTTGTCTCCTATGTCCTTTATACATTTGAGGTGAATGTGCGTGCAGCAGCTGTTCTAGGCTTAGTAGGAGCGGGTGGTATTGGATTATATTACGATCGTACACTTGGATTTTTACAATATCAACAAACTGCTTCTATTATTATTTATACTCTTGTTGTTGTATTGCTAATTGATTATGTAAGTACATTGTTGCGGGAGAAATTATAATGAGTAAAACGACGATAATCGTACCGAAACCGAAGAAACCGAGTGTATATCGCTGGATTATTTTTATAGCACTTACAGTTATATATGTATGGGCCTTTTCAGGAGTCCCGCTAGAGGGAATAAAGGATACAGCGGGAGAAATTACAAAAGCAATTATGACAGGCGTACTGAACCCAGATTGGTCCTATGTATCTTTACCAGATGGTGAAGATTTGTTACATGGTTTAATTGATACATTGGCAATTGCGATATTAGGTACATTTATTTCTGCCTTTTTATCTGTTCCATTTGCTTTTTGGGCGGCAACGAATATGAGTAGTGGAAAATTAACTTCAGTAACTGGGAAATTTGTACTTAGTTTTGTTCGTACATTTCCTGAATTAGTTATGGCCCTTTTATTTATAAAAGCTGTCGGTCCAGGCTCTTTCGCCGGAGTTCTAGCTTTAGGATTACACTCTATCGGAATGTTAGGGAAACTATATTCGGAAGGAATTGAGAATATAGACAAGGGACCGACGGAAGCGTTAATCGCAACAGGTGCAAATCGGTTTCAAATACTTTGGTATGCAGTATTACCACAAGTGTTACCGGATTTTCTATCGTATACGTTATACAGATTCGAAATTAATGTACGATCCGCTGCGATTTTAGGTGTTATTGGAGCAGGTGGTATTGGTACTCCATTAATTTTTGCACTGAGTTCACGGAATTGGTCCCGCGTGGGAATTATTTTATTAGGCATCATTTTAATGGTAATTATAATTGATTTTATTTCAAGTTCGATTCGAAAACGGATTATTTAACGAATTTTAAAAGCATCGAAGTTAGATGCTTTTTTTGTATTTTTTTAGTGTTTATCAAAAAAGTTGGTATAGAAGAAGTTCATATATTTGTATAAATATACAGATAATTCCCTTTATTTTTAAAATAAAAACATTAAAAAAGTATGTCATATTGAATACCCATACATTGCCGGAAACATTGGTTTTTTTATAAAAAATCAAAAAAACATCAACATATTTGCCGATACATGTTGTATAATCTTGCGTGGGAAGCTATCATATAAATGTATAAAACGTTTACTAACATACGCGAAGGGAAGAATAGCATGTCACATTCAATCGAACAACTTTCTATCAACACGATTCGCACATTATCCATTGATGCGATTGAAAAAGCAAATTCTGGTCACCCAGGAATGCCAATGGGTGCAGCACCAATGGCTTATACATTATGGACTCAATTTATGAAACACAATCCAAATAACCCAACGTGGTTTAACCGCGATCGTTTCGTATTATCTGCAGGTCATGGTTCAATGTTACTATACAGCCTACTTCATCTATCTGGTTATGACTTAACAATGGATGACTTAAAGAACTTCCGTCAATGGGGAAGCAAAACTCCAGGACATCCTGAGTATGGTCACACAGCAGGTATAGACGCAACAACTGGTCCACTTGGACAAGGTATTGCAACAGCTGTTGGTATGGCGATGGCTGAAAGACATTTAGCAGCAAAGTATAACCGTGATGCGTACAATGTAGTAGATCATCATACATACGCTATTTGTGGTGATGGCGATTTAATGGAAGGCGTTTCTGCTGAAGCATCTTCATTAGCTGCTCATTTACAATTAGGTCGTCTTGTTGTGCTTTACGATTCAAACGATATTTCATTAGATGGCGATTTAAATCGCTCATTCTCTGAAAGTGTAGAAGATCGTTACAAAGCATACGGCTGGCAAGTAATCCGTGTTGAGGATGGAAACGATATTGAAGCAATTGCAAAAGCAATTGAAGAAGCGAAAGCTGACGAAAAACGCCCAACGCTAATTGAAGTAAGAACGACAATTGGTTTCGGTTCTCCAAACAAATCAGGAAAATCAGCTTCACACGGTTCTCCACTTGGTGTAGACGAAACAAAATTAACGAAAGAAGCATATGCTTGGACTGCTGAACAAGATTTCCATGTAGCAGAAGAAGTATATGACAACTTCCGTAAAACGGTACAAGATGCTGGTGAGACTGCACAAGCTGCATGGAACACGATGCTCGGTGAATATGTACAAGCATATCCAGAATTAGCAAACGAGCTGCAAGCAGCAATGAATGGTCTTCTTCCAGAAGGTTGGGAACAAAGCTTACCAACTTATGAATTAGGATCAAAAGCAGCAACACGTAATTCTTCAGGTGCTGTAATTAATGCTATTGCAGAGTCTGTACCATCATTCTTTGGTGGATCAGCTGACCTTGCTGGTTCTAACAAAACATACATGAATAACGAAAAAGACTTCACAAGAGCTGATTACAGCGGTAAAAACATTTGGTACGGTGTTCGTGAGTTTGCGATGGGTGCAGCAATGAACGGTATTGCACTACATGGCGGTTTAAAAACTTACGGTGGTACGTTCTTCGTATTCTCTGACTACTTACGTCCAGCAATTCGTCTTGCAGCATTAATGCAATTGCCTGTAACGTATGTATTCACACACGACAGTATCGCTGTTGGTGAAGATGGTCCAACGCATGAGCCGGTTGAACAATTAGCAGCACTTCGTGCAATGCCAAACGTTTCTGTTATTCGTCCAGCTGACGGTAACGAATCTGTTGCAGCTTGGAGATTAGCTTTAGAATCTACAAAAACACCAACTGCATTAGTGTTAACTCGTCAAGATCTTCCGACATTAGAAGGTGCAAAAGACGATACTTATGAAAAAGTAGCAAAAGGTGCATATGTAGTTTCTGCAAGCAAGAAAGAAACGGCTGATGTAATCCTACTTGCAACTGGGTCTGAAGTAAGCTTAGCAATCGAAGCGCAAAAAGCTTTAGCAGCAGACGGCGTTGATGCAGCTGTTGTTAGCATGCCATCTATGGATCGATTTGAAGCTCAAACTGCTGAGTACAAAGAATCTGTACTACCAAAAGCAGTAACGAAACGTTTCGCAATTGAAATGGGTGCTACATTCGGATGGCACCGTTACGTAGGTCTTGATGGAGATGTACTAGGTATCGACACATTCGGTGCTTCTGCTCCTGGTGAGAAGATTATGGAAGAGTATGGATTTACTGTAGAGAACGTTGTTCGCAAAGTAAAAGAAATGCTTTAATGATTTTAGAAAAATCTCTCCAGCATGGGGAGATTTTTCTATGTAATTGAGTTTTTTCGACAGGAAAAGTTTTTTCTCTCTCCGTAGTCAGACAATCATTGCAAATTTTTTCTTATATAATGTAGGGAAAAGGTTGTCCAGATCGGGAGGGAAAAAATGAAAACGTATGAATTGTATTTAATTCAAGAGGATATTGCGAAAGCTTACTTTGGTCGTGAATATTTGTTTTTTGATTTATTTGCTCGATTTTCAGAATCTGGGTCCCTTTCGGAGAAGAAAGTATTATATAAACAAATGACGTATATTACGATGCCATTACAAGTAATGAAACTTCATCATAAATTAGAACAAGCTTTGCATGTTCTTGGCAAATATGAAAGAACACATCATACTCATACGCTCTATACAGGAGCCGAATATGGCGAAATAATGGTGAAACCACAATATATTCGAATGAATACTTCTGGAAATGTATCCATGGAAACAACTTTCTTTGAGGTGCTTAGAAAGTGTGAGTTAACATTTTTAGCGATGGATTATGAAAATAAAAAGTACGGATGGTTAAATCCTCTCAAACAAGTACGAACATATGTGTAAAAAATGTCGAATAGTATCTTGTCTTATTGAAAAGGTTTTAG
This sequence comes from Bacillus sp. FSL M7-1345, assembly GCF_038006985.1. NCBI lineage: Bacteria > Bacillati > Bacillota > Bacilli > Caryophanales > Bacillaceae > Bacillus > Bacillus sp. FSL M7-1345. The sequence continues at coordinate 3,300,573 of NZ_JBBOWG010000001.1, read as the reverse complement.
TACACTGTAAGGTAGACAACATGAAGGAGGAAAAGATATGCCAATGTGGTTAGGTATTCTAGTGGGCGTAGTAGCACTAGTAGCAGGCGTGGCGTTAGGATTTTTCATTGCCCGCAAATATATGATGAATTACTTACAAAAAAATCCACCAATTAACGAACAAATGTTAAAAATGATGATGATGCAAATGGGACAAAAACCTTCCCAAAAGAAAATCAATCAAATGATGAGCGCGATGAATAAGCAACAAACAAAATAAGCGCAAAAGGGCACTCTTACCGAGTGCCCTTTTCTTTTGGATATAAAAGATATTTAAAACTTTTAAAAATTCTGTATTTTTGATAAACTGAAAATATCGCTCATTTTAAGGGAGGAGGATAAATATGAAAGTATTTTTTAATTTAGCTTGGTTTTTTAAACAAGAAAAACGAGCGTACATAATTGGAATTATTATGTTATTTGGTGTCGCGCTTCTTGAACTTGTAGCACCAAGGGTACTAGGAATTGTAGTAGATGAAATTAATAATGGAACATTAACGTCTGAAAAATTGTTGAACTGGGTTATTCTATTAGTAGTTGTAGGAATGACGATGTATATATTACGTTACTTATGGCGTATTATGATTTTTGGATCTTCTTTAAAACTAGCTCGTCAATTGCGAAAGAATTTATATGAACATTTTACAAAGATGAGCCCATCCTTTTATCAATCACGTCGTACGGGCGATTTGATGGCACATGCGACAAATGATATTCAGGCGATTCAGCAAACTGCTGGGTCAGGTGTGTTAACACTCGTTGATTCATTAGCTGTTGGAGGATGTGTACTCGTAGCGATGGGGTTTACAATTAGCTGGAAGTTAACGTTATTAAGTTTAATTCCGATGCCAATTGTAGCTATTTCTACAAATTATTATGGAACTTTATTGCATAGAAGATTTCATAAAGCGCAGCAATCGTTTTCTGAAATCAATGATAAAGTACAAGAAAGTATGAGTGGGATGAAGGTAATTCGCTCACTTGGACAAGAGAAAGAGGATTTACAAGCGTTTCGGAAAAAATCGGAAGATGTCGTACATAAAAATATGTTAGTTGCACGTATTGACTCGTTATTCGATCCAACGATTTCCTTAATTGTCGGATTTTCATTTTTAATCGCAATTTGTTACGGATCATTATTAGTCGTACGGGGTGAATTAACTGTAGGGGAATTGGTAACATTTACAACATACTTAGGGACTCTTGTATGGCCAATGTTAGCTTTTGGATGGCTATTTAATATTATGGAGCGTGGACGTGCTTCGTATGATCGTGTGGAGAAAATACTTTCACAAACTTCGGATGTAGTGAATAAGGAAAATGCTATACATGCTATAGCAAGTGGTGATGTCTCGTTTGCTGTTGATTCGTTTTCTTATAAAAAGAATGAACTATTAAACTTAAAAGATATTTACTTTAATTTAAGAAAAGGTGAAACGTTAGGAATTGTCGGGCGTACCGGTGCAGGGAAGACGACGTTATTAAAATGTTTAATTCGCGAGTATGACCACTTTAATGGTGAATTAAAAGTTGGTGAGCGGGATATTCGAGATTTAACACTTCACGGTGTACGCTCTGCAATTTCATACGTACCGCAAGATCATTTTTTATTTTCAGCGAGTATTGGGGAGAACATTGCTTTTGGAAAGGCCGATGCTACATATAAAGAAATTAGCAGGGCTGCTGAGATTGCTTGTATTCATAATGATATTATTCAATTTTCGGAAGGATATGACACGGTAGTAGGTGAAAGAGGGGTTTCGCTATCAGGAGGCCAAAAACAGCGGATTTCAATTGCACGTGCGTTATTAACGAATGCTGAAATTTTAATTTTAGATGATTGTTTATCAGCTGTAGATGCAAAAACAGAAGAAACTATATTAACTGCATTGAAACGAGAAAGAGCAGAAAAAACGATGATTATTACTGCGCACCGTTTAAGTGCAATTCAGCATGCAAATCTTATTCTTGTTATTGATGAAGGTAAGGTTATGCAGCGAGGAACACATGAACAACTAATGAACGAAAATGGTTGGTATAAAGAAATGTATGAAAGCCAGCAGTTAGAGGCGTTGGTAGAGAAAGGAGGCGTATGATGGCTGAGAAAAAGCGGAGTGATTTAAGGAGATTGCTTTCTTATATGAGACCATATAAAGGGTTATTAGCATTAGCATTTTTATTTCTAGTTGGTGCAACTGTAGCTGAAATGATGGGTCCTTTTTTAATTAAACAATTTCTTGATGAACACTTAGTACCACGTAACTTTGAACAATCAGCACTTGTAACTCTATTTGTAGTGTATATTATTGCTCACTTATTAAAAGTATTATTTACGTATTTAGACTTATTGTACTTTCAAAATATCGCTTTTAAGATTGTTCAAGATATGCGAGTTGAAGTGTATGACCATGTTCAAAAATTGTCATTAAGTTTCTTTGATCGTACGCCGATTGGTACACTTGTATCTCGTATAACGAATGATACGGAAGCAATTAAGGATTTTTATGTTAGTGTACTATCAACATTCGTGAAAAATGTAGTCTTTTTAGTGGGGATTTTAGTAGCGATGTTTTTACTAGATGTAAAATTAGCGCTATTCTCTCTCATATTAATTCCAATTATGTTTGCGATTATGGTGCTGTATCGACGGAAAAGTGCAGCTTTTTATTTAGAGGTACGTAATCAACTGAGTGTATTAAATGCAAAGTTAAATGAATCCATTCAAGGGATGAATATTGTTCAAGTGTTCCGGCAAGAAAAGCGGATGAGAAAAGAGTTTGAAGAAGTGAACAACAAGCATTATAGTGCTGGACGTCGTACATTGAAATTAGATGCATTACTTTTACGTCCAGCAACAGATCTTGTTCATATTGTAGCAATTGCGTTAGTTCTTGGTTTATTTGGAATTGACGCTTTAAAGAGTCCTGTTGAAGTAGGGGTTTTATATGCTTTCGTTAACTATATTCATCGTTTCTTCCAGCCGGTAAATGAGATGATGATGAAACTATCTTTCTTCCAACAAGCGCTCGTTTCATCATCGCGTGTATTTCATTTAATGGACGATAAAGATTTAGCTCCTGTTCAAATGGGGAGTGAAAATCCACGAGTAGTTAACGGGGAAATTCAGTTTAAAGATGTTACTTTTTCATATGATGGAAAGCGTGACGTTTTAAAAAATGTATCTTTTCACGTAAAGCCAGGGCAAACGGTTGCTTTCGTTGGACACACTGGTAGCGGTAAGAGTACAATTATGAATTTATTAATGAGATTTTACAATATTAAATCAGGTAATATTGTAATAGACGGAGTGGGTTTAGAGAAGTTTGAAGAACAAGAAATTCGAAAGAAAATTGGTCTTGTGCTGCAAGATGCATTTTTATTTGCTGGAAATGTAAAGCAAAACATTCGTATGTATAATGAAGAGATAACGGATGAAGAGATAGAAGAAGCAGCGCGATTTGTGCAAGCGAATACGTTTATTGAAAAATTATCGGAGCAGTATGATACAGAAGTAGTCGAAAGAGGAGCTGCGTTTTCTAGTGGTCAAAGGCAATTAATTGCTTTTGCTAGAACGATAGCAACTAATCCGAAAGTATTAGTGTTAGATGAAGCGACGGCAAATATTGATACAGAAACAGAGGAGGCGATCCAAACGGCATTGCAGCAAATGCGAAAAGGTAGAACAACGATAGCGATTGCACACAGATTGTCTACAATCCAAGATGCGGATCAAATATTTGTTATGCATGAAGGGGAAATCATAGAAAGAGGAACACATCAAGAATTGCTTAGTGAACAAGGACTTTACTACAATATGTACTTACTACAAAATAAAGGGAGTTTGCAACAGGCCTTGTAATTATAAGGTCTGTTTTTAATTCATTGAAGTAGTAAAAGTATGCAATGAAATTTCTTGTGGACAATAAAGTGGTATTTTGCTTAAGGTGCTTTTTTATGAAAAATATATAATTTTTACAAAGTATATATTGATAACATAGTATAATGTATTTGATATATGTTTAAAAATAATCGGAAATGAAATAAAGGAGTAATAATATGGAGTATGTGCTAATAGGTGGGATTTTAATATTATTAGCTGTAGTGTTTGTACTGTTTTATAAAAATAAACAGTTAGAATCAGAGAGTCAGCAAGTAGAGTTTGAAAAAAAACAAGCGATTGAAACGTATGAAAATGAGATTGCAGCTACGATTACAGGGCATAAAGAACAACAGGATACTTTAAAGAATATGGAACAGAAAAAATATAATGATTTACAAGTGAATACAGCTAGAGAACTTGAAAATATGCGTATGATGAAAAATCAATTGGCTGTTCAACATAGTAAAGAACGTAGTGAAATGCAAGATAAGCATAGTAGTGAAATACATATGTTTCAAAATTTAATTGCGGATTTACGAGAATATACCAAAAATGGTGCTGAAGTGAATGCGCATGAAACATTACATTATATGAAGCGAGGTTTCGTTGAGCAAGGAATAATACTAGAAGAAGAGTTTCATATTATACCGAACGTTTTTATGATACGCAATAAATATAGAGATAAACGTGACATAAATGATAATCGAATCCATCACCTCATCTTATGTAAAACTGGCATTTATCTACTTGAGACGAAAGAATGGACGGGGACATTAATTCATGGTTTAACGAGAGAAAATGCTGGTGTATGTTCATTTATGATGGAGGAAATTGGTAAGTATCAACATGAAATTGAAAAAGAAGAGACGTTTGAATTTATTACGGAGGGAACTTCATTAACTATGCAAGTAAGAAATGAAGGGAATCCAGCGTATAAAGCGAAAATACTATCTCAAACTTTATATAATTGTTTGGAAGAAATGCAAGTAGATATTGTAAAGGAAAAAGTAAAACCGATTGTATATTTTGAAAATGAAAGTGGAAAAGAAGTTATTGATCTTTCTAATGAAGAATTGCCGAGATTTAAAGATAGAGAGGAAATTGTAACGTTTTTCAGAAATGAAGTTTTAACAAGTAAAGTAATATATACAGCACGAGAACTACAAAAGATTAAAGATATGATTGGTCAGATGAATTATGTTGCCAAGTGAAAATAAAGTAAAATTTTAATCAGTAGGGTTTTATGGGCAACCCGGCTCCTACCCTGTACAGCCGAATTTTGAGGTGGGAGTCTAACTGTCCGCAAATAGTGGGATAAAGAAGGTGTTATTTGGAAAGGTAAAAGCGCTATATTGTGGGGAATGTTGTACATTTATTTTTGTTTGTATATATTAATGTACATTGCGTTTATTTTCGTTATTGATATGGTTCAACGTGTTTATGGGTTAGGTATCGTAAAAGGGAATGAGAATAATGAGTTTATGCCAAAAGGTTCTGCAACACGTGGGGAATCGGCAGCATTTATTAATAGAATGTTAAAAGTAATAGAGAGTAAATAATGGAAAGGCATTCGCTTTGGCGAGTGCTTTTTATTTTTCAATATGTTATAGAAAGGGGATGTGAATTTTGACTGGAATAAGGAATGAAAGTGGAGGTGATGCATATATTTAGAGGCATTGGGTAGTTTTTGTAATTTTGTATAAAATGAAAAGGAGGTAGGACGGTGAAATCAATACCGACTGAAGTCCTGAGTAAGGAATTGATGGAAAGAGAAGGAGTTATATCTATTACAGTGATGGAATTTGAAAAGATAGAAGTGGCCGGAGTAGTTGTTTCTGGTCCTGCTGTTATTTTGATTAATCAAGAGTAAGTACATATTATCAATATAGAAAAGTAGAAAGAGCATCCATTTAGGGTGCTTTTTGTTTGTATAGAAGTGCGCATATGATAGATAATTGGGGTATTGGAGGGGGAGTATGTGGCAATTATTATAACAATGTTATTAATGGGAGTTTTATTAGGATTTGTCGGAGCAGGAGGAGCAGGATTTATCATCGCGATACTCACTCTAGTATTCCATATCCCTATTCATGTTGCGCTTGCAACATCTTTAACTGCTATGGCATTTACAACATTATCTGGAGTAGTAAGTCATTACCGAGAAGGGAATGTTGTGTTTGTAATAGGTGGGATTGTTGGGGGATTTGGAGCAATTGGTTCCTTTATTGGTTCAAAGTTTGGTTCGCTAATACCAGCACATCTGTTGCATTGGTTTACAGCGGGTATGTTATTTTTATCTGCAATTTTTATGTTTATTCGATTGATTATGTTTCAAAACAGGGAGCAGTCGTCTTTAAAAGAGGGAAAAGAACTTACGAAGGATAACTTGATTAAATGTATATGTCTCGGACTGGTTACTGGAATTTTAGCTGGTTCGTTTGGGATTGGTTCAGCACCCTTTATCCAACTCGGGTTAATGGTTCTATTAGGTTTAACGATCCGTCAATCTGTAGGGACGACAATGCTCGTTATATTACCAATCGCAATTGGAGGTGGGCTTGGATATAGTTCGGAAGGGTATTTAGATTATGTATTATTAGTACAAGTTTTAATCGGGACAATGTTAGGCGCATATATAGGAGCTAAGTTTACAAATTATGCACCTCGCATGCTTCTAAGGTTTTCGATGATTATGACACCAATATTAGCTGGATGTATGTTGTTAGTAGATTAAAGAGAATATATAGAAACATATTAATATATTTTACGAATGAATTATGTAAGTAATTCATATTTCCCATATAAAAAGATTTGCTTTAATATAATAAGTGTAAAGTTCGAGTATTCGAAGTATTACTTGAATTATATCCCTATCCCTTTTCTAAAAATGCGAACAAGTTTTGCCCTATTCTATTCAATAGTTTATTGTATAGAAATATATTGTTCGATGACCATTATGGAACGCACATAATGGGTAAATCCCGATCCTTAAAGAGGATGCCCCTAATCTTCATGTGAAAATATGATCGGATAAGAAAGCTGGCCAATTTATGGTCAGCTTTCTTTTTGTTCAAAGAGTAATTCTTCTTTAATTTCTGTTTGCAATAATAAAGTTTTTCCAAAGCGGCGTTTGCATTCAGCCCGTACTTTTTGGATTGCTAGTAGCTGAGAAGTAGCAGGCACTGTGACAATGGCTTGCCGAGGTTTTCGGTTTTCTTCACAAAAGACACACTCCACAACATATTTAGAAATCATAATTTCATCCTTCCATATTGAATTTCTAAGAAGGGACTGCTCATGAAGTTGATGTAAACTTTCGTCATCTTTTTACTTTTTTCCTCTTTTTTCAAGGATAAATATAAAAAAGATAGAAATTTAGTATGGGGAGATAGGATGAAAAGATGGATTGGTACGGCAGCTATATGTATGAATGAAAAGAATGAATTTCTAGTGGTATTACAAGGAAAAGTAAATGAAGAGAAGCGATGGTCTGTGCCGAGCGGAGGACAAGAAGAGGGAGAAGAGCTTGAAGGGTGTTGTGTTCGTGAAGTATGGGAAGAAACGGGGATAACATATGGGGTACCAGTTCATGTGTATTACTATATGGTAAAGTTAATAGGCGGTAACATGAAAATACAAGCCCCTGATGAGTTAATACATGAAATAGATGAAGTGAAAAAATTATCTTTATCGTTTCCGGAAGGCTATGATCTATTATATAAATATACAAATAAAAAAGAAGTGTTTAAACACTTTCTTTTTTATTGTATCCAAGATAAGAAAAGCGGAACGATAACTAAACTAGCTCCAGCTGTTAAAAGCATTGATAAACTTGCAATTGTACCTTCTACAGGACCGATTTCAAATGCTTTTGATGTTCCGGTTCCATTCGCGCTAGTACCTAGCATTATCCCTTTTGCGAGCGCTGTTTTAATACGGCATATGCGTATGAGCGTAGGACCGAGTAATGCTCCAGTTAAGGCAGTTAATACGACGAAAACGGCTGTTAATTGTGACATGCCGCCAATCATTTCTGAAATAGCCATTGCAATAGGTGTTGTTACAATGTGCGGTGCTAAACTTTGTTCTATTGTAGAGTCAATTTGAAAAAAATCAGCTAATAGTGCGGAAGTAATAACCGATAGAAATGAACCAACAATGACATTAATTAAAATGGCCGTTCCATGTTTTTTTAATAAATTAAAGTGTTTATAGATTGGCCATGCGAAAGCAACTGTAGCAGGTTTTAATAATTCTGTTAGCCAATGACTACCAGATTCGTAGGTTTCGTATGGTGTATCTAATCCAAGTAATAAAGCAATTAAAATGATTGGGCATACAAGAAGGGGAGAAAGCAAACTCCAATTCCAGCGTTGATACATTTTTTTAGATACCCAATATGTGAATAGTGTTAATAGTAAACAAAGAAAGCCGATCATTGTGTGGATCCTTTCCGCTTTAATAGCAATTCTGTTAAAAGTCCTGTTACGAGAGTGACACAAAGTGTACTAATCACGATAATTAAAATGAGATCGATTCCATATTGTGATAATGTATCTTTGTAACGAATGACAGCGACTGCAGAAGGGATGAAAAATAAAATAAGTTCTTTTAATAAAAAGTCTGCACCGTCTTGTATCCATTCTTTTTTCACTATGTTAAATTTTAATGAGATTAATAATAAAAAAATACCGATTATACTTCCTGGAACTGGGAGGTGTGCCTGTTTTGAAATCCATTCACCTGTCCAAGCGAAACAAAATAATAATAAAATTTGTCCGCTTAACTTCCACCATTTCATACAGTAACCACCTTTTTGTTTTTTTACATAAAAATTGTAAAAAATAATTCGCAATTTCTACTATACGTTCATTCGAAATATTTGTCTAATATATAAATTATATGTTATTAATATATTAGATGTATTAATCGAAAATGAAAAGGGTGTCCAAAATGGAATTACGGCATTTGCAATATTTTGTTGTAGTGGCAGAGGAATTGCACTTTGGACGAGCGGCTGCTCGTCTACAAATGACACAACCACCGCTTAGTCAACAAATTCAGCAATTAGAAAAAGAAATGGGAGTTATGTTATTTTCAAGAACGAAGAGAAAGGTTGAATTAACAGAAGCGGGAGAAATGTTTTTAAAAGAAGTAAAAAAAGCATTTGAACAAATTGAAAAAGCAGTAGAAGTCGCACAAAGTGCTCAAAGGGGAGAAGTGGGATCACTTTCAATTGGTTTTGTAGGTGCGGCGATTTATGATATTTTACCGTCAATCGTCAGGGAGTATAGAAAGAAATTTCCAAGAGTGTCTGTTGCATTACATGAATTGTCAACACCGGATCAGGTGCATGCACTTCATGATAATCGAATTGATATTGGATTTTTACGTCCGCCAATTCCAACGCAATTACTTGAGTTAGAACCAATTCAAAAACTTTCGTGTACGTTATGTTTACCGAAGGCACATCCACTTGCTGAAAAGGACGAACTACATATCGAAGATTTAAGGGATGAACCTTTCGTATTTATTACGAGACCAGTATGGCCAGCGTTATACGATACAATTTTATCGCTTTGCCGCGATGTAGGTTTTAGTCCGCATATTGTACAAGAAGCAACGGAGTATCAAACTGTCATGGGGCTTGTAGCAGCAGGTATTGGAATTACAGTAATACCTGTATCCGCAAATAAATTGTATAAAACAGAAGTTGTATATAAAGAGTTATGTGATTCTAATTTTGTTGCAGAAATGTCAGTGGCTTATAAAAAAATGAATAACAATCCAGAGTTGTTAGAGTTTTTGAAAATTGCAAGAGAGAAGAAACGAATAGAAATAGGAGATGAGAAGGACGAGTAGTAATCGTGACGAAAAAGCGATTTAATTTATATATATAAAAGTACACCTTGTTAAAAAATAAAGAGGAAAGGCATTTGAGTTGCCTTTCCTCTTTATTTTTCTTTTTTTAGCTCGATACTAAATAGATAAACGTGTTCGTTTTCTTTTAAGAGTAACTCAATGCCTGGTTCTTCATCAATTTTAGGAACACTTAAAGTATCTTTACTTGTTTTTATTACAGCGGCTAAAATCGTTTTTTGATTGTATTTTACGTTTTTAGTAGATTGAATTGTAGTGGTTGCAGAACTATTTATGCTTGGAGGAGCTACTGCAGGAACAAGTGTTGAACCACCTTCGATATTAATGTACCATTGACCTTTTTCTTGTACATCTTTATCAAATTGGAAATATGGTGGTATGAAAGAAAGCCTTATTTTCTTTTCTAAAAAATGTGATGAAGCTATGTTAGCAATCTCTTTCACTTTTTTACCATTTTGATAATATTCAATCGTAGCATGTAGTTCATCTTTATTATTCTTGACTGTAACATCATAAAACATTCTATTTCCTTCTTGTATAGGAGTCATTTGTAAAATATCAGATTGTTCTTTTGTTAACTTGTATGGTTTAACAGTGGCGTCTTCGTTGTTTTTTAGTGGGCTACAACTAGTGAAAAGTAACAAAGAAAGAATAAACAGTAATTTTACACGCATATAACCCCTCCCTTTTTTTGTAATTATAGTATGTAAATAGTTTTATTTCTAGGACTAAAGGCTTAGTAAAGATTCCGATTGAAGTGCGATGTTTAAAATGTCATATTTTTATATACTAGTAGTATAGAATGCGTATGTTATGAAGTAAGGTAGGGGAAGGGATCTATGTCTTTATGTCGGTTAGCGAGAAAAAATATACAAACATTTGCTACCAAAAGGTTAAAACAATTTACGTGGATTGCTATGAATACAATGATTTGTTTTTTTATGATATCATTCCGATTCAATGAAGTTGTAACAAATAAAGCGGGATATACACTTATATTTGTAAAGTGGTTTTATGCTATGTTTCTATTTGTAGTTTTTGTATGTATTTTCATTACTTATAAAATGACAGCCTCTTTTTTACAGGTAAGAAGAGAGGAGTTTAAATCGTACGAAGTAGTGAATATGACGAGAAAGGAAATGTTATGTTTATTGTGTCATGAGCAATTATTAATTTACGGAGGAGCTTTCGTTTTCGGATTAATTCATGGTATGTTATTTTTGAAATTATTTATTATTATTTTTATGAAAGCAGTAGGAATCCAAGGAGTAACAAATGCACCGATTACGACGTATGCGATAATGGTAACAGCAGTTGTTATGATAACCGTCATTATAATATCAATGTGGCAATGTTGTAGGTTTATACAAAGGTTAAAGGGTGAAAAGTCATATGAAACAAGGAAAAAGGCATGAGAAATCATGGCTTTTTCTTCATTTTACACATGTTATTAATCATGATACAGTGGGAAGAACTGAAAAAAAGAGTTAAGAAGAAAGGTTGTATGGAATGATAAATGAGCAAGCAATCGTAAAAGTTGATCGATTAACAAAGCGAATTGGTTCAAAGACGTTAGTAGAAAATATTAGTTTTGAAGTGAAAAAAGGTGAAGTAGTTGGCTTATTAGGACCAAATGGTGCTGGAAAAACGACATTAATGCGAATGATGGTCGGAATGATTCGTATGACAGAAGGAGAAGTATGGATTGATGGTCAATCTGTAAAACAGCAATTTGAAAAAACTGCTGCGAAAATTGGCGCTGTAATTGAGACACCAGAATTCTATCCTTTCTTAAGCGGCTATGAAAATTTAACATATTTCGGACGAATGAATGGAAATGTAACTGAAGAGCGTATCGATGAAGTTGTGCGACTATTAGGAATGGGACAAGTGATTGACCGTAAAGTAAAAGCATATTCACTCGGTATGAGACAACGTTTAGGAATTGCTCAGGCACTTATACATAATCCAGATGTATTAATACTAGACGAACCAACGAACGGATTAGATCCTAGTGGTATACATGAAATGCGGATGTACATAAAGAAAATTGCACATGAACAAGGGAAAGCTGTTCTTGTCTCTAGTCACTTACTCTCAGAAGTTGAATTAATGTGTGACAGGGTTATTATTATTCAGCACGGAGAATATGTCGCAACACAAAATATTCAAAATGATCAAAAGGAAGAAACAGAAGAAATACATATCCGTGTAGATGATGCGAATAAAGCGGCAGAGGTTTTAGAATACGATGTTTTAGTAAAAGAAAACGAATTAATTATAAACGTGAAAGATGAAGAAATTCCAAATATTCTTCGTACATTGATGGAGAAAAATATTCAAGTTTATCGTGTATATGAAGAAAGAAAAACGCTAGAAGAGCAGTTTTTAGAATTAACAGGGGGAAAAGATATTGTTTAATTTAGTTTATAACGAGCTGTATAAAATATTTAAGCGAAAGCGAACGATTATTCCTTTTGCAGCTATTGCGGTATTAATTATTGGGTTAGGATGGGTTACGGTAAAGTATTTAGAGCCAGAAACAAAAGGGTGGAAAGCGGATTATACAGAACGCACTGTAGAAATTGAGAAAAAGCTCGGCATGAAAAAAGAGGATATTTTAACAGAAAAGTCAGGAGACGAGCTTGTAAAGGAATACCAGCTTAAAATGAAGCATTTAGATACGAATACAGCGCCAGCAAGTAGTTCTCCACTTTCTTTCATGAGAGATACTGGTTTTATTGTTTTTCCTATTTTACTTCCGTTTATTCTCGTATATGCGAGTACAATTTTTGCGAATGAATATAGCTGGGGAACATATAAATTTTTAACGATTCGTCCGGCGAGTCGATTTAAAATTTTAACATCTAAGTTTTTGGCAATCGTTATATTTTCGGCATTATTATTTATATTTAATATGATTTTTTCCGTATTATGTGGGCTAATTATTTATAAATTCCAACAACCAGCTTGGACTGAATTTGTCGTTCAAAACGGAAATATAATAAAACAAAATATTTTCGTAGAAGCAAGTAAATATTATATTTTATCGTGGCTACCAACTCTGGTGTATGCTGCATTTGCATTTATGATTTCTGTTTTAACGAGATCGAGCGGAGGTGCAATCGGGATTTCTCTATTTCTTGCATTATCAGGGGGAATAGCGCTAATTCCGGCAGCAAGATATGAATGGGCGAAATATTTATTACCAGCGAATACAGATTTATATGGGCTTTCAAAGGGCGGGAGCTTTATTGATGGAGTAACATTCCCATTCGCTTCTTGTATGCTTCTTCTATACTTAGCTGTATTTTTAGGGGTGTCCTATACTGTATTTGTAAAACGAGATTTAACAGCATAAGCAAAAGCAAAAGCCGTTAAGGGTAACTTAACGGCTTTTTGTTTGTGATAATTGATGAATAGCTTCTTCGGCTAATAAGGCGAAATACTCCGCGCTAATAGGTAATGCTTCTTCATCTACTGTAAAAGCTGGATGATGCCATTCATGTGTACCGCTTGTTCCCATAAAGACGAATGAACCTGGTATTTCTTGTTGGTAAAAAGAAAAGTCTTCTCCTGCCATTGATGGTGTAGGAGAGATAACGTTTAGATTCATTTTCTCTGCAATCTGAATAGAAAAATCAGTGAGTACTTTATCGTTTTGAACAGCAGGAGGACCTGGGTAAAATCGAAATTCTGTTTTTACACCTAGTGCATCAGAAATGCCTTTAATGATACGTTCCATTAATGCCGGAATCTTTTCACGTGTTTTAGCTTGGAATGTACGGACAGTTCCTTCTAATATTGCTTTTTCGGGAATAACGTTCCACGTATTCCCTGAATGAATGTTTGTTACACTTACGACAGCGTTATGAGAAGAACTAATATTTCGGCTTACAATTGTTTGAAGTGCCATAACGATTTGAGATGATGCAACGATAGGATCGACGCCGGCATCAGGCACAGCTGCATGTGTTCCAACACCATGAATTTCAATTTCAAATCGATCTACTCCAGCCATTAGTGGACCGTCTTTAATACCGATTGTACCTACTGGTAAATCGGGCTTATTATGCATACCAAAAACGGCTTGCACATTCTTTAAATGTCCAGCTTCAACAACTTTACATGCTCCGTTTCCACTTTCTTCAGCAGCTTGGAATATAAAACGCACAGTTCCGTTAAGAGAAGCTTCTTTTTCTTTTAATAAGTAAGCCGCACCCAATATAGCAGCTGTATGAAAATCATGCCCACAAGCATGCATTTTACCTTGTATTTTTGAAGTGTATGGAAGGTCTGTTTCTTCTTGGATAGGAAGGGCATCGATATCAGCACGAAGCGCTACCACCGGTCCGTTTTTATTACCAGAAATTTCAGCGATAATTCCTGTTTCTAAACTGGAATCAATAATAGTAATATTAGCTTCTTTTAACCAATTTTTTATTGCTTTTGTTGTTTCAAATTCTTCGTACGATAGTTCTGGGTATTCGTGTAAATGGCGACGAATAGAAATAAGTTTTTCTGTTAATTGATTTGGAATGGATGCCACTTATTATCCCCTCTTTCTTAAGTGAAATATTTGTATTAATTATATAACACAATAATAAAAGAGAGGATTTTCAAATGAAAATCCTCTCTCGTTTATGCTGCAACTTTTTTATGAGTATGCTGTTTTTTATAACGTCCACGCATTGCATATGCAATTTGCGGGATTGCAATACCGATTAAAATAAGTGATACACCGACCCATTGTGAAGATAGTACAGCTTCTTTTAAAACGAATACAGACATAATTGTTGTAACTGGCAGTTCTGCTGCACCAAGAATAGTTGCTAAGCCAGATCCGATTTTTGGAATACCGATTGTAAAGGCAATGGACGGAATAACGATACTAAATATTCCTAATCCTAAGCCGTATTTCCAAAGGCCTTGAGAAATTGCTCCGTTAAAAATAAATGTTGGCGGGAATACAATCATGACTAAAGTTAAAGCGCCAGCCATTAAAAGGACACCGCGTGGTAACGAAGGTACTTCAACGGCAACTTTACCACTTACGAAAATGTATGTTGCAAATGTAATAGCAGATAATAAGCCTAAAATGATTCCAGTCGTATCGAAATCACCAGCTGATGTTTCTAATAACCCACTTGATAAAAATGTACCTGCAAGTAAGAAGATTACTGAAATAACTTTTTCTCTTGAAGGTAATGTTTTCGTTGTAATTGCTTCAATAATAATTCCAACCCAAACGAATTGGAATAAAAGTATAATTGCAATAGAAGCTGGTACAGTTTTTAAAGAAGCGTAATAAAAAATTCCAGTAAAACTTGCAGACGTACCTGCGACGAATAAAATTAACATTTGTTTTAGTGGAACACGATGTCTAGAAAATAGAAGTGTAATAGCAAGTAAAATAATCCAACCGAACAAATACTGGCTACCAATTACCTCTCCAAGTGAAAATCCTTCTGCATATGCAAGTTTAACAAAAATAGCTAAAACCCCATAACTACACGCTCCTAATAAAACTAAAAGAGAATAACGAAGCATGAAAAATTCCTCCCATCTATATGAAATTGTTCCGTAACGGACATATATAACTAGAGGGAAGTATACAAAATTAAAAATGAAGGGTCAAATGAAAGAAAAGTGCGAAATTTTATAGAATAATAATAAAAGTATGATATTTATGCATAATCTTGAAATTAATAATAATTAAAGTATTGTAAAATCAGCTTTACATTGTATAAAGACAGCATTTGAAAAAATTTTTTAGGCTTAATATGTGTGAAGTTAATTGTAATGTGCTAATGATTTGAGAAACTGTGGAACCTTTGTTATGTTAGTAACAATTAGAAAGAGTTTCATAATTCAATTGAGATTTTTCTATATAATAGAAGGAAATGAAAACGTTTTATTAGAAACTGTGTGGAAGGGTAGTTTTTCTTATTGTCACGTTGGAAAAGTGAATTCATGAAATGTCCATAGTATTTTCAATTGTTTTTGCTACAATATGGAGGAGGAGAGGAGTGGAATAATGCAAGATATTAGTATTTTTTTAGCGTTTGGAGCTGGGTTCTTATCATTTATATCCCCATGTTGCTTACCGCTTTATCCGGCATTTTTATCATACATAACAGGTATGTCGGTTTCTGAATTGAAAGAAGAAAATGCAATGCTTCGCAAAAGAAGTATGATACATACAGCGTTTTTCTTACTTGGATTTTCGATTATATTTATCGCAATTGGATTTGGTACAAGTTTTATCGGAGGAATTTTTACGGATTATAAAGATTTAATTAGACAGCTAGGTGGTATATTTATCATCGTGTTCGGTCTTATTATTGTCGGTGTATTTAAGCCGAAGTTTTTAATGCAAGATCGTAAATTTACTTTTAAAAACCGTCCGAGTGGTTATTTTGGTTCAGTTCTAATTGGATTAGCATTTGCCGCTGGATGGACACCTTGTACGGGGCCTATATTAGTGTCTGTAATTGGATTAGCTGCAACAAATCCAGAATCGGCAATGATTTATATGATTGCTTACATACTTGGATTTGCGATTCCCTTTTTCGTACTTTCATTCTTTATTACGAAAATGTCTTGGATTAAAAGAAATAGTATGGCGTTCATGAAAGTCGGAGGATACATAATGATCGTTATGGGGATCTTCCTATACTTTAATTGGATGACGAAAATTATCGTATATTTCTCAAGTTTATTTGGTGGATTTACCGGTTTTTAGTATTATTCTGTGAAAATGTTGGAAATACTAACGGAAAAGCATATAATGAAATTATATTTTGCATATAGCCACAAAAAAGGATGAGAAAATATGAACATAGTTTTGTTATCAAGTATCGTTGCTGTTTGTATGGCTGTCGGTGCGATGTTTATTCGTTTAAAAGCAGCTAAGAAACCTGCAACATTGAAAAAAATTATACTCCCACCGTTTTTTATGAGCACAGGAGCATTGATGTATGTTTTTCCAGATTTTCGATTAACTCCAGCAGAAATGTTAGAAGCGATTGTCGTTGGTCTATTTTTCTCCATTTTTCTTATTAAAACATCTAAATTTGAAATACGCGGACAAGAGATTTATTTGAAGCGTTCAAAAGCATTTGTATTTATTTTAATTGGATTACTTGTAGTGCGTATCGTGTTTAAAACATACTTAAGCCAATCTCTTGATTTAGGACAACTTAGCGGTATGTTCTTCTTACTTGCGTTTGCAATGATTGTTTCATGGAGAATTGCAATGTACCGTTCCTTTACGAAATTACAGAAGGAAATGGAAAAAGAAGATGGTTTTTATAATGAGAAAGATATGAAACTAACTTAAAACTGTATATGTATAAAATAAAAAATACAGCGTCTTTGACGCTGTATTTTTTATTGGTATTGTTAGCACCTTCTGTCCCAACCACGACGTATAAAACGTAACTTGTCGAAAATAGGGAAATAAAAAATGAAGATTATTTTGCAAGTAAAGTTTTATAATTCGAATAATCAATCTCTTTTTCTTGCAATTTTTTAACTAAAAATTTATGATCACGCTTTGGTGTGGCAATAATATATCCTTTAATAATTAAATCTTGTGTAATTTGGGAGGCATTTTCTTGTAAGGCAAGCTCTCCAATTTTGCCAGCAATTTTTGATTTAGCAACATCGCGAAATAGTTCTGGAACAGGACTTACGAGCTCTTCTAACAATTGTTTTTGCTCGTCAGCCCATAAATGTCTCGTTTTATTTATGTAGTGTGCTTCCCAATCTAAAATAGACATACCGTCTTCTTTTGGTAATCGTTTTAAAAATTTTCTGAACATAAAGTATCCACCGATAGACATAAGCCCTAATAAAATGACAGTCCATAATACAATGAACCAACTGAACCATCCTTCGAGCAAGCGTACCCCCCCTTAATGATTGTGGTTTTCTTTTATTCATATTATAAACAGTGAGATTCATAGAAAGCAAGAACGCTTGGTCATTTTGACCAAGCGTTGTGATTTAAACGAAGTATAGTTGTTCAACGCGTAAAATATCATTGTCATCTTCTACGTATTCAATGATAAGTGTGCCAACTTTACGATCTTTATCTTCGGTTGTGAAAATAGAGTAAGAAGTAAAACGTGTTGTTGATAGGCCGCTTATATGTGTAGGTAAAGAAATGTAGTTGTTATCGCGGAAGAATTCCATCAGTTCGATATCTTCAAATTCTTTTCGGTCAACTTGTTTATTTGTATAGCGGCGTTGAAGTTGTTTTAAAGATTCATTCCAAGAAATTGCTTTTGTGTCGTATACCATTGTTCTATCCCCTTACTGTATGTAATCATTAAGAACATACGTTCCATGTTAGTATACTCTTTTTATAAGAAAAGTGGAAGCAAAAAATAATGTAAGCTTGGATTTCCAAGCTTACATTATTTATGCGTCCGTCATAGTCTCTATTTTTTATTATAAGTTAGATAAGAATAAGAAACAAGCTAGTATATATTTTGTTGATAGTTTTTAAAATTCTGTATATTATTTATGTATGTATTACAGTGTAAGGGAATGAGAAGGATGGCATACGTAATTTCACTCCAAGGACCGATGGCAAGTGGAAAAACAACATTGGCAAAAAGGTTAGAGCAATATGGGCTTTCAATTATATATGAAAATCCATATCCAATTGTAGAAAAAAGAAAAGAATTGTATTTAGATATGAACTCAAAAGAGGGGTTTATTACAAATCAAAAAATGTTTATTGAAGCAAAAATAAAAGAGTTTCAAAATGTGAAAAGTTCAGTCATAATTTTTGATCGCGGACCAGAAGATATTGAATTTTATACACTTTTTTATCCGAAGATGATAGGGAAAGAGTGGGATATAGAAACAGAATTAAAAGATGAATTGTATAAATTAAGAGAATGTCGTTCAGATGCAATTTTTTATTTAGATGTTTCGAAAGAGAATTTGTATGATAGAAAAAATAATGATAGGGCAAGAAATCGAAGTACATTTGATGAACAATTTAAATTAGTAGAAATCGAAAAGAAATGGTATAAACAATTTCCTATAACTTATGTGAACACTAATGTACTAGCAGTGGACGAATTAGAGGCATATTTTATAGGGTGGCTAAAGGAGAAAGGACTATGAAAAAAATATTATTATTCGTATACCCAACATTTGCGGAGTTTGAAATTACGGTAGCAACGGCATTGCTGAAAAATAAATATGAGATTATTACAGCGGGTGTAACGAAAGAAATGGTTATAAGTGAAACGGGCTTGCAAGTACAACCGCACATAGAATTAAATGAAGTGCGTGTGGAAGAGTATGAGGGGATTCTTATTCCAGGTGGAGATGAAATACATATGAAAGAGGCAGAACTGCTTTTTTCAGTTATTCGTCAATTCTCTGAACAAGAAAAATTAGTGGCAGCGATTTGTGCTGGACCGTATGCGTTAGCAAGAGCAGGTTTATTTAAAGAAATTTCTTATACAGCGACCATAGATTATCAAAAATTAGATTGTTTTCCAGTAGAAAATTTTGTGTATGAAGAAGTTGTACAGCACGCAAATATTATTACAGCACAAGGACATGCATTTGTACCATTTGGAATAGCGATTGCCTCTTATTTTGGGGTAGCGAATGAACATAATATAAATTTTTATAGTGGCAAGGGCAATATGATGATGGAGAATCTTTTACCGGAAAACGTGTAAAAGCTAGCGAATGCTAGCTTATTTCTTTTTACATCGATAAATTACTAACGTTTTCGGATCGCTCCATATACCGTCATGAATTGTTAATTCATTATCTATTTCTTTTTTTAGCCAGTCCTTCATTTCGGTGTGAAGGGACATATTATCAGGTATATTCAGCGACGGAAACATGCTAGAAATATAGTTAATGATTGGAGTGGCATGATGAAAAACAAGTGCATTATGAATAATTGTTTCTTCAACAGTTGAAAAAACAGAGTGTAATAGATCTTTACCATTTTCTAAACAAAATGGAGCTGCTGACGGTGATGTTTTTGGTAAATCAAATGCGACTAACATTTTGTTACACATTTCATCTATACGAGGTAATGAAACTTTAGAATTTGTTGTAGCTAAAAGTGCGCCGCCGGGACGAATTACTTTATGGAATCCTTGAATTGTTTTTTCGACATCTTTCATGTGGTATAACATATGCCTTGCGATTACCCAATCATAACAATTAGCTTCGAAAGGAAGTTTACTAGCATCACCCAGTTTCCATTCGATTATATTATTCTTTATTGTAGCTTCAGAAAGCATAGTTTCCGATTGATCAAAACCAGTTAGATGTCCTTTATGACCATTCGTTTGCAAAAGGGAAAGGAATTTTCCGTTAGCGCATCCGACCTCTAATATTTTTTCTTTCCCTTGAAGTTGTAAATGTTCAATGACGATTTCATCTACATTCACTCGTTTCTCTTCGAAATATGTATGCGTATCGATACGTGTTTGTAAATGGTTACTAACGTTGTATTGGCGTTTTACATCATTCATTTTTTCACATTCCACCTTTATGCAAAATTGCTGAATCGCATGTGTTAATACGTCTGTTTTATTTAAACTTTCGTAATGGAGTGCCGATTCAAACCTTGCAAGTAATTTTTCTTCAATTCGAAAATGAATATCCTTTCGCTTCGCCACTGAAATCTCGCCCCTTTGCATCTGTTAGTGAGACTATAGCACGTCTGAAAAAAATCTGTAAATAAATTGTGTACACAAGTACAAGTATGAGAGGGATAAAAAATTGCTTGAATAATATTTTAAACTATTGACGATTTAACCGTTTTCATATATTCTTAAATTAAGTAATATTCAAATAATTCAAAAGAAATGAGAGAGTCACATGCTTCTTCAAGGAACACATCGAATTGGTCGTATGGCTATGCTGTTGGCACTTGCGGATGAGAATGAAAGTCCCGTATTATCTATTCCAAAAGGTTGGAAATATTGTACTGGGAAAGTTGGTTCTATGAATTCGCAAAAAGTAGTAGCAGCAATGGAAACAGCGGCTAAGAGCAACCGAGTTATTGAAACAGATGTTTACAGAGAAACACATGCACTTTATCATGCAATTATGGAAGCTTTGTACGGAGTGACGAGAGGTCAAATTCAGTTAGCAGACGTTCTTCGTACAGTAGGACTTCGCTTTGCGATTGTGCGCGGTACACCATACGACGGAAAAAAAGAAGGCGAATGGGTTGCTGTTGCACTTTATGGAACGATTGGTGCACCTGTAAAAGGATCTGAGCATGAGGCGATTGGTTTAGGAATTAATCACATATGATTTGCCCATAGTCTATTAGTTAGAAGGGGGCCTTATTTTTTAGGACAGAAGTCTGTCTTAAAAAGATAAGGTCCCCTTTTGCCTTTATAAGGAGGAAAAAGAATGATTACGTTAACAGGACATACATTGACAGTTGAAGAAATGAAGAGGTTGTTACTTGAAGGTGAAGGTGTAACAGCTTGTCCAAATAGTATGCAAAAGGTAGCGGAGTGCCGCGAAGTAGTTGAGAAAATCGTAGAGGACGGAAAAGTCGTTTATGGTATTACAACTGGATTTGGAAAGTTTAGTGATGTACTTATTCAAAAAGATGATGTAAAGGCACTTCAGCATAATTTAATTCAGTCACATGCGTGCGGAATAGGCGATCCATTCCCGGAAGAAGTATCACGCGGTATGTTAATTTTACGAGCTAATACGATGTTAAAAGGAGTATCGGGTGTTAGACCACTTGTTGTAAATATGCTTCTTGAGTTTGTAAATCGTAAAATTCATCCAGTCGTTCCGCAACAAGGATCACTAGGAGCGAGCGGTGATTTAGCACCTTTATCTCATCTTGCTCTCGTTTTATTAGGTGAAGGTGAAGTGTTCTACAAAGGAAAACGAGTTCATGCGATGGTTGCTCTTACAGAAGAAGGACTTGAACCTATTGAACTTGAAGCAAAAGAAGGTCTTGCGTTAATCAATGGTACGCAGGCGATGACAGCGCAAGGGGTTCTTTCTTATATAGAAGCTGAAGCAAGTGCTTATCAATCAGAATTAATTGCATCGATGACAATGGAAGGATTACGCGGCATTATTGATGCATTCGATGAAAATGTTCATAAAGCGCGTGGTTATAAAGAGCAAGTGGAAGTGGCAAGCAGAATTCGTGATATTCTTCATGATAGTAAACTTGTGACAAAACAAGGAGAACTTCGTGTACAAGATGCATATTCACTTCGTTGTATCCCGCAAGTTCACGGTGCTTCTTGGCAAGTTTTAAATTAT
Organism: Bacillus sp. FSL M7-1345; assembly: GCF_038006985.1. Classification (NCBI taxonomy): domain Bacteria; kingdom Bacillati; phylum Bacillota; class Bacilli; order Caryophanales; family Bacillaceae; genus Bacillus; species Bacillus sp. FSL M7-1345. Next base: position 3,278,471 of record NZ_JBBOWG010000001.1, on the reverse strand, counting down.
GTGAAAGAAAAATTAGAAATTGAAATGAATGCAGCAACAGATAATCCACTTATTTTTGATGGCGGGGAAAAAGTAATTTCTGGTGGTAATTTCCACGGACAACCAATTGCATTTGCAATGGACTTCTTAAAAGTAGGGATGGCGGAGCTTGCAAATATTTCAGAGCGCCGTATTGAACGCCTAGTAAATCCGCAATTAAATGACTTACCACCATTTTTAAGTCCAGAACCAGGACTTCAATCAGGTGCCATGATTATGCAATATGCAGCGGCTTCACTCGTTTCAGAAAATAAAACATTAGCTCATCCAGCGAGTGTAGATTCAATTCCGTCGTCAGCTAACCAAGAAGATCACGTAAGTATGGGAACAATCGCTTCACGTCATGCGCATCAAATTATTCAAAATGCAAGACGCGTTCTTGCAATTGAGATGATCTGTGCGATGCAAGCAGCAGAATATCGCGGGATTGAAAACATGAGTACAGTTACAAAAACGTTCTATCATCAAGGTCGTCAGCAAGTGCCTTCTATTACAAATGACCGTATATTCTCAACGGATATCGAAAATATCGCGCATTGGTTAAAAACGAACTATTCAATAAAGGAAAGATTGGATGTAAATGCAGCACTATAAAATGAGAAAAGGGAGAGATTGAAATGGAAAAAGTACAACAAACAATTCGTGCGGCAAGAGGTACTGAGTTACAAACGAAAGGATGGGTTCAAGAAGCTGCACTTCGAATGTTAATGAACAATTTAGATCCTGAAGTAGCTGAAAAACCAGAAGAATTAGTTGTATACGGCGGAATTGGCCGGGCAGCTCGTAACTGGGAAAGCTACCATGCAATTGTTGATTCATTAAAAACGTTAGAAAGCGACGAAACGTTACTTGTTCAATCAGGAAAACCAGTTGCAATTTTTAAATCACATGAAGATGCGCCTCGCGTTCTTTTAGCGAACTCAAACTTAGTACCAAAATGGGCGAACTGGGATCACTTCCGTGAACTAGAGAAAAAAGGTCTTATGATGTACGGACAAATGACAGCAGGTAGCTGGATTTACATTGGAACACAAGGGATTTTACAAGGAACATATGAAACATTTGGTGAAGCGGCACGTCAACATTTCGATGGTTCATTAAAAGGTACTGTAACGATTACTGCTGGTTTAGGTGGCATGGGTGGCGCACAACCTCTTGCTGTAACGATGAACGGCGGTGTTGTAATTGCTATTGATGTAGATAAGCGTAGTATCGACCGTCGTATTGAAAAGAGATATTGTGATCTGTATACAGAGTCTTTAGAAGAAGCGTTAACTATTGCGAACGAGTATAAAGAGAAGAAAGAGCCAATTTCAATTGGACTGTTAGGAAATGCGGCAGAGATTTTACCAGAGCTAGTGAAGCGTAATATTACGCCAGATTTAGTTACGGATCAAACATCTGCTCATGATCCATTAAATGGTTATATTCCAGTAGGTTATACAGTAGAAGAAGCAGAGAAACTTCGTGAAGAAGATCCAGAACGTTACGTACAATTATCAAAAGAAAGTATGAAAAAACATGTAGAAGCAATGCTTGCAATGCAAGAAAAAGGTGCGATTACATTTGATTACGGAAATAACATTCGCCAAGTTGCTTTCGATGAAGGATTAAAAAATGCTTTCGATTTCCCAGGATTCGTTCCAGCATTTATCCGTCCATTATTCTGTGAAGGAAAAGGACCATTCCGCTGGGTAGCACTTTCTGGTGATCCAGAAGATATTTATAAAACAGACGAAGTTATTTTACGCGAGTTCGCGGATAATGAGCATTTATGTAATTGGATTCGTATGGCACGTCAGCAAGTGGAGTTCCAAGGTCTTCCATCACGTATTTGTTGGCTTGGTTATGGTGAGCGTGCAAAATTTGGCCGCATTATTAATGAAATGGTGGCTAATGGTGAATTATCAGCACCGATCGTTATCGGCCGTGACCATTTAGATTGCGGATCAGTAGCATCTCCAAACCGTGAAACAGAATCTATGAAAGACGGTAGTGATGCAGTAGCAGACTGGCCAATTTTAAATGCATTAATTAACAGTGTAAACGGTGCAAGCTGGGTATCTGTTCACCACGGTGGTGGCGTTGGTATGGGTTATTCACTTCATGCTGGAATGGTTATCGTTGCAGATGGAACAGAAGCAGCGGCAAAACGTATTGAACGCGTATTAACTTCTGACCCTGGTATGGGTGTTGTTCGTCACGTTGATGCTGGCTATGACTTAGCGATTCAAACTGCGAAAGAAAAAGGCGTTAACATTCCAATGATGAAATAAGGAGGAAGAAACATGCTGGACACTTTACTAATAAATATCGGTCAATTACTAACAATGGATCAAGAAGATGGCTTGTTAAGACAGGAAGCGATGAACACGCTTCCTGTTATTGAAAACGGTGCTGTTGGAATCGAAAACGGCGTAATTACTTTCGTTGGAACAGCGGAAGAAGCTAAAGGATTACAAGCGAAAGAGGTTATTGATTGCGGTGGGAAAATGGTTTCTCCTGGTCTTGTAGATCCGCATACTCATCTTGTATTTGGTGGATCTCGTGAAAATGAAATCGCGCTAAAATTACAAGGAGTTCCGTACCTAGAAATTTTAGAACAAGGCGGAGGTATTCTTTCAACTGTAAATGCAACGAAACAAGCATCGAAAGAAGAACTTGTTCAAAAAGCGAAATTTCATTTAGACCGTATGCTATCTTTCGGTGTAACAACCGTAGAAGCGAAGAGTGGTTACGGATTAGATGATGAGACGGAATGGAAACAATTAGAGGTAACTGCACAATTACAAAAAGAGCATTCAATTGATTTAGTTTCAACATTTTTAGGTGCTCATGCAGTTCCGAAAGAGTATAAAGGAAGATCGAAAGAATTTTTACAATGGATGCTAGATCTATTACCAGAGATGAAAGAGAAGCAATTAGCTGAGTTCGTTGATATTTTCTGTGAAACAGGTGTGTTCTCTGTAGAAGAATCAAAAGAATTTTTATTAAAAGCGAAAGAGCTGGGCTTTGATGTGAAAATTCATGCAGATGAAATCGACCCTCTTGGTGGTGCGGAAGCAGCGGCTGAAATCGGTGCAGCGTCAGCGGACCATTTAGTTGGCGCTTCTGATAAAGGAATTGAAATGCTTGCGAATTCTAATACAGTAGCAACTTTATTACCAGGAACAACTTTCTATTTAAATAAAGAAAGTTTCGCACGCGGTCGCAAAATGATCGATGAAGGTGTTGCGGTTGCTTTAGCTACAGACTTTAACCCAGGTAGCTGTCCAACTGAAAACATTCAGCTTATTATGAGCATTGCGATGCTGAAACTGAAAATGACACCAGAAGAAGTCTGGAATGCGGTAACAGTTAACTCATCTTATGCCATTAATCGAGGCGATGTAGCTGGGAAAATTAGAGTTGGTCGTAAGGCGGATTTAGTTTTATGGGATGCGTATAATTACGCTTACGTACCGTACCATTACGGCGTAAGTCATGTAAATACAGTATGGAAGAATGGTAATATCGCATATACAAGAGGTGAACAATCGTGGAGCACGGCCACTATTTAAAGAAAAATGCAAAGTTTATCGATCGCGAAGTAACGAAATGGAGCGAAATGATTAAAGATTGGGAGGAAGGAGAGGAAATATTCGGTGCTGCCTTAATTGGAGCACCCCTTTCTAAACCATCTATTAGTCATTCAGGAGCATGTTTTGCACCAAAAACAATTCGTTCAATGTTAGATGCATATAGCACGTACGCAATTACAGAAGAACATGATATGAAAGAAAGTGTTCTTCATGATTGCGGTGATATTACGATGCATGTGACAGATATAAAAGAGAGTCATAACCGAATTGCGAAAACAGTTGGTCACTTGACGAAAGTAAATCCGAAAATGATACCAATCGTTCTTGGTGGTGACCACTCGATTAGTTTTCCGAGTATAACGGGGTTTGCAAATAGTAAAGGAAAGGTCGGTATTATTCAATTTGATGCCCATCATGATTTACGTAATTTAGATGATGGTGGTCCATCAAATGGTACACCGTTCCGTAGTTTACTAGAAAATGATGTAATTACAGGAAAACAACTCGTTCAAATTGGGATTCGTAATTTTTCAAATGCACGAGCGTACCATGAATATGCAAAAGAGCATGGCGTGACAGTGTATACAATGAAAGATGTAAGAGAGCGAGAAATAAAAGATCTTATTTCAGAAAGTATTGAAGTATTAAGAAAACAAGGTGTGACTTCTATTTATATTTCTCTTGATATGGACGTATTAGACCAAGCGTTTGCGCCAGGCTGTCCAGCAATCGGTCCTGGTGGAATGGATAGTACAACTTTACTTGATGCAATTGAATTCCTTGGTAAAGAGCCACTCGTTCAAGGGATGGATATAGTAGAAATTGATCCAACTCTTGATTTTAGAGATATGACGAGTAGAGTAGCTGCGCAAGTGATTATGAGTTTTCTTTTAGCGCGAGAAACAGTTCGTAAGCAGGTTAGTATATAGACGTAAAATTAAAAGTGAATGTTTTCCTATACCTTATAAAAAACACATTACTACTCATATGTAGTAATGTGTTTTTATGTTAAATGAGAATGTGAAATTAGAATAGATATGTGTGTGGAAAATGTAACAAAATGCGGGTTTTTTAGTGTTTCTGTACAGCTTGAATTTTTATGTGTAAATAAATTGACATAGAAAATAATTTTGTGATATTATAAAAATTTTGCTAAAAAAATAAATGTGTGTTAAGATTGAGAAGGTTACCATATATGGAGGTGGATTATTTGTTTCAAATTGGCGATAACATCGTTTATCCAATGCACGGAGCAGGTATAATTAAAGCCATAGAAGAAAAGGAAATCTCAGGAGAAAAAAGACAGTATTATGTTATAAAAATGTCGGCTAGTAATATGGAAGTAATGATTCCTATGGGGAAAATATTGAATTCAAATATACGACCAGTTACAGATATAAAGGCATTAACAAACATAATAGATATTTTTCAGCATGGGGAATCAGATAGATTACTTACGTGGAAACAAAGGTATAAATTGAACACTGATAAAATAAAAACGGGTAAAATACAAGAAGGTGCTGAAGTTGTACGTGATTTATTACGTATGCAGAAAGAAAAAGCACTTAATGCAAGCGAAAAGAAAATGTTAGATAACGCACATGAATTTTTGATTAGTGAGCTGGGATTAATTGAAGGTATCACAGAAAATCAAATAAAAAGCTTTTGTTAAGATTCATTGTAGATAATGTATTACATCCCAAAAAAGATCTTGAATTTTTTGGGAATATAATTATAGAAAATCAATCATTTCAAAGACATTCAACTCTTTCAAACCACTTTTAGAGCATTAACCTCTTTTGTTATTACTACAATTTAATCCATTTTTATTTTTTAATTTCTTTTACGAATGTTCGAAGTTTAATTAAATAACTCGATAAAATAGTTACTTGATTTTTGCAATCCTGATTCACACTGGCACGGACGAGGAGCCGTAAGGATGAAAGAGAGGTAGGGCTTTCATTGTTTTAGGTATATAAGTTATTATTTTTAGAAGAATACTGAACCACTCCCACTTCTATTGTTAAGAGATTTTCCATATGTGAGGAGATAATAATTGTTTATTTTCTTTATTTAAAAGAGATAAACGAATTGTTAGCCTTATATGGTCAACTAAAAAAGGTTTCCTACTTAGGAAACCTTTTTAATTTTTGTTTTTATTATTCTATTTGTTTAATATTCGAATATTTAATGTTAAAGACGTATAAATTGACGTTACTATTTAAAAGTAAGTATGATGCGATTATAGTAATTTTTTTATAAGGGGGAAGAAAAATGACAAGTTCAAACAATAAAGCAGCAAATATTTATGCAGGAACAAATATAAATAATTGGGGATCTTTTGAAAACATTGATGAAACAAAGGTGTTTGATCCGATTCAAATTGGATCTTGGTCTCTTCGTAATCGCATAGCGATGGCACCGATGACGAGATGTTTTGCAAATAATGAGACTGGGGTAGTTGGTACTGATGTAGTAGAGTATTACCAAAAACGTGCTGCGGATGGGATTGGATTAATTATTACAGAAGGAATTGTCATTAGCCCGAGAGCAAAAGGGAATCCAGGAGTGCCAGGTATTTATACACAAGCGCAAATTGATTCTTGGAAACCTGTTACAGAGGCAGTACATAAAGAAGGCGGAACGATTATTGCTCAAATATGGCATGTTGGACGTATGAGTCATCACGAAATAATTGGTGGTCAAATGCCGCAAGCACCGTCTGCTATTGCTGCGGAGGGTAATGTTCCGCGTTTTCGTAAACCGTTTGATATACCAGAAGCAATGACAATAGAAGAAATAAAAGAAGTTATCGGTCAATATGCACAAGCTGCAAAAAACGCAATCGAAGCTGGGTTTGATGGAGTAGAAATTCACGGTGCACATGGATATTTAATTGATCAATTTACTTATGAATTTGCAAATAAGCGCACAGATAAATATGGCGGGGACTTAAAGCAAAGGTTAACATTTATGAAAGAAGTAACGGAGGCTGTAATTGAAGCAGTTGGAGCTAATAAAACGCTGCTTCGCTTCTCTGCCTTTAAAGGTGATAACCCTGCCTATATGTGGGGAAACCCAGAATTTGCGATTGAAACTTTTGTAAATATGTTCAAAGAAGTTGGATTAACGATGATTCACCCTTCAACGATGAATTATACGCAAGTTATTGCTGACGGAAAGAATTTTCATCAATTAGTAAGAAAATACTGGGATGGTACTATTGTTGGGGTGGGTAATTTGAATCCGAAAGAGGCAGAAGAAGCATTGCAAGAAGGAACAATTGATGTAGCGGCGTTCGGAAGACCATTAATCGCTAACCCAGATTTTGTTCATCGAATTAAAAATGCTGAAAGTTTAGTTGAATATGACGCGAAAGAGCATCTTGCTACGTTAGTGTGAATAAGGATAAAAAGAGAACACATCGAGTGTTCTCTTTTTATTATGGAATTTCATATATAGGGGGAAGCGGAATGAGTGAAGCGCTACTCGTTATTATTAGTATATTGCTCTTTTTGATGCTACTTTTAATTGTCTTTTTTATCATTACATTTTTTATTAAAAAACGGACGCATCATTCTATATTAAAACTGCATCCATACTTAGGTAGAATGCGCTATTTACTCGAAAAAATAGGCCCAGAATTTAGGCAATATTGGTTTGATCATGATACTGACGGAAAGCCTTTTTCGCGCTACGATTTTCAAAGTGTTATGTTTCTAGCAAAATACCGTTCTGAAATACTTGGTTTTGGATCAAAACGGGATTTTGAGGAATCTGGCTATTATATTGCTAATACATTATTCCCCACATTAACAGATGAATTAAGTGTGAATCTCACGCAAGAACGTGAGGGGAAAAAGTATATGATTCATAAAGAAGGGTTATTTTCAAGAAGAGAAAAATTGACAGCGGATACAACAAACCTTTGGTTGTATGAAGAAGATGATGCAATTATAGTCGGCGAAAATCGTAAATATCCATGGAAACTGTATGGGATGTTTGGAGCGTCAGCTACATCTTACGGTGCGATTGGAGAAAATTATATTTTATCAGCTGGGTTTGGTGCAAAAATGGCAGGTGGTTCGTGGATTAATACTGGGGAAGGGGGCGTAATTCCAGAACATTTACATACGGGTGCGAATATCGTTGCGCAAATTGGTCCTGGATTATTCGGATACCGTGACGAGGACGGGAATTTTTCGATGAAGGAATTTATGGAGAAGGCGAAAGAAAATAATATTAAAGCGTTTGAATTGAAATTTGGGCAAGGAGCAAAAATACGTGGTGGTCATTTAGAAGGACAGAAGGTAAATGAGAAAATCGCTTCCGTTCGGAAAGTACGAGAAGGTGAAACGATTAATTCGCCAAATCGATTTTCATTTATTAATAGTGCGGCAGAGGCTTTATATTTTATTCAAGATTTGCAAGAAAATGGTGGTAAACCAGTGGGCATGAAAATTGTAATTGGTCAACAGAAGCCTTTGGAAGATTTATTAAAAACAATGAAAGAATTAAACATCTATCCAGATTTTATTACAATCGACGGTTCAGAAGGTGGATCAGGTGCAACGTATAAATCGATGGCAGATAGTATGGGGTTACCGCTTATACCGGCATTACTTACATTTATTGATACGGCGAATCATTACGGTGTTCGGGATAAATTAAAGGTGTTTGCCTCAGGGAAATTAATCACACCAGATAAAGTAGCGATTGCTTTAGCTATCGGTGCAGATGCCGTAAATTCAGCACGCGGCTTTATGATGGCAAGTGGCTGTATTATGGCGCTTCAATGTAATTCAGGGCAATGCCCATCGGGTGTTGCAACTACGAATCCACACTACCAAAAAGCGTTAGATCCATATGAGAAGAAATGGCGAGTAATGAACTACATTATTAGCATGAGATATAGTTTGTTTTCATTAGCGGCAGCGGCGGGGGTAAAGAGCCCGCGCCATTTAACGAGAGAGCATATTGTGTTTAAAGATGAGATGGGGAGAGTAGTTCCACTTTCGGAATTGTTTCCTTCCGTAATTGGTAAGTAAATATGTAGCTGAACAAAAAATATGAGTACAAAGTCATACATTTGTATGGCTTTTTTGGTTATGGGAAAAGTAGAAGTTTATTACATGAATGTTCCCGCTTGTCTGTTGCTCTTTTTCAAACAAATTATTTGATGGAGATGAGTTATCAGAATATTGTTTTTGATGAAAAAATGAAACGATATACGCATTGACAATAAAAACTAATTAGACTATAATAAATCTCGAATTCAAGGTATTTTTGAAGGATAGTCAAAAACATAAAATCAATATTTTAAATATAATCATAAGAACTGTAGTTTTTTTTGCGGATTATCTCGAATTCAAGATATTTTCTGAGAGAGATGAAATGTGTTAGTTTTTTTGAGAGGCATCTCAAAATTGAGATAAAATAGCATTGCGGATTGAACTTTATCATATGGACAAAATGAATAATGAATTTTAGCAAATAAACGTTTTTTGTAATGAAATAAAAAAGGGCGTGGAGAAGACGATGGGTGAGGAATTAAAATTACCAGAGCGATATAATCAGCATAGAAAACAGATTGAACAAGGGTTATTACCAATTTAAGTAAGAGAATTATACTAATTATACAAGGAATTGAAAGGGGAGAAAAATGATGAAACATGTTTTTCAAAAAGGAAAAGATGAGTCAAAACCAACACTATTATTGCTTCATGGTACGGGAGGAAATGAATTAGATTTATTACCGCTTGCAGAAAGAATTGATAGGGAAGCTTCTGTCTTAAGTGTTCGTGGAAATGTATTAGAAAATGGGATGCCTCGTTTCTTCCGCCGATTAGCAGAAGGTATTTTTGATGAAGAGGATCTTGTTTTCCGTACGAAGGAATTAAATGAATTTTTAAATGAAGCAGCAAAAACATATGAATTTGATAGAGATAATATCGTAGCTGTTGGGTATTCAAATGGAGCAAATATTGCAGCGAGTTTATTATTCCATTATGAAAATGCATTAAAAGGTGCCATTCTTCATCATCCAATGGTCCCAAGAAGAGGGATAGAACTTCCTAATTTAGGAGAGAAAGCAGTGTTTATTGCTGCTGGAACAAATGATCCAATTTGTTCACCTTCTGAGTCAGAGGAATTGAAGATGCTATTAGAAAATGTAGATGCTAATGTAACAATGCATTGGGAAAATAGAGGACATCAATTAACGATGAATGAAGTAGAGAAGGCAACAGAATGGTATGAAAAAATATTTTTACATGCATAAATAGTAGACTAAATCGAGTGTAAAATCATAAAGATTTTATACTCGATTTTTTTGTTGCAATTTAAGGGGTTAAAAGAGAATAGGAAAGTTATGTTAAAATATAAAGGAAATGTAGAATAATGGAGGGGAACTATTAGATGTCAAACTACGAAAATGAAGAAATGCTAACGGGAGGGAATGTCTCAAACGTATATCGTTCGGAAGATACTGTTCGACGAGAATTAAAGCAAGGCAGTACCAAAATTCATAAGCTATTAAATCATTTGGAAAACAAAGGTTTTAGTTATGCACCAAAGTTTTTAGGTATTGATGATAAAGATAGAGAGACATTATCATTTATTGAAGGAGAAGCTGGTAATTACCCTTTAAAAGAGTACATGTGGTCTAATGATGTTTTAAAAGAAATAGCGAAGATGCTCCGTCTTTATCATGATGCTGTGAGTGATTTCCCGTTATCAGATGATTGGAAACCGATGGATAATACTCCAAATAAAATAGAGGTTGTATGCCACAATGATTTTGCAATATACAACATTATTTTTAATAACGAAAAACCAGTAGGTATTATTGATTTTGATGTTGCTGGTCCTGGACCAAGACTTTGGGACATAGCCTATACTCTTTACACTTGTGTCCCATTAAGTAGAGTTTATTATAAGGAAACAGGTGCGGCGGTTTATTATAATTCATTACAGCATGCAGACCGCATAAAGCAAAGAGTTAAATTGTTTTTTGAGTCCTATAAAAGTGATGGCATCGCCGAGGATTATTTGGAGATGGTACTTCTACGATTAGAAGGATTATGTAAATACATGAAAAGAAAAGCACTAGAAGGCGATATGAACTTCCAAAAGATGATAGATGAAGGGCATCTTGAACATTATGAAAATGATATTCAGTTTATTCGTAAACATGGAAAAGAGTGGATTTAATAAAATAAATCGTATACAAAAATAAAGCTCAGAGTCATATAGGGACTTTGAGCTTTTTAGCGTATTAGTGTAGATGTTTTCCACAATAACTGAACTACTTATAACAGATATCTTTTACTATATTCATGTACCATAGTTAAGAGTTTGTTACAGGCTGAGCTGTAGCAACTGGTAATTGGATATCGACAGTTGTTCCTATGTTTAATTCACTTGAAATGAATAATTTCCCGTGATGCTCTTGAATGATTTTATAGCACATCATTAAGCCAAGGCCAGTTCCTTTTTCTTTCAAGCTATAAAAAGGTTCGCCAAGACGAGCCATACGCTCTTCAGGAATCCCACAACCTTCATCGATAATGCGTATTGAAACAAAATCATTTTCTAACGAAGTTGTTTGAATGAATATGTTACCACCATCAGGCATAGCCTCAATCGCATTTTTTACTATGTTAATAAAAACTTGTTTTAATTGATTACTGTCACATTGAATGTCAGAAATATAATCGAAATGGTCCATGATGATATGAACGCTATGCATAATTGCTGTTGGTAAAATAAAAGTTACAACTTCTTCAATTAATGTTTGTACGTTGCATGTATGAATAGATAACACTTGTGGTTTAGACATCGCCATAAATTGGCTTGTTATAGATTCCATTTGTGAAATCTCACTCAACATAACGTCCACATACCATTTATTTTCCTCATTTATTTCTGGATGTAATAATGTTAAAAATCCTTTTAATGAAGTGAGCGGGTTTCTAATTTCATGGGCAATTCCAGCTGTCAGTTGTCCTACTACTGCAAGCTTTTCGGATTTTCGTAATAACTTTTCAGTTTCTTTTAGTTCGGTAACGTCCCTTCCCATCACTATAAGACCTTTGCGTGAGCCATCAGGATGGAAGAGTGGGACCTTTGAAATACTTAAAACTAGGTCGAAATCATCTCTATGTATAATAAATTCCTCTCCGTGAAGAATTTGTCCCTTTTGCCATGTTAGTTCATCGACTTCTTCACAATGCAAAAAAGATTCGCGGTACGCTTCGTTATATTGAATGAGTTCATTATCTCTTTTTCCATGATAAGGTACGTTATGGAAATTGAAACAAGAAAGCGCATAGTCATTTGCTTCAAGCCAGCGTCCTTCATGATCCTTAAAAATAACAAATGCAGGCATTGAATTCATTAATGTGCGTAATCGTTTCTCACTCTCTTGTAATACTTTCTCAATTCTTTCTGATTTTTCAAGGGGTTTCATAATGGCGTATACACCTGTTAAACGATTTTTAACAAAAATAGGAACTAGTTTTGTTACGACATCTAGTAAATATCCGTCTTTATGATAAATAGAGACGATATACTCTTTTTGATTGTCAGCTGCAGTATTTTTTATGTATTGTAGCACTTGATCAGAAATATGTGCTTCTAAAATAGAAGTGATTGTTTTTCGCTCTAATTCGTTAGAAGTATAACCTAATATTCTTTCAGCAGAGGGATTAATATGTAAAATAACTCCTTCTAAATTCAATGAAATAATACTATCAGGGTTATGTTCGAAAAGAGATGCGTACATTTCTGCTAAAGAACGATTTTGTATATGGTTTCGCAGGCGTCCAGATACGTTCGGATGACGCTTTTTTTGAGTAGATGAATATTTTTTACGACTCATAATATTTCCTCCGTACAATTAGCATCTAAAAAAGATGGATCTATTAATAACTATAATATAGGTGTGACGTTTATTTCTATAAAAAATGGAAATTACAGAATAAATTTTCTTTTTTTATTATTAGTGGAAGGTATAAAAGGTAGTAATAAGAGAATCTTATATTGCTTAATTAATTTTCTGTAAGTTACATGAATGTGTTTTCGTTATACGATTAGAATAGAAGAGGGGGAAGTAATATGAAAAATTATATTCAAGGAATTAATCATGTACAAGTAGCTGCGCCCGTAGGATGTGAAGAAGAAGCGCGAGAATTTTATGGTAATAAAATTGGAATGGAGGAAATTCCAAAGCCGGAGGAATTAAAGAAGCGTGGTGGGTGTTGGTTTAAGTGTGGAAATCAAGAGATTCATATCGGAGTTGAGCAAAACTTTAATCCAGCTAAAAAAGCGCATCCAGCTTTTTATGTTTTGAAAATTGATGAATTTAAACAAGAGTTAATAAAGAAAGGTGTTGAAGTAATAGATGATAATGCACGACCAGACGTGATTCGATTTTACGTATCAGATCCGTTTGGAAATCGAATTGAATTTATGCAAAATAAAAACTAGGTTAAGGTCCACCTAGTTTTTTATGCTTTTCTAAACAATCCTAACACTTCAACAGTTTCTGTAATATTAACGAATGCATGAGGATCAATTTCGGAAATCGTTAGTTTCATACTTGCTAATTCTTCACGAGAAACGACTGTCATAAGTACACGTTTTTTTTCGTTTGAATAAGCACCTTCACCATCAAGTAACGTAATTCCGCGTACTACAGTTGAAAGAAGCTTTTTTTTCATTTCTTCCGCTTGATTTGTTACAATCATAAGTGTAACTTTACGATGTTTTGTATGAACGGCATCAATTACTTTACCAGTTACATAAATTGAAAGTAAGCTTGTAAGGGCAACATCCCAAGTGAAGAAAAATCCCGCAATGACAACAACAACAGTATTTAATGCAATAAGGAATCCACCAAGTTTAATATCTCGCTTGCGAGATAACAACATACCGATAATATCAAATCCACCAGTTGAACCATGGCAGTTAAAGACAAGACCAATACCAGCTCCGGCGATGACACCGCCAAATACAGATGATAAAAGTGGATCTGTTGCTACGACTTTTACAGGAATATAATATAGTGCAACAGATAATACAATTACAGAGACAACTGTGTTAAAAATTACTTTTTTTCCAAGACCTATGTATCCTAAAATAAGGATAGGTAAGTTCAATACAAAGTTAATAATGCCTGTGTTCACAGGGGTTGCAATTCCTAAAATAATAGCAATTCCGCCAATTCCACTACTTAAAATTTTATGGGGGATAAGGAAAAGATTAAAGGCAATTGCAATAATAATAGAACCAAAAATAACACCAAGAAATCTGACCATCTTTTTCCCGTCCTTCACTGAAAAATCATATTATTTCAAGATTATATATGAAATTGAAAGTTTTAGGTAAAAACAGTTTATTTCGGAAAATTAGATTAATCTAAACAATTTGAGTATTTGAGTATTTTATGATTTGAAAGGGGATACAGATATGAAGATAACAACATATCAACAGAAAAGTCCTTTAAAACAAGAATGTGAGGATTCATTTTTTTGTAATGAACATAACATGATGTACGGTGTATGTGATGGTGCAACGCCACTTGTCCCATTTTGTGATGAAGAAGGACATAATGGAGCATACATCGCTTCGCATTTATTTGCAAGTCATTTTACTTCGTTACGGGAGATTAATAGTTTACAAGGTGAAGTTGCAAAGGCGAATGAATTATTGCAAAACAAGATGCTAGAGTACAAGGTTGATACGAGAAAAAAAGACCATCTATGGTGTACATGTATTGCAGCAGTTCAAATAGAAGGCGAGAAACTTGAATATGCACAGTTAGGTGATTGTATGATCGTTGCAATACTTCAGGATGGAGCGATGAGAGTATTAACGAAAGATACGGTTCAAGGAATTAGTAAACGTGCAAAAAAGAAGAGAGAAGAGGATCGTAAAAAAGGTTTACCAGTCCCGGAAGAACACGTTTTTCAAGATGTTCGGGAGCAGTTAAAATACAATCGATATCTTGCAAATATGCCAAATGGCTACTCAGTTGCAAATGGGATGAAAGAAGCTATGGATTATTTACAATATGGTGAATTACATGTAGCTGAAGTAAGTGGAATCTTTATTTGTTCGGACGGATTGTTCCATCCAGAGTGGTCGTTAGAACAAATTGTGATATATATAAGAAAGAATAGTATAAAAGAATATGTAGCAATCATTGAAAGGCTAGAAGAAGAAAATAGAATAAGACCAGATGATAAAACAGTTATTATGATCGATTTGTAAGAGGAGAATGTTCATATGGAAATTAAATGTGCAAATTTAACGTTTCAAGATGAGTTAGTTCCTTTAGAAAAGGTAAAAAAGCTGATTATCCATCATACGTCAGAAGATGGATGGGATGTGTATAAAACTCACGAATTTCATCAAAAGGTAAGAGGATGGAGCGGGATTGGTTACAATTATTTTATTGAGGAAGATGGAACTGTAGTCGAAGGGCGAGGTTTACATATTGGGGCACATGCGAAAGATAATAATAGTGATACAATTGGAATATGTATGACGGGAAATTTTGATAAATATGATCCAACTACTGCACAAATGAATTCATTATATTCTGTATGTAAAATGTTTATGAAGCAGTTTGCCATAGAGAAAGGAAATATACTCGGCCATAGGGAGTTAGAAGGGGTTACAAAAACTTGTCCAGGAAATCGTTTTTCTATGGTAGAGTTAAGAAAAGTATTATCTTAAATATAGAGGGGTAACTAATGATGATGAACATAAAAATACCGACTGATAAAAAAGAAGAGCTTGTAGCACAAATTCAGCAATTTTTCGTTGAAGAAGATTTAGATGAGATTGGACGTTTCCAAGCAGAACGTTTAATAGAAGAAATGATAAAGTTAGTAGGGCCATTTGCATACAATCAAGCAATTGGAGATGCAAGAAAGCTTGTAACTGAAAAATTATCTAATATTGAAGAAGATTTATATGTGTTAGAGAAGAATGAGGGTAAATAAAAAAGAGCCAGATGGCTCTTTTTTATTTGTTTTCTTTATGCTCTGTATATTCATGTGTTTTTTCTTTTACATTACCGATTGTGTTTTTAGCAGTCCATATTGATTTTGTATAAGCAATTTTCATATGGGCACGTTCCATATTATTTTGACTGCCGCTACCAAATCGAGCTTGTCCAACTATTAAATTGCAATTGGATTCAACAGCGGTCTCAATTCGTTTTTGAATTAATGCGGTATGACAACCTTTACGTTGAAATTCTGGCAAAGTAGCAGAAGCAGCTAGTGAGGCGACACCGTTATTTATCCCGCATTAACGGGCAGTAAAACTCCCACCTCAAAATTCAGGTGGAGCAAAGAAGTTAGGTGGGAGATAAACTGCCCGTAAACGCCCGATTGGTGAGGGCTAATAATCAGTGGGGGATGAACAAAACCCCCACTGATTATAGTTTCACTTTATATAGAGTACCCCTATACTAGCTGGAGTGTTTTGAACTTCGGCTATGAAAAAATGCCATCCTGGCTGATTGTAAAGAATTTCATTATTTTGACGAACACTATCTTTTGTGAATAAAGGCATACTAAATCCCTGAACATAAATATCTGCAAAATTATGAAACTCATTTTCTTTTAGTTTGCGTACTGAAATGTTAGAAGGGGGAAGTGGAAAATCTTGTTCCGGTATGCTATATAAAGCGGTATGGAAGCTAGATTGGTAAAAGCCTTTTTGAGATAAGTATTGAAATAGTTCAGTTGTGCCTTGAGCCGGTGTAATTTCAAAACGACAAGGGATGTGTAGTGATTGATAATAAGAGATGATTTCATCTATCTCATCTGTACTTGTGAATGCAATACCCTTTACTGTGTTAAAAGCAGGACCAGCAATTACTTTTGATGAAAAGGCAGTGGCACTCCCGAACTTTTTCATTTGTACTTGCATTGGATTTCCAGCTATCGCTTGTAATGCTTTTAATCTAGAAGATAGCATATCTATTTCTGCGTTTTCAATTTCTTGTGCTGTATTGAGTGTCATAATAGTACTCGTCAACTACCCCCACTGAGGTGAAACGTTTCAGTGGGGGCTTGAGTTAGAACCCTAGGTCTTTTCGTCTATCGCTAGACAGTTTGACGCTCTAGAATTCATGCCACCTTACGGTAACACCCCAAGTAAGTTTTTGGTTGGTACTGGCAACGAACTATTGTTTTCCCACTTGCACCACCCTTTCGAAAAAGAGCAATTCTTCCTTGTGGAAGAAGCCACCACTCAGATTAATCCGGCGTGTGCTACAAGCCCCGACAAGTCGAGTACACATGGATGGTTGACACACCTACTAAGCTATGCACGAAGCAACAGCCTTACGTTTTTGCACTTCTAATAGAATCGGCGTTTTCACTTTGAGATTTTCATTCAATTCTACAACTCTTGATTTTTGCAATGTATTCAATGCACCATTAATATCAGCATGGATACATGTTCCTGCTTTACTTTGGTACAGACCACGAGTGATTCGTTTGCCACTAAAGCGATAATGAGTCCCATCATCCTTAGACCAAACAGGAATCCTATCTTTGTCTAGGAAACTAGCTTTTGAAGTATAGCTTTCTTCTTGTTTCAAAAATCGAATGCCTTCTTTTACACATTTATTCTCAATTGCTGAAATCAATTTTTGAAATGGGATTTGAACAAATTTTTGATTATTCTTTTTTCCCATATCAGATTTTTGTTTCCAACCAGCGTTATACCCTACGATAACCGTATCTATGTTGCATGCTTTCACTTTTTTGAACAACAGGCCTACAGTTTGTGAAATGTAACCATTTATTTGTCGTTCTCGTTTATGCCAAAGTGCAGCCATTTGATTCGTTACAACACGTTTCGAAAGTCCGTTTCCCATATTTTCCCGTTGCAGATTACGTATCATTTTGTTGAAGTACTGGTTAATAGATTTTAGTTTTTTTCCATCAATTAAGAATGTATCACCTGTATTTGTTGCACAACTTACTAATCTGTCTACACCTAAATCGCAACTCAAAGCGTTACTAGTAGTCGTGGATTGTTTCTTCATTTGAGAAACGTGCATCTCATATGTATAATGCACCTCAAAGAACCGACCTTTTTGCTTGGGTACAATCTCAATGTAGGAGATTTTTTTATTTCTTAAATTTTTAGGCATACGTATTTTAATGGAACCGAATTTTTTTCTGAATGCAACATTCATCGGAATCATCCAATACCCGTTATCATCCACTTTTGGAACTTGATAGATTTCAATGATTCGTTTGTCAGTTGAACCAGAATAATTCGGAAACTTAGGACGACCCGTGAATGTTTCAGGATTTTTCTTCCACTGTTCCAATGCTTTAAAAAAGCTCTTCACCTCTGTATATAAGGCTCTACGAATGGCTTGAACAGAGTTTGATTGAATGCCCGAGTAGTTCATATCGGCTTGCATGGCAGTGTCCACTTCTTTTACAGTAGCCATTTTATTATGGTTCAAATAACTTTGTTTAATGGTGTACAATCCAACATTTCGCAATGCTTTTGAACTATGCGACATGCGTTGAAGTAAACAAAATTCTTTTGCCGTGAGGCAAGCTCGTCCGATATTCTGTTTCTGAGTGAATCGTTGCATGTTTTCTCTTTTCTTTTGTTTACGTAATACTTTCACTGCTTTCTTTCTAGCCATTGTTTTCACCACCTTTCTCAGAGAGTTCAGCCTATTGACTGACGGCAATTCATCTCCACCTGAATTGTTGGGCTTCACCCGTAGCACAAATCAGATGTAGTCTTCTTGCCGAAAAGGATAAAATTCCTCCGTCAATAAATATATTTCATAGTACATATACGATTTTTGTTCTGAGATTCCTGTTGAAATGTAAGAGAATAAGAAGTTTTTTGAAAGGGAAATGGAAGTGAACTGTCGAAGGGAGTGAAAACAGATTAAAGGTGGTGCTCTCATGAAACAGAAAGACGTGCAGACATGCTCTAATTGTGGTTCTCAAAACATAGGAGAAGGTGAGTTTGTCGGATATGCACAAATACGGAAAAAGGAAACGATGTTTACATCATCTCCAGTAGATGCTTATGTTTGTACGGATTGCGGGAATATCCTTTTATTAAAGGTACGGAATTATGAAAAGTTTAAGCAGAAGCCGTTATGATTATTGAGAAGTGGTAATATAAAACGTCGTATACGAAACATCTTACATTAAGTTAATACAAGTGACATTTTACATATATATGAGTACGCCTTAAAAAAAGAGATAAAAACATATACTGTATGAGATGCTCATCATTCATTACATAAACGGAAAAATATATAGAAGAAAAAGTAGTCATCTTAGAATGGTTCATAACGAAAACTCCTTTAAATGAATAAAGGAGTTTTTTGTTTTTTTTAACAATAATCACCTTTAATCGTTATAATTGGTTATTGAGAGGTGTTATTTTATTAACGTAATAATCATAGAAAAAACAGCTAAATCGTATACAAAACCGCTATATAACATAATCGCAACCGTAAGTTGACAAAGTGCAACCGCAGGAAGATAGAGATGAGAGCAATGTTTACATACAATTTAGTTAAGAAAGCAAAGGGGGATACACATATGGGATTTGGTGAGAAGTTATTTAAATTAAGAAAGGAAAAGGGCCTCTCTCAAGAAGCATTAGCTGAAAATTTAAACACAACAAGGCAAGCAGTTAGTAAATGGGAGAATGGTCAAGGTTTTCCTGAAACTGAAAAACTAATAATGATTGGAAATATATTTGAAGTCTCTCTTGATTACTTATTAAAAGAAACTGCTGAGCAAAGTAATGAAAAGGAAAATGGTTATTATGTAAGTAAGGAAATGGCGGAAGGGTATGTAGTGTATGGGCAAAAAATTTCTAAATATATCGCATTAGGATTTAGCTTGCTTATTTTATCTACAATACCGTATTTATTATTTAAAGAAAATGCAACAATGTCTACATTCCTTGTCATTATCATTGCTGTCCTTGGAATTGGAGCGATGATGGTACCTGTAACGATAGAAGAGAGTCGATACAATGTATTAAAAAAGGAAGAACTACTATTTGATCAAAACTTTCTAAAAGAATTGACAAAAAGATATGCGACTATTAAGAAGAAGTATGCGGCAGTAGTGATCGTTGGATTTTGTTTTATCGCGGCAGGAGCAATACCATTTTTGTTTGAGAAAAAGCATATCACTTCAGGAGAGCTCGTGCAGTATTATCCTTACTGTGTTGTTCTTATTGCTATAGGTTTCTATCTTTTCGTTCGTGTTTTAGGAGTGTTAGAAACGTATAAACTTTTAGTTGAAAATGAAGAGTACAGTAATCGTTTCATTTTTAAGTTAAAAAAGAAAGTAAGAAAAAAGGTAGATAGTTTTTAAATTGGAGAGAACCATGTTTTGTATCGTGTGTATTTAAAACATGGTTCTTATTTAGTAGAATTATTTCCAAAGAAATAATTCAGAAAATACAGAAAAATGTCGTAATTATTTGTGGAAGTCTGTTATAATGAACGAAATGAAAACGCTTTAAAGGGAGGATGTAAACAATATGATGATGAATGTACCTCTAACAATTAGTTCTATGATGGAAAGGGCAGAAAAACTATTCCCAAAGAAAGAAATCATTTCACGGACACATGATACAGTTACGACATTAACGTATAAGCAGCTAGGGGAAAGGACAAGAAGACTTTCCAGTGCGTTAAAAAAGCTTGGAATTAAAGAAGGCGAGCGCATAGGAACGTTAGCGTGGAATCATCATCGACATGTAGAAGCATATTTTGCTATTCCAGGTATTGCTTCCGTATTACACACAATTAATATTCGTTTATCTCCTCAACATATTTCATACATTATTCAACATGCAGAAGATCGTATTTTACTTATTGATGAAGATCTTGTACCACTCATTGAGAATATCCAGTCTGAATTATCGACTGTACAAGCATATATTATTATGACTGATAAAGAGGAGCTCCCAAAAACTACCCTTCAGCCTGTATATCATTATGAGAAACTTTTAGAAGACGGCGACCCAAATTTCCAATTTGTTAAAGATATTGATGAAACTACACCTGCTGGTATGTGTTATACGTCAGCGACTACAGGGAATCCAAAAGGTGTTGTTTATACACATCGTAGTACAGTGTTGCACTGTATGGCACTTGGATTAGCGGATACGACAGCTTTATCGGAAAGTGATGCAGCAATGGCTATTGTGCCAATGTTTCATGTGAACGCTTGGGGACTTCCTTTTGCAGCTACTTGGTTTGGGTCAAAACAAGTTCTTCCGGGACCGATGTTTACTCCGAAAATTTTATTAGAAATGATTCAAACTGAAAAAGTAACGATAGCTGCGGGTGTGCCGACAATTTGGCTCGGTGTTTTACAAGAGTTAGAAAATAATAGTTATGATTTATCTAGTATAACGAGATTACTATGCGGAGGCGCAGCTGCACCGAAAAGCGTTATTAAAGCGTTTGAGCAAAAATATAATGTTCCTTTCGTACATGCATATGGCATGACTGAAACGAGTCCACTCGTAACGCTTGCACGTCTAAAAAGCTATGAAACAGATTTGGCGTATGAAGAACAACTTGAGATAAGATCGAAGCAAGGATATCTTGTCCCTGGTGTAGAGATGAAAGTAGTCGGTACAAATGGTGAAGTGAAGTGGGATGGTACGGAGATGGGAGAACTATGTTTACGAGCGCCATGGATCGCTGCAAGCTATTATAACGATGAGCGTACGGTGGAAGGGTTCCGTGATGGATGGTTATATACTGGCGATGTCGTTACAGTCGATGAGGAAGGTTGCGTCAAAATTGTTGATCGTACGAAGGATGTTATTAAAAGCGGTGGAGAATGGATTTCCTCCGTTGACCTTGAAAATGCTCTAATGGCACATGACGCTATATTTGAAGCGGCTGTCGTTGCAATTCCACACCCGCAGTGGCAAGAGCGTCCAGTTGCCTGCGTTGTACAAAAGAAAAATAGCACTGTTACAAAAGAGGAACTATATGAATTTTTAAAACCACAGTTTGCGAAGTGGTGGTTACCAGACGATATTGTATTTATGGAGGAAATTCCGAAAACATCTGTTGGGAAGTTTTTAAAACAGGCGCTTAGGAAAGAACTTGAGCATTTGCATAAAGAGAAGTGATTGAATTTACATTTGTAAACTTATGTAGAAATAAGGTTGACAAAGGGTGGATAGAAAGATAATATAACTCCTATAATATGTTATCTAAAATCTAATTTAAGTTTACAAATAGGAGAAGCAAATATGAATACAAAAAACTTAGTTTTCGTCGCTTTATTTAGTTCTATTATGGGAGTGTTAGGGTTAATACCTCCAATTGCTCTTGCTATTACACCAGTTCCGATTACATTACAATCACTTGGTGTTATGCTTGCTGGTGGACTGTTAGGATCACGTCTCGGTGCATTAAGTCAGCTTATTTTCTTACTTATAGTTGGAGTTGGAGCACCATTACTTGCTGGTGGACGCGGGGGTCCAAGTGTATTTGTTGGGCCAAGTGCAGGATATTTACTTGGTTATATCGTTGGAGCGTTTGTCATTGGATATTTAATTGAGCGTTTACGTGAAGTTTCTATTATAAAAGTATTATGCATTAATATAATTGGTGGTATTTTCGTAGTTTATGTATTTGGTATCATTGTCCAAGCTTTCGTAATGGATATTTCCGTATGGGAAACGATGAAAGTAAGTGTCGTATTTTTACCAGGTGATTGCATAAAGGCGACTATAGCAGCGATTCTTGTGACAAGATTACATCGCTCATTGAAACATATTATTACGCCTGCTTTAAAGAATAAAAAAATTACAAATGCAGGATAAGAAAAAGGAGAAACACGTTACTTGCGTGTTTCTCTTTATTATTTTGTAAAGAAAGGACGTCACATATGGGGATTACAAAAGAATACAAAAAGTATGCCTCTTTACAACCGAATAAAATAGCGATTAAAGAAAATGATAGAGTGTTAACATATAAAGATTGGTTCGAGTCAGTTTGTAAAGTAGCAAACTGGTTGAATGAAAAAGAATCGAAGAATAAAACAGTAGCAATTGTATTAGAAAATTGTACTGAGTTTTTACAAATATTTGCGGGTTCCGCAATGGCTGGATGGGTTTGTGTGCCGTTAGATATAAAATGGAAACGAGATGAACTTAAAGAAAGAATATCGATTAGTAAACCGGATATTATTGTGGCGGAGCAGTATAGGCTTAGTGATATATCGTGCGAAGAAGGAAGGGTTATTGAGATTGAAGAATGGAAAGAAATGATTGAGAACTATCCTCCTGCATATAATCCTGTAGAAAATGTACAAAACGCTCCTTTTTATATGGGATTTACATCAGGATCGACTGGGAAAGCAAAAGCATTTTTACGTGCTCAACAGTCATGGGTACATAGTTTTGATTGTAATGTACATGACTTTCATATGAAAAATACAGATTCTATTTTAATAGCTGGGACGCTTGTTCATTCTTTATTCTTATATGGGGCAATAAGTGCATTGTTTTTAGGGCAAACGGTACACATAATGAGAAAGTTTGTACCAGTTCAAGTGCTATCTAGTATAAAGGTAGAGAATATTTCTGTAATGTATACAGTTCCTACAATGCTTGAGTCTTTGTATAAAGAAAATAAAGTAATTGAAGGTGAAATGAAAATTATTTCGTCAGGAGCGAAATGGGAAGCTGAAGCGAAAGAAAAGATGAAGAATATGTTTCCTTATGCAAAAAGATATGAATTTTATGGTGCATCGGAGCTAAGCTTTGTAACGGCATTGGTCGATAAAGAGAGTGAAAGAAAGCCGAATTCAGTAGGGAAACCCTGTCATAATGTACAAGTTCGAGTATGTAATGAAGTAGGAGAAGAAGTACAGGTAGGCGAGGTAGGAACTGTTTATGTAAAAAGTGATCAGTTTTTTATGGGCTATGTATCGGATGGAGCTATAATCCCGCAATTGTCCAAGGATGGTTGGATGACAGTGCAGGATGTGGGTTACCAAGATGAAGAAGGCTTTATATATATTGTTGGTAGAGAGAAGAACATGATTTTATTTGGAGGAATCAATATTTACCCAGAAGAGATAGAAAGTTTGTTATATACGCATCCAGCTGTTGAAGAAATTGTTGTAGTTGGTGTGAAAGATAATTATTGGGGTGAAAAGCCTGTCGCTATCGTAAAAGGAAGTGCTACGAAGCAACAATTAAAGAGTTTTTGCTTACAACGATTATCCTCTTTTAAAATACCGAAAGAATGGCATTTTGTTGATGAAATACCTTATACAAATAGCGGGAAGATTGCTCGTGTTGCAGCAAAAAATATGATTGAAAACCAGGAGAAGATATATGAATAGAGCGGTTATTGTGGAGGCGAAAAGAACACCCATCGGTAAGAAGAATGGGATGTTAAAAGATTATGAAGTTCAGCAATTAGTAGCGCCGCTTCTTACGTTTCTAAGTAAAGGAATTGAGAGAGAAATAGATGATGTCATATTAGGAAATGTCGTTGGACCAGGAGGTAACGTTGCAAGATTATCTGCTTTAGAAGCAGGGCTCGGTTATCATATTCCTGGTGTAACGATTGACCGGCAATGTGGTGCTGGATTGGAGGCAGTACGTACGGCGTGTCATCTCATTCAAGGGGGAGCAGGTAATTGTTATATCGCCGGGGGAGTAGAGAGTACAAGTACGTCACCTTTTCAAAATAGAGCGCGGTTTTCGCCTGAAACAATTGGGGATCCAGATATGGGAGTAGCGGCTGAATATGTCGCGGAGCGTTATAACATAACGAGGGAAATGCAAGACGAGTACGCTTGTCTTAGTTATAACCGGACATTACAAGCGTTAGAAAATGGATATATACAAGATGAAATATTATCACTTAATGGATTATTAGATGAATCTATTAAGCGAGAAATGAATTATGAAAGAATGATTAAGAGAACGAAACCTGTATTTTTACAAAATGGAACGGTAACAGCAGGGAATTCGTGTGGTGTAAACGACGGAGCATGTGCTGTTCTTGTAATGGAAGAGGGGCAAGCTCGGAAATTAGGATATAAGCCTGTTCTTCGTTTCGTTCGTAGTGCTGTAGTTGGAGTGGATCCGAATCTTCCAGGGACTGGTCCGATATTTGCAGTGAATAAATTATTAAGTGAAATGAATTTAAAAGTAGAGGACATTGATTGTTTTGAAATAAATGAAGCATTTGCTTCAAAAATTGTGGCTTGTGCAAAGGAGTTACAAATTCCGTATGAAAAGTTAAATGTAAATGGTGGTGCAATAGCGCTTGGTCATCCGTACGGTGCGTCTGGAGCTATGCTTGTAACGCGCTTGTTTTATCAGGCTAAAAGAGAGCATATGAAATATGGAATTGCGACATTAGGAATTGGTGGGGGAATTGGGCTTGCTCTTTTATTTGAAAAAGTAGAAGACTAGCAAGTTAACTAGTTTTCTACTTTTTGAGGAACATAAACATTGCTACCAGGCTTTGCTTTTATTTCGTTCCAAGCAGCGATAGCATCACTTTTTGATTTTCCTTTATTATTTGGATCTTCGAAAAAGTCGCGAGTAAAACGATTATATTCAAATTGTGTACCGATAGTTGTTTTATATGTGGGGTCTTTTTTACGTTCGTTTTCCTCATACCAAAACGTTATAGCGTCTTCATATGTTTTTCCGATATTCTCTTTAAAGAACTTTTGAAGAGCTACTGTAAAGCGGAAGTTTGCTCCAATTTTTTCTTTAAAAAAAGCACGCACATCTTCACTACAGCGGTGATTTTCAGTGATAATCGCTTGAAGAGAAAGGTCTTTATGAGAGAGGGGAGCTTTACTTACTTTTTGATGAAAACTATTTTTGAATATTTTACCTGTATTTAAATAATGTGAGATACGCTCTGTTATTTCAATTTTAGAGCCACTAGCTGGTAAATCGTGCTCACGACAAAATGTTTGCAGTTCTGTTTTTAACCAATAATAGTTTTGGAAATCTTCAAGAGATATAGTTTTTGTTAAAGGTGGACGCATGAATGTAACAACTTCTTTCTTCCATAATTTTCTTTAATTATAAAACGTACGTTCTTTTTAGGGAAGGATTAATTTGTAAATTTAATGGGAAGAGGAGAGTACATATGGAAAATGTAATGCAAGTTCGTGTTACTGGAATTTTAATTGAAGATGAAAAGGTATTGTTAGTAAACCAAAAAGTTTCTAACCGGAATTGGTCTTTACCTGGAGGAAGAGTAGAGAACGGTGAAACGTTAGAAGAAGCAATGATTCGAGAAATGAGAGAAGAAACAGGGTTAGAAGTTAAAATTAAGAAGCTACTCTATGTTTGTGATAAACCAGATGCTCTTCCATCTTTATTACATATTACATTTTTACTTGAAAAGGTAGAAGGTGAAATTATACTTCCTTCTAATGAATTTGATAATAATCCGATTCATGATGTGCAAATGGTACCAATTATAGAATTAAGTCAGTACGGTTTTTCGGAAACTTTTATAAAGCTTGTAAATGAAGGGTTTGCGAATGCAGGGAGTTATCAAGGATTGAAACGAAATATTGGTTTGTAAGTATAGATGAAGGATAGCTGGTAGCTATCCTTCACAAAAATGTTTTACAAAGCTGATTGTAAAGAAGAAACAAGTTGATTTAAAAACTTGTCCCCAGTCATAATCGCTTTCCCGCCACCACGAGCACTCTTTTTATTTCCGCCACCTTTTCCTTCAATTGTAGGAAGGGCATCTTTTAAAAGAGCATTCATATCGAGTGTCACTGCTTTACCACAAGCAAAAATACATTGTAGTTTGTCATCATTTTCAATGACGAAATACGTAATTGCATGCTCTTGTTGTTCTGTAATGATAGCAGCTAGTTTTGCGACTTCTTGCATAGAGCGATTTGTAAATGCTCGAGAGATAAGTGTTCCAGCATGTATTTCTTCAGATTGTTGTAATAGTTCATTCGCTTCTGCAAATAATAATTTTTCATTCATTGCTTGTACTGCTTTTTCGTTTTCTTTTTGAGAAGTAAGAATCTGTGCTACTTTTGCTGGAATATCAGTTTCGCTACTGTTTAATTGTTTAGAAACATCTTTCATAATTTGTTGCTGTTGTCCCATTAGTTTAAGTGTGCGCCAACCAGCGATAAATGTTAAGCGGATGCCACCTTTATTGCGCTCCCAATTAAGTACTTGAATAGGACCTACTTCACCTGTACGTTTCGGATGTGTTCCACCACAACCGTTGTAGTCATAGTTTTCGATGATAACAACCCGTATATTTTCTGTCATAGTTGGTTCTTTGCGAAGGGGTAACACTTTGGCCTCTTCTAAGTTCATCCATTCAATACGAATAGGGTGGTTTTCAAAAACAATTTGATTAGCAATTTGTGCGGCCTTCTCAACAGTTTCTGTAGAAAGGTTAGCAGTTTCTAAATCAATGGTTATAGTTTCTTTTCCAAGATGGAACCCGATCGTCGGTATGTTAAAGTGATCCCAAAAAGCAGCGGATAAAATGTGCTGAGCCGTATGTTGTTGCATATGGTCAAAACGACGTTGCCAATCTATTTTCCCGTCTACTTCTTCTGTATGTAATTGTTCTACTATGAAATGACGAATTTCTCCATCTATTTCTTCAACATTAATTACCGGAATGCCATTTAAAGTTCCAGTGTCATGTGGTTGTCCGCCGCCTGTTGGATAAAATGTAGTTTCATTTAAAACAACATATAAGTTTCCTTCTGTATCATGCTCTTGTTTTATAACTTTAGTTGTAAAGGTTTGCTGATAAGCATCGTTGTAATATAATTTTTGCTCCAATTTTCTTTCCCCTTTCGTGTTAGCTAGTTTCATTGTAAAGCAATTGAAATTAGTTTCCTAATATTTCAGAAGAAAGAAACTATTTTTAGAATTTTCTTGCTATAATAAGAAGAAAATGCGGGGGTGGAATGAATATGTTATATGAAAACGGCGTAGATAAGCTGCTTAGTTTAAGCAGAAATATTTCCGAATTATATCGAGAATTAAATGAGATGACCCGGATTTTAACGGAATGTAATCGAGAAAGTGTGAAATTTGATCGGTTATATGTAAAGGAGTTACTTTGGAAAAAAGAAGATGTAATGGAGAAGTATGATCAATTACTCGTCCAGCTTTGTGTTAATGAATGCTTTGATTTAAAAAGTGTAATCACTGGCGAATATAAGTATACATATGAAGAAGTAGAAAGCATTGTTTTAGAATTTAATGAAAAGTATAATGTAGCTATTTTGATTAAAGATGTTTGTAAAGAAATACAGTTTACATATGGAATTGATATGGAGATAACGAGAACAGCTCGGGTATAAACATCTCAAGTATAGAAAAAGGAAAAAGAAAGCAGATCCTTTGCTTTCTTTTTTTATGTAAGAAAAGGGAGAGTAGGTTTAAAGATGAAGGGGAAGTTACAAAATATTCATCCACTTGGAATGAGTATCATTATAGGGACATTATTTGCTAGGTTTGCAACTTCAATGAGCATTCCTTTTTTAGCGATTTATTTAACGACTGTTAAAGACGTATCAGCTGGAATGACCGGTGCTATCATTGGAACGAGTGCGCTTGTTGGAGTTTTTGCTAGTTTTATTGGGGGGAATTTATCGGATCGATTTGGCCGGAAAACGATTATGATATGGTCCATGATCGTTTGGGTTTTTGTATTTATAGGGTTTTCAGTTGCAGATCATGTTTTTAGTTTCTTTCTATTAAACGCTTTGAATGGGTTATGTCGGTCTTTTTTTGAACCGACATCAAGAGCTTTATTATCAGATTTAACGAAACCAGAGTATCGTTTACTCGTATATAATTTGCGTTACGGTGCAATAAATGTTGGGGTAGCGATTGGCCCACTTGTCGGATTACAGATCGGAAGTGCAAAATCAACAATCCCTTTTTTAGTAGCAGCTGGAGTATACATTCTATATACAGCTATATTAGCGTTCCAATTTAAGAAGTACCCACTTGAACAAAAGAAAGTAAATACAGATAAGCCTGTTACAATGTTAAATGCAATTCGCATTTTGCGAAAGGATGTAGTATTTCTAGTTGCTTTAGTCGGGATTATTTTGAGTAATAGTGGTTTTTCACATTTAACCACGACAGTATCTCAATATTTTGCAAATGCACATATATTTCAGGATGGAGTGAAGTTGTTCTCATATATGCTAGCTTTAAATGCAATTACGGTAGTAGTTATTCAATACCCTGTTATTCAAATGTGTAAAAAGTATACGCCATTAGCGTCTATTATGGTTGGAACGTTATTTGTGAGCGGGGGATTGTTTGGATTTGGACTAGTAGAATCCATGTTAGGGGCAGCTATTTGTACAATTGTTTTTACATTTGGAGAAGTTTTAATGTTCTCAATGACAGATGTATTTATTGATGAGATCGCTGATTCCAATCTGAAAGGAACATACTTCGGAGCGATGGGATTTTCAGGAATTGGAGGAGTAATTGGTCCTTGGTTTGGGGGAGTACTTCTCGATTATTACGGGTATCAAAATGGGTTTGTAGTATTTGCAGCGCTAGCTATATTTTCAACTGTAGCATTTCCTGTACTTTTAGTTACAAAAGGTTTATTGAACAAAAGATATGATAGAGATTCTAATATTGAAATACAAGTGAAATAAAATAAGCCCCAGCAAGTTACTGGGGCTTATATTTGAATTTATAGTGATCCTTAATTTGAAAAAAGAACTTTGTTTTCATGCTTATTGGCAACTTCGTTTTTGGAAATATGAATGGCTAAATATCCATTCTCTAAGCAGGCTAGCATCTTCTTGTAAATGATATTAGCAGGTAAAGGAATGATCCGCTGTAAAGAAGTGTTTTTATGAAGTATGCAAATGTTTAGGCCTGTCTCCATCTTTTTAATGAGTACATTTTGTGCAGTTGCATTTGGTACATCTGTTTCCAAAATGTATTCTTGTTCTGTTTCACAAAGGTCAATATGAATTTGATTTGGAAAACTAAAGTTACTACAAGAATCAGAACAAAATTGATCCATCCATTCTTCGAAACCATCAACATGAAAAAGACAATCCTTCTTTTTCTTGCCCATGTAAGACACCCTCCGTAAAATCTCAATTCATACTATGTTATGCATGAATGAACTAGAGGTGAAGAATAAATGAAAAAATATAAACATTGTATGTGGCAAAGGTAGCTAGTGTGAATATTTTGTTTTACATATCATGATGCGCATGATTTTTTTGACGAGAATGGTTACGGTTTTTTACTTTATGAGATCCGCTTAATGGTTCAGGTTGGCCTTTTTTTTCTTTAGATTCACGATTGTTTTTGCCCATTGTATATAACACCTCCTCTTCCTATTAGAATGAGAGAAGTTTGCGAATTTATACGAGAATGTTTTTAGAAAAAAAGGTAAAGATAAATGGGACTAACTATTATAGAAAGGGGATTGTATAATGCCATATCATAAAGATAAACAACAAGCTTTTCAAGCTGCACAGCAAGGAGTTACACAAGCAGAAAATACATTTAACAACATTGTAAAAAATGATCCAAACTACGGTCATGATTTAAAAGAGTTACGCCAAGAGGTCCAGGAAGCGTATGAACAGATTCAAAATGCGCTAGAAGTAGCTTCGGAAACACAACGTCCACAACTTGAGCAATACGAAAATAATCTCCAAAATATTATGCGAAATGTAGATCAATTAGAAAAGTAAATGAGGTTGTTGTGTATTCGACAACCTTATTACTTTAACGAACGCTATGTTGAAACAGAAGGTTTTTCTATTAGTTTTTTCTTTACTATGCGCAGTACATATATTTCAAGTGGAAAAAGTGGAAGCGAAAATGTTGCTCAGAAAAGAACTAGAGCCAACTGGCTATGTAACGTGGGAAGTGCCAAATAATGAAAAGGTTATTGCAATTACGTTTGATGATGGACCAGATCCAACATATACGCCGCAAATTCTAGATTTATTACATCAATATAAGGCAGAAGCGACTTTTTTTATGATTGGATTTCGAGTTCAGCGTAATCCATATTTAGTAAAGCAAGTGTTAAAAGAAGGACATGAAGTTGGAAATCATACGATGAATCATTTGTATGCGAGCAATTCGTCAGATGAAAAATTAGAAAATGATATTTTAAATGGAAAGAAATATTTTGAAAAATGGGCGAAAGAACCTTTATTGTTTCGTCCACCAGGTGGATATATTAATGATGCTGTATTTACTACGGCAAAAAAAGCTGGGTATCAAATTGTTCTATGGTCATGGCATCAAGACCCTCGTGATTGGGCGAATCCAGGTACAGAATCCATTGTAAATCATGTTGTGAAAAATGCTAAAAGTGGAGATATTGTACTGTTGCACGATGGAGGAAGTGATCGTAGTCAAACAGTGGAGGCATTAGCAAAAATTTTACCTGAGCTGAAAAAGCAGGGGTATCGATTTGTAACAGTTTCGGAGTTGTTACGTTATAAACATTAAAAAAAATCCCAAAAGGTGTACCTTTTGGGATTTTTCGTTACTGATTCTTTTTTCGTTTCTTATTATTTTGTCGCTGCGCTGGTGTTAAAGGTTCGTTTGCGAACTCTTCGTTATAACCAGTTCCTTGTCCTTGTGCGGATGCAGCATTCATTCCTGAAATAATGTGATTGGCTTTTCGTTTACCCATTTTTCTCACCTCTATAATGTTTTTTATAGACGAACCATGAGTCGTTCATAGCATATATGAACGTAAAGTAAAACGCTGAAAGAGTGCTTTACTTTATAGTAATAGTATTAATAAAGAGCATGGACACTATTCAAATTTAGAAAGATAAAGAAAACTTATGATAATCCATAAGTTTCTTATTATTTACTTATTTAGAAAGTTGTAATAAGATATTATCGTAAGGTATTGAAAAGTTTGTCTACATTTTATATTCAGACAACTTAGTCACGTTTAACAGGGGGGAAACATAATGGTCAAACATAATCCATTTCAATCACGTGCAACTTTTGAACTAGATGGAAAAACGTATCATTATTATCAATTGAAAGCGCTTGAAAACGCAGGGGTTGGCAACGTATCTCAATTACCATATTCCGTTAAAGTTTTACTTGAATCTGTACTTCGTCAAGTAGATGGACGCGTAATTACAGAAGAACATGTTACAAATTTAGCGAAATGGGGAACAAAAGATGTTCAAGATATCGATGTTCCGTTTAAACCATCTCGTGTAATCTTACAAGACTTCACAGGTGTTCCAGCTGTTGTAGATTTGGCTTCGCTTCGTAAAGCAATGGCAGATATGGGCGGGGATCCTGATAAAATTAATCCAGAAATTACTGTAGACCTTGTAATTGACCACTCTGTACAGGTTGATAGAGCGGGTACAGCAGACTCGCTTGCATTCAACATGGACTTAGAGTTTAAACGTAATGAAGAACGTTATAAATTTTTAAGCTGGGCACAGAAATCATTTGATAACTACCGTGCAGTTCCACCAGCAACAGGTATTGTACACCAAGTAAACCTTGAATATTTAGCACCGGTTGTTCATGCGGTGAAAAATGCTGAAGGTGACTTAGTTGCATACCCAGATTCATTAGTTGGAACAGACTCACATACAACAATGATTAATGGTATCGGTGTTCTTGGATGGGGCGTTGGTGGTATTGAAGCAGAAGCAGGAATGCTTGGACAGCCTTCATATTTCCCAGTGCCTGAAGTAATCGGTGTAAAATTAACTGGTACACTTCCAAGTGGTACAACAGCAACTGATATTGCATTAAAAGTAACACAAGTGTTACGTCAAAAAGGTGTAGTTGGTAAATTTGTTGAGTTCTTCGGTAGTGGACTAAAGAGCATGCCTTTAGCTGACCGTGCAACAATTTCAAATATGGCACCAGAATACGGTGCAACTTGTGGATTCTTCCCAATCGACGACATTTCATTAGAATACTTACGTTTAACAGGTAGAGATGAAGAGCAAATTCGCGTTGTTGAAGAATATTGTAAAGCAAATGGCTTGTTCTATACAGCAGACAGTAAAGATCCAATCTACACTGATCTTGTTGAAATTGATTTAAATACAATTGAATCTAATCTTTCTGGACCGAAACGTCCGCAAGATTTAATCCCGCTTTCAAATATGAAAGAGGAGTTCCATAAGGCTGTTGTAGCACCAGTTGGAACACAAGGACTTGGATTCAATGAGCAAGAGTTTGATAAAGAAGTGAAAGTTACAATAAAAGATCAAGAAGTAACGATGAAAACAGGCGGAATTGCAATCGCTGCGATTACAAGCTGTACAAATACGTCAAATCCATACGTATTAATTGGAGCAGGTTTAGTTGCGAAGAAAGCAATTGAAAAAGGACTTAAAGTACCTGGTTACGTAAAAACATCATTAGCACCAGGATCTAAAGTTGTTACAGAGTACTTAGATAAGTCTGGTTTAACAACGTATTTAGATCAATTAGGTTTCCAAACAGTTGGTTACGGCTGTACGACTTGTATCGGTAACTCTGGTCCATTAGCAGAGGAATTAGAAGAAGCAATCGCAGCAAACGATTTATTAGTAACATCTGTTTTATCTGGTAACCGTAACTTTGAAGGTCGTATTCATCCACTTGTAAAAGCAAACTACTTAGCATCACCACCACTTGTTGTGGCATATGCACTTGCAGGTACTGTTGATATTGACCTGAAAAATGATGAAATCGGTAAAGATGTAAATGGTAATGCTGTTTACTTTAATGATATTTGGCCATCAGCTAAAGAAATTGAAGATGTAGTTCAAAGTGTTGTTACATCTGAATTGTTCAAAAAAGAATATGCACAAGTATTTAACAGCAATGAGCGCTGGAATGAAATCCAAACTTCAAATGAAGCTTTATATACTTGGGATAATGATTCAACATACATTCAAAACCCACCGTTCTTCGAAGGATTATCTAAAGAGCCAGGTGAAGTTGAAACATTATCAGGTTTACGCATCGTTGGTAAATTTGGTGATTCTGTAACGACAGACCATATTTCACCAGCAGGTTCAATTGGTAAACATACACCAGCTGGACGTTATTTACTAGAAAACGGCGTACAGCCAGTTGACTTTAACTCTTACGGTTCTCGTCGTGGTAACCATGAAGTTATGATGCGTGGTACATTCGCAAATATCCGTATTAAAAACCAAATCGCACCAGGAACAGAAGGCGGATATACAACATATTGGCCAACTGGTGAAGTAACATCTATCTATGATGCTGCTATGAAGTATAAAGAAGATGGCACAGGCCTTCTAGTTGTTGCTGGTAAAGACTACGGTATGGGAAGTTCTCGTGACTGGGCTGCGAAAGGTACAAACTTATTAGGTATTAAAGCAGTAATCGCAGAAAGCTTCGAGCGTATTCACCGCAGTAACTTAGTGTTAATGGGCGTATTACCATTACAATTTAAAGATGGCGAAAGCGCTGAAACATTAGGTCTTGTTGGTGACGAGTCATTTGAAATTCAAATTGACAAAACAGTTAGACCACGCGATCTTGTAAAAGTAGTTGCAATCGATTCAGAAGGAAAAGAGAAGCAATTTGAAGTAGTAGCTCGTTTCGATAGTGAAGTTGAAATTGACTACTACCGTCACGGTGGTATCTTGCAAATGGTTCTTCGTTCGAAAATCGAAGAGTCTAAAGTGTCAAACTAAATAATTGAAATGAATGATAAGGAAGCTAACATTTGTTAGCTTCCTTACTTTATGTACAGAGGAAAAGGATGAAACCCAATTGGTTTCATCCTTTTCTTTTTATTATGCAAAATTGGAGGAATGACAATGAATGAGTATAGAAGAATAATGTTGCCGCTACTACAAGAAAAGCTATTGCTAATTAGTGCGATTTGTAGCGGGATAGTAGCTGCCATTTTAAATTTATCCCGTCCGCTATTTATGGGGCTAATTGTAGATAATCTTATTCAGCGGGAGTTAAAAGGTGCGTATGTATATATTGCTTTGGTTGCGGGGAGCCGCTTTTTGATGTGGGTGAACAATCTGTTATTTGATTATGTAAGCTCAAAAGTAAGTCAGCGAATATTACGAGAGAAGCGTATAGATGTATTACGTCATTTTTTCTTATTACCGTTTGAAGAAAGTGAGAAGGTAAAACAAGGGGAGTTAGAAACATTAGTCGTTTCTGATATTCCAAATTGGGTAAGGTTATATGGATCTTTATTAATAGAATACATCCACGCTATTGCACAATTTATTGGTGCGTTCATAGCTCTACAACATATCGATGTACAGTTCATATGGTGGATAACCCCGTTTTTATTTTTAAATGCAATGGTTCCAATGTTTATGGGGGGAAAGGTAAGAAATATTGCGAGTATTTCTCAAGAGAATCAATCAATTGTTGTAGAGATGGTGTCACAATTTGTAAAAGGTATACAAGATTTGCGTAGTTTACAAAAAGAGAGCTGGGCAATTGGCTTATTTAAAGGAGTGACAGTAAAATCTTATAAAACAGAAGTAAAGAAGACGATGTTGCAACAGTGTATTGGGATAGTTGGGACGGTAATAGAAACAGGCGCATATGTAGTCGTTCTTATTATAGGTGCACAAAAAATAATGAAGGGGGAAATGGAAGTCGGTTCGCTTGTGGCGGTATTAGCTACAATTGAGATGTTATTTTACCCTGTTCGTTATGCAAGTGATTTATTGATGATGACACAAGTTGCTATCGCTTCGGCCAGTCGAGTTTTTGGCTTTTTAGATATACCGGCTGAATACAGAAATGTAGAAAGAGCGATGGGAATGAAATTAACAAACGTTTCATTTCAAGAGAACGGTGAAGAGAGATGTAGAATTAAAAATATTCATTTGCAAATTAATCCTGGCGAACTCGTTATCATTGTGGGGGAAAGTGGTGCAGGAAAAACGACGCTGTTAAAATTAATCACGGGTTTATATAAACCGTCTAATGGTAGTATTGCTTATTACGGTAATAAAGCTCGTATGACTACTATATGGCAGGAGCCTCGTTTTTTTCGAACGACAGTAAAAGAGAATATGTATTTTGGGGAAGGGGGATTAGAAAAACAGTTAGAAAAAAATATTGAACTTGTAAATGCGAAGTCGATTATTAGGAGTTTATCTGAAGGTATTCAGACTGTACTACATAAAAGCGGTGAAGAGTTTTCGGGAGGAGAGAGAAAGCGTCTTGCGTTATTGCGAGCGATTGTATCAAATCCGAATCTCATTATTCTAGATGAACCGACTGCAGGATTAGATCCGAGCAATCAAGAAGTGGTTTGGAATATGCTCAAAGGGCTAGAGGGGAATGTAACGAGAATTGTGACGACACATGATGCTGAGAGGGCGATGATAGCGGATCGGGTTGTTGTCATGAAGAATGGAATTATTGTGGAATGTGGGAATCCTAGAGAATTATTAAATTGTAAGTCATTGTTTAAAGAGACGCTAATAAAAAGATAAGAGCTACATAGCGCTCTTATCTTTATTCACTATTATTAAGTTGATACGTATAAGACTCAGGATCGTTAGTACTAAACTCTTTGACTAGAGTAAGTTGATTTGTATCCGGATTATACTTGAAAATCTTGACTGTACGTTCGCTACTTAGTGATGGATTATATTCTTGAATAGCAAACGTATTTTCAGCAATCTGAGTCATATTACTGGTGGAAACATTTTCTATGGAATCGTGATTTGTAGAAATTTCAGTGACTCTTTCACCGTTGAAAAATAAAAGAACGATTACTAAAACAACTAAACATATTCGTATATAGCGAAGTTCTTTACTAATAGGGTGTTCTCCCAAAATAATCATCCTTTCTATAACTATTGTATAGTAGTGGTGGTGATAGTCATCGTGAAGAAACTAACAATACCGAGACCTGCTAAAAGGATAAATGAGATTAAAGCGATATAGAGACAAATACGTCCAACTTGCTTTTTTTCGGGATCTTTACTGAAGAGCGAGATGATCCAAGTGATAATCCCGATTGGGGAAAATATAAAACAAAGAATATATAATAGTATTTTTTCAAATAAATTCATAAAAATCCCCCTTTTTGAAAGTTCTACATGTGCAGTTTTCTTCGTATTAGCGCTGCTGTTATGTAGGAAAGTACAGAATAAACAGCACTATAAATAATCCAAGCGTCTAAGTTTTGTGAAGCTAGGTGTATATCAAATTCAGAGACGATAATGAAAAATATAAGTGGAACAGTAAAAGAAATAATAATAGCAGCCCATTTGAATTTGTATAGCAAGCCGCTAAAACAAATACATAGTAATGGTAAAGTGAAGAAAACAAAAGAAAAAGGGTTGATAAGTAATTGTAAAATACATATCACCTCGCAGTTTTTATATGTTTTTCTAATTATATGATAAAAAGGAAAATATTTAATCTTAGTTAAAAATATTCTGACTATTTTGAATGTGAATATTTCCAAGCTTGTCCGTATAAGCTAAAATAAGGTATATAGTATTTTGATGATTATGTTATAAGAAGATAAACACGTTAGGGTGATATAAAATGTGGCGGAAGCTTACGATTATTGTAGTGTTACTTTGTTTAGCGGGATATGCAGCTTATGATCAGTTTGGTAAAAAAGATCAAGTGGTACAAGGGAAGCAAGAAAAAAGTGAAGCTGTTATGAAAGAGATGATTGCAAGGAATGGTATTGAAGTAGGGAAGAGTGCACCTGATTTTGAATTAACTAAGTTAGATGGAAAAAATGTAAAGTTATCAGATTTAAAAGGAAAGAAAGTGATTTTAAACTTTTGGGCAACGTGGTGTGGACCTTGTCAGCAAGAAATGCCCGATATGGAGGCCTTTTATAAAGAGCATAAGGAAAATGTAGAAATTTTAGCTATAAACTATACTCCTTCAGA
Organism: Bacillus sp. FSL M7-1345; assembly: GCF_038006985.1. NCBI lineage: Bacteria > Bacillati > Bacillota > Bacilli > Caryophanales > Bacillaceae > Bacillus > Bacillus sp. FSL M7-1345. Next base: position 3,240,871 of record NZ_JBBOWG010000001.1, on the reverse strand, counting down.
AAAAGGGGGGGGAGAAGAAAAGGTAAGCAACTTTGCGAAGGAAAAAGGAATTACTTTTCCTATTTTATTGGACAAGAACATTGACGTGACAACAGCATATAAAGTAATTACGATCCCAACCTCTTATTTTATAGACACAAAAGGGGTCATTCAAGATAAGTTTATTGGACCAATGACACAAAAAGAGATGGAAAAAAGGATTGCTAAATTAAAATAATGTTGAAAAGGTAGAGGTGGAAAGTTATCATTTCTGCCTTTTCTTTTTCACGTAGTGATAGCAGCATGTTATGATAAAAGAAATATAAACGTTTAGAGATAAAGGGGTGTTTGGAGTGGGGAATGTATCCTTACCGTTAGATTATGTTGTAATTGATTTTGAAACAACAGGATTTAACCCTTATAATGATAAAATTATTCAAGTCGCAGCAGTGAAATATCGTAATCATGAACTAGTAGATCAGTTTGTTTCCTATGTGAATCCGGAGCGTTCAATTCCGGACCGAATAACGAGTTTAACAGGTATTACAAATTATCGTGTTTCAGATGCACCGACGATTGAAGAAGTATTACCTTTATTTTTAGCATTTTTACATACAAATGTAATTGTCGCTCATAATGCATCTTTTGATATGCGTTTTTTGAAAAGTAATGTAAATATGCTTGGGCTACCGGAGCCTAAAAATAAAGTGATTGACACTGTGTTTTTAGCAAAGAAATATATGAAGCACGCGCCTAATCATAAACTTGAAACGTTAAAGCGAATGCTTGGAATTCGTTTAAGTTCTCATAATGCATTTGATGATTGTATTACGTGTGCGGCAGTTTATCAAAGATGTGCATCTATTGAGGAAGAAGGAAAAAGAAAAGTGCAGAAAGAAGTGCTTGATGAAACGGTAGCATACGAAGCAGTAAAAGAAATTCTTATGCGAAATAAACGTGATATCGAATGGATTCGCTGTATGAATGTCGGGAGCTATTTAGATATAAAAGCTTTTTACCCAATTATTAGGATGAAGGTAAACGGGCGAAAGAAATATGTGTTAACAGAAAAAATGGAAGACGATGTAATTGGTATTTGTACGAGCTTAACGTGTGAGGCAGCATTGAAAAGTGAGATTGGCAACACGAGAATTATGATTGACAGTGTAGAGGACATTTTCAAGCTAGAGAGCTACATTTTAGAAGAATACGATTCTGTATTGCGAGCACTGCATGAATATAGAGTGAATGAAGAAGATGCTGATGAAGAAATTAAAAAATATTTAAATATAATGATGTGAAAAAATCCCATGCGTAATATTTGCGTATGGTTTTTTTGTTAAAACATAAAATTTTCTTACAAATCTGATTAAAGAGTTTTTCATTTGCTCATACTATGTAATAAGAAAACGTAGAAGAAAGGGTGAGCAGCATGAGAAGAAGTCGCCGTAGATCGTTTGAAGAACTTGTAAATGAAAATAAACAACAATTATTAAGCGATCGTGATGCAATCGATCGAATTGAAGAACGTATTGAAAAACGTTATGCAATGAAACTTTTTAAGCAGGCTGAATAATTCTTAACACTAGTACGATACTAGTGTTAAGGAGGCGATAGTAATGGGTAATCCGAAAAAGAATTCAAAAGACTTTGCACCAAATCAAATTGGAACACAATCGAAAAAAGCTGGTGGGAATAAAGGAAAGCAAATGCAAGACCAAACTGGTAAGCAACCGATTGTTGATAACGGTTAAAAAAGGAGAATGTTATCATTCTTCTTTTTTGTGAGGGAATTAAAGATATATTTTTAACAGGAATATGAAAAAAGGGCTGACTTTCGTCAGCCTTTTTTCGTGATTGTAAAGTTTTCGACGAGTAAACGCCAATTTTGTGGGAATGGTAGACCAATCTTCCAATAGCTGATGCCGCCTATTCCTTGTTCTTTCATTAAATTAAATTTACTTTGAACGGACCGTGAATCTTCAAACCAAACTTCATGTTGTACGCCGTTTTCGTCAAAGTAATTGAAATGAGGAGCTTGAGCCGTGAAATCATAGCGGATAGGAACATTGTATTTACGAGCTAGTGCAACAGCTGCAACAGAGCTAATTGCTTTTGCTGGTGGATTTCCTTGTTTGAACGGCAGTTTCCAATCGAAACCGTATAAATTTTGACCCATCATAATTTTTTGTGGTGGCATTTGAGATTTTGCATATTGAAGTACCTCTTTCACAGGACCAATAGGAGAAATCGCCATCGGTGGTCCGCCTTGCCAACCCCAGTCGTATGTCATAATGACGACGAAATCAACAATTTGTCCTTGTGCTTTATAATCATGAGCTTCAAAAAATTTCCCTTTTTGATTGGAACTTGTTTTCGGTACAAGCGTTGTACTTAATGTGTACCCGCTAGGTAAGCGCGTTTTTACATTTCGTAAAAAACGATTATATGCTTCGCGATCTTCAGGTGCTACATTCTCGAAATCAAAATGAATGTCTCGCATACCGTATTTTTCAGCTGTTTGCAAAATGTTTGTAATAAATTTGTTTTGAATCGTTGCGTCGCGTAAAAAAACAGATGCCAGTTCGGTACTGAAATTTCCATTTTCAATATTTGTAATAACGAGCATAGGGATGGTTTTCCCTTGCGTTGCAATATTAGCGATTTTAGCTGTTTCTGTTGGTTCTTTTAAAGTGCCGTCTCGTTTTGCTTCAAAGCTGAAGTAGGCTAAATATGTTAAAAATGGATTAATAGCACGTGTAGCATTTACTAAACTTTCTTTGATCGGTATTGTTGAAGGTTGTAAATAAGCGATGGATTCTACTGCTCGTTTTGTTCCTTTCGGTATATATAATTGTTGTCCGACATGAAGAATAGATTTTAATGAAAGGTTATTAACTTTAGCTAAACTGGCGAGAGGAACGCTATATGTTTGAGAAATTCGATAAAGGCTGTCACCAGGCTGTACATAATAGTTATTGCCTTTTGTATTAACGATAAGTGCCTGACCAACAACGAGTGTTTCGGCTGGATTTAGTCCATTGTCTTTTACAATTTCTTCAGGTGTAGATCCATATTTTGATGCTAAACTATAAACACTATCACCGCTACGAACAGTTACAATTTGAATCATGTGTTTGCCCCTTTCGGTAAAAGATTCACTGTTTTTATTTTATTTTTGATTCCACTGTATTATGATTAAATGTATGCAAGGTAGCAGAAGTGAAAGAAGGCGAATAGAAATGTTTGTAGCAGAACATGAAGTTGAAATCCGCTATGCGGAAACAGACCAGATGGGTGTTGTTTACCATTCAAACTATTTAGTGTGGCTGGAACTTGGGCGCACGAAACTTATACAAGAATTAGGATTTTCGTATGTTGAAATGGAGAAAGAGGGAATTATCTCTCCTGTATTAGACTTGCAAATTTCATATCGTAAAGCGATGCGTTACGGTGAAAAAGCAATTGTGAAAACGTGGATTGATACTTTGAGCCCGCTTCGTGTTGTATATGGTTATGAAATTTATAACGGTGATGGCGAGCTTTGTATTACTGCAAGTACAACGAATATTTGTGCGAAAAAAGAAGGGTTCCGCCCTGTATCATTTAAAAAATTATATCCTGAGTGGTATGCGAAATATGAGGAAATTAAAAAAAAATAAAAAAAAGCGTGGCAGAAGCCACGTTTTTTTATTTTTCATAATTAAATTGAGGGAAATCATCACCGTCGTTAAGTGTCACTAATAAATTATGTCCATCGAAGAACCACTCATCATCGCCTTCAATAAAGAAGTTAATACCTTCTTCTTGCATTTGAACAGCAGGATGCGCAGGATCATCTTTACGAATACCTAAAGAAAGTCCTTTTTGCACAGTACTGCAACCACCGTATTGTACGAAAAAGCGTATTGTTTCACCTGATTGTAAGTGTAATTCGTTTTTATACCATTGTGCTGCTTCTTTTGTTACGGAAAGATTCATGTATAGTTCCTCCAAATTATGTTGCTTTTTCTTTAGTATAAAAAATAACGCAAAAAGACGCTATTAATATGCTTCACGTTTTCTTTTTGCGTTATGTGGGTTACGATCTTATTTTTGCTTTTTTGAAAAGTTTGCTTTTGGTTCAGTTTTATTTATAATTCGTCCGATATTTGCACGGTGTTTATAAATAACCATACCTGCTAATAAACACATCGCAATAATGAAGATTTTATCCCCGCTAACAATGGATGCAATAACAGCAATGACAGCTGTTACCATAGAAGAAAGTGATACGTATCTTGTTGTAAATAAAAGGCTGAAAAAGACAACAGCTAATATTGCAAAAACAACTGGTGAATAGCATAATAATACCCCAGCAGAAGTTGCAACTGCTTTCCCCCCGCGGAATTTTGCGAAGATCGGATAGACATGTCCAAGAACAGCGGCTAATCCAAACCATAGTGGGTGAATATCTGACCCGAAAATAATCGGTAGACTTGTTGCTAATGTACCTTTTAAAATGTCAGCAATTGTTACGATAAAACCTGCTTTTTTCCCTAATGTACGGAATGTATTAGTTCCGCCTAGATTACCGCTTCCATGCTCACGAATGTCGATTCCATAACCGATTTTTCCAACGACTAATGCAAATGGAATCGAACCGAGCAAGTAGGCAACGATAAATAAAAGATATGTAATAATCATGAGTTCAGTCTCCTTTATACAAATGTGTTGATAAAGGGTAAAAAGAGTTTTTCCCATATATTGTACCATACATTTGTAAAGAGCACATTTCTTTTTTACAAATGAAAAAGTCATTAATTTTTAAAAAAACTTTCACAGGAATGTTACATTTTTCACAGGAACAGAAGAACTATATGTTGTATGATTTTAATCAAAAGACAACAACATGTTGGTGGAGGGTTATGAATGTTGAAACAAAATGTACGTGGAGAAGAATTAATGAAAGTATTTGAGACAATTATTCACGGTAATGAACAAGATTTAATGCAGGAAAATGCAAATGTAGATGGCCGATCTCCAATGGGAGTAATGGGAACGTTCGCATCTGAGAGTGCAAAGTATTATGCAGTAGAAAAATTATTATCAGATCAAGTGAAAAAAGCGATAGATCAAAATATATTATATCCACATGATTTAGATTTTTATGCAACAGGAACGACGACTTGTTCGCAAATTCCGTTAGCGCAAATGCTTGCTAACGGTTTTCATACTGGACATGGACATATGAGACAACCGCAAGACATTAAAAGTGCATTGGCGCTTTCTTCAATTATTTTTCAGGCGAATCAAAATATGCAGCACGGTGGTCAATCGTTTGCACTCTTTGATATTGATTTAGCTCCATATGTGAGAAAAACAGTAGAGAGACATAAAAAACGACTACAGTCATATCCGCTTACGAAAGAACAAATAGAGGAATTTGCATGGAAAGAAACAGAAAATGATACGTATCAGGCGTGTGAGGCTTTCGTTCATAATTCAAATAGTATGCATAGTAGGGGCGGGGGACAAGTACCGTTTATTTCTATTAACTACGGAACAGACACATCGAAAGAGGGACGGCTTTTAATTAAGCAACTTTTAAAAGCGACGCAAGCTGGACTTGGTAAAGGGGAAACACCGATTTTTCCTATTCAAATTTTCAAAATGAAAAAAGGCGTGAACTTTGAAGAGTGTGATCCGAACTATGATTTATTTGAATTAGCGTTAGAAACGACAGTTGAGCGATTATTCCCTAACTTTTCGTTTTTAGATGCTCCGTTTAATGCTGTGCATTATGATGGTCGACCTGAAAGTGAAGTATGTTATATGGGGTGTCGTACTCGTGTTATGTCTAATATACATGGGGAAGAAACAGCAATTGGGAGAGGGAATTTATCGTTTACTTCTATTAATTTAGTGAAATTAGCGCTAATTAGTGGTTCGAAAGAAGCGTTTTTTGAAGCGCTAAGTTATTACTTAGATTTAGGTGTTAAGCAATTGTTAGAGAGATTTGCTTATCAATGTACAAAGAGAGCGAGAGATTTTCAGTTCTTATATTCACAAGGTGTATGGCGTGGTGGAGAAACGTTGCAACCTGAAGATGCTGTGGCACCGATTTTAAAACAAGGGACGTTAAGTCTTGGTTTTATCGGTCTTGCAGAATGTTTAGTAGCGTTAACTGGAAAGCACCATGGAGAAAACGAAGAATCATGGAAGCTTGGATATGAAATTATTTCCTTTATGAGGAAGAGAATGGATAAGGTGACGGAAGAACATCAACTCAATTTCTCTGTAATTGCAACGCCAGCAGAAGGGTTATCAGGAAAGTTTGTGAAGAAAGATAGAGAAGAATTTGGTGTAATTAGCGGTGTGACAAATCATAATTATTATACAAATTCGTTCCATGTACCGGTGTATTACAATATTCAAGCTATAGATAAAATTCGATTAGAAGGACCGTTTCACGCTCTTTGTAATGGCGGACATATTACGTACATTGAACTAGATGGTGCAGCTGTGCATAATCAAAAGGCGTTAAAGCAAATTGTACAAGCGATGGCGCAGTACGGAGTAGGATACGGCTCAATTAACCATCCTGTCGATCGTTGTAAGTGTTGTAGTTATCATGGCATTATCGGGAATGAATGTCCGAGCTGCGGAAATGAAGATGAGAATGAAATAGAAAGAATTCGCCGCATAACAGGATATCTTGTAGGAGATATGTCAAAGTGGAATAGCGCGAAACGTAGTGAAGAGATGGATCGGGTGAAGCATAAATGAAAGTTATGAATATCATTCATGATAGTGTAGTAGATGGAGAAGGGTTGCGGACAGTCGTGTTTTTTGCGGGCTGTCCGCATCGTTGTATCGGTTGCCATAATCCGAAATCATGGAATGTTTGCAATGGAACTGAAATGACGGTAGAAGAAATTGTGAAAGAGATTGAAAAAAATTCATTAACCGATGTAACATTTTCAGGTGGAGATCCATTTTTTCAAGCTGCTGAAGTGAAAAAAGTAGCAAAAGTAGTGAAGGATCTGAAAAAAAATCTATGGATTTATACAGGTTACACGTTAGAAGAGATACAGAGTGCTCAAAATAATGATATGATAGAATTGTTACATTATGGGGATGTTTTGGTCGATGGAAGATTTGAACTTGATAAAAAAGATTTAACACTTCCATTTCGCGGAAGCTCCAATCAACGTATTATTCGATTGAATGAGTAAAAAGGCGGGATAGGTTATATGAATAAAACAGTATTACTTGTTGAAGATGAAAGAAGATTACGTGAAATTGTTAGTGATTATTTTCGTAATGAAGGCTTTGAAGTAATCGAAGCGGAAGATGGAAAAAAAGCGCTAGAATTATTTGCTGAACATACAATTGATTTAATTATGTTAGATATTATGTTACCAGAAATAGATGGTTGGTCTGTTTGTAGACGAATTAGAAAAGAGTCAGCGGTACCAATTATTATGCTGACAGCACGTTCTGATGAGGATGATACATTACTAGGCTTTGAACTAGGTGCAGATGAGTATGTAACAAAACCTTTTAGTCCGAAAGTGTTAGTAGCTCGTGCAAAGACGTTATTGAAACGTGCGGATGGAGCGATAGGAGTATCAGAAGAAAATACTATGTCATTAGCTGGAATAGAAGTGAATCGACTATCTAGAACAGTTTTAGTAGATGGAGAAGAAATTATATTGACACATAAGGAGTTTGAGCTTCTCGTTTATTTAATGGAGAACAAAGGAATTGTGTTGTCACGCCAACATTTATTAGATCAGTTATGGGGATATGATTACTACGGTGATGACCGAACGGTTGATACACATATTAAAAAACTGCGAAATAAGCTAGGAGATAAGGCGAAGCATATCGGCACTGTTATTCGAGTAGGTTACAAATTTGAAGAATAACCTTTAAGTTACTATGCATCCCGGCTTTGGGATATAGCAAATTTACACTCTCCTTTGTAGGTGAAATGTACAAAAAATACTTTTCTTGTCTACAATGATAGATAGGAGTATTTTTTTAATTGGATTTCACGATGAGTTCACAAGAAGGACACAAACTGTGACTATACTGAAAGTACGAATTCACCAGAGAGGGGAAATAAAACATGGGATATTACGACGGACCGAATTTAAATGAAGAGCATAGTGAAACGAGAGAAATGAAAAAATCAGGTAGTAAAAAAGGATATTTTTTCACAGGTTTAGTTGGAGCTGTAGTCGGGGCGGTTTCGATTAGTTTTGCAGCACCTTACATGCCGTGGATGCAAAATAATGCAGCAGTTTCGTCATTCAATTCTAATCAACAAGTAGAAGGTACTGTAGCTCCTGTTGTTAATAAAGTGAAGGGCGAAACTGATTTGCCAGGCATGATTGAAGGCGCAAAGGATGTTGTAGTTGGTGTAATTAATATGCAGAAGACTATTGATCCGTTTGCGATGCAACCGGCAGAACAAGAGCAAACAGCTGGTACAGGATCAGGTGTTATTTATAAAAAATCAGGAAATAAAGCATATATTGTAACAAATAACCACGTAGTAGACGGTGCAAATAAACTTGCTGTTAAACTGAGCGACGGAAAGCAAGTTGATGCAAAATTAGTTGGTAAGGACCCTTGGTTAGACTTAGCAGTTGTAGAGATTGATGGATCTACTGTTAATAAAGTTGCAACGTTAGGTGATTCCAGTAAACTTCGTGCTGGTGAAAAAGCAATTGCAATTGGTAACCCACTTGGATTTGACGGCAGTGTAACGGAAGGTATTATCAGTAGTAAAGAACGTGAAATTCCAGTAGATATTGATGGAGACAAACGTCCAGACTGGCAAGCACAAGTTATTCAAACAGATGCAGCGATTAACCCTGGTAATAGTGGCGGTGCATTATTTAACCAAAACGGTGAATTAATTGGAATTAACTCAAGTAAAATTGCACAGCAAGAAGTTGAGGGGATTGGTTTTGCAATTCCAGTTAATGTTGCAAAACCAGTTATTGAATCGCTTGAAAAAGACGGAGTAGTGAAACGACCAGCTCTTGGTGTAGGTGTTGTTTCATTAGAAGATGTGCAAGCTTATGCAGTAAATCAATTAAAAGTACCAAAAGAAGTAACAAATGGTGTTGTATTAGCTAAAATTTATCCTGTGTCACCGGCAGAAAAAGCTGGCTTAGAGCAATATGATCTTGTAGTAGCATTAGATGATCAAAAAGTAGAAAATTCACTTCAGTTCCGTAAATACTTATATGAAAAGAAAAAAGTAGGCGAGAAAGTGGAAGTTACATTCTATCGCAACGGTCAAAAAATGACGAAAACAGCTACATTAGCAGATAATTCAGCTACAAAGAATCAATAAATATAAACTTTAATCAGTGGAGATTTCTCTTCCTTCTGCTTATTAGCGTACATCAATCGGAATAAAAGAAAGTCTCTTTCATGTTGAAAGAGACTTTCTTTATCGGATATAATAAAGGTATAGGAGGGATTAATTATGACAATTGAAAACCCAACTCGTACGGAAATTGGTGAAGTATTGAAGAAAAGTAAAACGATTGCAGTTGTTGGATTATCAGATAAGCCAGAACGCACATCATATATGGTTTCAAAAGCAATGCAAGATGCTGGGTATCGCATTATTCCAGTAAATCCAACAGTAGATGAAGTACTCGGAGAAAAGGCGGTTTCTTCACTGACGGATATTAAAGAACATGTGGATATCGTAAATGTATTTCGTCGCTCAGAATTTTTAAAGGATGTTGCGAAAGAGTTTGTAGAGATTGATGCAGATGTTTTCTGGGCACAACTAGGAGTACAAGATGAAGATACATATAAACTTTTACAAGAAAAAGGCTATACAGTAATAATGGATCGTTGTATTAAAGTAGAGCATGTAATGACAAAATAGTATAGACTTTAAAGATAGAAAGATTGATTCAGCCCTCGCTTTTTACATAAGTAGGGCGGATGAACGAGGTGTTCATCATGAGATTTTTTAAAGGCTGTTTTTGGGGATTGTTACTTGTTATCCCGTTTTGGATATTGATCATTTGGATCATGATAAAGGTCTGGAATGTATAATGTTGGAATACATATCCATTTCTCGTTGACAAACGATTATTTTTCTGAAATAGTAGCCTAGAGGAATCCTTGTGAAAAAAACAAGGATTTTTCTATTGAAAATAGTATATAAAAGAGATAAGATAACTTGCCAAAACTATAGTCGAGGCGTTATTCTATAATAGAAACATATGTTCTTATTTGATTAGGAAAGGGGCAAGGAGTTTGGTTAAGCATCAGTTCCAATATAATGAAGATGCAATTCAAGTGTTAGAAGGACTTGAAGCCGTTCGAAAACGCCCGGGTATGTATATCGGGAGTACGGATAGCCGTGGATTGCATCATTTAGTATATGAAATAGTAGATAACTCCGTTGATGAAGCATTAGCGGGATTTGGCGACGAAATTTCTGTCGTAATACATAAAGATAATAGTATTAGCGTAATTGATAAAGGGCGAGGAATGCCTACGGGAATGCATAAGCTTGGAAAACCGACACCTGAAGTTATTTTAACTGTACTTCATGCTGGTGGTAAGTTTGGCCAAGGAGGCTATAAAACGAGTGGTGGTTTACACGGTGTTGGGGCATCAGTTGTAAACGCCTTGTCAGAATGGCTAGTAGTAACGATTAAGCGTGATGGTAGCATTTATGAACAACGCTTTGAAAATGGTGGTACTCCTGCAACGACGTTAGAGAAAATCGGGAAAACGAAAGAGTCTGGTACAACGATGCACTTCAAACCAGATACAACTATTTTCAGCACAACAAATTATAATTATGAAACATTATGTGAGAGATTACGTGAATCTGCATTCTTATTAAAAGGAATGAAAATCTCGATAAAAGATGAACGTAATGATTTAGAAGATGTGTTTCATTATGAAACAGGAATTGAGGCTTTCGTTTCATACTTAAACGAAGAGAAAGATTCGATTCATCCAGTTGTATATTTCTCGGGTGAGCAAAATGGAATTGAAGCAGAGTTAGCGTTTCAGTTTAATGATGGTTACTCAGAAAACATTCTTTCGTTTGTAAATAATGTACGTACAAAAGACGGTGGTACACACGAAGCTGGATTTAAAACAGCAATGACACGTGTGTTCAATGAGTATGCTCGTAAAGTTTCTTTATTAAAAGAAAAAGACAAAAATTTAGAGGGTACAGATATTCGTGAAGGATTAGCTTCGATTGTTTCTGTACGTGTACCAGAAGACGTACTCCAGTTTGAAGGGCAAACGAAAGGGAAACTAGGTACAAGTGAAGCTCGTTCTTCAATTGATGCAATTGTATCTGAGCATTTAGCTTACTTTTTAGAAGAAAACCCAGATGTAGCTACACTTCTTGTGAGAAAGGCGATTAAAGCAGCGCAAGCACGTGAGGCTGCTCGTAAAGCGAGAGAAGAAGCACGTACTGGTAAGAAGAAGAAAAAATCAGAAGGTACTTTAAGCGGGAAGTTAACACCTGCGCAATCACGTAATCCTCAGAAAAACGAATTGTATTTAGTAGAGGGTGACTCGGCTGGTGGTTCAGCAAAGCAAGGGCGAGATCGCCGTTTCCAAGCAGTGCTACCATTACGTGGTAAAGTAATTAACACGGAAAAAGCAAAGCTTGCTGATATTTTTAAGAATGAAGAGATCAATACGATTATTTACGCAATTGGCGGCGGCGTAGGGAATGAGTTCGCTGTTGAAGATATTAACTACGATAAAGTTGTTATTATGACCGATGCAGATACGGATGGAGCACATATTCAAGTGTTACTACTGACGTTCTTCTACCGTTATATGAAACCACTTATTGAAGCTGGTAAAGTATTTATCGCACTTCCACCTTTATATAAAGTAAGTAAAGGAAAAGGGAAAAGTGAAGTAATTGAATATGCATGGTCTGATGAAGAATTAGGTGGTGTAACGAAAAAGGTCGGTAAAGGCTATATGTTGCAGCGCTATAAAGGACTTGGCGAAATGAATGCCGATCAATTATGGGAAACAACGATGAACCCTGAAACACGTACGTTAATTCGTGTGAAAATTGACGATGCATCAAGAGCTGAGCGCCGAGTTACGACATTGATGGGGGATAAAGTAGAACCTCGCCGTAAATGGATTGAGCGTAATGTACAATTTGGTATGCAAGAAGAAGGAAATATTTTAGAAAATGAAATGATTATGGAGACGGAGGTGGAATAACATGCAGGCAGAGAAGTTTCATGACCTCCCGCTTGAAGACGTGTTAGGTGACCGCTTTGCACGTTATAGTAAATATATTATTCAAGACCGCGCGCTTCCAGATGCGCGTGACGGTTTAAAACCGGTACAAAGACGTATTTTATATTCTATGTATGTAGAAGGAAACGTACATGATAAAGCGTTTCGTAAATCAGCTAAAACAGTAGGTAATGTTATCGGTAATTATCATCCACATGGTGATTCCTCTGTATATGAGGCGATGGTCCGTTTAAGTCAAACTTGGAAAGTACGTAATGTTTTAGTTGAAATGCACGGAAATAACGGTAGTGTTGATGGGGATCCAGCAGCGGCAATGCGTTATACGGAAGCACGTTTATCACCAATCGCATCTGAGTTATTACGTGATCTTGATAAAGAAACAGTAGAATTCGTGTCAAACTTTGATGATACGAGTGAAGAACCTGTTGTATTACCGGCAATGTTCCCGAACTTATTAGTGAACGGATCTACAGGGATTTCCGCTGGTTATGCAACAGAAATTCCACCGCATCATCTTGGAGAAGTAATTGATGCTACAATGATGCGTATCGATCAACCGAATAGTTCTGTGGAGGACTTGTTAACAGTTATTAAAGGACCAGATTTCCCTACAGGTGGTATTATACAAGGGATAGATGGCATTAAAAAAGCGTATGAAACAGGTAAAGGTAAAATTATTATTCGCGGAAAAGCAGAGGTTGAAACGATTCGTGGCGGGAAGCAACAAATCGTTATTACAGAAATTCCGTATGAAGTAAATAAAGCGAATCTTGTTAAGAAAATGGATGAATTACGTATAGATAAAAAGCTAGATGGAATTGCTGAAGTACGTGATGAGACAGATCGTACAGGTCTTCGTATCGTTGTAGAATTAAAAAAAGAAGCGAATGCTGAAGGTATTTTAAATTATTTATATAAAAATACAGATTTACAAATTCCATACAACTTTAATATGGTAGCGATAAATAATCGTCGTCCGACACTTATGACATTACCTAAGATTTTGGATGCATATATTGGGCATCAGAAAGAAGTTGTTACGAGACGTTCACAATATGAATTACGAAAAGCAGAAAATCGTCAACATATTGTAGAAGGTTTAAAGAAAGCATTATCAATTTTAGATGAAGTGATTGAAACGATCCGTGGGTCTAAAGATAAGCGTAATGCGAAAGATAATTTAAGTGCGAAATTTGGATTTACAGAGGCGCAGTCAGAAGCAATTGTTTCACTGCAATTATATCGTTTAACGAATACAGATATTACAGCACTAGAGCAAGAAGCAGCGGAACTTAGTAAGAAAATTATAGAGTTACAGACGATTCTACAAAGTGAAAAAAGACTTTTTCAAGTTATTAAAACAGATTTGAAGAGAGTAAAGAAAACATATAGTGATAATCGCCGTGCGATAATTGAAGAGGAAATTGAAGAAATTAAAATTGATGTGGAAGTTATGATTCCGCAAGAAGATGTCATCGTTACTGTAACGAAAGAAGGCTATGTGAAACGAACAGGTTGGCGTTCGCATAATGCATCGAACGGGAAATACTTCGGTATGAAAGAGGGTGACATCTTACTTGAGCGTTTCGATACAAACACGACAGAAACCGTTCTTTTATTTACGAACAAAGGAAATTATATTTATCTTCCTGTGTATGAAATGCCAGAAATTCGTTGGAAAGATTTGGGTCAGCACGTTGCGAATCTTGTTTCACTCGAGCGAGATGAATCGTTAATTTGGGCAACAGTCGTACCGAATTTTGAAGAAGAAAAACGATTTATCGTATTTGTTACACGAAACGGTATGATTAAGAAAACAGAATTAAACCAATATAAAGTGCAGCGTTATTCACGGGCGTTCGTTGCTGTAAACTTGAAAAAAGATGATGAAGTTGTTGATATATTTGCGACAGATGGGACAAGTGATATTGTTCTTGCAACACATGGTGCATATGCACTTGTATTCAATGAAGAAGAAGTAAGTCCAGTTGGTGTAAGAGCAGCTGGTGTGAAAGCAATTAACTTAAAAGAGGATGACTACGTTGCTTCTGGTAAACCGTTAAATGGTGAAAAAGATCAACTTATTCTCGTTACGCAGCGCGGTGCTGTGAAACGTATAAAGGCATCGGAAATTGAGAAATCAACGAGGGCGAAGCGAGGCCTTGTAATTTTTAAAGAGTTAAAACGTAATCCGTACCGCATTGTCGGTATTGAAATTGTTCGAGATGACGAATTAGTTTACATGAAGACAGAGAAACACATTGTAGAAGAAATTGATCCGAAAGCGTTTCGAAATAAAGACCGGTATAGTAACGGTAGTTTAGTACTAGATGTTAATGATACTGGTGAAGTAATTGAAACGTGGACGAAGAAAAGAACGGAATAAAGGGAGCATCTTGCTATGAATGATAGCAAGATGCTTTTTTCTAAGCAAATCATTATGTATATAAAAATAATCTTGTTATAATAATGAAATGAAATCGTTATCACAAATGGAGGGGCAGCATGAAAAAAATAGGTGTAGGGATTGTAGGATTTGGATTTTCTAGTACAACATTTCACATCCCGTTATTACAAACGATAGAAGAGTATGATATTCGTGCTATTTTATCATCAAAAGAAGAAGTAGTGAAACAAACATTACCAAATGCTGAAGTTGTTGGTACAATTGATGAATTAGTAAACCGAGCTGATATTGACTTAGTCGTCATTACTTCACCGAATACAACTCATTTTCCATATGTAAAAGAAGCGATTGTACACGGTAAGCATGTTGTTGTGGAAAAACCATTCGTTGTTTCAATTGAAGAGGGAGAAGAACTTATTTCATTAGCGAAGCAACATAATGTCGTTTTAAGTGTGTATCACAACCGTCGTCTTGATAATGATTTCTTAACGATAAAGAAATTATTACAAGAAAATAGAATAGGGAATGTATACGCATATGAAGCGCATTTCGATCGTTTCCGCCCACATGTACGTGATCGCTGGAGAGAAAAGAATTTACCAGGTTCAGGAATTTTATATGATTTAGGATCGCATTTAATGGATCAAGCATTATCATTATTCGGGAAACCAGATGCGATAAATGCAGATGTAATAAAACAACGACCAGGTGCAGAAATTGATGATTATTTTCATGTTGTACTTCACTACGGAGTAAAGCGTGTCATTTTACATAGTAGTAGTTTTGTGAAACAAGCTGGACCACATTTTACACTGCATGGAGATAAAGGTTCTATCGTGAAGTATGGTATGGATTCACAGGAAGAACAATTAAAGACTGGAATGAAGCCAGGGGATAATGGTTATGGAGCAGACCCTGAAGAGAATTTTGCTATTTTAGAAACAGAAGAAGAGTTAGTACGTATTCCAACAGAAGTCGGCTGTTATGACATGTATTATAAAGGTGTAAGAGATAGTATTGTAAATGGTGAGAAACCACCTGTAACAGCAGAAGAAGGCTTGGAAGTTATTAGACTTATTCAATTGGCAATTGAAAGTAGTGAAACTGGTAGAGTCATTTCGGTAAAATAAAAAAGACACGATTCAGTGTCTTTTTTTATTTTTGCGGAACAGAAAGTCCGTAAAAGAACATCGTAACTATATCTTGTATATGTTTTTCTCGATCCCCTTCAAGAAGCTGTGCCCCGAAATCATCACCTAATTTAGTGAACATTTGAATGTAAAGTAACATCATTTCTTTTGAAAGGTGTGGATTAATTTCATTTTTGCGCTGTGCTTGTTCTAATATTTCTAAATACCAAGGCAAGATTTTTTCGTTTTGATAACTATAAATAAATTCTCGGAGCGTTTCGTCTCTTTGCATCATTTGTAGTAACATATCAGGCTGAAATAACCCCCCAGTATTCATTTTTCTTACAATCATTTTTTGCATCATATCATGAAAAGGTAATTTTTCTTCTGCAAGATCTTTATAATATTGAAATTCAGATATTATAAATTCTTGTATAAGTTCCCTAAATAACGCATCTTTACTTCCGAAATGATTATAAATTGTAACTTGAGAAACGTTTGCTTTTTTTGCAATATGTTCTATTTTTACTTCATTAAATCCGCGTTCTGAAAATAATATAAAGGCCGCATCTTTAATGGCACGTTTTTTCTTTTCTTTCACTTTTTCAAAGCCGTTCAAAGTAATCACCTCATTTAAAATATACAAGAAAAAATAATTGAAAACAATATTTTTGAAATATGGACATATAAATATTTCAAAAAGTTGTTGCGAATATGAAAGATGAGGAGTACAATAATTTTGAAATATCATACATTAAATATTTCAAAAAATGAGGTGGGCTTATGATTTCAGTTCAAAATGTCACAAAACAGTTTTCAAATGGGAAAGGCTTGTTTGATATTACATTTGAAGTGAAAGAAGGGGAAGTTTTTGGCTACTTAGGACCAAATGGAGCTGGAAAATCAACAACGATCCGTAATTTAATGGGATTTATAAAACCGACAGCTGGTAAAGCAACGATTTTTGGATTAGATTGTTGGGAAGATGCTGCGAAAATTCAAAGAGAAGTTGGCTATTTACCAGGAGAAATTTCTTTTATTGAAGGAATGAATGGATTAGAGTTTTTAAATTTGATGCAAGGAATGCGTGGGTTAAAAGATATAAAAAGACGAGATGAATTAATAGAACGTTTGCAATTCGATGTGAAAACACCAATTCGAAAAATGTCTAAAGGAATGAAACAAAAAGTAGGGATTGTTGCTGCATTTATGCATGATCCAGAAGTATTAATTTTAGATGAACCAACATCAGGACTCGATCCACTTATGCAACAAGTATTTATAGATTTAATATTGGAGGAAAAGCAAAGAGGGAAAACAATCCTTATGTCATCACATATTTTCACTGAAATTGAGAGAACTTGTGACAGAGTAGCTATTATTAAAGATGGACGTCTTGTAACCGTAGAAGATATTCATGATTTACAAGGAATGCGAAGACAAGTAATAGATGTAACAGTATCATCTCAAGAAGAAATCGAGTCTCTTAAACAATGTGATTTGCAATTTGAAGGGGTGAAAGGTAGAGAGGCGTCAATTATTGTGCAAGGAAACTACCAAACAGTTTTACAAATACTTTCAAACTATAATGTAACGGCACTTCAAACGAGAGCGACGGATTTAGAACATTTATTTATGCATTATTACGAGAAGAAAGAAGGGATAAAGCATGAATAAACAACTATTTTTAGCTAGTTTGAAAGAAACTCAAAAAAGTATATTGAGCTATGCTACTGGTGCAGCTCTTTATTTATGGTTATTAATTTGGATATTCCCATCGATGGTTTCAGCGAAAGGTTTAAATGAATTAATAAGTGCCATGCCTGATAGTGTAAAAAAAATCGTTGGAATGGAAAGCCCAATTCAAAATGTAATGGATTTTTTAGCTGGTGAATATTATAGCCTATTGTTTATTATCATTTTAACAATTTTTTGCGTCACGGTTGCAACACATTTAATTGCTCGTCATGTAGATAAAGGGGCGATGGCATATTTATTAGCAACACCTGTATCAAGGGTGAAAATTGCAATTACACAAGCTACCGTTCTCATATTGGGATTACTAATTATTGTAATTGTTACTTACGTAGCGGGCTTATTAGGCGCAGAATGGTTTTTAAAAGATAATAATTTAAATAAAGAATTATTTTTGAAAATAAACATAGTCGGAGGGCTTATATTTTTAGTAGTTAGTGCCTATTCATTTTTCTTTTCCTGTATATGTAATGATGAAAGGAAGGCACTTAGCTATTCAGCAAGTTTAACAATCCTATTTTTCGTATTAGATATGGTAGGGAAATTAAGTGATAAGTTAGAATGGATGAGAAATATATCCTTGTTTACATTGTTTCGTCCGAAAGAAATTGCTGAAGGAACATATAATATATGGCCGCTAAGTATAGGCTTAACTGCTGGAGCGCTTTGTATCTTCATAGTAGCAATTGTAGTGTTTAGGAAGAGGGATTTACCGTTGTAAATTAGAAAGTGGGCTTTTTTCGTTTTTGTAGGAAAGAGATTTTTAAAATATACATTATTTATTAACGACAATCCACAGTCTATTTATTAGAAAACATAATTAACGCTATTAAAATAGTGTATATGTAACGATGAAAAATGATGTTAAAAAACTATACAGAATTTTTATGAATATTACTGTAAAAAAATAATTTTTTAAAAATTTTCAATAATAACACTTTACAAATTTTTAAAAATTAGTAGAATAAGAGGTAGTAAGAATCGTCTGATAAATATATAAAGAAAAACAGAATTATCAGAAAATTCTTAAATAGATATCGTTTAGAATTAGGGAGGGTACAGAAAATGAAAAAGAAAAAAATGAAAAAACTAACAGCAGTTGTAGTACCGGTTTTAGCAATGAGCATGGCATTAACAGCATGTTCTACATCAGGCGGAGATAAGAAGACAAGTACAAACTCAAGTGGAGATAGCAAGTCAGAGGGAAAATTAGCGGCAAAACAAGTGTTAAATCGCACAGAAACAAATGAAATTCCAACGATGGATACTTCGAAAAATACGGATACACTTGGTTCGCAAATTTTAGGAAATACAATGGAAGGTTTATATCGCCTAGATAAAGATAATAAGCCAACTCCAGCTGCCGCTGAATCTAGTACGAAAAGTGAAGATGGTAAAAAATATACATTTAAACTACGTAAAGATGCAAAATGGTCAAATGGTGACCCAGTAACTGCGAAAGATTTCGTATATGCATGGCAACGTCTATTAGATCCGAAAACAACTGCTGAGTATGCGTTTATCGCATTCCCACTAAAAAATGCAGAAGCGGTTAATAAAGGAGAAAAACCTGTAACTGAATTAGGAGCGAAAGCGGTAGATGATTATACGCTTGAAGTTGAATTAGAGCAAGCGGTACCGTACTTCTTAAACTTAGTAGCATTTCCATCGTATTATCCACTAAATGAAAAATTCGTAAAAGAAAAAGGGGATAAATACGGTTTAGAATCTGATACAGTAGTTTATAATGGACCGTTCGTTCTTACTGACTGGAAACATGAGCAAGGTTGGAAGTTGAAGAAAAATGATCAATATTGGGATAAAAAGACTGTAAAATTAGATGAAATTAATTATAGCGTTGTAAAAGAGCAAGCAACTCGTGTGAATTTATATGATAGCGGTCAAGTTGACTTTGCTTTATTAAATGGTGAGTTTGTCGATAAATATAGAAATAAGAAAGATGAGTTTGGAACATATTCACAAGTGAGTACGTATTTCATCCGTCTGAATCAAAAACGTGGTGGACAAGATACACCGTTAAAGAGCAAAAAATTACGTGAAGCAATTGCGTTATCAATTGATAAAAAGAATTTAGCAACTGTTATTTTAAATGATGGCTCACAACCTGCTGATTTCTTAGTACCAAAAGGTTTAGCAACTGGACCGGACGGTAAAGATTTCCAAGATACATTTAAAAATGGTCTGAAACAAGACTCTAAAAAGGCAGCTGCAGCATGGGAAGAAGCGAAAAAAGAGCTTGGCAAAGATCAAGTTACGATTGAATTTTTAAACTATGATACTGGTAATGCGAAAAAAGTTGGAGAATATATAAAAGATCAAATTGAGAAAAATTTAAAAGGTGTAACAGTAAATATTAAACTTCAGCCATTCAAGCAAAAACTAAAATTAGAAACTGAGCAAGATTATGATATTTCGTTCGCTGGCTGGGGACCTGACTATGCAGATCCAATGACATTCTTAGATATGTTTGATTCTAAGCATTCTCATAACCAAATGAGCTTCTCTGATCCGAAATATGATGAAATGATCAAAAAAGCGGGCGGTGAATTAACGAATGATGCGAAAAAACGTTGGGAAGAACTAGGAAAAGCAGAGAAATTATTACTTGAAGAGGATGTAGCGCTTGTACCTATATACCAACGTGGAGATGCTTACGTTTTACAACCAAATATAAAAGGCATTGTTCACCATAATATTAGTCCAGAGTATAGCTTTAAATGGGCCTATGTAACCGAGAAAGACGGGAAATAATAGAATTTAAAAAAGCATTCCAAAAGTGGCTAATCTACTTTTGGAATGCTTTTTTTAGTGTAATTAAATAGAGAAGAATAAGGCGTATAGTACGGACATATAGTAGATGGGGGATAAATCATACTAAATTACGAAGATTAAAATCAGAATATTTAAAATAAAACTATTTACAAATGCGAAAAAAAGAGTAGAATAATATTAGTTATAATTTTCAGAAAACTAATCGTTAGCAAGGGGTCTCTCAAGGGTTGGTATTGTACATATAATTGGGGAGGATACAAAAATGAAGAGAAAAAAGATGAAAAAGTTAACAGCAGTTGTAGTACCAGTTTTAGCGATGAGCGTTGCATTGACAGCGTGCTCTGGGTCAGGTGGGGAGAAGAAAACGACTACTACATCTAATAGTGGGGAAGAAAAAAAATCTGATATTAAATATGCAGCGAAGCAAGTATTAAATCGTACGGAAAACCAAGAAATTCCGACGATGGATACTTCTAAATCTACTGATACGTTAGGGGCACAAATTTTAGGGAACACAATGGAAGGTTTATATCGTCTTGATAAAGATAATAAGCCTATTCCGGCTGCGGCAGAATCAAGTACGAAAAGCGAAGATGGTAAAAAATATACGTTTAAACTGCGTAAAGATGCGAAATGGTCAAATGGAGATCCTGTAACAGCGAAAGATTTCGTATACGGATGGCAGCGCTTACTTGATAAAAACACAGCGGCAGAATATGCATTTATTGCCTACTATATTAAAAATGCAGAGGCAATTAATAAAGGTGAAAAACCTGCAACAGAATTAGGAGCAAAAGCTGTAGATGATTATACACTAGAAGTAGAATTAGAAAAACCGGTACCGTACTTCTTAAATTTATTAGCATTCCCGTCATACTATCCTTTAAATGAAAAGTTCGTAAAAGAAAAAGGAGAGAAATTCGGTTTAGAAGCAGATACAACATTGTATAACGGGCCATTTGTAATGGCATCGTGGAAACATGAACAAGGTTGGCAGCTGAAGAAAAATGATAAGTATTGGGATAATAAGACTGTGAAATTAGAAGAAATTAATTATAGTGTAGTAAAAGAAGTTGCTACGAAAGTAAATTTATATGATACAGGATCAATTGATTTCACACTACTATCAGGAGAGTTTGTAGATAAATATAAATCGAATAAAGATGAGTACGGTGAGTATGCAGAATCAAGTACATTCTTCTTACGTTTAAATCAAAAGCGTAACGGACAAGATACACCATTAAAGAGCAAAAAACTGCGTGAAGCAATTGCGTTATCAGTTGATAAAAAGGGCTTAGCAAACGTTATTTTAAATAATGGATCAAAAGCAACAGATCAATTGGTTCCAAAAGGGCTTGCGACAGGACCTGACGGTAAAGATTACCAAGATACGTTTAAAAATGGTCTGAAACAAGATACGAAAAAAGCAGCAGCTGCATGGGAAGAAGCGAAAAAGGAACTTGGAAAAGATCAAGTTACAATTGAATTACTAAGCTATGATGATGGAACTGCGAAAAAGATTGCTGATTATGTTAAAGATCAAATTGAGAAAAATTTAAAAGGTGTAACGATTAATACGAAAATTCAGCCGTTCAAACAAAAATTAAAATTAGAGTCAGCGCAAGATTATGAAATCTCTTATGCAGGCTGGAGCCCAGATTATGCGGATCCAATGACATTTATTGATATGTTTGACTCGAAGAGCCCGTATAACCAAATGAGTTATTCGAATCCAAAATACGATGAAATGGTGCAAAAAGCAGGTAATGAATTATTATCTGATCCGAAGAAGCGCTGGGAAACGTTAGGAAAAGCAGAAAAATTATTCCTTGAAGAAGATGCAGGATTAGTTCCTTTATATCAAACAGGAAGATCATATGTAATGAAACCGAATGTAAAAGGAATTGTGAAACACAACATCAGTCCAGAATATAGCTTTAAGTGGGCGTATGTAACTGAGGATGGCGGAAAGAAATAACATGAAAGCATTTCAAAAGTGGCTAATATGCTTTTGAAATGCTTTTTTTGTATGGATAGGAGAATAAGGATCATGGAATTTTTGAGAAATGTTGAGGTTGCTTTTAATATTCTACTGTAGGATGGTAGAAGGAATTCAATAATTGGATAGATGAATGATAGTTAGAGATTTCATTTTTATAAGAAAAATATAGAACTTAGCAATAGAGGAGAATAGGAGGGGATATGTTTACATATAGTAGACGGGGGATAATTCATATAGTAGTTAAAACCACAAGTTACTATAATAAAAGAATAAATATTTAGAAAATTTACAAAAATACTTTACAAAACTCAAAAAGATAGTAGAATATTAATTAATAAGAATTTTCTGATAACGAAAGTTAATAGAGAATCTCTAAATGTTAATATCGTACATATAATTGGGGAGGGTACAAAAAAATGAAGAGAAAAAAGATGACAAAATTAACAGCGGTTGTAGCACCAGTTCTAGTAATGAGTATGGCATTAACAGCTTGCTCGGGATCAGGGGAAAAAGAAAAGACGAACACAACGCCGAAAAGTAGTGAAAAAGAAGGCGGGAAATTAGCAGCAAAGCAAGTACTTAATTTAACAGAGAGCCAAGAGATTCCATCTATGGATTCAGCAAAAGCGACAGACCAAGTATCGTTTCTTGCTTTAAACAACGTAATGGAAGGTTTATATCGACTTGATAAAGATAATAAAGCAACACCAGGGGTTGCTGAATCATATAAAAAGAGTGATGATGGTAAAAAGTATACATTTACATTAAATAAAAATGCAAAATGGTCAAATGGAGACCCTGTAACAGCGAAAGATTTCGTGTTTGCTTGGAAACGTGCGGTGGATAAAAATACAGCAGCGGAATATGCATACATTATGTTTGATTTAAAGAACGCAAAAGCAATTAATGATGGAAAAGCACCACTTGATACGTTAGGTGTAAAAGCTGTAGATGACTACACATTAGAGGTAGAATTAGAAAATCCAGTTCCTTACTTTGTAGAATTAACTTCATTTGGAACATTCTATCCGTTAAATGAAAAATTCGTAAAAGAAAAAGGAGAAAAATACGGTTTAGAAGCAGATACAACGTTATACAACGGACCATTTACATTAACAGACTGGAAACATGAAGAAGGTTGGAAATTAAAGAAAAATGCACAATATTGGGATAATAAAACAGTTAAGTTAGATGAAATCAACTTTAACGTAGTAAAAGACAGCGGTACACGTGTAAACTTATATGAAAGCGGACAAATCGATCGTGCTGGACTTACGTCTGAAATGGTTGATAAATATAAATCAAATCCAGACTTCTATACACAAAAAACACCGTCAACGTACTTCTTACGTTTAAACCAAAAACGTGGTGGCCACGATACAGTGTTAAAGAGTAAAGATTTACGTTTAGCGATTGCGATGGCGTATGATAAAAAAGGCTTAACGAATGTTATTTTAAATGACGGATCTACACCTGCAGATTACTTAGTGCCAAAAGAATTTGCGAAAAGCCCAGATGGAAAAGACTTCCGTAAAGAAAATGGAGATATTTTAAAAACGGATGTGAAAAAGGCAAAAGAGCATTGGGAAAAAGCGAAAAAAGAGCTTGGAAAAGAGCAAGTAACGATTGAGCTATTAAACTACGATAGCGATAACGCGAAAAAAGTAGGGGAGTTCTTAAAAGGAGAGCTTGAGAAGAACTTACCGGGCTTAACAGTGAATTTGAAAAACCAACCGTTTAAACAAAAATTAAAATTAGAATCAGATCTAGATTATGATTTATCTTACGCTGGTTGGGGACCTGACTACTTAGATCCAATGACATTCATTGATATGTTCGTTACAAATGGACCTCATAACCAAACTGGATATTCAAATCCGAAATATGATGAAATTGTAGAAAAAGGTAAAGGCGAACTATTAACGAAAACGAAAGATCGCTGGGATAGCTTACTGAAAGCTGAGAAAATGTTACTTGAAGACGCAGCAATTGCACCATTATATCAACGTGGTGATGCTCTTGTTCAAAGAGCGAAAGTAAAAGGTATTATTCACCACCCAGTTGGTGGAGATTACAGCTACAAATGGGCATATATTGGTGAAGATAAGTAAGAGAGAGGGCGCGCGATGCGCCCTTTTTTTTATGCACTTTTCTTCCTTCTTGGAATATATAAAATAAAAAAGGGAGAATTCCATGGAACGAAATACTTACATCGATTTTCTAGCTTACTACGGAATAGGGAGTGCTCATCCTGGTGGTTTTACGTTAACAAAACAATTATTATCTCAATTGCCACTTAAAAGTGGAGCTAGTGTCCTTGAGATAGGTTGCGGCACGGGGAAAACAGCGGCGTATATGACAAAAGAATTGGGTTATAAAGTGACAGCGGTTGAAAAGAATGAAATTATGATTCAAAAAGCGAAAGATAGATGGTTGTTTGATGGTTTGAATATACAATTGATTCAAGGCAATGTAGAAGGATTACCGTGTTTAAATGATTCATTTGAGCTTGTACTTGGAGAATCTATACTCGCTTTTACAAATAAAGAAAAGGTTATTTCGGAATGTTATCGTGTATTACAGAAGGATGGAAAGCTTGTTGTCATTGAAATGATTACCGAAAAACATATTGAGAAGAAAGAGGAGGAAAAGATTGGACAGTTATACGGTATGAAAGAAGTATTAACTGAGAATGAGTGGATTCATTTATTTAAAGCAGCAAATTTTAAAAGAATTACAATTGCGGGTGGCGGAACTATTGCAGAAACAGTTGCAGGACATATGGAAGAGCCAGAGTGGAATGTATCACCGTTTATTCCAGAAGAATTGTATGAAGCGTGGGTGCAACACGAACAAGTACTGCTTATGTATCAACATATTTTAGGACATCGCATTTTTATATGTGAAAAATAGAGAAAAAGAGTTGGCTAAAGATAGTCAACTCTTTACTATGTTAGATGAAAAATAATGCAGCCAAAGTAATTCCAAAAATAAAGCCAAATCCGAGTTCAAGGCCCCAGCCACCGCCGCAACTATTGCACCCACGACCACCGCACCCACAGCCACTAAATCCACCACTGAATCCACCACCGCATCCAAATCCACAGTTATCACATCTGCTAATACCACCGCAAATATCACATCCGCCGTTTGAATATGCGTTATAGTATCCGAACCCTGTATCAAAGGATGAGCGCTGCTGCATTGGTTCAATCCAAACAGAATCGTTTGTTACATCGATTATTTTGCCTAAGTGAACGCGACCATCACGATCTTCAATTCGAACAACTTTACCGAAATAACGTTGGCATGTATCATAACATCTTTTTCTATGCATGTTCTTTCCTCCTTCCGTATTACCGTAATACGATATGTAAGCAGGACAAGTGCGGCTTGTACGAATGACCTATCTCTCATAATTGTTATACGAAAGGGGAAATATACGAACAGGATACATAACGAGGAGGAAGAGAAATGAAATCTACAGACCAATTTCAGACGTATGAAGTCCCTTGGGAAGAATTTATTGAAGCATTGCGAGGGGAAATGAAGAAACAAGTAGGGGCGGATATTATTGATACGGTCGTATGTAATTTAAAAGATGGTTTTGAAGTGTATACATATGTGCAAGGAGATTTGGATTTTGAATATAAGGAGGCGCTTGAAAGAAAATACGGAAGCGATGCGAAGATACCTAACTTACTAACGGTTATGCTGTTAGCTAGTATTTACAATACAAGTGAAGAGAATATACGTTTACATGCAGATCAAAAGGAAAATCCGATTGTTGAAGTATATGTGAAGAAGTAAAGAGTGCGCTAATTATAGCGCGCTCTTTATTTTTTGTATTGAAAAGAAAATCAAACTTTAATGGTGGAATTTATAGCGGGAAAAGTATGAAAGCTATGCGTTATTTCAGATATATAATAAGGAAAAAACTCGAAATAAAATATGGGAGTAGTTCATTTTTGTTTACATAATGTAATTGTTGTGAACTGTTGTCCTAAAATACAAGTCATATATCTTGTTTCCTCTCATAAATTTAAACATAGGAATTTGTCTACAAAGGTGGCGAAGCCTCATCATGAAAATTCGAATTTGTGCCACGTTCATGTTATTTCTATTTATATGTTTACCTTTTTCAGCTTTTGCAAAAGGAGAGGAGGCGAAGGAAAGGGTCGTTTCACTTGTATATGATGATTCGGGCAGCATGAGAAATAACGATCGTTGGAAGTATGCCAATTACGCCTTGCAAAGTTTAGTTGCGCTATTAGATGAGAAAGATAAATTTTCTTACGTTCCAATGAGTAAGCCAGATAATCCGTTAAACATTTCGTTAACAAAGGATCAAAGGCAAACGGAAATTGATGGGATCGGCGCGTGGAAAACATATTTAAATACTCCATTTAGCGCAGTAGAAACGGCGATGCAATCTATAAAGAAGGAAGCAGATATAGATGGGAAACGTGAATTTTGGCTTATTGTATTAACTGACGGGGCATTTAATGATTTGGAGAAAGATAAGGTTGGCGGAAAAGAACAAATTACACAGAAGTTAGCACAGTTTAAGAAAGAGATGGATTCTAAAAAGATCTCTTTGCACCCAGTCTTAATCACGATGGAAGAGGATTTAGGGCAGCAAGAAAAAGAGCAGTTAAATACGTTTAAAGAGATTTGGAAAAAAGAAATGAATGGAGTTGTCATGCCGTCTAGCGGTGAGGATGGTATTGTACAAAGTGTGAATCAAGTGGCAGCATTAGTTGCTAATCGTGATCCATTTTCTTCTGTTGAATCGATTGTTAAAACGAAAATAGTAGGGAAAAAAGTAGAGATTACAACACCGTTTCCATTAAAGCGTATGACGCTTGTACGACAATCACCTTCTTTGTCTAATTATAAAGTTATGCAACTTTCCAAACCGTTACAATTGCAGTCTTCTTTTTCTATACATGCACCAGGAGAAGCTAAATTATTCGGAAATATAGTGCATGTAAGTACAGCGAATCAGGAAGTGATTAAGCCAGGAACATATACGATAGAAGTGGATCAGGACATTGAGAAAGAGGGATTACAAGTACTTGTTGAACCAGCGCTTAACTATACTGTTTCTACGTATGACAAAGATGATAAAGATAGAAAAAATGTTGAGAAAATGTATGAAGGTGTGACAGCTGTTATTGAAGCGAAACCTACTGAATTACCAATTCAAATTTCTTATTTCGAAGCAGAAGTAGAAATAGACGGAAAGCAGTATCCGATGAAGTGGGATGATAAAAGACATGTGTTTTATTACGAGACAAAGGTTGGTAAAGAGTTAGTACGCGGGAAAGTCCATATGAATATAAAGGGATTTTATAGACAGACGAAAGAATTCAAGATTGAACCAGCTGAAAAACCAAAATTAACACTTCAAGCTGTTACGAAAGATTATGAAGAAAAGGTAACAAATTTAGAAAATAGTAAACCATTTATTTTACAGCCACAGTTAAATGGTAAACCGATGACAGAAGAGGCTGTAAAGAAACTATTAAAATCTACTGGTGTCACATCGAATCAATCGATCAACTATGAATTAAAACAGCATGGTAGTCAAGTTTATGTTTATCCTCGACCTTATTACTCCGACACATTCAATTTTACAGATACCGGCACCGTAGAGGCTACCATCACGATCAATGATTCAACATTACAAGAAGTAAAGGAAAAAATCGTACTGCACATTGAAAATGCGCCTTTTTTTGAGAAGTATGCGCTCGTTTTTAAATTTGTAATTCCTATCACTTTATTACTTTTAATAGTAGGAATTATTATTTTAGGATGGATTGTTCGTCCGAGATTTCATAGGAAAGCATTACTATATTACGAATGGGATCAAGAAGTAGCGAAAGATTGGCTTTATCAATCTGAACCAGAGTTACTTAAAAATAAATGGTGGAAGCACTATTTTGGCATTCCATTCCGAGCAGAAAGAAAGACTGTGCAATCTGTAACATTAATAGCGAAAAAAGGATCGAAATCTATATTTGTAGCAAAAGAATCGCAAGTGGTTGGGATGATTATTGATGGGATGTTTATAACAGAGGAAGAGGTAGGAATGGAGCATAAGACGTTGTATCCAAATGAACTTTTAGTAATTGATAGAGGATATGGTAAGGAGATTTACCGGTACGAATGTGAATAGTAGATAGGGTGTAAGAGGGGCGGAGGAGGCCCGGCTCTCTTTATTCTTCTTTTCAAACAAGCAAGAATAGGAAGGTGGTTCACATGACATTACAAGTTCCAACAATTTTAATTGGCTTAGGTGGAATCGGTAGTACTGTCACACATCAAATATATGAAAGATTACCTGAGGAGCGTCGTAAAAAGGTAGCGATGCATGTATTTGATACAGATGTGAATACATTGAGTAAATTTGATCATATTCGGAAGTTTAAGACGCAAACGAGCTCGAGTAAAACACCGAGAGAGTATATTGCGGGAGATCCAACGATTCCAGAGTGGTTCCCAATGGACCCGACTATACTTGATAAACCGTTAACGGAAGGAGCGGGACAGTTACGTGTCATTTCTCGTTTAGCGTTGCGTGCAGCGATGAAAGAAGATAAACTCACATCGTTTTGGCAAGAAATCGAGAAGATTTTTCCAGTTACAAGTGATCAGACGGAATATGGTGTACGTGTCATTATTGTAACATCACTAGCTGGCGGAACAGGCTCAGGGATGTTTTTACAAATCGCATTATATTTGCGTGAAATGCTCCGGAAAAAATTGCAGCATCACAACATTTTAATTCGCGGTGCGTTTTTAATGCCAGATGTTTTAGTTAAGACGAGAACGGTTAGTGCGAAAGAGTTTGAAACTGTGCAAGCGAATGGTTACGCATCGTTAAAAGAGTTGCACGCTATTACGCTCGGGTCGACTGGTGAATTATCAAAACGAGGCGGCGTAACGATTGAATTAGAATATCGTCCTGATCAAGTGGATGAAGATGGAAGAACAAATCATACGATAAAGCAGCATCATTTACCGTACAATTATTGTTTCTTATATGATTATGAAAATTTACATGGGCACCATTTGCACAATTTATCGGATTATATGGAGCAAATGGCAAATACGATTTATTTACAGTTATTCAGTCCAATGTCTGCAAATCATTTTGCGCAAGAAGATAATCAAATTCAGCAATTGGCAGAATCGAGTGGGAAAGGGAGATATTGCGGAGCAGGAACGGCGAAGCTCATTTATCCGTATGAGCACGTTTTGAAATACTGTGCTTTAAAATGGGCGGTGCAAGGTTTAGATGAATCTTGGCTTCATTTAGATCAACTGTTTCAAGAGAAGAAGCAAAGATATGATCAAGATGTAAAGCGCGGTATGCAGCGTGAAAAGCCAGAGCGCGGGAAAAGTTATTTAGAAGATTTAGAGCATCTTGCTACTCGTCCAGAACAGGCCCATATTTTTTATAGACAAATGTTCAATGAGACGCGCGAAGGGGCAGAGGGCGGTAAGGTCGGTGTTGCAAAATCAAAATTGTTTTTAGATGCTGTCGAAAGCTACGTACACCGTACAGTGCAAAAAGATGAAGAATTAAACCGCCTGCAGCATGAGTGTAAAATATCGGCTGCGAAACTGAAAATGATGGAACAAATGAAAGGTGAAGTAGCGAGAGTTGATCATGCGGTTCGTTTATATGCTTATGCGATTCCGAGCCGTGTACATGAGCATGTGACTACACTTTTATATGACATGGTCGAATCAGACCGCTTTATACCGAGTGGCTCAGAAGGACAGTCTTATCAATTAAATACATGGTTTTTAAAGAAAACGGATCCGGTTCATCCTGTCGCAGCACGTTTTATGCTGTATGAAATTCGTAAGCAGTTAGTAGAGAAGATGAATCGACTGCATGAAAATAATGAACAAAAGCGTAATTTAATTCAAAACTACGATAAGAAATTTAATGTGAGTAATATTGATGGAACGGTAACGGCTGTTCGCCGCGTTGAAATTGCTCAGCAACAAGGCTGGGTCGGGAAAATGTTTTATAATCAGCAACGTTTGTTCAAAAAAGAATTTGAAGATATCGTAACGCAATATGTCCACAAATTAAGTGAGTATCGTAAAGAAATGTTATTAGAACTCGTGTATCAATCGCTATACCAAGCAGTTGATAAAATGATCCAATATTGGGAAAGATTCTTTGATAATTTACACGAAACACGTGAAAATTTATTGTTTGAAATCCAAAAGCGAAGCAAGGAATTTGAGGGGAAAACGAACCCGACGAATGTATACGTATTAGCTGAAGAGAAATTGCAAGAAAAGATTTGGCAAGATATGCAGCAACATTTAAATTTAGGTGTATTACCGAAAGATATATCGGCTGAAATTTATATGAGCTTGTACGGGGAATATTGTCGTGATGCGAAAGCCGAAGAAATTCAGTCGAAAAAGGTGGAAGACTTCTATCGTGAACATATATTGAGTTATTGTTATGACGAACTTCAAGTGCGCTATCGTGACAAACTAGAGCTTAATATCGTTGAAG
This sequence comes from Bacillus sp. FSL M7-1345, assembly GCF_038006985.1. Taxonomy (NCBI): domain Bacteria; kingdom Bacillati; phylum Bacillota; class Bacilli; order Caryophanales; family Bacillaceae; genus Bacillus; species Bacillus sp. FSL M7-1345. The sequence goes on along the minus strand of NZ_JBBOWG010000001.1, from coordinate 3,209,969 downwards.
CATTGCGAAAAGAAGCAGATTTCAAGAAACGTGATCGTGATGAATACGTTCGTGAAAAAATTGAAGATCTTTTCCATTTAGCAAGTCCGTTCGTTCCGAAAGTTTCTCATCATAGAGAGTTACAATATTGGGGCGTACATCCTTCTTTAAAACAAGAATTGCAAGAAGAGTTATTGCAAGAAATGTTTAAAGAAAAAGATACGGTAAACGAGGCGTTTTCACCATTTGAAGTGATTTGTTATCGTGCTCATTACGGATTATCGCTACAAGATTTTCCTAAGCTTTCATCTGGACATATTGCGAATGGTTTTATGAACGATAAAGGTGATTATTTTCAATCGTATTATCGCCGCGTGAACAAATTAAATAGTAAAAAATCTAGTTTGACGCCGCATTTAGATAAATATTGGCACTTACCAGCCTTTATGCCAGACTTGAATGCAACGCAAACGAAGTTAGATTACGATAAATGTAATCGTGCTCTTCTATACGCGTATATGTATCGCTGGATTAGCTTAGTTGCTGTTGATGGGCAATTCGTGTATCAATATAACGGTGTCGGCCGTAGCTTTTTAATCCAGTCGATGGGGAAAAATATTTCAAGCGAAAGTTATAAGTTGCACAGAGCATTGCTTCATAATCCGTTTATTTATGAAAATATCTTGTCCAGGTTTGAAGAAGAGCAAGAAAAGGCAATGATACAAGGTGGACATTTATATACACATGCATTTGTATTAGGTGCTCAAGATATTAGATGGCTTCGTAAAGAGCATGTCCATAATATTTTAGATATGATTTTAATGTATGATCGTGAGGCAAAATATGACCCGACGTTAGAAGAAACATCTGACGATTTGTTAAGGCTATTCCTTGATGAAATTGAGTTGTATTTCCAAAACTATTACGGAACAGGTGCAGATATGGTTGCAAAGAAAGAGAAAGAGATGTTTATGAAACAATTGTGGGATCGTTCGTATGCGAAAGGGTATGTGGATCCAAATAGTGCGCCTTATAAAAAATGGCAAAATGTATTACATGTTCCCGATGAAGAAGAAGTGCCAAAAACGAATGTATAATGAGTGAAAAGGGAATCCTTAAGAATGGCAATACAACTTTAGAAATGAGGGATTCCGATGCCGTTTTTAGGAAGTGTATATCAAATATTTGGATTATATCCAGAAATTTATCATGCGATGATTTCAGCAGAGCTGCAAGAAGAAGCTCAAAAGGAACATATCGATAATAATAGTACAGAAATTGAAGCGGAAGAATAAAGCGCAGATGAACATCTGCGCTTTTTTTATTGTCTTAGGTGAAAATACTGTTTGCAATTTGTAGGGAAGTTAATCGGTCTAACAAGATAAGATGAATAATTATTTCTATATAACGAATCGACTGGTTTTATCTTGTTTGTATATGGGGATTTCATTGAGTCTGATGTATAAAAATGAATTCCAAAATAATATAAAATGTATTGAAATGGGAATTAACAGTGTTTTCAAGTGGTATCGTATATTTTGGAATACTATTTTATTTATAATTATTCGATGTGGGTGAATTAATTATATTGTTGACAATATAATTAATCGTGTGATAAATTCAATCAATCTTCTAAAAATACGCTTGTTAACAAGCGTATTTTTAGAAGATTGATTTTTCTGATTTTTGGGCATGTAATTTGTGGAGTTTATATAGGGAGTGAAAGTAAAGTATGAATATTATTAATGTGTAATAGCAACAGTAATAAAGATTGTAATGAGTAAGGGATAATTTTGAAAAAGAGGTTTCTACGAATGAGTTTATTTATAAAGAAAGCAATGAATGAAGAAAAGAAAAACGTGTTACAGCAAACTTTAGGAGCAATTGATTTAACGCTTTTAGGAATTGGAGCAATTATTGGTACAGGCATTTTCGTATTAACAGGTATTGTAGCAGCGAAACATGCTGGTCCAGCAATTGTATTATCTTTCATGTTAGCTGCAATTGTATGTGCTTGTGTAGCTTTTTGTTATGCTGAATTTGCATCTACAGTCCCGGTCTCAGGAAGTGTGTATTCGTATACGTATATGACATTAGGTGAGATTTTTGCTTTTATAGTTGGCTGGTGTGTTATGTTAGAGTACTTATTAGCTACTTCTGCGGTGGCGGCGGGATGGTCAGCCTATTTTCAGTCATTGCTACTAGGGTTTAATATTCATATTCCGGCAATCGTTGCTTCTGCACCAGGGATGGGGAATGGCGGGATTATCGACTTGCCAGCGGTTATTATTATTTTAGTTGTTACATTTTTACTAAGTCGTGGTGTGAAAGAAAGTGCACGTATAAATAATATAATGGTTATTATCAAACTGGCTGTTATTTTAGTATTTATTATTGTAGGAGCAAACTATGTAAAGCCAGAGAATTGGCAGCCGTTTCTTCCTTTTGGATACCATGGTGTTATTGGAGGAGCTGCTACTGTATTTTTTGCCTTTTTAGGTTTCGATGCAGTTGCAACAGCAGCAGAGGAAGTGAAACGCCCACAACGTAACGTTCCAATTGGATTACTTGTCTCTTTATGCATTTGTACAATTCTTTATGTTGGTGTTTCATTCGTGTTAACTGGAATGGTTCCATTTACGGATCTGAATGTAGCTGATCCAGTAGCATATGCACTGCGTATTGTAGGAGAGGATAGAATTGCTGGTCTATTATCAGTTGGAGCGATAGCTGGTTTAACAACAGTTCTGTTAGTTGCTATGTTCGCATTTGTTCGAGTATCATACTCGATGAGCCGAGATGGATTGTTACCAAAAAGATTTTCGAGTGTTCATAAACGTTATCAAACACCATTTTTTAATACATGGATTACGGGTATTCTTGCGGCTGTATTAGCAGGTTTATTGGACTTGAATTTGTTGGCAAATTTAGTGAATGTGGGAACGATAACAGCTTTCATATTTGTATCTATAGCTGTAATTGTATTAAGGAAGACACATCCTAATTTGAAAAGACCGTTCCGTGCTCCGTTAGTTCCATTCTTACCTATACTTGCGATAGTAAGTTGTTTATATTTAGCATTAAATCTTTCTAAAACCACTTTAATCAGTTTTGCAATTTGGGTTATTGTAGGTATTTTTATCTATTTTATATACGCGAAAAAACATAGTAAGATTAGAAATAGAGTATAAGGTATTACAATGATGGCTGTAGGTTAAAAAGTTTTATTTTTTTCCTATAGCCATTTTTATTTGTGCGCACCTTGTTTTCGTGTTAACATAAAGCGAATTTTTTAAGGGAGAGAAAGAGATGAAATGGATTTATTTTATTATTATCAACGTTATAGCATTTAGTATGATGGGGCTTGATAAGCGAAAAGCAAAGAAAAAGCAGTGGAGAACGCCAGAAAGTACGTTGTTTTTATCAGCTGCAGCTGGAGGAGCGGTTGGAGCTTGGATTGGTATGTATATGTTTCATCATAAGACACATAAAAGTAAATTTGTCTTCGGTATTCCGGCGTTCGTTATTATAACAGTAGGAGTGTTTTTATACATATAACGGATTTGCAAGAGGAATGTCGAAAGAAATGCAGATTGAATATTGGTAAAGTAAGTATGTGAGACCTTATAATGAAGAAAAAAAGAGAAGAGGAGAACAGGGAAGATGGGGAGTCAAACAGCAGAGCAAAAGCAGGGGATTATATATGCGGCGGGTGCGTATACGATGTGGGGAGTTCTTCCGATTTATTGGAAATGGGTGGAGGAAGTACCGGCGGATGAAATATTAGCACACCGCATCGTTTGGGCATTTGTTTTTATGTTGTTAGTTTTAGGAGTAACGAAGAGGTTTCGTCAGTTTGGTGGGGAGTTAGTGACCCTTTTTAAACGACCTAAATTATTAATGTCATTAACAATTGCTTCGGTACTTATTAGTGGAAACTGGTTTGTATACATATGGGCCGTAAATCATAACCATGTAATCGAAGCAAGTCTTGGGTATTATATTAATCCACTTATAAGTATTTTACTTGGTACAGTTGTTTTAAAAGAGAAGCTTAATTTTTGGCAATATGTTGCGGTTGGTTTAGCTGGATTAGGCGTTGTTATTTTAACGATACGTTTCGGATCAATTCCATGGGTTTCTCTTTCACTTGCTTTTTCATTTGGATTATATGGATTAACGAAAAAATTATTAAATTACGACGCAACAATTGGGCTTACGATGGAAACGATGTTAGTGACGCCATTTGCACTTATATATTTGTTTATGACAGGAGTTCATGGCTTTGGTTCGTTCGGTTCTATTTCGGCAATATCAACGTTTCTTTTAATAGGGGCGGGTATTGTTACAGCGTTACCACTCTTTTATTTTGCTAAAGGAGCACAACTTATTCCGCTCTATATGATAGGATTTTTACAATACATCGCGCCGACTATTAGTTTAATTTTAGGTGTGTTCGTTTTTGGTGAACATTTCACATCTACTCATATGATTGCGTTTTTCTGTATATGGATTGCTTTATTTGTCTTTTCAATGGCGAAAACAAAGTTTCTACTACAGAAACAACCAAAATTTATTAAAAATAAATCAGCAAAAGTATCATAATGCGTAGTATTTTCTACGCATTTTTCTTTATACTTATATTATATAGAAATTCCATTATAGTCAGTGAGGAGCTGAAAAACATGGAAACAATTTTACATAATGACCCACTTATAGCAGCTGTAATTTCTTGGTTTTTAGCACAGTTAACGAAAGTCGTTTTTAAATTAATAAAAACAGGCGAGTTTGATTTTGCTAAGTTCTTTGCTTCAGGTGGAATGCCAAGTTCGCATGCGTCGACTGTTACTGCACTTGCTACAGGTGTCGGAGTGGTGGAAGGTGTGGAGAGTCCAATATTTGCGGTTGCCGCTATTTTTGCCATTATTGTTATGTACGATGCTTCAGGAGTAAGGCTTGCGGTTAGTAAGCAAGCGAAAATATTGAATGATTTTTTTCATGGTAGACAAACAGAATATAAAAAGTTAAATGAGCTCGTTGGACATACACCCTATCAAGTTGTTGTTGGTGCACTATTAGGAATTGTTGTCGGGGTTGGGTATTGTTTGTAAGCAGAATGTGTGTAATACACGTTCTGCTTTTCTTTGTTTTCATACATATTTAGCTAAGTTTTCGAATATCGTATACGGACTTAGAAAGGGTGGGTGAGCGGTGTGCTACTATATGACAAAGTGCGTGAGGAGATAGAGCGGAGAACGACTGCACTTCAAACGATGCAAAGGCAAGACGGAACGTGGTCATTTTGTTTTGAAGGAGCTTTACTAACGGATTGTCATATGATTTTTTTACTCAAATTATTAGGGCGAAATGACGAAATAGAACCGTTTGTGAAAAGGTTAGCATCTCTTCAAACAAATGAAGGGACTTGGAAATTATATGAAGATGAAAGGGGAGGGAATTTATCCGCCACGATTCAAGCATATGCTGCTTTACTTGCTTCGGAAAAATATTCGAAAGAAGATATGAATATGAGGCGAGCTGAAATGTTTATTAAGGAACACGGGGGAGTTTCTCGTGCTCATTTTATGACGAAATTTTTATTAGCGATTCATGGAGAATATGAATTTCCTGCGCTTTTTCACTTTCCAACGCCAATCTTATTTTTACAAGATGACTCCCCCCTCAGTATATTTGGGCTAAGCAGCTCAGCGCGTATACATTTAATTCCGATGATGATTTGTATGAATAAGAGATTCCGTGTAGAGAAAAAGTTATTGCCAAATTTAAATCATATTGTAGGCGGGGGTGGGCAATGGTTTCGAGAGGAGCGGTCTCCGCTGTTTCAATCGTTTTTAGGTGATGTGAAAAAGGTAATATCTTATCCATTATCGTTACATCATAAAGGATACGAAGAAGTAGAGCGCTTTATGAAGGAGCGTATAGATGAAAATGGAACTTTGTATAGTTATGCGAGTGCTACGTTTTATATGATTTATGCTTTGCTTGCATTAGGGCACTCTATTCAGTCTCCAATTATTGAGAAAGCTGTGACAGGATTAAAATCTTATATATGGAAGATGGACAGAGGAAGTCATTTGCAAAATTCTCCTTCTACCGTATGGGATACCGCTTTACTTAGCTATTCATTGCAAGAAGCTAAAGTTACAAATGAAAATAAGATGATTCAAAGGGCGACAGAGTATTTATTGCAAAAACAACAAACTAAAAAGGTAGATTGGAGCGTACATGCATCATCACTTGTAGCTGGCGGTTGGGGATTTTCAGATGTTAATACGACGATCCCTGATATAGACGATACTACAGCTGTCCTTAGAGCGTTAGCGCGAAGTAGAGGGAATGATAGAGTAGATAAGGCTTGGGGAAGAGGCGTGGAATGGGTAAAAGGATTGCAAAACAATGATGGAGGCTGGGGAGCTTTTGAACGAGGGGTAACGAGCAAGTTACTATCGAATTTGCCGATTGAAAATGCGAGTGATATGATAACCGATCCGTCCACACCAGATATTACAGGTAGGGTGTTAGAATTATTCGGAACGTATGCACCGAATGAATTGCCTGAAGAGCAAAAAAAGAAAGCTATCAAATGGTTAATGGATGTACAGGAACAGAATGGATCATGGTATGGAAAATGGGGGATATGTTATATATACGGGACATGGGCAACGATGACAGGCTTACGTGCAGTAGAAGTGCCTTCTACTCATCCATCGTTGAAAAAAGCAGCTTCATGGCTCGAGCATTTGCAGCATGAAGACGGAGGGTGGGGAGAATCCTGTCAAAGTAGTGTAGAGAAAAAAATTATTTCTTTACCCTTTAGCACGCCGTCACAAACAGCGTGGGCACTTGATGCACTTATTTCTTACTACGATCAAGAAACACCGATTATTCGAAAAGGAATTTCATATTTGCTCGCGCAGTCTACTATGAATGAAAAATATCCTACTGGTACAGGGTTACCGGGTGGCTTTTATATTCGCTACCATAGTTATGGGCATATATATCCGTTACTTGCTTTAGCGCACTACGTAAAGAAATATAGAAAATAAACCGAGAGATACTCTCGGTTTATTTTGATGGGTAGTAGGTCCCTGTTGAAAAGAATAAGGAACGTTGTAGTGCCTTATTTTTCTGTTGATTGGCGTTTTTGACGTGCATCAGCGGCATTTGCACGTGCGTTTGCTTCTAAGTCATTGTGGTCAGCGAGTTCGCGAGCGAACTCAACATCAATGCCATCGGCAGCTTTGTTTCGATTTACATTCTTTTTTTTCATTCGACACAATCTCCTTGTGTTTTATCCCGCATAAACGGGTAGTAAAACTCCCACCTCAAAATTCAGATGGAACAAAAAAGCTAGGTGGGAGATTAACTGCCCGTAAATGCCCGATTGGTGAGGGCTGATTAAAGTTTCACTTTATGCGACGTTGCAAAGTTAGTTTGACACAAATAGACTTTTTTATACAAAGAGGATTTGGAAAGCAGAGAGCCGAAATATACAATATAACTAATAGAAATGGGGGATAGGGATGGACTTGTTGAATGGGAAAACAGCTGTTGTAACGGGTGCTGCGCAGGGGATTGGAAAAGAAATCGCACGAGTTTTTGCAAAACTAGGGGCTAAAGTATTAATTAGTGATGTAAATGAAGAGAAGCTACAAGAAACGACACGTGAATTATCAGATGAAGGGTATAATGTGAGCTTATATCGATGTGATGTGAGTAATCAAAATGAAGCGAAGTCGTTAATTGAATATGCGGTGCAAAAATTTGGTACATTACATATTTTAGTGAATAACGCTGGGATTACAAAAGATGCAATGTTACATAAGATGGAGAAGTCTGCTTGGGAACAAGTATTACAAGTGAACTTAACTGGCGTTTTTTATTGTATGCAGCCAGCACTTCTTTATATGAGACAACAACAGTATGGACGGATTATTAATATTTCTTCTATTAGTAGGGAAGGAAATATTGGACAAGCAAATTATGCGGCTACAAAAGCAGGGGTTGTAGGCTTAACAAAAACAGCAGCGAAAGAGGTTGGAAGTTTTGGTATTACGTGTAATGCGATTTGTCCAGGATTTATGGATACTGATATGACAAAAACAATACCGGATAAAGTAAAAGAGAAAATGGTTGGAGCGATTCCAGTTGGAAGAATCGGAACACCGGAAGATATTGCAAACGCAGCTGCCTTTTTAGCATCAGAGTATGCGTCTTACATTACAGGAGAGGTATTAAATGTGAGCGGTGGGTTGCAAGTGTAAATGAATACATAATGAAAAGAACCTGACCGAGTAGGTCAGGTTCTTTCTCGTTAATTTAAGTTAATCCAAACGCTCTTCACTTCTGTATAGTTGTTCAGCGCGTAAGATCCCATTTCGCGGCCAAGGCCAGATTGTTTAAATCCTCCAAATGGAGATGCTGCATCAAAGACGTTATAACAGTTTACCCATACTGTACCTGCACGTACTTTGCTTGCAATATAATGTGCAGTTTTTACGTTTTCTGTCCATACACCAGCCGCTAAGCCGAATTGTGATTTATTCGCACGATCAATTACTTCATCAATATCGTTAAACGGTAATGCAGAAATAACTGGACCGAAAATTTCTTCTTTAGCGATTGTCATCTCATCATTTACATCAGCGAATACTGTAGGAGAAACGAAGTAACCTTGATCGAATGGTTTGTTTCCTCCGCAAAGTACTTCAGCACCTTCTGCAATTCCTTTTTCAATATAGCCCATTACACGTTTTTGCTGTTCTTCAGAAACGAGAGGTCCGATTGTAGTCTCTGGATTTAGACCAGCGCCTTGATTTAATTTTTTTGAATATAGAACGAGATCAGCCATGACATTGTCGTACATTTTCTTCGGAATAAATAAGCGTGACCCAGCGCAGCACACTTGTCCTTGGTTAAACATAACACCAGAAAGCGCAGCTGGAATCGCTCGAGATAAGTCAGCGTCTGGTAAAATAATGTTTGGCGACTTACCACCAAGCTCTAATGTAACGCGTTTTAACGATTCAGATGCTTGTCTCATAATTTGTTTGCCGACTGGAGTAGAGCCTGTAAATGCAATTTTATCTACGAGTGGATGATTAACGAGAGCTTGTCCAGCTGTTTCACCGAATCCAGGAACGATGTTAACAACGCCTTTCGGGAATCCAGCTTCTTCAATTAATTCAGCTAAGTATAGAGCGGATAATGGAGTTTGTTCTGCAGGTTTTAAAACGATTGTACATCCTGTTGCAAGGGCTGCGCCCATTTTCCACATTGCCATAAGAAGTGGGAAGTTCCATGGGATAATTTGACCGACAACACCAACAGCTTCATGGCGTGTATAGTTAAAATATTCACCAGAAACAGGGATTGTTTGTCCAACGATTTTTGTAGCCCAGCCAGCATAATAGCGCATATGTTCAATTGCAAGAGGAACGTCTGCTGCTAAAGTTTCGCGGATTGGTTTTCCGTTATCTAAAGTTTCAAGCTGTGCCAGCTCTTCTTTATGCTCTTCCATTAAATCAGCGAGCTTGTACATAAGACGGCTTCGTTCAGCAGTACTCATGCGTGACCAAGGACCTTCATCGAAAGCCATTCGAGCAGCTACGACAGCTTTATGAATGTCTTCGCGACCAGCTTCAGCAACGATAGCGAGTGTTTCACCAGTTGCTGGGTTAGGAGTTTTAAACGTTTTCCCGGAAGCGCTTTCGACAAATGATCCGTTTACATATAATTTCTTTGTGCCTTGAAGAAATTTCTCTACCTTTTCATGAAGATTTACAGCTAGTTGACTCATTGTATAACCCCCTTGAAAATATAATTTAAACGCAGTACGAGACGGCGTTTATTCCGAAATCAAGGATGTGGGAACTAGATGAAAAGCCTCTACTTAAAATCATAAATAATAAATGCTGAAAATTCAAATTTCATTTTCATTACAATTGTAAAAAATATGTAATGAAACATTGTATTCTATATAATTACAAAAAATCCTGCGCGTTTTTGTTTTCTATTAGGAAAAACTAGAAAAACAGTGGTACAATTATACATCGTGAGAGGAGGGAGAAAATGAAGAATTATCATGATGATCCGCGCTTTCGAGTTGCCCATAGAGAAGCGTTAATTGGTATTGGATTAGCTATTATTAATTTTATAATATGGTATGGATTTGCTTATGGGCTTGGAAGTAAGGATCCGAGTGAATATACATATGTATTAGGTTTTCCAGCATGGTTTTTTTATAGCTGTATCGTTGGATTTATCGTAATGGTTATTTTGCTTATTTTAGTTGTTCGTTTTTTATTTCAAGATATTCCACTCGATGAGGAAGAAAAAAGTGAGGAATGATAGATGAATTGGTATGTAATAATCCCAATGATAATTTCTTTTATCGTTGTGTTTTTAATTGGTGTATATGCATCAAGACGTGTACAAGCAACTGCTAATAATAAATTTTTACAAGAATATTTTCTTGGTGGGCGTGAACTTGGTGGCTTATTATTAGCTATGACGATGATTGCTACGTACGGTAGTGCAAGTAGCTTTATCGGCGGGCCTGGTATTGCTTACAATATGGGTCTGGGATGGGTGCTGTTATCAGCGATTCAAGTTGTAACAGGATATATCGTTTTAACGGTTATCGGTAAAAAGTTTGCTATTATCGCTAGGAAGATGGAAGCAATTACGCTTATTGATTATTTAAAGGGCAGATACAATAATAAAGCGGTAGTTGTTCTTTCTGCGTTATGTATTATAATCTTTTTGTTCTCAGCAACAGTAGCCCAGTGGGTTGGCGGCGGACGATTAATTGAGTCGCTAACAGGACTTTCCTACACAACGGCACTATTTTTATTTACATTTTCTGTACTTGTGTATGTGTTAATTGGTGGATTTCGTGCAGTCGCTTTATCAGATACGTTATTAGGAATCATTATGTTAGTCGGAACAACAATCATTTTAATTGCTACTGTCATTGCTGGTGGCGGAGTTGAAAAGATTATGCAGGAACTTATTCAAATTAATCCGAATTTAATAACACCGTTCGGAGCGGATGGTAGTTTAACGAAATCATATGTCACATCATTTTGGATTTTAATTGGAATTGGTGTCGTTGGATTACCGCAAATTAGTGTGCGTGCTATGTCTTATAAAAATTCAAAAGCTATGCACCAAGCATTAATCATTGGAACGGTTGTCGTCGGTACAATTATGATTGGTATGCATTTAACAGGTGTGTTTGCAAGAGTAGTCCTTCCAGGCATAACGGTACCAGATAAAGTAATGCCACTACTCGCGATGGAAGTGTTGCCACCTTGGTTAGCTGGAGTTTTCTTAGCTGCACCAATGGCAGCGATAATGTCTACAGTAAACTCATTACTTTTACTTGTAAGTTCGTCTATTATTAAGGACATATATGTGAATTACATAAATAAAGATGCAGCAGACAGTACGATAAAGAAAGGTAGTCTATGGATTACTGGTATCATAGGATTACTCGTATATGCAGCGGCTATTAAACCACCAGATTTTTTAATTTGGTTAAATTTATTTTCTTTCGGTGGTTTAGAAGCAGCGTTCATTTGGCCGATTGTACTAGGGTTATATTGGAAAAAGGGAAATGCAACTGGAGCTCTCGCATCTATTTTAGTTGGAGTGGGTTCCTATATGTTTATTCACCTTTGCTACCCTAATCCATTCGGTATACATACAGTTGTTTTCCCGATTTGCTTTGCATTTATTGCGTATATAATTGGTAGTATGGTTACGATGAAAAAAGTAGCATAAAAATATAGAAAAACGTAGGGACTTCTAATGCGAAGTTCCTACGTTTTTTGTTTATACAAAATTTTCTTTTTCAGTCTGTATTCCGCCATACATTCATAAAGTAATAACAATTGATGGGATGGAGTTGAGGTCTATGAAAAAAATATTATTTTTAGGAGACCCAGGAATTGATGACTCTTTAGCAATTATGTATGGATTGTTACATCCTGATATTGATATTGTTGGTGTCGTAACGGGATATGGAAATGTAACACAAGAAAAGGCGACAAGTAATGCGGCGTATTTATTGCAAATGGCAGGGCGAGAAGATATACCTGTTATTAATGGTGCGAAAATTCCTTTATCCGGAGATTTTGTGACGTATTATCCGGAGATTCACGGTGCAGATGGCTTAGGACCAATTAAGCCTCCGAAAGCCTTTTCTCCAAATATAAAATCATTTTGTGCATTTTTCGATATTCTTGAAAAGTATAAAGGAGAATTAATCATTGTTGATGCTGGCAGGTCAACAACATTGGCGACGGCATTTATTTTAGAAAAACCGATGATGAAGTACGTGAAAGAATATTATATAATGGGCGGTGCTTTTTTAATGCCCGGAAATGTTACGCCAGTCGCGGAGGCAAATTTTCATGGAGACCCAATTGCATCACAATTAGTTATGCAAAATGCAAAAAATGTGACATTAATACCGCTTAACGTTACTTCAGAAGCGATTATTACACCGGAAATGGTGAAATACATTACGAAACATTCTAAAACGAATTTCAAGAAATTAATAGAACCGATTTTCAATTATTATTATAAAGCTTATAAAAACCTGAATCCAAAAATAACAGGGAGTCCAGTGCACGATGTAGTTACGATGATGGTAGCGGCAAATCCATCTCTTTTAGATTACGTGTATCGCCGTGTTGATGTTGATACGATTGGAGTTGCGAAAGGGGAAAGTATCGCTGATTTTCGCCCGCAGCCTGAAGCGAAAGCATTGAAAAATTGGGTGAGAATTGGTTGGTCATTACATTATAAAAAGTTTCTTGAGGATTTTGTGAAAATTATGACGTAGACATAATAGGAACATGCAAGTTAAAATAATGGAGATGATTATTTTGTTTTTAAGAGATAAATAGAGAAGAGTTACACAATAGGAGAGGAATTTTACTTGAAAAAAACTATAGTATGCGCAGTGATTGTGGGTATTTTTGTTTTGCTGATATCGGGTAACTTTTTAGTGAAAAAAGTGTGGAGTTCAAATAATGATGATGCGCAGTACATCGCATCCTTTATTGAAGAGCATAAAAATGAAAAAAATAGCGCTCTTCTAGTAAAGAGAAATGATAAAGTTGTGTATTCTGTAAATCCAGATGTTGTATTGCCAGTTGCTAGTACGATGAAGTTAATTGTGGCGCTTGAATATACGAAACAAGTTACAGAGGGGAAAATCGATCCGTCTAGTCTCGTTTCAATTAATGATGTGAATCGTTATTATGTGCCGAGTACAGATGGTGGTGCACAAGATAGATGGCAAAATTATTTACAAAAAAAAGAAAAGATAACTGAAGGAGCGGTTTCTTTAGAAGAAGTTGCAAAAGGAATGGTTAAGTTTAGTTCTAATGCAAATACTGAATATTTAATGGAGGTATTAGGATTAGACAATATTAATCGGAATTTACAAAGTTTAGCGCTTCCTGCACATCAACCGCTATTTCCGATCGTTTCATCTTTATACATTCCGGGATATTTGCATAAAGAATTACATGTTCCAAAATATAAAATAGAGAAAAAGTTAAAAGAAATGTCTCAAGAGCAATATCGTGAATATGCTATGATTATTCATGAACGCTTAAAAAAGAAGGGACCATTATTACAGAAGGAAATTCCTCTATATTTAGAGGAGCGTTACGACAAAATTTGGTCGGATAGATTGCCGGCTGCTTCCGCTAACGATTATATGGTACTGCTTCAAAAGGCAAATCATCAAGGTGGCCTTACAGAAGCGGAAGAAAAAGTGTGGGCGAATATCGTCGAAACAGATATGAGTGCAAAGAAATATCGTAAAACATTCAGGCATGCCGGGCAAAAGAATGGTTATACACCATGGACGGTAACAAAAGCAGTTTATGCAATGGATAAACGCGGAAACTGTACAGAAATTGTTTTCTTGGCAAATAATTTAAATGAAGATGACAGTGCTGAAATACGTAAACATTTAGCAAATCTACACTTCCAAGTGTTGCAAAGTGATAAGTATGATGCGACTTTTATTAAGTAAACTCGGTGCTATGAGCGCCGAGTTTATTTTTATGTACAAGCACTTTTTCACCATCCCTGGGTATGATGGGTAGTAACACTTAGGCGAAAGGGGAAAAGGTGATGAAACAGAGTAAAGAAGAGTTTATTAAGAAGGAAGGCGCTGATTTCCCTGGGAAAACATATGTAGATTGTGTATTACAGCACGTATTTAATTTTCAGCGTAATTATTTATTAAAAGAAATGTTTCAAGTGCATAGGGCACATATTACTATGTTAACTGAAGAAAAGTTGATGAAAAGAGAAGAAGCGAAAGTTATATTAACCGCACTTAAAAAAGTAGAGGGGATTCCAAAGGAGAAGTTGCTATATACAGAGCAACATGAAGATCTTTTTTTCTTAGTTGAACATTTGCTTTCTCAAGAAGCAAAGTGTGAATTTGTAAGTAATATGCATATCGGTAGAAGTAGAAATGATATGGGTGTAACGATGTATCGCATGAGTTTACGGCAATTTGTATTACGGTTAATGGAACATCATTTATTGCTGCAAGAAAGTATGCTGGAGCTTGCCGGTGAACATATGGAAACAATTATGCCCGCGTATACACATACACAACCGGCGCAGCCGACAACATTTGGTCATTATGTTTTAGCAATTTACGATACGATGCAACGAGATTTAGAAAGAATGAAAAAAGCGTATCATCTTGTAAATCATTCTCCAATGGGGGCAGCTGCCCTTTCTACAACAAGTTTTCCTATTAAGAGAGAACGAGTTGCGCAGTTACTTGGGTTTACAAATGTAATTGAGAACTCATATGATGCTGTTGCTGGAGCGGATTATTTATTAGAAGTTAGCTCGTTACTAATGGTTATTATGACGAACACGAGTAGATGGATTCATGATTTTTTACTATTAGCGACGAAAGAATATGATGGGATTACTGTAGCAAAGCCATATGTGCAAATAAGTAGTATTATGCCGCAAAAACGAAATCCTGTTTCAATTGAACATGCCCGTGCTATTACGAGTAGTGCTTTAGGGGAAGCATTTACTGTATTTCAAATGATTCATAATACACCATTTGGCGATATTGTCGATACGGAGGATGACTTGCAGCCGTATTTATATAAAGGAATCGAAAAGGCGATTCGTGTTTTTTGTATTATGAACGCAGTTATTCGAACGATGAAAGTAGAAGAGGAAACGTTAAAAAGTCGCTCATATAAACACGCGATTACGATTACAGATTTCGCAGATGTTTTAACAAAAAACTATGAAATACCATTTCGGCATGCACATCATGCAGCAAGTGCGATTGCGAATATGTCATTGGAACAGAAAAAGGAGTTACATGAATTAAATTTCAAAGACATAAATGTATACTTACAAGAAAATTTGAAAGTAAATTTATTAGAAGAAGAGTGGAAAGAAATTATATCACCAGAAGCTTTTATTCAAAAAAGAAATGTATATGGTGGACCGAGTAAAAAAGAGATGGAGCGTATGATTAATAAACGTAAAGAATCGTTTCGAAAAGAAGAAGAGCTATTTGAAAAGGAAAAGAAGAGAGTGTTGCATGCTGAAAATGATTTGAACACATTAGTTTCAAATGTTATTGAATCGTAAAAGAAGGATTTAATGAATTAATCGCCAATACTTAATTAAAATATAAATCGAGGGAAGAGATTGTCGATGATTCAATTGCATGTATATGAAGATGTTCTCCGTTTTAAAGAAGATGTTACATCATTTTTAGGAGAGAACGAGCAGGGAAATAATTTAATATTAGGTGTATTGCAAGTTGTTCAAGAACCGATATTTATGGGGGTAGCGAAACAAGGAGAGGAAATTGCGGTTGTATTTCTTCAAACAGAAGAGAAGATACAAATGATTGTTGCAACTTCTGAAATTTCGGAAGAGGATATAGCGGAACTTGCAAAGGAGTTAACGAAAGTATATCCGGATATTCCTGGTTTCATTGGTAATAAGAAAGTCATACAGAAGTTAGCTGAAGAGATTGCGATATTAGAACGGAAAAAAACTACACTTGGAATGGAACAAGGTGTATATGAATTAAAACGAGTAAAGAAGAAGTGGAGCGGAGATGGAATTTTTCGTGCAGTAAATAGTGATGAGCTGCCATTAATAGAACAGTGGATACATCAATTTTGTGAAGATGTGAAGCTTCCTACTACGAAAGAAGAAGCAAAACAAACTGCATATACACTAATAACTACTAACCGTCTATTTGGTCTGGAGGTGGGCGGAAAACTAGTCTCTGTAGCTGCAAAAACGAGACCGACTACAAATAATATAACAGTCAATTTCGTTTATACGCCGAAAGAGGAACGAAAAAAAGGATATGCATCTATTTGTGTAGCCGAACTTAGTCAACGTATGCTAGATGAAGGCTACAAAACAACGACATTATATACCGATCTAGCAAATCCAACGTCTAATAAAATTTATCAAGAAATTGGTTATGAGAAGATTATGGAGTCGGTACTTATATTTTTAGAGAAATAGAACAAAAAGGCGCGCTAATTTAGCGTGCCTTTTCGTTATTCATCAATTCGAATAACCTCGCCTTGCGGAAAGTCTTCAGTCTCTAGTAAGTTACGAATAGCTTTCGCAACATATTCAGGTGACAGTAGCTTTCCTTTTTCTTTTAATGCGGTGAAGCGGTCTAAGTTAATAAAGTCTTCCTTATTTGTTTCACGAATTTGTGCTTGCATATTTGTATCAACAACACCCGGTGCAAAAGCGACAGTTTTTACAGGATAGTCTTTCTCCACTTCTTCAGTAGCTACGCACTGTGTAAACATATTTATACCGGCTTTCGTTGTACAATAAGCTCCCCATCCGAAATAAGGATTTTTTCCTGCACCAGATGAAATATTTATAATGCGTTTATCTACTTTCCAGTCTTTCGTCTGTTTCATGAAAGTGGAAGTAAGGATCATCGGTGCAATTAAATTAATTTGAACGTTCGTAATGAATTGTTCACTTTCTGATTTTTCGATGGGTTTTATTGGTGCAACTGTGCCTGCATTATTAATTAAATGAATCGATGAGACATTGTCTTTTTGAATAGATGAAAAGACTTCGTTAAAATGCGTTTCTAAATTATGTACATCTTGAAGATCTATGGAATGGAAAATACAATTGCTGTTGTTTTGCTCGGCGATTTTTGTAAGCTTTTTATTTTCTCTCCTAGAAATAGAGATAACGGTTGTATTTTCTTCTAACAATTGCACGGCGATTGCCTCACCTAAACCTTGTGAACTTCCTGTTACGATAACGTAGCGCATAGTGTAGAAAACTCCTCTCATATGTGTGGGATTTTATTGGACAACGTATACAGTATAGCATCATTATTATTAATTCTTCACTTCTAACAACCGGTAAGATTGTTACGTTTAGTATTTCTGAGGAGAGGGAAAATGAATATTCCCTATATGTTAGACTAATGAAAAGGAGTGGGAAATATGAGACATAAAATGGGACTATATAATGAGCCTTTTCAATCTATTTATTCGGGTAAAAAAGTATTTGAAGTTAGATTGTATGATAAAAAGCGTCAACAAATAAAACATGGTGATGAAATTGTATTTACCAACCTTATGACGGCAGAAACAATTATTGTAAAGGTAATAGAGGTAAAGCGATACGAGAGTTTTAAGGAAATGTACGAACAAATTGATAAAAAATTATTTGACCGTGAAAATGTTAGCTTAGAGGAAATGTTAGAAAGTACATACAAAATCTATACGAAAGAACAAGAAAAAGAATGGGGAACAGTTGCGATTGGTGTTGAGGTAATAAAGTGAGAAGAAATCGCGGTGCAGCTATTATTGTACAGGACGGTAAAATCGCTCTTATAAAACGTGTTCGAGAAGGTGAGATGTATTTTGTTTTTCCAGGCGGGGGAATTGAAGAAGGAGAAACACCTGAAGAAGCAACGAAGCGAGAGATTTATGAAGAATTAGGGGTACATATACAAGTGGAGCATCTGATTGCAAAGGTGAAGTATAAAGGTACGGAGTATTATTATAATGCCCATATTATAGGTGGAGTTTTCGGAAGTGGTAAAGGCGAGGAGTTCGAGTTGAAAGATAGAGGGAGTTATATTCCTTTATGGATGCCGATAAATGAGTTGCCAAATGTAAATATAAAACCGTATGATGTGGCCCAAAGTGTATTCGATTATTATAGGAAATAAGGTCTGACAACATACAAAAAAAACCATTGACATAGCCTTCTGATTTAAGTATTGTATTCGAGTATGTTTATAATCAGGAGGTTTATATGAGCAATCAAACTACTACACATCATGTGAAAATGACAACAGCAGATCCATCTGGAATTGGTCTATTTGGATTAGCGATGGTAACACTTGTAGCATCATCTCAAAAGTTAGGCTTAACAGATGGCGTTTCACTTGTATTACCATGGGCAATCTTTTTAGGAGGATTTGCACAAATCTTTGCATGCATTCACGATGCAAAGCATAACAATACGTTCGGTACAACAGCATTTGGTGCGTACGGCCTATTTTGGTTAGGTGTTGGAATGACTTGGTTAATTCAACTTGGAGTATTTGGCGAAAAATTAGCCCAAACTGCAGATTCAAAACAGCTTGGTGTAGCCTTTATCGGATACTTGATTTTCACGATCTTTATGACAATTGGTGCAATGGAAACACATAAAGTATTATTTATGATTTTCGTCCTTATTGATTTCTTATTTATCGGTCTTTCATTAAGTACTTTAGGTGTTATGCCGCACGCAATGCATAATTTAGCAGCGTATTCTGAACTATGTATTTCATTATTATCTTTCTATGGTTCAGCAGCAGCTGTGTTAAATACACACTTCGAAAAAGTTGTATTACCAGTTGGAAAACCATTTGGTATTTTTAAAAAGTAATAAAAAGGAACAGATGATTGTATAGTCATCTGTTCTTTTTTTATGGAATAAAATAAAATAACAAAAATATAATTGAAATTGATTCTCATTATTAATATAATGAGAATGAGAATCATTTATTGTAAAAGGGGGATGTCAAAGTGGCGAAAATTTTAATAGCGTATGCAAGTATGTCAGGGAATACAGAGAGTATTGCTGATTTAATTAAAGTAAGTTTAGATGCCTTTGATCATGAAGTAGTATTGCAAGAGATGGAAGGTATGGATGCTGAAGAATTATTAGCTTATGATGGAATCATTTTAGGATCTTATACGTGGGGTGATGGTGAATTACCATTTGAAGCGGAAGATTTCCATGATGAGTTAGAAAATATAGATTTAACGGGTAAAAAAGTGGCTGTTTTTGGATCAGGTGATACAGCGTATGAACTGTTTTGTGAAGCGGTAACGATATTTGAAGAACGTCTTGTAAAATGCGGGGCAGAACTTGTACAAGAAGGATTGAAAATTGAATTAGCTCCAGAAGATAAAGATGATGTTGAAAAATGCAGTGATTTTGCAATTGCTTTTGCCGAGAAGTTCTAGGAATGGGAGTGTCAACGTGGAAACAATGTTAAGTGCAACTGCTATTACAAAGTTAAGAGATGGGAAGCTTTTGTTAGCTACTACATATAATGGTTTATTCATTGAAAAAGATGGAGAATGGAAACAGGTTTTAACTGGTTTCCAAAAACGAATTCGAGATTTACATAGTGAAGGTAACGTAGTTTACGGAGTAGGAGACGAAGGAGTTTTTATTCGTAGTATGAATGGTGGAGAAACGTGGACGATCCAGCGCTTTCCAACGAAAGCAACGAGTTGGAATGTATGTAGTAATGAGAATGGAACAGTAATTGCTCATGGAGATAAAACACTGTATCATTCTAATAATTTTGGTTCCACATGGGAGACTATTCAGCCATTTCTTAATTACGGTAGCGAGGCACCATCTATTCGATCATTATTTTTATATAAACATTACTTATTTATCGGTACGAAAATACATACTAAATATGGTGGTGTTTGGCTTTTTGATTTAGAGACACGTAAATTAAAAAGGATTAAAATAGCGATGAATCAGATGATTTCTGCGTTGACTATACATAATTCCTATTTAGTATCGGCAAGTGGATCGTGCAAGGGAATTAGCGGGAATATTTCTTTTTGCAGAATAGATGAGAGTATCGAAAGTGATAAAATAGGTTGGCATACATGTCAAAGTGAACAAAAAGCGAGTAGTTATTTAGATTTAAGTGTGGATCAACATGTGTTATATACAACGTCAACGCAAAATAAGGCGGGAATTAGTACCGTTTGCCGTGTGCTTCTTGAAGAAGGAATTGTTACAGTATGTGATTCGGTTAAAGGCCATGGTTGGCGCATTGTTAATGAAAAAGAAGGCTATGTTGTAGCTGGATCAGGTGAATTAAAAGAGATGCAATGGAAGAAAAAAGCTGTATAGCTTAAAAAAACTTTACTTTTATTATATTGATATGATATAGTTACTTTAAACCATTTTACTTTTAATAATATAGAGATTTAAATGAGCTGTAACTTCCGAGGAGGATAGCAATGTTAAATCTCCTCGGGGGTTGCAGTTTTTTAATATATGATGTATTATTGTAAAGTGGTTGAAAATGAATATGTACATATAGGTACATTGTAGGAGGATTTTTTAAATGCAAAACGGTAAAGTAAAATGGTTTAACGCAGAAAAAGGTTTCGGTTTCATCGAGGTTGAAGGCGGAGAAGACGTATTCGTACATTTCTCAGCTATCCAAGGCGACGGCTTCAAATCTTTAGAAGAAGGTCAAGAAGTTACTTTCGAAGTAGAACAAGGTAACCGTGGACCTCAAGCTACAAACGTAAACAAGAAGTAATTATGAAAAAAGAAGGGCTTGCCCTTCTTTTTTTTGCGTTTTTATTGAAGGTCCTCCTATTTACATGTGATAATAAGACTGAATTTTCGATTTATATTTAAACGTATTAAATGTATAAACTGCATGTATAAATAGATACTGAAAATAAAGTGAAGCTGTTAATTAGGCTTTTCATATTAATAGGAATTAGAAAGAGGTATACAAATTGAAAAACGCTACACACTTCATTGTGTTTGATATTGAAAGGAATTTTAGGCCGTATAAATCAGAAGATCCGTCAGAAATAGTTGATATTGGAGCTGTAAAAATAGATGTGAGTACAATGAAGGTTATTGGAGAATTTTCAGAGTTAGTAAAACCAAGTGCCCCATTAACTCGTCATACAACAAAATTAACTGGAATTACAAAGAAAGATTTAATTGGTGCAGAGAAATTCCCTCAAATTATAGAGAAATTTATTCAGTTCATCGGAGAAGATTCTATATTTATTTCATGGGGAAAAGAAGATTATCGTTTTCTATCTCAAGATTGTACATTATACGGTATAGAATGCCCATGTATGGAAAAAGAGAGCAGATTTGATGTGCAAAAATTTGTTTTCCAGGCATATGAAGAATTATTTGAGCATACACCAAGTTTACAATTTGCAGTGGAGCAGCTCGGTTTAACATGGGAAGGTAGGCAACATCGTGCTTTCGCAGATGCTGAGAATACAGCAAATATCTTTCTGAAAGTATGTGGCGAGAGAGATATTAACAAGCGATACAAGAGACATGGTGAGCTTGAACTTGTAAAGAACGGAAAACTAACAGAAAAAGCGAAAAAAAGGATGCGAAAATGGGTGTTTAAAGAACTGAGAAAAAATACAGAGCGTCCTTTTGTATGGAGTGCATTTGAAAGTAGTGACACGTGGGAAAGTATAACGGAAAGATATTATATAAGTGAATCTGCAGTAGAACTTTTGAAAAAACACTTTCCTACTGCGGTGAGAAAGGCGGAAAGGCAGCTTAGGTATTTGGCTGAGATGAAGAAGGTGCAGGAAGAGGGAAAGGTAACGTAAATGTATTAAGGTAGCTAAGGCTAGTACTTGTTATGAGGAGAATTTATTAGTGAGCAATGTAAAAACTCCTATTCCATTTATAGATATAGGAGTTTTTTAGTATTTACTTTTTAAGTGAGTTGATCATTCTTTATATTCTCGAATAAACTCACTTACATTATCTGAAAGAAGAAAATGTAAAGACGCCGTGATAGTAGATATATCCCAGTCCCACCAGGAAATTTGTTGAAGTTCTTCAATCACTTCTGGTGAGAAGCGATACCGAACCAGCTTTGAATCCAGACATAATCATAGCGCCACTGCCTATCCAAACGTCATGACCAATGATTACATCGCCCTTAGTTTTGGGATGACCGCTAAACCCCGCACCCACGGGAACTTTTGCATTAAATGGATAGGTACTAATCCAATCTGTTCTGTGTTCGCGACCTAAAAAGACTGTTACATGGTCGGCTATGGAACAAAACTTACCTAATTTAAGCGAAGCTCCTTCTCCCCAAGTGCGAACATTAAGGTCACCATATGATCAATCTCCTATTTCATACGAAGCAAGCTGTGGATTTTGATTTAAGAACAAAACCCTGCACCTCCCAAATAGATATATTATCTTATGTATATGGGTTTAGAGGGGGGAAGTGGTAAATTGTAAAATTAAATCGATAAAATGATATCTTGTTTCTTTAAATCACACAAACATATTAGTATCCCTATTTCTTTTCAATCCGCTCAATCACATCTTGCAATTCATCCGGCTTCAAAAACTCAAATAGTAGAAAGTGTTAGTACCCATATACTTTTAGTGACCACCAAATAGACACGTAAATGTGACCAAAATAAAAGAGCGCTTGTTCACAGCGCTCAGTTAAAAATAGTTATATGGAAGCATTTATTCAGTGATAGAACCGAAAATTTAAGTACTGTATGGTCACGCGTGTAGACACATAATTGTTATTTTAGTTGCCTTTTTACATTATTCTATTCAATTTCTCCTGAGCCATAACTATACTGCTGCTTATTCTCAATCCGCTCAATCACATCTTGCAATTCATCCGGCTTCAAAAACTCAATTGGAGAGAATCCTTTTTCGAACGTAAGTGTGTCTGCTTCAATCATTAATACATATCGGTCGTTTACCTTTGCAATATGTATTAGGTCTCCGAAATCAGCAAGTAGAGCCTTCACAGAGATATGATCTGCTTTTAGTTTTAATTCCACTTCAGGAGCGTGCTCGACGATTTGAGCAGTAGCTTCCATTACTTCTTCGGTTGAAAATTGTTCCATAATTTCGCGTTTCGGACTGGCAGCCCACACTTCCATTGCTTGGTCGAATTGTTCGCGTTCTTCCGTACCTTCTTCAAATACATCTTCAATTTGGTCGTATACCATGTCCATTACTTGTGTTTTCATAATTTCAGGCATAGAGCGTTCGTACTCGACGAATTTTAAGAAGTCTTCAAAGTAGCGGGCGTGTGATGCTTGGTGTATTTTTAGTTCACCAGGCTCCACCATACCTTCTTCAGGCATGTATGGGTATTGGATAGATTTCATATTCTTTGTTGTGATGGCCATTTCAACGTTACGAATAAGCGTTGATTCATCAGAAATGGAAGCAACCTTTGGTTCGAAGTCACATTTCATTACGAATACGAATGGATCATCAAAGTATTTGCGTAGTTTTGCTTGAGCGATTAAAAATACACCACCACGTACAGCGCTTGTGTCAAGATATGTATAAACGAGAGGTTCGCTCATATCTTTGAAGTTTTCTTTTGTTTCTGCAAAGCGAATACGATTAAATAAGTTGTAATGAGGGTTTGAATCGAGTTCATGCCCTTCTTCTACAATAAAGCGACCAATCTTTGTTGGGGCTTGTTCTGTTTTTGCGTGACGTTCTACTTTTCGCTTTGAAATTTTTAATAATTCACCATTCAAAAATTCTTTTAAAGAGCTATCTTCATACTCTTCAGCGTCTAATGTTTGAAAATGTTTATAGCGTTTATCAACTGCTTCACCTTTTCCTTCTACTTGTACTACATAAAAGGAAAGAAAATTTATTTCAAAATCCATATTTATCACCTTGTTTCATTTCATTAACTCTTATCAGTATAGAGATGGAAAAAACTTTCGTCAATTTATATAAGGAAGGGGGAGTCCCTTCCTTATATATTTGTTATTTTCGAAATTAAAATCCGTCTTCTAATGCTGAAAATGGAATGTTTAGTCTATTTTCTACTGTACGTAAACGCTGATTTAAGCGGTTTAATCTACGTGTATGGCGCTCAACTGTGTTTTCTAGTTGACGTACTCTTTGTTCAAGCTCATTTACTCGTCGTTCTAGTTGACGGTTTCCAGTGCCAGGAAAAGAGATTGGAAGTTGAAATTGTCGATTTTGATCATATGGATTAACTTGTTCTGTTTGGTCAATATATTGTTCGTATTGTGCTTGTAAATCATACTGAGGTTGGTAACCATATTGGTTATATGGATCATAAGGATTGTAGGGATACATAAAAACATCCTCCATTTCTTTATAATAGGTTAAATTCATCATAATGTATGTGCAAAAGCGGAGTAGTGGCACGGCAAATACCTACATACGCTGAAATGAAAGAGTTTTACATTTGTATTTCATCTGTTTAATGGTATATACTGGATGGAGATAGGTTACATAAAAGTTACAATCTTATCAAACTCAAAAATTTATATAAATATGTATAGACATTTACAAAAGAAAAGAGTAATTTAAATAGAGTAAAAAATAACTTGTAACATTTTCTAAATATATTGTAAAATGATTGTAACAAAACATACATAAAAATGAAATAATACATAAGAAATAATGTTGGGGAAAAGGAGAGAGTATATTGTTCCGAAAAATAAAGGGTATATTAGTAGGGGTGCTATGTGTAGCTGTAGTAAGTGGTTGTGGAACAAAAGTAAGTGATGTGGCATTAGTAAGTGATTTTGGTGGGAACGTTGTAGAGGCCAAGGCTGATGTACAGGATTCAATTAGCTTAGTGGATGGGCGTACTGGTACTGAAGTGAAGAAAATAGACTTATCGAGCTTAGGGTATTTTGAAGATGAGGCGAAATTCAAAAAATCGGTAACGAAGGTTGCTGGTGAAGTTGGGAAAAGCGTTGACAAAAAGATGGTCCCTTCACGTATAGCGCCTGATGGATCATGGCAAGAAGGAAAGCCTTCTTATGAATTAATGGAAAAAGAATTAGTAGACAAATTATTAAATGTAGGTATGTGGGACTCTTCATATCAGTTACCTATCGTTGAGAAAAAGCCTACCGCAACATTAAGTGATGCGCAAGGAAGTGGCACGGTAATTGGTAGATATGAAACGAATTTAGGTGGCTCAGCAGGTGGCCGTATTGAGAATATTCGTTTGTCAGCAGCGAGCATAAATGGAGTTGTATTAGCAAAAGGAGACAGTTTCTCTTTTAATGCATTAATCGGTGATACAACGCCAGATAAAGGATATCAATTAGGTAAAGAAATTGTAGATGGTAAATTAGTAGATGGTTATGGTGGTGGCGTTTGTCAAACATCATCAACTCTATACAATGCAGCAGATCAAGCTGGTTTAAAAATGGTAGAGAGAACTACACATTCTAAAACAGTAGGTTATGTCCCGCAGGGAAGAGATGCTACAATTGCGTATCCATATTTAGACTTAGTATTTGAAAATACGAATGATGCTCCTGTTAAGCTTTATATGGGTATTCAGGGCGGAAAGTTAGTTGCTGAAGTACATAAGATGAAATAAATATATAGTTAAAGGGTAATAAAGTAAAAGGTTTATATAATAGAAGCCATCTCTTCTGAATTTCAGAGGAGATGGCTTTTTGTCATTAATGGCCTATGGAAAACTATTAATTCTGATTTTTCTTATTTACATAGTGTGTTTTTGGTTGTATCCTTCATAGTAACGGCTATGTTAATTTGTTTTGAAATAAAGGAGTAGGAGAGGAAGTTATTCATGGTACAAATTCATCCAAAAACACGTATTGGTCATGTTGCATTTAAAGTGAAAGATTTAGAGCGTCAAATCGCTTTTTATGAGAATGTAGTAGGCTTAGAAGTAATTAAGCAAGAGGGGAATAAAGCATATTTAGCAGGAAAAGGTGGTAAGAATACGCTACTTGTACTTGAGCAGTTAGAAGATGCAGCGCTTCAAGAACCACGTACGACGGGTATATATCATGTCGCCTTTTTAGTTCCGACTCGTGAGGCTTTTGCTTCGGCATTATTTGGTGTGATTCGTAATAAGAACGTAATTGATAGTCCAGCTGAGCAAGAAGGGCGTTATACATATTCAAATGAGATTTTACCAATTTCAAGATTTAATAGCGCAAGTGATCATACGTATAGCGAAGCGTTTTATTTACAAGATTTAGAGGGGAACGGTATCGAGATTTATGCGGACCGTCCGCGTGATCAGTGGGGAGAAGGACCAGGAGGAAGTACGCCACTTGATTTAAAAGAATTAGCAACGCTCGTTAATTATGAGTTTGATGGATTACCTGCTGACACTATCGTTGGGCACGTACATTTACGAATAGCTGATGTAGAGAAGTCACACGAGTTTTATGTAGAAACAGTAGGCTTTGAAGTGCAACAGCGTGAAGATGATTGCTTATTTATTTCGGCAGGTGGGTATCATCACCATATCGGTGCAAATACTTGGAACGGGGTAAATAACCCGCACCCACCAGCACATACAACTGGATTAAAAGTATATACCATTGTACTACCACACAAAGAAGCGTTAGATGAAGTGAAAGAAAGATTAATAGAAAAACAACATGAAATAAATGAAACTACAAATGGATTTACAGTAGTAGACCCAAGTGGTATTACAGTGCAGTTTGAAATAGAAGTAGTATAAAACAAGCCAGAAAGTGTGTAATCACTTTCTGGCTTGTTTTTGATTATTTAGAGCTCAATCCAATACCTTCTCACAACATTACCATCTTCTTCAGTGAAATCTTCATCACGGAGACCGCCGTTATGTAAAATCGTTTTCTCTGAAGCTGTATTCACTTCATCGCAAACGACAAGTGCTTTCGTAATGCTTAATTCCTTCGTTTTCTCTAATGACAACTCGAGTAGCTTCGTAGCATATCCTTTTCTTCTTTCAGAAGGGCGAATGCCATAACCGATATGGCCGCCAGCATTAAATAAATGTTCCGTCAAACTATGACGAATATTAATAACTCCTACAATTCTATTTTCATTTGTAACGAGCCAATAAGTAGAATCTGGTACCCAAGTTTCAGGAATATTTATTCCGTTATGTGCGTCGTGTAATTCTTGAATCATTGCCGTGAAATCGGAAGGATCTTTTGAAATAACCCACGGAATCATTGTTTCGCCGCTATTTTTCCATTCGTTATAAAAATCTAAGTATTCTTCTTGTAAATCGGTAGTAGGTGTAATTAAAGATACATTCATCGTTTGTAGGCTCCCTTTATTTATATTTTATTTCAACAAAATTTCAGTATAAAAAGAAAGTGATTTATAAATTTCTCAACCCCATTTCATATGCCATATTCAACTGAAAATAAGTTGCACGTTAAAGTTTAAAGAGTTTCGTATGAAAAGTAGGTAGTTTTATTTATGTTAATATTTAAAATATTAACATAAATCCATTGGGATATTAAATGTATTTTAATAAAATGCTTTTATTTTGATGGATAGATGCATGTGATAATTTTTGTTTTATCTATCTATAATGAAAGGAAATAAATTAGTAGGTAGTTACTATACGCATCCAGGGAAGTATTATTTACATGTATATCAGTACGGCGGGGGAACAGGGAATTATACGGTAGAAGTGAAATAGTAAAAGGGTCGCCGTGAATGGCGACCTTTTTTTATTATGCGTTATACCCAAATAATTTTAGATCTTCTTCTGAGTCTGAAATTATTTTCTCGAATCGTAATCCTACTTTTTCTAAAAGCTTTCCTGAAACAGTGTTATCTATAGAAGTAATTGCTACAATTCGTTTCATTCCTAGTTTTTGTACACCGTATTCCATTACCGCAGTAGCTGATTCATAGCCATATCCTTTTGAACGGAATTTTTCTAAAAAGGCGAAGCCGATATCAACGTCTTCTAATGAATCTCTTTTAATAAGACCACACATACCAAGTGGAGTAAGATCTTCTTTTCGTTCCACTAAGTAAAGACCAAAGCCCGTTTTATTATACATATCGACGGGTCCATTTAAGATGTAATTTTTTGCATCTTCTAAGTTTTTAACCCCTTTATCACCGATAAACTGAATCCATGCAGGATCGTTTACTAATTCGAGAATAAATGGAGCGTCCTTTATATCAAACCAGCGAAGAGTGAGTCGTTCAGTTTCAAGAACTATCAATCTATTGCACCACCTTTAAAAGTTATAACAATTAGTATGGATTGTGCAAAATAAAAGTGCAAGTTATTTTTATTGAGAGTTACTTGTTCACATAAAGTTCGATTGTTTTGTATAGAAGGATATTTTATAATTAGGATTAACTGGAAAGAGTGAGATACTTATACAATGACTCCTAGGAAACTAGGAGTTTTTACTATATAACTATCATTATTACTAAATATGACACACTACACATTCTACTCAAGGAGGTACATAATGAAGAAATTATATAATGCATCGTTTACTTATTTAATTATCGGTTTATTGTCAGGAATATTTGCTAGGGAGTATGGGAAATATAAAGGGATTTTAGGCTCTACACTATTAAATCTGTTGCATACGCATACGTTAGTACTTGGCTTTTTCTTCTTTTTAATTGCTTTAGGATTAGCAAAAGTATTCGCTTTTCATGAAGTGAAAGGATTTAATAACTGGTTTATTTTACATAATATCGCATTAACTTTAATGTTAGGTTCGTTGGCAGCGAGAGGACTTCTTCAACTAAATGGAGCGGACTTTAAAGGGTTAACTTATATTGTAGGGTTCTCTCATTCTATGATGGCATTTACTTTAGTTTGGTTTATGATTTTGTTGAAGAAATCGTCTAAAATGTAGTTTTATAAAAAAGAACTTGTAGGGAATACTGCAAGTTCTTTTTTATATATAAAATTACACGAATCTTACTATTCTGATTATTTTGTATAAAAATGGTATAATTAATGCGGCGTAAATAATATAAAAGGAGAGTACGTAATGGAAATAACAATTGAACGTTTAGTAAATGAATTAAAGGATGTACTTCCTGAAGATCAAGTAGTGGTTAATAAGACAGTAAGAGAGTTACATAGTAAAGATGAATCTTACCATACTAGTAGTTTGCCGGATGTAGTTGTGTATCCAAAAACGGCTGAAGAAGTTAGCGAGATTATGAAAGTAGCGAGTCTGCATGGAAAGGCTGTCGTTCCATTTGGAGTAGGCTCCAGTTTAGAGGGCCATATAATTCCGTATGAAAAGGGGATTACGGTTGATTTTTCATTAATGAACAAAATACTTGAAATAAGAGAGAAAGATTTTCTTGTGAAAGTACAACCAGGAGTGACTCGTTCTCAGCTCAATAAAGAATTGAAAAAGTATGGTCTATTTTTTAGTGTAGATCCAGGCGCAGATGCAACGTTAGGAGGGATGGCTGCTACAAACGCGAGCGGAACGACAGCGGTTAAGTATGGCGTAATGCGTGATCAAGTTCGTGATTTAGAAGTGGTACTTGCTGATGGACAAGTGATACATACTGGCAATTTAGCGGCGAAGTCATCATCAGGTTATCATTTAAATGGTATTTTCGTAGGATCAGAAGGTACGCTTGGATGCTTTACAGAGCTAACAGTAAAAGTATACGGCATACCAGAACATGTTATGGCTGCGAGAGCATCGTTTCCAACTATAAATGATGCAGTAGAAGCTGTTATTAATATACTGCAAGCTGGTATTCCAATTGCGAGAATAGAGCTCGTTGATGAACTATCTATGAAACAAGTAAATCATTATAATGAAACAAATTACAGAGAAGAACCAACACTGTTTTTAGAGTTTCACGGAAATGAAGCAGGGCTAACGCAAGATATCGAGTTTACGAAGGAAATTGTTTTTGATCATAAATGTAAAGAAGTCGCTTTTGAAACTGAAACTGCGGCAAGAAATAAATTATGGGATGCAAGACATAACTTAGCATATTCTTACGTTCATAGTTATCCTGGTAAAAAGCTAATGAGTACGGATGTTTGTGTACCAATTTCAGAATTAGCTGGTGCAATACAGCATGCGAAAGAGACGTTAGATAAAGTTGGTCTTGTTGGTGGTATTCTTGGCCATGTAGGAGACGGGAATTTCCATGTGCTCTTAATGATTGATCCAAACGATAAAGATGAAGTGAAAAAAGGGGACGAAATAAACGAAAGTATCGTATTGTATGCTCTTAAGCGTGGCGGAACTTGTACAGGAGAGCACGGCGTTGGAATAGGGAAGCAGAAGTATCAAGAAGAAGAACATGGGGCTGCGCTTTTAGTAATGGAAAAAATAAAGAAAGCTCTTGATCCGCAAAATATTTTAAATCCGAATAAAATTTTTAAGTTAAAAGATAAGGAATGATGAAGTTTGGAGAAACGAATTATACATTTTGAAGGATTGGTCGTCTTATTAGCTGCGATTTATATATATGCATTATGTGGATTTAGCTGGTTATTATTTATCGTATTACTTTTTGCACCTGATTTAGCAATGGTGGCGTACGCTATTAACAAACGTGTCGGTGCACAAATTTATAATCTATTTCACACATATATCATATCAATATTACTTGTTTTAATAGGGGTCTATTTTAAGGTGGATACGATTTTAATGGTTGGTTTAATATGGACAGCACATATTGGGATGGATCGAATGCTTGGGTATGGATTGAAGTATGAGACTGATTTTAAGGATACACATATTCAGAGGTTATAAAAGTGATTTGAGAAGGGTGGTCAATTGAAACAATTTATTACTGTTGAGAAATATAATACACAATGGGAAAGTGAATTTTGTAAATTACAGACGTTGATTAATAACGTAATGGGAGAACTCATTTTTTCTATAGAGCACGTTGGGAGTACACCTGTTAAAGGTCTTGCTTCTAAACCGATATTAGATGTCGATGTTGTAATAGAAGATTATGATGTTTTTCCAAAAGTAATAAAGAGGCTTGAACAGATAGGTTATTTTCACCAAGAAGAGTGGAGTTTTAAGGGGAGAGAAGCCTTTGGGAGAAAGGATCAATATGTTCCGAGGGACGGGAAGAATACAATTTGGATGGAACATCATTTATATGTATGCGATAAGAATAGTGAAGAGTTAAGAAGACATGTGGCGTTTCGTGATTATCTTCGTGGAAATCCAAACGTTGTTATTGAATATGGGAAGTTAAAGAAAGAGTTAGCAGAAACGGCGGAAAATCGCTCAAGTTATAGCCTAGGCAAAACAGAATTCATTGAAGCTGTATTAGAAAAAGCTATGAAGGATAGTTGAATAAGGGAGTTTGTATCAATAAGAAGATAGACTAAGGTGGCAGAAATCATATAATGCCACCTATTATTTTTGAAGAAGAGGTTTTACTATATGAACTGACCTTATAAAACAATTACAATCTGTCCCTGCCAAATAATAAATCTCGTAAATATAATGGGAAATAAGAAGATAAGAAAAGAGGGCGTTTATGTACATACCAAAACATTTCACAATACAAGATGAAGAGACGAAGTACGAAATTATTGAACAAAATAGCTTTGCAACTTTATTTTCTCAACATAACGGAGCACCGTACGCAACGCATTTACCGTTATTGTTAAATAGGGAAACACTTACTTTATCCGGGCATTTTGCACGTCCAAATGAGCAGTGGAAAGATAGTGAAAATCAACAAGTGGTAGCTATTTTTCAAGGGCCACATAGTTACATCTCTCCATCATGGTATGAAACAAATAAAGCAGTACCAACATGGAACTATGTTGCGGTGCATGTATATGGAGAGTTAGAAATTGTTGAAGATGAACAGGAATTAATAGATTCTCTTCAAGATTTAGTACATAAATATGAAAATCCAAAGAGTACCTACTCACTGAATGATGTAGATGCGAATTATATGGAAGGATTAAGTAGGGGAATAGTTGGGTTTAAAATAAAGATAAATAAAATAGAAGGAAAAGCGAAGTTAAGTCAAAATCATTCTATGGAAAGAAGAAAATTAGTTGTAGAAGAACTTGAGAAAGTTGGTAGTGAGGGGAGCAGGGGGATTGCAAGGTTGATGAAGAAGGGCGTTTAAAATAATGGTGGAGTGTGAATACACATTTATAAAGTGTTAATATATTGTATTTATAGATTTTTATAGTGATTTAGACGCTGTATTTATGGGGGGGCAATTTTCTTTAGTGTTTTAAAAAATTTACAGCATGTGATTAATTTAATGGATTTAATGTTAAATAAATGTTGAGAAATATTAATGAGATATTTATATCTTAATATCTATTTGTTATTATTTATGTGAGAATATTCAAAAAAGGGGGATCTTATGAACATTCCAGTGAAGGGAAGCGAACAGGTTACAAAGCAACTTAATGAATGGTATCAAGCAATGTTACAACAACAATTGTCAAAAGCAACTAATTTAAAACAAGAAATTGATAAAAATATTGATGTTTTGAAACAAGAATCAAATAAAATGTTGCAAGAACAAAATTTATTATATTATTTCTTACTAGATTTTCGTTATAAAACGCTTGTTGATAGATTTAGTATCACAAAGAGAAGCTTTGACGAAATAGATTCTTTTAAAATTCCGACGGATGGTTTCTTATCTTATTATTACCATTTTTGTAAAGCGGTATATGCTACTATACTTAAAGATTATAAAGAAGCGAAAAAATATTATGAAAAAGCAGAGTTTTTTTTGAAAGACGTTCCAGAAGAAATTGAACAAGCTGAATTTCAATCTAAGTTAGCCTTATTCTATCATAATAATAATGAACCACTTTTAGCTGTTCACTATGCAACTATTTCAAAAGATATCTTCTCTAAACACCAAGGTTATGAAAGTAATACTGCTTCTTGCGAAAATACTATTGGAATGAGTTGTGTATCTCTAAAACAGTTTGAACAGGCCGAGGAACATTTAAATTCTGCATTAAATTTATTACAAAAAAATAATGAAGAAAGATTAATTTCATTCGTGCGGCACAACTTAGGGTGGCTATATGCAAATCAAAACCTTTCTGAATTAGCTATCCGTCACTTATCAGAAGTAACAGAGAAAATACCTAATCATTTCAAAGCTGTTTTTTTACAAGCTAGGGAATATTCTAAGTTAGGTGAAACAAATATATCTTCTATCCTTATTGAAAAAGGATTGGAACTTTGTTTAGAAGTAGAGAATGAAGAATATACACATCATTTCAATATTTTAAAAGCATTAAATAATAATGTGACTATCGAAGAATTAAAAAGGGTAATTGTTACAGGGATTTCTTATTTCAAAGAAGAGAATCTTTCTTATTATGTAGAAGAATATGCTGAGGTGATGGCAGCTAGGTTATATGAGATGTGTGATTATAAAACGTCTAGTGAATATTTTTGTTTAAGTCTTGAAGCAAGAAAAACAAATTTAGCTAAAGGGGCGTTAAAATAATGAAGAAACTGAGTTTAATGATAATGAGTTTAGCTGTTACAGGTATTACAGTTTTTACGATAAATACTACTCCAAAGATTCAACAAACAGCAACCGCAAATACTGTCGTCAATAAGTTACAATCGACTCACGGAGAAGGGTGGTCTCCAACGAGACCTGAGTTAGTATACTTAGAGGGAAGACAACTCTAAAGTATTATTTTAAGAGTGCTAGCTTTAGTTGATATTATTTACTGGCTTGTAAACATTAAAGGTTTACAAGCCAGTTTTTTGTTGTTAGAGCTACCTTCACATTATGTTGAAAGTAATCCGTCATAATTTTAAACTATTGTAATGAATTTTAATAAAAGATTGTTGAGGAATATAGTGAAGATATTGGAACATACAAATTCTCATTAGTTATATTAAAATGGATTCATTCTCTTCTCCTTTATTTTTTATCAACATTTGTACAATAGCTGGATTTTTATATTCGAGAATAGTTGTTCCTTATCGATGTACCTGGATATAATAAGAAAAAATGAAGATTGAATAGAAGAATTTTAATAGAACAGTTACCAAGTTAACGCATTAGGAAAGAAATAGGTAGGAGAAGTAAGGAGCTCTCCTTTGTTCGTGACAGCTTGTTTGGTGTATGTATCTTTTTCGCATGGGAGGAAATTGATAGAGGTGATAATATACAACTATAATCACATAGAATATGCTAACGATATGTAATACATAAAAGAAACGCAAACTAGAGTATTAAATTACGTTTTTTTTTCACAAGATGGAGAAAAAAGTAGAAAAGGTGTTTTTATACGAAAACACCTTTTCTATTTATAATGTTCCTTTATGGAAAATAACGAATCATGTACTTGAATTTAGTGGGAATTACACTAATAAATAATACAATTAGGAGCAGAAAAACAGTCTTAGTTGCTCTAAATCACGTCCCACAAAAAGTACGATAAGGGCGATTAGTCGGCGCTGGAGGCGTGCAGTAATCCGCTTGTTCTTGAGAATAGTCATAAGGATTTGCTAAAGCTTGAAGAAGGTTCTCCATCACGCTATAGTTTCCATTTTTAACCGCTGCTTCTAGTGCTTCTTCTACTCTGTGGTTTCGAGGGATGATTACTGGGTTGTTATTTTTCATTAATTTGTATGCATCATCTTTCGATTCTTTTTGTCTTTCTAACCGAGATTGCCATAGCTTGTACCATTCTTTAAATTCGGGACTTTCAAATAAAGGTGCATTTTCTAATGTAGTGTCAGTTAATGCACGGAATGTATTTGTATAATCTGCTTTATATTTTTCCATTGCTTTTAAAAGTTTCTCAATAAGTGATTGATCTTGCTCTTCATTGCTAAATAGTCCTAATTTCTTCTTCATTCCGAGGAACCAATTGTTTTCGTACTGCACACTGAACTTTGAAATTTCATCTTGTGCAATCTTTAGCGCTTCTTCTTCATCTTCGTGTAGAATCGGCATTAAAGATTCAGCTAATCGTGCAAGGTCCCATGCAGCCATATACGGCTGATTTCCATATGCGTAGCGACCTTTTACATCAATAGAGCTAAATACTGTTCCTTGGTCATAACTATCCATAAAGGCACAAGGACCGTAATCAATCGTTTCACCGCTAATCGTTATATTGTCAGTGTTCATTACGCCGTGAATGAAGCCGACGAGTTGCCATTTGGCGATGAGGCTTGCTTGTTTCTTAATAACTTCTTGTAGTAATGAAACGTATGGATTTTCAGTAGATTCAATTTCTGGATAATGTCTTTTTATCGTATAGTCAGCTAACGCTTTGAGATCCTCGATTGAGCCGCGAGCTGCCGCGTATTGGAATGTTCCAACACGTATATGACTACTTGCAATCCTTGTTAAAATAGCTCCAGGTAGCTTTGTTTCGCGATAGATTGGTTCGCCAGTTGAGACTACTGCTAAACTGCGAGTAGTTGGAATATCAAGTGCGTACATTGCTTCGCTAATAATATACTCGCGTAGCATAGGACCGAGTGCAGCACGGCCATCACCGCGGCGTGAATATGGAGTAGGGCCGGAACCTTTCAATTGAATATCAAACCGTTCGCCTGAAGGGGTGATTTGTTCTCCAATTAAAAGGGCACGACCATCTCCTAACATGTTGAAATGACCAAATTGGTGTCCAGCATACGCTTGAGCGAGTGGATGAGCTCCTTCTGGAATTGCGTTACCAGCTAAAATGGCAATTTCAGCGTCCTTTTTTAATTCCTCAGGATTAAAGCCAAGAGATATTGCTAAAGAATTATTTAGTTTAATTAACTCCGGTGAGCGTACAGGAGTTGGGGGGATTTCGGTGAAAAATGATTTGGGCAGGTCAGTATAACTACTCTCTAAATTCCAACCAGTTTCGTTTTTATTAGTCATCGTATCTCCTCCTTTTTGTGTGTTTTTGAAATTTGAATTGTAATTGGTTTTTAATTATTTTCTTGTACTTATATGTATTCTGTGTGAGGTTAATTAAAAATATTATACGTTTATTGTAAATGATCCCCTTGAAATCTATTGTAAGGACTTCATTACATTGTGTCCATTTAACTGTCATAAAAACAAAAAGAGCCTTCGTTATATAACGAAGGCTCTTTTTGTTTTTTTTCCTTTTATTCATACACAGTCCTCATAGTTGTAGATGTATAAAAGGAAAAAAAAAATTTGGGGCGTAATCTATCTATATGATAATTCAAAATGAAATATAAGTCTATATTTTTGTTGATTTTTTGATTATATTTATGTCACTGAGCTCAGAAGAATATATGTGGAGGGAAAATGTATGAAATCGAAACATGTACCAGTTTTAATTGTTGGAGGGGGATTATCAGGATTATCGTCTGCATTATTTCTTGCAAAACATAACATTGATTATGTGCTTATAGAAAGGCATCCGTCTACTGCGATTCATCCGAAAGCAGGTGGAATCACATTTCGCACAATGGAATTATTTCGAGAATTAGGTCTAGAAAAAGGAATTAGATTAGCTGGTAAAGCGTTAGAGAATTGTCACGGGAGAATTGCAGTTCAAACAATAGCTGAGGTAAAGAATGAAGAGTTGGAACAAATAAGGGCGACTCAGTATGAAAATAACGAAAAGTTAGCTCGTAAAGTGGTAGAGATTAGCCCATCCAAACAAACTGCTTGTTATCAAATTACTTTAGAAGAGATGATGTTACAAGAAGCGAAAGCATTAGGCGGAGAACTATCTTTTTATCATGAATTGGTTTCTTATGAGCAAAATGAGCACGGAGTAATAGCAACTATTCGAGATCGAAAAACAGAAAAAGAGAGTGTCATATATTGTGATTATGTAATCGCAGCAGATGGAGCGAAAAGTAAAATACGGGAACAGCTAGGTATTCTAACCGAGGGCCGTGGTACAATCGGTGGTTATTATATGAACATATATTTTGAAGCGGATTTGAGTGGATTTATTAAAGGAGACGCATTCGGTTTTACTATGATAGTACATCCAGAAGTAATTGGTGCGCTTATTCCGGTCGATAACGAAAGTAAATGGATTTATCATGTAGCTTATGATCCAGTAAAAGGGGAGCGACCAGAGGATTTCTCTATAGAACGCTGTAAACAAATTATTCAAACTGCAATTGGAAGTACGGATATTAAGCCAGAAATATTAAGTGTTTTGCCGTGGGAAGCGAGTGAAAGTACAGCGGTGAAATTTCAGGAAAATCGCATCTTTTTAGTTGGTGACTCAGCACATATTATGCCGCCAACAGGAGGATTCGGTTCAAATACAGGGATACAAGATACACATAATTTAGCTTGGAAATTAGCGGCTGTTATAAAAGGGAAAGCAAATCCCAAATTGTTAGAAACGTATCATGACGAGAGATATCCTGTTGCAAAATTAACGACGGACCATGCGAGTAGTATATTATTTCGTGCAGCGAATAGAGAGGAAGGTAATTTGAGTAATATGGATAGTTTAGCTGTCACTGCTGGTTATCAATATTGCTCAGAAGCAATTATAGACGAATGTAACACTCCGCATAGAATGGATATAGTTGATTTGAACGGACGACCGGGAACGCGTGCGCCACATTTTTTTGGAACTTATGAAGGAAAAGAAGTTTCTATACTTGATCTATTTGGTAGCAATTTTGTATTACTTACTGAGGCAGGGCATAGTGCTTGGACTGAAGCTGTAAATGTTGTTTCATCCCGATTAGGCGTAAAGATAAAAGTGTATCAGGTGGGTTTAACTGGTGATTTCATCGATCAAAGTAATAATTTTAGGAATTTATATGGGATAGAAAATGGAGGAGCGGTAGTAATAAGGCCAGATGGATTTATAGGGTGGCGTACGGAAAACGAGGCCTTAAAGCCGAACGTATTACTTGAAGACGTAATGAAGCATTTATTGTGTAATTAAATAAGAAGCACCGCTTGTATTTCAGCGGTGAGTTTATGTGAAAGTAAACGAATATTAAAAATGTAAATCTTTTATGAAGAAAATCTAAAGAAATGTCGTGGGAGTGACATTTCTTTTTTTATATGTTGTATAATTAAGTTATAAATGAGATTCGTTTTCATTAACGTTCATTTCCTCTTTTGAAGTTACCTGTAATTTTAGCCATAATAAGTTGTTTTTCTTTTTCATTATTTGCCCGAGTTATTTTGTTTAAAAACTTTTCAACGTCATTTCCTTTTAAAACCATAATCTGTTTTCCGCAATATTCAATTGTAACTATATTTTTTTTGTTACCCGATAGTGAAACATCATATCATCTAAACGATTGCGTTTATCGGTCTTTTTCAAATTAACACCTCCATTCTGGCTAATGTGTAACGAATGTTACATAAGAAATTG
The DNA here is from genome assembly GCF_038006985.1 of Bacillus sp. FSL M7-1345. Lineage (NCBI taxonomy): Bacteria > Bacillati > Bacillota > Bacilli > Caryophanales > Bacillaceae > Bacillus > Bacillus sp. FSL M7-1345. The sequence continues at coordinate 3,171,523 of NZ_JBBOWG010000001.1, read as the reverse complement.
AAATTCAAGTTGGATGCATCCGATTGTAAGGTGGAAATTTTACAAAAAAGAAATACAATAGAGAGTAGTCAAAATTTGAGTGTGAGAAAAAGGAATCTAGTGTAATATGATGAATGATAGATAGATTATAAAATGTTTGAAAATTAAAAGATATAGAATAGAATGGAAAAGTATAAAGTGAAATTAGATAAAAGAGGGTTCCTATATGTTTAAGAAATGGTTAATTGTTTTTTTTATTTTTGCTATTTTTTGTGGGAGTGTCGCTGCACTAATATATGCAAATAAAGATAAGAAATATAATTTGAAGGCATTTTCAGATTCTAAGAATAAGGATGGAAATGATAAACCAAAAGTTGATGTAAATCAACAAAAACGTTATGAGGTTGCAGCAACGAAACTAGATCAGTATTTAAAAGATAAAGGGTTTAACGGAACGGTTCTCGTGGCGGATAAAGATAATGTGGTTTTACGAAAAGGATACGGGTATGCGAATGTAAAAGATAAAATTTTAACAACGCCAAGAACAAAATATCGCATCGGTTCCATAACAAAAACAGTAGTTGCAATATCTATATTACAGCTAAAAGAAAAAGGGAAATTAAGTATAGAAGATAATGTGAATAAATATATTCCGTCGTTTCCGGCAGATAAAAATATTACGTTAAGAAATTTGTTAACACATACTTCCGGATTGCCAGAGCAGGGACAAGGTAGAGTTGATGCGGCATCACGTTTAAAGTTAGTAACATGGATTGGATCTCAAAAACTTGAATTTCCTGCAGGAACGGGATGGAGATATACAGATTATAATTATATGGTGCTTGCATATATTGTAGAAAAGATAACAAATGAACCACTTGCTGACTATGTGAAAGAAAACATTTTTACTACTGTTGGAATGCATGAATCTGGGATGGGTGCCACTTTCCCAGGAGATATGTTTTTAGCAGAAGGATATACGAAAAAAGATAATGAGTTAATAGCTACGCCTCGTTTAAGAATGAGTTGGCTATATGGTTGTGGTGAAATGTATACAACTGTTGAAGATATGAAAAGGTTAGATGAGGCAATTATAGATGGTAAATTGCTTTCTAAACAAAGTTTATCAGATATGTTTACTGTATCGCCCGCTAGAAAGTATGGATTTAGTTTCTACATTAATGCAGATTATAATCATAATCATGGAGTATTAGCTGGATGGAACACATTTAATAATTTTAATGGAGATAAACGAATTTTTGTAATTCTTTTCTCTAACGTACAAAATGGAATGAACGATACATTTAATCAAGAGTTTAGAAAGATGGCGAAAGATTTAATAGAAGGAAAATAATTATTTAAAAATCGGTATTGATATGAAATTATCAATACCGATTTTTTTATTTAGTAATGTTTTATTTAGTGAACAAGCAGGTATGAGAGGGGATTAATATTAGAATAAATTTATGAAGGAAGTTAAATGATATTAATGTTAAATATAGGGAATGCGTTTTGTGAATGTCATCTATTTGTATTGAACTTATGTGATTATCATGCGGAAGAATAATTGGTAATTTTTACATTGATGAAAAAGCTTGAGCTTCACACTATGTTAAGCCTTACATTATTGGAGACATGAACAGGAGGTTGCAAAATGAAAAAAGTAGTAAAGTTTTGTTTAATAGCTACATTATCTACAACGATTATTAGTGGGTGTTCTTTTGAAGGGGGTAATGAAAATGCAAAAGGGAAAGAGAGTGAAAAGGTAGAGGTACAGAAAAACGCTGGAAAATATACGATGCCGGATGAAAAAGATAAACATGAAGGTACATGGCTACAATGGCCACATGAATACACATATGGTCAAGAGTATAAGCAGGAAGTTGAACCTATTTGGATTAAGATGGCAAGTGTTTTAACTGAGGGTGAAAAAGTCCACATTTTTGCATATGATGAGGAGGAGAAAGAGCGAATCAATAAGCTTTTAATAGATAAAGGGCTGAATATGGATAAAGTTGATTTCTTTATCGCTCCTACTGATGATGTGTGGGCAAGGGATAGTGGTCCGATTTTTGTTTATGACAATAATAAAAATCTAAAAATATTAGATCCAGCATTTAATGGTTGGGGGAAGAAAACTCCTTATAAAAATGATGCCCGTGTACGTGAGAATGTTAGTAAACAATTAGGGATTGAAAGAATTGATTGGGGGAAATTCGTCCTTGAAGGTGGCGCAATTGAATTAGACAGCAATGGGACTGCTTTATTAACACGAAGCGCAGTAACGAATAAAAATAGAAATCCTGATTTATCAGAAGAGGAAATTGAAAAATATATAAGTGACCTTGGGGTGACAAACTTTATTTGGTTAGATGGAGTGCCTAATTTAGATATTACTGATTTTCATATTGATGGATTTGCTAAATTCCATGATAAATCTACCATTGTAACGATGAAAGAAGATGACTTGGCTGAATGGGGCTTGTCAAACAAAGATATGGATAAATTGTTAGATGCAAAAAATGCTTCAGGACAGAAATATAAGTATGAATACTTACCGCTTAGTAAAGATAAAGTTACTTTAGAAGGTGGAAAAACTCTCGATTATAAAGGATCGTATATCAATTATTATATTGGAAATAAAGTTGTATTGGTGCCTAACTATAATGATCCAAATGATAAAATCGCAAACGATACGATTCAGAAGTTATACCCAGATCGCAAAGTAGTGGGAATTGACGTGAGAGAACTTTATAAAAATGGCGGCATGATTCATTGTGTTACACAGCAACAACCGATTCAATTGAAGTAATCGATTTATAGTTTCGTTATGTTGCTTTATAGACAAAATAGGTGAAATACTATCTTTACTTATTTTGTCTTGTTTTAACATCTGTAATAAGAAATAAATGTATAATTTTAATGTAATGATAATCAAATATAATTATATTGTCATGATTGTTTTATATGGAAAAGGAGAAAAATATTTGTGTTGAAGAATTTTAAAATAGTATTTTCGTTTTTCCCTATCGTTCTACAGTGCATTATAAATGTAGCTTTGATCTGTTTGGGAATTGTTTTAAGTGTGTTTCTTATGAAAGAAGTCATTCAATTTATACAAGAACTGAAATTGAGTGGTGAGGAATCTAGTTATCATTTAATTGATAGCATTGTCGTATTCTTTTTATATTTTGAATTCATCGTAATGATTATAAAGTATTTTCAAATGAACTTTCATTTTCCATTACGTTATTTTATATATATAGGTATTACGGCTATTGTTCGTCTAATTATTATAGACCATGATAGTCCAATGGATTCATTGTTATATGCTTGCGCGATTCTTGTATTAATTAGTGCTTTATTTATTGCAAATTCTAAAATAATGCGTCGTGATTTAGAAGAGTGAACATTAGTTGTTTAAATCAAAAAAAGATGTTTTATCTTTTGGTAAAAAAGGAGTAAAGATATTGAAAGAAATAATTTTAACCAGTTTCATAATAATAGGGTTTATGATTCTACTATTTAATTGTATACTTTCGTAATTTTAAAGGATAAAAAGTTAAAAAGGGAAGAGGCTTTTGTAAATATGGTACATTACAATAATCAAAATAGTTTACATCAAATATTTACATTAAAGGGGACAGTTATAAGAGATATTTTCCCGCAAATTTTATTATATATATGCGTTTCAACGATAGTAACTGTGATTAATTATTATTATGTAGAAATAAAAATTAATCAAACTCCTTGGGTAATTGTTGGAGGGGCTTTAGGTCTACTGTTAGTTTTTCGTACTAACACTGCGTATGATAGATATTGGGAAGGTAGAAAGTTATTTGGCACGATTGGTGCTTGTACTAGAAATTTAGCAGTTAGTTTTTTATGTTATTGGGAGTCCGAAGGGAAAAAGAAGGATCAGGAAAAACTAAAATTTTTACATCTATTAATTGCTTTTCCAAAGATAGCGAAAGGACATTTGAGAGACGAAAAAGATTTATCCGAAATAAAAGCATTGTTTGATATTTGTTCTGAGAAGGAAAAAGAAATGTTGACTGAGTCTATTCATTTACCGATTAGTATAGTTTTTATGTTAAAAACTATACTATCAAAAGGTTTGAAAACGGGTCAAATTCATCCAAGTGCAATAATTAATATGGAAGCTGATTTGAATACTCTGCTTACGGCTGTGGGTGGATGTGATCGTATCAAAACAACGCCTATTCCTTTTGCATATTTTGCTCATATTAAAATTTTACTGCTCATATTTTGCGGGACTTTATCGATTGGTCTTGTTGATAGTCTTGGATGGTTTACAGTACTTGCAACTACGTTTATAAGTTTTGCATTTATAGGGATTGAAGCAATAGGGATTGAAATTGAGGATCCATTTGGTCAGGATCCAAACGATCTTCCGCTTGAAGCAATTTGTATAGGGGTAGAAACGCATTTAGTGAATTTATATAATCAAAACGCTCTATCAGAAGTAATGGATTTGAATCTTGATAAAAAAATCATCTAATCCTTCATTGTGTACGACGATTAAAATTTAAAAATCTTGTCAAGAGTCAGTTTACGGCTTAACGACGGCTTTATATTTTTTATATAAATATATAATATTTCTCCGTGCTATAATCCATTCATGAAATGTGCACGTTTTAAAAATTGTAATGAAAAGAGAAATGAATTGGGCAATAGTGGGCTTATTGAAATCAGTTATTCAATCATTATTAAAAAGTGAGGTAAATAATATGGAACAAAAACATAATGGAATTATTTTTACTGCAATACCAGATAAATCGAATGAATATTATCGACCATTTTATGAAGACTTGATTTATTTTAATGAATATTTAAACGAAAACAAAGCATTTACCGATCAACTTATATCTTTATCTGTTGAAGAGCAAGACTTTCATACAAGCTTTTTTGAGTATGATGATATTTGGCTAAGAGATGTTGCTCCAGTTGTAACAAATCATCTAGTTAAATTTAAATATCAACCAAATTACTTACCGAAAGATCAAGGGCGATATTTAGATCAACAATTTAATAAATGGTTGAAAAAGAACGACTTTGAATATGTGACATCTCCATTGATATTAGACGGTGGAAATCTTATTTGGAATAAAAAAGATACTGTAATATTAACGGAACGCATATTTGATGATAATTATGATTGGACGGAAGAAGAAATTATAGAGCAACTGGAATGGGATTTAGATGTGAGTCGGGTTATTATTATTCCTGCTGAAGAGGGAGATGTACTTGCACACGCAGACGGAATGGTTAAATTTATTGATGAACATACAATGTTTATTAGTGACTTTTTAGGGGATCATGAATTTAGATATAATGTTCAAGAAATTATTCAAGAGCAAATGCCAGAAGCTGAATTTATAGTTGTTCCTTCATCATATACAGAGAAAGGACAATATGATCAAGAAATAGCATCGGCAAAAGGTTTATATATAAATATGTTAGAAACATGTGATACGCTTTACGTTCCTAAGTTTGGATTAGCTAAAGATGAGGAAGTTTTACGATATATTCAACAGCGTACTGAGAAACAAGCTATTCAAATTCATGTAGGAGAAATATCGACAATGGGAGGCGCGATGAATTGTTTAACGTGGTATTGTCCTAGTCATTTGTTACCTTCAAAAATGAAAAGGCTGAACGATCAGAATGAAGGTTCTTCAATCAGAAAAATATTTGATTGGTTTTAATAAATAAGCTTATATAAGAAAATGTATTCAAGGGGTATTTATATGTATACAATTACTGAATTTTCACGGATTTGTAAAATGAGTACACGAATGTTAAGGCATTATGATAAAGAGGAAATATTGAAACCAGCATATGTGAATCCGGTAAATGGATATAGATATTATGAGCAAGGGCAGCTTGAAATAGCGTTGAAAATTAAAAAGCTAAGGGAGTACAAATTCCCTTTACCGAAAATTAAAACAATTCTTCAATCATCAGATCAAGATTCATTTATTACACATATGCAATCGCAAATTATAGAGTTGTCTCATGAGGTGAAACAAAATTTACAGGTTATTTCAGAAATGAATGAAATGGTAAATATGAATCATGGTCTAAATATTGCCTGCCATAGAAGTTACGATATATTAATTGGAATGAGAAATGAAATGACGGTAATTGCTCAAAGACTGCAAATAGATATAGATGATATGGATGATTATTTTTATTCCTTATATGAAAAAGTACAAAAAAATAGCTTACGAATAGTCGGTTCTCCATCCACAGTTTTTTATGATGAAGAGTATATTCCAAATCACAGTGATATTGAATTAAGAATTCCGATTATGGCTGAGGATAATAAAGGCGTATTACAAGAGTGCGAAATAAAAAAGCTAAATCAGCATCAACTCGTTGCTACTATGCATTATGGCAGCTATGACTATATAGGCTATGCTTATATGGCATTAGAAGAGTGGGTGGAAAGCAATGGCTATATAATAGATAGTCACCCATATGAAGTCTATATAAAGGGACCTGAATGTGATTGTTTAGTAGAGGAGTATGTTACACAAATTTGTTTTTTAGTTACGAAAATAGAATGAGAATAAGGATTGACATTAACATTATGTCAATCCTTATTCTATATATGTAAGCAATTTATCATAATAAAAAGGGGAAAGAATATGAAAAGAAAAATTTTACTTATTTGTCTAATTCTTAGTATGGTATGGATCTCAGCGTGTACTCCTGAAGTAGGAGAAGGTGAGAATGGTAGCTCTGTTCTACCTAATCAGTTGCCGAAGAATGTAGTATTTAAAAATGGTACAATCTATACTTCAAATGGAAAGCAAGACATCGTAGAGGCTGTAGCCGTTAAAGAAGGGAAAATTACATTTGTTGGTTCAAACAAGGATGTAGAGGGATTTATAAATGAAGATACGAAAGTGATGGATTTACAAGGGCGTTTTATCCTCCCTGGTTTTGTGGACAATCATAATCATATATTTGAAGCGAAATCACCAGCAGCAGGGAATTGTAGTGTCTCACCAGATGCTTCGCTGCAAGAACAACGCTCGTATTTAAAAGCGTGTAAAAAAGATGTAAAAGAAGGGGAATGGATAAGCGGAACTGGATTTAGTTTAGAAGAGCTGTTAAAAGATATGGACGAAAAAACAGAACAACAAACTCCATTACAAGTTCTAAATGAGTTATTTCCTAATAATCCAGTATTAATTATGGAAAGAACCTCTCATTCTGTATGGGTTAACTCGAAAGCATTGGAGTTAGCTGGGATAAATAAAGATACGAAAGATCCGCAAGGCGGAAGAATCATTCGAGATCCAGAGACAGGAGAACCGTTTGGGATTCTTTATGATACAGCTGGAGATATCGTGATGGAAAAAGCATGGAATTCCCAGCCGAACCTCTTTGAAAAAAACTATGAAGGTTTGTTGGACGGATTAGATGAGGTTGCGAAGAATGGTATTACTACAGTCGGTGATGGACGTCTCTATTGGAAGCGAGGCTGGTTAGATGTTTGGAATAAAGTTTATGATGAAAAAAAGCTAACGTCACGAGTAGTACTTCGTCCATGGGTATATCCGAATTTAAATGAAGCAGAACAAATGGAGTATTTCAAAAAAATTAAACGTGATGATTTGTCATCCCGAATGCTTATAAATCAAGTGAAAATGTATAGTGATGGAATTAGTATTAATAGTACAGCTAAAATATTAGAAAAATATAAGTTTGAGTGGTTTAAAGGAACTCCATATGGTTTGAACTATATTCCAGAAGAAAAAATGAAATGGTGGTTGACTGAACTTAATAAAATTGGTTATGGTGCATTGATTCACGCGATTGGAGACGGCGGGGTAAGAGAGAGTTTAAATGCAATTGAAGCTGCGAAAAAAAGAAGGGGCAAACCAGCCGTATACGCTCACGCACGTGGAAATGGTAGAAGATAGTGATATAAATCGTTTTGCTAAATTAGGTATTAGCGCTGATTTTCAAGTAGGTCATGATTTTGCGGAAGATCCTAAACAAAGCTGGGCAAGTACGTATTTTTCAGATCAACAGATGAAACGAATTATGCCGTTAGGGCGAATTTGGAAAACAGGAGCAAATGTATCGCTTAGTAGTGATTGGGATGTAAATGAACTGAATCCACTTGTGACGATTTCGAATGCATTAAGTATTGATGAGAAAGGCTTATCCGATGTACATGCAGCTATTGATGCTTATACAATTAAGCCAGCCAAAGCATTAGGTCTTGATAACATTACTGGCTCGATTGAAGTAGGGAAATCAGCTGATATGGTATTACTAAATGAAGATATTACTAAAATGAGTGCCGATAAGATTCCGAATGCGAAAGTTTTAGTGACGGTTTTACAAGGAGAAGTAGTGTATCACAAGGAGAAATAGCGAGTAATCTTATTTGGTTGCCACAAGTAAATGAATATATTTCTGTTGACCTTAACACGATGTCAAAGTTTAGACTGAACTTACATTCGAAGAAGGGGTGAACATGTATGAGAAATATGGAAAATAGTTTGTTTTATATGCCTGCAGAATGGGAAAAACATGAGGGGACATGGCTTCAATGGCCTCATGACAGAACCCATAGAGGTGAAGGTTACAGAGCTAAGTTAGATGATATTTGGGTAACGATGGCAAAGGAGCTTCATTATGGAGAAAATGTGCATATTGTTGTATACGATGAAGAAGAAAAAGCACATGTCCAATCGAAGTTAATTGAAGCGAAAGTGAATATGGTTAAAATTGATTTCTTAATTCAAGAAACTGATGATATTTGGATCAGAGATAATGGGCCTATTTTTGTGAAAAATAAGGAAGAGGATTTTTCATTAACACATTGGATTTTCAATGGTTGGGGGAATAAATACCCGCATGAAAAAGACGCTGTTATTCCAGAGAAAATAAGTGAAATGTATAGCATTCCAAAAGTTGAATCAAGTGTCTGTCTAGAAGGTGGAGGAATAGAGATAAACGGAAATGGAACCTTAATGGCGGCAAAAACTTCTATTATAAATGAAAATCGAAATCCCACACTAAGTCAGGAAGAGATTGAAATGGAGTTAACGAAGTACTTGGGAGTAACGAATTTCATATGGATAACTGGTATTCGCGGTGAGGATAATTATGATGAAGATACGGATTACCATATTGATGGGGCAGCGCGTTTTGTAAATGAAAATACGATTCTTTATGAATATGATCCTTTTGGGGAAGGAGAGTCGTACCTTTTAGAGGCGCACGAAAAGCATTATCAAGAATTGCGAAAAGCGAGAAATATAGATGGAAATCCATTTCAACTCATTCCAGTACCGGTAACAAGAAAAGTGGTAAAAGAGGCAGACTGTAAAGGTTCGTATTTGAATTTTTATATTGGCAATGAAGTTATATTGGTTCCTATATACGGTGATGAACATGATAAGTTAGGGCTTCAAATTATTGAAGGGCAATTTCCAGGTAGAAGAGTTGTTGGTGTTTATGTAAACGAATTGTATGCGTATGGTGGTATGATTCATTGTGTGACGCAGCAGCATTTAGAATAAAGTGATTCAAATGAAAAAAGCATGCAGAGCATAACTCTGCATGCTGCTTTCTATAATGCTGAAAACTCTTCAACAAGTTGGGTGAATCGATTCAATGCACTTTCAATTGGCTCTGGTGTAGTTAAATCAACACCAGCTTTTTTCAGTAGGTTTAATGGATAGTCAGAACTTCCACCTTTAAGGAATTCAATATAGTTTTTCTGTGCATTTGGATCACCGCTTAATAATTTATCGGCGATTTGAATGGCAGAGGCGAATCCCGTTGCGTATTTGTACACGTAAAATGGACGATAGAAATGAGGGATTCTAGACCATCCATATTTTACTTCTTCATCAAACATAAGTGAATCACCGTTATATTCTCTAAATAGCTTTTCATAAATTTCGCTAAAGACTTGGGCATTTAATGGTTTACCTTGCTCGGCCATTTCATGTGTGTTTTTTTCAAATTCTGCAAACATGATTTGTGTAAAGAAGGTACCTTTAAAGCTATCGATAAAGTAGTTAATTAAATGATTACGTACGTTCGTTTCTTTCGCTTCTTTTAATAAATAGTGAATTAATAACACTTCATTTACGGTAGAAGCGACTTCTGCGACAAAAATGGAATAATGTGCAGAAATTCTTGGCTGGTATCCGTGTGAGTAATGCGTATGCATTCCGTGACCACATTCATGAGTAAGGGTGAAAAGGCTATTTAAATCATCGTGATGATTTAAAAGAATGAAAGGATGAACACCGTATACACCAAAATTATAAGCGCCAGAACGTTTTCCTGGTGTTTCTCTCACGTCTATATATCGTTTATCTTTAAAGCTTTTTAATGTTTCGATATATTCTTCACCTAAAGGAGCTAGTGACGTGATCATTATATCAAACGCTTCGTCGTATGGAATGTCTTGTTTTACACCTTTTACTAAATCAACACTCAAGTCGTATTGTCTTAGTTCATCTACATTTAATTTTTCTTTTCTAAGTTCATTATACGTATGTAATGATTGAATGTTTTTTTTCGTCGTATCGATTAAATTTTCATATACTTCTTTCGGAACCATGTCGCCAAATAATGATTTTTCTAAAGCTGATGGATATTTTCGTAGCTTTGAAACAGTAACATTATTTTTAATAGCTGCGGACAAAGTAGAAGCGATAGAGTTTTTCAACTGAATATATGGCTTGTAATAAGCTTTATAAGCTTCTTTACGTTTCTCACGATTCTCATCTTCTATTAACTTTGAATACATTCCACGTGTTAAGTTTACTTTTTCTCCATCATCAGTAGTCACTTCACCAAAAATTATATCTGCATTATTTAACATGCCAAATGTATGCTGCGGGGAGGAGAGTGCTTCACCCATTTGTGATAAAATCTCTTCTTGGTCTTTATTCAAAACGTGTTTTTTATAGCGGTATAATTCGAATAAGTCTTCTTTATAATAGTGTAAGCCTTCTGTTTCTTCTATGTAAGAATGTAATGTGTTTTCATCTACACTAAGCAAGAATGGGGAAAAGAAAGATTTAGCCGCACTTACTTTCACGTGTAATTGTGATACTTTATCGACAAGGGATTGAGCGTCAGTATCGCGTGTATCAAGATCAGATTGTAGTCTTGCATAAGCGAACATTAAAGATATTATGCTAGATATTTCTTCACTCTTTGTTAAATAAGCTAATAAACTATTGCCATCGTGAATATTTCCGTTAAACTTGTGTAGTTCATTCGTTAATACTTCAATTTTATGAAAGTCGCTTTCCCAATCTTCAATTGTATGGTAAATGTCCGTTAAATTCCATTTTTCTTTATCAGCTACTTGTAGTCGATCTTTAAGTTCTGTCATAATCATTTCCTTTCTAAATATGTAGTTATGTTCCTATATAACTATGAAATACAACAAATTGCAAAAAATCCCTGCTGGAAAATAAAAAGCCTTGCCGGAAATGGCGAGGCTTTAAAAGTTTAATGTAATGCCAAACGTTGAATGTAAAAGATTTTTATATTGCTCTTCTGTAACTGTTTCTTTCGTTTTTTTACCGTTTTTCGCTATTGTAAGGCTATCTTTCGTTAAAGAGGCATGCCCATTTTCAGTCAGTTTTACAATAAGAGGTACTTTATTAAAAGGGGAATCCTCATGTTCAACGATAATTTTTTGTGCTGCATTTGCTTTTTCCACATTTACTTCTTCCAAGTGAAATGCATAACCTACTGTCCAATCATTAGTAGAAGATTGATCTAGAAACTCATTGCTTTTACGCATTTCTAAAATATAATTACCTTTTTCAGTCGTTTCTTTACGAATACGATAGTCGCCTGTTACAGAATGAACGATCTCACCTGAGAAAGGAACAGGGGAAAGGGGTAAATATGATCCGAAACCTACTTCAATTAAGTAAAGTTCATTATGATATTTTAAAACTGTTGCGATATGTCCAGAATCCACAGCCCATATAGAGTTTGCATTGTTATAAACTGTTCCTGAAACGAGATGAACATCGAATTTAGAGTCTTTAAGGAAGTAATACATAGTCGGATTCAATTCATAACAAAGGCCGCCACGGTTGTTTATTAAAATTTTTTCTTTTAGATTTTCTTTTGATATTTCTTTAAAGTTGTTTTCGAGAATATTTAAGTTTTCAAAAGGGACAGATTGTGACATTGCATACATAATGTTAGGTAAATCTTTAAAAGAAACTATTTCTTTATTCTTTATATTTAATCGTGCGAAAAATTGTCTTTGAAAGTCTGTCATTGAAATCCCTCCGTTATGCTTTTATAGGTAAATTGTAAACAAAATTGAGTAAGATGTGAATTTTAAACTATGTTGAGATACTTGTGGAATATGTGAAGTTACATGAAAAATAATGTGAGAGATTAAAAGATTACTACTTTACTAACTGTAGAACGAATATTATAATAATTTTAATAAATTATGCAAACGTTTTCTTGAAGGGGATGGTGTAAATATGTTGAAAAGGATTATGGTAGTCTGTTTATTGTTTATTTTACTTTTTCCTAATATATATGAGGGGAATAAGGCGGAAGCAGCAACGATAAACAATGGAACATTAATGCAGTATTTTGAGTGGTACGCTCCGAATGATGGGAATCATTGGAATCGTTTGCGTTCTGATGCTGAAAATTTAGCCCATAAAGGAATTACATCTGTATGGATACCACCTGCATATAAAGGGACTTCACAAAATGATGTAGGATATGGAGCGTATGATTTATATGATTTGGGGGAATTCAATCAAAAAGGAACGGTGCGGACGAAATATGGGACAAAAGCACAGTTGAAATCTGCAATTGAAGCTTTACATAAGCAAAGCATAGATGTGTATGGTGATGTAGTTATGAATCATAAAGGTGGGGCTGATTATACTGAAACCGTAACAGCTGTAGAGGTAGACCGAAACAATCGAAATATTGAAGTGTCAGGTGATTATGAAATTAATGCATGGACGGGGTTTAACTTTCCAGGACGCGGAGATTCTTATTCTAATTTCAAATGGAAATGGTATCATTTTGACGGAACGGATTGGGATGAAGGAAGGAAATTAAATCGAATTTATAAATTTAGGGGTATAGGTAAAGCGTGGGACTGGGAAGTGTCTAGCGAGAATGGGAATTATGATTATTTGATGTATGCAGATCTTGATTTTGATCATCCTGATGTTGTGAAGGAGATGAAAAATTGGGGAACGTGGTATGCGAATGAATTAAATTTAGATGGCTTTCGTTTAGATGCTGTTAAACATATTGATCATGAATATTTACGCGATTGGGTAAATCATGTCAGACAGCAAACGGGGAAAGAAATGTTTACAGTGGCTGAATATTGGCAAAATGACATTAAGGCCTTAAATAATTATTTGGCGAAAGTCAATTATAATCAATCTGTGTTCGATGCACCGCTTCATTATAATTTTCATTATGCTTCAACAGGAAATGGGAATTATGATATGAGAAATATTTTAAATGGAACAGTAATGAAAAATCACCCTGCACTCGCAGTTACTCTCGTTGAGAATCATGATTCACAGCCTGGGCAGTCATTGGAATCTGTAGTAAGTCCGTGGTTTAAACCGCTGGCATATGCATTTATTTTAACACGTGCAGAGGGCTATCCTTCAGTTTTTTATGGTGATTACTATGGGACAAGCGGAAAGAGTAGTTATGAAATTCCAGCGTTAAAAGATAAAATTGATCCGATTTTGACGGCACGAAAAAACTTTGCATATGGTACGCAGCGTGATTATTTAGACCATCCAGATGTGATTGGCTGGACAAGAGAAGGCGATGGTGTACATGCTAATTCTGGTTTAGCGACATTAATCTCTGATGGACCAGGAGGATCAAAGTGGATGGATGTTGGAAAGAATAACGCTGGGGAAGTATGGTACGATATTACGGGTAATCAAACAAATACTGTAACAATTAATAAGGACGGATGGGGGCAGTTCCATGTAAATGGAGGCTCAGTTTCCATATATGTTCAACAGTAAATTGGTGATGAAAAAGAAGGGGCAGACTAAAATATAAGTTTTCCTCTTCTTTTTTTACATTCTGCATAGTTATTAAAGTATGACACCTTTACTTCTTACAAAACATATAGTATGATGATTTCAATAAATTAGATTTCAATGAACATAAAATATAAATTAATGAGAGGTGCTTTTTGTGAGTGCGGTAGGTACTAAATAGGAAAAATTTAATGAAATAAATCGGATAAGACCAGGGGATTTTTATGTACATCATACCCCTAATTTTGTCATGGATTTATTTCGAAACCTATGAAGATACCTACAATACTTTATAAAGCTTGTAATAATAGGGATTGCCATATACTTTTTAGATGGCTTATTTCCTTATACGTTATTACACTTGCCTTGTAAATGTAAAAGCTGCGGTATCCCCGCAGCTTTTTTGTATATGTTTTTAATGTATAAAAATGGTAATTGAATAATATAGAATTCATTGGAATCTAATGAGTAGGTATCTTCATTGATGATAGAAATCAATCATAGTGAGGAGAAACAAAATGAATACGATGACTTTTGAAAAGTTACAATATAACGAATTAATGGAAATAGTGAAATCTTATTGTGTAAGTGGTTTAGGTAAGGAATTATTAAATAAATTAGAGCCGAGTACGAGTATAAAAGTAGTGAGAAATCGCTTAAATGAAACGACAGAAGCACGAGCTATAGTAGATGCAGAAGGGCATGTGCCTTTTTTCGGAATATCCAATATCGCTAGTACAATTCAAAAATTAGAAAAAGGGATGATTTTAGATCCAGCAGAGTTAGTGAGCGTTTCAGACTTTTTACGTGGGTGTCGAAAGATTAAAAAGTTTATGCTAGATAAAGAATTTTTTGCGCCAGTATTAGCTTCTTATGCAAATTCAATGACTGAATTTAAAAGTATTGAAGAGGAAATTAACTTTTCAATTAAAGGAAATAGCATTGATGCAGCGGCTAGTAAAGAGTTAAAACGAATTCGAAATAACATTGATTCTGTAGATGGAAAAATAAAAGAACGTTTAACGAAGTTTTTAAATAATAGTGCAAATAAGAAATATATTCAGGAATTCTTTATTAGTAAAAAAGATGATCGCTATACGATTCCAATCAAATCTACCTATAAAAATCAAGTTGCAGGAAGTATTGTGGAAGCATCTGCAAAAGGTTCTACTGTATTTATAGAACCACATACGGTTACAAAATTAAATGCGGAACTAGCAAGTTGGAAAGCAGAAGAAGCGATGGAAGAGTATCAAATTTTAGCGACTTTATCAGGAATGATATTAGAAAATATTTATCATATAAAAATTAATATGGAACTGATTAGTCAATATGACATGGTATTTGCGAAAGCGAAGTTTAGTAAAAGTATCGATGGAATAGAACCGAAGTTAAACGATCATGGTCACATTCATTTAGTGAATTGTAAGCATCCGCTTTTAAGTGGAAAAGTAGTACCATTAAACTTTGAAATCGGTCAAAACTACCGTAGTTTAATTATTACCGGGCCGAATGCGGGCGGGAAAACGATTGTGTTAAAAACAATAGGATTGTTAACATTAGCGACAATGTCAGGTTTGCACATTGCTGGAGATAAAGAAACAGAAATTGCTATTTTCGAAAATGTGTTTGTAGATATAGGTGATAATCAAAGTATTGAAAATGCACTAAGTACATTTTCATCTCATATGAAAAATCTGTCTGAAATTATGAGGATGTCAAATAATAATACGTTACTACTATTTGACGAAATAGGAAGCGGCACAGAACCAAATGAAGGTGCGGCGCTTGCGATATCTATTTTAGAAGAATTTTATCTAACGGGATGTATTACAATTGCGAGTACGCATTACGGAGAAATTAAACGATTTTCAGAAATGCATGGTGATTTTATGAACGCAGCAATGCAATTTAATAGTGAGACATTGGAGCCTCTTTATAAATTAGTGATCGGTAAATCTGGTGAAAGTAATGCACTTTGGATTGCAAATAAAATGAATGTAAAAGAACATGTACTGCAAAGAGCGAAAGAGTATATGGGAAATAAAGAATACGCTATAGAAAAAGTGAATGAAAGCAAAATTAGAAAACCGAAATTCGTGCAAGAAAAAAGAGAAAATGACTATGAATATAAAATCGGTGACCGTGTGAATTTATTGGATCATGATGATTTTGGTATCATCTATAAGGAAAAAGATAATTTCTATAATGTCGTTGTATATTATAACGGTGAATTCGTTGAAGTGAATGTAAAACGTATTACTTTAGAGGTAGCGGCGAAAGAATTATACCCAGAAGGATATGATTTAAATACACTATTTGTCGATTATAAAGAAAGAAAAATGCAACACGATATTGAGCGCGGATCGAAAAAAGCGCTTCGTAAAATTGAAAAAGAAATTAGAAAGAATAGAGGGTAATATAAAGTGATAAAGATTAGACAAGAACAACAAAATGATTATAGTAAGACTGAAGAAGTTGTAAAAGAAGCGTTTTTAAATGAAGAATTTAGTGATAAAAAAGAACATGAACTTGTAAAACGTATTAGAGAATGTGACGCATTTGTTCCAGCGTTATCAATCGTTGCGGTAGATGAGGAAATAGTCGGGCACATTATGTTATCCAAAATTACAATAGAACAAGACGGGACTACTGTAGATTCATTAGCACTGGCACCAGTATCAGTTGCTCCAGGCCATCAGAAAAAAGGAATTGGTGGCAAACTTATCGTAGCGGCGCTAGAAAAAGCGAAAGAACTTGGATATGGATCAGTTGTAGTATTAGGGCATCCAGAGTACTATCCGAAATTTGGTTTTAAGAAAGCAAGTGATTGGAATATAAAAGCACCATTTGAAGTGCCAGATGAAGTGTTTATGGTGATGGAACTTAGAGAGAATGCTCTTCAAGGTGTTGAAGGGGTTGTTCAGTATTCGGAAGCTTTTTCTGAATAAAAGTACCGATTAAGAAATGTAATCATAAAAAATGCTATCTTTTTGTAGGGATGTACAGAAAGATAGCGTTTTTTAGTAAGCAGATCTACTTACGTATATTTTGCGCGATGGATAATTGAGATGATAAGATTGATATAGAAATGTAAAGGGAGAGAATATGATGAAGACGCGAGAAACAGATAGTAATGGGAAATTAGTTACGTTATATGTTACAAGACACGGTAAAACAATATTAAATGCGAATCATCGCGTGCAAGGTTGGGCGGATTCTCCGTTAGTAGAAAAAGGTGTTGAAGTTGCCGCGAATCTAGGAATGGGATTAAAAGATACTCATTTTACTAGTGTATATAGTAGTGATAGCGGTCGAGCGATTGAAACTGCTAATTTAGTATTAAAATATAATGAGCAATCAAAGTTAAAACTTGAGACAAGAAAAGATTTACGTGAATTGAACTTTGGCACTTTTGAAGGCGAAAAAGTTGAAATTATGTGGGATGCTATCGGAAAAGCTGCAGGTGTTACATCACCAGACGAACTCATGAAGTATTCTATTGAAGAAGTTATTAATCTGATTAGAGCAGCAGACCCTACAAAACAGGCAGAAGATTGGGCAGTATTTTCTACTCGTATAAAAAAAGAAATTAATAGGATTAGTGAAGAAGCTGCTGAAAATGGTGGAGGCAACGTTTTAGTTGTAGCTCATGGACTTCTGATTACTGCATTAATAGAAATGCTGGATCGCAGTAAAACAAAACTCGGAGTGAAAAATGCAAGTGTAACGAAAATTGCATATCAAGATGGGAAGTATACAGTCGAATCGGTTGGAGATATGAGTTATGTTGAAAAAGGAAAAGAAAGTGTGGAAATATAATAATATCTCAAATAGAAATAAGAACAGGAAGCTAGCAAAATCTAGCTTCCTGTTTTAGTTAGATGAATCATGGGATTAATAAAATCTTCCCAGTACTTTTACGGCTCTCTAATAATTCATGTGCAAGAGCACCATCTTGTAAAGAGAATGTAGTAGGACTCGCGATGTTTAATTTTCCATTCGCAATCCATTCGAATAGTTGAGAGGAACGTTCTTTTCGCTCTTCGTAAGATATAAGTACATTCCAAAGGTCTCCGCCAGTTAAAGTTTTCGAAGTATCCATAAGCATACGTGGATCAACTGGCGCAGGATTACCACCGGCCATTCCGTAAAATACGACAGTACCACCAATTTTAGTCGCTTTAAAGCTTTCTTCTAATGTAGAACCTACTGATTCATACACAACATTTACGCCAGCGTCATTAGTTATTTCAAGTACATTCGTATGCCATGCTTCGGTATATAAAAATACGTGATCGGCACCAGCTAACGTAGCTACCTGTGCTTTTTCTTTTGATGATGTAAGACCGATTACTGTTCCGCCCTGTAGTTTAATCATTTGGATGAGAAGCTGACCAACACCACCAGCTGCGGCATGTACTAAAGCTATATCACCCTGTTTTATTTGATAGCTATCTTTCGTTAAATAATGTGCTGTTAGACCTTGCAATAATACTGAAGAGGCTATCTCAAAAGAAATAGAATCTGGAAGTGGAATTGCTTTTTCAGATGGAACGGCAACTAATTCTGCATTTGAGAATGGAACGTCAGCAAATGAAATGCGGTCTCCGGGATTGATAGTAGTAACTTCAGCTCCTACTTTTTCAACAATACCAGCCCCTTCATAACCTAATATATAAGGCGGGTTACCAGCGAGATGATAATCGCCGCGGCGTCTATAAATATCAGCGAAATTTAAACCGATTGCTTGCATGCGAACAAGAATTTCGTTTGGATTTATGATGGGATCAGCTATTTCTTTATATTGTAGTACATCAGCATTTCCAAACTGTTCGAAACAAAGTGCTTTCATATGGAATACCTCCATTTATATTGTTTGTAGATGTTCTTTATCATACAATACAAATATCAATAGACAAAGAAGATTATTTCGATGGAATCAATCGAAAATATCGATTGAAAAGGGGGAATAGCAAATGGAGATAAAACAATTAATTACATTTAAAGTAGCGGCAGAGACTTTGAACTTTACCCAAACTGCGAAGAAATTAAACTTTGCCCAATCGAGCGTAACAGCGCAAATTAAAACGTTAGAAACTGAGCTTGGTACGCCGTTATTTGAGAGATTGGGAAAACGCCTTTTCTTAACTGAAGCAGGAAGAAAGTTTCAACTATATGCCGATAAGATGATTGCGCTCAGTAACGAAGCGAAAATGGCTGTGAAAGATGATGAGGAAATAGCAGGTACGTTAATAATTGGTGCGCAAGAAAGTCAATGTACATACAGGCTCCCTTCCATATTAAAAAGGTTTAAAGCGCAATTTCCCCAAATAAAACTTATATTTAAACCAGCGCATTCCAATAAAGATGCGAAGGAACAATTGATGGAGGGGAAAGTAGACCTTGTATTTATTTTAGACGAATGTAAAACAGAAGACGTTTTACATGTAGAGCCACTTATGAAAGAAGAATTAAAAGTAGTAGTTGCTCCTACGCATCGTTTACTTGAACAATCTTCCGTTTCTATAAAAGATTTAGAGAATGAAACACTTTTATTAACAGAACTCGGTTGCTCGTATCGGACTTTATTTGAAGAGTTATTTCGTGCGGAAGAAGTATATCCGGCAAATAAGATTGAGTTTGTTAGCGTAGAGGCAATTAAACAATGTGTTATTGCAGATTTAGGTGTAGCAGTTTTGCCAGCGATAGTAGTAGAAAAAGATATACGAGAAGGTACAGTAAAGGAGTTAGTTTTAAAAGAAACAATTTCCCCGATTTATACGCAAATTGCTTGGCATAAAGATAAATGGATGACATCGCCACTGCAACAATTCATTGATGTAACGAGGGAGTCTTTTGCAAGGGATTAAGTGGAGAAATATTTGTTTTATATGTAAGAAGAATAGCACTTTTGTATATAGGGAACCGATACTTGGATGAAACAAGTATCGGTTCTTTATAGTATATTTTTATAATCACTTTTAAGTATGGCCATAATAATTGAAAAAACGAATCAACTAAGGTCTGTATCAGGAGGAGTATATCCAAGGTGGCGAGCCATAGATACAATTTGTCCTTTATGATGAAACTCATGAGTCTCCGTATGGGTTAAAAGCCATAGCGGAGTTGTGCTCCAAGGTTCTTTTTGCCATTTCACTTCATTTGCTATATTTTCGAGCCACCGGTCATTGTATTCATCTAGAAAACGTTGGACAACTTCATCTACTAACTTAAATCTAGCACGAACTTTTTCGACATCTGCATGTTCAATTTCATAATCGCTAGCAAATGAAAAATCTGCTCGTTTTTGGTTAAATGCGAATGATCCGATCCAGTATCGATAGCAATCTGCTACATGAATATGGGTTTTTATAATGCTGCCACTTCCGAAGTTAGGAACCGTACTGTGCAATTTTTCTTGTGGAATTTCTTCCAAAAATGTAAATAGATTTTCCCTTGTAGAACTAATAAGATTATATTGTTGTTTTAAAACATCTACCATGCAATTACACTCCTCTTTTGTTTACTGAAATATTTGCGCACTAAGTAATTCTATATTTCCGAAGGTTGTACCTTTTTTAAAAAACATATTGCCAAAGTGCGTTAAGCATATTAGATGTATTTTTTAATTGTTTCTGATAGATTAAACAAGGTGAAACTTTAATAAGTTGAACATTCTTAGCTCATAATAAATTGTACATAAAAAAGGGGACGATAAAATGAATAGAATAGTTGGTTTAAAACAATTTGAAATAACGCGTGGAGCATTACTTAAATTTATGGAAACTTTAGATGACAAAACTGCGGATAAGCAGCCGGATGGCTTTAATAACACAATCCGCTGGCATATCGGTCACGTGTTATCTGCAGCAGAGACTTTCATGTTTGGAAGAGAATTTAAACATTTACCAAGTGAATATCCAGGTATGTTTGGATATGGATCAAGACCATCTAAATGGGAAACAGAAGGGCCATCATTAGAAGTGTTAAAGTCTCAGTTACAAGAGCAAGCGAAGCGCATTAATGAAATTCCAGCAGAAGCATTTGAAAATAAACTTCCAGAGCCGTTCTTAGGATTGGAAACAGTAGGGGAGCTTTACGGTATGATGCTTTATCATGAAGCGGATCATATTGGTCAAATGAAGGCGATGGAACGTCTTGTGAAATCTCTATAGTTTTGAATTTAATTGCTTAAAAAAACGAAATTCCAGATGGATTTCGTTTTTTTATTGAGCAAGTAGAGAAAATTAATTAATTCTAATATTTCTAACGTAATCAGCATTATCCTTTCGACCCCTTCAAATGTTTGAGTTGTGTAACAATCATAATGCTAATGACAACGAGTAAAAACCATGAGCTAATTTTGCTAAAGTGAACGAGGTTCCATGTTTCCCGTTGATTTGGATATTGCCATGCTCCGAAAAATGTTGCGATGTTTTCTGCAATCCAAATAAAGAATCCAATAAGGAAAAATGAGAGAACGAGCGGCATTTTATATGTAACTCCTTGTAAGGAAAACTCCACAAAAGTTCGAAAGAATACAATGAATAAAAGTAAAGTTAATACCCATCTAAAATCGTATAGAAAATGGTGTGTGAAAAAATTGAAGTAAATCATCGCTCCTAACGGCACAGCAAAAATAGCCTTTGGCCAATAATACATTTGCAAATGCAATCTTCTCCACGCCTGGCATATGTAACTTGCGACACTCGCATACATAAAACCACTGTATAGCGGAACACCTAAAACTTTTGAATACGCCTCTTCAGGATAACTCCATGATCCAAAATGCACTTTATATATTTCTAGTAGAAGTCCGATAAGGTGAAAAACAGTAATTACTTTTAATTCGTCTTTCGTTTCAAGTCCCGTTTTATACATTATATATTGCATAAGAAGACATACGATGAGTATGAAATCATAGCGATATAACCCTGGGATAGAAATGATTTTGGAAAGGGCTAGTGTTAAAAAAATAATGACTGGGAACAAACAAGATAATGCTTGTTCATAAGTGAAATAGAGTAGTTGTTTTATATAAAACATGTTTTCACCTTCAGGATTTTTATTTGAAAAATCGAAATAATAACTCAGTATACTATAAATTTGAAAATATAACATCGTGCTATTTTGCATGTATTTGTAAGTTTTAGAAGGGAATTGTAATAAGTGTTTTAATATTGTAACAAAGTAAAAAAATAGTTTTCTATTTAAAAAAGGTGGGGATATAATAGCTAAATGAAAATGATAATCATTATCAATAATGATTATAAATAAAAAATAATTATAAAAAACAACTGAATATAAAGGATGAAATGAAACATGTTACATAAGTCTACTGTACATGCTGGCAATAATCGCTGGATACATATTAAGTTCATTTCTTTCATGAGCTTAACAATTTTATGCTTAATGGGGTCTATATTTTTAGCTGTTGCATTCGGTGCAAAGGATATTCATTTGCAAACGGTGTGGGCAGCGGTTTTTGATTACAATCCGAAATTAACGCAGCATCAAATTATTTATGAGCTAAGACTTCCAAGGGTGATTGGCGCGGTAGTTGTAGGTGCTGCTTTTGCAGTCGCTGGGGCTGTGATGCAAGGGGTAACACAAAATCCTTTAGCTGATGCAGGTGTGCTCGGAATAAATGCGGGTGCGATGTTTGTAGTAGCACTTAGTTTTGCTTTTTTCCCGCATATGCCGTATTCCTACTTAATGATTGTTTCCTTTATTGGAGCAGTTTTAAGTACCGTACTCATTTTTATTATCGGATCGGCAACATCAGGAGGGTTAACACCGATGAGGTTAACGATTGCTGGAGCAGTTATGGCAGCGCTTTTACACTCATTAAGTTCAGGTATTGCAATTTATTATGATTTAAGCCAAGATTTAGCGTTTTGGTTTGCCGGTGGTGTTGCGGGGGTTAAGTGGGAACACTTGAAACTTTTAGTGCCTATTATTCTCATAACGATTGTTTTTGCGACAGTGCTAGGGCGATCTATTTCACTCATATCAATGGGGGATGATGTTGCTACGAATTTAGGTGTGAAAACGAACCGAACGAGAATACTCGGGATGATTATAGTAGTTATTCTTGCGGGTGTCTCTGTTTCAGCTGTTGGTTCTATTGGATTTGTAGGACTAGTCATCCCACATATTGCTAGAAAATTAGTTGGTGTTAATTATCGGCTTATTATTCCTATGTCAGCATTATTAGGAGCTATGTTATTGGTGTTAGCTGA
This sequence comes from Bacillus sp. FSL M7-1345, assembly GCF_038006985.1. Taxonomy (NCBI): domain Bacteria; kingdom Bacillati; phylum Bacillota; class Bacilli; order Caryophanales; family Bacillaceae; genus Bacillus; species Bacillus sp. FSL M7-1345. The sequence continues at coordinate 3,148,206 of NZ_JBBOWG010000001.1, read as the reverse complement.
TTTAGGAGCAAGAACAGTAAATCCTCCTAAAGAACTTGCGATAGGGATTATGGTAGCTCTTGTTGGAGTTCCGTTCTTCCTCTATATAGCACGTAAAGTTGGGAGTGAGTTATAAGTGAAGGATCTTTTTAACACGGATAAAAAGAGAGCTATTACTGTAACTACAATATTCGGTTGTATGAGTATCGCTGTAATTTTGATTAGCTTAAATACGGGGACGCTGAGCATTGCACCACTCAAAGTGATTCAAACGCTTTTTGGTTATGGTGATTTTGAGAGTGCAACAGTGCTATTCGATTATCGTATGCCAAGAATTATTATCACAATGTTAGCAGGTATCGGCCTTGGAGTTTCCGGTGCGATTTTGCAAGGGCTATCTCGTAATGCACTCGCAGATCCCGGTATTCTCGGATTACATTCGGGTGCATCTTTCGGGCTTATTGTATTCGTTACGCTCTTTCATTCTATTAATGAGAGTGCATCGATTTTAATACCGTTATTTACATTTGGCGGAGGAGTGTTAGCTGCATTTCTTATTGTTTTGCTTGCGAGTGATCGGTCAAAAGGTTTACTTCCCATTAGACTTATTCTGGTTGGTATTGCAGTTTCAGCTGGTTTTAGTGCACTTTCATTATTTTTCTCGCTCAAGTTAAATGATGAGACGTATACATTCGCTTCTAGATGGTTAGTTGGTAACGTGTGGGGAAGAGATTGGATTCATGTCCTAGCATTATTACCTTGGATTTTGATACTAACTCCGTACGCATGGCTGAAATCTAAAACGTTAAATGCACTGTCCCTAGGTGATAGTGTAGCAGCAGGACTTGGTGTTTCTGTTCAAAAAGAACGATTACTACTTTTAGCTACGGCGGTCGGATTATCTTGTGCAAGTGTATCGATGGCAGGAGGGATTGGTTTTATCGGTCTAGTTTCTCCGCATATCGCAAGAAAGTTAGTAGGTACTACATATCAACATTTCCTTCCGCTAGCTGGCATTATTGGAATGATTATTTTAGTACTCGCAGATACGATAGGTCGTTCTGTATTCGAGCCAAACTCTATTCCAGCTGGTGTAGTAGTAGCGGCTTTAGGAGCGCCGTATTTTCTTTATTTACTTACAAAAACAAAATAAATACTTCAACGAGGAGAACATATGAAAAAGAAACTTTCCATTTTATTTAGCATTATGTGTATTTTAGTATTAGCAGCATGTGGTCAATCGAAACCTAATGAAGAGGCAACTAAAAAAACGGAAAAAAGTAATGATCCCAAAATTGCTTCAATGTCTATTCACTTAACAAATGATTTACTTGCATTAGGAATTACACCAGTAGGTTCTGTTATTGGTGGAGATTTAAAAGATTTCTTACCACACGCAAAAGAGCAGTTGAAAGATACGAAGAAACTTGGCGTTGCAACAGATCCAAACATGGAAGCGTTACTTCAATTAAAGCCAACTGAAATTTATGTTGATGAAAAATATGCTGGCAAAGATTTAGTGAAATACGAAAAAATTACAACAACACATTCTTTCAATTTAGATGAAGGTACGTGGAGAGATCATTTAAAAGAAGTAGGTAAACTTGTAAACCGTGAGAAAGAAGCGGAAAAGTATATTCAAGATTACGAAGAGCAGACAAAACGAGTGAAAAGTTTAATAGATAAAGAGTTAGGTAATAATGAAAAAGTAATGGCAATTCGCGTTACTGCAAAAGAATTACGTGTATTTAGTACGAAAAGACCGATGGGACCAATTTTATTCCAAGACTTAGGATTACAACCTGCAAATGGTGTGGAAAAAATTGATGGAAACCGTCCTTTCGAAGTCATTTCACAAGAAGTATTACCTGACTTTGATGCAGATGCGATTTTTGTTGTCGTAAATAGAGATGATAAAGCAAAAGCTGCATTTAAACAACTACAAGAAACACCAATTTGGAAAGATTTAAAAGCTGTTAAAGGCAAGCATGTATACATTATTAATGACCAACCATGGCTTGACTATTCTGCTTTAGGTAACAAAATGGCAATGGATGAAGCGGAGAAAATGTTTACGAAATAATACAGTTTTGCTATTAGGAAAGGCTCTCTAAATTTGGAGGGTCTTTTTATTGTTAGAATAAATAAAAAATTATACAATGAAGTTAATTTAATGAAGAGGAGATGTGCCAATGTCAGCGCTTATTGTAAGTATCCCGTTTATATAACAGTTTATGGAACAAGGGGATAAAGTGAAACTTTAATCAGTGGGGTTTTGTTCATCCCCCACTGATTATCAGCCCTCACCAATCGGGCGTTTACGGGCAGTTGATCTCCCACCTAACATCTTCGCTCCAGCTGAATTTTGAGGTGGGAGTCTTACTGCCCGTTAATGCGGGATAAATAGGCTAGAATAATTGTCCCCGCTATTTAAATAAAGGGGGAGTTTGAAATGAAGATGAATCTTTTTCAAAATAAAACTATTAAATTATCAGCTATTAGAGAAGCAGATGCTGAAGTAATGGTTATGTGGCAAGAGGATAGTGAATATTTAAGAAATGTAGATACAGACTTAGCATTCCCGCAATCATTACATGAAATATCAAATGATGGGTTATTAAAGGGACGGAGATCCAATAGTGTTTCTTTCATGTTAAGAACAGTTCAAGAGGATCGCTTAATTGGTTTTGTTGCAATTCACGGCATAGAGTGGAATAACAGAACAGGTTTATTAGCAATTGGTATAGGCGATGCAAATGATAGAGGAAAAGGATATGGGAGAGAAGCGTTGCATCTTATTTTAAAGTATGCGTTCTATGAAATGAATTTACACCGCGTTGGCCTCGATGTTATTTCTTATAATAAAGCTGCCATTGCGTTGTATAAAAAGATGGGTTTTCAGATGGAAGGGTGTATGAGAGAAGTAGTTCAGCGAGATGGAAAGTGTTTTGATCGAATGATTATGGGGATATTGCGGGATGAATGGATAGAGCTGCAAGATTAAAAATACATTCCATATTATATATGTAGTATGCAGGAGATATAGCGGTAATTGGCGAAATTTTACAGTGCGCTGATTGAATTTATAAGGAGTTATGCGAGATGAACTTAGAAAAAAGTAAGCCAGTAAACGAAGAGGTCGCTGAATTAAAGGAGCTTATAAAAGAGCTACACGGAAGTGTACACCAACTTCAAAGTGAAGTGCAACAACTAAGGCACGAAAGACCAGTTGTTGAAGTGAGAAAAGGTGTTCAATTATCACCAACAATCATCGGACAAATTGGTGGTATGATTTTAGGTGGATTAGCAATTATAGGTATATTTTGGTGATGAAAAAAGGTATGCGGCGTAGTGCTGCATACCTTTTTTACTGTCGTTATTTGTCGGTAAGTCGATATTCGTTATCGAATCGCCGATATATTTAGAAAATCGCTGATATATTCGGAGAAACGATCGATATATTTTAAAAATCGCCGATATAATTTCATGCACTACAACTTTTACATTAAGTAACGTAAATATATATAAGCGTGTGATAATAATAATGCAATGATCGTTAAGGGGAAACCGATTTTTAAGAAGTCCATATAAGAGAATCCATGTCCTTCACGTTTTGCAATACCAGCAACGACTACGTTTGCTGACGCTCCGATTAACGTTCCGTTTCCTCCTAAGCAAGCTCCAAGAGATAACGCCCACCATAGTACTTCAATTTGCGGAGAATCGACAGATAGTCCGAGTCCTGTAGCTAAATCTTGAATAAGTGGAATCATCGTTGCGACAAATGGGATGTTGTCAATTGTCGCAGATGCGATGCCAGATACCCATAAGATAAGTATAGCAGCGAAACCGATGTCGCCATTTGTTACGTCGATTACTTCTTTTGCGAGTGAAGAAATAAGTCCGATATCAATTAACCCGCCAACGAGAACGAATAGTCCAGCGAAGAAGAAAATGGTTACCCATTCAACGTGGGCAAATACATCTTCAATATCGTGTTCTTTCACGCCAATTAACATAAGAAGTGTAGCACCTGTCATCGCAATAACGGCAGCGTCTACATGAATAATAGAATGAAGTACAAAGCCTAAAATAGTTAGTCCTAAAATTGTAATCGATTTTAAAAGGAGGCTTTGATCTTTAATATAATCTTTTTCATTTAATGCCATCAGTATTTTAATTTGCTCAGTTGTTGTTTTTAGTTTGTTACGATACATGAAGTAAATAATGCCTAATGTAACGATAGCGATGATAAGTACAATTGGAGCTAAGTTAAGTAAAAAGGCATTAAAGTCTAAATGCTTATTAGCCGATCCAATCATAATGTTAGGCGGATCACCGATTAGTGTTGCTGTTCCGCCTATATTTGAAAATAGTACTTCTGAAATTAAATAAGGAACAGGATTTACTTTTAAAATACGTGTAATGGATAGTGTAACAGGTACGATTAATAATACGGTTGTTACGTTGTCCAAAAATGCAGAACCGACAGCGGTTAATAGGGATAGTAATAATAAAATGCGGATTGGTTTTCCGCCAGCTGCTTTTGCTGCTTTAATGGCTACAAATTCAAATACGCCCGATTGACTCGTAATATGTACGAGAATCATCATCCCAATTAAAAGGGTGATCGTTTCCCATTGAATATGTGATGTGAAAGCAGTATGTAAATCTACAATTCCAAAAATAATCATAATAGCAGCACCGAATAATGCGATTACAGCACGATTCAATTTCTCAGAAATAATAAAACCGTACGTGACTAAAAATACGGCAATTGCAAAATAATATTGCCAATTTGCTACTTCATGTGCTGAATGTTCCAAGCATGTCACCTTCTTTAAAGTATGTATTCAATTGTCGAAATGTATCTCGCTAAATTAACACGGGACAAAGTATATTGTAGCAAATTCAAAAAAGAAAGAAAACTATTTAACAAAGTGAAGGAAAAAATGTGATTTTTACATATCATATAAAAAATATAAAAAACACAGTGCAAATTATTAGGAAAAGTGAGCGTTGTCCTCTAATATAGAGATAGCAATTTACATTATTTTTGCGTAAAATGGTTTAAAGAGGTGAATTCCGATGGAAATAGTAAAAGATAGTTCTCTTATTCAAAATGAAATTGAACGTTTTGTAAATAAAGATGTATATATTCATTTAGAAACGACGAATGGAGCGTATGCGTCACACTTTAATGAAAAGTTGATGACAGTTGGAGCATTCATTCGAAATGCAATTATTCGCTTTGAGCGCGGGAAAATAACTGGAACAAATCCATACCGAGTTGGTTTGAAAATGGATCATGGCTGGGTATATGCAGAAGGTATTACGCACTGGGAAGTAGACGATAAAGAGCGTTTATTACTAGCAGGGCATGATAACCAAGGCCGCTTAGCGGTAGCGCTTGAGTTAAGCTTAACGCCATTTAAGTAAGAAGGAGGGAAACTTATGGAGAGACATGTACTTGTTGTATTTCCGCATCCAGATGATGAAGCATTTGCTGCGGGAGGAACAATTCGCTTATTAACAGATCAAGGAGTACCTGTAACATATGCATGCGGTACTCTTGGACAAATGGGACGTAACATGGGGAAAAATGTATTCGCTAACCGTGAAACGATTCCAAATATCCGTGAAAAAGAATTAAAAGATGCATGTGAAGCGATGGGGATTCAAGATTTAAGAATGCTCGGTTTCCATGATAAAACGTTAGAATTTGAAGATATTGATTTTGTTGCAGATAAAATCGAAGCGATAATTCAAGAAGTAAATCCATCTCGAATTATTACATTTTATCCAGAACACGGCGTACATCCAGATCATGATGCATTTGGCCGTGCTGTAGTTCGCGCTGTATCACGTATGCCAAAAGAAGAGCGTCCAGTCATTCATGCAGTTGCGATTACGAGAAATCGCGAAGCAGTACTCGGTGAGCCGGATGTTGTAAATAATATTAGTGAAGTATTTGAACATAAATTAGCTGCACTAGGCGCGCATCGTTCACAAACAGAAGCAATGCTTGAAGAAACACATGCAAAAATAAAAAACAAAGATGCAGCAACATTAAAATGGCTGCAACTTGAACAATTTTGGACTTATAAATGGGAGTAGGCTAGAAGGATATCTTCTAGTATCTCTTACATATAAAAAGCGCCGTCACTTGTGATGGCGCTTTTTTGTGCTATTGTTTCGTACTAGCCAAATACATGAGCATGTGGAATTTTTCGTCTCTTACATGATAATCGAAATAAGGTCCTGGATCTGTACAGTAACCGATATTTTCACTTTGCGTGATTTGAAATTCGTGGCCTGATAAATTTTCTTCTAAGTATTTTGGATGTAAAATATGTTCGTGAGAATTTGGATATAAGGCTGAAATGTTTTTCAAGGATTTGGCCGAACTATCATAATATGAGTATCCGCCGACAATTGTTGAACTGTTATGTAAATAATTTTTTAGAACGTGAATTGGGAACTGCGGATTGAGCAGTGAAAAATCAGTTACTGAAAAACTATCCACAAAAACATCGATGCTAAGCGGTTTTAATGGCAGATTTAAATCGGAATTCAAAATATAAAGGACGCGTGGCTTCGGATTCATACGCTCAATTCTGTTTCTAACCTTCTTGAGCATCGCAAGTGAATAGCCACTGAATACATAGGACGCGCTTGTTTCAAGAACATCGATATATTTGGGTAGTGACACGAAAGCGTCAACGTTTGTTTCCACAATTAATTTGTTTTGCAAATCTATATTTTGTAGAATTTTTTGAAACTGAAAATTAATTTTTTCAAATAAGTTAATCATTTTGGGATTGATCTCTTTAATCGTTTCTTTATCGTAAAAATAAGATGGATAAGGAGACGTCTCGTACAAATTCGCGGTAATGATAATACCTTCCTCGATAGCAGCCTCGTATCCACAGCTACAAGTTAAACGCCCCGTGTGAATGTAAACTTTTTTAATCGTTACATCTTCCATTTCAAGTGGAATACGGCACTTCGGACAATAGAGCAAATTTACAAAATCAAGCGGGATTCCTGTAATATTCTCTTCTTTGGATGAAGGCGAGCTAGTTTGAGCTGCTTTTTCAATCAATTGGATAGCTTTTGATATGTCTTCTTTTTTCTTGGTTAGCTCGTCCTTTTTATCAATGAGCAAGTTATTGTAGTAGTCGATATCCTCATGGTCTGAGAAATTTGTGACACGCCGATATGATAAAATTCGTTGGATTTCTATCAATGAAAAATGAAATTTTTTCAGCTCACTAATAAAAGTCATGTCGTCGAAACACAATTGGTTCATTTGATACTGGGTGTTTTTTTGTCTGGTATTAATAATCCTAGTTCAATGTAATAACGAACGGTATCAGTCGTAACATGAAAAAGCTTCGCAAATGTACCAATTTTCATAGATGTCCCCCCAATGAAAAAAGTGGAGTTACTCCATTTTTTTCGCAAAATGACTTCAAAAAACTCTCAAATGGCTATTGACGTGGAGGAAACTCCAAGTCATATTATTAATTCAATAAATGTGAATATTTTGAATATTTTTGACTGTATTGTAACATACATGTCACGAAAGGAGAAGGATTAGCTATGGATAAGATGGATCATATGGATACTCTCTCACTATGGACAGCGACTGCAAACAGCTATGACAAAGGAAAACCTCTTGAAGGAAATGAAGAGGCGGATGTTGTCATTATCGGCGCAGGTTTCACAGGTCTTTCTTCTGCATATCATTTGCAAAAGTTAGGGAAGAGTGTCATTGTCCTTGAGCAGGAAACAATCGGATATGGCGCAAGCGGTCGCAACGGCGGGATGGTATTGCCGGGCTATAAGTCAACGATGCAGGAGCTTGCCAAGAAGTATGGTGCCGAAGAGGCGAGACAGCTTAACGATCTTTCGCTGCTTAGTGTTGAATTAGTTAAAAACATTATCGACGAGCATCAAATCAACTGTAACTTTAGAAAGACAGGTCACATTGTGGCGGCTTACAAAGCCAAGCATTTTGAAGGATTGAAACATGAAAGTGAATACTTAAACAAAAATTTTGGATACGAATCAAGCGTGCTTAATCGAAGTCAGTTGCATCAAGAGATTGATTCCCCGCATTATCATGGCTGCTTAGTCGACAACTCGAGTTACTCGTTCCAACCACTGAACTATGCAATTGGTTTGGGAGAAGCAGCTAAATCGATCGGTGCAAAAATCTTTGAGCATTCGAAAGCACTATCTATTGAGTACGGCCGAAATAGTGTGAAAGTTGTAACAGAAAAAGGTGCTGTTACTGCGAAAGACATTATTGTGGCTACAGATGGTTACTCTGGAAAAATCATGACTGAACTGAATAAAGGCGTACTGCCAATTTCGGCACGTATTATTGCTACTGAACAGCTTCCAGAATCACTGGTGAATGCCGTCATTCCTAAAGATCGCATGGTTTTTGATACAAGCAGTTTCCTTTACTATTTCAGGCGCACACCAGATAATCGGATCATATTTGGCGGTGGCGATATTCGTCCAAACTTAGGTGATGCTGTTTATCAAAATGTTTACGATGCCATGGTTAAAATGATGCCAAAACTAGAAGGAAGCAAGATTGATTACAGGTGGGGTGGATTTATCGGGGTTACAATTGATACGTTCCCGGTTATCGGTAGATCCAAAGAAGGCGCATATTTCGCAACGGGTTATACGGGCCATGGCGCGTCTCTCTCGACATTGTTTGGTAAGTTATTGGCACAATGGATTGTTACGGGGAGTGCAGGTGGATACCGATTTGAAAAGGAACGCCTCAAATCATTCCCATTCTATAATCAGAAAGCGATGTTGGTCAATATAGCACATATTGGTTTCAAACTGGTAGATATTATCGCGTAAAGGAGAGGTCTTTATGGAAATTAACATGTTCATTGACGGGAAATGGGTAGAAGCATTATCGGGTGCTAGACGAAACATTATCAATCCTGCAACGGGAGAGGTTATCGCAACGTCTGCTCATGGATCAGCAGATGATGCGAAGATAGCAATTAAGGCGGCTCGTAAAGCGTTTGACAGCGGAATCTGGTCGGATTTATCGGCTGATGAAAGAGCTGACTATCTATATAAGATTGCAGACCGTCTTGAAGAGAAGACAGCTGAAATTGCCCGTTTGGAAACTGCAAATAACGGTAAGGTTATCCGTGCAACAACCCATGTAGATATTCCGGTATCGATTCAATGCTTCCGCTATTATGCCGACTTGATCAAAGGTATGAAAAAGGAATCTTACACTCGTGCTGATTCTTCGGAAACAATTATTATTCATGAACCGATTGGTGTTTGTGGACTTATTGTACCTTGGAACTTTCCGCTTATGTTAGCTGTTTGGCAAATTGCTCCTGCACTTGCCGCGGGGAATACAATTGTAATTAAGCCTGCTGACGTCACTCCTGTAAGCGTATTCAAATTATTTGAAATTATCGAAGAGGTTGGACTTCCGGACGGAGTGGCAAACTTGGTATTGGGACCTGGTTCAAAGGTTGGGAATGAGCTTGCAGAGAGCCATGATGTTGACAAAGTTGCCTTTACCGGTGGAACAAAAACAGGTCAAAGTATTATGCGCGCAGCTGCGGGCAATATGAAAAAAATCACACTTGAACTAGGTGGTAAATCTCCACTTATTGTGTTCGACGATGTGGATTTTGAAACCGCAGTCGATAATGCGATGTTTGGTATTTTCCACAATGCTGGGCAAGTTTGTTCAGCTGCATCCCGTTTGCTTGTACAAGAGACCATTTACGATAAGTTTGTTGAAAGATTGGCCGAGCGTGCGAGCAAAATTGTAGTTGGCAACGGAGAAAGCGAGAACATCGAAATGGGAGCCCTCACAAACGAGTCTCATATGAATGAAGTTTTACATTATATAAAGAGTGGAATCGAAGAAGGGGCAAAGTTAGTTTGTGGTGGTAAGCGCTTAACAGAAAATGGGCTTGATCGAGGATTTTTCATTGCACCAACAATCTTTGCTGATGTAAATGCGAATATGTGTATTGTTAAGGAAGAGATTTTTGGTCCAGTCCTTGTTGTACAGAAATTTAAAGATGAGGAAGATGCCATCCAAAAAGCGAATGATTCCATTTATGGATTAGCCGGTGCTGTATTTACTGAAGATATGGACCGAGCTAAACGTGTTATTAGTAAATTGCGTGCGGGAATTACTTGGATTAATAGTTATCATCTCGCTTATGTGGAAGGCCCTTGGGGCGGATATAAGCAAAGTGGAATCGGCAGGGCGTTAGGTACTGTTGGGCTGGAGCACTTTATGGAAACGAAGCAAATCAATATCCACCAGCATGCCAATCCTGTAGGTTGGTATGCGAATTAATTGAGCAAAACGTGCTATATAAATTATTTATAAGGGGATATGCTCATGAAAATAGTGGACAACGGTCCGTCATCAAAAATAGAGCAACCAGAAGTAATGAATAAGCCGGTGGATGATTCAGTGCTAGGAACCAAAAGTATTCCGTTACTATATTTACGGTTTGCTTTGGCGGGAATTATGGCTAACGTAATTTTAGGAGTTGTATCGGTTGTTGATGGCTATTTCGTCAGTGGTTTTCAGGAGCTGGAAGTCGAAGGGATCGGAATTGGATTTACGGTCATGGTTATTACCCGTATGATTGGTGTTCTTTTAGGTGTGGGAGCAGGAGCGGTCATTTCACTTCGGCTTGGAAAAGGGAAGTTAGAGGAAGCTAGAAGTATTATGGGGCAAACTTTATGGTTTACGCTGTTCCTTTCCACTTTGTTAGCTATACTTGGATTGCTCTTTGAAAATGATATTATGATTTTATTCGGAGCAAGTGATGAAGCGCTTCCATACGCAGTGCAATATAGCCGACTGCTATGGATTTCGTTGCCATTAACGATATTGGCCGTTGTATTAAGTATTTTAGCTAATATCGATGAAAAGCCTATATTATCAATGAACAGTTGGTTAGTCGCAGCGGTTGTTGCTGGGACTGCAGAATGGATTATGGTAGTGAAGTATGACATGGGGATGATGGGTTCTTCATGGGCTAATACGATTTCGCAATCGATTCCTGTTCTCCTAATCTTTTATTTCTGGTTTGGTAAAACAAAACTTAAGCCAAAAATGAAAGATATGATGATTAATCTCAAGAAGATTGGTGAAGTAGTTTGGACGGGCTTTGCATCTTTCTCGAGTCAGTTCATGATGTTTATTGCAATTATTTTCACCAACAACTTACTGCAAAGCTACGGTGGTGGTTTGCACGTTGCAGCTTTCACGATTCAAAACGGTTACATTACAAATCTCCTCGCCTTAGCAGCGCTTGGTGGGATGACAGGACTTCAACCGATTATTAGTTATAATTACGGTGCAGGCAACCTTGATCGTGTGAAACAAGCAATTAAGATGGGACTCATTTTTACAGTTTCCTTCTTTGTGATCGTGACAGCCATACTAATCATTTTTGCAGATCCAATTGTGTCATTTTTTTCTGGTGGTAATCCTGAATTACAGAAACTGGGCATTTGGACGACAGTTATATTCAATTGTTTGTTTACGCTTAGTGCAGTCAGCTTGCTTATCTCTGGTTATTTCGAATCACAAGAGAGAAACTGGTCCGCAACGTTTATTAGTGTAAGCAAAATATTGTTGTTCATGTTACCGTTTCTATTTATTTTCCCGAAATTCTGGGGTGTAGAAGGTGTATGGTACGCTGCTCCTGCTGCAGAAATTCCAGGTGTTCTCATTGCCATATACTTTATGAAAAAAGAGTTTAAACGTTTGAAAAATACAAATGTTAAGGCAGTAGATTTATAGACTTATTCCTTCAAAATTATCAATACGAAAGAGAGAGGATTGTCATGTTTTTTGCGAAAAAACTTACAGCAGAAGAAGCAGAGCAACTAGGTGCCAACGCATGGGAACCATGGGTAGGCGAACCGAATAAAGGAACGTGGCATGTAGAAGAGCAGGAAGTTTTCTATGTGACAGATGGTGAAGTGTTTATTACTGTTGATGGGGAAAAGTATCATATTACAAAGGACTGGATCGTTTCCTTGGCTAAGGACCTTGTTTGTGAATGGGATTGCCCAGTATTTCTGAAAAAGAATTATAAGATGAACCATGAGATTAATCTAAAATAATGTGAACTGGGGAGTGGACAAATGCTAAGCAGATGACTGCTCCTGTGTATTCAATGGATAAGATTAAGATTAGTAATGTTGAAGAAATGTATGCAAATAAGTTTACATACCGTCAAATGAATGCGCTTTCTTTTGTGAGTGTAATAAATACATAGGACGGTTATTTTAAAATAGGAGGCTTCACCATGGTAGTAATGAAAAATGTACAAACGTTGAAAAATTATATTGGCGGACAATGGATAGAATCTACAAGTAAACAGGTTGAAGATGTACCAAATCCAGCAACAGGAGAGATTATTGCCCGTGTACCGCTTTCGACTAAAGAAGATGTAGATAGAGCTGTAGCAACTGCTAAAGAAGCATTCAAAACATGGAGAAAGGTCGCAGTACCTCGGCGTGCTAGGATTCTATTTCGCTATCAACAGCTATTGATTGAAAACCGGGAAGAGTTAGCTAAACTCGTAACCTTGGAAAACGGAAAAAGTTATCAAGAAGCATACGGTGAAGTACAACGGGGGATTGAATGTGTTGAATTTGCCGCAGGTGCTCCCACTTTAATGATGGGAGAGCAACTTCCCGATATTGCTACTGGTGTTGAATCAGGGATGTATCGTTACCCGATCGGAGTAATCGCAGGAATAACGCCATTTAACTTTCCGATGATGGTGCCATGCTGGATGTTTCCACTCGCGATTGCATGCGGAAATACGTTTGTATTAAAACCATCTGAAAGAACACCGCTATTGGCTAATCGCATAGCTGAACTGTTTAAAGAAGCAGGTCTTCCAGATGGAGTACTAAATATTGTGCATGGTGCACATGACGTCGTTAACGGCATTCTTGACAATGAGGATGTGAAGGCTGTATCTTTCGTTGGTTCTCAACCTGTGGCTGAGTATATATATAAAACAGCAGCAGCTAACGGCAAACGTGTACAAGCTCTTGCAGGGGCAAAAAATCATTCAATCGTATTAAAAGATGCGGACATTAGTTCTACAGTGAAAGAAATTACAAGTGCTGCTTTCGGTTCAGCTGGTGAACGATGCATGGCTGCGGCTGTTGTTGTCGTGGAAGAAGACGTTGCAGATGAGCTCGTTAATAGACTGCTTCAAGAGGCTAATGCAATTACGATTGGTAATGGCCTGGAAGAAGGTGTTTTCCTTGGTCCCGTTATTCGTGACGGACGTGAAGACGATGCAGCAAACAGCCAAGGTTATTTTGTTGGCCCAACGATTTTTGACAATGTGACACAGGAAATGAAAATTTGGCAAGATGAAATCTTCGCACCGGTTCTTTCTATTGTACGCGTAAAAGACTTGATGGAAGCGATTCATGTTGCTAATGCATCACCATTCGCAAATGGTGCATGCCTGTACACCGATAGCGCTAAAGCTATTCGTGAATTCCGTGAAGAAATTGATGCAGGTATGCTTGGGGTTAATCTTGGAGTTCCAGCTCCAATGGCATTCTTCCCATTCTCAGGTTATAAGAAATCCTTCTATGGTGATCTCCATGCAAATGGAAAAGACGGCGTAGAATTCTATACTCGCAAGAAAATGCTTACGGCTCGTTATTGAAAGAATGATATGAAATCATAAAAAGATAGAATGGAGTTGGTGATTGTGCAAGCGACAGAGCAAACGCAAAGTTTGAAAAAAACAGATGAAAAGTACCTTTGGCATGCAATGAGAGGAGCAGCCCCTAGTCCAACGAATTTAATTATCACAAAAGCAGAAGGGGCATGGGTGACGGATATTGATGGAAACCGTTATTTAGACGGCATGTCCGGTCTTTGGTGCGTGAATGTTGGGTATGGCCGAAAAGAGCTTGCAAGAGCGGCTTTTGAACAGCTTGAAGAAATGCCATATTTCCCTCTGACACAAAGTCATGTTCCTGCTATTAAATTAGCAGAAAAATTGAATGAATGGCTTGGTGACGAATACGTCATTTTCTTTTCTAACAGTGGATCGGAAGCGAATGAAACAGCGTTTAAAATTGCTCGTCAATATCATCAACAAAAAGGTGATCATGGACGCTATAAGTTTATTTCACGCTACCGTGCTTACCACGGTAACACAATGGGGGCTCTTGCAGCAACAGGTCAAGCGCAGCGAAAGTATAAATATGAACCACTCGGGCAAGGATTCTTGCATGTAGCACCGCCTGATACGTATCGAAATCCAGATGATGTTCATACACTGGCAAGTGCTAATGAAATCGATCGTGTCATGACATGGGAGTTAAGCCAAACAGTAGCCGGTGTGATTATGGAGCCAATTATTACCGGGGGCGGAATTTTAATGCCTCCTGATGGATATATGGAAAAAGTAAAAGAAATTTGCGAGAAGCACGGTGCGTTGCTCATTTGTGATGAAGTTATATGTGGATTTGGACGGACAGGGAAGCCGTTTGGATTTATGAATTATGGCGTCAAACCAGATATCATTACAATGGCAAAAGGTATTACAAGTGCGTATCTTCCTTTGTCAGCAACAGCGGTTAGACGAGAGGTTTATGAGGCATTCGTAGGCAGTGAAGATTATGATCGCTTCCGCCATGTAAATACGTTCGGAGGAAATCCTGCTGCTTGCGCTTTAGCTTTGAAGAATTTAGAAATTATGGAGAATGAGAAACTCATTGAACGTTCCAAAGAATTGGGTGAACGACTGTTATATGGACTTGAGGATGTAAAAGAACATCCAAATGTAGGAGATGTTCGCGGAAAAGGCCTTCTTTTAGGCATTGAACTAGTGGAAGATAAGCAAACAAAAGAACCAGCTTCTATTGAAAAGATGAACAAAGTCATCAATGCTTGTAAAGAAAAAGGTCTAATTATTGGTAAAAATGGTGACACGGTTGCAGGTTACAATAATATTTTGCAGCTTGCGCCTCCATTAAGCATCACAGAGGAAGACTTTACTTTTATCGTTAAAACAATGAAAGAATGTTTAACTCAACTTTAATTAATTATTGATAAATCTTGTTAAAAAGCGGAAGAGCTTATTGAAAGATATAACTTTAAATACTGAATGAATTACTCGAAAAGAGTAATTCCGAAAGGGTTGAGTTTATGAAAGCTGATGTTGTATTGATAAATGGAGAAGTTATTACAGTAGACCGAAAGAATACAGTAGTCGAAGCTGTAGCAATAAAAGATAATCGCATCGTAGTTGTTGGCTCAAATCAGGAGGTTAAGAGTTTTATAGGAGAAAAAACGGATGTAATTGACCTGCAAGGAAAAACGCTTCTTCCTGGATTCATTGATTCCCATCTTCACATCATTTCTCATGGACTAAATCAGTTGGCTGTCAGTTGTAAAGCTGAACATATTGATTCTATCGCGGCTTTGTTAGATGATCTGAAAAAGAAGGCATTAGAAACGCCAAAAGGTGAATGGATACGTGCTTGGGGCTTTAATGAAACCGCTGTGAAGGAAAAGCGTTATCCAACAATTACTGAGCTGGATGAAATTTCAGTTGAACACCCTATTATTGTAACCCGTACTTGCCACCACATAAGTGTGGTGAACAGCAAAGCATTAGAAATTGCGCAAATTAACGAGAACACACCGAACACGAGTGGGGGGGTTATTGAAAAGAATCAGGCAGGTAGGCTTACAGGAAAGTTAATTGAAGCAGCAAATATGAGGATGAGCGAGGTTGCAAGTTATACAGAAAGTGAAATGATGAAGGCTGTGAAAATTGCATCAGATCATTTCGTTGCAGCGGGCATAACAAGTATACATGACGCAGGTGGAGATGGACCTGAGAGTTATCGTTTACTACAACAAGCTGTGAAGAGCAAGGATATTCGTGTCCGAATATATGCAATGATATGTCAAATAAATAACTCCCATGAATTTGTTAATAAAATGGTCGAAGCTGGTGTGGTAACTGGTACCGGAGATGAGAGATTCAAAGTCGGACCAGCTAAATTATTTACAGATGGAAGTAGCACCGGGCCTACAATTGCAACCCGTAAGTCTTACTCGAGTGACCCTACCAATTATGGCATTCTTTATTATAGTGAGGAAGAAATTTACCGAGTTTTAGGTGAAGCACATAAAAAAGGTTATCAAATCACTGTACATGCACAAGGCGATAAAGCTATTGAAATGTATTTAAATTGTGTAGAAAGGGCGCTAGAGGAATCACCAAGAAAAAATCACCGTCATCGAATCGAGCACGCGGGAATTTCTTCACCAGATTTACAAGAGAGAATGAAAAAACTCGAGATGATTCCTATTCCAAATCCTCCATTTCCATATGAATTCGGAGAGATATATGTAGAGCACTATGGTGATCGTGTGAATCACATGTACGCTGCTCGTGATTTTATTGATCGTGGCATCATTGCAGCAGGTGGATCGGATGCACCAGTTACTGACTATAATCCTTTATTAGGAATTCATGTTGCTGTCAATAGAAAAACCAAGTCTGGAATAGAGGTTGGTGCTAATCAATCTATAAGCGTAATGGAAGCTATTAAACTATACACATGGAATGGTGCTTATGCGAGTTTTGAAGAAGAGATAAAAGGAAGCATAGAGGTCGGAAAGTTGGCGGATTTAGTTATATTAAATGACAGCATTTTAAGTGTCAACCCAAACCAAATTAAAGATTTAAAAGTAGAAACAACAATTCTTGATGGTGAAATTATCTATCAAGAAGAACAATCAGTGAAAATGTAACTATAAAAAACTCCTCCCAATCTAACAATTGGGGGGAGTTTTTTATAGTTGAACTTTTTAAATCCTGTCTAGTTGAGAAGGGGCACTGCATTATGTTTTGGCTGGGTCAATTCATAATCATTAAGGCACGAGTGCAAGAATTATTTTCCATCTGTATACTTTTCTTCCAAGGCAATTGTATTAAGTTGTTATCTTTTTTGAAACGCATTAATTTTCTGAGAGAATAAAAAGGATATTCGTCTACTAACAAAGATTCAGATCATGAACACTAGAAAACGAACACAACCTATCATATAATTGAAAGACTATATTTTGAAATCAATGTTAATATTCCCCTCCTATAAGTATTAACATACGTAATTGAGGTGTTTTCTTTGTTGTTTTATGATCGAATTTCTATAATGGCCCCTCCTGTTCCGTAGCTAAGGAAAGTCTATTCATTTCTGAGATTTTCAAAGTTATAGGAGGGTATGAAAAATGAAAAAAGTCTCGGTACCATCACTTTGGTTAATGATTATTCTTGTGGCATTTCCACAAATTAGTGAAACAATTTACACACCGTCTTTACCGGATATTTCAAAGGCGTTGCACGTAAGTAATAATGAGGTACAGTTAACGCTTAGTGTTTATTTTGCTGGATTTGCTTTAGGTGTATTTTTTCTTGGATGGTTATCAGATATAATTGGTCGTCGTCGGGCGATGTTACTTGGAATTGTAGTATATGGTGTAGGGAGTTTCTTATGCTTTATTGCAAGTTCCATTGAATTTTTATTACTAAGTCGTTTTATTCAAGCGTTTGGGGCAAGTGCGGGATCAGTTGTTACACAAACGATTCTTCGTGAAAGTGTAGATGGGCATAAGCGTCACGTCATGTTTGCTCAAATTTCGGCAGTCATTGCTTTTACACCAGCGATAGGCCCGCTAATCGGGGGCTTTCTTGATCAAATGTTTGGATTTAAAATAGTATTTTTGAGTTTAGTTGTTATGAGTGTGGGGATTTTTCTGTATACTTTTGTTTCTCTTCCGGAAACAAAAATGGACTCAGTAACGAATAAAATAAATGTTTTCTTAGTAGCGAAAAGATTAATTACAAATCCGAAAGTAGTAACATATGGGTTATTAATTGGGGGAGCAAATGGTGTTTTATTTAGCTATTATGCAGAAGCGCCGTTTATCTTTATTGAATACTTTCAGTTATCACCTAGTATGTACGGATTTCTAGGAATTGTAGTTGCGTCTGCTTCTATTATTGGAGCGAAAGTTTCAAAACGGTTACTGCCTATGTATAAACCGGAGAAAATCATATATATAGGTTGTATTGTAATGACGGGGGGAGCTATCGTGTTATCTGTTATTACGTCCATCCGATCAAATCCGAATATACTATATATGATTGGATTTTTAGTAGCGATGTTTATATTGCTATTAGGAATTGGGATAGCGTTACCTAACTGTCTCAGTCTAGCATTAGTAGATTTTCAAAATGTCATTGGTACAGCAGGCGCATTATTTAGCTTAGGGTACTATATAATAGTCACGCTGACAATTTGGGGAATGAGCCAGCTGCATACAGGTTCCTTAGTAGTCATGCCCCTATATTTTTTAGTTATTGTAGTAATTATGGTGGTTTTCACTCGAGTATTTATTTTGAATGATAGAGCTGAAAATTCTGTTTAAATATATAAAAAAGAGAGTCTCATTGAAAAATGAGACTCTCTTTTTTATAAAAATTATCATTCGTGCTGATAATTTTTAGTACTACAGTTTTACAAATTTTATTTATTAAACAAGAGATTTTTTAGCAACTGTTTTTTATCATCTACAATAAATTGTGAATATAGTTGCCATGTGGGGGATATAAGATTTTATCTAAAACCTGGTATTGGCCTGTGTTTGTTCTACGTTTGGTTTATATTTGGTTTATGCTTGGTTTATATTTGGTTTATGTTTCGTTTTCGTTTGGTTTATGTTTGGTTTCATTAATTACAAAATCAGTTACAAAAGTTACAAAATCTATTTTTGTTATCAAAATAGACTTATATTACGGAGGAGAGCATGAAAAAATGTCTTTAGGAGGGGACAAAAAATTTTGGTGAATAAAAATGTATTATCAAACTTGGACATACTCATGTTATGAATCTAAACATAAAGGGAAATAGTATGAATAAACCAATAGCATTTAAATGAAAACATTATTACTCAAAAATTTATGCTCATTTTAAGATGGCAGATATGATACAACATAAGATTTCGAGATTTGATAGGGATGATGAAATGTTGTAATTATTTCAATTACAACGTTATCAGTAATTGCTTAGTTTGTAAATATTAAAATTAGTAAAGATAATAGGGAAATATAGATTATTTTTTGTTTGTACAATGATTATAAACTAGGTTTATCAGTATGATTTAGAATTAAATAGTTTATATAAAAGTAAGAAGATAATAGATTTACTTATAGCGTGCCGTTGATTCAGAAAGAAATACAATTGATTTTTATTTAGGTGAAACAAGAAAACATAAGCCCGCATAGCGTTTTTTTAAGAAAGCTTTGCGGCCCTTTTTATAGTTTAAACCTTTGTATTATTACTCTATACAAGTATGCGGTTGATCCTAGGGTATTTCAGAACGAATCCATCATTGTAATAGGGAATTGTTTATTGTTTCTAGTTGGAAAATTTATATTGGGAGTCTTAAAGATATAGTAAATATAAAGGAGATGGGTTAAATAATGAAATACACACTTAAAGATCTTATAAATATAAACGAGTTTAAGAATATAACAGAGCAATTTTATAATTTAACTAAAGTTCCATTCTGTCTCCTTGATAATAATCAAAATGTTATATTTTCCAAAGGTGACCCTTTTTTTCATAATCCAAAAATCCAATCGTCCCAAGAAATGCATATTCCGATCATTATTGAGCAGGAGCATATAGCAACCTTTGTTATAGGAACAAGTATTAATAAAGGGGGGATTGTGGATTCTCATATAAAATATTTTAAATGCATTGCAAATCTAATTGAAGAGATGGCAACACAACAATTACACCTTAAAAAAATTCATGAAAAAGATTCACAAATGAATGCGATAACAAATCATGAGGAAAATTGTTTAGGTAGTATATTACAAAATATGCCAATTATGATTAATGCTATTGATGAAAAAGGAAATATTATTATGTGGAATCGGGAATGTGAATTAGTAACTGGATATAATGCAGATGAAATAATTAACAATCCAAAAGCGATGAAATTGCTACATCCTCATAGACCTAATCGTAACGATTTATTGCAAAATGGTCACGATTTTAGAGATTGGGAGATGGATATCACATGTAAAAATGGTGAGATAAAAACTATTATGTGGTCCGATATTTTACATAGTATTCCAACTTTAGGATGGAGTATCGGAGCAATTGGAATTGATATAACTAAGCGTAAGAGGATGGAAGAGAAACTTAAACAAACCTCGACTGAACTAGAATTGATTTTTAAAGCAATTCCTGATTTGTATTTTTTGTCGGACCTTGATGGGACCATTAGGGACTGTAAAGTTAATTCCATATCTAAATTTTATGTTCCAATTGAAGAATTTATAGGAAAGAAATTCCAAGAAATATTACCAGTTTCTATTATAAAGCAATTTGAGAATGCTATTAATCAAATAAAAACTTCAGCCGCTCCTGTATTAATAGATTATTCTCTACAACTAGATGATGAAATTTATTATTTTGAAGCAAGACTTTTACCGCTTTTTGAGGATGAAATTATGATTATTGTACGTGATATTACAGAGCGTACAATAACGACGGAATTATTAAAGAAATCAGATACCCTTAATGCAGTAGGGCAATTGGCAGCTGGGGTCGCTCATAAAGTTCGTAACCCATTAACAGTAATTAAAGGATTCATGCAATTATTGCAGCAGGAAGTAGGGAAGGATAAAGAATATTTAAGTCTAATGCTTTCTGAAATCAGTAGTATTGAAAAAGTTATTCAAGAATTTTTATCTATTGCAAAACCGAATGCTGCAGTATTTGAACCCAAAAACCTTTGTACTATATTAGATAATGTAGTCGACTTAATAAGTACACAGGCAATTATGAAGAATATTCGTATTACATTGAATATGGATGTTGAAAACTTATTGATTGAGTGTTGCGAAATTCAATTAAAACAAGTTTTCTATAGTATTTTACAAAATTCTATTGAGGCTATACAAAATGGTCAAGAAATCATCATTAATGTGAAAAAACATAATAGTACCGAGGTTAAGATTTGTATTTTAGATAAAGGGGTAGGTATTCCTTCAGAAAGAATTAAAAGACTAGGTGAACCTTTTTATAGTACAAAAGAAAAAGGGACGGGTGTTGGGCTCATGATGAGTTATCGAATTATTGAAAGTCATGGTGGGAAAATAAGTATAAAAAGCCAAGTTGGGAAAGGAACTACTGTTACTCTATTTTTCCCAATTTATAACGGTGGCTCAGTTGGTGATGTTAGTCCAAATAGCATGTAATCATAACTAGCAAATAAATCTCTGAAAATGAATAATTAAACGATTATCTTGTAGAAACATAGGTAGTCTGAAGTGATTTGATCAGGCAAAGAAAAATGGATTTAATAGGGATAATGTAACTTGAATTTGAAGTACAACTCCTAATTTTATTAGACGTTACATTTTATGCATGAAGTAAAAGGATTCTTTCAAAATTTACTTAATAAGTTAGATTGATAATTCATGATGTAACAGAAGATAAAAAAGTTAATTTAGGGAAAAGAAGGTCGCTCTAAATACCATTTAGGTTAAGTTGCATGTATGTCTTAAAAGTGAAAAGTTTCTTTTTCTCGGCTATAGAAAAAGAAACTTTTTTACTTGAGTGATAATTTTTTATGATAGTTGTGAAAGGGTTTTGTTATATTTTCGAAAGAAAAATGCAATGTATATAAATTAAGATGAATTTACGCATATTGATTTTATATCATTCGCCATTGATGAAGGAACAGAGGAGATTTAATGTATGAAAACAAAAATTGCAATTATAGAAGATGAAGATAATATACGGGAGATATGTAAACGGTACTTAGAAAGGGAAGGGTATGAGGTATACACTGCTGTGAACGGAGCAGAAGGATGGAATATATTTCAACAATTTCAACCAGATCTAATTATTTTAGATTTGATGATGCCAGAAAAAGATGGTTGGGAACTATGTGAGGAAATTCGCCAACATTCCAATGTACCTATTATTATGTTAACTGCGAGAGGAGAAGAAAGAGAACGGATTTTAGGATTAACAATGGGAGCGGATGATTATGTAACAAAACCCTTTTCACCTCGTGAATTAGTATTAAGGGTACAAATTATATTAAGAAGAGGAAGTCAAGTAACAATTCAAGGAATAGAGCCTACATCAGGAATGATAGAGTTTCCAGATTTGAAAATTGATCCAACGAAAAGAAGTGTATTTGTTTGTCAATATGAAATAGAGTTAACGGTGAAAGAGTTTGAGGTGCTTTATCTCATGGCAAAACATCCTAAACAGGTGTTTTCACGGTCTCAACTTCTTGAACAAATTTGGGGATTTGAGTATGAAGGTTGCACAAATGCAGTAACTGTATTAATGAGTCGTTTACGTGAGAAATTGGAGAAGCATACAACAAAGAACCGTTGGATTCATACGGTTTGGGGCATCGGTTATTGCTTTGAACCAGATGGAGGGAATGATAAATGAAGTTACGAAATCAACTTTTATTGATGAACCTATTAAGCACGGGTATCATGGTAATTTCTATATGGTATAGTGAAAGGCAAATGTTACTTAGACCAGAACAGACACGGTTATTAATAGTAATAGTAATTGTAGCAATGATTATTTCTACGATTATTTACTGGTTAATGACACGCCCTATTATGAAATCTATTCAAAATTTAATTGCCTTAACCAAACAATTTAGTGATAGACGATTTGGGACGATGTACATAATAGGGAAAGAACCGGAAGAGTTTAAAGAATTAGCGACAGCTTTTCAAGAAATGGCTAAAAAACTAGACGAAAGCTTTGCTAAGTTAGAAAAAGGAGAGAAAGCACGTACAGAGCTGATTGCGAATATTTCCCATGACTTACGAACTCCCATGGCTAGCATACAATTGATGACAGAAGCGTTACAAGATGGATTAATTGAAGACCCTGATATGAAACAACAATATTTAACGACAATCCTAAATGATATACAACGATTAAGTGGATTAATTAATAACTTATTTGACCTTTCTAAGTTAGAACTTGGACAAGAAGTTTTTCATCCAAGTTTAATACATGTAGATAGCATTCTATTAAAAGTAATAGATTCACATGCTATCTTATTGCAAGATAAAGAGATTGATTTGCAATTGCACGTTTCTGAGACATTACCAAGAATTTGGATTATGCCATGTAAAATAGCGCGAGTTATCAATAATTTGTTGCATAACGCGATTCGGCATTCTCCTACATGTGGAACAATCGAATTAATTGTAGAGGAAAATAAACAGAAGCAGCAAGTCCAATTCACTTTGTGTGATGAAGGGGAGGGGATTTCTCCAGATGATCAATTGCGTATATTTGAACGCTTTTTTAGAACGGATCCATCAAGAAGTTCACAATCTGGAGGTTCTGGACTTGGTTTAGCTATTGCAAAATCGCTAGTTGAACTGCATAAAGGACAAATTGGTGTTCGGGACCGCCAAGATGGGAAACAGGGATGTGAATTTTGGTTTACTCTTCCTGTTACATCAGAAAAAAATGAGGCGATTGAAAGACTTTTGTAACATTTACGAAAGGAAATTGAAAGATATATATAATAAGATTACTGTATCGAAGGTGATTATATTTTAATCTGAAGTGAAAAGTATAAGTATAATTTCATCTTTTGTAATCTTGTAGATAGGATGAAAGAGAGGAAGAAATAAAATGGTTTAAATGAAAAAAAGTAACTCCTGCAACCTTAGTATTTGCTTGTTCTAGTAGGTCCAGTATCTTCATCTTCTAGTTTGATAACTGCCGTTGAAAAAGAAAACCCGTCATTAAATATAAAAAATGGACAGGTGCCAGAAGAAAGTTTCAATTTCAACAGATGTAATTAAAACAGATGATTAAAAACTAGTTCATTCAGATGTACTAGAAAAATAAAGTGGTATGGAAAAGGAACCTTATTTTCTAAACTGCCTTTATAGAATGAAAATAAAGAATCACATACATAAAAAATATACGGAACAGAGGTAACTACACGATGATTTTAAAACTATTATTTATACTTTTTGGCGTAATCTTAGTATTATGGGGTATATATAGAATGAAAACGGATGAAGCATTTATAGGAAAAACACAAACAAGAAAAAATATTTTTAATTTCTTTATTTTAGGAGAAGCAGCGGGACTAGGACAATTCTTAAGCGGAATTGCATGTATAATTATAGGGATTTTATCTTTTATAATTAAATAGTTTATAAATAAAAGGAACACAACTTTAAAATAAAAGTAGTGTTCCTTTTATTTTTGTCACCTGTCAGATTTACAATTTATCAGGTAGAAAAGTAAAACAGGGAGCAAGCATAGAAAATTTCTTTTTCCTTTTTGTAGAGCTTCGTACGCCAAATACAGATGATCTTGAATCATGTAAACAGCTTTATATTCGCTTAATTTTTTTTCCTTTTTCTGTAGTAACAATTTTCTCATTTGAGGAGATGCGCGAGACATGTGTAAATTCAGTGGAATCCAATATTTCCTATTTGGGTATGATAGAATAGTAATATATCTAAAACGGAGGAAAGACAAATGGACTCAAACACAAAGCAGTTTATTTATGATATCCGGCAAAGAAAGAACAATTATATGGACGATGTATTAACAGCAATACAGCACCCTAAAAAAGAGCAATCTAAACAGGTCATTCAAAATATAGTAGAGAAGATGGATATGATGATCAGTTTAGTTACTACTTACATGGCGATTGAATCAGAATCTATGAAAGAATTAAAAGAGCTTCAAGAAGAAATTATTCATGCTCAAGCATATATTCAAAAAAGAAAATTTGAAGAAACACAGAGATAATATCCTGTGTTTTTATTCTAATGGTCAATCAATTTCTGAATGCCCAATTCATAAATTAATTGAACAGGAGAAAAAGGAATTAGTATTTAACACCTTAAAACAATTTACATACGAAGGAAAAGTAAAAAGATCTACAGTAAGAGAAATTGAAACAATTTTCAAAGAAGTAAAAGAACTAAACGAGTTAATACGTAAGGGAAGAATAAAACGTAAGAATAATGAGGCTGAGACATATATTTGTTCTTACTAAATAATAAGTTTATATCTATAATTTGTTTGTTTCATCCCTGCACATTGTGTGAGGATTTTTTTCATAAAGAAAAGACACTCCAATGAGTGCCTTTTCTTTACTAGTAAGTAAATCAGCAAAAGCAACTAGCTTCAACTATGATTAATAATATAAAGAGCACAATGATTAAACTTTATTTTAAAGATACAGTAAAAAGATAAAACCAGAACGATTGGAGAACCATTTATATGGTCAATTGATTGCAATGTTACTCTGTTCTTCTATCATGTTTCAAATGCTCCAATTACTCCTCATGAAGAAAAAACGTCATCCTTTCTAATCTAGCTTGTTTAGAAAAGATAACGTTTTTTGTATTTAAGAGTATTAAAATCTCTTAAGTTGAGGGGCATGTAGGGTGCCCTCTGTTAGTTCAATAAGAATTAAATGACTTTATTATTCATTTATACTTGAATCGTCTTTTTTGTATGTGAAATTTTCCCTTAATGTACAATATTTTTTGTCGTGTCGAGCTAAATATAGCATACATAGAACAAGGGAATGCAGTATAGACCAGCATTCCCTTGTTATCATCATGTTATTATTTTAGTATGGCATTTTATGTCCCCAATAGTCGAAGTGATAATCTTTACCGTCGATTTTAAACCAACCGTCTGCATAAAGTGAACCATCTTCTCTAGCACAATACCAAAGGTATCCGTATGCAAGAGGAAAAGGTCTATATCCACCACCAACTTGGAACCATCCTGTTTTAGCTGCCCCATTCTCATCGAAGTAATAATATTTATTATCGATAGTTTGCCAGCCCGTTTGTGCTACGCCGTTATTGTCGAAATGGTATAGCTTACCATCGGTTTTTTCAAACCCTGCTCGGTTAACTGATCCGTCTTCATGAAAATAATATTTTTTACCGTCAATGTCTTTATAATCATTGAACGTATCATTGAATCCATTTGTGAAATAGTATCTTTTACCGTCTATAATTTTCCAACCGGTATAGAAAACTCCATCTTCTAAACTATAATATGCCAGTGATTTCTCGTTTTTGTTGATCCCTGTTTTCAAAATCGAACCGTCTTTATTAAATGCTAATATTTTGTTGTCAAACTGAACATTAACAATGCTGTTTATAGCTTCTCCATTTAGATTAGAAACGCTCTCAAGCACACCTTTGTCGGAAAAGTGAAGGATAACCTCTTGATCTTCTATACGTATTTCCTTTTTATTTACATTGTAATTTTGGAAAAAATAAATTTTACCATCTATATCTTTCAAGCCTTCTTTAATAAACGCTCCAGAAGCATCGGAATAGGTATCACCTTTCAAGGCTGATTTTTGCAAGGAACCATCATCATTGAAGTGATAGTACTTATCATTAATATATGAGTTAGATGAACCTCCCGTGACCATGCCAGAATTATCTGGACTAAAATAATACGTCTTACCTTCAATGTCTTGCCACCCCGTCAAGAAAATCCCATCAGCATCTGCAAAATAATACTGATCACCTCGGTTTACCCAACTGTTCTTTATCACGTTTCCAGAGGAATCTTTTGCACTCCATTTAGTAGGGTCCTGTTCATCAGTTGCAATCTCTATTCCGTCATACTTCTGCTTCTCATTTTCTTTACCCGGATACCACTCTTTTAACCAGTTATGAATTTCATTGTTGTTTTTTCCAGGGAAACGAATTTCGGATTTGAAACTCCAATCAGTACCAAATTGTTGAACATTTTGATTACCAGCCAAACTTACTCCATTCTTGTTTTTCAAATGGAACTGGAATTTATCATCATGAGAATTGCCGGTCTGAACAAGTTCAAACAATTCATCATCACCAATTGAATCGGAATATTGAAGTGTATTTCCTTCTTTCCCTGAAAGATATTTTGAACCTGTTTTTACCAATACTTTATTCGTCCCTTTTTTATAGGGGATAATTTGATAAGGTTTACCATCATTTAGTGTAGTAAATGGTAGTGCGATAGGTGTCTCTAGGATGCTAGTACGATCTGCCAATATATCAGGTAACCGATTATTAAAATCTGCAAGAGCTTCGGAGTTATTCGTAACATAATTAGAAAGAACATCTTTGCCTACTGGCTGTGAAGTAATTGTTGCTAATACTCGTTTTTCTTCTGGTAGTTTACTAAAAAGATCTTCATTAACATAACGAATATCACGTAAACCAGAGCCATTAGTAAGAAAATATCCTGGGAATTCTTGACGTTCAAATTCAGCTGCTAAAACATTTTTACCACCGCTATTGTCACTTTTTAGATAATAGGTTTTGAAATTCGTAAGTGAAACACCCGTATTTCCTTCATCTAATTGTTTTTGTGTAATATACAAAATATCATGTTTAGATAGTTCTGGTTCATCAGGAGTTAAGTCTACTATTGTACCAGCGCCCTTAATACGAATTTGTTCTCCATGCTTGATTGTTTTATATTCAACTTTCCCATTGGTATAAGCAATTTTAATTTTCTTGCTAAAATTCTGATCTTTATAATAATCAAACACACTAATACCAAATTCCCCTTTGTTAAAAGTAGGAGCTTTATAAGCAACATTTTCTAAACGAGATGCATAACTGTTTTTTGCATCTTGTTCTTCTAACCATTTCCCAAATGGCTCTTTAAGAAACGTGTCATATACATTTCCAAATGTTGTAACAATCGTTGCGAATGTATCAACATCTGCTTTCACTTTATATTCTGTTACGGGGCTGGCGCTGAATAAAATCCCCATTGCAATCCCTACAGGAAGGACTTTTCGCATACTTTTTTTTGCATTTCCATTCATAATTGTGCTCCTCACTTTGTGCTACCTTATTTTTTCTATTTGTTAAACTGCATTTAACGTTCCGAAGTTTATCTTAGTATAAACACCTTTCAAATTTCTTTCATAAATGTTACAAAAGTCTTGCATGAATACCGTATAAAATTCTGAATTTTATACGGTATTCTATATTTTTTCAACCTGACTCCATGCTCATTAAGCGAGGATTTTTAAGTATCCCAAAATAAAATTTTCATTTGTAAAATGAATTAAGTAGTAAACAAGAAAGGCTGGCAAAATGCCAACCTTTCTTGTCTTTTGGGTCTCAATTTTTATTTTAATAAATCAATAATAACTAAAAGGAATAGTTTATATCGTTCTTGTTATACAAAGGCCTTTTTATTAAACTATCCATTTTATGGGGTACAGTTCATTTCGTATTGGGTTATTTGTTAGCCTGATGGATATGTAGCGAAACCCAGGACAGTAATACCTAAAAAAATAGGAGTGTTATTACAATTTAAAATGAATGCATAAAAAAAGACACTCTTAAGAGTGTCTTTTCTTAGCAGCCGAATCCGCTACAGCTAGCTCCAACTATGATTAATAAGATAAAGAGCACAACTAGTAAGGCGAATCCGCCACCAAAACCACAGCCGCCACCGTAACTACCACCATATCCCATAATACTTCCTCCTTTACGTAAGAGGGGAAAACATTGTGTCACTCTTTTGTTTTAACGGGTTTACATTACTTTATGCATTTTTAATGATGAATGAGTAGGTCCTTTGAGAAATGATTAAAGAAAAACAACGTACAGGAATAAAGTTACTAGTATAGTAATGGGTTGTGTTCGATTAGCATATAACGATCTACCAGAAAAAGTAATTGTATTTTTCAGATAAATGAATTATTATAAAATAAGCAATTTTACAATTGCACAAGGTGAGGAAGATGAAGAGGGTTAAACGACTTAATAAGAGATGCAAAACAATTTTTAAGTTTGTTTCAACATAATACTTGCTTCATCATTTTCATACCTGAAAAGAATTAGGGTATAGCTTGAAATCACGGCAATGAATCATCTAAGAGGGGGAAGTGAAGTGGCAAACAAAGAATTGAAACGAGGTTTAGAAGCACGTCATATTCAAATGATTGCTTTAGGCGGAACAATTGGTGTCGGTTTGTTTATGGGGTCAGCCAGCACGATTAAATGGACAGGTCCGTCAGTAATGCTTGCATATGCAATCGCAGGTGTTTTTATCTTCTTCATTATGCGTGCCATGGGAGAAATGTTGTATATGGAGCCAAGCACAGGTTCATTTGCGACATTTGGTCACAAGTATATTCATCCATTAGCTGGTTATATGACGGCATGGAGTAACTGGTTCCAGTGGGTTATCGTTGGGATGTCAGAGATTATCGCAGTTGGAGCGTATATGAAATATTGGTTCCCGGATTTACCAGCTTGGATACCAGGTGTTATCGCGATGGTTATTCTTGGTGCGGCTAACTTAATTTCGGTTAAGTCATTTGGTGAATTTGAATTTTGGTTTGCAATGATTAAAATTGTTACGATTTTATTAATGATTATTGCCGGATTCGGTCTCATTTTCTTCGGAATTGGGAACGGAGGAGAAGCAATTGGTATATCTAATCTGTGGAAAAATGGTGGTTTCTTTACAGGTGGTTTTTCAGGATTCTTCTTTGCGCTATCACTTGTAGTTGGGGCATATCAAGGTGTGGAATTAATCGGGATTACTGCTGGTGAAGCGAAAGATCCGAAGAAGACACTTACTAGAGCAATTCAAAGTACAATTTGGCGTATTCTAATTTTCTATATTGGTGCTATTTTCGTTATTGTAACTGTGTATCCTTGGGATCAATTAAGTTCAATTGGTAGTCCGTTCGTAGCAACTTTTGCGAAGGTTGGTATTACGGCAGCTGCGGGACTTATTAACTTCGTTGTTATTACAGCGGCGATGTCTGGTTGTAATAGTGGTATTTATAGTGCTGGACGTATGCTTTATACACTAGGTGTGAATGGACAAGCACCGAAATACTTTACGAAGATTTCTAATAACGGTGTACCTTTATTTGGTACAGTTGGTGTAATTATCGGTTTAGCGGTTGGTGTTGTGTTAAGTTATATTGCACCAAAAAACTTATTCGTATATGTATATAGTGCGAGTGTACTTCCTGGTATGGTGCCATGGTTTGTTATTTTAATTAGTCAAATTCGTTTTAGAAAAGAAAAAGGAGCAGAGATGAAAGATCATCCATTCAAAATGCCATTTGCTCCTGTTACAAACTATTTAACAATTGCCTTTTTAATTATGGTATTAATCGGTATGTGGTTTAACGATGATACTCGTATTTCACTAATTGTAGGTATTGTTTTCTTAGCTATCGTAACAATTAGTTTCTATGCTTTCGGAATAGGGAAGAGAGCTCCGTTAGAAGTTCAAAATGATCAAGAGATTTCAAGTAAATAAAGGTAATAAAAAAGTCCGATTTCTTATTTAGAAATCGGACTTTTGTTATTAAAACTTTTCTAATACAATCTTCCCAATTGTACGTCCACCCTCAAGTAATGCATGTGCTTTTTTAAGGTTTTCTGCATTAATTGGTGTTAACGTATCATTTAAAGTAGTTTGAAGAATACCTTCATCTAATAGCTCGCTTACTTTATTTAATAGTTCGTGCTGCGTAATCATATCACCAGTTTCATACATCGCTTTTGTGAACATAAACTCCCAAACGAATGTAGCGCTTTTACTTTTTAAAATCCCCATTTCAAGAGGGTGCTCATTTTCTACGATAGAGCAAATTTTCCCTTGTGGTTTAATGAGGTCACCGATTGCTTGCCAATGTTGATCTGTATTGTTTAAGCAGAAGATGTAATCGACATCTTTTAGCCCAAGTTCTACTATTTGATCTTTTAACGGTTTGTGATGGTTAATTGTATGATCAGCACCAAACTTTTTCACCCAGTCTATCGTTTCACCGCGGGAAGCAGTTGCGATGACATTTAGTCCAGCCCATTTCGCAAGCTGAATTGCGATTGAACCTACACCACCAGCTCCGCCGATAATTAAAATATTTTTAAATGTATTTTCACTTTTCTTAGCGTAATCAATGCCTAAACGTTCGAATAAACCTTCCCACGCTGTAATAGCTGTTAAAGGAATTGCTGCAGATTCAGCATCGCTTAAAGTTTTTGGTTTTTTACCAACGATTCTTTCATCAACTAAATGGTATTCACTATATGTACCTTGTCTCGTAATGCTTCCAGCGTAAAACACTTCATCGCCTTCTTTAAATAATGTACAACCTTCGCCAGTTTGTACAACAACGCCACAAGCATCCCAGCCAAGTATTTTCGCTATATCTTCTTTTTTATCTTTCGGAGAGCGAACTTTTGTATCAACTGGGTTAACGGAAATCGCATTAATCTTAACAAGTATATCTCTTCCTGTGGCAACAGGTCTTTCAACTTCAATATCAATTAAACTGTTTTCTTCTTCAATAGGTAAGTATTCATGTAAACCAATTGCTTTCATTTTTATTCCCTCCATTAAAGTAAGAGTCTTTTTCTCTTTCATTATAGATGGGAAGTGTTGTTATGTAAAAAAGTTGAGTCCTTTCCATTTTGTAAAAGGTTTGATTCATCCGCATTTAGAATTCCATAATTGGAAGGGGAAAGCCATCGTTTTGATTTTATAAGCGTTGTATCATTAATTTAAAGTTATACTTATTTTTCCAGTGTACCTTGCAATGAATAATACTAAGTGGTATATTATATTTGCGAGTACTTATTATAAAATGGTACTGAATAATAAATAGTAGTGAATGTCAATTAGAATAGGGTGAATGAACATTGAATGTACAATTTAAAAAAGGAGTTTTAGAACTTTGTGTTCTTGTCTTACTCGATAAGCAAGACCGTTATGGATATGAATTAGTTCGAAGTATTTCCAATCAAATTGAAATATCAGAAGGGTCTGTTTATCCTTTACTTCGTAGATTAACTAAAGAAGAATATTTTACAACGTATTTACAGGAGTCTTCAGAAGGACCTTCAAGGAAGTATTATACACTGACGGATAAAGGTAGAACGTATTTGTATCAACTTTTGGAGGAATGGAATGAGTTTTCACAAGGTGTCAATCAATTAATAAAAGAAGGTGTACGTAATGACGAAAAATAAATTTTTACAACAATTAAATGCATCTCTAAAAAGATTATCTGAAAAAGAGCGTACAGATATTTTAAAAGATTATGAAGAACATTTTACTTTCGGATTAGAGGAAGGGAAAAGTGAAGAAGAAATTGTAGCTTCATTAGGTTCTCCAGCTCAAATCGCCAAAGAGTTATTAGCAGATTATCATATTGAGAAAGTAACAGCAAGTGCAACAACAGGAAATGTTTTTCGGGCAATTTGGGCAGTAATTGGATTAGGTTTTTTCAATTTGTTAATCGTGCTTGGACCTGCAATTACATTAGCGGCATTGATTTTTTCAGGATGGGTTCTAGGAATTTCATTTTTAGGTTCACCACTGCTTGTTATTGTTGATACTATTATACATCCAAATACATTCTTGCTATTTAATCTTTTCGTTTCTTTAGCACTTTGTGGACTTGGATATTTCATTGTAATTGCTATGTTATTTTTAACGAAGATGGCAAATAATGGATTTGTTCGTTATTTAAAGTTCAATATGGCACTAGTAAAAGGTGGTTTGAAGCATGATAAATAAAAAGAGTCTTTCAATCATTGCAGGTATTATTTTTATTATTGGTATTATCGGAAGTTTATTCACTTATCGTTCAATTGCTGCAGTACCAATTTCAGAAGAAAAGGTCATTAATAATAATAATGTGTCAAGCGTCATTATCGATACGAATAACGTTCGTGTTAACATCAATCCTACAACAGATAGTAACATGAAAGTAAAATTAGATGGCGA
Source organism: Bacillus sp. FSL M7-1345 (assembly GCF_038006985.1). Taxonomy (NCBI): domain Bacteria; kingdom Bacillati; phylum Bacillota; class Bacilli; order Caryophanales; family Bacillaceae; genus Bacillus; species Bacillus sp. FSL M7-1345. The sequence continues at coordinate 3,115,275 of NZ_JBBOWG010000001.1, read as the reverse complement.
GGTTAATCCTAACGTAAAAAGAACATTAGCTGCGGATGAGAAAGATTCAACGCTTCTCATTTCTTACAAAGAAAAACAACAGAGCTGGTTCAACTTTAATATTTCTGAAGTATTGGCGCCATTAACATTAAATGTGTATCTACCCGAAAAACAATATGATTCATTAAAAGTTTCCAATAATAATGGCTACGTTGCTGCTAAAAAACTAAACGCAACACATTTTAATATCAATACAAGCAATGGACGTGTGGAATTAAGAGAAATCAATTCGCCAAAAATTATCGCAGAAACAAACAATGGAATTATGGATTTCAAAGATATATTGGCACAAAATATTCATGTGAAATCGAACAATGGACGAATAATGCTAGACCATGTTGAAGGTGAAATAGAGGGGCAAACTAAAAATGGAAGTCTTACTCTGAAAACGAATGAACTGGATCGAAATCTCAATTTTACGACTCACAATGGAAAAATTAATATTGAAACTGAAAAAGAACCAACTAATGTTCAATTTAATGTTTCTGTTGACAATGGCAGAGCGAATATTCTTGATAAATATAATGGAAATACGGTTATTGGAAAAGGAGAAAATGTAATTAAATTAAACACACATAACGGAAATATTACAGTGAAAAAACAATAGCATATTACCTTTTATAATCTCAGCTCGCCGCACATAAAGAGCAATAATAAATAAAAAAATAACCGACTCCTTTTCTCAACATGTAGGTAGTCGGTTATTTTATATTTAACATTCGTTTAAGTGTGTATCCTTTCCATTCGTATACTAGCGTTTGTTTCTGTATTGCTTAAAGTGCTTTCTTACTTCGAACTTTATTTCAGAATACAAACAGTTGTTTTATTACTCTCGATTCTTAGGAGGATAACGAATAGTAATTAACGATGTAAGGAGAATTTGTGAATGACTCAAAAATAATAACTGAAACAATGAAAAGTGAGAAGGAGTTTATTTCTAACAAGAGGAATTCTTTACTGTATTGTTTTATTCAAAACTAAATGTAAAGGTGGATACATAATGACGGTAAAGAAGCTTTATTTCGTACCAGCTGGTCGTTGTATGTTAGATCATTCTTCTGTTAATAGTACGCTCACACCGGGGAATTTATTAAACTTACCAGTATGGTGTTATTTATTGGAGACAGAAGAAGGGCCAATTATAGTAGATACAGGTATGCCAGAAAGTGCGGTTAATAATGAAAATTTATTTGACGGTACATTTGTTGAAGGGCAGATTTTACCGAAAATGACTGAAGAAGATAGAATCGTAAATATTTTAAAGCGTGCAGGGTATGAGCCAGAAGACCTTCTGTATATTATTAGTTCTCACTTACATTTTGATCATGCAGGAGGAAATGGTGCTTTTACAAATACACCGATTATCGTGCAGCGTGCTGAATATGAGGCGGCACAACATAGTGAAGAATATATGAAAGAATGTATATTGCCGAATTTAAACTACAAAATCATTGAAGGGGATTATGAAGTCGTACCAGGAGTTCAATTATTGTATACACCAGGACATACTCCGGGGCATCAGTCACTATTAATTGAGACAGAAAAATCCGGTCCTGTGTTATTAACAATTGATGCATCTTATACGAAAGAAAATTTTGAAGATGAAGTGCCGTTCGCTGGATTTGATCCGGAATTAGCTTTAGCTTCAATTAAACGTTTGAAAGAGGTTGTGATAAAAGAGAACCCGATTGTTTTCTTTGGTCATGATATGGAGCAGGAAAAGAGCTGTAAAGTGTTCCCTGAATATATATAAATAGAAAAAGTCATGGGCCTATTAGCTCATGACTTTTTCTATTAAATAACCTTTTTAAATAAGTTATATACTTTTTTCGAATTCCCTTCATTTAATTGATAATAAGTAAGATCTACGTCATCAGGAGTGTTTTGATGGGCAATCATAACTTCACTACTGTTGTTATCTACTATCCAAATTAAATATTGTTTATAAGTCCCATCTTGGAAAGTAATCCACATGTTACAATCTACTGAATCAGAACCTTCTTCATCTAGCGTTAAATCGCCTTTTTTTGCTGTGTCCATACTGTTAATGAATGTTTTTAATTCATCTGTTTTTGTAAGGAAGATAGATTTTTTTGTTTTAATTGACTCTACATGTATATCTTTTATTTCCTGTTTTCCTAAAAAGACAGGAGGTGCATTTGGGTCTCTTTGAGTTGAAATAATAGTAGCTTTCTTCTTTGGTTTGCTTGCTGTATAGAAATCTTGAATAGATTTTCCAGAGTTGAAAAACCATACGATTCCAAAAATAATCAATACACTACCTAGCAGTAAAATAATTTTCTTAATAGAATATTCTCCTCTCTATTACTTCGTTTGAAGAGCTTTTCTATTAATATATGATAGGTAAGCGTAAAGTATTATAGTTGTACGTGGCTATGCTTCACAGTTTTTATAGGGCGATCAACGAGTAAATTGTAAGTAAGCCCTATTAATACGAAAATTCCACCGACAATTTTGCCCATTGAGAGTTCGTGTGACAAGAAGAAATCAATGATAGTCCCCGTAAATAATTGTCCGATAAAGATGAGTAACGTTAAATAAAATGCTGGAATTTTAGGAGTAATATAGTTTGATAATGAGATGACGATAACACCTACTAATCCGCCTAAGTATACAGCGATAGGTATGGATTGCAGTGTATGACTAGAAATATACAACGAATCTGAACTGAAAATTAAAAATAACATAGAGAAAAATAATCCAGTAATATAATTAAAAAACGTACCTTCCCAATTTCCAATTTTCTTTGCTAAATTCGCGTTAATAATTCTAGCAACAACGATGGATACTCCAACTAAAATAGCGATACAAATATATAACATATTCTTGCCCCCATTAATAAATTGTCATGATAATAATTCCAGAAGAGATGAATAATAACCCAACTAGTTTTTTCTTTTCAAACTTCGCAACTTTCATACCTAATAAACCGAAATGATCAATTACGATAGAAGCGATAGATTGACCAAGTAAGCCTAATGCGATAGTAATAGAGGCACCAAGAGCAGAGAAGCTTATATTGCTAAAAAGAACAGTGAATACACCAATCGCTCCAGCGCTATATAAATAAAGCGGAATACCTTTTTCAAAGTGAATTTTATTTTTGTTAAGGACTAGCACGAAAACAACTGCTATTAAACCTACAAGATGAATGACAACACTCGCTGTATAATTGCCAATCAACTCAGATAAAATTCCGTTCAATGGAAGCATAATGGCAATAAGCACACCAATAAAGACAGAAAGAAAGTTATACAATGTAATATCCCCTTTGTATTTCATGTTTGTAATGACTGTATCATGTTGAAATTGTGTATTACTATGACATATGTCATAGTAGAAGAAGAAAATTTTGATTAAAATGGGGATGAGTTGTAAAGGTGGGGAACTATGAAGAAAGTATGTAATTCAAATAAATTAGCAGATTATATGAAACAAAATAATATTGACTCATTTTTTAGTAGTGATATGAAGCCATATATGGAACTTATATTTTTTAAAAAGAATGAGTTCATTTGTAGAGAAAATGAAGAGATAGATTATTTATATTTCTTTGTTGAAGGAAAAGCGAAAGCGTTTAACACATTAAGTAATGGAAAGTCCGTATTATTATGTTTTTATGATAGCTTGCAATTGTTAGGGGATGTAGAGTTAATTCACTCTCAAAGGATCACTTCAAACGTACAAGTCATGGCAGATTCTTATTGTGTTGGCTTGCCTTTAGGGAAAGTTAGAAATCAGTTGTTTCATGATGCGAAATTTTTAAGATGTATTTGTGGTTCTTTAGCCAATAAATTAAATCGACTTTCAAAAAATAGTACAATTAATTTACTGTATCCGCTTGAAAATCGACTTGCGAGTTACATGTTAGCAGCAGGGGAACGAGCGGTTCAGCACGGAAATAGAATTGTGTTTAGTGGGAATTTAACGGAAACAGCCGAATTGTTAGGAACGAGTTATCGGCATTTATTACGAACATTAAATGTTTTTTGTGATAAAGAGATTATAAAGAAAAATAATGGTTGCTTTGAAGTGATGAATGTAGATGTTTTGCGGGAATTGGCTGCGGATGTTTATAAATAGGAGGGGATTATAAATGATTACACCTATATTCAGAATTTTTGATGTTGAAAAGGCTCATTTGTTTTACATTAACTTTTTAGGGTTTAAGTTGGATTGGGAACATCGGTATGAGGACAATATGCCGTTATATATGCAAATTTCGTTACATGATGTTGTGATACATTTATCAGAACATCATGGGGATGCTTCACCAGGTGGTGCGATTCGTGTGAAAATAGAGGATTTAAAAAGTTATTATGCTACTTTATCGAGTAAAGAATATTTATATTCTAAACCTAATATAGAAAAAACACCTTGGGATACACTTGAATTAACAGTGATTGATCCATTTTCAAATAGAATTACATTTTATGAGGAAATGGTTTAGAAATTGAGGTGTCATAAATAATTTATCAAAATAGGGGTTACAATGAAAAGAAAAATAGCGATAATTTCAGATATTTATGGAAATAGTCACGCTTTAAAGGCGGTATTAAAAGATATTTCACGTCGTAAGGTCGAAATGATAATAAATTTAGGTGATAGTGTGTATGGGCCGTTAGATCCTTTAGGGACAATTGAAATATTAATGAGTAACGAGATGATACATATTAAGGGGCGTTTACTTTATAGTAAACTGCTCTTTTTATTTTGGGTAGATATTGAATTATATAAAAATAAAATGTTATGATTATGGAAACATATGAACATGTATTCATGTGTTTGTGAGAAGGAGGGATTGGAGTGAAAGATATAATTATCGTTGGAGCTGGTCAAGCTGGATTAACAATGGGATACTACTTGAAGCAGGAAGGATATAGTTTCTTATTACTTGAGGCGGGAAACCAAATTGGTGATTCATGGAGAAACCGATATGATTCTTTGCAGCTTTTTACACCGAGGGCATATAGTAGTTTGCCAGGTATGGCATTAATAGGAGAGAAAAATGGATTTCCATATAAAGATGAGATTGCAAATTATTTAGAAGGATATGCAAGGCATCATAAATTACCCGTACAATTGCAAACTGAAGTTTTAAAAATAAGGAAAGAGAAAGAAATATTTGAATTACACACTCCTACAGAAATTTTACAATCGAAAAAAGTTATTATCGCATCAGGTGGTTTTCAGCAACCATTCATCCCCTCATTTTCACAACATCTTTCATCACATATTTTTCAAATACATTCATCACAATATATATCACCATCGCAAATTCCAAAGGGAAGAGTACTAGTAGTAGGTGGCGGGAATTCAGGCATGCAAATAGCAGTAGAACTTGCAAAAACTCATGAAGTTACGATGTCTATCAGTCATCCTTTAACGTTTTTACCGTTACATCTTTTTAGAAAAAGTATTTTCAATTGGTTAGAAAAAATAGGTTTATTGTATGCTGAAATAAATACAAAGAGAGGAAGGTGGTTTCAGAAGAGAAAGGATCCTATTTTTGGTTTTGAAGGTAAGGAACTCATTCGTAATGGAGCAATAAAACTATGGGGAAAAGTAGTAAGTGCATCAGAAAATAACATTATGTTTCAGAATGGTGATACGTATAGGGCACAAAGTATTATATGGTCAACTGGTTTTGTTCAAGATTATAAATGGATTGAAATAGAAAAGGCTGTGAATGAGAAAGGATTTCCTAATCATATAAAGGGAATAAGTCTAGTAAGAGGATTGTATTATATCGGATTGCCCTGGCAATCTCAAAGGGGTTCGGCACTTATTTGTGGGGTAGGAAAGGATGCGGCGTATTTGCTTTCTGAAATCAAAAAAATAGATCAGTAGCAGCAACTACTGATCATCCATATGTACATGAATTAGGAGAGGTCAAACATTTATTAACTTTATTATAATAGATTTTCACGGGATAAAAAACTGAAAATTCTTATTTTTGTGTTGAGAAAGTTTTTTTGTATCGAAATATATGAAAAAACAGGAATTTTCATTGGGAAGAAAAATGATATTTATATTTTAGTAAATTATGATATAGTCTACATTAGAGCTATTTCCATAAATATAATTACTTGTAAATTATATTTATGTGAAGGAAGGAGAAGCAATTATGAAGTTTGATGATCAACGCCTACTAGGAGCCCGATTAGGTTCAATGCTCGTAACAGAAGAAAATCAATATTTAATAATTAAGAAAAAAGATCATTATGCACTATTGAATATACATAATTTAGAATGTACACATGTCGAAGTGCAGTTAGAACATATTGAAGAATTGTTGCATGAAGATTTCCAAGAAAGTATAACGGAAATTATCGCGCCGGAACATATAAAAATTGTTGCGAAAAATGTTATATAAAGAAAGAGGCTGGGGATCAGCTTCTTTCTTTATATATGTCTAATTCATTATAAAGATAGCATTTTTAAAACTTCACCAATGACGCCCTCCATTTGATGAACACCTAAGTCTGTATTTGTCATAATAACAGCCCCATTACCTCTATAAGGATAACAAACAATCATACATTGAAATCCAACACCCCATCCAAGTGAGTAAATTTGTAAGTCTTCATTCGAATCCTCTAGAAAAATACCTAATCCAGTCCATTTTGAGCAGCCTTGAGGAGAAATCATATCTAGTACTGTTTTTTGAGAAAGTTCTAGTTTGCTATTTCCTTGTAAGGAATGAATGAGTTCGATTACTAAAGCTGATAAGTCGGTTGGTGTTGTCCAAATGCCTGAAGCAGCTGCGAATGGATAAAATGGATAGTTCTCATTTGTTACAGTTTCATCTTTATTATGCCCGCAAGCAAAAGCATCGGTTTTATCTATGACTTCGGGAGAGAAGAGTGTACTATTTTTCATTTGTAGTGGCTGGAAGATAAGTTCTTCTAGTAACTGACTAAATGATTTCCCAGTAATATCTTCTAGTAGTTGTTCGATTATACAAAAGTTTGCGTCTGAGTAGTGAAATTCACTTTCTGGTTCATAATTCATTTCTATAGGTACTGGGCAATATAATGTTCTACCAGAAAGGACTTCAGGAATTTTAGGTATTCCTTTCTCTAGCTTATAATGTTCAAAACTATTAGGAGGATCAATGATTCCAGATTGGTGACTTAATAAGTTTCGCAACGTGACTTTTTTCTGTGAAGTAAATAGATTGGTAGGGATGTTCCAGGATGTGAGTCTATCAGTTACGTCTTCATCTAAATGTACGATTTCTTGATCTGATAATGTTAGTACGAGCATTGTGGTGATGAATTTGCTAATAGAACAAGAATTGAGGATGGAATCCGTAGTGACAGTTCTATTTGTTCCAGATTCAAGTGTTCCAAAGGCAGTCGCTTCGTTTAGTTTGCCATCACGTATGACGGCAAGGCTTAAACCAGCAACGGAATATTGGTTCATTTTCTCGTATATATTGTTACTTTTTAAGTTCATAGTTGCTCCTTTCTTTTTAAAAATAGAATATTAACTTTATTATACATTGTTAATCTATGAGAGGTGATGTGAATGGAATTAAAAGTTAATTTTTAATATAGAGAAAGAGAATAAAAGAAAAAACCTCATCATTTTTGATGAAGTGTCCTCTTTTATTTTGCAGAAATTCGCATTATAAACTGAAGAAATTTATCTCTATACATATACATTAGCCATAGAGTTGATATGTAGGAAATAAGTGCTCCTTTGTTTTCAATTGGTGCATTGAAAACAAGCCAACCAACTATATCAAATAATAAATGTAGTGCAATTGAAAGAACTACAAATTGTAGTAACGTATTCAAAAATCGTTTCATAAAGTGTCCCCCTAAAATAATAGGTTTATCAATAATGTTGTATATTACTATTATACATTAAATGTGTGTCATGGTAAAATTTACATAAGTTAGTAAAAAAATAAATAAAAGCTAGTAAGGGGGAACGTTCATGGAATTTTGGATGGTTATACCGATAGCAGTCTTTGGGTTCATTTATATCGCTGAAAAACTAACTAAAATTGAAAAGAAAAATGATGCGCGTTTAAAAAGGATTGAAGATAGATTACAATTAATTACGAAAGAAATAGGAATTGTAGAAAGAGAACCCGAAATTAATAAAGAATTGCGTCAGCTTGTGGAAGATGGAAAAACGATTACAGCAGTTAAGAGAGTAAGAGAAGCATTTGGTTTTTCATTACTAGAAGCAAAGCAATATGTCGATAAATTATGAAAAAGATCATCCATTTGGATGATCTTTTTTTACTGAACCATACGTGTATTTACATATGCGGCTATTATGACGTGTCCAATTACAATGATAGGAATAACGATTTTGACATTAGGAGCAGTGAAGACACTACCAATTGTGGCGATAACACCGGCAATTACATTATAAAGACCAACTATTTTTGATAGCTTCACTTTATCCGGCACGCGGCGTTCATTGAATCCTGATAAGAGCCAAGTGTATTGTTTTACCCCGATGAAATAAGCTAGTGCAAATGAAATGATTGCTACTACGAATAAGGATGGGGAAGCGAAGAGAGTTATTGAAACACCTCCGTTTATGGGCTATAAATAAATTATAGTATGAATGTTATTATTTAACAAAATACAATTGTGATTTTAATTGTAATAGAAAAACGGAGTATTTGTGATGAAGGGAGATTAAGTATGAATATTGTGGAATTCCAGAGATATGTATCAAATTTCAGTAAAGAAAAAGGGTTTCAAGATACAACAATTGAAGAGCGTACGATGTATGTGATGGTGGAATTAGGTGAATTAGCGGAAGTTATATTAAAGCGTGATAAAATACAAGATTCGAAAAGAGAGATTGGTTTAGAAATGTTTGATGTAATTTGGAATGTATGTGATTTAGCAAACAAATTAGAAATTGATTTAGAGAAGGCGTTTGAAGAAAAAATGAAAATTAATAAAAAGCGTGAATGGTAAAAAGAAGATTAAGTTTTAAAGCGTACAGAATTTTGTACGCTTTTTTATTAATCGCATGAAAAATATGTAAGAAAAGATGGAACAAACTTTTGGAATGAATTGTCTATTATAGGTAATAACTATTTATTTTGAAAGAAAGGATTGATAAGGATGAAAAAGAATACGTTGATAAAAGTAGGATTATGTGTAAGTTTACTAGGCGTAACTCAATTTAGTAGCACAATTTCTTCTGTACAAGCAGAACGAAAGGTAGAGAACAAAATAATAAAGAATGAGACAGGAACTATTTCAATTTCTCAGTTAAATAAAAATGTATGGGTTCATACGGAGTTAGGTTATTTTAATGGAGAAGCAGTTCCTTCGAACGGTCTAGTTCTTAATACTTCTAAAGGGTTAGTACTTGTCGATTCTTCTTGGGATGATAAGTTAACGAAGGAACTAATAGAGATGGTAGAAAAGAAATTTCAGAAGCGCGTAACGGATGTCATTATTACACATGCACACGCTGATCGAATTGGTGGAATGAAAACGTTGAAAGAAAGAGGCATTAAAGCGCATAGTACAGCATTAACTGCGGAACTAGCAAAGAAAAATGGATATGATCAGCCGCTTGGAGACTTGCAAACAATTACGAATATGAAGTTTGGAAATATGAAAGTAGAAACGTTCTATCCGGGGAAAGGTCATACAGAAGATAACATTGTTGTATGGTTACCACAATATAAAATTTTAGCTGGAGGCTGTTTAGTGAAATCTGCGGAAGCAAAAGATTTAGGAAATGTTGCTGATGCATATGTAAATGAATGGTCCACATCAATTGAAAATGTGTTGAACCGATATGGAAATATAAATTCAGTAGTACCTGGTCATGGGGAAGTAGGGGACAGAGGATTACTTTTACATACATTGGATTTGTTGAAATAAGAAACTGTGGGAATAAAAAAGAGAGGAGAAAACAATTTTCTCCTCTCTTTTTTCTAACTATATTTAAATGCGAAGCTATCGATTACGCCTGAATACGTTACTGAGATTTTAATTCCAAGTATACAAATACCAGTACCGTCATAATTGCTATAATAACGTAAGTAACATCAAGCATTATAAGTGTCTTTAAAGTTTCAGTCATCCTAATTCACCCCTGTTATAAAGATATAACATGATCTCTCTATCAATTAAATAAGAAATTATAAAGATAAAAATGTACATGAAATTTCTTAAGTAGTTTCTATATTAATATATCATAAATTAATGTAAACAATGTTAAGGTAGTGTAAAACTACTGTAAATAAAGGGAGTTCCCATAATAACCTTAAAACATTCTCAACTAATAAAATACGCTATTCTTTCTATTGGATTATAAGAAAGAATAGCGTATTTATATGTGGAATTTTGTGTTTTATAAATCAAAATTATTTACGCAAGAGATTCAAAACGCTTTATCGCCAAATATAGTAAGAAATCTTAGTTTTGTACAATGAGCTAGTAAAAGATTCATTTTTATTTATATATTGTTAGACTTTCTTTAAAGCAATTATTTAGTGATTTGGAAGCATCAACAGAAGTGTACATGCCTATGTATAAATTTTAGAGTGTCAATAAAAATATTATGTCAACAATATGAACTGTCACAAATTTTCATATATTATTGTGATTGATATCACATCCCTTTTTCTCAATGGGCATTATGCTTAGTTTGTAAGGAATGATTGGGAGAGGGTGGGATGATATGTTTTGTTATCAATGTGAACAAACGCCAACAGGCGGATGTAAAGTGATGGGTGTTTGTGGTAAGAATGAAACCATTGCAAGTTTACAAGATACGATTGTGTTTGGATTAAAAGGAATTGCTGCTTATCGTACTCATGCTGCTCAGCTAGGGTATACAGATGCATTTGTAGATGCTACAACTCAAGAAGCGCTATATATGACATTAACAAATTCTAACTTTAATGAACAAGAACATATTGATATGGCTATGAAAGTTGGGAAATCAGCTTTACGGGTGATGGAGTTGTTGGATGAGGCACATACGAATCACTTTGGTGTTCCAGAGCCTGTTCAAATTACACAAAATCATGTAGAAGGTAAGGCAATTGTAGTTACTGGTCATAATTTATTTGCATTAGAGGAACTATTAAAGCAAACAGAAGGAAAAGAAATTAATATTTATACGCATTCTGAAATGTTACCAGCACACGGATATCCAAAGCTGAAAAAATATAAACATTTAAAAGGAAACATTGGTAAGGCATGGTACGATCAACGACGCCTTTTTGAAAAATTCACTGGTGCCATATTAGCTACAACGAACTGTGTTATGCCAATTAAAGGATCATACTCTGATCGATTCTTTTCATATGATATTGCAGGCTTAGAGGGCGTACAAAAAATTGAAAATGATGATTTTGCACCATTGATTCAAAAAGCGCTAGAGCTTCCCGAAGTACATATGGAGTCGGATGAACAGTTAGTAACAGGATTTCATCATAATACAGTATTATCATTAGCTCCAGAAATTATTGAGGCAGTAAAGGAAGGGAAAATAAAGCGTTTCTTTGTCATCGCAGGTTGTGATGCACCAGGAAAAGGCGGGGAATACTATCGTGAATTAGCAACGTCACTTCCTCCAGAAACGGTTATTTTAACAACTTCTTGTGGGAAATTCCGCTTTAATGATGTGAATTATGGGGTTGTACCTGGTACGGAGATTCCGCGTTATATTGACTTAGGGCAATGTAATAACTCAATTTCTACAGTGAAAATAGCGGCCGCTTTAGCAGATGCTTTTCAATGTGAAGTAAATGAATTGCCAGTGAGTATTGTCCTATCATGGTTTGAACAAAAAGCTGTTGCCATTTTGCTTGGGCTATTTAGTCTTGGTATTCAAGATATTCGCATTGGTCCAAAGGCACCTGAATTTATTTCACCTGGTGTGCTTGATGTATTACAAGAAACATTTGGTTTAAAACTAATTACAACTGCAGCAGAAGACATGAATATGATGTTATCGTAACAAAAAGGATGTCCTATATGTAGAGTTGGCTTTATAAAGAATTTGTATGTATTCGCAAGCTCATGTATTAGATGCACAGGTGCATTAGTAGAAGAACAAAAAAATGATCCGTCTTCTTAATAAGGAGAGCTAGCCCATTAACTTCGGAATATTATAACGCCCAAAACAAAAATGCGGAATTTTTGTTTTGGGGTATTTCCTTTTTTTAGCTGGATAGGTATGTGGTGAGATTTCTTAAGAAGAAAATAGGCAGTATCCAATAGATAATAGCGGATTTAAGAAAAAATTTAAAAATCGAGTTGACATTCTATCTACACAGTCATACAATGTAGTGGTAATGAGTAATACTGAATAGCGTAGTTTTTAAAAATATATTCAGTATCCAATAGGCAAAAGCGGATTTAAGAAAAAATTTAAAAATCGAGTTGACATTCTATCTACTTAGTCATACAATGTACTTGTAATAAGTAATACTGAATAGTGTGGTTTTTCAAAAGCTATTCAGTAAAAATTAGCCTTAGTACTCTGTGATACTGAATATAAGTCAGACAGAATAGGGGGTAAAGGAGGATCAGAACATGGAAAATTTAACTGAAATGCTGAAAGGTTCGCTGGAAGGTTGTGTGCTGGAAATTATCAGCCGCCGTGAGACCTATGGCTATGAGATTACCCGCCACCTGAATGAGCTTGGGTTTACTGAAGTCGTAGAAGGAACGGTCTATACCATCCTTGTGCGATTAGAGAAGAAAAAACTTGTGAATATTGAAAAGAAACCATCAGATATGGGGCCGCCTCGTAAGTTTTATTCACTAAATGAGGATGGCCGCCAGGAGCTTGAATTGTTTTGGAGAAAATGGGATTTTGTATCATCAAAAATTAACGTCTTGAAGTCAAACTAGCCTCATAAGATAAAATATTCGGCCGATATTTTGGGAGTTTCTTGTTCTGCTTTATAAAAAAGGAGGAAAAATAATATGTTGGAAATGTTCAAAAAATTAATTGGTGATAAAAAAGAGTACAAAATGATGATGGCACGGGTTGGAGCTCTGCCAGAGGACTACCAATTTGTGTTTAAGAAAATCCAAAACTACATGTGGAATTTCTCAGCGGGCAACGGGATGGATATGCTACACATACAGTATGAATTAATCGATTTGTTTGAAGCCGGTGCGGCGGAAGGCAGACAAGTGCTGGAAATCACTGGGGAGGACGTGGCATCCTTTGCTGACGAACTAGTGGCAAACGCTAAAACTTATGTCTCCAAGTATCGTGAAGATTTGAATGAAAGTATCATGAAGCAATTGAGAAAAAAATAAATGCAAAAGGTAATACCGACTGATTAGCTGGTTACAAATGTGAATTGCCACCATCGCTATTCAGTTATATTTTTAAATCAGTACTAAGTAATACAGAATATCAGTAATACTAAATAGAGGAGTGTAGGCAGTATAGCTTTACAAAACATTTTTTAAGGAGGAAAAAAGCATGAGCAACACAGCGATTTCTGTAAAAGGGTTAAAAAAATCCTTTAAAGATAAGGAAGTGTTAAAAGGGGTAGATTTTGAAGTGCAGCGTGGCGAAATTTTCGCGCTGCTGGGCTCAAATGGAGCGGGCAAGACGACGACGGTCAATATCCTCTCTACGCTGATGAAGCAAGATGGCGGCGAAGTAGGTGTTTGCGGTTTTGACGTCCAGCGTCAATCGGATCATGTTCGTCAAAGTATCAGTCTGACAGGGCAGTTTGCAGCTTTAGACGGCATGCTCACGGGGAGAGAAAACTTGATAATGATTGCCAATTTGCGTGGAGTTTCTAGTCCTGCTCAAGTCGCTGATAATTTGCTTGCAAGATTTAGCCTGACCGATGCAGCTAACCAGAGGGCAGACCAGTATTCAGGTGGGATGAAGCGCCGGCTTGACATCGCGATGAGTTTGATCGGAACGCCAGCAGTCATTTTTCTCGATGAACCGACGACAGGGCTTGACCCCGAAGCGCGGATTGAAGTGTGGGATACCGTCAAGGAACTTGCCGGCGGTGGCACAACCATCTTGCTGACAACCCAGTACCTGGAGGAAGCCGAACAACTGGCGGACCGTATCGCTATCTTGCATGGCGGAAAAATTATTACGACTGGTACTCTTACTGAACTTAAAGAGATGTTCCCGCCAGCAAAAGTGGAGTATATCGAGAAGCAGCCGACATTGGAAGAAATTTTCCTTGCGATCATCGGCAAAAAGGAGGAGATGTAAATGAAAAGCAAAACAGGGGTATTACTAGGGCGCTTAATGCGCAACATTATGCGGAGTCCAGATACGATTATTACGGTAGCGATTACACCGATTATGATGATGCTGTTGTTTGTCTACGTATTTGGCGGCGCCATAAAGACAGGAACGGATAACTACGTCAATTATTTATTGCCGGGAATCTTGCTGATGGCTATCGCATCCGGTGTCGCTTACACATCCGTGCGGTTGTTTACAGATGTAAAGAGTGGGCTGATGGCACGTTTCATTACTATGCCTATCAAGCGCTCGTCGGTATTATGGGCTCACGTATTAACCTCACTTGTTGCTAATGTACTTACTATCGTGGTGGTTATCCTTGTTGCGCTCTTAATGGGCTTCCGTTCCAGCGCTAATATTCTGGATTGGCTTGCGGTAGCTGGAATACTTGGGATGTTTACGCTGGCGCTAACATGGTTGGCTATCATTCCCGGGTTGACAGCGAAGTCTATGGAAGGGGCGACAGCCTACTCATACCCGCTAATTTTTCTGCCCTTTATTAGTTCGGCCTTTGTTCCTACCGAAACGATGCCAAAAATTGTTCGTGCGTTCGCTGAGAACCAGCCTGTAACTTCAATCGTGAATGCGATTCGTGCCCTCTTATATGAAGGGACTGTTGGCAACGATATTTGGATTGCACTTGCTTGGTGTGTAGGAATTATGGTTATCGCTTACTTCTTCGCCGGTAAAGCATTTAAACGTCAGTTAGGGTAAGTGGACCATCGGTTCGGTGCCCTATGGTAACTAAATCTTCTGAAATGAAATATATGTTTGGAAAAGTGGATTAAAATCACATTAATCTTAGTTATTGCTATAATTGTTAGTATTTTTACTGGTTATGTAGTTGGTACGTAAGTAGGTTCAGACGCTGAAAAAAGCAGACTGAGAGAGTTAAAGGGGAAGAGATAATATTTTGACCGCAATTCTAATCGTCATATAATAAATGCAATTTTTATACATGAAAAGCCCACCTATTTCCGTAGGTGGGCCATATCTTTATTACACAATACGAAAGTATACTCTCTTTTTCTAAATATGAAATTATGCATATTTAGAAAAAACTACACTTAATAAATATTACATATAGTAAATGGAAACTTATGGTGTTATTCTTTTAAAAGGTGTAACATGTCAAACGTTATAGAAGGTGCGCTGGTACTAAGTTAGAGAAGTTCTTTTTTTCTGAAAAATGCATATTAATTCGATATTTGTGATAAATATTCGGTTGGATGATTTTATGTTTTCTTAATTTATTCCTTTACATCTACAATGATTATTTATTATAACAGTTTTCGCGTCTAAAATAAGATGTTTCAGCAAAAGGGAATATAACTATCTTTATAATGAGTTCCCAATATAGTCAACGTTTTAACAAAAAGGATATCTGTATTATTTTCTCCTTTTTGCTAACTAATACAGCTTCAAAAAATAGACACAATTGCTACATGCCAATTGTAATTTATTATCTATTCATAATTCTGTTTATTCTGTCTTTCTAAAAATAAAAAAAAATTAGACTCGCAAATATAAACGTTATAATGAGGGCGTCGAGAGGTAACCGATTACCTACGGAGAAAATATCAAACATTTTAAAATTGGACAGACTGAAACGATTAATTGCAGAAAGGTGTGTGACCAGAAGGAGAATTTCTTCAAAATAGTTTAGTAGCAGCGGACATCGTATTAGCTGGTGTAAACAATATCATCAATGCTGACGAAGTATAGGGTTGGAGGATAAATGCCTCGCACATTAAGAGAGACAGCTTTAGGTGGAATCGTTTACAATATGGTGCATCAAGTAAGCGATTCATTTTTAAGAATGGTCTATATTCTTAAGCCTAAAAAGAGACGTAAGAATAGGATACAAGGGGGATTTGTTATATGAATGGGAATACTGCAAAAAAAATAGAATTTCAAGCTGAAAATACTGCAGTGAAAAATGAGGAATATCTAGATCCTAAAAAGTGGCATAAACAAGATACTACCTGGGCATTGAGCCTTTTTGGAACAGCAATTGGAGCAGGAGTACTCTTTTTACCTATTAATGCAGGTTCAGGTGGTTTATTATCATTACTGTTAATTACGATACTTGCATTTCCTGTTATGTATTACTCACATAGGGCACTTGCTAAAATGATATACGCTTCTAATTCTGCTGATGAGGGGATCACAGGTACAATAAGAGAGTATTTTGGAAATAAGGCAAGTATCATTTTTAACATAGTATATTTCGTTTCAATTTATACGATCGTGCTGATGTATTCGGTTGCACTTACAAATACTGCAAGTAGTTTTATCGTGCATCAATTGCACATGCCGGAGCCTCCAAGGGCCATTTTATCTCTTGTATTAGTGCTCGGCCTTATAGCTATACTAAATTTTGGTCAAGATATCATTGTAAAGATAATGAGCATGCTAGTATATCCTTTTATCGTGTCTTTACTTTTTATCTCAATATCTTTAATTCCACAGTGGAATACGTCAATGCTCAGTTTTTCAAGTGTTTCTACTGCTTCAACAGGGACAGGGTATTTTGGAGTGATATTGATGATACTACCAATCATAGTATTCTCATTTAATCATTCTCCTCTGATTTCGTCATTTGTTATAAAACAGAGAGCTACCTATGGAATAGAAGCTACTGATGCCAAATGTGCTCAAATACAAAAAGTTTGTTATATTATGACATTCGTAGTAGTTATGTTCTTTGTTTGGAGTAGTGCACTGAGTTTAACTCCAAAAGATCTTATGATGGCTAAAGAACAAAACTTATCAATTCTATCGTATCTTGCTAATGAGCTTAATTCACCAGTAATCACTATTGCAGCTCCTATCATTGCTTTTGTGGCTATAACTAAGTCTTTCCTTGGCCATTATATAGGGGCATATGAGGTAATGCGTGACGTAATTATCAAGTTTGGTAAAACACGCGGAAAAGCTATCGAAGAAAAAACAGTTAAGACAATGATTCTTGCTTTTGTCGTATTAACATGTTGGTATGTTGCTTATGCAAATCCAAGTATTCTTGGAATCATTGATGCCCTTAGCGGTCCGTTAGTTGCTGCGATCTTATGTCTATTACCAATGTATGCGATTCGTAAAGTACCAGTACTGGCTAAATACAGAGGGAAAATGAGCAATGTATTTGTCATTATTGTAGGTATACTTACTGTCCTAGCAAGTATTAAGTCATTATTCTAATTCGCTATTGTTAGTTCAAGTGCTAAAATAGTGGGATTTGAAAAAAGAATGAAAGAGATTATGGATAAGATAAATCCACATTAGAATATTAAACAAGTAATTTAGTGAGGGTTAAAATCTAATATAAAAAGACATGAACAAAGATTAGTTCATGTCTTTTTTTGTGTTGGCGTTATTCTTAGAAGAGCGTTTAAAGTAGCGGTAACGAATAAAATGTTTTTACTAGGTATTTAAATAGGGGTAACTGGCATCTAGTCAAACTCAATATTATTTTGAGTGTAACTGGTCACTGCTTATGGGCAGTATAAACATAATCTCTCTTTTAAACCTTCTAACAATTCTTCAGGCACTTCCCTAATTTTGATATCCTTACCTAGGAAAAGTAGCCAATTTGTTATTTCTGTTAATTCATCGAGATTGTTAACATTGATAAAAGTCTTTAAAATGGCTGTGGATTGGTAAGGATTTGTATAGGAAATAGAAATTTTTAAAGGATGGTATTTTTTGAACTGGGCAATCGCTTTTGGACCAAGTTCAAGTACAAGGTTGATTGCTTCGTCCTTCTTACTGAGTTTTTCTAAAATCTTTTTCTTACTTAATCTCTTTTTCATCGTATAGGGTTCGACATTGATGAGATGATCGACAGGGAGCATCTTCTTTTTTTCTTCTTTTATGTCAAAGACTTCAATTATCCAATGGCTTTTTTCTTGATAAAGGTGTAGTAGATAAATTGGATAAGACTTGATTTCCGCTTCTTCTTTTATGGTAATCAATAAATGGCTATCCAAAAGAAGGATTTGGATGAGTTTTTCTAACATAGGATGGGGGAGGTCAGAAAGCTCAAGTAGGTCAGGATTATGAGGGTTAGTCCCTTCAAAAAGCAAGATTTGATTTAAAAGAACAAGGTCATCTTGCTGGATTTCTGAGATGAGTCCTAGTAGTTTTTCAGCTAGAGACTGACGACTTTTCAAATAGGGAAGTTGTTGATTTCTTGTGGCCATAAAGGCAATAAAAAGAGCTTTGACCTCATTATCAGTAAAGCGAACGACGGGCAGGATAGAGTTATGCATGACAAAATAGCCCCCAGCCCTTCCAACTTCAGCGACGAGCGGCATCCCCATGGCTTCAATCTCTCTAATGTCTCTAATAGCTGTCGATCGTGAGATGTTAAATTCTTGTATGATTTCAGAAATTGTAAAGTGGGAGCGGTTGTTGATGTACCGCATGATGGTATTAATCCGTTCAACTTTTTTCATGTTGGTCTCCTAAACAGTATCATTTTTTGACATGATTTAAGGATATTATAAACTCATCAGATGAAAAGATAAATCATTTGATTAATTTAAAAAGAGGAAGGTTTTGAATATGAAAAATTATACTTTGGAAGAAAAAGATAGCTTTATCGTGTTAGGTATTGGAACTGAACTTAAGAGCGAATACACAGACTTTGCTGGAATAAATAAAGAAAAGGAAGACTTTTGGTCAGCTGTTAAAGAAGATGGAAGGCTGGACACTTTAAAAGCTTTAGCTACAAATGATTACATTTTTTCTGTGAGTGAAGCGGTGAATAACAAGATGATGTATTACGCTGGTGTCATGACAGAGGCAACGATACAAGAAGAATCTAGAGTTATCCAGTTTCCGAGGGGAGAATACCTAGTAGTTAAAGGGGAAGGCAATACAGCTGAGGAGCTAAGTAATAAGCTTACTGGTATTGCATTTGGTCAAGCATTAGCAGAAGTAAAAGATTTTTCCTATGTTGGTGGGCCAAATACAACAGTTGAGATGGGGCAGCGAAACGGCTTAGTATTTGGTGAAATATGGATTCCAGTTGTTAGGAAGTAAAGTGTTAAAAGGAGAGATGGAATTGTCCAATATAGTTGATTTTAAAAACGTAACTACAGCTGGCATGGAGTCTTCACCTGTAGCAGAAGCACTTGCTGGTTTACGTGCCCATGAAGCACGTTACTTTATGAATAAATACAAGCATGAATTTACGGTTGTACCAGCTAGTGAAAGTGAGAAGACTCTTGGTTATGTGAACCGCATTTTGAAAGAAGAACGTGATATTGAGTTTGCGGCAAAACCTTTAGAAACATCGTGTTTTCAAGTGGAAAATATTAAATTTGCCTATGTCTTCTATGAGGATGGTCTTGCAGTCAACGTCATGTATACGTTGGATAACCCAAAGAAGCGGGCCGTTGGATTTAAGCTTTCTGAGGGAATGGAGATACCAACGGAGTTAGTAGAGAAGTTTAAGTTTGCTAGACAGAAGTCTAAACTTGCTGGAACAATTCGAGGTTCGTTTTTTGTAATAAAAGGAGAATATAGTGTAAGTTGAAGAATCATTCATTTGTTATATTGAGTTATTTTTTAAAAGGCGCGATTAAGGCTAACGATCTTGAATTGTTAGCCTTTTTTTACATAAGTAAATAATATTTACAGTCTGCTACACACTACGTTCAGATAAAATAAAACGAAAGGAAATTACTGTAGGGTGGTGGTGGCGTGAGCAAAAAAAGGCTATTTGAGTTATTCTTAGTAACTTTTGCTTTACTATTCCTTCATGTAAGCACATTTACTAATGAAAAATTGAATGATAAATTTGGTAACTTTACCTTCTTTGTTGTATTTTTCATGTTTTATATCAACGTTGCATTTATAGAACGGTATTTTGATGATATACAAAAGTGGATTCGAAATATCACATTTCTTCTTGCCCTGTTAGTAGTAACTTTAATATCACTATGGATAGGTTACTTTTAAAGCCTTGTGATCACGAAAGTCCCCCAGTTTAAAAAAATGGAGGACTTTTCATAGTCTTCTAAATACAGTGAATCCCGATAATAATACGCTATGTTAACCTTATATGAATAGGCATACATTAATCTTTTTTCTCCTCAATCATGATAAAATGGACGATAAGAAATTTATGTAAGATAAAGGGGTGGAAGATTCATGGTCAGTTTTAGCACTTTGCTAGCTTTTGCAATTGTTTCACTTAGTATGGTTTGTTCACCTGGGCCTAACATGATTTATCTCATTTCTCGCTCGATTACGCAGGGGCGTATGGCAGGATTCATTTCTCTTTTGGGTATCATGCTTGGCTTCATAATTTATATAATTGCAACAATGTTCGGACTTACAGCCCTTTTCCTAGCTGTTCCGTCTCTCTATGAAGCAGTTAAGTGGGCAGGTGCTGCTTACTTACTCTGGCTCGCATGGAATTCGATTAAGCCTGGTGCTACATCTATTATGGAACCTCGTACTATTGCTATTGAGCCGCCACGGAAATTATTTTTAATGGGACTTATGACGAATCTGCTGAATCCTAAGATTGCTATTTTGTATGTGTCACTTCTACCTCAATTTGAAGATCCTGAGAAAGGATCGTTGCTTCTACAAGGTGCAGTTCTGGGCTTTACACAAATAACGGTTAGCTTTATAGTCAACCTCCTAATTGTATTTACAGCAAGTAGAGTTGCCAAATGGTTTGCCATAAGCCAACGTGGCTGCGAGTGCAGCGTTGGCTTATGGCAAGCGTCTTGACAGGTCTTGCTGTACGTCTTGCTTTTGAACGTCGACAGTAAGAGTCTTCTTGGGGAAAGTTACTATCTTTTTGGAACGATTGTAAGGGGAATAAGAATGATATTAAAAATAAAGCCAGCTACTGTATGTTCTTACTTTTACCTAACGTTTTTTCAAAAATGCTAGTAGATGCTGTTTCTTTTTTTAGAGGATACGGTAGGAATACCGTATTTTTTATTATAGGGGAATTTTGTTTTGTTAGCTTGAGAGCAATGTGAAACCTAAAATAATATGATCATATTATAAAAAGGGAGGAGGATATGAGTGCCTAAAATTGTTGATCAAATACAAAGGAAGAATCAGATAGCCACTGCTACTTGGCGTGTAATATTAGAAAAAGGTATTGATAAAGCTTCTATACAGCAAATCGCTGACGAGGCAAACATTTCGGTTGGACTTGTTCAGCATCATTTTTCGTCTAAAAATGAATTAATTCATTATGCAATGAATTTAGTATTGAATCGAATGGAAGAACGGGCAAACACTCGTACAAGTGAATTTAAGGGAACGAAAGAAGAAGCACTTAGAAGATTAATGAAATTTATTATTCCTTCTAATAAAGAAGAAATGTTGGAAGGGAAGGTTTGGATTACATTTCTGGGTATATCCTTTAGTTCTCCAGAACTTATTGAACTTCGGAAGAAAATGGATGACCATACGAGGTATCTTATGGGAATAATTCTAGATTTAATGAGGGATCTAGGATACGTCACACCAGGTCACAATAGAGAATTTGAATTAGAGATACTGTACGGATTTATTGATGGGCTAGTAATTCATGTCCTTCAAACACCAGAATCATATCCAGAAGAAAAAGTAAATCAACTTATTGAGTATTATTTAAAAGAAAAAAAGAGGGATTAATCGCATGAATAAAGTTTTCATTATTATTCTTGTAGTTGTTATTGTATTGATTATTAGGCAGCTTATCCCGAAGAAAGTAGATAGCTTCGATCTTCTTGGTATACCAATCATGGCTATAATCAGAACTTATATGGGTCTTCCAAATAGATTGGACTATATTATTACAATTGAATTAATTAGCTTGCTTATATTAGGAGCGATAGTTGGTTATTGGCAAGCTAAGAGGGTGAAAGTTTTTCATCATAATAATCAATTATGTAGTGTTGGAGGCTATACGTATATTATCGGATGGATTATTATGCTTTTGGGCAGGATTGTTATTTTATTGTTGTTCAATCTTAACTCGCTCGTATCGACATTTCAAGCGGGACAGGAACAGTTTACGAGTGAAATAATTAAAGTTCTTTCTCATGCTGGAGATTGGTTAATATGGTCTACTATTCTTGCATCTTCCATCATGTATACCGTTACCTTATATAAAGATCACCCGGATATCAAGAAATTAATACATGATCGTTTTAAAGAAATAAAACAACGAATAAAATATTAATTTAACTAATTGTTGTTATATGGGCCATTGCCACATGCCCATCAACTTAAGAAAACAAATCAGCCCCAAAACGAAAAAATGAGCATTTTTGTTACAAGTTAGCACAAAATTTCGTTCTGGGGGTACTATAAAATTGTAGCTTGATGGAGATTTGACGTTACCCCTATAAAGGTATGGTTTTCGTACTTTTAAATACAATCATGTCACTTAAGTAATGTGAGCGTCGCTGCTATTACATTGTCCACAAATGAACGTTGGGGGCGAGATTTCATCATAACCGTTAGACCGATTAACGATACAATCAGTGCCTGTGCCAAAGACTTTGCATCTGTGTTGACTTCCAGCTCACCTGATTGAATTCCTCGTTCGATCGTCTCCTGAAAAATGACGGCGAGGTACATTTGATGTTCTCTGGTCAAAATTTCAAATCTCTCATCATGAGGTGCTAGTTCAACCATTGTATTGATACAAAAACAACCTTTACTAAGATCCCCTGCGTATTCTTCATTGACGACATCGGCAAAGAAAATAGAAAATGCCTCTTTTACAGAGGAGTGACTTTGAAGCCTATTTCGTATATCAGAGGCCCGAGACATTGTATACCTGCGAAGTGCGGCTTCAAACAATTCTTTCTTATCTCCAAAAGTCGAATAAATACTAGGGCGTTGAATGCCCATTCTAGAAGTAAGATCACTTAATGAGGTAGCCTCATATCCCTTCTCCCAAAATAACTGCATTGCTGCATCTAAAACTTGATCCTCATCAAATTCACGGGTTCTTGCCATTAAGAATTCTCCTCCTCAAACTTTGATTTTATTAATTGTTTTAGGATAGGTGTGTAGGTAATTACAATTGTTGTTTTTATTACCAAACAGTATGTAATTATTATATAATTAGCCATTCTTCCTGTCAAATCAAGCTCCATTCATTTAATGCAACATTAACTTTAGTGAAAAAAATCGTTGACATCATGAATGAGACTAAGTTATATTTACCAGTAATCATATTGTACTGAACGGTACGTTATGATTAAAAATCTAATGTGATTGGAGGTTAATGTATGTTTAAAACAGAGACAAATGTAGACGATGATCCACTCTACACTAAGATAAGTCATAAATCTTCCATAACAAAACCTAATTTGAATCAACAGCCATCCATGTCTCACGCTTTGGCATTATTGTTTGCGACTGCCTGTGGAATGTCTGTTGCCAATATTTACTTTGCACAGCCGTTGCTTGATCAACTATCTAATGAGTTTAGTATTAACCATTCCATTATTGGTATTGTTATTACCGTTACACAAATTTTTTATGGATTGGGCTTACTGCTACTCGTACCGCTTGGAGATTTGCTAAACCAGCGACGTCTAATTGTCGGTCAGATGCTATTATCTACAACAGCTCTGGTTATAGTTGGTACTGCTTCCTCCAGCATGGTACTTTTCGCAGGTATGGCTTTGGTGGGTCTGCTTGCAGTTGTGACACAGACTCTCGTGGCGTTTGCAGCGACCATCGCTTCCCCTACAGAAAGAGGACGTGTCGTTGGCATTGTAACAAGTGGGATTGTTATTGGCATACTTCTTGCACGTACTTTTGCTGGTATATTAACAGATGTTGCGGGATGGCGTGCTGTATATCTATTTTCTGCTGCGCTCATGCTTTTGATGGTTTTTATGTTTATAAAGATGTTGCCCAATGTTGAGCGCGAGGTAAAATCGCTATCTTACCCTCAGTTGATTAGATCGGTGCTTGCTTTGTTTATTCAAGAACGAACGTTACGCGTTCGCTCTGTTCTAGCCATGCTGATTTTTGCTGATTTCAGCATTTTGTGGACTTCACTAGTACTGCCACTTAGTACACCTCCAATTGCTCTATCTCATAGTGCAATTGGCGCATTCGGTCTTGTAGGTGTGGCTGGAGCCTTAGCTGCGGCACGGGCAGGGAAATTGGCCGATCAAGGTTACGGACAACGAACGACAGGTATTGCTTTAGCTCTATTATTGATTTCATGGTTGTTCATCAGTTATATAGAGCAGTCGTTAATCGCATTAGTGATAGGGATAGTTCTACTTGATTTGGCCGTACAGGCAATACATGTCACGAATCAAACCATGATCCTTCCATTGCATACAGAAGCACGGAGTCGACTTACTGCTGGATATATGGTGTTTTATTCTATCGGCAGTGCTGGTGGTTCAATTGCGTCGACTCAAATATACGCACACTTTGGCTGGGGAGGGGTTTCCTTACTCGGAGCCTCTGTCAGTGCTTTCGCTCTTCTTTTTTGGGCTATGACCAGACGAGTTAAGATTTCATGAAATAAACGTGTGTTAGCCAATATGAGAAACACGTTACTACCATAAAGGAAATGATTAATTTTTTTGACTTAAAATCTAATTGGACTAGGAGAGATAACAAATGGAAATAGGTATTACGTCTTTTGTAGAAACGAAACCAGATGTACATAGTGGTGAAGTGATAAGTCACGCACAGCGATTACGTGAAGTTGTTGAAGAAATCGTTCTTGCTGATCAAGTAGGACTTGATGTGTTTGGTGTTGGTGAGCACCATAGGAAGGATTATGCAGCATCCTCTCCAGCGATGGTTCTATCAGCGGCGGCACCACAAACGAAAAAGATACGGCTCGCGAGTGCAGTAACTGTGCTTTCTTCAGCTGATCCTGTGCGCGTTTTTCAGGATTTTTCTACACTGGATGGCATTTCAAATGGACGCGCAGAGATTATGGCGGGTCGTGGTTCCTTTATCGAATCTTTTCCATTGTTTGGCTATAACTTGAAGGACTATGAAGAACTGTTTGAAGAACATTTGGACCTACTGCTCAAAATACGTCAGTCCGAAAAAGTGACTTGGGAAGGCGGACATAGACCAGCAATTAATAGTTTAGGTGTGTATCCAAGACCTGTTCAAAATCCTTTACCGATATGGGTTGGTAGCGGTGGAAATCAGGAGTCTGCTATCCGTGCCGGTTTTCTGGGATTACCACTTATGCTGGCGATTATTGGTGGTAGCCCAATGCACTTTGCACGAATTGTACAGCTATATAAGAAAGCGGCGGCTCACGCTGGTCATGATGTATCAAAACTTCAGGTGGGATCTCATTCAATTGGATTTGTTGGAGAGAATACGGAATTAGCAGCAGATACATTTTTCCCTTCCACTCAGGCAGGCATGAATAAACTTGGTAAAGAGCGGGGGTGGCCTTATTATGATCGTTCCAGCTTTGATGCTGCACGAAGTTTTGAAGGGGCGTTGTATGTTGGTGATCCAGATACAGTCGCCGAAAAAATCATACATCTTCGTAAGCATGTAGGGATTACACGCTTTATGATGTATGTACCATTAAGTACCATGCCACATGATCAAGTCATGCGTGCCATAGAATTGCTTGGAACAGAAGTTGCCCCTCGTGTACGAGAGGAAATTGCCAAATGGGAAGCTGAAGGAGAACAGGAGACACATCTATTCCGTTAATCATTCCATAAGAATTGAATCAAGTCTCATTATTTACCTGGAGGAATTTATATGAAAATTGACAGTCGAGTATTACCAGAATTAAAACAGGCTTTCTCACAATTTCCAGGCTTTCAATTAGAGGAGAATTTAGAGTCGAGTCGAAGTCTCTTGTCGAATCCACATTTGGAAAAATCAGAACTTGTACACATGACCAAGCGAATGATTCCTCGCGCTGCCGGCGAGATGTTAGTTAAAGTTTACGAACCAGTTGAGAACAATCTTGATAAACTTCCAGCTATGCTGTGGATTCATGGTGGCGGATACGTAATGGGACACCCCGATATGGACGATGTTTTGTGTGAACGCTTTGTTCAGACTGCTAAATGTGTTGTTGTGTCTGTCGATTATCGACTTGCTCCCGAACATCCTTATCCAGCGGCTATCGAAGATTGTTATGCAGGATTGGTTTGGATGACAAATGAGGCAGACTCGCTGGGCATTGATGTGAATCGAGTTGCGATCGCCGGTGCAAGTGGAGGCGGTGGACTAACAGCAGCGCTTGCGTTAATGGCTCGGGATAAAGGAGGTCCATCTATTATATTCCAGATGCCGCTGTATCCGATGCTTGACAACCGCAACATAACACCATCAAGCTATGAGATTACAGAAGACCACGCAACATGGAATAGAGCAAACAATTTGGCGGCTTGGAGTATGTACTTGGGCAAGGAGAAAGATTCCAACGAACTATCTCCCTATGCCGTACCTTCGAGAGCAGAAAACTTAGCAGGGCTACCGCCAACTTATACATGTGTAGGTCAACTCGATTTATTTCGAGATGAAACTATTGAATATGTAACACGACTTGCACAAGCAGGAGTAGACGTTGAATTTCACCTCTACCCCGGTTGCTTCCATTGTTTTGAAGTATTTGTGCCTGAAGCCGTAGTAAGTCAGCGTGCCAGTCAGAATTATTTTGATGCGATGGCACGGGCGCTTCATCCATAATTTATCTTAGCTCAGTCATCAGGGTGTTCAACTGAAGGCATGAGTGATAGCTCTAGGTTTATTCGATGAGTAGAGATTACAGAAAGAAGTACAAATAGTGCCACCATATACTTTAAATTTTGCCCCTTACTCATTGATTAATAACAGGAAATACTTCAAAGTTGGAATAGTTAACCAAGGTTTCAAAATAGTGTGCTAGCAATTCAACTTTTTTACTGCGGTTACGATGATAAGCACAATCAACACTTTGGAGCGGTTTTTTTCGTAAGTCGAGTTACTTTTTTAATCGCATTCATACTAAACAGCAGCAGGAAAGGGCGCCAATTGAACATTGGCACCGTTTATAAGAAGCGATAGACTGCATCCTTAGCTGGATATTCATTTCAAGCTCGGAAAAAATAGAATTAAGTTCTTTTGGTAGTTGATGATATTGGTTATTTTGAGCTATTGTAGTTAAGGCACCTCTTCTGTGGTAGTGATTTCTAGGTAATCTCACTATACCAAGGATTGAGGTGTTTTTCATTTTACTCAAGTTGTACAGTACACAATTGATAGACTCTAAATTCAATATAGCTAAATCTCCCCGCTTATTTTATAGGTGCGAAAGTTGAGTTATTTGATTCCCATCTTAATGAAGAATTATTGAAATATATTTCTCCATTAGAATGGGAACACATTAATATTCTAGGAAAATACCGATTTAGTATAAAAGAAATTGCATCATTAGACTCCCTACAATCACTACAAACAACTTAACAGTAAAAAGCCAATTATTCTCTTAGAGTACCGGAAATCGGCTTTTTCTTATGAAATTTTGCTTAGCATTGTAAATCCGCATTTTCCTGACGCTGCCCCATGCTCATCAAGCTAAAATTTTATAGTACCCCATGCCCATCAACTTAAGGTTTTGAAATACCCCCGAAACGAAAATTTTATCCTTCCACAGTTGTCTATAAGAATTCAGCTCATTTTTTCGTTTTGGGAAACAACAGATTTTTTAACTTGATAGCAATGTGGTGCTACCCCACATCCATCAACTTAAGGATTTAGACTATTCTTGAAGTTAAAAGCACGTTACTATTCTCTTATGTTAATGAGAAAGGGTGACGTGCTTTTTATGAATATGCATCAAAAACAAGAGTTGTCTTTATTTGCCGAAGAGTTATATCGCTATATGTCTCCCGCTACACTGAATCAATTAGCTATAGAAGCAGGCGGAATGAAACGAAAACGTAAGTGCCATGGGCACCATTTTTTATCTTTGTGTGTATGGTTAAATCAACAAATCGCTACAACCTCTCTTACTCAACTTTGTAGTCAATTAGAAACTTCAACAGGAATTTTATTAAGTCCTGAGGGACTGAATCGACGATTTAACTCGGCTTCTGTAGCCTTCTTTCGAAATGTATTTACTACACTTCTACAAGCTAAAATTGGAGGATCATCTACAATTTCTCATTCTCTTTCTGCTTACTTTGAGCGGATTCGCATCCTTGATTCTACAACCTTTCAAGTTCCAGATCGATTCGCAGCTACTTATCCTGGTGCCGGAGGCTGTAGTCATACAGCTGGTGTGAAAATTCAATTAGAGTATGACTTGTTGAGTGGAGAGTTTTCTGATGTGAAAATTGAACCAGGAAAACGAAGTGATCAGGCATATGGGGCGACTCGAATGGACATGACACAAAAGAATGAACTATATATTCGTGACTTAGGGTATTTTCGTTTACAAGACTTTAAATCGATCCAAGATAAGGAAGGGTATTATTTATCGCGTCTTAAATTACCAACTAAAATATATAGAAAAGAATTCGAAACAGTGGTATTTAAAACAAAACCTGCTCAATTGAGACCGGTATATATACAAATTCATTTGGAAGACATCATGAACCAATTACAACCTGGCCAAGTGTATGAATTACATGATGTATATGTAGGGAGCAAAGACAAACTACCCACTCGCATTGTGGTTTATAGATGTACAGAGGAGCAAAAACAGAAACGTCTACATGATCGAGCTATTCGTGAAAAGAAAAAAGGGATTACATATACAGAGCGTACGAAACTTTTACAAGGAATTACGGTATATATGACAAACATTCCTACGGAATGGGTACCGAAAGAGAAAATCTATGATTTATATTCACTGCGTTGGCAAATTGAGCTGTTATTTAAAATATGGAAATCTTGGTTTCGAATTCATCGTTGTAAATCTATTAAACAAGAGCGATTAGAATGCCACCTTTATGGACAACTCATTAGTATCCTATTATGTTCTTCTACTATGTTTAAAATGAGAGAACTCCTGTTACGTAAGAAACAGAAAGAACTAAGTGAATATAAAGCGATGTACATAATTAAAGATTATTTCTTACTTTTTCATCAAGCACTACATAAAAACACCCAAGAATTATCAAAGATTCTCCTTCGTCTGTTTAACCTCCTACAGCGAAACGGACGAAAATCTCACAGATATGAGAAAAAAACAGTCTTTGATATTTTAGGTGTTGTGTATGAGTATACCACTTCTGCCCATCAGGTAGCATAGCGGAAAATTTGAAACCCGTCAGGGTTTATTTGATGTGCCTACTTTTATGCTATCTATAAAAGATAATAAAAGACTACGTGAAAAAACCACATTTTGTATAAAAAGATACCTTAAGTTGATGGATGTGTGGTGCTACCCCATTATGTTGAAAAGGAAAAGAACATCTGTGGAACTAGTGGTGACAATAGAGTTGTTCCACAAATGAGACAGAAGAATAGTGTGCTCTATCTGGGAAAATTGGAATATTTATGATTATAGAAACTGTAGCTATTGAAAATAGAACAAATAAAAGCTAAATAACAATAATATAATCTCTTTTCTAGATATGCCTTTATCAAGAATCAAAGAACTTAATACCACTTAGTACAAAAGCATCAGAACTTGGGCTATAACCAACTAACTTTCTTGTTCCTTCAATATCAATTCGTTTAAACCTGTTGTTAGATACCCCATGTAAAATTGAAAATGGAGGTAAGTTCTTTGCCGTCATCGACTTTAAGAGAAGGTCCATAAAATCTTCTGGGCTTAAGTATGCACTCATATCTCTAGCTGTTAGTGGTTTACCATATGGATTATAATCATCATATGCACCTATACGAATAGCAAGACTTTGTAACCCTTCTTCATAAGCAAAATAAGAAGCAACAGCCTCTGCAAAACACTTACTTACCCCGTACATATTTTTGGGCCTCGTGGGTGAATAAGCATGTGGTTGATAATCCAAAGGATAGCCTTCAATTGTTTGAGCACTGGAAGCAACTATCACTTTGGATACATTATTATCGCTAGCAGCTCTAAAAATATTATAGGTTCCCTTTATATGATTTTCTAATAAGGAGCCATAAAAATCAGCATTTGGCGAAGGATTACCTGCCAAGTGTATAACTATATCTATACCTTTCGTAAATTCTTGACAAGCAGCTAAATCAGAAACATCTAAATATATGATTTCGTGATTTGTATCTTTAAAAGTTTCTAAAGCAGATAAGTTAATATCTGCTAGCCGTAACTGGTAATTCCCTTGCTTATCTAGGAATCTTGTAACATCTTGGCCAATTTTACCTGCAGCACCTGTAACTAAAATTTTTTGCATTTCACTTCATCCTTCCATAAAAAATACATCCCTTGTCAAGGGTCATATAATAGAGCATGCACTTATTGTATGTTGGTAATGGCATTAAATAAAACGAAGAAATATAATGGAGACATGAATAAAATTCATGAGGAGGACCATAGTGACTTTAACAAAATATGAAATATTTAACAAAGTGGCAGAACTCAATAGTTTTACAAAAGCTGCAGAAGTGTTAGGTTTCACCCAATCTGCTGTAAGTCATGCAATTAGCAGTTTGGAAAAAGAGTTTTCCTTTCCTTTATTTATTCGTAATCACTCTACTTTAACATTGACCAAAAATGCAGAGGAGCTTTTAATTACCGTTCGGAAAATTTTATACTATAACAACATGCTGAAGCAGGAAGTAGCCGCTATCAATGGGTTCCAAAAAGGAACAGTAAGAGTGGGGGTTTTTTCGAGTATTTCTAAAAACTGGATTCCTGGTATTCTTAAAAAAATGGAGGAAAAGTTTCCAAATATTGAAATTGAATTACTGGAAGGAAACTATGCTGAGGTTGAGAATTGGTTACAAAACGGGAGATTAGATTGTGGATTTATTAATAATGATACTTACTTTAAATCATTTGAAAAATCCTTTGAAATCGTACAATTGAAGAGGGATCGACTTTTATGTGTTGTATCTAACCAATCCCCATTATGTAAGGAAAACCAAGTATCAATGCAACAAATAGAAAATGTACCTTTTATTATGCCAACATATCAGTGTTATGATGATATTCAAAAAATATTTAGGGAGAATAAAGTTAGCCCCAATATTCGATTCGAAAATATGAATGAATACTCAGTGATCTCTATGGTGGAGAATAATCTAGGAATTAGTATATTGCCAGAAATGATTATACCGACATCAAAAATTTCTTTTGCAGCCATTCCACTTGAAAGTGATAGCTATCGAACTATTGGATTAGCTATAAGAAAACCAACCTCACTCGCGACTAAGAAATTTTCTGAGATTACTAAAAGGTGGGTATCATTTGAATCAATTTAATTTTGCCAAAATCTGAGTTATTTAAACTGATAGGGTTCTTCTTGAACGGAGCAGATTAGTTCAATAAGCAATGAGAAAAAGTTATATATTATGTGTTGATGTAGAACTATAATATACAAAAATCAGGAGGTAATTATATGATAATATATAAATTATACGACAGAACACCCTAATAACTTTGACTAATTACTAAACCTATATGAATCTTTATGGTGGAATTCACTTAAATTAACAAGTAATGATTTGGAACGAATGTGCAATCAAAGTTGATACGCCATTTACGCATTTGATGAAAAATAATTAGTGGGTATGGGACGTGTTATTTCAGATGGTGTAATTACTGGAGTAGTTTGGGGAATATGTGTTCTACCAATCTATCTGTCCGAAGGAATCGCCGCCATGTACAAATAGCGCTGGGCAATTGAATCATTTTTCCGCTGGATTTAGCTGAATTTGAACGTTCCCGTATTGTTTGGCACAACATCCAATGCGTTGTTCAATCAGTTATTCACAGCTATAATTGCCTATGCTTTGCTGAAATTTCTTCGTGCACAAGGCCAAAAGACAAAATAAACGCTTGTCATTTGCAGGTTTCACACGCCTGTTTCTTTGTGAAGCCTTGTCAATTGAGTGACAAATTAGTTTGAAAGAAACACTTGAATTCTACAGGTCGATAAATCAAGAAACTGTATTACTTTGGTTAATCAACATACGTGTTAATTTATAGTATAATGATTGCTTGAAATAATGCGGTGGAAAACAGGGAAAAGAGGGAACCGATGCCTACTATACTAGTTGCTGACGACGATGCGAACATTCGCGAACTCGTCTGTTTATTTCTACGCAACGACGGATTCGCAACAGCTGAAGCAGCGGACGGCAAGGAAGCACTGGCCGTCTACATCTCAACGAATGTCGATCTTGTCGTACTTGACATTATGATGCCGATTATGGATGGTTGGACGTTAAGCAAGGAGCTCCGAAGAGCCAATCCTGATCTACCTTTACTTATGCTGACTGCGAGAGGAGAAACATGGGAGAAAGTGAAAGGTTTCGAACTTGGGACGGACGATTATTTAACCAAACCATTCGATCCGTTAGAGTTGACGGTTCGTGTTAGGGCACTACTCAAACGATACAAGATTGGCTCCACGCAGACGATCCATTTAGGGAACGTCATCCTTGATCGACAGACCTATAAGGTGATGAAAGGGACGGAGTCGCTTACGTTGCCGCTAAAGGAGTTCGAATTGCTGTATAAGCTCGCTGGAACACCCGGACAAGTCTATACGCGCGTGCAGTTGATCGATCAGATTTGGGGTATCGATTACGCCGGAGATGATCGAACGGTAGACGTACATATTAAACGGCTGCGTGAACGGTTCGCGACAACACCCGATTTTCGGATCGAAACGGTGCGCGGGCTTGGGTATCGGCTTGAGGTTTATGAATGATCAGATCCTTATATATACGTGTTGTCCTGACATTTTTAGTCTCCATCATCGGGGGCACGATCATTTCTTTTTTGGTGTCAACTTGGATATTCGAAGATAAATTGAACGAAAACGCTCAAATCAACTTACGTAACTTTGGCCAAGACATCGTCCGGATTTACAAGACCTTTCCGTTACATGAAGCGGACTTGTTCGTAAGTGAAATGAAGCAGCTCGATTCTTATTATATTCGAATTTACGAAGCAACGGGTCAGTTCAAGTCTTACGGTAAACTTCACGGACACAAACCTGCGCCTGTGACGATGGAGCAACTAAAGAAAGTATTAGATGGAGGTGTTGTTCAGGACACTCCTAATGGTATTGCCACGGTCCTCTTAGGGTTGCCGTTGAAAACGGAAATGGGAACGAAAGCGATATTTTTGGAAGCGCTCGCCTCTCCTTCAGCCTCTTTTGTCACAAAATGGGCATTGGTCTTTGCAACATGTTCGTTGATTGCAGGAAGCTTATTGATTCTAGTTGCCTCTGTATTCCTGGTAAGACCGATAAAAAAGCTGACAAAAGCGACCAAGCGGATAGCATCTGGAGATTTCAACGTCAAGTTGAATATTAAGCAAACGAGTGAGCTGGGTACTTTGGCTCGCAGCTTCGAAGAAATGATGCACGATCTGCAGCAACTTGAGCGGATGCGCAGGGAATTCGTAACGAACGTGTCGCACGAGGTTCAGTCTCCGCTCACTTCGATATCCGGCTATGCTCTAGTGCTTAAGCAAGTTGACCTTTCAGAATACGAACGAAGCCGTTATCTTGATATTATCATCGCTGAAGCGAAAAGGATGTCCAAAATGAGCGATAACCTGCTAAAGCTGAGTTTTCTTGAATCGCAGTCAAAGCAACTGCGGATCGTCACGCTCAGCCTCGATGAACAAATCCGACGGATAATCGTGGCGCTCCAGCCACAATGGTCTGCTCGCGATATACATTTCGAGCTTGATTTACAGACAGTTAAAGTAACGGCTGATCATGACCTGTTAAATCAGGTATGGACGAATATCCTCAGAAATAGCATCAAATTTTCCGAGGATGCCGGCGTGATTAACGTAAGCATCAAACAAGATACCAAAAACGTGACAATCCTAATATCCGACACTGGTATTGGTATTCACCTTGACGACCAGAAGCGTATATTCGAGCGTTTTTTTAAGGCCGATCGTTCCCACAGTCGTAAGTATGACGGAAGTGGTATGGGACTCGCTATCGTTAAACAGATCGTGTCGCTTCATCAAGGTGACATCCGAGTGAAAAGTGAACTTGGTCAAGGAACGACCTTCATTGTCACCTTGCCAATCACTACACCAACAGATTAGTTAGATTCATTCTCTATGCTACGACTCATATGCAAGCTTACTTGCATATAGAGCCGTAGCATTTTTTTTGGCAGTTCATATTCAGTTCATATTGTCGTCATGGTGAGTACATCTTCATTGGTTAAGTTTTCATTACAGGCACATGAAGGAAGGCAAACAGATCAGGACAGGAGAAGATGAAAGTGACACAACAAGAGGAAAAGAAAACGCTGAGGGGAATGAAAATAAAGAAAGCGCGAAACATCTTACTTAAAATCATAGGAGCAATCGTTCTAGCCATTGTACTTTTTTTAGGTATTGTTTATATCGTAAATGTGATGAGTAGTCATTCGGAGCAAAAACGAATAGTGCCCTACGGGCAGCACGTATCTGTAGACGGGAGAAACATGAATGTGTTAATTCAAGGCGAGGGCGAGGAAACGATCGTGCTCCTGCCTGGTTATGGAACAGCTACTCCAGGGCTTGATTTTAAGCTTCTTATCGATGAATTATCTCCATTTTACAAAGTTGTTGCGGTAGAGCCTTTCGGTTATGGATTAAGTGATGAAACTGTAAAAGAGCGAACCACGGAGAATATGGTAAGTGAAGTTCATGAAGCTCTACAGCAGCTTAATATTAACAGATACATGCTCATGGGCCACTCCATTACAGGCATTTATGGAATTGATTATGTGAACAAATATCCAAACGAGGTGACTGCATTTGTCGGAATCGATAGCAGTGTTGCAACACAACTGGGTATGGATATCAATTTCCCATTAAAAACGTTTGCATATCTCAAAAAATCAGGTCTCTTAAGATTGGTTATGAAAATCAGTGCTGACCCCTATGCTGGACTGGCATTTGATGAAAAAACCGTAGAGCAAATGAAAATGATTTCGAATAAAAACATGTATAATGACACAACCTTGAATGAGATGGACCATATTTCGTCTAATTTTAAAGGGGCTCAAGGTTTAATCTTCCCTAAATATCTTCCACTTCTTCTCTTTGTACAAGCGAATAATGAAGGTGTAGCAGGATGGATACCTCTGCATGAAGGGCAGATCAAAGACTCGGTACATGGAAAAGTAGTAACCATGGATGGATCACATTATTTACACCATACCAAATTCAAAGAAATCGCTGAAAACGTTAGACTATTTATGAAAGAAGTAAAGTAAGTGTTCAGAGAAAGGTTCATCCGCTATTTTATGCATTTGTCTACAGTCTGCAAGACCATCATTTCGATGGTCTTTTTTATGTCCAAACAGTTGTATATTTCCAAACCAAGATTATACTTTCGCCTGAAAGACATTGGGTTTCATTTTCATATTAACTAACGAGGCAGGTGTGCGGCCGAGCCTAGGTCGTATCATATAACGGGTGGGATTCCCGTCGAGTAAGAACTAGCCATTCGCTCGTAGCGAGTCTTGGAGGGCTAAAGGTAACTTTAGTCTTTAAGCGTAGACAGTTAGGTGGCGGATTTGCTTTACTGATCGTTCTATTCATCCTGTTAATCATTATAGGATGTAGTTGTTGGGGCGGCGGTAGCGGCGGATTCGGTTACTAAAAAAAGGGGCACTCATAAGAGTGTCTTTTTTCTCAATATAAGAACTCTAAGAATATGATATTATTTTAATGCAAATTCCCTTTTGTGCAATGAGATAGTAATGCCTAACAAAAAACCCACCTATTTCCGTAGGTGGGCCTTATCTTTATTACACAATATCAAAGTATACTCTCTTTTTCTCGTAAATTTTATGTAATTATACATATTTGTAAAAATTACATAAAATAAATATTACATGTAGTAAAATATAAATTGTGGACACGTTCTATAAAGCTGACTCTCCGATTAGAAGGCGTAACACATTTCAACCATATAGGTGTGGTGTGGCGTTGCTTTAATCTAGCCAAACAAACGATCTCGATTCTCTTGTATTTGTACACTAACAATCTGTTGAAAATAAATGATTCTGTTTTATAGGACGTGTTTACTTAATGTCCAATACATATTATTAAATTAAAGTGGTTCAAGTCGGAGGAAGGCACCTTAGGGTGTCTTTTCTTTATGGGGTCTCACCACATCGCCATCAACTAAAAAAATATATAAAACCCCCAAAAAGGAATTTTATATATTTTCAATTTGAAGAGATCAATTTTCTCGTTTGAGGTATTTGTTTACCTTATCATGAGGACAATAAAGTGTTTTATACTATATTTTTTTGAAATATCAGTAAATTATTTGATGAATTAATAAGTTACTATTAATCTATAAATAGTAACAGTGCAGTAATCCAAAAGAAAAATGCTCAAATCGATAAATAGGGGAGGATTCTAGATGAAGGTAAATCAGAATATTGTTTTAAAAATTATTGGGTTAGAATGTTTATTAATGATTTTTTACACGCTTAACGGGGCCTATCAAACTATTACTAAGCCATCCAGTCCAGTATTACAATTTATTGGACTTGTTCCTTTAGCAGTGGGAATTTTAATATATTTAACAATAAAGAACAAGTGGAAATTCTATTTCTTTGATATTAAGTTAAATAATTCAATGAAGAATACCATTTTATTAAATTCCCCATTAGTGCTTGTTCTATTAGTAATACTACTTGGTAATAAAGGATTAAACACAACATCGGTATCTGACTTATTTTTTATGTTTATCATGCAATTTTTTGTTGTTGCATTTATTGAGGAAATCTTTTTTCGTGGATTTATGCTCAAAATGTTGTTTTCAAAGGGGATAAAAAAATCAGTTTTGATTTCAAGTTTTTTGTTTGGTATCACCCATTTATTACAACTAATTGGTGGGCAGTCTATTGAAGATACCATTTTACAAATCATATATGCATTTTTAGTTGGACTTGTTCTGTCCTTACTTATCGTAAATAAGCAATCAATTATTATCACCATTACTTTCCACACTTTTAATAATTTCTTTAATTTTATGGGGAATGTTCAAGCCTCGTCGCTTTTTGCATATATTATTATTGCAATTTTATTCTTCTACACCATATATTTATGGAAACGTGCTAATAAAAAAGAGTGTATTCGACAGGAAATAAATATAGCAGTTTGAGTTGTGATATTACCTTTTCAGTATAGAGGGCAGCCTGGTACTGCAATATTACCTTTAAAGGGGCTTGCTGCATGCTCATCAACTTAAGAGATTAATTGTTCCACTAAAATGAAAAAATACGTTATTCTTTCTGTAGAATCATAGGAAAGGATGGCGTTTTTTTCATTCTAGGGGGCATTTCTTTTTATTAGCTTGATAGCGATGTGTCGGTACCCCATTAATAGAAAACTACTGCAAGAGTTATAGTTTTATGTTTTTATTTCCCTTTTGGCATTTATCTTTTAATCAGATGAATGCTTTTTTTAGTACATAATAAAAAAATAACCAGAAAAACTGTCACAAAATCCGTTTTTCTGGTTTCTCTATAATACAGGCATCAAATTGAAAGTGAGGTTTAAACTAACATGTTAACCATAAAAAATGAAGAAAGTCATGCTTCTGATATGCCTTTTGAAGATTTATTTAAGCAGTACTATGCTTATGCTGTGAAACAGATTATATGGATTGTTAAAGATCAATCTATCGCTGAAGAGTTAGCACAAGAAGTATTTTTACAATTATATCGTAGCGACTGGAAAGTAATTGAAAACATACCTGGATGGTTGATTAAATCTTCTACTTATGTAGCTTATAACCATTTGCGATCTGAAAAAAGGCAACAAGCGAAGATTGATAAAGAAATACAATACCATGAAGTACAAAATGTTTCATCATTAGACGATGATTGGATAAGAAAAGAAGAAATTACAAAGGTACAAACGATACTAAATAAAATGAATGATCGAGAACGAACCCTTTTACTAATGAAATTCTCTGGTTTTCAATATAAAGAAATTGCAGAAATACTTCAAATTGAAATATCTTCTATTGGAACATTATTGGTCCGAGCCAAAATGAAATTTCGCAAGATTTATAAACAAATGGAGGAGGCATAACAAATGAAATGTTATGATGTCGGATTTATTCAAACATATATTGATGGAGAACTTTCTCATGATATAAGAAAGGAATACACAAAGCACCTAGATACATGTGAAGCATGCCAAGATTTATTAGTAGAAATCAGCAAATTAAATCAATGGGAAAACGTAATGCTAGATGAAGAATCTGCAAATTCACCACAAGAAATCAAAATTGATATAGAACAAGCATGGAAAACATTTGAAAGTCGTTCCAAGCTAGACAATGTTTCTAATATAAATCACAAAAAACAACAGAAGAAGGGACTCTTTACAAACATGAGTAAAAAATCAAAACGTTTCATGTATACAGCAGTAGCTGCAGCAGCACTTTTCACAACAGCAATGATTCCACAAGTACAAGTAGCGGCTACAAATGTTGCCTCATATTTTTCTGATGCAATTACAAATGATAAAGTTGTAAATGAAGGAATACAAGATGAAAATGGTGTCACACAAGATATGATGAAGAATGGTAAATATATTCCTATTGATGAAAAAATTACAGATCAAGGTATTACTGTACATTTCAAAGAATTATATATCGCAGATTCACGTATATCAGTTCATTATAGAATGGAAAAAGCTGACGGAAGTTTAGTACCATTTGAATTTGATACATCAGGATTAGAGCTTGAAAGTGATGGTAAAATTAATGGGCAACAAGAGGAAAACCCTGAGATTAAACATGAAGGGAGACTATCATTTATCCATGATTCAGATGACCGTCTTCCTTTTGAACTTATGGCAGCAGGTAAAAAATTAAATGATGTAGGCATTCGTGATAATGATAAACCCGAAGGTGTTGCTACATTTGTTATAGTTTCTGAGGGAAAAGACGATTTTAAACAGCCCCTTACTTTAGATGTAAATATAAATAGAATTGGAAAAGTAATTGGATCTTGGAAAGGTGAAATTCAAATTGATACTTCACATCTGAAAAATAATACTAATTAAAATGAAAAAAGGAATAGAACAATATGTATCTAATGCTCAGTTTATATGTTTTCTTGTTTTCGTTACATTTATTTCTTATATAGTTTTTACTCTATCTTTTATTTATGATTTAAGTTTATAACCTTAAATCAATCATTTAAGACCATTACAAGAAAAACCTCCCTAGAAAGGTAGGAAAATAAATAACCGGTTATTTTGTATCTAAAATGTGTCTAAACTTACAATTTTCTTTTTTGATATGGTGCCCCTATTGATAAAGAATTTTTTCGTTTAGGGGGTACTTCAAAACCTTAACTTGATGGCGATGGGGTAATATAAGGTTTTAGCTTGATAGCGATGGGCCATTGCCAGCAAGCTAAGAAAAACTAATACTCCAAAATAAGCTGTTTTGCTACAAGTTAGTACAACATTTCGTTCTGGGGGCACTATGGAATTTTAGTTTATTAGCGATAATAAATTAAAGAAATGATTAACCTTAGTTATAAAAAATTAATATATATAACAATAAAACCATCAATTTGAACAATCTTTTTTCAAATTGATGGTTTTTATTTTTGAAAAAATAACTATTTTATAAAAATATTTTTTTGACCCCCATAAAATTATTTGTTCCTTCGAATATATATAAGTAGAAGAAAACAAATGAAAGAAAAAGCTAAAATTACCAAAAATATAGCGAAGAGTTATTCAAAGATTGCAGCTAAAATAGAAAAGAGCAAGAAGAACAAGTGGTATTGCAAAAGAAAACAAGAAAGTAGTACAAAATACAGACTTCACTTTAGTACAAGTGGAAAAAATAGTCATATAAAATAGTCGGCCTCGAAAAATATGAGCAACAGCAAGAAGACAAGCCTAAAGAAAAGTACTAAGAAAATGTGGTTAAATGGTCACTTGTTTAGTGACCATTTTGCTATTTGAAGCAGAAGGAGGCAGGGAGATTACTAGTGTTGAGTTTAGTAATGAAGATCTTAAAAAAAACGAAAATAGAAGATATCGTATTTAACATACAAAACAACGGAGGAGATAAGGAAGCTTTTATCGTACAGTATCAGCCGTTTATTAGAAAATCAATCTCGTCTGTCTGCCGTCGATATATTACAGAACAGGATGATGAATATAGCATTGGGTTGTTTGCTTTTAACGAAGCAATTGAACAGTATTCATATAAAAAAGGGAAATCTTTTCTAGCGTTTGCTGATCTTCTTATAAAAAGAGATGTAATTGACTATATACGCAAGGAGTCTAAGCATAATCTTGTCTTTTTAAAAGAAGATAAGCAAGAGGAAATGTTAGAAATGCAAGTATCGCTTACGGAGTATATGAAAGAGATGGAAAATAGTAACCGTAAGGAGGAAATTCTTCATTTTCAAAGTGTGCTAGCTGAGTTTAAAATCACATTTTCAGAGCTTGCTAAGGAATCTCCTAAGCATCGTGATACGCGTGAGCACTTAATAGAAATTGTAAAGATTATTATAAAAGACGAGAAAATGATGGAAGAGCTGTTCAGAAAGAAAAAGTTACCGCTGAAACATATTGAACCGCGTGTTAGGGTAAGTCGTAAAACGTTGGAGCGACATAGAAAATACATTATTGCGATGTGTATTATTTTTGCAAACAACTATACATATATTCTTGATTATATAAGAGGGGAGAAGCATGATGAATAAAGGAATTGTGATGGATATAAAAAAACATAGCGTAGTTGTTTTAACTCCAAATGGAGAGTTTATTACGTTTAAAAGACAAGTACACTCTTACATGATTGGAGAGGAAATCTTGTTTAACAAACAAGAGCAAAGAGCACCGCGTTTTTCAATCCCTTCTTTCTTAAAGCCTGCATCATTACTTGTTACTTGTTTTCTATGTGTGTTGCTGTTTTTCTACAACCAACCGGAAGAAAAAGTATTTGCTTATGTCTCAGTGGATATAAATCCAAGTTTAGAGGTGAGCGTAACAAAGGATCTTCGTGTTATAGATTTGCGAGCTTGTAATGATGATGGAAGGCGTATTTTAAAAGAAATGAAACGATGGGAAAATAAAGACCTGCAAGACGTAATACGTACTATTATAAAGCAGAGTCAAGAGGATAAGTACTTAACGAATGATAAGCAAGTTATGCTAACAGCTGTTACAAAGGACAAGTCGCTA
Organism: Bacillus sp. FSL M7-1345; assembly: GCF_038006985.1. NCBI lineage: Bacteria > Bacillati > Bacillota > Bacilli > Caryophanales > Bacillaceae > Bacillus > Bacillus sp. FSL M7-1345. The sequence continues at coordinate 3,073,655 of NZ_JBBOWG010000001.1, read as the reverse complement.
GAACCACAGTTGGAAAAGGCTATGCAAAAATTAAAGAAAGAGTATGAGACAAAACACGTTACAGTCGTATATCAAAGCAGTACGATGCAAATGCGAGAGAACGCCAAGAAAGCAGGAGTTGGCACAGGTGTTTATATAAAGCAAGATGAGAAGCAGAAATCGATTACTCCTCCTGCACCGCCGTCTAATCAAGGGGAGCGCGATGAGGAGATACATTCGCAACCAAAGTCATCTCCTGATGTATCATCGGATTCGTCTCCTGTAAAAGAAGAAAGATACGAGAAACAAGAGCGTATAGAACAAAAGCAATCCAAGGAACAGCAACCGAAGCAAATAAAAGAAAATAATGGACATCAGCAAGAAAACAACGGTAGAGGGTCTCAGCAAGGAAATAATGGACATCAGCAAGAAAACAACGGTAGAGGGCCTCGAAAAGAAAATAATGGACACCAGCAAGAAAACAACGGTAGAGGGCCTCAAAAAGAAAATAATGGACACCAGCAAGAAAACAACGGTAGAGGGCCTCAAAAAGGAAATAATGGACACCAGCAAGAAAACAACGGTAGAGGGCCTCAAAAAGGAAATAATGGACACCAGCAAGAGAACAATGGTAGAGGGTCTCAAGGAAATAATGGACATGAGCAAGAGAATAACGGTAGAGGATCACAGCAAGGAAATATAAACGAAAATAACGGGCCTGAAAATGAGGACAAAAACGTTCCTACCACACAACATCAAGGGAATGAAAAGAAGAATCTATAGAATATTGAAGGTGGGAATTCGTTTTATGGTAATAAACCCATCTAGTTTCAAACTGAAGGAATTTTTAATATTTAAATTTTTTAATTGACGGACATAAAATCGTATATCCTTTCGAATTATATATATGGATATCATTAATATTTATATAAAAGGGGAGTAAGAAATATGAAAACAAAAAAAGAAATGTATGAAGAGGTTGCTGAAGCATTGAAGGTATTGGCGCATCCTGCCCGTTTATCCTTAGTAGAAATAATGATTACAAAAGGCCCTACTAATGTAACAACAATGTATGAAACATTACAAATGCCTCAAAGTACAATTAGTCAACATTTATCCAAACTAAGAGCTGCTAAAATCGTTACAGGTACTCGGAAAGGATTAGAAATTTATTATGAAGTAACGGATAATCGTACAAAAGCAATATTATTAAGCTTGGTTTAAATGCTGACTTTCTAGACTTCAAAATTAAGAAGAGGATAGGAAAGTAATTCTGTGGCTATAATTTTTAAGACTTTTATAACACCGCAAAACGAGAGAATGTACATTTTCACATGAAGATGCACATTCTCTCGTTTTGGAGGTGTTTGTATTTCTTAGCTTGATAGCCCTATGTGTACTACCACGAATAGAACGGTATCTTTTATATATTTTCTTTCGTAATATTAACCCCATATTCCCTATAAAAATCTAAAATTGTAGATGCATTCACACCCAAATCTAATAGATTTTCCGGAAAGTAAATTTCAGAATCCGGAACCACAATATCAGATGTTAGCAAAATGTTCTCTGCTTGGACAGCTGCTCCTAAAGCAGTAAGATGTGTCTGTCCTAATGGATCTGATATGTTCACACATCGTCTATGCAATACACCAGTAGCATCATAACCTTTAAGGTGAATAACTATGTTATGTGCACTTCCCTTTCCGGGTTTATAGAGAATATTTTTCCGTAAATCGGTAAATTTTTCTCCGCTAATCATTTTCCAAATCCCTGTATTCACCAGAGAAACCAGTCCATATGTAGATATTTTACTATCAAAAGCAATACGAAAGTTAGCCGAAACAGCATGAATTGATTCTGGCAGGGTTACGTGATCAGGAGTATCCAAACGATAACATTTGGTTATATAACCGTTGGGAAAGCGGACTTTGATTGGATTAGTCATTGGATAAGCCTGTCGCATTCCCTCTCGAGCTTTGACTTCAAATGGAATAGTTAACCGGTCCATATATGCTGTTGAATTTGGTCCTGCTTTGTCTTGAAGAGAATATAGTGCGTTGATATCAACCGTAACCTCTTGAAGATCTTTTGAATAAATTTTAGAAAAAAGGGCTGCTGTCCCCCCCATCCACCCTGAAGCTAATACAACAGGGGATTGGACCTCAACATTTTTTAATCGATCAATAGAACTCTTAAAGCGTTCAGTCCAACGAGTAATGTCAACCAATGGGATTTTTTTTCGAACTGCAGATAGAAGTAGTCTATCTTGCGGGTCATTAACCGCATTAACAACTAATGTGAAATTATCATCCGAATTTCTTAAAGGATCATCTGTTGTGTTGTCTACCTTGACTATTTTTACTCTCTCTGATTCAAAAGGTAACGCTTTCCCTAAGGTTCTTCCCCCTAATCTAATTTCCAAATCAGGATGTCGATCATGTAAAATTTGAGCAATTTGACTACCAACAACTCCATACCCACCAACAATTAATACTGTTTTCTTATTCATCTGAAACCTCCATTTTAATTAGTATGAGATTGTAAGTTTAAATGATTAAAAACTTAAACATTTAAACGTAATGTCGCTAAAAAAAGGGACAAAAGGTGTCCCTAAACTATAAATGAGTACCTAATTCTTACATTCATCTTCAACTAAAGAAACAAGTTCTTTTAAAAGATTTATTGTTTCATTAAATTCAAGACAATAATACATTTCAGTGCCTTTTTTCTGAACTTGAAGTAACCCTGATTGTTTCAATATTTTCAAATGATGAGATACAGTAGGTCTTGACATGGGAATATGCTCCGCAATTTGCGTCACATTCAAGCTATCTTTATCAATTAAAAGTGATACAATTTGCTGACGAGTTGGATCTCCCAACCCTTGAAAACATGGTCTTAAATTTTCTAAAATATGCATTACTTTATCATTACAGTTCATTTCGCTAACATTACCTTCCGTTTAAGAATTTAATCATTTAAACGTATTATAAATTACATTACTATCTAATGCAATAAAGAAGTAGCACCAACTTTAAGTATAAATATAGAAAGTTTCATAAACAGCCATTTTCGTTTTTTCAGATTTGTAAGAATGTTGGTTCTTTTTTTGTAACAATTGCCAAATCCATTCCAGCTACAACGAGGACAAACACACGAAATTCACGAAGCCTATATCAAATTGGGATAGTAACACATCGGTATCAAGTTTAAATTTTATAGTGCCCCCAAAACAGAAACTTTTTGTCTTTTATAGCAAAGAAGTTCATTTTGGGGGTAATCTATTTTCTTAACTTAATAGTGATGTGACGATACTCCTATTACAAAATTTCAAAAGAATTCTTTGCATAGAAGATGTAACAAAGTAGGTAGGGTTCTTTTAGTCATTTAATCTTTTCATCTGATGATCTTTTCCCCATTCAAATAGTTCATTCATAATTTGCATTAAAGATTTTCCGTGTTCACTTATTGTGTACTCAACCTTTGGTGGTACTTCTTGATATACGGTACGATGAATAATCCCATCAGCTTCAAGTTGCCGAAGTTGTTGTGTAAGAACTTTTTGTGTAAGGTTTGGAATTTCTCGTTTGATTTCATTTGTTCGCATTTTTCCATCCATCAAAACACATAAAATATAAACTTTCCATTTTCCGCCGATTACATCGAGTGTTGTTGCAATTGGGCAGTCATCATTTTGATTCATATAACACCTCCAAAGGTACCTCAAGGTTCCTATAGTACCTGAAAGTACGTACTTTTCAATTATATGTGACTCATTCATACTAATACTAAAGGGTTTGAATTATTTATAAGGGGGAAGAAACTATATGAAAACACTTGTAATTGTAGCACATCCTGATATTGAAAAGTCTCGAATTAATAAAAGATGGATAGAAGAGCTTGAGAAACATTCCGATGAAGTTACGGTGCATGAACTATATAAAGCGGCACCAAATTGGGAGTTTAATGTTGAAGAGGAACAAAAGCTGTTAGTAGAACACGACCGATATATATTTCAATTTCCATTTTATTGGTATAGCTCACCGCCTTTATTAAAGAAATGGTTTGATGATGTGTTAACGTATGGATTTGCTTACGGATCTAAAGGGGATAAAGTGAAGGGAAAAGAGTTTGGTGTAGCTATTTCTATAGGTGGATTAGAAAAAGACTATGAAAATAGCGGGATTACAATGGCTGAGTTGACGAAACCATTTCACGCTACAAGCTTATACACGGGAATGGAATTTATACCTTCGTTTTATTTATATGGTGCAGAATATAAGCTTAGTGATGAAGAGATTAATAAAAGTGCACCTGAGTATGTACGATATGTGATGAATAAGGAGTATTCAAATATATAAGAGGAAATAGCCATTTACTTGTTAAGTAGATGGCTATTTTTATTGATTTTATATTCACTAAGTGTAATCTTTAGTAAATTAATAATTAATCTGGTAAAATAAAAAACCTAACATATATAAAGGGGAGTTTTACTTGAGAACGATGCGACAATTATTACAAAAAAGAGCAATGCAATCACCAAATTTGGAAGCGCTTGTAGGGGGAGAGAAAAGATATTCATTTCAGCAGTATAATGAACGAGTAAATCAGCTTGCACATTATTTGTTACATAACGGTTTGCAAAGAGGGGATCGTATAGGAATCCTATGTAAAAATAATCCCCCGTTTCCAAGCGTTCTGATGGCAAGTTTGAAAATTGGAGCGGTATTTATTCCGCTAAATCATCAGCTTACTGCTTATGAATTAGAAACGATTGTAAAAGAAGCAAAGTTAAAAGTATTAGTTATTGATGAAGAATTTAGTGAAGTGTTATTAAAGATTGATGCTATTAAAGAAATTCCTTATGTAATTAAAACGACAGAAGAAGGCTTTGGTTCATTTGAATTAAAATTGCAAGAACAGCCAATTACAGAACCGAACGTAGAAGTTCATGAAGATGATGATGCGATTTACTTATTTACTTCAGGAACGACTGGACAGGCAAAAGCATGTGTGATTGGACATAAAAACTTACACTATTATTTTGCTGAGATTGCGGGGCAAAGAGAAATTCCAGCAGGTGAACGCTTTTTATCAGTGCATCCATTGTTTCATATGAGTGGGGTGCTTTCTATTTTAAATTGCATTTATCATGGCATAACGATGATTTTCTTATCTGATTCAAATCCTACTCTTATTTGGGATAAGATTGAAGAAGAGAAAATTACTACGATGCTTGCGTTTCCAGCGGTTTATAGTTATATGCTTGATGAACTAAATAAAAAAGAGCGTAACATTTCAACCTTTAAAATAGCGCAAAGCGGTGGTACAAAAGTGCCAGAAACACTCATTCAAAAATATATGAAAAAAGGAATATATATGGTGCAAGGGTATGGTAGTACAGAAGGCTGGGTTGTAACCTCATGGCATCCAATGATGGGAAAAGAAAAGATGTCTTCTGTAGGAAAAACTCTTAAACATGTAGAATTGAAAATTGTTCATCCAGAAACAGGTGATGAACTAACAACAAATGAAGTTGGAGAGATTCATGTAAGAAGTCCGTACATGTTTAAAGGATATTGGAATAATGAAAAGGCGACAAAGAAGGTAGTAAAAGATAATTGGTTTAACATGGGCGATGCTGGCATGATAGATGACGATGGATTTCTACATATTATGGGAAGATATAAAGACGTTATCGTACGCGGTGGTGACAACGTATATCCAGATCAAGTAGAAGATGTTATTCATGAAATAAACGGTGTTTTAGAAGTTGCAGTAGTTGGAATTCCAGATGACTTTTGGGGTGAGATTCCAACAGCTTACATTGTAAAGGACATTCAAACACCTTTAACAGAAGAAGAAATTATTCAACATTGTAAGGAGAAACTAGCAAACTATAAAATACCGGAAGTTGTATTTATGGACGAATTACCGAAAAACGCTTTAGGGAAAGTGTTGAAGAGGGAATTAAGGGAAGTTGTTATTTTAAAATAAAAAAGTTGTTAAACTATAAGGAATCCAGTTATGTAGTAAGCATAACTGGATTTTTGTTTATAAAAAACATAATAATTTACTAGATTTTGTATTTTGTGTAAGATAATAAAGAATATTCAATTAATAATTAAAGGAAGAGATATAAATGAAGCTGCCACTATTACAAGTAGAGACAGAGAGACTGATTATCCGTCCATTTCAAAAAGAGGATTATGAAAGTTGGTTAGATGGATTCAATAAGAGGTTACCATCTCAATATAAATACGATGATGGCTATCATGACATGTCGTCTTCAACAAAGGAATGGTTCACGGAATGGATAAGAGGATTTGATGAGGCGGCACGACGGGATGAAATGTACGTTCTAGGTATTTTTCAGAAAGAAGATGGCGCCAATATTGGAAAGCTAGAGCTTATAAAAATTTTACGTATGGACTATCAATGGGCAATGATGGGCTACTCTATTCATAATCAATATTGGAAAAATGGATACGGAGTAGAAAGTGTAATAGCTGCGCTGCCGTTATTTTTTAATGGCCTTCATTTTCATAGAATCGAATTACATATACATGTTGATAATGAGCCATCCGTTCGTTTGGCAGAAAGAGCTGGTTTTTCATTTGAATGTATGAGAGAGGCGTTTTCTATGGGGAATGGTAAGTGGGCAGATTTTCTTATTTATTATAAAAATAAGGAGACGGATATATGAGGGTACTTATTACAGGTGGAAATCGAGGATTAGGGTTACAGTTAGTAAAAGTATTTCATGAGAATGGGCATATCGTTTATCCGCTAGTTAGAAGTGTGGAAGCGATAGAACAGTTAAAACAGATGTTTTCTTCTAGATGTTTTCCTATATTAGCAGACTTGTCAGATGATGAGAGTACTGAGTGTATTAAGAAGCAAGTTGAGGAGTATACAGAGTATATTGATTTAGTTATAAATAACGCCGGAATTACTGGAAAGGAAACTGAGGTTTTACGTACCAATTCAGAAGAGTTAACGGACCTATTTAACGTTCATTGTTTAGGTGTTATTCGAGCTATAAAAGGTACATATCCGGCTTTAACTAAGTCGAACCATCCGAGAATTATTAATATATCCTCTCAGTTAGGGTCATTACATAAAATGGCGGCCAAAGAGTTTCCTCAAGGAGAGTTTTCGTATTCATATCGAATTGCGAAAGCAGCACAAAATATGTTAACACTCTGTTTACAGCAAGAGTTTGCGGATAAAGGAATTCGTGTAACCGCCATTCATCCAGGGAAATTAAAGACGGACATTGGTGCTTCTGATGCGAATATGACTCCTGCTGAAGGAGCACAAAATATATATGATTGGGTAATAGAATCAAATGAGGATGTGTCAGGGAAGTTTATTGAGCCGGGTGTAGGTGAATTGAAATGGTAATGTACGATCTTTCAATTATTCAAAATGCATTTAGGTCTTTCAAAAAATGTTAAATAGATTATCAAATGCAGTAATAATTGAAGATATAGAAGAAAGACCGGAATATATCCGGACTTTCATTACCTGTTCAACACTTCAATATAAGAAGCATCCCCAGCTGTTCTAATAGTAGAGCGGAAATTATTATGTTCTAAAGTTTCAGCAACTTGTTTTAATTGCTGTGCATCATCGTGATGAATGAGTAAACTATCTGCACCACTTTCTTCTATATGAATATGTTCAACATTTCCAATCGCTTCATGTATAGCTTTTAAAAATTCAGGTTTCATATTGTCCTCCTATATGTATGTAACGTCGTTACATAGTATTTCCTTATTTTTGAAATATAAAAGTAGAAGAAAGGAGAAATGAAAATGAATATAACGCAGTTTAAAGAACATATTACATCTCTTTTTGAAGAGCATCTTAATAAATACGGTGATGACGAGTATGGTTTCACTCACATTAGTAAAGAGGAATTTCACAAAATAGGTTACACGACAAATTTGACGCTAGAGACGATTGAAGAAGCATATCAAAATGGGGTTGATATGATACTTACACATCATGCGCCGTGGAGTTTTTTATTCGGTATGGAAGAGGCTTGTATTAAAAAATTAAAAGAATATGAAATGAATCATTTTTGGATTCATTTGCCGTTAGATTTTGTAAAGTTTGGCACGTGTACGTCGTTATTTAATGAAATTGGGATAGATACAATACTGGAATATTCCACGTATGAGGAAGAAGAGCTACCAGGAATAGGAGAATATAAAGAAGCGATTCCCTTTTCAAACTTAGTTGGAAAACTTGAAGAGAGAATGGAAGAGAAAGTGAAGAGTTGGAAAAACCATGATAAGCCAGTAAAACGGATTGCGATTTTAACAGGTGCAGGAAATAATACAAACCTTATTGAGCGTGCACTAGAAAAAGGTTGTGATACGTACATAACAGGAGAAAAAACATTATATACAGTACAACATGCGAAATTTAAAGACATTAACTTAATTGTAGGTAGTCACACATTTACAGAAGTATTTGGTGTGGAAAGTTTAGCTCGTAAGTTAAAAGAAAGAGACAATTCAATAGAAATTACTAGATTAAATGAAGATCATTTGGAGTGAGGGAAATGGTAACGATATATGCAAATTATGGGGAATCAAAGGTGAAGTTAACGTGGAAAAAAGATTGTATATTGCCAGAATACGAAAGAATTACGAGTGTTCACGGTTTTTGTTTTCATAATAAAAAGGTTTTACTAATAGACCATGAGCAGCGTGGTTGGGACTTTCCTGGTGGGCATATAGAAGAAGGGGAACTACCAGAAGAATGTTTTAAAAGAGAAGCGTGGGAAGAAGGTTATGTAAAAGGAGAATGTACTTTATTTGGATATATTATCGTTGACCATAGTGATAATCCAAGTTGGAATGAAAATAGTCCGTATCCAAAAGTAGGGTATCAGCCGTTCTACCGGATGGAGATTAATGAAGTGCATAAGTTTGACGGTGAGTATGAATCCGATAAAAGGATGTTTGTTAGAGTAGAAGAGGGTGCAGCGTATCATTATAAATGGAATGAATTATATGATGAAATCTTGAAAGAAGCCGTTTTAATAAAATGAAAATTAATTTCTGTAATATTAAGATGTTGGAAGGGATTCTCTTGTAATTGTCAAATAATAGTAAAGTTGTCTTTTGAATTGAGGGAATCTTCAGATGTAAGGGTGAGTGAATGGACATTTCAGTAATCGCTAAACAACTAGTTAATGAGAAGGTTATTTCACATTATCCAAATAGCATGAAAGTGTTGAGCGGAGGAACGACAAGTACTGTATATTTGTTGGATGGAAGATATGTTGTAAAGTTGAATAAATCGGAAGTGGTACGTGAAGAAGCTGATTTTCTTTCTTTTTATGATGGGAATACTTTATTTTCAACACTTTTGTTTAAGGATCCTTTAAACAGATATATTGTGTATTCCTTTCTTGTAGGGACTACTTCGTGCGAACTTGGGTATAAGAGGAGCACACTTTGTACACTTGTAAAAGAAGTAATTAATACGTATGAAATAGTTCCAGAGGTAGATAGATGGGGATGGAAAGATAGTCCGGTTCAATCTTGGGCAGAATTTTTATTAACAAATGTAATGAAAGTTCGTGAAACATTGAGGCAGTACATAAGTGATGAAGAACATCAGCTTGTTCTTACACTTGTAAATAGTCCAAAAAGAAGTACTGGAATGGATAGACCGTTTTTAATACATGGTGATCTTGGATTCCATAACTTAATATTTCAGGATAATAAGTTATATGGTGTGATAGATCCTTTACCAGTCTTAGGAGATCCTATATACGATTTAATTTACGCATTCTGTTCAACTCCGGAAGATTTAACAAAAGAAGTGATTGGTTATGCGATAAAACCATGTATATTTCATAAAAAAGAACGAGATTTATATGAGGAAATAGTCATAGGCTTATATTTACGTATAGATACGTGTATAAGGCACTACCCAAAAGATTTAGAAGATTACTTAGTAGCTTGGCGTTATTGGATGGACGAAATTCAGCTTATCAATTGAAAATAAAAAAGCAGAAAACTATCAACAAATATCAGCTTAATAAAAAATTAAAGGGATAGGAGAATGACTATGAACAATTTCGTTTGTACAACGTGTGGCGTTCAGTATGCAGCGAGTGTAGAAGAACCGGTAAGTTGTCTTATTTGTGATGAGGAGAGACAATATATTAATCCGAAAGGGCAGTCTTGGACGACTTTAGAAAACTTGCAAACGAGTGATACATATAAAAATGAAATTATAGAAGAAGAAAATGGGCTTTATAGTATTACGACAAAACCAGAATTTGCGATTGGTCAAACGGCATTTGTAGTAAAAACAGAGTCATATCGTTTGCTATGGGATTGTATTACTTATTTAGATGAAACGACAATTGAGAAGATAAAAGAGTGGGGCGGATTAGATGCGATTGCACTATCTCATCCGCATTATTATTCAACACAAGTAGAATGGGCAGAAACATTTGATGTGCCAATTTATATACATGAAGACGACAAAGAGTGGGTAATGCGCCCGAGTAGTCGTATCATTTATTGGCCTGGCGAGTCTTTACGATTAGCGGATGGAATTACTGTTCATCGTCTCGGAGGACATTTTAGTGGCGGTTCTGTATTACACTGGGAAGAAGGAAATGATGGGAAAGGTATTTTATTAACAGGTGATATCATACAAGTTGTAGCGGATCAACAGTGGGTGAGCTTCATGTACAGCTATCCAAATTTAATTCCATTACCGGCGAGAAAAGTTGAGGAAATGGCGAATCGAGTGAAACCGTTACAATTTGATCGTTTATATAATGCTTTTCACCGAGTAGTAAAAGAAAATGCAAATGAGGCAGTGGAACGTTCTGCTGAAAGATATATGAAAGCGATAGAAGGAAAGCTGTTTCATACGTAAAAGGAGAGTTAGCTTTATGAAAACGTTAGTATGCTTTGGGGATAGTATTACAGCTGACGAAACATTTTTTGATGGAACGCCGAGGTTAACACCACGTTTGCAAGAGATGTTTCCAAATTGGAAAGTGGTTAATGCAGGTGTTCCGGGTGATAATACGTTCGATGCGTTAAATAGGATTGAAGATGATGTATTATCATATAAACCAGACTTTATAACAGTTTTTCTTGGTACGAATGATGCAGTTTCTTTTGCTCAAGTTCCATTACAAGCATATAAAGAAAATTCAGAGAAAATTGTAAGTGCGATCTCACCAGAAAAAGTATTACTTATTAGTCCTGCACCAGTTGATGAAGAAAGACAACGTAATAGAACAAATGAAATACTCGGTCAGTATGCAGCGGTGGTAGAGGAAGTAGCAAGAAAAACAGGGAGCCATTTTCTCAATTTATATGCTGAGATGATTCAAGAAGAAAATTATAAAATATTCGTAAAAGATGATGAAAAAGACGGTTTACACTTTGGACCACAAGGTTATGAGTATTTAGCGAAGTTAATTTGTGAAAAGTTAAAAGGAATTCTGTAAGAAGCAAAGCGTGGGCGCTTTGCTTTTTTTGTACTTCTTATAATGAATTAGCTGAATCACAGAAGTAGACGATTCCTGTACTAAATGTTTAGTACCTATAGCACTTTAAAGTACATACATTTTTAATGAGTTAAATATAATTCATAATAGCACCAGTAAGAAGAAAACAAGCTTTACGGTACTATAGAGTCTGGTGATTCCGAAAAATGTAAATTGGTATAAAACAATTAGGGAGGTTAAAGATATGAGTGCTTCAAATTTGAGTGAAATAAGTAAACAAATATTAATAGAGGAGGAAACACTTCAATTTTCCTCTTTTACAAATGAAGATGCCTTGCAATTAGGTTTATTTATCGTTGAAACAGCAAAGCGAGAGGGAAAGTTGATTGCTGTTGATATAACCAAAAATGGTGTGCAATTATTTCATTTCAAGATGACAGGGACAACTGAGGAAAATACGAAATGGATTGAGCGTAAAAAACGGGTCGTTTCTCTGCATAATCATAGCTCGTATTATATGCAGATAGAAAGTGAAATAAGCGGAATTCCATATCATGAAAAATACCGTTTAGATGGCTCGGAATATGCTGCGTTTGGTGGATCCTTTCCTATCCAAATAAAAAATGTAGGGGTTATTGGAATGATAACAGTCTCAGGATTACCACCAGAAGTAGATCATGAATTGGTTATAAGAGCAGTTAAAAATCATTTAAATCAATAATAGAAGTAATTTTAAAGGTTAAATAAAAAGGCAAAAATGAACATATTCCTGTTCGTTTTTGCCTTTTTATTATTTCTTTTTCGGTCTACGTACTAACTCGCCGCCGCAATTTGGGCAAACGTTTTGTCTTTCCTCTGTACATGGTGCACAAAATGTACATTCATACACGCAAATGTATGCTTCAGAATCGGGCTGAAGGGAATGGTCGCAAATTTGACAGTTTGTTTTCATTTCTAATGCCATAGTATCGCTCCTTATTATTTGAAAGTTCGTAATTTAATTATAATTAATATTGTAGTGGATGTCCTTTTTAAATGAAAAGAAATAAAAGGATTATGTTGTTGTTTGAAATGAAATAGGTCTATTTATTTTTAAATTGATTATTTAGTACAGTTGGAATATTATGAAATAGTCAAAAGACAACAGGGGGTATATATTTTGACTAATCATAACGATTATTTTCATGTAGAAGAGGATGTAAATCACAATAGTTTAAAAGCGGACTGTGAAAAATGTTTTGGTTTATGTTGTGTAGCATTACCGTTCGCTGCATCAATAGATTTTGCGGTAAATAAAGATGGCGGTAAACCTTGTGCAAATTTACAATCAGATTATAAATGTAGTATACACAGAGATTTAAGAGGAAAAGGATATAAAGGTTGTACAGTATTTGAATGTTTCGGTGCTGGGCAAAAGATTTCTCAAGTTACGTTTAAAGGAATTGATTGGCGGACAGATGCCGAGCATGCGCGAAAAATGTATGATGCTTTTCCGGTAATGCATCAGCTTCATGAAATGCTTTGGTATTTGAATGAGGCTATTCTATTAAAGGCGACGCAGACAATTCATAAAGAGCTGAAGGAAGCAATTGAAGAGACAGAGCGTCTTTCTAATTTAAGTCCAGATGAGTTAATGAAAGTAAATGTGCCATTACACCGTGCAGAAGTGAACATTCTCCTTTTAGAGACGAGTGAATTAGTATGGAAGGAAATGAATGTTGCACGTAAAAAACGAATCAGTCACCGAGGGACAGATCTTATGGGAGCTAATCTTAAAAAGAAAGATTTACAAGGGGCAAATTTAAGAGGAGCTTATCTTATTGCGGCTAATTTACGAGATGCAAATTTAAGGGGAGCGGATCTCATCGGAGCAGACTTGCGAGATGCAGATATTCGCGGGACAGATTTTACAAATAGTATTTTTCTTACGCAAGTTCAAATTAATGCGGCGAAAGGGGACAAACATACGAAATTACCGAAAGTGTTGTCTCGTCCAGCTCATTGGACTGCGTAAAGAGTATGGAGTGAAATAGTTTGGATATTTATACGAACAGGCAGAGACTAAGTCTCTGCCTGTTTTTTTATACTATTTTTGCTTTTCAAAAGTAGTAATTAAAACACTGCATATAATAAGGATACCACCAATGAAAAAGTTACTGCTTAATGTTTCATTTAATAAAAGCCAGCCCAGTAGCGAACCAACGATAGGTTGGAAGAAGAAAAATAATGAACCGATGCTAGCATCCATTAATTCTAATCCTTTATTCCAAAGGAAAAATGCACCTGCGGTTGAGACGATTCCTAAATAGAGTACTCCTAATAATACGTACATGTTCATATGTTCAATAGGAGTTGATTGGAATTCCCACACCATAAAAGGTGTAATAAAAAAGAGTGAAAAGAATATTGCATACGTTGTAATAATTAAAGATGAAAATCGAGTTGAAGCGATTTTTACATAAATGGACAGTAAAGCCCATGTAATAGCGGCTCCAACTAAAATGATTGTACCGATAAAATAGGAGCCGATTTCAATATCCCATCCGATAACGATAATGACACCGATTGTCGCTATGATAGTAGATAAAAGTCTACGAGTGGTTAGTTTTTCTTTTAAAATAAGCGCTGCAAATATAACCATAAATGCAGGTGTAGCTGATGTTACTAAAGAGCCTGTATGAGCGTCGGATAATTTTGTCCCGATGAATTGACATGTAATCGAAATGAAGTATCCGATGAAGCCAATCCAAGCGAATAATAGCCAATCTTTTTTGTGTATGGTTACTTTTTTCTTTTGCTTTTTTTCAGTTGTTTTCAAAATCACATATAAAACAACAAAAGCGATAATAAAGCGTAGCCAAACGAGTGTAAGTGGCGGGATAAAGTCGAGTACGTATTTACTAACGACGTACATACCGCCCCAAATACTTGCTGCTAGTGATAAACATATAGCTCCTAAAATTGTTTGTTTCATGTAAACTACCTCCGTCTATTTTAGGGTATTATGAGTTCCCTAAGACGAGGCAAAGTGTATGTGTTAAATGAATGCCCGTCTTAGTTTATAGACGGCCTACAGGTTGATCGTTTTCGAATGAAGTGTTGTAGTACATGAGTGCATTCCTCCTTCATAATTTTATAATGATATTATAACTTAATTTTCAGTTTATTGGGATGGTTATTGTACGGAGTTGATTCTTTAGAAAATGGTGGTTGTCTAAGAAAGCATAGTATATGGTAGAAAAACATATTTTAAAAATAAAAGAAACCAATTACATAACTGGTAAGTATATTAAGAGTAGGATGAAAAAATAGATTGTTAGAGAAAGAGGAGGAGATTTCCATTACTACAACCGTTATCTCTCATTTTTATAACGAAGAGTATTTATTACCATGGTGGCTAATGCATCATACGAAACTGTTTGATCATGGCATTTTAATTAATAAAGGTTCTACAGATCGTTCAGTTGAAATTTGTAAAAAATTCGCACCGCATTGGGAAGTGCGAGATTCTGCAAATCCAGAGTTTGATGCCTTAGCGACAGATCATGAAGTGATGAGAGTAGAACAAGAAGTAAAAGGATGGAAAATGATTTTAAATACGACTGAGTTTTTTTGTGTACAAGATAAAAACCAGTTTTGGAAATCACTAAATGAATTGGGAGGGAGGATGTATTGGTTGGAAGGGCTTATTATGGTCGATGATCTTAACTATAATTATCCGGAACTTAACTTTGGAATACCTTTAATGAAACAGCGATTTCACGGTTACTTACCAGAAAATTGGGCGTTATGGAGAAGAGGTAGATTTATTCATAATCATGAACATGGAAGTTATACGGTGGGAAGACATTTATCCGCGCATGAATCTATGATTTATCCGCTTCTTGCTTGTATATTATGGTTTGGATTTAGTCCGTGGAACGATGCGATGAGAAAGAGAAAATTACAAATTGGTCCGACTCTTTCTGAAGCTAGTAAGCATGTGGGAATGGGGACGCACCATATTATTACGCCGGAAAGATTAGAAGAATGGTATAAGGAATTAGCGAGAGGGACGAAGGATTTACGTCTTAGTGGTGTGTATCGTTATGTTTTTTTATAGATGATTCCCACCATAAAATTGTTTCTTCAATTCCGCTGTTAAGATCATATGTTGGTTCCCAGTTTACTTCAGTTTTTAAACGTTCCGCATTAACTCCGACAAATAAAGGTTCATCTTTTGGAAAAGGGATAGTGCCAAGTTTAATTAAATCTTCTTTTCCTATTTTTTTTGCAATGATAGAAGCTAATTCTTTAATTTGTATAGATTGACCAGAAGCGATATTGATTGTGCCTGTAACGTTGCGTTCTAATACTGTTACGAGAGCATCAGCGACGTCACCCACATGGAGGAAATCTCTTGATTGTTTTCCATGTGTACATAGAGCTTCCTCATTTTTTAACAAGGAAGTGATAATGTTAGAAACGAGCCGATTCCCTTGTTCGTGAGGGCCATACATATGAAAAATGCGGCCCCAACACATGCTGAGGCCTGTTTGTTGTGCGTATGATTGTAGCCAGGAGTGTAGTGCGTTTTTACATAATGAATACGGGGTTTTATAAGAAAGAAGCGGTGAATCTTCAAATAGTACGCCGTTAAACCATTCATACTCTGCGCCAGTACCGGCAATAACGACTCGCTTTCCGCCGCATGTTGTGAAGTGTTGAATCAATGAAATACTAGATTTTAGCCAATAGTAATTATTAATTGAAACATAGCATGCTGGTGGCACTGCTTCCCAGGCGAGGTGAATGAGATGGCTAGGCTGAATATCGGAAATGAATTTTTTTACTTCGTCATCGCGAAGCAAGTTTACTTTATGCCAATGGCAAGGAAGGTGAGAGGGTTTATTTTTATTATACGTGGCATGCACTTCATACCCGTTCTGTATAAGTGAATGTACGACATATTTACCTATCCAGCCACTACCACCGGTTACAACAACTTTCTTCATGGCTCGATCACCTCAACTTCTGGAACCGTCACTAAAAATTTACCGCCCCATTGACGAATGAAAGAGCATTCGTTCATAATCTCGTCTTTCAAATTCCAAGGAAGTATGAGAATGTAATCTGGTTTTGTACGTTTAATTTCTTCAGGAGACTTAATTGGAATACGAGTTCCTGGTAAAAGAAGATTTTGTTTATGAGGGTTTTTATCTACTGTATAAGCTAGAAATTCTTTACCTATCCCGCAATAATTTAAAAGGGTGTTTCCTTTAGCAGGAGCGCCGTAACCGATAATTTGTTTGCTTAAAGCTTTTGCCTCGATAAAAAACTTTAAAATATTTAATTTCAATTGTTCGATGCGTTTAAAAAAAAGGAGATAGCAATCTAATGTATTTAACCCGTGGTCGACTTCTTTTTGAATTAATTTTGTAACATTGGAATGGATAGTTGATTGGGCACTTAGATGGTTTATAAAAATACGCAACGAACCACCGTGCGTTGAAAGTTCTTCTACATCAACAATTTGTAAATGATGATGAGTTAAAACTTTTTGAAGGCTTATAAGTGAGAAATAGGAAAAGTGCTCATGGTAGATAGTATCAAACTGTTTAAAGGATATGAGGTTTAATAAGTGTGGGAATTCAATTGTTATCGTGCCATCTTGTTTTAATAACGTTTTTAAACCGGCAACAAAATCATGTAAGTTTGGAACGTGTGCTAATACATTATTTGCGACGATTAAATCAGCTTTTGGTAATTTTTTCGCTAAGTCATTACTGAAAAAATTCACATGAGTAGGAATTCCTTTTTGGATAGCAATTTCTGCTACGTTTTTTGCTGGTTCAATTCCTAACGTCTCGATTTTTTCTTTTTGAAAGTATTGTAATAAGTATCCGTCGTTACTCGCGATTTCAATCACTTTCGAATGGTTTGTTAAGTTGAAACGCTTAATTGCCATTTCTACATATTGTTTAGCATGTAGTAGCCAACTTGAGGAGTAAGAGCTGAAGTATAAATAGTCATGAAAAATATTTTGTGGAGATTCAAATTCATCTAGCTGCACGAGTAAACAAGAGTTACAAACAAATGTGTGCAGCGGATAAAATGGTTCCATTTTATATGAATTTTCAGGAGCTACAAATGAGTTAGCGAGGGGAGAAACACCTAAATTTAAAAAGTATTGGTTAGTAATGAGTGGCAAAAACGGCATTTTTTCTGTTCCATTTTATAGCCCCCTTATAAGTTTTTGAATGTATCGATTTGTTGTCGCGTGAAAGATTCCATATTTTCACCGGATACATATTTTTTGTACCAATCAACAGTCCAAGCAATAGAATTATCTGTTGATAACTTAGGAGTCCAACCGAGTTTATTTACTGCTTTTGTACTATCGAGTGTTAAAATAGGTGATTCATAAAGAGTATTTGTATGGGGAGAAAGGATTGTTAGTGGTTTATTCCATAATTTCATTATAGATTGAATGACATCATGAACTGTTCTGTTAGGTTCATTCATCGGGCCGAAATTCCACGCTTCTACATATTTGGTGTCTTTCCAAAGTTTTTCAGCTAAAAGGATATAGCCATGTAAAGGATCTAATACGTGTTGCCACGGGCGAATAGCGTTTTTGTTTCTAATATTTAACGTATCATCTTGTAAATATGCACGAATGATATCTGGGAATAATCGATCTTCTGCCCAATCACCACCGCCGATGACGTTACCTGCTCTGACTGAGGCAAGTTTAAGAGTGTTAGTGTGGAAGAATGATTTTTGATATGACGTTGCAACTAGTTCAGCGCAAGCTTTACTAGCACTATAAGGATCAAACCCTCCTAGTCGGTCTTTTTCCACAAATGCTCGATCGCCACTTCCATCATTCTCATAACATTTATCACTTGTAACGTTAATAATGACACGTACGCTTTCGACGGACTTGGCTGCTTCTAGTACGTGAACAGTACCTAAAACATTCGTTTTAAATGTATCAATGGGATTTTTGTATGAAGTGGTTACGATTGGCTGAGCTGCTAAATGAAATACTATGTCGGGTTTATGCTGATTCATGGCATGGAATAAAGAATCGTAATCTGTAATATCGCCTTTCAGTGTCGTGCACTCTTTTGCTACGTTACATTGTTCAAAAAGATTAGGGATTGATGGAGGGTGAGAAGAGTATCCAATTACCTCCGCGCCTAAAGAAGTTAAAAAAAGGGTGAGCCATGAGCCTTTAAATCCAGTATGTCCTGTAATAAATACTTTTTTCTTATTCCAAAAAGATGATGAAGCCATATTACCAGACCTTCCACGGAGCGTTATTATTTTCCCATAGCTTGACTAATTTATTTTTATCGCGCAATGTATCCATGGGGTGCCAAAAACCAGTATGCTGAAAGGCTGCCAGTTCATTTTTATTTACTAGATGCACTAAAGTTTCTGTTTCGAAAACAGACTTATCTCCACTAATATAATTGAAAATATCAGGATTTAAAACGAAAAAACCACCATTCACCCATCCGCCATCACCTAATGGTTTCTCTTGAAAGAATGTTACAGACTGTTTATCTAATACGAGAGAACCGAATCTGCCTGGTGGTTGTACGGCAGTAACAGTAGCCATTTTGTTGTGTTTTTTATGAAATGCAATGAGTTCTTTTATATTTACATTACTTAATCCATCGCCATAAGTGAGGCAGAAAGGTTCGTCCCCGACGTAATTTTGTATTTTCTTAACTCGTCCACCTGTTTCGGTATTTAGACCGGTATCAATCAGTGTAACTGTCCAGGGTTCTATACGATGAGAATGGTTAGTAATTGTATTGTCGCTTAAATGTATCGTGAAATCGGACATGTGTAAGTTGTAATTTAGAAAGAATTCTTTAATTGCATATCCTTTATAGCCTAAGCAAATAATAAACTCAGTAATTCCGTAATGACTATACAAACTCATAATGTGCCATAGAATAGGCTTTGTTCCAATTTCAATCATAGGTTTTGGTTTTAAATGAGTTTCTTCCCCAATCCTTGTTCCGTATCCACCTGCAAGAATAACAGCTTTCATTTTTTCCTCCTAATTATAAAAAAAATTTGATATCGATGTTATTATGATATGTACTTAAATTAGAAAGGAACGGGCAATTTCATGGTTATATTTCGTTCGTTTTGGTTTTTTGAATTTAAGTATTTTATTATATAATTAAATTAATAAATTAGATTGTATAAGATGAGACGATAAATTTTGTATAAATTATGAATGATAAACCGTCACGTTTGACTGTACAGTTTATGTATTGTATGATAATAGTAATATAAACAAGGGGGGAAGATCGTTGGGAAGGTGTATCGAATCGGACAGTTGGCTCTCATGGCTCACGTGTCGAAACGAACGATTGATTATTATACGAATCTAGGAATCTTAAAAGCGGAGCGATCTCAATCTAATTATCGCTATTACGACGAAACAGCATTTGAGACATTACAATTTATTGAGAAGTGCAAAGAAATGCATATGCCGCTTTGTGAGATTAAAGAGAGAATCGAGGAGAAGAAAAAGCTGCTCGGTATCAATGAACACGTTTCGAAACAAGTGAATGAAGTGACAGACCATATTCATAGATTAGAAGCAGAGCTAACGGAGTTAAAGCCTCTTTTAGATGAATTGACTGATTCACAACGTGAAAAAATATCGAAATCTTTATCAGGTCAAACGACAGCTTTAATACAGACACTTATTCTATTATTATAGAATAAGTGAAATCCGACCTCTTTAATTTTTGTATCGGGCTATGTTTTCTAACGAACAAATAAGAAAACATTATAGTATACAGGAGGTGGACACCTTAGTTTTTTAACTAAGGGGATTCATTGGAAATATTTAATTTAGTCATGGTTGCGATTTTAATCGCATTTACTGGATTTTTCGTAGCAGCAGAGTTTGCGATTGTTAAGATACGTTCAAGTCGCATTGATCAGCTTGTTGCGGAAGGGAAACGCGGTGCGTTAGCAGCGAAAAAGGTAACAACAAATTTAGATGAATATTTATCTGCTTGTCAATTAGGTATTACAGTTACAGCGATGGGACTTGGTTGGTTAGGTGAACCGACGATAGAAAAATTATTACACCCGTTATTTGAGAAATGGAACTTAAATCCTTCTATCTCATCAGTAGTAACATTTGGTCTTGCATTTATGACGATGACGTACTTGCACGTTGTAGTCGGGGAATTAGCTCCGAAAACGATGGCAATTCAAAAAGCTGAAAAAGTGACATTGTTATTAGCAGGTCCGTTAATGATATTCTATAAAGTTATGTATCCATTTATTTGGGTATTGAATGGTTCTGCTCGTGTTGTAACTGGTTTATTCGGTTTGAAGCCAGCTTCTGAACATGAAGTAGCTCATACAGAAGAAGAGTTACGTCTTATTCTTTCAGAGAGCTACGAAAGTGGAGAAATTAATCAAGCTGAATACAAGTATGTAAATAATATCTTTGAATTTGATAATCGCATTGCGAAAGAAATCATGGTACCGCGTACAGAAATCGTTGGTTTCTATCTTGAAGATTCAGTAGAAGAACACATGAAAGTAATCCAAAATGAACGATACACACGTTATCCGATTTTTGGAGAAGATAAAGATGATATTATCGGTATGGTCAATGTAAAAGATTTCTTTATTCGATATATGAACAACGATCAAGAAGATTTATCATCGATTCGCACGTATATGCGTCCGATTATTGAAGTTATGGAAACGACTCCAATTCATGATTTATTACTGCAAATGCAGAAGAAGCGAATTCCAATGGCTGTTTTATATGATGAGTACGGAGGAACAGCTGGAATTGTAACGCTTGAAGATATATTGGAGGAAATCGTCGGCGAAATTCGTGATGAATATGATGAAGATGAAGCACCACCAATTCAACATGTGAACGAGTATCATAAAATTGTTGATGGAAAAGTGCTTATCACAGAAGTAAAAGATTTGTTTGGATTACACATTGAAGAAGACGATGTGGATACAATCGGTGGATGGATTATGATGCAAAATCATGAAATCGAAGAAGGACAATGCGTTGAAGCAGAAGGCTATGAATTTAAAGTGTTAGAAAAAGATGCTTATCAAATTAAACGTGTTGAAATTCAAAAAATGGATCATGAACAAGAGAAAGCAGCAACTGTGTAAGTTGCTGCTTTTCTTCTGACACATAATAAAATGTGAAATTAGGAGCGGATATTTTGATTCAAGTAGCCTTACGTGTATATCGATTACAATTGTATACGATCTTTAGTGGTTTACTACTAATGTGGGCGGTTACTCCGTTTGGAAAACAAGTGACAGGATTCGGTATTGGATTAGCTGTAAGTGCATACTGTCTTTGGTTATTAGCTCGCAGAGTTGAAAAATTAGGAAGAAGTATTGTGATGAAAGAAAAGGCTCCTGGATTAGGAGTTCTAAACCGATTTGCAGCCGCAATATTAGGGGCTATCATTATGTATGAAATTGAGCATGAAATGGAAATGTGGGCATTTGGTACTGGAATATTAGGTGGACACTTTTTAATGATTGCGAATTTAGCCTATGCAAATATGCAGCTAGTAAAAGAAGAAGAGAAACAAAGAGAACATGCTTCGAAAAACATAGAGTTATGAGGAAAGGGACCTAATCTGGTTCCTTTTTTGCGTTTAAAAATAAATGATATAATACGAGTGATTTACTGGTATTTATCGGATTTACGCCAAATATAATACGCTTATTTTTGAGGCATTTCAATAGTATGAAAAAAAATTAAAAAAAATTAAAAAACCCATCGATTTCTAAAGCTTATGTATGTTATCATGACAAAAGAATTTGCGAAAGAGGTGGATACCAATGTTACAAGCGTTACTTATTTTTGTGCTTCAAATTATTTACGTTCCAACTTTAACAATCCGTACGATTTTGCTTGTAAAGAATCAAACAAGATCCGCTGCAGGTGTAGGATTGTTAGAAGGAGCAATTTACATTGTCAGTTTAGGTATTGTATTTCAAGATTTATCAAATTGGATGAACATTGTTGCCTATGTCATCGGCTTTAGTGCGGGACTATTATTAGGCGGTTATATAGAGAATAAATTAGCAATTGGATATATTACGTATCAAGTTAGTTTACTAGACCGTTGTAATGAATTAGTAAATGAATTACGCCACTCTGGATTTGGCGTTACAGTATTTGAAGGTGAAGGAATAAATTCTATACGTTATCGCTTAGATATCGTTGCGAAGCGTTCAAGAGAAAAAGAACTTTTAGAAATTATTAATGAAATTGCACCGAAAGCGTTTATGTCTTCTTATGAAATCCGTTCGTTTAAAGGTGGATACTTGACGAAGGCGATGAAGAAGAGAGCGTTAATGAAGAAGAAGAAAGATGAGCATGCATCGTAAGAAAAGGGAGTAGCTGAGAAGCTACTCTTTTTTTGTTAGCGAATATCATCAATCTGAAAGGAAAATGAGGCCATCACGTATAAAAAGTACTGGTGGAAGAGAACGAAGGGGGAATGCAAAGTATGGAACAAACAGAAATGTTACAAGTGAATAAAAAGTGTTGGGACGTAGTAGCACCTCATTTTTTTCAAGTAGATTGTTTACCTAAATATGGACCGTATACGGCATCAGAAGATGAAATTCATTTGTTTGATTTAATTGAGAATAAAACGGTTCTAGATATCGGATGTGGTAGTGGACATTCTTTGGAATATATGGCGGAGCGTGGTGCGAAAGAGTTGTGGGGGCTCGATCTTTCAAAGACGCAAATTGAAACAGCAAATGAAACGCTAAAAGATTGGAAGCCAAAGTTAATATGTGGTGCGATGGAAGAGGAGCTAAATATTCCAGAAGAACATTTTGATATTGTATATTCCATCTATGCATTAGGATGGACTTCTAATTTAAGAAAAACATTGGAACTTATATATTCATATGTAAAACCAGGAGGAAGCTTTATTTTTAGCTGGGAGCATCCGGTATATTCAAATTTGCAGTATGGAACAGAAGAAATTGTTTTATGCTCTTCATATCATGAGGAAACTCCTATTACGTTTGAAACATTTAAAGGAGAAGAAGTACAAGCGACATTATATAAGAGAAAAATGAGTACATACATAAATGAGTTAAATAGGGCGGGATTTATAATTGAGAGAATAGAAGAGCCTGAACCATCTTATGTATTTGCTGGAGAAGTAGCAGAGCCGTCTACGAAGTACTATTCTTTATATAAGGCTAGAATGGTGCCGACGACGTTTATTATTAGGGCTAGGAAGTAAAAAATACAGAGTGCACCGAAAAGGTGTACTCTGTATTTACTTGGTTTACTGCTTATCTTTTAGGCTGAAAAATATGTTGGAAAAAGTATTTGTGATGTAAATTATTGATCATCTTATTTGCTTGATACGTACGATGTTGTTCCAATCGAATGCGTTGCTCCATCATTTTTACTTCGTGATCTGATAAACGTAACATTATACATTTCTCCTTTTCTATAAATATAGGTTTTTAATTGGTATCGTTCCCATATTTATAACTAAGGAGGCATACTGTGTAACATAGGCAAAAAAGCACCTTCCTCTCCCATTACGCTTACGAGGTTAGCTGTCGGACTCGGGAAGTGAGAGTGTCCCTACTTAAAAAAGATTCGCCCCAAGTAGCAAAAAGCTACATAAATGGTTCCCCCGCTCCAAAATTTGGATTCAGCAAAAGGTTTTATAAGGTAAAAAATAACATAAATAAATAGTTAAGTCAAACTATTTTGTGTATTCTGTCTTTTTAGCGAGGTCAAAACCATTCCATCAGGAAGTACGATATCTTGAATTTCAATAAAACCATGTTTTTTATATAAAGAAAGGGCAGGCGTATTGTTCTTCCCTGTTTGTACAATATACGCTTTTGAAGAAGAGAAAATGTCAAATATAAAAAGTAGTAACTTAGTTGCTATCCCTTTATGGAAATGATTGGGTGAGACCACTAAACGATGGATATCAACTATATCTTCATCAACTTTAAAAGAAATAAATCCAATGAGTGAATTTTCCAGGAAATATCCATGGAATGTCTCATCGCAGTTTTGAATATCAGTTACAGTATCGTATAAACGGGGGATGGCCGTACTATTTATGTATTTTGCTTCAATTTCGTAAGCAGGAATTTGAATGTTTAAAATAGACAAAGCAGTATTATAAGAGTTTGCTATTAATTTTTGAATCATAAATAATAACGCTCCTTTTTTCTGTATTTTCATGCGTTTGACAAGATTTTTCATTTCTGGATATAATAATTACAAGGGTTACGTAATAAGTTAGTTGATAAATAGATTTATTCTATAATAGAAATGGAGGACTAAAAATGGGATGGATTATCACATTAATAGTTGGTGCTATTATAGGTGCAATTGCTAGTTCTATAACGGGTAAAAATTTTCCGGCTGGTATGTTTGGAAATATAATTGCTGGTTTACTAGGAGCTTTGTTAGGTAGTAGATTATTTGGATCTTTTGGGCCATCATTTGGTGGGATTCATGTCGTGCCAGCACTATTAGGGGCAATTGTGTTAATTCTTATTGTATCATTTGTAGTAAAAGCTGCAAGGAAATAAAGGCTATTATTAATTATTTTATAAAGCCCTTTTTAGGGCTTTTCCTAATTAGAGAGGTGGTACACTTGGAGAAAGTAAATATAAGAAAAAGAGATAAGTTGAAAAAGTTTTTTAAAGAACAAAATTATTTAGCTGTACTACTTGGATTTGCGTTGCTGTTTGTAAATATATTATTACTTACAAAAATATCATTCGTCTTTACACCGTTCGTCGTATTTTTAAAAACAATCTTTTTCCCAGTATTATTAGCGGGAGTACTATTTTATATATTGCATCCATTCGTTTCTCTTTTAGAAAGAAAAGGTGTGTCGAGAATTGTGTCAATTGCCTCGATATATATACTTGTTCTTGGATTATTTGTTTTTCTTGCGGTGACGGTTATTCCGATTATTAAAGATCAAGTAAATGCTTTAATAGACAACTTGCCATATTTCGGGCATGAAATCGAAAGGGCAGCACGTAAATTTGGAGAAAGTAATGTAATTGGTAGAATGCAGGAAAGTTTAAATATTGATGTTGCTAATATCGTAAAAGATTCTACAATGAATTTTACAAAATCATTATCATCAGTAACAGGAAATGTAACTGGATTTTTAAGTACACTTACTGAAGTTGTTTTAACATTTGTAATGGTTCCATTTATATTGTTCTATCTTTTAAAAGATGGTGAGCAATTACCAAATCATTTTTTAAAGTTTATATCTGAGCACAGACAACCAGCTGCGAAGAGAATATTAGATGATATGCATTATGCGATTAGTTCGTATATTAGAGGACAGATTATCGTTAGTTTATTTATCGGTATTATGCTATTCATTGGTTATCTTATAATCGGCATTAAATACGCGGTATTACTTGCTATTTTGGCGATGATTGTAAACGTCGTTCCATATGTAGGTCCTGTTATTGCGATAACGCCAGCGTTAATTATTGCTTTTATTGACTCACCAGCAATGATTTTAAAAGTAATTATTGTCATGATGGTTGTACAATTAGCAGAGGGGAAATTTATTTCACCACAAGTAATGGGGAAAAAGTTAGACATTCATCCAATTACTATCATTTTTATTATTTTAACTGCCGGAAATTTATTTGGAATTATGGGGGTTATTTTAGCAATTCCAGGATATGCGATATTAAAAGTGTTAGTTACGCATAGTTATAGATTTGTTAAGTTGAATACGTAAAAAAGAGCTAAAAAAGAGCTAAAAAAGAGCTAAAAAAGAGCTAAAAAAGAGCTAAAACATTTTTATCTGTTTTAGCTCTTTTTTATTAATAATTTATTTGCATATTAGGAGTACCAAGCTGTGCCATGACTGATCCATCAATAAACATCATACGTAGGCTTTTAATTCAACAATAGGTAGATTGCTTTCCTTTAGTTTGTAATCAAATATTATATCGTCCATGCGAAAATTCGTATCAACTTCAAGAGAAATGAAAGTACCCCCGATTTCTACTTGATTTCCGTTTTCAGTCTCAAAAGTGAGCGCACCGTCAAATGTTTCTATATACTCATCGCAGGTGTATAAATATATAGCGATAGGTGTGAAATGTATAATTACCCCTAAAGTATCATAGTCAGTCTGAATACTGTTCTTAAACTTACCAATTTTTTTAGTAAACCAACCCATAACTTCACCCCGTTTTTGTATTGTAAATAAGTTCTATATATTGATTATACATTACGTGGAATAAATTGGTAATAATTATTACTAAAATTCTTAAGTCTCCACTGAGTGTTAAAAACAAGGGGTTAATTATGGTTAAAGGGTCAAAGAATGAAAATCCTTGTTGCAAAATGAGAAAATTCAGGTTTATATTAAGCTCAAATGTGATAAACTGTAAAAAATAACTAAAAAGCAATGAAAGAGAAGAGTACATATTCAAAACTTTTCAGAGAGCTGATATTTGGTGAGAATCAGTAAGGGATGAATATGGAATGGGCTCTGGAGCTTCTAGCTGAAATGAGTAGGCGAAGACGGTTACTTCACGTTATAGAAGCTTGAAGTGAGCTATAATATAGCTAATTAAGGTGGTACCGCGGGAGTTTCTCGTCCTTTTTTAAGGATGAGGGGCTCTTTTTATTTTGAGAAAGGAGGAGTTAGAGTGAGTGAGAAAATTATGTTAACAGGAATTAAACCAACAGGTTACCCGCATTTAGGCAATTATATTGGTGCGATTAAACCTGCATTGCAAATGTCAGAGAATAATGAAGGAAAAGCATTGTACTTTATAGCTGACTATCATGCATTAAATGCGGTGCATGATCCGAATCAGTTTAGTAGTTATACGAAAGAGGTAGCAGCTACTTGGTTATCGCTTGGACTTGGAGAAGATGTTATTTTTTATCGACAAACAGAAGTACCGGAGATTCTAGAATTAGCTTGGATATTAGCTTGTCTAACTCCGAAAGGACTTATGAACCGCGCTCATGCGTATAAGGCGAAGGTAGAGCAAAATAAAGAAGCGGGATTAGAAATTGATGCAGGTGTGAATATGGGATTATATACGTACCCGATTTTAATGGCGGCTGATATATTATTATTTCAAGCTACTCATGTACCTGTCGGAAAAGATCAAATTCAGCATATTGAAATTGCTCGTGACATTGCGACGTACTTTAATCATACATTTGGTATGACATTTACGCTTCCAGAGTATGTGATACAAGAAGAAGGAGCGATTTTACCTGGTCTTGATGGAAGAAAAATGAGTAAAAGTTATGGGAATGTCATCCCGTTATTTGCAGAGCAAGAAAAACTCCGAAAATTAATATTCAAAATAAAAACAGATTCTTCACTTCCAAATGAACCGAAAGAACTGGAAACGTTATTTATGATTTATAAAGAATTTGCGACAGAGGATGAGATTCAGTCGATGCGTGAAAAGTATGAGACTGGAATTGGTTGGGGTGATGTGAAAAAAGAGTTATTCCGCTTTGTAGACCGTGAATTAGCGGATTCTCGCGAAAAATACGTTAAGTATATGAATGAGCCTCATTTATTATATGAGGCGTTAGAAAAAGGTGCGGAAAAGGCACGGGCTATTGCGAAGGTGAATTTAGCGGAAATAAAAAAACGGATTGGATTTGAGAGGGAACGTTAAGCGTTCCCTTGTTTTTTCTATATGAATCTTAAATATTTATTCGTTATATCTGCATGTAAAATGAGGAGTTCGCATCTTCTTTCTAAATTTATTAATTGCATATTAAAAAAAATATGTTAATATAGGGATACTTATTAAACTTGTTTAATAAGTTTAATTGAAGTCACTTATTAAACTAATTTAATAAGTGTTATTCATTCGATAACGAAGGAGATGATTATATGAAAACTGAGAAAGAAAAGATGTTGGCGGGAGAAATGTATATTGCGGATGACGAAGAATTAGTAGCTGATAGGATTGAGGCAAAACGTTTAACACGCCTTTATAACGAGGCTATGGAGACTGGTGATGAACGCCGCTTTACCTTGTTAGAGCAGCTTTTAGGTTCTTCAGCTGACGGAAAAACCCACATTAATCCTGATTTTCGTTGTGATTACGGCTACAATATCCACATTGGAAAGAGCTTTTTCGCAAATTTTAATTGTGTTATTTTAGATGTTTGTGAAGTTCGAATCGGTGATAATTGTATGTTTGCACCTGGTGTCCATATTTATACTGCCACTCATCCTTTACATCCGGTAGAGCGGAATTCTGGTAAAGAATATGGGAAACCTGTAAAGATTGGTAACAATGTTTGGGTTGGTGGGGGAGCAATTATTAACCCTGGTATTTCAATTGGAGACAATGTTGTAATTGCTTCAGGAGCAGTTGTGACAAAAGATGTACCTAATAATGTGGTTGTTGGTGGTAACCCAGCTAAAGTTATGAAAACGATAGATGAATAGAAATTGTTTTTTACCAGTGCATAAATAAACTGGTGTTATATCGTATAGACAATGTGAAAGGTGTTTCATATGAAGGAATATTGTACAGAGAATGATACAAAGACATTACTTGCCTCTCGAAACGCTCTTTTTCTCTTATTTGCTTTGCCAGGTGTCGCGTTTGCTACATGGATTTCTAGAACAGCAGCGGCGCGGGATATTTTAGGAGTTTCAAATGCAGAAATGGGCTGGATTTTGTTCGGTTTATCTGTCGGTTCAATAATTGGTTTACTGAGTTCAAGTCATTTCATTGACTGTAAGGGAGCTAGAGACGTTATTATAGGCAGTATGTTTTTTATAATTGTTGGATTACTTTGTTTAGGTATTAATATTTATTTTGTTTCTAGCATAGGGGCTTTTGGTAGCTTACTAGTATTTGGAGTAGGATATGGATTGGCAGAAGTAGCATTGAATGTAGAAGGTTCTTCAATTGAGCAGAAATTAGGGACGACACTTTTACCGAAATTCCACGGTTTTTTTAGCGTAGGAACTTTAGTAGGCGCGCTTAGTGGCTCCGTCGCCGCCTCGCTTCACATCCCAATTCTGTATCAGTTTCTTGCGATTTCGGTCGTGTTTTTATTACTTGTATGTATGGTGCATCGTTTTCTTCCGAATGGAACAGGAAAGAAGGAGAAATCGTGGAACAAAAAGAGAGCGAAGCGTACTTCCTTACGTATGGAAAAAAAGGTGCTTTTAATTGGTCTTTTTGTGCTTGGAATGGCATTTGCAGAAGGAAGTGCAAATGATTGGCTACCTATCGTGATGGTAGACGGACATCAACAAAGTGCAGTGACAGGTTCTATATATGTACACAATTTTTGTATTGGCAATGACGTTAGCTCGTATGTGTAGTAGTTATTTTCTTAATCACTTCGGTCGTGTCGCTGTCGTACGTGCTACTATTATTATGGCTATCATAGGAATTTCAATCGTAATATTTGGGAGCAACTCGTATTTTCTAGCAGTTGGTGTAGTGCTGTGGGGGATTGGTGCAGAGCTAGGTTTCCCGATTGGTCTGTCTGCTGCTGGAGATGACCGTGAAAATGCGACTTCTAATGTTGCTGCAGTTTCTATCATCGGTTATACAGCGTTTTTAGTCGGACCACCATTTTTAGGTATACTGGGGGAAGTCTTCGGAATACGTAATGCCTTGTTAGCTGTATTATTATTTGTTCTCTTGTCTGGAATCGTATCGTCCGTTACTAGAGAGAATAGATCGAGCTGAGTAGGGAGTACATGTAACGAGAAATATATCATCTCTATTGCTTTAGAAAATGATGTATGATATATTGTCAACGCAACTTATTAAAAATGTTTAATAAGTATGTTGATTAAGGCGGTGAGCGATGTGAGTGAACAATTTGTTACTCCAAAATCGATTAAAGAGACTATATTTCGTGGTATTCGTACAGCTCTTTTAGAGCAAGGTAGTGCAACGAAAGTTGAACTTAGTAATACATTAGAAATCAGTTTTCCAACTGTAAGTAAATTTATAGAAAAAATGAAACAAGACGGTGAAATCACTCTAGTCGGTCTAGATGATTCAAGTGGTGGAAGAAGAGCAAAACGATATGCGTATAATCCGGAATATATGTTAGGTTTAGCGATATTTTTAGAAAAAAATGAGACGAACTATACAATTTTCAACTGTTTAGGGGAGGTAAAAGAACAAGGAAGTACTTCAAGTGTATTAATTGATACTGGCGTAAACCTATTATCTAAACATATAGAAAGTCTTATAGCTACATTTCCGAAAATAAGCTCTATATCAATTGGTGTGCCCGGTTCGGTTGATAATGGTCGTATTTTTTATATACCTGGTTATGAAAAGTTTCAGAATTTTAATTTGAAAAGTCACTTGGAGGACCTATTCTCTATACCTGTAGTAATAGAAAACGATATGAATGCCGCAGTCCTTGGCTATCATAAAAACACTGGAAATAATGATAATTCATCTCTTGTATATTTGTATTCAGGTCAAAATGGTCCAGGTGCAGGTATTATGATAAATGGAGATGTGGTACGAGGAAGTACATTTTTCTCAGGAGAGATATCTTTCGTTCCGCAGTATGATAATAAAAATTTCTTACAAGCTTTGAGAAGTGGAGATGAAGTGAGAGATTCTAATAATCCAGAGAAATATAATATAGATGCTATTACCCGTTTAATCTCTGCATTTATAGCTATTATTAATCCTCATGCGTTTATTTTCTGTAACGATGAAGTGAATCAATTTGTAATAGATCAAATTGTAAAAAGTTGTCCGAAGTACATTCCAGCGGAACATATTCCAAAAATAACAGTGAGCGATTGGAAAGAAGATTATTTATATGGATTAAAAAGCCTTGGACTTGATCTCATGATTACTAGAACAAACAAAGAAAATTAAGTGTACTTGCAATTAAACATCAAA
The DNA here is from genome assembly GCF_038006985.1 of Bacillus sp. FSL M7-1345. Lineage (NCBI taxonomy): Bacteria > Bacillati > Bacillota > Bacilli > Caryophanales > Bacillaceae > Bacillus > Bacillus sp. FSL M7-1345. The sequence continues at coordinate 3,042,208 of NZ_JBBOWG010000001.1, read as the reverse complement.
TTGTTGGTTGTATAACATAAAAGAAAAGGTGTCGGTTATGAAAATTGAACATGTAGCTATTTGGGTTAATGATTTAGAAGTCATGCGTGATTTCTATAAACAGTACTTCAATGGTGAAGCGAATAGATTATATCGCAACCCGAAAAAACAGTTTGAATCTTATTTTATAACTTTTGAAGGTGGCGCTCGTCTAGAACTTATGAGACAGGTAGGGATAGACGATAAAATACAAACACAAACAATAGGATATGCGCATATTGCTTTTTCTGTAGGTAGCAAAGAAAAAGTCAATCAATTAACTGAAATGTTAAGAGAAGCAGGATACCCTGTGTTAAACGGTCCACGCACTACAGGGGATGGTTATTATGAAAGTGTAGTAAGCGATCCTGAAGGAAATCAAATAGAGATAACAATCTAACATTATATTTGCAAGAATTTATTAATAACGGGCTAAAAGATATAAAACTTTGTTGTTCCCCAAAATGTTTACGAGAAACCTATTATCTCTTCAGAAAGGGGGACAAAAACGTGAGTGAATTCATTTTTGTTTTATGTATGTATCCATTACTTATTTGTATGCTTTCAATTGCTGGGACGTATAGAATGAGCACATTTTATGTGATGCCAATTGTAACATTTGTTGTTTTTCTTATATTAAATGTTACAGTGTATGATCCAGCATTTTTCTTTTGGGTGGGCATGTATACTATTTTTTCATTTATTGTTTCTTATATAACTATGTTATTTGTAAAGGGGTATAAAGTTGTAGAAAGAGAACACGAATATCGTTTATTTAAGGAATAATATTGTTACAGAAAAAATATTTAATAAAGTATCTATTATGGGGACAATACGGATTTACGGTGAACGATAACAACCTCATTTCGCGTTATAATGACGGGAAATGAGGTTTTTTATATTACTATTTAAAATGAAAGGAATAACCATTCTTTCTAGAAAAGTATAGTCAAGATAGGTTCTATCTTGACTATTTTTAATGTATTAATTGGAGTGCTGAAATTCCTTAATAATTCTCTCAATAACAGGAGGAAGATTGCTAGGCAACTCATCAAGCGGAAAGAAGCGTAATTCTTTTGATTCAGTTGGATCGCATACAAGCTCACCTTGAGATTCACGGCAAATATAAATAACAAGTACACCATGAACTTGATCGCCGTTTGGATAGATTTGAAAGAAATCTGGTCCAGAGTATGTACGGAACAGTTCTACATTTTTTACGGTAAGTCCAGTTTCTTCAAATACTTCGCGTTTCACAGCGTCTTCCAGTGTTTCATTATATTCTAATGCACCCCCAATAATCCCCCAGCGGTTAAAATCTGTACGGAGCTGCAGTAATATTTCATTATTTTCATTTAATATAATGGCATGTGATCCTATTAAAATGAGTGGATGATTTCCTACTCGTTGTCTCATGTCTTCAATATAACCCATATTTTTTCTCCTTGTACTTAATAATAGTTGGGCAGTTCCTTTAACATTTTTTCCGTCTTATGTGCGGTAAAAGCTAAGTTGTGATCATTTTTTGTTCTAAAGAATAATGTACGTAAAAATGTTTTAATGTTGGCGCATAAAATACAATATTCATTGAGAGAAAGGCGTTTTCTAATTTGAGGAAGTCTCTGTACTTTTTTATGAATAATTGAAATTAAATCTTCTTGTGCAAAGTCATGATATACCATCGATACTAACGGAGTGACAACTCTTTCATCTTCATTATTATGATAAATATCTGCCGAAGTGAAGATTTTATTTAATAAACAATGTATCATTTCTTCATAGCATTCAAAGGTAATATAGGAATTTTGGATAATTTCATTAAATGCATCAGAAACGTGTGCAATACAATGAGCCCAGCCTTTATCTTCAATATATCCACGGAAATCAGTCTCTAAATTTGTATATGTTATGAGATTTTGTTTTATTTCTGTAACATCCTCCTCAGTTAGAAAGTAGTGGGAGTTGGAAAATTGGAGGATTAAAGCAATTAATGAAACAGTATAAGAGCGTGTGAAAACCCCATCTGTATATGGGGAATTAATATCCAAATATAAGTATTCATCGCTTAAACAAGTATGTAAAAGTAATTTAAGTTGATCATCGAGTAGAAGCTCATATTGAATAAAGTGAGAAAAACAATTATAAATCAGCTGATAGCGAATGTAACTGTCAGTAGTTCCAATGTGCTGAAGCATGTTCGTTGTTAACTCATTTATATCTATATGTTGCATGTGCGAATAATCATTTTGTTGTATAAGCTCTAACTGTTGTTGCAGCGCTGTAATATCCAATGGAGAACCTCCTCCGCACTTTAAAGATGCGATCTTTTCTAGTATTCTATATATTCAAGGACAATCCTGCTCATGCAAGGAGACCAAACTTAAATTCAAGTATTACATAGATGAGGGAAGAGTATGACGATTATAAAACAATTAGAAAAACATTTTAAAATAAGAAGAAGTGCTTCTTCTATAATAATAAAAGAAAATAATGCAGAGGTTTTTACAGAAGAGCAAATTGAAGAAATGGTGCAATATTTTGTTACTGAGGCGAAAAAAGGTGGATTAGAAAATCTACAATTTGAGGTTTCTTCAAAAAGTCCCAATTATGATGTATATAAGAAATGCTTTGGAAAGTATTCATTTGAACATATTGCTGAAAATATAATAGTATTTAAAGATATATATGAAGTGGAAGATATAGAAAGTGATATTGATTTTAAGCTTATTGAAGAGATCGGAGAAGACGCTTTTTATTCTCTTTGGAATGAGCTGATGGAAGAAGAAATAGCGTATGATCAATTTGTAAATATGATGGAACAAGAAATTGGTGGGCAATGGAAAGAACATTGTTTAACAGCTGTTGCAAATGAAGAGCCGATAGGAATTGTAGTCCCGTATATTGAAAGAGGTACGTTAGAAGAAGGGAAACTTATGTATTTCGCAGTCGCTCCGAGTATGCGAAATAAAGGGTATGAATCTGACTTGTTTACAAAAACGATGTTTGTATTAAAGGAAATAGGAGCCACTTATTATATTGGTGAGGCAAATGTACAAGATGAGTGGATGAATGATGTTTTTGAAAAGAATGGATGTCAGCAGCTGAGTTGTAGTGAGCGATATGTGAAAAGGGTTTAGAAGGATGAATGACGTAGTCTCGCGAATTCATTTAGCGGGAATCCATGTACAAATTTTGAACGAGTAAAAGAACTTTTTGCATGTTTGTAAGATAAAAAGAAAAATCGAAACGACAAAGTAAGCTTTCCTATAATACAATAGAGAAGGATTATACTATACGAAGAAAGTGTTGGTGGAAGTATGAAGCAACAAATAAATTGGTTACAAGCAACTGTAGAACGAAATGAAGATAACACGTTACATATAGAGTGGGAAAATAATATAGAAGAAGTTAAAATTTATTGGGGTACTTCACCAGATTATATTGAAGAAAATGGTGAATTACTTGTGACGGTAAATGGAGAGTCATTTACTACAATTGCCAATCCGAGTGAAAATGAGCGTCCCTATTTTAGGTTAGTAGGAAGTAATGGACAAGCAGTTACAGTCGCGGAGCGTAGATTACCATTACAAGGTGCGTTTAACTTCCGTGATATGGGCGGATATGAAACGACTGAAGGCCGTAAAGTAAAATGGGGTAAATTGTATCGTTCTGAAGAATTAGCAGGATTAACAGAATGGGATATTGAGTATTTACAGAAGTCAGGCTTAAAATTAATTTGTGATTACCGTACAGATTTTGAAGTAAAGCATAAGCCGAACCCAGGCATTACAGGTGCTCGCCAAGTATGCTTACCAGTTATGCAAGACTTAGCGAAAGATTTAAATATAAATGAGTTTTTCCAAGTTGGTGATTTATCAGTATTAGGAAAACCTGGTGAATATCTTGTGAAAATGAATCAAGATTTTGTAAGTGGTAATGAGGCATTCGTGAGCTTCTTAAAGTTAGTACAAAATCCAGAAAACTTACCATTAGTAAACCACTGTACAGCTGGAAAAGACCGTACTGGATTTGGTTCCGCATTATTATTACTTCTATTAGGTGTATCAGAAGAAACGGTAATGCAAGACTATTTATTAAGTAACGGTTTCCGTGAGAAGTTAAACGAAAAAATGATGGCATTTTTAGGTGCAAAATTACAAAACGATGAAAGTAGAGCGATATTAGGTGCGATGTTTGAAGCTCGTGCTGAGTATTTACAAGCTGCGATTGATGAAATTAAAAAGCAGTATGGATCAGTTGAAGCATACGCTGAAAAAGCTCTTGGATTTACGAAAGAGTCGTTAGAGGAAATGAAAGTGTTATTGCTAGAAGGTAAATAATGAGAAGGGAGGCTGGTTTGGATTAGCCTCCTTTTCTTATTGTTGCTATAATTAAGCTATGAGAATATAGGAATTGAGGAGAACATCATGAAATACAAAGTTATACTATTCGACGTAGACGATACATTATTAGATTTCCCTGAAACGGAAAGAAACGCATTAAATAGCACGTTTGTACAATTTGGCATGCCTACAGGGTATAATGATTATCTTGCAAGTTATAAAGAGATTAGTAATGGATTATGGAGAGATTTAGAAAATAAAATGATTACGCTAAGTGAATTAGCGGTAGATCGATTTAGACAATTATTTGTTCTTCATAATATAGAAGTAGACGCGCAGCAATTTAGTGACGTATACCTTGAAAACTTAGGGAAAGAAGTACATCTTATAGAAGGTGCAGTGAAACTATGTGAGAATCTTCAAGATTGTAAGTTAGGTATTATTACGAATGGATACACTAAGGTGCAACAATCTAGAATTGGAAATTCGCCTTTATGTAACTTCTTTGATCATATCATTATTTCTGAAGAGGTAGGCCATCAAAAACCAGCACGTGAGATTTTTGATTATGCATTTGAAAAGCTTGGAATTACTGATAAATCAAGTGTACTAATGGTTGGAGATTCCTTAACTTCTGATATGAAAGGCGGAGAAGATTACGGTATTGATACGTGTTGGTATAACCCGAGTCTGAAAGAAAACAAGACAAGTGTTAAGCCGACCTATGAAGTGGAGAGTCTGCTTCGTATTATGGAAATTGTAGAAGGAAAAGTAGTTTCCTTCTCATAAGATTTTCCTATTGTCGATGGGTGTCGGTAAATCGATATATTGAAAAAATAGCTGATATAATTTGAGTTGTGGTTGATATATTGGGAGTATGTTGTTTTGAGGGAATTCGCAAAGAAAAAATAGCGCTACTATACTAATGTCATTCACGTGTTATAAGGTATTAATTAAATATGTGTATATAATACATAGTTTCTCAGAGTAATGCGATGTCAAGTATGAGCTGTGTAACAACTAGAGGTGAGTGAAGGATGTTAACGTTTTTATTTGAGTTAGACAAGGCTATTCCACAGAAGGATGAGCCACGGTATGTTGCTTATACAAATGGCTTTATCGAAGGGGATTTAACGATTTGTGTGGGTGATAGAGTACTTTTTCAAAAGTCATGCATGAAGGTCGCAGAGCTGGGCATTTATTTAGGACAGTGGATGGAACAAGTTCAACACGGGCAGAACATACATATGAATTATGAAACGATTGAAGATGATGAGTTAATTCTTTGTTTTTTCTATGAAGAGGACAATCAGTGGAGAGTTTCTTCCGGTTGGCAAGAATTTGAACTTCAGGAGCGTATATCTACTGCAACATTAGTAGAGAGCGTTCAACGCTATTTATATGAGCTAAATAAGGAACTGCGCGCGATAGAATATCCTGTGACGTTTGATCAGTACTTAAGAGGAGAGCGGATTATGCAGCTTTCTTACAAACGACTGTGTGATAGTAAGGCAGACACGATGCCGATAGAGGTTTACAATGGAAGCAAACAAGTAAGTGTAGTACGGGGCTATTATAAAAATACTTTGATGAAAGTGCTAGACTTCATTCCAAAAGTTGGTAGTAATATCAATTATGAAATAAAGGATAGTAAGGACAATATTCGCATCATTGCAAAGGATGCAAGTAGGCGGCGCCAAAGAAAGATTTTAGTAACGTACATCGATAATAATGGTGCAGAGCATGAAATAATTGTATGTGACGGAAAGTTATTGGATGCAAATTTCTTATTTACCTTTACATATAAGACAGAAGAATATGTTGTTCACAAAAATTCACTTGGGATTGGAAAGGTATTACGAAAGGGCTATGTAATAGCAGATTGGAATATTCGTCTTGAGGAAGATATGTATTACATCGAGATGAATGTATATGATGAGGATTATATAGAGGATCAATACTTACTGTTAGGTGTATTTCATGCGGTTTTGTATGGGTGATAAAGTGAAACTTTAATCAGTGGGAGTCTTACTGCCCGTAACTAGTGGGATAAATAATGAGGAGGGAGGCTGATTTTGATTAGCCTCCTTTTTTATCTGCTTGTCGGCATTCATACAAAGAGAAAGCATAAGGTATTCTCTAAAAGAATTATTAATCATGCTGTTCACTAGAGTATATTAAGAATAATGTATATGCAACCATATAGTAATAAAAGTCCAAAAACATCAATAATAAAATATTTAACAGTTGTTGGTTAGAGTTTTTTGAGTACCCTTTTATTAATCCTCAAAAATAAAAATCTTATCAATCGTACTATGCAGTGCTCTCGCTATATCATGAGCAAGCTGTAAGGAAGGATTATATTTTCCTTTTTCAAGATGGCTAATCGTTTCACGACGTACACCAACCTTTTTCGCTAAATCTTCCTGCGTCATATGCACTTTGGCGCGGTATTCTTTTATCTTCGTTACGAACGCCATGGTGCATCTTCCATTTCATCCACAGGTTTATCGTAAAAGAAGATAGAGAATCCGAATGTAAGAATGAGTGTGCTGAAAATAAGAGCGATATCAATCTCTTGTAAAAATGGATTCGGAAATAACATTTCAATAAACATAATGATAGTTGTTGTTAGTAATGTAATGATAAAGGCATTGCGGCATGATTTATTGACGATTTGTTCAAAAAGCTCATCGTGATGAACTTTTCTATATGTCGTGAAAAAGGAGAAGAAACAGAACATAGTAAACAGTCCTTTTTCGTAAAAAAATCCGAGAAACCCAAAGAAACCGAGAAATCCTAAATATTTAATCCAAGTTGTTTTCACGATAGATTCTCCTTTCGATGTTAGAAATAAAGTGAAACTTTAATCAGTGGGGGGGTGTTCATCCCCCACTGATTATTAGCCTTCACCAATCGGGCGTTTACGGGCAGTTGATCTCCCACCTAACTTCTTTGCTCCAGCCGAATTTTGAGGTGGGAGTCTTACTGCCAGTTAATGCGGGATAAATCACTATATGTTATAAATATATCACATATGGAAATTCATAGTAATAATAGTTTTGCGGTTTATTTCATAATAATAGTAAAAAAGGTTAAATATTCTGTAAAATAAAAAGGGAAATATCGTAAAATGGTTGTAAGGAGGGGGAGGAAGAAATGTTAACTGGGATAATGATCGTTATATTACTTGTAGTGATTACTGTAATTGGAACGGTGTTAATTGGGCGAAATGGTGATGCGAATTATAGTAAAGCGACAAAAGGAAATATTAAACGACTTACGATGATTTATATTATACTAGCCGTTGTTTTAATCGTTGGATTAGGAGTTTATATTTATTTTAAAGGTTAAAAAACTGAAAAATGTAAAAATCTGAAAATATAAGTATGCTATAATATCAATATAGTTAATTGGTAATTAAGGAAAGGATTGGATGTAATGATTGAAATTGTGAATGTGTCAAAAAGTTATAATGGATCTAACTACGCAGTAAAAGATTTAAGTTTATCTGTACCTAGCGGAGAAATATTCGGATTTTTAGGACCGAATGGTGCAGGTAAATCAACGACAATTAAGATGATTACTGGTATTCATGGGGTGGACAAAGGGACCATTACAATCAATGGTAAAGATATTATGAAAAACCCGATGGAAGCGAAGAAAACATTTGGCTATGTTCCAGATAGCCCGGATATGTTTTTACGATTAAAAGGAATTGAATATTTAAACTTTATGGCTGATATGTACGAAGTGCCGAAGGAAGTAAGGCGAGAACGAATAGAGTCTTTAGCGAAGAAGTTTGATCTTTATAATGCTTTATCTGATCAAATTCAAAGTTATTCACACGGTATGAGGCAAAAGATTGTTATTATTGGTGTGCTTATACATGAGCCGGATGTATGGATTTTAGATGAACCGTTAACAGGGCTTGATCCGAAATCTGCATATATTTTGAAAGAAATGATGAGAGAACATGCAGATAAAGGGAAGATTGTATTTTTCTCTACACACGTATTAGAAGTGGCGGAAAAAATATGTGACCGCGTCGCTATTATTAATAAGGGGAATTTGCAGTTTAAAGGAAATTTAAATGAAATGAGAGATCATTTTAAATCCAATGAATCACTTGAAAAAATGTTCTTGGAGATGACGGGTAATGAGTAAAATTTGGACGTTAACGAAGGTATTATTGAAATTAAATTATGCAGATTTTATAACTGATAAAAAGAAACGATGGGCATATTTATTCTCCTTTGCAGCGATTTTATTTGTTGGGTTTTTAATATTTGGTTCGATGACGCATGGAATATATGAAGGTATGAAACAAATAGGTCAGGAGCCAGGAATTATTATTGCAATGGGACTAGCGATTGCGAGTATATGGGTATTTTTAATGAGTATAACGAACATTTTGACGGTATTTTATTATAGTAATGACATTGAAATGTTGTTACCATTACCATTAAAACCATCCCAAATTATTTCAGCGAAGTTTTTTACAGTATTAATTACACAATACGTAATGAGTTCGTTTATTTTATGGCCTATCTTTATTACTTACGGTTTAAAGAGTGGTGCGTTTATTACATACTACCTATATATGATTGTCATTTACTTATTCTTCCCGATCCTTCCGTTAGTTTTAGCTTCATTGATTATGACAATTATTATGAGGTATACGAATATAGCGAAAAATAAAGACCGAGGAAATATATTTATCGGAATCGTAAGTATACTGTTTATCGTAGGGATTAATGTATTTATGCAGTGGAGAAATAAAAGTGCGTTTTCTGGAGACACAGCTGCGGACTACCTTGTAAATAATCAATCCTCTCTTTTCGTTCAAATGACAAATTATTTTCCGACTACATATTTTGGAGCGATGGGATTAGTAGAAAACGCATCGTGGAAAGGTCTTTTATATGTAATTATTTTTATCCTTATTTCAATCGTATGTTTCGGGATATTTTATTACATTGCAGAGCGTACATATTTAAAAGGGGTTATTGGTCTTTCAACGAGTACAGCAAAGAAAGAGGTAATTTCAGCAGAAGGTTTACAGAAATCAACGGTACAAAGTTCACATTTAAAAGCATATGTGAAAAAAGAATTTAAAACGTTATTCCGCACGCCACAATTTTTCTTAAATTGTATTGTGCAAACTTTCGTTATGCCAATTATGCTGTTCTTTGTTTTATTTGTACAAGATGGAAATTTAAAATGGATTACGGAATATATTGATAATCCAGAATCTGCAGGTTTCGCAATTGGTGTTGGCCTTTGTGCATCCTTATTTTTAATGGGGAGTAATGTTATTGCAACAACGTCATTCTCACGAGATGGAAGCTCTTGGTTTGTGAATCGTTATTTACCAGTAAAGGCTTCGGATATCTTTTTTGCGAAAGCAATAACTGCTTGGTTAATTAATGTGGTCATTTTAGCAGTATTCGGTATTACGATGGCAGTTGTAGCAAAAGTTTCCCCAGTCTTTATGATACTTTGGTTCTTGCTAAGTGCGAACGGGTTATTGTTAATTAATTTGATCGGTACGCGCTGGGATGCACAAACTGCAGATATACATTGGGATACAGAACAGAAATTATTTAAGAGTCGATACACAACTTTATGGAATTTTTTAGCTAATATTTTAATAGCTTTAATTATTGTAGCGGGAGTAAGTGTATTATACTTTGTCCTTCAGGTAGGACTGTGGGTTATGTTTATTATTTTATTTATACTGTTTACCATTGCCAATTTAATTTTAATTAGAATTTTAAAATTAGGTGCAGAGCGTATATTGTCAAATATTCAATAAGAAGGTAGATCCTCTGTATTCGTGCAGAGGATCTACCTATAGATGGAGGAGAAAAGGTGAAGAAAATAGCAATTGTAACAGGGGCAACTCGTCTGAATGGAATTGGTGCAGCTGTATGCAAGGTGCTTGCTCAAAAGGGGATAGACGTCTTTTTCACGTACTGGCCTCGGTATGATAAAGCAATGCCGTGGGGAATGAATGATCAAGAACCCTTTTTGTTGAAAAAGGAAATTGAAAGTTACGGCGTTCGATGTGAAATGGCAGAAATCAACTTATCGCAGTCTTATTCGCCTAATCGTGTATTGTATATGGTATCAGAACGTTTAGGTGAGCCATCTATTCTTATTAATAATGCGGCGTATTCTACTCATACGAAAATTGAAGAGTTAGATGTAGAGCAGTTAGATAAACATTATACGGTCAATGTTCGTGCTCCTATGCTATTAAGTTCATTATTTATGAAACATTTTTCACTTAAAACGAGTGGAAGTATTATCAATCTTACTTCTGGGCAGTCACTAGCGCCAATGCCAGATGAACTGGCATACGTAGCAACAAAGGGAGCAATAGAAGCATTTACAAAGTCAGTTGCACCAGTAGCTATGGAGAAGGGGATTACAGTCAATGCTGTTGATCCAGGACCAACGAATACAGGATGGATTACAGAGGAATTACAGTATCATTTAGTATGGAAATTCCCGCAAGGTAGAGTGGGAGAACCGGTGGATGCTGCCCGTTTAATCGCTTTTTTAGTAAGTGAAGAGGCGAAGTGGGTTACTGGGCAAGTCATTCATTCGAACGGTGGTTTTTCATAAAAATATTATGTTAACAAGTGTTGAGAAATAAAAAAATAGGAATTATTTTATTTTTTTGTGTAAATAAAATGTCAAGAAAGATAAAAAATTGATAGGAGAGTATGTTGTCATTTGTAGATTGTAAATCTTCATGTGACAACATACTCTTTTTCTTTTGCTACAGAGAAGAAAAATGAGGTAGAAGAAACTCGAATATTAAAATAAATTTATCGTTTTTTGTACGTATTATTATGAAGATTACTGTCGGAAAGATGGTGATTCGTGTGAAAAGGGATTTTTTAAGAGAAAATAGAATCGTAAAGAGGAGGATAAATTATATAAACATAGGGGGATTTTTATGAAAATGAAAAAGGTCGCTATCGCATCAGTAGCAATTGGTACAATGCTTTCAATGGCAGCTTGTAGTACCTTCACAGATAAAGATGAAGCGAAGAAGGATCCAGCAACAGCGCAAAATGAAGAGCAATCAAAAACGACAAGTGCAGATGAAGCGTCAAAAACAACGAAAGATACTGAAAAAGACACAAATACTTCTTCGAATGAAAAAACAGATAAGGATACAAAAAATACAAAGGAATCATCAGGAACAGAAAGTAACGGCAAAACAACAAAAGAAAAAGAAACGACAGGAAAAACGAATGATCAAACTACTAGCGGGAAAACAACAGATCAAAGCACAAGTACAAACAATAACGGAAAGACAACGAAAGATCCGAAGAAAAGCGTAGCTGTGAAAACAAATGTAAAAGAAGTCGTTACATTAATTGAAAGCTTAGACAAGCAATTAGCTGCAAGCCCTAAATTAGAAACAGTTAATAAACTTGGAAAACAAATTAATGAGAAGTGGGATGTAATTGAGAAAGATTTAGAGGCATCACACCCGACTGAATTTAAAACTATCGGGCAAAGTATGTATCCGTTAATTGTAGGAGCGGAGAAAGAAAAGATAGATGTTAATAAAATGAAGTCATTAACGATGAAAACGAAAAAAGATTTAAATCAATTATTAACGAAGCTTTCATAGTTTCAAAAGCCTACTCGTGCGAGTAGGCCTTTTTAGTTTGTTGAGGTAGTATATGAGGCTCACCATATACTATCTAAATCTTTTTATTTACTGTTCATTTTCGGTGGGTGTTAAGAAATACAGACTTAACATCCCAATGATAAAAATAAAACCACTACGGACAATTCACAATGGTAATTGTGACGCTAGCCATTGTTCGAGGAGAATCAAGAAGTGACGCAGCAACAATTACCGTTCCAGGTCCATTTGCGGCTAGAAATACAGCGGTAAAGTTACCTGAAGCATTGGTGATGGTAGCAAGAGGAACCATAAAAGCAAGAGAAGGATTACTAAATGAAAAGCTGACTACTACCCCTACAGCAGGACTACCGTTTACTAATACTTGATCCGAAAAGAACAAAGTATTATTTCCTTGGGTGGATACACATGCTGTGGTTGCGTTAGAAGTTAATGTAATAAAATCCGTATTATAATACATGGTATATAAGCAAAGAAGAGCCTGATATGGCTCTCAGGCTCTTCCCTCAATAGCAAAGAGTAAGTCTTTTAATTACCCTTCTGCTACATAATACACAAAATTTATATATATGTGTAGAGCAAAAAAATCCAATATAATTATTTGAATATAGTGTTTAATGGTAAAATTAGAGGATTAAAATAAGGAATTAAATTACAAATGTTGATATAACGCTTGAAATCAATAGGGTTCCAACGAAGTACAGGGAATAAAGTGATATTACGATAATAAAATATGAAATATTGCATATCGAATTATGAAAGTGAAAACTGAACAAAAACGTTATTTGATATAGAAAGAGATTTAGGAATTGCAAGGTGAAAAGTTTAATGAATAATCCCTTTTCATTCAATATTCATAGTATGAAAGATGGAATACAAAAATATTTACAGAGGTGAGGTGAATAAAGCATGCTTTGTAATTATTTTTACAATGAAACGCAAATGCGTCTTTTAGGAGGTCAAGGGCCTGCGCAAAGTACTATTCAAGCCGTTCATCAGGCTATACAAGCACAGCAACAAGCATTACAAGCGCAACAAATGCAACATAGTTATTACCCATCACAATCGTTTTATTCATTACATTCGTATTATCCATCACAATCGTATTATATGATGTAGATTGCACAGGATGGAATGTCTTTTTGATCGTTACCATATGAAACTGTATATGTTTTATAGCGGAAAATGACAAAACAAAAATAGCTCTTTGATGGAGATAGGCTGCAAAAACATAAATTTCATATTTAAAAAAAGAAAAAAAGATTGCCTGTATCTTAAGAGGCAATCTTTTTTTGAGTTGTTTGTAATGGTTAAGTACAGGTTTTAAATATTATTTAGTGTTATTTCTACTCTCCAAAACCTGCTCCATATTATTAGTTGCCCATTCCATCATTAAAAGGATAATTGGACGTAGTGACTCACCAAGTTCAGTTAACGAATATTCTACTTTAGGGGGCACTTCACGATATACCTCCCGATGTACGATGCCATCTGCTTCAAGTTCTCTAAGTTGAAGTGTTAACATTCTTTGGGTGATATTAGGTTTTAATCTTTTTAATTCATTAAATCGTTTTTTACCATCTAACAAATGATAAAGAATAACCCCTTTCCATTTCCCGCCAATAACCTCGACGATAGCTTCTACTGGACAAGAATATTTATTTAAAAATGGATAATTTACATCATCTTCTTTTGAACTAATCATAAAAAGACTCTCCCTTAACAATAGTATCTTTTTTGATACTATAGCACAAAAATGTGCGTACTTGTAACATTATTACTTAAAAAATATAATTTAGTTAAGTAATAAATTAATGAAAAGAGGAACTTTTATGACTAACACAAAACAAAAAATTATGGAAGCTTTTAACTTTAGACATGCGTGTAAAGAGTTTGATCCTATGAAGAAAATTTCAGAAGATGATTTTGAGTTTATTTTAGAAACAGGAAGATTATCTCCTTCTTCTTTTGGGTATGAGCCTTGGAAATTTGTTGTGGTTCAAAATAAAGAATTAAGAGAAAAACTATTACCATATTCATGGGGAGCAGGTGGGCAGCTTTCAACAGCAAGTCATTTTGTCATTGTTCTTTCAAGAACCATCAAAGATATGCACTATGATGCAGAGTATATTCAGCACATGATGAAAGATATTATTGGATTGCCTGAAGAAGCTCAACAGATGAGATATGAATTCTTCAAAAAATTCCAAGAATCGGATTTTAAATTGTTAGACTCCGAACGTGCTGTATTTGATTGGTCATCAAAGCAATCTTATATTGCTTTAGCTAATATGATGACTAGTGCAGCTCAAATCGGTATTGATTCTTGTCCAATGGAAGGATTCGATAAAGAAAAAGTGGATTCTTTACTTCGTCAAGAAGGAATTTTAAAAGATGGTAATCTTGAAGTATCAGTTATGGTTGCATTCGGATATCGTAAAGGAGAACCAAAATTTAATAAAACAAGACAAACTATGGATACTATTGTTGAATGGATTCAATAAGATAAATTTGTATCTATATAACGAAAAAAACGCCATCCTTTTTATAGAAAGGATGGCGTTTTTTTATGTCTGTTTTTAAATCTGACGAGTTACAATTATTTGCACAGGAAATTCAATGTCTTTTGTCCCATATCGCTAAAGATGTTGGGTTTGTACAGCGAACGAGCATGTAGTAGGTCCTTTGGATTCTTTTTTATTTTAGCGAGAATACTTAGTGAATAGTTGAATTGCTTTTTCAGGTACATAGAATTTCCCATTGCTTTCTACAACGATGCTTCCTAATTCATGATCTTTTCCACCGATACAGATAATGTTTTTATTAACAAACAATTTGGCCTCCGTATTATCGCGTTTTACTACAAGCACCGGGTTTCGTGCATCTTTTTTGTCAATCGTTACAGTTGCACCAATTTGTTTAAAGGCTGTTTCAGCATCTAAGAATAATTTCTTAGTGATTTCTCCTAATTGAAAGCCCATTGCTTTGGCCATTATTTTCGCAATGTCTGTATTTTGGACTAAACCGTATGGCTTTTGAGGACCGTAAGAGTATAAGAATACATCTTCACCTGTATGACCACCAGTTGTAAAACCGATGTTCGCCCGGTTGGCCAATAATTTAGTAAGGATTGGACCTACATCAGTTTTCTTATGTGCAGCTTTTAATTTTTTTCTTTCATCATCAGTTAGGTTGTCTAAACCGTAAAGTGCAGCTACTTCTTTTATATTAGATAAATCATCTTTTAGTTTACTTGTAGCACCTTCAAGTGTCATTTTCGCCTTTTTCAGTGGGTCAATGTAAGCTGATACTGGTGTAGTATCATATCCTTTTGTTGTATTGCTGTTACCGATGGAAATACCGCTATTACCATGATCCGCTAAAGCAATGACCATAGTGTTACCATCTTTCTTCGCAAATGTTAACGCTTCTGTAACCGCATCATCAAACGCCAATACATCGCTAATCATCCCAATTGGGTCATTTGCATGTGCTGCCCAATCTGCCTTACTACCTTCTACGAATAAGAAGAAACCATCTTTATCTTTTGATAATGTTTGAATTGCTTTTCTCGTCATCAGGGAAAGAGTTGGCTGCTCAGGATGATTTTCTTCACGATCCATATCGAACGCAAGGGCAGTATTAGAGAAAGAACCCCAGATTTTATTTGAGTTGGAGTTTAATAACGCATCTTTTGTTTCGACAAAGTCGTACCCTTTTCCTTGAATCACTTTTACTAAATCTTCGTTGTCTTTACGAATTCCATTGCTTGTCGTAGGCTGAAGTGCTGCCTTTCCACCACCTAATACAACTTCTATATTTTGATAAACTTGCTGTTCACCAAGCACTTCAAAATTCTTGCGGTTAGCATGGTGGGCAGAGAAACTAGCCGGAGTAGCATGCTGAATTTCTGATGTAGCAATGATTCCTGTCGCGCGGCCGGAACGTTTTGCGCCTTCTAAGACGTTGGCAACTGGACGAAACTTGCAGTCTTCTTTCACTGGTTCTAAGCCAGGTGAATTCACAACAGAAGGTAATACGCCCACGTAGCCTGAATTAGATTTATTTCCGGTCGCTAAAGCTGTAGCTGCCGGTGCAGAGTCCGTAATAGCTGATTCTGCTGAATACGTACGAACACCTCCGGATACAATTTGATCTAGTGCAAGAGGTGAACCTTTATACCACCGGGCTAATGTTGTAGCAGAAGAGCTTGTCCCATCTATAACCATAAAAATTACATTTTTAGGTTGCTTTCCTACTTTTGTCACCTCAGCTTTTACCTCGTTACCGTTCATCATGCTTCCTGCTGCTAATGACCATAGCACTACCGTTCCCGCTAAAGTTAGTCCCATTATTTTTTTACGAAGAGTAGTCATTGTGGTTCCTCCATTGGTTGTTTTCGATATCCCAATCTAGCGTTCGTATGTAAACAAGATTTATTATTAGTAGTACCCTATTGCAACGAAACTAACAATAACTATGGAGTCAAAAAGTTAAATTTAAGCTACTTACTCAGCAATCGCTTCTCCTCATATAAACCTCTGTGTGCCCTTAGTTGCACGGTCTTTCCTATAAAAAGAATCTTCTCTTTATTTTATGGGAAACATTTAAAAAAGGATGGTGGGAAAATGACAATTGATCGAGTTTGTACAATTGGTCCAGCAAGTAATAATGAAGAAACATTAGCGCAGTTAATAAACAATGGTATGAAAATTGTTCGGTTGAATTTATCACATGGCACGCATGAAAGTCATAAAGATATCATTCGTTTAGTAAAATCGTTAGACGATTCTATTAAAATTCTAGGGGATGTACAAGGTCCTAAAATAAGATTGGGTGAAATGAAAGAGGAACAAATTACACTTGAAGCAGGGGAGTTATTTATTTTACATACTCATCCAGTACAAGGGAATAAAGAAGAAGCAAGTGTTGATTATGTAGGGATTGGGAATGACGTGAAAGTTGGTAGTAGGATTCTTATAAATGATGGAGAAGTTGAGTTAATCGCTGAAAAGGTAAGTGCGGACAAAATAGAAACGAGGATAAAAACAGGTGGAAATATTGCCTCTCATAAAGGGGTAAATTTACCAGGTGCAATTGTTAGTTTACCAGCTATTACAGAGAAAGATAAAAAAGACATTCAGTTTCTTTTAGAAGAGAATGTTGATTTTATTGCGTGTTCCTTTGTGCGAAAACCTAGTCATATAAAGGAAATACGAGAGTTTATACAAGAACATAAAGAAACTTCCCCGAATTTAATTGCAAAAATAGAAACGATGGAAGCAATCGAGAATTTTCAAGACATATGCAAAGAAGTAGATGGCATTATGATCGCAAGGGGAGATTTAGGTGTGGAACTGCCGTATCAATTTATTCCGCTTTTACAAAAAATGATGATTCGTGAGTGCAATCGAACGAATACATATGTAATTACAGCGACACAAATGCTTCAATCTATGGTAGATCACTCTATTCCTACAAGAGCTGAGGTAACTGATGTATTTCAGGCTGTATTGGACGGAACGAATGCTGTTATGCTTTCTGCTGAAAGTGCGTCAGGGGATCATCCAATCGAAAGTGTGAAAACATTACGTCTCGTTTCTGAATTCGCGGAGCATGTAAAAAAAGACGGTCCTTTTGCGATGAAAGATGTACTGGAATTGCTGCATGGTCTTATCCCTGTCAAGTAGACAATATTAAAAAGACTAAGCAGCCATCGAGATTCGATATTCTATCGGAGCTCGGTGGTTGAGTCGTTTTTGGAACCGTTTATAGTTATAAAAATAAATATACTCTTCAATTGCTTGTATTAAATCTGCTTCTGTTTTAAAATGATTCAAATACAACATTTCCGATTTAAAATGGGAGAAAAATGACTCAATACAGGCATTATCATGGCAGTTTCCTTTGCGAGAGTGGCTGCCAATGATACCTAAACCTAAAAGTCGTTTGTTGTAGGCGTGAGATGTGTACTGGAATCCCTGATCTGAATGGAGAATGGTTCCACGCACATCTCTTTTTTGTGCCAACATTTCAATTGTATCTAATACAAGTTCATTATCGTTGCGCTTGGATATTTTCCAAGAAACAACTTCGTTATTATAAATATCTTGTACAACAGAAAGATACCGAAATCCCTCTTGGAATCGTAGGTAAGTAATATCTGTAACAAGCGCTTCATTTTGTTGGCGATCTTTGAATTCACGGTTTAAAACATTCGGAAAAACATTGGAATAGTTCCCTTTAAAGAAGCGACGCTTCTTTCGAATAATAGATTGAATGTTGAGCTCGCTCATTAAGCGATATACTTTTTTGTGATTTATAAAATATCCCTCTTCCTGTAAAGCGATTTTCATACGTGGATAACCATATTCCTTGTGCCTTACGTGAATAGATTGTATTACTTTTTTTAATCGTTTCTCGGATTCTAGTCGCATGTTTTTCATACTTTTTGTATGAATCCACTTATAGTAACTTGAACGATGTACACCCGCAAATTTCGTAAGCCATATAACTGGATATTTCCCCTTTAATGATTCAATGATATGATACCTCACCGTATATTTTAGTGCACCTCCATTTACAGATTCGGATACTGCTTTTTTAAATATTCAACCTGTGCCTTATAGTAGTCACGTTCCTCTTCAATCGTCTTAAAATGAACGCGTTTGCCTTTTAGAGGATTTGATATACCTTTCATTCCACCATTTTTTCCACGAGTATCTGTAATTTCACCAAATTCTTTATATTTTTTCACCCAATTTTTTAGTTGTGTAGAGCTTCTAATCTGATATTTTTCCTTTATCATATTGTAACTTCCTTCTCCGTTTAAATAACTTTGAACAGCCGCTAACTTTAATTCTTCTGAATATGTAATAAATATTGAACCTTTTTTAGTCATGAAAAATCCCCTCCAAGTAATAGTGTAACATCCATGTATGTGCATGGTCTTTTTACACTGTCTACTTAAAGGGGATAATATCAGCATAAGTCTCTTTAGTTTATATAGAAGGATTTATCTCTCATCCTAAAAACGTACGGAAACGAATCAGGGTATGAGGTACCATTTTAGTAGTTACTTACAGATTGAAAGGTGACATATCTGCTACCTATATGAAAGAATCATTATGGAACATGGAGGATTTAAAATTAGTTAATCCAATTATCTAATTAAAAATATGTTCATTCCTATTCATAAATGATATCCTTATAGTTGAATACTTTTGCTGAACCAGCAAGAATTTGTTGTTCTTTCTGTATGAATTCAACTTTTTTATGGAAAGATATGTTAGTAAGTGTGCAATTTGAACGTTTTATTTTTTAGAGTATGCTAGGAGGAGAATGAATATGGAAGCAATTGAAGTAGGCGAAATTTTTAGTCTTACCGATGAGAATAATGAAGAACAGGAAGTTGAAGTGCTTGGAGCGATGGATGTCGAAGGAGCAGAATATATTGCGGTTGCCTTTGTAGAAGACATTCAAACAGAAACCGAGGAAGACATTGATATCTTCTTTTTAAAAGTAGAAGAAGATAATGAATTCTCATACATAGAGAATGACGAGGAATTTGAAAAAGTATCTGCTGCGTTTGAGAAGATTATGGACGAGCAAGAACAAGAATAATAATAGTTAGACAAAAGAGGGAGATGCATATCTGCCCTCTTTTTTTGTATATGGTTGAAAATCATATTTATAGCAATCGATAATTATATTATGTAAACTGAATGACTCTTTATTTATGCACTAGAAAAACCACCCAAATGAGGGTGGTTCGTATTATAAATAATTACGTAAAGAAGAGAGGGGAATCTTCACTTCAGTACCTTCCTTCATATTGCGCAGCACTACTGTTTCTGTAACAATTTCCTCTTCGCCAATTATAAGCACATACGGGATATTTTCTTTATTTGCATAGTTTAGGGCACGTTTCAATTTACGTCCAGCTAGTTCAAGTTCGACTTTTAAGGAAGTAGTAGAGCGCAATTGCTGGGCGATTTGTAAACATTGTAATTCTGTCCCGAGTGGAATGATAAAAAGATCTGCTGTAGATGTTATAGTTTCTTGTTTTTGAAGCACGGTATAAATAACATCTAAACCGAATGAAATCCCTACAGTTGGATAGTTCATATTATCACCACGGAAGGCTCCGATAATATTATCGTATCGACCACCGCTACCAATGCTAGATGTAATCGTGCCATCTTTTAGAAAGATTTCATACACAGTGCCTGTATACATTGTGAGTCCTCTTGCTAAAAACGGATTGAATATCGTATTTTCATTTATTCCGAGAGCGAGTAAGTATTGCTGTAATTGTTGCAATTCGTTTACTCCATCGGCAACGAGTGGATTATTGAAAGTTTCTTTAAAGTCGGCAATAGTAAGTTTTAGGCAAGATAAAACGGTATTACATATTGTATCGGCTATTTCTACAGAAATTCCACGCTCCAATACATCTTTTCGTACACCATCAATCCCAATCTTTTCGATTTTATCCAATGATAAAATTACGTCACTCGTTAATTCGGTAGGGATGCTAATAGACTGGAGAATACCATTTAATAATTTTCGATTATTATATTGAATCGTTACTTCTAAGTTTAACGTTCGGAATAGTTCAAATGCCATGCTCATAAGTTCAGCTTCTGCCATGACAGACTCTACACCAACTATATCAACATCACATTGAATGAATTCACGAAATCTCCCTTGTTTAATCGGACCATCTCGAAATACTTTACCAATTTCATATCGTTTAAAAGGAAGGCGGATGTTCGGATTCATCGCGACAACTTTTGCGAAGGGAATTGTTAAATCGTAACGTAAGGCAAGGTCGCGTTTCCCTTGATCCTGAAGTTTATATATTTCGTTTAAAATCTCATTACCACCGCCGTACTTGTATGACATAAGTTCATACATATTTAACGTTGGAGTTTCTAAAGGCTTGCATCCATATCGTTCAAATGTATCTTCACATGCTCTTTTAATTTTATTTCGCAGTACTTGTTCCTCTGGTAAATAGTCTTTTGTTCCTTTTACATTTTTCATTTCCACTAGAATCACTCCTTTTTTAAATTAAAAAAAGCTATGCGGGTATAAAAATACCCACATAGCTTTATGAACGCTTCGTGGGTCAACAGGAAAAGCCCTGTACCCACGAAGAAAAATTTTTCTTCGGATACACGGCGTTACGTATGATGATGAAGTTGGAAAGAAGTATTAAAATTTCGCATTACAAATCTCTCCTTAACATAAGTTTTTCAAAATTATATCAGATGAATTTTGAAAAATCAATGTTTTCAGTTTTGAAGGGAAGCCTATTAATTCCACAGTAGCTACAAGATATCTTCTGTTCGTGCCATTTTTACCGCTTCTTCACGATTGCTGACACCTAGCTTTGAATAGAGATTTGAACAGTAATTACGGATCGTTCCTTCAGATAAAAATAGCTTAGCAGCAATAGATTTATAGCGTAATCCTTTTGATAGATGTTCTAAAATTTCCATTTCGCGTTTTGTAAGTCCATACGGAGAAGTTTGTTTAGTTAATTTGATTTTATCTAATTGCTCACGCTGAAGTTTCATTTCCTCGAAAACTCGTGTAGCAACCGATTGATCGATCCAAGTCCCACCATTATAAATAAGCTTCAAGGCTTCCTTCATTTCTTGTGGATGAATAGACTTCAACATGTAACCTTCAGCTCCATGCTCTAGTGCAGTTGCTGCTTGTAAGGAATCTTCAAATGTTGTCATAAGAACAATTTTCATATTAGGCCAACGTCGCTTCATTTCTAGTAAAGCTTCAATACCATTCATTTCTGGCATTTGAATGTCCATTAGTACAATGCCAGGCCGTAATTGTTCACATAGTTTTACAGCTTCAGCTCCATCGTGTGCTTTACCAACAACAGTAAAATCAGTGTGATGCTCTAAAATTTGCTCTAAACTATTTGTAATAAGTTCCTGATCATCAACGACCAATAAGCGAATTATGTTATGTACAAGCTCTGTTTGTAATGGAATATTACAAACGATGAATGTTCCTTGCTCAGCACTAGAATGAACCGATAATGTACCGTGAAATTGTTCAAGTCGCTCCTTCATTCCACTGAGTCCAAAGCCAAATTGAATTTCTTCCATTCCAATACCGTTATCTTCAATTTGTAATCGAAGCTGTTGTCCATCGAAATGCAGTTGAACGGATATGGTGCTTGCTTTACCATGCCGAACAGCGTTTGTTAACGACTCCTGAAGACAACGATATAGGCAAAAATTCACTTTTTGCATCACAAGAGTTTCATTGCCAATCGTACGAAATGTAACGGTTGTACCTGTAGATTTTATAAATTCTTCTGTTAATTGTTGCAGTGATTCACTTAATGAATTACTAAGTGGATTATGAGATAGCTCGTGTAGATGCTTTCGAATGTCATCTAGACTATGCTGAGCAATGCTGATAAGTGAATCAATTCTTTCAAACTGTGAATTCGGTACTGATGATTTTAGTGATGTGACGCCAGCGATGAGAGAAGTAAGGGTATGACCAATTGTGTCATGTAGCTCATGTGACAATCGATTACGCTCTTCTATTAGAGTAAGCTCTTCAATCCTTTTAATATGTTGTTCTAATAGTAGTTTTTGCTCTTCAATAATTCGAGATTGTTTATGATACTGAATTAATATATTAAAAGAAACGCCAATGGCAAAACCGATACTACAACTAACAATCATTTCGTATGGCGACCGCCCGGCAATCAAGGCGTTCAATAATGGGAATACAAATCCACAAAAAATACCGCTCCATATATAATTATTTTGATTACTACATAGGCCAATAGTGATTACGAGTAAAATGAAAGGCCAAAGTAAATTTGGGGCTACGGATGCTAAATAAAGATAAAAACAACCTGCGGTGATAATATCGAATGCAGGGTACCATTCTGTTTTCTTATATCGAATAATTAATGGTACAAGGTAAACGACAAAAGCGAGAGCAAGTACGATTATACTTGACGTATGAATGAATGATGGAAACATAAAATTAGTACCGATGATAACAATTAGCCAAACTGTTCGTATGAGCACAAATATCCAGTCATACCAAATCCATTTTTTTGTGAATGAGAACATAAATTAAGCACCTACTTATATTTTAAGATTAATTATCTAATGATTCAGATTCATCATGTAACATATCTTTTAAATCGTCAATAGAAAGACAGACAACAAAGCATGTCATATGAAGCAGTTGACAGTTTGTCACATGTTTTATGTGACAGAGTTCCACATAGTGTAACGAGTAAATTAAAGCGTTTTGTCACTATGTTATTTAACAATATTGAAGTTAAGGTGAGTGTGTGAAGCAATAGAAAAATTCAAAATAATAGGAGCGATGCATTATGAAATCATTCATCATTAAAAAAGGAACTGCACTTACCTTAACAGCAACTATATTGGTTGGAGCGCTAGCAATACCTTCTTATGGAAACATACAAGCGGTGAATAAAAAGACATCAACCGAGCAAGCTGTCGATAAAGCTGCCGATACGAAAAATATTCCAGGGGTCATTGTTACTGTGAAAAATGGAGAGGCAAGTTGGTCATATGCTTCAGGTGAAGGGAATATTGAGAGAAATCATAAAGTGGATGCTGATTCTGCTTTTAGAATCGGGAGCACAACAAAGACCTTTGTGACTACAGTAGTACTGCAGCTTGCGGGAGAGAAGAAATTAAGTCTTGATGATACGGTAGAGAAATGGTTGCCGGGACTTATAAATGGAAACGGCTATGATGGTAATAAAATTACGATTCGCCAACTATTAAATCATACAAGCGGAATTGCAGATTATTTGACTCCAGATCTTAAAGAGAAATTAATAGAGAATCCAAGTGAGAATTATACAGCGGAACAATTAATTTCTCGTGCTTTACAATTAGAATCAGTAAAAGGCTGGTCATACTCGAATACGAATATGGTTATTGTAGGATTAATTATTCAGAAGGTAACAGGGGAATCGTATGCCGAGCAGATAAAAAAACGAATTATTGAACCTCTTAGTTTAAAAGAAACGGTCCTTCCTGGAAGCTCAATGGATATTCCGAAAAAAAATGCACGTGGCTACTTGAATACGGGAGATAAATTAGTAGATATTACTTTGTTTAATCCATCATTTGCTAATGCTAGTGGCGAAATGATTTCGACAGGAGAAGATATGACAACGTTCTTCCGTGCCTTATTAGGTGGTAAATTACTGACACCGGAAATGCAGAAGGAGATGGTGACTAACACAGTTGATACCCCATTAGGAAAGTATGGGCTTGGCATTCACGCAACAAAATTGCCAGACGGTACTGAAGTATGGGGACATGGTGGTGGTATTCCTGGTTTTACTAACTTTGCTGGTGGAACGGAAGCTGGTCAACATGTTATCTCGATAAACATTAATGTATTAGGAGCAGAAAAACAGATTAACAATATTTTAGCTTCAGAATTTGCGGCAAAATCTAAAAAGGACCCCGTAGATAAGGAAAAGAAAAGTAAACATCGAGAAGAAGTGAAAAACGTAATAGATCAAGTAATAACGAATAAAAAAATTCCAAGTGTTATAGCCGGCGGATTAAAGGACGGAAAGAACTGGTCGTATGCTACAGGAACAGCTAGTTATGAGGTACCACAACCTGTAGAGCCGAATTTTTCATTCCGTATCGGAAGTATAACGAAGACATTCACAGCGTCTGTTGTACTACAACTAGCTGAAGAGAAACAATTAAACCTTGATGATTCAGTCGAAAAATGGTTGCCAGGAGTCGTACAGGGTAACGGATATGATGGGAATAAAATTACAATTCGTCAGTTGTTGAATCATACAAGTGGAATTGCAACCAATATAGATAAGGATATGCGAGATTTTACACTGCCCCAAAACCCATTTCGTTACTATAGTACCGATGAACTTATCAGTTTAGCACTTGCAAAGCCACCTGTATTTGCGCCGGGGGAGGGATGGGACTATTCGAACACAAATACTGTTATAGCGGGGAAGATTATTCAAAAGGTAACAGGAGATACGTATGCCGAGCAAATTAGAAAAAGATTTATTGAACCGTTAGGGTTAAAAGAGACATTTGTAATGGAAGTAAGTTCGCATATACCGGGTGAACATGCTAATGGGTATAATATGGATAGATCGGGTCGTTTGTATGATTTGACAGAAATAAATCAGTCATGGGCGAATGCAGCTGGAGATATGGTTTCAACAGCGAAAGATTTGACTACCTTCCTTAGTGCACTGTTGGGCGGAAAGCTTCTAAATCAAGAGCTAATGGATCAGATGTTCACAACAGTAGATTCACCTATAGGTAAGGTTGGACTAGGAATTTATGAAGAAAAAACACCGGACGGACAATCATATTGGGGGCATGCTGGTGGGACTTATGGATTTGAAACGAGGGTCGGTGGACCTATTGGAGGAGAGCATATTTTAGTAACTGCTATCAATGCAGTAGGTCCGGAGGTTATTGAGGGGAGGGATAAAATATTTAATAAGGAGTTTGGACGTTAAATGTAAAACCGACATCAAGCCTTTTATTTGAAGGTGAGAGTCGGTTTTCTTTTTTCTCTCTTAGTACCTTTAAGTTGAGGATGTTTAGAGTCAAAACCTAATAATTAAAGTTTTACTTTAAATTGAACAATATGTGAAGTTTTGTAGGAGAATTTGAAAAAGGTGTATAATAAAAGGAAAATTAATGATGTGAAATAAATTTCTATGTATTAAAAGGAGAGCCTCATGAAAAAAGATAAAACAAATGCGATGCGAATATTAGATAAAGAAAAAATTGAATATTCGATGATGTCATATGATCCAGACGATGGGAAAATTGATGGCGTATCAGTTGCGGGGAAAATTGGTAGAGAAGTGAGAGAAGTATATAAAACACTTGTCGCTCAAGGGAATAGTAAAGATTATCATGTGTTCATTATCCCAGTAGATGAGGAACTCAATTTAAAAGCAGCCGCAAAAGCAGTCGGTGAAAAAAAGATTGAAATGATTCCTGTTAAAGATATTACGAAAGTTTCAGGGTATATTCGCGGTGGTTGTTCACCAGTAGGGATGAAGAAGTTACTTTCTACATGTATTGATGGGAGTGCCCAATCACTTGAAACGATCATTGTAAGCGGAGGGAAAATCGGCGTGCAAATTGAGCTTAAAGTTGAAGATTTGATGAAAGTGACGAGAGCGCAATTTGGAGAAGTAACGAAATAAATAGTGAAATTTAAAGGGATATAGGATCCTTACATATTTGAAAACAAAAGTGCTAGTAAACCAGTGAATTTGAAATACAATCTTTATTAAGGCTTAATTTCTAAAGAATACTTTAATATCAATCCCACAGCATATTTATAATATGTTGTGGGATTTTTCTACTTGAACCTCTAAAATTGAACAACTTCATTATTTTTAAAGTAACGTGTACTGAAGGGGAAAGATAAATATACCTTTATATAACTTCAAAGAGAACTCATTGAAATTCATATACTGAACTAATTCTAGTTCAGTATATGAATTTTGGGTTTTAACGGGTCAATCCATTTAAAAACAATGTATTTCATCTGTTGTGCTTTAAAAAAACGAACATTTTAATCCATTTAAATAAAAATGTTCATATTTTTGTTGTGTATTCACAAATAGTTTGTTATATTAACAATATAATAATTTTAAATAACATCACTCGTATATACTCGGTAATATGGTCCGAGCGTTTCTACCTAGTTCCCAATGAAAGAACTGGACTACGGGTTAAAGTATTCGGTCGCTTTCTGTATTGAGCCGCTACCGATCTATAATTTAGCAATGGTCTCATCTTTTGCTTAATTAACTTTGACTACCGTAGTTCTAGAAAGTAGAGATTCTTCTACAATTTCTAGAGCTTTTTTCTTTGGACCAAAACATCGAGTATAGAAAACAACAAGAGAAAGAGGAGAGATTATTTATGAAGAAAAACCTGTTGAAAAAATATGGTGCTCTAGCAACTACTATCGCATTATCATTCTCAATACTTGCAGGATGTAATGCTAGTCCAAAACAAGCAGCAGAGGCGAAAAGTACTCAAAATCCTATCTTAATTCAAGGCCCAATGCCAATAGAAGCTGAAAAATTTGCAAAAAGGTTAAAAAATGTGAAAGAAGAAAAATCTGGAACTTTTGTATTTTATAAAGGTACTGTAGACAATTATCCTGTAATCGTTGCGAAAACAGGTAAAGGAATGGAAAATACAGCAGCCGCTACAGCAGTGGCTATTGAAAAATATAAGCCTATAGCGATTATTAACCAAGGAACATCAGGCGGGCATGATCCTAATTTAAACGTATTTGATATTGTTTTAGGAAAAAAAGTCGCGAATATAGGTTCATTAAAAACAACAAATATGGATGAGAACCAAGGAATTGAGCCGGCAAAATGGATATCTATGGATTTAATGGCTTCTGAAGGAAGTGCAGGAGAAGATCCAAATGCTGAGAAAATCCGATACTACGAGGGAGATAAGGATTTACTTGCAGCAGCTAATGCAGTAAAAGACAAGTATACAAAAGGTAAAGTGGTAGAAGGTACTATAGGTTCAGCAGACGTTTGGAATAATGAAGTTGATCGAATTAAGTGGTTCCATACAAAATACGGTACATCTGTAGAAGAAATGGAAGGCGCTGCAGCAGCGCAAATCGCAAAAGCTTATGACGTACCATTCTTAGGAATTCGAGTATTATCTAACAATAAAACAAACGGCGGAAAATACAACCCGAATACAGCAGCGGCAAATCAAGAATATGTATATGAAGTAGTTAAAAAGTATATAGATTCGATGCCAAATAAATAAGTAAATAAAGGTAGTTCTATTCTCAACATAAACATCAAGTAACTTCAAAAGTTTTCGAGACAGATAGACCTATATTAGGATTAGTAGTTGGAAAAGAAAAGCTTGTTTCTTATTTGAAAAGATAAGAAATGAGCTTTTTTATGTAAATTTTTTTTATGAACTATTCAATAAATATGTATAATTGCATAAAAAAATTGAAGTTTATAAGTTATCATTAAACTACTTTTTACTGTAAGAGAATATTTTAATAGTCTTTACTAGAGAAGAATATTCTTTGTGAAAATAAAAATTGTTTATGTAATTGAAGAAACTAAAATTTAGGAGAACAGTATGAAAAAGAAACTATGTACATAGGCTTTTTTGATTAATCAATTCAAATTATATTTTAAAGGGGAAATGGGTATATGAAGTTCCGAAACACAAAACTTGCTATGGTTACACTATCTTCATTTTTTATTTTAGGTTCTGCATCTCTATCATTCACAGATATCATACATGGTGAAGTAGTTTCTGCATCTCCACAAGTAGATACGTTTTCAGCACAAGAGATTACTGTAAAAAACTATGACGATACATATTATAATAACGCTATAGGAAAAACGGGTTTAGAATTAAAGAAGGAACTTCATAATGTTATTGATAATCATACAAAGATATCATACAGTGCGGTTTGGGAAGCGCTAAGAGATACTGATGAAGATCCAAATAATAAAAATAATGTGTTGCTCTTATATACTGGGCGTTCGCAAGAGAAATTTACGAATGGTTCAGGAGTTGATAACTGGAACCGAGAGCATGTTTGGGCAAAATCACACGGTGATTTTGGAACGGCTGCAGGACCAGGAACAGATCTGCATCATTTAAGAGCGACAGATGTGTCTGTAAATAGTTCACGTGGAAATCTGGATTTTGATAATGGTGGTATGAATCATTCGGAAGCGACAGAATGTAAATATGATAGTGATTCTTGGGAACCTCGTGATAGTGTAAAAGGAGATATCGCTAGAATGCTGTTTTACATGGCTGTTCGTTACGAAGGAGACAACGGCGAAATAGACTTAGAACTAAATGAAAAGGTGAATAACAACAAAGATCCATACATGGGGAAACTATCTGTTTTACTAAAATGGAATGAACAAGACCCTGTCGATGATTTAGAGCGAAAGCGTAATGAAGTGATTTTTACAAAATATCAACATAATCGTAATCCTTTTATTGATCATCCTGAATGGGTAAATAAAATTTGGAACTAAGATTTTTAAAGAATTTTTAGTGACATTATACTTTGACAGAAGGGATGGATCATTATGATCCATCCCTTCTTATGTTTATGCTAGAATAAATGTTTTTCATAGGAGTGCAATAGATTATAATAAAGCTTTTTACTTAAAGCAATAGTTTCAAGTGGTAAGCTTTATTTTACTTCATTTATATATGACTTTCACCGCACATACAAATTATTGCAACATTAGACAGGGAAACGAAAAAAATCCAAGAATATGTAATATAAAAGGAAAAGAGGGAAAGAGATGTGGAAAACTACCGATCTATGTGATGAATTTGAACAAGAATTACAAATATGTCGCCAGTCTTTTCAATCTTATGGAAAGAAAGAACAATTCTATGGGAAAATCGCAACAGTAAAAGTGAAGGATGATAATGTACTAGTAAAAGAGGGGTTACAAACACTGCCAGAAGGAACGGTATTAGTGGTTGATGGTGGAGCTTCTAAAAATTGTGCGTTACTTGGTGATAATTTAGCAGCTATTGCGGAAGAAAGAAACTTAGCAGGAATTATTGTAAATGGATATGTTCGTGATTCTATGGAGCTAAAAAATATTAATATAGGTATTTTAGCATTGGGGACGATGCCAAATAGAAGTGTAAAAGAAGGAAAAGGAGAAAAAAATATTCCATTGCAATTTGGTGAAGTTGAATGGAAACCGAATGAATATGTTTATGTAGATGAAGATGGAATTATTGTTAGTGATAAAAGCTTACATAGTGAGGGATGACTTCTATTAATGGAAGGCTATTAAGCTATTATTCTTAGAAAATAAATCCGATAAAGCATGGACAAAATTCTTTGTCAATAGTAAAATAATACAGAAAATCAAAATTTGCAGAATGTATAGGTTTATCGTTTTACGATAAAGTGAAACTTTAATCAGTGGGGATTTTGTTCATCCCCACTGATTATTAGCCTTCACCAATCGGGCATTTACGGGCAGTTGATCCCCACCTAACTTCTTTGCTTTCGCTGAATTTGAGGCGGGGGTTTTACTGCTCGTTAATGCGGGATAACTTGAAAAGGGAGTAAATTTTGCCTAGAAAAGTGAATGTTATCACAATGGTGCGTTCATAAACGAAATTATTTTTCCTATACAAATATAGCCGCGAATAATGCGGGTAGGAGGTGTTGTACATTTTTGTTCGACACTTACAAAAAGAGAGTGTCAACCGCATACCCTTAAAGGGTCTTTTTTTGTGTGAATGTTAGTAAAGGGAGGGAATTTTGGGATGGCAATGTTAAAGAAATGGCTGCTTACATCATTAATGACAGTGGCACTTGTATTTGTTTCTTTTTCGAATACAGTACATATTACGTTTGCTGAAGGAAAGACAGCGAAACTTGCAATTATTGGTGAATCACAAAAAGGAATTATGTTATGTCCGAAAGAAGTTTCCATTGAAGATGGAGAAACAGCTTTTAGTTTGCTACAAAAAGTCATGGGTGACAAAGTAACATCTGAAAGTATGTCATTTGGAACTTATATAAAGGGCATCGATGGATTAATGGCCGGAGCAACGAGCGGTTGGTTGTATGATGTAAATGACAAATCTGCAGAAGTTGGGGCGGATAGTTATAAATTAGAGTCTGGGGATGTTGTTGCATTTCGTTACATCGCAGACTGGAGCAATATGAGTCAAGAAACATTGCAACAAACGTTAGATAAATTTGGCACTTGTAAAACTGTAGAAGAGCCAAAGACAGAGGAACCGAAACCAGAAAAACCAGATGGTAAAACAGAGGAACCAAAACCAGATGGTAAAACAGAGGAACCGAAACCAGATGGTAAAACAGAAGAACCAAAACTAGAAGATAAAACAACAGAACAACCAAAGCAAGAGAAAATCGAAATCCCAGCCGCACAATTAAACGAAGCGATTTCTAAAACGTCAGAAAAGATGTTACAAGATGGAATTGGTAGTGATTGGGTTGCGATTGGACTTGCTCGTTCAGGTGTAAATGTTCCACTTGAAACGAAAATAAACTATGTTAAGCCAGTAGCTGAAAAAGTTAAGAAGCGTTTAAATCGTTTTTCAGCAACAGATTTAGCTAGAACGATTATTATGATGAATGCAATGAACGTAGATCCTACAAAGGTAGAGGGACAAAATTTAGTGCAAAATTTATTTGAATCAGATAAAGTGAATTCCGTTACAGGATACGCATTTACATTACTTGCATTAGATACAAAGAAATATGAGGTTCCAGTTGAAGCGAAATGGAATCGAGCTACTTTAGTACAAGCACTTTTACAGGCGCAGCATACAGACGGTGGCTGGACGTATGATAGTTCAAGTAGTAAAGAAAGTGCTAGTAACGTTGATGTAACAAGTATGGTATTAGCAGCATTAGCTCCTTATCAAGAACAACAAGACGTTAAGCCAGCTATTCAAAAAGCTGTGGATTACTTATACAAGCAGCAGTTAGGTAATGGTGGTTTTGCTGCTGATGGACAAGAGAATTCTAATAGTACTGCACAAGCAATTATTGGACTATCGCTAGTTAAAGATGTAGATCACAATCGTCTTAATAAAGCAGTACAAAATTTAATGTCATATCAGCTTCCAAATGGTGAGTTCAAATGGTTACCAAGTGATCAAAAGGGTAGCGGAATGGCTACAGAGCAAGCATTTTTAGCTTTACTTCAGTTTAAAGAGCTTGGAAAATCGATTTATGATTGGTCAAATGTAGTAGAGAATGAAATCGATACGAAACCAATTGTAGAACCAGAACCAACTGTAGAAGAAAAAGAAGTTGTAGAACAACCGAAACAACAAGAAGAGTTACAAAAACAACCAAAAGATGAAAATCTAAAAGTTGTTGTAGATAACGAACGAGTTAATAAAGAAACAAATAAGAATAAGAATCAATTACCACAAACAGGAGCATCTTCTCATAGTGCAGCTCCACAAGTAGGTATGGGTGTATTATGTATCGCTTCTGCATATGTATTATGGAGACGTAAAGCAGCTTAACAAAAATTAGGAGCAATCATTTGCTCCTAATTTTATTATAAAAGGTGAGGGCTAATAATGAGTGGAGATGAACAAAATCTCCACTCATTAAAGTTTCACTTTATTATGAAAGGTGAGGGGCAGCATGAGTAAGATGAAATGGTTCATTTCTTTAGTTCTTTCATTGGGATTATTAGTTGGATGTGAAGAAACGGCTGTAAAACCTGAGAAGAAGGCAGAACCGAAGCAAGAAGAGCAAAAAGAAGTAGCGAAACAGGAAGAACAAAAAGATGTACCGAAACCGGAAGAGACACAAGCTAAACCGGAACAGAAACCACAAGAAGAGCAGAAAGATAAACAAGAACAAAAAGTAGAAGAGAAACAAAAAGAAGAAAAGGTGCAGGAACAACCTGAAGTAAAGAAGGAAGAGAAACCAAAGGAACAGCCTGCTGCAAATAAACAACCGGAACAACAAAAAGTACAAGAAGAGAAACCTCAGCAGCAGAAAGCACCAGAAGTAAAAGAAGAAGCGAAGGTTGTTAATCAGCCGAAAGAAACACCGAAGCAGGAGCAAAAAGAAGATCCAAATAAAGGGCAACAACCGGCTCCACCTCCATCGAAACAAGTGCCACCTAGCACGCCAGAACCACCGAAACCGCAAGCAAAACAAGTTACAATCTCGGTAAAGGGACATGAAGGGTACTTATTAGGTGCGAAAAAGGTTGATGTACAAGAAGGTGCTACTGTATATAGTGTACTAAATAGTACAGGATTAGATGTTGATGCAAGTGGATCTAAAGGTGATGTTTACGTAAAAGGGATTAATGATTTATACGAAAAAGATATAAGTGATACAAGTGGTTGGAAATACCGTGTGAACGGTGCATTTCCGAATCGTAGTGCTGGTGTAGTTACAGTAAAACCAGGAGATACAATTGAATGGGTGTATGTATTAAAATAAGAAAGGACCTTCGGTAAAGGACTATGAAAATAAGCTTTTCTTCTTTACATCCTTTTGTGAATTTTTTCTATTATATTGGGGTGATGATACTATGTATGATGTGTCTTCATCCTCTTTTTTTAATTGGAGCGATTATACTAATAGTAATCTTAAATATAGTACAAGGAAATGGCGAGAAAATAAGAAACATGCTGCCTAGTACTATCGTATTCTTTCTAATGGTAATTTTATTTAATTCTTTATTAACACATAGAGGGGCGACTACGTTATTTTGGTTAGGAGATAGCCGGATTAAGCTTGAGGCAGTTATGTTTGGGCTTGTTATGGGGCTATTATTAGTTACGATTATGTTTACGTTTGCTTCTTATAACGATATTATTTCGAGTCATAAATTTTTATATTTGTTTTCAAGAATTTCACCGAAAGTTGCATTGTTAACGATGATTACAGTGCGATTTGTTCCTTTGTTTATTAGGCGGTTAAAGAAAATTACACTCGTCCAAAAAACGAAAGGTGTACAATTAGATTCAGGTTCACTCATTGAGCGTATAAGAAATGGGATGAAGTTACTGCAAGTGTTATTAGTTTGTTCGTTAGAAGATGCACTACAAACAGCAGATTCTATGCAAGCTCGCGGATTTGGTGTAACGAAACGTACGACTTATATTCGATATAGAATGGAAAGACGCGATTGGTACACGCTAAGTTATTTAAGTATTCTATTTATAGCCTCATTCATATTTAGTTATTACGGCGGAGGAAAGTTAATCATTTATCCGAAAGTGGAATCAATACTGTTCAAGCAATACGATGGAATGATGTTTTTCCTATTTATGATGTTTATTAGTTTACCTATTGTAATGGAAGGAAGGGAATGGATATGGTGGCGCATGCAGAAATAAAGAATTTATCATTTATATATGCTGATGAAAATGAAGAAGCGTTACAGCATATTTCTCTTTCTGTTCAAAAAGGAGAATTTATAGTACTTGCTGGTGGTTCAGGTTCTGGGAAGACAACTTTATTAAAGCATTTCAAAAAGGAGTTACTTCCAATTGGCACGCGTTCTGGACATACATATTATGGTGGTGCTTTATTAGAAGAAGTACCTGATTTATTATCTGCACAAGAAATTGGTATGGTATTTCAAAATCCAGAAAATCAGCTCGTAATGGATACAGTTATTCAAGAATTAGCATTCTCTTTAGAAAATATCGGGCTACCATCACATATTATTCAACAAAGAATAGCGGAACTCATTAGCTTTTTAGGATTTCAAGATTTGTTACATCAATCTGTTCATACTTTATCTGGTGGTCAAAAACAACTAGTAAATTTAGCGGCGGTATTAGTCATGCAGCCGAAGTTACTATTACTGGATGAACCGACAGCACAACTAGATCCGATTGCAGCGAAAGAGTTTTTAGGATTGTTAAAGCGTATTAATGAAGAACTTGGAATTACGATTATTTTAAGTGAACATCGTTTAGATGAGGTGATGTCGCTAGCGACTCGTGTCGTTTGTATGGATAAGGGCCGAATCGTTTATGATGGTAGCCCTAAAACGGTTATAGCGAACATGTGGGAAGTAGAAAAGTTCCGTCCATTCATTCCGCAAATTCCAAGATTGTTTTTAGAGTGGAATGTGAAAGAGATTCCATTTACAGTGCGAGAAGCGCAAATGAAAATGAATGATTTTTCAGCGATATCATATAGGAATGGGCAAGTAGAACAATGTGAAAAGCAAGAAGTAATTTTAAGTGCAGAACATATATCTTTTCAATATGAAAAAAATAGTCCGCTTATTTTACGAGATTTAACAGTGAACATCGAAAAGGGAAAATGGACAGCTCTAGTTGGGAAAAATGGAACCGGGAAGTCTACATTGTTAACGATTTTAGCAGGACTGCAAAAAGCTAGAAGAGGTAAGGTAAAGTGGAATGGAAAAGTGATACATAAAATTGATTCGAAAGAACGATTTAAAAGTATAGGGTACGTATCGCAACATCCGTACTATCATTTTACATTTGATACAGTATGGGAAGAGATTTATGAGCGTGCGCGTGAATTATATGGCGAAGAGGGAAAAGTAATAGCAGAAGAAATGTTGAAAAAGTTCTGGTTAGATTCACTTAAAGAGCGCCATCCACATGATTGTAGCGGCGGAGAGCAGCAACTACTTGCATTATGTACAACGTTATTGTCAAAGCCAACGTTATTATTACTGGATGAGCCGACAAAGGGACTAGATCCATGGAAAAAGGAAAGAGTAGGAGAGCTATTTAAACAGTTGCAAAAAGAAGGTACAACAATTGTAATGGCAACGCACGATATTGAGTTTGCAGCGAAATACGTTGATCAATGTATGATGTTATTTGACGGGAAAGTCATTATGAATGATGCACCGAAAGAGTTCTTTAGTGGTAACTTCTTTTATACAACATCTATTAATCGATTCATCCGTAAAGAGTTGCCATTTGCATTAACGTGGGAGGATGTGTACGAAGCGTGTCCAAACGATATGTTGCATTTATAATATTTATTTTTGCCGTTGTAATATGTACACTACTCTTTACGACTCTTATTATGGAAGGGTATTACATGGTAAGTAGTTTGTTTTTATTAGCTATCATTATGTTACCTTTCTATGTCCGTTTTGAAAGGAAGGCGTTTGTTTCACGTGAAATTGTTATCGTTGCTGTGTTAGCGGCGATTGCAGCGGTTAGCCGGGTACCATTTTCTATTTTACCGAGTGTACAACCGACTTCTTTTGTCATTATCGTTGCTGCAATTGTTTTTGGGAGTGAAACTGGCTTTATGATTGGGGCAACGGCGGCTATTGTATCTAACATTTTTTTAGGACAAGGTCCGTGGACTCCGTGGCAAATGTTCTCTTGGGGCATGATCGGTTTTATAGCAGGATTACTCCGAAATACATTTTTGATGAAAAAACTATGGGGACGACTCATATATGGATTTGCCGTTGGATTTCTATTTGGCTGGATTATGAATTTGTGGGGTCTTCTTGGTTTTATACAAGAAGCAACGTGGGAAACAGTTATTTCCTACTATGTCGCAAGTTTTTACTTTGATCTGAGTCATGCGATATCGAATGTTATTTTCCTTCTGTTATTTAGCACGTCATGGATTACGATCCTCACAAGATTTAAAAAGAAATACGGTATATTAGATGAGCATAACGTGACATAGAAAAGCATACTCATATAAGGTAGGGTCGCGACTTACATATTCGTTTGCCTCTTTCATGCTTCTTACATAGTGTAAGGAGCATTTTTTATTGTCAGAAAATAGATCTAATATATATCCGTTATTATATGAAATTATTTGTATAATAGTAGGTGAGAACTATTTTCAAGAGGGAGGTGTATAGTTAATGAAGTTAGTTATTCCGAAGCAACATGGAGCATGGGCGATGCTTGTCATACCATTTCTATTAAGTGTATTACTTGGTAAACCTACTTTTTATCATATCCCATTGTTTTTAGCCTGGTTCTTTATCTATTTAGCTACTTATCCATTTCTCATGTACATAAGGCAAAGACGAAAAAAAGAATTTCTACACGCTGCAATTGTTTATTTTATCATTGCATTTGTATTTGGGATGATTTCTTTATTATATGAATGGCGAATTCTTTTATTCGCAGTATTAATGATTCCATTGTTTATTGTAAATATGTATTACGCTCGTCAAAAAAATGAACGAGCATTACTAAATGATATTTGCGCGATTATTGTGTTTTGTATAGGTGGCTTGATAAGTTATTATTTCTCAATGAAATTTATTGATAGAACCGCATTATTCATTGCGCTTATTTCATTTCTATATTTTTTAGGAAGTACGTTTTATGTGAAAACGATGATTCGTGAAAAAAATAATCCGAAGTATCGTTTTATATCTTGGGGATATCATATTATATTAACGGTAATCGTATTTACTATAAATCCGTGGTGTTCACTCATATTTGTACCAAGTGTAATTCGGGCCATTATGTTGTATGGCAAAAAGATTTCTATATTAAAAGTAGGGATTTTAGAAATTGTTAATTCTGTATATTTTTTAATCATAACGGTAATAATGAT
Source organism: Bacillus sp. FSL M7-1345 (assembly GCF_038006985.1). Lineage (NCBI taxonomy): Bacteria > Bacillati > Bacillota > Bacilli > Caryophanales > Bacillaceae > Bacillus > Bacillus sp. FSL M7-1345. The sequence goes on along the minus strand of NZ_JBBOWG010000001.1, from coordinate 3,004,993 downwards.
GAAGTATGCCATTTGAAAAAAAACTTCCCATCTTTTGATGGGAAGTTTTCATTCTTGTTCTAAAATATGAACGGTATAATCGCATCTTTGTAATGCTTGTTCTACAGCGTAAAGGGATTGTTCAATACGTGCACGATTAAAATCTTCTTCAACAGTTTGTAATGCATCTTCTAAACAATGTTTTGCTTCTTGTAATGATTGAAAAGAATCTTGTACGTATCCACGAGCATTCTTTTGCAACGTAGTAGCCTCCTTTTGTACATCTTTTTGTAGTATGAACAATAAAGAAGAAAATATGATTTTTTATATTTATTTGACAATTATAATAAAATTACGTATAGTTAAATTTAAAGTGAATATTTTCTTATCCAGAGAGGTGGAGGGACTGGCCCGATGAAACCCAGCAACCGCGATGCAGGTGCTAATTCCAGCAGAACATTTTTGTTCTGGGAGATAAGACGAAGATATACGTAACTTCTTCTTATCGGAGAGGTTTTTTTGTTGCAAAAAAACCGATTACGAAAACATATAATAAGAAGAAAGGGGTTGCGAAGTACTGTGACACTCGAAAAATACGTAAAACTGCGTAGTACAGTTTATGAATATATGATAGAGCAAGATAAGCCAATATCATTGTTAGATATTCAAGAACATATCGTTTCGCATCATGAAGGAAAATTCACTAAAAAAATGTTACATCAATTTTATTTATCAAGACTATTAGATGAACTCAAACTGGATGGGAAAATTACTTTAGCTGATGATGAATATCGCTATGCTGAAAAAGGGGTATTTTATAAAGCGGGAAAAGGGAGCTAGGCTCTCTTTTTTTTGAAGTATGTAAAGTAAAAGACTGCTGAAGCAGCCTGATACAAGGGAATGGTGTTGAGTGTGTAGTGTCAAAGATTGAATGTGCCTGAAAGAGGCACTTCATATCGGCTGCAAATGAAAAGAGACACCTCCGCCGAATAGGTGTCAGTCGTTTTGTCACGTAGACTCGCTACTTGACAGTTATTAGAATAACATGCAGGATTTTGGAAGTCAAAAGGGAATTAGAGGAAGAGGTATTGTGATGTATGCGTACTTATTAAAAGATATAATGAAATGGATTCCAAAGTACATTATAGATAGAGGATATGAATATTATGAAGAGGGACATGTAGAAGATGTTGAAGTACATGATAATAAAGTATTTGCTTTTGTGACTGGTAATGCAGGAAATTATGAAGTAGTTATTGATCTTGAAGATTTTGCAGAAAGTAGCTGCGAGTGTCCGTACGAAAATTATTGTAAACATATGGCGGCGGTTGTGTATGATATTCAAGGTGCTGGTGAGAGTACGGTTAAAGAGAAACTGAACGGTTTAGAAAAAGAAGAGTTACTAACAGTATTAAATCGTTTGTTACAAAGTTCGAAAAATGTGCGAATTGTAGAGAAGATGTTAAAGAAGGGGAAAGATTAACTAAAGAGGGAGTTGTTTTGTAGTGAACGTACTAATTATATATGCTCATCCTAATCCTTCAAGCTTAAACGGGGCAATTTTAGAGCATGTGCAAAAAGGACTTGGGGAAACAAATCATTCTGTTACGCTACTTGATTTACATAAAGAACAATTTGATCCAGTGCTTGTATTTAATGAAGAGAAGAAAAGACGTGATTTACTAAATGAAGAAGAGACGAAGCGATATAGAGAATTAGTGAAAGCGGCGGATATTCTTCTTTTCATATATCCGATATGGTGGTGGGGCATGCCTGCTATTTTAAAAGGATTTATCGATCGTATTTTTGTAGCTGGATTTGCTTATAAATATGAGGGGTCATTACCGAAAGGGTTATTGAAAGGAAAGAAGGCGTGGGTTATTAATACGTTAGACTCACCGTTATGGTATGTGGCCCTATTATATCGATCAGCGGATTGGATTATGATGAAACGAGGGGTTTTACGTTTTTGTGGTATTCGCGATATAAAACGGTCAGTTTTTCAATCTGTGAAAACGAGTAAACTAGAGAAGCGTGAAAAATGGCTATTACAAATAGAAGAAAAGGCTCGTACATTATGAATGAAATAGATCGTATTATAAAGTGTTGCAATTGTGATGACGAACTTTTGCGTACGTATATTAATTGTTTAGTCCAATTGAAGAAATACAGCGAAACGTTTCAACAAATTCAAATACAATTAAGAAATGATTATTTAATAAGAGGGATTTGTGAAAGAGAAGTTGATGAGGTAATAAAGGGAAGTAAAGAATATGAAACATATTTTCTTCCTAAAGTATTGCAGTGGAATTTCCTTAAGAACAATCCTCATATGATTGAAAAAGTGTGTGAAGATTTGTTTACATATGAAGCATTAAATCATGCAGAGGTAGAGTGGAGGAAGGTAATAAGCTGTATAGATGACGAGTGATTTATTATATAAAAAAGCTAGTATAAAACTAGCTTCATTGAAATTAATAGACTTAATACGCTATATACGTAACGGCATTAAAAATTTCTTCAATAATAATCACCTCTTTTTAAAAATTTAGTGAAAATTAACATTATATTCCTAAAAAAAATCACAATGTGCGATCCAATCATTTGTTTTCATATTTTTGGCAAAGAAAATTCCACCGCCATGAATAATCTTTAAATGTGCTTTTGGATCTTCTGTTAATTGAAAAATAAATTCATAATCCGGAGGCCATTGGATACCTGATTGCGCAAAGCTAGCATAACCGCCTAATTTGTGTATGTAACGATTTTCTTCAAAAATATCATCGTAGTATTCCATTCTAGTCGTGTCTTCAAGTTCTAAAATTTTATCTTGGATTGTGTGAGGAAAATCATCTGTATCCCATAGGGGAAATTCATCGGTTACTAAATTTGGTATTAACGGAAAAGGTTTTAGATTTTGAAATGTAAGTGACATGTCATTCGATACTAATTCCTCTAACGAATCATATTCTCTAATACAAAAATTTTCTGATAGGTTGGATAAATTTTTATCAAAGTTTGGAGAAAGAAATATTGCTATGGCTTTTACATCTTTTAATGCTTCTGGAACAAAAGGGACCTGAGTTAAATTAATCATCATGATCGCATACATTTTGTCTTGATAACGGTCGATTGGATAAGTTTCATTTGGTAAGGAATAGGGGACCTTTCCAATCCAACTTTCATTTATTGATAAATCGGGTCTTTTTCCACCTGTTTGAAATATAGTTGCTTGTTTTCTTAGGATCTTCTTTATTTTGTCTATTTCCAACGTATTTCTCCATCCCTTCTATTTATTTGGATACGTCTCTTTTAAAAAACTTACAGATTGTTCGATTAGCGCTTTTAGAACATGAATATCAATGTCTGCTACTTTATTAATATATATACATGATTTTCCAGACGTGTACTTTCCAAATTTTTTCAATAGTTCTTCTCGTCTTGGGTCACCGGTTGTAAAATATAAACTAATTTTGGCTTTTCTAGGAGAAAAACCAACTAATGGGGCATCGCCTTCATGACCAGATTCATATTTATAGTGGTATGTACCAAATCCGATAATGCTAGGTCCCCACATCTTTGCTGTATATCCTGTTGTTTCAGTAAATATATCTAATAATTGATAGGCACTTTCTCGTTTGTTAAGATTTTCAACACTTTCAATAAACTCAAGTACACTATTGTTAGTTTCTATTGTTTTGAGTTTGTACATATTAGAGACACTCCTTTTTTGATATCGGTTATATCATATAGGTAATTATAATATAGGGGTCACCATACATGTTTATCAAGTTAAGAAAACAACATCTGATAATCAACTCGCATTAGTCGGGAACCTTTATAAACAGTACGACTTTATTTCAAAGTTTCATCTAGTGCTAAAATGTTAGTTAGAAACATATAGTAGCAATTTCCTCTATATTTTAAAAACATAACAAACAAAAAGGTAGAGGGACATCCCTTCTAACTTAAAAGTTAAAATTCAGAAAAAACAAAAATATTTATTCCCTAGTTTTTAAATTTCTTTAATTTACAAACATTCCTTCCAATTAACAGGAAATTTCATTCTGTAAAAGAAATAATTCATCAATACACCACGATTTTTAAGCGAATTCGGATTCTAGATTCTACAACATTTCAAATTCAAGTTTTCTTCACATTATCAAGGCTCAGGTGGAAGTAGTCATACGGCAGGAGTCAAAATTCAATTAGAGTATGACCTATTGAGTGGGAAGTCCCTGCATGTTTATGTAGGAGAAGGAAGAGTTGCAAAAGAGCATAAACACTTAAAAATATAATTTTACTATTAATCTATGCTTTTATATGATTAAATAAAAGAACTGCCTATAAGTGGAAGTTTTAGGGCGGATTCTTTTTATATAATAAATTGAAGGGTGGAACTAAGGTGATTAGTGATTTGAAAAAAGGGGCTTTATCTTCATTGAAGGGCCGTTGGGGATTAGGAGTAGGTTCAACATTCCTAAATTATCTCATTCCCGCAGCAAGTATGTATCTCATTGGTATAGTAGTATTTTTAATTTTTGGTTTATTTGTAGATGTTATAGGACCTGAGAACCTTGTATATTATTCGTATGGCGAACCTAAACTTAATTTTGGAGTTATTTTATCTCAAATTATTATATGGGCTATTATTTTTATTCTTTATATCGTTGTGCAAAGTGTTATGAGTTACGGTTATTACAACATCACTTTAGGTTTAGCAAAAAATGAATCTACTACAATTGGTGATTTATTTGCTGGATTTAAGTCAAATAATATATTTAGAGCTATGAAATTAGGTATCTTACAAACAATATTCATTTTCTTATGGAGTCTTTTGTTCATTATTCCAGGTATTATTAAATTTTTCTCTTATTCTATGGCTTACTACATTATGTTAGAGGATCCAGAATGTACAGCAAGCGAAGCGATTAAAAAAAGTAAAGCGATGATGAAAGGACATAAGTTAGACTTATTCATCACTTGGTTAAGTTTTATTGGTTGGTTTATTTTAGGTTCATTGGTAGGAATATTTACATTAAATCTTCCGTATCTTTGGATTTCCCCATATTACACAACGACTGTATCGCATTTCTATTTGAAATTAGCAAATAAAAATGTGACGGATGACGAAACTATTGTTATCTAATCTATATAATGATTAACATCAAAAAAGAGAGGGAACTAATTGTTCACTCTCTTTTTTGATGTTTTGTAGCTTTAAAATAAAGTTCAAATTTTAATATGTCACACTTGTGGGGGTACCGCCACATCACCATCAAGCTAAGGGGATCAAGAGGGTATATGTGAGTGTGATTTTTTGGGATTTCTAAGACTACACTAAAGATGTGCATAACAAATAAACCTATCAAATAGGCGTTTTGAAAAATATTATGCAACTTTGAAACTCTGTAACAACGTACAATCATATACAATGCCTAAGATATCAAAGACTGTTTTCTTCTCATACCTATGGGATTTTCGTCCGTTTTTCTGTAAAAGATTGAACAGAAGAAACAATATCTTTGTTAATTCTTGGGTGTCTTTTTGCAAAGATTGATAAATAAGTGAAAAATAATGCTTAGGTATCATCAACAAAAAACAAACGAATCATTTTTATGTCTGTTAATAAAAAACAATAATATATTACGTTTGAAAAATATTAACGATGTATTGTAAGAGTAATGAAGGATGTGTGTTTGATGTTAATATGGAGTTCTGTAGAACGAGTCTATTCTTATAATGATAAGCTGAATATTCAATGTACAGAAGAAAAAAAGCTATTGAACTGAGATTCAGGCCACACTTTGCAATCAATATTAGAGAATTTTAATAACAAGCCCTACGGGTTTGTTAGTTAGAGTTTAGATCATAAAACATTGACTCAAATCAAATAATTTCAAAAGCAAATGATAAAATAGCGAGATAATATCAATGCCGAGTAACTGACAGACTCAACTTTAGCAGTTGACTATTGTTCATTTGTGGAATTGAAATTCGATCCCGTTAGATAAACAATAACAGAAGGTAATAGATTAAAAGTTAGGGATTCTCTATAGTAAGTATAAGTAAAAAGCTATAAAGTAATTCAAATAATAGTTCCAGAGTAAGAGTGTGTTTTTCGAAAATTCTTCGATTAAAACACACTCTTTTTCAGTTCTTATCCTTGATAGGCAGCAATTCTTTGTAAAACATGAGATGTGATATCATAAAATATATCCAAATAGAAATTGCAAAATATTACCGATAACTCATTCAATGGAATAAGGACTGAACGAGATATTGCATTAATCCATGGATAATAATGATAAGCCATACATTCCAATAACGCGCCAATATGTATCCAAGGAATAGACCTACGATACCAAGGTTTGTTATAATAGCTGCTATATCAACACCACAATGACCAGAGCCATGAATTGCAATATGCCAGCTCGCCCAAAGAATTGGAGTAATATTGCTGGCCATGTCCCTAATTACATTTTCAAACTCTGTAAAAAAGTTTTCTATCTACTTTTTAGCTTCATCACTCATTTCAATGATATGAGTCCAATATTTTTTTGTAATCGGATCATATTCTACCCTAACTGTGACATTCTTTTGAGCATCTGTGTTTACATATCCTTCAATCGTTAGGGCATGAATTGCATTTGATGATCTATTTTCTTTTTTATAGGAACTCGTATGCTTGTCAAAGACTTGTTCAACAATTGTTAAATCAAAGTTATACTCATTTTTCATATACTGAATCGCTTTCGATTCAGAAATATTACGGATATTCATTTCTTCCTCTGGTGTAAGAGCCAACTGCTTTTCTAACTCTACAGCATGTTGGTTATCTTTAGATAGATTTAGAACACCTGTATTTTCTTCTGAATTATAATCTACCAGCCACTTTTTATCTTTGTAGTACGCTTCGACAGAGGATTTGCATGAAAATCCGCTCTTTCCTTCATTTTGTGCATCACAGCTAACTAACTCAAAATGAATATTTATTTTGGAATATTCCGGACTTCCTGTACCTTCATTCGCTTGCACCCTACTTGCCTTTGTCACATATGTAATCTTTATGGGACCATTAGTTTTTTCAACCTCATGTTTTACTTTTTCTTCAATACGTTGTTCCTGAACCTGTTTCGCGAAAATGTAGTTCTCCTCATACAAATGATACATTGCTAAAGGAACAAATAAAGCAAGCCCTAAAACGAAACAAGAAAGTGCATAATAAGCCAACATTCGCTCTGTAGTATATATACGGAAACAGGAAAGTACAACACGAATATATACTAAAGGTAAAGTGATATAAAAAATAGGTACTGAAAAGTAAAATGTAAAGGCTGTAATTAGAAAAATCCCCCCGAGTAACTCGATATATCGCGGAATACCTATACTGTATACTGCTAAAATCAAAAACCAAATGTAACTTGTTGATACAAGAAAAGCAATTCTATAATACTTCTTACTTTTTAAGTTTTTCTCTTCCATTTCCCCACCATCTTTGCAAAATTGAAGCTGTGCTATCCGTTACAACTTAAAACAAACTCTTTCTTACATTCAGTTTCTCAAATGAATGTAAGAAATACAAGAACAAACTCCATTCATTAGCTTGGTTTCATAACTCATGTGAAAATGATATGATTACATTGTCAATATTATCTAATTACTAAAATATATTACAAGGAAATCACAAAGAGGAGGAGAAATCATGGGTTTTTTCAGTAGATTTTTTAAAAAGGTGGAACAAGTAAACAATAAAGAGGCCACTATCCATGAATTAGATGAAGAATTGTATATTGAATCCCCACTAGAAGAAGCCAATAGCTATTGGGTCTCAATGGCACAAAATTTACTTATTAATACTGTAAAAGCCGCTGGAAATAATGTGGAGCGTGCTTTTTTATTGCTTAATATGAAAAAGGGAGAGGCTTCATTTGATATTTTTTATCAAATAAACGGACAATTGTATTTTTGGGATCAAATAGAAAATCAGGAAATAAAAAATAGAATTAAAAATGAGTTATTACCACAAGCTTCGGAAGTTTCAGATGCTGTAAACCAACACTTTATCGAAGCAGATCATCCTACAATTTCGTTTGCAGAATTACAATTTGAATGGGAAACAAAAGCTTGGTTTTCACACATTATCTGGGAAGATGACCCAGCCTCTCAATTACCAAAGGCTCAAATATTAAACGAATGGTATAGCCTAATTAACAAGGAAATACACGGTAAACCACTTGATAGCGATATAAAATTTTCTTGGTATCCATCAAACTCTTAATAATCTAACAGTATCTAAAATAGGGGACATTGTTCCGATTAGTTTAAATATAGTTAGTTAATAACCTTAAAAAAATAGAGACTACTTATAATAGAAAAATTCAATTTAAAGGAGGTATTAAATGAAATGGCTATTAAAAACCTTAAAACCAATGAAAATTCCGAATTAGAAGGAGAAGCCTATTTCGAATTATTTGATCAAAATATTCTGGTATACATAGACCAAGATGCAGATATCAAATACGCAGAGCTATGTATAACATACTTAAATTCTTTAAGTGAAGAACTGATAAATAAACTTTGTAAAGCATCTATTAGATACTGTAATGAATTTCTTGATGATATAGGTGAAGATATTATAGAATTTTCTAAACTGACAGATGTTCTACCTCATATTACACCAAATACTATATGTATTCCGAATCCTGAAAATAAATCTGAACCTGTCATTGATTTAGAATTAAATTGCACATGGGAAGAGGAACATGGTATGGAATGGATCATTCGCAGTGGGAAAGTTATGTATGTTGGAGCATTTAATGGAATAAATCCATATGGGGATTGTGATATCGGAAAAGATTGGAATTATGCTTAATGTATGATTTTATAGAAATGTAATCAAAAAAGCATGCCGAGTTGATATGGGTTCATGTTAATAATTTATCGGAGTTAAAGTGGGCCCCGGCGGATTTTCCAACCGTAGGAGTTTTATGTTTGAAGTTTAAAAATTAAGGTCTGAAATAAGAACTAATGAGACAGATTTTTATAAGTTATAAACTATTTTGAAAGTAGTTGTATGACTCCGGTGGCTCGGGCTCATGATCTCTACCCTGTCAAGGTGGCGCTCTCCCTGCTGAGCTATGGGGTCCCAACAAACGGACGGTACAATCGCTGCTTAATAAACGGTTAATTGCAAAGTACAGGTTGTGAGGGTTGTCCAAACGGTGCGGTAAAGCTAACAGAGAATGGACTTAATGTGTTACGGGCGTTAGGGTAATGCGAGGATATTGATTATATATGGGGGTAAATAAGCTGAAAAACATTGAAGTTCTAAAAAAATACATTGAAGGGTTTTCTGATGCTCTCCCTACGTGGTTAAAGCATCTAATCGAGGCAGAGGAGATACATCAAAACTATGAGAATGTACAGGTACTTGGTGCATTAAAGACAGATGCGGTGTTGTACTATGTACACCGTACGCTGCAAGTGTTAGATGGGTTGTCTTTAGATGAAGAAGCGTATCATATTATTGAAAAGGTACTAACGTATAGTGAGCTTGCAAAGGTAGGCTCTTTAAAACAGCGGGAGCAATGGAAGAAAAACGGGATTAACCTATTGGTACATAACGAGGGTTCTGCTGATATCTTTAGTAATATTCAGTTTATCGAACGTATAGAGACAAACTTAAACTCTACAGAGTATTTATTTGTTCGAGATTTAATTAGAACACATGGATTAATCGGGCAGTATATCCGCGGGGAGGCTCGTTTAGATTCTCATGTTGATTTGATTAACACGTATAAAGAAGAGTACGGAGACGCTAGGTTAAAGGAGATTCTATACTATCTTAACCAATGTATTATTGAGGGCGTATCAAAATCCTTGTGGAGTGAAGTAAAGAACGATGTGAAGATTACAATTGATGGTCTGTTTGATGGTTATGTGGAGCCATTTACTTCTCGCATACATAGACTCACGCCAAAACATAAGGAGTCAGCATTTGAAAAAGATATAATTATGGGGAGCGAGAAGAGTGGTGTTCAAACCTTCTTATCTGATAAGGATTTGTGGTATGTAGAACCGTCTATGCATGCTCTTAGCTTCGAGGATATCTGGACAGTTTTTGTTATGTTAAAGAACGAGATAGGCACTGGAAAGGTTCAGCATATCCATTTCGAGAAATTGATGCAGCAGTTGCACTATGATTTCAAAGGCGAGAAGAAGGACAACGTGTATCGTAAGCGGGTTATTGAGAAGTATCTACGGGAGTACCGTGAGAACGAGAAGCCGGATACAACGCATGTTTCTTTTGAGGCTAAAGTCGATGAAAATATGAAGACTGCGTATGTGTCGTTTCAGTTTTCTGCTGTAGGTGAGGCGTTAATTACCTTCTGTGTAGAGGCAGAAAAGATAGATATGATGCATGCTCGGGCAAATGTGCTGCTGTTTGATTTCTTCGGGTTACGTAAGGATGCGTATGATAGATTCCATAACGAAGAAGTGTATCTGGAGCATATGAATAGTTCGGCTGATGATAAACGAATTATTCTTGATTATATAAAGGGAGATACGGTTGTAGATGTCGGAGCCGGTGGTGGTGTCATGCTAGACATGATTGAAGAAGAGACCGAGGATAAACGAATCTACGGTATCGATATTTCCGAAAACGTGATTGATACGTTGAAAAAGAAGAAGCAGAACGAGGGTCGTTCTTGGGACGTCATTAAAGGGGATGCAATCAACTTAAGCAGCTCGTTTGACAAAGAATCGGTTGATACGATTGTATATTCTTCTATCCTTCATGAGCTGTTCTCTTATATCGAGTATGAAGGTAAGAAATTCAATCATGAAGTAATTAAAAAGGGTCTGCAAAGTGCTTATGAGGTGTTAAAGCCAGGAGGTCGTATTATCATTCGTGATGGCATCATGACCGAAGATAAAACGTTAATGCGTGTGATTCGTTTTAAAGATGCGGGCGGAATGAAGTTCTTAGAGCAGTATGTCCATGAATTTAAGGGGCGTATAATCCAGTATGAGGTACTTGCAGACAATACAGTCAAAATGCCTGTTAACGATGCGATGGAGTTCTTATATACGTATACCTGGGGCGAGGATTCCTTCGTTCATGAGGTGCAGGAGCAGTTTGGAATCTTTACACCAAACGACTATAAGGATTTCGTAAAGGGTATCTTTGGAGATCAAGTAAACATCATTCAAGCTATGAACTATTTGCAGGATGGATATATAAATCATCTAAACGAGAAAATTGAGTTTAAAGATGAGTCTGGGAATGCAGTTGCGCTACCGGATAGTACGTTCTTTATGGTTTTAGAAAAGGTGAAGTAATGGGTTATTGGTACAAGTAAAGTATAAAGGGATAAAGGGCAATGAAAATCTTAGAAATGCAATACACAAAGGAAGATAAAACATCTTTACAATCTAGGGTTGTCGAGTGCTGATGATACGTTTTGTTTATTCATTTTACCCCCCAATATTTGTTAATTCAATTATATAAGACAGAAAAATCGCTGGGAAGCGGTAAATAAGACTGAATTGTATAAAAATGAGGTTTGATTTGAAAACGGCTTTCCAAATTGGTTTATTTTGCGTTTTAATGAAGAAGTTAATACAATAGGTCTTATTTATTATAAAAACGCATGTAAAGATGGATACAGGCTTTACATACGTTTTTAGGGTTTTTAGGAAAAATAAAAAGGGTAGTCATTATTTACGACTTAACCCTTTCTCTACGAGCTGACGAATTGCTTCATTTTGATTCTTAGCCTATTTTCATGCCAATAATTTTCTATTTGTTCCACTTGCTCTTTTGTAAATGTAAATGAATTTTCATATATGGTAAAAGCTTGTTACAATAGTAAAGAATAACTTGGGTACAATTGATAATGAAATGGGGAAAGATGCTAGATGAAAGCAACCGGAGTGACTAGAAAAGTAGATGATTTAGGGCGTGTGGTAATTCCAAAGGAACTTAGAAATACGCTAGGTATTAAAGAAAAATCACCATTAGAGATCTTTGTAGAAGGTGAAGACATTGTTTTACAGAAATATCAGCCCGGTGGTGTTTGTGCATTAACAGGAGAGGTATCAAATCGTAACATGTCATTAGCAAACGGTAAGATAACATTAAGTCCAGAAGGTGCAGAACTATTAATAAAAGAAGTAGAACAGTACCTTGTAAAATAAGTGGCTCCTTTCAGGGGCTTTTATTAAAATTAATATAGTAATTTCGTGTATTGTAATATTTATAAAAATATTTGCCAAAAATAGAATCAATTCCATTCTCTTTTGTCGAAATTTAGTTAGTGTATATTTTCGTATCGGTTTTAGAAAAACAAAAGCTAGAAGAATTTATCGAATTCTCTGAACGAAAATTGCATGAGGAACATATGTGAAAAGGAAAAAATAATAAAAAGGCTAGTTAGTCTATTATAGGGGCTAACTAGCCTTTTTATTACCTTGATAAAGTAAATAAATCTCGGCTGACCCCCACCATTCAAAAGGGTAAGAGTCATTTAATAATTTGTATATTTCTGATCCTCTTTCAGGAGATAATTCTTTAGTTTCAGTACCTAACACGCAGACGCATTCGTCATATAAAGCACCATGAGTGGGTTTATGCTTTTTTCTATTTGCTTCAAGAAGTTCTAAGAGTCTTTGAGACCTGTTGTTTTTATTCATCATTTAGCCCACCATAAGGTAAATGTGGTACTGTTGTTATATTGGTTCATAAACAAGGAGCTGTCAAAAAATAGTTTTGAATTCGATCACAAAGTGAAATGGAAGGAAGATTTTTAAATAGTAAAATAATCTGAAGTTAGGAAAAACGTAGAAAGATTAAATTTCTATGTTTTTTTGCATCCATTCAATGCTACATATGTACATATTCATTATTGAAGTTATTAACAATAAAATGTATTATAGAAAAGCGCAATTTTTAATTCAAGTAAGCGGGAATGTGTATTCGTAATAAATAAAATATTCAGAAATAATAGTATTGTCTGGAAAACGAGGTGGAATTAATAGAGACATTACATATTAAATGGTATGGATTGTATAGTTTAAATGACTTTTACAGTAGAGAAGAAGCTTTTAAGAAGGTTATAAACAAAGAAATAATGCTCTATATAGAAAAAATAAAGGCGCTTTATACAAAAGATAAGGGGACTTCATAAAGATTCGTTTTGTCATGAAAGCGAATTAAAGGTTAGATTAGGAATAATAGAATTTCCTATTGGCAAAAGTTATTCTGAAAAGAAGGTAAAAGAGGTAAAATCTCTTTTGATTTTACGGCATATCCATTGGAAAGCGCAAATTAAAGAGGGCATTTGATTTTAAAAATTATAAATCGGTGAAGAAGAGGCTTAATTGTTAAAAAGTATACTTAAGTACGGAAACTTATCAATCTTTAATTTATTAAACTATTTTTGAATAACATATGTCAGATACTTGAAAAAGCATAAATTTTATTATTTTTATATGGAATTCTGTATGGGAAGTGTAGTTCATTTTTATTATTTAATAAAAATATTAAGATTCTTAGGAACAATACGTAAAGATTAGTGGCGAAAATAAATACGGAGGTTTGAAAAATGGGACAAGGAAGCAGGTTTCAAGAAAAACAACAAAATCGTCGTAATAAGGGGATATTTAATATCGCATTTAGTGTGGTATTAGTAACAGTTGGCATAGTGACATATCAGTTGTTTTTCACTTCTGATACATCAAAGAAAGCAATTGCTCAAGAAAAGAAAGCAACAAAGATAGAAGAGAAAAAAAACGAAGATAAAAAGGCGGCAAAGATAGAAGAAAAGAAAAACGAGGATAAAGAAGCAGCAAAGATAGAAGAAAAGAAAAACGAAGATAAAGAAGCAGCAAAGATAGAAGAAAAGAAAAACAAAGATAAAGAAACAGCACATTTAGAAGAGAAACAAAAAGTAGAAGAGCCTGTAAAAACGAACGAAAATGAAAATAAAGAGGGAGAAAAAACGATATCTCAAGAAAAGGGTTCTCAAACTAATCCTTCCTGGAAGGCAATTGGTACAGAGCAAGGAGCAAAACCTGCAATGCAATTTAAAGAAGGAACAGTAGATTGGAATGAGATGAAAAAAGCAATTTCTTATGCTGTTGATGTTCCAGAGAGTCAATTGATTTTTGATTTTATTGGGAATAATGGTAATAATAAAGCCTACGGTAAGGTACGAGATAAGCAAAGTAATAAAAAATATAAGGTTGATATTGATTGGGTAGAGAATCAGGGCTGGAAACCAGTATCTGTTCAAGTGGTAAAATAAATAAGAAAAATGTAATTGCTATCCTCTCTTGTTGTGAGCGACTAAGCTATTATAGTCTAGATAAGATAAACTTGGTTCTATATGATGTTTGAATTATTTGACACTCCCACCCCTAAAGGGGCAAGCTGACTAACATCAGTGGCGTTCTTGCTACCAAAGGCGAAGTCCATTTCTGGTATCGCTGACGTGCAAGGTTGCGGTGTGTCATCACCACTCTCACGACAGACCGTATAGGTTCGGGAGCTACGGTACTATCCACCATACCGTACAGGTTCGTGTTCAGATGTTTAGCGTCTTGTTCTTGACGACACATATCATTTTACCGATAGCATGAATTCGGCGTCATCTCAAACAAATGAATAACTCATGGAGAGTGGACGAAACATACATAAAAATAAAAGGACAATGGATGTATTTATATCGTGCCGTTGATTCTGAAGGAAACACGATTGACTTTTATTTGAGTAAATCTAGAAATCATAAGGCTGCAAAGTGCTTTTTTAAGAAAGCTTTGCAGTCTTTTCATGTTTCAAAGTCTCGTGTTATAACAGTCGATAAGAATTCTGCTTATCCAATTGCTATCGAACAGTTGGAGGAAGAAAAAGGATACCAATGGGCACCAAAATCCGAAGGATAAAATATTTAAAAAACATAGTAGAACAAGATCATCGTTTTATTAAAAAACGTATACGCTCTATGTTGGGATTTAAATCATACAAAACATCAGCTTCTATATTGAGTGGCGTTGAAGCCATGCATATGCTCAAAAAAGAACAAATTGATTTGCAGGACCAGCCTGTCTAAAATCAGAATATTTTTATGAACCGGCTGTTTGGACTAACTGCTTAACAGGTGATTCCGTTAGGAATCCTTGATTCTTTTTTACTTATCATTTTTCACACCAGAACCATACATTCTATCAATAAGAGAAATATGTAATTATGCATATCTTTTTTTATTATCTCGATAGTATCAAAACTTAATATATAATTAAAAGGTTTTTTAATGGATTGATAAGGAGATGCGAGTATGAAGAAAATCATAGGACTTATAGTATCATTATTTTTATTATTTTCTACTTATGCACCAACGTTTACAGAAGCAGCCGAAGCTTTAAATAAAGTAGGCTGGGTGAGGAAAATAGAGAGCCTGCTCGTAATGAGTAGAGCTTTTTTTATAACGTTTCTTTATAGGAAATCTTTTATATATTCATTATAGATCATATTCACAATTTCAGTCCTTGATACGTCTGTAAAAACGTATCAAAAAGTGTACTTTTTAATTAATTAAGCATATGTTCCTTTTTCGGGGGGATGAGCAAAAACACCTAATTTAAAAATTTTTACAACAGAAACAGATAACGTGATAAAGTATTAATTACTGTGCATGTAATTATAATAAAAGAGCCTTCCCAAATGGTGTATTTAATAGTTTAGCTTATACGATTTTAGGAAATTAATAGCATTGTATACCGCTATTGTTTACCTAATTTCCAAGAAATAGAGGTGATCGTAGGTGACTAAACCTTTTAAAAAAAATAGTCGTTATATGGTTGGATTAGATAGTCTAAGAGGCCTAGCTATACTAGGTGTTATTTTGTATCATATTAATTTTAGTTGGATGCCTGGAGGGTTTTTAGGGGTTACTGTATTTTTTGTACTCTCAGGTTATTTAATTACAGATATTCTAGCGATGGAGTGGAAGAGAAATAAGAGAATTGATTTGAAGAAATTCTGGCTTAGTAGAGCAAGGAGATTACTTCCAGGAATGTTTGTCATGCTCGTTATAACGTTGGCATGGATTACGATTTTTCATAGCTCTTTACTTGAAACAATGCGTGGAGATTCATTAGCGGCGTTATTTTATGTTAGTAACTGGTGGTATATTTATCATAAATTATCGTACTTTGATAATTTTAACCAGCTTTCTCCATTGAATCATTTTTGGTCGTTAGCAGTTGAGGAACAATTCTATGTTGTCTGGCCGTTTATCATTAGTTTAGGACTTTACCACATAAAAAAACAATCCCGTATGATTTTATTGATTTGTCTGGGAGCTGTTGCTTCAGCTTTAGCGATGGCAATTTTGTATGAACCTGGAGCTGATCCGAGCAGAATTTATTATGGCACAGATACGAGGGCCTTTTCTTTACTTATTGGAGCGGCACTTGCCTTAATTTGGCCAAGCGATAGGCTTGCAAATAAAATTATTCCAAAGGCGCGTCTCATTCTTGATGTAGTGGGAGGAACTGCTCTTATTATTATTTTGCTTATGTTTTGGAAGACTAATCAATATGATCCGTTTCTATACAATGGGGGAATGGTTCTCTTATCAATTGCAACAGCATTGTTAGTGGCAAATCTTGCTCATCCAGCGAGCCACATCGCTCAATTTTTACGATTTAGACCTTTACGTTGGATAGGAATAAGGTCGTATGGCATATACCTCTGGCATTATCCAATTCTTACATTGACAACTCCAAAAGTAAATGCTGGAGATTTTTCACTAATAAGAGCAACTCTTCAATTTCTTCTGATTATAATGATTGCGCAAATTTCATGGAAGTTTATTGAAAAACCAATCCGACAAGGTGCGCTCCGAAACATTCAGTTTAAGAATTTAAGACTTCAAAATGTCGCTTTAGGTGTTAAGTTAGCTTTAATTTGTGCATTATTCGTTTCGTCGATAGCCGTCTTAGGGTTAGTTAGTAAGGATAAGGAGAATCCTCAACTAGATAAGGTGGAAGCAGTACAAACACAACCGGCGAAACATCCAGTTGCAGTTCGGGAAAATCCAACTCAAGAGACGCCTCAAAATCAAGAAGAATCAAAAGAAGTAAATTCTGCGCAACCTAAAAATTCTCTCACCGTTACAGCGATAGGTGATTCCGTTCTGATTGATATTGCTCCGTATTTAAAAAATACTTTTCCTGATATTAGGATTGATGCACAAATTGGTCGCCAGCTGTCAAAAGCGATTCCTGTAGTTGAACAGTTAAAGAATGAAGGGAATTTAGGAAACTATGTCATTATTGGATTAGGTACAAATGGAGCCTTTACTACTGAGCAACTTGTATCATTAATAAAATTAATTGGGAATGAACGTAAAATGATTTTTATTAATACGAGGGTACCACGTCCGTGGGAATCAATCGTGAATGAGAGATTGAAAGTGACAGTATCTGAATATCCTAATATAACTCTAGTTGATTGGTATGCAGCAAGTGCTGGAAAGGGAGACTACTTTGCACCTGATGGTGTGCATTTAACCAAAGTAGGTGCAGAAGCATACGCAGCACTTGTAGCCAAAGCGGTGAATCAATAATTAGATATGTTTTATTAATTTCTTTTGCAAAATTAACTGAAATGTAAAAGATCTATGGTTGAGGAAGACAATTTTTTTGCAGTCATCAATAACTTCTGTAATTCATTATACGTCGGAAAAGCGAAGTTTGGTTGAAGACTCCGTCTTTTTTATACAGGGCATGAATGGTTTCGATGCCTTTTACTATACGTGAGGCATGACGGATGTTTTGAATTCCTGCGGATTTGGAAAAGTGTCTGTCGCTTTACATGACGATGGTCCTGTTCTGTGAGATTATTTATAGGAAGAAAGAATGTAACTTCCTAACTTTAAAAATAAGCCCAAAGAATTATTTAATTCTTTGGGCTTATTTTTGGTTCTGGTGCAAAAACTTCAAGATAATTGCAAGTATTCTCTTAAACTTGGACATAATGATAGCATTATTCTAAAAAAGTGTGTGATCGGTATGGAAAAGGAACTTCTGGTGCAAAAAAATACTGTCGTTGTTTACACCAGAACCAGCGATCCTCCTTGTATATCGATATTACTAGTGTGAAAATTAATAGTTAACTAGGGGAAAAGTTAAAGAATTATAAGGGAAACATTAAGGTTGGATAATTATAGTCATGATGAAGGGGTGAAAATATAATTTCACTTACATTTAAACATAAAGAAGCTTTAACATTAGAGGACAGGAATACATAAAGAATGTATAAAAATGTATAAACAATAAATTATTCTTGTATAAATATAGAAGTGAATTATGAGGTGGAAATAGCAGCTAGAGATAAAAAGTTTCCTTAATTCGAGTGGGGGGAAGAATTTGTAAGTGCAAAAGGATTTTATTTTCTTTTGTGGAATGTTATTTATATTTAGCTTATTAAAATTTAGAAAGGAGAATATTTATGAAGTATTCCTTATTGGAGACAAATACAGATCCAGGAAAGAAAGAATCATTGCTTACACGGTGTGCAAATGTATTTTCGAGATGGTCTCAGAAATATGTCCCAGATGCCTTTGTTATTGCTGTGCTGCTCACTTTATTTACTTTCATTATAGCTTTGTTGATGAATCCCTCAAATCCGTACAAAATCGTAAAATCTTGGGGGGATGGGTTTTGGACTTATTTAACGTTTACAATGCAAATGGTATTGCTAATGGTTACAGGGATGACGTTAGCTTCTGTCCCGTTTGTTAATAGAGGCTTGCAGTCAGTTGCAAAGTTAGCCGATACACCTCAAAAGGCTTATACAATGACATTTTTGATCAGTGCAATTGCATACTATATCAATTGGGGACTAGCGGTAGTTGTGGGAGCGATCATTGCGAAGGAAGTAGCGAAAAAGAATCCGAATGCACATTTTCCATTACTTGTAGCAGCTGCTTATGCTCCGACAGCCTTATATAGCGCAGGTCTCTCTAGTTCTATTGGCTTGACAATTGCCACAAAGGATCATTTTCTTGTAGATATGATTGGAATTATTCCTACCTCACAAACAATCTTTAGTTACTCTACTCTAATTATTTTTTTCACTCTATTCATCACGATGCCAATTATTATTGTACTTATGGCTCCAAAAAGCGGGATTATCAGGTATAAAGCACTCGAAACAGATACAAATTCTTTTGTAAAACCTCCTCAAAAGAATTTAACTACTGCGGAAAAACTGGAATGGACACCGGTCCTAGGAATAGTATTAGGTGCAATCGGCACGTTGTATTGTGTTTATGAATTCATGAACGGTCATAGTTTAGATTTAAATATCATTAATTTGTTTTTCTTGTCACTTGGTTTGCTCCTGCATGGTTCTCTTGGCAACTTTGCACAAGGATTCAAAGAATCTGCGCAATCCATTTCTCCAATTATCCTACAGTTTCCGTTTTATGCGGGGATTATCGCTGTTTTAGGTAGTTCAGGATTGGGAAGCTCAATCATTGAATGGATGGCATCCATTGCGTCAAAGGATACATTTGATATATTTACATATTGGTCAGCGGGATTGGTGAACTTATTGGCGCCATCTGGCGGGGGACAATGGGCTTTACAAGGGCCACTGCAGGTTCCGGCAGGGTTGAAGCTAGGTGTAGATCCGGCTACTATCGCTATGGCGGTAGGCTGGGGAGACGCATGGACAAATTTGATTCAGCCGTTCTGGGCACTACCTCTTTTAGGGGTGCTGGGATTGAAAATTAAAGATATCATGGGTTATTGTTTCATTCTCTGCATTTGGGTCGGGATTGTTACAAGTTTATTGATGTTATTTGTATATTAGCTTTCATAGGAATACGCATCACTATCAAGTCAAGGGCTTAAAATACCATTAAAATGAAAGTAAAACGGATCTAGAAGTACAGACGAAGTATTTATGAACACCGTAGGTTTCAGTATCAACTTTCCGGATATCTATGTTATTCCATGTAGGAAGGCGATTTTTATTTCAAGGAGGTTTTTTAGATGGAATCTAGTAAAGCCATAGTGTGGATTAATGTATTTACTGCCAAACCAGGTAAATTAGATGAATTAGTTGTTATCCCAGCTGAAGAACTACTTAACTTTAAGAGAAAAGGTATTCTTGGTTGGATTAGCAGTCGTTGACATCGTTCTATTGATAATAACAAGGCAATTATGATGAGTATTGAATATCATAAAAATTGGTTAGGAAAAAATGACTTCTCTGAACACTTAAACAAGATTAAACACTTAATTGGAGGAGTAGAAGGTGGGTACTACATGTTAGTGGAAAACATTGAAAATATGTAAACTACTTATATTCTAAATTTTTATTTATCCTCTTGATAGTGAAAAGTTAATATACCGGAAATAAAAGCCCATGGAAAAACTCCATGGGCTTCATCAATTAATAAAATAAAATCAAAATTATGTTGTATTTAGGGGGAGCACCACACATCCATCAACTTAACGTATATTTTTATACAAAATGCGGTCTTTCCACGTAGTTTTTTATTATCTTTTATAGATGTTATAAAAGTAGGCACATCAAATAAACCCTGACGGGTTTCAAATTTTTCGCTATGCTACCTGATGGGCAGAAGTGGTATACTCATACACAACACCTAAAATATCAAAGACTGTTTTTTTCTCATATCTGTGAGATTTTCGTCCGTTTCGCTGTAGGAGGTTAAACAGACGAAGGAGAATCTTTGATAATTCTTGGGTGTTTTTATGTAGTGCTTGATGAAAAAGTAAGAAATAATCTTTAATTATGTACATCGCTTTATATTCACTTAGTTCTTTCTGTTTCTTACGTAACAGGAGTTCTCTCATTTTAAACATAGTAGAAGAACATAATAGGATACTAATGAGTTGTCCATAAAGGTGGCATTCTAATCGCTCTTGTTTAATAGATTTACAACGATGAATTCGAAACCAAGATTTCCATATTTTAAATAACAGCTCAATTTGCCAACGCAGTGAATATAAATCATAGATTTTCTCTTTCGGTACCCATTCCGTAGGAATGTTTGTCATATATACCGTAATTCCTTGTAAAAGTTTCGTACGCTCTGTATATGTAATCCCTTTTTTCTTTTCACGAATAGCTCGATCATGTAGACGTTTCTGTTTTTGCTCCTCTGTACATCTATAAACCACAATGCGAGTGGGTAGTTTGTCTTTGCTCCCTACATATACATCATGTAATTCATACACTTGGCCAGGTTGTAATTGGTTCATGATGTCTTCCAAATGAATTTGTATATATACCGGTCTCAATTGAGCAGGTTTTGTTTTAAATACCACTGTTTCGAATTCTTTTCTATATATTTTAGTTGGTAATTTAAGACGCGATAAATAATACCCTTCCTTATCTTGGATCGATTTAAAGTCTTGTAAACGAAAATACCCTAAGTCACGAATATATAGTTCATTCTTTTGTGTCATGTCCATTCGAGTCGCCCCATATGCCTGATCACTTCGTTTTCCTGGTTCAATTTTCACATCAGAAAACTCTCCACTCAACAAGTCATACTCTAATTGAATTTTCACACCAGCTGTATGACTACAGCCTCCGGCACCAGGATAAGTAGCTGCGAATCGATCTGGAACTTGAAAGGTTGTAGAATCAAGGATGCGAATCCGCTCAAAGTAAGCAGAAAGAGAATGAGAAATTGTAGATGATCCTCCAATTTTAGCTTGTAGAAGTGTAGTAAATACATTTCGAAAGAAGGCTACAGAAGCCGAGTTAAATCGTCGATTCAGTCCCTCAGGACTTAATAAAATTCCTGTTGAAGTTTCTAATTGACTACAAAGTTGAGTAAGAGAGGTTGTAGCGATTTGTTGATTTAACCATACACACAAAGATAAAAAATGGTGCCCATGGCACTTACGTTTTCGTTTCATTCCACCTGCTTCTATAGCTAATTGATTAAGTGTAGCGGGAGACATATATCGATATAACTCTTCGGCAAATAAAGACAGCTCTTGTTTTTGATGCATATTCATAAAAAGCACGTCACCCTTTCTCATTAACATAAGAGAATAGTAACGTGCTTTCAAGTTTAAGAATAGTCTAAATCCTTAAGTTGATGGGCATGGGGGAGCACCACATGCCCATCAAGCTAAGGTTTTGAAGTACCCCCTAAATGAAAATTTTCTTTCTCTAAAGTTAGTTACTTAGAGAAGTCAACTCATTTTTTTCGTATTGGGGAAGAATGTATTTCTTTACTTGATGGGCAGGGGGTAGTACCCATGCAAATCAACTTAAGCAAAGCAAATAGCCCAAAACGTTAAAATTATAGTTTGTATATATAAATCGAAATAGTGTAAAAATATGTGTTTTCGTTTATACCTCTGTTAATTAAATTTGACTTAAACAGAAATTGAAAAGAATGCTCTATATAGAAGGGAAAGAGGTGGTCGTAGACGAATATGTCCATCAAATGACAGTTTACCCCGCATTAACGGGCGTAAAACTCCCACCTCGAAATTCGGCGAATGCTAGGAAGTTAGGTGGGAGATAACTGCCCGTAAACGCCCGATTGGTGAGGGCTAATAATCAGTGGGGGATGGACAAAACCCCCACTGATTAAAGTTTCACTGTATGTAAGATCCAGATTATTGAAGAAGGATATTAGCTATTTTTAACGAACTCTGAATTACAAACAAACTTTATCAAAAGTGGTGAGATAATATAGAGAATAAAACAAATTTCTTTTTGGATATTAAAATGGAAAAATGTATAGTTAGCAAGCTTCGGAGCGCTGGTTGTGTTTTCGCAGAAGATGAGACCCGGTTACTTATGTCAGAGGCACTAACTCCAGAGGACCTTATGAAAATGGTAGAAATGCGAGTCAACGGTTTACCTCTGGAATACGTTGTTGGATACACGGAGTTTTGTGGTCTACGAATAGAAGTGGATCGAGGCGTTTTTGTACCGCGTAAACGTACCGAGTTCCTTGTTCATCAAACAGAGGCTCTGTCACGTTCTAGCGATATCATTGTTGATCTATGTTGTGGATCAGGTGCTGTGGGTGCCGCACTGGCAGCAGCTTTGGGACGAGTGGAATTGTATTCTGTTGACATTGACCCTATCGCAGTGCAATGCGCTAGCCGCAATGTAACGAATTTTGGCGGTCATGCATTTGAAGGTGACTTGTATAAAGCTCTACCCCACTCACTTAAGGGCCATGTAAATATCCTAGTTGCGAACGTACCTTACGTTCCTACCGAAATAATAAAGTTTCTCCCCAGGGAGGCACGCCTACATGAACCAAATGTGACGCTTGACGGAGGTGAGGATGGTCTTAACATTCTGCGAAGAGTGGTAGAAGAAGCTTTACTCTGGTTAGCTTTGGATGGACATCTTTTGATAGAGACGAGCGAATTTCAGGCACCCCAGGCCTTTGAAATCTTTGCTGGTGCTGGGCTTACCACGAAAGTGGCTAGAAACAAGGAACTGGATGCTACTGTCATTATCGGCTCTAATTCTAGCTTTTAGAGTACTACTAGTGTTACGTACGTTTCAAATGGTATGACAATCCAAAGAGAATATAGTGTTTACTGATAGGTGGTAATAAATCAATGAAAAAAGAATGTGGAATAATCATATTGGTTTTGTTTTTTATTTTGAGTGCTTGTTCTAGTAAAAATAATATTACTTTTAAACAAGCAGATATTGAAAATGGAATAGTGTATGAATTAATTTCTAAAAATATTAATATGAACACTGAAATATCTTATAAAATAAAAATGACTAATAATACCGATTATGTTATTGCACAAAATAATGTTATGTTTTCATTTCCTAAATCACCTACTGTTTCTGGACAAACAACAAATCCATTTAGAGTGTTAGCTAAAGGTAATAAGTTAAACATTAAACCTGGGGATAGTATTGTTTTAGAAGTATCATTTTCTCCTGATTTTTATTCTGAGTTTAAGAATACAGAAGTATCTAAAGCAAATCTGTATATAACAGGTTATATCGATAAATTAGCTGATGAAAATCATTTTGATTTTATTAAAAGTATTAATTTAGATTAAAAAAGTGCACCTCCGATTGTTAGACTGTGTCTAATAAACGAAGGTGCACTTCAAAGGAATCAACTTTTTTATTGAACTAAAGCACCTGTTAGCTTAATAGCAAATGATTACAACCGGCTATTTCTCCCAAAGTTCGATCAATCGACCTTCAGGATCTTTAATCCAAATAAACTTTCCAAATTCACTAATCTCTTCTTTCTTTTCAAGAGGTACACCAATTTGTTCAAGATGCTGAATAGTCTCGTTTAGATTATGTACTTGGAAATTTAACATCACTTGTTGTTCTGTAGGAAAATAACTGTCATTCTCGGCAAAGAAAGAAAAGATAGTCTCAGTTCCTAATTCGGGTTTAATCACAGTCCCATTCCAATTTTCTATTTCAATCTTCAACACTTCACTGTACCATTTTTTTATAACATCAAGATTCTTAGTTCTCCAAAATATTCCTCCGAAACCTTTTATCATCGTATCTAACTCCTGTCTGTCTTTTAATTTTTAATGTGACGTAGTATGTATTTAATATATCAAAACAAAAGAGTAATAGTAAGGAAAATCAGCAACTTATGAACAGTAAAACATCATAATTGCTGGTGTAGCATTTACTACATTAACGATACCGACATCATTCTTCGCAGAACTTGGGAAACAAAAGCAAGATACAATTGAAATCTGAGCTAAAGGGTATAGCAATACTGACTCGTTTGAGGATAACTCTTCAACTTATAGTTCGCCTAAATAATCCTTGCAATAGTAAGGGGGAAATAGGGGACCTGGAAAAATGAATAAAGCAATGAGAAAAGCCCGCACATGAAGTAAAAGCAATGTGCGGGTTTTTAAGTATAGTATTAAGAAGTTTCGCTAATTTTAGTCTCTGTATGAGTGTTAGTAGCAATTCTTTTCTTTATCTTAAAGTGATAGTAGGTGTAGCAAAAGATGATAAATGGTACAGTGCAATAGATTCCTAGTCTTTGACTTGGGATAAAGATAAGACTTATTAATATAATGCCATACAATCCAAAACCAAGAATTGGTACAAGTGGATAAAGTGGAGTTTTAAATTTTAAGTCTTCTAATTTTCCACCTTCGGCTAAATAATGTTTACGGAAAAAGAATTGAGAAACACAAATTGACATCCAAACAATAATTGTAATGACTCCAGAAATTGAAATCAGCCATAAGTAAACCGTTTCAGCAGCTACAACGCTTGTCAAAAGAGAAAAAGCAGAAATAGCTATCGTCAAGAGTAAAGCGTTTAGAGGTATCCCTCGTGATGATAATTTCTTTAAAAAGGCTGGAGCCATATCATTTTTTGATAATGACCAAAGCATTCGAGTTGCGGCGTACAGTCCTGAGTTTGCGACAGAAAGAACAGCAGTAAGAATAACAAAGTTCATAATATCAGCTGCATATGGAATACCTATATTATCAAATACAGCAACAAACGGACTTTTTGTTAATCCTGCCTCTTCCCAAGGAATTAAAGCCACGAGAACAAAGATTGCTAAGACGAAGAAAAACATTGTGCGCCATATTATATTTCTAATAGAACGAGGTAAAGTCTTTGCTGGATCTTCACTTTCACCTGCTGCGATTCCAACAAGTTCTGTACCTTGGAAGGAATAATTGACTGTAACCATTGTTAATAAGATAGCGGCAAGTCCATTTGGGAATAAACCACCATGATTTACGAAATTTGAAAGAAGCGGAGCGGGTTCGTTTCCTTTTAAATCAATAAAACCGAACATAGCGGCGCCGCCAAGAATAATGAAAGCGATAATGGCAGATACTTTTATACTTGAAAACCAAAATTCTGTTTCTGCATAACTACGAGCGGATAATGCGTTAATAGTGAATATTGTAACACCAAATATTAAACACCAAACCCAGACAGGAATATCAGGAAACCATCGCTGCATTGTAATACCAGCAGTTGTAAATTCAAGACCAGTCGTATTCGCCCAGCTTAGCCAATACAACCATCCGATGGTAAATCCAGTTGCGGGATTGATGAACTTAGTGGCATATTCCTGGAAGGAACCTGAAACTGGCATTGCTACAGCAAGCTCACCAAGACATAGCATAACGAGATACATTAATAATCCACCGGCCATAAAGGCAAGTACGGATCCACCAGGTCCAGCTTGACTTATAATAAAACCAGATCCGTTAAATAACCCCGTTCCAATCACACCACCGAGTGCAATCATGAATAAATGTCTACCTTTCATCGTGCGCTTTAATTCATTGTTTGTATTGTTTACTTGCGTCATTGTTTTCCTCACTTTCATAATTGGTAGTATGAAGATTGATATTTTTCCGTATTATGGAATGTATTCCGTGATGTGAAATCTTGTTCTAATTTTCAGATAATTAAAAAGAAAAGTCAATATTTTTTTTGTTTGCGTTTTCATTTTTTTGATAGTGTTATATCTCTATTTTTAGAAAATTAAATAAATTAATTGATTTCAGTTTGAATTTTTGTTAAATTGATAGTTAATTAGGCTAAACATACTATAAGTAAAGTTGAGGCGAGTTATGGTACAGTCCATTGATCGAGCGATAGGTATTATTAAGTTACTGAATTCTACAAATGAAAAAGAGTATTGGGCTATTTCTGATATAGCTGATAGAACACATCTCCCGGTTAGTACAGTACATAGGTTACTGAACTCTTTGATGGAGCATGGGTTAGTTACGCAAATTTCAGAAACAAAACAGTACAAGATTGGGCCAATGTGGATGGAAATAGGATTACGTCAATTGGAGAAGGTAGACTACAGATCTGTTGCAAGAGAAGTAATGAAGCGTTTGGCCTCTGAAGTTGAAGAAAGTGTTTATTTGAACATTCCAAATGGAACACATTCTATTATCATTGAAAGAATTGATAGCCCTTTAAAAATTCGAGTTATCGATAACTTAGGGGAACAGATTCCACTTTCAATTGGCGCCGCAAATAAAACGATGCTTGCCAATATGAACACGAATGAAATGGAACACATTGTAGAACATTTACTTTCTTCTTTACCAGAACAAAAGCAAATTCTTTTCGATCAAATAAAGCAAATAAGAAATGAAGGATATGCTGTCAGTTATGGTGAAAAAACAGAAGGGACAGCATCAGTAGCTGCACCTATTATCGGATTTAATCATAAAGTAGTAGGAGCATTAAGTGTTGGGTTAATTAGTCATCGAATTAATGATGATCGACTATCTTTTCTTATTAGTAAGGTAAAACAAGCAGCTCATGAAATATCAATAAAAATCGGCAGTACATCAGAATTATAATTTTGATAGCTGTCGTCATTTTTTATTCATATATTGGAATTGATTTTCATAATGCGGAAAAATAGGGGGATTTATATGTCAAAGTGGCAATCAAAAGAACAATTAGTGCAATTATTAAGCAATCTTGTTGAAATTCCTAGTATTACAGGTTCAGAAGCTGAAGTTATATTACCAGACTTTGTTGTAGGACAATTATCAGACTTACAGTATTTCAAACAAAATCCGCATCATTTGCAAAAAAATCCGACCGGGGATGGAAGATATTTTGTTACAGCGCTAGTAAAGAAAAGTGATAGTACGAAAAATACCGTAATTCTTGTTAGTCACTTTGATGTTGTAGATGTACAAGATTACGGAGTGTGGAAAGAAGATGCATTTAACCCTAAAAAGTTAACATCTATGTTTTATTCTCATAAAGATGAGCTACCAGATCACGTACGTGAAGATATAGAACAAGGAGATTGGCTATTTGGTAGAGGAACAATGGATATGAAATGTGGTCTAGCTTTACAAATGGCAATGGTTGAGCAAGCTTGTGAAGGAAGATTTGATGGGAATGTTATTTTATTAGCTGTTCCAGATGAAGAAGTGAACTCTGTAGGGATGAGGGCTGCTGTTCCGAGATTATTAGACTTAGCAAGAGAACATGACTTAGAGTATAAAACGGTTCTAAATTCAGAGCCTATGTTTTCAAGGCATCCTGGTGACCAAAATAAGTATATTTATACTGGTTCTATTGGTAAGGTGTTACCTGGTTTCCTTTGCTATGGAAAAGAGACACATGTAGGCGAACCTTTTGCAGGATTAAATGGGAGTTATATGGCTGCATTATTAACAGCAGAATTAGAGTTGAATACGGACCTTTGTGATATTGTAGATGGTGAAGCGAGTCCACCACCAACTAACTTGCTTCAAAGAGACTTAAAGGAGGATTATTCTGTACAAATTCCTCATCGTGCTGTCACATTATTTAACTTGTTTTTACTAGAAAAAACGATGACAGATGTAGTTTCATTATTACGTCAAAAAGTAACGAAAGTAGCAGAGAAAATCGAAGAATCGTATGAGGAGCGAGCGTATCATTTTTCTAAGCATAATCCGTTCATACCACCTAATCTCAAAGTAAATGTATTAACGTATGAAGAGCTTATCACTTATGCAATTGAACAACATGGAAGAGAAAAAATAGATGAAATTCAATCTAATATTATAAAAAATAGAGAAGATAAAGATGATCGTGCGGTAACCATTGATTTAGTAGACAAATTATCTATCTTATGTAAAGAAAAGGCTCCGATGATTGTACTTTTCTTTGCTCCGCCATACTATCCAGCTGTGAGTTCACGCAACAATCCTTTAATTAAAGAGGTAGTTGTAGAAATGGAAAAGTATGCCCACTATAATCATAGCATTACATTTGAAAATCAAAATTATTTTGGAGGAATTTCAGACTTGAGCTATGTGGGCTTGCAGTACCCATTGGACTCAATGAGTTCTCTTGTAGACAATATGCCATTATGGGATAAAGGTTATTCAATTCCACTTCAGGAATTAGAAGAGTTTGACGTTCCAGTATTAAATATGGGGCCGGTAGGAAAAGATGCACATCAATGGACGGAGCGTCTGGACGTAAATTACGCATTTGAAACGCTATTAGATATGTTACCTATATGTATTGAAAAATTACTTGTTTCTAATAAAGTTACACAGTCATAGTGCTTGTATAAGAGAGATAGAAAAAAGGACCGTAATTGGTCTTTTTTATTTTTGAAATATGATGTCATTTTACCTTGATGGCGATGGACGATATCCCTATTACGTAATGATTGTTAGACGTCCAATTTGATTACACTCTTCAGCGAACCAAAGATCGCCATCCGGACAAATCGTGATACCATGTGGCTCTGCATTATTTGTAGGTATCGTATATTCCGTAATAACTCCTTCAACTGTAATACGGCTGATTTGGTTACCTCCCCATTCTGTGAACCAAAGATCTCTGTTCTTCCCGGGTATTATGGCATGAGGACGAGCGTTCGGCGTCGGTATAACAAATTCTTTGACCTCACCTTCGAACGTAATTCTACCAATTTTATTGCCCATGATTTGCACAAACCATATTGCTCCATCTGGTCCGCTCGCAATTCCAACTGGCCCGGAGTTGGGTGTTGGGATTGGATATTCTTTGACCTCACCTTTAGTGGTTATTCTCCCAATCCTATTGTTCTGATTCTGTGTAAACCATAATGCACCGTCTGATCCCAGAGTAATAAAAGAGGGGGATGATTTGGAGTTAGGCAATTCAAACTCGGTGATTTCCCCTGACTTTGTTATTCTTCCGATCCTACCATTATTCATTTCTGTAAACCATATTGCTCCATCTGGGCCTTCCGTTATGCCAAAAGGTGCAGCGTTCGTTGTAGGGAGTACATATTCTTCAAAAAGACCGTTCATCGACATTTTCCCGATCTTGCTTGAGTTATATTCCGTAAACCATAAGTCACCGTTCTGGTCCGAGATAATTGACATAGCTCCTGCATTTGCTGTCGGAATGGGAAAAGAATTTATTTCACCAGTAGCATTTATTCTACCAATTCGATTCCCTTTCTGTTCTGTAAACCACAATGCTCCGTCTTTTCCTACGGTTATTCCATATGGTCCTGAATCTATTTCATTGACCACATATTCTTGTATCGTGATCCTCATATCATTTCCTCCCATTGAAAATTTTGAGTCTTGTTTTTCGGTATAATTTAGTTTTAAAAAGGACATTCCTAGTATTACAGTGGATGCCCTTTTTGCTAAATTATAAGATATTTTGTTAGAATTCAAAGTCTAGAATCATTTTACTGGTTTGACCTGTAAACTTATAATTATAGGACCCTTTCAGGCTTTCTAATTCACCAGTAGCTTTGATGATTGTTGCAGGGGAATCTAGATTTCCTTTATCAAATATCCCTTGCTCTATAGCTGTAAATGTCCCTCGTTTTCCTTTATAAATTCCTTCAAAATGTAAAAATCCGGAAATTTTAGCGGTAGCCAAGTGACCATCATCTATAGTTGATTCTAAATAATATAATAAATATTCAACAAAAGCTTTTCCTTTTAATTCACCGTCAATATCATATTCGACATGGGCAATATTAATAGGGAAATCTTTTCTAGTGTCATTGACTGGCTTTTCATCCCATTTACTTACTGTAAATGTTACTTCCATACGCGTAAACCTCCCTTCATCATTAGATGAGTAATCTACCTCCAGTATATCACCTAAAAAGCACCATCAATAATTATATCTCATAGGAGTGTTTCTAAAGTAACGGATGCTGCTGGTAAGATCCTGTTAAGAACAAAAGACGACTTATCTTTTGTTCTTCTTATATGACATTGAAAGTAAATTTTTATTTAAAAGTTTACTTTCGTATTTACAAATTAATAAAAATGTTTTTTATTAATTTGTTATTTTCATACTTTTACAAAACTTATTTTCACTATATGAAAATAAAAACAATTTATGAAGGGATTCTTTACAAACAAAAAGAAGGCATCTCGAATAAAGATTAATCAAAATGGCCTTCTTTACACATGCTCATCAACTTAAGCATTCAGAATTACCCCAAAACGAAAAAATGAGTTTTTTTGCTACAAGTTAGCAAAAAATTTCGTTCTGGGGATATTTACTTTTCTTAGGTTGATAGCGAGGGGGTAGCACCAACAAAACACAAATTTAGTACGCTACGACAACGTAAAGATCTTATACTGCCCGTAAAAAACTGATTAGTGAGAGCTCATAATCTGCGGGGGATGGGCACCCACGCGAATTTAAGTTTCACTTTATAAAAAAGTAAGGGTCGGCACCGCTCGTTATTTCACCATTCTGAACAATCGGTACATACGAAGTGCACCCAGTGTTTTCTCCATCTGCTAATCTATTTCCTCCGACAAAAAATAATCCAATCCATTCGTTAACTCCTTGAGTATATGGGAGTAAATTATTTAAAGTATCTGGATTAAAACAGTCAATTTTATCTGCGGAATACTCTTCATTGGTATAGGTAAATCAATAGTTTTGAGGATTAACATCTGGGGAAAAATGCCAACGGGAATTTAGATTTATTCCATGTTGACTCCAATAGTCTTGAGCTCCTATAAACATTTGAGCAAGTCTATCATTACTACTATTAGCACTTGGGGCAACAAATATATTTAAGCCTACATAATATGCCATTTACTGATCTCCTTAAAATAGATTCGCAATAAACTATTTAGAGAGAGTAGATATGGATTGTACACTTTTTGTAACGGTATTTGCTGAGTTTTTGTATAATATAATCATGTGAAGTTAACATAACTTATTGTATCAATAGTATATATTTGCGTAGAATATCCATTGTAAGGTTTTGAAGTACCCCCCTAAATGAAAAATTTATTTCTCTAAAGTTAGTTACTTAGTGAAGTCTGCTCATTTTTTCGTATTAGGGAAGAATGTACTTTTTAACTTGATGGGTATGGGGTGGAACCCCTTTTAGCAAAACCGGAGTGGGAATGATGAGTATAAATAGTTTTGTGGGATTGATAAAGGACGAATTATTAAAAGAGGTAAGCATAAGAAGTGAGGATGAATTCGAGCCTGTAGTAGTTAAAGATATTCCTAGACTTTGGAAGTGTTTAGGGACAGGTAATTATGCAGCAGTATTTATGCACAAAGAATACAAAGATTGGGTAGTGAAAGTTTACGCGCGAGAAGGAGAAGGAATTGAAAAAGAGTCAGAAGTATACCGAAGAATCGGAAATCATCCTTCTTATTCGAATCTTATATATAAAGGGGGAAATTTCATAGTATTGAAACGTTTAAAAGAAATTACCTTATACGATGCTATTCATAAGGGGATTAAAATTCCTAAGCAGGTAATCCTTGATATCAATGAAGCTATAGAGTATGCAAGGGAACAAGGATTAACTCCTTGTGATGTTCACGGGAAAAATGTGATGATGGAAAACGGAAGGGGATATGTAGTCGATGTATCTGATTTCTTAAAAACAAAAGAAGATAGTAAGTGGAGAGACTTAGAAAAGGCATATTTTACATTTTACTTGCCTTTCATTTATAAATTGCCTTTCCCTGTTAAAATACCGTATTTCATGTTAAACATTGTTAGACGTTCATATAGAAAATATAAGAAGCTTAAAAAGAAATTCAAATTGTAAAAGGACCACATACTTATCTTTAGGTTAGATAAGTGAACCACTAGTAAACAAAAGGACCGTACATTTTAGATATGTCTAATATGTACGGTCCTAATTTTATAACTTCATAAAGTAATTTATTTATAAAATGATTGTAACATTTGTATATAATACTGACATTATTATTATGAGAAGTAAATCTTCTTGTTTTAATAGAATATACCATTTCAGTACATTTCATTTTAAACATATTGATGTACTATAGTTCTAAACAAATCACAATAACGGATTAGAAGGGGAATAAACTATGTACACAGACTCAATTGATTATTAAAATTTTAATCTAATTTACCTTTGCATAGATGCAGGTATCAGTTAGTTTTTTACTGTCAGCTGAAAGATCTTCATTACGTAATATCCCTTCCAGCTCAAAACCTAGTTTTTCAGGGATCGTACGACTTTTAGTGTTATTAGATTCACATCGTATTTCAATCCTTCTAAATTTGAGTAACTGAAATCCAAGGTTTGTTAACTCACTTACTGCTTCTGTCATATATCCCTTGCCACTAAATTGAGTGTTAATCCAGTATCCAATTTCACATTTAGAAATCTTCCAATTAATTCCGTGAAGGCTAGCAGTTCCAATAAAATCATTAGTATCCTTATGATAGATAAGATAGCGAAAGCTTTCTCTTTTCAAAAAATCTATATGGGCATTTCTCAGGATAATTTCCGTTTCTTCAACAGTAGGAATTGACTGGAATAAAAGCAACCATTGTTTTAACTCATTAATTGAATCCTTAATAGCTTGGTATACTACATTCCCGTCACCAGCTTGAAGTGGTGCTCGAAGAATTAGTCTGTCTGTTTCTATTTGTAACGGAACATCTAATAAAATAGGATTCATATCATTTCTCCTCTCAAAAACTTTAAATTATGACATAATAAAAAAACTTTCACCCCAAAGAAATAATTCTTGAGGACGAGAGTGTACCACCTCAGTTTGTTGATATGTCACCATATCAACCTCTTCGGTTACGTTACTATAATAAGTAAATTAAAAAATACCCTAGCTCACTAACAGGAGATCCTGTCACAGCATCACTATAAGTTATTATAGAACCGTGCGAAGCTCCTAGTCTTTCTTCATTAAGAATTTGATATGTGGCAATACAGTAAAGCTTATCTCCCATAAAGGGACCTCCCAAAAATTAGTAAACAATAAATATATATTCAATTAATCACTTAGAAATCCCTTTTCACATATTGAAAACTAAACTGCCAATTGGTACAAAAAATGGCTACCGAAGCAGCCTTAGGTTGTTCAACTAATGCATTCGTTAGTTGAATAAGGAATTATTATTTTTCATCTATTGGCTTCCAATTTTTATCTTTTGCATAATGGGGTGGTACCCCTACTAGAAAAATTGTCTCCGCGTGAACGTGAAGAACTTGAAAAATTTAAAAAAGAAGCAATGGAAGAACCACCGGATTTCTTTGAATATATTCAGTCTATCGAAAAAGATAATAAATGATACATAATGCCTCCAACAGAATATTTATCAAATTGATAACACATGTATTCCTTTCGTTTTTTACAGAAATTGTAATGATGTAAGTATATGCATATAGAAGGGGAGGCATAGGTTCTATGAAAAATGTTAAGTTTTATGGGTTAATTCTAGCATTCATCTTGCTACTGGCAGCTTGTAGTAGTAATTCCTTTGAAGTTGAAGGATGATAAGAAGATTAAAAGTAAGTTAGAACAAACCGAAAATTTAAAGAAAGCGCAAGATGCTTTTGATAAACATGAAATCGGGAAAGCTATGAATAATGTTCAAAAGGTAAAAAGTGATGAAAATAAAGAATTAACAAAGCAAGCCAATGCATTGCAAGGTGAGATTTAACAAGAATTTTTAGCTACATTTAATAAGTTGAACATGAATGATATTACTGGCGATGTAAGAGAAGCCCGTAAATCTTTAGATGATCTTAAGGCTTGGATACAACAATCTGACCTATTAAAATCTCAAAAGGATTTTGTTGATACGTTACCTGAAAAAGAAGCAAGTATCTCTAAACTAGAGGAAAGTAAAAAATAAAGAAAAGAGGTTGCCCAAAAGTAACTATTCAGCGACTTTTGGGACAACCTCTTCTTTTTGTTGTATACTTTCAAGAAAATTTAGAATAAAATAAAAATAGTAATCTACCTATTATTCACTAATGAAAAGAAAAGGGGGTAGCGAAATGCAACTGAAGTATGGGAAGCACATTAATATATTATCTATTGTTCTAACTTTGTTCTCTTTTTTAGCAATTGTAAGTTTCTCTACCTGGTTGAGTGGATATTCAATTCCCAACCTTTCTACAATGGTTAAGGTAACAATGTGGAGTGCATTTATTCTTGGAATTATAGGGTTTAGACAAGAGAAAAGCGCACTAGCGATTATAATTATGGGAATATGTGCCTTTGCTCTAGTCGTTCTATATATTTATGCGGTTATAAGTTTTCTTGAGCATTGAACACCCAAAAAAGAAACGAACATTTTTGTTCGTTTCTTTTTTGGGTGTTATTTTCATGATCTTTTACAATGATATATGGAACTCCTTGTACGTTAAAGGAATTATACTCTTTGGGGTATGGGCTAGCACCAACAAAACACAAATTTCGTATGCTACGACAACGTAACGATTTTATGCTGCACGTAAAAAACTGATTAGTGAGAGCTCATAATCCACGGGGGATAGACACCCCCGCGAATTTAAGTTTCACTTTATAAAAAAGTAAGGGTCGGTACTGCTTGTTATTTGACTATTACTTTTCCATCCATTCCTTTCAAGTAGTGGAACCGACATATTAGTTCATATGTACCGGGGGTTTCAGGTTTTACGGTAATTGTTTTTTCTTTTCCTGGCGGGACCTCAGCGTCGATTCCGAGCTTTTTCACCGTAAAGGTGTGATCTCTATTTCCTTTGTTTTTTAATAGCAACGTTGTCGTTTTCCCAATCGGAACAGTGATGACATTCGGATTAAAGTAATCATCATTCAATTCAACCTCAATAGGCTGCCTCACAACGTCGGATTCGGCCAATACGCGGAGTGATCCTAAAGTAGTAATAACTACAATCATCGCAAGTGAAATGATTAATCCAGTTAATAGCTTTTTCACAGACATTCACAATCCCTCCTTTCCTAAGCACTAGTCTTTTCAAATTTATAAAATATTATCACTATAAATAGGGTTTAGGCGTGGTTCAAATAGTAATCCTTTCGGCAACTTCTAATAACCAAGTGATAACTGGAATAGGATTTGTGTAAATAAAAAAGCCTCCACTACCGCGGAAGCTTCTCCAAATGATGTGCAATATCAACATACATATCGGAATAAACCGAATGGATTTCATTACTAGGCGCAGCGTTAGAAGAGAAGTGGACGATTACCATATTTGCTGTCGGATCGATGTAAAGAGTTTGTCCGTAACTGCCTAACACTTCGAAAGCATCTTGTTCATTATGCGGAATCCACCATTGATTATGATAAGAAATGGAAGCGCCGCTGCCAATTGCGAGTTCGCCTTCTTGTACATTTTTTACACCTTCTGTAATAGAAGAAGGGACGATTTGTTTTCCGTTATATTGACCATTATTTAAAAGTAATTGCCCGAACTTCGCCATATCTCTAGCAGTTGCATTTAAACCAGCGCTTGCTTGTTCTACTTTTGTTTCATCTGTAACGTAATAAGCGTCTTCTTCCATACCAATTTGAGACCAAATTTGCTCGCTTACATTTTCAGCTAATGATTTTTCAGTGATTGTTCGGATAATCCAAGCGAGTGTTTCACTTGAGCCGTTATTGTAAGAAAAAGCGGAGCCAGGCGGTGCGGTTTCTTCTGCCTCTAGTAACATATCATAAATTTTCATAGGCCCCTCGTAATTTTTACCTCGGGGTAAAATATTACTAGCTAAATATAGTTGTGCATCTTGATTTTCTAGTCCTAGCTGCATATATCCGTGAGTAGGGTATTCAGCAGAAACTTGCATGTCCAGTAATTGCTGAAGTGTTGCTTTACCAAACGGTGTATTTTTTAATTCTTTTATGTAAGTGTCAGCTGTTTTCTCTACATCAATAAGATTTTCTTCAGCGAGAGATTGTATGATTGCACCAGTAAACACCTTTGCTAATGATGCCATGCCATGAGGTTCACTCCCGTTATATCCATTGAAATATCGCTCATAAACAAGTTGTCCATTATGTACAACGACAAAAGCGTCTGTTTTGTTTTCGTCTAAAAGTTTTTTTAGAGGAGTTGTATTTCCAAATCTACGCTCCACAGCAAAATCGTCTAAGTTTTGTAACGCGGTAGGGAAGGGAGTAACTTGGTCAGGATTGTTTTTTACTTCATTAATTAAAGTAAATTCTTTCATATGTGTATACGACCAGCGTAAGTAAGGATCGTCCAACCAGTTTTCTTTTGTGACATTTGCTTTAGTGGGGGTCGTTTTATTATTTTTAAAAAAAGTAAACCCAAGCCCTGTAACTACGAATATTAATACTAGTAACAGTAATAGCAGGGGAGATTTCTTTACATTCATATAGGTACCTCCTTTAGTTTCTATTATAAGTATACGCTCGTCTTAAAATAAATACAAAATAAGGAAAGTAAACGGGTAAGTTTACTTTCCTTATGAACGTTAAGCAGATATTTGTCCGTCTGTACTTTGTTTCTTGAATTTTTGTTTTCGTCCGTGTAATCCATAATATAGAAGTAAAGTGAACGCAACGATAATAGCTGCGATAAAATACATATTATGATAACTTGATTTGGCAGCGACTATACCTAAAATGAAAGAACCGAAGCCAATGCCACTATCAAAGAACGAGTAGTAAGTAGCTGTCGCAGAACCACGTCGATGGTTTGGAGCGGCAGAAATTGCAATCGTTTGGAAACTTGGAATTAATGTTCCGTATCCTAAACCGATTAACATACCTGCGCCAAGGAACCAAAATGAAGTTTGCGCTTGGCTTAAAATGAACATCCCAATTGTGAAAATAATAATAGCGGGATAAATAAGTACATTTTCACCGAAACGATCAAATATTTTCCCTGTAAATGGACGAGAAATGACCACAACAAGTGCGTATAAAATAAAGAAGTAACTTGCAATTTCGCTTAAACCGAGCTCTTTCGCATAAATAGGAATAAAGGATAAAATGCCACTATAAGAAAAGGCTAAAACAAATCCTGTCAGAGCGATTGGAATAGAAGATGGTTCAATTAAGTCTTTCCATTTCATTTTTTCTCGTTTTTGTTTGTTTACTGGTGCTTCATGCGGAATATTGACTAGTAATCCTAATAAAAATGCGAGTAATGAAAATACTGAACAAACGATAAATAGTACAGTAAATGAAAAATGAGAAATAATTGTTAAACCTAAAAAAGGACCAATTACCATCGGTAGACTCATAAATACCCCGTAATAAGCAAGTGCTTCACCGCGTCTATGAGCTGGTGCTACATCAGTTACAATTGTTCCAGTTGCTGTTGTTGCCATTCCGAATCCAATACCATGTAAGAAGCGAAGGGCAAGTAATAAAAATAAACTTTGCGTACCGAAATACATAACAGTAGCGGCTAAAAATAGTGAAAGTGAAATGAATAATATTTTCTTTCTTCCTAAATCATCGAGCCATTTTCCTGTGAATGGTCTACATAAAACAGATGAAATAAGAAAAACAGTTGCAACTAAACCAATTTCCTCAGGTTTTCCTTTTAGGCTGTCTATAACATAGACAGGCAGAGTAGTCATAAGCATGTAAAATGTTAAAAAGAGAAACAGACTACTAAAACAAGTTCCGAGGAAATCCTTCGTCCAAAGTTTTTCACTTTGCATCGTCATCCCTCCATATTAATGATCTAAATTTTTGATAATTTGTTGTAACAATTGAAAAGCTTCATGTAAGTCTTCTTCTTTAATACCTTCTAGCGTCTTTTCTTCAAAGGAATCAACTTCTTCTTGCCATACTGGAATCATTTCTATCGCTGTTTCCGATAAGGAAATGAGCTTCTCACGGCGATCTTTTCCTTCCGTACGAATAATCCAGCCCATCGTTTCCATACGTGTTAACGTGCGGGTCATCGTTGGTGATTCAACATTTAAATACTGACATAATTCTGTTTGGGTACAAGATCCAGTTTGATTAATGCGGAAAATAACAGCCCATTGCGCACTAAATAATCCTGTTGGAGATACACGTTCATTAAATTTCTTCGTAAACTTACGAGAAGTTTGACTGACAATGTGGAAAAAATGTTGTTTTTCGTCCATGTATTTGGATCCTTTCAAATTAGTTACCTAGCTAACTATATACTTTTTTATAATAACTGTCTAGTAATAGACATGCAGTTTTATGTGGAAATTTCGTATAGATTTTATATTGAGAACATACATTCTGTGTGGTATTCTTTAATTAAGTAAAGAATTTTCTTTCTATTAAAAGAATGGGGGAACTTGTGATGATTAAGCCTGCAACAATGGAGTATGTTTCACTATCGAACGGAGAAACGATTGCATATCAAGAAGTTGGAAGGCAAAATGAAGAAATACTCGTGCTCATTCATGGAAATATGACATCGTCACAACACTTTGATTTAGTTATTGAGAAACTACAAAATCAATATCATATTTACGCAATTGATTTAAGAGGATTTGGACAATCAACGTATAATAAGCCGATAGATTCTTTGCAAGACTTTACGGAAGATGTGAAACTTTTTATAGATAAATTAAAACTAAAGAAATTTTCATTAATGGGATGGTCAATGGGCGGCGGTGTTGCGATGGAGTTTACAGCGAGCCACCCAACTTTTGTAGAAAAACTAATATTAGTAGAATCGGTTGGAATGAAAGGGTACCCGATATTTAAAAAAGATATTAACGGGCAACCAATCGTATCGAGTTTATTAAAAACGAAAGAAGAAATTGGGCAAGATCCAGTGCAAATTGCCCCCGTACTAGATGCAATAAAAAATATGAATAAAGTATATTACCGTACAGTATGGAATCTATTAATATATACACATAATCAACCTGAACCGGATCGTTATGAAAAGTATTTAGATGATATGTTAACGCAGCGCAATTTCGTTGATGTGAACTATTCATTAGTTACATTTAATATTTCAGATGAACATAATGGTGTTGTACGAGGAAATGGACATATTCACCGTATTCAAGCCCCAACACTCGTCATACAAGGTGACCGCGATTATGTCGTACCACAAGTAGTTGGTGAGGAATTAGCGAAACATTTGCCAAATGCGGAGTTGAAGGTGTTAGAAGACTGCGGGCATTCACCGTTTATTGATTGTTTAGATGTGTTTATACAGCATGTAGAGGATTGGTTAGACAATAAATAATTCCCAAAATATAAAACTTGCATATACTATAGCATTTGTATGTATAAGGGGAGAGAGTCAATGCATAATCCATTTTTAATGTATCATTCGCCATATAATGATCATCAATATATAAAAATTATTATTGATCCGATGTATATGCAAGTGCAGCAACTACCAATCGCCCATGCACATTACTACTTATATGGACCATCATTTTATGAAAATCCATATTTTAAACATTTTCATTACCATGTGAAAGCACAAGTTTGGGAAGGATAAGAAGCTAAAAGGTTGATTCTTTTAGCTTCTTTTTTATTGCCGATATTCGTACACGCATGTAAAGAAACCGTTTATAATGAAAAGTGGAAAGCGTGAGAAAGAGAGGGAAAAGGATGTCGATGCGTTTTACTTTTTGGATTATGGTTGGGATTGTGGCAATCTCAGGTTTATCACAAGGTATGCTCTTACCTGCCATTGCAATGATTTTTGAACAAGAAGGGGTTAGTTCAAGTATTAACGGTATTCATGCAACGGCATTATACATCGGGATATTATTTATTTCACCGTTTCTTGAAAAACCGATGCAAAAGTTTGGAATGAAACCAATTATCGTAATTGGTGGGTTTCTCGTTATTATTTCATTATTCTTTTTTACACAAACTTTTTCATTTTGGGTATGGTTCGTTCTTAGATTTCTAGTTGGAGTCGGAGATCATATGCTTCATGTCGGAACACAAACATGGATTACGACAACATCAGACCCGAGTAAAATAGGTAGACAAGTATCGATATACGGTGTATTCTTCGGAATTGGTTTCGCAGTTGGCCCGTATTTAGCAAGCACTGTTCAGTACGGTCTTGCCACACCATTTATCGTATCTACTATACTTTGCTTAATAGGATGGCTTTTACTACTACCAACGAAAAATGCATTTCCAGCACAAGATGAGGCAAAAACTGAAAGTGAATCATCCTTTTCTCGTTATAAACAAGTCGTTGGATTAGCTTGGATTGCGCTAATTGGTCCGCTCGCATACGGCGTACTTGAAGCGATGTTAAATAGTAACTTACCAGTATACGCACTTCGCAAAGGATGGTCTGTATCGGAAGTTT
The DNA here is from genome assembly GCF_038006985.1 of Bacillus sp. FSL M7-1345. Taxonomy (NCBI): domain Bacteria; kingdom Bacillati; phylum Bacillota; class Bacilli; order Caryophanales; family Bacillaceae; genus Bacillus; species Bacillus sp. FSL M7-1345. The sequence continues at coordinate 2,963,911 of NZ_JBBOWG010000001.1, read as the reverse complement.
CCTTCTTATTACCAGCATTCGCAGTTGGGGGCATTATTACACAAATTCCACTCGGTATATTAAGTGATAAATACGGAAGAGATCGTATTTTAACGTGGACGTTCAGCGTAAGTACGGGCATTTTCCTACTTGCGGCAGTATTTGATCAATATTACTGGATCGTCTTTGCATGTATGCTTATAGCAGGTATGGTCATTGGCTCGTGCTTCTCATTAGGGCTTGGATTTATGACAGATTTATTACCGAGACACTTACTACCAGCAGGTAATATATTATCCGGAATCGCCTTTAGTTTAGGAAGTATTATGGGACCTGTATTAGGGGGCGTATTTATAGAAAAAATACAGTATACAAGCTTTTTTATTGCGGTTATGATTATAATGGGAATTCTCGCAATGGTATATATGGTCTACATGAAGAATCAATTCGCATCAAGAAAAATAGAAAGTAGGTTAGGGCATGACAAAACAACCTAATAAAAAGAAATTTGAAGTACTCGAAAACGAAACAATTACAGACTGCTTAGCACGTATGGAACAAGAAGGCTATGCACCGTCTCGTCGCATGGAAGAACCAATCTTTCATGAAGTGAAGAAAAACGGCAAAACAGAAGTTGAACCATGCGGTAGAAAAATTGTTTTTGAGGGGAAATTGAAGTAATCTCATAACAAATAGCCATCCAATTCATTTGAGTTGGATGGCTTGTTTTTTTACTGAACAATGAAAGGCTTAGCTAGAGATCTTTGTTAGTGAAGGTAGTATAGAGAGAAACTAACTACATAAAAATGTAAATTTAAGGATGCTGAATGTATTGAATTTTAGGATTGGGACATCAGTTATAGAGCTGGATACCCATACATTTGAAGGAAAGAACAATTATACAAAAGTAGGATGTTTAAAAATATATTAATTTGTATGATAAAAACAAAACATATTTTAAAAAAATTAGAAAGGAGGGAGAAATATATAATGATACAAAGCATATATGAAACTCATTCACATGTCAGAAATTTAGAAAAGGCAATAGATTTCTATCAAAATAAGTTAGGTTTAGCATTAGCAAAAAAATTATCGAAAAGACGAGTTGCGTTCTTTTGGGTAGGAGAAAGTAAAGAGCAAATGCTCGGATTATGGGAAGTACATACGAATGAAGAGCTTGAGACGAAACACTTCGCTTTTCGTGTAGATTTAGAGTTTTTAAAGATTTCTAAATTATGGTTAGAGGAGCGTGGAATAGAGGTAGTAGGGAGTCAGGGGAAAGGAAACCAAGAGCCGATTGTCCAAAGGTGGATGCCAGCTGCAAGCGTATATTTTCTAGATTGTGATGGAAATAAATTAGAGTTTATTTCTATGTTATATGATGATCCAGATGAACTAGAATATGCTACTTATTTAAGTGAATGGAATGCGGAGCACTAAGAAAAATAAAGTGAAACTTTAATCAGTAGGAGTTTTATAGCTTTGTATTTTGTTAAATAGATAGGGAAAAATAAAATCCCTCAAGAAAAAGCACGTTCTTGAAGGATTTTTTTATGCTTTATATATTTTATATTGCTTGTAACGTATTAATGATGTTCACTTTTAGATATTTCAGCGCGTTGAATATAACCATCAGAGAAGCTGAAATAAAGAGAATAGCTTCCTCGATTATATATGAAGCCTTCACTAGTCATATCCTCTCCGATTCCATCTGGCTCACCAAACCACTCTTTTAATTCATTAATAGTGATATCCATTTTTACCCATATATATCTAGCGTCCGAAGGGTACATGTCAATATTATAATCTCCGTATACTGCTGTATTAGGTGCATCACATTCTGTACATGGTGCTTGCTTCCAAACATCAGGTACTCCAAATTCTTTTTTCACCTCAGATATATCTTTACCCAATGCATTTAATTTAAATGGACCAAACGTCCCATCCTGTAAAGCTGTTGTTAACATTTGTTTCATTTCCTCTTTTGTATTGATGTTGAAATTATAATCTCTGTTTTTTGCTAATGTACTATATAAAAATTGTGCATACTCCTCACGTTTCACAAGCATGTTGCCATTGTAATTACCTGCCTCATCACCGTGGGATATTCGGTTACTACGTAGCGTATTTACAAATTCATAGGCCCAATGATCTTGAGGTACATCTTTAAAGTTACTTTGTCCTTTTGATTGTAATTGAAATGCTTTTTGTAATACTACTGCCATTTCATACCGAGTTAATGCATCATCTGGACGAAAAGCACCTGTTCCATCACCTGTCATAATTCCAGCCTGTACAATAGCTTTAATATCCTTTTCAAACATATGATTTTTAATATCGTTAAACATATTGCTCTGTTCATTGTTTGCTGTTAAACCTAAATGACGAGCGATTAAAGAAGTTACCTGGCCTCTAGTAATATTATCCCCAAAACCAAATTTTCCGTTTCCATATCCGTTAAAAAGTCCTGCTGACGCTAAGTAATCAATAGCATCTTTTGACCAGTGGTCCTTTGGTACATCTGTAAATACAGTGTTCGCATTGCCAGCTACTTTATAGTTATTCGTAGTTGTTTGTGCGTTTGCTGTGCCTGCCATCATTGTAGTTGCTAGTGCTGTGGTGATCACGAATCCCAAAATTTTTTTAGCTTTGCTTGTTTTCTTGCCCATTTGAGAAAGCCTCCCCAGTTTAATTTAACTTTATTAAATATACGTATTACACATATACATCTAATGCAGCTAAATGTACACATCGTAATTATAACATGTAAATGATGATTATTTGTCATTAATTCACTTAATGTGGATAAAATTCCAATAATCTATATAAAACTATAATTTTTAGATGATAAATATCCATTGCTATTTAATTGAAGAAAAATGCGAAAGCTTTTTATAAAATATGGAAATGTTAAAATCCCTTTGATAAAATAGCAATATGCAAAAATAATTATTTATAAATTCTCAATGTAATGAATATTCATGTTTAAATATACGGATTTAACTACATAGTTATTGTAATAAAGGGGGAGAAAGATGTTAGATGAATTGTACAATGCTTTTTTAAATGCATCGGGTTTTACAGAAAGCGCGAGGAAACGAGACCAGTATGATAAATTACATGATTATTTAAAAGATCAAGAAAGAGAGTTAAAACGATTCATTCAAGATGCTGAATCAGCGAAGAGAGATTATGAGAGTAAAAGTAATGGCTTAGAAGCTAATAAAATTCCGGCAGTTGAATTTGAACAAAAACGTCATGAAAAGGATGAAGACTTAAATACAGTATTATCCTATTTTAAAAGTGCATTAAGCGATGTTGGATCTGCGATAGGTACAGCTTATGCAAAGTATTTGGAATATAAAGCGAAAGCAGAAGCGGAGAAAGCGTCAGCATACGCTGCAGCGACCAAAGCTTTTGAAGAAAAGAAAAAGGAAATTGAAAAACTTATCCATTAAGCATACAAAGAATGGGGGGATCAACATGAGTGGTAAAGAGGTTGAAATTATAGGAAGTAACACTGCCAGTGCCATTTCTTACGCGCAAAATATAGAGAACGGCATGAAGGATTCTTTAAATCAAGCGAAAAATTTAAAAGCATACGTTACATGTGCGAACTGGAATGGAAAAACGAGAGATGCCTTTTTAAGTTATCTTGATTTAATCATTCAATATAATTCAGAAATGGTAGAGGCATTTGAAGGACATACGAAAGCTTTGAAAGAGTTAGATAAAAGTATTCAAACGTACGGAGATAGACCGGAAGTAAGGGCGATAAAACAGTTGTGATGGAGAAATGAGGGATAAAAGAATGGGAAAAGAAATGAATTTTACACCTGCTGAATTATATGTTCTCGCAGGTGCAGCTGGGGTTACGGATATATTTGGATTGCCAAACCGTGACGCAATAACTTTACTTGATGAAGAATGTGTCACGAAAGCAACTGCGAGTTTAAAAGAAAAAGACTTACTTACAAGTGAAAATGGAATTACCCGTGCTGCTTTTCAAATGATTGAGCTATTAAAAGAATATGAAAATTGTCATGAATACACGAGAATTAATAATGTATTAATTGGCTTTTTAAAAGAGGATAAAGACCGAGTGGCTGTATTAACAGAAATAGAGCCAAATAAAAAATACGAGATCGACTACATACCAAAACCAGACGTATATTTTTCCTTATTAACACGCATTCCTTTCTTATTGAGAGAACCGAGGGAAATAGAAGATACATTTTTCTCAAAGAGAATGACCGAAACAGAACAACAAACATTTGAGGAAAAAGATTTATCAAATAAAGACGTTATAGCGATGGAAACGTATACGAGGCCTCGGAGTAATAGAGGAGGAAAATGGGAATGTTTCTTATATTTCACTGAAGGAGAAGATTACGTTCAAATAGATGTAGAACGTAATCGATATGACTGGGTGAGCCTCTATGCGGTGAATAAGAAATTGTATGACGTGTTAAAAATGCCATATAAAAAATTAGTTGATCCGAGACAATTTTCGTTAGGAGGTATTGAATAATGCAAGTATCAATGGGAGATGGTGGTTCTGGTGGTGGAGAAGAAGTATTAGTTAATTTTCAAGAACTACTTGATATAGTAATGAAATTAGAAGATATATATAAAATCCATGTAGACGTCATTGGAACGAATATTGAGAGTTTATTAAGCAGTGATTTTTATCAAAAAGGTGAAGCGATGAGAGTAATTGAAAAATATCCTGATATATTACACAAAACACTTGAATTGGCTGAACACTATTCGAGGTCGGCGACAGTTGTAGGGAACGTATGTGTAGAAATGCTTAAAAAGGACGAACAATTACGTGAAAGATTAAGTAAGTTGTAGAAATCACCATACGGCTGGGGGATGAAAACGAAATGGATGTGAAATATAGACCAGAACCATGGCAAGACATGGGAGATGGTATGAATCGAATTACAAAAGATGCACTCATAAAATTACGGGACGCAAATGAATCATTAAAAAAAATTGATGGAAGAATACGAGATTTAGACTCAGATGGTAGTATACATTTTAACCCAAAAGATCAATCGCGAAAAATCGGGGAGTTACTCGAGAGCTATTCGACATTACAAAAATATTGCGGAGAAGCAGGGCGATTGGTATCTGAACATATAGATAAACCTTTTTTAGTAGAAATGGATAAATTCGCTCAAAAAATGAGAGATACATCTATTCTTAGTTTCGAAACAAATAACCGAATTGGCTCTACAACAACGACAGTATTACCAGATGCGCACGCGGGATACGGAAGTGTACCACAAACAATACAAACAAAAAAAGATAAAATAACAGTAGAAGATATTTTTAAAGATTCACCTGCATTTGATAACGTACTTAGAGCAGAATACAAAGAACTAAAAAAACAAAATCCAGATGCAAAACTAAATTATGAAGAATACAAGAAAGTAGTCCCATCCACACGAGGATTTGAATACAAATCGATAGAAGATGAACAGAAAAAACTAGAAACAATACGTGACCTAGCAATAGGCGGAGGAATCATCATCGCAACAATCCTTTGCCCACCACTCGGGGCCGCTGCCGCAGTTGTATACGGCGCTGTACAAATAAAAAGTGGTATTGACGGAGAAGACTGGGGAACACACAGGAAATTGAGCCAAGAAGAGCGGGTAGGAAACATCATTTTTGGCGGATTAGATGCAATCCCAGTTGTTGGAGCGGTAGGAAAAGGAGTAAAAGCATTCAAAGGCACGAATGAATTAGCTGATTTAGCGAAATTATTAAAATTCAAAGAAGGAATGCCTGGTTTCAATCCAAATTTGGGTAAAAATGTGGTACAATCGCTTAAGGAAAATAAGACTTTAAAGAATGCACTAGATGCTATGAAAAACACAAACATTCCAGTAGCAGTTAGGGTAGCAGATACTGGAATGGGAGTGAAGCTTCCTTATATAGAATATTCAACTGTTGGAGAAGTAACTGGAAAGCTTTCAAAGGCAAGTATGGCAGCTAAGGATGACGCTTATCAACTTGCTAAGGGTAGTGGAGGGATTAAGGGTACGGGTGAAGCTACTAGACTTATTCCAGGTACCCCTGGAAAGGTTACAGGAGGTAGTTCTACAAAATTAGGGCAAAATTTATTGGAATCCATGGGGCTTCCACGTTCTGCATCACGGAAAGGATATCAGGCGCAACATATAATACCTAAAAACTTAAGAAATCATCCGGTATTAAAGAAAATTGGAATGGATATGGATCATGCTTATAACGGGATATTTTTACCGATACCAGCAAAAGATCCAAGTGCTTTGTCTAGGCATAGAGGATTTCATAGTGTATATAATAATGTGGTTAAAGATCAGTTAGATAAATTAAATATCAATCAAAGTATTAAGGAGTTGGAACAACAAGTATTTGAATTGCAACAAAAATTAAAAAAAGGTACAGAAAGTGGCTTGCCATTATACAAATCAAAGGTATTAGAAATTGGTATTGAGAAGTTTTACAAGACAAAATTAAATGAAGAAATAAAGATTTGGCAAAGAGGTGGCGGTGCTACTGAAGAACTTTGGGAAAGGTGGATAAATAAATGCAGTACGGAAAAAACACTCAATTAGTCGAAGAGGTTATTAATTTTATTACAAATTTACAACTTTTTCATAATGAAAACCTTCTAAATCGTGATGTTGTTATGGTTAATGAGTATGAAAGAGCACAAGAATTAGCATGGTCTCAAGATTTGGATGAGGTTGAAAACGTTTGGGAAGATATTAAATCCTCAGAAGGTGGGGAAATAATAGGACAATTATATGAGCATGATTTAAACTCTATGGAGCGTCCTATAAGGGAGATTATTCAATCATCCGAGAACTATCCAGGTGATTTTGTATTACAATATATTGATATTTTTGAAGAAATAATTGGAGATTTACATATGTGTGCACTAAATCGTTTAGTAAATGGAAAAGTTGATAATTTTTATGAAAGAATCTTTGAGGTTTATAAGCTTGGGGGATGGCCATGTGGATGGGAAGGTGAATATCCAGAAGGGAGAATAATTGTATATTCACCAGATAAAAAATAAAGTATATTTGCAGTGGAAAGAAAAACAATAAGTGGTTTAAAAGTAGAGACTCATGATGGTTGTACCATCATAGAGTATTACGTACAATGATAGAACAGAAAATGAGGTGCGAGCTTAGGCGAGATGACATTTTACCAGAAGATGAATATAAACGCATGGAAGAGACATAAAACTAACGAACTCGTACAAGCTCGTTAGTTTTAAAGTAATATTTGTCACGATATATATAAGGTGTCATACTATTATTATAAAACTTATAGATTAAAGCTACTTAAAAACAGATGAACTTAAAGCACTTGATTGTCTATGATAGGCAACAAGTGCTTTTTATTTTAAAATTACAACAAAGGGTACGGGTGAAGGTAGTAGGATTATTCCTGGTACTCCGGGTATTGTAACAGGAGGGAATTCTACTAAATTAGGAAAAAATATGATGACAGAAATGGGGCTTAAACGTTCAACTAAATGGAGTGGATATCAAGCACAGCATATTATTCCTTCTGAAATGGCAGATAATCCTGTAATTAAAAAGATAGGTATGAACTTTGATGACTCATCAAATGGTATTTTTCTAAGAGTACCAGATGATAATATAAGTACAATGGCTAGACACAGAGGATATCATTCTGTTTACAATGAAGTAGTTGCAAGAGCATTAAATAAAATGGATATTAACCAAAGTATTGATAGTTTACAAAAGCAGGTATATGATTTGCAAAAAAATTTAAGAAAATTACAGGGGAATGGTTTACCATTGTACCCAAGCCAAGGTGCAACAGTAGAACTTTGGGAAAGAAAGCTAAAACAATTGGAAATACAAAATAAGTAAATATCAGTAAGGTGGTAAGGTGTAATGGAAAATAAAGATATTAGTTTGCTTGAAGAATTACTTTATAATACAAATAAAGAGGATACAATTAGCCGAATAAAGAATATAGATAATCCAATACTCCTTCATTGTTTTGCAGCAAATTATAATTGGAATAGTGGATTTGATATACCAAATGCAATTCTTGAAAACAAAGATTGTGACTTAGGAACGGGATTACTAATGTTTCATTATGCAGACGGATATCGACTATTAGAAAGTCCGGAGGAAGTTTCGAATTCTCCATTACAAGAATGGAAGGTTTTTATATTAAAACTTCAAAATAAAATTATGAATTTGGAGTTTAAAACACAAAATATATCATTTAGCCCTGAATTAACAAAAATTCAAATATTCAAGTTGAAAAAAAGGAACCCAAGTATTTCAGATATTCTTATTAATGAGTCACCAGGAAATATAATTGATATTCCTAAAATATAAATAAACATTAAAAACTCATTACAGTAAATAAATGAGTTTAGTTATAGTGATTTTATAAAGCTTACTATACTAAATTATATTTTATGTACGGATATGATAAAGTTCGTGGTGCTAAATTTAAATACGCATAAGTATATATGAATAAAAAATAAAGTATATGTGAAGTAGATAGAAAAAATAAAAGGTTTTTTGAAAGTATGTACTCTATGATGGTTGTACCATCATAGAGTACTATGTGCAATGATAGAATAAGAAAACAAAGTACGAGCTTAGGCGAGATGACAATTTACCGGGCGATAAATATAAACACATGGAATGTATATTAAACTAACGAACTCGTACAAACTCGTAAGTTTTAATATAGTATTTGTCATGATGTACAAAAGGTGTCATACTGTTACTAAAAAACTTACAAATTTATGCTACTTAAAAATATATGAACTTAAAGCGCTTGATTGTCAACTAAAGGCAACAAGTGCTTTTTTGCGTTTTAGGATAGAAATAGGTAGACACATAATAATTTTATAAGTGCACGAAGTATTAAATTTTTATAGATTGTAATGGCTTTGTACAGTGTATAACGAGAGTAGAAGAAAAAATAAAGGGTTGTATTATTTTTTGAAGTCATCGTAAAGTACGTTTTAACGGATTTACGTTACGAACACGTTATCCGCAAAAAAACGGGTAAACGTTACAGGGACTCAAATTACTGTAACGGGAGGGGATTTATGATGGGAGAGAAAGTAGTTGGTTACGTACGAGTTTCAACGGAAGGACAAGTACGTGATGGGTATAGTTTAGCGTATCAAGTAGAAGAGATTGAACGTTACTGTAAAGAAAATAATTTAGAACTACTTCATGTGTATGAAGATAGAGGATTAAGCGGAGCGACTGTTGATGAAGATGGATTAACAGTTGAACGTGATGGATTACAAGAGCTATTGTCGGATATGGCGTATAAACAAGTAAGCTATGTTGTTGTGTTGAATACATCACGATTGTGGCGCTCTGATATGGCGAAAGTATTGATACAACGAGAACTAAAGAAACACGAAGTAGATGTGAAGGCAATTGAACAATCAAGTTATAGTATTTACACACATGAGCCAAATGACTTTTTGGTGAATGGCATGTTAGAGCTATTAGACCAATACCAACGACTTGAAATTGCATTGAAGCTAAGTAGAGGTAGAAAGAAGAAGGCTGAACAAGGTGGATATGCAGGTGGTGGTGTATTGTTTGGCTACAAGGCAACAAAAGGACAAAAGGTGTTAGAAGTAGATGGTGAGAAAGCAGTAGTTGTACGTAGACTATTTGAATTACGACATTTTTTTAAACATTGGTCACTTACGCAATTGGCAGAACAATTGAATGTGGAAGGCTACTGCACAGCGAAAGGTAAACAATTTACGAAAGTACAAGTGAAACGCATGTTAGATAGAGAGAATTTTTATCGTGGCATGTATAAATACGGGGAAATACAAACAAATGGAAAACATGCAGCAATTATTTTGTAAATTCACTTAAAAAATTAGCTCATTTTACTATACATACTACTAGAGTTATGAAAAATGGATAGGCTTGCGTACCTATGCGCATCGGAAGATGAACGCTCGAACTAAGGTTGCCGACATTTTTATATGACTAAATAATTGAATAGAGGGATGCGTTATGCATAATAGGCAGAACTATTTGTATGTAGGAGTAGATTTACATAAAGAGCAGCATACGGCTGTTATTATTAATTGCTGGCAAGAGAAATTAGGAGAAATACAATTTGATAATAAACCATCTGCATTTTCGAAGTTCTTATTAGAAGTAGAGACATATGTGTGTGATGGGATAACTGTTGTATTTGGTTTAGAAGATGTTGGTGGTTATGGAAGAGCGTTAGCGAAATATTTAGTAGATCACGAACAGGTAGTAAAAGAAGTAAATCCAGCTTTATCATTTTTAGAACGAAAAAGCCAAGTGATGATACAAAAAAATGATAGTTGGGATGCAGAATGTGTAGCACGCATATTGATAAACAAATTTAATCAATTACCAGATGCAAAGCCAAACGATTTATTATGGTCAATACAACAACTGGTTTCAAGACGGAATGCATTAGTAAAAGCACAAAGTGCATTAAAGAACCAATTACATATTCAATTAAACCACCATTATCCAAGTTATAAAAAGTTTTTCTCAGAGTTAGATGGAAAAACAGCATTAGCATTTTGGGAGCAATATCCGTCACCCTCTTGTTTAGAGGGGACGAATATAAAGCGATTAACAGCTTTTTTATTAGATGTTAGTAACAATACATGTTCAGTAAAGAAAGCAAGTGAAATATTAAGGCTTGTGAAAGAAGATGGACAAACAATGAAAGAGTATCAAGAAATGCGAAACTTTTTAGTAAGAATTATTGTACGGGAGATTGAGTTTAAAAAGAAAGAAATGAAATACATCGAAAGAGAATTAAAACAGCTAGTAAATCTACTAGATTATCAATTAGAGACGATGCCGGGAATAGAACTTGTGACTGCATCAGCATTAATTGCAGAAATTGGGGATGTAAGGCGATTTCCAAATGCCAATAAATTAGCACGATTTGCGGGGATTGCGCCTGTTTACTTTGGTTCTGGTGGGAAAGGTAAGACACATAAAAGCAAACAAGGAAACAGGGCGCTACACGCTTTATTTTATAATTTAGCTGTACAGCAAGTGCAAGTAGCAAAAGGAAGTAAGATGCCACGAAATCCAGTGTTTCACGCTTATTATCAAAAGAAACTAAAAGAAGGAAAAACAAAAGGACAAGCGTTGGTATGTATTATGAGAAGGCTTGTAAATATTATATATGGGATGATGAAACATAAAACGGCATATGAATTGCCGGTAGTACAAGAGAAAGAAGTAATTTAATAAGGTTTTACATGGTTTGTTTTTTTATTGTGAGAGTTTAAGATTACAACATAGGGTACGGGTAATAGAAGTAAGACAGCAAGTGAAGTTAATTTAAATAATATAGATGATTTTATTAACGGAACTAAGAATTTTGATGATGTATTAGATGATTATGCTCGACATTATATTGAGGTAATAGATATTAAAAACTGGTCTTGGGCCAATAATATTAAAGGTGGAAACAAATTAACAAGTAATAAAAGGAAAATGATAAAACAACGAGCTGAAGAACTAGATCTTATCCCGAAAGTTGAAGTGAAAAAAGTAGAAGGTATGCGCTATGGATTTGCTGATTTTGAAGGACTTGGTCTAGTAGTACATAAAGATGAACTTCCAAAAGATTTATGGTTAAAAAGAGATGTGGAGCAATTTGACTGGTTGAACAACAGGCTTCCAGAAGATATAAGGGCTATGGTGGAAAATGGTTCTTATACGTGGCATCATACTGAAGTACCAGGGAAAATGCAACTAGTTCCTTATGGAATCCATGGTATTACTGTTCATAATGGTGGAAGGACTAAAGGAATGTGGTCAGATGCGCCAAGATAATAAAAAAAGGAGTGTTTTGAATGGAAATTAAAAAAGAATCTATAATTTATCCGTTACCGTCTGATAGTTTAATATTAAAGAAAGAAGAATTTTGGAGAGTTCAACTACCGGTAGATTATAAGAATTTCATAAAATTTAATAATGGTGGTTCCCCAGAAAAGAAATCTTTTGTGTGTAATAACCATAGCTATGCAGTTATTAGGTTTTTATGTATTCTTGAAGCCCCAGAAAATATTGAAATAGGTATGTTTGATATTGATGTAACATGGACCCAGCTAGATGAGAGACTTACAGATGATGGAGATTTACTGGGAGTAGCTTTATTACCAATTGCTGTATTATTTGCCGGTGATTTTTTATGTTTAGATTTTAGAGAATCAAGAAATAACCCGAAAGTTTGTGTGTGGGATCATGAGAATTCTGCTGAACTTGAACCAGTAAGTCATCATGTGGCAGATACATTCGATGAATTTATGGGTATGCTTCACTAATACATCTATCTAGATAAATCACATGATTAAAACTAGATAAAGGAACTCCAAAAAGATTTTTGAATGATACAGGAAAACAATAAGGAGTTTGAAAATAATGACTCACGATGGTTGTACCATCAGGGGCTACTATGTGCAATTCTAGTATAGAAAAAGCAGTACGAGCTTAGGCGAGATGACATTTTACTGGGTGATGAATATAATCACATGGAAAGTATATTAAACTAAGAACTCGTACAAACTCGTCAATTTTAACTTAGTAGTTGTCATGGCATGTAAAAGGTGTCGTACTGTTACTACAAAACTTACAGATCTTATAAATCTTACAAATCTATGCTACTTAAAAACATATGAACTGAAAGCACTTGATTGTCGACTAAAGGCAACAAGTGTTTTTTTAATAGATAGGTATGCTTTGAGTGTATAAAAATTATTTTTATGAATTAGGGCTAACAGAAATTACTAGTATTATATAATTGAAAATACATTAGCAAAAGATGTGAACTATTCCTCTTCATTAAAGGTGAAGAAGTAATACTTAATGGAAGGATAAAAAGAAGCTCATGATGCCCCTAAGGCGAGTATTCAGAGTAGGATCTCGAATTTGGAGAGTGGGGGGGTTAAGGGTACGGTTAAAATCGATTACGATTTAGCTAAAGATTATATTAGAGATGTAGAGTCAAAAACAGGATTGAAGCTTCATAAAAGCCAAATAGAACAATTAAAGGCTGCTCTAAGGGAACATAAGTATGAAAAAATGACGCCATTGGAAACGTTAAAATACAGAAATAAATTTAACAGTGTGAAAAACAAATTAATAAGTGAATGGGAAGAAAAAACAGGGCAAACATGGCCAAGATATACTGAGGAAGTTTATGATAAAAAAGGTAGAGTAGCAAGGGATATTGGGCAACCCTATGATGCGCATCATATTATAGAGAATGATTTTGGTGGGCCTCATGAATGGTGGAATATACATCGAGCTAAGTTTCCTGATGTACATCAGGCAGGAATTCATGGTAAAGGGTCACCATCAAATCAATTATTTCCAAGGAGGTAGTTTTTATGGCTACATTTGATTTTATAAAAAATAGTCATCATAAGTTTTTTAAATTACAAGAAAATGAACTTATAGTGGCAGAAGAGAGACTTGGATTTGCATTTCCTAATGAACTTAGAAATTTTTACTTAGAAGTTGGCTATGGTTTTATAAAAGGAAATAATGTGGATGCAATAAATAGAATAATGGATCCAGATACTATAGCGGATATTACATTGAGAGAAGGTATTTACGAGTTTGATCCAGATTTAGAGGGAATATACGAGGAAGAAGATAAATTGGTTTTTTATGAAGTAAACGAGGGTGTATATTTAACACTGGATTTGAATACTCCTCAACAAACTCCTGTATATTTTTTTGAGACTCAAATAGCTGATTCATTGGAGGAATTTATACGAAAAATTAATCAGGATACTGAATACTTTGTGGATATGGTTGATTAATACTCTATAGTATAGATTAAAAGTCTTCAGTAATAAGTAAACAAACGAGATTGGTTATAGTAGCTTTATAAGTATTATAGTCACATACTACTCAATGTATACTTTACACAAGAGAATGACAAAGTTCGTGATGCTAAAGTTAAATATACACTGGCACATAAGACAAGCAAACGAAAAAGTACTTATTTTTGAAGTTGACAGAAAAAGAATAGGCTGTTAAAAAGTATATACTCTATGATGGTTGTACCATCATAGAGTATTACGTGCAATGATAGAATAGAAAATAAAGTACAAGCTTAGGCGAGATAGCATTTTATTGGGCGATGAATATAAAAATGCAATGGGCATGAAACTAACGAACTCGCAAGTTTTAACGTAGTCGTTGTCACGACATATAAAAGGTGTCATACTGTTACTACAAAACTTACAAATTTATGCTACTTAAAAACATATGAACTTAAAGCACTTGGTTGTCTATTTGAGGCAATAAGTGCTTTTTTAATTGAAAGGTATACTATAAATTTAAAGAAATTATTTTTATAAATTAAAGCTAACACAAATTACTAGTATTATATAACTAGAACTACATTAGCAAAAGGTGTGGACTCCGTATCCCCATTCGTTAAAGGTGTAGAAATAATGCCAGATGGAAGTGTCGTTAGATCTGGAACGAACTTTAGCGGAAAAGTCAAAGAAGCCCATGATGCCTCAAAGGCGAGTATTCAGAGTAGGATCTCGAATTTGGAGAGTGGTGGGGTTAAGGGTACGGGTAAAGTTTCTAATAGTGGTGAAAGTTTAAGTAGAATAGAATATTTGCGTAATAAATATGGTCGGTTTACTCACCAGGAATTAAACGATAGGATTAATTTGCGTGATGCTGTAGCGAAAGAAGTTGAAAGATTAAATAATCTAGGCCTTTCTAAAAGGGAGATGGGGCCTGCGGTTGCTGGAACTTTTGACAAAACAACAGGTAAGTATTACTTTGGAATCAATAATACTTTAGGTAAGATTCCAGAAGAGTTACATCCATTAATAGAACAACGGATTACCAATATGCCCAAAAATATTAAAGAGGGATATACATTTACGTATGGGGCGGGATCTCACGCAGAAGTTTATTCATTAAATCAAGCGTTACTTGCAAATTCACAAGCAAGTGTTTCGAATTTTATCACTCATGTAGTACGTTCTGGTAAAAAATTAAAACCGGCTGGTATGATGATGCCAACCTGTCCACATTGTAATTTTATTACTGAAGGATTTGAATTTAGCTCAGAGGTGAAGAAGATTGGAAAATCAAATTGATATATTAAGTAAAGAATATGTTATAGAACATGGAACTGACTTTGACGAAGATTTATGGTTTACATCTTATAGTGATGAAGTTTTAGATAATCCGGAAGACGAGAATGGTAAACCTTTTACCGGGTTAGCTTACGAATTATATGATAATGGTAATTTAATATATTATACAAATTATGTGAAAGGTTTTATAGAGGGCGAGTTAATAGAATTTTATAAAAATGGAAATTTAAAATCAGTGAAAAAGTTAATTCATGGACAAAGTAATGGTACCGAAAGAATCTGGTATGAAAGTGGAGAATTAAAATTTGAAGGAGAATATAAATTTGGGATAGCTCTCCATTATACAGAATGGGATGAAAAAGGTCGTATCATAAAACAAAAAATTTCCCCTGCAGAAACAGATTTAAAATTGATTGAATCTGTTTCTAAAAGTGATACCTAATGAAGAATTTAGATTTAAATAATATGAAATTGATAAATGAATTTACCGACATTCAGAATGAATTGTTATCCAAAGTAAATCTTGAGAATAGATTTGACGTTAATGAAATCAAAAACATTGCAGGGATAGATTTAGCTTACTGGGATGTAAATAATAAAACGTATGGTACATGTTGTATCGTAATGATTGATTATTATACAAAGGAAGTTGTTGAAAAGGTATATAGTTATGGAGAAATAAGTATTCCTTATATATCAGGCTTTCTTGCTTTTCGTGAGTTGCCTTTAATACTTGAAGCCGCGAAGAAATTATCTAATGAACCTGATTTATATATGTTTGATGGAAATGGGTATTTACATTATCGTCATATGGGAATTGCTACCCATGCTGCAATGTATTTAAACAAACCAACAATTGGCGTGGCAAAGAGCTATTTGAAAATAGAAAATGTCGACGCTACGATGCCTAAAGAGGAAGTAGGTTCTTACACTGACATTGTAATTCATGGTGATATATATGGTAGAGTTTTGAGGACTTCGTATTGTGTAAAGCCAATCTTTGTTTCATGTGGGAACTGGATTGATTTAGATACAAGTACTGAAGTTGTAATGAACTGCATAAATAATGAAAGTCGATTACCTATTCCAGTTAGATTAGCAGATTTAGAAACACATAAAATGAGGAAGAAGTTAATGGAAGGATAAAATAGTGTATTCTATACGTATTAGGATACAACTATAATGACATGTGGAAGACAATAAACTAACGAACTCTTACAAGCTCCTATGTTAAAATACATTACATTTCAAAGCGTATAAGAGGCGTCATACTTTCACTATAAAGTTATAAAACTTACAAACTTAAAGAGATTTATACATTTAGAAAACATATAAGTTTAAAGCACTTGATTGTCAACTAAAGGCAACGAGTGCTTTTTTAATAGATAGACATGCTATAAATTTTTAGAAATTATTTTTTATGAATTCAGGCTAATGAAAATTACTATTATTATATAATTGAAAATACATTAGCAAAAGGTGTGGACTCCGTATCCCCAATCTTTAAAGGTGTAGAAATACTGCCAGATGGAAGTGTCGTTAGAACTGGAACGAACTTTAGCGGAAAAGTCAAAGAAGCCCATGCTGCCTCAAAGGCGAGTATTCAGAGTAGGATCTCGAATTTGGAGAGTGGTGGGGTTAAGGGTACGGGTGATGTTGGTAAGGGAGCCAGTGGGACTAATGAATTCGATGATATCTTAGTTGATTCATACAAAAATCTGAGGAAAAATAAAGAAATTTCAGGTCAAGCACATCATTTGAATCAAGATGCTGCTTTTAGAGACTATATTCCAAGAAATGACGGACTTTCTGTAAAATTGGAAGGAAATATATTTAAAGATATAGATAGCCCCCATTACAATGCTCATAAAAGTTTAGAAGATTTTTGGAATGTTTACAGGAAAAATGGAGATCTAGCAGGGCTTAAACCTAATTTAACAGACTATAACAATACATTGAGAGATTCTTTAATTAATGCAGGGTTATCAGAAACACAAGCAAACAAAGCAGTTTCAGAAGCGATCAAGCAACAAATAAATGCTGGTCTTTTGGCTGATGATTTCGTACCTAGAATACCGGGGAGAATTAATTTACCTAAACCAAAACCTTGATGGAGGAAGTAAAGTGAGATTAGAAAATGAAGTCGTGAAGTCTTTATGTAGAATTGATTTTTTATCACACACTAGGAAATTAGAAATTGATTTTGAGATAGTACCAACTTTAAAATTGGCTAGTAAAAGTATTAATCAATTAAAGTGGGAGAACCTTTGTTTAGATAGAATAGGAGATGTTACTTCACATTTATCAAAGAATTATAAAGAAATGTATAATAAAAATTGGAATAATTTAGCGATGGATATAAAAAAAGAAATTATTCCCATTGTTGATAAAAAATTGTCTGTTCTGATTAGTGAAGGACAACTTTTAGAAAACATGAAAAGTCAAATTTTATTTGATATAATGAATATCGCACTATATAAAAGTTATTCTTTAGTATGCGAGTCTGAATTTTATAATTGTTTATACGAAATATATATAAATGGTTATATTCCATGTGGGTGGACTGGAGAATATCCTAAAGGAAATATAAAAGTTATATGATAAGGAGTGAATTTTTTTGGAAGAAAATAAAGATTTCCTTAATGAATGTATGAATATTATAAACACTACCATATATAAGGTTTTTAAAATAGACATCAATGATGAACAAGAAAAGCAAATCTTAGGTGCATACCTTTTTGGAATGTTTAATGGATTAGGACACGAAAAAAATATTAAACCTGTTGACATACAAGGTGCTATGATTCAGATTTTAAACGAAAAACTAAATTATTCTTTAGAGTCTGCTGTTCAATTTAGCCAGTTTCTTATTAATTCCACAGATAAAAATTTCCATCCTACTATGTTTGCTATTATCCATAGAGGATTGGAAGGATATTCCATGTATAAAGATGGTAGAAATGAAGAATTATCACGAGATTTTCATGATATTATTGAAGTTGTTAAAACAGCAACTTAAATTAAAATTAAGATAGTATGTGCTATTTCACTAGATTCTATGAGCGAAGGAGAAAGATTTTTAAAGAATAAAGTGAAATGGCTAAAGCAAATGATGGGCATGTTAAACTAGAAAGCGGTCGAGATAATTCAAAGCCAATTATTATATTGAAAGTTTCTTGAGAACTTATTCGGAAACATGGTACGATGCACATGAAAATAAACATGAAATTTATAGTGGTTACTGGAGTTTTGAAAGTGGAGCAATCGCAAAAATTTAAAAATTAGATGACTCAACTTTGAAAGATACTTCATACTCCCCCCTATGATATGGTGCATTACCAAGAAAAATAAATGTAAGAATCCACAGTGATAAACTTTTACACTGTGGATTTTTTAAATTTGTGTTTAAGTACCTACTAAGGGTACGGGTAATGGTAAGCATTTAAATGATGTACCTAAAATAAAAGAAATTGAAGTGAACTTTAATAGAAATGTAAAACATGATTCAGAAGAGTTTGCGAGACAATTAAAAGACCAAGAAAAAGGTATGAATGAGCTTACAGTGGATGAGTATTTAAAAAATCGTGAAAGATACATAGCACAGGGGCGAGCTATTGAAGGTAATGCTGCTCAACAAGCTGCTAGAGAAGAAGCTTATGTACAAAAGGTAAATGAACTACAAAGAGAAGGATTAACGTTATCAAATGCCAAGAAAAAAGCCAAGGAATGGCTAGATACTCAAGCTGCACTTCACAACCCTGACCAGATAGCAGGTGGAAAGGCAGAAATAATAGGAGGTATGGGAGATAAAAGGATTAATTCTTCTATAGGTAGTCAATGGCGGTATAGAATTGATATTGTTGATGAATAAATTAAGGAATTAGCCAAAAACATGACACCAGAACAACTAAAAAGTACTTATTTGAATGTAAAATTA
Source organism: Bacillus sp. FSL M7-1345 (assembly GCF_038006985.1). NCBI lineage: Bacteria > Bacillati > Bacillota > Bacilli > Caryophanales > Bacillaceae > Bacillus > Bacillus sp. FSL M7-1345. The sequence goes on along the minus strand of NZ_JBBOWG010000001.1, from coordinate 2,944,808 downwards.
ACACATTAGAGGAGGAGTTTAGACGGAACAATATTTAAAAGATTTTAAGTTGCATAATAAAGTTCCGAGTGAAATCATTGAAAAGTATAAACATGTAGTACCTAATGAAATAATAAATTTATGGAGTAATTATGGATTTGGTACATTTATGCAAGGGTATTTTAAAAGTGTAAATCCAGAGGGATTTAAAGAGATTTTGGAGGAGAGTAGTCAAAGATATAAGGATTCAATAGTATTATTTGCTACGGGTATGGGAGACTTGGTTATTTGGTCAGATGGATATGTTAGATTACTTAATTACAGGTATGGTATAGTAAAGACCATTATGTTTACATTTGAATTTTTCTTTCAAAATATTGCTGATTTAGAATTTAGAGATGAAGATTTATCTTGGCAACCTTATCCCGAAGCGCTTAAACAATATAATGAGTTAGATTACGAGGAGTGTTTTGGTTATACACCTCTATTAGGTTTAGGTGGAGCAGAAAAAGTAGAGAACTTAAAAAAGGTCAAATTAAAGGAACATATTCTTATTATTACTAGTTTTATGGGGCCAGTATAATAATAGAATAAGTAGATATTTTATCACTAGGTAAATAGAGATATAGGATTCGTTCAAATGAATTAGACTTACTACTTAATTTATATTTTACAAGCGAATATGATAACGAAACACATTAACACATATATAAATCAATGAAAAACAAAGTTTATGTGAAGTGGATAGAAAAAATAATAGGTTGTTTGAAAATAGATACTCCATGATGGTTGTACCATCATAGAGTGTTATGTGCAATGATAGAATAGAAAACGAAGTACGAGCTTAGGCGAGATGACATTTTACTGGGTGATGAATATAAACACATGGAATGGACAAAAAACTAGCGAACTCGTACAAACTCGTAAGTTTTAACGTAGTAGTTGTCATGATATACAAAAGGTGTCCTACTGTTATTATAAAACTGACAAATTTAATGTTACTTAAAAACAGATGAACTTAAAGCCACTTGATTGTCAACTAAAAGCAACAAGTGCTTTTTTTGCGTTTTAGCGTAGAAATTCAACAGAGAACTATAATTTTATTATGTAAACTATTTCCGTTTTTTTCACATAGTATATACAACTAACGAGGAGATAAATGTTCACTATTACCTTTATTCCTGTTATAAAAAATTCTACAATAGAAGGCAGAACGTATATTTGGTATAATCAAAACATACTATATGAAATGATGTACATGAGTTTGAAATTCATGTAATAAGGTAAGTACTACATAACAATAACTAATATTTAAAGTTCTCGTACCTATAGGATTCAGTTCATGTTATACAAATCAGTTGTTAGAAAGGAAAAGATGTAATGAATCAAATTTCATTTGAAGATTTATTTGAAGAAGAAAAAGAAAAAGTGGAGGTAGCTGAGATCCCAGCACCTTTATCGCCCTTGCAAAAAGATATTTTGGGATTATTTAATTCTGAAGAAATAAGTGCACTTGAGCTATGCGAACAATTAATACGATCTGGTAAAATATCAGATGAAAGATTTACAACGAATAAGCCTAAAGCCTTTGGACAAGTATGCTTAATATTAGAAGGGTTTGTTACAGAAGGAAAGCTTACTTTTATCAAAAATGATGAGAAAAGAGATAGGGTTTATAAATTGAATGAAGAAATTTTTAACATATAAGTTGTCCAGAATTAAATGAATGTTTTCTACGGAGCTAGTTCAGTAACCAAAGTAAAAAGGGGTATCAATCAAGAAAGATTGATACCCCTTTTTGTTTTTTTACATCTTACATATTTACGTTTGAAACCGAGTCTTTCTCTATCAAGTTCTAAATGCATATTTTCGTAAGCATTTAGAAAACTGCTTTTTTCTTGTTACGTTTTACTTCAACTATACCAACTTCTTTTGCAGTCTCGACTGCCTTTTCATGTAGTGGCGCATATGAAATCCGCACAGTGTTTAGAAGATTATCCATAGCGGATTTTGTTCGTTCTGGAGAATCCTGAATCGTATTTTTCACAATTTTATAGTTTTGAAAAAAAGTATATTAAAAAATGCACTAATAAATTATTCTCCTTTTATTTAGGCTGTTTTCGTATAGATTGTTGCTCTCTATCAACGAGTAAAAAAAGGGATATTCCACATACAACACGTTAATAACTTTCATCGCCGCTTGAAAAGATGGATGGAACGATTTCAAGGCGTTTGTACGTATTATTTGGATAGTCACCTCTACTGATATCGTTGGCTTGAGTTACATAAAAACTTAGCATTTGAAAATTGGATAGAGCAAATACTTATTTCAGCTTGCCAAAAATCTAAATATTTCACAGTTGAAGCATTAAGAAAAGATAAAAAGCATCATTAATCAGATGCTTTTTAGGTAGATTCAGTGGTTTATTGTTATTTAACTAATGGAGTAGTTTAGTTGAATAAGAAAAAAAGAGTAATGCGTATTTGACTTAAAATGCGATACAAAAATGAACTGTACAAGGATGACAATTCATTTAATAGGTAGGTATTATTTCACATTCTTTAGAGGGAAAATTACCTTGTTATAAAAAAATCTTTCCCATTTAGCTAACAAACCGTTCCCATTTTCACCACGTTGAATTTCAATTTCGTGTTTTTTATGAAATTCTGCTATTCGTTTATTATGCTCTTTGTGCAATTGATGGAGAGCTACTTGTTTCATTATTATCCCTCCTTTCGATTAACCATAATTATATATCCTGGGTTGATTATAGCAAAGTATTCTACACGTTTTGTAGATTAAATCTGCCTTTTAGTTTTAGCAGTAACAATCTTTGAGAAAACAGCCTTTATTTATGACGATCGCCGTAAGGTCATTGCCCAAAATAAAAGAGCACAAGCACTAACGGATGCACCTAATATACAAACTCCGTTCCATCCGTAGCTTGCATAAATGTTTGTGGAAAGAATTGCACCTGTAGCACTGCCGATAGAATAGAAAATCATATAACTAGCAGTGAGCCGACTTCTTGCTTCAGGACGCACTGTGAAAAGTATACTTTGGTTCGTGACATGTACAGCTTGCACAGCTAAATCTAAAAGGATAACGCCGATAACTAGTAGGAATAGAGAATGGTTCATTAATTTAATTAGGAGCCATGAAAGTAATAATAAGGATAAGGCTATGCCAGTAGTTCTTTCTCCGAATCCGCGATCAGCGAGTTGTCCGGCCTTAGTGGCAGCTAATGCACCAGCAACTCCAGCAAGACCAAATGCTCCGATAGCTGTATGTGATAGATTATATGGTGCAGCACTTAGAGGTAAAACTAATGAAGTCCATAAAATACTGAAGGAAGTAAAAATAAGCAATGCTAATATTCCGCGAATACGTAAGATCCTTTCTTCTACAAATAATAAGAGAACAGAACGTAATAGTTTACGATAGGTCATAGCCGTTTTTTTATGTTCAAGATTAGGTAAATTACGATATAACAAACCAATTACGAAGAGCATAAGTACAGCAGAGGTAAGATAAACGGAACGCCATCCCGCTAGATCTGTTAATGTTCCGGCAAATGTACGTGCAAGTAGAATTCCTATTACGACACCACTCGTGACGAAACCTACTATTCGCCCACGGTCTTTTGGGTTAGCTAAAATGGATGCGTATGCGACGAGTGTCTGCGTAACAGTCGCAAGAATTCCGACTAAGGCCATACCTATAAAAAGTACGGTACTTGAAGGAGCGACTCCGACCACAATTAAAGCGAAAACGGATAAAAGCATTTGAACAATAATAAGTCTTTTTTGGTTTAATAAATCACCAAGTGGAACTAATAAAAGTAATCCGAGTGCATAAAAAACTTGAGTAATCGTAATAACGACACCAATAGTTGAATGGTTGATCTTAAACTCATTTGATAAAGAATCAAGTAGAGGATGAGCGAAGTATATATTCGCCACAGCCATCCCGCAAGCTATTGAAAATAATAGAGTTATATAGCGGGGCATGATTGTATTGATAGGTGATTGGAACTTATCATTATTCTGTGTAAGAGCAGTTGTCATTTTTTCTTTAGTATCCATAATATCATCTCCTTTTGTTTTTAAAATAATGTACTGAACGGTATGTTATTTCGTAAGTCAAATATAATCAGGGATAAGTTGCTATGTCAAGTGAATTGTAAAATAAATTCAGTTTCTTTTGACATATCATTTATAATTTAATACGATATATAATATACTGATTAGTACATAAAAACGTGATTCATAATTTAGAAAACAGGTGAAAAAAGAGGAGGGATTAAATGGCCCGACTACGTGAATTTGATAAAGAAAAAGCTTTGGATGCTGCTATGCAACTTTTTTGGGAGAAAGGATACGCTGCTACTTCATTAAGTGATCTAACTGCTAAAATGGAAATACAAAGACCGAGTTTATATGCGGCATTTGGTGATAAAGAAGGGCTGTTTGAAGCTACATTACGGAGATACACGAATTTACACGCAGCTAGCATTCGAACAAAACTTCAAAAAGAACAATCTGTCAAAGAATCAATTCGTATGTTTTTTGAAAATATGGTGGAAGAGGAATATAAAAGAGAATCAAATAAAGGCTGTTTTTGTATTAACACAATGGTTGAGATTGCCCCTCATAATGAAAAATTTGAAGTGTTGACTAGAGAACATCAAATGTATCTTTCAGTTATATTTCAAGAATTAATCGCCAAAGGTATTCAGTCTGGAGAACTGCAAAGTGATGTGAATGCTAAAGCATTGGCACAAACGCTAGTCACTTCATTAATTGGATTAACAGTGTTAATGAAATCTCGCCCAGAACGTTCAGTTATAGATAATTCGGTATGTATCATATTATCGTTACTAAAATAAATGTAACAGAATTGTATTTCAATCAACTATGTCGATTATAGACACTTTTATTTATAAACTTTCAACCTTAAAGCACTGAATTGTCTACGAAGGCAACAAGTGCTTTTTGTTTTCGGGTAAATATGAGCAGGTGAATCATAATGGCTGTCTGCAATGTATGAAGATTGTTGGAGACATTTGTAATTAGACATCAGATAAGAGGGGAATGCAAACACTATATAAGCCCCTTCAAAGCCCCTCATAAGCACCTACCAAGTAATAAATCACTAAGAAAAAGAAAAAGAAAAAACAAAAACAAAAACAACTACAAGAACAAAAAAGCGCGAAAAAATAAAACCGGTGTAGTAGTAGTAAAAAAATTTGAAATTCGAATGCCAAAACCGTTACCTCATTCTTATATTTATATTGAAGGATTGGAATTTTCCTATTTGCTAGCAAAGAGTGGAGGGAAACTGATGGCGGTGTACCGTAATGTGCAGGTGAACTTTTGGCAAGATGAATTCATATTAGATTTAACGCCAGAAGAGCGTTATTTTTACATATATTTGTTAACTGGTACGAAAACGAAGCAATGTGGTATTTACATATTGCCAAAGCGTTTGGCAGAGCTTGAAACTGGTTACAGTATGGAGACTGTTGAGAAGTTATTGAACCGGTTTGTGGAATACGGGAAGATTTTATATGATACAGAAACAAAAGAGTTATTCATAATAAATTGGCTACATTATAACCCTATTTTAAATACGAATGTAGAGAAGTGTGTGTTACGTGAGTTAAAGACTGTGAAAAGTAACGAGTTCATACATATGTTTTTACGTAAATGTCTTGAAGAAGAATACAAGATTCCATTATTACTACAGTATTTTGGTATGCCGAAAGAAGAGGGTTCACAAGCAGTTATTGAAGAGAAAGAAGATATGAAAGAGGTAGAAACGGTAGAAGAGGCTACTTCGCATAGTAAAGTTTATAAGTTTTACGAACAAAATATAAGTAGTCTATCTCCATATATCGTGAAGGAATTGAAGGGGTGGATACAAAAAGTTTCAGGAGAGACAGTACTAGAGGCGCTTAAAATCGCGTTTGAAAATAATAAGGGAACACTTGCTTATGTAAATGGGATTTTGAGGAATTGGTGTAAGAAAGGACGAGTAAGATTCAGTAAAGGAAAGGAAATAGTGCGTAAGAGAGAAGTGTTCAGTTTGTATGATCCATAGCATGAGCAAGTAATGATTTCTTCTTTTCTAAAAGGTTCTTTTACAATAGAAGCGAATAGATTGAGAGAGGAGGGATTGTATGGAAGTCGTCATAAAAAAGAAACGAAATAGGGGAAAAAGAATTTTTATTTGGTCTAGTAGTATCGTTCTTTTTTTGTTTATTTGCGTTATGATTTTTTTGAACATATATACGCTTAGTTCTATGCCAAAGATAGATGGAACGATAAAGCTAGAGGATTTACAACACGCTGTTACGGTGAAGCGGGATAGTAAAGGAGTACCGCATATTAAAGCGGGAAATGCACATGATTTATATTTTTCGCAAGGGTATGTACAAGCGCAAGATCGTTTGTTTCAAATGGATTTAAGTAGAAGGCAAGCTTCTGGTATGTTAAGTGAAGTTGTAGGGGAAGCAGCTGTTGATAGAGATAAGTTGTTTCGAACGCTCGGTTTACGGCGAGCGGCAGAAGCATCTTTAAATCAATATGATGGAGAAGCGAAATATGCCCTGCAGTCATTTGCTGATGGGGTGAATGCTTTTATACGTGAGGCGAAGGCCGAAAAGAAATTGCCAGTGGAGTTTACTCTATTAGGTTATGAACCTGCTGAATGGTCAATTGTGGACTCTTTAACGATCGGAAAGTATATGGCGTTTGATTTAGGAGGACATTGGCATGGACAAGCATTTCGATATTGGGCGTTGAAAAATCTTCCGGAAAAGCAAGCAGCTGAACTATTTCCGGCTTATCCGAAAGATGCTCCTAGATTGCTAGCTGAACTGAAAAATACAAATGTGAATGTAGCACAAAGTTTTTCAAAGACAGTAATTCCGCCGGAGTTTAACGGTAGTAATAACTGGGTGATAAGCGGTGAGAAGAGTGTGTCTGGTAAACCGATTTTAGCGGATGATCCTCATTTATCGCTTGCGACACCTTCTATATGGTATCAAACGAGACTTGACATGAAAGATTTACATGTGAGTGGCGTTATTTTTGCTGGAGTACCAGGTGTTATATTAGGTCACAATGACAAAATAGCATGGGGTGTTACGAATACTGGTCCTGATGTACAAGATTTATATATTGAAAAGAGAAATCCTAATAATGAAAATGAATTTTTGTATAACGATAAATGGGAAAAGGCTACGGTTGTTGATGAATCTATTAAAGTAAAAGGCGGGAAAACAATTCCGTATAACGTTACGGTTACGAGGCATGGTCCAGTAATTTCAGAGTTTGCGGATAAGGGGAAAGAGAAAACGAAAACAGTATTCGCTTTGAAATGGACTGCTTTGGAGCCTTCCGCTGAATTAAAGGCTGTATTAAATATGAATAAAGCGAAAGACTGGAATGAGTTTGAAACTGCACTTCAAGATTTTCATACACCAACTCAAAACTTTGTGTTTGCATCAAATGACGGCACAATTGCTTATAAAGCGAATGGAAATATACCAGTGCGTAAAAAAGGCGATGGTAGTTTGCCAGTTCCAGGATGGACAGATGAATATGAATGGGAAGGGTATATCCCATTTGATCAGCTTCCAAAAGTAATAAATCCAAAACAAGGGTTCATTTCAACTGCGAATAATAAAATTGTTGATGATAATTATCCGTACCATATTAGTAATACGTGGGCACAGCCATATAGGCAAATGCGCATTCAAGAGTTTTTACAAGAGAAGGAAAAATATACGGTGAAAGATTTACAAAAGTTACAGATGGATCAAAAGAATTTATACGGGAAAGAATTTGCTCCTATATTTTTAAAAGAGTTAAATAAAACAGATTTAAATGAAGTGGAGAAAGAAGGCGTCAAACAATTAACAAAGTGGAACTTTTACGATAGTAAAGATGAAGCGGCACCATTAATATTCCATTTGTTAATGAAAGAGATTTCGAATACGTTATTTTCAAAAGAAGTACCGAAAGATGTAATGGAGTTATTTGAAGGGAAACAACAAGTTGTCGATGAACTAATTCGTAAAGAAGTAAACGGTGAAAATAGTGCTTGGTTTACGAAGTACGGAGGCTTCACAGAAGTTGTGCATACATCGTACGAGAATGTAATGAAGAAATTACAGAAGGAGTATGGATCGAATGTAACAGAGTGGAAGTGGGGCGATTACCATCAACTTGCTTTTACACATCCAATTTCGAGATCATCTAGTATATTAGCACTACTCGCATTTAATCGTGAGAAACCAGTTCCAATTGGAGGAAGTCAAGTTACGGTTCAAGCAGCGAATTACGGAGATAACGGTATTGTAAATCACGGTGCTTCATGGAGATTTGTCATTGATACGAAAGATATGTCAAACGGTTATCATATAGTGGGGCCGGGACAGTCAGGACATTTTAGAAGCGATTGGTATCATGATCAAATAGATGATTGGGTGAATGGTGAGTATCATACGACTACTTTAAATACAGATGGGATTGAAGGGAAAGTATTAACTTTACAGCCGAAGTGATAGTATGTTCCTATTTGCAGATGGCCCAGCTTTATGAAGTAATAATCCTTCCGCTAATGAAGGTTTTACTTTATAAAAGAGACTCTTACTATTGTAAGAGTCTTTTTACTATGATAATGGATAAAATATTCTTTTTGTAGAAACGCGACAAATTTTGACAAAATATTGGACGGGGACTTGTTATAATATCTTTTGGAATATTATGTTTATTGAACTGAGGATGAAGTATTGTGCAACAAGGGGAATTTCTTAATAGTTGCAGTGAAATCTAATAGGGGGATTTAATATGAGCATTAAAGTAATAAGGGCAACGGGTATGATGGGCGGAGCAACAAGAGTTGCTGTAAAGGTAGATAACGAAGTAGTAATGAAACTTGAGAATAACGAAGAATATACGCTTCCTTTTGAATTAGATGAAGCGAATATTAAAGTAAAACAATTCTTTTTTGGAAGTAAAGAAAAGAAAGTAAAGGATGGCGAAATAGTAGAAATTAAGATAAATAGTATCGCCATGCTATTACTGATGGTGTCAATGATGGCTGTTTTATTCGGTTCGTCAATTGGTATAAATATTGTTGTTTTTGGTGTAATAGGAGCATTAGTTACGTTAGTATACGGAGTGAATAACTGGTTTAGTTTAGAGGTTAAATAATTATTGTATATATATTTATTTCAGTTGATTTACTATACATGAGATGAAAATATTTTTAAGCGGGAAATGGGGAGGATCATTATGAAGAAAATGGTTGTAATATCTAGTTTGGCGCTAATAGTAGGTTTAACAACTGGTTGTAGCAGTGAAAAAATAAGTGGACCTAAAACAGTATCTGTAAAAAAAGAAAAAGAGTTAGTAGCGAAAGATATTTTTAAAAAAGCAGCTGACGGATTAAAACAAGAGGAATATCTTACATTGACATCTCTTATGTCAATGAAGGGGAGCAGCCAATCAGAAGAGATTAAAATGAAAATACAGATGGAGCCGAAACTGAAGAATTCTAGAGCTGAAATGAAAATAAGTGGTACAGATATTGTAACGTATGAAGTAGATGGAAAGGTCGCTGCTCAAGTGAAAAACCCTGATACAGGAGAGTTAGTTACGATACCTAATGATCAATTTAATGTAAATGATGTAATGGTCAGTAAAAATTTACTTAATGAGTTAGATTTACCGGAAGCTTTGGCTAAGAAAATGAAAGCGAAGAAGGATGGGGACACATATAAACTTACACTTGAATTAAAGGGAAAAGAAGCGGTAGATACGTTACAAAAAATTAATGGAGATATGAAGAAATTAACGGAAGGATTTAATATGGATGCGTTTAACATTGAATATATAATAACAAGAGATTATAAATTTGAAGAGATGCGAACAACTATAAAAGTGAGTGAAAGTAACTCAGATAAAAAAGCTAGTACAGATAAGGAAAAATTGGATGCAGTTGTGAGTATAAAGATTGATTCATATGAAAAGTTTGATTCAATTAAGTTACCAGAAGGAATTCAATAATTTCAATCGTAAAAGGATAAAAAAGAGCGGAAATCCGCTCTTTTTTATTTATCTTACTATTTTTAGGAGAATTATATGAATAACACTTTTATTAATGAAAACTTCATGTAATTTTTTCTGGAATATATGTGAAACATTGTATAAAATAATCAAGAAAGTCAAAAATTATAGGGGGAAACTTGTGAAGAAAAGTAAGAGTTTAGTAAGTATTTTAGGAGTGTGTATCATGTTGTTTTCTTTTTGTTTCCAAGGAAATGTACAGGCAGATGTAAATACTGTTCAATCTGGAAAAATAAAATCAGGAAACGTAACAGTATGGGAAGTAGAAAATGTAGCGAAAGTGTTAGCTGATGTAGAGCGCTTGAATTTGAATACGGTGAATGTACCGATCCAAGTTGATATTCCGAATGTGAATTCGGCTAATATGGTAATTAATCAGGCACAAAAGAAACAAGCTATTATTTTAATTCAAGAATTATTAAAGCGTAATATTCAAGTTATAGTGGAACCGTTCCCATATATTCAGCAGGGGAATGTTGGAGAAACAGAATGGAATCCAAGTAATATTAATGATTTCTTCTGGAATTGGAAAACGGTTATTCTACAAGATATTTTTAATTCTATTACAAGTAAATACAATGTGTATGGACTAAAGATTGCTTCTAATTTCGTTAATATGGAATATGCAGAAGGATATTGGAACGATACGATTAATTTTGTCCGTCAGCAGTATAAAGGAAATATTTTGTATCAAATGAACTGGTGGTTAACAGCAAGTTGGGATCCATCGTATGAAGCGAAGTTTAAAGAGAAAATAAATCGTCCGTATTTAAAAAAGGTGGATATTGTTAGTATCGATAGTTGGTTTGAAGTTTCAGGAAAAAGGAATCCATCATACGAAGAAGTGAAGCAAAGTTTATTTGCGACAACAGTATATAATCGTGGACAAAATGTTGTTCAACAACTGGAACAATTACATAATGCAACAGGAAAGCCAGTTTATTTTGGTGGATTTAACGTACCAGCGCGTGAACTAGGACTACAAAATCCATGGAATCCAGATGTTTCAAATGTATTTTCAAAAGATGTACAATTGAATGGATGGCGCGCTTACCGAGATGTATTAGAACCGAAGCCGTATTTTAAAGGTTTTTCAATTTGGTTTATTGGCTCTAATGATAGTAATCATTCATATCAAATACATAGTAAAGAAGCAGAGGCAGTTATTAATGGATGGTATCGAAAATAAATTTTATAAAATAGGTAAGTTTTAGAATCCATTACATATATTTTAGTGAAAGGCCTTTCACCATCTTATCACCTAGGGGGCAATCATAATGAAATTTTTGTCATACCTTACAGTAATTTTGGTGATTCTTGGCGGTTTGAATTGGTTGTTTGTAGCGTTAGATTATAATGTAGTTGAGAAATGGTTTGGTTCTATGCCGGCGCTTGTGGATACTATTTATTGGCTCTTTGGTCTTTCAGCTATTTATCAAATTTTTGATCGGTTCTTTACGAGTAAGTAGCTATTATACTTTATTACTAGAGTGTTAAGTATGATTATGTACTTAACACTTTTTTGTATGTTTATGAAATAAGCGTCAAATATTCCCCACCTATAATTTGTAAATAACCCATGAGATAATCTCCGTACATACTACATGTGGAGTTTTTTTAGGAATTTACAGTTATAACATCTCATATTTTGTTTATAATTGTAAATAGTTATTGAAATCTATAAATGTTATTTCTTTTTTAATAAATAAAAAATATAAAAAGGAAAAATAATGCAACTTTTTAACGCGCTTATTCGTGTTATATATGAAAGGAGGAGGGGGATGGAAATTGAAGAAATATATAAAGTTTATATAAACGATGTGTACCGGTATTTATTTTCCCTTTCTCGTAGCCATCACGTAGCGGAGGACTTGATGCAGGAGACTTTTTATCGGGCGTATCTTTATCTAGAAGACTATGAAAACCAAAAGGTAAAATCATGGCTATTTAAAGTGGCATATCATACGTTTATTGATTTTGTTAGGAAAGAGAAAAAAGTAACTTTTGTAGGAACGGAAGAATTAGAGACAATACAAGCAGGGGAATCTACAGAAGAGTATGTAGTCGCAAAAAATAGTTATGAAAAATTAATTCAGATTATTCATACTTTACCATTGGTAGAGGCACAATCTATTTTATTATGTGACGTACATCAATTAACGTACGAAGAGGGTGCTACTGTATTAGATTTAAAGGTAAACACGTATAAAAGTCACATATTTCGCGGGAGAAAGAGATTAAAAGAATTGTTAAAGGAGGAAAAGAGTCAAAATGACAAATGATAAACCTCATTCTGAACAAGATGATTATAAAGAATTGTTACAAGAAGCTCTTGATCAAAGACCGGCTTCACTTCCTGATGGAAAACAGGAGCAAGTGTTGAAAATAGGTAAAAAAAGAGCGCGTATTACGAATGTTTTGATTGTATTTACTTTTTTACTACTTATTCAACCTATTTTATATATATCTACACTCTTATATTATACAGTGGCACCTACAAACGCAATGGAGATACGGAATGTAGTAAATCAAACGTTAAGTGTAACAGAACCAAATGTATTTTTGAAAGATAGGGACATGGAGCAAACATTGCTACCGCTTAGTTTGCAATTGCATTTTGATTTGTATAAAAGGGTAGGAAAGAAAGATATTCGAATAGGAGAAGAGAAAACAGATTATGTATTAAGTAGAGCAACGAAAGTAAGCCGTGAATATACAACAGATGAAAAAATTCCAGAAGTCCCATATATAGATAACGAGGTGTTGTCTCATCCTAATAATTATAATGCGTCCTATAATAGTAGCGAAGAAGCGCAGGTATTAAAGGGTCTTCCGCAAGAATCTGTTGTAGAAGCATTTGTATCTTTTAGAGAATTATTAAGTGTACAAGAGGTAACGAATATGTTTCCTACTATTGATATTGTGTGGTATGCCGTTAATACAGGATTAGAGGAGAAGCAAACGAATGAAGAGGGTATGTATGTAGCCCCGATTGGCTTTCCAGCAGAAATGATTTCAAGTCCAAGTGGTGCTTTTGTAAGTGATTTACCTCATGAGGAACAATTTATTGATGTGTTAAAGTCATTACAGAAGCATGAAAATTTAGCAGTGAAGCTATCTAGAGCGAAAGTATTAGAGTTGTCAAAGCGTATTTCTTTCCTTGAAAAAAATGGGATAAAAACATACGGGGCAGTTGTAACTGGTCCTAAAGTAGAAGTTGAAAAATTGATGAGCCACGAAAAAGTTAGAAAATTGAAAGTAGGTGAAGCGAGGTTATGGAATTGGCATTCTTAAAAAAAGGAAAGAATCATATGTATAAACAGGAAACGTGGATGGGGACTATTTCATTAATTATTGCCTTTCTAGCGTTATTGTATTTGAACATTATATTGCTTATTCAAGAAACATTTATAGGTAAAAGTTTTCTGCAAATAGTTGGTATTGGAGTGGTGTGCTCAGTCATAGGTATGATCACAAAAAGCAAAAGTCGAAAATATGCATTGTGGGCATGTAGTTTATTTATTTTTATGCTGCTGTTTTCTATATTTGGATTTATGTTAGGTTGGATGATAAGCTTTGGCCCATAAATATGTGGAAAAGAGCGAATGTAGATTCGCTCTTTTTCTAATGTATAAAAAGTAAAATAGATAAGAGAAGAACCTATCAAATTTGAAAGGAGAGCACTATGCATCTAGGCTGTTGTTTTGTTGATATGTTTTCTGCTCACTTTATATAAAAAAATATTTGCACATGCAAGCGATTCCATTGCGTCTTACGCCGTAATAACGGAAAACAAATTGACCGTGTATTGTATATAGGTTATAATTCAGAAAGTTTAAAAAATAATAAAAATGAGAAATAGGGAGGTTATCTGGGTGATGGAGAGAGTGTATAATTTTTCAGCAGGACCATCTATACTCCCTTTGCCGGTTTTAGAGAAAGTGCAAAAGGAGCTTGTAAATTATAACGGGACAGGCATGTCTGTTATGGAAATGAGCCATAGATCTTCTTATTTCCAAAGTATTATTGATGAAGCCAGCAGCTTACTTCGTGAATTAATGAACATTCCTGATGATTATGAAGTTTTATTTTTACAAGGCGGTGCGTCATTACAATTTTCTATGATACCGTTAAATTTAATGAGTACGTATAAAAAAGCTGGGTACGTACTGACAGGTTCATGGTCTAAAAAGGCGCAGCAAGAAGCCGGAAAAGTAGGGGAAGTGCAAGTGATTGCTTCTTCTGAAAAAGAGAAATTTACTACGATTCCTAAAATGGATGATTTACCAAATGATGAAGAACTAGATTATATACATATTACAACAAATAATACAATTGAGGGGACAAAATATGTGGATATTCCACATGTAGAAAGAGTGCCGCTTGTTGCGGATACGTCCTCAAATATTTTATCAGAACAATATGATGTTACGAAGTTTGGTCTCATATATGCGGGTGCGCAAAAGAATTTAGGGCCAGCGGGTTTAACGATTGTAATTATAAAAAGAGATTTAATTGGCAGTGCAAGTAGTGCTTGTCCTACGATGCTAAACTATGAAACTTACAGTAAAAATAACTCCCTATATAATACACCGCCATCCTTTAGTATTTATGTGACGAAACTTGTACTAGAGTGGTTGAAAGAACAAGGCGGGGTATCTGCGATTGAAGCACAAAATAGAATGAAATCTTCACTTCTTTACAATTTTTTAGATGAATCTAAATTGTTTACTTCACCAGTTGATCCCACGTATCGATCACTTATGAATATTCCGTTTACAACACAGTCAGAAGAGCTTAACAATCAGTTTTTACAAAAAGCGAAAGAACGCGGTTTCGTTACGCTAAAGGGACATCGTTCAGTCGGCGGTATGCGCGCTAGTATTTACAATGCGATGCCAACCCAAGGTGTACAAGAATTAGTAGACTATATGAAGGAATTCGAGCTTGAGAATAGATAGGGAGATGGGGATATGTTTCGTGTTCAGACGTTAAATCAAATTGCGGAAAAGGGTTTGCAAATTTTTGATGGGAATCGCTATGAAATTGGAGACAAAGTAGGTCATCCTGACGGTATTTTACTTCGCAGCTATTCTTTACATCAAGAAGAGTTTTCAGAAGATTTAAAGGCGATTGCAAGAGCTGGTGCCGGTGTAAATAATATTCCTGTTGAGCGTTGTACGGAAAAAGGGATTGTAGTATTTAATACGCCAGGGGCTAATGCGAATGCAGTGAAGGAACTTATTATCGCAAGTCTTATTATGTCTTCCCGTAATATTATAAATGGAGTGAGCTGGACGAAAGAGTTGGATGGAGAAGAAGTACCACAGCTTGTTGAAGCTGGGAAGAAGCAATTCGTTGGATCAGAGATAGCAGGGAAACGTCTAGGTGTTATCGGTCTTGGTGCAATCGGTGCTTTAGTTGCGAACGATGCGTTAGCTTTAGGAATGGACGTTGTCGGATACGACCCATATATATCTGTTGAAACAGCATGGCGTCTTTCTACGCAAGTGCAGAGAGCATTTAGTTTAGATGAAATTTTTGCAACTTGTGATTATATTACATTACACATTCCTCTTACGAACCAAACGAAGGGGATTGTTGGTGAACACGCTATAGAGACGATGAAAAAAGGAATGCGTCTATTCAATTTCTCAAGAGGAGAACTTGTAGATGAAACAGCTCTTCAAAAAGCGTTAGAAGAAGATATTATTACACATTACGTAACAGATTTCCCGAATGAAAATGTTATAAAGATGAAAAATGTAACAGCGACGCCTCACCTAGGTGCATCTACGTCTGAGTCTGAAGAAAATTGTGCGGTAATGGCAGCTCGTCAATTACGTGAATATTTAGAGACAGGAAATATTCGTAATTCAGTAAACTATCCAAACGTAGAACTTCCGTACATTGGAAAAAAACGAATTACGATTATGCATCAAAACGTTCCGAACATGGTAGGGCAAATTACAGGATGTTTAGCAGAACATCATATTAATATTGCGGATATGATTAATCGTAGTAAACATTCTTGGGCGTACACAATGATTGATATTGATAATGGTATTGATGATATAATTAAAGAGAATATTGTGGAAAATATAAGCAAAATTACAGGTGTTGTAGCCGTTCGAATGATTGTGTAAAGGAGAGAGGAACTTGGCAAATATCCGACCGTTTCGGGCCATCCGTCCAGTAGAAGAAAAAGCTGTGCAAGTGGCAGCTTTACCTTACGATGTATTAAATAGTGAAGAGGCAAGAGAAGTTGTAAAAGGGAATCCATATTCTTTCTTACATGTTGATAAAGCTGAAATTGATTTAGATCCAGCACTTTCACCGTATGATGATCGCGTATATGAAAAAGCGGGTGAAAATTTAAAGCAATTTATACAAGAAGAAGTGTTCGTTCAAGATGAAGAGCCAGCGCTTTATATTTATGAACTGACGATGCAAGGAAGAACGCAGTCAGGCCTTGTCGTTTGTACATCGATTGACGAGTATGAAGATGATACAATTAAAAAACATGAAAGAACGCGTCATGAAAAAGAACTAGATCGCATTCGTCACGTAGATGTGTGCGATGCAAATACGGGTCCTATCTTTTTAACTTATCGTACAAAAGAAGAAGTGAAACGTTTAATTGCAAGCTGGAAAGAAGAACATGCGCCAATTTATAAATTTACGGCAGAAGACGGAGTCGAGCATGTTGCGTGGAAGATTGCAGATGAAGAAGTGATTACGACTTTAGTAAATGCATTTGAAGATATCCCTAACTTGTACATTGCAGATGGACATCACCGCTCTGCATCAGCTGCAAAAGTAGGAGTTATGCGAAGAGAGCAATATCCGAATTACACAGGAGAAGAGGAATTCAATTTCTTCCTATCTGTTTTATTCCCTCATGATGAATTATCAATTTGGGATTATAACCGGGTTGTGAAAGATTTAAATGGCTTATCAGTAGAGCAATTTTTAAAGCAAGTGGCGCAATATTTTTATGTGGAAGAAGCAGGTGTTTCACCGTATAAACCAAATGAGCCAAAATCATTTGGAATGTATGTAAACGAAAAGTGGTATAAGCTCACAGTGAAAGAGGAAACATTTGATGCGAATGATCTTGTTAGACGTTTAGATGTATCTATTTTACAAGATCATTTAGTAAGTCAGGTGCTTGAAATACATGATCCGCGCTCTGATTCACGCATTGATTTCGTCGGCGGAATCCGCGGATTAGAAGAACTAGAACGTCTTGTGAATAGCGGTGAATACAAAGCAGCGTTCGCGTTATATCCGACATCAATGGAAGATTTATTAACAATCGCAGACGCTGGAGAAGTAATGCCGCCGAAATCAACATGGTTTGAACCGAAACTTCGTAGTGGGTTGTTTGTACATTCGTTAAAATAAACTTCTTTAGTTTGAAAAACCGAAATGATTTTTAGTTTCGGTTTTTCTTATTTTAAAAGTGTTTTTGAGGAGGGGTATGGATGGAATTGCAAGTAGGGGAGAAAATCACTTTTGAGCGAACTTTTACGAAAGAGGATGTTGCGTTATTTACGGAAGTATCTAAAGATGAGGGCGTTCATCATGTTACACCAGATGAGCAGGGGAGATTTGTTGTACAAGGACTTTTAACAGCAACGCTGCCTACAAAAATGGGTGGTGATTATAACGTACTAGCTCGCAAAATGGATTTTGAATTTTTACGTCCTGTTTTTAGCGGTGATACGATTCGTTGTGACGTAACCATTGAACAATTTGAACCAGATGAAAAAAATCGCACAAAGATTATTGCGATGTTTATATGTAGGAATCAACTTGAAAAGGAAGTAATGAAGGGGAGTTTTTCGGGGATTATTCTTTAATCAGTAGGCAAAGGAAATGAAATAAGTGTGGGGGGAAACCCCACACTTATTTTATTCCACGCCACTTTCTAAAATAGAGAAAGATCTATTTTCACAATCAATTTCTGCCATCGCACCGTAAGGTAAAATAAACTTCGGTTCAGTATGCCCGAAATTTAAATTATAAAGAACTGGCAAATCTTCTAAGTTATATTCCCTCATAACTTTCAGTATTTCATGTTTATATTCTTCATAATACATTTCGTCTTTCGGTTTACCAAAAATGATTCCTTTTGCTTTTTGCAGAATGCCTTGCGCAGCATAGTTTCGTAACCAATACTTTATATAACTTGGTTCTGGATGATCTTCAGAGGTTTCAAAGAAAAGGATACTATTTTCCCAATACTTTTTCTCAGGCCAAAGCTCCGTTCCTTTTGCAAACTCCAGTACTTCCATACAACCACCAATTAAACGCCCTTGTACAGTGGTAGAGCCTTGAAGTAGCTCATATCCATTGTTTTGCTGCATCGTACGCCGTTGATCCTTATTCGCCTCTATCCATTCTAAACGCTCACTCGTCCATTCATGGGCTGGTTGAATCTCGCTAATATTCTCATTTGAAAAGAGAGTTCGATTCACCATTTCAATTGTATATGGATCCATCTCTACATTTTCGGCAAAATCGGTTAAAATTGCTGGACCGTAAAAAGAAGAAATTCCTGCTTTATGACAAAATAAATGTGAAACGGTAACGTCAGAGTACCCCATAAAAATTTTCGGGTTTTCACGTATCACATTAAAATCTATATAAGGAAGTAAACGGATGCTATCTTCTCCGCCAATATTCGCAATGATTGCTTTCACGCGCGTATCTTTAAATGCTGTCATTAAATCTTTCGCACGAGCCTCTGGGTTGTTATAAATGAATTCGCTACCTTTTAAACTATTTGGCATTGGGACAACCTTAAGACCGAAAACTTTTTCTAATCTTTTTACTCCTTGCTCATAACGCCATCTTAGCTCAGAATCACCTGATCCTCCCCACGAAGGGCTTACTGTTGCCACAATATCTCCCGACTGTAATCTTTTTGGTTTCATTAACATTTTAATTCCGCTCCTACATAATTTAATGGACTACGATTATACAAAATGTAGCATTGAAAAAATATGATGCATGACATTAGTTTCTTCATCATCAATCAGTTTACCTGCTGTTATTCAAGGATTTGGCATTCGTGTTGAATATAGGAATAATCGATTTAAATTTAAAAATTACAGTATGCAACATTGCATGAGAAAGATGGTTGCTATTCCTTATTGTCTGTAACTATAATAGTTACAGGTTGGTCGTATCCAATCGAAAAAATAAAATCATCATGAATGGAGATGTTTCATAATGGGTATGAAAAAATTAATTTTAGCAGGTGCTTTAGGGATCGCAGCATTATCAGGAACGAATTTACCAGGATTAGAACTGTCAAAAGCGAGTGCGGCTTCTATTGAGTCGAATTTCTCGACGTTAGAAGGACGAGTAATAGAAGTAGATAAAGGTGTAATTGTCGTAAAATCTAAGCAATATGAAGAACCTGTTAGTGTTTATATAGATTCCCTCTCAAATGTGAAAGTAGGAGATGAAGTAAAAGCTACTGGATCTATGATGCGTAATTTCACGGAATATATGATTGCAAATACAGTTGAAAATACGTCAAATAAATTAGGTATGCACATGAAAGAAGACGGCTCTCCTGATTATGTGATAGGGGAAGTATCAAAAGTAGTAACGACGGAAGATGAGGGAGACGTTTCTACTAAATATGTCGTAGTTGAGTATCCATCGCTAAACGGGAAGAAAGTTATTATTGATGTTTTCTTAACAAAGGGACAAGTATTTAATTCGGGTGAGAAAGTAAAAATTGATATGAAGTATGTAGGTTGGGGCGGAATTTCTATTAACTACAACACAACGGATCATATTGAAAAGGTTTATGAGGTAAAGAGCAACGTTGAAAATAATGATGATGTTTGGATTTGGTCTTAACAAGGCGAGTGTAAGTTGTTATTTGTAAATTACTTCGAACAATAAATGTAAAATAATATGTATCATGCAGTACCCATCTAATTATCATGTGTATGACAATTGGATGGGTACTTTTTCTTTATTTTATATTTGGGGCTAAGGTACATCATTGTATCTATAATAATTTTTAAAATACGGGTATACAGTTGAATCGGATAAACCCATACAGAAAAGTGTTTTAGCGTACTGCTTATGCATTGATTTTATTCAAAATTGTGACTCTATTCGTTGTAAATAATAGATAATTTTGTTTTATTGTTTTGATTAGAATCCGATCTGTTGTGGCGTATGCTGTTCCAATTCGGATTACATTCTCTTCTTCTACACCAGCATAGGTTTCATCTTCCGTAACTTCAATAATTTCACTTAATGGAATTCGAATCTTAGCTAGTTGCCATGAAATAATTAATTCTTTATCTGTTTTTTTGACATCGATACCTAGCATGTTATCAAAACCTTTCTGTATTAAAATGTCACTTTCTATTTTATTATACAGATTTAAAGATTTTATTTCTATTATAAAATTTGATTTTTCATTTTTTTCGTAAAGTATCGTACTACGAACAAAAAGGAGGGTGTCTACTGGTACCTGCAATTTTTCTGCAACGAAGACGATCTTTTTTATTTTGTAAATTTTTGAGAATAAGGGATTTTCGATTAGAATATGATGTTTAAATCGGAGCGAGTTTAAAAAATACAATAATGAAAGAGGTGTTTAAGGGTGGAGCGAGATGAGGTTTATTTACGAGCTAAAAAAAGGATGGAGAATTTAAAAGCGTTTTACATTCATTTAACGGTCTATATACTAGTTAATTTGATGCTTTTTTTTATAAATATAAGCTCTGATTCAAGTAAATTATGGTTTTTATATCCACTTGGAGGTTGGGGAATCGGTATCGTTATACACGGTTTGACAACTTTTCCAATTGGGATATTCGGAAAAGAGTGGGAAGAACGAAAGATTAAAGAATATATGGAGAAAGATAAGTAAATTTATTTCTGGAGTGTATGAATATAAAATCTCATATAAATCTCTGTGATCAAATGCTTGATGCGAAGTCTATTCTATAGCTTCGCCTATTTGTTTTGTATTCGAAGTTTGTGCGAGTGAGAGTGTTCATATACATTTTTTAGCGTGAATTGTATGTGAAATCAAAACTTTATTTGTAGTACATAATAAATACAGTTATTTTACTTTTTTAATTACATACGGATTTAGGGAAAATTTGTTTGTCATCCTATATTAAAATAAAAACAAACCACTGTTCGATTTGAATATTCCACGATATAATGGTGAGAGTTTATGGCAGAATAAATATTTACATAAGAAGTGAGGTACTGTATGAAAAAAAGAACGACAGACATTATTTTTATTATTATTGGTGCATTTCTTTTTGCGTTAGGTGTGAATTTGTTTGTTATCCCGAACGAGTTTGGTGAGGGTGGAGTAACGGGTATCACGATTATTACCTACTATTTATTTGAATGGTCACCAGGCTTAGTCAACTTAATTCTAAACGCGTTTTTGTTAATAGCTGGCTATAAATTTTTGAATAAGATAACAACAATTTATACGATCATTGCTGTAGTTACTAACTCGCTATTTCTTCATTTGACAGAGGGCTGGTATATTACTTCGGATGAAATGCTGGTAAATGCCATTTTCGGAGGAATATTTATAGGATGCGGGATTGGTCTAATTATTCGTGTTGGCGGAACAACAGCAGGTACTACCATTTTAGCGAGGATGACACATAAGTATTTAGGTTGGAGCATTAGCTATGGTCTACTGTTCTTCGATTTAATCGTTGCGTTTTCATCTTATTTCATCATTGGTGCAGAAAAACTGATGCTGACAATTATTATGCTATACGTAGGAACGAAAGTGATGGAATTTGTAATTGAAGGTTTAAATCCGAAAAAGGCTATTACGATTATTTCTGATAACCCGAATGAAATTGCCGGGAAGGTGACTACTTTAATGGGCAGAGGGGTTACTGTGTATTCAGGTCATGGCTATTACACAAAAACTCCGAAGGAAATTCTTTATATTGTTATTAATAAGCAAGAAGTAGTGAAGCTAAAGCGGATTGTTCAAACTACGGATCCGGCTGCGTTCATCGCTATACACGATGTTCGTGATGTGTTTGGAGAAGGATTTGTTGATATTTCTAAGGCTTAATAAGAGTTAGAATTAGTTTTTAAAAAGGCAGAAAATGAGCAATATTTTTTATTGAAATAATCTTAATGCGAAAATATGAGAATCTATTTTGATCACTTAATTATCAAGACCTAAATTTTAAAAAAACAAATAAATTCAAGGACATTATATATTTTATATGACTAATATGTAATGTCCTTTCTTATTCCACAATGATACCCGTTTGTTGACGATTAATTTTCATTATGCTTTTTGTGCCGAGTCCAATGCTTTTTTTAATTCGTCCGGTTTTTGAGTGCCGATTACCACTGTGTTATATTTCAACTTTAACTCTATACCTTTCTTTCCATTCATGTTATAGGCCGTTTCACCCTTAAGGTTAAAACGAATTCCCCATCCTCCGAATCTTTTTAGTGGACTGTAAGTAATGCTTTCATAGTGACATATATTTTTGAAAAGGTACTGTTTATATTGAAAATGAAAAGGAACAAAACGAACATAAAGACCTTTTTCACGGACTTCTATAATCAGTTTCAATACCCCAAGCATTAATACAGGAAAGGCAATCCCAAAAAACAACCACAAAGCAATTAACACACCATTGGGAGCTGGTTTATCTCCAAACGGGGTATCAAGGATAATTTGTTGAATGAATCCATACCACATCAGTGCTGCGATCCCAAATATGAGTATCCATACCCAAATTTGTTGTGGTCGCTGAACCTCACGAAAGATAATACGTTCTTGTTGTTTCATTAATAATTGTCACCTCCTAAATGATTTATTACAGGGAATCCTTTTTGATCCAGTAATATGTATCCTTTGTTGTTATTCTCTATGAGAACCTCTTGTACTCTCATAGCACTTCACCCCTAAAAAAATTAACGCTCAGTCTAAAGACCTCAAAACGCTTTCCGTTATGAGATACGTTAGCCACCTAGATTATACAAACTTTTCTGAATTTAGTATACATATAGAGTTTTATTTTTATTATCTGTATAAGTAATCTAATGTTTATAAGAAAAGAGGATATATACTCATATATTGAACGTAATATCCTCTTCTTAGTTTAGTCTATTTAAAATCTATTTCAAAATGGATTCTTTTTATTTATCGTAAAATATTGGCTTGTAGGTATTATTTATGAACCTTTATTCCAAAGCTACATTATCATACAATCTGTTGTACTGTATTGCGGTTCTAATGCGTAGTATCTTGGATAACCTCAATAATTTCACGTAATGGATTTTAAAATTTAGCTCATTGCCATGAAAAAATTAATGCTGTAATTGTTTTTCTTTTTCTTGCAAAAAATCCAATTGTTTCTTAATGTAAGGATGTAGAAGGATGAACAAGAGAGGGTTTAATGAAGATGATACATATTTTATTAGCTGATGATGACAAGCATATTAGAGAGTTATTACATTACCATTTACAAAAAGAGGGGTTTAAAGTTTTTGAGGCTGAAGATGGAAAGGTAGCGCAAGGTGTATTAGAGGAAGAAAATATTCATCTTGCAATCGTAGACATTATGATGCCGTTTGTTGATGGTTATACGTTATGTGAAGAAATCCGGAAGTATCATGATATTCCTGTTATTTTATTAACGGCGAAAGATCAGTTAGTTGATAAAGAAAAAGGGTTCATTTCTGGAACGGACGATTATATTGTAAAACCATTTGAGCCAGCTGAAGTGATTTTTCGTATGAAAGCATTATTGCGTCGTTATCAAATGCTGAGTGCTGACATTATAACACTACACGGAACGACAATTGATCGAAAAGGTGTCGAAGTAAAGTGTAACGGTCAAACGATTTTGCTTCCTTTAAAGGAATTTGAATTATTATCACAGCTTGCTAGTTATCCTGGAAGAACATTTTCAAGAGAAGAATTAATTGAATTAGTATGGGGAATGGATTTTGAAGGGGATGAACGAACGGTTGATGTTCATGTGAAGCGGCTGAGAGATCGTTTTTCAAAACGAACAGATGATTTTCAAATTACAACAGTACGTGGACTCGGTTATAAGTTGGAGTTGAAATAAGATGAAATCATTGTATTCTAGATTTGTTTTTATGACGGTCGGGATTATGCTACTTAGTAGTATAATTGGCTTTTTATTAACGAATGTATATTATCAAGTGAAGTTAAAACCGTACAATAGTGAAAAGATTTTAATGTATGCTGAGGAAGTAAAATCATTATATGAAAAGCAAAGTGAAGAGAATAAAGAGGCATACTTACAGTCTATTGCGAAATTAGGATATGAAATTTATATTGTAGATGACGAAAATCATGGAAAGCGTATTGGGAATGCGTTTCGTAAGATAACAATTAGTGATGATACAGTTCATAAAGTATTGCAAGGTGAAACGTTTAATGGCGTTTCTACATATCCAACCCGCTTGTTCATTACAGGGTTTTTCGATAATGAATTAATTAATAGTGTCGGTGTCCCGTTAAAACATGGTGATAAACAGTACGCTTTATTTATTCGTCCTGACATTCAGCAACAGTTTGGCGAGATGAGAATTTTCTTAGCGGTATTACTTGGGTTTATCGTTTTATTAAGTATTATTTTTATAGCGATTGCAGCAGGTTATATCGTTCGTCCTATTCGAACATTTACGAAAGCGACTCAAAAGATTGCAAGTGGTGAATATGATATCGAATTAGATGAAAATCGAAAAGATGAAATCGGTACGCTAGCAACTAATTTTCAAAAGATGACAAAGAGTATAAAAGAATTAGATCAAATGAGACAAGAGTTCGTTTCTAACGTTTCTCATGAATTTCAATCGCCACTTTCTTCTATACAAGGCTTTTCGAAAACATTACAGTCAGAGAGTATGAGTGAAGAGGAAAGAAAACATTACTTGAAAATTATTGAGGGCGAAAGTAAGCGAATGTCTAGTTTATGTAAACAGTTACTTACGCTCGCTTCATTAGATAAAGAAGAGAAGGTTTTGCGAATAAAAGAATTCCATCTACAAAAGCAAATTAAGGACGTCATTTTTATGCTCGAATGGAAATGGCGTGAAAAAGATATCGCCGTCGAATTTGATGTGCCGGACATCGTCATAAAAGGTGATGAAAACTTACTTCATCAAGTATGGAGTAATATTTTTACGAATAGCATTAAGTTTTCAAACGATGGTGGGACAATTGAATTTGTTGTAGAAGAATTAGAATCTAGCGTTATGATCTCTATATCAGACAGCGGAATCGGCATGGAAAAAGAAGAAATGGATCGTATATTTGATCGTTTTTACAAAGTGGATACAGCAAGGGCAAGAAACGTAGAAGGTAGCGGTTTAGGGTTATCCATCGTACAGAAAATTGTTGAACTGCATCAAGGAACCGTTTCGGTATATAGCACGAAAGGGGAAGGGACGACTGTTCAGGTTGAACTTCCGAAATAACTGTAAGGGAAGAGGTTGTTTTGGAACAGCCTCTTCTTTTTGTTGATTGGTCGATATATTTGAAAAATCACCGATATATTTTCACTTACGTGTAAAGTGAAAAAGAGTTGTTTGAAAAATGCGAGTCATTCTATTCCACAATTGGGTCAGTTTGTGGAATAAAATTAGCAGGAAGTTTATTTGAAAATGTAGAATCCCTACAGAGTTATAAGGATTTTATTGAAACTTTAACTATTTAGGGAGGAGATTAATTTGAAACGAATTGACTTGTTTTTAAACGTACTAGATTCAACATTCGATAAAGAGAGTTGGTATGCACCGTTTAAACATGCTATAGAAGGACTTACAGCCGAACAGGCTATCTGGAAACCACCTGGAGAGGGAATGAAAACCATTTGGGAGAACATTAATCATCTCATTTATTACAAAGAGAGACTTGCTGCAAACTTGGAAGGCCGTGAATGGACACATAATCTCGACGGTGATGAAACCTTTTATCTTACCAATCAATCTAATGGTGATAAGGAATGGAAGAAAGTCGTTGAACGTTCTGCAAATGCTCAACGTAATTTAAGACAGGTATTGAGTGCAATTTCCGAAAAAGAGCTTGAACAAAACTCACTTGAGGGTAAATTACTGGACATCATGCTTCATGATGCTTATCATACAGGCCAAATTATTCAATTAAGGAAAATGCAGGGGGCATGGCCATCAAATCGTTGACTGAGCGTTCTAGTTATTCCATTAAAGGCGTTATTGTTGAATAAAACTTAGATTTTTAAACGACTTTATTGTTTTATTTTTAGTGTAGTGAAGTATCTTACATACAAAATTAAGCAACTATATTTTTAACCCCGTCCTAAATTTAGAATGGGGTTATGCTTGTTTGAGATTTTAAAATTAAATAACTTTATTATCTCTACACATTACGGATTAGATAATACTTTATTTTTACTATAAAGCCGCACCTTTCCCATGTTCTTCCTTAAACCGAACCCCAAAAGTATCCGCTGTAATTTCATCAGCTTTCGGCAGTGAACGTAATTTCGGATGAAGTAGCCATACGAGAGAAATAAATAAAATCCCGATACTAGCGAGCGCAAAAATGAGTTGGCTACTAAATACATTTGCAGTATATCCGCCAATTAAAGAGCCGAACGGCATAGCAATTGTGCCCATACTTCGCATGACTGAATTGATGCGTCCAAGATATTGATTTGGAATAGCCATTTGACTGATCGTCGCAAATAATATGTTGGTAGCACCAATTGGAATCCAAGCTAAGCCGAATAAGAAAATAGACAGCCATTGAAACGGTACAATCGTAGAGAGAAACCAAAAGACAGCGCCAGCCGCAAAGCTAATAATGGAGACACGGCCAACATTACGTTTGCCAACCCATGAACTGAATAGTGCTCCGATTAAACTGCCGGCTGATATAGCGGCTAAAAAGAAGCCATATAATTTCACGCCTCCTAAAGAATCAGCGAAAGAAGGAAGTATCGCCATCGTCATACCAATTGAAAAATTAGCGACAACTGAACCGATTAAGAAGACGCCCATTAATGAACGAAAGACGATTGAAAAGCCTTCTTTTAATTCAGAGAAATATTGTTTAGTGGAAAGCGATGTATTGGCTTCTGCTTGTTTTGGCATTTTTAATGAAAAGAACAAAAGGGCAGTAATCGCGAATGTAAAGGAGTCAATTACATATAAAGTGATTGCGCCAAGTAGTGCTACTAATATTCCAGAAAGAGTCGTGCAAATTAAATCAATGCCTTGATATGCAAATGAAAAGAGTGAGTTTCCTTTTAATAATTGTGTTTTATTCAGTAGAAGTGGTAAAGCTTTTGATTGTGCGGGATAGGCGAATTGTTCGATAAAGGCTACGATGGGCATAATGATGAGTAGTAGTTGAACTGTTAATAGATCGAAGTAGTGTGTAATAGGAATGATTAATATAAGAATGCATTGCAGAACTTGTGTGATGACGAGGGTGTTTTTGATTGACCATCTATCAACGAATGGACCAGTAAGAAATTGTAATGCAGAAGGTAATAATGTAAGGAAACCAGCCAATCCAGAATAAAAAGGATTACCACTAAGTTCATATACGAGCCACATCGCTGCTACATAATACAAACTATCTCCTATGTTTGTAAAAATTCTCCCTAAAAATAATAAGAGGAAATTCCGGTTTTTTAATACGTCCATTTAATCTACTCCTTTATGAAAAAATTATTCGGTAAAATAAAATTGACCGTTGGTGTAAAAAAAATCATATTACGATTTTTTTGTAAATGAAATTATATCGACTTGTCGACAAACATCGACAAGTTTATTTTTCTTCTTTTTTAACAAATCGCTGCATTGCTCGCTCATCGATTTGCAGTGCAGTAGTAGAAATGTAATAAGCTTTACTATTTGGATCCTTATCCGCATCTTTTGTGATCTCGTTTAATTCAGCCATCACGTCATAAAACTTTTTCACCCACACTTGAAATTGTTCTGGCGTGGCATCAAACTCCCAGCAGGATGAAACGTAATTCCATTCAGCTGGGTCTTCGCTTACTTTTCGTAATGTAAAAGCTTCTTCTGGTGCAGCGAGAATATGGCTTTTCGTTCTTTCCGTCATTTGTAAAAAGATTTGGCGACCTGATTCGCTTAATATTTCTAAATGAGGTAATAGGTCTGCGGCAGGGGTGAAGCCTTTAGCGACAGATTGATAAAACTTTTGAACGATGCCATTCTTTTCTTCTGTATAAACGATCTCTATAAAACCATTCTTCTCTAATTCTTTTAAATGATAATGAATTTTCGCCCTTGAAATGCCGAATTTCTCAGATAGTAGTTGTCCTGTATAAGGACGTTCGCATAGACGCATCATCATTTCGACACGTAGTGGATCGCTCATTGCTTTTAGTTGGCTATAAGTAGTTAGTGTTAACATGGGCTTCAAAATGATCAACTCCTCAAATTAAATTACTCGGTCAAGATTATTTGACTGAATTGTATCAAGGATTTTAGTTATTTTCAATACTTTCTGAAAATTTAATTTTCGTTCTGTAATCTTCCGTTCATATTCCGTTCATAATTCTTTTTTATGATAAGTGCATAGAAAGTAATAGGAAGGAGCGAGCGAAATGTTTTTAGCTCTGCGTGAATTAAAACAATCAAAATTAAGATATGGATTAATCGGACTTATTATGGTGTTATTATCATTTTTAGTCCTTGTAATTTCAGGATTAGCAAATGGATTATCATATGATAATGCTTCATCGATTCAAAATATGGAGGCAAATAAATTTGTATTAGCGGATGATGCGGAAAATAAATTACTTCGTTCACAAATTAAGCAAGATGATGTAGATAACGTAGTAAATCAAGTAGGCGAGAAAGAGGCCGTTCCGTTTCGTGTGAAAAATTCAACTTATGAAAAGAAAGGTAGTTCGAAAAAAGTTGATGTCGCTATTTTCTCAAGTGAACGCGATTCATTTTTAGAACCGAAAATTGTAGAAGGTGAGAAGTTAGGTACAGCAAACAATGAAATGGTTGCTGATGAATCAATTAAAGAAAAAGGAATCGATATTGGGGATACAATTATTGATCCTGTTTCAAAGAAAGAATTTAAAATCGTTGGATTTACGAAAAATCAAATGTTTAGCCATACACCAGTCGTTTATGTAAATGAAGACGTATGGGGCGCTATTTCACAACCAAACCAAAAAGATTATAGTGCAATTGCGCTTAATACAGATAAAGAAATTAAAAATGCACATGTAATTGACAAAAAAGAAGTACTGCAAAGTATTCCAGGATTTAAAGAAGAGCAAGGAACATTAACGATGATCATTGCGTTCTTACTTGTTATCGCTGCATTACTAATCGGTGTATTCTTCTACGTAATTACGTTGCAAAAAACACAGCAATTAGGTGTACTAAAAGCAATCGGTACGAAAAATTCTTATTTAGCAAATAGCTTAGTCGTGCAGGCGTTATTCTTATCAGTCGTTGCGATGGTAATCAGTATTGTTCTTGTACAAGGATTAGAACAGATTTTACCAGCGGGTATGCCGTTCTTATTAACAACACCGATGATTGCACAATATGCAGCAATCTTTATCGTAATTAGTATTTTAGGAACACTTATTTCGTTATACCAAGTATTAAAAGTTGATGCGTTAGAAGCAATTGGAGGCGGGATGTAATGACTTCATTATTAAAATTAGACAAAGTAAGTAAAGTGTACGGAGAAGGGAATACTGAAGTAACAGCCCTTCATCCGATGTCGCTTGATGTGAAAGCTGGAGAGTTTATCGGAATCGTCGGTCCTTCTGGATCAGGGAAAAGTACGTTATTATCAATCGCGGGTGCTTTACTATCACCGTCAAAAGGGGATATTTACATTCGTGAGAAAAATATTACGAAGTTATCAGAAAAGGAAATGACAGACATTCGTTTGAAAAAAATTGGCTTCATTTTCCAGTTCGCAAATCTTGTTCCATATTTAAATGTAAAAGAACAATTGCTTTACATTGCAAAGCTAAAAAAAGACAACAAACAAGAATCTGAAAAACGTGCGGATCACTTATTAGCGGCATTTGGATTAGGCGAAAGAAAAACTCATTATCCAAATCAACTATCTGGTGGGGAAAAACAAAGGGTCGCAATCGCTCGTGCTTTCATGAACAATCCAGATTTAATATTAGCTGATGAACCAACTGCAAGCTTAGACTCAAAACGCGCACGTGAAGTAGTTGAGATGATGAAACGTGAAGTGAAAGAAAGTCAAAAAGCAGCAATTATGATTACACATGATGAAAGAATGCTTGATGTATGTGATCGTATATTGACGCTTAGAGATGGGAAGTTAATATAAAGAAAAAAGACAACCGTACACATATGTGTGATATTATCCCCTTAAGGTAGACAGTGTAAAAAGACCATGAATACACATGGATGTTACACTTTTTCTTGGAGGGGATTTTATTATGGTTAAAAAAGGGGATAAATTTCAAACTTATTCAGATAAATTAAAGATACAAGTTGTAAAAAGTTATTTAAATGGTGAGGGTAGCCAATCAGCTATAGCGAAAAAATATAAGCTTAGAAGTAGAACACAGTTAATGAATTGGGTCCGGAAATATCAAGAAACAGGTGATATTTCAGACTTGCGGGGGCAAAATGGTGGTAATAACGGCTTAAAAAACCTCTTAAAAGGTCGTCCTCGTACGAAGTTCGATAGTATGGAAGAAGAATTGGAATATTACAAGGCGCAAGTGGCTTACTTAAAAAAGCAGTATCCAAATCTATAGGAGGTGTTCTTGCTCAAACGGCTAAGTACGAGATTATTGAGGAACTACGTTCTCGGTACAAAGTAACCTGGCTTGTCGTCATTGCGCAGTTAAATCGCTCTAGCTACTATAAGTGGCGTTCAACATGTAGTCAAAGGCAATTACGCCTTTCAAAGGATAATACATTGCATGAACAGATTCAAGCAATTCACATAAAACACAAGGAATACGGTTATCCTCGCATGACAATCGCCTTACGAGAGGCTGGATTTTTCGTGAACCACAAAAAAGTATATAGACTTATGCGAGAGCTTCACATTCAATCGATTATCCGTAAAAAGCGACGCTTTTTCAAAGGGAAATCCTCAAAGATTTTCCCAAATGTAGTAGAACGACAATTCCAAAACCGCAAACAAAATGAGGTACTTGTCACAGATATCACTTATTTGCCATTCAAAGATAAATTTCTCTATTTATCGGTCGTTCAAGACCTTTACAATAATGAAATCGTTGCTTGGAAACTCTCACATCGCAATGATTTACAACTTGTTCTAAAAACATTAGATTTAGCAACACAAAAAAGAGATGTGTATGGAACCATCATCCACTCAGATCAAGGATTCCAATATACATCTCCTACTTATTGGCGTATGCTTCAACAGCTAGGCGCCATCGGCAGCCATTCCCGCAAAGGAAACTGCCATGACAATGCTTGCATTGAATCATTCTTCTCTCATTTTAAATCTGAAATGTTTTATCTTAATGACTATCAAACAAAGGGAGAACTAATTCAAGCAATTGAAACATACATCTATCATTATAACTACAAACGATTCCAAAAACGACTCAATCATCGAGCTCCGATCGAATATCGAATTTCGATGGCTGCATAGTCTTTTTTACAGTTGTCTACTTGACGGGGATAAGTCCAGTGCGGTTGTCCTTTTTATAGAATATATTAAGATAGTTATAATAGCATTATTTTGAGAAAAGCATTTTAATTTTGTTGCGCGTAACTAATAAAAGTCCGCCTATAATTGATAACATTCCGAGTGGCACGTTATTTGATTGCTCACTACCAGCGTTAGGAAGTTCTCTAGCATTATCTTTTGCAGGAACAGTAGCGGTAGTGTTATTATCCACTTTCGTTTGTTTAGGTTGTGATACTTCATTAATCTTGTTATCTACATTTTGCTGCGTTGTATGTATCTCAGCTAATTTGTCATCAATTTTTTTCTCAGTATGTTTAAAGTCGTTGATTTTAATATCTAAGTCTTGTTTTTTCTTTGTTAAATCATCTGAAACAATTTGTTTCGATTGTTTCATTTCGTTTATTTTATTTAGTAAATCTTGTCTAGCTTCTTTTAATTCAGCTAGTTTGTTTTTTATATCTTGTTTAGCTAGTTCTAAGTTAGCGGAAAGACTATCTAAATTGCCTTTAATTTTCTTAAGTTCCTCTAACGTGTTCCCAGTATTCGGCTTATTTTCTTTTAGCTCAGCAAGTTTGTCCTCAGCAGTTTGTTTCGCTTTCTTTAACTCAGCTAATTTTTCATCTACCTGTTTTTTAACTTCCTTAAGTTCATTAACCTTTTGATCGATCTTCTCTTTATGTTGCTTAATTTCATTCACTTTTTCATCGACAGTTTGTTTATGCTCTTTAATCTCGTTAACCTTTTCATCAACAGTTTGCTTATGCTCTTTAATTTCAGCAACTTTTTCATCTACTTGTTTTTTATGCTCTTTAATTTCAGCGATTTTATCCTCGGCGATTTGTTTGTCTTGCTGAAGTTTTGCATCTAACTCTTGTTTCTGCTGTTTAATCTCACTAATTTTTTCATCAGCAACTTGTTTACGTTCATGTAGTTCATTCACCTTTGTATCAACATTTTCCTTAACTTGGTTAAGTTCATTCAATGTTTGATCCACGTTTTCTTTGTGCTGCTGCAATTTCGCATCTAACTCTTGTCTATGTTGCTTAATTTCAGCTAATCGATCCCCAGTGCTTTGCCCAGCAGTAGCATCATTTACTTCTGCATGAGTAGGGGTAGATCCCGCAATCATTGCTAAAGCTAGTGTAGACGCAGCGATTGTTTGTTTTGTTTTCATGTTTTTGTACCTCTTTCCTATGAATAACCTCTATTGTGTAAAATTGAGCATATAAAAGCAGATTATTATATCATTATATACCATCTGGGTGCTTGGAGGAATTATTTTCATAATAATCTATGACTATTAAATAACCTTTTGTAGCTATGGAGTAGGGGATAAAAGTCCACTTTACAATTATCAACGGACGAAGGGTAGGCTTTCGGCGAATTTCGGTTTTTGTTGAAAAACAGCTCTATATTCAGTTACAGAGCTAAAGTTCGAGTGATAAAAATGGAGAATATAAAATATAGTGAAACGAAAAATTCACGTCTTTATATATCTTTTTTTAATTAGTCGCACCAAAATCCATAATAACCCCTTGAATAAAGTCAACTAAGTTGACTTTATTCAAGAGGTTATTGTACTATGCATAATATAGTCAACCAGGTTGTGACGTGGTTGCAGTATAAAGGGGGTTTTTAAATGAAAGTAGAAGTGTGGTCAGACATTGCTTGTCCATTCTGTTATATTGGGAAACGTCGTATTGAAGCAGGGCTTGAGCAGTTTGCTCATAAAGATCAAGTGCAAATTGTTTATAAAAGCTTTCAACTGAATGAAAATGCGAAGAAAGATACGGAATATGATGCGTACGATGCGCTTTCCACTAGGTCTGGAATGAGCCGTGAAGCAGCAAAGGAGATACACGAGAAGCTTGCCAAACAGGCTGAAGAAGATGGTTTGGAACTTAGATTTGATACGCTTCAGATGACAAATACGTTAGACGCTCACCGTCTGCTTCACTTTGCGGCGCAGCATGGCAAAAATAATGAGGTAGCTGAGCTGTTGTTCAAAGTTTATTTTACCGAATGTAAGCATATCGGCCGTCATGAAACGTTGATTGCGATTGCCGCTGAAGTAGGACTTGATCCGAAAGCTACAGAGGAGATGCTGAAAAGCGAGCAGTTCACCGATGAAGTGCGAGCGGATCATCTCGAGGGCATTCGTTTGGGTGTAAGTGGCGTACCGTTTTACGTTATCGATCGCAAATATGCTGTTTCTGGTGCGCAGCCGGCGAATGTGTTTCTCGAAGCGCTTGAGAAAACATGGGCTGAATCACAGTCACTGGCCGTGCTGAATACTACTTCAGACGAAGCCGGTCCAGTTTGCGAGAATGGCGTTTGCAAGAACGAGTAGTGTGTCTTTTTTCAACGAGAGGGAAAAGCATTGTTCTGACCGAACGTGGTTGTTGTGGCTGCATGCAGGATGGTTCGAGTAAGTAGATGCTCATGCGGTGAAGAAATAGATAATTAGTAGGCATGGGGAGAGATCTCTGTGTCTCTTTTTTATGAAAAACAAGGAAATGAGATTTAGTGATGGAAAGTATTGAGTATGCGGCTATTGGAAGGAGAATTCGATAGCTTAAAGAATATGCAGTATGAATGTAAAAGATTAAATAGCAATGCTAAAGGAGAACATAATGTACACAATTGGACAAGTTGCTAAATTTTTAGGTGTATCTAGGGATACTTTGAAATTTTATGAGGAAAAGGATTTGGTCAAGCCAAAGCAAAATATTGAGAATGGGTATAGAAAATATAATCATTTTGATATATATGATATAACAACGGTAAATTTTTATAGAGAAATGGATATTGAAATAAAAAAAATCCAGGTATTAAGAAAAAGTAAGAGTATAGAGGGATTAAAATCGTTGTTAGAAGAGAAAGAACAAGAAGTGTTAGAGGAAATAGAATATAAAAAACTTCTTTTAAAAAAGCTTCAAATAGTAAAAGAAGATTGTGAAAAAATCAATCGATTTGTAGGGAAATACATAGTAAAAGAAATGAAGTCTTTAGAAATAAAAGGAGAGATAGAACATTTTACTGCGTATGATGAATATGAGTCTTTAAAAAAGAATACAGACAGCTTAAAAAAGGCAGTTACTCTAACATCTTTACGAAGAGTTATAAGTTTCAATGAAGAAGCTATTATAGAAGATAAATTTATAATTGTAAAAAAAGTAGAGAACTTTGATAACGA
This sequence comes from Bacillus sp. FSL M7-1345, assembly GCF_038006985.1. Lineage (NCBI taxonomy): Bacteria > Bacillati > Bacillota > Bacilli > Caryophanales > Bacillaceae > Bacillus > Bacillus sp. FSL M7-1345. Next base: position 2,909,763 of record NZ_JBBOWG010000001.1, on the reverse strand, counting down.
AATAGAAGGTGAAATTCTATCTCACCCAAAATGTATTTATACAGTTATCGAAGATGGAAGATGGGCAACTGGTGGGAAAAGTATTGATCATAAAGTGGAAGCTAGTTTAAGAAAAGTAGCAATAGAAAAAGGGTATGAACTTTTGGGACTAGTTTATATAAATCTTTTACTTACCACGTATGAAGAGGGGCTTGAACGTATATTTTTAGAAATTTATGCACCTATCAAATAATGCAGACATGTATTGACCTGTGAGTAACCCCCAGGTTTAAGCTGAAGGTATTCGTAAATATAAATACTATTATGTTTACGAAATACTTAGTTTGAAATGGGGATTACGCATGAATAGAGAAAAGAAACTAAAAAAACCAGTAGCAAGTTTTATTCTACTAACCAATATCATTTTTTTACCACTTTTTTGTCTTGTAGGAGCTATAAGTATGTTGGGATTTCCGGCGTGGGTTTTTGATGTAATATTTTGTATATCATCTTGGTCCTCGACCTTTGCTTTTGCAGTGCTATTTAAAAAAATCTATCCCGGGCAGAGTTTTATCCAATTTGTAAAAGATAAATTCAAGAATAAACTTAAATTATCTGTGATTCTTACTGTCAGTATGATTCAAGCTTTCATATTTTTAATGATTATGTTTCTGATATCTAAAAACAGTGAAGTAGACTCTATTTTTACTGTATCTTCATGGGGAATGCTAATCTATTTCTTTGTTAAAAACTTTCTTGCAGGGCCACTAGGAGAAGAAATAGGTTGGAGAGGTTTCGCCCAAATTGAGCTCCAAAAGAAGCATTCACCATTAAAAGCTTCGATAATCATAGGATTTTGGTGGGGGATGTGGCATTTACCTATATGGTTTACTACAGGATTTATGGGAATTGATTTATTCAAATATATCTTATTTTTTATGATTTCTATCATATCCATTAAAATTGTCATGACAGCATTTTATAACTTAAATCAAAATTTAATCATCCCAATCATCATCCACCAATTCTTTAATTTTTTTATTGGCATAATAAACGGAAACTTAATTGATTTAATCATGTATAACGCAATTTTTTATTTAGTAGTAGCAGTTTTTATGATTGTTATAAATCCAAAGAGAGTATTGTATGGAAGGGAAGATACGAATAGTAGGCATGGAAAGTACTATAGGGCATAGTGGTAGATTTATTGGACTTTTTTATGAAAAACAAGGAAATTAAATTTAGTGATGGAAAATATAATTATAAATATATTGTTGAATAATTTATATTTCATCTGAATATATCAGTCATTTGTGTCACCACTTAAAGCTCCAATAATTCAATTATATATTAAGCACTGTCTTCTAGAAACTAAAGGGAAGGGGAAATAAAAGATGTTGAAACTACAAGGGAAATACAATGAAGCGAAAGTATTTACTACTAATGTTGAAGAAACTGCAGCAGGTCAAATTATTGATCTTTGTAATCAAGAGTTCGTAAAGGATAGCAAGATTCGTATTATGCCAGATACACATGCGGGCGCAGGTTGCACTATTGGGACAACAATGACAATTCAAGATAAAATCGTTCCTAATTTAGTCGGGGTTAACTAATCGGCTCAGACTTTAAACTACTCACTCAATTGACTGGGAACCCTAACGATAAAAGGCGAGGGCAATCAGCAGCCAGTGGTTATGGTGACATAATCGAATGGTTCAGAGACTTGTATCAGGTTAGCAGACTAAGATACAGAATTATTCCTCATCCATTTTGAGGTGAAGAGGAATAATTAATACGGTGAGCCTACGGTAGAGACTGCGTATCTCGATGACTGTAGAGAAGGTATAGTCCACTCTTTCAGGAAACTGGGAGGTAAGTACGATATTGGTTGTGGCATGGAAGTTGTTAAGATTAATAAGAAGAAAGAGGAAATCAACTTCGACCACTTAGACGAAACGATTCGTCAATTTGTCCCAAGTGGTTTTCGTATTCGAGATAAGGAACATCGATTTACAAAAATGATTGATTTTGCTAGTGTAAGAGCTCCATTTACATTACAACGTGCTCAAAAGAGTATTGGTACGCTTGGTGGTGGAAATCATTTTGTCGAACTGAATGAGGATGATAAAGGGAATGTATTCATTGTCATTCATAGTGGTTCTCGTAATTTAGGTAAACAAATAGCAGAGTATTATCAAAACCTTGCTTATGAGCAACTTATCAACGTTAAATCTATTAAAGAGGAAATCATTGAACGTTTAACAAGAGAAGGCAGACAAAAAGAAATACATGAAGCTATACGTGGAATTAACAAACCGACGATTCGCAAAGAGTTAGCTTATTTAGAAGGACAAGGATTTAAAGATTACATGAATGATATGAAAATCGCTCAAAAATATGCGGAGTTAAATCGTAAAGCAATGATGGATGAAATCATCACTAGAATGGAGTGGAAAGTAACAGATCAATTCACTACAATCCATAACTACATCGATATGGAAAATATGATTTTACGAAAAGGTGCTATTTCAGCTCAGAAAGATGAACGAGTAATCATTCCAATTAACATGAGAGACGGTTCAATTATTGCATTTGGTAAAGGAAATCCAGATTGGAACTTTTCTGGACCGCATGGAGCGGGGCGCATTATGAGTCGTAAGAAGGCTAAAGAAGTACTTAACTTAGAGGATTTTCAAAATACAATGACAGCAGTTTGGACTACATCTGTTGCAGAAAGTACTTTAGACGAAGCCCCAATGGTATATAAGCCGTTGGATGAAATTGTTGAGAATACAAAAGAAACAATTGATATTAAACATATTATTAAGCCGATTTATAATTTTAAGGCTAATTAAAAGATGAGTAACGTGTATTGTAATGAAATATAGTATTGGAAAGTGGTCAGTATATTACTATTGGGAGTAGAGTAGGAGGATTATGAAAAATAATGTAAATGTTTATATAGGGGTAGCAGCGCATGCCCATCAACTTAAAAATGAAAACAAAGTGTACTTTCATTTTGTGGAGGTAAAGCATTCCTAAAATAGAAGCATACTCTTAATAATATGCATACCAAATAAACCCTAACGGGTTTCCTTTTTTAAATTATGCAACTTTCTTTTGTTTTTTCAACCCATTATACTCATAAACAACACCCATAATATCAAAAACAGTCTTCTTCTCATATCGATGAGATTTTCTCCCGTTCTTCTGTAGGAGGTGGAACAGGCTGATTAGGATCTTTGTTATTTCTTGGATGTTTTGTTGTATGGCTTGATACAAACTTGATAAGTGATCTTGAATCATTCCAATTGCTTTATATTCACTTAATTCTTGTTTCTTCTTTTGTAAAATTAATTGTCGCATCTTAAATATAGTAGAAGAACATAGAAAAATGGCAATGAGTTTTCCATAAACATGGCATTCTAATCGCTCTTGTTTAATATGTTGCCAATGATGAATTTGAAATAAGGATTTCCAAGTTTTAAAAATGATTTCAATTTGCCAGCGGAGAGAGTAAAAATTATGGATTTGTTCCATCGGAGCAATCTCCCAAGGTGTATTGGTAACATATAGGTTCATGCCAGCTAATCGTTTGCTTTTTTCCGAATATGTAATCCCTTTTTTACTTTCTGTGTACACTTGTTTTTTCATACGCTTACGAAGTTGTTTTTCTGTTAATCGATACATAATCACCCGAGTGAATAGTTTTTTATCCTTTCCAATATAAGCTTCTTTTATTTCATAGGACTGTCCTGGTTTTAAGGTATCCATGATGTGCTCTAAATCAACTTTGATGTACTGAGATTGTTTTTTTATTGTTCCGTTTCGAAAGTATTCAGGAAATTCATTTTTGACATATACCCTATTGTTTAATTTGAGTCGCGATATATAGTACACACCACGTTGATCCATTTGATCTAAATCATCCAGTGAATAATAGCCTAAATCCCGGATACATAGGTCACCAGGGCGTAATGTTGATAAACACTCTGTTCCAAAGGTTTTATCATTATTTTTCCCTGGTTCCACTTGGAAATTTAAAAACTGACCACTATGTAAATCATATTCTAACTGGATTTTTATACCCGCTGTTTGTGCACAACCACCTGATCCAGGATATACATTGGCCAAGTGTTTTGGTACGTGAAAAATGGTTGCATCTAAAATACGAATTCGCTGAAAATAGGTAAGTGAAGCACTTGGAATTGCTGACTTTCCACAAACTTTATTTTTTAATAATGTGGAGAAAATATGTTTCAAAAAGAACACTGCCTTTTTATTAAAGCGCTTATTTAGTCCTTCAGGACTCATAAGAGTTCCTGTTGATGCATGTAGCTGACTACACAATCGGACTAATGAATCACTCGCTACTCGTTGACTAATCCAGACACATATAGTAGCTAAATCATACCCTGAAAATTTACGTTTTCGCTTTACAAAACCTAGCTCTCTAGCGAGATTTTCCAAAAATGAAGGGGTAAGATGTTCATATAATTCTTCAGCAAATAATTGTAATTCGTCAGAAATTGATAGATACATACAAAAACGCCATCCTTTCCTATGATTCTACAGAAAGAATAGCGTATTTTTTGGTTCTGGTGCAAAGGTAATGGAAAAGAAAATATAACATATATATTTCTAGCATAATGGTAGGATAATCCTGGTTCCTCATCATTTCTACTAAATTACGAAAAATTAAGTTGTACCGTACCAACGTACAGTTAACAAAATAATATCTTGCTGATAATGCTTCCATTTGAACAAATTTTCCTTTTCCATACCGATCACACATCTTTTGTAGAGTAATAGTATCAGCATATCCCAGTTTAAGAGGTTACTTACAAAATATTTAGAATTTTTCGTGAGAATCCTCCGAAATATAATACAGACTTTAAATATTTTCATTTATAATTCTCTATTTGTCTATACTTTTCATATCGCTGTTGTATAAGCTCTTCCGAGGATAATAGTATCAATTTTTTTAGAGATGATTCGATTACAGATTCAATCATTTTTGCCTGTGATTTTATATCATTTTGTGCTCCACCTTTAATTTCAGGAATGATTTCATCAATAATTCCTAAATGTTTTAAATCTTTTGCTGAAATTTTCATATGTTCAGCAGCTTCTGGAGCATACTTAGCGTCCTTCCATAGGATAGATGCTGCTCCTTCTGGCGAAATTACCGAGTACCATGAATACTCTAACATATGGATATGGTTACCGACACTAAGGCCAAGAGCTCCACCACTTGATGCCTCTCCAATTACAATACAAACAATTGGCACTTTAAGTGTAGCCATTTCAAATAGATTTCGAGCTATCGCTTCAGAAATTCCACGTTCTTCAGACCCTTTCCCTGGATAGGCGCCTATTGTATCAATAAATGTAATAATAGGGCGATTAAATTTATCAGCTTGTTTCATAAGTCTTAGCGCTTTTCTATAACCTTCTGGATGTGCCATTCCAAAATTTCTTTCTATACTTTCCTTTGTATTTCTACCTCTTTGATGACCAATAACCGTAACGGGCATCCCTTTAAATTTTGCAATACCACCTATCATTGCTTTATCATCACCATATAATCGATCACCATGAAGTTCGAGAAAGTTTGTAAACAATAAAGGTATATAGTCCAATGTCGTGGGCCGGTTACGTAGCCTTGCAATTTGAACTCGTTGAAAAGGTGTAATATTAGAATAAATTTTATCTTGCATTTTATTTAAACGTTTTTCTAATACATGAATTTCTGACGATAAATCTACATTATTTTCTTTCATAATTTTCTTTAATTCATCAAATTTCTCTTTTAATTCAATAATAGGACGTTCGAAATCCAAACTCATTTTATCCTCCAAATGTTATGATTTACCTCACTCTAATCAAAAGGCTTAGAAATAGAATCAATAAATAATTCAAAACCATCCACAACTATTTTTTGTTCTGATTCTGATAAATTATTGAGAATACTTTGATAAAATGTAATGGATTGCTCTCTTAAGCAATTAACAGTTATGTGACCTTTTTCTGTGAGGTGCAGAAAAAGTTCTCTTCTATTTTTTTCATTTACTTCACGATAAACAAGCCCCTTTTTTACTAACTTATCTACCAATCTACTTACAGTTGAAGTCTCTAATCTAAGTTTATTGGATAGTTGCCAAACAGTTAATTTTTCCACCTCTAGTTCCTCTAACGCCATCATTTGAGAAGTTGGTAAAGGTTTTTCAAATGGTCCATTGGGCAAATTTTGAGATTCAAAAACCCCAGTTATTATAATCATTTTCTTAATATCTGTTCTTAGTTTTAAGGCATCTTCTCTTTTCAAAAAGGTCACCCTCCTACAACTAATGTATCATACATCAATTGTATTATACATGAATATGATTTTTTCACAAGCTTAACGTAAGCCAATATTACAACATGGACGAGATATTTCTTCTTGTTAAAATGGTATAAGTGGATTGTTTTCTACAAATGGCAGAACATCAATTATGTATCAGGGGCCTTTATGGGGTACCGCTCATCGCAATCAAGCTAAGAAAATAAAACTACCATAAAAACGAAATTTTGTGACAACTTACAACAAAAAACTCATAATTTTTGGGGGAATTCTAAATTCTTAAGTTGATGGGCATGGGGTAGCAGCGGCTATAAGCATTTTTATTCTTTCTATAGTTTTCCTTTATTTTAATCCTTACAGTAATCAAATCACTGTGAATTTTCTGCGTGAAGTATAAAAAACAGCCATTCCTTAGTGAAACGGCTGTTTTCGTAATTCAATAAAAGCTCCCAGATTGCGGTAGATATTTTTAAATATTATTTTGTTTTTTTTGACTTGATTATAATAAAAGATGGACTTCGCGATTCGTTTATTAAATCTGGCATTTTCTCTATCCCTGCCAAAGTTGATTGTGGTTCGATTATTTTATCCAGCGAAAGCCCGTGTTCAATCAAAGTATTTATTAATGTGGCAACAGTTCTATGATAAATAACCACACTATCGTCAACAAACCAGTTGTGTACTCTGATTCCTTCTTCTTGATAATTATCTAATGCCCAGTGTGATGTATTACCATCCTCAGTTTTTATCCAATGGTTGCTTCCTTTGCGAGCTGTTGCTATTGGATGTTCGGTTGAAAAGATAAATTCACCACTGCTTTTTAATAGTTCATTAATCTTTTGAATCATTGCCGAGTAATCTTCAATGTAATGTATAGAGAGGGAACTTATAATCAGGTCGAACTTTTGATTGGTTAGTCCCATATCCTCCATAGGAAGACACATAAATTCTATGTTATCATCCTGATTTAACTTTTTAGCACGTTCAATCATATTTTTGGATATGTCTACACCTATTACGTTTTTTGCACCATTTTCTATACAATACTTTGAAAAATGACCATCACCGCAACCCAAGTCTAATACCGATTTTCCTTTCAAACACAGAATTAATGATTTGATTGCTGGCTGTTCTATGAAGTCATTAGCGTTTATTCCACTTTCACGCAATGCTGTGTAGTTTTTGAAGAAATTCGGATTATCGTAAATATTTTGTTTCACCTACATCACTCCTCAGATAAGGTTTTCATAGATTAAGCTGACTTCTGTTTCCAAATTATCATACTAACCATAAAAATTTTGTCATCCTTTTATTATAGTAATGGTTTTTAGGAAGATATCTCGAACTCAATACTTTCACAATCCTGCCCGTTTGCTGAATAATCTGCTGTAAATACTATACCGTATTAAGAAAATTAACCTTTATTTTAATTATAAGCAACAATCTTTACGAAAAGAGCCTTTTATTTTTTATTAAGCTATTGAAACGATAGTGAAGGGACGAGAGCGTAATGAAGCGAGAACTATCGAAATTAGCGGATGTACTAGTCAATCATTCAACTAAAGTGCAGCCTGGTGATCATGTGTTAATTCAAAGTGTTACTGAAATAGATCCCGCAGTAGTTCGTGAAATTATTAAGTCTGTGGAAAAAGCAGGGGGATATGCGCATGTATCAATGCGCGATGTTTCTGTTACAAGGCAATTAATTCTATCAGGATCTGAAGAACAATTTAAGTTATTTGCAGATTGGGAGAGTTATCGATTAAGTAAAATGCAAGTTTATATTAATCTCCGTAGTCCTAGAAATGCATATGAATTAGCAGATGTACCGGCAGAAAAAATGAAGTTATATCAAAAGATATTTGGAAAAGCACATAGTGAAGCAGTGTATAAAACGAGATGGGTGACAACTCGCATTCCGAATGCGGCTTCTGCGCAAGAAGCAAATATGAGCACGGAGGCTTATGAAAAATTTTATTATGATGTATGTACGTTAGATTGCAAGAAAATGTCGAAAGCAATGGAGCCATTAAAAGAATTAATGGAAAAGACAAAACGAGTGAGGATTATTGGAGAAGGAACGGATTTGGAGTTTTCTATTGAAGGAATAGGTGTTTTAAAGGGGGATGGTACGGATAATATCCCGGATGGCGAAATATATACAGCACCTGTTAAAGATTCTGTAAATGGAGTAATAACGTTTAACACAGTATCTGTTCAACAAGGTTATGCGTTTCAAAATGTAAAGTTACATGTTAAACAGGGGAAAATAATAGAGGCATATGCAAATGATACAGAGCGAATGAATCGAATTCTTGATACGGATGAGGGAGCAAGATATATTGGAGAGTTTGCGCTGGCTTTTAACCCCTACATACTACATCCGATGAATAATACGTTATTTGATGAAAAAATAAATGGTAGTTTTCACCTAGCGATTGGAGATTCATTACAAGGTGCAGACAACGGGAATAAATCAGCGATACATTGGGATTTAGTAAACATTCAAAGACCGGAGTATGGCGGGGGTGAAGTTTGGTTCGATGATGTACTAATTAGAAAAGATGGGCGTTTTATTTTACCAGAGTTGTTCGAATTAAATGAAGAAAACTTGAAAAGGTAAAGTTTTTTATTGAGTTTGTGTAAAGTAGATTAAAACACAACATATCAAACTAAGCGATTGATCGCATAATTTTACACTCATTTAATATTAATAGGTAAATAGAAAAATTGACGCCAATTGTTAAATGGATAGTGTAAAAAAGACAAAATCTCTTAAAAAACACTTAAATTTTTACTCCATCTATCTTTACAATCCCTCCTTATAATATGAATTGGACAAGCACCTAAGAGAAAGTAGAGCGTGTCAGTTTATACATTCTATTATTAGGGGGAGAAATTGTATGAAAAAGGCAGTTGCTTCATTAGCTGTTATGGCGGTATTATTACCGACATTTACAATGCACGCGGAAGAGAAAGAGCGAGTAAGAAAAACAGCTACGATGTTTAATGTTATTAGTGACATTCAAGGTGATTTAGGGGATTTTGATCACGTGTTAAAAGATATGAACAAAGTGACGCCACTTTCTAGAGCGCTTATTATGAATGGGGATATAACGCCAACTGGACAGCAGTCACAATATGATGATGTGAAGCGTGTGTTAAACAAAAATAAGCACCCGGAGAATGTATGGTCAACGGTTGGGAATCATGAGTTTTACGCTGGTAAATGGACAGCTGATGGAAAACTCTCTCAAAATACATGGCCAAATGGTGTAACGGAAGAGACATTGTTTAATCGATATTTAAAATTTAGCGGACAAGATAAGGTATATCATAAAAAAGAGTTAGACGGTTATCCGCTTTTATTTTTAGGAACTGAAAAATATATGAAATACCACGATTCGAAAATGTGGGATGAAGTATATATGAGTGATGAGCAATTAGGATGGTTAAAACAAAATTTAGAAGAGTATAGTCAAAAAGATAAAAATAAACCAATTTTCATTTTCTCTCATCACGTTTTACCGGATACGGTATCTGGATCAAGACAAAATCCGTATTTACAAGATTATTTAAACATTGATAAATTGTACGATATATTAAAGGACTATCCGCAAGTTGTTTTCTTCACAAGTCATACGCATTGGGATTTAAACTTACCAGATTGGGCTGGTAAAAAGAAAATTGAAGGCGGAGATGAAAAAGGATTTACGGTTGTAAATACGGGCGGAATTGAAACAGGCTGGATGTCAGCTGGACCAAATGGTGGCGAGAAGAATGCTCCAGATGGATATTCATTTAAACAAGGACTGCAAGTGAAAGCATACGGTAACGATGTTGTCGTAACGGCTTACGATTATAAACGTGATAAGGATATTAAGAAATTATTAATTAGTGATTCAAAAATTGCGCAAATGGCACCAAATGTAACAGCTGATGATAGTAAAAACGTAATTGCCGGTGCAACTGAATATATGGAGTACTCTATAGAAGGAACGAATGAGTGGCATACGTATAATCCAGGGGACACTCCAAAATTTGATGGAGATAAAATCGTATATGTTCGTCATAAAGGAGAAATGAATTTAGAGCCGGGATTAACACAGCTTCTTCGTTTTTCAGCAAATAAGTGATTGGAGAGAGCCCGCATTTAAATACGTGGGCTCTTTTTTTGATTGATGAGAATTGGGTTTTATATGTCGTTTCTTGTCGGTAAGTCGATATTCTATGTCGAATCGCCGATAAAAGTTAAGAATCGGTCGATAAATTTGAAAAATCGCCGATATAATTTCATTTACCGAATTTCAATACATTTTTAATCCAGAAAGGTGACTTCATCATTTTTCCATGTAATAATAGTATGGTTACATTTACTGTAAAAGAGTATAAAAGGAGCGTTTTTGATGAATTTAGCTAAATTTCCGAGAAAAAAATATACAGAATCATATACACCAATTGAAAAGTTAAACAATTTTTCTGAGGCACTTGGTGGGCCAACTATTTATTTTAAGCGAGATGATTTACTTGGTTTAACAGCTGGTGGTAATAAGACGAGAAAGTTAGAGTTTCTAGTTGCGGATGCACAGGCAAAAGGTGCAGATACGTTAATTACAGCTGGTGGTATTCAGTCAAATCATTGCCGTCTAACGCTTGCAGCTGCGGTAAAAGAAAAAATGAAATGTATTCTTGTGTTAGAAGAAGGGCTTGAGCCAGAAGAAAAGCCAGACTTTAACGGAAACTATTTCTTATATCATTTATTAGGCGCTGAAAACGTAATTGTTGTGCCAAACGGAACAGATCTTATGGAGGAAATGCATAAAGTAGCGAAAGAAGTAAGTGAAAAAGGAAATACACCATATGTCATTCCAGTTGGTGGATCGAACCCTACTGGCGCAATGGGATATATTGCTTGTGCGCAAGAAATTATGGCTCAGTCATTTGAGCAAGGAATTGATTTCAGTTCAGTTGTTTGCGTAAGTGGTAGCGCTGGTATGCATGCTGGTTTAATTACTGGTTTTTCCGGAACGCAAAGCAAAATTCCTGTAATCGGAATCAACGTAAGTAGAGGAAAAGCGGAGCAAGAAGAGAAAGTAGCAAAACTTGTAGATGAAACTTCAGCTCACGTTGGTATTCCAAACTCTATTTCGCATGAAGCTGTTACATGTTTTGATGAATATGTAGGACCAGGTTACGCGTTACCGACAGCGGAAATGGTAGAAGCAGTTCAGTTACTTGCGAAAACAGAAGGTATTTTACTTGATCCAGTTTATACAGGTAAAGCAGTAGCAGGACTAATTGACTTAATTAGAAAAGGTAAATTTAATAAAGAAGACAACATTTTATTCGTACATTCAGGTGGCTCACCAGCTTTATATGCGAATACGTCTCTGTTTGCGTAAGTGTGAAAAAAGACGATAGGAAATCCTATCGTCTTTTTTATTTTTTATTGAAAAATAAATTTAAATCAGTTTTATCTGTATCATAAGCTAATGCTTCAGCAATACAATCTTGAATAGTTTCCAATTTAGCTTTTTCAAAGAATGGCACTGAAAAAATATAATCCGATCCAGCCCTTTGAATAATCAATACATTTTGCATACCACTACCTAAAATACCAATTCCGATTAATAGTAAAATGAGTCCGAATATAAAGTTATTTCCTAGGGTATTAAAGGAAATAAGAAGAATAATCAATCCTAATATAATAGGTTTTATTCTATACTGAGAAGAAATCATTGTAGAACTAATATTTTTCAAAGGAATGCTTTGATTATCTTTTCCAGCAGGAATAAATCCTAATATAGTGTTTCCTGTTGATACTTTTACAAATCTTGAATCAACTGAAACAAACCCTTTAATCCAAAAAAACAAAAGTGACAACGAAAAATCTGTTTTTTTCTCCATTTCATCCTCCTAAAATGTAAAATATTCTATTTATAAAAATATCATATCAAATTTTCCGTAAATTGGGAATAGTAACAATTCGTTCTTTGCTAGTAATACCTTTTTTCTTCTTTTGCGTGTTCCTTCAACCTTTTCTTTGTTTGTTCTTTTGTTAATAGATGAATAGTAACACGATTTAAAGTTTCACTTTATCTACCATCTTGATGTGTCGTTCTATTGAAAAGTCAAATTTGATCAATTAAATGCGATAAAATTTGGTCAAAAATAATGAAATTTCAGGAAAAATAAGGTACACTAGTCAATGGTTTTGGTTTAAAATCGATGGACGTTAATGTATACGGGGGAAAGATTGATGAACAACAATACAGTAAATGAATCAGTTGAAGAAGTTGATAGAAAACGAGTAAGATCAAGCAAACGTTTTACAAATTGGAAGTTTATCGCAGCGGGTGTTGGTATAATTGCACTTCTCATTGGGGGAATGAGTTATTATCAGGCAACTCACTTCAATTCGAATGTTACGATTAACGACACAAAAGTCGGTGGTCTGAGCGCTGATCAGGCAATACAGAAATTAAAAACATCTGGATTAGCAAACAAAGTCTATGTCGATCAACAACAAATTTTAGATGAAAAAGATACAAAAACGGAACTTACGGAAAAAGATGTGCCTCAAGTTAAGAAACTATTAAAAAGCCAGTGGACATTTTTCCCTTCCGCAAAGGAAAAAAATTATTCATTGCTACCGGACGAGGCGGATCAGTATCGTAGTGAAACGATGAAAAAACTTGTAGAAGAAAAGCTCATCTCTATGAATGAAAAATTAAAAGCGCCTCAAGATGCTATGGCGAAGCTTGAACAAGGAAAAGTTGTTATTTCGAAGAGCGTTGATGGAAAACAGTATGACGTTACTAGTCTACTGAAAGATTACGACAAGCAGAAGTATAAAAGTGAAATTCATCTGAAGTCTACATACATAAAGCCTATTAAAGAAGACGATCCGATTGTCAAAAAAGAGGAGGAAGCACTACAAAATCTTCTTCAACAGTCCGTTGAGTATAAAGTGCAGAATGAAGTTTATCCTTTAAAAGCAAAAGATTTAATTCAAAATGCCTCTATGTCAAAGGATATGAAAGTTACAATCGATGCGAGCGACATTAAGAATAAGATTGCTGAAATTAATAATGCTAAATCAACGTTAAATAAAGATTTCGCATTTAAAACTCATTCTGGTTCGGTCATATCAGTAAAAGGGCAAGGCTATGGCTGGGCACTAGATGTTGAAAAAGAAACAAAACAAGTTCAACAAGCTTTTGAAAAGGGTGAAAAATCGCTATCTGCTTCTAATATTCATGGAAATGGTTGGGAGAAGGAAGGTATCGGTTATAAAACAACAGCGAATAATGGTATCGGAGACACGTATGCGGAAATTTCAATTGCAGAGCAACAAATTTGGATTTACAAAGATGGAAAATTAGTAGTTACAACAAATGTAGTAACTGGTAAACATAGCACGAGTGAAGATACATCACCAGGTGTGTGGTACGTCTTATATAAACGAACACCATACACGCTGAAAGGAAGCGCAGTAGGTAAAGCTGATTATGCAGTTAAGGTAGATTACTGGGTTCCATTCACAAATAGCGGTCAAGGGTTCCATGATGCCGGCTGGCGAACAAACTGGGCAAATAATGCCTATTTAACAGGGGGATCAGGCGGGTGTGTTAACCTTCTTCCTAATGTTGCAAAAACTGTGTATGATAGTTTGAACACTTATGATCCAGTTATCGTGTACTAGAAAATAGCTACTATCAAAAACTTAAACGAATAAACAAAGCAGGAAATTTTACCTGATGATACATGAAAAAACACCTCTTGAATTCGCATATTTAGTGTGCAAATTCAATGGAGGTGTTTTTTGTTTGAAGACAAGAGTTCATTGCCTGTAAAAAAAGAAGTGGAAAGAGATTGAGGTGAAAAATAGGTATTCAAATAGTCAATAAAATTGACACTGAATATCATTTTCATTTATTATGGAATCGTCACATGTAATTGGATATGATTTTTGTGAAAAAGTTTACTTTTTTATTAATATAATAGATTTCTATTAAGGTGTCACATTTAAGAATTTATACGTAGGAAAGGGTAAAATAAAAATGAACTGGAAAAAAGGCGGATTATGGATTATTATTTTTTTCATTGTAAAAGGTACGATTTCTACACTTTTAATAGTTACAGGTGCTAAATATTTTGATTTATCATTTATGCAACTTTTCGTACTAATACTGATCTTATTACTGATTTCTCTCATAAGTCGAAAATTGCTGTATAGACATAAGCAAAATAAAAAACAAAAAGAGCTAAATATATAATGAAGCCCCAGAGACCTTTGGATTTCTGGGGTTTTACTTATAAAAATTTATAGTTCATAAAACAAAAAATTCTGCACCATTTAAACTCGGGTAACAATTCATGTGATCAAGAATACTTGAGCTAACAGATTTCGTTAGATTGCCATCATCTTTTTTATAATAGAATAGATTCATTACCGTTTCAGACCTATGTATTCATTCATAACCTAACAGTAAAAGGGGGGATGATTAAAGGTATGGCGATTAATGAGGAATCAATTTGTCAACAGTTTGCAAGAATTATCGGTGGCCAAGAAGGATTCGCCGGTGGGAAATGCGTGGCAACAATAAACCGGGATGAAATACGCGCAACAATCTTGGGAAAACGTTTTAGAGTAACAACTTCCTTCTCATTTGAATCAAGAGATAATAAAACTGGACGGGCATTATGCTTAGGCCGGATAGCACTCTTGCAAAAGGAAGTTACTGAATTTGTTGCTACAATTATTAAACAAGGAATAATAGTTTCGTCTATACACAATGAGTGGTTATGTGATAATCCAAATTTGATTTACGTTAATATCGAAGACGTTGATGATCCACTAACTTTCGCAAGAAAAGTTAGAAGAGCGTTATGCAATTAACCGACTTTTTTAGTTAATTGAGTGATTATGTTGATTAGAATATTTCAGAGTGTTGAATGGTATATTTGGAAAATAGATTTAAGTGGATGGTTTTATAAAATCTCATATATAGCTAAAAAGAGTAACTCCATTTTGATCACTCTTTTTCAAAATGGAGTTTTTGTAATTACTTTTAAATAAGGGTTGAAGAGAGCTTTTTAATCAATCTTTATTCTGAAGCTACAGACGAGCATACATTATGCTCGTTTTTCAATTGGTAGTTTAAATGTAAAAGTACTGCCTTCTCCTAATTTACTTTCAACGGTAATTTCTCCTCCGTGTAGTCCGACAATCCATTTTACCATCGACAATCCTAAACCTGTGTTTCCGATGTTTGAAGATGTTCGTGCTGCGTCAACTCGATAGAAGCGGTCCCATATTTTCGCAATATGTTGCTCGCTGATGCCTATGCCATTATCGGAGACTTTACCTATTATGTTGGTTTCATCCCGGAACAGTTGCATATTCACAGTGCCGTTCGCTTTGCTATAAGCAATCGCATTCGTTAGTAAATTCATTAATAAACGCATCATCAATGTTTGATCTGCTTTAATAAACAGGTCTTCCTCTATATTAGTTGTTATATTAATCGAAGCTTCTTGAACCATTAATGAAAGCTCTTCTACAACGATTTCCGTTAATTCACTCATATTGATACATTCGAATTGAAAAGTATTATGCTTTTCTTGGTCAACTCTTGCTAATAATAAGAGTTGCGAGATTAACGCGGACATTTTACGTGATTGCCTTAAAATTACTTCTAACGATTCTTCCATTTCTTTCGGATTATTCCTCTGCGATAAAGCGTATTCGCATTGCGAAATAATAACAGATGTTGGTGTTCTTAATTCATGAGATGCGTCAGATGTAAATTGTTTTTCACTTTCGAATGATGTCTCCAATCGCTCAAACATTTTGTCAAAGGTTTGTGCTAAATGATACATTTCGTCTTTCGATGAACCTTGTAAATTAATTCTCTTCGAAAGGTCTTTACCATCACCAATTTCACTGGCTGAATCACTCATTTGTTGCACAGGTCGAAACGCTCTTTGCGTAATAAAATATCCACCCACTGCCGCAATGAGAATAAGTAATGGAAATGAGATGAGTGTTACCACAATAAGCGTATTCATGGTCGATGATAATTGATTCATGGTCATTATTCCACGAACCCAGACTTGCTCATCGCCGCCTACATTATGGAGGAAATCATATACTATCCATTCTTTATTACCGTCTTTAATGGTTTGTATTTCATCGGATTTAAGCGATACCTTTTTATTAAATCCTGTTGGACTATGTCCTGCCAGTAGCTCACCTTGCTTACTATAAATGAAGATATTTACTCCATCTTCTAAGGTTTCAAAATCATCGTCCATCTTTAACTGTCCATGCTTATATTCGATATCTTCAATGCTTTCTTTTACTGTGCTCTTCAATTGATTTTTCATATTAAAGAGCACAACTTTATCTGAAGAAGTTAAAATAAAAGATAACACGAGTGCCATAATAATTACAATTAGCCCCGTATACCACAGGGTCACTTTCATTTTTATTGATAGTCTTTTCATGATTCTACTCGCAATACGTAACCAGTACCTCGTACCGTATGAATTAACTTCGTTTCAAACTGGCTATCAATTTTTTTACGAAGGTATCGGACGTAAACATCAATAATATTCGAGCCACCTTCATAGTCGTAATTCCACACATGTTGCTCAATTTTATCTCGTGTCAACACAACTTCTTTATTACGAATCATATATTCTAAAATAGCAAATTCTTTACTGGAAAGATTGATAACTCGGTCGCCCCTTGTTACTTTATGCATATTGCAATCCACCACTAGGTCAGCGATTTCAAACACATTAGATGTATTTCCTGTTTTTCTTCGCATCAACACTCGAATTCTTGCTAACAGTTCGTCAAAAGCAAAGGGCTTTACTAAATAATCGTCCGCACCTAAGTCGAGTCCTGTTACGCGATCATCAATTGTATCTTTAGCTGTAAGAAGCAAGACAGGTGTTGTATTATTGTCCGCGCGTAATCTTTGTAATACTTGTAAACCATCTATTCCGGGAATCATAATGTCAAGCACAATCAAATCGTAGGTAGCCATGCTTATATAATCCAAAGCATCTTCTCCATTCCCACATCCATCGACACTATAATATTCTGCATTTAATCGTTTTACCAATATATTTTGTAAGTCTTGTTCATCTTCGACAATAAGAACTCGCATTAACATTCTCCTTTTCTTCTTATTTATATGTATCACTATAATTCCAAAACATTAAAGAAAGATTAGAAACTATTTAATTATATCATTTTATTTTTTGCACATTAATCTTCCTTTAATGTTTGTTCAGTAATATAAAGACAAGGATAAGGTGCACATGTAAAGGGAGGAGAACATAATGGGAAAATGGATGATGATTGGAGCAATGTCTTGTTTATTTTTAACAGCTTGTTCTACTCAAGCTGATAACGATACAGAAGTGCAACAACTGAAAGTAGAAAATGATAAATCACAAAAGGAAGGTGCTCAACTACAACAAGAACCACACGAAACAGGGCCTGCTATGAATGATACTAAGCAAACACAAGATTTCAAAAACGAAGTTACATCTATTGTAGAAAAGGCAAATAACACGAAACCAGTTGGAGCAAAAGAAGATAACTTAAATACGTACTTAGCAGCAAAAAAAGAAATTGACCAATTAGATGACAAGATAGATCTATCTGATGATCAGCTAGAAGCAGATTATTATGCTGGAACGATAACTGTTGAACAATATCAAATACAAGAAAGAGAACACGATATACTTGAAGATCAATTAGAGCAAGCAGAAAATGCACTTGAAGCAAGATTTGGAATAGATGATTAATCATTAAGGAGTGGATGAAAATGTTAAAACATAAAAAGAAAATAATTATAAGTGTAATTGCTATTTTAGTAAGCGGTATTGTTATTGTTGGTGGATATTATGGTATGGGTTACAATTATGCAAAAAAGAATGAAAACTACACAGAGAAACAAGTTCGTGAAATTTCTTTAGCTCATACAAATGGAGAAATTATTAATGTGAAAAAAGAATTCGAATTAGAAGATGACAACTTAGCACAATCTAAATTTGAATATGAATTGGAAATCAAGACACCTGATAATCTATTAAATATTTTAAAGGTTAGTGCTAGAACAGGCACAATAGAAATCAATAATGAAGATTGAAAAAATATTAACAAATAAAATATCACGTATTTTAAAAACTCCTAACAAAATTTGTTAGGAGTTTTTTCACGTTTATACTCTACTATTCTAAAAGGGGAGCCGCTATATCGCTATCAAGTTAAGAAATACACTCATCTGAAAAACGAAAAAATGAGCTGAATTCTCATAAATAACTGTAGAGGTATAAATTTTTCGTTTTGGAGATATTTTAAAATCTTAGCTTGATGGGTATGTGGCGATACCCCACATCCATCAACTTAAGGTATCTTTTTATACAAAATGTGGTTTTTTCACGTAGTCTTTTATTATCTTTTATAGATAGCATAAAAGTAGGCACATCAAATAAACCCTGACGGGTTTCAAATTTTCCGCTATGCTACCTGATGGGCAGAAGTGGTATACTCATACACAACACCTAAAATATCAAAGACTGTTTTTTTCTCATATCTGTGAGATTTTCGTCCGTTTCGCTGTAGGAGGTTAAACAGACGAAGGAGAATCTTTGATAATTCTTGGGTGTTTTTATGTAGTGCTTGATGAAAAAGTAAGAAATAATCTTTAATTATGTACATCGCTTTATATTCACTTAGTTCTTTCTGTTTCTTACGTAACAGGAGTTCTCTCATTTTAAACATAGTAGAAGAACATAATAGGATACTAATGAGTTGTCCATAAAGGTGGCATTCTAATCGCTCTTGTTTAATAGATTTACAACGATGAATTCGAAACCAAGATTTCCATATTTTAAATAACAGCTCAATTTGCCAACGCAGTGAATATAAATCATAGATTTTCTCTTTCGGTACCCATTCCGTAGGAATGTTTGTCATATATACCGTAATTCCTTGTAAAAGTTTCGTACGCTCTGTATATGTAATCCCTTTTTTCTTTTCACGAATAGCTCGATCATGTAGACGTTTCTGTTTTTGCTCCTCTGTACATCTATAAACCACAATGCGAGTGGGTAGTTTGTCTTTGCTCCCTACATATACATCATGTAATTCATACACTTGGCCAGGTTGTAATTGGTTCATGATGTCTTCCAAATGAATTTGTATATATACCGGTCTCAATTGAGCAGGTTTTGTTTTAAATACCACTGTTTCGAATTCTTTTCTATATATTTTAGTTGGTAATTTAAGACGCGATAAATAATACCCTTCCTTATCTTGGATCGATTTAAAGTCTTGTAAACGAAAATACCCTAAGTCACGAATATATAGTTCATTCTTTTGTGTCATGTCCATTCGAGTCGCCCCATATGCCTGATCACTTCGTTTTCCTGGTTCAATTTTCACATCAGAAAACTCTCCACTCAACAAGTCATACTCTAATTGAATTTTCACACCAGCTGTATGACTACAGCCTCCGGCACCAGGATAAGTAGCTGCGAATCGATCTGGAACTTGAAAGGTTGTAGAATCAAGGATGCGAATCCGCTCAAAGTAAGCAGAAAGAGAATGAGAAATTGTAGATGATCCTCCAATTTTAGCTTGTAGAAGTGTAGTAAATACATTTCGAAAGAAGGCTACAGAAGCCGAGTTAAATCGTCGATTCAGTCCCTCAGGACTTAATAAAATTCCTGTTGAAGTTTCTAATTGACTACAAAGTTGAGTAAGAGAGGTTGTAGCGATTTGTTGATTTAACCATACACACAAAGATAAAAAATGGTGCCCATGGCACTTACGTTTTCGTTTCATTCCACCTGCTTCTATAGCTAATTGATTAAGTGTAGCGGGAGACATATATCGATATAACTCTTCGGCAAATAAAGACAGCTCTTGTTTTTGATGCATATTCATAAAAAGCACGTCACCCTTTCTCATTAACATAAGAGAATAGTAACGTGCTTTCAAGTTTAAGAATAGTCTAAATCCTTAAGTTGATGGATGTGGGGTAGAACCACATGCCCATCAAGCTAAAGTTTTATTAAACCCCCAGAACGAAATTTTTAGGCTTTCTTGTAACGAAAAAGCTTATTTATCGTTTTGGAGGTGACCTTTTTTCTTAGGTTAATGGCAATGTGGTACTACCCCATTACGTAAGTGTGATAATGAATCAAATCCCAAATTTGTATTATTTTTGTTGAGGAAAGAGTACTGGTAGTATGAAGAGAAAATAGATTTTCTAAAGTAAAAGAATATGTTATTAAAAGTAAGGCTTTCTTATTCATTTGAATAAATCGGTAAAATATGATAATATATCCATCCGGTTTAAAAGATGTAAGGGGGGAAACGGTATGCAAATACTATTAATTAGGCACGGGGAATCGGAAGCAGATATTTTAAACGTGCATGAAGGAAGAGCAGATTTTGAATTAACGGAAATGGGTAGAAGACAAGTGGGAGGTTTAGTACATAAAGTGAAAAATGACTTTCCACCAGATTTTATATGGGCAAGTACATTAAAGAGGGCGCGAGAAACTGCTGAAACATTAGCGAAAGCTATTGGTTGTCCAGTGAAATTTGAAGAAGAATTAATGGAATTTAATAATGGTATACAGGCTGGCATGTCTTTTGAAGAAGCGAAAAAGTATCCGGAGCCAAAATTTCTTCATGATCGTTTTGAAAATGGAGAATCATTCATAGAGTTTCGAATGAGAATTGAAACGAGATTTTCTAAAATTGTGACAGAAAATAAATATGAACGGATTGCGATTGTAGCTCATGGCGGGGTAATTATTAGTATATTACGCGCCTTTTTCCAAATGCCAATTAACATGGATTACTATTTTAAAGTAGGGGATACAGGGATTAGTATGATTGAACTTACGGATAAAGAAAAGGTAATTCATTTTATCAACGATACGAATCACTTAGAATGTATATAGGCGAAAATGGGATTCAGCTGAGATACGTGTAAAAACGAATCATAGGCTTGATTTTATTTGCATTTATTGTTTTTATATTAAATAACTAATTTACGATAAACAAAAAGAGAATAGATTTCAGATAACCTTTTTCTTTGGGGGAGTTATATGTCGTTTGAACAATGTCAGAGTATCAATTCATTAATGTCAAGCTTTGATAGAACGTGGTTTTTTGCTGGAGGGTGGGCGATTGACCTTTTTATTGGTGAAGAGACAAGAGAACATAAAGATATAGAGTTTGCTGTTTTTCGAAAAGATCAACAATATCTGAAAGAGTATCTTAATGAATGGGAGTTCAAAAAGGTAATTAAGGGTAAGTTTCATACTTGGGAAAATGAATTTTTAGATTTGCCAATTCATGAAATACATGCTTCGAATATGTTAAACGGAGATAAAATAGAAATTCTTCTTAATGAAACAAACGGAAGTGATTGGATATTCAGAAGAGACTTTAGGATTTCTTATCCACACAATTCCGTTTGGAGTACTACTAAAACAGGTATTCCATACCTAAATCCAGAAATTGTACTTTTATATAAGGCGAAGAATACAAGGGAAAAAGACCATCAAGACTTTATCGCTATAAAGGATTATCTTGATAATGAGAAGAAAAAATGGCTGCGATATGCTTTAGAAGTACACGAACCAGAACATAAGTGGCTTCAGTTTTTAATCTAAAACTTATTTAACTTGCAGGTGCTTTTAGTTCAATGAAATTAAAGTACTTTATTATCATTTTTATAAATAAATTTGCAGAAATTATATATTTTTAAACAACTTCATTATCTTTGTACAAGGAGGTTAAGCAATGAGAGCGCCATATCAAGTATTGATATTTCCTTATATAATAACCAATAATTCTATTCAATATGCTATTTTTAAACGAAGTGATTATGGTTATTGGCAAGGAATAGCTGGTGGTGGAGAAGATGGTGAGACTCCTATTGAATCAGCAAAACGGGAAGCGTTTGAAGAGGCTGGTATTATAAGAGAATGTCCATATATAAAATTAGATTCTGTGTCTTCACTACCAGTAGAGGATGTAGTTGGAGGATTCCTTTGGGGAGAAGATGTTTATGTAATAAAAGAATTTTCTTTTGGAGTTAAAGTCCCTACAAAAAACATTTCATTGTCTAAAGAACACTTAAATTATAAATGGTTGTGCTTTGAGGAAGCAGTAAAGCTTTTGAAATGGGATAGCAACAAAACAGCATTATGGGAATTAAACAAAAGGCTGTTAAAACAATTAAAGTGTTAGTTAACAAAGCCGATAGTGGAGCGAGAATTAAACAATTTAAAAACTTTGCTACATTATATATGTAGCAAAGTTTTTTTCTTAGCGTATGAAATTCGCGTTTTGTTGGCGAGACCCTATCGCTATCAAGCTAATAAAAAGAAATGCCCCTAAAATGAAAAAATACGCCATTCCTTCCTATGATTCTATAGAAAGAATAGCGTATTTTCATTGTTTTTGGGATTAATTTCTTAAGTTTCATGGAAATGTATTTGCAAATCCAAAATATGGTTGACATTCTGGGATTACATTTGTAATATTGGATTATAGATTACAAGTGTAATACAAGGGGTGGAATTTTATAAAATGAAAGAATTACCTAAAATATCGGAAGCTGAATTTGAAATCATGAAAGTTCTTTGGTCAAGGTCGCCTCAAACAGCCAATGAAGTAATTGAAGCACTTGAGGAAACGATGAATTGGAAACCGAAAACGATTCGAACGCTTATTAATCGATTAGTCCAAAAAGAGGCTGTTTCTTACCATCAGGATAAAGGGCGTATGTATGCATATTATCCTTTAGTGTCGCAAGATAGTTATCTACAAGTAGAAACCAAATCGTTCCTCAAACGTTTCTGTGGTGCAGCATTTAAACCTTTACTTGTGAATTTCTTAAAAGAAGAAAAACTTTCTTCAGAAGATATTAACGAACTCAAACGTATTCTGGATGAGAAGACTGAGGAAAGTCAGAGGAAGGATAGATGATGATAGATATGTTTGTAAACGTCTATCTACCTCGATTTTTTGATTGGGTGATAGAAACATCCATTATGGCAAGTATATTAGTCGGCTTAATCTTATGTGTCAAAATCTTGCTTAGAAATAAGATAACTCCGCGATGGCAGTACATGTTATGGATGATTTTAATTGTAAGACTTCTATTACCATGGTCACCAGATAGTTCCTACAGTATTTATTCTCTTCTTTCATATAGCTCTGGCGTGTCTGAGATTTTTCAAAAGGATACTACTCCAGCTATACAACAAAAAAGCGTGTCAGAAGATAAAACGAATCATTCAGTAACTACAAAAGGAGATAGTTACAAATCTAACTCCGTAAATGTAATGAAAGAGAGTGACCAAATAGATAGTAATAAAAAGAAAGAAGATACTACACTTTCCGTTTATAAAGTTACGTTATATATTTGGCTTTTTGGAGTTGTTATTCTAGCAACGATAACTTGTATTACGAATAGACGATTATATTCTTACATAAAAAAGCAACCCAATATTACGGATGAAAAAATTGTTGGGATTTTTGAAAACTGTAAACAATCTATGGGAATTAAGAAGCAAATTCCATTACGGTTGGCTGGAAAAATCTCAAGTCCGACTGTTTTTGGGCTTTTTCGCCCGAGAGTATTATTATCAAGCAGACATATGAAAGTATTGAATGAGCAACAACTACAATATATTTTTTACCATGAGCTATCTCATATGAAACGAAGAGATATAGCTGTAAATTGGGTTTTGTATAGTTTAATCATCTTAAATTGGTTTAATCCGATTCTTTGGTATGCCTATTCATGTATGCGAGAAGATCAAGAACTAGCCTGTGATGCATTTGCGCTTACCTTTATAGAATCAGAGGAACAAATTGCATATGGACATACAATTATTACTCTTTTAGAACATTATTCAAGTTATTATCAAGCACCGAATCTAGCCAATTTAAGTAGAAATAAACGAACGCTAAAAAGGAGAATTCTTATGATTAAGAAATTCCAAAAGAAATCATATCGCTGGTCTGCGCTTGGAATTATTGCAATAGTTGCTGTTGCATCTATTTCCTTATTCAATGCACGTGCAGTAGAAGGAGATGAAAGGCAGAAGGGACAAGTGGTAGAAAAAAAGCAGAAATCTAAAGATGCTTTTCAAAATGCTGTAGAAATAATATTAGGTACACCAGAAAATGCGGAAAAAGAGTGGGGGATGGTAGAGAAGTCATATAAAAGAGATGCAGACTTTTTGTATTTGGCAGAAAAATGTTTAACAAAAGAGGAGTTTGAACAGTACGTACAACTGTTCAAGGAAACTCGTGCTATTCATAAAAAAGCAATGGTCAAAAGAAAGATAGATGAGAATTTTAAGGATTATGACGGAGATACAAAAGAACTTAGGGAGGAGCGTTTGAGTCAAGCTGATCGTGAAAGGTTAAATGCGCTTTATAATCAATTAAAACCATTTATAGATAAGGTGACTGAATCTTTAATATATACCGTAGAAGAAGCGCAAAAATATGTTGATTTCCAAATTAAGAAACCGAATTATACAGTTGAGGGGTATAAGTTGCAGAAAGAAATCGGGGATTCATTCCTTGAAAGAACACCAAAATTAGTTATTAAATCAGAATATATAAAGGGGAAATATGGTTATACCATTTATCAATCCGAGATTCTTGAAGAGAGTAAAGATCCATTTTATGCTCTTTTTAATCGGGAGGAAGATATAAAGAAGTATGAGTTAGAAGGGAATCAAGTGTTTTATTCTGCTAATCATTCCATTTCTAATTTACAAGGTATGAAGATGATTGTTCCCGCAAAAGGAAAGAATAGTGCATATCAGATAGTTATCATAAATCATAGTTTAGATAATCAGGGAAAAGCAGTGTTTGATAGGAATGTAAACAAAACGGAAATGGAAAAAATAATACTTTCAATGCTGAAATAATAAAAAGGTGTTTTGAAGATTTATATCTTTAGAACACCTTTTAGTTATATTAAGCATAAATACAAGGAGGAAAAGAAATGCGTTCAAACAAATATAACACCTTAGCATTACTTTGTATGATGTTATTTTTTATTACTTGGGTATTAATATTTTTATATGGGAATTATAACTATTCTGCTAACGATGCTGGCAGTAATTTTACTCCTGCTGAGATGAGAATATCGATTGTACTTGATATTTTACAGATGGTATTCCTTGTGATGTCTTTTGTATTCGGACTGATTGCGTATTATGGTTCAGAGGAAAAGGGAGGATATGCAGGAATATACATCTTAATATCTCTCGCCTTGTTTATATTGACAGGGCTTTATGATGTTGTAATAGTTTACGTATTAGTAACTGAGCCAATACATTGGAAGCTTTTTTTCATGTAATTATTAAACAAGAAGTGCTGGTGAAAGATAACATCTCTTTCTAAATAGGGTACCGCCACATGCCCATCAACTTAAGAAAAATAAACGCCCCAAAACGAAAAAAATGAGCTGACTTCTCAAAATAACTACCTGTAGAGAAAGAAAATTTTCGTTTAGGGGGTACTTCAAAATCTTAGCTTGATGGCGATGTGGTTCTGGTGCAAAAAATCTATAAAACTTGGACATACTGATACTATTACTCTAAAAAGGTGTGTGATTGGTATGGAAAAGAATAATTTGTTCAAATGGAAACACTATCAGCCTGATGATCCCGTTTTTTACGAAATTGAATATCCAATGTGTGTCCATCTTTATCAATTGCACGATACAGGTAACGCCATTCTCCTTTAACTTTAATTTAGGTTTCATCCAGATGCCAAGAGAGTTGCGCAGATTTGTTTTTCTTTTTCCAAATCTGATAAATAAAATTACCATATTCATGAACCCATCGCATGATAGTTGTAGGGTGTACGGAAATCCCACGTTCTTTCAAAATCTCAGATACATCCCGATAGTTTAAAGAAAAACGACAGTAGTAGCCAGCGGCTACCAAAATAAAATCTTTCTTGAACTGTTTCCCATTAAAATATTGCATGTATGATTCTCCTCGTTCCTTTTTCTAGAGTGTACCCTAGTTAGAAAACTTTGCAATAGAACCCATACGATACTAGCCGTAATCATTAATGTATTCAACTTTGTACCAATTTTACTGTTTTTTAGAGCTGACATTAAACCGCATTTTATTAAATCTTTATATTAAGTTATAAATCTTATAACGAAAAATAACAAATAACGACATGTTTTTTAGAAATGTTGTTATTTGTTGCTTATTTATCTTTTATTTGTTGTTTATTTGTCTGTTATTTGTTGTTTATTTGTTGTTTTTTGTCATGGAGAAATATGTAATTATGCATATCTAAATAAAGGGGATCGATATGCAGAGTGTGATTAAATTATATTAAACAAAATTCAAATTATATTAGCTATTTTTTATATAGTTAAAATAACTCCTTTTTAACTAAGTATATCAAGTTGTAACTGCTATAATTACTTAAATTATATTAAAAAATCATTTTATAAGTATAACATTTTCAATCGCATTAATACTCGATAGTCGAATTATTGAATATAATCGACAAAATTCTACTATTTACGTATTAAAAAATTGATGTTTTAATAAAGGTGCAATTGGTATGACCACTCGAGGGGGAGAAGATTACAATAATAAATGTGCACTAAAGTTGCAAGTAACATTATGTCGAAATTAATTATCATAATATTCGTTCATTTTTAAAAGGGTCTAGAATCTCAAAAGTATCACATTTGAAAAAAGTGTTTTAAGTTTCTACATAGCAAAAATGATTTTATTCCGTGATAAAAGTATAAGCAATGTACAGTATAATTTCATCTTTTGTAATCTTGTAGGGCCTTGCCGACAAAACTAGGAGATATTATGAAATTATTATCAAAAAGGTCATGGCAGGGTTAGCTTTAGGAACAATGAGTTTATCTATCTGGGCTCCTGTAAGTCAAGCAGCAACTCCAGAGAAAAATCAATATTATACTATTCATTTGACAGCTAATTCAAATATAGGTGATGAACTTTTATTGTTTACTTGTGAAAAACATAGTATTTAAATGAGGGGGAAGTAAGGTCCTTACATTCTATAAAAAGTAAATAATAACGAGGGTTTAACACTCTCTATCCGAAAGAATTCTCCTTCCTCAAGTATGTGCAAGAAAAGAGCCTAGCGTTAGGTCGTTCAAGATGTATGTATAAGATTATAAACAGACAATAGTGAAGAGGTGTACGGAATGAAAAATAAAATAATTAAAGGTTTTTTAATAACATCAATAGTAACTGGGGCGACTATTCCTATCAATACTCTCGCAATGCCAATCGTTCAGGCAGAAACGCAACAAGAGAATACGGATATTTCCTCATCCTTACGAAAATTAGGTGCACAATCTAAATTAATCCAAACATATATTGATCAAGCTTTAATGAGTCCTAATGTACAGCTTGAGGAAGTCCCAGCTTTAAATACAAATCAATTCCTAATCAAGCAAGATATGAAGGAATGGTCATCAGAACTTTATCCGCATTTAATTCTATTAAATTCAAAAAATAAAGGGTTTGTAACTAAATTTAATAGCTATTATCCAACATTAAAAGCGTTTGTAGACAATAAAGAAGATAAAGAAGGTTTTGTGGATAGACTTGAAGTTCTTCAAGAAATGGCTATGACGAACAAAGACATTGTACAACGTCAGATTAATGAATTAACAGATCTTAAATTACAGCTTGATAAAAAACTTAAAGATCTCGATACTGATGTGACAAAAGCACAGGATGTACTAAGTTCAGATGGAACAGGGAAAATAGACCAGCTAAAAAATGAATTAATAAATACAAAAAAAGAAATTCAGAATGATTTACAACAAATAGCATTGGTACCAGGAGCTTTAAATGAACAAGGATTTGTTATATTCAAAGAAGTCTATAGTCTTTCAAAAGAAATCATTGAACCGGTTGCTCAAGCAGGGTTGGCAGCGTATAACAAAGGAAAAGAAATTAATAACACTATTTTAGAAGCAGAGACAAAAGCAGAGCAAGAAGCGAAAGAAAAGGGTAAAACTGCTTTAGAGATTGAATCAGCGAAAAAAGCAGCTCGTGAAGCAATTGAGAAAAGCAAACAAGGTGAAATAGCTGCAGCTGCAGCCGCAAAAACGCAAGAGTATGACCTGATGAAAGCCATTGACACTGAAAAAATCAAGAAAACATTTGGTGCCTTCGCTGAAATGAATAAACTAACAGCAGAACAGCGAGCACATTTAGATGATTTAGAGAAACAAAACCAAAAGTTATATGATTTAACAACGAAACTATCAATAGCAGATTTACAAAAATCAATGCTTCTTCTTATGCAAAATGATTTGCATACGTTTGCAAATCAAGTAGATGTAGAACTTGATCTAATGAAACGCTATAAAGAAGATTTGAATCTAATAAAAAATAGTATTACAACTTTATCTACTAATGTTGATACTACTAACCAGGAGTCTCAAAAAGATACATTAAGAAGATTAAAAAACATGACAAGTTATCTTGAAGAGCAGGTTTATAAATTTTAATATTAGGAATTTTTAAAAATATGAAGGTTATAAGAATCTATCGAAAAATAGGGAGGAAAATAGATATGAAGAAATTTCCATTTAAAGTGTTAACTTTAGCCACACTGGCAACGGTTATAACTTCTACTACCGGTAATACTATTCATGCATTTGCACAAGAACAGACCGCTCAAGAACAGAAAATAGGGAATTATGCATTAGGGCCTGAAGGACTGAAGAAAGCATTGGCTGAAACAGGATCTCATATTCTTGTAATGGATTTGTACGCAAAAACAATGATTAAGCAACCGAATGTAAATTTATCCAATATTGATTTAGGTTCAGAAGGGGGAGAATTAATCAAAAATATTCACCTTAATCAGGAACTGTCTCGAATAAATGCGAATTATTGGCTAGATACAGCAAAACCGCAGATTCAAAAAACAGCACGTAATATTGTAAATTACGATGAACAATTTCAAAATTATTACGACACATTAGTAGATACTGTACAAAAGAAAGATAAGGCAGGCCTAAAAGAGGGCATAAATGATTTAATCACTACAATTAATACAAATTCAAAAGAAGTTACAGATGTAATTAAGATGTTACAAGACTTCAAAGGGAAACTATATCAAAATTCTACAGATTTTAAAAATAATGTTGGTGGCCCAGATGGTAAAGGTGGATTAACGGCAATATTAGCAGGTCAGCAGGCAACAATTCCACAACTTCAAGCTGAAATTGAGCAACTCCGTTCTACTCAGAAAAAACATTTTGATGATGTATTAGCATGGTCAATTGGTGGTGGATTGGGAGCAGCTATTTTAGTTATTGCAGCTATTGGAGGAGCGGTAGTAATTGTCGTAACTGGCGGTACAGCAACACCGGCTGTTATTGGTGGCCTGTCGGCTCTTGGTGCAGCTGGTATCGGTTTAGGAACAGCAGCTGGTGTCACGGCGTCTAATCATATGAACTCCTATAACGAAATCTCTAAAAAAATCGGAGAATTAGGTACGAAAGCTGATCTTGCTAGCCAAGCAGTTATTTCGCTTACTAACGCGAAAGACACATTGGCATATCTGTATCAGACAGTGGATCAAGCGATACTGTCTCTAACAAATATTCAAAAGCAATGGAATACAATGGGGGCTAACTATACAGATTTACTTGATAATATCGACTCTATGCAAGAACATAAATTTTCTTTAATACCTGATGATTTAAAAGCTGCTAAACAAAGCTGGAATGATATTCATAAAGATGCAGAATTCATTTCGAAAGACATCGCTTTTAAACAAGAATAGAACTGAAAATTAAGACCTATATAGGAGGAATATGAAATGATGAAGAAAATCCCTTATAAACTACTCGCTGTATCGACGTTTTTAACTTTGACAACAACTTCTGTTGTTTCACCAGTAGCAACTTTTGCAAGTGGAATTGAACAAACTAACAATGGAGATACGTCTCTTTCAGCAAATGAAACGAAGATGAAAGAAACTTTGCAAAAGGCTGGGTTATTTGCAAAATCTATGAATGCCTATTCTTATATGTTAATTAAAAATCCAGATGTGAACTTTGAAGGAATTACTATTAATGGATATGTAGATTTACCTGGTAGAATTGTACAAGATCAAAAGAATGCAAGAGCACATGCTCTTACATGGGATACACAAGTGAAAAAACAGCTTTTAGATACATTGACAGGCATTGTTGAATACGACACAACATTTGACAATTATTATGAAACAATGGTAGATGCGATTAATGCAGGGGATGGAGAAACTTTAAAAGAAGGAATTACAGATTTACGAGGTGAAATTCAACAAAACCAAAAGTCTGCACAACAGTTAATACAAGAATTAACTAAATTAAGAGACGCTATTGGACAAGATGTTAGAGCATTTGGAAGTAATAAAGATCTCTTGCAATCGATTTTAAAAAACCAAGGAGCTGATGTTGAGGCCGATCAAAAACGTCTAGATGAAATTTTAGGATCAGTAAATTATTATAAACAATTAGAATCTGATGGATTTAATGTAATGAAGGGTGCCCTTTTTGGCCTACCGTTAATTGGTGGTCTAATAGTACTCGGAGCACAAGGTAATTTATCTAAGTTAGAGCCTACATTAGCAGAATTACGTCAGACCGTAGATTATAAAGTAACATTAAATCGTGTAGTTGGAGTTGCGTATATTAATATTAGTGAGATGCATAAGGCACTTGATGATGCTATTAACGCTCTTACTTATATGTCCACTCAGTGGCATGATTTAGATTCTCAATATTCGGGGGTGCTGGGACATATTGAGAATGCAGCCCAAAAAGCGGATCAAAATAAATTTAAATTCTTAAAACCTAACTTGAATGCAGCGAAAGACAGTTGGAAAACATTACGAACAGATGCAGTCACATTAAAAGAAGGGATAAAAGAATTAAAAGTGGAACCTGTTACTCCACAAAAATAGGGAAATATTAATTCTGTTGCAAAGTCACCTAAAACATATAGAATCTATGATTACGTTGTTAAATAGTAATACGACAATTAATAAATCCTTATACACCAGAAAGGCGGAGTCTCATTAATGACTTCGCCTTTCACTTATATAAGTTTCATCCAAAATAAAAAGATAACCTTGCAATTTTACTTGTTTTTTAAAACTTTGCAACAGAAGCGATTAATTGGGGACAGATTATATAGATTTGCTTGGTAATATCGACTCTATGAAACAATATAGATTCTCTTTAATACTTGATGATTTAAAGGCTGCTAAAGAAAGTTAGAATGATACTCATTAAAGATCTAGAACTCATTTCGAAAGAAATTGCTTTTAAAGAAGAATAGAACTTGAAATCAAACCCTATATAGGAGGAATATGAAATGCTGAAAAAAATCCCTTACAAAATACTCGCTGTATCAACGTTTTTAACTATGACAACTACTTATGCGGTCACACCAGTAGCAGCTTTTGCAAGTGAAATTGAACAAACTAACAATGGAGATATGTCTTTTTCAGCAAATGAAGAACAGATGAAAAAATCTTTGCAAGATGCTGTTTTATTTTTGAAATCTATGAATGAATATTCTTATTTGTTAATCAATAATCCTGATGTGAGTTTTGAAGGAATTACTATTAATGGCTATGAAGATTTACCTAGTAAAATTGTACAAGATCAAAAGAATGCAAGAGCACATGCAGTTACATGGAATACGCAAATAAAAAAACAGCTTTTAGATACATTGACAGGCATTATTGAATACGATAAAAAATTTGAAAATCATTATGAAACATTAGTAGAGGCGATCAATACTGGGAATGGAGATACTTTAAAAAAAGGGATTACAGATTTACGGGGGGAAATTCAACAAAATCAAAAGTCTGCAAAAGCATTAATAGAAGAATTAACTAATTTAAATGAAAATATTGGACAAGATGTTAGAGCATTTGGAAGTAATAAAGATCTCTTGCAGTCTATTTTAAAAAGCCAAGGAGCTGCGGTTGAGGATGATCAAAAGCGACTAGAGGACCTTTTAGGGCAAGTAAACTATCAGAAAGACATAGAATCTAAGGGATTGGACATGGTGAAAATCCCCTTTCTTCCCACATTGATTGCTGGTGGTATAATGATAGGTGATGCAAGAGGTAAGTTAGGCTGGCTAGAGCCGGAATTAGCAAAATTACGTCAGAATGTAGATTATAAAATAACATTAAATCGTGTAGTTGGAGTTGCGTTTCATAATATTAGTGATATGCATAGTGCGATTGATAATGCTATTACTGCTCTTACTTATATGTCCACGCAATGGGATGATTTAGACTCTCAATATACGGGCGTACTGGGACATATTGATAAAGCTGATCAAAAAGCTGATCAAAATAGATATAAATTCTTAAACCCTAACTTGAATGCAGCTAAAGACAGTTGGAAAACATTAAGAACAGATGTTGTCACATTACAAGAAGGGATAAAAATTGCAGAGAAAAAAGAACAGGATTTTATGAATCAGCTTCGTCCATCAAACGTTTTCTACTTTTATAAAAAAATTCATAACGCATATACATTTGAAATAAAGACTGGAACAAATGCACCAAATGCGTCTTATAAAGTTATGAATTTAACTAAAAACACTGTTCATAATATGTGGAGTGGAGGACCAAATACAAATATGTGGGCTGACTGGCTTTCATTCAATCCAAAAGATGAATTTGCGGTGATAGCAGTAGTGGATGGGAAAGAATATGTTGTATATAAAGACAAAGTAGAAAATATAATGAACTGAATCCGAAAAGTTAGACAGAAAAATTACGCAGCAATTGGAGATGGTACACTAAACTGGACA
Source organism: Bacillus sp. FSL M7-1345 (assembly GCF_038006985.1). Taxonomy (NCBI): domain Bacteria; kingdom Bacillati; phylum Bacillota; class Bacilli; order Caryophanales; family Bacillaceae; genus Bacillus; species Bacillus sp. FSL M7-1345. The sequence goes on along the minus strand of NZ_JBBOWG010000001.1, from coordinate 2,876,504 downwards.
CTAAGTTCAGTGAAAAAGATGATTCAGAGAGTTCTGGTGCAAAGTTTTTTAACAGATAATAAGTTGGTATGATTGCAGATGGATTTTATGCAATCCTTAGTAATTGTTGTAATTGGTTCTGGTGCAAAAACTTAAGGACAATTGCAATGAATCTATAAATCTTGGACATACTGTTACTATTACTTTAGAAAGGGTGCGTGATTGGTATGGAAAAGGAAAATGTATTCAAATGGAAGCATTATCAGCCTGATATTATTTTGTTAACGGTAAGATGGTACCTACGGTACAACCTCAGTTTTCGTGATTTGGTGGAAATGCTAGAAGAACGGGGTTTATCCATTTCTCATACAACGATTATGCGTTGGGTTCATCAGTATGGTCCTGAATTGGACAAACGAATCCGTTCCATGCTAGGGTTCAAATGTTTTGACACAGCTACATCCATTCTTTCTGGAGTAGAAGCCATGCATATGATTAAAAAAGAACAGCTTAATTTACGGGACCAGTCTGTCCAAAATCAGAAAGAATTCATCCATCAATTGTTTGGACTTTCAGCATAAGATACGATTTTGTTAGGAATATATGCGCTTTATTCTCTTTTGTTTTATTTTTGCACCAGAACCCTTTTTTTCTTTGTTATATAGAAATTATACATTAAACCAGTGAACATTCTAAAAAGACAAGCATATGATGAATTCGTGGGACGAGTTATCATATGAGGTGAAACTTGGAGCGCCATACTTATTGGTTGAAGGGTACCTAATGACGGGTACTCTTTTTATTTTGCACTTTTTAATAAGGACAAGCATATATTGGAGTATGGGATAGCCCCACTTCATATATTTGAGCACCTGCAATCGTAAGGTGCTCTTTATTTTGTACAAAATGGACATTTGGATAATATGTAGGAATACCTTCTTTCTTGTCGAAAAATTATATAGACGAGAGAAGGAAAATAAAATAAAATAAAATGAAATTTGACTTTACTGAATTAGAGAGAGCATTACCAAAGGATGATTATGACCACTTTATAAGAGAGTTTAGTTCTGAACTGCAACAAAGTGTAATTAATATTCTTAAAAACGAAAATAGCATTTTAAGCCCTTTAGCAGTTGGTACACAGCAAATGCCATTTAAAAGTAATATTTTCAAGACTAGGTTTAAAAGTATGGTTTTTGAAAAAATTGATAACGATACTATAAAGGTGTCGTTATAGAAAAAGAAAACTTGAATCATTAGTTCGTTATGTTAGGCGCTGCCGTAATCTGGGTAGCGTCTTGTTTGTTGTTAAGGAAAGATAAGGGGTGAAATAGATTTGAAACTTAAAGATTAGATAATAATATTGTTACTTTAAAATGCAGAAAATAGACTAGTAAACAAGCTGTTTTTGTTTTTTAGCATAGAATATGAGGAATCCTAGAGTTGAGAGGAGGTAATTATATTTATGGGATGTAATTGTAATTTCAGACATTGCAGAGATTGTAATAGATTTTGGGATGATTTAATGTTTTGCAGACGCAGACATAGAGATTGTGATGACCGTCGTTGTAGACGTGACCGTGACTGCGATTGTGATGAATGCCGTCGCAGACGTAATCATGATCGTGACTGTGACTGTGATCGCGATAATCGTCGAGATTGGTAAATTCCTTTGAATGAGTGTGCTTCTTCACAGCACTCTTTTTTTGTTTATGGGTTTTCTAAATTAATACGTATTAAATACGAAGAATGTAGTTGCAATTCGATTTAATGTCTAACAAAACAAACGAACACAACGAACGAAAATAGAGATAGTTAAATGTCCTGTTTAGGTCTACCCTATACGGACGTAAAAGAGTGAACGGATTTATCATACGATTACTTGGTGGATGGATACTAGACCAGGTGGTAAATGGTGATATGAATATATCAAAGTGAGATAATAGTTGAAGCCGTCCTTAATCGGGCGTCTTCAACTATTATCTAAATGCTTCCTTAGCTTTCTCTATTGAGTTCTGTTCCTCTTTTGTATTTGTAAATTCGATAACCATAACAGACAGTCCAAAACATAAACAAACAGCCTTTATCTTGCTAATTCTCACAAGAACTTACACTTTTGCTCTATCTGTATTTAACCTAGAATACAAGATTCTTTCATTTTTATTCCCGGCTATATTTGAAAAACTGTATGTTTTTTATCTCAAATCAATTATATCTATAAAATTAAGGAAAATTCTGTTATAAGATGCATCAGTGCAAGTTATTAAATTCTTTATCGGATTTATGTCAGTTACAGTCACATATCTAGTAAGCAAATGACCATCTCTATAATAAATAATCAATATTTTCTCTTCAGAAAGAAATGAACATAATAACTTGTTTTCAATAATTTCTTGTTCGTTTTGGGTTAATGTAGGGCGCTCCACTTTTGTTTGTTTTTTAACAATCTTACCAATACCGATGAATTTCTTCGGTATCGGAGCGAACGGAGTCCGCTTAACCATTCCTATTCCTTTTGGCATATGTGTATAGTTCATGCTGCATATCTCCCTAATTGCTATTAATAACTGTATCATTATATCAATTTTTGGAGATGTTAGGATTATTTATGTAATTATAAAATAAACATTTAGAGGTTTTTGGCTCCGTATAAAATAAACCCAATTTAACTAAGTATGATTTATATATATAGTAGGAGAAATTACTGTGGAGTCCCTTTGTAGGTAAGCGTGTTGTTGCTAAGGTTAATAATCTACGTTTCAATAATACCTTTCTGGGCAGGGGAAAGATGTCGCTGGAACTGTAAATATAGGTAAAGGGTTTATAATTGACGAAAAAGTAAAGGTCAACGATTCACAGCAATATAGAGTGCACAATAGTAAAGGGAAAATATACACTTCTACTTTTCTATTTTGATGAAGGATACATAATGGACTAGTTGACGTAAAATTCGATATAGGAAGTAACTATTCTACCCTTTTAACTGTTGTTAACAGTACAAATTAACTTTTCTAATACTTGAGCTACACCATCTTTATCATTGGTATCGGTAATAAAATATGCAGCATCCTTCAATTTAGGTATTGCATTTCCCATAGCAATTGGAAAACCAGATGTATAGAATAGCTCTAAATCATTCCAATCGTCTCCAAAGACCATTATGTTACCCATAGAGATATTATTTTGGGTGCAGATTTCCCTTACGGCTCGTTCTTTAGAAACACCTTTTGCCATGATTTGAGTTAAAGTTCCTGCATCGGTACATATAGTACTTACTTTATGTGCAAACTGTTTTTGTAGTTTTTCATAATGAGTATATTGTGAGATTAATAATTTTGAAGCACTAACTTTTTTTAATTCATTTAATGGAACTACAATTGGATTTACAACTGCATTCATGGTTTTGTTGTAATCCAATGTTTTATTACTGTACCATGTATCTTCCGATTCAACTGAGAGGCATGCATCAGCCTGGTGAGTAATAACAAATTCTATAATTTCATTTGTGATTGCTGATTCAATCGGGTAATGTTGTCTGTAACCTAATGCGTTATCCACTACCAAAGCTCCATTGTAGTAAATCATAGTTGCAATGTCTTGAAGTTCGTGAGGAAGAAAAATTTTGACTGATCGTGGCGCCCTTGCTGTAGCAAAAATAACCTTTAATCCTTTCTTCAGACACTCCAGTATAGCCTTTCTATTTCTTTCTGACACTTTCTTTTGTGAATTTAATAACGTACCATCTAAATCTAAAACGATTGCTTTAACCTCGGATTCTAATTCCATATGTATGTCCCCTTATTTACAGTATAAACTCCTCTTTTTTATGTTCTATATCAAGTTATAAATCCCTGTATATTCCATACATGTAAGGTTAACATAACGTATCATTATCAATAGTCAACAATGTATAAAATTTTCGTTATGGGGGTAATTAAAAATATTAGCTTGATGGCGATGGGGCGGTACCCCAGTAAGAAAAGAAATAGGAAAAACACCTTATTTCTTTTTATTTATATAATAAAATACATTTATTAAGTCGAAAGTAATGATAATAATTAGAAGTAATAATTCTATAAGTGCTTCAGTCTTTCCATGTTGCAGAGACTTTATAAAGAAATCCCATTCTTTTTCATAGGGAGGCTGTACCCAATTTCGTTGCAGTCCTACATACATTCCATTTAAGAAAAAGACGATACTTAATAGAATCCTTCCAATAAATACGGCAGCTACTTTTATATTCCAATTCTTTATCTTGATTACATAAAGGAGTGGAAAAAGTATAAGCACCCAAAAAACAATAATATAGACTGTATTCATCATCCACTACTCCCAACAAAATGATTGTTTCTTAATCTTGGTGAATTTTCAGGTTGAAGGTATGTTTAATTGTTACTAGTGTTCAAACCGTTGCTGCACTTGCGAAAAAAGGGGCCAAAATTCCGGCCCTTTTTTATCTCTCCGTCTCAAAAAACTCAATCCACTCTCCATCAGGACCAGCGAAGAATATGTAACGTGTTCCATCTGGTAATGTTTCGATTTCTTCTCCTAGTAAAAACGTTACTTTGTGGTTTTCTAGTCTTTTGATTTCATCTTCTAATGAATCTACTTTAAAGCAAATGTGATGTACTTTTCCTTCTGCCGGAAGGGAAGAGTTGTAACCTTCAATTAGTTCAAGTATCGTTTCTTTTGATTCTTCTACGCCTAAAAATGCGAGCTTTAAGTTTGGGTTTGGATGTCCCATGCGTTTAATAAGTTGTAAGCCAACTACTTTTTCATAAAATGAAATAGATGTTTCTAAATTTGTGACCATAAGTCCGACGTGTTCGATTCTTCTAACTGGCATGTGCACTCCTTCTTTCTGAAAATTATATACAATATATTATTGAAAATTAAGAAAATAAGCAAGATAAAAACCTTACAAATTTTAGCGTGTTATATGGTATAGTGAGAAAGTATGTTTGGGGAGAAGGAAGGAGATTATACTATGAATACAACTACTCAAACTCCTTCATTATCGGAAACAATGAAAGAGTGGCATTATGCATTAGCATATGAAATTAAACATTGGAAAACGATAGGTGGTAGTAAAATTTCTATCATTAACGGTCGTTTTTTATATACAGATTATGAAAGTACAGTATACGTATTTCAGCTTATATCGGAAGTAAGTTTACCTGAAGGTTCACCAATTCGAATTGAGTTCGATGGTGAGGAAGCGACGGGGGAAGTATTGTCTGTACATGGATTAGAAATCGAATTGAAGTTAAATGATTATATACAAGGCGAAATACGAGAAGCCGTTTTATACAGTGAACCGTGGCAATTGTTAGAACAACTGCAAGAGAGATTGAAAGAAGCACATAAAGATAAGCTGAAACGTAATCGTATAAAGCGTCTTGTTGATGGGACGAGCAGTCCGAAACACCTTGAAAAGATGAAAAATACGAAAAATGAATTGGCTTACCGTTCTTTTTACAATCCGACAACGTATGTGTGGGGACCGCCTGGAACAGGGAAGTCGTACAATTTATCACGTATTATTTCGGCTCATTATCAAAAAGGAAAATCGGTACTTGTGTTAGCTCATAGTAATGCGGCAGTTGACGTATTAATGAGCGAAGTAACGAAGCAAATTGAGAAGAAAAAGAAATGGACACCTGGTGAAATCGTTCGTTACGGTTTTAGCCAACATGAACATATACGAAATCATGAAACGTTACTTGCATCGAAGTTAGTTGAAACGACGAACGGATCTTGGGGAGAAGAAAGACTCTATTTAGAAGAGACACGACAAGATCTTCGTGAAAAGATTTTATCATATAAAGCGACTTCTGCTGATAAGAAGCGTATACAAGAGATTGAAAGTGATCTTCGAAAGCAAAAAGCGAAAATTAAAGAAGTAGAAAAAGAATATATTGAAAATGCGCAAGTAATCGGTGCGACTTTATCGAAATGTGCAATTGATTCGCTTATTTATGAGCGCACATTTGATTTAGTTGTCGTAGATGAAGTAAGTATGGCATATGTTCCGCAAATTGCATTAGCTGCTTCTCTTGGAAAACGTATTGTCGTTTGTGGCGACTTTTTACAATTGCCTCCTATTGCGATGGCGAATCATGAACTTGTTCGAAAGTGGCTCGGCGAAGATATGTTTTATCATGCAGGGATTGTTGATTCTGTAAATAAATCAGAAGCACATCCCAACCTTTTTATGCTACAGGAGCAAAGACGTATGCATGCGGATATATCGAAGTTTACAAACTCATTTATTTATAAAAATAGAGTGTATGATCATGCATCTGTTTCAGAGCGTAAGGAACTTGCAAAACTACAACCGTTCGCAAATGAAGCCAGTGTTTTATTTGATACGAGCTTAATGGGAGCATTTTCTTTAAAAGATGCTGCGTCTGGTTCGCGTTTTAATATTATGTCTGGTTTAGTGGCGATGCAAATGATGTTAATTGGACTGTTAGACGGTGTTCAATCTATCGGTGTAGTTACGCCATACAGGGCACAGTCACGTTTTTTATCAACTTGTATTAGAGAAATGTTGCAGAAAACGAAATATCAACACATACCAGTTTTAGCGGCGACTGTTCATAAGTTTCAAGGTTCTGAAAGAGATATGATGATCTTTGATACGGTTGATAGTTACCCACAAGAACGCCCTGGTGTGTTATTCTTTGATCATAAAAACCATCGTCTCGTCAATGTAGCAGTAACGAGAGCGAGAGGAAAGTTCATTCAATTATCAGATTGCCACTACATGCGTAAAAATCTGTCGAGAAAACAAGCGTTATCGCAATTAACCGCTCATATAGAACGTCACGGAGATGTGTATGATCGCACGACATCAAGACAAGTGTGGGAGCGAAAAATCTCGAAACGATTACGTTGGTTTATGGAAATGAATCTTGAAGAACCGAAAGGGTTATTAAAAGATATTTTAGCGGCAAAACGAAAAATTATCATTTCCCTTCCAAGTACAAGGCAAGTTGATAAACGAGTATGGCAAGCGTTAATGCGTACGAATGCGCAAATAACAGTTTATAGTGATGGACCAGTTCCATTAAAAAATATAAAGTTACAAAGGCAAAATAAAGCATTCCCGTTTATATTAATCGATGATGAAATCTTTTGGGCAGGAGCACCTCTTACATCTCAAATGATGTTTGAAGGTAGTATGGAATTTCCGTACATATGTGCAAGAATGCAAGCACCTGAAACAATTGGTGTATTAAAAGGGTTTTTAGATATTCGGTAAATTCGGATAGGAATTCCTTGACTTTTACTTGGAATAAACTTAGAATAAAAATAATTTAATATAATTTTATGAAAATTCTTATCACGAGAGGTTGAGGGACTGGCCCTATGACACCTCGGCAGCGGATTCTTTATGAATACTGTGCCAATTCCAGCAAGGTAACTTGAAAGATAAGAAAGAAGCTCATTTTGACTGTATATGCCAAAGCCTCTTTCGATCTTTTAGAAAGAGGCTTTTTTACGTAAAAATAAAGGGGGAAGAAAAATGGGAGCGACAGGAGTAACGTCACAAAGAAAAACAATTGAAGAGAGTATAGAAAGAAATAAGGAAAAGTACATAAAAACAAGTCATGATATTCATGCGAATCCGGAGATTGGTAACCAAGAATTTTATGCATCAAGAACGTTAAGTTTATTGCTAGGTAGTGCAGGATTTCAATTGCAACATAATATAGCTGGTCATGAAACAGGATTTATCGCGCGAAAAAGCTCAGGAAAACAAGGACCAGTTATCGCATTTTTAGCGGAGTATGATGCTTTGCCAGGACTCGGTCATGCGTGTGGTCATAATTTAATTGGCACAATTAGCGTTGCGGCAGCGATCGCATTATCAGAAATACTGGAAGAAATCGGCGGAGAAGTTGTCGTGTTTGGGACACCAGCTGAAGAAGGAGGGCAAAACGGTAGCGCGAAATCGAGTTATGTAAAAGCTGGTTTATTTAAAAACATTGATGCGGCGCTTATGATTCATCCGAGCGGAAAAACAGCGACAACGAGTCCGTCACTAGCAGTTGATCCACTTGATTTTCATTTTTACGGAAAAACAGCTCACGCAGCAGCGTCACCAGAAGAAGGAATAAACGCATTAGATGCGATTATTCAGCTTTATAACAGTATTAATGCGCTTCGCCAACAACTGCCGTCAGATGTGAAAATTCATGGAGTCATTACAGAAGGCGGAAAAGCACCTAATATTATTCCTGATTACGCTTCGGCAAGGTTCTTCATCCGTGCTGCAACGAGAAAAAGATGTGCGGAAGTAACAGAGAAAGTAAGAAATATTGCACAGGGTGCAGCGTTAGCAACAGGCACAAAAGTAAAAATTCATCAATTCCAAAATGAAATCGATGAATTGCTCGTAACAAAAACATTTAATGACGTCGTAGCCGAAGAGTTAGAACTACTAGGTGAAGATGTAAACCGTAAAGAAAGAGTAGGAATTGGCTCAACAGATGCAGGAAACGTAAGCCAAGTCGTACCGACAATTCATCCGTACATTAAAATCGGACCAGATGATTTAATTGCACATACGAATGAATTTAGAGAGGCAGCTCGTTCAGAACTCGGGGACAAAGCATTAATTACATCGGCAAAAGCACTAGCGAATACAGCGTATCGATTAATTACAGAAGAAGGGCTGTTAGAGAAGGTGAAGGAGGAGTTTAGAGAGGCGCGGAAGAATCAAGGATAGGGAAGAAGGAGAATTATACTCGGGATTTTTTAGTAGGAAATTGAATGAAAAAAGAACCAGCCTATGGCTGGTTTTATTATATTATAAAAGAATTTTTCCACATACACTTCATATTTCTACCTTAGTACCCTCTTATCAGAACGACAATTTCTCTTCAAATTCACTCTTTAAAACAATTAAAGGAGATGATAATCCAAATTGCATTAAAGAGTCTAAAAATGCAGCGAGAGAATCCATCGAATCGCTCATGACTTTCATCATATAATTAAATTCCCCGCTAATTCGATATAAATCTGTTATTTCAGGAGCGGCATTACAATATTGGATGAAATCAGAGCATTGACTCGTTTTGAACATAATAAATGCTTGGATGTTTTTATTAATTTTGGAAGGCTCAAATTTCGTTCGGTATGCAGCTATAACGCCTTGATCTTCAAGTTTGTTAATGCGTTCTTTTACAGCAGGCTGCGTCATGGATATGATCCGTCCTATTTCTGAAACGGAAATTCTCGCATTTTCATATAACAAGTTCATAATTTTATGATCGATTTCATCCAGTTTTACTGCGTTTTGCATTGTGTAGCCTCCTTGTTATATTTTCTAAAGTAAATTACAAATTATAACTATAATATCATAAGTAAACGAACTAAATTACCTATAAATCTATATTTAAAATGATTGGTTTTTGCATGAAAATATAAGTATAGAATTTATCTCACATTAACTGCCCGTAAACGCCCGATTGGTGAGGGCTGATTAAAGTTTCACTTTATTAAACGGAAATTTAGGAAGGATGGAAAAAATGAAAAATCTTGATGGGAAAGTAGCGTTAGTAACAGGAGCGAGTCGCGGCATTGGCCGTGCGATTGCGATGAGATTAGCAAACGACGGTGCATTAGTTGCAATTCACTATGGCCGAAATAAAGCAGCTGCAGATGAAACAATTAGTGAGATTGAATCTAATGGAGGAAAGGCATTCTTAATTGAAGCGGATTTCAATTCAATTGATGGTGTCAAAAAGATAGTAGAACAATTGAAGAATGAATTACAAATAAGAGTTGGTACATCAGAGATTGATATTTTAGTAAACAATGCAGGGATAGGTACACAAGGAACAATTGAAAATACGACAGAAGAAGTTTTTGATGAAATTATGTCTGTAAATATTAAAGCACCGTTCTTCTTAATTCAGCAAACATTACCGTTATTACGAGCGGAGGGGCGAGTTATTAACATTTCATCAGCTGAAGTAAGACTTGGTTTTACAGGGTCCATTGCATACGGTTTAAGTAAAGGTGCACTAAATACGATGACACTTCCTCTAGCTAAACATCTTGGAGAAAGAGGTATAACAGTGAATACAATTATGCCTGGATATACGAAGACAGATATAAATGCGAAATTGCTAGATAATCCGGAAATACGAAATTTTGCTACGAATTCATCTGTGTTCGGACGAATAGGGCAAGTTGAAGATATTGCAGATGCAGTCGCATTCCTTGCTTCTTCTGATAGTCGGTGGGTAACAGGGCAAATTTTAGATGTTTCTGGAGGATTTTGTTTATAGGGGCACTACTTCATACCCATCAAGCTAATATTTTCATATCCCCCTAAATTAAAATTTTCTTTCTCTACAGATAGCTATTTTGAGAAGCCGCTCATTTTTTCGTTTTGGGGGCATTTCTTTTTCTTAAGTTGATGGGTATGTATGGTGACCCCTATTAGACGATAGTGAATTAACAATTTCGGGGTTCAGTTCAACTTTATTCAAAATAAGATTTTTTTGCAGTAAAATCAATGTTAGTGGAACTTTTTTAATCAAACTTTTTTCTAAATTAACATAAATACTTGCAACATTTAAATTAGTACTATATAGTTCTAGTTATGACAAAGGTAAAATTAATGAATCAAAAACGTGTGATTGAAGTAGCTGCAACATTATTTTTAGAAAAAGGGTTTGCTTATACAAGTATGGATGAATTAGTACGTGTAAGCAAAGTTTCAAAGTCTAATGTGTATTATCACTTTTCTAATAAGGAAGTATTATTAGAAGGGGTCGTTGATTATTGGATTGAAATGTATCAATCTGCAATTGATGACGTACTTTCTCAGAACCAATTTTTAGTTGAAGATCGTATCCAACTGTTTTTAAAGCAATTATCACAAGGAGTTCAGTCGAGAGAGTATAAGGGGAGCTGTCCATTTATTACTCTTTATATTCAAAGTCCTACACAGGCCACGCAAATAAAAGAAAAAATAGGTCTTTTTTTTACAGAATTACAAAAGAAAGTTTCTCTATTACTTAAACAAGGGGTAGAGAATGGAGAATTCAGAAATACGATTAATATTGATGAGGTAGCATCACTTTTTATTACAAATCTTGAAGGAGCGTTATTTATTTCAGAAACATTGAAGGATGCAACTGTAATCACGAAAACAGCAGATCATTTATTTAACTTGCTTCGATAAAAGAAGCTTTTTTTTTACATCAAATTAGTACTGAATAGTACTAAAAAGGAGATTTTATATGAGAACAGTATTTTTAATTGGTGGAACAGGCTTTATTGGAAAGCAATTAGTGAAAGAATTAGCCAAAGAGGATGTTAAAATTCTTCTATTAGTGAGGTCGAAAAGTAAAGCAACACGCATTTTTCAAGAAAGAGGCATCTTAAAAAAGGCAGTTATGCACTTTATTGAAGGTGATTTGACGAAAATAGATTTAGGTCTAAGTGCTGAAGATAAGGAGAGGATATTGAAAACGGATGTGATTATTCACGCAGGAGGCCCCATGGATATTCAAGTGACAAGTAAAGAGGCAGCTTCCGTATTTTTAAATGGCGCCAAACATATTAGTGAATTAGCTAAAAGTATTCATCAATTGAAGGGCTTGCAACAATTTATTCATGTTGTAGGTTATATGAGTCCCTTTGATGATAAAAATAGCAAGATTGCAATTGATGTGTTTAAAGAAGGAAACAATTATTTGAAAATGAAAAATCCATATGAGAGAACAAAATTTTTAGCAGATCTTTATATCCGTCACCAGGCATCAGCAGTAGGTTATCCGCTTTCTGTAATTAATCCGCCAACTGTAGTTGGTAGTAGTAAAACAGGAAGTACAGAGCAGATAGCAGGATTAGGTTTGCTTGTGATGAGTATGCGAAGAGGGCTCATGCCAGTGATTCCTGGAGGTAAGGGATATAGGTTACCACTTATTTCAAACGATGAGCTTGCGAAGTTTATTGTGCAGGTTTTCAGATTGGAGCAACCGACTATTCAAACATATACACTTGTTGAAGACAAACAGCACGATCAGAACATTGCTGAATTATTAAGTATTATGTCGGAAAGTATGAATATGAGGGTACCAAAAATCTCTGTCCCAATGCCACTTATGAAAGCAATTATGAATAGTGGAGTAAGTAAAATAACAAAAATTCCTTCTGATGGACTGAATTTTATTACAAAACGAAAATTTTCAAATGTTTCAGCGAAAAAAATTATGGGAGGAGATTGGTTTAAGAAGACGAGTGTAATGAAATTTTTCCCTGCCGTAGTAGCTGATCTGGATTATCGAATGATGTATCAAAATGGCCAGCATAATCATTTATTTAAACGAACATTATGCGATAACACTACCCTTTACCAATTACACGGAGAGGGTAAACCGTTTATTTTATTACATGGTTTATTGAGTGATGGAGAGGATTTATTTCCTTTAGCACAAGAGCTTCATGAAAAAACTGGTCAACCTGTATGGATCTTGGATCTTCCAGGTTTGGGACGTTCTCCTTTTAAACGAGAGAAAAATATTCTAGATATCTATTTGAATGTAGTGAAAAAGTTATTGGAGAAAGCTACTAATGGTGCACATCTAATTGGCCATTCATTCGGTGCGTTTATTCTTCTGGAAGCATTGGTACAAGAGTACATAGATAAGAAGTATTCAATCACTTTACTTCAGCCACCTGTTGCTAAAAAAAATGCTAAATCGCTAAATGTTCCTCAATTTATGAACAAATGGACATTAAAATTGGCAACTACTAATTTGATAGGGCGTTATTTATTAAGTAATGGTTTGTTTGAAAGTATGGAGAGCATCCCTGAACATTATATCGAAAAAATAAGTAACAGTTTTACTTCTCCTAGAATTTTAAATACTACGGTTCAGCTTAACAGTTTACTACTGAAAAACGATCAAGGTGATTTCAATGAAGTAACAAAGTATAATCTTCACATTATTTGGGGGGATTATGACAGAGGCTATTCTGCTCCATCGCATCTTGGTAAGGTTGATTTTGTTCCATATGGCCATCATTTTCCTCTTAGCCATCCGAGTGAAACGGCAACATTAGTAATAAAAAATAGTAATACTAGCAGATGAGAGTGTGGGATAAATAAACAGTGTGTAGTAAGATCGTTGTGTCTTTGAAATAAAATCGTACTGTATGGGGTCCCACCCCATATCTATCAAGCTATACTTCTGAAATATCCCCAAAACGAAAATTTCATCCTTTCATAGTTGTCCATAGGATCTTAGGTCGATTTTCATTTTTGAGAAGAATACATTTCTCAAATTGATGGAAATATGGGGGGGGAAATAATGTTACGATGTTTATAAAAAAGTAGTTAGACTAGTGTGTTTTACTCCGATTCATTTCAAAATATAATTGAAAATCCATCTTTAAATTAAAAAAGAAGGTGTTACCTTTATATATTAATAACTTCGAAATATTGTATAACAGATAATTTTTATGCATTATTGATTAACATTGCTTATTGTGCTAACGAATCAGGATAGTGTGGCGACCGACAAACTAAATAGTTGCTTATCCTCAATTATTAGAAGGAAAGTTCCATCATTTCGCGAATTTATTAGACATAGACGAGTGCTATAATTTTCTATATCTACATATAAGAGGTGACTACGCATGAATCAAAGACCGTCAGAAGAAGAATACGCCGGGAACTCCGGCGAATATATCCGTTTGGTACCGGACGGTAACATCATCGATATTCTGCTCGCCCAGGAAAAGCAAATGACCGAGCTCCTGGCATCGTTGACCGAAAGCCAGTACGCGTATCGGTATGCTGAAGGAAAATGGACGCTGAAAGAAGTCGTGGGCCACATTGCAGACTCGGAACGTGTCATGACCTACCGCCTGCTCCGGTTCGCAAGAGGGGACCAGACGCCTCTGACTGGTTTTGATCAGGAATTGTTCATGCCTCCTTTCGGAAGGTGGACAACCGCGCAATTGGCCGAAGACTACCGGGCCGTACGGCAATCAACGATCACATTGCTGCGCGGGCTACCGGCGGAGGCGTGGACCCGCAAGGGCACAGCCAACAACCTAAGCATTACGGCGCGCGCCCTCGCGTACGGCATCGCAGGACACGAACTTCATCACATGGGGGTCATCCGAAATCGGTACTTGAGTTAATCGTAGGCTGAGGCCTTTGGAATGGAACTAACACCTCTCATACAACCTTAGATACCGTTCTTATTGGGGTCCCGCCCCACAACCATCAACTTAAGGATTTAGACCATTTTTGAAATTAAAAGCACATTACTATTCTCTTATGTTAATGAGAAAGGGTGACGTGCTTTTTATGAATATGCACCAAAAACAAGAGTTATCTTTATTTGCCGAAGAGTTATATCGATTTTTTTCATTTGGGGGTATTTGTTTTTCTTAGCTTGATGGTGATGGGGCACTACTCTATAATGGTCAAATTAAAATTTAAAACAGTTATAGAGACTCCATTCCTCGGAAATATTGTAACTATTAAGTTGTAAAAAGAACCGTAGTTTTTCATTTTTGGAAAGGCTATGACCTTTTTTAATGGTGGCATGGATATGATGAGAGGAAGTTGAGTTATTTTAATCAAAAAAAATTGATTAATAAGTTGCATAAAGAACTAAACAGCGTATATACTATAAATATCAAAAAAAGTTGATGAAGGGAGAGTGAACTACAGTGGCACAAGATTTTCAGCTCTATGAGAAAAAATTTAAAGCGTTGGCTGATCAGAAACGGTTAGAGATTATGTATGAACTTTGCCAGCGAGGTCAGACTTGTGTATGTGATTTAACGGAGATTTTTGAAATGACGCAATCTAAGTTGTCATATCATTTAAAGATTTTATTAGATGCAGGTTTAATTGTAAAAGAAACAAAAGGTACGTGGAGTTATTATGATTTAAATGATGCGGAAGTGAATAATTTATTATCAGAAGAATTGTGCTGTATCTTTAGAAAAACAGGAAAAGGTAGCTGTTGTTAAAATTTTGCAATATTAATCAAAAAAACTTGATTAACAACATGTAAAGAGGAGGAATAAGGTATGAGATATGTTCACGTCGGTATAAATGTTACGAATTTAGAGAAGTCTATTGAATTTTACGAAAAGGTATTTGGCGTATCACCCGTTAAAGTGAAAACAGATTATGCAAAATTTTTATTAGAAAACCCAGGGCTTAATTTTACACTGAATGTACGAGATGAAGTGAAGGGAAATCAGGTAAATCATTTTGGTTTCCAAGTAGAGACAGCTGAAGAAATTACATTTCATAAAGAAAGATTAGAAAAAGAAGGTTTCTTTGCACGTGATGAGATGGATACTACTTGTTGTTATGCGGTTCAAGATAAGTTTTGGGTAACGGATCCTGATGGTAACGAGTGGGAGTTCTTTTATACAAAAGCAGATAGTGATGTTCATAAAATTGAAGATCCATCTTGTTGCACGACTTCTAACGTAGTAGATAAAAATTCTTGTTGTTAATAGGAGATGGAAAATAAAATGAAACGTTTATCTTTTCTAAATCGATATTTAACATTATGGATTTTTCTAGCTATGGCTGTTGGAATTGGTTTAGGATTTGTGTTTCCTAGTGTAGTAGACGGACTTAATACATTACAAGTTGGAACGACGTCTGTCCCGCTTGCTGTTGGTTTGATTTTAATGATGTATCCACCGTTGGCGAAGGTTCGCTATGAGGAAATGGGCCGGGTATTTAAAGATGTAAAAGTGTTGGTTCTATCTTTAGTACAAAACTGGATTATTGGGCCTGTACTTATGTTTGTTTTAGCAATTATTTTTCTTCCTGATAAGCCAGAATACATGGTCGGGCTCATTATGATTGGTTTAGCACGTTGTATTGCAATGGTAATTGTGTGGAACGATCTAGCTGATGGTGATAAAGAATATGCAGCAGGTTTAGTTGCTTTTAATTCAGTATTCCAAATGTTATTATTCTCAGTTTATGCATACGTGTTTGTAACAGTAATCCCAGAGTGGTTAGGAATTGAAGGGGCTATTGTAGATATTACAATGGTAGAAGTAGCGAAATCAGTATTTATCTATTTGGGAATTCCTTTTATAGCCGGTATGTTAACACGATTTGTATTAGTGAAACTAAAAGGAAGACAGTGGTATGAAAAGGTGTTTATACCTAAGATTAGTCCACTTACATTAATTGCATTACTATTTACGATTATCATCATGTTCTCTTTAAAAGGAGAAATGATTGTTAGCGTACCATTTGATGTAGTAAGAATAGCGATTCCGTTATTAATCTATTTTATTGTGATGTTCTTTGTTTCTTTCTTTATGGGAAGAAAAATTGGTGCAAATTATTCGGTGACTACAACGTTAGCATTTACAGCAGGTAGCAACAACTTTGAGTTAGCAATTGCTGTAGCAGTTGGTGTTTTTGGTATTCACTCAGGCGCAGCATTTGCAGCTGTTATCGGACCGTTAGTTGAAGTACCTGTAATGATTGCACTTGTAAATGTTGCTTTTTGGTTTAAGCGTAAATATTTTAATGATCAACCAGTATAATTTAAAAATAAAGGCGGAAAACAACATGAAAAACAAAAAGACAATCTATTTCTTATGCACAGGAAATTCATGCCGAAGCCAAATGGCAGAAGCATGGGGCAAACAATATTTAGGCGATAAGTGGAATGTATATTCTGCAGGAATCGAAGCACACGGAGTAAATCCAAATGCTATTAAAGCGATGAAAGAAGTAAATATCGACATAACAAATCAAACATCGGATATGATTGATTCAAACATTTTAAATAATGCTGATTTAGTCGTTACTCTTTGTAGCCACGCAGATTCTGTCTGTCCTTCTACACCTCCGCACGTTCATCGTGTTCATTGGGGATTTGATGATCCGGCAGGAAAAGAGTGGTCTGAATTTCAACGTGTTCGTAATGAAATCGGAGAACGTATTAAACGATTTTCTGAAATAGGCGAATAAATAAGGTAAAGAGTCAATCTTCTATTGTATAGGGGATTGGCTCTTTTTTCATTATATATTTAACAAGACAAAGTTGATAAGTTTACAGATAGCAGGTGTGTTATGTCAAAAACGTACTTGTGGCAATCGAATGGGATGCGAATGATGGTGTTATCTTCCGTTCAAAAAGATATGATTCTAGAAATAAAGGAGACAAACTTGGTTTTCCATCGCTAATTGTTGATGCGATTAAACGATAAGTCATTCAACTAACGCATGTATTAGTCCTATAAATTCATGAGCCGCAAACGCGGCCTTTTTGTTTGTGCTGTAATTATTGCGGTAAAGATTCCTCTATCCAATAGTAGTGCTTAAATATAGAAAAACATTTGTTTTACATTAAAAAACAGGTGTTTTTGATATTTTAATAGACTTAAAGAAATGAATACAATGTATAGATTTTATTCAATTTGATTGTTAGAAAAATAATAATACAAAATTTACATTGCTATAATGATTCTAAACCTAAAAGAGGTGGAAAACCCAACGCAAGGATTTAATATGGTGACCCCATCTAGTAAATTACTCTTAAAAAACTACATAAATACCTTTGACCATATTTGTGATTTTTTGTAAAATAATATATATAGAAAAATTGTGAATATACAGGCAATCTATGGATAATAGTTTCTAATAAATTATTCGGGGAAAATTTATTAGTTAAGTATATTAACTTGTTTGCACTGGATTTTACAAATAAAGGGGTATGAGGGGCATGAAAGCAAAGAAATTAGTAAGTTTAGCGTTACCAGTTATGTTATTGAGTGGTTGTATTACAATTGAAACTGATGGTAAGAAAGCTGAACCAAAGAAAGAAGAAACGCAAAAGGTAGAGAAAGAGAGTAAGACTTCTGAGAAAGAGAGTAAGTCAACTGATAGCAAGAAAGAGGATAGCTTATCTGTAGCGAAAGGTGAGGGTACAAACAGTAGTTCATCAAGTAGTCAACCAAGTTCTTCTTCTAGTTCTTCAACTGGTAAGGTAACTGGTTCAGATGTTGAAAGGTATAAGTCAGATATCATAAACAGTGCTACTCAAATTGAAGATACAATGAAATTAATTGAAGGAATAGCAGGTTCAGACGTAAAGTCATACAAACAAAAGAAAAGTGAAGTACAACTGAGTTTAGGTGGAGCAAAGGCAACCGCAACGAAACTGAAGAATCTGCAAGCACCTCCTGAGTTACAGGGAGAACAGGCGAAGATAAAGCAGTCAATGGAACTGTATGCGGATTGTTTCCAACTTCTCTTTGATGCATTAGACCAAGAAGACGAGAGTAAAATGCATCAATCCGTATCGAAAGCACAAGAAGGTTCAAAACTGTTTGAAGAAGCAGCAAAGAGTATCGCTAGTAAAACCAACTAAGAATATATTACTCAAAGGGGTATGAGGTATGAAAGTGAAGAAGCTAATAGGTGTTGCAGTTCCAGTTGCATTATTATTAAGTGGTTGTGTTACAGTAAAAGAATCGGCAAATAAAGAAGAAAAGACAGAAGAAACAAGTAAACATAAGTCTTCTGAAACAAAAGAAAAATCAACTAACTCGAAAGAAGAAAGTAAAGATGTTCAAAAGGTTCGAGTTTTAGATGAAGATTATGCACAATATTTATTAGACATTGAACAGGATATGTTAAGACGATTTGATTACTATGATGCTTCGGTAAGAGATTTGAGAAACGGAAGTAAATCAAACACTGAGGTATTAGATAGCATTAAAGACGTCTATAAAGTATTTGATAAGATAGAGAAGATTGCCGCACCGCCAAAACATAAAGAAGATCAAAAAGAGATTGAAAGAGCTACAGGTAAATTAAGAGAAACATTCGGTGAAATAGAGAAGTTATTCAACGATAAAGGTTTCAGCTTAGAGACTGATAAGGAAATCTTAGATAAAGCAAATGCAAAACTAGAGGAAGCAAAACGTATTTGGAAACCTACATTCGATAAGTTAAGATCCGAAGTAAGCGGTGGTACAACTACAGATAAACCTTCCAGTACAACAAGTAGTTCTAGTGGTTCTATATCAGCAAACCCAACTACTGGCAGTCAGGCTCAGACAGATAAAAGTCAAGCTAAAACTGGCGTATTCGTAGGTACAATTGGTACATCTGAAGAGTTAGGAATTAGTTATGGAAACATGCAAAAGAACATAAAAGACGGTACTGAAATTATTGGTAATTGGGGTATTGATTACGGTAGTGGCGTGAAAACTACGTTAGTACTAAAAGGTGATAAGACATTTGAGTCTTATGCGAATGGTTCTTATCCGAATAAGGATAACTACTTAACAGGAACATATACAGTAGATGTTCCGTCATTCCAGTTAGCCTTAAAAATAACAAAAACAGTTAAAGACGGTCAAGAAGTGAAGCTAACAAATGACAGTGTAATGTATAAACTACAAAACTACGATGGTAATACATTACAAATTTATCACATGGACGATAACGTTCGTATTCGATATGTAAAACAATAAATAATTAGAAAAAAACTCTGTAAAAAATTTTACAGAGTTTTTTCTAATTGTAGATTTGAAAGAAAGTTTGATCAAAATAAAGGCTTTTTGTTACATTACGGCTTACGCATTATTTACGCGAGCATGGGATTCCTTTTATGCAGATTAACGAGAATAGAGCAGGGGAGTCATTATGTTTGTCACTTTGAGTGATGACCTTGTGTGATTATTATTTGTGTAGATCTTCGTAACTTTTATGTAATTGTTTCATATATTAAAAAAAGACTTGATTCGCGGTATATAAAGTGGGCTGTAGTAGGAGAAGTACCTTCAAAAGTGCTATGGATGAAAAGATGATTAGGTTGTACGAAATATGAAAATGTACGGACATAATGATTGTAAATCCAGTTATGTAACAAGTTTAGCCTTACAAAACGTTGCACCGACGAATTTTTCATGGATATGACCGCAAGTATGTGTATAATTACTGGTAATCTTATAGGTTTTCTTTGAAAAGTGAAGGGGAAATATATGGTTTTCTGTATCTGACGTTTGAAAAAACTATGGTAAAGGGGAGAGAGGGAGTTTTTATAAGGTATGTCCTTTAAGAAAAACTATTTTTAGAGAGCTTATTCAAATCTTAAGGATTCTTAAGGATGTCACTATAGTTTCTTCAGGTTTGAATTTTAAACTATAGTAGTAAATTCAAACTATTGGAGTGATTAAATATGAAGCCTCTGTCTTTTTTATCTCAATATATAACGAATCCAAGAAACGTTGGTGCAGTACTTCCAAGTTCAAAGTTTCTTGCAGATAAAATGGTGGAAAGCATCAATTTTAAGGAAGCTAAATATATTGTTGAATATGGGCCAGGTACGGGTGTATTCACGAATAAATTGCTTGAAAAACGAAGTTCGAATACTACTCTTTTATTAGTGGAAAATAATAAAGAGTTTTATTTATTATTGAAAGAAAAATATAAAAAAGAGAAAAATATATTCATTGTATTAGGGTCTGCGGAAAATATTGACGAGTATCTACAGGGCTATTGCATTCCTTATGCAGACTATATTGTTTCTGGTCTTCCTTTTTCTAGTTTACCCCCAAATGTTTCAAAAAAAATTTTATTAACTACTACCAAAATTTTAAAGGAAGGTGGGAATTTTATTACCTTTCAATATACTAAATTTAAAAAGAATTTTCTTAATCAGTTTTTTAATAGAATAGATGTGAAAAGGGAACTTAAAAATGTACCACCAGCGTATATCTTTAACTGTTCAATCCCCAAAAATAGTGGGGAATAAGAGGGAAACGGCAAGGTTATGGTTCTTTCTATTCCATAGATCTGTGGCGATTTTCCTTATAAAACCTGTATTTAATCTCGTTTATTGATGAAATCTTTGTAAGTGGTAATTTTATATTCAAGCATCTCATCCGCAGCTTTTAACGTTCTAATTTGTTCCTTAATAGAGTGTTTATGTTCTTCTAAAAGATTTAAACGCTCTGTCGTGGTATGTTCTCCTTCCAAAGCTAATGCAGCATACTTCTTTATTTTCGCAATTGGCATTTGTGTTTCTTTTAACTTGATAACAAATTGCAGCCATTTAATATGTGAATCGTTATATCGTCTGTCTCCGTTAATGTTACGAACAGGAATTATAATTTTTTCTTTTTCGTAATACCGTAATGTATATGTACTTATCTCTAACATTTTAGCCACTTCACCAATAGTGTACATAAGAAACCTCCATATAAATTTTTCTTGACTTAGAGTTTACTCTAATCATTATAATCAACTCATAGTTCGTTTACAATTAAATCAATTGGATAAAATTCAGGAGGGATTTATATGAAATATACAGTTATTACAGGGGCTAGCTCAGGAATTGGATATGAAACCGCTCTTGCTTTTGCGACTCGTGGAAAAAACTTAATTATAGCAGCACGCAGAACGGAGGAATTAGGAAAGTTAAAGTCAAAAGTGGCTGAAATTAATCCAGACCTGGATGTTGTCATTCGAACCGTTGACTTATCTGTTACTGCAAATGTTTATGAATTCTATGAAAGTCTTCAGGTTTATCAAATCGACACCTGGATTAATAATGCTGGATTTGGAAACTTTGCTTCCATTGGGGAGCAAAAGTTAAATAAAATTGAGACGATGCTTCACTTGAATATTGAGGCTTTAACCGTTCTGTCCTCTCTTTATGTACGTGATTATGCAGATGTTGAAGGAACTCAAATTATCAATATATCTTCAGGAGGAGGATATAGGATTGTGGCCGATGCTGTGACTTACTGCGCGACAAAGTTTTATGTAAGTGCATTTACAGAAGGTCTAGCACAAGAATTAAAAGAAAAAGGAGCGGAAATGCAAGCAAAAGTTTTAGCTCCTGCTGCTACAGAGACCGAATTTGCAAAACGGTCTTATGATGTTGATAATTTTGAATATGATAATGTTGTTCCTAAGTTCCATACAGCTGAACAAATGGCCGGTTTCTTACTCAATTTATATGATAGTGAGAAGGTGGTAGGAATTGTGAATGGAGAAACGTATGACTTTGAATTAAGAGATCCAATGTATCCATATGTGATGAGTATAAGAAACTAGTTTTGGAAAATCTGAACATAACAAAAAACTGATAGTTCCTTAAGAGACTATTTAAACAAAAATCACCGATTTCCTGTACGTAAAGAAGTTGGTGATTTTTTTGTCGTAATGGTCGTGAAATTGAACATACACACTGTTTACATATTACAGAGGTGGCTACTTATATAAAAATTACATAACAGTAGTTGATATTCCTCCATTAAATAAGACGATTATATGTACTGATGTTTTTCGTAATAAGAGAATGTTTAAGTTTGGTGATGTAATTGAAGTGAATTAGAGGGGGAATAAAAATAATTATCTCTTCCTAACTTAATTATATCATGTAAATCACGTTCAAAATAGACTGTTTATTCTCATTTACTACTGCTACAATCAATAGCACATGAACAGTAAGGAGAGGTGCCGAATGAGTTCTTTCGTTCTCGATTTTCAGGAAATAGAAAAAACACAGCTTTCGCTCGTTGGCGGAAAAGGATTGAATTTAGGGGAATTATCAAATATTCAAGGGATACAAGTGCCAGAAGGGTTTTGTGTTACAACGATAGGGTATGAAAAAGCCATCGAACAAAATGAAGCGTTTCAAGCTTTGTTGAGTCAATTAGCAATGTTAAAAATTGAAGACCGGGCTCAAATTGCTGAAATCAGTAAGAAGATTAGAGAAACCATTATGGAAGTAGAAATCCCTTCTGATGTAGTGGAAGCGGTGGCTCATTATCTCTCTCGTTTTGGAAAGGAACATGCTTATGCAGTGCGTTCTAGCGCTACTGCTGAAGATTTACCATATGCCTCATTTGCTGGTCAACAAGATACGTATTTAAATATCATCGGAAAAGAAGCAATCTTGCAGCATGTAAGAAAGTGCTGGGCTTCTTTATTTACAGATCGAGCAGTCATTTACCGCATGCAAAATGGTTTTGAACATAGCCAAGTTTCTATATGTGTTGTCGTTCAAAGAATGGTTTTCCCGCAGGCTTCGGGAATTTTATTTACTGCTGACCCGATTACTTGTAACCGAAAGGTGTTATCGATCGATGCCAGTTTTGGACTTGGCGAGGCATTAGTATCAGGACTGGTCTCTGCCGATAATTATAAAGTAAAAGAAGGCGAAATCGCCGAGAAGATGATCGCAACTAAAAAATTGGCTATCTATGCCTTAAAAGAGGGCGGAACAGAGACGAAACAAATCAATCTCGCTCAGCAAAAGATTCAAACGCTTACGGAACAACAAATATTACAACTAGCACAGATTGGAAGACAGATCGAAGCTTATTTTGGCTGCCCACAAGATATTGAATGGTGTTTAGTTAATGACACATTTTATATTGTTCAAAGCAGGCCGATAACGACTTTATATCCAATTCCAGAAGCAAATGATCAGGAAAATCATGTGTATGTATCGGTTGGTCACCAACAAATGATGACCGATCCTTTGAAGCCGTTAGGAATGTCTTTATTCCAGTTAACATCCTTTGGACCGAGGTTTCAAGCTGGAGGAAGGCTGTTTGTTGATGTTGCACAAAGACTGGCGTCGCCTGCTAGTAGAGAACTTTTATTAAATACAATAGGGAACTCGGAGCCGCTTATTAAAGATGCATTAACGATTGTAATAGAGCGAGATAATTTTATCAAATTGTTACCGGATGATGAAAAAGAAAAGAGTCTTGGTAAAAGTATGCCACCTGCAAGTTCACAACCACAAATCGAAAGCGATCCGGCAATCGTTATGGATTTAATAAAGAATAGTCAAGCATCGATCGAAGAGTTAAAACAAAACATTCAAACGAAATCAGGGCTGGATGTACTTGATTTTATTTTAGAAGATATCCAGCAATTAAAGAAAATATTATTTCACCCGCAAAGTATGGCTGTCCTTATGGCAGGTATGAATGCTTCATCATGGATCAATGAAAAGATGGAGCAATGGCTAGGTGAAAAAAACGTAGCAGACACACTTTCACAATCTGTACAAAACAATATTACGTCGGAAATGGGTCTAGCATTACTCGATGTTGCAGATGTGATTCGGCCATATCCAGAAGTCATTGCGTATTTACAGCATATAGAAGATGACAGTTTTTTAGATGAGCTAGTTAAGTTTGAAGGCGGGGATAAAGCACAAGATGCAATCTATGCTTTTCTGAATAAATACGGAATGAGATGCAGCGGAGAAATCGATATCACAAAAACGCGCTGGAGTGAAAAGCCAACTACAATTATCCCGATGATTTTAAATAACATAAGAGATTTTGAAACTGGTGCTAGTAAACGGAAATTTGAAGCAGGGCTGCAGGAAGCTTTGAAAAAAGAAGAAGAGTTATTAGAGCGATTGCAGCACTTGCCGGATGGTAAACAAAAAATAGAAGAGACGAAGCGAATGATTAGTAACATCCGGAATTTTATCGGTTATCGTGAATATCCAAAGTACGGCATGATTAATCGCTATTTCATATATAAGCAGGCAATATTAAAAGAAGCCGAGCAACTCGTGCAAAATAGTGTTATTCATGAAATAGAAGATATATACTATCTAACTTTTGAAGAGCTTCACGAAGTTGTTTGTACAAATAAACTAGATTACAAAGTCATCAATAATCGGAAAAATGAGCACAAATTATATGAAAAACTAACACCTCCACGTGTTATTACGTCTGATGGAGAAATCATTACAGGCAAGTACAAACGAGAAAATCTCCCTACGGAAGCCATCGTAGGTCTACCTGTTTCTTCAGGAGTTATAGAGGGGAGAGCTCGCGTTATTTTAAATATGGAAGATGCGAATTTAGAAGATGGAGATATATTAGTTACCGCATTTACTGATCCTGGCTGGACACCATTGTTTGTATCTATAAAAGGGTTAGTCACCGAAGTTGGCGGACTCATGACACATGGAGCAGTTATTGCACGTGAATATGGATTACCAGCAGTCGTCGGAGTAGAGAATGCTACAAAACTAATAAAAGACGGGCAACGAATTCGGGTACATGGAACAGAAGGGTATATTGAGATACTGTAGTTGTATTTTAGATAAATAAAGAAATCGTCCACTAAATATAGTGGACGATTTCTTTATGATTTTAAGCCAACTGCTATCACCTGAAACTGAAGATCAAAATAAAAATGAGCATATGGATTGGATTTCTTTGGATGTCCTTGTCGTAGAAGAAAACATACATGCCACGATTCTAATTCACATGCAAGAAGCAACCATAAATATCGATGAATCAGAATGTATACCAATCTAAAACAAAGAATGTTTTCAAAAATATTACAAATTAAGACAGTATATTGCAAATTATTAGAATATTCTTTATTATATAAACGTTGTAACGTATTTAATATTGGGGAGGAATGGGGATGAAGAAAAAGCCTTTTAAAGTGCTGTCTACGCTTGCGGCGACAGCTGTGCTTAGTTGTACATTTGGATTTGGTAGTCAATCTGTTTATGCGGCAACGCCTTCTAATGTAGGAGCTTTAAGTCCAATTGATGAAAATTTAATTCCAGAGGAGCGTTTAGCAGATGCGCTCAAGAAACGCGGTGTAATTAGTGAATCTACGTCGAAAGAAGACACATTAAAAGCTGTTGAAAAATACGTAGAGAAGAAAAAAGGCGAAAATGCTGGAAAAGAACCAGCAGCGGGGGACAGTGTTACGAGAGAAGCTTCTGATTTTTTGAAAAAGGTTAAAGATGCAAAAGCAGATGAGAAAGAAAAAGCAAATCAACCTATTAGTGGCCCGGTAGCTGGACAAGAGCCGGTTAAAGGGGGATTAAACGGCAAAGTACCAACTACTTCAGCGAAGCAAAAACAATATAACGGTGATGTCCGTAAAGATAAAGTTCTTGTATTGCTAGTAGAGTTTGCTGACTTTAAGCATAACAATATTGATCAAGTACCAGGTTATATGTATTCAAATGATTTTAATCCAGAACATTATCAAAAAATGTTATTTGGTAATGAGCCGTTTACACTCTTTGATGGTTCAAAAGTCCCAACATTTAAACAATATTATGAAGAGCAATCTGGTGGTAGTTATACAGTCGATGGGACAGTAACAAAGTGGTTGACAGTTCCAGGTACAGCAGCGGATTATGGTGCAGATGCAGGAGATGGCGGTCATGATAATAAAGGACCAAAAGGACCTCGTGATTTTGTAAAAGAGGCATTAAATGCAGCTGTAGAAAGTGGTATTGATTTATCAGAATTTGACCAATACGATCAATATGACAATAATGGTGATGGCAATAAAAACGAATCAGATGGTCTTATCGATCACTTAATGGTTATTCACGCTGGAGTTGGGCAAGATGGAGGCGGCGGTAGACTAGGTGATGATGCAATTTGGTCACATCGCTGGAACCTTGGAACACCATATCCAATTGAAGGAACAAAAGCAAAAGTTGATAACTGGGGCGGAAAAATGGCAGCATACGATTACACAATTGAGCCAGAAGACGGAGCAGTTGGTGTATTCGCACATGAATTTGGTCATGATTTAGGTCTTCCTGATGAGTATGATACGAAGTACTCAGGATCAGGTGAGCCAATTAATTCTTGGTCTGTTATGAGCGGCGGCAGCTGGGCTGGTAAAATTGCAGGTTCAACGCCACCGAGTTTCTCTCCGCAAAACAAAGAGTTCTTTCAAAAGAACATGGGTGGAAACTGGGCAAATATTGTAGAGATTGACTATGATAAATTAAATCGCGGTATAGGTCTTGCGACGTACT
This sequence comes from Bacillus sp. FSL M7-1345, assembly GCF_038006985.1. Classification (NCBI taxonomy): domain Bacteria; kingdom Bacillati; phylum Bacillota; class Bacilli; order Caryophanales; family Bacillaceae; genus Bacillus; species Bacillus sp. FSL M7-1345. Next base: position 2,849,688 of record NZ_JBBOWG010000001.1, on the reverse strand, counting down.
TAGATCAAAGTGTAACGAAATCAGCTCGTCCTGGTCTGATTCGCGTTAACTTACCAGATAAAGATGTAAAAGGTATTCAGCCTGCATTCGGTAAGAAATATTACTATAGTACAAAAGGTGATAATCTTCATACAACAATAGAAACGCCAGTGTTTGATTTAACAAATGCAACAATGGCGAAGTTTGATTACAAATCATTGTATGAAATTGAAACAGATTATGACTTCCTTGAAGTACATGCAGTGACAGAGGATGATAAGAAAACGTTAGTGGATCGAATTGGCGAAAAGAATGTGAAAAATGGTCTAGACACAACGGATGGTAAATGGGTAGATAAGTCATATGACTTAAGCCAATTTAAAGGACAAAAAATAAAACTGGTATTCGAATACATTACAGATGGTGGTTTAGCACCGAACGGTTTTACTCTTGATAACGCTACATTAACTGTAGATGGAAATGTTGTGTTCTCTGATGATGCAGAAGGCGAAGCGAAATTAAAATTAAATGGTTTCGTTACAGCAAACGGTTTTGATAAGAAGAAACATAACTATTATTTAGAGTGGAGAAACTACGCTGGTGCTGATCAAGCGTTAAAATATAGCGGTGGTGTACCGTATAATACAGGTCTTGTTGTATGGTATGCAGACTCTAGCTTTACAGATAATTGGGTAGGTATGCATCCAGGCGAAGGTTTCTTAGGGGTTGTTGACTCTCACCCAGAGGCAATTGTTGGAACGCTAAACGGCAAACCAACTGTTAAAAATAGTACACGATACCAAATCGCAGATGCTGCGTTCTCCTTTAACCAAACGCCAGCATGGAAAGTTGTATCTCCAACACGCGGAACATATGATTACAAAGGGTTACCAGGTGTAACGAAGTTTGATGATTCTAAATTGTATATGAACGATTTAATCCCAGATGCAGGACGTAAAGTACCGAAGTTTGGATTGAAATTTGAAGTAGTTGGACAAGCAGATGATAATACTGCAGGTGCAGTTCGTTTATATCGTTAATAATGGAGAAGCTGTTGAAGAGGATTCCTTTCAACAGCTTTTTTCATAGGAACATAAATTTCAAGTTATTAATAATAATAGTAACTACTCAGCCATACATTTCATTTAGAAGGTTGTTGATGTTCAGATTGATTTAAAGCATGTTTCTATGCAGGGCAAGCTTATTTCTTTAAACCAGCTGCATAGAAAGGACCATGAACTGCGATTGTTGATAAAATACGAGCAATTTCCTCCGGTGTTTCTTTTTGTCCATTATTTAACCATTGTTGAATAACACCTATATGAGCAGATGCCATATAAGAAGCTAAGTATTGGCTTGGGACAAGTAAATTCTTCTTATTAATGAGAGCACCATTCGTATCTTCAAATAGCGTTTTCCACATAAAGTCTTTCAATTTTGTTTGGAAAGATAAATCTCCTTTTGTGCTTAGTACAGCTTTCATAAAATCACTATTTTCGTTTAAAAATTCAAGGATAGAAGTGATAAGTACAAACGGCGTTGTCGGAGAAGGATTTGATCCAAGTTCAGCAATCATCTTTATTGCGATAAGTAAAATGCCGATTAGTACACGAAAAGAAAACTTCATATTAAAAATAAAACAAATAGTAACAGGAGCTATCGCGGCGCTTGTAATTGGATTTGGACTGACGTGGATCGCAGACGGAATGGTAGGATTAAATATCCCGAATTTCATGGATACAGCTTTATTTTTATCCATTACATCATTTAGTTTCTTCTTAATGATTTCGGTTGTTCTTTCATTAATGGGATTAAAGGGAATAGGTATATTTGCACTGTTACTTTTCTTTGGTGCACCGCTATTGGCGCTAGCGCCTGAAATGATGTCGCCATTTTATCAAGACTGGATTTACTCTTGGTTACCGATGCGATTCATGATAGAAGGTCTAAGAGAAATATTCTTCTTCGGAAAAGGATTAGCTTGGAATACGCCACTTACTGTGCTCGTTTGGATTGGTGTAGTAAGTATGGTTATCATACTTGGAACAGCTTTAAAGCGTAGTGTAGGAAAGGAACATAAAACTGAAGTAAATGCTTGAAAAATAGTAGAGGAAAAACCGTTTCACTAGTAGTGGGGCGGTTTTTTCATGTTGAGATATAAGCTAGGTAACATAGAAGAAATATTTAAGATGTAGTAGTTAATTGTGTTATATAATGTATGAAAACGCAATTGATCAAGGGTTTTATGTTGAATATGTTACAGATGAAAATGATGGAAGAACTCGTTTATCCGTGTGATAGGTATATAAAGGGGGAAGTAAATGAATCATATTACTGCTGATTTAGTTAAAAAGTTAATACAAGAGCAATTTCCTAAATGGGCACATTTAGAAGTGAAACCTGTAAAGCTTAGCGGGAACGATAATAGAACATTTCATTTAGGGGACGGGATGAGTGTCAGGTTGCCAAGTGATGCAGCATATGCACCGCAAGTAGAGAAAGAAAACAAGTGGCTTCCTATATTAAGTAAGGAACTTTCTTTACCAATTTCTGCACCAATTGCAAAAGGAAATCCTTCTGAAGAGTATCCGTGGCCTTGGTCTATTAATAAATGGATAGAGGGAGAAACGGTTACGAAAGAAAATGTTCGTGACTTAGATGAGTTTGCGGCGGACTTAGGCTCATTTTTAATAGAGTTACAATCAATTGATGCGAGTAACGGGCCAGTGGCTGGAGAACATAATTTTTACCGAGGCGGGTTTATATCTGTATACGATGAAGAGGCAAGAGTAGCCATTGAAAATAATAAGGATGTTTTTGATGAGACATTATTAAAACATTTTTGGGATTTAGCACTTAGGTCAACATGGGACCATAAATCAGTTTGGGTTCATGGAGATGTTGCACCGGGTAACTTACTTGTTAAAGATGGAAAGCTTTGTGCCGTAATTGATTTTGGTATTTTAGGAGTAGGAGACCCTGCTTGTGATGCAGCGATGGCATGGACATTTTTTGATAAGAATAGTAGAAAGATATTTAAAAAAGTACTACGTATGGATGAAGAAACGTGGAATAGAGCGAGAGGATGGGCGCTTTGGAAGGCTTTAATTACATATGATGCGAATAAAAATAGTAATAAAAGAGTGGCAGAAGAATCTTATCGTGTGATTCAAGTAATTGTGGATGATTATGAGAGGTAATAGAAAAAGGCTTATTTTGATTGTATATTTCAAAATAGGCTTTTTTACATGATTAAATATTCAAAATCAAAAGAAGGAATCTAACATTATTATACAGAATATTTAGATAATAGGAGGTGTCGAATTTTGAGTGAAATTGAATTAAAAAGTAATGTAATTAAGACAGGGCGAGAGAAGGGGATTATTCTTCAGTTTATACTCGCTAGTTTAGTAGGTGTGTTTATGTTTTTCGTACCAGTTACGATAAACGGTGCTTCGTCAATTATGATTGATCATATCGTATCGTGGATCCGGACTTCAATTCCTTCTGTAGTACCATATTACGCACTACTTGTAATGATAATTGGTGCGATTTATCCATTTTATACGAAGAAATGGAATGCATCTATTGTAGATATTTGTTTTTCTATTTTAAAAGTAGTAGGTGTTGTTTTTGGCGTATTATATTGTTTGAAAGTAGGACCAGCTTGGTTCTTTGCGCCAGATGTTGGCCCGTTTTTGTATGAGAAACTAGTAATATCAGTAAGTTTACTCGTTCCAATTGGTTCGGCGTTTTTAGCGTTATTAGTCGGATATGGATTGCTTGAATTTATCGGTACATTTTGCCGTCCGATTATGAGACCGTTATGGAATACGCCAGGACGATCAGCAATCGATGCGGTTGCCTCCTTCGTTGGAAGTTATTCACTTGCACTTCTTATTACTAACCGGGTGTATAAAGAAGGAAAGTATACGACAAAAGAAGCAGCAATCATCGCCACAGGTTTCTCAACAGTATCCGCAACATTTATGATCATCATCGCAAAAACATTAGACATTATGCATTTATGGAATATGTACTTTTGGACTACGCTTGTTGTAACATTCATCGTGACTGCTATCACCGTAAGAATCCCGCCACTTAGTAGAAAACCAGATACATATATTACGAAAGAAGGGTTCCCAGAGCCTGTCTATAAAGAAAAAATGCTAGAACGTGCTTGGGAAGATGCATTAGAAGTATCGAAGTCTGCACCGAGCGTTATGAAAAATATTGCAGTGAATTTAAAAGACGGGTTTATTATGACGATGGGGATTTTACCATCGATTATGTCAGTAGGATTAATCGGTATCGTCTTAGCAAAGTTTACACCAATATTTGATTGGGTCAGTTATATTTTCTATCCATTTACGTGGTTATTACGATTGCCAGAAGCAGACTTAGCTGCTAAAGCTGTATCAGTTGGTATTGCAGAGATGTTTTTACCATCGTTATTAGTTGTAAGTGCACCACTCGTGACAAAGTTTGTCATTGCAGTTGTTTCGGTATCATCTATTTTGTTTTTCTCCGCATCAATCCCTTGTATATTATCGACAGATATTCCGTTAAAAGTATCTGAACTTATTATTCTATATGTGCAAAGAACGATTTTAACGTTGCTTATTATTACGCCGATTGCATACATACTTCTATAACGAATGAACTCGCTTTAAAGAAAAGCGAGTTTTTCACTCTATTTAATTTATTATATATTAATAATACGTTATTATTTTTGTATGATATAGTTACAAGAGAGGAGGGGTAATAAATGGAAATTATTCACGAAAGAGCAAAGTTACGGTTAATGGATAGCAATGATGTCGAAAAAATGTTTTCAATCGTGGAAGGAAATCGAGATATTTGGGCGTATTTAATCTCTAAAATGGATACTGTTCAAGATATGCAGCAATATGTTCAAAAGGCGATAAAAGCTTATGGGGCAGGTAAGGATTTGCCATTTGTTGTTGTTGATCAAAAGACGAATGAAATAGTAGGAAGTACACGCTTATATAACATTTCAGTGGAAGATAAGACTGTTGAGTTAGGAAAAACGTGGTATGACCCGAGTGTACAACGTACGAGTATGAATACAGAATGTAAGTATATGTTATTACAATATGCTTTTGAAAAGTTGCATATGCGGAGAGTACAAATTAAGACGGATGCCCGAAATGAAAAAGCACAAAGAGCAATTGAAAGACTCGGCGCAGTAAAAGAGGGTGTACTTAGAAACGAAAGAAAATTGCCGAGTGGACATGTTAGAGATGCAGTTGTATACAGTATTATTGCAAGTGAATGGCCAGCTGTAAAAGAACGGTTATTAGAAAAATTAGAGTCGTATAAAGAAAAACGATAATTCATATTAAGAAAGGTGTATTGATCGTCAAGATGAAAAATATACCTTTTTTCTTACAAAACAGTTACTTCTTTTGTTTCATCATTCCATTATGATAAAAAATTCGTTACAATGTAGTTGTATGGTAATAAACTTATAAATTATACAAATGTAATGAAACCGCAAACGAAAAATGAATTGATAATCCTCAATTTTAAATGAAAACCCTTTAATGAATATATATGACAAGAAAAATTCCTTCTTTTAAACAAATTCAAACAAAATGATTTGATATATACGTTTTTATATAGAAGTATGGATGATGTACGGAGGCAGTTATAAATGAAAGAAAATAAGAAAAGTAAGAAAAGAAGAATCTTGCAAGTATTCTTGCTTATGATTTGTTCTATTATTTTATATGTAAGTTATGCAGCTTACGATATTTGGAGTTATCGCTTTAAAACAGATGATGGTGTGAAGACAGATGCTGGTATTGTGCTGGGAGCAGCTTCATGGAACGGAAAACCATCTCCTGTATTTAAAGAAAGAATTAATCATGCAATTTCTTTATATAAGAACGGTAATATTAAAAAGATTATTTTCACAGGTGGTACAAAGTTTGAGGCAGAGCTTGAGGAAGCGCGTACTGCTAGAGTGTATGCACTGAAACATGGTGTAAAAGATGAGGATATTTTAATTGAAACAAAATCTCTTTTCACAGAAGAGAATTTAAAGAATGCAAAGCAAGTTGGAATAGAGAACGGAATACACACATATACGATCGTGAGTGATCCACTTCATATGAAACGTGCGATGAAAATTGCAAAACATCTTAAAATTGAAGCGTATGCATCACCAACTCCAACGTCAGCGTATAAAACGTTAGATACAGAAATCCCTTTCTTTTTTAAAGAATTATGCTCGTATATTGGATATGTAACCTCTTTGCCATTAAAGGCATTGAAAGGGGATTAATATAAGAAAAGAACCTATCCTTTCATATAGGAACTTTTCTTATTGTTCAAAAGCATTGTATTTTTATCGGAATAGTGAAACAATAGAGAAGTAACTTCATATAATCATAATGACAAAATGAACGGTTTATGAATCGAACATAAAGGAGATTATGTATGGCACTCTCATTTGTTGAAACAGAAGAACAATCTTTAGTTATTGAGAAAATAAATAAATTGATTCCGAAGTTCATGGAAAGGGAGCATCAACTAAGTGAATTAGGATCATTTCCGTATGAAAATATTAATAATTTGAAAGATATCGGATATACGAAATTAACGTTGCCAAAAGAATTGGGAGGCAATGCGATTTCTTTATATGACTTCGTTTTATTTCAAGAGAAAATAGCAGAAGGCTGCGGTGCTACCGCATTATCAATTGGATGGCACCTTGGCATTGTAAAGGAATTAGCTGAAAATCGCTCTTGGAATGAGGAAATGTTTACTTGGTTTTGTGAAGAAGTACGTAATGGTGCGCTTTTTAATAGAGCTGCCACAGAACCGAATACGGGGAGTCCTACGCGCGGCGGGAAACCAGAGACGTTAGCTGTCAAAAAAGGTGAGAAGTGGATTATAAATGGAAGAAAAACGTTTACGACAATGGCGCCAGTACTTGATTATTTTATCATTTCAGCAAGTATTGAAGGCCAGGAAGAAATCGGAGAGTTTGTCATTCCAAAGAATACGATAGGCGTAATAATTGAAGAAACGTGGGATAGTATCGCAATGCGAGGAACTGCGAGCCATGATCTCGTTTTACAAAATGTAGAGATACCAGATCGCTTTTTCACTGATATAAAGGGTTCAAAGGTTAAAGCTAAGGGGATTGGCTGGTTACTTCATATACCAGCATGTTATTTAGGAATCGCACAATCGGCAAGAAATTATGCGGTTCAGTTTGCGGAATCATACAAGCCAAATAGTTTAAATCATTCTATTAGTTTATTACCGAATGTTAGAAGATTAGTTGGAGAATTAGAACTTGAGCTTATGCAAGCTCGCGTCTTTTTATATCAAATTGCGAAAAAATACGATGAGGCAGAAGATAAATTATCATTGCAAGCTGAACTAGCAGCTGCGAAGTATGTTGTGACGAATGCGGCAATATCTATTGTAGATAAAGCAATGCGCATCGTAGGAGCGAAAAGTTTATCAGAAAAAAATTCGCTTCATCGCTATTATTTAAACGTCAGAGCAGGACTACACAATCCGCCGATGGATGATGCAACGCTATCTATGCTGGCGGATGCGGCGTTTCGGTCGTAATGAAGAAATATAAAGTTTGTTCCGTTCTGGAACAGACTTTTCGTTGTCGGTGAATCAGTATTCTATGTTGAATCGTTGATATATTTAGAGTTGTGATAGATATATTTGAAAAATCGTTGATATAATTCCATGTATTATGTCATTGTTCAAAGAATAGGGAATTCTCGTTTTACAAATTAAAAAGGCTATCCTTTTTATAAGAGGATAGCCTTTTTAATTTGTTCTATTGTGGTTGTACTTCAAGATTCATACTACCTTCAGAACCGTCTTGATTATGTGAAAATAACGAATAATCACCTGGTAAAGGATTGGCGATGAGTGAACGTAAAGTAAAGGATTTACTTTCATTTGGCTGTAACGTGTGTTTGACTAAACGATCTTCTTTGAATTTAATTGAATAATTGACACTCCCACCCCTAAAGGGGCAAGCTGACTAACGTCAGTGGGATTCTTGCTACCAAAGGCGAAGTCCATTTCTGGTATCGCTGACGTGCAAGATTGCGGTGTGCCATCACCACTCCCACAACAGACCATATAGGTTCGTGGGCTACGGTACTGTGACCATACCGTACAGATTGTTGGTTCTCAAATGTTTTTACGTCTTTTGCATGACTATAAATAAAGTATACCATGTTTTGCTATGCAAAAACGATGCTTTCATCCCACGTCTAAAGACGGACTAAAGTCTTGCGTGGGCTTTCCCGCATCATAAATTCTGTAATAGTTTCTTTTTCTATATTTGAAGGTGAGGAATCTAGTTTTGTATTTTGCTTTGTTAATAAAGTAATCGTGCAAAGTGAGGCAATGAGAATAAATGAACTAGAGATAACGAACCGCTTTTTTGTAAGAATCATATATTTTCTCCCTTTATAAGAATATAAGAATGTATAATCACTAGAAAAACATAACATATATTCCATTTATTATAAATTTGATAAATCTTTCTTTTCATTCTTCTTTTTGTAGTTTTATAGTGGAATGCTATTTTTCTTATTTCACCTACTGTATAATAAGAAAAAAGTACGAAAAGAGGTTATCTCATGCTAGAGGTTATTGCAACTTGTTTAGAAGATGTGAAGCGAATTGAAAATGCTGGTGGAAATCGAATTGAACTCATTTCATCGTATACAGAAGGTGGTTTAACACCGAGTTATGCTTTTATAAAAAAAGCAGTAGAAGCAGTGCAAATACCAGTTCATGTTATGATTCGTCCGCATGCAAAGTCTTTTACATATACGGAAGAAGAAATTGAAATGATGAAAGAAGATATTGTAGTTGCTCAAAATCTTGGAGCTGCTGGTATTGTATTAGGTGTGTTAAATGAACAAAATGAAGTTGATGAAGAGAAATTAGCAGATTTATTATCTGTTGTAGATGGAATAAATGTAACGTATCACCGTGCGATAGATGATACAGAAAATCCAGTAGAAGCGATGAAAGCTTTGAAGAAATTCAATAAAGTTACTCACGTGTTAACTTCAGGCGGACAAGGAAATGTAGTAGATAATATTCCGGTGCTCAGAGAGATGCAAAAGGAAAGTGAAGGGAATATACAGCTTGTTGTCGGAAGCGGAGTAACGAAAGAGAATGTAAAACAATTACTAGATGAAACTGGAATTAGGCAGGCGCATGTAGGTACAGCGGTTAGAGAAGGTAAGTCATGTTTTTCTGAAATTGACCTAAAGTTAGTACAAGAGTTAGTTGGAATAATAAAGTAAGTATTTAAGAAAGAGGAGAGACGATGAAGACAAATACGAAGAAAGAATTGATCTCATGGATTAAAACGATAGGTATTACCCTTGCGATTGCCTTTATCGTTCGTGGGGTGCTATTTACGCCGTCATTAGTACAAGGTGAGTCGATGATGCCAACTTTAGAAAATAATGAGCGAGTTCTCGTGAATAAGATTGGTTATAGTATAAGCGGGTTAGACCGTTTTGACGTTATCGTCTTCCACGGAAAAGAAGGGTACGATTTAGTAAAACGAGTAATTGGTTTACCAGGTGATACAGTTGAGTATAAAGATGATGTTTTATATGTAAACGGAAAAGCGATGGAAGAACCGTATTTAAAAGAATTTAAAGAAAAGGCAGCTGGCCGTGTATTAACTCCTGATTTTACGTTAGAACAAATCACAGGAAAAACGAAAGTGCCAGAAGGCCAAGTGTTTGTTTTAGGAGATAATCGTGAAGTATCTAAAGACGGTCGTATGTTTGGGTTTATTTCAGAAGATGAAATTGTCGGAAAAGGACAAGCTGTTTTCTGGCCATTGAAACAAGTGAGAGCGTTATAAAGTAAAGCAAAAGTATGGGAGAAATATTCTTCCATACTTTTTTGTTTGTGAAAAATATATTGATAGAATTGAAAGAATATTTTATAATTTTAAATTATAGGTTTGTTTCGAAAAACGGAATTTAAGTTCCGAAATTCGGAACTTAAAGGAGATAGGATGAGTATAAATAAAACGGCAGTTAAGACAATGGATATTTTGGAGTTGTTTTATGAGCATGAGGAGCTAAGTTTAACAGAGATGGTTCAGCTTACGAATATGCCGAAAACATCTGTTTATCGTTTAATTGGCTCGTTAGAAGAAATGGACTTTTTACAAAAAACAGAAAAGGGAAAGTATCGTCTCGGAGTCGTTTTTTTACGATTTGGTCAACTTGTTTCACAAAGGTTATCCGTAAGAAATATTGCGATACCTTATATGAAAGAGCTTAGAGATAGTTTAGGGCAAGCAGTAAATTTAATTATTCAAGATGGTAATGATGCAATTTATGTTGAAAAAATGGAAGGAGCTCAGCCGGTACGTGTTTATACGGCGGTTGGAAGAAGGGCACCGCTTTATGCGGGTGCATGTCCGAGAATTTTGCTATCGTATTTTTCTGAGGAAGAGAAAAGAAAGTACGTAGAGGAAACAGATTTAAAGCAGTTTGCGGATGGAACGATCGTGAATAAGGAGAATTTGTTAGAAGTATTACATATGGCGAAAAAAGAAGGGTACACAATTAGCTACTCTGAATTAGAAAATCATACAGCGGCTATAGCAGCACCAATTTTTGCAAGTGATGGAACGGTTGTAGCTGGCATTAGTATTTCGGGATTAGCAATTGAGTATAGCGAAAGTAACATTTCATATTTTACTGCGAAAGTGAAAGAAACAGCATACCGCATTTCGAAAGAACTCGGCTTTTGGGCATAGAAAGAGGGAGTGGGATGAAATTTTCTGCGTTAGGGGATCAAGCAATTATTGTTACATTTGGTGAAGAAATTGGGATGGATATATACGAAAAAGTACAACGATTATTTCAAGCGCTGAGGCGGCATCCGTTTGCAGGAATGGTTGAATGCGTTCCGTCGTTTACTTCATTAGCGGTGTACTACAATTTGTACGAAGTATGGAAGCAAAACGAGAGAAGTGAAAGGCCATATGATCACGTTTGCCAGTATATACAGGGGCTGTGTGATTCTTATAAAGAAGAAGTGAACCGAGATGTGAAACATATTTCTATACCGGTGTGTTACGGGGGAGAATATGGACCTGATTTAGAAGAGGTTGCATATTATCAAGGATTACAAGTAGAGGATGTTATTCGAATACATAGTGAAACAACATATTTCGTGTATATGTTAGGTTTTACACCTGGGTTCCCATATTTAGGCGGATTACCGAAAGAACTAGAAACACCTAGAAAAGAAACGCCGCGGTTACAAATTGCTCCTGGTTCAGTAGGTATTGGCGGAAATCAAACAGGTATTTATCCGCTTGAAACACCAGGAGGCTGGAATATTATCGGCCGAACACCTATTTCTCTATTTAATCCAAAAGAAGAAACACCAACATATATTCAAAGTGGTATGTATTTACGATTTATACCAATAACAAAGGAAGAGTACGTATCGCTTGAGGGGGCTAAAGAATGGATGTAGAGGTTTTGCATGCAGGAATGTTTACAACAGTCCAAGATTTAGGACGATCTCATTATCAACAATACGGTGTACCTGTTGGCGGGGCTATGGATAAAAACGCGCTCAGGATGATTAATATGTTAGTAGGTAATGAGGAGAATGAGGCTGGACTCGAAATTACAATAATGGGACCTAAATTGTTAATCAAGAAAACGACTTTGCTCGCGATTGGTGGAGCAGATATGGAACCGTTGTTAAATGGAGAACGCATTCCATTATGGCGTCCCGTATTAGCTGAAGAAGGAAGCATGCTTTGTCTCGGAAAAGCGAAAAGCGGTTGCAGGGCGTATGTGACTTTTGCGGGTGGTATAAATATTGATCGTACGATGGGAAGTAAAAGTACTTACATACGTGCTGCTCTTGGCGGTATTGAAGGGAGAATGCTGAAAAAAGGAGATTATTTTCAAATTGGTACAGGGGCAGAAGTTGGGAGTCGTTTCATTCGAAATTTACAAGAAGAAGAGCGTATAAAAACGAAGTGGGCAATTTGTAACAATACTTTACCAAAATATAAGAAGCAGCCTATTCTTCGCGTCATAACAGACTTTGAATATGATCAATTTACAGAAGAAAGTATAAAGTCGTTTTTTTCGAAAGAGTATAAAGTATCCAATTATGCTGATCGCATGGGATATAGGCTTGACGGAGATGTTTTAAATAGAGTTGAAGAGATAGAAATTTTATCGAGCCCAGTTACATTCGGAACAATTCAAGTACCGAATGGTGGACAGCCTATTATATTAATGGCGGATAGACAAACGACAGGTGGTTATCCGAGAATTGGAAATGTAGTTTCAGTAGATTTACCTCTTCTAGCGCAGCTGAAACCAGGAGACTATGTAACTTTTGAAAAAATAACTATGGAAGAAGCTGCACACTTATATATAGAACAGGAAACAAGTATGAGTCTATTAAAGAAATTCATCGCTTTACGAAGCTGAGATTAGGAGGAAAACATCGTGACTACAATCGATTTAAACTGTGATTTAGGAGAAAGTTTTGGAGCTTATAAAATGGGGAATGATGATGAAATTCTTCCGTTCGTTTCCTCTATAAACGTTGCTTGTGGTTTTCATGCGGGTGATCCGACCGTTATGCGGCAAACGGTTGAAAAAGCTCTGCAGCATAACGTAGCAATAGGGGCACATCCTGGATTTCCTGATTTAATTGGATTTGGGAGAAGGAATATGCACGTTTCAGCAAGTGAAGTGTACGATTATGTTTTATATCAAATTGGCGCATTAGAAGGATTTGTTAGAGCTGCCGGAGGGAAAATGCAACATGTAAAACCGCACGGTGCCTTATATAATATGGCGGCAACTGATTCGGAAATTGCGGATGCAATCGCAAAAGCAATTTATCATATTAACCCTGGATTATTACTTTACGGATTAGCGAATAGTGAGGCATTTATAAAGGCAACAGAAAAATATAATATAACTCTCGTACAAGAAGCTTTTGCTGATCGCACGTATAAGCAGGATGGAACTTTAACGAGCCGTACAGAAGAAAATGCTCTTATAAAAAATGAAGAGGAAGCAATAAAACAAGTACTTCAAATGGTGAAGGAAGGGTATGTAGAATCGGTTAATGGAGAGAAAGTAGCAGTTCAGGCGCAAACGATATGTTTACACGGGGATGGAGAGAAAGCAGTCCAATTTGCGAAAAAAATATACAGAACATTCGAACTTAACGGTGTTTCTATAAGTGCACCGAAATAATAAATGAGGGGAAGTGCTGGAAATGATTAAATTAATTGGGATACTACTTGTTGCAGTTGGGTTTTTATTTAGATTAAATACACTGTTAGTAGTAATGGTTGCGGGTATTGTTACTGGTATGGTTTCAGGCTTAAGCTTTTATGATGTGATTAGCATGTTCGGTAAATTTTTCATAGAAAACAGATATATGTCTATGCCAATCATATTAACTTTACCGGTAATCGGAATTTTAGAGCGTTACGGTTTAAAAGAAAGAGCAGAAGCACTTATAACGAAATCAAAAGGAGCAACAACTGGAAGAGTATTAATGTCATATTTTACGATAAGAGAATCATCAGCAGCACTTGGACTTAATATCGGTGGTCATGCACAAACGGTGAGACCGCTTGTTGCACCGATGGCAGAAGGAGCTGCGCAAGGAAGATACGGTAAACTCCCTGAAAAATTGAGAGAAAAGATTAAAGCAAACGCAGCAGCTGCGGAAAATACAGCTTGGTTTTTCGGAGAAGATATTTTTATCGCAACTGGTGCCATTTTATTAATGAAGGGATTCTTCGATTCAGTAGGTATGCATGTCGGTGTATGGGATATGGCGCTTTGGGGTATTCCAACTGCGATATCCGCACTAATTGTGAGCTGGATTAGGTTTAGAAGGTTTGATAAGTATATAGAGAAAACAATGAAGGCAGAAGAAAAACAAGAGAAGGAGGCTATATAAGATGAACATCATAACAATGGATACAATTTATTATGTATTAGGAATAATCGTTGCATTTATCGCTGTTCGTATTGCATTTGATCGTGAACATCCAAACCGATTCGGTTCTAGCTTATTTTGGGCATTGTTTGCAGTTACATTTTTATTTGGAAATGTAATACCTTCGTTTTACGTTGGCTGTATCGTACTCGCTATGGTCGTGTTAGCTTCATTAAATAAAGTAACAAAATCCGAGGAGAAAGAAGTACCAGTGCAAGAACGTGTGAAACATGCTGAGAAATTAAAGAATAAAATTTTTATGCCTGCACTGTTAATACCTATTTTTACGATTATCGGTACATTAACGTTAGGAAAAATAAAATGGGGAAATGTCGCACTTGTTGATCCAGATAAAGTAACGTTAGTTGCATTAGCATTAGGAGCACTACTCGCATTCGTTGCAGCGATGCGTATTACAAAAGCGAAAATAACAACGCCTGTTCAAGAAGGAAGCAGACTACTACAGGCTGTCGGCTGGGCTGTTATTTTACCACAAATGTTAGCAGCGCTTGGCGGTATTTTCGCAAAATCTGGTGTTGGCCAGGTCGTTTCTGATTTAGTCGGACAAGTGTTACCAACAGAGTATCCATTCGTTGCTGTTATGGCGTACTGTTTAGGAATGATGCTATTCACAGTTGTAATGGGAAATGCTTTCGCTGCGTTTGCGGTTATTACTGGCGGAATTGGCTTGCCTTTAATTGTTCAAATGCACGGCGGGAACCCAGCAATTATGGCAGCACTCGGTATGTTTGCTGGATATTGCGGAACGCTTATTACGCCAATGGCGGCAAACTTTAATATTGTTCCAGCGATGCTTTTAGAATTGAAAGATAAGAATGCTGTTATTAAGGCGCAAGTACCAATTGCTCTTTCCATTTTCATTATCAATATGTTTATCATGTACGGCCTTGTATATCGTTTCTAATTAGGAGAGTGAAACTATGAAAACAGTATTAGTAACAGGATTTGATCCGTTTGGAGGAGAAAGCATCAACCCAGCTTGGGAAGTCGCAAAAAGTTTACATGAAAAAACAATTGGAGAATACAAGATTATAAGTAAACAAGTTCCAACGGTATTTCATAAATCGATACAAGTATTAAAAGCGTATATAGAAGAGTTGTCGCCTGACATTATTATATGTATTGGACAAGCTGGGGGCAGACCAGATGTTACGATAGAGCGAATAGCAATTAATGTTGATGATGCAAGAATTGCTGATAATGAAGGAAATCAGCCAGTGGATATGCCGGTTGTAGAAGAGGGTCCTATTGCGTATTGGTCTACACTTCCGATGAAAGCAATCGTGAAAAAACTTCGCGAAGAAGGTATACCAGCTTCTGTTTCACAAACGGCAGGTACATTTGTTTGTAATCACTTATTCTATGGTCTCATGCATGAACTAGAAAAACATGATAAGAAAATAAAAGGTGGATTTGTTCATATTCCGTTCTTACCAGAACAAGCTACTAACTATCCAGGTCAACCGAGTATGTCACTTTCTACTATTAATAAAGGGATAGAATTAGCAATCGAGGTAACGACGGAAGTGGAAGTAGATATTGTAGCGTGCGGCGGTGCGACGCATTAAGTAAAAAGCATGTTAATTAAAGAGGGCTGATGCAGCCCTCTTTGTGTGTTTGTATTTTGTAATTGAAGATGCAGTATAGAATATAAAGGGAAAGGTTGCAATGGGAGTATTCTAACAAATATGGAATTGTTCCAAATAAAAGGAAACTTTTTAAATAGTTTCTTAATGATGTAGAATTTTCGTCTATATGAATGGATAAAAAGTTAAGTTCTGATAAACTCAAAGACATACAAAGTAAAGGGATTCCAACTTAGATGAAATTATTAGAATAATTTGGATATATAGTATTTTAGTAGCCCTCTACATGACTTCATTTACTGCAACAACCAAAAAACTATTTCTTTTATTGAAATCCTCCAAAAGAAATAGTTTTTTCACATATAGCCCTTTAGTAATCTTTATTTTATTTGTATATATAGCAATGAGAAAACTCCAGCTCATCAGTATTTTAAACCATGAATGAGTTGGAGTTTTGGTCTTTTATTCGCAAATTTCCCGTTCATCGAGTAAATCGATGACGCAGTCTTTATGTTTAAGAAGCTCCTCTTTAGATAAATAGTCAGCTCTCTTACAAAGTTGCATTAGTCTATTAGGTATGTTTTGTTTTTCTAGAAATATCATTGCTCCAGCATACATTATATTGCGTTTGTGTGGAGATTGCTATGGTTATACAAAAAAAAGAGTAACCCGTTTGGCTACTCTTCACATAGAAACTTGTATTTGTTCATTTCAATAAGAGACCGTTATTGAAGTCCCTTCATGAAACTTTGGATTTTTGATGATAATGCAAACAGCAGGATGCTAACTAAAATGGAGATAGTACCAATAACACCAAAGTAAATTGCTTCTGTTGCAGGATTATACAGTTTAACAACTTGGGCATTTATTGCTTGCGCAGACGCAGTTGATAAGAACCATAAGCTCATGGTTTGCGAAGAGAAAGCAGCTGGAGCCAGCTTCGTCGTTATTGATAACCCTGAAGGAGATAAACAAACTTCTCCAATTACAATTAAAAAGAAGCTAAGGACTAACCACATAGGATTCACTAAAGAGTGAGTACCGTTGATTAAAGCCGGAATAATCATAACTAAGAATGAGAAACCTGCAAATAGCAATCCAATAGCGAATTTTTTTGCCGTTGAAGGCTGCTTCTTGCCTAACTTTATCCAAACCCATGCAAAAATCGGGGCAAGCGTTACGATGAAAATTGGACTTAATGATTGGAACCAAGCGGAATGTAATGTAATTCCATTGAACTGTAATTGAGTTCGTTGATCCGCGTATGTCGCTAAGATAATAGCACCTTGTTCTTGTATAGACCAAAATATTGTAGCTGCAATAAAGAGTGGTATATACGCAAGAAGACGAGATTGCTCTACTTTTGTTGTTTTAGGACTACGATACATATAAATGAAATAATAGGCTGGAATAACAATCCCTAAGATACTAATCAAGAATGTAAAACGATTTATAGTTAACAACCCAGTTGGAATTGTAACCACACCTAGCAATGTTAATACAACCAGACCAACACTGAAATACTTAATAGTCTTTTTTCTTTCCGAATCTGATAATGGATTAGGTACTTGCGTACCGACTAGACCAAGGTTTTTCTGTTTTGTTCCAACAAATACCCCTAACCCAATTGCCATACCAATTGCCGCAACTCCAAAACCAAGGTGGAAATTATATTGCTGACCTAATGTTCCGACAACTAAAGGTGCAAGTAAGGCACCTAAGTTAATACCCATGTAGAATATACTGAACCCTGAGTCACGACGCGCATCTGTTTCACTGTATAAACTTCCTACGATGTTCGATATGTTAGGCTTTAACAACCCTGTTCCTAGAACTAAGAAGACCATAGAGATAAATAACGCACTTTTACTACCCGGTAAAGCTAAAATAAGATGGCCAATCATAATTAAAACGCCACCAAAGAATACGGTTTTACTTGGACCAAATAAACGATCCGATATCCATCCACCGATAATACTAGACATGAACAGTAAGGAACCGTAAATTGCCATTATCGAGGTTGCGGTAGATTGATCAATTCCTAATCCACCTTTTGCGACCGAATAGTACATATAATACAGTAAAATAGCTCTCATTCCATAATGAGAAAACCTTTCCCAAAACTCAGTGAAGAATAAAGAGAATAATCCTTTTGGATGCCCAAAAAATCCTGTTTGAGGAATATTTTGAACAAGTTCGTTTTTTTCTTTCATAATGTTAATATTACCCCTTATTAATTTTTTATATTATACAAGTATAACTTAAGAGGCTCCCAGTAGTCCATAACTATCTAAGCCCATCGATGAAGAAAAGCAGCCTTCTGGCTGCTTTCTAAATGAATTGAAAAAATCGTCATTTACTCATTAGACACACCTTTCACTGAATCTACCTCTAAACAATCCAGAATTGATTGTGAGAGTGCTTTAGCTACTAAGAATGCTACGGCGATTACCAACAAGTGTATATTGTTGACTTAATGGTATATGAGGCGGAATAACGTATGTATCTGGAACACTCATTAATCTTAAGCATTCTAGAACGGTTAACCTTCTATTTTTTTGCGGATGAATAAACTCTCTACCATCCTTTGCAATATGAGAAGTGATAGTGTAGGATGGTTGATCCCAAGATAACTTTCTTACACCATTAAATTGGTTTGGGTTTAGATAATGCAACGTAGTAAGTAAACCGAATTGTACAACACCTACTGTAAACAACTGGTATAATAAGTATAGGAAAATACATAGAGGTGATTTTTGTGCAGCAATTTGAAGAAGTACGTTCGATATTAGAAAAAGCGAAGAAAATTACAGTGTTAACAGGTGCTGGTGCAAGTACGGAAAGTGGAATCCCTGATTTTCGTTCAGCAAATGGATTATATGCTGATGCGAATGTAGAGATGTATTTGTCGAGAGGCTATTATAATAGAAATCCGAAAGAGTTTTGGAAGCATTATAAAGAAATCTTTCAAATTAATACGTTTCATCAATATAAACCAAATCGTGGGCATCGCTTTTTAGCGGAACTAGAAGAACAAGGGAAAGACATAACGATTTTAACGCAAAATATTGATGGTTTACATCAAGTAGGTGGTAGTAAACATGTAATTGATTTACACGGAACACTGCAAACAGCGCATTGTCCAAAGTGTAAAACGGGATATGATTTACAATATATGATTGATCATGAAGTGCCGCGTTGTGAGAAGTGTAATTTCATACTAAATCCAGATGTTGTTTTATACGGAGATACGTTACCTCAATATCAAAATGCGATCAAACGTTTATATGAAACAGATGTACTTCTCGTAATGGGGACGTCACTCAAAGTACAGCCTGTCGCGTCATTCCCAGAAATCGCAAAGAGGGAAATAGCAGCAACAACGATTTTAGTAAATGAAGAATTAACAGGACAGGAATATAACTTTGATTTTGTTTTTCGACAAAAGATTGGTGAATTTGTTGAAGGATTATCTTCAATTAAATAAATTGATCTTTTCGTAAAAAAACTGAGGTGTATTGAGACCACTTCAGTTTTTTATTTGAGGAATCGCTGTTTTAAGTCACCTGAAAACATGTCGATAATGTAGTAACCACATCTCTATAATTTATAAAAAAGTGTTTGGTAGGTAAAATGGCAGAGTAAGAAGTAATATTTTCTTTAACGAATACACAATCATCATAAAGTAAGCTAATATGTAGCTGGTGTAAAGGTTCTATTTGATTTTGCTTAAGATATAAAACTAAGTCATTATAAAGTTGCTCACTATACTCACTTACAGAATGTTCTAGTGAAAGCTGACCTGCTATGCTAGTCCACCATACTTTAAAACTACATATCAATTCTTTGAATGATTCTTCATTACATAAATGGATGTCAAAAAGCTTCTCATAAAATATATGATTCTCCTCATGGAAAATCTGTAAATCATAGCTCCCATTAGCAATTTGTTTGCGAAGTGTATGCCATAATTCTGTGAAATTTGCTTCAAAATCATTAGAAAAATTTAATTTTCTTGCTATGTAAGGAAACCGTAAATTCCCTTTGTTCTCTTTTTGATTGAGATAAATATTTTGAATATAAATCATAAAGTTTAAACAATGTGACGTATTAGTATGTATTGTAAACGAATCAGGCATTTTCATTTGCTCCTTCGTAATGTCTTTTATTGATTCATTTCTTTAGTATACAAAGAAATGTAAACGAATGGTATGAAAAACCAGTTTTATAATCTCTTTCTTTTTGAATATCATTCATGTTATTGCGTATTAAGGGGAATGGTAATAAATAGGATATAAAATACAAAAACTGAAAATTAAATCTTTTATTTCTTTTGTAATTAATATAAAATTCTATATATATCATAAAATTAAATTTGATACATAATGATGTATTTGATTGCACTGTAGTGAACGTATGTTTTATGTAGAGAAATGTTAATAGAATGAAGCGAGGGAGCAAAATGAGACAGAAAAAGGAGAAGCAGAAACAGTCGAAAAAGAAAAAGACTCATATTCCGTTTCGGTTAAATGTACTATTTTTTATCGTGTTTCTTTTATTTTCAGCTATTATTATTCAATTAGGTAAAGTACAAATCATTGACGGAGAAACGTATCGAAATGAAGTGAATAAAAAGGAAGATGTAACGGTGAGTACTCCAGTTCCGAGAGGGAAGATGTTTGATCGGGAAGGGAAAGTTATTGTAAATAATAAACCGTTACGAACTGTTACATATACGAAGATGAAAGGAGTGGACTCAAAAGAGGTTTTAATAGTGGCAAGAAATTTAGCGAAGCTCATTGAAATGCCGCAAGAAGATATGGACAAGTTAACAGAGACAGATAAAAAAGACTTTTGGATGCAGTTAAATGAAAAACGCGCAGCAACAAAAGTAACAAAAGAAGATGAGAGTAAATTTAGGAAGCAGGAAATAGAAGGGAAAGACTTAGATAAGAAAGTAGAAGAGTTGAGACGAGAAAGAATTACACAAGAAGAATTAAACGAGCTTTCGAAAGAGGATATAGAAGTACTAGCAATTAAAAGCAAAATGAATGCGGGATATAAAATGACGCCACAAATCGTCAAAAAAGATGTAAGTCAAAATGAATATGCAGTAGTGAGTGAAAGATTATCAATCTTGCCAGGCGTAGATACGACTGTGGATTGGGAGCGAGAATATCCAAATGATAAAATACTACGTTCTGTACTTGGTAGTGTTTCTACTGAGAATGAGGGATTACCAAGGGAGCAATTAGACTATTATTTAGTACGAGATTATAACAGAAATGATCGTATTGGTAAGAGTTACATCGAAAAACAATACGAAGATATGTTACATGGAACGAAAGAACAGTCTAAAAATATTACTGATAAAGCTGGAAATATTATTCGAACTGAAAAAGTGACAAAAGGAAAAAGTGGAAATAATTTAATGTTAACAGTTGATATGGATTTACAGAAGAAAGTGGAGGAAAGTCTTGAAAGGAATTTAAGGGCATTTCATTCTTCTGAACCGATGATGGATCGTGCATTCGTCGTTATGATGAATCCGAAAAATGGTCAAATTCTATCATTAGCAGGAAAAAAAATTGTAAATAAAGACGGCGGGATGCAAATAGAAGACTACGCTTTAGGAACGATGATAAGCTCTTATGAGTTAGGATCGACGGTGAAAGGAGCTACGGTATTAGCGGGATATCAAACAGGAGCGATTAAGCCATATACGCATTTCTTTGATGCACCAATGTACTTTAAAGGAAGTTTGAAGCCGAAGAAATCTTGGAAAGACTTTGGAGATATTGATGATTTAAGAGCATTGCAAGTTTCATCCAATGTCTACATGTTTAATACGGCGTTAAAGATTGCGGGGATTGATTATGTACCAAACAATCCGCTAGATATTAAACAAGAAGCGTTTAATAAAATGCGCTATTATTTTAGACAATTTGGTCTAGGAGTGCCAACTGGTATTGACCTTCCAAATGAATCGATTGGTCAAATGGGTAGAACCGATAATATACCTGGTTTTTTACTTGATTATGCGATTGGGCAATATGATACATATACGCCGCTGCAGCTTGCTCAATATATGTCAACGATTGCAAATGGTGGTTACCGAATGAAACCACAAATTGTACAAGAAATTAGAGAGCAACCGAATAGACCAGAGGAAGTCGGGAAAGTTATGCAATCGATGGAACCAGTTGTGTTAAATCGAGTGGATATGGATCTGTCATATATAAATCATGTGAAAGAAGGATTTAGAAGGGTTTTCCAAGAGGCTGATGGGACAGGTACTGGAACTTTTAAAGGATTACCTTATAAACCGGCTGGGAAAACAGGAACAGCAGAAACAGTGTACGGTGGAGAAAGTGATATTGGAAGAGATGAAAACAACTATCGAAAAAAATGTTATAATTTAACTCTCGCCGGGTATGCGCCATATGATGCTGATCCGGAAGTTGCTTTTTCTGTTGTTGTGCCATGGGTAAATAATGATAAATCAGGTATTAATTCTGCAATTGGTAAAGAGGTTTTGGATGCATATTTTGACTTAAAAACGCAGAGATCGGGTGCAAGTCCAGTCCCAGTAGCACAATAGCCGAGTAAGGAACAGTAAAAAACTTCAAATTGTAGTATATCACTGCGCAAATGAAAGCATATTGTGCAGTGATATATTTTTGAGTTGAAAAGTGTTTTGATAAGGTGGGAATGGATATGAAAGAGAAGATTAAGAGAGGTTGGGGAAAGTACATACTATTTATATTTGTCCTAGTAGTAACGTACCAGTCTTTCACTCTATGTAAAGTGGAAGGAAAATCAATGCAGCCAACTTTACATGAAGAAGACTACGTATTTGTAAATAAAGCCGCTGTACATTTTTCTAGCTTACAGCACGGAGAAATCGTCATTATTAAGGAAGAGGATGAGTCGAAATATTATGTGAAACGCGTAATAGGACTTCCTGGTGACGTAATTAACATAACGAATGGAACAGTATACGTAAATGACAAAAAGCAAGATGAACCTTATATAAATAAAGATTTATATGATAATACACAAGTGTTTTACAACTTTCAAAAGACAAAGATTCCGCCAAATAAGTTATTTGTAATGGGAGACAATCGTGAACATAGTAAGGATAGTCGAAATGGTTTAGGTTATATTGAAGAAGATAACGTTATTGGCAAGGTGGAATTTATATATTATCCTTTTTCGAAAATGAAAATACTAGACTAGTTTAGTATTTTTATTTTATTTTCATCAAAAAACAATCAATGAATTAGAAGTAACTTTTAATCCGCAGGTGCTCCTATAAAGAGGATGATATTTTCAAGTTAACGGTTAGGAAATAGAAAGGATATGACGATATGTATAAGTACACAATATGCTTCATTAGAAAAGGGGATAACATACTCCTTTTAAATAGAAACAAAAAGCCAACAATGGGAATGTGGAATGGCGTTGGAGGGAAAATCGAGGATAATGAAACGCCATATGAAGGAATAATTAGAGAAACGTTTGAGGAAACGGGTATAGAGCTTCATAGTGCAACGTATAAAGGGAATGTTATTTTTAAAGTTAAAGACGAGCCTCAGGATAGAGAGGGAATGTATGTATTCCTTGCTGATTTACGTGATGAAGTACATATTGATACGCCAGTAAGCACTGATGAAGGTATATTAGAATGGAAGTCAATTGATTGGATATTAGATGGTGATAATAGAGGTGTAGTTAGCAATTTGCAAAGATATTTACCGATATTATTAAAAGAGGACAACAATTTAGATCATATATTTACGTATGATAATCGGAATATTATTGAGTACACAACTGCTGTTTTGGCAGAAGATGATACGAAAAAACGATATGAAAAACATCTCATTTCTCAATAGGATAAGATGCGTTAAAATACTAAGAAAAAGCCAAATTCCAATAAAGAATTTGGCTTTTTTGCAAGGAATGCTAATTCAAGTTTTACTCTACATAATTCGCTTTTATAATAAAACGATGTTGCTTCACATCAAAATATCCTTTTTGCAAGATGATTTCATGTATGCGATACAATTCCTCATTATAGCTTTCTACTGTAAAATCAGGAATTTGCCACGGAATTGCTTGTAAGTAATAGACAACAGCACCGACATCATAAAAACGCTGAAGAGGGAATTCTTCTTTCGCTTCTAAAATAGTAAATCCATTTTGTTCTAATTCACTACATGCCGTTTTGAGTGACCAACTTGAAAATTCGCTATTCAGCGGTGTGCCAAACTGCTCATTAAGTTCCGCACAATCAAGACCACCGACTTGTTGTGTAAGAAATGTTCCATTGATGGAAAGACTTCTTTTCACTTCAGAAGCAGAATAGGATTCATGTTGATTCACAATTAAATCAAACTGACCATCTTGAAATGGTAAAGCAGTATCATCAGTCACTTCTACGACTATAACTCCTAAAGGTTCTAATTTCTTTCGTGCAATTGGGACATTCGGAGCATAGCCCTCAGTCGCATAAATAGTTGACGGGAACGGTTGTAACATAGATAAAAACTCTCCGCCACCAGTCCCCATATCTAGCATTGATTTTGCACGTTGCATAAGCTGGAAAGCAGTGCTACCGTATGACCATGATAGGGGCTCGCTATTCATACGGCCAGTTTCTGAAATGAAAGAAAAATCCCAGCCGCTAAAGTTAGTCTTTGCACTTTCTAATAGTGCTGAAAATAATGGATCACGTTTCATATTGTTGTCCTCCTATTTCGTTAATAAATGATATAGTAAGAAAAGAAAAAGGGAGGACCTCTTATTAAAGTGGAACGGTTTTATGTTTCGTGTTCGAATAGATTCATATAAATTAGCTCCTTGCGAGAATGGTTATTTATATATTCGGGAGTATCGAGTGAAAATCCTTTGAAGTTATTAGGGAAGGTGAAAGTACGATCAAATTTTGGATGGGGTTATACAGTGAAACTGCATTTTGCCAAGATATTTTGTGAAATATGATATTTCACATTTCTGTTACATAACAATAAAGTCGTACTGTTTATAAAAAAGTGGAACCGTTTTATCCCTTTGGATGTACTTATCTATGGGGATATTTTTATTAATACAAGAAATAGATATATAAACTGAATATAAAAACGTTTTAATTGTTTGAAAACATTCGATAATTTAGTATTGTTTATATATGGAATATTTTATTTTTAGGAAAAAAGGGTAAGGGGCTAGATGAAAAGAATGAAAAATGTAATGTTGCTAGTGTTGTGTTTCTTATGTTTAAGTGGTTGTAATTATGAAGATGAAGATCAGGTGAAAAAATATGTGAAAAAAAAGCACGGAATTGATGTGGTTGTAACAGATTGGGGTGCTATACATGAAGGGAATATGGGACATACATACCATACTGTTCAAGCGAAAAATAACAAAAATATTCAATTTAGAGTAGAGGTAGATGGCATCTTATATTCAACAATAAAAGGTGATGAATATCAATACGGGAAAAAAACATATGAGGAATATAAGGAATTTAAACCAATGCTAGAAGAAATTGAAAAATTAGGTTACGTGGAACCTGAAAATAAAAATGTTTTTCAATATATAGTGGATGATGATTATATAGAGGAGAAACCAACTGATAAGTTATTATTAACTTTAAAAACGAGTGACAAGATTGATTACAGTCAATTTGAATCAAAAGAATTAGATCGTTTATATGCTCTAATCCAATTCATTCAGAAGAGTAATAGAAAGATAACAAAACTTGAAATTGAGGATTATAATGGTGAATCTATAGGCTTACCTTTTTATAATGTGCAAAAAGCTATAACGAAAGAAGAACTGCTTTTGACAATGAAAAACACCGTAAGCGGTTATTGGACATATTTGATTCAAACTGAAACAAAAGTAGGCGAAAGGTTAAATGAAATTCAAAATGATCGTTTTGGAATTGAAGATATTACTTGTTCACACCCGAAAGACGGCAATTGTCTAGAGTATGAATTGACTTTAGTTTTCAATGACAGTGAGATAAAATATAGAAATGATTCATATGTAATAGAGGATTTGAGAAAGGTAGTCACTATTCTTAAAGAAGAACTATACAATAAGGAGTTTAACATATTTTTAAGGAACAAGGATGGAACAAGTTATTCACTCTGGCTATCATCAGAAAAAATCAAGAAAAATAATAACATAGAAGAGCTAGTAAAATAAAGGTATAAAGAAGAATTTTAAAGCACTTTTTACGTTTATAATTGCTTTATTCAAAAGGAAAAAACGCTTATACTTCATTTTTGAAGTATAAGCGTTTTTGTTTAAAATACTTAAAAACAAAAATCTTTTGGTAAAGTGCCATTTTTTATCATCGTTCTTAATCCATGTTTCATAATCCAAGGATTAACAGGATGGTTTTTATCGAGTAATTGTTGCAACCATTGAAAAACGAGTTCGTTATCTTCTTTCGTAATATCATTAATGTGATTGGCTACTGATTTTTGAACATACTTAGAAGGGTCATTCATTAATGGCTCAAGAAGCTTTAAATTATTTCTGAAGTCACCTTTCAGAGCTCCTATTTTTTTTGCCCAAGGAAGTCTTGGTCTAGTACCTTCTGAAACTAATCTCCTAATGTGGCTGTTTTCGTCACGTAACCACTGTTGTAATATGTCTAAGGTTTCTTCATGGTATTTTTCAAGATAAGGACGAATGGCATATTCAGCAGTATTTCTTTTAGTTATTTCATACATTGCGTTGAATGAGGAGTCAAAATCGTTAAGTCCATATTTTTCAACGTATTTTGCGATAGGCATGTACATGTATCCGTTTGTAAATGTGCCTACTTCTGTTGTGTTTTCTGGTCCTAATGTTTTCAGTAATATATGTATTGCTTCATTAAAATCTTTTTGTAATGCATTGTGTAATTCATCTGCTATTACTTCGACACGTTGCTTTAACTCTAAATTTTCAACTTTACATGTTACAGAATCTACAAAGTTTTTTTTAGAGAAATTAGACTCGTGTTTACAAATAGAATCAGCCATTTTTTCTGCTAATTCTTTATTGAATAAAAATTTTAATGGAACGTATTTACCCATTTTTTCACCTCATTGGTCAGATAAAAACAATTTTTATTTTTTAATCGACAACCCATACACCAACGTCTCACTAGGAGTCGTTATACTAAAACCTGTCGTCTTATAATCAAGTTTCACCGTATCACCAGTGTAGTCTTTTGTGAATGAGTCCATTTGTACAATAAGCTGTTCATCTTCATATACAACATCATCCGTATTATATGTATCCCAAATTAAATCAACATCAACGAAAATGCTGCAAGAGTTTGTCATTGTTCCTCTAATGCGAATAATCTTTTTGTCTTCACGTTCTAGTCTATGTATAGCTGCTATTGCTTCATCAGTAATACGAATGTTCATGTAATCCCAACCTTTATTTATATTTCCTCTATTATTGCAAAAACAGTGGCAATAGGGAAGGGAGATGAATTGTAATGAAAAAACGAGCAAACAAATTTGTTTGCTCGTTTTACTATATTTTATTCTATTTCAGTTCACATTTATCAAGTGGAATGACTTTCGTTTTCTTAATAAATTTATAACCTAACCATAGTACTAAGAAGAGTGGTAAACCGATGTAAGAAACAAGTACACCGTTCCAGTCGATAGCTGCTCCCGTAAATGCTCCGTAGTTTTGACCTAAAATAACGATAACACAAAGTGTAAATGCAAAGATTGGACCGAACGGGAACCATTTCGCTTGATATGGTAAATCTTTTAAATCTTTCCCTTGTGCAATATAAGCTTTACGGAAACGGTAATGACTAATAGCAATCCCTACCCAAGCAATAAATCCTGACATCCCAGAAGCATTTAATAACCAAATGTATACAACACCGTCACCGAATAAAGAAGCGATGAAAGCGACGCTACCAACTACTGATGTTGCGATTAATGCGTTAACAGGTACACCGCGGCTATCTAATTTGCCTAAGAACTTTGGTGCTTTTCCTTGGCGAGCTAAATCCCAAAGCATACGAGTTGATGCATACATTCCAGAGTTACCAGCAGATAGAACTGCAGTTAAAATAACAGCGTTCATAACAGAAGCAGCGAAGGCAACGCCCGCTTTTTCAAATACAAGTGTAAATGGACTTACTGTAACATCACTCGCTGCAAGGCTTTCAGTCGTATAAGGAATTAATAAACCGATAACGAGAATTGCTAAAATGTAGAATAATAAAATACGCCAAAAGATAGAACGAATTGCTTTTGGAATATTGCGTTCTGGATCAGCAGTTTCACCAGCAGCTACTCCTAATAATTCAGTTCCTTGGAATGAGAAACCAGCAGCCATAAATACACCGATAATTGCCATGATGCCGCCATTAAATGGTGCATCTGCAACAGTGAAGTTTTTAAAGCCGACAGATTCGCCGCCCATAATTCCAAAAATCATCATAAAACCGACAATTAAAAAGATAATAATAGTAACTACTTTAATAAGTGCGAACCAATATTCAGATTCACCAAAACCTTTAACAGATAAATAGTTTAAGAGAAAAATAATAGCTAAACAAAGTCCACTCCAAATAAGAGAAGGGGTATCTGGGAACCAAAATTTCATAATTAATGTTACGGCCGCTAGTTCAGCTGCAATCGTAATCGCCCAGTTATACCAATAGTTCCATCCAAGTGCAAAACCAAGTGATGGATCAACAAATTTTGTTGCATAAGTACTAAAAGATCCAGTAACAGGCATGTAAGCCGCGAGTTCTGCTAAGCTTGTCATTAAGAAATAAACCATAATTCCAATTGCAGCGTATGCGATTAATGCACCGCCAGGACCAGCGGAATGGATAACACCACCGCTAGCAAGAAATAGTCCGGTACCGATTGTACCACCGAGAGAAATCATCGTAAGGTGACGAGATTTTAATCCACGTTTTAATTCACCTTGTCCTTGTGTAGTTTGCGTTTTAGAGGTAGATTGATTTGTTGCGCTATTCATGTTCAACACTCCTTTTCTTGTAGGTTAGGAAGGAGCGGGGGAGAAAAATACAAAAAACCGCCAAAGGAATTAGGCGGAACGTTTCACAAATAACCACCCCATCATACCCTTCCGTTAAGATAGCACACCACGTTTACACGGTAATTTTGTAAACGTGACAGTTCTGTTCCTTTCGGAGACAGCCCCAGCTCATATTTCCAGAGAAGAAATATAAACTTCGGCAACTTTTCCTTTCAAACGGAGTCAGTGACATTCGCTGTGTCTCGTCCATTTTACTTTTAAAAGTCGCAACCTCTACCTCATCGGATTGATGAGGATTTATATATTGCTATGATTTTTAATATATGGCAATTGTAATGATTTTCTGAATATATTGCAAGGGATTTTGTTAGGAAAAGTCAAAAATTATCGGTTATTGTATAGGAAACGCTTGCAAAACTCCACCCGAACCTACTGTTATGTAACAATAAGCAAAGAAAAAATTGTTATACAAATGTTTCGCAAAAAATATTGAAAAACCCTTTAAAATTAAAAGAAAATTCAGGAAATATAATTCGACATAAATATCAAAAGGGGATTAGTTTTTTATTTTGTTTCAAAGAATAAATATATATGTATACGAAAAAGAATGAATATTCTATATATTTATAGTAAAATTGAAGTATTGTTTAATTGAAAAGGGGACGTCGTTATGAAATTAGAAACTGAAAGATTACATATTATCCCATGTGCGGAAGAATGGGTTCAAATTGCGAATAATCAAGGATACAATAGTGGCCCGCATATTTTAGGGCATATAGAAAATGTGAAACAAGATGCGGCTTTATTACCGTGGGGCGCGTGGTATGTTATTCGGAAAGAGGATGATGTTGTTCTAGGTGATATAGGATTTAAAGGGAAACCGAACGAGCAACATACAGTAGAAATTGGTTACGGATTTATTGAGAAATATTGGAATAAAGGGTATGCAACAGAAGCAGTTAGTGAATTAATGAAATGGGCTTTTCAAACAGGAGAAGTGGAAACGATTATAGCGGAGACACTCCTTGATAACTATAGCTCTATTCGTGTATTAGAGAAATTACATATGAAAAGAGTAAATAGTACTGAAACAATGATAAATTGGAAGATTGAAAAATAAAGAATACCGCTCGAAGTAAATCGGGCGGTATTTTGCGTAATTACGGTAGCATTTGTTTTTGATCTTTCGGATAACCAACTGTCGATGTGTTAGAACGATTTGAGTGATTACGGACAGCGATGAAAAGGGAAATGATAACGACGAGACCAACTGCAACGTAAGAAAGTGTAATAATAGTTGGATCAACTTTAAATGATGTAAGTAATGTACGTATATTCGTAAAGATAATAAGTCCACCAACGAGTACGCCAAGTAAATGCGAAGGAACGATGCGTACTAACCATGCTGCGATTGGTGCGGCAACAATACCACCGAGCATTAGGGCAAATACCCAAACCCAGCTTATTTGTTCCCAACCAAGTGAGATGAAAAAGCCGATTGTTGCAGCGAGTGAAACAGGAAATTCGCTCGTATCTACAGATCCAATAACTTTTCTAGCATCATTTCCTTTTGCAAGAAGAACAGGTGTCGTAATAGGTCCCCAGCCACCACCGCCAGTTGAATCAACGAATCCAGCGAACAGACCGAGCGGTACAAGTTGTTTAGCAGACATACGCTTATTCGAAGTGACAATTTGTTTTTGAATGATGAATCGTAATAAAATATAAACCCCTAAAGTAAATAAAAATAAGGAAATATACGGTTTAATTACATCGCCAGGTAAATTACTTAAAAAACATGCCCCAACAAATGCACCAATTGCTCCAGGTAATGTAAGTCTGGAAACTGTATATTTATCAACGTTTCCAAATCGGATGTGAGATGCACCAGAAGCCGCAGTTGTAACGACTTCAGCTAAATGAACCGATGCAGATGCAACAGCCGGTGCGATACCAAACATTAATAATAAAGAGGAAGACGTTACCCCGTACGCCATTCCAAGTGCTCCATCAATCAATTGAGCGAAAAATCCGATAATAGCAAAGATAATTAATTTCTGCATAAATAATCCCCCTGTAATAATAAATAAAAAGGCACTTTTCCCGTATGAGAAAAGTGCCTTTGGTTTTTCCAATCAGCAATATTTAAATTTGTTTTATTATAATACATATTAATCATATAAATCAACTAGGTTTTAAATTTTTTTGAATTGAATGAAATAAAAAGAAAATATACAATAAAAGGATGGAGAGAAAGGGGAGAAAGAAAATGTTAACATTTGATCATCTCGTTCACGCAGTTCATTGTACGCCTGAGGAGGCGACAAAACAAATGCAGGCACTAGGTTTTCATACTGCGTTAGGCGGTGAGCATACAAACTGGGGGACTTGGAATAGTTTATGTTACTTTGATTTATCATATATAGAATTTTTAGCAGTTAAGCATGAAGAAAAAGCGAAAGAAGCAGAAAATCCATTAGTACAGGAAACGGTTGTTAAATTGCAAAATGGAGAAGGGATGCTACAAATCGCAATTCGAACAGATGAAATTGAAGAACTAGCAGTTAAGCTTAACAAGCACGGCTTACATACGATAGGACCATTTGAAGGAAAACGTATGAGGAAAGATGGCCGTCTTTTAGAATGGAAAATGTTATTTGTAAAGCAAGAAGAGAACGGACCGAAATTACCTTTCTTTATACAATGGAATGAAACGGACGAAGAAAGAAGAAACGATTTACGTAACATAGGAACAATCACTGAACATAAAAACAAAGTACAACAAATTGAAACGATTCATTACGCAGTGAAAAATGTTCGAGAAACAGTGCGGAAATGGGAAGAAGTAATGGAGCTAACTGCAAGCTCAGTCATGAAAAATGAAGAATGGAATGCGGAGTGTCAAAGTGTATTGTTTGGTGGTATTAGTGTGCAGTTTTGTGAACCAGTAGGGGGAGGTCTAGTGCTAGAACATTTGAATAAGAATGGTGAAAATCCATTTGCAGTGGAATTTAAAGGGAAAAATAAACGAGAGTATGAAGTGTTAGGTAGTATGTACGTATATTAATAGAGGTGAGTTTTGTGGAAGAAATGTTAAGAGAGATAGAGAGAAAACTAGGGTGGCCTCGAATTGTAAAATGTACAGTTATTTCAAAAGGGTTTTCACATGAAGAGAAATATAAAGTGGAATTAGAAAACAGAGTAACGTATTTTATAAAAGTATGTGATGCTGTTAACTTTGAACGAAAACAAGAAGAATATACGTATATGAAACAATTAGAATCATTACATATTCCAACGCCGAAGTTAATTCATTTCATAAAACTTGAGGAATTAAATAAATGTGTTCAAGTATTTGAATGGACCCGAGGTGTAAATGGTGAAGAGGGCTTAAGTAAGCTATCGGCGGAAGAACAGTATAATGCAGGAAGAAAAGCAGGAGAAGTACTAAAGAGGATTCACTCAATTGAAAGAGAAAGTGCAAGTAATAAATGGGAAACAATTAGATGGAATAAGTACGAAAGATATATAGAAGCATTAGCAGATTATGAGGTGAACTTTCTGGATTTGAAGCCCGTATTAACCTTTGTAAAAAATCATAAAGATTTATTGAAAAATCGTCCAATCACCTTTTTACACGATGACTTCCATCCAGCAAATAGTATGATTCATAATAATGAATTTATCGTTATCGATTTTGGTGGATATGATTTTGGCGATCCAATACACGATTTTTATAATGTAGCGATTTTTACTACAAGAATAAGCAAACCATTTGCGGTTGGACAAGTTCACGGTTATTGCGGAGGTGATCCGTCGCTCTATTTTTGGAAACTGTACTCATTGTATGCAGCGATGACATTCCCGGCGGATATTGTGTGGACGAACCGAAGCACACCGCATTTAGTAGATGATATGAAGGAGAGATTAAACCGAATTTTAGAAGACCATAATCATTTTTTATCCTATATTCCGAAATGGTATCAATCATATCATATGGATATAATAAACAATAAATAACGGAGGGGTTCATTTGGATAAAATAGCGATAATTTCAGATATTCATGGTAATATTCCGGCTTTAGAATCAGTACTGCAAGATATTAAATTAAGAGGAATCGAACGCATTATTTGTCTTGGAGATTTAGTAGGAAAAGGTCCTCATTCTAGCGAAGTGATTGAAATCATTCGTAAAGAATGTGAAGGAGTTGTAATGGGGAACTGGGATGATTTCATTACAAAGCCAACTGAATTTGAAGCGTTAAAATGGCATCAAAAACAACTGTCAGAAGAACAAAATGAATATTTAAGGAGTTTACCATTTTCCATCGAGTTTTATATGAGCGGGAAACTCATTCGTATGTTCCACGCTTCACCGAGAAGTTTGTATGAAAGAATTCAACCACACGCTTCAAGAGAAGAGCGTGTTAGTATGTTCGAAAATAGCGATTTGACGGAAAATATAGAAGGGGAAAGAAAACCAGATGTCGTTTGCTACGGTGACGTTCACCAAGCGTATGTTCAAAATTTTAGAGGGAAAACGTTATGTAATGCTGGTAGCGTAGGAAACCCTCTTGAGATTACACAAGCATCCTATTTAATCTTTGAAGGAACTTACAATGAAAAGGAAGCAGCGAGCTTTTCCATTCAACTCGTACGTGTACCGTATGATATTGAATTAGCAATTCGATTAGCAGAAGAGCTCGATATGCCAGAAATTGAGGAATACAAGCAAGAGTTACGGACTGCTTTATATCGAGGGTTTAAAGGGAAATAAGGAATATGTATATCAATAAAAATATACCGA
Organism: Bacillus sp. FSL M7-1345; assembly: GCF_038006985.1. Taxonomy (NCBI): domain Bacteria; kingdom Bacillati; phylum Bacillota; class Bacilli; order Caryophanales; family Bacillaceae; genus Bacillus; species Bacillus sp. FSL M7-1345. Next base: position 2,816,190 of record NZ_JBBOWG010000001.1, on the reverse strand, counting down.
CAAGTAGCGACATTTTTATTTATCATAATTTTGTTATGTAAACAAAAATGAGGAGGTCATATCGTGCATCGCCAAAAACGAATGAAAGAAATTGCTAATCATATTTTAACGTTAAACTTAACTCATCCAATAAGAGTTGGAGTGAGTGGTATTACAGCCTCAGGAAAGACAACATTTGCAAATGAACTAGCGGAGGAATTGAAACAGTGCGGAGTACCAGTAACACGTGCAAGCATTGATGATTTTCATAACCCGAGAGCAATTCGCTATACACAAGGTAAAGAATCAGCAAGAGGGTATTACGAAGATGCACACGATTATACAGCTTTCAAAGAAAGATTATTAAAGCCTTTAGGACCTAGCGGGAATTTACAGTATGAAACGATTTCTCATAACTTAATAACGGATGTCTCTGTACATAATGAGCCGCTAGTGACCTTGTCAAATATGGTGCTAATAGTAGATGGAACATTTCTATTGAAAAAAGACATTGAGCATCTATTTGATTATAAAATTTTTGTAGATACTGATTTCGAGATTGCGAGAAAACGTGGTGCAAAGCGAGAAACCGAAGCGTTTGGAAGTTATGAAGAAGCCGAGAAAATATTTTTGAACAGGTATCATGAAGCTTGTAAGATGTATATAGATGAGCATAATCCGAAAGAGTGTGCGGATGTTGTATTTCAGAATAATAATTTTGATGAACCGGTAGTTGTATTTAAAGGAATATAAAATCGTTTATATAGCAGAATAATAAGGTAGAAAAGGTGTAGCTATCTATGGTTTAAACTCTACCAAATATAGATGTAATAAAAGTTATTGCAGTTTTGAATGAGTTAAAATAATGAATTGAAATAATTTGTCTCTATAAATATGGAATTTCAACATAAAAAATAGTGTTATAATTTGTGAAAGGAGATGTTTTGGATGGATAAAAAAAATAATCCAAATGATTGGCCTTTATGGGCGAATGAGTCAGTAGAGATAGTTAATGCAAATCCTGATTGGCAAGATAAAGGAAGATGTGAAGAACAGCAACTTTATGAACTGCTTACTCCTCTCGGTATAAGTAAGGTAATACATATAGGAAGTACATCCATACCTGGTTTACCTGCAAAACCTATAATTGATCTAATGGCTGAAACAGACTCATTTGATAGAGTAATAGATATTGCAGCTGAATTGACTATATATGATTGGCATTATGTAAGCCCTGAATTAGATGAAAGACCTTGGAGAAGGTTCTTTGTGAAGGTTAAGAATAATAGGCGTGTAGCTCATCTGCATTTGATGGTTAAAGGAAATGAGCGATGGGAGCAACAACTTTTATTTCGTAAACGTTTACAAGAAAATCCACAATTAGTTTATGAGTATTCAATTCTTAAGCAAGAGTTAGCTAAAAGATTTAACCAAGATAGAGAAGCGCACACAAAAGCTAAAACAGAATTTATTAAACAAGTTCTAAAATGATTCAAATTTTGATTGTAACTACGTTTGAATACAAATGAAAAAACATAATTTATTTTATAACCTAAACTTACATGAAATGCATGTAAACAAAATGAGAAGCTTTGGTGTTCCAATGTATTTCCTTTTATTTCTCGAGAGAAATTTTATATAATTGAATCAATTTCATAGAAGGATAGGTACTTAGTGAAAACGATTTTAGAAATCTACTTAATTTTATGAAATGAATTGCAGGGAGATAAGGTAAAAGGGGAAATATAAAAAAATCTTTAAAAGGGGACAGGAAATATAATGACAGAAGTACAAGAACTAAAAGAAGAACTACAACAAATTAAAAATAATAATTATGCTGTACCAGAAGATGTAGATGCATATCCATATGCACAGTGGATGCTAGATTATATCGGATCACCTGATGCTGAATTACGTGATGAATTAATTTATAGTACACTTCACACATGGATTACAAATGATGTGTTTAGACAAAAAGAATTACGAGGATTAATGTTACAAGCAATTAGTCCTGATTATTTATTTTATAAAATTGGTGAAAAGGGAACAGACTCTGTTTTTAAACGTGCGTTCTCCGTATTAATTCCACCACTTATATTATCTGTTCATGAAAGAGAACCATTGCTATCTGAAGAACAACTGTACAGTGTAGCAGAACAAGTGCTGGAATATGTCTATTTAGAAGAAGATGTAAGGGGTTACGTAGAAGGAAAAGGTTGGGCACACTCAACTGCACATGCGGCTGATGCACTAGATGCTTTAGCACGTACAATACGAAATCGTGAGTTTTCATATGCAATCCTTGCTGCCGTTCGTCAGAAGGTTCGTATGAATGACTACGTATACATACACTTTGAGGATGAGAGATTAGTAACGCCAATTATGTCGTTACGGAACCAAAATCTTTTAACTGAAGAAGAATGGAGCAACTGGCTACATAGTATAGCAATTGTTGAAGACATTCCGCATCCCCAGCATGATATTTTAGTACAAAATATTAGAGCTTTCTTAAGAAGTTTATATTTCAGAGTTTTAGAGACAGAGGGTAGTACGGCCTTTACAGATGATATATTGGAGACTTTGAAAAAATTACGTAGATATTAAAAAATGTCTTCGAATTAGAGCGTGGGGTTCATCACCCGATTCCATCATAAATGAGTATTTTAGCAAAGAATAAGATTTAGAAAACGATCATTGCTGTGGCTTCCCTACAAAAATGATCGTTTTTTAGTTGAATTGGAATTTTAGACTCAACTATGTAAAAAATTATATGTAATAACTAGTTTATTACATATGTAGTTGCGGATTTTCTTCATATAAAGTATTAACATATTGTTTTAAATTCTTGATGAATAATAGAATCTCTTGACTAGGCATTCTAGCATGTTGAAGATGAAATATGTTTCCTTTTCCGATTTCTAATTCATTTGAAGTCAAAGTAATAGGGATATTCCTAAAGACATGCCATGGAAAATACAAGTGTACAAAAGTTTCTCTAAAATATATACCTGATTGACAAATTAATACTCCATCGGATCCTTTACTCAAATTACCAAGGACAGATGTATCTAAAAAAGCAATGATTTCTTCTTCTTTTGAAACAATGTATCGTGCCCCAATTTCCTTTGATTTTTTGTGTGAAATATGAGTGTCTACAAATAATCCATTATCAGGTTCTAATAATTCATCGTACGTCTCAAACAAAGAACAGATTGATTTTATCTCATCAACTTTTATAACTGGATGTATATCATTTTGCTTTGAATTTTGGAATGAATTTGTAAGAGTTATAAGTAATTCTTTAAATAACAGCGGAGGATAATCACTTCCGTTAATATTAAAGCTTTTTTGTGCATTAAAAGATAAAAAGCTATCTTTATCAATTTCAATTTGTTGCACTTTATTTAATTGATCCCATTTTATATTTCCTTTACCTAACAGCCAATTTTTCCAGTATAGACCTGAACTTGTAAAGTAAACGCCATATTTTCCTGATCCAAACAAATTACAACTTAAAAAAGCGATAATTTGGTCATCTGTTGGTATAGAAAAACGTGTATTTGCAATTGATAAGAAATCTTTAGGTATTCTAGTAACATAAAATCTAGACTGCTGATAGTCTAAACAAATATCAGTTAAACGATTAATATCTATATTCAACATAATCATTCTCCATTTCATATTTTTTTTCGATATAAATAAATTATAATATTATCAGGAAAATATTAACACTTTAATTAAGCTTAAATTGAGAGATACTCTATAGGATTCTAAAATGAATTTGTATTAGATTGAAAAAATTATGATTCGGGTTATCTCTTTGAGGGAGTGTATTTTTGTGAACTTGATGGAAGAAGTACATAAAACCACTACCTTCCAAACATACTAATAAAATGTTTTGGAGGTGAGTTTATTGGATAAAAAAGACTTTCAAAAAGTTTATAATGATTACTTACATCAAGGAGAAGAGCAGGCTCAATTGGAAGTAGCCCAGGAAGTCGATTCAGGGGCAGAACAAATAGTTGCAGTTCGTAAAAATGATGATGGGGATTTAATTGCTTTTAAAACAAGTAGCGGGAGAGAGTTAGATTATATTACTGCTCTTAGTGAAGCAAAATCAGGAAAGTTAGCTCATGTGGATGTATTTCATAAGTATGGCAGGGATATTATACGTAGTGAACCTGATGGTATGAAAGAAAATAACTTAGATAATTTACCTTCTTTTTAAACGGGTAAACCTCAAGAAGAGAATGTTCATTTGGATATTCTCTTCTTTTCTTTGCTAAGTTTTCCCTACAAATAGAATGTTCATTTCTAGAGTGAGATCTCTTTTTTAAACAGCTCTCTAAATTTCTCTCTATCTTCTGCTGTAAATGGTTTTGGCCCCTTTGTACGCTTGCCGTTTTTTCGAACCATTGCACTTAAATAACGTGTTTGTAATAGTTGGTCAATGTTTTCATTCGTATACTTATAGCCTTTATGGTGTAGAACGATACAGCCTTTTGCTAAAGCGAGCGAAGCAAGACCGTAATCTTGCGTAACGATTAAATCTTCTTTTTTTGCTAACTGCATAATCCGGTAATCCGCAGCATCTGCTCCGGAATCAACATAAATTGTTTCCACACCTTTTGGCTGCTGGGCATTAGAATAATGAGAAAAGCTAGTAACGAGCGTAACAGGGATTTCGGCATTCGTAGCTTCAAAAATAATCACATCTTTTACAGGACAAGCATCTGCATCAACGTAAATTTTCATTGTAATCACTCCTATAAATAGGTTCGTGTTGATAATAATGGTAGATTTATCTTTTGTCAAACGAGATCTCTTTACCTCATGTTATTTTTCACAAACCAAAATAGCCTCACGCAAACGAGAAATACCTTCCTCAATTTGATCAATATTTACTTTTCCATAAGACAAACGTATATAACCATCTTTCGCGCCGAAAATACTACCTGGCATAAAGGCGATTTCTTGTTTTAAGCTTTGCATAATGAGTTGTTTTTCGTTTATCGGTTCGTTTAATTTCCCCCATATGTATATACCACCGGTCGGATTGGAAAAAGAGATTTTATCGTGAAGTTGTTCGTTTAGGGCACGGACGATAATGTCTCTTTTTTCTGCTAGTTGTTTTCGTAAAGGAACTATATGAGACTGAAATGGTACAGTTTCGAAAAATTGCTGCATAAGCCACTGCGGGAATATACTCATTCCTAATTCCATTTGGTGACGCGCGTCTGATAATCGCTCGACTACAGACTGCGGGGCGACAAGCCAACCAACTCGTAACCCTGGCGCAATCATTTTTGATAAAGAATGTACATAAATGACAGTTCCATTTTCATCAATTGATTTCAAAGTAGGGCAAGGTTGTTTATTTTCTAGCGTAAGTAAACTAGACGGATCATCTTCAACGATTGCAATTCGTAAGTCCGCACAAAGTGATAGCAGTTTTTTTCTCCGATTTGGATGCAGCATCGTTCCAGTAGGATTTTGGAAATTTGGATTTAAAAAGATCATTTTAATACGATGCTTTCTATATAACTCTTGCACATCGTCTGGATTAATACCGTGTTCATCGACAGGCAAAGGGAAAATACGAATACCTGCTGATTGGAATAGCGGTAATGAATAGCAGTGAGAAGGACTTTCGAAAGCGACTGCATCACCTGGATTTAATAAACATTGTACAATAAGGTGAAGTGCTTGCTGCGCGCCAGATGTAATCATAATCGACTGTTCGGTCGCTTCAATTTTTAAATAATCCTTCATATATTTTACCACCGCTTGTCTTAGCGGGAGATACCCCTGGGGATGATCGTAACTTAATGATTGTGTTAACGGTTGTTCTCGTAAAATCATTTGTAGTTGATCGTGAGGATAGAGGTTACAACCGAGCTCTCCGTTTGCGAAATCTATAATGTTTTCATTTTGCTGTACTTCTGCCCGAATATGGCGAAGTAACGGTAAATTTGGTAAGAAAGTCCCGCCTTCTACGAAACCTCTCCAGTTCGGCGTTAATGTTGGAGAAACACCCCACATATGTGTACTCACACGTGTACCTTTACCAGTCGTACTTTCTACAATTCCCATAGCACGTAGCTCATTATAAGCAGTCGTTACCGTACTTCGGTTTACATTTAACTGCGTAGCTAATTTCCGTTCTGAAGGGAGGAAGCTACCTGGGGGAAGCTCTCCATATGTAATGCGTCTTTCAATAAAGTCAACAACTTGCTGATAAATTGGGATTTTGCTGTCGTTATCTAGCTTCCATTCCATAAAAACGCCTCCGCATCTCTTAACTACATCAAGTATAACAAATTGGCTGGGTAAAAAAACAGCCAATTGGACGGTGTTATATCCAGCCAATTTTACTATGCTAAATAGGGAAGGGGAGATTCGGATGAAACGATGGCAAATGGAATGGCTCCTAGTATCAGTAGCGTTAGTATGGGGAGCAAATTATACAATTGGAAAGTATGGCGTGGCATTTATGTCATCCATTCAATTTAATAGTTTACGATTTTTAGTAGCATCACCGGTATTATTACTTATTACATTTTTAATGGAACGCTCATTACGTATTGAAAGAAAAGATTGGTTACGACTATTAGCAGTCGGTATCGTTGGTACGACAATGTATCAAACGATGTTTATGCTATCTGTGAAATATACTTCAGCAACGAACGCCTCATTATTAATTGCGATGTCACCTATATTTACAGGGATATTAGCAGTATTGCACAAACAAGAACGTTTTTCGATGAAAGTACAAATTGGTTCAATAGTAGCCTTTGTTGGCGCAGCATTCGTTTTATTAACAGGGCATTCAGGAGGAGCAACTTATGAGTATGCGTGGCTCGGAAATGTAATTGGATTAGTCGCAGCAGTTGCGTGGGGATGGTATCCAATTTTAGCGCAACCTCTTATTACAAAATACTCCGCAATGAGAGTCACATCATGGTCTACTTTAATTGGAATTGTACCACTCGTTGTATATTGTTTATTCAACATAAATACATTAACGTGGCCAGTAGATATGCCAAGCTGGGGTTCTCTAGCATATTCAATCGTCTTTGCGACAATTTTCGGACTTGCAATGTGGTATGTCGGTATTAGTAAAATCGGCTCAACGAAAGTAATGGTTTATATGTATCTCGTACCATTGTTCGCAGTTATCTTTGCGGCTGTAACAATTGGAGAGCAAATCAACATGATGCAATTAGTTGGCGGGTTTATTATCTTCATCGGATTATATGTTGTAAAAAAAGGCGGAGTGAAGAAGCCAGCTTTCAATTTAAAAAAAGCAAGTTAATAGTGAGAAGGATCTCTTTCAAGTAGAAGGAGATCCTTTTTGTTTATGCGATAAAAGCGCTTGTTCAACAGCCCATTTTTGATGATCGTGAAGTAAATGTTCTATAGCAAGCGATGGAGACATCCACCTTAAAATATGATCCTCCTCACAATTTTCGGTTTGCTTATGTACCATGTTCGCAATGTAAAAGAACCCATCGTTTAAATAATATGTATCTTCCTTTTCCACATAAAAATATCGCGCTGCATTACCGATATACTGTTCGATTTCAATTGTCCATCCTAATTCCTCGAGTAATTCACGATGCAAACATTCTTCTTTTGTTTCATTACCTTCCATACCGCCACCTGGTAAAAAATAACGTTCTCCTTTTTGAATGATAGCTATGTTTGAAGTAGTTGGATCAAAAATAACCGCATAACAGCTCGGCCATAATACATACTGAACAGTAGTTATTTTAGAACCAAATGTGAGTTTCGAAATCATAAAACACGACCTTTCTCTATAAAATACATAAAAGGGATAATAAGGTAAATGTTGAATTATATTAAGATAATCATAGTTGATTGGAGTGATAACAAAATGATAAATCGAAAATGTTCAAGGTGTAAAGAAATAACAGGGACAATACATGGTGGTAAAAAAATGAATGAAGAATTTTTATGCGAAGATTGTCTGCAAAAAGGAATTGCGAGCGGGGAAATCGAATTATCACAAGTGGAGAAAGAACAAACTTCGTATCTTTCTATAAAGATATTAAAAATAATGAGTGTTATTTATTTAATAGGGTCTATTTTAATGGCCTTTTCTGCTGGCTCGCTTATACATGATCCAGGGTTTGGTGAGGTATCATTTTCAGGGTCAGGTACAGGTGTAGTTGGTATTATCATACTAGGGTCTATATTCCAATCTATTCTTGTATTTTGCGGAATATGGGTATTCATTCTTTTAGTAGAAACGGTCATTAAAATCTATGAAAAAATGAAGTGAGTGAGAGGGAGAATACATGCGAGTAAGAAACATTCAAGGGGAAGATTATGTAAAGATTCATTCTGTTTTAAATGATTGGTGGGGCGGAAGAAATATGGCTGACATGTTGCCGAAGTTGTTTTTTGTCCACTTTCAAGAAACAAGTTTTATCATTGAAGAAGAGGGAGAAATGTTAGGTTTCTTATGTGGATTTTTTTCACAAACGCATAAAGATGAAGCATACGTTCACTTTATTGGTGTAAATCCGAAGTTTAGAAGAAAAGGAATTGCATCAACGTTATATTCTTATTTCTTCGATGTCGCTCGTGCAAATAACCGTAAAGTTGTAAAAGCAATCACGTCACCAGTTAATAAAAAATCGATACAATTTCATCAAGAAATTGGCTTTGAAATTGAAGCTGGGGATGATGAAATAGAAGGTGTATCCGTACATACAAATTATGATGGGAACGGCGGGAGTAGAGTTTTATTTTTAAAACATGTGTAAAGTAGGCTAACGTGAAGTTAGCCTTTTTGTTGTGAGGAGGAAAGAACATGGAGAGTTCTCAAAGTAGAAATGAGTATTTACGACGTATTTATAAAGTGCAAGACTATATAGAATCAAATATAAATGATTCGCTTTCCATTGAAGATTTAGCGAATGTTGCAGGCTTTTCAAAATTTCATTTTCATAGAATTTTTAAAGGGATGATGGAAGAGCCGTTATCTCGGTATGTGAATCGTTTGAAATTAGAGAGGGCAACACATTTACTTACATATCGTATGGATATGACGGTTACAGATATTGCTTATCATTATGGTTTTACGGATTCAGCAGTTTTCTCCCGGACATTTAAAAGTCAGTACGGAGTAAGTCCGTCTCACTATAGAAATCACAATAGCAAGAATTGCAAAGACGTTAGCGAAGGTTCTCAATACAATGAGTGTAAGAAGGTTCGAGGAGAGGTCGAAATTGTAACAGCGGACAAAGTAAACGTCGCATACATAAGACACGTAGGTACATATAAGGATTTAGCTATAGATTTTCCAAAAATGATAGGAAAGCTATTTCATTACGCAGCGGAGCAAAACTATCATGTATTTGAGGATACGAAGATATTAACAATTTATCATGATCATCATGAGTTTACTGAGGACTATCATTTAAGAACAAGTCTATGCATAACAATTCCAAATGGAGTAGAAGAAGGAAATAGTGAAGTGGGACTAATGACAATACCATCAGGGAAATATGCAGTAGGCCACTTTGAAATATTCCAAGATGAATACAAAGGAGCATGGAACTTTTTATATGGTGAATGGCTCCCGAATAGCGGATATAAACCGAGAGATTCGTATCCTTTTGAAGTATATAGAAATGATCCAAGGCAGCACCCGGAAAATAAACATATAGTCGATATATATGTACCTATCGAACCTTTTTAATCATAGATTAAGGGGGAAGAGCAATGAAAACGGCTGAACAGTTAGATTGTGTTGTAAAAGAAGAATATAAAAATATTAATGGTATGTTAGTAATGCAAAAAGGTAATGTTACTTTTGAAAATTATTATAATGGTTACGGTCTAGATGATACATTTCATGTGGCATCGGTCACAAAAACGATTATTTCTGCGTTAATTGGGATGTGTATAGATAAAGGATATATCAAAAGTGTTAATCAAAAAGTAATAGAGTTTTTTCCTGAATATAATCTTAAGGAATCTGAAGTAACAGTTCGGCATCTACTTACAATGACAGCTCCATATCCTTATGTGGACTGGCAGGAACCGTTAGAAGAATTATGCACACAAAAGGATTGGGTGCAGTATACACTTAATAGAATTGGGAACGGCGGGCAAGTTGGAACTTTTAAATATTCATCTGCAGGAGCTCATTTACTATCAGCAATTATTACGAGTGTAACAGGGAAAAGTGCTCGTGAATTTGCGAACGACCATCTATTTCAGCCTATCGGTATGAGAGAAATTCCAAACTACAATATGAAAGCATTTGGATTCCATGACTTATTCGGAAAAGATGTGAAAGGATGGGTACACGATCCAAACGGTATTTCGGCAGGCGGATGGGGACTTACATTAACAGCTAGAGATATGGCTAAGTTTGGACGATTGTATTTGAATAAAGGTATTTATGGTGGAAAGCAAATTCTTTCAAAATCATGGGTAAAAGAATCGACAATAATGAACGAAAATCTATATGGGTACTTATGGTGGTTACGAGAAGAAGATGGTATCTTTTCATATTGTGCCATGGGCGATGGCGGGAATGTGATTTGTTGTATACCGGAGAAGGAATTGGTGGTGGCGATTGCATCAGAAATTGTACATGAAGCGAAGGATATATGGGAATTAATTAAGCGATGCCTATAGTTAACTTTAAAAATCCTCCTACACTGCAGGAGGATTTTTTCTTTTACTAAAGTTTATTTGAAAATTAAAATTTAAAAAATCCTTTTTTGTTTATTTTGTATATTTGCTACTAATTCTAGCCTACTAGTTTAGCTGTTAATGCAAATATAATTATATTTGTATAATAAAAACATTTCATGTATAAGTATAATATGTTAATATCATAGCTGGAATGGAGAAAGGTATGTGCATTTTCCGCATGAATAAATAGGGTGTTTTGTTGTAAGAAGGGAAAAGGAAGGTATTTAGGTATGTATGGTATTTTTATGTTTTTATTAGTATTAGGAATGATAATCAGTGGGTTATTCATTGTTAGATTTCATAAGAGAATGGACTGGCAAAAAAGAATGAAAGCAATTGTAGCATGTCTCGGATGTTTTTCAGTTGCATTCATTTGTATTGTATTTGTTCCGAAAAAGGACACTTTTACGGTAAATGAATCGAAAGTAAGTGAGAAAACGACAAGTGAAGAGGATTCAAAAAAAGAAGAAGTAACTTCGTCGGATGAAGTAAAGAAAGATAAAGAGCCTATATATAAAGAGTATAGTACAGAAGAAATAAAATCTTTGTTTATTACTGGTATGAGTACTAAGGAATTTGATGATAAAAAAGAAGAGAGTAAAATAAAAGTACGAAATTATAATAACTATAATCCAGCTGGATTATACACATTTGATACTAAAGAGGGACAAATTGTAGCAGTAGTATTAAATGCAAAGGAAGTAATTAAAGTTGAAACATTAAATAATCAAGAATTATTAGGGAATTTCATTAAAGATGAAGAAAATAGGATGAACGAAGAAAAAAGAATTGCAAATGAAGAAGCGAATAAGCAATTAAAGGAATTATATGAAAGTAAAAAGAATAAAATGGAAGGTTCTGGAGACTCAGTCACAAATAAAATGCAACTAAATTCAGGATTAGTATTCTTTGATTTTAATAATACGGGTTCAAGAAACTTTATTGTACATCTAAAAGATAGTAGTGGTAATACGATAGAATTGCTAGTAAACACTATCGGAAATTATTCAGGAAAAGTATCTACTGCTATTCCGGTAAGTGGAGAATATTATTTAGAAGTAAAATCAAGTAGCAACTGGAATGCTACTGTAACACAAGAAACACCACCTGTATCTGAAAAGGTTCCAGGTACGATTAATGGTCATGGTGATGACGTAGTTTTCATCGATGTTCCAAGTGGAAACCACATTGTTAAATTAAAACATACAGGTTCAAGGAATTTTATTATTAAAGTGAACGATCAGAATTTGTTAGTAAATAAAATTGGTACGTATGAAGGGTCATCTTCTCAAGTTTTCAAGAATTCAGGGATGTATAGCTTTGCGGTAAAAGCAGATGGTGATTGGAGCATTACAATAGAGTAGTATAATTTATTTATATCTCTTTTAATAAAATGAAAAGTTAATATAAAAAGAAACCCTTTTGATTAATTTTTCAAAAGGGTTTCTTTTTTAGCTCTCGCTACATTAGGAATTAAAAATGAAAAATTAAAAGATGCGAAAGAGGGAACTTAGAAATTGTAGTGAAAAATAAAACATCCCCGTGATACCTTTTTTCTGTAATTGTTAACTATCCTTTAACTTTTCGAGGTATAAGGTACATCATGCCGAGCACAATTGCTAGCAAGATAAATTTAATAAATTCTATTAGGCTGGCATCCCACTTGTTTTGCAATCCATCTGTTAAATAAAATACATTAAACATACCATGTAAAATTGCGGGTGGTACTACAGAATGACCATACTCTCTCGTGTACGTCAAAATTATAGATAACATGAATAATAACGAGAAATAACTTAATATTCCTACAAACCAAAACTCATAATTTTTATAAAAGATTGCTACTGGTATATGCCATAAAGACCAGAGAAAAGCTGTAATAATAGCTGTGTGTATGAATGAATATTTTTTTCGTAAATAGTAATGAAAATTTCCGCGCCATATAATCTCTTCTAATAATGCAGATAAAGATCCGACTGTAAGACCAACGAGTAAGAGAAATCCTAATTCATTCCAATGATTATATAAGAACTTAATATCATAAATATAAAAATAAAAATGGAGACATAGTCCTAGAAGTAGTGGAAATAAAATGGAGAAGATTAGTGTTTTTATTTTTGGACGTGAAATTCCCAATGTATGAACTATTTTTTGTTTCTTATATAATTTTTGATACAAAATAACTGCTAAAAGCGGAACAACCATCGTAAATCCCAAATAATTACGACCATTTTCTATGTTCAGCAAGATGATATATACAATCGATGTGAGACAATAAATACATAATGTTGAATGATAAACTATGCTTCTATTAATATTGTTCACCTACCTAAGTATATATAAGTTGTTAATCGAATATCCGATATTTTAATTATATATGAAATGAAAATAGACGGAATGAAAAATTTCATAAAACAATTTTGTTTTAAATTAACCGTCTACTCCCATATTTAAAAATTGAACAAGTTGATCATTTAAATAACTGGTACTATAAGAAAAATCATTTTGATACCACTCAATAATGATGCCAATAATTGCATTCGCTTGGTAGGAACAATAAAGTGAATGGTTCACTCTTTCTTTAAGCAAAGCCTCTTTATCTTGAAGTAACAAATGCTTTATTTCCTCAAAAAATAAATAATAGTACATTAAAGGAACCTTTTTGGAAAAAACAATTCTATAGAAAGTTTTATATTTTTCGATATGATGAAAAATCCGAATTGTAGAAGGATCTAATTTACTAGTTTTCAATACTGATACGTAGCGATAAGGTTCTTGATAAGAACGTGTCAAATCTGTTGTAATTTCTTTAAAATACTCCTCAAATAAATCTTCTACTTGTTTATAATGCAAGTAAAATGTACCACGATTTATTTTTGCCTTTCTGCAAATTTCCGAGATGGAGATGACTTCTAAAGTTTTTTCATTTAATAATTCTAACAATGCGTTATGTAACGCCTCTTTTGTTTTCACAATACGCATATCTGTACGCATCATTTTTTTCACCTCTTATTGAACACATTTCATACGATTTGTTAATTATTGAACATTTATCGTTTTTTTGCTCATTGTAAGCGTTCTTTTATATTATTATAATTTTTATTGAACAACTGTGCAATAAAAGACAAAGGGGGCCGTTTCAGATGAGATTAAAAGGTAAAGTAGCAATTGTCACTGGTGCTGCGTCAGGCATGGGGAAAGCAATTGCAGAAGGTTATGCAAAAGAAGGAGCAAAAGTCGTTGTATCAGACTTAAACTTAGAAGGGGCTCAACATGTAGTACAAGGAATTAAAGCTACAGGTGCAGAGGCCATTGCTGTTCAAACAAACGTTACCTCCGATGAAGATGTCCAACGTCTTTTCGATGAAACAAAACAAGCTTATGGGAAATTAGATATTCTTGTTAATAATGCAGGTATCATGGATGGAATGGAGCCTGTTGGTGAAGTTTCAGACGAACGCTGGGAGAAGGTTTTCTCTGTGAATACAGTATCTGTAATGAAAACAATGCGTATTGCAGTGAATCTATTCTTGGAACAAGGACACGGTACGATCGTCAATAATATTTCTGCAGGTGGATTATATGGTGCACGTGCTGGTGCCGCTTACACAGCATCTAAACATGCGGTCGTTGGCCTAACAAAAAACACTGCCTTTATGTATGCGAACAACAACATCCGTTGTAACGGTATCGCTCCTGGAGCAGTCATAACAAACATTGCTTCTACAATGACAAATGTGAGCGAATTTGGTGCGAGCCGCCAAGCATTAGGTATGGCAATTAATCCACGTGCTGGACAACCAGAAGAAGTTGCACAACTGGCTATCTTCTTAGGTTCAGACGAAGCTAGTTTCGTAAACGGACAAGTGATTTCTGTAGACGGCGGCTGGACTTCATATTAATTTTAATTCATACCTATTAGCTATCAAGTTTAAAAAATAAGTTCGATGCTTTTGCATCGGACTTATTTTTTCGTTGTTGAGATTGATTTGTTAAGGGGAATGGAAGTTCATTTAGGATAATTAAAATGACCCGTTTTACTTTTTATATCATTATACTCTTCATGAAATTAATAAGTTTGTGTTAAAATCGCAAATCTTCTGCATCACTTACTTATTCCGGATGCCTGTTTTTCCTTTTTTGAGGAATCATCTTTAATCACCGTATCCTGGTAGACCTGCTCGTTTCCAATCTTGACATCGGTAATAAAAACCTTCCGTTCTTTTACCGGAACAGGTTTCGATTCACCGTACTTCGGGTTCCACTGTGGGTGGTAAATTCCTGTCTTGAAATTCGTATGCAACTCAATGAAGAACGAGTATTATTGTAACGCATGATATTGAAGTAGCGAATCAGTGTAATAGAATTATTGAGTTAGTTGATGGGGAAGTTGTGCGGGGTTAAAGAATTAAAGAATTAAAGAACTAAAGAACAGCATGAATGTGAACCATTCAGCTAAGGTATATATAACTACAATTACTTATTATTTAAGAAACCATGAGGATAAACTTTTTAAAATGGTTTCTTTTTAGTATATGGATTTGAAAGTGTAGTGGGAAAATAAATCATTCACCCGTAACTTTTCACAATAAAAAATCGTTAAACTAAAGAAAAGATTTTTAATGATGAATGGAGGAAAAACATGAAGATTCTAATACTAGGTGGTACACGATTTTTAGGAAGAGCTTTCGTAGAAGAGGCTTTAAAGAGAGGACATGAAGTTACATTATTCAATCGCGGAACTAATAAAGAAATTTTTCCTGAAGTAGAGCAGTTAGTTGGAGATAGAAATGGCGATGTATCAAGTTTAGAAAATCGAAAATGGGATGTTGTAGTGGATACGTGTGGATTTTCTCCGCATCACATTAAGAAAATAGGGGAAGTGATAAAAGATAATATTGAACACTATATATTTATCTCAAGCATTTCCGTATATAAAGATTGGATCCCTCATCACATAAAAGAAGACTATATATTACAACCCGAACCGACGAGTGATCAGATAAAGGCTGTAGAGAATGGTGAAATATCGCCTTACGAGCATTATGGTGCGCTTAAAGTATTATGTGAAAAAGAGGCAGAGAAGTATTGGCCAGGTCGCGTTTTACACGTAAGAGCAGGACTTCTTTCAGGAATGTTTGATTATACAGATCGGCTTCCATACTGGATTCAGCGCGTAGCAAAGGGCGGAAAAGTGTTAGTGCCAGGAAGGAAAGACCGCCCAGTACAGTTCGTTGATATAAAAGATGTTGCAAGCTTTGGACTAAAAATGGCAGAAAATAATAAAGTAGGTACATTTAATGTAACGGGTCCGAAAGATGAATTGACGATGGAAGAGTTATTAAATACGTGTAAAGAAGTTACGAATAGCGATGCTGAATTCATTTGGGTAGATGAATCATTTATGAAGGAACATAAAGTGCAGCCTTGGACAGAGATGCCATTATGGCTTCCCGAAACTTTTGCATTAGAAGGTGAAACAGATCCGTGGAAAGGTGGATTCTCTATTAATATAGAGAGCGCAGTTAAAGAGGGGCTTATTTTTAGAAGATTAGAAGATACTGTTACAGACGTGCATGACTGGATGAAGAGTATGGACGAATGGGAATTAAAAGCAGGTATTTCAGTTGAAAGGGAGAAAGAATTGTTAGAAAAGTGGAATGGATAGTTTTTATAGATAATAGGGATGGAGAGAAATATGATAGATCAATTAAAAAAGGTTAGAAAAAGGACGATAATTTTAACGGTTATAATCCTCTTGCTAACTGTCATTCTCGTAAGAAATAGTACGTGGTATATCTCTCGTTCCTTTTCTTCTGAATTTTTTCAATTGCCGATGCCATTGGATAGTAAAGCAATTAAGGATTATGAGGTGGATGAGAAGAATTGGATTGAATTAGCAAATGGCGGTTATTGGGAAGTAGTAGCGAATCGAGTTATAGAAACGAAGCAATCGAGGGCAGAAGTAATCTCATTCTATCAAAAAATAGGAAAGTTAAAATATCCTAATTCTAACGTGGTCGGTGTAGAAATTCAGATATACTTTTTTGAGGATAGTGTGGAAATAGAAACTGATAAAGGAAATTATTACCGAGATAAAATGGGAGGAATTCGTTATGTAAGTGAATATGATATTAGAGCTATAAAGAAGGAAAAGCAACCTAGTGATCCAGAGACGATAACATATGTGATTCAAGTGCATACCCAATTTGATTATTGGTATAAACTTGATTGAACATGAGGGACTATAGGAAGGATAAAAGGTTATGTGGAAAAATATCATTCGAAGTATTTCTTTAGACTTAAGATTGAAAAATCCAGCTACGAAGGATGAACTTACTGAAGTACAAAAATATTTGCACGTGGAGTTACCGAATGATTTATCACATTTATTACAGGAAACAAACGGTATAGAAGGTGAATATGGGGACTTTATTTGGGATGCTTCAAGAATTAAAACGGAAAATATGAATATGAGAAATACAGTTGTATTCAAGGATTTGTACATGCCTTTTGACTGTTTATTATTTTTTGCTGATGGCGGAAATGGTGATTTGTTTGGCTATTCCATTTTGAATGGAATAGTGCAAAGAGATGATATATATGTATGGAATCATGAAAATGATAGTAGGACGTGGTTTGCTCCTTCCTTAAAAACTTTTATGAAGTGGTGGGGGAGTGGAAAGATAACAATTTAAACATAGTATGAAGAAAAAACGCCTTGTTACTAAAGAAACAAGGCGTTTTTCGTATGTAAATCTACCACTCAATCGGTTCTTCCCCGTACATCTCCCACAGTCTAGGAAACATCTTTTTCAATCCTTCTTCGTCATCTTCATTCCAGTCAAACTCAATATCTATCTCGTCGAATTCTTGATTAGATAAGACATGATAAAGTGTAAAGTAAGTATCATCTTCATCCCCGGTTTTTTCTACATATACAGTGTAACCGAAGTATAAAGAAAGTTCTTCAATATTTGGTACGTCATACTCACTCAAATTTTCTAATACAGGAATTAACAGTTCTGGATCTTCAATACACGCTTCATAAACTTCTTTTCCTTGGAACAATAACCATCCACGGAAGTAATCAAAAGAATCATCCGAACAACCACCCATAATAATATAGGCCGCTCCCCATAAACGAGAAGTATAGGAATCTTTTAAAATACGATGCATATGCGTATCAAAAGCTACAATTTCATGTACTGTACGTTTAGCAAGGTGAGAGGTAAGCCATTCTATTTGTTCTTCTTGATCTTCGCCTTTCGTTTTCGCACGAGCGAGCAGTTCCCAAAATTCTTCTTCTGTTATCGTTTTTTCTTTTATGTACTCTTCTCCTAGGAGAGGGTCTGTATATCCTTTTTTACGTTTGGAAGCAACTAGTCTGTTAGCTTCTTTTATACATTCTTCTTCTGCTTCAAACTCTTTCGCTTTTATACTACCAGCTGTGCCGATTTTTCCGTAAAACACAACATAATCTTTATCTTTCACAACGATTTTCCAAAACTTATTTGATTTTTCATTTTGCTGGATTAATAACGTTTCCATTCGTACCCCCATATTGCTTTTCTAGTGTGCATTGTGATTGTATCATATGTATAAATACCTGTAATGACAAAAAGGCGAGTGTAGTTTTTGGAAAGTTCGAAAATTATTGAATGGAATAGAAAAATTTAGTAATCTTATTTGTACAGCACATACATAATAGTTTTGTAATGATTCAATATTTAAATAAAATATAGGGGGAAATCGGTGTGGATCTTACGTTTAAAGTAGAGGAAACATGTTTTAATTACCGCGTCGGAGCAATTTGTAAACAGGATAATAAAATACTCATTCTGCAAGGTGACGGTGAAGATTTTTGGTATGTACCAGGCGGAAGAGTGAAAATGCTAGAAAATAGTGAAGATGCGTTAAAACGAGAGCTTGCAGAAGAACTAGCTGTTCCAATTGAAGTAAAGAGGTTAATATGGTCAGTAGAAAATTTCTTTACACTTTCTGAGCGAAAGTTTCATGAAATTAGCTTTTACTATGAAGTAGAGCTGCATGAATTACCCGCGAATGGAGCCGACCAATATATTCTGAATGAAGAGGGTAGAACATATATGTTTAAGTGGGTACCAGTAGAAGAATTACATGCATATAACTTACAGCCGGCATTTATAAAAGATAAAGTAAAGGATGTATCAGTTCATACAGAACATATCGTTTTACAAAAGTAAACGTATTCGGAGGGGAAAACGGTGAAGGGGACTAAAAAAGAGATACATATAGATGATAAAGTCATTCGTTACACACATATCGAAAAAGGTGCTAATACAATTTGTTTTATGTTCTCAGGTTCAGGCTACAATTATGATAAACCGTTATTCTATTATGCAACGATGCTTATGCTTGAAAATAAAATAGATGTAGTACATATTCATTATTCCTACGATGGACAATTAATGGAAAAACCAATGGAAGAAATAACGAAAGTAATGATGGATGATATTAATCCTGTCATTATTGAAGTGCTAAAAAGTGGGCAATATAGCAATTCGATGTTTTTAGGAAAATCACTCGGAACAATCCCAATTGCGAATGATTTAATGAAGAGAGAAGAATACGTACAGTCAAAGATGATATTACTTACACCTTTACTGACGTTTGATGCGATTTTTGATTCCATCTTACATAGTCATCATGAAGGGCTATTAGTTATTGGAGACAAAGATCATCAATACAATGCAAATCAAATGGATCAATTAGAACAATCCAAGTTAAAGATTGAAATTGTCAAAAATGCAAACCATTCTTTAAATGTTGGGGAATTTGAAACAGAAAATTCGATTGAAGCTATAGCGAAAGTAATAGAGAGACTTAAAGAAGTTGTGAGGACAAACTAATTTAAGTTTTCAATACATGCAAAAAGAGGCGCGAATTGCACCTCTTTTTTAATTTAATAAGCCTTCAAAACATGAAGCAAATAATCCTTCCGATTCAACGGATTAAAGTCAACACGTTTTCGAGTAGGGAAGGGAGCCATCAGTTTTGTGAAACCAGTTGGCTTTGTTATAAAGATACCTTCTCCTTCAGTAAATGAATGGAGCATTCGTTTAAAATTCTCTGTTTTCGCAACAGGTAATGATCCTGTTAAATGGTAAGAGTCATTATAGAATATAGGCTCTGCGAAAGTTGCTGGAATGGCAGCTAGTTTATACATTGCGGTACTAATTGCGTGCTCTGGAACAGTTAATTCAAATTCGTTTAATGGTTCATATACACATGTTTCAGCTTGCTTTAAAGCAGCCATTAATACGAGCGGTGTTAAGTTTCTAAAGTCACTCGCTGTTGTAACAGGGCTTGCATAACCAGTATGTGTTAACGTGACGATAATATCAGTAACTTCCCATCCAAATAAACCTTGTTTTAACGTTTGAAATACTGTATCTTCAATCGCTTTATGAAATGCTAAAGGTAGTGATCCAAGTTCAACGCCTAAGTTATACGTAATACCAGAGTTAAGCACACCACGTTCCACTTTGAAGCCGATTGTTGCGTAAAAAGGATTCTCTTTTTCACTCATTACTTCAACGCTATTCCCTATGCCAATTGGTTTTTCAATACATACAACTCGCGTATTTGAAAAAGTAACTTGTAAATTGTATTTTTCATAAAGTGTTGTTTCGATAACTTCTTTTTGTACTTCACCGAAAAGGCGAATGTATAGTTCATTATGAACATCGTCTTTCCACACTTTAATGAGTGGATCTTCTTCGCATAGTTCCATAAGTGCAGCATATAAATCATGAATTTGCTCTTTAGGAACTGCCTCGATTGCTGCTTCCATTTGCGGTTCGGCAAAGTAAATGTCTTTAATATAATCTGTCCGTTCACCGATAATATCACCAATTTTAACATTCGTAAGTCCCCACACTTTGCAAAACTCTCCACTTTGAACAGTAGAAGCTTGAACTGCATTTCCATTATGAAATATGCACATTTTTTTAATCTTTTCTTTATGTGACAGAGACTCACTGCGCTGAATATCAACATATTTTCTAACGTGTAAAAAACCAGAAAAAACTCTTACATAAGCAATCTTTTCCCCAGAAGATTCGCGTTCAATTTTAAAAACAACACTGGATAATGTTTCATCTTGTGCCGATTTAGTAGCTGGAATTAAGGCTGAAATATTTTCAAGTAATTCAGTTACTCCAATACCTGTCATTGCTGAACCAAAAAAGATAGGAAACACATTTGCTTGCTGTATTTGCTTTTCGAGTTCTTTTCTTAATAGTGCGTCCGGTACTATTTCGTTATTTACATATGATGCAAGCAATGATTCCTTATATGGTGCTAATCGTTCAATACAATCGTCATATGACTTATATTCAATAATACGAGCTTCCTTTGTTCCTTCGTTCTCTACAGAGTAGAAGGGGAATGCATCCTTTGAAAGAATTGCTTTTATTTGTTTCACAACTTTTTCAGTATTTGCGCCACTACGGTCTATTTTATTTACAAATAAAACAGTCGGTATGTTTAGTTTCTGTAGTGTTCGCATTAAAATCTTCGTTTGTGCTTGCACACCTTCAACGGCAGATATAACTAAAATGGCACCGTCTAAAACGCGGAATGATCGTTCCACTTCAGCGATAAAATCAGCGTGTCCAGGTGTATCAATGACATTTACTTTTAAATCATCAATAAAGAAAGAAACGACAGATGCTTTAATTGTAATTCCGCGTTGTCTTTCTAATTCCATTGAGTCAGTTTGCGTATTACCACTATCTACTCGGCCAACTTCTTTAATCACATTCGTTTCATAAAGAATACGCTCAGTCAAACTCGTCTTGCCAGCATCTACGTGCGCGACAATCCCTATATTTATTGTTGTCATATATAAATATCCTCATTTCATTTTCCATTTTTATTTCCTCATTTCTATTTGTGTATTGCCGCATTACGATCACTCTCCAGTCACTTAAATTAGTACTATTATAATGCAATTAACATTTTTTGTAATGTGATAAAGTCCCTTGTTTTTGAAAAATATTAATAGGCGAACATTAAAAAAATAAACAGGAAAAACAAAATGCTTGCATTATAAATCGATATAGATTATATTAATTGACATATCAACTATTGATGCATCAAACGTTTTTGGTTTGGATGTAAAGGAGGGGTAATTTGACAAGTTCATGCTCAAAAGAAGCAATAATTTTATATAAATTACACTTCCTCAATAAAGAAGTAAGTTCGAAGTTTGAAGGTTGTACGGGTATGAGTCAATCTAGACTAGAGCTTATACTTCAGTTATATGAAGTAGATGAAATTAGTCAAAAAGCACTTCAGCAAGAAGTGAATATTGATAATGCCGCGATTACGAGGCATTTAAAACAGCTGGAAGCAAACGGAATGATTACAAGACGTAAAAATCCAGATGATAACAGAATTACGTTAGTTTCTCTTACAGAAGAGGGGCGAAATAAAATTCAAGTGTATCAAGAGGAAAAAGAGCGTTTCGCTACTTCAGCATTTAAAGGATTAAGTGAAGAAGAGCGCGACAATCTTTTAACGATGTTAGACCGCATTCAAGAAAATATAAAAGAACTTTAAAAAAGGGAGAATACAACTATGACTAACTCAGTAAAAACAAATGATTTTAACGAAATTTTAACAGGACGTCGTTCAATTCGTAAGTACGATCCTTCAGTGAAAATTAGTAAAGAAGAGATGACTGAAATTCTTACAGAAGCAACACTTGCACCATCTTCTGTAAACATGCAACCATGGAGATTCTTAGTTATTGAAAGTGACGAAGCAAAAGCAACACTTGCGCCACTTGCGAAATTCAATCAATCTCAAGTAGAAACATCTTCAGCAATGATCGCTGTATTTGGTGACTTAAACAACTTTGATAACGCAGAAGAAATTTACGGTACAGCAGTAGAGCGTGGTTTAATGCCAGCTGAAGTAAAAGAAGATCAAATGCAAAAACTTTCAGGTTACTTCTCAATGGTTACGCCAGAAGTAATGAAAGATACTGTTTTAATTGATGGTGGTCTTGTAGCAATGCAATTTATGCTAGCAGCTCGTGCTCACGGTTATGACACTTGCCCAATTGGTGGATTTGAAAAAGACCAAATCGCAGAAGCATTCGGATTAGATAAAGAACGCCACGTACCAGTTATGTTAATTTCAATCGGAAAAGCTGCTGACAGTGGTTATCCATCAGTACGTCTTCCAATTGAAAAAGTTGCTGAGTGGAAGTAATTTTATACAAATAGAAATAAGTGAGATATGAGAGGGGAAACACCATGATTATTATTCACGCAATATTTCAAGTGAATCCAGAAAAACAACAATCATTTTTAGAACAAATTCAGCCACTCATCCATGGTTCAAGAGAAGAAAGTGGAAATGTATCTTATGACTTATATAAAGATACAGAAAAAGAAAATGTTTATACGATGGTAGAAGTATGGAAAGATGAAGAAGCAGTTGCGAGTCATAATACGAGTGAACACTTCACATCTTTCGTTAGTAAAGCAGCACAATTTTTAACTGCTCCGCTTGATATAAAAGCTTATAATGGAACGTTAGTAAAATAATATGGTGAAAAAGATGACTTTAGCAAAATGATATGATCCCCTTATAGTAGACAGTTGAAAGAAAGTTACTTTACTGTTTATTATGGAGGGGATTTTTTATGGGGAAAATTAGAAGAACTTTTTCAATTGATTTTAAAATGAAAGCTATTGAATTGTACTTACATAGAGGAATTGGAAGTAAGCTAATTGGAAAGGAATTAGGAGTTACATATTCAGTTGTAGATAGATGGATTAAAAAATATAAAAATGAGGGTATTCTGGGCCTACAAGAAAAACGTGGAAGATCTAAACAAACAAATGAAATAAGTCAAGATGCTAGAATACAACGATTAGAAGCGGAAAATGCATACTTAAAAAAGCTATTAGATACGAAAAGGGGGATGAGATCAAAAAAAGTAAATCAGTAGAATATGAGGTCATTCATACCTTAAAACAAAATTTTTCAATTGTATTGCTTTGTGAAATTGCAGGTGTTTCAAGAAGTGGATATTATAAGTGGAAAAAAAGAATCAACAATCCCTCTGAAAAGATGAAAGAGGACCAATTTATCATGTCTAAAATAGGAGAATGCGAACGAGATCCAGATATAAATGGCAGCTATGGTTACCGAAGAATTTGTATATGGCTCAAAAAGTATTATGGTTTACAGGTAAATCACAAAAGAGTATATCGTTTAATGAGGAGAATGGGGCTACAAGCTAAGATTCGAAAGAAAAAGTGGCGGCATTTTGGTTTAAAAGAACAATGCGTCGTGTCGGAAAATCTGTTAAACAGAGAGTTTTCAACTACAAGACCAAATGAAAAATGGGTTACAGATATAACTTATCTTACCTTTAATAATAAGCGCATATATCTTTCAGTGATACTAGATCTTTACAATAACGAAGTTGTGGCCTACCAAATGAGCGAATACAACAATTTAAAATTAGTTACAGATACAGTCAATAAAGCCTTAAGAAAAAGAAAAGCCTGCGAAACAGTATTACATAGCGACCGAGGTTATCAGTATACGTCAAAAAAATATAACCAATTACTTAAAAAGCACAAAATAACTGTGAGTATGTCTAGGAAGGGAAATTGTTACGATAATGCATGTATAGAGAGCTTTTTTAGTCATTTTAAGGCAGAATGCTTTTATAGACATACCTTTTATGAAAAGGCAGAAGTTTTTAAGGCCACTAAAAGATATATAAGCTATTACAATAACAAAAGATTTCAAAAAAGATTAAACAACCTTAGTCCTATTGAATTTGGAACTAAGGCTGCTTAATGAAAAGGCACCTAATCTATTACTGTCTACTTGACAGGGGTAAGACCAAAAAGCTGAGGTCATTTTTTTTGTATAAGTAGAATCTAATTTCGGTACAGTTATGTTGAAATAGAAGTTTTGCTCTTATCTTCAATGACAGTGGTGAATTGAATGTTAAATTCGAACATTCAGTTTATTAGGATATTTTTCCATGGTATAATTTTCTAGAAAATAAAAGGTAGAGGGGAGTAAGTGATGGGAGAATTTCAAAGTAATTTGCATACGGCAACGCAACTTGCAACGAAAATGAGAAATGCTTCAGATAGAATGCAAAGTGCTACTAGTCGCACTATAAATAAGGCAACGCGTACTACACTATCTGTGAACTTCAAAGCACAAGAAGCAAATCAGCAAAATTTACACATTACGAAACAATTTTGCGCTGCTTTTCAACAGACGATTGATAATATCCATTCCGTAGCAAATGAATTTGAGAAAATGGATACCGGACTTCAAAAGACTTTTCAATAATGTAACAGCCTACGTAAAGGGGAAAAGGTAGGGAGAAAAGATGAGTCAAGAAATTGAAACGAGAATAAGTCAATGTAATCAAAAATTACGAAATATATTTGAAGAACAAAATGAAAACCGAATTGAGCTGCAAAATCAAGAACGAGCTGAGGCTAGTTTTCATGAATGGAAAAATCGAAGCAATCGTTTATTTAACCGAATACTAGAAACTTGGCATGGTGACAAAGAAGTATTCCGCCTTTTTACGAATATGCGGCAAGAGATCGGACAGTATGAAAGAAAACTTACATTCGAATTAGAAAACGAAAAAGAGACGTTGCTTAAAGAAAAACCGCATCTCAGTGAGAAAGAAAACGACCTTTCCTATGAACAGCAGCAACTACAAAGGGAGGCCAATACATGAGTTTAAACATGTATTTGGGAGAAGTGCAAAGTCAAACTCAAAGTATGAACGCTATATGTAATGCTACGATTCAAAGTATGGAACAAGCCATTCAATCTATTGATGCATTTGCGATAGATACAGTATTACAAGGACAAACATACAGTAGTGCAAAAGCCTACCTTGTTCAAACATTTCGGCCATTAGCGCAAGGAATCATATGTTTATGTGAAGAATTAATTCGCCAAAATGAGGCATTTCCAAGTGAGTTCCAAGCAAAAGTTGCTTCGACAGATGTGATCGAACATGAAATAAGACAACAAATACAAGAAATCAATCAATCAATTGCAAGTATAGAAGCAATAGAAGTACTTACACCAATGCCTGGAGTAGACGCAATTGTTGCGGTCTTAGTTGCAATGAGAAAAAAACTAGAAGAAAAACTAGAGCGTCTATATGAATTCAATCATTCGTCCAGCAACAATTACAGCACCGCCCTCCAATTAGCAGCTAGCATCACAGCCGGACTCGCTGAAGTGCAAAGCGGGAAAGGATTTAGTCCTGTGAGTGGGACGTTTAGTACACAAGGGTTGAATATGGATTGGGTGAGTTCTATTCAGGGGATTATAGAAGAAACAGCCCGAAAAAACGGCCAGTCAATTAGGGATATAGAAACAAATAACATAATTGAGGAGAAATCTCCGGTTAGAAATGCTTGGGACGATGCGGCAGACAGTATAGTTGGCACGTTTGAAACAGTGAAAAAGATGTGGGAAGCTATTAAAAGAGGCTCTGGGAAAGCTGTTGGTGATGAAATCGAGTCCGCAATAGCTTTAAGTAATATGGACATAGGAACTTTTATTAATGTAACCTATGCACTTTTCCATTTGGATGAAACTGCAAAAAATATGTGGCATGCATTTTCAAATAAAATAAAACGAGATATGATAGAGGGAGATGCAGAGAGTCGTACAGAATTGACTACCTATGGATTAACACAAATAGCTACCACAATATTAGGCGATAAGGCACTAAATAAAGTAGGCCATATCGCAAAAGGAGCAAAAGCATCAAGTGGAGTAAGTACATTTGCTAATGCAGTAACACTAGCAAAAGAATTGAAGCCTACGCTTGAAATGTTACAATCATTTAAGAGAGAGGCTTCCTATGCATTCTCTAGTGTTGGTGGAACTATCATAACCAAAATACCTCAAGGTGAATTGATAGAAGCTTATTATAAGTTTGCGAAGTCTAAAGATGGTGGTAATGGTAAACCTAGCAGTAGCAAAAATACAAATGTAGATAATTTTGATGCGAAAACAGCTACAAATAAGCAAAAAGGTAATTATGGTGAAATAAAATCTAGTGACAATTTATTGAATAATCAAAGTTTAAAAGATGCTGGATTTGATTTGAAACTAGTCGGCAAAAGTACACCATCAAGCATAAATGATAAAATAGTAAAAGGGATTGATGGATTATACGAAAATGCAAATCCAAATTCAAATATTAAATATGTTATTGATGAAGCGAAGTTTGGTAGTTCAAAATTAGGGAAAACTAAAGATGGACCACAAATGTCAAATGATTGGTTGAACGGTTCTGAAACTGGAAAAAGTAGAATATTGAAAGCTGTTGATGGAGATGAAGTATTAGCAGAAAAGATTGCGAATGCATTGGAAGATAGTGAAGTTGAAAGAGTATTATCAAAAGTCGATAGTAGTGGAAACGTAAAAACATATAGGTTAGATGAAGAAGGAAACAACATTGGAGAATGGCCATAATTTAGAAGCTAGGAGGAATTAAATAGAATGAGAGATCAATTGTGCATAGAAGAAAAATGTAAAAAAGGAATAGAACTCCATAAAAAGTTTATTGAAGATAATAGAGAGGAGATTAGAAGTTTAGAAGAAGATGAAAAGAATGGTATACAAAGAAAGCCTAAAGATAATATAAGTATTATAGAAGGAAGATATTTAAGGAATTTTATACATGAGATGAACGACATTAGAGCAATGTATTCTTTAGGAGAAGACATTAGCACAATGGAAGTATATTTTTATAATGCAATGGATGATTTAGAGCATACAGGGACTAGCAAAGTGGGTTATATATATATGCTTTGGATAATTTCTTTAGGAATTTTGTTAGAAACGGATAAAAAAAATATAGAAAGATTAAAAAAGATAGTTGATAAAAAAAATGTGAATGATGCAGTAATCGATTTCCTCTTATGCGCTAGTGATATCGGATACACAAAAATGACGAATGTTTATTTTAAAGAAAATCCATATGCAAAAACGAGAGAATTTATAGAACTTGCACAAACAGATAAAAAAGAAGCATCTAAAAGATTACAAACGTATATGGAGAAAGAATGGTTTAAAGGCCATTATGATTATGAATGGAAAAATGCGCATAAAGAACCTGGATATGTAGGGTACTGGAGCTTTGAGACAGCTGCACTAGTAAAGATACTCGAACTTGATGATACAAGTTTAAAAGATAATAACCATTATCCATATGATTTGGCACATTATAAAAATGAAATGAAATTTAAGCATATAGACCAAAGTGAATATCACTATGAAGATGAGACAGAAGAAAATGAAGAAATAGTAAAAGGAATTGAAAATAATCCTGCATTGGAAAATATTATTCCTCCAAAATGGCATTCATTGGTCAATGAATTAATACATGATTATAAGAATATGGATGATAGTAGTTTTTATGAGAAATACAAAAAAACGATAGGAATAGGTCAAGTGTGGTACTTACCACAAGAGTATGAAGAAGAAAATGAGCAAAAAAATCTATTAGGAAGTTTAATTGTGTTTGCCTTGACGGTAAGAGATTATATATTACAATTGGATTATAAAGAGGATTTAGAGGACTACATTGATAATCTTAAAAATTTCTGGAATGGATCAGAAACAAAGTTAATTCAATTTATTTTGGAGAATGATCAAAATTATTATGCATGGGTACCAAAAGAAGCAAATATCCCAAATATGTATGAAGTGAAGATAGAGAGTGTCGATGTAGAGGAAGTTCAATAACCAGTACATCAAGAGTGTATAGAATTTAATGAAGTAAGAGGTTATAAATAGTGGTAGTTTGTGGAATCAGACTGTCACTATTTTTGTATTTGCATACGGCTATGTAATTTAAGTAGAGTGTTGAAAATTTTCCGGAAAACGAAAAATCATATAAAGAGCATATTGGTCTTGTGTTTAATACAACTTAGATGGGAAAACTGAATCCTCATAGTTGGTTAAATCTTGATGGGTGGGCTAATAGATAAATAATGGGTTATAAACCTACTGAACTTAAATTTGTAGAGGAGGACTAAAAGATGATTAACTGGAAAGATAAGATAGCAACTTTGGTTTTAGTGAAGCAAGAGTTAATGAAACAAGATGTAGAGCAAATATGGCCACATCACTTTCCTGAAGTAGGAGCAAGCGAAGAGTATGTGTATGCTCTTGAACAAGAATTGGGTTATAAACTTGATTTAATATATCGAGATTTTCTACAACATGCTAATGGTTGGAAAGGTTTTTATCAAACTGTGGACTTATTTAGTATAGAACAACTGAAGAAATCCGCTATAATGGATCACGCTCAAATGTTATTAACAGTAATTGATGACGATGTTTTAAAAGAAAATGGTGTTTTAAGACAGGAGTTATTACCAATAGCGGTCTCTGAATTGGATAAGGACTTATTTGTTTTATGTTTACCAAATTCACGTAGACCAGGTGAGATAATTTGGTTTGCAGGAGAAAAAATAGATAGGTTTGAGAATTTTGAAGAGTATTTCTTGGCAATAGTTGATTACAATAGAGAAGAAATATTGGCTTTAAAAGGTGATCAACTAAAGGGAGAATTGAATTTGGAAATCTCTGTACACAAAAACAGTTCCTCAAAAAATTAGTGACGAGGCTAATGAAAA
Organism: Bacillus sp. FSL M7-1345; assembly: GCF_038006985.1. NCBI lineage: Bacteria > Bacillati > Bacillota > Bacilli > Caryophanales > Bacillaceae > Bacillus > Bacillus sp. FSL M7-1345. Next base: position 2,786,755 of record NZ_JBBOWG010000001.1, on the reverse strand, counting down.
AGGGTGTGTTATTTGTGATATTAAAGGAAAGTCGTATAAATAATGGAAAATTATTATTGTGATAAGTGGTCTAATTTACAAAAAAACCTTGGAATAAAATTAATGAGAAGAAAGTAAAAACCTTTTATGAAAATTGTGACCTACATACTGCTGTTTTAAGGAATGGAGAGTAGCAGAGGGATATGTGTGAATAAATTTCGAAATAATTAAATAAATGGAAGGAGAATATAAATATAGTATGAAGCGGTTGATTGAAATAATAAAAACATTACCAAATTGTCGGGTTCATGAGCCTACAAAATTCCCGGAATTTGATAAGGATAAGCATATGCTTCCAAGTGATGTAAAAGAATTTTATAGTCTTTGTGGAGGGCTTATTTTATTTGAAAATGAGGAATACGCTATTCATATTGTGAAGCCAGAGGAGTTTGTTTTAGCTAATCCTATAATTATAGGAGAGTTATGTGCGGAGGATATTTCATCAAATTGGTATATTATAGGTAATGATCGTATGGATGGGTATGTAACGATAGATTTAAGTGAAGAGAGATTAGGTAGATGTTATGATAGTTTCTTCGATCGACACGGTATAGTTGGAGAGTCAAAAATTATCGCAAATTCATTTACTGATTTACTTAAAAACCTCATTAACAATCAAGGGCAATATTGGTATTGGCTAAAAACAAATTTTGAATCACTTGGAGATGCTTATGATAAAGAAGAGAAGGTTAAAGATAAACTTTGACGTGATATAAAAGGAAAACGATATTTGAAACGATGTACATATTTTGTTATGAGTTTCTATGTGAAGTGAAATGCTTATGTGAAGGTAAGTTAATGGATTTTTATAACGGGAATGTAAATAGAAGCTGCAAAATAAGGAGTAGTAGTTAATGAATAAAGAGGAATTAACAAATTTTATTAAAGCACATAAGGAAATAGACGACTTTACAGGCGGAGTAAATGAAAGTCAAATTTATGTTGTTCAAAATAGGCTAGGTGTAGAATTACCAGATAGCTATAAGTGGTTTTTAAATACATATGGTTCCGGTGGATTATTTGGCGTTGATATTTTAGGAGTTGGTAAGTCGAATATAGCTTCTGTTGTTATTGTAACGGAGAGTTATAGGGATTTAGAAATGAGTGAGAATTTAGTAGTTATTGAAGATGCTGGGGAATATGCGTATTGTTTAGATGTTAGTAATATGGAAAATAATGAGTGTCCAATAATAGCCTGGAATAGACAAGGGAGACTTGATGACTACAATACCGCAAAGAACTTTTATGAATTTTTATCACAAAGGTTAATAGATGCAAAAGAATCATGGGAAGAAGAGTTTTAATATTAGGAATTTTATTCGTGTTAATAGCGAAAGTCATCCTGCTGCTAGGTTTATTTAAGGCGAGTTGAGGAATAGAGATTGAGTGAGGAAATTCAATAGAAGTGGGGAACGTTTATTTGAAAACAATGATTAAAAATATAGGTAATAAAAATATAAAAGCTAAAGTAGAAGAACCTTTAAGTTTTCAAGTAGAAACCTTATTTAATTTGTTATCTAAAGTAGAAGATAAATTAGCAGATGGATTTTCAATACAAGTTGGATGGTCTGTTTTTAGTTTATGTAACTATGAAGAGTGTTATCAAATTATTACCCCAGATTATACTAAAAACCCTTTTAAGGATACGTCAGAGGATTTAACGATTGCTTTATGGGTACAACTAGAGCAATCGCATTGCTTACGTCGATTAAATATAGAGGGAGAATTGATAAAATTTAACGATAAGATTGTGATAGCGAAAAATGTGTTGCAACAAGAAGAGTTCTATTTACAAAGATCTAGCGGGTGTGGTGAAGGTGATTCGGGTTGGTATATAGGACCTATCAATGAAGAAGAATCAGGTGAATTGGAAACCATATACGCCTACGAATTATTAAAAATGAAACCTGCAATTATTCAAGTACTAGCCTTACCGTATAATTATTTAGTAGTTTTTGAGAAAGACAAAATTAAAGCAATCTTAAATGAAAATGATGTTGAAATTTGGAGTGAAATAGAAAGATAATGTATTTATATAAGGTGTCAAACAGCTAAAACGAAAATTTCCGGAGTTAAGCACCTCATTGTCAACGTACGACAATAGGTGCTTTTTTACGTGCAGTGAAGAAAAAATATAAGTTTTCTTTTACTCTATTTCATCTTTGAATTACATGTTATAATTTGGAAGGTATATTTTCTTAATTTTTAGATAATTTAAAGGTGGTAGATTACTATATGAGTACATTAAAGAATATCACTAACAATATTTCAAAGGTCATTATAGGAAAAGATGAATCGATTGAACTGGCAGCTATAGCTCTTATAGCAAGAGGGCATATTTTATTAGAAGATGTACCCGGCACGGGAAAAACAACATTAGCGAAAAGTTTGGCGAAAAGTGTGGATGCGAAGTTTCAAAGAATTCAATTCACAGCTGATACTTTGCCAGGCGATGTTATTGGTCTCGAATATTTTGATGTGAAGGAATCGGAATTTAAAACGAGATTAGGGCCTATTTTTGCAAATATAGTATTAGTTGATGAAATTAATCGAGCTGTGCCGAGAACGCAATCTTCGTTACTTGAAGTTATGGAAGAACGTACCGTTACGATTGCGAAACAGACACATTCATTACCAGAACCTTTTTTAGTTATTGCAACGCAAAACCCTCTCGAGTCAGCGGGTACATTTCCTTTACCAGACGCTCAATTAGACCGATTTTTACTTACTATACGCCAAGGTTACCCTACGAGAGAAGCAGAAAAGGAAATGATGAGACGATTTCAAACGAATGATCCTCTAGAAGCATTACATTCTATTATTTCAAGTGAAGAAATTATTACGGTGCAAAAACGTGCAAGGGAAGTGTTAGTAGGGAATGATGTGCAAGATTATCTTCTTGAAATCATTGAGGCAACGCGTAAGCATGAACTGATTGAAATTGGTGTAAGCCCGCGAGGTACATTGGCATTTATGAGAGCGATTCAAGCACGGGCAATATTAAATGAAAGAGATTACTGTACGCCAGATGATATTAAGACGCTTGCTGCAGCCGTTTGTTCTCACCGGTTAACGTTAACGATTGAAGGGGAGATGAAAACGACGAAGGAACAAATCATTAAAGAAATTCTTGGTGCGATTAGTGTGCCAGTGGAGAATGTACGATGAAACAACAGCTCGTGTATACACCATTAGCGGAACCCTTTGTAATAGGAGTTGTATCAGTTGTAGCCGTTATTTTATGTATATTCTCAAGTAATCTGCTAATTTTATACCTCGTATTTTTATATTTAATTTTAATAGGAGCTACGCATGGATACATACGTAAAGTATCTCATGTTCAATGGGAATACAATCAAGGGAATTCGAATGTTTTTATCGGTGAAACGAACACGTGTAAAATAATAATTTCAAATAAATCGATATTCCCTATTTTTCATGTTGTATTTCGATTTAAATGTGAAAATAAGCTAACTTGGGATCATGAGGAGCTAAACAAAAATCATAGTACAGGTTCAAATTATTATATGAATTTTAATATAAAAGGTGGAGAGACAGTTTCATTTGATATGCAAGCTATAGCACTAAAAAGAGGTATCGCGAAATGGGAAGAAGTTGAAATTGTTATTACGGATCTTTTGGGATTTATAACGAATCATATAACGTATAGTCATGTTGATACACCGTCCTATTTAGTTTTGCCAGCTGTTCCGAAAATACAAGTACCTGAATTACAAGAATGGTCACGTGGATTTCGAAAAGCAATGTCTTCTCCGCTATATGATGAAACGAAAGTAATGGGAGTGAAATCTTATGAAAATGAAGATTTTCGTTCTATCCATTGGGGTGCAACAGCAAAAACAGGGACGATAACTGCGAAAAAATATGAACGGACACAATCTGATAAATATGCGATTTATCTTAATTTACAAAATAAAAGTGGCGTTTCTTTACGAAATGATATTGAAGAGCTTATTGAATTAACCGCAGGCATATGCAAACAATTGCTCATGCAAGATTGTTCATTTGAATTATGGATTAATAGCGTGAAAGATAACGGATTGTTGCATGTGAAAAACGGGGATAATCGGAAACATTTGCAAAATGTATTAAAGGTACTTGCCTCAATATCGGATCAAGATACGCCTGTATCATCTTCTTATTTTTACACAGCTGGATTTCGTCGAAAGGAATTGGGTGCGGTTCCTTTAATTCTTGGTACTTCTCCAAAGAAATATAGTAGAACGAATAAATGGATTGTAATTAAAGAATAAGAAAGGGCTTATGTCATGGTTAATAAAAAGCGGTATATGAAAGTGAAGTTTTGGAGTGTAAGAGCTTTAATCATACTTTTCTTTGCGATTTGTGCAATATCGTTATCACAAGGTGTGGTGCATGTACAAGACATAGTAAAAGAGCGTTTTTTTAGTGAGAAGAAATCTGAAAAAATTTATAAGGAAACAATAAACAATGAAAATAATGAAGATTATGGCACTGGCAGACCCTTGGAAAATACAAAAGTAGGAGAAAATAGGGATAGGACGCCAACGGGTAAAAAATTTAAAGGTTTTAAAAAGGAAAATTCATGGGGAGACGTATTTTCTTTTCTTTCAAATTCATGGATTACTGTAGTTTTTTATGTAGTTATTGCAGCGGTAATTACATATTTTCTTTATAAATCAGTTAGGAAAAAGTTAATGAAATCAGAAATAGAACAGGAGAAACAATCGGTAACGAAAGAATATACGGTAAGAACCGAAAAAAACGAGAAAGTGAAGCATCGGTTAAAGCGACCATTACCTACAGATACGATAAGGAAAGCGTTAGTTGAATGGGAAAGGACTTTACCATTTCATGAACAGAGAAGGTCTTATGAAACGATACAACAATGGTTAAAACGAATATGTCGAACGAGAGATATTATTCCGATATATGAGTCTGTTCGTTATGGTGAAAAGATCTGTTCGGAATTAGATGTAGAGAAAACAATGAGGTGGATAAATCAGGATGAGAAGGTGGAGGAATAGATATTCACCTTTATTTTTTATATGCTCTTTTTTGAAAACAAAACTACTCGGTTAATTATACTGAAAATTGTCATTATTTATCCTGTTCTGTATAATTGAAACTATAGGTATCGTGTTTAGAAAAATTCAAATAAGCTTTAAGGTTATATAGAATACTTTAGTTAAGGACATCTTGGTTTATTCAAACTATTAGTTTCTATCAAGTCGATTTAAATGAAAATACTAGTATATTGATTTGGAGTTGAGTACATTGGGACAAAATCAGTTTAGATGGAGCAATGAACAATTACGAGAGCATGTTGAAGTAGTAGATGGTACTAGAAGTCCGCACATTCTATTAAAGAATGCGACATATTTAAATCCGTACATACGTGAATGGACTGTAGCAAATATTTGGATCTATGATGACCGAATTGTATATGTGGGAGAAAAATTTCCAGAGCAATTACATGAATGTGAAGTCGTTGATTGCGAGGGGAAGTATATAGTTCCAAGTTACATAGAACCGCATGCGCATCCATATCAGTTGTATAATCCAGAAACGTTAGCAAATCATGCGATGCAATTTGGGACAACAACTTTCATTAATGATAATCTAACTTTATTTTTCACATTACAGCGTGAAGTAGCGTTTCGTTTATTAGATGAATTTAAAAAGATTCCTGCAAGTATGTATTGGTGGTGTCGTTTTGATGGACAGACTGAACTGCAAAATGGGGAATCTTTATTTAATAGTGAAGAAATAATGGAGTGGCTGAAGCATGAAGATGTTCTTCAGGGCGGCGAGTTAACTGCATGGCCAAAACTATTACACGGCGATGAGGACATGTTAAATTGGGTACAGGAAACAAAACGATTACAGAAGAAAGTAGAAGGTCATTTTCCCGGAGCGTCTGAAACAACTTTAACAAAGTTAAAATTGTTAGGTACGGATTGTGATCATGAAGCGATGACAGGGCAGGAAGCATTAACACGCCTTATGCAAGGTTACACCGTTTCTCTTAGAAATTCTTCTATCCGTCCAGATTTAGAAATTTTAGTAAAAGAATTGCTAGAACTAGGTGTTAAACAATTTGATAGATTCATTTTCACAACAGATGGTTCACACCCATCATTTTATGAAAACGGAATGACGAATAGGATGGTAGAAATAGCGATAAAACAAGGTGTTCCAGTAATCGATGCTTATAATATGGCAAGCTATAACATTGCTCGTTATTATAATATGGAGCACTTACACGGCGCGATTGCCACAGGTAGAATCGCCAATATTAATATTTTGGAAAGTAAAGAAAACCCGGTGCCGATTAGTGTAATTGCAAAGGGACGATGGGTGAAGCGTAACGGAGTAAACAAAAATCAATCATTACGTATAGAATGGGATAAATTCCAAGTAGCACCTTTACAATTAGACTGGTGTTTGCAGAAAGAAGATATGATTTTCAATGATGCAAAGGGTATAAAATTATTAAACGACGTCATAACAAAGCCATATGTTAGTGAAATCGACTTAAACTGTGAGGAACTTTCTATTGATCATGATGAATGTTTCCTTATGATGATTGCTCGTGATGGCACTTGGCGAGTGAATACAGTTGTGAAAGGTTTTGCGAAAGAATTAGGAGGTCTTGCAAGTTCTTATTCTGGTACAGGTGACATCATTCTTATTGGAAAAAGTAAAGAAGATATGCTTACAGCTTTTCATAGAGTAAAAGAGCTAGGTGGCGGTATGGTAATAGCGGAAAGAAATGCAGTGTTACACGAAATTGCATTACCGTTGCTCGGGATTATGTCCGATTTAAAAATGAGCGAATTAATATATAAAGAGAAAAAAATGGTGAAATTACTACAAGAACGAGGATATGCCTATAACGATCCAGCATTTACGATTTTATTCTTTTCTGCGACGCACTTGCCTTTTATACGGGTAACGCCTATAGGATTATATGATGTGAAAAGTAGTAGGGTACTCGCTTCGCCGATGAAACTGATAAATCAATATTAAAAGGAAAGGTCCTATAAAAAGTCTATTTTATAGGACCTTTCACATTGCTAGCATAAGAATATCTTAAGCCTCAAATAATATAGTATCTACATTATTTGAGGTGATACGTAAATATGAAAAAACTATTGTATATTTTAAGCGTATTTGTTTTATGTGTATCTATTCAACATGTTGTACATTCCCAATCAGATGCACCAAGCTTATCTTCGGATTGTCTCGAAGAAAGAAAAACTCGAGATGAAAAGTATGTGAAAAATATAATGAGGGATATTAGATGCACGTTTAATTTGAATTTTGATGAAAATAGCTTTTGGGAAGTTGATAAAAGAGATTTAGAAGCTGCACACTTCATGTATGGTGGCCGGGTTGATGATACTTATTATAATTCGTTAACTAAAGTTTTTGAAAGTGGTGGATATAGAGGAGAGCCTAGGCTGTTTGTAAAGCCGCTTGAAGCATTTTTACTTTATAAAGAAATAGACGATACAAATGTAATAAAACATCTTGAACTTGAAAAAGGGGAATGGGTTGTTACCGAAACGAAAAAGAAGCAAGGGAAAATGGTGGAATACAAACCGTTACAATGTGAAAAGGATTATCTGAAAAAGAGAAATGAGTATCATAGTATGAACTGATGTAACAAAATGCTAATTAACGTTGTTTTTATCAACAGATAGCTTGTTATCTATATAAAATAGGAAAAGGTAAGTAAACATATTATCCTTTTGTAATATGTTTATTTACCTTTTTGAATGGGTTTAGTTGAAAATTATTTGCTGGCTAATGCAAAAATAATTTCCAACGAATCCTTCATCGTAAAAAGAGGAGTTTGTGTCAAAATATTTATACATTGCTGAAACATCTATGTATATTTTATTCTACAGTATTAATAAAAGAATGTTGGCTATTCATAAGAAATAGCATTGGCACAGTTTTTGCTTGTATTAAATTTAAGGAAGGGGAATTGTATTTAAGGAATCTGTATTCGTAATAGTATAAAACAAGCTACTATTGCATCATTGATCATACTTGTATTTATAGCGGAACTGTAAATACATACAAATAAGTATGTTCTGATTTTAAAATTCAGAATTTTCTTTAAAATTATTAAGGGGGCAATGGTATGGTTAAATATTCGAAAATTTCTAAGTTGATTCTTGGTGTTGGACTAGTGACAATATCATGCAATGGTTTACAAATTCAAGCAGAGACAAAAGAAAAAAATGTGAAGAACGTATTACAAATGGAGCCGGTAGGCATACAGAAATCCGTTGATGAGTTGGCACACTCTTCAAAAGTACAAGAAAATGCATCTTTTACAAAACGGTTAAAGTTATCGGATTTATCGCAGCGTCCGCTAGCACCAAACGAGGATGTTAAACCGTTAGCTGAAGAAAAAAAGTATTCGATGGCTGAGTTAAATCAATTAAGTAACAAACAATTAACTGATCTTCTTGTGACAATTAATTGGTATCAAATTCCGGAATTATTTCAGTTTAATAGTGATAGTCTCAAATTCTATCAAGATGATAGCCGAATGCAAGCGATTATTAACAAACTAGCAGAACAAGGACAAGCTTATACGAAAGATGATTCAAAAGGGATTGAAACATTAGTAGAAGCTCTACGTGCAGCATTTTATTTAGGTTTTTACCATGATGAATTAAGCAAATTAAATGAGCGTAGCTACCATGATAAATGTTTACCGGCTTTAAAAACAATTGCAAAAAATCCGAATTTCAAACTTGGTACATCAGAACAAAATAAAGTTATTTCATCATATGGAAAATTAATTGGAAATGCATCGGCTGATGTTGAAACGGTTTTATATGCAGGCGAAATTTTTAAACAATACAACGATAACATTGCAACTTTCATTGAAGACCGAACAAAAGGAGACGCTATATATGAGTTGATGAAGGGAATTGACTTTGATATTCAGACGGATATGTACACGACTGGAAAAGAGCCGAAAGATACGATGTGGTATCGAAATATCGATAACTTTATTAATGAAGTAAGTCGTTTCGCACTAATTGGTACTGTATCAGATAAAAATGGATGGTTAATTAATAACGGAATTTACTATGCTGGTCGATTAGGAAAGCTTCATAGTACGCCAACAAAAGGACAACAAGTTGTTACAGATGCAATGCGAATTTATCCATTTTTAGGAGAGCAATACTTTGTTGCAGCAGAACAAATTACTACAAATTATGGCGGATTAGATGCGAACGGAAAAACTGTGAATTTAGATCAAATTCGAGAAGAGGGTAAAAAGAAATATTTACCGAAAACGTATACGTTTGATGATGGAGCAATTGTCTTTAAAGCTGGGGATAAAGTTAGCGAAGAGAAAATTAAACGTCTATACTGGGCGGCAAAAGAAGTACGCTCTCAATTTTATCGTACAGTTGGTAGTGATAAACCGCTTGAAAGTGGACATGTTGATGACGTGTTAACAATGGTTATTTATAATAGTCCAGATGAATATCAATTTAACCGTCAATTGTATGGATATGAAACGAATAATGGTGGAATGTACATTGAAGGAACGGGAACTTTCTTTACATATGAACGTACACCACAGCAAAGTATTTATAGTTTGGAAGAATTATTCCGCCATGAATTTACGCACTACTTACAGGGAAGGTACGAGGTTCAGGGATTATGGGGCCAAGGGGAAATGTATCAAAATGAACGTTTAACATGGTTTGAAGAAGGGAATGCAGAGTTCTTTGCAGGTGCAACGCGATTAGATAGTGTAGTACCGCGAAAAAGTATAATTGGTGGATTATCTAATGATCCTGCAAAACGATACACAGCAGCACAAACATTAAATGCGAAATATGGAACGTTTGATTTTTATAACTATTCGTTTGCATTGCAATCATATATGTATAATAACCGTCCTGAAATGTTCGATAAAGTGCATGATTTAATTCGTGCTAATGATGTTTCAAGTTACGATGCATACCGTTCTACATTAAGCAAAGATAATAAATTAAATGAAGAATATCAATCTTATATGCAAATGCTTATTGATAATCGTGATAAATATACAATTCCACAAGTATCAGATGAGTACTTAGCGCAGCATGATCCAAAATCGCTTTCGGACGTTACTTCAGATATCACTAATGAATCAAAGTTAAAAGATGTGAAAGTAACAAAGAATAAATCACAATTCTTTAATACATTTACACTACAGGGGACATATACTGGAAGTGCGACAAAAGGAGAGATTGAGGATTGGAAAGTAATGAATCAAGCAACAAATGATATGTTGAAACGTCTTTCAGGAAAAGCGTGGACTGGATATAAAACATTGACTGCTTATTTTGTAAATTACCGTGTAAATAATGCTGGACAATTTGAATATGATGTTGTATTTAGCGGGCTGAATACGGAAGAAGGTACGGCTGTAGAAAAAGAACCGAATAATTCATTTGATACAGCGAATCCACTATCTTTGAACATTTTGTTAAGAGGAAACTTAAGCGATCAAGATCAGGGGGATAAATTTGTTATTGATGTAAAGGATCAAAAAGATTTACAGATTTCTGTTACGAACGAACAAAACCTTGGACTGAACTGGGTATTATATTCTGAATCAGATCTAAATAGTTATGTAGCTTATGCAACAAAACGTGATGGAAACAAATTGCTTGGAAATTATAATGCGAAGCCAGGGAAATATTACTTAAGTGTATATAAGTATGGCGGTGGAACAGGGAATTATACAGTGCAAGTAAAATAATTTACTATAGTTTGTTTTGAAAGGCTACTTATTGCATTTTTTAGCTAAGTAAAGTAGTTAATGTTAAACGTTAAACTACTTCAATATACCCCTGTTCTAATTGTAGAACAGGGGTATATTGGCTTTATATTTTTAAATTAAATAACCTCATTGGATTTTGACAAGAAAATAATTAATATAGATTTGAATTCTCATTCGTAAAGCATGTTTTAATCTTCTTAATGCTCTTTCATTTTTGTCTCAATGCTTGTTTTCAAATCAGTTGATACTTGATCGAAATACCCCAAAACTATCTTCCTAATATCATTGGATATAACTTTCAAATCATTAGCTAAATTTTCAGCAAGATGTTCTTTTTCAATGTGTGATAACTTCGCATAAAATTCACCAGCCTGCCCAAAATCGTCTTGCTTAGTTATAGAAGTTCTTTCGAGTTTTCCTTCAACGTATCTTCCGTCACCGCTTGTAATTTGATTAGCGGGTGTCCAATCTTGCTGTTGGTTGATCGCTAATTTACGAAATTCGGGTCCAATTCTTCTTCTTTGAGAATCACTATAAATATTAGCGCGACCTTGCAGCATTTTATCATCTGATAGTTCTGCACCGTCTAGTAAATTAGAAGGGGAGAAGGAGACTTTTTCTACTTGTTCCATATAATTTTCAGGATTTTTATTTAATACCATTTTGCCTACGGGCATAAGAGGATACTCCTTTTCATCCCATACTTTTGTATCATCTAAAGGGTCATAAGAAAGATGTGCTTCATCTTTTGGATCCATGAGCTGGACATATAAACCATATTCCACTGGTTTACCAGCCTCAATTGCATCGTATAAATCTTTTCCACTATAATCAGGATTTTCGGCAGCTAGTTTATTTGCTTCCTCACTAGTAATGGATTGTACACCTTCAAATGGATACCAATGATACTTTACATACTTTCGATTACCTTGAGCATTTCTCCAAACATATGTATTTACACTATGTCCTGGGATGTGGCGAAGACTTTTTGCCGTACCAGCATCAGAGTATAAACGGACAACAAAATGAATGGATTCGGGTGCTCTAGCGACAAAACTCCAAAATCTATCAGGATCTAGTAAGTTATTTTTAGGTGAAGGCAATAACGCGTTAATAGTTTCAGGGAAACGCATCGGATCACGAACAGAAAAGACAGGAAGGTGATTACATAAAAGATCAAAAATGCCTTCTTTTGTATAAAATTTTGTAGCAAAACCGCGTACATTTCTAGAAGTATCAGGTGTTCCTTTCGTACTAACAGCTAATGAAAATCGCACCATAACAGGAATTTTCTCATTTGAATTTTGTAAAAAGCTAAGTTTTGTATGTTCAGACATCGGATATATCGTTTGAAAATAACCGAATGCACCAAATCCTTTTGCATGAACAGGTCTTTCTAAAATTTTTTCATGGATAAATTCTTGTAACGCCTCGTGCAGTACATTATCTTGCTTTAAAATAGGTCCACGTGAACCAACTGTTTGAGAGTGAAGTTTAGCTGGTTCATTAAGTTCTCGATTGCTATTTAAGTCTTCTCCTAATAAAGATTGCCTCTGTTTATCATGTTTTTCATTCATCGACATAGCCTCCAAAATTTTTTCGTTGATTGTTACTAAATATGATTCTTTAGCCTTGATTATGTATTACATACGAAGTTCAAATTAGTAACATACCGCTAGATGAAAAAAACGTATATGTAGTGGACCTGTTGAAATAGAAGAAATTATGGAAAAATGAATATCGGAAAGAGAAATAACACGTTTTGGTAAAAAGGTGGAAAACCCACTATTAAAATTTCAATCTTAAAAATTAATTGATAAATAACTTTATAGATAATGAACATTAAAAAATAGTAAAAATAAATAGGAGGAATTGAACATGTCGGATTGGTTTCAATTAGATAAAGAATATATGATGCCTACGTATTGTCGCACGGAGGTTGCAATAGAAAGAGGGGAAGGTTGTAAACTGTATGATGTGGAGGGTAAAGAGTATTTAGATATGTTTTCTGGTGTAGGGGTAAACGTATTAGGATACAATCATCCTAAAATTGTGCAAACGACAATGGAGCAAGTTACGAAGTCGTTGCATCTTCCTTTTCATTTTTTAAATCCAGTTGCGATTGAGTATGCAAAGAGATTAGTTGATTGCTCTTTAAAAAATGGAAAAGTTTTTTTTACAAACTCTGGTACAGAAGCGACAGAAACGACATTAAAATTAATTGATAAATATAGATCTATTACGAATGAAGAACGTGAAGGAGTCGTTGTACTGAAAGATAGTTTCCACGGGCGAACATTAGGGGCTCTTCATTTTACGAGACAAGAAAATGTTTATCAAAATTTCCCTAAAACATCTATTCCTGTATATGAAGTGGAGCGTGAAAATATAAAGGAATTAGAAGATACAATTGTTAATGAACATCCCATTGCAATTATGCTAGAGCCTGTTTTAGGAAGCGGTGGGATCTATCCTTTATCAAGTGAATATTTAGAAGGGATTCAGCTCCTGTGTGAAAAGTATAATGTACTCCTCATAGTCGATGAAGTACAAAGTGGTATGGGCAGAACTGGAAAACTATTTGCTTATCAAAATTCCAATATTACACCGGATATTATTCAAATTGGTAAAGGCGCAGGAGGCGGAATACCGCTTGGAGGAATCATTGTAGGTGAAAGGTTATGTGATGTATTTTCACCAGGAGATCACGGAACAACATTTGCTCATTCATCAATCGGAACGGCTTTAGGTTTAACGGTATTACAAACATTAATTGATGATGGTTTAATGCAAGAAGCTTATGAAACGTCACACTATTTCAATGAAAAACTGCAAGAAATTCAGAAAGAAAATTCTTATTATATTCAGGAAGTACGTCATGCTGGTATGATGTTTGGAATTAGTATGAATGATACGACTGAAAATGTGAAGAAATTACAGGTAGAATTAATGGATAAAGGGATGTTAGTCGATGTAACTCAAGGTAATATCATCCGTTTACTTCCCCCGTATATAATTACGAAAGAGGAAATTGATGCATTTATTAATGAATTTATATTCGCTATTCATAGTGTGGCAGCTATAGCAAGTGTTTAAGAATTTTGATGAAAATACAAATATAAAAAGTACCTTATTTATAATTCGTACAGGAAGAAAATAGGGACAAAAAATAAATTTATATATTAAAATAAAAAGCTGAAAAAGGCACTCATACAGCGCTTTTTCAGCTTTTTAAAATACTTAATTACTTAATCTAGAAAGCATCTCATTGGACAAATACTTAATTATGTGAAACAATAATAACAGATAAGGAGACGTTGCTTTTCCTTAAGTGCTTCGTATTGAATTTATTCTAGTAAGAGAAGGTGTGCTGAAAGAAGTTAAATTAAATAAGGGGCTGTTTTACTATATGCAACAAAATAATGATTTAAATTTTGAACCTCAAGACGTTAATATTGTCAATCCTAAACAAGCGAGGAAAGCAGTTATTGCTACTGGCATTGGGAATGCAATGGAGTGGTTTGACTTTGGATTATACGCGTATTTAGCGGTAATATTAAGTCAATTATTCTTCTCAGGTGTGGATAATAGTGGTTTGCAACTTGTACTAACATTTGGTACATTTGCAGCGGCCTTTCTAGTTCGACCAATCGGAGGTATTTTCTTTGGTAGAATAGGAGACAAGTATGGCCGAAAGATTGTTTTAAGTACAACTATTATTTTAATGGCACTTTCTACATTATTCATCGCATTACTACCAACCTATGAACAAATTGGTGTATGGGCACCAATACTACTTTTAGTTGCTCGAATGATTCAAGGCTTCTCTACAGGCGGCGAATATTCAGGAGCAATGGTTTATATCGCAGAATCTTCTCCAGATAAAAAGCGTGGTATACTCGGTAGTGGTCTTGAAATTGGAACACTCTCAGGTTACATTGCTGCCTCGGTAATTGTTACCATTTTAACGTTATTATTAACAGATGAGCAAATGCTCAGCTGGGGATGGCGTATTCCCTTCTTAATTGCTGCACCAATTGGTTTGGTCGGTTTATATTTACGACGTCATTTAGATGAATCTCCAATCTTTCAAGAGATGGAAAAAGCACAAGAGGAATCTGAAGACAACGAACAATTTTCATTTATGGATATATTAAAATATCACAAAAAAGACTTCTTATTAAGCACAGTAATTGTTGCCTTCTTTAACATTACAAACTATATGATCCTTTCGTATATTCCTTCTTATCTAACACAAGTACTAAAAGTCAAAGAAACAACTGGCTTATTAATTATTTCAATTACGATGGCACTTATGATTCCACTGGCACTTTATTTCGGTAAATTAAGTGATAAAGTAGGTAATAAACGCGTAGTACAAATTGGTTTACTTGGTTTAGCATTATGTTCAATTCCAGCATTTTTATTAATTGGTAACGGACATATTGTAGCCATGTTTGCGGGTATTTTCGTCTTAGGTTTCTTCCTTAGTGTTTATGAAGGAACATTGCCTTCGTTATTACCAGCACTCTTTTTCACTGATGTACGTTATCGTGCACTTTCTATCTCCTTTAATATTTCTGTATCTATATTCGGTGGTACAACGCCGCTTGTATGTTCATACTTAGTTCATGCGACTGGTAATCCACTGGCACCAGCATTTTATTTAACAGGTGTAAGTGTAATTGGATTAGTTGTATTTAGTGTACTGTTTGTTACAACATCAGGACGTGCATTAAAAGGATCTTATCCTACCGTAGAATCGAAGAAAGAAGCACATCAAATCGCTAAAGAGGATCCTGAAGAAACACTTTGGTGGCATGAAGAATCTTTAGAAATTGAAGCAGGAAAAAAAGCATAATTTGTGAAAAGCAACGTGGACTTTTATACAAAAAGACTCCTAGTTTAATAGGAGTCTTTTTGTATACATTATTTTCTCTTCTTCTTCAAACTCTTCTGATAAGCATAAAGCTTATGAACCTCTTCCTTAAATTCATGCAGAAGTACAGTGTTTTCACCATTTGAATAACGCACTGCATTATACGCGTCTATAATAATATGACTCTGAATATTTACATTTTCTTCATCATTAATTCTCTCTAGCCAAGCTTCAACAGTTTCTCCTCGTTCTCGGTTTAAAGGAGGGGATAGCTTACTCTCGAGTTTGAAAATTTCTTTTCGAATTTCGTTATTTGGTGGTTTATTTCGTTTGAACCTTTTTTGATCGATTCCTTCTTTATCAGTAATGATAGTAGATTCGAAGACTGGCATGTTTCCTAAGCTTAAATATTTTCGTTTTTTTACTATTTTCCTTACGACGTAAATAGCAATGACTGTACAGACTATTATTGTAACGCTATTTATGAGTATTGGGTCAAAATCAGGAAGTTTTTTACCGTCTTCAATTCGAGGGTTTAAGAGATGCCCTTTATTTGCCCAAACTCCTTCTGTATCTTTCATTTCAGCTGCTTTAATTAATGGCATTAAAGCATAGCCGACTCCTAATGCGATAAATTCTGTCATAAAACCAAACATAAGTCGAATAAAAGGGAACACTTGAACAATTAATAGACTCATTACACCAATCGTAATAATAGAAGCAAAACGTAATAGTTGTTGTTTACGATTTGCCCCGGTTAGCCAAAATGTAATCATTAAGTGTAAGGCTAACATTAATAATTTCCATAATGGTGGAAATGGTGCATAAAATATAGCTGTAACGACAAACCATACAATACCGCCTAACGATTTTTGAACCGGATATCCAGGTCCGACCGCGTGTACGATAAAGAAAAATAGTGGTAATATAATTGTGCCAAAAAGAGAAAACGGTAGAAATAAAGAAAAACCGACTATTTGAATAACTAAAAGTATTACGAATCCTGTTGTTTTTTTCTTCATTAGTTTATGAATAAGAAATACTCCTACATAACCGGTCGCTAAAAATATAGCAATACCAATGAGTTCATCTCTTTCCGTTAATAATGAAAGAAGGAGGAGCAGAATAAAGTCATTAACGTGATAGAGCCAAGTTTTCAACTGGTTCCACCATCCCTTCATTATTAATGAGAAACGTAGGCTGAGATAGAAGAGGAAGCTCATTCTTCTGCAAACCAATGTATATCATTGTAGACGAGCGTTCTCTTTTTCTCGTTACATAGTGAAGAAATCCTTGTTTCGGAAGAAGCGTACTATCATCTGAAATACGTGCCAATTCCTCTAATGCCTTCCCGTAATGCGCTTGTCCTTCGTTTAATGGTAAATGCAAAGGGCCACCTTCTGCTAATATACTAATAAATAACTCAAACGGAATTTGATGCTTCGTTGCGTATTGGCAAATGTATGTTGTAAATGAAATAAGGTCTTCTACATTCTCTTTCCAACCAAACCCACGATCAGCAGCTAAAGAAAGACAAATCGTCCAACTATAATTTTTTACAGGTTCATATTGCTTCGCTTGTAACGCCTGCATTTTAGCAGATGCTTTCCAATGAATAGAGCGGAAAGATTCACGTTCATATCGTTTAACACCGATAATGGATGTTTCATCATTGTAAAAAGAGAAATTCGTTCGATACGAACCTGTTAATAGTTGCTGGAGTTCTTGTAAACGGGCTACTTCTTTAGGAGTAGGGTATACAATAATTTCAGTCTTTAATTTATCGAAAACAGGTAAATGGACAGTTAATAAATGAAAAGGGTCTTTTAAAACACATTCAAATTGTTCAATTTGAAAGACACCACGCTTCGTTGCGGTTAATGTTAAATCCCATTTTTGTGCTGAATGAGCAGGTTGTGAAAATGGGAAAGAAAATAACGTTTTTGATATTTGTTCAATCCCTTGATCTTTATGCGGTATAAGGGACGAATTTAAATGAAAGTAACAAACACCGTTAACGAGTGGTATATTTGCCCCATTTTTTAAATGAATAAAAAACTGTCCGGATTCATCAGGGAAAAGCCGAGTTGTTTGTTTTTCATTTATAACTTGAAATCTTTTCTCTATGTAAGCGACATATTTATAAATGAAAATCGCAAATAAATAGTAGAAGAAAAAGAGAAACATAATAATTCGTTGCGGTAGAAAAAACGTAAATAGTAAAGCGATGGGCACAGTTAATTGAATAATGTGGATTTGAAAAAATAAAGGTACAGTTACAACGCGCTGTCCATTCATGCTTGCTCAATCTCCACGGGTACGTCAACTTCTTTTAAAATCCTTTGCATTAATTCGTTTTTTGTCGTACGTAATGCACCTTCCATTGATAAGACGATACGGTGATTCCAAACAGAAGGAACTAAAAATTGTATATCTTCAGGTGTACAATATTCTCTGCCGCGTAAAAAGGCTAATGCTTGAACAGCACGTACTAAAGCTAATGTGGCACGTGGGCTTACACCATTGGCAATGTAATCATGATTTCTTGTAGCGTGAGCAAGTTTAATAATATAGTGTTCTAACGGTTCTGATACGAAAATTTCTTTCACTTGTTGCTGCGCTTCTAAAATTTCTTCTAAAGAGATGACAGATGTGACGCTTTCTAAAGGTGCATTGTTACGAAAACGGCGCATCATTTTTAGCTCATCTTCAGGAGACGGATAACCAATTGAAATCGTCATTAAAAAACGATCAAGTTGTGCATCTGGAAGCGGGAAAGTTCCTTGTGATTCAATCGGGTTTTGCGTCGCAATAACAAAGAATGGTTTCGGAAGAGGAGTAGACTGCTTTTCAAGAGTTACTTGTCGTTCTTCCATCGCTTCTAACAAACTAGATTGTGTTCTCGGCATCGCGCGGTTAATTTCATCTGCAAGTAGTATATTTGTCATGACTGGTCCAAGTCTTAACTCGAATTCACTCGTTTTTGGATTGAAGTATTCAATACCTGTTACATCACTCGGAAGTACATCAGGGGTAAATTGAACACGAGAAAAATTACCACCAATGCTTTTAGAAATTGTTTTTGCTAGTAATGTTTTCCCGGTGCCAGGAACGTCTTCAAGCAGTACATGTCCATCAGCAAGTAATGAAACGAGGAGTAAATCAATTACATTTTCCTTACCGACAAAAACAGACCCTATATTTTCTTTTAATTTATTTATCATATGTAACATTCCTTCCATAATAAAAGAGTTAGTATTTCTATATTTTAACAAATTATTCAGAAAATTGGTATGATTTTTTAATCCGAAGAAATGGATATTTAATTTTAAATTCTATTTGCATATTTTGGAATGTGATTATATAATATCGGTATACGATGTATCGTTAGTCGATATATCATGAAGCGATGTATCGGAGGTAGTTATAATGAATGCGAAAGCGCAAAAATACATTCCATTAACTGAGGCGACATATTACATATTATTGTCACTAGTTAAGCCAATGCATGGTTATGGAATTATGCAAATGGTAGAAGAGATGACAAATGGGGAAGTAAAGCTCGGTCCTGGTACTTTATACGGGAATACGACGAAGTTATTAAAAGAGAAGTTAATTGTTGAAGTTGCCTCAACAGACAGAAAGAAGTGCTATGAGTTAACGCCGTTTGGTAGAGAAGTGTTAGAGCTAGAGTATAACAGGTTGCAGAGATCTGTAAGGAATGGAAACAGTATATTAGGGGAGTGAATGAAAGATGAAGACAAAAAAGGTATTCAAATTTTTCATGGCATGGAGTTTAGAAAAAGAAGAAGTTTTTTTACGGAAAATGCATCAAAAAGGCTGGGCGTTACAAAGGTATAATTTGATGTATACGTTTAAGAAAACAGAACCAAAAGATGTAATATATAAAGCGGATTTTAGATTGGTTTACAGGGATTCAAAAGAAAAACAACAAGAGTACTTTGAAATATATGAAATGTCTGGTTGGAAACGTGTCACAAGTTTTACAAGATGGAATTATTTTTGTAAGGAAGTAGAGGAGGGAATTGAGTTACCTGACATATATTCAGAGAAGGACACGAAGGTGCAAAAAATGAAGGAGTTATTACAATTTTTCGCATTGATTTCAATAACTATATTACCCTCAATGTATAGCGTATTTTTAAATTCAACAGAATCAAGAGTGCCAATTTGGGCGAAAGTTATGACAGGGCTTGTAGGTTGTATGTATGTTTATTTCTTTATGAGGCTCTTATGGAAAATTAAGAAATTGAAAAGCGAAATATTATAATAAAGATTGGATTTTAAAAGAAGATGATTACCGGAATCATCTTCTTTAATTTTTATGTGATTCTATTTTGTTCACTCTTTTTTACACAATAAAAGACTATATATTTAAGGCATAGAACTAACAGTTACAAAGATAAGTATTAATCGGTAGTTCATTATTATTAATCGCTTCTTCATCATTCATGATTTTTTTAGGTATTATTACTAGTATTATTTATTAGAGTTTTGATGTTTAAAGTGGTAATAAAGTAAAAAGCCGCAAACAGTAGAAATAATCCATATAACTAGACCGTAAGGAGTCGAGATCTTCTTCCAATCGAAGATCCAAAAGTAAAAAATGCCTATGTGACAAGTTAATAGTAGAAATGTAGATGGAATCATTAACTTTTTATTTAAAATCATTTATTTCACCTCTCTTGTGTAAATATTACCAAAAGAGTGTGGAGTTGAAAATATAATATGGAAGTGAATAAGGTTTTCACTTAAAGAAATTACAAGGTGAGTAGCATTTGTTCCTAAATCAATTTCCATTTGCATGGGAATTTAAATGGAAAAAGAACCATATAAAATTATGAAGGGGGGGAAAGTCATAAAATGCAGAGAATGAACAATTATTTTCGTGCTCGTGCGAGTATGGTATACATGATGACTAATAATGAAGTAATGAATCACATTGTTGCTTTTCATATGGATACGAATGGAATGCTCACCTTTTTAGGTTCTTACCGAACTTACGGAAGAGGTACTGGTATAAAGGAAGTTTCTACAGAAACGGCAAACGATGGTATAGATCCTCTAGCATCACAAGGTTCTCTGACATTGTCCCGTGATGGTCGTTTCCTATTTGCAGTTAACGCAGGCAGTCATAGTATCAGTAGTTTTATCATAGCAGATAACGGGGTGCCGATTTTCGTGGATGTAAAGCCATCAGGAGGTGCTCAGCCCAATAGCATTGGTGTGTATGATAATCTTCTCTACGTGTCCAATGTAGGTAATGCTGCAAACAATTTTGCATCAAATATTACCGGATTTCACATAGATGATAAGGGAAACCTTACACATATTCCAGGATCCACTCATGCTCTCAGTACCTTTAATGCTCAGCCTGCACAAGTTCTCTTCACCCCGGATGGTAGTAAAATCGTTGTCTCCGAGCTTACATCAAACCATCTCAGTGTCTTCCATATAAATACAGATGGTACGGTTACAGGACCAATTGTTAATGATTCTTACGGTAAAGGCCCATTGGGTGCTTACTTTCTATCGTCCGGAATTCTCTTAGTTACAGAAGCAGTTTCAAATGCGTTGTCATCTTATTCATTGAGCAATGACGGTACTCTTCATGTAATCAGCGGCTCTGTACAAAACGGATATAAAACTGCTTGTTGGGTTATAACAACGAAGGATGAACGTTTTGCCTATACTACGAACACTTTAAGTGGCACCATATCCACCTACCAAATCGCCCCGAATGGAGCACTGTCAGTAGTAAGGCATATTACTAGTACACCGCCGGGGACAGCACCAGGTCTTCCGATGGATGTTGGAGTGAGTAAAGATGGACGAAATTTTTACACCCTTAACGGAAATCAGGGGACAGTGTCAGCATTTAATATTCAAAGTGATGGTAGTCTAGTAAGGTTGCAGGTTGTTGCTTCATCCAATTTTCCTTACTTTGGATCGCAAGGCTTAGCTGTTCTTTAACTCTATTGGGTCCACTATAATCGTGTGAAATTGAAAAATATATGACGGTGTATGAATAGTAGACATGTAGATGAATTAGGAACCTTTGATTAAACAGCAATTTTCCACCTTACTTACGTAAAACGGAAAAACCCCCCTATAGAAAACTGATAGGGGGTAGGGAAAATGTTTAAGAGAAAGACTGATTTTGCGCAGGTTTTATAAATTGTTCTGGATTTTCAACAAGCCCGCATACAGCACATTGGACGCGATAAGTAGGTCCTTGATAAGCCATATGAAAAGCGTTCATCGTTTCATTTGTGTATTCTTCTTCTACTTGACCAGTTTGTGGATTTAATTTTACTGGTTTTACTTGTTGCTCAAGAATATTAAAGCGAGTTCGGTTCGTTTTACAACTTGGACATAGCATTGGTTCCATATGTATACACCTCCATTTGTAGCATTTCTTAAGCGCTATGATTTTATGCAAGTAAAAAAACTTTCTCAATATAAATAGGTGTTTAATGTATTTAAAATTCAGAAAAAATAAAATATAATGAATGTAAGAACTGGTTATGTCCAAACCAAATCTCCTGTTTTATGCCAATAAGCTGGGGGCCGAGAAATCGGCCTCATTTTTTTGCGCTCGTCTCTATAAGGTACAAGGTTTTTAAAAACATTTGTCGAATTTTTAGAGGTGAAGGTAAAGGGGGAATAGTTATGAACTTAAAAATGAAATACATTATTTTATATGTAGAAAAGTTTGAGGAATGTTTAAGGTTCTATAAAGATATTTTACAGTTACCTATAAAAGCTGAACACGGTACATATATCGAATTTGAAACAGGGGCAACAATTTTAGCGATGAATACACGAGAGGATGTTAAGGAGTTAACGGGACTACCTCTTACAGAAGGTGTACTACAATCTTCCCATTTTGAGTTAGGGTTTGTTGTAGATGATGTTAAGGAAACGATTGAGAAATTAAAAGAACAAGGGGTTAAAGTTCTAGTTGAGCCAATCGTAAAACCGTGGGGACAAACAATTGCTTACATTGCTGATCCAGACGGTAATTATATTGAAATTTGTAGTTCATTAGAATAGAAGGAGAAAAAGAGGATGGGGTTTCCAAAATTAGAAACAGAACGTTTACTATTAAGAGAACTTACACTATTAGATGCAGAAGCGATGTTCCATTATTTTTCAAAAGAATCCGTTATTCGTTATTTTGGAATGGACTCTTTCGAAAATGTTGAGCAAGCGAAAACGACTATTCAAACGTTTAGAAAGCGTAATGAAGAGGGAAGTGTATTTCGCTGGGGAATAGAGAAGAAAGGCACAGATCAATTAATTGGTACGTGTGGATTTCATTTAATTAACAATCATCATAAACGAGCTGAAATTGGTTATGAGCTAGATGATACATATTGGGGACAAGGATACGCAACCGAAGCACTGCAAGCAATGCTAGCTTACGGATTTGAAACGTTGCACTTTATAAGAATTGCAGCTGTCGTATATATAGAAAATGAAGCTTCCCGTAATTTATTAAAAAAAGCCGGATTTCAAGAAGAAGGATTACTTCGAAAATATATGATTCAAAATGATGTTGCTCATGACACGGTCGTTTATTCATTATTAAAAGAAGATTGGCAAAAGTAATGAGCACAAGTGAAATAATGAAAGTTATTAAGGAGCATAAAGATGAGCGATTTATATTAGGTATAGATGGTCTAAGTCGTTCGGGTAAAACAACTTTGGTTAAAGAGTTGGAAGCAGATATGAAGCAAAGTGGAATCCCGTTTCATATTTTTCATATTGACGATCACATTACCGAGCGTAACAAGCGATATAGTACTGGATTTGCAGAATGGTATGAGTACTACAACCTTCAATGGGATATAGAGTGGTTGCAGCGAAACTTTTTTGGGAAGTTACAAAGCGATATACAAATACAATTGCCTTTCTATCATGATGAAACAGACATATGTGAAATGAAAGAAATACAGCTTCCTTTAGTAGGTGTAATAATTGTTGAAGGTGTTTTTCTGCAGCGAAAAGAATGGAGAGATTTCTTTCATTATATGGTGTATTTGGATTGTTCAAGAGAGACAAGGTTTCTACGTGAAAGTCCAGAAACGCAGAAGAACCTTTCCAAATTTCAAAGTAGGTATTGGAAAGCTGAGGAGCATTATTTGGAAGCGGAATTGCCAAGGGAGAGAGCGGATTTAGTAATTACAAAATAGAAGGTGGATAAAACGAATTTTTTTAGGTAGTTATTGATAGAGATAGGGAGCTTTCTTTATAAATAGTTTGAATAACCCTCTACCTTTTTTCGAGAAGTAGAGGTTATTTTCTATGTTTTATAAAGAAATATAGCGGTTTAATTCTTTCAATTATATAGAAGGAGATTGCTATAACAATTTGAATTATATAGTCATAGATAAATTTACAGATGAAAGGTTGAGCTTTTTCAAGTAAGTGAAAGATTTTTACAAAGAGAGTGATAATATGAGTATTTTCATTTTAGAAGATGATGTCATACAAGCGCAGCAAATGAAGCGGTTAGTTGAAGAGATTTGTGAGAAATATATGTTGCCGTACGATTTTATCGAAGTAACTAGTAAAAGTGAAAACATTATTAAAAACATTCCACGGGCGACTTATGTACCAATTTATTTTTTAGATATTGAGATAAAAAGAGAAGAACGTAAAGGGTTGCAAGTAGCGCAAGAAATTCGTAAATATGATACGCAAGGGATTATTGTGTTTGTAACGACGCATTCAGAATTTGCACCGATCTCGTATCAATACATGGTATCAGCTTTAACATTTATTGATAAAGGTTTGCCTTATGAAGAACGATATCAAGTATTTGAGCAATGTTTGCTTCAATATGAGGCACGCAATAAGACTACTATTCCTAAGGATGATTTTATTGTTGAAAATAGTAACGCTACTGTGCGACTGCCATTTCATGCAGTCGAATATATTATGACCGATGATCCACATCGTTTAGCTTTAGTGACGTTAGATCGTATCGTTTATTTTTATGGAACATTAAAAGAGATTGAAATAGTAGATGAACGGTTATTTCGTTGTCATCAATCATATGTCGTGAATATTACACAAATGTCTTCTTATGATACAACGCAGAAGATGATGATATTAAAAAGTGGGAAACGAATTCCAGTATCGCGGCGTTTAGTTAGTAAAGTACGTACAATGTTAAAGGGTGAGATGTAATGTATATTTATGATGTGTTTGCACTTTTGCTCACTAGTATGAGTCATACCTTCTTATACATTCAATTAATCCGGTACAATAGATTGTCATATAGAATGTTAGCGTCTTTAAGTGTTGTATTTATTATTTTACTTGTAATTGTCGTAACAGTAACGAGATATCCAGAGCTTAATAGTACAATTGTGTTATTTCTAATAAGTTTAGGATTGATGCAAAATGAATTGAACTTTATGCGGAATTTATATTTTGCGCTTGTTAGCATGGTTATTATTACGCTTGTGAAAATGCTATTTCTCGAAGTGGGTATGAAACTATTTATGTTAACACCATTTGATTTCTATTTATGGACAGCGAGTATAATTCATCTTATCGTGTCGCTCATAACTTTTATAGGTATTGTATTAGCTCGTAAACGAATTCAAAGTATCGCTCAGTACATAGTAGGAAGTCCACTATATTATGTTACTTATATTTTGTTAATTATTGGGTTTATTATTGAATTAATTTTAACGAGTCCATCCACTGATTTTTTAGCAAAGTTAAATCAGCAATATGGTGAATTGAGTTTTATTTCAGCAATTATATTGTTCTTAGTATTACTACTTATTGTATTACTGAGTTCGCATTTGGCGAAAGAGAAGTTGGTAGAAGAACATGAAACAAGGTTAGATAAAGAATTACTCGATTATGTTGAGAAATTAGAATCGATGCATGATGAATTGGCCAGTTTCCGCCACGATTATATTAATGTGTTACTTGCGTTAGAAGCGGGAATACGTACAAAAAATGTGAATGAAATCGAGCAAGTTTATTATGAGGTTATTACTCCTACTTTAAAATTAATCAATGATCATGAACTCGATATTGCGAAATTATCTCGTATACATATACCTGAAGTGAAAAGTGTATTAAGAGCAAAAGTGGGTACTGCCCAGCAACAACAAATAAAAGTAATGCTTGATATTCCGGAAAAAATAGCGACGGTTTCGATGCCTATAGTTCCTTTTATTCGTATCATTTCAGTCTTATTAGATAATGCAACTGAAGAAGCGGTACATAGTGAGGAAAAGGTACTGCAAATTGCCTTTTTTGAAATGGATGCAGAGCAATATTTTGTTGTTCGTAATAGCTCCAATTATAAAGAGATTGATCTGCAAAAAATTTATGAGAAGAACTATTCGAGTAAAGAAGAGGGCAGAGGATATGGGTTATTCTCATTAAAACGTATTATAAATAAAACGAATAATGCAACGCTAGAAACGACTTATATGAGTCCTCATTTCACGCAAACTTTCATACTAAAAAAATAGATAACCATTTATGATGGAAATCAAACCGAATAAGAAATAACTACATACTTTCTTCAATCGTTTTTATACACTTCAAGTAAGAGGTGAAACGAGATGAATGGTCTTATTTTTACAGCGTTTATAAGTATAGGGTTACCGCTTGTTGCACTTTTATATGCTTTTTGGAAGAAACGCTATATCCCGTATATGCTAGGCGTATTGGCATTTGTTGTATCACAAATTTTAATCCGTATACCAATACTGAATTATTTAAATGGAAATAGCACAGCTTTTTCAATGTTTAGTGTCATGCAGCCTATATTATTTGCGATTATGCTTAGTTTGTCAGCTGGTATTTTTGAAGAGATAGCTCGTTTTATTGCAATGCGCTATTTTATGAAACAACGAGATTGGCAGTCAGGATTTTTATTCGGAGTAGGGCACGGTGGTATTGAAGCTGTGTTGATAGTCGGTATTCCAGTAGTATCTCTATTATTATCGCAAACAGTTAGCGGAAATACGGATAGTTATTTTGTCGGTGGAGTGGAACGTATCTTTGCGATGTTAATCCATGTCGGTCTGTCATTCATTGTATTGCAAGCTGTTGTCCAAAAGAAATTTCGTTATGTTGTATATGCAATTTTCATCCATGGGACTGTAAATGCACTAGCAGGTATCATACCGCTATACGTACCAGCAGATAGGGCTATATTTACTGTAGAAGTTACAATAGCAATTTGTGCTTTACTTGTATTTAGTTATAGTTTCATTTTAAAAAGAAAGGGTGTATTAAAATGAGAAGAATGTTACTTGTTATTATAAGTGCTATCGCGGCGTTCGCACTTGCAGCATGTACCGGTAATAAAGTAGATGAAAGTACTTCAAAAAAGTTTATTCCGAAAGCGGAAGAAATTGTAACGTTACTAAATGAATCTAAGTATAAAGAAGTGCATGAAAAATTTGATAGCAAGATGAAAACTGCATTATCAGAGGAGAAAATGAAAGATCTTACGCCTGTAATTGAAAAAGCTGGTACATTCGAAAAGATTGAAAAAAAGTCGATTGAAGAAAAAGATGGTTTATATACAGTTGTTCTTGTAGCGAAATATAGTAAAGAACAACGTACCTTTATCGTAACTTATAATGATAAAGAAGAAATAGCAGGTTTATATATTAAATAAAAAACAGATAAAGTGGAAGTGTCCGCTTTATCTGTTTTTTATTATTTTAACCAAATTATGGTTATTCATGCTAATATGAACTCATAGCTATATAGAAGGGGTGGGTAATTATGAAAACAGAAATAGTTTCCAAAAAGAAGTACAGCATAATAAGCTATGTATCTTTACTCATCGGAATTATGTGTTTTTTATTCGTTTTTATAACTCCGACGAGAATAGCGAATGCGGGTAATATAGTGGGAGATTATATTACAATTGCTCTGACAGGCGTAGGTATTATACTTTCAACAATTGGAATCACGAAACAAACAGAGAAGAAGGCAATTGCAATTATCTCATTAATACTTTCCTCATCGTTCTTTATTTTTTGGATTATCGCGATTATCTTATTGTTTACTGGCCAAATAAATTTTGCGCCGTAATGAGCAATAAAAAGAGTCCTTCATATGGTCTTATCCCTGTCAAGTAGACAATATTAAAAAGACTAAGCAGCCATCGAGATTCGATATTCTATCGGAGCTCGGTGGTTGAGTCGTTTTTGGAACCGTTTATAGTTATAAAAATAAATATACTCTTCAATTGCTTGTATTAAATCTGCTTCTGTTTTAAAATGATTCAAATACAACATTTCCGATTTAAAATGGGAGAAAAATGACTCAATACAGGCATTATCATGGCAGTTTCCTTTGCGAGAGTGGCTGCCAATGATACCTAAACCTAAAAGTCGTTTGTTGTAGGCGTGAGATGTGTACTGGAATCCCTGATCTGAATGGAGAATGGTTCCACGCACATCTCTTTTTTGTGCCAACATTTCAATTGTATCTAATACAAGTTCATTATCGTTGCGCTTGGATATTTTCCAAGAAACAACTTCGTTATTATAAATATCTTGTACAACAGAAAGATACCGAAATCCCTCTTGGAATCGTAGGTAAGTAATATCTGTAACAAGCGCTTCATTTTGTTGGCGATCTTTGAATTCACGGTTTAAAACATTCGGAAAAACATTGGAATAGTTCCCTTTAAAGAAGCGACGCTTCTTTCGAATAATAGATTGAATGTTGAGCTCGCTCATTAAGCGATATACTTTTTTGTGATTTATAAAATATCCCTCTTCCTGTAAAGCGATTTTCATACGTGGATAACCATATTCCTTGTGCCTTACGTGAATAGATTGTATTACTTTTTTTAATCGTTTCTCGGATTCTAGTCGCATGTTTTTCATACTTTTTGTATGAATCCACTTATAGTAACTTGAACGATGTACACCCGCAAATTTCGTAAGCCATATAACTGGATATTTCCCCTTTAATGATTCAATGATATGATACCTCACCGTATATTTTAGTGCACCTCCATTTACAGATTCGGATACTGCTTTTTTAAATATTCAACCTGTGCCTTATAGTAGTCACGTTCCTCTTCAATCGTCTTAAAATGAACGCGTTTGCCTTTTAGAGGATTTGATATACCTTTCATTCCACCATTTTTTCCACGAGTATCTGTAATTTCACCAAATTCTTTATATTTTTTCACCCAATTTTTTAGTTGTGTAGAGCTTCTAATCTGATATTTTTCCTTTATCATATTGTAACTTCCTTCTCCGTTTAAATAACTTTGAACAGCCGCTAACTTTAATTCTTCTGAATATGTAATAAATATTGAACCTTTTTTAGTCATGAAAAATCCCCTCCAAGTAATAGTGTAACATCCATGTATGTGCATGGTCTTTTTACACTGTCTACTTAAAGGGGATAATATCACATATAAGAAGGACTCTTTTTATTCGGTATCTTCAGGTTGATATTCTAAAAGATCTCCAGGTTGGCATTCTAATGCTTTACAAATAGCATCTAAAGTTGAAATTCTAATTGCTTTTGCTTTTCCATTTTTTAATATAGAAAGGTTAGCCATTGTAATTCCAACCTTCTCTGAAAGTTCAGTTACGCTCATTTTTCTTTTCGCTAGCATTACATCAATATTAATTATTATTGCCATGTTATTCACCTCAGACCGTTAAATCATTTTCTGATTTTATATCTATCGCATCTTTTAAAAGTCTTTGGAGAACGGCAGCAAAGACTGCGATAACCATTGAAGCGAAGATTAGGAGCATGCCAAGTATAATAATACCTGGTGCATCATCTCTTTCCGCCACAAGATAGAAGAGTGGCATACCTACCACATATAAAATACTGATTGTTACTGCACATTGTTTTATCTTCTTTAAAGCTCTAACAGATAATTTCGAGAAAGCGTTACCCTTGTCAATGAAGCTTACAAGTTTAAAAGCTTGATACAGAGCGAAATAAAAAGGTACCACCGTTGCATACAGATTGATTAAAATAAGATATTTTATATATGCAATATCGGGATACAATTCCGCTGCATAATTCCCTATGTTAGGAACTAAAAATATACACAAAGCAAGAACAGGGATTCCAATCAGAATAATAGCTGTCTTTAAAAAGAGTGTTGATCTTTGTTTCATATAAAGCACCTCATTTATTAATTATCTATTTAATCTAACATGAAATTTATCGTTTAACAATAAATTTTTATTTATTATAATCGTGTTTTTATTGTTAAGTAAATTTGAATTTTAGATGAAAATAAAAAGTACTGCTCTTTATAAAAAAGGGTGCCAAACAAATAGACTTCTTGTAATAAAAAAGTATGGTGATATATACCATTGTTCCTTTGACGAAATATAGTACAGATAATCGTTCCTTCTTTCTGTAAATGATGTTATGTTAAAAGTAACGTATAATAAGAGTTTTTAGAAAATCAATATTTTTCGTAATTTGAAGAGGTGTTAATGAAATGAAATCGTACACGCAATTTGAACGTAGAAAACACATACTAGATGAGTTAGAAAAGTACAACCGAGTTATGGTAAATGATTTAGCGAAGGTACTAAATGTTACAACAGAAACGATACGAAGAGATTTAGATATGTTGCACAAGGAAGGGCAGCTTACGAAAATACATGGTGGTGCAATTAAGAAAAAAGATCAAACACTAGAATTTCATTTTGATAGGCGCCGAGCTGAGAATATTGAAGAAAAACGAAAAATTGCAATGGAAGCAAGTAAACTCGTAGAAGATAATGATATTATCGCAATTGAAATTGGGACAACCACAATGCAAATTTTAGATTACATACACGATAAAAAGAATTTGACGATTTTAACAAACTCGATACCAGCTGTTAATAAAATTATTGAGCTTAAAGAACAATATGATTCCTTTGATTGCAGGTTAATAGTCATTGGAGGAATATTGAATACAAATTCATTAGCATTGTCTGGAGAAATGACGTTAAACTATCTTGACCATTTCACTGTTAATAAGTTATTTGCTTCTTGTGATGGAATTTCTTTAGAAAAAGAACTAACATGTTCGTATATTGAAGATGCACAAATATATAAGCAGTTAAAGAATAATGCAAAACAAGTTGTCATGATGGTAGATGAGTCAAAGTTTAATTTAACAAAGTTTTATAAAAGCGGGAATTTTAGTGATATAGATGCATTATATACAAACGCTAAGCTCGATGAGGCGTGGCAAAATGTGTTAACAAGTAATGGGGTAGAAGTAATAACAGTATAGAAAACAAAAAGAAGACTATTTCTTAGTAAGTTGAGAAATAGTCTTCTTTTTGTTTATATGTTGTTTTATTTTGTTTATTTGTTGTTTTTACAATTAGTTAACAAATTAACAACATTGTGTTAATAATATACTCGTACAATATGAATTAGGAGGTGGCAAGAATGCAAATAAAACTATCAAAAGCTGTGTTCTTTTTAATACCAGTTGGAATACCTCTAATATTGTTTTGGATTATTCCGAATTTCATTAGCTTAGGTATTAGTTTTACTGATTGGGATTTTATGACGAATGATTTTAACTTTGTTGGTTTAGAAAACTATTTCAATTTATTTACACAAGATTCTTTTATGCAAGCATTGCTAAATACGTTTTATTTCGGAATTGGAACAGTGATTCCAACGATTGCATTAGGTTTAGGATTCGCATTATTCTTCCGAAAAAAATTCAAAGGTTCTGCATTGTACCAATTAATGATTTTTTCACCTTGGGTAACGCCAACAATAGCTGTATCCATTGTGTGGTCACTTTTATATGAACCTCAATTTGGAGTTATTAATAAAGTTCTAAACTTTTTTGGGATACCAGGTTTGGACTGGCTTCAAAGTAGTCAAACAGCGATGTTAGCAGTCATTATTGTGACAGTTTGGAAATTAGTTGGTTGGACGATGATCTTCTATATCGGCGCATTAGAAAAAGTTCCAGATAGTTTATATGAAGCAGCTAGTATTGATGGAGCAAATTCATGGCAGAAATTTCGATATGTAACACTGCCAATGGTTTCATCAACAACTTTCTTCTTAGTTGTTGTCAATACAATTTCTTCAGTGCAGGCTTACGATCAAATAAAAATTTTAACACAAGGTGGACCTAGTGGTTCGACGCGTACGTTACTTTATTTATTCTTCCAACAAGGGTTTGAACAATTTGATATGGGATCTGCAACAGCAATCGCATTTATCATACTAATCATTACAATACTACTATCTGTTATAAACAAAATAATAGGTGACAAGTGGGTGAACTATTAAGGTGAATAATATGAAAAAAGGTCCATTAATCGTAAAGCATCTCTTTCTAGCGTTATCAAGTATACTATTTATTTTTCCATTTATATGGATGGTGCTTGGTTCGTTTAAAACATCTAGTGAAGTATTACAAGGAGGTTTTTGGCCTAAAGAATTTCACTGGGAAAATTATCAGCAAGTATTAGATATACTTCCATTTAGCACATATTTATTTAATAGTTTCTATACTTCTTTCATCATTACTATATATGTACTTGTTTCGTCAGCGCTTTTTGCTTATATGTTGGCATTTTATAAGTTTAAAGGCAAGAATATTACGTTTAGTGTTGTGATGGCAACCTATATGATCCCTGGAGCTGTATCGTATGTTCCTGTATATGTAATGTTAGGGAAATTTGGTTTGCTTGATTCACATTTTGGATACATGATTTCTATGGCTGTTAGCGTATTCGGTATTTTCTATTTGAAACAAACGTTCCATAAAGTTGGTTTTGAAATAGTAGAAGCAGCCAAAATTGACGGAGCGAGTGATTGGCGAATTCTTTGGAAGATTATTTTTCCAATGACACGATCATCATTTGTAACTCTAGGATTGGTCACATTTATTGGTAACTATAATAATTACATTTGGCCAGCTCTTATTTTGAAAGATAATACACAAAAACTAATTACGAATGGAATTGCTGATTATTTCATTAATAGTTCTTTAGGACGAGATTGGTCACACATTATGGTTGCAAGTACAATCGCAACGGTGCCGCTCTTAATCGTATTTTTAATTCTACAAAAATGGTTCTTATCTGGTGTTACTGATTCAGGAATAAAGGGGTAATTAAATAGTAAAGGAGATATGTGGGATGAAAAAACTATTCATGCTTCTAACAGTTTTAACATTGTTTGTTAGTGCACTTGCGGGTTGTTCAGGTGGAAAAGGAAGTACGGTTAAAGCGAGTAAAGAAGGGGAGAAGGTTGTTGTTCCATTCATTAATGGAGTAGGGGGCTCTCTTGCAGATCGTGTAGATAAGATTGTGGAAGAATACAATAAAAGTCAGGACAAATATGTAGTGAAAACGACAAAAGCGGGTAGCTACGATGAGTCATATCAAAAGCTACAAAGTGGATTTGCAGCGAATAACCAAGAAGCAATTGCATTACTAGGTTCAGATGTCATTCAAGAATATGCTAAAAAACAGTTAATCGTACCTATAGATGAATATGTTAAAAATGATACTAATTTCAAAAAAGAAGATTATGGGAAAGGGTTTATGGAGCAAGCAACAATTGACGGAAAGTTATATGGAATTCCGTTTTACGGTACAACACAAATTTTTTATTACAATAAAAAAGCATTAGCGGAAAATGGCTTTACAAAAGAGGATTTAAAGACGTGGGAAGGTGTAGAAAAGGTAGCAAAAACAGTCGCAAAACGTGGTGAAAACGGAAATGTTTCATATGCTGGCTGGATGCCAATGTGGGGGACGTCAAACTTAATTGATGCAGTTCGCAGTGCTGGCGGTAATGTATTAAGTGAAGATGGTAAAAAAGTATTAATTAACGATGATACTTGGGTTACGGTATGGGAGGAATTCCGCACATGGCTTCATGAAGATAAAATTATGAAAATACATTCAGGTGGTACTGGATGGGAATATTGGGATAAAACAGTAATTGATTTAGTAGAAGGCAGAACATTAGGGTTTACAGGATCATCTGGTGACCAAGGATTTGTTTTCAAATCATTAGGTAAAGGAATGACGGAAGAAGAACGTCTTAACACATTTGAAGCATTACCTCAGCCTGCTTGGGGTAATAATAAACCAGCGCCAAAACTAGAAACATATTTGTTCACATTAACGAGAAATATTGATCCAGAAGTAGCAAAAGGCGCATATGACTTTATGAAGTTTGCGACAAGTACGGAGAAAACGGTTGAATGGTCAATGGCAACAGGCTATATTCCTGTTCGTAACAATGTAACAGAGTACGGTCCATATGCTGAATTTGTTAAAAAACAACCACAAGCATTAGTTCCGTTAGAACAAGCCAACAATAATGGAGTGGGACCATTTGTAGATCCAACGGGCGGAAAAATCAATGACGCTTTAAATGTAGCAAAAGATAAAGTAGAGATTGAAGGGGTTCCAGCAAAGAAAGCATTAGATGAAGCAGCTAAAGTTGCGCAAGAAGAGTTAGATAAAGTTTTGAAAAAGAAGAAGTAAACCTGTTTGTAGTACGAACGTGAGGTGCTTTTGAACGAAGGAAGTGCCTCTAAAATTCACTTGAAAAGGTGTGAGAACTATGATCGAAATAACAAGTACGATAACACTCTATCCATTCGTAAAAAATAAACACTGTTTCCAAATGGATGAAACTGATATTACAAACTTTACATTAACAATTGATCAAGGGGATAGCCGAAAAATTCCGCTTTTACTAATCTTAAGAGATCCTAACGGTTATGTACGTATACAATATCAAACTCCAATTGTAAATGAAAAACTAGTCGTTTCGAAAGATTCAAAGTTTTGTTCTGCTGGTTGTATTGGAGGAGACATACAGTCAGGTAATTGGGAATTAGAAGTCGTATATATCCCTCATTGTGCAAAGAAAGTAGTGAAATTTACTGGGGAAAAAGTTGACTATACAGTAAATATAGAAGTGAATGATCAGTTGGAGCGAAAGTATAATAGAGAGCATTTTTGTAAGGGCAATGTTTTTATCGATGAAGACCGTTTTAATAAGGTAGTAAATGAAGAACATCGCTGGTACAAAGGGGATTTTCATGAACATACAGATTTAACAGATGGCGAGATAGATGATGAACTTGGAATGAAAGTATGTGAAAAACAAGAATTAGATTTTTTATATGCGACGGAGCACAATATTATTATGCCATCTTATGAAAAAGGAAACACATTAATTATACCATCTATGGAACTTACAACTCCTTATGGTCATTACAATATATTTGGCATAAGAGAATTTGTTGATTTTACAGAGTATGTAGATGAATCATTTAGTGCTGAAAAAATGAATGTACTATTTTCACTCATGAAAGAAAAAGGGTATTTATTGAGTGTGAATCATCCATTTATGAAGCCTTGGGCGAACCAAGTTAATATTAACTTAGAAAATGTTCATACGATGGAAATTATGTGTGATCCAACGTATAAAAAAAGTAAATCATCTACTTTAGAAGCTTTGCGTTGTTTCGATCAAATGTGGTCAAATGGTCTTAAAATCTGGGGAATAGGAGGAAGTGACTCTCATTTACATCCGTCTAAAACATTCCCAGGATCAAAAGACCCATCCATTTACGGTGATCCAGGCACATATGTATTATGTAACGGTTTATCAATTAAAAACTTGAAATTTGCGATCAAAAACGGAAGAATTTATTTCTCTCGATTTAGAAAACTAACGATAGATATTCAAAACGAAGGTGAAACGATTGCTGTCGGCGATGAGGCTAAAGGAAATATTGTTTATAACGTTCAAACAGATAAACCGTGTGAGTGGAGACTACTTATAAATGGAAGAACGATTGAAAAAGAATACGGCAGCGATGCAACTTTTGCATTCTCTTTAAATGAAGGGGCGTACGCTAGAGTTGAGGGATGGGAAGAGGACGAATTAGTAGCATTTATTAATCCTATTCATAATAAAGTTCAGAATAAAAATATAAAAACATGGAATGAAGTTATAGGGGGAATAAAAGGTGAATAAAGCGATTATTTTTGATAAAGATGGAACATTAATACAGTTAGATTCAGTTTGGTACAAAATTGTGCATCGTGTGTTAGATGATATATTTCAAACGTATCCAAATGAAAAAAGTAAACGAGATGACTACTTAACGATTATTGGTATGAATGATAACGATTTTGAGAGTACGAGTTTACTAGCTTGTCGCACAAATTACTTTATTGCGGCTGCATGGTATTCGTTGCTAGAAAATCAACATGTGAATAAAGAGGGTTTTATTCAAAATGTATGTCTTCTATTCAAAAAGTACTCTACTGCAGATGATCTTGTATTTACAGAAGTGGAAGGTGCAAAGGAAACGTTACGATATTTAAAAGACAATGAATATATTATTGGGGTTGTTACGGCAGACGATGTTGATGCAGCTATTCATTCTCTGAAAATGACTGAGTTATATGATTATGTAGATTTTTTAGGTGCAGATGATGGTGTGAATAGAACAAAACCTGAAAGTGACTTTTATCATATGTTTAAAGAACAATTTTCACTAACTGAAGAAGATGTGCTTATGGTAGGTGATACATTAACAGACGTTACATTTGCAAGAAATAGTAACATTAAAGTAGTGGGCGTCTTATCGGGTGCGAGCAGGAAGGAAGATTTAGAAGGAAAAGCGGATTATATTTTAAACAGTATGAAGGATATTTCGAAGATTTTATCATTCATGTCATCATAATTTTTAACAATATCTATAAATATAGCTCGAATTCTAGGAGGATATTATGGCTCAACTATCATTCAAAAACATTTACAAAAAATATGATCATGATGTGACAATCGTAAAAGATTTTAACCTAGAAGTAAATGATGGAGAATTTATCGTTTTGGTTGGCCCTTCAGGGTGTGGGAAATCTACAACATTACGTATGATTGCAGGACTTGAGGAGATTTCAGAGGGCGACTTTTATATTGATGGAAAGCGTGTAAATGATATTACACCGAAAGATAGAGATATTGCAATGGTATTTCAAAACTATGCACTTTATCCGCATATGAGTGTGTATGAAAACATGGCATTTGGATTAAAACTAAGAAAGTATAGTAAAGAAGAAATTGAACAACGTGTGCAACATGCAGCAAAAATTCTTGGGCTTGAGCAGTATTTAAGCCGGAAGCCAAAAGCACTTTCAGGTGGTCAGCGTCAGCGTGTTGCCTTAGGCCGAGCGATTGTTCGAAATGCAAAAGTATTTTTAATGGACGAGCCTTTATCAAACTTAGATGCGAAGCTACGCGTTCAAATGCGTGCTGAGATTACAAAATTACATCAACAGCTGCAAACGACATCTGTATATGTCACGCATGATCAAATTGAAGCTATGACGATGGCGACGCGCTTAGTTGTACTAAAAGATGGGATTATACAGCAAGTCGGTACACCGAAAGAAGTGTATGATAATCCAGAGAATGTATTTGTCGGCGGATTCATTGGCTCTCCTGGAATGAATTTTTTCAAAGGAGTATTAACAGATAATGCAGTTATGATTGATAAGTGGAAAATTGAAGTGCCAGAAGAGAAGATGAAAGGCTTGCGAAATAAGGGCTATACGAATAAAGAAATCATAATAGGAATACGTCCAGAAGACTTTTATTATGGAAAAGAAATCGAGGATTTACCATATAACGCAAAAGTAACGGTATGTATTGATGTAGCAGAACTAATGGGAGCAGAAACATATCTATATTCTAACATTAATGGACAATCTTTTGTTGCACGTGTGGACACATCTTTAGATGTGCAAAGTCAATCAAATATAGAGCTCGGTTTAAACATGGACAAAGTTCATTACTTTGATTCAGAAACTGAGAAACGGATTGTTTTATAGATAATAATTAATATGATTATACCTTTAGAATTTCTTCAACTACTACAAATAAATGAATAGCAAAAAGCCGATTATCCTTTAGATTACAGGGAATCGGCTTTTTTATATAAAAGATTGCTTAGCGTATATTATCAAGACCTAAATCCAAAAAACACTTAAAATATCACGCTCCTAACATATTGTATATGACTAATATGTTAGGAGCGTTTATTTTTGGTAATGAGTTTTGAAACTGAATTTGAATAGTATTTTTCTCAATCTGGATAAAAATAAGGAAAGTACCATAAACGGTCGTTTTGGGTACTTTCCTTAATTCTTTGTAGGTTTAAATTAAAGCTCGATCAAAAACATGTATTAGAAACATATAATTTTTCTTATTTAATTAACAGCGGATAGGTGTCTGCAAATAAATTATATCAATCAGAAGTTGTCTACAAAGAAATATGTGATTCTAAAATTGTTGCGGAACTAGCCGTTGCATACCGAAAGACGAATATAAACCCAGAGTTACAAGAGTTTTTGAAAATAGCGAAAGGCAAGGCGATGAACACATTTACAAAATGACGAGAAAATGACAAAACTGTAAGAATGCACGAATGTATGTAAGAAAGTTCGATGTTTTCCTTTTTCTTTTTTTATTATAGTGAAAAAGAAGAAAGAAGAAGGAGATGTCATACTCATGGTGATGCCTATTTTTATGAAAGTAAAAAAAGCGTGGGAGGGGAAGGAAGATGACGTTTTCTCAGCTCGCGTTTAAAAACGTTAGTCGAAATATACGTACGTATGCCGCTTATTTTTTAAGTGAAAACGTCATGTTAGAGGAAGAAACAGTACATTCACATAGTTAAGAAGTAGTTAAGTCCCATTTAAACCTTTTTTCCCATAATAAAATTATAAGCGTACAAGAAGGTTGGTATTTTTAGATGAGTACAATAATCAAAACTATTCGTGTAATGAAGGTATATGGCAATGAGTTAAACACCTTACTATAAAGGAGGGATTTGAAAATGTCTTTTTCTCAATTCAATATTGATATTTTTCGAGCAATTAATGATTTAGGTAAACAATATTCATTCCTAAACTCAGCCATGGTATTTTTGGCAGAATATATGGTATATATTTTTGGTTTAATTATTATAGCTTATTGGTTTACCGGGTCCAGAAAAAGTAGGATGATGGTTATTCAAGCGATGGTTGCTTTTGTGATTGCTGAGGTGATTGGAAAAATAGCAGGGAAATTTCATTTGAATTATCAACCGTTTGCAGTATTGCCTGATGTTAATAAACTTGTCGACCATGCTGTAGATAATTCATTTCCTAGTGACCATACGATTCTCTTTTTTTCGATTTGTTTTTCGTTTTTGCTTGTTCGTAAAAAGACTGGATGGTTATGGATTATACTTGCATTTTGTGTAGCGATCTCTCGTATTTGGGTAGGGGTTCATTATCCTTTTGATGTTGTAATAGGGGCTTTAATAGGATGTGTTTCAGCGTTATTTTCGTATTGGTTAGTACCGGAATTTTCTTTTATCAAGCAATTGCTTACTCTATATGAAAGAGTAGAGAAGCATGTTTTACCATCCAAAAACAAATCAAAGGGATTTTGAGTATACAAGTATAAAAGTTAGCGTGAAAGATACAGATGCTGACGACCTATATATGGAATGTATTCATGTTGCAGCTATTGCTGAACAAATTAAAGAGCAACAACGAATGAAGAAGGCTTCTTAATTTTGTGTGTTTGTGGATGTGATAAGCGCCCAGGTTT
Organism: Bacillus sp. FSL M7-1345; assembly: GCF_038006985.1. NCBI lineage: Bacteria > Bacillati > Bacillota > Bacilli > Caryophanales > Bacillaceae > Bacillus > Bacillus sp. FSL M7-1345. The sequence goes on along the minus strand of NZ_JBBOWG010000001.1, from coordinate 2,747,342 downwards.
TAGGCAGTGTTGCGGTTCTCTTTCGTTGCAAAGTAAACGTCAAGTAACTCCAAAATATACAATACAAGTTGATTTTGGAGTTATTTTTTGTTTGCTTCACTTTTTTTCGGCACTCTACAGCTAGATGGTATTACTGACACGTACAAGTTATCAACAATCTTTATGTTGAAAGAATCTTAGCGCACGAAAATCGCTTTTTGTTGGCAATGCCCTGTCACAATCAAGCTGAGAAAAACAAATAATCCAAAACGAGAAAATTCTTAAGTTGATGGATGTGTGATGCTACTCCTATGTTAAGGTTCGATTCATTTGAAACGGCAACCTCTATATTGAGTGGTGTTAAAGCGACGTATATGATAAAAAAGATGTATCGCTTGTAAAAAAATTGCATCACCTTGAATGAGCTAATACGACAAGAATCCGTTTCGGGCCTAATTAGGGAATGCAGTACAGATCAGTATATAGTATACAAGCATTCCCTTTCTATAAATACGGTATGTTTTTAATATAATTAAAAGAAAATTTTTGTGTTCTTTAATATGATGTGACATAATACCAGTTTTTTTCTATTTTTGTGATTTCTTTATATTCATTATTAAAGTCGTATTTGTTTGGTCTAGTATCATTTGGTGTGTAAATAAATCCTGAAAAATTATCTAATATACCACGATAAGTAAAAAAGAAAACAGAAATACCATTTTTATTTTGTTGAATAATTACATCCCCACCGTTTTTGGAAGTGGATGCAAACTGTTTAGGTAAATGAATTTGTCTACTATCATAATGAACATTAGGAGTTAACTCTTTATGTTCTATAAGTGCTATAACTTTTTCACGGTCTTGTTTATAGATAATAAAATCTAAATTTATATAAATCTCATTAAATGGTATACATATCCAAGTAATTACTATGATTAGTTGAACAATTAACGGTTTCCAATTTTTGTATTTGATAAGATGTATGATTGTGAAAATTAATATTAAGAAAAACAATCCATGAACTATTATTGAAAGAAATGGCATAACAAATGGGGTAAGGAATTCAACTAAATACCATTTAAAAAAATGATAAAGTATAAGAGCGATACCGCTTATTAATGTAATTTTGGTTAAATTCTTATTCAAATTTTGAATCTCCTTTCTATACTAAAAACTATGTGATTTTAGTATGAATATAAAATGTATTTTTTCATAAATTTCCCTTATTTTCATTATATTAACTTTGTATGATTAATATTTTGAATATATCATAGATTTAAAATTAAATAAACGGACATTAAATTTTTATATTTTATAAAGAATAACAGTTAAATAAAAGTGAAGGAAGTTTTCAAAATAGACTAGTTTTTTATTTTAAATTTAATTTGATTTGTTTCATGAAATAGATCCAGTTCCGGTAAAATCAGTTGCAACAAGTGAACATTACGTTCATCGATAGAATAAGGTGAAACTAAGCGGAGCATATCAAAGTCGGTGTCACCGACTTATGGGACAGCTCACTTCTTATTGTGGAAACGGGGCAGTACAGAAGTGAAAAAAACTCTGTGTTTCTTTTTAATTAATATATTTATTGGGAAAAACTTCGGAATTTCCGGCACAAATGCTCCTTCTATCCTATAATAGAAGCTATTTTGGACGTAAGCAATTTGTAAGGAATGAGTAAGAAAAAAGAGATTTTTATAGTATAAAATATTTATTATACCTGCGTATAACACCTACTACTAATAATGTGTTATAATACGAATTAGCAACATAAAGGAAAGGAATTAGAAAAAATGACATTACAAAATACTAAAAATTTAAAAAAACAAGTTGCTCCTTTTGAAAAATCAACGGCAAAAAAAAGTGTTTGGCAAATCATCAATACGGTAGTGCCATTTATTATCTTATGGTACCTTGCTTATAAAAGCCTGTCCGTTTCTTATTGGTTAGCATTAGTTCCATCTCTGTTAGCCGCTGGATTTATGACACGGGTTTTCATTATTTTTCATGATTGTACCCATCATTCTTTTTTTAAAAGTCGTCGTGTAAATAGAATAGTAGGGACATGTATGGGTGTTTTAACTTTATTCCCGTTTGATCAATGGGGGCATGAGCATTCCGTTCATCACGCTACAAGTGGTAATTTGGATAAGCGAGGTACAGGAGATATTTGGACCCTTACAGTGAATGAATATTTGGCAGCGCCATTTAGACTCCGTTTAGCATATCGTTTATATCGCAATCCATTCGTTATGTTTGGATTAGGTCCGATTTATGTTTTCCTACTTAAAAATAGATTTAACCGAAAAGGTGCTAGAAAGAAGGAACGCATGAACACCTATTTGACGAATGTTTTAATTGTTGCTTTAGTAGGGTTACTTTGCTGGGCAATCGGATGGCAATCGTTTCTTTTAGTACATGGTTCCATATTCTTAATAGCAGGTTCAATAGGTATTTGGCTGTTTTACGTACAGCACACATTCGAGGATTCTTATTTTGAAGAAGATAAAGAGTGGGAATATGTGAAAGCGGCAGTGGAAGGAAGTTCTTTTTATAAACTTCCAAAAATCTTGCAATTTCTAACTGGTAATATTGGATTTCACCATGTTCACCATTTAAGTCCAAGAGTACCTAATTATCAATTAGAAGAGGCACACAATAATACGCTTCCTTTAAAAAATGTACCAACGATTACTCTTGCTACAAGTTTGCGGTCACTCCGTTTCCGTCTTTGGGATGAGCAAAACAACAATTTTGTTAGCTTTAAAGACGTTAAAAATTTAGTGAAAAACAATGTTTCTATTCCAGTAAAATCAGAACTATAACTTCACCACATATAACTGACTCCCCTTAATCATTTTTGATTTAAGGGGAGTTTTTGTTTAAATAGTAGATGTACGATATAGAGAAAACGTAAATGATTTAAATTGTAATGGAGGTGGATTAGGAAATAGTAGGTATTAATATAAGAAGACGATAAAAATATTATGTTAACAATTTGAGACGATTGATATTACTTTTTTCAATAGATATTATGCTTAGTCTCTGAGTATATTTCATCTGGTGTGTATCATGTCTTACAAGAAACGTATGATTTAAAACTTGATAAAATCTGCAGCAAATACATATGAAAATGATGTTACCTTAATAAATAAAAGGGTATTACGCTATGAAATAAATGATAATAAGAATAGGTGAATTATTTTAGAATAACAAAATACAAAACGGACAAACTCAATTATCCTTGAATTTGTCCGTTCAGTTACTGGTGAAAAAGGAGGAGTATGTAAATGAAATATGCATATAGTCTAAAACTGTTAAAGATATGTGTATTCATCTAAAGTGATCTCTTTTACAGTTTTTACTCTTTAGTTTGCCTAGATAGTTCAACAGACTTTTGCGTACAACGCTGCATAGCTGAAATGATGGCTGTTCGTAAGCCTTTTTCCTCTAATGTTGCTACAGCTTCTATTGTTGTTCCGCCTGGGGAACAAACCATATCTTTCAATGCACCTGGATGCATTCCTGTTTCTAGTACCATTTTTGCAGAGCCTAACACAGCTTGAGCTGCGAATTTATATGCTTGATTTCGTGGCATACCATCTAATACAGCTGCATCTGCCATCGCTTCTATAATCATATATACATATGCTGGCGAAGAACCACTTACAGAAGTTACAACATCCATTAATTTTTCACTTACTATCTCTGTTTGACCAAAACTATTGAAAATGTTTAGTACATCTTCTAGATCTCTTTCTGTCACCATTTCATTAGGACATAACGCAGACATTCCTTCTCCAACAAGAGCAGGTGTATTAGGCATTACTCTTACAACCCTTAACTTTTTATGAAAAGCATCCTCAGTACTTTTGATGCTTTTTCCTGCAGCGATCGTTACGACGATAACATCGTTTTTTATCACTTCTTTTATTTCGTTAATTATTGATGCGTATAGGTCTGGTTTAATTGATAAAATTAAAATATCAGCATTTTTAGCTACTTCATTGTTGTCAGTAGTTGTAGTTAGCCCGTATTTTTCACTGGCATTTTTTAAATTCGTAGTGTTTAAATCTGAACAAATGATTTTATTTGAAGACACTATATTTTTGTTTAGCATTCCGCCAATTATAGCCATCCCCATATTTCCGCATCCGATGAATCCAATTTGTTTGTCCATAATAACTCAATCTGGCTCCTTTTATCATAAATTATATCGGTCTGATATTGTTATTCTAAAATAATGATTATATCTCCATGCAATATAAAGAAACATTTTAAGAGAGTGTGTGCCTTTTTGCAATACAAAATATAAAAATAAATTATATTCGACATTATGTAAGTACACGCATTATATTTAAAGATTTTATGTTATCCCGCATTAACGGGCAGTAAAACTACCACCTCAAAATTCAGGTGGGAGATCAACTGCCCGTAAACGCCCGATTGGTGAGGGCTAATAATCAGTGGGGGATGAACAAAACCCCCACTGATTAAAGTTTCACTTTATATACCTTGGTATGGAGAACAATATATGTTATTAATCGCATGAATGACAGGAGAGATTTTTTAAAAGATTTTATGTTTATGAATATGAGTATAGTTATATCAATTTTCACTATCATCCAGTATGTCCGTAATCTCATACAAGAAACTTGTCATCATATTCATTTTGCAAAATACCTCTTGACACAAAAAGGAACTATATAGCATAATATAAAAAATTAAATTGAAAATCGTTGAAGGGAAATAGTACATATGTCTTCTTGCGAAAGAGAGTGGAATTCACCGGCTGAAAGATTCCTCGTATAGAATGTATCGAACCTATCCCTGAGTCTTAAATGAAAGTTTAGGCGTACGCCTGCGTTATAGGCGCCAAGTGGATATCTATGTATATCAATTAAGGTGGTACCGCGGAACAATGACCGTTTCGTCCTTTTTATTTTATTAAGGGCGAAGCGGTCATTTTTATTTTGCCCTTTAATACTATAGGTGCAGCATTGATGAGGATAGACATAGCTGCAAACTGTATAAATAAAAGTATAATTTATAAAAACTTTGATTTTAGACTTGGGGGATAAAAAAGTGAAAAAACAACGAATTGTTGTAAAGATTGGGAGTAGTTCCTTGGCAGCGAGTCATGGAGGCATCTGTAAAGAACAACTTTCAGATCACGTTGCTGCATTGGCACGATTGAAAGAGGAAGGGCATGAAGTTTTGTTGATTACATCTGGGGCAGTCGCTGCAGGTTTTTCTGCTCTAGGGTATCCTAGCAGACCTGTGACAATTAAAGGGAAACAGGCTGCTGCCGCTGTCGGGCAAAGTTTATTAATGCAGGCATACACGGAGGAATTCCGTAAATATGGTATCGTTACTGCACAACTTTTACTAACGAGAAGTGATTTTTCTAGAAAAGAACAATACAGTAACGCTTACGCTACTTTAGGAGAGCTACTAAACCGTTCTGCTCTTCCTATAATCAATGAAAATGATTCCATTTCTTTAGAAGAGCTAACGTTCGGTGATAATGATATGCTGTCAGCTTTAGTAAGCGGACTTGTTTCGGCAGATATGCTCATGATTTTTACAGATGTGAACGGTTTATATGACCAAAATCCTCAGAAAAATGCGGATGCGAAAAAATATTATTTCCTTCCTGAGGTAACTGAAGAAATTGCTTCTCTTGCAGGAGATGCTGGCTCAAAACTTGGGACTGGCGGTATGAAATCAAAAATCGATGCTGCAAAGACGGCACTATCTCTTGGAGTGAGTGTATTTATCGGAACGGGATGTGGACAGGAGAAGTTTTTAGATGTTATGAAGGGAAAAGGTGATGGAACATATATCGGGAATGCTCCTCAAAAAGTAATTAAGATGAACAAGCAATGGATCGCGCTACATTCGCTCGTTAGCGGACAAATTGAAGTAGATGCGGGGGCAGCCACTGCCATCATTCAACATGGAAAGAGTCTTCTTCCTGCTGGTGTTACTAATGTATCAGGATTTTTCCAAGTCGGTGAAGTTGTGGAGGTAATCACGCAACAAGGGCACGTAATAGGGAAAGGACAATGCAGATACAGTGCAGAGGAACTAAGGGATTTAAAAGGTATGCAGAGCCAAGATATTCAAGCAAGAGGGGAAAGGCATAGCTATGAAGTCATCCATAGAGATCATTGGGTTTCATTTTAAGAATAGAGAGGGCAGAGTCCACTGCTCAAATTCTTTAATTCCATAGGCGGGAAACACTTAGTTGGTGGAGATAAACGGGTTTCGAATTTTTACGTATTAACTTTATAAAAGGAGGAAATGAAAATGAATGAAGTGTTAGCAAAGGGACAAAAAGCGAAAAAAATCGCTAGAGAACTTGTGCTTAAATCTACAAATCAAAAAAACGAAGCACTTGCTGCGATTGCTGATCAGCTGATAGTAGAAACAGCTTATATTTTAGAGGAAAACAAACAGGACATCGAAGAAGGTAAGGCAAAAGGATTTTCTGATTCTCTTCTTGATCGTCTTATGCTGAATGAACAGCGTATCATTGATATGACTGAAGGTATTAAGCAACTAATTGATTTACGTGATCCTGTTGGAGAATGTGTAAGTGCATGGGAACGACCAAATGGATTATCTATTCAGGAGATGCGTGTACCACTTGGTGTTGTCGGAATGATTTACGAGGCAAGGCCGAATGTGACAGTGGATGCTGCTACAATTTGCTTAAAAACAGGAAACGCAGTAATACTACGTGGTAGTTCTTCTGCTATTCATTCTAACAAAGCCATCGTTAGCGTTATTCACCGGGCGCTCAAACAAACAAGCTTGTCTCCAGAAAGCGTACAGCTCATAGAAGATACAACGCGCGATAGTGCAAAGCAGTTGTTTACATTGAATGAGTACTTGGATGTTCTTATCCCAAGAGGCGGCAAGCAGTTAATAGATACTGTAGTGAGAGAAGCATCTGTTCCAGTACTTGAAACAGGTGCGGGAAATTGTCATATTTTCATTGATGAAACAGCGGATAAACAAATGGCATTTGATATTATTATAAACGCAAAAACGCAGCGTCCATCTGTATGTAATGCAATTGAAACGATTATACTTCATGAGAATTGGGCGCAGCAATTTGGTAGCGAGCTATTTTCTTCCTTGAAAGAAAGAGGCGTGGAGCTACGTGGTGATAATAAAGCATTGGCAATTGATTCTTCTATTGCATTAGCTTCAGAAGAAGACTGGGAAACAGAGTTTTTATCTCTTACACTGGCGGTTAAAGTGGTTTCCTCAGCGGAAGAAGCGATTCATCACATAAATACGTATGGATCCATGCATTCCGAAGCGATTATTACAGAGAACGAGGAAAACGTCAGTAAGTTTTTCACATCTGTTGATGCCGCAGCACTCTACCATAATGCATCGACTCGTTTTACAGATGGATCTGAATTCGGATTCGGCGCAGAAATTGGCATCAGTACACAAAAGCTACACGTAAGGGGACCAATGGGGCTACCTGCACTGACTTCCACAAAATATGTGATTCGTGGAAATGGACAGATTCGAAGATAAGAATTATAAAAAAACAAGTGAAATAATTACAAAAGACACCCCGTTTAATTCGGGTGTCTTTTGTAATTAAAAAGAAGTCAATATTCATTTACCACACAAAAAGCCCCACAAGCATAGCACTTAATAAGGAAACAGCCATTCCGCTAACAAGAAGCTTCCAAACATTCTTACCGATTATGGATGATTTTTCCCCGCCAAATAATGAATTGTAAGTTCCATAAATCATACCTACTGTACTAAAGTTTGCAAAAGAAGCTAGAAATGTTGTGGCAACTGCAATTGTATGTGGTTGTAAAGACTTTAGGTTTGATTTTAAATCCATCATTGCAACAAATTCATTCGTTGTTATTTTTATCCCCATTAATTCAGCTACATACATAGCATCACTGCCTGTTAAACCGAGTAAAAAAGCAAAGGGACTAAAGATAATCGAGAAGATTTTTTGAATTGTTAAACCTGCTACAAAAAAGCTCAAAATACCATTTAAACATGCTGTTAAAGCTACATATCCAATTACCATAGCTAAAATAACGATAACCATATTCATTCCGACTAACATACTGTTAGAAATAGTAGAAAAGAAATCTTTTTTTTCATTTTTTGAAGGTTTATAAATAACATCTTCTTCTTTAGTAACTTCAATAGGATTTAAAACATTGGCTAAAATTAATGCGTTAATACAGTTTAAAGGAATAGCGCTGAAAATATATGTTGCTGGAACCATTGATAGATAAGCACCAAGAATGGATCCGCTGACGCTACTCATACTCATAATTCCAAAAGTCAACAAACGATTTTCTTTTAACACAGATAATTGATCACGAACAACTGCAAGTGCTTCCGTATTTCCTAAAAACATCATTTGAATGGAAAAGAAGCTTTCTAACTTTGGTAAACGAGAAATCTTTGAAATAATTGCACCTACTTTATCAATAATCCAAGTTAAGACTCCAAAATAAGAAAGGATATCAAAAAAAGTGATAACAAAAATGATAGGAAGTAATGCGCTAAAGAAGAAATCAACTGTTTGATTTTCCATAGCTGAAGGAAATGCAAATCGAATACCTTCATTCGCACATGATAGTAGCCAACTGAAAAATGATGCGATTTTATTAATGATAATACTGCCCAATTTGGTTCCTAACATAAACCACGTAATAAAAAGCTCCAATATTATTAGAATAACGATTGGTCTCCATTTTATTTTTCTTTTATTAGGCGAACATAGGAAAACGATTAATATTACAACGAAAATCCCTAACATATTTAATATGAAATGCATGTCAACAGCTCCTTGAGGCTTATTATTTGTATATAAAAAAGCCTCTATTCTTCCAAATTTGGATTATGATCAGAAGTTATGAAGAATGTAAATTATGTTTGGGGTTAATCTATTTCAATTTATGTACTAAAAATTAATGTTTTTTCGCTTTATAAAGGATATGTATTAATAATGTAAAGCAACAAAATAAATCTATTGGTAGAACGAAGGACAACAATTATTGGAAGTATGATGAAATTTTCTAAACTAATAACTGTATCCATTTTTAAATTGTTTAGGTGAAATACCAGTATGTTTTTTAAAGACCTTTGTAAAATGACTTTGGTCATGGAAATTTAATAGTGTGGAGATTTCTGATATAGAATGTTTTGTATAGGTCATTAAGCTTTTTGACTCATCTATCTTAGCACGCTGAATATATTCGCCTAAGGAAATTCCTACTTCTTTTTTGAAAAGGGAAGATAGATAACTAGGATTTAATGCGACTATTTCTGCTAGATGGGATAGTGATGCCTCTGAAATGATGGATGCTATGCTGAGCTATATGCCATTACGAGCATTAGTGAACTTTAGCGCAGGTGCTTTTACAGAAGAAATGTTGAGTGAAATAATTGGGCTATTGAACGATGCACAGATGAATTAATAAGTGTGAATGAATTTTTTATCCCGTATTAATGGGCGGTAAGACTCCTACCTTAAAACTCGGCGAATGCGAGGAAGTGAGGTCGGAGATAATGGCCCAGAAATGTCCGATTGGTTTTGGTTGATAATCAGTGGGGGATGGACAAAATCCCACTGATTAAAGTTTTATTTTATCTATGTAGGACGTTTCTCCAACATGCAAAAAAGGTAAATGAGAGTTAGAATCTCATTTGCCTTTTTTTGTACTTATTCTGCTAAATATAGAATCATATGCTGGTCTATCATCTTTAATCATTGTTTATAAATATGAACGATGCGATGGCCATGAACCTTGGAGTTTACGAAGTTGTATAATTTGTCCTGTATGATAAGCATCGTGCAAAAGGATATTCAGATATTGTTGCCAAACTGGTAGAGACGGACTTGGTTGATCCAGTTCTGCTTCTTGAAGGGATGTTAATGAAGATTGCAAGGCATCATGTACTTGAAGCGTTCGCTTCACTGTTTGTTGCCACGCTTCATCATCATTAGGTCCATCTTGGACAAACGTGTCATCATTATTTTGTGGAGCAACAAATGTGTCATCTTGATGTAAGCGGGAAAGTAAGCGCTCTTTAAAGATTAGTAAATGGTTTGCATTTTCCCAAATCGTATTACTGGCCTTTCCTTCTGGGTGCCAACATGCTTGGGCAGCGGTAAGATTCTTTAACGCTTCTGATATCGGTGGGTACCATTCTTCTTCGTAAAAAACCTGCTTGACTCCATTTTGTAATATTTCTTTTTTACCCATTCGTATAGCCTCCTTAACTATGAGATAGACCAACAATAAGTGTTAGAGAAAGTAGGTAGAAACGGACCTACTTATCATCTGATTGATGTTTGGAAGTTTCTAAAAGAACAATATGGCGTCGTTGTAGTAATTGTAGAAATAAACTTATGCTTTCTAAATCATTTTTTTAAATGTAATAAATTCTCCTTTCTCTTCAAGAAACCTGCCTCATAGTTGAACAAGAAAATTAACTGCAGCTTAAATTTAAAAACTTGTAGCAATATAAAGTTTCAGAAAGTTTTATAATTCTAAAAAGTTAGAAGGTATAATTCGGTGTATATAGAATTCAATACATGGCAAATAAGGAGGGGATAAAATGGAAGTCTTTCACGTAACGAGTAGAAAGAGGGAAACGTACAACGTTCAAATGAAGTATTCGATACTTTTCGAATGCGCACTTGGCATTGCGGCAATTACGCATAAGAGGTTAATCGACACGCTTGAAAAATCTCAAAGCGAATGGGAAGAAATTAGAAAATCATTATCGGTAGAGATGAGAGAGCATTTACAGTTTGTAGAAGAAAATAATACATGGAAAGCATTGCTTCAGTTATTGTATGAGGGAGATTTTCAGGATCTATCACAGTTTATTGCAAATACCGATTCACTTTCAGAAGAAGATTTAAAGTATATATGTTTACCGTTTTTAGGAGACATCCATCAGGAAAAAAGACGTTTAGCAGCTAGCGGAGAAGCATCTGCAATACACGAACTAAAGGAACTGGCACATGATCATCAGTTTTTCTCTACGTATATTGGCTTTATATGTGATGTCGATGTACAAGAACTAAAGGGCCATTTAATCGCCGTTATGACAGGATGGTATGAGGGTGTTATTAAGAAAGAAGAGGAGCAACTGCTCTCTATATTAAAGCGAGATTATGAAGCGAAAAATGAAATGAATAAAAAGATGAAACCAGAAGAGTTTGTCGAGTGGGCAACAGGTGGAGTTATATATATGCCAGAGCCAAGTGTGCATCACGTACTCCTTATTCCGCAAATTACGTACAGACCGTGGAACATAGAAGCTGATATTGACGATACGAAAGTGTTTCATTATCCGGTCGCAAATGAAAGTATACATCCGGAAGATCCGTATGAGCCGAGTTATTTTTTAGTTCATAAACATAAGGCGCTAGGGGACGAGGCAAGGCTCCGTATTGTAAAACTATTATTTGAAAAAGAGCGTACGCTGCAAGAAATAACGGAAAGATTACAACTAGGAAAATCGACAGTACATCATCATTTGAAACTTTTACGTTCAGCAAAGTTAGTTGATATTCAAGACGGAAAATATGTGTTGAGAAAGAAAGCAGTGCAGTCTTTAGCGAAAGAATTAGATGCATTTTTGAATAGATAATATACAACGAGAATGTACATAAAGGGAGGAATTTAATAGAAAAGTTGGTGAGTTATATTGGAAAATGTGTTGAAAAATCGTTCATTTTTTTTATGTGGATTGGCAGTGCAATTTCAGAATTAGGCGGGGCTTTCGGGACGTTATGTAATTCAATTCTCGTTTATGAATTAACCGGATCGAAAACAGCATTAAGCAGCATGTGGCTATTATATTTTATCCCGTCACTCATACTACAACTAATAAGTGGTCCATTTATTGATAAATGGAGCCGAAAGTGGATTATGATTTTTTCGCAGTGGATGCGGGCCTCTGTTTTCTTACTGCCTTTAGTAATGCTTGTTACTAACAGTGTAGAAGTATGGCATGTTTACGTTGTTCAAATTATAGTAGGGCTCATTACGCCGCTTTATACACCCGCCAGTCAAGCGATTACACCGAGCATTGTAAGTAAAGAACAGCTTCAAGATGCAAATGCGTATATAGATGGGATGACTCGTCTTATGATGTTTCTTGCGCCAGTATTAGGTGGTATCGTCATTCATTTAATTGGAATGAGGCTTACACTATTTTTTTTGTGTATTTGTCTATTTATAAGTGGAGGATTATTACTTTTCGTTAGAGAAAAGAGGATAAAGCAAGAACTTCGAAAAACGTGGCTAGAAGAGTTTCTTCACGGGTTTACATACTTTTTCACAAAACCAGTTATCGTTTGGCTCGGGGTATTTCTTACTTTCGTTCAATTCGGAGTAGGAGTAACGATGGTTACGAATCTTCCTTATATAAAAGACGAACTTTCAGCAGGATATGCTGAGTACGGTTACTTCATGGCAGGTTTCCCGCTTGGCTATGTAGTTGGTTCCATGTTAGTTGGGAAAGTGAAGTATAGAAGCCGTCGCCTACTAATGCTTGGAGGATTATTCGTAGGGGGCCTTACTTACATTTCACTAGGTTTAAATAATAGTATTATTATTGCGATTGTAATCGAAGTAATTGCCGGTATATGTATTGCATTTTTCAATGTTCATAACACGACGATATGCCAACAAACAGTCCCAAATAATATGATAGGAAAAGTATTTTCAGTGCGATTATTTTTCATACGATCGGCAATGCCATTAGGTGTGTTTCTTGGGGGAATACTGAGTGAAATGTGGGGAGTGAGAATATTATACTTTATCATAGGTTCGATTATATGTGTTACTTCTTTAATAGGGATATTGCTTCCATATTTTAAATTTTTGGATGAGTCGATTGCGGAGAATTCTGCATAATTCTAAAAATTTAAAATTTTATAATTGAAAATAATTATCATAATCAATTATAATGGAAGAATACTAGTATTCGTATTATAAAAAGGGAGTGGGATTATATGTTTATCGAAACTAAAACATTTACAGTAAAAGAAGGTACATCTAATATAGTTGTAGAGCGTTTTACAGGAGAAGGCATTATTGAAAAATTTGAAGGCTTCATCGACTTAAGTGTTCTCGTGAAAAAAGTGAGACGCGGAGATGAAGAAGTTGTAGTTATGATTCGCTGGGAATCTGAAGAAGCATGGAAAAACTGGGAAACGAGTGAAGAGCACTTAGCTGGACATAGAGCGGGCCGTGGTAAGCCGAAGCCAGATCATATCATTAACGTTGAACATGGGGTTTATTATGTGAAATCATCGAAATCGGCTTATCAACAGTCGTAATAATACATTTGTTTAATTATAATTTTTCAAATATATAACCATCTATCTGTTTACTGATAGATGGTTATTAACATTGAATAAAGAGAATGATTCGTATGTGATGTAAGAAGAATTAACGGACAGGTTAAAATTAGAAATGTTATAATATAAACTCGATTAGTGAGTAAGATTAGGAGGGACAGTAATGGTTCAATCGATAGTTCATATTGCATTAGTAGTAAAAGACTATGATGAGGCAATAGAGTTTTATACAAGGAAACTAAATTTCACATTAGTTGAAGATATTTATCAGCCAGAAGAAAACAAACGTTGGGTAGTGGTATCCCCTCCAGGTTCAGTCGGTACCACAATATTACTAGCTAGGGCATCTAAACCTGAACAAGATCCTTTTATTGGTAACCAATCAGGCGGTAGAGTTTTTCTTTTCTTAAATACTGACGATTTTTGGAGAGATTATAATGAAATGATTTCAAGAGGAATAGAATTTGTGAGAGAACCGAAAGAGCAATCATATGGAATTGTTGCAGTGTTTAAGGATTTATACGGGAATTTATGGGACCTGCTGCAACTAAAAGGTGATCACCCAATTGCACAAAGAATTAAGTAGAATAAGTAGATTACTACGATTGTCAATCTTTATCGGTAAATCGAGATTCCGTGTCGAATCGTTCATATAATTTCATTTACTGTATTCCAAATGTTGCATTAAAAAAACGTTCTAGACGATAGAAGAAAGTATTAGAATATTAAAAAATGAACACTTGAATACCTTCCCTTAAACATTCAAGTGTTATCAATATGGGTCAATATACTTCTGTATAACCCCTGTTTAAAAGGAGATGGGTGAATGAGGTTGAATCATTTGAATCTATGTGTTGATGATTTATCAGAAGCTAGACATTTCTTTGAAACATTTTTTGATTTTCAATTTTTGGAGCAAAAGGGAAAGGCGCTTGTAGTGATGAGTGATGAGAATGGATTTATACTGGTGTTAAGTGATCCAAAAGCGTTCAAGGGGAAAAAGGACGTTACATATCCTGAAGCTTTTCATATTGGTTTTTTAGTGGAAACTTCAAGTGAAGTTGATCAAGCATATAATCGTTTAGTAGCTGGAGGCATTGAAATAGACAAGGAACCTTATACAATGAGAGGTAGTAGTTATGGTTTTTATTTTACAATATTTAATGGATTATTAATTGAAGTTTCTTGCCTTGATTATAGAGATGGTAAGAAAGTTTCAAAGCTTAATGGTGCTCATCAAGAGTAGTTGTTTGAAGATGTAAATATAGCCCCTATCCAGTTTGGAAAGGGGCTTGATCATTTTATTTGTATGATAAGTGAAAAACAAACTGTTAATAAACTAGAGGGTATTCATCTTAAAGCAAATATTGTATGTTTAAAATAAAGTTGTATAAAAAGGTCTATTTTTTAGGGGAAGTGCTTATGCATAAAAGAACTCTAATTTCTTGTGTGCTGTTGCTAGAAAATTTAGAGAATCAACAGTGTTTCTGATGTGATGAGGTGCGAAACTATTATGAGTAGCACAGTGATATAAATAGGAGGTTCTCACTATGACAATTTCATATAAAGCTATGGCATTCCAGCTGAAAACGGAACGACTCGACCTGAATATGTGGGAGGAATCCGATGCAGTATGGCTGAGAAAATTAATTGGCGAACGTGGTGTGGACATGCCAACCATTGACTCTGTTCGTAGCTATCTTATTGAGATGCGCAAGAAAGCAGCTGAAAATGGTATTTCTCTTCTCACTATTCGTAGGCGAGACGAAGGAGATTTCATCGGATACTGTGGCTTAATTATCGGTCGTTCCACGCTTGAAGAGCCGGAGATTGCATACGAGTTGTTCCGCAGTGCTCATCGCAAGGGTTATGCGACAGAGGCAGCAACAGCTGTGCTAGAGGCTGCGATTGCTACGGGGCGCCAAAGACTTTGGTCGACTGTAGGCGCTTGGAATGTTGCGTCCTTCCGGGTATTAGAAAAGATAGGATTTAAGCGGCATCACAGTACGTGGGGTGAGCGCGGTGAGATTGTTTGGAACGTACGTGATCTGTAGAGGCTTGACTAAATTCGGAACAATGAAAAATGTAAAAGAAAGCCCATATGTTAGGTTACTTAGTAATCTAACATATGGGCTTTTCCTTATAGTAAATATTGATTTTGTATATATTTAAGTGTAAAAGTCTGTTGTTTATTTTAATTTTTTACATCTTCATATAATTGGAGCGCTTCTTTCACATTCAATCTATTCTTCACAATACCATGTATCGCTTGAATCATCGCAGCTGGATGTTCGGACTGCCATATGTTTCGGCCCATGTCTACTCCGATTGCGCCTTCTTGCAGCGCATTGTACGTAATGTTTAATGCGTCTTCGATTGAATCTAGTTTTGGGCCGCCCGCGATTACGACTGGGGCAGGGCATGTGCTCGTAATTTTTTCGAATCCTTCGCAGTAATATGTTTTAATAATGTCAGCTCCCATTTCAACACATACGCGGGAAGCGAGTGCTAGGAACCGTGCTTCTCGTTTTTGCAGTTCTTTTGCGACGGCGGTAATACCGAGTACTGGCAGGCCATAATCGTGAGCTTCAGAGACTACGTTTGCGAGATTTGAAACGGTTTGTGTTTCATAGTCTGATCCAACGAAAACAGAAACGCCGACGCCAATTGCATTTTGTTTTACGGCTTCTTTCACAGGTGTAACAATTGTTTCATTCGCTAAATCTTTACCGACTACAGTTGCTCCGCCTGATACACGCATAACCATCGGCGTGCTGCAGTTTTCAGGTATACAGGAGCTGAGTACACCTCGTGTTAAAAAGAGGGAGTCTGTATATAGAAGCAAGTTTTTAACTGTTTCTAACGGTTGTTCAAGTCCGTGAATCGGTCCTAAAAAGTAGCCGTGATCTATCGCTAACATAACTGCTCTGCCGTCAGGTAAAATTGTATTTAATCGATTTTTAAATCCCCAAGTCATTAGGAATCACTCCTTCGTTAATGTTGGATTTTCAGTTTGTACAGTATCTTTATTTGGTAAATGTGGTGACTTTATAAAAACAGCTTTAAAAGGCTTATCGGAATGGTTAATAAGATAATGAGATTCATGAGGTCGAACTTGCAAGACATCACCTTGTTTGATCGGAACTCTCTCGTTATTCACATAGAAATCTATTTCGCCTTCTAACGCATAGAAGACTTCTTCGCAAGTTGTATGATAGTGATTTTGAAACTCTTGCCCAGGCTGAATAACGACTAGGCCAAGATCGATATTTGGACCTTGTATTAAATATTTAGGCCCGTTATCACCGAAGCGATAGGTGAAATCATCCTCATTCACTTTAAGCATAGAAATCACTCCTTTATGTAATGTGTTACAGCGCACCTGGGGCAATCCACATATGTGATGTGAGGCCTTTATCAGCTAAAGAAAGTTGGCTAGCATACACTGTTTTCCATGTTTCATAGAATCCTTTATAAAGCTCATGATTTTCAGCGTTTGGCTTAAATGTGTTTTCCCACTGTACAAATTGTTCGGCAGTTTCTTCCATCGATTCAAAAATGCCTACGCCAACTCCAGCGGCAATTGCCGTACCTAAAGCAGCGGCTTCTTTTACAACGGGTACTTTAACAGGGATTCCGAGGACATCTGCTAGTATTTGTGGCCAAAGTTTACCTTTAGCAGCGCCGCCAGCAAAGGTTACTTCAGAAGGGAAATTACCTGTGAGGGCTTCTATTAATTTCAAGTTGCCGAGTGTAACGAAGGCGGCATTCTCTTCAATTGCGCGGAACATTTCTTTCTTACCGCATTTTTCAGCATCTAAACTTAAATTTAAAAAGGATGGTGCAGCATGTCGCCAAGAAATATAATTCATTACATTTGAAAAAGTGGGGATTATGCCATGTGAACCTACAGGTACTTCTTTTGCTTGTTCTTCTAGTAATTCATAAGTATCTACGCCAAGTTTTTCAGCGAGCCTTTTTTCTTCTTGGCAAAAAGCATCTCGAAACCATCTCATGACAAGGCCAGGGAAGAAAGCGATTGTTTCGTATTGCCATAGGTTAGGAATGACGTGGCAATTTACACGAATCGCCGCAGTTGGATCAGTTTCTGGTTTTGTTATATTTACTTCTTGTTGCCAAAAACTGCCCCCGCATATAAATGTTTGTTCAGGCTTTACAACTCCAGTTCCAAGAGATGCCATTTGTGCATCTCCGCCGCCAGCAACGACTGGTGTTCCTTCATGTAATCCTGTTAATTCAGCACTTCGTTTTGTGATATTCCCGATAACTGTCCCAGCTTCATTTACTTTTGGAGAAAAGGCTAGAGTAAGACCGCATTGCTCAGCAACCCAGTTATCCCAAGCTCTATTTTGTAAATCGAATATACCGGACGTACATCCATTTGAAGAATCAATTTGCAGCGTGCCACACAACTTATATAAAATCCAATCGTTTAACATCGTAAAGGAATGAATGTTTTTGTACACGTCTGGTTCATGTTTTTTAATCCAAAGTAAGCGAGGTAAAGCACCTAACGAAAAAGTTTGACCGGATTTTTTATATAAATCTTCTTCAATTTCGGAACGAATTTGTTTTAGCTCACTAACTTCCGCTGATGCGCGGCCATCAACATTTGCACAAGCCCATATTTCTTGCCCGTTTTTATCGTATAAAACAAAGCCTTCACGCATACTCGTTGCACTAATACCTTTAATAGAAGAGGGGGACGTATTACTTTTTTGAAGAACATCCTTCGTGCATTCTTGAACGAGCTGCCAGTTTTCTGTTACATCAAAATTCATAGAACCAGGGTAGCGACTATCTGATTTATGAACCCACTCTTTTTGACTAACAGCAAGTTGATTACCGTTTAAATCAAAAAGAACTGCTCGAATGCTCCCTGTACCAGCGTCGTAAGCTAATAGAGTAGACATTAAGAGTCACCTTCCTTTCTTAATAAGGAGAGGGCAGTTTCTTCATCCGTAATTAATGTATGAATGAACTTTCCTTTTAAGGCGCCGTAAATTGCATCTATCTTTTCCGTACCGCCAGCTACACCAACGACATGTTTCATATTTTGAAGAACAGAGAGTGGTGTGCCGATAAGACGATTATGATGAGGAAGTTCTAATTGTTTTCCGTTAGTATTATAAAATTGCCCTAAAATATCTCCGGCCCCGTTTTGACTACGTATATAAGTCATTTCACGTAGTGTTAATTTTTCTTCTTTCACAATTGTGGCGTCTTGAGATAAGCTTCCAATGCCAACTACTGCTGTATGAGCGAGTGAAGCGACGTGAAGCATATCTTTCACGCTCGGTTCAGATAGAATAATTTGCGTCATTTCGTTTGTAGATGTAAGAAAAGGGGTAGGAATAATATGAAGATCGCCTTGCATGTAGTTTAAATAGCTTTGGTTTCTTGGAATATAGTGATTTACGCCTCCTGTAAGAGTAACGATTGAAAGATTCATAGAGCTATCAAAATGAATGTTTTCTAGCATTTTACTTATCGTCTTTCCCCAGCCAATCCCAAGTAACTCCCCTTGTTGCAGATGAGTTTCTAAATATTGTGCGGCAGCTTTTCCGAGTGAAAATGCATAATCCTCAGTTGGCGTTGGAATAACGAAAGCATCTTTTAGATGGAATTTTTTCATAAGGTCACGTTCGATGCTTAAACAGTGCAAACCAGTACCTTTTACGTGAAATGTGACGACACCTTCCGTCCGTGCTTTATCTAACAACCGAACGACTTTATTTCTTGAAATGTGAAGAAGTGAAGCAATTTCTTGCTGGGTTAATTGATCTTTATAATAGTACCAAGCTACTTTTGTTAACAAATTGTCTTCAAAGTTGAGCTGTGACATACTCTTCATCCCTTTCAACAATTGACCACTGCTTAAACATATGTGTTCGTTATTTTGTTTATTCCAGTTGAAGCGATAAAATAGTCCAGTGAAAAAAGTGTTCTAGATATGAAAAAATAAATATACAATGCTACAAAACAAGTAGAACAAAAAATCATTTTCTCAAAAAATGTTCTGCATAAAGGCAGGTGACAACATGTGGAGAACGTGCCCTTATTAGAAGTTACAAAAATGAGTAAATCTTTTTTAGGTCAACTCGTATTAAAAGAAGTCAATTTACAATTAGAGCGTGGAGATGTATACGCTTTAGTCGGAGGAAATGGTGCCGGGAAATCAACATTAATGAAAATATTAACGGGTTTGTATTCATACGATGCTGGCAAGATGTATGTGAAAGGGGAAATACAACAGTTTTCAAACACAGCAGAAGCACATCAACATGGCATATATTTAATACCACAAGAGCCACTCATCTTTCCGCATATGACAATTGAAGAGAATATTTGTATCGGAATGAAAGCGAAAAAGAAAGAACTTCGAAATAAAATTAATAAGTTGCTAGAAGACTTAGGCTGGAACATTCAACTTCAGGATTTAGGATTATCGTTATCCATTGCCCAGCAACAATTAGTAGAAATATTGAGGGGATTAATAAGGGAAGCTGAGATTCTTATTTTAGATGAGCCAACATCGACATTAACAACTCACGAAATTAAGAGTCTTTTTGTGTTGATGAAAAGTTTAAAAGAAAAAGGAATTGGCATGATTTACATTACGCATCGTTTTCCAGAAATCTTTGAAATTGCGAATAAAGTAGCAATTTTGCGTGACGGAATGATTGTAAGTCAAGGGGATGTATCAAGCTATACATATGACATGTTAATGGAGGGGTTATTACCGAAAGGTTATAAACTTGAGGAGAAGAAAGAAATCACGCAAGAAGAAATAGAGCATTCGGAAAAAGTATTAGATGTCACGAATGCGTCTAGTTATGCGTTTCAAAATGTATCATTAACTGTACACGCTGGAGAAGTTGTCGGGATTGCAGGTATCGTCGGATCAGGTAGGACTGAATTAGCTGAATCAATATTTGGATTAATGCCTTTGAAATCAGGTTCTGTTTTATTAGAGGGAAAATCCATTACGAAGTATTCGGTACATAAGCGAATAAAGGAAGGTATGGTGTATGTACCGGAGGACCGGGCAGGGAATGGCATTTTTTCAATTGCGTCTGTGAAAGAGAATATAACAGCTGCATCTTTAAACAGTATGAGTAGCTTCTTTTTAAATAACAAAAAAGAAAGCGCTTTATCAGAGTTGTATATAAAACAGTTTCGAATTGTTGTCCCTCATATGAATGAGAAAATGACGTCTTTATCAGGTGGGAACCAACAGAAGGTCCTGTTAGCGAAATATCTTGCATGTAATCCGAAAGTGATTATTCTTGATGAACCGACCCGTGGTATTGATGCGAAAGCAAGATTAGAAGTATACGAAACGATACAAAGTTTGAAGAGAAAGGGACTTGCGATCATATTAATTTCTTCAGATATGGAAGAAATCGTTCAATTAGCGAATCGTGTTTATGTGATGAGAAACGGAGAATTCGTCTCTCATTTGGAGAAGAAGGAAATTTGTATTGATGAAGTTACACGCCTTGCGTACGGAGGAAAGGGAGGTGTAACGGAGTGAACCGGTTATTTAAAATGCATGAGACGTCTATTATTATTTTATTACTTCTTTACATAGCCTTCGTTGGAGTAATGAACCCTAGTTTTGTTCAGTTTAGCTCTTTATCTTTAATTATGAAATCAAGCGTTATTTTAGTTGTTTTGGCAATTGGTCAATCTTTCGTATTGTTTACGAAAAATATAGATGTATCAGTAGGATCTATTATGGGATTAAGCGCTGCGGTTTGCGGGATGTTGTTAACAGATGGATACAGTGCCTTTATTTCAATATTTGCGGCAATTATACTTGGTGCTCTTATTGGTATGGTAAACGGAATTGGCGTTACGAAATTTAGGGTGCCAGCTATCATTATGACATTAGGAATGCTCGGGATTATTAGAGGCGTAATGTTAATATTTACGGGCGGAAAGTGGATTGAAGATATTCCGAATGAGTATAAACAAATTTCTTCTATTATGATGTTAGGGATTCCGATAACGGTATGGACCGTTCTTATCATATTACTGCTGCTATATTTCTTTTTAATGAAAGTTCAAATTGGAAGATATTTTTATGCGGTCGGTGATAATGAAGATGGTGCAAGGCTTATTGGAATACATGTAGATAAAGTGAAAATATACGCGTTTATCATATCAGGCATAAGCGCTGGGTTCGCTGGATGTATATTCGTAATGAATATTGGATTCGTTCCAAATCAAACAGGTACAGGGATAGAATTACAAGTTATCGCTGCTGCTGTTTTAGGTGGTATTCATTTAAAAGGAGGAACAGGTTCTATATTTGGAGCGGCATTAGGTGCATTCTTCTTAGAAGTGATAAGCAGTTCACTCGTCTTTTTAAAAATACCTGCATTTTGGAATAGTGCTATTTCAGGATTTTTACTTTTACTCATCATCATATTAGATAGTGTCTTAAAAAAATGGAAGAAACTCCGGCAATTAGAAGAAAGGAGGGTGAATCTATGAGGGGAATACGTAGCTTGTATAGATGGGAAGGGGTTCTTCTCATATTGCTTCTCGTAGAATTCATTCTCTTTAGTTTCATAAATAGTGATTTCTTAAACATTAGTAACCTCCTTTTTAGTATGAACGATTTCCTCATTATTTCAATCGCGGCTATTCCGATGACATTTGTCATTGTAACTGGCGGAATTGATGTTTCAGTAGGATCTATTATGGGGCTTACTTCGATTCTTATCGGAGTACTTTGGATGAATGGCATGCCTATACTGTTAGCCGTTATCATTGCGCTCGTAATAAGTTGCATAGCGGGCGGATTAAATGGACTTATTATAAAAATGACAGATGTAGAACCTCTTGTCGTTACACTTGGAACGATGTTTTTATATGCAGGAATCGCCCTTGTTATTTCAGGTGGTTCGGGTGCAGCGGGCTATGAAGGAATAAGTGGTTTACCAGATTCGTATGTGCAACTGGCAAATGGTAGTTTTATCGGTATACCTAATTTATTATGGCTCCTTGTCATTTTAACGATAGTATTTACGATATTGTTTCACCGTACAACATACGGTCGCCACGCAAAATTAACTGGCGCAAATGAAAGTACGGCGAAATATTCCGGAATTCGAACGAAGAAAGTAGTGATTACTGCTTACGTACTTTCTGGGTTAGGAGGTGGATTAGGAGGAGCTTTCTTAACAGCGTATTTCGGTTCTGCTCGTGCTGATATTGGAAGTGAAACCATTTTGCCAGTTATTACGGCAGTTGTATTAGGCGGCACACTAATTACAGGCGGAAAAGGGAGTATTATTGGGACAGTACTAGCGAGTGTTTTTATAGGACTCATGCAGTACGGTTTGCAAATGACGGGCTTAACGAATGAACAATCTAATGTAGTAATAGGTATTATCCTTATTGTTTCTGTTATTATGAGACATTTCAAATTACAACGATTCACTACGGGGAAAAGAAGGAATTTGCATAAGGGGGAAATGTCATGAAGAGAAAACTGGGGATTGTTATTATTATGTGTATTTGTTTAATCGGTTTAATTGCTTGTTCTAGCCAAACTGCGGATAAGAAAAAAGCAGATGATGTAAAATTTGCGTTCATTCCGAAATTAACGGGAGTTGGCTTCTTCACATCAGGTGGTGAAGGTGCAAAAGAGATGGGAGATAAGTTAGGTGTACAAGTGAAGTACGATGGACCGTCTGAGGCAAGTGTATCAGGGCAAGTAAAATATATAAACAATTTTATTAACCAAAACTATGATGCAATTATGGTTTCATCTACGTCAGTTGATGGTCTCTCGCAATCATTACAACGTGCAAAGAAAAAAGGGATGACAGTATTAACGTGGGATTCTGATGTGAATCCGAAAGACCGTTCGTTTTATATTAGCCAAGGTACACCAGACCAACTTGCAAACTTATTAATTGAAATGACTTCTAAGCAAATTGGAGATAAAGGAAAAGTAGCATTCTTTTATTCAAGCCCGACTGTAACAGATCAAAATCAGTGGGTAACGAAGGCGAAAGAGATTATTAAAGAAAAATATCCGAATTGGGAAATTGTAACGACGCAATACGGTGAAAATAATGCGCAAAAATCTTTATCAGTTGGAGAGAGTATTTTAAAAACGTATCCAGATATTAACGCAGTAATATGTCCAGATGCAACAGCACTACCAGCAATGGCACAAGCAGCTGAGAATTTGAAAATGGATAAGAAAGTAGTCGTAACGGGGTTTTCGACACCGAACGTTATGCGTGATTATGTGAAACGAGGAACAGTACAACAATTTGGATTATGGGATGTAAAACAACAAGGTGCACTAGCAACTTATGTTGCAAATGAAATTGTTGTAAAAGGGAAGAAGTTAAAAGTCGGGGATAGCTTTGAAGTAAAAGGAATCGGAAAAGTGAAAGTAGAGCCGAACTCTATTCAAGGGTATGACTATGAGGCAGAAGGAAATGGTATTATCGTATTACCTGAACGAGTTGTATTTACGAAAGATAATATCGATAAGTATAATTTCTAGTAGAAAATAAAAACGTCCGAATATATCGGACGTTTTTATTATGTCGTTTTTTTAATCTATTCATTAATTGTGAACAGTTTCTTTTTCATTTAACCCAAGTGTGCGTCCTGTTGAAGCGTGAAGTTCTTGGAACAGTCTTGGATTTTCCGTTAGTGATACGCCATAAGAAGGGATCATTTCTTTTATTTTTGGCTCCCATGCTAGTATACGTTCTGGGAAGCATTTTTCTAATACTTCAAGCATAACGTGAACCGCAGTAGAAGCACCTGGAGAAGCGCCAAGTAACGCAGCGATTGATCCGTCATTTGCACTAACAACTTCTGTACCAAATTGAAGTGTTCCTTTACCACCTGCATCAGTATCTTTAATTACTTGCACACGTTGTCCAGCAACGACAGTATCCCAATCTTCACTTTTAGCGTTCGGAATAAACTCACGTAATTCTTCCATACGCTTTTCGTGTGATAACATAACTTGTTGGATTAAGTATTTTGTTAATCCCATTTCTTTTACACCGGCTGCTAACATCGTTAAGACGTTATTCGGTTTTACAGAACCAATTAAATCAAGGTTTGAACCAGTTTTTAAGAACTTAGGCGAGAAACCTGCAAACGGTCCAAACAGTAAAGCTTTTTTGTTGTCTATATATCTTGTATCAAGGTGAGGTACAGACATTGGCGGAGCGCCAACTTTAGCTTTTCCGTATACTTTTGCATGATGCTGCTCTACAACTTTTTGGTTTTTACATACCATAAATAGTCCACTTACTGGGAATCCTCCAATATGTTTTGATTCAGGAATACCAGTCTTCTGAAGTAGAGGTAGACTACCACCACCGCCGCCGATAAAGACGAACTTTGCAGTATGGTGTTCGATTTTACCACTATTCATATCGTGTACTTTTACTTCCCACAAACCGTTCTTCGTACGTTTAATATTTTCAACACTATGTTTGTAGTTTAGCTCGACATTTTTAGTTTTTAAGTAATCAAACAACATGCGCGTTAACGCACCAAAGTTAACATCTGTTCCAGAGTCAATTTTCGTTGCAGCCATCGGTTCATTAGAGTTACGACCTTCCATAATGAGTGGAAGCCATTTTTTTAATGTATCAGGAGCATCAGAAAATTCCATTCCTTGGAATAGAGCGTTTTTTGAAAGCGCTTCAAAACGGTTTTTTAGAAACTCCACATTTTTTTCTCCTTGCACCAAACTCATATGAGGTAGTGGCATAATAAAATCTTGTGGATTACGAATTAAGTTTCTCTTAACAAGATACGCCCAAAATTGTCTTGAAAGTTGAAATTGCTCATTTACTTTTACAGCTTTACCAATATCTATAGACCCGTCAGATTTTTCGGACGTATAGTTAAGCTCACATAGCGCAGAATGTCCTGTACCAGCATTATTCCATTCGTTAGAACTTTCTTCTCCGGCATTAGCGAGTTTTTCAAATACTTTAATTTCCCATTCAGGTGCCAATTCTTTAAGTAATGATCCTAACGTTGCGCTCATAATTCCAGCGCCAATTAAGATAACGTCTGTTTTTTGCTGCATGTTGCTCATGATAATCTCTCCATCCCCTATATTGGCAAAAAAGAGTAGGTGTTTTTATATCTAAGCCGTAAAAAGAAAACACCGCCTAGGCCCCACCTAGGTATTTACCTTTTTTGTCTCAATTATATAACCATCTCATAGTCTATTATAATAATTAATAGACTAAAATATCTAGTGTTATCTGATAATTTTAAACTATTTAACGTTTTATTTCATAGAATTCTTCTGTCATAAGGGTAAAAAGCATAGTAGTAAAGCGGAATTTGGAGAAGAATTCCATTTTGATGTTATCTCAAAAAAACTTCTATTTTTATGTTTTATCTTTGAAAACTAGTAAAATTCTATTTTTGTAACATCTAATTTGAAAAAATAGAGTAAATAACAAATAAATGATAAGATTATTCTGGAAATAACCAAGGAGGGATACCAATGCTTACAAAAGAACAAGTCGCAAACTTATTTCGGGATTTTTCTGTGAATGAATGTAAAGGATCGAGTCCTTTATACGAATACTTATCAATAAAAATTTCTGAAGATGAGGAAGTTCTTACGTTAGCTTTCAATGCACAACCTGGTCAGCCAATCCCGAACTTATTATTAGGTGCGGTCCATTATTTATTGTTAAAAGGAAAAGAACACAGTTTAAAAAGGTATTATCATAGTTTAGTTGAAGATGCAGATACAAATTTAGAATACGCTTTTTCACAATTTAAAGATTTCTGTAACATATATCGAGAAGAAATCATTACATTATTACAAATAAAACTCGTTCAAACGAATGAAGTTAGACGATGCGCATACTTATATCCATGTTTCTGCTACATATTTAACAAAGTGAATAAACCGTTCGCGTTAATTGAAATTGGTACAAGCTCTGGATTACAACTGTTCTGGGACCAATATAGCTATTCGTATGGAACAGATGAAACATACGGAAATATAAATTCGAATGTACATTTAACTTCTGAAATAAGAGGGAAGAATGTGCCCCGTTTTCTAAAACAAAGTCCACCTGTCGTAGAAAGAATCGGACTAGATTTACATGTGAATGATTTAAATGCCGATGAAGATTATTTATGGTTACGCGCGCTTATTTGGCCAGAACATAAAGAAAGACTTGAACTATTCGATCAAGCAGCAGCGCTTGTAAAAGAAAAATCAGTGAGATTAATAGAAGGTGACGGTGTAGCACTTCTTCCGGCCATTGCAGATCAAATAAGGGAAGATGCGGTGATTTGTATTTTCCATACACATGTGGCAAACCAAATACCTGAAAATGTAAAACATACGCTAGAAAAACAAATTAAAGACATTGGTGCAAAACGTGATGTATTCCACCTATATAACAACATGTGGGACCGGGACCTTCATATTGATTATTATATTAACGGAAACGAATATTGTGAAACTGTTGGGGAAACGGAAGGGCATGGGAGATGGTTTAGTTGGGGATTGGGGGATAAGAAGCTATGCTAAAGTAAATCTAATAATTATGGGTTTCATCACCAAAATTCGTAATTAAAATAGCTGATGGAAGACACTCCATCAACTGTTTTTTACTTTTCATAAAACTCATTAGGTATCTAAGGTAAGCGTCAAATATTCCTCACCTACAAGTTGTAAATAGCCCATGAGATTCATCTTCTTACATCCAAGGATTTAAAGAAATTGGATTATTAAAACCTGACAGGTGTCAAAAAAGAACCTACCGGTTAATCAGCTATATTACTGGTTCAAGAAATTATTACTTCAAACGGAAGAACCGAAGGAAAGTAAATGTTTAAAATGAATATATAATACATGCGAGAAAGAGCACAATTTGATAGGGGGGCTTCCAAATGCATATGGATGAAAGAATGAATTTGCAGTTAACAAGCCAGGCTCTTCAGGTAATGAATAACGGAATTGCTGTCATAAGTCATGATGGAATCATCACATTCAGCAACCAACCATTCTGCAGCATGTTACATAAAAAAGAAAATGAAATAATAGGTAAGCATATATCAACGATTATTCCTGATCGTAAAAAGCTAGTAGTGAATCAAAATGATAGTTTGTACAAGTACGAGTGTAAGGTGGGCAACCAAGTATTGATTATGAATGAATCCCGTGTATATCAGAGCGGGAAAGAAGATGGATCAATTGCCATTTTGGAAAACAAGGAAAAAAGTATACAGTCCTTGGAAAGTATCATCAGTCGGTATGAAAATGCCTTGAATTTACTGTCGGAGTGTATTCTAGGGGTAAATGAACAAGGGATTGTCAATTTTTTAAGTGGTTCTTATGCACAATTTTTAGGGATTGATGATCCAAAGGAAGCGATAGGTAAGCATTGTACGGAGGTTGTTGAGAATACGAGG
Organism: Bacillus sp. FSL M7-1345; assembly: GCF_038006985.1. Taxonomy (NCBI): domain Bacteria; kingdom Bacillati; phylum Bacillota; class Bacilli; order Caryophanales; family Bacillaceae; genus Bacillus; species Bacillus sp. FSL M7-1345. The sequence continues at coordinate 2,719,495 of NZ_JBBOWG010000001.1, read as the reverse complement.
ATGCATATTATCGTGAAGACGGGACAGGTGGAAATTGGGCATATCCAGCGTATAAGTAATCGGAATATTATCGCAACTCGCATACCTATTGTTAAGGACGGTGAGGTTATTGGTGCGATTGGTAAAATTATGTTTCATGATATACAGCAGTTTAAAGCTTTGGGGGATCAGATTAGTGCAATGGAATCAAAGTTATCTTACTATCAAACTGAATTACAGCGGTTGCAAGAAGGTAGATTGTCCTTTCAAAGTATTATAGGAGAGAGTGCGAAAATGAAAGAAGTTAAAACGATGGCCTTGAAGGTTTCTAAAAGTCGGTCTACCGTTTTGATAAGAGGAGAGAGCGGTACAGGGAAGGAGCTCTTTGCGCATGCGGTACATCGTGCAAGTCCGCGTGCTAGGGGTTCATTTATTCGTTTGAATTGTGCTGCGATTCCGAGGGATCTTTTGGAGGCTGAATTATTTGGATACGAAGAGGGGGCTTTTACAGGAGCGAAAAAAGGTGGTAAGCCTGGGAAGATTGAGTTGGCCCATAAGGGAACGTTGTTTTTAGATGAGATCGGTGATATGTCTTTGGACATGCAGGTGAAGTTGCTGCGTGTGTTGCAAGAGAAAGAGATTGAAAGAATTGGTGGTACGAAAATTCAAAAGATTGATGTCCGTTTCATTGCGGCGACACATCGAAATCTTCGTGAAATGGTGCAAAGAGGGGAATTTAGGGAGGATTTATATTATAGGTTGAATGTGTTTGCGATTGATATTCCTCCGTTACGAGAGAGAAAGGAAGATATGATACATATAATGGAATTTTTAATTCAGAAATTGAATGGGGAGCTGGGTAGTAGCGTTCTTTCATTGGATGAGAGAGTAAGGGATATATTCATGGAGCATGATTGGCCAGGCAATATTAGGGAGCTAGAGAATGTGTTAGAACGAGCGATGAATGTTATAGAAGGAATGATTATTCAAGTGCATCATCTTCCTGTATATTTGCGGAAAAAAGATTTGGAAGAAGAGTTATATCATGAAATATTTGCGGTGGATCAAGAGAAGAATGAGATGAGTTATTCACTGCAGGAGGAAGTGGAATCGGCTGAAAAACGGGCGATTACAAGGGCTTTGGAAAAGACAGCTGGAAATATAAAAGAGGCAGCCAAGCTTTTAGGGATTCATCGGGCTAGCTTATATCGAAAAATAGAAAAATATGGAATTTTGTGAAAGGAAGCAAAGGGCAAACAGGCCCTTTTTTTGTTTGGTTTGCAGTAATACATACTGTCTCTTTTTTGCGACACTTTCTTATAGATGCGACATGATCGTAATCATTTGTAGCGCAAATGCGACATGTGAAGGTGGACATGTAAGGGAGACTTGGGGTATGTCCCTGAAGGAATAAGGGAATAGAGAATGAGTCGATTTTTGGCATGTTTCTTGCTATATAAATAAAAAAGATTATAGCAAGAAGGGATGGAATTCAATGCTGAAAAATCACAGTTTGCCACATTTTATTATGCAAAGTATTGAAAAAACACCAAGTAAGGTCTATTTACAATTTGAAGAACAAAGAGTTACGTATGAGGAGCTCTATCATCGAATTACTAGAGCCGCAGCGGGATTTTGTGAGCTCGGTATTCAAAAAGGTGACAAGGTTTGTATTATGCTTCATAACACTCCTGAATATCTGGATGTATGGTTTGCTTTATCTTTTATGGGAGCAATTGCGGTGCCTCTGAATGTGCATTTAAAAGGGGAAGGTTTGCAGTATATTTTATCTCACTCTGATTGCAAGCTGATTATCGTTGATAAGGAATTTGTTCCTCAAATTGCTTCTTGTTTGCCATTTATACAAAGGGACATTCAAATTGTCGTTTACGGAAATGATGAAAGCGCAATCATTTTGAACGATGGTAAAGAACCGCTGGTAATCGAATTGAAAGATGTACTGAATACAAATAATCATCACCTTCCAACTGAATTTGTTTCCTCCTCTTCTATTAACAGTATTCTTTATACCTCTGGAACGACTGGATTACCTAAAGGGGTCATGTTAAGTCATTCTGCCTATGTAAATTCTGCGCAGTCATTTGCCACCTATATGGTTGGCGCAAGTTCGAAAGATATTTTATTTACAGCGCTGCCGTTATTCCATATTAACGCCCAGGCCCATACAGTACTCGGTGCTATTTCTTCCAATGCGACAATTGCTCTTGGCAAGCGGTTTAGTGCTTCTGGATTTTGGGATGAAATTCGCGGTCATGGCGCAACCATTTTTAATTCTTTAGGATCTATGATTCCTATTCTCTGCAAGCAACCAGAAAAGGAAAACGATAATGAAAATTTTGTAAGGGTGACGGCTTGTGCTGCTACGCCTAAGGAATTTTGGAAGCCGTTTGAGGAGAGGTTTGGCGTCCAGATTGTAGAAGGTTACGGATTAACGGAAACGACGGGTTTTTGTGTAACGAATCCATTGAATGCCAATAAGCCGCCTTCTATTGGAAAGCCTTATTCTTACGTAGAGACGAAGATTGTCAATGAGGATGGAAATGAAGCGCGGACTGGTGAAATTGGAGAGATTTTTATACGTTCCTTACAGGGACAAGCATTCATGGAAGGCTACTATAAAATGCGGGATAAAACAGAAGAGGCGATGAAGGAGGGATGGTTCCATACAGGAGATCGCGGTTATCTAGACGAGGAAGGTTACTTATATTTTTGCGATCGAATCAAACAGTGTATCCGGAGGCGTGGAGAAAATATCTCCTCTTGGGAAATCGAAAAGGTAGTGAATAATCACCCGAAAGTACTTGAATCAGCGGCCATCGGTGTTCCATCGGAAGTGGGAGAAGAGGATGTCAAATTATATGTGATTGTAAAGAAAGGAGAAACGATGTCCCATGAAGAGATTATAGATTGGTGTCAAGAACGTATGGCTTACTTCATGGTGCCGCGATATGTTCAGTTCAGTGAAACTTTCCCAAAAACCGCGACGGAACGGATTCAGAAGTTCAAGCTGAAGGAGGAAGGAATCAGTACTGCTTGGGATCGCGAACAGGTCGGCTATGTAATTAAAAGAACGAGTTGATGTGCTGAAGGGGAGTAAAACAGTTTGCTTTTTATCTCATTACATATTGGAAAGAAGGGATTGAATTGGAAAATAAGCGGGTTGTTACATGGTCCAAAGAAAAAGGAATCGCGACAATCATCATTGATAATCCTCCTGTGAATGTATTGAGCGGTGCTGTGGTTGAGCAACTGACGGTGGTGGTCGATGAAATCGAACGGGATGATGAAGTAATTGCTGTACTTCTAACTGGCGCTGGAGAAAAGGCCTTCGTTGCAGGAGGAGACATCAAGTCATTTCCGGAATGGATTGGGAAAGGGAATGAATATGCAGAGGGAAAATCATTGTGGCTTCAGAATCCATTAAATAAAATAGAAAGATTGTCGAAGCCTGTAATCGCTGCTATTAACGGATTAGCGCTTGGGGGCGGGTGTGAATTAGCCTTATCATGTGATTTACGGATTATAGAAGAACATGCCCAAATCGGACTTCCAGAGGTGAAGTTAGGATTGTTTCCAGGTGCGGGAGGCACGCAACGTTTGCCTCGATTAATAGGAACTGCAAGTGCGAAAGAAATGATGTTCACTGGTGAACCGTTCACTGCCGAGGTAGCTTGGCGAGTTGGTTTGGTGAATCATGTTGTTCCGCGTGGCGAAGCGCTGAATAAGGCGAAGGAACTAGCCGCGAAGATGGCTCAATTTTCCCTTCCTGCTTTATCTTTGATGAAGCAATCTATCAATAAGGGATTATCTTCTTCTCTTGAGGACGGGCTAAAAATAGAAGCTGAGAATTTCGGCCATGTATTTCAAACGAGTGATGTAAGAGAGGGAGTGGAGGCTTTTATAGAAAAGAGGGTACCGCTTTTTCATCATAAATAAAATAACAAAAAGTAATGCCTGCCTCTGGCAGGTGTTGCAATAATATATATAAATATAAAAGGGTGTAAAGTAAATTTAAGAGAATCTATTTTATTGAGGGGGAATGCGGTTATGGATTTATTGATTGTATTGCTATCGCTTGGCTTGCTTATATTTGTAGCTTACCGAGGATTCTCAGTCATTTTATTCGCTCCGTTATGTGCTTTGTTGGCTGTATTTTTAACGGAACCGGCGAATGTTTTACCATTCTTTTCTAATGTTTTTATGGCGAAGATGGTCGGATTCATAAAATTATATTTTCCTGTATTTTTGCTTGGAGCGATATTCGGTAAAGTGGTAGAAATCACTGGAATAGCAGAAAAAATCGCGAAAATTATCATCCATTTTATAGGCGTGAAAAGAGCTATTCTTTCCATCGTGTTAATGGGAGCGATTCTTACATACAGTGGTGTCAGTTTATTTGTCGCAGTATTTGCGATTTATCCGTTTGCGGCGCAATTATTTCGCGAGGCGGATATTCCGAAACGTCTCATTCCAGCGACAATTGCATTCAGTGCATTCACGTTTTCGATGGATTCACTTCCTGGATCACCTCAAATCCAAAATGTTATTCCAACTACGTTCTTTAAAACAGATATTTATGCAGCTCCTACATTAGGGATTATCGGAGCACTGTTTATCTTTATATGTGGCATGCTGTATTTGGAAAGGTGTAGGAAGAAGGCTGCTGCTAAGGGAGAGGGGTACTTCGGAAAAAGCGGTGCCACTTCTGAACTGGCTGCCACAACTAGCGCACAATTGGTGCAAGCGCCTATTGTTTCCAGCGATGTTATTCCAGCTAGTTATTGGGTAGCTTTTCTTCCGCTTGTACTGGTCGGAGTGATGAATAAAGTCTTTACAGAATTCATCCCGGTTTGGTATACAAAGGGATTTGATTTTGCATCTATAGGTTTGAAGGAGTACGGAACGATTGATATGGGACAAGTCGTAGGTATTTGGTCAGTGGAAATGGCACTTCTTATCGGAATACTTGCTGCTATATTATTAAACTTCCAAGCGGTAAAAGAGCAGTTTCAATCTATTACAAGCGTGGGCGTAAGTGGTTCAATCTTAGCTGCCATGAACACTGCAGCCGAGTATGGATTTGGTGCCGTTATAGCAGCTTTACCCGGATTTGTCATGATTCAAAATTCTTTGACAGGTACATTTTCAAACCCTTTAATTAGCGGAGCGGTCATGACGAATATTTTGTGCGGTCTGACGGGATCAGGTTCGGGTGGAATGAGTATTACATTAGGTTTAATGGCAGATAAATATATTGAAGCGGCAGCGAACTTTGATATTCCGTTAGATGTGCTGCATCGTATAATTGCAATGGCAGCAGGAGGTATGGATACTTTACCTCATAACGGGGCAGTTATAACCTTACTTGCGGTTACAGGATTAACGCACCGGGAAGCTTATAAAGAGATTTTTGGTATTACGATAATTAAGACATTAGCCGTTTTCTTCGTTGTTGGAGTGTATATGATGTTTTCTATTGTATAGGAGGGAGATTGATTGGCTGTTATAAATAACGCAGCCATCAAGTTAAGATTATGTATAATGGTAAAAAGAAACAGCCATCATTCCATGAAACGATGGCTGTTTGTATGTTTTCAATGAATTTCACAAAAAAAATTCAATTGTAGATTGGAATTGAAATCCCCCCATCTTCACTTGGTTTAGAGGAGGGGGGGCTTCTCGGTTATAATGATAAAGTCGGCAAATTTAATTGTTACAACAATGCTCTTCTTCTCATCCATTGCGTCACGACCCATTTTTCACCTTTGATAACAGGTGCAGCAACTACAAGCAAATCCTCACATTGGACCCCAGCTGGCCAACATTCATAATAGTCGTGAAAACCATTTACAAACATGATTTGTCCGTTCTCAAATAGGATAACAAATATGGAGTTTCCTTACCTATTTTATAAAAGGTTAAAAATAAACCATAATATTATTATGTAAACAAAATTGATGAATGTACAGCTTGTTAAATAGTTCAATATTTTTGATTTTTCTATGGCTGCATAAGTATGATGTTTGTAGGAGGGGATCATATGAGTATACACAAAAAAATCATAGCGATTTCAGGAAGTATTAGGGAAGGATCATCCAACACAAACATATTAAAAACTTTAGCAGCATTTATTCCAGAAGGTATAGATTACACTATTTATAATGGGATAGGGGAACTACCTCATTTTAATCCGGATGTAGATCGAGTTGGAGCACCGGTTGTTGTTGAAGAATTTCGAAAGACATTAAGTGAAGCACATGCACTTATTATTTGTACACCAGAGTACGCAAAAAGTATTCCAGGAGTTTTGAAGAATGCATTAGAATGGCTTGTTTCATCAGCGGAACTTTATAAAAAGCCAGTTGCTATTATAACAGCTTCACCGTCGATTGCTGGAGGGGATAAAGCTCATGAATCATTATTACTTACGCTAGGTATGCTAGATACAATTGTCGTTCAAAATGGTTCGCTATTAATCCCATCTGTGCGCACTAAATTTAGTGATGATGCAAAAGTTACAGATGAGGATACAAAGCAAGCTCTTATCTCTTTAGTTCAAAGTGTAGTAGACGAGATAAAGAAACAATGATTTAGTTCGTATTAAAGTGAAAATGGATTTTTATAATAATAAAAGATAAAAGCAATGCTACTGTTAGTTCAAATGTAGCATTGCTTTTTATATAGTTAAATATATTTACTCAATATCTCCCCAGGTAATCCATCAATCTCGCAAACTATATCTGATGTAAAACCAGCGTTTAATAAAATTTTTCGAGAGGGGATATTGTTTGGATCGATAATTGCCTTTAGTACGTTTACATCTGTCTGCTTCGCTATTTCAATTAATTCTCTTGCGATACAACTACCATATCTTTTTCCCCAGTGCTCCGGCAATATCATATAACCAAGTTCAGCTTCTTTAAAATCATCCTCATTTACTGTTATATGTCCAAGTCCGATAAATTCATTTGTTGCACTGTTATAAACTTTATAAGATCCATACAGTTTATGTTTTTCATTGCGCATTAATAATTTTTTATAGTCGTTTTGTGCTTCCTCTAAAGGAATGGCGCGCTCAGTAATTTGTGCCATCACTTTTTCGTTTGATACGAGCTGAAAGTATTGATTAAAGTCTGTTGTTTCAAATTTTTTGAAATGTAGCTTATGCATATGATTCCTCCAAACTAATTTTCATTTGTTCTTCAGAAAAGAAAAAGATAAGTTAAATCGTAATTTCAATTTGATTACCTTCAGGATCACTTATTACACTTTCGTAATAACCATCTCCAGTGAAACGTGGTCCATTTAATAAAGGATAACCCTCATCTTTTAATGTTGAAGTTAATTCATTTACACGTTCTTCACTACCGACAGAGAATGCCATATGTGCATAGCCAGTTATATTAAGGTTAGGTTCGTTTTCTATACCTTTTTTATGCATAAGTTCAAGCCTTGCCCCAGATTCGAACGTAATAAAATAAGATTCAAAGTGTTTCGCTTTATTATTATACAAAGAGTTTGCTTTACCATTGAAATACTTTGTATAAAAAGTACGCATTAATTCTAAGTCATTTACCCAAATTGCTATATGTTCGATTTTCATTCGTTTCACCGATCCTATCTTTATGTAAATTAATAAATATTTACTCTGAAATAATTAGAGAAGGTGAATAACACTAATTAGATGTTCACTGTATTAAATTTGCAACCATATTGCAAGAAATAAGAATGGACGTTAGGAGAAATCAAATGATAATGATTTTACTAAAGGAGTTTGTTAATTTTCAGGTCACAACATGCATACAATGTCTAATTAAGTGAATTACGTACGTAACAATTGTGAATAAGGAGGGGCATTTGTGGGGGAAATTGAACAAATAATGATTGTCGGCATTTCTATGTCTTTTATACTAACTATTATGATATTAGGGTCTTTATATTATAATCCTCGTCTTTGGCTAAATGATTATCCGAAAGATATTCAAAAAGTAGTTTTGCCAAAATCGATAAATGAAAAAAAGCAAACGTATTATTTCGAAATTATTTACAATATTATTCTCTTCGGAACGCCTTTAGTTTCTACGTATATACTACATCAACATGAAAAATTATTGTATATTGAGGCCTATTTACATACTTTTGGGATTGTAATGATTTTCAATTTAGTAGATTTATTTATAATTGATTGGCTTATATTTTGCTGGATTACTCCAAGGTTTGTTGTTATTCCTAGTACAGAAGGGATGAAGGGGTATAAAGACTATATATTTCACTTAAGAGGAGCGATAGTCGGAACGCCATTTTTAGCAATAATAAGTTTATTTGTGGCAGGAATTGCGACAACTATTTAGTATAAGGTAGAGGGGGATGAAACGTTAATACTTATACTTAAAGGAGTATAAATAATGAGCCTTTTGATTAGAAAATTAGAAATAAATGATTTAGACCATTTACCTGAAATTGATGATAGTTTTACAGTAAATGCCCGGTTAGTTCTTTCTGTTTCAAAAATAAATAACAAAATAGAATATACAGTTGAAAAAGTACCTAGCTATGAAAAAAGTTATTTAGAAGATAGGTATGATGACGATGAAGAGCTAGCGTACAATGAATATATAAATAATCCTAATCAAATAATTTACATAGCACTTTTACATAACCAAATCGTAGGAGTTATGATATTGAAAAAGAATTGGAATCGCTATGCTTATATAGAAGATATCAAGGTGGACATAGAATACCGAGCACTTGGAATTGGTAGAAGATTAATAGAGCAAGCAAAGCAGTGGGCAAAAGATGGTAATATGCCAGGCGTTATGCTTGAAACACAAAATAATAATATGACAGCGTGTAAGTTTTATGAGAAATGTGGATTTGTAATAGGGGGATTTGATTTTCTTGTTTATAAAGGGATAAATGAGCAAAATGATGAAGTTGCGATTTATTGGTATTTAAATTTAAAATGAATATATATTATTACTTATGTAAAGATTGTTCAGTTATCAAAACTGAAATACAAGGAACATAATGAAAATAAGACTGACTCATCCTGTCAGTCTTATTTTTGATGTGTCACATCATTAACAATGGCATGAAATATGTCTTTTTGCGTGAAATCATCTGTAAAAACAGTTTCTTTATCAACTTCAATTGTATCGTGCGGGTTATACCATTTCCTCAATAAATCTTCTCCAAATTCAAGTCGTTTTTCTCTCGTATTATGCCGTTTAATTGTTTCATCTAGCGATAAATCGAAGTAATATGTATATGCGTTTCCGTCAAAATAATGTATTAATTCTTTCAGCATATCTCCATATCTACGACTGTTTAATATACCTTCTAAAATGACAAATTCACATTTTCCTTTTCCGTACTTCGTAATCTCAAAAATTAAATCATGAGATAGGTTGCCCAATGTGTCGTGAACTTTTAGCATTTCCCTACGAACGACATCTTGAGAGACTAGAAGTGTTCCGTGACCGAAATGTTCTTGCAATTCTTTTGCGATTGTTGTCTTACCGCTTGCGGAGTTCCCTCGAAGAATGATTAATGTTGATTTCAAAGTCTCATCTCCTATGTGTTTTTATTAGACAATTTTCAGTAGGGCTATACTAGATTTTCAGAATAAACTCGTTTACAGAGCTTATTTTAGCTTTGTAAACGAGTGGTGTTATGTGAAGAGTTATTGTACGAATGTATTTTGTCCAGATGCAATTTTCCACGTATCTTTTTCTTTAACCATAACATACATAGCGAGGCTACTTTGTTCATTTTCTATTATCGTTCCTTCAGAAGTTGTTGGATATTGTTTAATGTGTACGATAGCTACATCGGAACGTATGAAATGAATGTCTTCAATTTCATACTGTGCATAAGAGTTGTGAAGTGGTCCTGCTAAAAGAATTTTGTGAGCTTCATTGATTTGTTTCCAGCCCGAGAGGCGAATTCCTAAGACATTTACCCATGAAGCGTGTAATGTAAAGTGACGATCAAGTTCATCGGCATCATGTTTATTGAATGCAGCTTCAACTTCATGAATGGTTTGTTCAATGTGCTTCATCCCTAATTGTAATTCTTCTTTGGAATTATAGTATTTAGTCATGTGAATTCCTCCAATTTATTGTTTATTACTTTTATTTTATTACGGGAAAATCACATTATCCTCCAACGATAGTAGTATTTATTTTAATTAAAATATAGGCGGAAGTATGATTTGTAGCAAGGGGATTAAATTGAATTTTTTGATAATTAAATAGGATTAAGTGTATAATCAATGTAATGGATAATAAGGGGGGGTGTTAAATAGAGTAAGTAACAAAAAAGTCTCAGTCTTTTTGGAAGCGAGACTGGGTATGCACTCTTTTTGCATTTCTTGTTATGCAATTCATATTTTTCTTCTGTGACTTAAACTCATGGTGGTCTCCGAAATTTAGTGAAGGGGGATTATTTGAAAGAATTATGAACTCACAGTTCTTTACAGAAACATTTGCTCCGTATAAAACCTCACAATTTAACTTGTATACAGCATTTTTTACCATTGCATTACTACCATACGCATTAATAGGCGCAATTAAAGATTTAACATCAAGGGAAAATACAAAGATTTAAGCTATTAACAAAGAGGTGTAATATGCTATTTCAAAAAGAAAATTTATCGGTTAGATACGTAACAAAAGACGATGCACCTATCATTTCAAAATGGTTAACAAATCCAGAAATTTTACAGTATTACGAAGGAAGAGATAATCCGCAGTCTGTAGAAAAGGTACTCGATCATTTTATACATAATCCAAATAGTAATGAAAAAAGATGTTTAGTAGAGTTCAATGAAATACCGATCGGTTACATACAAATATATCCTGTTGATTCCGAATGGAAAGCGTTATATGGATATGAAGAAATGAAAAATGTGTGGGGAATGGACCAATTTATCGGTGAACCAGCGTATTGGGGAAAAGGGATTGGAACAACCCTTGTTGAAGCGGCAATTACATACATTATGGAGAGCTTAGGAGCAGAAGCGATAGCGATGGATCCTAGAGTAAATAATGTACGTGCGATAAGCTGTTATGAAAAATGCGGATTTAAAAAAGTGAAGATTTTAAAGGAACATGAACTGCATGAGGGGAAATTAGAAGATTGTTGGATGATGGAATATAAACAATTATAATGATTTATGAAAGGGCTTATACAAACAAAGGGAGCTGTGTGAAATGAAAAAGGCATTACTAGTTATTGATGTGCAAGCGGGTATGTATACAGCAGGAATCCCAGTACATAATGGGGAAAAGTTTTTAGAAACGTTGCAAGAGCTTATTGGGGAATGTCGTTCAAATGGTATTCCGGTTATTTATGTACAACATAACGGGCCAAAAGATCATCCGTTAGAAAAAGGTACAGATGGCTGGAAAGTACATGCGGCGATTGCACCGCAAGAAGGGGACAATATCGTTGAAAAGACGACGCCAGATTCATTCCATAAGACGAACTTAAACGAAGTGTTACAAGAAAAAGGGATTGAGCATTTTATTATTTCAGGAATGCAAACAGAGTACTGTGTTGATACGACAACGCGCAGAGCGTTTAGTGAAGGATATAAAGTAACATTAGTGAGTGATGCGCATAGTACGTTTGATACAGATGTATTGCGTGCTGAAGATATTGTAAAGCATCATAATGTTGTGTTTGGATCATTTGCGGATGTTGTTGCATTGAAAGATCTAAAAGTAGAAGCGTAAGTATTGAAGTGGCTGTCTCTAAATGGGGGCAGCTTTTTTATTAGAGGATAGGTCGTCAAACATTGTCGATATTCTTTGTCGAATCGTTGATATAATTAGAGTTACGATAGATATATTTCAAAAATCGTTGGTATATTCAAAGTTACGATAGATATATTCAAAAAATCGTTAATATAATTTCATTCACCGCATTGGTATCATAAAAAAACAAAAAGGAGCGCCACATCGTCAAAAATTCGACTGATGAGACAGCTCCTTTTTTGCACCAGTAATTATGGCTTTATTTCTTCTTATCTTTATCCAACACATTCTGTTCTTCAGCAAACTCCGTACCATATGCAAACCGGCGATTAATTCGAATATTATCATTGTTGTGCCTTGTGTGGGAATTGGAAAAGCGATGGACGATTACTTCTGATAATGTAAAGACGATGGCAGAAAGGATACTGCCCCACGCAATTTGCATGTAGTTGTCTAATAAAATATTACCGAAAATCCAAACGCTTAAATACGTAAGTAAGAAATCCGTCATAATGGCAGCGGAATTGCCAATTCGATTTAAAACAATTTTATCAACAAACATATAAGAAACGATTGTGACGAAGAGACTAAAAGAAATGATTTGGACGAGCGTTGCTGGGAAAAATAGAGCTAGTCCGATACTAAAAGCGATGATGCATGATATAAATTTGATAAGTATTACAGTAATATCACTCAATATTTACACCTCCCATTTATACATAGTTTTACAATAAATTCAGGAGTTCATACATTGGAACGGTTTAATTTATATAAAACTTTATCACATTGAAATTTTGTCTAAATATTAAAAAAACAACTAAAAAATGTTATAGTAAAATGAGAGCGTATGATATTTTTAGGTAAGGGGGAATCCGGGATGTGGATTACTTCAGAAGTAGAAATTCCAGATGAGTTAATCGATCACCTTGAACAAGGGAAGTTAGTATTATTCGTTGGAGCAGGAGTTTCTATGAAGGGGAAATCAAACTTACCGAATTTCGATGATTTAGTTGATGAAATTTCGAAAGCTTTATATGTCGAAAGGCGTGAGATGACAGAACCCCACGATTATTATCTCGGTAAAATTGCGAAAACGAAAGATGTGCATCAAGTTGCAAGAGACCTCGTCAATATAGAAAAATCAAAACCAAATCCATTACACTACGCAATTCCAAGGTTGTTTCCGTTAGATACGGATGTTCGAATTGTAACGACAAACTTTGATCAACATTTTACGTCTGTAATTACAGAAATGAATAGAGAGCTGAATATTTATTATGCACCTGCTTTACCGACAGGGAGAGCGTTTAAAGGGTTGGCTTACATACATGGGAATATAGAACAAGAGAAAGAAGCTTTAATTTTAACGGATGGTGATTTTGGAAGGGCTTACTTAACAGAAGGATGGGCGAGACGATTTTTAGTTGATTTATTTTCAAATTACACTGTTTTATTCGTTGGGTATAGTCATAATGATCCTGTAATGAAATATTTAGCAACAGGCTTACCACCGAGTACAAGGCGTTATGCTTTCGTCGCACAAGGGGATAATACATATCATTGGGAGCATTTAGGGATAAGACCGATTGTGTATCCGAATAAAGCAAATAATCATCAGGCACTTGTGAAAGCGGTGAAGCGGTGGGCGGAATTAATGGGGGATAATTATATTACGAAAAGAATGCGTATTCGTGATATTGTAACCGTACCTCCATCAGTGGAGCAGGAGCAATTATCCTATATAAAACAGTCAATAAAAAAAATTGAAACCGTTCGGTACTTCGTTGAATTTGCTCGTGATTACGAATGGGTAGAATGGCTTGAAGCGGAAGGGAAATTACGAAATTTATTTTTGCTTACAGCAAATTATGATGAAGTAGATGAATTGCTTGCAGAATGGTTAGTGGAGCAATTTCTATTTAGTCATCAAAAAGAACTATTTCAATTGATTTTTAAAAATCACTCTAAAATATCCCCGTTATTGTGGCGAACAATTTGTACTTATTTGAACGAAACGAAGGAAACAATGGATCCTTTGTTATTTGCAAAATGGACATTGCTTGTATTAGAAACGGCAGAAAAAGATAGTAGCTCTATTGAAATGATTTCATACTTATTGCAAAAATGTTCTTTCCCTGAGCATAAAGAAATTGGCTTGTTGTTGTTAACGTTTATTTTAGATGGAAAACTAAAATTGAAGCGTGTAAGAAGATGGGGAAATGATACGCAAGAGTCGATTGAACTCGAGGAATCGAGTCGTATACCAATGCCTATTTTTTCTCATGTGGAGCGAATTTGGAAAGAGAAAATGAGACCACATATTACTTACTACGCAAATCCAATTATGGTTACGGGGTTAGAAAAAATACAACTATTGTCATTAAGACAAAATGCACTGAAAAGAAGAGATAGAGAAATTTCAGAGCAGGAGTTACAGCAAAATGATTTTACGTTTTTAATTCAAATTGTAAAAGAGTGTCTTACATATTTATGTGAAAACAATGAGAAAAAAGCGAATTATTATATTACAGAAATGATAGAAACAGATAGTGTACTTCAAAAGCGAATTGCGATTGAAGCAATGAGTAAAAATGTATTCGTTACTGCGGATGCCAAACTGAAGTGGTTACTACATGAAGGTCTTCTGCTAGATGTCACATATAAACATGAAGTGTTTCAACTTTTAAAGAATTATTATGCAGATGTTTTAGAAGAAACAAAAGAGGAAATTATTCGAACTGTATTAGAACATCTTGCAGAAGAGAGGGCGTTTGATGCTTGTCTCGTTCTAGATACATTATTTGCATGTGATTCGAATAGTCGATGCACGATAGAAGGATATGAATTAATGAAACAGAAGCACCCTCATTTTTCTTCTGATCGATACAGTGTTCCAAAGAAAGAATATATTGAACAAAGCATAACTTGTAATGTAACAGCTGATGGATTACTACAGCTGAAAGACGATGAAATAATGAAGCAAGTTCGGCAGTTCTCTCAAGATGGTGTTTTTGAACAACGTCATTTTGTAGAGATGTTATCAAAAGCATGTAAATTAAATGTAGAGTGGAGTATTTCGTTTGCTTATCAACTAGTAGGCGTACATGAAATTAGTAATGAAGTTTGGTTTGTTTGTATTAGAGAGTGGAGAAATAATAGGAATTTAACGAGTGAGCAGATTCAAAGGATCATTCCGTTATTGCAGAAGTTTGTTAGAAATACTACTTTTCATTGGTTAATTAGTAGTTTTCTATATGAAATTAGCAATCGATTAGAAGAGCTAGAAGAGAATAGTATACGGGTTATAAAACGCTTTGCTTTTTCAGTATTTCCACAAGTTATGAGAGGGGAAACGGATTTTAAAATTGGAAAACAAGAGTTTTACAATGAGTCTATACAGCATCCTGTTGGGAAGATGACCGCTGTATTACTAAAACTGTTATCATACGATCACTTATATGATCGTAATGTGTATGAATATTTATTTTTATTTGAGGAACAGGTAAGGGTTACTTCGGAAAGAACGAACTTTATGTTAGCCCGTTTAACAGCAGATATTACGTTTTTATACCATATTGAGAAGCAATGGTGCCGAAAATATGTATTACCTTACTTAGATTTAAAGAAAGAAAATGAGTTGACCAAGTATGCGTGGGCGGGATTATGTTATACGCAAATTAATTTACCTTTATTTACAGAGATGAAGAGATATATTAAATATGCGGTAGAGCATTTAGAGCTGCTACATCCATATACGAGAGAAGCGTTTTTAAAATGGCTTAGTTTTGTATTTATTAAATGTGTGCTGTATTGGGAGCAAAAAACAGATTGGTTATATCCACTTTTAATGCAAGAAAACGAAGAGAATAAAATTAAATTTATGCAGTATGTATGCTACTACGTAAAAACGTTAAGCGGAAAAGAACAACAAAAATTTTGGACAGCGTGGCTACATGTATTTTTAAGAGAACGTCCGAAAATGGGCGTAATATCAACGAGAGAATATATGATGCTTTTACGTATTGTATTATGTATGGATGAGATTTTAGAAAAAGGGCTTTGTATTATTTCGAGTAAATTTCTAGGTGTAGAAGGGCAATGCAATCAAGAGGAAATGAAACAGTTATTTATTGAGATGCTTGAAAAGAAGGATAGCATGAAAGCGTATAAAGAACAGTATGCAAATGTGTTTTTCATTTTACTTCAAACACGTCAAGAAGCTGATTTACTTGAAAATGAAATCATACAAATAAAAGAACTATTAATCCAGTATGAAGTAGAAAAACATGTATTAAACTTAATTGAAAATGAGATGATTCGTATCGGAATTGTAATGGGGAATTTACAAGGGGAATTATAGGGCAGAAGTGGAATTTTTTCAAAAAAAATAAAAAGTTATTGACAGTGTTTTGAAAAGCGTTCTATAATACGAATCATACTTATTCAATTTCAAAAACATTTGAATAAACAAAGTGCAATGAAGAGATCACAGTAGTGGTTAGTCTTACTGTAACAGAGAGCTGGTGGTTGGTGTGAACCAGTACAGGGATAATCATGAATTACAGTCTTGGAGCATCTTTTTCATAGTAAAGATAGTATTGTCTTTATGAAGAAAAAGCGGTCAATTGATCGTTAACAGTGAAGAGAGGTAGACGGAAAGTTAGTCTACAACTAGGGTGGTACCGCGATAAATATCGTCCCTACTGATTTATTCAGTAGGGACTTTTTGTATTTTAGTGGTCCAACTTGAAAATAAAATAGTCATGCGTTGAAAGGAAAAGCAGTAGTTGTTGTTTCCCTGTAACAGAGAGCTGGTGGTTGGTGCGAACCAGTACAAAAACAAGAGCGAATTACAGTCCTGGAGCATCTTTTTCGTAGTAAAGATAGTATTGTCTTTATGAAGGGAAAGACGGTCATATTGATCGTTAACAATGAAGAGAGGTAGACGAAAGAAGTCTACAACTAGGGTGGTACCGCGATAAATATCGTCCCTACTGATTTATTCAGTAGGGCTTTTTTGTACAAAAAAGTGTTTTTTTAACTAGTAGATAGTGTCTTTGTACTAATTATTAGTTTAAAATAAGAAGAGGTATCGATTCCACTTTAAATTTGTATAATTAACCAGTTCAGAAAATAGAGAATTTTTCATTCTCTTACTATACTTTTAAAACATTAGAGGAGGATTTCCAAATGGCAAATCATGAATTAGATCAATTACGTAAACAGGTAGATGAAATTAACTTACAATTACTACACCTTTTAAACAAACGAGGTGAAATTGTTCAAAAAATCGGGGAGCAAAAACAAGTACAAGGTACGAAACGCTTTGATCCAGTACGTGAGCGTGAAGTACTTGATATGCTTGCAGAGCATAACGAAGGACCATTCGAAACGTCAACGGTTCAACATATTTTCAAAACGATTTTCAAAGCTAGCTTAGAACTGCAAGAAGATGATAACCGTAAAGCATTACTAGTTTCACGTAAAAAGAAAAAAGAAAATACAATTGTTAATGTTAAAGGTGAATTGATAGGGAACGGAACACAAACGTTCATTATGGGACCTTGTGCAGTAGAAAGCTTAGAGCAAGTTCGCCAAGTAGGGCAAGCGATGAAAGATCAAGGGCTTAAATTAATGCGCGGCGGCGCTTTCAAACCGAGAACATCTCCATACGATTTCCAAGGTTTGGGAGTAGAAGGTTTACAAATTTTACGCCAAGTAGCAGATGAGTTTGACTTAGCAATTATTAGTGAAATTTTAAATCCGAATGACGTAGAAATGGCGCTAGAATACGTTGATGTAATTCAAGTTGGAGCACGTAACATGCAAAACTTCGATTTACTACGAGCTGTAGGTAAGGTTAACAAGCCAGTATTATTAAAACGTGGTTTAGCAGCAACAATTGATGAGTTCATTAATGCAGCGGAATACATTATTGCACAAGGTAATGATCAAATTATTCTTTGTGAGCGTGGTATTCGCACATACGAAAGAGCGACACGTAACACATTAGATATTTCAGCAGTACCGATTTTAAAGAAAGAAACACATTTACCAGTTATCGTAGACGTAACACATTCAACAGGGCGTAGAGATTTATTATTACCAACAGCAAAAGCGGCACTTGCAATTGGAGCAGATGCAGTAATGGCGGAAGTACATCCGGATCCAGCAGTTGCGTTATCAGATTCTGCGCAACAAATGGACATTCCAGAATTCCATAGATTCATGGATGAGTTAAAAGGTTTCAAAAATAAATTATCTTAATTCCATATCATATATGCGCTGAAGAGGAAAACAGTAGTGCTTATCTCACTGTTAAAGAGAGCTGATGGTCGGTGTAAATCAGTACAAAGATAAGCATGAATTACAGCCTTGGAGCATCTTTCCCGCCAACTTTTGAAGGGAAGGACGGTCAAACGATCGTTAAAGCAGAAGAGAGGTAGACGAGATAAGTCTACAACTAGGGTGGTACCGCGATAAACATCGTCCCTACTGAGCGCTCAGTAGGGACTTTTTTGTACAAAAAAATAATAAAGGGGCAAGAGAAATGAGATACATTACAGCTGGAGAATCACATGGTCCGCAGTTAACAGTTATTTTAGAAGGTGTACCAGCAGGTTTAACATTAACAGCGGAACATATTAATAAAGAATTATTAAGAAGACAAAAAGGGCATGGGCGCGGAAGACGCATGCAAATTGAAACAGATACTGTTGAAATTGTAAGTGGTGTACGTCACGGGATGACACTCGGTTCACCGATTACGTTAATCGTAAAAAATGATGATTTCAAACATTGGACGAAAGTAATGGGCGCAGAACCAATTTCAGAGCAAGAAAGTAAAGAAATGAAGCGTACGATTACAAAACCACGTCCAGGACATGCGGATTTAAACGGGGCAATTAAATACGGTCATCGTGATATAAGAAACGTATTAGAGCGCTCTTCTGCAAGAGAAACGACTGTTAGAGTTGCGGCTGGTGCAGTTGCGAAACAAATTTTGAAAGAACTAGGTGTGGAAATTGCAGGACATGTTCTTGAAATTGGCGGTGTAAAAGCGAAGCCTATTACTCAGTTGCCGATAGAAGAAATTCAAACGATTACTGAAAACTCACCTGTTCGATGTTTAGATAAAGAAGTAGAACAAGAGATGATGGATGCGATTGATGATGCGAAAAGTAGCGGAGATTCAATCGGTGGTATTGTTGAGGTAATTGCAGAAGGTATGCCAATTGGAGTTGGTAGCTATGTTCATTACGACCGTAAATTAGATGCAAAACTTGCCGGGGCTATTATGAGCGTGAATGCGTTTAAAGGTGCTGAAATCGGAATTGGTTTTGAAGCGGCAAGACAGCCGGGAAGTAAAGTGCACGATGAAATTATATGGGATGAAGAAAAAGGATACACGAGAAAAACAAATAATGCGGGTGGTTTAGAAGGTGGTATGACAACAGGTATGCCAATTGTAGTAAGAGGTGTAATGAAGCCAATTCCTACATTATATAAACCGTTAGCAAGCGTAGATATTGATACGAAAGAAGCGTTCCAAGCGAGTATTGAAAGATCTGATAGCTGTGCAGTACCTGCAGCAGGTGTTGTAGCTGAAGCGGTTGTTGCATGGGAACTTGCAGATGCACTAGTCGAACAATTCGGAAAAGACCGCATGGAATTACTAAAGCAAAACATTACGCAACATAACAAATACGCAAAAGAATTTTAATGAAAAGGCGGGGTTAACATGCGAGTAAAAGATCAACTATCATCATTACAACCGTATAAACCAGGTAAATCACCAGAGCAAATGAAAGAAGTATACGGGAATCATTCATTTGTTAAGTTAGCATCAAATGAAAATCCATTTGGCTGTTCACCTCGTGTTTTAGGAGAATTACAAAAATCGTGGCAGGAACATGCATTGTATCCAGATGGCGGAGCTACAACGCTCCGTCAAACGATTGCAGAGAAATTACAAGTGCAAATGGAACAAGTGCTTTGTGGTAGTGGGCTCGATGAAATCATTCAAATGATAAGCCGTGCAGTGCTCTGTAAAGGAGATAATATCGTAACTGCTGGCATGACATTCCCTCAATATCGTCATCATGCGGTTATTGAAGGATGTAAAGTGAAAGAAGTTCCTTTAAATAACGGTGTATATGATCTAGACGAAGTTTCTTCAGCAGTTGATGAACATACAAAAATCGTATGGATTTGTAATCCGAATAATCCGACAGGTACATATGTTAATGAGCGAAAATTGACTCGATTTATTGAAGGTATTAGTGAAAATACGTTAATTGTCATTGATGAAGCGTACTATGAATACGTAACAGCAAAAGATTTTCCAGAGATATTACCTCTTCTGGAAAAGCATAAAAACATTCTTGTACTTAGAACATTTTCTAAAGCATACGGATTAGCTTCTTTCCGCGTCGGATATGCAATTGGACAGGAAGAGTTAATTGAGAAATTAAATGTTGTCCGTTTGCCATTTAACGTATCTTCATTAGCGCAAAAAGCGGCAACGATTGCCTTTAGTGATGAAGCGTTTATTGAGGAAATAGTACGTGTTAATAAAGAGGGATTACACCAGTACGAAAGTTTTTGTACAGAAAATGAAATCCCGTTTTATCCGTCGCAAACGAACTTTATCTTCTTACCAGTAGATGATGCTGGAGAAATTTATGAGTCTTGCGCGCACGCTGGTTTTATTATTCGTCCGTTTCCAAATGGCGTGCGCATTACAATTGGAACAAGGGAACAAAATGAGGGAGTGATTTCAGTGTTAAAACAACACTTTGAAAATAAAAAAAGTAAGTCTCGAGATGAGGCAAATGTGTAAAAAGGTAGTATTAATTGGAACAGGATTAATAGGAGGCTCACTTGCATTAGCGATAAAAAAAGAGCACGATGTAACGATTACCGGCTATGACATATTTAAAGAGCAAGTAGAGCGCGCAAAAGAATTACATGTAGTTGATGAAGTAGCAGTAGATTTACAGAGTGCATGTGAGGAGGCACATTTAATTGTTTTTGCCTCTCCAGTTGAAGAAACGAAAAAGTTATTACACAAACTTGCATCATTTCATTTACGAGAAGATGTTATTGTTACCGATGTAGGAAGTACGAAAGGGACAATTATGAATGAAGCGGAAGCTTTATTATCAAAGAAAGTTTCTTTTATCGGTGGACATCCGATGGCAGGTTCTCATAAAACTGGTGTCGAAAGTGCAAAGGCGCACCTTTTCGAAAACGCATTTTACATTTTAACGCCAATGAATCACGTGCAGGCTGATCAAGTAGATGAGCTAAAAGAATGGCTAAAAGGAACCGGATCGCATTTTCTCGTTTTAAATACAAAAGAACACGATTATGTAACTGGCATTGTTAGTCATTTTCCGCATCTTATCGCAGCAGGATTAGTAAAACAAGTTGAGAAACATGCAGGGGATAACCCGCTTATTCATCAACTGGCGGCAGGTGGATTTAAAGATATAACACGCATTGCATCAAGTAGTCCGAAAATGTGGAGTGATATCGTAAAACAAAATCGCAGACATTTATTGGAACTATTAGAAGAATGGATCTCAGAAATGGAAGAGTTATATAAGACGGTTTCTAAAGGAGATGCAGGTGAAATACAAAACTATTTTGCTGATGCAAAAGAATACCGTGATTCTTTACCGGTGCGAAAGAGGGGCGCAATTCCTGCCTATCACGACTTATACGTCGATGTTTTAGATAAAGTAGGGGCTTTAGCTCATATTACGAGTATTTTAGCAGAAGAAGAAATTAGCATTACAAACTTGCAAATTTTAGAAGCACGCGAAGGATTACTTGGAGTGCTTAGAATTAGCTTCCAAAGAGAAGAAGACCGCATGCAGGCAAAGCTGGCGCTAGGAAAAGAAGAATACCAAACGTATGAAACAATTTAAAAAGAGGGTGAGAACGTGAAGGGAACAAAAATACAACCTGTAACTAATGGATTGAATGGAACAATTACAATCCCAGGTGATAAATCAATTTCGCATCGCGCTGTCATGTTTGGCGCAATTGCAGATGGACAAACAACAATTAAAGGATTTCTTCCTGGTGCGGATTGTTTAAGTACGATTTCTTGTTTTAAAGAAATGGGAGTAGAGATTACGCAAAATGAAGACGAAGTTACGGTAATTGGAAAAGGATTAGAAGGTTTACAAGAGCCAAAAGCTGTATTAGATGTTGGTAATTCTGGTACAACGATTCGATTAATGTCAGGAATACTTGCAAACACACCATTCTTTTCTTGCGTGCAAGGTGATGCTTCAATTGCGAAGAGACCGATGCAACGTGTAACAACTCCACTAAAGCAAATGGGCGCAAAAATTGATGGCCGAGAAGAAGGAACGTTTACGCCGCTAACAATACGCGGAGGAGATTTAAAAGCGATCCAATATGCTTCACCTGTCGCAAGTGCACAAGTGAAATCAGCTATTTTACTTGCAGGCCTTCGTGCTGAAGGTGTAACAACTGTTACAGAACCTCACGTTTCGCGTGATCATACAGAAAGAATGCTTGAGGCGTTTGGCGTTACAGTAACTCGCGAAGGGAAAACTGTAAAACTAGCTGGTGGACAAAATCTAAAAGGAACAGACGTTCAAGTTCCGGGTGATGTATCATCTGCGGCATTTTTCTTAGTAGCAGGTGCAATTATTCCAAATAGTAAACTATTATTACAAAATGTAGGAATGAATCCGACTCGTACAGGTATTATTGATGTTCTTGAGAAAATGGGGGCTACGTTTACTGGGGAGCCAATTAACGAAGGTGCATCAGAGCCAGCTGCAAACATTACAATTGAAACATCGTCACTGAAAGGAATCGAAATCGGCGGGGATATTATTCCGAGACTAATCGATGAAATTCCAATTATCGCCTTAGCAGCAACACAAGCAGACGGAATTACAGTCATTAAAGATGCACACGAGCTAAAAGTGAAAGAAACGAATCGTATCGATACAGTCGTTGCTGAACTAACGAAACTAGGAGCTCGCATTGAAGCGACCGACGATGGAATGATTATTTACGGTAAATCGAAGCTAAAAGGAACTACAGTACATAGTCACGGTGATCACCGCATTGGAATGATGCTTGCGATTGCTGGCTGCATTGCTGAAGGAGAAACAACAATTGAAGATGCAGAAGCAGTAGGTGTATCGTATCCTACATTTTTTGAAGAGCTTCAAATATTAGCTAAATAAATTGATGAGAGGCAGATGCGTAATGTATCTGCTTTTTTATATAAGATAGGTGTCGATATTCTTTGTCGAAGCGTCGATATAATTTCATTCACTGTACTGGAATATTAAGAATTATGGTACAATTCAAACAAGGAATGGAGGAGAAATATATGAACGTTATACAATTAAAAGAAGATAAGTTTAGAGAAGCATTACGTTTATCAGAATATGCTTTTCAATATAAAGCAAATGAAGAATCGGTAGAGCAGAAAATTACACGAATGAAGGAAAGTCATCAAATATACGGCATTATGGAAGGTGAAGAGTTAGCGGCAAAACTGCATCTTATTCCGTTTCATACTTACATAGGAAAAGAAAAGTTTAAAATGGGCGGCGTTGCAGGGGTAGCGACGTATCCAGAGTTTAGAAGAAGCGGATATGTAAAAGAGTTGCTTCAGCACTCCCTTCAAACGATGAAAAAAGATGGATATAGTGTATCGATGCTACATCCATTTGCCGTTTCATTTTACCGTAAATACGGCTGGGAACTTTGTGCGAATCGCCTTACATGTCATATGACGAAGAGCGATTTAGTTATGAAAAAACAAGTGAATGGTACTGTGAAACGATTCAATAAAGAAAATCACCCAGAAGAGGTCGAGAAGATCTATGAAACATTTGCAGAACGTTTTTCTGGTATGTTAGTTCGAGGGTCTAAATGGTGGCTACAAGCGGTATATCATGAATTAACATTGGCAGTTTACTATGATGAAAATAAGAATGCAGCTGGTTACATTTTATACAAAATAGAGAATTCTAAAATGACAGTAGACGAATTTGTCCCATTACATAATGAAGCGAGAAATGGCCTTTGGAATTTCATTTGCCAACATGATTCTATGATAAAAGATCTAGAAATGATACTAAGTGAGACAGAACCACTTCTTTACACATTGCAAGAGCCACGAGTGAAGGCAGAAATTAAACCATATTTTATGGGTAGAATTGTAGATGTGGAGCAGTTTTTAAAGCAATATGAGTTTAATTGGAACAATGCGCAGCAAGAAGTGATCTTACAGATTACAGATTCATTTGCTCCGTGGAATAACGTATCAGTGAGACTTGCAAATCATGAAATAACAATTATGAAAGAAGAAACAATAGATAAAGGAATTAGGCTGGATATTAATGCGCTATCTACAATAATGTTTGGCTACAAGCGCCCATTAGAACTAAATGAACTGGAATTAATTAGTGGAAGCGAAGAGGAGATACGAGTATTTGAAAATGTAGTACCGGTGCGTGAAGCATTTATATATGATTTCTTTTAATTTGGAAATATGAAATCGAGCTGTCTCCAAAAGAAATTTTGGTACAGCTTTCTCTAATCGTTGTCAGTTTTTGTCGGTGAGTCGATATATCTTGAAAATCGCTGATATAATTTTATTCACAATCATGGGATATAAAAATGCTACATTACTTTGTCGCACACTTGACTTTTAACCCATGTAATTTATAATTAAAAACGGAATGAATTTTCATTCCTGGAAATTGAGGTGGGAAAAGTGGCTAAAAATAAACAAGAGGATATTTTTGATGCTGCGATGCAACTTTTCGCAGAGCGAGGTTACGATGGTACGACGATTCCGATGATCGCTGAAAAAGCTAATGTCGGCGCTGGTACTATTTATCGCTATTTTGAAAATAAAGAGGCACTCGTTAACTCATTATTTTCAGAAAGTATGTTACAACTATCTGAAACAATAAAAACAGATTTTCCTGTTGAAGCAAATATTCGTGAACAATTTAGTCATACGTATAATCGTTTATTTGAATTTGCGAGAAACAATGTGGATGCTTTTCTTTTTACAAATTCTCACTGTGATAGTTATTTTCTTGATGAACAGAGTAAGAAAATATTTGACGACTTTATAGGATTCTTTATGAATATTATAGAGGGTGGGATTGAAAAAGGCCTTCTTCGTCCATTACCTCCAGTTGCTTTAATTATTATTGTATATCAGCCGCTTGAAAAATTAACAAAAGTAATGGCGACAGGGCAATTAGAATACTCAAAAGAATTAGTAAAAGAATTGGAAGAAAGCTCTTGGAATGCTATTAGAATCATTTGATTCTATAGCTTTATAAGGATAGGAATGAACATTCATTCCTAAATAGATATGAAAATAGGAGATGATATGTTTGTATAGCTAAAGGAATGAATATTCATTCTGGTAAGAGTAGTTTAATAGCGTTTATAAAATAATTTAATAGGAATGAACGTTCATTCCAAAATGATAGTTTTCAAATAATAGGAATGAATATTCATTCCGAAGGAAACGTAAACCTCTAAAAGTGGGAGATGATTAATATGAGCAAGTTAAAAAGTTGGAGAAGTTTATCTTTTCTATTATGGATAGTTATTACTATTACAATGGTCGTAACGATGCCTAATATGGATAAATTAGTGAAAGAAAAAGGGCAAATTACGATTCCTAATACAGAACAAAGCAGTATTGCTGACAAAATGATAAAAGAGATGGATAAAGAAGGGGCTCAAAAGTATGAAATTATAGCCGTTTTTAATAGTGGAGATAAAAACGCTTTAACGAAGGAACAAAAAGAGGAAATAACAAAAACAATCAACGCTTTACAAAATGAAAAAGAGCAATTGGGAATTAAGGAAGTAGTTTCACATTTAGATAATAAAGATCTTGAGAAACAATTAGTTTCTAAAGATAATACGACTATTTTAACGCAAATATCGGTAGACAAAAAACATGGTGAAATATCAAAAGTTGCAAATGTACTTCATAATAAAATTAAACCGAAAGGAGTTAAAACGTACTTAACAGGAAGTGATTTAATAGCGGGTGATTTTCTTACATCCTCTCAAGAGGGAGTGAAAAAGACAGAAGTTATTTCAATCATTTTCATTCTTGTAGTATTAATCATTGTATTCCGTTCACCAGTTGTTCCGATTGTTTCTCTTCTTACAGTTGGTGTATCGTATTTAGTCTCAATGGGGATTATTTCTCATCTTGTAGATCAATTTAATTTTCCGTTTTCTAACTTTACGCAAGTATTTGTAGTTGTCGTACTGTTTGGAGTGGGAACAGATTATAACATTTTATTATATACGAGGTTTAAAGAAGAATTAAGTAAACAAGAAAATGCATATTTAGCTACGAAAGAAACATTTAAATCAGCAGGTAAAACCGTTTTATATAGCGGAATTGCAGTGCTAATTGGTTTTGCTGCACTTGCTTTAGCAAGTTTTAAATTATATCAATCTACTTCAGCGGTAGCAATTGGTGTCGCAGTATTACTACTCGTATTAACCACTTTAAATCCATTTTTCATGGTGCTATTAGGAAAAGGAATGTTTTATCCAGTTAAAACATTTAAAGGACATGAGGATAGTCGTTTATGGGGATTCTTTGCGAAAAATTCAGTAGCAAGACCATTTATCGCTTTAATTATTGTATTAGTGATATCGATTCCTTTCGTATTAAAATATTCTAACACGCTTAATTACAATGATTTATTTGAAGTGGATAATAAATATGAATCAAAAATGGGGATTAACGTAATAGAAGAGCATTTTTCGCCTGGTTTTTCTTCACCAAGTACGTTAGTCATTCAATCGGATAAAAAGTTAGATGAGGCGACTTCTCTACAAACTTTAGATGAACTAACTGATAAAATCTCGAAAGTTAAAGGAGTTTCAGAAGTATATTCACCGACGCGTCCAACCGGTGAAAAGATAAAAGAATTATATTTAAACAAACAAGCAGGAGAACTAAATACAGGATTAGGAGATGCCAATGGTGGCATAAAAGAAATTAATGATGGTTTAACGGATGCTAAAAATAAAATGGGTGGTAATGACTCAAATAGTCTTGCGAATGTTCAAAAGTTAATTGATGGAACGAACGAGGCGAAAAATGGGGTATCGGCATTAGGAACAGCTTTAAATCAATTATCGAATGGAATAAACGATGGAGCACAAGGAGCGAAGCAAATTGAGAGTGGGTTAGCTTTATTAAACGAAAATATAAATGTGTTATCTAATGCAACTTCGCAACTTCATGCTGGTTATGCTCAGCTAGAAAAAGGTTTAAGTTCTTACAATCAATATTTCGGAAGTATTTCTCAAGCGATTGATGGTGCGAAAAAAGGATACGAACAAATTGAAATGTTAATGAACAATTTCATTCAAACTAAACCAGAATTAGCAAATGATCCTAACATTCAGCAAACATTAGGAATTGCAAAGGAAGCTCAGAAGCAATTAAGTGTACTTTCAAATGAATTAAATCAATTAGCAACGCAGCATAAAGCAGCAATGGGTTCATTTAAAGAAGCGAATCAGTCGTTACTGAAAGTAGATAAAGGTTTAAAAGAAATGAATAATGGCGTTACACAATTACAAAAAGGCGCTGGTGAGCTGGAAGATGGATTAAATGAAGGAGCCACAGGTTCAAAACAAATTGCAAACAAATCAGCTGAGTTAAAATCCGGTTTAACGAAAATAAATGATGGGCAAGGACAGTTATTAACTGGGCTTAAGGATTTGCAAGAAAAGATGGGGCAATTACAATCAGGCTTATCTAAAAGTACAGAAGGTTTAGGCAAAGTAAGTAACGGTCTAGGGGATGCTCAAAAATATTTAGGCGAGCTTAATGAATCAAAAAGTTCTGAGAAATTTTATATCCCAAAAGAAGTTTTAGAGGGAGAAGATTTCCAAAAAGCTTTGAATACGTACATGTCACATGATAGAAAAACTACTAAAATGACAATCATTTTAGATGTAAATCCGTATTCAAAAGAAGCGATGCCAATCATTCAGGAGATTAATAAAACAATAGATGGTACTTTAAATGGAACTGAAATAAAAAGTACGAAAAAAGCAATTGGAGGGACAACAGCTAGAAACGTTGATTTAAAAGAAGTAACCGGGCAAGATTTCTTACGTACTGCTACGATTATGTTAATTGGTATTACGCTTGTTTTAATCGTGATCACACGTTCATTCTTAAACTCAATCTTTATCATTGGATCGTTAATTTTAGCGTACTTTGCATCGCTTGGTATTAGTGAACAAATTAGTGCACATGTATTAAACGTAGAGTCATTAAGCTGGAATGTTCCATTCTTTAGCTTCATTATGATTGTCGCTTTAGGAGTGGATTATAGCATTTTCATAATGATGCGATACAATGAGCTAGAAGGGGATTCAGTAACGAAAATTGTAAATGCATCTCGTCATATAGGAGGAGTCGTATTATCAGCGGCACTTATTTTAGGCGGGACATTTGCAGCGTTAATTCCTTCAGGTGTATTAACGCTAATACAAGTGGCATTAGTTGTTGGCATTGCCCTTATACTACTAGCTTTAATTGTTATGCCAATTTTATTACCAGCTTTAAT
Source organism: Bacillus sp. FSL M7-1345 (assembly GCF_038006985.1). NCBI lineage: Bacteria > Bacillati > Bacillota > Bacilli > Caryophanales > Bacillaceae > Bacillus > Bacillus sp. FSL M7-1345. The sequence goes on along the minus strand of NZ_JBBOWG010000001.1, from coordinate 2,691,084 downwards.
AGGGTTAACGAGTAAAATACAAAGTTATAAAAAGAAAATAATTGATACGAAGTAATAAAAAAACTGTAGAGAGTGTGTTCTCTACAGTTTTTTATTGAAAAACAGAGTGAAGAACGTTTGCGAATAAACGGAAAAACACTTTCTAATATATGGTGAAATATAGTTAGGGAGATGCGGAAAATATCCACGCTCTTTTTTGCAGTAGGAGTGGTTTATGGGGAACAACCAGATCATTCGTTTATTGTATGGTATTTTAAGTTTTGTTGGGGCAATTATATTCTTGAGGTTGTGTGAATATCTTTTTGATATTAATTTGTATAACGAAATGACCGATTCATTTATATTCTCTTTTTTTTAATACATAATATCCCAATGGAATATCGTGTGTTTCCGTTTGTTTCGAGTATTGTTACTAGTTATGTATACCGAAAAAAATTCATTACTAGCACCAATTTTTATTCACTGTGTATGGAGTTTAACTAGTATTATGTAAATAACATTTCTTTAAAACGCTGTATTAGCTAGTAAATCAATATAATAACCACACTATAAAAGTAATCAATCGTTGCTATTCATCCAGCTTCTACTATATAATAGCTATAGTCTACAATAATTGAGTCGTAATATGCGATTTTTTAGGACAATCGGTGAGAAAATGCTGAAATAAGCGGTATTAGTAGGAGGACACAAATGATTACAGTAAGTAACGTTAGTTTGCGTTTCGCGGATCGCAAATTATTTGAAGATGTTAACATAAAATTCACGCCAGGTAATTGCTACGGTTTAATTGGAGCAAACGGTGCTGGTAAATCAACATTTCTAAAGATTTTATCTGGAGAAGTTGACCAATCAACAGGTGACATACATATTACGCCAGGTGAGCGTCTAGCAGTATTAAAACAGAATCACTTCGAATATGAAGAGTTCCCTGCACTAGAAACAGTAATGATGGGTCACACACGTCTTTATAAAGTAATGCAAGAGAAAAATGCAATTTACATGAAAGAAGACTTTAGTGATGAAGATGGCATGCGTGCTGCAGAACTTGAAGGTGAGTTCGCTGAGCTAAACGGTTGGGAAGCTGAGTCAGAAGCTGCAATCCTTCTAAAAGGATTAGGTATCGGTGAAGATATTCATGATAAAAAGATGTCTGAATTAACAGGAGCAGAGAAAGTAAAAGTATTACTTGCTCAAGCTTTATTCGGTCAACCTGACATTCTATTACTAGATGAGCCTACCAACCATTTGGACTTAAAGGCGATTCAATGGTTAGAAAACTTCTTAATGAACTTTGAAAATACAGTTATCGTTGTATCCCATGACCGTCACTTCTTAAATAAAGTATGTACGCACATGGCTGATCTTGATTTCGGTAAAATTCAATTATACGTTGGTAACTATGACTTCTGGTATGAGTCAAGCCAATTAGCATTAAAACTAACGCAAGATTCTAACAAGAAAAAAGAAGAGAAAGTAAAAGAGTTACAAAACTTTATTGCGCGCTTTAGCTCAAACGCATCTAAAGCGAAGCAAGCAACTTCTCGTAAAAAATTATTAGATAAAATTACATTAGATGATATTAGACCGTCATCACGTCGTTATCCGTTCGTTGGTTTCACACCAGAGCGTGAAGTAGGAAATGACTTATTAACGGTTGAAGGTATTTCTAAAACAATCGACGGAGAAAAAGTATTAGATAATGTGAACTTCACTTTAAATAAAGGTGATAAAGTTGCATTTATCGGCCGTAACGATATTGCAATGACAACATTATTTAAAATTCTTATGGGTGAAATGGAGCCAGATAGCGGTTCATTCAAATGGGGTGTAACAACATCTCAAGCTCATTTCCCAAGAGATAACTCTGAGTACTTCGAGAACAGTGATTACACTTTAATTGATTGGTTACGTCAGTTCTCTCCACAAGATGAATCAGAAAGTTTCTTACGTGGTTTCTTAGGCCGTATGCTATTCTCTGGTGAAGAAGTAAAGAAAAACGTTTCTGTTTTATCTGGAGGAGAAAAAGTTCGTTGTATGTTATCTAAAATGATGTTAAGCGGTGCAAACGTATTAACATTAGATGATCCAACGAACCATTTAGACCTTGAGTCTATTACAGCATTAAACAACGGTTTAATCACATTTAAAGGAACATTACTATTCACTTCTCATGACCATCAGTTCGTACAAACAATTGCAAACCGTATTATCGAAGTAACGCCAAACGGTGTAGTTGATAAGGTAGCAACGTATGATGAGTTCTTAGAAAATGAAGAACTTCAAAAACAAGTTGATGCAATGTACAAAGGTCAATAATGAATGATTAAAACCCCCGCTCTCTTTTATGAGAGCGGGGGTTTTGTTGAAAAGAAATACAATCTTTTCATTTAAATAAAGGGGGGACTGAAATGAATAATTATTCAAAAATAACATTAGCGATGGTAAGAAATTTTTGAAGCGTGGAGAAACCCTGAAATGATGAAGCAATGTTTTTTTACATTGGAAGGGACGAATAAAGTAACGGAAAATACTCCTGAAATAGGAGGAAGTTAGTTATAAAGGATAAGATTGTAGGAAAAGTGTAGTTTGAGCAATTACTTCAAACTACACTTTTTCTTATGTGAAATATGTACCAAAATTGGAGATAGATTAGTTTGCAAATGAGGAAATAAAGGATTATAGTTTGTGGAGTCATAATTAGTGGATGAGCCTTGGGAAAAAACAGGAAATGTTACAAATGTATTTTGTTAAATAGAAACCAAGGTCAAAATGTTTAAAAAGAAATAGTTGAATAAATAAAAGCTACAAATTATAATTACTAATATTCTTCATATAGTTAAACAAATAAAATCTATCTGAAGAAGAAAAATCAAATAGAGAGACAGACTTATACAAAATAAGCCTTGGATGATCAAAAGAGGTGGAGAGATGCAACAATTTTTATTAAAGAGTAAACGAGTATTAAGTAATCATTTTGGATTTTTCGTATTTGCCGTTATTTTACTTTGGTTAAAAACATATGCAGCATATGTGACAGAATTTAATTTAGGGATATCGAACACAATCCAAAAGTTTTTACTGTTTTTCAACCCGTTAAGCTCAGCAGTTCTATTTTTAGGGCTCGCATTATTCGCAAAAGGGAAACGAGCTTACATTTGGTTAATTATTATTAATTTGCTAATGTCTATACTTTTATACGCAAACGTAGTATATTATCGCTTTTTCAGCGACTTTATTACGTTCCCGACATTAACACAATCGAATAACTTTGGAGATTTAGGTGGTAGTATTTTTGCATTGCTACACTTATATGATCCACTATATTTCTTAGATACAATCATTTTAATTGTTTTAGTCGCAACGAAATTTGTAAATCCTAAACCAATCCGTGTTGCGAAGCATAAATTATCTCTAGTATTTGTAGCAGGTATTTTATTCTTTAGCGTTAACTTAGGTCTGGCAGAATCTGACCGTCCTGAATTGTTAACAAGAACATTTGACCGCAATTATATCGTGAAATATTTAGGGGCGTACAATTTCACGATTTATGATGGTATTCAAAGTGCGAAAGCATCAACAGAACGAGCATTAGCGGATGGAGATAATATGACAGAAGTTAGAAACTATCTTACATCAACTTATGCAAGTCCAAATCCTGAGTATTTCGGTAAAGGAAAAGGAATGAACGTAATTTATATTCATTTAGAGTCATTCCAAAACTTTTTACTAAACTACAAGCTAAATGGCCAAGAAGTTACACCATTCTTAAACTCATTTACAAAAGATGCGAATACGTTATACTTTGATAACTTCTTCCATCAAACAGGACAGGGTAAAACATCTGATGCGGAGTTCATGTTAGAGAACTCAATGTTTGGATTACCACAAGGATCTGTTTTTACAAATAAAGCTCATAACACGTATCAATCAGCACCAGCTATTTTAGGTCAACAAGGATACACATCAGCAGTGTTCCACGGTAACTACAAAACGTTCTGGAACCGTGATGAAATTTATAAATCATTTGGTTTTAATAAATTCTTTGATGCGTCATACTATGATATGAATGAAAAAGATGTAGTAAACTATGGCTTAAAAGATAAACCGTTCTTTAATGAATCAATTCCGTTATTACAAACGTTGAAACAACCGTTCTATACGAAGTTCATTACGTTATCGAACCATTTCCCTTATCCGATTGATAAAGCGGAAGCAACGATTGAACCAGCTAAAACAGGTGATTCATCAGTAGATACGTACTTCCAAACAGCACGCTATTTAGATGAATCTGTAAAAGGATTCATTGATTACTTGAAACAATCTGGTTTATACGATAACTCAATTATCGTTATGTACGGTGACCATTACGGCATTTCAGATAATCATAGTGCAGCAATGTCTCAAATAATGGGTAAAGAAATGAACTCATTTGAAAATGCTCAATTACAACGTGTACCTTTAATCATTCGCGTACCAGGAATGGAAGGCGGCGTACAACATCAATACGGCGGAGAAATTGACGTTCTACCAACGTTATTACACTTACTAGGTACAGATACGAAAAATTATGTCCAATTCGGGTCAGATTTATTATCACCAGAGCATAAACAAGTCGTTCCGTTCCGTAACGGTAACTACGTAAGCCCAACAGTTACAGCACTTAACGGCAAATATTATGATACAGCGACTGGGAAACCTGTAGAATTTACAGATGAAATAAAACAAAATGAACAAATGGTTCAAAAATCACTAAAATACTCCGACCAAGTTGTTAACGGTGACTTATTACGATTCTACACACCAGAAGGATTTACACCAGTAGAACCTTCTAAATATAACTATAACAATCGTGATAAAGATAAAACGAAGGTGAAGACGACTGAAGACGGGGAAACGAAATAAATAATAAAAAATCCTACTCGTATGGAATACGGGTAGGATTTTTTGTTTTAAGATTTACTTTCGGATTTTTGGAGTGCTACTTTTTTAGGCATGAAACATGCAATAATCAAAGCTACAAAAGATAAGACTAACATAAATGCGTAGGCATCACTTGAGCTGAAGATAGAAGATAATTTCTTTACTTGCATAACTGAAATGTTTCCATTTTCACTAGATAACTGCGAAGCATGTGAAGTTGATTGAATTGTGTATACCGTGATAATAACTGCTGTTCCAATAGCACCAGCTAATTGACGTACGGTATTATTCACTGCGGAACCATGTGAACCCAGTTCTCTTGGTAAAGCGTTTAAACCTGCTGTATTTAAAGGCATCGAAATGAAACTTAGTCCAATGCGTAGAATAATAGTACGAACCATTAAATACATATAAGTGGTGGATTCGGTCAAGTCAATTACACCCCACATTGATATAATGATACATATTAAACCTGTAATAAAGAGTGGTTTTGCCCCGTATTTATCAAACATTTTACCTGTGATAGGTGATAAGAAGGCATTAATTATAGCGCCAGGTAATAGAAGTAAACCGGATTCAAAAGCAGTGAAACCTCGTCCACTTTGCAAGTAAATCGGTAAAAGAATTAAATCAGCATACATAATCATCGTAATGAGTACGTTAATGACTGATGTAAGAGTGAAAATTTTATATTTAAATACGGATAAATTTAATAGTGGATCGCTAGACTTTATTTGACGTAAACAGAATAGCGTTGTAACAATTATTCCGATGATAATTGTAGTAATAACAACTGGATGATCCCATCCTTTGCTTCCTGCACTACTGAACCCGAATATAATACAACCAAAGCCAATCGTTGATAAAATGACACTTACGATGTCCAATTTTGCTTTTGTTGTCTCAGCAACATTCATTAAATATTTTAGCGCGAGAATAATAACGATTAATACAAATGGAGCTAATCCAATAAATAACCATCTCCATGATACATATTCAATAATAAAGCCAGATAGCGTTGGAGCGATGGCTGGCGCAAAAATTATGGCAAAACCAATGGTTCCCATAATGCTTCCACGCTTTTCACTAGGGTATAAATATAAAATAACTGTCATCATTAGTGGCATAATAATTCCTGCGCCAACTGCTTGAATCATTCTTCCTGTTAACAAAATGCCAAAATTCATGGCACATGCACAAAGAACAGTCCCGATAAACAAAGAGAGCATCGAGCTAATAAATAGCTGCCTTGTAGTAAATCGTTTCATTAAAAATGCTGTAATTGGCACTAGAACACCATTTATGAGCATAAAGCCTGTCGATAGCCATTGCACTGTTGCAGCCGAAACATCAAATACTTCCATCAAATTACTCATCGCCACATTTAATAGCGTCTGATTTAATGTTGATAAAAAACAGCCGGCAATGAGCACAACTAATATAATTTTTTTATTTCTTTCTGATATTTCCTTTTGCATTGGTAAACTCCTTCGTTGTTTTCTTGATTTATCGACAATGTGTCGATAAAATTAATGGTAACAAAATATATTTTCTTTGACCATGAACAGTTTTTTTGAAAATGTTCACTACTCGACATAGATGGTATATGATGTCGATAAAGTTAAAGAAAATCTATAAAGGGGTTTAAAAATGTCTACACCTAAAAAAGAAGATCCTCGTACAGTACGTTCAAGAGAAATGTTTAAAAATGCTGTTATTTCACTCTTATGTGAGAATTCTAGTATTTCAAGTTTAACGATTCAGAAAGTCGCAACTAAAGCAGGATTAAATCGAACAACATTTTACTTACATTATCAAGATATTCAAGATTTAATAGACCAAATCACGAATGAGATTTTAAATGAGCTTTCTAATAAAATTGTTGATTTAATGCATGCAAAAGATTTATCAGAAAAACAAAAGCTAACACAATTACTTGATTATATATATATCCACCGAAATTATTTATTTATATTATTTAAAATGAATCAATTTGAGGAGCAATTATTTTTATTTTTAAAAGAGTTAATAGAAACGAGAAGAGAGAATACGAAAAAGAATTTGCCAGATGACTATGTTGCGGTTGATATTAAAACAGCCTCTTTGGTAGGTATTATCATGTGGTGGATAAGGAATGGACTTCACTTTAGTTCAGATTATATTGCAAATCAAATTTATTTTATGTATAAAGGGTAATGATTTTAAGGATCGGGATTAATAAAAATTTATAAAACAAAAGATCCAGAGATAGAAGGGGGATATTCATGAATTTTAAAAATGAAAAAATATCATTACATTTAGAGGTTGTAAATTACCAATATAAAGATGCAAAAGACGAGTGTGATAGAAATTGGTTAAGAGTAAAAGCGAGACTGTCAGAAGAAAATAAAGTTTTTGAAACGATGGATCCTTTTTTACAAACATCCGATTTACAGTACATGATAAAATGGTTTCAAGCATTACCAAACCCTACATATAACGAACTAGATTTCATCGAGCCAAATTTAGCGTTTGAATTTATGGGAGAAAAAGAAGGGGAGTTTCACCTTGTTATTCGCTTATCGCTGGAACTTAATCCTTCATGGTGTAAGGAAGATGAGTACGAATTTTCTATCAGTATCACTCAAGATGATAGAGAGAATATTATTCGTTCTATTGAAGAGCAGCAAAAGAAATTCCCAAAACGATAAAAAAAGACTTGATAACCTGCAAGAGGGAATCAAGTCTTTTTATTTTATTACATACGATTATCATGCCAGAAGTTTAATGGGAAGTGTTCGTTCTCATGATAGCTTTCTAATTCATATCCTCTTTCTTTCAGCCCTTTAATAATTCCAGGTACTGCTTTAACTGATTGTGGATGAATATCGTGCATAAGAATAACTTCTGTTGGGTTTGTAGCACCAGCTAGAACGTTTTCTACGATTTTAGCAGATGCAGCATCAACTGGCATTTTGTTGTATTTCCAGTCTAATGAATCAATTGTCCAATCCCATACTTTTAAACCATTCTCAACAACTTTGTTGCGAAGGGCTTCATTTAATCCTGGCATTGAGCCGTAAGATGGGCGAGTTAATACTGGTGATTTGCCTAGAACGCCAGCGATTAAGCCTTGGTCTTCTTTCATTTCATCAACGTAATGACCTTCTGTGTAAAGCTTCTTGTAGTTATGAGTCATACTGTGCATCCCAACATAGTGGCCTTCAGCATCTTCACGTTTTACAAGATCAGGGAAAGCTTTTACGTTTGAACCAATTAGGAAGAATGTTGCTTTTGCATTTTCACTCTTTAACATATCTAAAAGCTCAGCTGTGTATTTTCCAGGACCATCGTCAAATGTTAAGTAAGCGACTTTTCTAACTTGCCCGTTATAGTGCTTTGGAGCTTCTTTCGGAGCAAGTGACGTTTGAATTTCACTTACAAGTTGAACAGATTTAGCTTCATCCTCTGTACTTGCTAGAGCGATATGTGTTGATCCGTAAGCAGCTTCGTATGTAAATAATACCCCAGCGCAAATCAACAGAGCCCTTTTCACTAAAGTTGTCATCCGAATTCCATTGTGCATAATTTTCCTACTCTCTATAAAAGTTCTACTCTACTATATTAGCAATTTTAGAGGGGGAAATGCAAAAAAACTTTTTTACAAGCGCAAAAAAGTTTGTCCAAAAGTATGCAAGATTTTATAATAATTGCGTTTTGAATAAATGGGATAAAAAAATGGATAATCTTAATCTTTAATAGGAACACTACAAGGGATATTAATTTTAGGAGGGGCTTTAATTGAAGTATAAAAAAATACTTTCTATATGTATGACAAGCATATTTACAGTAGGACTGCTATTTGGGTGTAATACAGCTCAAAAGGATGAACAGGAACCTGATCCAACGGAGGAACCTTCTGAGCAAAGAAAACAGGATGAGAATAAACAGCAAGATCCTTCTAAAGAAAAAAATAATGAGTTAAATAAAAAGGATGAACAGGAGCCAGATCCAACTGAAGAACCTTCCGAAGAAAGAAAAGAGAAAAAAGAAAATGAGTAATTGCGGATTAGTAAAATTTACAGCATAAAAATGAAAAATAGAAGTAAGTAACTTTAAATTATAAAAGCCCTTTTCTCTTCATTTAAGGAAAGTGGCTTTTATAAGTTTTAAACATTCCTTTAGAAAGGCCATTCTTATTAATAGATTGTTATTGTATCCATTGGGCCAACCTATACTGCATTGCTTAGGAAGGGAAATGGTTATGCGCTAAAAAGATGAAAAGATTTTTTGAGGCCAGTTTTAAAATTTCACATACCGTATTTTAAAAATAAATATAGGAAAACCAAAAAGTAATGTAGAATATATCGTACATACATATATGAAGTCAACATAAAACATAAAAGAGGTGGACATATGTTACTTGAAGAAGTAATGCAGCAACTAGAAGAATATGGAACAGAACAAAATCGTAAAACCTTTAAAAATCATGGGGCGAAAGAGCCGTTATTTGGAGTTAGTTTTGCAAATTTAAAATTGTTGAAAAAGAAGATAAAAAAAGATCATGATTTAGCAATCTCATTATGGGAAACAAAAAATATGGACGCAATGACTTTAGCAACGATGGTTTTAGATCCGAAGAAACTAACGTCAGAACAGCTAAATAGATGGGTTCAAGATGTTGATTATTATTGTTTAATGGACGTTCTTATGACAGCTATATGTACGTCGCCAATCGCGATAGAAAGAATGGAAGAATGGACGAAGTCTGATGATGAATGGATTGGAAGAGCTGGTTGGTCATTATTAGCGAATATCGCAATAAAAAATAAAACGTTAGACGATGATTTTTTCTTACCGTATTTAGAAGAGATTAAAGTTCATATACATAATGAACAAAATCGTAAAAGAGAAGCGATGAATAGAGCTTTAATTGCGGTAGGGGTTCGAAATGAAAGTTTGGAACGACAAGCAATTGAAATTTCACGTGAAATCGGAAAAGTAGAAGTTGATCACGGTGAAACGTCATGCAAAACACCAGATGCAGAATCCTATATTAAAAAGACACGAGAAAGAGCTGAAAAGAAGAAAGTAAAATAAGAGAAGGAGAAAGGCTATGAAACCAATTGAAGCGGCACGAAGTATTATTACATCACAATTTTCGAATTGTGATGTTGCTTTACTAGGGGGAAGTGTTGCTAGAGGAGAGGCTACGAAAACATCTGACCTTGATATTGTAATATTTGACCAAAGTTTGTCATCTTGTTATAGAGAATCTTTCTATAGTAATGGTTGGCCTGTTGAAGTATTCGTACATAATTTTGAAACGTATAAAACCTTTTTCAAAAGTGATTGTGAGCGCGGACGACCTTCATTACCTCAATTAGTTTCAGAAGGTATTGTGTTAAAAGGTAAAGATGAAATTGTAGAGATACTCAAAAGAGAAGCGAATGAATTATTAAATAAAGGACCAGAGAAATGGTCAGAAGAAACGATGAAACAGAAACGCTATTTTATTACGGATACTTTGGATGATTTCATTGGTGCAACAAAGAGAGAAGAAGAATTGTTCATCGCCAATTTATTAGCTGATTTAGTACATGAATATGTTTTAAGGGCAAATGGTCAATGGCTTGGAAATTCAAAATGGTTTATTAGAGTGTTAAGAAGGTATGACGAACAATATGCAGAACATTTTGTAGCGGCTTTTGATCATTTTTATAAAACAGAGGAGAAAAATGAATTAATTACTTTTGTAGAAAAAACGCTAGATCAGTATGGAGGAAGAGTGTTCGAAGGATTTTCTATAGGGAAATGAGAAGGGGATAGCAAAGTGAATATACCATTCGTTCAATTAAGAGAATTGACACTAGACAATGTAGAAGATCGATATCAATGGTCATTAGATACAGAAGTAACAAAGCATTTAGTTGTACCAAATCAATATCCACCGTTCACTCGTGAAGATACGAGAAGGTGGATTGAAGCATGCATAAGTCGAAAGAATGGTTATGAACAACGAGCTATCGTTACAAAGGAAGGTATACACATTGGATGGGTAGACCTAAAAAACTTTGATAATACAAATAAAAATGCCGAATTAGGGATTGCAATTGGAAATAAAGAATATTGGGGTAAAGGATATGGAATGGCAGCTCTATACAGTATGTTACAAATCGGCTTTTCTGAATTCCAATTAGAAAAAGTTTGGCTACGAGTAGACGAAGATAATTTAAAAGCTAGAAAGAGTTATGAAAAAGCTGGATTTGTTTGTGAAGGACTAATGAGAAATGATCGATTACGTCAAGGTAAGTTCATTCATCGCTATCGTTATAGTATGTTAAAAGAAGAATATCAATCTTTATTCAATAGTCTATAAAAATATTATGTAAACTTAAAGGGGATGGGGAAAATGATTCGATTACTTACTAAAGAAGATGCGGAGCAATATTGGGACTTACGTTTACAAGCCTTACAAGTAAATCCAGAGGCATTTGTAACAACTTATGAAGAAGCGGTGCGGCAAGAAAATCCTCTTGAGCGAGTTGCAAGTAATTTAACATCTAATACTAGCTGTACATTTGGTGCTTTTAATGAAGAAAATCAATTAATTGGAGTTGTCACTTTACTAACAGAAGAGAAAGAGGCGTATAAGCATAAAGGTCATATCGTTGCGATGTATGTAGATGAACAAAATAGACGTAACGGACTGGCACGTGAGTTAATTGCAAATGCAATTCAAAGAGCGAGAGAAATAGAACTAGAGCAATTGAACTTAGGGGTTGTATCCACAAACGAACCAGCAAAAAAATTATACGGATCAATGGGCTTTAAAACTTATGGAATTGAAAAGAGAGCTTTAAAAATGAATGGTGTATATAGTGATGACGAATATATGGTGTTGTTTCTTTAAAGAATACATATATAATAAGTATTCCGAATTTTAATTATATTCATTTTGTTGTATAGTATAACAAGAAACTAAACAAGGGGTTTTATAATGAAAGCTATTGCAGTAGGGATAGTGGCATCGTTTTTCTTTGCCTTTACCTTTGTGTTAAACCGGTCGATGGACTTAGAAGGCGGAAGTTGGATTTGGAGTGCATCACTACGGTATTACTTTATGGTTCCAATGCTATTACTTATTGTTATGTATAGAGGGAACTTAAAACAACTCTTTCAATATATGAAAAACAATCCGAAAGAATGGTTGTTATGGAGTATTGTTGGATTTGGTCTCTTTTATGCACCGCTTAGTTTCGCGGGTGCGTTTGGACCGGGGTGGCTCGTTGCTTCAACTTGGCAAATTACGATAGTTGCAGGAATTTTATTAACACCATTTTTCGCTGTAGACCCATTACATAAGAAGCTTCCGATGAAGGAATTAGTAATGTCAGGCATTATTTTATTCGGTGTTGTTCTTATGCAAGTAGAACACGCTTCTTCTTTAGGAATTCGTGAAACCATTTTATGTGTAGTTCCGGTACTCATTGCTGCGTTTGCGTATCCACTTGGAAATAGAAAAATGATGCAAGTATGTAAGGGCGAATTAGATGTCTTCCAACGAGTTCTCGGTATGACATTAGCAAGTTTACCATTTTGGTTTTTACTTTCTGGTTACGAAGTATCTACAAGCGGTTTACCGTCAAGTAGTCAAGTTTTTCAATGTTTTATCGTTGCGATTAGTTCAGGTTTAATTGCGACAGTATTATTCTTCTATGCGACAGATCTTGTAAAAGATGATCCGCAAAAATTAGCAACAGTCGAAGCGACACAGTCTGGTGAAGTTTTATTTGCATTAGTAGGAGAGCTTATCTGGTTATCTGCTCCAATCCCGTCTTCTTTATCGTGGATTGGAATGAGCCTCGTTATTGTCGGAATGATATTGCATAGTTATGTAGCTGTAGTTGTGAAAAAAGAAGAAAAAATAACAGCGTAGCGTAAAAAGGGGCTGTCCCAAAAGTTTAATCTTTTTGTTAAGATAACGATAGTAAATAAAATTATATCGAACACAATTCACATTATATCGACTTAACGACAAAATATGACAAAACCTATTACTAAAAGAAAGCCGTCCCAGAATACTTTTTGGACGGCTTCTTTTTTACTTTTACATATCTCATGAAAACACTATTATTCTCTTAATTATTTTTCAAACTACTAGTAATTTGATTTTCCATATCAGGTAATGTAGTTTCTAAGGAAGTATCATTTAATAAATTTGCTTCGCCTGAATTATATTTATTAGTAGAATGAGAAGCCGGTTTGTTTAGTTTGTGATCATACTTTTCAGTATACCGTTTTACTTTGTTATTCTCATCAATTGTAAATTTACCTTGATAAGAATTTAAAGAAATGAACACTTTTTCTTTAAGTTTGAAAAAATCCTCCATATCTTCTTTGGCAAATAGAAGAACATTTTCATTCTTTTTAGAAGTTGGAGCACCATCTAGTAAAACTTCAATCGGTTCGTTTAATTCATTTTTTTGTATTTTAATTTTTTCTGGATCATACTCTTGTAATTTACCTTTTGTTGTGACACCACCAATTTCAATAAATTGAATTATATCACCGGGGTTCACTGCATTGTTAAAGCTTTTTGAAACTTGAATTTTTGAACGCGTAAATGTATTTGTATTAAAATCAAAATACTGAGATTCAATAATTGTCCCCTCTACTATAATATCAGCATTTAAAGCTAATTCTTTTACATCATTATATGTTTTTTCAAAGTCGGCCTTATGAATTACTTGTGTAATATCGTTTGTTTTGAAAACAGATTTTTTTGATGATACTTTTAGCAAAGATACGGGAGAGCTTTGCTTCATTTCTACTTCTTGTGAATCACTATAAATATAAAATGCAACACTTGAAGTTAATATGATACATATAAGTCCACTCGCAATAAATTTCTTTTTCATATAATTCACTCCATTCCTAATATAGAATACTAATTAATACAATGAGTTAATTCCGTAAAGTGAACCTGAATCTGGTGTATTTACAGTTCTACCTGAGCCAAACTGACACATAATAGAGTCACCTTCATAATTGTTATGAGCAAGGCCAAATGCATGTCCCATTTCATGAGCAATGGTTCCTGACTTATGATAAGTATTTAGAGAATCGAATGACGATGAATTGAGTTGAATTTTTTCCCAAGAATAGTTAGAAGACGGATCAATTTGACTACCGCTTCTATAAAATTTTGTTTCACCAAGAATACCACTTGAACGTGGATAATAATTGCCTTTGTAAATATCTATTACACTAGAAGGCTTGTTTGAAGTATTTCTAAAAGAAAGAGGCGTCGATACAATTTTACCTGTATGAACCCAAGCGCTCATAGAACTATTAATTCTAGAGGATTCTCCAGAAGCTGAACTATCAATCCAATAATATTGTGTGGACTTCCCCCAATTTCCTACACCACCCGTTAACTTCCCTCCGAATGTGTCATAATGATTTGCTGCAAATGTCGAAGAAGGAATGGTAATAGATATGACAGAAACAAAAGCTAGAGACAACCCGACAATTTTTTTCATAAAAATACCTCCTTAAAGTAGTAAGATAAATCGAAGTAATCTTACCATTGTTTTTATATAATTTGAATGTAAAAATAAATAAATTTACATACGGCGTATGAAATTTCACAAAGGATTAAACATTAAGACAAATTTAAAAATGAAGGGTATAGGTAATAGGTTTGCAAGGAAAAAGGAACTGTTGGCAGAGAAAGAATTGGAACAGCTATTTTTATGCTTTGTTTGAAAATGATTATGTTAAAAATTAAGAAAAATATGATAATATATGTATGTATTAGTTTAAAGTAAAATGGGGGAACAATCGTGAAAATGAATGAAATAGTGGCGAATACACAATTTCCAAATACAATCGAAACAATTACAAATGATTTAAAAGAATTAGGAATAGAAAAGGGAATGACAGTTATTGTTCATTCATCATTAAGTTCGATTGGTTGGGTATCTGGCGGAGCAGTTGCAGTAGTAGAGGCGTTAATGAAAGTCATTACGGAAGAGGGAACAATCATTATGCCAACCCAATCTTCAGACTTATCCGATCCAAAACATTGGTCAAGACCACCTGTACCAGAAGACTGGTGGCAAATTATTCGGGATAACGTCCCAGCATTTGACCCACGTATAACACCAACAAGGGCAATGGGAGAAGTAGTTGAATGTTTTCGTACATATCCGAATGTATTGCGCAGTAATCATCCGCTCAGTAGTTTTGCAGCATGGGGGAAACACGCAGAAGAAATTACAGCGAATCATTCACTTTCCATAAGTTTTGGTGAAGAATCGCCATTACGAAAAATATACGATTTAGATGGATACATATTATTACTTGGTGTCGGTTATGACTCCAATACGTCCATACATTTATCTGAGGTACGTACAGGTGCACGTGAGTTAATAAAGGTAGGAGCGCCTATTATAGAAGAAGGGGTAAGAGTATGGAAAGAATTCGTTGAAATGGATTACGATTCTGACACGTTTGTAGAAATCGGAGTTGAATATGAGCGTAAAGGAACAGTTACGCGTGGGAAGATAGGGAATGCAACGTGCCGCTTTATGAGGCAACGTGATGCAGTTGACTTTGGAACAGAGTGGTTTCGTGCGAAAAATCAGTAAGGGATGGTTATTATGAAGGGGAAAAAAGTATTAATTACGAGCGGCGGTTGCCTAGAAAAATGGGATCAAGTACGCGGACATACAAATTTAGCAAAAGGTACGATTGGAAGAATCATTGCAGAAGAGCTAATGACAAAAGGAGCAAATGTAATATATTTGCATGGCTACTTTGCTGAGAAGCCAATGGCTGTAAATAACCAATTAGAATTGCACCCATTTGAGGGGATTATTGATTTACAAGATAAGATGAAAAGTATTATTACACATGAAAAAGTAGATGCAGTTATTATGGCTGCAGCTGGCTCAGATTGGGTTGTCGAAAAAATTTGTGATCAAGATGGAAATGTTCTTAATATGAACGGAAAGATTTCAAGTGATATCGCACCAATTATTCATTTTCAAAAAGCGCCAAAAATATTAAAACAAATAAAGAGTTGGGATCCAGAAACGATACTCGTCGGCTTTAAACTGGAAAGTGATGTAAATGAAGCAGAACTTATTGAAAGAGCAAGCAAAAGAATGGAAGGTGCAAAAGCGAGTGTGATGGTAGCGAACTCACCGCATTCTTTATATTCTCGCGGCGCCGTGCATCACGTCATTGGACAAGATGGTAATGTGAAGTTATGTAATGGGAAAGATGAAACTGCAAAAGAAATTGTCAATATGTTAGAGCATTTATGTAATCGTATTACTGCGATGGAAATTTAAGCTTTTAGAAAGAGCTGCAGTCGCATAGTATATAATGGAGTTAATATTAACTTAGTGGGGGAACGTATCCCTCACTAAGTATTAAATTGAATCAAATCAATGGAATAGACCATTAGCTGCTCGTAAATGTGTAATACATGATATATGCATAATGAACATTTTGTGAGGAGTGGATTGTATGGAACATTTATTAAAGCAAGCTATTAAACTTAGAAATGAAAAGAAATATGCGCAGTCTAGAGAGATACTTATAGGATTAACAAATTTTACGAGAGATGCAGAAGTGCTATATCAATGCGCTTGGATACATGATGTCATGGGTCTTGAAATGGAGGCGGTTCCGTATTATGAACAGGCGATTGCGAACGGACTTGATGGTGAATCACTTCGCGGTGCGTATATCGGTCTTGGCAGTACGTATCGTTGTATAGGGGAATATGATAAAGCGATTACTGTATTAGAAGCAGGGATAAAGAAGTTCCCGGAAAATGACGTGATGAAAGTATTTTTATCATTAGCAAAATATAACGTAAACGATCATGAATCCGCGATGAAATTACTACTTGAAATGGTCGTAAAAGTAGAGGAAGTAAAAGAATTTGAACGTGCCATTTCATTTTATAAAGATCATTTAAATGAGGTTTTTGAATAGAGGAGAGAAGGAATGAATCCATCAATTTCACGAAGGCGAAAAGGCATTTGGATTGGGCTCATATCTTTAATTATGTTATCAAACTATTTATTGTATGCCCTTCCAATAGTGCCAGCTGCCCCGAAAGAAGTAGTGCTTGGTTCGTTATTAGATTTTATGTTTGTAATTCCGGTTATCACATATTTCTTTATTATAAGGAAAAGATATTCGTTAACGTATATGTTTCCTGTAGTTATAGCTGGATATGTGTTCGCAAGATTTATAATTCCTAGTGATTATTTACAAGCTTTTTCATTTGTTTCGTATGTAATAGTTGCTGGAGAAATTGTGTTCGTATGTTTTGAACTGTTTCTGATATATAAAATTATAAGAGTACTTCCTAAAATAATAAAACGATATAAAGAATATAGAAGTGAGTATTCTTCATTTTCTTATGCGATTGATGCAGCATTTGATGCTAATATGAAGCGAAGTAAGACAGTAAATATCATTCTAACAGAGTGTAAATTACTCTATTATGCTTTTTTATCGTGGCGTGAAAAAGTACTAGAAAATGAATTCATATATTCATATCATAAGAAGACCGGTGCAATAGGTGTTTATATCATGATTATTCATGCAACATTAATTGAAAGTATCGGTTTTCATTATTTACTTCATCAATGGAATCCAGTTATAGCTTGGATTTTACTCATTTTGAACATATATGCGATGTTTTATTTTTTAGCTGAAATCCAAGCGATGCGTAAAAATCCAATTATCGTGGCGGAAGAAAAAGTGATCATTCAAATTGGATTAGGAAAGAAAATCGTTATACCATATACACAAATTGATAACATTGCGTTTTATAAAGGTGAACCTTTAACGAAAGAAGAAGAGAAAGAGGTTCTTGACGCAACTGTTATGGAATTTATAAAAGAACCTGCAACTTTTGAAATAACGTTAAAAGAGCCAATTAAAGCACAGTTGTTATATGGATTTTCTAAAACAGTAAGTCGTATTCACTTAAATGTAGACGATGAACGGAAATTTTATGATGCGGTTATGGAGAAATTGAAATAGGAGTAAAAATAGTGAAAAATAAAAAAACTCGCAACTTAATAGCTTGCGGGTTTTCGTCGTAAACAATTAAAAAATATGATAAAATTAAGAGGTAACTTATGGTAAGGTTGGTTGTTCAATTATCACTTCTCCGAGTAGGAGGGGGGTGATAATAAGTGAGTGAAATTACGTTGTTACTGCAAGGTGGACTGTTTCTCATTGCATTGTTAACGTTTATTGTCGTCTTAATTGACAAGCTCAAAAAATAACAACCCACCTATGCCTATAGAATGTGGGTTGTTGTGTTTGTACGAAACAAATAGGATAAATGAACAATCCAATCTGCTAAGTTACGTGGACTAGTGTGTAGCCGCACACTAGTCTTTTTTATTTATATACAGTTTTTAATTGTTTTATGTGATTGTATTGTTCTTTTCATACTCATTATAACACAGTGTCTTTTCATGAAGAAAGGAGACCGTATGTTCTTATGTGGATTAAATAGAACGTGTAGTTTCTTTAAATAGCCCATCCATATACTGTTTTAAACTTTCCACAAAAAATCCTTTTTTGTCTACATTATTTACGCCGACAATTGGTGATGGAAGATTGTATTTTTTTTCTGATAAATGAACAACAACATCAAAAATATCAAATAGGCGAATGAAGCAGAACAGACCGTCTTTATCACTAAGTAAAATAAAGTAATGGTTTTCGCTCGTTGTATTTAATGTATTCCATAAAGAGCTTTTGCTTAAGTCACGAACGATACTCTTTTCCTTTAATTCCATGAAATCGGCATTTAATAGAATGGTAGAAATATCAATCGCATCTGGATCGTCAAAGTAGCCATCAATTGTTTGTACAGCAAAAGTATAGGCCATTTTTAATACACTCATCTTATATTTACGGTTATCTAAAAGCAATTCACGTTGAATAGAACTAGCTACTTTTGTTACGCGCTCTTCTTTCCAAATTTCATTATGTAATGAAATATCGTGCTTTTTACATAGTTTCATAATTAATGCATTAGAATAAAGTATCTCATCACTTACTTCGACTACATCTGTCTCAGCGGCTGCTAGCTCCTCACCATGTTCATTCGTATAGAGAGGGGAGTCGATTTGTTTTTTCATTTGCTCAATCTTATATTGACTTAATTTATGTCTAATTAAAGGACGGTCAATATTTGTTGTCATATGTTCATGACAGGAATCACAAATTGAGTTTGTGAAATAATATCCACATAATATCTCTGGAATGACATATTGTTCACTAAGTTCTTTCGTATCTTTTCTGCAAATGATGCATTGTGTCATATTTATCACCTTTACCTGCAAATTTGTCTGTAATCTCATTGTAGTGTATTTAATGGGATTTTGGAATATTGTAAAGGAAAATATTATGTGAAATCTAAGTTTAATTTGGTACAATGAAGAGAAGTGCTAGTTTAAAGGAGGACGTTTTTTTGAAATCGAAAGTGCACTTTTGGACATTAGAAGTGCTGATGGTTGTAGGAATTATATTTATTTGCACAAAAATATCGTTTCTATTTCAACCGATTGGTATCTTCATATCAACATTATTTTTCCCAATTTTAATCGCGTTATTTTTATACTTCATATTTAACCCATTGTTAGTCTTTTTGGAGAATAAAAAAGTACCTAGAGGTTTAGCGATTTTACTACTGTATCTTTTTATTATCACATTAACTGGAGTTGCTATTGGAGTAGTTGTTCCAACCATCTCACAACAGCTAATGGATCTAGTGAAAAACATGCCGACTTATATAAAAGAGGGGAAAGTATACATACAAGATCTATCCCATCATAGGTTATTTGAATGGTTATCTACACAAAACTACGTTTCCATTGAAACAATTGAGAAAAATGCGATTGAATACTTAAAGGAAATACCAAACACAATTACGTCGAGTGCAACGGCTTTATTTGGTATTATCACGAACGTGGCGTTAGTTATTTTTACAGTACCGTTCATTTTATTTTATATGTTTAAAGATGGACATGCATTTCCAGGAAAAGCTGTTAGTGTATTACCAGAGTCTTACCGTGAAGAAGGACTTCGTATCATAAAGGAAACGAACGAAACATTATCTGCATATATTCAAGGGCAAGCGCTCGTTTGTTTATTTATAGGTGCCTTTACATTTACTGGTTATTTAATTATCGGTTTACCGTATGCTTTCGTTTTAGGGATTATCGCAGCATTTACAAATATAATTCCGAACTTAGGTCCATTTATCGGAGCAGCACCAGCTGTCATTATAGGTCTGTTCGTATCTCCGATGCAAGCTTTGTACGTAATTATTATAGTAACAATCGTACAACAGTTTGAAAGTAACATCATTTCACCGCGTATTATGAGTTCAAAATTAAATATCCATCCGTTAACAATTATCATCCTTATTTTAGGGGTAGGTAATTTCGCGGGAATTATCGGAATGATTTTAGCAGTACCAGCTTATGCGGTAACAAAAACGGTTGTTTCGAACTTAGTGAGATTGTTTAAGACGAAACGAAGTAAACGGAAATAGAATATGTTGAGAAAGATACACCGCTTAATAGTGGTGTATCTTTTGTTTTTTTAGAGTGTATGAAATACGTATTATTATATATTTTTCACACATCAAATTAACTGCAACACTTGTATAAATTATTCCTGTTAAACTACGTGGAATCCCTCTGAACTATCCAAATCATTTCTTTACACCGCGTCATTAACATCATAATCGACTCCTTTCATTTCTAATGTAAGTTCAAACAATTATAGGTGAGTGTAGTACTTGCTTCTACGATCACGAATTTCATCTATAATCTTTTTATACTGTACCTCTTGTTGTACTTCATTTGCAGATATAGTTTCTTTTTGAATCGTAATGGTTAAAAAGAAAAGGTGAAACTTCATACATGAATTCCTCCTTTCGAATAGGAATTACAGGTGACTACAATAATGACTTTGTCGTTCTTTTACGTTGTCCATAGCCTGTTCAATTTGTTGGTCATGAAGCATATCAGACTCAGACAGTTTATTTTTTTGAATGGTAATCGTTAAAAATAATACTCTGAATTTCATTGGATTTTTACCCCTTTATAATTTATTTAGTAAAGACGATTGTAATAAGAGGACTGGCGCTCTTTCACATCATCCATAATATTTTTAATTTGTTGTTCGCGAGAAATTTCATCTCTTGAAAGTTTACGTTTTTGAATGATAATCGTTAAAAAGAAAGCCTTAAATTTCATTAGGATATTGCCCCTTTATAATTTATTTAGTAAAGACGATTGTAATAAGAGGACTGACGCTCTTTTACTCCGTCCATAATATTTTTAATTTGTTGTTCACGTGAAATTTCATCTTTTGAAAGTTTGCGTTTTTGAATGGTAATCGTTAAAAAGAAAGCTTTAAATTTCATTAGGATATTACCCCTTTAAAAAATATTTTTAATACATTTGTGTATAATACGAACTTTTAATGTCCGTTATTTTATCCATAGTTTGTTTTAATTGTTGTTTACGAAATATTTCAGCTTCAGATAACGTTTTTTTCTGAAGTGCTGTCGTAAAAAAGAAAATATGAAAAGTCATAGACGAATTCCTCCTTTCGAAAAGGAATTACAGGTGATCACAATAAAGCACTTGGCGCTCCTTAACATCATTCATAGCTTTTGCAATTTGCTCATTATGAAGAATTTCAGCTTTGGAAAGTGTATTTCTTTGAATCGTAATACTTAAAAACAATACGCTAATAGTCATCGAATGTTGCTCCTTTCTTTAAAAAATAATGTATGAGACTAAAAAATCGCACAAAAAAGCCACAGGAAGATATCGTTCTCCTATGGCTGGGCGTGAAAAAGCCACAGGAAAGTATACGACCTCCTGTGGCGAATTTATGAATTAATAGAAATAAAGTGCGATTTTCAATTCTCCATTAGGGTGGTCGAATTCATATTTAATTGTCCGAAAAACACAGGTGCAGTTAACGCTAAAGTTAAAGCATCTAATTGTAATTTCATCATTTCCTTCGACCTCCTTTTAGAATATTTTTCTTACGTTAGTAATTATATACAATTAATGGATAATTGTAAACATAAAAATTGAAAATTTTTAATTTTGATTAAAATGCGTATATTTTAAAGGGTTTTTAATGGATACATTGTATAGATTGGATAATAAATAGAACTTGGGGGTGTCTAATGAAGTATATGAATAGCATAGCAGGTGTTATGCTAACATTTTTTTTATTTGTTACTGCTTGTTCTAATGGGGAACAAATAAAAGAAATATCACATATTGAACCTGGGGTTTTTAAAAAATATACGGGGACATACGTTGGAAATAATTCCGACGTGTTTGCGATTGTTAAAAACTTACCTGGTGGTGGAACAGTTCAAAGTATAAATTTGAAAAATGAGAAGATCGCGGTGAAATACGGTGAGAAAAAGAGTGGTAATTTAACAGAAGATATCATTGAGACGTATTGGTTTGATGAAAGGGATACGATGAAAAAGAACTTTCTCTTTAATGCTATTTATCTTGCAATTTTAGTACCAAATGCGAAAGGGTATGAGTTTCAGGTTAAAAATCAAAGTTTTGCATTGAAAAGAGAAGAACTTTTACCCATACTTTATAAAGAATTTAATGATTTACCAAAGGATGATCTTATATGGAATAAGGGAATCGTAATGAACTTCTTTTACGGTAATCAAGAAAAAATAGAAAAGCTAGTTAATAATAAAGATTTTCGAAAGCAATTTTTTGATGAACATCCTGTGAGGGAATCTAAGTGATAGGGAAAGAGAAAATAGAAGAATTGCACGATAGATTGTATACAGGTCCTTTACTACAATTTTTGAGAACGGATATTCCATACATACCACATGTAACAGTTGGGAGAAAAGGTAGCGCGGAGTTAGCAACTGAAATAGCGAAGGGGATTCCTAGTTTTCATGAGAAGTTGGACTGTGTAATTAATAGAATTAGTGTGGAACGAATTGGTGAGAATGGAGAGTCAATTATTGAATTTGAAGTACCATTGCAAAAAAGCTGACAAAAGTCAGCTTTTTTATTTCGTACCATGAAGTAAAGCACCAATCGCACCACTATAACCGCCGTCTTGTAAAAAGACTGGTATTTTATTTTGATATTCTGTATAGCTACTTATAATATTTTGAAGATGTACGTTATTACATAGAGTAGAACCGATGTAAATGATATGGTCAATATTTTTCGTTTCGGCGAATTGAAGGCTTAATGCTGTGACGACTTCACCGACAAGTCCTTGAACGGTAGCTAGTATATCTGAACTACTATAATTTGAATCTGTAATGGCCGCTTTTCCGAAATTACTAGCAGTTAAGTTATTATCAATAGGGGAGAGAATCCCACCATAAATATCTCCAACTGTAATATCTAGACTTTTTCTGGAGCCTATATTCGTAAGCGGAATCACATCTTCAAAATGATCTATATTTGTTAATAGTTTTGAAAGGCCCATAATAGTACCACCGCCAACGCCAGTTCCCCCAGCGCGAACGTATTGCTTGTCGTGAACATAGTGAATGGAAGTACCTGTACCGATATTTGTTAATACAAAGTTGTTTATAGCACGTTTTTCTTCTTTTAGTATGTAGCGTACGCCTGCTAAAGTAGCTTCAAACTCGTTTAATTCTACTATTTTATATGAACCTGAAAGTAGTTGTTCTAACTGTTTAGCTTTACCACCTGTAATGCATAATTGTGTAATTGAATTATTATTATGAAGCCATTCTTTAATTCTTTTTTGTTCATATGAATAAAATTTTTCAAAAACTAATTTGTTCATTTCGTTAAAGTAAGCAATTTTTGTTAATGTTCCCCCAGCATCAATACCAACAACATTCCGCATTTTTCTACTCCTTACTATGTAATCTGTTTAATCAGCTTGATATATTAATAGCTTTTCAATGGTAACGATTGATTGACCGTTTACAGAGGCAATTCCTTTCCCAAGAATAAAACCTCGTCTGTTACGTGTTAATTCATAATGTAAGTCAAGTTTATCACCGGGATACGCATTTTCATGAAATTCCACCCCATCTAAAGAGGAGAGGAAACCAAGTCCTTCAGATTCACCTGTACTTACAAAAGCACTAAGTTGAGCGAGTGCTTCTACAATTAGCATATGAGGCATATAGTTTTGATTGTTATTAATAAACCACTCGTTATTTGTGATCAGTTTGTATCCTATAGCTGATTGAGATTCTTTAACGTTTGTAATTTTATCGATCATTAAAAATGGATAGCGATGTGGAAGAGTATCTTTAATATTCATATCGTACCTCCAGGAATAATAATAACCCTGCTAAAGTTAAGCAGGGGAGTTATTATTAATTCTTAACTAATTCTTCTATTTTTTCAATAGAGAAAATACCGCTATTTTTAATGTTTTCAACTGCTTCTTGTAATACTACTTTATCTTGAATAAGTGCAATACGTACAAAGCCTTCGCCGTGAGGACCGAAAGCATGGCCTGGTGTGACAACGACATTTGCACGATCCATAAGTGCATAAGCGAACTCTAGAGAAGTCCATCCTTTCGGAATTTCAGCCCAAACGAACATACTTCCAGCGGGTTTATCGACATTCCAACCGAATTTGCCGAATCCGTCCACTAAAGTATCTCTACGTTCTTGGTAAATTCCACGGTTTTTCTCGCAAAACGCAGCGCCGTGTCGTAATGCAGCGGATGCAGCTTTTTGAATTGGTAAAAACACACCGTAATCTGTATTAGACTTAAATTGCGTAAGCGCGCCGACAATTTCTTCGTTACCAATCATATAACCAATACGGCTACCTGCTAAACTATAACTTTTTGATAAAGAGTTTATTTCTACACCAACTTCTTTTGCACCAGGTACAGATAAGAAGCTAATTGGCTTTTGACCATCAAAATAAAATTCAGCATAAGCAAAATCATGGACAATGATAATATTATGTTTTTTCGCGAATGCAATTACCTCTTTAAAGAAATCTTCATGAGCCATTGCTGGAACTGGATTCCCTGGGAAGTTCAAAATCATCATCTTCGCTTTATCGGCAATTTCTTTAGGGATAACTTCTAAGTTAGGTAAGAAATCATTTTCTTTCTTTAATGGCATGTAGTAAGATGTTGCACCGGCCATTTGAATTCCTGTTTCATAAGCTGTATATCCTGGATCAGGAACTAGTATTATATCTCCCGGATTTGCAAAAACCATAGGTAAATGAACGAGTCCGTCTTGTGAACCCATTAATAATAAAACTTCTTTTTCAGCATTTAATATAACATTATGAGTGTTGTTGTAATATTCAGTTACAGCTTCGTGAAATTCTTGAATACCAGATAACGTATATCCGTAACTTTCTTTTGCACTTGCTGTATGTACCATTGCTTCTCTTACGAAATCAGCAGGAGGCATATCGGGATTCCCGATACTTAAATCAATCATTTTATGACCTGCTGCAATTTTCTCTTTTTTATAGGCCCCTAATTCACTAAATATAGAAGATTGGAATGCTTTCATTCTAGTTGCTAACGTGTAAGTCATCAAAACCCCTCCTAAAAACAGTGTTTTCTTTCTGCGTTTTTAATTATTCTGAAAACACATGTTTACATTTTATCATTTTTTTATGAAAATTAAAACGATTGACAAATTTAGAGGGAGGATAATAAGGAGAGAAATAAAAATAACGCAGAAAATATTTTCTACGTTATAAATGGAGATTAATTGTTTGTTTTTTTATATGTACATGTTTTTTCAGTTGTAAAAAAGTATACATTTAATTTATTATCGACAACTTTTAAAGATTGATCTGATGTAAACGAGTTACCATAATCAATATGATAAACGTTAGAATTTTTAACAAACGTTCCTTTAAATAAATCCTCTTTTTTATTTGTTGTTTGCATTTCCACTAAATTGTGAACAACCTTTTCTTTCTTTTCTTCTTTTACAACTGTTTCAAATTTATAATATACAGGGCATTCACCTTTTTTATTATAAATGACTTCCCAAGAGCCGTATATATCATTATTGCTACATCCACTAAGTAGAACGACTAATATAGGAAAAACAAGTAGAAACTTTTTCATTGTGTACTCCTTTCTTATTAGTTTTTATAAACGTGCGAATACGATAGGAATATTGTAAAAAATAAAGTTTAAATTTTTATAAAGAATTACTAAATTTCACATAAAAATTTGGATAAAGATGAGATTTTCAAAATAAAAAGGCATGAATCTAGTGTAATACCAGATTCATGCCTAACAGTCTATCTTATGTTATGTCTTTTGAGGATAAATGAAGCGGAAAGAAGAATGAAAATTCCATTTACAATATATACATCTGTAATAATAAAGGCTAGGTTAGCTGCACCAAAACCACCTTTATCGAATATAGAAGCGAATGCTGTAGTAGTCAAAAAGATAATGGGAGTTAACAGTAAAAATAAGAAACCTGCAACAATCCTTCTTTTAAAGTGATTTTGAGATAGGGAAATGGCTAAAAAATTAAGGACGCCAAACATAATTAATGAAAAAAGAAGGGTAATTAATACTTGCATACCAACAGACATTTCCACAGCTCCTTTTTGAAAAATCTATTGTTTATTGTATTCGAAAACAGTAGGCGATCCACCTTTAAAAATTTGGACTATACAAAGTATATAAAGTTTAATCTTAGGAATTGAAAAAGACTGGATTAAGTAAAATACTTGATCCAGTCTTAAGAAGTATTAGTTTTATCCCGCTATTTGTGGGCAGTGGGAGATGAACAAACCCCTCACTGATTAAAGTTTCACTTTATAAATTTGCAGATTGTGACGTTTGTTTTTCAAATTGTTTCTGCTTAGATAGGGAAATAAAAATAATCAACAATGAAATGACTCCGAAAATTAGAACCATATACTGTAATCCAATCGTATCTAAGAAGAAGCCTGTGCCGAGTAAGACAATTTGGAACATAACTCTTTCAAACATATTACGGAATGAGAAGAGACGTCCGTGATAGCTTTTTTCGACTTTCGTTTGGAAAATTGTCGACATAATAGGGAAGAAGCAGCCAACACTAAATCCAAACAAACCAAATGAGGCAAGTGCCATCCATTTAATATCGCTAAAGAACAACGAAAGGTGTGCAAAAGCGGTGCAAAATGCGAAGAAATATAGTAACTTTTCAGGTTTGAAATGATCAGATAAACGTTTAATAACGAATGCACCTAACATAAACGCTACACCTTCAATTGTATATATGAATCCTTTAATTGTTGGGTCATGTTGCATTTCGCTAATGTTAATAACCATTAAATTGAATCCAGCTATAAATAAAAGAGGGATAATACTTAATATAAGTGCTTTAAAAGCAATAGGGATTCCTTTTAAAATACGAAATACTTCCATAAAACTATTATCTTTAGCTGATTGTTTACTTAATGTAGCTGATTTTTTATCTTCAAATTGTAGGAAGAAAGTTGAGAGGAATAATAAAGCGTATGCTGCCATTGAGAAGGCATACATATACTGTAAACTCATTACAACTAAAAGAATTCCACCTAGTGAAGTACCTGCAATACGAGCGATTGTACCAACATTCATATGTACACCGTTCATCTGTAATAGCTCATGTTCACGAACGATAAGTGGGATTACAGATTGTAATGCAGGGAAATAAAATGCCGCTGAAATTTGAAGTACAATCATAAAAGCAATCATAAAGGCGATACTTTCATATTGAATAGCGAAAAACATGAAAATAACACTAATAACACGACCAAATCCAGCGTAAAGAAGAACTTTCTTTTTTTCATACTGATCAATGACACGACCAGCCATTGGACCAACTAGAACGCCAGCTAACAGTCCGATAAATAATATAACTGATTTCATGAAATCAGAAGGGACGTATTTTTGCATAAATTCAAGATTACCAAGAATACCAAGCCATAACCCTAGACCAGCAATAAACTCCCCAATTAATACGATCCAAACATTTTTATTACGCCACATAATTTAAACCTCTCAGTCTTTTGAAATTAAAAACTCGTATATAAAACCTCCGTATTTATTCATTATTTTTTAACGCGCCTTTTTTAGAGTCAGAGTCTATATTACGTGTTTCATTAGTGGATTTCAATCTTTTTGATTTGTGGAAAAATGATGGATTAAGTGATGCGATGGGTAACTAAAAAGACAAAAAAACTTACAAGTAAATTCAAAGGAAAAGTATGTGTAGGGAAAATAAAAAAAGCAAGAGCGTAGATAATACGTCTCACTTTTCTCAAAAAATAAAAAATAGATAAAATTAGTAAAACTTTTATGTGAGTTGTTTCTTAATATTTTTCAAACGCTAGGCAGAAAACTCTTCTTTACGCACTTCAAAGAATTCATTACGGCGTAAGTAATTAAAAATTTTCTCTGAAACCTCTTTTTCCTCGGATATTAAGAAACGATGATCAAAAGCATAGAAAGATTGACCTTTAATTAGTTTTACGTAGTATATTTTACACGCCTCCTCAAATTTTGGATTATGACGTACCTTATATTATGATGGCCGATCTGACTGTTAATAATACTTAAAGTTTCAAAGGATAGGAGTACATATTGAAGAATACAATGAAATAGCTTACAAATTTGTAAGCTTAATGTCATCTTTTCCGATAGTTAAAATTAACCAGTATCTTCTATACTAAAAATAAGTTTCATAAAACAAGGGGGGAGAAAGATGGAGGAAGTAATTGGAGAAGTTGTAGCAGGGATTTGTGAATTTGTAGTTGAAGTTACGGTGGATGTTTTAGGAGATTTAGTTTCCGGAAATGATGAAGAGAAAGAAACATTATAAAATTTGTAGAAAGTTTAAAGATAAACAATGTGTAAAAGCTGATTTCTAAAGGGAAGTCAGCTTTTATATTTTTTACATTATATTAATAATATTTAAATATTCATCTTTTATGATGTTAATGAAACCAATAAAGGAGCTGATTGATATGAATATGCCTAATTCTAGTAAGATTGTGGTGAATATAAATGAAAAGGAATATCACTTTATTGTTCGTATACATCCACTTGCAGGAAAGATTATAGCGCTATTTGAAAATGGGAAAGAATATGGTTTGCTTGATAAGCAAATCGCTAGTAGGAATAAATTTATTAGGTCAGAACTTACTAAGTTGGAGCATTTCAACATAGATATTTTTTATGATAGTCCTGGGTGGATATGGATTGGCATGGATCAATATGGATTTCATGCAAGAGAGGCTACTAATAGCGAAGTAGAAGTTCTTGTGAAGTTACAGGGGGATTAAGCTATTTAGACGTGTAAGAAGATCCTCAAATATAAGAGATACTTTGTGGGGTTGTGGGATAAGTTCCCATAACCTTTTTTGTTTTGTACTTAAAAATAAAAGAGTTAAATTTTTTTGATAGAAGGTCTCTAATAGAAGAGACGAGACTAAAAGAGGATTTGAAATTATATAGAGAGAACTTATAAATTAAATATAATACTTTATAGAAAGAAGATGATAAAAATGAGTAAAGAAGAACTTGTGAAACAACAATTTGGTAGTAATGCAGAGAAGTATGTGAAAAGTAAAATTCATGCAAATGGACCGGATTTACAATATGTAGTTCAGCAAGTTGAAACTCGTCATAATACTCGTCTTCTTGATATTGCTACTGGTGGTGGACATGTTGCAAATTTGTTAGCCCCAATGTTTAAAGAGGTAGTCGCTCTTGATTTAACAGAAAAAATGTTAGAAAAAGCAAAAGGTTTTATAGAAGGGAACGGACATGAAAATGTATCATTTGTAGCAGGAAATGCAGAAAATTTACCATTTGCTGATGAAGCCTTTGATACAATTACATGCCGAATTGCCGCACATCACTTTGTTGATCCTTTGCAATTTATTTTTGAAGTACATCGAACGTTAGAAAATAATGGATTATTTATATTAATTGATAATGTTTCACCAGAAAATAATGAATTTGATACATTTTATAACTTTATCGAAAAGAAGAGAGATCCGAGCCATGAACGAGCTTTGAAAAAAACAGAATGGATTACTTTATTAGAAAAACAAGGTTTGCAAATGCAGTCATGTCATACTTTTGACAAGAAGTTCGATTTTGATTGGTGGTGCGATATGATGGATGTACCTATGCAAAAACGTGTAAAGTTAACAGAGTGTATGATGAAATCATCAAATGAAATGCAGGGATTTTTCAAAATTCAATTTGAAAACAATAAAATAGAATCGTTCTATACTGAAATGGCACTGTTCGTATGTAAAAAAAGTTCAACATTAAAAAGATAAATTTCTTGCAGTCTTTCTGATGTACGATATACTTAGTACAGATAAAATGAGAATTGAGGAATAGCAATAATGATTCGTGTACGTATTGAGGGAACTGAGGAAGAGATGCTTGAATTTTTAGAGAAAATGCCTGACATTCCTGGGTTTGAAAAAACACATATGAGAGAACCGAGAAAAGGGAATAATCCGAAATATGATTCAAGCAAAAATGTACTAGCATATTTATCGTATAAGAAGATTGAAGTCGCCAATAAATAGGCGGCTTTTTTAATTATCTCCGTTTCACCGCCTTGTCTTTTTTGCATAATAATGATAGTAGATTATGCTGGAGAGGGGTGAGAAAAGTTAATAAAAAAATAATCTTTTTCGGAGATTTTGGTATTGATGATGCAGTAACGTTAATTTATGCGAATAAAACATGCAAATTAGATATTATAGGTATCGTTGCAGAGTATGGAAATGTATCAAGAGAAATTGTAACGGAAAATGTTTATTTTTTAGAAAGATACTATGCTACAAAAGTGAAAATCATTAAAGGTGCCAGTAGACCAATGACAGCTGAAGATCCTTTGTTTTTTCCTGAAATTCATGGGGATCACGGTTTAGGTCCAATCATTCCACCGAAAATGAGATTTTGTGACAGCGAAAATTTTTGCGAATTGATTAAATTAATTGAGCCTTGTCCTGAAAATATTATTATTGTGGCGACGGGACGATTAACGACACTTGCAACATTATTTTTATTGTACCCCAATTTAATGAATCGAGTATGTTCTTATTATATAATGGGCGGTGCTTTTCTATTTCCAGGTAATGTTACACCGGTATCTGAAGCCAATTTTTACGGCGATCCAATTGCGGCAAATATCGTAATGAGATATGCGAAGAACGCTACTATATATCCGTTAAATGTAACGCAAGAAGCACTTATTACTCCTGAAATGGTCGATATTATTGATAAAGAAGGAGCAGGGCAGGCAAAACTTATTAAACCAATGATTGATTTTTATTACGAGAACTTTTACAAAAAAGAATATCCAGGTATTGCTGGGAGTCCGATTCACGATTTACTTCCGTTCATTTCATTTATAAATGATGATATTTTTGAATATAAAAAATCAGCAGTTTGGATTAGTACGACAAATGATGTAACGAGAGGTCAAAGTGTTGCGGATTTTAGAAAAATAGCTGAGCCAACGACGTTTGATAATCGTCCTATACAAAGGATTGCCGTTGAATTTAATTATCAAGCGTTTAAAGACGAATTTATGAGAACAATATTGAAGCCAGATTGTCCTTAAAAGGTTGAGTAGATTTGAATGATTTTCATAAGACGAATAACTTACGAAAAATGAAACATAACTAATGGTAAGCAATTGTTTCTAATTATAATTTTTATTGGTCAATTATAAAGGAGGAAATGATATGATTTGGTCTTTAATAGTCGGTGGTATATTAGGTTGGTTTGCAAGTTTAATTACTGGAAAAGATGTACCAGGCGGTGTAATTGGTAATATTATTGCGGGTATTGTCGGTTCTTGGCTTGGTACAGCATTACTTGGTAAATTTGGACCTGTTATAGGCGGATATGCGATTGTTCCGGCTTTAATAGGCGCGATTGTTTTGATTTTCATCGTAAGCTTTATATTCCGTGCAATGCGGAAATGAATACAAAGGGACTGTTTACATTTGTGAGCAGTCCCTTTGTATTATGTTGTTTAATCTGTTATGCTACTTTTATACAATCAGGAGGTGTCAGCATTGAAATCATTTACAGTAAATTTTCATCAAGAGGATAATGCAAAGGCAACAACAGTACATAAATTAAGTGAAGAGGACTTCGATAAAGCAACAGAAAAAGGTACTCGTCATCTATTTGATTTAGATACAAACGTTGGTTTCTTCGTATTCTTTGATGCTGAAGATGAAGAAGGAAACGAGCAATACTTAATGTTACAATATGAAGGAGATCATGAAGAACCAAGTGCTTGCTACGGATTTGATTTGAAATTATTCTATCAATTTTTAGCACTATACTTAAATGATCTTGAATTCCAAGGCGAGACAAATGAAGAAGAGGAAGAAAATGGTCCAATTCATCATTTAGCACATTTACTTTACCATATCGTTGAAGATGGTAAATCAATCGAAGTGTAAAAATACATATTTGAAGCTGTCCTTAAATAGGACAGCTTTTTTAATTTTATTAAGATATTATTTCAAGTGCCATTCCCTCAAGCCTTATAGGTTAAACAAGTTGAGAGTGGAAATTCAATCGTTACGGGGGCTGTTTATTCCTGCTATGTTTCAGTTGCAACACCACTAACTGTCGTTTTATTAATTGACATGAGCTTTTGTGACAGCGCATGTTAATTAATAAAAGAAGGATATAACAATTAAGGTGAGAAAGTGTATACAAGGAGATCAATAAGAGGATTAATAATACAATTCCAAGCTTTTTAAAACTTTCGTAAACCGAAGTACTTCCTTTATGGACCAAAAATAATTTAAGGGACAGTGTTATGGAATGGTTGCAAAAGTGAATATGTTGAAGAGGGAGGCTGAAAATGATGAAAGTATATATGAAAGTGCTTATAGTATTCCTAACTTTAACGTGTGTAGCGGCTTTAACCGCGTGTAATAACGCTGAGGAAAAGAAACAAACTAATTCAACATCAGAAAATAGTACAGAAAAAAAGAGCGATACGTCAGAAACCAGTAAAAAGAATGAGGACACCGCTCCAAAAACAGAGAAAGAACCTATGGAAAAACCAAAAGATCAAGATTCAGCAAAACCTACAGCAGATTCTAATTCGAAAAATACAGTGCTTAATCAAAAATCAATTAACCATGTAAAAGATTTATTTGAGCAAGCGAAAGAAGGTAAAGTACCTAACGTACCATATGCGGCGCATACAGGTGATATAGAAGAAATAGAGAAGGCGTGGGGGAAAGCAGATAAAACTGATCAAGCAGGGAACGGGACGTATGCAACTTTTACAAGTAAAAATGTGGCATTTGGCTTTAACAAAGGATCTCAAGTCTTTGACGTTCGCTCATATCATTCAGAACTCAAATCAATTACGTTGCAAGAAATCGAAAAGGCTTTAGGAAAACCAGCGTCTGTTAAAGTAAATGGTAATGATAAAATTTATGTTTATAAAGTAAATGACCAGTTTGAATTAAAATTCGTAATTCCAAAATCAACTGGTAAAGTACATCATATTTCTGTGTTCTCACCGGAGGATAGCATTAATAATATGGCAGGTTAAATGAAGAGCTGTTCCTATAGGGACAGCTCTTTTGCTTTTGTTCGTTCTATCGACTGAACAAAAAATGCTTGAATGATACCGCCAATTATTAATAAGAAGGCACAAATATAAAATAGAGTACTACCGCTTAATTTACTTAATAACAATGCTCCTACAAAAGGCCCGCAAGTTCTTGAAATATCCCAATGTATACCGTATATAGAAAAATATAATCCGCGTCTATGACTTGGAGCTATTTGTGAAACGAATCGTAGTAAGTGATTCAAAGCGATACTTTGCCCAATTACTAAAAAGAGCAATGTGAAGAATAATGACCATATTGTTGTGGAGTAGCCGTAGCCAATCGCAGCTAACGTATAGCAAGTATAGGAAATAACAATGATTTTAGGCATAGAAAATCGTTCAGACCATTTCACAAGGAAAATTTGAAGAAGCACTTCCATGACTGCTTTACAAGTTGAGATAAACACGAGTATGAATAAAAAATTTGGAAATACACTTTCGGCGAATATACGATAATTGGATTCGGTTTGAGCGTAGAAAAAACTAATCGGTAGCGTAGAAACCATTAGCCCAAACACAGCATAATGTTTCGAAATAAATTGTTTTGGCGGATATACTTCTTTAGTTTTATTAACGTTTTGTCTAAGTGGAACCGTTTCAGGAAGCTGCGTCCAAACGAGAATAGCATATAGCGTAAGGGCTACACCTTGCAAAATAAATAAATATTCAGGGTGACTAGTATAGAAAAAGGCACCAATTAATGGTCCGATTACAGAGCCAATCGCTCCAGTAGTATGCAGAACAGCAAATATTTCTGCCTGTTGTTCTTCCTTCGTTAAGTCAGCGATTTGAGCGCGCTGTGCCGGAATATATAAAGAGCGGCCAATACCATTTACGACATACAATAAGGCGAAAAAGGCGACTGATTCAGCAAGAACGAACCCGCTAACGGCGAAAGCTTGTAAAACTAATCCGAGTAACATTATTTTCTTTCGGCCGTATTTATCTGTTACACCCCCAGCGATTAATGTAAACACAATATCAGCGAGAGGCTGTAATCCGAAAAGAAGCATTGTAACTATGACATTACCATTTAAAGCTTTATTAACATGAACAATAAAAATGATAGCTAACATTGCTTCAGTCGTTCGGACTAACAATTCACCGAACAATCGAATGAGAATAGGCTTATTATAACGTTTTAAAAGATACTTCATTTTTATTTCCTCCTTTCTATATTGAAATGATAAGATGGAAGCTAGAAATGAAAAAGGGTAGAATGAAAGAGGAAGATTTTTCATCTTTTAGGGGGCTTTTTATGACTATTTTGGAGCAATATATGCACCTTTGGCTCCAGTATGGAAAAGGGAGAGCAGAGGACGAAAGATTAGAAATAACAATACAAAATATATCTGAAACTTTATTTTGTACAGAGCGAAATAGTAAATTAATCATAAAAAAATTAGAAGAATTAAATTGGATTATGTGGTTTCCAGGCCGAGGGAGAGGGAATCGTTCAAAGTTGTTATTTCAAAAACATCCACTTTCTTTAATTTTAGAAAGAGGAAAAGAAATAACGAAACAAGGGGATGTAAAAAGCGGGAGTGCATTTATTGAAAGGTATAGCTCATATTTTCCATCACTTCAAACTCAATTTCGAACTTGGATAGATTCGATATTCGGTTATCAAGTTGAGAGGACGTCTCAAGGAAGAAAAGATGTGCTACGTTTGCAAGTGCAAATGAATCTAGATATTGCATTAGACCCTGTATACGCTACGATGCGTTCGGAATGTCATATGGTAAAACATATATACGACACATTAGTGTATGTAGACGGAAATACAAACAGTGTAGAGCCAAGACTTGCGTTTTATTGGGAATATGATGACCAGAAATATATATGGACCTTCTACTTACGAAAAGGTGTTCAATTTCATAATAAAAAAGAACTAACCGCTTATGATGTTGAACAGACATTTAAACGATTCTTGAAAGCGAAAAATAATCCACATGCTTGGATGTTACAGCACGTTGAAAGTTTACATATTCTTGATGACTATATTGTGCAGATTCGTTTATCTACAGATAATAAGTTGTTTTTACATGCTTTAAGTACAGAACAGTGTTCGATTGTAAATGAAGATGAAGACGGGAAGTTAATCGGTACTGGACCGTTTCGGTTATGTGAAAAGAATGAGGATGTATTCGTATTAGAGGCAAATGATTTATATTTTCGCGAGCGACCTTTTCTCGACCGAATTGAATTATGGAATGTAGAGAACAGAGTTAATACGTGCGATATATTAGCGAAAGCACGTTATAAAAATATAGAAAACCATCATAAAGAAGTATCTAGACTTGAGTCGAATGTAACTTACAGTACGTTAAATACTGCAAAAGAAGGACCTATGCAAAATGTGATGTTTCGTAGAGCTTTATATACAATTATTCATGGTAATAAAATTGTTGAAGAATTACAGGGAGAGCGCGGAGAAGTAGCGGATGAATTAGTACTCACAAAGAACGGTACAATTCAAATTAACAGGGATATACATACACTTATTAAATGCAGCTCTTACCGTAATGAAACACTGCGATTATATACATTTACAGGGCAAGATCACGTTGAAGATGCGCATTGGATACAAAAAGAATGTGCAAAATACGGAATTAAAATTGATATTGAGTTTCTTGAACAAGAAGAGTTATTGCAAATGAGTACGATACAAAAGGCTGACATAATGCACGATAGTGCGACAATTAGCGAACGGATAGAAGATAGTTTACTATATATGTTTCTTACAAAAAACAGCTTTATTCATCAGCATAGCAATATAAACTTTAACGAAGTATTGCAGCCTTATTTTACAGAAAATCAATTAGAGAAACGGGTGACACTGTTACGCGATATTGAGGGCACACTGTTACGTGAAATACATATCATTCCTTTATATCGTAATAAACAGCGAGTAAGTTCACACGAAAAAATACAAAATGTAATGATTAATTCACAAGGCTGGATTGATTATTACGATATATGGTTTAAAGCTTGATATATAAAGGTTCTTATGCATTTTGATGAAATGCGTAAGAACCTTTTTTCATATAAAAAGGAGGTTTGTTTTACACATTGTTACGCTACTTATTATAAAAGTCCGTTTACAGTGTAACAGTGTTATGTTACATTGTTATCAGGAAGGAGTGTTATACAGTTGAGTACAGATTTAATTTCAAAAAAAGATTTATTAGAACTAACTGGTATTTCATACGGACAGTTATATAGGTGGAAGAGAAAAAATTTAATACCGGAAGATTGGTTTGTACGGAAGTCAACGTTCACAGGCCAGGAAACATTTTTTCCGAAAGAAAAGATATTAGAACGTATTGATAAAATCCAAACGATGAAAGAGGATTTATCACTTGATGAATTAGCAAATATGTTTTCACCGAGCGTGACAGAAATTCTTTTAACAAAGGATGATTTGTTACGTAAGGGTATTGCATCAGAACCAGTTTTACAATTTTTTATAGAACAAACGAATAAAACGGCAGAGTTTCAATTTGCAGATATTCTTTACGTGTATATGTTAGAAGAACTTCTTCAATCAGGAGACGTTAGTTTAGAAGAGGGGAAAATGGTCTTACAAGTATTAAGTGAAAATTACGAAGCGATTAAGCATAAAAATTGTGACGTAATTATCGTTCGAAAGTTAGGGATTTCTACATGTTTCTTAGTTTCAAATGTGGATGATTTAATTTTTGAAAAGGGAACAAAAATTGTTTTACGTGAAGCAATTACGAAATATACCGAAGCATTAAAAACTAAACTGTTGTAGTGGAGGAGAAATCATGCGTACAGAAAATTTAATTATAAACGGTTACGGTACATCGAATGGCGGGGAGTTTCACAAAGTACAGCTAAACGGAAAAGGTACTGTTAATGGAAACGTTGAATGTGAGCAATTTGAATGTAATGGTTACGGTGCAGTTACTGGTGATTTGAAAAGTAGTAATGCAAGAATTAGCGGATCGGGTAAAGTTGATGGTACAGTTAGCGCAGAAATGATGCGAATCGATGGGAAAGCGACAATTACACAAGATGTAAAGGCGAACAGTTTAAAAATTGCAGGAAAAGGTACGATAGGTGGAAATGTCACCGGTGAAGAATTTAAAATCAATGGCCAAGCGACGATTGATGGTAATTGCGAGGTTGATGTTTTTTCTTCAGAGGGACAGTTTACGGTAGGTGGTTTATTAAGCGCAGATGAAATTAATATTAATATTCACGGTACATGTAGAGCGAAAGAAATTGGCGGTCAAACAATTAAAGTAAGACATAGATTGAGTACTTTTAGTAAACTTTTTAAAACAGTATTTGGCCTGCAGTTAGAGGCTGAATTGTTAGAAGGTGACAATATCGATATTGATTATGCTCACATTAAAACGGTAAGAGGAAACAATGTTACAGTAGGACCGAACTGTGAGATTGATCTTATTGAATATACAGGTGTACTTAATGTTGATAAAAACGCAAGTGTGAAAGAAATTAAGCAGGTTTAAAGGAAGGGAGCAATCGATATGGAAAATCAACATAGTCTTACTGTTAATGGATCAGGTAGCTCGGCAGGTGGAGATTATAATAAAGTGAAGATTCGCGGCGAAGGAACAATCTCTAATAATATGAGTTGTAATGATTTTAAAACGTATGGTACGAGTGAAGTACGTGGCAATATGAAAGCGAAAAATTATGTCGTGTATGGAGATAGTGAAGTACAGGGGAATATGGAGGCGGAATATGTAAAAGTATATGGCAATGCCCAAGTACAAGGTGACGGACAAATTAATAAAACAAAAGTTAGAGGTATGATAGAATTTAAAGGGAAGCTATCCGGTGATTTCGTAGATGTGAAAGGCGCTTTAAATGTGAAGGGAGATATAGAAGTAGAGGAATTATTACTAACTGGTGGTCTTGAAAGTGATGGTTTGCTTAATGCTGAAAATATTGAAATCTCACTTCGTTATGAAGGAAGTAAAGTGAGAGAAATCGGTGGGAAAAAGATTACAGTACGTAAAAAAGCGAGATTTATTCCTTTTACAAGTCATGCAGGAAG
Organism: Bacillus sp. FSL M7-1345; assembly: GCF_038006985.1. Lineage (NCBI taxonomy): Bacteria > Bacillati > Bacillota > Bacilli > Caryophanales > Bacillaceae > Bacillus > Bacillus sp. FSL M7-1345. The sequence goes on along the minus strand of NZ_JBBOWG010000001.1, from coordinate 2,652,397 downwards.
CCTTCAAACATCAATTATTGAGGGGGATGATATTTATTTAGAACATACAATAGCAGACGTAGTAAGAGGAAATCATGTTATGATTGGCCCTGGCTGTGAAATTAGTGTTGTAGAATATCATACTAGTTTTAACCAAAAAGGGAATTCAGTCGTAAAAGAAAACAAACAAATATAAGTAGCATGAGGGAGAGCAAGAAATATGGTTGAGAAGAATAATAAACTCGGCTTCGTTGTTGCCGGTTTATTGCTAGGTATCTTAATGGCATCAATGGATAATACCATTGTCGTAACAGCGATGGGAACGATTGTTGGTGACTTAGGAGGCCTTGAAAACTTTGTATAGGTCGTTTCTGCCTATATGGTCGCAGAAATGGCAGGTATGCCGATTTTCGGTAAACTATCAGATATGTATGGTAGAAAGAGATTTTTTATTTTCGGTTTAATCGTCTTTATGATTGGTTCGGCACTTTGTGGTACTGCTGAAAATATTACACAGTTAGGCATTTATCGTGCCATTCAAGGTATTGGCGGCGGGGCATTAGTGCCGATCGCGTTTACTATCGTGTTTGATATTTTCCCTCCAGAAAAGCGCGGGAAAATGGGTGGTTTATTCGGAGCAGTATTTGGTTTATCAAGTATTTTCGGGCCACTACTGGGCGCATATATTACGGATTATATTAGCTGGCACTGGGTGTTTTATATTAACTTACCACTTGGAATTTTAGCACTTATTTTTATTACATTATTTTATAAAGAGTCACGAGTTCATAGAGAACAAAAGATTGATTGGTTTGGCGCAATTACTTTAGTTGGTGCAGTAATTTGTTTAATGTTCGCCTTAGAATTAGGCGGACAAAAGTATGATTGGGATTCTAGCTTTATTTTAAGTTTATTTGCTGGGTTCGCTATTTTAGTAATTGCTTTTATTGTTATTGAACGAAAAGTAGAAGAACCAATCATTTCATTTGAGCTGTTTAAACAACGTCTATTCGGAATGAGTACAATTATTGCCTTATGTTACGGGGCGGCATTTATGTCAGCAACTGTGTACATTCCGTTATTTATTCAAGGTGTATACGGCGGGACTGCAACAAACTCAGGATTATTGTTATTACCAATGATGTTAGGATCAGTAGTTACAGCGCAGTTAGGTGGATTTTTAACATCAAAACTTAGCTACCGAAACATTATGATTATTTCTGCTGTAATTATGCTAATCGGATTATTCTTATTAAGTACATTAACGCCAGAAACAAGTCGTATATTATTAACAATTTATATGGTTATTATCGGCTTTGGAGTTGGTTTCTCATTCTCTGTACTAAGTATGGCTGCTATTCATAACTTCGGTATGGAGCAACGCGGTTCTGCGACTTCAACGAGTAACTTCATTCGTTCATTAGGTATGACACTTGGTATTACAATCTTCGGAATGATTCAAAGAACTGGTTTCCAGGATCAATTAGAAGAAGCGTTTAAAGGTATGAGCGGGGGAATGAATACAAACGCTTTAGGAGATTCAAGAGCTATTCTATCAGAATCGGCAAGATCTCAAATTCCGCCGCAAATATTAGATAAAATTATTGAAGCTCTTTCTAGTTCAATCGTTCAGACATTTATGTGGGCGTTAGTCCCAGCAAGTTTAGCGTTCGTATTCATTTTCTTTATGGGAAATGAGCGCATGGTATATAAGAAAGAACAAAACAAGGTGAAAAGTGAAACATCAAAAGCGTAAAGAAAAAGCTCCTTTCAATTTTGAAAGGAGCTTTTTCTTATGTACGGAGTCGAATTAGCCTTCGATAATTTCGTATTCTTCGTCTGCTAATAATAAAATGTGTGTTTTCTTACCTTTGTTTTGAACTTCAATTACATCATATGTACCTAAGTCTCTTAGCTTGCTTTGAGAAGCGTTAACCATAACTTCCATAGAATCAATTAAGATATCTTCTTCAACGTATGATTCAGGTAATGCCATATCTTCAGTATCTAATACACATGTATATAGATTTTGTAAGTTCTCAGCAGTTGGGTTTTGTTCCTCAACATCAATAATGTTTTTTACTGCTTCCATATTTTCTTCTTTTACTTGATATACTTTAATTTTAGTCATTGTTTTAATCTCCTTTATAACGTAATCTTAGAGGCTGCAATTCATCCCGCAATAACGAGCAGTAGACTCCCGCCTCAAGGTGAAGAAGCAAATGATGAGGACGGCAGGAGATAACTGCCCGTAAGAGCCCGATTGGTGAGGGCTAACCATTAGTAGGAGATAAAGCTCCCCGCTAATAGAAGTTTCACTTTATTATAACGCTTTTTTGTTGAAAGATGAAATTGTTATATGCATTTATAGTGAAAAATATATTTTATTACTTATTTGAGGAACGATTAGTTTCTTAATTTGACAGGCATATGTCTGTATACTTATCTAGACTAATATTAGAGTTATATTGTCCAAGCTTTTCTTACATACCTTTCATATTATATTTATTAGGTAAAACATATAGGAAAGGAATGGAGAATCAGTGGATTGTGAGCCGAAACGTGATTGTGGGTGTTGTCAAAATAGTATATGTGAATTTTTGAAAAGTTTAAATCCTTATTCTAGAGTTGAGAGTATCGTAATAGACGGAAACGAAATAGTTGTATCCTATTTTATTTCATTTAACGAGATAAAAGGTATAGTGTCGTTTGCACAAGAAGACAGCGAGGTAATATTTGTAGATTGTTCAAGAATTGATGCGATTCGAATAGGGAAAGTTTGTAGTTGTAAAACGAAAGTTAAATTTATTGAAGAGGAATTCAGTTTACTTGGAAATGTTTGTCCACATTGTTTAACTGAGGGAAGTACACTATTCTTCGATTTTAATAATCCTGAATTAAGTTTATCTTTACAGACAACAACGATTGATCCACCCAGATGTATTGAATTTGTAGATGAGCTTGGGAATGTAGTAAAGCAAATTACTATAGTAGGTGAAGCGATTGTTTCTAAAGATTTCGTTCCGGTACCTGAACTGTTAGATTTTCGATTAATCTTATCGGATACAGCTGGGAATCCTTTGAAATTCGGATTACTATTTATTAATTTCCCTGATATTACGTTTATCATTCTTTTCGCATCAAGGGGATACCTCAATATAACGAACTGTTTAAAAATAGAGAGTGGAACAGGTAATGTCGAAATAGAAGAGATGAAAAAAGAGATTATTAACGACAGTAGTATGATGTACAATTCAATTATTAAGTTAACTAAACTATATATAAATGGTGAGACGGAATCTTATACTTCTAAGAAGGAGGTATAACGTATCTATTTCAATTAATTCTCATACACTATACTATGCTATGTATGAGAGTTGTTACATAAAATATATTAATCGATTAAATGTATCTTGGATCCCATCGCTCTAATTCTTTAAATTTTTACTGAAACTGAGTAAAGTTTGCAGAAAGTAGGAATATTAATTCTAAATTAATGAGTAGATAAGTATGTAGCATTTTTTTATAGGAAAATCATTTCAATAGAATTAGATGTTATAATAAATTTGCATTTACGTATAATTTATAATTATTTGATATTTGAAGGTTGAGTTTCATAGACATTTACTTAGATAATAAATAAGTGTGTATAAAAATACTAATAAAAGTTAACTCATGAAAATGTTGAGCCTAGTTGATTTTAAAGAAAGCGGGAATGTAAATGATATATGAAGCAAATATACATACAAGAAAAAAATTAATTTCTATGTTCGAGGATTTTAATAATGTTGTTCTACTTTCTTATTTACAAGGACATATGGGCATCGCTTGGGTGAACAATCTTGAAAACCCGACAGTAGCACAGATTACGGTAGGAATTTTCACATTTTACGCTGGGGATCCAAATGCGAAAGAGACAGAAGAGTTATTACGTAACATCCCTGAAAGAATTTTGGTAATCGTAAATAGTGATGAATGGAAAAAGCGTTTAGAAACATTCCACGAAATAAAAATAGATAAGTTTTTACGGTATAAATTCAAACGGAATCCAGAATTGTTTAATCATACAAAATTACAATCTTTTATATCGGCACTTCCAAAAGGATATGAATTAAGACAGATAGATGAGCATATCGCGAATAACCCATCATTACACAAGGTTTCTGAAGATTTTATAAGCCAATTCCGTTCAATAGATGATTATGTAAATCGAGGTATAGGTTATTGTATTTTGTATAATGGAGAAGTTGTATGTGGTGCATCATCATATAGTATTTATGATGATGGTATTGAAATTGAAGTTGCTACTGACCCGAATCATAGAAAAAAGGGATTGGCAACTGTAGTTAGTGCAGCGTTAATATTGGATTGTTTAGAAAATGGGAAATATCCAAACTGGGATGCAGCGAATAGCACTTCTGCTAAACTAGCTGAAAAGTTAGGATATGTTTTTGATAAAGCGTATGATACTTATTTTGTAAACAATAGGTGAATGAACGGGAGCGTGTACGGATTGTAAAAGGTCATAAGACTAGTAAATTAACGTTTAGTAGTCTTATTTTTTATAATTGCAAACAAAAACTAAACTATCCAAAGATAAAAAGGCATTAAAAGAGATGTTAATAAATGAAATTAAGGGAAAAGAATGACGACAAGATTGGTTTCCTAAGAAGAGTTGATAAATTCTAGTGAAAAATTTGGGTATAAAAACCGACTTTTTTTAGTCGGTTTTTATTTTTTCAACAGTAGAGTGATACCAATATTGATTTTACTATTGAATATAATTAACACATCAGTTCCTACTTCCACGATGAGGGTTCAGAAATTCTCTTTTTATATAGGTAGATACATATAAAGGCTCAATATATTTAGTTATATTTGTTTAACTAGCAAAAAAATTTCTATTTTTTTGTAAATGATAAAAGTGACTATGATACAAACCCACGCATTAATAGAATAGATACATATACAGTATAGAGAGTTAAAAACTCCAAAATATTGTATAAAGGAGCTTATAAAATATGAGCGAACAATGCCCAATTAATGTACCATGTCAGGTAGATGGACAAACTCAAACACCATTAAGTGATGCAGCTGCAACACCAATTCTTACTCCAGGAGCACCGATTGTAAAAATACCAGTTGTATTAGCAGAAAGAACAATTCAAATTGTTGTAGAGTCCGATATCTATTTAGATCCTCCAGCAGTTGAAATTAAACGTATTTTAAAAAATGCATTTTTAACACAATGTAAGTTAGTTCCTGTAGCATTTACTCCAGTAGAAGGTACAAATTACCGCCGAGTTACAAGAGCAAAATTATTTGTACAAGGATATATTCGTAAAAATATTGAATATGCAAATGATGAGTGTAATGGAGTGCTATATGACCGTATTGCAAATGTTCCATTTTCTGGTTTTGCAGATTTAACAGCAGCAGATTTTCTATCACAAGCTTTAGTAGCTGCTTCTTCAGATACTACTTCTCACTTTATTAATCCTAAAAATGGTGATATACCACGTTTAGACAAATACTTCTTCGAAAATACAGTTTTTTATAACGAACAACCATATTGTGAATTAGTAAGCGCTCAATTTTTTGAATTAGACTTTTCACCTTGTCCAACAGACCTAAACGAACCATTTGATACTCTTCGTGAAAAAATTGTACTAGATCTTACTTTAAAAGTTTTACAAGTACAACAAGTACAAGTATAAAACTAAAAAAGCATTGTCTTTAATAAAAAGACAATGTCTTTTTTATTATTATAAAACATATATAATGATGAAATGGTTGCGTACAAAAAACATATTTTTATGAATTTCATCAGATGGGGGGATGGTGATGAATAAGCCATGGATTGGTAAGGGAATATGGAACAAAGTTTATAAAGGGAAAATGCTGAATGGTCAAGATGATTCAAGCAAAACAAGAGAAAAGAAGAACAGTGAAGAAACAGAATCAAAAAAAGAAGATACAGCAATTAAATCAGAGAAAGAAAGTGAAGAAACAGAATCAGAGAAAGAAGGTATAGCAATTGGATTAGAGAAGGAAAGTGAAGAAACAGAATCAGAAAAAGAAGGTATAGCAATTAAATCAGAGAAAAAAAGGAAAGAAACAGAGTCAAAAAAAGAAGAAGAAGCAATTGAATTAGAGAAAGAAAGTGAAGAAACAAAATCAAAAAAAGAAGAGGTAATTGAATTAGAGAAAGAAAGTGAAGAAACAGAATCAGAAAAAGAAGATAAAGCAATTAAATCAGAGAAAAAAAGGAAAGAAACAGAGTCAAAAAAAGAAGAAGAAGCAATCGAATTAGAGAAAGAAAGTGAAGAAACAGAATCAGAAAAAGAAGCAATTGAATTAGAGAAAGAAAGTGAAGAAACAGAATCAGAAAAAGAAGATAAAGCAATTAAATCAGAGAAAAAAAGGAAAGAAACAGAATCAAAAAAAGAAGAAGAAGCAATTGAATTAGAGAAAGAAAGTGAAGAAACAGAATCAGAAAAAGAAGATAAAGCAATTAAATCAGAGAAAGAAAGGAAAGAAACAGAGTCAAAAAAAGAAGAAGAAGCAATTAAATTAGAGAAAGAAAGTAAAGAGACAGAGTCAGAAAAAGAAGATAAAGCGAATGGATTAGAGGAAGAAGAGGTGAAAATTGAATCAGAAAAAGAAGATGAAGAAACCGATTCAGAGAAAGAAGAAATATTAATTGAATCAAAGAAAGAAAGTGAAGAGATTGAATCAGAAAAAGAAGAAGTAGTAAATGAATCAAAGAAAGAAAGTATAGATTTAGGATCAAAAATAGAAACTTCAGTTCGTTCAATAATAGTGAAAACTCCATTTTCTATTATTTCGGATGTGACTAGTTTTATAAAATTTCCTAATATTAATGTAAAAAAACAAGAAGCATTTGTATTTCGTAATGAAAAAGATGCTAGGGGTCGTGAACTGGATGCTAAGTTATTAACTACAGTGCAACATTATCATGGAGAAGTTAATTGTAATTTAGTTTCTTCAAATCTTCATGAAAAGAGAGTGCTTTTAGAATTTTCTAATCAAAAAGTAAAAGGGAATATGGAAGAGAATTGGATAGGCACATCTTCGTGGATTCCTATCCACGGTATAATATTAGAGAAGGAAGATGAAGCAGACGTAAATAATTATATAACTGGGAAACTACCAATAGAAATAGGGAGATATAAAGGTGAAATTAGCTTACAAGAAAAGGTGGTATTTAAAGAAAAAGTTATAGGAATAAAAGAGGTATCACAGGAAATTATTTTGACCAAAAAAGAATTCTTATTGCCAAAAATAATAAAGAAAGGACATAATCCATCTATAATTGAAAAAGGGAGCTTATTTGTAGAGGGCTATATATTTCAATGTATTGAATTTATTTTAGAACAAAGTACATCTCATGATAAGCTCTATCAGTTAATGCAAAATATTGTATTGGAATTGACTATTCAATTATTGCAAGAACAGGAAGTTCGTGTGCGGATTACATAAATAATCATATCTCCATCGATTAGCTAAAAATTTCTTCAGGAGTATGTAATAGAGAAATTTAAAAATAGTGCTAGCAAGTTTGCAAACGAGCTAGCTAATAAGGCGTGGGAAAAGATGTGAACTATAACTGATGGATCGATTGAAAATACTAGTTATTAAGATAGATGAAACGGATAAATCTTTGTTAAAACATGAGGTGTAATACAATGTGTATCCCCTTTAATTATAGAAAACTCACAACTTAAAAAGTAATACATGTTTATCATAAGTTTTTAAACACCAATTATATTTTTTTAGAATAATTGGATGGACAACCTCTTGCGTAGTATCGACTTCAGTAAAACCGTATTTTTTATAAAAGTTTTTTAATTCCTCGAAAGGGAGACAAAATACATTTTGAATATGTAATTCCTTCGCTGTTTGTACTAAAAATAAAACGAGTTCTCCGGCTAATTGTAAGCCTCTAAATTTAGGAAGTATGAAAATACCACCCATTTCAATAGTATCTTCATCAATTTGAACTAAACGACCTACACCTGCAAACTCGCCGTTGTATGTAATAATCGCAACTTTATCCCGTTTTAAATCACTTGGTACAAATCCTATTGATTCGTATTGATTATTAATCCATTCTAAATCTTTAGAAGTAGCTAGTTGAATACTCATAAGTAACCCCCTTTGGAAAAGTATTAATATTCTCATTATATATAGCTCAATAACTAGTGAAAAGAGGATAAATCAAAATCATTTTTCTTAGCAGTTCAAGTTTGGAGGAAGAGTGCATACAATATAAAGTACTTTCCCTTTCTTCATTCTTGTTTTACGTATATAATTTAAAAGTAATATTTTTATTTTATTTTTATATATTTATAACAGAATAGAGGTTTAAAAATGAGTGTTAAAATCATTACGGATAGTGCGGCGGATTTACCGGTAGAATTGCTGCAAGCATATGATATAGATTTAATTCCACTCCGTGTATATGATGAAGCAGAAACAGAGTATTTAGATGGGGTTACATTAAAATCAGTTACATTACTGCAAAAAATGAGAGAAGGCGCAGTTTATAAAACGTCATTGCCTTCACTTGAAACATTCCAAGAAAAATTTGTTTCCTATGCAAAGGAAGGTAACCCTTGTATATATTTAGCCTTTTCATCTGAATTGTCTGGTACATATCAATCGTCAGTTCTCATTAAAGAAGAAGTGAAAGAAACATACACTGATTTAAATTTAGAAATTATTGATACAAAATGTGCCTCACTCGGTCAAGGTATTGTCGTATTAGAAGCTGCCAAAATGGCAAAAGAGGGCGCGTCAAAAGAAGAAATCTTAAACCGTGTCGCTTTTTTAATGGAGCATATGGAGCATATCTTCACTGTAGCTGATTTACAGTACCTTGTAAGAGGTGGCCGTTTAAGTAAAGTAGCTGGTTTCATCGGTGGTTTGCTAAATATTAAGCCAATTCTAAATGTGGATGAAGGAAAACTTGTACCACTTGAAAAGGTAAGAGGGAAAAAGAAAGTATTAAGCCGAATTGTTGATATTATGGAAGAGCGTGGGAAAGACCTTAAAGGTCAAACAATCGGTATGACACACGGCGACGACTTAGAAACAGCCGAAGCATTAAAGGCATTAATTACTGAAAGATTCGGCTGTGAAGTATTTATCGTAAATATAATTGGAGCAGCAATCGGAGCACATACAGGACCTGGTGCGTTAACATTGTTCTTCTTAAATGAAGTAGAGTAAAGGATTGATCTTTTGATCAATCCTTTTTTAATTCTAATATAAATGTTTTATGCGAATGAAAAATATGTAATTATTTATTAACTTTCTCTTTAAAAGGTATGAAGGTAGATAGGAAAGTAGTGACGGCGAGTGCAAAGCTGATTCTTTCAGCATGATCAATTACTAAGTCATTGTTCCACTGATAAAGGAAAGAAGCTATTATTAAAAGTAAAACGGCTCCTCCAACATATCTTACTATTTTTCGTGCTGATTCATTTTTAAGTCTTACAATCATGGTTATCATCCTTTCTTTTTTTGTAAATTATTCGATAAACTAACTTATAGGATATGGTATTTATAATTCGTCTATTAAGTTCATTTAATTTATTTTTGGTTTACAATCGGTGCCTTCTATGTACTAGGCAAGCTTAAGCAAACATGCTATCTAAATTAAGAATGATAGTTTACATTTAGTTAAATCCTTTTTATTAAGTTTATCGTAATTCAAGTATATGGCGCTGTCTTTGTTAATAACAAGTAGTAAAATTGTATGAAAAAAATAGCCGGAAAAACCGATTTTTTACCATTTAATTTAACAAGAAGTATAGAAATAATCAAAGTATGAATGTACAATTTAAATAATCGATACATTTTTTTACATATGTGAGAATGCCCATTTTATATAGTATGAAAGATTAAGAAATACATAATGACTTAATTAGTAAAAAGCATGAAATGGTTAAATAGGGAGAGTAGAGAGATGGAAATTGGGGAACGTATTCGGCAAGTTCGTATGCATAAAGGATTAACACAGGGGGAGCTCGTATCAGAAATATGCTCAGTAACCTATTTAAGTAGAATTGAGAGTGGGAAAATAAAACCATCATCTTCTTTTTTAAAGAAAGTTTCTAAGAAGCTGGATGTTGATGGCGATTATCTCATAGAAGGTAATCACGAGGAGATAAAGCTTACTATTCTTGAAATATGTAATAAATATAAAAAAGATAAAAGTATAACTGAAGCTGAATTATCCTCATTAGAATTATATGTTCGTGAAGTGGATTCAATCCCTTTATTATTAAAGGTATATGGTGTACTTATATACTATCATGCCCGACAAAAAAACTTGTTATATGTGAAGTCGCTTGTAGATCAAGCTTCGCAAATGATACCAAGTCAGGTCGAAATGCAAGATACTGAGGATTATATTTATTACTTAAGAGCTCGAGGTCTTTATTTTTCTAATAAAGGGGAATATTTCACAGCATATGGAGTTTACAAAAAGATAGAAAATATGCTGGAACCAGAAGAGACCGAGTTGCATGCGGATACGTATTACAATATAAGTATGGTAAGTCAGCATCTTAATAAAGACCTAAGTGTTAGTCGCATATACGCAAAAAAAGCATATGAATTGTATAAAAAGTTTAATATAGAGCAACATAAAATTTATGCGTTAATACTTCTTGTGATGCAATATAACAAAGATAAACAGTATGAACAAGCATTTGAAACTTTGAAACGAGTAGAAAATGAATCAAAGGTGGAAAATGATTCATTAAACTTATGTTATGTAAAATATAATTACGGAAAAATTTATCAAGCATTAAAAGATTATAAAAATGCAATAAAATGTTACGAAGAAAACTTGATTCTTTGTGAGTATTTACCAAACAAAGCAGATAAAGTATATACAATCCGGAATTTAATAGAGATTTATATGGAATTAAAAGATTGGAAAAAAGTAACTAAATTTATAGATGAGGCATTTGAAATTTTATCAATTTTCGATGTACCTTATGCACATGTTCAACTTTATGGGTTTAAAGCAGAAAAGTATAAAATATGGGCAGATTATAATGGATATGAGAAGAATATGAAACAAGCAATTGAGATGGGGATAGAAAAACAGCAATATAGCTTGGTTGCTGAATTAGCTTTTAAATTTGGGGATTATTATTATGAGAATCGTTCCTATAAATTATCTGCTAAATATTATAAAATATCAGCTGAAAATAAAATGGATTAAAACAGGGTTTCAGTAATATGTTTTCTCAGATTATTAATTAAAAGAGGTTCCCACGCATTAATGGTACTGTATGGGAAGGAATCACAAAATACGAATTCCGTATGTGAAGCAAAATAAAAAAGAAAAAGCCAATGTCCTTATCATATGGGAATTGGCTTTTGTTTATCTGTATTATAGAAACTGACCAACTGGAAAATCAAGATTAATAGTAGTATGGCGCAGCATTGATTTATGAGATTTCGCTTTCTTTGAAAACAAACGCATTAAAACAGCAACTTCTAAGGATGCACTAGATAAAGCATTTTCATCTTCTCTACCAATAAGTACTACATCTTGTATAACAGGCCAAGAGCCAGCACGATTATAAAAGGGAGCTAAAGACGGTTTACATGTAAATATACCGAAATCTATATCGCTTTGTTTTTCAATCCATTCGGTAGCGACAGTAACTGTATGTAAACCTAAACCTTGACCATGATAATCTGGATCAATCGCTACACAACTCAGTCCGGCTATATTAAATGGTTGTCCCTTATGATGGATAGTTTTGCGCACTACACCTGCATAGCTGACTAGCTTTTCATCTATATAGGAATAAAATGAGTGTACATTAAATTCTTTAAGATGTGTTTCAGGAATTTTCCCCTTAGGCAGGGAATCGGAATCTGGCCAAACCCGCTGTAGCATTACAGCAATTTCGCGTCGTAATGCATCAGATGCTTGATTGTAGTCGGTTGATTGCACAATATTAGTTGTCATAAGTTATTCTCTCACTTTCTACTATGTTTAAATTATATATATCGGTAAAGTTAGCGTTTTTAGATTGTTAAGTTTATATTTGTATGATTATATATTTAAGTATAATCTTTGGCAATATCCTCATAATCTTAAAATATATATTCATGTGATTCTTTTTGATAAGTGCCGAAAATGACGTTTGAAATATTAACTGTAGCTTGATAGGCATACACGTCTGCAGGGTCAGACATATTGATAAATGTAAGGGTAGGGGCCAATCAAAATATTGAGGGTTAGTAAAATCTCTAGAATAGCTTCCGTCGAAGTGACTTCGTGCTCATCACGTGCGGCAGTAGTGAAGCCATCCGCCCTATATTATTGGGGGAACAGGGCGGAAGGAGATTACGATATTGCTGTAGGGTTCCAGACGGACTTGTACATTCGCCCCAGCGCGTCACGGCATTTAAAATAGTGGAGCTTCTACCTGATCTGACGGCTGTATTATAGGTCACGACTAGTGGAAGAATCGGATCAGTAGGGATATATTGATTGAGATTCGCGACATGATAGATTGTTCTCGGTATGATGGTCGCAGACAGCGTAATGCCATCTCTAGTGACACCAGTTAGCGTCGTCCCGTTAAATGAGGTGAGTTTGTACGTAAGCGTTCGATGGTGTTTCATATTTGTTCCTCCTTTATAGTAGATTTAATTTATTTTATACTTGTCCAACAAATCAGTGTGGACACTTACACCATTTTATAAGTATTTGAAACTTAAAAAGAGCACTTCATAAAAGTGCTCTCATGACGATGTCCATTTCATAAATAAATACAAAATATCATATGTAATTAGTATTTATTGAGCTTGCTTTTTCCAAATGAAAAAGCAGTTAGTAAAAACTAATATTAGTCTGAATATTCAGGTGTGTTGAAATTTAAATAATTCATATATAATTATGTAGGGAGTAAAGTGTTGTAACTATTTGTAAAAATAAGAGGCTACTCAAATTAAGCCACATTTACTATTAGTAGGTTTAGGTTCACTTAAACAAGAACAGTTTATCTATGAAAATTTACAAGATTTGAATGTTCCTCTATCAATTGGTGTCGAAGGAATGATTGATATTTTATCTGGCACTGTAAAAAGAGCACTAAAAATGATGAGAGATACAGGGACAGAATGGTTATATAGATTGATCTCACAGCCGAAAAGAATAAAAAGACAACTCGTACTTCCAAAGTTTTTAATATCGGTTATGGGGGAGAGGATTAAAGGGGTTACAAATTGATAAAGGGGACTACATACATGAACAGAATCGGCATTATCGGAGCAATTAGTCACTGAATATGCACCTTATTGTACAGAAATGGAAGGAGCAGCAATTGGACATATTGCTTAGATAAATGACATACCGTTTCTCGTTTTGAGATGTATTTCTGACAGTGCAGATGATTCAGCGCAGGTTTCATATGATGATTTCGTGAAAACCGCAGCGAATTATTGTTCAGAAATTATTGTTGAGATGCTTAAAAGTAAATCGAGTAAAACTGTATTGTAGTTTATACGTAAAGAATGGGAGAGAAAGTTATGTTACAAGCACTAATTTTCGATATGGATGGAACTTTATTTCAAACAGACAAAATTTTAGAGTTATCACTGGATGATACATTTGATCATTTACGGTCACGACATTTATGGGATGCGGTAACGCCTATTGATAAATACCGTGAAATTATGGGTGTACCTTTACCGAAAGTTTGGGAAGCTTTGTTACCGAATCATTCTCATGAAGTAAGAGAACAAACGGATGCATATTTTTTAGAAAGATTAATTGAAAACATAAAGAGTGGGAAAGGCGCTTTATATCCGAATGTAAAAGAAGTTTTTAGTTATTTAAAAGAAAGTGGTTGCTCAATTTACATAGCTAGTAATGGTTTAATAGATTATTTAAAAGCAATCATAAATCATTATGATTTAGATCAATGGGTTACTGAAACGTTTAGTATCGAACAAATTCAATCGCTTAATAAAGGTGACTTAGTAAAAAATATTTTGATGAAATATGATATAAAAGAGACAGCGGTTGTTGGCGATCGTTTATCTGATATTAACGCAGCAAAAGATAATGGTTTGATTGCGATCGGATGTAATTTTGATTTTGCACAAGAAGATGAACTTGCTCATGCAGATTTAGTAATAGATGATTTAATGGAGTTGAAGGGCATATTACCAGAATTGAAGAATATTTACATAATAAATTGAATAAGTTCACAGTCAAATGAATGCTCAGGGTTATATGTTCTTGGGCATTTTTATTTTTCAAAAAGATACATTTAGATAGAGGAAGTGGGGTATTTAGCTGGAAAATATACAAATTAAGCAGATTGAAGATTTGTTTAAATATGAGATCAATCATCTTGTCGAAGAAAGTACAGAAGAAGGATTTAACTTCCTAATAAAATTAATAAATGAATATGAAAGTAAAAGAAATACATTTAGTAAAACAGGCGAATGTTTATATGGAATTTTTCGAGAGGATAAGTTAATTAGTATTGGAGGATTAAATCAAGATCCAAATACGAAAGGTTTAAAGATTGGCCGATTAAGAAGGTTTTATATTTCAAAGGATTATCGGCGCATCGGATTAGGGAAGTTGTTATTAAAGCAACTATTAAGACATGCGGAAAAGTATTTTCACGTTGTGGTTCTACATACGGATACGAAGCAAGGTGATGAGTTTTATTGCGCAAATGGATTTGTAAAAGGAGAATCTTATAAAGGTTCAAGTCACTTTATAAGATTGTAGAAAGGTCCCATACTCATGTACGGAACCTTTCTTAAGCAATTACATCTTAACATTCATTTGTTTCAATAATCCCTTCGGATCACCTTTTACATAATAAAAATGCGGATTATTCTCATCGTCGTAAAGCATAATATAAGGTTTTTCATTAAGTGGAAGAAGGATGAGTACTTCATCGATTGTTGTATGTAACCATTGATTTGTAATAGAAACAGGCTTAGATAAAGGGATTTTTATCATATGTCCATCTTTCGGAACGACATTTAAGTTTTTGAATGGACCGGTAATTGATTTTGCAAATTGAACTGCTTCTTTTTGAATAGCCGCATCTAAAGATTGTTTTTGGACTACCATTTCTTTTTTGCAATCAAATACTTCAATTTGTTTATTTGTATTTGCGAGCGCATTTGTTGATAATAAAAAGAAAAGCAAAGTAATGACTCCTATTTTTTTGAACATGAAACAACACCTCACACTTACTATACCCTCAAATGTTGTAAATATTTTTCTGTCACATTCATGTAACAAAGAAGTTGTATGATAAAATTGATATTTGTTTATAGGTAATGGAGGAAATGTAATGAAAGTATTAATCGCAGATGATGAACAAGATATGCTGAAAATTTTAAAAGCGTATTTTGAAAAAGAAGGCTTCGAAGTTTTATTAGCGAAGGATGGAGAAGAAGCACTTCAAATATTTTATGATGAGAAAATTGACTTAGCTATTTTAGATTGGATGATGCCGAAAAATAGTGGTATTACTGTCTGTCAGGAAATAAAAAAGAATTCAAGTGTGAAAGTATTAATGCTTACTGCGAAAAGTGAAAGTGAAGATGAATTAGTAGCTCTTCAAAGCGGGGCAGATGAGTATGTAAAAAAACCATTTCATCCAGGAGTGCTAATAACCCGAGCGAAAAAGCTTGTGCAGCATGAAGATGTTATTCAAGTTCAAGATTTAAAAATAGATTTCACCAAAAATAAAGTATATAAAAATGCGAAAGAATTAGACATTACAAAGACAGAATTACAATTAATAAAGTGCTTTTTAAATCATAAAGGCACGATTTTAACGCGGAAAAAGTTGTTAGATATCGTCTGGGGATTTGATTATTTTGGGGAAGAGCGAACGGTTGATACGCATGTAAGAAGATTACGTAAAAAAATAGGAGAAAATATTATAAAGACACATCGCGGTTTAGGATACAGTTTGGAGGAAGAGTGTGAATAAACTCGGTAAAAAGTTATTTTTCAGCATCTCTGTAACAGTCATCCTTATTTATACGGTCTCTTTATTATTAATTAACTATTTTTTACCAAAATATAATGTGCACAAAACACGCGAAAGCTTAGAAGGCATTACAGCGCAAATCCAGTCAATACCGCGTAAAGAATTGGATGATGCTATAAATCGTATTGAAAATGAAGGTAATGTTACGATTGCTTATACATCAATAAATAGTTCAGAAGATGCTATTAATGAAGAATTACGCATGCAACTTACAAAAAAGAGAGTTGCATTGAATAAACTTTGGATTACAAAAGAAGAAATTACGAAAGTGAAGAACCTCGGACAATCGAATAAAATATATGATCAAGAAAAGATAAAATCTAGTTTTTTTGCGAAATACATTGCGAAAGATGATATGTTGATTTTAGTAGGAGTTTCTATCGCACATTCCAATGAAGTAATTAAAACGCTTAACTCATTTTATTTATACATTTTGGGATTCTCACTATTTCTTATTATTGTACTCGTCTGGATTTTTTCAAAAACAATCACTACACCACTGAATGAATTGAGTGATGTCGCAGAAGATATTTCACGTCTGAAATTTAAACGGACGAAAGTTAAAACGAATGATGAAATAGGTGATTTAGCAAATAGTATTAACATCATGAGTGATAAATTACATGAAGCACATCAAGATTTAACAGATCGAAATGACCACTTAAAACGATTTATGGGCGATGTAACTCATGAATTAAAAACACCAATCGCATTAGTAAAAGCATATTCTATGGGAATAAAAGATGGTTTAGATGATGGCACATATGTTGATACAATCATTAAACAAACAGATCAAATTTCAAATTTAATTGAAGAGTTATTGCGATTTTCTAAACTAGAAAGAGATATTTTACAAAAAGAAGAATTCCCTATTGAACCACTAGTCCAAAGTATAATAGATAAGCATAAAATTGAACTGGATTCGAAAGAAATCAAGTTGCAAGTGAACTATAATGCTGGTGACGCGATTGTTTATGCTGATTTAAATAAAATGAGAATGGTCTTTCAAAATTTAATCTCTAATGCGATAAAATATACAACGAATCAAAATATAAAAATCACATTAGAAGAGAAAAATGACGTTGTGTATTTTCAAATTCAAAATGGTATTGCTGCTGAGGGCGTTAAAGAGATAGATAAAATTTGGGAACCTTTTTACGTATTAGAATCTTCTCGTAGTAAAGAGAAATCAGGTACTGGATTAGGACTAGCGATTGTAAAAAGTATTTTAGAAAGACATGGATTTGAATACGGGGTTTCGGTAGTAGATGGGGAAATACAATTTTATATGTATATAGAAAGGAACTAATTGTTATTAGTTCCTTTTCTTTTATATAAAAAGATTTGATAGTTCTACAAATTTCTCAACTTTTTATAAAAAATAAACTGAATTTTCTGTATTTTTGATGTATAGTAAGAGAAGGAACATATGGGGAGGGAAGGGTATGAAGAAAAAGAAATTAGCAATTACACTTTCAGCTATAGTATCTTTAACAATTACTTCAGGGGTTTCTAGTATAACTGCACATGCGGAAAATAAGGAAGGGAGCTTCGTAAAAGAGAATGATGTTAAGTTAAATGGACAAGTTTCAGAAGCTTTAACTCCAAATACGAAAATTCAATTGGAAAATGGGATGACGAAACCAATCTATTCACTTGATGAAGCCATTGTAGAAAATCTATTTGTAGAGACAGAAGTTGATAGTGATCGAGATGGTAAAAAAGATCGTGTATCAGTAAAGGTTATGCGTCCAAAGACGAATCCAGATGTGAAAGTTCCTGTTATTTATGAAATGAGTCCATATCGATCTGGATTAAAAGATGTTCCTGTTTATAATGTTGATGAAGAATTGTATGCGTATGAAGGAAAACCGTATGGGGCAGTTAATCTTGGTTCATACGGCAATTATTATGTTCCGAGAGGATATGCAGTTATTTTAGGTGAAAGTATCGGAACTGGAAAATCAGATGGATGTCCGACAACTGGAGATGAACAAGAAATACTAGGGACGAAGTCTGTCATTGATTGGGTAAATGGTCGGGCAAAAGCATATACAGAGGATGGTAAGGAAGTAAATGCAAATTGGTCTACGGGCAATGTAGGAATGACAGGAGTTTCTTATAATGGTACGTTACCGAATGCTGTCGCAACGACTGGAGTTGAAGGGTTAAAAACAATTATTCCAATCGCAGCGATTAGTAGTTGGTATGATTATTATCGTGCAAATGGAGCAGTAATTGCGCCAGGAGGTTATCAAGGAGAAGATACAGATAATATGGCTGAAGCAGTACTAACAAGAAAGAATCCTGAAGTTTGCGGGCAGGTTATTAAAGAACTAACAGCTGGACAAGATCGTAAAACAGGCGATTATAACGACTTTTGGGATAAACGTAACTATGTAAAAGATGTAAAAAATGTGAAAGCAAGTGTATTTGTAGTTCATGGGCTAAATGATTGGAATGTAAAAACGAAGCAATTTTCACAGTGGTGGGAAGCTCTTGGCGAAAATAATGTTCCTCGTAAAATGTGGTTACATCAAGGTGGACACGGCGGAACATCAAGTAATAACTGGCAACAAACGCAAAATAAATGGTTCGATTATTGGTTATATGGGATTGAAAATGGAATTATGGCTGAACCGATGGTAGATGTACAACGTGAAAATAAATCGTGGCAAAAAATAAAAAATTGGCCAGATCCAGCGGCTGTACCATCAAAAGTCCGTATGTATTTAAGTAATAAAGCAATCAATTTGCCATTAAGTATGGGATCAGTAAACAATGTTTTCTCATTAGTAGATGATGCTAAAATAAAGTCAAATCAACTAGTAGAAAACCCTGAGTTAGAAATAGCGAATCGATTAGTATATACAATGCCTGTACTGCAAAAAGATATGCGAATAAGTGGTACGCCTAAGATTTCAATAACAGGAAATATTGATCGATCTGTTTCAAATTTAACAGCTTTACTCGTTGATTACGGCGGAGCGAAGCCTGAAATTGTAACGAGAGGTTGGATGGATCCGCAAAACTTAAATAGTATAGAAAATTCAACAGCGATTCAACCTGGTAAAGATTATACATTTACATGGGACATGCAGCCAGATGATTACGTATTTAAAGCAGGACATCAAATGGGGGTCGTTTTAATCGCAAGTGACTACGATTATACAATTAGACCGAAAGCAGGAACAAAGCTTACGGTGAAATTGAGTGAAGTAACATTGCCGATTGTGAAATAAATGGTTTTTGATGAAGAGCTTACTATAGTAAGCTCTTTGATTATAATCAGAATTTTCAAGTTTTATATGTTCAATCGCTAGGAAATATTATACAATGTAAATATATTATATAGAAAGCGAGTGATATATTATGACAGTCAGCTCTTTCGAATTCTCATTAAAATTTGAGGTACGGAAAGATTAAGTAAATTAAAATCTTCCGTACACATAAAACGGAGGAGAAAATAAATGTTTAGTTTTTATAGTACACTTTGTACAGAACTTTATGATTACACAAAACCTGTCGGTTACTCTTTGAATGGTGATATTGAATATTATCAAGACCGTTTAAAAGGTTGTAAAGGAAGAATTCTCGAAGCGGCAGTCGGATCAGGACGTGTCATTATTCCATTTCTTGAAGCAGGTTTTAAAATGGATGGGATAGATTATTCACCTGAAATGCTAGATTCTTGCCGGAAGCGTTGTAAAGAAAGAGGTTTACATCCTAATTTATATGAAGGAAGTTTACAACAATTTTCACTGCCACATAAATATGAGGCAATTATCATTCCTACTGGATCCTTTTGTTTAATTGAAAATCGTGATGATTCTATAAACGCTTTGAAATGTTTTTATGAACATCTTAATCCAGGTGGGCGTTTAATTGTAGATCTTGGGCTTCCATATGACTGGAAGACGGGTGAAATTCATACATCGACTTTTTCTTTGCCGAGCGGGGACGGGATTACATTAGAAAATAAATCAATTGAAATAGATTGGCTTAACCAAGTAACTGTATCATATTTAAAATATGAAAAATGGAGTAAAGGACAGTTAGTGCAAACAGAACTACAACGTTTTGCAATGCGTTGGTACGGAATAGAAGAGTTTAGACTCCTTTTAGAAAGTATAGGTTTCTCTAACATTACTTGTTCTGCTGACTATGTTTATGAAAAAGCACCGTCAAATGCAGACCAAATTATTACTTTTGAAGCTGTACGAAACGAATAATGTAGGAAATATTCATGAAAATAAGGCAATCGACATAACATCGACTGCCTTATTTTTAATTTTAGGATATGTTTTATGTAATTGTTTATAGAGAAAAATCGGAGGGAAACAAATGAAATTCATCTTAATATTTGGCCCACAAGCAGTCGGGAAAATGACAGTTGGACAAGAATTAGCGAAACTAACAGATTTGAAAATTTTTCATAATCACATGACAATTGATCTAGTAAGTACATTTTTTGATTACAGTACAAAAGAAGCAAAAAGATTAGTAAGTTTGTTTCGTAATGAAATATTTGAAGAAGTGTCTCAAAGTGATTTATACGGAATGATTTTTACATATGTATGGGCATTTGACCTTCAATCGGATTGGGATTACATACACCATGTAGTAAGCATTTTTGAATCAAAAGGTGCAGCAGTATATTTTGTAGAACTTGAAGCAGAAATTGGTGAAAGATTAGAGCGTAATAAAAGTCCCCATAGATTAGAACATAAACCAAAAAAAAGAGATATTGAATGGTCCGAAAAAAATTTAAAAGAAACGATGAAAAAACATAGATTAAACTCTCTTCATGGTGAAATCGAAAAAGAAGAGTACATAAAAATTAATAATACTCATTTGAGTGCTAAAGAAGTAGCTGTAATGATTAAGGAGAAATTTCGATTATAAAATACTTAAATGCTGTTACGTTTTCATTGTCCAAGCTTTTTCTTAATAAACACATATACTATTTATATTAAGGACGGTCACTAATTTATTGAGAAACCGTCATTTATATATAAATGACAACTTCAGAAGGAAGGTAAGAAGAATTTGGAAAACGAACAGCCAGGAAGAATTGAAAATCAAGTGTATTCTAATCGAGTATTAAGATCAGAATTTGATGAGAATTGGGCAACTTGTATTTCGAAAAGTGGATATGTAATATATACGGCTACAAGTGACAATGCGGAAGTAGTAGTTTTACTTTCTGATGGTTCAAGAAAATTATTAATCTTTGAAAAAGGCGGTAAAGTAATAGTAGGCGGTGGTGGAACAAGCCATTATAGTAAACCGCATATTGCAAGAGATATTTAATGTGAAAAATGTTAATCGAGAAGATGCTTGTAGTCTTTAATTTATATATATATAAATATCTATCATAAAGTAAGTTTTTGTTTTAGATTCTGGCGTTTTTTGTAACAAAAATAAGATGAAAAGATCTTTAACGTATAAAGGTCTTTTTTGTTTTATTCACAAATAAAATTAATGGAGGTGAGCTAATAATGAAAAATAGTGGAGTAACCTATGTTCTTTCGGGAGTTCTCCTATTCGGTCTTACATATATAACTTCCGCAATTTACGCGGGTTCATTAGAAATTTGGGATAGACCAAGCGGAAAATTCTTTACTGCATTTTATGAAATCCAGGGTACAATTTTATCGGTAATTTCAATTTGTTTTATTATAGCAGGGATATACTGTATACATAAAAAAGTGTAGTGAAAAACAATCAGCCTTTCATGTACTATACATGAAAGGCTGATTGTTTTTATGTGTTGAAGGAGTCTTTTAGAAGAATTGTAGTTTTTAGATTGATAGTTAAAATTGTAACAGCTTATGTATAATTAATATCATTTTGTCAAATGAATGTCACATAAAAGTCTTATAGTGTATATAGAAAGTGAAACATACACAAATCAGGAGATGAAATGATGAAAAAAGCGTTACAATATATATTTATATTACTTACGTTATTTACCTTAAGTTATGTAATTCATACCAACTATGAAAAGCATAAAGAGATTAAAAATAATAAACAAGTAATTAGTGAAGTTGCAAAGAGGTATGATATTCCAGATTGGATACCATTATCAATTGCGGATCATGAAACAAAATTTAACCGAAAAGCAATAGGAGATAACGGAACATCTTTCGGATTATT
This sequence comes from Bacillus sp. FSL M7-1345, assembly GCF_038006985.1. NCBI lineage: Bacteria > Bacillati > Bacillota > Bacilli > Caryophanales > Bacillaceae > Bacillus > Bacillus sp. FSL M7-1345. The sequence goes on along the minus strand of NZ_JBBOWG010000001.1, from coordinate 2,630,165 downwards.
CCAATTACATCGTGGTGGATTAGCACCAGCACAATTATCGGAAGAGAGTTTAGTGGATTCACGTATAAATACAACGATAGCAATTTCAAGTATGGTCAAATCGTATGAGCGTGGTGTGAAAAAAGGACTGCAGGATTGGGAGTTGCTTAAATATGTTGCTAATACATCAGGGTGGCCAGGAAACTTGGGGGGAGAATGGACAGATAATAATACGAAATATAATAAAGGGCTAGAACAATCCTATCAATTATATAAAAAAGAGAAGTAGATATAAAAAGGCATTTTCAATTTGGGGAAATGTCTTTTTTATGTTATAGTATAAAAGTGTTTGGGCGTTATGTTATTTCGATATATCTTCAAATTTGTTATGTAGTATTTTTATATTAAATAACTACTAAAATCATTTTTTTATATAAGGAGTAAGAAGTAGGGAATATGAAAAATATAGATTTTATACTAGAAAGTGATGAAACATTAAAACCGTCAGAACGATTAGTACTATTATTATTAGAGAAGCATAGAATGTTATATACGAACGATCTATTAGCCCTTTCAAATTTATCATATAAAACATTAACAGATTCACTAACAGCACTCGTTTTAAAGTCTTATGTTTTAAAGGATACAGGTAAGGGAAGAAGGCAGAATTGTTATAGATTAGTATGATAAGAGTACCGTTATAGACGCTTGCTACATATGGATTTTTCAAATGTAAGGATAAAATTCATTTTGGTTTTCAAATGATAAAAAACTATTGATTTAAGTAAATAGCCGGTTTCGATATGTAAAGAGTTCATGGCTGCTAAATATATAATTTCATTTCATTTTTATTAATGTTAATTAGTTGCAAGTGAAAATGATAATTTTTTAAAATAATTATAAAAATGAAATTCAAAAACAATCTACTTAAGAGTGGGCTGTTTTTTTTATTAGGATAACGAATTATAAAAATAATATTATTATGTAAACTTAATTATTTAGAAAGGAACATGTGATTATTAATGGAATTTATTAAGGGGTATTTAATATTTGTATAAATGGAGGTTCATTATGGAACAAATCATATCAATATTACAAGCAGTCATAAGCGGGGAAAAAGAAAAGGTAGTAGAAATCATTAATACGGATCCAAGTGTTGTTAACTCATTTAGTGAAGATGGATGGACACCTCTTCAAGCAGCAATTGCGAATAAGCAAAGCGAGCTTGTAGCTTTCTTAATTGAAAAGGGATCAGATGTGAATGCTGTGCAAAGTGGTGGCTGGACAGGACTTCATGAAGCAGCGTTATTAGGAGATGAAGAAATCATTATATTACTTCTTGAAAATGGTGCTAATAAAATGATTAAGAAAAATGATGGGAAAACCGCATATGATATTGCTTTAGAAAAAGGGCATGAATCCCTATTACATCATTTGCAAGAGGAAGTGAGCTTTTGATTAGCCACTGGAATGTAGGGATTTTTCTTTTTAAGGAAGTGGAAGTGTTAGATTTTGCGGGCCCATTTGAAGTCTTTTCCGTTACAGCAACAAGTGAAGGTCAACCATTTACAGTTCATACTGTTAGTCAAGATGGAGAAATGATTACAGCGAGAAATGGATTAAAGGTACAACCGGACTATAGTATCGAAAACTTGCCTCCAGTTGATATTTTAATTATTCCTGGTGGGTTAGGTGTTAGAGAAAACGAAATGAAAAATGAAATAATAACAAATTGGATCCGCGAGCAAATGAAAGAAGTAAAGTTAATGACTTCTGTTTGTACCGGTGCGCTTTTACTTGCGAAAGCTGGATTACTCGATGGCTTCAAAGCGACAACACATTGGGCAAGTATTGAAAGTTTTAGAAATGATTTTCCGAATATTGAAGTATTAGAAAATGTAAAGTTTGTAGATGAGGGGCATATTATTACGTCTGGTGGAATTTCAGCCGGAATTAATATGTCATTTCATATTGTGAAAAATTTGTTAGGTGCTCGGGTTGCTGAAGAAACAGCGAAGAGAATGGAATATGATATTGATTTACAATATTAAAAGTAAAACAAGACCAGCAGTTGGAAAAATCCAACTGCTGGTCTTGTTTTATATTGACTGAATATACGCTAATTCCTCATCTGTAAGGATCGGACGGGTAGTTGCATCTGCATTTTCTTTCGCTTGTGTTTCTGTTTTTGCGCCAGGAATTGCGACCGATACTGCTGGATGGGAGAGGACGTAGCGAAGTGCAAGTTGTCCTAATGTCTGATTTTTATTTGAGAGTAACCTTAATTTTTCTACTTTTTGTAAATCTTCTTGAAACCACTTTTCTTTTGGCCATTCTTTGCGTAAATCTCCATCAGGAAAAGTTGTTTTATTTGTAAACTTTCCAGTTAATATCCCCATTTTTAAAGGTCCGCGTATAACAGCTCCTAAATTGTTCTCTTGTAGGTAGGGCAGTATGTCGTTTTCTGGTTTTCGGTTTAATATGTTGTAATCAAGTTGCACAACATCAATTTCATCGTTTTTATTGAAGTGTTTTATATATTGTAGGTCGTGAGTTGAAACACCAACAGCTCTTACTTTTCCGTCCCGTTTTAATATTTCAAATGCGCGTAAAAATGCTTCTGTTTCTTCTTGTTTATCCCACCAAATGTGACAGAAATAAACATCAATATAATCTGTTTCTAGGCGCAGTAAGCTAGTTTCAAATACTGCGATCACTTTTTCGGCAGTATTATAAACAGGCTCTCCACTTGGATCATAGTGATGTCCAATTAAACCACCTTTCGTTGATAAAACGATATTATTACGGTGCTCTCTTATCGCTTGAGTTACTAACCTTTCACTATGTCCTAATCCGTATACATCAGCAGTATCAATAAAGTTTACGCCGCATTCAATTGCTTTCTTCATAGCGGTTATAGATTGTTTGTCGTTAACAGGACCCCATTCATCGCCGCCAATCGCCCACGCTCCAAAGCCAATTTCAGAAACAGTAATTCCAGTTTTACCCAATTTGCGGTAGTGCATCATTTTTCCTCCTTGTAAGCATGTTATAACATCGGTATGCAAAACTAGAATTTATATGTGTAAAAATGTTTTCTACAATTGGGGAAAAAGAATAACATAAACTACTATTTTATAGCAGCATAAATAAAAATTCTCATTTTAAATACAGAGATGTCGTCGAACGCTATCTCTAATTGGTTAATTTGTGAGATTTTTTTGTGAAGGAGCTTATTTTATAAGAATAGAATTTAAGTTAATAAGAGATCGTGCCTATGGTAGTGAAAAAATATGGGTTAGGGGGATTTGAAAATGAGGAAACTCAAAAGAGTAAATGTTCCTAATATACCAGAGCAACTATCACAGCCTAACGACAATCGAACTATAAATAAGAAGAAGTTAAGGCGTTTTATTTTCATGTTCATTTTTATTGCTGCGACTACTTTTTACGTTCAATATATTTTGACGAAACAACAAGAAGTAATTAATGGCAAACAAAATACAATAACGAACCAAAAGAAACAATTAGTTTCTTTAAAGAAAGATCAAGGTTCTTTAAAGACTAACATCGAGAATTTAACGGATAATGAAGAAGAAATATTAAAGTTTGCGAGAAAAGAGTATCAATTTTCTAAGTCAAACGAAACAATATTCGTATTGCCAAAGTGAAGTGGTGGAACAGTTAGCGATAGCTAACTGTTTTTTGATGTATGAGGAAAAAGGTGTTTGTAGTGTGAATGTCATGGTACAAGGAGCAATGACATATTGTAAAAATGAGAAGTTTGAGCCATTTTTAATTATTTTAAGAGATTTCCATAATTATGGAATATATGTCAAAATAAATATTGTTAAAATTCTGTCAATTGTATATAATACAAGGTAAGCGGATACATTTTTTGATCAACGTTGAGTTAACAGCTTATACGTCTGTTAAGAAAACCGTTATCCTCGTATAAGAAAGGAAGATAGCTGTGTACGCTTCAAATACAATTTACGTCGTAGGGGATGCGAAAGCACCTCAAAATAATCCCATTACCGAAAAGTTCAAAAGTTATTTTGTAGCATTTGTACTTGAGAAGGATACAGGGGAAATTGTAGATGCAGATTGCTCAGCGACAATTGCATTAACATCTCAATTTGTTAAATATTTGTTTCTACATAAAAATATTAATGACCCAGCATTAGTAACAGAAATAAAAAATCGATACTTCGGTTCGTCTCAAAAGGCGCTACTTGTAGCGCTAAAGGATGCACAGAAAAAATATAATCAGATTGCTGCTTTGTCTACCCATTCATAGACAAAATCCAGCCGTAAGAATCTTCTTATGGCTGGATTTTTTTGTTTCGCATTAACGGGCAGAATAAAGTCTCCCGTGTATTAAAGTATCACTCTATAAACAACGAAAGGATGAACAAAATGAAAATTACCGATGTGAAGGTAAACCGCCGACATGTAAAGCTTCATACACCGTTTAAAACAGCGCTTCGTACTGTAACGGAAATCGAAAGTATAGATGTGTTTATTCATACAGATGAAGGAATTGTTGGAAGAGGAGCTGCTGCAGCAACGCCGGTTATTACAGGTGATTTTGCCAACGGGATGGAGGAAGCAATATTAGGACCAATTCGTTCTGTATTAGTTGAAAAAGATGTACTGCAATTTCAAACGTTATTGCTACACATTCAAATGAGTTGTATAGGAAATACAAGTGCAAAAGCGGCGGTAGATATGGCTTTATACGATGTGTATTGTCAATTTCATAACATACCGTTATACGCATTACTAGGTGGAAAGAAAGAGATTTATACTGATATTACAGTAAGTGTGGATGAACCTTTATTAATGGCAAAAGAAGCGAAAAAGCATATTGAAAAGGGATTCCAAACATTAAAAATTAAGGTGGGTAAAGAGGCACATTTAGATTTGGAACGCATAGAGGCAATTCGAAATGTAGTGCCAAAGAATACGACGTTACGTTTAGATGCAAATCAAGGATGGAAACCAAAAGAGGCTGTTTCTATTATTAGAGAAATGGAGAATAGAAATTTAAATATAGAATTTGTAGAACAACCAGTTCATGCGAAAGATTGGGATGGATTAAAGTACGTGAAGGACAATGTACAAACGCCTATTATGGCAGATGAAAGTATGTTTTCGGCAAGCGACGCATTAAAGATTGTCCAAGGAGGATATGCAGACCTACTTAATATTAAATTAATGAAATGCGGTGGTATTCGAGAAGCCTGGAAAATTGCGGATATTGCGGAAGCAGCAGGTGTGAAATGTATGGTTGGAAGTATGATGGAATCTTCACTTTCAGTTAGCGCTGTTGCACATTTAGCTGTGGCTCATCCGAACATTCATTACTTTGATCTTGATGCACCGTTATGGTTAGTAGAAGAGCCAGAAGGAATGACTTACACTGGTCCAAAGGTAAACCTGCATTCTGTAGTGAATATACAATCTTAGAAGGAGTACCTAGTAAACTATCTTTTAAGGGGGATATATTATGAAAAAAGTGGGGACTGCATTATTAACGACATTATTCATTTTTTCATCTTTCACATCGGCAAATGCCGAAGAGAAAAAAGATAAGAAAGCATTTATTGATGTGGCAGCTGCGACGTTATGGACCGCACCAGATTCGCTTCGGCCAATCGATGCACCGAGTGCAACAAATCCAGTTGATTTGTGGAAGTGGACGAAATCAATGACGCTTGATGAGAAGCTTTGGTTAACGAGTGCAAATAAATTAGAAACGCAAGCGCTACTCGGTCAAGAGGTAACGGTTGTTGATAAGAAAGGTGACTGGGTGAAAGTGTTAGTCCATGGTCAGCCAACACCACGAAACGAAGTAGGTTACCCGGGATGGATGCCCGAAAAACAATTAACGTATAATCAGGAATTTGCAGATAAAACAAACGAACCTTTTGTATTAGTAACGAAACCGACAGCAATTGTATATATTAACCCTTCTGAAAAACATAAATCACTAGAAGTAAGTTATAATACGCGATTACCACTTTTGAGTGAAGATGCTATTTCGTACCGCGTACTATTACCAAATGGTCAGAAGGCGTGGCTACGGAAAAATGATGGAACTGTTTACCATTCTCAAAATGATATTCCGACTCCAACCGCTGATGATTTAATAAACACCGGAAAAATGTTTTTAGGATTACCATATATATGGGCTGGTACAAGTGGTTTTGGATTTGATTGCTCTGGATTTACACATACGATTTATAAATCACATGGCATTACCATACCGCGGGATTCTGGGCCACAATCAAAAGCAGGAATTGCGGTTGATAAAGAAAACCTACAAAAGGGCGATTTAATATTCTTTGCACATAATCAAGGAAAAGGTAGTGTTCATCACGTTGGAATGTATATTGGTGATGGAAATATGATTCACTCTCCAAAAGCTGAAAGATCGGTAGAAATTATACCGCTAAATACACCAGGATATATAGAAGAATACGCTGGTTCTCGTCGTTACTTACCTTAAAAAATAGAGGGGGTTTTGAAATGAAAAAGGTAGTTCGCTATTCATTAGTTAGTACTCTATTAGTTTCTTCATTTTTAGTTGGCTGTGCAAAAGAAAAAACAACTACAAAGCCGAAAGATGAGAAGACAGTATTACAGCTACTAGAAACGGGTGAAATTCCATCATTAAATTCAGGGAAAGTAACAGACGCCGTATCGTTTAACGTTTTGAATAACGTAATGGAAGGGTTATTCCGTTTATCGAAAAATGATGAAGTGATCCAGGCTGGGGCACAGAAATATGAAGTGAGTAAAGACGGAAAGACTTATACATTCCACTTACGTGATGCGAAATGGTCTAACGGCGATCCAGTAACAGCTCATGATTACGTATATGCTTGGAAGCAACTTATTAATCCAGATACAGCCTCTCAATATGCATATATTGCGTACGATGTGAAAAATGCGGAAAAGATAAATAAGAAACAATTAGGATTAGAAGAATTAGGTGTGAAAGCAAAAGATGATAAAACGTTTGTTGTGGAATTAGAACATCCAGTACCGTATTTTACAAAACTACTTATTTTACCGTCGTTCTATCCAATTAATGAAAATTTTGCGAAAGAGCAAGGTGATAAATACGGTTTAGAGGCAAATAAAGCGGTGTATAATGGGCCGTTTACGTTGTCGGAGTGGAAGCACGAAGCAAGTTTTACAATGAAGAAAAACGATAAATATTGGGATAAAAAAGAAGTGAAGTTAGATGAAGTAAACTATCAAATTGTTAAAGAAATTTCAACAGCGGTAAATTTATATGAAACAGATAAAGTAGATAGAGCTGTCATTTCTACAGAATTCGTAGATAAATATAAAAATAATAAAGAACTGAAACAATATACAGATCCAGTTATGTATTTCTTCCGTTTCAATGAAAATGTACCGATTCTTAAAAATAAAAACGCACGTCTTGCACTTAGCACAGTTTTTGATAAGAAGGGACTTGCGACTTCGTTTTTAAATGATGGATCGGTAGCTGCGAACTACTACGTTCCGAAAGGATTTTTAAAGGGACCAGATAAGAAAGATTTTAGAGATACGGCTGGAGAGTTTAATAAGACGAACGTAAAACAGGCGAAGGAATATTGGGGAAAAGCAAAGCAAGAGACGGGAACAAATGAAGTAACGTTAGAATTCTTAAACTATGACTTAGAAAACTTTAAAAAAGTAGGAGAGTATATTAAAGAAGAGCTTGAGAAAAACTTACCAGGGCTAAAAGTAAATGTGAAATTACAACCCCATACTCAAAAACTAGCGCTAGAGAAGAAAAAAGAATATGAAATGTCGTTATCACGCTGGTTACCTGATTATCCAGATCCAATGACTTACTTAGAAGTATTCCTTTCGGGAAGTACTGTCAATAATACAGGATATGCAAATCCAGAATATGATGCGTTAATTAAAAAGATTAAAACAGAATTAGGTAATGATGAAAAAGCTCGTTGGAAGGCATTGCAAGATGCGGAAAAAATGCTCCTTGATGATGCAGTAATCGCACCAGTATTCCAGCGCGGATTATCTTACTTACAAAAACCATACGTGAAAGATTTATACGTACATCAATTTGGCCCAGCAACAAGCTTGAAATGGGCAGACATACAAAAGTAAAGAAAGAGAAAAAACAGACTTCACGTATGTGATAGTCTGTTTTTTCTTATAGCTTCCAATGAATTATAGACATTTTATATATTTTTTCACTGTTTAAAAATAAAATTATTACTAAATTTCCAGTGTGAAATATATGTGGAATCTTGTATAATTAACGTGTTTCTTTGGAAACATTTTCTTGCGCTATTTGTATAGGACTTAATAGAACAAGGAAGGAAATACATACATGTATATAATAGATAAATAGAATGGAACATGTATAGAGAAAAAGGAGAGAAATGATGACGTGTCATAAACAAGGGTTACAATTTATTCGTAATAGAAAGAGGAATAACCGATGAAGATGAAGCATGCTTTTGGTCCAATTATTATAGCGTGTCTACTCTTTTTCATTGTTCTGCTTATCCCATCTAAAAGTTTAGTATCACTTATTAGCGATAAGAAGGTTGAAGATGCGGCAACTTCCTTGCAAAAAGAGAAATTACAAAGTATTTTCTTGCAACAGAAAATGTTAGAGAATTCGCAGTACTTACCGATGTATGGTTCATCAGAGTTTTTACGAATGGATGCATATCATCCGTCTAACTATTTTAAAGTAAATCCAGCTGGCTTTACACCATTTTTAATCGGGACTGGCGGTACGCAAAGTTTGGCTCATATATTAAATATGACGTCAACAATGGATGAATTAGAAGGTAAAAAGGTAGTGTTTGTTCTTTCACCACAATGGTTTACAAAAACTGGTGTATCACAAGGGGATTTTTTAAATAATTTTTCTAAACAACAAGCATATCATTTTATTTTTAATGATGAAATAAATCCTGATATGAAGAAGAAAATTGCGACACGTTTACTAGATTATAAAGTAGTTCGTAAGGATGCGATATTAAGTAGCTCACTAGAAAGTATTGTGTATAACGATACAAAACATAACATAAAGGCTGGACTAGCTAAACCGTTAGCATACATGTACCGGAATATTTTAGATCATAGAGATCTATTTAACTCTCTATTTAAAATCGAACCGATGAAAGAGAAAACAAATATGGGATTACGTTCACTTTCTTGGGAAGATGCACGTAAACATGCGGAACAAGAAGGTAAAGTAGGATCCACAACAAATACATTCGGAATTGAAAATCCATATTACTATAAACATAATTTAAAGAAAAAATTAAAAGGTTTAAAAAACTTTAGAGCAAATGAATCGTATGATGATTCACCAGAATATGATGACTTACAAATTGTTTTAGATCTTTTCAAAGAAAAAAATGTAAAACCACTCTTTATTTCTGTGCCTGTAAACGGACCGTGGTATGATTACGCTGGTTTCCCAAAAGAACGCCGTGATGTGTATTATAACAAGGTTCGCGATCAAGTCGAAAAAGCAGGATACCCAGTAGTTGATTTTTCTAGCCATGAATATGATAAGTATTTCTTAAAAGATACAATTCATTTAGGCTGGAAAGGCTGGATCTATTTTGATGAAGCAGTGCAGAAGTTTTACTCTGAAAAATAATGTATAAACAATGGAAACAGGAATGGCGATAAAGCCGTTCCTGTTTTTTAATATAAAGGATTTTGGTGCGGACAATTTGGAAAGGCGTGTATATCTTGAATTTGTCTAAAATCATAATGTTTCATTGCAAATTGAGCTTGGTAAAGGTATTCGTAAACAAATAATTGATTATTTTGTACACCGCATAAAACGCCGGAAGTTCCTTGTCCATTCATAAAGGAAATGCCGATAGGGTGTCCGATTAAGTATGGTACTTTTTGATGCCAATGCATAGGGGAATCACTCCTTTTGAGTTACTATACGAAGTTACAAATGAATTGTAACTTATCCAAGTAAATCTTAAACTGGAGGGTTTTAATGAAATGTCTAGAAATCATTAACATGAATGAATTATTAGTGTGGAAGAGGAGTGCATTATGGAGAAAGAAAGGATTCTGGAAGAAAAGTTAAGTCTAATAGAATGGTGCCAAACATTGAATGGAATATCGGAGGATATATGGTTTCAACCATTTAAAAAAGGTTCATGGGCAATTGCGGATGTAATTTCACATTTTATCGTTTGGGATGAGTTTTTAATGAAGTATAGAATTCAATATTTTATAAGTGGACAATCTGTACCTAACGTTCCAACAGATGTTGAGGAAATGAATAAGGGTGCAATAAAATATGCAAGGTCTGGTATTTCGAAAGAAGAATTAATAGATCAATTTAGCTTTACTCGTAAACAATTAGTAGACCAAATTGAGCGAATTCCTGCTCGTAATTTTAATAATGATTATCAATTTGGTACAAAAAAAGTGAGGTTAAATGATTATTTTTCATCACTCATTCAGCATGACTTAAAGCATAAAGAAGAAATAATGCAATTTCTAATACATAATCAAGCCTATAATAAAAACCGCTACAATTCTTAATGAATTTATAGCGGTTTTATTATAATCTTAAGCAAGATGTTTACGTTTTTTTGTCCACTTTTTTATTACGAAATATAAAAGAATAAGTACGACGCCACCGACAGCAAACGATTTCACATACGGTCCAGCAATTTCATTAATATTCTCCCAGTTTTCACCTAGTTTTTCACCTAGATAAATGAAAATGATAGACCAAGGGATTATCGCAAGTGCTGTTAACGTAGTGAAACGTAGTAATGGCATTTTTGTGATACCAGCAGGAATTGAAATCGCATGACGCGCTACCGGAATGAAGCGCGCTGTGAAAATTACGCCAGTTCCGTAACGATTAAACCAATCTTCAGCAGCATCCATTTGTTTTTTATGTATGAAAATATACTTACCGTAACGTTCTAATACAGGGCGACCACCATATCGACCAATCCAGTAAACAAAGATTTGGGCAATAACACCGCCAATTGTACCGAATATAACTGCACCTACAAATGAGATACTACCATTGAATACTAAGTATCCAGCATAAGCTAGGACGATCTCACTTGGGATAATTTCAATCATAAGTCCAAGCATTATGCCCCAATAACCTAATCCTTCAAAAAATGTTAATACTGAATGAATAAAACTACTTAACATTGTTGCACCTTCTAGTTCATGGATTTTTGAATATAGTGAACCTTTTGTTTAACAACATAAAAAATTCACTATGTGTAAATTATACCTTATTTACATAGGGGATTGCTATTTCAATACTTTTTATCTCTCGTATTTATAATAAAGGAAATAAATTGAGTTTTCATGAAGAGAAAATGAAAGGAGTATTAAAAAATCCTCATTTTCTATGTGGTAAAAATAGGGAGGAGGGTTTGCTATTCCTAGTTGCAACATCGATATTTCATATACTATCTTTTATAAATACAAAAAGAGGAGCCTAAACTATGGCTCCTCTTTTTACGGCTTCACATCTAAATTTTGTAAAAATAACGTTGCTGAAACGTAGCGCTTCGCTAACATTTGTACATATGCGGTATGAACAGATAGGGTAGCGATAATAATAGCGTTACGAATTGCTTCGCGTTGTTCGTTATTAATTTGATCAAACTTGCTTGCAATTTTATCAGCTTTTTCTTTTACAATATTTTCGATCGTATGAATGGTATCTGTTGCATTTAGTTGTAAGCAGTTCCCTTGATTCAGTTCTTCAAATAAAGAAGAATAAGCTACATATAAATGAACAGGGTTAATTAAATCATCACTTCGATCGGCCGGGTCATTTACGATGAGTCGTAATAGTTTACGAATAGATTCAAAATCAAGTGCTGTTTTTAAATCTTCGACGATGAATAGTAAGGCTGCTTGTTCGATTGAGTATTTCTTCCCTTTTTGAGGGGAGCCAATCATTTCTTTTATATCTCGTTTCACCCAGTTTTGCATAGCAGTTACAGAGAAACTTGTGTTTTCAATCTGATTACCAAGCGCAACTATTTCATTTAAAGAAAAACCGACATCCGTATCATCGATTTTAATTAATTTTTCAAAAATAGGTGAAAGTGCGGTTGTAATAAAAGCTGTAACGCTTTGTCCGCTTTCAATATCTTTTTTATGTGACTTTGCCCAAGCTTCTTGTAAAATGCTAAGAGGCTTTTTCGGATTCCATCCTCTAAGTGATAGAAGGAGCGTTGCCATTTCGTTTCGTGTGAGATGAAATGTTTCCATCTTTTCACCTCCAAAATTATAAAAAGTTCTTATGAACTTATAATATGTTTTGTTTCATTTAAAGTCAATTCCGTTTTTCTTAATTTTTCCTTTGTTATGGAATTATTGTCGTAAGTAAATAATACTTGCATATTTCGACAAAAGTTCATATAATAAGTTCATAAGAACCTTTAAAAAGGTTTTAAAATAAATCTATCATTCTTGTTTTAAAAGAAAGGTAGATTTCACATATATCTATATAAAAGGAGAATGGATATAATATGTTGAAAAAACTTGTAGCAGTAATGACAGCATTCATGGTTATCTTTGGGGCTAGTAGCTTTATGTTCGTAAATCACGCGGAAGCGAAAAGTTACAAATCTGGTAAAAAATCATATACACCAAGTTCTGGTCAAAATTCAAAAGTTGATTTAAACAAAAAAGATTCTAATGTAAATTCACAAAAAACGACAACAGATTCAAAAACAAAAGCAACAAACACAGCACCAAAAAGTAATAAAGGTGGCTTTATGAAAGGCTTATTACTAGGTGGTCTTGGTGGTTTACTAATGGGTAGCTTATTTGCAAATATGGGAGCTCTTGGTTCTGTATTAGCGTTTATGGTAAATATGTTAGTAATGGCTGGTATTGTAATGTTAGCAGTTCGTGCATTTAAATACTTCAAGGATCAACGTAAGAAAAAGGCAGATGAAGTAGCATGGAAACAATAAAAATTTCTGAACAAGAGCTTATAAATGCGCTTTGTATATATATCGCTGAAAAAAGACAAGTTGGTCCAGAAGAAGTTTCAGTTGAACTAATGTATGATGATGACTACGGTTTCTCTGCAGAAGTAGAGGTAAATGGTCGCCAGCAAATATTAATTCAAGCGAACTTAATCGAAGCACTACGCTTACTACTTGATCGAGAATACAACGTCAATTCATTTGCAGCAAGATTGCAACTTGAATTAGATGATGAAGAAGGTATTTACGCATTAGCGAAATTTAATAACTCAGATGAGTAGTGAAAAGAGCTGTTGAGAGTAATCTCAGCAGCTCTTTTTAGTATGTGCATATGTAGAAGAATAATCATACCAAAGTTCATTCATCTTCCGTCTACCAACATCAATCATTGGATTAAATTGAATCGCTGCTTTTTGACGAACAGAGTGAACGTTTTCCATTGCTTGTTGTAATTGTTGGTCGACTACGTCACGTTTCTCACTTACATGTTTAACAATAGATAGACCTGCAACTGTTCCTTGCGCCATTGCGATTTTACCGCTTTCAATTCCAGTAATATTTCCAGCTACAAATAAACCGGGAAGAGGGGTTTCCATTTCTTCTGAATGAAGCGGAACATGCCCGCCAAGTTCAGGAATGTAATGGAATGGGCATCCCGCTACAGCGGCAAGCTCAGCAAGCGGATATAAACCTCCGGCAATACAAACGAAGTCAGCCTCATATATCTTTTCTGATCCATTAATAATATTTCCTTTAGAATCAATATTAGCAACACGGACACCTTCAACTTGATCCGTTCCGATAATTTCAAGTGCAGCTTTTCGGAGATGAAGTGGTGTTCCGTTTATTTTCATTCCGCTATTTGGATAAAAGGTTAATCCGGCTTTTCGAATCCAATCATACTTCATAAAACGACTACCTATACGTAGGAAAGCAGATGGGGCAAGGTGAGCTGCATTTAAAAGAGAGTTCAAAACTTCTTCTGGTTCACCAGCCTTTTGGCTTAGCTCACTTTTTTCAGGAAGTACAATATGTTCTACTTTAATTCCAGCTAATTGTAATTCATTTAAAATGGCGAAAGACAAAATGTTAGCGCCAATTATGATTCCTTTTTTTCCAACTTGCACGCGGTGAACATTTGTCATAACTTGAGCTGCTCCAATTGACATAACTCCTGGAAGTGTCCAGCCAGGAAGGGGAATAGAATACTCCGCAGCCCCAGTAGCAATTAGTACGAACGGTGTTTCTAACGTACCGATATTTGTATGTACGAACCAAGAACTCTCATCTTTATCTAAATTATAGACGGAAACACCGCACCGAATATCGACTGAAAGTGATTTTGCTTCTTCGCGAAGGCGTTTTGATTCTTCTATTCCGTTCCACCATTCCCCAGTAGGCTCTTGATGTAACTGTCCTAACAATCTCCCGCCCGGCTTCATAAATTCATCAATAACAAGTACGTTAAGTCCAAAACGTGCACAAGAGATGGAAGCTGATAAACCTGCTGGTCCTGCACCAATAATAATTACATCGATCATCGCTTTTTCACCATCTCTCTCACGATATTTGGATGCTGTTTTCCGCTTTCAACAACCATATCGTTTTCTACAACCGTTAAGCATGCTCGTACGTTCGTTTGATCGTTTACAGTCACGCGGCATTCAGAACAATGTCCGATATTACAATAAATACCTCGCGGCGTCCCGCTATCTTCATGGACTCTTAACGTTCTTATTCCGTTTGCAAGTAGAGCGGCCGCTATCGTTTCATGTTCATATGCTTCATATTGTTGACCATTAAATTGAAAATTGATACGCTGACTACTATTTAAACTACCTAAAATAGGGTGATTTATAATTCTATTCATTTATTTTCACCTACCGCCCCAAAAGTAACTGCACGCACTGGTGGTTGATATTTTAATGGAATCTCGTCAGGAGATGTACCAGGGTTAGCGTTTTCGATCATTCGATCTAGTGTTGTTCTACATGTACGTCCCCCGCAAAAACCCATACCAGCACGCGTTCTTAGTTTTAACTCACGAGCTGAGCAATTATATTCAGCAATTGTCGATTGAAGTTGTCCGTATGTAACTTCTTCACAACGACAAACAATTAAATTCTCTTTATTCGTCATATGTATTCCTCCTCTAGTTCGGTTTACACAAATTATTATGCAATAACTATGCCAACATAGAGGTGGAGAAGGGGTTATTGTAACCCAAGCCTTTTTAAGCGGTTATATAAAGTGGCCCTCGTTACCCCGAGTTGTTTCGCACATTCTAATTTATTACCATCTAAAATGCGTAAAGCTCTTTCAATTACCTTTTTCTCGTGCTCATCCATTTCTTCTTGTAAAGAAAGAATCATATTATTATTGCTGAGTAATAGGGAATGAGATGTTTTGTTCTCTAAAGTATCATTTGTATGAAACGGTAAATATTCTTGTTTTATAATGCCGTCTGTCGCAAATACGACGAGTCTTTCAACTACGTTGCGGAGCTCGCGAATATTACCAGGCCAATTGTAATGAAGCAGTTCATGCATAATGCTTGAAGGTAAGTCACGAATAGGCCTGTTATAGTTTATTGAAAAATCGTTTAAGAAGGAGTAGGTTAATTCAATAATATCCTCTCGTCTTTCGCGCAGTGGCGGAATGTGCAAGCTAACTACATTTAAGCGATAGTATAAATCTTCCCGGAAAGTTCCTTTTCTCATTTCTTCTTGTAAATCACGATTTGTAGCAGCGATAATGCGGAAATCGATATTAATTTCTTTTTCTCCACCAACTCGGTAATACTTTCGTTCTTGCAGTACACGCAAAAGTTTCACTTGCATATCGAGAGGCATTTCTCCAATCTCATCAAGGAATAAAGTACCGCCTTGCGCGAGCTCTATTTTCCCTTTCTTCCCTTTACTATTTGCACCAGAAAAGGCTCCACGTTCGTAACCAAATAATTCACTTTCAAATAACGCTTCAGGAATTGCACCGCAGTTAATTGAAATAAACGGGGCATTCGCTGTCTCACTTGCTTCATGAATTGCTTTCGCAAACACTTCTTTTCCAACTCCGCTTTCGCCGAGTATTAAAACCGTAGATTTCACTGAACAAACCTTTCTAGCTAATTGAATCGTTCGTTGTATAACAGGGCTTTTTCCATTCATCGCAAGGAAAGGATCGGATGTATCTTTATATTTTGCTACTTCTTGTTCTAATCGGTGCATTTCATGCGACATATTAAATAGTTTTTCATTCAAAGCGACTTGATTTGTAACATCAGTTTCAGAAACGACTGCTCCTATAATTTCATTGTTACAATAAACTGGATTTGAATTAATTAATACGAACAAATCCGGACGAGGCTGATGGAACTGGGCGATTATGCTTTTTCCGTCATGTAATGATTGTAAAATTTCTAAATCTTTATAATCAAAAAAACGTGTAATCGGTTGTCCGATAATTTCGTTATGTTTGACTGAAAAGATTTTTTCAGCGCCATCTGTCCACGTACGAACGCATTCTTTCTCATCAATGACGGTAACAGAAGAATCAGTCGTTTGAATGACAGTGTTATAAAAAGCTAGCAGATCATTGTAAGACTTATAAAGAAATGGAATCATTTGTTGAGCAGTTACACAGCATATAGGATCTAGATTTTCGTTCACAATTACAACTGCCGAATTGTTAGAAAAAGCTTCGATTAACGTAGTGAAAGAGTCCTCTTCATAAATAACTGCGCAACTACATTCTTCAGTAGATGAAGGAAGGTAATAAAAATTTTCACCTTCCTGTTTCATGTGCTGAATGGTGCTTGTACGATCAATTGATAAAATTTTTATAAACTCTTTTATTGTTGGAAATGAAAATGTCATAGTGTCCTCCTGGTATGTATAAAAATTTAGACAGTGATAAAGAAATAATACACCTATTTACGATAAATTTAAAATATTTTTACAAATAAAAATTATTTCATATAAATAGTTCTGTATGTAGAGTTGGCACACCAATTGCATAAATAAAAAGTGAGAGATTTAGGAGAAAGGAGGAGTGCTATATATGAGGCACTGTGACGTTTTAATAATAGGCGGTGGAATTATAGGATGTTCTATCGCTTATTACACTTCAAAATACGGAAGAGACGTAACGATCATTGAAAAAGGAGAATTTGTCAGTGGAACGTCTTCACGGTGTGACGGGAATATTTTAGCGATTGATAAAGACCCAGGGTTTGATAGCCAAATGTCGTTAGTAAGTCAAAAATTAGTAACAGAACTAAGTGAAGAGTTGGAGCACTCATTTGAATATAGGGCGCCAGGAAGCATTCTCGTTTGTGAATCAGACGAAGAAATGGAGGCAGCACAGCAATGGGTAAATCGTCAAAAAGAAGCTGGATTACCGTTTCGAATGCTTGATAGGCAAGATATAAAAGAAGAATCACCATTTTTTGCAGATGATTTATTGGGTGGTTTAGAATGTGCAACGGATTCAACTGTAAATCCATATCTTCTTGCTTTTTCACTTCTTGCAGAATCGAAGAAATTTGGTACAAAAGCTTTTAATCATACAGAAGTAAAAGAAATGAAAAGAGATATAGATGGTTCCTTTATTGTAGAAACAACAAATGGGACGTTTACTGCGAAGCAAGTGGTGAACGCAGCCGGTGTGTGGGCTCCTAAAATCGGACAGATGTTAGATGTGAATATCCCAATTGAACCGAGAAAGGGACATATTATTGTAGCTTCAAGGCAACAACACGTAGGTTGCCGTAAAGTAATGGAATTTGGTTATTTAATTTCTAAATTTGGCGGAAAACGAAAAGTGGATGCTTTAACTGAAAAATACGGGGTGGCACTTGTATTTGAACCGACAGAAAGCCAAAATTTTTTAATTGGTAGTAGTAGAGAGTTTGTAGGCTTTCATACGAGGATTAACAATGAGGTTATTAAATGTATTGCGAATAGAGCAATTCGTTTTTATCCGAAAATGGCAGATATGATGGTGATTCGTTCATATGCTGGTTTACGCCCGTGGACAGAAGATCATTTGCCAATCATTTCAGGAGTGGAACATATTCCGAACTACTTTATAGCAGCAGGACATGAAGGTGATGGAATTAGTCTTGCAGCAGTTACTGGGAAAGTGATTGAAGAGTTATTAAATGAAAAAGAAACAATCATTCCTATTGAACCACTTCGTTTGAGTCGTTTTACAGAAAGGGTGTTAAACGGATGAGGTCACAAAGAGTTTTTACGACGATTGATACACATACGGGCGGGAATCCAACGAGGACATTAATTAGCGGACTTCCTAAGTTAATTGGAGAGACGATGGCAGAGAAGATGTTACATATGAAAAAGGAGTATGACTGGATTCGGAAATTGTTAATGAATGAGCCACGTGGTCATGATGTAATGTCAGGAGCACTATTAACAGATCCGTGTCATCCTGAAGCTGATATAGGTGTTATATACATAGAGACAGGTGGATATTTGCCGATGTGTGGCCACGATACAATTGGTGTATGTACAGCTTTAGTTGAATCAGGTTTAATTCCAGTAGTTGAACCGGTCACTTCTTTAAAGTTAGACACGCCAGCTGGCTTAGTTGAAGTAGATATTTCTGTTCAAGATGGGAAAGCGAAAGAAGTCTCCTTCTGTAACATACCAGCTTTTTTACTGAAAAATATTTCTGTACACGTCGAAGAAGTTGGAACTGTAGAGGCTGATATTGCGTATGGAGGGAATTTTTATGCCATTATCGATGCGAAGTCAGTAGGTCTAGAGTTAGTACCAGAAAACGCATCTACAATCATTGATAAGGCGATTCATATTAGAAATACAATTAATGAGAAGTTTGAAATCATTCATCCGCAGTATTCGTTTATAAGAGGATTAACACATGTTGAATTTTATACAGATCCTACTCATGAAAGTGCGCATGTGAAAAATACAGTTGTTGTTCCACCAGGGGGAATTGATCGATCTCCATGTGGTACAGGAACATCAGCGAAGTTAGCTGTATTATACGCTCATAAAAAAATCGACATTGATGAAGAATTCGTTCATGAGAGTATTGTAGGTTCTCTATTTAAAGGGTGTGTCATGAATACAACATATGTCGAAAATATTGAAGCTGTAGTAACGAAAATTACGGGATCCGCTTGGCTTATGGGTATGCATAGATTTTTTTACAATGAAAAGGATCCACTTAAAGAAGGCTTTTTGCTAATTCCGCCGATGGAACATGAAACGGAGGATGTAAAATGAACATTCAAAAAATGTATACAGCAGTAGACGTACACGTAAATGGCGAGGCATTTCGTGTAATGAAAGACGTACCATGCAAATACTACTACAGTTTGGAGCAATTAAACGAACAATTTTCAGGTGAATTAGCAGAAGAAATGAAGCTTTTATTAAATGAACCACGTGGTTTTATCGGTTTAAATGGATGTATTGTCGTTCCTTCTATTCATAATGAAGTGGATGCAGCTGTATTGTTTTTTAATCATGAAGGATCTATTCCTCTTCATTACGGAGGTATTGTCGCAGTAATAACGATGTTACTAGAAAGCGGGTATTTAAAAAAGAGAGAGTCTAATCAATACAAAATCGAAACGCTATCTGGAATATTTTCAGTGGATGCATATGTAGAGAATGATGAAGTTGTATCTGTTTCGTTTGAAAGCAAACTATGTTATATGATTGAGAAAAATTTAAAGGTTGGTAATATAAGTTACTCTCTCATACAGGCAGATAAAGTATATGCAGTTGTAGAAAAGGATACGTATTCGCCAGAAATCAGTATTGAAAACATCTCTAAATTAAAAAAATGGGGTGAAGCTACACTTCAATCTATACAAAAACAGTCATTAATAAAAAGACTTATTTTAGTAGATTCTATGCAAAAAGAAAAGAACCATATAAAGTCGATTACATTTCATGAAGATAACTTTATAGTACGTTCGCCGGGTTTTGTTTCTACTATTGTGTCTTATGTTCATACATTATTTAAAAATGATTATATAGCGGATAAACCTTTTAGAAATGAAAGTATTTTTAATAGCTTTATAACAGTAGAAAAAGTGAAGAAAGAAGAACTCGGATACATTTTTCGATTTGAAAGTAGAGGGTTTATTACAGGTATGCAAACATTTATATTAGATCCTACTGATCCGTTTCCAACAGGTTTCTTATTAAAATAATATGTTAAAGGGAGAGATAAAGATGCAAAAAATTAAAGGGGCATTTCCAGTATTAATAACACCGATGGATGAATTTCAAGAGATTGATTGGAAAGGCGTAAAACAAAACGTAAACTACTTTATTGAGCAAAAGGTAGCTGGAATTATTATTAATGGAAGTACGGGGGAATTTGTTAGTTTATCAAAAGAAGAACGATTTAACATGGTAGAAACTGTATTGAAAGAAGTTGATGGCCGTATTCCAGTTATTGTTGGAACTGCTGCGGAGACGACGAAAGAAACGATTGAATATACGAAACATGCAGAAGCGCACGGAGCAGATTGTGCATTAATTATAAACTCGTATTATTGTAAACCGAAAGAAGAGGAAATCTATTTTTATTTTAAAGAAATCTCAAACGCTGTAAATATACCAATTATGCTATATAATAACCCATTTACTTCTGGTGTTGATATGAGTACAGAGCTAATGCTCCGTATTGGAAAAGAATGTGAAAATGTTACACATATTAAAGAATCTAGTGGAGATATTCGAAAAGCGAGAGATTTAGTAAGACAAGGCGAAGGTGCTTTTCAAGTCTTCTGTGGGTCTGAAGATTTAGTTATGGAATCTTATTTAGTTGGTGCCTCAGGATGGGTTTCGGTAGCAGGAAATATCGTTCCAGGTCTCGTTACGAAAATGTATGAGCATTTTCAAAATGGTGAATTAGAAAAAGCGTGGGAAATGAACGATGCTATTTTACCACTTTGCGAGTTTCTTGAAGGATCAGGGAAATATGTACAAATCGTTAAACGTTCAATGGAACTACACGGGCAAGTTGGCGGACCTTCTCGTTATCCGAGATTAGGATTAACTGAAGAGGAAGATCAAAAGCTTCAAACGATTTTATCAAAAATTGCAGCTCATGCAGCTGTTTAAACAAGGAGGAGAGCATATATGTTAACGACAAACATTGAGTTGAAACCAAAAGTGAAAGCGTTTTTAAATGAAGAAATTAAAATGTTTATTAATGGCGAATTTGTTCCTTCTATTAGTGGAAAGACATTTGAAACATACAATCCAGCGACAGAAGATGTGCTAGCCGTCGTATGTGAAGCGCAAGAAGAAGATATTGATATCGCAGTAAAAGCGGCGAGATTTGCTTTTGAATCAGGCCCGTGGGCAGAGATGACTACTGCTGAAAGAGCACATCTTATTTATAAATTAGCAGATTTAATTGAAGAGCATAGAGAAGAATTAGCACAGCTAGAAGCTTTAGACAATGGAAAACCATATCAAGTAGCACTGGATGATGATATTTCAGCAACTGTAGAAAATTATCGTTATTACGCGGGATGGGCTACAAAAATTATCGGGCAAACAATTCCGATTTCAAAAGATTATTTAAATTACACACGCCATGAACCGGTTGGTGTTGTAGGTCAAATTATTCCATGGAATTTTCCGCTCGTTATGTCTTCTTGGAAAATGGGAGCCGCTCTTGCGACAGGTTGTACGATTGTATTAAAACCAGCAGAGCAAACACCTTTATCTTTACTATATACAGCGAAGCTTTTTAAAGAAGCTGGTTTTCCAAACGGTGTTGTAAACTTTGTACCAGGTTTCGGCCAAGAAGCAGGAGCTGCAATTGTAAACCATCATGATATTGATAAAGTAGCTTTCACAGGTTCAACAGTTACAGGGAAATATATTATGCGTCAATCTGCAGAAACAATTAAACATGTAACACTAGAACTTGGTGGTAAGTCACCAAACATCATTTTAGAAGATGCTGACTTAGAAGAAGCGATTAACGGTGCGTTCCAAGGAATTATGTATAATCATGGTCAAAATTGTAGCGCAGGATCTCGAGTTTTCGTTCATCGAAAGCACTATGAAACAGTCGTAAATGAACTTGTAAAAATGGCAAATGAAGTGAAGCTTGGGGCAGGTATGGAGGCGGAAACTGAAATGGGACCGCTCGTATCTAAAAAACAACAAGAGCGTGTGCTAAATTACATTGAACAAGGAAAAGCTGAAGGTGCTACTGTTGCAGCTGGCGGTGAACGTGCATTTGAAAAAGGTTATTTTGTACAGCCAACCGTATTCACAAATGTTACTGATGATATGACAATTGTTAAGGAAGAAATCTTTGGACCAGTTGTCGTTGTACTTCCATTTGATTCGACAGAAGAAGTAATTGAAAGAGCGAATCGCTCTTCATATGGGCTTGCTGCGGGTGTATGGACACAAAATATTAAAACAGGGCATCAAGTTGCCAATAAATTAAAGGCAGGAACAGTGTGGATTAATGATTATAACTTAGAAAATGCTGCTGCACCATTTGGTGGATATAAGCAATCTGGTGTTGGACGGGAATTAGGTTCATACGCCCTTGATAACTATACAGAAGTGAAAAGTGTTTGGGTAAATATTAAGTGATACTCTATTCAGTCGGGAGTCTTTTCATCCCTGCTGAATAGTAGTTGAACCAATCAGGCATTTACGGGTAGGTGATTTTCCACCTTACTTCCTTTGTGTTCAACGCATGAGGTGGGAATCATACTACCCACAAATAGCGGGATAAAAGAATGATGAAATATAGTAAGAGATGCGGACAACTGGTAGGTAGGATAAAGGTTGTCCTTTTTCTTATATATAAAATTGCTTTTTCAAAAGAATTATAAGGGGGATTTGGATGGAGAAATTAGTAGAATGGTTAGTAGGGCAAGTATGGAGTATTGGTTTAGTTGTTTTTGCATTAGGAGCAGGAGTGTATTTTACAATTGCAACTCGTTTTTTACAAATTCGTTATTTTAAAGAGATGATTAAACTATTATTTGAAGGAAAGAGCTCAGAGACTGGGATATCATCCTTTCAAGCATTTTGTTTGGCGTTATCAGGTAGGGTTGGAATAGGGAATATCGCAGGGGTCGCGACAGCTATCGCTTTTGGCGGACCTGGAGCTGTATTTTGGATGTGGATGATGGCTCTATTAGGAGCGGCTAGTGCATTTATTGAATCAACATTAGCACAAGTATATAAAAGTAAAGTAGGAAATGAATACCGCGGTGGTACACCATATTTCATTGAAAAAGGTTTGAAAATGAAATGGTTTGCGGTCATTGTAGCAGTGGTTGTAACACTTTCATATGGCGTTTTATTACCAGGGATTCAATCAAGTAGTATCGCGGTTGGATTTGAAAACTCTTCTGGCATTAGTAAATATATAACTGGTATATTTTTAGTTGTATTATTGGCAGCGATTATTTTTGGTGGAGTAAAGAGAATTGCAGGCGTTTCACAAATGTTAGTTCCATTTATGGCAATTGGGTATGTAATTGTTACATGTATCGTATTAATTGCGAATGTAACGGAAATTCCAAGTATGTTTGCTTTAATTTTCTCAAGTGCATTTGGTGTAAATGAAATGTTTGGAGGAATCGTTGGGGCAGCTATTGCATGGGGAGTAAAGCGTGCAGTATTTTCAAACGTTGCGGGTGTAGGAGAAGCAACATATAGTTCTGCAGCTGCTGAAGTATCACATCCTGCAAAACAAGGGTTAGTTCAAGCGTTTTCTGTATATATCGATACAATTGTAGTATGTACAGCAACAGCTCTCATGATTTTAATAACAGGTATGTATAATGTTATACCTGAAGGGAAAAGCGCAATTGTACGGAATATAGGAAATGTGGAAGCAGGTCCAATTTATACACAACAAGCAGTTGAAACTGTTATGACTGGATTTGGTCCAATATTTATTTCAATCGCAATCTTCTTCTTCGCATTTACAACTTTACTCGCTTACTACTATATCGCTGAAACGACGCTTACTTATTTAGATGGTGGGCTCAAATATAGCTGGTTAAAACCAGTATTAAAAATTGGATTTTTAATTATGGTATACATCGGTAGTGTAGAATCAGCTTCGTTTTTATGGAACCTCGGAGATTTAGGAATTGGTAGTATGGCATGGTTAAACCTTATAGCAATCCTATTGTTAAGTAAAACTGCATTAAAAGTGTTAAAAGATTATGAAATGCAGAAAAAAGAAGGGAAAGATCCTGTTTTTGATCCTAAAAAAGTAGGAATTGAAGGTTTAACGATTTGGGAAGAGCGGAGTAAAGAGGTTGAAAGGAAAAATTCTAAAGAAAAAGTATCGGCGGATGATAGTGTTAAATTTTAAACATGCAAATTTCTAGTATTAAAAAACTGAAAATTAAATCTTTTTCAGAGTTATATATTGTCCTTGTTTGTTCTTAAACAAAAGGCGGATCTTAGTAAAGTGATTTTAGAAGCTTGTTGTGTTTTAGCTGCAATTTCAGGAGAACTGAAATGTGCTAAGCGATGATTTTAGTGCAAGAGTGTATGGTGGAATTGAAAAATCAAATTCATTAAACATGAGAAAGCTCTCCTTAAAATAAGTTTGTAAGGAGAGCTTTTTATTTTAGCCTAATTTTTTTGAAAGAGTTTTAATTGTTTCATATAATCGAGAGCTTTTGTTTTATTCCTCTGTTTAAAAACATATTGTGCCTCATTTACATCTCTATAATAACTATTAACTACTTCTTCAGAAAGTGTACCGTCAGAGATGGCTTTTTTAACCGCGCAGTGTGGTTCATTTGTATGCGAACAGTTAGAAAATTTACATTTCCTAGAGATAAGAACTATATTTTCATATCCAATATTTAAGTTACCTTCATGATTTATTAAGTCAAATCCTATTTTACTAATAAGTAATCCCTCCACTTTTAAATGAGTTTTTTAGAATCATACATACAAATTGTATCGTTTTTAAGTTGTGCTTGTTTTAATATTCTGTATCCTTATAAATTGATTTCTCTACATCAGGGAGAAGGGTGTATATGCTCTTCCCAATTAAAGATTCTAATTCATTCTTAATTTTATAGAATCCTTTCGAATGTAAAGAGGTATGAGAGGTTGTGCCATGACGTAAACCAACAGAAACCAATCTTCTTTCAAGCGTAATAAAACCATCCGCATCAGCGAGAGCGTCGCAAAGATTAATTACTTTATTGTATAAGTCATTGTCACTATTTTCATTCAATATTTCAATTAACCGGCTTTCCATATAATCGGGAACAAGGCTCCACTCTGCTGCGATATCTATATGCTCATTTTTGCAAGGAAATGAATGCGTCACACATATAACGGCGTTTCCTGTATACCCTAAATCATTCATATACATGTAACCATCATAGGAATGAATAACAGATTTAGTAAAACCTTTATATCTTCCTATATCATGCAGGAGAGCGGCATTGTATGCTATGTCAACATCTAAGTCATACCCATTTTTTATAAGTTCTACAATTATTTTTTCAGTTGCATTGGCAACATTAATTGAATGTTCGAACCAAGGACCTGGGTTTTGTTCATATGCCCAATCCAGTAATTCTCTTGCGTATTTCCTTTCTAATATATATTTCATATAGTGATCCTTTCTCTAAAAAATCATATTTTAAATAATTTCATCTTAGAATTTCATTATTCCTGCTTTAAAAATTGTTAAAATAAAAACAAAAGGGGGAAAAGGAATGCAAAGTGTAGTAATAGAAGAGATTAAACGACTTGATGAAGACATTGAAGTATTTTCTGAACTGTTGAAAACTGTAGTAGATGATGGAGCTTCAATAGGATTTCTACCGCCACTGGAACGAGAAGAAGCGACAAAGTATTGGCAAACCGTATTAGCACCAGAAGTGATATTATATGTTGCTAAAATAAACAATAAAGTGGCGGGCAGTGTTCAACTACATTTAATTACAAAGCCGAACGGGATCCATAGAGCCGAAATTTGTAAGTTAATGACTCATCCAAACTTTAGGCGTAACGGTATTGGACGTTCACTTATGCAAAAAGCAGAGGAACGAGCAAAGCAAGAAAATAGGTCTCTTTTAGTTTTAGATACTAGAGAAGGAGACGCTTCTAATAGATTGTATAAGTCATTAGATTATCAAGAATCCGGCAGAATACCGGGGTATGCAATTTCTCCGAATGGTGAGTTAGATGCAACGGTTATTTATTATAAAATGATTTAGTTTTTTATTTGAAAAGGGAGATAATTTCAAACGACATATTTGTTATTATGTCTGTGTATTGATTTGTAAAAAAGATTGATAATTTAAAATAAAGTTTGATAAAACCCTGTACAATAGTGTTTTTCTTTTGACCCTTTAACTTTATCTGGAATGTTCAATTAAAGAGCCAGTTTGTAGAAGGTTTTAATAGGTTTTTTAGAGTTATTATTTAAATAGGGATTTTGAAGTCTTTTGGTGAATATTAAATGTTAATCTAAAAGATGGAGGTTGCTGTGATGTTGAAACTGTTTCAATATAATTGGCAAGTTCGTGATGAGTGGTTTACATTGTGCGAAGACATGCCGGATGAAGAACTATTAAAGAAACGGGTCGGTGGGTTCGGCAGTATCCTACATACCTTATTTCACATTGTAGATGTGGAATATATGTGGATCTTAGGTTTGCGAGGTGAACCAGTGCTTGAGGAGCCGTTGTTTGAAGAGTATGCCAGCTTGCAAAAAGTGAAAAATCTTTCAGCTCAATACCATGAGAAAGTGAAGCAATTTGTGACATCTTGGACAAATGAAATGGATTCTCGGAAACTTTCAGAAACTGATTTCAATGAAGAACCGATTAGCTCTAGAGACGCACCAATTAGGCGCCGAGTCATTGAATGTACACACGGAGAGATAATACGTCATGTCACATTGTCCACGAAATCCACCATATCGGCCAGTTATCTATATGGGCACGTGAAATAGGAAAGGAGCCTGTTTCCGCAAATCTGAGAGGAAGAGGGCTATTCGATAATTAGACTGCCTTTGCCAATTTCGCAGTTAATAACGTAGTGCAAGTTCCATCTTTATTTTAACGAAAAGATAACCTTTGACCATCTAAAATATTTTAGATGGTCTTTTTTTGTGAAAACGATGAAAAATATAGAAGAAACTGCAATTATTTATAAAAAAATACGCTTTAAATATTGTCATATTTGCTTCTTTAAGATATCCTTTTCATGAAGAGGTGGAAAACATGGAAAAAGTACTAGTTTTCGGGCATAAAAACCCAGATACAGATGCAATTTGTTCTGCGATTGCTTATGCAGAATTGAAAAAAGAATTAGGAATGAATGCTGAGCCTGTACGTTTAGGCGAAATCAGCGGTGAAACTCAATTTGCGTTAGACTCTTTTAAAGTAGAAGGACCGCGTTTTGTTGAGACAGTAGCAAACGAAGTGGACAACGTTATTTTAGTTGACCATAACGAACGCCAACAAAGTGCTAACGATATCGAATCTGTTCGTGTGTTAGAAGTTATTGACCATCACCGTATTGCTAACTTTGAGACAAGCGATCCTATATACTACCGTTGTGAGCCAGTTGGTTGTACAGCTACAATCTTAAACAAAATGTACAAAGAAAATGGTGTTGCAATTCGTAAAGAAGTTGCAGGTTTAATGTTATCTGCAATTATTTCAGATTCTTTACTATTCAAATCTCCAACTTGCACAGAACAAGACGTAGCAGCAGCTCGTGAATTAGCGGAAATCGCTGGTGTAGATGCAGATAGCTACGGCTTAGAAATGTTAAAAGCTGGTGCTGACTTAAGCGGAAAAACAATGGAGCAATTAATCTCCCTTGACGCTAAAGAATTCCAAATGGGTAACGCGAAAGTTGAAATCGCACAAGTAAACGCTGTTGATACCAACGACGTTCTTGTACACCAAGCGGAACTTGAAAAAGTTATTTCTGCAGTAGTAGAAGAAAAAGGTTTAGACCTATTCTTATTCGTTGTAACTGACATCTTAACTAACGATTCTGTTGGCCTTGCGATCGGTAAAGCAACAGACGTTGTTGAGAAAGCATACAACGTAACATTACAAAATAACACAGCTACTTTAAAAGGTGTTGTATCTCGTAAAAAACAAATCGTTCCTGTATTAACAGAAACATTCCAAGCTTAATATTATTGAGTATGGATAAACAGAAAGGACAAGTAGCCGGAGTGGCTGCTTGTCCTTTTTTATTATAAAATTACAGATGGGAAATAAAAAAGGATAGCAATAGCTATCCTACTTATCGTTTATTCATAAGATCGTTTCTTATTTATATAAAATGTAATAATAGCAGCAATAATGAAAATAGGTATTGCGTACGCTTGCCCAACAAAGAATTTCCAACCTACAGTATTATAGCCGTCAGATGCTGGAATGATAATCGCGATGATACAAACAATAATATAAGCTAATAATGCTGGGAGTATATTTTTCATAGTTGTTCACCTCCTTTTTATAATACATTTATATATTGTACTATTGAATAGCGATTGGGAGATTAAGTGTACTTGATTTTACGAAATCTTTACAAATTCACTAAAGGATGAGGTGTATGCATGCTGTATGAAAGTGACTTTAGTACGGTGTGTTTATGTAATAATACATATGCTTAATAGACTGTTCTAAAAGAAATTAAACCAAATATAGAAGATAATGTAATTTTATCTTTCAAGATTAGTATATAGTATTCTGTAAAAAAATGTACTAAAAAATTGATGTTTCATAAGAAATATAGAAGCGGGGTAAGAAATAACGATGAAAAGGTTATGCATAATTCCATGCGGAAAGAAGAAGATTTGGGATAAGTATCCATATTCTGGAGAGGCAGAGGCAAAAGATGTATATATTAGTCCATTCGGAAAAGCATGTCAGGCGTATGCAACTGAGTTTTTCGAGAGCTGGGTTATATTATCAGCAAAGCATGGATTTTTAAGACCAAATGATATTGTAAAGGAAAACTATGATCTTGCATTTGATTCAAAGAGTAATGAGATTATTAGTATAGAACAATTACAAAAACAGATGATTGAAAAAGACTTACTTCAGTTTGATGAAATTGTCTTACTTGCAGGCAAGAAACATAAAAAAGTAGTGACGAAGTTATATCCAGAAGAAATCATTACATATCCGTTAGAGGGATGTAGAGGGATGTAGAGGGATTGGATATATGTTGCAGAGGTTGAAGTGGACTGTGGAGGAAGGAAAGGAAATATAATTAGTAAACTATTTATTGCTTCTATAATATTAAATAAAATCGACTCTAAAAAAGAGTCGATTTTATTATTTAAAACGTAATTTTATAGTTAAATGGTTCAGGCTTTAAATCATAATTTTCACTTGAACCTTCTAGTATCAGTTGTAATTCACCTTGCTCGATTGGGAGTTTAGGGAATGTTAACACAGCATCACTAGTTACGCCAGGCATCATACCTTGTGGGATTTTAGGGTATTTTGCTTCATAATTATCTTGGTATTCTAGTTGTTGACCATTTACGATTAATTTGGAGTTGAAATCATAAAAATTAAATGCTGCAGTTGCATCATTCTTTGCTGTAAAGTAAACTCGCGTTTCTTTATCGGCGATTTCAATCTTTTTAACGATCATTTTATAACCTTTATGGTCTAGTTCTTGATTAACTTCAATTGTTTTTTTTGCAGGATCAAAGGCAGTTGCATAATCAGTTTTTTCAACACTTGTTGCGACGATAGTAGGACCTTTTACTTTTCCGCCAAAAGCATTTTCACCTTCAAAGACGTCTTTAATAGTTCCCTTTACATGAATATAATCTTCACGTTTTACATCTAATTTAGGATCTTTGAAAGCAATGATGGTATTTTTGCTATGCTCTTTATCAGCCCAGGCTTGAAGGTATGTACCATCTTTATCACGTTCAGGTTCGACAAAGATTTGTGCATAAAAATCAACCTTTTTTCCTTTATATTCTTTAGGATTAGAGTGCATCTTTTCAAACTCTTCTTTTGATAATACCTGTGTTGATTCACTTGTATCCTTAGTAGTTTTCTTTGATGTTGAATCTTTAGAGTCTGTATCTTTAGAGCATGCTCCACCTAAAAGGACAGCTCCACAAAGAACCGATAATAGAATTTTCTTCAAAATTTATCCTCCTATATGTATAAAATATATTTTCGGTTTATAGTATAACAGATTAAAAGGAAATATTTTACAAAAATTTTAAAAACAGGTTTATTATTAGTAAGATTAGTATTCATCACATATGAGTTAAACTACTCTAAAGCGTAAAAACTAGACTAGCAAACAAGCCATTTTACACTTTTAAACATAGAATATGATGAAGTCTATAGAGGAGGAATCATATTCACATGAGAAATAATTGTAATAGTTTTTGGGATGATTTAATGTTTGGAAGATGTAGATGCAAACGTAGAGATTGTGATGAATGTTGTTGCAAGGAAAAACCGAAATGTGATTGTAAAGAGTGTTGTTGTAAGGAAAAACCAAAATGTAAGTGTGAAGAGTGTGATTGTAAAGAAAAACCGAAATGTAAGTGTGAAAAATGTCATTGTAAACATGAAGGTTGGTAAAAATGATAAATAGACTCATCAAACAAATTTAACCCCTAAAGGGATAGGAGCTATTTCTATAGTGAAAAGCTAACGGTAGTTTATATTAAATGCATGTTTAAATTCCATTTTGAACGTATTTCTTTTCTATTTCCCATGAATCTTGCTTTTTAATTTTTAGAGCTACATTCGTACCATTAGATTCTGTATAAAAGATATATCCGTGGTTGGACTTAACGTAAGTTGAAGGTTCACTTGTACAATCTTTAGAACAAGATGTGTTGATAAGTTCAATTAAGGATAGTTCGCTAGGATCGGTTTTACTAGCATCTATTACGATATCAAGGCTCGTTTTACGATAACCTTGTAAGTTTACATGAAAAGTGTTTTCAATTTCTCCTGTAATGCTAGTATTCATTACTTCAACTGAATTTTTCTTTTCTTGAAGAAATCCGTTTTCATAAAGTAATTTTGTATATCCAAGCCATGCTATTAAAACTAGCATGAAAAACATACCAGACATTTTTAGTGTTCGAAGCCGTTTACTAACAATTGTTTCTGAGTATTTCATTCAGTCTAATCCTCCAATGTTTTTATTTTAAAGTATGCTTGGATACATATATTTAGAAGAGGGTGAAAGTTAGCGGTCAAGTGATTCAAAAAGAAAGCATCCGAAGTTAGATACTTTCTTTTTGGCAATTAGCGCTATCTATTAGTTACTTGTTTCATAAGAGGTCTTATTTCCTTAACAGGTGGTTTTTTATCATAGGCATCAACGTAAGAAAAGTAATAATTTAAGTTTCTAAGAAGTCCTTTTCCTATTTTAGCGCTTAAGAAGGGGAATACTTGTCCGGTATAATCATCGAGAGATTTACAGTAGTATTTTTCATCTAAATATATACTGTATTTACATGTTAGTTCTACTAATGAGTTACCTCCATCATCAAATACTTCCTTAGAATCAATAATGTCTATTAATGCGAATTTTTCATTCAGATAAACTTTCTTCTTTTTCTCGTGTTTATTTGTGAGGATAAATACGAGACCAATGGCGTTAATCAAACTATTTCCTCCTATAAAAAACGGATATTAATAAAATATATCGATATACGTTAAATGTAAAGAGGAGTGGTGAAATATCATTGATAGAAAACTAAATAAGCCGATTTGTTTTTTCAAATCGGCTTATTTTTATTGAAATACTTGCGGAAATTGTTTTACGATTGCATCTGTTATAGTATCAGCCATTTCTAATGCTTCTTTTTCAATTTTATCGTATAGTTTTACACTGGCATCATAATCTTTATTTAGGAAGGCGAGTGCTTCCGCTTTCGTTAACGCTAAATGCTCATAAAACATTTTTCTAAATTCTTCTTTTTCTATATATGGGTTGATACTGGTTAGAAACTCAACAATTTCATCACCATTAGCGTACCACTTCTTTTCTATAGCGGCTGCTGCGTTTTGATCGCCAGCTTTTGCGGCTTTAACAAGATCAGCAGCAATTACTAAGTGGTCTTTAATTAATGCACTATATTTTTTTACTGCATTTTCTCCGTAGAATGGTTCAAGTGAAAGCCCCATATGTGTTGCATTTTGTAGAAGACGTCCAACAGTAACGTTTACGTCTGGCAAGTTAAAGATGATGCCTATAATGGCTAATCGCGTCCAAGTGACGTGTTGTTCCCATAAAGAACGCATATATCCTTTTAAAAAGTTTTCGTTTTTACTAACTCGGTAATTTCGTACAAATGAATCGAAGTTTCCATTAGTGATATGATAAGGGGAGTAATACGATTGCCAATAAGTATACATAAATAGTTACACTCCTTTGAACATGTATATCTCACAATATGATAAACGTTATTTTTAAGTTACGTGTCCAAGAGTTTTTTTGAGAGTTGGAAAAGGAGAAAGTTGAAGGGGAATGAAAAACACACTTATGATATATATGAATCAAAAGAATTTTAAAATAATAGAGGTCCTGCAAGGGAAATTGCAGGACCTCAAAAGGGTATTGCCGAGATGTCGGACTCGACTACGTAATATTAGCATAAAATTCTTTCGAAATAACCTGGTAAATGCGTCCAAATGAAAAGGATAATTTTTAATAAAGTTAAAGGGATCTGCTTCCCGCGGCAGACCCCTTTAACTAGATAATGTTGATGAGCAAAGACTCATCTAGAGTATCTTCATAATAACAAATGAAATTTACTTTGTGTATTGAGAAAAAATGAATTGCTTGTATGAATGTAGCGGATTTATATTTTGCTTTTTGGAATTATAATCATTTGTGGAGAGTGGAATAGGGTTCTAAAATGGAGAAAAGACTTTTCAGCCAGGATATCATACATTGCAATATGTAAGGATAAAAAAGACCTGCTAATTTTAAGCAGGTCAACATAAGGGGTTTATCTAACAGATTATTATATATGGTAACAACTGTATTGTAGTAAGTCTATAAGTTATATGTTGAGAAAATTTGTTTGAATGATATATATTTGGCACATGTATTAACGTTTAAAAAGTTGAGAAAGGAAATTCATAAGCTTGCTATAAGAAAATAAGGGCTGATACTTATAAAATGATTCATATTTCCACGCATCATTATTAGAGAATTGGAGTTGTTTATTTGATTCTTTAGGCTTGATGGAACTATTGTAACTACGTTTCATAATTTAACCTCCTCAAATTCATATGTATACGATTAGTAGTATTCTAGGAAGGGGAATAAAATGAATATTTATATTGAAATTTTTTCTTCTTATGTACTAGATTTGTGTTTTTTATATTGTAAAACGTAGGAAGCAACTAGAACTCAAATACTTATAAAATTCAAAGTGGCGAGAATCAATTTGATGACAGATTATATAACTCTTTCATTCAGCACTTTCATGACGCATAAGTGATGATATAATAGGAATAGATGAAAGATATAGAAAAGCAGGTGACTCTTTTTTGTTTACAAAAGCAAAAGAACTTTTAGCGTCTTATTTCGGTTATTCGTCATTCCGAAGAGGACAAGATGAAACAATTAAAAATGTATTAGATGGGAAAGATACAGTTTGTATTATGCCTACGGGCGGTGGTAAGTCAATTTGTTATCAAATTCCCGCATTAGTATTCGAAGGAACGACATTAGTTATCTCACCTTTGATTTCACTTATGAAAGATCAAGTAGATACATTAATACAAAACGGTATTTCCGCTACATATATTAATAGTTCTATTTCTATTACAGAAGCGAATCAACGAATTCAATTGGCGAAACAAGGGCATTACAAGTTGCTTTACGTGGCGCCTGAGCGTCTTGATTCTATGGAGTTTGTTGATCAACTTATCGATATGAAAATCCCGATGATAGCGATTGATGAGGCGCACTGTATTTCGCAGTGGGGTCATGATTTCCGCCCGAGTTATTTACATATACATCGCATATTAGATTATCTTCCAGAAAAACCACTCGTTTTAGCATTAACAGCAACAGCGACACCACAAGTGCGTGATGATATTTGTAACACGCTTGAAATTAATCAAGAAAATACAATTATGACAACGTTCGAGCGCGAGAACTTATCGTTTTCAGTAATTAAAGGACAGGATCGTAATGCGTATTTAGCAGATTATATTCGTCAAAATCAGAAGGAATCTGGGATTATTTATGCAGCTACAAGAAAAGTAGTCGATCAGTTATATGAAGATTTAGGGAAAGCAGGAGTTTCGGTATCGAAATATCATGCTGGTATGAGCGATCACGATCGAAATGAACAGCAAGAACTCTTTTTACGAGATGAAATCAGCGTTATGGTAGCGACATCAGCGTTTGGAATGGGGATTGATAAATCGAATATTCGTTACGTTATTCATTATCAACTGCCAAAAAATATGGAAAGTTACTATCAAGAAGCAGGACGTGCTGGTCGTGACGGATTAGATAGTGAATGTATTTTGTTATATTCTTCTCAAGATGTGCAAGTACAACGCTTTTTAATCGATCAATCAACTGGAGAATCACGTTTTTCAAACGAACTTGAAAAACTCCAAAATATGACCGATTACTGTCATACAGAACAATGTTTACAATCATTTATTTTGCAATACTTCGGAGAAGAGCCTAAGGAAGATTGTGGCCGCTGTGGTAATTGTACGGACGACCGTGAAAGTATCGATGTGACGAGAGAATCACAAATGGTACTATCTTGTATGATTCGAACGAACCAACGATTCGGAAAGCAAATGATTGCACAAGTATTAACTGGATCTAAAAATAAGAAAGTCATTGAATTTAATTTTCATACTTTGCCAACATACGGTCTTTTGTCAAACCGTAGTGTAAAAGAAGTCAGTGAGTTTATTGAGTTTTTAATTTCAGATGAGTTAATTGCAGTTGAACATGGTACGTATCCGACATTAAAAGTAACGGAAAAAGGAAAAGAAGTATTACTTGGTAAAGAGAATGTTTTACGCAAAGAACGAGTAGAAACGAGACAAATTGTTCAAGACCATCCTTTATTTGAAGTGCTTCGTGAAGTGCGTAAAGAAATTGCGCAAGGAGAAGGTGTACCACCGTTCGTTATTTTCTCTGACCAAACGTTAAAAGATATGTGTGCGAAAATGCCACAAAGTGACTCCGAACTCCTAACCGTAAAAGGAATCGGAGAACACAAACTTGTGAAGTACGGGTCTCACTTCTTACAAGCAGTTCAGCACTTTATTGAGGATAACCCAAACTATGCGGAAACAATTAAGACTGAAGTTGTTTCAGAGAGTAAAAAATCAGGAAAAGCGTCAGCGAATTCTCATATAGAAACGTATGAAATGTATAAACAAGGCATTGATTTAAATGAGATTGCGAAAGATAGAGGTCTATCAAGACAAACGATTGAAAACCACTTAATCCGTTGCCATGAAGATGGTATGGAAGTAGAGTGGCAAAGCTTTGTTCCAACAGAGTATGAAGCTCTTATTGAAACCGCCGTACAAAATGCAGAAGGTGGTTTGAAATCTATTAAAGAACAGCTTCCAGGTGAAGTGAGTTACTTTATGATTCGTGCATATTTACAAATTAGAAAGTAGAGAGCAATAAAAAGGGGATAGGGACATATGCATCATGTTTTCGTGTATGGCACGTTAAGAAAAGAGCAAACGAATGCTCATTATATGCAAGGTGCAACATGCATCGCAGACGGAGCATGGACGTATGGCAAATTATTTGATACAAACGAAGGGTATCCTGCAATGGTTTGTTCAAACAAGGAAAAAGTATATGGGGAAGTTTATGAAGTAAATAGTGATGTTCTGCAAAAATTAGATGAACTTGAAGAATATACAGGTAATCCCGAGAGTGATTTATATGACCGGATCACCCAAACTATTTATTTTTGGGATATAGAAACACATGCATATGTGTATGTTGCTCAAGATAGAGAAATGTTAAAGAAAGTTATCATTTCTGGTGATTGGGTGGAGTATCAAAAAGGGAAATAAAAGCAGCTATAGAATGATGTGAAAGCAGATAGTGGAATAATCCATTATCTGCTTTTTGAATTTATACTTTTAAAATTCTTATTTTTTGATAAATTGTGAATATAGGGAAATAATAAGGGGGATTTTTCATGGGTATCAGAAATTTAGTTTCTCACCTGTAGTAGAAAAATCTATGGCGGGAGGAGAATAATAATGAACGAATTAAATGTGAAGGAATTTTACAAAAAACAATTTGAACTGTCGAATTATGATATAAATACAGAAAACTGGCTAGAGCAGGTTGCTAAAGAAGTTCAAGAACAAGTTGGTCATCCATTTCAAACGATGTTAGAACTTGGTGCAGGAAATGGTGGATTCGCAAGGGCGATGTCTAAGTTAAATGTAAAAATGACTACAGTTGAACTTGTAACAGAATTAGTTGAATTTGCAAGGGATCATTCAAGTAAGGATATTACGATTCACCATGGTGATTTCTATCAAATTGACATTTCGGAAGAATTTGATGTAGTAAGTTATTTAGATGGATTTGGTGTAGGAACAGATGATGAGCAATTGTTTCTACTAAAAAGGATTAAAGATTGGATGAAGGATGAAGGATGTGCACTTATTGATATTTATCAACCATTGTATTGGAAAAAGATAAGTGGCCAAGAAATGTCATTAAGTTCAGCTATGCGAAAATATGAATATGATAGTATAAATGAAAGAATGTTAGATCATTGGTGGAATCCTAATTATCCAAATGATATTGTGACACAGTCTTTACGTTGCTATACAATAGAAGAGATTAGCCATCTATGTGATGAAGCAGGTTTAAGTATAGTAGGATTCTTCCCAGGCGGAGCATTTGATTTTGAACAATCGCGATATAAAGAGCAAGCTTCACTATATGATTGCTTATCTTATCGTAAAAAAGAAATAAAGAAAAGGTAGGGCTTATCCCTCATACACATTAAGATAAGTTTATGTATATGAGGGGAATTTTAAATTTGTAGAATCTAATAAATAAATGCAACGAAAATAGTTGATATACATTGTTGGTTAAACGAATCAGATCTTTTTAACTAATCACTCCAAATTATTAGGCAGCATATATCGTTGTGATTATTTGAAAACTAATACTAGTTCATTAAAAATCGATAAATTTATATTAAAAACGCCATCCTTTTTGTATATTTCTATAAAAAGAATAGCGTTTTTTTCGTTATATGGATACAAATTTACATTATTTTGATAATAGTAATAGGGCGAGAATCTATTATGTTTAACCAATAATAAAATGACACAATTGACAAAATATACATCAATGTTATAATGATACATTGTTATCGTGGTAACAAAATATCGTTTTTTACATTAAGGATGTGAAGTTATGAAACAAAATAATGAACAAATAAATGAAAAAAATACAAAAATTAAAGTTGAACGTGTGCAAACTGGTATTAGGATGGAAAAAAGAATGGTAAAAGTTTTGAAAGCAATGGCAGAATATCATGATATTTCGCTAGGCGTTCTTCTTGAAAGAATCGTTCTACATTCTTTTGAAAATAAACCTGTATTTAGCGATGCAAGTCTTGAAAAAGTTAAAGCTATAAAAGAAGTTTACGATATGGATTATGGCCTAGAAATAAGTCGTCAGTGGAATGATTCGGATAAATAGAATGATTATTTTCACATACAGTGCCATCTAGATTGTTTGTAAGCAATCTATGAAGGGAAGAAAATAAAGAGAGAGAAAATTTTGTTTTAAGGATACTTCAAAATCTTAGATAAAGAGGCATGTTTTTTGTATTTTTCTTTATTTCGGAAAATTCTCAATCTAACTATTGACTTTATGGATGGATTTTTAATACAATTATGTCTTGACTAAAAAAATTGGAACGGACAGGAGGGAATCATCAAATGAACAACATTTTTGACGCAGAGTTACAAAAAATGAAAGATACTTTAAGTACGATGGATGATCAATTAGAACAGCTTGAAAAAATTCCGGTTTATTATGGAGAAGATTTTAAAGAGCAAATTCTTGAAAGTATGAGGGAGTCTAATAGACAAAGCTTACGTATTGGTGTACATGAGCCGTACTTTGGAAGATTAGATTTTCAGGAGGATGGCAAGGAAGACGTAATGCCGATTTACATTGGTAAAGTAGGTGTTTCAGATAAAGATACGATGAAACCAATTGTAATTGATTGGCGAGCACCTGTCGCGAGTATGTTTTATTCATTTACCGGTGGTGATGAATTAGCATTTTATCATTCACCAGACGGATTAGTAGAAGGTGATGTTTATTTAAAGCGAAACATTTCCATTCGAAAAAGAGAACTAGAACGTGTTGTTGATACATATGTAAAAGGAAATGAAGATGTCTCGCATGCTGATGATTTTCTTCTATATCGATTAGGTGAGAATAAAGATAATAAATTGAAAGATATCGTTTCGACTATACAATCGGAGCAAAATGATATTATTCGTGCGGAAAGAAACTTACCATTATTAATTCAAGGGGTTGCAGGGAGCGGAAAAACAACAATCGCTTTACATCGCCTTGCTTTTTTAATTTATGAATATCGTGAACAACTTGAAGCGGAGAGAATGATCGTATTCGCTCCAAACAGTTTGTTTTTAGATTATATTTCGAGTGTACTTCCTGAGTTAGGGGTAGGAAATATTAGTCAAACAACGTTTCCAGATTGGGCATTACGTACGTTAGATGGTTCGGTGAAACTGAAGCAGACAGAAGAAAAAATGAAAGAAGCTTTTTCAATTAATCGCGATGAAAAAAAAGTTATGCTCGGTAAATTAAAAGGCACGTTGGAATTCAAGTCGTTTATTGAAGAAAGAATGATTCAATTTGAAAAAGAATTAGTACCGACAAAAGATTTTGAGGCATGGGATAAAGCAGTTATTCCAGTGGAAGACGTTAAAAAATGGATGCAGGTTGAATATAAACACTATCCATTAAAGAAAAGACGAGAACGTTTAGTTGGCAGAATGAAGCGCTGGATTGAAATTGAACTGAAAAAGTTTGGAGAAACAAACGAGAAAAAGTTACTAAAAAAAGAAGCGACAAAGAGATTGAGCACATATATGAATTTTTGGCCGAAAATGAGCCCACTTTCACTGTATAGTTCAATGTTGAAGAGTAAAGAAATACTCGAAGTATTACCTGAAGAGCTTGTTCAAGAAACAGAAAAGAATTCTCGTAAAAAAGAAGTATATGTAGAAGACTTACCAGCTTTAATTTACATACATCATCGCATAACAGGAATTGAAATCGGACAGAAGTTCCATCACGTCGTTATTGATGAAGCTCAGGATTTCTCGCCTTTCCAAGTTTATGTATTAAAAGAAATTACACTAGGTAATTCTTTCACTATATTAGGTGATTTATCTCAAGCGATTTATGATTATCAAGGAATTGAAGACTGGAATGCTTTTAAGGAAGTATTCCAAGAAACAGGCTATTATGAATTGACGAGAAGTTATCGCTCTACAAAAGAAATTATTGAATTTGCTAATGAAATAATAAAAAATGCAGAGATTCCAGTAGGGCTTGCTACACCAGTTTTCCGTAGCGGTGAAGACGTGAAAATAATTCGGGTAGAGGACCAATTTATTGAAATTGTGAAGACATTACAACATCTACAAAATGAAGATGTGAAAACAATTGCGGTAATAGGAAGAACAGATGATGAGTGCCGTGATATATATGAGAAGTTAACAAATGCTGGATTGACTGTTAACTTCATTGAAGCAGATCAAAGTAAGTATGAAGGTGGTATTTCGGTAGTACCAGTATACTTGGCGAAAGGGTTAGAATTTGATGCTGTACTTCTAATCGACGTTGATGAAGAACATTACAAAAATACAAAACATGATGCGAAATTATTGTATGTCGGATGTACGAGATCACTTCATGATTTATGGATTTTCTATAGTGGGGAAGCATCGCCTTTAATTAAGGGATTAAAATAAATAAAAAAGAGGATTTTCTAGCAGTTCATGAAAATCCTCTTTTTTATACTTGAAAGGTATGTAAATTAACACCCTGAGCTGTTGTTTAAATGATAAAATATCATATTCTCAAATTCTTTAATTTGCTCTTTTTCCCATAGACGAACAGCATCTACCGGATTTTGTGCATTCTTTAACCAATCTAGAATTAAGTCTAGTTGCTCTTGTATTTGCCACAATATTTGTTCTTTTATGTTCTCATCCTGAATTCTCTCAATTAATTGAATCATATAGGGAAGTTTTTCTTTACATTCGTTTAAATCTCCGCAATAACCTGATGGAAATTCATGCGTACAAAACTCTAAGCTATTTATATAGTAAGAAACAAGATGTATCATTGCCTCTTGTTCGGTATCGCCACCTAATTCAATGGCTTTTTGGAGAAGTTGTTCCAAATCCTCATCAGTATTTCCGGAACCCATATAAAGTCCCATCCATCTAAAAGGTCTTGAATCAGATGGATCCTTTTCTAACCATTGATATAGAATGTCTATTAGAAAACAATTTAACGGGAAAGTTAATACTTCATTTTTCTCGTTGGATGTATCTAAAATAGTAAAAAGCGTAATAGCAAACTCTTGTTGATCTTTGGATTCCCATTTCTTTGCATTTGTAATAAATATATCTAAATGCTTAAAAGCTAATTTTCGTAGTCCTACTTCGAGCTGCTGACAGTAAGAAATAAAATCATGCCAGTTCTCATTTGTATTCATATGTATAATAATGGCTTGTAGTGCAGTGTGATTTTTACTCATTAGTTATGTATCTCCATCCCGATAAAATGCTATTTTAATTGAATAACGTAAGCATATAGAAAAAATTCACTGGAGTTATATGATTTAATATGTGCGTTTAAGTATAAATCTTGGTGATGGAAGTGTTTCTTGTTCTGCTTCAAAATACGCAACTTGATTTGTAATTGAGTATAGAATAGAAGGCATTCCCATTCCAACAGCAGCCTCTAATGCGTCCAGCAAAGGGAGTATTTTCCCATCGATTTTAGTGTCCCATGATATGGCGTAGCAAGAATCATCGGCCCCATGTTTTTTTAACAGACGACCTATATCAATTGGACACGAATTAGGTTTAGGGATTTCAATCATATATTCTTCACGTAGCGTAGTTCTGTAATTATGGCAAAGGCGACCTATGGCATCTTTACGTTTCTTAGTTGAAGAAAGTTCAAACATGATCCTATTTTGAAGTCGCTTAGTAAAAAAGGAGTTTACAATTATCTCTTCTAATTTTTTATCCATTATAAGTCTCCAATCTATTAATCATGTGTTGGAAATTTTAGTATTATTATATCATTACATATATTAAAAAGGGGGAATAGCTATGATTACAAAAATAATATCAAAAAGAAATTGGGAAATCGCGAAAACAACGGGAGAAATTAATGAAGAATCACTTATAAAAGAGGGGTTTATTCATTGTTCATTATTAAACCAAGCTTTAAAAGTTGCTCAAAAACATTTTAGTCATGAAGAAGATGTTTTATTACTTACAATTGATCCATCCCTGTTAAAAGCAGAAATAAAATATGAACTTGCTTCTAACGGTCAAAAATATCCGCATGTATACGGAGTAATCAACGTAGATGCAATTGTAGATGTTGTCCCATTTCCAAAAGAAAAAGGAGAGTTTATATTACCAGAGGTACAAAGTTAAGCGTGTTATATAGGCATTTAAGTTAGCTAGAAAAGCACAAATCATATCGTTTGTGCTTTTTATTGTATATTTTTTTGAAAAATCATTGTTTTTGTCACACTAATACTGTACGATACATAGTATAAAACACATACTGTATGACATATAGTAATGGAAATGAGGTGGATGAATGGATACTTTATTAAATTCATTAATTACTGAGCTAAGGAGAGGGACATTGACATTAGCGGTTTTAAGTCAACTAAGAACGCCGCAGTATGGATATTCGCTTGTCCAATTATTGGAGCAATCAGGAATCATGATAGATCAAAGTACTTTATATCCACTACTTCGCCGATTAGAAAAGCAGGAGCTAGTGACGAGTAGTTGGGATAAAACTGAGAGTAGACCTCGTAAGTATTATGTTTTAAGTGAATATGGATTAGATATATTTTTGCAGTTGAAAAAGGAATGGATAAAGGATTCGAAAGAACTTTATAACTTATTAAAGGAGGAGGACAAGAATGAGTTTGATTGATATCTACGTCGAGGAAGTTGCGAAGAGATTACCTGAAAAAAATCGTGAAGATATTATACTTGAACTACGGTCAACAATCGAGGATATGTTACCTGATGATTATAATGAAGACGATGAAAAAAGTGTTCTTGAAAAATTAGGGAGTCCAGTCTCATTGGCTAATGGGTACTTGGATAGACCGATGCATTTAATTGGACCACGTTATTTTGATGTATATATGACTTTATTAAAAATGATTATACCGATTGCGGTTGTTATTGCGCTTATTTCAATGGTTGCAGAAAATTTTATTGGCTATAGTGGTGATCAGGCGGTATTAAATGTAATTTTAAAAATGATAGGTGAAGGCATTGGAAGGACATTGGAAGTAGGTCTCCAAGTATTTTTCTGGGTAACAATTGTTTTTGCTATTTTAGAAAGAACGGATAAGGAAAAAGATGCGCACCCATTAACAACAAGTTTTAAAAAATGGACACCAGATGATTTGAAAAGCATCTCGTATATCCCGAAGAAAAAGGCGATTTCAAAGTTTGAAGTTTTTGGAGGGCTGATGTGGACGGCAGTATGGGCAACGCTTTATTTTTATGCCAATCATCTTGTAGGCGTATATGAAGGTACTGAAAATGGACTGAATTTTGTCGCGCCAACTTTCAATCAAGATGTTTTACTTCAGTACTGGCCAATCGTTGTTATTATGATCGTTTTAGAAATAGCGATGTCACTATATAAATTTATACAAGGTCAATGGACGAACAAAATGGCAACTTGGAATGCAATCCTACAGTTAGCTGCAACGATAGCGTTCATTGTAATAGTCATAAACCCGAATTTGTTAAACGAAGATTTCGTTACGTATGTGGCGAATATATTTACCATATCCTCTACTGAATTTAAATCGTGGCTAATTGGTGGAAGTTTATTTTTCTTTATTTTATCTGCGGTACTAAATATAATTGATGGTTTTCGAAAAGCTAGAGTTCGTTCAGATAAATAAACTCAAAATTTCAATTGAAAGATCTCTTGATAGAAAGTTAAAGAGGAAAATCACTTTGAAAGGAAGGGGAAAATGATTAGAGAAGCAACTAAAAAAGATTTAACGTATATTTTAGATATTTATAATGATGCCATTCTAAATTCTACTGCTGTATATGCTTATAAATCCGTAACACTTGAAGATAGACAAAGTTGGTATGAACAAAAGATTGATGAAGGTTATCCGATATTAGTTTGTGAACAAGATGAAAAAGTGGTTGGATTTGCAACATTTGGTCCATTTAGAGCGTGGCCTGCCTATAAATATTCAATTGAACACTCCATATACGTTGATAAGGAATATAGAAAAAATGGAATTGGGAAGTCTTTAATGAAAGAACTAATAGCTATTGCGAAAGAAAGAGAATATATGACCTTAATTGCTGGAATTGACGCAGAAAATGAGAAAAGTATTGCCCTGCATCAAAACTATGGATTTGTTCATACAGGGACAATAAAAAAAGCCGGTTATAAGTTCAATCGATGGCTAGATTTAGCTTTTTATCAATTGGAGCTTAATGGTCCTAAAAATCCTACTGAAGAATAGCTGTATCTATTACTGTAAAAATAATTTTAAAAAGAAATTGTGTATATTTCAAAAGATAGTATGAAGAAATCTCATGCTATCTTTTTTGTATTCACCAATATAATTTAACAAAGGAGGGTTTTGACATTTTATATCGAATTTTCAGGAGGTGATAAAACAATATAAAAAGAGGGATGAATATGGAAACTGTCATACGAAAAATA
Organism: Bacillus sp. FSL M7-1345; assembly: GCF_038006985.1. Lineage (NCBI taxonomy): Bacteria > Bacillati > Bacillota > Bacilli > Caryophanales > Bacillaceae > Bacillus > Bacillus sp. FSL M7-1345. The sequence continues at coordinate 2,586,076 of NZ_JBBOWG010000001.1, read as the reverse complement.
AAAGAAATACAATCTGGTCAAGTTGGAGTATCTGTTTACTCTACAAAATATGAAAATATAGTTGCCTCCTATAATAATAATCTTTATATTCCATTAGCATCAGCAGCAAAAGTGGCAATTGGATTTGCAGTAGCGAGGATGGTAAAGGACAAACAAATTAATTGGAATGATACACTTCATCACATTAAGTTTAATCCAAATGAGGATAGTGTGCAGTTATATCCTCATTTACAAGGAAGAACTACATTAACACTTAGTAAAGCGGTTGAAGTAATGATAGCTTGCCACGACAGTTATATTGCTCACTCGGTTGTAATGCACTGCGGAGGATGGGAAACTGTCAGAGAAAATGTTTTAACGTACTTTTCAAAGATTCATATACAGGAAAACCCTAGAGATGAGCAAAATGTCGGAGAGTTAAATCAAGTTCTTTCACTTTTAGTACATATTTTTCAAGGGTATAAAGCAGAACCAGAATTATGGGAACCCATTATTAGTGGAATGGTAAGGCAACAAGGTAATTATGAAGGGATACCGTATTATCATTTAGCGCATGTGACAGGTGGTTTATCCACCGCTACAATAAATATTGGTATAATAGGGATGTTTCATGAATTTCCGTTCCTTTATGTAATTGGGGGAAGAAATTTACCTAATCGATTTGATAATAAAGAGGTTGATGAAACAATTCTAGAAGCTTTGAAGTGCTTATATAAAGAATATAAGATGACAAGTCAAACAAACGTTGTAACCGATAATTGAATAAAAACGTTATTTTAATAGCAGGGAGGGGAATAGTGCACCTAAAGGAGTATACCGTTTACAAAAGTGAATCGCTCATATGTATCGGGACTATAAAGGAATGCGCTCAGCATATGGGAGTGTATGGTGATTCCTAATATGAAAAGAGAGCCAGAAGGCTCTCTTTAATAGTTATGGGACCTACCAGCAAAACGAAAAGCTTCAAGTATATCAATACATTAGAAATTCTGTGCACATGAAGTACAAGGTCCACCAGTAAGCTGAAATACGACCACTATGAACGTTTGGAACACCTACTTCTTCAACATCCCTAACTTGATTCCAACCTGGAACTAAATCGCCTATTTATACAGGAGATAAAGGTAGATAAAAAATATGGTTAGTTAGCAAATAGAATAGTGGCAGCAGCACCACGCATTAATGCTCCACTTCCTGTTATTGTAACCCTTACTGATAATAAATCGCATTGCTCAACCAGAAAACTACCAGTACCAACTGCACAACAATTAGTAGGAGAACCCGTACCCACTACAGTTGCTATAATACCTGTATTTATTGATGTTGTAGCGCATGTATCACTTACAACAATTTCAGCAGATACAGTAGCTCCTGCAACTAAATTCTCATCTCGAATACTAAAAACTATACCAGTAATTGTTGCTGTTTGTGGTATAACCACATTATTTCTTACGAAACCTGCTTGTGCAGTACCTAAACCAAAAAATTGATTATTAGCAATTGGCTGATCAGTAGCTAAATAAATTACCATCTGAGCTGCTCCAGTAGCTCCAGTAGCTCCAGTAGCTCCAGTAGCTCCAGTTGCCCCAGTAGCTCCGGTTGGTCCAGTCGGTCCAGTTGCCCCAGTCGGTCCTGACGGTCCTCCTGGTGGTCCGGTTGGCCCCGTTGGCCCAGTAGCTCCTGCTCCAGTTGAACCAGTTGCTCCGGTTGGTCCGGTTGGTCCAGTAGGCCCAGTAGGCCCAATTTGAGGTGGAGGTATAGGGGGACCGAAACATTCGCATGGAATATGAAATTTCTTATTAAATTTACTCATTTTCACACCATCCTTATCATTTACCAACTTACACTCTACAACTTATGAATTAGTTAATACACAAGTATAAGGAAAAAGCCCTTAAAAATAAAAATAAGCATATGCCCTTATGTCACAGATATAAACCTATTCCATTAATTGCTAGTTTTATCGTCATAAGTTATGCAAGAACAGGGCATGTATCAATGCCGGGATTAATTGGTTTTTCATGTTTTGTTACATATGGTAGATTTGTATTGATTAGTCTATTGAAATGATGCAATAAAAATATGTAAATATTATAAGAATTGAAAGGATGAAATATATGAAACGTATAGAGAACGGTACACGCACTGAAGGAGAATACATTAAAAATAAATTAATTCAATATAACATGTCTGCGCTGTCAGATGAAGTAAAACAGCCAATGGAACAAGTAAGTTTCGTAGTGAAAGATGAGGAAGGTAAAATCTTTGGTGGGGTAACAGGAATGATGTATTTTTATCATCTACACATCGATTTTTTATGGGTTGATGAATCAGTTCGCCATGATGGTTATGGTAGTCAATTGTTACATACAATAGAAGAAATTGCGAAGGAAAAAGGATGTAGACTCATTTTACTAGATTCATTTAGTTTCCAAGCACCAGAATTTTATAAAAAGCACGGATACCGAGAATATGGTGTTGTTGAAAATCATCCTAAAGGGCATAGTCAACACTTTTTAGAAAAGAGATTATAATAATATTATGTATACTAGTTGATGGGAGAAAAAAATGTACACGTATAAATTACAACATGAACAACCAATCTGTGTAGAAAAAATAAAGAAACTTTACGATTCTGTTGGCTGGTGGCCAGAAAGAAAAGTAATTGATATTGAAAAAATGTTAAAGAATAGTATAGCAATTGGAGTATGGGAAGAAAACGAATTAATTGGATTTGCTAGAGTTGTTACTGACGGTGTTTTTCGGGCGTATATTGAAGATGTTGTCGTACATGAAAGTGTAAGAAATAAAGGTATTGGTGAGAAGATGCTAACAATGTTACTGAAAGAGATATCTCATATTGATATTGTTAGTCTATTTTGCGGAGAGAAACTAATAAAGTTTTATGGTGAACAGCAGTTTCAAGCGACGAAGCAAATTGTGATGCATCGTAATCAAATAGTGAAAGAATAATAGGTGCCAATTAGAATGAATGCAACAAGAGCATATTGTTTATCGAAAAGAAAAGCGACAGCAGATTCTCCAGATGGCTGGAGTGCAACATGTATGAGGATCAATAATAAAATATTTGCGATAGTGAATCATGAAGAAGGTGAAAAAGCTGCGATTACATTAAAATGTGATCCAGAACTTGCCTTGCGAATAAGAGAAGATTATCCGGAAACAATTATTCCTGGATATCATATGAATAAAAAACATTGGAATACAGTTTATATACATAAGGGTGTAGAACAAGAACAAATTAATAAAATGATTGATTGGTCGTATGATTTAGTACTACAATCATTTTCAAAGAAAAAGCAGCAAGAGTTATTGGATTAAATACAAAGTGAAGTCGACCATAAATAGCTAGTAAAATGATTATATTTTACTAGCTATTTGCAGTTTTAGATTATATATTAGGAGATTTTGAAATGAATACGAAACGAAACAGATTACTATATGCACTGTTTACTATAGTTGTTGTTATTTTAGGTCTTAGTTCCAGAAAGTTTGCTTTTGTATTGCCAGATCTATTAAATGACTACTTAGGTGATGCATTATGGGCATTAATGATTTTCACTGGATTTGGATTTTTGTTTCCTAAAATAGAAACGAGGAAATTAGCTTTTATTAGTTTGATATTTTGCTACGGGATTGAAATTAGCCAATTGTACCATGAGACTTGGATAGATAGCATTCGCGCAACGACTTTAGGTGGACTCGTATTAGGGTACGGATTTTTATGGAGTGATTTAGTGGCTTACACAATTGGTGTGGGAGTAGGAATGCTTGGTGAGTTTATGCTACGGAAGAAATAAGTGAATTTTAAAAGGGGTATTTGTATATGGAGGATATATTAGAAATTGCAAAGTTTTGGTTTCAATATAAAGATGTTGCAGCTACTGAAATTCAACCAAACGTAACGAAAATTCATTGTAATAATAAAGTGTATATTTTAAAGGGAAAGGGATCGATGAAGCAGCTTCTAAATGAATTAAATGTATTAGAACAGTTTGATGAGAAAGTTATTAAAGTACAAAAATTAGTAAAAACGAGAAATGATGAAAGGTACGTATTTTATAAAGAGAAGTATTATTGTTTGTACGAATATGTTACTGGAAGTGTGCTAGAAATAAAAGATACAGAAAAGCTGATAAAGCTAGGGAGCACTATTGGAGATGAAATAGCGAATCTACATCAAGCACTAGATTCAGTGAACAGTACAAGCGGGTTAATAAAAAGAGATTTGTATAAAGTAGTATACAGATGGGCTTTACCAATTTTAGAAAAGAATGAGCATGTTCATCGGAATGTAATTCAAAAAATGGGTCAAATACATACAGCTTTCAAGGAAACGGTTCACTCATTACCAAAACAAATTATTCATCGCGATATGCACTTATCGAATGTAATCTTTAAAGGGAATGAATTTCAAGGGTTTATAGATTTTGAACTTTTAGAAAGTAATGTAAGGGTATTCGATTTATGCTATTGTTGTACGAGCATTTTGAGTGAGTTATATATTGATGAAATATTAAGAGGGAAATGGCTACGTATAGTTGGAAAGATCTTTGAAGGATATAATAAGCAAAATCCTTTAACAAGAGAGGAAATACAGTCTATATGGTATGTTATGCTTTCTATACAAATTATTTTTATTACTTATTTTGTTCAGTTAAAAGATTTACTAAAGTTAAATGAAGAGATGTTTTTATGGATTTTTGCTAATAAAGAAGCTATTGAAGAATCTATAGAAAGAGTCATACTAATATGAAAAAAATAATATTGATTGGTTCTGGTGGTTCAGGAAAATCTACATTAGCAAAGCAGTTAGGAAATAAACTAAAAATACAGGTGTATCATCTTGATGCATTATTTTGGAAACCGAATTGGGTAGGTGTTCCAAGGGAGGAACAAAGAACAGTTCAAAATGACTTAATTAAAGAAGAAAAGTGGATTATTGATGGGAATTATGGCGGGACAATGGACATAAGAATTAACGCAGCGGATACAATTATCTTTCTTGATATTCATAGAACAATATGTGTTTATCGTGCTTTTAAAAGAATTGTGCAATATCGGAATAAAACAAGACCGGATATGGGTGCTGGATGTGAAGAAAGGTTTGACTTGCAATTTTTCAAATGGATATGGGAATATCCTAAGACGAAAAGACCTGCAATTGTAAAAAGACTCGATCAATTAAATAAGGATAAAAGAGTTATTATTTTAAAAACACCAAGTGAGGTTCAACGATTCTTAAAGGAAGTACGGTAAGTATAAATTGGTGCATTAAAAGAATTAAATTATGTTCCATTTTGAATTGGAGGGATAATATTGAATGAAATCATTCGCTCGACTGATTCTTATATGGTAAAAGTTCCAACAGGAGAGGTAGTATTAAGAGATGATCGAATAAAAAAAGAATGGAAAGTTCAAGTTAAACCATTTCTTCTTGCAAAATATGCTGTAACGATGGAATTATATGATGCTATTACGAATAATACACCAAATATATTCAAATATAATAATAGACCAGTTGTAAGTATCTCATGGAATGATGCGATTGTGTTTTGTAATTTACTTTCAAAAAAAGCGGGATTAAAAGAGTATTATTCTATTAGTGATAGCGGTCAAATTGTTAGTTGTAATTTAGGTTCCAATGGCTACCGATTACCTTCTGAAGCAGAGTGGCAATATGCGTGTAAGGCAGGAACTACTGGATACATATATGGAGAGCTTAAAGAGATTGCTTGGTATAATGAAAATTCAGATGGACATATTCATGAGGTCGGGGGAAAAGAACCGAATGCATGGGGATTATATGATATGTTAGGGAACGTTTGGGAATGGTGTTACGATTTGTATGATGAAAAGGTGTATGGATCGTACCGAATTTTCCGGGGTGGTAGCTGGGCTGAAGGAGCGAGAGGGTGCGGTGCTACTTGTCGCCGCCGTAGCCATCCTACATTTCATATAGATGATCTTGGTTTTAGGCTTGCTAGGTCCATTTAGAAGGAGAATAAAAGATAGGAGTACGGAAAGTGTCTGTACTCCTAATGACAACATAGAAATCATTTAACCTAAGGAGTGTTTACATTGGCACGTGTTTTATTCATTAACGCTGGATCAGAAGGACATATAAATCCAACAGTACAAGTTGTAGAAGAACTAATTTCCCGCGGTGAAGAGGTAGTTTATTTTTCAATAGAAGCTTTCAGAGAGCGTATTGAAAAAACAGGGGCTACTGTACGAACAATTGACGACCAAAAGTTTATAAAAGCTTTTCTTTCCGGTGGTCGAAATTATTTACCAGAAAGAATAAATGGTCTTTTACATACAGCAGATGTTATTATACCGAGTGTTCTTGAACAAATTGAAGGAGAACATTTTGATTACATCATTCACGATTCTATGTTTGGCTGTGGACATCTAATTGCTCAAATTCTTAAGCTGCCAGCAATTAATTCATGTACATCTTTTGCGCAGGATGAAAAATCATTCACAATAATGTTAGAACATCTTTCAAAAAATATCCGAGATGAATCTATTGAAAAAATTAAAAATGATTATCAAAACTTAACAATAGGAATTAAAGAAAAATATGGTGTTGAAATTAAATCACCTTATGAAGTTTTCTGTAATCCTGCACCACTTACAATTGTTTATACAACGAGGGAGTTCCAACCTTTTGGAGAAACTTTTGATGAATCATATAAATTTGTAGGACCATCTATTTCTACACAATTAAGAAAAGAAAACTTCGATTTTACTACAATCGAAGGGAAAAGTCTCATTTATATTTCACTAGGTACGGTTTTTAACGAGTCCATTACTTTCTATAAACTTTGTTTTAAAGCGTTTGAGAATACCAATTATACTATTGTTATGTCTATCGGTGAAAAGACTAAAATAAGTGATTTAGGTGAGATTCCTAAAAACTTCATTGTGAAAAATTATGTTCCACAAATTGAGGTACTTACATATACAAAATTATTTATTACACACGGTGGAATGAATAGTACACATGAAGGACTTTATAATGGGGTGCCACTAATTGTAATTCCGCAAAGTGCGGATCAGCCAGTAATCGCAAAGCAAGTGGAGAATCTTGGGGCAGGAATTAAGTTACATATGAAAGAATTAACTGAGGATCAACTACGTGAAAGTGTAGATCTATTATTAAATAACTCTTCATTCAAAGAAACTGCTTTGAATATGAAGGAGTCTTTCCGAAAATCAGGTGGGTATAAAAAAGCTGTTGATGAAATTATTAAATTTACAAGTCGGTATTAAAAATATACATGTGAAAAGTGTCTATATGAAGCGAGGAATGGATTATATGGAAAGAATGAAAATACTAAATGTGAATTTTGATGATATGAGAGCCACACCCTTTTTCTAAGTGGAGGCGAAAAATAGAATTAGATTTGACACTGAATTATTTGAGGGTAATTTGAGAAAATTAAGAGGGATTTTGACTGAACTTTTTAAAAGTCCTGATGCAATTGATATTTCATTTACTTCCGGTTATATAACATATGGTAGAAGTAAGAGAATAAATGAGAAAACAAAAATTGGAAGATTCATGAAGATTAAAAATTGGACAGAAACGCAAGTAGACGATGATGATCTTAAAAGTACAATAATATTTACTACGATTAAAGGTGTACATAAAGATGAAGTATATAAGTATTGCAAGTATATCGTAAATGGTGGTCAGCAAGCGTATATTTCTTTTTATAACGATACTTATTTGTTATATATAAATTCAGATGTAATTGATATTATTTTAGCAGATGCAAGTTTAATAGAAAAATTTAAACTTCAATACAGAGAAGAATATGATAAGTTTTATGAAATAGAAGAATTAGAATAGGATACAGAAAAGGTGTAATATAAACCAATAATGCAGATTTATATTACACCTTTTTCTTATGATAACACTTTCGTCATAAGAATATGCGCAATTCCATCTTCCATAAATACATCAGAAGAAGTTTGATAGCCTAATTTTTCATAAAATCCTTCAGCTTGTGTTTGACCGTGTAGTTTCACTTTATTTGCTTCTTTGTTACGAGCAATCTCTTCTAGTGCCTGGATTATTACTTTTCCTAATCCGTATTTGCGATAGTCTTTTAAAATACAAATTCGTTCTAGTTTACCCATTCCGTCAATGAATCGTATACGGCCAGTTCCTACAGGAAGTTCATTATAATAAACTAATATATGTTTGCATGTCTCGTCAATTTGGTCATATGTATCGAATTCATCCTCAAGAGGGACACCTTGCTCTTTTACGAATACTTCTTTTCGAATGTAAAAGGCAGTTTCTAAATCAGTAAGTTCTGTTATGAGTTTGGATTGCAAATTGTTCAGCCCTTTCTAGTGTGATATGAATGTGTTTTCATAGTATATCATACTGTAATGTTATACTATGAAAAATAAAAAACTGACTTGCAAAAGTCAGCCTTTAAAATGGTTAATATTCTTTTATCCCGTTTTTTGTTCCGATGATCGCTTTGTTCGTCATATTGATAAATAATCCTGTTTCAACTACACCGGTAATCATCTTTAACTCTGTATGTGTGTCATTTGGATTCAGTATTTTGTTTGGAAAAATACAATCAATAATTAAATTGCCGTTATCAGTTATAAATGGTCCGCCATCTTTCATACGTAAACGTGTTTCGCATCCTAAAGATTGAATTCTCTTTTCAGTTTGCTTCCAAGAGAAGGGGGTGATTTCAATAGGAAGTGGAAAGGCACCTAAGTGTGAAACGAATTTGGATTCATCTGCAATAATAATAAGTTCTTTAGAGGAGGCGGCAACAATTTTTTCGCGAAGTAATGCACCACCGCCACCTTTTATTAATTGTAAATCATTATTGATTTCATCTGCACCATCGATTGTAAGATCGAGTATGCCGGTTTCATTTAAAGAGATTAACGGAATAGATAGTTGCTTTGCTAATGCTTCAGTTTCTTTTGATGTCGGTACAGCTTGAATAGATAACCCTTCTTGTACACGTTTCCCTAACTTTTGTATTGTCCAATATACAGTTGAACCCGTACCAAGTCCAACCTTCATTCCATCTTTTACAAAGCCAGCGGCATATTCACCGGCTAGCTGTTTTAAATTCATCATTTTACTCCGCCGGACGTGGTCCAGCATCTAAACCGGAATTTTCAACTGTAAGTATAGGGCGAACAGTAATATCTTTATGTACACGCATTTGGCACGATAATCGTAAGTGGTCTTCAATTCCTTTTTCCGTAATAGCTTGTTTTTCATCATTTGTAGCCTCACAAAAATCACCTGCAATGACCTCAACTCGGCAAGTTGTACATCTTGCTTTGCCACCGCAACGATGAAGAATGTGTACACCGTTATCTTCAAGTGCTAATACTAATTTCGTTCCTTCCTCAACATCAAAAGTTCCGGTACCTTCAACTGTTAATTTTGGCAAATTGATTCCTCCTCATGTAAAATGCTATATAACATATTTATGACCCGTATTCATGAACATAAACATAAAATTTATTATAAGCCCCGTAACTTTTTTATTTGTTCAATCGTTTAATAAGTAAGCGCTGAAAAGGAGTGGTTATTTTGTGCACAAAAGTAACTCAGGTTTTAAAGGATCATATCGATATGAATCATTCAAATATAAATTTATTAATTGAACATTATGCAGAGGTAAAAAGGTACTGTACGTTTTTGACGAAGAATAAATGGGATGGGGAAGACCTTGCCCAAGAAGCAATTTGCAAAGTTCTTCAAAAGTATAGTGAGAAGAAAATTTGTATAACGCTTCTGTATAAAATTGCTCGAAATCAATGGTTAGATCAAATGAAATCAAAATCCGTTCAAGAAAAGTTAGAACAGCAAAATACATTTGAAGAACCACATGAAAGAATTGCAGATTTGCATGAAATGGTAGGGAAAGTATTATCTTCGTTAAATGTGCAACAATCCGTAATTTTATTATTAAAGGATGTTTTTCAATATAGTATCGCGGATATTGCTAAAGTATGTTCGGTATCAGAAGGTGCAGTGAAAGCATCGTTATTTAGGAGTAGAAATAGGCTGAAAACGGTAAGTGAAGAAGGGATTGAAATAGTGGAGTACACGGATGATGTTGAAATCGTTGTAACTTCTATTCGTGAAGAAAGACCTGAATTGTTGACGAAGCTTCTCCCAACAATAGACTTCACTAAGTTACCATCAATACAACCGGTGTTATTATTCAGTATGAAAAAACCTTCTTCTTACAGTTGTATGCTTAGTGCGGCATAAAATAGATGGAGGGATTTAATATGAACGCAATTCCTTACGTAGTAGAACAAACGAAATTAGGAGAACGCTCCTATGATATATATTCAAGATTATTAAAAGACCGAATTATTATGATTGGTTCAGAAATTAATGATCAAGTTGCAAGCAGTGTAGTAGCACAATTATTATTTTTAGAAGCGGAAGATGCAGAAAAAGATATATTCCTGTATATCAATAGTCCGGGCGGTTCAACGACAGCGGGATTTGCAATATTAGATACGATGAACCTTATTAAACCAGATGTGCAAACACTTTGTATGGGCTTTGCGGCATCATTTGGTGCGCTTTTACTATTAGCTGGTGCAAAGGGGAAAAGATTTGCGCTCCCTAATAGTGAAATCATGATTCATCAACCGCTTGGCGGTGTAAAAGGGCAAGCGACGGAGATTGAAATTACAGCAAAAAGAATTTTAAAGTTAAAACACGATATAAATAAAATTATCGCAGAGCGAACAGGGCAACCAGTTGAAAAAGTAGCACATGATACAGAAAGAGATTATTTTATGACGGCAGAAGAAGCGAAGGAATATGGAATTGTCGATGCAGTTATTGAGAAAAAATAACATAAAACAGGCTAGAGAATATACTAAATTCTCTAGCCTGTTTTTGTCATTCTTTATTCTTTTATCCATTCATCAACTAAAGCTTGATTCTTTTTAATCCATTTTCGCGCGGCTTCTTCCGGATCTTTCGTTTTATTTAGCATGACCATTAAAGTACCTAGTTGTTCATCGTTCATTTTCCATTGATCAAAGTATTTCACAATATCCGGATGATCTTTTTCAAAACCTTTGCGAACTGAGTAATAAATGTCATCTTTTTCACCATATACTTTCTTAGGGTCTTTTAAATATTTTAGGTCAAATTCTGAAAAGCCCCAATGCGGATTCCAAAGCGTAACAGCGATTGGTTTCTTTTTCGTATATGCCTTTTTTAATTCACTCATCATCGCAGCTTCTGAAGATTGGACAAGTTTGAGTTTTATATCATATTCTTTCATTGCTTTATTCGTTAAATTCATAAGGCTACTGCCAGGTTCAATCCCGACGATTTTATTATCTAGCTCATCTTTATGAGCGTTTAAATCTTCGATGCTGTTTATGTTTTTCACATAAGAAGGGACGACTAAACCAAGTCCAGTACCTTCATACCATTTTGATTTTAAGACAATGTCATCTTTATAACGATCATTTAATGGTTGATCAGTAACTGGAAGCCATACTTCTAAATTTGCATCGACATCACCACGTGCGACTCCAGTCCAAATCGCAGCTTTTTCTAAATACATGAGCTCAACTTTGTAGCCTTTTTCTTCTAATAAAACTTTCCACATGTTTGCGGTTGCGATATTTTCTTTCCAACTTGTTACACCTATTTTAATTTTCCCTTTCGAATTTGCATTTGTTGCATTACATGAAGTGAAAATCATAGTAATAAATAATGCAAGGCATATAAGCCATATTTTCTTTTTCATCGAAACCCTCCTAAGAAACGTTTGCCTTTTTAAATAAATGTATAAGTAAGCATTCTTATTATGAACGGAAACGAGAATTTTAAAGAAAGCTTATGAATGTCATTTTTATGTAATATTTCTTTGCAAAATCGCAACACTATGTAAATAGATGGGCAGAAAAGGAGTAGTGACATGGATAATACAAAGGTACGTGTTGAAAATGTAACAAAAGTATTTGGGAAACATCCGCAACGAGCGCTTACCTTATTAAAAGAAGGAAAAAGCAAATCCGAAATTTTAAAGGAGACAGGAATGAACGTTGGTGTGAAAAAGGCAACGTTTGAAGTATACACTGGAGAAATTTTCGTTATTATGGGTTTATCTGGTAGTGGGAAATCTACATTGGTTCGAATGCTAAATCAATTAATTAAACCGACAGCGGGGCATATATACATAGATGGTGAAGATATCGCAACGATGGGAAAAGAAGAGTTGCGAAGAGTAAGAAGAACGAAGATGAGCATGGTGTTTCAAAAGTTCGCTTTATTTCCGCACCGTACAGTGATACAAAACGTTGCGTACGGGTTAGAAATTCAAGGAGTTCCAGTAGAGGAAAGAGAAAATAAGGCGTTAGAATCGCTACAGTTAGTAGGGCTAGATCATCATAAAGATAATTACCCAAGTCAACTTAGTGGTGGTATGCAGCAGCGTGTTGGAATCGCAAGGGCACTAACGAATAATCCAGATGTATTACTAATGGACGAGTCATTTAGTGCATTAGATCCACTAATTCGAAAAGAAATGCAAGATGAATTGTTAGAGTTACAAGATAAAATGGAAAAAACAATTATATTTATTACACACGATTTAGATGAAGCGCTTCGCATTGGAGATCGTATCGCATTAATGAAAGATGGAGAAATCGTTCAAATTGGAACGCCGGAAGAAATTATGATGAGTCCTGCCAATGAATTTGTAGAGAAATTCGTGGCGGACGTGAATTTAGGAAAAGTAATTACGGCGGAATCTATATTAAAACGACCGGAGACTTTATTAATTGATCGTGGACCACGTGTAGCACTTCAAATTATGAGGAATGCAGGTGTTTCTACCGTATATGTTGTAAACAAAAAGTATGAGTTTTTAGGTATATTAACTGCGGATGATGCAAGTAAAGCAGTACAAAAACAGTGGCCGATTGCTGATTTATTACTTAACGATATTCCGCATGTGTATTTAGATACTTTACTTGAAGAAACGTATGCAAAAATGGCGGAGATGAAATATCCGTTACCCGTAATTGATGAGAAGAAAAGGCTAAGAGGAATTATTAAACGTGAAAGTGTCATTCAGGCTCTTGCAGGTAACATTGAGGAAGAGGTGAAAGACGATGAATAGTATACCGCGTATTCCATTAGGGGAATGGGTCGACTCATTTGTTGCAAGTTTATATGAGAACTTTGAAGGCTTGTTCCGAGGGTTTTCTTATATTATCGGTGGATTCGTTGATTTACTCACTAATTTTTTAATAATAATACCAGCTATATTGATGATTATTATCTTATGTTTCCTCATTTGGTACACAACGAGAAAATTATCTTTAGTCATTTTTACGCTCATCGGATTATTATTTATTTTAAATATTAACTACTGGGCACAAACGATGCAAACATTAGCGCTGGTACTTACTTCAGTTATTATTTCAATTATAGTCGGAATTCCAATTGGCATTTTAGCATCTCAAAACGAGCGCTTTTCAAAATTTTTAAAACCGACATTAGATTTTATGCAAACAATGCCAGCATTTGTCTATCTCATTCCCGCGATAACATTTTTTGGGGTAGGCGTCGTACCAGGCATTATCGCCTCCGTTATTTTTGCTATGCCACCGACAATCAGATTTACAGACTTAGGAATTAGACAAGTTCCAGAAGATTTAATTGAAGCTGCGAATGCGTTTGGCTCTACCACATCACAAAAATTATTTAAAGTACAATTACCACTCGCAACCGGAACGATCATGGCTGGAGTGAATCAAAGTATTATGCTTTCGTTATCGATGGTTGTAACAGCTTCACTTGTAGGAGCGCCAGGTCTCGGCGTTGATGTATATCGCTCTGTAACACAAGTAAATATCGGAATGGGATTTGAAGCGGGACTAGCTATCGTCGTGATTGCGATTATATTAGACCGAATTACGCAAGGGTTTCATACAAAAAGAAAATAATTCAAAAAACACACTTTATACAACAAAGTGTGTTTTTTTGAATTCGAATTACATCCGAACAATAACAGAACCTCCAGCTGGTGCACAAACTTGGTTTTGCTGTTGTTCCATTGATTTTATTAAATGATTATTTTCTTCGATTAAAGAGATCAATTTAGCTAATTGGCTTTCAAGGCTTGCGATGCGCTGCATCATGTATTGCGAATCATAATGCAGTGTATTCCTTGGGGTATGGGGTGAGTAAACATATTGTTGATTTAAATTTGGATTCCAATGAGGATGCATTTGAATCGTTCCTCCTTAAATGAATTACGAATCTTTCTTATAGTAAATGCCTATGTATATTTAATGGTTACTCGAAAATTTTTTCATAATAAGAGGAGTATGTATGGAAAATGGAAAAGTAATATATTTAAAGTACATTTTTGTAAATATTCAAGTGGAATAGCGAATATATTAGGATATTACCACGTTTATGTAAATAGATATTATATAGGGAGAAATGATGGGAGGAGATGCAATTTTGTCTGAAAATAAAAAAAGAAATGATGCTATGACAATTGGTGTCGCTATAGGTGTTGTAATTGGTGTAATTCCTGGTGTATTTACTGATAATATAGCAATCGGAATAGCGATTGGGATTGCAGTTGGAATGGGGATTACGCTTTTGAAGAAACAATGAGTTGTAAATTATTTTAATGTGAAAATTATCACTTTAAGAGATTGAATTTTCGGAATATAAAACCTATTTTTCCTTTTTTTATGATATTATATATGAAAAGGATGGTGATGGATATGCCAATAAACAATCAAGCAGAACAAAACTGCTTTATTTGCGAAAAACATAAAGGAAACATTATAGTTCCAGGTGGTGCTATTTATGAAGATTCTCTCATATACGTTGGACATGTCCATTGGGATAAAGAAGAAATATATCTTGGTTATGTAATGATTGATATAAAAAGACATGTACCTGGTCTCGCTGAACTAACAGATGAAGAAGCGAAAGCGTTCGGACTTATAACTAGTAGAGTAAGTAAAGCACTTAAAGAAAGCGAAGGTGCAGAACATATTTACAGTTTCGTTTCAGGTAATGGTGTGCCACATTTGCATATGCACATTATTCCGCGTTATCCGAATACACCAAAAGAGTTTTGGTCACCAACTGAAGTAGCGAAATGGACTGGCGCACCATATGGTGACTCAGAGAAAATCAAAAAACTATGCGAAAGAATACGAAAGTATATGGTAAATGAGTATGCATACAACAAATAATACACAATATTCATGGGTTGGAAGTAGGGAAATGTGTTTAGACGAAGTTTCAGTAAAGCAATATGGTGATATCGTACTTGGTAAATACGGCGGGAATATAAGTGCCGGAGCAAAAAAGAATGAAGACGGTGCATTAGTTTTGTCGAATGGTGATTGGGAATTCGCCGTTATATTAGACGGACATAATAGTGCAGAAAGTGTAGATTTAGTAGTAAATACAATTCAAAAAGAATATGAAAATATAAAAGTGATTATGAAAGAATCACTTGAAACCGTATTTCGATCTGTTGAAAATTATATACTTGCGATTTTTCAATCCCGCTCATTTAAAGAAAAGTGCGAAAAAGTAAAAGGTGAAACTGCTTGCTTAATATGCGTAAGAAAAGAAAATTACATATGGTGGCTTTCCATAGGTGATTGCTTGGTTTATGTATTTCATGAAGAATTACATAAATTAGGACAATATGCATTGAATCAACGCCACTTTTACGAATGGATTGGAAATGTAAACACATTTGATTTACTCGTTCCTTGCTATTCTTCAGGAATTCGTGAATTACGTACTGGAAAGAATCGAATTGTAATGGTGACAGATGGGGTATTAGAATGCGGGGAACGCTGTTATGAAACACCATTAAATCTTTATAATGATATGAATGGAAATAATATTGGGCTAAAAGAAAATATTCATAATGTGTTAGAACACGTTCATCATCAATTAGGACGAGATAGTGCTACCATTATTAGTTGGGATTATGAAAATGATGCATATGCTACGTATCCGAGTGATCAGCCGGAGAAAATTAAAGTAAAAAAATAAAAAGGAAGGATTTTCTGTCAATTACAAAAATAGCTTTATTAATTTTATGGGTGCTATCTTTATTGGTTTTTGAAAGAATAGCGAGAAGACAGTTAAATATACCGAAACAAAAAGGATGGAATAACCAATATGTGAATGATACACATAAGTGGGGAAATAGAATTATCATTTTCTCTTATATAGTTGTTATTACTATAAGCACTTTTCTTCCAAATCGTATATTTATGGGCTATGTACCTCTTTTATTTTTTATTACGTTATATGGATTTCAATCATATATGGAGTGGAAATATGATAAGGAATCGCGTGAGTTTTTGATTTCATTATTAGGAGTTGCAGCATTAATAATAACAGGGTTCATACTATATTTCTTCCTTTAATATAGTATGAATTTAAAGCAAGAAGGAGAGAAGAAATGAAAAGACCTTTATTATGTGCAGAGGCGATCATTTTTAATGAAGATCATTCAAGAATACTCGTTCAATAACCGTTAATATAGTCCACTTTATTTTAAACAATTCAATGAAGTAATAGGAGGGATGATATTGAGAACCTATACATTTTGGATTATAATTTTTGTTTTTTGTATAGCGGGCTACTTTTTGGATCGATTTTTAAGAAAAAAATTGAATATGCCAAAGAGCGGGTTTTGGGGATATAATAAATATGTAAATAGCTTACATAAAAAATTGGAAATAGGACTGCTTTTTGTATATTTAATAATTAGTTTTATTTACATCTTTAAATTCGAAAGCACTAATATTTGGTTTATCATTTTCACTTATTTAGGGGTTACGTGGATCCTAAGGACATGGATGGAATGGAAGTATGATAGAGAATCGAAAGAATATATTTTTTCGATAATTGGATTATTTGCATTTATTTTTATGACTTCGATGCTATTTTACTTCGTTCCACCAGCTACATAATAAAAAAATATTGATGCGAGAGATATAAGAGGATGGATTATTTTGGATTTTACCGTAATTTTAAAATGGATTCGTGAAAAATATAAAGAGCAATCACTTATAATAATAGGTATTGATGGTACAAATGTTGAGATCATAAAGTAAATAGTAACCATTTATCTGAAAGATGATAAATGGTTACTATTCGTGTTAAAGTTACATCTTCTTAAAACTCCTCAAAACAAGAAACTCCCACAATCTCCATGGAAGAATTCTCTTCGCAAAGATCATAAATTTGACACCTTTTCCAATTGGATATCTTAATGTAGTACGTTTCGCTTCGGCAATTTCAACGATTTTATTGGCAACATCTATCGGATTACCAAATGTATTGCTGCCGCTATTAATATGTTTTTGTATTTTATCCATATATTCTTTGTAAGGAGAGTTTGTATCAGATTGGTTTTCAGCTAATTGTTTACCAACTTCCCATATGTTCGTGTTATAAGAACCAGGTTCAAGTATGGCAACGTCTATTCCGAAAGGTTTTACTTCTAAGCGAAGCGATTCACTCCAGCCTTCTAATGCATATTTTGAAGATACATAAGGGGATAAACCAGGAAATCCAACTTGGCCACTAATACTGCCTATATTAATGATTTTTCCACTTTTCTGCTTTCTCATATATGGTAAGACAAGTTGAGTGGTTGAAATAGCTCCAAAAAGGTTCGTTTCAAATTGTTTACGGTATTCCTCTACTGGAATTTCTTCTACAAAGCCTCCAGTTGCATATCCTGCATTATTAATGAGAAGGTCTACTCTATTCATGTCTTTTAAAAATAATTGAAAGTTATGTATAGAACTTTGATCTGTTACATCTAATTGTTGAACTTTTATGTTTTGCTGTAAGTTGAGTTTAGTAGCTTGAGATATTAAGTCTACTTGTTTTTCAAGATTTCGCATTGTAGCAATGACTAAATAGTCTTTTTTCGCAAGTTCAAGTGTCGTTAATAGTCCGAATCCACTTGATGCCCCTGTAATAACCGCGATTTTTTTATTCATTGGTCGCTCGCTTTCTTTTTCTTTTATCATAACGAGTTATGGGGATAAAATCTATTTATTGTATAAAGATATTTGTTATAATTGAAAATGATTATCAATTAATTTTAGTTTTTACATAAAAGGAGGGTGGATTTCATGGAGACTAACGGTTTTCATGATATTTTTCATAAATATTTTCATGGTTTACAAGTTGTAGAGGAAAGACATATGAATATGCCCAAAACAATAGGTAAGGGTGAAATACGAAGATGGACTTCGTTTTCAGGAATGGAAATTGTGTTATCAAATTATCAATTTCATAAAAATCATCGCATCCAGTTTGCATCTGATGCAGCAATGGTGGAGCTTAATTTTTGTTTACAAGGGTTCGGAGAAGTGCAAGTTGGTCATTCTTCGTATGAATTAATGACTGGAAATAGCTATTTATATTTTATGAATGATTTTGATGTATTATTTGAATATGAAAAAGAAACGCCTCTATATTCATTAGCGATTGGGATTCCTGTACAATTGTTTAATCATTTCATGATGAATAATGCTATTGAAAAAAGTCTTGATTTTCATTCTATATTAGGAAATCAACCTTTTAAAAAGTTTCAAAATCCAATTGATTCTATAACATCTAATATTATTAAGAGAATGATAGAGCATCCCCAAAAGGATCGTATTAATCAACTAGAAATAGAAAGTAAAGCGCTCGAATTGCTTTCTATACATTTTGGGAGAGTGTTGCTTAATGATTGTGACGCCAATAAAAGGAGTCAATTATCAAAAAAGGATTTGAATAAAATAAAACAAGCTGAAGAAATTTTACTTCAACGAATGGAATCACCCCCATCATTATTAGAATTGGCCAAAATAGTAGAATTAAATGATTATAAATTAAAAATTGGGTTTAAAGAATTATTTGGGATGTCCACATTTGCATATTTACGAGAAAAACGTATGGAACATGCGATAGATTTACTGCGTTCGGGAAATAGTAATGTGACCGAAACGGCATTTGCAGTTGGATACAATAATGTCAGTCATTTTTCAGAGTTATTTCGTAAAAAGTATGGAATGAATCCATCAAAATTTTTACTTATTTATTAACGTAAAACAGGAATAATCCGCTATACCGTAAACTCCTCCGTCATTTGGTAGTTGCTGTTTGTAATGGTCATTATAATTACAATCAACATCCAATTGGAAATAACTTTTTATGGAGGGATTTAAATGAAAGAGCAGAAGGAGCGTCATTTTTGGATATTTGTATTAACAGGAATGTTTCTTATTATAACAACGACGGGTTTTGCACGTATGGCATATGGAATTATATTGCCGTTTATGCAAGAAGGACTCCATTTATCTACAGCTCAATCAGGTATGCTAGGAACGATACTCTTTTTAGGCTATTTATTAACAGTCGGAACATCTGGAATACTCACCATTCATTTTGGAGCAAAATCAGTTTTATTAATAGGGAGTTGGCTCGTCGTTGTAAGTTTAATAGGATTAGCATTTGTTCCTTCAGTTTGGATAGCTGCTATTTTTATGCTATGTGCTGGAGCTGGAAGTGCTCTTGTATATACACCACTCATGTCAATAACAGTAGGATGGTTTCCAGAAAAAAGAGGAACTGCAATGGGGCTGTTATTAAGCGGTGCTGGCATAGGCATGCTATTTAGTGGAATAATTGTTCCTTATATAGTACGTACATTTCCAGAGTATAGTTGGCGTGGTTCATGGCTTTTGTTTGGCGTTATTACATGTATTGTTGTATTCGTTTCCTCAATTGTTTTGAAAAATCCAGAAGTTACTGAAGATGAGGGGGAAAGGAATAATAAGTCGTTTTTATGGAAAACGAAAGAGCTATACATCATTGCATGGATGTATTTTATTGTTGGAGTTGTTTATTTAATTCCAAATTTATATCAAACTAGTTTTATGATTGATAATGGTATTTCGGCATCAATTTCGGGAACTGTTTATGCGATTGCAGGTATGTTTTCAATCGTAGGAGCTCCTGTCTGGGGATTGATTTCGGATCGGATTGGTATAAAGAAGACGTTATGTATTTCACTTTTATTAGCTGTAATAGGTGATATGATTCCAATTATATTTGGACATATCATTGGCTTTATCATGTCGGCAATTATTTGGGGTTCCAGCCTCGGAGGTATCCTTTTATTAATTCAAGTTGCTGCCTCAAAGCAAGTATCTCCGAAATATGTCTCAATGGCAATTAGTTTTATATCCGTTTTCTATGCAGTTGGTCAAATGATTGGACCAGGACTTGCAGGATGGATTATCGGGGAAAGTGGTTATACAACAGCTTATGGATTAGGTGCTTTCGGTTTCTTTATGTGCATATGTTTGGGATTGAGGCTAAAAAGAGGGGATTTTGCAAACTCAGCGTATATAGAGAAGTGAGTATTGTCTTGAAATGAATCTTTTTAACGGGGGGAAGTAAAATGTTTCATGTTAAAGATGTTTTAGCAGATCAGTTATTAGCAAATGCGAATGATCCTAGTTGGTATATTCCGTTTTCAGATGCAGTTAAGGATTTATCTGAGAGAGAAGCTTTCTGGAAACCGAATGAAGAGAGTAATAGTATAGCTGAAATTGTACAACATTTACTGTATTGGAACTCGACGTGGCAAACAAGGTATAAAGAATCAAATGTTAATGCCGTGCCCGCTATTGGTGATAATAACAAAAGTTTTATGCTATCAGATAATCAAACATTTGAAGAGTTAAGAGAAAAACTATTAGAGAAACTGTTACAATGGCAAAATCTCATAAATGAAGACAAGGTTGAAAGTGATGTAATTGGATTTCCTGTATCTGCGAAGTGGTGGGAAGTATTAGCTAATGTAACAACTCATAATGCGTATCATATTGGTCAAATTATTTACATTCGGAAATTACAGAAGAGTTTTGATAGTGAATAGTGTAATGGTTCTCTAATTTATCTGAAGCAATTCATGAAGCATTATTGTAGGCCGTAAGACATGCTGTGCACGCTTGAAGGTAGAAAGACCAGTCTAAAATGACTGGTCTTTCTACTATCTAATAATATTTAAGTAGCAATTTGTGTGAAACTATAAAAATGTAGTTCCAACTATTCAATTGAAATGCCCTGTTGCTATTTGATTTCAATTGCTGAAGTAATATCGTTCCAATCCGCAGCTAAATTAGCAGTTTGACCATACCAATCAGAGTGTCTAAAGGAGACACCTTTTCCATATCCTTGAGTTGAAGAATGTTCCCATAGCGTTGTTGAATAACTTGCAGAAGGTGAAGCTGTACTTACAGAAGAAATTCTGTCGTTCCAGCTAGAAGGTAGGTTTTTAAAGCCGCTGCTCCAATAAATATACTGTCCACCTTTATTTTGATGCTCATAAAAATCGGTACTACCAGCACCACTACCTAAGGGGTTAATTTGATTTTTAAGTGCCTTTTTATCCTTTTCAATAAAAGCATTCAATGTTTCTCTGCTAGTAAAGCCATAAGCTAACCAATCTCCATTTTCATTTTGCTTAGGTAGTACCATAGTAATTTGGATGTCTTTTTTTGATTGATCGCTTAGTTTTGTGAATGAATTAACATTCTTTTCATCAACTTTTAAATAATCAAATGATTTAATTGTATTATCTTTTTCTGCAGCACTTACTACTCCTAATCCTCCAGTTAATGCAAAACCTGCTACTAATGTCCCTGCTACTAATTTCTTCAACATATAACCATCCCTTTTTTTGTTTAGATTTTTGTACAGGAAAATCTTGTACTAGTAAAATGTAATCTAGTTTTATAATTTTGTAAATATTCTGAAGTTTTAGAAATAATAGGCGGAATATTTGCAGTTTTACATTTTTTCTTTAGAAAAAATGGTTATTGGAATGATATAATAAATAAATATATTGCTTTTCTTGGATGTTAAAATATTTTAGGAGAGATGTCATTGAAATATTTCACAAGAGATTGGTATAAAGAAATGCAAATTTCAGGATTTGTAAAATTCATAGAGTCGATAGAAGAATGGGAAGAGATGGAGAAAGAGTATAAACAAAGTTTGAAAGAAGAGGTGGAAGAAAGGAAAGAAGAATTATTAAAGTTTCTTCCTGAGTCACTGCATCCGTATATTCATAACAACACAATTAATTCAGAATGTCCGCCCGATAAATTAAAGAAATTTTTGCTGGAGTGGAACGAGGATTACGAGAAAAGAATAACTCATTTAGATCAATCCTATATAGAACACTTTAATTTTATTAAGAAAAATCTTCCGTCAAATGTCATTCAACTTCATGAGTTCTCTCTACATGATAGTGTGGTTCTCTCAACAGAGAGAACATCAAAAGATACACTAACTATATTTTTGGATTGTAGTGGTACTTTTAGTGATTTCGATAAACTTCAAGTAACTTTTACAGGTGTGACGAAATGTTCTATGCGGGAGAATTTTGAAGGTGCTTGGTGGCTTTATCATGAAATAGAGCTTACTGAAGATGGTTTTGAATTGGGTGTTTTATTTGATTGTCCATTTAAAGAGGTGATAATTTGTGCAGAGGATGTACAAATCGAAAAGGGATAACCCTGTAGGTGCATCACAAATGTTTGACACGATAAAAAAATAAAGTTATTGTAGATACACGAAGTCTACAATAGGAGTCTACAATATGAAATATTCTAAAGCTACAAATTATGCTCTTCATACAATGCTTTTTCTTGCAAAGGCTACACCAAATAAACTCGTTAGTGTTCATCAATTAGCAGAAATGCAAAAAGTTTCACCTACGTACTTGTCAAAAATATTAACAAAGTTGACTAAGGAAGGCATGATTCATTCATCCTCAGGACCTAAAGGTGGTTATTCACTTAGCAGTAATTGGGAAGATATCTCTTTTTTAGATATTATACATGCTATTGAAGGGAAAACATCATTATTTGAATGTTGTTTGCATCATGAACCTGGATGTGTAATAAATGAAGTAATGCTTGAAGCAGAGGGGAAAATGGAAGAAGAGCTAAAAAATCAAAAAATAGCAGATCTTACGAAGAAAATAACGGTGGATTTTTGATCTGCTTTTATTTTTTAAAGGTATTAAAGATAATAGAGCTCTTTAATACCTTTAATATAAATGTTAATTATTGGAGGGTTTTTATTTATGAAATTTATTGATTGTGCTGTTATAGGTGCTGGTCCAGCAGGGCTTAATGCAAGTTTAGTTTTAGGGAGAGCTCGTAAACAAATAGCGTTATTTGATAATAAAACGAATAGGAATCGTGTAACGCAAAAGTCTCACGGATTTATTACACGTGACGGGATTAAACCAGAAGAGTTTAAGGAATTAGGATTAAATGATTTGAAGAAGTATTCATCGATTCATTATTATGAAAAAACAGTTTTAACGATAACGAAGCAATCCACTGGTTTATTTGAGATTGTGACATCGGATCATACAAAATATTTGGCGGAAAGAGTTTTATTAGCAACGGGTATACAGGAAGAATTTCCATCCATTCCTGAAGTACGGGAATTCTATGGAAAAAGTTTATTTAGTTGTCCGTATTGTGATGGATGGGAATTAAAAGACCAACCTCTTATTATTATTTCTGAAAACGAAGATTATACGTTGCATATGACAAAATTAGTTTATAACTGGTCTACGGATTTAGTAATCGCAACAAATGGTAATGAGTTAAGTAAGCCTTTCATGGATGAACTGTGTAATAAAAATATAAGAGTTATTACAGAGCCTATTCGTTCACTACAAGGTGAAGAGGGTTATTTAAAGCGAGTAGAGTTTCATTCAGGTTTGCACATTGAAAGAGCCGGTGGATTTATAGTACCTACTTTTTTTAGGCCAAATCAACTTTTAGAACAACTTAGTTGTGAACTGCAAAGTAATGAAACTTTTGTAATAGATGATTTTGGTCGTACTTCAGAAAAAAATATTTACGTAGCAGGAGAAACAACGACTCAAGGGCCATCGTCATTAATTATTGCTGCATCACAGGGAAATAAAGCGGCGATTGCTATTAATAGTGATATTACAGATGAGCGGTTCTAACTAGCATTTAGAAGGAGGAGAAGAAGATGAATAACATGTGGGATGATCAATTTAAATCGGATGAATATTATTATGGGGAAGAACCTAATACGTTTATTCAAGAACAAGCATTTCGTTTGGCAAATTATAATAAAGTAATAGCTTTCGCAGAGGGAGAAGGTAGAAATGCTGTTTTTCTAGCAAGAAAAGGCCACGAAGTGACTGCTATTGACTACTCTGAGAGTGGATTAGAAAAAACAAAAAAGTTAGCCGAGAAGTATGACGTAAACGTGCATACAAAAAAGGTAGATTTATTAACTGATAGTTTGCCAGATAATGAATTCGATGCGGCAATTATGGCATTTGGACATTTTCATGCTGACAATCAAAAAATGGTATTGAATAAAATGATTTATACGATTAGGCCTGGTGGATTAATAATGTTTGAAGTTTATTCGAAAAAACAATTAAATTATGGTACTGGTGGGCAAAAAGATATTGATATGCTGTATGATCCAATTGATATTCTTACTTGGTGTGAAGGGCATGAGGTTATTCATTTCTTTAATGGAGAACAAGAGCGAATTGAAGGGAAAGGACATACTGGCTTAGCTCATGTTATTCAAGTTGTTATTAGAAAATCAATATAAATGTTATTGGAAGTTGAATACTTGAATGTAAAAAGACCAGTCATTTAAGACTGGTCTTTTTATTTAGATACTAGATTATCAAGCTTCCAATATGTATTTATTAATGGAGCAACTTTACTATCTATGTACAAATACATATTATTTAAATCTTTTGGTGAATTTTTCATATTAAATACAATGTCAGTAGTTAAAGAGAAATCAGATGGAACCTTTTCAGCATTCTCATTTTGTATAAATTCACCTTCATATTTTTCACCAGTTTTTTCATCTTTTATGAAATATTTTATTTCTGTAAGATCTATTGTTTGTCCGTCAGCACGAGCATTATTAATTGTAACACGAGCTGTAAGACGCCACTCTTTGTCTATTTTTTCAAATTTTGCATTTTCAACTGTTGCTCTATAGTATCCGTTTTTAAATATTTCCCCATAATGCATTGCATTCTTTTCGAGAGCGCTCTTTTCTTGTTTTGGTGTAGCACTGCTATTACATCCTGCCATTATTCCTGTAAATATTAATGCTGTACAAGTTACTTTAATTAAAGATTTCATAGTAATTCCTTTCTGTATTAAAAAGTAAAACATAGGAATAATTTTACATCGGCAGGAAAATAAATGGAAGTATTTTTGTGGAATATGCAAATATGCATGTATTTGGTATTAAAATTAATGAAATAGAAAGAGAGAAAAAACTCGCATAAAGCTGGGGAAATAAGAATTGAAAATATTGTAAAACGGAAGAAACGTGCATATAATTAACATGAAGTTTAAATTTCAGAATCTTCAATAAAGGTGGTGAGAACATGTTCACTGAAGAGCGTAGAGAGAAAATTTTAGAGCTACTTAAAAAAGACGGAAGAGTAATCGCAAAAGATCTTGCAGAAATATTTGATATGTCTATTGATTCTATAAGAAGAGATCTATCTATTATGGAGAAGGATGGTTTTTTAAAAAGAACTCATGGAGGTGCAATAGAGTTTGCCCGAGTGAGGAACTTAGCCGCAGAGCCATCTAAACGTTATAGTAATGGCTCTAAACATGAGGATGCAATTGCAAAAATCGCAGCTTCTTATATACAAGAAGGAGATTCCGTTTTTATTGGTGGGGCTTCAATTCATTGTGCCATGTTAAAATTTTTACCCGAAACATCATTTACAGTTATTACGAATTCTATAGAGATAGCTAGTTCGTTACGAGAATATAAAAGCATAGAAGTGTATTTAATTGGTGGTAAGGTAAAACCTTCAGGAAATATTACTGATACACTTGCCTCGGAATTGATTAGTAGTTTTACTATTGATCTTTATTTTTCTACAGGTGGTGGAGTTTCATTACATGGTATAAGTACTGCAACACCGGAAGTTGCTCATTTTGGAAAAACAGTAAGCAAAATCGCTCGAAGAAATATTTGTTTAGCTCCTCATAATAAACTCGGAATAGACTGCTTTATAAAAGGAGAGTCACTTAAAGAAATTGACCTTATAATAACAGATGAAGAGGCTAGTAAAGAAACTATTCAAGAATTTGAGAAACAAGGTAAACAAATTGTAATAGCGCCAATAGACTGCATTTAAAAGGAGTTTGAAATGATTATAAAAGGACAAGAGTTTCATATAAATGGATTAACTTATACAATTCGTTCTGCAGCTGAGACAGATGCAGAGCAGTTATCGAAAATACGAGTTCAGATCGATGGAGAAACTGAAAATATGGATAGAGAAGTTGGAGAGGGATTTATAGATACGAAGGGATTCCAGGAAATAATAAAAACGGATAGTAAAAAAACAAGAAATCTCTTTTTAGTTGCGGAAGTTCATAACCGTGTCGTTGGATTTTCGAGATGTGAAGGATCTGATTTAACGAGATTATCTCATAAAGTAGAATTCGGAGTTTGTATTTTAAAAGAGTTTTGGGGATATGGAATGGGTAAGTGCCTATTACAACAATCTATTAATTGGGCTGATGAAAATGCAGTGAAAAAGATAGCATTACAAGTGCTAGAGACAAATGAGAAAGCCATTCAGCTTTATAAAAATTTAGGTTTTGGGGTAGAAGGTATTCTGAAAAATGATAAAAAGCTGTCGGATGGTAAGTATTATAATACGGTAGTAATGGGAAGGTTTACTGATACTTTTCATAAAAGAGGTGAAGAAGTATGTTTTACAGAAGGAAGTACTATGTAGTAAAAAATGAATTCATAGAAATATTTAATAATCATTTCAATGATACTAATTTACCTAATCAATTAAAATATGGTTCTCGTTTAATAGGACGCTGGATGAAAGATAATAATGATGGTACGACTGAAGTATTTGCAATATGGGAATATGATAGTTATGAAGATTATGAAGAAATTGAAACGAAAATTAGAAGTGATAAAATGCACGTTAAAAGAATATATGACTGGTATGAAAAATATGGCGGGAAAGAATATGTTTTACGAGAGTACATAATAGAGATGAAAAATGAAAAGTTACTATGTACTGTAAAATGATAGAGGAGTGAAGCCAAATGGGGATGAGAACGAAATTATATATTAGTTTAGCATCCACTATTTTATTCGCAATAGCGGTGGCAATATTCTTTTTAAATGACAATCCGATAAAGTGGTTTTGGTTATGTATTTTAGTAGGTTCCATTATACAAAATATAGTGTTGTTAAAAAAACATAAAGAAATTCATTAAGATATTCAAATTATCAACATATTTGTGTCGCCTTTCTAATTGTGTTGAAAACGCTATTTTTCCTGTTCGATTGAGTTTTCACATCGGTATATGCTCGGTATGTTAACTTCAATTGCTCATGTGATTGAAAGTGAATGTAGCATTCAAATACATCAAAACGAACTACATGTAATTCACCGCTTTTTAGATGTAATTGATAGTGATGAACAAGTTGTTATTTGTAATCAATGTTCAAAATATAAATGGACGGGAAATATGCGGAACGTAAATGTCATTTTATTACAGAAGGTGATGGGAAATCAAAAACAAATTGAGTTACAAAATGGAAATAAAGAAAAACATACGCTGAATTTTCACGGAAAACTACAGTGTTATAGCATGATTGAAGCGCTAGAAAAGACAACCGGAAATGTTTCATTAGCTGCAAAATTATTTGCTGTGCCACGCAGTACATTTTATAAACGAATGCAAAAATTTAGGCTATAAAAGTAGATTTTTGTAATCTGCTTTTTCTTTGTGGGCTCACGTTCTGTCGGAATGTGCGCTTACCGGGGAAATAATAGAATAGTTAGAAAGAAGATTTCCTGAAGGGGGTTAACATGTGAAGTATATTGAAATTGGAATCGGGAATAGGTGGTTCGTTCGAACAGAAACTGAAAATAAAGACGGAACTGAATTTGAGGAACGCGGCATTATAAAACCTATTTATTTTGAGTCTTTATATGTACGAATTTGGTTGTGGAAAACGTGTTTTATTTTTGATACGAGAGAGGGCTTTAAGAAAGTAAGAAAAAGTAGAGCTGAGTATAAGTTTATTGTTGGAATGGTGAGTAGGTTAAAACAATAGAATCAAACAGGGGGTGTTCTTATGATTAGAATTACCACATTCATACTCGCAATTATTGTAATGGTCTATTCCATCTATAGTTGGAATGATGGTTCGAAACAAAGTATGCTTATTCTACAATTGCTTCTAGGATTTATGTTAGCTGGTATGGGGGTACAAAATTTTAAGAAAGATGAAAAAGAGAATAAAAATCTGGGGATTATTCTCTTACTTGCATCGCTATTTTGTATTTTTGTATCGTTAATAAAATATTTTAAATAAACCGTTACTCAATATACTTAGTAACGGTTTATTTGAGGTTATAATGTGCTATTTATATAACCCCGTCGTATACATTTCCGTCAATGTATACACTATTTCTTCTACATCAATTTTTTTATCATTTTGAACGATTGTCCAAAGGAACATTTCATTCATAGAGAACCAGCCGCATGCGACAATCTCTTTATTTAACTTAGTTCGTACTAATTCATTTTCCAGGGAATGAGTAATGTCTTGTATAATCCGTGTTACAAAGCGTTCGCGAATTTCATCCCATTTTTGACGTATTTCTTTTGAGGTTCTTATTGCTTCTTCAACAACTTGTAATATAGCTCTTTCTTCTTGTGCTAACTGTAAAAAAGCGCGCACTTGATTCTGAATCATATCTCGTGCTTCGGCCTTTGTTTGAGGGGAAAAAGAGCGATCAGCAATATCATAAAAGCGATTCATCACACCTTCCATCAAAACGACGAGGAGAGCATCTTTGTTTTTAAAGTATACATATGCTGTTCCATAACCAGTTTCTGCATGTTTAATAATTTGCGTGATTGTAGTTTTCTGAAATCCGTTTTTTATAAAAATAGTATAACCGGAATGTAATAGTTTCTTTTTCGTTTCTAAGGAGCGGTGTTTTCTTGTTGAAAGAGTAGTGTTTTTCAAGGAATCACCTCTTTATACTGAAATATCTGAAAATATAATTGTATTGTAAAAGAAGTTCGTATATAAAGTCAACTGACATAATATCATTGACGTTATATCAATTTAAGTGATATATTTCAATTAGTTAGAATAAAAAGAAAATTAAAAGAAGGTGACACCATGTATAAAGAACCATTTCAACCAACTTATGAGTATGCGCTTGAATGTGATAAACATGATGAACTGAAAGATTTTCAAACTGAATTTTATAAAAAAGAAGGAACAATATATTTAGATGGTAACTCTTTAGGTTTGCTTTCAAAAAGAGCAGAGAAATCGTTACTTACTTTGCTAGATTCATGGAAAGAGTTTGGAATTGATGGATGGACTGAAGGTGAGCATCCGTGGTTTTTCCTTTCGGAGAAATTAGGTGAATTGACAGCACCTCTTATTGGAGCTTTGCCGGAAGAAACAATTGTAACCGGTTCCACGACTGCGAATATACATCAAGTTATTGCGACGTTTTATGAGCCGAAAGGAATACGTACAAAAATTCTTGCGGATGAATTAACATTTCCGTCAGATATTTATGCGCTTCAAAGTCAAATTCGTTTAAAAGGCTTAGATCCAGATGAGCATTTAGTACGAGTGAAAAGTCGAGATGGAAGAACACTTTCTGAAGATGATATTATTCAGGCAATGACAGATGATATCGCTTTAATTTTATTGCCTTCTGTACTATATAGAAGCGGACAAATTCTCGATATGAAGCGATTAACAGCTGAAGCTCATAAACGTGGTATTCATATCGGTTTTGACTTATGTCATTCAATCGGTTCTATTCCGCATCATTTTAACGAATGGGATGTAGATTTCGCTGTATGGTGTAATTATAAATATTTAAATGCAGGTCCTGGTGGTGTTGCAGGTTTATATGTGAATAAAAAACATTTAGATAGACTTCCAGGATTATCTGGTTGGTTTAGCTCTAGAAAGGATAAGCAGTTTGATATGGAACATTCATTAACTGCGGCTGATCATGCTGGAGCCTATCAAATAGGGACACCTCACGTATTAAGTATTGCACCATTAATCGGTTCTCTTGAAATTTTTAAAGATGCCCGTATTGAAAGATTACGTGAAAAGTCATTACATATAACAAGATATATGCTCGATTTAATTCAATTGGAGTTAAATGATATGGGATTTACAATCGGAAATCCGCTAGAGGATGAAAAACGAGGCGGGCATATTTATTTAGAACATGCTGAGGCGGCACGTATATGTAAAGCGTTAAAAGCAAATGGAGTGATTCCAGACTTTAGAGCTCCAAATGGAGTTAGACTTGCGCCTGTTGCTTTATACAATACGTATGAGGAAGTATGGAACTCTGTACAAATCTTAAAGAAAATTATGAAAAATGAAGAATATAAAAACTTTGAAAATAAGCGAGAGGTTGTGGCATAAGCATGAAAACATCGCAGTGGATTGATATTTCACAACCGCTAAATAATGATATCGCGACGTGGCCAGGGGATACACCGTTCTCGTATGAAGTTTCATGGTCAAAAGAAGACAGTGGTTCAGTAAATGTCGGAAAGTTAACGATGAGTATCCATACAGGTACTCATATTGATGCACCATTTCATTTCGATAATGACGGTAAGAAGGTGTTAGATTTAGATATACACGTATATGTAGGCGCAGCACGAGTTATCGATGTGTCAGGGCTGGAGAGTATCGGTAAAAAGGAATTAGAACGTTTTAAATTAGAAGGTGTAGAGCGATTATTATTACGTACATCTTCACATGGTAAAGCGCAAGAATTCCCAGAAAAAATCCCGTATTTACGTGCTGATATTGCAGATTTTCTATCTAGTAAGGGCATTCGTTTAATTGGGGTAGATGTACCTTCTGTTGATCCTTTAGATGATAAAGAACTAGAAGCACATCATCAATTATTTAAACACGGAATTCACATTTTAGAAAATGTCGTACTCGATCACGTAGCAGACGGCGATTACGAACTTATTGCCTTACCACTCGCATTAACAGATGCAGATGGGAGCCCAGTTCGCGCTGTTATTAGACCAATATAAACAGAAATATATAAAAGGGGCGTTTGATTAATATGAAAGAAAACGAAAAGGTAATTATGGAAAAAGGGATTCACACTGATTTTAAGGAAAATATGACGTACGGAGAGTATTTACAGCTAGATAGCTTATTATCTAGTCAACAAAGATTATCAGATCATCATGATGAAATGTTATTTATCGTTATTCACCAAGCGAGTGAGCTTTGGATGAAACTAATTTTACATGAACTGAATGCAGCAATTGAATCTATTAAACAAGATAAATTACCACCAGCTTTTAAAATGTTAGCACGTGTATCAAAAATTCAGTCGCAAATTATTCAATCTTGGGATATTCTTGCGACATTAACGCCATCAGAATATATTGAGTTCCGTGATTCACTTGGTCAGGCTTCTGGTTTTCAATCGTATCAATATCGAATGATTGAGTATGCACTTGGTTATAAAACACCACATGCATTAAAGATTTATGAAAAGGACCCAGAATTACATGCTCGTCTTCATAAAGCACTTCATGCACCAAGTTTGTATGATGTGGCGATACAAGCGCTTGTTAAAGAAGGATTCCCAATTCATGAAGATGTGTTAAACCGTGATATTACGCAGCCTTACGAAGAGGATGCAACTGTAGAAGCGGCTTGGATAGAAGTATATGCGGACGTGCAGAAATATTGGGATTTATATCAGCTTGCAGAGAAATTAATCGATATTGAAGACTGGCTACAACAATGGCGTTTCCGTCATATGAAAACGGTAGAACGAATTATTGGTCATAAAATGGGAACAGGTGGCTCTTCTGGCGTATCTTATTTAAAGCGAGTGCTTGATCAATGCTTCTTCCCAGAGCTTTGGAATGTTCGAACGAAATTATAAAATAAACTTGTCAGCTATTAAATGCTGGCAAGTTTATTTTTTTGTTTTAAAAACAAATATGATTTAATAGAGAGAACGAGATGAACAACAAATATTACATAATCATTTAGATGGAGGAAGATTTCTTGAACTTTGAGCAATTACAAAATAAATTTGAAAAGAAAAAAGTTAATACATTTCTTGTTTATCAAAAAGGGGAATTAACGACTGCGTACTATAAAACGATAGACTGTGCAAATGACTTATTTAAAATTAATTCGATTACAAAAAGTATCGTATCTATATTAATTGGTATCGCAATTGATAAAGGATTTATAAATGATATACATACACAAATCACAACATGGATTCCAAATGTACCGGAGAAAAAGAGGGAATTAACGCTGTATCATTTATTAACGATGACAACAGGAGAAGATTGGCAAGAGTTCGGAAATGGGGTTGTTTTCCCAAATGATTTTGTGGAATCAGACAATTGGGTGCAATATATTTTAGAAAAGCCGCTCATTGAAGAAATGGGTACGAAAATGAATTATAATTCAGGCTCTTCTCATTTACTTAGTTACATTATTCAAGAAGCAACTGGAATGTCGACGGAGCAATTCGCGAAAAAGTATTTATTTGAGCCGTTAAACATTACGGAGTATGAGTGGCAACAAGACCCGCAAGGTATATATGTTGGCGGATTTGGTATGAAAATGAAATCTATAGATTTATTAAAGTTAGGAAAAGTATGTTTGAACAATGGCTATTGGAAGGGAAATGATATTGTATCATCGAAATGGTTAGAAAAATCAAATACAGCTCTATTCGAAACGTATGAACATGTCGGAGCATATGGATATCACTGGTGGGTATTACATAACAAAAGATTTCACATACCGTATTGTATGTATTTTGCTATGGGATACGGAGGGCAATACATTATTATCATTCCGCAGTTAGAGCTCGTAGCGGTTATTAGTAGTCACATGCCGAAACGTGGCCTCGTACCATTAAAGTTATTTATAGAGCATATAAAAGAGAATTCCAATCATAAATAAGAAGAGAAATGAGGTGTTTTATGAGAAGTGCAAAAATGATAGCGATTTATAGAATGTTATTAAGTCTTCTAGCGTTTAGTGCACTTATTACTCAATTTGTTACAAGGGCACAAGTGAAACCGTTCAATCCAGTTAACTTTTTTAGTTTCTTCACAATTGAAAGTAATATTTTAGTGGCGGTAATTCTACTATTAAGTAGCTTGGTGACAGCCACATTCGGACGTTCCGAGCAGTTTGGAGTTCTTCGCGGCGCAGCTACAGTATACATACTGACAACAGGACTTATTTATTTTTTGTTATTAAGGGGATTAGAAGAGTCACTTCAAACAGCGATACCGTGGGTAAATACTGTGCTTCATTACATCATGCCATTAGCGATGATTTTAGATTGGGTTAAAAATCCACCTACGAAGGCCGTTACATGGAAACAGGCTGCGAGTTGGCTTGTTTTCCCGCTTTTATATGTTGTATATAGCTTAATCCGC
The DNA here is from genome assembly GCF_038006985.1 of Bacillus sp. FSL M7-1345. NCBI lineage: Bacteria > Bacillati > Bacillota > Bacilli > Caryophanales > Bacillaceae > Bacillus > Bacillus sp. FSL M7-1345. The sequence continues at coordinate 2,552,371 of NZ_JBBOWG010000001.1, read as the reverse complement.
GGTCCATTCGTGAATTGGTACCCATATCCGTTTCTCGATCCGAGAATAGGTGGATATGGGAGAGTGCTTTTATATAGTATCGGAATAGCGGTTGTAATTGGAGCTATTTGCGGATTAGTAAAAATGTTAGGAAATCGATCTTTACATATAAAAAATAATCCTTATTAAGGAAGAAGTACATAAAAAAACCTCTGTCTGTATGTAAAGACGGAGGTTTCTTTGTTTTACCGATTTGTCTTCTGAAAGGACATCTTTAAAAATTTCTCTGTTTTCGTATCAAACTCTATATCCACAAAAACACCATACTCTTTTCCACCCTCACGTAGCCATAATTTAAACTGTTCAACTGTTATTTGAACAGTTTTTGGTTTTCTACCTATATGAAGGTAATCGATAATCTCAGCTTTCGGATATTGTTCTTTCGTTTTTTCAACGGCTAGTTTACCCCATTTTGCATAGGGTGGCTGTGCGTGAACTATAGATGGACCAGTATATATATTTGAACATGCTGTTAGTAAAAAAATCGCGAATGCTATACGTGTGAAGAAATACTTCATAATAAGCTCCTTTTACTCTTTTTTATATTGTGTGCATATATCTTCAAGCATATAAGCTTGGCTTTTTTTGTCTTCTTTACATAAAAGCTTCACATTTACAAAACATAACCATGAATTCATTCTGTATTTAAGGAGGGAAACATATGCGTCAAAAAGGTTTTTTGAAGCTAGCAGTTTTACTTACCTTTATTGGCTTATCTTTAATGGTAAGTAGTATACAAACCAAAAATGTAGAAGCCTTTTCTAATCAAGTAATTCAAAGGGGAGCATCTGGAGAAGATGTCATTGAACTGCAAACTCGTTTGAAATATAACGGATTTTATACGGGAAAAGTTGATGGTGTTTTCGGATGGGGTACATATTGGGCGCTTCGAAACTTTCAGCAAAAATTCGGATTGCCAGTTGATGGTTTAGCGGGTGCTAAAACGAAGCAAATGCTTGTAAAGGCAACAAAGTATGATAAGTCGACCGCTAATAAAGGTACAACAACTAATAAAGGGAACAGCGGTGGTACTGCGCAAGAAAATAAACCACCACAAAGTAAAGGGACAAATGTTCCAAATGGTTATTCTCAAAATGACATTCAGCTAATGGCAAACGCTGTATATGGAGAGTCACGTGGTGAGCCTTATTTAGGACAAGTTGCAGTGGCTGCGGTAATTTTAAATCGTGTCACAAGTGCATCGTTTCCAAATACCGTTTCAGGTGTAATCTTTGAACCGAGAGCCTTTACAGCAGTAGCAGATGGACAAATATATTTAACGCCAAATGAAAATGCGAAAAAAGCCGTATTAGATGCAATCAATGGATGGGATCCAACAGGGAATGCACTATATTATTTCAATCCAGATACTGCGACAAGCAAATGGATTTGGACTCGTCCACAAATTAAAAAAATCGGTAAACACATTTTCTGTAAATAGAGCGGAGGTGGAAACATGTTAAGAGGTATTATCATTGTACTATTAACAATAGGTGTAGTCGGAACAGGATATTGGGGCTATAAAGAGCATCAAGAAAAAAATGCAGTATTAATTAGAGCGGAAAATAGTTATCAGCGCGCGTTTCATGATTTAGCGTATGAGGTTGACTTATTACACGATAAAATTGGGACAACACTTGCGATGAATTCACGCGCGTCTCTATCGCCAGCATTAGCAGATGTGTGGCGTTTAACATCTGAAGCTCGTTCTGATGTAGGTCAACTACCATTAACATTAATGCCATTTAATAAAACGGAAGAATTTTTAGCGAATATCGGTGATTTTAGCTATCGTGCAGCGATTCGTGATTTAGAAAAAGAACCGCTAAATGATCAAGAGTATAAAACACTGCAAACGTTATATTCAAATGCAGGAAATATACAAGATGAACTAAGAAAAGTGCAACACCTTGTGTTGAAAAACAACTTGCGCTGGATGGACGTTGAAATGGCACTTGCATCAAACCGAGATCCAGCAGATAACACAATTATTGATGGATTAAAAACAGTTGAAAAGAATGTAACGTCGTACTCGTCTACTAATTTCGGACCTACTTTTACAAGTGCACAAAAGAACAAAAAAGGTGGGTTTGAAGCAGAAGGAAAAGCAATTTCAGAAGATGAGGCAGGAAAAATTGCAAAATCATTTTTGAATTTAAAAGGAAATGAAAAAGTGGATGTTGAGAAAAGTGGAAAAGGTGCAAAAGAATCTTTCTACAGTGTGAAAATTAAAGATCCAGCAACAAACAACGAATATTACATGGATATTACCGGAAAAGGTGGATACCCAATTTGGGTAATGAATAATCGAGAAATTAAAGAACAAAAAATTAGTTTAAATGATGCAGGAAGTAAAGGATTAACGTTTTTAAAGGATCACAAGTTTACAAATATGGAGCTATTTGATAGTTCTCAATATGATAATATCGGTGTGTTTACGTACGTTGTAAATGAAAATGGAGTGCGTATTTATCCAGAAGCAATTCAAATGAAAATTGCTTTAGATGATGGATCGATTGTTGGTTTTTCGGCAAAGGAATATTTAGCATCGCATCAAAAACGAACAATTCCGAGTGCGAAGCTAACTGCTGCTGAGGCGAGAAAGAAAATTAATCCCGATGTAAAAGTTATGGAAGAACGTAAAGCTGTAGTAGTAAATGACTTGCATAATGAAGTACTTTGTTATGAATATATTGGTACTTTAGGGAAAGATACGTACCAAATTTTCATTAACGCAAATAGCGGGGCAGAAGAAAAAGTGAAGAAGATGCAAGCGGTTGAAAAAATTTATGATTAAACATCAATGATAAAGTGGTGAAAATAATGAAAATCATTATATATATGTTAATGTTTTGTTTCGTTATTACTGGATGTAGTATTGGAAAAAAAGACAATCCTAATGAAAAGCCAGAACAAAAAAATGTCTCGATGAAAAATGTTACGTATACAAATAAATCAAATAAACCAAATGAAAAGGCAGCTGATCATCTGGCATCTTTAGCTGCAAGTATACCTGGTGTAAACGATGCGACAGCAGTGGTAGTTGGGAAATATGCTGTGGTAGGTATTGATGTAAAAGCGAAACTTGATCGAACTCGCGTTGAGTCAATTAAGTATTCTGTTGCAGAAAGTTTGAAGAATGACCCAAATGGTGCGAATGCAGTCGTTGTAGCAGATGTTGATACGTATGAAAGACTAAAACAAATAGGTAAGCAAATTAAAAAAGGTAAAACTGGTGAAGGCATACTTGATGAATTAGCAGCAATTGTTGGCCGTGTAATGCCGCAAGTTCCAAATGATATGATTGAAAATAGAGAAACAAACCCGATTAAAGATAATGATAAACAATTACCAAAAGATGAAGAACAAGAACTTCGAAAAGAACAAGATGATCAGTCCAACAATCATTTGAAAAAATAGTGGAAATCCCGTACTAAATTGTACGGGATTTTTTATAAAATTAAATATTCAGTTTATTTTTAAGGGAAAATATGGTTTAATAATGAGGGGAGGGACAACCGTTATGATGAAAAAAAGCACACTCATATTGTGTAGTTTATGCATAGGTTTTAGTATGACAGCGTGTGACCAGAAGAAAGAAGTGAAGAAGAAAACTGCTACATCTTCTACTATAACGGAAAATAAAAATCAAAAATCCATTAATGTAAATCATTTCTCAAATATTAATGAAGGAATGACATATTTAGAAGTGAAAGATTTAATCGGTTTTGAAGGGGATTTACTCATAGAAGAAGGGGAAGAACATTCTACACGAATTAAACAAATTTTTGCTTGGAAAGGCAACGATCCAAAATCATTTGCTGAAATGACATTTTTGGATGGAAAAGTGCATTCTAAAACACAGCAAGGTTTAAGTTAATAACTTGAAGGAGTGGGAGAGTTAAGCATGAACATACATACAGTGGAAATACAATTAGTTCCGTATAAGGAGCAGTATAAAGAGATAATACAATCATTTACTTTACCAAGTGAACAAGTTCAATTTACGGCGAATCCAGGTGAATTACTGGAGAAAGCGAAAAATGATCGAACGAAAAATGTAGTTGTTATTTTAGACTATAACGGAGTACCTGTCGGTGTATTTATATTACAAACAGGTGATAGAGTACAGGAGTTTACAGAAAATAAGGATGCCATACTTTTAACTTCTTTTTCTGTTAATCATAATAAACAAGGAAAAGGATATGCTAAAAAATCATTGGCGTTATTACAAGACTTTGTAAAATATTATTATCCAATAAAAAATGAAGTAATTCTTGCTGTAAATGAAAAAAATATTCCGGCACAACAGTTATATGAGAAAGTTGGATTTCAAGATAGAGGATTTAGAAGAATGGGACCAATTGGACAACAATTCATATTACATTTACCTATAACGAGATAATAAGATAACAAAGCTTACTCTTGAAAAAAATCATGTAGTAAGTTTTTTCATTTGAGATATTTTCCAAACATGATATGTTAGAGGCATTAAGGTAAGTATTCGAGAAGTATGAAGGTGCAAAACAATTCGATTGCTAAGCATGTAAATACGCGAGGGGTAATCATATGACAATTTATATTGCATTACTACGGGGAATAAATGTAGGTGGGCATAAAGTAATCAAAATGGCGGATTTGAAAAAAGTCTTTGAATCAATAGGGTTAAAAAAAATGAAAACATATATTCAAAGTGGAAATGTAGTGTTTGAGTCAGAAGAAGAGATAAGTTTTTTAAAGGAACGAATTGAATGTGAAATTAAGAATGTTTTTGATTTCGATGTTCCAGTTATGTTAAGAACAAAAGATGAATTTATAAATATTATAAAAACGTGTCCTTATGAAGCCGATTTATTGTTAGAAGGAGAAAGCATACATGTTGCCTTTTTAGCCAATGCACTTTCTGAAGAAGACAGTAATCAATTGCTTACGATTAAAAGCGAAATAGAAGGTTGTCATATTGAAGGAAGGGTAGTGTATTTATTTTTCAAAAAAAGCATTCGGAATTCTAAACTAATGAACCAGTTTCAAAAATTACATACGCCAGCTACAGTAAGGAACTGGCGGACTGTGAATAAGCTGAAAGCAATAGCAGAAGAGATTTAAATAAAAAAGTGGTTTTCTATTTACAGAAAACCACTTTTTTATTTATATTGTTTGGCGACAATGAGTTCAACGATAGGGAAAATAAGAAAGGAAGAACAGAGTGCAATAAAGAGTGGAAGGTTTTTTACACCATCCAAATTGGAACCCATAGAAAATCCTTCCGAGCAGAGTAATATAAGGAACATAACACCTACAAGCACAAAATACGCGATTTTAAAGCTTTTATATGTAATTTGTTGTCCCATCTCATCTTGACTTTCTTTCGATACTCCGTTTGGATCTCCCCATGTAATATGATTAATTAAATTACTAAGTATTAAAGAAGCAGCGAAAATCGTTCCACCCAAAATTGAACCTTCAGTTGCGTATTTGTATGCGCCATGTCCGAGTATCGCGATTAACGATAAAACAATGATTACAAAAATAATCTTTTTAGTATTCAATATATAATTGCACCTCCACCATTGTCAAAAAATCTTTACAACCATAGTATAAAATTGGAAAAGTTTTATGTCAAATACTTTTTACACGATAAATGAATATTTGTGATATTTTGTTTAAAGGATGAAGAAAAAATTACATTACATTTGAATGTAAAAGAATGGGCTCGCATATATTTGGAAGGGATGTCAGATTAAATTAGGGGGTAGTTATGTCTATTCTTTTAAAAGCTGGTGCAGATGCAGGAAATAATGGTTTGAAGTTAATGGTGAAAGGGCAGGAACCCATTTTTATTCCGAGTATTTATTCCTTATATATAGGTGAGCCTACGGGGTTGTTAGATGAGGGTGAAGTTTCATCGTCAGAATTAGAGAATCACATTGATGTGACCATTAGTTCTCCATCGCTAATGTTAAATAATGTACGATACATCGTTGGAGAAAAAGTGATTCAAGATCAATTAAAAGGTACTGAAGTGGAGAAGAAATCAAATAAATCTACTGATGAGTTAATGGTTATTACAATCCTTTCAGGTTTAGCGATAAGTGCTATGCGTCAAAGTCCAACTTCAAGTCATATTAATATTCGTTATGATTTATCTGTTGCTCTTCCAATGCAACTTATTACACAGGAAATCGCTGCTGAAAATTCGAAACGGTATATGGGTAATCACAAGGTCATATTCCATTATCCAAATGGACGCGATGTTACGATTAATGTTTCTATTGAGTTTTGTAAATGTCTACCTGAAGGCGCTTCTGGGACGTGGGGGATTGTATATGATGAGGAAGGAAATGTTGTGAAACATAAAATAGAATGTGAACAAAATCAAGTTTCAGAAATTGATTTTGTAGATAAAACTTTATTGTCTTTTGATATTGGCGCGGGGACAACGGAAGAAGTTGTTTCATTAGGAGTAAATTTCCGTCCGCAATTAAGTAAAGGATTATCGTACGGTGTAAAAGAAACGTTACTACAAATTATTACGAGATGGAATCGGAAATATCCTACGAAAACAATTGATAGTATTACAGAATTCAACCAAATTTATTTAAATGAAAAGCATCCAAGAAATGCATTGTTAGTTGAGGAATCGCAGCCAGCGTTTTTAGGTTTAGCAGCACGCGTTGCAACGGATATTATTAACAAAATTGATGATATGAAAGACGATCCATATGTATTTATTTATGGTGGGGGCGCAGTTATTATTAAAAATAGCTTAAAAATGATTTTGAAACAAAAAGGACGCTTGAAAAATGTAATTTTTGTAGATAACCCGTTATTCACCAATGCTCGTGGTCTTTTAGTATATACATGTTCGCCAAAATATAGAGAGCATAAGCAAAAAGAGTTAGGATTCACAAACTTAACGATAAGTTAGTTGGTGGAAGTATGCGATCTAGGCGATTTAAACGTGGTGATCGAGTGAAAATAAATATTAATAAATCGGTATCACCTGAAATGATTGCATGGCTTAATAAACAAACTAATCCAACTAATTTCTTTTTCTTTGCAGCGCAGCAATTATTTAAACAAGTAGGAGATATTGATGTATCAAAAACTTTGCCAAGTAGCCATGTTTTTTCTTTATATATAGAACCATCATCTCTATTAAAAGTTGAAATGAATCCATTTAAAAACGTACCACTAGAAAATAGTAAATCCACCGAAAATGTAAAAAAAAAATCGTGGGAATCTGTTGACCAGTTAGATTGTCCATTTTTTTAAGCATAGAAAAATATAGGTAGAGCCCATCACTATACATACGAATGCAGTGATGGGTTTTTGATATTGTATCGTAATCTTTATAAATAGAAGGGGCAAAATAATTTGTGCCCCTTCTAATAGTTGTTCTTATCTTATACGGGATATATGTTCTGAAACTGCTTTAATAATTTTATCCCAGTCATCGGGATGAATCTCGTGCCCTGTACCTTCAAGGGATAATAGCTTTGAGTTCGGAATTTCATCAATAAGTGCGAGTCCATGTTCAAGTGGAAGAGCCGTATCGTCTGTACCATGAATTACTAAAGTAGGTACTAGTAATGATTTAAGTATATCTTCATAAGAATCATCACCTGTAAGGAGGGCGTGATTAAACATACTTAATAGATTGTTAGCACGTTCTATTTCTTGCTTTACTTGTTTTAAAGTTCTTGCTTTATCAAATATACGCTTTGATCCACAGAGTAGACGTGATCCTGTAATTAAATATTTCGCTATAACATCTTTATTTGTCCAATCTAAATTTGCACCATTAGCATGATGTGTCAAAATTCTTTCATCCATTGGAGGCAAATCACGAGTATTGTTATCAGATCCAATAACGCTTGTTGCTAGTAATGTTAAGGTCAAAATTCTTTCTGGGTGTTTTACTGCAGCAATTTGAGCAATCATACCTCCTAATGACATGCCAAAAAGGTGTGCCTTGTCAATATGATACGCATCGAGTACTCCGATTGCATCTTCAGCCATATCTGCTACAGTGTAATTGGAAGTCCCAGGTTCATATGTAACAGAACGCCCAACATCACGGTTATCATAGCGAATGACAAACCTTCCTGTGCTAGCCAACCTTTCACAAAATTCTTCATCCCAATAAACCATTGAACACGTAGCTCCCATAATTAATAATATTGCTGGGTTATTAGGATTTCCAAAGCCTTCTGTACATATATCAATACCGTTTACTTTGAAAACTTGTTCACTCATAGCACACTCTCCGTTTCATTTAAAGGTCATTAATAAATAAAGAGAAATATAACTTTGGGTGTTTCTTAAGCGTAAATTAGATTGTATTTAAGTGAAATAAATGTTTTTTGCACTCATGATGCTTAATTAGTAGAGTAGCATAAATATCACCTCCAAACATATTTATTTTCATACAAGGCGAAAAATTTTGAAAAATAATTGTTTGTTATTAAAATAAACAGCAAGGGGGCGAGGAAATGAAAGCAATTGTTATTAATCAATATGGTAGTGTTGAAGAATTACAAGAAAGACAAGTTCCAAAGCCGGTTGTTAAATGTAATGAAGTATTAATACGCATACACGCAACATCTGTCAATCCTGTTGATTGGAAAATAAGAAAGGGAGACTTACAAAAAAAGTTGCGATTTTCATTTCCAATTACATTAGGATTAGATGTTGCTGGAGTAGTTGAAGAAGTTGGAGAAGATGTGAATCATTTTAAAATAGGAGATAAAGTATTTACGAAACCCGAAAATATAGGGAAAGGTTCTTATTCTGAATACATTACAGTGAAATCAAATTTAGTAGCGCAAATGCCAAATAATCTTAATTTTGAAGAAGCAGCATCTATACCTCTTGCAGGACTAACAGCTTGGCAAAGTCTTGTTGATTATGCACAAATAAAAGAAAATGACCGAGTATTCATTCATGCTGGAGCGGGCGGAGTAGGGAGTTTTGCAATTCAAATCGCAAAATCATTTGGGGCCTTTGTCGCAACAACTGCAAGTAGTAAAAATGAAGAGTTTTTAAAGTGTTTAGGGGCTGACCTTGTTATTGATTATAAAAAAGATAAATTTGAAGAGTTACTATCAGATTATGATATTGTGTTAGATACAATCGGCGGAGAAGTACAAGAAAAAAGTTTTCGAATTATTAAATCTGGTGGTGTTCTAGTTTCTATCGTTCATGAACCACTGCATGAAGTAAAGGGCATAAAATCAGGGTTTTTATGGTTGAAACCAAGTGGGAAGCAATTAGACGAATTAACTAGTTTGATCCAAGCTGAAAAAATTAAACCAATCATTAGCAAGGTTGTTCCGTTTAATGAAAAAGGAGTTAGAGAAGCTCATATTTTGAGTGAAAGTCAGCATACTAGAGGGAAAATTGTAATTACAATGGGATGATGGTTACATAAATATATGAGTGGTGACTATATGAAATGAAAATAGTCACCACTCATATATACTATAATTTTTGCACGACAAAAGTAATCGCATTCGTATTTAATTGAATGTGTGTACCGTTTCGTACAATATCATACGTTAAATTTTTCATTTCAACTTTTACTTCTTGCCATTCGGAATAAACGTCTTTTAGTATACGTATCATTTCTTCCATAGAAATGTTAATTTCAATTAAAGCATCTAATTCTTGATTCGTTTCCAAGTCAATTTCTTGAATGTTAGAGTTGACTATTAAACAGTTGATACCGTTACTCTTTGTTCCGTTTTTCATAGAGTGAAGCACTTTTTTAAAATCTTCTATCGATTTGACATGCTCTAAACTTGATACTGCAATGATGTAGTTATAAGAATTAGAGGAAATATAGTAGTCTTCAAGTGCTGATTGTTCTGTTTTTATGTATTCAAATACACCATGTTCTTTGCTATAAACTTGTAACTTCGTTAAAGCCGAATCAAGTAGATCAACACAAGTAACGGTTCCGCCACTATTCATGATTTTTTGTGCAATCGGAATACTGTTTCTACCGACACCAGAGCCAAGGTCAAGTATGTGTAGGTCTTTCTGTCCTTCAAAATAGTTCAGCATGTCCATAACTATTTTAACAGGTTTATACAGCCAAGATCCTGCTTCGAATAATTTGTATTGTTCATAGCAAAGATCGTGATACTTTTTCTCTTCTTGTCTTATGTAATCGATTCTGTTCATAGTGTTTCAGCTCCAATAGTTTCATGGCGAAATGAATAGGTTGGACAACCTTTAACATTCATTTGAATTCGAAATATACCACCAGCATGTGGGTACTGTTTTAATTCCTCATCCGTCATTCTTGTTCTGGCTGTTGTGATATATAAATCGGTCAAATTAGGTCCTCCAAATGTACACGACGTTACATATAAAGCAGGAATCGGAATACTTAAAATCTGTTTTCCAGTAAAGGGATTCCATCTAGTAATCTTCGAGCCTCCCCAATGTGCAATCCATAAACAACCTTCTACATCAATTGTCATACCATCGGGTATACCTTCATTTTCAGGGAAGATGATAACATCTGTTGGATTGCTAATTACACCAGTATGTATATCATAATGAAAACGGACTACTTTTTTTGTAGGTGTATCAATAAAATAAAGGTATGTATCGTCAGGAGACCATGCTATGCCGTTTGAAGTATTTACATGTGATACCTTTTTCTCTACTTGGAGATTATTATTTAAAGAATACAAGGAACCCGCGCCACTTATACCATATAAATCAGTAGTGCCTGCCCAAAAGCGTCCAGCTGGATCGCATTTCCCGTCATTAAAACGATTTTCTATTAAATGTGGTTCAGGATCATAAATATGTGTAAGCTCTTCTGTATTTAGATTAAAAGAATAAAACCCTTTTTCTAGAGCTAAAAGTATTACATCATCTAGATATGGAACGACACAACCGATTTGTTGGTCGAGAGTAATCACTTGGTTCATATTACTAGCAGGATTGTAGAGGCATAATTTCTTCTCCATAATATCAACCCAATATAATATTTGTCTTTTCTCATCCCAGCAAGGACCTTCCCCTAAATTCGCCTTAGCATCAACGACTAATTCTATATTTCTGAGCAATCTGTTTCACCTCAATTCATTAGAGATACATATAAAGTTCGATAAAAATGTAGGTAAACCTTTTGTCGGATTGGAATAAAAAAGATGTACTGTGAAAAAACGAAGGCCTTCTCACGTAACTCGAAAATAGCATATAACTATGAGGAGGAAGAGCTATAGGATGTTTCATGTGAAAATGTATTGCGAGTATATAAAAGGAGTGAAAAGTATAAGCGATTTAAAGAGAAACCGAAAGTGACATAATGTTGTGATGGTGTAGTCACAACATTCAACTTGAATGAATATATTTTTTAGATAGGGAAAATATGTGTTATTAATTTCTGTTCAGAAAAATTTGACAATACATATGTTATAAATTATCATATGTAAAAAACTAATATATAATTTGGCGTTGAAGAGAAGAGTAGTTAAGAATGAATACATACAGAGAGCTCTGGTAGCTGAGAAAGAGCGGTATACATCTTAATGAAAAAAGACTTGGAGCTGCGCAAGGAACTAATTTGTTTAGGGATGGTGCGACGGGTTCTCCCGTTATAGAGATAGGGTATAAGCATATTTTGCCGTACCTGAAGAGGTTAATATGGTGACGTATTAACAAACTGAGGTGGTACCGCGAAGCTAATAACTCTCGTCCTCAAGATGAATAATCTTGGGGGTGGGAGTTTTTTTATTGCATAAAACTGAAAATGTGAAAACAAAAATACAATTGAGGTGAGTAACATATGCATTGGGCGTATGAAGTAGCACATGAATTAATTAGAAAGCATCCAAACAAAGAAACTTTTGTTTGCGCATCTGGAATAAGTCCATCTGGTTCTGTTCACATTGGAAACTTTCGTGAAATAATAACGACTTATTTCGTTGTAAGGGCGCTTCAAAATTTAGGGAAAAAGACTCGTTTCATATTTTCATGGGATGATTATGACAGGTTTAGAAAAGTTCCCCAAAATATTGATCCATCTTTTGCAAGGTATATTGGTATGCCATACTCTGATATTCCAGATCCGTATGGATGTCATGACTCGTATGCAGAGCATTTTGAAAAAGAGTTTGAGGAATCGCTCCAAGCATTTGGAATTGAAGTAGAATTTATTTATCAACATGCTGAATATAGAAGCGGAAGGTATAACGAAAACATATTAGAGTCTTTGTATAAAAGAAAAGAAATATATGATATTTTAATGGGTTTTAAAACAGGAATACACCGAGAAGAAGATAGAGAAAACTTTTATCCCGTTACGTTATATTGTGAGAGCTGCGGGAAAGATGCAACAACTATTACACATTTTGATGAAGTATTAAAAACAGTTCGGTATGATTGTGAATGTGGAAATCAAAATAAATTATCCGTATTAAATACAAATCAAATGAAAATGAATTGGAAAATCGATTGGCCGATGAGATGGAGGATAGAGGATGTTATTTTCGAACCGGGCGGAAGAGATCATTCATCGGAAACAGGTAGTTATAATGTATCAAAAGAAATTGCAAGGAAAATATTCAATTGTGAAGCCCCTCAATACGTTGCTTATGATTTCATTGGAATTAAAGGGCATCATGAAAAAATGTCCAGTTCTTCAGGGAATAGTATTACACCTAGCGACTTATTAAAAGTGTATTTACCAGAAGTAATTCTTTTTATGTTTGCAAAATATAAGCCTGATGCAGCTTTTCATATTGGACTTGATGAAGATGTGATACGTAATTATACAGAGTATGAACGATTGAAGGACAGTTATGAAAATAAAACACTCAAAAATGAAGATTTATTTGATGCAATTAAACTTTCTAGACATGATAGCCGATTTAAAGAGTATCCAAAGTTTAATCAAGTAGCAGGAACTTTACCGTTATTAAATTTTGATTCATCTATTTTACAAGATATATTAGAGAAAATAGATAGGAGCTATGGATTATTTGAAATGGTAGCGATAAGTAATCGTGCAGAGCATTGGATAAGAAACTTTCAATCTGAAAAATTAATTGAGGTAAATCAAGAGAAAAATACGGAGTTTTATAACACATTAGATGAAAGGCAGAAAAAATGGCTAGTGGAAGTTTGTAAAATATTACGTTCTAATAAAGATTATTCTAACTTAATGGAACAATTGTATCCGATTTGTCATCATGAAAATAAAAAAATAATGAAAGAAAATCAAAAACAATTATTTACCATTATATATAGGCTCATTATGAATCAATCAAGTGGTCCACGTATACCTTTATTAATACATGTGGTAGGCGCCAGAAAATTCGTCACATTATTAGATTTCTAAAGTACATTAAAAAATAACACAAGTACTCAAAAGAATAAGTACTTGCGTTGCTTAATTTTTGCTATCGTGAATACATTTTTGGACATTCATCACCACGTGGTTCGTAAAAACAATGGCTTTTAAATTGCCCTGCAAACGGCTGATTATACCATTCAGGTGGACAAGCTCCAACTGGACGGAAATACCAAAGAGCCCACCTTGCCGGCCAGCGCCATTCACCTTGTAAAACTTTTCTTGCGATTTCTTTTTCTGATTCACGGGCACGTTGATAAAAGTATCCGTATTGAACCGCTTCGAATCCGCCAGGGCTTTGATATACAGCATCAGGTACGGTACGGAGTTGTTTAAAATCTAAGCAATCGCAAAATACACGGTTTACTACAACACATCCGACAAGTTGTTCACCTTGTCGTCCTTCGCCCTCAGCTTCAGCACGGATTAAACGTGCTAGTAAATCAACGTCACTTTCGTTGTATGGAATAAGGGGCATTGTAATACCACCTTTCTTTACTTGTTATAGTAAAGAGTGTATGTTTCAAAATGAGCTAAGTGCTTTTGTAATCTGAAAATAACTTTTAATTTTAACAAGGAGCTTGTATGAATTAGAGCTAATTAGTTATAGAAGATAATATTGAAAAGGGAGAGGTAGTATGTATCGTATTCATAAAGAACATATTATTTATGCAATGTCACCAAATAATGAGCCATGTATAGAAGTAGACACTGGGAGTCGGATTGTATTTGAAACGTACGACTGCTTTGAAAATCAAATTGATTCGGAAAATGTCGTATTTCAAGAACTAGATTGGAATCGAATTAATCCAGCGACTGGCCCTGTATATATTAAAGGAGCAGAACCTGGTGATATATTAGTCGTAATGATTGAAAAGATTAAAATTTCAGAGCAGGGTGTTTTAACAACAGGTGCGAACCTTGGTGTAATGGGGGATGAGCTAAATGAAAATACAGTGAAAATTGTCCCAATACACAATGAACATGTTATATTTTCAAATGAAATACAGATTCCAATTAATCCGATGATTGGTGTCATTGGCACGGCCCCTAAAGAAGACAGTATTTCATGTGGTACGCCGCATGATCACGGCGGGAATATGGATTGTAAAGAGATAAAAGAAGGAACAACATTACTATTACCTGTAAATGTTTCTGGTGCTCTTTTAGCATTAGGGGATTTACACGCCGCAATGGGTGATGGTGAAATTGGTGTTAGTGGAGTGGAAGTTGCTGGAGAGGTAACTGTAACTGTTCAAATTATAAAAGAAAAGAAATGGCCATTACCAATGGTTATCCAAAAAGAAAAAATAATGACGATTGCTTCAGAGAAATTGTTAGACGATGCAGCGAATCGTGCTGTACATAATATGGTGACATTTTTACATGAGGAATTAGAAATGTCTAAAGCTGATGCAACCCTTTTATTATCAGCAGCAGGTAATTTAAAAGTTTGTCAAGTTGTGGATCCACTAAAAACGACGCGGATGGAACTAAGAATGGACTATGTGGAGAAGCTGGGTTTTAATTGGAGTAAATTTAATATTAAATAAGAATAATAGAAGAAGGATGCTGTTTTATAAAAGTATCCTTTTTTAATTTACGGATTAAATAAAAAGAGGTAGTATTTATTTTGTGTAAGTATATTTGAGATTGTGAATTAAAAGGAGTTTAAGAATGGTTAAAATTATGATTGTAGAAGATGATATGAAAATTGCGGAGCTATTATCAACTTATGTTGCGAAATACGGTTACCAAGGAATTGTTATATCGGATTTTCAAAATGTGTTAGACATATTTTTAGAAGAACAACCAGAGTTAGTTTTATTAGATATTAATTTACCAAGCTTTGACGGTTACTATTGGTGTCGTCAAATTCGTGCGGTTTCCACATGTCCAATTTTATTTATCTCGGCCCGTGAAGGTACGATGGATCAAGTTATGGCGTTAGAAAATGGTGGCGATGATTTTATTCCGAAGCCTTTTCATTATGAAGTTGTAATGGCAAAAATTCGTAGTCATTTAAGACGTGCTTACGGAGACTATGCACCGAAACTAGAAGAACGAATGATTGAGCAACAAGGTCTTTGTTTATATCCAGAAAGACTTGTGTTAAAACTTAGGGGGCAAGAGATTGATATAACGAGAAACGAAGCTATTTTATTAGAGACGCTAATGAAAAATTACCCGCGTGTTGTGAGTAGAGAAGTGTTACTTAATAAATTATGGGATAGTGAATCTTACGTTGATGATAATACATTAAGTGTAAATACAACACGTGTGCGTAAAAAGTTAAAAACGTTACATATTGAAGGAGCAATTGAAACAATTCGTAGTGTTGGATATAGATTACATATTACTTGGGATAATGGTATGGAAAAATGATAAGGTTGTTTATTCGTGATCATATACCGCTTATTTGTTTTACAGCGATCCAACTACTAGCCATATTCCTAGTTTATTGGTTTGATGGGCATAATCATATTTCAACGGCATTATATGCAATGTTTTTAGGTGCTTTTTTTATGATAAGTTATTTATTATTTCGTTATTTTACACATCGTTCTTTTTATGAACGTTTAGCAAATCCATTGCAATCTTTGGATGAATCCGTTCAAAAATCTGATTTTGCAGTTTTATCTACCGCACTCCAAGATTTGCTTGATGCACAATATCGTCATTATCAAAATCAGCTGCAATTACAAGAGAGAAAAAATAATGATCATTTAACCTTTATGAATCAGTGGATTCATCAAATGAAAACACCTCTATCTGTAATAGAATTAATTACACAGGATGAAGTGGATTCGCGTTTTGAAAGTATTAATGAGGAAACAGATCGGTTAAAAAAGGGATTAGAGATGGCATTATATGTCGCGCGTTTAGAAGCATTCACACAAGATTTTTATGTAGAAAGAGTACAACTACATAAAGTAGTAAATGATTCCGTGCATGAACATAAACGCTTCTTTATCCGGAGTTTTGTATATCCAGAGCTTGAAATTGATAAAGGTATTACTGTAGAAAGTGATGCGAAATGGTTGCAATTTTTAATTGGACAAATTATATCGAATGCGATTAAATACTCATCAGGTAGTAGAGAAAAGATTAAAGTGAAAGCATGTAGGGAAGGTAATACAGTTGTACTTGAAATTGCCGATAGTGGCGTCGGGATACCGAAGCAAGATTTACCAAGAGTATTTAAACCGTTCTTTACAGGAGAAAATGGTAGAGATTTTAAAGAATCAACTGGAATGGGGTTATATCTTGTATATGAAATTACAAAACAATTGGGACATAGTGTAGAGATCCATTCAGAAGTTGATAAAGGTACCGTTATACGAATAATATTTTTTAATGTGTAACAAGTGATTAAGGCTAAAGAACTTTGGAGATAAGTTTTTTAGCCTTGTTTTGTACCACTTGAAAATAAAAAATTATTTACCTTAGAGAAGTAAAAGCGAAGTGTTTATTATTTGTTTATGATAGGGGGATTGAAATGGATATTCGGAAAATGAGGTATTTCATAACGGTGGCAGAAGAATTAAACTTTAGTCGTGCAGCAAAACGCCTTATGATGGCACAACCGCCTTTAAGCCAAGAAATTCGAAAATTGGAAGAAGAATTAGGAGTTCAACTTTTTCACCGGACAAAAAGAATGGTTGAACTTACCGATGCGGGGAAAATCTTTTTAGAAGGTGCACGGCAAACGTTGCTTCAAGTAGATAGAACCATTAAAGAAACACAGCTTGCGGATGAAGGGAAGATAGGACATTTAATAATTGGTTTTGTCGATTCTACAGAAACCGTTATAGAGATATTAAAAAAATTCCGAGAACGTTTTCCTAAAATACAGCTCATATTACGCGAGATGACAACAGACCAGCAAATAAAAGCACTCTATGAAAAACAAATTCATATTGGATTTATTCGTTCTAAGCAGAATAATGAAATATTGTCTTCCGAAATTTGTTCTGAGGAACGTTTAAAATTGGTATTACATCAAGATCATCCCTTAGTTTCGTTACCTAATATTTCTATTAAAGAACTAGTGGACGAACCATTTGTTTTATTTCCTCGTCATTTCGGTACTAACTTTTATGATTTAATTATTAGTTACTTTTGGGAACATGGAGTAAGTTTAAATATTGTTCAAGAAGCGATCCAAATGCAAACGATTGTAAATTTAGTTGCAGCAGGAATGGGGATTTCTGTCGTTCCATCATCGGTGGAAAGTTATAAAAAATCGGGTGTCATATATAAAGACATTCAAGAAAATACACCGAAAATAAATTTATATGTTGGATGGAGACAAGATGAAAAGTCTGTCGTGTTAGAGAACTTTTTAACAGTTGTTAGAGAGGTTTATGCGACTTCACAATTTGAATTTAAAGAGTAAAAGCCCATCTTGATAGGATGGGCAGTGAGAAATTGGAAAGTGAAACTTCTATTTTTATTTTAAAGTTAGACTACAAGGTATTTTGTGGTTTTTAAAAAGTAATTCACTGATGTTTCAACCTGTTTTGCTCGGATCGTACTCAATGAAACCTTTTAGTACACTATCAATCTGATCCATTATTTCAGGGTGTAATTTAACACTAGAAGCAACTGTATTTTCTCTTATTTGCTCCGGATTTGAAGCACCAATAATTGCAGAGGAAACAGATGGATTTTGTAGTACCCAAGCAACTGCGAGTTGAGATAGGGTAAGATTAGTTTCTTGCGCGATGGGATTGAGTTTCTGAATTGCAGTGAGTACATCATCACTCATCCAACGTTGCACGAGTTTGTGGAAAAATGGTTTGCCAGCATCTGAGTTAGCGCGTGATTGAGTCGGTAATGGCTTACCAGGTTGATATTTTCCTGTGAGAATACCTTGTGCAAGGGGGGACCATACAATTTGGCCAAGTCCCTCACGTTGACATGTTGGTATTACATCAGTTTCGATAACTCGCCACAACATCGAGTATTGAGGTTGGCTAGCGATGAGTGGAATTTTCAATTCTCGTGCAAGTGCTGCACCGCGGGTAATTTGTTCCGATGTCCACTCACTTACACCAATATAATGGACTTTTCCTTGCCTTACAAGATCTGAGAAAGCTAACATCGTTTCTTCAAGAGGAGTTGTTGTATCAAATCTATGTGCATAATAGACATCAATGTAGTCTGTCTGTAACCTGTGTAAAGATGCATTACAATTTTCTAAAATATGCTTTCGTGATAAGCCTCGATCATTTTTTCCGGGTCCAGTCGGATGGCATACTTTTGTACATAGTTCTATACTTTCTCGGCGTATACCTTGCAAAGCCCGGCCAAGTACTTCTTCAGCTATAGTGTCTGAATAAACATCGGCAGTATCGAACGTTGTAATTCCGACATCTAGTGCGACTTTCACACAATCCTTTGCAGTATCCTCATCTACTTTTCCACCATGGTTTATCCAGTTCCCATATGCAATCTTGCTTACTGTTAATCCACTGTTTCCTAGTTTGCTAAACTCCATTGTAGTATCCTCCTTTTAAAATGATATCTTCATTATAAGAACTGAAATTTAATATGTATAATATATAATTTATTGGAGAGTTATATAAAAAATATATAAGAGGGAGTGCTTAGAAGTTTACTGGTAGGGAAATATAAAGCAAGAAGTACAACAAATGTTGTTTGTGCTTGATCAATCTGAAGTGTAGAAATGATAAATAGACCTAAAAGAAAGCAATCCTTTTTAACGGCACATATAATTACATTTACTCATACAGTACTACTATGGTACAATATGGTTACTAACGACGGAAAGGAATGATGGGTGGACGATGATTAACTAATCTTATTTTTAAATGTTGAAATTAAATAAATTTCAATTTATAAAAAATAGGATTAGTCTGCCCGATTTCCATACAATAGTATTGCTATTTATTTTGCTTAATAGCTTATTTGGGTATAAATATTTTAATGACTAATCCTGCCAAATTAATTTGGGAGGATTTTTTTGTTCTCCCTTAATGAAAGGGATCGGTAATATGAAAGAACTTTTAAAATTAAATGATGTTTATGTTGAAATAATAGAAAATACTTTATTAGAGAAAATGAATGTTACAGTAAAACAAGGGGATGTTATCGGATTAATTGGTAAAAATGGTGCTGGTAAATCAACGTTACTTCAATTAATTAATGGGAAGATTGAGCCATCAAAAGGTACTGTTGAATGGCAGCAAATGAATGTGACAACGGCATATGTTGAACAAGAAACAGAATCCTTTATTAGTAATGATGTGATTGCAAAAGAAGCAGAACTTCTTGCGAAATGGGGCGTGCCAACGAACGATTTTCTTACTTTAAGTGGTGGTGAAAAGCTGAAAGTTCGATTAGCAAAAGGGTTTTCCGAAAATCCTAATTTATTAATATTAGACGAACCGACAAATCATTTAGATGAGACGAGTACGGAATTTCTCATTAAACAAATAAAAAATATGAGAGGTACAGTTATCGTCGTATCGCATGATCGATATTTTTTAGATGTTGTCGCAACAAAAATATGGTCAATTGAGGATAAAAAATTAATTGACCATAGTGGTAATTATACGAGTTATATGAAAGCACGTGAGCAAAAAAGAATGACGCAGCAGCGTGAATATGAAAAACAGCAAAAAAAGATAGAACAAGTAGAATCACAAATAAACGAATTAAGTTCATGGTCACAAAAGGCACATGCACAGTCTACAAAACAAGAAGGCGTTAAAGAATTTTATCGTGTGAAAGCGAAGCGAATGGATGCGCAAGTGAAGTCGAAACGGAAACGTCTCGAAAAAGAGCTTGAGAAAACGAAAGTAGAACGTGTTAAAGAAGAGTATTCAGTTGAGTTCTCTATTCAAGCGAATAAAAAAGTAGGAAAACGCTTTTTAGAAGTGAAACAATTGAGGAAAGAATTTGATGGACGAACATTATTCGAAAACGTTAATTTTACAATCCAACACGGTGAGAAGCTTGCGATTATTGGACCAAACGGAAGCGGGAAAACAACATTACTGAAGATGATTATGGGCACGGAGACTGTTCAAGGAGAAGTATGGATTTCACCATCAGCAAACATCGGTTATTTAACACAAGAAGTATTTGATTTACCACTTGATAAAACACCAGAAGATTTATTTTTTAAAGAGACATTTGAAGAAAGAGGAAAAGTCCAAAATTTAATGAAACATTTAGGGTTCCAGGCTTCTCAATGGAAAGAGCCGATTGAGCAAATGAGCATGGGAGAACGAGTGAAGTGTAAGCTAATGACCTATATTTTAGAGGAAAAAGATGTACTTATTTTAGATGAACCGACAAATCATCTAGACTTACCTTCAAGGGAACAACTTGAAAATACATTGGCTGAGTATAATGGAACATTAGTTATAGTTTCTCACGATCGATATTTTCTAGAGAAAACAACTAACACGAAACTTGTGTTTTCAAATCATATGATACAAAAGCAGCTAGAGGAACCTACTAAAACAAGAGATGATATTGAAGAGCTACGTTTAACGTTAGAAACAGAGAGACAAGAAGTATTAGGTAAACTAAGCTTTTTAACTTTTAACGATAAAGAATATAAAGAACTTGATGAACGATTTATAGAACTTACGAAGCAGATAAAGGCGCTTTAATGTGATTATGGGAACCTTCTAGCTAGGAGTTTCCCATAATTACTGATTTTCATACGGGATTAAGGGGGAGTATCATGAGAGAAGAAAATTTGACTAGGTTATTTAGAATAGACTGTGGTGATATTTACTTACAAGAGTTTACCATTCAAGATGCGGAGAGTATTTATAAAATATCGAATCAGCCGGAAATAGAAAGGTTTTTGCCAGACTGGAAATCAACGAAAGAACAACGAGTAAATTGGGTTGCAAATTATGAAATACCAGCAAATAAAGCATTTCTTGATGCGGTGAAAAATACATGCAACATAGATGATCATATATTAAAGCTAGGAATATTTAATAAAGATACAAATGAATTTATTGGATGGTGCTGCACAAGCATTAAAGAAGAACTCCCTTCACCAAATAGAGAAATCATGTATGCTATTTCAAGCGAGTATCATAATAATGGTTACGCTACGAAAGCGACTAAAGGGTTGATTGATTATTTGTTTAAAAATACAAATGTAGATGTTCTTAACGCAGTTGCTTTAATTAACAACGTACCATCAAATAAAGTTATTGAAAAATGTGGATTTACTTATCTGAGTCAACAGACGATAGAAAACCAACTATATAATCATTATCTATTAAGTAAATCAGAATGGATAAAAAATATAGCTCTTTAAAAGGAGCTATATTGAAGTGATTACAAAAAAGCTTAGAGCTAAAATTCTGAGCTTTTTTACATTCAAGTGTACCAGTTAACCATATTAAAGAGGCAATTGGGATGGCTTCTTAATGGACTTGTTTTTTAGCAAAACAAGTCCATTAAGCTGTACATGCGAGAACCATTTTATAAAAATCATATATGAAAAGGAATTTGGATAATTTTGTCGAATTTATGTATCTATGAAAACACCACTTTCTCACTCGAATAATCCTAAAATTGAATCACTTCAAACTCAAGTAGAAGAACACACGGTAAAAGTGAAGGCGAGCGAAGGTTTGCATATAAAACTAACGGTTGAGTGTTAGTGGATTAAATGTTTTAAGCTATGAAATAGTTTAAATGAGGGAGGGGAACGCATATCATAACTTGGTTTCGCCATTTGCCACAGATAAGTATGGATTTCGCAGAATGGACTCCTTTTATTAAGAATAATTGGTATCGAAAACATTATCTGAAGTTTGTATATCTACTTCAGATAATCATTTTTCTGATACCCTATTTCTTTGAAACAAGTTTCACTCATATTAATATATTTTATCTCATCATAATAGGTATCTTTGTCTTCATCATTCACGAATGTCTACACATTTTGGTCATAAGTAACAAAGGTGATATTAGCTTAACATTTAGTGGAATATTTTTTTGGCTAAATACAAATGCAATCCTATCCAAAACGAGATTTTGGGTCTTTATGAGCTTGCCCATTATTGTATTATCGGTAGTCCCTGCCGTTATGTCGTTTTATGTATCAGGAAATATCAAATCAATCATATTATTTGTATGTTGGATAAACACATTAATTTCCTCCTCAGATATCTACAATTCATTTTTAATTGCCATTAAACCGAAGAACTCAGTTTTTTGCAGAGGTTATTATAAAGTGAACTAGTATTAAAAGGGTAACTCAAAAATGTTTCAACTAAAGGCATAAGTTAAAAATATAATTTTTGAAAGTAAAAGACCGATAAAACAATCGGTCTTTTCTCATTTATATAATAAAGATTTGATATAAACAGCATTGTATTTCATGCCACTATACAATTATTATAAGATAGTTATACGTTAATTTTAGTTTAAAAACAGTTTTGTTATCAGTTTTTTTAGAAATCTTACAAGCGTGTAAGATAAATGAAAGATGAATCAATATGAGCTGTAAGACAATTCCTTTACACTTTATAGTGAGCAGTACAAATGAAGGGAGAATATAAATGGAAATTTTACATGCAAAAAGTATTAGTAAAGTATATAAAGGGAAAATACCTTTTAAAGCATTGGTAGATATTGATTTATCAATTCAAGAAGGTGAATTTATAGGGATTATGGGGCCGTCAGGAAGCGGGAAGACAACGTTATTAAATATGGTATCTACTATCGATTCTCCAACATCGGGAGAAATATTAATAAATGGCACAAATCCTTTCCAGTTAACATCAGATAATTTAGCATTATTCCGTAGAAAACAATTAGGATTTGTTTTTCAATCATTTAATCTACTTAGCACACTTACGGTAAAGGAAAATATCGTATTGCCGATGACATTAGATGGTGTTTCTGTACAAGAAATGAACACACGAGTGGAAGAAATTGCAGAGAAATTAAACATTACAGATATATTGAGTAAAAGAACTTTTGAAATTTCAGGGGGACAAGCTCAAAGAACAGCAATCGCTCGTGCTATCGTTCATAAGCCGCAATTATTACTTGCAGATGAACCAACAGGGAACTTGGATTCTAAATCTTCAAATGATGTAATGGAGATGCTAGATGCTCTTAATAAGGAAGAAAAGGCAACGATGATGTTAGTTACACATGATCCGTATGCAGCGAGTTTTTGCAGCAGAGTTATATTTATTAAAGATGGTCAACTATATAACGAAATTTATTGTGGTGAAAGCAGGCAAGCATTTTATCAAAAGATTATGGATGTCCTTTCTTTGTTAGGGGGGAAAAGACATGACTTTTCGTCAGTTCGCATTTAATAATATTTTTCGTAATAAGCGTACATATGCTGCCCATTTTTTAAGTAGTGCATTTTCTATTATGATTTTCTTTACGTATGCTCTTTTATTATTTCATCCTGATTTACAAGGAGAATTAAAATCGACAAGTGCAACAATAAGTGCATTCGGTACATTGGGATTTACAGTTTCGCAAGGATTGATTTTTGTATTTTCATTTTTCTTTATTTTATATTCAGTTAGTTCGTTTTTAAAAACGCGTAAGAAAGAATTTGGCATATTAATGATGCAAGGTATGTCAATGAGACAGCTTAAGAAATTATTATTAATTGAAAATATGTTGATTGGATTTGGCTCAATTTGTATAGGAATTCTTATTGGACTCATATTTTCTAAACTAGTTTTATTGATAAGTGCAAGTGTATTAATGATTAGTAATGGTTTACCTTTTTATATACCAGTGCAGGCGGTATTATTAACAGTCATCACATTTCTTTTATTATTTTTAATTGTTTCGCTTGTTACTTTTAAAATGATAAAAGTAACGGAACTTGTGGAACTTATTCAAGCAGAGGAAAAGCCAAAGCCTGAACCGAAAGCTTCTATTCTATTATCGCTACTTTCTTTAATTAGTATAGGCTATGGATATATTTCAGTATTTCGCTTTATCCCAAGTACTAATTTTATTACGCTCGGAATGGGTGTACTTCTAGTCATTATAGGAACGTACTTTTTATATACACAGTGTAGCGTGTATATATTGTATCTTGCTAAAAGGAGTGAATCATTCTTTTTAAAGCGAACAAATATATTAACATTTTCAGAATTAATTTACCGTATGAAAGATAACGCAACGATGTTTTTCATTGTATCTATTATTTCAGCAGTTGCATTTACAGCAATCGGTACAACAGCTGCTCTTGGTAATAGGAATTTAGTATGGATGACAAACCCATATACATTTCTGTATGAAAGCTCTGAAAACAACAAATTGGTAGATAAACATCTCTCTATTATAAAAAAACATCTTGCGGATGCAAATATTCCGTACCGAATGGCTTCATCTTCAAATAAATTTACAGAAAGTAACGTAAATGTATTGAAATTAAGTGAATATAACGAACTTACGAGAGCACTCGGATACCAACAAGAAACGATTGAAAAAGAAGATGAAATTTTACTAATCCCTGGGAGGGTGTCACAAAAACAAGAATTTAAAAATGGTGACTATAAAAAAAATATTGAAGTCATTCAAGGAGATTGGACAAAGACATTTCGTGTGAAAAAAACTGTGGGAAATTTAGTTTTACCACATGATCCTAGTAGTATTTATATTGCTGTTCAAGATCATGTGTATGATGAAATTCCTCATACGAGTAATCCAAAAGATGAAAATATTCAACATCGTACTTACGGATTTGTTGTAGATGATTGGATAAAAACGAAAGAGATTTCAAATCAATTAAAGAATGTATTCGATAAAGATCTTAGGGACAGCGATTTCTACTTTGAAGCTTTAACATTAAACTTGTTGGAGGCAAAGCAAAAGAATGGTTTATTACTTATGGCAAGTGTTTTAGTCGGAATCGTTTTCTTTACATTTGCTGCTAGTTTTATTTATTTCCGATTATATACTGATTTGGACCGTGATCAACAACAATATAAAATGATTTCGAAAATGGGATTAAGTAAACGAGAGTTAAAAAAAGTTGTAACGAGACAGTTAGTATTAATGTTCTTCTTACCGATTATCATTGCAGTGATTCATACTGTAGTTGCGTATACGGCACTGCAACAATTAGTCGATTTTTCTATTTTAAATAGCTCGATCGTTATTTTAATTTCATTTATATGTATACAAGTTTTATATTTCTTTATAACTCGTTGGCGTTACCTACAAAAGCTTTATAAAGTTATGGAGCAATAGAGTATATTAGCTTGTAAGACTACACAAAAGTATGTGAAAAAATGAACTGTATGATGAAAGGAAACGCGATGAAAAGAACTTTAACTATTTTTATGTTAACGATACTACTTTTAATAAGTTTTAGTGCATGCTCTAAAAAGGAAAATCCATTTCCTGCAAACGGTTTATTAATCATTGGAGATGAAAATAAAATTTCACCAATTATTAATCGTTATCAAGAAATTACGAAAGAAAATGAAGTGTTTTCTGTGAAAAAAGGTAAAGTTGGAAATGGACAGGTATTAATTTTAAATGAATCTACAGCACAAGCATTGATTAAAGAAAAAGTTTTTCGTAAACGAGATAATGGCTCCAATTATATTATAGATACGTTACCGAAATTCCCAAAAGAAGGTTCGCTGTTGTTTACACATGAAGACGAAAAGAATATGAAAAGTATTGAATTAGAAGGAAAAGAGATTCCAGTTTCATACGATAGTGACGCTTGGATAGGTAACACTCGTACATATCCAACGCAATGGTATGTGATTGTAGCACAAAATAGTGTGTATAAAGAAATAAAGGCAAATGAAACGAAAATGCACCTTCTTCATCTGAAAAAATCTTTAGGAGATGAAAAACCTAAAATGTCGACAGATAATACATTGGTTAATGAAAATGTCAAAGTAACAAGGCTAATTAAAGGTTTGGAAGGAGAAGTATCTTTTCAGTTTGTAACGATTGGAGAAAAATCTTAAAAAAGAGTTCAAGGTTGATAAAAACTTTATCAGTCTTGAACTCTTTTTAGTTTATAGACCAATCAAATATTATGCTTTACATTACTTCATTTAATCGAGTCTCACTCGTTTCTTCAATCGTATTTGAATTTTGAACTGAATTATTTTGAGCTTCTTTTTCTTTACGTACTTTTTGTAGCATTTCAAGTATGATCCATAAAGGAACACCTTTATCTTTCAACATCTTCCATAAATCTAATTCGCTAAATTTATGCTCAAGTCGTTTCATTTCTTTTTCAGATGAACGAATATCAAATTTGATTTCTTATCTTCAAGTTTAGTAGAAGAGATAGTATTATGCTCAAGATTAGATGGAGTTATTTTAGTAGGTTGAGATAATGTATGAATGTTTGATCCGATTTGCATGCTTTTTTCCTCCTTTTCAAGCAATAAAATTAGTTTTCTTATGAATATTAAATCCATTTAACATGAGGAAACTACATTCGATTATAAATTCAAATAATCAGATTTAAAAGTTTTATTATAAAAAGTAAATATTTATCAACATTTGTGTATGTTTTCTATATATACAACGTATATAAAATACTTTACATTATGTTTAAGTTAAAAACGAATTGTGTAAATCTTTTTCACGGAAAAATGTAAACGTCTTATTAGGGGGGGGAGTATGGGGAAGCTATTTTTAAAAATATGTTTTTTTGCATTAGTGACTGTTTGTTCATTTGTAGCGAAAACAACTTACGCTGAAGAGAGGCAACAAAATAATTATCCTATCATTTTAGTGAATGGATTTGCTGGATGGGGTAGGGAAGAAATGCTAGGGGTAAAATATTGGGGTGGTGTTCATGATATACAGGAAGATTTAAAAAGAAATGGTTATACAGTTCATACGGCTGCTGTTGGCCCTGTTTCTAGTAATTGGGACCGTGCATGTGAATTATATGCGCAAATTAACGGTGGAACAGTAGATTATGGTGCGGCGCACGCTGAGAAACATGGACATAATCGTTTTGGTAGAACTTATAGTGGATTTGCACCGAATTGGAGTGAAACAAATAAAGTACATTTAGTTGGGCATAGTATGGGTGGACAAACGACCAGAACATTAGTGCAGCTATTAAAGGAAGGGAGTTTTGAAGAAAAGAATTATGTGAAAAACTATCCAAACGCAAAGATATCACCACTATTTGAGGGTGGTAAATCATATGTTCATAGTGTTACAACGTTAGCAACTCCGCATAATGGGACAACACTTGCCGATGGAAGTCTCTTGTTGCCGTTCGTTAAAGATTTACTCATT
This sequence comes from Bacillus sp. FSL M7-1345, assembly GCF_038006985.1. Classification (NCBI taxonomy): domain Bacteria; kingdom Bacillati; phylum Bacillota; class Bacilli; order Caryophanales; family Bacillaceae; genus Bacillus; species Bacillus sp. FSL M7-1345. Next base: position 2,524,674 of record NZ_JBBOWG010000001.1, on the reverse strand, counting down.
ACTGCTGCAAGTTTAGGAGGAAACAATAATTTATCATTATATGATTTTAAATTGGATCAATGGGGTATGAAAAAGAATGGTGAAGAGTCCTTTTTCCAATATACTGATCGTATTTTAAATAGTTCAATTTGGAAAAATACAAAAGATATAAGTCAATGGGATTTAAGTACTGATGGTGCAAAAGAGTTAAATAATTGGGTAAAGACGCAATCGGATGTATATTACTTATCGTATAGTGGACATGCATCGCAAGCAGCACCTATAACAGGTTTACAATTACCTCATATTACGATGAACAAAGTGTTAATGGGTAATGCATTTTTCTTAGGTTCCTATGCAAGATATGAAGAAAATCGCCCATTAATTGATACATCTTGGTGGCAAAATGACGGTGTAGTAAATACAAATTCTATGATTGCGCCTTCGTCTAATATTGCCGTAAATAATAATGAGTCTTTACAGGTTGGAAAATGGAATCATATTGAAACGAAAGTAAATTGGGATCATCTCGATATGGTAGGATTAAGTGTTTCAGACACGTTAGGTTTTTCTAATATTCAAGAATTTTATAGAACAATTGCAGAAAAGTTATCATGGCTACCGCAATAGTTAATAATAAAGCGCTCTCGATGGAATTCGGGGGCGCTTTATATTATATTGAAAGAGGGATTTGGTAGAAAAATATGGAGGGATATTATGAAAATTCACATTGTACTATCTGGATATGGAACAGTAGGAAGAGAGTTTATAAAATTATTAAATGAAAAATATTTATATATAAATGAAACATATGGAATAAATTTAGTGGTAAGTGGCGTATTAGGTAGAAATGTTGCAATACGTAATGAGGGAGGGTTATCTATTCATCATTTATTAATGTATGGTGGCGGTACTGCTGCGATTGAAAAATATATAGAACATCATCCGGAGGAACGTGGAACAAGTGGGATAAGTGGCACTGTATTGGTAGAATCAACTGTTACAAATCTAAAGGATGGAAATCCAGGAAAACAATATATAAAACAAGCGATTGAGAAACATATGGATATAGTCGCGATTTCTAAAGGTGCACTCGTTACAAACTGGAGAGAAATAAAGGAAGCAGCAAAAATGGCAAATGTACGTATTCGATATAGCGGTGCAACTGCGGCTGCGTTACCGACATTAGACATTGGACAACTAAGTTTAGCAGGTTGCCATATTGAAAAAATAGAAGGAATATTGAACGGGACAACAAATTATATTCTTACAAAGATGCATGAAGAAGATAAGACGTTTGAAGAAGCGTTGCAAGAAGCACAAAATAAAGGAATTGCGGAGACTAACCCGTTATTAGATATAAGCGGGATGGATAGCGCTTGTAAATTATTACTTTTGACGAATAGTTTAATGGGGACAGATTATTCACTCAAAGATATACAAATAAACGGAATAGAGCACGTTACAACGCAACAAATTCAAAATGCAAAGGAACAAAATAAATCTATTAAATTGATTGCATCAGCATATAAAGATGATAATGGAAAAGTAAATCTTAGTGTAAAACCTTGTAATTTAGAGAAAGAACATCCATTAGCAAATATAAATAGTACCGAAAAAGGAATTACATTCTTTACGGATTCAATGGGACAAGTGACAACGCTTGGAGGGGCCTCAAACCCACGTGGGGCAGCCGCAGCCGCTTTGAAAGATGTAATCAATCTATATCGAAAGGATTTATAGGCTTTATAACCGTACCGCTATTCATAAAAAATACATATGTGGTGGACCTTTTGAGAATGAAATAAATGTGCAAAAATAATTGCAGGGGGTAAGGAATTGTTTAAGGATTTTAAAGTTGTAAAAGATCGTCCCGTTTATATTCAATTAAAGGATTATTTGAAAAAGATGATTATGAAAGGGCATTTGTTAGGGAACCAAAAAATCCCATCAACAAGGGAACTGAGTGAATTACTATCAGTGAGCAGGAATACAGTACTCTCTGCATATGCGGATTTAGAACAAGAAGGGCTCATTTATGCAGTTAAAGGAAAAGGGAACTTTGTCGCGAAAGTGGATATAAGTAACACTTCGTCTGTTGAAATAGATTGGAAAAATAAACTCAATACAGTTACCGCATTAGCGGATGAATTAGATTTAATGAAACATGGTGTTCGCTGGGAAAAAGGAATGATTGTTTTTAATAGTATAGCCCCGGACGAAAAGCTATTTGATGTTGAAAATTTCAAAAGAGCTTTTCTTACTCGTATGTCCATTGAAGGGGATATCGTATTGAACTACGGATATGCAAAAGGTTATCGACCGTTAATGAATTATTTACTTCATTACATGGAAATGAAAGGTGTAGATATTTCGAACAAAGATATTTTAATTACAAATGGATTTACAGAAGGATTAGATATTGTACTTTCTTCCTTATCAAAAAAATCAGGGCGTGTTATTTGTGAGAATCCAACTCACCATGCTGCATTGAAACTTTTTCGCTTACATGGACTTGAAGTTCATGGGATAGATATGAATGATGATGGTATTGATACGACTGAAGTAGAAAAAAGTTTGCGTGAAAAGGATTTTGATTTTGCGTATTTAATTCCTTCTTATCATAATCCAACCGGTATTGTTACGAGTTCGGAGAAAAGAACGGAATTGATGAGGTTATTTTCGAAATATAAGGTTCCTATTATAGAGGACGGATTTAATGAAGAATTACGTTATTCAGGTTCACATTTATCGCCGTTATTAACTTTTGCTGGGGCTGGTAATAATGTGATTTATATTAGTAGCTTTTCGAAGGTACTTTTCCCTGGTTTACGTGTAGGGTGGATTATTGCAGATAAAGAACTGATACATTATTTAGAAAGTGTTAAAAGAGCAAGAACCATTCACACATCAACGTTAGATCAAGCTGTTCTGTTTCAATATTTACATGAAGGATATTTTGAAAAATATTTAAAAAAAGCAAGATCTGTTTATAAGAAAAAATATGAGTTAGCTGTTGGGGCGTGTAATCAGTACATTCCGTTTAAAAGAATGACTGGAGATGGTGGACTTCATTTGTTTATAGAGTTGGAAGAAAAAATTCAAGCCCGCACACTTTTACAAAAGTGTTATGAGAAAGGAGTTACGTTTTCTCCTGGAGATGTTTTTTACTCTGATGGAGGAGGAGCGAACACATTCCGATTAGGTTTTTCACGTTTGAAAGAAAAGGAAATTGTTAGCGGGATTCAAATAATTGGTGAAACATTAAAAAATGAAACTTGGAGTTGAGAAAATGAGAATTGGCGTTATTATGGGAGGAGTATCCTCTGAAAAACAAGTATCAATTATGACTGGTAATGAAATGATTGCACATTTAGATAAGAGTAAGTATGAAATAGTTCCAATTACATTAAATGAAAAAATGGATTTAATTGAAAAAGCGAAAGACATTGATTTTGCATTGCTAGCATTACACGGAAAATACGGAGAAGATGGTACAGTTCAAGGGACGCTTGAGAGTTTAGGTATTCCTTATAGCGGTAGCAATATGTTATCTAGCGGTATATGTATGGACAAAAATATTTCGAAAAAGATTTTGCGTTATGAAGGAGTAGAAACACCAGATTGGATTGAACTTACAAAAATGGATGAGCTAAAGCTTGAAGAGTTAGATAAGATAGGATTTCCGTTAGTGGTAAAACCTAACTCTGGTGGCTCAAGTGTTGGAGTAAAGATCGTCAATGATAAAAATGAATTAATCTCAATGCTGGAAACTGTATTCGAATGGGATTCTGAAGTAGTAATTGAGAAGTATATAAAAGGTGACGAGATTACATGTTCAATTTTTGATGGTAAACAGTTACCTATCATTTCGATTCGACATGCGGCTGAGTTTTTTGACTACAATGCAAAATACGATGATGTTAGTACAATTGAAGAAGTTATTGAACTTCCAACTGAAATTAAGGAACGTGTAAATAAAGCGTCAATGGCTTGTTATAAAGCATTAAAATGTAGTGTTTATGCAAGGGTTGATATGATGGTGAAGGACGGAATTCCATATGTAATGGAGGTTAATACATTACCAGGGATGACACAATCAAGTTTACTGCCGAAAAGTGCAGAAGCAGCGGGAATTAGCTATAGTAAGCTATTAGATATGATCATTGAAACTTCATTAAAAGTAAGGAAAGAAGAAGGTTTTTAAGATACTTGTACAATTAAAATTTTTGATAGTTCCACGAAGTATGCTATGATAATTACAATACGACAACTAAATATTTATCCACTAGAGGGGCCTTTTATAGGCTGAGATCAAATGTAATTTTGAGACTCTTAGTACCTGATCTGGTTAATGCCAGCGTAGGAAAGTGGGGAAGACATGGTATTTAATGCATAAATTAATATTGTCTATTTCACTTTCTTTACGCCTGTAAAGAAAGTTTTTTTATTTTACAGCTTTAATAAAGGGGATAAATACTTATATTTTATAAATTATTGGAGGGATTTAAATGACTTTTTCACAATCATTACGTAAAGAAGTAGATTCAATTTGGGAAGCGAGTTTCAATCACCCTTTTGTAAAAAAGCTTGGCGAAGGAACGTTAGATTTAGCTAGTTTCCGTTATTATGTGCTTCAAGATTCATATTATTTAAGTCATTTTGCTAGAGTACAAACGTTAGGTGCTGCAAAGGCTCTTGAATTAGAAACGACGGCTCGTATGGCGCATCATGCACAAAATACGTATGAAGCTGAGTTATCTTTACATGAGAATTTCGCAAAGAAATTAGGGATTACGAAAGAAGAAAAAGATAATTTTATTCCTGCGCCAACTGCATATGCATATACATCTCATATGTATCGTGCAGCTTATGAAGGGCATTTAGGAGATATTATTGCGGCTATTTTACCTTGTTATTGGTTATATTATGAAATTGGTGAACGATTAAAAGAATGTCAACCAGAAGAACCAATTTATCAAGAATGGATTTCTGCATATGGTTCGGATTGGTTCCGTACTCTAGTAGAAGAGCAAATTACACGATTAGATACGATTGCTGAAAAAGTAACAGAGGCAGACCGTAATCGTATGAGACAACATTTTATTTTTAGTAGTCAATATGAATATTCATTTTGGGAAATGGCATATACATTAGAAAAATGGCCGGTGAATGAAGAAGTTAAAGGTGTTATTTAATAAAGAGTATATAAAAGGTATCGCTATATAAAGAGGCGTTACCTTTTATTATGTTTAATTTATGTAAATATTTTGTAAATTACAGATATAAAATACAATAATGAATTATAATGTTTTTATAATATGTAGAGTGAAATAAGGAGGTAGTTATATGGTAATAGTAACTTTTTATTAATTTAGTTTTTATACTGTATTATTCTTATAATTAAATTTATTTTTTCCTAAACTATGCTTGGTTTAAATTTGATTCGTTTATGCTTAAAAAAATTGGTATCTTTTCTAGTATTATTTATGATCAATATATATTAAGAGAGGAAGTATTAATAATATGGAAAAATTACGGTTATTAACATTTAAAAATATAGTAGAACCCCTCTATAATGAGAAAGTATCGTATATTTACTTTCCTATTGAATGGCTTGAGATTGTAGAGATACATTATAGAACATTTTTATTAACGAGCAAATTAAAACTTGTAAATGAAAGATTGTATGATATGTTTTCTGATATATTGTTCATTCAGCATGATCCATATGTATTAAAGGAAGATACACCTTGGATTGTAGCAAAAGAACCAATGAGACAAGAACAGTTAGACTATATTTTCCAAAGCTGGTATGAGGTTATTCATGATTGGAAACCGAATAAATTAATAGATCCACCACATTTAGAATGGCAGTATGATTTAATTAGTAATTTACCAGTATTACATGATAAAAAAACGTTTTCTAAATGGGTACCAGCTTTAATTACTCATATTTTTTGCGAACAGCCTTTACGTATGGAAAATAAAAACGAGGAAGAAATATATTTTTCGCCACTGCGATCACAAGATGTTTTTGAAGCGATGTCTGAGCCAATTAAAGATGAAGAAACACATGATTATTTCGCTTATGTATATCGGTTTGAATACGTAACTCGTGGAGGTGAGAATATTCCACTATTAAAAGTATCCGTAGGGATTAGGCGGTTTTATCAACAATATAATCATAAAGATATTCCTATACTTTTAGGGCGGAAGCGGAGCCAAATACTGATTTCAACTCCTGAATTTGAATTAAATAATAAAAAGCAAAGGTTTATAAAGTTAAAAGTGCAACAAGCTGAAAAAGGAATAAAATGGATTAAACGTTTTAGAAATTTAAAAGATGAGTATAGGATAGGTGGAGAAGTTAAATTAGAGGACATTCTCCAATGTCCGAAAGAGTATATTAGAGGAACTAATGTAAGAGTGCTTCTTCCATATAACGAAAATATATATAAAGTTCAAGGAACAAAAATAAAATTTGGTATAAAAGTAAGAGAAAAAGAGGAACTTTTTAATGAATTCCAACTAAGCTTCCCATATTTTACATCACTTCCAGAATGTGGAAAAGTATTAACTGATAATGAGAATGAGTTATTACCTTTATTTGCTCCAAAGGGATTAGACACAATTACGTTAGAAGTATGGTCAGATGACATAATAATAGAGATAGAACAAGCGTTATTAGATAGCAAAATAGTTTTAGCTCAAAATGAAGATTCATCCTATGTATTAAATGCAGATAATCCGGTGCTGTTAAAAATTGAAAGATACAACATTGAAAAATTATTACAAAATCCATATAGAATGCAATATAGCCATAAAAACAAAAAGAAACTTGTAGACGATGTCGTAAAAGCTGTACATGTTACGGCAGGTGAGCAAAATGAAATGAAATTAGCATTAATTGCAATGAAAAATTGTGATGGTCGCGAAAAAATTAATCCAAAGCAAATCATTCGGGAAGGATTCGCTCGAACGGAACGTATTTCAGCATTTATTAATTTATTTATTGGACAAAGTGTATCTAAAAAAGAAATTATTAATGCCATTCTTAGTTTGTTAGAACAAAAGGGATTCTTAAAGCGTAGTTGGAATAAGATAAAATTACCGGGGATAATTGTAAATTTATCAATTGAGAAAATGTCTAAATATGATTTCTTACCTATTTTTTCAAAAATAAATGGGAGAGAAATAGTATATAAATTATATGGGCAAGAAGAATGGGGCACAATTGATCATACGTTATTAAATATAGGTAATAATAAAGTGTTTTTACCACAACCATCAAAAAGGAATGATATAGGAGTCAGTTTTAAACAATTTATGTCAGAAACATTAGTTGAAATTTCACAAGATGCACATAAACAAAATAAAGAAGTTTATTTTATTGTAGATGCAAATATGAGGAAATATTGGATAGAGAAATTGCAAAATGAAAGCGTTAATATCAAGGTTTCACCTGAAATAATTCCAAATTTTAAAGAGGATATAAACATAATTAGAATTAATACTAACTCAGATGTACCGAACTATATTGTTAGAGACCAAGAATATGTTATGGATGAAACGAGATTATTTGTAGATCAAATGGGAATTTACTATAGCACGGCTGCATACGAATTAAATTGCAATGAGATAGTACAGCAGCACATACTCGAAGTTATCCCGTTTGGTGTAAAATCTGAGGAAAGAGAAGAAATCGCCAAAATGATACATTACATGTGCTGTAAATCAACCTTGCTCTCGGAACAAAATATTCATAATACGCATGTAATGCATATGGTTAAATTAATTAAAAATTATACTACAGATATTGATTCAAGGGAGTTTAAAGAATTCAGTGACGAATTAGATGCAGATGTAATAATTTTAGAAAAAGAAGATGCATTGATATTAATATAAATAACAGTATACAAATCCTGCTAGTAATAATGAGCAGGATTTGTCATTTTTTCATGTAAATAAGGCTATCCTTTGTCATGTATCTTTTCTTTTACGTATTTACTTTATTTACATACAGGATTAAGATGTTTTTTAGAAATACAAAAACTACATCATATGGAAAAGCGATTTTTATTAATTGAAAAGAAAATTTGAAAGGAATGGGGAATTGTGAAGAAATTAGATGTATTATTAATGCTACTGAGCGGCCTCTTTCCAATTGCAGGAATGTTAAAGCAAATCCCTCTTGAACAATCTTTATATATTGGAGGACTTTTATTTTTTACTAGTTTCGGTAGTTACTTTGCGAAAAAGATATATTCACGTATATGTAGCTGGATAGCATATGCACCATTTATAACACTACTGTTAGTTATTTGGAATCAGGATATTTCAACAAGTGCTATAATAGCAAATGCCAAAATTGCCGCTTGTATCGCTTTAATACCTTGTATATTCCGCTTTCGTACATACGGGCTTACTTTAGGTTTATTCTCATTATGGGCCGCTTTATTATGGGATATAAAAGAAGTACAGTCGTTAGTCATACTTGAGCGTATGACGAGTTTAATGACAAGCAATTACGTATATCTTTTACTCTTGGTTGGAGGACTTATATTAGGTGGATTACTTGCGACGTTAATTCATCGAAAAGAGAAAGATAATAATAAAGAAAATACAAATCTATTTAAACAAAAAAAGAAACGTAAAAGGCTATCATTTAAGATCCGCTTTCCAAGATTACCGAAATTTAAGATGAAATTATTTAAGTTTGGTGGAAAAGGTTCTAAACGTAAAACGTCAGAAATAATGCATGAGCATAATAACGAAGAACCAGTTGTAACATATGAAATGGCAGAGCAAATAGATCAATATAAAGAAAGTACTGTTCAAGGACAAACTAGGATGGAACGTCGAAAAAATAGGTATAATGCATAATAAATTTCACTAACCCCTTAATGATTTATCGTAAAATTGATAAATCATTAAGGGGTTTTTTATGTAATTAAATATAGGTTGCGTATGAAGGATTCATAGCATATTTTAAAGGTAAGGATTTAAATAAAATAATGGGCGGACAAAATGCTTATTATTACATATATTTCTGTTTGCATATTATTCTTAGTTAGTTTTTTACATGTTTATTGGGCTTTCGGAGGTAAGTGGGCGACAAATAGTGTCATTCCAACTAAAGCTGGAGAAAAGGCGTTTACACCAGGTACAGGAATGACATTGTTCATTGCGTTATTATTAAGTATGGCAGCAATGATTTTATTACAACAAGCAAATATTGTTCATTTCGCACTTCCCAATGTTTTTGTTCAAATGGGATCCTGGGTTTGTATAGTTGTTTTTTTCATAAGAGTAATTGGTGGGTTTCATTATTTTGGTATCTTTAAACGAAAAAAAGATACGCAGTTTGCCAGAATGGATACTGTTTTATATGTACCGCTTTGTGCATTTTTATCCTTATCCTTCTTATTAGCTATAATAACGTGAACATATAACCAGTATTATTTTAATACTTTATTACAAAGTAAAGAGAAGAGTTAATCCAGCAAATAAAGTCAAGTTATTTTTATTTATGATTTCACTTTCTATAGAGATATATACAATATTAATTATGAGGATGGATTGCCTCTAGTTGGTAAGTAGTTAAAGAAATTATTACAACTATGTAAGGTTAATTTAATGATAATCGATAGTAAATTAAGATGTTTGAGTGTATTGTTAATAGGGTTTAAAAGTACTGATTATGTATAAGGGGAAATAATATTTAATTAGGAAGTGTAATTAAATGATTGAAATTAAATCTATTATCCATTCGTACAAACTAAAGAGAAGAATAGCTAGGGATTTATACGGCAACAGAGATGAATTGACGCTGTTATTAAATGAATTTAATAATATGAAATGTACAGCTGCATCTGAAAAAAAGAAAAATAGTATGCTATCTCGTTTACAATTAATTTATCAAAATATAAAATTAGATAAGCAGTACCCTCTACCATTTGCTTTAAATAACAAGTTATTGGAGCGGTTAGAAAATGAATCTCTTCAAACTATTGAGGGTTGTGTATCATGTCTACATTTAATGTTGGATATAAATTATGAAAAAATAAAACATTATGGATCAAGCACAAGTAGGTCATTTGTTCCATTATCGCAATCTTCAATTTTTCTTGCTGATTGTGTTTGTTTAACAGGAGTTGTATTGGGTTACTAGGAACAGTGACATTGGGAGGATTAATGTTATCTGTATGTTCTCTTACATAAAGAAAAAAGGACACCCACAAGTGTTCTTTTTTTAGTTACTTAGGAGAGCTTTTGAGATAGGAGGGACATGGATTCAAATCTATAGTTACACATGTTTATTGTGTTGTGTAACTCAAAAAGGAAAGTATCAGCAACTGCTTATTTTGTATGAATATAAACATCGGCTATTTGGGAGCTGTAATTGAATGCTTAGAAGGGATCAAAAAATAGTGTGTGAAATATTAATAAAAAAGGACAAGCAGTCGTACCTACTGTCCTTTAAAGGAGAAAAGTCTTTTGGTTAAGAACTACGAATAAACAGAAAATCTGCTTGTAATTAGTTTTATCCCAAATATACATACCTATACAAAAAAGGGATAAGTACAAAATACTTATCTCAGGAAGGGAAATCCCAAACACCAAAATGGCTTGCATTGGTATACAGGTTCAAAAGTAGTATATGTAAAACGAAAAATCTCATACAAAAAGCAGACAATCAAAAGTATTGTCTGCCAGAAAGTCGGATGAATTAGCCAACTGTGAAAAATTGCTTTCCCACTTCAAGAAGAGTAAAGGCAACAAATTTGAAAGAAATGAATTGGGATTTAGTTATTGCTTCTATGAATGATGCATTTTCTTCATTTTTTTTGTCCCCAAAATACAACTAATAATTGCGAGTAATGCATTTGAAGAAATGAAATTTACGGTCCAATAAATTCCTGTTCCAGCAATTATATCGATAATTATAAATCTTTTAATTGCCGAACTTTTTACTACATGAAAAACAAATTGATTGTTATCGTTACCCAATGTTATCACATCCCTTATCTAATATATGACAAGGCATGCTTGCTCTAGTCTTCATGATAATATACTAAAAAGAGTAATTAGCAGAAGCTTATAAAGTAGTTATAAATAAAAGATAACTATCGGAAGTTTAAAGATAATTAGATAAAAAACATCCATGGGGATGTTTTTTGTTTATAAATAAAGCAATTGTACAATGAAAGTATGAGCAGATTTTATTAGTAATAATGTAGGCTATTAAGAATGAATGGATATAGGAAGGTCTTTTCTAGCGTGTTAGTTACTCCAATGTGTATGTATCTATTTGGCATCTGGACATTGTACTTTTTAATGCACAATGTAATAAGTACAAGCATATATTATGTAATAGGACAAGATCTTCGTGTCCTACTAAATACTCAGAAAAAACCTCTAATCACATTAGGGCATCCAATAGCAGGGTGCTCTAATTTTTTATGAAAAATGTAGCTTCACAACGGTTTCGTTTCAATTATAGTTTTCTTTAACCTTTGATATTAAACTTATCTTTAACGTTAATAAATATTAAGATTAATATGATAGCAACAATTAAATTAGACAAATAGAAATTTTGGTGAAACAGTAGTTCAAAGATGACATCGAATGTATACAATAAAGCGACAGCAGGTAATATACAAATAAATATAAATCTCCAATTTTTTAAATAATGTTTATAATTAGTAAGTACTTTCGCCATTAATATTGCTCCTGTAGTTTTTATTTTCTATATAATTATACATTTAAATAAAAAGATTTACAAAGTGTTTAAAAATTATTTAGCAACTAATGTGATTTTGGGAGATAGATAAGGAGGAAGCAAAAAATATTATAAATCTATAGATTGAGAGGAATATAGAGAAAGCTTTTGTTAAAAACTTAGATGGCTGCAGCAATCTGTGTAATAAACGATTTGATTTTAAAAAGACTTTTAAACATCTATACTAAAATGATACACTATAATCTACGTTATTTTAGAAATGAATAGAGGGATTTGCGTGATAGATAAAATCAAAAATGCTGTAGAGGATATGTACGAAGATGAAGCAAAACATTTACTGCAAAGCATTCTTATACAATTAGATTTATTAGAAGAAAACTATAGTGAAGATACGATTAAACACTTGATGAGTATACCTAAGCAACTGACGAATAATACATCTTATAAAAGAAATGTAAAAGAAAGTACACACATTCATATCGCTTTTGATGATTCAACAGCTGGGTGTTTAAAATATATGTTAAGTCAAGAAGAACTATTTGAGGAGTGTGTTGTTGCATTCTCTGAATTCTTTTCAATTGGACCGATTAATCAATTACATACGAATAAAGGGCAACTCGCAAGGCAGCAATGGTTATTAAACAACTTAACTTCTTATGATAGTTATTTTGAAGAAGAATATTTACCAAGATTTATGGAAACTTTAGAAGAACTACATTCTATTCCTAATGAAACACCGATTACCATTTGGAAGGCGGATAATGCCCATGAGCATGTAGGGATTTGTTTTACAATTGCGCAATTAAAAGATAAGAAAAATATTCGTGTTATGAATACTTCTGAAGCGAGTAGAGAAATATTAAAACAAGATTATGATATTCGTGGAACTGGAGAATTATCTCCTGAAAGTTTAGCTCTTTTCCAAAAAAGTTTTGTGCAATTTCCGTATTTAACTGAAGAGAAGCGAATGAAGTTTGCACATGAGTGGAATAGATTATCGCAAAGCATGGAGTTTTTAAGAGTTTGGAAAGACGATGAAGTGCATTCTGTGCAAGAAGAATATTTTGACCAATTCATTATTGAGTGTGCGAAAAAAGTAGGTGCTGATAAAGACTTCCTTAAAGCTCCGAGAGTAATTGGTGAAGCGCTTGGTCTTGTAGAGCAATTAGTTGGGGATACTTTCTTAGAGTATCGCTTGAAAGTATTAATTAAACAAGAGGTATTTGAATTTGAAGGTTTATTAGAAGAAATGCGTTTTTATAGTGTGAAGTTGAAAAAATAATAATATATTCAGTTTATAAAAAAGCTCGTATTTTTGAAAAAAAGATACGAGCTTTATTTTTTTAGTTTAATTTGGGCTATACATAAGCTTCCGATAGGTGTTATATCACATATGAATGTTAAAGGTAATGAATGAAAAGAAGGTGATTTGTTAATATGTATAACCAACAAAATTATCCATATGATCAAACGATGTATTATAATCCACAACAATACGGATATGAACCTGATATCGAAGTTAGAGAGGTTGAACTAGAAGATTATAGACCAGATGATGCGGAAGATGCTCCTACGTCACCACCACCGTCACAAGCTCCGTCTTTACCATCCACATTTGCTTCTCCTGCACAAGCGGGCAATATGAAATCATGGATGTGTAACTGTTTAGGAAGATGGGGATATTTACGTTTACATCGTCCTGGTCCATTCGGAAGAGACTTATGGTTTTTTCCGACAGAAGTAAGAAGAAGTGGGGTATCCGGCTACACTTGGCAAGCTGGTCGCCGCCGCAAAGTAAGTTATCGATATCAACAAATTAGTAATTTTATGTGCTTCGCATAATAGAAAGTGAGAGAGTAGAATAATTTTACTCTCTCACTTTTTTATTTTTCAATATACGAAGTAAGATTTTAATTAAAAATTTACAATTTTCTAGTTTTTATTGAAGTATAATTCAAATGTTGGGTTGATTTACACAAATAATTGAGAGTGAGGGAATGCAATGTCAATAAAAAATAAGGTTGGCCGAAAAATAGAGGATGGCATTAATTTAGCTTCTGCTCAGTTTAAAGAAGACGCTTATGAGATTTATAAAGAATCGCGAAAAGTGCAACCTATTTTATTTGTTAATAAAGTCGAGATTGGTACAGAATGGCTCATTACAAGATATGAAGATGCCTTGCCACTTTTAAAAGATAATCGCTTAAAAAAAGATCCAAATAATGTGTTTTCTAAAGATACAATGAACATGTTTCTTTCTGTTGACAATAGTGATCATTTAACAACGCATATGTTAAATTCGGATCCACCTAACCACAGTCGTTTACGATCTTTAGTTCAAAAAGCTTTTACACCAAAGATGATTTCACAATTAGACGGAAGAATTCAGAGAGTAGCGGATGATTTAATAAATGAGATAGAGCGAAAAGGTACATTAAATCTTGTGGATGATTATTCATTCCCATTACCGATTATTGTAATAAGTGAGATGCTTGGAATTCCAAAAGAGGATCAAGCGAAATTTAGAATTTGGTCTCATGCTGTCATTGCATCGCCAGAAACACCTGAAGAAATAAAAGAAACCGAAAAACAACTATCTGAGTTTATTACATATCTTCAATATATAGTTGATGTAAAACGGAAAAATCCAAAAGAAGATTTGGTTAGTGCGTTAATACTTGCAGAAAATGAAGGGCATAAACTTAGTGCTCGAGAGCTATATTCAATGATCATGTTATTAATTGTAGCCGGACACGAGACGACAGTGAATTTAATAACAAATACGGTATTAGCACTTCTGGAAAATCCGAAGCAATTACAGTTATTAAAAGATAATTCGAAATTAATTGATTCAGCTATTGAGGAAGGATTGCGTTATTATTCTCCAGTTGAGGTGACAACTGCAAGATGGGCGGCTGAGCCGTTTCAAATTCACGAACAAACAATCCAAAAAGGAGATATGGTTATTATCGCATTAGCTTCAGCAAACCGTGATGAAACAGTATTTGAAAACCCAGAAGTATTTGATATTACACGAGAAAATAACCGTCATATTGCCTTTGGGCATGGTAGTCATTTCTGCCTAGGAGCACCACTTGCTAGGTTGGAAGCAAAGATTGCTATTACTACTATGTTTAAACGGATGCCTGAACTACAAATAAAAGGCGATCGTGAAGATATTAAATGGCAAGGAAACTATTTAATGCGTTCTTTAGAGGAATTGCCTTTGACTTTCTAGAATAGTTAAAATGAGACATGCATACATTGAAAATGTTTTACATAGAGTATGTATGTGTTATTTAAATTCGAAACGGAAGGGTGAAAACATCCCAATGATCAACTAATTCTATTTGCAAGAGATCTTCGTTAAAAAACGAAATATTCTTCTGAATAGGATTAGTATGTACATGTATAGAAAAGGGATGTGTTTCGCGCTGCGAATATATAGTCTTTTCATATGATTTGTGCTGCCTCCTATTTAGAACACGAAATAGGAGGCTTTTTTATGTCGACGACTGCAGAAACGAATCAAAATCAGGGGGTATCACAAGTATTAAAAAATCGATTTGTGCAAGGAATTCTTGCTTCAGCATTATTTTTACAAATTGGAATATGGGTTCGGAACTTTGCAGTATTACTTTATGTTATGGAAATGACGAAAGGTGATGCTTTTGCAATTTCGATGATTTCAGTTGCCGAATTTGCACCGATTTTTATCTTCTCCTTTATTGGTGGGACCTTTGCGGATAGATGGAAGCCGAAGAAGACAATGATATGGTGCGAAACGTTAAGCTCTTTATCTGTGTTCGTAGTATTAATTACTCTTATGTTTGGTACGTGGAAAATCGTGTTTTTTGTTACGCTCATTTCGGCAATCCTTTCACAGTTTTCCCAACCATCTGGAATGAAATTATTTAAACAACATTTATCAACGGAACAAATTCAATTAGCAATGTCTATATATCAAACGATATTTGCAATATTTATGGTGTTAGGACCGATTCTTGGAACATTTATCTTTCACAGTTTTGGAATCTACATTTCAATAATAATTACTGGTATCGCATTTTTACTTGCCGCAGGTGTATTGTTATTTCTTCCGAAAGATCTTGAAAACGAAGCAGAAAAGAAAGATATCACTTTGTTACAGGAAATGAAGGATGGTATTAAGTACGTCAAAAAGAAAAAAGCATTAACCTTACTTGGTCTATGTTTTATGGCAGCAGGACTAGGTATAGGCTTAATTCAGCCACTAGGTATATTTATTGTGACTGAGCAGTTAGGGTTATCAAAAGAGAGTTTACAATGGTTACTAACAGTAAATGGCGCAGGGATGATTGTTGGTGGAGCTTTAGCGATGGTATTTGCGAAAAACGTTGCGCCGCAAAAAATGTTAATCGTAGGTATGCTAGGCCAGGCTATTGGAATTGGTATAATTGGTTACTCCACAAATTTATGGGTGACACTTACGGCGCAACTTTTTAGTGGGTTAGCTCTACCGTGTATTCAAATAGGTATTAATACACTTATTATACAAAATAGTGATACGGATTTTATTGGTAGAGTAAATGGCATTTTAAGTCCACTGTTCACCGGTTCAATGGTAGTAACGATGAGTATAGCTGGTTCATTAAAAGAGATGTTCTCATTAAGCACGATGTATGAGGGAACGGCTCTACTATTTATAATTGGATTATTGTTTATTTTACCTATATATAATCTAAAGCCAGTTATAGCAGTAGAAAGTGAAATGAATGGTAAAGGAAGTGCTGTGCAACATGAATCCTAATCCAAACGTTAAATACCCAATTGAAGGAAATCAAAACGTTCATTTTATAAAAAACACAATAATGAAATCTAATATAATCGTTGGTGATTATTCTTACTATGATGCGAAGCATGGGGAAACATTTGAAGATCAAGTATTATATCATTATGAATTTATCGGGGATCGTCTCGTTATTGGTAAATTTTGTTGTATTGCGTCTGGAGTTACCTTTATTATGAACGGAGCGAATCATCGAATGGATGGATTTTCGGCATATCCATTTAATATTTTTAGGAATGGCTGGGAGAAATTCACACCACAGTTATCTGATCTGCCCTATAAAGGAGATACAGTGATTGGAAATGACGTTTGGGTTGGTATGGACACAACTATTATGCCCGGAATAAAAATAGGGGATGGTGCAATCATTGCAGCTAAATCTGTTGTGACTAGAGATGTCGTACCATATACAATTGTTGGCGGAAACCCTGCAAATAAAATAAAGGAACGATTCACAAATACAATAATAGAAGAATTATTGCAAATTCAATGGTGGCATTTTGACATTGAAAAAATAACCGAAAATATAGATGCTATTGTACAAGGAGATATTGAACCATTAAGAAAGTTAAAAAGGGAATAAAAAATGCATGACAAAGAGTATCATACCTCCGAATTTTGTTAATGATAATAGAACAAGGAGGTGTGATACTATGGCACAAGACGTTTTATGTGAAGTAAACAACTGTAAATTTTGGGCTAACGGCAATAAATGTAGTGCAGATGCAATTTATGTAGTAAGTCATAAAGGTAAACATGCATCTACAACTGAAGAAACAGATTGCAAAACTTTTGATCCAGAAGTATAAATTTTTGAAGGGTAGCCAAATCGAGGTTGCCCTTTTATTAATTATAGTATTGATAATAAATCTCATTTTCATTCATTATTTTTTACTTTTCTTGTTATTTTTTATATTTTCTTCATAAGAGATATAATCCAATGTAATTCATGTTCAATACGTGATTTAGTAAATTCAACAACTTCTGTAATAAAAGGTGAGACAACGTCAAGGGATTGGATGGCTGTAAGTTGTTCTTGAAGCACGTTTTGGCGCGTAGTCAAAATTTCTTTTCTAGCCTCGTAATCAAGTTTTTCGAAGAGCGCGATACGTACAAGGTCCTCACTTTTGCTTAGGGGCACCGCTTGCACGTTTAGAAGCTGAGATTGCATTAAATACATTTATAAATGCTTTCGAAAAAATAGAGTTATCTCCATCTTTCAATTTAGAAACATGTATATTGGAAAATGAACAAACCTTAAAATACTTACCTATTCGCTTAAAAACTCAATAAAACGTTCAACAAGGTACATTGTATTGTACCTTGTTTTTTATTTCTCAATTGTAAAATTTTAGTGTGTTTTATAGTATGGAGGTGTGTGAAAAAAGAGTAGAGGAGGATGCTTATGTTAACGTGCAATGG
The DNA here is from genome assembly GCF_038006985.1 of Bacillus sp. FSL M7-1345. Taxonomy (NCBI): domain Bacteria; kingdom Bacillati; phylum Bacillota; class Bacilli; order Caryophanales; family Bacillaceae; genus Bacillus; species Bacillus sp. FSL M7-1345. Next base: position 2,506,699 of record NZ_JBBOWG010000001.1, on the reverse strand, counting down.
GAGTAAAACGTTTCAAACATTTATTAAAGCTGTAACTGATTTAATAGATGGTGATTTATTGGAAGAACAAATCGTGTGTGAAATTGAAACATTATTAGAAGAACTTTTAGAAAAGAAAACATGGCTTCCGTTAGATAAACAGAAGGCGAATTCGGCTCAATATGCACGACACTTACTGTATGAAGATCCATTAAAACGTTTTGAAGTATTAGCTCTCGTATGGAAAGATGGACAATCTACACCATTACATGATCATGATGGCACATGGGGAGTAGAAGGCGTTTTTTCAGGAAGGATAATGGTGCAGAACTTTGTTCAAACGAAGCAGCTTGGAAATTCACTTTCTTATTTAACACATACAGGAAATCTTTATTTGGGAGAAGGCGAAACAGATAAAGTAATTCCACCAGCTGATTGTCATATTCTAGAAATAGCCAAAAATGAAAGCGTAATCACTATTCATATATACGGAAAACGTTTAGAAAAGTTTTCCGTATATATCCCAACAGAAGAAAAAAACGTATACATGTGTGAGACAAAATATATTAGTTATAATTCATAGCATAAAATCCAAAGTTTTTCTTTAAAAAGAACAGCTTTGGATTTTATTTTTAATTATTTCTTGACCTGAAACGCTTTTCATAAATTATAAATAAGGAGTACTTCACGAGATTCGTATGAAAACGATACCTTTTATTTAATAAAAACTCGTGTATTTATAGAAAGTGGTGAAGAAATAATGAAATTAATCGCAATTGATTTAGATGGAACTCTTCTTTCAGGGAATAAAATGATTAGTAAAGAGAATGCAGAAGCAATTCGAAAATGTCAAGAAGCTGGCCATGTTGTAGCAATTTGTACAGGACGTTCTATTGTGGATATTGAACGACTTTTGTTAGAAGTTGATTTGGAGTGTCCGATTATTGCGGAAAATGGTGCACTTATATATAAAGATAAAAAAATGATGAAGAGATATCCAATTCAAAATATGCAGGCACTTGAGATTGTAGAATATCTTGAAGAGAATGGCTTGTATTATCAGCTTTATACTAATAAAGGTGTGTATGTACCGGATTATGGAGTAGAGAGTGTACGTAATGAAATCGAGTATGTGAAGAATGCAAAAGAAAATTCCGATTTGAAAGAGTTAGAAACGATTGCTGCATTATACCTTGAGCATGCAGCATTTCATAGTACAGAAAGCTGTAAACCAATTGTAGAAATGGATATACATGTGCATAAACTTTTACCGTTTTCTTATGACATAGAGAAATTAAAAAAATTAAAAGAAACGTTTCTGCATAATACGGATTTAGCTATTACATCTTCCTATTGGCATAATTTAGAGATTAATCATCGAGATGCTCAAAAAGGAAATGGATTATATACTTTAGCAGAACATCTTAATATTCCAGTTGAAAACACTGTAGCAATAGGCGATGGCTTAAACGATGTTTCTATGATGGAGAAAGCAAATATATCAATTGCAATGGGAAATGCAGTTGAAGAAATAAAAGCGATGTGTCAATACGAAACGTTAACAAATGAAGAACATGGTGTCGCACATGCTTTATATAAATATGTAATGTAATAAAAAAAGAAAAAAAGAATCCAAATAGATTCTTTTTTTCTTTTTATTAGGGGTAAGGTATTCTATGAGATTCATAGAAGCCTTATTACACCTCATTATATAGAATATATTGGAATAAATGTTTATATTTTTCATGAAAGTTGTGAATTTTTTGTGAATTCTACGTTTATTGTATTTTTATACTGCTACTAGCAGCGCGTAACACTCCCATATTATTTTCTTTTTTTAATTGAAAAATAGAATTTGTTCGAATAATTATTCTACAGCTATATACCTAGGAGCACTTTCTTCGTATAATGAAGAAGTATGAATTTTGAATTTGTATAAATTTTACATATCGAGGTGAAAAAGGAATGAATGCGCGGCTAATGGAACTTATTGATGTGAGTACAATAGAAACCATGGCAGAACAATTTTATAAATTAACCAACATATCACATCAACTTCTTGATGCTGAAAACGAATGTATATTTTCATTTGGAATTAATGAAATGAAAGTATGTAAACTTCCCAAAATTGAAATCCCCCTTTTCTTATACAATCAATATTTAGGATCTTTTGTTGTATGGTCCAAACGAAGCGAAATTTTCAATTGCCAAAAATATTTTGAAATGCTTTCTAACCTCATTATAGCTGGGGTGAAAAAAGCAGTTCAAAGTAAAAATACATCGTTACTTTCTCGAAAAGAGGAAGAACTACATACGATCTTACAAAATATGCCTGTTATGGTTGATGCGCTTGACTATAATGGAGATTTTGTTTTGTGGAATCGAGAATGCGAGATTGTAACAGGTTATACTGCTGAAGAAATAATTGGGAATCCAAACGCTCTTCAATTACTGTATCCTGACCATAATTATCGCCATCAAATACAAAATAAATTTTTGACTCGTGGAAAAAATTTTAGAGATTGGGAAATGAGTTTAACATGTAAAAATGGTGAAATTAAAACGATAATGTGGTCCAATATATCTGAGCAGTTTCCTGTAACAGGATTTAGTTACTGGGCTGTTGGGGTAGATATTACACATTTAAAAGCGATAGAAGGGCAATTAAAACAACAAACCTCTGAATTAGAATTAATTTTTAAAGCTTTACCAGATTTATGTTTTTTAACAGAAGACGATGGGACAATTATAGATTATAAAGCAGGATCTCCTACAAAATTTTACGTACCCGCAGAAGCTTTTATGGGAAAAAAGTTTTACGAAATATTACCGTCTCCAGTAGCACAGCAATTTCAAGAAGCAATTCGCCAATTGAAAGAAGAAGGAAAGAATGTAATTGTAGAATACCCTCTAACAATTAATGAAAGTATCGATTTCTTTGAAGCTAGATGTTTACCATTATTACAAGATAAAATTATGATTGTTGTCCGCGATATTACAGAGCGGAAAAAGGCAGAAGAATTGCTAAATAAATCAGATACACTTGCGGCAATTGGTCAATTAGCAGCCGGTGTAGCACATGAAGTGAGGAACCCTTTAACTGTAATAAAAGGATTTATACAATTATTCCAAATTAACAAAGAGGATCAAGAAAAATATTTTAATCTTATGCTTTCTGAAATCGAGAGAATTGAAGCAATCCTTCAGGAATTTTTGTCGATTGCTAAAACAGATGAAATCCCTACTGAGAAGAAAAATATTTGTCAAATATTCAAAAATGTTGTGTCGTTAATTAACACAAAAGCAATTATGACAAACATTCAAGTTGAGTTATTTACAGATTCCAAAGAGATGATTATTGAATGCTCTGAAAATCAATTAAAACAAGTATTTATTAATATTTTGCAAAATTCAATTGAAGCGATGCCAGATGGTGGGAAGATTTCAATTCATATTAAAGAAATGAATGAAGGTGGTATCATAATAGATGTAGTAGACGAAGGAATAGGGATACCAGAAGAAAGAATTAAGAGATTGGGTGAACCTTTTTATAGTACGAAAGAAAAAGGAACAGGAATCGGATTGATGCTAAGTTATAAAATCATTGAAAGTCACCATGGGACTATTAGTATTATGAGTGATGTTGGTGTCGGGACAACTGTAACAATTTACTTACCAAAATTTCAAAATGAACCGTCCATATCAAAGAGTGAAGATAGATCCGTAACAATACGCTCTATATAACTCGTAAATAATTAAATACGCAATAACAAAGGGCTTAGTTTTCACTAAGCCCTTTGTTATTGCGTATTTTTAAATTTTATTTAGTAAACTTTACCTTTTCTTTACCATTGCTTAAATTTCTATTAAGTTTTAAACATTATATTAATATTCATACAACGTAATGTTTAAAAAATAACATTCCTTACTATACGGAGACTACATATAGTAAGGAATGAAACGAAAGTGATGTAGGGAGGAGATTATAACAAGGTGAAAAAGCAAAAAAAGAAGAACGGTTGGCCAATACCAATACGGTTAAATATTTTATTCTTTTGTGTATTTTTATTATTTTCTGGAATTATAATCCAGTTAGGTAAAGTGCAAATTTTCGATGGAGAAACATATAAAAATGAAGTAGAGAAGAGGGAAAATACAACAGTTAATCTTACAGTACCACGCGGGAAAATTTATGATCGTGAAGGTAAGCCAGTTGTTGATAATAAATCTTTACGTACAATTACATATACGAAGATGAAAGGTGTAAAGTCGGAAAATATGTTAAAAACTGCGAGACAACTTGCAGAAATAATTGAAATGCCGCAAGAAGATATAGATAAGTTAACCGAGACAGATAAGAAAGATTTTTGGATGCAATTAAATCCAAAGGTTGCTCAAAATTTAGTATCTAAAAAAGAAATAGATAAGTTTAGAGAAAATGATATTGCCGGAAAAGAGCTAGATAAAAAAACTGAAGAGTTAAAGAGAAAACGAGTTTCAGATAAAAACCTTCAAGAATTAACAGCTCAAGATATAGAAGTGTTGGCTATTAAAAGTAAAATGACTTCGGGTTATCAAATGGCACCTCAAATTATTAAAAAAGATGTTAGTGAAAAGGAATATACTGTGATTAGTGAAAACTTAGCAAACCTCCCAGGGATAGATGCATCAGTTGATTGGGAGCGTTTCTATGTTAATGATGGTTTATTCCGCTCGGTACTTGGAAATGTTTCGAATGCTGATGAAGGATTACCACGTGAACGATTAGATTATTATTTAGTGCGTGATTATAGCCGGAATGACAGGGTCGGGAAAAGTTACATCGAACAACAATATGAAGATGTACTTCATGGTACGAAGAAAGAAGTAAGAAGTCTTGCTGATAAACAAGGTAATACAATTAGAACGGAAACCGTTTCTGAAGGGAAAAGCGGCAAGAATTTAACTTTAACAATAGATATGGAATTACAAAAAAAAGTAGAAGAGAGCATAGAAAAAATATTAAAGGCCTATAAAGGTTCAGAATCGATGTTGGACCGTGCTTTCGTTGTAATGATAAATCCGAAAAACGGTCAAGTATTATCAATGGCTGGGAAAAAGTTAGTAGAAAAAGACGGGAAAACTGAAGTTGAAGATTACGCTTTAGGCACGATGACAAGTTCATATGAGCTTGGATCAACTGTGAAAGGTGCGACAGTGTTAACAGGGTTTGAAACAAAAGCTATAACACCAGGTACATACTTTTATGACGCACCTATGAAATTCAAAGGAACTAAGGAGAAAAAGTCTTGGAAAGAATTCGGAAATATTGATGATCTAAGAGCTTTACAAGTTTCTTCTAACGTCTATATGTTTAATACAGCATTAAAAATTGCAGGTGTGGATTATGTAAAAAATAGTTCACTAGATATTAAACAAGAATACTTTGATAAAATGAGATATTATTTCAGACAATTTGGTTTAGGTGTTCCAACGGGCATTGATTTACCGAATGAAACAGCTGGACAAATAGGGAGAAAAGATAATCAACCAGGTTTCTTATTAGATTTTTCTATTGGCCAGTACGATACGTATACACCACTTCAGCTTGCACAGTACATTTCTACTATTGCAAATGGTGGGTATCGTATGAAACCACAAATTGTTCAAGAGATTAGAGAACAAACCGTGCAGAAAGATGAAATCGGCAAAGTGGTGCAATCAATAGAACCAGTTGTTTTAAATAGAGTGGATATGAAAGAAGATTATATAAATCAAGTAAAAGAAGGGTTTAGAAGAGTTTTCCAAGAAGGGGATGGAACGGGAGTAAGGGCGTTTCAAAAAGCATCATATAAACCTGCTGGTAAAACAGGAACCGCACAGACTGTATATGGTGGAGAAAGTAATATTGGCAGAAATGATAAAGGTGAACGTAGAGAATGCTATAATTTAACATTAGCGGGATATGCGCCTTATGATGATCCAGAAGTAGCATTTTCCGTTGTAGTACCATGGGTTATAAATGATAAGTCTGGTATTAACTCTGATATTGGAAAAGAAGTTTTAGATGCTTATTTTGATTTAAAAAATAAGCGATTAACTGGCGAAGCACCAAAAATAGATGACTCTAAAGAGAATTAAAATATACGAAATGTCTCTAGCATTTATATGAACTAGAGACGTTTTTACATACGAATAGATTAGAAATGAGGTATATATGAAGCAATTGATTCTAAAAGATTGGAGAAAAATATGTAGCTATATTTTAATTATAATAGGAATTATTATTATTAATAAGTCATTTTTATTTTGTATGGTAGAAGGAATTTCGATGCAACCTACTTTGAATGAAAATAATCGCATACTAGTTAATAAGGCTAGTGTCTATTTTTCTTCTTTTCATCATGGTGATGTTGTAATAATAAAAAAAGAAGACGAGCCTACATACTACGTGAAACGAATTATTGGATTACCAGGGGATAACATACAATTAAGAAACGATGTGGTATATATTAACGGTAAAAAGCGAGATGAGTTGTATATACAGTTAGATATGTCACAAGTATCAAATCGTTTTTCAAACTTTAGAGAAATGAAAGTTCCCTCGCATAAATTATTTGTATTAGGTGATAATCGAAATCATAGTAAAGATAGTAGGAATACACTTGGACTTATCGATGAGTCACATGTAATAGGTAAAGTGAAAATGGTATATTATCCATTTGATCAAATAAAATGGTTAAAATAATTCTATTAACTATTCACGTTTTATAAAATAATTCATATATTGATAGCATAGGACAAGCAGAAAAGCTTATCCTAACCTCACAGAACACTCCTTATCACAGTTAGGCATCTACTTATGTAGATGCCTTTTCCGATGACTGATAATTATTTATCAACCTAAAGTAGTAAGCATATTGGGACTATTAGAGGAAGATTGCTTGTAATAATAACAGTACGATTAATAAGAACATTGAATTGTAAGGAGTGAGAAATACGTGTTGAATATTTTAATAGTTAATTTTCCTGCAGAGGGACATGTAAATCCTACATTAAGTTTAGTAAAGGCCTTTACTGAAAGAGGAGATAACGTACACTATATTACAACGGAAAACTTTAAGGAAAGGCTTGAAGTTTTGGGGGCTATTGTACATACTCATCCGGATTTATTAAAGGAGATTTCTATTGATAATGAAACTTCATATGGATTAAAATCTTTCTTTCATGTACATGTTCAAACTTCTTTATATATATTAGAAATTACGAAAGAATTATGTAAAAGCATAAATTTTGATTTCGTAGTTTATGATATATTTGGTGCCGGAGAGTTAGTAAAGGAATATTTACAAGTTCCAGGCATAGTTTCCTCTCCTATATTTTTAATTCCACCAGAATTATTGGAAACCTTGCCTTTTCATCCAAATGCAGAAATACAATTCCAACCCGATGAACTCTCTGAAAAGTTACTGTATCAAATGGAACATGAATTTGGAGTAAAGCCCAAAAATAATCTTCAATTTATGCATAATAAGGGAGATATTAGTCTCGTGTATACAAGTCGTTATTTTCAACCTAATAGCGATTCGTTCGGAGAAAACAATGTTTTTATTGGACCGAGTATTATAAAGCGCAAAACAAATGCAAAGTTTCCACTTGAATTGCTTTCAAAAAAGAAAGTTATTTATATTTCAATGGGAACACTTCTTGAAGGGCTCGAACCATTTTTTAATACTTGTATTGATGCTTTTTCAAATTTCGAAGGGATTGTAGTAATGGCGATCGGTGATAGAAATGATATTTCAAAAATTAAGCAAGCGCCAGATAACTTTATTATAGCCCCTTACGTACCTCAATCAGAAATATTAAGTGAAGCAGATGTTTTTATTACACATGGTGGAATGAATAGTGTGCACGATGCAATTTATTACAATGTCCCATTTGTGATAATACCGCATGATAAAGATCAACCTATGATAGCGCAAAGATTAACTGAGCTTGAGGCAGCACATAGATTATTGAAAGAGCATGTTAATGTGCAAACTTTAAAAGAGGCGGTAACAGACGTTCTTTCAAATAAAAAGTATAAACATGGCATTCGAAAACTGAATGAAAGTTTTTTAGAGTGTGGTGGTTCCGAAAGAGCCATTGCAGTTATTGATGCTCTTTTAAATAAATAGTTCGGACAATATAAAAGCATAGAGGATCTACCTTTATGCTTTTATATTATTATCCAGCAAATTGTACAGCAGTATTTGCATGTAAAAAAGCAGTATCAAAAACAGGAACAGTAAGGTCATTTTGGGAAATAAGCAATGGTATTTCAGTACAGCCTAGTAATATACCTTCCGCACCGTTTTGAATTAATGAATTGGTAATTTGTATTAGTTTCTCCCTTGAAGTTTCTGAAATAATGCCTCTACTTAATTCGTTTAATATGACGTGATGGATAAAAGTTCTTTCTTCGTCATTTGGGATAATTGTCTCAATGTTATATTTTGCTAGTCGTGATGTATAGAAATCTTGTTCCATCGTTTGTTTTGTTCCTAATAGTCCGATACGTTTTATATTCTGTTCTACCATTTCTTTAGCACTTACATCACCGATATGAAGAAGTGGGATTGATATTGCTTGTTCTACTTCCTCAGCAAATAAATGGACCGTATTTGAACACATTAGTAAACATTCAGCTCCAGAGTTTTCTACCTTTTTGGCTACTGTGACTAATTCATTTTTCACTTCTTCATATTGATGATTTTGTAATAATGTAGTTACCTCACCAAAGTCCATGCTATATAAAACAAGCTTCGCATTTTGATTACATTGAGAGAGGGTTAGTGTATTTATATGTTTATAGTATAACGATGTTGATTCCCAACTTAGTCCGCCAATTAGGCCAATAACTTTCATCATGTATTCCTCCCGTAACAATTTTGAATTCATTATTTCATAATTCCTATAAGAATACAATGATTTAAATGAACTATTTATAGAAAAATAAAAACATTAAGAAAAGTGTTGAATTTTTTAATTGTTAGTGCCATAATACAGATTACAAATACATACTTATCCAGAGAGGTAGAGGGAACGGCCCTACGAAGCCTCAGCAACCCCTATGTAAATGCATAGGAAGGTGCTAATTCCGCAGAGGACATTTATATGTCTTTTGAAAGATAAGAGGATTCTTGTACGTGAAAGAAAATGGCCTCTTAATTTAAGGGGTCATTTTTTGTTGTATAGAAAGGAAGTGTCGATGCATAATTCATTTTCAAAATAAATATAGAGTATTAAAAGCAGGATAATAGGAGAGGAGAATTGTAATGAACAAATTAACGACAAAACTAGTAGTAGCAATCGGAATTGGAGCAGCTTTATACGGGGTATTAGGGCTTTGGGGATTTTCTATCGCACCCAATACATTTATTAAACCAGCATTGGCTATTTTAACAGTTTTTGGTGCGTTATTTGGCCCAGTAGCAGGACTATTAATAGGGCTTATTGGTCATACCGTTACAGATACAATCGCTGGTTGGGGTATTTGGTGGGGATGGGTGTTTAGTTCGGGGATTATCGGATTTTCAATGGGTCTTATACAAAAAAGAACTGGTTTCAGTGTGAAAAATGGAGCGTATAATAACCGTGATATTTCTTATTTTGCAATAGCGGGGTTAGTTGGAATTGTCATTGCCATTATATTTGCTGGTGCATTCGATATTATTGTGATGGGAGAACCGTTTGACAAAATCGTTATACAAGTACTAGGAGCAACCATTTCAGACATTATCGTATTTTTAGTTCTTGGATTACCAATCACGATTGGTCTAGCTAAAGCAAATAAGAAACATACACATTTAAAAATTGAAAAGTAGGGATGTATACATGCAACCAATTATATCTTTTGAACAATTTACCTTTCAATATGGGCATGCCGCACAGCCTACTTTAAAAGAAATTACATTTCATATATATCCAGGGGAAAAGGTACTACTAGCTGGAAGAAGTGGTTCAGGTAAGTCAACATTAGCTCATTGTATTAATGGGCTAATCCCATTTTCTTACGAAGGGATTAGTACTGGTAATATTTTAATAGCTGGAAAGGATCCGAGAGAGGGAAGTATTTTTGAACAGAGTAAACATGTAGGAACAATATTACAAGATCAAGATTCACAATTTATTGGTCTTACTGTCGAAGAAGATGTAGCATTTTCATTAGAAAACGAATGTGTAAATCAAAATGAAATGAAAAAAATTGTTAATGATTCTTTAAAAAAAGTAAACATGCAGAATTTTCATGCACAAAGTCCTCATGAATTATCAGGAGGTCAAAAACAGACAGTCTCTCTTGCAGGTCTGCTAACGACAAATGCAGATATATTATTATTTGATGAACCGTTAGCTAACTTAGATCCAGCAAGTAGTTTGAATACTATAGAACTCATTAAAGATATTCATGAGAAATATAATAAAACAATTGTAATTATTGAACATCGAATAGAAGAAATTTTAAACCTTGATTTAGACAAAATTATTTTAATCGATGAAGGAGAAATTGTTGCGATGGGTTCACCGGATAAAATATTAGCATCTAATATATTACCAAATATCGGGCTAAGAGAACCTATTTATATAGAGGCGCTAAAGAAATTAAATTTTGTCAATAACAATAACCTGTTGTTCCCAATTGAAAATCTTTGTAATGAAAAAGTTAATAGCGTAATGAAGAATTGGATGCAGAAACAAGTTTCATTTGAAGACACACATAAAAATAGAGAAGTATGTCAAATAGAAAATTTATCATTTTCGTATAATAATAAACATACAGCATTAGAAGATATAAACCTTTCAATAAGAGAAGGTGAAATAGTAGCATTATTGGGTCATAATGGAGCAGGTAAATCGACATTAGCTCATAGTCTAATAGGAATAAATAAAACAAAAAATGGGAGAATTACATTCGCTGGAGAAAACATAAATACGTGGTCTATCCGTAAACGTGGCGAAGTTATTTCGTATGTTATGCAAAACCCAAATCATATGATTACACAACGTACTGTTTTAGAGGAGGTTTCATTCACATTAAAATTAAAAAAGGTTTCTAAAGAAGAAATTAGTAGTAGAGTGGAAGTTGTTTTGAAAATTTGTGGATTATACCCATTTCGTAATTGGCCAATTCAGGCATTAAGCTACGGGCAAAAAAAGAGACTAACTATTGCTTCTGTACTTACAACAAACCCAAAACTTATTATATTAGATGAGCCGACAGCTGGGCAAGATTACTACCATTACAAACAGTTTATGTCGTTTATAAGAACATTGGCTGAAAAGGGCATATCCTTTATTTTTATCACACACGATATGAATCTTGCTTTAGAATACGCAAATCGAGCGGTAGTTCTGCATGAAGGGAAAATCATTGCGAACAATACTGTATCTGCTGTATTAGGAGATCAAGAAACGTTACAAAGAACCAATCTACGGGAGATTTCATTAATAAAGCTTGCTAAATTAAGCGGAATTCCATCTCCAGAAATGTTTGTGAAACTTTATATAGAGGTTAATAGGAGGGAGGAGTATGCATAATACATATTTTCATCGTATGGATGGTGCAATTAAGTTATCTTTATTTATATTTTGTATGACTCTTACTTTTTTATTTTTTGATTTTCGTATGTTGCTAATTTTATTTATTATTGGATGTATCGGCCTCTTAATCGCTAAAATTCAGTTTCGTAAAATTATTTTTGTTTTCAGTGTTATATTTACATTTAGTTTATTAAATTCTATTATGATTCTTGTTATTACTCCAGCATATGGATCAGAATTAACAGGAACATACACATCTTTTTTTCATATAGGTTATGCAACAATTACATACGAAACATTATTTTTTGCTGCTACACTTTCATTAAAATATTTTACGTTATTACCATTTACACTTCTTTTTATTTATACAACTCATCCAAGTGAATTTGTCAGCAGCTTAAATAAATTTACCATTCCTTATAAAATTACATATGCAATAAATATTGCACTGCGTTATATACCAAACATTCAATCTGAATATATAATCATTAAACATGCACAGGAGACAAGAGGCGTACCTTTTGAAAAGGGAGAAGCAAGTTTATGGATTCGTATGAAAAATCGTATTTTGATTTTTTGGCCACTTATTATTCATTCTTTAGAAAGAATTGATACGGTTTCAAATGCAATGGATTTAAGAGGGTTTGGAAAGAAAGACAAACGTACGTGGTACTATGCAAAGAATGCTCAAAAAGTAGATTACATCACTCTTTTTGTTGGTATTATCATTTTAATTATTGCAGTGTACTTAAAAGTAAATGTATTCAAGAGTTTCTGGTACCCATTTTAAAGCACTCTCAATAGAGTGCTTTTACTAATTTTATGAAGACATGCTCAAAAAAGGGAGATACACATACTGTATAATACGAACCAGTTAAAATGATCAACTACCTATTAGTTTTCAAACCAAAAGGAGGAAAAAATATGAGTTTCGGCGGTTCTTGTGGTTTTGGTGGAGGTTTCGCATTATTAGTTGTGTTATTTATTTTATTAATTATTGTTGGATGTAGCTGTTGGAGCTAAGGTTACTAATTTCTAATTAATCTCTACAAAATGTAAACTTTAAAAAACATAGCAGATACCTTTTGTATCGAAATAAATGAAAAAGGAGCTATTAAGCTCCTTTTTCATTTATTATACGAAATCTCTTCATTACTGTATTTAGGTAATGTGATAGTTAAAGTAGTTCCTTTATTTATAACACTTCGGATTTTCAATGTGCCTCGCATCGTTTCGATAATTTTTACAGCAACCATCGTACCTAAACCAGTACCTTTCGTTTTTGTACTAAAATACGGTTCGCCAAATCGATTAATTTGCTCTTGAGACATTCCAATTCCACTATCTTGAATTCGTATCATGACTTTATTATTACTAACAGATGCAGAAATAATAAGATCACCGCCATTCGGCATTGCTTCAATACTGTTTTTAATTAAGTTTAAAAAACATTGATGGAAGTGCTGTGTATTACCAATAATTGTTCCACCGGAGAACTCTTTTGTAATATTAATAGTATTCATGTTACAAAAAGGCAACATCATATTAATAACTCGATTTAACTCGTGCCCCACTGAAATATGATCTAGTCTTTCTGAAGCCGGTTTGGCAAAAGTTAAGTAATCATCAATAATTGCTTGTGCACGATTTAACTCTTCAAGAATAAGTTCAATATACTCATCTTTGGATTGTTGAGTTATATTGGGTGTTTTTAAAAGTTGTGTAAATCCTTTTACAACAGTCAATGGATTCCTTACTTCATGTGAAATACTTGCAGCGAGTTGGCTGACAATCTCCATTTTTTCAACTTTTATTAATTTTGATCGCATGAATATTGCATCTTTTAAAACCTCATTAAAATAGACCATAAATAATATTAAAATAGTTGGTAATAGAATGAAATAAATAATGTACAAATTATTCACTTCAAAATCTGATAGAGTTAAAACAATTACTGTTGTAAATATTGCAAGGAAAAAAGTTAAAAACATAGATGAAGCTACTTTTATTTTCCTATTGTATGTATTAAATTTTGATGATGCGAATGCTGTAATTATTAACATCGTTCCATAAACAATGATTGTTAACAGGCTAAAACCATAAAATATAAAACGTATTATTAATAAAATCATGAGTAATGCAATACCGACAGGAAATCCACCATAAAGTGTACCAATTAAAAAGGGGATTTGTCTTAAATCGTGAATATAATTTTCATCCATATAGATGGGATACCGCATACATAAAATTAGTGGGATACTCGTACAAAGAATGATAAGTAGTTTTTTATATTTCTTCCCGAAGTACCCACTATCATAAATAAAATAAAAAATAAATATACTGCTTAAAATATAAAGAAGATTATTTAAAACATTTTGATTAATATAAACAAAGTTCATAATACATGCCCCGTTATCCTGAATTTCAATCCCATATGTATTATACATTATAAAAGTACAAGTTTTACATGTACTTTTATAATGTATGTAGTTTTTATAACTTTTCAGTGTTATAGACTTTTAACCATGCATTATTAAACTCTTCCATTGACGCATAGCGCTTACTACGATTTTCATTTACAGCACGGTATGCTACTTCATATAATCCTTCGCCAGCTTCCCATTTTATAAAGGAACGATCTTGCCCGCCACCTAAAAGTGCAAAAGCTATAGCCCCCATATTAAATACGTTTGTTTTTCCATCTATTATAGAGTTAAGTTGAAACTCTTCAGGTGACATAAAACGAGATGATCCCCACAGTCGCCCCATCTTATTTACATACGGTGTGTTACTGTATAAATCAATATCACAAATTTTTGTTTCATTAGTTTTAAAGTTGTATAAAATACTACCGTCATAAAAATCAATAGCTACATAGTGTTTGTGTTCAACGTAAGTATGGAAATTAAAAATAGAATTTAATGAAATCAGTCTGTCTTTAACGGATAATTTCTTATATTTATAAAATGGTGAATTAGGATCATTGTATTTTGCTGGGGGTGGGAAACTCCAGTGCGGGTGAAGACATTCACCGTCAAACCAATCAAAAATTAAAACATATCCATGTTGTAAAGGGTAGTGATCAATTAAATTTATAAGAGAAACGTGTTTTAATTCATTGTATATAGTAACTGAGTTTTTTAATCTTTTTATAGCTTCATTTGTAGAAGCATTATATGCGAGTGTTTGTGCCCCTGCGTATTTAATAAACTTCTTTTTCCCATTCTTTTCAACACCGAAACTTATATTACCGGAATCTTGTTGGTCAAAAACTGCAAATACTGTTCCTAGTTTCGTAAGCCAATCAAAATTATGATGTTTTTTTAGTTGGAATGTGACAGTATTTAATTGAATTTCAACTGGAATATCTTTCATGATTCACCTCATATTTAGTATAATTAAGTTGTCTATTATAATATTCGACATATTTTGTAAAATCCCTATGTTAATACAATTAAATTTTATAAATATAATGATGTATAGTTATAAGGAGGAAAGAAAATGGATGGGAAAATCTTAATTAAACCGTACGAACATTATTGGCATACAGAGTTTTTAAATGAAAAAAATAAAATTGTGCCGTTACTAAATGAAGAAATTATTGCTATTGAACATATAGGAAGCACGGCCGTAGAAGGATTAGGGGCTAAACCGCTTATTGATATGATGATTGGCGTAACAAATTTACAAATTACCGAAAATTGGAGGGAACCCCTAGCGGAAATTGGCTATGAATATGTTCCAAAAGAAACACTTAATTGGCGTTTTTTTAGAAAAGGGAAATGGAGAGCGGGTAGTCATCACTTACATGTGTATATTTATAATAGTGAGGAATGGAAGAACAACCTCTTATTTAGAGATTTTCTCATAAATAATGAATGGGCACGAAAAGAATATAGTGAATTAAAAGAGAAACTTGCTGCTACATATCCTTTTGATCGTGTTTCATATACAAATGCGAAAGATCCGTTTATTCGAAATATATTAACATTGGCCAAAAAGAGTATTAACAAAGTATAAGTAGTATCAATTAAAGTCCTTCCTACAAAAAAGTGTGGGGAGGATTTTGTTTTTTCATCATAATGATTTTTATTATTTTTTAGTTGTTACAATCAGATTATTTTATTTATTTCGATATTTTTAGTACATTAAAATTACTAAGGGGGATTATTAATGAACGCTATTGTACATCAACATAAAAAAGGATTAGACGGTTTAGAATATAAATTATCACCTGAGATAACTCCTAACATTGGAGAGGTTAAAGTGAAATTAAAAGCAGCAGGTTTAAATCATCGTGATTTATTTATAATGAATAATAGAAAAGAAATCGAATTACCTTTAATTTTAGGTTCAGATGGTGCAGGTATTGTTACTGAATTAGGAGACGGTGTTTCAAATATCACACTACATACAGAGGTTATTATAAATCCTAGTATTGGGTGGAATAATATTCACGAAATACCAGAGTTACCTGAAGTATTAGGTGGACCAGCAAATGGTACGTTTACCGAATATGTTATTGTACCAGCTGAAAATATAGTAAAAAAGCCACCATATCTTACATGGGAAGAATCTGGTGTTTTATCTTTATCGGCATTAACTGCATATAGAGCGCTTTTTACAAAAGGTAGATTGAAATCTGAAGAACATGTTCTAATTCCGGGAATTGGCGGTGGTGTAGCTACTTATGCTATGTTATTTGCTAAAGCAATTGGAGCAAAGGTAAGTGTTACTTCAAGGATAGAGAGTAAAAGAAAGACTGCAGAAAACTATGGCGCAGACTTTTCATTTAATAGTTCTGGTATTTGGGAAGAGTGCTTACATGGAGAAAAAGTAGATTTAATTATAGATAGTATAGGTCCGGCGACTTTCTTGAAATATTTTGATGTATTAAAACCAAACGGAAGAATTGTTAATTTTGGTGCAAGTTCAGGAGATAAAATTGAATTACCGTTACGAGCATTATTTTATAATCAAATCGATATTATGGGAACATCAATGGGGAGCAGTGAGGAATTTAATGAGATGATTCATTTTATAGAGGAACATAATATTAAACCAATCATTGATAAAGTATATCCATTAGAAGAAGCAATTCAAGCTTTAAATCGAATGCAGCAAGGAGAACAATTCGGTAATATTGCCCTTCGTATGGAATGAAAATATGATTTCGTTGACAGTATATTGAAATGAACATGTTAAGTATTCTGTTCATGCATAGAGCGATTACCATACTATTTTAAATGTTTTATAGCCTTTATACATATTTAGCTCTTGTAAATAGTTACACGAATGTCAAATGAATAGTAGCAAAATGAGAATTAGATGAGAAAAGTTTAAGCCCATTTTCATTTTGATGTTGTATACTGTGTAAATCAAGAACACTTGTATCTTTATTTAAAGTACAATGAGAAAAAATAAGGAGAGAGTAATATGAATTACACAGTATTTCAATGGATTAATAATTTTGCTGGATCATCCAAGCTATTAGATACGCTAATGATTGCTATTACAAATAGTGCTGCATATGTAGCTATTCTATTTATGCTTATCCTATGGTTCAATAATGGAAAGAAAGAAAATGCAATCCGAAAACAATATACGGTGTTATACACGACACTTTCAGTTAGTATTGCATTATTAGTAAATGTTCTTATACATGCGGTATATTATCATCCGCGTCCTTTTATTACACATCATGTAAATCAATTAGTACCGCATGCAGCAGATTCATCATTTGTAAGTGATCATTCTGTACTTGTATTTTCTATTGCTTTCGTATTTATTCTAAGAGGAGAAAAACTTAAATATATTGCGCTTATATGGGCAATATTAGTCGGTGTATCACGCATGTACGTAGGTGTTCATTATCCTCTAGATATACTTGGTGCTGCGTTCTTAACATTTATTACAAGTGGATTAGTGATGCAAAGCGCACGTATATTTGAACCGTTAGCAAGTTTTATTTTCAAAATGTATGCACTAGTAGCAAAACGAGTGCCATTTTTAGCGAAATATAACCATATAGCTTAATCTTAAGAACCTACAAAAAGTAGGTTCTTTTTTTGAAGATTCTTAAATTTCACTTACCGTATTTTATATTAAAAATTACAAAATTAATAAAAAAACAAATAGCAACAGAACTGGTTTTCTTATTATTATAGAGGAATTAGTAAAAAAACTTCGAAAAATATAGTATCTACTATATTAAAGAACATATTTAGTAGCGCATCTTCGCATTAATGCATTGTAAAGGAAAGGAGATTAGTATGCATAAACTTCAAACGAATAAAGGCGCTCGATATATGATGATTGCTTTTATTGTTTTGTTTCTTACTATGCTTTTACGTATATTTTATATTCAAGCAGTAGGAGTCGTGCATAATGTTAATGTAAAAGATCTTGCGAAGGAACAACAAAATAAAAATGGAGTTTTAGAGGCAAATCGCGGGACAATTTATGATCAAAACGGGAAAGTATTAGTCCAAGACTCAACGACATATCGCATCGTTGTAAACTTAAAAGGAAAAGATAAATTAAAAGATAAAGAAGATACTGCACAACGTTTAGCAGATGCACTTGAAGTTGATAAAGAGGAGATCATGAAAAATTTTCATGAAGGACGTACGCAAGTTGAAATTGGTAAAATTGGACGTAACTTATCTAGAGAAGCGAAGGAAGAAATTAATAATTTGAAAATACCAGGTGTATCGTTTACAACAGAAAAAGCTAGAGTATACCCAAATGAAGACTTCGCCTCGTATATACTTGGTTTTGCAAGACCAGATGATAAAGGTAATGCGGAGGGGAAGTTTGGGCTTGAAGAAAGTTTGGATAAATATTTACGCTCTAAAAACGGAAATGTAGAATATGTAGGTTCACGAAGAGGTATCCCACTTACAAATGATATAGGAAAAATAGAACCTGCTAAAAATGGAAATAACGTATATCTTACGCTTGATAAACAAATTAATAGTTTTTTAGAAGATGCGATGAACAAAGCGGAGCAACACTATGATCCTTCTATGTTAGTAGGAATCATTGCAGATCCAAAAACAGGTAAAGTTTTAGCAATGTCTAGTAAGCCTAGTTATAATCCTAATAAGGGAGACATTGAATATTTTTTAAATGATCCAATTGCGAACGCATTCGAACCAGGGTCTACAATGAAAGTTTTTACATTAGCTGCTGCAATTAATGAAGGTGTATATAACGGGAAAGAATATTTCCAATCAGGAAAATACACAGTTGGTTCAGCAGAAATTAAAGATCATAATGGCGGATATGGATGGGGCTCAATTACATTTGATGAAGGGTTTGAACGGTCATCTAACGTTGCTTTTTCTATTTTAGAAGACCAGTTACTGAAACCAAATAAATTCAAGCAATATATGAATAAATTTGGTTTCAATCAAAAAACAGGGATAGATTTGCCTGGAGAAAGTAAAAATACATTATTGTTAAATACTCAAATTCAACAAGTTACTACTTCTTTCGGCCAAGGCTCAACTGTAACTCCTATTCAAATCGTACAAGCGGCCACAGCTATAGCAAATGATGGAAAAATGATGCAACCTTATATTGTTGATAAGGTTGTAAATCCAACAAATAAACAAGTTATTATGGAAAATCAACCTAAAGAAATAGGGAATCCGATTAAAAAAGAAACTGCAGATAAGGTAAGGAACTTAATGGAGCGGGTTATTACTTCATCAAAAGGAACGGGAACGATGTATAAAATTGATGGTTATCCGATTGGTGGTAAAACAGGGACAGCGCAAATTCCGAATCCTGAAAATGGACGATATATGGAAGGGAAAGATAATTATATTTTTTCATTCTTGGGAATGGCTCCAATTGATGATCCGCAATTAGTCGTATATTTAGCCATTAAGCAACCTAAATTAAAGGGGAATGAATACGGTGCTCAGCCTCTTGCTGAAATTTTTAAACCAGTTATGAAAAATAGTCTAGAATATTTAAAAGTGAAACCATATACAGAAAAACAAATGGAAGATGCAACAAAGCAATCTGAAATAAAAGTACAAAATTATGTAAATCAAACGATGGATACTGTAAAAAACATTGCAGAAAAAGAGAAATTTCAGCCGGTATTATTAGGAGAAGGAAAGATAATAAAACAATATCCACAAACTGGCGAGGTAATGAGTGAAGGAGATCGCATATTTCTATTAGGAAGTAATGTGAAAATGCCTAACCTAAAAGGTTGGTCAATGCGTGATGTTATGTATTTCTCTAAGTTGCTGAAATTAGATGTAAAAACAACAGGTACAGGGTATGTAACGAGTCAAAGCATTGAAAAGGGACAATATATACAAGAAGGTGATACTTTAAAACTAGATTTGGAACCGCCTCTAGAACCATTAGCAGAAGCGAGTACAAATTAATATCGAATTTTGTAAGAGTCTATAGTATAATAGGCTCTTTTTGTTAGAGTTACAAGCAATTTCACGCACCGTATTCTTTTAATAAATAAAAAATCAAGTTACAAAATTATAAAGGATGTTCACTTTCTTAAAAAAACTGATTATTCTTTTTAATTATTTACAATATACAACCTATATGATAATATGGATAAAATTACATGCGATGATGAGAAGAGTAAATAAAATGAATTTTTCACAGAGAGCTCTATTTAGCTGAAAAGGAGCAAAAATTCTTTATTGAATCAAGCCTCTGAGCAGCACATCGGAACCTTTAATAAGGGGGTGGTGTGACGGGAGCTCCCGTTATAGAGCTAAAGTATAAGCATTTTTAAATGCAGTACTTGATAAGTTTAATATGGCGACATATTAATAAACTAGGGTGGCACCGCGATGATAAATCTCGTCCCTAAGACTTTAAGTCTTGGGGGTGGGATTTTTTTTATTGGTTTAAAACAATTTAGAAAGCGGGTGCCTAAATTGAAAAAATCACTTAAAGATTGGGAATATCCTTTATTACTACTGTCCGGAGTCGGTATTGCAAATTTAGGTGCATGGATTTACTTAATAGCACTTAATGTACTTGTCTATAATATGGGCGGCTCAGCTTTAGCGGTTGCTGCTTTATATGTGATTAAACCATTAGCTGCTTTATTTACAAACGCTTGGTCGGGAAGTATGATAGATCGTTTAAACAAACGGAAGTTAATGATTCACCTTGATATATACCGCGCAGTATTTATCGTCATTTTACCTTTGCTTCCATCTCTTTGGATTATCTATCTTTTAGTATTCTTTATTAACATGGCTAGTGCGATTTATGAGCCAACTGCTATGACATATATGACGAAATTAATTCCAGTAGAGCAAAGACAACGTTTCAACTCACTACGTAGTTTAATAGGATCTGGTGCATTTTTAATTGGTCCAGCGGTAGCGGGGATATTATTAATAATTGGCACACCAGAGTTTGCAATATATATGAATGCTATAGCATTTCTGCTATCAGGGTTCATTACATTACTTTTACCTAATCTTGATAAAAAAGACGATTCTAATACATCCAATGATAAATTGTCGCTAACTGTATTAAAGAAAGATTGGAACATAGTTTTAAATTTTAGTAAAAAATCTATGTATATTGTTTGTGTTTACTTCTTATTTCAAGGGATGATGGTCTTAGCTACCGCTATTGATTCGCTTGAACTATCGTTTGCAAAAGAAGTTTTATTGTTAACAGATAGTGAGTATGGCTTCCTAGTTAGTATCGCTGGAGCGGGTTTTATTTTAGGAGCCATAACAAATACAATTTTATCAAAAAAATTAGCACCTTCATTTCTAATTGGGATAGGATCATTATTCATTGCAATCGGATATTTGATTTATGCTTTTTCAAGTGAGTTTTTAATAGCTGCTATCGGATTCTTTATTCTATCTTTCTCTATGGCATATGCAAATACAGGATTTTACACATTTTATCAAAATAACGTTCCGGTTCATATGATGGGACGAATCGGGAGTATATACGGGCTCGTTATAGCTGTTTTAACAATTTTTATAACGATTCTGTTCGGCATTGCAACTCAATTCACTTCTATACAAATTGCAGTCATTGTAGGAGTATTGGTAATGCTACTTATTACTATCCTATTATGCGTGTTTACTTTATTACCATCGCAGTCTAAGGTATATTCCGCTGAATCAATAAAATCGAAATAGTTCCCTTGGTTTTTATTTAAAACTTAAGGGGGGTGAATAGGAGGTTTCTTTCCCCTATATATGGAAAAATAATAAGGGGAAAGAACAATACTGATAAACAAGGGTGGTTATTATGATAAAAACAAAAGATCAAATAGAGAAAATTGTAAAAGAAATACATCAGAATATAGATTTTTCTGGGGTAGTCTTAATAAAAAAAGATGATGATATTATCTATGAAAATTCATTTGGATATGCTAACAGAAGTGAATGTATAAACAATACACTACAAACAAGATTTGGAATTGCCTCAGGATGTAAATTATTCACTGCTATCAGTATCTGTCAACTTGTTGAAAGAGGTGTAATTACTTTTCATACAAAGTTAAAAGATTGTCTACATATTAAATTCCCAAACTTTAATGAAGATATTACAGTGCATCAACTTTTAACGCATAGTTCGGGTATTCCAGATTATTTTGATGAAAGTATCATGGATAACTTTGAAGATCTTTGGAAACAAACCCCTATGTATCTTTTAAAAAGTTTAAAAGACTTTTTACCATTATTCCAAAACAGTAATATGATGTTTACACCAGGAAGTAAGTTTTACTATAACAATGCAGGTTTTATTATACTTGGATTAATTATAGAACAGCAGACAGGACTTGAATTTACGGAATATATAGAAAGAAACATATTTGTTCCAGTTGGCATGAATGATTCAGGCTATTTTTCTTTAGATAATTTACCAAAACATACAGCTCTCGGATATATAAAGGATGTAAATAGTCAAAAATGGAGAACAAATGCATACTCTATACCCATAAAAGGAGGTTCTGATGGTGGTGCTTATATTACTGCACCAGACATGGTGAAATTTTGGGAAGCTCTATTTAACAACGAAATATTAAGCCACGAATATACGAAGTTACTTTTAACTCCTCATATTTTGGTGAATAATAGCCAGTCTTACGGCTATGGAATATGGATTGAGAAAAGACAAGGAAATATTTTTAAATATCATGTAATGGGATATGATCCAGGCGTGAGTTTCCGCTCGGCCGTATACCCGGACTTAGGAATTACATTAGTTATTCCATCAAATAAAGGGACAGGACCCGAAAAATTCATGGTAGAAATAGAAGGAGTTTTTTAATTACATGGATATAAAAATTAGAGCGTATAAAAAAGAAGACGAAATAGGCTGGGTACGTTGCCGTTCGTTATCTTTTTTAGATACAGCATATTATGACAATGTACTTAGAGGGAAAGAAAAATATGAAAATCCCGCAAATGAAGGTTTCTCTTTAATGAATTTACAATAATATAAAGATACATTATTCCGTATGACAAAACCATCCTGCGAAAAGTCCTATAGAATAATTAAGATAAAGGGATGTGTTAGCGATTTGCATATGATTAACGGTAGTTTATTTATTATTTTTGGGGTTATCTGTTATTTATTTGTCCGAAGTATATTAATTGGGTTCAAAAATAAAAAGCATGTGAATTGGTGGAAAGAGTTAATTAGTTTTCTATTTGCAGTATACATTTGTATGGTTGTTGCAGTAACCTTATTCCCTTTACCAATCGGGTTTCCTTCTAGTGTTGAAAATCTTAATCGGTCAGTCAATATTATTCCTTTTGCATCAATTATTAAAGATATCGGTCAAATAGGGAGTGCTTATGATGGTGATGTCCTATTTATGATTGGTCTAATCGTAAGAAATGTAGGCGGGAATGTTTTATTATTAATGCCTTTAGGGTTTTTAGCACCACTTATATGGAATAAATTCAAAAAAGTTGAAAATACTATTTTATTAGGTTTTATCATATCGGTTAGTATAGAATTGTTACAATTAATCGAGTCATTAGTTAGTGGCTGGGGACGTATTACCGATATTGATGATGTAATCTGTAACGTTCTAGGTTCTATAATTGGATATTCCATTTATAAAATCACTTTAAAATTAGCTGCTACATTTAACATTCAAGTATTAGATAAAACTAACTTTAAAGGTGTAGAATTTATTGATAAATAAAAGTTTAAACCAGTTTAGGAATGTACTAATAAAGCTACTAAAGACGTACGAGTAGAAAGTACGTCTTTTTACTTTTATAAATAATGCTTAAGGCTGATGGAAAATCACATTCCGTATTTTACAAATTAAAGTAGCTATCGTATTTCATGTATGGTATGAACAGAGGCGAATATAATTTTCAAAGGTAAACAAGTATATAGGAGGACTCTAAATGGATATTCTATTTGTTATTCTACTTGTTATTCTAATAATTGTATTAATGCAAGGTAAGGAATACAAAGTGAATATTAATCGTATTTGGCTCATTCCGGCTTTGCTGTGCTTTGTAACAATCCAGTCCATTATTCATATGGGACAATTAAATATATTGCACGTACTATTATTCGTTGCAATGCTCGGAATTGGATTGGGTCTTGGAGTTATTAGAGGAAAAGCTTTAACATTTCGATTAGATAGTGAAACAGGTCATGTATTACGAAAAGGAAATTGGTTAAGTACAATTATTCTCCTTGTTATTTTAGGTGCAAAGGTTTTGATTAAGCAAAGTATGTTTCCTGGCAGTACTCACCACACATTAATGGTTGTAACGAATGCCTTTTTATGTATCACATTAGGTACCGTAATTAGTAGACGCTATTATATTTGGAAAAAATATAATGAATTAACACAAAAAGCGTAAATACATTCGTCCCTTGTTTAACAACGCTGTGAACGGTAATACTAAATAATATTGAACTTTTACAACAAGGGATGATAATATGATATTCATTTACACGGATTTCGGCGGAACGCATACAACCTCGCTAGCTGCAGCTTATCATTTAAATAAATTACCAACTGATCGGAAGTTAACGAAAGAAGAAATTTTAAATGTAGAGTACTTTAATAAATTGAAAACAGAAGATATGGGGAAAATTATTTTTCATGGACAAGATGAATATGGGAATCCTGTATATACAATTGGATGTGGGGCATCAAAGGTCGTTGTACCTGCCATGAAGCATTTAGGAGAGATTCTGCAAAAACATTATCAAAACAATGATAAGATTATTTTTTCTAATACATCACCAACAGTTCCATTGCCAATGACTTTAGGCGGTTTGTTTTCTAGAAGATTTCATATTGATTTTATTGGTGTACCGTTACTCGTATGGGGAGCAAAAATTTGCTGTGATAACATCCAGCGTCTCGTCAGTTATACGAAAGAAGCGGGGCGAATGACGAATGATTATGTTGTTATTTTAGATAACGAAACATTTAAGTAATGTAATGTTAAAAGAAGGCCGGAAAATTTTGTGGTTTTCTTTTTTTTTGATAAATAGACAAAAAACATTCACATTTATTATCCATCTACTATAGCCAAAATAATAAAGTCCTGTTACTATTACAGGGGATATTCTCTTTTCGTAAGATAAATATATAGAAAAGTCAGAAAAGAGGAACAGAATAAGGGAGGAACAACATGAAGCGTGTTGCTTGGTTTACTGATAGTACAACTGCGAGTTTTACAACAGATGGTGATAACTTTGTTATCCCAATTGAAGTTATTATTGATGGAGTGTCTTATAAGGATTGTGAAGAAGGAGTTCATAAACGTCTTTATGAAGCGTTAAATGATGGAAGAACCGTTACTACTTCGCAACCTAACATAGGGGAAATGGTAGAATTATTTACTAAATGCAAAGAAGAATATGAAGAAGGCTTTGCAGTTGCTATTAGCGGAAAAGTAAGTGGGACCTATCAAAATATGAAGTTAGCTGCTGATATGGCAGGTTTCCCTTTAACTGTATTAGATAGTGAAACGACAAGTTATCCAATGGATGAACTTTTGAGAAAAGCTAAAACGTTATACAATGATGGTATGACTTTACAAGATATACATAAAACATTAGTAGATGAAAAAAGAAGGCCCTTTTATGTATTTCCAAAAAGCCTAAAAGGTTTATATGCAAGTGGTCGAGTAAAGGGAGTTCAATTTTTACTTGGAAGTTTATTAAGTGTCAACTTAATCTTAGAAGTAAAAGGCGGAGAACTTTTACTTGAAAAGAAAGTGCGTAAAATCCAAAAATGTAGAGAATACATTAAAAATGAGCTTGAAAAAGAATTACCTAAAGTACTTCATATGTTCTATGCTAACGATAAAAATGGAGCTGAAGAATGGATTTCAGATATTAAACAAGCATTCCCTGAAATGGATTTCAAACTGTATCCATTGCCAATTTCATTTGCTGTTCATGCAGGTGAAGGAACAATAGCAATTAGTTATTAAGAGTAAAACCCGTGAATAATTCGCGGGTTTTTTATTTTTTTCTATAACAAATATAAAGTATTCATTGAATCTACCCCATACTAAAGATAATTATGTATAGATAGATAAAAGGATTTTCTATGATTAGAAAAGAAGTATTTATAAACAAATATTAAAATGGTAGTGATATTATGAAAATCGGTAAATTTGGAGAAAAAAATAATTTAAGTATAGATACGATTAGACATTATATGGATCTCGGGCTAATTATCCCCGAAAAGAAGGGGGGCCATTATTTTTTTGATGAGTATTGTCAAAAAGATATAGAGCTTATATTAGAGTACAAATGGCTAGGATTTAGTTTGAATGAAATTAAAGAACTTTTTCTTTATAAAAGTTTAGCAAAATCTATGAATTACGAAAAAGATACTTTTTACCAATCTTTATTTAAATTGAAATATGAAAAGATGGAACATGAAATAAAAATTTTAAAGGAAAGAAGAGATAAATTAAAGGCAGCGTTAAATGATTTATCTATAACAACGGAGATTTCTAATTCAATTTTAGGGATAGATTTAAGGGTACTGAATTTTCTTACATGTTTTAAGTGTAGCGAAAATTTAATTCTTCAAGATGGAATTATTAATAGCAATCAAATTATGGAGGGAAAATTAACTTGTAATTGCGGCGAAGAGTATGTTATTACTTCAGGGATTTTAACAGCAGGTAAATCGTTTGAAACGTCTGACAGGGCTTCTTTTGAAGATCCTATTTCAGATTATATCCATGAAACTGATTCTTCTTATTTGGAGAATATACATAGAGCAGGAGAATGGGCGAAAAAGAAACTAAAACAACTAGATTTAAATGACAAGGTACTGCTTGATATAGGATCGGGTTTTGGATTCTTTTTACGAAATATTTATGAAGAGCTGCCAGAAGATTGCTTATATATTGCTGTTGATCGAGATTTGAATAAACTTCTATTTTTAAAAGATGTAATTGAAAGAAGAAACTCCACAAGAAACATTCTTTTTATTTGCGCTGATTTTTTAAGTATACCTATTCAGAACCATTCTGTTGATATTGTAATTGATCAGTCTGGTACAAGTAATTACAGTTTTGAGAATGAAATCTTTTTGCTGCATGAATTAAATTCCCTTTTAAAACCTGATTGTTATTTATTAAGTTCATTTATTTTATTTAAAAATTTCAGCATAAATAGCCAAATTACAACTAGATTTCGAGATAATTTTACGTCTTCAAAAGTGAAGAGAGAAATCCAAAAGCTACAGTTTAATTCCATAGATGAAAGAACTTCAGAATATATAGAACGAGGAGGAAAATACGAGGATTTCTTTGTTCAAGGAGAAGAAATTTATACATATTCATTTTTTGGAAAAAGATGGGGTTAACCCCATCTTTTTTAATTTTTCTTTTAAAAGTTTTTAATACTAGCATATTGATATTGGGTTGACCCGAGAACTTACACTGTACGTAATACAAAGTTAAGCGGGAGGGAAAAGTTATGGAGAGTTTACGAATACAGTTACAAAATGAAAAAAGCAACCAAGAACTAAAAAATATTTGTCTCTATGTAATTGGGAAAACAATATCAATATTTGGTAGCTCTATTTATAGTTTCGCATTAGGATTATATGTTTTACAAATAACCGGATCAGCATTAAGTTTCGCAATTACACTCATTTTAGGAACGATTCCAATGATTGTTATGAATCCATTTGCCGGTGTAATTGCAGATAAAGTTGATAAAAAGAAACTGGTCGTTTGCATGGATTTACTAAGTGGAGGTTTATTAATTGTTACTTATATAGTAAGCAGCAATTATGGATTAAACTTATTCATTATTTATGCTATTACCTTTCTTATGTCGGTATTTACAACATTCTTTGGAATAGGGTTAGAAGCAGCAAAACCAAATATCGTGTCTAAAGAGAGATTAATGAGTATTAACTCTATAAGTAAAATTATCGATTCTGTATCTTTAATTCTCGGTCCTATGTTAGGGGGCATCGTTTTTGCTGTATTAGATATAACAACTTTTATAATTATAAATGGTATTTCATTTATTCTTTCGGGCATATCCATATTGTTTATTCACTTTAAATTGTTCGAGTACAACCTAAATGAGGAATGTTCAAAAAGAGAAATTAATTTTATTAAAGATATAAAGGAGGGATTTTCTTACTTAATTGAAAGGGAAAGCTTAAAAAATACGTTTCGTATTTTAACTTCACTTAATTTCTTCTTAGGTTTTGCTGTAATCGTTCCATTACCGTACATAATAAACACAGTTCTCAATCTTAGTTCGAAGCAATTTGGCATAATTCATGGGACTTTTCCAGTAGGAATGATAGTTGGTGCAATATTAGTAAAAAAGATAACTGATTGTTTTTCTTATTCCTATCTTTTGAAAAAATCAAGTTTTATGTTGGCAATTTTCATGATAATTTCAGGGATTCCAGTTTTATTCAACAGTATTGAAGTAGATAATTTTGTATACGTTACTATGTATTGCATTATTATGTTCTTTTTAGGACTAATGATAGCACTAATTGATATTCCTTTAACTTATTTCATGCAAAAAGAGATTCCCGATGAATATAGGGGAAGAGTGCTCAGTATTGGATTAAGTATAGGTAAAATGATGCAGCCAATAGCACTGGCATTATCAGGTCTATTATTAAATTATATTCCAGCCTACATGCTTCCAATTGCAGGAGGGATAGTATTTCTTATTTTGAATAAGGCTTACTCAAATAAGTTGAATTTAGAAATTCATTCAACAGATTATAGTGTTTAACGTAACTAAATGATATTGTTAAATGTTTAAAAAGCACAGGATCATTATCCTGTGCTTTTCTATCGTAATTCAGCTGTCTTTCTAATAACAATCTTATCAATATCATCTTCTTCATCACCAATAAATAACCCGCGCTCTTTTAAATATGTTTCGAAGTATAAATCTGCTTCTGCACGTTCATCATATGGTTTTACAGATAGAACGAAACCTAATTTATTTTGCTCCTCTAAATGAGAAGTGGAGATGTAAGCCGGTACATTGTGGCGTAAAAAGAGCTCTTTAACCGGAATAATCATATCTTTCATTAATTTCGTTAACATACCCATTTCAAACTCAAAATTAAAGCGATCTATACTAGATAAATCCGCGAATACTACACCAATAAAACCTGTATTAAATACTTCTTGATATTCTACTTCTTCGTTACCGTAAAAATTCTTTTCGATTAAATAATTTATAAAGTAAGCAAACCCATCACTTTGTTCAAACGGTTTTGTTGAAAGAACAAAGCCGATTTTCTTTTGTTTATGTAAATACACACATGACATGTATGCGGAGATATTATGTTCTTTAAATAATGCACTCGTTGCCCCAGATAGACCATCTAGTACGTGATGAACAATTTGAAGTTTTTTACGAGCGAAATAATAGGATTTCTTTTGTAACTCCAATGTATCAATAAAGACAGAGCCGATAAAGCCTGTATTTGAAATAATAGGTGTTTGCTTTTTTCTTCCTCTGCGCTTTGCTTGAGCCATTGTTAAAATCATCCCTTCATGTACAAATAAATCAAAAAGAACGTTTGTTCGTATATTTATATTTTACTATTAAAACGCTCTAAAGTAAAGGGTTTTTGATGAAAAAACAATAAAAAAGACACCTGTAAAAGGTGTCTTAAACGCTGTAGGGAATAGGGTTCATCCCGATTATTTATATTATGATACAGAAACAATCTCTTCTGTATCTTCTACATCTAAATGACAGTCCATAGTACGAACATCTTGATCTTCATGACTTCCGAAATAAATAGTAATTTTCATATGTATCGCTCCTTTATTCTAGGAATACCTAAAATAATTACTAGTAATGTTAATATTTATTATATACCACTTTTTTCATTCCGACAATGTTATATCATTTTTAATTCTTATTATGCTACATCGTGTGATATAAAGGGGTTAAAAAGGGGGATATCATTGATTAAGTGAAATTTCTTATATGTTATATTTAATATAGGAGTTATTAAATTATTACTTTCTATGAAAGGAGCACGATTGATGAATTATCAAAAGTTACTTATAGATAATTTTACATATAAAACTACATATGTTGCTCGACATGTGCAAGGAATGAGTGTAAAGAAAACGAAGGATTATATTGCCGTTAACTGTGGTTTACCTACAGATACATTTAATATTATTACTTTATTAAACAACAACTTAACGGAAGGAAACGAGGAATTATGTGCGGAGATAGAATACTTTAATCAAAAAGGGTTCCCCATGAGTGTTTGGTGTTGGGATGCAAAGCGAGAGAATACACTTAAGAACGAGTTACTAAAACTTAGATTAATAGAAGCAGAAAATAATATTGCAATGGTTGCAGATTTACAAACAATTCTTCCTACAATAGACATACCAGCAGGTTTTACAATACAAAAAGCAACTTCGCCGGTACAAATACAAAAATTTGTCGAAACATTAGCGGCTTTATTCGGTACATCAGCGGAAGGCTCTAATGTTCAATCATACTATAATCAAATTTCTTCTTTAGATTTATGGAATAGCGATGACATGAAACTATACTTAGGTCTTTATAAAGGTGAGGTAGTATCTGTTGGCTCTTTAGTATGTACGAAAGATAGTGTCGGTATTTATGATATTGCGACTAAAGAAGAAATGAGAGGACAAGGATTCGGCTCTACTATGTTTAATTTCTTACTGCAAGAAGCTAAACAACTAAAAAATACGTATTGCGTATTACAAGCTTCACCTGATGGAATAAATATTTATAAAAAATCCGGCTTTCAAGTTGTAGGACAAATGACTGTTTTTGAAAATCGGCATTTATTTGAGTAAATCATCCAAGTCAAATTGTTTTAAATATAGGAGTTAACATACCGTTATGAAAAAAACATCTATAATTACAATCATTTGTTTCTTCACAGTAATAAGCATCTTTGTTTTTCAACAAGTAAATGAACATAATTATATAAAAGCTACTAATCAATCAAATTATATAAAAAACATTGCGCATAGAGGTGCTTCTGCATATGCACCAGAACATACAATAGTGGCTTATACATTAGGACAACAATTAAAAGGTGACTATATAGAAATAAATCTCCAAATGACAAAAGATGGACATTTAATAGCTATGCATGATGAAACATTACACCGTACAACAAACGGTATGGGATTAGTTAAAGAACATACATTAGAAGAAATAAAGAAACTAAATGCAGGATCTTTTTTCAATAAAAAGAATTCCAATTTAGCAAAGGAAGAATTTGAAGGTGCTAAAGTTCCAACACTAGAAGAAATTATTGAAACGTTTGGACATAATGCTAACTATTATATCGAAACAAAATCGCCAGATGAATATCCTAGAATGGAAGAAAAACTATTAGAAATTATTAATCACTACCAAATAAATGATAAAGTTATTATTCAATCATTTAGTGAAGAAAGTCTGCGAAAGGTTCATAATTTAAATGCCAATATACCGCTAGTACAATTATTATCATATAAAAAAGCAGTTCAATTAACAGAATCAGAAATAGAAAAGTATAAAACATACTGCATAGGTCTTGGTATGAATTACAAATATATTGATGCAGCCTACGTAAAAAAAATAAAGAATTATGGATTAGAAGTTCATCCATTTACAGTAGATAATGAAAAAGATATGAAAAAGTTAATTTCTTGGGGCGTCGACGGGATGTTTACTAATTATCCAGATCGTTTGGATACACTTATGCCTTAAAGAAACAGAAATAAAAGGAATCCAAAAGCTTGGATTCCTTTTATTTTTCTTCCATTCCATGTCCTTAGTGCAAAAACAAAATATTCAATTCACTACATAGAATATCAAAATAAATTAGAAACTAACCAAAATGCAATTAATTTTTCCTTTGTTTTTTATATTTTTTTGATACACTGACTACGAGAGGAATACCGATTAACGTCGGTAAAAACCAAAACCATATAGGCGGCAGTAAATTAATAATGGGAATATGAATTCCGATGTTTACTAAAAGTGCGGTAACGGCACCGATATAGGAGCCTAACATACCTCTAATATGGTGATGAATCCAATTTTTCCAACGCTTTTTTCCTGCAAGATAGCCATAAATCGCAAATGAATAAGAGAAAATTGCTACATAAAATAAATATGCGATTTTATCCCAATTTATAATAGACAATATAATTGCAGTAAGAGTTATTACAACATAGGATGCATGATATATTTCGCCCCATTCCGTATGTTTCCCTTTCTTTTTTTGAGCAAGCATAGCTACAATTCCCGTAATTAAACATATGGTTCCAAATAATATGTGAATGGTCAAAAGAATATTGAAAATGCTCATAATAATTCCTCCTTTTTATTTTTATAGTATTGCAGTATAGGAGAAAAGTTGAATAACATTGTTAGTTCGACTTAATATATTGAAATAAGGGTATCTTTTGTGCAAGCGCTAAAGATTGACGGTGATTCTTATAAAGAACTCATTTTATTAGGACACGAGATGAGATTGTGGTAAATAAGATATAACAAAAATCCTCTTTACATTAAAGAGGATTTTTGTTATTCCATCAACTCACTAATCAATTCACTTAATATATAAATACCTTGAGTAAATTGTTCAGGAGAAGCATAGCCATACGATAAACGAATGTACTGATCTGATTTCTCTTCATAAATTCGTCCCGGATTTAAAAGAATTCCCTTTGATAATGCTTCTGAAAACAGTTTTTTCATCGGAATGTTAGGTATCACCCTTAGCCATATAAAAAATCCGCCGCTAAGAATATCCCACGTGGCAATATCTGCACAATACTTATTTAAGGCTTGTATCATTATTCGTCTTCGCTCTTTTAGGTGAATCCTTACGTTTGCTACGTGCTCCTCATAAAAAACTTTGATTAACCATTCTGCAGCAACTCTTTGAGATAAAGAACTTGATCCATAGTCATATAGAAGTTACTTTGAGTATTATATATTTAGGTGTGTTCCCGACAGTACTTCCATATATTGCATTAGCATATATTACATCTCATTCCAGTGCTTCTGAAGCAACAAGTTCTTTATATTTAACACCAGTAGCTGCATGTATTATCGCTTGGATATGGTTAGGTGAGGTGCCAACTTTTGTTTCGATAGTTGGAGGGGTAATTACTATATTAGGGGTTATAATTACTCATTTAACATTTAAAAAAGATAATTATAAACAAATCGAGAGCGGAAAATATCTATAATAAATAGCATTAGAATTAGATGAAAAAGAATTTATTCGAGACTTTATAAAAATAATGCTATAAGGTGCTGTCGAAAAAGGGAATCATTTCACTCCGTTGAATATAAAAGATAAATTCTTTTTTAAAGGAGCTTAAAATAGTGAACGTCCAATTAAAAATTGTTACGAGAGAAAATTGGGAAGACGCATTGAAATTACAAGTTAAAGAAAATCAAATGCAATTTGTTCCGGCAGTGGCAGTATCACTTGCTAAAGTATACATAAAACCAGATGGTGAAAATGTCGAATATGTTCCATTCGCTATATATGATGGCGACCTTATAGTTGGTTTTATTATGCACGCTTATGTACGAGAATCAACAAATATGTATTGGATTAACGGATTTATCGTTGATGAAAAAGAGCAAGGAAAAGGATATGGAAAAGCAGCATTAAAGGAAATCATTAACTTAATGAAAAATAACTTTAAAGAGTGTGAGGAAATTAGATTAACTGTCCATAAAGATAATATTTCTGCAAAAAAACTATATAAATATTATGGTTTTAAACCATTAGGAAATGTATACGACGGTGAGGAAATATATCGCTTATTGTTGTTGAAATAAAGATGTACTATTTTGAATAGAGTTATATCTTGTATTTATGGTGAAAAAGAAAAGAACATCTAGAATTGAAAGATCGATTAAGAAACTGCTTAGAAACAATAAGTTGTTCTGTTTTAGATCCAAATTGCGGAGAAGTGGTGTTACTAAGTTATATAAATTATTGCAAGCAGAATTCACACAATTATTTAAACATTTTATTATAAAACAGTATTTATATATACTTAAACTATCATTAATAAAAACATCATGGGAGGAACTAATATGAAAGAAAGTAATAAAAAGGAGTTGTCACTAGAGCAACGTGAAGAATTACTACAAACATTGAAAGATCGTTTTGAGAATCATATGAACCGCCATAACGACCTAGAATGGACTAATGTTCAAGAAAAGCTGGATGCTAATACTGAAAAATTGTGGTCACTCAATGAAATGGAAAGAACTGGTGGCGAACCTGATGTTGTTGATTTTGATAAAGAAAAAGGCGAATACATTTTTTATGATTGTTCAGCAGAAAGTCCTAAAGGTCGTAGAAGTGTTTGTTATGACCTTGAAGCGCTAGAATCAAGAAAGAAACATAAACCAGAAAATAACGCTATTGATATGGCAACTGCTATGGGCATTGAACTATTAACGGAAGAAGAATATCGTGCGTTGCATAATCTTGAAAATTTCGATATGAAGACGTCGAGTTGGGTGCAAACACCTTCTGACATTAGAGAACTTGGCGGTGCCCTTTTTTGCGATTATCGCTTTGGACACGTCTTTGTGTATCACAATGGGGCAGAATCTTACTATGCCGCAAGAGGCTTTCGTGGTTCGTTAAGAGTCTAAAATTTGTACAGGCAGGTAAATTTGAAATAGAGAATAGATTTGCTTAGGGAAAAGTAGTGATTGCATACTTTAGCTACGGCTTCGATTTTGAGGCCGCAAAGAATAGGGCTAATCAAACCTTATTGTAAAAGAATGAATCAACTAAAAATATTAAGAGTATGTTTTGATAATTTTTTTCATAAACATACTCTTTTTTAGAATCATGTATCAAAATTATTAGTTTTAATTAAATTATAAACGAAAACATGTACAATGTTCTCTTGCAGTTATTAATAATGTTCATCCATATGAAACACCTATGATTTATATTATCTCGCTTTTAAATGACAATTTTCGAGCAAGTATAAAGTGAATGATTAGGAGGAATACAAAATGAAAAGTAAATTCCATCATATTGTACGAGCTATCATGATAAAAGATGAAAAATTACTAGTTGCTGAATACATAGGACATCACTATTTTTTACCCGGTGGCCATGTTGAAATTGGAGAATCAGCAGAGAATGCACTACTAAGAGAGTTGCGAGAAGAACTTGGAGTAACTTGCAGTGTAAAACAATTTTTAGGCGTCATAGAAAATCAATGGCAAGCCAAAGAAACCCTCCACCATGAAATTAACCACATTTTTGAAATAGATTCAAATGAGTTAAAATCCGATTTCACTCCAATATCTAAAGAGTCCCATTTAGCATTTCACTGGATTGATTTTAATAAAGAAAATATAAATTCCTATACAATAATGCCGACACCTTCAGTAAAAGAATTACTAGAAATAAAATTAAGTGATGAACTATTAACTTGCTGGATTAGTAACTTTTAATTGTCTCTATTTATATTAATTCCGTCCACTAAAAGAATATAAAGAAAATAGGCTCATAAACAAGGTACATCACCTAGTGTAAAGTCATATTTTGTTGATGTACGCATTTAGTCTATAGCCTTATTTCTACTTTATTTTTAAAAGTAAATAAACTCGAAAATTTGGACGGAATTTACATTTGTAAATGGAGGGTTTCATAATGAATGAGTTTCAACAAGAACTACAAGCGTTAAACCTTAATGCTTATCAACCTGGTAATGTTGTGTATTGGGATCAGCAACAAAATCAATATCCATATTACTACATTCAAGACGATGCACGTCGTTGTGGCGGATGCGGTGGCGGCGGACGTTGTGGCGGTGGCGGTTGTGGTGGTCGCTGTGGTGGTTGTGGCGGCGGACGTTGCGGCGGTTGTGTAGGTTGTGTAGGCTGCGTTGGTTGTTTCAGCTGTTCTAATTGCTGGAACTGGTGGATTATTTAAGTATTATAAATCTATAATATTTCACATGAAAGAAAAGTGCAGATGCAAAGTTATAATGTATTGAAACTTTTCTTTCATGCTGTCATTTTTATATGTTTTAGGGGGATATTTATTTGTACAAATATGAAAAATTAATTTCATGGGTAGAAAACATTAAAGAGACAAATCAAAGTTCTGCGGCAGCACTTTGTATTATTAAAGATAATAAGATTGTGCTCGAGCATTATAGTGGAACGCATTCAAATATTTCTACTAGTAAAAAAGTAAACATATCTTCACAGTTCAATGTCGCTTCCGCAAGAAAAAGCTATTTAGGATTAATGGTAGCTTATGCAGTTTATGAGGGGAAAATAAAATCACTTGATGACGAGGCAGTAAATTCTTTTGAAAAACCTGATCCTTCATTACTCGGTAAAACAACGATAAGACATTTAGTAACTCATTCACACGGTTTAAATGAAACTAATGATGGGACAGTTTTTCGTGAGTTTGAGCCGGGACAAGCTTGGGCGTACAGAGATATTAATGTAAGAATGGTCACGCAGCTTATTTATCAGCTGTATAATAAGAGTTTTCCTGAACTATTAAAGGAGCGTGTATTCATACCTGCTGATTTCAAAGAAACTGGATGGAGAATAAAGCAAGATGATAATTTAGTTAAGGTTGTTGTAAATCCAAATGAAGATGCCATAAATAGTGTTGGTACAGTAGATGACGGCTCCGAGAAAAATTTGTTTGTCTCTGCGAGAGAATTTGCATACTGGGGGAACCTGCATTTAAATAACGGGTTTTTAAATGGTAAACAAATTGTCCCAAAAGAAGTTATAGCACTTGCTACGAGCTTACAAAGTCCAGAGTATACAAATAAAGAACTACCTCAAAACGGGTTGTTTTGGTTCGTCCAAAATGAACCTGCTTTATTTAGCGAACTTGGTGAGCGAGTTCCGAAAGATTCTTATCAAATATTAGGAATTACAGGACCAACGATATTAGTCATTCCAGAATATAATGTCGTCGTTGCTAAAATGTACAATAAAAGATACAACTATGGTGGAGATAATTATTTATATTATTTACGTGAATTTAGCAATTTAGTCGCTGATACATTTAGCAGCAGTAAAAATAATATGGTTAGGGCATAACTACTCCTATAATAAAAAGGAGTGAATTTTAATGAAAAATGAAGTGAATAAAAATAAAAAGCAAAATATAAAGGATGTAAACACAGAACAAAACGCGATTTATAGCGATCCGAAAGATGCAGCTAATATGCAAACTGTTCCGCAACCGAAAGACTTCGAGGAAATTGAATATTAATTTTCTCTCCGACTTATTTATGAAAGAAAAATACGTCTTAAGTCTCATCACTTTCAGCAAATTATTTGATAACATATGTACATAAGCATTCGAAAATGTCTTATCTTAACAAAGCTTTCTTTAAATGCTGTATATAACCTACAAAAAGACACTTCTTGACGAAGTGTCTTTTTGTGTAAGCTAACTTAATTTCCATTTTCCGTACAGTATCTTGCAATTTATCATGGATATACTAACTGTGAAAATTCATGTCATGATAAAAGAAGGGGACAGTTAGTATGAAACAAACATCTATAAATCCGTTGTTAATTGTTCTAGGTACAATCATTGTTCAAATTGGCCTAGGAACAATTTACACATGGAGTTTATTTAATCAACCCCTTGTAAGTAAGTTTGGATGGAACCTCAATTCAGTCGCGATCACTTTCTCAATTACGAGTTTTTCTTTATCATTCTCAACTCTATTTGCAGGAAAGCTACAACAAAAATTTGGACTTCGTAAACTGATCGCTACAGCTGGAATTGTTTTAGGACTCGGTTTAATACTTAGTTCACAAGTTTCCTCATTACCATTACTTTATTTATTAGCCGGTGTTGTCGTTGGATATGCTGATGGAACAGCATATATTACATCACTATCTAATTTAATTAAATGGTTTCCAAACCGTAAAGGGCTTATTTCTGGTATATCTGTTTCAGCATATGGAATGGGTAGCTTAATTTTTAGATATGTAAACGGAAATCTTATCGATAGTCTTGGTGTATCACAAGCATTTTTATATTGGGGTATTATCGTCTTACTTTTAGTATTAATCGGATCGTTCTTCTTACGTGAAGCAATTGTAAGTAACACCGCAACTGAAACATTACACAATGACTATACTCCGCGTGAAATGATGCGAACTAAACAAGTATATTTCTTGTTTTTCATGCTATTTACTTCCTGTATGGGTGGTTTATATTTAATCGGTATGGTAAAAGACATTGGGGTGCAGCTCGTTGGTCTTAGTGCAGCGACTGCCGCTAATGCCGTCGCAATGATTGCAATCTTTAATACAATAGGTAGAATTATTCTTGGAACGTTATCAGATAAAATAGGTCGGTTAAAAATCGTCTCTGCTACATTTATTATTATTGGATTGTCCGTCTTCACTTTAAGTTTCATTCCACTAAATTACGGGATTTATTTTGCTTGTGTAGCAAGTGTTGCCTTTTGCTTTGGTGGTAACATCACCATCTTCCCAGCAATTGTGGGAGACTTCTTCGGATTAAAAAACCATAGTACAAACTACGGGATTGTTTACCAAGGTTTCGGATTTGGTGCACTTGCAGGATCATTCATTGGGGCACTACTTGGTGGATTTCAACCAACCTTCATTACAATCGGTGTTCTATGTGTTATATCTTTCGTTATCTCTATAGTAATCCGCCCTCCAAATGCAGAAAAGGAGAAGGAAATCAAATCGTTAAATCGAAAAATAGCTTAATGCTAAGAAAGAGTCCTTATACTAGGGCTCTTTTGCTTTACAAAAAAATGTATAAATAATGGATGACATTCAAAAAATCTAATTTTATCCTTGTACTTATTTCATAATCTAACATTAAAGAAGATAGGACATTCCGATTATTAAATTGAATAAATAATGTAAAGGGGCGTGATAGTTAAAATGCAAATAGTAAAGCAATGGGTACAAGAAGATAGTGATTACATAAGAGAAAAAGTAATTGAATATAACCAAAAACAACTTTCAAATGAAGAAAAAACACCTTCAGAAAAGATTAGTTTTATAGTAAAAAATGAAAAAGAAGAAATAGTAGGAGGGATAACGGCAATCACATTTTGGCACCATGTACATGTTGACTTTCTATGGGTTTCTGAAGAATACAGGCACGAAGGTTACGGAAGCAATTTAATGAATCTTATTGAAGAATTTGCAATTAAAAAAGAATGTAGGCTAATCAAATTAGATACTTTTAGTTTCCAAGCCCCTAATTTTTATAAGAAGCATGGGTATAAAGTGATAGGGGTAAGTGAAGATCATCCTAAAGGACATAATCATTACTATTTAGAAAAAAGGTTATAAATGAATCATTAAAGAGTGTATTATGATTAATCTTTTTCAAAATATGCTCTTTTCTTTTGTGTGTCTATGAACACGATATCGTTTCGTATTAGTTATTTACTCAAATTACTTTTTATGAATCCAAACAATTTAATGATAGAATAAAATAAAGACAGAAAATTTTTACCATTCAAGGGGGTTACATATGAAAAAAGTAAATGTTACATACGCACTTCTATATGATGAAACTCATGAAAAGCTATTAATGGTTAAAAACAAAGGGAAAAATGGTTCTTATTACACTTTACCAGGTGGAGCAGTTAAATTCGGGGAAACGTTAGAAGAGGCAGCAATTCGTGAAGTAAAAGAAGAAACAGGGCTAGATATATCCGTAAAAGGGGTTTGTTCCATTAGTGAAGCCTTTTTTGAGGAGAGAGGACATCATGCAATCTTCTTTAATTTTTTAGGAGAAATAATCGGAGGGAAAATCTGTATATCACGGCCAAAAGAGATTGAAGAGATTACCTGGATGGAATTGGATTCAGCAGAACCTTATTTACGTATACCAGAACACTTAAAAAGCCTTTTACAAAAGAAAGAAACAGTTCCTTATATTTTTAATGGAACTATTATTCATCAATCTTCATAAAGATAGTATTTCATTTAAGGCGGGGGAAAAATGGAGTTTATCGTTAATCACAAACAATCTACACAAGCTCTTTCAGAAGTAAGTAAAGCTATCTCAGCAAAAAATTTAATTCCTATATTATCCAGTATAAAAATAACAGCAGATCAATCTGGAATTACTTTAATCGCAAGTAATTCGAATATTTTCATTGAAAAATTCATACCTATTTCAATTGAAGACGAACAAATTGCAACTATTTTAAAAGCAGGGAGTATTGTTGTACCTGCAAAGTATTTCATTGAAGTTATTAAGAAAATGCCAAGTGAGATTTTAATAAAAAGTATGAATGAGCAATTGATTACAATTCAATCAGATGAAATTACTTTACACTTAAATGGACTCTCGGCAAATGAGTTTCCGAATGTACCACTTATAGACAATCATACAGAAATACAAGTAGAAACAGAGCAATTGATTGAAGTATTTAAACAAACTGTCTTTGCAGCAGCTAAAAATGAATCTAGACCCGTTCTTACTGGCGTACATTTCGTTATTGATCATAACAAATTAATTTGTGCTGCTACTGATTCGCACAGACTGGCTTTACGTGAAATAACCATTTCTTCACATGCGAAATTGAATTGCGTTGTACCAAGTTCCACTATTAGTGAATTACTAAAATTAATGAACAGTAATTCAAATTTAGTATACATATATCTTTCAGAGAGTCACATTATCTTTAAATTCGGTACAAATACATTGTATTCAAGGCTTATTGAAGGGAAATATCCTAATATATCCGGCCTAATTCCAAATGAATCCCAAACGGTTATTAATATAGATAGAAAACAGATTTTACAAGGTGTAGATCGGTCAAGTTTATTAGCTAGTGAATGGGCAAACAACAACGTTAACTTAGAAATCATTGACGCATCCACAATACAAATCTCTTCTAACGCTTCTCAGATTGGTAAAATATCCGAGACACAACAAATAGATGCTATTCAAGGTGAAAAGCAATTAAATATATCTTTCGATGGACGATATATGGTCGATACTTTAAAAGCAATAAAAGAAGATAGAGTTACTTTAAGTTTTGGCGGTTCCATGAGACCGATATTAATTGAAGCAGGTGAACAATCTGCAGCAGTATATTTAATATCGCCTGTTAGAACTTATTAAGAACAAAAGAAGGAATTAAATTATGTACAAGCATACTTTATGTTTTATAAAAAGAAATGAAGAGATACTTATGTTAAATAGAGAATATGACCCTGTAAAAGGATTATGGAATGGGGTAGGAGGGAAGATAGAAAAAGGAGAAACAAATATAGATGTTGAACAAAATCAAATTCAATTTAAAGGCATTATTAAATGGGAGGATTCCTCATATTCTGGTGGCATGTATGTCTATTTAGTAGAGCTACTTAATGAATTTACATATCACACTCCAAAAAAAGTCTCAGAAGGAATTCTAGATTGGAAAGAGGTATCTTGGATTCTAAGTGACTATAATTACGGCGTAGGAGAGATGATACCTAAATTTTTAACTGAAGTACTTTATAATGAATTAATATTAGAGCACTCTTGCGTTTTATCAAATCATAAATTAGTAGATTATGAGAATAAAGAATTAGCTAAGCTAAGCAAACCAGCCCAGCCCAATAGATTCAATACATAAATTAGTGCAAGCATGAACAGAAAATAGTTAGTGTAATCGAAATGTAACTAAAGATAAATTTTAACGTGAGGGTGAGTATTATGAAGAAAATAATCGCTTTACTCTTAGGTATTGTTCTAATTACTTTTGCTTTTTTTCATTACAATAAAGAAAGTTTAGTTCAAAATGATAAACTGTTTGTTGAAGACTTTAAAGGTAAAAATGATTCAAATAAAATTCAAGCAACTATTAATAAAGCAGAATCAAGTAAAATTAAAACGGTTTTGCTCGATGATAAAAAGTATAAAATCACTTCACCAATTATCGTTAAACAAGGTGTAAAACTATTATTCGGTTATGGAACACAATTTGTTGTAGAGGGCAACTTTAGGGTTCTGGAACTAGAAAAAAATGCTTCTATTGAAGGAGCTTATATAGCTATTGACGATCCTAAATTTAATTCTGAAGTTATATATTTAGACGGCAAAAATAAGTACTATAACACTTGGAACAAAACACAAGTAAAAGATATTAACATTATCAATTGGACGGAAACGAACAAAGGTACAGGGATTTCTTTATACTCCGGTGGCAAAGAAAATGAGATTTCGTTTGTTAACTTCGAAAACATTAAAGTAGCAGGAATGGAAACAGGGCTAAAATTAGTAGCGAAAAAACCGAAAGCTGGACATTCCTGGATAAATGCCAACCGTTTTATGAACTTCTCTCTAGAGGATTGTGTAAATATGATTTATATGGATAGTAATTTAACTACGCCAAATGAGATTAGCGGGAATCAATTTACAAATCTACAAATACAACCTTCAAGTAAAACAAAAAATATTTTAAGGGTGAGTGGACAGCATAACGAGTTCAATGGAATGGTGTGGGATTTAAATAAAATTAATCACGAAAACGAACTCATTGAACTAACTGATAAGAGCATGAATACAGTCATTGATATTACCTCCGTGCCGACAAGTAGAGTTTTAGATAGCGGGAAAGCAAATATAGTAAAGTAGTAATTAGGGGCGATTAATATGGAATAGAAGGAGGGGCTCATGAAAAAAGAAAATCGCTTATTTTGGGTATATATAACTAGTAGTATTATAATACCCTTAATCATTTATTTAGCATTGGTAGCCTCTAGCGAAAAAGATACTCTTACTCAACTAAAAAAGGCCCCAAATATTCCATCTTCCATTCAAGATTTAAATAGTATAGAAGACTCTACAGAATATTGGACTAAAGAAAAGATGAAAAATGCAATTCCAGTAGATAAAACAGAGAATTTCAATAGATGAGTCATAAATGAATAAAAAGCGAACCATCAATATTAAATCGGTTCGCTTTTTATTATAATTATACCTCTCGCCACCAAGCTGACGTAGGATACTCTTTAGATTTTAACGTAATAGCTTCACCTATTTGCGGTGTTGCAATATTAACGCCTAAACGATTTGCTTCTTTCGTAACTCGCTCAATTGGATCACTCCATTCATGTAATGCTAACGTAAAAGCACCCCAATGAATAGGAACAAGCAATTTTCCTTTAACGTCAATATGAGCTTGCACTGTTTCTTCTGGCAACATATGAATTGCAGACCATCTCGTATCGTATTGCCCGCATTCCATTAAAGTAAGATCAAACGGACCGTATTTACTACCAATCTCCTTAAAGTGCGGAGCATATCCACTATCACCACTAAAGAAGACTTTCGTTTCTTGACCAAGGATAACCCATGAACACCATAACGAACTATCTCTATCTGTCATACTTCGTCCAGAAAAATGCCTTGCAGGTGTACAAACTAATTTAATATTATCAAACGTAATTTCATCCCACCAATTATGCTCACTAATTTTACTAGGTGAAACACCCCATTTAATAAGATAACGCGCAACTCCAGTCGGAACATAAAAGTGCTTTGCACGATCTTTTAACTGCATAATACTTTTGTAATTTAAATGGTCATAGTGATTATGCGAAATGATAATCGCATCAATTTCCTGAAGGTCTTATTCTAATCAAATTGATATTATTTCTAAAAGAATTGAAACATTTAATCATTTACCTAAAGAATCGTATAGTCTATTACTTTATAGTGGTGTGTTACTAGATTTTGGACAAATAGATAATATTGAAGAAAACTATTTAGAAACGGAACGACCTTTGAGAAATGAGAAAAGATATTATTATGCGATCCAAGAACAGGCACAAACAGACATAGGGGCATTCGGGATGTATGGTAATACGTATTTTGATTTAGGAGAAATTCAAATTGGCCTTTATGGAAACACGCGATATTCAACCTTAAATTTAATAACAGCGAATAAGGAAATACTTGAAGAACATTTTCACGATGCTATTACTGATATTAATTACGCGAAAAAGCAATTAGTAAAAAATTTTGTAGCAGTAGATAGTCAAATAGACTTAAATTTAAATGTATTTTACGAAAAACTAGGCTTAAATCAAAATGCACAGCCTATTATTCCAGTTTTTAAAACAACCGACTTATCTATTCTTAG
Source organism: Bacillus sp. FSL M7-1345 (assembly GCF_038006985.1). Taxonomy (NCBI): domain Bacteria; kingdom Bacillati; phylum Bacillota; class Bacilli; order Caryophanales; family Bacillaceae; genus Bacillus; species Bacillus sp. FSL M7-1345. The sequence goes on along the minus strand of NZ_JBBOWG010000001.1, from coordinate 2,462,483 downwards.
CGAAATCGCTAACACAATTAGTGAAGAATTAATCTTATTGTTAAAGGAAAATGATCAACCTCTTAAAGAATATTACGTAAGCAGCAGATACTCAATGGAAATAACCTATGAAGAATTTTTTATATGGTGGTATCACTTTTTCTATACAAAAGTAACTGATGAATTAATAAAACAAGACGTAATTAAAAGCAGCTCTCGAGGGAATCAAACATATATAACTCTTTAAACTGTATGTATAGAATTTAACTTCACATTGTAGCAGGAGGATACGTGTATGGCTGTTATATGCTTAGTTAGGCACGGGGAAACGGAGTGGAATGCTATTGGAAAGCTCCAAGGTCGCGAGAACATTAAGCTAAATAAACATGGTAAACAACAAGCTGAAAAATGCGGTCTATATTTACGTGAAAAACAATGGGACATTATTATTTCTAGTCCTTTATCAAGAGCAAAGCAAACAGCTGAAATCATAAATACATACATGTTAATACCAGTAAACCTTATTGAAATGGAGAATTTTATAGAACGCGATTATGGTATGGCTTCAGGATTAACGACAGAAGAGCGAACGCAAATGTTTCCAAATCGTAATTATATAAATCAAGAACCAAGAAGATTTCTAAAAACAAGAATTATAACCGGTTTGAATATAATACAGAAACAACACCCAAATAGTAAAATTATTTTAGTTACTCATAGCGCCGTCATAAACACAATTCTTGCTCTTATATCCAATAATGAAATAGGCTCAGGAAAAACAAAACTTTTTACTGCTTGTATCAGTAGCATCTATTACCATCAAGAACAATGGAAAATAAGTGAATACAACAAAATAGATCATTTGTGAACAGATAATAGTTCAGAAACTAATCAGAATTAATATATAAAGAAAATACGATATTAAAAGAAGAGAAGTACATTGCAGAAGAAATTTATCAATCCGGAAACTTTACCAGCAACTTTGGGTTACTCACATATAGTCGAAGTTAGTAACGCTAAACGGACAATTATATAGTCGAAGTTAGTAACGCTAAACGGACAATTTACATCTCTGGACAAGTAGCGATTAATGCTGATGGTCATATAGTCGGGAATGGAGATTTAGGTACACAAACGCGCCAAGTATTTGAAAATATTAAAGTAGCATTAGAAGCTTCAGAATTAAATTTTAATGATGTAGTAAAATTAACATTTTTCTTGACGGACATTTCTCAAATGGCCATTGTTAGAGATATTCGAGATCAATACATCAACACAAACAATCCACCAGCAAGTTCAGCTGTAGAAGTTAACAAATTGATTAACGATAAATTATTAATCGAAATCGAAGCAATCGCTGTAGCAAACTAATTTAAAAAAACTTATTCTTAATCATATCAACGCAATTCGTTCACTTTAAAAGAATTGCATTTTTTATTAACTAAAATATAAATTATACACGGAAACATTCTTATCAATAACACAACATGAACAACTTAAAATAACAAATAACCACACAATCTATAACAGATTATTAACCCAATTAAAAAGGGGAGCCTAACAATCATAATTAACATATGATAAGTTTATTACTTTTTTCTAGTTAACATAATATATATTATACAAAGTTGTATAGAGTAAGTGTTTCTCTGTATCAAAAACCAAGTAAACTATACTTAATGAGATGAAAGGGAGATTTTTAATGAGATTTATACTAAATCGAACTTAAATGCTTTTTTACGTTTTTATCACTTAATTTATATTTAATCCGTTCATAGCAAATCCGAACTTAAAATTCATGAATCGTTCTATTTACAAACACAAAAAAATTTTACGTAACAATATATTTAAAACAAAAATTTAAAATCGATTAAAGTGTTTTTATTACTAATAAATTTCCCACTGATTGATTTATCATTTTTAGCTACATATATGATTTGCTACATGTTACATTATTTTTATTTATTTCATATCATCGCTTGACTTTTATTTAGTTAACATAATTAAATATTATCAAAACAAAAATCATCCTAACTGTTAGGATGATTTTTTAGCACTTAAACATATATACACCAATAAATCGGGTCCTTTTCCCTATTTAAACATAAGTAATGCTCTAAATTGTTATTTTAATAGCAATCCCAATTGTAAATAACATTGGAAAAATCTAGGTTTAATAAATCTTCCTTGCGTATAAAGAAATTAGCAACACCAGAATCTCCCCACATAATATTTAATGAATTGTCTGTATCAATTTGCATCAATAATATATCGTGTTGTTTGTATTTTTCTTCCCATTCCCTCGGATCTGTCTGTGTGAAAAATGGATAACCACCAATTTTATGTCCTTGATCTTCGCATAAATCATCATACAGTTCGCCTAATTCTGTATTGTTTTCTTTATCAACAATTTCTTCCCAATCAATGTTATCATTAAAAATCTTTTCGAATCGATAATCTCTTGATGTTACTGGTTGATAATCCAATTCAAACTTTAGTTTAGCTGCTTCAGGTATGATAAAATGCTCTAAATCTAAAGTGTTTAAATAACTAAAATCAGTAATAACCTTAGTTAAATCTTCCGTTATTGTAGAATGATAAATGATTCGAAAGTCTTTTTGGTTAGTTGGATGATCAAAATCTATTCCAAAAAGTTCATCATCAGCACTTACGAAAAATTGTAACAGTCCATTTTGAGGCATGGGTTCAATATACGGCATTTCTTCAAAGTTTAACTGCGCAAGTAGCATCATAGGCTGTCCGTTTGAGTCTTTAGGATGTTCCTGATTTATAGGTACATACGGATACCCGCCAAACTTGCTTTCAAAAAGAGTTGTCTCTGCTTGCGTTCCAGACACTTTAATATACGGTTTTACACTTTCTTCTAAAATACTTCGATACTGCTCGAGTTCTTTCGGTATATTAAGCTGATACGTATCCTTCATTTCTCTTGCCTCCCTTTAAAGATAATTCATAAATGCCTACCTCTATTATAGAGTAAAAAGTGCTTTCATTAAAAATAGCTAAAAATCCGTTTTCATTCTCATTTTTTGTGCACTTGGCGGACAAAGTAAATTATGTTCTGAAACCTTTTTATTAATAATTTGAATTAGTTTAGCTGCTTCTTCTGCATCTGTTGCCTCTTTTTGCTTTTCTTTTAAATTATCAATTTCCTTTGAAAGCTCAATCCACCTAGGCAAAACATGATTATTTTTCAAAGTCCTATAAAGTTGCTTGTCAGGATTATACGAAAGATCTTTATCAAGATTAAGAGGTTTCCCTTTCCCAGGTAAATCATTAAACACTCCTGTCTTTTCTGCCTGTTTAACGATAGAACTAATATGATTCTCATACGTGAACGACCAAACTTTTTCATCTTTAACTAAAATTTCTTGTTTTTTAAGTTTTTTATCTAGCTCATCATGATTCATAGATTCTCTCTCCTTTTTATTTTATTTTTATAGTGTTGTTTTCGAATGTTTTAATGCTCTCCATCCATCCGGTAGCTTTTTACGCCACCAAATGCCATCGTGACCGCCTTTAAACTCTTCATAAATGGTTTTGTATCTTTTTTCTTTTAAATCTTTATAGAGACGTCTATTTGCCGTTTAAAGAGGTTCGTTTTCAAGATATCCTGCTGTTATATGAAATTGAAGATGAAATGTATACTGATTAGCCGATGTAATAAGAAGTCCTTGAAGGTGTGAAGTGCGAGAATAATCATGTGGTGTATAAAGATGAATCTTACGTGTAGTATTTAAAATTGAAATATAGAAAGAATATATTTCAAACTTACTGTAATTAGAGCCTTGCTACATTTTATTTGTAATAAGGCTCTTTAAATTTGTTTAATTCTTATTGCACTAACGCATCCTTTTAAATCGGTTATTTATTAGAAAAATTATCAATTGCTTGAATAGCTTGTTCCAACGCTTTTATTCTTCTTTCTAAAAGTGTTCTTTGGGGACTACCAGCCTTTGACTTATCATAAAATTTCTCGATTGATGGCAGCAAACCAGTAATAACATTACGAGCTTCTGCTAACTCTTTCAGGGTGTAATGAGGGGTTCTTTGATTCCAAACGTTTTCTAGCATTGCTAAGCCGATACAAACAGCTTTCAGTCGTTTCTTTACTAAAGTAGTATTTGCGCCTTTTTGAGTCATCTGCGACAAAGCATTTTCTAATTTATTGATTGTTGATTGTAAAGATTTTATTGATTCCAATTTATCTACATTTGATACGTTTTCCATTTTAGTGCTGTCCCTTCTTCGATTCTGAATTATTTTGCTTGATACTTTATAACATCGATAAGAACTTGATTTCACTCGGAATATTTTAACATAAATAACTAACAATATTTGAAAGTAATTCTCAAGAATCCGACACAATTGTTGAACACAAGTCAACTAACCTGCCTGATAGTCCAATAAGAATTAAAAACCTTTTTTGTCACTTAACATTTACATGATGAATAATGATTTAAAGGAAAACGACCGCAAAACTAAAATCCTCTTCCCTCCTCTGCAGTATTTTATAAGTACTTCTTTCTTCTCATTAGAATTCCTATATAAACAAGTTGCTAATATTGTATATTTTATGAACTAAAAAAACACACAAGCTATTTAACCTGTGCGTTTTCGTCTTTATTCAGTAAGGTAGTAAAGTAACAGTTTCCGAGCCTTCTCATAATTCATAAAATCTCTATGCAAAATAGGATACTTCACAATTTCTGTTTCTAGAAAACGAGATATTGTGGAAACCATTCGAAAAATGATATTCGTAGCCATCTTAATTGTTGAAATGTAATTTTCTCTTCGTTTTTATTAAGTACATAACTTAAAGGTCCTGCTGTATGCATCCAATAATAATTTAAATCGGCATTAATACAGTCATCTTCTGTAAATGTATTTTTATAGTCTTTCTGCAATTTTCGTGTGTCACGATAGGGAAATGGCTTATGCAGAGGACTATGCATTTTCTGTAATTCATTAAAAATAACCTTTTTTCCTAATAGCAACGTTCCACCCCTTTATTTCTCCATCCAATTCAATAAGTTTTCATAATGATATTGAGCATCCTTATACCCAAGATTATATAAATTAACGAGCTTTTCTTTATTTCTCTCTATACCGCTTATAGGAAGTTGTATACTTGGCTGAATTACATAAAAATTATCTTTTTGTTCGTTGTGATTCATATAAGATACAGTTTCATTATAAAAACGATAATGTTCTACTAAAAGTTCTGCGATTTTCGGATATCTTCTATATAAAATTTTAGACAGTCCAGAAAATTTATTCCGCTGCTTCTCGTATCCTTCTGGCTTTGTCATAATAACAACGTTCTTTTTATAACCATCATTCTGTGCTTTGAAAACTGGAATAGGATCTATAATCCCTCCATCTAACAGTTTTCGATTATCATATTCTACAGCAGGTGCAATAAATGGCACAGAGCTTGAAGCACGAATGATTTTCAAAATATCATTTCCATGTTCTATTTTATTATAATAAACTGCCTGTCCTGATTCGCAATCAGTCGTTCCGATTACAAACTGTTCATTTGAATTTAGGAAGGTTTGAAAATCAAACGGTACAATTTTGTTTGGTACTTCATCAAATAAAAAATCCATTCCAAATAATTCACGTTTTCGAATTAAGTTTCGATAAGATATATACCTGTGATCTGCTACTAGCTCTGTATTTACTTTCTTATTTCTTCCTTTTTGACGTGACAAATATGTTGCTCCCATACACGCTCCAGCGGATACACCGACTACATACGGAAAGAATAAGCCCCTTTCCATAAAATATTCGAGTACTCCTGCAGTATATAACCCTTTCATTCCGCCGCCTTCTAATACTAAACCGATATTCTTCATGCTCAATCCCTCTGCTTCTATTTTCTTAATTACATGTTAGCACAAGATTTTAGGATGAGGTTATATAAATTAATTGCAACAATAACGAAAAACTATTGAACTTATGTCATAATGTCTTATCCAATAGCATGGTACAATATAAGAAACTCATTCCACATATTATAAAGGAGGAATTTCATATGGGTTTATTTAGTGGTATTTTAGGAAATGCATCAAGTGCGAGTACAGAAAGCGTTGAACGTGATTTAGAAAAGATTATGCTAGATGATGAGAAAGTTGAGCATGCTTATAAATTAATTCGTGATTTAATCGTATTTACAAATCGCCGTCTTATTTTAGTAGACAAACAAGGAGTAACTGGTAAAAAAACAGAATACCATTCTATCCCTTATAAAAGTATTACACAATTTAGTATTGAAACAGCTGGGCATTTTGATTTAGATGCAGAGCTTAAAATATGGGTGTCTAGTTTGAGCGCGCCAATTACGAAAGAATTTAAAGGCGATGATAGCATTTTAAGTATTCAAAAAGCGTTAGTAACATATACGACGAAATAGTTCATTTTTGTATATTTATTCACATTAGAAATTACTAACCCGAACTTTTTGGAAGAATATACATTAAATTTGTATATTTAATCTAAAATGATACAAAAAGGTAAAGCATTTGAAATGTGCTTTACCTTTCTTTTTTATAATAAATTAATGTTGCTTTATCATTTAATTTCTTTTTAAATTCCGTTCTTATATATCCCATCTTTTCGTATAGAAAACAATTTCGTTCTTCTTCTAAAATTGTAGCAAGCTCCCAAGTCGTTATTTCCGGAAACATCTCCTCGATTAAAATTAATACTTTTTGAGCAATTCCGTTCCCTTGATAGTTTGGAATAATAAACATCGGGCTGATCCAAAATTTAGATGCTTCTTCTTTACGTGATATACATATCGCTCCGACAAGATTCGTATTTACGAAAATTTTATAAAATCCACCGTCCAGATTATTTATTCTTGAAATTGTTCTTTCAATAAGTTCATTTGCTGGACTTGTTTCATAGTCCTTATACTTTTCTAATAATGAACTAAATGATTCTACTTGCATTCGAAATATAATCTCTGCATCAATTTCTGTTGCCTTCTCTAAGGTTACCAATTTAAACGCTCTCTTAAAGAAGTAATGTGAGCTGTATGATGACGACCGTGCCATGCATATAGTCCAATTGCAGCAGCAAGTTTTTTTTCTCCTGATTCAGGATGATTAAATGTCTTTTCTAAATCTGCCGGTTCTAAAGAATATAATAAGTTAACCCATCTTTTATGTAATGAATCTAGCATTACAAGTGAAACATCTACTGGTAATTTTGAGTCAGGTAGCTCTGCCCATTTTTCTTCTTTGTACGGTTTAATAGTTGGATTCTTTTCTGTCAGTGCTAATTTAAAGCGTATATAGCTATTCATATGACTATCAACAACGTGATGAACGACTTGACGAACAGTCCATCCACCAACGCGATACGGTGTATCTAACTGCTTCTGATCTAAATCTTTTATCGCTCTTGCTAGTTCATTAGGTAAATCCTCTATTTCTTGAATCCATTTATCAATTATTTCTTCTGTAATAGTGCCTACATAAGTAAATTGACCTATTGGATAACGTAAATCCTTCATGTACATGTCCCCCTATTATTTTTAATTCTTAGTATTCCTCCAAATATAATGTACGAAATTTACGTTTTCCCCGTTTAAATCTACAGTAGTTGTATCCGCTTCCTTTTCACGAGAAAATCCGCTCTTTTCTAATACAATTTGTGAAGCTATGTTATTTGTTGTTGTCATAGCATGTATTTTATTAATTTCATAGACTCTTGCTTGAGCCAAAATCAATTTTACAGATGATGCTGCAACTCCTTTTTTTGTAAACTTCTCTCCAACTCGGTAGCCTAACGACCCAATTCGTTTTTCCTTATCTACATCAACTAGATTGATACGTCCTACAATTTCTTTTTCTGTATTACGTATGAGATGAAAATAAGAAATCCCCTCCGTTTGTTCTTTTAATAGTTCGTCAAGTTGCTTTTGAAAGTATTCATACACGTAATAATTAGAGCCACGACTTGGTACCATTGTTTCAAAAAATGATTTGTTCGTGAGTTCAAAATTAAATAAATCTTCAGCATCTTGATTCTTTAATTGTTCTATGTATATTTCCATCCCGTTTACCCCTTCTTGATTTACTAACTGTTATACATTCTTTTTTAAACGATAATTTTCCTGCTATTTCTTTCGTCTGAGTAATACAGTAAGTAATACTCTAGGATGAAATAGATGAAAAGGACTTCGAATTAAGTTCATAACTCTGACTAACCGAATATAAATATCAGAATCACTTGCAGAAAGCTGATATATTTGTTTCGTATACCATTGCTGAAATTTTTGTTTCATAGTTAATTCTTTCTGTAACTTAGGATGACGTGCTATCTCCGTTGTCGTCATTTCCCAAGGTGTTTTGATAATCTTAGAAACATGCTTATAAAACGTTTGAGTGAACGTTTTATCCAAATTATTTATTCCTTTAAGAAATAACTGCAATTGGCGAGCTTCCATAGCTGCAACTGAAACACCTTGTCCGAAAACTGGATCAAAACGACAATGCGCATCTCCAACTACTAACAATCTTTCAGGTAAATTATTAACTAGATCAAATCGCCTGCGTACTTGATCTGGAATTTTGTACGTTTTTATATCGGTAATCGCCTCAGATTTGTTTAGAAACTCTGTAACATTAGGGATTGATAGATTTTCAGCAAAATCATAAAATTCATCATCAGTTTGCGGTGCTTTTTCATTTGCATATCCACTAAAAGTAACAAAATAACGATCATCTTCAATCGTTTGAATTAGAACACCATAAGGATTCTCAGGAAAACTTGGAGACATAAGCATATTACAACAGTCTAATTTCTCTTTTTCTTTGAGCCTAAACATTCTAGTTGCGTAAAACAAATCAATTCTTACTTTCTCTTCTTGTACTTTGAAATTGTATTCTTGTAACCAATCTATACTTTTCGAACCAAATCCACTTGCATCAACAACAAGATCTGCATGAAATTCTTCTTTCATTCCTGTTTTCAAACATTTAGCTCTTATTCCATAGACTTTATTAAGCTTGTTATCTACTAGTAATCCTTCTACCAACATTTCATACTTCGTAGTAACATTTGAAACTTGTTCAATTCGTTTTTGAATATGTGATTCTAACAGAAGACGACTTTGTTGAATCATATTTATTTCGCCTTTGAAAGGCTGCTTCCATAGGCCGAATTGATGCCATTTTAAATCGCGAGTAAAGTTATTTACGATGCTACCTGCTTCAATTAATTCATTAGTAATGTTAGGAAACAACTCCTCAAGTGCTTCTTCGCCGCCTTTTAATAACACATGCGGATGATTACTTTGCGGAACTCTTTTTCGCGGACATTTTCCATCCCATTTTTCTCCGGCTTCTAAAATGAGTACTTCTTCAAAATCATTAGATAAAGCCTTTGCTGTGAGTTTCCCTGCTATACTTCCACCGATAACAATAGCCTTAGTAAACATTTTTTCCCCCTTAATGAAAAGAGATCCTGTCGTGTATGAATGGAACAGGATCTTAACTAATAATTCCTTAATAATTATATTTAAAACACCTGTGTGAATTGCAACGTTAAAATTAAAATACCTAATCCCCATACGTAATACGCGAATACTTTTAAAGAATGACGTTTTAAATATTGAATCATCCATGAAACTGCTATGTAACCAAAGAACGCTGCTGATAATGTTCCGACAATTAATGATGTACTAGAAATAGATTCTGCTTTCCCTTGAAAAACATCTGCAAATTGCAAGATGATAGCTCCGACAATAGCTGGTGTTGATAATAAAAATGAAAAGTACGCCGCTGTTTCGCGGTCTAACTTTCTCCATAATGCAGCGACAATTGTCATTCCCGAACGAGAAATTGCTGGAAATATAGCTACTGCTTGAAATGAACCAATTATGAATGCATCTTTATATGTAATATCATTCATTTTTTTACGACCATTCTTTTGTTTATCGGCCATATAAAGAAATAAGCCCGTCACTAAAAACTCCCAACCTATTGTTATACCTGTTTTTGAAATATCTTCAAAAAAGTCTTTAAATAGTAAGCCAATTACGACAGCAGGTACCGTCCCAACGATAAGTAATATCATAAGCTTTGAAAATGGATTTTTTATTAAATAAATAAATTCTTTTCTATAATAAATAAACACTGCAAGCAAAGTTCCGATATGCAGCATCGTATCTAAAAACAAACCTGCCTCATCTAACTGAAAAATATGCCGCCCTAAATATAGGTGACCTGTACTACTTATAGGTAAAAACTCTGTCAACCCTTGAATAATTCCTAAAATAAAAGCTTCTAGCCCATTCATGATGATCTCCTTTCTCATTTGCTTGTACCAATATATGATGCTTTAATTTTTGTTATGAAAGAAAATATATTTCTCTTGGGGATTTACTTTAACTTTTATTTAGAAGTTATGGATTGCAATATTGATGGATATATATGTAAAAATAAAGGAGGGTTTATATGGAGAAACACACAAAATTAGGCAACGTATTACTTTGGATTGGACCTATTCTTGTATTCTTAGGCTTATGTATGACAAATGTAATTACAGACATACCTTTCTTCGAAGGAAAGCATAAAACTCTTGGAATTATTATATTATTTATAGGGGTACTTTGTTTAGTTGTCGCTCATTACTTTAAAATACGAAAAAATTCTGCCGATTAAATAATATATTCCCTTATAAGGAGGAACAAATGCGAGGAAAATCATTACGGACAAAAATTACAAAGCTATATAAATAAAAACAATCCTAGTGTATGTACTAGGATTGTTTCATTTCGCTAATGTTGTTTATTTATAAAACACTTTATCAACGTTATATTTCGCTTTGTATTTATTAATGATGTAAGTTTCGTAAATTTCTCTTTCTGTTGGATCTTCTACGATACATGCATCGATACGGTATACTTCATCACGATTATTTTTGATTGGCGAAACATTATCTTCAAAATGCTTTTTAATACGTTGTCTAATTTTACGAGCTTTACCTACGAAAAGAAGTTCGTCATTAATATTGTAAAACATAAAAATGCCGCCTTTATCTCTAGGGAACAAGTGGAAATCGATAAAACCGTTAATTGGAGTAATTAATGGCTCGTCTCCTTTAATAACTTGTTTACGTTCAGTAATTGAAACATCAGTTTCAGGAATATTAATTTTAATCAAGTTCATTCACGTCCTCTTTTATTATAAAGATAAATAATAGCATAAGTATGTAAGAAAAGCTATATTCAGAGAAATATTTCATTTTATAATTCAAATATTATAGGTATATCATGTAAACTTTTTTTCCAAATCATATGATCACTTGATTCGCCCCAATAATCCTTCAGCACATAACTAGGTTTCCCAAACTTTTTCGTCCATATACTTTGTGCTTTTTTGTATCCACTATCTAAACAGTATTCGGTTATTCCTCTGCTAAGTAAGGTAAGATACATTGTATTTAGTAGTAAACTCCCTATACCTTTTCTTTGATACTCCGGAAGTATAAATACAGTTCCTATTTCATACAAATCCTTAAGTACACCGCCTGTACAACTATTAATTAATGTACTTGCTGGACCGATTTCAATCGTTCCAATGATTTTATTGTTACTTGTATCTATTGCTAATAAAAAGTAACGACTTTCTCCATTACTATCAAAATCATTTTTCAAATATTGCTTTTTCGAATTAATTTCATTTTCTATGTCATCTAATAGTTGTGATAACCCTTCGTTTTTATAAGTATTCGTAATAACTATACGAAAAAACAAATTTAGTTCATCAATATCATCCGAATTCGGCCTTCTAATTTCAACGTTATACATGACTTAAATCTCCAATCTTTGAAAATATATGAGAAAGTGTATTCGTTCAAAAAGATTTTATACAATTGTTAAGACCATACTTTATATACTCTATTCATTATTATTCTACATAGCTCTGCATAGATCCAGCAGTATAGAAAACTCAGTATAAATATTAATGTAATAACTTTTATATCCATAGTTGTATGAATAGTAGGACCAAGTACAGGAAAACGGAAGATATCGAGAATGATCATAATTCCTATAAGTAGACATATCGCTGAAAAGGAAATTACCCAAATCCTCCTCTTGAATTGTAAAAAGGATACTCCTAACGCTATACCTAATAATCCTGTAGTAAAGGGAAAGACAATTAGTTCACTTGGCTCAATAATGAATAATAGGAAAATAGTAAGAATATAAGAAAGTACTCCCTCACGAATAGAATAACAAATAGCCAGAAAAATCGGTAGCGTCGCGAAAGGACTAATAAATAACCCAATTCCAGGGATTAAGTTCCCCGCAGATTGAAAAATAGCAGCAAATGAACCGAGTAACGCTGTAATGACTAACCTACTTGCAGGAGTCACCTTTCTTTTATGAACAAAATTCGCATCCTGCTCTATCATCCATTGATACCAATAGCATCTAAAGCGATTCATCAAAATACCTCCTAAAGATACCTAATTCATCACTTACTATAATTATTCATACACTTATGGTTTACGAGTTAACTTTCTACTAATCGTTTATACATAGAAGTTTTTTAGAGGGACAACAGGTCGTGCATTTTGAAGAATAATGAATTTCTTATATTTTTAGACTTAGAGTTTATATCGTATCATGGAACAATTTCATAAATAGTACCTTTGTTAAAATCAGTTACTTTCATAGAACCGTAAACTCCTAAATATAATCTAGTTTGATCTAAGTTTGTTCCTAAACTAACATAATAAGCTGCTTGAGCACCAAAATCATAATTGGTTTCAATAACATGAAAATCATTACGTTTATCGTCTATACTTGCCCTAGTATATGCTAAAACACCTTTAACTGGAGACCGAGATTCTTCTTTTTTGGCAAGATCGGTAAACACGACGCTACCAGTTAAATTTGGTATTGCAGTTCCCATATAAGGCTGAACTCCTGTAAGTGAAGTTCCTCCAAACTTATCCGGTCTGGAATCTTTATGAAAATAACTAATTAGAGGCTGAATACGTCTCACTGACGTTTGAATTGTTTCATTATAATAAGCCATTGTTCTCTCATCCAAAGTAGGGTTCTCAGAACAGTGCCTTATAAAAGAAGTAGGTAATTCTCCTTCCCATCCTCGCCAACCAAAATTAATAAATCCATCTTGAATGGGAGTGGATCTCATTAAATGCGTTTGAACAAGTTCGGTAACCGGTATGGGTTTATAATGAACAAACGAAAAAATAGACTCTACAATATCCTGCCCGACATTTCCAGCATATTTGATATACTGATTATAAAACCTTTGAAATGAAATACCTGTTATATTACGAACTCCTTTCGCAATTACTGTAAGTGTTTCTTGTATAGATAAAGGAAACTCATTAAATCGCGTAACTACTGGAGGGTTATTTATGAATGTATTTTTACTTACATCGATTTCAATTATTTTACCCGCTATTTCTAAATCATCCTGGCTTAAATTAAATGGATCATAACCCGATCCACCATCTCCATTTGTAAAAACAAGTTTTCCAGTCTCAGGTGAAAAGTTTAAACTATTGACTCCGTTATGATTAAAAAAGGGCCTTCTTATGTTAAGTAATGTCCGTCGTTTTTGAGATTGACCATGTGATTGTAAAATCCATTCCTCAACCGTATCAATATGATCATATTGATTATCTCTATTTACCCACTTTAAGTTTAAAGTTTTCGGATCACATGGATCAGGTTTAAAAGGTTCAGAAAGGGCACCCGGACCTTGAGTGCCAGCTACTGAATAATGAAGGTAAAATAAACCATTTTGATAAAATTGTGGATGAAACGCTAGTCCTAGCAATCCTCGTTCATCGTAACCACTACTAGAAACCCCTTCTTCAGATGTGCCTAATTTTATGATTCGCGGGCGAATATCTAAAAAAGTCCTTATAACTCCGTCTCCTATGTAAAAGATTTCTCCTACCTGGGTGGCAATGAATAACCTTTCAATTGAGTCACCTGGTAGTATAGTTGTTTTCAAAACAGTAGGTAAATTGAACTTACTTGCAATGGGTCGTAAACTAACCTTAACTTTTGTCAACTTACTTTACACCCCTTTAATTGCATTTTATTAAAAGAATATGATTAGAACGGTTCAAATAGTATCCAATTAGAGACTAGGGAATTGGATATTATTTCTGACTGCGCTGCATTTCCTGCTTCTCCATATAACTACGCATCCGTCGCATATATTCAGGTGCGTCCATCGGATTCCCTGCGATCATTTCAATTATACAGAGTCTTTCGGCGCTTTCCTTTTCAGCATGGATTATAGCCTGATCAAGCTCTCCATAGGTCCGGACCGCAACGGTAAACGCGTTACCTCCAAAAGCTTCGGCCAGCTTGGTGTAAGACCATCGAGGGATTTGGTTGTACTTTTGATCCTCTGTTTTGACATTTAAATATTTCTCAATTGTATAACCATCGTTGTTCAATATAAAGATTATGGGCTTGCAACCGTAATAGAGCATAGAACTGATTTCCTGTGCTGTTAGCTGCAGGGCGCCGTCACCTGTAAACACCAATACTCGGCGTTCCGGCGCGGCCATAATAGCACCGAACGCCGAGGGGATTGCGTAACCGATAGACTGCCATCCACCTTGGCCGATATACGTTACATTGCTCGGCAGTCTCACCTCCGCCATTCCATTATAAAATGTCCCGGTCTCGGCGATCACAATATCGTCCTCTTTCAGCATGCACTGCAAACGTGGATAATAGCGTTCCGCCAATAGAGATCCGTCGACATTAGTTGTTAATTGATCGTAAGGGAATGAAATTTTTTCTGTCAAACCTTTTCCCTTATAACCCACCTTCTGCACGGCAAGTAGCATGTCGGCTGCAAGAACATTCGGATATTCCGCCTCAGCGATTTTAACCATGTCTGGTTGAATATTGACAGTTATTAGCGGGTTCAGTTTTGCGGTAAATTTCGCCGTGTTAGTGTCCGCCAATACCATGCCGATTGCAATGATACAATCTGCATTCTCCACCGTACTTTGGACTTCAGAACCTCCGAAAGAGCCTAGATACATTCCGATATAATTTGGATGGGTCTCGTCGAATCCCCCCTTCCCGTACATCATCGTTACAACAGGCACATTCATTGCATCGGCTAGCTGCCGAGTTGCTGTCTGAAGGCCGAAACGCATCGTTTTCATATCCACCAAGATAACCGGTCGGTGGGCACGTTCCAAAAGCGTACGGACATGATTCACTGCAGCCTGAAGAGTATTCGGGTTGGATGCTGAACGTGGTGGTACTGGCTCTGTCCAGACTTTAATCGGCTTGGTCACTAAATCATTAGCCACAACCAGGTATACCGGCTTTTTCTTTTCCTGAGCAATGCGAATCGCAGTCTGAATTTCAATCTTGGCATTTTCCGGCGTAAGCACCGCGGTATATGCCGTAATCTGCTCATATACCTTGCGAAAGACGTCAAAATTTCCATCCATTAAGGTGTGATGCATCAGCTTATGCTCTTTTTGATCCTTCTCAGGAGGCGCACCCACAATGTGTATTATTGGTACATGCTCGCTGTTAGCTCCCGCTATCGCATTGCAGGCGCTGAGCTCCCCGACCCCGAAGGTCGTAATAAGAGCCGATATTCCTTTGATTCTTGCATAACCATCTGCAGCGTAGCCCGAATTTAGTTCGTTTCGTCCTTCTATAAAACGGATGCCGTTATAACACTCCAAAGTATCAAGAAGTGTAAAATTATAGTCCCCTGCGACACCAAAAATTTCGGTAATACCCTCCAGTTTCAGGCAATCGAACAAATACTGGCCAACCGTTTTTTGAGCAGGTCCCCTTTGTAAACCAAAGTTGCCCGTATTAATCATGTTGTCCATCGCTTGCTCACTCCTTATCTATTTCTTGGGCTTGTTCTGTTTAATAGTACCCTTTTTGATAATTCCCTTTAATTAAACCGGTTATCCCTTGTGCAACAATTAATGGGGAAGAAATGCTCCTTATCTCTGGAGAAAGTAATAAAACAGGAGAAGGAGGAGAAACACTAAAACATTACAGAATTTACGATACCTTAAAAATGATAAAAACCCACGAAGAAAATGAATTTTCACCGTGGGTTTTAGTTATTTAAATGGACTTTCGGGACACCTAACTCAAGAAGCATCCGCACCTTCAAACTGACTATTATAAAGCGAAGCATAGAAACCATCAGCTTTCAATAACTCTTCATGATTACCTTGTTCTACAATATCCCCATCCTTCATGACAAGGATTAAATCTGCATCACGTATTGTTGATAATCTATGAGCGATAATGAAGCTTGTTCTACCTTCCATAAGGTTTTCCATCGCTTTTTGAATCAGTACTTCTGTACGAGTGTCAATGGAGCTTGTTGCTTCATCGAGTATTAATATTTTCGGATCCGCTAGAAGGGCGCGTGCAATTGTTAGTAGTTGCTTTTGTCCTTGGGATACGTTGCTTGCTTCTTCGTTTAGTTCCATTTGATATTTATTTGGTAATGTTTTTACGAAACTGTGAACGTGAGCTGCTTTCGCTGCTTCAATTACTTCTTCGTCTGTAGCATCGAGTCTACCGTAACGTATATTTTCCATGATGGAGCCGTTAAATAGCCAAGTGTCTTGAAGTACCATACCAAACATGTTGCGCAGGTTTTCTCGCGTGAAGTCTTTTATATCGTGACCGTCGATACATATTGCACCGCTGTTTATGTCATAGAAACGCATTAACAGTTTTACAATCGTTGTTTTACCAGCTCCGGTTGGTCCGACGATTGCTACTTTTTGTCCAGGTTTAATGTTAGATGAGAAATTATTGATGATGATCTTATCTGGATTGTATCCAAATTGAACATCTTGGAAGGTAACTTCTCCTTGAACTTTTTGCAGCTTCACTGGATTTTCTGCTTCTGGCACTTCCTCTTCTTCTTCTAAAAATTCGAAGACTCTTTCTGCAGCAGCTGCAGTGGATTGAAGTACGTTCGCGATTTGCGCTACTTGAGCGATTGGTTGTGTAAAGCTTCTTACATATTGTACGAAGGCTAAAATATCTCCAACAGCGATGGTTCTCTTTACCGCAAGCCATCCGCCTAAAATAGATACAGCGACGTAACCGATATTACCGATAAATGTCATAATCGGCATCATCATTCCAGATAAAAATTGAGATTTCCATGCGGAGTGGTAAAGGGTATCATTTACCTTTTCGAATTTTTTCACTTCTTCTTCTTCTTTGTTAAAGGCTTTTACGATATTGTGACCACTATAAATTTCTTCGACCTGACCGTTTACGTGTCCTAAATATTCTTGCTGGGATTTGAAGTATTTTTGTGATCGTTTTACGACTGCCATGATGAGAATCATAGATACTGGCAATATTAAAAGCGCCACTAATGTCATTTGCCAGCTGATTGATAACATCATGATAAGTACACCGATGATTGTAATAACGGATGTGATGATTTGCGACATACTTTGATTTAACGTTTGGCTCACCGTATCTACGTCATTTGTAATTTTCGATAATACTTCGCCGTGCGTTGTTTTATCAAAGTAATTCAGCGGCATACGATTAATTTTTTCGTCGATTTCTTTCCTGAAGTTATAAGATACTTTTTGAGCTACTCCAGAAATAATGTACCCCTGGATAATACCAAACACAGTGCTCAGTATATATAATCCAAGAAGTAAAATGACAATGTTTCCGATATAGGTAAAGTCAATGGCCGCACCGGGTGCTCCTGATACTTTGCTTACGAGTCCTTCGAAAAGTTTTGTTGTCGCATTTCCTAAAATTTTTGGACCAACGATTGTAAAGGCTGCACTACCGATTGCGAAAAGGATAACGACTAAGATTGATAATTTATAGGGCTTCAAGTATTGAAGGAGTTTATTCATCGTTCCTTTGAAGTTTTTTGCCTTCTCAATCTTTCTCATGCCGCCGCCCATAGGACCGCCACCGCCAGGACCAGGACCGCCTTGTTTTCTATTTTCTATTTTTTTATCACTCATGATGACAACTCCTCTCTTGAAAGTTGTGATAAAGCAATTTGCTTATAAACTTCACAGTTTTCCATAAGCTCTTCATGAGTACCAGTTCCAACTATTTTTCCTTCGTCAAGTACAATGATCTTATCGGCATTCATGATTGTGCTGATTCTTTGGGCAATAAGTAAAACAGTACTTCCTGTAATCTCATTGTTTAAAGCTCTGCGCAATGCTGCGTCTGTCTTAAAGTCAAGAGCTGAGAAACTATCATCGAATATGAAGATTTCCGATTTTTTCGTAAGAGCACGTGCAATAGAAAGTCTTTGTTTTTGACCACCGGAAACGTTCGTACCACCTTGTGATATTTCTGTACGGAAGCTTTCAGGTTTTTCGTTAATAAACTCCATAGCTTGCGCGATTTCTGCCGCTTTTGCGAGTTCTTCTTCAGTTGCTTCTTTCTTACCGTATTTCAAATTACTCTCGATTGTACCTGAGAATAGAACTCCTTTTTGCGGTACATAACCAATTTTTTCTCTTAATTCCTTCTGAGATACTTCTCTAATATCCGTGCCATCTATTAATATTTGGCCGCTTGTGACATCGTAAAATCGTGGAATTAAGTTGATTAATGTTGATTTACCACTACCTGTACTTCCGATGAAAGCTGTCGTTTCACCAGGTTTTGCAGTAAAGGTGATATTGGAAAGCACATCTTCTTCTGCACCTGGATATCTAAAGCCGACATTTTTAAATTCAACGTAACCTTTCTTGTCTGCAGCGAATGTTTTCGGCTCTTTTACATCACTAATGGTAACGTCAGTATCTAAAACTTCTGCGATACGTTGTGCGGAAACTGAAGCACGTGGAACCATAATAGATACCATTGAAATCATTAAGAAGGCCATGATGATTTGCATCGTATATTGCATAAATGCCATCAAATCACCAACTTGCATATGTCCCATATCCACTTGGTGTGATCCAACCCAAATAATAAGTACAGTAACAGCATTCATGATAAACATCATCATTGGCATCATAAATGACATTAAACGGCTTACAAATAAATTTGTTTTTGTTAAATCTTGATTTCCTTTTTCAAATTTCTTTTCTTCATGTTTTTGATTATTAAAAGCACGAATAACGAGCATACCTGTTAAAGATTCACGAGTGATTAAGTTAATTTTATCTACTAACTTTTGGATACTCTTAAACTTAGGAATCGCGATGCTAAATAAACCAATGACTAAGCTTAAAATCGCGATTACTGCAACTGCAATAATCCATCCCATTGAAAGGTCTGTAGTAAGTACTTTAATAATACCGCCTATACCTAAAATTGGTGCATAGAATACAATGCGAAGCATCATAACCATAAGTGTTTGAACTTGCTGGATATCATTTGTACTTCTTGTGATTAGAGATGCAGTGGAAAACTTATCAAACTCCGCATTCGAGAAGTTTGTAACTTTCCGGAATACTTTCTTTCTAAGGTCTCTGCCGAGTCCAGCAGCTACTTTTGCAGCAAGTAAACTCACGATAACGGTAGCTGCCATACTTACTAAGGATAAAAGCAGCATTTTCCCGCCGGAAGTAAGAATGAAATTAGATTGAAGCTTATCTATATTGATACCGATCTTTTTATACTCATTCTCAATGAATGAAACGGCTGATTGTGTTACCATGCTGCCTGGCATATTCTTAAACTTTTCATCTGCCTTTTCTTTCATTGCATTGATTTGATCTTGAGGAAGTTTTGCAATGATTGCAAAAGGATCTGTATTTGGCGGCAGCTTCGCTGGTGTGTTGTTGTCACCTGTCGCAGCAGGAGGAAAAGCAGATGGGCCGCCTTTTTCGATTCCTTGTGTAATTAACATTGGTTTCCCAAAGATATTGTTAAGTTCATTAATTATATTTTTATCTTCTGTATGTAGCTTATAAAGTGGCTCTTTATCAAGCTGTGGATAATCTTTTAAGTCATTTTTCAATTCACTTTGAGAGAGGTTGTTCTTATCTAAAAGCACATAGTTGTCAGCTACTTTTTTCTTCTCATTTTCATTCATAAAGAGCGTAAGTTTATCCAGTTCACTTTTACGAATAACCTCAGGTACTGCATTTTCTACACCTTTTTGTTGAATCCCTACATTGACAATGTTAGACATATAGTCTGGCAGTGATAGATCACATACTGCCTGCACAGTTAAAAGACATACAACTGCAATGATGGAAGCAACAAATGGTTTTAAATGTTTAATGATCTTTAACATTTAATTCATCTCTCCATTTTCCTTATCTAATTTTTTTAGTTTTTACTCCGTTTCTCTCCTTTATTCTTCGTATTCTCAGTAATTCATTCCAGCAGCTCTTTACGTATTTTTGACCACAGATTAATTTTATGACTATATGAAGATATGATGCAACTTTTAGGGTGTAGATGTTGTTTTATAGGACTTAAATCCCAAAATAGAAGTGGTTGGTCTTATCCACCAACCGAAGGGAAATGCTTGACTACTCGGCACTTCAACTATCGGGTGCTAATGTTCAACAACGCGTACCGAAAATAGGCTCTAAACATATTTTGATAACTCTTTTTTTCAAAAACGGGCTTTTTATATTAGCTAAATCAGCAGTAATAGACTTACCTTTGATCAAACATGTTTATAAACCAACATAACGTACAGGAAATCGGCTTTTCTCTTGTCGAAATTTACTTCGCATATAGTGGTCATATATTTTCAAGAATAACGGAAGAATATATAGAAAATGCTACATAAATGTGAAGTTTGATCAACTTAGGGGGGACAACCTTGTTCAATCAGATAGTAAAAGCTGTACCCAATTTATTTACGATTGGAAATTTATTGTGCGGTGTTTTTTCAATTACCATGAATATGAGTGACTATTTGGAAGTAGCCTCCCTTTTTATTTTCTTTTCAGCTGTTTTAGATCTCCTTGATGGAAGAATTGCGAGAAAATTAAAAGTGAACAGTGAGTTTGGTGTACAATTGGATTCCTTAGCTGATATTGTTAGTTTCGGAGTTGCTCCTGCACTTTTATTTCATTCGATAGCAACACCATCTATTTTAACTTCTTTGGCATTTATCCTTTTTCCAACGATGGGTGCTTTAAGATTAGCTAAATTTAGTGTAAAACCAACCATTGGATATTTTAAGGGATTACCTATTCCAGCTGCTGGATTACCATTGGCTGGTATGGGATTGTTTTCATATAGCAATGCATGGATTACATTAATCCTCGCTCTCTTAATGGTAAGTCCAATTAGGTTTAAAAAACTTTAATTCGGATCCCGCCTATCGCTTTAATTTCATTTGTGAAAAGGTTCGCTAATATCCAACAAGTTGAGGGTTTTGATGTTATTCATCATTTTACGAATACAGCGATGGGACAGACTTTAAAGAGCTTACCTATTGTAATTGCTCATAATAGATTGTGAAATTGAATAGCCTCCAGTTTTTGAGGCTATTGTTAATATTTCTGATATGTATTTTCGCCTCTATATTGAACAAATCCGTCTTTCTTCTCTAATACCTCAAACGATAAAAATGCACTTCGTTGCTATAAAAGGCAAAAATTTTTCGTTTTGTGGGTTATCTATTTTCTTAGCTTGATAGCGATGTGGTGGTACCTGTTTAAAAGAACTCCTACCTCCCCAAATACTTAGTTACTCCCAAATAACATGACAAAAAGATTAGGAAATCACTCCTAATCTTTTTGTTTATTACTATTCCATTGCCCCAGCAACATCATAATCATTTAAATCTAATTCAATCGGTTGCCCTAACGCAAGTTTAGCAAGTTCTGATCCTAAGTATGGACCTGCTGTTAATCCTGAAGCACCTAATCCGTTCGCAATGAGTATGCCTTCAAAATTAGGTAGTGGTCCAATAACAGGTAAGAACCCTGGTGTAAACGGTCTAAAGCCAACTCTTGTTTCAACCATTGTACCATCTTCTAAACCAGGCGCTACTGTTAACGCTTTATGGAATACTTCATTTAAACCACCAGCTGTTACACGGTGATCGAAACCAGTATCATTCTCATGCGTTGCACCAATTACGACATGGCCATTGTCAAATGTTAAAATATATTGATCGTTCGGCGGCATAACAACTGGCATATTTTCTGTTGCTGTATTTTCCATTTGTAAATGAACAATTTGTCCTTTTTGGAACGTAACTAAGAAATTAATTCCTAATGGGTTCAAGATTTCGTTCGCCCATGCGCCTGCAGTTACCATTACCTTTTCCGCTACAATTGTTTCCTCGTTTACTTTAACTCCCGTAATATGATTCCCTTCACGGACTAATACTGCATCACCTTTTATGAAAGTTGCACCATGTTTTTTCGCAGCGCTTATTAATGCGTTGCGTAATAATCTTCCATTTACTCTAGCAGCTCCGCTAATATGAACAGAACTATATTCTTCCGATAATGCTGGGAATAATTTTTTCGTTTCTTCAGCTGATAAGCGAGTGATTTCACCAATCTCCGGTGCATCTTCACGGCGTTTATACGCTCTCTCTTCCATTTGATCTAGTTTTTTCTCATCAGTATGTAAACTAATTGCACCTACACGGTTGTAACCTGTATCCGTTTCACCGTCTTCTTCTAATTGCTGAATTAACGAAGAATAGTAACGTGCACCGCCTTTAACGATTTTATACCATGCTTTATTACGACGTTGCGACAGCCACGGACAGACAATACCTGCTGCTGCATCGGTTGCTTGCCCTAACTCTTGACGATCAACAATTGTTACATTTGCACCGGCCTTAGCAAGATGATAGGCAGTAGATGCCCCTAAAATTCCAGATCCAACAACAATATACGATTTCATTTCAAACACCTTTTCTCTTTTGCATAATATAAAAATATAAGAACATCCTTTAGTATAATGTAAGGATTCCTTTTTTCAATGTACTCATCCCAATTAATTGTTGCATCATTGTGACGTTCCTAATCGTTATTTTTTCTTCTGACGGAATAATTCAATTGTTTTATAGCCTTGTGAAAGGATTTCAATCATTTTCTCAAGACGTTTTTCACGTGTTTTTTCTTGTTTTACAGAAAATAAATTTCGTGCCCAATCTTTTTGATAGCCAGGAGTTAAACTTTGATAAAATTTAAGTTCAGTCGGATGATTAGCCAATAATGCTTCCACATCTTGAATACGATCTGCATAATCAGCAACACATTGACTTGCAGCAGGCGTTTTCTTCACTTTTTTCTTTTCACGTTTTAAACCAACAACAGTGAAAACGTCATCCATACTTACCATTCGCGCAAATTTAATATCACTATTTCCTACATATCCATCTTCTCCAACATTTAACGCTGGAAACATTTCATCACGATGAATAAAAGTACTGTAACGAGCATTACCTTTTTTCGGATAAGCAAAAAACACATAACCTTTCTCAAGTAACAACGCTTCATTTTTAATAATGAAATTTGTATGCTCTACCATCTCATCAAGCGTTTCTACAAAAATAAAAACAGCATCATGCTCTTTAGAAAATGTAGTTGGCTTATCTCCAAATACTTCATAATCATTCGGTTCGTTAATAACCACCATATTCGTATACTTATTAAGTTTTAATTTATCGATAACTGACATGATAATCTTCCTTTACATTCAATATTCATTTTATATATTTTTTATACTGTTCTAGTGTATTATATCTATTAAGAAAATCAAACTTTAAATTGAGAACGGAATCTACTTGGCTCGAAATAACAAAATAGCCGATTCCAAATAGGAGTCGGCTATTCACTTTTTCATAGTTCAATATTAAAAAGTGAATGTAATAGTTCTCTATATTGATTCCCTGTAATTTCACGCTTACTTTTTGCTCCGTAAATAATTTCAGTTAAACTAGTATTCGTTAAGGAAACATGACCAGAATCCGTCAACTTTACTGCAATCGGCCCTTTATTGAAAATAGACTTCTCATCTTCTATCACCTTTTTTTGAACCTCATTTACAATTGACTCATCAATAACATGATTATAAAAAGCATGACAGACTTTCCACTCTTCATCAACATCCATTCTTTCTAAAACATAGTTTCCTTTGCTTGTATCTTTCCGTCTCACACGGTACATGCCGTTTTTAGAAGAAACCGGTTGCCCAGAAAACGGAACTGGAACAAGAGGTACCAACGAAGCAATCCCTACATCAATTAAATATGTTTCATTATCAAAATTTATAATAATAGTAATATGTCCGTCCTCAAGTGCCCATGCATTAATATCATTTTTATAAACTGTTCCTAATGCTAGCTGAGCATTAAAACCACAGTCTTTTAAAAAATAGTAGAAAAGAGTATTTAATTCATAACAAAGCCCGCCACGCGAACTTGTTAATATTTTCTTCTGTAAGTTCTCTTTTGAAATTTCATTTGTATTACCTACTATAACATCTAAATTCTCAAACGGTATTGTATGCGCAAATGCAAAGAGTATTGTACTTAATTCTTCAAATTTTACTTCAGTACGTTTTTCAAGGTTCAATCTTGTAAAAAGTTGATGTTGTAAACTTGTCATATTCAGCACCCCTTAAAAATTATAAGTTAAACTAATATATGCTGATTGTAAATTTTATGAGGTACTGTATCCATGTACATTTACAATTACTGTACCGGTACAAATTTTGAAAACATCTTTGTATCAGAATACAAATAAGAGACACCATAACGGATGCCTCTTTCGAAATACACTTTATATCATTTACTTCAATGAGCTTAACTTTTCAATTGCTTGTTGTTCAGTTGCTAAATAAAAAATATCATTTCCATTATTACATTCATAAATGAAGTCTTTTAAGCTTTCACTAGCATACATAGAAAAATCCCCAACGATAGCAATCTTTACCCTGTAGTTTATAAACTTTTGAAGGATTTCACCCGCAAGACGTGTTTTTAAATCAAAGAAACTTTCACTTATTAAAGATTTGTGGATAATAATACGCTTTGAATCTACTTCATATTGAACTGTTGCCAAAAGATCTAATGCAGATTGAACATCAGATATTACTAACGTATCGTTTCTTACGACAGCAATATTTATTCCGCCGGTTACTATTTTCTCTAATTCCATAGTCTCACTCCTCTATAATGTATAAGGCATATATTAAACATGCTTTGTAGCGCTAGATTAACACACATAAATGGGACTCAATATTTCTCTTATGCTGTTGTAAATGAATATTATTTTTACTCTTACTATACGGTCAATGAAATTAAAGGTGATCTATCACTATTGTTGAAAATGTACTTCTCCACAAAAACTTAGTAAACTATCAAAAGAAGTAATCTCAGCATACGGTTTTGTGTCGGTGTTATTCTTAATCATATTAGGATTGAACCATATACCCTTTATATTTATATTTTGACAACCAGCAATATCCTTTTCTAAGTCATCTCCAACAAATAGTACATCTTCTGGTTGTACATTTAGCTTCTTTAATGCTAATTCAAATATGCGTTTGTCAGGTTTACTAAATCCCGTTTCTTCAGAAATAATGATTGTATCAAAATGACGATTCAAATTCGTGTTAATTATTTTAGCTTTTTGTCTCTGAGTTGATCCATTTGTTATAATTCCAACTTTAACATGCAACTTTATAGTATTTATAATATTAATAGTACTTTGGTTTATAGAAAAACATTTAGGAAAATTATTATTCCAAAAATCTTGAATGCTATTGCGTGGCAATCTATATTTCGGTGGGAATTCATTAAAAAATGATTCCAAAACCATTACTTTATCACTGTGACCATAGCTTTTTTTATCATATTCTTTGAATTTCTGTAACATAATGTTTTTTACTGCATGTTGCTTAACATCCTCATAAAACTTCTCTAAAATAATGGAGAACAATTTATCTACTGCCATATCCCTATCAAGTAACGTATCATCTAAATCAAATAGCATTGCTTTATAACCCCTCAAATCATTTCACAACCTTTCTCACATTATATAAATACCCCCACTTTAAACTTTTGGTTTAGCCGGAGAATTGTTATGTAGGTGATTAACGATTAAACAGAAACTAGATAAAAAAACTCCAAAGTTTGTGGTACGCGCTCTACGCTCTACTATTTCGGTAGCTTTTTTATTGAAATTCATTTCCTATTTCCCCTTCTGGTAAAGAAGCGAAAATATATTTTCATACAATTTAAGAAATTACATGCATTTTACATTATTATACATTAGTTTTTTGTAAATATTAATCGTTCATCTTTTTATACGACGAGTATTTTTTTTAGCATACAATTATTTATCCGTAAAAAAGTAATGTGGCTATTAATACTTGTTAGTTGATAACACACAATCTTGAACGTAAAGCTAACAAGATATACGTCCTATTCATCTCCACATAAACTCCAGATAGTAAGGCTATAATGACTACCAGAGGTGATATTATGAGGAGCTATCATATTCTCGTGGTAGAGGACGATCAAGAAATTCAGGAATTAATTAAACAATTTTTAATGACACAACAGTATACAGTTGTAGTTGCATCAGATGGATTAGAGGGTATGACGCAGTTTAATAAGCAATCCTTTGATTTAATTCTTCTAGATGTAATGATGCCCAATCTTAATGGATTTGAAGTTTCCAAGATGATTCGGAGTCAGTCAAATATACCAATTATTATGCTAACTGCGTTAGAAGAAGAAGAAGATCAAATGAAAGGATTTGATCTTGGAATCGATGATTATATAACAAAACCCTTTTCGTTTCATGTTTTGATTAGACGAGTCGAAGCCGTACTGAGAAGAAGCTATGATAAAAATGTAAATAATCATTTGGTTTTTAAAGAAGTGCGTGTCGATGTTGATGCATATAGAGTATATGTAAATGACGTTGAAATTTTATTAACGACAAAAGAGTTTGAAATTCTACAACTACTATTTCAAAATGAGAGAAAAGTACTCACAAGAGAAAATATCGTTGAAAAAGTTTGGGGATACGATTATTTTGGAGAAACACGAATAATTGATACACATATTAAAAACCTACGTAAAAAGTTAGCTATTCCTTACATTAAAACAATAAAGGGTATTGGTTATAAAATTGATGAGTAGAATTGTAAAAATCATGAAGATGAAGCAAATTACTTATAAACTCTTTATGACTACATCTCTCATTTTGTTATCCTTTGCAGTATTAATTTATTTAA
This sequence comes from Bacillus sp. FSL M7-1345, assembly GCF_038006985.1. Taxonomy (NCBI): domain Bacteria; kingdom Bacillati; phylum Bacillota; class Bacilli; order Caryophanales; family Bacillaceae; genus Bacillus; species Bacillus sp. FSL M7-1345. Next base: position 2,435,263 of record NZ_JBBOWG010000001.1, on the reverse strand, counting down.
CTTTATACTTCTTTCTCCCTACGTTTTATGAGCAATACAAAACAGATCAACTTCAAACAGGGATAAAAGAAATAATTGATAAGTCTAAAGATCTTACGTTTCAAGATGCGATACCACTTTTTGATGAATACGCAAAGAAAAATAATGCGATGCTTTATCTTCAAAATAATGAGGGAATAATTAAATACTCTCCTTCATTTTCTTTTACTCAAAGTGGTTCGCAAACAACAGTAGTTACTAGAGCGACACGGTTCGAGAATGGAGGTACCCTTAGCAATTCATATAACGTTACGAAACCAATTCAATTCCAAGATGGTAGTTTAACGCTTATAGTCTTTGCTACATTTCAACCAATTGATGAAGCTTCACAGGTTTTAGTACGCTTTCTCCCCTATATTAGTATCATTGTACTCGTAATCGGTGTAGGGAGTGCTTATTTCTATTCCAGGTTTATTACAAAACCACTTATTTATATTAATGAGGGTGCACAAAAGATGGCAAATTTAGATTTCTCCGAAAAAATTGAGGTTCGCTCTACAGATGAGTTAGGAGAATTATCTAATAGTTTGAATGACATGTCTATTAACTTACAACAAGCTATGTTTGATTTAAAAAAAGCAAATCAACAATTAAAAAATGATATTGAAAAAGAACGAGAAATAGAAACAAAACGCAGAGAGTTTTTTGCGATTGTAGCACATGAATTAAAGACCCCTCTTACTGTAATGAAAGGATACTTAGAAGGGATGATATACAATATTGGCCCTTATCAAAATCGTGATCAATATTTAAAGAAAAATCATCAAATTATTGAAAGTATGGAACAATTAGTTCGTGAAATTTTAAGCATGTCGAAATTAGAACAACACACCTTTAAACTAAAAGTAGAAGAAGTTAATCTTTCGAAGTTAATAGATACAATCACAAAAGATCTCGAATTTTTTGCTTCTCAAAAAAGCATCCGAATAATAAAAGAAATTGATTCTGACCTTTCTGTTTATACAGATTGTGCTCTTTTAGAAAAAGCATGTAAAAATATTATCCATAATGCAGTTATGTATTCACCACATAATGAAAAAGTCTATATAAAGTTAAGTGAGGATTCTAAACAAGGTCAAATCAAAATGCAAATTATGAATACAGGTGTCAATATTAAAGAAGAGGATATACAACAAATTTTCAAACCATTTTATCGAATTGAAAAATCAAGGAATCGAAATACTGGAGGAAGTGGTTTAGGTTTATATATTGTTAAACAAATTTTTGAAACGCTAGATATAAAATATTCTATAAAAAATATGGAACATAGTGTACAATTTTGCATGAACATTCCATTATCTAAACAAAAAACAAACAAACTCCCCTCTTAGTAGGACGAGTTTGCTTGTTTTTTGTAGTTTTAGTATTGATATTTTTCGAGTTACGTTTTAAGCAATATTGGGATTAGCTTTTTTACCAATCCACATACCTAAGCCCACCATGCCAAGCCAACAGCAAATTGCTAACATAAACATCAATCGTTGTACGGATAACCCTTCAATCTGCATTTGACCCTTCCCAACAATTGTTTGGAAAAGTTGCGACCATTCGACATCATAAAACACCCCTACTCCCACAATCACAATCAATATAAAAAATTGTAAAAATATATTCCCCATATTTCTCCATGTTGTGTAAATGAGTAAAGAAAGTTCTCTATGTGTAGCATTCACCATATATACTTTCATATTATTTTGAGAAGAAATACTATTAATGGCATAGCTCCCAAATGTAACGCTAAGGACTATAAATAGTGGAGAATAAAACCCGAATATCATGATTAAGGTACTTACTAAAAACAAATGGATTGGATTAACTTTTTTAGCAGCTTTGATATCTAAAAATATAGACATCAAAATCCCTAATAGGTATGGGCCAACTACAATGAAAATACAGGTTAACATGTTATAGAAAGTAAAACTATAAAAAATACCTATCAAAAATAAATATCCATTTCCTAATCCAAGTAAAAATGATTCTGCCTTTAATCGAATTGGTAAAGAAGATGAAAGTTTATGAAAGAACTTTCCTTTCAACAAACTCAAAAACATGAAACAAATAAGCGCTAAAGAGAGTAGAAAAAAACAGAAAATATATTGTTCATTATTTATGTTACGACTTGTTCGTATCAAAAGAATAAGCATTGAAACAAAAAGAAACTTTCCTACTACCGATACGATGGAGATAGGTAAAAACCCTTTGGCTAACTCGGTTCTCGGCATCTTTTTTATAGCAAAAAGGATACTGATTAAACAAATCCCATATATGCATGTTATCAGCGGCGGCGATAGAAAACTAATCGCTAACAATACGATTATTAATAAAAGAAAAACGATACCAATAATAATCGCTTGTTGATTTTTATTATAAACCTTTCCCCCGCCTTCCACATGTAGAAACAATAAAGTACTCGTCATGGTAGAAATTGTACTAACTGCAAAACCAGAAACTAACGCACTTATTTCTAGCCATCTTGAACTCCATCCAAAGAAAGTAACACTAAGTAATGATACTATCAGAATAGAAACAGCCCAATATAAGGAGCGGTGAATCCCAGCCTTATTCACAATAGGTATCCAGATAAACACACCCGTCATATAAGTTGTATAAAACAAGATTGACGGCCAGTATCCCTCAAAGCCTTTCGAAATCTGTAATCCATAAACAATGTAAATAAGCATGGGTGTGAAGATAGTCGTTATTAGTAGACTAAATGTAGTTATACTTTGCACCACAAGTCTTTTTTGTTTTGTCGTATGTATCGTATAACACCTCACTTAAAATGAAATCAGTAGTTGTTATTACTTATTCTATCCGAAACGAGGTTGTTATATATGTGCAATCCAATTGAAATTCCCATTACGAGGTAAACTCAATCTAAATCCACATTAAATTAAGTGGTGTGCAAAAAAGGTGGATTTTGTGATTCTTATAAATAAAATTAATGGATGTATTCAAAACCTTAATCATAAATGGAACAAATGTGTTACTTAGATTGTCTATTACGTATAAAAAAGGTGTTTTTGGTAGTTCTCTCATTTTGTAATGCAAGAAACACATGAGGAGTGCTATCTGGTACATTTGTTAATTGTATCGGTATGTAAAATACCTAAACAAAATCCATATATTCTTGAAAGAGGTTGAAAATGTATGATAGTTTCAAAGAAGTTTTTTCACATCGCACATTATAAAAAGATGCTCCCTGTAGTATTACTTTCATGTGCAACGCTTATAGGCTGTTCCAATAGTAATATTCAATCTGAATCCCCTAAACAAACCAAACAAGAACATATAAGTAATCAATCTTTTGTTAAGCTTGAAAAAGATTATGATGCTAAGTTTGGTATTTATGCATTGGACACAGGTACGAATCAAACCGTTACTTATCGTTCAGATGAACGGTTTGCATACGCATCTACCCACAAAGCCCTTGCTGTTGGAGCACTGTTACAAAAGAAATCAATAGAAGATTTAGATCAAAGAATTAAATATACTAGCAAAGATCTTGTGAATTACAATCCAATTACTGAAAAATATGTAGATACAGGTATGACTCTGAAAGAGCTTGCGGATGCTTCCATTCGATATAGCGATAATACTGCACAAAATCTTATTCTTAAACAATTAGGTGGGCCAAGTGAATTCAAAAAATCACTGAGAGAAATAGGAGATACTGTCACAAATCCTGAACGTTTTGAACCAGAATTAAACGAAGTGCAGCCAGGAGATACTCGTGATACTAGTACCCCAAAGGCATTAGTTACTAGTCTTAAAGCTTACGCGCTAGGCGATATACTTTCAGTTGAGAAACGGAACTTTTTAATAGATTTGATGAAAAAGAATACTACGGGGGACAACTTAATTCGTTCTGGAGTTCCAGAAGAATGGGAAGTAGCCGATAAGACTGGCTCTGGGTCTTATGGAACAAGGAATGATATCGCAATCATTTGGCCACCAAATAAAAAGCCAATTGTTCTTGCGATACTTTCTAATCATGATAAAGAGGATGCGAAATACGATGATAAACTTATTGCAGACGCAACTAAAATAGTGTTAGATGCTTTAAAAGTAACGAATAAATAATAATAGTCATGAATGTAAGCTGCTCCTACTTTACGGCACATATAGTTTGAAAGACATATACGTATCTATACGCTAAGAAGTATTATTGAATGTATTTAAATTATTCAATACCAAATAATAAGCATCTCTTGTTAAAAGGTTTACTATGTTTTAAATGAGCAAATACTTTAGTATATATAGCTTTTGAGTAATCAAATTTTAGTTTTTTGAAATTTAGTATGCAGCACTGGAAAACAGATTAACTCACTATAATTGTCGAATATTCTATGCTTAGTTATCTTCAGGCTGATCTATACACAATCGTTCTAGAAGGGTGATGATATTATGTATGAACAACAAAATAATAGGGATAGAGATCAAAAAATGATGTTTTCTATGCAAGGAGTTCCCACAAATAAAGTTAACATGAATCAATTACCTAAATGGATTAGAATTTTTGGCTATTGTGCGTTTGGTTGGATGATAGTATTTAGTTTAATTATGATTGTAGGTTTGATTCTTCAATAACTATACAGATAAACAGTTAAACGGGACAGTATTTAGATCTTACATCTAGGTAATGTCCCGTTTTTCATATGTAATTCCTCAATGATATATTTAACCGATCATAACAAAAAGAACTTGTAGAATATGCTACAAGTTCTTTTTCAAATATTGTTAAAAAGGGAACAACAAACTATCTTAACATTCAAAGCAGGGAGACCATTTTGATTATGGCTTGGCTTTATTATATATCAAATAAAAACATTTGAAGAAACTGATTTTCGAAAATTATGTGAATTAAAAAGCTAGGATGTTTATATTAGATTTCGTTTACTACCAACTTCTTCTTACTTAAATAAACTGCACGATCTGATTTTTTAGCAACTTCCTGTGAGTGCGTCACAACAATAATGCATTTATTTTCTTTATGTGCAAGTTCTTGAAACAGTTCTATTATATCCATTGCCGTTTCTTCGTCGAGGTTTCCTGTCGGCTCATCCGCAATCAGTAAATCAACATTACAAGATAACGCTCGAGCAATTGCTACACGCTGTTGTTGCCCACCACTTAGTTGCAGGACGTTTCGTTTCGCTTCTACTTCTGTGAGTCCTACCTTCTCTAATAATTCTAATGCCCTTGCCGTTTTATTTTGCACTTTAACACCTGTAATTTCCATTGCTGTTAGGACATTTTGAAGAGCAGTCATATAGGTAATCAAATTATAAGATTGGAAAATTACCGATACATTTTGATTACGGTACCGATCTAAACCAATTTTTCGAATATCCTTTCCATTAAACAGTACATAACCATTTTTAGGTATATCTAGCCCACAGCCTAAGCTAAGAGTAGTGGTTTTACCAGATCCAGATGGTCCTAGAATCGTGTAGAAATGTCCTTTTTGAAAAGAAAAGTTAACATTGTCTAGTATCGCTACTTTTTTTCCGTTACTTTCATAATAATAATCTAAGTTTTTAAATTGTAAAATCGTTTCCATATCGAGCCTCCTTATTCATCTTTTAAAAGAATTTGTTTTGGATTCAGGCGTAGAATAGATAATGCTGGAAGAAGCGTTGCTAATATAGCAATAGCTAGTCCGATCCCCCCCATTTTCCCTACATCTTCTCCTGTTACACTTACATCAATTTTATCAATTGGATCTTCTTTTTGGTTTTGTAGAGTACCACCAGGTCCAGACATCATTACAGTACCATTTTGTGGGGTGTCTGTTTCTTCGCTTGCTGTAGCAATTTCACTCGAAAGTAAATTATCCCCTATATATTGAGAAACTTTAGCTCCTGTTGTTATGGATAATCCAAATGCTAAAATAGCGATACATACTACTTCTACTACGAACTGCGCCATCAGTTTCCACTTTTTCTCTCCAATGGACAATAGAATCCCCATTTCCTTACGACGTGCTTTAATCGATAACATAATGATTAACCCTAATATAATCGCCCCTGCAATCGATACAATATAAATAATCATTTGAGAAGTAGAAGAGATATTGTCGATAGGACCAATCATTTGTTTGTACAACGAGTCATGTGCATCTAATTTATAATAATTAAAATCAATATCAGATTTTTTTGCTTCTTTTTTAAATGCTTCAATGTTTTGTGGATCTTTCAAGAAATACACGACTTGAATGCTACTTATACCTTGATCTACTTCTAATTTTTTCATAGTTGAATGCGGCATATATAGTTTATTAGCTGGATCCATTATAGGAGGGGCCTGTTGACCCATGGCTTGCTCATTCGTTTCGTAAATACCGATAATTTCAACCTCCAGGGTTTCCTTCTTATCCCCTGATTGCACTTTAACTTTGTCTCCTACTTTCAAATTGTTTAATTCCGCTAAACGTTTTTCCATTAAAGCTACATTCTGATCTTTCATCTGTTCTGTAATTGGTTTCCCATCAATGATTTTACTTTTTCCATTCTTAAAGCTTTCTTGTAATGCAGTTTTGCGAACTCCCTCAATCATAAAAGAAGAATTCATATCTATTTCTGTACCGGAGCTTGAACCGCCTCGTACAGCCGCCATTCCCACTTTATCTTTTCCTTCTTCTTCTCCTTCTGAAGCTCCTACTAGTTTAAGTCCATCAGAAATTCCGAAAGTATTGGTTATGTAATTATAGTCTTTTACATACTTTGACTTCGCTAATTGATCTGCTTCTTTTGTGTTGAGCTGCGGCGACTTAGGCATCTCTCCAGTTTCCCTAGCTTGTTGACCTAATTTGTCAAAATCAAGACCTAAAGTAACATCTGCACCTAGTTTTTTTCTTGCTGCATCAGCAGCTTTTTTTGATGCATTTTGGATTGTGAATCCTGCCAACACTAAATTTGTAACAATTAGGAAGACTGCCATCAAAATTAATGATGTTCCTACTCTTTTTTTCATACTGAGAATTGCGCGTTTCATAAAATTCATTTTTTCTTACCTCCTTGATAACTTATATTCTATATAGGTTATCTAGAGTCTATATGGAGCTAATCGGTAGTTTAACTAGAGATATAAGGAGTTTATGTGTAGTTATTCAATGACTTGGTCAAGAATATTGGTAAGGAGGTAGTCCATATAATGGTTAAGATTCATTGAATGAGTGCATACAAATCTATGTTTATTATATAATTTCTATACAACAAATAAAAAACACCCTATTTGAATGGTTATATGTTGTGTGTTTGTTAAATATGAACATCCATTAATGAATATGGAGTTTTATTGAAGTTGGTCGGATTTTCTAATAATAATATTGTGTTAAAAAGCCTAACTTATAATTTTATAAGTTAGGCTTTTATGCTATCTATAAGAAAAAGTTATAGAGACTCATAATATTTTATAATTTAACCTATTGTATTTAAACAAGTAAAATAAAAGTAACAAGTGCTTACATTAAGGAGGGTTTTTGATAATGACAGAAACTTTAATATTTAGGATTGCAACAGCAGATGATTTAGATGAAATTGTAAAAATGCTTGCTGATGATGTTTTAGGAAATAAAAGAGAACGCTATGAAACACCACTTCCTGATAGTTATATAAGAGCATTTCATGCTATTGATTGTGATCCAAATAACGAGTTGATTGTAGCATGTGATGGGACAGAGATTATTGGTCTTCAACAAATTACATTTACGCCTTACATTACACGTCAAGGGGGTTGGAGAGCTACAATTGAGGGTGTACGGACAGCCTCATCAAAACGTGGTAAAGGTATAGGAAGTAAACTTATTAAATGGGCTATTCAACGTGCTAAATTACGGGGGTGTCATTTAGTACAGTTAACAACAGATAAAGAACGACAAGAAGCTTTGCAATTTTATAAGAAATTAGGGTTTAAAGATTCTCATGAAGGATTAAAACTCTTTCTCTAATGAATATAGCTATTTATATACCAGAAAGACGCATATTGTAAGGTTAATTGACTATCGGCTTCGAAAATTATGGTAACTATCACTGTATAAGATATACAAATTGACACATTGTCTTTCATAGAAATCACGTCACTTCAAAAGGTGCACCTTTTGAGATATAAAAACCCAATTCATTTATCAATGATCTCCTTGTATATGAATAGAATATAAAAAAGGAAATCAAAATGATTTCCTTTTTCACTTTGTAAGCTGTAAAGCTTTCATATAATCATCCTTTTTCTCAAAGGCCCTTTTTGCCTCTTCAGCCGTTAATACATAATCTACTGCAATATTTTGTAATAAACTCTTATTAGCATTTGGCAGCTGAATCGTTATGTCTTCCACACTACTCTTATTATTTTCAATTGTTTTATTAAATTCCTGAATACTTCTTGCAAGCTCCGCTAATTTTTTCATATGTGCAGGATTGTTTAAATCCAAAAAAATATTACTTCTAAAAACTGCTGTAGCATAAAACTTAGGATGTTTCTTTACTATTTCTTTCTCATACTTTTTATCGAAAACAACTTCTCCCGTCTGCATTTGATCAAGCGTAAATATATTGCTATTCCCTTTTCCTTCATAATACGTATTGAATTTTTCTTGTAAATCATTCGCTTCTTTTTTTATTTTATAGTTATCATTATTTACTTTTGGAGAGATTCGTCCATCGAAATATAATTGAAATTGCAAATATGGTTCATCTACTTGCTGCACAAAAGCTATTCGTGTGTCTGGGCCTGAAAAATCCTTACCTTGGTCAGGTATTTCAACTTGGTTTAGTTTAACAGAAAAACCATATTCCGATTTTGTATAATTTTGTGATTTTTGTTCAATTTCATCATGTGATATATCACATGATGTTAATAGCAATAAACTAAACATCATGCTATATGTTATTTTTGTTCTTTTTATGCGAAAATTACAGAGTAATAAACCGATTACTAAAGATAAAAATGTATAACTTTTTAACATCTTTTTTATTATTTTCATTATAAATAGATTCCTTAACTTATTAATAATATAGTTTCATAGTTTGAAAAACACTTATTGAGTTTTCGTAACCAAAATAACTAATAGATATAAACTGAATCAGGTACAGACATTAAATAATAGAAAAAAGCCCCTAATATTCCAGTAATAAAAATAATAAATCCCATATTGCGTATGCTCTTAATTTTTGCTTGTAGTCCATTGAATCCTGCTAATAACCCACTTAAAGGGAATAGGGTAAAGTATGGGACGGGTGAAAGAAGATATTCTGCATCAATCCCCATACCCCAACACACAAAAGGTAGTACGACAAGGGAAAGACTAAGTAATCCCATTACACTTACGAGTAATTTACGATTTTCAATCCCTGCAATAATTAAATAAATCCCACCAATAAATCCACATAACCAGAAAATGGGCATAAAGTAAATCCAAAGAAAGCTCAAGATGATCATATATAATTTTCTCCTAGTTGATAAGTTGTATTTCAACAATTGTGAAATGATACATAAGAATAGAAAAAAGCTATGCATCCTACTTCATAGGAACAATAAGACTTTTTAATTGCATAACATAGTCCGTTTAAGAACATGAGTGGTGTTTCCACACATTCCAACGTACAGCAAATTAATTGAGTAACAAATTTATTCTATGTGTAATCATTACTGTAAGCCCAAAGAAAAGGAGAACCCTTCTAATGTAGGTATATATTCCCCTTTCTTCAGTTTTAAGAAATTATTTAATTTTCCGGATCCCCTGTTAATTTATCAAGTTGACCTAGTGCTTTTTCTAAATCAAACGAATTAAACCAACGGTAATCATGTTTGTCTAAAATACGATAATGCTTACTAATCAGATTTTGTTGTAAGCGAAAGTCCCCTTTTTCTTGAATTTGTTTCCACCAGACTTTTCCTCCCAATGTTTTTTCTTTGAAGTTGTTAATACTTTTATGGGCTATTGTTTCGATTACTACTAACGGATCATCTCCTAGAGTGGACTGTAAAACCTCACTATCCCTAAATAATGCACAAATAGCAACGGTATTGGTCCAACCCGTATTAGATCTTCCCTTCTCGATTTGAACAAGTGTTTTCTTTGAAATGCCGAGAACTTCAGCCATTTTATCCTGCGTATACCCTTTTTCAGTACGAATTAACTTTATTTTCGTTGAAATGAGTTCAGTTATAATATCCTTATTCACTTTCTCTTCCCCTTTAAAAAGTAACTTATGTATCATTTAGTGTAATTTTACACCTTCTCTCATCTTTTTTCAACTCGAATTTTTCCTAGACCTGGAAAGGAAAAATTAGCGATCATCCAATATTTTAATATATATATCATCTTCTAATGAAAACACCCCTTTTAATTACGAACAACGTAATGTAGCACAGAAATTGTTTGTAATTAACGAGGGTGGAATTTGGTAGAGGAATATAAATAAAGCAAGAAAAAAGACCACCAGGGGTGAACTGTGTGGTCTTTTTCATAGATGGGAAATTTTATAAAAATAATAACTTAATTAAAACTCAAAATAAGTATAACCTTATGGTGTACCTTTTGATACGAAAATAAGCAGGTTAATGTTCTCTTATATTAATGAGAATATTAACTTGCTTTTTAGATTTTAGTATAAATTATTTATGGTTTTATTTTATTACTAGCTTTATAATATACAAATTTATCACCTGTTTTTACAATCCAAGCACCTAATATTAGGAAAAAAGAATATTTTATAATTAATTTACACCATGTTTTCAATATGTATTTTGGAGGAGGTTAATTTGATTTTTTCAAAACTCATTGATCGATACGCCTTGTATGATTTGCACAAAAAAAGAAGTGTAGAGTTTCAGTATGCTTCTCTTTCTAACACCTCACTAGATATAAAGGACATAGAATTTTTTTATAAAGTAAAACCATCTGATATTCATTTTAACATTAAGCATTCAAAACAGGAAAAGGATTACATGGTTGGACAATTCAAATATAAAAGCTCGGTTCAATCTGGTGATTCACGCAACGACTCTGTAACTGGAGAATTATTCTTACATAAAAATGAAGATGCACCTCAAGTCATCTTTGTTCATGGTTGGAGAATAGATTCTAACGAACGTGTTAAAAAAATATTTCACGATGATATGACTAACTTGAAGTGGAATATGTATTATTTCACTCTACCCTATCATTTTGAAAGAAAACCCAACCAATCCTTATTTAGTGGAGAGTACATGGTAAGTGCCAATATTGAACGAACTGTACAAGCAACCAGACAAGCGGTAGCTGATTTACGAACTTTGATCAAATGGATTAAAACAAATAAAAATGGTCCCCTGATTCTAATAGGAATCAGTTTAGGTGGGGTTATTACTAACCTAACAGCTCTTGTTGAACCAGAAATTGATGTATTAGCATCCATTTTCTACGCAAATCGACTTTCTTATTCAATTTGGAAGACAAATCCAGGTAGATTTATTAGAGGAGACTTGGAACACCATGGTGTAACGTATGATGAATTAATAGATTATTGGAAAATCACTGAACCGAGTCAAGCGTTACCAAAAGTAAAAAAAGAAAATATTTTATTAATTTCAGGTAAGCACGATCTATATGTGCACTCTGAGGATACGGACTATTTGTGGGAATCCTGGGAAAGACCTACGAGATATATTTATACATGTGGACATGCCGGGATTGTTCTTAAACGTAAAAAAATTGCAACTGATACTATCAATTTTATTCAGAATCGATTGAACTCCCCACACTTTCCCAATGTGATGCCTTAAAACGAGAAATTACTAAGTACGGAATCTTATACTTGCAATGTTTCATTTTATACTAAGCTCACTTTTAAATCTTCCTTTCTTCTGTTTTCTCCCTTAACCTTACATGATTGGAAAATGATATAGAATTTAGGAAGTAACTCTGAAATAAACTCGCCATATGGAAAAGCGCTACTTATTCACCAGAAATTATTATTGTTTATCCTTCTTATGCAATATTACATATAAAATGCTTTATTTGTTCTGTTATAATTTTAAGAGTAAATTATTCATCCATTAATTTACACTATCCATATCTACAGTTATGGATACCCTAATTACACATAAAAAAGAGAAGAACCTTGGTGAGTTCTTCTCTTTTTTTATTTTTTTAAGATTACTATCCAAAGTAATTATTGCAATTACTTTAAGCTGGCTTTTGAATTATAAATTCTGATTTTCATACTTCTTCATGAGTCTATATAAGGAAAAAAGAATCTACTCCTTTTCTAGCCAAATAAAAGGAATTTTTTTAAACAGTTATTTTAATTTGTACTGTTCTCCTATATTAATGCCTGCCCATGAGTATTTCCCTGAATTATACATTAAGGAATGCAAATGTATTAATCCTTTCCGAGTATGAATTCGAACATGTATCCGTTGCAATATGCCATTAAAATAAAACGGATCACCTCTTGGTTCAATTAGAAAACTACTTGTAAATAACTACAACGACATGAAAACACTTTACTCCTAAATCAATCACTTGTATTACTGGTTGCATGAAACTCCTTCTTGAGAAAGGTTTTAATTTCCGAATATTCTGTTGACTACTAAGGCATATCCAATTTACAATTTAATTGTGATGTTTTTTCACAATTAAACTACTTAGAATACACTTCATTTATTTGAAAACAATTACAAATAGAGGTGCTAAAATGAAAACAAGAGTAAATCCAGAGTTATTACAAGGGTTAGAGATGTTTCCAGATCTCGATTTACGCCCGGAAAACTTGCAAGCAATCAGAGAAGGAATAGCTCAAGTGAGACCACCTACAGTTGTTGATGAATCCCTTTCGTTAACAGATGAAGTCATTGTTGGACCAGATGATAATCCGTTACCATTAAGAATTTATCGTCCAAAATCAAATCACGAATTTTTACCTGTCTTATTATGGATACATGGTGGCGGTTATATCTTAGGGTCTATAGATGATAACGATGATACTTGTATGAGGTTTGCAAAAGAAGCTGACTGTGTGGTCGTATCTGTAGACTACCGCTTAGCTCCTGAACATCCTTATCCAGCACCAATTGAGGATTGTTATTCAGCTTTAAAATGGATTGCTGATAATGCAAAGTCATTAAACATTGATTCGAATCGAATTGGGGTTGCAGGAGTAAGTGCTGGCGGTGGACTAACAGCAGCATTATCATTATTAGCCCGAGATCGAAAATATCCTTCAATTTGTTTACAAATGCCACTATATCCAATGATTGATGACCGAAATAATACACCTTCAGCGAATGAAATTAAAGAGGGATTTGTTTGGAACCAAAAAGCAAATGAAGCTGGGTGGAAAATGTATTTAGGAGAAATGTATGGAACGGATAAAATCCCTGCCTATGCAGCGCCTTCCCGAGCTGAGGATTATAGTGACTTACCATATACTTACACATTTGTTGGTCAATTAGATCCATTCCGCAGTGAAACATTAACCTATGTAAGCAAACTAGCGCAAGCTGGTGTTGATGTCGAGTTTCATTTATACCCAAATGCCTATCACTGGTTTGAAGGGTTAAATCAAAATACCGATGTATCTATTTACGCTGTAAACGAAATGGTACAAGCAGTAAAGACTGGTTTCAAAAGAGTCTCTAAGGTTGAGGCTTAATCCCTTTACAAGAAAAACACTCGTAAATAGTATAATAGCCGATTCTCATTTAGAATCGGCTATTAATATGTAAAATTCACCTAATATATCAAGGTTGAGAAACAGATATAAGATGTTTAGGAGATGTGTTTATTTCCTCTGCCAATGCTTTTATGTTCATCATGATTTGAAGTATTTCTTCTGTTGTTGTCCTTGGGTTGATAGAGCAAAGTCGAATTACTACTTTTTCTTTTAATTTAGTCGTACTTAGCATAGCAAATCCTCTTTGATTAATTTCTTCCACCAGTTTTTTGTTTATTTCATGAATTGTATCTGTAGATGTTAGCTCACAAGGAATATAACGAAAAGTAACAATCCCTAACTGAGCAGGTGTTACCACTTCCCAATCTTTTTCTTTCCTTAAAAACTCTTCAACTTGTTCAGCCAACATAATGCCATGATCAATTGCCTCACGAAAAGCTGTGACTCCAAATACTTTAAAAGAAAGCCATACCTTTAATGCTCTAAATCTACGAGAAAGTTCAATTCCACGCTCCCCAAAATTCACTTTTTCTTCTATATTAGTTTCCGTATCCTTAATATACTCTGGGATCATACGGAACGTTTCACTTAAATATTGGCTGTTTCGAATGAGTACACATCCAACATCATAAGGCTGAAAAAGCCATTTGTGCGGGTCTAACGTCAAAGAATCAACACGATGAATTCCGCTTAACAACACACTTCCTTTTTCACTGAGAATGGCTGCAGCCCCATAAGCCCCATCCGCGTGCAGCCATATGTCTTCATCATTACAAAGATCAGCCAATTCATCGAGGGAATCAACCGCCCCGCAATTCGTTGTCCCTGCATTAGCGATAACACAGAATGGTTTTTTCCCTTTTAATCGATCTTCTTTTATTTGCTTTTTTAAAGTACTAACTGAAATTCTTAAATCTTCATCTGTTTCAATTCGGCAAATTTGATGATGTTTAAACCCTAATACTTTAAGTGCTCGATCTACAGAAAAATGAGTTTGGTTAGAAAAATACACAACCGCATTTTCTATGTCATTATTCAGCTTGACCTGTCTCGCTACAGTAAGTGCAGTCAAATTAGCCATGGAACCGCCACTGACAAATAGCCCTTCAGCTGAATCAGGGAATCCTAGCATTGATTTTAACCAGTTGATTGTCGTTAATTCAATTTGTTCAGCACCTGCACCTACTATCCAAGCTGTAGGAAATACATTAAACCCACTTGCTAAAAAATCTGCTACTACACCAACATAATTATTAGGACCTGGCACAAAAGCCATAAAATGAGGATGATCCACATGAGTAATTTGATTAAACACATTGTTATTAAGAAAATGAAGTAACTCTTTTGGATTGGATCCGTTTTCTGGAATCGTTTCAATTAGCTTGTCTCTAAAAATATTACTATCAATCGTTTCCGAAACTGGTTTACTTTTTAAATGATTCATATGATCAACAATCAAGTCAACCGCTTGATATCCTAACTGACGCATCTCTTCGACTGATAACTGCAAGTTTTTCGTCATTTGGTTTACTCCTATTCTATTTAAAAAGGCGAGTTCTTGCCCGCCTTTTCATTTTTTATAATTTGAAATTACCGATCACCTGTATTGGATTTTGAAGAATCATGTTGATTAACTGATGGAAGTGATTCAATATTTCCTGTATTTTCTCCGCTTCGTATAAAGTTTGATCATATCCAAACTTTATTGTAAGTTTTTCTTCAGGGAAGCACATAATTCCATACTTTACATGCGGCTCATCAACAACTTCGTAATCTGCGATGGCAAAATTTCTGTTTTCATTTGAAGAAAAGATAGCTTGGTTAGTTGGATAGTTTTCAAAAACCCACAGATGATCAGTCAACTGATTTTTTAATTCACTTTGCTTTTGTATATCAACAAATGAATAGTATGCATACTCATTACATTTCAATGTTTCTAGTTGTACTTTTTTCAGGAAGTCCACAAAAGATTGCGTTTCTGTCCATGCTAGTCGGATAGGCAAAACATTTGTGAACAGACCGAACATATTTTCAATTCCTTCTACTTCGGGAGGTCTGACTGATACTAGATTAGGTAATACTACTTCTTTTATTCCGTTGTATTTACCAAGCAATATTCCCCATACAGCTAGTAATGCCGTATTCATAGTTATATTGTTTTTAGTTACAAATATCTGTAACTGATTAGTCAAATCCTTGTCTAATGTTAAATCCATAAATGTGAAGTTTAACCCTTCACTTTGCGTTGGTATTTTCTTTTTAGGAATACTAATTTTTCGATTGTATCCTGATAAATAATCCCGCCAAAAATGACGTGCTTTCTCATGATCTTGTGCTAAAGTCCATTCTATGAATGTTTCAAAAGGTTTTACCATAGGTAACTCCGCCGTAGTTCTCGCATTTATTGTTTCATAGAGCTGGAATAATTCGTCTATCAAAATGCTGACACTCCAACCATCACATAATAGATGATGGGAACTCCAAACCACCTTATGCTCGTTATTACCTAGTTGGAATATACAGAGACGGGTCATGAGTTCATCATTTTTAAATCCTCGACTTATATTTTCATTCATCCACTGGTCTAGGAATTCTTGCTGTTCTTGTTTCGTCATCTCAATCAAGTTTTTTATCTCTGAAATCATTTGAACATCATGTAGAACAGCTTGCCAAGGTTGTGCTTGTTCATCTTGCACAATTATCGTTCTTAAAGAATCATGACGATCAACTAATTGTTGGAAACACTGAGTAAAGAGATTAATATCCAGCTCCCCCTCAAGTGCCCAAATTGTTTGTTCAAAATATGCATTTGTATCAGGTTCAGTCGCAGCATGCTCATAAATAACTTCTTGGAAAGGTGCCAATGGATAAATTCGTTCTATTTTTATATCCGGCATTTTTTCTTGTATTTTGATAAGTGTATGTTGATTAAGTTGTTTATCTTTAACATTTAGTGATGTAAAATGATTATCGTTCATTTTGTTTACATCACTTGATTGTGAATTTGAAAGATGCTCTAGCTTTTTAACAAATTGAGCCATGTCTCCTAATATAGGAAATGAAAATAGATTTTTTGGCTCTAGCTCAAATCCTTGTCTATACAGTCTGACGGAAACTTGAATCGCTTTTATCGAATCTCCACCTAAGGCAAAGAAATGATCATTTACTCCAACCCGATCTACTTTGAGTACTTCTTGCCATACACTAGTTAATATTTTTTCCATTTCAGTTTTTGGAGCAATAAATACTTCATTCTTTTGTTTCTCTGGAGCAGGGAGCGCTTTTCTATCTAATTTCCCGTTTGGAGTCAATGGCAGTTGTTCCAAATAAACAAAATAAGAAGGAATCATGTAATCTGGCAAGTGGTCTCGCAAATGCTTTCGTAGTTCTGTTGTGCTAATATTTTGTTCAGTTACCACATATGCGACTAAAAATTTCATTCCATTCTCATCTGTCTGATCAATCACTACAGCGTGTTCGACTTGTTTGTAAGTGAGAAGACAATGGGAGATTTCTTCTAACTCTACTCGATATCCTTGAATTTTGACTTGATAATCTTGGCGTCCTAAAAATTCAATATATCCCTCAGGGTGCATTTTTCCACAGTCTCCTGTCTTGTATATAAGACCAAAATCAGGATGTGACACAAATGCTTCATTCGTTTTCTGTCTATCATTTAAATATCCTTTAGCAAGTCCCACTCCCCCGATATATAAATCTCCAATTACACCAACAGGGCACATTTTCTTTTCATAGTTCAACACATAATACGCTTGGTTTGCCAAAGGTATCCCGTATGGAATACTCTTCCAATGCGATTCCACCTGTTTGACCGGATAATAAATTGACCAAATCGATGCTTCTGTTGCCCCTCCGAGTGAAACTACTTCCGCAATCGGAAAATGTCTTTTTATTTTTTCTGGTAAAGAAAGTGGAATCCAATCTCCACTATGTAAAACTAAACGCAAGGAAGAATGTTCAAAATGAGAACCTACTTGATCTAATGCCAAATCCATAATTGCAGGTACTGTATTCCAAATTGTAATTCCTCTACGTTCGACGGTACGGATTAATTCTTGCATGTCTCTTGGGTCACGAATCATTACCAACATTGCACCTGTGCTTAACGTTCCGAAAATATCGTATACCGATAAGTCAAAACACATAGAAGAAATACCAATAATACGATCATCTTCGTTTACCTGATATTTTTGATTAATATCTTGAATGGTATTTGCAACCGCTTGGTGAGTAATAATTACTCCTTTCGGTTTTCCTGTACTTCCTGAAGTGTAGATAATATAGGCAAGATCTTCCGGACCAGCAATAGCAGGCATATCTTCTGTTGTATATAATGACAAGTGGTTTTCTTCATAAAGACTAGGTTCTAATAAAAGTTTGCATGAGCTATTTTCTAAAATATATGTTTGGCGATCTGAAGGATGGTCGGGATCAATCGGAACATAAGCGGCACCTGCTTTTAAAATACCTATCATATTAGCAATTGTGTCAACTCGTCTTTGTGCTAAAAGACCAACTTTGTCACCTAGACAAATTCCTTGTTCTTTTAAAAAGTGCGCAACTTGATTGGAGCGCTTATGAAGCTCCGAGTATGTTAAGTAGTCTTGTTCAAAAACTACTGCTACTTCATCCGGTGTACGTTTTACTTGGTCTGTAAATAATTGATATAAAGTAGTCGACGGTATTTTTTCTGTTGTCTCATTGTATTGCTCAATTAAAGCATGGTCTGACTCTTTCATCTGCAAAGATGTTTCACCAATTTGTTTCACTAATTGTTCCAATAAGTCAACAAATTGGTGAAACATCGCTTCTATCACATCAACATCAAATAATTCTTCAACATAGTTCCAGCTAATTAATAACTCTCCATTTTTTTCAATTACCACATTATCCAAATACACTTGTGGAGTCCGAGCATGAATATGGCGAAGTGAACCAAGCTGTTCCCAAGCAAAAGCCCCCGCACCTGCTAGCATCGAGGTGAAAACAATTGGCATAACTGCTTTTGGCGTCATTTGATGATATCGAGTAAAATCTCGAATAAAATTAACTCCATCGTAATGGCGATGTTCGAGGCCATCTAATAAAGTAGATTGCGTTTCTTTTACTCTAGTAAAGAAAGATTGATCTGGATTCACATCAACATCCAACAAGATGAGTGAAGTGAAATCTCCCACAATTTGCTCTACTTCTTCATGAACAGGATAACGGTTAAATACAGTCAAATTAATTGCCAATCGACGTTGATTACTCCAATATGCCAACACATCACCATATATTGTACAAAGCAGAGCCGAAGGAGTTACTTCTTTCTCTTGTGCTAACTTTCGTAGCTTTGTCCATATTTCATTGTCCAGGATCTTAGTAAGTGATTGGAACTTAGGAGTAGCAATCTCTGCCGGATCCTTTTTTAACAGCAAAGAAGGCGCAAACGGAAAGTCAGGAAGCTTACTTGTCCAATAATCTTTTGCTGTTTTATATTCTGTGCTTTGTTCCAGTTCATCATAGATAAACATGTAATCTTGAAAATCAAAAGATAGAGGTTCTAACCTTTGCTCTGGTTTATAATAATAATGAAACAAATCCTGTCCAACAATGTTCATACTTGCTCCGTCCATTAATAAAGCATCGTATCGAAAACATAATAAATACGTGTCTTCTTTTAAAAGAAAGGCTTTTAATTCAAACAAAGGCCATTGCCCCAAAGGGAATACATGGTTAGTCATTCGAGAACGTTCTTCTTGTAAGCGAGCATTTTGTTTCCTATCATCTAAATCTATGAGACTCACTATTTCAATCTCGTAATCAGGAACGCTGTGTAATATTTGCTGTTTTCCCTCTGGTAAAATTACAGCTCGCAACATTGGATGACGATGAATTACCTTTTGAAAACTTTTTGAAAGACGATTGATATCCAATTTTGTTTCATATTCAAAATATGTTTGAGGTGAAATACCACTTAATTCAAACTGTGAATTCCTTCCTAACATGTACGCTGTCTGAACCTCTGTTAAGGGAAATGACTTAGACAAATCTTTAACATGAGTTGGTCTATTTTCAAAGTTTTTCTCTTTATGCTCTACCTCTACACAAGAACTAAGTTGAGCAATCGTAGGATGCTTAAAAAAATCTGTTGTACTTATTTTTAAGCAGTCTTTTCTTAATAAATTAATTACCTGAAGTGCTTTAATCGATTCTCCTTTTAAAGCAAAAAAATTATCATGAATACCAATTCCCTCAATCTCCATAACTTTTTCCCATGCATGCACCAATTTTTGTTCAATTTCATTGCGCGGGGCAACGTATGGAATTGATACATAATCCGTTTGTGTTATATCTAATAACCTTTTCCTATCTACTTTCCCATTTGGATTCAACGGAATCTCTTCCACCTGAATCATTTTTTCAGGAATCATAAACTCAGGTAATTTATCACTGAAATATTTTCTGATTTCATCAAAAGAGACCTTATTATCCGATACATAGTACGCAGCTAATAATTTCCTATTTCCATATACTTGATCAACAACGATAGCTTGGTTTATTTCTGGATATTCCCTTAACTGGCTTTCGATTTCTCTTAATTCAATCCGATATCCCCGAATTTTTACTTGATGATCCATTCGACCTAGATATTCAAGTTCTCCATTAGGCAACCAACGAACGAGATCACCCGTATGATACATCATTTCTCCTGCCGTAAAAGGACTCGGTACAAACTTTTCATCTGTCAGTTTAGATTTCCCAAGATACCCTCGTGCTACCGCCACGCCACCAATGCAGAGTTCACCCGGAATTCCAAATGGTTTTAATTGACCATACTTATTCAATATATAGGAATGATAATTCGGGTTGGGACTTCCAATCGTAACTTCTTTGGCAGAGCTCAAATCCTTTACTGTTGCACAAATGGTTGTTTCTGTAGGACCATAAATATTTAAAATTGTCGCTTCACTGATGCATCGAATTTTTTCAACTAAATCAATGGAAAATGCTTCTCCTGCTAACAAAATAGATTTTAAATCTTTTAGAAAATTTGCCCCTTCTGGATCACTTAAAATCACTTCCATTCGCGATGGGGTTGATTCCCATAAATCCACCTTATGTACTTTGACCAAATGAGCCAATTCTTTTGTTGCAAACTGGTCCTCTGTAGCAATGACTACTTTCGAACCTTGCGTTAAAGGAAGACATATTTCTAACAAGGAAATATCAAAAGATACACTAGCAAGAAACAAGAACGACTGATTATCTTTTACTTTTTCTCTCATAACGCTTAAAAAATGGACAAGAGATTTCTGTTCCACCATTACTCCTTTTGGATTTCCTGTTGATCCTGATGTGTAAATAACATAAGCCAAATCATTAGGCTCACCTTGTCGAACTAAATTACTTTCTTCACCTTGGAAGAGATGTTCCTCATCAAGATACAGTACTTCACCCGCAAATTGCGGCAATTCTACTTCTGTTCGCTTGCTCAGTAAACATTTTGCTTGACTATCTTGTAACATATATTCAATTCGTTCATTTGGATAGTTAGGATCGATTGGTAAATACGCTGCTCCTGCTTTTAAAATTCCCATCATGCCAATGATCATTTCCAATGACCGATCTACCATAACCCCAATAATACTTTCTTTCGATACACCTTTACTTTGAAGAATAGAAGCTAATTGATTTGCTTTCTTATTCAATTCTCTATATGTCAAAGATTGATCATTACAAACAACAGCAATTTGATCTGGGGTTTTTAACACTTGTTCTTCAAACAAATCTTGAAATGTTTGAGAAAATTCTATGTCCGTCTGATCTTGATCCAATTCTTCTAGCAACTCTTTCTCTTCTTCTGAAATGATACAAATATCTTTCACAGCCAAATTCGAATTTCTTGACACTTGCTTTAAAACATAAAGGTACGAATTTGCAAACTGTTGCAAAGAAGAGAATGAATGAGACTTAAAAGAAATTTGAATTTCAAATTCATTATGTATTTCATTCCATTTTCTTTGTATCCAGATGGCTAAATTATTCTCTTCATATTCTTCTATCGAATTTTTATTATGTAATCCTTCCATCCCAATAACAATTTGAAAAGGAGTTAAATGGTGTTTCGCTAATAATTCAGAAAGTGGATACTCCTGATTGTCATACCCGAATAAAGTCGTTTGTTCAATCTGATTTACTAGTTGTTTAAAGCTGTGATGCGGATGGATTTCACTTCCTAAAGGAATCAATTTATTAAGATTCTCGCTTTGTTCAAGATTCTTTTCAATTACAGGAATACCAATAGTAATCCTTTCTTGATCTGTATAGTGTGCCAAACAAATCCTTAACGCGGCCTGTAACCAGCTAAATAATAATAAATCTTGAGACTTACTTACTTTTTGTATACTTTTACTAAACTCTACATTCATTATGACTTGAACGTGCTCGCAAGGATTTTCTTTATTTAGTTGGTAATCGCTATTAAATACAGAAAAATCGAGAACCTCGGAAGATAATTGCTCCTTCCAAAACGCCTCTACCCCTTTATTTTCATGAATCGAACTTCGATCTTTAATGTGCATTTTTATCTTTATCCCCCTAATATTCATTTCATCTATTCGTTAATTTTCAAGCCAACTTCAATTCCATGGAGAAATACTTGATGGTTATCCAAACTTAAAAAACGCTCAATCTCTTCAAATTTCATATGACCAACCGAACAAACTCCTAAATTTAATGTCTCAGCCACCATATTTAAAGTAGCAGTGATGATGCCTGACTCAATACAAGCAAATAAATATCCATCTGAACCGTATTTCGGGATGGAAGCGTTCGCATTATAGACTAAATAAACTGAAAAGGCAGACTGAGTAAATAAATCCTGGTTAATTAACTCATGATCACTTTTGATTACTTGATCAATATTGTTTACAACCACAAGACTATTTTTTGATGGGTTATAATAATAAAAACCAGCTTTCATACCTTCTATACGTTTTGGTTTTATATAAACAAAGATATCAATAGGGTAGAGTCCGCCTGCACTTGCGTAATGATAGTATATTTTTTCTTCCCCAACCTGTTTTAGAGTTGATGTGAATTGGGAAAATTCTAAAAAACTAATATGTTTTTTCATATCAAATTGGCGACAAGACCTACGCTCCTTGATTATAGTGGGTAGCTCATTTGTTGTTTCAAGTTGAATTTCGGTTGACCGCACAGCATGGTGCGTTCGATTCAATTGTTCACTCATATACTTATCTAAATCTTCTTTAGAAAAGCGAATCTGGTTGCTATATGGATTCGGAAAAATCTTTTCTTGTGTGGAAAATACTTCTCTTGGGTGTAATATGTTACTTACTAACACACGATTTTTTATCATAAGCTCTATTGTTTTTTGTGTCTCTTCTACATTTCCTAACGAAAAGCGCTCTACTAGTTCACTAATTTTCACACCTTTTTGAGTTAAAAAATAAAACTCAGGAAACCACTCAGACAGAACGCCTGTAAATCTCGTTTCCCCTATCAAAACTTCATTATGGAACTTCTCCCAATGCTTAATAGGAGACCAGTAATAAATTTGCTCGCTCATATAACCCTCCATAAACGTTTAACTTATTTTTAAAATACAGTTTTCTAATCTACAAAAAATAATTTTTAGATTCTGCCCCTTGTCTCATAGTGATTATAAATACATGTATTTCAACGAGACTTGAGAATAATGAAATAACTTTTTCTTCATTAAAATTTTTTATTTCATTATAAAAAATGATTTTTAATTAGATATTTCACATCCTTTCCCATAGTAATCCTATAAGGTATAAACCATTTAGAACATTAAGAATATTCGTGTATTCCCAATGTGAAATTATTGTAATGGATTGGAAAGCAGATGGATATAGTTATTAAACAAAATAATATTGAGAAAGTTTTATTTGTTATAGCGATAAAATTTTTCTTTAGAAGTTAGTGTAAAAATGTAACATACTATTACATACAAGTGAGTTACTAACATATCGTATTTAAAATAAAGAAAAGACACCATTTAAGGTGTCTTTTCTTTATTTTAATTCCATATACTTTTACGCCTTTTCTATTTTTTAAACGATTTGTAGGAATTAATACATTCGAACATCTAGCTCGTTAAATGTTCGAATGTATAATAAAAATTATATAAATTAAGAATGTATTTCAGATAATTTTATAAATAAATGCAAAGATATTCCCTCCCCATACTGTTACAATAGCAATAATTTCTTGTTTATTTCCCTTATTAAATTGTAATATAATTACAGTATGTGAAATTATATTACATTAACTTTAAAAGCGAAGTGAAAACAACCTTCACTTCGCTTTTTATATTTGTAATCCTTATTCAATTTGCTCAACTCAGTATATACTTTCACATTATTTGCTTTTATTTAATTGGCTTTTCTGTTTTTAAAACAAATGAATTTAATGCAGGAACCTTGATTTTATTGTCATGGACTACATAAAGTGTTTTACTTCCCGCCTGCTTACCGTCTACTAGTACTTTCCAAGGACCTTTCGATGGAAGCGTTATGTCAACGTCTTCTCTATTTGCATTGTGAACCACCATAAAGTATTCGCTTTTATTCCCATTGCCTTTCCCATCTATTGTATAAGCTACAACATTTTTTGGAGCATCAATAAAAGATACATGCTTTTTAATTTGCTCTGCAGATGTCATTCGAAGAGCTGAGTACTTTTTGCGTAAATCTATTAAGCCCTTCATATAATCTACTTCATTATTAAATGCTGCACGGCGTAACCAGTCCATCTGGTTAATTGAATCAGGAGATTTGTAACTGTTATGATCACCATATTTTGTGCGCATAAACTCTTGTCCTGCATGTAAGAATGGAATACCTTGTGATGTTAATAAAATAGAAGAAGACAATTTGTGCATTTGTTTTCGCACTTCTTCACTTTCACCTGGATTAGTTAGCTCAAGTTTATCCCATAATGTATGATTATCATGTGCTTCCACATAAGTTAACACCTGCTCTGGATCTTGATAGGTAGACGAATTTGTATCGTAGTCAATACCTGCCGTAATACCTTTTTTAATACGGTCTTCCATGTTTTGCTTTCCATTTACAAAACCATTATCTTTATCCTCAAATACACTGCCTTTCAATCCATCACGTATATTATCGTTAAAATGAGCAATTCCTTTCATTTTCTCCGCATTTTTTTGATTTGCTTTCAACTCAGCTGCAAGAGGTGTATTTAAATCCCAGCCTTCTCCATGCAGAATAATAGAAGGATCAATTTGATTAACACCTTTACGTATTTCATTCATCGTTTCATAATCATGAATACCCATTAAATCAAAACGGAATCCATCTAAATTATATTCTTTTGCCCAGTACGTGACGGAATCCACCATAAATTTCCTCATCATTTTTCGTTCTGAAGCGGTATCATTTCCTACACCAGTTCCATTTGCAAGTGTTCCATCTTCATTGTAACGATAATAATAACCTGGAACTAACTTATGAAAATTAGATTCAGCGGCATTATACATATGGTTATATACTACGTCCATTACAACACGAAGATTATTATCATGCAGTGTTTGAATCATTTGCTTTAATTCAGTTATTCGAACAGTTGGCTCATAAGGATTTGTAGAATAGGAGCCCTCTGGGACGTTGAAATTTTTCGGGTCATATCCCCAGTTATATTGTGGTTCATTTAAAGTTTCTTCATTTACTGAAGCATAATCAAATATCGGTAAAAACTGAACGTGAGTAACACCAAGATCTTTCATATGATCAAGTCCTGTTTTTATACCTTCAGGCCCTTTTGTTCCTTTTTCTGTTACACCTAAATATTTTCCTTTTTGCTTAATACCACTTTCAGGTTGAATGGAAAGATCGCGTACATGCAATTCATAAATAATGGCATCTTCCGGATTTTTAAATTTAGGTTTTTTGTTTGCTTTCCATTTTTTCGGATTTGTTTCTTTTAAATCAACGACTACACCTTTATCTCCATTTACGGAAGCAGCACGCACATACGGATCAACCGCTTCAGTCCACTTATCACCAATTTTTACTTTATACGTATAAAAGAGACCTTTTTGGTTCCCTTTAAGTTCTGCTATCCATGTTCCCTTTTCACCTTGTTGCATGTTTATTTCAGTACCTATTTTATCGCTCCAATTTTTATATGAAACTAACTTCGCTTCACTCGCAGTAGGAGCCCATAAGCGGAACTTTGTATGTTGTGGAGTATATACATTTCCTAAATCATTACCACTATAATAAAATAGATTATCAAATTCTTCGCTACGAATGACTTTACCGATTTCAATATTCGCATCAGCTAAGTTTGCTATTTTAACTTTGTATGTTTGTTTTAAATCAATTTTCTGTTCCGTAATTATTTTAACCTTATTAGTAATATCTCCACTATTTGTATCATAAGGACTAATTCCCTTAATTTTAACGCCTTCAATTTCAATTTTCTGTTCCTTAATATTAAACGGAATATTAGTATTTATAGTGATTTCATTAAAACTATCAATAGTAGCTTTTTGAATAGAGAGATCAGAAGAAGGCTTAGAATCATATACTTTTTCATCACCCGAAAGGATCCATACTTCAGCACGACCATCCCTTATATTTTCAACCCAGTGATCACCGCCATCTTTTTCCCATTCATTCGTACGAACTATAAATCCTACACGATTATAGTCACCTTCTATTTTCACCTTAGCATATTTTCCAAACTCATCTTCCCCAGTAAAATCATACGATTTACCATTTGAATTCTCGCCCCATACCCAAAGATTCCAGTCTTTTGTATTTCCAGCCTTCTCTTTGTAATGAATGGTAATTTCAGTTGTTTTCGAATTCGAAACTGCCTTCACACTCTGAAAAGAAAAAACAGATGATAACATAATGATTATGGTAAGTAATAAAAACGATTTGTTAATTAATCTTTTTGTAATTTGCACCACATACACCCTTTCTTTAAATATTACGAACAACTTATTATGCTCATGCTACGTAACATGGTTTAATTTAATCTAGGAATCTCTTTTCCTTCACCTCCATATTGGCTATTTTTACGTATGTATTTCGACGATCTTTTAATACGAAAATCAAACATAAGATGGAACCACTTCTTACGAAAACGTTTGCATTAAAACTCAAAAAAATAGATTTGTTTCTTCCATCTTATATTTGTAAATACTAAAAGATCAGGGAAATCATTTTAAAGAAAACGTTTGTTATCGCTTTCATTTTATAGCACTTATTATTAGGTCGTCAATATATTATTAATTTTCTGTTTTTACAAACTTCAAATCTTATATATGTTTAAAGTCGCAACTTATTGAAAATAGATAGCGTGAATATTGTTTGAATTTGAGAACAATCTTACCCTCTAGACAAAATAAGTTTATTTCCGCTAATGCTTTCATACGTTACACAAAAACCAGCTAATATCATATCAAGATATTAGCTGGTTTTTGTAACGTATTAATATATGAATGAAAACTATATTTCTAACTTACTTAATTTTTGCTGCATCAAATGCCTTTTGAACTGCTTGTACTTCAGCTGTATTCGCCCCATATTTATTTGTTGCCACTCGAATGCATGCTGATTTTAATTCTTTGAAATTAGAAGTCATGTTTAATTCATCTGTATTTGCATAATAGAAAATATCAAACATTTTATCCTCCCCAATTCCTTTGACAGTTACTCCGTTATGTGTTCCACCGTTTGCAATGAGATACGCAACTTTATTAATAATACTAGAATTAAAATGAACGCCGCCTTGATCCCATCCATTAAAATCATTAAATTCACTGTAATCATCTGGATAAGGTACTCCAAGTGAAGATGGAACGGAAGCTGGGTTTTCCATATCACGGAAAACAGATCCAGTTTGTTCTCCCATCGTCCAGTTAAATGTTCCATTATTTACGTATTTCTCAATAGATGTTCCCATAATATCAGATAACGCTTCATTAATTGCACCAGATTCTCCGTAATATTCAAGATTGGATTCGCTAGAAGTAACCGCATGTGTAAATTCATGTCCAGCTACGTCATAAGCCTTGACGATAGGATCTCCATATACAAGCATACTTCCATTATTAGCACTTAATGCATTCTGCCAATTTTTCGGATCGTTCGTATCTTCAGAATCCCAAGCGTGTACAACTGAAACTACCTTTTGTCCCTTATTATCAAAACTATTACGCTTGTATTTATCTTTATAAAAATCAAATACTTTTGTTGCTAAGTAATGAGCACTTACTGCTTTTGGATCGTTAAATGTTGTTGAAGTGCTGGTTGCTAGTGTACCAGGATAATAGCTTTCTTCTTTAGTAATATCTCTGTAATTTACATCATATGTTTCAATTCCTTGCCCTTTTGTGTAATCAGCAAGTGCATATTTTCCATTACTTTGTTTAGAAATGCCAAATGTACGAGATATACCTAAATCATCTTTTCCTGTTCCAGTTAATGATGTAAGATTGCTTTTTTTACTTTCCTTTAAGGCTCCAACAAGCTTTTCACTTGCTTTTAAGTTGGATTCTTGAACCATATTTTTTAACATATCCCCATTCTGTGCATTTACTAGATATGTTCCAGATACATAGTTTGGTGTTGCTGCCGCAAATGTAACTTGGTATGCATTGTTAGCTTGTCCATTATTTTCATCAACAAAAATAACTTCCTTTACTTCTGGCTCAGAAATATAATTGATATCGCTCCCATACTTCGTATAAATATATTGTTTCGCTGCTTCTTCTGATAGATTACTAGGTTTTTTAAAATTTTCTTGGTTTAAATTTTGCGCGCTATCTCCTGAAACACTTTTAATAACACCCTTTTTATCTACATGTGCAGTTAATTGATGCCCATATACTTCTTTCCCCTCATATGTTTGTTGTATACGTACAAGTGTAGTTCCATCATACGAACCACGTTTTTGAAGAACTTTATAATCCACTCCAGTTTCTCCATTTACTTGTTTTGGAGACAAGGCTTGTTCTGTTTTCTCCTTAAGAGCATCTTTCACTACATTCTCTGGTGCCTTTTGTGACGGTTGTGTAAGTTCACCTGTACGGAACGAATCCTCTTGAATTTGAACTTGTAGTTGATCGGTTTCCTCTGCATGACCTACTCCATATGGTACTACAGCTGTTAAAGCTAATCCTGTTGTTAATGCTACCTTAGTTAATGTCTTTGTGTTTTTCATTTTTTCACCCCGTATAATTTTTGAAATAGAAAGCTTGTACAAAGTATACTGTCTAATCTTGTCGAAAAAAAGAGAAAATGCAGAATTTATGTAAAATTATGCAAAATTACATATATGTGGTCGATAAAATAAAAAATGAGCCCTTTTAGGTGCTCATCCAATTGGTTAGTTGTTAATTATCTATATTCATTCTAATCAAAGTACACTTACATCTAAATAACAACATAAAAACCCACTCTTTACTATTTTAAGAGTAGGTTTAATGCTATTAAAATAACAATTATTATAGGACACCTTATAATTTATATTAATTATTTAAACTTATATTTCGGACATGAAGTTGATTTAGAATAAAGTTGGATCAAATGAATACTGATGACCTTGATAAACAAGAAAAAGAAAGTGCGTGTTTTGTATTATGATGTATATAGTAGATAAATA
Organism: Bacillus sp. FSL M7-1345; assembly: GCF_038006985.1. NCBI lineage: Bacteria > Bacillati > Bacillota > Bacilli > Caryophanales > Bacillaceae > Bacillus > Bacillus sp. FSL M7-1345. The sequence goes on along the minus strand of NZ_JBBOWG010000001.1, from coordinate 2,405,870 downwards.
CTTTAGTAAGGCAACGCATCTACAATTTATATTTTTCAATATAATTTTGTTATTTATGTCCATAGTTGCCTGGATTGTAACGTTATGAGATAGCTGAAGTCTTATATGAGTTTCAGGCTTTTTTATTTTGTCAAAAATATCTTTTAAAGATAAATTTATCTCCGCATTTAAATATAGAAAAGGACACATCTATTGCATGTTATTAACTTAAGGTATGTTCTTTTAAAGCATATTATAAATATACATAGTGAGAAATGAAACAATAATTATTCAAATGAAAAATCCCCTGAATTTTTAAAGCAATCCAGGGGATTTTTTACCGATGATTCTCTATATTTCCATACCGATCACAAACTTTTTTAGGATAATGGTATGTCCAAGTTTAATAGTTTTTTGCACGAGAGCCATCTTTTTTATATTTATTTAATTATCCTACTAAGTTTTTTGTAAAATTCACCTTTTCTTTTTACATGATTAAACTGATTTGGATTAATATTAGCTTTTTGTGAGAGTGCTACAATCTCTTCTTTTGTAATTGAATCTTTAGTATTTATAGATGCTATATTTGTATATTTTCCATCTTCTGTTTTTGGGATTTCTAAAATCTCTTTATTTACAAGATCAACTACAGCCTTATGCTCTGAAGAATGTGTATCTACACCAGTAATTTTCCAATTATGCATAACTTTTGGCGTGTATACACCGTTCTTTACCTCTTTTAAATATGTAATAGCAAGGTTACGAATGGTTCCGCCTGTTTCTCCGAATGCATTCTCTTGTTTAGATGACCAAGTTTGTTCAAATTTACGTCCCTCTAAAGCTCCCCCTTTTGCCTGAAGAGCCTCCATTCTATACGCATTCATTCCTAGCGTCATAACATCGCTCATTTTGATTGGCTTATTTGTACGAATAGAGCGTAAATTTGTAATTCTATTTCCATATGGTTTTGTTAAGTCAATTTCGTATTTTACGCCTCCAAAGAAATCGTTCGTACTGTATTTAGACGCACGACGGTTTTTATCAAAACTAACTGTTACATCTCCGGCACGAGATGAGTTAAAATATCCTGCTGCCCATTCCATATAGTCTTTTAAATCTTTTCCAGTTATCTTATATACTGTAATTTCTCCCAAAGCATATTGATAATTATACGCAATATCTTTCTTCTTTATAGGACCAATATCCAAACGGGCATAATCATTATCAATTTGATGGGCTACTACATCCGCTTTACTGTAATAGAGCATGACTTCATGAAAGAAATCTGATAAAGGTGTCTCTTGAATCTGCACACTTGGAATACCCTTTATTTCATTTTCAGGAACAAGGTTTCTACCCTTTAATTGAGCGACTACAACATTTGCATCTCCTCTCGCATACTCATGAAAAGGTGTTAGTGTTTCTTCAAGTGTAGAATCAGATAATACTGTTGTTCCATCAGCATTTTTTACAGGTATAGCGGTAGCAGTTTTATCTTTTAAAACAAGCTTTCCATCTTGCTTTGTAAAAGTAAGGTCAATACGTGAAATATGCGTTCCATATTTATCTGGTTCTGTAATAATTACGCCATTTACAACTTCTTTTTTTACAAGTTTATGCATATGAGCCGCAAAAATAGCGCTTAGTTCCGGACAAGCATTCGCAATATCTTGAACACCAGTACCTGGGATTCCATTCTCATTTTCTAGTCCCATATGCATAACCCCTACCATTACATCTACTTTACCTTCTAATTCTTTAATTGCCTTTTTTGTCTCTTCTACTGGATTTTTCACTACTAAACCATCCAAATGATCTGTCCCTTTTTCAAAATCACTAATCATTGGTGTATTCATGCCAATAATCCCGACTTTAATTCCACCTTTTTCAACAATCGTATATGCAGGAAGAAAACGCTCTCCATTTTCCTTATAAATATTTCCTGCTAACGTCTTTCCCTTATATTGCTCACTAACTTTTTTCAATGTATCTAATCCAAAGTTGAATTCATGATTTCCAAATGCCCAGGCGTCATATCCCATTGTATTCATCGCTACCATCATTGGCGATTGTGGCTTATCGTTGAATAATTCTACTGAGTTTCCTTGAATTGTATCCCCGGCATCTACTAATATGGTATTTGGATTTTCTTGACGTACCTTCTTTATAACCGTATAAAGCTGCGTCAAACTTCCACTCATATTTGCTCCATCAAGCGCATAATCCCAAGGCATAAATCTACCATGAATATCTGCAGTACCTAACAATGTAATATTAACATTAGATTCCTCAGCCTTAGAAATAGCTGGTTTGACTGTTACTGCTGTTACAAGAAGCATAAGAATAATAAAATAGCATACATAGTTCTTCCATTTCATTTTTTGCATAATAACAATATTTCTCCCCTTTTTGTACTGTCATAAAGTTGCTTGAACTTTAAAAATGTAACTTATTATTCGAAAAAATTCAACTGCAAAAATAAAGAGAATAAAATGCATATATCCCCTAACAGAATTGTATTTTATCGTTTTCTGACAAAATACTTCTTCCTCAAACGTGTGAAGAGTGCCAAACCAACGGTAGATGTATATGTACTTCCAAAAATAATAACCCCGCTCTCCACTTAAGACGGGGTTACACTTATACAGCATATCGGATTCAGCATTTTTTCGAATGTTCGTTTCCTCTTCAAGAGTAAAATCTGCTAGTTTCGTATTTTCTTCTGATTATTGGTTGCTTTCAACTAAATTCATCATAATTTTAATCAGGACTTCTATTTTATCACTCGAAACCTTGATGCTATCCCAAATCGCTTAAAAAATAGACAATGATTTTTACTTTTCAACTTCACAAAGCAATTTTATCTCTTTGATTTGTTCTATATGACGCTGTTCATGCAAATAGATCAGTTCTATCCACTGATCAAGAAGTAATTCTCCAAGAGCTGGATGCGTCACTGATTTTTTCGCTAATATAGATTCATCTTCTATTGTACTCAGGAAACACATCAATTCTTTTCTAGAGTCGTTTAACAAATCAACCATTTGCTGCACTTCAAATGGTTCTATACTTGGTTCAATCATTTCTGGGGCTATAAATTTTATCGATCTATCTAATAAAATAGTGTGAATTTCTTTACGCTCATTTAAGATACTATCCATCTTTTTTAATCCCGATGAAATAACTGTTATAACTCTCTCATCTAATAAAACTAAGTGATGACAAACTTGTGCTATACTCCATTTGTCCTTATCTGGTTTCCTATTAAATTGAGCATCACTTAACAAAGTAATTTCCTCAAATAATTGATTTCTAGTTTCATAAAACTTGTCATTTACAAATGTATTCATGTGAATTCTCCTTTCATTAGAACCTACATACTTAGATTCCTACGCTAGAAATATTCTCTATGGAAAAAAGATTTTCCTTCACTATTATTCCAATCCAATCTTTACTTTCTTTAGTAGGTTCTCTAATTCATGCTGAAATGTATGAGTTCTCTCAACATCCTTGAAGATTTCCTTGAGGTTATCATGCGCTACAGCTACATCATAATACTTTCCACGGAATCCTTTCAATATAACTACATAAAACGTTCCTAATTATCAATCTAGCATTAAATAAATGTAAAAAATCACCCTATTCATTCATTTTTAATGCTTATGTATGTACATTTGTTAATTTATTAGTTATATTATGGGTATTGAATGATTACGAAAAGTTAATAAATCGCTTGTATAACACCTTATATTTTTATATCCGTGAAAACTACAAAATGTATAAAATTCCATTTGTCAAATGAATTTAATGCGGAAGGAGGTTTGTGGTTACTTCATCGGGATATAATAATCAGTTTTGAACTGATAAAAATATAGGAGGCGACATAATGTTTCGTACGATTTCAAATTTCATGAGAGTAGCTGAGATAAGAAACAAAATTCTTTTTACACTAGCGATGCTAATTGTTTTTCGAATTGGCACGTTTATTCCAGTTCCTCATACTAACGCAGAGGTATTAAAAGTACAAGATCAAGCCAACGTTTTAGGCATGCTGAACGTATTTGGCGGGGGAGCACTGCAACACTTCTCAATCTTTGCTGTAGGTATCACACCATATATTACAGCTTCTATCATTGTACAATTACTACAAATGGACGTTGTACCTAAATTTACAGAATGGGCAAAGCAAGGAGAAATGGGCCGTAAGAAGTCAGCTCAATTTACTCGATACTTTACAATCATTCTCGCATTCATACAATCCATCGGGATGTCTTATGGCTTTAATAATATAGCAGGCGGACAATTAATAACAGATCCAAGCTGGACTACATACTTATTTATTGCGACAGTATTAACTGCTGGTACTGCATTTTTACTTTGGTTAGGTGAACAAATCACCGCTAATGGCGTTGGGAATGGAATCTCAATGATTATCTTCGCAGGACTTGTTGCGGCGATTCCAAATGTTGCAAATCAAATTTATTTACAACAATTCCAAAACGCAGGCGATCAATTATTTATGCACATTATAAAAATGGTCTTAATTGGACTTGTTATTTTAGCGATTGTTGTTGGTGTTATTTACATCCAGCAAGCAGTTCGAAAAATACCGATTCAATATGCAAAAGCTGTTTCAGGAAACAATCAATATCAAGAAGCAAAAAACACTCATTTACCTCTTAAAGTAAATAGTGCAGGTGTAATTCCTGTTATCTTTGCTTCTGCCTTTTTAATGACGCCGCGTACAATTGCGCAGCTCTTCCCTGATTCAAGCGTATCTAAATGGATAATTGCGAATCTTGATTTTGCACATCCATTTGGAATGACACTTTATGTAGGTCTTATCGTTGCTTTCACATATTTCTATGCATTCATTCAAGTGAACCCTGAACAAATGGCTGAGAATTTGAAAAAGCAAAATGGATACGTACCTGGTATTCGTCCAGGTAAATCTACAGAACAGTATGTAACAAAAATTTTATATCGCTTAACATTTATCGGTGCCATTTTCTTAGGCGCAATTTCAATATTACCGCTCGTATTCACGAAAATCGCAACATTACCACCTTCTGCCCAAATCGGTGGCACAAGCTTACTTATCATCGTAGGTGTAGCATTAGAAACGATGAAGACGCTTGAAAGTCAGCTTGTGAAACGTCATTATAAAGGTTTTATTAAAAAAGTAAATTAATTACGAAAACACACTAGAAGTCCCAATAGCGACCTAGTGTGTTTTTATTATAAAAACTTATAATAATGGAGGTTTTGTCTTATGAGTCAAAGAATTGCCTACTATGATATTTCACCTGATGGTATGAAAATTATGATGGATATGGAGAAATACACGAAAAAATCCTCAATTAATCGTGCTATTAGAGAGCTTATAAAAATTAGAGTCTCTCAAATTAATGGTTGTGCTTATTGTATCGATATGCATACTTCTGACGCCCGAAAATTAGGTGAAACCGAGCAAAGAATTTATTGCTTAAATGCTTGGAATGATTGTGATTTTTATACTCCTGAAGAAAAAGTTGCTCTGGAACTATCGGAGCATATTACTCTCATTCCTACTAAAAGAGTTCCTGAAAATCTATACAACCGAGTACGTGAATACTTTGACGAAAAACAATATGTTGATCTTGTGTTAATCATTAATCAAATAAACAGTTGGAATCGAATTTCTATTGCGATGGGCAATACCGTAATAAAAAAATAACATTCTTCCACCAAACAATATGCGATCGATTTAGTTAAGTGTAAAATTAAATATACCCTATATAAAAACACAGTTGGTTATTTCCCCCACTGTGTTTTTGATTTGACTATCTCTAATCTGTATTCTAATGTGCTAATCATTTTCTTCTAAAGTTTGAATACGTTTTCCGCTGTTTTCCACATCATTAAACTTTAACTACATCTCTTTTTTTAACAACCTTCCTTGCTTGAAATACACTCCAAGTGTAGTACGATTTGCTAAAAACACACCAATCAAGATTAAACAAGCACCAATTCCCATTGTAGGATTTAATGGTTCTCCTAATACAAAATACCCTACAATAACAGCGATTAACGGAGATACATATAACCACGTTGATGGGAATACAGGATTTGTTTTTGATAAAAGCCAGTAATATAAACCGTGTCCACCGATAGACCCTACAAATATAAGATATAAAATTGGCCCTTGTACATTCCAAGATGTTAAGATTGTTAGATTTGGCTGTTCCATTACGATAGATACAATTAACAGCAACATTCCTCCATAAAACATTTGAATACCGTTAATGAGAAATGGTGATACATCAGGTAAATCTGAAAGTATTTCTTTTGAACGAATAGAACCTATTCCATAAAACAACTCTCCTACTAATATAACAAGGCAAGCGATACTCCATATGAATGTAAGTTCTTGATGCATTCCAGGTAAAGAAATACAAAAAACGCCTATAAGTGCTATAACTAAAGCAACAAGTTGTTCTTTTTGCAATTTTGTTTTGTTTCGCCTTGATTGTAATAGCAAGATCATCATTGGACCTGTTGCAGATAGAACTGCAGCTAATCCAGAAGAAATATATTGTTCTGCCCAGTAAAGGGTCGCGAATGTCATAAATGTTAAACAAAAACCAGCATATATAATACGTTTTGATAATAAGTAAGGTATAATATCCTTTCTCTTTAATTTAAAAATAATAATGAGAATAAGGCCCGCCAAAAAGAAACGAATTCCAGCTGAAAATAATGGTGGTGCGCCCGCTTCTATTCCAATTTTTATCGTTAAAAATGTCGTTCCAAAAATAATACATACTAAAATATAATTTAAAATGACCATTTTTCTTCCTCCTTTTTACTCTTGAAATGAGTATAGAGGATATGGTGTATAACAGTGTATCAACGCATATAACAGTTGAATAAAAATATAGTTGATTCCCTCCATGTTTTTCGCTTTAATTGAATTAAAAAGAAAAACAGGTGATTCTATGAAGATAGTACTGCGTAAAGAATCCAACATACCATATTACCAACAAATATATATGCAAATTGTTGAGAGAATTCAAAGCGGGATGCTTTCACATGGCGATTACCTCCCTTCTTTACGTTCTATGGCCGATGATTTGCAAATTAGTTTATTAACTGTTCGTAAAGCTTATAAACAGTTAGAAACGAAAGGTTATATACGAATTGAACAAGGAAAAGGTGCCTATATACATAAACGTGTGAATAAAGATTTCAAACCAATTCCGTATCAATGGCAACAAACGAAATCCATTAATGTTATGCGTTCTCAATATGTAATGAACCAACACCGTAAATATTTCGATTTTTCACAAGCGATCCTGTATCCACGTTTATTACCAAATCCGTTTCTTTCAGATGAAATGCACAAATTACTTAATAAGGATCAAATGATATTAGCAACTTACGGACCTGTTCAAGGCGATAAAGAACTTAGAGTGGAAATAACGAACTACTTAAAAGAACACCAACAATTAGTTATAGATCCATCTCAATTATTAATTACAAGTGGTGCCCAGCAAGGAATTGATTTAATCGCTCAAACATTATTAAAGCCCGGAGACTTAGTGTTAGTAGAAAGTCCATGTTATGGAGCGGCGCTTGATGTATTTGTTAATAAAGGAGTTCAAATTATCCCTGTTAGTCTTGATAACAACGGAATTCGCTCAGACTTAATCGATGATATTTGTCAAAGGAAAAATCCTGTCTTGTTATATGTGAATCCTACTTTTCAGAATCCAACAGGTACTTTGATGAGTAAAGAACGAAGAATAGAGCTTGTAGAACTAGCAGAGTTATATAACTTCTTCATTATTGAGGATGACTCTTTCGGAGAAATTTATTTTGAGGATGCTATAGTACCTCCCACCATAAAAAGCTTTGATACAAATGGTCATGTTATATATTTAAAAGGATTTAGTAAAACGTTAGCACCAGGCCTTCGCATCGCGGCGCTTGCAGCTGAAGGTCCTATTTTTGAATGGTTATATGCAGTGAAAGCTTCTATGGATATTGGTAGCCCTTTATTAACGCAGAAAGCACTACTTCCTTTTTTACGGGCGGAACGAATGAAAAATCATTTAGAAAAATTACGTACAGCTTTACAAATTAGACGTGATTTAACAATTGATATATTATCTCCATTAAAAGAATTAGAATTTGAAATACCTAATGGTGGATTTAACTTATGGGTTACACTTCCACAGTCAATCGACCCTTTTACATTATTACAAAAAGCAAATGAAGTAGATGTTTCTTTTTTACCTGGAACAGCTTGTCTATTAAACCATGAAAATCAATATAATCATTTACGAATTAGTTATTCAATGTTAAATGATAAAGATATGTTGATTGGATTAGAAAAATTATATGATACAATTGCCAAGTTTAAATCAATGTTTTAAATTCCAAAACAACAACTAACCTCTTATTCACACAATTAAAAACCAACACTTTTAAATTTTATTAAAAGTCAAGATATAAGCTGAACCTATTATTAATAGTGAATTCTTATCTAATGTCATACATTATATGTATAGAAATTAAAAGGATAGAAGAGCTTGAATAACTTCGCCCTATCTATCCTCTTTTTAACCACAAATGACTAATCATAGATCGCCCTTCACACGCTTGAGGAAGGAGAATTCTTTCGGTAAATTCGTTAAAGTTACAGTTAGATATGCATATTACAAGAAATACATATAGTATATACAGAATTTAAAATCCCACCATTTTAAGATGTTTTCTTCCCCTATAAAATTTATTTTATAGGGAATTCATTATACTTATTAAAACAACAACATGATATAGACAAAGCCAAAGAATAAACATAATGGACTATAGAACCAAGTGTCGTATCTAGCAAACTGAGAATGTTTAATTTTCTTGAAAAATCCAACGAACTTAAAATCACCAATTGCCCTAATAATGAAAACTAAAGCACAGACAATACTTCCAATTTTAGATAAACTATTTGCTTGGAACCCCTGCAAATAACCTACTTGAACAACAATAATGACACTAGCTAATAGAATAAGAATGGCTACGGATAATGTTCCCCCTATTCTCGGAGTAAAAGCAGGCTTATGTTCTCCCTCTTTTACTGGGAGAACAGCGGCAGAACCCCATCGACCTCCAAAAGCCCAATAAATATGCAAAAAACTGATAAACCACAGAAGCCCTACAGCTACTACTATTAATAGTAATTTCATTTATTCGCCCCCAATTTCGTAACTTCAAAGATAACATACACTACCGTATGTTACAGTGAAAATTTTGTCCCTTCAGGTTTTATAACCATATTAGGGACATTTATTATCGAATAATCAATTATGCCTCAGCATAATTCCGTGACATCCGCCGGAGGCTTTAACTTCTTTCAGTGGATGTTTGGACACCCGCTGAAAGAAGTTAAAAGCTCAACCATTTTATCAATATCAAAATTAGGATTTGCTTCAAACCTTGTCATCCACCCTACATACGTTAAATAGGCAAGTCTCGCCCGATCAATTGATTCAGTTTCGTCTATGCCCATTTTTTGATACAATTTTGCAACACAAGAAATTCTTTGTTCTTCTATATCTACTAAACGTGCTGCCACAACAGGATCATATTTAGCCCAAGTATAAATACCATTCTCAATTTTTTTATCTCGATTAAAACTAATCTGTAATAGCTGTTCTAAAGAGGCATCTTGTTGCTCCATACTTTGAACAATCAGCTTTGTTGCATGTACTTCCCAAAAGTCGAGCATAGAATCTAAAAGCTCTTGATGGTCACGAAAATAGTGATAGAAGCTTCCTTTGCTTATTTTTAGCAATCGAGCAAGTGCTTCAATGCGAACTTTATGTATACCTTCATTAGCTAATTGTTGTAATCCTACTTTTATCCAGTCTTCCCTCGTTACTTGCATATCATCTCTCCAGTAAAATACGGCAGCGTATGTTTTACGTTAGATTACTACTATTCTCATTTTTTGTCAATTATTCATTCTGTTTATTTTTATGAACTTTATGTTAATCGTAATATTGATCGTCATCACCCTTGGTAAAATACAAGCACATACAAGTTCCAATTAAGTTCATTCTTTTTAATAGGAACTGATGGCGGCCTTCTTAAACGGCCGATTAAAGTACAAAGTTTAGATGTTTCACCAGCAGAACGTATTGACATTATTATTGATTTTTCAAGGTTTGTAGGAAAAAAAGTAGTATTACAAAATGGAAGTGATTTAGATAATCCAACTGGTGAGATTATGGAGTTCCAAGTAACGAAACCATTATCCTGCCCAGATAAAAGTAAAATCCCATGCATTTTAAGTAACATTGACTTTATTCCATTAGAAAAAGTAAACGTAAAAAAAGTAAGACGATTAACATTAAATGACTCAGAGGATGAATTTGATCGTCTCATGCTTTTATTAGATAATAAAGAATGGGCCGATCCAGTGACAGAAACACCTTTATTTAATTCTGTTGAAATATGGGAGTTATTGAGACTCCCACGACTAAAGTCGCAAGCCCGAATCCTTACGGATTTACGGGTGGGATTCTTGAATGACTAAGCGTTCGCAATCCATTTCTGTTTTGAACAGCCTTCAAGATAAGGGCATCTCATTGCCCCTCCTAAACCAGACCATAAAGGTGCTTAGGCTGATTGACTGTTACCATCAATCACAGTTGCGTAGCGAATATTCATCGCTCCAACGATATCACGATGTGTCTTAAACCCACATGGACACTTGTATTTTCTATCTCGAGCCTTATTCTTTTCAGCACATTTCGGACAACTTTGACTTGTATAAGCTGGATTCACATATTCAATCTGAATACCAGCTATCGTTGCTTTATAGGCAATACATTGTGCCAAACGATAGAATGACCAAGTGTGTAGATTTTTTTCGTTTTTACGGCTTGTTCTTGCCGTCTGTCTTATATTCGTTAGTTGTTCTAATCGAATGACAGAAATACGATTTGCAATCGCAAAATTAATAATTGCACGACTTATTTTGTGATCTTTATCTTGCATCCATCTTTGCTCTTTATCATCCATTCGCCGAATGGCATTCATTTTTTTGTCTTTTCCTAACTTCTTACGAACACTACGAAACTTACGCTTCTTATATTTATTGTGCCTACCATTCCCAAAGAAACTGACCTTATCATCATCTGTGATTGCTACCGCAGGGACTTTGAGACCTAGGTCTACTCCTAAAATTTTCGTCCCTGCTCTTTCATTTGTAGGAAGTGTGACAGATATTTGGGCCATCCACTTATTCGATTTCTTTGTGATACGAAGTGTACCTAACTTATGTTTTAACAAATCCAAATTGCGATTTTTTTTATCGATTAATAAAGCACGGACCTTTAAACGAGTTGACTTTCCTTTTACCTTAAACGGGATTGAAATATGAGTGGAGTCAAATGAATAATTTTGATTGTTCCATACACAAACAGGTCTCTTTAAAATCGGAATGATTTTATACTTGCTTTTCTTTACTTTTGTAGCAAATAAGCCTTTCGCGTCTTTAATTGCTTGATTCTTCACCGCACTTGGTATATTCGCTTCAATATCTTTCGTACTTTTTTTCGTACTTTCCTTTGTTTCAACCATTTCAGATATAAGTGTATTTATAACTTTGATATATTCGTGACTGCTTTGTTCCAATAAACAGATTTGTCCTTTTGTTGGAATCAATTTCACTTTCACTGTTAGGGTCTGTGACATACGTTTCATCCCCTTGTTTTTTGATTTTCAACATCGTGTTCATTTGATACATTTCTAGCAATCATAACAAAATCAGAACGTGTTTATAAACTTTACAACTGCATGAAACGAGGAGGTTTTCCTCTCAAACACTTTGAAACATTCTTCTATCATCATTTATTCTAGTTATATCATTTACTTTCGAAAGATTCCAACAAAAACACCCGAAGAAAGTACCTATACTTTGGATACTTAAAGTACCACAAACCTTGCGATTTTTAGTGGTACTCCGTATCCAACCTCACTTTCATCCCATGCCTAAAGGCAATGGGCTTTCTTGTTCAGGAAAAACTGTAAATTTGACCGTTGGGATTCATCCTATTCATATACATCTAGTTAATTTTCGAGTTCTTGATCGTCATGATTTGAATGGAAACTTGTTAGATCCTCTCCCAGCTGATTTCGGTTTAAAAGATACCGTGCTTGTAGCAGGTGAACAAACCGTTCGAATCATAATGAAGTTTGAGCCCTATTCTGGAGATTATGTATGGCATTGTCATCGTTTAGAGCATGAAGACCATGATATGATGAGACCGTTAAAAATCATACCTTCCAATCTTAACAGACACAAATCAAATTGATAGATACATTAAATAACACGAAAGTCCCTTCAGTAATACTGAAGGGACTTTTACATGTTTGCGAAAAGTACAAGAAGCGCTTTTCAGTCTACAACTATTTTTTAAAATTGTATTGCTCTAAAAGCTTCTCTAGCATTTCCAAAGTAACTGGTTGTGCCTTAGTAGTTAGTTGATACCCAATCCGTCCATTTGTTTCTACGGTTGCTTGTTGTAAATTCTTGATTTCATGTATGCCTTTTTCTCTCAGATGCATAAATAATTGTTGTTCTGACATTTTTGCACATAATAAATTCTTTTTTAAGATTTCTCCGTTTTCTATAACAATAATGCTAGTTCCATTTAGAAACTTTTCTACTTTTCGTGATTTCAATTCAATAAAATGAATGATAAGTAAAACACCCGCAAAAATAAACGCAGCAAAAATAGATGGGACTACTTTCCTACTTAATATAGGTTCTACAATAATACGACCTATAGAAACAACAATAATAATTTCAGCTCTCGTCATTTGGCTAACAGATTTACTACCTGTCAATTTTAAAACAATAATCCCAGTGAGGATTAAAATAATACTTTCAAAAAGTATATTCATTACAGCCCAATCCTTTAATAGTGAATGTTACTAGTATTCCCATTAAAGGATTTTTATGATATTTCACACACTCTTCAGACCATGAAGGATGTAAAGGTATCCATCCATACTCTTTACGTGTTTTATTATTTGAAGCACTTCTATCCCGGCTATTACTGGTATAGCACCAACTTTCTTTATTGCTTCTACTTGCGATTCATTACGAATCATTGCAAACACCGTATGACCTTCTCTTATTAACATTAGCAATAAAGAACGTCCTATTACACCAGTTGCACCTGCTACAAAAATTTTCATATGTGTTCCTTCTTATTTTGAATATTATAATTGAGAAAAAAATATATAAGGTATGTGACAAATATTTAGTTAGTTTTTTCATTATTCATATGAAACGTATACTTTTAAAGGATTAATTATCCCTTGCCCCAATTCCTCAAAACATTGTATGAGTGCAGTATAATGTATTTCATGTTGAAAAATTTCTTCTATAAATGGTGTTTGTTCTATTTTTCTAAAAAACCAATCTGCATGTTTTTGATAATCGTATCCGTCACTTGACCCAATGATTTGCAATTCTTTCCGATAAAAGTCGGCGGTTAATGTTAGTTCTACTTTATTACCATCAGAAAGTATACATATTACACCATTACTGTTAAGTGCTTTTTGCAATGTACGGAATCCGCTATTTGTAGCTGAACATTCGAAACCGTAACTATATGTTTCTATTATTTTCTCTTCTGAATCATATATGTTTTTTGCACCAAATTTCTTTGCAAATTCTCTCCTATTTCTATTAGGTTCAACAACATCCACATGATCAACACCTACATAATATTTTAAGAAATAACATGTGAGTAAACCCATAACCCCCATGCCAGTTATTAGTACTTTTTTATTCTGTAGTGGGTTTAATTTTAATACTCCTTTAGCAGCATCACATGACAGAATGGATAATAAGGCAAATTTAGGCTTTATATAACTAGGTACTCGAGTTACTTTATGTCCCTTAACTATTCCTATCGTTTGATGCCCATAAAAAGAAACTACTTTATCGCCTACGCTTAAATTTGTTACTTTACTACCAACTTGAATAACTTCACCATAACTTTCATATCCAGTTTCTCTCGGATATAAAGGATTAACATCTGAAATGTCCGATTCTTTATACTGTGGTAACTCTGCCCCAATACTTATTGCACCTGCGATTGTTTTAACGATAATTTCATCATCCTGTATGGGCCTAATTTCACCCGTTTCCCACTTTAACTGTTTAGATCCTTCTAAAACTAATTTATATTGTTCCATTGAAATCCTCTCACTTTATAAAAATATATTCACACTAAACTTCAAGCTATAATAATCAATATGAAAGATTCATCCAAAATTAAAGCTATAATGTTGGCTAGCACTCAACAGTGATAACATGATAATTGAATTTGATGGATATGGAATTAATGAGTATGCTATTGGCCCTAACTGTTCTATTAACGAGTTAATAGTAATGTATTTAAACGTGAAAAATGAAGAGTTATCTAATGAGAATCTTGTAAGTTTATTTTGTGCACGATATCATTTTGAAAACATTCCAAAGTCATTACAAGAAAACATTACGTGCAATGTCGTCATTGATTTAGACACGGACTATATTTATATCCCTAATAGATAACAATAACCTAATAAACTAAAATGATTTAATGTAACTTACGATTCAGACAAAAATTTAATAAAATAAGTAATTGCCCAAATGGAAGTCGCGAATTGAGTGACAAAATACATTGTCCATTCGAAAGAAGTCAGTTTTCTCTCTCGTTTAATCTTCTTTAAGTATCTGTAAAATATTAATGTACTCAAAAACATAAGTAATAAAGATAATTGTTGTAAATCATCGACTATACGTACCGCCATTGACTCCATCACCCTCCTATACAAAATATAAACTATACTTTAAGGATATCATTAGTTTGGTAATGCTTTTCCATTTATTCAATAAAATTTTAAAAATGTTTTATTTATAAATACAATAATCGCCTACTCATAAATTTGATGGGCGATTATTATTTTTTTAAAAATAATTGCTTTACTTCATACCATTTTCAAAATGTTTTAATTTAATCACGATATTAATAATAGGTTTTGATGTAAATGACTCTTGCAAGGAATCTCCTAATCTTGGACTTACTGATTTAAAAAAATAAAATTATTATGCCCATCTCAATTACCATTATTCCGGAAAATAATGTGCTATTATATATTCATAATTAACAAAAAATAAGAAAGAAGGGCTTGTTGTGGAAACAAGGATTATGGGAACAGAGAAGAAAATTGATTCAAAATCTCTTTTGGCTTTAGGTTTATTAATTATTTCTGGGATTGTATATCAACTCTTCGCATTTTTAGGGGATAATATGCCCGAAGTATTAGGAATGATTCTTGAAGCTTTATGGAATGTTGCATTATGTGGAATTATAGGATACTATTTTTTAGGGAAAATATCGTTAGATCAATTTAAACATTTTAAGTTTAAGACATTACTTTGGGGTGTGCCTTTAACTATAATCGTGGGTATGGGTTCCAGCTTAATATTCAGCTACATTTTTGAACCTGCAACTAAAAATTCTGTTGCTGGAGTCATAAGTATTTCTATGATTTTATATCGTGTTCCCTTTATGTTAATGGGCGAAGAGTTGCTATGTACTAATATAATTATTGCATTACAAAAATTAGGATTGAAATTTGGCACGGCATCATTAATATGTAGTGTGTTGTTCGCTTTATGGCATATTCCATCTTATGGTTTTGTGCCAATGCAGTTATTCATAACTATAATCCCAGTTAGATTAGCACTAAATTATATATGGAAAAATTCAAAAAGTATTTGGATAAGTTGGATTTGTCACCTTATTTTTGACATTATTTCATTTATACCAATGCTTAAATAACCATTTTATTTTTAAGAGGACTTTATTATTTATTTACAGTATAAAGAAAAAGAGCACTCAGCTATTGAGTGCTCTAAAAATATTAATTTTGATTTAAAACATTTTCTTCAAAATATTTTCCCCAGTCTGGTCGCCTTCCATCCATATCTGTAAATCCATACTCTCTTCCTAATTCCCATGAACTTAACGCTCGTCCCGTTTTTTCATGAATATTTGGATCGCTGGCTAAAGCTGCGACTGCTCTCCCAACGAAGAAAGGCGTTTCAGATGCGATAAAATGAGGATCTTGTTTTGCTCCGTCTCCCCAATTTTCCTCTGTTACACCAAATATATCTAACATCGCTTCTGAACGAAGGAATCCTGGACTAACTGCAACCGCTGTAATATTGTGTTGTTCTAAATCTTTCGCCATTGCTTCTGCTAAATGAATTGTTGAGACTTTTGCTAAACTATAGTATAAATTGCCTCGGTATTGATAATCGACACCATCTGTAATTTCAATTACAAGTCCCTTTTTATTATGTACCATTAATGGTACACCGTAATGGCTTGTCATTATATGAGAATGAACAGCTCTTTGTTGCATGAGTAGTCCGTTATGTAAGTTGTGTTCCCAGAAAGGTTTCTCCCATTCTGTTAAAGGATCGCCGCCCCAAACATCATTTACTAAAATATCAAGCTGTCCATTTTGTTCTTCTTGAATCTTTGTAAATAAAACTTTAATATCTTTTTCTATTGTATGGTCAACACGAACTGCGATTCCGATTTCGCCTTGCTTTGTTACAAGCTCTGCCGTTTCTTCAATCGTTTCTGTTCTTCCCATACAGGATAGATTCCCTTTTGTACTTCTTCCTGTTACATATACAGTTGCTCCAGCTTCTCCAAGCATCATCGCAATACCTCTTCCAGCACCTCTTGTTGCTCCGGCCACAACTGCTACTTTACCTTGTAATGGTTTCATTTTATTCACCTTCATTTTTATAATTCAACTTTATAACTTGGGGTATATGCTTTCTTTCATACTTCCTCGTATAGATTTCGCTATTTGGAGTAACTAATTGTAACGTAATGTCACCACAAACGCCATTTGCAATTTCAAATTCACCTTGTTCATTTGAAATACTACGTTCCTTACTTTCAATTGAATCCTCATAAATTTTCACATTTGATATAGGTTCGTTATTTTGATCTACGATTATACCTCTTGAATACATACCAACTGCTATGCATTGATCATCTTCTATATAATATTTAGTAACTACCATCGCTCCAATTACTATAGTAATACATATAAACAAGGTTATTAATTTGTGTCTCACAACAAACCTCCTTATTCGTATTATTCTTTTTTAAATTGAAAATTTAGACGTTCTGATTGTTTGATTTCCTCAATTACTTTGCGTATACCTTCTTCTATCTGATTTTCTTTTACATTCGATACATTTAACTTTAACAGTCTTTCTTTAGGAAAATCCCTTAGATAATTTTTATCAATAGTATCAATATTTATTTGAATATCACTCAATTTTTGTAAAAACATTTCCAAAATACTGGTTTTATCTATTTCTAAACAAGTATGGATTCCTATTGTATTATACTTTTTATATTTAAATAAAAGTGGGTTTTCATTATGCACTTTTTCTAATGTTTCTGCTAGTTTTTTTGATCTATTATTATAGGAGGATTTAATTTTATTTTTATGGCGTTCGAACATGCCACTCTTTATATAAATTTCTAAAGCAGCTTGAGATATCATTGGACTATCGATGTCTAAAATCTTTTTATATTTATGGAAAGCATTTGCAATAGCTGGTGGAATAACCGCCACACCGACTCGTAAACCTGGAAAAATAATCTTCGAGTAACTTTTCAAATATATGACATGATTACAATTATGTAAGCTATATAACGGATCTGCTTTTGAATCTGTTTCTAAATCTGCTAAATAATCATCTTCCACTATAAATACATTATACTTCTTGGCCAATAGCACGATTTTTTCTTTCTCATCTTTAGAATAAGACGTTCCAAGTGGATGATGATATCTCGGTATCGTATAAAAGAATTTTATTTTTCCTGTTCGAAATATACGTTCTAATTCATTCAAGTCGATGCCTTCATTCGTACGTTTAATGCCGATTACAGGAATTTCATTTATTTCTAGATATTCAATATATAAATGATATGTTGGCTGTTCAATTAATATCGTTTCGTTTTCATTCGGAAATGGTATAGAAGTTAGTATTGCAAGCGCCTGCTGCACACCTGATGTGATAAAGATATTTGCTTCTTTTGTAAAGACTTGATAATTTGCCAGCTGTTTTTGAATAACTGGAATTAAAGATGGTAAACCTTTCGGTGTTCCGTATACAAACAAATCATTTTTATATGTATCAATTGCCTTATTAATACAATGTTGAAAATCTAAGTATGGAAAAACATCTGGATCTGGTGCTGAGGAAGCAAAATCAATCATCTCGTTATTTTCTATGTAACTCCCAGATTTCTTAACAACGTAGTATCCACTTTGAGGTACAGAATAAATAATATGACGCTTTTCTAATTCATGCAGCGCTCGTATTACAGTCGCCTTATTACATTCATATTGCGTGACGAGTGACCGTATAGACGGTAATTTCTTTCCTTCTTTTATCTCACCATTTTGAATCACACTTTCTAAATCGTTTAAAATATGTAAATACTTATACATCATTACCACCCCAATATTTAAGTTGTACCGGTACAGTTTGTATTTGTTCACATTGTAGCACTAGATCAGAAAGATTACTATATACGTATACTGGCCAGTAAGAAATCAACTACTATGAGGTGAAATTATGAAAAATACAACAAAAGCATATATATCAGCATTACTCTATTCATTTATTATTGGATTTTCATTTATGTTTGTGAAACTAGCACTAACCATTACGAGCCCTCTTGATACCCTTGCTCACCGTTTTACAGTTGCTTTCATAGCAGCAAGCATTCCGGTTATTTTCGGTTTTGTAAAGTTAAATATATCATTCAAAAACATACTTGCCCTTTTACCACTTGCAATATTTTATCCAGCACTGTTCTTTGCTTTCCAAGCATTTGGTCTAGTATATACAAGTTCATCTGAAGCTGGAATTATACAGGCTGCTATCCCTATATTTACGATGATACTAGCTTCCTATTTTTTAAAAGAGTATACAAATATATGGCAAAAAACATCTGTACTCGTTTCTGTCATCGGTGTCATTTATATATTTATCATGAATGGTATCGGTGCCCATGAAACTAGCTTCATCGGAGTTATTCTCATCCTGTTATCGGCATTATCATCTGCTTGCTACAATGTATTAGCTCGAAAAATGACAAAGAAATTCAAGCTAATGGATTTAACCTACACAATGACAGCAATCGGTTTTATTAGTTTTAATTTAATCGCTATCGCTGATCATATAAATAAAGGCACAATAACTATGTACTTTAAGCCATTTACAAACGGTACATTTCTTATATCCATTTTATATTTAGGATTACTATCATCCTTACTAACGGCCTTATTATTAAACTATTCATTATCTTATATTGAAGCAGCTAAAATAAGTGTTTTTAGCAACTTATCTACACTTATTACTATAATTGCAG
This sequence comes from Bacillus sp. FSL M7-1345, assembly GCF_038006985.1. NCBI lineage: Bacteria > Bacillati > Bacillota > Bacilli > Caryophanales > Bacillaceae > Bacillus > Bacillus sp. FSL M7-1345. The sequence continues at coordinate 2,386,365 of NZ_JBBOWG010000001.1, read as the reverse complement.
GTGTTGTATTCTTACACGAGCAAATTGCCTACTATCATATTATCGGTACACTTATGATTGTTCTTGGCGTAATAGGCACAAATTTTTTTGGTAAAAAAGGAATTATAACGAAAAAGAAGAATATCTCTATGAATAAATAAAAAGTGAGGGATATATAATGCAGAACTCTAATACGATTGATATTCGTAATTTACATGAGCTTGAAAAAGAATTGTCTACTTTATTAAATACGTCTATTTCTTCTGGAGAAGATTTAGAAAACTGGCTAAAAGCTCAGTCGAAATTAATATCTGAAATCGAAGAACAATTAAGATCACACTATATTGCTTTTCAATGTAATACAGATAACAAAGAAATAAAAGATACGTTTGAATATGATCAACAATATGTAAGGCCTCTTTTGAAACGTTATCAAAATTCATTTGATAATACATATTTAGAATCACCATTCCGAATGCAACTAGATCCAAAAACTTATAGCATACTTGATAAAAAAATAAAGAATGCACAAACATTATTTTGTGAGAAGAACATTGATTTAGAAGTAAAAGAAGACAAATTAGTAACCGAGTACTTCGAAATCACAGGCAGTTTAACTGCACTATGGGATGGCGAAGAAAAAACAATTACTGAACTACAGTCTTACTTACAAAATCCGAATCGTGATATACGAAAAAAAGCAAAAACGCTCATTTCTGAAAAATTCTTATCTGTTGAAAATAATTTACAACATATTTTAAATGAATTAATTGCAATCCGTCACCAAAAGGCAAAAAACATTCAATTAAATAATTATCGTGATTATATGTTTAAAAAATATGAACGCTTTGATTATACGGCTGATGATTGCTATGAACTTGCAGAATCCGTTCGTAAATACGTTGTGCCACTTATTGATAATATATTTAATGAGAAAAAAGCTGAACTTCAAGTAGATACACTTCGTCCGTGGGATCTAAAAGCAGCCGCACCAAATCAAAAAGTATTAAAACCCATTGAAGACGAGAGTGATTTAATCGAAAAAAGTTCTCATATTTTACAAAAACTAGACCCAGAATTTTCTGCATTATTGAGCCGTATGCATAAAAATGATTGCTTAGATTTAGAAAGTCGTAAAGGAAAAGCACCTGGAGGATTTTGCGAACACTTACCTGCTTCTCAATTATCTTTTATTTTTATGAATCTCAATCATACACATTATGATGTTACTACTTTCCTCCATGAAATGGGCCATAGTATTCATAATGAATGTATGAAGCAGCTAAAGCTACAAAAATATTTAGAAATCCCTTCAGAATCAGCTGAGCTAGCCAGCATGACAATGGAATTGTTTTCGATGGAGTATTGGGATACATTTTATGAGAATACAGAAGAATTTATAAAAGCAAAATTAGATTTCTTTAAAGATATTGTTAAGTATTTACCACAAATGCTTATCGTTGATCAATTCCAACATTGGATGTATGAAAATCCAAATCATACTGCTAAAGAAAGAAATGAAAAATATTTAGAATTACATAACACTTACCAATCGAATGTGGTAAATATTGAAGGTTATGAAAACTGGATAGCAACTGGCTGGTTACCTGTACTACACATATTCGAAATACCCTTCTATTATATTGAATATGCAATCGCGCAACTTGGTGCATTGCAAATGTATAAACAATACAAAGAGAATCCTAAACAAGCACTACAAAATTACAAAAAAGCATTATCTCTAGGTAGCTCTGAATCCTTACCAGAGGTATATGAAGCAGCTGGAATTCGTTTTGATTTTTCTAGTGAGACAATAAAAGAATTAATGGCATTTGTAGAAGAGGAATTGGAATTACTTAAACAAATATAAATTAAAAAATGCATCTGTCCTTATAGGTGCATTTTTTATTGTTTTTTATTCAATACAAATTGAATCTTTATCTCGCTTTATTAATAAGCTCTATATATTGTAGGTCCCCATATCCTATTGTTGGAAAAAGATTAAACAACCTTTTTAGTAACTCTTGTGTTGGTAAATCTTTATTTTTGGAGATATACTTTACTACTACATTATTTTCTTTTAGCATCTCTAAATATAAATCTATCGCCTGATACATTACAGGTAGTATCTCATGAGATGGCTTTTTATGATTTACTAGAACTTCATTGTAAACAGAAAAATAGTTCCCTAATTCAAGTTCAATTTGACTTACTTTAAATTCATCCTCTCTGAAGCTATTTAAGTATACTTTTCCCTTATAATCAGACTGTTCAAGGTAAGAAAGTACGGTAAGTAGATTCATTTGGCAAAACATATCCTCACCAAACCATAAAACGATATATTTATACTCTTTCTTAAAAAGATTCTCTAAAGGATGAATAACCTTTTTCATATAATTTTCTACAGTACCTTGATGTCCTTCTGCCCTTGTTTTAATAAACTCATCATCAAAAATCTGTGCAGTAGTCGCATTTACACACATAGCTTCATTAAATGGAGCGTAATCAGACTCTCCCATTAGTCTTTCACTTTTAAATTCTTCATACATAAATTGACCATTTAATATGTTTAGTACAGCTTTATCAAACAGCTCACTCTTCGCATTTCGTAACTGATTAACTTCAATTTTTCTAGAAAAATTCATTCTATCCCACTCCTTTCCATCATTGATTGAGAGTTTAATAAATGATTGAACCGGTATTTTGTTAAGTTGGAATTTTCCTGGGGTTATACCAAAAACAGTTTTAAATGCTCTACTATAAGCCTCTTGCGAAGAGTAATCGTAATCAAATGCGATATCAATTATCTTTCTATCATTCGTCAAATCTTCCGTTGATAAATACAATCTTCTAAGAAGAATATATCGTCTAATACTTATCCCTGTTACTTGATGAAATTTAAACGAACAGAAGTAAGGAGAATACCCCATATAATCAGATAATTTATCTAATGAAAACTCCTTTTTTAAATTGCCCTCAATCCATTCAATCATTAGCTGTATATGTTCATTCATTTATTTATCTCCCTCCTCACTAAATATTATAAGAAGTATCCACTTCTTTCTTTTGATATTTCTTGTGGTTTATAACATTAACCACCCTCTAGAACCTTTAAATATCATATGTAATTACTCATTTCATATTTTTTCAGCTATCTTATTTTGTCATACATTTACTTAACTTTCCAATAAAGTGAAACTTTAATCAGTGGGGAGTTTGTTCCTCCCCACTGATTATTATCCCATACTAATCGGACTTTTACGGGATAAATCTTTTTTAAAGGATTCTACCAAATAAAACACGAAATTTGTAATTTAAGGAACTAGTAGTTTTGTGAGTGGAAAATTTATGTTTGGAAAGGAAGTTAAAATGAATAATATAGAAAAAGAGATACTTAAACTAATTAATAAACTATATCCATTGGATTTTATTGAAATGAAACCAATAACAAATGAAATGTATCAATGTCTCACAGCACAAGGTACTTACTTCGTTAGAATTACAAACTATAAAACATATGAAGAGCAATTAGAAGAAGTTACATATACGAACTTTTTATATCAAAAGGGCTTAGGAGTCCCTCCCATAATACCTTCTTTAAAGGGGAATTTAGTAGAGAAAATAACATTAGACAAAGAAGTTTTTGCTGTATTATATAAAGCTGCTCCTGGTATACATTTACCAAGAAACGAATGGAATTCTAATGTATTTAAAAAGCTTGGTCAACAAATTGGTAAATTACATCGTGCATCTAAAAATTTTGAAAGTATTGAACCAGTAAAACATATAAACGACTGGTATGAAAATGAAGAGTATAATTTTCTTAACTATATCCCAAAAGAAGAGACTACTATAAGAGAAATTGCATCTGACGTTTTAACTTCTATAAAGGAGCTGCCAAAGTCCACTTCAAATTACGGCTTAATTCATGGAGATTTATGGTTAGAAAACATATTAGTGGACAATGATTTAAATTTAACAATGATTGATTTTCAAGACTGTGAAAAACATTTTTACATATTCGATTTAGCTGTTCCAGTCTTTAGCGCGATAGAATATTCTTTCGTTGGGAATGGCAACATAGTCGACTATGAGAATTCTATTACAAAAGCAATAATCGACGGATACCAGGAGGAAAATGATCTACCTACAGAAATGATAGAGCAGCTTCCATTGTTTATTAAATTAAAGGAAATATTCGAATATAGTTTAATGCATATGTATTGGAATAAAGAAGAGTTAACTGAGGAACAAGTACGGATAATGAACCTTTATAGAATAAAGATTGAAAAAAGCCATTCTTTAAACACAGTTGGTTTCCTATGAAGTACACCCAATTGTTACATTCAGTTTAACAATTGGGTGTACTTTTCTATAGCTAAGTTTTCTTCCAAAGACAAAATACAAGGAGCGAAACGATATTTAATCGTACAGTGGCACCTATTTTTCAATCCATTCAATGGATTTATCTAGCTTAATACCATCCTCGATATTACTTTCTTCCAAAGTATTTGCCCTAGCTTGAATACAAATAAAATAGAGAGGTTCACTTGAATTGTTACGCCAAATTCTTTCCCCCTCTTGTGCCACCCTTATGACAGTACCCTCTTTGATTTCAAGGATTTCATCATCAATCTTGAATTCCCCTTGTCCTTTGACGAAGATATACAGCTCTTCATTTTCTCTATGCTTATGATAAAAGGGCATTGAAATGCCTGGAGGGAAAACATTTAGTGAAACTTCCATCCCTGTACATTGTAAGTCATCTTTAAGAAATACCTTTCCAGGAGCTTTAAATGGATTTCCATTTTTATATTGAAGCAGATCCTCCCACTTTCCTACTTGAACAGCACTAAAATTTTTACCTTCCATTGTTGAATTAACAAATTGACTCATTTGTATTCTCCTCTCATATTTATTTTCCGTAATTTTACTTTTTATTCTCTAATAAATGAATAAATCCTCTCACAAAAAGAAACCGAATAGTCTCTTTTTTACGGTAAAAAAACGGCTCAATTAGCCATAATATGTTATTAAGAAATTTATTAGTAAAGATTGTTTTTTACATATTTATCTCTACATTTATTTTATTTAGAATTTCTAAAAAACGAAGCAATCCAATTTTTATTAATTAATATTTATTTAAAATTGTAAATTAAGGTCTCAGCAGCTTCCATCACAATCTCACTTAAAGTTAGTTGAGCATGTGGTGTTAATGCAATATCTTCAACTGTCATGCCTGATTCAATTGCTAAACCCATTTCGGCAATTATTTCTGATGCACCATTACCCACGATTTGAGCACCTACTAATACACCATCTTCTTTACGCACCAATAGCCTCAAGAACCCTTTTCCTTCATTTGATACAAGTGCACGACCGTTTGCTGAAAATGGGGATTGAATCACTTTTACTTCCATGCCTTCTGCCTTTGCTCGCTCTTCAGAATAACCAACTGTTGCTAACTCAGGATTGGTGAAGCAAACTGCTGGAATTGCCAAGTAATCAACAAATGATAGTTCACCAGAAATAGCTTCAGCAGCTACTTTTCCTTCGTAAAATGCTTTATGTGCAAGCTGTGGACCAGCAATAATATCACCGATAGCAAAAATGTTCGGAAGGTTAGTACGGCATTGTTGATCAACTTTTAATAAACCGCGGTCAGAAAACTCAATACCGATTTTTTCAAAACCCATATTTTCAGTATTAGGACGACGGCCAACCGTTACTAATACGTAATCAGCGTCAACTTTCTTTTCTTCACCACCAATTTCGTAGGTAACAATTACACCATTTTCAACTTCTTCAACACCTTTAGCGGATGCATCTACTATTACTGTAACACCTTTGTTTATAAGGTCTTCTTTCACAATTTGAGTCATTTGTTTATCGAAGCCAGTTAAAATATCTTTACCTCCTTCAATAATTGTTACTATAGAACCGAGGGAAGCGTAAGCAGAGCCCAATTCAGTACCAATGTAACCACCACCGATTACAACCAATTTACTTGGAACTTCAGTTAAACTAAGTACACCTGTAGAGTTAATCACACGTTTTGTAAATTTAAATGTTGGAATTTCAACTGGGCGTGATCCAGTAGCTATAATTGCATTTTTAAATGTATATGTTTGAGCTGCATCTTTATTGGTTACTCGTATAGTGTTAGCATCCATGAAATAAGCTTCACCTTTTATCACTTCTACTTTATTGCTTTTTAATAACCCTTCTACACCACCTACTAATTTCTTTACAACGTTGTTTTTAAATTCTTGTACTTTTGCAAAATCAACATTTACACCAGAAGAAAAAATACCCATATTTTCTGAATGCTTTGTTTCCTCAAAACGATGACCTACAGAAATAAGTGCCTTAGATGGAATGCAGCCGACGTTAGCACATACGCCACCAAGATTCTCTCTTTCTATAATTGCCACTTGTTTCCCTAATTGTGAAGCTCTTATTGCAGCAACATATCCTCCAGGTCCAGAGCCAATTACGATTGTTTCTATTTCTCTCATATCCTTTTTCACACTCCTCCAAAAATTAGAAACAGGTAGGCCGAAATCGTTCATACTCTACACATTTTTCAATTTACTATTTTGTATTAGTACCATTCTTCTCTCATCCGTTTTTTCATAGTTCCGTTATGGAATTTCTATTAAGTGATCACCCCCAAAAAAGAAACCGAACAGTCTCTTTTTAGTGATAAAAATTACGGCTTACTTGGCCGTAATTTGTTTTTCCAATTCATCTAAAAGTCGTGACGATATTGTATCAATATAGACTGTATCTTGGTATAAGCGTGACAAGGCAAGTGCTCCTTCAAGAGAAGAAATCCAGATGATAGCAATCTGCTTTGCTTGAGTATCTGATCTTAACTCCCCTTGCTCAATGCCATTCGTAATAATCTTTTCAATCATTCCAAGTAATTGATTCATCGCTATCTGTGCTTGTTCTGCCATAAGTGGGTGGGAATCATCTGCTTCTAACGTTACATTCATGATTGGACAGCCTCCTGGAAGAGGATCATTATGAACGAGAGATGTAAAAACTGAAATAAAAGTTTTTAACTTATCCAACGTATTGGATTCTTTTTTTATCTCTTCGGCATAACGCACTCCCATTTGTGAAGTTGCGTGCTGAAAGGCTTGAACAGCCAAGTCATCTTTATTTTTGAAGTGACGATAAATACCACCCTTCTCTAGCCCAGTCTCTCGCATAATATCAGAAATTGAAGAACCACTATACCCCTTTACATTAAACAGAGCAGAGGAACGATCAAGAATCATTCTTTTTGTTAATTCACCTTTACGCATAGTGTCCTCCTAAAAGAAAACATTTGGTCTCTTTTTAGTATATGACAAACCGAAAAGAATTAGCAAGAAAAATAACGGAGAGAATCAATGAGTAAAAAAATAAATGATTCACTATTTTAATAGGGATCAAAATAAATACTTGAAAACATCTTTTATTTACAGAGGTGTACTCTCTGCCAATCTAGCTGCGCTAATAATAGGAGCCCACTGGAAAATTTCATCTCTTAATAGACCTGTTTTTTTGCAATATATATGTAAATACATTTCAGCTAATTCCACTGAATTCTGTGAATACAATAAGTATGTCCGAAACACATCTGCACGAATATCACCTGAACTAGCATCAACCCAATCTATAATATTCACATCACCATTACTCATAATTAAATTAAACGGATGAAAATCACCATGACATAATCTAGGTTCAAATGTGATTGAATCTAACTTTTTTAATATATTTCCCTTTTGTTTTTCATCCAGATCATGTACGGAGTTAATTTGACGATAAAGCCTTTCTTCCATCGGTTCTATTTCATCCGAGCTCACAGATATAGCATGAATTTTTTGTTGTATACTTACACAAATACTTATGAAATGCTCCGCTTTACTCAAATTATTAAGCAAAAGCTCACCAACACTTTCACCTTCTACATATTCCATAATAATAGCTTGTCTACCTTGTATCTCTGTAACTTCAAATACTTTAGGAACGTGTAAACCACATGAATATGCATACTTTTGTTTTTGTGCTTCGTATAGAGATTCTGTATTAGGGAGGTATTCTTTAAACAATTTCACAACTTTATTATCACAAAGATAAATTTCAGCCGTATTTCCTTTGGCTATCGGATTTCCTAGATTCAATTCATTTCTCTCCTTACAGTAAATTAGAATAACACCTTACACTTCTCTATAAATTCACTGTAATCATAACGAAAACCTTTTTCACAAATATACAAAAAACTTACCACTCTCTATCCTTAAATAGAAAGTGGTAAGTTTAATTTTCTGGGAATATCGGAATGGAACTCTGGTGTATGCAAGACAGTAAATGAATATCCCTGTTGAATAAATGATACTTCATTATGTTTACATTCAAATGGGACACCATTTTTCTTAAAGTTATTTTGGATTTCTTGCAAAAATACACGATCCGGTGTTCCGAATGAAACACGTACTTTCGGTGGTAAAGCTTTCATCGCAATTGGAATCCAAGGTCGTTGCCACCAAGTTGCAACGATATATGCTGTTCCACCAATAACAAAGTTGAAAATATCCCCATCTTCCATCGTTTTCATATCTAGATTTGATTTCAACCATTCGGTAAACACAGGTACACTTTTAACAGGAAGACCAATTTCCCTCACATATAAAATGTTTAATGGTGAATGTGGAACTAATACCTCTTCATTAATATAATTATGTGCGATAATTTCAAGAAGATTTCCATCACCATCTCTAAAGTATAAATTGAAAAGACCGCTCTCCTCACCAATTATATGACCATCTTTCCATTTCGCAATGAGTAATCCAGACCCTTCAAGCCATCTTACTGTTTCATAAAATTTTGAATATGGAATCTCAAAGGCGAAATGCGCAGGTGCAATTGGTTCATACACTTCTTGAAAGCTAATTGTTGTGTATGGTGTTACTTCAAATTGAATAAATGATGCTGTTTCTTTTTTTATTGGAAAAGATAGTATATCTCCGTATACTTGTTTTACTCCTTCTATAGAAACAGTTTGTAGTTTAATATCTGAAATGTGTGTAATCATTGTAATAAACCTCCAAATTCATTATATTTATTAGTATTGTATTTCAAAAACTAACAGGAAAAATCCATCTGGAGATTGAAACTTTAATTAATAAACTACTACTTTTGTATTAGAACAGTTAAGTTAACATTATAGGCTAATACAATAAAATCTTAACTTCAAGCAGTTTGCGTTTTAGTACAAATAATTGGTATGAACGACCACATCAAGATATAATGAATAATATCTTAAGCTAAAGGAGTGTTGTATTGTGACTCAAAGAATTACTTACTATGATGCTGCACCTGATGCTATGAAAATTATGATGGACATGGAAAAATACACAAAGCAATCAACGATTAATCGAACGACTAGAGAGCTTATTAAAATTAGAGTTTCTCAGATCAATGGCTGTGCTTACTGCATAGATTTACATACATCTGATGCGCGAAAAATGGGAGAGACTGAACAAAGAATTTATTGCTTAAGTACTTGGGATGAATGTACTTTTTATACACCAGAAGAAAAAGTCGCTATTGAACTAGCTGAGCATATTACACTTATTCCTACTAAAAGAGTTCCTGAATCCTTATATAAACGCGTATGCGAACATTATGATGAAAAACAATATATTGACCTTGTCTTGATTATTAATCAAATTAATAGTTGGAATAGAATTTCTATTGCGATGGGAAATACACCGGCTAAAAAATAACACTTTAAGTAAACATCTTACTTACTCTCTATACGTTATTTCTTTATTACATACGCTTCAAAAAGGTTGATTCTTATACATTACAAGAATCAACCTTTTTAAGTTATATTGTATAAAGACATTACCAATGGTTTTTTATTTCTTCTACTATAACTTCCGGGTAATCCCAATGTAACAGATGGGTAGAATTTGGGATTAGTTTTACTGTCGCTCTTGTTCTCTCACTAAAAATGCTCGCTGTTTTCCCTCTATATTCATCCCAAATTTCGGGTACTGTAGCACGAAGTAATATTATATTAGATGGTAACTCCTCATATATATCCATGGTTTCATCCTTGTGCATGCCTCTTACGATATTACCAGCTGTTGTACCTCTCGCATGCCAACATACTTTATTATTTATTTCTATACCAAGATCCTTAACTGCAAGTTCTAATAATGGAGACCACCTTGTATAAACTTCTTTTTCACTTTTAAAGAAATCATCCCAACTATTAAATACATACTCTTCAAAGTCCTTTTCATAATAAGCGATTTCTTCTTCCAAAGTTTCTTCTTGAAGCCTTTTCGTTTGATACCCTCCATCAATGAGCATACTCCCTAATACCTTTTCTGGATTATTTAATAAATAAAATAGCGCTACAAAACTTCCCCAAGAATGTGATAGGAAATAGAAATGTTCAATTTTCAGTTCATTTATTATTTCATTTAACCAATTTGCTAAATTCTGCATCTCATAATCTTCTGTTCTTTCAAAGGGCGGTGTTTTACCATGCCCAGGTGCATCAATGGAGATGATTCTATACTCTTCCTTTAACTCCTCTGCAATTTCTATAAAACTTAAACTCGTACTACCTAACCCATGTAAACAAAAGATAACCGGCTTGTCATTATTCCTCCATTCAGTAATATGTACATTTATCCGGTCATTGTTAATAAAGTAACGTTTCATAATAATTATCCTCCATATTTTGATTTTTGGATTAACACTTAACTTATTTCTATTTTTTTAAAGTTTTCCCTGCATTCTTTTCCACACAAAAAAGCCGATTTTCTTTAAAAGAAAATCGGCTTTTACGCTAAAATACATTATGATTTAACAGCAATAATCATAAACCTTTTTGAATTCGTACGAATCCCTTTTTCAGAACTATTAGCGTCAATAAACTTTTGTAAAATATTAAAATCCTCTTCCTCTTCTCCAAATCTAGGAATAATAGGCGTATGTTTTAATAAGAAAATGAGATCTTCAGGTGTACTGTAATAATCGATAACATCGTATTCACGTACTTGCACGAGCTCAAATCCTGCACTAATAAGTTCATCCATATATTTTTCTTTTAAAATGCCATCTCTTTGGCCTAAGCATTGCCCTCTGCCAAATGCTTCTTTGAGATTTAATTTATCATGTTCGCAAACTTGTTGAGTTAAGAAAAAAGCACCCTTTTTCATTACTTTTGCCAATTCAGATGCTATAAACGGTGCATGACAACTAGAAGCAATATCAAAATAAGCATGCGGAAACGTTAAAGCTTCAGAACCCATTTGGAGAAACTCAACATTTTGTACACCTGCTTTTTTTAAGTTGGAATGTGCTGTTTCAATCATGCCATTAGAATTATCTATTCCAATTAATAATTTGGCTGAAGATGCTATGTTAAGTACATTTTCTCCTCCACCTGTACCAACATCAAGTAGAATGTGTGATGGTTTGCATCTTTCTTTCACTTCGCCATAAAAATCCCAAGTGTCACCTACAGTTTCACATTTCAGCTTACTGAAGTCCCACCCGTTTGCTCGTCCCACTTTATTATAAAAATTCTTATAATCTAATTCATTCATTTTATTATTTCCCCTTTGCAGAAAAGCATTAAATATCTAATTTTGATAATTCTCGAAATAGACTCAAAGGTGATATATTCGTAAATGGGCTTACGTCTCTTTTGATATCTGGTACGCATTTTTCATCCCAAAACAACTAGTTACTTCGAACAATAGGGAGCTTCATCAATTTCACCTCATTTGGAAGATTATATGTTTAATAATCTCTAACACTATTTAATTATATATTATAAAATACAAATTTTTAAACAATAAATTCCCATATACTCTATTTAATTTACATAATAATTTTATAGTTCACCTTTATCGATATATTCTAAATGTACTCTTCGCCAACCACACATACTATCTTAAACAGTACTGACTGTTTTGCCATGTTCAGATAAGCTATATTCCACTTTAGGTGGTATTTCTTGATAAATTTCACGTTTTATTAGTTGATCTTGCTCTAATTCACGAAGCTGTTTCGCTAATGTCCCTTGAGATATGTCTGGTATTAATCGCTTTAATTCACCAAAACGTTTCGTTCCATCTGTTAGTAAAATAAATAAAATGAGCGGCTTCCATTTCCCACCGATTATTTGTAATGTCGCTATTACCCCTTTTAATTTTGGTTCCTCTAAATTCATTTTCCTCATCACTCCCCTCAAATCATAAAATATAATGAGTAATTTTTTATATTATTTATCCGTACAACAAGCGATTAGTATGAAATTTGCGACTAAGTACATATAAAGTGCGTACTTTTCAATAGTCATTTTTTAACGAATAATAAAAACAACACAATTTCATTTTAAATCTTATATTAAGGGAGATGTTTAACCATGTCTATTACTGTATTAAAAGATAAACATATCGTTATCATTGGTGGGAGTTCTAGTATTGGATTAGCTACGGCGAAACAAGCAATTGAACAAGGAGCACATGTTATTATTGCAGGGCGCTCAGAAGTAAAGTTAAAGGCTGCTCGAGAATTAATAAATAACAACAACCTTCAAACTTATATAGTGGATAATCAAAATAAGAAACAGTTACAAGATTTTTTCAAGAAAGTTGGTAATTTTGATCATTTGTTCACACCGGGTGCCTCTTATACACTTAGGCCAATAACTGCTACGGATGAAATTGCGGAAAGTAGCTTTACCGGAAAGTTTTGGCCTCAATATTATGCCGTAAAATATGCAATTCCTTTTCTTTCAAACTATGGATCCATTGTGTTAATGTCTGGTGCATTTAGTCAAAGGCCACTTAAAGGTGCGCCTGCTTATGGTGCTTGTAATGGGGCTATTGAAAGTTTAGGGAAAGCTTTAGCTGTTGAATTAGCACCGATTAGAGTTAATGTTGTTTCTCCTGGAACGATACAAAGAGAGAATGAACAAAATGAGAAAAGACTAGCTGCTTATGAAGATTATAAATCTCTTTCTCTTGTACAGAGACCTGGACATAATGATGAAATTGCACATACCGTCCTGTATTTAATGCAGAATAGTTTTACTACAGGTAATGTATTGTTTCCTGATGGAGGATACACATATCATTAATTTGTAAAAATTTAACACCTCCTTAGATTAACTAGTATTGAGGAGGCTAGTATTATTAATTTAGAAAGTGATCTAATAATGTAGGATCTTCAATCTGCGAAGAAAAACAATAGTGTTGGAAGCTTGTAGGCAAGTGAATTTTATGACAACGGCAACATTACGGGCATAAAAAACCAGTTGATTGAGAGCAACTGGTTCAATAAAGGTTTTATATTGGATATTCATTCAACCAAATTAATGCTTGTTCATAATCATCAAAGAATTTCACAGATTCTTTTGTATTGGATTGTTGTAAATAATTCATTATCTCCCCTTCTTCAAGGAGAAACGCAATTGCCTTACTGTGATTCAAAATGGTTTCATTGAAGAACTTATCTTTCCATACTTTTTGAACAGAAAAATGATCTGGTGTGTATCCTTTTCTATCCACCAACAATTTGAATTTCCGACCCTCAGAAATAAATTGCTGACAAACCTGCTCGAAGCCATTAAACCATTCATAAACATCATCTGTTTTAATCTTGCCAATTAGATGGGTAACAATTAAATCTCCTGAAACTGTTGTGCTGATATTCTGTTTACTCAACTTGGAATCATCTCCCTTAGTTACAATTATGCGTAAAAATCTCATGAAATCAATAAGGATAAAATTCTTACGCAATAAAGCAACATTATTTACGAAAAGAGCCTAAAGAAAAAAGGCATATCAATAATGCCATTTTTCTTTATCATTATTTAATTGGATAACAAACCTCTGTAACCCACTTATTAGGATCCGATTCCATCGCGGGGCTAACATGATAAATATTAAACATCGACCCCGTTAATTCATAACCTTCCGCCTCAATCCATATTGCCGCTGCTTCATTTACGTCTGTCATTTGTTCATAACTTCCGTTTACTGTTATAGAAGCAACGTGGGATCGCTCTATCTTTTTAAAATACACATCTTTTGTATTTTCATGCTCCCCTAAAATATGTAGCTGTATTTCTACATCTACATCATTTCCCTTGTATTCTTGATCATGGAAGACAGCAATACTATAACTTGGATTAGCTATACTAATATTTTTAACATTAGTTTCTTGCATTAAAATACTCCATAAATCTCCTTCACAATTATAAGATGGAATAACCTTTCTAACGCTTGCTACATTTCTTTCTGGAATTTCTTTTAATGAAACATGATAGTTCATTTCAATAACATCCTCTCTCATCGTTTTCATTGAGTCTTCGAGGAGACGTAATTGTTTTTGGAGATCATCTATTCCTTTTTTTATTTGAGCACTACGATTTTCAAATTGTGATTTTATTACTTCAATATTTTCACTCTCTACTATTTCTTTAATTGGGCTGCTAAATAATATCGATAGCCACTCTGCTCATCTACTTTTTCTAGCTGCAATAATTCCACTTTATCGTAATGTCTCAACATACGTATGCTAATGGAAGAAAGTTTTGAAAAATCCCCTATTTTGAACATTATCTCCTCCTATTTATTACTATTATTTGAAGCTCAACTTAAGCTTAAACAATGACATTGTGTGAGAGTCAACTATTTATAACGGTTTAAGTGATTATTTAATATATTATATTTACATAATTAAAAACCCTTATGATTCATTTACCAATTTACTTTTCAATGCAATACATATTGATATTAATCCATTTACGGTCAATAACATAACTATAATACTAGTGAGTAAAGCTACATCTGCAGCAAACATTTTAATTGTCTGCCACGGTGAATTTGTACTATAAATAAGAAGTGGAATTAAAATAATAGATAATATTAGAAACAAACTCCCTAGAAAAAACCAGATCATTTTTTTACGGATTTTCTTACGTTTATACTTTATTATTTGCATAATTGCTGTAATGAAAAGTGTGAAAATTACTATTGACATAACAAGTTGAACTATTGGTATATTTCGGGGTATACCAATAGGTTCTTCACCATTTAAAATATTAATAATACCTTTTTTCAATGCTGGCAGTGCTGTTTCTTCTAAAATATGATTTTTATTCGTTAAAATCACACCACCCCAGCCAGTTTCATTTAAAATAAATATTTCTGCATGTGAATCCGGAGTTGACCCTGAATGCCAAACCATCTTTTCGTTTCCATTTATATTTGTTGTCCTCAGTCCAAATCCATAATGTTTTTCTGAATCTACTTTATATAGTGGTGATAAATAAAGATCCATACTATCTTTATTTAAAAATTGCGTATGCTCTTTGTGATTCAAAAACTTAATGAATTGAATCATATCTTCTAGATTTGCTGTAATATAGCCATATGGTGACCCACCATTATCATACGACACCGTACTTTTTCTTGGTATTCCAAACCATGATTGGTAACCTGTTAAATAACCATTTTTATAAGAATCCTCACTATTTGCTGCTGTACCATTCATTTTTAATGGCTGAAAAATTTCCTTCTCCATATAAGTAGAGTATGTCTCTTTTGAAACTTCCTCAATAAGTGCACCAAGAATTAGATAATTCGCATCACTATATTGATATTTTTTTCCGGAGGAAGCAGTTAATTCTACATTTGAAAGTTTTTTCACATTTTCTTTTATAGCTGTAGTGTTTTTAGATTGCTGATCTGATAAGGTTAATCCTGTATAAGTACTTATGCCACTAGTGTGATTTAAAAGGTGTTTTATTGTTATGTTTGAGGCGAATTGGTTGTCTTTTACTTTAAACCAAGGAAGATGTTGTTGAACTGAATCCTCTAAATTAATTTTTTTATCTTCTATTAACTTCACTATAGCTAGGCCAGTTAATGATTTACTTATTGATCCAATTGCAAATGGTGTTTTACTGGTTACCTTTTTTTCAGACTCCCCGGTATTCCCCCATGATTCTTTGAAGAATACATCTTTATTATGTACAATTGCTATAGAAGCTCCTGGAATATTTTGTTCCTTTAAAAACTTTTCAATATACTTGTCTAAAGTAACTTTAATATTTTGCTGAGCGTAAACTTTTGGATGTATACTACATAACATTAACACATTATAAAATATACAAATTAGAAACAATTTATATTTAAATGTCTTCATCTTAATTTATTTCAGATAACTTTCTTTTTTTATAACTTACTAAGCTTATAAATACTAAAACGGAGATTGTAAAACTAATCATTATTAATAAAGAGTTCCACCATTGATTTTCTGTTATTCGATATAAAATATTATAATTAAATGTATTATTACTATTGTTTGGACTAAATGATTCAGTTAAAAATATTGAAAGTGTAGTTTGTGAGATGAGGTAAGTAATCAAAGAGATGAATATTCCACCTATGATTAATGTACTAGATTTTTTATTTACGTTTCGAAGTTGTTTCATTTTTACTCGCAGATCAATTTCATTTATTCCCAAAAAATCTTGAACAAATAACTGAGGCATTCCTAAATCATTTATACTTTCTTCACCATGTTCACGACATTCTTGAATATGTTCTAAAATTTGTTGTTTAATATTTCCCCTTTCTTCTAAACTTATATCGTATTGCTTTAAATCCTTAAGTACGCCAGTTAAAAATTGCTGTTCTTTATCGTTTAATTCATTCCTCATTTCAGAAGGTCTCCTTTCAAACCACTCTTTAATAATGTTTTAATATCAAATTGCAACTCTAACCACTCATTAATTTTCTTCTCAAGACGTATTTTTCCATTTTCATTAATTTCGTAATAAATCCTAACTTTACCACTATCCGTTACTTCTTGATAAGTATTAACCCACTCTTGATTTTTCAGTTTAGTTAAAATCGGATAAATACTTCCTACTCCTTTCAATTTCAAATTATGTCCTTCAAGTTCTTTCATAATTTCATAACCATAACTTTTCTTTGCAGACAAAATAGACAATACACACATTTCCAAATGACCCTTAATTAAACTTGTTCTATCCATAGGATAAATTTAACAGAAATATATACTTCATTCAAGTATATATTTCTGTTAAATTTAAAAATAAAGAAAATAACGATTTTTTTAATTGAAAAATCAGCAAAATTTCAATATGATTTACTCCAAATAATTTCCCGAATTCTTTTCACCCTTTAATATTCAGTACCAAAATGATTATTTATCATGACAAATAATCATTTTTATACAATAATAATTACACAATAAATAATGATTATTAAAACATTAACACTTAATTACACCGATTCACACACCGGTGTACTACTAAGACTTAGAAAAAATGATTTAATCAGTTATATCAACCTGCTATACCTTTCAGCTTATCAATTGTTAATTTACGAATAATTTTTTTACCTTTTGTCTAGCTAGATTAACATTTTAAAACCAACAAGTTCTTCTCCAAAACAAAAACTCATTTGCAGATTATTGCAAATGAGTTTTTAAGTACTAACTGACAACTAGCTTTTTAAATTTTTTCTGGTTTAATTATTCTGCTCAAGACATTCATAAACTGCCATCATTTCTCGCTTATTCAACTCACGAATTCGATTAAATATTAGAATGTCTGCAACATCCTCAGTTCGTAAGCTTTCATCCACAACATCACTAATTTTTCCAGTCAACCATGTTTCTACATCTATGTCATCGACGATTTCTTTACGTCCTTCATCGTTAATACCACTTGCATTACAAGTTACACACGGAATTGTTAATTTGAACACGCCGTCATGCAGGTTATCTTCTGTTATTACTTTCTTTCCGTTACAGAATGGACATGGGTTACTTTTTTTAATTTTATTAATTTGAGTAACTAATTTTTTATAACCAAATGCTTCATATACATATGTTAGTTTTTTATATTTTCCATTTGTGAAATACTTATCTATGATAGTTTCTCTTGTTTCATTGATATTTTGGAAATCACAAATAGTCACCTTATTATTATTGCTGATTGATTCGATATTACCTTTAATTTCGCCCCAGAATGGTAAGACATTTTGTAAAACCATTTCATAGTTTGAAAAGCTTGCTTGTTCTAGTTCAAACATTTTCAGTGCAACTTGTGTTTCTCTAGGTAGTAACGAAACGTCTTCTGTTAGAATCATCTCGTCACCTAAAATGGATTTTAATTTAACGAGTGCAGGGAAATCACCTACTATTTTTAATACTTCTTCAAGCGGTTGATTGATAATTTCACGAATATCTTTATCTCCAAACTTAAGCGATTTATGGTGGTTTAATACAGTCCCCTCACAAATTGGACATGTCATCATTTCTTTAGAAGTTTTAATATCTTCTTTAATAGCTGCTTTGGAAATAACAATATACCCGCCAATAATCGTATTAAATCCTACCCATGTTCTACGTGTCTTTCCTTTCTTATCATAAAAGGACTTATCAAAATAGCCGTACCAAAATGTATGTTTCTCTTCCTGAGACATATCATTATAGCTCTTCGTCAAATCGTGACCTAGCTCATTTTTAATTTCTTCAAATAGAAATTCTATTTTTTCATATTGATAAAAATTTAATACTTTCATGATTTCCGGATAGAATAGACCATCCCAAAATGGAATATTTTTATCTTGAATTACAATTTCCTTATCAAAGATTTCTATCTTAAGACGTCCTGAACATGATGGGCAATGATTATCCTGAGAATAGAAATCGAAACTTCTCGTATCTTTATTAGTCGGATGAGCAGCTACAATATGATTGATCAATCCACCAATTTCATATAAGAAACTATATTGACTATACAAATGTCTTTCAAGATCAATAGCAACAACAGGTGCAATTGTATCAGATTCGTATTCACCGTAAATTAAACGAGCCATTGATGATAAGCTTTTTAATATACCACCCTTGTAGATGTTTTCTGCGTTTTTAAAATAATCAATATAATTTTCTTCTAAGTAGTTAATTCCATTTTGTTGATTCAATGTTGAAGAAATTTGTAATGGAGTAACTTTATCTATATCATTTTTTTGACGATAATACACATCATGATTCACAACATCAAGATGTTCCACTGATGCAAGTTGTCTTTTTCCAAAATCAACGATATAATCAGAGTTTTCTAACATATAGGCATTATGTTCAATCATTACGATAGAGACTGATTCATCTTGTAAAATCCCTCTGACACTATCGATAAATTGATTTAATATATTTTGTGATAAACCTTTTGAAGGCTCGTCAAAAATAAATAGTGTATGTGGATTTCTTGATTTTGCAAACAGCTCCGAAACTAAATGAACGCATTGAAACTCACCAGTTGATAATGTTTGTGTTTTCCGTTCTAATGTCAAATAGCCAAGTCCAAGTTTGATTAATAGGCTCAAGCGTTTATAAGCGATATCTTCATTAGGAAGTTCATCAATGATATCCTCAATGGAGCGTTCAAAAATATCATCTATATCTTCACCATATTTAGTAAGTTTCTTTTTAATATCAAGAAAAGTCGCAACGGTTGACCGACTTGTAATTGATTGGTTTCGATCTTGTCCTACCATTACTAGTTTATCTTTTGGATATCGTTTCAGGAAATCTTTAGATATACATTCATTAACAAGTGTTGATTTACCACATCCTGATTCACCTGTAACCGTTACAAGTCTATTTTTAGGAATCTGAAATTCAGTCATTTGGATGTTACGGCAATATAAATCACGGAATGCATAATATTCTGTTGGTATTTCATGATTTATTCCCCAAATTATTGGCTCTGGCCTTGGTGATTCTTCAACAATTGTTCCGCCATATTTCCCGCTACCTGGCCCAAAGAACAATTGCTCATCAGTTGTATCAAGCACTGTGTCTGAATGATCAATAAGCCAAATTTGATTCTTACATCCTAATTGTTTAATCTCTTCTAAAATTTTCAATAGTGTTTTATGATCAAGCCCTACTGAAATTTCATCAATAATAATTACAGTATTTTCACTTACTGCCATAAATTCTGCCAAGTACAGTCGTGTAATTTCTCCACCTGACAATGTACCCATAATCCGATTTAATGTTAAATAACCAATATTCATATTAACAATGTTTTGAAGAATATGTTGTTTCGCTTCACTAATATTTAAAACTGCGGCTAATGAAAGAATACATTCTACACTTAAATCATTAATATCTGAAATTGTATGTGGTTTATCAAATAATTCAATTGTATATTGTTCAATTTCTTTACTATATCTTCTTCCTTCGCATTTTTTACACTCAATATTTTTAGTAGTGCCGCGTCCTTTACAACCAGGACACCAACCTAACTGATTATTAAATGAAAAGACCTCAGGAGAAAGATTATATTTTTCAGCAAGCTTTTCACGTATCTCTTTAAAAACACCTGTATGAGTACCAATCGTTGAACGTGGATTAGAAGAAATAGACGATTTCCCTAGAAAAAGTACTAAAGGCATTTCTTCCATCTTAATAGCACTGAAATTAGTTTCCATAATATTAGGAAATAAATACTGATATTCAGCCTTTGGTAATAAGGAAACAAGGCGCTTCTTGGATTCTTCACCAATTGTTTGACAAAAAGTTGTTTTACCAGATCCAGACAATCCAGCAATTCCAAATGATTTATTTACCGGTATTTCTGCATCTAATTTATTTATATTGTTCGCAATTAATTGATTTACTTTCATATTAACCTCTATTCTTATTGTTTTTAAAAAACGTTTTTATAAGATAATAATTACACAATAAATATCGATTATATAATTAATATCCTTTCAACTCATCGGTCTTAATCTTATATTTGTCAAACCAATATTTCCACTCATCTTTTGAAAATTCTTTTTCCTCCCCTTCTAAAACTGAAGAAAAAAGATCTAAACAAATATGCCAACCTGCTATATCTTTCGGAGTATGATCTGTTAATTTATGAATGAATTCTTTAAGTAATAATAGGGATCCATTTTCTTTTTTATGTATTTCAAATCGGACACGATCTTTATCCCATGTGAATTCTAAAACTGAATTCATTTGACATTCTAAGATATCAATATTTATAAATGTACCATCCATCATATCAAACTTTATAATACCACCTGCCTTAAGGTCTTCTATTTGTAAGTTAGACATCCACTTTTTTAGTTTATTATTATCTGTTAACACAGACCAAACTTCTTCTATTGTAAATGGAAGATGACGATCCAATTGTACGAAGTATTCATTATTTTGCTTCTCTATTATAGCTATCATTATTCATAACACTCCTTCTATCTTGGATAGAATATATGTTCCCTTTCATTATTTTACTTGATTTTACGAAAAAAATAAATCTCAATTAACATAATTTTTACGGTGTTTTTACAATAAAGGGCTTTGTTATTGTCTAACTAT
This sequence comes from Bacillus sp. FSL M7-1345, assembly GCF_038006985.1. Lineage (NCBI taxonomy): Bacteria > Bacillati > Bacillota > Bacilli > Caryophanales > Bacillaceae > Bacillus > Bacillus sp. FSL M7-1345. The sequence continues at coordinate 2,364,921 of NZ_JBBOWG010000001.1, read as the reverse complement.
TCGCTATGATTATTTCATACAGATTGTTCTTTGAAAACTGAAGATATGAGGTTGGTACGAGAAAAGGTTCGTTCCGTAAAATCTTCAATCACTCGCCATCATACCAAAAGAGCGAAAACCAAGCCTTGACGTTGGTATGGATAAGACAATCATAATCGCTACAATGCGGTGGGTTCTTGCCAAGGACAAAAAGAAAATGGCAATTTTTTTGTATACGCCAACAATTGGCACGACGGGGGATTATCGACTAATTAGCCCCCATTTTATGCACAAGCTAACTATCTCCTCCTTATTTTCATTACAAAAATAAAAAGCAGAAAGAATGATATCTTCTGCTTTTATAATAAAATGTACATTTCATATTGTTCTAATGCATTCTTTTCAAACCCACATTTCTTTAAAAATCCCTCAAGTAAACTATTATTAGGAAACCCAATTGATAATCTTGATAATTTCAATTCTTTACTTGCTACTTGTAATAATTGCGTCGCAATACCAATATTTCTATAGTCTTTGTCTACAAATATAAAGCTAATTTTCCCTTGTTCATTTACACATATAGAGCCTTTTAAATCATTATCAACATATGCACCATAAAATGTATTATTTGTTTTTCCGATATAATCCATATCATTTTGCCAATTTATATGGAAGTTAAGCCATTTCTGAATTCCAAATTTAAATGGTTGAAATTCTATTTGTTTTACTTCAATACCTTTAAAATCCTTATTAATTATTTTAGTTACATCATTTAAATTATAATAAGAAAGTTCATATACTTTTTCATAACCAAATTTATTATAAAAATGAATCGCTCGGTCATTACCTACAATTACTTCAAGAAAAAGTTGCTTGCATCCATTTTGAATCGCCTCTTCTTTATGTAGCCCAAATAACTTTTGACTTACACCAATGCCGCGATAATCCGGATGAACAGCTAAAGTTCCGCAGCGCATTGTTTTTATACTTTCATAAACCTTTATACCACCAAGTATTACACCAACAGATTGATTACCATCTAAAGCAAGAAAGGAGTATTCTAGCATATTCCCTTCTGGTCCAAAAAATCTTTTGATAAAATCTTCTTTTGAAACTTCCATTTTAATAATGTAATCTGAAAATCCATCCTTAAAAACTTCATACACTAAATCTATACTTACTTCACTACATCTTTTATATTGAATCATATAAGTATAATCCTCCACTTTAGCTTGCTATATACTACATTCAAATACATGAAATGAATTCCCTACACCATATCCATCTTTTATTTCATGAACAACAATTTGACTAAATCCATTAGCAATAAGTATATTTTCAAATTCTTTTAAATCATATAGTCTTATAGGAAAATCCATAACCATACATCTTTGTACAAAGTTCTCCATAATACGTATGCAATTGTAATTCACCTCTTAATTTGAAATGAGTGGGATATTCCCCTCTTGTTATCTATTGTTAACTACAGTAATCTCATAAACACGTAAAAAAGTAATTAAATGCTCACATGCTCGTTCACATGCTAACATTTTAAAAATCTTTTGTTCTTCTTTCGTTTTATCATTCGCTTGATCTGAAGCAGCTTTTAAACATAAAAAGGGTTTTCTATTTACATGACACACATAAGCGAATGCTGCCACTTCTTGATCAACGGCTAAAGCACCGTATACAGTATGAAGTAAATACCTCATTTCTGAACTTCGAATACGTTGATCTCCAGATAGAAATGTACCAAAATGGACCGGGTCATACGAACGTAATTTCTTCATTCGTTTTACGAGTGATTTAGTTGTTTCAATAGGTGCTGTTCTACCATCATATAGATTAAAACTATCTTCTCCTGATCCAGCCGCTGTAACATCATGCTGCAAAGTATTAAGAGCTACAACGATGTGTCCATTTTTCACCTTATCTGATAAACTCCCGCAAATTCCTGTCATAAATAACTGGTCTGGCTGGAATTCACTTATTAATAGTTGTACACAACTAGCACAACTTACTTTACCGACACCAGTTACAACTGAAATAACTTCTAATTCATTAATAGAATGAAAATGAAATTCCCAAGCTGCTATTTTTTCTACACGCTCACTTGGATAATGTTGATGCAAATACGTAAGCTCTGGTTCCCATGCAGATACAATTGCGATCCTTTTCATTACACACTTCACTTCCTCCTATTTTCATGTAAATAAGTCATCTATACTCTCTCGTTCATATTCTGGTATCCACTCTTTATACTTCTCATATAAATCCCGTATCTTTTCTTTATTCTTCGCAATTACTTCACATCCTCTATCATCATAAATAAACATGATAATATCCTTTGTTACATTTATAAAAAATACATCTGGATATGAAATTTCTTTTTTTCGCCCTAGACGTGGACGTAGGTCAGGGAAATCTTCATGATTAGCTGCTTGAATAAGCGGTTCATATTTAACATCTTCAGCAAGACATTTTAAAGAAAATTGATATGTACAATATAAGTCAGCTTCTTCATCTTCAAATAGAAAAGGTAATGTTTCTTGTCTAATATGAAACTTTAAACCGCTCTTTTTAATAAATCTATTATATACATTTATTTTCTGTAGATTTTTTATATTTTCCTGTTTAAATCGATAAACATTTGTGACTAAAAAGACGGTATCTTCTTTTGAAAATATATCTTTAAATAGATTTTTATTATAACTATATAGTTGTGTGAAATATTCCATATTATAAGTGTTACCATCTTCTTTAAATTGATATTGATATTGATATTTATCTTTCCCAAAATCAAAATGTAGATGATTTTCCCACTGAGAGTATATGTACGGTACTAACGTAACTCCTGGAAATGTTTGATTCATATATTCTTTAAACTGCATTTTTATACCCTTTCTACTCTACAATTCCTTTTAAATACCAATATGCTTCTTCTAGCCACGGATGTATGACTTTTAATGTATCTTTTCTTTCCCACAAATATGAAATATATACAAAAGCAGCATGTTCCAAAGATTTTTCCAATCCCTTTTTTACCTCAATTAAATATGATGGTGTCCCTATTTGATCCCATTCTAATTTATCAGAAACAAATAATACTAAATCCATCTTCGTTGCATGTTTACGCAAAGTAGTGTGGCAACTGATTGCATTTAAAACTTCTTCGTCTTCTATTTTAAATATCTCTTTTGCAATTACACTCGATAATTTTTGATGAATAATCATTGGAAACTCTCGTTCTTCTTGTAATATTTCTATTCCAAATTTTTCAGCAACTGCAACCCGCTCCTGGTTCGGAAAGATCGCACTAATATCATGTAAACATCCTGCAATCGCTGCTTTTTCTTCATCTTCATAAAATATTCCCGCAATTTTTCTCGCCTCATTTGCCACACGAATTGAATGTTTATATGTAACTTCTTTATTGTATTTTAATAGAAAAGCTTTAATATCATTTTCTATTTTTCCAGTTGGAGTAAATGAATATATATATCATTATATAACATAGCAAGTCCCCCTTATAACTACCTTTCAGTATAATGTGGAGTTTAAATATCCTTCTTATTTTATATTCGTTATGAATGTTTTAATTCCTTTTTAATACGATACATGAAATTTTATGTAGAAACATTACTACAAAATACATAAATGTTTGATATTATAGTAATGTTGATTAATTGTAAGGAAAGGAACTAACTATAAAATGAATAAAAACATATTAATTATTGATGATGATAAAGATATTGTAGAATTACTGGCTGTTTATTTACGAAATGAAGGCTATAACATTTATAAAGCTTATGATGGTGATGAAGCATTACAAATGATATCTACATATGAAGTTGACCTTATGATTTTGGATATTATGATGCCCAAACGAAACGGATTGGAAGTTTGTCAAGAAGTGCGTGAAAATAATACTGTACCTATCCTTATGCTTAGTGCAAAGGCTGAAGATATGGATAAAATTTTAGGACTTATGACCGGCGCAGATGATTATATGATTAAACCGTTTAATCCACTAGAATTAGTGGCTAGAGTGAAAGCTTTATTACGAAGATCCTCTTTCCAAAACGCTGCTACACCAAAGAATGAAGATGGTATCATTCGCATTCGTACAGTTGAAATACATAAACATAATCATACTGTTAAAGTAAATGGAGAATATATTAAACTCACATCTATTGAATTTGATATTTTATATTTACTTGCGAGTAATACAGGAAGAGTCTTTAGTTCCGAAGAAATTTTTGAACGCGTTTGGAATGAAGATGGTTATGGTTCAAATAAAACTGTGATGGTTCATATTAGTAATTTGCGGGATAAACTTGAAACAGTAATGAATGGAGAAAAGTTTATTCATACTGTTTGGGGAGTAGGCTATAAAATTGAGAAATGAAGCTTTTGACATATTAAAAGATATCCCAAAATGGAAAATTATTTTTTGGCTCTTATTAGCTATCACACTAACCCCTATTACTGAATTAATTATTTATCGCCTCGTTACTAGTGTAATTGAGAGTTCACTTACTTTAAGTGAACTAGGAAAAGAATTCATTAGAATTTTTGGCCATGAAAAATATATTGGATTAAAAGAGTCTTTATGGATGATGATTGTATCTTATTTGTTTTTATTTTCTATTTTCTCATCCTATTTATACATTTTTTATCGTCATGAAAGAAAGGTTTACTATGAAACTTGTATAAAAAAAATGATTGAAGAGATTCGGTATATTGCAAGTGGAAACTTTAATCATAAAGTTTCCATCGTACACCATAATTATTTAGAAGAACTGGCAACTGGGGTCAATCAAATTATTGAGCAATTAAAAGTTTCGATTGATGAAGAAAGACAGGCAGAACAAGCAAAAAGCGAACTTATTACAAATGTATCACATGACTTACGAACCCCTCTTACATCTATAGTTGGATACGTAAATTTAATCCATCATGATAATTATAGAGATGAAGTAGAATTACGATACTATATTCAAGTCATTTACGATAAAGTAACTCGTCTTAATGCATTAATGAATGACTTGTTTGAATATACACGCGTTCAAAATAAAGAGTTAAGTTTATATTCTGCTCCCATTGATATTGTAGAATTGATTGGACAATTAACTGTCCAATTTCGGATACAGCTTCAAGAAGCTAATATTGAATGTCGCCCTTCTTTCCCATCTCAAAAGCTAATGGTACTAGCTGATGGGGATAAATTAGTACGTGTGTTTGAAAATCTAATCATAAACGCTATTACTTATGGAAATGATGGAGATCATATTGATATTACCGCTTACGAAAGCAATAACATGATTACAATTGATATAACAAATTACGGACAACCTATCCCTAGTACTGATTTACCTCATATTTTTGAACGTTTTTATCGTGTTGAAAAATCACGTTCAACAAACACTGGTGGATCTGGACTCGGATTAGCAATTGCAAAAAGTATTGTTGAATTGCATAAAGGAACAATTGAAGTATATAGCGATGATAAAAAAACAACTTTCACTGTAAAACTACTCCCTTATAAAGCTTAATACCACATATTTATAGGTTCAATTTTTTATCATATAAGAAATTGAACCTTTTATATTCCATCAATATCCAAAATTTAATAATCCTTTATAATTCTTTAGAAATTCTTTACCTTTTCTTTCTTCCTAATTAAGCATTCCTTTTTACAATAATATTATTGATGTAATAGTAGGAGGATCGCTTATGCAATTCTTGAAAAAAATAACAGTTTTATTATTATCTTTTCTCATTACTGCACTTATCGTTTTATATTTTTACCTTTATGTAAATGGTCCAATTATTCAAGCTAAATCAGCTATTTTAATAGATACTAATTCTGGTGAGATTGTTTATAAAAAAAATGAAAGTACTCCCATTCAGTCGGCCACTTTATCTAAATTAATGACAGAGTATATTGTGATGGAACAACTTCATGATGGCAAAATACAATTAGATGAATCTGTAAAAATAAGTAACGACGTTTTTCAAACCGAAACGAGTCCTATACATGTAACATCGAATGATAAAACAACCGTTCGTGATTTACTAAATACATTGCTTTTAACCGGAAATAATCGTTCTGCACTTGAACTAGCAGAACACATTGCTGGAAATGAAGATAATTTCACATCGTTAATGAATGAAAAAGCAAAACAACTAAAGTTATCACAACAATCTCCATTTTTAAATTCCACTGGAATAAATAGCGAGAAGAATAAACAATCGATTACAACAGCAATAGACGCAGCTGAAATAGCTGCACAATTAATAAAAGACTATCCAGATATATTAAATATAACAAAACTAACCTCTTACCCATTTACCTTCAAAGATTTTCAAGTTCTCAACACAAATAAAATGATTTATTCTCTTGATAAAAACATTAAACTAAAAGGTGTTGATGGCTTGCAAACTAGTTTGTCAACTAACGGTAATTATAGTTTTGTTGGTACAGCAAAACAAGGAGATACAAGGTTTATTTCTGTAGTATTAGACGCCAATGAAGAAAACACGGCTTTTGTTGAAACAAAAAAGTTACTTCAATACGGTTTTGAACCTACCTCATATTCTGCACTCCAAGCTTTCAAAGACGCTATTACATCTTGGACCATTTTGCTTCAGTTTAAAAATTTAATCATACAAACGATTATGATCTTTTTAATCATTACCCTCTTAATGTTTTTACATATACATCAGAAAAAATCCGAGGATTTCAACTAAGAAATCCTCTTATATATAAAAACCGACTTGTATTTGTGCAATACAAGTCGGTTTCTAAGTCTATAATCCTCTTCCAATTAAATTTGCTGAAACAGGTTGAAGATTTAATTCTCTCGACCATATTGATAGCTGACCAATGTGATGAATTTCATGTACAATTACATGCCTTAAAACTTCACCGTATTTATATGTTTTATCTGTCCATGAAGCTTTTAATATTCTTGATTCGAAGTCGCCAGACCATAATTGCAAAAAGCTTTCTAATTCTCGCCTATATAAATCAGATAACGCTTTCACTTTTTTGATTGATTGATAATCTTTAAACTGTGGTTCGTTATCTTCTTTTTCTTGAAGCGCACTAATCCAGCTGTACTCTACATCTACAATATGGAAGAGTGTTTCTAAAATACTCCCCACTCCCCCCAACACGTTTGCGAAGCAATTCTTCCTCTGTAAGCTTTTCACACCGCTTAAACCAATCATCTCTTACTTGCCAATTGTAATAAAATAGCGTTTTCAAATTGGAGCACCCCCACTTTTTTATATAGCCAGAAATGTTTCATTCGTATATGCTTCATTTTCCAATTAACTATGCAAAATCACATTTCTTCTACTGAGTTCCTCTACTATTTGCACAACTATTTCACTTACAGATAAAGATCCATCCAAAACGATATCTGAATTCGGCTTAACAGTATAAATTGCCTCTAAATAAGCTTTTCTCGCATGTGTTATATAATGTTTTAGATCATTATGTATTTCACTGATTGTACCTTCTTTAAAGTCACGCAAAATCCTCCTAGCCATCGCAATATCTAAAGGCGTATCGATAAATATAGTTACATCTATTAATTCGCGCATTTCACTATTTAAGTAGGCAAAGGGATAATCTACTATAATATAGTCTAAATTACTATTTTGTAGCAGATGCTGAATATCAGTAATTAATGGTGTTAGTACCCACTCATCATAATTCGCCCCATCATCAATCCATTTACAAATATCAGCAGGACAGTTATCAAATTTATAACTATCAAAGTATAGAGCCTTTGAATTCGTTAGCTCATGCGTTAAACTTTCTGTAATTGTAGTTTTCCCCCCTCCTGAAACGGCTGCAATTGAAATTATTTTTGTTTTTTTATTCATGATTTCCCACCAAACCCTTTAGTTAACATAACATAATTATAAAGAACTGTTGTTAGTTATTGTTCCATTCATATTCTAACATACTCATTTCCCATAAGTTCCAATACGTTTCTCCTACTTTTTTTGCCTCTCTTAATAAACCTTCTTTTACAAATCCTATTTTTTCGTAACAAGAAATAGCTGACTTATTAAAGTCATAAACACCAAGAGTTACTCTATGTAGTTTTAATTCTTCAAAAGCAATACGAAGTACGGCTTTCATCATATGTTTCCCTATAGAACGCCCTCTCATTTTCGTATTACCAACTAGCACTTTTCCAATTCTAGCAGACTTATTTATATTATCTATTTGTCCAAGAGAAATATGACCAATAACTGCTTTAGTCTCTTCATCTATTATTTTGAATGCCAGTGTGTTTGCACTTTCTGCATATTTCTCTAATTGCTGTTCATTTAAAGGATATGTAAATGCATTTCCCGACCATTGTATTAAAAATTCTTCGGAATCGATCCAATTAATTAATTGTTTGAAATCAGTTCTTGTAAATTGTTTCAGCTTGATCACTCTCATTCTCCTTTCACACAACCTTTTATACACCTTCAAATTTATTTCTATATGAAAAATATATTCCCTTTTAAACAAAATAAAAAGCCATTCATAAGAATGGCTTAGCATCAATAAAGCATAATTAATCTTTATTTGCTACGTCAACACCGTTAAAATCAAACTCATCAGCAACAGTTGTAGCAGGTGGTAAAATTGCTTCAATTTTACAAAGAGATATAATTGCTGCAATTGAACCAGGAATAGCAGCTAGCTTAACAACATCGCAAGTTACCGAAAAAACAGTACCTATATAAGTACGTCCTTCAGTGTTAATTCGCACTGTTTTATTAATTAATTTTTTAAGCTCATCTCTAATTCCTTGTACACAAGAGCTGTCACATTTCTCATTCTTTTCCTTTTTACACTCTTCAAAAATGTCCCAACAATCATCATGCTTACACGTACATTTCTTTCTACAATTATTAAATCGAGAACCCAAAACCTCACCCACTAATCCTTTCTACTAGTAAAGTATGTCCAATAGCTTAAAAGTGTACGAGACAAAAGCATAGAAACAAAAAAACAAACACTTGTACTAAACCTTCTTATTTATACTTTTAATAAGCCGGCTCCTTGAATAGGGACCACCTTTTCCTATTACTTCACATATACATAGGCTTTGTTTGCAGTGATATGGTATATTTTTCCTTTAATATTGTGAAATATACATTCAGAAAAGCGTACTTCAAAATATGATATTATTTAAAATCTTAACGTTTCCTTCAACAAGTGTTTGTTGATTAATATCATAACCAGTAGTTCTCTCAACTATCTCTTGAAAATTAGCATAGTTTGTATGAATTCTATATCTAGTAGAAAGCACTCTATCATATAAAGGTAAAATAATAGGTTAATAAACAAGCCATTCTTTTACTAAAACATAGAATAGTATGAATCCTATTGAAGGGAGGTATAAAAGAATTTCCTGGAAAAATGATTGCTGGAGTTCTAAGAAAAAGCATTGTTGTGATGACTGGTGGAAATCTAAAGAAAAGAATCATTGTGATGATGATTGGAGTTCTAAGGAAAAGCATTGTAATGATGATTGGTGGAAATCTAAAGAAAAGAATCATTGTGATAATGATTGGAGTTCTAAACGAAATAAGTGTCGTTGTAAATGTTTCTTTATTTGTTGTCATTGTAAAAGAAAAAATTGGTAATATTTTCAATATCAACTTAAAAGAGAGAACATGTCTTTTGTGACCGATAAATACTAGAATGTAATATAGTTCTTATTAGAAAAGGATTATTTTATATAGATTACTATAAGCATCCATAAAGCCAAGGCGCCAATGATAGCGAGCGCTATACGTGTAGATAGTACCCTTAATTCAAAGTCTGTTTTCTTGGAGGGTTCAGGATATGCAATTATGTAGATTCCCTTTAATAATGCAAGCCATGCAATAACCGTTAGGAACCCCTGCCAGTTGAATACCCATACATTATGTAGGATTACACTACCTAACCCTAGGAAAATCGATAGAAAACCATACATAATACCAAATCCTCTGTCTTCAACCACTAATTTTTTCAATTCACGTAGTACCGATGGACGTACGAAAAGTATTCCCGATACGATAACCGTTATCCATCCCCAAAACAATCCTAAAAAAGTACTAGTTTCCATTATTAGTTCACTCCCCTCAATTATTTATATTTCAGATATTCCCCCCTTTAGAACAATTCCAACATCTTTATATATAGGCTAAATTCTGCTCTTTTTTAATACAAACATGGCATATTCTATGCCCATCCTTAATCACCTCATTTCTCTACAAAATGAAATTTTTATATCATTCTTCGTCATCATCTATCCGAATCAACCGAAGTCGCTTTGTACTATTACCGCACACTTTTTCATAGCTTGGAGCTAACATGCACCAAAGCCAATATAATGATTTATTCGCCTTTTCACTAACCTCTAAAATTGTCCCCTCTGTAATAAAATGATCACCTTGATACAATGTATACTCGCTTGTCCCATGGAATCATCATTATTCCCCTCCCTATTAAAATAGCGTTTTTGTTTCAAATAATGCTCTCATTAATTTGGACGCATTTACCAGTATATTTACCAAAAAATTCATGATATCGTTAACTAGTCGAGTACGTCATTACTTGACGATTACCCTTAGGAGCCCCGCAGACAATCGGGGTTCCTTTTATTTAAATAAGGATTTTGTTTAAACTTTACAAAACTCACCTATATTAAACTATCTTCTAAAATTCCCATTGAACATTTATAATACTTTTAAACGGTTTAAATTCTACAATCAGTAATGGAGGCATTTTAATGGGAAACATCCCAAAAATATCATCACAACAATCAAATCCTAAGATACCCTCACAGCAAGTGAACCCTAACACCCAACAAGGTAATAATAAAAAAACAAGACGCCGTATTATAACTACTTTGGCTTTTATATTATCTGTAATTTTTGTCCTTCAATATTCTCTTAATAACCAACAAGAAATGATTAAAGAAAAACAAATCACGCTTAATACGGAGCAACAAAAATTATCTTCTTTAAAGAAGGATGGTCATTCCCTTAAAAATGATGTTAAAGCTTTAACAGGTAGTGAAGAAGAAATTTTAAAATTCGCAAGGAAACTGTATGGATTTTCCAAACCGAATGAAACTATATTTCAAATAACTGAATAAAATTACACTGCATTACCCAAAAGGCGATTTGACGATAATCGCCTTTTTATATTTAATTTCTAAAGTAAACATACTAATTTCTTTTTCTATCAAATAACTATTTTGTTTAATTTATTAAAATACAACAGCTTGTCCATTTCACATTGCTCTATCATTACATTTACTATTAGTAATACGATTTTTAGAGGTGATAAATAATGGACGAGTTTTTATATTTTGCTGCACTTAATCCGGGTTCTATTGGACCTACACTTCCACCTGTTCAACCCTTTCAATTCCCTACTGGTCCCACCGGTTCTACAGGAGTTACTGGTTCAACTGGATTTAATCTTCCTGCTGGGCCTGCATCTATTACCTTGACTTCTAACGAAAACACAGCATGTGTATCCACTCAAGGAAATAATACTTTATTTTTTTCGGGTCAAGTATTAGTAAACGGTACTCCTACTCCAGGAGTAGTGGTCAGTTTTTCATTTAGTAACCCTTCTCTTGCTTTCATGGTTCCTCTTGCTGTCATTACCAATGCTTTAGGTAACTTTACCGCTGTATTTCTAGCCGCTAATGGGCCTGGAACAGTAACCGTTACTGCTTCACTTCTTGATTCTCCTGGAACAATGGCTAGCGTCACTATTACCATTGTGAATTGTCCGTAATGGTTTTATTTTTAAGTACTAAGTAATTTTTGATAAGATGATCACTGATTTACAGTGCTCTTTTTTATCATTGGGATGTTCCTTTCAAATGAAATTTCGTGACACCCTACTAAAATAACGCTTTTATTAAGAACTAATGATTTTTATATTTCTTAAGCTTGTCATCACAAGTAATTTTTATAATTAGTTAAATTCTCAATATAGTTTGTGTATATAATTCCATTCAAAGATACATAATATCCACGTAACTATTTAAAAATACTTCGTTTTTATATCTAAGTTCAAAAAGGAGCTACATAACATGGATAAAAAAAATCTATTAAGTCAACAACTTGATTATGTGTCATCGGATGCGCTGAATACTCCTAGTAAAGCCCAAGAGCAAATGCAAGAAACATCTCAGAAGGCACATGATTCAAACAAAAAAGACAGTACTCAAGCTTTACATGGCGAAGATTTACCAATTTCAGATGTATATAGAACAACGAACAAACAGTAAATTTAAAAGGGAAAAAATCTTAAGAACCAGTGAACTTAATTCTTTTCCCTTTTCCTATTTAAATAACACTTTTATATGAAACCCGTACACATTTTTGACACATCCACTATCGCAATCTCCTGAAAATTCGTGATAATATTAATTTGTCGGATACGCCAAATTTCGACATTGAACGACAATAATATCTCCCTTATTGAATCCCTGTCCCCCAGGGATTTCTCCTTTTATTCATTCCTTTTTTCTTCACTAAATTTTCATTCTTAACAAAATTCAATCACTCCATTGAATAGACAGCCACAGTATCCTATTTTGATAAAAACTAAAAACAAACAGACATACTTAACACTAATAGTAGATTTTTTAACTTCAAATTTACTTTTTCTCTCTTATCTTTTTGTCAACATTAAAAATGAGCTCTATTTACATAGAGCTCATTCGTAATTTTATAGTTTGCTAGACTGTAACCCCTGAATAAACGGAACTACTTCAGGATTTACAAGTGACGATAAATCTCCTAACTCTTTTCCTAAGTAAGCTGCTTTAATAACACGTCGCATTACTTTAGAATTTCTTGTTTTTGGTAAATCTTCTACAACGTGGATGTCTTTTGGACATAAAGCTTTACCAATATGAGAGTTTACTAAACTCATTAATTCTTTCTTTAACTCTCCAGAGAATATTACACCGTCTCTTAATACAACAAAACAATGACAAACTTCACCTTTTACATCATCCGGTACACCAACTGCCGCTGCTTCTATTACATCATTATGTTTCACAAGAATAGATTCATATTCAGCAGGCCCAATACGTTTTCCAGCAATGTTTAACGTATCATCTGAACGTCCTGTAATGATATATTGCTCACCGTCATAAATGACCCAGTCACCATGAACCCATTTATTTTCAAAACGTGACCAGTATGTGTTCACATAACGCTCATCATCTTCCCAGAAACTTTTCGTCATACCAACCCACGGTTTTTCTAAACATAATTCTCCGACTTCATCACGAATCGGTTTACCTTGATTATCAAGTACAACTGCTGCCATTCCTGGTAAAGATGCGTTAAAACTAATCGGTGCAATTGGCTTTATAAGAACATTACCGAAAATCCCACCAGAAATTTCAGTTCCACCTGAGTAGTTACAGATCGGGACCTTTCCTTTTCCAACTGTTTCAAACAGCCACATCCACGGATCTGGATTCCAAGGTTCTCCTGTTGATGCGAATACTTCTAAACTCTTTAAAGAATGTTTATTTACATACTCATCACCTTTTGCCATTAATGCACGGATTAACGTTGGCGAAATACCGAGATGAGTAATTTCATATTTATCAACTGTCTCCCATAAGCGATCTGCTTCTGGGAAGTCTGGAACACCTTCGTACATAACCATTGTTGCGCCATTAATTAAAGAGCCGAATAGTAAAAATGGTCCCATCATCCAGCCCATATCAGTTACCCATAATACGCGGTCGCCTTGTTTTATATTCATTCCAAATCCTGCATCAAATGCAGATTTTAGCGGGAAACCAGCATGTGTGTGTACTGTCCCTTTCGGCTTACCAGTCGTTCCAGATGTATATATAAGCATTAATGGATCATCACTGTTCATTTCTTCAGCATGTATAAATGGTTTTTCTTTTTCTAACGTACTCCATGAAAAATCATAATTATGCGGTGTAAAATCATTTCCTGCATGACGAACAATTACCACCTTTTCCACAGTTGGACAATGTGCACAAGCTTTATCTACTTCATCTTTTAATGAAACAATTTTCCCACGGCGTGAAAAGCCATCTGCGGTAATAATCATTTTTGAACCCGCTGCTTGTACACGTGTCATTACTGCATCCGCAGCAAAACCTGAGAATATTGGTGAAATAATCGCTCCAATTTTCATTACCGCTAACATAGCAACAACTGTTTCAGGAATCATTGGCATGTAAATTGTTACACGATCACCTTTTTCAATACCAGCATGTTTCAAACCGTTGGCAACACGGCTTACCCAGCTGTCAAGCTCTTCATATGTAAATGATTTCGAAGTTCCGTTTTCCCCTTCATACATAAGTGCTGCTTGTGTTTTCGTTTTATCGTCTGCAAGCCAGCGAGATAAAGCAGATTCTACAACGTTACAAGTTCCCTCAGTATACCACTGTGCAAACGGTGTACCATTTTCTAAATCTAACACTTCTGTATATGGTTTCATCCACTGATAGCCAACTGCTCTCTCAGCTTCTCCCCAAAAACAAGCTGTTTCTTCAATTGACTTATTATAAAAAGCTTCGTAATCTTCATAGCCTAATGATTTCATCCAACCAAATAAACGCGTTTTTTCTTTATATTCTTCTGTTGGAAACCAAACTGCTTGTTTCATGTTTTCCCCTCCTTGACTTTTTGAGCAAGAAAGCCCTAAATAGGGCTTTTAAACTGGATATACAGGATGTTTACGATCCGTGAATACTTGATATTTACTCATATACATTTCGAATCGTCCTTTTAACTCTTCACGTAAATTGTTTGGATGAACAATACCATCAATCACCATCTCAGATGCTAAACGGTAAATATCAATATCTTTCTTATACTCTTCTCGTTTTTCAGCAATAAAGCTTGCACGCTCTTCTTCTGGTAAAGCTGCAATCTTATTTGCATATACAGCATTGACCGCTGCTTCTGGACCCATTACTGCAATAGAAGCTGTTGGTAATGCTAAGCAGCAATCTGGTTCAAACGCTGGACCTGCCATTGCATATAAGCCAGCTCCATATGCTTTTCGAACGACGATAGAAATTTTCGGTACAGTTGCTTCACTCATTGCAGAGATCATTTTTGCACCGTGACGAATAATTCCGGCACGTTCTACTTTTGTACCAATCATAAATCCAGGTACATCTGCAAGGAATAATAATGGAATATGGTATGCATCGCATAAATTTATAAACTTCGCTGCTTTATCAGCTGAATCGTGGAATAATACGCCGCCCTTCATACGTGGCTGATTTGCAATAATGCCAATTGGCTTACCATCAATGCGTGCTAAACCTGTAATTAGTTCTTGAGCAAATAATTTTTTTACTTCAAAGAAAGAACCTTCATCAATAATTCTGTTAATGAGATCTTTCATATTGAAAGGAGCATTTTGATTTTCTGGAATGATTTCTTCTAACGTTTTATCGAACTGTTTCGGTTCTTGAGGTGTAATCAAAGGAGTCTTTTCTAAATAGTTACTTGGAAAATAAGAAATATATTGTCTTGCTTGCGTAATTGCATCTTCTTCTGTTTTACATAAAACATCTCCGCATCCTGATACTGAGCAATGCATACGTGCTCCGCCCATTTCTTCTAAAGTTACCTTCTCACCGATAACCATTTCAGCCATACGCGGAGACCCTAAATACATAGAAGCATTTCCTTCAACCATCATAACAACGTCACAAAATGCTGGAATATACGCACCACCAGCCGCTGAAGGTCCAAATAATAAACAAATTTGTGGCACTTTACCAGATAATTTCACTTGGTTATAAAAGATTCTTCCTGCACCGCGGCGTCCAGGGAACATTTCAACTTGATCTGTAATACGCGCTCCAGCAGAATCAACTAAATAAAATAACGGTACACGTAATTTTTCTGCTGTTTCTTGAATACGTAGAATTTTTTCAACTGTACGTGCTCCCCATGATCCAGCTTTTACAGTCGAATCATTTGCCATTACGCACGCAGTACGACCATGTATTTTACCAGTCGCAGTTACAACACCATCAGCTGGTAATCCAGTTTGTTCACAATTTGCAAATAATGCATCTTCCACATATTCACCATTATCGAATAAAAGAGCCAAACGATCTCGAACAAAAAGTTTCCCTTTTGCTTTGTTTTGTTCATGATATTTCGGTGCCCCGCCTTGCTTAATTGTTTCAACTCGTTCTTCAAATGAATTAGATTGTTGTTTTTGATCTAACATATTTACTCCCCCTTATACATTGGTTTGCGTTTTTCCTTGAATGCCTGTAATCCTTCTAATCTATCTTTCGTATGGATTACGCCCTCATACGCCTGTTTTTCCATTTGTAAGCCGGTATGTAAATCTACTTGAATACCATTTGAAATTGCTTCTTTTGCTAATCGAACGGCAATTGGACCATTATTAGCAATTCGATCTGCAATTTCAATTGCTTTCTCTTCTAGTAAATCAGCTGGTACTACGAATTCTACTAAACCATACTCTTTCGCTTCTTGCGCCGAAATACGTCTTCCTGTATAAATTAATTCTTTCGCTCTACCAACTCCAATTAATCTAGGTAATCGCTGCGTACCACCCGCTCCAGGTATTATTGCAAGGGAAGTTTCAGTGAGACCTAGACTTGCAGTGTCAGAAGCAATTCTAAAATCACAAGCTAAGCTTAATTCAGTACCTCCACCAAGTGCGATTCCATTTATTGCAGCAATAACTGGTTGTGGTAATTGTTCAACCATCTCCATAGTAGAACGAATCATACCCACAGCATGGCGAACTTGTTCTTCATTCATGTTGGCACGCTCTTTTAAATCAGCACCAGCGCAAAACGCTTTTTCGCCAGCCCCTGTTAAAATAACAACGCGCGTATTTGATTCTTCGTTTATTTGAGTTAATATAGTTTGTAATTCTTCTAATAATGCCAAAGATAATGAGTTAGCTTGTCTTTCACGATTTAACGAAATCTTTACAACATGCGGTGTAACATAGTCAACGGAAATGTTTTGTAATTGTAGCATCTTCTCACCTACTTATCGTTTTATGTTGAAGCGCTCTATACACATGACTCGGTAATTGGATATTTAACTTACTTTGAATAAAATGACTAGCTCTCAATAACTTTTCTTCGTCTATATTTGTTTGGACACCTAACTTATGGAGCATATGTACTAAGTCATCAGTAGCAACATTACCCGATGCTCCTGGTGCATAAGGACACCCTCCAAGTCCACCACAAGAACTATCAAACGTTGTAATACCATGTTCTAAAGACTTAACTACATTTGCCAGTGCCATTCCATACGTATTATGAAAATGCATTGCAAACTGCGAAGCATCATACTTCTTTAATAAATGCTCTAATACTTGCTCTACTTGTAATGGATTTGCTACACCGATCGTGTCACCAAGAGAGATTTCATAAATGCCGTATGAGAATAGTTGATTACATATTTCGTCAACTGCTTCAACACTTATATCCCCTTCATAAGGACATCCAAATACAGTAGAAACATAGCCTCTTACCTTTTTCCCTTCGAATGTTGCCTGTTTTGTTATATCTTCAATTACACCTAATGCTTCTTTAATTGGTTTATTAATGTTACTTTTATTATGAGATTCACTTGCTGATAAAAAAACATTCACCTCATCTACATTTTGCAAAAAAGCTCGTTCCAAACCATTTTGATTTGGAACAAGCGCTGCATATGTAACATTTGGATCCCTTTTTAGCTCAGAAAATACATCACTTGCATCTGCTAATGCAGGAACCCATTTAGGGTGAACGAATGAGGAAACTTCAACGTACGACAATCCCGCTTCTGTAAGTAGTTGAATCCATTTTACTTTATCTTTTGTGCCAACAATCTTTTTTTCATTCTGTAAGCCATCACGTGGCCCGACTTCTTTAATGACAGCAAAATTAGGTAGTTTCAATTCGCTTCCCCCTATATCTCCCTATTCAATTTCTAGTAATACATCTCCTTCATTTACAAAATCGCCTTCTTGTACGTTAATTTTCATAACAGTTCCGGCTTCTTCTGAAACGATTGGAATTTCCATTTTCATAGATTCCAAAATGACGACATCCTGCTCTTCCTCTACTGTGTCTCCTACTCCTACAACAATCTTCCAAACATTTCCTGCCATCGATGCATATACTTTCGTCATCATTTTTTCCCCCTTAATATTCATAAATCTTATTTTTTAACAAGTTGTTTCGTTACAAAACCCGTTGTATAAATACCACTTTTGAACACATCATCTTCCAATACTTGTAGTAGCATTGGTGTATTCGTTTTAATACCTTCTACTTTTAACTCTTGCAGCGCATCCTGTAATTTTGAAATCGCTTCTTCACGAGTTTCGCCATGAGCGATTACTTTCGCAATCATTGGATCATAGAAAGGTGTAATCGTTACTTGATTCTCCAAAAAGTGATCAATACGTATATTTGTCGGTAACGTTAGATCTGTAATTTTCCCAGGTGATGGGAAGAATGTTTTCGGATCTTCTGCATAAATACGAGCCTCGATGGCATGACCACTACGTTTTACATCATCTTGTGTAAATGATAGCTTCTCACCATACGCGATAAGTAGTTGTTGTTCAACTAGATCTAACCCAGTAATTTCTTCTGTAACTGGATGTTCTACTTGTAATCTCGTATTCATCTCTAAGAAATAAAAGTTCTTTTGATCATCTACAAGAAACTCCACTGTGCCAGCATTTGTATAACCAAGAGCTTTAGCAGCTTGTACAGCAACTTCTCCCATAGCCTTTCGTGTACCTTCATCTAAAAATGGTGAAGGCGCTTCTTCAATTACTTTTTGATTTCGGCGCTGCACTGAACATTCACGTTCCCATAAATACACTGTATTACCATGTGTATCTGCTAAAAGCTGAATTTCAATATGGTGTGCATCTGCTATATAGCGCTCTAAATACATTTCTCCGTTACCAAAGAAATTTTGCGCTCTTGTTTTATTACTTTCAAATGCTTTGGTGAGCGTT
Organism: Bacillus sp. FSL M7-1345; assembly: GCF_038006985.1. Lineage (NCBI taxonomy): Bacteria > Bacillati > Bacillota > Bacilli > Caryophanales > Bacillaceae > Bacillus > Bacillus sp. FSL M7-1345. The sequence continues at coordinate 2,345,864 of NZ_JBBOWG010000001.1, read as the reverse complement.
TGCTCAGTTTCCATCAACTGCATTCCAATGCCTCCGCCGCCCGCGGATGCCTTAAGCATTAATGGATAACCAATTTGTTTTGCAATTTCAATTGCTTCTTCAGCAGTTTCAATATTTGTAGTAATGCCTGGAACTACTGGCACATCTGCTGCTTGCATCGCTATACGTGACTCAATTTTACTTCCCATCTTAGTAATGATTTCTTCTGAAGGACCGATAAATACGATTCCTTCTTCTTTACAGCGAATCGGAAAAGATGGATTCTCTGATAATAATCCGTACCCCGGATGGATTGCTTCAGCATTTGTCTTCTTAGCTATTTCAATAATTTTTTCAAGGTTTAAATAGCTTTCTTGGACACGTGGACCGCCTACTAAGTAAGCTTCATTTGCCAATTTTACATGAAGGGCATTTTCATCAGCCTCAGAATAAATAGCAACGGTACAAATGCCAAGTTTTTGACAAGTTTTCATAATGCGAACTGCGATTTCCCCGCGATTAGCAATTAATATTTTTTGAAACATAGTGACTCCTCCTTTTTATCTACATCCTAAATGTCTTGCAATTACGAGACGTTGAATTTCAGAAGTTCCTTCACCAATTTCTAAAAGTTTTGCATCACGAATATATCGTTCAACTTCATATTCACGCATATAGCCATATCCACCATGAATTTGTACTGCATGATTCGCAATACGACTCGCTGCTTCAGATGCAAACAATTTTGCCATAGCCGCTTCTTTACCGAAAGGTTTATCGTTATCTTTTAACCAAGCTGCTTTATGTACTAAATTACGAGCTAATTCCACTTCAGTCGCCATATCAGCTAATTTAAATTGAATCGCTTGGAAATTAGAAATCGTTTTTCCAAATTGTTGACGTTCTTTCGCATATTGCAATGCACGTTCAAATGCAGATTGTGCAATACCTACTGCTAATGCTGCGATTGAAATACGTCCTCCATCAAGTGTATATAAGAATTGTTTAAATCCTTTATTTACATCACCAAGTATATTTTCTTTCGGTACACGCACACCATCAAGTACGATTTCACAAGTATTAGAAGCACGAACACCCATCTTATCGTAAGGGCTTGAAATCGTTAATCCTTCACTAGTAGTCGGTACGATAAATGCAGAAATACGTTTTCTACCATTGTCTTCAACACCGTTGATAGCGGTTACAATAATTGTATTTGCATACTCTGCATTTGTGATCCAACACTTTTCGCCGCTAATAACATATTCATCGCCATCTAATATTGCTTTCGTTTGTGTGCCCCCTGCATCAGATCCAGCGTTTGGCTCTGTTAATCCGAAAGCACCTAATGTTTTCCCTGACGCCATTGGAACTAAATATTTTTGTTTTTGTTCTTCTGTACCGAAATAATAAATTGGAGAAGCACCTAATGAAATTGTTGCAGCATAGCTTAAACCAGTACCACCACAAGCACGACCAATTTCTTCAACTGCTAACGCGTACGATAATGTATCGCCACCTGAACCTCCATACTCTTCTGGGAATGGGATGCCTAATAATCCTAGTTCGCCCATTTTTTGAAATGTTTCATATGGAAACTCTGCAGTTTTGTCATAATACACAGCTTTCGGTGCGATTTCCTTTTCAGCAAAGTCACGTACCATTTCTTTAATCATTTGTTTTTCGCGAGTTAGAGTAAATTCCATTCCGCTACACACCCCTTATCGAATATTGAGTTTCGACAGCGTACGAGTTTCTACTACAAACATTACTTCTTAAAAGACACGAATATTAGTTAGACAATTGCTATAATTCTGTCATAACTTAATTTTAAAACAGATTCTGTACCAATGCACAAAAAAATTCCTACATTGTTCTACAACAACATAGGGTACTTTGTGTCGAAATATGTATTTTTTTGTTTTATAATCTCTAACTTCAATTTGATAAATAGAGCGGCGTATGCATTAATAACTAATAAAAGATCTTCTCTCGATTTCCAAATACTACCTTTCGCGTTGGTAACATTACATCCTAATTTTTTATCCTTCACCTGGCTATATGCCCTAAATAAAAATCTTTAATCAAGTTATAAATTTAAATGGCATTCATATTTCAATTAATTTGTAACGTTTTAAAATGTGCGATTGTTAAAGAACTTTTAAAGAAATGTTCCCTAATAATAAAATTCGACAATCCACTTTCTAAATCACCTAATTTTAACGTTTAATTTAATCGATTTTTTTTGATTTCATTTCACGTCGTGTAAAAGTACCTTTATCCATTCGACTATTATCTTAAAATCAATCCAATTAAATTCATAAACTATGCGTATACTTACTCCTGCTTTTCTGCTAGCAAACTATCAATGATTTCGTTTTGGAAGTCCATAAAGTCCACTACTTTTCACGTCACTCCAAAGCGTTGTCCGATTCACATCGAGTTCTTACGTTAATTCATCCTGTGGCCTATTGTTGTTTTTTTGTCTTAGCTCGTTTAACTTAGCCAATATTATGTTACGCTTCTCTTCTGAAATAAAAAAAGCAATCGATTTTATATCGATTGCTTTGAATTTCGTGTATCTTTTGTAGTTCTTATACATATTATAATGTCTTATTAAAAGTCTGTATTAAACAACTAGATTCACCACTACTCCAGCGTGATCAGATGGCTAAAGAGTCGTTATCGTTATATCAGCGTTTGAATTCAGATTTTCTAGCAGAATTAACGATAGGTATTTAGCCGGTCTCAACAGCAATTCGTTCCTTTATGTAACTTGAACAATCGGCGAATTTCGCATAATTTATTTCATTACCTCCGTGGCGTTAGTCCATACAATATAAATTGAATCGTATTTTCAATTTCCACTTCATCGTCCCATTTCTCTTCAGGCAATAATAAGAACCTCGTTAAGAGTAATCCTAATACAGCTGATAACGTCAGTCGTAATACAGAAGATGGTGGTATTTCAATAATTGTCCCTTCTTCTTGAAACTTTGCAATCAACTTTTTAAAATGTACAAGCAGTTCTGTTTCTATTAATTGTTGTATTTCACTTTTTAGTTCAGGCTGAAATGGTACTTCTTGAATTAATATTTTTATCATTGGAAAGTGCTTTTTAGCAAATTCAAATCTATTTTGAATTATTACTCTTAAAAGCACTTCATACGATTCATAATCTGTTTTAAATATTTCTTTTGCAAAGGCTTGTACGAAAAATGGTGCAGCAAACTTTGTTAAGGTCGGCATCACGACTGCAAACAATAAATCTTTTTTCGTTTTATAGTAGCGGAAGATTGTTCCTTCCGCTACACCAGCTCTTTTTGCAATCTCACTTGTTGAAGTTGAGGCGTACCCTTTTTCTCCAAACATATCAACAGCTGCCTCTAATATACGCATTTGACGTTCATTACGTTTATCAGTATTCGTTGCGGCAACTAATTCTTCCAGCCAATCCTTCTTCATTTATAAAGCTCCTTTTTATCGTCATTATATTTTGCGATGTTTCTTTAAAGCAAATACATTTCCTACTGCAAATAATAGTGAAAAAAGTAGTAATACAGTAAGATCTAATGCAATCTCTGTAAACCCTTGATTCCGAATCATTACTTGTCTCATAGCGTCAGCACCATATGTGAGTGGAAATAATTTACCTAACATTTGTAACCATGGATTCATGGATTCCATTGGAAACAACCCAGAAAAGAAGACTTGTGGCACGATAACAAGCGGTATAAATTGAATCATTTGAAATTCATTATTTGCGTATGTCGATAAAAATGTGCCTAATGTTAGTGCAGTTAAAGAAAGCATACATGTTATAAGTAACGTTAGCCATATTGAGCCAGCTACATATAAATCTAAAATATAAACTGAAAAACTTACAATTATAATAGATTGTATAAATGCAAAGATTCCAAAACCAATAATATATCCTACAACTATTTCCCATCTTCTCACTGGTGTGGACAATAATCTCTCTAATGTACCACTTAAACGTTCTCTTACGAAAGAAACTCCGGACAATATAAATACAAAGAAAAATGTAAAGAAACCAATTAATACGGGACCAAGTCCATCAAACATCGTAATGTCTTTAGAGCCATGTAAATAATCCACTTCAGGCTTCATCATTGATACATCACTCTTCTCTGTACTCTTTTGCAATACTTGAAGTACCGCACGATTTTTTGATGAATCACTGCCTTCTAATAGAAGATTCATTTTTCCATTCTCTAAATGAATTACTGCATCTACCTTTTGCTTTTCTAACTCCGAAACTGCTTTGTCTTTACTATATTCATAAATTGATGCTTCTTGATTTTTCATTGCTTTTACTATAGGAGCAGGCACATCGACTACAGCAATATGCGGTATATAGTCTTTTTGTGTAAATACTAGCGACAATAACCAAAGTAATAACATTGGTGCCCCAAACATCATTGCTAAAGAACGCTTATCTCGAAAAAATTGACGAATGATACGGATGACTACACCATTAACTCTCATGATTCAATCACTCCTTCTAACATAAAGACATCTTCAATTCGTCCGGATGACGTTTGTTTTTTCAATTCCTCCGGTGTGCCAATCGCAACTAAATTTCCTTCTCTAATTAGCCCTAGACGTTCGCAAAACTCTGCTTCATCCATAATGTGCGTTGTTACAATAATAGTAGTGCCTTTCTTTTTAAGATCATAAAACTTCTCCCAAATCGATTTTCGAAGAAGAGGATCTATCCCAACTGTTGGCTCATCTAAAATCAATATTTCAGGTTCATGAAGGAGTGCTATCGCCAATGATAAACGTTTTTTCATTCCACCTGAAAAATGCTGTACTTGCTTTTTCATATGCTCTGATAATTGTACAAGTTCAAAAACTTCTCCGATTCTCTCTTTCTTACGCTTACCGTTTAACCCATACATCGTTGCAATGAAATCTGCATTTTCATATGCCGATAGTTCTTCGTATAATGCATCAGCCTGAGCCATATAACCAATTCTTTTCATTTCATTTAGATTAGGCATGTTTGTATTAAAAACAATTACATCCCCTGTAGTTGACTCATTAATACCTGCAATCATTTTAATGAGTGTTGTTTTCCCTGACCCGGAAGGTCCAACCAATCCAAAAATTTCTGCTTTTTCTATTTGCAACGAAAGGTTATGCAAAACTTCTTTTTTTCCAAATTTTTTTGATACATCTCGTAAAATAATTGAAGGTTGTTGCACTAAAAATCCCCCTTTTCTTTAAAATGAGTGAGTACTCACTTTTATTTTACTCTCGAACTATTATATGTCAAACTTTACAAATAAATATTTTTTCTGTTATTTACTAAAACAATGAAACAGAGTCGACATTAGAATATCTTTTCTTAAAGTCGACTCTGTTTCATTATAAATTATTCGATTTTAGTTATGTTTTTAAATTTAAATACCTTCTAATTCTAGCAACATCTAAAGAATATTCGATAACTATTTGCTGTATTGGTAATATAACCGTTTCCGGATATAAATGTGCATATTGTAACGTTTCTGCATACTTTTCTAACCGTTTTTCTAAATACTTTACAATTTGCTCAGGATGACTTACTAATAAAGACGTACTATAATAATGAATTTGCTCCTCAATCGCCGTATATTCTTCAATTTCAAATTCTTTATGCATTTGTACACCCCTTTATATTTTTAATATCGTTTAATAATAACTATTTTAACTCGACTAATTTTTAAGTTTTTTGATTATTTACACTATAACAAACTCAATAGGTCAAATTTTGTTACTTTATGTAACGTTGAAAAATTTTAACAAAATTGTAATGGAAACTTGTACTGAAGAAAAACTACCTTTAAATTATTCCCATGAACAAAAAAGCCGTACAGATTAATTTAACTGCACGACTACAATCTCAGGTCTATTAAAAACTCTTTGCGGAATGATACTATTGCCTAATCCTCTACTAACTATCATAGACGTATTTTGTTTTTCATATAAACCCGCTGTATATTTAGGCAGTATTCCTTGATTAGGAGCAACTAATCCCCCGATAAAAGGTAACCGAACTTGTCCCCCATGTGCATGACCCGATAAAACTAAATCTACTTTCTCGTCAACATACTCTTCAAAAAATTCAGGCCTATGAGATAGCAATACCTTAAAACCGTCTGAATTTATTCCATCTTTAGCTTTCCTAATCTCACTTTTAACAATATGTTCTTCATCACGATTTCCACTAGTAAATTCTGGGTCATCAATACCTAGCAAGTTTATTTCTTGCCCATCTTTTTGAATGCTTACATGCTCATTTCTTAAAACAGTAACATTGTATTTCTTCAATTCTTTCTCTAAACTATTATATTTCCCTGACCACTGCTCATGATTCCCTGTCACAAAATATACTGGATACTCCGTCACAATTTCTCGTAGTACTTGCAAACTAATTTCTGCATCATATGATTTACTGTCAATTAAATCACCGGTAATAACAATGATATCAGGATTCAAGTTTTTTACTTTTTTAATTAAAACGTTTTGATTTTCACCAAATTTTTTATTATGTAAATCTGAAAGTTGGAGGATTTTAAACCCTTTAAAAGAGGACGGAATTTTACTAGATGTTATATTAATTTCACTTATACTTATTAAATTGTTTTGCAAATATGAAAATATACTAATACCAACTATTGTACTAATAATCAAAATGACTCTATTAATATTTTTTTTCATAGTTTCTCCTTTTTATTTTCATAAAACACTTATATATGTTAACTAAATTATATTATACTTTTTTGAAATTGTTTATCTTAATAAAATAATGCAGTACATGAAATTTTAATTCTGGATACGTAATATATGTTCGTTATATTTTTACTTTGATCCTTTTAATTATAAAAATACAAAAACTATTCTTTTCACACGAAAAAGAATCGTTTTTGTATTCTTATACTTTGGATAACCTCATGTAAAGAAATATGAAAGCTGAGAGATTATGACTTAAGAGCATTGATTACAACTTCAGCTGCCTCTGCAATTAGTTGATTATCATAGGTAGCCTCTTTCTCATCTTTACTAGATAAAATTGCGATGATAATTGGTGCTCTATTCGGCGGCCAAACGATAGCAATATCATTTCGTGTCCCATAACTTCCAGCTCCTGATTTATCTCCAACTACCCAGTCAGTTGGTACGCCTGCACGAATAAGTTTGTCTCCTGTAGCATTTCCTTTCATCCACTCTGTAAGAATTTTACGTTTATCAGCTGGAAGTGCATTTCCGACCGTAAAAGCCTTAAGATTGGTAGCAATTGCTTTTGCTGTACTAGTATCACGAATGTCTCCTGGAATAGCCTCGTTTAACTCTGTCTCAAAGCGATCAGCCATAGTAACCCGATCACCCATCTGTCTAAGCGCTTTTTCATATCCCTTAGGTCCGCCTATTTTATGAAATAAAATGTTCCCTGCAGTATTATCACTGGAACGAACAGCAGCCTCAGCAATTTCTCCTAGTGCCATTCCGGTATCTACATGTTTCTCAGTAACAGGTGAATATTCCACTAAGTCGTCTTTCGTATAAGTGATAACTTCATTTAATTTCTCAATTGAGTTTTGCTGTAGCAATACTCCTGCCGCTAATGCCTTGTAGGTTGATGCAAAGGCAAATCTTTCGTTAGGTCGATAAGCAATTGTTCGATTTGTACCAGTATCAATAGCATACACACCTAATCGAGCATCAAATTTTTTCTCAAGTTGAGAGAATTCTTTATACGTCGCATGATTTTTATGTTTAACTGGTTCGGTCTTTTCTTTCGCTTCAACTTGCAATGCCCCTCCTGTAAAAGCTTCTAGACTTGTAAGACTTAAACCTAATATACCAACGCATATACCTATTTTTAGCATCCTCTTGTTTTTCAAAATCATCATTCCTTTCAAATTTTCAATACTGAAAACAAGTAGTAAATTCAATACACTGTATCCTATTTGAACACCTGTTTTTATACGTACACATAATAGACTATCTAAGAAACAAGTTTGTTCCATAAATTTAAAACCTTTTTAACTAGTAGCAGAGGTATTAACAAAAGTAAGAGATAGCAACTATGATAGCTGCTATCTCTTATTTCAAATCTTCCTTTTTCTTTAACTTATAAAGGCTTTTATATAAACAGGGTCTCTTCCCCTGAGAAAAGTGCACAAATTTTACTAATTTTGATTCGAACTATCTGTACTAGCAGCTTCACCATGTATACGTTGCTTTTTTAAATCAAAGTATACATCTAAAATTTCCTTTCCAATTATAGAATTAATTCCATTTTTATCATCATGAAGCCATGGGACTACTACAGAAAATGCTACTTCTGGATTATCATATGGAGCATATCCAACTAGTGTTAAGTTGTAACATTCCATACGTTCTCCTTTTGCATTTCTACCAATTGGATCATCTCCACCATATACAGTTTGAGCTGTCCCTGTCTTTCCTGCTGGTTTATATGGCGCATTTTTGAAATACTTCACGCCAGTTCCATCACCTTCTTGGAATACCCATCTAAATCCTTCTTTTATCCGATCAATATGTTCTTTCTTCATATCAACTCGATTTAATACGACAGGCTCTATAGAGCGTATAACTTTGCCAACTTCCTCTTCTTTTATTGATTGTTCTCTTATTTCTTGTACAATTTGGGGTTGCATTCTATATCCACCGTTAGCAATAGTTGAAATATATTGTGCCAATTGCAATGGCGTATAAGTATCATACTGACCGATAGAAAAATCTAGTAAAAACCCAGGTTGACTATCTACTTTTCTAGTTTGCCCAATTATTTCATTCGGTAAATCAATACCTGTTGGTACCCCTAAACCAAATTGTTTAAAATAATAACGCATCTTATCAAATGCTTCTTGTTTAATATCCAATGAACCATTCGGTACGTAATTAACTCCCGCAATTTTTAAAGCTGTCTGGAACATGTATACATTCGAAGATACTTGTAAAGCTCGTAAATCATTAATATTACCAAATCCGGATACATTCCATGATTTCTTGGCTTGTGTACCTTTAAATTTCATCGGTGCATCATAAAATTGATCTCCTGGCTGTATTGCCCCTGTCTCATATCCAGTTAATAACGTTGCGCCTTTTACAGCTGACCCTAGCTCATACGAAGTTGTCATGTTACCTAATGCCAAATCCTCAATCTCTATTTTCCCTTCTTTTTCTACAATCTTTTTGCCTGCCATAGATAAAATCTGTCCGTTATTTGGATTTGTCATGACGACAAACGCTCGGTCCAACAGTGGCTCTGAACTCTTAAAAGCTCTCAAATTTTTCTCTATACTTTCTTCCACTTTCTTTTGTAATTCCATATCAATCGTTAATGTTAAACTACTACCACTTTTTCCTTTAGAGATTATTTCTGTGTTTATAATGTTTCCTGATTTATCAGTAATGTTTTTCACTTCTTCTTTTGTGCCGTGTAATACATCTTCATATCGTTGTTCAATATAACTTTTTCCTACACGATCATTACGGTTATATCCACGTACCAAATAAGAATCTAAGTTTTCTTTCGGTAGTCCTTCTTCACTACTTGTAATATTACCTAACACGGAACGAAATAAATTACCATTTACATAATTACGTTCCCAATCAACTGTTGTATCTACTCCTGGAAACTCCGCAAGGTTTTCACTTATCCGCGCATATTCTTGATCTGTCACATCTTTTTTAATAATTTGTGGTGTCAGTTGATAACCTGAACTCATTTTACTTTTAATAGCTAACACCTTTAAATCTTGTGCTGATAATTCTGCCAATTCTACTTCTATAACGCGACTTCGTCTTAAGTCTTGAATTTTTTTGTCTAGTTCTTTTCCCTCTATTCCCTTTTCTTTAAACTTTCCTATGTCTTTTTTAGTAATCTTTGATTCCGCACGTTTCGTATTCAATTGCATCCAGAAATCTTTTTTATCGATATCGGTTAACTTATTTATATCTTGTTCAGGCATTTCAAGTACTTTCGCCAATTCTTTTGCTGTTTTTAAAATATCTTCACTCGTAATCCCCTTCACCCTTGTATACGTAATTGCGCGAAGAGATTTATTATTAACGACCGTTTTCCCTTCTCGATCTAGAATTTGTCCACGTGGAACTGGTATACTAGTTGTTGCATTTTGACCACTTTCCACTTGGTTTTTATAAGCCTCTCCCTCAACGATTTGTACTTTTCCTAGTTGAATAATAATTGCTGAAAATAGTAAAAATATGCAAAGGAACATTATATTTAATCGAATAGATATATATGTCTTCTGCTTCTTTCCTTTTTGTTTTTTCATAAATCCTCCATATAATTCTTCCGGAACTCCTCACTAATACTTAGTAAAGAAATATACTAAATACGTTTCCTATATATTAGAAACCACCATTCAGTTATAAATAGTGTCTTATCTTTTTTTCTAAATCCTTGTAAGCACCAATTCCTTTTGGTTTAGCCGCGTAATTGATAAATCTCCCTTCCTGTTTTTCTCTCTATTTTTTTGTCGCTTGCATTAAAAATGCTGAACTGTATAATGATTCATATTAAACTTACACATAGACTTGCTAGTAACTTTTCATACTAATTATTCCTTTCTTCATGCTGTAATACTTAATAGACAACCTAAGTAATAAAGTTGTTCCACATTTACAAAAAAAATAATTAACTATAAGATGAAATAGGCTACATAAGGGAGGGTTATATGTTACATACGAAAAGATGGAGATTTTTTGCGGTTCTTTCTATTGTAGGTTTGATTTTACTAATTTTATTAAAAATCAACTTCATTTCAATTACTATCGCAACTTCTTCAGCTGAAAGAGGAAAAATTTTTGATCAAAATGGTGTAATACTAGCTACAAATAAGAAAGTTAAATCTCTATATTGCACTTCTAATGATGAAAAGCTATCGAATCAAGATACATCAAACACATTAGCTTTTTTCAATCAATTTTCAAGCGAGTTTCAACATGACATTTCTGCGGAGGACATAAAATCGCAATTACAACAATCTTGTAAAAAGCAGACTATGAATGATATACCGTTATACTCTGACATAAATGAGAATGAACTTACATTCATAAACAAGAACAGACCCAATAATGTAATAATCAAAGATGAATTGATTCGATATTATCCTAAACACGAAATTGGTTCCCAGGTAATTGGGTATGTAGAAAATGACCTTAATTCTAAGTATGGACCTGTTGGAAAAAGTGGGATTGAGCTTCAATATGAAAACGATTTAAAAGGAAAACCAGGAAAAACTCTTATTTTTAAAATGAATAATAAAAAGTTCTTATGGAACATTCAAAAAGTACAAAAAGGAAAAGATGTCAGGCTAGCTTTAGACTCTAAGTTGCAGCAAAAAACAGAGGAAGCATTAAGATCTCAAATTAAGAAAATACGTGATGCTAATGCTGGTTATGTTGTAGTAACCGATGTAAAAACTGGTGCAATTTTAACTATGGCCAATTCGGCAGTTTTTGATCCAAATATATTACATACACATGTATCATCTAAAAAAGAAAACATTAAATCACTTTCGCAAAATAAAGCAATTCAAAAATTAAAGTATGGTGAGTCTTATGTAAATATGGCCTCTACTATAAAGCCACTTACTATTTTAATTGGATTAAACGAAAAGCTTTTTCAACCCGAAGATACTTATTTAGATAAAGGTACTTTTCAGTATGATAATCAAAATAACATTACTAATGCACCTGGAACGCCAACAGGTGAAATTACGCCGAGTCAGGCTATCATTAATTCATCTAATACATTTATGACAGCAAAAGTAGCTCTTCCCTTATTCAACCAAAATAATGGGAATATAGAAAAGGTGGCAAATATATGGACAGATTATTTAATGCAATTCGGCCTTCGTTCTAAAACTGGGATTGATTTACCCTTTGAAGAAGACGGACAATATGAATTTCATCCATCTAATAAGTTTGAAAATGGTATCTCCGCTTTATTAAATGCCTCTTGGGGAGGAAATGAAGTGCATACTCCTCTTCAACTCGCTCAATATACAGCAATTTTGGCAAGTAAAGGTGATAAATATAAACCTCAAATCGTAAGTACTATTATTGGTCAGGACGGTAAGGAAACAAAAAAGTTTAAACCAATCTTAGAAAGTTCAAATCGTTATCCTATGAAATTCTGGAGTGTCGTGCAAGGTGGGATGAGTCAAAATATACAAGAAATTAAAAACTTGCCCTTTCATGTCGCAGGTAAAACAGGTATAACAGGCTCTCCAAACGAGCAAGAAAGAATGATAAATCATTCTCTTTTCATTGCATATGCTCCTACCGAAGATCCACAAATTGCTATTTCTGTCGTTATTCCTGGTAGTAATTCAGAAAAAAATATTGCAGCTCTCGTTACATCAGAAATTTTAGATTCCTGGAATACTCTTCAAAAAGAAAATAAAAACAAAGAGGAAGGTTCATTAAAGTGAACCTTCCTCTTTTACCATATAGAATCTATATTTATTATTTCCCATATACCTTCATCATTCTTTTCAAATATGAAAGAATATTTAATATCAGTTAAAACATACTCTTTTTGTACATATCCAGTATAACCGTTAATTGTCGATATTTTTATATATCCATCATTCTGCGCTTTTTCTGGAATCAAAGCTTTTACCATTTCATTAGATACTTCATATAAAACTTGTGATTCTCGTTTTGGTTCAGCTAAAATTTTCGTTTTATTTCCAGTAACAGTTGCATATATAAAATGCGATTGCTTTGGTTGGTTACTTTCTGTCAATCCACTTGGTACTTTGTATACTTTCTTTGTATCATTTGCAAATTCTCCCCCCATTGTAAGAGCGACTTGCAACTCATGAAAAATATCCTCATCAAACTTCAATTCATCCTTCTTATAAATTTCCCCTTTAAATAGAACTTCATCATTTAACGCTCTATACAGGTCATTTTCATTTTTTGAATTTGTACTTCGATATAACTCATTCATAAATTGTTTTAATGATGGATCTTGAGCAGACTCATCTTTTGTTTTAGGCTTAATTTGAGTACTACTTTGTACCGGTGATTTATTATCATCAAGCCAAGGTTGTTGAACAATAAAAAATAACATTGTACAAACCAAAACAACTACAATAGGCAATGCTTTTTTACGAAATGGTCTTTTGTATGGTACAGAGTCTACTTCACTATTTTGGTATATCGATTGCTTTATTTTATAAATAAATGCTTCTTCATCTTTACGACGCTCCATTGGTCCATTTTTTAATTTGCTATACCAGTCAGGATTTTTTTTACTGTTCATCACTTCTACCCTCCCCTATTAGTTTTGAAACCTTACTTCTCGCTCGGCTTAATCTAGATTTGACTGTTCCAATTGATACACCTAATGTTTCAGCCATTTCTTCATAAGACAATTCATATTTCGCGTCCAATATTAGTATTTCGCGGTGTTTTTTAGGTAGTTTTAATACAACATCCCACACATCATTCATTTCCTCTTGATTAAAAAATTCTTGTTCTGCCGATGGAGATTGCTTATCGTCACTAAAAAATCCCACTAAAGATATCCTTTTAAAATAAGAGGATTTCAAATAGTTTATTGCCGTATTTCTTGTAATTTTTAATATCCACGTTTTAATAGATGACTCCTTTCGAAACGAATTCCAATGTTTAAAAACCTTAATAAATACATCTTGTGTGATGTCATCTGATAAGTGTGGATTTTTCGTAATAATAAATGAATAATTCCATACATCTTGCCAATAGTCTTTTATAACATAGTCAAGCTCATCATGATTACATTTTTCAATAAACTTCTGTTCCATTTCCACACCTCAAACTTATTTGAATAAACATAAAGCTGCCCTCACTTTTAATATGGTTTCAATATATAGACATGATACAAGTTTCATTTGTTCCATTGTTTATCTTTTTTTCGATAGAAGAATCCTCCTTAAAAATGTAAAGGTGAGCAATATATTTCATTAGATATGTACTTATACATTCTCTTCAATGACAGGCTCCCAAAAACAAGTAATGCATACAATGTTAAAAATTTACTCGTAAAAATCTGATTATGATTTTTAAAATTTCACGCAACACTCCATTTGTATCACCTATTTTTTCTAAGAGCATACTTATTTGTGTGCTCTATTTATTTTTTACTAAATAACTGTTTTGTTAAATTTTAAAATTACCCTCACTTATCCATTTCAATTTGTTCTACTCTTATATTTACTATTAGCAATGCCAACCTTTCAGAAATGAAAATAAAGATGAGGTATCAACTTTCTAGAGCCACAACAAAAAAGCATTCTCGATTAGGAAGAATGCTTTTTTTGAAACTTAATTGTTCTTTGTTTTGTCCAATTTATACCTTTGAGCTAAGCAAACATATAATGAATTTAGTAGCAGATTTCACCTTATAATTAAGTATTATTTCTGAAAAACATGTTTTACTTTTTCGCTCGGAACATTACTCCCCCCTCTTCCTTTTACATCTTCGATCATCATGGTAACAATCATGTCTGGCGCATTTGCATCAAAAGCTGCAAACCATCCAAGTTCTTTTCCGTCTGCTTCCTTCGACTCTTTCAGTTCTGCTGTACCCGTTTTACCAGCAAGAGTTACACCATCAACCTTAGCAATTCTCCCCGCACCATCAGGGTCATTAATGACTTTTATTAATGCACTCTTTAATATTTCTTGATTCTTTTTAGAAACCACGTTTTCTTTCCAATTTCCCGCTACTTTTGCTTCTTTTAACAGATGAGGCGACGGAATATTCCCTTCATTGACAATCGGTGCATATGTTAATGCTAAATGAAGTGGTGTCATTAATACTTGTCCTTGTCCATATCCCGTATCTGCTAGTTGAATATCGTTTTTTATCCCCTCTTTTGCAATTATTGAAATAGGAAATTCGTATTCGATTGGTAATTTTTCATGAAATCCGTATTTCTTAAATTCATTTACATACTGATCTTTTCCCATTTTCAAAGCTTGTTGAGCAAAATAAATATTATCAGAGTACTTCATTGCCTTATCAAAATCAATTGGACTCGCATCCTTCACACGTGTTACATAATAATTTCCCCAAGATGAATCTTTTGTCCACTTTAATCCTTGAATTTTAAATTCTTCCTTAGGATTTATTGTGTTTGTTTCCAAACCAATTGCACCTGTAATCGTTTTAAATACGGAACCTGGTACAAACGCTTGTGTGAAGCGATTCATCATTGGTAGTTTCGCGTCGTTATTCCATGCTTCTCGTTGGGCTTTTGATGCTCCTCTAACTATTGTATTTGGATTATAAGCAGGGCTACTTACAAGTGCGATTGTTTCACCCGTTTTAGGATTGACCGCTGCACTAGATCCTGCTTCATTTTTCATCTCATTAAAGATTTTTTCTTGAATTGCAGCATCAATTGTTAACGTAACATTTTCCCCTTCTTTTGCTTCTTTTTTTGCTACGTTTTTAATCTCTTTCCCGTTCTCATCTTCTATAAATACGCGTCCACCCTTTTCACCACGCAATTTATTCTCTAGTACTTTCTCTAAACCTGTCTTACCTACTAAATCATCTGCTTGATAACCTTTTCTTTGAAGCGATTTTAACTCCTCTGCATTCACTTTTCCTATATATCCCGTTAAGTGTGCCGCTGCTTCTCCTAATGGATACGTACGAATATTTACTGGGCGAGATGAAACTCCTTCTAATTCAATATAATCATTCTGTCTGGTTCCCTCTTTTAAAATACCAATTGGTACAAGGGAATCTGGTTTTATCCATTTCGCTGCGAGCTTCTGATCGACCTCTTCTGTAGACATATCAAGTAATTGTGCTACTATTTCTTTTGTTTGCGCTGCCGTTTCGCCTAGTTTCTCTGGAATAATTCCAACCTCAGTCGCTTTACCATTCGTTGCAAGCCCTTTTCCATTTCGATCATATATTTCTCCACGTTTTCCTTGCTCAATTTGCATACGTACTTTGTAATCTTTTTTCATACCTGGGAAAATGAAGTCTGGTGTCCAATCTATTTTCCAAGATTCCTTATCTTTCACGAGTTTTGCTTCATGGATGAATGAAACTGTTCCTCCATCCGTATCCATATTAACTTCAAAAAGAAAAAGTTCTTTATCTTTAGTATTCTCTCCTTTCGTTTTAACTTTTAAATTCTTAACTCCAATACCCTCATAAATTTTTTGATATTTCTCTGTGAACTCCTTTTTAGAAATCGTTTTTTTTGCATGTTCTGATAAATGATCATACATATTTGTAAATTTTTTATCATTCCATAAATTGATATATTCTTCAAATGCTTGTTTTGGCGGCTCATCTTTATTGCATCCTACCAACATAACTCCAAAACAAAAGAAAAGCAGCATCCATATTTTTTTCAATTCAATCTTCTCCCTTAGTTAAAAATGATTATTCCTTTCTAAATATATTAAATAAAAAATGTTTTAACGCTTAATAGACAGTGTAAGTAATGAAATAGTTCCACATTTACAAAAAAAATTAAATTTATGGTTAAGCTGCATTCAAAAAGGGAAGATTTTAAGATTCTTACAAACGAAAGAAGCGAATATATTTAGCGAACGTTATCATTATTAGTGTTGTTTTGACAATTTCATTTCAGTTACTAATACTACTTCTTTAGTTGAAAGAGGTAGTATTTTTGATCATAATGGTTCGATCTCATCCAAAGTATTTTCACAAAAAAAAGGGTTCTGGTGCAAACACTCCACAACGTTTGTAAGTAACCTTCTAAACTTGGACATACTGATACTAGTACTCTAAAAAAGGACGTAATCAAGTACATTATCAGCCTGGACTAATCTTATTAACAGTAAGATAGTACCTGCGGTACAATTTAAGCTTTCGAAGAAAATGGGTAAATTGCGATAAATTCAATAATATAAAGGTTTCAAATGTGAACTGATATTTAATAGTTTACATCGAGATTTATTTCATTCATCAAGGTTTACTTTAGTAAATGAAAAGGATAGTTAGCCCTCATAATGGACTAACTATCCTTTTATTATTTTTTTCTTGACTTAGAGTTCACTCTAACCATTATAATCGACTCATAGTTCATTCACGATAAAATCAATTGGATAAAATTCAGGAGGGACCGGAAAAGCTAAAATCAAAAGTGGCTGACATTAACGCAGACCTGGATGTTGTTATTCGAACTTTCGATTTATCTGTTACTACAATTGTACGTTAAGAAGTCAGTAATTCTTGTTATTTTTGCCTTATTTTGTTTTCTCTTAATAGTCGTAAATCTTCTATAATATATTTAGTGCATATAAAAGAGACGGAACCATAAAATCAGCAAATTAGAAAATAAAACAGGATGGGAGTCAGTTATTATGGAACAATCAAATAAAGCGTTTAGCGAGGCATTAGTAAAATCGTTAAGAGGAGAACGAGGACATCTTCCCATCAAGAATGCTTTGTCGGATATAGACGTGGCGCTTGCGGGAAAACGCAGAGAGGAACTGCCTTATTCTATTTATCAATTAGTGAAACACATGACCTACTGGCAAGATTTTCTCTTATTATCCGCTCAGGGGAAGAAGCCTGCATTGCCTGCCCATGTAAAAGAGAGCTGGCCTGAAGAAAAATGTCCTGGCAGTGAGGAAGAGTGGCAACAGATTATTCAGTATTTTCTTCAGGGGATTGAACAGGCATGCGCGATTGCCCAAACCGTTCAATTGGACAAAACATTGGAGGAATGGCCTGGTGAAACCCCGGGCGGTGTTCTACGCAATATTGCATCTCACAACTCCTACCATTTAGGAGAAATTGTGCTGATTCACAGATTATTTAGTGCTTGGCCACCGCCAACAGGCGGATATCCGGTCTAAACAAAGAAAGGGTTCCAACCCATGCCCATTAACTTAAGATTTTGAATTACCCCCAAAACGAAATTTTTACCACTTTACAGTTATTTATGAGAATTAAATTCATTTTTTTCATTACTGGGGAACAAACATTTTTTTAACTTGATGGAGAGAGAGTACAAAAACACAAATTTCATCTCCGAAAAAAATAAAAAAACGATTGCTTGGATCCTAAGAGGCAATCGTTTTTTCTTTTTAAGCTGTTTGTAATGAACAATTACAATGAAATCGTGACATTCTGTTGAATACTTTTTCGTTTTCAAATAAAATAAACTAATAAAAATTTTTAATTTTCAATTTGTAATTCGATAAATTTCATGTTAATATAGCGAAGGCTATGAAATATCTGTCGCCATCCATACTTATTTTTCGGAATATTCACTCCTCAAAAAGCGTAATTATTCTAAAATTTGCATCATCTGTTACCTATACAAGGGCTACTTTCAATTTGTAATGCACATAACTAAAAATAGCTTTTTTAATAGATAATTTTTCTATCTTCCTCATCGGTTCTAATATATATATAGTAAAAGATCACTTTTCAAATACCCTTCCCTTTCTTTTTAAAGATAGAAAATCTAATAAAACCAAAATCTAAATTAAATTCATTCATAATACTACATACAAACTAACAGAGAGGCATAAACTATGGGAATTTCTACACTATTATTAAATACCTTTATTATTATTATTTGTATCCTTAGCTATCAAGTATTTTGGCTAGAACATAAAGAAAAAATAGCATGTAATAATATATTAATTTCTGTTCTTTCCTCCATTGCAATTATTTTTTGTATGACTTTTCCTTTTCATTTACATGCTGGGTTTATTTATGATTTACGTTTTATTCCAATAATATTAGTTTTTCTATATGGAAATACAAAGAGCATTATTTCTATAGGAATTTTATATCTTTCTTATAGATTTTACTTAGGCGGAAGCGGAGTTTTCCCATCATTTATTATCTTTACTATTATTACTGGTATTACAATAATGTTTCGTTACTTGTTACCCATTTATTTCAAGGAAAAAAAGATATTATTAAGCATACTACTTGTTTTGATATGTACAACTTCACTTTCTATCTTCGGTATTATAACTCAAATAAACACAGGTGGTAAAATTGGCTCTACTCTCATTGAATTTTTATTAAATTATATAGTCATTAATATTTTTACAGTATTATTATCCGTTTATTTAATAGAGGGAATGATTGAGAAATTTAAAATGAAAGAAAGAATGCAAAGAGCAGAAAAATTTTATATAGCTAGTGAACTAGCTGCATCTATTGCGCATGAAATTCATAATCCACTGACCACGGTACATGGATTCACTCAATTATTAAATGAAAATGAGAACACTAAGATGTCTCAAGATAAGTACTTAGAAATTATGTTACTTGAAATGCAGCAAATACAATCTACTATAAATAACTATTTATCTTTAACCAAACCACAAAACATTATAAAAGAGAAACTAGATATTAATCACATTTTAAATCAGGTGAAAGATGCTATTTCACCAATCGCTCTATCGTACAATGTTAAATTAAAACTGAATATTACAGACTCCCTTTTTATAAATGCTGATCCTGAAAAATTAAAACTGTGTTTAACTAACATCATACAAAACGGTATCGAGGCTATGATAGATGGTGGAGTATTGCAAATTAATATACAAAAAATTAAAGGGAATGTTGTTATTGATATTATTGATTCAGGAATTGGAATGTCCTCCGAACAACTAAAACGAATTGCCTTACCATTTTATTCAACAACTGAAAAAGGCACTGGACTTGGTACCATGATTGCCTACAGTACTATTAAAGAATTAAACGGAGATATAGACATAGAGAGTAAAGAAGGAAAAGGAACACGCTTTTCTATTAGTATTCCTTGTTAACATAACAAAAGTATATTTCTTTCTCATGTAATTATATCAAGATACGGTGAAAATATATGATGTTACAAGAGGTAGTAAATTTATAATAAATTCACTACCTCTTGTCTCCCTATCCACTTATCAAGTTTAATCTTAGTATCATCATTTAATCGTTTTCTTATATTTCAGCTTTTAGAATTCTTCTATTTCAACTGTAAAATGTGGCTTGAATTTCACTTCGATTCTTTTCTTTGCTTCTGCCCCTTGAATGTATAGCGAGTCATTACGCGTATAAATTTGTTTCACCGACTCCATCTTGGTTTCAATGATACGTTTGTCTTCATAAAGCATTTTTAATTCAACAGTTGCATCATAATAGAACATAATCATTACCAATTCAAATCCAAGTTTATCGATTTTGCTATATCTATACGCACTCGCACCTGGAATATAATAATCTTCTGGTCCATCCTCGAATATTTCTAATAACTCGTATTTATCATATTTTA
Source organism: Bacillus sp. FSL M7-1345 (assembly GCF_038006985.1). Lineage (NCBI taxonomy): Bacteria > Bacillati > Bacillota > Bacilli > Caryophanales > Bacillaceae > Bacillus > Bacillus sp. FSL M7-1345. Next base: position 2,325,549 of record NZ_JBBOWG010000001.1, on the reverse strand, counting down.
TATCCAATATTCCTCAATCTTTTTTGTACTAGAATGTTTTATGCTATTCATTTGTAACTAATCTCTGAAACTTGGACATACTGATACTAGTACTCTAAAAAAGGACGTGATCAGTATGGAAAAGTAAAACCTATTCAAGTGTTTGGACTAACAGCATAAAATACAATTCCGCTCGAAATATATGCGCTATATTCTCTATTATTTTATCTTTGCACCAGAACCTTAATTCTTAACTAACTATTTGGACAAACAGTTAAACGGGACATTTTATGGATGATAAATCTAGGTTATGGCCCGTTTTTATATGCCATTTAGATCTTCTCTTTTAACATCAATTAGTGAGATTCTTCTTTCCCACCTTTGTACAAAGTTCAAATTTGCTCTAACTTCACTCCCGTGCTCCCAAAAATTTGGCGCCTTAATCATTTTTACACCTTCAGGGATTTCATGTTCTCTTCTAGAAATATGTTTCAAATCAGAAGGTACTAACCGCAATTTAGGCATAGGATGACCTCTTTTTTTACAATCCTTAATTAATGTGCTCAATTTTATAATATAGATTCTAGACAACTACCCAAAAAAGGTGGGAATACAAGAGTTCACTGAAATCAAAAAATCATGTTATGACATATAAAACCGACAGCTCTCAATCCGTATAAATTGGCAAAGACGTAGCAATGATGCTTAAGATTCAGAAGTCTACTTTGGATTACAACAAAATATAGATTTGAATCCTATTTCTCAATGAACAATATTATTAAAATTAAGATGGTTCAAGTCAGAGGAAGGCACCCTAGGGTGTCTTTTCTTGTTTATTATAAAAAACCTCAAGCATGAATTATATACTTGAGGGTTTTTTCGATTTCTTGTCTAAAAGATACCAATATAGAACTTGATGGAATTCCTTAAAAACATCTCTTAATACAAATCATATCATATTTGTTAAATCGTGAACTATTATTCTAACTTCTGTACAGACAAACTACTAAAAATCAATTCAGCAACTTTTACATATCCTTTTGAGTTTGGATGAATTAAATCCGTAGACCAAAGCGTATTGTCATTAACTAAATGATGATTCCAAAAGTCAACATGATGAAACTTATACTCTCTACTCAGTGAAAGTATAACTTCATTTGCCTCTAATAGTTGTTCTTTTAATACTTGTTTTTTTTCAGAAGAAAAAGGAAGCCTAACTGTAAAATCTGGAAGGTTTGCTATAATAATATCAGCACCTGTTTTACTTAATGTATCGATCATAAATTCCATATCGTTCTTATATGCATGATGATTCCAACGTCCTTTTAAAACATCGTTTGCACCTGCAATTAGACTAACCAAATCTGGATTAAAAGTTAATGCTTTTCCCAATTGCTGCGAGCGAATTTCTTTAGTTACTAACCCACGCTTTGCAAAATTAGCATATTCTATATCGTTTACACACAGTTGAACAAAATGATCTACCCAGCTTTTTAATGCTATTCCCTCAACTTCATCCCCTATCCCCTCTGTAAAACTATCACCAATCGCTACAAATCGCTTCCACATATCTAGTCCCCCTTTTTTGTTATTTATATCTACACTATACAATAGTCCACAACGTAATTGTTCTTTCTAAATGTTTTTCGATTTCAATTAAATTCCATAGGAGATTTTTAAAATGAACAAGTACAAATAGATTAAACTATTTCACATGAACAAAATAAGAAAATCCACGTTATTTTCTCGCGGAAATAGGTTGAGACCAACTATTTTTGTCATTATCATTTATTCGTACTTGAAAAACATAAATAGGTTGAGAAAAGCCTTTTGTATCAGCGTAGTAATCTATATTATAATCTGTAATGACTAATGTATCACCTGCTTTGAAAGATATTATAGGATCAAAGGATCCTTGTTTTAGTTTTTGAAATGCTTCTTTAGGAGACAGAATTTCAACATCTCGAATATGTGATTTTTTTGTAACTGGCTCATTGTCATCAGGCATGTTTGGAATTTCCTCTTTGTAAACAGGCATTTTTTTACCTTCGTCTTTTAACTCTATTGATGTTTTTATAGTGACATCAGTCATGTCTATTTTTGTAATGGGATCTAAAGGCGTATTCCCAAATTCCTTCATTTGATACGAAATCATTATTCCAAGTGCAACAAAACTTACTGTAATCGGAAGAAATAAATATTTGATCATTTGTGTATCCGTTTCTTTTTTCTTCAACAATATAAGAACTATATTTAACATAGAATATCCTAGCATCATTCCTAAAGTATTATGAAGTAAATCGGCTAGTTCCATACTTCCACGTTGCATTATAAATTCAAGGATTTCAATCCATAAACTTGCTATAATTGAGCTGATTAACATCCATTTTATTTTTTGAAAAACATTACTAAATAAAGGGAATAAAATTCCTAACGGAAAAAGCATACCTATATTCACAATGATATGGAAAAAAGAAGAAAATGAAAAGGTATTCCATGCTTTTTTATAAACACTAAGTACATCAAAGTCAATTGTTCTTGCAAAGGTTATATCATCTGAACGACCAAATGAAGTAGCTGATAATGCGAGGGAATAATATCCTATTATTAATATAAACAATATAATTTGTTGTACCGTAAATTTTTTTCCTCCTTTACATACCTTTTTGTATACTACAAAGTAGCTAAAAACAAAAATGAGTAGTAACAAGAATGTGAGTTGTATTGTAGGAATTACAACGGTAACAAGTAGTTCGGAAATAAAATTCATTTTACACCTCTGTTTTTACGAATAAAATATTCAATAGTTTTATATAACATTCTAGATATAGATAGCGATGTGTTGTTACCCCTAATAATTATTAATACAGAATTAAACCTGTATCCATTGAGCATTTCTTCCTCTTGAAACTAACTTTATATGACCAAGCGGCTACAAGGAAACTAGCGTTTTACTAATTGTACTTTCGGCTATGTTTGGATAAAACGTTACGAAGATTCTCTTTAGTAAGAGGATTTTGGGAGTTAAGTATAAAATTAAAAATTTGTTCAATTTTAGTATGTTTATATTTAGAATCCAAAATTGACCGATTCCTAATATACTTAGGAACCGGTAATATTCGTATATTTACTAAAGAAATAAGATTCCTTCATGTATTACGCTTTTTTTGGGAATTTTGTTGTTCTTTGTTTTGCCCAGTTGATACATTTCTTTTCAATTAAATGGTACGAAACTATCGAAAAAAGTATTGTCATTGTCATACATAAAGTAAGAAGGAAGAAGATAGGTATCTTTGTATATAAAAGTTTAAATAGTACCATCATGATTGGAAAATGACACAAATAGATACTGTATGAAATTTCTCCTAAGTATACAAATACACTCTTATTTAAAAATGCTTTTACTTTTAGGTTACTCATGGCCATTATAATAAATATACTAACACCGATTACGACACCCCAATCTTTTAATAAGAAAGTAGTATCATTACGGGACAAACCATAAATTAAAATGGAATATAAATATAGAATAATCCCTAATGCAATAAGAAATCCTTTATTAATTTTTTTCATATTCCTATATAAGTAGATAAGCTTTTCCTGATGCTTAAAAAGTAACATTCCAACCATAAACATCGATGTGAAATGCAGTGTATCGGCATAACCATTATAAAATCCCTCAGCTTTCCCAATATGCAACATATTAAGGAAAACACTAATTAAAGAAAGGCTCAAAGCAAATAGTATCGTTTTCTTCCAACTCAGTTTATAAAAAAGAAGGAATAACAAAGGAAACACAATAGATATACGCATTTCTTGAGCCAATGACCAGATAACTGGATTATAATTTTCCGTAAAAAAGTTATTAAGAAGCACAAAGTGGTTTATAATATCTAATGTTGTTATCGACCCTTGCCATCTATCATAGAACCAATCCCGTAGTCCTGCCACTTCATATGGCGAAAACAAAATAAATAAAGCAAAGGTAATGATTATCCAAAAATAATAAGGGATATAGATTCGTACAAATCGCTTAATTAAATATCCCCAATAATTTGTTTTTGAATGATAAAGTGCCATAGATAACACAAAACCACTTAGTACATAAAAAACGATTACAGCTTCTCCACCCGCCCATAAAAACCTAAGCGGGGAAAATTTAATAGAATTAGGCAACGATGGTAGCATTAAACAAAAATGTCCAAATACCACTGTAAGTGCCGCTAACCCTCGTATGGAATCTAATTCTTTTATTCTCTTACTCATAAAATGTTCTCCTTGTAAATTGTAGATTTTGCTGTTAATAAAGGCCACTATACTAGTGTAGTGGGAGAATTGTACATATTGTTTCTTTAAATTCCTAATATAAGCAGTACAAAGTCAATCTATGTATCTGTTTTAGGGAACTTTCATATTTAGGCATAAGTTATATAATAATAGAAAGAAAAAAGAAATCTCATTCTATAAAATCGTATTGTCGTTTAGAAAACATTTTAAAACTATTTTCTAAACCCTTGTTATAGTCTGTCTGTTTATCCGTCCATTGAACGCCCTTATTTCCAGGCCACCCTGAGGTATTTGCAACATGTTTTAATAGCTCTGCTCCTTTTAAATTCTGCTGTAAACCACGGTTATATGCATTTGTCATATTAGATATTGCAATTCGGGTATTCGTTTCTACATTTTTCAAATCTTCGTTTGTTAAATCTTTAGGTGCTAGTCCACCTCGATGGAGCTGAAACAGTCCAAATGATGTGCCCTGATCTCCGACTGCATTTTGATCAAACTTACTTTCATGGAATGCAATAGATAAAGGAATCCATGGTGGCATACCGTGCTCTATTGATATTTGTTGAATTGTGTCCCTTACTTTAGCTCGGTTAATATGATGGTCATATGCGTATTTTGTAAGATATAGCCCTACTGTAAAAACCAAAATAAATACTCCGATTTTTATTAATATCCCTCTCACCAACGTCACCTCACTTGTCAGTATTAAAGATTTTCACTAGTAATCATATGTTTTTGGGAGATCAACTCGTAATCGTGTATCATTTTATTATTCTTTGTTTCATTAATTACCGATTTTTAGGTGAAATTATTAGGGGTTCTCTCCATGTAACATTCACTTTTATCAATTTCAGTACATTTTTTGTAAGAGAGAAAGTTTGTACCATCCATAAAAATCGTACTTTTTTCTCGAATATTTTGTTTGTTATTCGATTGAAATTAAAGAATAACTATATACATACGGATAAACACTATAAAAAGATACTTAAATTTATTTAAAAATTCATTTTCTGGCCTCCATTTCTTTATATAATTAATTTAAAATAAAATATTTAATAGAAAGAAAAGATTTTATTAAATTTTTATAAAATTTAATAACAGAAATAAGTACCAGATATCAATTTTTATTGTCACTTGATGGAATAATATATGTTTTTTCATCATGTAACTTTATTAAACTAACCTTGCACCAGAACCCTTTGAATCGAAATATTCATAATAAACGCCATCCTTTCTTTATATTTCTACAAAAAGAATAGCGTTTTTTGATCATATAGGTACAAATTTAGTTTAGCTTGATAGCAATACGAAAAGTTCCGAAGAACCAAATTTGAGAATTAATGCAATCTTCCATTCCAAGCTATCCACATAAGAATCTATAATACTTTGAAATCTTTTATTTCAGATTAATATTTAGTTTTATCCTATAAAGTTAGCTTTTTACTATATCAACCGCACTATCCCACATACAGCTAAAGAATGATCCGATTTCGCGCATAAAACGTGTAAACCAATTTGCTTGTTCTACATCAGATTTTGTTACAAGGTCTACTTGTAATGATTTATCTGATAAAAATCCAGGATCTGTAATATCTTTAGGCGATATAATCATTTGACTAATTGTTACACCTTTTTTAATAGGCGCTTCTTGTTCTTTATTCGATACTTTAAATTCTTTTTTATATACGTCTTTGTTGCCCTTCGGCATTGGAAGTAAAACAGCTTGCTTCGTTTGAACAACTACATCTTTGTCTTTTGCATTTGCTACTTGCACTGTTTCATGCCCTTTTACTACTGAATCTTTTCCATAGACCTTCTTCACTTCAAAATTCGCAAATCCATAATCATACAATTTCTTTGTTTCATCAAAACGTGCTGTATGAGAGTTTGCTTTTATCACTACAGAGATTAGACGCATACCGTTTCTTTCTACTGTACCAGTAAAACAATCTCCGGCTTCTGGAGTAGTTCCTGTTTTTAACCCATCTACACCTTCGTATTGCTTAATTAAACCTTTTAACATCCAGTTAAAGTTCGTCATATCAATCGGATACTTGCCACCCTTTTGGAATGTTTTTTTAGGGATTTTTGCTGTATCTAATATTTTCGGGAAATCTTGAATAAGACGTTGTGCTAAAATTGCGCAATCTCTTGCAGACATTTTATTTTTCTCGTCTAGAGTTGTCCCTTCTGGGTGATGTCCTTTTAAATCTTGGTTTGTTAAACCTGTAGAGTTTACAAATTTATAATTTTTCATTCCAAACTCTTTTGACTTATCGTTCATCATTTTTACGAAATTGACTTCTTTTCCAGCAATCTCTTCAGCTAAAGCAATTGTTGCACCGTTTGCAGAATAAATTACCATTGCCTCATATAACTCTTTGACCGTATAAGAGCCACCATTTTCTAATGGAACGTTTGATAATGAGCGATCTTGCGAAATCTTATATGCATATTCAGAAATTTTAACTTTTTGATCCCATTTAAGTTTTCCTTTATCCACCGCTTCATGGACTAAGTATTCACTCATCATTTTTGTCATACTAGCAATTGCTAATAATTCATCTGCATTTTTTTGATATAAAATTTTTCCGGAATTTGCTTCTACTAAAATTGCTGATCCTGCTTCTACGTCTAAAGCAGGGACTGTTTCCGCTGATGCACTCCCAGATGTAACAACTATGCTACAAAATAGTGTAAGCACTGTTACTATTGCAATGAATCTCTTGCAAAACATACCTTTCACTTCTGTTACCTCCAATAACTTTGTACTCAAAAAAACGTTTTTCTAACATAATCCCCCAAAAATAGACAGTGTTATCAAATTTTGTATACACATAAGACATTAGGATCGCTTTCATATAGACCATCTCATCCCACCCTTTTAGGCGCACTGACACTTAGTATTCCCACACACATCCCTATTTTTAATACCCTTGTATTTTTCAAAATGATCCGTACTTTCATATTTTCTAGGATTACACTTAATAGACAATCTAAGTAATACATTTGTTCCACATTTATAAAAAATAAAACCAGTGTGCCCCGATTGAATATCGAAACACACTGGTAACAGTTTTTTGTAATAAAAAAACTACATCCTATATTGAATGTAGTTTTTCTAGCTGATTTATTTATTTTTCACTTCATTTTTATAAAAAGCAAATAATGGTTCAATGGCTGGACTAGATAAAAGAGGAATTGCCTTCTTAATCAATTCTCTATCCCAATCAAACCAACGCATTTCCATTAGCATATTAATTTCTATATTAGTGAACCGTTTCTTTATTTCTTTAGCAGGATTACCACCTACTATTGTATACGGCGGAACATCTTTACATACGACAGATCCAGCTGCAATAATTGCACCTTCACCAATAGTAACGCCAGGCATTATAATAGCATTCATACCAATCCAGGCATCGCTTTTAATGACTGTATCACCCTTCGGTTCATATGATTGCTCTATTTGCTCAACGAATGGATACACTGTAATCCATTCAGGGTGATGGTTATGATTCCCACCCATTAAAATGACAACTCCACTTGCAATACAAACATAATTTCCAATAATGAGTTTATCAAGGTGCCAACCCATCTGTTCAATTGGATTGAAAAGTGCTTGGGACTTAGCATCGCCCCATAAATACCTTACACAACCATCTTCAAAATTTTGATTTCCATAATACCCTGAATAATAGGAGTACTCTCCTACTTCAATAAGTGGATTTGTTACTATATCTTTTAAATACTTTGTTTCAGACCAATGATTAAATAATGGATGCTTCATAACTATATTCCTCGCTTCTAAGTATTGTAGATTTTTGCAATTTACTTAGAAGCTTAATACGACAGCGACATTTTTAAACTTTTTCAAACGACGAATCATTATCTTCAAGCCTTTCAGTTATAATGAAAAATCATAACGTAATAAATTATACAAGTCAAATAGAGAAAAGTATAATAAAGCTGTTTTTATAAATACGGATTTGTTATACTTTATTTCTTTTGAAACTATTTATATTTTATATAAAATACGGTATATGAAATTTCTACTTCATATACGTAATGTAAGTTCAGTATATTTTCCATACTCAAAACTTATAAAAAATTCAATACAAAAAAGCAGCCTATAAATTTTTATGGGCTGCACTTAAATGCATCGGTTATTACTTAGGCTAATTCTTTCGTTCCCTTCATTACATCAACAAAGAATCCCCAGTTATTCACAACAGAAGAAATACTAATATGCTCATCTGGTGTGTGAACATTAAAGATATCTGGACCGAATGAAATTGCATCTAATTCAGGCATTTTTTGAACAAATACGCTGCACTCAATCCCTGCATGTACTGCGAAGATTTCAGCATCTTTGCTGTATTTTTCTTGGTGCACTTTTTCGAATAAATTACGGATAGGCGAATTAGGATTGTATGGCCATTCTGGATACTCTGACTCTATTTCAAATGTTGCACCAACTAATTCGGCAATACATTTAATTTCATCTGCAACATGTTGTTTTAAACTACTTACAGAACTTCTCACTTCGTTACGTAATTTAATTTCATCTTGCAACGTTTCAATAACGCCTAAATTTGTTGAGCTTTCTACTAGACCTTTAATATCCATGCTCATACTTTGAATGCCGTTCGGAATTAAGAATAATGAAGAAATAAGCTGTTTTTGTGTTTCTTTAGCAAATACTTTTTCTACTTTCTCATCTAATTTTGTAAGTGTAACATGAACATCCGGATCAACAGCACGCATTTCTTCTTGTAATACTCGTGTCCATGATTTTAATTTTTCTTCAACTTGCTCTACATCTTCTTGACGTAATAAAATTGTAGCTACACTTTCACGTGGAATTGCATTCGTTTTTAATCCGCCGTGAGCATCACTTATATCAAATTGAATATTTATTGATAAATCACGTAAAACTCGTCCTAGTACTTTGTTCGCATTCCCACGTTGTTTATCAATTTCCATACCAGAATGTCCGCCCTTAAGTCCACCAACATATAGACGGTATGTATCCATATCAACTGGTGCCTCATCCCAAATTACTGGAATTGTTTCAACTGCTTTCGCACCACCTGCGCTACTCACTAGTAATTTATGATCTTCTTCAGAATCAATATTAATAAATATTTTTCCGTCAAAATTATTTGAATCGACAGCGAATGCACCGCCCATTGTCGTTTCTTCTTCAGTTGTAATAACAACTTCTAAAGCTGGATGCGGAATGTCTGTTGAATCTAATAATGCTAATGCATATGCAACGGCAATACCATTATCAGCACCTAATGTAGTTTCGCTTGCATATAACATATCACCAATAATTCTTAATTCAATTGGATCTTTCTCAAAATCATGAACTGTCGCTTGGTTTTTTTCGCACACCATATCAGAGTGCCCCTGAATGATAATAGCTGGAACATTCTCATAACCAGAAGTAGCTTCTTTTTTTATAATGACATTTAACGCTTCGTCTTGAATAACTTCTAAATTACGTTCCTTTGCGAAACTCACTAAGTAATCACTAATTTCTTTTTCATTACCTGATCCTCTAGGAATCTTTGAAATTTCTGCAAAATGATAAAATACAGGGTGCTTTGTTAATTGTTCTAAAGTAGAATACATTTTTCAAGCTCCTCTCTCAAATACAATCCATATGTAAATAACTTAAATCACCTTCTATTATATCATGATTCACCATTTTACTTTTATACTGAATAATTCCCTACCAATAACGAAACAAAAAATTAAAGGAGAACACATTTATGTATTCTCCTTCAATTTCTTATGTTGTATATATTTAGATGTTTTCCCATCAATCAGTTTCTCTAAGTGATCTATTTTTTCCGTTAATGCACCTTTCACAAGAGAGAAATCTGTATTTGATTCTTCCTTTTTATCTTTAAAAAACGAAGACTTTTGTACATTTAATTCTGCCATACCTTCTCCCCCTTTTACAAAAGATACAATCTTTTATTTATATTATATAGTAAATATAGACAGCGTGTACACTTATCACTTTCTTTTTAATTCTTCTTCTAACTCTTCTACTTGCTGCAAAGTATCTCCTTTTATTAAAGAAAAATCTGTTGCATCTTCATTTTCTTCTTTAAAAAAATCATTGTCATATTCTTTTATCACTGCAATCACCTCTACGTGCTAGTGTAGGAATGATTGTCCTATTTTATACAACTGTGTCCGAATTTTTTTAAACATTATGTATAGATGAAAAGGACAGAAAAAGATTCTGTCCTACTTACAAAAATAACTATGATGTATTGTTAAATTATATACATTTTCAAAATCTCGATCTTGAAGGTTATTCTTCTTCCCATCAATAACAATAAAAACATCATTCACTATTTTTGCTGGTATAATTCCGACATTTTCTACTTGAACCGCTTGCTGGCCATTCCATTGCTCTATATGTTCTAGAGGTACTGTAATACTAAATTGAGAGCGAATACCACGGAAATTCGTATTTAATTCGTTCGCTGCTTCAAATACAACAATTTTCGCACCTACTTTTTCACCATACGAATCAAGAAATGCGTTTAAACTTTTTGTATATTCTTCTTCCGTGTGCCATTCCATTGTCCCAAATGCTGCTGGATTTACATTTTGAATAATTGTCGTATATATTTCTCCTCTTGCTTTTGAAGCAATTAATGACCGTTTAATTGATTGGACCGTCTTTCCGATATCACTGAATTTTGCACCCCATATTTCTGAAATGTTAGGTGTCAAAATGAATGCAATATCAACGAAAATTACCATCGCAGTAAACATTAAAAGATTTTTCCAGAGGGTTAAATCTATTCCTTTTATCGTGAAATAAACTGTGACTGATGTTATGAACAAACCGTACCACGTTTTTCGAATTCGCTGTTTCTTCTCCTCATACAATTCTTCATTTTTCCAATAAAAGAAAACAAGAACAATAAAGACGATTGCTAAAATAAATAAGCCGATTCGAATGTTAGAGATCGTCAATCACATCACCCTCCATTCCAAAACTACTCACGATACCATTACATGCGCAAAGAGCCATCTTTATGACAAAAGACGTGGACAACCTTCTAAAGTTAGCTACATCGCATATACATTAGAAGCAGGCCACGTCTTTTATCATGAATCTACATTGTATATGTAGACAAGCATGCGTTTCAAATTTTCACGTTAAAAATAAATATGTTTCGGAATTTCCCCTTCAGGTACTTCCCCGTCCATACTTAAGTAATAATGACGAATCGGATGTAAATTTTCGTCCAATTCATAAACAAGCGGAATGCTAGTCGGTATATTTAATGTTACTACACCATCATTTGAGAGATTGTCTAAGTATTTCACAAGTGAACGAATCGTATTGCCGTGTGATGAAATAATTACTTTTTCACCATTTTTTAATGCCGGTGCGATTTTTGCATGCCAATAATCAAGTACTCTTTTCTCCGTATCCTCTAAACATTCAGTTAATGGGAACTCGCCTTTTTTTAACGTTTTGTATCTCGGATTATTCGCTTCATATCGGGGATCATCTTCAGTAAGTGCAGGCGGTCTCACATCTATACTTCTTCTCCAAATATGAACTTTTTCATCTCCATATTTTTTTGCAGTTTCGTCTTTATTCAATCCTTGTAGTGCACCATAATGGCGTTCATTCAACTTCCATGAGTTATGTATAGGGACCCAAGTGAGATCCATTTCATGAAGTACAATCCATAATGTACGAATTGCTCGTTTTAATACTGATGTATAGGCAATATCAAACGTATATCCATTCTTTTTTAATATTGTTCCTGCTTCTCTCGCTTCACTTAATCCATTCTTTGATAAATCTACATCTGTCCATCCTGTAAATCGATTTTCAAGATTCCACAAACTTTGTCCGTGACGAATGAGTACAAGTTTTATCATTATAATTCCCCTCTCGGAAATATGAATTTTAAAATTTCAATACGTACACATATAAAGTTTTTGGTAATGTGAATTTTTTATCCATAGTTGCCAAATATACAGATGAAAATTTATGATTTTTCAAACTACAAAACAAGATACTATTTCTATCTTTTATTCTACTGGTATTTCACGCTTAGCCGTCCATGCATCAAATCCTGAACGGCTATTTGCCATTTCATTCATAACTTGATGCCAATTTTCTTCACATGATTCGCCAAACTGTTCAAAAATAGCTCCCATTTGCTCTCTTTGAACATCGCTCAGTTTTTTCTCTAAGTCTGTTCCTTCTTCTGTTAAAGACAGCTGTTTCACACGACGATCATGTGCAGCTTCATTACTCTCAATAAGTCCTTTATCTAACAGTTGGCGCAACGGTCCGTGAAGAGCTTGTTTACTTATTTCTAAAAGTGATAGCAACTCATTTACACTAAGCCCTGGAAAACGAGCGATAAAAAACAAAATTCTATGATGTACACGCTGTATACTATATTCTTTTATTATTTCATCTGGTTTTTCTGTGAAAGTTTTATATGCAAAGTAAAATAATGCTAATGCCTCATTCATTTGCTCTTCTTTATGTTGTGTCATCTACTTTCCCCCTGTATGTAAATTATACCACAACTCAATTATGAATAATTAAGTTGGTATATTGAGCCTAATTTCTTCATTCTAAAACCAACAAATTTCAACTATTATATTTTTTGAAGGCTGTTTAATTCTTAAACTATACCTTCAAATAAAGTATCCAAATTACTTTTTAAAGAATTCTTAAAGAAATAGGTTAAATTCAAATGATAAATATTGTAAAATTTATTTATTAATATTTTTTTGAAAAACTCAATTGTGATTGGAGTGTTATTGTATGCAAACAAAAAAAGTTTATCTTTATGTATTTAATACGATGTCAGACTGGGAATATGGACATTTAATTGCAGAATTAAACTCAGGAAGATATTTCAAAAAAGAGTTAGCCCCTTTAAAGGTAGTTACAGTAGGAGCTAATAATGAAATTATTACTACGATGGGAGGACTGAGCATAAAGCCAGATATTTCTCTTGATACATGTACTCTTGAGAGTAACGATCTTTTAGTTTTACCTGGAGGGACTACTTGGGGAGAAAGCATTCATCACCCTATCTTAAAAAAAATTGGTGAAGCGTTAAAACTCGGCACTATTGTTGCTGCCATTTGTGGTGCAACTGAGGGGTTAGCGAACTTTGGATACCTAGATTCTAGAAAACATACAAGCAATGATTTAGAATATATTAAAATGGTTTGTCCTAATTATAAAGGAGAACAACTTTATAAGATGGAACCTGCAGTATGTGATGAAAATTTGATTACTGCATCAGGAGTAGCTCCTCTGGAATTTGCAATGGAAGTATTGAAAAAAATTGATGTATTTGCACCAGATACGTTACATTCATGGTATAACCTAAATAAGACTTATAAACCTGAATACTTCTTCCAGTTAATGAATTCAATTACTAGATAAGCTGAAAAATTAAATTAGCAGTTTTATATTATATAAAAACCTAAAGTTGTTATAAATACAACGGGTAGCTAAATCTATTTTAATCTTATTGAATAACGATGGTCTTTCTTCTTTAGTTATAATAATGAAACGTTCTTTAAAAACCAGTGACGTTTGTAAAACAAAAAATAAAAGGGATGATACATATTAGTCTTGAATCATCCCTTTTGTTATGACGTTAATGTCACCATATTATTTTAATTATTCATCTCCAGCAAGAGTTAACTGCCAAGATACGCCATACTTATCATTTAACCAGCCAAACTTTTTACTAAACGGATATGAACCTAAAGGCATAAGAACTTTTCCATCTTGTGCTAGTTTATTAAAAACTGTTTCGATTTCCTCTTCCGTATCACAAGTTACATAAAGAGACATAGATGGAGTGAATGTAAAATCATGCTTTACATAACTATCGATACACATGAATTCTTGGCCATTTAACGTGAATGTTGCATGTATTACAGTTCCCTCTTTACCAGGTCCCTTTTCATCGTAACGAGAGATGTTTACAATTTCTGATTGATCAAATAGCGACGTGTAAAAATTCATCGCTTCTTCAGCTTTTCCCTCAAACATTAAAAACGTAGTGATTTTTTGATTTGTATTACTCATTTAGAGACATCCCCTTGTTATGTATTTATGCAAAACATACATCGGACAATAAAGCCGAACGTACATTCTTATAAGTGTATTGTCTATAAAAACGATGAGTTTGTCAATTATCTATGTTTTATTTCTTCTTAAATAATGCTGTCCAAAGAAATGATTCTCCAAACATATTATTTGGTTGTTCAATTTGTTTCATCTTCCTAATTTCAATCACTTCAAACTCTTTAAATATTCCCCTTAATTTTTCTTCCGAATAGGCAAGACCACCTTGTAAACTCCAACCTCTATATACGTCCCAATCCGTTATTTCTGATCCATTCCTCTCATCTAAATCGCCAGCTGCAAAACATGTTAATCCGAAATAACCACCAGATTTCAATGAGTTTTTAATTAAATCGACATAATTCATTCTTCTATGCGGTGGAATGTGATGCAAACAGCCCGAATCGTATACAAAATCAAATTCATTTTGAGCACCTAAATTAAAAATTGAATCACAAATAAAGTGAATTTCTATTCCTTTTTCTAATGCCCTCTCTTTCGCCCAATTAATACCTTCTATAGATAAATCTACTGCTGTTACATCAAATCCCTCATTTGCTAAATAAATTGCATTTCTTCCTGGACCACATCCAAGTTCTAATACTTTCCCTTTTGAAACACTCTCTTTTTGTATATACGAAACTAGATTCTCATCTGGAACATTTTCAAAAAACGGAACATCTTTTTCTCTATTCACATAAAATTCATTCCAAAATGGTTCTGCAGATCTTAATAATGAATCAAGCATTTTTAATATATCTTCTTGTGTACGTAGCGTTTCATTTTTCATTTATACCCCTCCATAATCAATAGTCAGAAAATTATTATATCTCTTTTTGAACTTTCAAACAAAGAAAAAACTCCTATATTCAATAGGAGTCAAAAATATTATCTCTTTAAAATCCAAGTACGGTTAACCATTTTAACAACTTCTCTTCTCGCACTTTCAAATCATCGTTTCTATACTTACCCATCTGTGTTTCGCTAACAATTTCTCCGTCCACCATAAAAAGAACTCTTTCTGTTTTAGCTGCTACCTTTACGTCATGAGTAACTAGCATAATTGTAGTTCCCATACGGTTTATATTTGCTAAAATATCCATTACCTCTTCTGTCGCTTTTAAATTCAAAGCACCCGTTGGTTCGTCAGCAAAAATAATATTAGGTTTATTTATGAGTGCTCTACAAATAGATACCCTTTGTAATTCTCCTCCTGATGCTTCAGTTATATTATTAGTTGCAATTTGACTAATTCCCGTTTTCTTCATCAATTCAAGTGCACGTTTATTTATTATTTTCCTGCTCTCAACTTTTGCTAAATACGCAGGCAAAACTATATTATCAAAAAGATTCAAATTTCTAAGAAGATTGCTCTGTTGAAAAATAAATCCCATTTCGCTGAGTCGTAATTTTGCTAACACCTCTTCTTTCATACATGTTATTTCTTTACTATCAACTTTCACACTTCCTGATGACATTTGATCCATTCCGCTAATATTATATAGTAACGTCGATTTCCCTGAACCAGAAGGTCCCATGACCGATATAAACTCTCCCTCATAAATCTCTAAATTTATATTTTTTAACATATGGTAAGTTTTATTTCCATCCATTGCGTATTTTTTATTTAATTGTTTTACTTCTAAAATTTTTTTCAAATTACACACCTCCTACTCCCCATTTAGCTTTAAATCATTTGTTTGTTTCACTGTAAAACTACTGCAAAGTGTTGCTACGGTCACAGATATAAATAAAATAGCTGGACATATTACATAAGAAATGATCGGATTAACAACAAACTTTATGTGAGCTGCTCCCATAAATGAACCTAACCAGCTTATTAGTGTTTCTCCAAACGTAGCAGCTATAAATGTCCCTGTTAAAATACCTACTAATACTATAGCAATAGAACGAGTAACATATTGTATACGAATATCTTTGTAGGAAAAGCCGATACTTTTCATAATTAATATTTGCGAAGAATCTTTTACTAATAACATTTTAAAAAACATCGCAGTTATTAAAACCGATATCAATATAGCAATCAAAATTGCCACTTGTGTCACGAGTCTTAATTGTTTAATTGTCTCTCCTAAAGTTTGAGATAAATAATTATCCGTATCTGTTATTTTTGCAGAATTAAAATTTTGTTTATACTCCTTCACTTTTTCTTGCAGATTCATTTTGGGTTTCATATCTACATTTACTACGTACCATAATATATTTTCTTTATTATAAGAAAAGCTCGCTTTAGCTGTTTTGCCACCATTTGTTACATCTTGATATATACCAGTAATAATTAGCACTTTCTCTTTTCCTTCTACAAATAAAACGATCTCATCCCTTACATTCTTTTTTAATTCATTTGCGTTCATATAAGAGAGAGCGATCTCATTTTCATTTTTTGGTGCCATACCTTTAACATATTCTATTGGAAATCGAGTGAAATCTCCTACTTCTACATTTAAGTTTTCATGTGTACCATCAGCTTTCACCATTTTAAATGTACTCGTTACAAATGCTGCATATTTTTCTACTTCTTCATCATTTCGTATATATGAAATTACGTCCTTAAATCGTTTCTCTATATTTTCAGATTGCTGTAAATCTATTCGAATATCACTTTTTCCTGTTCCCATGTAATTTACAAACTTCGGTGACTGAATCGTATACAAAAAGTTAACAGGTACAACAATCATGAACACGGCTATGATTAAAACGATACTTAATACGCGATATAACTTAAAGCGTTTTACTACATCTTGTATACCAATAAATATATTTATATTTGTAATTTTAGTTTGAGAGAGAGAAAAAAATCTTCTAATCTTTCTTTTTCCTAGTTTATCTCTTGATCGTAAAGCGTCTATTGCTGTAATTCTCCTGAAATTCCGCAAAATGATGCGGCAAAAAAGGATAACGGCTAGAAATAACAATGTTGTGACTATCAATGGCACAACATAATATAAAATACTTTTATTAGCTGTCCCCATATAAAGTGCGATGTTAGAGATAAATATTTTTGTAACAAATAACGAAAGGATATATCCACATATACATCCGATAGCGGAAATAACAACATATTTTGTTACATATAGTTTTTGAATATCTTTACTTTGAATGCCGATAGCTTTCATAACACCAATTTCCCGATAATCTTCTTCCATTGAAGTCATAATCGTAAATCTAATACATAAAATCGCGATTAGCATTAATAATGCACTTATTATGATAAGTACTGCAGCTATTATTCCATCTGTTAATGAATTGAGTGTTTTAAAGAGTGAATACGTAATAGAGGGACCTTTTTGAGGTAAGTTTGATGACTGGTATAAAGTTTCAAATTCATTTATTTTATCTAAATCTGTTAGCTGGAATTCAATAAGATATTCACTTTCTCCAAAATTCCCCTTTATTCTTTCGAAGTCTTCATCGCTTATTACAAATCGTTTTGAACTAACAAGTGATGGGTTCATTTGAACATCACGAACAAATGCCGAAATAGTAAATTCTAGCTCATTATTATTTTTCACAACCCATATTTTATCTCCAATACGCAAATTATATTTTTGCATATAATAAATTGGTACACCTATTTCCCCTTTCCTAACATCGATCACTTCATTATTTAAATCTAATAAAAAGTCAAAAATAGTATTTTGCTTAACGAAGCTAATGTCCATTACACTATTATGTTCCGCTTGATTTTTCTTCTTTATAAAAATGTTAGATCCGCCTATTTGAACCATCTCTGCTGTTTGTTGTTTTTTTACAAAAGGAGTTTGCGCTACAAATGAATCAATTGACTTTTGGTTTATTTCTCCGGCATGCATTTGTACGAAGTGCGGTGCGTTTGATACTTTAAACAATTGATCCATTGAGTTCAATAGATTTATAACGTTACTTGAAGCACTTGCCATTAAAAGACTGGATAACATGATAAACATAAATAGAATGGTAATTATCATTTTATTTTGAGAGAAATCTCTTTTTAACATTCTCCTAATCATATGGAGCTAGTTCCCTTCATTCCATAATATTTTCTTCGTCACTATAGCTATTATTATCATTATGAAACTAATAACTAATATAGGTAAATAAATTTTCATACTGAATCCTTCAAACATAAAACCATAAATGACTTGCCCAATTGGTGCCATACATTGAGATACCGCTGTTATAATTGCCATTACTTTCCCTAGGTTTTCATTTGGTGTTTTCTTTTGGACTACAGTAATCACATAGATGGATACAATTGTCATGATCATTGCAATTAGAATAGAAGAAAGTATAAAGAGGATAAATGGTGGATAGTATCCTAAATTAAGAATAACCGGCATAACTGAAAGTGCCATTGGTATTACTAATAAAGCTATTAAAAGCATCCAGTAATACAATGTTTTCATCTGTAGCTTTTTCGCAAAAAAACCTATTAATAATGCACCTAAAATAGTAGCAAAATCGATCAATCCCATTCCAATTCCGTATAATGTGTCGCTACTTTCCATTGTTACTCGTATAATAATTGGAGCACCAACAACAAATAGCGGTGTCAGTATTAAATTTAGTAATGCAGCTAAAAGCATAGATTTCAAAATAAATGGTTGTTTTAAAACATATATAAATCCTTCTTTCATATCCTTTACAATTGTCGGTATTATATGGCTTTCTCGTGCTCTTTTTATAAAAGGTATTTTAATAAATATTTCTAAAATCGCAGATAAAAAGAAAGCAAGACAACTTATTATTACGAGCATTTTCAAACCAATTATGCCGTACAATATTCCTCCTAATACAGGAGCAACTATATTTGACAATGCTTGCACACCATTTACGATACCGTTCGCTTGCTCTAACTTATTCTCTGGAACTAATTGCGGAATACTCGCCATTACAACAGGTGAATACATTGCACTAACGACTGCTAGTAAAAACATAATTGTTCCAATCAATATAATAGATACAGGTCCAGTAAATAACAAAACTATAAAGCTTAATACAATCGCAGCGTTGATAAAGTCAAAAATAACCATTAAATTACGGCGATTGAAACGATCTGCTATCGCTCCGCCAAGAGGGGCTAGCAAAAACGGAATACTCGTTACCGCATATAACCCTGCGAATATATCAGCACGCCCTGTTATATCTAGCACATATAATGACAGGGCAAAACGTAAAAGTGTTGAACCTAAAATAGTAATAATTTGTCCACTCACCATTAAGTGAAAATCTTTCATCGAAGACCTTATACTAGCTGACATCCTTATCACACCTTTCATTCGATTTAGACCGACTGTCGGTCGATAATATCCAAACAGAAAATTACTATTTCTGTTTGATTAAAACCTCCACCATGTAATCAAAGGCTCCCTCTTTCGCTCCAACAGATGCTTCCATCATTTTGATATAAGCTTTAGCTCTCCTCATCATTTCTTCCGGCTTCCACTGGAATAAACCCTCATCAAATATGACCTGTGCTGAAGAGAGTAATAATTCAATCGTTTCTTGTGGGTATGGAGTAGAAAATATGCCTTCAGCGATTCCTTGTTCTAAAATCTCTGCTAAAACAGGAGATAAATGAATAATTGATTGTACTATACTTTTTTGATGCATTTCCGCATTATTTGGCTGATGAAATTGTTCAATCATTTTATCTTTTACATCTCCTGATTTTGGTGATTGTTCCATTAAAACTCGAAATAACTTATCTAAAACTGGGATATTAGGATTAGAGACAATTGCCTTCGCTTTAGCAACATCTGCTTTAATAATCCTCATAATAATTTCATCCATTACTTCTTCTTTCGACTTAAAATAATGATAAAACGTCCCCTTTGCTATACCAATCTCTTTTAAAACGTCATTTACTGTAGTTTTCGTATACCCTTTTGTAACAAACAAACGTTCAGCAGTTTCTAAAATTTCATTTCTACGCTCCCCATATTCTTTTACGATCCTCATTCATGTACTCCTTCCTACGGACCGACTGTCGGTTTATTTAAAGTATATGTTTAGTATGTAAAAAGTTTCCTGTTATCGTATATATACAACAACCTACTTTATATTTCCTTTATGAATTTTAAATTATTTAATACGGTAAATGAAATTTTAAAGGTTGTTTCTATGCAATCACCCTTGTACTTATATCGACTTCGTTGTATAAAAACAAAAAAGAGCCGCAACACTTTGCGACTCTTTTTGAATAATAACTATTTAACGGCCACGTCTTTGCTGACCTTGTTTTGTACTACTTTTCTTATTACTTGGCTTATTAAATGATCGATTGTTATCATTTCTCGAACTATTTCTTGAATCGTTTCTTGGTCCACCTTTTGAATCACTTCTTGAACCTTCACGGCTATCTCTTTGACGATATTGACCTGATTTCTTTGGAGCCGGCTTTTGTACCGGTTTTCCATTTTCATCTACATTTTTTATCATCGGTTGTTCGATTATTTCTCTTTGTATTGGTGCACCAAGCGTTTTTTCAATTTCTTCTAAATGTTTTTCATCTTTCGCTGCAACGAACGTAATTGCAAGACCTGATCCACCTGCACGTCCTGTTCGGCCAATGCGGTGAATATAACTTTCTACATCTTCAGGGATATCAAAATTAAATACGTGCGTTACACCATCTACATCAAGTCCACGAGCTGCTACATCAGTCGCAATTAAGTACTGAATTTTAGCTTCGCGGAAACTCTTCATGACTCTTTCACGTTTCGCTTGAGGTATATCACCATGAAGTTCAGCACAATTATAACCTAGTCCTTTTAAATTATCATACAGCTTACTTACTCTAACCTTTGTACGACAGAAAATAACTGCTAAAAATGGCTGGTCACGATCCATAACAAAACGAAGTGCATCTGGCTTTGCACGATCTGTCGTCTCAATGACACGCTGCTCAATTGTATCTACCGTTACTTCTTCACTTTGTACTTGAATCATTTGCGGCTCTTCCATATAACGTTTCGCCAATTTTTTAATATCTTTTGGCATCGTTGCTGAGAATAACATCGTTTGTTTACTATCAGGTGTCTCATCTAAAATATCTTCAATATCATATAAGAATCCGAAGTAAAGCATTTGATCTGCTTCATCTAGTACAATCGTTGAAAGATTACTTAAATCAATTGTTTCACGTCGTATATGATCTAATAATCGTCCTGGTGTCGCTACAACAATATGTGTATTACCTTTTAATTTTCTCAATTGTTGTGCTACATCTTGTCCGCCATATATCGCTAGTACATTAATATCTTCTCTTTGAACAAGCATTTTTTTAATTTCAGTTGTAATTTGCAGTGCTAGTTCCCTTGTTGGTGCAACAATTAAAGCCTGAACATCACTAGACTCTGGATCGATTTTTTCTAAAATCGGTAACACGAATGCTAACGTTTTACCCGTTCCTGTTTTCGCCTGCCCAATAATATCTTTACCTGACATAATAACAGGAATTGCCTTCTCCTGAATCGGTGTTGCTTCTGTAATTCCATTTTCACGTAATGTATGATTAAAAGTTTCACTAATTCCTAATTCTAAAAAGTTTTTCAAATAGACCACTTCTTTTCCTTATTTTTCACATTAGCTTTCATTGTACCATTTGTTTCGCCAAATATGAAAAATAAAAAAATTCTTATCTTCTTTTTTTATATTCATCCTGTACTAGATGAACAAATTCTTTTTGTTTTTTCTCGGATTTTATTAATGCTTCCATATTTGCAGAAGTCAAAATATACTTTTTAATTTTTCTATTACTCCAAATTAAACTTGTATACTTCGGATCTTCATGTAGATTTCGAAACCACTCTAATTCACTTAATTTTGCGATATAATGTTTTAATTTCATGTCATTTCGAGGATAAAATAAAATAACATCTGCTATTACATCAAATAATGAGCCCAAGTTATTCCCTCCTATAACTTCTTTAATGAAGATATTAACGTAATTTTAAAAATCATTGTTTCACCAATTCAAAATAAATTACACCAATATGTACATCAAGGAACTAAGTTCTACAATTTAATATGTAATACGAAAGCATTATATAACCTTCATTTTGATTTAGCATATGAGCTTATCTTTCAGAAAGATGGTTTGCAATATAAAATGGGAAAATCCTAATAGTGCATTAGAGATATTTATTATTTTTCATTATAATTTTTATAGCCTTACCATATCAATTTGGGAATTTTGTGCGTTTAGAAAACCATTTAGATACATTTAGCCATATATTGTACGCCAATAATATAGTAGTAAGAAATTTACAAATGAAGGATATAGAAAGAGTAAGGGGGCATGGTTAATTACTCATGAAGGTATAGTGCGTTAGATGAATAAATAGGCTTCATTTGCAATAACATAGTATGTTTTCCCTTTACTGCTGTGTGCTTTGTACTGTGGCGAACCATTGACACTCACTTTTGCATCAATCATAAATCCCTGCATCTACAGAACCAGCTCCATCTTTATATTTCCAAGATGGAGCATCCTAGAAACGTAGATTGTCCACTTTGAAAACAATACGTTTTCAAGGTGGACAAATAAACTGTGCTTTTCTTATCGAGTAGCAACAGATACTTCTGAAAGAAATAAACTACATCGTAATAGGGGTTATATTCACAGCTGTAATTTTACAAGTTGAAATTGCAAACCTAACGGTTGTAGTTGGATTTATAGGTAATGTCCCTAGTACTATCCCAAGTCCTGTTTGTTCCACGCTAAAATCTGCTGCAATAGAACCATTACTTGCTAAAAGACTTACTGTAGATCCGATAAACGCATCCAGTAATTGTCTAATTGGTCGTTCACGACATTCACACTCACATCCTACATCGGTAGGTGGAAGTAATGTAATAGGTGGTCCTGGTGGTAAAAAACCTACCCCTGTTACATCAGATATATTGACCACAAAGGTTGTGGTGCCATCTGTAACTGTAACTAAAAAATCATTCACAGAAGTGATAGTAAATAGAAAGAAAAGCGGGGGCGTGTTGGGTGTGTCTGCAATAGTGCCAAGAATAACAGTTTCTCCAATAAGTTGTTGTAAAACGCTTTGCATAGGTAAAACACAGCAATCACAAAGACAACCTTCAGTTCCTCCTGTTGGGCCTGTCTCTCCTGTTGGACCCGTTACTCCTGTTGGACCCGTTACTCCCGTTGGACCCGTTACTCCTGTTGGACCCGTTCCCCCCGTTGGACCCGTTACTCCTGTTGGACCCGTTACTCCTGTTGGACCCGTTACTCCCGTTGGACCCGTTACTCCTGTTGGACCCGTTACTCCCGTTGGACCTGTCCCTCCTGTTGGACCTGTTGGTAAAGTAAATGGTGGGATTGGGGGAAGTGTAGGGCCAATTAGATTTGGATTTAATGCATTAGCTTGAAGTATCCCATTTATCTTTTGTATTTCATTTTTATCAAACACATAACTACCTCCTATGAGTGTACTATACTGTAGTAATACAGTTACAAATACATAAACTTCATTGATCGTAATATAATATGTTTTCCCTATACTATTGTGCACCTTAAATTGTACTGAACCTTCCACATTTAACTTCCTAAAAATTGTAAATACCTCACCTACATCTACAAAACCATCCACGTCTTTATCCTGCCAAGATCGAGCATCATAGAAACGTAGAATGTTAACTTTAGAAACAACACGCTTTCCTACAATAGAAGAATCTACTGTACTTTTCTTACTAAACTTCACATAGGATGGATTGTTCTTAATCCATTGCTCTCCACCAAGGTTTAACCAACCAGGCTTTTCGCCCCATTCAACATAAGCTTCTGATTTATTTAGTTGACGAATCTTAGAATAGCTTGTGTCTGGTCCTTTACGTAAATTAACGTTGTAGCCTTCAATATAAGCTATACCATCGGTTACAGCTGTTGGTACTTCTGTTGGTTTAGGTGGCTTTCAGGTACAGAAACATCCACACTAGAATTATTGTATGCGCGTTGTACATCAGCACGGGATTGAGCTCCTGATCCCCCATGAGATTTTAAATAATCAAGTTGATCTTCATGATCTGTACCGCCAAGATATTTAATCACATCGTAGTGAATCCACAATCCTTTTCCTACAGATAACTTGTTATCTTTTAAGATTTCCGCTAAAAGTTTTACGTATTTTTCATATGAACGCTCGAGCTTTGTATGGTCTGCTGTTTCACATAACTCTACATGTACAAATCGTTTATTAGCAGCAGGTCCACCGCCATATGCAATGTATTTTATATTAGCGATTTGGATTGTTTCATCTCAATCAACAGCATATTGAACAAATGCGTTTCTTCATGTACGAGATTCATACTTTTGAATATTTCAGAAGTCGCTGTACTATGAGCTACTACGCCCTCATAAACACCTACGCCAAAACGATATGGTTGTTTTGGTAAATTAGGGATAAAAAACGTTCTATCAGCAAAAATACTTGTAGCAAATGAACCAGCAAGTACTAGAATCATAAGGAACGAGGTAATTAGCTATATTAAAACCAGCTAAAATTGGAATGAATGTAAGTGATTGATTATTTATATCCTTAATTCCTTTCAATATTATTGTTGTATTCGGATTCATATACGCTATAAACAATCTAATAATTATTGTCAAGATAGCTGGTATTAAGAAATCAAAAGTTTTTTCTGCCTTCGTTGCAGAACGCAAATAATTCATTGAAACCTCTATCGGAAACTTATTTGCTTTCCAAAACAGATATTCTCTTCATCCATCTCCATATTCGTATCCGCTTAACAAGCATTGTTTTATTTTGAACAGGTATCCGCTTATAAATATCGAAATATACAATAAGAAAAAACAATAAAATTGATTATTCTTTCGCTTCTTTGTCCATCCTTTTAAAAAATCTATGTTTTTGTAAAAGGAGTGTTTATATGGAGAAACAGACACTTTGGAAAAAATTCAAAAAAAGCTCAGCAAACCTCGGGAAATCAAGCGTATATGAAAGTATTATTTTATACTACACAATGAGAAAAAAAGGGTTACCTACTAAAGCGAAATTCATAATATTAGCTGCTTTATCTTATTACGTATTAGCAATCGACTTCATTCCAGATATAGCTGCTATTATTGGGATCGGCTTATTAGATGATGTTTTAGCAATCGCTATAGCGCATAAATTTGTAATGCGCCATGCGGACAGTGAAATTCGAGAAAAGAGCAAAGTAAAAATGGAGTCATTATTTACTTCAGCACAAGCATAATTAAACTATCTAGTCATTTACATAGCTTTTTACTTTCAAAAAAGCTAACTTTAATTATTGATAGTTCTATTTAACCTTCACCATGAGAGCATTACAGAATAAATTCTTAATTTTTCTTAGCTCTCAAACTGTAAACAAATAGGGGCCAGTACTTGTTCCTAAGTTCTGACACCCTATTATTTGTTCTTATATTTATCTGTTATACAATTCATTCAGGAAAGATTCCCGTAGAGACATCCTTATATAAAGAAAGACCATAATAGTGCAGATAGTTTATACAGTTACATGCGTCCCTTTATACAAAACTGCTATTGCCACTACTATAAGAATCATCCCCATAAAAGCAGGAGCTGCATGACCAAGTGATACATAGATTTGTCCTCCAATAATTGGACCAATCATTCTTGCCAAAGCTTGAATAGATTGGCTACCACCTTGAATCCTCCCTTGTTCACTAGAATCGACAGACTTTGAAAGCATCCCATTGAATGAAGGTCCGAAAATCGAGTCACCAAAACCAAACAGTAACATCCCAACGATTAGAAGAGGATATAGGGAAAACAAAGCAGATGCTGCAATAAAACTGTAGCCAATAATCTCCGAAACCATTCCAAGTATAGCTATTTGTTTATCACTAAGCTTGATCAAAAGCTTTGGCATTATAAAAGCTTGTGAAATGATGTCTTGAAAGCCCATAATTGAAAACATAAGTCCGATTAGTGCAGGCTTCCAGCTAAAAGTATCCATCGTAAATTGTGTGAAAATTGCTTGTAAAGATCCGTTAGGCATCCAAAGTAAAAACGCTGAGACAAGTAACCATTTTAAGTTTTTCATGGAAAGTATGTTTGCAAGTTGTACAAAAGGATTTAACCTTACAAAAGTAATCTCTTTTAACCTATTATTTTTGTCAAGACTCTCAGGCATATATTTCATCCCATATAAGACATTTAATAAAGTTATGAACGCTCCAAAATATAAAGGTACAGAATGACCAAACTTGGCAAGTAATCCCCCAAGTGTTGGTCCAATAATGGTTCCTGCACCTACCACTGCACTCACCCATCCAAAGTACTTCGTTCTCTGTTCTGGAGGAATGATATCTGCAAAATATGCAAAAATTGTACTTATACTCCCGCCTGTTATTCCTTCTATTATGCGTCCAGCAAATAGTACCCATAAAGCCCCTCCTATACCAAAAACTAAGTACCCGATTGCGGAACCGAAAAGGCATATTAAAAGTAATGGACGACGGCCATATTTATCGCTCAAAGCCCCGAGTGCAGGAGCAGCAAAAAACACGCAAACCGCATAAACAGAGGTCAGTAGCGTAACAACTAGAGCCTGTTCTTTCGGACTACTTATATAAGGCTGCACTAAGAATGGCACTACAGGCATAATGATACTGAAACCTATTCCACAAAGAAATACAGAAATAAGGCCGAATATTAAAGCATGTTTATCTATGTTTTTTTCAGTTTCGCTTTCATTTTGTGATCTAAAAATAGACATTTAACTTCTCCCCTTAAAACATTTTGTTGCTTAGTCAACAAAATGATAACTCCGTTTTGTTGATTAGTCAACAAAAATACAATAATAAAAAGGTAGCCTTACTATGAACAGGCTACCTTTTTATTATTTAAATGTATCCCGCATGAACGGGAAAATAAGTTAGTTTTCGGGATTAACTATCCATAAAAGCCCGAATGCTTCAACTTTATTATGACTTAATATGTATACCTTGTTTCTTTATTTCTGCATCCAAATGCCTACTATACTTTTCCACGAAGTTAATTATACTGTCGAATTCTTCCTCGGTTACTTGCTCAAATACAGCTTTATCCCGCTCTTGAAACTCATTGTGCAACTCTTCGTGAATTTTATATATTTCTTTCCCTTGTTCAGTAAGCCTAAAATAGATCTCTTTTTTATTCTCTGATTTCTGGTAACTTTCGATAAGGCCTTTTTTTATGAGCTTCTTAGTCATTCTACTTATTGCACCGCGAGTCACATAAAAAGCCTCTGCAAGTTGTGTCACGTTAGAATCTGTATTGTTTTCAATATATTCAATGCAATGTACTTCAGAAGACTTAAAACCCTTCAGACCTGCTTCCATCTTATCCTTATTTAGCCAAACCATCTTATTATATAATTCCCTGAAACCGTTCATGACCTGTTCTTCCTTATTCATGGCCTATCCTCCTAACAGCTCATTCATACATTAAAACCATTATATTAAATTTCTGTTTCTGTTTCGACAATATTGATATAATTATTTGAGTTATCTATGAAAATAGACGCTTAAATAAAATAATTCACTATACGGAAAATACAGCATGTGTATTACAACTTGTACTATACAGTAGACAAAAAGCAGAGCTAAGATTAGTTTTCTTAGCTCTGCTTTCATAAAATTTATGTTTTTTAAAGATTATTTCACTTCATTAGCTACAAAAAATTGCTCACAAACACTCGAAATGCGTTGCAAGTCTACGTTCCCACCAGATATAACCGCTACTACTTTTTTCCCTTTTATATATGTATCCACTTTCCCTGCAAGTAGAGCAGCAGTAGCTAATGCACCTGCACCTTCTACAACGGCTTTACCACGCTGTAATAAGTCTTTCATCGCTACTTCTAATTCACCTTCTGACACTGTTACAATATCATCTACTAATTCTTTTACAACTTCAAAGGTTAGATCGCCTGGTATTTTAACTGCGCAACCATCTGCTATAGTAGGTGCCTCATAATGTTCTACAATCGTGCCTTTGTCATAAGATGCCTTCATCCCATGAACATTTTCTGCTTGTACACCAATTATATTAATGGATGGATTAAAAGATTTTAATGCAACAGCAATTCCAGAAATAATTCCACCTCCGCCAATTGGTACAATGACCGTATCAACATCCCACATATCATCAAGAATGTCCAAACCAATTGTACCTTGACCAGCCATTACCTCTACATCATCATATGGATGTAAGTATGTTTCACCTGTTTTCCTAATAATCTCCTCACATTTTGCCTTCGCATCATCAAAAGTTTCACCATATAAAATCACTTCTGATCCGTATCCTCTAGTTGCTTCAACTTTCGCCTTCGGTGCAGAAATCGGCATCACAATTTTACTCTTAATACCAAGTAAATGAGCAGATAAAGCAACTCCTTGCGCATGATTACCAGCGGAACAAGCAATTACACCTCGCTCTTTTTCTTGATCTGTCAACTGTGACATTTTATTAAACGCACCACGAAATTTAAAAGAACCCGTTAATTGCATATTTTCTAATTTCAAGTGAATTTCTCCGCCTGTTTTACTAGTCAAATAAAATGATTTTACTAAAGGAGTTTTACGAACATTTCTGTCTAAAATGTTTTGAGCTTTTTTAATGTCTGTTATATGTAATGGTAGTTTTTTAGTTATCATGCTAACACCTCTTCTAATAATTTATAATCTACTGTTTGTCTCATTTTTAAGTTTTCGTAAGTAATAATCCCTTTATACGCAACCAACTATGTTCAAAAATCATTGCTCATATATGTACGCCATTCTTTAATGTACATCTGTGTAAACAATTCAACATCCTTTTCATATCACGTTCTTTGTAATGATTCAGGCATGCAATTTGGATCCAGTTATTCTTTTGTAAATACGCTGATTCATAATGAACAATATATCCTTGTAACGCTAACGCATCACCTAGCGCCTTAGAAGACTGATCTTCATTTAATTGAATGGTAACTATAATTGGCGCGGCATGTTCTTTAGGTGAAACAAGATTTAAACCCATATTAGTAATAGCTTGTTCAATATATGTATACGTCTCTTTTATTTTTTCAAATACCATTTCATCTTCAAATATTTTTAATGCTTCTTGCAATGCATAAATTAAATTCCATGAATGGGAGTATGGGATACTTTCATTTTCTTCGTACATACCAATGTCCATATAAGCAGGTACTGCCTCGTTTACTTTTACAATGTGGTTATGAAAAACGAAAGATAATCCTGTATATGATTTAATCGCTTTTCCGCTAACACCACTTGCAAAATATACATCCTTCAAATTTATTGGTATTGCTCCAATTGAGCTTATACAATCTACACATAGTTTCATTTGATATTTTTTACAAAGAATGTTTAGTTCTTCTAAATTATTTAACATTCCAGTTGATGTTTCATGGTGAACAAACCAAAGCCATTCATAATTTCCAGTTGCCATTATTTTTTCTAATTCTGTATAAAGAAACGGCTCTGCCATTTCTTTTTTATGCGTATCATAATGTAATTGCGCACGTGTTGCATGTCCCACTAACCTATTCCCAAATTCCCCATTTGTTAAAACTAGTCCTTTCCCTTTTAAAGAATTCAACTGTAAAGCAATGGCATCATTCGCTAACGTCCCTGTTCCTAACATTATTTGCACACGTTTTGCTTTTGTCATTTGCAGTAAACGTTTTTTTACATTTTCCATTGTCACTTGAAATGACTTAGAACGATGCGAAATAGGCTTAGTAGAAAATGCCTTTCGAACATTTTCTTCAATATCCACTGGACCAGGTAAAAACGTATATTCTTTCGTCATAATACCCCCAACACTCGACTCTTCAAACATAGCTGGGGTAACATACATTGGCTGGAAGGCTGCTTCTTCAGTACCAACTAACGTATGGAAAGATTTGAATCCCATTTGCTCATATAAAGGTAGTTCACGTGTTGTAGCAGAAATGAGTGCCAATTCATATCCATTTAGAAGCAAATAACGATGTAAAAAGCGAATTAAACCTAACAATGCTCTTCCATTTCGATATTCACGTTCTACTGAAAGTAAACGAATTTCATATACATTTTCTCCATGTTCTTGCAAATAAAAATCTAGATTTGGAATTTTATAATCTAACGAGAATGGTCGTTTTCCTCGCAATGCAACCATACCTACTAACTTATCGTCATCTAAACAAATTAAATATGTATTTTCTTCATGGAAACGATCTATACGAACACGATCTTTCGTTTCTTCATGTTGCGGAATTTCTTCTACAAATGTTTTATAATTCAATTTATGTATACTTTCAAATTCCCAAGCTTGATCAGCAACTTTATAAATTAACCCCATGTTGTATCTCCTTTATGTATTTAATAAAAATTATAAGTGGAG
This sequence comes from Bacillus sp. FSL M7-1345, assembly GCF_038006985.1. NCBI lineage: Bacteria > Bacillati > Bacillota > Bacilli > Caryophanales > Bacillaceae > Bacillus > Bacillus sp. FSL M7-1345. The sequence continues at coordinate 2,294,721 of NZ_JBBOWG010000001.1, read as the reverse complement.
ATTAACTCCACTTATTAAAAGTTCATTTCATTCTCGATTTACATATAAAATAAGTACAATGATAAGTGCACTTAAAATAGTCGTAACAATAGAGTAAGAATACAAAATCATGCAAACTGGTAAACAAGCGATTGTAATTAGTCCGGGCTTAGTAAATCCTTTAAAGATTAAATAAAATATAATGAAAACAGCAATAAGAGTAAGCGCTATCAAATAATCAAATGCAATTAACCCTCCAATAAATGTTGAAATGCCTTTTCCGCCCTTGCCTTTAAATAAAATTGGGTAAATATGTCCAAGTATAACAGCCAGTAAAGCTAACATTACAAATGTAGAATCTTCGAAAAGGTATTTTGCAATAGAAACTACGATTGCCCCTTTGATCGCATCACCTAAAAATGTAGCGACGAAATACCCTTTTCCATATACGCGCCCCATATTTCTTGCGCCAGGATTACCACTTCCTTCTTCACGAATATCAACATTATGTTTCCATTTCGTTACTATATAAGCGGTCAATATGTTTCCAAATAAATAAGAAGCCACCAAATACAAAAATTGCATACTATTAATCATGTAATCATTCACTTTCTACATGGGAGTACTTATACAATATTCAATGACTATGTATATTGTACTTTTTCTTGCTTTACATCCCTTTGTATATTTTAACATCATATTTTTACAAATCATACAAAAATTCTCATACTTCTATTTTATAAAATATACACCCTTCATTAAATGATATGTTCCTTTCACTGCCATTTCTGATGGTGATACGAATATAACTTCTCCCATACTTTTCTCACAGCATTTCTTAAATTCAGCATATATTTCAGGTACTGAACACAATATACTACCACTAACTGCAATTAAAGGTGATAAATCAAACTGCATCTTGTTGTAAATATTCACCGTAATTATCGTTAATTCCTTAGCCGCTTGCAGAATAATTTTATGTGCATCATCATTCCCATTCCTCGCTTCCTCTATAATTAATGGTGCAATTGCTGCAACTTTATCTTTTGAAGAACTATATACTAGTCTTTTTATATGAGATGATGTTAAAAGTCGAAACTCGTCTTGAATCCTTAAGCTTAATGGACAAAGTCTAACTCCTTGATCAAATTGATTTGCCATTCTCTTTAAACCTTGTAACGTAATCCAATAACCGCTTCCCTCATCCCCTAAAATATGTCCCCATCCACCGCTATACTCGTACACTTCGTCTTTCTTTCCTATACAAATTGCGCCTGTACCACCTATAGTTAATATTCCATTCTTACCTTTTAAAGCAGCTGCATGTGCAATCATTGCGTCATTAAAAACTTCAATTTTCGTTTCATATTTCTTTATTAATCGTAATGTTAATTCATTTGTATTCGCTCCACTTATACCCGCTAACCCTAAACAAATACAAACGCAGTGCCCATCTATTAAAGCTTTCTTGCATTGATCGATCGCCTCCATAATATGCGAAACTGCTTTTTCATAATCTATTAATATATTTCCAAACCCACTCGTACCTCTTACAACTTCGTTTCCGTCTTGATCAAATGCAATTGCTTCTGTCTTCGTGCCCCCACCATCTACTCCAATCATATACTTCATATGTTCGCCTCATTTTCATCATCTTATTGGAGGGAATGTTATATTCCCTAAAACTACAGATTGCTTTGCACCTGTTGCGCTTGGCACATTACTCGGATTACGATGATGCGTTTCGTTTGCTAAAATCGCAAAGGCGATTGCTTCTTTCGCCTCTGAAGAATAGCCTATATCTTCTTGAATGAATATCGCGCACTTTTCTTCCTTCAATCCATTTCGTATCATTTCAACAAGTGTACGATTATAACTGCCCCCACCACCTAAAATTACTTCATCGATTTCATAATACGGCAGAATAAACTTCTTATAATGATGAACAATTGAACTTGCTGTAAACATCGTGACAGTCGTCAAAAGATTTTCTTTACCATGCTTTTCAAACCACTTCAATAATTCACTTACAAACTCTTCTCCAAACTGTTCTCTACCAGTTGATTTCGGTGGATTCATTTTCAAAAATGGATGGTTCATACAATATGTCAAAATTTCATCTACAACTACTCCTTGTTTTGCAATCCTACCATTTTGATCATATGGCAACTGAAATAATCTTTGACATACATCATCGATTACCATATTTCCTGGGCCAGTATCAAAAGCAATAACGCTCTTATCACTTAGATGACTTGGTATTACTGTAACATTACCGATCCCGCCAATATTTTGTAGTAATCTATTTTTAGTTTGATGACGATACAAAATGACCTCTGAATATGGCACAAGTGGTGCACCTTGTCCCCCTGCTGCCATATCCATCGTTCGAAAATTAGAGATAACCGTAGTGTTCGTTTCATATGCTATAACTGCTGGCTCTCCAATTTGTAATGTTGAGGGAATCATATTAGCAGCTTGCTTTGGCTGATGATAAATCGTTTGTCCGTGAGAACCTATTAAATCTAATTTTTCCAATGAAATATTTGACTCTTTACAAACTTCCTTTACAGCGTTGGCAAAACATAAACCAAGCTTAAAGTTCAAACTGCATATCAATTGAACATTAGATGTATCAATTGATAAAGCCTGCAGTATCTCATTTTTTATATCCTTACAAAATGGAACAGTAGTAAAATGAATGAGTTCGACTTTAGAATCTACACCGTTTCCTTCTACATGAACGAGCGCTACATCTATTCCGTCTAACGATGTACCGGACATTATCCCTGCAATATACATAATATGCATGCCCCCTATTCACTAAAAAACAATTATGTAAGTAAACAACGTACAACCTACAGAACACAATATAAATCTAAAAAACAACTGTGCTTTCGATGCAAACGATCCATCAATGAAAGAAACAACTACCGTAAGCAAAATACTTGCCGCAAAGCTTGTAACGAGCCATATACTATGCATTTGTGATAGATTTAGCATTCTTAATAAAGGTACGAAAAGTAAATTTGCACATATCACTCCAAATAACAATAAAAATACACCTTTATAGCTAAATTTTATATTCATTCTATTTCACCCTCTCTGGACTTAATGTGAAAGAAGTGATAGACAAAATGCCTATCACTCAAAAATAAAATATAAAACTTACGGATTAACAGATTCCCCATCACCATTTTTCTCAATTTCAAGCATGTTTTTGTCGTACATTTTAAAGAATGGTAGGTAAATAAGGAATGATATTGCTATATTTATAAAAACTAATACTACTGCACGCCAATCTCCACCTGTGGCTAAATACGCGCCAATTGGAGCTGGTAATGTCCATGGAGGCATTATATGTGTTGGTGTAACAAACCCCATCGCAGTTGCTGAGTATGCAATAGTTGCTGTTACTAGTGGTGTAATGATAAATGGGATAATTAAAATTGGGTTTAGTACAATTGGCAATCCAAAAATAACAGGTTCATTAATATTAAAGATACCAGGCACAATACAAGTTCTTGATAATGCCTTCGAATATTTTGATCGACCAAATACAATCATAGCTAATACAAGTCCTAACGTCGCACCAGAACCACCAATCCATATAAACCATTGGTATAATGGTTCTGGTGAAATGAATGGCAACTGATTTGCTCCACTAGCAACTGCTTCACCATTTTTCCCTAAGTATACTTCCCATAATGGCCGAGCAACAGTTCCAACAACCGACACACCATGGATTCCGAATGACCAAAAAAATGTAATTAAAAACACTGGAATGATTACACCAAAATAACTATCACCAGCTTTTACTAACGGTGCTGCTAATTTATCAACAACATGGTGGAAATCAATACTAAAAACGACAGTTACTAAACTCATTAAAATAATTACGAATGCAGCAGGTATAAGTGCTTCAAACGAACGTGAAACAGACGACGGTACTTGTTCTGGCATTTTAATCATTACATTTTTCGTCTTACAAAATCTTAAAATCTCTACTGATAAAATAGATACGATCATCGTTACGAATAATCCATGCCCCCCGAGATTTGTCATCGGAAGCATAAATCCTTTTTTATCGATTAATTCGGGCGTCAATGTTAAAAGTAGTGAGCATACTGCTAACTGTGCCCCTGATAAAGCATCTAACTTATAACTTTTCGCTAAATTGTATCCTATACCAAATGCTATATATAAAGACATAATAAACATCGTTAAACGATATGGTATTAATATACTTGTTTGATTTTTCAATGCCCAAACTGATATGAAACTATCTTTCGGTAATGGTGGAAATGCTACTATTAAAAAGAAACTCCCTACGATAATAAATGGTAACGCCGAAATAACTCCATCACGGATTGCTTGTAAATGCCTCTGTTCAGAAAGCCTTGCCATCGGTCCAGATAAGTTTTTATCAAGAAACGTGACAAACTTATTCATAACGCTTCCCCCTAACTAATTAATTCATTTACAGTTTTTAATAAAGTCGGTCCACCAAGCGGCGTGTATGCTTGCGGCGGAATAATACCGCACGGAATAGATTCTTGTTCTGTAAGTTTTTTTACAGCGTCAAATCGATGTCTAACTTGAGGTGCAACCATTACAACATCCCAACCATTCTTTACTTCTTCCTCCACCTCACTTGTTCCAATAGCATGCACTTCCATGTTCATACCTTTTTTCTCTGCTTCTTTTTTTAAAGCGCTTACAACAATTGCGCTGGACATTCCTCCAGAACAAACGAATAAAACTTTCATTATTGAATCCTCCTATACTTATAAATTGTTTCTTTCAAATGAAAGAAAGTTTCACTTTACTAACAAGTATATGAAGAAATGAAACGATTTAGTTATACTGAAAGTAAATTTCACTAAAAATATTTTTCCTATTAAATTAATGTTTCAATATTTATTTTTCTCAATTGCAGGGCCAACCTAACATCATATATTATTTTAAATAATCGTATAATAGGGAGGCGTATAAATGATTATGAAACGTTTAGTAATGATGTGCTGTATCGTCATCTTGTTTACTCCTTTCTCTTTCATTTCCCCTCACTCTACTTATGCTGAAGTAAATATTACTTACAAAAAACATGAATTACGCGCTGTATGGATAGCATCTGTTCTCAACATTGATTGGCCCTCAAAAACTAACTTACCTATCGAAAAACAAAAACAAGAATTTACGAAACTATTAGATGATGTTAAAAACATCGGTATGAACGCAGTTGTCGTACAAATTAAACCAACTGCTGATTCTTTTTATCCTTCCAAATATGGTCCTTGGTCTGAATACATTACAGGTACACAAGGAAAAGACCCTGGATACGATCCACTCGCTTTTATGATTGAAGAATCCCATAAAAGAAATCTGGAGTTTCATGCATGGATTAATCCATACCGAATTACAATGAATCACACTGATATAAACCGATTAGCAGAAACCCATCCTGCAAGGCAGCATCCAGATTGGATTGTTCCTTATGGTGGAAAGCTATATTACAATCCTGGTATTCCAGAGGTAAAAACCTTTATAACGGAAGGTGCTTTGGAAATCGTCCAAAATTACGACATTGACGGCCTTCATATGGATGATTATTTTTATCCTTATAAAGTCGTTGGCGAAGAATTCCCTGATCAAAAAACATATAAAACGTATAATAATGGTCAGTTTTCAAACATAGAAGATTGGCGACGTAACAATGTAAATGAGCTTGTAAGGGGATTAAACATTGCTATTAAACAAGAAAAATCATATGTAAAGCTTGGTATAAGTCCATTTGGTGTTTGGAGAAATATTGCTGACGATTCCACCGGCTCTAACACAACTGCCGGACAAAGAAACTATGATGATTTATATGCAGACACAAGAGAATGGATACAAAAAGGCTATATTGACTACATCACACCGCAAATATATTGGAATATTGGTTTCACACCTGCTGCATATGACATATTAGTAGATTGGTGGGTAAAAGAAACAAATAACAAACCGATTCACCTATACATCGGTCAAGCGGCTTATAAAATAAATAACAACTCTGTCTCTGCTTGGTCTGATCCTGAAGAATATCCAAAACAAATCGCATTAAATCGTCAATATCCTGAAATAAAAGGAAGTATGCATTTTAGCTTAAAAGATATTAATAACAATCCACTAGGAGTTAAAAACAGACTCTCAAAAGACATATATAAACATCCTGCATTAATCCCACCCATGCCTTGGCTTGATCATGATCCGCCAAAACAACCTACTTTAAAAGGTGCCATTCCAAGAGATGAAGGTATTGCTTTAGGCATAATTGATGATAGAGATAATGACTCTGCTTATTATGCGATATACCGTGTGAATGGAAAGAATGTAGTTGATATTCAAGATCCGAAGAATTTACTTACTACTGTAAGGAAGACACAATGGGCAGAAATTTTTGTGGATAAAACAGCTTTATCTGAGGAGACTTATACGTATGTGGTGACAGCTTTAGATCGACTTCATAATGAGAGTATTTCTTCTAGTAAAGCAACTATTAAAGCAAAATAATAATAGAATCCCTTATATTAAAAAAACCGCCTTAAAGCCGAAACATTCAACTTTTAAGGCGGTTTTTTCTATTTGTTCTTAAACTTCTCTGTCGCTGCTCTCATCTTCACATTCAAATCATGATCAATGGAGTCACGAATATCACGCTCTACTACTTCCATTTCCTTTTGGAAATTTTGCAAGTATATTTTTAGTTCTTCTTCTTTTTCAGGACGTTGTGATGGTGGTAATTGTACCACTAATGATAACATCGCTGTTAAATCTTTCATTAAGAACGTTTCAAGTTTATGTTGTTGTTCAAACATGCGTTGTTCTTGATAGTACGGAAGTGCATTTAATACTGAAATTGTAATGTCATCAACCGTTCTTTGTAGTGAAGGATTAATCGAGCGTTTATATGCTTGAATTGTATTTAATGCATCTGGATATCGATCATAGAAATACAATTTATAAAACGATAAGTCTGTCGGTTTAACAGTTTGCTGTGATTCTTGTCTCAAGAAATCTTTCACTTTCATTGTTGCAATATCAATATCTTCATTCGTAAGCTTTTTCGTTGTTTTTGCCATCACATGCACTTTTTTCTGCTTTTCTTTCGGTAACATTGAGAAAACTTGCTCTCTCGTACGTTGGCCCGATGAACAGAAAAGTGTATTTAATGTATTTTGTTCTTTTTTCCCTTCTGTACGAATCCAGCGATAAAAGAGTGGGTGCTGCGTAAATTCTTGTAAAAACGGTGTTGATTTGTTCGATAATTTTTCAATAGAATCTTGCGCTCTCTTATATGGTTTCGTCCATGAAAAATAAAGTTTACGTCCGAAGTATACAACTAAAACAACGACAGTAAATGCGATTAAAAGTAATGACCCTAATAGTAATAATACTCCTTGAATGAAACTCATTTTTTCACCTCCTCTAAAAGTCTGTTATTTCCTTGGACGCTGAATGAGTTTCTGCTTCATCTCATCATTAAATGTGTCAAGTTCAATTACAAACTTCTTACTAGACTCAATAATACGCTCTGACGATTTCTCAGATGCTTCAATAGCAGCGAATACATTTTGGAATGATTCACGTAATTTATCCATGCTAATTGCAGGATTTTCTAGGAGTTTTGTTGTTTCTTCTGTATTTTGTTTTAATGCTTGAGAATTGCTTAATACCATTGATTCAATCGCTTCATTTGTCGCATTAACTGCATCAATTGTTTTACGTTGATTTGTTAATGCGAGCTGAATTGCAGCTGAAACCGTTATAACGTTTTGCGTCATCGTAATTGCATTACGAATTGCCTCTGATAGCTTTTCATTATTTTTCTTAATGATGTCTACAGATGCGATAGATTGTAATAATACACTTTTTGCTTGTTGCATATTACGAGTACGCACAAGTATCTTTTCTAATGCATCATTTATTAACGGAATATCCCTTTGACGTTCTGGATTTTGTTTCTCAGCTTCAAGCATACCAGCAAGTTTTCTTCCTAAGTATACTTGTTTATCAAGAGCGTGAATTTTATCGTGTGATTGCTCTTTTAACATTTCAAGACCAACCGTATCCTCTTGCAAGTTATCACGGCCAATGAGAAGTGATCTTATAATCTCCTCGATTTGCTTATCTATAGATTGATATTTATGCACGTAATTTTCAAGCGGATTTTTCTTAAACACTTTAAACATAAGTTTCTTCATACCAGTTGCTTTTAATGAGTTTGGATCAAGTTCTGATACCACTTTTCGTAATTCTAACAATGTATTTGGAATTTCTTCATTCTTTCCATTCATCATCGCTGTCACAGGACGTTTTAAAGCTGATAGCGTTTGTCCTGCCGCTTGCTGCTCTTTATCCCCTAAGTCTCCAAGCTGCGACAATACTTTTGATAAATCTGTATTTTGCTCGCTATTTAACTTTTGTACATAAAGATCTGCTTCTTTATTCAGTTCTTCAAGTTCTGCATCTTTTATTACTGTATCCACTACTACTTCTACATTATTATCTTTCACAATCGATACAGGTTCTTTTTTCTCGAGTTCAGTCAACAAAATCGCTCCTTTATTTATATGTGCGAATTTATGTGCACTATATTTCATCTAATATATCGTATTTCATATACATTTTTGCTTGCTTGAAATCGATTTTTCAAGAAATACCTGCTTATGCAGTCATTCCCTGTTTCATAGTATAAGTATACCTGTTCTCGTCATTATTTTCCTCAGACTTAAGACCTAGAGAACAACATGCTGAAGACGGATTCTTTACGAATTACCTTACTTATCACCACTGAATATTAATTTGAAATTCCATTTAGTTACCTTCTTAAATTCATACAATGCTCTATCTTTTGACATATACTATCTTTCAATGTGATAATTACATTAAGCCCACTTCTAATTATTCTTCCGCGCAACAAATGCTCCCTTTTGAAAAGCTAATAACACCGTTTCAAACGTATCATCTTCTTCAATCATCTTTATAAATTCTGCTAATTCCTCCGCATGAGAAGTTGCATTATCAATAACAAGAAATCCTTTTGGCTCTAAAATACGTTTTATATGTTCCCACCACCACATATATTGCGTTCGTTCTGAATCTAGGAAAATAAAATCAAATGAATGATCTAATTGCGAATCTAAAAATGCTCCAGCTTCTTGATTGTGAATATCGATTCGCTGTGTAAAATTTACCTTCCTAAAATTCCCAAGTGCCTCTCCCACCCGTTCTGAAGAAAGTTCTACCGTTGTAACATTTCCATTTGTTTCTTCTACCGCATTTGCTAGCCACAATGTAGAATAACCATTTGAAGTTCCAATTTCTAAAATTTTTTTTACATTACATCCTTTTACTAAAATTGATAAAAATTGTCCCATCTCACGAGAAATATTCCGTAATTTTTCTTCCCGCGTTTTTTTATGTCGATCATGCTCTTCTCCATATTGTTCAAGTTGAGATAATAATGAATCTAAAGTATCCATTCTTTTCATCGCCTTTCCAAAGCAATATGATGAAAAAGCTCTTGCTGCCCGTCTACTTTTCATTATATGCGAAACGAAAACCTTTTTCTCGTTATATGACAAAGTTTTAAATTTTTTTATAGCATATTGTTTCGTTTTTTGGTAAAGTTAATTTCTACGTGCAATTATTCCATTCACATTATTTTACAACCAGTTTTCAATTATAAAATAATATAAACCCCATTTAAATGAATCGGTATTTCAAATTCAATTAAGTGCCCTTTTCGGACGCATTTTCTTTTGTTTATATATTTCTAGAAGAAAGGATGCTTACAAATGAACGTGATTAGCTTAGATGCTGCTAGAAAGCGAAAACAGCATAAAAAATTAATGATTACTATACCGATTATTAAACGTATTTATGAAGAAGACGGGGAAATTAAATTCGAGGTAGCTGGTGAAAAAGATGTACCTCTTGAAATGTTAGAAAAGTAATAAAATAAAGACGTATTTCTATTGAAATGCGTCTTTATTTTATATTTTTACATTTAAATGCATAAGTTTTTCAGGATTAACCATCATATAAATATTTGAAATTTTCTCATCCTCAAATGCAAATGAAAGTACATAAGTCACTTTATTATTTATTGAAACTATAACCCCTGGTGCACCATTTACCTTTTTGAAATCAACAATATACTCTTCTGACAATCGTTTTGCAATTCCAAAGAACAAACGTATAATTTTATCCGCAGAATAAATCGGATTAATAGCAGTTGTAACTTTACCGCCACCATCTGCTTTGAATATCGCATCTGTTTTTAATACTTCTAACATGCCTTGCGCATCCCCACACTGTAATGATGATACAAACTTTTCAACATAAGCAGCCATTTTCTTCGTACTTAATTTTGATTGCTTTGGTTTCTCCAAAATACTTTTTCGTGCGCGTTGAAAGATCTTCCGGCAATTCACACTACTCTTATCAATAATTGAAGCGATTTCCTCGTAGTCATAGCTGAAAACCTCTCTTAATATGAAAACAATCCTTTCTACCTCGGACAGTTGTTGTAAAAGTAATAAATATGCTGTGGAAAGGGATTCTTTCATTACAAATGACTCTGATGGCTCATCACTCTCTTCTACAAGTGGCTCTGGTAACCACATCCCTACATATACGTTACGTTTATGTGCTGCCGAACGTAATTTATCAATTGAGCGATTTGTCGCCATTTTACACAAATATGCTTTCATATTTTCAATAGACTGAACATCTTCTATATTATTCAGCGAAATAAATACGTCATGAACGATATCCTCAGCGTCCATAACACTCCCAAGGATTCTATATGCTAATGAAAATAATAATGGTTGATACGTTTCATATAATTGCTCCGTTTCCATGATGAACAGCCTCACTTTCTAATTGCTTTATAATGTGTAACGCTGCGCGTTTCCCACTTGCTACCGCAGCATCAGCTAATAATTCATCATGCCCAGTCCAATCACCTGCAATGTAAACACCTGACATTTCTGGGATATTAGGACCTGGGATTTCAACTCGGTCAATATGAGGAAAATCATATACTACTGTTATTTTCGGTAAATATTGCTGTGCAACAACTTCATTTTTCCAATTGGGATGTAACAACTCCATCATATTTTCTAACTGTTCTTTATCATCATGAAAATGATTTACCTCTAGCACAGGATTATGGTACTTAATTAAACTCACTACACTTGCTTCTTCTTCGCTTAATTTAGCTCCTCTTGATTGATTCGTGAAAAATATAGGTTGATCTAATCCTAATGCAAATTGATGTGTAGGATTAGGTAATCGTCTCAAGCCAATATCTAATGCAGCAACGGTAACCGGTACCGATTGTTCACTCCATCTATACAAACTTGTTCCTTCTGCGCCTTTTATTATTTTACAAGCTTCTTTCGGTGGTGTTGTCACGATGACTTTACCTGCTTCAAATACCTCTTCGTCAAAACAATGTATTCTTTGTTTATCTTCGTAATGCTCTATTTCCAAAACATGCCTATTATCTAAGAATTGCACACCAACATTATTCGCGATATCTCTTAATTTTGTTATTATCGTCTCCCAACCACCATCTACATAAAGTACCCCTTCTTTCATAGATAACTGTATTTGCTTTAGTACTGAAGATGCTAATTGTATTGTAGGAGCAAACGTATATGTTGTTGTTCGGCATAGCGCATAAAATATGTTACGAACCATTGGATCTTTTATTTCATTTTCTGCCCATGTAGAGAGACTCATTTTTGGAACTTCTCCTACATTTAAATTCCCTAAACGAATCATAAGACGAGAGAATTGTACTTTTGCAGACCACGAAAGTAACGGTGTTGATAAAATGGAGCGAAAATCTGTTGGAATACTGAATATATCACCTTTCCATATTCCATGTGCTTTTGTTGATGGGATACCACCTGGAAGATTCATACCTAGCTCATTAAAAGTTAAAAAAGCTGCTCCTCCTCTGTATAAAGCATGTGCACCAAGGTTCATGCAAATACCATTTTTATTTATAGTCATCCCTCGACCACCAAAACGACTGGACTTCTCTAACACAATCACTTTTCTTCCCGCCTTCGCTAAATATATAGATGCTGTTAACCCAGCAAGCCCACCACCAACAATTGCTACATCAAATGTATTCATAATAAAATCCCTCCTTATCGTTCTACATACAAGACGAACGATTTAGGAGGGATGTGACAGGAAAATAAATTTTTATTTATCTACTTTATTTCATTATTTTTTTATTCGATCATATTGCATACGAAATAACTCGATTGCAAATGGAATATCCTCTTCACTCTTTATATAATAACTTATCCATCCTGATTCAGGTAATACGTGATGTGGTTTCACTAATCCTTGGTTCACTAATTCATCTCGCTTTAACTTCGGAAATGGTAAATCAACTAACTTATCACCATGGAGATGGCCAAGTTCCTTCCTACCATAATTTATTTCAATACCACCAAATCGATGCGTTTTTTCAGAAACACCTTCCCAGCTGAGCACTTCATTTCTAATCATTTCACTATATGACATGAACATTCACTCCTTATAAATGATTGATGTAATTTTAAATTAACACTTTCATTACTTTTTTCCATCAATCCAAAGTATGAACGGGGATACGAATATAGTTTAATCTTAACACCTTTATTTTTTTACATATTTAAAACAGTTTCAAAGGGTATTTATTCTACTATATAGAATTATTATTAAAAATAATTTTAAGGGATGGATTTATATGAGCAAGGTATTATTACAAAAGGCAAATTATCTACAATCTGATGAATTAAAACTTTTGAAAAAAGCTATACAATTTGCAGAGCAAGCGCATGATGGACAATACCGTCAAACTGGAGAACCATATATTATTCATCCTTTCGCGATTACAGAAATACTACTAAATTATAAAGCTGACATTACAACATTGATTGCTGCGTTATTACACGATGTTGTAGAAGATACAGAACATTCTTTAGAAGAAATTGAATCGTATTTTGGTGCGACTATTCGATATATTGTAAATGGACTAACAAAAGAAAAAAAACAACAAGATCAAAAGAAAGTATTATACGAAGCAATTAATTTTAAAAAGTTGCTATTAGCCTCTCAACAAAATATACGTGTTGGCATTATTAAAGTTATAGATCGATTTCATAATATAAAAACATTAAGTGTTAAAAAACCCGCAAAACAAGTAGCTTATGCGAATGAAACGTTAACACTTTTTGCGCCACTTGCAAAGCGATTAGGATTATATACAATCCAGCATGAATTAGAAAATCTTGCTTTTCAATATCTACATAAAGAAAGATATAATAAGGTACTTAAATTTTTAACGGGATATGTGCCACATCTTCAAAAAAATATAACTGATTTAAGAAAAGGAATACATTCTTTTTATGATACTAACCTTTCATTTGAAATAAGCTACGAGTTCCCTCCAATTTATACTGCTTACTCACAACTACAAGAAGTACAAAACGTATCAGGGATTTCACAAATATGTATAACAACTACGAGTGTACTAGATTGCTATAAAATTCTAGGAATGATACATCAATTATACAAACCAACTATAAACTATTTCGAAGACAATATAGCACTTGAAAATAGCCATTTTAATAACAATTTAAAAACTAAAGTCAATATGAATGATATTGAACAAACAATTATCATTCAAACACAATCAGCAAAAACATTAAAAGATAATGGTATTTTTTCTTTATTGAATAATAAAACTGTAGATGTTCAAGCAATCTCTTATAAAATAATGAATGATACAATTATGAATAACAATTTATTAACTACAGATCCAATCGCTTTCCATAATCTAGTATCGTATGAACTATTCGAAAATACCATTACGGCTTATACTTCAGATTTACAACCTATTTATTTACCAGATGGTGCTACAATTATTGATTTTTCTTTCTCTGCATTCCCAAAAATTGTACATAACATGAAAAAAGCAAAAGTAAATGGCATTCCCGTTCCACTTAAAACAAAGGTATCTCATTTTGACGTCATTGAAATCCATTTTGATTTAAAACAAAACTTGGAATTAGAGTGGCTAAATTACGCTAATACTGCTAAAGCACAATTAATTATCCATCAAAAACTATCTTAAATAACAGACCAATACCTCTCTAAAAAGTATTGGTCTGTTATTATACGAAATAGATTTCTATATTTTCAATCCTAACCTAACATCAATAATTCCGACTTTAATTATGTCATTTATATAGATATTCATATTAACATTATTATAAATACGAAATACAACCTACGTTCTTTATGGAATAGGTAAATTTATTATGATACCGACAACTGCACATAACAAACACTAGACACATATCCTAATTTTGTAACCTTACTTACTAATAGAAAGGCGGGTAATACAAATGACTTCTAATATCGACTACACTTCCCCCTCAACTAATTTCACTCATGATTTAAATAAAAGTAATTTTTTTAAGAAAGATGCTCAAAATTATATAAACGTACTTGGCATCAAACAATTAAACACATTAGAAAACACTTCTTTATTAGATATATATTTAAGCACAGGTAATGTTGTAGAACCACATATTCATCAAAATGCAGCTGAACTTGTTTACTGTATTTCAGGATCCGCTGTTGTTTCTTTACTTAATCCATTTACGAATCAAATATTAAACTTACCGATTAAACCAGGGCAAGTTGCTAATATTCCACAAGCGTGGTGGCATTACGAAATTGCTACAGCAGATAATACTCATTTATTAGCCATTTTTGATGCCCCAACCCCAGAAGTCATTTTTGGTTCTGATATTTTAAGATTGACTCCAGCCAATATGATGGCTCATACTTATTGTCTCGATGAACAACAATGGAAACAAGCAATATCTCCGATTCAATCCACTACAGTGATTGGTCCTCCAGCAAACTGTAATCAAAACCGCGGAACAATGAATCAATCAACTCAATCCCCACCTCAACAACAAAATTTATATTACCAAGATTCATACTATTTCCCTCCATATTGGGGCTACTGATTTAAGTCATTTCTATTAGAAAACTATAATTCATCTCCTTGGAAAACTCCTTGGAGATTTTTTTAATATCAGCATCTTAATTTCCTATTCATTATCGTAACGATTAATAGAGTTAGTACATATAATAATTATATATTTAATTGGAGGTGATGATACTATGAGTAATTATAGTAACTATCGAAAAAACAATTCTAATAACAAAAATAGTAGTTCTTCAACTTCTTCTCAATCTTCCAATACTCAATCGCAAAAAGATTTAGCTCAACAAGGTTATGTAAAGAAAAAAGGGTGTAATTGTAATAAAAATAAATAAGATCTTTACAAAATTCTATATTTAGCTATATAAAAAGGAATACTCTTTAAAAAGAGTATTCCTTTTTATATGCTCATTTCGTACAAATTGTTTAGATGCTAGATCTATATTCTAAAAATATAGCCCTGCCTTACTACATCTAATTCCAGTAGGTACCCAAGTACACTTATTTAACAGAAAAGACGCAATCATTGAGATTACGTCTTTCCTTTTTTACAACATACTAACATCCTTTTGTATCTAAAGAATAGTTACCCCTGCACTCGCATAACCTTCTAAAGAAGCCCCTAGCGACGGACCTGAGGTTGTTATAGAGTAAACCATTAACAAACGTGTCTGTGGAGTTACTGGTATCGTTAATCCAGTTGTAATACCATTGCGAATCGTACCAACGTTAAAAAGACCCGTTATAGGTGGAAGCGTTACAAAAGCACCTGGTATCGGCGTGAAGTTGTTATTAGGTGCTATAGATTGGTATAGCTGCGCCGTAATGGTTATGGTTCCTAATCCAATATTCAATCCAACCGTTGTACTAAAATATGCCGCAATAGAATTAATTTCCCCATTACGTGGTACAGAAAAAGCCATATTAAGAAGTAATCCAGATGCACCTGTTAAATCAATTGATCCACCACCAAGTACAGATACAGTAGGCGCGGAATTCCCAAATCCGATAAGTCCACCAATGGCAGCTGCACCATCTAGAGCCGACGTTAAATTAACCGGTAGCCCCGACGCATATGAAATAATAGCTCCCTCGCCAGTTGCTCCTGTCGCTCCTGTCGCTCCTGTTGCTCCTGTTGCTCCTGTTGCTCCTGTTGCTCCTGTCGCTCCTGTCGCTCCTGTTGCTCCTGTTGCTCCTGTTGCTCCTGTTGCTCCTGTCGCTCCTGTTGCTCCTGTTGCTCCTGTTGCCCCTGTCGCTCCTGTTGCTCCTGTTGCTCCTGTTGCTCCTGTCGCTCCTGTTGCTCCTGTCGCTCCTGTTGCTCCTGTTGCTCCTGTTGCTCCTGTCGCTCCTGTTGCTCCTGTCGCCCCTGTTGCTCCTGTTGGACCTGGTGGACCTCCTGACGGTCCTGTTGCTCCTGTTGCTCCTGTCGCTCCTGTTGCTCCTGTCGCTCCTGTTGCTCCTGTTGCTCCTGTTGCTCCTGTTGCTCCGGTTGCTCCTGTTGCTCCGGTTGCTCCTGTTGCCCCTGTTGCCCCTGGCGGAATTGGAGTAAGACTAATTAATTGTGTTAATAGATTAAATAAAAGTCGTAAAGTTGATGGAGCAAAACAAGTCTGTATAGAGAAGAAGAAATCTGCAAGAGCGCTGTAAAATTGTTGTAATAGTACAGACAATTGCCCCAAGTCTGTATTAGGAGATTGTAATTCATTTAAAATACTTTGAACTAACTGTTTTAAATAATCTCCTTCTGTAGTTGGTAGTAATAAATTTAGTAAATCTAAGAGTTGGTTAAACAAATTGATTAGTATCAATTTATTTTCAGCATTTGGAGTAGCAAAAAACGTTGGTATAGCTATTATTAAAGCATTTAGTAAACTAATCAATTCATTTAATTGTGAATTGCTAGGACAAACTACCTTCGGCTCACAACAACCACCTGTAATAATAATTGAATCACAGTGATTATTATCAGAGCAATCATTATGTTTCATATTTTTCCTCCTTACTTATTTATTTTCCGAGTACCTTTTTATTCTAAGAGTTATTGAATATATAGTTATATTTTATTAGCTTTGAGTAATAATTTCCTCTTAGAAAAGAAAGCGCTACTAATAATTAAACAAAAAAAAACGCTGTTTTAATTATCTTCACGACTCTCATATTAATTATATGCCCCTAAAAACTTAATGATTAGATTATATACCTAAACTCAGTAACACATTTTAAAGTTCCACATGTCCTTTTAAATACATCACCCCATTCTCAAAACTAAACAATTAATAAGAGACGTAATAAATACATAAAAAATCATATTGACTATATAAGTATATAGCCGCGTCTCTAATAGGAAAATTCTCATAAAATAAAACATGTGACAAGCTTTATCTTAGCTAGCCCCATAAATTTAAAATAGAGGTGAAATATTACATGCCTATTATTCAACCTTTTATGGCATCCAGAAGATTCACGTCCACTTTAGGTGCTGGTACTGGTACTGGCGCGGCTTTCGCAATTGCTGCTACAGCATGCTTAAACGACTCTGGTACTACTGCAACAGCATTTCCCACTTACACATACTACAATCTTTATGTCAACGGAGTCATTCAACCTAGTGTAAACTCAACTGTCACTACAGGACCTACTGGCGCAATTACCATTCCAGGTGGAGATGCATTAGATCCTGGAATTCCGATTACAGTTGAATTTATCATCACTTAATATCTATTTTTTCAGTCAGACAGATTACTCAAATATGAGAATCTGTCTTTTTTAATGAATAGTAATAAATTGTAAAATAATTGATGAACCTAGTAAAGGCGGTTCAGAATCTACTAAAATCAACTGACCAGCAGTAACTTTGTAAAAAGGCTGTGGCTGAAGAATTCCATTTATAAACAAATTAATATATGAAACGTCATCTGGAGAGAGTATTTGTGTTGTACCATATTCAGGTATCCCATCAGCATTTGTATAAATAAGCTTTTCTCCATCTGAAAAAGTAAAATATAGTATATTTGATGTTTGTATATTACCAATAGGACCAGTTGCTCCCGTTTCTCCAGTTGTTCCGGTTACACCTGTTGCTCCCGTTTCTCCCGTTGTTCCTGTTATTCCGGTTGCTCCGGTTACACCTGTTGCTCCGTTTTCTCCGGTTGTTCCGGTTACACCTGTTGCTCCGTTTTCTCCGGTTGTTCCGGTTACACCTGTTGCTCCCGTTTCTCCGGTTGTTCCCGTTGCTCCGGTTACACCTGTTGCTCCCGTTTCTCCGGTTGTTCCTGTTATTCCGGTTGCTCCGGTTACACCTGTTGCTCCCGTTTCTCCCGTTGTTCCTGTTATTCCGGTTGCTCCGGTTACACCTGTTGCTCCGGTTACACCTGTTGCTCCCGTTTCTCCGGTTGTTCCGGTTTCTCCCGTTTCTCCCCTTGTTCCGGTTGTTCCGGTTACACCTGTTGTTCCGGTTACACCTGTTGTTCCGGTTACACCTGTTGCTCCGGTTGCTCCTGTTGTTCCGGTTACACCTGTTGTTCCGGTTACACCTGTTGCTCCGGTTACACCTGTTGTTCCGGTTACACCTGTTGCTCCGGTTGGAATTCGAATAACTGGAAGTGGTGGAAATGTAGGTCCAATATTTTCAAAAATTGATGTTTCATTATAGTTCTTCAATTTACCACCCCCTTTCACTTAATAATTATTAAATGTATATTTCTTTTAAATGTTAAAAAACGAATTTACATTTACAACTCCTGTTAATGAACGTTATTATATTTCTTATCAAATTAATATAACAACTCCATAACTTACAGGATCAACATTAATCTAAATTTACAGAAAATACCCCCTTGCTATTCCATCTCAATACGTAAGGTAATCATTCTCCAATCCTATATGCAATACTGCTTTGACACTCAACTATGTGTCTTTTTTATACGAAAAAAGCTATCTAATTATAGATAGCTTTTTCATAATATATTAAGAAACAGGATAATAAATTGTCATACTCACTCTTGTTAATGTTTCTCCTAAATTGTAATAAACATGTGGTCTATCCGCCTTAAATCTAATGGAATCACCACTTTTTAAATTATATTTACACCCATTTACTTCAATTGTTAATTCTCCATCAAACACTGTTATAAATTCTTCCGTTCCTTCTTTATGAGCTTCCGCACTCAAACTTCCCTTTTCTTCAATTTCAATCATATAAATTTCAAACTGTCTATTTTCTTGGAACGAAAATGAAGGAAATACTCTATACCTCCCATTATCCTCAGACAATATTTGGATATCATTCCGTAAAACTATAGTCGTATCTGGTTGTGGATTATTTATTAAAGAAGTAAAGGAAACCTTTAGTCCATTAGCGATTTTCCAAATTGTTGTAATCGTAGGACTAGATTCCCCTCTTTCAATTTGTCCAATCATTGTTTTACTCACACCTGTTAATTGTGAAACCTTTTCCAAACTCAGTTTTTCTTTCTTACGAATAGCTTTTAAATTTTTTGCAAGGATAATTTGAATTTCCTCCATAAAAAACACTCCTATACAATATAACGACCATTATGTATAATAAAAAGCACACGTTATATTGTTCTTTTCGGTCATTATAACACACGAATAAGAGGAGGTTTTTGAAATGCCTATATTTTCTTTTTTATTATTTGTCTTTGTTAGTAGCTTCACACCAGGCCCTAACAATTTTTTAGCTATGACATACGCCAAGCAATATGGATTAAAAAGAAGCATTACATTTTGCCTAGGTGTGGCTTTCGGTTTTTTTATTATCACTTCATTATGTAGTTTCTTTAATATTGTACTTATAAATATTCTGCCATTAATTGAATTCCCTTTAAAAATTTTAGGTGTAGCTTATATGCTGTATTTAGCTTTTAAAATACTCACTAGTAAAGGCAATACAGATACAAATGAAAAAAGTAATAAAAACTTATTTTTAGTAGGAATTATGCTTCAATTTGTTAACCCGAAGGGAATTTTATTCGCACTGACTGTAGTATCAACTTTTATTCTCCCTTACTACCATTCATATTCTAGTTACCTTTTCTTTTCATTGTTTTTAGGCATAGTCGGTTTAATGAGTACGTTTAGTTGGTGTCTATTCGGATCGATGTTTCAAAAACTTTTATTAAAACACAACCGAATATTTAACATTATTATGGCAGTTTTATTAGTGTTTAGCGCCATTTCAATTATTATTAACTAGTTCTATACTCATTCTAATTCTTATATTTTGTTTAACTGAACCAAACGCTACAGTTCGTATTTCTTAAGCTTTTTCTACTATTCTCCTAAATAGAACTTTTTTCTACCTTGTACAAGCAGTTCTTATCCTCATTAAATATAATATATAGACAAATAAAAGATAGGAGATTAAAGAATGGCTGATTATTTTTATAAACATGGTAAAAAGTACTATAAAAACTATTCATATTCTCACAATAAAAAAGAGAACTGTTTCACTAAAACGCATACGATTGCTGGCTCAAATATACCGTTAGATATTATTGTACCAGCTAACACTTCAAGAATAGTTTTTGAAGATGCTACTAATAATCACAATAAAACATTACTGCAGTTTCATGTTCCTGGTACTTCTGCACCAATTGTTGTAACTATTCGTACAAGAAATTCTCGTAGACCGATTACAGCTACAATCGCTTCAGGTGAAACAAGAATTCTTCAAGTGGAAAATTTTGAAAGCCTCACTCTCACAAATAATAATAATACAAGTAGCAACATTGGTGTTTTTATCCAAAAAACGTTTTGCATCTGCTGTGATGACCAAAATGATTATTATGCAGAACAATCACATTCTCTTAACCAAAAGAGTAACTGTTTTATTGAGACTCATACCATAGCCGGTTCGGGAACTTCCTCAACTGGAAATGTGCCTCTAGATATTATCGTACCCCCTAACACTTCAAGAACCGTATTTGAAGATCTTACTATTAATCACAACAAAACATTACTTCAAATATCTGTTCCTAACGATTCCGGTCCCATTGAAGTAATTATTCGAACAAGGATTTCTAACACACCAATTAATGCAACTTTAGTTCCTAATGAAACAAGGATTTTTCAAGTAGAAGATTTCCAAAACCTTACTCTCACAAACAATTCCGACACATTTGATTTTATTGATATATTTATTAATAAAACATTTTGTATTTGCTGTGATGACCAGAACAACCCTTGCGATGAATGTAACCATGCAGACAATGATTATGATTGTTAATTTATGTATTTACTTATCTATCATTTCTCATTTCTCATTTCTTAATAAAATAGCATTTTTGTTTATAAATTTTACACATTTAAACTAGACAAGCATATGTTATTATATGGAGATCCCCTCCACTCATAAGATTCTTACCTTTCTAAGAGTACGTTTATAGGCGTGCTCTTTTGATTTTTTATTCAATAACAATTTTTACATCCACACGCTTCTTACTAAGCTTCATTGCTAAATAAAGCTGGATATATTTTTTCTATTTTTGAATGCATAATCCAAAACTTATTACTAGAAATCGTACAAATACTAATAGCTCTTCAAAAATAGACGCACATGCTTCTATGGCAAAAGACAATTCGAGTTGACGAATTTGATTTTTCGCATCATCAAAATCGGAAGCTACAACTTTTTATTAAATACAACTTCAGCCTTATGACCTTGCAGTATATATTGACAATACTTTAGCTAGTCATAGAAAATCTTATGGAACAATCGCAGTATATAAAAATCCAAATGCTTCTCAATGGATAGGATTATGGACAGTATATGATGCATCAAGACATTTAATATATTCCAAATTTGGTTGGGTAAGTAATAGACCAATTAATCCATAATAAGAAAAAGAGGCTGCGAAATAATTACAGCCTCTTTTCTTTAATCGCATTTTTCTATTTGGTCGCCTTCTTCACCTGCATTTTCTGCCGAACTATCCGTTCCGCCTCCCACTGCATGTTGCTGTTTGGTATTAGAACTTTCGATGGCAGCGTTGGTTCCCGCTGCACTGTCTTCTCCACCACCACTTGCCACTTGAGTAGCACCAGCCTGTTCCTCACGGGTTTTATTAATTTGATTATTGATGATAAGTACAAATTCTGCCTCTTCATCCGAAGTTTCTTTTTTCATTTTATGCGGCTCAATCTGGTCCCCACTAATTCCTTTATTTATGGCTTCGCCTCCAGCGCCCACCGTTTCTTGCTGTCGGGTATTCGATGAATCGATTGCTGCATTACTTCCTGCTGCACTATTTTGTCCGGCTCCACTGGCAATTTGTGTTGTATTCGGTGCAAATGTAATCTGATTATTAATGACAATGACAATTTTTCGTTTATCAGCAAGATTTCCCAAATTAATTTCTTCTCCATCTTTTTTCACAAATCGAAACGTGATTTTTTCATTGTTTTCCGTGTTCTCCCCCCTTTGTAGTATTAAATGACTGGAGAATGATAATGGATTGGACAAGCGTATTTTTTTTATAAATATGTGCCCCGCCCACAATGAAGGGTGTATTACCAGGTTCCGGTATTTTCCTCGTATTAGGTACGTCGGCTTGGCGACAGTCCAGCATCCGACGAATTTCGGAATGCATGGAGAAAAGCCTTATAGGAGATATAGAAAGAGAGGTTAGTAGAAACATTGGTATATAAAGGTTTCTAGGTTTCATTATATTTTCCTTTTCTTATTTATATTTATCAGCCAAATATCTAGCATAGTGAACTAAATTTCTAGCTACATCTAATTCAAGATTAAATATATTAGGTACCCCTGGTCTCCAATTCACCTCAAATAACCACAATTTTTGATCCTTATCAAGCCCAACATCAATTCCTAACTCATCAAATAATACATCCTCATATAAAGAATTAAAATGGTTAGAAAAACTTACCGCAAATCGCTCTAAATACCTTTGAATATTATACCACTCGTTATCAAACTCCGTTTTTAAAAAAACATCTAAATAAGTACTATAACCACCACTAGCCATATTTGATACAACACTTCCTAATGGACCTATTCTCGGAAATATTGAAGTAATAACCCACTTTCCTTCTCCATTTCTTTGAACATGTAATCGAAAATCATAAACATGACCAGATTTCATTTGACATGAAATAAACTGTTGAACTATGTAACCTTGCTCTTGAATCTTATCAGATATAAAGCTCCGTAATTGTTTTTTATTAAGAAATGAAATTTGTTCTGACTCATTCATACTGTAATTCATCCCATGTTTTTCAACAAAAACAATACCCCTACCTTGATGTCCAGAAATTGGTTTAATAATAATTTTCTCATAACGATTAATCATGCTAAAAAACTTATTGACATCATTTAATTCATAAAAAGGAATAAGATATTGTTTGAATTTTTCTGCTTTTTTTATTCTGTTATATACACTTAATTTATCTCCAATTGAATGACTTGTGAACGGAACTTTATCATATAGATAATCAAAAATTTGCTGATTTTTATCACTAACATGAACACTTGCATTATAAATAACATCAGGAAAAGAAAATTCTTGTTCAACCCAATTACCATTTTCATAAGTTTTACCTAAAATCTTCTCCGTTTCTATATTTACTTTCCCTAAAGTAAAATAAAAAAAATTTACACCTTCAGCTTTTGCTACAGCAGCATAAGCATATGCTCTATTTACCATATTCGGATCTTTCCTATGATGAAGCATCCCAATTATAGTCATATCGGTTCCTCTCCTCCTCTTTTTAAAGATTGTTTTCAAATCAAATATCAAATTCATTATATATATATTCATGTTTTCCCTCATTCAACCATTTTTCGAAAAATCCAGAACAAGCTTAACCTCATTTTAATATTCTACCTATAGAAATAATAAATCTGAGGTTTTAAAAAATGATTAAGGTTAAGGTGACATAAAATGGATACTATTATTTTCATTGAAACAAATAAATCTGGATCAAGTAGGGAAGCAATCAAAGCAGCCGAAAAACTTAATTTCTTTACTGTTTTGTTAACTAACAAAACAAAATTTATTGAAGAACGAAATATATTCCCCGATGTACATCAAATGATTCTTACTGATATAAACGACTATGAAAATATAATTACAATAATCGAAAAAATAATAAAATCAGGGAAAAACATAAAAGGAATCTTTAGTTTTATTGATCCTTTTGTTTATGTAGCTGCACGTTTATCAGAAAATTTCTGTTCAAATATTGTATCTACTAAAGCAATCTATCATATGGAAAACAAAATATTAACTCGTAATGTACTTAAAGATTTACCAATCTCACTCAAATATTTAACTTATAAACCAACAGAATCATTATCATCTTTCCTTAAAAAAACTAAAAATATGAATTTTCCTCTTATTGTAAAATCCCCCAAATCCACAGGTTCAAAAGATGTATTATTAATAAAAAATAAAGATCAATTAATTTTATCTATGAAAAGTCTTTTAAAAAAACTACCTAATGAAGAAATTCTACTTGAAGAATATATAGATGGACCTCAGTACTTAGTCGAAGTTTTAGTTCAAAATGGAAAAGTCCATATTATAGCAGTAATTGAACAAGAAATTACACTTTTTGAACGCTTTATTGTTACTGGTTATTCTTTACTAGGACAGGTAGACAAAAGACTATATAATAGTCTTTTCAATGCAGTTAATTCTGTTATTCAGGCTTTTAATATGAAAAATGGAGCTTGTCATCTAGAACTCCGGAGAATAAATGATGTTTGGAAATTAATTGAGATAAACCCCAGAATATCAGGTGGAGCAATGAATGACATAATTGAAATTGGACATGGAATCAACTTAGTACAAGAAACTATTCAATTAATGTTAGGAAATAAACCTTCACTAAATAAAAAACATTATAAATATGTGTATGCTCATTACCTAACAGTTAAATCTATAGGAAAACTAATTCGAGTTACAGGGAAAAATCGTAGTTCTAGATATCCTGGTGTAGAGAAAGTTTATATAAAACCTAAAAAAGGAACTTTTCTAAAACCACCTACATCAATGGGACATCGATATGGATACGTTTTAGCAGCGTCCTATTTTAAAACAGAAGCAAAAAAAATAGCTTTAGAAGCGGCTAAAGAAATTTCTTTTGAAATCCAAAAATAATAAAAACAACATATATACACCAACAGATAAAAATATACTAAAAATCATATTTCTTATAATTTTAATTTATTTACTAAATAGAAGACTCCAAAATGATTTAATTTATATATGGTAAAATATATCCATCGCTAATATGTCCAAACATGTAATTTTCATAGAAGTAAAATTACAACTAGACTTATACAACATGATTCAAAAAATCAATGAAGGAATGTTTTAAGTGAAAGGACATATTCGAAAAAGAGGAACAAAGTGGTGTATTATTGTCGATATCGGAGCTGATCCAGAGACCGGAAAAAGAAGACAAAAGTGGCTTTCATGATACATTTAAAGCCTATTTGAAAAAAACAGAATTAAACAACATTAGATTTCATGATTTACGCCATACACATGCAACGCTTCTTTTAAAACAAGGAGTGCATCCAAATATTGTAAGCGAACGATTGGGTCATACGGACGTTTTCATAACTTTAAATCGCTATTCGCATGTTTTACCAGGATTGCAAGAGAATGCTGTTAAAACATTTAGTGAGAGACTATTCGGATGGTAATGTTTGCAAATATAAAAAATGAGGTTTCTCTTTTCTAGAGAAACCTCACCACATCAATGTTTTTGTTAAATTTTAAACTGACTCGTATACAAATCAAAGTAAAACCCTCCATCTTCCATGAGAGTTTCATGATTTCCTCTCTCTAAAACACTTCCATCTTTTATTACAAGTATTTGATCTGCTTTTTCAATCGTTTTCAGCCGATGAGCAATTACAAAGCTCGTTCGCCCTCTCATTAAATTATTTAATCCGGCTTGAATTTGTAATTCTGTTCTCGTATCAATATTAGATGTGGCTTCGTCGAGAATTAATATATCTGCATCTGCTAAAATTGCTCGTGCAATCGCAAGAAGTTGTTTTTGTCCCTGACTTAAATTCGAACCTTCTGAAGCGATTTCTGTTTCATATTGATTCGGTAAATGCTTAATAAAAGAATGTGCTGATGCAGCTTTAGCAGCGGCCATTACTTCTTCATCACTTGCATCCAAACGCCCATACCGAATATTATCCATAATCGTCCCAGCAAATAAATACGTATCCTGTAAAACAACCCCTATTTTACTCCGCAAAGAATTAATATCATAATCCTTTATATCTTTTTCATCAATGTTAATTTGCCCTTTTTGAATGTCATAAAAGCGAGTTAACAAATTAATAATTGTTGTTTTTCCTGATCCAGTTGGACCGACTAAAGCGATGGTCTCCCCAGGATTTGCCTCGAGACTCACATCTTTTAAAATCATGTTGTCCTGTGCGTATCCAAATGAAACTTTCTCAAGCCTAACATGTCCTTGTAAATTTTGTACAAGTACTGCATCTTTTTTATTTTGAATTTCTGGTACTTCATCCATAATTTCAAAAACACGTTCTCCTCCAGCAACTGCCGCTTGAATCGTATTCATTAAAGTTGCAAATTGACTAAGTGGTCTTGAAAATTGTCGAGAATAATTAATAAAAGCTGCAATGACACCTACTGTTGTCATTCCGTTTAATACCATTACCGATCCAGTTCCAATTACAAGCCCCATTCCTAAGTTATTAATAAAGTTCATACTTGGAAAAATAAATGCTGAAAACGTTTCAGCCTTCGTTGCTGAAATTCTTAGCTGTTCGTTAATTTCATTAAAGTTATGTACGGTTTCTTTTTCTTTTCCGTATAACGTAGTTACGTCTGCACCTGTAATAGCTTCCTCGATAAATCCATTTAATTCCCCTAAATCCTTTTGACGCTTCGCAAAGTTTTTGCCACTATAAGCAACTAGTTTTTTTGTAACGAAAAACATAATAGGTACTGTAATTAAAGTTACAATTGCTAAAATCCAATCTAATGAAAACATCGCAATTGTTACACCTATAAATGTTAACGCTGATGAAATAATTTGTACAACACTTTGTGTCAAAGCTTGATTTAAGTTATCAATATCATTTGTCACACGGCTCATTAAATCACCTTGAGAACGTACATCAAAGAATCGTAGAGAAAGTGTTTGGATTTTCTCAAAAATATCTTGTCTTATTTTTTGTATAGTCTTTAATGCAACATTAATCATTACAAATGTTTGTAACCATGTTAACAATACGGTTATCCCATATATTGCAATGAGCAGCATGCACATTCTCGCTGTCCCGCTTAAATCCTTCGGTACAATGTATTCATCAATGATGACCCCCATATAATATGGCCCAAGTAAACCTAGTAATGTCGTGATAAATACAAGAATAATAACGAACATAAGAGATGCTTTTTGATACCCCATGTAGTTCCATACTCGCATTATAGTTCCTTTAGTATTCTTTGTTTTTCCCGTTTTCGGATTGTTACGTCCACCTTTATTTCCAAATTGTCCTTGAAAATTACGCATGCTCTTCCCCTCCTTCTTGCTGCAGGCTACCACCTTGGGAAAGATAAATTTCCTGATACACTTCACAAGTTGCCAATAAAGCCTCATGCGTACCATTTCCAACTAATTCACCGTTATTCAAAACGAGGATTTTATCAGCATCTATAATAGAAGATATTTTTGATGCAATTAAAAATGTCGTTGTGCCACTATATCTTGTCCTTAATGCTTCTTGTATTACAGCTTCTGACTTCGCATCAACTGCCGATGTAGAATCGTCTAATACAAGAATAGATGGCTTTCTCACTAGGGCTCTTGCAATAGATATACGTTGTTTTTGACCGCCAGATAGATTGGTTGCACCTTGTGTTAAGTTATATTGATAAGAGTCTTCCAGCTTATTTACAAACTCAGTCGCACAAGCAGATGAAGATGCTAATTCCAATTCATCATAAGTGGCATCTTCTTTACCATAACGTAAATTCTCTTCTATACTGCCTGAAAAGAGAAGTGCCTTTTGTGGAACGAAGCCAATTGAAGCACGAAGTTTTTGTAAATCGTATGCTTTCACATTGACATCGTCTATACATACTTCACCTTGATCAACATCGTAAAGTCGTGGCAATAGTTTTGCTAATGTAGATTTACCACTCCCAGTAGATCCAATCATCCCTATTTTTTCACCTTTACGTACAGTAAATGAAATATCTTTTAAAACATATTCATTATTTTTCGTATAACTATAGCTAACATTTTTAAACTCTACATTACCACCCACTTGTTTTGGTTCATATACGTCGCCTTCAGTTGTAATATCAACTTCAGTATGTAAGACTTGTTGTACACGATCAGCTGATGGAAAAGCACGGGCAATTTGAATAAATACCATACTAATAGACATAAGTGACATTAAAATGATATTTAAATAGTTAATAAAAGCTAAAATGGCCCCTACTTGGAGTGTACCGTTAAAAACTTTCTCGCCACCAATCCATAAAGTTGCTACAATCCCGCCATTTACAACTAGCATAATAATTGGCATCATCAATGAAATAATTTGTATAGCACGAATATTTATTTCAGTTAAACTTGTATTAACTTTCTCAAACTGTGAGATTTCATATTTTTGTCTTACATATGCTTTTATAACACGTACACCGGATAAATTTTCTTGTAGCTTTGTGTTTACTTTATCTAATGCTTCTTGTACTCGTTTAAATGAACCGCTCGCTTGACCTGCAATCCATACAATTGCAACTAATAAAACGGGTACCACAACAAGTAAAATCGGAAATAGTTCTCTCGCTGTTACAAAGACTATAATGATACTTCCAATAAATAATAACGGTCCACGGACAAGTACACGTAACGTCATCGTCATTGCCGCTTGAATAGATGTAATATCATTTGTCACGATTGTTAATAATTTACCTGTTCCAAATGAATCACGATTTTTGCTGGAAAATATTTCTATTTTCGCAAACACATCTTTTCGTATGTCTGTAGCGAAATTAACAGCAGCTTTTGTAGAATACATCATACAACCAAGTCCTCCAACTAAACCGATTGCTGCTGCCCCTATCATAAGAAGCCCCATTTTTATTACATAATTCAAATCCCGGTTTGCAATTCCAACATCAATAATATGTTGCATTATTGTCGGTTGAATTAAGTCCATCGCAACCTCAAGTACCATAAATAACGGCCCAATAATAGCGAAGAACATGTATGGTTTTAAATACTGTAACAACTTGCGAAATGATTTCATACATAATCTCCTTTTTTCATGAAATTACCATTGAATAATTCATATTCCTCCTTATTTAAGTGATATAGTCTGTAATTTCTTCATTAGTCCTATTATATTATGTAAATTAATATTTAACATTATTAAATGATAAGTTTTAAATCATTTTTAGTCAATAAAATGGAACTTTAATCTACCAGGCATTTTCACTGCCAGTTGATGTGAATACTCTTTAACTTAATAAAAACCGCATTCTCATTTAGTAAGAATGCGGTTTTCCCATCTATATTTGTTCAATTTTAAAATCGAAAACCTCGGTCTCGAATCCATTATTTTCAGAAGGACTACACGTATAAAAACCAATTTTAACAGGCTCATTACCTATGTCCTCCATCAAATGAGCGATTCTTATTTGTTCCCATCGCTGACTCGTTTTCACATATATTGTATAATCGCCAAGTTTTCGAATAATTCGAAAACTCAATTGTTGCTTAGCAAACTCATTTGGATAGTCTTGCGTTGACCAATCAGAATAGCCATTATTCGTTACGACAGCACCTAAATGTGATGGGCCCTCAGGAATATATTCTAAAGATGTTTTTAACCAACACTTCTCAGAAATCATAACAAATAAACCCGCTTGATCGTATGTCGCATTTGGATTCATGCGCAATTGAACTTCAGCCTGAAAATCTGTCATTATCTCATCATAAAATACATGGCCATTCATTACTTCAAAACCATAATGGGTTTTCAGCCAAAAATCTGTTTCTTCTTTCGAATGGACAATGAATGTATCATTGTCTTCAAGTTTGTAAAATTTAGGTGCGTTCATTACAGTAAGTTGCTCAATATGATTTGGTATATATGATGTTTTCATAATTCCTCCATAAAAAAGCATTTAAATTAATATTTAAAACTCAGTTAATACCGGGAATTTATAACCTTTAAAATCTAATTCTTTATTACTTCGAACCATTAAATACTTACTAGTCTGTAATTCTGTATATTGTACATCATCAATTCCTAATTGATCTGGGTAGAAATAAAATTCAATCTCCGTAAATTCCCCAGAGATTTCCTCACATAATTCATCTAAAATCGGAATTACCGGCGCAAATACTCCAAATAATTTTAGTTTTTGATTTTCTACTGTAAAAACAATCAGCGCATCTAATTTCTCTGAATAATAAAGGTTTTCATTCCATGTTGAATCATACATATTTAAATAAAACGAAGAGCGGTAATTTAACGTTGAAAATTTATTAGAAAGCCTTTGGCCATTTTCAATAATCTCATGTATTAATTGTCTATCCTCTTCATTATAAAAATCTAACTTTTTAAGTTGAGAATCTTTATCACTCTTATTTTCGTATGATACTGTCATCAAATATTCTTGCACAATTTGAAAACCAAATGGTTTATATAGTTCCGGATTTTCAGTAAACAAGACCGCACACTCGCATTGCTCATCAATTTCCTCTATCATCTTACTAAACAATTGTTTCATTAATCCTCGTCTACGATAATTCGGATGTGTCATTACTGATTGAATACCCGCTGCATTTATTTTTTCACCATTAATTAAAAGCGGAAGTGAAAATGCCGCAACATTTGCAATCGCTTTATCATCTTGTAAAAATGATAATGCTTTATATGTATAATCCCAATATCCTTTCGCTGAAAAATCATGCAATGTTTGACTTGTAATCCCAAACACTTCTTCAAATAAAGGAAATAACTGCTCTCTTTTCGGTTCTTCTAATAGAATATTTGCAAAATTATCAACATTCCCCATATTGTCCCTCCATACGTCGATTCCATTAAATTAGATATACTTATATGACCTACTCCTAGAATAATAGGCCTTTCAAATCAATATATTATCATAAAACATAAAAAAATAGTCTAATTTATTTTTTGTTTTGACTATTTAAAAATAAGTCAAATAAACTCATATAAAGATTTTTGAATATTAATAAGTTTATTATATACAAATGGTGCTTTCTAATTAACTTATTACTAATAGAAATGCACCATTTATAAAAATATTATTCACTTATTATTTTGTTCCTTCAAGTCGCTCCTTCGTACTTATTTCTTCACCCCTAATACGCTTTTCAAACGTCTTTCTCCAACTAGTAGACAGTGCATTTACTTCTAAAATCCTTTTTAATCCTTCAGAGTTTTGTTTTTCTTTATGCATTATGCGATTCGCAAACGAAATTGACACACCTTTTGGATCAGGCTTCAACAATTTCAAAGTATCTACCGGTAATATCCACCCTTCTTTTAATACTCGAAAATAAAAACCTGTGTATCCTGTATCTTGAAAATATAATGGTAGCTTTGGAATATTATATTTCTTCGCTAATTTAAAACAAGGTTGTCTTGGCTGCGTTACTTGTACAATCGCTTCTCCGAGTTGAAACGTGTCACCAATACAAACATCTTCTTCACGCATTCCGCTTACTGTTATATTTTCACCGAAAGCCCCATATACAAGTTCCTGATTCAATTCTTTTTCCCAGTACGGATAGTGGTCACCAGTATAAACACAAACCGCTTTATCTACCCCTCCATGATGAACTAAATCCGCCTGTCCATCTCCATTAAACTTTAAAAATGATAAAAAAACAGGTTCCTTTACTTGCTTTTTATTTATCCCTGTTTGAATTAACTTCCCACCATACATAACCTCTTTTGGCAATCCTATATTTAAAGATAGGATTTCATATACTTTAGTCATTCAAATCCCTCCTCTTACTTGCGGCACAACTTTTCAAAAGACTCATTTATTATTTCAAACCCTCTATCTATTTCTTCGTTTGAGATAACTAGAGGTGGTAAAAAGCGTAGTACATTATCAAATATCCCCGCTCCAATACTTATAAGCCCATTCTTCCAGAATTCATCAATTAATTTTAATGTTAGTTCTTTTGCTGGTTCTTTTGTTATACGATCCGTTACAAGTTCCATTGCAATCATTGCACCAATTCCGCGAACATCACCTATGACCTCGTATTTCAATTGCATTTCATGTAAATGTGATATTATTCTATTTCCAACTTGCTGAGCTCTTTCAACTAGATTTTCTTCTTCCATAATTTCAAATACAGCAAGACCGGCTGCACATGATAATGGACTTCCCGCAAAGGTCCCACCGATTTGCCCTCTCCCAGGAATATCCATCAACTCCGCACGGCCAACAATTGCACTTAATGGTAAGCCTCCAGCTATTGATTTTGATAATGTAATAATGTCAGGCTCTATTTGAAAATGTTCCGTTGCAAACCATTTCCCAGTTCGACCAAATCCAGTTTGCACCTCATCCATTATCATTAAAATACCATATTGATCACAAATCTCCCGGATTCGTTTTACAAATAAAATAGAAGGAACAATAAATCCAGCTTCTCCTTGTACTGGTTCCATTACGATTGCCGCTACTTTTTCAGGTGATACTTCTTCTAAAAACTTGTCAAACTGATAGATGACTTGAGAATCCACTTCTTCAGGAGAAGCCCCTTCTTCAGCTCTGTAGTAGTACGGATACGGCAATATATGCATGTCTGAAACGAACGGACCAAATCCTGCTTTATATGGATTTTCTTTGGTCGATAAAGACATCGTCATTAATGTTCTCCCATGAAATCCTCGTTCAAACGAGATTACTTTACTTCTCCCTGTGACTTTACGTGCGATCTTCACAGCATTTTCAATCGCTTCCGCACCACTATTTGCAAACATCGTTTTTTTCTCACTTGTTCCTGGCACTTTTTCATTAATTTTCTCTGCTAAAGTAATGTAATTTTCATATGGAGTTACATGAAAACATGGGTGAATAAATGATTCCGCTTGTTTTTGTACCGCTCTTACAACTTTCGGATGACAATGACCAACATTTTGCATTCCAATTCCACCAGCAAAATCAATAAACTGATTTCCATCTACATCTGTAATTATCGCTCCTCTTGCTTCTTTTACATATAAAGGCGTTAAATGATATATTCCTGTCGGTACAGCCGCCTCATACCTTTTTTGAAGTACTTGTGAATAATTTCCTGGTAATACGTTCGATTTCAACAATTCTGCTTCACCTCATCTAATTTTTATAATCAATCCATTTCTGATAAAGTGATTATAAATCTCATAAAACCATTGTTCAATTCAATTATTTATATAATAATGATAGGTATATCCTATGATTGAATTTGAGGTGATTCCAATCGAATTACGACAACTAGAATACTTTTTAGCTGTTTCGAAAGAGTTACATTTTACAAAAGCAGCTGAGAAATTAAACATTTCACAACCTTCACTAAGTCAACAAATACGTGCATTAGAACATGAAGTAGGCATGCCACTTTTCGATCGAATTGGTAAAAAAATATCTTTAACTGAAGCAGGAAGAGTTTTATTATCGCACAGTAAAACAATCTTTCATGAAGTCGAACAAGCCCGTTCTGCCATTCAAGATTTAAACGGATTACAGCATGGATCCTTAACAATCGGCTCATTGTTAACCGTCGTAAATTATTTACTACCACCAGCCATTTTAAATTTCAATAATTTATATCCTAATATTGAGCTTTCTGTATTAGGTCTTCGTACAGGAGAAATTCGTGAAAAATTATTACAAAACGAATTAGATATTGGCATTACATTTCTCCCAGTGCAAGATAAAGAGATTGTTTCTATCCCACTATATAAAAGTGAACTTACATTAGTTGTACCAACCAGCCATTCTTTAACTGAACGTAAGTATGTATCTATTGAAGAATTACAGGACTATCCTTTAATTCTTCTACCTAAAAATTTCCATTTAACAGAACTAATTACATCTCATTGCCAAAACTTTAACTTTAAACCAAAGCCAATTTTAGAGATTAGTACAATGGAATCTTTAATTCAAATGGTCTCAAAAGGTATGGGAATTACAGTATTACCAAAACCTTATATAGACTTTTTGCAAAGCGAACACATTCAATCTATTAAAATTGAAAACCCCACTCCAACAATAGATATAGGACTTATTTATAGAAAAGATAAATACATGTGCGCTGCTACCCGAGAATTTATTGAACAACTAAAGTTAACAGTACATTCTCTACAAAAATAAGCATAAAAGAGATTATCCTATGAAGCCGATGCACAACGACCTATTAGAATAATTTCTTTTCATAATGAAATAAAACATTACATTTTGTGGTTTCTTTTCTAAAAACCTAGTATTCATTATAAGTGCTTAATTATTATCGTTTTATCAAGCGACATATCAGCGATATTTTATATCTATTTCGTATAGGTGTTAGCAAGTTCGTTTGAAAACTTGTTAGCACTTTTTTATAAAAATTGTATAATGCTTCACAAAGTAGGAATCCGTTTTGATCAATCTTTTTTCAAAATGGATTCCTTTTGTCTCTTATCAATATTCAAATGTTACAGTAGTACCATTAAAACCATCAAAACAATTAGAGCAATTAGAGCAACCACCACAACCAAAACAACTAAAGCAACCGAAGCAACCAAAACAACGGAATCCACCACAACGACCACCACCGCCACAACCACCACAGCGACCACAACCACCACAACGACGAGCAGCATCTTCAATATAGTAATATGGATATTGGTTTTGCTGGTCCCAATACACAATATTTCCAGGCTGATAATCATTAAGGCTTAACGCTTGTAGTTCTTGTTGAAAATTATTCATCTTCATGACCTCCGTTTATAAACTACAACCCCATCGATACTTTCCTATATTTCTGTTCGTTAAATCTAAGTAGAAATAGCGCTATAAAGTGAAACTTTAATCAGTAGGGGTTTTGTTCATCCCCCACTGATTATTAGTTGAACCAATCTGGCGTCTACGGGCAGCAGGGCTCCCACCTAACTTCTTTGCTCCAGTCGAATTTTGAGGTGGGAGTTTTACTGCCCGCAAATAGCGGGATAAACTAAGTTCAATACGTACACCAACAAAATATGACCTATCACTAGATGATGTACCTTGTTCATATGCCTATTTTTAGGTTGTTTTTACTATATTTTCATAAAGTGAAACTTTAATCAGTAGGGGTTTTGTTCATTTCCCACTGATTATTAGTTGAACCAATCTGGCGTTTCCGGGCAGTTAATGCGGGATAAATGGAAATTATAAAATATAAATTTAAACAATAACATCTAGATTTATGTCATCATTTTCTAGCTTTATAGTCGTATATTCCATAACTTTGTTTGGTCATCTTCGTATTTCCAATATGCACTCCCATCTTTATTTTTCTTCGCTTCAATATCTGCTATATCAGAGCTAATTTTATAAGTATTTATAATTAGTGATTTCTGCTAAGAAAAGTCTATTTTTATGAATGGCAAATCAGCGATGTTTTATGTCTATTCCGCATACGTGTTAGCACTTTTTTATATTTCTTCTATTGCATACACCTTCATAATTTCAATATATTTTCCCTTACCACATGGACATGGTTGCTCTCTTCTATATGATTCTTCCCAGCTCATTTAAACACACCTCTTTAACTACTTAATTTATATTATTATATAAAAAAGCCCTGCCACAAGGCAGAGCGAGTAAGATGGATTACACGTATCATATAACAATTTATATCAGTAACTGAACACTGTTAAACAGTGTTCTTTTTTGTTTAAATTAGCGTTGTTGTTCAAAATATCCCGAAGTTGTTATATATTAAAAGTGCGACATACGTTCTACATTAAGCCCTTCCCTATGACTTATGTTTGAGTGCTAGGAGAAATCCTAGCTTTTATTTTCCCCTCTGAATAAAATCTAAAATTCCGTCATTTAAATACCAAACTCCGAATTCCCCTTGGAGATGAGCAGTCAGCTTTTGCTAACTGCTTTTTTTACAAATAATAATTAATTTACCCAAGAGCATTTCAAAAGATTTTCGTATGATATGGTGTATTCCTTTCTTTTGAGTGAATGATCTCGTCATGAGAGCACTTTATTAAGTGCTCTTTTCGTGTTTCAAATACATACAAAATAAAATTTTTATATTAACCTTAATTACACATTTAATTGAATATTAATTCATCAGATACAAATTATTTCTTATAAGGGCGCTCTGTACTTGCGCCATTATATAAATATTCAAATTTATTCCCCGCATATTTTTATAAGTTGTATACAGTTCCATATGGAATTGTTGAAACAGAAATTCCGTATGGTGTAATATGATGCATTGGATAATAATACTCCATAGATGAATAGTACGGTTGTATGCCTTGCTGTATTTGTTGCCTTTGCTGCTGTGCTTGTAACGCTTGTTGAACAGCTTGAATTGTACTTTGTGCTCCGCTATACGTAATACCCGCCGTACCATACGGACGCATTCTATCTCGGGTATCAAAATATGAATAAAACATTAGTATTCCACTCACTTCCATATAAGTTATTACAAAGTATATTATGAGTATTAATTTCAGTGAGTGTTAAAAACTAGTCCACTAGCTTTTATTCAAATAACGTTTTTGTTCAACTGCCTTTTTTTAATCTCCACGCCTTATCAAAATATAATCTTATATATCTTTCTACTTATTATGATGCAAGTGTCTACACTAAATTGTTAGACAAGCATAAAATAAATTAAGTCTAATAATAAAGGAAAAATAAATATGCAAAACCGTTACATGCTTACAGTCAAACTCACCTCATTTAACGAGACAACGCTGACTGGCATTACTATAGAAGGTATCACGCTGACAGCGAACGTCACGTTAAGAACAACCTATCATCAAGCGATTCTCAATCGATTTCCCCCTCAGGACCCAGTTCGTCCCCTAGTCGTGAACTATAACGTAGCCGTCAAATCTGGCAGAAAATCTGCTATCTTGAATGCCGTGACGCAGCTCGCGAATGCTGGGATAAGCGCGCAGGTTCGTCTGGATTCCTGCAGTGGCATCCTTCCGTCCCGTTCCCTCAATAATATAAGTCAGATACCCGTCACAATAGGATAACGACTGTGACGGGTACGAAGCTGTTCGAGTGAATAGCCCTCAAATTTGTCCCGATCCCATTTCCCTTCACTCCTTGAATATTTTTTCAAAACCAATACATACTATTTTCAAGCCGCCGTATCCACGGCTAATACTTCTTTCTTTTGTTACAGCAGAAGCAGGTAGATTCGTCACTTATCTGCTTTCTCTGTATATTTTTTAAAATATCGAAAAGACTACCTACAAGCTGTTTGAACTAGCAGCTTCACTCTTCTTGTAATGGGAAAGCAATTTATCACAATTAGCTAACTCATTCGACTCACTGGCAGACAACCAAAATTGTTGTCTGCTTTTTGTATGGAATTTTCCATTTTGCATATACTACTTTTGAGCCTGTTTACCAATGCAAGCCATTTTGGTGTTTTGAATTCCGACTAAGCTTTTTTGTTGCATAGATTATTACATCTTTGACAACACTGGTTAAAAGCGCGCTTTCTGGTTATTCGTAGTTCTAGTCCAGAATAATTTTTCTCCTATAAAGGACAGTAGGTACGACTGCTCGTCCTTTTTTACTTATATCGCATACTCTCCCTTTTGACAGCTATGAACCACATTGCCCTCTTCATCGAATTAAGCAATTTCCCAATAAGGGTGGCAGTTGTACACTTCTATTTCCCCATCGAACAAAACGAACAAATTAGTTTTCCAGTTTCCAACGATCGTACCCCACTTGCCAGCTACATTTACTCGCATACCCATGTAAGCAAAATGTAGATTTCGGTGGTTCTGCATTTTCTTGAAAGCTTTTTCCGCGCTGTACATCTGCTTGATGTCAAAAACACCTTCGTTCTCGCACTTTACAAACTTCATGAATTCTGTCATTAGCATTTGATATCTCTTTAACTTTAAGGGTATATTCTCATGTCTTACCCAATATGCAAGAAGATGCAGTGAAAACATTCGCGAAGAGTATATTTTGATATGTGTTTGCAAAATGTTTGCAAAATGTTTGCAAACACATATCGAAATGCTCAAAAGCATTGATTTAAAGGCATCTATAGCACATTGAAATAAAACATTACATATAAACTCATATAATTTTAGTGCACCTTTTTTGAGATTGGAATATATTTTGTAAAATACGCCCCCACTAGCAACAATATGATTGAGACTAGCCAAGTAAAAATACCGCCAAAATGAAGCCAATATGCAGACAAATTTAAAATTGCAATTAAAAAGCAACAAATAGAAGTTAATGCACTTTTTAATCCTTTTATCCCCGCTTTTTTTCTTTTTTGATAAGTTATATACATCGAAGCGACTAGAAAAAGGATTAGAACAATTGGTAACATAGCTTGTAGCAATGGCAATCCCTCCTGTCTATTCCCACCCCTTCATTTTACCATCTTATTCCTTTTTAATCTTTAGGAGTCATTTCATTTTTCTCTTCTCTCCAAAAGTCAGCATAAGTTTTATTTTTAAAGTTCACATTCACTTCGGTAAACGGAAGGAT
Source organism: Bacillus sp. FSL M7-1345 (assembly GCF_038006985.1). Classification (NCBI taxonomy): domain Bacteria; kingdom Bacillati; phylum Bacillota; class Bacilli; order Caryophanales; family Bacillaceae; genus Bacillus; species Bacillus sp. FSL M7-1345. The sequence continues at coordinate 2,255,895 of NZ_JBBOWG010000001.1, read as the reverse complement.
TTCTCCAACTTTCAATGAGTACCACTCGTTTAAAAGTGGCGATCCGAAGCAAATATTCAATGTACGATCCTGTAAATCAAATAATACAGAATGCAAAGTCCCAAACCACTCTTCATAATTATGCACCGTCACCCCGATAGGATATTCTTCTTCTACCAATCCTTTTAAAGATTCCATGCTCACCTGTTCATTTCGATTTAAATGCTCATGTAAAATGTGATATCTTTTTGTAGATTGTTCTAATTTCCTATTATTTAATTTCTGAATAGGTGAACTGACTGCATGGTTTGTTGATACGATAAAAGCTTGGCTTTCCTCATTAATTGTTGTTATTGATTTATGCCCGTCAAATATTTCAATATGTGCTGCGTTTAAAGAATCCGCTACAATTATATTAATATTACTTGCTATAGGCATTTCTTTTATTAATGATGTAGCTTCCTGCGTATTTCTACATTTCTCCAATATTACTCGAATTACAGCAAAACATTGCAAACCATTTACCATCGGTTTTCTTAAACCTTCAATATTCCCTACAGGTTGACCACATGCTGAAAATGTAATAGATAACCCATGCTCATTAACTCCTTCTGTTCGGCCAAAATATTGAGTAGAAAAGCCACTATGTGCATATGCACCTTCAACATGCGTCGAACAAAAACGCATATCATCTATTTTGGGTGATAAATCAAAATTTCTTAATACATATGTATGCTTTAAATCAGTTTTTTTAGGTAATACTGCACAATGACTACAACCTGCTTTTAATAGTGTCTGATAATAATACATCATATTCCTTGAAGGAATTTTCAATACTTCGCAAAAACCTTCAATTTCTTCATTAATTCCTGGACAATATTGTTTTAGTACATTTCTAGATTCTGTCCAATGGTTATCCGATATTAAATTTTCTTGCTGTATAAATTGTGGAATGAGATACGGGTGTTTCTTTACGAATTCCCCTTGTTGCTTACCAATTTCATAATGATTTCCTTTTAGTGACGAAAAATACCCCTTTATTTGATACACCTTAAATTCCCCCTCACATTGAATATATCCATATCATACCAAAATCCTTTTGTTCATTCTTGATGTTTTCCACTCTTTTCCACATACATTAACAATCCTTTTTTCTTTTCAATCAGGTCAGTTAATAACTATTTGATACCTACTCAAAACATTGTTAAAATTACTGTAAGAACAAGTATTCGAGAGGTTATCAGGATGAGTAAAGTATTTCGAAACTAGTTAAAATAATATCAAATGGAATAAACTCTACATTGAACCTGTTTATTGGCGTTCAACTGATTATGAAAATGCGAAAAGTTGTATTTCAAAGGGATGCAAATGGCCATATTGTTCAGTTAAAGAAAGAATATTTTTTAATCATCCATTTATTATAATGAAGGGATAAATTGTATATGAATAAAAGCAAACCAGTTGACGAATTAACTATTGAAGACTTGAAACAAAACCCAATATGGGAATGGGCAATAGATGAAGAGGAAAACGAAGAGTGCGATGAAACGTGGGTAAAACCAGTGGAAACAATAAATTTTACAGAAGAGTTAAACGGTTCAATAGTACTGGGCGAATTAATAATACATAATGATGAGAAATTCCCTATGATGTGTAGTATTGATATTGAAAATACTGAGGTATTAATTAGTTCCGTTGTTTTTTATAACGAAAAAGAAGATGAGTATATTGCGATAGAAGATGTAGTGAAAAAAGTCGAAATGCCTTTATCAATTAATATTAATCTCACAATTAATGGAGTACCTAGAGCTTTAAAATTCTCTGCAGATAAAATTGATATTTATAAAAACACTATAAAAACTAACTTAAATTAAATTCTAATTGAAGTTAGTAAAATACTCATTAAGTAAAAAATGGGAAACCATTATAATTAACGGTTTCCCAAATATCCTTCTATATTCAATATTTATATAACTTTATACTAAATAATCCCCTTTTCCACCAATGTCTCTGCGATTTGAACTGAGTTCCAAGCCGCACCTTTTAATAAATTATCAGAAACGATCCAAAGATGGAATCCTTTTGATGTATCAGGATCTTTACGTATTCTACCTACAAATGTATCTCTTTTACCCTCTGCATATAATGGCGTTGGATAAATTTGTTCACTAGGATTATCTTGTAAAATAACACCTGGTGCATTCAGTAGTACTTCTTTAATTTCTGCAACGGTCGCTTCTTTTTCAAGTTCAATATAAACTGATTCAGAATGCCCCGATACAACTGGAACTCTGACGCAAGTAGCTGCCATTTTTAGATTTGGATCTTCTAAAATTTTCTTCGTCTCTTGAATCATCTTTACTTCTTCGAATGTGAAATCATTGTCTGTAAATATGTCCACTTGCGGCAATACATTAAATGCAATTGGATAATGTTTTTTATCTTTTTTCGCTGGTAATATAGTACTCTTCACTTCTTCACCTGTAAGCATTGACTTAGCTTGTTCTTTTAATTCATGAATCGCATGAATTCCTGAGCCTGATACGGCTTGATACGTTGAAACAATAATTCGTTCTAAACCAAATGATTTTCGAATTGGCTGAAGAGCTGTTACCATCTGTAGTGCTGAGCAATTCGGAACTGCAATGATCCCTTTATGTTCCCTTAAAGTATGTGCATTTACTTCTGGAACAACGAGTGGTACATCGTGTGCCATTCGGTATTCACTTGTGTTGTCAATTACGATTGCACCACTAGAAACTGCATGATTTACATATTGTCTAGAAACTTCTCCTCCAGCACTAAAAAATGCAATGTCTACACCTTCAAAACTAGTTGATTTTGCCTCTTGTATTTTAATCTCTCGTCCTTTAAATTGTACTATCTTACCAGCAGATCGTTTTGACGAGAGTAATGTAATTTCTTCTATATTAAATTTCGTTACTCTCTCTAACAATGCAATGATTTTTTGCCCTACTGCGCCTGTAGCCCCAACTACAGCTACATGATAGCTCTTTTCACTCATTTTTTCTCCTCCAATTTCACTTGAATGAATTTCTCCACAACTTAATTTCAAAAGAAATTTAATGATTTGAAAAATTGAAATACATGATATAATCATTCACAAATCATGATAATAAAAGAGGTATCATTTATGGAAATGAGACATGTTAAAACATTTTGTGCCATTGTTAAATATGGCAGCTTTTCTAAAGCTGCTCATGCATTAGGTTATGCGCAATCTACTGTGACAGCCCATATTAAAGCATTAGAGAACGATTTAAACATTCCTCTATTCGATCGATTAGGAAAAAAAATACTTCTTACAAAAGCAGGTCATCAATTTCATCCGTACGCATTAGAATTACTTACTATTTATGATAAAGCGCAAGAAATCCCTCAAAACAGTGACCATTTAGAAGGAACATTGACTATTACATCTAATGAATCATTGGCAGTGTATCGGTTACCACAATTATTACGTACTTACAAACAGGAAAATTCGAAAGTAAATATCGTACTTGAGACAAATACCAATGAGCAAGCATTGAAAAAACTACATGAAGGAGAAACCGATGTTATCTTCATAATTGGAGAAAGTATAGAGCATAATGATTTTATTACGCGCAATTTATGTAATGAAACATTTGGATGGATTTTCCCTGCTCATTTCCCTTCAAACACTGATCCACTCCTTTTATTACAAGATACTCAATTTATATTTACAGAACAAAGCTGTGGCTATAGACCAATGGTAGATCGTTTTTTACGTCAAAGCGGAAGAAATCCTAATAAAACATTTGAGACTTCCAATGTTGAAGTCATTAAACAATCCGTTATGTGTGAGTTAGGAATTTCTATTCTCCCTTACATCGTTGTACAAGAAAGTTATCAAAAAGAACAACTCTGTTTTCAGCCCATCGAAACTCCAGCCGTCATTCAAAGCCACGTAATCTATCATAAATCTAGATGGATATCACCAGTTTTACAATCGTTTCTTACATTATTAGAGAGAATAGAATAGAAAAGTAAGCGAGTAATAACAGTAAAGGTGTTTCAAAATCAATATGTATATTATTTATTAGCTTGTACCTCACCTGCAATTAATTTACTACCTGAATATGTACCTTTTTGTATAAAAACTTGATTAATTAACTCTTTTTGCTCCTTTTCTGACATTACTCCTTTCCCTTCTCCTAAATTCCCACTTTGCAATTTCCAAATCTTGTTGTGGTCCACATCAACCTTTTCATATTTTCCTTGTTTCCATCGTTCTAAAATATCCACATATGTACTTTTTTGTGCAACATCATTACTATTTATAATTTCAAGTAAACTTTCAATACGTTCTTGTGTAATAAAAATATAACCCCATTTTTGATCAGCTTTTGTTTTTTGATGTGCCATTTCATGTAATGCTGTCTGTATGTTCTCATCTGTCCATTTGAAATTTTTATTAAAACCACTATTCGGCAATGAATGATTTCCATTTTCTAACAACTTTGCATCTTCGGCTTTTACATTACTATCAGCTAGCACTTCTACTGCTGGAGCGGCTGGTGATGCCTTTTTCGCAGCTGGTTTACTATTATTCAGATAATACAGCATACCATACGTTACACCTACCCCGATTACCGCCATACCAGCTATAATTCCTATTATTTTAAATAATGTTTTCATCTCGCCTATTTCCTCCCACATAGCCCTTTTCATAATTTCTATCTATTAAAAACAGATGTAGCTTCTCTTTTTTCGCAACTTACTGCAATTCATTTTTTCATACTAATTAACATAAATATAACTATTACTTTCCAGAAATGTAGCAACTCCATCCTCATCATTACTTTTGGCAATAAATTTAGCGACGGATTTTAATTCCTCAACAGCATTGTTCATTGCAACACCAATGCCACATTTCTCTATCATTTCCATATCATTATAGTCATCTCCAAATGCAATTACGTCAGATACGTCACAATTAATGTGCTGAAGAACATGTTGAATACTATTCCATTTTGAAACTTCCGCATGCATAATTTGACACAATGTTCCGTCATCCGTAATAACTGCATTACATTCGACAGGAGGTTCTTTAATTAAATTCTTATCTATTGAACCCTTATTACAAATAATCACTTTAAAAGCTTTTTCGAATTCTAGCTCTTTTACGTCTATAACTTCACAATGTACATTACCAAAGTAATCAGTAACATCAAAATTTGAGTACAGCTTATCATTTATTTCAATACAAATATGATTAAGGTTATATTTTTTTGCTTTTTCTATGATTTCTAAAATATTATTCTTAGAAATCTCCTTTTTATATAAAATATCATTACCTTTAAGAACAATTGCTCCGTTATAACAAATGATAATGTCATTCTTTAACGCATTGGGAATATACCAATTTATATCTCTTGGAGGTCTTGCCGTAGCAAAAATCAATTTATCCCCTTTATTTTTACATTCCCTCAAAATATCAATAGATTTCTCTGAAATTGTTTTATCACTTCTTAATAGAGTCCCATCTAGATCCGAAATAATAACTTTCTTCATGCTTAAATTAAGTCTCCTCTCATAAATTATCATTATTTACATTAATAGAATTATTTCAATAAATTTATCAATACTTTCATTACTTTTGATGCACCTATTCCTCCTTAAACTATATAGCAAAACTTTTCATACATTTCCTTATATTGTATTTCTTTTTCAGATAAATTAAAAGATTATTCTGTCACGTTATAAAATTTCTTCTCTAATATTTATTACATATACTAAGCATTTCATTTAAAACTACGAAACTTTATACTATTTCTACTTATAAAGTAGATGAAAAAATATTCCACTTAAATAAAAAAACGAGCGCCTTATATGACACCCGTTTCTTTTTAATATGCACGATTCTCTTGTAACCACCACGTTATAGCATCTAACCTTGAAACATCAAACCGTATTTCTTCATTCACTTTCAAATCCTTTAAACTTTTCATAATCTCCATTTCATTCGTCTTTACATTTTTCGCCCCGATTAACTTGCAGTACCCGTCTGTGACGTTATTTAAATTTTCATAATAACGCTGAAATGCTTTAGATATATGTAAATGTTTTTCAAAGTTTCTTCTTTTTTTCGTTTGATCAGATTCTTTCCGTTTTCTAAGCTCTTCATCACCCGTGTATAAATAAAAATATTGATCAGGAAAACCAATTTCCCTATTTATCAACTTTTCTTTATAAAAGTTTTCTATTAAAGATAACGGCTGATTAAATATATCAAAATGGAAACACCAATTATAACTAAGTGGCTGATAAATATCGCCATCAAGTATTACTAACTCATATTGCTGCGACTTCTGCACTGCTATATTCCAGCGCTCTACTTGTTTTTCAAAATACCATGTTCTATGTGCCTTTTTTGGTCTTTCAAATAAAAAGTTAACTTCAGGAATAATAAATGCACCGTAATTTTTTTCTAGTTCACGGCATGTTGTACTCTTACCAACAGCACTCGCTCCCTCAAACGCTATAATCCCCATATTTTCTCCCTCTTTCATTAGCTAATAATTCGTTGTTTCGCTTTTCGCCCCCATAACTGTTTCCATAAAACGATTGAAGCAATTGCAAGCATTATTGTTGTAATAATACTACCTTCAATTCCGAATGTGCCTCCGTGAAGTACTTCTGACCCATTTGTTACAGGTTTAAATAGCGGCGTTGAATATATCGTCATGCCACTAACCGCAAAACCATAGACGTTATATTGCGCCCAATTCCAAATTGAATGCCACGCGCATATCCCCCAAAGACTACTGTCTTTTAAAACATAAAATGCTGCAAATACACCAACTAATATTATATTCGATATTGAAAGAATTGTAATACCAGGATTAAGTAAATGCAGAAAACCAAATAAAAAGGACGTCACTATAATCCCAACCCATATACGACTTCTAACAGAAATAACTGGAAATAACCAGCCTCGTACAATAATTTCTTCCGTTGCACCTTGTATTAAAAAAGCAATTAAAGATCCTACAATACCAAATATGGCGGTTGCCGTAATTTGTTGCATTTGTAGTTTTACAATCCCTGTTAACACAAGTACAATTACTGGTATTGAAATAAAGACAAATCCTATTAACGCACCTCTCAAATACTTTCTTATCCATTGCACTTTCCAAAAACCAATGGATGAAAATAACCTTTTCTCTACAAACCTAATCCATAAAAAAACAAAAAATATAGCCCCACCAAACGCTAATATCATCTCAATATTATTATAAATTGCCTTTACAAATGATGTATCTGCTTTCGGTAAAAACAGCATAAATAACATAAAAAATTCACCTAAAGTTAAAAATACAATAGCTAGTAGTACAGCTAAAATAGGATGAACTTTTCTTCTTCCTTCTTTTGCTGCTTCAATTATTTTAAATTGTTTATTTTGCAATATTCTATCCCCTCCTAATTATTGTACTCCTCAGTATTATTAAAATATATATAGCCTTTCCGTTAAACTTATTTTTTAATATAAATGATCTTGGTTTAGAATAAATCCAGATTTGGAATAATATATAAATAAAAGAGATGTCTTTGTGCCTTTTACCAATTTCTCCTCATATTACTTATTGGTATTACCAGCACTTGCTATTTCCCACCATTTGTTGTAAGATAGTAATTAAGGTCAATTTAACATTATACTTTCTTTGCATATTATCAAGTATCAATCAGGAATGTTTTGTACTCCTTATGGATTTTTGATAATATGTGAACTTTTATTTTCAATCGAATAAGGCCGATCATATTGTAATCTTTTTAAATTTTAGGAGGCATTACCATGACATTAACAGGTAAAGTAAAATGGTTTAACAGCGAAAAAGGTTTCGGTTTCATCGAAGTTGCAGACGGTAGCGACGTGTTCGTTCACTTCTCAGCTATCACTGGCGACGGCTTCAAATCTCTTGACGAAGGTCAAGAAGTTAGCTTCGAAGTTGAAGACGGTAACCGTGGACCTCAAGCTAAAAACGTTGTAAAGCTATAATTCAATCAATAAAAAGGTTGTTACCAGCTCGGTTAACAACCTTTTTAATATATAACTAAAAATTTTTACATAAAAGGAGTGGTTACATGTATCGCAATCGAAAGAACGATGTAGCAGAAGTACCACCAGAACAAACCCCTGTTTGGGAATGTGAATCAGAGGATTGTTTAGGATGGATGAGAAAGAACTTTTCATTTGAAGAAGAGCCTAAATGCCCTTTATGTAAAAGTAGTATGAAAAGTGGAGAACGTTTATTACCTAAAATAGGTTAATTTTTACAAGCCCCTCTTATTTTAAATAAGAGGGGCTTTTTTATTAATAATGAATATCCTCTACATCTGTTCGTACAATAGAATACATTAATGCATCGTGTTGTTTATTTCCTTGATGAATGTATCCGCGTAACAGCCCTTCTTGTTGAAAACCTAATTTAGATAACATATTACACGAAGTTATATTTTCAGGATATGTAATAGCTCCAATTCTAAATAAACCTAAATCTCGAAATCCATACGTAATAATTTCTCGAGCAGCTTCAGAAGCATAACCATTCCCCCAATAACGAGGATGCAAATCATATCCAATCTCTGAGCGTTTACTCCAAAGTTGTAAATTATTTAATCCAATTGTTCCTACTAAAGTATTTGTGTCTTTTAATACAATCCCCCAACGCATTGCCTTTTTCTCAAAGTAATTTTTCGAAAAAGATTCAATCATACGTGAAGCTTGTCCAAATTCAGTAAAAGAATTCATACCGTAATAACACGTTACCTCATCCAATGAGAATATTTCATATATTTTTTGACAATAAGATTGTTCTATTTCAACTAAGCGCAAGCGTTCCGTTTCTAATATAGGAAATGCCATAACCATAGGATCACTCCTTTCTCTCTACTAATTTATTATAGCAGAAAAAGTATTTATAATTAGGAAAGTCCTCAATGTCCCACAAATCAAACATTTCTAGCGACGCTTTTCCTCATTTTCACTTACTAATGAAGCAAATGCACCCGTTCCAATTCCAATATCAATAATCTTTTGCCTCTTATTTAATTGAATCATTTCTTTCGCTTCAAGAGTACTTGAGACTCCCACGACTAAAGTCGCAAGCCCGAATCCTTACGGAATTACGGGTGGGATTCTTGAATGACTAAGCGTTCGCAGTCCATTTCTGTTTTGAACAGCCTTCAAGATGAGGGCATCTCATTGCCCCTCCTAAACCAGACCATATAGGTGCTTAGGCTGATTGACTGTTACCATCAATCACAGTTGCGTAGCGAATATTCATCGCCCCAACGATATCACGGTGTGTCTCAAACCCACATTGACACTTGTACTTTCTGTCTTGTGCCCTGTTCTTTTCAGCGCATTTCGGACAGCTTTGACTTGTATAAGCTGGATTCACATATTCAACCTGAATATCAGCTAATATCGCTTTATATTCAATAAATTTTGACAAACGATAGAATGACCAAGTGTGTAGGTTTTTTTCGTTTTTACGGCTTGTTCTTGCCGTCTGTCTTATATTCGTTAATTGTTCTAATCGAATGACAGAAATATGATTTGCAATCGCAAAATTAATGATTTCACGACTTATTTTATGATCTTTATCTTGCATCCATCTTTGTTCTTTATCATCCAATCGCCGAATCGCATTCACTTTTTTGGCTTTTCCTAATTTCTTACGAATACACCGAAACTTACGCTTCTTACATTTGTTTTGCCTACCATTTCCAAAAAAACGAATCTTATCATCATCTGTGATTGCTACCGCGGGGACCTTAAGACCTAAGTCTACTCCTAAAATTTTCGTTCCTACCCTTTCATTTGTAGGAAGCGTGACAGATATTTGGGCCATCCACTTATTCGATTTCATTGTGATGCGAAGTGTACCTAATTTATGTTTTAACAGATTCAGATTGCGATTGTTTTTATCGCTTAATAAAGCTCGGATTTTTACACGAGTCGATTTTCCATTTCTCTTAAACGGGATTGAAATATGAGTAGAGTCAAATGAATAATTCTGATTGTTCCATACACAAACAGGTCTCTTTAGAATCGGAATGATTTTATAATGGCTTTTCTTTACTTTTGTAGCAAACAAACTTTTTGCGTCTTTAATCGCTTGATTCTTCACCGCACTTGGGATATTTGCTTCAATATCTTTTGTGCTTTTTTTCGTACTTTTCTTTGCTTTAACCATTTCCGATACAAGTGTATTTATAACTTTGATATATTCGTGACTACTTTGTTCTAATAAACGGATTTGTTCTTTTGTTGGAATCAATTTCACTTTCACTGTTAGGGTCTATGACATACGTTTCATCCCCTTGTTTTTTGATTTTCAACATCATTCATTTAATACATTTCTGCAATAGAAACAAAATGAGAACGTGTCCATAAACTTTGCAACTGCATGAGACGAGAAGATTTTTCTCTCAAACACTTTGAACCGTTCTTCTATAATCATTTATTCTCGTTACAATATATCTTTTATTCTCAGAAAATCACAACAAAAATACCTAGAGAAACTACCTATACTTTGGATACTTAAAGTACCACGAACCTTGCGATTTTTAATGGTACTCCGTATCCAACCTCACTTTCATCCCATGCCTAAAGGCAATGGGCTTTCTCGTTCGGAAAGGGCTGTAACAATTACACCCCTCCTGTTACTCTTTTCTCATCCTCACTTAAAAATATATTTTATTCTTTTCATTTCTATCACTCCGCTCGTACTAAGCTATTTTATAATTTCGATACCATATCCTCCTTTCCCTTCTAAAACGACAACCTAATTCATACATTCATGTTAAAATATAGAAAAAAGTTTTTTTATTATGGAGGTGTAAAATTCCTATGTATATTTTCATCGGCTTATCCCTCTTGCTCATTTTACTCATTTTTTTATTCGCAAAAAAATTCACACCAAACTCATTCATGATGACTAGTTTTAAAGGAAATAGCTTTACTACATTTTCAGTTGGTATATTAATCGCTGCCATACTCTCTCTTTCATACGGAATGTATCACGCTGCAACATATCAACCTAGATATTTAGATATTAAATTACAAAATCAAAATTTTACTGTTTTCGGTAATGTTGGTGAGTTTGGTTATTTCTCAGAAGAATTACTAAAAAAAGATGCAGAAGTTGAACTGTATTTTGTCTCTTGGGAAACAATACAATTAAATAATCCAGAAATAATAGTAGACTACCCTTCAGGCAAACAGAAAACATGGAAGCCTAATATAACAATAATACCTACAAATAAATTACAAGAAGAACATAATATTAAAGAACTTTATCAACTCTCACCGTATTCCTTTGAAGAATCTGGAAAAATAATATTAACTATTAAAGAAAATAAAACATCTCATAAAAAGATTGCAATTAATGTGAAATAATTACAAATAAAATGTCCCTCCAACATAATGGAGGGACACTTTATTTACATATGTATTTAATATTATTATTTTGACTGTTCATTCAATGTCGCAATTATTTCATTGGCAGTATTCTTTCCGTTTCCAATACAAGCACCAATTCCTACACCGTAATATGAAGCTCCAGCTAAGTATACATTAGGATAAAGAGCGGCCAATTTTTCTTGTAATGATTGAACAGCTTGATTATGTTCTAAATGATATTTCGGCATTAAATCTTTCCAATTTGTAACTTCAATTACTTCTGGTTCACCTTGAATTCCAAGACTCTTTTCAATATCATATAAAGCTACTCGTACTAATTCCTCTTCACTATAACTTTTGATCGTTTCATATACTGGATTAGTGCTCTTATAAAACATTCTTACTAATAACTTTTGTTTACCCGATGTATGTTTCCACTTCCTGCTTGTCCATGTGCAAGCATCACAATGTAAATCACTGTTTTCCGTTACGATAAAACCTGTACCGTCAGCCGGTAGTTGTTCATCTAGTATGTCAAAACCTAAGTAAATACTAATAAGAGATGAGTTTTTAAACTTATTAAACTGCTCATTTAACTCATTAGACTGTAATAAAGCTTGTGCGATATCATGTGGAGCTGCTAAAACGACATAGTCAGCTTGTATTGTCTCATGATTTGCAAAAGAAACCTCATACCGATCCCCTTTTTTACTTATCGATGTTGTTACAGCACCTTTTTTAATTACAGTCTCCGTCAGCACTTCTTCTAAGCGATTAATAATCGTAGATAGTCCACTTTTAAATGATACAAATTTTTTATTTCCTGCTGATTGAAATTGTTTTTTATTCTCTTCAAAACCTTTAATAATACTTCCGTATTTATTTTTATACTCAAGTAAATATGGTAACGTAGATGCCATTGTAAGCTCATTCAATTTACCGGAATATACACCTGAAAGCACAGGCGCAATTTGTCTTTCCACTAACTCTTTCCCTAAAAAGCTTTCTAAAAATACAGCAAGTGATGTATCCTGTGTAAACTCTTTATTTTTCGTAATAAAATCTTTTAAAGCAACGATTTTCCCTTTTTTTGAGACTAGCGTACTGCTAAATAATGATTCAACACTCATAGGAATCCCAAATATAGTGTCAGCAGGAATTGGTTGTAATATATTATCAGAGTATATGTAAGAAATGCCTGTTTCGTTATATACCATTTCATTTTCTAAATTTAAATCTTTTACAAGCGGCAAAACATGTTCATTACGAGCTACGATAGAATCCGCTCCAGATTCCATAATAAAATCATTTTCTTCCACACTGTGGATTTTACCACCTAAATACTCTTCTTTCTCAATAAGGATTAAATTTAAATCTATATTATAATCCTTCTTTAATTTTTCTAAGTAAAACATAGTAGAAAGTCCAGTAATACCTCCACCGATGACAACGACTGTTTTCATATTTGCTGCGCTCCTAACCGATACATTTAATAAATCCTATTATATTATACCCAAAATTCCTCATATTCGACTAGCAGCTTGCGCATTCTGTAAGAAATTAGACAATATATATGAATAAAAAAGAACTATAACATATTCAACTCACGTCATAGTTCTTTCTATTTTAAAAACATAAACCAGTTTATTAATTTGTCAATTTCTTGGCTGAGTGCTATTACTTTTTCATGTTGAAGTCCATAATTTGAGACTAGATTCAATAATTCTTCTTTTTTCAATTCAATTATTTTTTCTAACTTTACTAACTCCATGTCGTCTTTATTCGCTCCAATTTTAAAATATATGTACTTTAGTATAGCCTACTTACATAATAAGTAAAAGTCTCATACTAATGTAAAATCTTACATATTTGAAAAAATAATATATTACTAACAAAAAAAGAGACTTAAACTAAGTCCCTTATTACAGATCATTATAATTTTCTACCATATTTATTATGTAACACGTCCTTACAATCAGCCCACTTTGGAATCGTATCACTTTCCCAATTTGTAAATTCTAATTCATTCGCTATCTTTTTTGCTATTTTCATGGCTTTTAAATGGCTTCCATTACTACGATACTCTTTCATACATTCCTTATTCTCCCAAACCGTTAGCGTCCAAAACGTATGCCATCCTTCTTTTGCAAATGAAGAATGTATTAAGCCATTCGCTTTATTCGCCTGTAATCCAGCTCTCGTTGTATATATAAAAAAGAACGGTAACATCCTTTTTCCTTTTAGACGCATTCTAGTAACAGAAATAAACATATTCTACATCCTCTCACGTAAAATATTATAAGTTATTACAAAAAACTTTCGTATTTTTATAAATATGTTACTGAAGCTTATGAATACGTGCCAATTACTATTAGTTAGAGACTTTTACTCATTAATATACAACAGAATTTCTCAAATGTTTTATCTTTATATTCTGGAACCCTTGTTAAGTGATCAAAATAACTATATGAAAATTTAAATATGTGCCCAAAATCCCAATTAAATTCACTGTAGTCTTTAAGCCAGAATGCATTATCTAGCGGAAGTGTATCAACTTGTTTTGCTTTTGTGAGAGGTAAACGATCTACAGGAGAATTCAATATTATTTGGGCATTCGGCATTAAATTGCGACTTTTTCTAAGTACATAAACTAGCTTTAATAGTGGTTTTATTCCTCGTTGAAATAATTCTATATGCCCTAAGTCATATAATACATTAATCGCATGTGAAAAGGTAAGCATATGGCCAATTAAATCGTGATGTGATTCCGCCTTATATATAACATGAAATTTTGATAACTCATTTAAAATAAATTTTGATAATTGCTTTGGGTTTTTAATTTCACTTTGAATCTCATCATTACTTATACTTAATTGCTTTACTTCTTTAGTTGTAAAACCAATCCAAGACCTACCGGGAATTGTTTTTTGAAACGATAATATAAGGTTTGCTATATTATTAATATCTTGCTCACTCCCCCAATGACTTAACTCCTTAATGGCTAGTAAACTTAAAGAAGCGTAAATTACATTATGACCAACCCAATGGAGTTCATCAATCGTTTGTTCCAAAGATTTGATTATCGTTTCTTCAGCACTTTGATAATTGACACCTTGTTTATTATCAATTGTTTCGCCTACCCTTTGCTTATGGAGCATCATTTTCGCTTGAGAATAAATGTTACAGGCAGTTGTTTCATCAATGTTATTGTTTTTAGTAAAAAAATAACTAGCAATTGCAGCTGCTCCGAAATGCGCATGCCAAATATCATTTGTTTCTTTTTTGCATTGAGAGATAATTGAAAGTCCATCTTTTAAAACACTTATATTTTCAATCATTACTATCCCTCCTCTAAATCCCAATAAAAAGAGCTTTTCGCCCTCTACAAAGTCGCCAAAAACCCAGGTAAAAACTCTTGAAACGATTCATTTCGATTTATTTCACTTCTGCCAAATCCTTAAAATTTTTCACTCTTTGTTCACCTAAATCATTTTGTTTGATAGTCATGGAACTATCATATTTTTGCTTTTTTCTTTTGTCAAACTTCTTATCTTCTCTAACGTACAAAGTGAAAATCAAATGTGTATGTATTTATGGAAGGTTGATTAATTACAAGTGCGAAGTTTTACGTAATTCAAATTTTCTATTATGTTACCATTTATTTAGTTTGTATCTCTATTTTAAGATAGCTACTACCTTAGCTTAATGAAGGTGTTAACACAAATAAGATATGATTCATTTCGTCACTCTTATTCAAAAATCTATGCTTCACATTCGGTGGAATACGCACAACATCTCCTTCTTCTAAAAAATATTCATTCCCTTCTAATTCCACATACACTTCACCCTTCATTACAACAGCAATTTCTTCTTTATCTTCGTGAGAATAATGACTTTCTGTTGTATTTGCGTGTTCATTTAAATCCATCATTAGCATTTCAATGCGAGCTTTCATAAAGTCTGGTGTTAACACATCATAAACAATATGATCATTATTTTCTCGATATACTTTTTTCCGATCTTTCTTCTTCGAAATAAGCGTGTCTGTATCAATATCATTAATAAAAAGAGTAAATAGCGGTACATTTAATGCTTTCGCTATTAATTCCAATACACTTAAAGAAGGGTTGGCATATCCTCTTTCAATTTGACTAATAAGTGAAGTACTAATTCCTGCATAATCAGCAAATTCACGAATTGTCATATTATTTTTCTTACGATAACTTAAAACAGTTTGACCT
Source organism: Bacillus sp. FSL M7-1345 (assembly GCF_038006985.1). NCBI lineage: Bacteria > Bacillati > Bacillota > Bacilli > Caryophanales > Bacillaceae > Bacillus > Bacillus sp. FSL M7-1345. Next base: position 2,240,223 of record NZ_JBBOWG010000001.1, on the reverse strand, counting down.
AGTCGATAATGAATCATTGTTACAACTTCCTTTCGTCCATCATAATACATCTTTCGTTCCTTTTGTACTGACATACTAAACAGTGGTAATTAATCCTTCCTTATTTTATCTTAGGCTTATATACTAACTTTTGTACATTATATTATATACAGTTTATTATAATAAACAATCTAACGGAGGGACAAACTTTGAAATCACCTATTCTTTCATATTTCACCTTATTTTTCGGTGTGTTCGCCCTATCTACTTCAGCAATCTTCGTAAAAATAGCAGATGCTCCTGTAGCAATCACTGCTTTTTATCGATTATTGTTTGCTACGGCAATTCTTTTACCATTTCTAATATTTAATACAAACAATCGAAGCGAACTTCGCTCATTATCAAAAAAACAATGGGGATTTGGACTCTCATCTGGATTATTTTTAGCAGCTCATTATGTACTATGGTTTGAATCCTTACAATATACTTCTGTAGCAAGCTCTACAGTTATCGTAACGTTACAACCTTTATTCTCAATGATTGGTGGTTATTTTTTATTTAAGGAAAGGTTTACGAAAGGTGCGATTGTAGGCTGCCTTATTGCAATTTCAGGAAGTATCGTGATTGGGTGGCAAGATTTTCAAATTAATGGCGAGGCTTTATACGGCGATATTTTAGCTTTTATTGCTGCTGGCGTCATAACAGCTTACTTTTTCATTAGTCAACATGTTCGTAAAGACCTATCCCTAATACCATACTCGGTAATTAGTTATGGTAGTAGTTCACTCTTTCTCGGTATATTTGCTTACACACAGCAGTCATCTTTCTTCAATTACACTGCACAAACATGGTGGTCCTTTATAGGTCTTGCATTCATTGCAACGATTTTAGGACAAACAATTTTCAATTGGTTATTAAAATGGATGAGTGCTACGGTTATCTCGATGAGTATTTTGGGAGAAACAATTGGAACTTGTATGCTAGCCTATTTCATTTTAGATGAAACAATTTCTTTACAGCAAGGACTAGGAATTCTACTTATTTTCATTGGATTAGCACTATTTTTATTACAACCGAAACAATCAAATCACAATTTATAAACAAGAAAAGCATGGCATTAGTTTGCCATGCTTTTCTTGTTTATTTATTATTGTGGGGATTGTTCCACCTGCTTTTGCTTTAGCCTTTGCTCCAATACATGAATCATGAAGAGGAAATGCTCTGCTTCTCTTGTAACGTGATCAGCAAGCAATGGATTTATGACATTTCGGATTTGACATGTTTGAATTAACTCTAATCCTGCCTTTTTAAAATCCCTTAACTCAACAGTAGCATTTTCACTATCTTTATTCATTTTCCCTATAATTGGATATGTCGGCTCTTTTTGATATAACATTGATTCAACATCTCTAGCTTGGTTAAGCAGAATTTCGAAATCATCACCGAATTTCAACGCTGTATGAACAAGATTTCTTTCCGATTGATCCAGTAATGATCCAATAAAACGTGAGTGTTCCATCATAATACGCAGCCAGAAAACATTCTCACTAATAATCGCATCTTGAATAGGATCCATTTTCCCTTCGTTAAACTTTTGAAGTGTCCGCATAAAATATTCTGCTTCTCGTGCAACATGATCCACTAAAAGTGGGAAATTAAACCCTTTCACTTTACAATTGATGATTAAAATTAGTAAATTTCTTTTATAATTACGAAAAGCATACACTAACTGAATGCTTTCTTCATTTAATTGCCTTACCGCTTGAACAGTTTGTGGAATAGTAAATGCTTTTTGCAGCTGCCTATCAAACTGATTATAAAATTGCTCTACCTGCTGAATTAAATTTTTATCGTTACGATTAAACCCCTCACCAAGAAACAAAGCATGCTCTTTCATAATACGTAACCAAAATCTATTTTCAGTTATAGATCGTTCAATAAATAATTGTTCTGTTAATGATTCAGATGGAGCTGCTTTCAATTCCGGTGGCAACAGCATAGCCCGCTGTGGGTCCATAATAAAATGTCCAGGAATAGGCTGGTCTGTAGACATTACAATCACTCCTTATTCCTTGAATGCGCTATTATGCTATGTATGAAAATAAATAAAATATAAATAAATTGTTATGATCATTTTTTCAAGGTTTTTGAATTTTTCACATATGCATTTCCCTATCTCATACTTTTGTTGCCTGGCGCAGATTGATCTACACCTTTAATAAGTTTTGTTCATTCCCCTTACACATAGAAATAGATTCTATTAAGTCATATGCTTTCCGGATCAAGATGATTCCTAATGCTTCATCTGTTAAAATATCCGTTTAATAAAAATTGCTCTTTACTTTTAATAAACTAAAAAAGCATGGCGTCCTTTTGCCATACTTTTTTCAAAACAAATCGATATTTCCGTTCAATTTACACCTCTATTTATTATGTACAATCAAACCATTTGGTCTAAAACGACTCATCATGATTTCGTTAACAAATTTCCCATGAGCCTTCAAATTCCCAACCTTTACACCCTCTTCGATAAATCCAAATTTTTCATATAATACTTTGGCTCTAGGATTCGTTTCTAATACACCAAGCTCCACTCGCTCTAACATTAGCCAATTATCAGCTAAATCAAGCATTTTTGTAAGAAGTGCTTTTCCAATTCCCTTATTGTGATATTCACTATCTACTCCGATGAATAAATCACCCGAGTGAGATCTTCGTCCTGGACTTTGGGTTAAACCGACAAATCCAACAACTTCTCCATCATATTCTGCTACAAATTCAAATTGATTCTGTGCTAAATTTCGAATTCTATTCTCCATTGCATCTACACGCATACTAGGTAGGAAAACCATATATGGTAAAACATCATCTTGAATGCATATACGATGAATTGCTCTAGCATCCTGTGTTTCTACTGCTCTAACGTTAATCCCCATCTTTCTCCCCTCCATTCAATTATCATATTCTAATATCCAATATTAAAATCCTGCCTACCCTTATTTCTTTGTGTTATTTTTATATAATTATTTCGATATAATATTCATTTTTTGAACATCATCTCTTATATTCTCTCGTTCAAAATAAAAAAAACACTTAGAAGATACTAAGTGTTTTTTTGTTTAATTTTTCACCCGATTATACAACTCAAGCAGTTCTTCTACTGGAATACCGTTTATTTTCATACCAGTTATATTACAATTTTCTATCTCAACGTTTTTAAGATTACTGTTACTTATTGTACATCCTTCCAAATCACATCTATCAAATAAAATAGGTTCCTTTTCCGCTCCAAGATTTGTATTCTTGAATTGAACTCCACCTAAAGTCACCAAATTAAATTTACTGCCCGAAAGATTTAAATCTGCATATGAGGAGTTCCTTAAATTTATATTTTTAAACTTTGATTGACTTAAATTACAATTACTCATATTAATATTCATTACATTGCTATAAATAAATGAGCTATCTTTTAAATTCACTTGATAATACTCTGAATTTGCCAAATTACAGTTTTCGTATTGCTCACTTTTCATATCTTTATTTTTAACTAAGTTTTCTTCGCTTAAAGCTGTCTTTATTTTTTTCACATAACAATACTCATCTTCCGTTTCAAAAATTGTTTCATAGCCCATTTTTTTATAAAAATGGTGATTATTAATTTGTCTACTAGACGTCTCAAGATCCCAAATTCTTACGCTTGGAAACTCTTCTTCTATAAAATCAATAACCTGTGCTCCAATTCCTATTCCTTGATGTTTAGGATCTACAAATATACGATCAATTCTACCGTAAGACTTACCAGTAATCGTAACTATAATTCCACCAATTATTTCTTCACCCATTATCACTTTGAAAGAATCCAATTCTTCAATCGAATACATAGTCATCTCAATTGAAGAATATCCTGGTGGTTGAATGTTATAATCAATTACACCCTCTTGGCCACATAGCCATTGTTTTGCTTCTTCATCGAATGTCCTTTTCATTATTTCTGTTAACTTTTCAGCATCTAAAATTGTAGCTTTTTCAATAAATATCATAGCCATTTCGAATCCCCCTTAATATCGCCTAAAAGTAATTATAAAATAAAGAACATTAAAATAAAATGTTCTTTATTTATTAATTGATTCAATACAATTAGACCCACATAACATAAAAGCTCTAAATCGTGAACATTAATAAAAGTCCACGATTTAGAGCTTTTATATATTTTTTGTCGTTTCTTCGTTATGCACCTTCCGTACCATAGTCTTCAATGGTTAGCTTTACATTATATTTGATTGGTGTCTTACTAAATACTTTATCCCAATCCTTTTCAACTTTCTTCCATACTTTTGGATACTTGATTTTCAAACGAGTATTAAAGCCAGCAACATCAGTTTTATATTCCTTTTGAATTTTTTGTAATGTATGTTTCACTAATCGCTTCACTTCTTGTTGGGCAGATTGCTCCGTCCTTTTGAGAAATGTATTTTTAAAAGCTTCCTCTGACTCAGACCAGTTTTCGGATAACCGGCCCACAGACTGCACATTGACATCGAATGAGATTTTATCCCCTTTAACATGGGGCGTAATTTTACTTTTCATAGATTTCACTTCATACATAACTAATTTTTTTGTCTTTTTATCATAACTTTTCACCAAGCCACTTTTCCCTTTTGCAGTTATCCACATTAAGCCTTCTAATTCATTCTCGTTTAAAAAACCACGAAGTTTTTTTGTACGCCCCTTAATTACAGCAGCACCTACATATTTCACTTCTCCGTTTATAGAAATCACATTTGGTAAAAGAAAACTCGCCCCAGATTTCACCTTTCCTGGTAGTTTAGCAAGCGGCATCGGTGGTAAAATTCGTGAGGATCTATATTGATTATCCTCGATATCAATCAAGCGAAATGCTGGAATTTCCCCTGGTTCTTTTGATTGTAACGCATCACTAGCTAGCCCTTTACTAACCATAATAAAACAACTAGGTCTCATCTCATTATCACGAACGTAGATGTCCAATAACTGCGTTAAATTATATGTTCGGGCGATACTTTCACTAACAACTATTACTTTCGTATGATGAAAAATGATAGGCCTTTGCCTTCTTAATGCAACTTCACGTATTGATTGATGAAGAGAATCTCCTGTTTCTGCAACATTCATATAAGCTTTTTGTTGTGATACTCCACCTTTGCCTCCGTCTGATGATGATTGTGCTTTAACAAATTGGTAGGTGGTTGTTATTAAATTCTTCTTTTTATATCCGCCGCCCTTTTCTTCAATTTCTTTCTCAATCTTTGTTTCTTTTTCTTTATCTACTGCTATACCTACGGCGAAACCTAACTCCTCAATTTCATGACTACTCCAGCATCCTGTAAGTAATAAGAGAAAAACGATTGATGTTATTCTTATAATAATTTTTCTACCTTTAACATTTTGGTTCATGCTTTTTTTTCCTCCCCTTCGAAATCATTAGGAGAAGAATCGGAAGAATACCAAATAATATTATCGCTGCGTTACTAATCAAATTTCCAAATTCAAATAACTCATTTATGTTTTTCGGAATTGCGGCAACGATATAAATTACTGGGAGTAATCCATACAAAAAGGAATGAATATTTTTATTAAAGAGCTGTGCTAACCCTAAAGCAGCTGCATAATAACAGATTGTATATGTTGCAAAGATTTGCATAATCCATATCACTAATAGCAAAGATTCGAACCGTTCAAAAATTAAACCTTGAATTTCAAAACTTCTCATAAGATCAATTGTAGGCCATGTTCTCATCAATACCCCATCGATAGAAAATGCACCAATAACCATTACAACTGTGATGACATAAAAAAGTAAAGGAATCATAGTGCCAATTATTACAACCCTTACACCTTGAGATGGCTTCTTCATAAAGGCTAAAAGTAACAACATAATTTCAGCACCCGAATATGCCATAGTTGTTGTTTTTAGGCCTTTTAATGCCGGAACAATCCCTAATCCTAATACAGGACGAAGATTATCGAGTTCAAATATTCCTATACTCATAAAAGATGTCACTAAGAAAATAAAAACTGTAATTGGAAAAATAATTTCAAATAAACGTGCTATCGCATTTATTCCGCCTAAATTTAAATATAGACTTATCCACATGAATGGCATAATAATAGCCCAGTCAGGCGTACCTTCTAGTAGAAAGAAACTTGTTATACCTTCCAACGTTCTAAGTTCAAATGACGAAAGTGTAAAAAAGTAACTGATAATCAATAAACTAATTAACACCCCAAACCATTTCCCTACAAGTTCTTGGCTATATTGATAAAATGTTTTTTCAGGAAATTGTTGACTTAACTTCACGATAATTACACCCGCAACCATCGCAATTAATCCACCTAAAATAACAGTTATCCAAACATCAGGTGTATTCACTTTCTCAGCCGCGGTTCTAGGTAAAGTGAGAATTCCGATAGCAAGTATATAATTGATAAGAATAACAGCTGCTTGTGAAGTAGGAATTTTATCCTTTGAGTTAGTAATCATTCCTCTTCACTTCCTTTCCGTACATAGTCTTTTAAATTCAACATTTTTGGACGTCGCTTCATCATCTGAATTGGCATACGAACAATAAAATCCTTCCAATCGGTAAATTGATATAAGACAGCCGGGCTAGCATAAGGTACACCAAAACTTTTAAGCCTTGAAATATGACTGCATATAAATAAGAAAAATAGAATAACTCCATATAATCCGAATATAGCAGCGAAAAACATAGCTACAAAGCGAAGAATACGTAATGGAATTGCTGTACTATAATGAGAAAGTGCAAAAGAAGAAATAGCTGTGGCCGCCACAACAATTACCATTATTGGACTCACAATTCCAGCTGATACAGCTGATTGCCCAATGATTAATCCTCCTACAATTCCCATCGCTGAACCAATAGGCTTAGGTAGTCGTAGCCCTGCTTCTCGTAAAATTTCAATTGCAATTTCCATAAATAATCCTTCTATAATTGCAGGAAACGGGACGCCTTCTCGCCCTCCTATAATTGAAATGGCTAACTTAGTTGGAATCAATCCAGGATGGAATGAAATAAATGAAATGTACAGAGCGGGAGCAAATAGAGAAATAATAGCCGTTCCAAAGCGCAATAACCGAATCAGCGTACCTGGTATCCAGCGTTCATAATAATCTTCGGGTGATTGCATCATCATACTAAATGTAACCGGAACAATTAATACAAAAGGTGTTCCATCTAATAAAATTGCAACCCTTCCTTCCATTAATGCAGCGATAACTTTATCAGGACGTTCCGTACTCTGTACTTGCGGGAAAGGACTAAGATAATTATCTTCAATAAGTTGTTCTATATAACCTGATTCTGGCACATTATCAATATTAATTTTCTCAATTCTCTTCTTAACTTCTTCTACTAATTCTGGATCAGCAATCTCTTTCATAAAGGCAACAACCAAGTCTTTCTTAGCCCGTTCTCCTACATGAAATTTCACTAATGATAATCCTTCATTTTCACCGTGTAACCGTAACAAAGCAGTATTGTCCGATAAAACTTCTGTGAAACCTACCCGTGGACCCCTAACCGATCCCTCTGATATTGGCTCTTCAATATTACGTGTTTTTCCTTTTTTTGTATTAAGTATTAATACATCTGATAATCCATCAATTAATAATGCCGTTGAACCCATTAACACCTTTGACATCATTTTTTGCACAGATTGTACTTCTTCCACTCCACTAATAGGAAGAACTCGGTTTTTAATAAACTCTTTTGAAACACTATCTTTCATATTAGATGATTCATCTTTATACTCATCAGGAAAATTACACATTAATGATTTCATAATGTGCATATCAATAAGATCTTTATCTGACAGCCCTTCTACAAAAACAAGAACTGCGCGGATGCTAGTCCCGCCGATATTAAACTCTCGACAATAAACGTCCGAATTATCAAGAGCCTCTTTTTTTATTACCTCTAAATCTAAGTTGAAATCACCTGTAAAGTGGTTTTCAGAAACTTTTGTCGCGTTATTCTCATATGTATTTCCCTGTTCTTGGCTTTGATTAACTATTGAATCCTGCGCTTTCACCTTCATCACTCTTTCTCCAAAAAAGCTTCTTATACCACTCTTCTTTACATATCAATATTTGTTTTCACTTGAATATAGTTTGTTATATTATTCTTTTTCTAATGTGCGAATCCAACTAAAAAATCTTGAAATTATATATGGAATGAATAGTACGATAAAGGCTTGTATAAAAACTTTCCACTCAGGTACATACGAAACAATCTTGTCCCACATTTTTATCATCCTATAACAATGCATAATTTTAGAAATTCCTCACTCAATTGGAATTTCTTATGAATTATTATGTCTGATAAGAAAAATTTTAATGCACTGAAAACTTCATCATACATTTCATCTATATTTTTCGTTGCATATTCAAAATGATACTTCTATATCAGACCAACAAAAAAGAAGGTGGCCTAAAAATCAGTTTTACTGACTTTATCGGCAACCTTCTTTTATAAAGTATCTTCTTTTTGTAATTGCTTTTCTTCTTTCCAAAGCTTTCCTGGCCAAAAAGCGAAGCGTCCTAAAACGACTGTAATCGCAGGTACAAGCAGTGGTCTTACAATAAATGTATCTAGCAATACACCGATTGCTGTCACAATACCGAATTGAACTAAAACTTGAATTGGCAATGTACCTAATACTGCAAATGTTCCTGCTAAAATTAAACCTGCGGATGTAATTACACTACCTGTTTGTATAACACCATTTTTAACTGATTCTAAATGATTTTGTTTCTTTTTATTCTTCCATATTTCAGAAACCATAAAGATATTATAATCCTCTCCTAAAGCAACTAAAAATACGAATGCATATAACGGTATCGCACCTTGTATCGCGGGAGCTCCCATACCGAAATGCAGTAAAATCCAGCCTGCTCCTAATGCAGAGAAGAAAGATAAAACGACAGTTACAATTAAGTAAATCATCGCAACGATTGAACGTAAATACACGAGTAAAAGTAAAGCGATGATACTAATCATAACCGGAATAATAACCGCTTCATCCCGTTCAGTAATTTGCTTTGTATCATATAAGGAAGCTGTTTCTCCGCCAATCCACAATTGATTTTCTGCATTACTAATCCCTGTGTCTTTTAATACTTTTTTTACACTATTTTTCAATTCAGGGATTTGATCTAATGCTTCAATTGAGTATGGGTTTTCCACTAAAGAAACTTCATACATTTGCAATTGATTATTTTCTTTTCCCCTCATTGGTTCTTTCACTTTATTAACAAAGGATAATTTCTCTATTTCTTGTTTAATAGGTAAATCTTTTCCTTTTGAATCAACTACAATCTTTACTGGTGCTAATTCTCCAGCTGAAAAATGATCCGTGATTAATGTAAATCCTTCACGTGATGGCATATCTTTCGGGAATGATTCTAATAAATCGTACGTGTATTGAATACGTGGTACAAATGAAGCCAATCCTCCTAATAAAAATACAGTTAGCATAATAATTGTCCACGGTTTACGTACAACAATATCACCAATCTTTTTACTAAAGGCCCCCTTTGTAGTTTTTACTTTTAAAACTTTCTTTTTCGCAAACTCTTCATTCATTGCAGTTGTTCTCGGTATGAATGGGAAGAATGCAACTCTACCAAAAATTAATAATAATGCCGGAAGAATTGTTAATGCAGCGATTCCCATTATGAAAACAGCAACACTAAATGGTACTGCAAATCGATGAAAGGCTCCATAATGTGCAAGCAATAATGTTCCTAATCCTAATACTACAGTTAGTGCACTCATTATAATTGCACCACCTGAAGCTTTTATAGCAAGTTGCAGTGCCTTATATTTACTTTCTTCTTCTAACAGATACTCCCTATATCTTGAAATTAAAAATAAACAGTAATCCGTTCCTGCTCCAAACAGTAAAACAGTCATAATCGATATAGCCTGTGCATCTACTTTAATCCATCCATGATCGGCCAAAAAACCAAGTGTAGGACTTGTAATACCGTACGCAAATCCAACGACAATTAAAGGTAAAATTGCTAAAATTGGTGAACGGTACAGTAAAATTAATAAAACTAATACGAGAAGTACAGTAGCAACTAATAATTTCACATCAGCTTGACTGAATAAACTTACCGCATCCGTTTGAATACCTACCGGTCCAGATAATCGAACATGTAAACCAGAATCGGTAATTTTTTGTTTGAATGGATCTTCATCCACTTTACTATTCACTATTTTTCGTAACTCTTCTAAATTACCTTTTAATATATCCGTTCCAGCAGATTTATTAAAGAATATTGGTGTAACAAATGATGTACCATCTTTTGATGCACTTTTTGATAATACTTGCTCTGGAATTGTATCAAATGGTGGTAATGTTGATTGTTCTTTTAAAGGACTGGCCTTTAATTCTTTATAAACATCTTGTATGAGTTTATAATCCTTTGACTGTAATCCACCATCTCGATGCCATACTACTAACAACGGATTTCCTGCATTATTAGGAAATTCTTTTTTCATAAGTGCTTCAGCTTGCTGTGACATAGCTGTTTCAGGTAAATTTTTCGGATTCGGTTCTTTCATACTGTTTACTTGTGGCAACGTAAATGAAAGTACCAATGTAATAAGAATCCAAACCGATAAAGTTATCCATTGCGTATTCTTCCCTGCTACAAGCTTCCCTAACATATTTAACGGGTGCTTTTTCATAAAAACCCACCTTCCTTTTCCCCACCAATATTAATTATATATACTGGTCGGTTAATTAATCAAGAATGATTAAAAAATTATGTTATAATTATCTCAATAATAAATGTCAGGAGCGAATGTATTTGGATCAAAAACAACGTCCTCTCGGAAGGCCTCGTCAAAATAAAAATACAAAATCTACAAAAGCAATCATTTTAGAAGTTGCAACTAGGTTATTTCTCACTCAAAATTATCAAGTTGTTTCGATGGATGAGGTCGCGAAAGAATGTGGTGTTACAAAAGCAACCGTCTACTATTACTATTCAACAAAAGCGGATTTATTTACCGCTACTATGATTCAAATGATGGTACGAATAAGAGAAAATATGGATCAAATCCTCTCTACAAATAAGACTTTGGAAGAAAGATTATTGGACTTTGCTACAGTATACTTACACGCAACGATGGATATTGATATGAAGAACTTTATGAAAGATGCAAAACTATCCTTATCTGAAGAGCAATTGAAGGAATTAAAAAATGCCGAGGATAACATGTATGATGTATTGGAAAAAGCACTCGATAATGCGACGGCCCTTGGAGAAATACCTAAAGGAGATCCTAAATTTGCTGCCCATGCTTTCGTAGCTTTATTATCAATCGGGAATTTTAAAGATGAGAATCACAATCCTACTCTTGCAAATATAGATGAATTAGCAAAACAAATCGTTTCGTTTTATTGGAATGGGTTAAGTCATTAAAATTAAATTGATTATATTTAATAAAGAGCACGTTTGAAATCCCTTCAAACATGCTCTTTATTAATTTAAGGGTTTTATTTATATACTAGCAATTAGATTATACTTTAGCACCGATTAACAAAAAATTCTTATTTACAGCTTTTGAATTTGTGCATTTATATTCCCCTTACTTAATCCACCATGGTAACAAACTACGGATTCAATATCTAGATTTAAATACTTCTTCAAAGACTGTTGTGCTTCCTGAACATCCAAAGTAGTTGGAGCATGAATTCCTCCTAACATTCCATTTACACTATACATTGAATCCCCAGCGATAAGAGTTTTACTTTGTTTCAAATATAAACTAATATGACCCGGAGTGTGCCCTGGAGTATGGAGAATTAGTATCCCACCGCAATACGGAAGTTCTTGTCCATCAATCACAGTATCACTCACTTTACCTTTTGGTGAATTCTCTACATTTCCATCTTTCAATAAAGGTAAATCCCCTTCAATATATGGCTTATCTAGCTCGTGCGCATAAACTTTAATATTACTTCCACGGTTCTGCAACAACTCTGGAAGACCACCTATATGATCTATATCCTGATGCGTCAAAATGACGACTTTTAGCTTATCAAAAGATACCCCAACTCTCTCTATCTCTACTTGTATATCTTCAATTTGTCCAGGGAATCCAGTATCTATTAATACTACCATTTCATCATCCCATAAAAGAATTGGGTGAATAATAAATTCTTGAAATTCAAGTTGTAACATTTCTACCCCTTTAGCAATCTCCATAAATTTATTCTCCTTTATAATGAAGTTTAAAAATATGTACAAGTACACCAAAAATATAAAGCGCCGCTATCTTATAATATGTTTTGTCATCCCAATAGAGAATGCCTCAAACCCTATAGATTCATAGTAAGATTGCAGATTTTCTACACACATAAGTTGGGGAATAACTTTGTTTTGTTCACAGTGCTGGATTAATCGTTCCACTATTTCTTTTCCAATGCCAATGGACTGATATTCTGGCAATACACATACACCGCAAATAACCCCCGTTATTACACCATCGGATATAACGCGCCCCATACCTATTAATTGTTGCTCTTTAAAAGCATATATTGCATACCAACTTTGTTTACACATTTGTTCCAATTCATTAACTGTTAATTTAAGAGAATTCCATCCTAAAGATTCGTATAAGGCTAATAATTCATTAAAATCTGTAGGATGTTCACTTGTGTAGCGTATACTATTTTCCATGTAATACTCCCTATTCTCTGGCTTGTTTATATTTCATAAAACTACCCTTTATAAAAAAATTCTGATCGACGTGAAAATAACTAGTACAAACTTCAATAAGAAAAATAGAATTCCTTCTCAACATAAAATAAAAAGAAGTTACCTCACCTGAGTTAACTTCTTTTATATAAGACTATCATTATATTATCAACCAAAAATCATACAGCTACATACGATAAGAACAAACAAAACTAATAAACTATTTGAGAAATAACCCATAGAATACTACCCCTTTATTTCATTATGTAATAGATTTTATCATAAAATGATTTTCAACATAATAACTGAAAAAGACATTGCATTCATTAGTTATATATGTTTAGTAATATTTTTTTTTTACAATTGGTAAGAAATTTTACATTTGGTAACGCTATCTAACGGGCTTTTGAGCAGCACGATGGACGTCAACAAGATCGTAGTTTCATTGCACTTGAAAACGCTGCAAAATAACAAAGATATACTAGGATTTAATTTCATCATAAAAGAAATCGAAAGACTCATATTTCTCTTTCTATAAACCTTATTAGCACAAAACTTCTTTCAGTTTCTATATAAGGATAATCAAATGTAATAGAGGGATATACCTTATAAAAACATTTCCTATTAATAAAATACTAATGATTATAGGCTATTGTCGGTATTTTATTAATACACTTTAATAAATAAATTTCAAAAACTATTGTACATGCTCATACATAAATAAAAAAAACGAATATATTGACATTGAATAGTTTTAAAAATCTAAAGTAATTTCAAAAAGGAGATTAGATAATATGAGCGAACAATGTCCAATTAATGTACCATGTCAGGTAGACGGACAAACTCAAACACCATTAAGTGATGCAGCAGCAACACCAATTCTTACTCCGGGAGCACCGATTGTAAAAATACCAGTTGTATTAGCAGAAAGAACGATTCAAATTGTTGTAGAATCTGATATTTCATTAGATCCTCCAGCAGTTGAAATTAAACGTATCTTAAAAAATGCATTTTTAACACAATGTAAGTTAGTTCCTGTAGCATTTACTCCAGTACCAGGTACAAATTACCGCCGAGTTACAAGAGCAAAATTATTTGTACAAGGATATATTCGTAAAAATATCGAATATGCAAATGATGAGTGTAATGGAGTGCTATATGATCGTATTGCAAATGTTCCATTTTCTGGTTTTGCAGATTTAACAGCAGCAGATTTTCTATCACAAGCTTTAGTAGCGGCTTCCTCAGATACTACTTCTCACTTTATTAATCCTAAAAATGGTGATCTACCACGTTTAGACAAATACTTCTTCGAAAATACAGTTTTTTATAATGAACAACCGTATTGCGAATTAGTCAGCGCTCAATTTTTCGAATTAGACTTTTCACCTTGTCCAACAGACCTAAACGAACCATTTGAGACTCTTCGTGAAAAAATTGTACTAGATCTTACTTTAAAAGTTTTACAAGTACAACAAGTACAAGTTTAAAATAAAAAAGCACTCATTTTGAGTGCTTTTTTATTTTATAAATTTGTAAATAAGAGCCCTTCTTATTGTTCAAAACCAACCTACTTAAAAAGAAAACTATAAAATAAAATGAAATGTAATAAGTGAGCTTTGTTTTTTACTACCAATAATGAAACCAACATGGACAGACGTACAAGCAAAACATACTCATTTTCCATTACATATAATAAGTATGCTAAAAATAAAGGAGTTTGATTGTTTATGTCGTCAAAATTTAGCAAACACCCCAATCATTGTTGGATGCCTTGTGCGTTTCCTATTCCAGAACCACCAAAACCTGAAATACAATCAGCATTCAGAGCTGTTAGAAATGCAACTAATCCTAATATAACTATTCCTGCAAATACTTCTATACAGGTTTTATATCCAAATGAACAATACGATCTAAGAAATGAATATAATACTCTTACCTCCACATTTATTCCAGCAACAAAAGGTATATATTCTATTATTGCAAGTGTTGAATTTATTGTTACTCCTCCTCCTACTACTCCTACTGATTATAGAGTATTAATATCTATCCTCGTAAATAATATTGCAGTAGCTATTGATAATGATTTTTTTAATACTAGACTTGGAAATAACAATATTGCATCTGTTTCTACTAATATTCAATTAAATGCTGGAGATCAAGTACAAATATTTGTAACAAGTACCATAGCTGGTTCAATCGATTCAGATCCTAGCAGTACACACTTTGAAGCAACAAGATTTCCATCTCCAACAATTTAAATTAAAAGCTAACTTCATATAACACTAATTATGTAAATGAGCTGTCCATATGGGCGGCTTATTTACATAAATCTCGTTATCAGAAGTCACTGTATCTAGTAACATAGAAAAAGTTCTTTCAGATTTTCTAAATGGATTTTCCGTTTATATAATCAAGTCTTATCAAAAAAATTAGTCGAGTCCGTAAAAATAGTGCTGATTATTTAAGAAGATATTTTTTGGGTGGGATAGATAATTTAGTATTTGCAGCATTTTTTACAAAACGACTAGTAATTGAAGCGGATGGGGGAGAAAAAGCAAAAGGTACTGGATTTACAAAAGAAGATCTTGCCGCAGCAAAATGATTTGTTTCATCTCCACCAATTTGAATATACACATCATATCCATAATATCTTTCGGAACTTCCGCACATTCTGATACCTGATGGATTTGACCATTAAAACACCTTGTTTAACAACCTTCTAAAACTCTTTACGTTTCGTATCATCCAATAAACGAGCATACTTGTATAGTTCGACCTTACTATCCTCCCTACATCTCCAAAAACTCAATAATCGTTTCACATACTTTATCCGTCTCTTCAATATCTGGAAAATGTGCACTATTTTCAAATATAACAAGTTTACTATTTTTTACTTGTCTCGTTATTCTACTACTCATTCCCACACCCGTGTTATAGTCATGCGCCCCGACTATGACACACGTATCAGTTTCTAAATCTTTAATGCGCTCAATAAGTGGTAAAGCTGATTTTGTTTCTAAAATAACTTTACTCATCTTCCCTGTATTGTTTAACTTACTTTCCTCCCAAAGACTTCGATTTAGCTTTGCAAATTCTTCATTTATAAATAATAGTCGATCTATAGTTTTGGTATCAACTACACTCCAAACTTGATTATATTTTTCTTTTAAAGAAACTTCTGACTTACTTATTATTGAGATTTGTTCATTCATGTTTCCTTCTGTCACCTGTAAAAAACCTTCTATCTGCACATTATACATATCATCATATTCATCTAACGATGGCGCTTGTAATACCATTTGTTTAATATTCTCTGGATATTTCAAAGCATATTCTAAACAGAGTTGTCCACCAAATGAATAACCTAACAAATTTACTTTCTTTACATTTAATCTCTTTCTTAATTTCTCTAGATCTTCCACTAGAATATTTATTGAATATTCATCGTCATCTTGTGGTGCATCACTTCGCCCACATCCTCTTTGTTCATAATAAACTACAGTTATATATTCCTCTAACTTCACTCCAAGTGTTCTTTCAAATACATAATGATTACCACCTGGACCTCCATGTACAATAATGAGAGGAACTGTATTATGAGCTGTCCCTGCAATTTTACACCAATGCTGAATCCCATCGATTTTCCAATAATGTACACCATCTTCCAACATGTACTGAATCACTTATTTTCTCTCCTTATCGCTCATTTACTACCAACTACATGTATATGTTCTAATTATTAACACCTTTTTCCTTTAAATTCTTTAGACCCTATCCTTGTTTATATGAATAGCTTTCTTATTCGAAAATAGATTTTTAAAAATTCCTACTCCTACAATTAATAGACCTATTCCAACTAATTTATTTATTTGTATTGGAACGCTCTCCATTCCAAACAATCCGAATGTATCGATACATAATGCAACAACTAATTGAGTAATAAGGCTAATTAACACCGTATACGCTGGACCTAAACTCTTTATTGCACCCATTATACAAATAATTAATCCAATGCCAAACAATCCGCTTATATAAGACAAATAATTTGTAGTATAAAAATTAATGCTAATACTTTTCTCTGTTATGATATAAAATAGAACAGAACTCATGAGACCTATTCCAAGAACGCATGCAGTTGTTAACCACTGTCCTACATTTTCATTCACTTTCGTATTAAAAACAGATTGTAAGCTAATTAATATTCCAGCTAATATAGCTAAACTAAATCCAATCATAATCCTTCTCTCCCTTTCATTATTCATATATATTATCTTTAGCAACTTCCTTCATTCTAGAAAAATCTTTAATTACAATAACTCCATTATTCTTTTCAATTAATTTTTCATTATAAAATTTTTGTAAAACTCGAATTACATGCCTATAACTTACACCTATAAAATCTGCAATACTTGATACAGAAGTTGAATTCAAATCCTCTTTATACATATTCCCATTACTATCCGTTGAAATTGAAAGTAAATAACTAGCTACACGTACTTCTACCGGATAAAGTAAATTTAGAGCTGTAAAACGAGTCGATATTTTTAACGTGTTCGCAATGTTTTCAAGCAAAAATTTCATAAATATAGGATCATGTAATAACTTGTTTCTAATAACCGTATTAGAAATGGAGATAGCTACTACATCTGAACAAGCTTCAGCAACGTTATGTGCTTTACTATTTTGTATTAGTTCAATATCACCAACAATCGCCAACGGATTTATAAAGCGAAGAATCAGTTTCTTTCCTTCTGGTGTAATCGTGTAAACTTTTACTTTTCCTTTAATAACAAAATATAAACGATGAATTTCATCATCTTTATCGCAAATAAGCTTGCCTTTTTCAAAATGATTTACTTGAAAATTGTCAGTACTTATTCCTGAAAAAATTTCAATTATATTATAAGCTTTCAAATATTGAATAATTAAGTCTGATTTATTATCCACTTACAGTCCCTTCTTTCCTTACATATTAAACACAAAAACACCTAAAATCATTACTATTGTTCCCACAATATGGTATCTCTCCATTTGTCTCTTTTTTATATGAAATAATCCTTTCATTTCAATAACAGTAGCTGTTAATAATTGAGCAACCATAAGTGTTCCAGCTGTTAATGTAACTCCCATTGAATATATCGCCATTGTTTCCGCACAAATAATCAACCCACCAAGTGCGCCAGCTGCTAAATATACTTTTTTCACACCCTTTAAATCCGTTACTTTCTCTTCTTTCTTTAACAAAAATATAGTTGTTGCAATAAGAAACCCAATTAAATGCGTCATAATACTCGTCGACCATATACCGATATCTGAACTAAGTTTCGCATTAAACGTACCTTGAAGTGTAATGAATACTCCTCCAAAAACTGCAAATAAAATACCTTTCAAAAAATCATCTCCTAATCTTCTATCTATGATTTAATTAAAAGCTACAATACTACAACAACAAAAGGACAAATGTCACATCGATATGAAAATAATTAGTAATGTACACGAAAAAACACATCTCAAAATATGTGAGATGTGTTTATAATGTTTTATCAATATATAATGTTATAACAATTAAAACTACACTACATTAACAGCTTTATTCTTCAAAACAAACTTTCCAAATAAGAAACGTACAAGTGGTCCCATAATAATTAATTGCAATGGATACGCCATAATAAAATTTTTAATAAAGACCGAAAAATAAATTGAAACGAATGAGTCACCATGTAACCCATTATGTAAATACATCATAGCCATTCCGTAAAATGACATAAAGAATACCATTCCGATTACCATTGTTGTTGCCATCGCAATAATCATCTTTACTTTTTTTGATTTATCAAATGGTAATGCAAATACAATCTTTTTCGCACACGGTCCAACGATACATATTTCAATTAATAGCGCAATAATAAATCCAATTATTAGTTCTAATGCGATCTCCTTAATATGAATTGGCCCTCCTGCTCCATTCATTACTAAATTGTAAAACGTCATAACTATAACCATCCCGAGGCACATCATCATACCAAATTGGAGGTTTTCCTTTCTTGTTGTTGGCAATTTTCATCATCCCTTCTCTTTGAGTCTTTGTCATTATATCGATATTGGAAACTCCTTCGTAAGTGAAAATTTTGTGAACATTTTTAAAGCGTTTACGTGCATTTCTTCCACTCTTCACTTCAATCCTCCCACTTTATAACTTTTTACTTACAAAGGTTTTATATATTTTAATGTTGAATTATTAAATTTAATATTGAATTATATGATAATTACTACTAGGAGGATAACTATGAATAAAGCAGAATTTTACGCATATCACATCGTTACAAGGAAAACAATGAGTATCGGACAAATCATTCACTTTGACAAAAATCAAACTAATACCCTCTATCACTTCTTTTTTGAAAGAGAACAATTAAATTCTAATGATGAAGACTCCATTCAAATTTTAAAAAGTCATTATCTCAATGAGGAATTACATATAAATAATGAAAGTGCTAAAGTAGTTATAAATTATATAGATCAAACAATTAGAGCGGTTAGAGAAACGATTGTAGAAATGGTTAGACTGCAAGAATTCCCTGAATATCCCTCAAGGTTGTCTTGCTTATATGCTTCCAAAAGCTATGAAGATGCTTTGAAATGGAAAGCGCTATTTGATTCTTACAATCGAAAAGTTTTGCAGATTGTTAAACTACGAGTGATCGGTAGTTCTTTTGAAGGTGACGGAAATCTTTTACCGAAAGAAGATGGTATTCCTTTCGCTCAAAAAATTGAACAGGCTAGAGAGTATTGGAAAGGAAACGTTAGAAATGAACTTCCTGAGCTATTAATTAATGGGAAAATTGAAGTGGTAGAAATTATTGATGATTTTTCCTCAATTCATATTTAATTAATATAGGATGGAGATTAAAATGATGAAAAAAGTGTACTTCAATCATGATGGTGGTGTAGATGATTTAATTTCATTATTTTTATTACTTCAGATGGACAACGTCAAACTTACAGGTGTTTCGGTTATCCCTGCAGATTGCTATTTAGAACCCGCAATGTCTGCAAGTCGTAAAATTATCGATCGCCTCGGCAAAAGTAATATTGAAGTAGCAGCGTCAAACTCTCGTGGGAAAAATCCATTTCCAAAAGACTGGCGGATGCATGCATTTTATGTAGATGCTTTACCAATTTTAAATGAGTCTGGAAAAGTTGTAACACCTGCAGCAGCCAAACCTGCGCATCATCATTTAATTGAAACCCTACTACAAACTGAAGAGAAAACAACATTATTATTTACAGGTCCTCTTACGGATTTAGCCCGTGCACTATATGAAGCACCTGTAATCGAGGGGAAAATTGAGCGCCTTATTTGGATGGGAGGGACATTTCGTAGTGCAGGCAATGTACATGAACCAGAACATGATGGAACGGCTGAGTGGAATTCGTTTTGGGACCCTGAAGCAGTAGCTCGTGTATGGGAGGCAAAAATTGAAATCGACTTAGTGACACTAGAAAGTACAAACCAAGTTCCGTTAACAATAGACATACGTGAACAGTGGGCAAAAGAGCGTAAATATATTGGTGTTGATTTCCTTGGTCAATGCTATGCAATGGTCCCCCCTCTCGTTCACTTTTCAACGAACTCTACTTACTATTTATGGGATGTACTAACTACTGCGTTTGTCGGAAACACTAACCTTTCAAAAACTCTAACGATTACTAGTATTGTCCATACTTACGGACCAAGCCAAGGGCGTACAGTGGAAACTAATGATGGGCGACCAGTAAATGTCATTTATGATGTGAAACGTGATGCATTCTTTGAATATATTACTGAATTAGCTAAAAAAGCTGCTAATCACAACCAGTGTTGAAAGCCGTATAAACCCAGGTGATGAGCCAGCAAAAAAATTTAGAAATTGGTTGGGACTAGATATTTAATTATTAAAAAGAGTATTGAATTAATTTTCAATACTCTTTTTGTGCAGTTAAATTGCATTTGGTCAGAATAAGCATCCATTTAATTAGAGTTAGGTTTTACAGATTAACCATTTCATAACCATTTACAAAATACTCTATCGTTTCTAGCTCATCTTCATTTAATTCTCTATCTAGTTCTTGTTTATACGCTGCCTTTATCTTCTCTTCATTGCCTTTATGAGTTTCCGTATAAGCTCCTACTGTTTTTAGCAAATGAATTTCTTGTAAAAACTCATCCCGATTTATAGCTGTCCCATGAGAAAGAATATATGTCTCAGCATCAAATCCCTCTAATTCTTGTATCAATTTAAACGTTCGTTTCGTCGTATAGTTCCGCTTAGAAGAAAAAATATCTGCATAAATACAATCTCCTAAAAACAATATCTTTTCTTCTTTAATATAAATGACAACAGAGTCATGTGAATGGTCTCCTCCCACATGCTTTAACACACATGTCACATCACCAAGGTCTAATTCAAGTTGCTTCTGAAAGGTTAAGGTCGGCGGAATAATTTGAATATTTCTTGGTTGTTCACTGAACTCTTTTTTTATACAGTCCGCACAAAATTCAATTTCTGTACCTTCTTTCACTCGTGCGTCCAATGCCTCATCCGACCACTCATAAGAAACTAGTGTCTGCATCTCTTTTTTTGTTTCAAAATGTGCGATAGACAATGCATTTTGTAATACAGGCAATCCAAAAATATGATCCCAGTGCCAATGCGTTAATGCTACAAAATCAGGATTTGAGATATTTTGCTCTTTTAGCATTTCTAAAAACAATTGTGTATGTGCTTCTGAATTACCTGCATCTATCATCAAAGTCTTTTCTTTTCCAACTACCATTCCTAAGATAGGTCTATCAGTCTCGGAAACGGGTGTCATATACCAAAATGCGTTTCCTATTTTTTTAATTTGCTGCATAACTATTGCCTCCATTTTATGACTGTGTAAAAATTCCCAGCCGAGAAATTTCTTTATTCTTTATTTTGATTACTAGTAAATAACAATGTCAGAAATGAAATCATTCTACATTTTTTATTATCTAGTGAAATACAAATACTAATGATAATTTTGACAGGTAATCCTTTCTCGATATTTGTTACCTTTAATCTATTTTACGCTACGAACTTGCCTTTAAATTATATTACAATTTGTATAAATGAGATACATTTTACAATATCGAAGGAGTGCTGAACCGTGAATGCAAAGGAAACAATCATTCCCTATTTCGGTAATGTGTTAACAGATAAAAAGTTGATCAATCAATGAATTTAATGACGAAGGCTACCATGTTATCAGCTGAATAAAAGCAGCAACTATACAGTTGCTGCTTCCAACATTTCTTTTTGTATTTCAACACGTTTGATTTGGTGAGGGTCTTTAGAAAGAATTTTAAATGCATATCCTTCGCTATTTATTGTTTGCCCTTCCTGGATATCATAATTCTGCATCAGAATCCAACCACCAATCGTGTCAACATCACTATCATTCATATGTAATCCTAGTAAATCATTTAATTCACTAATTAATACTTTACCTTCTACGACAACATGACCTTCCTTCATTTGTTGGATGGGAGGACGCTCATCTTCATCGTATTCATCACGTATTTCTCCTACAATCTCTTCCAGAATATCCTCAATGGTTACAATACCAGCCGTACCGCCGTATTCATCATATAATACAGCCAACGGAATACGTTTCTTTTGCATTTGTAGTAAAAGATTATGTATCGGTATGGTCTCAATTACTTCAATTACTGGACGCGTATACGATTGAATAGAACTGAATTCTTTTGCTTCCTTATTCATATAACGGATAAAGAAATCTTTCACATTCACCATACCAATGATTTCATCTTTATCTTCCCCAAATACTGGGTAACGTGTGTACTTTTCATCACGGATTATTTTCATATGGTCTGCTAAAGAATTATCTACATGTAGCCCTATAATTTCTGTACGAGGGACCATGATTTCTTTCGCGATACGATTATCAAATTCAAAAATATTATTTACATATTTGTATTCAGCTTGATTAATTTCTCCACGTTCATAACTTTCAGAAAGAATCAATCGTAATTCTTCTTCTGTATGTGCTACATCATGCTCTGATGCAGGTTTTAAGCCGAACATTCCGGTTATCATCCTTGCAGAGCCATTTAACAAGCGAATAAACGGATACATGATTTTGTAGAACCAGATAAGCGGAGCCGAAAGTAATAAAGTAACCTTCTCAGCCTTTTGAATCGCGAATGTTTTTGGTGCTAATTCACCAACTACAACATGTAAGTACGTCATTATAGTAAAAGCAATTCCTAAAGATAATACACCTGCAATGGAAGGATTGATGTTCCACTTATCAAATAAAGGATGTAAAAGTCTCTCAATCGTTGGTTCACCTAGTGCTCCAAGTCCCATTGCTGTAACTGTAATCCCTAATTGACAAGCTGACAAATATTCATCCAAGTTTGATGTCACTTTCTTAGCTGCCAGCGCACCCTTCTTTCCTTCTAATACAAATTGATCAATCTTTGAACCTCTTACTTTTACAATAGCAAACTCAATTGCCACGAAAAATGCAGTACATGCGATTAAAACCGCTACCATGATTAAATTAAATATGTCCAACTAATTCCCTTAGCTTTCTTGAAACTAAAGGATTCACCTCCTGATATATTTTCTCTTTCCATACCTATAATTTCATACACATTAACATGAGATTGTATACAATCTACATTCTCAAAATGATGAGAGGTACTTTGAGAAAATCGAGGTCATTTAGCCACCTATCCGAGTCAACATCTGAGTCCAATACATTTCCACCGCCTTGATTAAATTATCTATATGTTAGCATGAGAAATAAATCCCAGTCAACGTTTACATTTTGCATACCCTGAAATTTAAACAAAAAGCTTCTCTTCCCTGTTACATAAAATCTCTTAATGCGTGCACCAAAAACTATAACATACCCTTCGCTTCCACTAACTATATTATTTTTTATTCATTATTTACATTCCTTCTCACAGCAAAAAACAAAGCTCAGTAATTTTTATCAGACTTTTCGAAAACATTTTGACACACATATTAGCCAATGCTAATATGAATGAAGAATAAACACATTAGTAATGACTAATACGATTGGAGTGAATACGATTGTGCAACTCAAATGACTTAGATATTAAAGCCAAATTTATTCGAGGCTTTGCTGATAAAACAAGACTTCAGATTCTTCAATGTATGTTAGATGGTGAAAAAACGGTATCCGAAATTGTAGAAATCACTAAAGGAAATCAGTCAAATATCTCACAACACCTAAACTGTTTAAAGGGCTGCGGCATTATCCTAGGTAGACAAGAAGGAAAATATGTCTACTATTCCTTACGCAGTACACAAATTGAACAGTTACTTACAATGTTCGATGTTGTCTTTCATGAGGTACAAAATGAAGTAGCATCATGTGACAAAAACGATGGTTGTTTATCTCAAAAAGGAGAGAACTGACATGACAGATAAAAAGATGAGCGGAAAACAAGCGAATTGCTGTCAAGATTCTTCCATAGCATCCACAAAAGAAGAATTAGCAACGGAAACTTCATCGTGTTGCTCTTCAAAAAAAGAGATTCCTATTGTTCCAGTTGCTAAAAACACTTCTTGTTGTAATGGTGAAACTAAAACTGAAAACGAAGAAACTACAGATGAAACAGCATCGTGTTGTTCTTCAAAAAAAGAGATTCCAATTATCCCTATTACTAAGGAAATCTCTTGCTGTAGTAGTAACAATTCTATTAAAACTGAAACCTGTTGTTCATCTGAATTAGACCTACCCAAAGAACCAGTGACATCAAAATCTTCTTGCTGTAGTGACCCATCACCTCTTCTTAATACTCAAAAAATATCAGGAGATGGCGTACAAACTTATCTTGTAGAAGGTATGGATTGTGGAGCATGTGCTTTAACAATCGAAAAGCATCTACACAACGTTTCTGGCGTGGAAGAAGTTCGAGTAAACTTCGCTACTGGAAAAATGCATATTCGTCATGACCGGAATGTGGATGACATTATAAAAGAAGTGTCTAACGCAGGATTTGAAGCGTCTCTAGCTGGAGCTCTTAGAGGGGCAACACCTGTTTCAAAATCAAAAAATACAACTTTGATTCTCTCAGGTTTATTTTTAGCTTTAGGATTTGGAGGAAGTTTTACAATCATATCCCCTCTTCTTATTACACTTCTCTATGCTATGAGCATTGGTATTAGTGGTTATAAACCTGCTAAAAGTGCCTTTTATGCAATTAGAAGTAAATCGCTCGATATGAACGTTCTCATGATATCAGCCGCTATTGGCGCTGCATTAATTGGTCAATGGCTAGAAGGCGCAACAGTTGTTTGGTTATTTGCATTAGGGGCAACGCTACAAAATAAATCAATTGAACGTACACGAGAATCTATTCGTGGATTAATTGATTTAGCACCATCAGAAGCTTGGATAAAAATTGGAACTGAACTTATAAAAAAATCCGTTGATGATATTGCAGTAAATACAACGATTGTTGTAAAGCCAGGTGAAAAAATCCCATTAGACGGC
Source organism: Bacillus sp. FSL M7-1345 (assembly GCF_038006985.1). Lineage (NCBI taxonomy): Bacteria > Bacillati > Bacillota > Bacilli > Caryophanales > Bacillaceae > Bacillus > Bacillus sp. FSL M7-1345. The sequence goes on along the minus strand of NZ_JBBOWG010000001.1, from coordinate 2,214,908 downwards.
ACAGTTATAGGAGGCACTTCTACTGTAAACCAAGCGCCGATAACTGGTGAATCTATCCCAATTGATAAACAAATTGGTGATTCCGTATATGCAGGAACGATTAATGATGAAGGTTCTCTTGAGATTACAGTCACTAAACTTGTTGAGGATACTACGTTATCTCGAATTATTCACCTTGTAGAGGAAGCACAGGAAAATAAAGCACCGACAGAAGCATTTGTTGATCGTTTTGCAAAAATCTATACACCTATCGTTTTTGTATTAGCAATTGGTGTCATGATTATCCCTCCCCTTCTTGGTATGGGCGAATGGATGGAATGGTTTTATAAAGGATTAGAACTTCTTGTTGTTGCGTGTCCTTGTGCTTTAGTTATCTCAACTCCTGTTGCTATTGTATCTGCAATTGGAAATGCAGCAAGAAACGGTGTACTCATTAAAGGTGGTACTGCTCTAGAAATCGCAGGTTCATTAAATGCTATTGCGTTTGATAAAACAGGAACATTGACTGAAGGAAAACCAAAAGTAATGCATGTACGCAGCGTAGATTGTACTGAAGATGCGTTATTATCCATCGCAGCAACAATTGAAGAATACTCTAATCATCCCATTGCCAAAGCAATTACAGCATATGCGAAAGAGCATCAAACTTCTATCCAAAGCGGAACAGACTTCCGCACCATTGTAGGAAAAGGTGCGCAAGTAACTATAGATGGCGAAACATACTACGCTGGAAATAAAGCATTATATGAAGGTTTTGGAGTTTCACTTCAAATGTGGAACGAACCGATTCAGGAGATGCAAAGAATTGGTCAAACCGTGATACTTGTTGGAACGAACAAAGTCATTTTAGGAATGATTTCAGTAGCAGATTCCATTCGTTCTACTACTTATGGAACAATTCAAGAATTAAAACAATCAGGTATTCGGGAAACTGTTATGTTAACAGGAGACAATGAAGGAACCGCAGAACACATTGCACAGAAAGCAAAAGTAGATCGCTATTTTGCTAACTTACTTCCAGAAGATAAGGTTCATTCTGTCAAACAACTTCAATCTGAAGGAAAAACAGTGGCTATGATTGGGGACGGCATAAATGATGCCCCTGCCCTCGCTACTGCAAACCTAGGGATTGCAATGGGCGGTGCAGGAACTGATACCGCAATGGAAACGGCAGATATTGTATTAATGGCAGATAATCTTGAAAAACTTCCTTATACAATGAAACTAAGTCGGAAAGCATTGCACATCATAAAACAAAATATTTGGTTCTCATTGATTATTAAATTTATCGCCCTTGCCTTTATCTTCCCAGGTTGGCTTACTCTTTGGATGGCTGTCCTAAGTGATACAGGCGCTGCACTTATTGTAATCCTTAACAGTATGCGTTTATTACGGAACAAATAATAAGATAAAAACTAACACGGTAGTTTCGGCTACCGTGTTAGTTTTTATCTTTTCTATATTTTTCACTTTTCATTGGTGATAAAACTTTTACAATGGAACAATTCCGTAGATGTAAGAACGCTTCGGAGCCGCAGCATTTTCTTTCTATAAGAACGAACTGATTACGATACCTTATACTAATTCTTCAACAAGAAGACCCTTTAGGCTTTTGCCTAACCGCCATTTATCTCCCCCTACTCATTTGTCCATTTCCTACCCATTCCTTGGGGTGGGAGCTGTTCAAGATTGATCAAAATGGATTCAACTTTTGAGATTAATTATTTAGCTTTTATAAAAAAGTTTGATCATTTTCTGTCTGTATTGTTCAACAATCGCGCCCTTTAATGGAATAACTATCTTAAAATCACTTAATTCTTAATTAACTATAGATTTAGTTTAATAAGAAAACATAGTTGTAGTTTGGTTAGTTAATTTTGTCCCTTTGAACCTGTGCAATTTGACGTCATCACATGTTATTTATCTATATTGGAAATAACTGCTCCAGTCATGGCATCAATGTACTGGATGGAGGTCCTGGAATGACGATCACACGCTCGATAAACAAGGATATAGGATTCTGTTTCACTATCATAATTTTTGTTCCAAGCTAATTCAAAATCCAAATGATTGATAAATATTTCACTTGCTTCTTTTTTAGAAATAACCGGTTCAACAGGGATTTGGCTCAATTGTTCCATATCAAAACGCGGTCCACTATAATGATCAACCTGTCCTGTTTGACGATTAACAACAATCATAACTAATTCAAGTTGAATTGGTATACCATGACCGTTATGCATATGGAATGTAAATGATTCTTTCATTGAAGAATCATCCTCTTCTTCCTCGTTTTCTCGAACAATCAGTTGTAAATACCCATAATAATCTGGAACAATCATTTGTAAAAACGCAATGGCTTTTTGATAACATGCCTCACGACTAAGTCTAAGATCGCCACTTCGTTCATTAAACCACATAAAGCTTCTGATTTTACCAGTTTTCTTTGAAATGAAGGCTTTAACTGTATCTTCTGACTGTCTTTTGAAAAAGTCATTTATAGATAAATCCCCTTCCTTCATCTCCCAGTCCCGATTACGCCACACTATGCCCGTTTCTTCTCCCATATCTACTTCACGAATGACTTCCATCCTCTCGGTAATACCAATGATATCTTCAATAGATAAATCTTTTCGTACGGTCGTACTCGAAGGAGGAGTAAGCAAGACATATGTTTGCGGAGCGTCTTCGTCATGTATAATCGTTAACGTTGGTTTCAAAACGTCAGCTTTATATTTCATAAAAAATTGCTCAAGTTCGTACACAAGACGGAGTCCATCTACTGCTACATCATGAGTAGCAGTAGACAACTTTGCAATTGTCAGTTGAAAATTAAGTCTATTTTGTACGTGTTCAACCAGTTTTTCTTTTGAAATCAACATTTTTGGAATAACAAGAATCCTTTTCACACCTTTATATGTAAAGTTAACAATATTCCCCGCGAGGTCTATATCAATATAACAACCAGCATGTTCTAACGGTAAGTCCATAACGATTTGTTCATAGTAAAAACGGTCTGCACAAGTAATTTTTTTTGTTTTATAGTATGTTAAATCTTTTAATGCTTCAGGATAATTGCTAAGTAAGAATTGTTCGGCATATTCTCTTTTTTCCTCTATATTTAAAGGAATCACATCTGAATTTTTATCGTTATTATCAATTGTTAAACCAGTCAAATTACCAGATAAATCTAGGTTAACAGTAATACCCTCATCTTGTTCTTCGTTTGTCCATGAAAAAATAGCCTCCCCTTCTCCATTCTCTCGCTCAACATACTCCTCTATGAGAGGTTGAAAATGACTAGGAATTTTGACCATCGATATTGCACGTTTCTTTAATTCTTCTCTTAGCAAGCAAGCCACCTCTGTATTTTTGATATTTCTTTCTCTTTCTCAACTATTTAAATTTTACATTACTTAAAAGAATTGATATATTTTCTTGCATTTTCCTGCTCCTTTGAATAACGTCAGTATAATAACTACTTCGAAACCTTTTCAAGAAATTCCTGCATATTCCATTAAGTGGCCCAATTCAAAAAGATACGTCTTTATATATGCGGGCCTCGATTTTGATTAAAGATTAATTTCAGTAGCTTTCAAAAATATTCAATATAAAAATCGCGTCTCAGCTTTCCGCTCAGCTGAGCATATATTCTCGTGGTTTCACTCTTCTCATGACCAAGTAAGCTTTGTATTACTTCAAGTGACGCACCGTTGTTAATCATATGTGTAGCATAGCTGTGACGTAATTGATGAGGATGAATACTCTTTTTAATCCCGGCACGATTCGATATACGTTTGATAATAAATCTTAGGTTATCAATACTCATACGTCTTTTTGGCCTTCTTTCCGTAATAAACAAACAAGGCTCCTCATTATTTCTTTCATCTAGATACCTTTTTAACCAAATGGTGTAACGAGTTGATAGATTTTTCTCTATAATCAAACATAATTATTTGGACTAATCTCCCTCCCCCATTAGTAAGCTGAAATTAAGGGTATAGAATCGGAGTGTGATAATATGGAACGTCTATGGATTCCAATAATCGTTACGTTTTTTTCGTTCGGTGGATTACTATTAGGAGGTGCTGTTGGAGTAGCAACACGCCAACTAATTGAAGAAAAGATGCATCGCTTATACGCATTATGTGGTGGGATTTTACTTGGATTATTATCACTTGAAATTATTCCTGAAACATTTTCAAGCTATGAAATAATAGGTCCTATACTTGGGATAGCTATCGGTATTTTAGTTATGAGCTTATTAGATAACTATTGCCATCATCCGATTATACATAAGAAAGATCAACAAGCATGGCAAACCTTCCTTTTTCTTTCTTTCGCTATATTCATTCATAATATGCCGAGTGGGTTTGCTTTAGGTACAGCATTTACGAATCATAACGACTCTGCCATTCCTTTCTTACTTGCGATTGTCATTCACCATATTCCAGAAGGGTTAGCTTTAATTATTCCATTTCTTTTTACAAAACATAAATATATTTCATTTTTATTAACAACTTTATTACTTTCTCTCATCCTAGGTACCGGTACTGTTTTTGGCATTATGATGGACGGAAAAGCTCTCCATTTACAAGGGCTTATTATGGGAAGCGCAATTGGTTCTCTTGGCTATGTCACAATTCACGAAATGCTTTGGAAAGCAAAAAAACAGCTACCTTTCCTTCCGTTTCTATCGTGGTCTATAAGTGGATTTTTACTAATAATAGTCTTCACTCTTTTCACTGGACATCATTAAAACAAATAAGTTATATCATTTGTATATTTTTCCTTTTTCTCCAAAACATAATAGTATATACCTATTATAAGGAGGAACGATTATGTTTGGGAAAACAGCCGGTGAAGCATTAGTGGATCTTTTAATTGACTGGGGTGTAGAACACATATATGGTATGCCAGGAGATTCCATCAATTCTATAATTGAAGCTTTAAGAAAAAAACAAGATAAAATTAAATTTATTCAAGTTCGCCATGAAGAAGCTGGCGCGTTAGCAGCGGCGGCATATGCGAAATTAACAGGGAAACTTGGTGTTTGTATGGCTATTGCAGGACCTGGAGCTATTCATTTATTAAATGGTTTATACGATGCAAAACTCGATCAAGCTCCTGTATTAGCAATTTCAGGACAAGTAGAAACCGATTTACTCGGGACGGATTTTTTCCAAGAAGTAAACTTAGAAAGAATGTTTGATGACGTTGCGGTTTATAACCAACGAATAATGTCAGCTGAACAACTACCTGCTGTAGTGAATCAAGCGATTCGAATGGCATATACGAAAAAAGGTGTATCGGTTCTAACCATTCCAGATGATGTTCCGAAATTTGAAGTGAAAAATGGTGCACGTATTACGAACTCTTCCTTTACATTACCTGAAATATTTCCGCAAGAAGAAGATTTAACTGTAGCGAAACTCGCACTTAATGAAGCGAAAAAACCTGTTATTTTAGCCGGGAAAGGCGCGAAACATGCGAGAGAGTCTTTACTTGCATTTGCAGAACATATCGGTGCTCCAATCGTACTTACATTACCCGCTAAAGGGATTGTTCCTGATGAACACCCTCTTTGTATCGGTGGATTAGGATTAATCGGGACGAAACCTTCTTATGAAGCAATGAAGCATGCAGATACTTTAATTATGGTTGGTACTTCTTATCCGTTCACTGGTTTCTTACCCGAAAAAGCAAAAACACTTCATATTGATACAGACCCCGCACAAATCGGGAAACGTTATACGACAGATATCGGCTTAGCTGGTGATGCTGATAAAACATTAAAATGGTTAATTGAAAATGTAGAAAAACACGAGGACCATTCCTTCTTAGAACATCATCAAGAAATGATGAAAAAGTGGGAAGAAAAATTACACAATCAAGAAGAAGATTCTTCTACTCCAATTAAACCACAGCGAGTTATGCATGCACTGCAACAAGTAACAGAAGATGACGCAATTCTTTCAGTCGATGTTGGAAATGTAACAGTATGGACAGCAAGGCACTTCCGTATGACGAATCAGCAATTTATCATTTCTAGTTGGCTTGCAACACTTGGCTGCGGTTTACCTGGTGCACTGGCTGGACAAATTGCTTTCCCGGATAAACAAGTGTTTGCAGTTTGTGGTGACGGCGGATTCGGAATGACAATGAATGACTTCGTAACAGCTGTTAAATATAAACTACCAATCGTTGTCGTTGTATTAAACAATAATAAAATTGCTATGATTAAATTTGAACAAGAAGTTATGGGAAATATTGAATTTGGTACAGACTTAACGAATCCTGATTTCGCAAAATATGCTGAGGCGTGCGGTGGTATTGGATACCGCGTCGAACAGTTAGATGACTTACTTCCTGCCTTTGAAAATGCGGTAAAACAAAGTAAACCATGCATTATTGATGTAGTTGTAGATGTAAATGAAGCACCAATGCCAGCAAAAATCACATTTGGTCAAGCAGCTGGTTATACGAAACATATGATAAAAGAATTATTTGAAGAAGGTAAGATTGATTTACCACCACTTTAAACAAAAAAGATAGCTGAAAACAATTTGTCTTCAGCTATCTTTTTTTATTTTTGCACCTCACTATGAAATGAAAAATCATTCATGGTAGGCTGTATTTGTTTCTCTACTTTCACTTCTTCCTTCTTCCGATTCGCTCTTCTAACATTTCCTAGCTTAATCGCATCTTGCATACTATTACTAATCAGATTTCCTGACAAAATTGTCATACTATAAAAAGCAATCGGAATAAGTACAATCCATGTATGAGTAGTTAAGTGACGGAAGTTTTGACCAATTAACCCTGTCCATTCTTTTGTTACACTATCTGCATCTATACCGCCAAAAATTATTGTTCCGCCAAAAAATAATTCCAACAAACCAAGATGCAAGAGGAGTAATAAAGTACTTACAAATTGCTGGGCTACTAATAAAAGAAATGATGGTAACATATGCGGCCATACATGACGCTTCAGTCTTTGCCACTTACTTCCTCCAAGCACTGTTGCCGCCAACATAAATTCTTCTTTCTTAATACGCTTGACTTCTTGTGCTACATACAACATAACTGTCGGTACTGCAAGACATGCAAGAACTATAATTTGAAACGCAACTCGCAAATGAAACGGAGCAGCTGCCTCTCCACTGTCGAACATTAAAACTCCCCTTAATATAAAATAGGAAATCATAACCATTGGTACAATGCTGAATGGGTCAAAAAAGGACGAAATAATTGGAAAAGAACGCCGACTATACATACCGAGAAGTAAGCCTATGCCCCCTCCAATAATTACTCGTAAAATCGCTATAATTAAACTCGCACCAACCGTCCATTTCGCTCCCTCTATTATTAGTTGAAAAAGATCGCGGCCTTTCGCATCACTTCCGAACCAAAATTTACTCGATGGTGAAAACGGAGCAACCTCTAATTCTCCTTTTGCGTTATACATCATCGTTAGTTCACGAATATTCCCATCGAAAAACAACGTATTCCCAATACTAACAATCATAAGGACACTTAAAAAGGTTACACCAAACCAAAATCTTGCATCTCTTTTAACAACTTGCCACATATTATACACGCTCCTTTATAACATTTTGTAAAAGCGTATGTAATAAACGAAATAAGATAAAGATCGGTACATATAATATAATTAAACTTACTGTGAAAATTTCTGTACTTGAATGTTCTTTTACGAATACAAACATTCCATATGTGTTAAAAATCCATTCAATAATATATAAATTGGATAGCATAAATAAAATATTTGTTTTCGCATAATAAACTGTCGTCAATAAAACATTTCTTGAAATATGATGTGTCAAAATATGTCGTAAGCTTAACCCTTTACTCTTGGCAAACATACTATAATCTTTCTCTAATTCTTCTCTGAACCTTAATAACAAAAGTTTAATAAACAATAACGTTGTTGGTATTGTAAGACATATAATAGGTAACAAACGTACTCTTTCTTCCCCTAATCCAGCAAGTTTGATTGGCATAAATCCTGTTTTTTGAAAAATAAGTATGACAAGAAGTTGCGATAATAAAATAAGTAAAATATCTGGTATGCTCTCAAGGGTTAGAAAAATCCCATTCCAAATTCTTTGTTTCATATGAGAACGCTGCAGCACAAAAACAACAAGTACATATGCTATACATAAAGAAAGTAAAAAAGCTGAAAGAAATACTATCATCGTTTCAATATAATGAATCCAAATTTGCGGAAACAATTTTTTCGGTACCTGAAACCCATATGTAATTTCAGTTGGATGAAGTAATTTCTCTCCTACATTTATGATTGCATTCCAAAAACCGATTAAATCAATTTGCAACCCCTTAAATAACCGAGGGAGCGCACCTAGACAGATTATACATAAGATTGCAGCAAATAATTGTAAACAAGTAATTCCACACCACTTAGCAGTTCGCATCAACATAACTATTCCCCTTAACATTTAATAGAATATTCAGAAATAAAAAGCTAGACATATTACATCTCTTCAGCTATACCCTGCACTCTCTTTTGCCCACTAGGTAATATAGCTTGATAAAGGCACGTAACAGATAATAATAAACCAAATAGAGCATACAAACTATTTACCATTTGGATTAATACCTGTTGCTGCACCGTATTGATCTAACAAGTAAAACATTAAAGAAATTCCGGCAATCATAGAACCGAGTCGCTCTAAAATATTTGCTAGAAAAAAGCGTGCATACACTTTCTTTCGAAATAACTGTAGCATTTCTTTCATACTCAATATCCTTTCTCTCGACAAAATATTATTATTTCAGTCATTTATCGGAAGTCTTGTTATATTTTTCGACCATTATCCAATCTTTTCCTTCTTTATAAAAAACAAGCTAAAAAAAAGACCCTTGTTCATAAATACAAGAGTCTTTACATTTTTCTTCGCTTCACGAATTTGTCGTGGATATTTATCTAAAATCTTTAAAATTCTCGCTAATACCTACTTAATCTCTCAATTTTTTTAATTTCCTAAAGTTCGGATACATTTGATTTACTTGACGAATGTTTCGCACATCCATTTATAAAACTTTTCCTTCTCTTCAAATTGCGGATAATGAGCTGATTTCTCAAAAGTAATAAATTCTTTTTTATCCGCTTCAATCATATCAAAATATTTTCTTGCTGCAAGAAATGAAGTATTATAATCGTATTTTCCCATAAGAAAATAAAACGGTAGATTCAGCTTAGTTACTTTAGTAGGTAATGGATTCTTTAAATCTTTTTCTAATAAAACTGTTTGAGAATAGGATAATCCATAGTTATAACGAATTACGTCAAACAAGTTATATTCATTACTGAATAACATCCCTATGTTATCACCATCTGGATTTTCAATAAGTCTTGAAGTTCCACCGTATTTCGCAACATAATTTCGCGGGGTGTATGTATCGCCATTTTTAATTTGTTCAGTTAACCCTTTTAAATGTGAAACCTCATCCGCATTCCCAGCATTTTGTGCCTGTTCAATAACATAGTTTAAACTATCCATCTCACTTTCTACTGTATCACTCATCTGTCCAATACCAATATATGCTTCATATTTTTCAGGAGCTTTGTTGGCAGCCTGTATTCCAATATATGTACCATAAGAATGGCCTATTAAAATTACTTTTTCTTTGCCTAGACGTTTTGAAACGTAATCCGTCATAGCTAATAAATCCTCCACGAGTAGATCTGATGAAAGGTTAGAATAGTCTTCAAAGAAATGATACGATTTTCCACTTGCTCTTTGATCGTAATTGACAACCGTGAATTTCTCTTCCAATAAGTCTTGGTATTTTTGAGCATATGGTATTTCCGAAGAACCTGGTCCACCATGAACAAAGATAATAACTGGATTACTCTTATCTTTGCCTCGTATCATAATTTCATGACCAGTTCCATTTATCTCTACTTGTTCTAATGTACTTATACTGTTTTTGACCTTTATTTGTGAGGTCCATGTAGGAAATACCAACGCTATGATTAGTAATAGTATAGTAATGACTCCGATAAGTTTTATTAATTTTTTTATCTTCCTCATACAACGTTTCCTTTCCTTTAAATTTATAAAAATATCAATTCCATCTAAATTTGTTTGTACATTATTAGTCTCCCATACACTTCTTAACTTTCCACTACATAAACCCTTAACATTTCCTTAATTTTCTATATATTCATTACAGAAAGACTTGAAAACATCTCGCATACACGTATTTATGTATCACAAGCACAGAAAAAAGCCCTTGTTTTCATAACAAGGACTCAATTGTTTTCCTATTTCGCTATCTCTTCTTTCGGCATTACCATACCTTTATAAAGTTGGACAGTAATCCAATAATAAATGAAATAAATTACTATGAAGATTCCTATTGGCATCCACACTTTTACAAACGGGTCAACTAATATAAAGCTGAATAAGTTAAGCCCTACTAACACGTGGGAAATTCCAATAATTGCTGGGAATATAAATAAATATGAGATTTCTTTATATATACTTTTTGTTAACATACTACGTCTCACACCGATTTTTCGTAGCATTTCATAACGGCGTACATCACGAGAAGCGCCTGTTAATATTTTGAACATAAGAGAACTCGCCATCATTGCTAAAAACGCAATTCCAAGGAAAAACCCCATAAACATTGTTCCGCTCATGAAACTGTTCATGAACTGATAAATTGTCATTTTCGTATATAGTTCTACTTTTGCGCCTGTTGTTTTTTCAATTAATTCTTTTTGTCTCTTATCTATATCGAGCAACAATGGTTTATATTTTTTCATATCATCTACTTTTGCTAATGTTACAGTATGTTCTGTTCCTTGAATTCCTTTATAATACTCTTCATCTGCAATTCTTACAGGTTTTCCGTTAAATTGATTATGTGTAATTTGTATCTCTCTTACAACCGCATCCTCCCAATCTTTTGGCATACGAGGAAGCTTATTCACTACTTCAGGAGCTTCCAAAGCAGAATAGACAGGTTCAGTTAAAGGTTCAGCCACGCGTTTACGAGCAGGTTCTTTTAAAGTTTTTGTATCAAAATGATCTGAAATAAGTGGTGGTTTTTCAGTTAAGTCGTTACGTAAATAATAAACCGCTTCTCCATCTACTTTATACTTATACTTGCTTTCTTCAACAATTTCCATTTCTTTTAATGCTGCTTTATCTTGTTCATTTGGATCATGAATTACGACATCATATACACGTGAGAAGTCTGTCATAATGCCTACATTCTTTTGAAACGCCATACCTGCTGTCATCGCACCTGCACCTAATGCAATTAACATCGCTACAGTTCCTAGTACTCTCGATAAACTAGTTACTCGAAAACGTAACTGTGCATAAGTAAAACTATTTAATCCCGTTTCATTTCGTTTTTTATTCCCCTTAATTTTCATTACAAAAAGTGGGAGTAACGAGCTAAAAATGAAATACGTTCCTAATGTCGTAACAATTGTCGCTATTATAAATCCTAGTTCAGCAAACATTTTTATATTTACCATAAAATAGTATCCTGTACTTACTAGCAATACACCTAGTACTGTCATAATAACTGTGCGAGTTTTACTTTTCTTCACTTCATCTTGCGTTTCGTCTTCACGTATTAACTCTAATTCTGTTTTACGTAATAATCGGAAACTATTCATTACACCAGTAATGAAAAATAATATTAAGAAGAAAATAGATGTAACTAATATAGCTGGTGTGTATACAGATGCGTAATTACCTTTTGCTGAAATTTCCATTCCATTCATTAAAAAATTTCCTGCTACACTAGCTAGTATGATTCCTACTAAAATACCGATAATAATACTGACAATACCCATACCAAAAGTCTCAATAAATAATAATTGCGCTACTTTTTTCTTTTTCGCTCCAAGCATCATGTACATACCGAGTTCTTTTCTTCTTAATGTAAGTAAAAAAGAATTGGCATAAATGATGTAAAAAACTGTAATGAATGAGAGCAATATTGCACCAACCCAGAAGACGAGCCTAATACTACTAATGAGACTATTATCTTTTGTAAATTCACTATTCATCGCCATCGTTTGGAACATGTAAAAAATACTAATACTAATGACTAGACCAATAAGTAAAACCATATAATCCTTTAACATTTTTTTCATACTATGACGTGATAATTTGAATAACATAGTCTCGCCCCCTTACTTCGACTCAGTTGCTGAGCCCATTTGGGCAAGCACACCTAAAATGTCTTGATAGAAATTTTCTCGTGTTCCTTGACGATTTAACTCTTTATAAAGTAGACCATCTTGAATAAATAAAATACGCTCACAGTAACTCGCACTAAATGCATCGTGTGTTACCATCAAAATACTGACATTGTGATTTTCATGTAAATCTTGCATCGCTTCTAATAAACTTTTTGCATTTTTACTATCAAGTGCTCCTGTCGGTTCATCTGCTAATACGATTGCCGGATTATGTACTAAAGCTCGTGCTGCCGCTGTTCTTTGTTTTTGTCCACCAGAAACAGCAGTCGGATATTTTGTTAAAATTTCAGTAATCCCTAATTTCTTTGCTACTTCATTTACTTTTCCAGTAATCTCACTTGACGGTACGCCTTGCAGGGAAAGTGGTAAAGCGATATTTTCATAAATTGATAAATTTTCTAGTAGATTAAAGTCTTGAAAAATAAATCCTAATTTTTGAGAACGAAAATCTGATAATGCATTCCCCTTCATAGAAGTAATATTTGTGCCAGCTATTGTTACACTGCCACCTGTCGCTTGATCAAGTGTACTAATCACATTTAGTAATGTCGTTTTACCAGATCCAGAAGGACCCATAATCCCTACAAACTCTCCTTCTTTAATACTTAACGAAACACCCCTTAATGCTTTTGACTGATTCTCATTTCTTTTCCCATACGTTTTTTCTACACTTTCTACAGTAACTACATTTGTTGACATCTCATTCACTCCATCCCTTTTGTATAGTATTAATTTTCCATATATTTCTTATATTTTTCTCATAAAAATTCTTAAGAATTTTTAAATTTTTCAAACACAAATTGAGATACATAAGAATTACGAACGATTTCTCTACTTAATATTCTCATTTTTCTAAAATCAGTTCATTCGATTTACCTTACATTTACCTTACATTTTTGTAAGGTAAAATAAAACACACCACCTCATAAGAGCATTTCTTTGGAATGAGAAATGCTTTTTATTTTCATCAAAATCAAAAAAATATTTCAATAACAATAATAATACAATAAAAAACAATACAACTTTATTGCAAAACGATAAAACGAATGGTAAAATCATGTTGTTATTACATAAGCGAGGTGCTTTTTATGAAACAAGTTACGACACTCTTTTTAAAGCTAGCTATTATTTTTATAGGATTCCCAGTTCTTGCATTGTGCATATTTTTGGTGCCTAAGATTGGGAATTTTGCTGGGGAATTGTATCCAGATATTGCTTATATGAAATCTCTCGTTTTAATCGATATGTACGCGGCAGCGATACCTTTTTACTTTGCTCTGTATCAAGCTTTTAAACTTTTAAGTTATATTGATAAGAACAAAGCGTTCTCGGTATTATCAGTAAAGGCTTTAAAAAATATAAAATACTGTGCCATCACGATCAGTACTTTGTACTTGCTAGGTATGCCACTCTACTATCTCATGGCGAAAAAAATTGATCCTCCAAGTTTCATACCAATCGGATTGACCATCATTTTCGCCTCTATGGCGATCGCCGTTTTTGCTGCTGTTCTCCAAAGGCTTTTACAAGAAGCTATTAATATAAAATCAGAAAATGATTTAACGGTCTGAGGTGGAGGATATGAAAATTATTATTAATATTGATGTGATGTTAGCAAAACGAAAAATGAGCGTAACGGAGCTTTCGGAGAGGGTTGGGATTACAATGGCGAATCTTTCCATTCTGAAAAATGGAAAAGCAAAAGCGGTTCGTTTTTCAACATTAGAAGCGATATGTAGGACTTTAGATTGTCAACCAGGTGATATTTTGGAGTACAAAAGCGACGAATTCACTCAATAAATACAGACAACAACTTTCTTCAACCAATGGGATTAAATAGTGAAATTAAAATGAAGGGATAGCAATTAAGCTATCCCTTCTCTGCGTTTATTATTGTTATTTAATATATCTTTAATTACTTTAACTTCAGTATTACATAATTAATGGTGTGTTTTATTATCAATCTCTATTTCCTATTTTTTATTTCCTCTTTCATACTTTCCACAAACGCATCTAGTTCAACAACTTCTGACTTCTCTTCACCATATTTCCGTACATTTACAGCTTCGCTTTCCATTTCCTTATCCCCAATAACAAGGACATAAGGAACTTTTTGCATTTGCGCTTCTCTAATTTTATATCCTAACTTTTCATCTCGTATATCTCGTTCGACACGAATTCCAGCTTGTGCTAATTTATCTGCAATCCTATTTGCGTATTGTTCATGCACTGCATTTGAAACTGGAATTACTTTCACTTGAACCGGTGCCACCCACGCTGGGAACGCGCCTCCAAAGTGCTCAATTAATATTGCTAAGAAACGATCTAAAGATCCTAAAACTGCTCGGTGAATGACAACTGGTCTTCTCTTTTCATTATTCTCATCTATATAATTTAAATCAAATTTCTCTGGCATTTGGAAATCAAGCTGGATTGTTCCGCACTGATGACTTCTATTTAAAGCATCTTTAATATGGAAATCAATTTTCGGTCCGTAAAATGCACCATCACCTTCATTTAATCTATATTTATAATTTAATGATTGTAATACATTTGCTAATGCTGCTTCTGCTTGCTCCCATAATTTATCATCACCCATTGAATCTTCTGGACGAGTAGAAAGCTCTACTTCATACTCAAACCCAAAAGTTTTATATACGTAATCAATTTGCGCCATTACTGATTTGATTTCATCTTCAATTTGTTCTGGTGTTACAAATAAATGAGCATCATCTTGGCAGAAAGTACGAACTCTTAATAATCCGTTTAAAGCGCCACTAAATTCATGTCGATGCACTTGACCGAACTCACACATACGAATCGGTAATTCACGATAAGAATGTAATTTATTTTTAAACATAAGCATATGGCCTGGGCAGTTCATCGGTTTTAATGCAAAACTTTTATTATCCACTTCTGAGAAATACATATTGTCTTTGTAATGTCCCCAGTGTCCTGACTTCTCCCATAATTCTTGATTCATCATAAATGGAGTACGCACTTCTTGATAATTGTACTCATTTTGAATTTTTCTTAAAAATGCTTCTAATTCATTGCGAATAATCTGTCCTTTTGGCAAGTAAAACGGCATTCCCGGAGCCTCTTCCGAAAACATAAACAATTCAAGTTCACTACCTAATTTCCGATGATTTCTCTTCGCAGCCTCTTCAACAAAATGCAAATAATTTTCTAATTCTTTTTGTGAAGCAAATGCCACACCGTATATACGCTGAAGCACTTGATTGTTACTATCACCTCGCCAATATGCACCAGAAACATGAGTTAATTGAAATGCTTTCAGATAACCAGTAGATGGCAAATGTGGTCCTCTACATAAATCTACAAATTCACCTTGTTTATAAAGTGTTACACTTTCCTCATTAGGAATTGCTTCTAAAAGCTCTAATTTCAAACTATCATTCATTTCTTGAAACAGTTTTTTTGCTTCTTCTCGAGAGATTTCAACTCGTTCTATCTTTACATTTTCATTTATAATATTTTTCATTTCTTTTTCTATTTTCGGTAAATCTTCTACGTTTACACTACTTTGAAGATCCATATCATAATAAAATCCATTCTCAATAACTGGCCCTACTCCAAGCTTCGCATCACCATAAATTCTTTTCACAGCTTGCGCTAATATATGTGCCGCAGAGTGTCTTGCAATTTCTACACCTTCATTTGAGTCAATAGTAATAATTTCTACTTCTGCATTCTCTTTAATGTTTCGTCGTAAATCAAAAGACTGCTCATTAACTTTTCCTGCGACTGCTTTCTTTTTCAAGCTACTACTAATCGAACCAGCAATTTCTTCTAAAGTAATGCCTTTCACAAATTCTTTAACGCTACCATCTGGAAATTTAATTTCAATCATCTGTTCTTTCATTTTTCATCTCTCCATTTCATAATAAAAAGCACACTCATCCCTAAAATAGGGACGAGTGTGCTTTTACCCGTGGTTCCACCCAGATTCCCATCACAAAAATGTAATGGCTTCTTTTACGGTAACGTCGTTTACACGGCACTAGATACTTGATTTCCCCAGTGCAGCTCTAAGGTGGTAAGTTATTTTTCTGCGTTAGGAAGTTCTCAGCTTTCCTTCCTTCTCTGTATAACCGTTTAAAATAACTCATGTCCTTTTCTTCGCTTATTATGAAATAAAATATAAAAAAGCATATTCATCCCTAGTAAATAGGGACGAATATGCTTATATTCGTGGTTCCACCCAGATTCCCATCACAAAAAACATAATGGCTTCTTTTGCGATAACGTCGCTTACACGGCACTAGATACTTGATTTCCCCAGTGCAGCTCTAAGGTGGTAAGTTATTTTTCTGCGTTAGGAAGTTCTCAGCTCTACTTCCTTCTCTGTATAACCGTTTAAAATAACTCGTGTCCTTTTCTTTGCTTTTATAATAAATCCATTTATTGTTACTTAATATATCCTATTCAATTCGTTTTTACAAGTGTTAAAAATATATTTTTTGTTGAATAAAAAAGAAACCAAAAACATTTTTTGGTTTCTTTTTCTCTATTTTACCAATCTTGTGGTTCGTAATTTAAGTCTGAAAATAGTCGTTTTTTCTCTTTTTTCGATAAATCTCTCCACTGTCCGACTGGTAAATTATTCAACTCAATATTCATAATTCTCGTACGTTTTAACGTGTATACTTGATAACCTAAAGTTTCACACATACGGCGAATTTGACGATTCAATCCTTGTGTTAAAATAATTTGGAACTCATATTTTGATAACTGTGTAATCTCACAAGGAAGAGTTTTTGTATCTAAAATTTTAACACCTGCTGCCATTTTCTCTAAAAACTCCGGTGTAATCGGCTTATCTACTGAAACGATATATTCTTTCTCATGCTTGTTTTCAGCACGTAAAATCTCATTAACGATATCGCCATCATTCGTTAACAAAATTAAACCGTCTGAGTCTTTATCGAGACGTCCGATGTGATTGATTCGTAAAGGATGATTCACTAAATCGATAATATTACCTTTTACTGCTTTTTCACTTGTACATGTAATACCTACTGGTTTATTTAAAGCGATATACACATGGTCTCGAGCAATACGAAGTTGCTCTCCATTTACTCGTACGTCATCACCTGGATTTACTTGGTCACCAATTTTTGCAACCTTACCGTTAATAATTACTTTTCTCTCGTTAATTAACTTATCTGCTCCACGTCGAGACGCTTTTCCAGCTTCACTAATAAATTTATTGATACGCAAGTTAGGCACATCCTTTTCATAAAAAATTTCAAGCTCACACTGCTTCTACCGTACAATACAAAAGGGTAAGCCTCCTATTATAACTTAAATATATTAACATGAAAGGGTATATGACGTCTTCACTTAATTACATGTTTACACGAAAATAATTGGTCCTCTTTTCCTTTTCACCTCAAACTGTTTAGCAGTCAATAGATTAACCCTTGAATATAACATCATTTATTTACTTTTTTCATAGATAATATACCGATATAAGTTTGATTAATAATGCCTAAATAACTCACAATATGTGAAAAACAAAAAAGAATCCTTTTGAAAATAATCAAAATGGATCCTTCTTCAGCTAAAATAATACTAGTTTTTATACAAAAGGGTTTTTAATAATTATAACCTTTAATTGAAAACATCATTCAATATCGTTCAACAAACAAAGTAATCTCAAAAGCCCCTAATTTTTTATGCTTCAATATTTTCTTCACATACTCCAAAAAGAAGCCCTTGATTATCTATACAATAAGCAAAGTAACCCATATTAGGAATAGCAGTTTTAGGTACAACTACTTGCCCACCATTTTCAGTAACTTTATTTATGTACTCATCAACTGAAGGTACTTCAATCAAATTAGTCGTCCTAGTAGCACCATCAGGTGATTTCATTAATCCACCATCGATACCAGGTCTATCACTCTCACCTGTAATTATGAACCAATAGTCATGTGGCCCAAGCATTTTTTCAAACTTCCATCCAAAACTATTTGTATAAAATTGAATAGCTTCTTCAGGGTTTGGAACTTGCAATTCAAATCTTAAAACTTTACTCATTTAAATACCCCCTCTTGTTCTTGTACAAAACAATTATACAAGAACAAACGTTCCGTTTCAACTTTATCTAAACCAGCTACTTTAACAAGTTCTAACTTTATTTCGAAGCGGCAACAGACCATTCTTCCTTCCTAATAACTTTCTTTCCATTTATATTTTCAACATACTCATTTACATTTGCTAACTTATATAACTCAGGAAAAATTTCGTTCATATAACGTTCATGTACTATTTCATCTTGCCAATACGTTAATACTATGTAACGATTTTCATTCTTTAAAGACTTCCCAACAACTCCACCTAATATCCCTTTCGCATTTTCCATTCCTTTATTCCAAATTGTTTCTTGCGTATGTAAAAAATGCTTTTCTTTTCCTTCTTTCACATCGCAAATTGCAACTCTTACAAATGACCCTTGTGCAATTACGTCTTTCAAAGGAGTTTCTGTTATATCATACAACGTTTGAAACATTTCAATATTACAGGAAATATATGTGCCTTCTTGATTACTATTTAAAAAAATTGTATCATGAGCATCATTCATGAATGATTGATATGCATTTCTATCTTCCCATAAAGTATATACACACGCTTCTTCTTCATTCCACCCACCAAATTGTCCATGGAATCCGTCTAAATACTGTAAATCACGCCATTTTTCTTGTGCATCAGAAAACAATTCCCTTTTCTCTTCTTCCACCTTGCAAAATATTGTTTTTAATAGCATTTCTAATCCCCCTTATGATACGGTTCATTTCCTTCTTGTAACAATTTGTTTACATAATAAAATTATGTAAACAAATTGTATCTGCTGTTATACTCAATACACAAATAACCATTTTTAGTCACTCTAAATCTATCAAACCACTAAATTGATTTTATTTCAAATAATTCGGAATTTAAAGGGGGTGTAATCCTATACGGATTACATCTCACTCTTAACTCACTTACATATTTACTATTTCAAAATAAAAAATGATTGCATTTCACTAATTGTATATCTATAATGTTTTTATTGATTCTATACACAATCAATGCTTTTAAGTTTTGAATTTTATAATTCGGATGAACCATTCAGGAGAAGATCTATTGATCTACCGACGGGGCAAGAAGTTGTTAAACGAACTTTGAAACTCTCAGGTCTTGGTTACAAGTAGAACTGCATGGGGACGAATCTCTGGAGAGACTCCCTCTCGCTTTTGTATAGCGCGGAGGAAAACGAGCACCGAAGGAGCAAATCCGCTAATCTAGCGGATAATCTCTCAGGTAAAAGGACAGAGACAAGCGAAAGAAAATGCCGATTTGTATCGGTTTATTTTTCTATCCCTTGTTTCTCCAGAGACCATTTCATTTCCTTGAAGTGGTTTTTATTTTTTCTAAAAAAAGGAGAATAAAGATGGAGACAGTAAGTAAAGTATTAGAACAAATGAATCATTATGTGTGGGGATTACCGACTTTATTGCTACTAGTCGGAACTGGTATCATTCTCACAGTGCGCTTAAAAGGTTTACAGTTTAGTAAACTAATATACGCTCACAAACTAGCATTTAAAAAATCAGAGGATACATCATCTTCTGGAGATATTAGTCACTTCCAGGCGCTCATGACAGCTATGGCTGCAACGATTGGTATGGGAAATATAGCAGGTGTTGCAACAGCTGTTACTATTGGTGGTCCTGGTGCAATCTTTTGGATGTGGATTACTGCTTTGTTCGGTATGGCAACAAAGTATGCCGAGGCAATTCTTGCGGTGAAATACCGTGTTAGTAATGAAAATGGTGAATACTCAGGTGGACCAATGTATTATTTAGAGCGTGGCTTAGGTAAGAAATGGCTTGCTGTTTTATTCGCTATATTCGGTACAACTGCTTCTTTCGGTATCGGTAATATGGTGCAATCTAACTCAGTTGCAGAGGCAATGCGAATTAATTTCTCTTTCCCCCCTGCTTTAACTGGTATATTAATGTCCTTTTTAATCGCTATTGTCATTTTAGGCGGTGTAAAAAAAATCGGGAAAGTGACGGGATTTATCGTTCCTATTAAAGCTTTCTTTTATATAATTGCTGGTCTTATTATTATTTTCTATCACTATGATCAAATTCCAGAAGCATTTTCACTTATTTTTTCTGGTGCATTTAATGGTACTGCAGCTGCTGGTGGTTTTATCGGAGCAACAGTTGCATCAGCTATTCAAATAGGAATGGCACGTGGTGTATTTGCGAACGAGGCTGGTTTAGGAAGTGCTCCTATTGCTGCGGCTGCTGCCAAAACAGATTCACCTGCAAAACAAGCTTTAGTTTCTATGACTGGTACTTTTCTAGATACATTTATTGTATGTACAATTACGGGGCTAGTATTAATTACTACAGGCGCATGGAAATCAGGTAAAACTGGTGTTGAAGCTACAACATTAGCATTCCAATCCGTATTCGGTACTGCTGGTAGTATGATTCTCGGTATCGCCATTATATTATTCGCCTACTCTACTATTTTAGGTTGGTCGTATTACGGAGAGAAGTGTGTTGCTTATTTATTTGGACAAGGTGCTGTACGATATTATAAAGCAATCTTTATCGTTATGATTGCTATTGGCGCTAATTTAAAATTAGGTGTTGTATGGACATTTGCCGATATTGCGAATGGACTTATGGCGATACCAAACTTAATTGGTCTAATTGGATTAAGTGGTGTAGTTGTCGCTGAAACAAATCGGTTTTTACAAGCAGAGAAATTAAAAAAAAGCAATAAAAAACAGGCAAGTTAATGTTTGCTTGAAATAAAGTCAGTTCAAATTTCATTACAAATATCGATTGTATATAGAATAAACCCACACATTTTGAAACATGATTGTTCAAAATATGTGGGTTTTAATTATTATCCACTTAAACAAACACAACTGTTAGTTTAAGAATATGCCTTCATGATTAACATAAATAACGCTTTCTTTAAACAGTATAACTTTATTTTAAAGCCACAGTTAATCTATCAAAAAAAGAATGACTCATATATAATGAGCATTCCTTTTTCAAACTATATTATTCCCCATCCTTCTGAACCATATGTAAATAAAGTACAAAATCCATCATAGTCGAGGAATGACCAAGTTGACGAATCATCGCTGTTATATTCCCTCTATGATATGTACCATGATTTACAACGTGTTGTACTAGCTCTAAAATTGAAGTTTCTAATTTCCCTACATAAGGGTTCTCAATAACAAATACAGCATTTACTTCTTTTAGTGTACTTAGAAATTCTTTATACTGATTGGCCATATTTATAAACATTTTTTCTAATTCATGTAACGACTTTGCTTCGACTTGTTTTTGTAGTTTTTCACGATCTTGTATTGCCTCACTCATACTTTTACCATGTAATATGTGTAACCATACGTGATCAGTAATATAAATATGTGCAAAAGTATCCTTAATTGATGGAAATACACTCTGAACCTTTTCGTTGAAGATTATCTCATAATTTGGTAGCTCTTTTAATCGATTGAATAAGCGTGTATTAGCCCATACATGATAATCAAACTGTTTTAACATGTAATCTTTCAATTTACATCGCCTCCTTATTGTATGAAACGAATGTTTTGTTTCTTCATTTCCGATTCTCTATCAGCTTTTACAATCCCTTTTTCATTAATTTCATGTTTATTTATAGTTTTATATTTTACGTACGTATGAAATTCCGTTTTAAATGGAAACGGTGTAATTCGAATTGTTTCTTCATCCACCCAATCAGCTCGAATAGGTTTCTCATCCTTACTATTAAAGATTTCTGTTCCTTCAAAACCATCTTTAAACAAATCAATTTCATTTTTCTTTTTTACACCAGGCTTATTCATGCATACATATAAAGAAAGTTCATCACAAAACTTTAATAATCTATAATGTTTATCGAACATCGCAAATTGTTCTTTTGTTAACGTTTTCAATATTCTTTTTTGTCGTTCCAATTCCCCTGTATAAAATGACATCATCTCTTCGTCTTCCTCATTTAATGGAAACGATAAAAAATGTTTACTACAAAGTAACGCCCCGTATGGATTTGACTCTTCAATTGCATTCAAACCAATCGTATAAAAAACAAAGCGTAATGAACTTGGACAATCCATAAATGTATATGGATTATTTTTAGCATCATTCAAAATTGGTACTTTATCAAGCTCTATCCATCCTCTATCATGTTCGTATATTGCATCAATTGTCTCTTTTAAGTATGTTTTATCTTCAAAAATATCTTCTTTTATATGGCTTGCAATCTCACCAGCTAAAAAACCATGATCATGTTGACGAATTAATATACTTTCTTTCTCATTCTTTTCACGAAAAATCATCCGTATACTCCCCCCTCATTTTCATATTATAGCTTGTCGTATGCATCAATTCTTAATAAATCCCTTTAATTTGCAGGGATTCAGTTTCTTTCAACGAAATTAACATAAATATACAGCATTCTTTCTAATCACAAAGTTAGCTTTATCTTTACTAACCATTATACTAAAACATTCATTCTAAAAAATTTTTTATGAGGTGAAAACATGAACAAAACAGAATTAATTAAAAACGTGGCACAATCAGCTGATATTTCTCAAAAGGATGCTTCTGCAGCTGTACAATCCGTATTTGACACAATTGCTACTGCATTACAATCTGGCGATAAAGTTCAACTAATCGGCTTTGGAACTTTTGAAGTGCGTGAAAGATCTGCTCGTACAGGGCGTAATCCGCAAACTGGAGAAGAAATTCAGATTGCTGCTGGTAAAGTTCCAGCATTTAAAGCAGGTAAAGAATTAAAAGAAGCTGTAAAATAAACAAGAAACCAGCCATTTTATAGGCTGGTTTCTTGTTTATTTCTTATTTAAGCAGTTCCTGTATATTCTCTGCATGATACACTTCACAAATATAAAATATACATTTGCAGTTCCTTACAATTTGATATTTTCTAGTTGGATAAACATTCGCTGAAACAGAACATCCATCAAACAATTCAATAATATTTCCAGATGGCTGATATCCTTCATATAATACGTTTCTTCTTACTTCCATCTTTTCTATAAGTTTTTCAACTGGAATATTTCCATCCTCTAATTCTTGCTTTATAGTATGTGGTAAAAACGAAGTGTCTGCAAAAATTAGATTTTCAGATAACACCTTACCTTTATAACTAACATTAGATACGCGGTAAAGAAATGTTCCGTTTTTATCAAAGAAATTTTTTGCTTCTTTCGGAATGTACTGTCTATCAATTACCTCTTGTTCTAGAACATCAAATTGAACTGTATCATTCAAAAGCTTTTCTAAAGCAAGAATAGATGATTTATCTCCAGAAAATAAAATATTTTTAATTGCTTGTACATTATAAATTAATTCGCTTTTTCTATTTTCCGCCACTAACATGAGGAACACCTCTTCTATAAAATATTTTATTAAATTGATTTATAATTTAATAGCGATACCGCTTCTAACTGCGTAATTTCAGTTACTTCTTTACTAAATATTGCAATGGAAGCCATATAATCTAAACTAGGTCTTACATCTTCCATCACTGTATTTTCTGCTAACTCTTGTCTATCCTTAAAAATTAACAATTCGGGAGGGTCATTTGGAGCTGATACTGTAATTTCTACTGGTGGAATCAATAGTCCTTCACCTGTCGCTTTCAGCACTGCTTCTTTTCGAGTCCAATATGTTAAAAATCCTTCTAGTCGCTGCTCATCAGGTAATTTCATAACTTGTGCTATTTCAATGTCTGTTAATACGCCCTCTGCCATTTTCATAACATCTATATTTGGATTCATTTGTTCAACATCAACACCAACAGGTGCAGATTCTGTAAATGCCACGACAACCCACTCACCCGAATGGGAAACGGATATTTGCGGCATACCTTCTGGTAATTGAGGTCTACCGTGTTTTAACTTACATACCGGGCACATTCGATCAATCGGTACTTGAACTGGCGACATAGAAAGTATCTTTCCAAGAACTAACCTACTAATTACACAACCTATTATAAAACGTGCACGATCTGCCGAATGATGATATGAATTTGCTTTCTCTCGCTCTACATCATTTAGTAAATTGTAATGCCATGATTGTAAATCTGAAATTCTCGCCCACCATATTTGACAACTATTCTCATTAAGAGTTGGTACAGAATCTACAACTTTACTCTCTATCATGTAAACTCTCTCCTTTTAAATACCAATATCACTTTATTTCAAAAGAGTATTAGCATGCTGCAACTCATTCATTTACGACTTCTTTCTTTTTTTGTAATACAGATACCGGCTTTTTATTCTTCTTTGACATTACCTCTTTATCGGAAATACGTAAAGAAAATAGTAATGCTACCAGTAAAAATATTGCTGATCCAATTAATGCAGCTTGATATGGTAAGAAATCTGATTGTACATTATTCTGTACGTTATTACTTCCAAAACCAGATAGTATACTAGCTAAAACAGCAACTCCTATGGCAGATCCTAATCGATTTTGCACATTGAATATAGTAGTTGCTCTACCCATAGAAGATGGTGCAATATTGTTAAAAGCAGAAAATTGAACTGCACCGACAGATTGACCTAAGAAAATACCTACGCCAAACAATAGTGCCCGTATTTGCCATGGATTCGTATCATGATTTACAAAACTTAATAAAACAAATATAACCGCTGTACTTATTAATCCAATAGAGATTACCTTTCGAGCTCCTAATTTCTTATACGACCATGGTACAAACTGTGAAGAAATCATTAATCCAATCGCCTCTGGGAATGTCGTAAGACCTGATTCCAGCGCGGAAACTCCTATTACATTTTGATACATAAGCGGAAAAATAAATAACATTCCTAGTAAACCAGCTGATGAAAACAACGAAATAAGACTCATTTTTCTAAAGACCGGTTCTTTTAATAAGCGTAAATCTAACATCGGTTGCTTTACTTTCAGTTCTACAATTATAAACAATGTAATGAATACAATCCCAGCTATTCCAGTACTTATTATTTCTGGAGAAATCCAACCTTTTGACGGGCCTTGACTGAGTGCATAGATGAGCATCGCAAAACCTGGTGCTGAAAGAACAAAACCGATAGAATCAAAACAACCAGCCGATTTTTCAATATGCTCTGCTAAAAATAGAAGTCCAAATAGCAACGCAATGATACCAAACGGCAGATTAATATAAAATGCCCAGCGCCAAGACATTTGATCTACAAAGAAACCACCAATAATTGGTCCGATCGCTGGTGCTACAGCAATTGGAAGTACAATAAATCGAGAAATTTTTGGTCTTTCCTCTGGTGAAAATGTTCGGAATAACATCGCCATCCCGACTGGTGTTAAAAGTCCGCCACCAGCACCTTGAATGATACGAAAAATGTTTAATGAAGTAATATCATTAGCAATTCCACATAATGCAGATGCAATTGTAAAAACGAAAAGGGCAGTTAAAAATACTTTTTTCGTACCAAAGCGATCTCCTAACCAACCAGAAATCGGAAGAAAAACAGCCAAGCTAACTAAATACCCAATATTTACTGTCCCCATTGCAGAAGGAGGTACTTGTAGTTCTTTACTTATCGTTTGCAGTGCTACATTCACAATCGTTGCATCCATCGCAGCCATAAACATCGCTGTTATATAAACGATGCTTACAACTACTTTTGGATTTATGTTTGCTTTCATTATTGTTTTCCTACTAATATTTTCTCGCTAATTTGATTTTTTTTCGGATCTAAATCGTTCCAGTTAACTTCAACATATTCTAAGCAAACTTGTCTGCTAGCCTCTTCATGTACAACATTCCATCCAATAGGTACATCGAGAAAGGCAGGCCAGAGAGAATACTGGCCCTCCTCATTCATTAATACTTTATATGTGTAATTATCATTTTCAAATGGATTCGTCATACTTTACTTACCCCTTTCTTATTCTGCAAATATTCCGCTAATACTTGTCCAATTTCTGTAAGTGGACCTGGTTGACATAAATCTTTATGTCTACAATCAATATCATGCTGCACGATTTCCCCGTCTAAATAATTTAGCCACGTATTTGGAGAAATAGGATCAAACCAGTCTGGTATAACAGTAGATCTAAAGAATAAAATATCCCCGTTATAAACTTTCGGTACGTATTTCCCTAACAACCCTACCGAATTTACATAAGTTTCTTTCAAGTTCAAAATAGTCTCTTCTTCAAGACTTGCTAATGCACTTCCATCTTTGCGAAGTATTGCAACCGCACTTTCCATAGTAAGTGGTTTACCATCCATGTTATCTGGATCATATCCACCTAAAGCAAGTAATGCGATTAACGCTTCTTCTTCAGTAGGTGCTTCCGTATTTGGTAAGAAATGACCAGGATAAGAATCAAGCATAACGAGTAATTCTACTTCTTCCCCTTCATTTTGTAGTTGCGCCGCCATTGCATGAACAACATTTCCTCCAAGCGACCAACCGAGTAAACGATACGGTCCGTGAGGCTGTACTTCACGAACGTGTTTTAAATAATCCGCCGCCATCTCCTCTAAGCTTTTTGGAAGTTCTTCATTTTTAGCGATACCACGTGCTTGTACACCATAGATTGGATAATCTGTTCCTAAAGATTTCATAAGTCCTGCATAGCACCAACTTAATCCACCTGCTGGATGTACACAAAATAGTGGTAATTGATCTCCGCTTGCTCGTAATGGAAGCAACACATCAAGTGCACTTTGACCATTCCCCATTTCAAGTCTTTCAGCAAGCCCTGCAACAGTAGGTGCTGCAAATAAAGTTCCGATATTTAGTTCAACTCCAAGTGCCTCTTTAATGCGACTCATCAGCTGCACTGCAAGAAGTGAATGACCACCAAGATCAAAGAATCCATCATCAATTCCAATTTGAGACACACTTAAAACTTCTGTAAACAAGTCACATAATATTTCTTCTTGCGGTGTTCTTGGTCCGCGGCTAGAAGATGATGCAATAAATTCTGGAGCTGGCAATGCCTTTCTATCTAATTTACCGTTTGGCGTTAAAGGTAACTCATTTACTACTACAAAAGCGTATGGAACCATGTAATCTGGTAAACTACCTCCCGCATGCTGACGCATTTCATTCGTATCAATCGTTTCATTATTTGATGCGACGATATAAGAAACTAATCGTTTATCCCCTGGTTGATCTTCTCGTACAATAACAGCTACTTGTTCAACTTTAGGATGTTTCATTATTACCGCTTCTATTTCCCCTAATTCAATTCGGAATCCACGAATTTTAATTTGATGATCTGCACGTCCTATATAATCTAACGTCCCATCTTGACGCCAACGTGCTAAGTCTCCTGTACGATACATTCTTGTACCTGGCTTACCAAATGGATCTGCAATAAAACGTTCAGCAGTTAATCCTGCTCTTCCTAAATATCCACGAGCGAGCCCTGCACCTGCAACATACATTTCTCCAACTACTCCAGGTGGCATCGGTTGTAAATAGTTATCTAATACGTATACTTTAAGATCCGGTATACTGCACCCGATTAAACTATTTGCTCGTAAAGATACGATACTTTCATCTAATTCAATATAACTAACATGTACCGTCGTCTCCGTTATTCCGTACATATTAATAAGCTTCGGTGCGTTATAAGGATGACGACTATACCAATCTTCTAATCGACTTAGTTCAAGTGCTTCTCCACCAAAAACAACATATCGTAAAGATAATTTTTGACCAATCTCTTCATTTTCACGATCTGCTTGCATCAGTTGATAGAACGCTGATGGAGTTTGGTTTAAAACAGTCACCTTTTCCTTAACAAGCAGTTGTAAAAATTCTTTCGGCGAGCGACTTACAGTATGTGGTACTACAACTAGACGCCCTCCATATAATAAAGGTCCCCAAATTTCCCAAACTGAGAAATCAAAAGCGTATGAATGGAACATCGTCCACACATCGTCTGCGTCAAATTGGAACCAATGATCAGTTGCTCCTAAAAGTCTTACTACATTTTGATGAGGTATCATAACGCCTTTCGGTCTACCTGTTGATCCTGACGTATAAATAACATAAGCAATATGTGAAGGAGATAACGGCTTAATGCGCTCCATTTCATCAATATTGTCTTCACTATATTTCTCAATTTCTTCTATTACGTTCACATCATCAACTAAAATCTTTAGTGCTTCATCACATTCAATTTCCACATCTGAATTTGTTAAAACACATGATGGTTTCGCATCGTGTAGCATAAATGAGATACGATCTGACGGATAATCCGGATCTAACGGAAGGTATCCCGCACCAGCTTTAAGAACAGCAAGTAAGCTTACAACCATATTTAAAGATCTCGGCATCGCTAAAGCAACGAGTTGATCAGGACCGATTCCTTTCGCTATTAACAAACGAGCTATTCTATTCGCTTTTCTATTTAGCTCTTCATAAGTTAGCTTTTCATCTTCAAAGACGACAGCAATAGAATTTGGACTTACATAAGCCTGCTTTTCAAATAATTGTGGCAATGTCATTTCAGGTACAATTTGAAAACCACCATTCCACTTTTCTAAAACTGTATTTCGCTCTGCTAAAGTTAATATTTCTAATCTACCAATTGATTGATCCGGATGTCTTGCCGCATCATCTAATAACAGAATGAATCGTTCTATTAGTTTTTGAACCGTTTCACGTTTATATAAATCGGTACTAAACTCTAACAATCCGTGTAAGCCGTTTGGAGTACCATCAACTCCGTTACTCTCGCTAATTTCAAATGTTAAATCAAATTTTGCAGAGCCAACACTTTGAATTTCAAGGCTCGCTTCTAAATCTGGAACATCAAACGTTGCTTCTGGCGTATTTTGAAAAGCTAACATAACTTGAAACAGCGGGTGACTATTTCGAGTACGTACTGGGTTTAACACTTCAACGAGTCGTTCAAATGGAACATCTTGATTTTCATAAGCTGCTAGATTTGCCTGCTTCACTCTATTCAATAACTCTTTAAAGATTGGATCTCCCGATGTATCCGTACGTAACACTAATGTATTTACAAATAAACCGACTATACCCGAGAGTGCATCGTCGTTTCTTCCAGCAATCGGACTACCAATTGGTATATCAGTACCAGCACCTAATCTTGTAAATAGCGCACTTAGTCCTGCTTGCAACACCATAAACAAACTAACTCCATTTTTACGAGCGAGCTCTACTAACCTACTATGCATACCTTCATCTATATGAAAATAAATTGTTTCCCCGCGATAACTAGTTTCAATTGGGCGCTGGTAATCTGTAGGTAACTCCATTTGATCTGGTAAACCTTTTAGTTCCTCTTTCCAAAAATCTAATTGTGTTGAAATAAGACTATCTGGTGTCGTTTCATCACCTAGTAGCTGTTGTTGCCATAGTGAATAATCTGCATATTGGACTGGAAGTATTTCTAATTTAACACTATCCCCTTGATGTCGTGCTTTATAGGCCGCTGTAAAATCTCTCGTTAATGGTTGTAATGACCAACCATCTCCTATAATATGGTGCAAGAGAATTAGTAATACATGTTCGTTTTCACTTACTTTAAAAAGTTGCAAACGAATTGCTGGTTCGATATCAAGATTAAAACTATATCTTACAGCTTCAGACAGTGTACTTTCTAATTCATCCTTACATGTATTTGTTATAATCATTTTTAAATTCAATTTATCCATTTCTAGAATTCTTTGATATGAACTGCCAAGTGAATTCGGGAAAATTGTTCTAAGTGTTTCATGTTTCTCAACTACATCATAAAAGGCACCTTGTAATGCTTCCTCATTCAATTTTCCAGACATACGAATAACTAACGGAATATTATAAGTAGGACTTGGACCTTCTAAACAATTTAAGAACCATAACCTGCGCTGTGCAAATGAAAGTGGAATTTCATTTGGTCTACTTACTTTCTTAATAGCTGGTCTCGCGCTTTTTGCACGATCCAATTGTTTCGCTAATTCAGCAACAGTTGGTGATTCAAATAGTTTCCCGATTCCTAATTCGACATTTAACGTTTCACGAATTCTTGCCATTAAACGAGATGCAAGAAGCGAATGGCCACCCATTTCAAAGAAATTATCATCAATGCTAATTCGCGAAATACTAAGTACTTCTGCAAATAAATCACATAGTATTTCTTCTTTCGGATTTCTAGCAACTCTCTCATTATTCATTCCATTAAAATCAGGAGCAGGTAATTTCTTTCTATCAACCTTACCATTTGGTGTTAATGGTAATTCTTCTAGCACAACAAATGCCGATGGTACCATATAATTCGCTAAACTTTCTGAAATATAAGCACGAATTTCTGAAGGTTTAATTGGTTCCTTCTCTTCTGCAACGAGATACGCAATGATTCGTTTATCATTTGGATGATCTTCTCGTACTATTACTACCGCTTGTCGAATACTTTGATGCCCTTGTAACACCGTTTCAATTTCAGCTAAT
Source organism: Bacillus sp. FSL M7-1345 (assembly GCF_038006985.1). NCBI lineage: Bacteria > Bacillati > Bacillota > Bacilli > Caryophanales > Bacillaceae > Bacillus > Bacillus sp. FSL M7-1345. The sequence goes on along the minus strand of NZ_JBBOWG010000001.1, from coordinate 2,184,099 downwards.
TCAATTCGGAAACCACGAATTTTAATTTGATGATCTGCGCGACTAATGTACTCTAACACACCATCGGTACGCCATTTCATAAGATCACCTGTGCGGTACATACGTGCTCCAGCTTTTCCATAAGGGTTTGCAACAAACCGTTCAGCTGTTAACTCAGGTTTTCCTAAATATCCGTTCGCAAGTCCTTCACCCGCAATATATAATTCACCAATAACTTCAGGTGGAACTGGTTGTAACCCTGCATCTAACACATACACTTCAGTATTCCAAATTGGCTTTCCAATAGGAGGTATACCACTTTCAATTTCATCAATGTTCATGAAGGTAGACCAAATTGTCGTTTCAGTTGGTCCATATAAATTTGTTATAGAGCAACCTAATTCTTTTAATTTATTTGCTAAATGTGCCGGAAGAGCTTCACCACCAACGAGCACGTTTAGCCCTTGTAGCCTCTCTGGATATTCAGTTACTAACGCCTGCCAGAGCGTCGGTGTAGCTTGCATAATTGTCGCTCTTTCTTCTTGTAAAAGTGTCGTTAACGCAGAAGGCTCTTGGATTACCTCTTTCTGAGCAATTGTTATACTTGCACCACTAATAAGAGGTAAATAAATTTCTAAAGCAGAAATATCAAACGCAAACGTTGTAACTGCTAATAAATGATCGTTTTCATTTAATGAAAACGTATGTTTCATAGATAATAAGAAGTTACTTAAACCTTTCATAGGAACAATTACACCTTTTGGCTTCCCTGTTGATCCTGAAGTGTAAATTGTATAAGCTGGGTTTAAAAGTGATTCATCATTTCTGAATGGTATATTCATATGAGAATATGTTTTTAACGCTATTTTCGTTTCTTCGCTATTTAATACGATTTTTTTAATATCATTTTCTATCACTAAAGAGGATGAAACAGCTGAATGTGTTATGATACAAACTGGATTTGCATCATTTACTATATAAGTAATTCGCTCGTCTGGGTATTCTGGATCTATTGGTAAATATGCTGCACCTGCCTTTAGAACTGCTAACATACTAACTACCATTTCTATTGATCTTGGAAATGCTAAGGCTACAAACTGATTTGATTGTATTCCTTCTTCTAATAAATAGTTTGCAAGTTCATTCGCTCGTTCATTCAGCTCTTTATACGTAAGTTTTATCCCGTTACAAATAACCGCTATTTTATTTGGATTTTTTTGTACTTGTTTTTCAAATAATATAGGTAGATTAATTAGCTCTTCAGCTTTCTTAGTTTCATTCCATTCCAATAAAACTTTATGATTTTCTTCAGGAAGAGTAATGTTTATTTTTCCAATCGGCTCGTCTTTGTGATAATTATTTATCACTAATTCTAATAGATTCATAAATCTTTCTTTATGCAATGCTAGTTCCGTATCGCTATATACTTCCGGATTCGCATCAAAATGAATCATTAACTCATTTTCATCGAAACGTTTATATACATTTATCGATAAATCATCGACGGGTCCTGCTGATAAATTATGTGTAATACCACGATTTCCAGCAAAGTTAAGCCCGTAATCAAAAGGCATAACATTCACTAACGGCCCAAACAACCTTTGATTTTCACCTAGTAATTTTAAGTCTCTTCTTAATTCCTCATGACGGTATTTATGATGACGACGTACGTCTCGAATTTCTTTAGAAACTTGCTGTATTAATTCCGCAAGAGTTATATTTGGAGTTACAGTGAGACGCAGTGGAACTAAATTCATTACCATGCTTGGTGTATAAATAGATACAGAACCAAGACGCCCCATCATCGGTAAACCTAAAACAATATCATTTGCACCTGTTAATTTATGCATATAAATACTTGTTACGGCTACAACAAATTCGGGCCAACTCGTTAACGAAATATTGATACCTTCTAGTAATGTTTTCGTACTAGAATTTGATAAATAAGCAGTTTCTCGTGAAAATCCATTTGATGTTCTCGGCGCTCGTTCTGCTAAACTTACAACTTCCGGTTCATCTGCAAACTTCTCTAACCAAAAATTACGATCTTCCTGAAATTGTTTAGATTCACGATACTCATTATCTTCTTGTACAATTTTTGCAAGAGAGCCAAATGGCTTTTCATTCTTGTTTGTTTCTTCTATAAGTGATGTATACTCATTCGCTACCTTTTGGCTAAGAAGTGAAAATCCATAGCCATCCATCACTATGTGATGGATGCGCTGATACCAAAAGAAACGATTATTTTCAATTTGAATAAGTGCTTCAGTAAATAATTTATCCTCTGTTAAATCCACGGGCATAGATAAATCATTTTTCATCCATACCTTAGCAGCTTCTTCAGGATTTTCCTCTTTACGAACGTCAATAAAATGCATATGAAACTTTGACGATTCCTCAATAACTTGCCATGGGCCAATTTCATCCTCTTCGAAACGAACATGAAGTGCTTCTGCTGCTGTTACAACTTTACGTACAGCTAACTCGAAAATTTCTTGATTAATATTTCCGTTTATTTCTATATATTCCCCAGTATTATAAATCGGACTAAGCGGATCTAATTGTTGCGCAAACCACATACCAAACTGCGCAGATGATAACGAATGACGAATCTTTTGACTGTTAGGCATTCTTTACTACCCCTTTATTATGTAGTCTATTTGTTACAGCACCTGTGCTGTTTGTGAAGATAGTAAACGGTACCAATCATCAACAGTTGGACGTTCTGCTAAATCTGCAAAAGTGATTTCTTTCCCTTCGCGACGCCACTTCTCTACTAAACTCATAATTCTGACCGAATCAAGTCCTCTATTTAATAAATCTTCATCAATTTCAATACTCTCTATTGGCTCACGGAGTAGTTGTGCAATTAGTTCATGCACTTCCTGTAAAGTGATCCCTTCACCGTCATCACCTTTTAAACTTTGTAAATCTTTTAACAGTAAGTTGGTTGATGTCGTTACTGCACATCTATTAGATGCATACTGCAATGCTTGTTTATGATGCTCTAGTGAAAAATCAGCAACTGCATCTGCTACAAAAAATGGCTCTATACCATCCATAAATGCTTCACAAGCTGTTAAAAGGCAGCCAATATGCGCATAAATACCGCAAATAATAAGTTGATCTCTTCCTTGTTCATTTAAAATTTCTAATAGATTCGTCTTTTTAAATGCACTATATCTCCATTTTGTTAGGAATATATCATCCTCATCTGGAGTAAGTTCATCGACAATTTTCTTTTTATCTGGTCCAGCAGGAATACCGTCACCCCAAAAGTCTTGTAATAACCCTCGTTGTTCCAACGTTTGTCCACCAGGTTGTGCTGTATAAACAACTGGTATACCTAGTTCCTTACATCTTTCTCTTATCACCTTAATATTTGAAATTAGTTCTACTTTTGGCGATTCTTTATCGCTATATGCATCAAGAAAATATTCTTGCATGTCATGGATTAGAAGAACCGCACGTTTCGGATCTGGCGTCCAATTCACTTGATTTTTTGGTAGTTCTGATTCAATTGGCATTTTATATACTGAAATAGATGGGATAGCCATCTAATCACTTCCTTCCGATTCTAATAGTTTTTTATCGTTTTACTGTAATAAGTTTTGCAGCAATGACTTTACGTAATTCTTTTTTGCTTACTTTTCCAACACCTGTTTGCGGGAATGATTCAATAAATTCGATTCGATCTGGAATCTTATACGCCGCTATACCACGTTCTCTTAAAAATATTTTTAATTCACTTACTGTTGGAGTTTGTCCACGAGCTATAACAAAAGCACAAGTACGTTCTCCTAAATAATCGTCAGGCATAGATACAATTGCTACATCATGTACTGCATCGTGTGCTAAAAGATGATTTTCAACTTCCTCCGCAGCAACTTTCTCACCACCACGGTTAATTTGATCTTTATCTCTTCCTTCTACAATGATGTAACCTTGTTCATTCACTTTCACAAGATCACCTGTGCGATAAAAACCATCTTCTGTAAATGATCTTGCATTATGCTCTGCTGCTTTATAATAGCCACGAATTGTATATGGCCCTCGCGTTAATAAACTGCCTACTTCACCAGACTTAACATCATTATCATTTTCATCAACAACTCTTACTTCATCGAATGTAGACATCGGTCTACCTTGTGTATGAATAATGATTTCTTCAGGATCATTTAATCTTGTGTAATTTACTAACCCTTCTGCCATACCGAACACTTGCTGCAAAGTACAACCGAATGTTGGGTGTATACGTTTCGCCACTTCAGCGCTAAACTTCGCACCTCCTACTTGAAGTACTTGTAGGCTCGATAAATCTTTGTTACGGGAATCTACAGCATCAAGCCATATCATTGCTAATGGTGGAACTAGAGCTGTAATCGTAACCTTTTCTTTTTCTATAAGATCGAATGCCTCGTCTGGACTACCTCCAGTTGCCAACACTACTTTTCCACCCGCGTAGAACGTTCCAAAAGTTCCTGGAGAACTCATCGGGTAATTGTGTGCTACTGGAAGCACTGCCATATAGACGCTTTCTGCATTCAAATTACAAATTTCAGCGCTAACACGTAAACTATAAATATAGTCATCATGTGTTCTAGGAATTAATTTAGAAAGCCCTGTTGTCCCTCCTGATAATTGGAGAAACGCAACATCACTTGGCTGAACTTCTGGTAATGGAACCGGATCCATATAAAGATTATTTATGTTCACAAATTCTTCTTCTTCCCCCACTACGATTACATGTTGTAAGGTTGGAACTTTCTCTTTCACTTCTCTTGCTAGTTTTCGATAATCAAATCCGAGTGCCTTATCTGAAATAACGTAAGCGCTCGCCTCACCAAACTCACAAAAATAACTAATTTCACTGCTTCGATGTGAAGGTAGCGCAAAAACAGGAAGCGCTCCAATTCGAAATAGTGAAAAACATATTTCGAAAAACTCTATAACATTGGGTAGCTGAAGAACAACTCGGTCCTCTTGCTTTATTCCTAAATTCAATAAACCTGCAGCTAAGCGATCTACCTTTTTATCAAGTTCACTATACGTTATATGTGTATTACTACTTACAATCGCAATTTCATCTCCATGCTTTTCAGCGCGTTCTCTTAACATCGCACCAAATGTCTCTCCAAGCCAACAACCTTCTTCTCGATAACGGTCTACTAATTCTTTTGGCCATTCCGTATAACCTGTTAACATTCTTTCTTCCCCCTACTTTTCATTCAATGAATTATCACTTAACCCTAAAGCTTTTAACATTGTTTGAAATTTAGCTGATGTCTCCGCTAACTCCTCTTCTGGTTTTGATTCAGCAACAACTCCAGCTCCTGCAAATAATCGAAGTGTATTCTCTTGCACTTCAGCACATCGAATTGTAACAATCCATTCGCCATCTCCATTTAGATCGCTCCACCCTAACATTCCTGTAAAGAATTCACGGTCAAATGGCTCAATTTGTTGAATAGCCTCTCTCGCTTCTTCCATTGGAGTTCCGCAAACTGCTGGCGTAGGATGAAGAGCAATTGCTAATTCTAAAGAAGAAGTATTTGGATCCTTAAGTTCACCTTTCACTTCTGTAGACAAATGCCACATTGCTTCACTATGAATAACTGATGGTTTTTCCGGAACATGTAATGTATGACAATACGGAAGAAGTGCAGCGGCAACCGCTTCAACTACTACCGCATGTTCGTGTAAATCTTTTGGTGAAGAAAGTAATTCTTCTGCTCTTCTTTTATCTTCTACTGGATCCTCGCTTCGTGGTCTTGAACCAGCTAACGGATTAGAAATGACTTGCATACCACTACGTGAAACAAGTAATTCAGGGCTTGCTCCAATTAACGTCTTACTTTTCTCATTTTCATCTTTCGGTAAATTAACAGCAAATGTGTAGCCGTGCTTATTATGCTCTGCTAATTCACGAAGAAGCTTTTGTTTATCAATTATCCCTGAAGACTTAACATCCAACGATCTAGATAGAACGATTTTCTTTAAAGCTCCTTCCTGAATTTTTGCTATTCCTTGCTTCACACCATTCATGTAAACTTCAGGCTCTGGAACTGGTGTCATTTCAAATGCCAGTTTCTCATTTTGTTTTATCTCATTTGTTTTTTCTAACTGTAAACGCTCAGTAATTCTGCAATATTCTGGTACAATAAGTTGAACTTCTTTTCTACGATCAAATGGCAAAGCTCCTACAACGATAGGATTTGGATTTCCATCCTGTTTGGCATTACTTAATACCGCCTTTACAAGCTCTGGAAAACTTTCGATTTCACTATGTTTTACTGTAGTAAACTCTCCTTCTGCCAATATCGTTCGATTTGGTGAAGCAAAAAAGAATGAAGATTCAGTCTTATAATCTTCTAAAAGTTTTTCTGACAGTTCCTTTACGGCTGTAAGTTCATTCATAGTATAATAACCTCCTGAATTTTTTATTAAGCTCCTAATGTAGCTCCGCCATCTACACATAAATTGTGCATTGTAATATGACTTGCTTTATCTGAAGCTAAAAACAATACTGCTTCAGCAATTTCTGAAGGTTGTGCAATTTTTTGTAAAGGAATTCCGAGTCTATATGTATTTTGAGAACCAGCAATTATATTTTTAGCTCCATTCTCATCAGCCCATAGTAATCTTTGCATTTCAGTTTCAGTAGAACCCGGAGAAACTAAGTTACAACGAATATTGTATGCTGCAAGTTCTAATCCTAAACACTTCATGAACATCGTCGTTGCAGCTTTTGATGCAGCATACGCAGCCATCTCCATTCTCGGAGTATTTGCCGCATTTGAACCAACTGTAACAATTCCCCCTGACTTCCTTAACATCATATGTTTACTTACTGCTCGGGACATATAGAAAACTCCTGTAGTATTTACAGAGAATGTTTTATTCCATTCTTCGTCACTTAAAGAATGAATCCCTCCCATACGTAGAACCCCTGCAACATTTACTAATATATCTATTGGCGCTATATCATTTTCAATTCGTTCTACTACCTCTTCAACAGCGACACTATCACTCACATCTAAATGAAACGTCTTAATACGACTTTCATTTGATGCATAATGATTTAAAAACATATTAAGCCCTTCTGCATTTTGATCAACCGCAATAACTGTAGCTCCTCTTTCTAAAAACATTTTTGCTACAACACTACCTATACCTTGAGCGGCACCTGTTACTAAAACGGTTTTTCCATCAAATTCCCCTAAGTTCATTTCCTCTATCCTCTCATATAAAAATTAATCTCATTAAACAACATAAACGATAATGATTTTCATTATCAATTATGTTGTAAAAAATAATACACTTACTAAACTAATTGGTCAAGTGTGTTTTCTATTACTTAATTATAGAAAAGGAAACAAAACCAATCTATTGATAATGATTTTCATTTTCTGTATCTACATCGAAATGATAATGTTTCTCAATATACTTGTCAATCTTTTTTTATTTTTCAGATAAAATTTTTTTACGTTTCCATGTAATGCTTCATCTTTAAGCATTACATAGTACTTTAAATAAAAATTTAATCTATAATTTCTTATCATCTTTTTTGAAATTCCAAAAGAGAACCTGTAGATTTCTTCACCTACAATACTTTATCAAAAATTTAAGTTTTTCTTTTCTCAACATTTTTCTGAAAATATTTTATTTTTCATCTTGCATTTCTCAATGAATATCCTATATATAATCAAAGATTCTCATATATTATGCATCACTCAATAGTATTCCAATATAATCCAATTAGGTGCTTCACTGGCCTTTCCATTAGTAAAATTATGTAAATCATAAAGGCTGAGTAGAGAAAAACAATTAAAAATAGTGCATGAAGAAAAAAAGAAAGTGGTTCGTTATCCACTTTCCTTTCCTAATTTTATTATGTATCAGAAAAAAGTCCCCTATTTAATAGGGGACTTTTTAGTTATCATAGTGTTATAGATAATTTAAATATTTACGCTACGCTGCGATACTCTTCTTCTTTTTCTTTTTTCTGATTAGGTGCTTGAATTAAAATTGAGATAATGAATGACACGACACATAATACGCCGATCACCATAAAGGTTGGTTTGAATCCACCTAGAAGTGCACCGATAAAGGAACCTGCAAGCGCTCCAAATCCAAATCCTTGATACACAATTCCGTAGTTCTTACTATGGTTTTTCATACCGAAGAAATCACCAACAATAGCTGGGAAAATAGTGATATTTCCACCAAAGCAAAACGCTACACTTGCTACACAGACGAAGTAGATACCATAATTTAAATCTACGAAACTTAGAACCAAGACTGAAGTCGCCATAGCAACAAAAGTACCAGTAACGATTTTTAAACGGCCGATTTTATCTGATAACGGTCCTAGAATGATACGACCCAATGTATTGAAGATTGCAACCATAGCCACCGCATTAGCTGCTGTTGCTGCGCTAAGCCCTACAAGTTGAACACCGATGTCTTTTACCATGCCAATTAAGTATAAGCCACTCATACATGATGTAAATAACATAATAAATAATAAGTATACTTGTTTTGTGCCTAACATTTCTTTTGTTGTATATTCTTTAGTTTTTGTTTCCTGAACTGCACCTTGATCAGCAGCTTGATGGATTAAACAAGCGCCAATCACGATCATAGCTGTAACAATTAAACCCCAGTATATAAACGCTTGCGATACACCAACTGAATCAATCAACATTGCGTTTATGTATTTAAATATTAGGCTACCTGTACCATATGCAGAGACAGATATACCGGCGATTAAACCTTTACGCTCTGGAAACCACTTTATTAAATTGGATAGTGAAGTGATATATGCTGTACCATCTGCGTAACCTACAACAACTCCTGCTAGTACATAAAGCATTAATAATGAGGAAGCTTGTGAACTAAGTATTAATCCAAGTCCTAACGCTAGTCCAGCTATCATAATAAGTTTACGAAGTCCCCATTTTTCTTGCAATTTACTCGCAAACAAAGTTGAAAACGCTAAAGAAAGGCTAGTAATTGAGAAAGTTATAGCAACAGCGTTAAGACTCCAACCGTATTTACTCACTAAGGGCTGATTGAATAAACTCCATGTATATATCGTTCCAAGCCCCATTTGTACTATGACTGTTCCAAGGACAACAAGCCATGGATTAACCGATGATTTTTTCATACCATCTCTCCTCCTCTTTCTATTTCAATGCTATTCGCTAAATATGCTTTTTTCATTTTCATTTTCGCCACCTCATTCGATTTAACAACTTCATTGTATAGGATATTACCTGTTATGTAAGCACTTACAAGGCGGAGCGTCAAATATATGGAACCAGTTACATAAAACGAAGGGTGAAATACAAAAAAACTGTTTGTTAAATACGTAGCAGCTTTTATAATGTTTTGCATCAATACGACTTACGAGGCTTTCACATCCTCTTTTACCCAAAAAAATATCGAATTATCCATAGCTGGACTTCAATATTTTGCTTATCCTATTCCTATTTAACTCTTCAACGTTTATAACATGTTGCGTCTGTATTTCTTGATACAAATCATTTAATAGTCTTGTAATCTGGCTTCTCATTACAATGCTTGTAATCAAAAATTCCATCATTTATACATTTCCACTTCCGTATATCTTGTTTTCCTAACGAAACATACAGAATTACAACGTTTTTTTACAATTTTCTACATAAACATAGAAAATATATAATTCATTTACATAATGTTGCACTTTAATTTTTATTAAACAACAAATATTTTATTGATAAATAAAAACTAAACATTCACTAATATATCTATACGTGGTTTAATATATATAATAAACAAACATTTCTGACTTTTATAAGGAGGTACTATGAAAGCAAACGTAGGCGATACTATACTATTTCAACGAAATAACTTAAAGATCACAGCATCTGTACTAAAACTATACACTGAATCAGTCTTAGTTGAAGTTACAGATGTAAGCGGTGGTACTTTTGAATTTGACCGAACAATTGTAAATCATAAAAACTATAAAATTTTAAATGCAAATAAATAAAACAATACAAAATAGCCCCCGCTTAACAGCGGAGGCTATTTTGTATAATAACACTTCATTAATTTACATATCCTAAAACACTAACAATCTTACTTGCTTTTAAATTATTAATGTAATAATAAATTTCTAATCCTCTTCTTTCAGCTCTTAGCACTTTACCTTTCATTTTTGATAAATGCTGCGAAACAGTCGATTGAGGAATATTTAATATTTCTGTTAATTGCGTTACATTACAAGTTTTGCGTACACTTAATTCATTTACAATTTGTAATCGTATTGGATGCGCCATTATTTTTAAAATGTCCACATCTTCTTCAGTAACTAAACCTTTTTTTATCTCGCTCGTATATGTTGTCATAAGACATTCCCCTTTTGTTTGAATTCCTTTTTATTAAAATCTGCTTCTAAATAAAATGTAATCTCTAACATACAATTAAGACCCTTATATAGAAATAATAGGATTTTAATTATTTAAAAACAGCAATGCTATACAATTTTATTTATTTGGTACATATACATAATACAATTTCAATTTGTGCTGCATGTGAAGTTAGCGTAAATTTAGGATGAAGATTTTTCAAATAATTGAAACGCTTTTGGATACTATAGAATTCATTTAACTTTCTATAACTTTTTATTACAAAACTAAAAACAACTAGATGATTCTACCTATAACTATCCAGCTTTTTTAACACATGTTAGGCATTTGTATATACTATTGCAAAACACATTATTATTGAGGGGGAATTTATATGCCAACACCGTCACAAGAACAAGTTGAAGAAGCTCGTGAAACGTACGTCAGTCGTATTATTTTAGTTGGTGGTTCAGCTTTATTTTTAACAGGTGGTGTTATATCTGCAATTTCAGCCTTTAAAAGTTATAACCGTTTGGCAAATACGCCACCTTCTTCAAATGATTCATAATTGCATCGTTCATTCCTTTATATAATACAAATGCCGCCTCTACTATAGAGACGGCTTTATATAAAAACATTATTAAATTCATTTGAACTTTATTGAAAAAACGTTATACCGATTTGGTACAATGTTCAAAATAATGATAGATACTTTCAATTTGACAAGCTTATTTCACCACAAACCGCGTCTGACTACAGCCATCCTTCTGCTTCGTTACTTCTAATACAGCTGGCATTGCGTTTTTCAGTTCTTGAACGTGTGAAATTACGCCGATAAATCGGCCTGATTTTTGCAAGTCGATTAGGGCGTCAACTGCTTTCGTTAATGACTCTTCATCTAATGAGCCGAATCCTTCATCGATAAACATCGTTTCGATGGAAATACCACCCTCATACGCTTGAATTACATCTGCCATTCCAAGCGCTAAGCAAAGTGATGCGTTAAATTTTTCACCGCCAGATAATGTTTTTACATCTCGGGTTTGACCTGTATATGCATCGTATACATCTAAGCCTAATCCACTTTGTCGATTCCTCTTTTCAACTCGTTCGCTTCGTTTTAAATAAAATTGTCCATTTGATAATTTACGTAGTCGTTCGTTCGCAATTTGAACAATTTGTTCTAAATACTCAATTAAGATGTAACGTTCAAAGGATATACGACTATCGTTATCCCCTTTCATTACTTCATATAAATCAACAAGTTCTTGGAATGCTTTTTCTTCCTCATGAATTTGTTCATCAATTCGTTTAATATTTTCATGTAAATCCGTAATATATGATACGGCATTTTGAGCACGTTGTCGTTTTTCTTTAATAATATCAAGGTGAATTTCCAATTCTTTCACTTGCTCATCTAATGAAGAAATGTCCATATACTCTTTATCTTTTAATTCTGCCTTTAATTCTTCAATTTGTTTTGTAAGTACTTCTAGAGATGAGTAATAACTTCGGATTTCTTGTTGTAACTTATCCATCTCAGCATCATTTAATTTGGATTCTGTATATGTTAATTGATCTGTAAATCCGCTTTGTTCTAGCTCTTTCATAAAGCGTGTGAAAGTCTCTTCTTTCTTCTCTTTTGCACCATTAAATTGATTAGAAGCACTATCATGTTCTGCTTGAATACGTATATTTTCATTTTGCCAATGTTGATACGCTTCTTGTACTTTCTCCCATTCATCTTCCATGAACCTGAGTTCTTGCAGAGCTTGGTCAAACTGTACTTTCCAAGCTTGTACCGTTTGCAAGCTTTCCGGAATATTTTGCTTATCATGTTCATATGACGTACGAAGCTGCATACACTCCATTTCAGTACGGTGCTGCATTGTTTCTACTTCACGCTTTTGTTTCTGGAGTTCTTCTACTTTTTCTTCTACGCTTTTTATATTCACAGCAATTTGCTTACGCGTTTCTTCACTTGCTTTTAACGCATTAACATCTGCTGCTAATTGCTTTCCTTTTTGAACGAGCGCCCTATATGTTTCTACTAATTCTTCTGCGCGATACCCTCGCTTTAGCACTTCTTCTATCACTTGTTCATATTGAACTCGATAGAAATTCCACTTTTCTTCTAATTGAACATGTGATTTTTCCGCAACGTTTTTCTTTTCTCTTAGCCCATTTAACTCTTTTTCATCAATGGCATTACTTTGCTCTGTAGCTTTTTTCGGGTGATCCATACTACCACATACTGGACAAGATTCACCATCATGTAAATGAAGAGCTAATATACCAGCTTGCTCACTTAACCAGCGGCGTTCCATATCTTCATACGCACTAACTGCCAGTTGCATCTTATGAAATGCAATTTCTTTTTCTTGCTCGTATTTTTGTTTTTCTTGCCATACATCATATGCCTGCTTTAATACTTTTGCATCTTCTCGCATATTCGTTAGTTCTTCTACTTTAGCTACATATTGTTCAAGCGCTACTTCTAATTGCTGTAATTCGCCAGACATTCTTTGTTTTTCATTTGTATGCGCTTCTAGTTGCTCATCTAACTTTTGCATACCTTCTTTTAATTTTCCTATTTGAATCTCAGCATTTTGCAAATTTAACTTTTTCTCAGCTAATGATGCAATAATTGGTTGTAACTCTTCTAGTCTTTGAACTTGTTTTTTAGCATTTTCTCGCTCGGATGCCTTATTCTTTAATGCTTCATATTTCTCCTGAGCAAGTGCAAAACTGTTCATTATATGTTCTTTTTTTGCGATTATCTGTTTTAACAAACTTTCAGACTGCTGTTCATGTTGCATCGCTTCCTCATACCATTGCTCAAATGGTAATAATCGCTTCGCCTGTTCCGCATGTTTAAAAGATTTTTCTTTCATTTCGATTACGGCACGGTTTTCTTGTAAAGTACTGTACTTCTCATTCTTTTGTTCTAAATCTTTGAATTTCTCATTTACAGCTTTTGCTGCATGAAAACGTGCCTCTGCTTCTTTTAATTGTTTCGTTTTGTCATTTTGTTCTAAGTGTAATTGCTCAACCTCTGCATTGTACCAAATTGTTTCTTGTTCTAATGCCTCTACTACTTGATGTGTATTTACATGCTCTTGCTCCACTAGTGTCTCTAATAATGCCCCATTACGTATTGGTAATTTAAATACATTACGGAAATATAGCTCACGTTCTTTTTGTTTTTCTTGTAAGACGTCTTTCCATTGTTTACGCTTTTGATCTAATATCTCACGCATTAATTTATAACGATCTGTTTTAAAAATGCGGCGTAGTATTTCTTCTTTATTTTCCGTTTCAGATGTTAATAATTTTCGGAACTCTCCTTGCGGTAACATGACAATTTGGCTAAATTGATGTTTACTTAATCCAATTAAATCTTCAACTTTTTTATTTACATCTGTTACATGAAAACGATCGACGCATGGAAATTTTTCCTCATCAATTACTTCATATAATTCAACTGCATGTCCTGTAATTGTTTTATTCCCTTGTTTTTTATGGCCCAGTTGTCGTTTTATTTCATAACTTTTCCCTTTTAATTGAAAAGTTAATTCCACACTTGTATAAACATTATCATCAGCAAATTGGCTACGAAGCATGTTTGTATCACTGCGCTCTTCTCCACTAGCCTCTCCATATAATACATAACAAATCGCATCAAAAATCGTTGTCTTTCCGGCTCCTGTATTTCCAGAAATAGCGAAAATACGATGCTCACCAAGATCTTTAAAATCGATTACTTCTTTCTGTTTATATGGACCAAATGCGGTCATTATAAGCTGAATCGGTCTCATCCTCGTTCACCTTCCCGTTCTTGCACTGTTTGCAAAACATCTAAAAATAGACGTTCTTTCTCTTCTGATAAATCTAGCCCTTTCATTTCTTTATAAAATGCTTTTAAAAGAGATAAATCATCCGTTTTATGTCTTGAAACAGTTACTTCATTTTCATCTGTGAACTCTCGTCTTTGAATAGATCTTTCAACATGCATTGCATTTGGGTATACAGAACGTATTTTTTCCATTGGCTGCAAGACAGGATTTTCATCTAATAATTTCACAAATACATAATCTTCATTTACTGGATGAAGCAATAAATCGTCTATTTTGGCTTCTACTGTACGCATTTTACGACGCGGTGTAAGTAAACGTTTTTCAATTGTTGTTTCACCTTTTTCATCCAGTTCCACAATATAATATCCTTTTTTATGCTTTTCTTCAGAAATAGAATATGCAAGTGGCGAACCTGAATAACGAATTGTCTCATTACGTACAAAATGCGCTTGATGTAAATGGCCAAGCGCAGTGTAATGAAACTTATCAAAATAATGGCTATTTACATATTCAGCACCACCAATTGAAAGTGGTCGTTCCGCATCACTCGTATTTTCCTCTGCCTCTCCTGAAGAAGTTATAAATGCATGTCCTACAAATATGTGTCTCGCTTCTTTATCCATCGTTTCAGAGAGTTCGTTCATAAAAATACGCATCGCATCATCATGAGAACGAACATCTTCATTTTTCAATATATGTCTAACAATACTTGGATCTGCATACGGAACGAGATGGAAATGAACCTCTCCGTATTCATCATTTAAAACAACAGGATTGTATGGAAACTGGAATTGTCCAACAATATGTAATCCTTGTTTTTTCATTAAATTACTACCAAAATGTATGCGGTCCGGACTATCGTGGTTTCCTGCAACTGCGATTACTGGTGTTTGTAAATCAATAACTATCTTTTGTAATATATCATTTAATAAGTCTACTGCTTCTGTAGGTGGAATTGCTCGGTCATATAAATCTCCTGCAATAATTACAGCATCCGGTTTTTCCTCTTCAACAGCTTGTACAAACTGATCTAACACAATTTTTTGATCTTCAGTCATATATACACCATGAACAAGCTTACCTAAATGCCAATCCGCTGTATGAAAAAACTTCATATTACCCTTCTCCTTTTAGTTTACTGATTGTAGTGAAACAAGCTGATAGTTTAGTGTAGTTTTTCCGTTCTCCCATTCTAACTTTTGGACAATTGCACTACCGATTCTTTCTTCGTTTGATTTATATAAAGGTAATATTTCTTGAATAGTAAATAGATGATAACCATCTAAAATTAATTGAAATAAATTATCTTCTATATGTAATCTTACTTCTTTTTCATTTGAAATAATTTTTGTGTGCATCTCAAATTTCATGCTCGATACAACCCCTTTTTTTCTAATCTCTACATTTTAATAGTATAGTGGTCATGCAAGATTGACAAGTAAATACACCACGATGTACATACTTTTTTAATTATAAATATTTTATGTTTTTTTGTATAAAATACGGTATGTGAAATTATCAATCTACAAAAATAAAAATGCCCTTTCAGGCATCCTTATTTTTGTAAGTACTCTTTCATAACGTAGTACAATACAGTTATTAAGACAATCGCTACAAAAAACGCGAATACGGCCACAACATACCCATCTTTATTTAATAACAAACATATGGAAATAGATATTATAAAAATCGGAAACACGAGACGTACCTTATCCTTCACTTCTTCTGTCGTATCTGTATGATGAAAATACTGTGTAATTCCTACCATAAGAGATGACAAAATAATAACCGACAATAGTAAAGGTCCTGGCATTCCGATCTCTCCTTTCTCTATTTCTAATTATATACAAACCCCACACTCTTTAAAAGTTAGATAATTCAGCCTTTTAATCTTTTCTACATCCACTCTTTAATGTATTGTTACACCACGTATACTAACTCAATTTAAGTTATACATATAATAGCGCCTTCAACACGACGTTTTCAAATAATAGCACTTACAGTAATGTTGTAATATTCCTCTTCATTCTCTGAAATCCTGCAAATATAACTCGTCAAAATATGCAATAAATAATAACATTAAGCACCTAATTTAGACAAAAATTATAGAGGACATTTCAGCATGTATCAAGAAATAAGAATAAGAAGATAAGTAAGGGAGGATTTATAATGACTGAACACGTTTTATTTTCTGTTAGCGAAAACGGCGTTGCATCAATTACTTTAAACCGTCCAAAAGCACTCAATTCTTTATCCTATGACATGTTACAGCCAATTGGGCAAAAACTTAAAGAATGGGAGCAAGATGAGCGTATTGAACTCATCGTTTTAAAAGGAGCTGGGACGAAAGGTTTTTGTGCAGGTGGTGATATTAAAACGCTATACGAAGCACGTTCTAACGAAGTTGCATTACAACATGCAGAGCAGTTTTTTGAAGAAGAATATGAAATTGATACATTTATTTATCAATACAAAAAACCAATTATCGCTTGTTTAGATGGAATCGTAATGGGCGGTGGTGTCGGTCTGACAAATGGAGCTACGTATCGAATTGTAACAGAGCGTACGAAGTGGGCAATGCCTGAAATGAACATCGGTTTCTTCCCTGATGTCGGTGCTGCTTATTTCTTAAATAAAGCACCTGGATATACTGGTCGATATGTTGCTTTAACAGCATCCATTTTAAAAGCTCCTGATGTATTATACATTAACGCTGCTGATTACTTTATGACATCAGATTCATTACCAAATTTCCTTACCAAACTTGAAAATGTAAATTGGAAAAAAGAAGATGTACATACTCATTTAAAAGAAGTTATTCGTACATTTGCGACCGCTCCAAACTTAGATGGCAATCTTTCTTCTTTATTAGAAGAAATTAATTCGCATTTTGCATTCGATACAATTGAAGGAATCATTCAATCTTTAGAGAAAAATCAAAGTCCATTTGCCCAAACAACGAAAGAACAGTTATTATCAAAATCCCCTGTTTCATTAAAGGTAACATTAAAACAGTTTATCGATGGCCAAGAAAAGTCAGTTGAAGAATGTTTTGCGACAGATCTTATACTCGCTAAAAATTTCATGCGACATGAAGATTTCTTTGAAGGAGTACGCTCCGTTGTAGTTGATAAAGACCAAAATCCAAATTATAAATATAAACACTTAAGTGATGTTTCAGAAGAAGATGTAAATCGATTCTTTAACTTACTTAACGCCTAAACAAAGAGGGCATATATTGTAGCTCACTCTCAGCTACTCTATATGGCCTCTTCTTTTTAGTTAAATAATTTTAAATATAATTTAATTTTATTTAACTAAAATGTATGTTAAACTAACGTTAATCGAATTTTCTAAAAACAACAAAGGAAGGCGGATAACATTATGGAAAATTTTTTTCTGTTTATTATTATGTCTATATGTCTTATTATTCTACCCGGTCCTGATACAGCAATGGCTACGAAAAACACATTGGTTGCTGGCAAAATCGGCGGCGTAAAAACTGTTTTTGGTACTTGTGTTGCGCTTTTAATTCACACTTTAGCTGCTGTAATTGGTCTTTCAGCACTTATTGTAAAGTCTGCTCTTTTATTTTCTATTTTTAAATATGTTGGTGCTGTATATTTAGTCTATATTGGTATTAAAGCCCTTTTAGCAGTAAGAAACACAGAAGACTTAAATACAAATGACGTTCCAATAAATAATGACAATAAACATACTTCTTGCTTTCGCCAAGGTTTTCTTACAAATTTACTAAACCCTAAGGTTGCAGTCTTCTTTTTAACTTTTTTACCGCAGTTTTTAAATCCAAATCATAATACATTTATACAACTTCTCGTTATGGGACTTACTTATCTCATTTTAACAGTCATTTGGTTTGCTTTTTATATATTTTTAATTGATAAAATTAGTGCTTTTATGAAAAAGCCGAAGACACAGCGTTATATTCAAGGGATTACAGGAATCGTCTTAATTGGGTTTGGTATTAAATTAGCCTTTGAAAGAAATAGTTAACACAATGCAAACGAAAATACACTACTCCATTATGAGTAGTGTATTTTCGTTTGCATTATTTTTATAATGAGTGGGAATGCACCCCACTCATTATCATTTCACTTTATTAAAACCAGCGCTCAGTTACAACTTTTTTACGTGTATAAAATTGAACGCCATCCGTACCATTTGTACCAAGATCTCCAAAGAATGAAGCTTTGTTTCCTGCAAATGCGAAGAATGCCATTGGTGCTGGAACATTAACGTTTACACCAATCATACCAGCATCAATATTGTCTCGGAATGTTTGTGCGTGTTTACCATTTGATGTATAAATAACAGCACCATTCGCAAATTTCGATTGATTTGTCAGCTTAATACCTTCTTCTAAATCTTTTACTCTTACAATACTTAATACCGGAGCGAAAATTTCATCTTGCCAAATTTTCATTTCTTGATTTACGCCATCAAAGATTGTTGCACCAACAAAGTAACCTTCTCCAACTTCTTCATTGATTTTACGGCCATCTACTAGTAAAGTTGCTCCATCTGCTACACCACTATTAATATAGCCTAAAACACGTTCTTTATGAGATTCACGGATTAATGGTCCAACATAATTATCTTCGTTGAAACCGTCACCTACTTTTAACTTCTTCGTTTCTGCTACTAATACATCAATGAATTCATCAGCAATTTCATCAACTACTGCTACTACTGAACATGCCATGCAGCGCTCTCCACTACTTGCAAACGCAGACCCAATTACACCTTGTACTGTTTTCTCAAGGTTGCAATCTGGCATAACAACCGCATGGTTTTTCGCACCTGCTAACGCTTGTACACGTTTACCATTTTTTGTACCAGTTTCATATACGTAGCGTGCCACTGGCTCAGAGCCAACAAACGAAACTGCTTGAATATCTTTATTTTCTAAAATACTATTTACAACATCTTTTCCGCCTTGTACTAAATTTAATACCCCTTTTGGAAAACCAGCTTCATAGAATAACTCTACAAGTCGCTCAGCTAAAAGTGGTGTTCTTTCAGATGTTTTTAATACGAATGTATTACCGCAAGCAATTGCAAGTGGGAACATCCATAACGGAATCATCATCGGGAAGTTAAACGGTGTAATACCAGCAACAACTCCGATTGGGTAGCGCCAAATCGATCCATCAATTCCACTAGCAATATTCGGAAGGGCTTGTCCCATCATTAAATTTGGTGCTGATGTTGCAAGTTCTACCGCTTCAATACCACGCTGTACTTCACCAGTTGCATCCGTTAGCGTTTTACCGTTTTCTAGCGTAATGATTTTTGCAAGCTCATCTTTATTTTCTTGTAACAGTTGTAGATATTTGTATAGTTGTCTTGAACGATTTGGAACTGGCACTTTAGACCATGTTTTATATGCCGCTTTTGCCGCTTCAACAGCTTTTTCAACATCTTCTTTTGGAGAAAGTGGAACGTAAGCGATGATTTTTCCAGTTGCCGGATTCGGAACCGCTTCTACTTCCGTACCAGTAGATTCTACCCATTCGCCATTAATATGATTTTTCACTCGTTTAATTTCAGTTGTAATCATTATATTCTCTCCTTTTTTATCATGGTTTTTATATGTGCACTATTTTTGATTAGAAATTAATTGTTCGCTAACTTTCTTATATAAAGCAGCCATATCGTTTTCACCATATCCTGCCTCACTCGCTTCTTCATATACGTTTAATAGCATCTCACTTACTGGTAAGTGAAGTTCACTTTCTTTAGCTAACTCTACCGCAAATCCTAAATCTTTCTTCAATAAATTTACAGTAAAGCCAGGCTCATAATTTTCTGATGCAATAAAACTTTTATAATTACGCTCATAAATTCTACTTTGACCGTAACTTACATTTAAAATATCAAACATTTTATCTAAATCCATATTGTTCTTTTTCGCTAATGTTAAAGCTTCACTCACACCAGCTGTATAAAAACCAATTAATAGATTGTTAATTAATTTAACAGTTGTACCGCTATCAATCTGCTCACTAACATGGAAAACATTCGCTCCAAGTACTTCCATGATAGATTCAGTTTTCTCATATACTTCTTTCGATCCACCAACCATAAACGTTAATGTACGGTTTTCTGCACCAATTACCCCGCCACTAACAGGTGCTGCTAAAAAGTCTACTTTCTTTTCCTTCGCCGATTCCTCTAATTGTTTGTTTAATTGTGGAGATACTGTACTTGTATCAATTAAAGCTACATTCGAGTGGCTATTTTCAAATAATCCTTCTTCCCCAAAATATACCGCTTCCACAGCACGAGGTGAAGGTAAACTTGTAAAAATCACATCGCATGTCTCTGCTAGTTTTGAGATTGATAAGCCGATAATTCCTCCTTCTTTTTCAAAGGAAGCTTCAGCCTCTTTATTCAAGTCCACTCCATATACTGTGTAGCCCGATTTAACTAAATTTTTAGACATTGGAAGACCCATGTTACCTAAACCGATAAAACCAATCTTTTTCATATCGCTTTCCTCCTATTTACACAATATATTTCCCGCGATTTATAATAACTTTCGCAATGTCTCTCTTTTTCGTAAATAAGTTCGAGTATAAAGGCACTAATAATTGACGGATTTCAGCTAATATTTCTTGTCTATTTTGTTCTTCTGTGACAGCTGCTGAAAGAATGGAAATCGAAGCTTCTTCTACTTTACGATATCCTTCTTCACAAATAACATCTGTTATCATTTGCTTCGTACGCTCTTTTTCCTCACCATTTTTACTAACTGCTTTCCTCGTACGTAAAAATGCTGATTCCATGACGTACACGTCCGTCAACATATTTGATAGTACACGTGAATATTCTTGCTCCTGATCAATTTTTAAGTCCGGAGTTTTAGAGAGCGTTTTCAAAGATTGTTTCAACAATTTTTTCGATAATAAAATGTAACGATGGTTTCTTTCTACATTTGATATATCACTTTCTACTACATGATCTTCAATTTGCTCAAATTGTTTCATTAACATTTTAGCAACTGTTAATCTATTAATTTCGTTCGTTCCTTCAAAAATACGGCTAATTCTAGCATCACGATATAAACGTTCTACTTCGTATTCTTGCATATAACCGTATCCACCATGAATTTGTACAGCCTCATCTACAATATTGCCAAGTGTTTCAGAAGCATTTACTTTATTAAGTGCACATTCAATTGCAAATTGGGACATTTTTTTCATAAGATCTTCATCACTCTCATGAATTGCTTCATCAATTACACCCGCTGTACGGTAAGCTGCACTTTCTGCTCCATATGTAGAAATAATCATATTTGCAATTTTCTCTTGAATCATCGTAAAATCTACTAATTCTGTTTGGAACTGCTTTCGTTCCTTTCCATATTGAACTGACAAACCAATTGCTTGTTTTGCTGTTCCAATATTTCCAAAAGCAAGTTTTAGTCTCGCGAAGTTAAGAATATTAAGAGCTACGTGATGCCCTTTCCCAACTTCCCCTAAAACATTTTCAGCGGGGATGACAACATCTTCTAAAATAAGCGTCGCTGTTGAAGAACCTTTAATCCCCATCTTCTTTTCTTCTAATCCTATTGATACACCTTCACATGTTCTTTCGACAATAAACGCTGTCATTCCTTTATTTGTCTTCGCAAAAACAACGTATACATCTGCCATATGAGCATTTGTAATCCACTGCTTCTCACCATTCAACTTCCAAGCTGTACCATCTTCATTTAATACTGCACTCGTTTTTGCACTTAATGCATCAGAACCAGCATTTGGCTCAGTTAAAGCATAAGCCCCAATCCATTCTCCCGATGCGATTTTCGGTAAATATTTTTCTTTCTGTTCTTTCGTTCCGTAATATATGTAAGGCAATGTACCTACACCGGCGTGTATATTAAAAGAAACGCTAAATGCACCAGCGTAACCCATTTTCTCTGCTACAAGACCTGAGACAGCCTTTCCTAACTCGAATCCACCATAATCTTCTGGTACCTCAATGCCTAATAATCCAAGTTCCCCAGCTTTCTCAAATAATTGACGAGAAACTTTATAGTTATGTTGTTCAATATTCTCCATTTGTGGGACAATTTCTTGTTTAACGAATTGTTCTGTCGTTTTTGCAATTAAATCTTCATCCCCTGAAAAATCTTCTGGTGTAAAGAAAGTATTATTCACATCTTTATTGAGTGAAAAAAATTCATCCCATGTTAACTTCGTTTTCTCCATCTGAATCCCCCTATCATTTCGGCCTTCATTGCTTTTTACATATGCTCGTCTACGATGAGTGGAATATCTTACTATTGAAAACAGAAGGCGATGATTTTTCACATCAAGCAGTTCGTTTTGCCAAAGATGTATTCTCATCGCCTAAGTCCTTCTACCTATTGATCTTCAGATAATACTGTTTTTGCAATTCCAGTATCTAAGTCTTCAAAGTCATGATATGAAATTGTTTCATATAACTCACTTCTCGTTTGCATATTAGAAAGTGCATCTTTTTGAGAACCTGTCTCTTTAATTAGCGTAAACACATTCTCATATGCTTTTGCAGCAACACGAAGTGAAGTTACAGGATAAATTACCATTTGGAAGCCCATATTCGCAAATTCCTCTGCACTATAATATGGTGTTTTCCCGAACTCAGTCATATTTGCTAGTAAAGGTGCATTCACTTTGCTAGTAAATAAACGGAATTCTTCTTCCGATTGAAGCGCTTCTGGGAATATTGCATCTGCCCCTGCTTTTACATATGCGTTCGCTCTTTCAATCGCTGCATCTAATCCTTCCACGCCGCGAGCATCTGTGCGTGCTACAATATATAAACTTGGCTCAACTTCTTTAATCGCTTTAATTTTTTGAACTAATTCTTCTGTAGTAACAAGTTTCTTACCATTTAAATGTCCACATTTCTTTGGTAATTGTTGATCTTCAATCTGAACAGCCGCAACTTTCGCTTCCACCATTTCTACAGCTGTTCTCGCTACGTTTAGTACTCCACCAAATCCTGTATCAATGTCAACAAGAACTGGTAAATCTGTAGCTCTTACTAGATCCCTTGCTCTCTCTGCTACTTCAGTAGACGTCACGATTCCTAAATCTGGTAGCCCTTTACTTGCAGTATAAGCAGCTCCCGATAAATAAAGAGCTGAAAAACCTGTATTTTTCGCAACAAGAGCCGCCATTGCATCATGAGCACCTGGAATTTGTAAAATTTCATTTGCTTCTACTAAAGCTCGGAAGCGATTCGCAAGCTCCTCTTGTGTTGACTGTTTATTCACAACCCAAGCCATTCTAAATTCCCCCTATTATTAAATTAAGAATAGATCTACAAATTCGTTTACATTCATATTTTCTAGTTTTTCTTCATTTAGACAAACTTCATGAATTTTTTCTTGTTGCTTACTAGAATAATGACCTGCCATATTTGCAGTGAATTTTTGAACAACTTTTGGAATCGCTTCGTCTCTACGGAAACGGTGGCCAAGTGGGTATTCACATTCCACATTTTCTGTTACAGTACCATCTTTAAAATGAACTTGAACAGCGTTGGCGATTGAGCGCTTGTTCGGATCAAGGTAATCTAAACTGTACTGTTTGTTTTCAACAACAACCATCTTATTACGTAATTCATCTACACGTGGATCATTCGCTGCTACATCCTCATAATCATCCGCAACGATATCTCCTTTTAATAAACCAATTGCCGTAATGTATTGTAAGCAATGATCGCGATCAGCTGGGTTATTTAATGGTCCCTCTTTATCGATAATACGAATTGCTGATTCATGAGTTGTAATTGTAATACGATCAATTTCTTCTAATCTTTCTTTAATTTCAGGATATAATTTCACAGCACATTCTGCAGCTGTTTGTGCATGGAACTCTGCTGGGAATGACACTTTGAATAATACATTTTCCATTACATACGATTCTAGTGGTCTTGCTAATTTTAATTCCTGCTTATTAAATAATACATCTTGGAATCCCCATCCTGGCGCAGATAATGCTGTTGGGTAACCCATTTCACCTTTTAGAGCAGTCATTGCAAGATGAACACCGCGGCTCGTCGCATCTCCTGCTGCCCATGATTTACGTGAACCAGTATTTGGAGCATGACGATATGTACGAAGACTAGAATTATCAATCCACGCATGTGATAATGCATTAAAGATTTCTTCACGCGTTCCGCCAAGCATTTTCGTAACTACCGCAGTTGTTGCTACTTTTACGTATAATACATGGTCAAGACCAACACGGTTTAAGCTGTTTTCTAAAGCAAGTACACCTTGAATTTCATGTGCTTTAATCATCATTTCTAGTACTTCACGTACTTTTAATGGTTCTTTTCCTTCTGAAATACGAACACGGCTAATATAATCTGCTACTGCTAAAATTCCGCCTAAGTTATCAGATGGATGTCCCCATTCTGCTGCAAGCCAAGTATCGTTATAGTCTAACCAACGGATCATACATCCGATATTAAATGCGCCTTTTACTGGATCAAGTACATATGACGTACCTGGTACGCGTGTACCATTTGGCACGATTGTTCCTGGTACAACTGGTCCTAATAATTTTGTACACTCTGGATATTGTAGCGCTAAAATTCCGCATCCAAGTGTATCAAGTAATACGTAGCGAGCAGTGCTGAATGCTTCTGCACTTGTAACCTCTTTATTTAATACATAATCCGTAATTTCTTCTAATAATGCATCTTTTTGTTTAATTTCATTTGTTTTAATCATACTATTCTTCCCTTTCTGTCGAAAATTCGTTATTATTAATGATGGGTGTCGGTCAAACACCCATCTGGCGGGCGGCGCTAACAACTCCCCAGTTGTTTTTATTTACTAAATGCATGTCGCTCGCCAATATAATTTACACGTGGACGGAACAAACGATTGTTCGCATGTTGCTCAATTACGTGTGCACATAACCCTACTGTTCTAGAACTAAAGAAGATTGGTGTGTAAAGTTGAATTGGAATACCAAGCATCCAATATACTGGAGCAGCATAGTAATCAAGATTCGGATAAATGCCTTTTTCCTTCTCCATAATCTTCTCTCCAGCTTCACACATTTCATATAGTGTATAATCGCCTTTTACATCACAAAGCTGTTTTAAAGCTTCCTTCATCATAAGTGCTCTTGGATCTATCTTCTTCATATATACGCGATGTCCAAAGCCCATGATTTTTTCTTTGTTATAAAGTTTCTTCTGTAATAGTTCTTCAAATTTCTCAACATTGCCAGCTTCTAAAAGCATGTACATAACCGCTTCATTTGCACCACCATGTAAACTTCCTTTTAAAGATGCAACTGCACCTGTTAGAGCGCCGTATAAATCCGATTGTGTTGATGCAATTACGCGAGCTGTAAATGTAGAGTTTGGCATTTCATGTTCACTATATAATACAAGGGAACGATCAAAGATCTTTTCCTCAAGTTCAGTTGGTTTTTTACCAGTTAACATATAGAAGAAATTCGCACTATATGACAATTCCTGAAGGGGCTGAATTGGCTCCTCGTTATTTAAAATATGATAGCTATTCGCTACGATATTTGGCACTTTACTTAAAAGCTTGTACCCTCGACTTTTATTCACTTCTAACGAGCGGTTTTCGATATCACTATCGTAACCAGCTAATGCTGACACACCTGTACGTAACCCATCCATAGGATGCGTTTCTTTAGGCAATGCCTTTAGCACATTAAATACACCTTCCGGCACTGCATATTCTTCTTTTAATTTCTTTTCAATTGTTGCTTTTTCATCCTCATTCGGTAGCTGTTCTTCTAATAAAAGATGCACAATGTCTAAATACTCTTTTGTTTTTGAGAGTTCGATTAAATCATACCCTTGAATTACAATTTCACCTTTTACTGTGTCAAGAAACGAAATTTTCGTCTCCGCTGCTACTACACCATCTAATCCCGGGGAAAATTTTTCTTCAGCTTTCATCATTATTTCCTCCAATCCTAATAGATCTTCGTGCACATAACTGTAAGCCTTTACAATACTATGAAACTACATTTCTCTATTTCAATGTATCAGAGTTTTTAGAAGATTTCAATTTATTTTATAATGATAAGTTTCCTATACTTTTACCGATGTAATAATACAATTTTTCAAAAATAACTTTCATCTTTTATAAAGAAAGGACAGACATCCTTTTACAATTTTCTAAAACGAAATATAGCAATTATCCATATAATCCCATTAAATACACCTTTAATCTCTTTTTCTTTAACAAATATAAAAAAACGAGCTGCATTCATGCACAGCTCGTTTTTTATAATATTTATTTCATATTCCCAAAAATATAATTCTTATATAAAATTTATTTATTTTTAATAAAATTATTATTTTACATAATTAAATTAAATTTCTTCCGTTCCTTTACGATAACTTACAACTAAATCATAGTTTTGAAAGTACCAAAGATTATCAAAATCTATAAAAATAAAATACCGTCTTTCTCAACTGACACTATTTCCCGAAATGGTTTCTCAGAAACAATTCCTAAAGAATATCCTGGATGAATTGCGCTATTTCCTCCGTACCTTACAATAAAGTGAAACTTTAATCAGTGGGGGGTTTTTTCATCCCCCACTGATTATTAGCCCACACCAATCGGGCGTTTACGGGCAGCAGGGCTCCTACCTAACTTCTTTGCTCCAGCCGAATTTTGAGGTGGGAGTCTTACTGCCCACAAATAGCGGGATAAATCAAATCGATTCATCATACTTTATACGCAATTCTTCCTTAAACCATCGTAGAGCATCATGTTCAATTGAAATTTTCATCTTCGCTCTTCCTGTTTACGAAAAATCTTTTTTGCCTAATCGTTGTTTTACAAAAACAACGAAAAGAATTAAAGCTATTAATCCAGAAATTGCACTACCAGCAAATAAAATACGGTAACCAAACATTTGTGAAACAACTCCAAGTAAAATCGCACCTAATCCAATACCTAAATCAAATGCGGTAAAGAATGAAGCGTTAGCAACTCCTCTTCTACTAGGATCAACAATTGTCAGCATCGCTGCTTGTAAAGCGGGCTGTGCTGAACCGAATCCAACACCGTATAATACCGCTGCGATAATTATACCCATTAAACTATTTGAAATAGTTAATACAACTATAGCTAAAATGGTAATACATAGTGCCGGGAGTATGATAAATACTTCTCCGTATTTATCTAATAGTTTTCCTGAAATCGGACGTACAATTGTTAAAGCAATTGCATATACAAGAAAGAACGTCCCAGGATTCACATCAATTGATGACGCAAATAACGGTAAAAATGTTGTTATGCCTCCGTATGCAAACGATAAAAAGAAAATAACAATTGTAATTGATAAAACAGATTTTTCAAATAGCTGGATTTTCCCTTTTTCTTTTTGTGGCGTAAATGGCATTTTCGTTATTAACGATAATACGACTGCCATAAAGGATAAAAGAGTTGCTAATAAGAATAGGCCATGAAATGAATAATTTTGTACAACCCATAATCCAATCATCGGGCCAATTGCCATCGCGATTGTCATCGCCATGCCATACCAGCCCATTCCTTCACCACGACGTGAATCTGGAATAATATCAGTTATCGCTGTTCCAACTGCTGTTGTAGAAACAGCCCACGTCACTCCGTGAATAACGCGCAAAACAGCTAAAAGGACAATAGTCGATGCTAAATTATACGAATACATCGTTAGCCCAAAAAATATGAGTCCGAAAATAATAAAAGATCTTCTACCATATTGATCTAACATTCCTCCAATAATCGGTCGTATTACAACTGCCGCTATTGTAAACATTCCCATCATCAGTCCAACTTGTGATTCATTTCCACCAATCTCTTTAATAAAGAGCGGTAGCGTTGGAACTAGTAAATAAAACCCTGTAAATAAAAATAACATCGCGATAGTCATTTGAATAAATGATTTCGTCCATAATCGTTCCATTAAAATTCCTCCATAAACACGTAAAATATTGCAATCAACACATCAATTGTATATTTTTCATGTTCCCTTGCCCTCCGCTAATAGACGTATCTTTTCATACTAAATGGTCTACCATCAATTTAAATTGGTCTTACGACTTTATACGTATGTTTCATTCTAAAGTCTTATCCATATGTACCTTTATAGCTGTTAAAAGAATATACTACTTTATCATTAAAACTTAGGAGTGATTGTTTTCATGTGGGTATCACCAAGAATAACCGTTGCCGTCCCGTCAGTTCCCTCAATACATGTTCCTGCCGTTCATACAGCAAGTTCTGATGTTGGTATCGAACTTCCTGCTGCATGGCAACAATATCAATTGCCCGGCCAAGTCACCCCTTCATATTGGCACCATGGCACACATCCTAGTAGTACTACTTTTTATAGCCCTAGCTATCCAATACCTCCGACTCAAATTTTTTATCATTTCCCATCAATTTACTTTCAAAATTTCTATGGTACTTTTAATATTTAAAAAAATCGTAAGAAATCACGACCTTTTTAAATACAAAAAGCACGTAAGGAAGCGCTTTTTGCGATTCCTTACGTGCTCTTCAAATACATTATTTATTGTCCATTATTGGCAGGGACTTCTCCTGCGTTCCCGCCAGTAGTTGGTGGAGCAGGAGTCTCTTGGCCACCTCCAGTGGTTGGTGGATTTGGAGTTTCTTGGCCACCTCCAGTGGTTGGTGGATTTGGAGTTTCTTGGCCACCTCCAGTGGTTGGCGGATTTGGAACTCCAGTGGTTGGTGGATTTGGAGTTCCTTGGCCACCTCCAGTGGTTGGTGGATTTGGAGTTCCTTGACCATTTCCGTTGTTCGGTGGATTTGGAGTTCCTTGACCATTTCCATTGTTCGGTGGATTTGGAGTTCCTTGACCATTTCCATTGTTTTGTTCATTTTGCTTATTCTGTTCATCTTGTTTCTTTTGCTCTTCTTGCTTCTTAAGTTCATCTTGCTTCTTTTGCTCTTCTTGTTTCTTTTGCTCTTCCTGTTTCTTTAATTCTTCTTGCTTTTTCTCTTCTTCAGTTTTTTGCTGTTGATCTTGCTTCGGTTGTTCAGTTGTATCCGGCACGCTCGTATTTGGAGATGAATCACGTTTTGCACCTTTTATACGTAACTCACTACCTTCTTGAATAACACTACTTGGCATTTTAAAGCGTGATTTATCTGTAGCCATCTCGCTCATCATTTCTTTAAAAATCAACTGTGCAATTTTCGTATTTTTACTACTAATATACTCGTCTTTTCCATCTTTCATATATCCAGTCCATACTGCCATCGTATATTGCGGTGTATATCCTGCAAACCAACTATCACGAGTTGCACTTTCTGGTAGTTTATATTGCGCTATTTGTTTTGAAGAATAGTTTGTTGTACCTGTTTTACCAGCTACATCTAAAGAGGCCACATTTGCCGATGTACCAGTACCTGATGTAACTACAGAACGAAGCATATCAGTAATCATATATGCTGTAGAATCCGCCATAACTGGTTTTGGTTTTTGTCCAAAACTTTGTGACTTGCCATCTGGATAAACTACTTTCTTAACAAAATGCGGCTTCGTATACTTACCATCATTACCAAATGCCGCATAAGCACCCGCTATTTCAGTTGGTGATACTTCGTTTGTACCAATCGCTGTAGATTCTGTCGGTGCTGTATTAAATGTAATACCTAATTTCTCAGAGAAGTCTTTCGATTTACTAATTCCCACTTCTTTTGCAGTTTTAATTGCCGGAATATTACGCGACATTTTTAATGCTTCACGCATTGAAATTGGGCCTGAATAACTTCTGTCTGCATTTCGAACTTCTTGCCCCGTTGAATACTTAAATGGAGAGTCATCAATTTGATGGTAAGTAGCCCATTTTAAATATTCAATTGCAGGAGCATAGTCAAAAATTGGCTTCATTGTCGAGCCAGCTGCACGATCTAATTCAATTGCCATATTATGTCCTTTAAATACAGCTTTATTTTCACCACGACCACTGCCTATAGCACGAACTTCTCCTGTTTTCGTATCCATAAATGTGAAAGCACCTTGGAAGCTCTCATTTGGATAATTAATAATATTTGTATTTAAAATATTATCAGCCAATTTCTGTGCTTTAGGATCCAATGTTGTATAAATTTCTAAACCGTCAGAACCTATATTAGCATCTGGTAGTTCTTTTTCTACTTCTTTCACAACCGCATCCATAAATGCAGGATATGGCATCGCTTGTAGTTCTGTTGCAGGCTTAAGTCCCTTTTCTACGTCAACTTTCGATGCTTCTTCCATTTCTTGTTTTGTTATATAGCCATGTCGATTCATTAACCCTAGTACAGTATTTCTTCTTTCTGTTGCCCTTTGAACATTTTCTTTTTTCGTTGGGTCATAGTTATTCGGCGCTTTCGGTAAACCGGCAAGCATCGCAACTTCTGGTAATGTTAACTCATTCAATTCTTTACCGTAGTAGTTTTGTGCTGCTGTTGCGATTCCATATGAACGGTTACCTAAATTAATTTTATTTAAATACATCTCTAATATTTCATGTTTTGAATACTGTTGTTCTAGCTTATACGCTAAATATATTTCCTGAACCTTACGCTTTGACGTTTTTTCCATCGATAAGAAGTAGTTTTTAATAACTTGCTGCGTTATCGTACTTCCACCTTGAGAGCCATAATCTCCTTTAAGACTAACTAAAACTGCACGTGTAGTCCCTTTGAAGTCTACTCCGCTATGCTCATAAAAACGTGCATCTTCTGTTGCTAAAAATGCATTTTCTACCAATTTAGGAATTTGATCATACGTAACATTCGTCCGCTTTTCTTTCCCATATTCATATACCAAATTCCCGTCTTTATCATAAATTTTTGAGGATAACGGATTAACAAGTTTTGTTTTCTCAAGTTTCGGCGCGTCCTTTATCATAACGAAAAAGGTAGCCACCCCTGCCACTAAACCTACAATACCAAGTAGTAAACAGCTAATTAAAAATTTACGGAAAAACGATGTTTTACCTTTTGGTTTTTGTTTTTTAGAAGCTGGCTGTTTTTTCTTTTGAACTTGTCTTCGCTCCTCTCGAGAACGATAATTTTCTGACATGTTACTTTCTCCTGCCTTTCAATTCTCCCGTTGATTTACTTAAAAATATTGAGGTCACTTTCACAAATACATTTAGTCAAGAAAGTATATTAACCTGGAGCATTCAATATTTTCCCAATTCACAGATTATAAATTTTAGAATACTTCTTATACAAACTATTTTCACTTCTATTTTTTCTAATAATGCTGCCCCTTAAAGCATAGAATGTAAGAAGTGAATTTTTAATACCTCGTATAAATAATATACCTTTTTTTCAAATGGTCAATATTTTCTTATTTATAAATCAAAGGTGAAATAAAAATAGCACAACGATATGTACTTCGTGTGAACTTCCTTATAATTACGTATAAAGAACATTTGATATATTGCATATAAATATAATACCTCTTTAATTATTAGGATTTCAACATGACAATCCCCTTATCTACAAGAAACCATCTAAAATGAAAAGTAAGGAGTTGCGTATTGATGAAACTCTCTCCCGTTATCTCAAAAAATATAGTTGCTGTTGGCTATAATCCTTTTTCGATGATTTTACGTATTCAATTAAAGAATGGTATGTATGATTTCTTTAATGTACCAGAAAGCATTTACACCGGTTTATTAAACGCACACTCTAAAAGTTATTATCATAATACTTATATTAAAAATTCTTACCGCTATACTAAAATTTAAACTTGATTGACATACAAAAAAAGAAAGGCGAATCAAATTCCCTTTCTTTTTTGTATGCTTTCACTCGTAATTTACCTTCTATCTTCTTTTATTAATTTCATCGTACGCTTGAATTTGTCTTTTAAGTCGCCTGTCGGCTTTTTTGTCATGTACGACAAGAACTGCGTGTATCGCTCCTGGAACCCAAAAAATTAAGGTTAAAATGAAATTAATAATCGCTTGAAACGGCTTTCCGCAAAATAATACAGCTACTGGCGGAAGTAAAATTGCTAATAAGTACATCATGTCTGAAAAACTCCTTACTGTTTATTTTTCAATTCTTACCTATTCATCTCCTACACTATCAAACCTATGAAATCATGTTATTTCTAAAAGCGTATGTAAGAACTCATCATTACAAAAATCACATATAATAGTATAACTAAATGAGGAGCCTCTCACTAACGTTAACAAGCTATTTTCACCTGTTCGTTTATATGTATATTCTACACCTATATGAAACAGCCTACAAAAAGAATTATCACATCAATCTTGTCCTATTTCTAAAATTGAAATACTCCAAACTTCATTTAAATGAGTATTTCATTGCCTTTTCTTAGATTCCAATCGTTGTTCCTCTACTATTTCAGTTAATCCAATTGCTGAAATTACAGTACCTATTGCCTGTATCCAAATACCTATTAGCCCTATTATACGTTGATTTTCTTTATCTATATTACTGTCTTCATTTCCCTTTTCTTCTTTTGATATATTGTGAATACCTTCATATGCTTGTAATCCTGCACCTAAACTTTGCATTGAATTCCCTAATACAATAATCCACTGTATTCCACTTATCTCATTCAATGCTACTTCTACTCCTAAAAAAGCTCCAATTGATTGCAAACTATTTCCAGTAATTATAAGGAAATCATTTTCTTTTATTTGTTCATTTAGATTAAAATACGTTCCTATTACATTAGAAATATTACCTAAAGCTAATAACTCAATCCCCGTTTTCGCTAGCGCTTTATTTTTATTATCTATAGTTACATCTTGCTTCTCACATTTATCTTCATCTTTCACATCAATAGTTGCTATAATTTGTAATATATATCCTAGGGCTTGTAATGAACTCCCTACAATAACAAGATCCGACTCAATCTTTTCTTCTCCTGCAAACCCTCTAGTTGTTCCAATAGCTGCTATAAGATTTCCTCCTACTTGAAACCATGCCCCTGTCAATTCTAAATCGCGTAGGTTCATTTCCCATCACCTATATTAAAATTTTCTAGTACATTCGAAATAAACAAATATCACCTTTAATTCATTATTTTATTTTTCATATGTAATTTTGTGCATCACATAATGTACTAATAATAAAAAAGAGCACCTTTCAGGCGCTCTTTTTTACAAGGAGTTTCTCGATGAATGTATAATTTGCAAATGCTTCCTACATACTTCAATATATGCTTGTCCTTCAAATCTGTGAATATAACATTTAATACCTATCTGAAGATTAAATGCATACCGGACATGTCAATGAATCTCCGTTTTTATCTATTGATATATTTAATATATAATGAATTGCTTTATGTGACCACATTTCAGGTGTAGGAGATTCTTTTACATATTGAGGTGCACATAAATGAAGCATTGGAGTGCTAATACTTCCACCTGGATCTAAAGCAACTACGGCCATACCATTTGGCAGTTCCATTGCCATTGACTGCGTGATACCTTCAATAGCAAACTTCGAAGCACAATATGGCGCAAGTTCAGCCTCGCCTTCTCTTCCCCAACTAGAGCTCATATTAATAATAATTCCTTCTTTCCTAGCTATCATCGCCGGGACAAACGCCCTAATGACATTTACTACCCCGTTCACATTTACACTCATTACTCTTTCAAATTCTTGAGCGGTAACTTTCCATAGCGGTGCATTTTTATTAACAATCGATGCATTATTTATTAACATATCGGGAGCCCTATACCTATTAAGAATCCGACTTGCCCATTTACTAACTTGGTGATGATTTGAAACATCAATTATTTGAAAATCATGTGAAGCACCGTAATATTTATTAAGCTCTTCAATTTTATTTTTTGAGCGTCCACACCCTGCTATTTTCCACCCCAATTCATGAAACCTATCAACCATTGCACGTCCTAACCCTTGCGTTACTCCAGTAATAATTACAAGTTTCCCAATGTCGTTTCGCTCCAACTGCATCTCCTCCTTTCAATTAATATTACTCTTTTTATTCTTATTCAACTTCTCACTTAAGTATCAATTCATTTCATACTTTAGAAGTATTTTTGATATTACATATTAACAAGCAAAAAGAGTAACCATAATAGTTACTCTTTTTGTTTACATCGATAAATATAAGCTACACCTTAATGAAAGTATATTTATGTTTATGGTTCGATTTATCTAAATACTTTTCAATCCACTTTTGCAACTTAACAGAGCCCATCTCTATCAAAGAATTTCCACCTAGTCTTATAGCATACTTTTATTTAAATTCTCAATCTCATTTTGCAACTTTTTAAATTGCTCAAAATGCATTGTTATAGATTGAATACTATTCCTTTCAACATTTTGCTTCACTAATAAAACGCCTGTATCGTGAAAAATCGCTTCAAGTTCTTTCCTTATAGATACTTTCGTAATATATGCGGTTTTAATTGCCGATAAAATTGCTATTTCATTAAACTTTAATTTTATTTCATTAGGACAAAATGCTTTTTCGATCAAAGTAACATCATTACTATAAATAAAAGCAACAAGTTTACTTGATTCTGCATCTGTTAAATCCACTGTTTTTATAACATTATCCATTACATTTTGCCTCCTTTAATTCCGTATATATTAATTATTCGAATTTATTCTTTTTAAAATTCAACTCTTCGTTAATTTTAACATACTTTTTGCTCGATTGATTAAACAAAGCTTATAACATTTTTCTATTCCGGAATATTTGTCAAATGAACCAATTAGACTATACCTTCATATAGTAATGCAAACAATTACTTATAAAGTAGGTGAAAATTATGCCCTCAGTTGTAGGGAATTTAGTTGTACAAAATAGTAACGGGTCTTTCAACTTAGGTGATTTCTACAACGTTTCTCCAAAAGAGAATACGAAAGCTTATAACGGCTCTGGCGCATCTAACGTTGGTTTCGTAGTGAACACTTTCAGTGGGGTTAGCGCGACTAATACATTTGATTCTGATCTAGCAGATCAAAACCAAGTTGGTACGGCCTAACCAAATCGGTAATCATTTTTGTATAACATTTTCAAATTTGTCTATACTATACTCAGGCTGATACACAGCTATCGTCGATTTTTTGAGTGCCAATCTTTTTCTCCCTTTCCCTGGGACTAAGCAGCTAGCTTGCATCTAGCTGCTTTTTCATTTAGTTCTTCACCTCTTCAAAAAAATTAGATTTTTACAGGCAGCCTGACTCACAGCCGAATTTTGAGGCGTAAATCTAACTGCCCGCAAATAGCTAGATAAATTAAAGAAGCTAAACTTCAAAATTCAGCTTCTTTTAAGTTACATCAATTATGTCCCTTGCAGCAAATATATATGTTTTATAAAATGCATCTGTACATTTTACAATTTGTTGAATTGGATTTATATGAACCACTGTCATATAACTCGTAAGTATGTATCCTTCTTCAAAATAGGTCACTAACATCTCTTTTTCAGACAATAATGAAGTTAATAATTTGTCTGAAATACTTTCTTTCGCTTCATTCGTTATTAGTGGCCTTTGGACTTTTAATTTCTCTCCAATAATTTTTCTCATACTTAATAATTGTTCCGACATTACTGTAAATGGAACCCACTCTCTTCCTTTTTCCTGTACCTTTACATAATTCATTTTCTTTACTCCTCAATTTTCTACATCTATCCATTCATAAATTTCACTTCTAAATACACTTTATCCATCTCTTATTTAATATGTAGCGTAGCTTTCCAATTCAAAATTATTTATGAATTTGTAGGAATCTCCACCCAAAAAGAACGTTAGTTCTAATTATACACGAACGAATGTTCTTTCGGAAGTACAACATGTAAATTTTTTAAACAAAATGCAACCTTAATCTATGAAGTTTATTCATACTGATTGATTCCTCCTTTTAATTAATGAATTCTCTTTGCACTTCCTATCGCATCATAGAATACGTGTAGCAACAATAAAAGCGACTCCACCTAATGTGAAATCGCTTTTATTGAACTAATTATATTTCTAATTTTACTTTTCTATCCTAACTAACGTTCTTTCTGGAATACAAATTTCAGCTACATCTCATTAACCATCCTTCAACAAAAGCATATACTTTGATTATGAACGAACGCACAAATCTTTAGAAACTTATGATGTAAAACCATTCATTCCTCATAAGTTTCATACATATCGACAATTACTACCATTTATCCCGCTATTTGCGAGCTAATAATCAGTGAGAACGAACAAAACTCAAATTGATTAATATTTCACTTTCTTTATTGAATAAGTTTAGGTTGCATAATAATATGTAATTCTCTCTCTGTTTCTGTTTTTTTCGGATTTCGATAGTATTCCAGTTTATATTCTAATACTTCATACTCAACCATCCCAATCTTTATCTCTTTTGTTTCCTTTAATACAGCTAATAGAACGCTTATATTTTCATTAGATGATTCAAAAATTTTCCCTCCGCCTTCTCTCTTAAAAATAACTTTCATATATTCTCCCCCAAGTTAATTTAATAATCTAGTAAATATAAAAATATTCATCCTACTTTAATAAATAATTCATATCATCGTTAAGAACATCCTTTTGTAATAAATGTTCAAAATTTCACTTCCTATAAAGTTAGTTTATACTCCAATAAATATGATATGTACCATTCTTTAAATTATGTCCTCTATTCAATTTCTAAGAAAATATTAAAAATATATTTAGTTTATATTTAACAAAATTAATTAACTAAAACATTATCATTTCAACATTTTGCGAAGTAATTGTTTATTCCTTTTTATTTACACCAAAATTTTCTATTGTAATTCTTAATATTTAAATGTAATATTGTATTGTCTTACTATCTATTTATAACTCACACACTAACGAGAAAAGGGAACTCTATATGAGTTCCCTTTTCTATTAAAAATTAAAAAACAGAAATATAGCACTATGCTAAATCTCTGTTTTCCTTCTAAACTTTACTTCGCATCTAAGAATTTAAATGTATCTTTAAATTCATTATCTGTTACTTTAATATCCGCTTCTTTCAATAGATCATTGATTACTTGTTGTTTCCATTTACCTGTCGCATCTTGTAGTCTTTGTTGTTCTAAATCTTTTCGAATCGAATCTTTCACTTCATCAAATGGTTTCAATTCTTTTTTATCCGTCACTTTTATAATATGATAACCAAAAGATGTTTTTATTGGCTCACTTACTTGTCCTGCATCTAATTTATACGCAGCTTCCTCAAATTCTTTCACAGTTTGACCAGGAGCAAAACCAGCTATTTCTCCGCCCTGTTCCTTTGAACCAGTATCTTCCGAATATTGTTTCGCTAAAGCAGTAAAATCTTCACCATTATTTATTTTCTCTTTTACTTCTTTCGCAGTTTTTTCATCTTTCACTAAAATGTGACTTACCTTCATTTCTGGTTTATGGTTATCTTTCACATCTTTATCTGTGACAGTCGCTCTAATCGCTTTCTCCAGTGCAATTTCTGGCTTCATTTTCTCTTTTAATTCATCTTCATTTTTTAATCCTACTTGCTCTAAAGCCACTTTAAACTTGTCACCCATTTGTTCCTTCGCTGCGTCTACTTGTTTTTTAGCTTCTTCATCTGAAACTTCATATTTATCTAGCAATGCCTTATTTAACATCATTTGAGATAAAGTACTTTTTCCATATGTTTGCCTTAATTCTTTACTAAACTCTTTCTCTGTCACGTTTCCTACTTTTGATGTTGCAACATTTTCTGAGGAACCACACGCAGACAATGTTAGCGCCACACATGTAATAATAGTTCCCATAAATAGCTTTTTCTTTTTCAATTCAAATACCTCACTTTGATAAATGTATATTAGGAACTATACAGCGCTATTGTGAAATTAATGTGTTTTCCGCAAGTATTTCTCTTCATGCCAGAGACAAGCTTTATTAAATACAAAAGCCGGCATAAAGCCGACTTTTTAACATCATTTAATCTGCACATGTTCTTCTTTGATCCATTTGTTCCCACCTATATCTATATATCCATCTTGACGATTCCAAATACGATAAGGGACCTTCCCATCGACCGCACCTGTATCATTCCCGTTTGGTCCATCGTACGTTCTAATTTCATATCCAGGTGTGTATTTGGAATATGCATAAAACCATTGTACATTAAAATGTTCTAAGTTAGCCCACTGTTGTTCACTACCTAAACAAATCA
Source organism: Bacillus sp. FSL M7-1345 (assembly GCF_038006985.1). Classification (NCBI taxonomy): domain Bacteria; kingdom Bacillati; phylum Bacillota; class Bacilli; order Caryophanales; family Bacillaceae; genus Bacillus; species Bacillus sp. FSL M7-1345. Next base: position 2,145,645 of record NZ_JBBOWG010000001.1, on the reverse strand, counting down.
TATCTTTTTCGCCACCTCCCCAATAACCTTTAAAGATTAAATATGGGATTTTTTTCGTAAGTCTTCCTGTAAACTGTGGATTCGCAGGATTTTCATATAAATTAATGCCGTATCCATCATCATATTTTGAAACTGCAATACCAATTCCATTTGGTTGCTTACTATCTCCAATACTAGATTGATTTGTTTGATTTGAACCTATAAACCAAGAAAGATTTTTATTCCCAATTAATTGATTTAAATCACATTTTCCAATACCAGGAACATTTCCTGAATCAGTATATTGCCAAATATCACAAGGATATGCTGGTTTATTCCCTCCATAACGAGGAATCCAAATAAAATCAGCATCAATATTGCGAGCTCCAAATGATACATACGTGTGATGTCCTACATATAAACCAATTTTTTTTGCACCTAATCGGCGTAATTCATCAATAAATGCTTGAGTCCCGCCTTGCATATCTACCATTGTTTGAACTTCTACATCTGCCACCCAAAATTTAGCGTTTTTATCGCCACGATTCCAAAAATCTTGCGCTTCTTTTTTTGCATCTGAAATAGATATAAAACGGCAAAATGCATAATTCCCAAATGGAATACTACGTTTCTTCATTTCTTTCACATAACCTTGATACATAAAATCGACCGTATTCGAACCATCTTGAACTCTAGCAATAACTAAGTCTAGCTGAGACACTGCAATATCCCAATTAATATTTCCATTCCATTTCGAAATATCTACAATATAACCCATTACTAATCAACTCCTTTTTATTATCTTATTCAAAGCTTGTATTATTGCTAGACCCATATGCCTAATAGCAAGCTTCTATAAGACAAATAAATATATTTTCATCATTTTTTAAAACTAAATAATTTCTTTTTATCCATAATAAACAAGTTCTTCTTTTTACATTTGTAAACGATAGACTTACGTTTATTTCACACTAAATATTGGGATAAAATCACAAATAATGCACATACTATATATAAGCAATTTTTGCTTATACTCATGAATGACCTCCAAGATTTTTCAATCTCCCTGTAAAAAGGCAGCTAAAAAAAGCTGCCTTTTTACAATTTATTATATAGAGACAAGTTAATTACCGCTTATTCCCTCGTATTAGTCTGTTTTTAAGCTTTTTATAAACATGATATATATTTTTTTACAACACTATTTTGATACGTACTAGAAATTAAATCAACTCATACAGTATATGTAATAATCAACTACAATAAAAATTACATATTATATTAATATGTCTTCCTAATTAAAAGGAAATAAACATATAACCCCTGTTATGTAAGGAGTTTATTTAATGAGAAAAATCCCTATCGTATTCAAAGTTCCCCCGAATTCAAAGCTAAAAGTTACATTCTACGGTCCTTGTAACGAAGTAATTACAAATGTGTCTTTAATTAATCAACTACCCACCCCTACCCGCCAAACTGTATCTCAATATCCAGACTTTAAGAAATATATAACTGAAGTCCGATCATTATCAAATTGTTAATCGTATAATTTTATGATTTATCATTTCGAACAGTACGATAACAAAATAGTAAAAAGAGCCGCATCTTTCAAAAGAAACGGCTCTTTTTCATTTCACAAAAACATGACTTCATTAAAAAACTAAAATAACTCATTAATTGATATTCTATTGATATTTTGTTGATATTTTACACATATTAATGAAATGAGCATATATTATCGTATGGAGATTCTCCACTCATAAAACCTATCTTTTTTGAGCATACTTTGTTTGTATGCTCCTTTTTTATTCTTTACTTAACGGATTATCTTGTTAACATTTCCAAATATCCATCTAACCAAACATTGAATATTTCAAAAAAACATTTTCTTATAATGCACTATGAATATAAGTTTAATAATTTATCTGTAGCTACATTTTCAGTATCACTTAAATCGACAAAATAATGAAGTTGCCACAGTTGACTCTTCTTAGCTTGATTACTAACAGGTTTATCCCAAATAGGGTAAACCCTCATAGCCATTTTCCCTTTTTGGTTTTGCGTTTTTAATATTTTTTCTTTTAGAAGAATCTCTTTTGGAAAAATAAATTGTCCTAGTTTATTATCCGCTATACAAGTGATAACTAAAAGGTTAGGAGCCGAATCATAAAAAAATGCCTGATTGCTCATAGAGGCATTTTTCTCCCAAAAAGAAACAAATTGTCCAATCTTATTAGGCGTAATTTTCGATACCCTAAATCGTATGCTTCTATTATTTAGCTGGAATACCCATCCTGCATATTCTGAATTTTGCTTTTCTTCTTTTCGTTTAGTAATTAATAGATTATTAGGTTTATAAATCATTTCATCTAGTTTTTCAATTATATTACTAAAATTTGTCATGTAAACGCACCTTTTTTATTTTTCAGTATACCAAGAACATTCGTTCTTGTATATCAAACTTAAACAAATGATGACTTTGAATAGTCTTTCAAAGATCATTTGATCTACTCCATCCATAACTTCAAATTTACTTTTATAGTATTTATTACATTACTCTTCCAATTTCTTGTATTTTTCATTATTATATTAATATATCAATAAAAAACGAGGTACATATTACATGAATCCATCCAAAATTGACTTCGGCTCCATAGAGCAACCTTTCTTCCTATTAGTTTTATATCTTATCGCAATTCTTTTAACACTCGGCATTACATTTAATATATGTCATTCCCTTTTACTAAATTTAAATGCACCGAGATGGGTAGCAAAACTGTTAGCTATCGTATTAACTCTAGGTGTTGCTTATCAAGTATTTATGAACTTATTTTAATATATTACCTTCTAAATAACTTAAACTAAAAGGCCCTACCATAAGGTAGAGCCTTTTTTAAAAAAATAGTCCATAAATCACAAACATGTCTTTTATTTTATTGGAGATGGGAATCTTGCAGCTTCAAAATGCGTACTAATAAATCCTGGATCATTTTGTATAATCAGTCCATCTACATCACTCTCAGCAAAAATTTCAACTACATCTCCTGCATGTAATTGAAGTATTGTTGAAACAGCTACGACATTTGCAAAATTGGGTGGACCAAAAAAGTCATTATCTATCGCTATAGCTGGATTATCATTTACCCGAATTTCTACACGCGCTCTATAATTCGTATTACTATCATTAGGTGCAAAGCTGATTGTACCAATAATAGAATAAACTCCTCTAGTCTTCGGAATAAAATCTGATGTTACTGGATTATATTCGTTCGCTAAATCAAATTGTTCATTTTGAAATAATACTTTAACAAAAGTATTTGCAGTGACATTTTGATCTACTGTACTAACAGCTCTAAAAGCAGATGCCCTTACAAGTTTATCTTTCTCATTATCACAACACTTATCGTAATAATCTGTACTCTTCTTACAACAAGTATGCTGTGTCTTTTTATAGCCATTGCAATGCTTACAATAATAATAAGACATACTTATATCCCCTTTCTAAATCTATTGTTGTATACTATGCAAAATAAATTTAAAAAGTTTGGACGAGCTATTGCTATTATGAAATTAAAAAAACTCCACCGAAAAGCAGAGTTAATAAAATTTTTTCCTTTTTAATATTTATACAATTGGAGATGGGAATCTTGCAGCCTCAAAATGAGAACCATCTTCTGTACTACTAATAACCCCATCTATACTACTTTGCGCAAAAATCTCGACAATATCACCTGCATGTAATTGAAGTATTGTTGAAACACTTACAACATTACCAAAATTTATTGGACCAAAAAAGTCGTTATCAATAGCAATTGCCGCATTTCCATTCACTCGAACTTCTACACGCGCTCTATAATTTAAATTTGTATCGTTCGGAAAGAAACCAATCGTCCCAATTACGGAATAAACTCCTCTAGTCTTTGGAGTAAAATCTGATGTTGCTGGGTTATATTCGTTCGCTAAATCAAATTGTTCATTTTGAAATAATACTTTAACAAAAGTATTTGCCGGAAGGTTTTGATCAACTGTATTTACAGCTCTAAAAGCAGATGCTCTTACAAGGTTTTTCTCCTTATGATCGCAAGAACAGTCATCACTTCTTTTTTTACAACAATCATGATTTTTCTTTTTGTAACTCTCACAATTCTTACAGTAGTAATAACAAGACATATATAGCGCTCCTTTCTACTCTATTACTACATATTATGCAAGCTAGATTTGGAAGGTTTAGACTAATTTGCTGCTATTACAAAAATAAGAACGTGCTACCATAAGACAGCTTGAAGAGAAAGTATAAGTATAAAACAAAGCTTAATGTTAGGAATGCGTCACCAATTATATTACTAAAGTAGTATCTTTAATGATGCATTCCTTGGCCTAGGATGTTATCGTTTTATAACACCCTACATTACTGCTGCCCTCTTGAATTTATTATCCCCCCTCCGCTACGCTCATTTCTGGTAAGTTTTCTCTGACTAATTGTTCAGCAAATGGTGGCGGTACCGCGTTTCCGCATCTGGCAACTTGTTCTGTTTTCGGATAAGGCTTCCCGTAAAAATCATGATCAATAATGTAGTTGCTTGGGAATCCTTGCACTGCATATAACTCATGAGGTTGTAACATTCTCATTCCAATATCTAAAATTTTATAATTGTTCCCTAGATACGAATCATTTCTTATAAGGACGCTCTGTACTTGCGCCCTAATATAATAAATACTCAAATTTATTCCCCCGTATATTTTTATAAATTGTATACAGTTCCATATGGAATTGTTGAAACAGAAATTCCGTATGGTGTAATATGATGCATTGGGTAATAATACTCCATAGATGAATAGTACGGTTGTATGCCTTGCTGTATTTGTTGCATTTGCTGCTGTGCTTGTAACGCTTGTTGAACAGCTTGAATTGTACTTTGTGCTCCGCTATACGTAATACCCGCCGTACCATACGGACGCATTCTATCTCGGGTATCAAAATATGAATAAAACATTATTATTCAACTCACTTCCATATAAGTTATTACAAAGTATGTTATGATTCTTAATTTCAGTGAGTGTTAAAAACTAGTCCACTAGCTTTTATTCAAATAGCGTTTTTGCTCACCTTCCTTCTTTTGACCCCTCACTTTTTTCAAAATATTCAGACGATACTTTGCATTCAATGCCAATCTTCTCACCGACAATCAATCGGTCTACATTTGCAATCATCCACGGGTATTCAGGATGCTGCAGGATTGCATTTCTGCGTTGTACCTTTAAATTCGTACGCTTGGAAAATTCTTTTGCAACTACCTCTCCCAAAACGTTTCCGAAATATGCCGATTCACTTTGTAAATCTTCCTTTTCAATCGCTTGTGTTTTTTCAAAGAATACTTGAACTGCTGATTTTCATTAATTTAAACCTGCGATTGCAGAAACATCTGAGCCACCAATAGCTTGCAACCACTGAACGTAGTCCATGTTTAGTGTGTTAACCAATACTTTTGCTTGCATGTTCTATTCACTCACCTTCCATATTATACTGATACCAACATATATTTTTTTATGAGGACTCATTGCCGTGAGTCCTTTTTTATTGCCCAAATACTTTTGTAACAATTCCAACGCTTCATTAATGCTCCCATTCACACCCTCAGGTTCCGCGCCTTCTGGATATTCCTGTGAAATCATTACCGCTCGACTGATGGCATCTTGTAACTTTTCGGCATCGATAGACGTTGTCATGATACCTTCTTGCTCCTGTGGATCAGCTTTACCATAGCCATTGTGCATGGACATCTGGTTTTCTAGCATCTAGCTCGCCGCCTTAAAAAATGCAGGATTTTCCTTTCTATTATCGAATTAGTAATGTTTGGAAAGGGGGTGTAACATGGCAAAAATTAAAGTAGGACTTACACAATTTTTAGACTTCACACTGAAAAGTAGTGCAGCTAAAACAAACTTTGTAAAAAATCTAAAATCTCAACCTGAATACCAACCAGCTTTTGATTACTGGAAACAATTACGAGACACTGTTATTAAATTTCATCAAAATGAACTACCTTTTGAATGTTTCGAAACATTAGTACAAACGGTTGATCAAAGGAAAAAGCAAAACTATATCGATGTCATAAAGCAGTACAAAAAATTTATTAAAAACAACGACGTCTCTTGGTTCGATCCAGGTAAATCACATTGGATATCAGATGATTTAATCGTCCGCTCATCACCTGAACTCGGTTTGCTCATTAATGATGAGCCGCATCTTATCAAACTGTTTTTCAAAGGAAAGAAAGAGCGAATTGATAAATACAACATCAACTCAACGCTGACATTATTAAACGAATCAACATTTTCAAATGAACATAACGATGTGAATTATACGGTTCTTAACATCCAAAAGAACAGAATGTATACGAATAACTCTATTAATAATGATCATTTAATAGCACTTGAATCAGAAGCTAACCAGCTTTGTTATATATGGAATAAGATGTAAAGGGTACTATTCATCTCTTTCAATACCTTGTTCATGCATAATTTGGGCACAATTTTCACAAATCCAATCAGTTTCGTTTAATTGAAGCTCACCTTCTTGTTCCTCATAAACAATGCAGGGTGGGCGTTTTTTTCGAAAATAGTTTCTTTAACCATTTCCGCATCCTAACTCACCTCCTCCGAAAGAGTGATATAATGAGCTCTTTCCACTAAATCAGCGTTAACCCCCTAGTTTTTTAATCGATGAAGAAGTTCTTCGTTTTTTAGAACATGCAAAAGAAAACCGTTATTATATCGCTTATCTTCTTGCTATTACATGTGGAATGCGTAAAGGTGAAATCTTAGGTCTACAATGGAAAGATATTGATTTTGAGAGACGAACGTTATCTGTTAACCGTTCCCTCTCTCACATTACAAAGGGATTCCATGAACTAAAAACCTCTTCAGGAAAGAGATTGCTGATTTTGCCTGACATTACTTTAATGGCACTAAATGACCATCTGCAAAAAATCTCTGAGGGAAAAAGAGCGATATGGTGAAGGCTATAATGACTGCGATTTGGTCTGCCGTTTCAGAAGTTTGACACAGCTCTGGAAAAAGCTTATAAAGAAAAGTGAGGTTCCTGATATTCGGTTCCATGATCTGAGGCATACTCATGCAACATTAATGTTGAAACAAGGTATACATCCGAAGATTGTAAGTGAACGATTAGGACATAAAAGAGTAGGTATCACACTGGACACCTACTCACATGTTGTACCAGGACTTCAGGAAACTGCGGTGGATCAATTTGCAAAAGAATTATTCGGAAAGAAGAACTTTCGTTAGAAGTTTTCTTTTCTTGGCAAAAACGCCGCCTAAATAACCCAAAATATTATAAGTGAAAAAGGAGCAACAAAACATGAGAGAAATCAAGTCTGACAAGGAATTCAAAGACATCATCGCAAGCGAGGAGCCAGTAGTTGTTAAGTTCTTTACTACATGGTGCCCAGATTGCGTGCGTATGGACAACTTTATCGGAGATGTAATGGAAGAGTTCAATAAGTTTGAATGGTATTCTATTAATAAAGATGAGTTCCCAAGTATTGCTGAAGAGTATCAAGTAATGGGTATTCCAAGCCTACTTGTATATCAAAATGGCGAAAAGTTAGGTCACTTACATAGTGCAAATGCAAAAACGGAAGAGCAAGTTACTGAGTTTTTAGAAGCATACTAAGAAACGAAAAACCTCTGAAAAATCATCAGAGGTTTTTTTCGTTTTCAAATTGGTCTTTGTCTTTGCCTTTGTCTCTTTCTGGAAAGTGAATATTATAATGCTTTCTCCTCTTCTTATTGAAGAATTTTTTTATCATTTCTTATATATTACTCACACGGGGAATTACAAAGAGTCATTTTGTGAAAAATATATATGAAATAAAGTGAAACTTTAATCAGTGGGGGTTTTGTTCATCCCCCACTGATTATTAGCCTTCACCAATCGGGCATTTACGGGCAGTTGATCTCCCACCTAACTTCTTTGCTCCAACTGAATTTTGAGGTGGAAGTTTTACTGCCCGTTAATGCGGGATAAATTATGAAAATCATTATTCTCGCCCTCTTTCCTTTTGCCATAATCAGCATTAATTGTTTAATAAATTTCCACTTTGTGCTTTTCAACATATTTTTCCTTAACGAAACTTTGTTATCCCCTTCTTAAAAAGCTATAAAACGTCAACAATGTTTGTATAGACCCACACGAGTTTCGTTTGATACTCTATGTATAGAAAGAAACTCCTTGTAGAAAGGCGAGTGATTAAAATGGATTCTCTTTCTCATAAAGAAGCTGATAAAGGTGCTATTGTCAGCGTTATAGCCTACATATTTTTATCCTCTTTGAAAATCATCATCAGTTATATTACCCTCTCTAGCGCATTACGTGCTGACGGTTTGAATAACTTAACGGATATTGGTGCTTCTTTAGCAATATTAATTGGCCTAAAAATTTCTCGTAAGCCTCGTGACCCAGATCATCCATATGGGCATTCGCGTGCAGAACAAATCGCATCACTTGTTGCTTCCTTTATTATGGCAACGGTCGGATTAGAAGTTGTGATTAGTGCAATTCAATCGTTTTTAAATCCGAAACAAGCAGCGCCTAATGTACTCGCTGCGTGGGTTGCTTTATTTTCTGCCGTCGTAATGTATTTCGTATATAAATATACGAAAAAGATTGCGATTCAAACAAAGAGTAAGTCGTTAGAAGCCGCTGCAAAAGATAATTTATCAGATGCTCTCGTAAGTATTGGTACAGTAATAGGTATTGTCGGAGCACAGTTCAAAATGCCTATTTTAGACCCTATCGCTGCTTTAATTGTCGGTTTTATTATTTGTAAGACTGCATGGGAAATTTTCGTAGAAGCTTCTCATATGCTAACGGATGGAATCGATCCTGAGAAAATGGATGAATATGCTGATGCTATCGAGCATATTTCAGGTGTGGAACATATTGTAGATATTCGCGCTCGTATGTATGGGAATCAAACGTATGTAGATATTACAATTGAAGTAGATGCTCGAATGGATGTTAGCGAAAGCCATTGTATTACTGACAATATTGAAGATATGCTTCGAAAGAAATTCGGAATTTACCATGCTCATATTCATGTGGAGCCTATGCAAAAAGAACCTATTATGACATAGGTTCTTTTTTAATGAACGCCTTATGAAATATAACACATAAAACGAGCCAGCTACCGCCCGCTGCCCATCCGGCTAATATGTCAGATGGATAGTGCACGCCAAGATAAATTCGGCTAACTGAAATAGATAATACAACGAAGCTTGCTATAAAAATAAGCAGCAACTTTTTATGCAATGAAATACGATCTTCTGTAATTGTGACGTATGCAATAAATCCTAAAAAAGCAGTAGCGTTCATCGTATGACCGCTCGGAAAGCTATATCCAGTTGCTGTAACAAGCTGCGTCACATCAGGTCTTGCTCGTTCGTACCATAGTTTGAGCATACTGTTCAAATAACGTGATCCGTAATAATTAATTGTTAGAAGTAATGCACTTAATATTTTTTTTCTAAGAAGAAAATACATTACAAGTATAATGAGTAACGGGAAATATATTCTTTTTGAACCGATAAAGGATACCCAAGTAAAATAGGTTGTCAAATAATCGTTTCGGAAACTTTGAATAAAGTGTGCGACTACATTATCAAATTTTTCAATACAAGCGGTATGATACGAAAGTGATAGTGCGACAAAACAAATGAGTAGTGTACAACTTAACAAGTATAAATGTCGGTATCGTTTCACATACATAACCTCACTATGCAAAAAAATGGAGCGGTTGTTTTAGTTTTCCTCTCCATTTCTTTTTTATGCATAGTTTATTAAAAAATATTATTGTTAATTTTTTGCTGCATCGTTGGAATATCTTCGTTTGTTACTGTAAAGCGAATAACCTTCTCATCAAGATCAAGCGCTTCTGCGAATAAACCAGCCAATCCACGTGATTTTCTATCTACTTCCATAATGATTTCTAATCGGTCGTGGGCACTTGGCAAAATTAATAATTCTAATTCATCTAATTTCCCATAATACTCTCCAGAAACTGGAATAAACTCAAATTCTTGCGCGAATGGAACTTGCTTACGTAATCGATACGGTAATTCTTCGCATTCTATATGACGCGCTTTAAAACCTAATTGATTTACACTAGCTAATACACTGTTCAATAGCGCATTCGGCAATACTTGAATATAATCACGGTCACTTGGATCAATACTACGTTTAATATCAAGACCTGTATGAACCCAAACCGTTTTCATTCCAAGTGTTAGTGGTGCTTCAATTGGCATTAAAAACGAAAATGGAATTTCCACTTTTTCATTTGGCTCTACAGAAAATGGATCTGTTAAACGAACTCGCTCTAAATCATACGATGCAGTTACTTTTTTATCATCCACTTCTCTTACATATGACGTCGACAACGTTAAGTAAATGCTTTCAATTTCTTGGCTAACTGAACCTCCAGTTATATGAACCTTCCCTACTATCTCTTCTCCAACTGTATACTCATCTCTTTCAAGAACAGTATCTACTTTTGCACTTCCAATTCCAACGCTTGCTAAAAACTTTTGAAACATGGGGTCTCCATCCTTTCTAAAGCGTAAGCTACATCTTTTTTCAAATCTTGTACATTTTCATAGTATGGCGCTTTCATTTGTAACATTCGCATTAGCATGTCGCGATTATATTCTTCCAGCACTAACTCTTCATACCAAGGTTTTTCCTTTTTTTCAGTCGATTCATAACCAGCATACAATAAAAATAATACGAAATGACCGAGCGCATAAAAGTCGCTACGAAAGTGAACTTCTCGCATCAAAGCTTGTTCACCTTCATAAGTTATAGCTCGCTCATCACCCTCACCTTTCAATTTAGCCAATCCAAAATCAATAATACTAATCTGATTTTCTTTCATTAATATGTTTGGAATACGTAAATCTCGGTGAATGATACCTTTACTATGAAAATACGAAACAATTCCTAGTACTTCATATAAAATTTCAAAAACTTCACGTTCATCATATACTTGCCCATCTAAGAAAATATGATCTTCGAAATTTTCCCCCGGCATATACTCCATCACAAAAAAGTTCTTTTTCTCCCATATGAAATGATCATGTAGATTAGGAATTGACGCATGATTTAATGTTTGTAAAATCACTTTCTCTTGCTCAAATGATTTTCTACCAGACTCATATCTTTGTTTACTTTGCCTTAATTGTTTTAAGACTTTATATTTATTTATTTGTAAATCATTAACGACATATGTAACCCCATAACTGCCCATTCCAATTACTGATTCAATCTTATAACGCTCTGCAACGATTGTATTTTTTCGCAGTGGTCTATCAAATAAAGCTAGTATACGACGCCATTTCATCAGCTACTTGAAAAGAAGCTACGGCTTTTACGTTTTCTTTTATAATGCTGATGCCCATAACCAGATGAACGTCGTTTATTATCGCTACTTGAATACGAGCGCCCTCTATGACGATAATCACTACTTGAATACGAACGATGTTTTTTCTTTCCTAATAAAGAATCAATAATTTTTTTGAACATCCCTTCACCTCTTGTATAAAATTTTCTTTTAATTATACCAACAATTCTTGTCTATATTTGTGACAAGTTTGTAAAGAGTAAAAAACGACGAGTTAAGCCCGCCGTTACTTTCAATCTTCCTCTTCATCAAAAACTTCATCAATCATGCATTTCTCTAATAAATACTCAAATGTAATATCTGCCAGGTCCTCAATTTCTTCTCTTTTTGGAACGTACCCTCTTTCAATTAGTCGCTCATAAAAAAACTCCGCAATCTCTTCCGTGTCAATTACGACTTCAATTTCCTTCATGAGCATCACTCCTTTATTTCTGTTTTATGAAAAAATCTCAAAATTATGTATATGAGATTAGAAAAATAGTTTTTTCTTTTTTATAAGTCATATCATGTAGATAAAGGGCATACGATGTTAGTACAAGCTATCCAAAGGGGGAAATAATAATGGAATACCAATACGAAGTAGAGCAAACAAAAGAAGAGTTCATGCATGAAGATCAATGGGCAGACTCTCTTATTAAATGGCTTTTTATTTTTTTAATAATTGTAGGCATACCTTATACTGCATATGTTGTTGTTCAATTTATTCTCTCTTTCTAGTTAACTATTTTTTCTCTGTCAATTTAACTAAATAATTTTGAACAACATCCATAACAATTTTATATTCTTCATCTTTAAATGTATCGAATAATAAATGATAATCATTATAAATATCTAATAACCCATCAATAATTTCTTGGCGATTCGTCTTTACACTTACTTTTTTCGAATTGTTAATTGACTTCAATTTTCCTAAATCCAATTTATTCATACCAGCTTTATCTTGTTTCATTTTCTTCAAAATTGCATTTGCCGTTTGTGCATTGGCAAGTAATGTTAAATCAGATTCATCAGCTTCTAACCATTCACCATCAGTAATTCGTGACAATTCATATATAGTATCTTCCCATGCATCATTTTTATATCTCCATACTTCTGTACGAAAACCAACAATACGAAAAACATCTTTATCATATCCAGTTACTTGCACGAGATCACCAAACGTAAAGTTATAATTTAATTCAATCCACTCTGTGTCGCCCTTTTTCATTTCTTGCTCTGTTACATGCTGTAAAGTTTGCTCAACGTAAAACCCATCGTGATTATTTACTTCGTATACGTAAACTCCATCTAAAATCTTCATATTTGTAATTTTTCCAACGGTTCCATATAGCGTAATCACGACTATGTCCCCTACGTTATATTTAGGTTGTTTTTTCCTTGCCATCTATATCTCTCCTTTTTTAAACGTCGTGATTTTGATAACAGTATATGCAACCTACATAAAAACGCTTATCACAGAAGCTTATATTCATAAATTTTTTCAATAAAAAAGTAGAATTTGTATATAACTCAAAAAAACTAGTATTTAAAATAGCTTTCACTTTTCATTTATGTTCTAACAGCAAGACGTATTGTAAATAAAAAAACATAATGAATACTTCACTTCTTTCAAAGTAATGTATTCATTATGTTTTCATTTTCCTAAAACTTCATATCGTTATCTCTCTTGTATATATAAATCCCATGCATCATCAAATATAGACATACTTTCTAGCATTCCACTTAACTCTAAGTATGAACTAATTACATCATAGTCTTCAGATTGCTTCGGAAAACTTAAATCATCATACATCGCCTCTGCTAAATCTGATATTTCATTTTTAAATAAAGCTGCACGGTGCTTCATCATATAATGGTAAAATGTCTTTTTCAAAAATATTCCCTACCTTTCTAACTTGGGTACATTATACAAGGCAAAAAAGAAAAAAACCAGCATAAAAGCTGGTTAAAAGTCGAAATAATTCCTTTTTAATAAACGTGGTCTTCCCATCAACTCTTCGTATGTTAGTTGTTTTGGCAAATCTTTCGTATAAATTAAAAACAACTGATCTTCAATTTCTTTTACAGTATGGTCTGCTTGATAGTCCATTCCACATGAGGAACAAGTAATACATGGTGTCTCTTGGATTTCAATGGCTTTCGTACCATCTGGTAATTCCCAATATACAGTATTCAAGCTTTCTTTCGCTTCTGTACTGTCACACCACATACAATTCATACTACGTCACCCTCATTTTTTTTGTCATCATCTAACTTTGCTATTTGTGCTTGATATTTTTTATCTTTTAATTGATCACGCTTATCACGTTTATCTTTTAAAGAAGCATGCGTTTCATTGACTTCATAATCTTTACGGCGATTCATACGTTGTAAATCATCTGGAACAAGATTAAATTTCTTATCACTCATCAATCCTGCAACGCCGATATCAGAACGTTTCTCTTCATAAGTCGGATAAATTTCTTTAAAGTAGCCTTCTGCTCTTCCTGGGATATAGTTTTCTGGTTCTGGATACGTTGTAATAACCCCTTCAAAGTTACGAAGAACAACTTTATCCGCACTTTGTGAAATTAAATAGTTTGGCTGAAGCGCAATTTTTCCGCCTCCGCCCGGTGCATCGACAACGAAAGTTGGTACTGCATAACCAGACGTATGTCCACGTAAGCCTTCAATAATTTCAAGACCTTTCGAAACTGGTGCACGGAAATGACCGATACCTTCTGATAAATCACATTGATAAATGTAATATGGACGAACACGAATTTTCACTAAATCATGCATAAGTTTTTTCATAATTGGAACGCTGTCATTAATTCCAGCTAAAATTACAGCTTGGTTTCCAATTGGAACACCTGCATTCGCAAGCATTTCACATGCTAGTTTCGATTCTTCTGTAATCTCAATAGAAGTGTTAAAATGCGTATTTAACCATACTGGATGGTATTTTTTAATAATGTTACACAGGTTTTCTGTAATACGCTGCGGGAATACAACTGGTGCTCTCGTTCCGATACGAATAATCTCGACATGCGGGATTGCTCGTAAATTCTTTAATACATATTCTAAAATTTTATCATTAATTAGAAGTCCATCACCGCCAGAAATTAAAACGTCACGTACTTGTGGTGTTTCACTAATATAAGCAATCGCATCATCTAATTGCTTTTTCGGTACGCCCATTCCAATTTGTCCACTAAAACGACGACGTGTACAGTAACGACAATACATAGAACATTGATTCGTTACTAAAAATAGTACGCGGTCTGGATAGCGATGCGTTAATCCTGGAACTGGTGAATCTTCATCTTCATGAAGAGGATCTTCTAAATCATATTTTGTTTTATATAACTCTTCCGAAATCGGTACTGATTGCATCCGAATCGGACAGCGTGGGTCATCAGGATTCATTAGCCAAGCATAGTACGGTGTAATGTTTAACGGGATCGTTTTCGTTGAAATTTTAACACCTTCTTCTTCTTCAGGTGTTAAGTTAATTATTTTCTTTAAATCATCTAAAGTTTTGATCGTATTCGTTAATTGCCAAACCCAATCATTCCATTGTTCTTCTGTAACATCTTTCCATAATTCAATATCCTTCCAGTGACGATTTGGTTTGTATACATCATGTAACATTGCTATTCCCCCTTTTTATACGCTCATCCTTTATATAAGCAATAATTATGCCAACTTCATATACTTGATAAGTAAATGCGAGAAATACCCTATTATATAAGAGAATAAATATTTTTAAGTACTGTACTAAAACGATATTTACTATCATATTCATTACTTGTTATATATGTAAACGCTCTTTTATTGGTGCAAACACACAAAAACCGCCGATTATTCGGCGGTTTTGTCGTACTTGCTCAGTTTATATTGAAGCGTTTGACGCGGAATACCTAATATTTTTGCTGCTTGCAAAATATTCCCTTCCGTTTCAATTAATGCTTGATCTATTAATTCCTTTTCCGTTTGATGAAGAGCTTCCCTAAGTGGTAATATACTTTTCTTCTTCGGAAGTTTCTCTTTCCGAAATGTTCGTGGTAAGCAATTTGCTGTTAACGAATTCCCTTCCGTAATAATGACAGCATGTTCAATCGTATGTTTTAACTCACGAACATTTCCAGGCCATTGATAAGCTTGTAATCTTTCTTTCGCTTCCTTATCAATTTGAAGTACACCTTTTTTATAACTTTTATTATATTCTTTCAAAAAGTAAGACGCTAATAACAGTACATCCTCAGTTCTTTCGCGAAGCGGCGGAATATATAATGAAAACACATTTAATCGATAGTATAAATCAGTGCGAATTTTATTTTCTCTTAAACATACTTCTGGAGGCTGATTCATTGCAGTAATAACGCGAACATCTACTTTTCTCGTCTTATTATCACCAATGCGACGAATAACTCCATCTTCTAATACACGTAGCATCTTCGCTTGTAAATCGAGTGGCATTGAATTAAGTTCATCTAAAAACAATGTTCCTCCATCTACAAGTTCAAATAATCCCGCTCGTTCAATTGCCCCTGTATAGCTTCCTTTTGTAGTTCCAAACAATAAACTTTCTAATAGCGACTCTGGCAAAGCTGCGCAGTTTTGTGCAATAAATGGCTTGTTTTTCCGTTTAGAAGCTTCATGAATTGCTTGCACAAATAGCTCTTTCCCTGTTCCTGTTTCACCATATATTAAAACATTTGCATCTGTTGGGGCTACTTTTTGAGCTAACTCTTTCGTCTGTTTAAAGCGGGAATCATTTGTTACAATTGTCTCGAATGCAACATGCTTTTTTACCATTTTTTTGCTAGTCGACCGTTTTATTTTCGATTGTAAATCTACGATTGTGTCAGTAAGCGTTTGAATTGTAGAATAATCTTTCGCAATTTCAACAGCACCGGCAATATTTCCATCTATAAAAATAGGTAGCGTCGTATTTACCGTACAAACGTCTTCCCCATTTAAATTTTGATAATGCTGAACTTGATGTACAATCGGTTTTTTCGTATGTAACACTTTCATTAGTGTACTCGTTTCCCTAGATAATGAAGGGAATGCTTCTAATAAATGTTTTCCTAGCACATTCTCAATTTTCGATCCATCATGTTTTGCAGCAACTGTATTATAAAAAATTGTAATACCATTTTCATCCACTGCATGTATAGCCTCATCAATACTGCCCAAAATCGCTTCAATGACTTCTTGTGTCGAAACTGCTAGCAATGTCATTCCCCCTCTTGCCGAAAATCTGGCAAATGCATGCCGGATTTTCGGCATCCCTCTGTGCGATTATAAGCATGACGATTCCGTTCTATTATTTTGATGAAATTTATATATATTTCTATTGCTTATTTATGGTTAAATGAAACTTTAATCAGTGGGGCTTTATTCATCCCCACTGATTATTAACCCGACTCCCACCTAACTTCTTTGCTTTACAGCCGAATTTTGAGGCGGGAGTCTTACTGCTTTCGAATAGCTGGATAAATCTTTCACCCATATATTCATATCTTCCAACTTATCAAAAATGTAGCAATTATTCGCAAGCCTTCCCGTATATGTATAGCCTAATTGATGAAAGGCTGCATTCATACCGAAAGATAGCGAGCGAGCAATTGTATAAGAACAAAAAATAGATTTTTCTTGGAGCTCTTCCTCCAATTTAATTAACAGACTTTTCATGAAACCATGTTTTCGATATTCAGGTAATGTAGCACAATTCGTTAATTCTGCATTACCTTCTTTCACGTTCATTTCAGCAGATGCTGTACTAATAATTTTCCCCTCGAATTCATAAACATAGTAAATTGTATCGTCTTCCTTCATCGTCTGCTTTACATAACTCGCATCATTTAAAGGTGTCGGATAAACTTCAAATACTTTTCCAAAGACAATTGCTAATTCTTCCGCATCCTCTTCTGTCGCTTTTCTTAACACAAATTCCTCTGGGACTATTTTTTCTTTCACTTCTTTTGCTTTTACACCACTTAAAATGGTATCTTCCTCAGTCCAATGAATACTATTTCGTCTTTCATCATTATGATATTTCACGAAGAAGTGCGCATCGTGTCCTTGAAAATAATGAGGTATCGTTGCTTCCAGTAAGAAACCGAAAGAGAGCCATGTTGAAACATGCTCTCCCTTTCCTTTAATAATACATTTAGTGAAAGAATGTTTCTCTGCTAATTCATCGATTGTTTGTATAATACTTTCAACATTTCCTGTATAGTGATCAACTCTAACACGTTTATTAAAATAATCTAAAACCCCTTCTACTGTGTAATGCTTTGTCTGTTCACTAAAAGATTCATAGTATTTCATTTCTTCACCTCACACCAATCTAGTAATGTACATGCAATTATTTTTGCGGCAGCAATCATTTTATCAACTTCTATATATTCGTTTGGATAATGTGCTACTTTCGTCTCTCCTGGACCAAATACTATCGTTGGTACGTTAGCGATTTGTGTGAACAAACCTCCATCTGTTCCCCATGGCGAAGCTTCTATAATCGGTTCGTTCCCTTCGATTTCAACAAAGTTATGTTGAAGCGTTGTAATAAGTGGATGATTTTCTTCTAGTTCACCAGGAACCCATCTCGCTCCAAACCATTCTACTTCTACAGGATTTTTTATAAACCAACTATCCACTTCTTTTAATTCACCAATCCAGCCTTCAAACTCTTCTTTTGCTGCCTCTATAGTCTCATTCGGCGCAATACCACATCTTCCTTCTAAAATTAATGAATCGGGAACAGAACTTGGCCAGCTTCCCCCTTCAATTTTCCCAACGTTAATTGGAATCGGAATCGGAATCCCCTTAAATAACGGATCTGTAATTCGACCGTTTCTCTTCTCTTCTAATTTTCTCAAATGATCTACAACAAACATACTTTTTTCAATTGCACTTACTCCTTCATACCGTGTACCACCGTGTGCTGCTTTGCCTTTTATATGTAGACGAAACCACATTGACCCTTGTTGTTTCGGGAAAAACTTCATATTCGTCGGCTCAGGAATAATAACGCCATCTGCCTTATATCCTCGTAAAATAGCGGCTAATGTTCCTGCCCCACCGCTCTCTTCTTCTATTACACTTTGAAAATGTATATCACCTTTTAGTTCAATACCAGATTCAACAATCGCTTCCATCGCAAGCATAAGTGAGACATTGCCGCCTTTCATATCTGTTGTTCCACGTCCATATATGCGGTTTCCTATTTTCTCTCCACTGTATGGATGATGATCCCACTGATTTACATCCCCTTCTGGCACGACATCAATATGCCCGTTCAAAATCATAGATTTCCCTTCGCCACTTCCTTTTAAAGTCGCTACAATGTTCGGGCTATCTGTAAAACTTGTACGAGGTGATACGAAATAAGGGTGATCGTTCATTTCATTAAAAGCAGGCTCCCAAATATCAAGGTCTAGACCTAACTCACGCAACTTTTCAATAACAATTGCCTGCGCACCACTTTCATCACCAGATACGCTCTTTTCTTGAATTAATCGTGTTAAAAATTTTACGCTCTCTTCTTCATGACTCTCAATATAATCACAAACTTGTTTTTTTAATTGCTCCATATATTACAACTCCCCTCATTCAATTACTAGTAAATTTGAGCTTATATGAAAATCAGCTGTCGTATGTCGTTTTACATCTTCTACAGTGTACGGACTCATTAATTCTTGTAAGACAAGTCCTCTTGGAGTCACTTCCATGACAGCCATGTCTGTAATAATTAAATCTACACATTTTTTCGAGGTTAATGGCAATGTACATTCCGAAACAATCTTTGCATTTCCGTATTTATCAACATGATTCATCACAACAACGACCCGCTTCGCTTTTTGCGCTAAATCCATCGCTCCTCCAATACCTGGAACACGTTTTCCTGGTACAATCCAGTTCGCTAAATCACCATTTTCACTTACTTGTAACGAACCAAGTATCGTAACATCAAGTAATCCTTTTCGAATCATGCCAAATGCCATGCAGCTATCAAAATAACTTGCTCCTGTAATGAGAGATGTTGGTAAACCGGCTGCGTTACATAAATTCTCATCTTCATTCCCTTTACTTGGCGTTGGTCCCATACCAACAATACCGTTTTCCGCATGAAACATAACATTCATATCTTCTGGCAAATGATTCGGTACAAGCGATGGAATCCCAATACCTAAATTTACAAGCATACCATTTTGAATTTCTTTCGCTGCACGTCTTGCAATCTTATCTCTTACTTCTACGCCCATACCCATTTCCAATTCACTCCTTCCGATGGCACGATATAATTTACAAATACACCTGGGACGACAATTTCTTCTGGATCTAAACTTCCAAGTGGAACAATTTCTTCTGCTTCTACAATCGTTATGTCACCAGCCATAGCTACGTGTGGATTCATATTACGAGCGCTTTTATCAAATACAAGATTGCCAAACGGATCCGCTTTTTTCGCATATACAATTGCGACTTCAGCCGTTAAAGCTGTTTCAACTAAATATGTCTTTCCATTCATTTCAACTGTTCGTTTTCCTTCTTCTACAATCGTATCAACACCAACATCAACTAAAATACCACCAAGCCCTACACCGCCAGCGCGAATACGCTCTGCGAGTGTTCCTTGCGGAGAGAATTCAATTTGCAATCTTCCTTCATTTAATTGTCTTCCCGCATTTGGATTTGACCCAATATGAGAAGTAACTAAAGATTTAACCCTTTCATTCGTAACAAGACGACCGATTCCTACATCAGGAAATCCAGTATCATTTCCTATTAAATTTAAATTTGTAATACCTTTATCTAAAACAGCTTGAATTAAAGATGGTGGGGATCCGATTCCTCCAAATCCCCCAAACATTAATGTCATATCATCATGGAACAAAGAAATTACTTCCTCTATTTCTTTTAATTTACCGAATGTATTTGTAATGGTTGTCATGCGATACTATGCCCTCCTTTTTGCATCATCTCTTCCACGCTCTGTACAAAAATTGAAAGTAATTCATCTAACTCGGAATATGTAGTTGTCATTGGTGGTGCAACAAGCAGTGCACTATCCTCTTTTCCTGCTTGCCCTGAAACAGCTTGGTATAAGAGCAGTCCATTTTTAGCAGCAACTGAAATAAGCTCTGATGCCTTTGTAAACGGTTGCAATTCTATTCCAATTAGCAACCCTTTTCCACGCACATCGGCAATGATTGTCGATTGTTGTTGAACTTTCTGCAAACCTTTTAACAAATACTCTCCCTTTTCTGCTGTTTTTTCAGGTAAATTATGTTTCTCCATATATTCAATAACAGCTAAAGCCGTTGCTGCAGACAATGGATTTGCACTAAGCGTATGTCCGCTCATTACAGAACGTGATCCATGTAAAATCGGCTCCATAACACGGTCACTTACAATTGTCGCTGCCATTGGTGTATAACCCGCTCCTAGCCCCTTACCAAGCGTCATAATATCCGGTTCTACACCCCAGTGCTCCATAGCAAACCATGCACCAGTACGACCAAGTCCAGTCATTACTTCATCCGCAATAAATAATATATCGTAATGACTACAAATATCTTTAATTACTTTATAGTATTCTTTCGGTGGGACAACCGCGCCTCCAGCAGCTCCGATAATCGGTTCAGCAATAAAAGCTGCAATATGCTCTGCACCAATTCGATCAATCGCTCTTTCTAGTTCAGTCGCACAAGAAAGTTGACATGTTGGATATACCTTTTGTACAGGACATCTGAAACAATATGGCGCTGGAATAGTCGGATAATCTTCCAAAATAGAAACGAAACGTTGTCTGCGCAGTGGATGCCCAGACATAGATAAAGCTCCCATTGTAATCCCGTGATAGCTCATCCACCGTGACAAAATTTTATGTTTCCCTTGAATGCCACGCTCCTGAAAATGCTGAATTGCGATTTTCATAGCTGTTTCATTTGCTTCCGTACCACTATTCACAAAAAAGCTCCAGTTCAAATCTCCTACACTTAAATCACTCAACTTCTTCGCTAATTTTTCGGCCGGTTCACTCGTAAACTGTGATCTATAAACGAACGCAATCTCCTCTGCCTGTTTTTTAATAACTTCCGCAATCTCTGTTACGCCATGTCCAATACCTGCCGTAATCGCTCCTGACGAACCATCAAAATATTTATTTCCGTTTTGATCATATAAATAAACACCTTTTCCATGTGAAATCATTGGATACGGCTGACCAACAAGTGGCTTAATTAAGTAATCGCGCATAGCGCTCCCCCATTTCTCCAATTTGTATATATATATGAAGAAAATTGACGTTTCTTTCATAAAAAAGAACCCTCTGCGAAAGCAGTGAATTTATCAAAAAACTATTATAAAATATACAAATGAGTGCTAAATATTAATTATAAAACAGAAAATTCAGAATCAAACACGAAGACCAATCCTTATCTTTACCCTTAAATACCCCTTCCTGATTTAAGATAACAATAAATCGAATATTTTTTCAACATAATATCAGCTCCCCTCAATTGCTGACATTGTGTAAACTTCGACGGAACTCCCGTTATTCTCCTTCCTATTATCCTACTTTATATTGCATATTTTCAAACAAAATTCGACATTTTACTTCGCCATATTTATCGTAACTATTACTTAACAAATAGTATCACCTGTTTAGAACAATAAAAAAAGAACCGATTAACCATATTAATCAGTTCGGCACGACGCTCTTTTATCGGTATTACCTTATCCAACGCATCACTAAAATTAATAGAAATACTCATAATGCAAATCCATAATTCGTCCCACAGCCTATTGCACCAAATCCTCCTCCCAATAACTATTGGGATATCCCCATCCCTAGGGTTCCACTCCTTCCATAAAAGTCAAACTACCTTTCCTTTATAATTTATGTAGGACAATTATCGATTTGTATGTGTGTTTGCCTATAAATAAAAAAATCCCCATTTTAACTTTTCCTTCTAGAAAGGTAAGTTTTTTGCATAACCTCTTTCTAGCTTCGCATATATTTGTAATGATGATAAAGGAGGAATGTTCATGACTCAATCCGAAATTGAAAAGTATGGACAAGAAGCTGCACGTTACGAACAGCTCGCTCGTTACTATCAATATAGCAATCCTAAAAGATATGTAGAACTCTATATGAAATACCATGATGCAATTACAAAACTTGTACAAGCATATGAAAAGAGAGATTCACAAGAAGCAACTTTACCGTCACATATGAGAATTTTTCACACAGCTCCCCATACACCAGCAGTTGATATTATAATAAACGGACAAAAGGTTATTAAAAATATTTCTTTTAAACAATTCAGTCCTTATTTATCATTAGTACAAGGTAAATACCGTATTGATATTGTCCCTGTCGGAAACGAAACTCCAATATTCTCAGCATTAGTACCAATAATGGGGAATCACGCTTATACCCTTGCAGCAGTCAATAGCGATAATCATCTCCAATTACAACCTATTCTTGATAATACTCATTTACCATCTGGTCAAGCAAAAATACGGTTTGCACATTTTTCACCAGACACTCCAGTAGTAAATGTAAATTTAAAAGATGGGGATCATTTATTTGAAAATGTACTCTTTAAACAAATAACAGATTTTTTACAAGTTAGCCCTGGTACAGCAGATATTGAAGTTTCACTTGCGGATACAAAAAAAGTACTATTAACCATTCCGAAATTCAACGTTGAACCAAATACAATTTACACAATTTCAATGGTAGGTTATTCAGCTGAGGATCCAAAATTAGAGACCGTTATACTTACAAATTAAAACAGTCTACACCATTCGTATGGTGTAGACTGTTTACTTGTGAAACGTAATTTGAAATTCTGTCCAATCGTTATTCGAACGACACAATATGGATCCATTATGTTTTTCTACAATTTGTTTACATACAAATAATCCGATACCAGTTCCTAGCTTTTTAGTAGTTACAAATGGCTCAAAAATAGTCTCTACATTTTCTGCTGGAATCATAGGTCCATTATTTTTTATAACAATGCGCACAGCCTGATCCTCTTCAAATACATCAATGATAATTTTCCGCTCTTCTTTCACCGATTCAAGAGCATCAATCGAATTCATTAAAATATTTAAAACTACTTGCCTCACTTCACTCCGGTAACCAACGAGTGGAATAGGATACGGCAAATTCTTTTCAATCAAAACATTTGCATTAACTAAACTTGGATATAAGAATTGTATAGTATCTTGAAATAAGTCATTTAGCCAAAAACGTTCCGATTCATTCCACATTTCTTTTTTCGATACAAGTAAAAATTGCGAAATCCTAAAATTCAATTGATCTAATTCATGTGAAATAATATCTAAATACGATAGATGAGGATGGTCTGTCTTCAATAGCTTGACAAATCCCATAATCGAAGTTAGCGGATTACGAAATTCATGCACAAAACTAGCCGACATTTGCCCTAGAATCGTAAGCCTTTCTTTATGTGTTTCATTTATATATTGCTGTTTTTCTTCTAAATTCCTCGATATAATTTCTGAGTATTTTAAAACGGTATAATAAATTAATTTGTCAAAACAAGTATGTATTTTGGCCATAATCGGTTTCAATTCACGGGCGCTTACATCCAATTCGCACATTGCTTCAAAAAGTTCATTTCTTCCCACATTTGCATTGTAAACAAAATCTCCAATATTCGCATCTGCACCTGCACGCTCAATAGCCATTTTCTCACATAATGGCTGAAGATAATTAATGTCTTTATCTTCCATAATAAGTTCGATAATTAACTCTAATAAATTTTCTCCATTTTGAACAACTTCTTGTTTAAATGGATCTTTTTCGGAAATTATCATTTTGTTTTTCCAGTTCTCTACGAATTGGTGCCTGTTGTTTTTCAAGTGCGAACAAAATACTTCTTTAATATCCTTATCGATTGGAAAAACCTCCATTCCCTCCATTTCCATACGACGAATACCCTTTATATTTTGAATATTAACACAAAAAATACATTTCGTTAATAGATTTTTGTCACATTTTGTTAATTTCTGTTGATAAAATTTATTTTTCCTTTCTTATTTAAATAAGTTGTATTCATATATCCCTTTTCCCTTCTCATTTTTTAAATTATTTTCCTGTTCAAAACTACTTTTTTTGCATCCTTTTTAATTCTTGCGTACAATAAGAAGTGAAAGGTGTGAAAAATATGGTAAATAAAAATGTGGAAGACTATCTCCAAGAAGGCATATATGGCCAAAAGCAAAACAAACCAGAAGAACGTAATATGTACTTAACTACATTACGTGAGCGTGTAGAAATCGCTTTAACCATCGGTCAAGTAATGCAAAGTAATGTGTATACAGAAGTAACAGGTAGCATGCGTTCTTCTCAATCATTACAACTATTCCTAAATGGTAGCATTGCTTACCCACATTTATCAAAATACATTAAATTAGCAAATGAAAAAAATGTTCCTTTTACAATTGTTCAAAATAAAGGCACAGAAACACCAATCGGTTTAGTACTATCTCATAGCACTGCTGTAGATAAAGAACACATTTATGCCGAAGATGATATTTTCAAACAAGAAATGAAGTAAAATAAAAGGTACACTTGATTAAAAAAGTGTACTTTTTATTTTTTAATACATATTAATTTCATTTCTGTCATTTCTTCTATTGCATATTTAATCCCTTCACGGCCTGTGCCACTCTCTTTTACACCACCATAAGGCATATGATCTACCCTGAACGTTGGAATATCATTAATCATGACACCACCGACTTCTAATTCATCAATTGCACGCATTGCTTTACATAGATTGTTTGTAAATACACCTGCTTGTAATCCATAACGTGAATTATTTACTTGTTCTAAAGCCTCATCAAATTCTTTAAATGTATTTACAGTCATAAGTGGACCGAATACTTCTTGGCACTGAACAGATACATACTCTGGAACATTTGTTAATACAGTTGGTTCAAAAATCCTTGCATCACGTTTGTTACCACCGTATACAACATTTGCTCCTTCCTTAACTGCCTCTTCCACCCATGAATTTATACGTTCTACATCGTTTTTTGAAATAAGTGCCGATACATCTGTTTCTTCATGAAGCGGGTCTCCTACTACAACGTTTTCCATTGCTTTCGTTAATTTTGTAATAAACTCCTCCATTTTGCATTCATGCACAAAAACACGTTGTACTGAAATACAAACTTGTCCATTATTCACAAACGCGCCCCATTTTACACGTTCAATTATTTCGTCTGTCAATTCAACATCTTCATCAATAATTACAGCAGCGTTCGATCCTAATTCTAACGTCACTCGTTTCAATCCAGATTTTTCCTTAATTCCAATACCTACTTTCGGACTTCCTGTAAAAGTAATACTAGCAACGTTCTCATCTTTTACTAATGCCTCACCTACAACAGATCCAGGTCCAGAAATTATATTGAAAGCTCCCTTTGGTAAACCAGCTTCTTCAAATAATTCTACCAATGCATACGACGAAAGTGGCGTTTGGTCTGCTGGCTTTAGCACAATAGTATTTCCAGCCGCAATTGCTGGGCCTACTTTATGTGCTACTAAATTAAGCGGAAAATTAAACGGTGTAATAGCACCAATAACCCCGATTGGTTGTCGAATTGTATACGCTATACGGCCCTCTGCTCCTGGCGCAGCATCTAATGGTAACGTCTCACCATATATTCGCTTCGCTTCTTCAGCTGCAAACTTATATGTTTGAACAGTGCGATCTACTTCTCCCCGTGCAGCACGAATTGGTTTTGCAGCTTCTTTTGCGATAATCTCTGCAAACTCTTCTCTTCTCTCATCCATTTTTTGTGCAACCTTTTCTAAAATGGTTGCGCGATCGTATGCAGATAATTTTTTCATTTCTTTCATTGCATTTTTAGCTGAAACTACTGCTTCCTTAACGTCATCTTCTGTACCTTGCGCAATCTCCGCTAATGTTTCTTCAGAATATGGTGCATACAATGGTTTATACGTCCCTACTGATTTCCATATCCCATTTATATATAAATGCTTTTTCATAGTGGTTCTCCTTCCAAATATATGTATACAATAATACATTACATTTACTTCACCTAGTGAAAGGTCTGACTTATGTAATTGTATCATAGCCCTAATACACCAAAAAACATTTTGCTCAAAAAAAACTCTGCTACAAAGCAGAGTTTACGAACTAATTTGTTCTTGGAGCGAAATCTTTTTTTCATCTCCAACAATAACAATCGATTCTGAAGGTTTCGTTACTTCTAACCTCTTAATATAGTGTCCATCTAATTTTTTCACGCAAAATTTATAATTTTCAATTTTAATGGTATCGCCTTCGGAAATCTCAATATTTTTTGTTAGAATCCAACCGCCAATCGTATCGACATCATCGTCATCAATAGTCAAACCTAATAATGCGTTCACTTCACTAACAAGTACTTTTCCCTCTAAAATCGTTTTCGTCTCACTAACTTGTTGGATCTCCGGTTGTTCATCAGTATCGAACTCATCTTGAATATCCCCTACAATTTCTTCTAAAATATCTTCAACGGTTACAAGACCTGATGTACCACCATATTCATCAATTAATATAGCGATATGTGTCCTTTCTCTTTGCATTTTTAAAAATAGATCATGAATTGGGATAGATTCAATAACTAAAATAATTGGCCTAATATATTGCTCCACTGTCTTTTCACTAACAACTCGATGCTTCACAAAATCTGTAAATATATCTTTAAAATTCACAAAGCCTATTACATGGTCCTTATCACCATCAACAACCGGATACCTCGTATATTTTTCATGAGACATTTTTTGTAAAGCCTCTTCAGCAGGCATTTCTTTATTTAAAATATTCATCTCTGTTCGTGGTACCATTATTTCTTTCGCAATACGATCATCAAATTCAAATATTTTATTCACATACTTATATTCAGATTGATTAATCTCACCATTTTTATAACTTTCTGAAACTAACAACCGCAATTCTTCTTCTGAATGCACTTCATCATGCCCTTTTGGTGGTTTCAACCCAAAAAACTTTGTAATTAACCGAGCTGATCCATTTAAAATCCAAATGAATGGGAATGCAATCCGATAAAACAAAATGAGTGGCTTAGCAACAAAGAAACTCACTTGTTCTGCTTTTTGAATCGCAAATGTTTTTGGAGCTAACTCTCCTACTACCACATGGAAAAATGTGATAAACAAAAATACCAAAATTATAGCGAAAATGTCTGCGAGTTGAGTAGGGACGTTCCAATTTGCAAACAACACATCAAACATGTGCTTTAGCGCAGGTTTACCAGACCACCCAATCCCAAGAGCTGTAACAGTTATTCCTAATTGACAAGCTGATAAATATTCGTCTAAGTTTGTAATGATTGTTTTGACAGATATTGCACGATTATTTCCTTCTGCAATTAAATAGTCAATTCGTGAACTCCTCACTTTAACAATTGCAAATTCTGCTGCAACGAAAAATGCCGTTAAGGCAATCAAAACAATCACTATACTTATACTATATATGTCCAAATACTTTTCCTTACTTACAGTGTAAGCAAGGAAGCCACCTCCTACTTAAATTTATTCAAGTGAAGTAAGCATTCTTATACTCTAATAAAATTCTACATTAGTAACCACCTTTTTATATATTATATGCATACATAAAAAAGATATTTATAATTATGATAATCTAATTAGCTTATTATCGTCAAACTATAATAAGCCCAATTTTCCGATAACTGAAAATGATTTATATAAATCGTATGTGCTAAACAGCTAAACTTCGTGAAAAAACACTTTCTTTGCCGATTCCACACTTCTTTTGTCACACCTGAAGGGAACTTGCTACATAACTAGAAATCATTCAACAGGATATATATAGGAGGGATTATTTTGGAATATAAAACACCATTTATCGCAAAGAAATTAGGTGTTAGCCCAAAGGCTGTTGTCCGGATTGCACAACAATTAAATCTTACGATAAAAAAAAATAAATATGGTCATTTTATTTTTACACAAGGTGATTTAGATTTAATGTTAGAATACCATCGTTCTCAAATGGACCAGCCTCAAAACTCTCAAACTACTCAAAAAACATCTTCAAATGATGTAGAAAAATTAAAAACTCAAGTAAACACAATTGTTCAAAATACATCATCGAATGATTTTAAACAATTAACAGCTCAATTAACCACAATTACAAGAAGACTAGATCGAATGGAAGAACAAATGCAAGATAAAGCAAATGATGTCGTTACATACCAACTTTTACAACATCGCCGCGAAATGGAGGAAATGTTAGAACGAATTCAAAAACTAGAAGCTGCCCTAAAAAAAGAAGAACCAATATACATTACTCCTGATGCAAAACCAACATATGAAAGAGAAAAGAAACCGAAGCGTCGTAAAATGATTTTTAGTATATTTGGACTATAACCTTTTAGACCCTTATTACAAAAATAAGGGTCTACTTTTTCGTATGAAGAAAGATGACTGTAATATGACACCCTTCTTCATACTATACATATTCATATATTTTCATTTTGTTAACATAATATTTTTACTGTATTCTGCAATAAGTACCTGCGCATGAGCATTCCCTTGAATAATATCACGGAATTCTTTCAAAGAATACAGATGTGTAGCCCCTTTTCGAGCATGAATCCGCACTGGTACACCTTGTAAAGTATCATGAAACTGGAATGGACTATCTATCGGTTCAATTGGAAAACCGAGTGTAAGTAAATACATATACATTCTTTTTGTAACTGCTGCAATATACCATTCCGCTTTCGTCTCTAACGCATGCATAAATAAAATAGCTGCCAGCCTTTTGAAATGTCCTCTCCCCCGAGACGTTTTCGCAATACTTAACTTTCCTATTTCATACACATTTTTCAAATCTTTCACTAAATCATTTTTAGAAAACGGATAGAAAAACTCAGAATTTGATTGTTCAGGTACTGTAAACTTAATACATTCTACTGTACCAATATGATGTTCATCTTCTATTAATAAAAATCGTGATGGATTTAAATTACGTTCTACAAACATTAAGTTTCTTTCTTCACAAAAATCTCCCCACAGTTGCTCGAACCAAAAATGTTCTTCCTTTGTTTGAACACGTTGGAACATATTTACCCGCCTTTCCCATCGCCGTTCTGTTTTTGATAACGCTTTCACTTACTATCATATAAGAACAAATCTTCGTATGCAACTAAAAATATTTATGTCTTATTATATTCTGCAAATTGAATTAAATTCCTATTTCACACTCTTTTCCCCCGCATGTACCATTTCTTACTTTCTTATACAATCATACATACAAAGAAAGTTAATTGCTCCAATGAAAAATGTTTATCCTTTCAAGTTCGACCCACGTTATGCTTCTTTCCTTATGGCATATAATTCTTCTTAACCTAAAGAAATCCTTCATTAAAAAGGATTCCTTTTACATTTTATTACTTTTTAACCATTTCTCAAAAATTTGAATCATCCCATGCTTCCCAGCCAACTTCTCTTCTCCTTGTTTCGTTTTATATGGATATAGTTGTAAAAACACTCCACAACCAGATTCAATTTTTTTACTATGCATATGGCTACCTGGATATACACAAATCACTTCATAAATCGCTCTTCGCTTAAAAATTCGTTTGCCATTCTGTTCTTCTACATACTTAATGGACCAGTATTTATACATTTGCTCAGTTGCTTTCGTATTACCGACAGGCTGAAAAATATTGTACATAGGGCTGTATTTCACTTCGATAATAATAGAAGATTTATATACATACTTTTCTTCTTCCTTTACATAACAATCTAAACGAATATCCGGCTTCTTTGTGTCCTCTCCGTTATAAAAATTACTTCCTTTGCTTAGTGCGATAAGAGGGTGTGTTTCAATTAAATCATTAAACGCGACGTGCACTTTTATATCATCTCGATGTAATATCACTGTCGTTCCATCTTGTAATCCGTCTAAATAAAAATATTCTTGTATTTGTTCACGGATAGGATTCTTATCTTCAAATCCGATTTGTTCTAATATAGAAATAACGATAAAAAAAGCGTAATACTCATACACTAAAAACGTTGGTTTATATACGAATAATAAAGATGGGGGTTGCTCTGTATGTTGCGGTAACAATTCTAAATGGTGGATTAATTGTTGATGCGGTATAGATAAAGTGTTCGAATTAATGGTAGCTGTTTCAGAAACTTCCCTCCAAAATGGAGAATACAATAAATTTCGAAAGTATTGCACGCTTTCATATACGATATGAGCTAATATTTTATATTCTTGTATTTTCACAGAACTTTTCCGTAAATCTGCTTCTTTCAGTAAATGTAAATTTCTATATTTTTGTTTTTCCCTATCCGTCACGGACCCATTTCGTTCAATCGTTTTCATAATTGTTTTAACAGCCTGAAATTCATCTGACTTTTTCTTCTTTTCTCCTTCTAGTATTTCAATAGTTTTGCGTACAAAACTTTCTGCTTCAAGTAAATAATAATAGAATTGCATCGTTTTAAATTTAAGAAATGCATTTTCAATACTATTTTTTTTCTCCTTAAATTTACGGTTGTAATATTTCGCATAAAGCTTTCTTTCTGTCATAATGGCAGTTTTTCTCGTTGTCTTCCGCTCTTTCGTTTCCCATTCATATTCGTGTACAAATTCCGCATTCGATTCTACTTTCTTAAAAATTTGTTTTATTCTTTTCATTTTTTGTGGCAACTTTCTTAACAGTACCAAATAAGAAGAATCTTCAATATCGCTAAGTGCTGAGAAAGTTTTCTTGTAATAACCTCTATCTAAAATTAACTCGTTTAAAATTGACTTCACATAATCTTGAATCATTTCAAATTGGTCATCAAAAAAGTTTTTAGGAACAACTTGAAACGCACCATAATAAGTTCTATCTTCTATACGCACTTCAAAATGGTATAAGCCACAGCGCCACGGATAAAAAAATTCAGTTTTTCCATGTTCATACACTAATACTCTTTGTTTTTTTTCATTTAATTCATATTGTGACTCTTTTATATTCTTTTGTCCCTCATATACTTTATTCCATACGAATGTAATATCCATTGGATTTTGATAATGGAAATGCAATTTCAGTGGTTTTAATTCCTGTACTTTATAAATACATTGAACTAGTGCTGTAGTAGACGTACAAAGCCGGTTTAAAAGGATAAAATCGCCTTTTCCCTCAGTACCAATAATTAGCTTCAATACAAACGGGAGCGTTTCTTTCGTATCGACGATTGCTGTTTCATAACGCTCCTCATTTTGCATAGCCATACAGCTCCAGTTCTCTACGCTTTTGTCTTATATAAGCTAGAGAATGTTCAAATGTAGATACACGATTTGCAAGCGGAGACTGTAAAAGTGGTATCAATGTCGCTCCCCTTTTTGCTTCTTCAGAAAGTAGAGAGCCCACTGTCATTTCTGTCCCCCTTAATTTCGTTAATACACGTTGCTTTATTTGCAAATCAAAACCTTCTTCCCTGCTAATCATATAGGATTGATTATTTTGGAACGGTATATTTTGCAAATACGTAGCGATTGCGCTTGCACATCGGAAAGAAATTCCTTTTGATATATCGTGTGATGATAATACATCATGTAACTTATCCAATAACTCTAATTCCTCTTCAGTAAACACTTCGATCATCTCTTTATTCCTAAACCAATTGAGTCGAAATTCTCCCGTTGTTACTTTCAGCGGGGGTTGCTGAACAACTTTCTCATGTTCTATACTCATCTCGCAAAACGGAATTTTTTGTAATGTAATCAAATTTGTTCGATCTAATAATCGATCGGAAAGCTCTTTCGTCGTTTCATCAAAATTTACAGTGCCTACGAAAATAATATTCTCACCAATTTCCACTGAGGGTGGAATTTGATTTTCTATTTCTTGTACTTTCTCATACAAACTCAAAATACGATTTTTCTTTTCAAGTTGAAGAACAGATAGAAACGGAGTAAACCAATGCTCAATATGTGACATGTTCATTTCATCGAATACAATTATATACAACTGATTTGGGTTTTCTTTAGCCTTTAACAATGTCCGAACTAACTTCGTTTCACTTTCAATAAAATTACCATTCGGATGAAGGTAACCGAGAATATCATGTGGTTCTTGATACGATGGTGAAATCGGAATCCAAATTAATTCTTCACCATAACGTAACCCAAGTGCTTCTGCATAAGCTTGCACAAAGCGTGATTTCCCAACACCTGGTATACCACCAACAATTGTTAACATATTGGTTTTAATACTAATGTGAAAATTATATATATCTGTATCATCCAAATATAGCCCTTTATTACGAACCATACTTTGTACATACTGCAAAAAAGAGGATTCACGCTCATCCCATTCCCAGTCCTCCTTTTGCATTTTAATATCTTCTACTTCAACTAACTTACCTTCTTCAACAATTCGTTTATTTAGTTGGGCATACACATTTTCACTTACAAAATATAAATGATCATCTACTGCTATTTCTACATGTTTCATCCACTCGTTTATTTCAATATATTTACATTCTTTTCTTTGCTCAAAATATGAAATTGAACTTATTGATGATTTTAACGATAAATTTCCATATAGCCTTCCTTCATGCCACAATAATTCTGGAGGCTCAAAGTCTTTTGGTAATTTAGGCATAAGAAATGATAAGTAACCGTTGCCTAACTTCCGTTCCAAAGACGCTCTCTTTTTATAATTTGAGACCTTTGGTGAAGGAATCAATTTATATGAAGATGCTATTTCCCGAGGCTCTTCTGTGCATATTAATTCCAGTAATAAATTTCCACGATCATAATAAAGACGAAACATAACCAGTTGCTTTTCTAATTTACGCTTCTTTAAATCAGTAAAGATTTTTTCATTCTTTTTATTACTGCATAATCCTTCAAACAAATATTTTCCAGTCGGAAATAACTCTTGTAAAGTTAAAGGTATTGGAGAAAGACATTGTACAAAGAAATTTTCCCCATTCTTCTCTCCCTCAGCTTTTGCAAACTTCCCAATAAACCTCATATAATACATTCGCTTTATAAAACTTGGATGAAGAGCTTTATGTAACTTCAACGTAGTCACCTTCTTTTTTTCATACTATTCTTAGTGTATGAACTACAATCTAAAACTAGAAATAAAAAACCTGACGTCATCCGTCAGGTTCAAAATTAAAACGTATATTAATGAGAAGGAAATGCTTTTTTTTCTTGTAAAATGGCATTATGAGCGATTTTCATTTTAGCAAGTACGTACCGTAATCGATCTTCGGCATTTTCATCTTTATTTTGCTGCAAACTCGCCAAATTCTCTACAGAACTCGCTAAATTTTCAATCACGCCTCGAAGTTCAGGATGATGATTAAAAAAAGATTCTTGTACTAATACTTTCCTTAAATCACTAGCTAAATCCATAATTCTAGACAACTGTTCTTTTTCTTCCATTTTCATCCCTCCTGAATATCTTATGTATTAAATATTCTCTAGACAAGGAAAAAAGCCCTTTAAATTAAAAGGACTTTTACATTTTTATATTTCCTGTCAGTAACATATAAAGTGATGTGATAGCTGCAATAACAATTGCCCACATCACATATCTCTCTATACCTACAAAACAACGATTCCCTTTTTCTTTTCTTGCAAAAACGTACACGATAATCCCGATTCCATATACAATTGAAACAAGTAATAAATTCTTTAAACCAGCTGCATAAATGAGCCATACAGAATATACACAAGCAATTAAAGCTAATAAGCCATTTTTTACTCTCGCAACTTTCAGCTCTTTCGTAATGACTAATTTCAATTGAAATAGCGCTGATAATAAATACGGTAATAAAATTGATGTTGACGCAATAAAATACATAATTTGATATGTCGATTCTGAAAACAGAACGATTATAAATATAATTTGGGCAACGATATTTGAAATCCATAATGCCATATGCGGCGTTTGCTTCTTATTTGTTTTCGTAAAGACTTTCGGAAACACGCCATCTTTTCCTGCTACATGCGAAATTTCAGAAACAAGTAAAAACCAACCAATCAATGTCCCTACAAGTGAAGCAACTAAACCGATGTTAATCGCAACTGCCCCCCATGGTCCAACAACATGTTCTAATACATGTCCCATTGAAGGAGTTTCTAAAACCGAAAGTTCATTTCTCGTCATAGCTCCCATTGACAGAACAGAAATTAAAATATAAATAGACATAACTAAAATTAATCCAAGTACTGTCGCTTTTCCAACATCTCTGCTATTTTTAGCTCTTCCTGATAATACAACTGCTCCTTCAACCCCAATGAACACCCAAAGAGTTACAAGCATTGTATTTTTCACTTGACCTAGTACAGAGGAAACTGAGATTGTTCCTTCGCCCCAAAAGTCATGTGTAAATGTATCCCAGCGAAACGCCGTTACCATCACAACAATAAATAATAAGATCGGAACTAATTTCCCAATTGTTGCGATAACATTCATAATGGACGCTTCACGAATTCCAAATAAAATAAGAAAATGAAGTGTCCATAATAAAAGAGAGGCACCAACGATAGACGCAATATTATTCCCTCCTTTAAAAATCGGGAAGAAATAACCTAATGTGCTAAACAACAACATAATTGTTGCGACATTTCCTAAAATTCCTGCCAGCCAGTACCCCCACGCACTGTTAAAACCAATATATTCACCGAAACCAGCTCGTGCATAACTATAAATTCCGCCCTCAAGCTCCGGTTTTTGTCTTGCTAACGTTTGATATACGAGCGCAAGCGGAATCATTCCCATCGCTGTAATACACCAACCAATTATTGTTGCACCACTATTTGCTCCTACTGCTAAATCATGCGGTAAACTAAAAACACCGCCACCAACCATTGTTCCAACTACTAATGCGATTAACGGAAAAAACCCTAACTTCTTTTCTATTTGTACCACCCCATCTGTCATTCTAGGTGTTATGTTCGTTCAACTATTAAAGTCACCTATTCTCTAATAGACGTTTCTCTTATATTTTTTCAGGAAAACATTACTTATTCTAAAATAAAATGAAGAAAAATGGAATACTTTTTTGAAAAAATGTATAAGTATGCACAAAAAAACCGTTCATTTTGTAATGAACGGTTATTTCAAACATATAAAGTTGTATATTTCTTGTAAAATCAACGAAGTAAATTCTCTTTTTGTAAAAATTGTTTTGCTACTTCTTCACTACTTTTCCCATTCACATTTACTTCGTAATTCATTTTTCGCATTTCTTCATCTGTAATCTTTCCAGATAATTTATTCAATGTTTTTTCAAGCTCAGGATATTTCTGTAACGTCTCTTTTCTTAATAATGGCGCTCCTTGATAAGGAGGGAATAGTCCTTTATCATCTTTTAGCACTTTAAGTCCATATTGCTCAAGTTCACTATCTGTTGAATATGCATCGATTACGTTAACATCCCCCGATTGAATTGCGCTATAGCGTAGTTTCGGTTCCATCGTTTTAACATTTAAAAACTTATAGTTATATAATTTTTGCATACCTTTATAACCATCTTCACGATCAGCAAATTCTAATGTAAATCCTATCTTAGCTTCCTGTGCAATATTTCCTAAATCAGAAATTGTATTTATGTTATTTTGATCTGCTATTTTTTTCGGCATAGCTAGTGCGTATGTATTGTTATACTCCATCGGCTTTAACATAACCATATTATATTTCTTTTCCATTCCCATACGAGCTTGTTCATATACTTCATCACGATTTGTACTTTTCGGTTCTTCTTTCACGAAAGTAGATAAAGCTGTTCCTGAAAATTCTGGGTATATATCTACTTCACCTGATTTTAACGCTTCAAATACAAATGCTGTTTTCCCAAGGCCTGGTTTTAATTCTACTTGTAAATCTGTATCCTGTTCAATAAGTTGCTTGTACATTTGAATTAAAATTTCTGGTTCAGATCCAAGTTTTCCAGCAATAACTATATCTTTCTTTTGTGTATTCCAAAGAAATGGCGAAGCGATCATTACGACAACTATACATATCGTTAATATAACGCGCTTATATGAGCGTTTGGGCCTCTCAAGCATGCGAAGTACTATATCAAAGAATAAAGCGAGTAACGCAGCTGGTACGGCCCCTAAAATGATAAGCGCATGATCATTCCGATCGATACCGAGTAGTATGAGCTTACCGAGTCCACCAGCGCCTATTAAAGCAGCTAATGTAGCCGTTCCAACAATTAATACCATCGCTGTCCGAATACCAGCCATAATAATTGGCAATGCGAGAGGAAGCTCTACCTTCCATAATCTTCTCCAGCTATTCATTCCCATAGCTCTCGCCGCTTCTATAAGTGATTCATCTAATTCCCGTATTCCTGTATAAGTATTTCGCAAAATAGGTAATAGTGCATACACAACTAATGCGATAATGGCTGGAAGTTTTCCGATTCCTACTAATGGAATTAAAAGTCCAAGTAATGCAAGTGATGGCACAGTCTGCATAACAGCAGAAGTCCCTATTATAAATTCAGCCATCCGTTCTTTTCTCGTTAATAGAATGCCAAGAGGCACCGCAATAATTACTGCAAAAAATAATGAAATAAGCGATATTTGTAAATGTTCACTTAATGCACTTAGCAATTCTACTTTTCGTTCTTGAAACGTTTGAATAAAATCAGTCACTGTTTAGCCTCTCTCCTTCATTTGTTCAACAATGTAATTGACAATATGACGACTTGTTAACGCTCCAACATATTGACCATTTTCTTCAACCGGCACTGACTCTTCAGTTTGTAAGCGGACTAGCGCTTCTTGTAAAGTCGAATGTAAAGATAGAGCCTTCCCTTCTACTCGTATACGATTGTCTAGCGGCAATACCGCTTCTATACTCTTCCCCTCATACCAAGGTCGTCCACGATTTCCAATGAACTCCTCTACAAACTCATTTTTCGGATTATGTATAATACCTTCTGGTGTATCTAATTGAACAACTTTCCCTTCTTTCATTACACAAATGCGATCACCAAGTGATAAAGCCTCTTGCATATCATGCGTTACAAATACTATCGTTTTTTGAATTTTTTTTTGCAATTGCACTATATCCTGCTGAAGTTGTTCCCTGCTTAATGGATCTAACGCACTAAATGGTTCATCCATAAGAACGATTTTCGGATTTGCAGCTAATGCCCTAACGACACCAACGCGCTGCTTCTGTCCTCCCGACAATTCATCTGGCATACGATCACGATATACATCTGGTTCTAATCCAACCATATGTAACAGTTCATCAACACGCGTTTTTATTTTCTCCTTACTCCACTTTCTCATTTCAGGGACAACTGCAATATTTTCAGCAATTGTCATATGTGGAAACAGCGCAATCTGCTGCAACACGTACCCTATATTCCAACGCAGTTCGTTTATGTTATATTCTTGAATATCTTTTCCATCGATTAAAATTGATCCTTCCGTCGTTTCAATTAAACGATTAATCATCTTCATTGTCGTTGTTTTCCCGCAACCACTCGGACCAATGAGAACAAAAAATTCTCCTTTTTTAATTTCTAAATGCAATGAATCCACTGCTTTTGTGCCATCTTCATACGCTTTTGACACATGATTAAATTGAATCACAGACACAACTCCTTTCATGTTGTTTCCTTTATTTTGATGGAATATAGAATTCATTTCAAATGATACGCTTTATTATACAAAAAAAGAGCTCTCATTTGAGCTCTAACGGTCGAACAATATCGTTTTCATAATTGCAGCATATTCACGCACATACGCTTTTTTCTTAGAACGACTCGGTGTTTCAGCAGCTAGTGCTTCCATCTTTATCCCTAAACGCTTTGCAATTATTTTCGTTCGATATAAATGATACGTATTACTTACAACTACCGCATGCTTTACATCATATAAATCCATACTAAACTTTAAATTTTCATACGTATTTGTAGAGCGGTCTTCAATTAAAATACGATTCTCATCTATACCATGTACCATTAAATAGTTTCGCATACTGTGAGCTTCCGGTATATCTTCATCTTCCCCTTGACCACCTGAAACAATTACTTTCACCTCAGAGTGAGCATGTAAATATTCGAGCGCCACATCCAAACGGTTTTGAAGAGATAAAGAAGGCCTATCTCCAAATAACTTTGCACCTAATATAAGAACGTATGGAGAGTGATTACTCAATTTTTCACGAGCAACTTTATTCATTCGAAACGTCATATAAATGATGTATAGCGGAGGTAGTAATAAGATTATAAGCAATATCCATTTGTTCATAAATAAGTTAACACTCCCTTTCTTTTTATTATATAGAAAAAGAAAAGGAGGCAGAAGTATTTTTTAAACAATTGATTTATTAGACACATTCGCTTTCATTTTACGTTTTGAAATTACATAATAAAAAGCAATCCCTAATGATAGGATCAATATAAAGCTTAGTACGTAAAACGGGATCATTACCCCGGCTTTAGATACGCCTGCCGTAAACAACATTAATAATACAATTCGAATTCCTGTACCAATTAGTCGAAATAAGCTGTCCACACGTCCCATTAATTCATTTGGGATTTCTTCCATCATCAATACATTTCTCGCCACTCTCGTTCCAGCATTTCCAATCGCATGAAAAATCGCAAGTCCATATAATAACATAATGGAAGGCTCAATAATCATTGCGGTAATTGAAATTACATAAATAAACATCGTCATAACGATTGAAACTTCTATTTTGACATATTTCATCATGATTGGAATACTTATTCCCGCAATAACAGCCCCTACACCATACATCATACCTTCTATCGCGTATACAGAGGCACTAGCTTTGAGTATATCTGAAATATAAACTGGGATTAAATAATTTGCCATCATAACACCGATAAACGGCATATAAGTGGCAAGTAAAAACCAAAAGAACTTAGGACGTTTTTTCATAAAATGAATACCTTCGAACAATTGCTTCTTAAATGTTACTTTCCGTTTTACTTCTTTTTTCTTTACATACGGTATACATAAGAAAAGAAAAAATGCTCCTGCAAAAGTTAACATATCTACTAATAAGATCCATTTCAAAGAAATGATTTCAATTAAAAAGCTAGCAGCTGCCCCTGAAATAACTTGCGTTAATTGTCCTTGTATTTCCATCGTGCCGCTTAAACTTTTATAATGCTCAGATTGAAATATTTCTTGGTTGAATGCAAAAATTGTAGGATAGAATAATAGATAATAGAAAGAACCCGCTATATAAATAATAATGTAATGAATAGAATTATATGATTGCCCAGCAAATCCCCAAATAGCCATCATTCCTATAATCGCTATCCCGATACCTTCGTTACATAACAACAAATATTTTCTTGAAAAACGATCTATACTTTGCCCAATAAATGGCGTTAATAAAAACATTATGAGAGTTGCAACGATAGAAACATAACCAAATGTCGTCTCTCCTCCACTTTCCCTAATCAATAACCATGGAATCGTAATCATAACAATCCCAGAACCAATAGCAGATAAACTATTGGCTCCTAGAATGTAATACAAACGAGAATCATGATAAAGAGAGGACATATCACTCAACTCCTAATTGTTTTTTCACCTCTTTATATACGCTCATATATGCTTTTAATTCTTTAACTAAATCATGAATTAATGGTTTTGCATCTTCTCCAAGTTCACCATCTTGCACATGTAATCCATCAAGCACGACTTGTTTTGGAATTGCGTTTGCGTAAACGCCTCTAGCAACAATGCGCATACTATTTAATGCGTTAATTCCCCCTTTACCTCCTCCAGCAACCGCTAATAATGCGACAGGCTTATGGATGAATTCACTGCTACTTAAGTAATCTAACGAATTTTTCAGCGCTCCGCTCATCGCATTATGATATTCTGGTGTACATAGTACTACTCCATCCGCAGCTTTCACTAAAGCTTTTAATTTTTTTACTGCCTCTAATTCACGTTGTGATTCTTCTCCATTATATAAAGGCAATTCCGCTACTGCTAAATCGTATAACTCCCCTTCAAATTGCTCTGCAATATATTTTGCCACAACGCGAGTTCTTCCAAACTTTCTTGGTGTACCATTAATTACGACTAGTTTCATAATCATTTCTCCCCTTTGTTTTCAAATTCTATCTTTATATTATCAGAAATTTCTATACAAAATACAGTAAAAAGAGGTAAAAGCTTTCATAAAATAGTATGAGAAATAAAAAAGAACTCATACTTTCGTATGAGTTTCACAAAACTAATTTTTCACAACCTCATGTCCACCGAATTGATTACGAAGAGCTGAAACAACTTTCCCATGGAATGTATCATCTTCTTGAGAACGATAGCGCATAAATAATGACATTGCGATAACTGGTGCCGCTGCTTGTAGTTCAAGCGCAGTTTCAACAGTCCATTTTCCTTCCCCGGAAGAGTTCATTACACCTTTAATACCATCAAGTTTCGGATCATCTGCAAATGCCTTTTCAGTTAAGTCCATTAACCAACCACGGATAACTGATCCATTTGCCCATACTTTTGCAACATCTTCATAATTGAAATCAAAATCACTTTTATCTAACACTTCAAATCCTTCAGCGATTGCTTGCATCATTCCATATTCAATACCGTTATGAACCATTTTTAAGAAATGACCACTTCCAACGCGGCCTGCATAAGAATAACCGTTTCCTACTGCTAAGTCTTTAAATAAAGGTTCTAATTGATCATAGATTTCTTTTTCTCCACCAACCATTAAGCACGCACCGTATCTAGCTCCTTCTACACCGCCTGATGTACCGATATCTACGTAATGTAAGCCAAAGCTTTTCGCTTCTTCAGCACGGCGCAACGTATCCTTATAGAATGAATTTCCACCTTCAATAACGATATCGCCTTCCTCTAATAATGGATATACATCTTTTAGTACTGACTCAACAACTTCTCCTGCAGGTACCATTACCCAAATTGTACGAGGTGCTTCTAGTTCAGCAATCATTTCTTTTAATGTATGACGTGCAGTAATCCCTAGTTTTCCTGCCTTTTCAACAAGCTCATTATTTACATCGTATACAACTACTTCATGCTTGTCTTCATGTAAGTGTTCAGCTAATGGGAATCCCATTTTTCCTAATCCAATTAAACCTAGTTTCATATTAATCAATCTCCCATTCTATACAAATATATTTAATAACGAAATCAGTCCAAGTGCTACAACAGATAGTATTGTCTCCATTGCAGTCCATGTTAATAATGTTTCTTTCACAGTCATTCCGAAATACTCTTTAATCATCCAAAATCCAGAATCGTTCACATGTGATAATATTAATGACCCTGCTCCTGTTGCAAGTGCCAGTAACTCTACATTCACTCCTGGTGTACTTGCCGCAATCGGTGCCACTATTCCTGCTGCTGTCATCATGGAAACAGTAGCAGAGCCAGTCGCGATTCGAATAAGTGCAGCAATTCCCCACCCTAATAATATTGGTGAAATATGTGATTCTTTCGCCATCTCCGCAATTGTAGTTCCAATTCCAGAATCTAATAACACTTTATTAAAGGCGCCACCT
Source organism: Bacillus sp. FSL M7-1345 (assembly GCF_038006985.1). Classification (NCBI taxonomy): domain Bacteria; kingdom Bacillati; phylum Bacillota; class Bacilli; order Caryophanales; family Bacillaceae; genus Bacillus; species Bacillus sp. FSL M7-1345. The sequence continues at coordinate 2,103,561 of NZ_JBBOWG010000001.1, read as the reverse complement.
GCACCGATAACTAACAGTATGTTTGCAATTGGGCCTAAACAATCATTTGTGACTTGTAAGACTTTGTCTTTAGAAAACCCTTTTGCATAGCCAAGACTAAAGAAAGAATATATCGTTGCAATTAATAATGCGACTATTGGATCTCCAATAAAGTGCAATACTTGTGCAAGTTGGCTTGTTTTATTTAATGCTACTTCCGCTATCGATGCACCTAACATAAGAAATACTGGAAGTAAAATAGTAAACAATGTATTTCCGAAGCTAGGAAGTTCCTTCTTCTTATCTCTTTCAATAAATTGCTCCGCTATATCTAATGGTACTTCTTTATGTATACGAGCACCGATCCATTTCCCGTAAAGCGGACCTGCAATTATTGCAGTTGGAAGTCCGACAATTAATGCATATAAAATTGTCTTCCCTACATCTGCTTTAAATATACCTACCGCTGCCATAGCTGCTGGATGCGGTGGAACAAGTCCGTGTACAACCGAAAGACCTGCTACTAGCGGAATACCGATTGTAATAAGTGATACCCCTGTTTCTAACGCAATTGTAAATACTAACGGAATTAATAGTACAAATCCAACTTGGAAAAATACCGGAATCCCTACTATAAATGCAACGAACATCATTGCCCAGTGAACACGCTTTTTCCCAAAACGTCCAATTAATGTGTTAGCAATTCGTTCAGCACCGCCAGACTCAGCCATCATTTTTCCAAGCATTGTTCCTAAAGCTAAAACAATCGCCAAAAATCCTAACGTATTACCAAGACCTAATTTAATAGAATCGATAATCCCTGGATGTTGTGGTGAAGTTCCAATTAAGGGCATCCCCATTGCTAGCCCTACACCGATTGCTGTTAAAATTAACGCGACAAATGGATGCCATTTTACTACCGTAATTAGTAAAAGTAATATGACAACAGCCGCTAGTATGATCCCAACTACCATTTCTCCCAATCCCCCTATTGTTTACGTTGGAAAGCAGCTATACAATCAAATTCTTCTTTCAAACGATTGTAAAGTCGTTCATACATATAAAACATCTCTAAATATAAAGCCGTATTTTCTTTATTCGGTACATGGTGATGGACAATATCAATCCAATCCTTCACCTCTTCAAGCGAATCAATTTTCCCAATTGCATACAAAGCAAGTGCCGCTGCCCCAAGCGCAGATGCTTCATGACTTTCTGGAACAAGCAATTCTTTCCCCATCATGTCAGATAACATTTGTCTCCAAAATGCAGACTTTGCAAAGCCTCCTGAAACACGTATTTCAGAAAGTGGCCCCGTACAATCACGAATGGCAAGTGCAACTGAATACACACTCATACAAACTCCTTCCATGACAGCTCGTATGAAATGCTCACGTTTATGCTGAAGGTTTATACCGAAGAATGTACCACGAGCATTTGCATTCCAGTAGGGTGCACGTTCTCCAGATAAAAACGGTAAAAATAGCAATCCCTCTGCTCCAGCTGGTACACTTTCTGCATACTTAATTAATAAATCATAAGGATCAATCCCAAGCTTCCTTGCAACTTCTTGCTCTGGACTACCGAATTCATCACGTAGCCATCTTAATAAAATCCCGCCATTATTCGTCGGTCCACCGATTACCCAGTGCTCATCTGTTAATGCGTAACAAAAAGTTCTTCCTTTTTCATCTGTATTAACACTTGATGAAATTGTTCGAACTGCTCCACTTGTTCCAATCGTAATTGCAGCTGAGCCAGGTGATATTGCACCGACACCTACATTTGCAAGAACACCATCACTTGCACCAATAACAACTGGAGTATCCTCACTAATCCCCATCTTTTGTGCTAATTCCGGCTTCATTCCCGATAAAATATATGTAGTCGGTACAGGTGTTGATAATTGTTCTGGTGACATATTTAACATAGTTAAAACATCTTCATCCCAGTTTAATGTTTCTAAATTAAATAACCCAGTAGCAGATGCGATAGAATAATCAACTACATAGCGTGAGAACAATTGATAAATGACATACTCTTTAATAGAAATAAATTTATGAGCAGTTCTGAATAAATCCGATTCTTCTTCTTTCATCCACAGTAACTTAGAAAGTGGTGACATCGGATGAATTGGTGTACCAGTTCTTCTATAAATGTCATGACCATTCATTTGTTGTAAAAGTTTTTCTGATTGTTTTGTGCTTCGATTATCTGCCCAAATGATAGAGCGCGTTAACGGCGCACCGTTTTCATCTACTGCAATTAAGGCATGCATTGCTGTACTAATCCCGATAGAAGAAATATCTTCCGGTAACACATTACCCTTCTCGATGACGACGCTTACAGTTTTGTATACAGCAGCACATATTACATCAGGATCTTGCTCCGCCCATCCGACGTTCGGTTGAATGATTGGATAATCAATTGCATGTGAAGCAACGACTTTTCCCTTTTCAGTGAATACAACCGTCTTCGTACTAGTGGTACCGATGTCAATCCCGATTACTCTCCCCCTTGTTTCCATGCGAATCTTCCCTTCGTTTCTAGCAAAATGCGATCTAGTAAACCGTTTACATGAATTAGTATATAAAATATTTTTTCATAAATCAAGTTTTATAAAGAAAATTTTTTTCATAACAAAAAAATAAACCCCTTCATTTCATTTACAAACTAAAATTAGCTTTTCCGTGCGGTAAAGTTGCATTATATTCGTTTCGCAACACACTCTTTTCCTCTCATTAACAACACATACATAGTCCTTCCATACTTTCTACTCATTTGCATGAAAAAGGAGTTGAAAAGCAATATTCATTATTAGGGGTCACATCGCTATCAAGTTAAGAAAAGCAATTACCACCAATACGTAAATTTTGTGCATTTTGCTCTTTTTATTGCTTTAGGTTCACTAGTCCTTTTATCTTGATGGACATAGAGCACGGCTCCCTACTATCACTTTTTTACCTTGTAAATATATGTTCCATACTATAAAATCTAATAGTATTTATATTTTTCAGAAAAATCAAAACAAAATATAAACTTTATTGTATAATGTTGTAAAAAGATGTCGGAGGGATTTAATGTTAAATAAAATATCTCAATTCACAATAAAACTTTCATCAATTCTTTTATCACTCTTACTATTACTAAATTTACCTTATTTATTTATCACTCAACAGGGATTCACTTTTCAACCAATTCATTTTTTTAATCAGATCGTTACTATGTTAAAACAGGTTTTCTCACCTGCATCATTAGTAGTTATAGGATCAGATCCAAAATTTGGTAGTTTCAAAAAGACACCATTATTTCCAACTGTTTTAGAACCTTACCTATATTCATTTACTGTATTATTTATAGCCTTTTTTCTTGCGCTCTTTCTATCATCTAGTATGGCATTTTTTTATTTTTTAGCAAAAGATTATATAAAAAAATGGATAAACCGAATTGTATTCATATTAGAAGCTATCCCTGATATGATGATGATGATTTGTTTGCAAATATTTTTCATATGGGTACTTCAGAAATTCGGGGAATCTCCTGTCACCATTATTTCTTTTAATGAAAATCGAGCTTATTTACTCCCTATTTTATCTTTAGCAGTCTTACCTACATTACAAATGTTTCGGATGATGGTGTTATACATAAAAGAAGAACATGGAAAACATTACGTAGAGGTTGCATATGGAAAAGGCCTTTCATCAAGTTATATACTATGCATTCATTTATTCAAAAATATATCTATCCACTTCTTCCATCATTTAAAAACGATTTTTGTTTTCTTACTTTCTAACTTATTCATTTTAGAATTTGTTTTTAATATGGAAGGCATTATTCAATTTTTATTTAAAAAGGCGTTTATTTCACCTCCAGCTGCATTTATCATACTTGTAATGATTATTTTACCGTTTTATGCCATTTTTCAAATAATCTCTCTCATGATGAATAGATGGCAAAAGCAATTGAAAGGAGCAGCATTATGAAATCTATTTGGAAATCAAAACGCTTTTTAATCGGCTTTACTTATCTATTCATACTTGTTTCAGCTAGTTTTATTTATAGTTGGTTCTTTAAAGATAACATCCCAAAACCGCCTCAGTTACTTTACAATGACAATAACGAATTACTTGGAAAGGCCCCCTTTCCGCCATCGTTAATGCCGCCTTTTGGAACTGATCGTTTTGGAGAGTCTGTTTTCTTACAAATTGTAGAAGGAGCAAAATTCACCATTTTATTAGCCGTGGCAATTAGCTTCTTTCGAATTTTATGCGGAACATGTATAGGAATCCTCTTAAGTTTATATGCTCCAAAATTCAAGAGATTTTTCCAGGCATGCTCAGAAGTTTTTTATTATATTCCAACTTTATTTATCGCATTCATACTCATCACGCCCGTTAATATCGTAATCACATCAAATGCTGATAGATTAGATCCAAATATTTCATTTACGTTTTATCAAGTACTCGTACTTATTTTCGTGGCTCTGCCTACACTTTCTTTATATATATCCTCAGAGGTTGATGAATTTATGAAACAAGATTACATTTTAAGTTCACAATTACTGGGTGCTAGCCGTTTTCATATTATCAAAAAACACTTACGAGTCTTATTACTTGACCGCTTATTTGTGTTATTCATGGAACATATCGTCCAAACACTCATACTCGTTATCCATTTAGCGTTGCTTGATATTGTAATTGGCGGCATACAAATGCGTGAACTCTATGACGGAGTGCTCAAACCTGTTTCTCTATCTAATGATTGGGCAGGCCTTATTGGATTAAATCGTTATGAAATGAATCTGTCATGGTGGATTATTTTTTATACTCTCGTTTCATTCTTTATTACGATTCTATTTATTAAGCTTATGACAATCGGGATTCAAGATGCACTGAAAGCAAGAGATTCGCAAGTTGTAGCAATTCAAACCGTTCCAGATCATAAAAAATTTGTTAAACATAAAGATTCTTTTTCGTTTGCAAATAAAGTGAACTTTTAATCATGTCTCATCAATCAAGTATTAATTGGCATTGATATTAGTAGAATATAAAGAAGATGATCCCTGTTGAATGGTCTTACCCCTGTCAAGTAGACAGTAATAGATTAGGTGCCTTTTCATTAAGCAGCCTTAGTTCCAAATTCAATAGGACTAAGGTTGTTTAATCTTTTTTGAAATCTTTTGTTATTGTAATAGCTTATATATCTTTTAGTGGCCTTAAAAACTTCTGCCTTTTCATAAAAGGTATGTCTATAAAAGCATTCTGCCTTAAAATGACTAAAAAAGCTCTCTATACATGCATTATCGTAACAATTTCCCTTCCTAGACATACTCACAGTTATTTTGTGCTTTTTAAGTAATTGGTTATATTTTTTTGACGTATACTGATAACCTCGGTCGCTATGTAATACTGTTTCGCAGGCTTTTCTTTTTCTTAAGGCTTTATTGACTGTATCTGTAACTAATTTTAAATTGTTGTATTCGCTCATTTGGTAGGCCACAACTTCGTTATTGTAAAGATCTAGTATCACTGAAAGATATATGCGCTTATTATTAAAGGTAAGATAAGTTATATCTGTAACCCATTTTTCATTTGGTCTTGTAGTTGAAAACTCTCTGTTTAACAGATTTTCCGACACGACGCATTGTTCTTTTAAACCAAAATGCCGCCACTTTTTCTTTCGAATCTTAGCTTGTAGCCCCATTCTCCTCATTAAACGATATACTCTTTTGTGATTTACCTGTAAACCATAATACTTTTTGAGCCATATACAAATTCTTCGGTAACCATAGCTGCCATTTATATCTGGATCTCGTTCGCATTCTCCTATTTTAGACATGATAAATTGGTCCTCTTTCATCTTTTCAGAGGGATTGTTGATTCTTTTTTTCCACTTATAATATCCACTTCTTGAAACACCTGCAATTTCACAAAGCAATACAATTGAAAAATTTTGTTTTAAGGTATGAATGACCTCATATTCTACTGATTTACTTTTTTTGATCTCATCCCCCTTTTCGTATCTAATAGCTTTTTTAAGTATGCATTTTCCGCTTCTAATCGTTGTATTCTAGCATCTTGACTTATTTCATTTGTTTGTTTAGATCTTCCACGTTTTTCTTGTAGGCCCAGAATACCCTCATTTTTATATTTTTTAATCCATCTATCTACAACTGAATATGTAACTCCTAATTCCTTTCCAATTAGCTTACTTCCAATTCCTCTATGTAAGTACAATTCAATAGCTTTCATTTTAAAATCAATTGAAAAAGTTCTTCTAATTTTCCCCATAAAAAATCCCCTCCATAATAAACAGTAAAGTAACTTTCTTTCAACTGTCTACTATAAGGGGATCATATCAGAATACAGGGATCATCTTCTTTATGCCGTCTAACTTTTTTTAATGTCCTTTGCTAGACTCATGCTTTTTATATTTAAAGTGAATTATTTGCAATCACAATTGTGTTGTTTAAAATCAATTACCATTCGTCCCTGAATTCTACCTTGTTCCATTTCTTCGAATACACCTTGTACTTCATCTAAAGGACAAGTTTGAACAACCGGTACTACTTTTCCTTCTGCACCGAACATAAATGCCTCCTCGAGATCCTTACGAGTACCTACTAGAGAGCCAACTACTTCAATTCCGTCTAGTACAAGTCGTGGAATGTTTAAATCCATAGTTTCTACTGGTAAACCTACCGCAACTACTTTACCGCAGGCACGTACTGCATCAACCGCTGAGTTGAATGCTACTTTAGAAACGGCTGTTACTACAGCAGCATAAGCGCCACCAAATGTTTCTTGAACAACTTTATCAGCAGGACCTTGAGAAATTGGATTGATAGTCATATCAGCACCAACCTCTTTTGCCAATGCTAATTTGTCGTCATTAATATCTACTGCAATTACCTTTGCACCAAATACATTTTTAGCATATTGGATAGCTAAGTTACCTAATCCACCACAACCATAAATTACGATAGGTTGACCAGGTTTAATATCTGATACTTTAATAGCTTTATATGTAGTTACGCCTGCACATGTAATTGATGATGCTTGAGCAGGATCTAATCCTTCTGGTACTGTCACAGCATAATCAGCTGTAACGATACATTGTTCAGCCATACCACCATCTACTGTATAACCAGCATTTTTAACTTCACGACAGAATGTTTCTCTACCAGTTACGCAATATTCACAACGTCCACAAGATTGGAACATCCATGCAATACTTACACGGTCACCAAGCTTAAGTGAAGTAACATCATCAGCAATTTTCGTAACAATACCTACACCCTCATGACCAAGGATGCGGCCATCTGTATTACCAAAATCATGATTCGCAACGTGTACGTCAGTGTGGCAAACTCCACAATACTCTACATCTACTAACGCTTCGCCTGAGCATAACGGACGTAATTCTTTTTCAATAACTTCAATGTTTGCTTTGCTGTTTTTATTAACTACTACTGCTTTCATATGTGATCTCCCCTTTAGTGTTTTAGAGTTTTAATGAGTTCATCTCACAAATTCTGTCCTCACTGTTTTGGCTAATTATTGTACCAAATTTAAGTGTTCAATCATCATTACAGGTTCATCATAACATGGAATTTTATAAACAAATTGCGAAATATTGAACAATATTCGAATTATTACATAAAGGATTTTTGATGTATTTAAAAGGAAAATCTGAAACTTTATTATATCTACATTTGAATTTATCAAGCTATTCTTTTGATTTTAAATGTGAAGTATATAGAGGTTAGAAAAAATGAATGGTTGTAAAGATGGGAGATTATGACTATAAGTAAAACGTTTCAAACAATTTTTTTGTAGTTCATCTTGGGGTATTTACTTTTCTTAGCTTGATTGTGATGGGATATCACCGATCGGGCTTTTACGGGCAGTTACTCTCCTACCTAACTTCCTCGCCTGTTCCTAATTTTGAGACGGGAGTCTTACTGCCCGCAAATAGCGGGATAAAACTAATTAAAAGGCTAAAGATGAACATGTTGCGTATTTCTACGGACAAGTAGATCTTGAGGATATATCAACAAACTAAAAAGCTCTTCATTTGAAGAGCTTTTTATATTCGCTTCATTGAAATTGTTTCACGTATGCTTTGTAAATTTTGCAGTGTTTCCTCCTGTCGTTGCAACGACAAACCCACATACAAAGTATCTATTAAACTAAGCTGCGCTAATCGTGATGAACTTGCTTCTGTACGAAATTCAGTCTCACGCGTCGAAGTATATAGCGTTATATGAGCAAGTTGGCTTAATGCCGATTTTTGATAGCTCGTAATCGCAATAATGCGAGCTCCTCTTGCTTTTGCTACTTCTAATGCTTCAAGTAATCCTTTATTACTACCCGAATGAGAAATTGCAATGACCACTGCTTCTTTTGTCAGCAAGCCAGCTCCCATAATTTGAAAATGAGAATCCGTATGAGCAATACAAGAAATACCCGTTCTCATAAACTTATGATAAGCATCCATCGCAATAATACCCGACCCACCATTTCCATAAAACTCAATTCGTTTCGCTTCATTCAGCGCACTTACTGCCTGTTCCAACGCGTTATCGTTTAACAAATGTAATGTATCTTGCAGTCCTGTAATATGTGAATGAAAAACTTTTTTAGCAACAGTGACCATATTATCTTCTACCGATACTTCCTCATGAATATTTTGCATCGGGGTATGTACAATCTCACGAGCTAATGTAATTTTCAAGTCTTGGAACCCTTGAAAACCTAAGTGTTTGCATAAGCGGAATATCGTTGCTTCGGAACTATTCGTAACTTCCGCTAATTCCGTAATCGATTTATGTACAACATCTTGTGGATGTTTCAAAATATGTTCGGCAATACTTCGTAATTTCGGTGATAAACCATTTAACGAAGCCTGAATCTTTCCAATCCCACTTTTTGTACCAGGCATAGCGTATCTTCCCCTTCCATAGTAGCTTTATCCCGTATTAACGGGCAGTAAGACTCCCACCTCAAAATTCGATGAATGCAAGGGAGTTAGGTGGGAGATCAACTGCCCGTAAAAACCCGATTGGTTCAACTAATAATCAGTGGGGATGGCCCCCCCACTGATTAAAGTTTCACTTTATTGTACCTAATTATCGAAAGAAGAAAAACCTTTATTCGGCATCTCTATACATTTTAATTTCTCATATGTATTCTTCCGTAGCATATGACACAATTATTCATACTTATTTCTAGTTTTCCCCATGCTTTACTGCGTATAAGGCAGCTTGTGTGCGGTCATCTACTTCCAATTTAGCCAATACGTTAGAAACATGTGTTTTAACCGTTTGTTCTGTAATATGAAGCGCCGCTGCAATCTCCTTATTACTCCTTCCTTTCGCAATTTCACGAAGTACTTCTTGCTCCCTTTTCGTTAACATGGAAAAAGGATTCTCTTTTTCTTTCTTGACTGCTGACCGTCCTAATAGTGCAGGTGTTACTTTCGGGTGAAAATTCGCATTTCCTTGATATACCGCAACAATTGACGCAACGAGTTGATCTGGCTGCACCTCTTTTAATTGATAACCATCTGCCCCAGCTTCTAATGCTGGTAAAACGTAATCTTGTTCTGAAAAACTGCTGAGCATAAGAATTTTTATTGTCTCATCGTATTGTTTTATGCGTTTTGTCGCTTCAATACCATCCATTTTCGGCATTGATAAATCCATTAATACTACATCTGGCCTTTCTGTTTGGACGAATGTTAATGCTTCTTCACCATTTTCTGCTTCCCCAATAATTTCAAATTCCTCTCTCGTTTTCAAAAAGAATACGAGTCCCCTTCGAACGATATGATGATCTTCTACAAGTAATAATTTAATTTTCACTGATGTTCTCCCTCTCAAACCGGTAATTGAATTTCTATCTTTGTCCCCTTTTCCGGTTCTGCTTTTATTCGAAAAATTCCCCTCATTAATTCAATTCGTTCTTTCATATTTTTCAAACCAAGTGCTGACTCTCTTACTTGATCCTGTATAAATCCTATTCCGTTATCTTCTATGTAAAAGTGCAACTTATTATCTTCAATCCTTAAATGAACACATACTTTTTCACACGAAGCATGCTTTTTACAATTATGTAATGCCTCTTGGCTTATACGCCATAAAACTTCTTCTATTTCATCTTCAATTAAAACCATTCCATCAATTCGAACTTCCACTTGAATCCCTAACAGTTTTCCGTAATTTTGAATCGCTTCTGCTAAACCTTTCTCTAATCCTTCAGGCCTTAATTGCCAAATCAAAAGTGTCATCTCCTGCAATGCTTCCTGTGATAATTCTCCAATATAACTTAACATCTCTTGCAAGTCTCTATCCTTCGTCATATTTAGAGTCCCTTTCGCTGTTAGCATAATTGAAAATAACAATTGTTTAACGGAATCATGTAGGTCACGTGCAAGTCGATTTCTTTCAGCTACTACTACATATTTTCGTTCTTTCTCAACTAATTGAATACGTTGTATTGTCGTTCCAATTTGAAATGCAATCGCTTCTAATAACGCTAACTCCTCCTCAGAAAAATGTGTTTTATGAGGCGAGGCTACATTTAATAGACCAAATTTCTCTGATCCAGATCTTAGCGGGATTGTCGCATGATGCGTAACATCTTCTGTCTCGCCCCAATTACATTCAATCGCATCCTCTATTCGTTTACATTCAATAATATTTGTCGCTTTTTCCAATCTTCCATTCACAAAACGTTCTACACACCAACAATCTCCTTCACACATCGGCTTCTTTTCCTGCCACGTAAGAGCTGGGGGTAAGTTTTGGTCTACAAGCATACGATGCTTTCCACTTTCATCAATAAAGAATATCCACCCTGTTTGTAAATTCATAACTTGTAATAATGTATGTAACACTTTCCCTAACATTTCCTGTAAGTTTGTTGCTTCATTTAGTAACTCAGCAATTTCTTTTAATGCTTCTAAACGATGCATCTCTTTTTCATCTATGTTCATTCTCATCACCAACTATCATTATAACATTAAGAAATTTCTAAATACTACAAACAAAAAAAGAACCGAATTCCTTCAGCTCTTTTTTCGGAGATATCCCATACATTTCATTCAAATCTGCTGATTTGCAAATCTAAATTCTAAACCAAAACAGAAATTAGCTGATTTTCATTAACTGTCTGATAAAGATTGTCCCACATGGATATTTTGTAAACTTTCAGTAGTAACGAACATATTCGCTGCTGGCATTTGTACTTGATTTTTATGGAACATAGACATTAATTCAAATCTTACTTGCCTTGAAGTTTCAAAATAATCTTCCGGTTTAATCAAACCTGTAATACAAAATTCATATCCAACATATTTAAGGTTAGGATTTAAGTCCGTAACTCCAACATATTTAAATGGTTCAACAGCTTCATCCTCTACTCTATAAAGACTTTGATCCAATTTTTCATTACACATAACACAGACCTCTTCTAACAATTCCTTAACTCTTGTAGGATCTTCCTGATAACTTACCGTGATGCGTTCAATAACTCGCATCCATCCTTTATTAAAATTTTGTATCGTTCTAATCTCTCCGTGTGGTATGGTAAGGAGTTTTCCTGACCATTCACGAATTTGCATAAAACGAATACTAATTTCCTCAATGGTTCCTGAATTTGTTCCGTTAAAAGTAACAAAATCGCCAACACGAAACTCTTTGTCCGCTAATCTTGCGAAGCCTAATATTACATCTTTTAGCATCTGTTGTGCAGCAAAACCGATGACAACTCCCGCTATCCCTGCGCCTGCAATAATACTTTTTATATCTACAAATTGACTAATTAAATATATGATCAGACTGATGATAATGATATACCTAAAAATAGATCGAATTACACTTTGAATCGTCTGCTCTACCTCTTCATCAAAAAAGCTTGATTTTCTAAAAAACCAATCAATAATGCGATTTATAACAAAAGAAATAATGATAAGAACTAAAGCAAATAGTAAAAACCTTAAAAGTAAAAATTCCCTTACATAATTAAAAAACTCTTCAGTATACGTTAATAAACTCATCCATCCACTTCCTTACTAATGAAAATTTCATACAGAGCTACTTTATTTTAAATACGTATTTATCATCTCAACACTTGTTTTCGAAACATCTTTTATCCTGATCTTAAATCGTACTTTCTTAACTATGTATTTGTATTCATTGTTCATCTTCAACAATATAACCCTTTAATCAATCTTTCAACTTCAGATGTCCTTTTCTATTTACTATAACCCTTTTTAATCCCCTAAAGGGATATTACAATAGAATTTTTTATAAACGACTTTCTTTTAAGTCCGCAATACTCACCTCGTTACAAGGAAAATATTCACATAACACCGAATATTTCATTTGATACTTTTTTTCTCACGGAGGTTACAAACAATGGGATATATTGAAGAACTAAGAGAGCTTGTTGGATCACGACCACTTAATCTAGCAGGAGTTGCTGTAGCTGTTTTAAATGATCAAGAACAAATATTACTACAACAAAGACGAAATGGCATGTGGGGTGTTCCTGGAGGTTTTGTGGAACTTGGTGAATCCACAGAAGAAGCCGGAAGACGAGAAGTGCTTGAAGAAACAGGTATTGAAATTGGTACACTTCAGTTAGTAAGTGTATTTTCAGGTAAAGAGTTTTTTGTGAAATTAGCGAACGGAGATGAATTTTATCCTATAACAATCGCTTACCTTTGCAAAGACATTAAAGGTGGCTTGCTAAAAGCTGATGGAGTTGAATCATTACATGTACAATTTTTTGATTTAAATGGGCTACCAGAAAACATTAGCCCGTTCATTAAAAAGTTAATTCAACAGCAAGTCGTTTCTATTTAAATGTGAAAAAGAGACCTTTTTGAAGGCCTCTTTTTTTTACTTCACTTCTGCATTTAAACAAGATTTAAAATGTCCAAGTGCATATTCATGTCCTTGCGCATTAAAAGATGCTACTGCTTTTTCATAAACCACAATTTGAAACCCTTTGTTATAAGCATCTACTGCTGTATGAAGGACACAAATATCTGTACATACACCTACAAGATGCACTTCCTCTATTCCTCTTTCTCTTAGCTTCATTTCTAAATCCGTTCCTGCAAAAGCACTGTAACGTGTTTTGTCCATATAGTATACATTCTCAGCATTTTTATATTTTTCGTATACATCTTGTAATTCACCAAACAAGTCTCTTCCATTTGTACCTGCTATATTATGAGGTGGGAATAACTTAGCTTCAGGATGATATACATCATTGTCTTCATGTTTATCGATCGCAAATACTACGTAATCACCTTTTTCAATAAATTGTTTCGTTACACTCACAAGTTCCTTCTCAATTTCTTGACCTGGTTTTCCGCAAGTTAAAGCACCTTTTTCAGCTACAAAATCATATGTATAATCAATATTTATAAGAGCTCTTTTCATAACTACAATCTCTCCTTCTTCTGTTTCACAGTAAACAATAGAAAATTTGTTATTACGACATCGTATGTACTATTCGACATTACAAATGAAATACCTACATTTCCCTCTCAATACTTACCTTAATCCGAGTTTATCCTACAATCGGTACACAATGACAAAACATACAGTTCCTATTATCAAGTCATGGATTTGATAACTTAACTTAATTTAGATACGAACAAACCGATTCACATCTTCAACCTCTTTCACTTTCGTAGTAGTAAAGAGTAATTTCTTACTATTCATACGTACTAGAAAGTGAAACAAATTATTCTCAACAACCTACTTCTATCCAAATTAAAAAGTACACTACCACTTTAAGTAATGTACTTTTTATCCATAATTAAGACGCAGGCTTCGTTTCAAACGTCGCTTGATTAAAGCTAATGACTTTTCCTTTCGGGTCATTGTTTTCAAACTGAGCTGCAGTAATCGTATGACTACCTGTCTCAAGTGTCTTTTCTTTTAATTGTACTGTTGTCTGTGTTGTACTAGTTACTTGATGTTTATCTGCAAATATTTGATCTACAAATACGAATGTTTCTTTATCGTTTTGAAAATTAGAAAGTTCTAATTCAACTTGCTGAATTAAAGTATCTTTTTTGATAAATACAGTCGGTATATTGCCATTTTCAGAAGTACCATCTGGCGTAGTTACTTTTACTTTCCCTTCTCCGATTGGCACTGCTCCTTCCGGAAATACGACCATATTCTCATCACTTGCATTTACAACTTGTTCTTCCTGATTTGACTGTGCATCTTCTTTTTCCTTTGGAGCACCACAGCCTACTAATAACAATACAGACAATCCAGTGATTATGAATTTCTTCAAAATTCATCCCCCCTGTAATTTCATTATAATTTATTATACAAAAATAACTTCTTAATTTTAAAACTAGTTTTTAACACTTTCATGAACAAATATTAGCTTGCTCACGATTACTGTACCATACTTTCATTTTAAGAACATTAATTTTTTTAAAGAAATAAATAGTAATTTCACCTTATTCATCATTTTAGCCCAATTCATTAAAAAAATATCCACTCAAAATAAAAAGACATTGTTATTTCAATGTCTTTTCCACATAGCATTTAAAAAATAAATGTTGTGATCTCATCTACTTCTTTTCGAGAAAGTTTCTTCGGCTTATCTTTCGGATAGCCGAGTGAAATTACCATATTGATTTGTTTTTGAGGCTCAATTTGTAAATATTTTCGCAGTTCATCTTGAGCTAATAATACAGGTCCTGTCATTGGACAAGTGCCAAGTCCTCTCGCATGTGCAGCCAGCATTAAGTTTTGTGCTGCTAAACAGCTACTCTTAATTCCTTCCTCTTCCCATACTGAATCAGGAACGAAGGCAATTGGATCAAATATCTTTTCACGAAATTTTGACTCGTAAGGCGTTGCTAAACATACAATTAACACTGGCGCCTCCGAAAAAGCAGTTGCATAAGGTCCAAATGAACGTGTTAATAACTTACCTGCTTTTTCTTCTCCATTTTCTGCCGCCCTTGCTGCGAGTTTATGTAATGCATCCCATGTCATTTGTTCAATTTCTTTAATTTTCTCTCGATTCATAATGACCAAGAACTCCCACGTTTGTGAGTTCGTGTCACTCGGTGCATAACGAGCACAATCAATAATTTCTTTTATATCACTAGTGGATACTTCTTGTTCTGTAAACTTTCTAACACTTCGTCTACCGTGAATTACTTCTTTAAAATCTTCATAATTCATACATTAAATCCCCTTTTTACAGCGTTTTCAAAACTTGTCCTATGGTTGAATTATATCATGAAAAAAAGCTGGGGGAATACCAGCTTTTTTCCTCATTATTAATTTGTCACTTTAAACAAACTAATACTTTCTTCATATGCAGCTTGTAGTTTTTTCGTAATTGGTCCTCTTTCGCCGCTTCCAAACTTCTCATCACCAATTTGAACAACAGGGAATATTTCAAGTGGTGTCGCTGTAAAGAAACATTCATCAGCCTCGTATACTTCTTGCAATGAGAATTCACGCTCTTCTACTTCAATATGTAAAACTTTTGCTAATGTAATAACGTAGTGGCGAGTAATACCGTGTAGAATGAAATTATCGGCCGGATGTGTAACTAATTTATTATTTTTCACCATAAAGAAATTCGAATGACACCCTTCTGTTACAACTCCATCTCGTACTAATATCGCTTCTTGATACCCTTGCTCGTTTATTTTATTTTTAATCATGATATTAGGTAGAAGGTTTAAAGATTTTATATGGCAGAACTTCCAGCGTATATCCTCTTCTACAGTAACCTTTATTCCTTGTTCCATAGTAGCGGTAGGCCTTAGAAACGAAACAATATTCGCAAAATATGTTGGCTGTAAATCTTTTTCATACACATGATTTCGAGCTTGAGCTCCACGTGATATTTGAAGATACACATTCCCATCCTCTTGAAATTGATTTCTTTCAATCATTTGATGAAGTTCTTCAACTAACTCTTCCTTTGTAAACGGCGGAACAATATTTATTTCCCTCATAGATTTAAAAAAGCGTTCCAAATGTAAGTCTAATAAATGAGGCTTCCCATCGTATAGCCTAAATACTTCATATATGCCATCACCAAATTGGAGTCCTCGCTCTTCTAACGCAACCATTGGCTGTTCTTCTTTCGTATTTACAATTCTTCCGTTAAACAAAATCCAATCTTTATGAGTAGCTTTCATTCCTTCCCACTCCTTTATTCCATGATTGGTTTTATTGTACAACTTATCCACACTTAAAAGAAGGAATTTTCTGTATTTAACTCAACAAAAAAGTACATCACCTATTTAAAGTGATGCACTCAACCATTCATTTATTTCAAAAAATATTTTTCAATATCATCTAGCATTAAGTTTGCAGCTTTAATACCACCTGCTGTATTCCAAATTACTTCATCCACTTGGAATATTTTATTGTCTTTAGAAGCCTGTAGCTGCTTAAAGAGTGGGTCTTCTGTCCATTCTTTTGCTAACGTGGTTCCTTCGTTATTCTTATCTGTATCTTTATCAGATGTGAAGTAAAATAAGTAATCCCCATCCATATTCGGAATTTGCTCTTTTGTAATTCCTTTTATCGCAAATTCATCTTTATCTTGTAGTGGTGGTCGCTTAAATCCAATATCATTTAAAACAACACCTGAGAATGAGTTTTTCTGATAAATCCGAACATCACCTGGTACGAAGCGAATAATAGAAACTTTAGAATTCAATTTATCTCCTAACTTCTCTTGTATTCCTTTAATACGTTTTTTATAATCTTCAAGAGCCTTTTGCCCTTCTTTTTCTTTATTTACAGCTTTTGTATAGAGCGTAAAATTTTCCTTCCAATCCCCGCGCAATGTTTCAGCATATACAGTTGGCGCTATTTCGTTCAATTGCTCATATATTTTTTCATGACGCATTTTATTCCCGATAATTAAATCCGGCTTAAGCTTCATAACTGCCTCTAAATTAATATCACGCTCAGTTCCTACAACTTTCGTATCTTTTAACTCTTTCGCTAAATGAGGATACCATTCATCACCAGCACGTGGTTTTGTAGTTCCAACTGGCGTTACTCCGACAGCTAAAAGTGCCTCCGCACCTTCATTTGTTAAAACAACAACTTTTTTCGGTGTCCCATTTACTGTCGTTTCGCCCATTGCATGCTTGATACTATATGAATCTTTTGCCTTTACCGATGTATCGTTTTCTTTCTTCTCTTCTTTACCACACCCTGCGATTATGACCATTAGTAACATAATACAAAGTATAAGCATATTTTTAGTTCGTGTCATATGTCCTCCTAGTTGAAAGTGATTATCAATAACATTTAAAAGAGTAATGTATATCTTACATATTGTCAATACATCTATCAGAAAACTTTTTAAATATATATAATTTAGACACTCTTCCCCATTCGAAATACATATATATCCGTCTTTAACCCTCATTTTTTCATTCGAAACATTTGAAAAATCAATGACCATAAGAAAGTAATTATTATTCCAGTCAACAAATAACATAAGTAATACAAAAACATGTCTCCATCTTATCATTTCAGCAATAAGATGGAGACATGTTCAATTATATTTTTCAATATTGATTATATTTAATATATGATGGATCATTATACACCCACTGATTTCCACCAAGGTTCAACCAACCGTTTTGATTAATAAATACTAAATAAGATTCTGGTTTATTTAATTTACGAATAACTGAAGAAGATGTTGATGGACCACTTCTTAAATTCACATTCGTTCCTTGAATATATGCGACACCAATTGCGCTTCCATCACTATTGCTCGTCTTTACAAAATTAATGTACGAAGGGTCATTATACACCCATTGTCCATTTCCTAAGTCTAACCATCCGTTACTTTCCTGATATACGACATACGATTCTGGGGAGTTTAGTTGACGAATAACCGAAGAAGACGTTGATGGACCACTTCTTAAATTCACATTTTTCCCAAGGATATAAGCAATCCCCTTCGTTTGTGGTGTTGGCTGAGGATTTGGAGGTTGTGGATTTGGAGGATTCGGATTTGGAGCTACTCCAAAAATAGCTGCTATTCCGTTTGCATATGCTTGACTTAAATCTTCAATAAATTGTGGGTTTTTCAATAAATTAGCATCAAACGTTGTATCAATAAAAGCAGTCTCGGTTAAAATTGCATCCATTGCAGTCTCTCTTAGTACCGCATAATTTGCTTTTTTTGCTCCTCGATCACGAAGGCCGTATTTTGTTAATACAGGATTGACTGCTGCATGCATTTTTTGTTGCTTTTCATATGCGGAACTACTATTAGATAGCGCGTTGTAAATATAACTTTCAAATCCAGTGCCACCGCCACTATTAATGTGAAATGAGATAAAATAATCTGCACCAAATGAATTAGCAATATTAGCACGTTCTGATAAAGAGATAAATACATCACTATCACGTGTCATTTTAATATTGATTGGATAATTTGCAGATAAAATATCTCGCACACGTCTAGCAATTTGAAGCGTTAACTCTTTTTCCACTAACCCATTACCAACAGCACCAGAATCATATCCACCATGCCCTGCGTCTATAACAAGTTTCATATATCTTTTTCGTTCCTTTCTTTATTGTAATAAGCTTTCATTTCTACTCGTCCTATTTTATGCTAATTGTACAAGTTCCGTTACAAGTACAAATAAAAACCCCCCTTATGTAAGGGGGGTTCTATCACTTTTTTTTAACCAATTTAAAATGAATATGTATGATTGATAGTGGATGTAACGTACGCAAAATAAAAGACACAAAAGGAACATTCCAACACCGCTATATAGCAAACCAAACTTCAAAAAGATGTTCAAAAGAGGCGGGAAATGAGATGCGTTTTGTAATACAAATAACATGCAAAACAAAATTACAAACACAGGTATATATTGTAATTCATATGGCCTTCTCTTCTTATACATTTTTTTTCGAATGAAAATCTGGCATAACTCTGCTACAATAAAGCAACTTCCAACTAATGCAAGACCAGCAGTCATTGTCATACGTTCACCTACCCCATATTCATTTCATCAAGCAATCAATATTCACTATATTTTCTTTACATATATTCCATTTTCCTCAATAAAACCAGATCCCTCTATGAAAGATTTAGCTTGTTCAGTAAACATCTCTTGCAATCCTTTTATTTCTTTCACATTTCTCTGTTTCATCATTTCTTCAAATGTAAAATACGTATTTGTCCCGTATCCATAACCTTGATAATCAAAATGAATAATTAACTGTGACAAAATAGCACTCTCTTCTTGAACGCTATAATCTATTACACCAATATATGTATCATCAACTTTTACACAATACTGAACCTTTTTCTCATCTAAGCTGTGTGAGTGAAACATTTCTTTTACAGCGCTTTCATTTTCTATATTTACTTTCTCAAACGTAATCATATGTTGTCCATCCTTTTACTATTATTGTATCAATAATAAATGCAATTTATGAAAAAAACCTTAAGATCGAATGCGACCTTAAGGTTTTTTATTAAACTAAGCTATACGCACGCTTTGTTTCTTCGTGGAACTTATTCGTATCGTATTTATGCTCAACATAAATTTGATGCCATACCATAAACGCAAGTACAGTCCAAATTTTACGGCTATAATCGCCTTTATCTGCACAATGTGCTTCCAGTAAGTTTAATACATACTGTTTTTCGATTAAATGCTCAGTTTTGCTTTCTTTAATAATATTTACAGCCCAATCGTGCATTTCATCTTTTAACCAGTGACGAATTGGTACTGGGAATCCAAGCTTTTTACGATCTAACACGTGATCCGGAACAATTCCACGGGCAGCTTCACGTAATATAGCTTTCGTTGTTCCGTTTGCAATTTTAAATTCTGTCGGAATTTTAGATGCAACGTCAAATACTTCTTTATCTAAGAACGGTACACGAAGTTCTAATGAATTTGCCATCGTCATTTTATCAGCTTTTAATAAAATATCGCCGCGTAACCATGTGAACATATCAATGTACTGCATTTTACTTACATCATCATAATCTTTAATTTCGTTATACAATGGTTTTGTGATATCCATATAGTTAACACTTTCATCGTAATACTTCATTAATTCAGCTTTCTCTTCTTCACGGAAGATTTTCGCATTTCCATAGTAACGCTCTTCGATTGGCGTACATCCACGCTCTAAGAAGCTTTTTCCTTTAAACCCTTCTTTAAGAGCACCACTTAATGCCTTTAGAACACTCTTTCCTGGGCTAGGAATGTAAGAGAACATTTTTAAAGAGTTTGGCTCACGATAAATGTTATATCCACCAAATAGCTCGTCTGCACCTTCACCAGAAAGAACAACCGTTACATGTTTACGCGCTTCTTTCGCAACGAAATACAATGGTACAGCTGCTGGATCCGCTAAAGGATCATCCATATGCCAAATAATTTTTGGGAACTCATCCATAAATTCTTGCGCTGTAATGAATACGTTATGGTTTTTAACTCCTAATTTCTCAGCAGTTTCCTTCGCAACATCAACTTCACTGAAACCGCGTTGTTCGAAACCAATAGAGAATGTTAATAGATTTGGATTCATTTCTCTTGCGATAGAAGCAATAATAGATGAATCGATACCACCAGATAAGAAAGAACCTACTGGTACATCACTACGCATATGTACTTTTACAGAATCGTATAATACATCACGAATTGCTTGGATATGCTCCTCTTTCGTTGCGCTTGAAGCGTTGAAATAAGGATTCCAGTAGCGATGGATTTCCATCTCTTTACCGATTTCTTTTACGAAGTAATGACCAGGCTCAATTTTGTTAACATCAATTGTTAATGTTTCTGGCTCTGGACCATATTGGTACGTAAAGTAGTGTTGTAATGACTTTGGGTTTACCCCTTTGTCTTCCATTACATGCATAATACTTTTCTTCTCAGATGCGAAGAATGTAGTATCACCTTGTTGTGCGATGTATAAAGGTTTAATACCGAAGTGGTCACGTGCACCGAAAAGTTTCTTTTCTTCACGATCCCAAATCATAAATGCGAACATACCACGAAGGTAGTCTACACATTTTTCTTTCATATGTGCATACAATGCAATAATAACTTCTGTATCAGATTGTGTAGCAAAAGTTGCACCTTTTTCAAGTAACATTTCACGTAGTTCTACATAATTGTAAATTTCACCATTAAAAATAATTACATATCGATCATTTTCATAAGTTAGCGGCTGATGTCCTGCCTCTAAGTCAATGATACTTAAACGGCGGAAGCCAAATTGTACATGTTCATCACGAAAATATCCTTCGTCATCTGGACCGCGGTGGAAAATCATCGTGTTCATATTTTCAAATTGATGTTTTTCTGTTTCTGAAAACCCTCTAGGGTTTTCACATAAACATCCTACAAAACCACACATACTTCTTACCCTCTTTCAGTTTTCATTCTGTCTCAATACTACTATATCAACCCTATTTATACTAGCATAACCAACTGAATATGGCGACCAAAAACTATAAAAAAACTCACTCCATTTCACATTTTTAACATTTTTTTATGAAAACATGAAAACTAGGCACTCACCTTTCTCCGCTTTTGTCATATGATATTGCAAATTGATTTCTAGGAGGGAATACCATGAGTGAAGAAAAAAAAGATTCTTCTCGCCCACCGGTTCGTAATTACTTAAAACAAATTGATGATTTTTTCGAACAAACACCTCTTCGTGGCGTAATCGCTGATTTAAATCATTTTTTCCAAAAAGGAAACCGTTTATTAACATTCCCAGTAGATTTATACGAAGTTGGTGACGAACTCGTCGTTACAGCCGAACTACCAGGTATACAAAAAGAACAAATTCAAATTGAAATACAAAGCGAATACTTAAAAGTCTCTGTAAAAGAAGATATACTTGAAGAGACAGAAGAAGAACAAACATCTCATAACTATTATCGCCGAGAACGTTCCATTTCAGAAGCGTCAAGAATTATTAAGTTACCATATTTAATTAATAAAAAAACAGCGAAAGCTTCTTATCAAAACGGTGTATTAGAAATTCGCGCACCGAAATTGCCACAACAGCATGACATATTATCCATAGACTAAAAGACAAAAAAGAAGGGTGCTAAGCACCCTTCTTTTTAATCAGCTAATCGCTTCATATCACGTATAATATCTTCGTATGGTGTATTACTAATACCACTATATTTTTTCATTACTTTTCCATTTTGATCGACTAAGAAAAATGATGTTCCGTGAATAACTTGCCCATTCTCTGGTTTATCTACAAGCGATTGGAAGTTATCTTTTGAAAACTTTGTAATATCCTCTAGTGAATAACCTGTTAACAAGTTCCAGTTACTTGTATCTTCTGTAAACTTTTGAATGAAAGCTTTCAAATTTTCTGGTTTATCAAGGTCAGGATCTACACTAAACGAAACAAACTGAACATCCAATTTCTCTTCCTTAGCCATTTTTTGTAATTTAGCCATATTAGCAGTCATTGGCGGACAAACCGTTTGACAGTTTGTAAACATGAAATCAGCTACCCAGACTTTCCCTTTTAAATCTTTTGTACCAAACGGCTTTCCTTCTTGATTTGTGTATTGGAAAGTTTCCAAATCCCAGTTTAATGGTTTACGTAATTTTGAACCTGAACTGCTACAACCGGCAAGTACAAAGAGACAAAATACAACCATAAGACCAATTAATTTTTGATAATGCTTCATTATTAAACCTCTTTTCTCTATCCTTAATTTATGTAAGTTATGTATATCATAACAAAAGTAAATACTATGAGAAAATTGTTTACTTCATTTGTTCACGAAATCGTACGAATTTACGTATGTTACTTCTTTATTTCAAGCTAATTACTAGACAAAATATATTTTACTACTATTATTTCTCTAACCATTATTTGCGAAACAAAGTTCATTGTTAAATTTGTAAATAAATCTCCCTATTTTTTTACAATTACTTAAACATTAATCCATGTTAAACACTGTATTCCTTAACAACATTTCGGTACAATACAACTACAACGATTTTAAATGAGGTGATGTTCATGGCAAAGCGCTATGAAAATATGGATAATGTAAGTACAAAAAAATCAATTCGCTCCTTCTTACGCTGGCGTAAAGAGAGAAAGCAAAACAAAAAAGACTTTTCTTTCCTAGTAGAACAATCACCTGTTAAACAAAGTAAATTTCTGCTAAATAACTTTAAAAAAACGACTGTCACATGGATTGGTCATTCAACTTTTCTCATTCAAACGAACGGCTTAAATATTTTAACAGATCCAGTATGGGCTAATAAATTAAAGTTAGTTCCACGACTTACTGAGCCTGGGCTCACTATAAAAGAACTACCTAAAATCGATATCGTTCTTATTTCACACGGTCATTACGATCATGTAGACTTTTCATCTCTTCGTCAACTAAGCGATGATACTTTATACCTAGTTCCTATTGGGCTAAAAAAATTATTTACTCGTAAAAAATTCACCAATGTAGAAGAATACAATTGGTGGGAAAGTACAACAATTGATGAAGTCTCTTTTCACTTCGTACCTGCCCAGCACTGGACGAGAAGAACATTATTTGATATGAACACCTCTCACTGGGGAGGATGGATCATTGATAATATGACTTCTTCAGAAACCATTTATTTTTGTGGTGATAGTGGTTATTTCCAAGGATTTAAAGAGATCGGCAAACGTTTTTCAATCGATATTGCACTTATGCCAATTGGTGCCTATGAGCCAGAATGGTTTATGAAAGTGTCTCACGTTTCACCAGAAGAAGCTGTGCAAGCCTATCTAGATATAAAAGCTACACATTTCATTCCCATGCACTACGGTACTTTTGCTTTAGCAGATGAAACACCAAGGGAAGCAGTAACACGACTACGAAATAACTGGAATTTACGAATGCTACCGTGGGAACAACTACATGTTCTCTTTTTAGGTCAAACTTTCACTTATAGCCCTATTGTCCCAGATAAAGAACCAGTAAAAATCACAGAAACTTCTCATGTATAATAGAACTAAATTTTCTGAGTAATTTACCATATACTTCAAAAAATCGAAAAGGGTGTTTTCCATGAAAGATTATTTACAGACTCGCTATATCATTAGCGGAAGCGCCTGTATTTCCCTTCTCATTTCTTACTTCATATACACATAAAAAAAGCTACTTGAAAATTCATTTCAAGTAGCTTTTTTATTACTCTGCTAAATACATAAAACCAATTGCTCCTGGTCCTGTATGAGTACTGATAACTGGTGTTGTATAGAAAATCTCTGATTGAGTGAATCCATTCACTTTTTCAACAGCAGCTTTTACACTTTCTGCTAAAGGAATTGCTTTAGCATGTGGAATCGCAACAGCTTTCACCACTTTTCCAGCAGTATCCTCCTCGAATATTTTAGCCAATGTTTTTACAATTTGCCCTTGGCTACGTACTTTCGTTACCGGATTATATACGCCACCTTCAAGGCTTGCAATAGGTTTAATATTAAGTAATGAACCGATAAAAGCTTTCCCTTTACCGATACGTCCACCCTTCACTAAGTTCTCTAATGTATCTACGACAACATATAAACGAGTATTCTTTCTTACTTCATCAATACGTTTTAAAATATCTTCTAGTGAGCATTCTTCTTTTGCCATTTTTGCAGCTTCAATTACTTGATATGCTAAAGCATGTGTAATAAATTGAGAATCAACAACTGTTACTTTTGTATCTGTCATTGATGCAGCGCTATTCGCTGTTGCGACAGTACCGCTCATTCCACCTGTCATATGAATAGAAAGCACTTGGCTTCCGTCTTCGCCTAGCTTGTCATACATTTCTACAAATGTACCCATAGCGGGTTGTGATGTTTTTGGTAATTCTTCTGATTTAATCATTTCTTCAATAAATTCATCCGGTTGCAAATCTACACGATCTAAGTATGTTTGTCCATTTACAGAAATAGATAATGGTAAAACATGAATATCATACTTCTCAATCACTTCTTGAGTTAAATCTGCCGTTGAATCTGTTACAATTTTAATTTTTTGCATATTATATTCTTCCCTTTCGAATACGCTCTCCCTGTTATTATACTAGCATTCCTGATGCTTTCAACAATTTCGAATAAATTTCACCAAATTAATTATATTTTTATACCTAAAATAAAAAAGACAGAGCCTACCTAACTCTGTCCCTGCTGTATATTATGCATTCTTTTCAAGAGTATTTGTTTTATATACATTTGAATAATCATTCCACTTCAAACAACTCTGTAAATATTCACGGAAAGAGTACGAGACTCTTGGGTTTTTATGTTTTTGAATTTTTGCAATAAACAATTGAAGACGAGACTGAATTAGAAACGCTAATGGATGCTGTGTTTGTAGGACAGGGATTTCAAATATTTTAATACAATTCCCTGTTGCATGAGTGAAATAAAAACTTTTCGTAATCACAATATCAATCCTCTTTTTCGTTGGATTTTTGAACTTCCTCCACTTTATTCTTTAACACGTTTTTTAGTGTAGGTTTCCTATGAATACTAAAATATCCTTAAACTGCCCCCGTTTAGAAGTTAATACTTCATTTATATCCACCTAATTCGAACCCTGTCCTATATATACTTTGAGACGGGAGTCTTATTACCCATATATAGCTTGATAACTTCAGTATAACCTTATAAAAATGAAAAGTTTGTCTAAATTTTGGAGATTCTATAATTTTTTTCTTCTATATATTGTATACAATTATGGCTAGAGTATAACAAATAAATTAAAAAGTGCCTTTATAACGAGGCACTTTTCGACTGTGTTTCTTCTTCTCTTTTCTGTTTTCGTTTACTAACTATCTTTGATAAAGCGATACTAATTTCATAAATACAAATAAGCGGTACCGCTACTAAACTATGTGATAAAAAATCTGGCGGCGATATACACGATGCAATTATAATCAACACGACATAAGCATATCTTCTTATTTTCTGCAGAAATTCTGCCGTTAGAAGACCTATACTCGTTAAAAACATAACAACTACAGGTAATTCAAATATAACAGCAAACGGAACTGTTAAATTTAATACGAAATGAAAATATTTTTCCGTTGTAAACATTGTATTAAACATCTCATTACCAATTGTAGTTAGGAAATGAAATAAAAATGGCATAACGATAAAATAACCGAAAGATAGGCCTGCTATAAATAATATAGACAATACCGGTATATACATTAATGTCATTTTTTGTTCATTGGGATGTAAACCTGGTTTTACAAATAACCAAATTTGTATCGCAGCAAAAGGAATTGTACAAACGATAGCAAATACTGTAGCAATCGAGAAAAAAATCCATAACACATCACTTGGACCGAGAACAGTTAATTTCATTGGTAAATCTTTTACAAGCCAAAAATAAATATCCTTCGTAAAAGTAAATCCAATAATTAAAAATAATACAAAGGATAATACTGTATATATTACTCGTTTGCGAAGCTCAACAATATGTTCTACTACGCTCATTTCCCGATTTTCCATCTCGTTCACCACACTTTATTTATCCATTCCGAGAAAAACTTCATCATATTCTTTTATTTATTTTTTTCCTTCTCTTGAAATGCCTCATCAGTCAATTCTTTTGTTGATTTTTTAAATTCTTTTAACGTTTCCCCTAAAGCTTTCCCAATTTCCGGTAACTTTTTTGGGCCGAATAAAATTAACACTGCTACTAAAATTAAAATTAACCCTGGAAAGCCAATATTTGAAAACATTTCCCCATCCCCTTCATAAGTAGATTCTTGTCCTACTATTCCATAAGTTCATTTTGTCAAAAAATTTTGTAAACGTCAATGTATCCGTTGTCTTTTGTCAAAAAAATTCAAAAATAAAATCAATTATACAAATATCATTTTCTATTCCTTTTGTATATGATATGGTTAAGGAAAATATAACTTACCTCAATACAGTGAAAGGGATTAACATTATGACGCAAAAAATTACAAGAATGACCCAATTTGTAAAAGAAGAAATTGCGAATGCAATTACCCATGGTATCGGTGCCATTTTAAGCATCCCTGCCTTAATCATATTAATTATTCATGCTTCCAAACATGGTACAGCATCTGCTGTTGTTGGTTTTACCGTTTATGGCGTAAGCATGTTCTTGCTATACTTATTTTCTACACTGCTACATAGTATCCATCATCCAAAAGTAGAAAAGTTATTTACCATTTTAGATCACTCCGCCATATATTTATTAATTGCCGGCACGTATACACCATTTCTACTCATTACACTGCGTGGCCCGCTCGGTTGGACTTTACTCGCAATTATTTGGACCCTTGCGATTGGTGGAATTATTTTCAAAATCTTCTTTGTTCGTCGCTTTATTAAAACATCAACATTATGTTATATCATTATGGGTTGGCTCATCATCGTTGCCATTAAACCCCTTTATGAAAATTTAACCGGTCACGGCTTCTCACTACTATTAATAGGCGGCATTTTGTATTCTGTCGGAGCTATATTCTTCCTTTGGGAAAAGCTTCCGTTCAATCATGCCATTTGGCATCTCTTCGTACTAGGCGGTAGTACAATGATGTTTTTCTGCGTACTGTTTTATGTCTTACCCGCAGCATAAAAAAAGTTTCAGCTTGTTTAAGCTGAAACTTTTTTATTACTTATGTAATTGAGATGCAATAATATCTTTTGTATGCTGGGTTAACTCTTTAGCATCCATACTTGCATATTCTTCAGGTGTAATTGGCTTAGAAATTGTTAATGTTGCATGAGCTGGTTTCATACGATTTCCATTAGCCTCAAACATCTTATATGTACCATCTAAAGTTACTGGTAATATAGATACGCCAGATTTTACAGCAAGGTGAAAACTCCCTGCTTTAAACTCACCGATTTCGCCACCCTTACTTCTCGTTCCCTCTGGAAAAATTACGATAGAATGCCCGTTCTTTAACAGTTCAATTCCATCTTTAATTGCCTTAAGAGATTGACGGCGATCGCTGCGGTCCATAAACACACAATTCATTAGTTCCATCCATGTTGGTACAACCGGAAACTTTTTAATTTCCGCTTTTGAAACGAATCCAATTGGCTTATTTAAGTAACCTAGTAAAACAGGAATATCCATATTACTTTGATGATTACTTACAACTAGCACTGGCTTGTCTTTCGGAACATTTTCAAGTCCCTTTACTTCTACAGTCGATCCAGTTACACCCACCATTTTCTTACCAAACCAGTTTGTGGTTTTATACACAACACTATCTTTTTCTTGCGGTGACATCGCATTTGCTTTTCTTTTTATACGCCACAATCTTGGTGTAATCGCAATTACGATTAAAATTAAATAAAAGATTTTAAAAAACGTTTGAATCATACAGAACCCCCACCTATTATCATTCCGACCTTCATTATACTAGACAAACGAAGGAAAAAGAAGAAAAAATGTCCAAACAACAAGTGTTTGGACATTTTGAAGTTTTCTATATTAGAAACGTTTTGCTAATTCGCGTGCATTTACAATTGCTGCTTCTTTAATGTCTTGTGCTTTTTCAGGATTTGCATTCATTCCTTCAACTGCAATATATTCAGTGTCTGATACACCCATGAATCCTAATACTGCATTTAAATGATTGCGACCGAAGTCCATAGATGCGTATGCTCCTTCAGAGTAAACGCCGCCTGTAGCTTGAATATGAAGTGCTTTTTTGCCTTCTAGTAAGCCAACTGGACCATTTTCAGTATATTTGAATGTTTTGCCTGCAATTGATAAGTTATCTAAGTATGCTTTCACTACTGCTGGGTAGCTGAAGTTCCACATTGGAGTCACGAATACATAACGGTCTGCATGCATAAATGTTTCTAAGTTATTGTTCATTGCTGCAACTTTTTGTTGCTGATTTTCACTTAAAGTTTCGAATCCTTCGCCTGCTGCAAATTTACCCCAAGCAGCGAATACGTCTGCATCGATTGCTGGTACAGTTGTATTGAATAAATCAATTGTTACAACTTCGTCTTGTGGATGTTCGTTTTTATATGCTTCGATGAAAGCTTCCCCTACTGCCATACTGAAAGAACCTTCTGCTGAATTTGGATTTGCTGTAATAAATAGTACTTTTGTCATTGTATTATCTCCCTTTTTCAAATTTATCTTTAATTTGAGATTTATTATTTTATAGTAAATAACTTACCTTACGTAAGTATAATACAAAAAGTTTTAATGGCTGTCAATAAAAATAGCTACTTTTTTTTCGTAAGTTAATAATTTATATTATTTCAGTTAGTTTTTGTATATAAATATTAAGGTTTTAATCAAATAAAAAAACTACCTCCATATTTCATGGAGATAGTCTTCACCAATTACTACTTTTGAAAAACATGTTTCACTTTTTCAGCCGGAATATTACTTCCACCTCTACCTTTTACATCTTCAATCATCATTGTAATGACCATATCAGGTGAATTTAAATCAAACGCAGCGAACCAACCTAGTTCTTTTCCTTCTGCCTCTTTTGATACTTTTAATTCTGCTGTTCCTGTTTTACCAGCAAGGGTCATACCATCAATTTTTGCAATTTTCCCCGTACCATCTGGATCGTTAATTACTTTCGTTAAAGCCGTTTTCAATATATCTTGAGTTCCTTTAGAAATCACATTTTCTTTCCAGGCCTTTGGTTGTTTATCTGTTTTAATAAGATATGGCGACGGAATCGTTCCATCATTTACAATCGGTGCATACGTTAAGGCTAAATGAAGAGGGGTCATTAAGACTTGTCCTTGTCCATATCCTGTATCTGCCATTTGAATATCATTTTTTATGCCATCACTTGCGATTTTAGAAACTGGGAATCCGTATTCAATTGGTAATTTCTCATCAAATCCGAATTTTTTCGCCTCAGCCATAAATTTATCTTTTCCAATTTTCAAAGCTTCTTGTGCAAAGTAAATATTATCCGAGTATTTCATTGCCTTATCAAAATCAATCGGATTTGCATCTTTTACACGTGTTACGTAATAATTGCCCCAAGAAGAATCTTTCGTCCATTTCAATCCTTCAATTTTCAATTCTTCTTTCGGATCGATTGTTTTTGTTTCAAGTCCAATTGCACCTGTAATCGGCTTAAATACAGAACCCGGAACCGATAATTGTGTAAATCGATTCGTCATTGGTTTTTTCGGATCATTATTCCAAGCTTCACGTTGAGCTTTTGATGTCCCTCTTGCAATAAGATTAGGATCGTAAGCTGGACTACTTACAAGTGCAATCGTTTCCCCGCTTTTCGGATTAATTGCAGCACTAGATCCAGCCTCTCCTTTCATTTCATTATAAATTTTTTCTTGAGTAGCACTATCAATAGTTAAAGTTACATTTTCTCCATCAACAGCATCTGTTTTCGCTAAATTTTTAATCTCTTTTCCTTGCGCATCTTCCATGAAGACACGACCACCTTTTTTCCCGCGTAGCTGTTCTTCCAATACTTGCTCTAAACCAGCTTTACCAACTGGATCATCGGCTTGATAACCTTTCTTTTGAAGCGTCTTTAAATCTTCAGCATTTACCTTTCCGATATAACCAGTTAGATGAGCTGCCGCTTCCCCTAACGGATATGTACGAACATTTACAGGCTTTGTTGCAACACCTGGTAAATCAATGTACGTATTTTGCGTTGCTCCCTCAGGCAAAATTCCAATTGGTACGAGATACCCTGGTTTTACCCATTTAGCAGCTAGTTTTTGATCAATCTCTTCTACAGACATATTTAACAACTTCGCTACTGTTTCTTTCGTTTGTGGAGCAGTATCATCTAATTTTTCTGGAATGATTCCAATTTCAGAAGCTTTCCCATTCGTTGCAAGACCTTTTCCATTACGATCGTAAACTTCACCACGTTTTGGTTGTGTTGTTTGCATACGCACTTTACTATCTTTTGTCATGCCAGGGAAAATGAAATCAGGAGTCCAATCTATTTTCCAAGATTCTTTATCTCCATCTTTTTCTTTCACCATTTTTGCTTCATGTCCAAAAGTAATTTTACCACCAACTGTATCCATGCTTACCTTAAAAGGAACAGGGCCTTCATCTTTTTTATCTTCTTTTACTTCCCCTGTTTCTACCTTTAAGTCTTTCACTTCAATGCCAGAATAAATCTTTTCATATTTCTCAGTAAACTCTTTCTTTGAAATATCTTTTTTTGCATTTTCTGATAATTGATCATACATATCTGCAAATTTTTGTTTATTCCATGCTTTTACATATGTATCAAACGCTTCTTGTGGTTTTTCTTCTTTACCGCATCCAACTAGCATGAATGTTAAGCAAAGAAAAAGAATCCCCCATATTTTTCTCAACCGATTCTCCTCCTTTTATCACATAGCGTACTTCTAAAGATTTATAGCATTCTATACATGCTAACTCTCATTATAGCACTATCGAATCCCCTCTATAAAGATACATTTAATAATATAAATAAAAAGATTGATGTGAATGCTCACATCAATCTTTTTTTATTGTTGCTTTTCATAAATATGATAATAGTACGTGTACGGATTTTTTTCATCCGTTAAGCCCTTCTCCACAAAAACTTCTTTCCAATCAGTCATATCTATTTCTGGGAAGAATGTATCTCCATCAAACGCATGATGAATCTTTGTTATATACAATTTCTCCACATACGGTAAGAATAAATCATAAATTTGTGCTCCTCCAAAAATAAAGATTTCCTCTTCATCTTGGCATAGCTCAAACACTTCTTCCGCAGAATGAGTAACTTCACAACCTTCAACATGATACTCTCCATTGCGAGTTACGATAATATTACGTCTTCCTGGCAGTGGTCTACCAATCGCTTCATAGTTCTTTCTTCCCATAATAAGCGGGTGACCCATTGTCGTTTTCTTCACATACTGTAATTCACTTGGCAAATGCCAAGGTAATTTATTATCTTTACCAATTACTCTATTTTCGTCCATTGCGACCATAAATGAAATAATCATCTTTGCATCTCCTCTACAATTACACTGCAACTGGTGCTTTAATTGCTGGATGTGGATCATATCCTTCAATAGTTAAATCGTCCATTTCAAAATCAAACACAGATTTCACATCTGGATTTAATGTAAGTTTAGGGAACGGACGTGGTTCACGTGCCAACTGCTTTTCTACTTGTTCAAAATGATTTGTATAAATATGTGCATCACCAATTGTATGAACAAACTCTCCTACTTCGAGACCACATTCATGTGCAATTAAATGTGTTAAAAGTGAATAGCTTGCAATGTTAAATGGAATGCCAAGGAAAATATCACCGCTTCTTTGATATAACTGACAAGAAAGCTTTCCATCTGCTACATAAAATTGGAATAGCGTGTGACAAGGTGGTAATGCCATACTCGGTACATCTTCAGGATTCCAAGCAGAAACAATTAGGCGACGTGAATCTGGCGTTTTTTTAATCATATCAATTACATCTTTTAGCTGATCAAGCGTCTCACCAGCTGTCGTTTTCCAAGCACGCCACTGCTTACCGTATACGTCTCCTAAATAACCATATTTATTTGAGAAATCATCATCTTCTAAAACGTTCTTTTTAAACAATTCCATTTGCTCATCGTACTGCACTTTAAATTCCTCATCTTGTTGTGAGCGAAGACCGAAATCAGTCATATCAGGACCAGTATACTCATCACTTTCTACCCAGCTCTTAAATGCCCATTCATTCCAAATGTTATTATTATGCTGCAATAAATAACGAATATTTGTATCACCTTTCATAAACCAAAGTAGTTCACTTGCTACAAGGCGAAACGGGACTCTCTTTGTCGTTAATAAAGGAAATCCTTTACTCAGATCAAAACGCATTTGATATCCAAATACAGATACAGTTCCTGTCCCTGTACGATCTTCTTTCTTCGTACCGTGCTCCATTACATGGCGGCATAAATTTAAGTATTCATATTCAGCATGTTTCATATGTAGGAAAACCTTCTTTCAATCTTATATGAAATTTATCATAACATGAAAAACAATAAATTTAATAATCTTGATAAATAAAAATTATTTCAGTAATTCTTACAAAATTATTAACTTTCCATATTTAAAAAGGTTTTCATTTTCTATTACCGAAAGTATAGTGCGGTAGGATAAAATTTATATTTGGAGGTTAGAAGTATGTCTAAAATTGAAACTCCTGTTATGACTTCTTTACAAACAACGGTTGAAAAAATGATGAAGGATTTAAATGTTCCTGGTGCTGCTGTAGCTGTTATAAAAGACGGTGAAGTTATTATTTCGGAAGGTTTCGGCTATCGTAATATAGAGACAAAAGAGGCTGTTACACCGAGTACTCGGTTCGCAATTGGTTCCTCCACGAAAGCTTTTGGCACACTTTCCTTAAGCTTATTATCACAGCAAAAAAAGTTTAATTGGGACACTCCTGTACAGTCTTATATACCTAACTTCTCTTTATCTGAACTACTTGCTAGCTCACAAGTTTCAGGACGAGATTTAGCTTCTCATCGAACTGGTGTAAGTCGTCACGAGGCTCTTTGGTACAGTTCTTCTTTAACTCGAAAAGATATAGTAGAAAAAATAAAACATTTATCACTTGATGCTCCGTTCCGCACAGCATTTCTTTATAATAACTTAATGTATGCAACAATTAGCTACATTGTTGAAAACATTACAAATCAAACGTGGGAGCAATACGCTACAGAACATATTTTAGAACCTTTAAATATGAGACATACAAATTTCTCTGTTACAGATTCACAAACTACAGATGATTATGCTTTACCTTACATTGAAAATGAAGGTGAAATAAAAGAAGTTCCATTCCGTAACATCGATACAGTCGGCGCTGCTGGATGTATTAATTCTACAATTGAAGATATGGCAAATTGGGTACTTCTTCACTTAAACGAAGGAAAGTTTGGAGATCATGAATTAATCTCCCCTGAATTATTACAACAAATGTATACACCACACAATTCAATTCCAGATCAACCAGTTCTATCACTCCCTGAATCTCCATTAAATAGTTACGGCCTCGGTTGGTTTATTAGCGCTTATCGTGGTAATAAAGTGATTCATCATGGCGGTAATATTGATGGATTTTCGGCACTTGTTTCATTCATGCCAAAAGAAAATGTAGGCCTTGTCATTTTAACGAATGCTGGAGGCACATTACTTCCTACTTATCTTGCTAACCAAATTTATGACGATCTACTTGAATTAGAAAGCATCGATTGGCATAAACGTGCTGTAGAAGATACTGAAAAAATGAAGGAAATGATGAAAGAAGCAACTGAATCCCTTCCAAAGCAAATTAAAGGGACTGCACCTTCTCACAAATTAGAGGACTACACTGGTACTTTTGAACATCCTGCTTATGGAGTATTAAAAGTATATAAACGGGATGATTCATTACACGTACAATTTATGGAGATGGAGATTCAATTACAGCATCATCATTACGACATTTTCTCCGCACCAGTTGACTTATTCCAAATGAAAATGAGTCTATTGTTTTCATATGAAATGAATGTGAGTGGTGAATTCCCATCCCTTCAGTTACATGTACCAGCTACGTTAAGTACTCAGCCGCTTACATTTAAGAAAATTTAATAATTATTTTAATAATAAAAAAAGTAGGTGTGAGATAACACACCTACTTTTCCTAGTCTTCATTTATCATTTCACTATCAAACCAAATCGGCTTCGATAATTCAAAGTTTTTATGATCTTCTAAAACAATAGTAAGGCGTTCTAACGTATCATCTAACATATGCGGTGCTGCTCGTAATGACCAGACAACTGAAGAGAAAACTGTCATGCCAACGTACACCGCATATAAATTCCAGAACTCCTCTGGTATTCTACCATCAAAGTATCCTTCTATTTGTCCGATTGAATACGGAATACTAATGTCCCTTGCAAATAGTGCAATTTTTACGAAATCATGAAGTGGGTCACCCCAGTCGTAGCCATTAAAATCAACAACACCTACATATTTCGCGTCACGCACAATTATATTTTCTAAATGAAAATCATCATGTTGAAATCGATTTGGACGATCCTTTACATACATTTCATTTTCATCTATAAACTTAATAATTTTATCATCATTTTTAATTTTAATTCCGCATGTTTTGTATGCCTCTAAATATTTTCGATGTTTTTTCATTGCTCTTTCATACCATGGAAGTATACCCTTAGGAGCTTCATATGTATGCATTTTTGCTAAATCTTTTCCTGCCTCTATACCTATATCATATTGTTCTTTTGGCGTATATGTCGGCAACAACTTCTTCGCATCTTCTCCTTCTATATACGAAAAAACACCGTAGCATAAACCTTCTTCTTCCAACAAACCCATTTCAATTGGCTTTTGTGCTTGCACACTACGTTTTTGCATTTCATTTAAAATTTGAAACTCTATTTTCTTTCTTTCAAACTCTTTTATATCGCCTGTCCGTAACAAATACTTTTCATCTTCAATAGTCGTAATGATATATTTTTTATCAGGAGAGAAACCTTTAGAGATTTCTTCAATATTTGCTGCATCTTTTACTATTTGTATATTGTTTTGCCATGCTGTAATTGTCTTCATGTTTATTCCCCTTACATTTCTACATTTGGTGTATACGCTACTTCTATAATAAATCCATTCGGATCGTAAAAATCAATCGTATAGTATCCGTCCGAATAATGACTCATTTCTATCGGACCACGTATTACCTTCACTTTTGTACTAGCAAGAAAATCTGCTACTTCATCAACTACTTCTCTACGAATAGCTTGGTAACAAATATGTCTAGGCCCTAAAGTCCTTACAATTTCCCCGTCCACCTCTTTAAAATACATTTCACTTTCTCCATCCAATTATCAAAAACAATTTATCATAAAAAGAAATAGACTCCTCTAAATTCGCGACCCAAAATTCAATATGATGAATGCCTGCTCGAAGTGTATTCATTTTAAGAATGCGCCCCTTGTACTACTTGCACAATTTCCATTGGCGTATGAACCATATAATCTGGTGCATCTTTTTTCACTGTTTCAATGACATCATACCCCCAAGATACCCAAATTACGTTTACCCCAGCCTTTTTACATGCTGCTACGTCTCTCTGTTCATCACCGACATACAACATATCTTGTTCTGTTAGCTTTTTCGACTTTAAAAATCTTTTTATCATTTTATCTTTACCAAACAAATTTTTAGAACAATACACTTCTTGAATATTTTCTATTCTATTATTACGTAAAAATGCCCTAATATGCTCTTCTGAGTTCGAAGATATAACCGCAATCCCGTAGCCTTTTTTATGTAATTCATCTAAAACATCCTTCATCCCATGGAATAAAACGAGATCTTTTATAGCAGGTTGATATAATTTATAAAACTCTAACGCTAATATCGGTAATTTATACAGTGGTACATCGAGTTGTTTACATCTTTCAGCAATAGTCAGTTTTCGTAAAGGCTCGATTTCTTCCTCACTAACTGTCTTATATCCATGCTTTTCAGCAAGTTGATTATAAATTGGTACAAATATATTTTGTGAATCTACTAACGTGCCATCAAAGTCAAAAACAATGTATTTTTGCATTCCCAGACTCCCTTTGTTTTTTTCCTAAACCTATGTTATTCAACATCATAAATGTCTTACCCTTTCATACACATAAAAAAAGAACAAGATTTTCTCTTGTTCTTCATTAAGACAACCATTTCGGCGGTACATTCGTATTCCAATAAATATTTCCTAACTCATGGTGTCCTGAGTATCCATCATCAAAACGATGATAGTGGAAATTAAAATAATATCCATCTTGCGGTGGATGATCTCTCCTTACATGAAATCGCAGTAAGTCATTTCCTGATTTCGTGTCATAAACATGAAAAATCTTTTCATTATTTCCGCCAGCTGGTCTTTGAGAAATTGCTAATGATTGTAACGATTCTTCTGGCACATCATTTGCAAGTTCCGCAATTGCCTCTTCAATTTTAGGTAATACAACATCTTTAAATTCATCTTCAATTACAGGCCCAATTTTAGAGCCAAATTTTTGCATAGATTGCTTCTCTGCTTCTTGCATCGCATAGTTAACAAAAGTATCAGTGGTTAACCTATCATTCGTTTCTTCATATGTATAGGACGTACTCTCCAAATTTTGTTGCCCAGCTGTGCTCGTAGGCTTGTCCGCAGCTTTGGCATTATCAAGTAATATGGAAGGAGGCGTCACTAAACCAAACGTAAATACGGTAATTAATGCGACTAAGGTTTTTCTAAACCAATTTGGCATTTATGTTCCCTCCCCTTTCACTCATTATATTTTATTTAACGGTTGTTTCTTCTATTATACAAAATGATTGTAATTTTTGCACTTTACAAATTTGTTAACGTTCACATATTTTTCACTTGAATATGAAATTGTAAGATTTCATACACTAGAAATACAACAACAATGAGGAGGCAATCAAATGACTTTAGATGTCATATATTCCGCCGCAAGCATACTCCTTTTAGTATATTTTATTTATCAGTGTGTTACAGACTAGAAAAAGAGCCATTTCCGGCTCTTTTTCTATGGTAAAAATACAATCCAACCAATGAATACTATAAAAATAACTCCAATAATTACTGCTGGCAATAAATAAAACTGTGAGAGGATGACTGTTCCGTACATAAATACGACTGGAAGGAGCAAATAACGATCCGCCTTCCACCTTAATAATAGTAATTCTCCTTCATCACAATATAAATGTAGAAACATTTTCTTCGTAAATTCATTCCAATAATCACGCGCATAGCGAGAAATAGCAACTATAGCAAATACAAGAATAATAACTGTTATCCACTGCGGAGTCACGATAATACTTACAGTACTTATACATACAATTTGAACATAAAACATTAAAGCACTACTTGTACGCAAAAATTCTTTTAAAAACGCTTCTACAATACGCGAATCAGATTTTTTTCCTAATATCTTTTTAGAACGAGGGAACATCCACGGTTTTTTATTCGAACTACTTGGCTTCGCAGCATGGCCACCAACTTGCATAATCCCTACCGTCCAACGCATACTTTCTTCTTTCTCTTTCTCAACTTCTTTAAAAAAGAAATTTTTATAATTCATCTTTTCTTTTACCAAGACTATAGTAAATAAAGCTGCTAGACCGATAAATAATATGGAATACAATGGATTTTTATAAATAAAAAATACACTGATTCCAAAAAAAATCAAACTAAAAGAAAATATAACATCTTTTATAATCAATAAAACCCATCGTTTCCCCACACGTACATTTATGAATCTCGTCAACAACGATAGCATAAATCGAAAAACAGTAAAGAAAATCCAGAACAGTACGATTTGTATAATTGTCGCTCCCATACTTTTCATCAGTATAGGCAGCATAATGAATACTACAATTGCGTTCGTTATTGCAATCCGAATTAACGTATATATCATGCCAAGCTTCATTAATCTTCGCATATGATTTGGGTACGAAATTAAAAATAAGCTATCTGCTTGTTCAAAAAATGAGCGAACTCCTCTTGAAAATGTAACA
Source organism: Bacillus sp. FSL M7-1345 (assembly GCF_038006985.1). NCBI lineage: Bacteria > Bacillati > Bacillota > Bacilli > Caryophanales > Bacillaceae > Bacillus > Bacillus sp. FSL M7-1345. Next base: position 2,064,957 of record NZ_JBBOWG010000001.1, on the reverse strand, counting down.
AAGTAAAATGCAAGTAAACCTAATCCAAAATAAACGGTCTCTTCCATTGATAGTTCTTTTATCCATAATGAACGATAATACATTCCAATAAATATAAGTGCGGGAATAACAATATATAATGCTACTGTCCAATCTGTTACAGAACGAATCGCTTTCCATTTTCTTTGCAATTCATGACGTAACCTTTTATTAAACTGTTGTTTAATCATTTTGTTCCCGCCTTACAATTGCATCGAAACAATCTAACAGTGTACTTCCTGGCATTTCTGCTAACGATTGGATCGCCTCTAAATGCCCATCTGCTACTAATGTACCTTGCGAAATGAGTAAAAATCTTTCACAAATTCTTTCAGCTGTATCCAGCACGTGCGTACAAAGTAATATACCTGCTCCTCGCTCTTTTTCTTTATATAAGTAATTCAAAAAGTCTTTCGTGGCTACTGGATCTAAACCGATAAAAGGCTCATCGATAATATAGAAATCTGGCTCTGTTAAAAATGCTAATATTAGCATCGATTTTTGTTTCATACCTTTTGAAAACTTTGATATGTATTCGTGTATATGTTTTTCCATTCGAAACGTATGTAATAATTCCCTTGCTTTGTCCTCCCAATTTCCCTCTTCATTTCCACGGGTAGCCATTAACAATTCAATATGCTCCCACAAAGTTAAATAATCATAATAAGTGGGATGCTCCGGTACATATGCATATGGATTTTTCTTTTCACCAAACGAGATTTCACCATCCGTATTGACAAGCAAACCGAGTATCGATTTAATTGTCGTACTCTTTCCTGCGCCATTCGCACCAATAAGAGCAACTAACTCGCCTTTTTCAATTGCAAAGGCAATATCATGAACTGTCTTTTCACCAATTTCATATCCGGCTGAGCGGATATTCACCTCTAGCATAATACTTACCTTCTTTCCATTTACATTACAATCAAGGAAAATGATAACATATCCCTCTTAATTTAGTATTATATCACTTCTGATATATTTGTTTCGGTAGCAGGAAAAAACATATTTCAAGAGAATATTTAATGTTTGTAGTTTTAAATTGAAAGGACTGTAACTATGAAAAACATTGAAGCTATTTTCATTGATCGTGACGGAACAATTGGCGGTGATACTACAATACATTATCCAGGTTCTTTCACATTATTTCCTTTTACAAAGGAATCTTTACAAAAGTTAAAAGCTCAAAATATTAAACTATTCTCTTTTACGAATCAACCAGGTATCGCGGATGGAAAAGCAACTGCGAATGATTTTGTGCAAGAATTAAAAGGGTTTGGTTTTGATGATATTTACCTTTGTCCTCATAAACATGGTGGCGGATGTGAATGCCGCAAACCGAGCACAGGTATGCTCCTGCAAGCAGCAGCAAAACATAGGCTTGATTTAACAAAATGCGCTGTAATCGGTGATCGCTGGACTGATATTGTTGCTGGTGCAAAAGTAAATGCAACAACAATATTAGTTCGAACTGGTGCTGGATATGATGCTTTACATACGTTCCGAGACAAATGGGCACATATTGAACCGAATTACATTGCAGAAAACTTTGAAGACGCTACAAATTGGATTTTAAATCATCAATAAAAAAATTAAATGAGACGTCTTCACTTTGAAAACGTCTCATTTAACTATATATATTTCAAAAAGTTAATTCATAATGGAAATAACGATTATCTCTCAAGTATCCATTTTCAGCGTATAATCGCTGAGCTGATAAATTATCAATCTCTGTTTGTAATTTTACACCTTTTGCGCCATTTTCTAAGGCGAATTCTTTAGCAGCTTCTAATAATTTTTTACCTGTTCCGGCTCCGCGCTTTGCCTCTTGTACAAACAGATCATTTAAAATCCATAATTCTTTCATCGAAATGGAAGAAAATGAAGGATATAGTTGCGTGAATCCAATATATTCACCGTCTTCAACTGCGACGAAAATAATGGATTCTTTTCTCTCGATTCGATTTCGTAAAAACACTTTTGCTCCTTCAATATCGGAATCTTGTCGATAAAATACTCGATAGTTATTAAAAACAGATGCTAGTCCATCTAAATCTGCAATTGTTGCTTCATATATTCTCATTTTACTCCATTCCCCTTCCAATACTGTTTCATAATATCTGTTGCCCATTTAGGCTGCTTTATTTCTTCCCTCGGTATAAATTCTTTCATAACAGGCTTAATATCCAATATAGGTGTACCATCGATTGCGTCTAATCCTTCAACAACAATTGTTTTTCCATCTCTTCTTATCACATTAACAATTGTCGCTCCTATTCGGTTCGGACGATTTTTTCCACGCTGTGCAAAAATCCCTACTTTCGGATACTTACTATTATTTCTAGGGTGTCTAGCAGAATATTGAATTTGTTCATCTGTTACTTTATGAAAATAGAAAATAACTTCAATATGAGAAAACTCTTCGATCCCTTGTATACTTTCCTCTGTATACATATCAGTTAAAGTAATACAGGATCTTACATCTCCCCACTCATCATCTTTTATTTCCTTTCTTTCATTATGTACAAATGCGATTGGTTGAACTGAAAACATCCGCATTCCCCCTCAAATGTAACCACTTACATTATAAGATATTTTCTGAATGTTTTCCACACATACGATTGTTGTTTACATAATAAAATTATATCTTATTTTTATTTCTTCATTTATTATTTTGTAATACTCAGTAGATGATTCCCAGCTCATTCCACCAATAAGACCTATTAATTTCATATATTCACCTTTAAGATAATATTGTTTTATTCAACACTAATACTGTAATTTATACATAATGAATATCGTTTTATAGCAATGAAAATATTTTCTTTATCAAATAAACCCTCTACATGATTTAAAGTTATTTTTCATTTCCACGGAAATAATTAAAGAATATTCAGAAAATAACATTTGTAGTAGACTCATATTTATAGTCAAAGCATTTTCGATAGAGCTCTTTTATTTCATCATAAGATGGAACTCGTGGATTGTTACTTGGACTCCCACTTTCGATAGCATCTTTCGCCATTTTAGAAATAGCATTTTCAAATTCTACTTCATCAATTCCGTATTCTCTTAAATTAGGAATACGAAGATCAAAACAAAGTTTCTTAATTTCAGCAATCGTGTAGTTCGCTACTTCTTCATTAGAATGAGAATACAAATCTTTGTTTAAGCTACGTCCTACTTCCGCTAACCTTTTTATTGCACTCATTTTTGTAAACTCTAAAACTGCAGGTAATAGTATTGCATTCGATATTCCATGTGGCACATGAAATAATGCCCCCACTGGACGAGACATACCATGCACTAATGTAACAGATGCATTTGAAAAAGCAATCCCAGCTTGTAATGAAGCAATCATCATTGCTTCCCTTGCTTCCATATTATCTCCATCTTCATATGCGATACGTAAATATTTCATAATGCTTTCAATAGCTGAAAGAGCAAGAACATCTGTAAGAGGTTGTGAAACTTTAGAAATATAAGCTTCAATTGCATGGCATAATGCATCTACTCCCGTTGCTGCAGTAATATGAGGTGGTACCGAACTTGTAAAAATCGGGTCTATTATCGCAACATGAGGGATAAAGCTTGGATGTTTTATCATCATTTTCACATCTGTTTTTTTATTCGTAATTACTGCTACACTTGTTACTTCCGATCCAGTACCAGAAGTCGTTGGGATTGCGATTAGCGGTAGTGGATTGTATTCTATTTCTATATCCTTTTGGACGTAATCTTCAATTTCTCCACCATTTGTATATAACACTGCTACTGCTTTCGCAACATCAATACAACTTCCTCCGCCAATACCTATGATAAAATCGTTTTTTCCTTCTTTACAAATAGATAACGCTTCTAATACGTGTAAATTTGTAGGCTCAGTATTTACTTCATTGTACGTAATAACAGTAATCCCTTTCGCATTTAAGTGCTCCACACATCTTTCAACATAACCCAACTTCTCCATAATTGTATCACTTACAATAAAAGCCCTTTTCCCTAACTTTCTTGATTGATCCCCTAGTTTTTCAAACGAATTTCTCCCATATAATACAGACTTCGGCATACGAAACTCAGCAACTTCTTGCAAGTACTCCACCCCTTCTATCTATAATAAATATTTGCAACTACTTAGCCATGCATTTCATTCAGAAGTTTGATAAAGTGTATTATTCCAGTTAAAATAAGCCCCCTTATTAACTATAGAAAGTTGTTTTCATTTTTCAGCATATAGATTGCTGCCATGAAGATAAAAATGGACCTACACCTTGCTACCTTTCTTTGTTTTAAAACTTTGCGCGTGGCAGGAAAGGCCCTGACCGCTCCTATACATAGCCAGGTCCTCTCTCGACCAACTTAAAAAACTTTTCTGCCGATTTTTCATAGAGTGACTGAGTAGTTACAATAAATATTTTATTATGTAAAATATCAATCTGATAAATATTTTCTTTTCGTATATTAACTAGTATTAATAGATTCCTGTTAAAGTATAGAACGCGATGACTGCAAATACAGCGACCGTTTTCAAAACTGTAATAGCAAATATATCTTTATATGACTGTTTATGTGTTAATCCTGTTACCGTTAGAATAGTAATAATTGCACCATTATGTGGTAATGTATCCATTCCGCCTGATGCCATTGATACAATGCGGTGCATAACTTCTAATGGAATATCATATTGATTGGCCGCTGCAATAAATTTATCTCCCATCGCACTTAAAACAATCCCCATTCCTCCTGATGCTGATCCAGTAATACCAGCCAAAATATTCGTCGTTACTGCCCCATTCACTAATGGATTCGTGAAAGTTGCAGAGATGCTATCTCTCATAATTGCAAAACCTGGAAGTGCTGCAATAACACCGCCAAATCCAAATTCAGCTCCTGTATTCATTGTTGCAAGTAGCGCTCCACCAATACTTGTATTCAATCCAGCTTGAAATCCAGTTACTACTCGTTTCCAATATAATAAAAGCGTTGATAAAATCCCTATAATAAGTGCCAATTCTACAGACCAAATTCCAACTACCGCACTTAATTCTACTTTTCCAAATGCTTTCATACCAATAGCTGAGAAATCAAAACCATTTGGATACCACTTTGGTATCATGATTGTGAAAACTTTATTCATTACACCTACTAAAATAAGTGGTACAAACGCAATTACTTGCTGTACTCTTGTGATTTCAATACTGCTTAGTATCGGTATATCTTTTTGTTCTAATTGTAAAGATGCTGCCATTTCAGACTTTCCATCGTTAAAACCAAAATACCCTTCTCCTGCTGCTTTTGCCTTCTTACGCCTACTCTCTAAATAAAGTAAACCTAACGTTAAAACAAAAATTGCGCCTAAAATACCAAGTATCGGTGCTGCATAAATATCAGTTTTAAAAAAAGTTGTAGGTATTACATTTTGAATTTGTGGTGATCCAGGAAGCGCATCCATTGTAAATGTTGCTGCTCCAAGAACGATTGTGCCAGGGATTAAACGCTTTGGGATATCCGCTTGTCGAAACAACTTAGCCGCAAACGGAAATATAGCGAATACCACTACATACACACTAACACCGCTATACGTTAAAATAGCTCCCATTAAAACAATCGCTAAAATTGTACGTTTTTCTCCAACTAACTCTACAATCGTCTTTGCGATGGAATCAGCGATTCCTGACATTTCTACTACTTTCCCAAATATTGCTCCAAGTAAAAACACAGGGAAATATAATTTAATAAACCCTACCATTTTCTCCATAAAAATATTTGAAAAGAAAGGTAATACAAAACTAGGCTCTGTCAAAAATACCGCAAATAATGCAAAAATCGGTGCGAATAATATTACAGAAAATCCTTTATATGCTACAAACATGAGTAAACTAAGTGCTAATAAAATAATAACTAGCTCCAATTATAACCCTCCTTTTAAACTGAAAATTCAATCTTTTGACAACGAACTTTCACTAGTATTTCGAAACCTTTTATTTCATGACATTCCTCCTCTTTTTATCCCGCTATTTGCGGGCAGTATGACTCCCATCTTAAAATTCGGCGAATGCGCGGAAGCTAGGCGAGAGATCAACTGCCCGTAAAAGCTCGATTGGTGAGGGCTGATAATCAGTGGAGGATGGACAAAACCTCCACTGATTAAAGTTTCACTTTATTACAAATTTTTCATGCTAAAATTGTCTAATTATAGTATTCGATTACATATGTAAAATCCCTTTAAACAAAAACGATTTCATCGTCATATGTTATAAAGGGATTTCTAGGTTCTATTTCTATAATTTTATCGTACTATTCTCTATACAAAAGCTTTGTAACTCTTCGACATCTTTCACTATATGACTCGCCCCAGCATCACTCAATTCATTCTCATTACCATATCCATACAATACACCTATTGAAGCAATTCCGTTACTGTTCGCACCGATTACGTCATGCTTTCTATCACCAATCATCACCATTTCTTCTTTTTGAAGTTCTTCATTTGTTTGTAAAATATGAGCAATTATTTCTTCCTTTTTTATTCTTGTCCCATCTAAATTGCTCCCAACAATCTCTTCAAAAAAAGATGTTAACTGAAAGTGCTCTATTACTTGTTTCGCAAATACAGTAGGCTTTGAAGTTGCTACAAACAAACGATTGCCAGCATCCTTTAATTCTTGCAATAGGGTTGGAATTCCATCGTATACTTTATTCTCTAATAAACCACTTTGCTTTAAATATTCCCGAAAATAAAACACTGCTCGTTCTACTTCTATTTCATTCATATTATATCTATCTACAAAAGATTGTTGTATTGGTGGGCCGATAAATGAATCTAACTCGCTTATATTTACTTCTTCGATCCCGATTTTTTCTAACGCGTATAGAACAGAATTTATAATCCCTTCTTTCGGATCAGTTAATGTTCCATCTAAATCAAATAGAAATGTTGTATACATATTTCATTCCCCCACTGATTTTATATGTACCCCATTAAGGCCATTCTCCTACTTACACCTTTACTATACTATCACCATTCAACTTTTCAGAAAATTACTTTTTCTACCCCTTATACTTTCAGTTACAAAATCACAAAAGATATGATAAAGTGAAAAAGTTATAATTAATTTAATAGAAACTGGTGAAACACATGTCAATTACGTTAATTTTTATAATGGCTTTCACAATTGTTATCCACGCAGTTGAAACTAGCTCTTATAGTATTCGATTAGCTGGTGTACGTTTAAAAAAGATTGTCGTTGCCTTATCCATCGTAGGAATGGTACTACTTATTTCAAGAACATCTAACTTACTACAAGCTTTTTTAATTGGTGGTATTGTCGATGAAGCAAAGCTAGATTCTTCTATTGATTTAGAGCATATTATACGGCTCGTTCTATTATCTGCTTCTGTCGGTACATTGCTCGCGATTATACTCTATCCAACTTTGACAAAGCTATTTGGATACGTTATTCAAAACTTTGAAACGGATGGTTCATTCATTCGAATGATGAAGACGAATAACATTCAAAAATTAAAGTACACAAAAAAATATGTACGCTTCCCAAAATTCGAAATGATTCATCGAATGAGGATCGGTGGTATCCCAAAGCGTATTATGCTTATCAACATGTTTGCTACTGCAATTTATACAGCGGGTGTCCTTTCAGCCCTTTACGCTTCCTTTTTAAACCCAGATTACGCAACAAATGCAAGTACAGCTTCTGGCCTTGTTAATGGTTTTGCTACCATTTTATTAACAGTGCTACTCGATCCACGCATTGCTCTTTTAACAGAACGAGCTTTACAATCAGAAAAGGGTGCTGAAGCAATGAGTAAAATGTATGGCTGGCTAATGATATCTAGACTTCTCGGTACTTTACTCGCACAACTGTTGTTCGTACCAGGTGCTTACTGGATTTTATGGATTATTGAACTGATGCATTAATTTACTAGAAAGGTGAATTTATCAATGAAGATACAAACAGAGCAAGATATAATTCGCTTAATAGAAAACGACAAATGGATGATGAACGTATTACAACTAGCAAAATCACTAGAGCTACCTGATTGGTGGATTTGCGCTGGGTTTGTTCGTTCTAAACTTTGGGATACTTTACATAACTACGAAGTACGGACAGCTACACCAGATGTTGATGTCATCTATTTTGATCAATTACATAAAGATGAGACATACGAACAATCGTTAGAAACGAAACTAATGAATATGGATCCTACTATCCCTTGGTCAGTAAAGAATCAAGCTCGTATGCATGTGGTGAATAACATGCCACCATATTCTTCTGCTGTTGATGCTATTTCTAAATTTCCTGAAACAGCAACCGCACTTGGTGTTACATTAGACGAGAAGAATAATGTCATATTAACATCCCCGTGCGGAATTGAAGATGTACTTTCATTACAAGTGCAGCCTACAGCCCATTTTCGTGAAACGAAAGAACGAATACATATGTACAAAAATAGGGTTAATCAAAAGAAATGGCAAAGTAAATGGCCTAATATTACAATCACTTATCCAGAAATTTAAAATAGAGCGCTTCGCATTATACGAAGCGCTCTTTCTTTTTTAGTTCAAAAAATGAATGACTGTTTCAGCAAATCGATCAGCTTCCTCATAATGTGGTGTATGGCCACTCTCTTCGAATATGATATGCTTCCCATTTTGAGCATCTTTATTAAATGTTTCAATTTGTTTTTCACACGTTACTACATCATGTTTTCCTACAATTAATAACATTGGATTTTGTATATCTTTTATTTTAGATAATAATGACGTATGACATGCTCCCTCTGATTTTAATCTATCGAAATGGATTTTGGAACGATTTGAAAATACTTCCCACACTTCATCACTATATAAACTATCGTCTGTCTCATCTTCCTTATAATTGTAAATCTCCATTCTTTTTTCTTCTAATTCAGCGCTTACTCTTATATAAGCTTCTAACAACTCTTCTGAACTAGCATTATTAGATAAATAAGCAAAGCAGTCTTCTGCCACTAATTCTTTTCCATACTTTTTTAATAAAGTTCCTGTCTTTTGTAGTAAGGCCCTACTTGTTAATGCAAAATCGAAAGTCGGACCTTCAAATATTATTTTCTCTATTGAATTTGGATACATCGACGCATATAACAACGCTAAATATCCACCGAAAGAATGTCCAATTACAGACCATTTCTCAATTTGTAATACTTTTCTTAGTTCTTCACAGTCTTCAATTAAATCACATAGTCCAAAAGTTTCTTCTTCGGTAATTACTTCTGACCGACAAACCCCTCTTTGATCTATCATAATTACATATAAGGAATCTTTTAATCGTTCCGCTTGATGAAATGAAAAATCATAACAGCTTTCACCTGGACCACCGTGTAAAAATAATACTGGCTTATTTTTAGGACTTCCATGTGTTTCAACGTATAGCTTTTTCCCTCTAATGTTCATATATTTCCCAACTTCAATCAAATTTGTTTTTATTATCATCACCTTCTTTTTTTACTGAATATTATAACATTTAAACTTAAATAATCCCTATTACATTTAAAAATACGATAACTATCGCAAGTGGAGCTATAAATCGAAGTAAAAATACCCAGGTAGTAAATACTTTCTTTCCGTAATTTCCACCTATAAAAAATTCAGCTTCTAACACTTTCTTTTCCATTTTGAATGATACGAAAATACTAATAAATAATGCTCCGAGTGGCATTAATATATTACTAGATAAGAAGTCTATCGCATCAAAAATATTCTTCCCAAAAATCGTAATATCACTCCATACTCCAAATGATAACGCAGATGGTATACCTACTAGGAAAATGCAGAAACCGATGATCCATGATAGTTTATTTCTTCTTTCTTGCTCGCCATTTGCTAATGCTGAAACGACCGTCTCTAGTAGTGAAAATGCCGATGTTAATGTCGCAAATGTAAATAACGCAAGAAATACTGTTAAGAATAGTCCACCGAATGGAATTTGACTAAATACAGATGGCAATACGATAAATAGTAATCCAGGTCCTTCTGTTGGCTCCATTCCTAATGAAAATACTGCTGGAAATATAGCAAGTCCCGCAAATAAAGAAACGAATAAATTCAATCCAACAATCGTAACTGCTGATTTTGGTAAACTTTCTTTTTTATTTAAATACGAGCTATACGTAACCATAATCGAAATTCCTATACTAATCGCAAAGAATGATTGCCCCATTGCGAACAAAATACTTTCTGAAGTAATTTTTGAGAAATCCGGCTGTAAGAAAAACTTCACACCTTGCATCGCATCATCAAGTGTTAATGAACGAATAATAAGAGCGACAAATAATACGAACAACGCTGGTAACATATATTTACTTGCTTTTTCAATCCCATTTTGTACACCTTTTGATACAACCCATATCGTAATGAACATAAATGCAAAATGTCCGATAATGGCCCAAGTGGAATTTCCAATTGTCTCTGTGAATAATGCACTATAATTTTGTCCCGGAGTAATAAGTTGTCCAGTTACTCCTCTGAATAAATAAATTAGTACCCATCCACCTACAACACTATAAAACGAAAGTAGTATAAAACAAGTTCCAACACCAAGACGTCCTATCCAGTGCCATCCTGTATTTGGTGCGATACTTTTAAATGCTCCAACTGCTTGTTTCTGTGTACTGCGTCCAATCATAAATTCAGCAATAAGTAGTGGTAGTCCAATTAATACAGTAAATAATATAAAGATTAAAAAGAATGCTCCTCCCCCGCTCTTTCCAGCGATATAAGGAAACTTCCATATTGCGCCAAGTCCAATTGCTGATCCTGCTGCTGCCATTATAAAACCTAATTTCGAAGTCCATTGCTCCGTCTGTTTCATCTTATTTTCCTCCCATTTAAATCTTTTTATATAAATAAATAAATTTTATATACCTATCCGAATAAACCCTCCATTTCTTTTTCTATAAAATAAAAAATGGCCTAGCATCTCTTTATATAAAGAGACGCTAAGCCATTTACTTAACGCGGTACCACCCTTATTGATTCCATTATGAATCCACCTTAGTAGTAATCGTTTGATTACAAACCTAATATCGAAGGTTAACCGTTAAGATTTACTAAGAATGTGATTCCGTTCCACCTTACTGCTCCTAGGCGAGTTCAGGATGTCATTTGACTATGTCACACCAACCCATAGCTCTCTGTACAAATACATGACCTTACTACTCCTATTCAACACATTTTAATATTTAGAATATATTTTCTTTTGAAATTAATATGAAGTATATCGGTTATATTTATAACTGTCAAGGTATATATTAATTATTTTGTCGAAAAGGATTTTTATAGACTTATATAGAAAATATTTACAAATGAAATATAAAGAACATTAAAAAAGAATCTTCGCGATAATCGCGAAGATTCTTTTTTACGGTATAAGACGAGTACAATCTCTCGGAAAAGCACTCGCTTCCCTCACGTTGGATAATTCTAAAAGTCGATACACAACCCTTTCTAATCCTATCCCAAAACCACCATGTGGTGGACAACCGTATCGGAATGTATCTAAATACGATTGAAATTTATCTGGATGTAATCCTTTTTCTTTAAAAGAGGCAAGTAACATGTCATAGTTATGAATTCGCTGTGCACCTGACGTAATCTCTAGCCCTTTATACAATAAGTCAAAAGAATCAGTAATAGCTGAATTCTCGTTATTTGGCATCGTATACATTGGTCTCGCTTCTCTCGGATAATGTGTAATGAATACAAATTCACTATTATACGTTTCTTTCACATATTTCCCTAGTAACTTTTCACCTTCTGTATCTAAATCCCCTATGGGAGATTCTTTTCGATACTGACTTTTCAAAACTTCTTGTGCTTCTGATAATGTGATTTTAGGAATTTCCGCAATAACAGGTACTGTTACTTGTAATAGTTGTAGTTCTCTTTCACATTTTTCTCCTACTTGTTGAAACATATATCGTAAAACATCTGTTTCTAATTGCATCACTTCATGAAAATCATGAATAAATCCAAGTTCTACGTCTAACGATATATATTCATTTAAATGTCGTGACGAGTTATGATGTTCAGCCCGGTACACAGGAGCAATTTCAAAAACACATTCGAGTCCTCCCGCTACCATCATTTGTTTATAAAACTGTGGTGATTGAGCTAAATACGCTTCTTTTTGGAAATATGGAAGCTTAAAAACATTCGCTCCTCCTTCTGCCCCTTGCGAGACAATTTTCGGAGTAAATATACGTGTGAAATCGTTCTCTATTAGGAATTCACTAAAACTTTGAACGAGTGTCGATTTCACTTTAAAAACCGCCGCGATTCGCTCATGCCTTAATGATAATACACGCTCATTCAACAGTTGATCTAAGCCAACTTGTAGCTTCTTTTTATTTATCTCAAATGGAAGTGGCTCTGCACCATTTAATACTTTCACTTTACGTGCAAGTACTTCAATACCTAATTCTGTTTTCGGTGTCTCTACTATTTCTCCAATTATTTGGACGACACTTTCAACATCAACTTTGTATCCGGATAACTCGTTTTCTAATACACATTGAATAACTCCCGTTCGGTCCCTTAATAATAAAAAGCTAACATTTCCTAGATGACGAATCTTTTTTACCCACCCTTGTAGTAATACAACCTTCCCGCTATGCTCCGTACATTCTCGTGTGAGTGAGCGCTTCATTATTTGATCCATTATATTTCCCTCCATTAATTTTATTTTTATTTACTTTATTGTTGTTGTCGTCGTCATCATCATCCACGGTCACTCACCTCCTTTCAAAGAATACAAAAATCCGCCCCTATAAATAGGGACGGATTTTTCCGCGGTACCACCCAAATTGTCATAATGACCATCTTAGCCCTGATAACGGTAGGTACCGTTTGCTTTTACTAATTATCACGTTCAAAGCAACACTCACAGGTGTCTTTCCATCATGCGGTATCGCAATCTTCCCAGCAACCGATTGCTCTCTGTAGACCCATGCATCATGTACTTTTCCTAATCATCACTTTTTATATTTACAGAGTATTCTATCTCTTCGATTTATAAAACGCAAGCCTTTTTTAAAAATTTCTGGTTTTTTCCGAAAACTAAATTCTTCTAAATATAAATAATACGAACTGTCTACACAATTATTTTGAAATAACTTAGCCTTTTATATCCTTTTAGAATACATCATAATAATTTCCATTTTGTTACATACAAATCCAACTTCTCACGCATATTAATATCAAATTTATTGCGGAGGTGTACATATGAAAAAAGCCATTATTTTTTTTCTCTTATTATTATGCATAGTTGTAGTTAATGAAGCGTATGCTTATTCCCCAAAATCTTTACCGGTTTCTCAAAATTCTAATCAATGGCAAGTAAATATTGATGAAGTGAAAAAAACGAGTGAAAAATTGTTGCAACCTAAAAAAGGTGTATTTCAAACATATCATTTCTCTGTAAAAAATCTCGGGAAAAGTGAAGTGTATAATGTACAAGTTGAAGTTTTTCGGAATGAACCGAATACAAAAACAAAGTATGAACTCTTTTCCAGAAAAGAAGGTCGTCTAGCAAGTGGAAAAACTGGATTTGAACATGCTAACTTCCCAGTTTCTACAAAAGCAGATGAGGTTGACGTTATCATTACATGGCAAGAACACCCTTTCCGCTCTATGAGAAACGGTCAAAAAGTTGAGTCTAGAAAATTTAAAGAGCATTTTGTTTTTAAAGACGCAAAAAAGTAAATAGAATGTAGATATATTCACACTATCATTGATATAACTGTATTTACTAGTACCAGTTCTTAAGCAAATTAAAAAGTCGTGGATTATTAATGCCACGACTTTTTATATTAATTCGTACTAATTCCTCTCGCTGCCCAAATACGATCGATATCAGCAGCGTGTTGTCCACCGTATAAAAGAGCATCTGCTTGTTTAATCGCCTTCGCTCCATCACGGAATTTAGCATTTGGCGTTAATGACCAATGTGATTGTAAAATAATTTTTGTTGCTACATCACGGCCAAAGGCCTGTGCCATTTCGTATTGACCTTGAGCCCAAATTTCTCCATCATTATGCACTTCATTCGTTATATCTTTCGGGTATACTTTATTCGTATCTAATCGGCGTAAGCACGTCGGATCTGAACTAGAATAAGCGGTCGCATCCCATTCTCCAATACATGCTTTACCGTAACCTGTTGTCGATACTGCATCTTCATAAGTAGCACCTAAGAAGTCTCCAAACCCTTCTCCCATCGCTCCACCTTCTGGTGAACTTCCGAAGCCTGGTACTTGATTATCTTGAATAGAATGTCCATATTCATGCGCGATAATGCCCGCATCTTCTGCATCATCTACTCCGCCAGTACCGAAAGTTAAGGCTTTCGTTGATGGTGAATAAAATGAGTTATCATCAGTTGTACCATTTACATTCACTTTAATAGAACGATTATTAATATTGTTAATGCCCAATCCTTGAATGTAACGCTGCAATGTATCGATATGATAATACGACATAACATCTTCAAAGCTATCATTTGCACGTGTATAGTTAAATTGTAAGTTTGTAGATTTCGTCTTCGCTTTTGAAGAAATTGTAACATACTCACCAATTAAAAATCCTGTACCATCTAAACCTTTTAACGTAACAGTTTTCAGTTGATTCGTTAGTGCTGTTGAATCTGCATCATTACTATCTTTTAATCCTGTTTTACTACCACTAGATACGACAGGATTAGGTAAAAATACTTTTCCTGTTCCTTCTGCTTTTCGGTTTATATCAACCTTTTTAATTAACTTTCCATTTTCTGCATCAATGAATGTTTCCCATGCACCGAATGGATTATTAGAATGGACTACCACTTTATATACTGGAAGAGCGACACCTTCTTCAACAATATATCCGAATTCTTTTTCTGTAGGAGCCCATAGATTTTGCTCACTTTCTCCTCCAACATACGCCATCGATTTTTGTTCTGCATCTTTTCCACTAATTTTTTTCGTAACTTCCTTCACACCTGTAACAGGCTGATAATCAGAAACGGCAAGTAATCCTTTTCCCTCACCGTTAAGAGTAACTGTAATTTGTTTTGAAAATACAGGAGCACCATTAACTACTTGTTGGAACCTAACATATGAAGCTACTGATGTTTCTGTTGTAGAAATATATTGTAAGTCTGAAAGGTCCGCCTTCAATCCATATTCCGTAGCATGTCCCTTTAAATATTCAATTGCTTTTTTCTGTGGTGAATAAGCTTCTAACTTTACTTGCTGTTGTTTTTCCAGTGCCGAAACAGTAGAAATTGTCCCCATTACTAATGGCACAGTCATTGCCATTGCCACCATTTTTTTGTTTAACATAGAACCACTCCCCCTAATAAATTGAAACCTTTACCCCATTCCTATAAGGCTATTACTGTCCACAAGTAACGAAATAAAGTGAATCTACGAGTATTTCTATACGAGCAATTCTATTACCTTTCCATTTAGGGTGAGTGAAATTTTCTCAATATTTATGTATAAAATGAGAAAAATACTTTAGAAATATATTTCTTTTACCAATTTCCTTCACCTTATATTATTTTAAATAATGTATTGAAAAATAGGATATTTTTTACCTAACGGTAGGTTGAAAAAGTTACTGATGAATGCTACACTATATGTAACCTGTTTTATTAGGAGGACTTATCATGAGCAAAAGTGAAGAAACACTCTCTTCCATAGTTGGAGCAAGTTATCGACTATTTGCCAGACACGGCATTGCCAAAACGACCTATACAATGATTGCTGAAGAAGTTGGTATCGCCAAGCCATCTATTTATTATTACTTTAAATCTAAAGATGCATTAATCGAAAGTATTTTTAATGAATTATGCGAAGCGATGCAGTTCTCCTCTTTCTTCCATACAGAAGAGTTTACGAAAGAGAATTTCATTGAGAAATGTATTGAAATTGGCTTTAAAATGATAGACGAACAACAGAAAGATCCTTATTTTAATCGTGTATTACAAGAATATGTATTACTATCTTCAAGAAACGATATGTACAAAGATCGATTACTAACTGTACAAACAGAATATTTAAACGGATTTGAATCACTGCTCACAAAAGCAAATGAACTTCAACTCATTCAAAATAAAAATCTAGTTTCAAAAGCTCATATGTTAGCATTAGTACTTGATAATATCGGAAACTTCATGATGTTTGATGTAAATATGAATTATAAACAAATATGGATTGAAGCTGTCCACAGCATATTCGAAAGAAGTGATTCATATGAAAACTAAAAAACGAATTATCGGCTTAGATTTTGCTAGAGCGTGGGCGATGTTTGGAATGTTACTAGTTAATTTCATGGTGATAACAGGGGCGGAAGGAAATGGGCCTCCTCTGTTAAAAACCTTTATGTCACTTTTTGAAGGTAGAGCTTCTGCCTTGTTTGTTATACTTGCTGGGATTGGCATAACTTTAATGACTAAATCATCTGTTGCTAGCCAAGAGAAAATAAAAATCAATACCAGCCGAATATTGATTTGGAAACGATCACTATTCTTATTTATTTTAGGATTATTATTGTATGTAATGGAATGGACGGGTGATATTTTACACTACTACGGCGTTTACCTTTTCATCGCTGCATTACTAATTACTGTACGAAGAACTATACTAATATGGCTTTCTATCATTATTTTACTTGCTGCACAATATCTCCAACTTACTTTCAACGCCTTCGAAGGATGGGGAGGCACAATCCCATTTATAAACTATATAGACTTTTGGACCTTAAAAGGATTTCTTCGCAACTTACTTTTTAATGGCTATCACCCTATTTTTCCGTGGTTTTCTTTCTTCTTAATCGGTATGATAATTGGCAGGTTAGATCTTCATAATAGACAAATTAGGCATAGATTGCTCTTGCTCGGTTTAACAGTAACGTTAATTATAGAGCTATTATCCAAAGCGTTAACTCACCTTTTCATCCCATACATTGGTGAGGAAGCATCTACATTGTTATTTAATACAGGACCGATTTTACCAAATATATTATACGTCGCATCCGCTACAGGATCTGCTATTGCTATATTAATAATCTGCCTCCATCTTACTGAAAAATATGAAAAGAATTGGTTTATTACATCCATTGTACAAACCGGTCAATTAACATTAACTCATTATGTAAGTCATGTATTTATCGGTATTGGGCTATTGATTCTATTAAATAGGATCGAACATCAAACACTATTATTCGTTTTACTATTTGCTACTGGATTTTTCATTTTCAGTGTTTTATTTAGCGTGTTATGGAGAAAGAAATTTCCTAGAGGTCCTATCGAATGGATTATGAGAAAATTAGCCGGATAATCTCTTAGCATGCAAAAAGGAAGTTGGAATCATTCCAACTTCCTTTTTTCTTTAATTAGCCGCGTTTAATTTAATTCGGACTTTTGTCTCACCTAAAGAAAGTTCATCGTCCTCATTCGTTAAGTGACCAAATGTAAATTGCTTGACGAGTAAGTTTTCTTCCAATAAATCTTTATGACTCGTTAATGTTTGCTGTAGTTCTTCTTCTGTATCAAGAATTACATCCACTCGTAAATTAACCGGTAAATTCAACTGCTTACGATATTCTTGAACTGCACGAATAAATTCACGTGCTACTCCTTCTTGTAACAATTCCTCAGTTACATTCGTATCTAACATAACCGTATATTGTCCGTTAGTCGTATTTGAGAATCCTGATTTCGCAACTTTCTCTATCAATACATCTTCAGCCGTTACAACTACTTCATCTCCTGATGCTGCTTCGTAAACTGCTCTTTCTGTAGATACAAAGTTTTGTACTTCTTCTTGTGATAATTGTTTTAACCACCCGTTTACTGCATTCACATTTTTACCAAACTTCGGTCCCGCTGTTTTAAAATTCAGCTTTAATTGATATGATGTGTATTTCGATTCATCGAGTTCAACATGGAATGCTTTCACATTTAGCTCATCCATTACGATATCACGATAAGATTCCCAATCCATATCACTTTCGTTATGCTCAAGTAATACAAGCTCTGCTAACGGCTGTTTTACTTTTAATGAATGTTGATTACGATTACTTCTTCCAAGTTCAACAACTTGTAAAACAGCATCCATTTCCGCTTCTAACTTTGACTGGATAAGTGATTCGTTTACAACCGGATAATCTGCTAAATGAACGCTGCTTCCTTCTAAATTCAGATGAATATCCTCAGCTACAAACGGTGTAAATGGTGCGATTAATTTACTAATTGTTACAAGCACTTCATGAAGTGTTTCATACGCAGCTGCTTTTTCAGGATTCATACCAGATTCCCAAAAACGATTACGTGAACGTCTTACATACCAGTTACTTACTTCATCTACAAGCGCTGCAATTTCACGGGCTGCATTCGTGAACTGATAATCATCAAGTGCCGTTCTTACCTTTTTCGTTGTGCTATGCAATCTTGATAATACCCATTCATCTAATTTCGTCCGCTTTACATCATACGTTTCTGTCGGATTATACTCATCTAAATTTGCATATAAAACGTAGAAACTATACACATTGACTAATGTATCTACAAATTTCGATTTTGCTTCCAGTACGGTTCTTTCAGAAAAACGTTTCGCATTCCACGGAGCACTGTCAACGAGTAGAGCCCACCTTAGAGCGTCGGCACCAAACTTCTCTACTAAATCAACAGGATCTAGTGCGTTACCTTTACTTTTAGACATTTTCTGTCCTTCTTCATCTAGAACATGCCCAAGTGATAATACTCGTTTATATGGTACTTTCCCTGTATATAGTGCCGATACCGCTAATAAACTATAAAACCAGCCGCGTGTTTGATCAATTCCCTCCGCAATTACATCTGCTGGAAACTGTTCTTCAAATAACTCTTTATTTTCAAACGGGTAATGATATTGCGCAAAAGGCATGGAACCACTATCAAACCAAACATCAATTACTTCTGGTGTACGGTTCATTGTACTTCCGCATTTTTCACAGCATACTTTTACTTCATCCACATATGGCTTATGCAATTCTAAATCTTCAGGTGTTTCTTTCGTACTATGCTTTCTTAATTCGGCAATGCTTTTCGGTGCGAATTGATGATCACAGCTTTCACATTCCCATACGTTTAACGGTGTTCCCCAATATCTATTTCGGCTAATATTCCAGTCCACCATATTTTCTAAAAACTTACCAAAGCGTCCATGTTTCATATGATCTGGATACCACGTGACAGTATCATTATTTTGTAAAAATGTTTCTTTAATCTCAGTTGTTCGGATTAACCAACTTTCTCCTGCATAATAAAGTAATGGTGAATCACAGCGCCAACAATGTGGATAGCTATGCTCATATTTTTCTTTATGATATAGTAAACCTTCCTTCGCTAAATAACGAACGATATCAACGTCACATTCTTTTACAAACTTACCTTCAAGAAATGGTACCGCTTCTGTATACTCACCTTTTTCATCTACAACATGTAAGAACGATAACCCTTCACTTTGAACGACTTTATAATCGTCCTCCCCATATGCTGGAGCGATATGAACGAGTCCTGTACCACTATCTGCAGTAACAAAATCTGCCGCAATAACACGGTATCCATTTGTAACTTCCTTCATCGGAAACGGTGCTGTGTACGATGTATTTAATAATTCTTCACCTTTATGAACAGATAGTACTTCATAGTTTTCTTTTAGTACTTCTTGTACACGTTCTTTCGCAACAATGTACACATACCCTTCTTGTTTCACTTTAACGTATTCCATATTCGGATGTACGGCAAGTGCAACATTCGCTGGGAGTGTCCACGGTGTTGTCGTCCATCCAAGGAAATATTCATTTTCACTATCTTTCACTTTAAACTTAACTGTCGCGCTTAAATCTTTCACTGTTTTATATCCTTGTGCAACTTCATGTGAACTAAGAGATGTTTGACAGCTTGGGCAGTACGGTGAAACTCTATGCCCTTTATATAACAAGCCTTTTTCATGAATCGTCCCTAAAATATTCCATACACTTTCGATATATGGATTCTCTAAAGTAACGTACGGATCATCCATATCTACCCAATATCCAATACTCTCCGTAAATTCACGCCACTGCTTCTCATATGTGAATACACTTTCTTTACACTTTTGAATAAATGGTTCAATGCCGTACTCTTCGATTTCATGTTTACCTGAAATACCAAGTTGTTTTTCAACGCCTAATTCTACAGGTAATCCATGTGTATCCCATCCGGCTTTTCTTAAAACTTTATATCCAGCCATCGTTTTATATCTCGCTACTAAATCTTTAATCGCCCGTCCAAGTGCATGGCCGACGTGTGGTAATCCGTTCGCAGTTGGTGGCCCTTCATAAAACACAAAAGATTGTGCGCCTTCTCGATTCTGAATTGATTGCTCGAAAATACTTTGTTCGTTCCACTGCTTACGAATACGTGTTTCTCTCCCTACAGCTGACTCTTTGACATCTACTTTTTTCATGTACAATCACTCCTTTGAATTTTTTAAAAAGCACACAAAAAACCCGTCCCTATGAAGTAGGGACGGGTTTACCCGCGTTACCACCCTAATTCTATTAGCTTTTCACTAATAGCACTTAGCAACGTACTAACATACGCGTTCTTTGTAACGGTAGACATCCGTCCGAGCTTACTTTATTCAGCCACGGCTCCTCGGAGATGATTTTCAAATAACGTCTGCACACCGGATTTCAGCAATACACCGGCTCTCTGGGGAACAGCTCACTATTTTACTCTTTCTCGTCTTCAGATTTGTATACTTTATTAAAAGTTATTTTATGCCATTGGGCAATTAATTGTCAACTAATTCAAAATATATTTTTATTTATACCCTTTTTTTCTATTCTTATACAATTACTTTTCAAACTCTCGCAATCCTGCTAAATCTTCATCTTCCTCTGCAAGTTCAGCGAAAAATCCTGTTTCATCTTCACGAAGCACAATTTCAAGTTCTTCTTTCGCTTCTTCATTTCTATTTAATAACGCTAAGTAACAAGCATGATCGTATCTTGCTAACAAGTCAGTAGCATCAATTGCTAATATTTCACTTGTTATTTTTTCTGCCTTTGTCGTTTGCCTAGCTTTATGATACGAAGATGCTAACGCAAGAAGAATTGCCGTTTCATTTGGATGATGTACAGAAGCATCTTCTAATAAATAAATCGCATCCTCAAACCTCTCTTGACTTTGATATACTTCTGCTAAAGCAAGGAATCCTCTACTTACAAATGGCGTTTTCTCAATTAATTGCAAGTGAATTTTTTCGGCTTTTCTTTCTTCGCCTAGCTTACATAATACATTCGCTTGTAAAAGAAGAGTATCGTAATCATCCGGTAGCTCTCGAACCATTTGTTTCGTTAATTCAAAAGCATCTCGTAACATATCCTCTTCCTCACACTCAATGAAAAGATTTACAAGTTGCTTCGCTACATCATAATCCCACTTATTTTCTAACGATGTTTGTAATACCTCTATCGCTTCTGTATTCATCGCTGCATTCTCGTAAAATAGTGCAAAACGCTTCGCTGCCGTACTATTTTTCGGATTTAACTTTAAGGAAATCTCAAATAAATCAATAATAACTGTAATCATTGAAATTTCCTTCGCACGATTTTTCATGCGATAAAATGCTCTTGTAAATAAAGATTTTTTCGGTTGCTCATTTTGCTGCCTTTCTACTAATCTTTCAGCAACCGCAGTAGCTGCATACATAAACGCTGTACTTCTTTCTGCTTTTTTCACCTTTAGCGTATGAAGTACGTCTCGTATTTGGGATAATTTTTTATGTTGTTCCATTGCTTTTACGTACACACCAAATATACGTTCACTTTCCAAATCTTTATGCATTACTTTCAGCGCAACTTCGATTGCTTCTGCACTCTGCTTTTTAACTAGTACTTTCGCATAATGATATAGTACTTCCACATGCGCTTCATCTATTTTCATTGCGCATTCAATATATTCTTTTTCTTTATTTACCTCATTCATCGCACCATATACGTATGCAATTGCATCTAAACGCCATATTTCTGGTACCTCTTCTGCTAATTGTTCTAGTTCAACTAGCAATTCTTCATGAAGATTCAAATCTACTGAAAGCTGTGCCAAATATTCCATATTAATATGCAAAGGCTCTTCTTTCATTGCCTGGACCATATGACTTTGTTCTTTAGAACGATTTTCTTCTTTTTCGTATATTTCAGCTAGTTGCACATGTACACCTGTGAAATTCTTATCCATTTCTAAACATGTTTCATACGCATGCTTCGCTTCTTGAAATTGCCCTAACGCCATGAATGTTTCACCGATTCGGAAATACGGCAATGAATCCTGTTTTTTCTTAAGTGCATCATTATACCGTTTTATTGCTTGATCATACTGTCCAATAGATTCATATAAAACACCAGCGTAACAACCGTATTCAATTACTTTCGTTTTCTCTTTTTCTAACGTTCTTAAAAACGCTATGCCTCGTTGCACAAAAGCTGTGTCTTTTATTCGATTTACATACTCATCCAACACGCTCGCTATATTAGCGTATACACTTCGTATACCGCTCTCTAATTTAGAAAGTGCAAGTTTTAACTCTTTTTCATCCCCACCTAATGCAATTTCAGCATCCCATAGCACCATGCCAGCATTCATAAGGAAATCTTGATTGTCTTCAAATTGCTTATTAATACTAACAATATAGTTTTTTGCATCCTCATATTGTTCCTTTGCCATATAAACTTGAGTTAAACCGAAATGGGCATATACATCTTCATTATTTTCTTCTAAAGAACGCTTATATATAGTTTCCGCTTCTTCAAGTTCATCATTTTGAAAATGCACATCTCCTAAACGAACATATAAAGATGCCTGATCTTCACAATTTTGAATTCCTTGTAATAAAATTTCCTTCGCATTATTCCCATCATCCAAATCTGATTCATAGATTTCCGAAAGCTTCGTATATAAATACGCTGCTGTTTTATCTAATTGAATTGCTACTTTAAGTCCTTTTACCGCCAAATACACTTTTCCTAAATGCTGAGCACATCTTGCACGTTCATACCATATGTGCGCTTCATACTTATATTCTTTTAATAAATCATTAAAGAATCCATATGCTTCTTCATATCGTTCTAAATCTATTAAAATCAAACCGTGATTTACAAGTGTAAACCTTTCTGGGCTACGTTCTATAGCTGTTAGAGAATACTCTAGCCCCTTTTCGGATTGATCCATATACATGTATGATAATGCTAAGAAACTCCACGCAACTGGTTGATCTGCATCCAATTGTAATGATGAACGAAAACTAGCAATGGCTTCTGCATAATTATCTTGCTCAAAAGAGTAACGTCCATTTATAAGATGATACAACGCTTGATTGCTTTTCTTCTCCACACTTTGAAGCATATGTCCTGCTTTTTCCATATCTTGCAGACGAATAAAACACTGTGCACTATGCAATTTCACAAAGTCAGAGCTCGGAAACTTTTCCATTAATTTTTCTATACAAAACTGAATAAAATCTTTATCTACTTCAGCATCTAAATGTTTAATCGTATATAGCCAAGTGTTTGGATTTTCACTTGTTTCTTTTAAAAATAGTACTAACTTTTCAATCCCCTCTTTATCTTGCTCAGCTAAATGATCTGTAAGAGAAAAGATTGTTTTATAATAAGTGTGTTCTTCCTCATTTAAAAATGAAAGTTGTTCTATTCTATCTTTCGGTATAAACGTACTAGCTAAACAATCTGTATAACGATATTTTTCTTGCAACTTATCATATTCCACAAGAATCGGTTCCAAGAAATTCGGATCTTGAATATAAAAAGCTTGCAGTACATCGTCATAACCAGAAAGCACTTGTACATGGGAAGCGTGCTCAATATCTATACTTAATAAAACGGGAATACCTTGATTGAGTAATCTCTTATAATTTTCCTCATTCCCTTGAAAATAACGATATTCGTAACCTTGCTCTTCTATATATGTAACTGTATCTGAAAACTTAGAACCTGTTACATCAAAAATATATTGTGCAATTTCATCTTGCGTACGTTTTTCTCCCCATACCCCTAACATCATTTCCAAACTTGTCGGAACGCAATAGTTATCCTTTTGTACAACCGGAACTATCGGTAAACGAACCTTTTTTCCATCAGGATTTTTTTCTATATGATGATATAGAGAATTCTTCAAACTCTTTTCACTTTTCAATAGTGCTTGCAAATCGTGAATACTATTCGTTTTATAAAATGCTTCTGCACGTAAATGTATAAAATAAGTTGTATATGCATGATGCGGAAGCATATGATTAATTTTATCTATTACCGCTAACATTTCTTCATAGCGCTCTAAATCTAATAAATATTTTACTTTTTCAAAATAGAAATATGGTACTTGAGGGAACTTTGCAATCGCATCATTAATGAGTTGTAATGCTCGCTGCTGTTCACCTTTATATGCATATAATTGCGCCAATAAGTACGTAGCTAACTCTTCACAATCTTTATGCTGCTGACCGGATAAAAGTTGTTCCTCTGCCTTCTCCCACTCACCAGTCTGTATATATAAGTAACCCCATTTATCAAAAACTGCACGTGTACTATACTTTTCCGCCTTTTGCATATAGGCATAGGCCTCTTCATTTCGCTTCATATCTAACAAACATCTAACTAACGTAAAATATGCTTTCGTTAAAACATCCGCATCAGTTTCTTCTTCATTTACCTCTTCCAAAGAATCTTTTAATAATTGTTCAGCATCAAGAATTTTACGCTCATCAATTAACTCATCACAATATAAAGAGAGCGTTCTCATATTTGGGAATTTTTTATACGTATAACGAATTAAAAAGGAGCTGTATTGATGCATCAAACCTTCATCAGCAAGGCGAATTAATGTATCAAACTCCTTAGGTGATGAGACGTTAGAAAGCCAGTTCTTCACGTATGATAACTTATTCGTTTCTTTTATATGTGCAATTTCATTATTTATCTCATGTAATCCATCTACAAATCTCTTTTCTTTCAAACAAATTTCTAATTGTTTAAAATCTAGCATGTATTCACCTCAAATAATTATTTATACTGCCATTTGCAAGCAGTATTCTAACCTACTTGCTTAGATTTTACACATCATATAGTATGCATTCAACTAAAACCTCATATAATGAACGATATTATTTAATATTATTCAAGTTTTTAACTAAATATCTTAAAAACATTGATTTTTACAGGGATTTTGTTTAATTTAATGAAATAACATGTATTATTCGAAGATGGGTTTTATCTTCTTTTTTGAGGCTTCATTCAGTGGATGAAATTATATCACTACAATTTATCATTTTATTTCACCAAATGTAATTTTCATATTCGGAGCATATACTAAAGGTGCATGTATATGAAACACTTCAAAAAATCGTAGTTCTGCTTCATATTGAGCGAGCGCTTCAGCAAATGTTAAGCCCCGACTCATTAAACGGTCTATACATTGTTGTTTTTCACCTGGATTACTAGCAATCCCCTCTTCTTTTAGAGAATTATATAATCCTTGCTTATCATTTTGATTTAAATTAGAATCTAAAAAATTCACTTTATCACTTACTCTACATTCAATATTTTTAACACCTAATTCACTTAAATACATTGGTATTTTCATGCCCATATTGCCATCTTTACCGTTTCTCTGTGTGTCCCTTTCAAATAATTTCTGTAAAAGACCTAGCTGGATGATTTCCGATTGATTCTCTCCCTCTAATACGTATGAAGACATATTTGACATCCAATGTGGCTCAAAACAGATTATTCTACCTCCTTCTTTAATCGAATGTATCATTTTTTCTAGCATCGTTTTTGGAGTACTCATATGTAATAAGAAGGCATGACAGATTGCTATATCGTATTTATTTTTCAATTCAATTTCTGTAGCATTTCCCTCAAGAAATTCAGATTCATATGGAAGTGTACGAAACAACTCTCTCGCTTCAGCTATTAATGCTTTCCCGCTATCAATGCCTGTATATTTTGATCCATTTGGAAGCAAAGGCAACAAAACTAAGCCTAAATAACCATATCCACAGCCGTAATCAACAATATGTACCGGTTCAGAAATCTTCCAAACTGTATTTACTAAAAAACTTAAATAATCATCATTGTAATATAAATCTCTCGTATTTTTTAAATATGTTAGTTTACTGTTCCAAAAACCACGCCTCCTTTTATATACAAAACTAAAGTTCTCTATAGATTAGCCATATCCCTACACTATTGTTGAAATTTCAGGCTAGTTAAGTATAAATAGCAAAATTCCAAAGCAAAAAAACTAGTGCATTGTTAACGATACACTAGCCTTTTTTATTTTACATCTCCTCAGGCGCCCCCACCCCAAGTAAACGTAATCCCTCTTTTAATACAACCGTCACAGCGTAAGCTAATGCGAGTCTACTGTCCTTCTCTTCGCTCTCTTCTAAAATACGAACATTTCCATAATATTTATTGAACGCTTGTGCTACATCTAATACGTATTTTGAAATAATAGATGGCTCATTTTTGTTGAAGGCCGCTTCAATTACTTGCGGGAATTTGTTGAGTAATTTTACTACACTCCAGCTGTAATCGTCTTTTAATTCAAAATTACACGTTTCAAATTCCACACTTTCTTTTCTTAAAATAGAGCAAGCACGCGCATGCGTGTACTGTACATACGGTCCTGTTTCTCCTTCAAATTTCAACATATTTTCTAATGAAAATTCGATATTATGCATACGCTCATTTTTTAAATCGTGGAAGATAACTGCTCCAACACCGACTTGTTTTGCCACTTCTTCTTTTTGTTTTAAATTCGGATTTTTCTCTTCAATATTTTGTTCCGCAAGTGCAACAGCTTCTTCTAGCACTTCTTCTAATAAAATAATTCTGCCCTTACGTGTCGACATTTTCTTACCATCTTTTAATATGAACCCGAACGGTACATGTTCCATACCACCCACCCAGTTATAGCCAAGCTTTTTTAATACAGTGAAAAATTGATTAAAATGCAAGCTTTGTTCGGGTCCTACTACATATAAAGCTTTATCAAATTCGTATGTGTTTTGACGATACAATGCCGCTGTTAAATCACGTGTTGCGTAAATGGTAGCACCATCTGATTTTCTAATTAAACATGGCGGCATACCTTCTTCTTCTAAATTAACGACTAATGCCCCTTCTGATTCTTCCAGTAAGTCGTGCTCTTCTAAAATCCCAATAAAGTCTTCCATTTTATCGTTATAGAAAGCTTCTCCTTGAAAGTTTGTAAATTCCACACCGAGAAGTTCATAAATACGAGAAAATTCTTTTAAAGACTCATGACGGAACCAATTCCAAAGTTCGACTGCTTCTTCATTTCCTTCTTCTAGTTTTTTAAACCATGATCGCCCTTCTTCTTCTAGTTCTTTGTTCTCCTTTACTTCTTCATGAAACTGAACATATAACTTAAATAACTCACGAATTGGATCCTCTTTAACTACTTCTTCATTTCCCCATTTTTTATATGCGGTAATTAACTTTCCAAACTGTGTTCCCCAATCTCCAATATAATTGATTCCTACAACTTCATATCCACATTTTCCGGCGATATGTTTCAGCGAATTACCGATCATTGTAGAACGTAAATGCCCCATTGAAAAAGGTTTCGCGATATTAGGAGAGGAATAATCGATAACTACTGTTTTTTCACATCCAAAATGATTTTGACCGTACTCTTCTTTCTCCGCTAAAATTGTTTTTAATACTTCATCACTTACTGTTTGACGATTAAAAAAGACGTTTACATACGGGCCAACAGCCTTTATTTTCATAAAAAATGGGTCATTTAATTTCTCCGCAACTTCCTTTGCGATAGCAGCTGGTGATTTTTTATATTGCTTCGCTAGTGAAAAACATGGGAACGCTGCATCACCCAATTCATCTTGTTTTGGTGTTTCAATTAAATCTAAAATTTGATTTTGCGTTAATTCGTTCGTAATAATATTTGATAAGCTCTTCGCAAACTGCTTTTTATACTCCATACTGTAACCTCCTTATTTTTTAAAACACAAAAAACTCGTCTCTAAAAAAGAGACGAGTTTTAACCCGTGGTACCACCCTTGTTGTTCATTCCGAACCACTTTCCCGTTTATAACGAGGACAGGGGGCCTCGGCTTACTCTACTATTCGTTCAAGAAGCGTCTCCGAAGTGCGCTTCATCTTTTTCTTCTGCACTAGGCTCACACCATCCCTAGCTCGCTTTCCTTCTGAAAAAGACTACTCTCTTCATCACAGACAGTATATTTAATTAATTATTGCTTATTATACATCTTTTCAAACAATTAGCAAGGGTCAATTACACCAAAATGAAATTTTGCACTTTTTCTTTTGTATACGTGAAAATTGTGCTTTTCAAATCTAGAACTACGGAAATGATCTTTCAGAACGACACGTTTTCTCGCCACACGCTTCGCTTCCGCAATTGTTTCGTCAGTAATATCATGATACAAAGCGAAATGTTTTAACCCTTTTATTCCATCTGATTCGATGACAGTTTCTTCAAACATCGGATCAAGGTATACGATGTCATAACTATTATCTTCACATTGCGTTAAAAATGCGAAATGCTCAGTTTGTTTTACATCGATTCTTTGCATTGCTTCATCGATTTCAGAAACGGATGAAGACCATGTTTTCAAGCCTTTTCCCATGATGTACGCCATATATTCGTTTCCTTCAAGCCCTGTTACTTTTCCATCTTCACCAACAATATAGCTAGCAACAATACTATCTGATGCCATACCGAGCGTACAATCTAATACTGTCATTCCGCTCTCTAGTTTAGCAGCTTGTACAAAGGGATCGTGTTCTCCGCGCATTAACCTTTTCACACGAAACATTGCTGAGTTTGGATGAAAGAAAAACGACTCTTCCGTACCCTTTGGATAAATAGCTAATCGGTTTTTCCCTACAATCAGCACATCTTGTTCATACTGCTCATGCAGTTTGTGCACAGGTATATCATTACGTAAAACGAAAGAACAATTTAATTCTTCTGCTACCTTATTTGCATAAGCTGTCATTTCTTTATTTGTTCTTCCTGCTGTTGTTACTATCATTTTTTCACCTCTATATAAAGAAAAGAGGGAGATTTACTCTCCCCCTACTTTAGCAATTCTTTTCGAAAGCTTGTTCTAAGTTTGTAATAATTTCGTCCATTGTTGCGCCTTCAATTTCATGACGGTGAATGAAGTGAACAACTTCTTTTCCTTTTAGTAATGCCATAGATGGTGAAGATGGAGGGATTTCTCCGAAGTATTCACGCATTTTCGCAGTAGCATCTTTATCTTGACCTGCAAATACAGTTACAAGATGATCAGGTTGTTTTTCAGCACGTACAACCGCTTGACCTGCTGATGGGCGTGCTAAACCAGCTGCACAACCACAAACAGAGTTTACAACTACTAAAGTTGTACCTGATGCATTCTCCATAAATTCTGTTACAGCTTCTTCTGTAGTTAACTCTTCAAATCCAGAACGCACTAATTCTTGGCGCATTGGAATTACCATTTGGCGCATGTATTCTTCATATGCATTTGACATCTTGTAATCTCTCCTTCAACTTTCATTCCAACTTCATCATATCACGCGCTATTAATAGGTGCAAAAGAAAGATAGTGATGATTTCATTTTTTTGTAGGGATTTCACAAACCCCTTCACGGCAGTGTCCAACTGAGACAAGTTTTCTATTGTTGGCAATATAATCGTATACTTTACTTCCAAATCCAAGTACGATAGATAATTTTATAAACGGCACTGCAAACCAATAAGATGGAACGGCCTTTGCTAATACGTTAATGCTATGAATTCCGTCATACCACTTATTATTTTTTAAAATATACAATCTCTGTTCCATCTTACTTTGTAATTCTTGAGAAAGTTCATACTTCTCAACTACATCTTCATCTCGAAATGAAACAAATTTCATCGTACCCTTTTTATCTAATTCTTCCGTACGCTCTGCAACTGCTGTACACATCGGACACCAACTATCATAGAAAACAATCATAAACTATTCCCCTTTACGAGACTCCGTCATTTGCTTCCATACTGATCCTTTTGCTTCTTCGCCGCCTTCAATACGTTCTAAAGCTAAACGTGCTTGCATTGCTACTTCAAACTCTGGATCATCTTCAGCTACTTTTAACGCCGGAATTGCACTTTCATCACCAAGTTCAAATAAGAACATTGCTGCACGCCAGCGTACTAATTTACTTGAATCTTTCAGAGATTTAATCATAACGAACATCGCTGCTGGGTCACCTACGTCTGATAAGCAATCTCCTGCTGTACGGCGAACACTTACAGAACGATCTAATAACGCTTTATATAATAACGGCAATACTCCATCACCTTTTACCATACCTAAATAAGCTGTTGCTAGGCGGCGGATAGATACTTTCTCATCATCTAACGCCATTTTCAATACTGGCATATCTTCTTCAGTAGGATCCATTTGTTCTAAAGCTGCAAAACGTTTTTTCCAGTCGGAATCCTTCATCATCTCTTCTGTTACTTTATATGGCTCACGCTTTTGAATCGTTACTTCAACAGCACCCGCTTGATCTAATAATTCTTTAACCGTTTCATTTACACGTTCTTCTGAATAAGCAGCAACAATTTCTTCTACTACTTCTTTCCCGATTTCTTCAAAATTACCGTAACGTGTACTTTGCTCTACCCATTTGCGCTCTTTCACAACGTTAGGTGCAGACATTTGCACTTTCATAATGGATTCTTTAAAACGATCAGGTAAGCCTACACGCTCTTCTGTCGTTCCATCTGTTAACTTCACTTGCATCGGAATAGTAAAGAACATTTGAACAAACACTTTCACTTCTCCAAAATGAGAAAGTTGTTGTTCTTCGCTTTCTTCCACTATTTCTTCACCAAAAACGGCACGAACTTGTTGTAATAAAACTTTCCAGTCATACTTCGCATTTCGCTCCACTGCTAAAAAGTCTGCTACATGATACACACCTTTAATGCCTTCAATTTTCAAAATTTCTTGCACTTGTACTGGTGCTTGTTCTTTATTTTCATTTGTATAATTATTACGCGCTCCTGATGGTAATACTTCATTTAAAATAACTTTCATTGTATTCGGACTTGGCGTCGGTTCAATAGCTTTAATCTTCACGTAAAAAACTCTCCTTTATTGCGTGTTCTTAGCTGTATTGTAACATGTTACCCCTTTATACTCCTACTCGGATGCTTAATTTTGCTGATTTCTTCCCAGCATCATACTTTTTCATTCTTTCTCTTTCCACCTAATCAATCCGAAACTATCATTAAAATTCTAATATTATTGCGATGCACCCTCCCGCCTTCTCTCCAAAAATGTAATGCTCTCAATTACAACTTCAGTTCTATATATTCTCTTTCCTTGTTCATCATCGTAATTACTCGTATGAATACGTCCGGTAATCCCAACAAGTGAGCCCTTCGTACAATATTCTGTTACATTTTCAGCCGATTTTCGCCATACAACACAATTTATAAAATCGACTTGTTGTTCACCTAAACTATTTCGAAAACCTCTATTCACCGCAACACATATTCGTGCATAAGCGACTCCTTGTTTTGTGTAGTATAATTCTGGCTCCTTTGTCAATCTACCGATTAATACAACTCGATTCATCATAAGTTATACCACCTCACATATTTTTCTTCATTGTAAGGAAAAATGTTGGAAGGGTAAAAAGTACAAAACGGCATGTTTGTAAATAAAAAGTATTACTTTATATCTTACAAAACTAAAAAAGAAACCCTACATAGTTTAAACATGTAAGGTTTCCAAAAATATTATACTTCACTGCAAGATATGTAATATCCTCCGCGATCCATCTTTATTTCAGCGCAGTACATTACATTTTCCAAGTTAAAAATAATCGGTTTAACTTTACTCTCAAATTTTAATTTCCCATTACATTCAGCCGCATATCCTTCAATAGCTGAACGAATGACTTCTGCTGATGGATATGTTAAAGCGTCATCTAGTTCTATGAAAAAACTTTTAGAAAATAGTTTTTTCATAATCCTTTTTTCTCTTTCATCATATTCCATCCCCCTTCAATTTAAGTCGCCAACATCCATATTTTCAATTTATCTTTGAAAACAAAAAAATCCTGCACATTTCATGCAGGATTTTTTTATTAGTCATTTTTCGTAAAGTAAGAAACAAAACGAAGAATTTCTAAGTATAGCCATACTAGAGTCATCATTAGACCCATTGCACCGTACCACTCCATATATTTTGGAGCTTGGCTACGTGCACCGCTTTCGATTAAATCGAAATCTAGTAATAGATTTAATGCAGCAACTACAATAATAACTGCACTAATGATCATACCAATTGTTCCACCTTGGTGAATATATGGAACAGTAACACCGAACATGTTTAGTAAGAATACGATTAAATACATAACCATAATTCCCATTGTCGCTGCTATTACACCCGTACGGAATTTATCAGTTACTTTTACTACGCGCGTTGCATACAACACTAGCATTGCAAATAGAATTGAAATTGTTAGTAAGACAGCGTTTAAAACGATAGTATCGCCAAATTTCATTGTATAAATCGCTGAAATACTTCCTAATACAATCCCTTCTACCGCTGCATAAATCGGTGCACCAATTGGTGATATACGCGGGAAGAAGATAGATGCAAATGCGACGATTGCCGCAATAACTAAAGCACCAATTAATACTGGCATTTTCATCGTATTATTTGTCATCTGTATGTATGAATAGACAGACGTTGCAAGAAGCAAGATAAGCATGATAAACGTTTTGCCTACTGTTCCACCAATAGTCATCGCAGAAGCACTTGCTCCTTCTTTACGAAATGCGTCTTTTTTCAACATTGGATTAGATGTTCTCATTTTTTCCCCTCCTAAAATAGGTTCTACCAATAGTGTAAAGTTTTTCTCTTTACTTTTCAATATATGCAGCTTGTTTTTATTTTAATCCTTCAACAATGTCTGATAGTTCGCTCCATCTTTCCATCGTTTTTTCTAGCTCTTCTTCTGTTTTCTGCTGTGCTTCAGATAATTCTTGTGCCTTTGTGAAGTCAGATCCAACTTTCGCAAGTTCTTCTCCAATTGACTCAATTTTCTCTTCTAGTTCGGCAATTGTATCTTCAATTGTTTCCCATTCACGCTGCTCATTATATGAAAGTTTACGTTTACGTTGTTGTTTTGGAGCTTCTTCTACTACTTTTTTCTCTTTTTGAACTTCCGCCTTCTCAATAAGTTCTTTCGTCTTTTCCATTTCTAAATAGTCCGTATAACTACCTAGGAATTCACGCACTTCGCCCTCGCCACTAAAGATGAACAATTCATCTACTACTTTATCTAAGAAGTAACGGTCATGCGATACAGTTAAAACGACACCTGGGAAATCTTCTAAATAATCTTCTAGTACTGTTAATGTTTGTGTATCTAGATCATTCGTAGGTTCATCAAGTAATAGTACGTTTGGTTCTCCCATTAAAATACGTAATAAATATAAACGTCTTCTTTCACCACCAGATAGTTTACCAAGCGGTGTACCATGTGAATGTGTCGGGAATAAGAAACGTTCTAACATTTGAGATGCACCAATTACTTTTCCGTCTGTCGTATGAATAACTTCTGCAATCTCTTTAATGTATTCAATCATACGCTGATTTAAATTCATCTCTTCATTTTCTTGCGTATAATAAGCAACTTTTACAGTTTGTCCTACTTCAACTTCACCACTATCAGGAGATAACTTGCCTGCAAGCATATTTAATAGCGAAGATTTCCCGCTTCCATTCGCCCCAATAATTCCGATACGATCGCCTGGTTTCACAATATGATTAAAATTATGTAGTACCGTCTTATCGCCAAATTTTTTCGTTACATCTTTTAACTCAAGTACTTTCTTTCCTAGACGACTTCCACTTAGTGCAATATCAACTGATTGCTTCGCTGCTGGTCCTTCTTGTCCCTTCAGCTCATCAAAACGCTGAATACGCGCCTTTTGTTTCGTAGAACGGGCTTTTGCACCACGGCGAATCCAAGCAAGTTCACGACGATATAAATTTTGGCGTTTGGATTCTTGTGCCGATTCTTGCTCTTCACGAAGTGCTTTCGCTTCTAAAAATGTACTATAGTTTCCTTCGTAGCTATATAGTTTACCGTTATCTAATTCAAAAATACGGTTTGTCACACGATCTAAGAAATAACGATCATGGGTTACAAGTAATACCGCACCTGTATATCTTGCTAAATATTCTTCTAACCATTCAACTGTCTCATGGTCAAGATGGTTCGTAGGCTCGTCTAAAATTAATAGATCAGGTGTTTCAATAAAACATTGTGCCATTGCGATACGTTTTTTCTGTCCACCAGATAGGTTTCCAACAGTTGCAGTAAAATCTGTAATTCCTAATTTCGTTAAAAGAGATTTCGCATTTGCATTTGCTTCCCATGCACTCATTGCATCCATGCGTTGCTGTACGGCAAATAATTGTTCCTGTACTTTTTCATTACTTGGATTTTTTTCGATATTTAATAACGATTGTTCATAATCACGAAGAAGACGAATTAAAGGTGTATCACCATGGAACACTTGCTCTAATACTGTTAGTTTTTCATCAAACTCTGGTTGCTGTGATAAATAACTAATTGTATAACCACGTGAATGCGTCATATCACCTGTATCAGGAGTTTCTAATCCTGCAATTATTTTTAATAATGTCGATTTACCAGTACCGTTTACACCAATAATTCCGACACGTTGTCCTTCTGTAATACTACATGATAATCCATCAAATAACGGTTTTTCTCCGTATGATTTCGATAAGTTCTCCACAGTTAACATTTTCATATTTGTGCATTCCACTCTTTCATAAATTGTTCAATAAACTCTTCCATATAACAATGACGAACTTCAGCCTCTTGTTTTGCTGCGTTCGTGTTCATTAAATCTTTTAGTTTTAAAAGTTTTTCATAAAAATGATTTAAAGATGGATCATTATTTTTTCTATATTCATCTTTCGTCATCACTTCTCGAGGAGGGATAGTTGGATCATACATTAATCTCCCTTTCGCTCCTCCGTATGCAAATGTACGAGCTATTCCAATTGCACCAAGAGCATCTAAACGATCCGCATCTTGAACAATTTTCCCTTCAAGTGATTCAACTGTGCCACCATGACCGCCCTTATAAGACATATTGGCGATGATATGAAGAACATGCTTACTTTCCTCTTCTTCAACACGTAACTCTTCTAACCAATCAGAAACTTTTTTCATTCCTGCTTCTTCACTCACATTTAACTTCTCATCTGCTACATCGTGAAGTAATGCTGCCATTTCAATTATAAAACGATTTCCCCCTTCTTGCTCGGATAAAGAAATCGCCAATTTATGTACGCGTTCAATATGATACCAATCATGCCCACTCGCATCTTTTTCTAAAATATGTTTTACGAAAGTTATTGTTTTTTGTATTTTTTCTTGTTTTATCATTTTATCTTCACCCAGTTTCTTATTGTAACACGCCTGCATTTATTCATCACATGTTTTCTTGTCCGCCCATATACTAGGTGGTAGGCATCATCATGAAGGAGGAATAAAAATGTTCTATAATAATCAACCGCCTTATCCACAGCAACCATTTTCCCCTCAACATCAGGAACAAAGATATGCTGAACAGTATGGGGAAGAAGAGACACAACATCAAGAGCCTCAATACGAACAAAATCCATACGCAACACCGCAAACTCAAGAAACTGAATATCAACAAAATCCATATGACACACGTCCAAATTATGAATATCCTCAAAATCCATATGCAGCACCACCAACTCAAGAACAACAATATCAGCAAAATCCATACACAACTCAGTACACTCAAGAACAACAAAATCCATACACAACTCAGCCACAACAACCGCAATACCAACAACAAATGTATCAACCAAGCTACGACGCACGTGTCTCACCGCCAGCACCGCCAACTATCGATCCTACGCAACCGCAAATTTTACCGCCTGGACCAACATTCGATATTACACAGCCACAAATTTTACCACCAGGACCTATTACAGAACCAACGCAACAACAAATCCAGCAAGTTGTCGGTACACAGTTTTTACCTTTAAAGAAACCTGTATTAGATTTCGTAAAACCTTGGGTAGATTACGGTTTAAATGAAGCGAAACATACATCACATAAACATGCTTTAACAGAAGTTGCTGCGATTATGTTTTTAGTTGGTAAAGGATTTAATCCTACGATTGCGCATTATATTGTAGAATCTTGGGAGAAGAATGAGCAGTTTTAAGGTTGTTTATTTTATGTTATATAAAACTATAAAAGTGTCACAAATGCCTGTTATACAAGCATTTGTGACACTTTTTATTTGTTATATTATATTCTATTCCAAAGGGGTATTTCACATTTTTTCACGTGTTTTTATATTATTTGTGAGCAAAATGTGAGCAAATAATAGCCTTTTAATTACACTGTATTAGATTGATTTTTTTTAAAACCTATTCATTTGACATAAGTCCCCACAACAAATCTTGTATTGCAATCACCTTGTTAAATAGGGATTACCGTTCCCATTGCAGAACTTGTGTGCGGATTAAGCTTCACACCCTAATAACAAATCATATATCGACGAATCAGGCAATCTAGTTCCAGCTAATAAAGAAGGCATGTACAAAGATAGACAAGTTACAGTTACTGAACATATATTAGGAGGATATAGAAAGAGTGGAAAAAATAATAGTCCATTTACAAACTTTTCCCCTAATAGCGGCGCTACTGTAAAGTATGGAGATAAATCAATCGAACTAGATTTTAATGGTTTAAGAACGGCAATCCGTAATGGAGATGTAAAAGACGTAGCAATCTTAAATCCAAAACAAATCGAACATTTAATTGAACAAGATAAAATAACCACACCTTTTTGGAAAAACCGAGCTCTAAAGTGGACAAAAAGAGATAACGAGTATTTGATAAAAGGTGAGATACCAAAAGACTACTTTAAAATTTATGAATAAGAAGGTGTAAATATGAAATTATACTTTAAAGATATTGAAATAGGTTGCATCACAGACGTTTTTGGAGAAACACCATGGATGTATGGAACAATACACTTAAATGATAATAGTAAACCCTATCAAGAATATTTTCGTGAAATGGTAGACGAAGACAGTACTTTTGACTTTGAAAGTATTGACCCTGAATTTCTAGACGATGAAAATTGGTCCGTCTTCGATGAGAACGAAGAGAAATATTTAGGAATCGATATTCCAGCAATCCACATTGAAGATACAACGATTGCATGGCGATGGAGATAAAAATCACACAAAATAGAAGAAGTTGAGAGAATGAGAAAAGGTAAAGGTTCAACAACTAAAGCTACACATGGAGATAGAAATATAGAGGCACTTCATAAGAGCCGGCACCTTTTTATATTACTTCTACATATTTAAAACTAGCTGTAATATAAAAGACACTACTTTTTGAGTTTTTCACTTTATATTGAAGTGAACCATTCACGGATACTTTATCGATAATTATAAATCCTAATCCTGTATCAACTGTACCTACAACATCTTTATCCTGCCAAGATGGAGATTCATAGAAACGTAGGTTGTCCACTTTAGTAACAACACGCTTCCCTACAATAGAGGAATCTACTGTGCTTTTCTTACTAAACTTCACATAAGATGGATTGTTCTTAATCCATTGTTCACCGCCAAGATTTAACCAACCACCCTTTTCAGCCCATACAGCATAATATAAATCATTAGCATCAATTTATTACTTTCCCATTCGTATTTTACCTCTATGTTATACTACATTACCTTTTGAGAACTATAACAAACACATAGGTTGTAAAATATATTTTTTTGAGAAAACTTTAACCATTTATTGTTATAATTATATCCGCAATATTTTTCCAGGAGGGTTCCTATAAGGAACAATAGGATAATGGACATACATACTAGGCACTCCCCTTCTTTAATACGTTCATAGAAATATAGAAAGGGTTTATACGATGGGACAATTCCAAAGTAATTTACAAACAGCAACACAAATTGCTACGAAAATGGGATCAGCTTCTGACAGGATTCAAAGTGCAACAAGTCGTTCTATAACAAAGGCGACGCGTACAACACTATCTGTTAACTCCAAAGCACAAGAAGCAAGCCAACAAGTTTTAGATTTGACGAAACAATTTTCTGTAGCCTTTCAACAAGCGGTTGATAATATTCATTCGGTAGCTAACGAGTTTGAGAGAATGGATAAAGAACTTCAAAATATTTTTCGCTAATGTGATAACCTACGTAAAGTAAAACGGTAGGAGGAAAAAGATGAGTCAAGATATTGAAAAACAAATGAATCAATTAAATCAAAAATTACGAAGTGTATTTGAAGAACAGAATCGGAATCAATCTGCGATTCAAACACAGGAACACGTAGAAGAGGATTTTCATGTATGGAAAAATCAAAACCATCGTTTGTTTGACCGTATTTTAGGAACTTGGCATAGAGATAGAGAAATGTCATTGTTTTTTATGAATATGAGTCAAGATGCACAATATATTGAGCGAAAACTTACTTTCGAATTGGAAAATCAAAAAGAAACATTGCTTAAGGAAAAACGAAATCTTAGTGACTTAGAAAATGACCTTTACTATCAAAAACAGAATCTAGCAAAGGAGGTCAATTCATGAGTTTGAATATGTATCTAGGGGAAGTACATACGCAAACACAAAGCATGAACGCTGTATGTACCGCTACCATTCAAAGTATGGAACAAGCTATTCAGTCGATTGATGCTTTTGCAATTGATACTGTTCTACAAGGACAAACATATAGCAGTGCAAAAGCATTCTTTGCACAAACCTTTCGTCCATTAGCACAAGGAATCATTTACTTGTGTGAAGAACTAATCCGTCAGAATGATGCCTTTCCAAGTCAATTTCAATCACAAGTAGCTTCAACAGATGTCATCGAACAAGAAATACTAGAACAAATTCGAGGGATTGACCAAACAAGAGCAGGGGTTGAAGTAATTAGTAATACACTTCCAGGTATGCAAGCGATGATGGAGATTTTTGATGCGATGAAACGAAAACTGCAAGAAAAACTAGAACACTTACATGAATTCAATTATACTTCTAGTAGTAATTATGATACTGCACTTCAATTAGCTGCGAGTATCGCGCAAGGTCTTGCGGAAGTGCAAAGTGGGAAAGGTTTCAGCCCCGCAAGTGGAACATTTAGCATACAAGAATTGAATATGGAGTGGACGGGTCCTATTCAAGCAATTAGAGAAAGTAAAGCTCGTGAAGCACAAATTGAAAAAGCAATTGCTTTACGAGAACAAGAAGCCAATAGACCATGGTATGAAAAAACAGCTATCAGTACTTGGGAATTTATGAAAGAATTTTTTCAAGGCGCTGGTAGTGCCGCTTTCGAAAGCGTTATTGGACTAGAATCACCTGATAATGATGAATTAGAAAGCAAGTTAACTTATCAATCGGGAAGATTTGCCGGAAATGTTGTAGCAGGAGCGGCATCCATTATAGAAATTCTAGAAGGTCTTACCGTCATAGGCGGGGCTAATTTCTTAACCTTCGTCGCAGAAGTAGGAAGTGGTGGGTTAGCATCACCAATTGTTCTTCCATTAGATGCAACTGCTACAGCGGCTGGGCTTAGTCTTGCTGGACATGGTGTATTTGTTGGGCGTAATGCAATTCAAAATGGTAAGGATACTCTTCAAAAATTCCAGTCTTCCCCGTCTTCTAGTGGTAGTAGTTCTAACCCATCGACATGGAATGAATTTCAAACTGCCAACAAAGGTAAATATAGTAAGGATGAAATGAGTAAGGCTTGGGATAAGTATAAAAAAGAAAATGGTATTGAAAGTGACTCAGGCGATAAAACTTACACAAGACCTTCAGGATATAGAAAGGGCGTAAGAGATAAAGTCTGGGATAATGCTAAAAGTGAAGATGGTCTCGTAAGGAATCCAATAGATAATAAAATAATGAATAAAGATAAGCCTTGGGATATGGGGCATTTACCAGGTTATGAATTTAGAAAGCATAAAAAAAGTGCTGAAGAAAGAGGAATAACAAGAGAACAGTTTTTAGATGAACATAACAATCCTAATCATTACCGCCCTGAACTTCCGTCATCGAATAGGAGTCATAAAGGTGAAGATTTAACGGATGATTATTTTGGAGACTGAAATTATTAAAAATTATTAGCGAAAGATAGGAGAGTAAAATGGGGATATCAAATGAAAGTAAAATAATTGCTAAATCAGCTTTAAAAGTGTTTGGAGGTAATCCTGTTGTTTCTAAATATTGGGATGATAATGGTATAAGTAATATAGATATTTTATCAACAGGAGATAGACCCTGTGAGGGTGTTACATCGTATTCTACTATTGGCTTGCATATGCATTCAATAGGACGATCTATAGATGAAAAGTCTTTACGAGTAGAAATTGTTGGTGCGAGTGCAACAGCTTATAATAATTATGCAAATGTACTAGCAACATGTGCTTTTTGTGTAATCAATTCAAAAATGCCACTCTATCCAGGTCAAATATTTTTGGATGTGCTGAAGTTTGATTATCCTAATAGTGAAATGAAACATATGTTTTTTGTGCCACCATTTCTGTGGGAAGGTCAGTTACAAACAATTGATTTCTCAGACAAAAAAGTCGCATGGTTGCTTGCCGTCCCAATATCAGAAAAAGAATATTTATTTGCTCAACAAAATGGTTCAAATAAGCTTGAGGATTTATTTGAGCAAAATGAAATAGACATTTTCGATATTAAACGAGACTCTGTACTGTAATATCATGCTGAATACTTTATGTATAAGAGTATATTATTTCTACAAATTATAATTCCTATTAAATAGCAAGTTTGAATAAATCAGACAAGCGGGAAGTCAACTTTGGCTACCTAATTATAATGTTAACTTTTGGAATGATATAAGTGAATGGATTGTTATTGGTGTTGAATAAAAAGCACTTAATAATTTATGCAAAATGTATTTAATATGGAAAACAGAAAATCTAAAGTATGAAGTGAAAATCCGACTCATAAGAGCCGGATTTTCACTTCATAAATACATATGCTTCGCTAGCAGTTACATAGTAGGTTTTACCTTTGTTGTTGTGTACTTTTGAAACCACCTATTACTTAATAATTACATGTTCCTCACGAATCCAACGATTACCACCAATATCAATATGCCCATCTTGTCTATTAAACAATTGATACGGCTCACTTCCATCCACAAAACCAGTGTCATTGCCGTTCGGTCCATCGTAAGTTCGGATTTGATACCCTGACCAATATTTAGTGTATGCATAGAACCATTGGACATCAAAATGTTTTAGGTAAGCCCACTGTTTTTCATTTCCAAGGCAGATCATATTTTTTTCTCCACCACCCCAGTATCCTTTCTGGATTAAGTAAGGGATTTTTTGTGTAATACGTCCAGCAAAAATAGGATCAGCAGGATTTTCATATAGATTCACACCATAACCATCATCGTATTTCGATGTTGCATGTCCAATTCCCTCTTTTGAATAGGCTGAATCGGATCAATTGGGTTAATTGGATTTAGTTCATTACCACCAATAAACCAAGATAATGGCTTGTCTCCATTTAGAACATTTAAGTCAACTTTTTCTACACCATCAAGCCAACCGCCTGTTTCTCCGTCTGCATATTGCCATAGATCACACGCATAGGCAGGTTTATTACTTCCATAACGAGGAATCCATAAAAAGTCTGCTTTCACCTTATTTAAACCATATTGGTTGTACATATGATGCGATACATAAAATCCGACTTTCCAACCTGCCACTTTACATGTATCAATAAAAGCTTGAGAAGCAGCTGCTAGATTGTCGGGTCCACAACTTTTTAATGTATCATCCTCACAATCTAGCACTAAGAATTTAGCATTTGAATTTGTTCTTTTCATAAAATCGTTCACTTCCACAATTGCATCATTAACAGAAACATAGCATCCATACGCATAGGCAGCATGTGGAATGCCACGTTTCTCTAATTGTGATACATGTTGTTTATATAATCCATCTACTGTATCTGATCCATATTGAACACGGCAAATCGCTAAACTAACTTGAGGAGCTAATACATCCCAATTAATACTGTCATTCCATTTTGAAATATCGATAATATGTTTTTTCATTATTGAACATCTCCCTTTTTATCATCTTGTTTTTGTTTACCACCTAAAATTTCAACCGCGTTTGTCAAAGCTTGTGGAAGTGGGATTCCCATACTTCCAGCGTTTTCTAAAAGTGATAACAATTCATTACCCATGAAGAAAAAGATTGTTGCTTCACGGATAGCGCTGTTGCTTCCAAACGCTGTATCTAATTGCGCAGCCACTCCAACCAAAAGAAAAAGCACCACCTTTTTGGCGATGCCTTTGAAACCTACTTTACTTTTTGACTCTCCGTTGTATCCTGCTGCAATCATTCCAGTTAAATAATCAATAACTGCCATCGTCACTAAGATTTTCAATGTTGCATCCCATCCTCCTAAGAAATATCCACAGAAGCCACCAAAGGTAGCTATAAACGTTTTTATGAATACGTCGATACGTTCCACTTGTTTACCTCCTTTTTTATACTAAATAATTGATTGAAAAATGAATAGTTTTGTCAGTAGTGATGTTGTATATTTTTACATTACCGCCAGTTTCTACGTTAAATTCACATATAGAATAAGGTGGACCAGCAATAATAACAACATCTGTTATTTGTTGAGCAGGTCGCAATCCAGCTGGAACATTGAATACAACTTGCCCTTCTTTTATATTCTTTAAAGAGCCTATAACGGAAACTTGGTCGCCACTTCGTTTCGCTCTAGTAACTTGTCTTCCTTCAACGTTTGAAGCGTTAGTGATTGACATCTGAGTCCAATCTGTATCGGTAGATCGTTTAAATCCTTGTACAGTAAAATCCCACCCTACAAAATCCTCTCTTGTGACATGATTTGTCCACCCTGTCCACCCGTTATTTCCGTTTAGATAATTTGTATAAAATCCACCTACACTATCTTTAGCGATTACAAAGCCAATATTATTCTGATTAAAATAAGAAATTCCCCTCCAAGGTTTGCTCGATGGAATTGTATTTTGCACACCTGTAGCACAATAAATTGTATTCATCCCAGCACCTTTTGCAGCTATTTCGTCGAGAATGTTCTTTGTGATATCACTAACAGAAATAGTTTGCCCACCTGATTCTGTTGTGATCTTTGGTACTTGGACACCTTTCGCATTAATTAATGTTGTTAACTCTACAAATTTGTTGTTTGTATCTATAATTCTCTTATTTGTATCATCAATTTCTTTTCGATATCCTGCCACTTGTTCTATAGCTTTTTCAAAATCAGAAATATAGTTTTCTATTTTCATATTTCCTTCTTTTACATCTCGCTTAAGCACAATTCGGATATCAGGGGTACTCGTTCGTTCAGCGTTTTTTTCCATAACAAAATAAGCAGTCCAATCGGCCGAAGTTGAAACTGCTTGAGATGTAAAAGTATATGAAAACACACCATTTTTCGCATCAATTATTTGAGCATCATCACGAATGAATGCCCCTGTATGATTTGTCGCTTCATATTTGACTGCATATCCA
This sequence comes from Bacillus sp. FSL M7-1345, assembly GCF_038006985.1. Lineage (NCBI taxonomy): Bacteria > Bacillati > Bacillota > Bacilli > Caryophanales > Bacillaceae > Bacillus > Bacillus sp. FSL M7-1345. The sequence goes on along the minus strand of NZ_JBBOWG010000001.1, from coordinate 2,021,104 downwards.
GTTAAATCAACACTATTCCCCAGTTCTCTTACATTTACAGTAATTTTCAATCCATTTTTATCATTTTGACGGGAACGAATTGTCTTTGTAAACACAGGATCTGCTAAGTCTATAATAATTTCCTCATTTCGCATAATTACACCCCTTTCTGACAATTCCTTTTCGTATGTCTAGACGGTCTTCTATGACGTTTTACTCTGTTCCTATGTTTTATATTCCCTTTAGGTTTTATAGGCTCTAATTCTTTCAACCTAGCATCAGTTTTTGTCACATGTTCTTGAAAAGCTTTTGTTAATTGTGAAAGCATTCCGTATAAGCCTACACCTGTTTCTTCGGATTCGTTTGGAATGACAATACCATAATGACAAACAATTAACTGTTTTAGATGTATGGGAAAAGTTAAAGCCTCTTCGTAAAGCTGAGTTAAAAATTACATCTTTTGAAAAAGACATGAGCTTAGTTAGGCTCTATATCCTTCCCACATTTAGTTATAAAAAAATTAAAAGTATTAAGCCCGTAATGATTCAAAGCTACTATGCTGAACTTAAGGAAAAAGGACTATCAAATGGTACAATCAGCAATATCCATCGCTGCCTAAGGTGCATTTTCAAACACGCTGTAGAATGGGAAATCATACATGATAATATAATGAATAAGGTTAAAAAACCACGTGAAGAGCAAGGTGAGATGAAAACATGGTCCAGTGAGGAATGTAATCGATTCCTTCATTATTTAAAAGAAAAAAATAAAAAGTACTATATGTTCTTTTTACTCGCAATCTATACTGGTATGAGACGTGGAGAGTTACTTGCACTAACATGGAAGGATATTGACTTTGATAATAAACGTATCCTAGTTAATAAATCACTTGTAAAAACTGAAGAAGGACTATTTAAAGCTGCTACTAAAACTAAATCTTCTAATAGAAGTATTAGTATCTCTTCCTTTGTTGTAATAGAGTTACAAGCATACTACCTTTATAAAAAGAAAGAGTTTTTCCGCTGGGGTATCTCCTTGAATGAGGAGGCCTATATTTTCGCTGGCAATACGATTCATTGTCCCTTACATATAGATGCTCCTCATCGTTTTTTGAAAGACCATTATAAAAAAGCTGGTGTTCCACGAATTCGTATTCACGACTTAAGGCACACACATGCAACACTTATGCTCCAAGCTGGTGAGCATCCTAAAATTGTACAGGATCGCTTAGGACACTCTTCTATTCAAATGACATTAGACAAGTATAGCCATATCACACAAAACATGCAGCAACAGGCCGCAGAAAATTTTGAGAATGTAATAAAACCTTATGAAAACATCAAATAAAAGCCGAAAAATTCTAATGTGAGCAAAATGTGAGTATCGAGTTAAATCACCACTTACAAACCTTGATATAATAAGGTTTCTCATGCTATATCGTTGAATCTTGGGAGAAGAATGAGCAGTTTTAGAATTGTTGATTTTAAAAAACATAAAAACCTCAAAAATGCCAAATCCCTTATGTCACAAAGGATTTGGCATTTTTAAGGTTCTAGAAAAACCCGCTAAATATAAGGGGAAATTAAAAGTCATGAATCCGGTACAATACTGTGTCCACGCCCAAGGAACTGCCAAATGAAATAACGTGTCTAACTTTTTGGAGTCTATTGGCCTTTTCGAATCCCCTTATATTAGTGTTCGCTATTAAGATCTTTTCCTTCTAGGACCTACAATTAATTTGATTGCTGTTCTTTCTTGATTATCGATAGTAACCTCTTGAAACGCTGGAACAAGAACCAAATCAATTCCACTTGGAGCGACAAAACCTCTTGCAATCGCAATTGCTTTAATCGCTTGATTTAAAGAACCCGCTCCAATTACTTGAATTTCTACTTTGCCACTTGCTCTTAGTACACCGGCTATTGCACCTGCCACTGAATTTGGACTTGATTTTGAGGATACCTTTAATATATTTTCCATGTAAGTTGCTCCCTCTATTATTTAATCTCTATTTTCTTACTGTTTGAACTATAACTAACGTATCTTTAACTACTATTCATACCAAATACAAACAATTCTGTATAATTACATTCATTCGATATTTTTTGCCTTCTTCCTGCTCAATTGTATAAATAAAAAGCGATGACTAAGTTGGAAACTTAGTCATCACTTTATCCATTTCTCTGTTTAACTAAAATGCTGTCCTTTAAATACTTCTCTTGTTTACTTTGGTGATATACTATCTTAAAGTTTAAATACTTCAACATTTTGAAACCTCGGATAGAGTTATCTGCTAAGTTTTCAGCCTTTTTCTTCTTCAAAAGTCATTACATATAATCTTCAACTTAGAAATAATAGTAGTTTTAATCATCAAAGTATTGTAACTTGTGATAATGGTATAAATTCAGTTGAATTAACTGTTACAAAACTAAACTAATAATAATTCACCTTCATATTCAGATGCTACTTCAGCATCTTTTTTTATTATTAAATAGCGTTTCCTTTCGATTCCTACAATCTTCAGATTTTTTATTCATCTACCTTATAAAACGTATGCTCTCATTTTACAGTTCTATTAATCTAATAAGCAAAACAAGTACCGAATACTTCTACCACAAGAGTTCGGCACTTTTTTATTAAACCTATTCATTATTTCCTACTTCTCCACATAAACCGATTTAACTATCGTACGATTATAAGGTTGTCCTTCCTTATTCATCCCTTTCATATCAATTGTAACGTTATATACACCTGGCTGTTCTATATTTTTCAAAGCACCTGTGAATGTAGTTGTATTAATATTTTGCGATTCATTTGATTCAGAAACTAATTTTCCATCTTTATTAATTACTCGTACTGTTACTGAAAGATTGCCTTTCATTTCTGGAGCTGCAGGTGATTTTTTGAGTTTATACTCTGCTTTATTTACTTTAACTTTTGCCGGCATTTGAAGGACGAACGGAGCATCTTTTTTGTAATCGGTTACGATTAAATATGCATCTTTTGGCTGCTTTGCCATCATTTTAACTTGCCATTCTCCTGCTTCCATTTTATCAAATTTAAATGTTCTTATAGTCGCTCCTTTAAAGAGAGATTCACCTTCACCAGTAGATACAGCACTATCTTTATTTGTATAAACTTTTCCTTTTGGAGATATTAGTTGTATTTCTACATCCGAAGAAGCTGTTAAAACAGAAACTACCCCTTCTGCTTTTTTATCAACTGCGACAATTTGCCCTACCCACTGATTTTGTGACAACTCTCCTCCTAAAATAGCTTGATTAGAAGTTGTGTTTAATTGTTCTACCTTTTCCTCTGAACTATTACTCGGGGCTAATAAAGCCGGTACTGGTAAATTTGCTGTCCGTAAATATGGCTCAATTCGTGCGAAAACAGCTGAACCTTTTCGTATATTATCATGATCAAATCGTGCATCCGTAAATAAATGTGTTCCATATGGTAACTTAGCACTCCATTCGTTCACTAATCCATCATTAGAACCGTATGATGACAAGTACAACCCGCCCATAGATAATGCTGAAAAAACAGGTCCCCAGCTTGTCCCAGTAGCCGTATAGTAACGGTTTAATTTAGCTGCAGGATTATTATCTATTGTAGAACGAAACTTTGCCATTTCACCTATTTGCAATGAATATGTCCCATCATCTTTTTGACCTAATATAGAGGCGAGCCACCCTGCCCACCAACTATATGATAAATCCGCTAAATTTGATCCGTAATGCGGAGTGGCAAGTGTAATAACATTTCCAACAAATCGATTCGCTCCATATCCAACTAACGCAGCTTGTGTATCGATACCACCTTTACTATGAGCTACAACATTTACTTTTTCACCAAAATGATTATAAATTTCTTCAAGCTTTTGTGCTAACAATTTTCCATTGTCCCATTGGCTAGCTGATCCTTTCCCCGCAGCATCGTATAATTGAATAAATACAGTTTGATAGCCTGCTTTCAAGGCGTAGTCGTACATATCATTCATATCATGATATACTGTCTTTCCATACCAACTATCCGCATTACCATTTCTTCCTTGCACGAAGAGAATTGGTGGTTTATTCTCATCATAATTAGCAGGTTTCTGACCTAAAAACCATTCTCCAGGAGTAAATACTTCTTTGTCTGGAAAACCAGTCTTAAGCTCTGTTACAACCTCCGCGTGTACATTTGTACTAAAAACCAGCGGACTCATAAAACAAAGTACAATAAATAATGCTATACTCCTTTTCATAATTCCCATTAACATCCCCCTTTTCCGCAAGAAAGAAAACGCTACCATTACATTGAACACCAATTGTTTTAAATTCCATTTAATCAATTACTTTTTCGATACATTAGAATTAGAAATTAGTAGCCGCATTTCTTTCTTATCAAACGTTATTCTCTCAACATTCATTCATTCCTTTTTACAATAAGCGTTTTGAATATTTCTCAATAAAGCTTTCTCTTCACAAAAAAAACTGCGTATAAAAGGTCTCTTTAATAACCTTTTATACGCAGCTTCTTTGTTTAAAATCCGATGATATACTCATCATCATATTTATCGTATTGCAAACCAGCTCCTATTCTCAATTCTGTAACTTGATCTCTAAGGAATGGTGCATCTTCTATTTTACTAGTTGCAATTTCGATTCCATATTTTTTTGTTAAATGCGCTAACTCTATTAAAAACCATTCTCTTCGCAACGCGATTGGAATTTCATACGTTCGTCTTTTCATATATACTAGCACCTCTTCTATTTTCATTAATAAAAAGAGTACCACTTCTACTTTCGATACACTTTTTAAAACTATCGTTCATCATCAAAGGCCAATGAAACATTATAGTATATGCATGTCCATTTTAAACGTGCTATGGCAAAAATAATATTAAAAAACTGAAAAAAACTCATTTAGTTTACATAAAAAAATTATGTAATAGTAAAAGGGTAAGGCTTGTCCCTCATCCTTTTACTATAGAAATCTAAATTAAGAACACCTTGGTACACCTAAAGCTAAAAATAAACCCGCTACTCCTGCTGTAATTGGCACCTTCAACGTAATAACATCATCTACTTTTGTTACTAAAAAGTAAGCATTCCCTTCTTGTAACACGCAATTCACTAATAATTGAAATTCCATTCAAATCTCCTCCTTTCAAATGAGATACTATAATCTATGAAAATCTTTTCAAAATGTAATAGGAATTAAATCTATTTTTCCTTATATATAAAATAAATGTTTGTTTATCTATTAAAAATAATATAAATCTTTTTATTTTATTAAAAACCCTGTAATTTCCAATGAATTCTTATATAATCAATAAAGAAAATCTTACAAATGGAGGTATGAAAATGGCTATTTTGAGTAATATTGGTGTAGCTTTATTTTTGATTGCTATCATTCTTTTAATCTTATGTATCATTTCATTCTTTAAGAAAAATGGAAAAGCAAAACAATATGGTCGTCCAACTGTTATTCTTTTTATGATTTCAATTATGTTAATAATGACCGGCACAACAAAATCTGAACACCCAGTCGTCGAATTTTTTTCTACTTTAAGTTTCATTCTATTTATATTTTTCCTTGTTCTTGCAATATTATCTGTTATTAAGAAAACAGGTGTAGCAAAAAAACAATTTATAATTACAGCTGTTTTATTTGTCATTTTTGTTGCGCTATCAGGTATTTCAAGTCCTTCTTCTGAAAAAACGAAAGCAACTAATAAACAAGTCGCTTCTAATAGTGAAGAGAAAAAAGATGACGCAAAGAAAAAGGAATTAGAAAAGAAAGAAGCGGACGAAAAAACTCGTAAGCAAGAAGATGAGAAACGTCAAGCTGAGGAACTAGCTCGTAAGCAAGAGGATGAGAAACGTCAAGCTGAGGAACTAGCTCGTAAGCAAGAAGATGAGAAACGTCAAGCTGAAGAACTAGCTCGTAAACAACAAGAAGAGCAACAGCGTCAAGCTGAAGAACAGGCCCGTAAACAACAAGAAGAGCGACAACGTCAAGCTGAAGAACAGGCCCGTAAACAACAAGAAGAGCAACAACGTCAAGCTGCTGAGCAAGCTCGCAAACAACAAGAAGAACAACAACGTCAAGCTGCTGAACAAGCTCGCGTACAACAGGAACAACAAAAAGCACAGCAAACTCAAACACAACCGGCTGCTGGAAGCAATAGTAATACATATTTCAAAAATTGTACTGAAGTTAAAAATGCTGGGAAAGCCCCATTATATAGAGACCAACCAGGATATAGCTCTAAACTTGATCGTGATGGCGATGGAGTTGCGTGTGAAAGATAGTAATAAAAAAGAAGCTTCTACTAAGCTTCTTTTTTTATTATCCTAAAGTATTGCGACGAATTACGCTTCCTCTTACTTAAATAAAACTCCTTTTATTATTCTCAAAAATGACACATAATAAGTGATTTAAATCACCACATTGATTTTAATTTATCGCTATTCTTGATTTAGATATTACATTTAAACTTTATGGAGGTCTTCATATGGAACATACATTTACTGAAACTTCAATTATCGGTGAGATTGTAACACAATTTCCGAAAGCTAGTGATCTTTTTAAATCATATAGAATAGATTTTTGTTGTGGTGGAAATAGACCACTTATTGATGCAATTAATGAAAGAAATTTATCCGCATCAGAGGTAATCACAGAGTTAAATACGCTTTATCATAAAACGAAACTATTAAACGAATCTGAAATTGATTGGAAAAATGCTTCTTATCAAGAATTGATTGATTATGTTATAAATAAGCATCATCGCTATTTAAATGAAGAATTGCCACAGTTAAGCCCATATGTGACGAAAGTATTACGCGTTCATGGGGCTAGTCAGCCTCATTTAGCTCAAATTCATAAGCTATTTCATGAACTTAAAATTGAATTAGAACAGCATTTAATTAAAGAAGAAACCGAAGATTTCCCATTAATTTTAGAATTCGAGCAAAATCCAACTGATGAAAACTATGCAAAGTTACGTAAAGTAGTAGATGAGTTGGAGAATGAACATAGCCACGCTGGCAATATTATTAAAGAACTTCGTAAGGTGACAAATGACTTTACTCCTCCAGAAGGAGCTTGCGGCACTTATCGTCTTGTTTACCAGCGCCTTGAAGCTCTTGAATCTGACTTGTTTGAACATATTCATTTAGAAAATAACATTTTATTTCCACGTGCTATCGCAAAAGCTTAATTACGGCGCAGGACATGAGCATTTTTACTCATGTCCTGCTTTTCATTTTGTAAAAAATATTCACACGTTCCCCCACCGTTTCACTGGACAGCTTGATATAATTTAATTTATCAAAGGAATATATCAGGTAGCATTAAGGCGTTGTATTTATGAAAGAAAAAATGATTAAAAAACATTTACGAGAGTTCCTCCTCTTTAAAGAACTTTCAGAAGAAGAACTACAGCTTGTTATGGAGGGTTCTTCATTCCCAACTGATTATTCCTCCTTCCTCTCTTCTTTAATCTCACTAAAAAACAAGTCCTCTCATAAAGTAAAACTTCTAATTTGCCGGGTTTTGTTCATTTCCCGCAGACTATTAAGCGTCCCTCTCTCCTTTCACTTCCACTACAATCTAGTTATCTGCCCACATAACCAAATATCTCTTTCGCTTCTCCCTTCACATAAACCCGAATTTAAACAATTTGTGAATCATTATAAATATGTGATAAATATCACATCTCCCTCTTTTTTAATTTTCTATAATGGAAATATAATTCTTTGTTCAACTTTTCACATAGAAAGGGAAATGAATATGAAAAAACGTTTAGTTATGATCGGGAATGGTATGGCTGGCATACGCTGTATGGAAGAAATATTAAAACATGATAGTGATTTATATAATATTACTATTTTTGGAGATGAACCACATCCAAACTACAATCGCATTATGCTCTCTCATGTTCTGCAGGGAAAAACAAATATGCAAGATATCATTATGAACGAATATAGTTGGTACGAAGAAAATGAAATAACTTTATATACAAACGAGAGAGTTCAAAGTATTGACCGAGAAGAAAAAGTCATTGTCACAGAAAAAAATCGTACTCTTACATATGACAAACTCATTATCGCAACAGGATCTAGTGCTTTTATATTACCTGTTGAAGGTTCCACCCTTCCTGGTGTGACTGGATTCCGAACAATTGAAGATACACAATTTATGATTAATACTGCTAAAGATAAGAAAAAGGCCGTTGTCATTGGTGGTGGATTACTTGGTTTAGAAGCCGCAAGAGGTCTTATTGACTTAGGAATGGACGTACATATTGTTCATTTAATGCCGAGCTTAATGGAGCAACAATTAGATGCCAAAGCTGCTTCTCTATTGCGTGAAGATTTAGAAGCGCAAGGCATGAAATTTCTAATGGAAAAGAAAACTGTGAAGATTCTTGGTACCGATCATGTTGAGGGTATTCAATTTGAAGATGGTGAAATTGTAAATTGTGATTTAATCGTAATGGCTGTCGGAATACGTCCAAATACTCAAATAGCAAAAGATGCTGACTTAATTGTAAATCGCGGCATTGTAGTCAACGACTATATGCAAACAAATGATGAATCCATTTATGCAGTTGGAGAATGTGCAGAACATGATGGTATCGCATATGGACTTGTTGCTCCTCTTTATGAACAAGGTGCAATATTAGCAAAACAAATAACGAATTTACAAACGGATGGATATACAGGCAGTATCGTCGGTACGCAATTAAAAGTTGCAGGTTGTGATTTATTCTCTGCTGGCCAAATTTATGAAGATGATATAACGAAAGCAATATCAATCTTTGATGAATGTAAACGTTCCTATAAAAAAGTATTAATTCGTGACAATAAAGTCGTTGGTATCGTTTTATATGGTGATACTGCTGATGGTACACGCCTCTTTAGCATGTTAAAGAAAGAAGAAGACATACAAGAATATACAGCCGCTTCCCTTCTTCACAAAGCTGGTGAAGAAAGTGAACTTAACGTAGCTACTATGAGTGCGGATGACACTATTTGCGGATGTAATGGTGTTACAAAAGGTACAATCGTTCATGCCATTTTAGAGCAAGAGTTAACTACTTTTGAAGAAGTTAAAGGATGTACGAAAGCTGCGGGGTCTTGTGGTAAATGTCGTCCGCTTGTTGAACAAATTTTATCACATACACTTGGAGATGCTTTTGATGCCTCAACGCAATCTGCCGGTATGTGTGGATGTACAACTTTATCACGTGATGAAGTCGTAGCGGCAATTCACGAGAAAGGTTTAAAATCTCCAAAAGAAGTACGAAATGTCCTTGGTTTTGCACATGAAGACGGCTGTTCGAAATGTCGCCCTGCTTTAAACTACTATTTACGTATGGCGATTCCAGAAGAATATGCAGATGATAAATCATCCCGTTACGTTAATGAAAGAATGAATGGTAACATCCAACATGATGGTACATTTTCTGTTATTCCACGTATGTACGGAGGCGTTACAACCGCAGATGATTTAATGAAGATTGCTGAGGTTACGAAAAAATATGACGTCCCTCTCGTAAAAATTACAGGTGCGAGTCGAATCGGCTTATATGGTGTTAAGAAACAAGATTTACCTAACGTATGGGCTGACTTACATATGACTTCTGGATATGCGTACTCAAAATCGCTTCGTAATGTAAAATCATGTGTTGGTTCTCGTTTCTGTCGGTTCGGTACGAAAGATTCATTAGGACTTGGTATGCTCCTTGAACAATCATTAGAAATGGTAGATACACCTCATAAAATGAAGATGGGTGTAACGGGCTGTCCACGTAACTGTGCGGAAGTACTTACGAAAGATTTCGGCGTTGTGTGTGTTGAAAATGGATTCCAACTTTATATTGGCGGAAATGGTGGTACGGAAGTACGTGAAGCTGATTTTGTAATGATCGTCCCTACTGAAGATGATGTCCTTCGCATCGCAACAGCTTACATGCAATATTATCGTGAAACTGGTATTTATGGGGAACGTACTGCCTACTGGACAGAACGGTTAGGCTTCGATCACATAAAAGAAATACTACAGGATACAAGTATGGTCACGATGTTAAATGAGCGTTTCCAAACAGCTCGTAGCACATATACGGAAGCTTGGGGACAGGCACTAGAAACGAAATCATTAAAAGCTATGTATGAAGTAGAAACTGTGAAATAAGGAGCTGTGAACCATATGTTACAAACGAAAGAGAAAATAAAAGTTATGCGTGCGGAAGACCTTCCTATTCAAATTGGTAAAGAAGTGCAAATGAAAGACATGTCTATCGCCCTATTTCGTCTTTCAAATGGCGATATTCGAGCTGTAGAAAATCGTTGTCCTCACAAAAACGGACCGTTAGCGGAAGGAATTGTATCTGGGGAATTCGTCTTTTGTCCACTACATGATTGGAAAATTTCATTACTAACAGGTGAAGTTCAAAAACCGGATGACGGCTGTATTCAAACGTACGAAGTAGAAGTTATCGACGGAGATATTTATATATATATGTAATTTACAAAAGGAAGCCTCCCCTGGCTTCCTTTTAAATAAAAACAAACGAGGTGCGAATATGAACGGATATGTATATTTAGTTGGTGCAGGACCAGGTGATGAAGGGCTTATTACAAAAAAAGCGATAGATTGCTTAAAGCGTGCAGATATTGTCTTATATGACCGCTTATTGAACCCTACTTTTCTTAGTTATACAAAGCAAACTTGTGAACTTATTTATTGCGGTAAAATGCCTAAGAATCATACTATGCGACAAGAAATGATTAACGCCCACCTCCTTCAATTTGCGAAAGAAGGGAAAATCGTTGTCCGCTTAAAAGGCGGAGATCCATCTATTTTCGGCAGAGTTGGTGAAGAAGCAGAAACTTTAGCGGCAGCAAACATTCCATACGAGATTGTGCCAGGTATTACAGCTAGCATCGCCGCTAGTAGTTATGCAGGTATCCCCCTCACCCACCGCAACTACAGTAATAGTGTAACTTTACTAACTGGACATTCAAAAGGTCCTTTAACCGATCATGGAAAATACAATTCATCCCACAATAGCGACACGATCGCCTACTATATGGGTATAAAAAACTTACCTACCATTTGTGAAAACTTACTACAAGCAGGAAAAAAAGAAGATACACCCGTAGCAGTCATTGAATGGGGTACAACTGGAAAGCAGCGCGTTGCCACAGGGACACTTTCAACCATTGTTCCTATCGTCAAAAACGAAAATATTTCTAACCCTTCCATGACAATTGTTGGTGATGTTGTTACTTTGCGGAATCAAATCGCTTGGAAAGAACGTAAACCATTGCACGGCAAGAAAGTTTTATTTGCATCTGCAACAAATAAAGAAAGTTCAATAAAACAAATGTTACAAGAATCCGGTGCAGAAATATATCAAATCCCAACTTTCCAAAAAGAAGAATACACATTAACCTCTGAACAAATCAATGAAATTTTTAGTGTTGATCGCCTTGTATTTGGTTCAGCTGAGAGTGTAGAGATTTTGATGCAATCATGCAGTAAGCACCATAAAGATATTCGTTCCTTACAGGCAGAACTGCAATATATGAACCTTCCTGTTCAAGAAAAGCTTATGCAGTATGGATTGTTAAGTAAACCTGCAGCGTTTTCTTCTAATACAACTATTTATTTAGGCCGAAATATTAATCGAATTGCTTTCATTCAAGAAAAAATTGGTGCAGGCTCCTATATGATGACTCATGAGTATACAATCGATAATCGCTTCGATGAAATTCATTCCCGTATGCTTTCGGAATTCTCATGGGATAGCATTGTATTTAAAGGACGCGCTTCAATTGATACGTTTCTAGAAGAAGTAAAGCGTCTTGGATTTATGCATGTTCTTACTCTTCCATTCTCGTATACAAACGTTCCAACTTTACACTATGCGAATAAAGTCGGGTTACATAACATTGATCATCAATTACAAGAAATTATTATGAAGAAGGATATGGTGGCAAGATGAAAGGAATTGTATATGTTGGACACGGGAGCCGGCTCCAAGAAGGCAATGAACAATTCATTCACTTTATTCAATCAGTTATGACAGAGCGTAACGAAAGAATTCAAAAAATAGCTTTTCTTGAACTAACAACACCTACCATTCAAGATGCAGTTACAGAAACAATACTAGAGGGGGCAACTGAAATAATGATAGTTCCTGTTTTATTATTTGCAGCAGCTCACTATAAACGTGATATTCCTTTTGAGATAGAGCAAATGCAAAAGAAATATCCACATATAAATTTTTCAGTTGCACCACCTTTTAGTACGCATCCACATATGGTTGAACTTGTAGTTAAAAGAATACGTGAAACAATGCCAATGCAAGACAGTAGAATTATACTCGTCGGTCGAGGTAGTAGTGACCCTCAGCCGATATATGAATTACAACAAATTGGAGCAGCTGCCGGACGAAAACTCGGTATGCCAGTATCTTGTTCCTTTTTAACAAAAGGAACTCCCTCTTTTACTGCTGAGCTCAAAAATATAACACAGGCTGCGTCACATGTATATGTCATGCCGTACCTTCTCTTTACCGGATTATTGCTTCAAAAAATTAAATTACATACAAAAAAGTATGATCACGTTACAACTTGCAACTGCCTTCAGTTTGATACATACATGAGGTTAACATTATTAGAACGAATGGAGGAATGTGTGTATGTATAACCTGTACCCTCTTATGCTTAATCTAAATAAAAAAGTGGTTGTTATAGTTGGTGGTGGTAAAATTGCATATCGAAAAGCGTCTGGATTAAAGGATACAGGCGCTTTTGTCACGGTTGTCAGCCCGGAAATTTGCGAGGAAATGAAGGAGCTTCCTTATGTTACATGGAAGCAAAAAACTTTTACTAATGATGATATTAAAGATGCCCATCTTATTTATGCCGCAACAAATCAACATACTGTAAATATGATGGTCAAGCAAGCTGCCCATGATTTCCAATGGGTTAACGTTGTAAGTGATGGTACAGCATCATCATTTCACACACCTGGTGTCATACGAAATGATGAATTTGTTGTCAGTATTTCAACTTCAGGTAAAGATCCATCGTTTACAAAGCGTATGAAGCAGGAACTAACCTCTATACTTCCTAAGCTTATAAAAAAACTTTCCCGTACACATAAATCGGAATCTATCTCTTAGCTAGCATATGAATTTACTTTGGACAAACGTTTTTAGAGACGTTTGTTCTTTTTTATGAAACAAGTAAAATATCGTTATCTATAGAACGATATTGATACAACCATTCATCCCCTCTCGTGTTCAAGTATAAAAAAAGGATGCCTCTACTAGGCACCCTTTTTCTCTATTAATTATTCTTTAACATCACTAACATCTTCTCTTGACTATACATCCACACTGTAATGATTAAACAAGCAAGCGCTACTTCTGATAATGCCATAAATCCAATTGCATAATGACCTGTTAGTTGGAATAGTAGTGTTAAAATTAATGGTGGGAAGAACCCTCCTAGTCCACCTAAAGCTGACACAACCCCATTTACAATCCCTGCTTGTTCAGAGAAGTACATTGGAACAAGTTTAAAGATTGTACCATTTCCAATACCTGCACAGAAGGCGACTAGTAAGCAACCAAATGTATACACGTTCATACTAGGCATAAATGATAACACAATACCAGATAGTGTTAAGCCGATAAATACGAAGATTAATATTTTAAATGGATTAAACTTATCACCGAGCCAGCCACCAATTGGGCGCATCATTGTTGCTAATACGATGAACCCTGCTGTCCGCATACCTGCATCTACTTTCTCTAATCCGAAGTGAGATACTAAAAAGTTTGGTAAATATACTGTAAATGCGACAAATGATCCGAAAGTTAAAAAGTAAAAGATACATAAAAACCAAAGTTTTTCATTTTTATATACACCTTTTATTTGTTCCATTAATGGTGTATTCACCTTTTTCTCCTTACGATCGCCTAATAAAAAGTTCATCAGTGCAAATGCTGCAAGTAAAACTAAATAACACTGTACTGTTGTTCTCCAGCCAAATGAAGTTGCAATTACAGGTGCTAAGAAAGAAGTAATTGCTGTTCCGGCGTTACCTACACCGTAAATACCATTTACAAAGCCGTGACTCTCTTTTGGGAAGTACTTTGGTAAAGAAGTTACCCCTACGGAGAAAACAGCTCCACCGATTCCTACAAATAAGCCACCAATAATTAAATCCATCATAGAATTGGCAACACTAATGTAAAAGACAGGGAATAATAAAAGAATAAAACTAATAAAGAATAATTTTCTTGCTCCGAAACGATTAGTCCAATAACCAATTGGAATGCGAAGAATAGAACCTAAAATAACTGGTACTGCTGTGACCATAGAAATTTGTCCTGCAGTTAATGGTATATCCGCTTTAATATAAGGCATTAATGATGATAATATTACCCATACCATAAAACCAATAACTAGATTAGAAGTTTGTAAACTTAATTGAAAATTAGGACTTTTCACCCTGTTCCCTCCTATGTATGCATAGTTATATTAATTCCCTCCAGTCTAATCACGTACTAACATGATTAGACTGAAAAGAATCAACCACCACTTACTGGCGGAATCATCGCTACAACATCGCCAGTTTGAATGATGTCATCCTCATTTGCGTATTCTTCATTTACAGCGACCATAATCTGGTTTGAAATTGTTATGTTGTATTCTTTAACAAGAATATCTTTTAGCTCAGTAACAGTAATATTTCCATAATCTATTTGCAACGCTGGCTTACTTGCTTCTTCTTGCAAATTTGCAAATAATAATACTTCAATCATCTTCTCATCTCCTTTTCAGGCTCCCCACTTAAATATGCTGTTTTCTCTAACTGATCTCCTATCCATGACTCACCATCTTCCCAAAACTCTTTCTTCCAAATCGGAACAATTTGTTTAATTCGTTCCATAATATATTCATTCGCCTCATAGGCTGCTTTCCGGTGCGGTGTAGCCACAGCTACTACAACAGCAAGGTCAGAAATTTGCAATGTACCAATGCGATGTGTAATTGCTACATATGTCCCAGGCCATTTCTCTTCTACTTCGGTACCAATTTTCGCAAGCTGCTTTTCCGCCATTGCCTTATAAGCCACATACTCTAAATATAACGTACGACGTCCTTTCGTAAATTCTCTGACAGTACCAATAAAAGTTGTAACTGCACCGCACTCACGCCGAATTACTTTACTTGTAACTT
Organism: Bacillus sp. FSL M7-1345; assembly: GCF_038006985.1. Taxonomy (NCBI): domain Bacteria; kingdom Bacillati; phylum Bacillota; class Bacilli; order Caryophanales; family Bacillaceae; genus Bacillus; species Bacillus sp. FSL M7-1345. The sequence continues at coordinate 2,005,862 of NZ_JBBOWG010000001.1, read as the reverse complement.
CTTCAATTGCAATAGGTGTATCAATTACTTCAAAATACGTATGCGTCATCTTGCACCTCTTATCTTTGTTTAAATCATTTCTTATACAGATCTAATCTGCGGAAAATCTCTCAATCTATTTTTCTATTACTTATATGATCGAAGTGGTTCTTCCCATGGCCACTTGCTTCCTAAGTTTGATTCTAATAACAATACTGAAACAGTTATTCCTGCTTCAAATCCTCTTGTTCCTCCCGGTAAAACGATAAATGCATTCGCATCTGCAAGTGAAGAAATTGCACTAGATTTATCTAAACCAACTGGTGTAACCTGTAATTGGCCATCTACAAGTTCTACCTTCCCTCTTACAAAACGCGTAAACGGATTTGCTTTCGGAAAGTCTTTCTGTAAAATCGCCTCTGCACGATATACGTGCGGATCTTTCCTATGCAAGTATGTTCCAATGACTGGTCGAACATATAATTCACACCCAACATAACAAGCAGAAGGATTACCAGATAGACCAAATAATAGTTTTCCTTCTAACTCAGCTACAGTTGTCACACTTCCTGGTCGCATTGCTATTTTATTAAAAAGTACATTAGCTTGTAATCTCTCATAAATAGCAGGTAAATAGTCATAGTCTCCTACCGAAACGCCACCAGTTGTAATTAAAATATCGACTTCTTTTATCGCTTTTTTTACAGTGTTATAACACGTCTCAAAATCGTCAGCGAATTGTCCATAATACTGTACAAATCCGCCCGCTCGTTCAATTTGTGCAGCTATCATATAGGAGTTACTATTTCGAATCTTCCCTGCCTTTAATTGTTCATGTACTTCAAGCAGTTCGCTACCCGTCGTTACAATTCCAATAACCGGCTGTTTTACAACGTGTACGGAACTATAACCAAACGTAGCAAGCAGTGCCGCTACTCCTGGGTTAATAACAGTCCCTTTTTTCACAAGGATGGCATTTTGTTTTACATCTTCTCCTTTAAAAGAAATGTTATCACCGGCGGCGAAGGAGCGTTTTAATTTCATATAAGTCTTTTCGTTTTCTTCAAACTCTTCCGTTAGCTCTAACATAACAACCGCATTACACCCTTTCGGAATTGCGGCTCCTGTCATAATACGTACAGCTTGAAATGCTTTCACTTCTTCTGTAAAAACAAAACCTGCTCCAATTTCACCAATCACTTCAAACAGAATGGGATTACTACTACTGGCTTCTTTTGTATCTTCTGCTCGAATCGCAAATCCGTCGTATGGAGAGCGATTAAAATGAGGGACATCATGATCTGCAATAACATCTTCTCCAAGAATTCTTCCGTAACTTTCTATAAGAGAAACCTCTTCTGTTTCACCTTGACGAGCATATTCCATTACAAGTGTAACTGCTTCTGCCACTGGAATTGATATACGTTTTTGTAACATTCCTTTTTCACCTCGTTTTGATAAGGAGACTCTTTCTCTCTATTCATCCTATATACTTTGCGTATAATCGTTTTGCCATTTTCACATCATTTGTTCCATGAATAAATGCCCTACCGTCTGTAAATAAAACGAAACGATATTCATCAACTAAAAACGATAGTAAATACGGCGTTTTTTGGACATTCACACTTTTTTGTAAGCGCTTTTGAACTTCCTCTAAATGAAGAATCCCCTTTACTCCCGGACGGATTTGAACCGTATTCCTTCCGCATAGCACTTCAGTTTTCATCTGAGATTCAAATGTTAAACTTGGATACGTGCGTACATTTCCACAAGATGGACATGTACTTTTTTTCTGTCTATTTACTTTTAATGAGAGATATTGATTGTTCCATATATCAAATGATAACATTGTTCCCCTTAGCGACTGAAAATCATCCACCAATATTTTCATCGCCTCTGTTACTTGGTGAGCAACGACCATTTGTACAGCTGGCTGAATGATTCCTGCTGTATCGCATGTTGCACCGCCCATAGGATGATCCATTAGGCAGCGAAAACATGGTGTTTCTCCCGGAAGAATTGTATATGTTACGCCGTAACTCCCAATACATCCGCCGTATATCCAAGGTATATTTTCTTTTTGTGAAATGTCATTTATAAGTAGGCGCGTATCGAAATTATCAGTCGCATCTAAAATAAGATCTACTTCTTTTGCTAACTCTTCCATTTCTTGCATTGTAACATCCGTTATAAGCGGCACAATTTTCACTTCAGAATTAATCTTTCTTAAATGCTCTGCCGCTGCAATTGCTTTTGGTTTACACTGCTGTGCATCTTCTTCTGTATATAGCTGTTGCCGCTGTAAATTACTCCATTCGACGTAGTCACGGTCAGCAATTGTCAATTTCCCAATTCCCATCCTAACAAGCGCTTCCGCATTTGCAGCGCCAAGTGCACCCGCACCGATTAGGAGCACATGCTTTTCTCTTATTTTTCTTTGTCCCATTTCACCAATTCCAGAAAACAATACTTGCCTAGAATAACGCTCTTGCATAGGGAATCCTCCTTTCGCTATCCACCAATGTAAGACATTTCAACTTTTGGACGTTTATTTGTACTTTCTGCCGTTCGTTCATCTGAATACCGATCTTTCCTAAACTCCCATGTATGTTGTAGAATTTTTAATAGTGAGGCATCAGAAATATTTTCTCGAAGAAGCGTTCGTAAATCTGTTCCTTTTGTTCCAAATAAGCATGTGAAAAATTTACCGTCTGCCGAAATACGAGCTCTCGTACAAGAAGAACAAAATGACTCAGAAACAGAAGTAATAAATCCAACTTCTGCATCGTTCCCTACATATCGATACAATTTCGCTACTTCTCCAAAGTAACGAGGCTTAACAGGCTCAATCGGATATACACGATTAATTTTCTCTATTAATTGTTCCTTCGTAATAACTTGTTCAAAGTTCCATCCGTTCGTACTGCCCACATCCATAAACTCAATAAAACGGAGCTGAATTTCTTGTTCTTTAAAATAACGAGCCATAAGAAGAATTTGACTATCATTCATCCCTTTTTTTACGACCATATTTACCTTTACTTCTAATCCAGCTGCCTTTGCTGCTTCAATTCCTTTCAATACAGGTTTTGTACTTACATTTCGTCCATTAATTTTTTGGAAGACGTGATCCTCTATCGCATCTAAACTAATATTTACACGTTTTAATCCCGCTTCTTTTAATAGCTTAGCTTGTTTTGCTAAATGAATACCGTTTGTTGTGAGTCCAATATCCGTTAAACCTTCTATCTTTGCAAGCCTTGCGATTAACTTCGGTAAATCTTTACGCAATAAAGGTTCACCGCCAGTAAGCCTAATTTTTTCAACTCCCATACTTATAAATAATCTCGCTAATCTTTCTATTTCATCGAACGTTAATAAAAACTCTTCCTGTAAAAAAGCGTAATCAGGTCCGAACACTTCCGCCGGCATACAGTACGTGCACCTAAAATTACAACGGTCAATAACTGAAATACGTAAATCTTGAAGTGGCCGCTCTAAAGAATCTCTCATCTTCTCGTGCATCTATATCCCTTCTTTTCTACTCAAATCATTAGTAAGCTTTCAAATTTTTTATTTGCCTTCATTATAAAAAAGAAGCTACATATTCAATGTGACTTTTCTCACATTACTTTCCCCATTCAAAAATTCTTCACAAATCCGTTCGAATTTTGTTCACATCTCTAGTCCCATTCTCTTTACATATTGAAATTCCTTATTGTGTTTCTTTTTTCTTAAACTAAAAATTTATAGTCATATAATCCTTTACTTCAAGTAGCTTTTTAGAAATTTAATGTTGTTTTCCCCTACGGTCATTGAAATTTTTCTTTATTTTCAAAATAGCTCTTGCATTTTCATCATACTTACACTCAAAATAGGAAATGTATTGCTTATAAGAAGAAAGGTGATCGCTGTGGCAAACAGTATGACATTATCTCAAGATTTAAAAGAATTACTTGCATCTGTTGAATATAAAATGCAGATAAAAAAAGGAAGTTTTATTTTTCAAGAAGGTATGGAAGCAACAGATCTCTATATCATCCACTCAGGAAAAGTACAAATTAGTAAACTAAGTGCTGACGGGCAAGAATTAACACTCCGTATTTGTTCGCAATATGACATTATTGGAGAACTAACATTGTTCACGGACAATGCGAAGTATTTATTAAATTCAAAATGCCTTGAAGATGTTGAAGTAGGCGTTATAAAGCGTGAAGCCTTAGAAAAAGCATTACTCCAAAAACCCGCACTTGTATTTGAATTTATGAAATGGATTAGTGAACATTTAAGAAGAATGCAAACGAAGTTCCGAGATTTAGTATTACACGGCAAAAAAGGTGCCCTATATTCTACTCTCATTCGAATGACAAATAGTTATGGTGTATTAAAAGAAAATGGGATTCTCATCGATTTACCATTAACGAATCAAGAACTTGCAAACTTCTGTGCAACTTCGCGTGAAAGCGTAAATCGAATGTTAAATGATTTGAAAAAAAAAGGTACAATTTCTATTAATAAAGGAAAGATTACAATCCATGATTTACAATTTTTAAAATGTGAAATTGCTTGTGAAGATTGTTCTGCCTCTGTTTGTAGCATAGAGTAGCATCTTATTTAGATGCTACTCTTTTTTCATATTAAGTTACTGGTTATTTTCCTTGTTGCTATCCCCTATATCAAGAAAGACGAGGGCTTCAATTAAACCTCGTCTTTCTTGATATATTACTAAATAGGTATAACGGCATTATTTTTTCAATTCATTAGGAATACGTCTTCTGTAAATAACATAACTACGGCTTAAATATTTAATCGGAGCACTAAAAACATGGACAAGTCTTGTAAACGGCCATACTGCGAAAAGCCCCATCCCTGCAATAATATGAATTTTAAACCATACAGGTACTTCCATCATATATTCAACTTTCGGTTGGAAAATAAAGAGACTACGGAACCAAGGACCGATTGTTGTACGATAATCAAATCCTTTTGAGTCAATATTTAAAAAGGTTGAAGTCAGTCCCGCCAGCATCACAATAAGCAATAAGATAAGCGCAACATAATCTCCTGTTGTACTCGTTGCAATGATACGTTTTACTGTTAAACGGCGATACGTTAATATAATTAATCCAATAATAGAGGCAATCCCTGCCGGAAGTCCGAAGCTAATCGCTACTATATGATACATATGCTCAGAAATACCTATTGAGCGGTATATGGACTCTGGAATTAATATCCCCATCACATGACCGCCAATTACGAACATTATCCCAAAGTGGAATAATAGACTTCCGATCCGGAGCATTTTCTTCTCTAATAGTTCGCTAGATTTTGATGTCCAGCCAAATTGATCATAGTTGTATCTGAAAATGTGTCCACCAATAAAGATCGCAAAAATGATATAGGGAAACAGCACCCATAAAAATTGATCCATCATTTTGACAACACTCCTTTCTAATTCGTCTGTACTCCCCATGCATCGATAGCCAGGAGAACGGCTGCAAGAATTGGTTCGTGCATACAGTTTGCTTCTTTTAATTGCCCGTGCAGTGCTTGTATATTTTCCGTGTATTTACTCATAATTGGTTCGCTATCTTTTTCATTCGCGTTTGCAAGAAACTCAAGTAAAAGCGGTAAATAATCAGGTAGTTCTTTATCTGTTACGTTAAAACCAGATTTTTGATAATGCTGTTTTAACTCTAATAATTCAATTCCACGCTCTCTTTGTTCACCTGTTTTCATGTAGGTAAGATACATATTTGTCTTCTTTCCAAAGTCGAATGTATAGACGTAAGAATCAATAAGTTGATTGTCTGTTTTATCTAGCGCTGCTTTTATAAATGTTGTAAGTGATGCTCTGATTTCTTCCTGTTCAATTTCTTGAATCTCTTCCTGTAATTCTAGTAAAGCTTCTCTCCAACCTAGTTCAGGATAGGAGAGAAGAAAAGAAGAACAAGAAAAAGCGGTTTGTAAACTTTGTTTCATATTTGTCTGCCCCCTTTATTTAAGAAATTGTCATACAAGAGCCTGGGCCACCTGTGAAGGAAAGACCACAGCTTCCTTGTTCACTATATAAATCTGCAACTTGTTCGCGGTGAGATGTCGGAATGACGAAGCGATTTTTATATTTCGCAATGGCAAGAAGACGATACATATCTTCTACATCCTCTTTCGTTAAACCAATTTCTTTTAATACTGCTTCATTTGGTTCCTTATTAATTTGCAGTGCTCTCATATGTGTTCGCATGACAGCCATTTTTTTCAATGTAAGACGAATGTGTGATTCATCTCCTGCAGTGAGTAAATTCGCTAAATATTGAATTGGAATACGCATATTATCAATAGCAGGGAAAATCTCTTCTGCTTGCCAGTTACTTCCTTTCCCCTCCACCATATTCATAATCGGGCTAAGCGGCGGGATATACCAAACCATCGGCATTGTACGGTACTCTGGATGAAGAGGAAGAGCAATTTTCCAATCAATAATCATTTTATAAATAGGTGACTCCTGTGCCGCTTTCATCCATTCATCAGGAATTCCTTGTTTTTTTGCTTCAGCTATTACTTCTGGATCATTTGGATCTAGGAAAACAGTAAGCTGAGATTCATATAAATCTTTTTCATTTTCAACAGAAGCTGCTTCTTTTACTTTGTCAGCGTCATATAACATTACCCCTATATAGCGAATACGTCCTACACATGTTTCAGAGCAAATTGTTGGCATACCAGCTTCAATACGCGGGAAACACATTGTGCATTTTTCTGCTTTATTTGTTTGCCAGTTAAAATACACTTTTTTATACGGACAAGACGATACACAAAATCTCCAAGCACGACATGCATTTTGATCAACAAGGACAATCCCATCTTCTTCACGTTTATACATCGCACCAGATGGACAAGACGAAACGCAAGATGGATTCATACAATGTTCGCATATGCGTGGTAAATACATCATAAAGACATTTTCAAAATCCGTTTTAATTCCTTCTTCCATTTTCTTGACGTTCGGATCTTGTAATCCTGTTATATGTCCACCTGCTAAATCATCTTCCCAGTTTGGACCCCATTCAATTTTGTCGATAAATTCGCCCGTAATTGCTGATTTTGGACGAGCAACTGGTTGATGTTTACGCTGCGGGCTGTTTGTTAACGTTTCATAATCATAATTCCAAGGTTCAAAGTAATCATCGATTGTTGGTTGATCTGGATTGTGGAAAATGTTCATAAGACGCTTCATTTTCGAACCGGATTTCAGCTGAATTTCACCATTTTTTAATTCCCAGCCGCCTTTGTATTTCTCCTGATCTTCCCATTGTTTCGGATAACCAATTCCAGGTTTCGTTTCTACGTTATTGAAGTACATATATTCAGCACCTGGACGATTTGTCCAGGTGTTTTTGCATGTTACGCTACAAGTGTGGCAGCCGATGCATTTATCTAGGTTCATTACCATTCCGACTTGCGCTTTAATCTTCAAGCCAATCTACCTCCTTCAGTTTACGGATTACGACATTTAAGTCACGCTGGTTCCCCGTCGGACCATAGTAGTTAAATCCATAGCTTAATTGGCCATATCCACCAATCATATGTGTTGGTTTAACGTGAATACGGGTTGGACTATTATGTGTTCCCCCGCGGGTGCTTGTTAATTTCGTACCAGGCACGTTAATGTGACGATCTTGTGCATGGTGCATAAATGCCATTCCCCTCGGTATACGGTGCGTTACAACAGCACGTGCTACGACAACGCCGTTACGATTAAAGCATTCAATCCAATCATTATCGGCAACTCCAGCTTCATTCGCGTCATCTTTGTTCATCCAAACAGTTGGACCGCCTCTAAACAGCGTTAACATCGGCAATGAATCGAAGTACATACTATGAATCGACCACTTATTATGCGGTGTTAAATAGTTTAGTGTAATTTCTTTCCCTTCTACTTCAGGTCGTGATTTACGAAACGGTTTATGTTGCAGAATTGGTTTAAATGTTGCCATCGTTTCACCAAATTCTTTCATCATGTCGTGATCTAAGTAGAAAGATTGTCGACCGGTTATCGTTCTCCAAGGGATGAGACGCTCAACATTGGTTGTAAATGGTGAGTAACGTCGTCCACCTTTTTCAGAACCCGTAAAGGCTGGAGAAGTAATTACTGTTTTAGGCTGCGCTGTAATTTGTTCAAATGTGAAGCATTCTTCTTCACGTTCTTCTGCTAAATCACGTAGTTTTAAATCGGTTTGTTTTTCAAGTGCTTCCCATGCTTTTACAGCCATATGACCGTTTGTTGTAGAAGAAAGTGTTAATACCGCCTCAGCAGCATTGATTGCTTCTTTTATATCTGGGCACCCTTTCGCAATAGAATCCGTTCGAATAACTCCTAATCGACTCTTTAATTGCTCATATTCTTTTTCTGCTGACCAAGAAATCCCTTTCGTACCAATCGGTTGTTTTCCGGTATTTGGTCCAAGCGCTGTCATCTTGTCATAAATCGTTTTGTAATCCCTTTCGACAACATGAATTTGCGGCATTGTTTTACCTGGGATCGGTTCACACTCACCTTTGCTCCAATCTTTAATCTTGCCAAGTGGTTGCGCTAATTCTTGCGGTGTATCGTGAAGAAGTGGTGTTGCAACAACTTCTTTCATTGGCTCAAGATCAATTTTCTTCGCTAAATCCGACACAGCTTTAGAAAGAGTGGTGAAAATATCCCAGTCAGAGCGTGCTTCCCACGGTGAACCGATTGCTGGATTAAATGGATGTACAAATGGATGCATATCTGTACTACTTAAATCATGTTTTTCATACCAAGTTGAAGCAGGTAAGACGATATCAGAATAAAGCGCCGTTCCAGCCATACGGAAATCTAAATTAATGAGTAAATCTAACTTCCCTTCAGGTGCATCTTCATGCCACTTAATTTCTTCTGGTCGTAATGAATCACTATCGTCATTCATTAATCCGTTTGTTGTACCTAATAAATGTTTTAAGAAATATTCGTGACCTTTACCGGAACTTGAAATTAAGTTTGCACGCCATACGAATAAGTTACGCGGGAAGTTGTTTTTATTATCTGGATCTTCAATTGCAAATTTCAGTTCTTTTTCTTTTAATTTTTGTGCAACGTATTTTCCGATTTCTTCTTGCGTTGTTGCACCAGCAGCAACAGCTTCTTTATATAATTCAATTCCATTCTTCTCGAATGTTGGATACGAAGGTAACCAGCCAAGTCGTGCCGCTAATACATTGTAATCACCGTGATGTTGATAACGTGAGTTGCCCTCAATTGGTGATGCTAAATGTCCAACAGGTGTATCTTCATAGCGCCATTGATCTGTTACGAAATAGAAGAATGACGTACCGTTTTGTAATTTCGGTGGCCCTTGCCAATCTTTTGCCATTGCGATTGTTTGCCACCCTTCTGCTGGTCGCAGCTTTTCTTGACCAACATAATGTGCCCAACCACCCCCGTTGACACCTTGTGCCCCAACGAGAAGAACAAGATTTAAAACTGCACGATAAATCGTATCAGAGTTAAACCAATGATTAATACCTGCTCCGACAATAATCATCGAGCGGCCATTCGTATCAACTGCATTTTGCGCGAACTCACGAGCAATTTGAATAATAAGCTCTCGTTTTACTCCAGTCATTTTCTCTTGCCATGCAGGTGTAAACGGTACATCATCATTGAAATCTTTCGGTTCTTGCCCGCCAAGACCTCGGTTCACACCGTAATTTGCTAACGTTAAATCGTATACAGTTGTAACGAACACTTCGCCTTCTTCTGTCATAACTTTTTTCACTGGAATGGTACGTTCTAATACTTTGTTTCCATCATCCGAGAAGTACGGGATTTGTACAGTTTCAACAGCTTCTTCCATTCCAAGTAAAGAAAGACGTGGATCAATCGTTTCACCTGTCTGTTCATCTTCTAAACGCAAGTTCCATTTCTTCTCGTTATCCCAACGTGATCCCATTGTGCCGTGAGGTGTTGCAAAATCTTTCGTGTTATCATTCCAAAGAACAGGTTTCCATTCACCTAACTTCGTTTCACGTCCAATATCAGAAGCGTTTAAGAAACGATCAGCAACGAATTGATCTCCTTTTTGTTTCAATGTGACAAAGAACGGAAAATCAGTATATTGCTTCGCATACTTTGTGAAGTATTCCACTTGATTATCTACGTAAAATTCTTGTAAGATCACATGCCCCATTGCCATCGCAAGGGCACCGTCTGTACCTTGCTTCACACTAATCCAATCATCTGCAAACTTTGTGGACTCGGCAAAATCAGGACTTACAGAAACGACTTTCGTCCCTTTATAACGAACTTCTGCTAAGAAGTGAGCATCTGGCGTTCTCGTCATCGGTACATTTGAACCCCATGTCATAATGTAGCCAGAGTTATACCAGTCACTACTTTCTGGTACATCTGTTTGATCACCCCAAATTTGCGGAGAAGCTGGTGGTAAATCAGCATACCAATCATAAAAGCTAAGCATCGGCCCACCCATAAGTTGCATAAAACGGCTACCTGCAGCGTGACTTAACATCGACATAGCTGGAATTGGTGAAAAACCAACATTGCGGTCTGGACCGTATTTAATTACTGTATAAAGTAAAGAAGCTGAAACAAGTTGTAATACTTCATCCCAATTCGCTCGGATGAATCCCCCTTTACCGCGTGCCTCTTTATAAGCACGTGCTTTTTCAGGGTTTTCCACGATGCTTTTCCAAGCGTCTAGTGGTGAATCGTTATTTTGTAATTCCTCTTGCCACATACTCCAAAGAACACCACGTACATACGGATATTTCACACGAAGTGGACTATAAATGTACCAAGAAAAACTCGCCCCACGTGGACAACCTCGTGGTTCAAAATCAGGCATATCAGGACCTGTTGTTGGGTAATTAAGCTCTTGCCCTTCCCATGTTACAATTCCATCTTTCACATAAATGTTCCAACTACACGAACCAGTACAGTTCACACCGTGTGTAGAACGGATTACTTTATCATGCTGCCAACGTTTTCTGTACACATTTTCCCATTCACGATCTTCATATGTTTCTTGTGTATGATTATCGTTATAACGATCTATTGGTGAAAAATATTTTAAGCGTCTCATTAGTGCTGAAGGTTTCTTCTTCATAGTGTTCACTCCTTTAATACGTCTCTCTTACATACCCTTACTATAAGAGAGGTTGTAAAATACAGATGTGACATTTCGCACAGTTCAAGAGATTGTCAAAAATTCATAAAAAAATAAGTTTGAGAGAAAGTATTCGTAAATAAAGGTTTCTTTGCTCCGTTGTGAAGTTTTAAGGTCAACAGTGATTATTAGGAGAATAGTATTTTGAGGTATCGACCATTTTGCAAAAGAAAAAACGTAGGAGACATTCCTACGTTTTTCTTTATAAATATATTAAAAAGAGTTTTGATATTATTTCAAAAATGCTATAAGGAAACGATTATAAATTGTATGTAAGGATTTTATTTTTTCAGCGATACTATTTTATATTAAGACATATTTTACATTAAACTAGAAATCATTATTTACTATATTGCCCTTGGTTACGGAAACAATTATACTAGATATACTTCGAATTAATAATCTGAATATTCTTAGAATTAAGAGTAGGATTTCCTTTGAGGGCATAGAAATTGTAAAGTATCTCACCATGATTTTTTAACATGTAAGTTTCTTCCTATTTATACAAGTTCTCAATATGAACTTATATAATACCATTACGAATTACCTCTTAGATTACTATCATACTGCAATAAAATGAAGGAACTCCTTTTCTTTAACCTAAATTCTATTTTTCACTAAATGAATTAGAAAACGATAATAAAACTAGGAGGATTACGATGCCCCAGATTGATTCATTACATCCCATTGTAGAAAAAATAATCAACAATATTGAAAAATTAATGGTCGGAAAACGAAAAGAAACGATCTTAGTCTTGACAGCTCTCTTAGCTGAAGGTCATGTACTATTAGAAGATGTTCCCGGTGTCGGGAAAACAATGCTAGTACGTGCTCTTTCTAAATCAATTGATGCCGATTACAAGCGGATTCAATTCACACCTGATTTACTGCCGTCAGATGTAACAGGTGTTTCTATTTACAATCCAAAAGAGCTCCAATTTGAGTTTAAGCCTGGACCAATTATGGGGAATTTTGTACTTGCTGATGAAATTAATCGTACATCTCCAAAGACGCAATCTGCCTTACTTGAAAGTATGGAAGAAGGCACTATCACAATAGATGGCATTACAAGACCGTTACCAAAACCGTTCTTTGTAATGGCTACACAAAATCCGGTCGAATATGAGGGAACATACCCTTTACCAGAAGCTCAGCTTGATCGTTTCTTGTTGAAACTAAGGATGGGATATCCTACACCAGAAGAAGAATTTGAAATTTTAAACCGGATGGAAAAAACAAATCCACTCTCCCATTTACAAGCTATTACTACAATAAAAGAATTACTTTATTTACAACAAAGCGTACGGGAAGTAAGCATGGACAAAGCAATCAAGCATTACATTGTAAAGCTTGTTACTCAGACTCGTACTTATAGTTCTATACAGCTAGGTGCAAGTCCACGCGGCTCAATTGCTTTAATGAAAGCTTCACAGGCTTATGCATTCATCCATGGTAGAAATTATATTATTCCAGACGATGTTAAATTTTTAGCTCCTTACGTTTTAGCTCACAGACTCATTCTAAAAATGGAAGCAAGATTTGAAGGAATAACAGGAGAAAAAGTTATCGCCAAAATCGTTGCACGAACTACCGTGCCAACTCAAAGGACGACGAACCTTTGATGAAACGACTACTACGAGCACTATATCACGTTACGAAGTTATTGCTAATCCCTTTATGCCTAGTCTTAACATTTGTGTACGCTATGCTTCAAGGAGGATTTGTAAGTTGGTTTTTGTTTTACAGTACGATTCCTATTGGCCTTTATTCACTACTACTCCCCTTCTACGCTTTACGGGACGCTGAAGTAAAACGAATAACAAACAAAAACGAATATGCAGCAGGAGAACAATTTTTAAGCACTATTACAATAAAAAGAAAATTTCCTTTTCCCTTACTTTATTTAGTTATAGAAGATGAACTGCCATCACAATTTACAAGTTGTATACAAACAAAGATGAATAAGGTAATACTCTTTCCAGGATTAAAACGAAATATTTCGTTTCAATATGTGATTGACACACTCCCTAGAGGAGAGCACACTTTTTCAAGCGTACGTGTCAAAACTGGCGATCTATTCGGTATGATGGAGAAAGAAGTAACTTTTTCAGTTCCAGATACATTTTTAATCTATCCCCAGTACGTAGATATAACGTATCGACAATTGGAAAATCATTTCGAACAAGGAGCGCTTTCAGCAAATATAAATTTAGCAAAAGACTCTACAATCTCTGTCGGTGTCAGAGACTATAAACCTGGTGACCGCTTTTCATGGATTGATTGGAAAGCAACTGCACGAACAAACAATATTATGACGAAAGAGTTTGAACAACAGCGCAGCCATAATATCATGATATTCATGGACAGAACCACATCCCCTCTATTCGAATCAGTCGTAACGTTTACTGCCTCTATTGTTAGGGCTGTCTTGAAGCAAAATTCACCAGCGTCATTCGTGTCTGTCGGAAAAGAACAAACTATTTTCCCTTTAGACAATGGAGATACTCAGTTGCAGCAAATCTTTTGTCATTTAGCGAAAGTACAAGCAGACAGTGTATTCCCGCTCTCCCAGAGTGTAGAAATGGAATTAAGAAAAATTTATGAGCCCGTAACGATTATACTCGTGACAAGCGATCTTTCTCCCGATATTCAAAAGGCGGCTGACTGTGCTGCTATAAAAAATAGAAAATTAATGGTGTTTGTCGTGAAAGAAAAAGCGAATCAACTCTCACAGCGAGAACTCAGTATACTAGAAACTCTACAAAAACGAAAAATATTTGTAAACGCGGTTTATGAAAACCGGTATACAAACGTGTTTTTTGAGGTGAGCAAATGATAACATTACAAACAAAATACCAATGGGATATGAGCAGATTCTTCATGCATGTATGTGCACTTCTTCTTTTACTAGAATGGCTAAGACCCCTTATAGGTATTACAAACGTAGGTAGATTAGATATTTTTGTAATATTTATAGGAATTTGCTTCACTCTCTCTTTTTTTCAAACAAGGTGGCAGATTCCAATAAAGATCGTCACAATATTATTCATCATTCATTTCCTGTATTATAAAAATACTTTTATAAATCCATCTTGGCTAACGAAATTTTTTACTGATATGTCTCGAAATTCCTCCCTGTTTTTCCAGGGGAATTTGCTAGATATTTCTCCAGTTTTTCCAACACTTTTATTTTTTTTATCATTTTGGTTTTTGAGTTCTTTCATCTCTTTTTGGATGATTCATAAAAAACGTGGTTTGTTATTTCTTGTATTGACTATTATTTATATCATAACTTTTCATAACTTACATTTATACAATGCAAACTACGCTATTATTCGTACTGTTGTCATCGGCTTTTTTATGCTCAGTCTTCTTCAAATAGAACGAATAAAAGAGATGGAACACTTAAAAAATTATGCTAGAGTAATCTCAAAATTACTTAGACCTCTTACAATATTTATTGTATTGTCAGCAATCATCGCATACTTTGCTCCAAAATTTGGTCCTCAATGGCCAAACCCAATGAATTTTTTAAAATTCAACACATCCGAAGCAAGTAAAGAACAAGAAGTTTCTAAAATTGGGTATGGTTTAGATGACTCCCGATTAGGCGGTCCTTTTAAGGCGGATCCTACAATTGTTTTCACAGCACAAACACAAAACAAACAATATTGGAGAGTAGAAACAAAAGATTTTTATACAGGAAAAGGCTGGGAAGTTTCTGAAAATCAAAAAAAGGTTTCTTTTAAAAATAAAAACGACGTCGTGAGCTGGTACGAACAAAATACAAAGACGGAGGCAACGGAGGCAACAATCACCATGCAAAAAAGTTATCCTCACCTTACCTATCCAGCAGGATTAGTATCAGTTGAGGCTTCTTCTGATGTATCATACAGCGTTGACCCATTTTCAGAAAAAATCTATACGATGCACGGAGACTCTTCTACTACTTTAAATTCATATAAAGTAACATATGAGATCCCGGAGTTTTCCATAGAAAACTTGAAAGCTGTAAAAACGAATGAAGGTCAGGAAACAAGTTCTTATTTCATGACAAAGTACACACAACTTCCCGAATCATTACCGCAGCGAGTAAAAGACTTAGCTGTTAATCTTACAAATGATAAAGACAATCGATATGATAAAGTATTAGCTATTGAAAATTACTTCACAGACAATTCTTTTGTATACGAAACAATGAATGTCTTATTCCCTGCCAAAAACCAAGATTATGTAGATCAATTCCTTTTCGATACAAAAAGCGGCTACTGTAATAATTTTTCGACGTCTATGATCGTGTTACTTCGTTCTGCCGGGATTCCTGCTCGCTGGGTAAAAGGCTATACAGAAGGAACTCTTGAGAATACATTTGCTAGTACAGAAGGTGAGAATGTTTATAAAATCGCGAACAATAACGCACACTCTTGGGTCGAAGTATATTTTCCAGAATACGGATGGATTCCATTCGAACCAACAAAAGGGTTTACCAATCCCTATAATTTTATAAATAATACTCCTGCTTCTACTTCACAAAATAGCGAAGAAACTAATTCTAATAGCGGGCAAATACACCAACGGAACAATGAAGAGAAGCTCAAAAGTTTAATAGAAAATACAGAAGAAGCCTCTACTAAAAAGATTACAAATTCTAAAAATAGGATTTCTTGGTGGTACGTATTTCTCTCTACGATACCGATTAGTATCATCGGATACATTCTCTTCACTACTAGAATGAAATGGATTACATTTTTTATTATTCTTTTCTATAAATACCGAAAAGATGATGCTGTTTATAGAAAAGCTTACAGTGCACTTTTAAAACAATTTGCGAGAATTGGCATACCACGGGGTGAAAGTCAAACATTCCGAGAGTATGCTCTCCAGATCGATACACTTTACAACTCGGCCGATATGCAACAACTTACTTTCAGTTATGAGAACGCTATGTATCAAAAGGGACAGGCCGCAGCCGAATGGAAGAAATCCGTACACTTATGGGAAGTGCTTATGAAAAAAGCAACTTCTCTGCCTAAATCAAATGACTTCGATACAGTGATTTAATCTTGATAATGTGCGTTTAAAGAAAACACCTCAAAGAACTACTTTGTTCTTTGAGGTGTTATTTAATAAACATAATAAAAGATAGCTAACTCCTAATTATTCCCCAAGCACCTTCTCAATCTCAACCTCTAAATCCACCGGCTTCGTTTGCGGTGCAAAACGCCCTACTACTTTCCCGTCTTTTCCAATTAAAAACTTAGTAAAGTTCCATTTCACAGCTTTCATACCAAGTAAACCTGGTGCTTGTTCTGTCATGTATGTATAAAGAGGATGAGCCTTATCACCTTTCACATCAATCTTTGCAAACATCGGGAAGTTTACACCGTAGTTCAATTCACAAAAACTTGTAATATCCGTTTCTGTACCAGGTTCTTGTCCCCCGAATTGATTACAAGGGAAACCGAGTATCTCTAGTCCTTGTTCTTTATATTTATCATATACTTCCTGTAACCCTTTATATTGAGGTGTAAATCCACATTTACTAGCTACATTTACAATGAGAAGTACTTTTCCTTCGTAATCTTTTAACGATTTTTCTTCTCCTGTTATTGTTTTAGCTGAAAAATCATAAACTGTCATTGTTCCTACCCCTCTCTTCACTATCATTCTATGTTTATACTATACTACATTAGTGAATATACGGCTCTTATTACAATACTTACACATTAAAATGATAGCGCTTTATTCTTGTTCAAAAATTCGACACAAACTACTAGACTTTAATGATGGAAAGTTTTACAATTGAATTGTGAACAAAATGTGACAGTTTATATTCCATTATAAAAGAAAAGGATGGTGTTCATTATGAAAACTGCACAACATGAAACAATTTCAAATCGCGAGTTTTATTTCGTACTATATATGATGTTATTGTATGTGATTGGCTGGGTAATCGATGTAAATGGTTTATTTTTAAGCTCCTACTTTAATTTAGCAGGAGAGATTATGCTTCCAATCGTTGGTGGCATAGTTGGACTGTTCGTTATGTCTATCAATAAAGAACAAACGAAATAACAACACTTTAAAAAGGCAGAAGACGAGCTTTCGTTTTCTGCCTTTTTCTATTTTAGCGTATAATAGAAACATACAGTAACTAAGGAGTGGTAATGATGAAAAAAGTAGAGCAACTATCTTCTCACCTATATCTGATTGATGATTTTGATTTACAACATAATGAACGAACTGGTACGTACGTTTTATTAGGTGACGATATTACTTTAATTGAAACTTGTGCAGCCCCTTCTCTTCCGTATATTTTAGACGGCTTACAACAAATACATATTGATTTAAACGATGTTAAAAACATTATCGTTACACATGTTCATTTAGATCACGCCGGGGCTGCTGGTTTAATGATGGAAAAATGCCCAAATGCTACTTTATATGTGCATTCTCGCGGTGCTCGTCATATGATTGATCCAACAAAACTCATTTTAGGCGCAAAGGCTGTATACAAAGAAGATTTCGATAAACTATTTGATCCAATTCTTCCTATAGAAGAAGAACGTGTTCGTATTGTACAAAATGGTGATACGTTAAAAATTGCCGAAGACCGTACACTTACATTTTACGATACACCGGGACATGCTAAACACCATATTAGCATTCACGATTCATTAACAAACGGCATTTTTACTGGCGATACAATTGGAATTTATTATAGAGAACTCGCAGACCTTGGTGTAGAACTATATTTACCATCAACATCCCCTTCACAATTCCAACCAGATGCGATGATTGCTTCTAAAAATCACATTCAAAGTATGAATGTAGATACTATTTATTTCGGTCATTACGGTGCATCATCCAATGTTACAGAAGTATATAACCAACTTGAACATTGGTTACCTATTTTCGTTCATACTGGTAAAGATGTCTTTGAAAAATGTAATGATTTCGATGAGGCAACCAAAGCATTACAAACTTTATTAATGGATAAAATCTCTTCTCACCTTACAAAATTAAACGTCCCATCAAATCATTCCGTTTATAACATTTTACATCTAGATATAGAAATTAGCGCCATGGGCATTATTGATTATTTCACAAAGCAAGAAAAAACAAATTCCACTATTAAATAACGGCAAAAAAAGAGATATACAACAGTAGTTATTGTATATCTCTTCTTTCTTTGAATATATTTTTAGTAAAGGATGGTGGAATGCAATGCAAAAAGTGATGCTATACCTCTGCTTTACATTATTTATCGTCTTATTATTATTTGTCGGAGTAAAAATTCAATTTTATTTAGATACAGATGCGCAAGTGAACTTTAACCTTTATCCAAGGTTATTCTACTTTACACTCTTCCCTCTTTTAGTCGGCATTTTATTACGATTCCTACAATCCATTAATCGCGAAACGAGCAAACAAAACTGGAACTTTCAGCTGGATAAATTTATCGCTATTACGTTGCCTACACTATTCATTTCCTTTTCTCCAGCTCTACTCTTTTCACCACTTGGCGAATACCTACCTTATTTAACTAATATTATTCTTGTGAATACAACTTTCGTTACCATTATTAGTTTAATAGCTGGTTATTCACTATTAGATTGTTTTATACAAAAAGACAAGGAGAATATTAAGGAATATAACTAAGTGATTTCCCACTTTCACTTTATTAAGCAAATCAAGATAATTCTGCCCCTGACTTGTATGCAAAAGAACCTAATGTTCAATTTTTAAGTGTCGTTGGTTATGGTGGTTTATTTATAAGTGCAATACTCCTTGTAAAAGTTGCTATACATGCGGTAAGGAAATTTAAGTAATAACAAAACGAGTATGAAATCGCATAGATTTTATACTCGTTTTTTATTGTTCATATATTTAATTGATAATAGGAAATTTATGTTAAACTAAAGAAAGTCGTGCACTAAATCAAAATACATTTCAAACAAGGGAGACTTATTATGAAATTAGGGACTTTCTCGTTTCTAACGTTTATCGCAAGTATATGTTCTTTCTTTGTTTTAAGAGGACCTAATGCGAATTTAACATTAATTATTGTGCTTCTAAGTATGCTTTCATTACTCGGTATTATTTTTGCGATCGCATCAAAGAATTGGCTATTTAAAATAGTTGGTACGGCATTAAATGGAGTAATACTAGTATTTGTATATTTCTTATTGCTAGCAAAAGGAATAGGTGGTTAATATATTTACGTTTCAATAAGAAAAGCTCACAGCTTAAGGCTTAAGCTATGAGCTTTTTTACTTATCTCACCTTTTCATCTACATACTCCATAAACTGTTCTGCTTTAATAAATCTTTCTTTATACGCTTCAGGTACTTCTTCTACCGTTATCCCACCACTCGATTTCGCTTTTACTAATACAGTTTGATATGCCATTAATGCTTCCATATATTGTTCATACTCTTCAGGAGTTAATACTTCTTTACTAGATTTATGGCCGTTTAATTTATCAAAATACGGCTGAAGCTCCATTTCTACCTTTTTCAATTCCACTTTTTTAGCTGGCGATAATTGATCATAATCAATATTACCATTCGAATCCCCGTACTCAAGCTTTGCATTCGTTAATTTCTTTAGTTCTTTTGTAAACTCTTCATATTCTTTTGCACCCATTTCATCTTTCGCTTGAGATAACTTTGCATTAAAACGCATGTATCCTTCTAATGTTATAGCTCCGGCATGCTTCTTTAAATTTTCAAACGACCCGTATATACCATCTGCCATAATAGATTGATAAGCAAAACCAGTTGTCGGAATTAAAAATGCGGCTGCAAGCACTCCTGCGATAAGGCGCTTCTTCCTTTTACTTCCACCACGCTTCATTTTAATTTGAACGATTACTTTTTCTTTTAACTCTGGCGGGGCTATAATCCCTTTCGCTTCTTCTTGTATTGATTCCCTAACTCTACAATCTAAACTCATTTCACATTCCCTACCTCTCCTAAAAAGATTTCTTCTACTTGCTCTTTTTGACGTAGTTTCTTTAGTGCTGCATGAATTCTGGACTTCACGGTACCGATTGGAGTATGTAATATATGTGCTACTTCTTCTTGTGAGTAATCATGTAAGTATCTTAAGATAATAACTTGTTTCAATTTATATGGTAATTTATGAATGAGTTCAATTAATTTTTGGTTTGATATTTTACTTACAACATCGCTAGAAAAATCAATTTGTACTGGTTTTCTTTGCTCTTCTGCTTTTTTTACAATTCGCAGTCGCATCCACCTCTTTCTTCTATAAGAATGAATTTGTTTAATCGCAAGTCCAATTAACCATGGACGAAATGGCTTCTCACTATCATATTTACGAAGCGATTCATATAGCTGTATGTATATTTCCTGAACGACATCATCTATATCTGCTTTATCCTCTATTAAAAAATGTGCTGTCTTATATACTTCTTGAATCGTTTTATCATACAACTCACTATACGCTTCTTTATTGCCTGATAAAGTTAATTGGATTAGTTCTGTGTATACTGTTTCATCCTTCATATACCATCCCTCCTTTGTCCTACACTATATATTGGCAAGCAAACGATATTTCGTTCGATTTCTTTCAAAGATTTTTCAAATAAATTAATATAAGGATGCAATGGCTTCATAAGCTTCACTTATAACCCTGCATAACAATTATATAATTTTCCAATTCCTAATGAAGATTTAAAATAATATTTATAGTCAAATTTAGGAGGATGTATATGAAAGCTATCGTTGTAACTTCATTCGGTGGTCCTGAAGTGTTGAAATATACGGACATGGATATTCCTACAATTTCAGATAATCAAGTTTTAATTCGCGTTGTTGCTACTAGTGTTAATTTCGCCGATATTAAATCACGTTATGGCAAAAAAGGAAACAAAGCCTTACCTTTTATTCCAGGGATAGATGCAGCTGGTATTGTAGAACACGTAGGTTCTCATGTGAAAAATATTTATCCTGGCCAGCGTGTCATTACTTTTCCTCAAAATGGCTCTTACGCTGAATATGTTGTCGCGAACGAAAATCTTACTTTTGTATTACCTGATGAAGTTGATTTCCAAACTGCAGCTGCCTGCCCTATCGTATCTTTTACAAGCTACAATTTACTTGCAAATGTTGCAAGACTTCAGCAAGGTGAATCTGTTCTAATTCATGCCGCTGCTGGAGGAATTGGTACTACTGCGATTCAACTCGCAAAATTATTAGGGGCTAAAAAAGTAATCGGGACTGTCGGAAGTGAAGCAAAAAGAAAAATTGCTTTAGATGCTGGCGCTGATTATGTTATTTGTCATCAAGATGAAGATTTTGTAGAGAGGGTAGATCAGCTTACAAACGGAGAAGGCGTTAATATTGTTTTAGATTCTATTTCTGGTACTGTGTCCGAAAGAAGTTTAGACTGCCTTGCTTATTACGGTCGTCTCGTCCATTTCGGCAATGCTAGCGGAGAAGTTGGTAGTTTTCAAACGAAAGATTTACACGCAAGTTGCCGTTCTATACTCGGCTTCAGCTTTGGCACTACACGAAAAAAACGTCCTGAATTGCTTCAAGAAACTGCGAATCAAGTTTTCCGTTATTTACGCGATGGAAGTTTACAAATTAAAACTACGAAATCTTTTCCTCTTCAAGATGCAGGGAAAGCACATGAATGGGTCGAAAGTAGACAAAGTACAGGGAAAGTAATACTACACGTTCAAACAGCTCCCTAAAATGAATACATGAAATAGAGGTGTTATTCATGGGATCACGAATTATGCATATCATTATCGCTAACGGTATTGCTGAGAAACTTTCTATTCAAGATAAAACCTCTTTCTTACTTGGTGGTGTAGCTCCTGATGCTGTTCATTCAAAAGAAGAAAAAGGAACTTCACATTTTTACGCTGGTACAACGAAAAACTATACGAGAAGAATAGATTATGATTCATTTATTCATAAATATGAAGATCATATGGATTCCTCTTATATGTTAGGTTATTATACCCACCTCATTGCCGACGATAATTGGCTAAGTGGATTTTTTCTACCTTGGCTAAAAAACAGAATTGAGAACGACGAAACTATCGTGCCTATGTACTATAACGATTTTAAATTATTGAACGCACAATTGTTGCATCATTACGATAAAGAACAACAGCTCTTCGCCCTACTTAATCAAGAGGCTAACATTGTGAATATCGAGGAGATTTCTAGAGAGAATGTTTTAGCTTTTCGGCAATATATTTTTGAAGATATGCTATACCCTGAGCAACACTTGCACGAAAACTTACAAGTGTTTTCATTTGATCAAATCGTTGGTTATATTGAGACAGCTATTGAAAAAGGAGCTTTTTATATTGAGCAACGCTCTAATGAAAAATTCACTTCAAATATTTAATCCCCCTCATTACATACGAGGGGGATTTTTACATAACTATATAATTATTTGTTTTTTTCCATTACCGCAAAATAATTCCCTTCACTATCAGCAAAGTTAAACACTTTACCAGTAGGCATAGTTACCATTTCGCCAACTGTAACATTTTTATTTGTTAAATCTTTGTATAGTTGTTCCAGATTTTCTGAGAAGAACATTAAAGACGGTGTACCAAGATTCAATTCTGGACTCATTTTGGAGATAACCTCTTTATTATGTAATATGATACTCGTCTCAGCATCATTAGTTGGAGCGATTTCAATCCATCTCATTCCTTGATTGTTATCTTCCTCTGCGATTACATGAAACCCTACTTTTTCTGTCCAAAAATTTAATGCCTCATCTTGATTATTTACATATAACATAATTTGTCCGACTTTATGAATCATTTCATTTCCCCCTAATGGTTTTTATATTCTATGTAGCTTTCTATAGGTGCTCTTATTAACCCTTTTATTTTATATGTATCTCTTCACGAAATTTATCGACTGACTCATTTCATTCAATGCACATACAAAATTAGAAACTAACACTATTGCCGTGTTTTGTCGATAAATCGATATTCCCTATAGAATCGTTGATATATTTGAAATTACTATTTAATAACTTATAAACAAAAAAGACGTAACTACGCATAGTTACGTCTTTCCATTCATTTATCTAGGCTTTTTCTTACCAGTAAAAGCTGGTTTCTTTTTCTTTGGTGCTGGTGGTTTCGATTCTACAAATGTTCCTTTGAACATTTCTTGTTTCGTAAACACGATACCTAATTTTTTCGCAAATTGAAGTAATTTACGCTCTTCTTGTTCTGTTACAAGAGAAACGACTGTTCCTTCTTTACCCATACGTCCTGTACGTCCAGAGCGGTGAATATATTGGTCTACTGTATCTGGTAATTCTAAGTGAATTACGTGTGTTAAATCATCGATATCTAATCCACGTGCTGCAATATCAGTAGCAAGTAGAATCTCTAATTTCCCGCTGCGGAAAGCGCGCATCGTTACTTCACGCTCTTGTTTGCTTGCCTCTGCATGAAGAGCTGCCGCTTTCATTTTACGGAATTTTAGTTTTTGAGTAATTTCATCTAAACGGAATGGATCATTTAAGAAGGCAACTGCTTTTACATTTCCCATATGCATAACTCTTCTAATATAATCATTTTTTTCACGACGTTCACAAACGATATACGTATGTTCAACTAGGCTCTGTGCCTCTGAGCGTGTTACACGTACTAATTGTGGTTCAACTGTCAAATCACGTGCCGCATCTTCTGCAGCTTTTGTTATTGTCGCCGAGCAGAATACTAATTGACGATCACGCATCGTTGATTTAATTACATCAAGTACAGCACCCATCATCTTTTGTTTTACAATTTGATCAAACTCATCAAATACAATCGTTTTCACTTCATGCATCTTTAATTTTTTCATACGAATCAATTCTAAAATACGTCCTGGTGAACCGACAATAACTCTTGGGTGTTTCTTTAATTTTTCAACTTGGCGCTTAATATCCGCACCACCAATTAAAGACGCACCTGAAATATCAGTTCCTGCTGTAAACTTTTGAACCTCTTCATGAATTTGCATAACAAGTTCACGAGTTGGCGCTAAAATTACAACTTGAGGTTGTTTAATTTCAGGATTAATTTTATGTAAAAGTGGTAATAAGTACGCTAATGTTTTTCCTGTTCCAGTTGGAGATTCAGCTATAACGTCTTGTCCTTCTAAAATAGTTGGAATCGCTTGTTTTTGAATTTCAGTAAACTCTTTAAAACCAGCCTTTTCCCAAGCTTGTTGTAAAAATGGTTGCATATCTTTTATCATTTGTTTTTCTCCTTTATCTCTATTTTTGAAGAAAATGTTGTATTGTTCGCACCGTTTCTATCATGTGTGAAATAACAGCTATTAAATCATCAACATGGTCTTCTGTAATCGCTTTTTGAAATAGAACCTCTACCTTATTATGATATGAAATCGCTTGCTTATTATATTCGTATGAAATTTTCTGTGTAATCATTCGCTCTTTTCCCCAAATAGATTGCAATAAAGCTTCAATTTCTTGACATCCTATCTCTGGCTGTTCCATTTCGAACGAGAACGCTAACTTCATTTCACAACCTGGTATAAACTGAGGTACTTCTAATATTTCACCTGATAAATTCTTCGCATCAACAGATAGTGAAAATGTCGCCTCTACCAGCGTTTTAAATGTTTCTGTTAGTTGAAATGAAATACTATACATACGACTTAATGAAGCAAGATCCATCACATCTTTTCGATCTGTTACGAGAATATCACCGTGTAAATCGAAATCATAGACAGCTCCTTCCACAATTACCTTTAAATTTTCAAAAGCAGTTGGATCAAACATAATTTCCTCCAAAAAACAGGCGCCTTTCTATGGAAAGGCGCCACTTGATGTATATATAGTTTACAGATAAACGAGATGAATTACAACCTTTTAGAATAAACCTACTGCTTTTCCATCTTCATTTACATCCATTTGAAGCGCAGCTGGCTGTTTAGGAAGACCAGGCATTGTTAACATTGTTCCTGTTAACGCAACGATAAACCCTGCACCGATAGATGGTTTCAATTCACGAATTGTAACGATAAAGTCAGATGGGCGACCTAATTTTGTTGCATCATCAGAAAGAGAGTATTGTGTTTTCGCCATACAAATTGGTAGGTTACTCCAACCTTCTCCTTCATATTGAGCTAGTTGCTTACGTGCTTTCGGAGCAAATTCAATATCTTTTGCGCCGTACACTTTTTGAGCAATTGTACGAATCTTTTCTTCTAATGGTAATTCTAATTCATAAAGTGGTGCGTAGTTGTTTTCACCTTTTTCAATTTCTTTTAACACTTTCTCAGCAAGGTCAACTCCGCCTTGGCCACCTTTCTCCCAAACTTCTGTTAAGGATACTGCATAGCCACGCTCATTGCACCATTCTTGTAAGTATGTAACTTCTGCATCTGTATCAGTAATGAATTTGTTAATGGCAATTACGAATGGAACACCGAAGCTTTGAATTGTTTCAACATGTTTCTGTAAGTTTTCCATTCCTTTTGCTAACGCATCTACATTTTCTTCTTTTAATTGATCTTTCGCCACGCCACCGTGCATTTTAAGCGCACGAATAGTCGCAACAATAACTACCGCTTCTGGTTTAATACCAGCTGCACGTGCTTTAATGTCTAAAAACTTCTCAGCACCTAAATCTGCACCGAATCCAGCTTCTGTAATAACATAATCACCTAATTTTGCTGCCATCGTCGTAGCGATAACACTGTTACAACCGTGAGCGATATTCGCAAATGGTCCGCCATGAATGATAGCTGGTGTATTTTCTAATGTTTGTACTAAGTTCGGTTTTAATGCATCTTTTAATAGAAGTGTTAACGCACCTTCTACGCCTAAATCTTTAACTGTTACAGGTTGATTTGAAAAATTATAAGCGACAACAATGCGAGATAGACGAGCTTTTAAATCTTGAATATCTGTTGCAAGGCAGAATACGGCCATAATTTCAGATGCTACTGTAATATCAAAACCGTCTTCACGTGGCACACCTTGAACCGGTCCACCAAGGCCAATTACTACGTTACGAAGGGCACGATCATTTAAGTCAACACAGCGTTTCCAAACGATTTTACGCGTATCAATTCCAAGTGTGTTTCCTTGTTGGATATGATTATCAATGAACGCCGCTAATGCGTTATTGGCAGTTGTAATCGCATGAATATCTCCAGTAAAGTGAAGGTTAATATCTTCCATTGGTACTACTTGAGAATAACCGCCACCTGCTGCTCCGCCTTTTAATCCCATTGTTGGTCCAAGAGATGGTTCGCGAAGTGCAATTACTGTGTTCTTACCAATTTTATTAAAAGCTTGACCTAAACCAACTGTTACTGTTGATTTACCTTCTCCTGCTGGAGTTGGGTTAATCGCTGTTACTAAAACAACTTTACCGTCTTTCTCATCTTGTAAACGCTTAAAAATATCAAGAGATAACTTGCCTTTATAATGTCCGTATGGCTCTAGTTCTTCTTCTAAAATATTTAAATTAGCTGCAATTTCTTGAATCTTCTTCATACTTGCTTCTTGTGCGATTTCAATATCGGATTTAACTGTTGTAGTAGTTGTCATATACCCTAGTCCCCCTTTAATTGGTTCTGATGATATTGTATCAGTTTTTTGTATTTTCTGCACTTTTTTACCTCCTAAAATTTTTTTGATTTCGTTATACGTTTTTTAACATAAATACCCATAAGAACGTTAACGATTGTTGTAACTCTGTAGGTAGTTGACCTAACATCTTCTCATTTACTCCGCGCTTATATACGCCGGTGCCATCTACAACTTCAAATCCTTGTTCTTTTGCTAACTGTTCAAATTCCCAAGGCATCATCGTATTGCAAACAACATCTTTGCCGTATAGACGCGGATAACTATTCTCTCTCGGTTTTGCTGTCGGTCCTAAAATTGCAATACATGCGTATCCATCTTTCTTTAAAACACGCTT
The DNA here is from genome assembly GCF_038006985.1 of Bacillus sp. FSL M7-1345. NCBI lineage: Bacteria > Bacillati > Bacillota > Bacilli > Caryophanales > Bacillaceae > Bacillus > Bacillus sp. FSL M7-1345. The sequence goes on along the minus strand of NZ_JBBOWG010000001.1, from coordinate 1,978,712 downwards.
TATTTCATTTAATGCTCGCAATGGCTCCTCGGTCCATTCTAAAGAATTAATTGCCATAATTGCTTCAAATTTCTCATTTTCAAATGGTAATGAAGAAAGATCACCTTTTATAAAAGATAAGTTTGGGCCTTCTCCGCGTTCCTTACCCTTTTGAATCATAACTTCCGATAAGTCCACCCCAACCGCTTTGTACCCAGTAAGACTTAATTTATATGTACCATACCCATCACCACAGCCAACATCTAGCACTTGTACTTCCTTTTCCACGTACTGCTCAAAAAATGGAATGATTGTACTCCTGCTCCCGCTATCCCACATTTCTTGACTATTTTGATTCCAAAACTCTGCATTGTTATCCCATTTTTTCTCTGCCGATTCATGCCAATTAAACCTCGTCATACATTCCCCTACCTTCAGTTATTATCATTCATTTCATTCTACATCATTTTCCAAAATTCCTGTTTATCCCGCATTAACGGGCAGTAGAATTCGGCGAATGCGAGGAAGTTAGGTGGGAGATAACTGCCCGTAAAAGCCCGATTGGTGAGGGCTAATAATCAGTGGGGGATGGATAAAACCCCCACTGATTAAAGTTTCACTTTATCTTCATAAGGAGATGAACAGGATAACAACGAAATCTATTTTCTCCAATTTTTGCTTTACTTGGGTTTAACTCATACTCATGTTCTGTTCCTTATGAAAGATACTATAGATACACCCAATTGAAAGAGAGGGATGTACATGCGAAGAAAGAGAAATCATCATTTTAAAAGTGGTGAAAAAAACGAAGAGTATGCAGCTGAAATATCTCCAGCTGGTATTCCGATTAGACATGAGCGCAAAGAAATTGCAAATGAAATTGAAGGTACAAATACCGGTGCAATGATCGGCTATGTCGCATTATTTCTTTCGTTATTCTCCATTGCTTTTTATCCTGTTACACTCGGCTCCCTTGCTATTTTAGTTGGCTTATTAGCTGTCAATTTTGGGGCGAGAACACTTGGATATACCGCCATTGGTTTTGGCAGTTTTTCTGTTTTATTCACTCTACTATATCCGCTTGCTTTATCAGCGTTTTAAAAAAAACACACCAAGTTATACTTGGTGTGTTCATTCATGATACAACATGATATGACCGCATCCACAACAATGCTTCGCTGTAATTTCTTGAAAAACCGGATAATTCTCTTCATCTCTATGCTCAATAAACACCTTTTCAAATCGGTACATGTTTGGCGCATATGCCCAATCTTGTTTCGTACGTGCATATAATGTTGAAGAAAAAAACTCCTCACCACCACAAACGATACATCCCTTCTTCATCAATACCCCTCCTATGCTTGTCTTACTTCATCTATATGAAGATAAGCATAAAAAAAAGACCTTCTATTACTAGAAAGTCTTCTCTGAAACAAAAAGAAATGTACCGAATATACCTACTCCGCTATATTCTTTCGTAACACCAGCTTCTGTTTTATACGTTTGCTTTACAGTCATAAAGAAAACACCATTTCGTGCATCAATACTTTCAAACTGTAATTTCTCTTTTTTTTCATCTACATTTTGCGTGCATTCAAAGCTACTCTCGTCACATTTCAATGCATACTTATCCTCTAAATACAAGTTAAAATCTGATTCTTTCGGACAAGTTATAAGTAATATCGCCACGAGAATAATACTTACAATACCCACAATTGTATAATATTTCTTCATTTGTTCTCCTTTCAAAAGACAAGAAAACTTGACTTCATGCGCCAAGTTTTCTTAGTCCACAACCCATTGCCACTCTTGTTCTTTCTTATCAAAAATGAGCCAACCCGTTTCTGTTGCTTCCGCTTTCAATTCATCGATATTATCTAGTACCTCATCCGTACTTTCGAATGATCCTACTACATATACCGGAATTTCAAGACCTCTTCTCGACTCAATTTTCCCCGCTAAATCAATGTATAACCCATCTTCCATTAACGGCATAAGCCCAAGGATAACTTCCTTTGAAATTGCTGGGAAAATTTTTGATTTTTGGAAGAAAGTAAAACGTTTCTTTCCAAACGAACCGAGTTTATATGGAATCACTTTACTTAGCATTCCTACAAAATCACCGATTCTACGGTAATACACTTTGTTGTACCAACCGTCATCATGTGAAAAATAAACGAATCTATTCTTCAACAATGGGAAGAACGTTCTTCCAAGTGGTTCTTTTTTGTGAGCCAAATATAATAATTCTGCAATTTCTTTTGGCTCTAACTCATCTAAATCGCTTGCATCATCGAAATCTACCCAACAAAATTCATCAAATTCATCAATCTCTGCTTGAATGAGTTTATGTATGTTTTCTTCCTCAACATATTCAAATAAAGTATGATAATGAAAATCTGTCCACTCAAAATTATGCTTTAAAAGCAATACTTGATGAAGCGGTGAAGGGATGTTACTTGCAAACTCTTTAAACTTAATTCCAGATGTAATAAAACAATGACCCCGACGATTACCATTAATATATATCATATTGTTTACTTGGTCAGATCCTCCAGACAAAGCACCTAGCCACCTTCGTTTTATATGTTTCAATTCTATAGCATATTTTAACATGAAAAATTTTAGAAACATAGAAAAAACTTCAAAAACTATTTACAATTTCATGTGTTTTATTACATACTGATTACAAGAAAAAACGCCTGCTCATAAGCAGGCGTTTTTAAAGGATATCATCTGGATTTTGAGGGTGATGATTCCCCTCTTTTTTTTCATCTTTTTGGAACATCGATTGAATTTTATCGATTGTTTGTGGAGCTAATTCAATTATTTTTTCTGCTAAATGTGTCGCATTTTGTAAATGAAGAATATTTACCCCATCTTTATTCACGACTAGAAATGCTACTGGTGTAATTGACACACCACCCGCACTACCGCCACCAAATGCAGGGTTACCATTCGCTCTTTGTCCATCATTCGTCTGGAAATCAGAACCTCCTGCTCCAAAACCGAACGCTACTTTAGAAACTGTTAACACTACACCACCGTCAGCCGTTTGAACAGGCTCCCCAACAATCGTATTTACATCGACCATTTCCTTTAAATTTTCCATCGCTGCTTTCATTAACCCTTGAATTGGATGATCCACCGTTCATAACCTCCTTTGTCATATCTTTCCTAGTTTTTCCGAAAGTTTGTGAACTAAACATAAAATTTTATATTGATTTCAAAAAACTTAAGTTGTAATATTTAGAAAAATAAAAAAGAGGTCGATTCTTTATGATGAGAAAATTAACAAAGAAAGATCATGAACAAGTATTCGCTTACCTAAAAGAAGAAGCAGCCCTTAACTTGTTTATTATTGGGGATTTAGAAGCTTTCGGTTATGAAACAGACTTTCAAGAATTATGGGGCGTATTTAAAGAGAATGGAACATTAAAATCGATTTTACTCCGCTTCCATGATGCATTCATACCCTACAGTAAAGAAGCATTTGTTACCACTGATTATGAGGCACTTCTTTCCGCATATAAGCCGCTTAAACTCTCTGGCAAATCAACTATTGTAGAAAGACTTGAAGCTTCTCCTACTATACAACTAGGTGCCAAAAATGAAATGTATTTTTGTGAATGTCTAAACAATAAACACTTACCTAATACACAAATTCATGAAACAATTAAACTTGCCTCACTCGATGATATAGAACGAATTATGCAATTACGAAATAACATCACTGAATTCCGAACTGCTCATGAATCAGAAAAAATTTTACGACAAGCTATTGAAACAAATACAGGACGTACATATTATATTGAAAAAGACGGCGCAATCATCGCATCCGCCTCAACTTCCGCTGAAAATTCATTATCCGCAATGGTAGTTGGTGTATGTACACACCCGGATTACCGCGGAAATGGATATGCCTCACTCATATTGCAAAAAATGATTCAAGACTTTACGAAAGAAGGCCGAACACTTTGTTTATTTTATAACAATCCAGCTGCTGGACGAATTTATAAACGTCTAGGGTTTAAAGACATTGGGATGTGGACGATGTATCGATAATAAGAGGTACTCTATAAGCGGAAATAGTTGTAACTTTGCAATAAAAGCCGATTACACAAAAACTTCACACCCTTATTATGAAGAAACTACTTGAGGAGCGAGGACTCTAACTAAAAAATGTTATGCATTCAAACTAAATTTAGACAGATAAACGCCCCAACTATTGGATCTACTCCAGCAATTGGGGCTACATGTTTATTCTCAAATTCTTTCCACTACAAATAGAAATATTTCTGAAACATTCACCACGCTTATGTCGCTATTATGATAGTAATCATTTTAGAAACCCTTTTTTTGTTCATTTCATCATCATCACACTACACTCTCTATATTTTCGATCAGATAACCTTCTAATCACTTTAATCACCTTACATAAGTAAATTTTCTTTTAGTAGTTCAAATACTCTCCTATAAATTATTACTTTTTTACCATCAAAACTTACAATACTCACTTTCTTTATGCCTTACGTTTCGATTTACTTTTTTTATTTTTCTTTTGATATCTTGGAGTCTCTCTTTTATGTTGCTCCCACGTTTTATTAAATGACGGAAATTTAAATCTGCAATATGCTAATAGCTGAAATTCTGCTGCTCCGATGGCTATCGTATACATTAAAAAGGTCCCTACTACATACATAAATAAATCATCAAACCCATAATCATTATGAAAATATATCAAAATAAGAATAATTACTGCGTATAGTGTAGCCCACTTCATCATCTTTCCTTTTGTTTCACTAAAGAAAGAGGCAGACCTTTCATCCATACTAAACGCACCTTCACTCGCTTGTTTAAACGTATCAAAGGTTGCCACAATATGAACAACAACTGCTCCCAAAAGCAATACACCTGCATACATTAGTGTAATCCAGTCAATTGAATTATTAGCCATTTTAGTAACAGTCAAAGCAGTAGGCGCTATTGTTGCCATTTGGAATGCATATAATAATACAACAATTGTTTGTAACTTTTGAAATTTAAATTGAGCTTTCGGGAATGAATAAATAATTAATAGAATTATTTGTAGGCTATATAATAACACTTCTAACTTAACAATTCCTATATTAAAGAGAAGCATACAGTAATCCCACCCAGCTGATAAAACAATAGAAAAAATGGTTATTGAACTAAATAGTATTCCTCCAAACATAAATCCTGTAGCACCTTCAGGACTTAAACGATATTCACATGTCATCCTAAACTTATCTAAATCTTCTTCTTTTATATCCCACATCCTGACTCTTCACCCTCTATACAGTTTAAATAATTTTCATTCACTTCAATTCTATTTCACTCTTATTTACTTTTCGATTGGGATTTTGTATTTCGCTTTCGAAATCTCCCACGCATTCTCTCATTCTCTTCCCACGTTATATTAAATGGCGGACATTTAAATTTATTCTGCCAATTTCCTTTACACCTTACGTTTTGATTTACCTTTTTTATTTTTCTTTTGATATCTCGGAGTCTCTCTTCTATGTTGCTCCCATGTTTTATTAAATGACGGAAATTTAAACCTGCAATATGTTAATAGCTGAAATTCAGCTGCTCCGATAGCTATCGTATACATTAAAAAGGTCCCTACTACATACATACCTAAAGTATCAAATCCATAATCGTTATGAAAATATAGAAAAATAAGAATAGTTACTGCGTATAATGTAGCCCACTTCATCATCTTTCCTTTTGCTTTACTAAAAAAGGAAGCGGATCTTTCATCCATACTAAATGCACCTTCACTTGCCTGTTTAAACGTATCAATTGTTGTCAAAATATGAAAAATTACTGCTCCTAAAAATAATAATCCTGCATACAGTAATGTAATCTGATCAATTGAATTATTAGCCATTTTAGTACCAATCAAAACTACGAGTAATATTGTTGCCATTTGAAATGCATTTAATAATACAACAATTGTTTGTAGCTTTTGAAATTTAAATTGAGCTTTTGGAAATAAATATAGAATGAAAAAAATTACTTGCAGAGCATATAACAACACTTCCAGCTTAACAATTCCTATGTTAAGGAGAACCATACAGTACTCCCAACCACCTGATACAATAATAGAAAAAACGGCTATTGAACTATAAAGTATTCCTCCAAACATAAATCCTGTAGCACCCTCAGGACTTAAACGATCATTACATGTCATCCTAAACTTATCTAAATCTTCCTCTTCTATATTCCACATCTTGGCTCTTCACCTTCTATACGTTTCAATTATTTTTCGAACACTAAAATTCTATTAATATATTATTTATTTTTCGTTTTGAATTTCTTATTTTGTTTTCGAATTCTTCCACACTTTCTCTCATTCTCTTCCCACGTCATATTAAATGACTTGAATTTAAATCTACAGTACACCAATAGTTGAAATTCTGCCGCTCCAATGGCTACTGCATACATAACAACATTACACATAACATAACCAAACATTGTGTTTAATGAGTAATTATTATTTATATAAATCAAAACAAGAAGAATTAACACATAAATTACAGCACCTTGTATAACATGTCCCTTTGTTTTACTAAAAAACGAATCTGATTTGTCCCCACTACTAAATGCACCTTCGCTTACTTGTTTAAATGTATCAACTGTTGTCACAATATGAACAATAATTCCACCTAATACTAATAGACCTACATAAACACGTGTATTGAGATCAATTGAATGCTCAATCATCCCAGAAAGAACAAATAACGTGCATCCGATAGTTCCAAGTTGAAATGCATATAATAATATAACGAGCGTTTGTAATTTTTGAAATTTATAACGAGCTTTAGGGAATAAATATAGAATTAAAAACATTACTTGCAAACCATATAACACTAATTCAATCCTAACAATTACCTTATCAAACAAGGTAGTATAATAATCTATTCCTCCTATAAAAATAATAACCATAAATAATGAAGTATAAAATATCGTTCCGAGCATAAATCCCGTCGCACCTTCAGGACTTAAACGCCCTTGACATGTCATTCGAAACTTATCTAAATCTTCTTCTTTTATATTCCACACCTTGACATTTCACCTTCTATACAGTTTAAATAATTTCCATTCACTTCAATTCTATTTCACTCTTATTTACTTTTCGATTTGGATTTTGTATTTCGCTTTCGAATTCTCCCACGCATTCTCTCATTCTCTTCCCATGACATATTAAATGACTTGAATTTAAATCTACAGTACACCAATAGTTGAAATTCTGCCGCTCCAATGGCTACTGTATACAGTAAAACAATACCTACCGCATAAAGAACTAAAACATCAATTCCATAACCATTATGAAAATATATCAAAATAAACAGGATTAGCGCATATATTGTAGCCCACTTCATCACATCTCCTTTTCTTTTACTAAAAAATGAGATGGATCTTTCATCCTTACTAAACGCACCTTCACTCGCTTGTTTAAATGTATCAATTGTTGTCACAATATGAACGATAACTGCTCCTATAAATAATAACCCTACACAAATTAAAGTCATTCGATCAATTGAATAATCAGATATTCCAGGAAGAACTAACGCTGTAAATGTTATTGTACCTAATTGAAATGCATATAATAATACAACGAGCGTTTGTAACTTTTGAAATTTATAACGTGCTTTTGGAAATGAATATAGAATTAAAAAGATGAATTGTAAGCTATATAAAACAATTTCAGTTTTAACAATTGTTTTATCAAAATAAGTATGATAATAATCCAATCCCCCCATAAAAATAAAAAACATAAATACTGAAGTATAAACTATCCCTCCAATAAAGAAAACCATAGCACCCTCAGGACTTAAACGATCATTACATGTCATCCTAAACTTATATAAATCTTCTTCTTTTATATCCCACATCCTGGCTCTTCACCTTCTATACAGTTTAAATAATTTTCATTCACTTCAATTCTATTTCCCTCTTATTTACTTTTCGATTTGGATTTTGTATTTCGCTTTCGAATTCTCCCACGCATTCTCTCATTCTCTTCCCATGACATATTAAATGACTTGAATTTAAATCTACAGTACGCCAATAATTGGAATTCTGCCGCTCCGATTGCAACCGCATACATTAAAACAGTTCCTACTCCATACATAACAAAAAAATCAATTGAATAATCATTTTGAAAATACATCAGAAGAAGTAGTATTAATATATATATTATAGCCCCCTTTATCACAGCTCCTTTTGTCTTACTAAAAAACGAGGTGGATCTTTCATCACTACTAAATGCACCTTCACTTGCTTGTTTAAATGTATCTAGCGTTGCTGCAATATGGATAATAACTGCTCCTACAACTAGTAGCCCGGTATACATCCTACCAATTGAATTATCAGCCATTTCAGAAACAATCGAAACTACAAATAATATCGTTCCAAGTTGAAACGCATATAGTAATACGATTAGCGTTTGTAACTTTTGAAATTTAAAACATGCTTTCGGAAATAGATATATAATTAAAAATATAATTTGAATACTAAATAACACAATTTCAGTTTTAACAATTGTTCTATCAAAAAAATTGTTGTAGTAATTCAAATCACCTACAAAAATAATAAACATAAATATTGAAATATAAAATATTGTTCCAAGCATAAAACCCGTCGCACCTTCAGGACTTAAACGTCCTTGACATGTTATTCGAAATTTATCTAAATCTTCTTCTTTTATATTCCACACCCTGACATTTCCCCTTCTATACAGTTTAAATAATTTTCGTGCACTAAAATTCTATTACATTCTTAATATTTTTAAGTACATAGATCTTTGTACAACTAAATTCAGATAATCTTTTAGGTATATCATTACCATATTAATTACCATAATCATCTAACCAGAATGCCTTTTGATGGTTCAAGTAGTATTCTTTTTCCTCAAAAGTTCCAAATATTCTTCTTTCAATTAAGTATAACCGTCTTCTTGTCACCTTCATCCAATGCCTTTATTAGACTCTCATACTCTATTTTGATTTACCAAAACTATACGCGCTCAGTAAAACATAACTGTTATCACAATAACTATTTTTTACTACCCCTTTACTCATATCTTCACAACATTTATCGTTCTCAAAATTCAATCAAAATATATTATTTTTAATTTATATACTCTTTTTCATAATTTACATATTCTTTTTTGGCACTTTGATTATTATCTTCTCTGGTATGATAATATGTTGAAATTTCTTGATTGCGTTTTATAAGCTTATCTTCTTTTCTTTCTTCATAATTTACCGATATTGTTATTTGTATTATTCTCATTTGATTTTCTTTTGTATTATTAGGCGTATTAAATTCAATCATCAATATTGCAGAATCAAATTTATCATATTTTAAATTTAACTTGTCATTTATTATGCTTTTAAACTGTAATTCAGTTAAATCATAGCTTATTATGCTCGGTTCACTAGATCTTTTTGTATCTTCACTCGGTTTCAATTTACTAAGTTCATTTAATCCTCTAAACATTAATTTTACATATGAAACATTCATAGCTTGATCCTGGGCTACTGAACGGGATTTTTCATTTTTTAAATTTGTACTATAGACCGTTTCTTTTTTGTAATTTTGATTACTACCAACGTTTTTATCATTTTTTATATCAGTAACAACCTTTTGAGTTGTTTTCCCATATAAGTCGTCTTCTTTCACATTATATACTCCATGGGTTGTTTGATATATTATCCTGCTATGTTCACCATCTTCTTTTTCTTCATAAGTACTTTCGCTAGTCTCTTCTTTCACATATGCATATCCATCATCACTCGCAGACATAACCGTTTTCATATCCCCTTCATCCAATGCCTTTACTAATCTCTCATACTCTATTTTTGTTTCCCCGAAACTGCACGCGCTTAGTAAAAACGTTACTGTCATTACAATAACTATTTTTTTAACTAACCTTTTACTCATGCCATAATTACACCTTTCCCCTTATTTTATACATTACTTATTATTCAAATATTGTTTTTCATACTCCTCATATCGGGTTTTAGAAGCTTTATCGTTATCTTCTTTAGTATTTAAATAGATTGCTATTTTTTGATCATGCCTTATTAATCGGCCTTCTTTATTCTTTTTTTCATATCCCATTGTGATGCTTATTGTAGTGAATTCCATTGGATTTTCTTTTGAATCTTTCGCCGAACTAAACTCCATTAATAATATTGCTTCATCAAATTTCTCGTAGTCCACCTTTAACTTATTATTAATTATTTCTTGAAATTCCGATTCGGTTAAGTAATATGTTACCTTGGATGACTCACTAAATCTTTTTTTATCTTTTTTGGGTCTTAAACTATCTATTCCCTTTAATCTATTAAATATAAATCGAACATTCGAAACATCCAAATTTTGATCTGGACTTTTTGATTGATTATCTTCATATTTAATACTAGTTCTATATACAATCTCTTCTTTTTTTTGCTCACTATTTAATGAACTAGCAATTTCTTGCAAAGTTGTTCCATAGAACTTTTTTCTTTAATATTGTATACTCCTCCTGTTGTTTGATATACAACGCTAATGCGATTATCATTTTCCGCCCCAAACGTGCTATCCCTAACCTCTTCTTTCACATAAGCATACCCATCATCACTCGCAGACATAACCGTCTTCATATCACCTTCATCCAATGCCTTTACTAATCTCTCATACTCTATCTTCGTCTCCCCAAAACCACATCCACTTAATAAACTTGATACTATTGACAGAACTATCATCATCTTAGGTTTCTTCTTTAACTTCATACTGACACCCCGTTGATTTCTCTAGGCATTTTTAAGTTCATTATGTTCCCTTTTGGAAAGTAATACACTTCACCTGTACTTATTGGTATTTATTTACTCATACAGATTATATTGAAGATACTTTAATTTTTATTAGCATCGATTTTTATACAATTCTTAATTGCTTATATAATCTGTTCGAATTTTCAGAAACCAAAACTTATTTTATTTCTTTCGCTTTCTTTTCCTCTCTCTCTTTATAACGCTTTAAGAATTCCTGGCGTTCTCTTTCATGTTCTTCCCATGAAATATAAAATGATGGAAATTTAAATCTACAATAGGCTAATAATTGGAACTCAGCTGCGCCTATGGCTACTGCGTACATGATTAGAGTTCCTCCCGCATACAATCCTAAAATATTTAGTGTATAATCATTATGCACATAAATTAAAATGAGAAGAATTAACACATAAATTACAGCACACTTTATTGCAGTCCTCTTTGTTTTACTAAAAAATGAAGAGGATTCTTCTCCCTTATTAAATGCCCCTTTACTTGCCTGTCTAAAAGTATCAATAGTCGCTAAAATATGGAAAATGACTGCACCTAAAAATAATAACCCAACATACATTAATGTAATTTGATCAATTGAATAATTTGACATTCCTGGAATTATCAACATTGTAAATGTTATAGTGCCTAGCTGAAATGCATATAATAGTACCACAAGTGTTTGTAGTTTCTGTAATTTAAATGGCATCTTAGGAAACAGATAAATAATTAAAAAAATTACTTGAAGACTATAAAACACTAACTCAAGGCTAACAATTATTTTATCAAAGAGAGTCGGGTAATAACTCCAACCAAACCTTATTAACCCTCCAATAAGAAAAAACATTATTAAAGAAATAAAAAACATCGTTCCAAACATAAATCCTGTAGCCCAATCGGGACTTAAGCGATTCTTGCAAGTACTTTTAAATTCATTTAAATTTTCTTCTTTTATATTCCACATATAATTACACCATCTTTTCTAAAAACATATAATAACTCTATTTTTGTAGACAAACTGAGAGTAAATAAATGTTTTTGGTATTTCATATTAAACTAGCCTTTTTTACTTTTTCTAATAAACATAAAATATAACAATAACATCGATATTAACCCTATCTCACCGCCCAACACCCCTCCATATTCTTCTAGATATATGCAAAGAAATATACTACCAATAAAAAATATTATTCCAAGGATAACAATCCATTTCCCCAGAAACTCTGCTACTTTATATAGAATTAAAAAGATAAATATAATCCCAACGATAATAGGTGCTATTACACTTTCAAATAAACCTTTTACTTTTTTTACAGCTTTAGAATCTTTATTCAAGATATTACATTCCTCCCTTTACTAGTTAATTTATGAATAATGTATTCATTCTATCTTCAATATAAGTTTACGAGTATCATTTACAACTTTCATTTCAGTTTTTGTTTCGCTTTTGTTCTTTTTCTATTATTCTTTTTCTATTTGCTATGAATTCTTGGCGTTTCTTTTCATGTTGTTCCCACGTAATATTAAATGATGGGAATTTGAAGCGACAATACACTAATAGGACGAATTCTGCTGATACTACAGCGAATATATATAATATTATTGTTTGTACAACATAAATTGCCATTTGGCTAAATGTATAATTAAGATTTAGAAAAATTAATATAAGTAGAACCATTACACCAATTGTCATTCCAATCGATAAATATAATTTTGCGTTAGTAAAAAATGAGACAGTTGGTCCTTCCGATTTATATCCTCCATGTTTTGCCTTTTTAAAAACATCAATTGTAGTTACAATGTGAGTACAAAGCGCCCCTAACATTATTAAACCAATATAAACTAACGTTTTATTATTACTAGGAAAATCAAACATTCCTTCAACCATCATAACGATAAATGGTAATGTTGCTAACTGAAAAGAATAAAATAAAGTCACGATGGCTTGGAATTTCTGTAATTTAAAAGCAACCTTTGAAGACATGTAAATTATTAAAAAAATCAACTCCAAAATGTATAACTTTACCTCAGATCGTACCAAAAATGTTTCAAATGGTGTTAAAGAAATCTTATCACCGTTCAGCAAAATACCTAAAAACATGATGAGCATTGGTATAGAAGTATATGCAAAAACTCCCCCATAAAAGATTCTTATATAATCCGGACTTAATCGATTTCTATTTTCAATTTCAAAAAGACCCATATCTTCTTCTCTTATATTCCACATTCAGCTTTTTCACCTTCTATATAGTTTAAATAATTCTCATACACTTAAATTCTATTTCACCATTATTTACTTTTCGTTTTGAATTTTTCATTTTGTTTTCGAGTTCTCCCACGCATTCTCTCATTTTCTTCCCAAGTCATATTAAATGATTTAAATTTGAATCTACAGTACACCAATAGCTGGAATTCTGCTGCACCAACGGCTACAGTGTACAGTAAAACAGTACCTATTACATATCCAATCAAAGTATCAATCGCATAATCATTATGAAAATAAATCAAAATAAGTAGGATTAATGCGTATATTGAAGCCACTTTCATCATAGTTTCTTTTGTTTTACTAAAAAAGGAAGCAGATCTTTCATTCATACTAAATGCACCTTCACTTGCCTGTTTAAACGTATCAATCGTTGTCACAATATGAACAATCACTGCTCCTATAAATAAGAAACCTACATATACCAATGTAATTCCGTCGATTGTATAATCAGACATTCCAGGAAGAATTAAAGCCGTGAATAATATCGTACCTAATTGAAATGCATATAATAACACACCAATCGTTTGAAACTTTTGAAATTTAAATCGAGCTTTTGGAAATGAATATAGAATTAAAAAAATTATTTGCAAGCTATATAGCACAAGTTCAATTTTAACAATTGTTTTCTCAAATAAACTAGTATAGTAGTCCCAACCAAAGGTTACTAAAGTACCAATAAGAAAAAACATCATAACTGAAACGTACACTATTGTTCCTATCATAAAACCTAAAGCACCTTCTGGACTTAAACGCCTTCTACATATCATCCTAAACTTTTCTAAATTTTCTTCTTTTACATCCCACATCTAGTTACACACCTCTAGCTAATTTTTGGGTATATATCACTATGAATTACTTAATTTCTAAGTGCGATAGCTGACAACAGCCAATCATCCTTTTTTACAATTTGAGTGATGCTTATTAAATTTAAAAGCGATAATGCTTATAGTGAACTTTCATAATCACTAACCCTTATACAATGTTTTAATTCTTCACAAATAGATTCTTCCACCATGAAAAAACAATCTATTACTATTATTTACAATTATCATTTCAGTTTTTATTTCGCTTTTGCTCTTTCTCTCTTATTCTTTTTCTATTTGCTATAAATTCTTGGCGTTCCTTTTCATGTTGTTCCCACGTAATATTAAATGATGGAAATTTAAAGAGACAATACACCAATAGGACGAATTCTGCTGATACTACAGCAAATGTATATAATATTATTGTTTGTGTCACATAAATTGCCATTTCATCAAATGCATAATTAAGGTTTAAGAAAATTAATATAAGCAAAACTACTACACAACTTATCATCCCAATTAATAAATATAATTTCATGTCAGTAAAAAACGAGACAGCCGGTCCTTCCAATTTATATCCTCCATGTTTTGCCTGTTTAAAAACATCAATTGTAGCTACAATGTGCGTACAGATTGCCCCTAATAGTATTAAACCAATATAAACCAATGTTTTATTGTCACATGGAAAATCATATATTCCTTCAACAACCATAACTATGAAAGGTAATGTCGCTAACTGAAAAGCATAAAATACAGTTACGATTGTTTGTAGTTTCTGTAATTTAAAAGCAATCTTTTTAGACATGAATAATATTAAAAAAATGAACTCCAAAACATACAACTTAACCTCAGTTTGTACAACTATCTTTTCAAAAGGATTTAGAGAAATCTTGTCACCGTTCAACAAAAAAGCTAAAAACATAATAAGCATGGGTATAGAAGTATATGCAAAAACTCCCCCATAAAAGATTCTTATATAATCCGGACTTAATCGATTTTTATTTTCAATTTTGAAAAAACCTAAATCTTCTTCCTTTATTTTAAGCATTCATCTTTCCTCATTTCGACACAAAACTTATTTTATTTCTTTAGTTTTCTTTTTTCCTTCTCTTCATAAAGCTTTAGTCTTTTCTGACGTTCCCTTTCATGTTCCTCCCACGAAATATAAAATGATGGAAATTTAAATCTACAATAGGTTAATAATTGGAACTCTGCTGCACCTATGGCTACCGCGTACATTACAAGAGTTCCTGCTATATACCCTACTAATATCTCTGTTTCATAATCATTATGAAAATAAATTAAAATAAGAAGGATTAGTGCATATACCGTAACACCAATCATTACGTTGTTTTTTGTTTTACTAAAAAATGAAGCTGCCCTTTCATCCATACTAAATGCTCCACTCTCTGCTTGTTTAAAGGTATCAATTGTGGTCACCAGATGAACAAAAACTGCTCCTAGAAACAATAAACCCACATACAATAATGTAATTTGATCAATCGAATAATTTGAAATTGCTGGAAGTATAAACAATGTGAATCCTATAGTTCCCAGCTGAAATGTACATAATAATATCACAAGCGCTTGCAACTTTTGACATTTAAAACGAACTTTTGGAAATAGATATAGAATTAAAAAGATTACTTGCAAGGTATATAAAACTAATTCAATACAAACAATTATTTTGTCAAAGAGATTTGGATAATAACCCCAGCCAAATTTAACTAATGCTCCAAAAATAAAAAGCATGAATAATGAACTATAAACAGTTGCGCCAAGTATAAACACCATGGAGCGTTCTGGACTTAAACGATTTCTACATGTTATTTTAAATTCATCTAAATCTTTTTCTTTTATATTCCACATCCAATTGTCCCACCTTTAACTACCTTTACTTAAATCATGTAGATTAAAAATAAAAACCTTCTCATTTTAACGAAAAGAGAAGGTTTTCTTGCTGTTATACATTCATGCCATATACAAAACTTTCCCTCTTCAAATAACATATTATAGTTGTTAATCTTTGGATTTTTATTTTCGCTATTAATTTAGGCATTTTTACTTTTCTTAAAAAATACCAAATATGCAAATAATGACGAGATTAAGAGGAATACCCCCGCCCCTATACCCTCATATATTTTAAAATAAACAGCAGCAATTATCACAAATATTGACATTATTATTATAAGAATCATTGTATATTTCACTATAAGTTCTAACGCTTTATAGATAGATACTATTGTCCTTTGAAAAAAACTTTTCTCTGTTTCCGAAACATTCCGATCTTTATCCAAAATAACACCTTTCCCTCTTTCCAAATTGACTTTCGAATAAATTTCACCTTTCAAAATAAGAACAAAGCGAACTGCAGAACGTAACTACTCCCCATACAGATTGGCCCAACTGAAAAATCTCATGTCGAACTATTCAATCAATTGCATATAGATTTTAGAATAAAAAAACCTCCTCATTCTAACAAGAAGAGAAGGTTTTATTTATGTCATTTCCCCAAACCCTATTCAAAACTATCTCTTTTATGATATTTCATGATGTTTCCATATTTTAAAAGTCACAAGCTTAAAATATTATTCTTCATTAAATACAGCAATCTTCACTTCAACATACTGTAAAGACTCATCACCGCTAAACACATGATAAATTGGCGAGGCTAAATTCAGGTTATTATCCTCCATATACTGAAGCATTTCACCATACACCTGCTCTGTTAATTTTTCATAATCTCCCGTATATCGTTTCATGAGCATCTCATCAACATAGTAATAACTTCTAAATTGAAGTGTTTCTGATGTTGGAATTTTATCTTCATTTACCGGCATAAATAATTCAATATACATATTTCCATCAGATGGTATATTTTTCAAAGAATAAAACATAGGACCTTTTATCGTTAAATTTACTTTTGAAATTTCTGACATAAAATCTTCAATTGCTTCTTTCATATCTGGGTAATGAAAAATGTATTCTCTTGAAACAACATTTGTATATGCAATACTTTGTTTTTCAATTAGCATTTCACTGTTTCACCTACTTCTATAATAGGAGCATAAATATCTAACCATGTATCACCATATACATCTAAACATACGTGATAAAAACTACTATCTAATTTCATATGATGCTGCTCTGCAACCTCACGTATTAGGTTATAAGCCTCCTCAATATCACCATCTTCATCTGTAAATCGCACACATAGAGCACTCTTAATAATTAAAGCATCATAATACTCATATGCAGAGCTCTCACCTAAATCAACTCTTCCATTGACAGGAATACAATACGTATATTCCCCATATTCTGGTTCATTTTCTAACTGTGAATATTTATATAGAACAGGTCCTACTGCATATATCCCATTACGAACTACTTGATTTCTAAGTGCTCTTGCGGGTAACAACCAATCTTCTTTTTTTACAATTTGAGTAATGCTTATTAAATTTAAAAGTGACAATGCTTTATGCTGAACTTTCACAAAATCTCCCCCTTTTCAACTTGTGGATTCATAAATAGTCATCAAGTTTATAACATATATCCTATTAAGATTTGAGCAATTTTCAACTCATTTTATTTCTTTTTCTTTCTTTTCTTCTCTCTCTCTATAACGCTTTAAGAATTCCTGGCGTTCTCTTTCATGTTCTTCCCATGAAATATAAAATGATGGAAATTTAAATCTACAATAGGCTAATAATTGGAACTCAGCTGCGCCTATGGCTATCGCGTACATGATGAACGTAAATATAAAGTAACCAAACATTATGCTCAATGAGTAATTATTTTGTATATAAATTAAAACAAGAAGAATTAGTACATAAATTGCCACACCAAACATTACATTTTTCTTTGCCTTATTAAAAAATGAAGTAGATCTTTCTCCCATACTAAATGCACCTTTACTTGCTTGTTTAAAAGTATCAACTGTTGTTACACCATGAACAAGTATTGCTCCTAATACTAGTAAACCTACATAAATAAGCGTAATAAAATTAATAGAATAATTACTCATCCCTGGAAGAACAAATGCCGTAAGACCTATAGTACCTAACTGAAACGCATATAATAATATCACCAATGTCTGGAGCTTTTGAAATTTAAAACGTACCTTAGGGATCAGATATATAATAAAAAAGATTACTTGTAGGCTATATAACAACAATTCCATTCTAACTATTACTGTGTCAAAAAGAGTCGGATAGTAATCCCAGCCAAATCTAATTAATGCTACAAAAATAAAAAGCATCAATAACGAACTATAAAGCATTCCACCAAACATAAACAACATAGCTCCTTCAGGGCTTAAACGATGTCTACATGTTATTTTAAATTCATCTAAATCTTCTTCTTTTATGTTCCACATTTGTTAACTCCACCTTTCCCCGAACTATATTATATTACCAAAATAAAGATGTAATCTTCTTAGTCACTGATTTTATACCTTTTTTTGTACCACTTACCAAACTTTCTCCTCCAAAAGTTTCAAATTTTTCATTCATTAAAAATGTAGCTCCTATCCCAACCGCTGCTCCAACTGCTGTCCCAATAGGCGGCAGAAAAAATGAACCTACTACAGCACCAGTTGCAGCTGCTCCAGCAGTTGTTCCAACATCTACCGCTGAATCCGTTGCTATATCCACTACGTCATGTAATTGCCAACCACCATTCTTTTTAGCATTATCGCTAGCCTCTACAACATTATTTGCAACGGAAAGAACAGATCCAGCTATCCCAAAACTTTTCATTGTTTTCCCTACTCCACCTAATTCTTTGAGTGTATCCTTCCATTTCCAAGGCTTCAAATCAGTAATACCTTTTACGAGTTCTGTTTTGAGTGAACTCCAAGATTTGTTTCCAACAGCTTTTACGAACCCATTACTCTTCCAGTCTAGTTTGAAATCTTTATACGCTGTGAATTCCGGTAATTCCACAATCTCTCTTTTCGCTATTCTTACTTCTCTATCTGTTACTTTTGGATCAGTTGGCCTCATCCAACCAGTTAAATACTCTTCTACTCTACCTTTAAGAAATTTAAAAATATGATCCTCGTTCTTATCAGCCTTTAAAAATTCAAGAGCTTCTACCATTTGTTTCGGTTTGGTTGTTTTTAATAAAAATTGTCCCTCACCATCTATAATGTCAAACTGCGTACCAAACCCTAAAACTTTTTTCATATAATGGTAGCGCAAAAATGAAGATATCACTCCTTTTCCCCATTTATTTCCTTTATTAACACCGCCTATCCAAGCTTTCGAAGTCACAACTGTTGCTGCTACCCATTCTTCGGGCATTATTTTTTCTATTGAATCACTAGAAAAATCCCCGCCATAAGCTTGTACTCGATTCATTCCATCATCTAACTCACGTATCATTTCTTGAAATGTTTGTAGGTCACTTTGGTTACTATTATAAGCTTCTAATTTTTCTAAAGTGTCACTAATTTCCTTTTGGCTTTTTATAGACCCTTCCATGATCCCTGCTGATGATGGATATTGAATTGCGATGATGTCGCTAACAGACCCCACTGTTTGTCTTGCTTGGTCATTAGATAGATTAAATCCTTCACTATACCCATTAATTTTTTTCTTTACATCATCCAAGTAAATTCCATAAATTTTCGTATCAGCATCACTGTCAACAGTACTATTGAAATCATTAATACTTTTTTGAAATTGTTCTTTTAATAATTCCACTGCTTCCATATACTTAAAAATAACACTTCCATGAACTGTAGATAAATAATTTTTAATATCAGAAGCAGCTTTCCCTTGAAAAGAGTTAATCTCTGTAAAATCAAGTATTTTTTGCATCAAACATTCAAACTGTAGATTCAACTCGGTGGCACTTGCTTGAAATCTATTTTGAAGTTCTTTTACTTCTTGTAACTCTATATTTTTATCCACGCTTCTCCCACCCTATTTTAATTTTTCATAGCATGATGAATTGAACCGATCCTTAATTGCTTCTCAAGTTGTTCGTCTTTTTCGACTATTTTCTCCCCGGTTTGTTGTATTTTATTTAAGTCATTTTCTAATATCTGTTCATATTGCTGCACTTTTTGAGATAACTTTTCAATTGCTTCACAATATTGAATCAACCTCGTCAAATTAGTACGACTCAACTTCATATCATTAAATTTCGTTTTTCCTAAATCACTAGCACTACTTTTCAATTCACTTACTTTCGCATCAAATACCCCTTTATTTAATTTAATTTCCCCCATTTATCATTTCCCCGCCTTCTGTACTTCTACTTGAATACTAGCGTCAACCATTGAAACACTTCTACTTAAAGAAAGAATACTAGACTCACATGTAGCGATTTCTCTTTCAAGCCGCCGTATAGCTTGATCGATGTCTTCTTGCACTCTCCCTAGTTCTCCGATAAACTTCCCTAAATTCGAAATGACTTGTTGTTCATACGTTTCTTTAAAAGTAGTTGCTCTTTGCCCTTTCCAACTACTCTCGTTTATTTCTAAAGACTTAAACTGCTCTTGATTTTGTTTAATTGCTTCAAGATTATTTACAAATTTCCCCTTAGCAGTTATTAGCCTTCGTAGTTTCATTTGTAATTCAGCCAATTGCCCTTGTTGATGACTTATACTACTTAATAAACCAGATTTTTGACTATTTAATTCCTCTATCCCCATGCAAATCCCCCCTTAAATAGTTGGCACTTTAATTCTAGTAGCAAAACGATTTTCAACAAAATACCCTTCAAATGGATTTAATTTTGTACTACTTAAATCTTTATTAGATACATCAAAGACCATTTGGCCTGATGATTTTCTAAGTAAAATAACATGAGATTGCGTTTTTATTGTTTTTGAAACTAAATCGTATCGACTGTCAATTGAATCAACATCACAGCCAATTACGAAGTGGATGCCCATAAATGCACCATTTGTTATTAATTCCGCTAAACTATATATATCACTATCTTCTAAATTACTTAAAATATCATTTACATCTGCAATTACGATTACAATCGGCTTAAATTTCTTAATAAATTCAGCTGGGTTCACTGTTTCACTTGATGCTTCCTGCTCCTCTTTAAACGCCGCTTCTCTCGATTTATAAGCATTTGTAACTTGTTTAATCGTTTTCTCAATTCCTGTTTTTTCAGCTACATATAAAGCAGCGCTCTCTCTATAGTTTGAGAAATTGCGTGTTCTTGTATCAATTAAACCTAGGTCAAAGTGTCCACTGTCAGCTAACTGTTGAAGGAATTGATGAACTACATTTTCAACTTCATCTTTCTTAATTCCCCCTACAACAATATTAGATGCTTCCGTTAAATCTAATTCGAGAGGTGTAACGTTTTCTGTCTCTACACCAAATGTTAGTTTGCCTGCTTCAATAATTTTTCTTGTTTCTGGCCATGCAATGAATTCTTTGTATTCCAGAACTTCAGGAACCATAGGAATTGCTTTCGGTCTTTCTCCATCCCAGAAGGAATCCATCTCTTTTCCTTCAGCTTGTATATTTTCAATTCGAGTAAGGACATCTTCTCCATCTGTCGGTAAAGCTGTTTGGAAGATTGTTGGTTCGTCAATTTTAACTAAACCACGGCCTGCTAATTCTTCAATTTTTAAATCCGTTCTTCCTACAATAGCCCTAGATTCTGCCTCATCTATCATATATAGAGCAATTTGTAGTTTAATATTTGTATTTACTTGTACTCTCAATGCATTTTGACGCGTAGCCGTAAGCATTAAATGAATTCCTACCGCTGCCCCTTCACGTACAATTTGTGCAACAATGCGTTCAAAGTCTTCGACAAATCCAGCTTCTCTAACAGAATCATAGTTATCTAACGTAATTAATATTGTTGGTAATACTTCTTTACTAGCTCTCTCATACATTTCAAGACTCGCAACGCCATATTTACTTAGCAATTGCTTTCTATCTTTTAATAGGTCTTCTATGCGGCGAAGAAATTTCTCGCATTTTTCAACTTGGTCTAATGTAATGATGTCTGCCACATGTGGTAAAGATTTTAATGGCATTAAACCGTTTGTTCCGAAGTCTAATAAATACACATGCAAATGCTCCGGACTATGCTGACGAGCTACATCCATAATGACTGATTGTAAGAATGTTGATTTTCCGTAACCTGGACTTGAGAAGACTGCCACGTGCCCGTCTTTACTAATATCTAATGTTAACGGCGTCTGTGATTGTAATTCAGGCTGATCTAGTAGACCAACTGTTGCTTTTAATGGTTTCTTTTCTTTCGTCCATGCTTCTTTGAACTGAATAGCGTGTAAGTCTTGTAAATATACGCTTTCTGGAAGTGGTGGTAACCACGGTCTTGCTAATGCCTCAATTTCATTTACTTCTGCGTAATCGTGAATGTAGTCAATGACAGCATCTAGCTCAGATGGTACGCTTATTACTTCTTTACTACTACCAAGTCCACTTAAGTCTTCACTTAATATTTCATATTGTCCTAGATCATTTATTGCATATATCGTTGCGTCTAAATGTTCTTTATCCTCTTTATTTTCTACATAGTCTGCTCCGCTCCAAGCTGATTGGAATAGTTCATAAATTTCATTATTCCCAACTTGTAAGTAAGCACGTCCTGGTAATGTAATTTCAGCTGCATCTGGTGTTTTTAAAATTTCATTACTATCTGACATATTTTGAACTTTCAATGCTAGTTTAAATTTCGAGTTACTCCAAATTTGATCATCTACAACACCGCTCGGTTTTTGTGTAGCTAATATTAAATGAATTCCGAGCGAACGACCGATACGTGCTGTTGAAACTAACTCTTTCATAAATTCTGGTTGTTCTGACTTCAATTCCGCGAATTCATCACTAATTAAAAATAGATGTGGCATTGGCTCACTTACTAAGCCTTCTTTATACAGTTTTTGATATTGATTAATATGGTTTACATCATTTTCACCAAATAATCGTTGTCTTTTTTGTAATTCAGCTTTAATTGATGCGAGCGCTCTCATGCTTTGTGCTCCATCTAAGTTCGTAATTGTTCCTAATAAATGCGGTAAGTTTTTGAATAAATTCGCCATACCGCCGCCTTTATAGTCAATTAGTAGAAAGGCCACTTCGTAAGGGTGGAAATTGACTGCTAGAGATAAAATATACGATTGTATAATTTCCGATTTACCTGAACCTGTTGTACCTGCTATTAATCCGTGTGGTCCGTGTGCTTTTTCGTGTAAATTTAAGTTTACGATATCTTCTTTACCACGTAATCCAAGTGGTACAGCTAAAGATTTATGCGCTGCATTTTTCTCCCAGCGACTTGTGATATTGAGTTCTTTTACTTTCTCAACACCGTACATTTCTAAAAATGTTACACTTTCTGGAATACTATTTTTTAAGTTTTGCAAATGATTTAACGGTGCTAGTGCTCGTGAAACATCTTCTAAATTGAACCCTTTCGGTACATGATTCAATTTAAATTGACGGTTAACAAGCTCTCCTTGTTCTAAGATGATGTTCCCTTGCTTTGCATCTCTTATATCAATTACCGTTTTCACATGCTCTGGTAAACTTTGCATAACATCTTGAACAAACACAAGTGATACACCTAATTGACTCGGATCGTCATTGAAAAATTCCATAACAACATGATCTAAAATTAGTTTTTCATCTGTAATGAGTACGATATAGTGTGGTGCGAAATACAGTTTTTCATTTGTAGAACTTTTTTCATCTACTTTTTGTTTTCTCTCTTTTAAAATTTGATATAAACTATTTAACACCTGATCTCGGCTACGATCATGGTATACAAATCCACGTACATTTATATCGCGAACACTTCCATGGGGTAACCAGCGCATCCAATCCCATTTCTCTTTTTCTTCTTCAGGAAAAATAGTAATAAACTGCAAGTCATAATAGCTATGGAATAAAGCAGTTTGTACGACTAATAATTGTAATTGTTCTAGTACTAAAGAGCGCTGCCCAATGTATCCGACTGGTCCATTCATTAAATCTGTTACGACTGGTACATCGTCTAATGAAAGATTACGCTGCCTTAGTTCACGTGCTATATCAATTAACTCATCTTTCGTTTGACTAAACTCTTCTTCATTAAATTGAATTTCAAAACTAGTATTAGCTTGTCCCGTTCCAACACTGAATGTTAAGAAATCATGATGTTGCATTGTTTTTTCATAAATACGTGGATTTACTTGAACAGCCATATTACGTATTTCTTCAACATTCGGATAATGATACTGTAATGCATGGCGTTGTTTTTCACTTTCTGCATGTAAATCTTTCGTTTTTTGTTTTATATAATCTCTATAACTTTTGTCACGTTCAATAATGTCGATTTTATATTGCTTTAAATTTTTTATATATGATGTGACAGAAACAACTATCGTTACTACAGTCATTGCAACTGATGCTAATATAAATAGACCATATTTCATAAAAATAGCGAGTAATACTGTCACAACAATCATGACAAGAGAAGGTGCGATTATTCTTGCTAAATGCTCAGTTGGTTTTGTCGGCTTACTTGATGGTTTCGCAACTGTCATTTTCTCTTCTGGTTCACGATAAATAATACGTGGTGAACGATGATAGTCTGGATAACCACTTTGATAATTCGTTTCTGATTCTACTAAAATAGGTAATGTAGATTTCACGTTGTCTTCTGCGGACAATACTTGAATATCTTCACTGCCAATCTCCATCAAAACACCATCAAAATATAATTGGTCTCCCGCTTCTAACATAACGCTATCATTTAGCTTCGTATAATTATGAAATACAGCCCCGTCATATACGTTCACTTTAAAAGAATCATACAACGTTTCACGAGACAGTATTAAATCTACGCTACTCCCTGTAATAGCGATATCATCATAACTATTTTGACTGATTGTAAGAGAATGTTTCGTTCCTATATCAAACACTTTAGTTGTGCCAATAATAGATATAAAGACTTTTAAGCTCACGCCTTGATTTTTTCCAATTTCAAATTCTTTGTTGAATTCTATTAATTGACTTTCTACCATCCAAGCGTTTACTTCATTATTCCAGTTTAACTCTATTTCTTTCTCTAAACTTGGATTCGTAATATCATTTGTCCACTCTTTTCCAATCGACACTATTGATTGCTCTTTTGGATGTAATGTGCTCTTATATATTCTGTCTCCATAAGTCAATACTAATAGTTGCTCCATGCGCGTTCACTGCTCCTTTTCAACTGTCTCATCAAGTGCTTTCTTATTCTTTTTTCTCTGTGTTCGACAAATCTTTATCGCTTGATGACTTACCATATTTCTTTCTATATTCATCTAATTGTTGCTCATATGTTTTTAACTTTTGATCACGCTCTTCTCCTGACAAATCCGGATTATTTTTCAGCGATTCAATTTGTTTAACAAGGCCGTACATAATAAGCTCCGGATCATCAAGAGTCTTAGCTAAATCCAATGATTTATCAAAATTACCATTTCCGTTATACATCCAATAAAGCAAATACTTTTCATCACTTTTTAAACTAATATTTTTCATAATTGCTTTTTTTTGATCTTCATCTAGTTTTTCAGCTGTAATGTATGCAAATGCTAACTCATATTTAGAAGCAATCGGTAATGATTCAAATTCCGCTTCATTTAATTGCGTAATTACTTGGTCATAATCAGTTGCTATGAAACTCGCATTTGCTTCTAATAATTTATTTTGATAAGGAAATTTTATAAAAGTGAAATATATTAAAGGAGCAGCTAAAATAACTGTCGCCGCTATGAAGGAAAAAGCTAAATATTTAAATGATTTGTAGCTCTTTTTATGTACTAACTGCATGTTTTTTTCTGTTTTTGCTTGTTCCTTCTCAAAGCTGTCATCAAGAAACTGCAGTAATGCATCTAGGCTCTCCATTTGAGCAACCGTTTGTTCAAATGTTGTTTCTTTTGCATCTTTTAGTAACCCAGCATACAAATCATCAAAATTATGCTTTTGGGAGAATAAAGCAATGATTAGACACTTATACTGTGTTAAAAATTGCTCTTCTAACAACGGGGTTGGTGGAACAATATCTCGAATTCCTCTATGTATAATACTTGGTATTAAATTAGCATTAAAAACTATGTTGTCTGGATGTAAAAAGAACGTTATTCGTTTATTTAAGTATTTACGAAACTGCGCTATATTTCGAAGCAGTCTTAATTTCTCATTTCTTCCAAAACGGCCAAGATCGTCCCACTTATATAATTTTTTATCCACTTGAAATATAAACGTAAACATATCATCCGTTTCTTCTATCGTTAATGGTACAAACTCAGATGATGCGCCCGTAATTATATCGAATTGACGGAAATCTTTTATACGCGTTTGAGATTTTGTCATTTCCAATTTCCAAATTTCTTTTTCTATTTGAAATTGATAGTTCATTGAATCAATTTGAATTGTTTTTTCCGTCATTTTTATCCTCTTCTCCTTTTGTTTATAAACCATAATAACAAAGCTGTTTTTTGTAAAAAACTAAAAACAGGTAATATTCTTTACAAAACTTGTAAAATATCCCCATCTGTTATTTGATGATCTATTAAACGATCACTATCTGTTAAAACAATCGATTTATTTTTTACTTTTATTACAAAATGCGAACCTTCATGATTATCAATCTTTAGCGTATCTAATAAATTTTTCAATAAATATTTAATAGATTGATGATTTGGAATACGTAAATCATATGTATTTCCATTCCATTTACTAAAATCTACTGTTACGTTAATATGCGTTTGTATCGCCATTACCTTACCTCCAACTTTTGCGAAGAACCGTATAAATACCGATGCAAATAAGTACAATGCCGCCTCCAAACAATATTATTATTGTTGTACTAATTGGCTTTTCATTCATTGTTTGATTACTCGCTACTCCATCTGCGCTTTTTCTCACAACGTATTCACTACTAAACAAACTATTTTTCGTATCTTTAACACTACTTATTTCTTTTTGTTTTATAAAAAGAGAATCTCGTAAAGATTCCATCTCTTTTTGTTCTTTCTTTTTCTTTTTCTTAATTTCTTCTTCTATTTCTTTGTTAAATAACTCAATCGATGCTTTATCTAATTCTGTTTCCTTATGTTCCTTTTTATTTTTTTCTTGGTCCTTTTCTTCAACGCGGTCTACTTTAAAGTTTATCTTTCCATCATCACCAAGATAACTGTCAGCCGCGCTCCTTATCGGTAGCGCGACAAACAGTAAAAGGAAACAGATAAATGATAACTTAGCCACTATGCTCCATTGTTTGATCATTTACTTCTTTTTCCTCCCATTTCTTATGCCATACAAATAGATTACTAACCAATCCAATAATGGCAATTACAAACAACACAATAAAAATTACTTTTCCAGTATCTTTACCACTAATAAAATCATTCAGAAAACCTTCTATATACTGGAGGGGTGAAAATTGACGTATCTTTCCTACAGATGACATTTGATCTACTTTACTTCCAACTGCTTCAGTTAAAAATAGGTACATACTTAAAAATACTAATAATATAAACATCCCTACCATTTTCATTTGTCGCAATAAGTATGTTGAAACTAATACAAACGCCATCATAATGATTGTGATAAACGCAATCCACAGTAAACTTTGATCCTGACCGAACTGTAGCATACGTCCAGAAATGACCCCTATACTAATACCTTCTACTATCGATATACCGAATGCTACTACTGTAGTTGGTACATTCATATCGATTAACGAGAATCTTTCTTCAAAGTGATCTGTTTGCGTTCGTTTCTTTTCTTGATTCGCAATTGCGTATGCTGTAAATAGCGAAACGATGAAACATGCTAATACGATTAAGTATGGTGTAAAGGCATTACCAGCTACAATGACACCTTCATTTTGTTTCTGTACTGGACTAGATAAAAATTGATATAACATCTCATTTTGACGTTCACCAATACGGCTATTAGCCAAAATTTTCGTGAAGTTTTTCGAGAATGATTTATCATCTTCCATTTTCTTTGTGAAGTCATTTAATAACGAATCTGCTTTTGACACAATGGTTGTTCCGCTATCTTGAATTTCCTTAGCTTGTCCATTAATTTGATCAAATGTTTTATATACATCGTCTGATGATGCTAAGCTATGTTTTGAGCTTTCAACTAATGATTGACTTTGCATCATTAATGATTTAATACCAGAGTCTAACGATAATGTGGCCGTTTGCTCACCAGCATTATTAGTCGTTAACACTTGCTGTCCCTCAACTAGCTTTAAACTATTCTCACGCCATGTCGCTAAACCTTTTAAATATTCCCCTAAATTTTGATTCATACTATTTGCTTGCTGCGATGTTTCATTTAATTTCTCTGCTAGTAGCATTGAATTTTGATCCGCATTAGAAACAAGTTGTTGGTAGGAGTCTATTTTTTGTTTTAACCCTGTCATATCCTGCTTTACTTCTGCAGTAATATTAGATGAAACAAGATTTGAAATTAAATCAACTAAGCTTTGTTTGTTTAATAAATAGTACAGAGAGTGATCAGTCGCAATTGCATCTAAACTTCCCTCTTCTAGCTTAGGACCTACATCTTTCGTTCTTAAGTCAATCCCATAATACATTTGGTACAGACTAAGTAAACCTTGGTAACTTTGAACAGTATCTACTGCTTCTTTAATTAGTACATTAGATGTATTAGTTGTTAATTTTTCTGTTTTTTGATGTACAACTTGATTAGTCGTTCGTTCAATAACCGTTGAGTTACCACCTGGGTTTCCTCCTGGATCTGTCCCTGTTCCGCCTCCTGGGTTTCCTCCTGGATCTGTCCCTGTTCCGCCTCCTGGGTTTCCTCCTGGATCTGTTCCCGTTCCGCCTCCTGGGTTTCCTCCTGGATCTGTTCCCGTTCCGCCTCCTGGGTTTCCTCCTGGATCTGTTCCCGTTGTTCCCGTTCCGCCTCCTGGGTTTCCTCCTGGATCTGTTCCCGTTCCGCCTCCTGGGTTTCCTCCTGGATCTGTTCCCGTTCCTCCTGGGTTTCCTCCGGATCTGTTCCCGTTCCGCCTCCTGGGTTTCCTCCTGGATCTGTTCCCGTTCCGCCTCCTGGGTTTCCTCCTGGGTTCCCGTTCCGCCTCCTGGGGATCTGTTCCCGTTCCGCCTCCTGGGTTTCCTCCTGGATCTGTTCCCGTTCCGCCTCCTGGGTTTCCTCCTGGATCTCGTTCCCGTTCCGCCTCCTGGGTTCCCTCCTGGATCTGTTCCCGTTCCGCCTCCTGGGTTTCCTCCTGGATCTGTCCCCGTTCCGCCTTCAGGGGTTCCTCCGTTACCATTGTTATCCTGTTCCGTTTTTTGAATGATAGTTTTTTTAGCAGTGTGTACTAGCGGCATTATTCCATACTGCGTTTTATTAACTACATTTTCCACCTTGCTATTTTCGGATTGTGTTCCTTCATTCTCTTTTTTAGGTTCTTCTTTTTTAGGCTCTTCTTTTCCAGAACTAGTTTCTTTTTCGTAATTCCCATTTAATCTCCATTCCCATGTTACTGGAGAGAAAACATCTATATTAATGCTTGGATCTATTAACTTCACATGAAGGTTAATTTTTAAATCCCCTTCATTACGAGCAGGTATTGTAACTGCTCCGTTTTGCAGAAATTCACTTGTACGATCCACATCATCAATAAACAAAGACCCTGTACTTCCATATAATTCAAAGCCACTTGGAATACTTATGTTCATAGTTTGTGAAGAATCCATTTTGATTACTTTCGCTGTATCACTGAATATAATTCCATCCTTAGAAAGACTATTCTTTACTTCTTTAATTGAATTTCCTAAAGAGATTTTATTTACAGAATCATAATTAAAGTTATTTTCTTTATTATATTTATTTGTAAATTGAATTACATTTTTCAGTTGTAATTTCGTTTCATCTGGCAAATCACTTTGAACTATTTCTTCCATATTTAAACTAGGTAATTTCGTAATTAAATTCTCGATTTGTTGCTTTATTCGAACATCTGGTTGTCTCATTAACGTATTTATAACTACTTCTTGTTGCCCATCATTTGAAAGAGACTTCTGTAATCGTTTATTTATCGTTGATTGAATGTCACTCTCTAACTTCCCTGCAAGTTCTGTATCATATTCTGATACTTGTTTTTTTACATCTGTTAAATATTTTTGAATTGCTGAAGCATCTGCTAAAATATTGGGTTCTTTCTCTGAAAGCGTAAATTGATTTGCAATAATTTTATTTGCCGATTCCAGTGTGCTTAACTGCTTTAAAGCATCGCCTGCACTCATCTCACTCATAAATTGATTAAATTGACTTGAAAAATTATTAGCTAACAAATTATTATCAGATTGTATTTTTTGAAAGTTATTAAAACCTTCCAAATAAGTATTATTAGATTTATTTCCTTCATCTAATGTTTGACCAAACCCTTTTAATACATCTTGAAATCCTTTAAAACTATTAACAGAAATCCCTGTATAGTCTTGTACCGTTTTAAATTGATTTGTATAATTTGCCAACGGGCTATGTACATCTTTTTTGTACATATTGGTTTGAGTGCTTCCTTTTTCAATTATTTTACCTATATTATCTTGTGCGCCTTGCAACTTTCCGATAATACTTGCAAAATAAACATCAATTATTTGTTTATTAAAGTCCTCTAAAATCATAGAAGCTGTATTTTCAGCCTCAGCTTTCAAATCTTTATTCCCAGTCGCGTTTACTTTGTAGTTTAACGTTAATTTCTCTGGAAGTTCTGAATCAATCGCAACGGCCTTCCTAGAAAAATCATTAGGTATTACAATCATCATATTGTAATTATTATTTTTCAAACCATTTTCTGCTACTCCGCGACTAACTACGTACCATTCTTGTTTCGTATTTTTATTTACATTTTTAACAAATTGATCTCCAAACGCTATTTTATTCCCTTCAAATACAGTTCCTTGATCTTCATTTACTAATGCAACTGTCATTTTTGGCGTGCTATTCTCATTAGCTTTCTTAACATTTTGATTTAATGCTAAATAGGAGACTCCTGTTGATAGCACAAGAGCTAAAATAATAAACAACAAGATGCTCCACTTAAACTTTTTCACTACTTATCACTCCTGCGGCTGCGAGTCTATTAAGTTAAGGACTCCTTATCTTACTATAGTTTTAAAGCAATTTAGCCATACAACGAAAGTTGCATGGCTAAATTACATGTTTCTTTTTACCCGTTTTTATTGTAGACCGAAATTACGAGAAAGATCTTCGTCGTGTCTAGAAACAGCCTCTGCAGTTTTATTAAGCTGCATATTAATTTCTTGTAATAGCTCTGCGAAGTTTTGTACTTTTGGTTTTAATTGATTGAACTGTTGATCAAAACCTTCGAAAGCACGACCTTCCCATTCTCCTCTTAATTCATTTTGTAAGTTTTGTAACTGACGTAAAATGTCCTCAATTTGATTTGCACCTTGTCCATATCGAGTCGCTTTTGATTTAAGCTCCTCTGGTGACATACGAATTTGTCCTGCCATTATTAAATCCCCCTTAAAATTTAAAAATAGTAAAATTAACCCAAAATCAATTCTACAAATTGATTATAACAATAATTTAAAAATTTCTAAATAAAAAAATGATATTTTCCCAAAATTTCTCTTTTAACATAATAACATTATATTATATAATATGAATTTAACTATTTTTTAAAAAAAGGACTGCTAAGCGTTTCTACTTCTATTTAATATTAAAAAGAAAACCTTTTTTACCCAAAATTCAGAATATAACCTTTACAAATTACATACTCATTTTTCTCTTGTTTCTTCGCCCACTTAAAATCGTTTTCTCACTTCAAAGTCATGATTACTTGTCTTTCAACGAAGCCAAAATCTTCGTACATTTCTTTTGCAAAGTTTCCAGCAAATACGTTCAAACGAATCTCTGAATATTTCTCTTGCAACTCCTTAATCCCAGCTTCCATTAATTTTCTTGACAATCCTTTTCCGCGATGCTCTGAAAAGACATACAATTCGTATATAAACCCTAGTTTTTCACGAGAAAAATAGTCGGTATTTTCTCCTATTAATATCCATCCCATTGCTTTATCTTCTTCTTTAATGACTAAATAATATGCCCCTTTTTCTACTAAAGGTTCTGTAATTTCAATCGCTTTTTCCGTACTTAGTTGACAATTTCCTCTCGTTCCTTCGAAAAGTGATTGAGCTGCATAATGTAATATTTGTTTCGTTTCTTCCTCATCCGCTTTTGTAATCATTCCTTTCTCCTTCCTGCCCTCTAACCATCATTGAAATACCATTTTCAAGACCGTCTGACTCAATTACAATTGCCATCAATCCTTTTTCCGTACTCGTTTCATGTAACTCGCCCTTCGCCCAAAACGCAGCTTGTCCAGCTCCTATCTTCACTTTTTCTTTATCTGATCCGCAAACAAATCCTTCTCCTTGTACAATTAGAAGCAGTTGAGATACAACTGCTTCATGATATCCAATAACTCCATTCGGTTGTAGATGCATAGAACCGATATGTATACTCCCTTGATGTTTTAATATTTTTGACATTATAAAATTAGATTGAAATGCTGATATATGCTCTCCCACTTTTTCACTGAAATCAAAGATTTTCATTTCTGATCCTCCTTATATGTATAAAACCATTCTCACTGTTTGCAGCATATGCCCTTCGAAATCTTCTTCAAATTGCTCTAAAGCCGCAAAACCTTTTGCTTCATAAAATCGTTTTCCTTTTTCATTTTCCGCTTCTACATGAATGTACAGTTTTCGAATCCCTTTTAACGTCGTGATCCCTTTTTGTAACAAAGCTGTCCCTATCCCTTTCCCTTGCTGATCTGGCAACAAATAAATTGCACCTAATTCTGCTTCGTTTTGCAGTCTAATTGGTGAAAAATTTGCAAAGCCAATTACTTCTCCCTCTTCTTCCGCAACAAATAAATGTGTATTTTCAAGGCGATATTTCATTTTTTCATCGGAATACGCTTCATTTAAAAAGTTGTCTTGAATCTCTCCCGGAATAATTCCTTCGTAAGTATCATGCCAAGCTATTTTCGCTACGTTTTGTACAGCATGAATATCTTCTTGCTTCATTTCTCTAATTACATATGTCATCTCGATGTCTCCATTCTCTTTAAATTACACTCTGCTAAAATACTAGAAGAAACGGCAGAACCATCTTCATAATTTACCTTAATTAATTTTAACTTCTCAATCGAAGCTAGTGTAACATCAAACTTTTCATATATATATTCCATTACACTTAAAAATTGATTTGAATTTAACCCATTAGCAATCGTGCAATGCGGAACCCATTTTCCTGGTACGTAATATGACTGTAGATTATCATGAAAAACTTTGAAATAATCATGATAAGAATGATGAAGTCTTAATAACTCATCGGTAATGGTTGGTGCTAGAAAGATCGTTCTATTAGTAGGAAAAGTTCCAACAGAAGGAAAAGTTACAGCAGCAATGTTCTCTTGAAAAACTACAAACTCCTCTAACTTCTCAGTATATAAATTAACATCTAACTCATTATAATCAGCCAATGTAATATGTGGTTCTACTCCGGCTAGTGGATTTGTTCCAATTATATTTGTTAATTCATTTTGCAATTCTCTAATTTTATTAGTGAACACACAATCAAGTGTAGCAATAATAGCGTACATGCTTCCTCACCCCTTCGTTACACATAGCACTTCCCATTCTTCACGAATCATTCCCATTCGAATAGAATCATAGTATGTCCCGTTATAATATCGGCATTTTCGCATTCTACCTTCTAAGCTCATTCCTATTTTCTCCGCTACTTTCATCATTCTTTCATTGCCAGACCAAGTTGTGAGCCCAACTCTACCAATCTCCATATTTTCAAATAGCAAATCTCTATATAGTGTTAATGCTTCTGTACCGTAGCCACCATTCCAGTATGCTGGGTCATAAATAACGATTCCCATCTCTAACCAACGCGTCGGTTTATGTTCCCAATAAAAACTTACTGCCCCAATAATTTGACCATTATTTTCCACAATAAGATTTGATAACGGTTCTTCTTTTAAACAAGTTTGCATCTTTTCTTTATAGGACGAGTATCCTTGCATTGAGAACGGGAAGTACGGTGCATTCCATTTTTTCCACTCTGGATTTTCTTCTTTAAATACGAGATTCCATAATGTTTTTATATCTGATTCTTCTATTGTACGAATTGTAACTTTGTTCCCCTTTAATATAACGTTTTGCATAATTTCCTCCTACATCTCTCTTTATTTCATAAATAATTATAATGTTTTTTCTGAAAAATCAAAACAAAAACCCTTTATTATATTGTATACTTTTGTTATAAGATACGAATTATTTATGTTAGTTCGCTAATTTTTTCGAGTTTAATTTAGAAACGGAACTTCGGAAAAATTTAGATGAAGTACGAACTCGTAACATAGTTAATAAAAAATAGGAGGCTATATCCCTCCTATTTTAGCTAAATATTTTATTTCCCTTCTTTTCTATCTCAAGTAGAATCCCTTTCTCTATCCAGCCTTCTACACCGTCTTTTTTTATTAAATCATATCCCATGCAGCTACCATCAATGACAGAAACAATATCCCCTTTTCTAACGCCTATTTGGGCACAAGAAATATCCGTTTTCACTGTATACTCACCTGATTCAAGTTGCTTTATATACTCATTTTTCACATGAAGTAGTTCATTTGTTTCTATTTGTTTACATATAGTAAAATCTTTCATTCTCTCCACAGGCTCTATGTAATAATACGGATATGTAACCCCGCCATGCATTTCTGAATCCGCATTAAAATTTGCTATTACTTCATACTCCGGAAAATAGTCTACATATGTATAAGAAAACGCATCACCTTTAGGTGTCCTCTGAATGATAAATGCGTTTAATTGCCCTGCCTCTTTAATCGCATTTCCTCCATCAATTGCAATAATTTTTTTCTCCTTATCAATAACTGGATTGTTAGACGGCGCTTCTTCAGAATAATTCACAACAGGCCAATGCCCAACTACTACATACTTATTTGTTCTATGTGATTTATTATAAAACTCCGGCATTGCTATCGCATTTTTCCGCTCTGTTTCTTTCCAATCTACTCTATCTTCAAGCCCTGCATGCACAAAGATATAATCCTCTGTTTCAATAGCAGTTGGCAATTTTGTTAACCACTTTATTTCTTTTGAAAAATGACTCATTAATATATTTTTCACTACACGAATATCAGTCTCTTCATTAACGGAAACGTTCAATTGCTCTAACCATTCATTAAATATTGTATTTTTTCTCGTACATAAATAATTAATTAGCGCAGGGTTCTCATTTACAATCGCTTCAACTACGACTTCACAATTTCCTTCAACAACATGAACATTTGAATTGTTCTCTACAAGATCCTTTACGTAGTTGACTACACCGATGCTATCTCTTCCTTTTTCACAAAGATCACCATTAATAATTAAATAGTCCTCTTCTTTAAAATTCACCTTATGTAATAGTTCCTTAAAGAGTTTTAATTCTCCATGGATATCCGATATTACGATCACTCTAACATTATTAGGGATTACTAATTTCTTTATTTTTTCCACGTATAAACGCTCCTAACATTCTCTAAATTCCATATCACCTTATTATTTTCTAGAATCTATTCGACAAAATACATCATTAGACCTTTTCATAGCTCTTATCTAAATAAAAAATAGGTTCCATATGTTTTTACACACAGAACCTATTTAATATTATAACTCTTTATAAAAAGAATAACTTACTTTATCATACCCTTCTCTTTCATAAAAACGATGCGCATCAACTCTTGGAAACGCTGATGTAAGAACGATAGAACTGCAACCTTTTTCTATTCCCCATTTTTCTATATATGACAGAAGAACTTTACCATACCCTTTTGATCTGTGGGCTTCTGCAGTTACAAGGTCATATACGAAAACATGTTTCTCATTATAAAAATTCGTACAAATCGCTACACCAGCAAGACAAACAACTTCATCATTTTCATTACATAATGAAAGTAGTTTATAATTTTCTTCTTTCATTTTTCGAAATAAAGAACTTGCTTCTTCTTTTGAAAGTTTCGTTCGTAATTGTTGTAATACGGGTAATACATCATATAAATCTGTTTCTGTTATTACTTCTCTAATATTCAATATGCCTCTCCCCTAACTGTTTATAAAATTTTCTAAATGTTATATCATCATTATAGAAAGTAACTGTCATTCTCTTAAGTGACAGTTCAATTCTTTTTTATAAGGCCAGTATTTAAAGGAGAACGCAAAAATGGATTTTACTATTCCACTGCAATTAGAAAGTAAAACACCAATTTACTTACAAATTTATGATTATATGAAACGAGAAATCTCTTTAGGAACACTCCCGGCCGGCATACGCCTTCCATCTCACAGAAATTTAGCAGTACAACTTAATATTAGCCGTATTACTGTTGAATCTGCTTATCAACAATTAATAGCTGAAGGATATGTAGAAAGCAAACCGAAACGGGGTATTTTTGTTGCGGAAGTTGATATTGATATCATGTCAAAAAATGAACAAAATATGTCGTACAAAACTAACAATAATATAGAATCACGATATGACTATGATTGTAGCCAAGGGCTTATTGATCAAAAAGCTTTTCCGATCACAAACTGGAAAAGAGCCTTAAACGAAACTTTATTTCAGTACGAAAATGAATTATTTGCTAAAGAAGACCCCCAAGGTGAGTTCGTTCTTCGAGAACATATTTCAAAGTATTTATATCATGCCCGCGGGGTACATTCTTCACCTGATCAAATTATTATCGGAGCCGGTACGCAACCTCTTCTTTGGTTATTAATTCAACTGCTCGGTTCAAAAAAAGAATACGGAATCGAAAACCCTGGATTTCACCGTGTAACTGCTATGATTCAAAGTTCTGGCCTTCCCGTTCATCCTATCCCTTTAGATGATAAAGGGATTCACATTTCAGCTTTACGTGAATCAGGTGCCAATGTAGCATACGTCACTCCATCTCACCAATTTCCACTTGGAATAATTATGCCTTTATCTAGAAGACTCGAACTATTAAAATGGGCCAATGATTGCGAAGGATATATTATTGAAGATGATTACGACGGGGAATTTCGTTATGTAGGCAAACCTATTCCTTCTTTACAAGGACTGGATTCAAAGGAACGTGTTATTTATATGGGAACTTTCTCGAAATCCTTTTTACCTTCTTTACGAATGGGATATATCGTCTTACCACCTCATCTTTTAAAAATCTATAAAGAACTTGGTGGCATGTTTAAACAAACGGTTTCTACCCTGCAACAACTCGCTTTTGCCACCTTTATTCAAAAAGGTGATTGGGAACGTCATTTAAACCGTAGTCGTACGTTATATAAAAGAAAGCATACATTACTAGTTAAATCTATCAAAAATGAAATGAAATCTCGTGTTCAAATACTCGGCGAACAATCAGGACTTCATATCGTACTTCACGTTCATAATGGAATGAACGAACAAGAACTTATTCATGTCGCTGCGAAACAACGCATTAAGTTGTACCCTCTCTCAACATACGATTCTGTTCATAATTTAAGGGAGGCGTCGTATGTATTACTCGGTTTTGGTAGTATTCCAGAAGATTGTATCGAAACTGTTGTCAAATTACTGAAAAGAGTCTGGTTCCCTAACTAAAAATAACTCCACGCAAGTTATACTTACGTGGAGTTATTTTCATTCACTATTTTTCTGATACTTGCCCTGATCTCGCTTTCCTTCCTGGACGCTTTACACCAGTTGTTTCTGTTGAATAAGAAGCTTCAATTATAGCACTTGGATCTACAGAGAGAACGAGACCTTTCATTTTCGGATAAATGAAACGGTTTGTAATACAATAAATAATTCTCTGGTGCTCTCCTAAAAAACCACCTTCTCCATGTAGATACGTAACAGACAGTTGTAATTCTTTCATAAGCAGTTCGCCAATTTCTTTATTTTTATTCGAAATAATCATGACGCTCTTTCCTTGATTAATACCGTCTAATATGAAATCAATCATCTTCGTAACAATATAGAAAATTGCTAATGAGAACATCGCTTGCTCAATTGAAAATAAAATAGCAACAAATACAAAAATAACCGCATTTACAGCAAGTAAAAATGTACTAATTGGTACTTTAAAATGCTTGTTCATCCAAACTATAGAAAACAACATATAGGCACTACCCTTTTACAAACTGCCATGAAAGAAATAAAAAAAAGAGAAGCAGATGAAGCCCTTCTTATAATTAATGGTGACTCTATTTCAGGGAAATCATTTGCAAAACAAATGAACTTGCCTTATTTATATAGCGAGTACGGTATGGAGTTCAAAATAAACGAAGTACAAAAAACAATGAAAAATAATATTAATCTTACCGTTGCATCTTCTGAATTACTTCCTGATCTTATAGAAATCGCTAGTGAAGCTTTTGGAGATTCGGCAGCAAATACGTCTACATGGCTACATGGCTACAAAAGATGATGACTTCACCTTCTCATCAAGTTTACATTGCTCTTATTAATGAAAAAGCAATTGGAACCATTACCGTTACTGAGCAAGAGCAATCTACTACACTATCAGGATTCGCAGTTCATCCTTCTTATCAAGGTAAAGGATATGGTAAAGATATTCTTAGTTATATGGTACATACACTTATTACAGAAGGAGTTTCAACAATTGAACTAGACGTCGAAACGAAAAATAACAATGCCTTAAAACTTTATACACAGTGTGGATTTGAAATCATGACGAAGTATGATTATTATGGATTATTGGAATAGGAGTGACTTTTCTATCGAGGAAGCATGTTATTTTAGAGACGAAATTATTGCCTCTTTAAAATCTGTAGGATTTAACAATATACAACTACACGGTGCAAATAGAACATTTTTCATTTGCCAAAAGCAAAAAAGCTGAATCATAACGATTCAGCTTTTTTATTTTTTCTTAATATATTTACAACCGCAGTCGTTTCATCATTTTCTTTATAAACACGTGGAATTCTTCTATCTAACATACATGTAACTTCATAGTTAATTGTACCTAACATATCTGCTATTTCTTCCACCGCAACTTCTTCTTCACCTTGTTTGCCGTAGAATACAACTTCGTCTCCTACTTGTACTGGCATTGCATTTGTAACATCCAGCATAAGCTGATCCATACAAACACGACCAATAACAGGTACTCTAACTCCATTAATTAATGCATGCCCTTTATTAGATAACTGACGATTATAACCATCAGCATAACCAATTGGTACAGTTGCAATCCATTCTTCACCCGTTGTTACATACGTATTCCCATAGCTAACACCACGATTTTTCTTCGCATGTTTAACATGAGCTACTTTTGATTTTAAAGACAACGCTGGCTGTAAGGAAGCAACTGTATGATCCACTTCTCTTGAAGGATACATACCGTAAATTCCAATACCGACACGAACCATATTTTGAAATGTGTTACTAAGTTCCATTGATCCTGCACTGTTTGAACTATGAATATATGGAAAATGAATTCCTAATTCTTCCGCTGTATTTACAGCTTTCTCAAACAAACTTGTTTGCATATTTGTATAAGTTTTATCTATTTCATCAGCGGTAGAGTAATGTGTAAACATCCCTACTACTTCTACATATCGCATACGTTTTAACTCTTCAAAAAATGGTTTAACTTCTTCTTCCTGTAAACCAATACGGCTCATTCCTGTATCAATTTTCACATGAATTCGCACTTTCTTTTGAAGATGGTTTGCAACTTCATCTATACCATGTAAATCTTCTACTCTATAAACAGTCATCATAACGTCATATTGAATTACATCTTCTACAGCTGCTACTGGTGTATATCCTAAAATTAAAATAGGTACAGTGATTCCAGCTTCTCTTAATTCAATTGCTTCGTCTACAAATGCAACTGCAAGTTGGTTTATTCCTGCTTCAATAGCCGATTTCGCAACTTCAACTGCCCCATGACCATACCCATTTGCTTTTACAGCAGCCATCATTGCAATATTTTCATCATTCACACGTTTTTTAAATTCTTTTACATTATGTTTTACAGCATTTAAGTCAACTTCAACAATTGTATCTCTTCCATATTTCAAGCTCATTGGTCTAACTCCTAACTCAATAATTACATTCCATTCTATTTCACGTTTCATATGACCTTTTACAATATAATACTTTTCACTATGCTAGTCAAACTACTAGAATTTTCGGAATTTTGAGTATGATATAATACCCTTAAGAAATTATTATATACGGAGGCGAGAATAATTACAATGTTTGTTCCATCTGCATTGAATCAAGTTAAAATTGCTATCGATACTT
The DNA here is from genome assembly GCF_038006985.1 of Bacillus sp. FSL M7-1345. Taxonomy (NCBI): domain Bacteria; kingdom Bacillati; phylum Bacillota; class Bacilli; order Caryophanales; family Bacillaceae; genus Bacillus; species Bacillus sp. FSL M7-1345. Next base: position 1,938,442 of record NZ_JBBOWG010000001.1, on the reverse strand, counting down.
CCATTCAAATACTGAACCAATATACTGAAAGTGATTTGAAAATACAACCGATTGAATCAAAGCGGTCATTATTTGAAATGTGTACACATCTTTCCCTTATTTTCCATGCTGATTTACTCATATTAAATGGTATTACAGAAAAAGAATTACATACCTTTTATATAGAACAAACACCAGAAACAATTACTCAAATGCAACAAACGATGATACAAGGGTACGATTTACTTTCTAAAACTTTTTTATCCTATTCCAATGAAGAATTAGCAGAAATTATGACTGCTTATTGGGGTATTTCTTACTCTCGATTCGAATGGTTACTTGAAATCGTTGCACACTTTTATCATCATCGCGGGCAAATTCATATTTTATTAGTTGAGCATATTAAAGATCCTTGGATTCCTTTATTTGAATAAAAAGAGTGGAAACAACACCAATAAAGAGTATCAATCCTAATAAAATAAACGTCTGAGCATAGTCCCCTAATTTCATAAGATAAATAGAAATAATAGGTCCTATACTAGTTCCTAAAAATAAAATGAAAGTATAAATAGAAACTGCTATTCCCCTTGATTTTCCTCCTAATTGGCTGACAAGAGAAACTAAAGACGGAACGGATATAGCAATACCTATTACAAAACAGACGCTCATCATTACAAGTAGCGGCAGGTTCGAAATAAAGCCCATTGAACTTAGACTAAAAATAGAGACCAACAATCCGCCTTGAAGAACTTGCCTTACTTCGAACCTCTTTGTTAAGCGACCCGCAAGTGGTGACAGCAACATACCCAATAGCCCTGCTAAGCGAAAATAAAGAATTTGTTCTGGAGTTAAATTGTAAGTAGGAGAGCTCAAATAATTCCCTAAAACAGTATACATATTAACAAAAGCCATTAATAAAACAAAAGCAATCATATAGCTCAATACTAAGCTTTTATGTGTAAAAACTTTACCCATCTGTTTAATTGGTCCCAAAATATCAGTATAGGATTGAGGCGTTTCCCCTTTCGGAAGAGAATAATGAATCCATACAGCAGTAATGATATAGACAATACTAAGAAGAAAGAACACCATATGCCATCCAAAATGCTGACTAACAGCTGTACTTATTACTTGCCCTGCAATTCCAGCTACTAAAAAACCGGTACTAACAAATCCTATTGTTGTAACCTTTTTTTCTACTGGAAACATTTCTACAACGTAAGCCAACGCTACTGGAGAAAATGTAGCTGCTGCTATCCCCTGTAATCCTCGAAGAATAACAAACCAAAATAAACTATCGGCAAACCCTAATAAAAAAGAAACAATCGACAGCGCAAGTAATCCGAAAAAAATCACTTTCTTCCGCCCATATTTATCAGAGATTGCCCCAAATAACAAACAACCTATAGCAAAGCCTACAGAAAATATACTGCCTGTAGCCGCAGATTGCGCTAATGAAACCTTAAAAAGGTCTGAAAATAGAGCATTTAAAGGAATCGTCACATATAGGCTGGACATAACTACCATACCTGCCCAACATAACACCGCTGTCATTACTGCATAATTCCTTTCACTATTTACTTCTTTTGATATTTCCATCATACAATCTCCCCCTTACAATGATTTTTCCCATCGGTTTAAAACATCTGAAGCAAATTACTCAAAATGACATTCCTTCAATACTCACTTAATTTGTTTACGTTAAAAGACATATCACCACCTTGATCAAATTAGCTAAACATATAATAAGGTAACCTAATTATATGTTTAAATAAAAAAGTCGACTCTCACAATCAACTTTTTTATCTACCTTCTCCTAATTTCACCTGCATAGTTACTTGCATTTTATTTAATAGCTTCTCTAAAACTTGACGCTCTTCTTGATTAAAGTCATCAACTAACGAAGCGCAAGATAACCAAAAAGTTGGTAAAGAATGCGTAACTCGTTCTTTTCCTTTTGGAGTAATTTTCACCTTTAATCTTCTTCGATCTTCAGAATGATGGAATCTTACGATTAACTCTCGTTTCTCCATCCAATCTAATAAGCCAGTGACAGAAGCACGTGTAATCCCTAATCGACTCGCAATATCCGAAGGACTCATGTTCACTTCTTCCCCATTCGATTCCATTTCACGCAAAATAAATAACAGTAAAAAATCTAATTTACTTTCCGAAATACCAAGCGGAGCTAAATCTACGTCAACAGCATCAAGAACATTATCAGACGTCCATAACATTAACAAACCAAGTTTTGCTGCGATTGGATCCGTATCCGCTGATGCTGTCTTTTTTATTAACTCTGCATAAGGCTCAATCCCTAAAGGAAGAGCACCTTTTTTTGAATCCATTCATTTTCACTCTCCTTCCTTTCATTTAATTAGCTTACCTAACTACTTTTCATTATACTCATTTCCTTCCTTTTATTGCAAGAATATTATTAGACAAAAAAATCCTGTTATTAAACAGGCTCTCTCTGCACTGACTAGCTATTATTTTTAAATAATCCCAAACTCTTTTAAAGCAAAAGAAATACCACCTTCACTTGATTTCTTTGTAACGAAATCTGCTCTTGTTTTTAACTCTTCTCCGCCATTCCCCATCGCAATTCCCAGTCCTACATACTGTAACATCTCAACATCATTTCCACCGTCACCAAAAGCAATTGCTTCTGATTTACAAATTTCCAGATGTTCCAATACCTTTTGAATTGCAGTTAGCTTCGATACTTTATTATCTTCCAACACATTCATAACGTAACCATGAAAACGTTCAAACGTAAGTGCTGGATATCTTTCAAAGAATTTTTGAGCTTCTGTTTCATCAGCATACAGACATACACAATAAATCTCTTCTGACAAGTTTCTAACTTTGTCAGGATACCGCTCTAAATTTAACGTTTCATTTAATGCTCGTATTACACGTTCGTCTTTTGAGGCAATACCATTCATTACAAATTCTTCTGTAAAATAAGAAACACTGTGACCATGTAATTCAGCGAAATTTGAAATGTCATGAACAATTTCAATTGAAAGTACCGATTTATGTATAACTTCATCAGCACATTTTATATGTGCACCATTTGCAGAAATAAACGTATTTATGCCCAGTTCTTTAAATTGTGAGCATAAACTATATGGTCTCCCAGTTGTAACAACGACGTGAATTCCTTTATCTATTAACCTTTGTATCGCTTCTTTTGTACTTTCGTGCATACTTCTATCAATCTCACTTAAAAGAGTACCGTCAACATCGAAAAATACAACTTTGTACATACCCTCTTACAATCCATCCAAATGATTTGTATCATTTATAAAATGAACAGTTTTCTGTTTATCCGTAAGTTCAATCAAACTAATACCCGTATCTCCCATTTTAAAATAATAGTCCATACTAATTGGCATTTGGAAAAATGCTCGTAAAATACTATTTATTACACCACCGTGTGCAACAATTGCAATTCGGTCATATGTATTCTCTGTCACGATTTTAGAAAAGATTCCTTCTATTCTCATTCTAAATTCAATAAATGATTCCCCGTTTTCAAACCGATCATGAAGAAACTTTGGCTCTGGATATTTTTTTGCTTCCTCAAATGATAACCCTGCTTGTACCCCATTATTAAACTCCATTAATTCCTCTTCTAATTGAATTGGGCACTGAATCGCTTCAGCTAATGTTTCAGCCGTTTCTCGAGCACGTTTTAATGTGCTTGCCCAAATGAAATCTGGCAGAAAGTCCGCTTTCACTTTCTGTACAAGTCTTTGTACTTGCTGTCTTCCCTTTTCTGTTAATTCAAAATCAGCTCGACCTTCATGTACATTTAAAATATCAGCTTCTGATTCACCGTGACGTATTAATAGTATTTGCATGTCTATCCCACTCCTCGTTCAATATTCGCAAAATTCTATTATATCATATTTTAGGATTTCAAAAATAAAAAAGGAACGGTTTCCCGTTCCTCACCCATTCACTTTCTCTGCATCATTCCAATAATACTTACTAAACGCTTCCGTTAACACATCAATTGTGTTATATAATTCATCTAACGTATTATCAACACCACCAACTTCAATTAACATTGCGTTTTTAGATAAGTCTTGATTATAAACGCCATTTCCATCTTTTTTATACTTCGGAAAAATCCCTCTACTTAATCCGTAATAGTTTTCATCTAAATAACTATTGATTGCCCTTGCAATTTTTTCATTTTCAGCACGCCCTTCATTTTCCATCCCAATTATAAAATATAATCTTGCATACGATTTCCCGTTAATTACTTTTGTTGTTACCTTCTTCCGCTGATCATCACGGTGTATATCAATCGGAAACGCAATTTTATTATTTTGTGCTAATGTTTCTTTTACATATCCATGAGACGCTTTATATGATTGCGGCCATTTCCATTTTTTACTCGCTAATAAATCCCCCATATTCGTTTTATCATGAATTACCGGAATTCCTTGTCCTTCAAGTTGTTCTTTCATACGTTTCCCTAGTAAGGACACATTTACATCCGGGCTTGATGGATCGGTAGCCCCTGGTAATAACGGAAAGAAGGATTCCCAGCTATGTGTATGATAAATGTATACTGCGCTTTCTCCTTTTTTCGTTCCGTTCTTTTTCTTGATTGGATTATTCTTTTCCGCTTCTGTAACTTTATCTTTTGCTACTTCTCGCTCTTTCGTTACTTCTTCAATCGGTACACTAGATTCATTTGGGATATTCGTAAAGTTTGTCCCTTCTCCAGCTACGATAATGTTAGAGTAATACTTTGACATACCAGGTACTTCTTTACCGACAAACGTTCTCAAATCTTTTATTTTTAAATCTGTCGCAATAGAGAACATTAAATTCCCAACCGATTCTCGTTTATTTTGCTTAAAATAATCAAATCCATAATAGCGATTCTCACTTTCTATCATTTGAACAAAACCTTGCATAGATACTTTTCCAAACCATTGATTCGCATAATTCGATTTCATTGTATGTAAAAGTGACGTCAAAATCGACGCAATAATAATTACTATTAGTGCATATAGAAAGAGTAACGAAACTAGTTTTTTCCCATGTATACGAGTAGCATACTTTTTCACTGTATCACCTTCTTTATACATGGATATGTACAAGCCTTTCGCAATATACGCACAAAAAAGAGAAATGGCATCCCATTTCTCTTCCTCACTCTGATAGTTATTTTTCTGTATCTGACGAAGGTAATTTCTTCGCTTGTTTCTCTTTAAAAATTTCCCCAATAGCACCAAGAGTACCAAGTGTTTCAATTGCATTAGACGGAATAAAGACTTTATTTGCTGGTCCTTTTGCAACCTCAATCAATGATTCAAATGATTTATAAGCAAGTACGCGCTCATCTAAATCTGCTGCGCGAAGTAATTCAATTCGATTTTGTTCTGCTTTTGCGATTTCCTCAATCGCTCTTGCTTCCCCTTGCGCTTCTAATTCTTTTGCTTCTTTTAAACCTTCAGCTTCTCGAATACGCGCTTCTTTATCCCCTTCAGCCATTAAAATTTTACTTTGTTTTTCCCCTTCAGCACGAAGGACTTTATCTTGTTTCGCTGCTTCAGCTTCTAAAATGATCGCACGTTTATTACGTTCTGCTTTCATTTGTTTTTCCATTGATACTTGCACATCTTTTGGTGGGTTAATATCGACTATTTCGACACGCTCAATACGAACGCCCCATTTTTCTGTCGCTTCATCAAGTGCTAAACGAATTTCTGTTGAAATTTTTTCACGACCTGATAATGTTTCATCAAGCTCCATTTTACCAATAATTTGTCGCATTGTTGCAGATGTAATATTACGAACACCATATTCATAGTTTGAAATACCATATGTCGCAAGCTCTGGTTCAACAATTTGATAGAAAATAATTGTATCAATTTCTACTTGTACATTATCTTTCGTAATTACCTTTTGTGGTGGTACATTCGTTTGTTGAATACGCAAATCATGATATACACGAACACGATCTACAATTGGGATTAAAATATTTAATCCTGGATGCATAATCCGTTGAAATTTACCAAACCTTTCAACAACCCCAACTTTTTGCTGCGAAATAATTTTAATCGTCAATGCAATAAATACAACGACAATCAATGCGAAAATAATCGTTAACGTTAATGCTACTGCCATATTTATTCACTCTCCTTTTTCACTTGTAAAATAGTACTATGCCTCTTTATAACAACGACTTTTTCTCCAGCATCAATAGGAGTATCCGAAATAGCTGTCCAAGTATCTCCATCCACTTTCACAATACCGTTCACTTCACTTGTAATCGCTTGCATAACAATTCCATTTTTACCAACCAGTTTATCTACTGTATCAGTAAAACCTTTTGCTTCTCGAAAGTTTTTTGAAATTCTTTTCGTAAAGAAAGTCAATGTTAAACTTACAATCGCCCCAACAACAACTTGTAAGAATAGTGCATCAGGAGCAAACAAAGCAATAAGACCTCCGACAACAGCTCCAATTCCAAGCCAAAGCATGTAAAAAGTAATCGACAACATTTCTGCAATAAATAAAATACCCGCTATTATAAACCAAATCACCCATCCAGCCATATGCAACCCTCACTTTCTTTCTCATTTTCTATATGTATATGAAGAAAAGAATGGTTTATCCGCCCTTTCTCATAGAGGGGCGTTTGCTACAAGCTATTATATATATTCGCTGTTACAACAAGCATTAATAAAATACTATATTAATATATTCTTCATTATACATGAAAATTCCTTTCAAAAAACGACAAAAAATTAAATTCTTTCGAAAATTTGATTTTCAAACTATAATAATTCTAACTTCAAAAGTATTATTTTTTAAGAAAGTGGTGTTCTTATTGCGAAATCGCTCAATAGCTTACTATTTAAGTTCCAAAATATGCATTACTCTCGCTGACATCGTTTACATTATGATTATTACAACTCATATCTATATATCAACTAAATCAGCTACTATTACTGCCCTTTTCCCATTATTGCAAGTTATCACAAATCTAATTGCTAACATATCTGCACCACTTATAATGAATCGTTTTCCATCTTATAAGTTGCTATATACTTTGCAATGGCTGAAAGCAGCTCTTTTCCTATTATTAATGATTTTATTCCCGGTCTTATCCACAAACATTTTAGCCCTATTAACTTTTATTTTTTTCATTTCATTATGTAATGGGTGGAGTGCTCCATTACTATACGGCATTCTTCCGTGCCTTACACCAAAAGAAAACTTAGTAAAAGTAAATAGTATCTTTTCCTTTTTAACACAAATTGTACAAGCGGCAGCTTATTCATTTACAAGTATTATCGTTCTTCTCATTGGCGCTAGCTCTACACTCATGATTAATAACATTTTGATGATTCTTGGATGTGTTGCATTACACTTTTCATTACGTTCCATACATACTGAACGCGTAACAGAGCCTTCCTCTTCAAACAGTGCTGCTTTATTAGAAGGATGGAAACTCTTATTTCAAAATCCTTCTCTCCGTACCGTTACAATTATGCACTTAATTGAAACTTTCGCAGGGACGATGTGGATCGGTGCTATTACGATGGCATATGTAACGACTGCTTTACATAAAGGCGAAGATTGGTGGGGATATATTAACACAAGTTATTACGTCGGCACATTAATTGGCGGGATATTAGCGTGGAAAATGAGTACATATATTCAAAAAAATTTAATACGCTCCATGGCGATAGGCTCTCTTATGTTTAGTATTCTTACATTTTTATATGGTATGACAAGTAGCGGATTTATTGCTCTATTTCTTTGTGTTCTAATGGGGCCATGTTATCAAATTAGAGATATTTCTCAAACGACGGTTTTACAATCCAGCGTCACTCCTTCTTTATTGTCGAAGATGTATACAGCTCATGGTGCACTTCTCTCGACAGCTTCTGGTCTTTCTATGCTTAGCGTTGGAATTATTACTGATATGTTCGGCGTTCGTACTATTTATATTATCGCCGCTTTTCTTATTTTATGTTCTGCTTGTTTATCCTTTAACTTATTAAAATATCATAAGACGGAGCAGAAAGATATTTCACTTTAATCAATAAAACAAAAAGGACAGGAATTCCTGTCCTCTTTGTTTATTCTATTCATGACAAGTTGGGAATCTTCCTATGTTTTGTCGCTTGTTCAAAAGCGTATGCTAGTTTAATTAATATTCCTTCACTAAAAGCAGTACTTGCAATCGTAATTCCAAAAGGTCTCCCGCTTTCCATATATCCCGCAGGTATTGCTATAGACGGATAACCTGCTTTCGCACATATAGTAGAGCCTATATAGGAAGGGAACAGTATCGCATCAAGATTATATTTTTCCAACGCAAAATCAATACCTTGTTTTTGCGAAAAATATATATCTTCTAATCTTGCGTTTAAATATTCTGGATTTCTTAACGTATTAGGAAAATCTTTTCTTCTTTCTAACTTAGTTTGTCCATATTTCAAAGCTCTTTCTGCTATGTTTTTATTAAACTCCATTAACTCCGAAATAGAATGCACTGGAATAGTAGAAGGTAATTTAGAAAGATAGTTATCCAAGCTGTGCTTCAGCTCATAAAGTGGAACTCCCCAACTCCATTCCCTATGAAAAGACGAAATATCAATATCTTCTACTACTGTCGCTCCCTCACTACGTAATACTTGGATCGTTTCCTCAAACAATTTTTCATCGTACTCACCATTTTCGTAATAATCTTTTGGAGCATTGCTATAAACACCGATCTTCGCTCCCTTTAAACCATTAGCATCAAGATAAGATGTATAATCTTGATATGCCATGCCTTCACTTTTATAAGTAGCTACATCTTTTTCATCCACTCCAGTTAAACTCCCTAGTAAAATAGCCGCATCTGTTACCGTTCTAGCAAACGGACCGGCTGTATCTTGAGAATATGTGAACGGAATAATTCCTCTACGGCTAATTAAACCAACTGTCGGTTTAATACCTACTACAGAGTTTTGAACAGCTGGACTTAAAATAGAAGCATCTGTCTCTGTTCCAACGGATAATACAGTAAAGTTAGCAGCAACTGCAACGGCAGATCCTGTACTCGATCCACCAACAAACATATCATCCTTTCCTGTTCCATATGGATTGATTGTTTGACCGCCTCTAGCGCTATATCCAGCCCACATTTCAAAAGACATTGCATTTGCTAACTCTGTCATATTTGTTTTACCTATTATCACAGCTCCTGCCTCTCGTAGTTTTTTTACGAGAAATGCATCTTCACTACTCATATTTTGTTCTAGAGCAATCGTACCTGCACTCGTATGCATTGAGTCATTCGTTTCAATATTGTCTTTAAGTAAAACAGGGATACCATGTAATAGGCCTCTTACACCTTTAGTCTTTCTTTCATGATCTAGCGCTTCTGCAATAAAGATAGCATCTGGGTTGATTTCTAAAATAGAATTGAGTTTCGGACCATCTTGGTCATATTTTGCGATTCTATGAAGATAATACATGACTAATTCTTTCGACGTTAATTTTCCTTCTTCCATTGCAGTTTGTATATCATGAATTGTTAATTCTTTTTGCAATAATGTATTGAACTGAATTTCCATTTTCATTCTCCTTTTATATACGACGTATATCTATTACTTTTTCATTTTCTCCGCTCCTCGCATAAACAACTACAATCCCTTTAAAGGACTTCAACTTACCAGTTTAAAAACCTTTAATTTCCAGAGAAATAAAAAGAGTCTGAAACGAATTCAATATCGCCTCAGACTCTTTTTATTATTTTACATATACCTCTTCTAACAAATGTAAAAACTCGCCTTGTTTACCCGCTAATTCAGGACATTTGTTAATATCAATCCACTCATAACAAAATACTAAACCTTTGTCTTCCTCACCGGCACTTACTATATGTTCCCACGTATCTTTCACATCTGTTAATAATGAAATGTGGAAAAAATGACGTTTTTGATATTCCTTTTTTTCTTTCATATAAATAATGTAATCAGAAAGGAAGCGTTCGATACAAAAATGGCGTAGTCCTGACTCTTCTTGTACTTCGCGTAAAATTGCTGCCTCTAACGTTTCCCCTTCATATACTGTCCCACCTGGCACTTGGATACCAGCCTCTCGTATATCACGATGTTTAAAAACGAGTAGTTGCATAACCCCTTCTTTTTCTCTCGTAATATATGCATGTACCTTTTTCTTATATAACATCGTCATCTTAGCCCTCTCCCCTCAATTCATTACTGCGTTACTTCTTCAAGCGTCAGTTGGTTTTCATATAAATATGTAGCTTGCGGATTCCCAACATACCGTACATGCCACGGTTCATAACGATAGCCGGTAATCCCTTCTTTCTCTTTCGTATATCGAATAACAAAACCAAACTTATGGGCATTTTCAGAAAGCCACTTTCCTTCTTTCGTCTCCCCAAAAACAGTTTCTAACTGAAATTTAGCAGATTGAGATGTAATATCCATAGCTAGTCCTGTTTGATGTTCACTCGTACCAGGGACTGCACTAGACATCGCTGTCTTTGCTTCTCCATCTTGTTTTTTATACATTGTATTTAATGCTTTTTGTCGATCAAAAGATCTAAATCCAGAGACTGCAAAAAGGAAAATCCGCTCATTATCGGCTTGCTGAATCATTTCCTCAAGTGCCACCGCTGCCTCTTTCCTCATCTTTTTCTTCTCCTGATCACCTTCACTAGAATAACGTACTTTCGGAACAACTAAATCTGGCGGTCTATACCCATCTGGTAAACGCCTATTTTTATTCACAAGTACAAGCATCGAATTTGGATTACTAATGACTGCGATATCCCCATCCATATTAGCAATCGTTTCTTTAGCTTTCGGAAATATATTGTTTACATTTACTTCCCGCGCCTCTTGCTCCTTGTACATCTTATAATTTATTCCCGCTACTCCAATGATCAGTATCATTGCTACGGTACCAAGTAGTGCCCATCTTTTTTTCATATAACGACCTCTTATTTTAATAATTTGGCCATTTCATACTCATCGATACCTTTTCCATCGATGATAAGAGCAGATTTTTTGACACCTTCTTGCGCAAATCCAATTTTGCTATATAGTGCCTGAGCTCTTGTATTGTGGGCCATTACCGTTAATTCTAAACGCCATACATCATGTAATCTTGCCCACTTCTCTACTTCTTTAAACAAACTCGTTCCAATACCTCGGCCACTATACTCTTGCAAAATACCAATTACAATGCCTGCCACATGTCTCTTTCTTTGAACATCATTACCATTAGCTAAAATAAATCCAATTACTCTATCATCTTCAACTGCTACAAATATTGTCGCATATTCATTTTCTATAAAACGGTGGACCATCTTTTCTTGTTGCTCTACTGTAGTTTTTCGTTCTCCTGGTTCGTATAACATAAATTTCGTTTCTTCGTCTAATTGCTTACTTAATTGTAAAAATGATGCTGCATCTTCTACTCTAATCTCTCGTATCATCTTGATCCCCTATCCATTCTGTTAGTTTAAAATTTTCCTTGTAAAAACATTTTCTCCACTATTCTGAAAATTCCTTTCTAAATTTCTTACTATAAATAGACAAATTTCGATATTACTATAATAATAGGTAATTATGTCTATACTGTGACATGTCTTTCTACCTATAGATTATGAATAAAAAACACGTAAGCTTCTCGCTTACGTGTTTCCCGTATTAACGGGTATCCCGATTGATGAGGGCTAATTAAATTCCCACTTTATCCATTCACTTTTTCCGCTTGCCAAAAATACCCTCCAAATGCTTTAGCAAGAACATCAATCGATCTATTTAATTCTTCATCTGTATTATCTACGCCACCAACTTCAATTAAAATCGCCTGTCCTGATAAGTCTTGATTATAGACTCCATTTCCTGTTTGGAACCCTTTTTGAATTACACCACGGCTCACTCCTGGATATTTCTTATTAATTTCCTCATGAAGAGCTGTTGCTAATTGTAAGTTCTTTTCATAATTTTTATTTCCTTTCCCAATTACAAAAGCAAGCTTTGCATATGATTTATCTCCAATTGTTTTTGTCGTGACATTTTTCCGTGCACTATCACGGTGCAAATCGAAAAAATATTGGAGTTCTTTATTACCAGCCATCGCTTCTTGTACAATTTCTCGTGATAGTTTATAAGAACTATTACTGTTTAATCCTTTACTTATTAATTTTTGACCAACATCCGTTTTATCGTTAGTAGCACCGATCCCTTCACTTTCTAACTGTTCACGCAATCGATCGCCAACTATTGAAATATTCGTGACAGAACTCGTTGCTTTATTTGGATTTGGATCATTCGTTAAGTTGAGTAGCGGCAAATAAGATTCCCAGCTATGTGAATGATAAATCAATGCAACTTGCCTTTTTCCCGTCGTTTGAGATGGTTGTTTCTTCTCTTTATTCGGATCAGGCTTAGGAACTTGTCCAGCTTCTCCAGTCCGTTCCTTCACTACTTCTTCAAGAGGGACACTCGACTCTATCGGTAAGTTGGAGTAATTTGTTCCTTCACCTGCTATAACGATTTCTGTATCATACTTTCCAAATCCCGGAAGCTCCTTTCCGACAAAACTACGTACATCATCAAAACGAATATTCGTAGCCATCGAAAAGAGGAATGAAGAAATAGAAAAGTCTTGATTCAAATTCCGGTACTCCTGTGTAAAATAATGATTCTCTTTCCCAATAACGTACATGTAACCATTCATTGATAACTCATTTAACCAATTATATAAATACGTTGACTTTGTCTCTTTCATGGAAGTTACCATTACACTAATAAGAAAGAAAGTCGCTAATACCGTAGTAATAACAAATATAATTAACTTGCGTACACTTGTTAATTTCACGTAAAAAAAGCCTCGATTCATACTATCACCCTCTCTATTTCAAGTTATGTACAAGCTCTAGAGAATAGACCGCTTAAATTCCGGCTATATTGTTAATGAGGTGAAATGAATTGAAGCTACTAATAGGAACATTACCAATCGTCTTATCATTTATTTTTTATTTGTTTGCTTTACATCCTAAAATTCGTATTACGCTACATATTTTCGCATACTTAGCACTGTATGTACTCGGGACAATTATTTCTATTAATATATATGATGTTTTAATACAAAATTTAGTTTTCATGACAAGCATTCATGGAATTTTACTAAATCCATTTTTTCTACTTGCAGGAGCGTATATAGGGGTATACACTTTGTACTTAATTTTGTCTCAAATTATTATGAAACTAATGAATATAAAAAATGGAGCGTAACGAAATGCAGCCACCATTCATCTGTCATACATGTAAAAAAAGAATAGCAAGAAAGAAAGATCTTATTACCTCTACATGGCATTTCCGATTTTATTTATTTCACAACACTTGTTTCAAAAATCAGCAATTATTTGTCTCACGTTTTATTCCTATAAATACACTCTTTGGTTTCTTTCTTATTATATATGGACTTATTGCTGGTAGCATTCTAATGTTCACGGAGCCATCTATCGTTTGGCTTATTTTTTTGCTTCCTATTTTATATCGGTTTCTTTCCTATTATTACGTTGAACGTTTTTTCTGTAAATAACTAGTAGACTGACCTCTAGGAATGCTTAAACACTCCCAATCATTTTCTTTTAACATTTTACCAATGTAAATGATTTGTCCAATATGTAAAGCATAATGAGAAATTTGCCTTTCGATCGCTTGCATTACAGTGTGTTCTTCTCCGCGAATGTATACTTTCTGCAAAACCTTCTCTGGCGTTAAATTATCCAAAGCTTCAAAAACATAATCCCACCCTTCTTGCCACGCTGCAAGGGCTTCTTCCTTTGAATGATAGCCTCCTTCAAATTCACCATCTCGGTTACGATTTATTTTTTCACCATCAGACGTTAAAAAATCTGTCCATCTTGAACGCATATTACCATGTAAATGCTTAATAATAATCGCAATACTATTTGTCTCCTCATGAGAAGACCACATTATCTGTTCATAAGATAATTGAGAAAGTACTCGTTCTCCTTGGTTTTGTGTTGCTTTGAAATTCGAAATTGCACATTTTAAATACTCTCGTCCAATATCCAAATTAACACCTACCTTCACACTAACTAATTTTCGTTCCATTCGGTAGTTCCATATTAGGCTGAAGTAAAACAACATCGTCATCTTCAGGAACTCCGCCAAGTACAAGCACTTCCGATTTAAATCCTGCCACACGCTTTGGTGGGAAATTCACTATAGCAACGACTTGTTGACCGATTAAATCTTCTGGATTGTATCTTTTCGTAATTTGAGCACTTGATTGCTTAACCCCTAACTCTCCAAAATCGATTTCTAACTTAATTGCAGGAATTCTTGCTTCTTTAAATTCCTCTGCCTTTCTTACCGTCCCAATACGCAAATCCAAAGTTAAAAAATCTTCAAAACTAGCCATTTTATCAATCCTCCCAATTATTACTTAGACAAAGCACAAAAATCTCCTTCAAAAAAAGAAAGGCGCCTAGGCACCTTTCTTTTGTAATTCGCTTGATTCATTTGATTTATAGAAGAAGAAACCGAGAACTCCGCCAATACATGCTGGGATTAACCACCCTATTCCTTCTTTATATAACGGTAACATTTGTAGTACATTTGAAATTGCGTCAATTTTGATGTTCGCACTTTCTAAACCATTAAATAAACTAATCGACAATGCACCTAATATTGCACCAATATAAATTGTATTACGCTTTCCAATCCATTTATGGAAATACGAAAGTACAATTAATACAATTGCAACTGGATAAATGATCATTAACACTGGTAAAGTTACTGCGATTAATTGTGTCAATCCTAAGTTAGATACAATTAAACTAAATACACATACTATTGTTACAATCGTTTTATGTGAAAATTTCGGGAATAAGTTTGTAAAGAAGCCTGCACAGGCAGATGCTAATCCAACCGAAGTCGTTAAACAAGCAAGTGTAATAACAAGTCCTAATAAAATTTTCCCACTCGTTCCATACAACTCATTTACAACATTCGTTAATATAAGACCACCGTTCTCTGAAACACCAAGTGATGTACTTGTTGAACCTAGATAAGCAAGTGATAAATATATTAACGTTAAACCTATTACAGCAATTACTCCTGATACGACTGTTATTTTTGCGATTTGTCCGCTCTCTTTTATTCCTTTTGAGCGAATAACTTGTACAACAACAATTCCAAACACAAGAGCACTAATTGCATCCATCGTTAAATACCCTTGAATAAACCCTCCAAAGAAAGCATTTTCTTTATAAGCAGCTAACGGTTCCGCCGGTGTTCCAATCGGATCAATAATTGCCTTTCCGACAATAACAGCAACTATTAATACTAACAACGGTGTAAGGAACTTTCCAAACCAATCAACTAATTTAGATGGATTTAATGATAAATACCACGTTACTCCGAAGAAAACTATAGTGTAAAGGAACAGCATGTACCATTCTGAAACCATTGCTTCTGATAAAAACGGCTTCATTCCCATTTCAAACGAAACAGCTCCAGTACGCGGGATCGCAAAGAATGGTCCAATTGCTAAATAACTAACTAGTGGAAAAATAAACGCAAATATAGGGTGAACTCTAGAAGATAGCGCTTTCAAGTCCCCCTCTACAAACGCGACAGCTGTGACAGCTAATAGGGGAAGTCCGACTCCCGTTACAAGGAATCCAATTGTAGCAATCCAAACATTTTCTCCTGCTTGTTGACCTAAAACTGGTGGAAAAATTAAATTTCCTGCTCCTAAAAATAATGCAAATAACATTAAACCGATTGCTAGCGTATCACCTGGCCTTAATCGTCCCTTCATCTCTTTCATTTGCATAGCACTTTTTCATTGTTTTTCTCTATTCTCACAATATGCTATGCATCCTCCTCTCCGTTCATAATCATAAAGTATGTCCCTTACAAAGCAATGTCCTTCTCCATAATTTCTCCATTCCCCTTTTAATTACTCTAAATAATAAATTTTGATTTTTTTGAAAATTTAAGTCATTAGAGTGTTATGACGTGGAGTTTAGTTGTCAGACCTCTTTGTTTTTATCACACATATAGTAACATATTTGGCTGAAAAATAAAAACATATTTTTAAATAGAATTTTTTGAAAATCAAAATTATCCACGCATACCTCCTTTATTTATTCTATTACACAAATTTTTTTAGAAATTTACGATTTTTACATTTTATTATATTTGAATATTTTTATGCGAAAGAAAGTAAAAGCCATCAAAAAATAAGATGGCTTTTACTTGTTACTCTATCGTTTCAACTTCACGTGGATTATTCATCTCTTCAACATAAACAACTCTAAATCCATGATCTTCTAAATCCTTTAGCAATGTTTCTAATTCACTATCTTCAAACTCTTCTCCCAATGTAAACATAATTCTACGTACTAATAAAGCATCATTATCAAAAGTCATTAAGCTTTGAATACCAGTGTATTTCTTTAGCACTGTCGATAATTTTTGAATGGCCCCATTATAATCTTGTGTTCCAATCATGACAGAATATTTACTAGAATGGACTCCCCATGCATCTTCTAATAGTTCAAAAACTTTTTTATGAGTTAAAATACCAAGGAAGACCCCTTTTTCATCAACTACTGATAAATACGGTAGTTTTTTAATTGTAAAAAATACTTTAAAGAAGGAAGAGTCTTCTCTCACGTACCCATTCTTATCGTTCAATAATTGTAATACATTATCTTCAAGTGAACCTTTATATTCTAAAATATCTACTTTGTATACATTCCCTAAAAACTTCTCTTTTTTTTCATCTAAAACTGGTACACAACGATACCCCGTTTTATTTAAATGCTCCAGCGTTTCCCCTATCGTAATTGAACTTGAGCAAAACAAAACTTCCCTCTTTGGCACATAATTCCCTTTAATCCTCATAAAAAAGCCTCCTTATGCTAAAATACTTTCTGTGCCCTAACTATATTATATTTTCAGAAAAAAATAAATATATTATTTTATTTTTCTGAAAATTATTCATTTTTCCGTCATAATTTATTCATTAATCATACACTTGTTTAAAGTGAAACCTTAATAAGTGGGGATTTTTCCACCCCATTTATTATT
Source organism: Bacillus sp. FSL M7-1345 (assembly GCF_038006985.1). Classification (NCBI taxonomy): domain Bacteria; kingdom Bacillati; phylum Bacillota; class Bacilli; order Caryophanales; family Bacillaceae; genus Bacillus; species Bacillus sp. FSL M7-1345. The sequence continues at coordinate 1,921,316 of NZ_JBBOWG010000001.1, read as the reverse complement.
AGCCTTCACCAATCGGGCTTTTATGGGCAGTTGATCTCCCCACCTAAATTCTACGCATTCGCCGAATTTTGAGGTGGAGTCTACTGCCCGTTAAAGCGGGATAATCTCAGTATAGTATATTCTCTCTAACTTACTTCGAGAAAAATGTGTTGTAACTTCATCCGAAAAAAGCTAAAATAAGAATAAGAATTTTCTGAATATTCAAAGAGTAGGTGATTGAATGTCCTTATTGCGCTCACATATATGTAAATTTATAGCCGGTGTTTTGATTATTTTTGTCATAAGTCCTCTTCCAGCATTATTCATTACACATAATTATTCCTACTTAACTGGATTTGTAAGCATTTTCCATAATTTAGTGCAGTCTTCTTCCATTTCAATTCCAACAATTGATTGGATGCATGAACCTATCCTTTTCTCAGCAAATCAGCTTATACATACACAAAATATAATACATACCTCTAACCATTCGTCACCACTGTTCCCCTACATATGGGAAATATATTTTTTATCGATCGTTCGTTTCACATTCACTCTTGTAATCGGTTTCTTTATAAGTCTAGGAATTGGCCATCTATTTTTAAAAGCACCAAACTCATTAAAAAAGTGTAGTTCTTTATTTCGCTGGATACCGTATTCTTTTGGCACTGTGATATTACAATGTTTAGTCCTATTATCACTTCTCTATATCGCGAAATTCATAAAGTTTCCTTTCTTCTCCTCTTTTATCATCGTATGTAGCACTTCTATGATAATCGTTATGCAAGCAATTAAAAAATGGCTACCGTTCTTAAATATTACTAATGAATACGAAATAAAAAATTCATCTTTCCTTGTTGATACGTTATTTATTGCGCTTACTTCTAATCATAAATCTATTTTGAGTTCCATTATTCTTTCATTCGTTTTTATGGAATGTATTTTTCATACAAACGGACTATTACAATTTATCGTCCAATTTGGCGGAAGCGCACCTATAGTTGTCACGATTGGTTTATTACTACTTTATATTCCATATAGCATCTTATCGTTTCTCCAAGCTTTATGGACAACAAACTATCCTAAACAGAACACGTATACTTTAACTAGAAGTATTTCGAAACCATAACATAGAATAACCGTCTACTTAAATTAAAAGTAGACGGTTATTCCTATTATATAGAGGACAAAATAACAGCAAATTAAAAAACTACTATTAAAACCTACCATTATTCACCCATTTTCTTTGACTAATCTTTTCATTTGGATTTATTATAAAAGTATAACATAATTGCAGGAGGTGACATCTTTATTCCAAAGTAGGAATAAAGAACACACTTGGACATATTAAATATTTTTCTCATCTTTATACTTATCCTTATTTCTGGTTTTTTCGTTGCTTCAGAATTCGCTGTCGTAAAAGTACGAAAAAGTCGAATTGACCAGCTTGCTAATGAAGGTAATAAACAAGCATTAGCTGCAAGAAGCGTCTTATCTAATTTAGATGTTTATTTATCTGCTTGTCAGCTCGGTATTACTATCACATCTTTAGGACTTGGTTGGCTTGGTGAACCAACTGTAGAGCATTTATTGCGACCACTATTTGAAAGAATCAATATTACTGGAACAATGGCTAACACGCTATCCTTTATTATTGCTTTTAGTGTGATTACTTTTTTCCATGTTGTATTAGGCGAGTTAGTTCCTAAGTCTTTCGCAATCCAAAAAGCTGAAGCAATCACATTAAAATTTGCAAAACTGCTTATTTTATTTGATAAAATTATGTATCCATTCATTTGGTTACTGAATAGTTCAGCTGTATTTTTCACTAAATTATTAGGTTTAGAACCTGCAAAAGAAAATGAACTTGCTCATTCCGAAGAAGAACTACGACTCATTTTAGGTGAAAGCTATAAAAGCGGCGAAATTAATCAAACCGAATATAAATATGTAAATAATATTTTTGAATTTGATGATCGTGTTGCTAAAGAAATTATGGTACCTAGAACTGAAATGGTTTGTTTATCTACTGAAAATACGTTAGAAGAAAATATGAAAATCGTTGCAACTGAAAAGTATACACGTTATCCTATTATTGAAAAGGATAAAGATGATATTATCGGAATGATAAATACGAAAGAGATTTTTCATAATCAAACAAAAGGCATTTACAAACCACTTGATGCTTACATACATCCTGTTTTAACTGTATTTGAAACAGTTCCCATTCGTAAAACGTTAATACACCTCCAAAAGAACCGCGTACAAATGGCGATTGTTATGGATGAATACGGTGGAACTGCTGGCCTTTTAACTATGGAGGATATTCTTGAAGAAATTATCGGAGAAATTCAAGATGAATTTGACGCAGACGAATCACCAATGATTGAAAAGCGTACTCCTAAGCTTACTGTTTTAGATGGGAAAGTACTCATTTCTGAAGTAAATGATATGTTTGGCCTACATATCGATGAAAGTGATTTAGATACAATTGGTGGTTGGCTTCTCTCTCAATCAATTGATTTAAATATTGAGGCTGGCTATTCAGTTGAATATGATGGTTTTCAATTTAAAGCATTAGAACTTGATGGGCATCAAATTAAAAAGATTGCTGTACATAAATTAGATACTACAAAGGAGTTATAAAGTGACTGTTTTACTAACAATTTGTATCATTGCTTGTTTCATTGTTTCATTTCTTGCCTTTATTTACCCCATTATTCCTGGCATCCTTGCCGTATGGGCTGGCTATTTCATTTATCATTTTGGAATAAATGGCGGAGAGTTAACGACATCTTTTTGGATTATTCAAGTCATTTTTACACTCTTCATTTTCGTTGCTGACTTTATTGCAAATGGATACTTCCTAAAAAAATACGGAAGTACAAAATCGGGCGAACGTGTTGGTATGGTTTCTATCATTGTCGGATCGTTCTTCTTCCCACCATTCGGGCTTATTATCATACCGTTCTTATCTGTATTTATTACGGAACTAATGCATAAAAAGGCGCCAAAAGACGCCCTTTTAGTCGGAATTGCAACTGTAGTCGGTTTTTTAAGTAGTACAGTAGCCAAAGCCATTCTCCAAATCATTATGATTATCATCTTTGTATGCTATATCATTTTTTAGCCATCCCTATTTTGGGATGGTTTTTTAATATGAAATACCTACTCGGCTTTTCTCGTATAAGCTTTTATTACGTAAACTCCATGCAAAATGAGCTGTATCACCAACTGTGATTTTCGATCCATCTGTTGGCAACATATCTTTTTCAGTTCGATATACACCTGTTACATCACCATCTATTAAATGCGTCGGACAAACAACAGTCCAACACAAATTACTGTTATGTAGTGCTTTATAAGCAGCTAAGTGATCTTCCGCAGCTGTTGTCATTTTTCTTTTCGATTCTTTTGATTGGAAACGATATATACTTGGGTTTGTTCGCGCTTGTAAAATACCAGCAGTTCCTATTGTAACAATTTTCTTTATGCCCTCTTCTTCCATTTGCTTTATAATAATCGGTAAACTCTTCTCTAACGTCCCATTCCGATCAGTTCCAAGAGCACTAATTACAATATCACATCCTTTAATCGCTTCCTTTATATCATTTCCGTTTAACACATTTCCCTCTATAATATGTAACCTTTCATGCTCTATTTCTACTTTACTCAAATCACGAACTAATACCGTCACTTCATATGAATCATGTAATGCCAATTTCATAATGTGTGACCCTACTCTACCTGTCGCTCCTAATATACATACTTTCATTTACTTTCTCCTTTTCAATTCTTTCTCTCTATTTTTCCGCAAAACTTACAAATACGCAACAAAAAAGCTCCCTCATATATGTGAGGAAGCTCTATTATCCATTTATTTCTTTTCTTTCGAATCTGAAGACTTATCTGTTCCGCTTGTTTCTTTATCTTTCTTTTCATCTTGCTTTGTTGTTGTGTCATCCTCTTTCTTTTTATCCTCATCTTTACTACAACCTACCATTAATAAAGAACTTGCAAGTGCCATAGCAGTTAATGACTTAACCCATTTGTTCATTTGCGTTTCCTCCCTTTGATAGAATATGTACAATCCCATATTACTCTTTATTTTTAAAGGAAAGATTTAAAAATAGTAAAGATACAGTAAACTTTTGTAAATTTTCGGATAACATAACCAATCTTTAATCCCCCCTCTAATTAGACATAAAAAAACTAAGGCGCCTTTCATTCCACCTTAGCTTTTCACGCGAATTTTTCATTTTCATATACATGTTTAATTTTATATTCCTTCTTCACAACATATTGCCAAACATTATATGCGTAACGATTCATTTTCACAAAACAATTTTCCAGAAAAGAACGAAACTCCGGGTTCGCAACTTCTACTGCCACCTGAGCAAACTTTAATGCCAATCGTTTCAAATGTGTAATATAACAAATAGCAATCCCCATATCCCCTGTATATTCATTATCTGTTTCCCTATCCATTTCTGTAAATTCCGGCCACATTTGTTTACAAGTTATATGCTGTACATTTTCTCCTTCTTGAAAATTTACTTGTTCATTATATGCTTGTAACATATACGGTAAATGATGCTTTAAAATATCCTTTAATTCTTCATCTCGAACCTTGCCCGTGTACTCTCCAACTTTATATATAAGTGTGTAACTATATGTCATCAATTCTTTCATACAATCCATTAAAGCGCCTCCCTTCCTATTTTCCATCTATATACTATAAATATGATGCGATACCATTCGCTATTCTTCCTAGAAACCAATCCCAGCGACTAATTTTCTCAAAATCTTCTTCTGAAAATCGTTTTGACTTATGAAAGTCTTCTTTTAGTCGATTCCAGACATCAGCAACGACTGTCTTATCATATATGACACAGTTTGATTCGTTATTTAAATAAAAGCTTCTATTATCAAAATTCGCTGTACCAATATCGACGATTTCCTCATCAATGATTGTCACTTTCCCATGAAAAAATCCGTTTCGATATTGATAAATCTCCGCCCCAGCATCTAACATATCTTTCAAATGAGGATAGGCAGCTTGTTTTAACAATACGGCATCGCTTTTAAAGGGAACGAGAATTTTCACACGGACACCACGATTTAATGCATCTTTCAGTCCTTTTACCATTTCTTTACTCGGTACAAAATATGGTGTAGCAATAATTAAGGAGTGTTTTGCCTTCTTTAATAGTGCCCCGTACTTCCGCCATAAGCCTTTTCCATTCGAAAATATATATTGATATTTTACATTTCCTTGTACCGGTAACTCTTGATGTATAAGGAATTTCTCTCCCGTATCTTCTTGCCAATCTTCCGCAAACTTCCGTTCCATATCAGTAGCTCCATTCCCTTCGATGCGTACATGATAATCACGCCACGGACCAAATTTAGGATCCTGCCCAAGATATTCCTTTCCGATATTGAAGCCACCAATGTACGAAACTTTCCCATCTATAGTAACAATGCGTCTATGATTACGTTGATGCAAAGAATAAAATAAGTTTTTTAATTTAAGTTTTTTACTAAATGTAAACTTCACGCCTTTTTCTTTTAATTGATTAATTATCTTTTTCTTAAGCTTATATCCGCCAATGCGGTCTACTGACAATTTTACATCTACTCCGCTAGATGCTTTTTTCTCTAATAATTGTAAGAATTCTTTACTTACCTCATCTTTACCTACAATATAAAAATGAATATACACATTCTTTTCTGCACGATTTATATTCTCAAATAAACTTCTATATAACTCATCACCGTTCGTATATAATTGAAAATCCCCTGATCGAATTTTTTCTAATTCATATCCACTAGCCATTTTCTTCCCCATTTCCACATCAACGTTCATCCATATGAATACACCTATAAAACAAATTATTACAATTAAAAAGTGCTTCATGGATACGTTCCTTTCTCTAACTACTGTTATTCCTATATCTTTCCTTTTTTTAAACATTATCATACAAAAAATATGTCATTGCATGATATACGTCCATATCAAACAGGAGCTCATCTGCATATTGTATGTTGTATCTTAAAATAAAAGGAGGAAATAACAATGGGCTTCGCACATGGTAATGGATTTGCGCTACTAGTCGTATTATTTATCCTCTTAATTATCGTCGGTGCTGCTTGCTTCTGCTAAGCAGTTATTGTAATACGATATGGGGATGAAAAAACTATAAAAGCGGACACCTATTTTTAGGTGTCCGCTTTTCATTTCATAAAATCCCCTAGCCCATTACAAAAATAGTACCACTAGGAAAGTATTTTACATCAAAAAGTTAGCAGTGTAGCTACCTTCTTACTCTCCGCCTTACGAATATGACGCTGTTCTGCACGTAACACAGCAATTCGATGCAATTCTTTCTCCTCTTCTGTCTCAGGGATAACACGAGGTACAGGGACTGGATTATTCTCCTTGCTAAGCGCAACAAAAGTAACGAATGAAGTTGCTGCTACACGTTTTTCACCTGAAATTAAATCTTCTGCTACTACTTTCACAAATATCTCCATAGAAGTTCTTCCCGTCCAAATTACGAAAGATTCATAACTAACACAATCTGAAGAACGTACTGGGTATAAGAAATCTACCCAATCCATAGACGCTGTGACACATTCCATTCTCGAGTGTCTCGTTGCTGAAATTGAAGCAACCATATCCATCTCCGCCAATATCTTTCCACCAAATAGCGTGTTATGATCATTTAAATCCGTTGGAAATACTCGACTTGTTTTAAAAACTCTTGATTCATTAGCTGTTTTACCCTTTACTTCAGTCATTGTTATCACCCCTTTAATTATATATCTCTAATATCCAAACATTTACTACATCTCATGAACTACACGTTTAATATTAACAATTTTTAGAACTTTTAGTCCACAAAAAAGAACCGATTTTATCAATCGGCTCCTCTAAATACATATTGTTCTTTCGGCTGTTCAACTTTATTCCATTTCGTTACTTCTAACACTGGAATATTTGCATGGAATGGCTGATAAAATTCAGTTGAAATTTCTCCTTCCACCTGAATCCAATCATCATTTTTCCACTCTACACCTTCTGGTTTTTTAACTAACATACCATATACACCCGAATCCGCAACACAATGTATAATACCGAAACGGAATAAGAAATATTGTTCCTTTTTAGAAGAATCATCTCGGAAAACAAATCCTTTATAAGACAGGGTTTTACCAGTAAATTCACCAGGATAATTATAAATTGTCTCCATACCCTTTAAGAAATCTTCATCTTTTAAAGTGATATTGTCTTTCGTAACAAACTCTTTCTTCCCTTTTTCCATTACACCACGATATCCTTCTTTCCCGTAATAAATACTCGTATCCGGTCTTAAGAATTGTCTTGTCATAAATGGATCTTTACTTTCCGCTTGTGCAACAGGAAAGTGAAACCCCTTCGCCTTAACAATGTCCGAATCTAATGTTGCAATTGGGAAAAATAATCCTGAAATAATCGGAAAACAGAACAGAGTATAAGAAAACGTTCGTTTCCACCATGTATTTTCATCTTTCGAATGATCATGCCCACACTGGCTATGATCACAACTGCAATCATGTTTCTCTTTTTCTTTTTGATGCTCTTTCTGGAAAACGATAATAATTTGTATAATCGTTAAGAAACCTAAAATAATAGCTGCAGTTTTTGATAAATAGGCATACTTCATATTTATATACTTCGTAATGTTACCGGAAATATGAAGCTGACCAATTAAAATTGTGAAACCTAGTAATATATATGCTCGAAACATAACCTACCACCCCATCGCATAAATGAGTAGTGAGCTTGCATAAACAACAAGTGTAACTGTAACCGTCACAACAATTACAAATTTTGTTTTAAATGTCGCAAGCATCATAAACATATTTTTAATATCCACCATCGGTCCATATACGAGGAACGCGACTAGTGACGCTGTTGAAAATGTACTTTGGAACGAAGAAGCAATAAATGCATCTGCCTCTGAACAAAGTGATAAAATAAAAGCAAGTCCCATCATTACAGCTGATGAAGAAAACGGACCTTGTCCAATAGCAAGCAATGTTGAAGTTTGTACAAACGTTTGAACTGCAGCAGCAATTAACGCTCCTAACACTAAGTATTTTCCCATTGAGAAGAATTCCTCAACAGCATGTGTACATACATCCCACATTTTTTTACGTAACGGACGCTTATGATTCACTTCTGGGAAGTGATCATCTCTTAATTGATGTTCTTTAAACATAAATGATAATATAATTCCAACGATAATTGCTACGATAATCGCCACAATAGAACGATACCATACCATGTGCATACTACTTCCAAAAGCAACATATGTTGCAAATAATACAACTGGATTAATAATCGGTCCAGTTAACATAAATGCAATTCCTGCATAGGGTGGAACCCCTTTTCCGATTAATCTTCTTACAATCGGAACAATTCCACATTCACACCCAGGAAACATCATACCTAAAAAAGTAGCTAATAAAACAGACAGAAATCGGTTTTTAGGCATCCATTTTGCCACCATATCTTCTGTCACAAACATTTGAATGAATCCTGAAATAAATACGCCAATTAGCACAAAAGGAAGTGCTTCGATTAATATTGAGATAAAGATTGTATTCATTTGCAGGAATGCTTTCGGTAATTGAAACAATTCCATGATGTATTTCCTCCAACTTTTCATTAACAATATGTAATTTTAACTCCATTTTATTATTTGAACAAGAGTTATATGGAATTCATAACCTTCATACACATTACATTTCAAAAGTTAGATTCTGTTCCAAAATTGAAATTTTATAGCAAAAAAAGCTGCTCTAGCGCAGTTTTATAACTATGCTAGAGCAGCTTTCTTATCATTAAAAGTAACGTTTCTTCCAAAAAACAAATGCTAAAGTGAAAGATAATGTTACACATATTATAAGTACAATTACAAAACCATATGCTTCTCCTTCAAATGGAACCTTTACATTCATTCCAAAGAAACTAGAAACCATCGTTGGTAATGATAAAATGATTGTAATAGAAGTCAACAGTTTCATAACACTATTTAAATTGTTAGAAATAACCGAACTAAATGTATTCATCATTCCACTTAAGATGTGACTATATATTTCCGCCATTTCAATAGCCTGCTTATTTTCAATTAATACATCTTCTAGTAAATCTTGATCGTCTTCATACATTTTCAAAAATGTACTGTTTCGCATTAATTTTTGAATTACAATTTTATTTGCCTTTAATGATGTTGTAAAATAAACTAAACTTTTTTCAAGGCCGAGCAATGTGAAAATTTCTTTATTTTTCATCGACTTATTTAATTGGTGCTCTAAATCGATTGTTTTTCGATTAATTTGCTTTAAGTACCTTAAATAATAAGTAGAAATTGTATATAAGAGCTGAAGTGCGAAGCGCGTCTTTTTAAACGTATAAAATTCTTTAATACGTTGATTAATAAAGCGTTCAAAAATTGGATTTTCTTCTAAGCAAATAGTAACAAAACAATCTGGCATTACAATCATACCTATTGGAATCGTGTCATAAATTGAATTTCCTTCTTCATCATGTCTGACTGTCGGAATATCCACGATAATTAAAGTATTATTGTCTTCCTTTTCAATACGAGAGCGTTCTTCATCATCCAAAGGGTCTTTAATGAAATCTAAGTCTACATTTAAAGTTTGTACTAGATACTGAATTTCTTCTTCTGTTGGATGAAGTACATTAATCCAGCAGCCCTTTTGCATTTCCTCAATCTCTTGTAGTTTTCCGTTTCGGTCTGTTAAATAAATATTTAACATACTATCACCCCGATTCTTTTTACATGTGGGAATCTACCTCACTTAAACAACAGTTTTTGAACCGCTATTTTCAGCATATGAAACAAACGATTAAATTTCAATAGAAAAATTATTTTGAAAACGTTTTTTTAAGAAAAATCTTGTAAACATAGAAAAAGACAGAGTGTTCTCTGCCTTTTAAAAAGCTTATGTTGCCTTTATAACATATTTAGAAAGCATCCACAAGTTAAAGCCGACTGAAATCGTATAGCCAGCGTATGTTGAAATAATAAAACTTACATAATCAAAATACGGTAGCAATACAATATTTAAAACTATCTTCACAGTTATTCCGATTACTAATCCTAGCACTGTTTTCTGTTGTTGATTAATTCCTTGTAACATGGCAGCGGTTACTGTAAATAGTGAGAATAGTATACAAGCAGGAGCATAATACTGCAAAATAATACTGCCCATCTCTGGATCATTTCCAGCACCAAATAAAAGAGTATACACTGGTTTTGCTAAAACCATCATTCCAATCGCCGCCGGTACGGTAATTCCTACCACTAATAAATTTGTCCTTGTAAGGTGTTTATACAGTAGCTTCTCATTTCCCGCTGTATAAGCTTTCGTCATTTCAGGTACAAGGGACATACTAAAAGCCGTTGCAACAGAAACCGGGATAAGTACAACCATCTGAACAAGACCAATTATCGCATTAATCTTTTCAGCTTCTCCTTGTATATATCCTACTTGTATAAGTAGCTTATTAATTGTAAATGTATCAATTGTCTGATATAACGGAATCGCTAAACCAACCACAACAAACGGTATTGAATATGTAAAGAGCTCCTTATATAACGAGAAGAAAGATTTCGTTGTTTGTGGTATACTTGCCATCTCTTTTTTCTTTAAATGTTTTCTCCTTCTTATATAATACGCACTTAAAACACTTAATCCACCTAGTGCTCCCATAAATGCTCCAAACGTTGAAATACCAACTGCCAACGAAACAGAAGCTTTTATGACATATAAAACGACAAAGCTTCCTATCAAAATAGTTAAGACCCGAAAAAATTGCTCTACAACTACACTGAGTGCAGAAGGTCCCATAGATTGAAAACCTTGAAAGAAACCACGTAACAAGCTCATTACAGGAACGAGTAATAACGCAAAACTTACAATTTGAATATTGTAAGTGACCGCCGTTACACTATTCCCCGACTGATCGTTTCCATCGATTACAAGTTCAGCTAAATGCGGCGCTAACATATATAACGTAAAACACGAGATAATCCCCATTAAAAGCATAAAAACAATACCACTCTTTAATACTCTTTTAACCGTATGATAATCATTGAGTTGATCATATTTTGATACCATTTTCGAAACGGCAAGTGGCAATCCCATCGTTGCAATACTAAGCATAATTGTATAAGGACGGTATGCATACGTATATAATACGTACCCACTCGTACCCACCATTGCTGTAAATGGTATAACATATATGAACCCTAACATTTTAGATATCATCGTTGCCATCGTTAAAAATATCGTTCCACGTAAAAACGGTGATCCTTTCATCACATTCCCCCGCTACGCTTTATTATTACACATTATGGACAACTCCTTTTTTTTAGAACCGAAACAATTAAAAAAAAGCCAATGAAAAATCATTGACTTTAATGCGTTGTTTTTCTTTTTTTCAAAAGCTTTAAACCGAAGTAAAGAGCAATAAAGAAAACCGCACCTATAATTATGTAATGTGTGTAATCAGATGCATACTCTTTAATATGTCGCCAATTTCCACCCAGCTTTTCTCCTAAGTATATAAAAAGAATTGACCATGGAATAATCGCTACTACTGTATACAGTGTAAAGAGCTTTAACGGCATCTTAGCTAGTCCTGCAGGAATAGAGATAGCATGACGTACAACTGGGATAAAACGTGCAGAAAATATCACTCCAGCTCCATAACGCTTAAACCAATTTTCTGCTATGTCTAAATGATGTTTATTAATAAGCAGATATTTCCCAAACCTCTCAACAACCGGACGCCCTCCGTAGTATCCAAGCCAGTATAAAAAGATTTGCGCTAAAGTACCACCGATTGTTCCGGCAATAACAGCACCGACAAAACTAATTTTCCCTTCTGCCACTAAAAATCCAGCATACGAAAGTACAATCTCACTTGGGATAATTTCAATCATTAAACCTAGTGCTACTCCAAAGTATCCTAGACTTGCAAAGAATTGCAATAACTGATCTATTATATTCGCTAACATATTCTTTTCTATCTCCTTTTTTCTTCACATACCCTCCCATTATCACATAAAGATTGCCATCTGCCAATATAATCATGTGAATCTCTTCACCTAACTCATAGACTTTAAAGAAGACTACACTAGACTCTTTTTTGTTACAAGAATATGTACAACCCTTCATCAATATACCCTAAAAGGATACTTGATTCATTTAATTAATCAAGTATCTTTTCCTTATTTCGATCCTTCATAAACGCAAACATTTCTTTAATCTGCCATTCGGTATTTCTAGCGATTGATAAATCAGGTATTTCATTTTCACTAAAAAAATCTATATCTTCTGTTTCAATACTTAGTTTCTTTTCTCCACCAACAATCTCACAACCTATAAAAATCTTATATATATGGGTTGCTGATGGGGACGGTTGATGTTTTTCTTTATCAAATATTGCTAGTAGCCTAAAATGATCTACTTTATAACCTGTCTCTTCTAATACTTCTTTTACTGCGACTTCTGTTGGCGTATAACCAATATCGGCCCATCCACCTGGCAATGCCCATTTTCCATCACTTTTTTCTTTCACAAATAATAATTTTTCATTCTGAAAAATAACTGCCCGTATATCAACTTTAGGTGTTTGATAGCCTGTCTCACTTGCAAATAAATTCTCTACTACTTCCCAATCTGTTTTTGTGTAATGTGACATCATCGCAATTGAAATGTCTCGTAATTGTTGGAAACGCTCTAGATCATACACATCTTTGGAGTACGTTAAACCTGCTTGTGCTAATGATTGTATTTGTTTTACCCAATCAATCCATTTAACCGTCATATCTACACAACTCCATTCTCTATTATATTCATACTATTTCACTTTTTATCGATACTTCTTTATTATACAAAAAAGAGATTGATAATGTTTCAATCTCTTCAAAATTAATCCAATTCATGTAAGTGGTCTTGTATATACTTCCTTTTTTTATTTATATATTCACAAATCATATCAGCCTCTTGGTCAAATGTTTCGATTTTTTCTTTCATATATGGATCTTGTATTAAATATGGACGAATCGATTCACACATTTCTTCTACTTTCGGCCTCATAAAAGAAATTGTAAATTTCTCTTCTAATATTTCTTCTAAAATACTTCGATATTGTTTTCGAATTACAGGTATATCTAACAATCTTGCACTTAACGTGTTGTATCCTTGAATACGAATATACTCATGATTAAGTGGTCTCCCTTGTACATCGCGCCCCCAAGTCGCATCATAATCCCACGGTATGACTTCAAATAAATTTGTTTCATCGTTATGATATAGTGCATAGTTATGAACAAAACCGTCAAAATTTTGTGTAAAAATAACTCCAGCTAACCACCGTAAATATTTATCTACATTTAGAAACTTCCCAATTTCTTTTTCATAATCTTCCCTCGACAAAGTATTCGCTTGAAATACAAATTCACTCAGTTGTTCTTCACTATTTTCATTCGAATATTTAAATTCATACCCTGCAAAGAGCTCTGTCTTAACATCTTTATCTCGCTCACTCATTAAAGAAAAGTTCGCATCATCATCGATCGCATAATAAATAGAACCACTCGGTAATCCTCTACTTTTTAAAAAGTTTTCATCAACTGATTCTAACTGTAAATATACCCCTTGAGTTTGACCATTAATTTTTATAAATACATGTTGTGAATTTGGTGAAAGTACACCAATATCATGAAAGAAATCTAGAGATAATTTATTTCGTATGCGAGACGGATCCATAAACTCAGAATTTAAATGAAATTCTTTCGCACCTTGAAATTTTTTCGGTTTATAAAACATAACATGATAAGATTTTTTCTCAAATTCACGAATATGAGCACCACGGTAGACAATATCAATGTCATACTTCTTTTTTCCATAAGTTAATTTTGCTGGCACTGGACTATCTGACCAAATGTCTTTTTTCAATTCCACTAAGTACATTGGATGAACAAAAAAATCATATGAAGGCAGCATGTTTTCTCATCCCTTCTCAGTTCTCTTCATTCAATGTATGCACCACGCCTTGTCCATACATCCGCTATCATCCATTTATATAAAATTACACTCTTGTCCTGTTCAGAAAGAAACCGTATCTCATATCATGTTAAGGAAAAAGAATACCTTTTCAATTTAATACACCATAAGGAGGATTTCTATGAAACGTGATATTAGAAAAGCTGTTGAAGAAATCAAAAGTGCAGGGATGGAGGATTTCTTATATCAAGATCCAAGTAATTTTGAGTGCGATGATGATAAATTCTCTCATCATAAATGTACAATAGGGCGTAAATGTACAAAAGGGCGTAAATGTACAACAGGACGTAAACGTACAACAGGGCGTAAATGTACAACAGGGCGTAAATGTACAACAGGGCGTAAATGTACAACAGGGCGTAAATGTACAACAGGGCGTAAATGTACAACAGGGCGTAAATGTACAACAGGGCGTAAATGTACAACAGGGCGTAAATGTACAACAGGGCGTAAATGTACAACAGGGCGTAAATGTACAACAGGGCGTAAATGTACAACAGGGCGTAAATGTACAACAGGGCGTAAATGTACAACAGGGCGTAAATGTACAACAGGGCGTAAATGTACAACAGGGCGTAAATGTACAACAGGGCGTAAATGTACAACAGGGCGTAAATGTACAACAGGGCGTAAATGTACAACAGGGCGTAAATGGAATGATTGCAAAGATAGCGGACACAAGTCCTCTTCTTGCAAAAATAAAAAATTCGATCACTTCTGGTATAAAAAGCGTAATTGCTAGTTTTTTATACCCACCAAAAAAGACCGCATTGCGGCCTTTTTTACGTTTACTGAAAATAGCTTATATCTGCAAATTGTTTTACTTTACCAAGATTTTCATCAAATTCAATCACACTAAGACTCGCGCTGTGCATGAATGGATCATCCCATACATTTGCAATTTCAATACCCGCAAAATGTCCTACAAGTAATTTCGCCGCTGCCGCATGAGAAACAATTAATATATTTTCTCCTTTATGCTTTTCTAATAGAAGCTGTATCCCTTTAATAACTCTTTTATAAACAGACCCAAAATTTTCTCCTGATGTTGACTGAAAAAGATGTGGCTCATTCCAAAATAAATGTACTTCTTCTGGATATTGCTTTTCTATATCCGCGATTGTTTGTCCTTCCCATATACCCATATTAATTTCATAGAAGTGCTCATCCTCTATAATAGGTATATTACGTTCACCTTTTATTAACTCCGCAGTATGAAGGGTCCTTTCACTCGGACTACTATAGATCGCATGAATCGATAAATCTTTCATTCGATCCCCTAATTGTTTCGCTTGTAACATACCATTTTCAGTTAAAGCTGAATTTTTCCGTCCTTGCATTCGTTTCGCTACATTCCATTCCGTTTCACCATGCCTTGTTACATAGACAGTTGTTTTCATTTCTTATTCCCCCTCACCATTTTGGTCGTAATTCCCACGGTTCTACTCTCCCTACAATCCATTCCGCTCGTTTACTTTCAATCCCTTTTATAACCCCATCCGCTATCTCTTCATTGGTAAGCCATCTTCCGTATGTACCTTCTAACATAAAACCTAATATAATTCTGTGATAATTACATTGTGTACCACCTATTTTCGATGCGGTCATACGCGATGCTTTACTGCCCAAAATATGAAATAAACTATATGTTTCAGACGACAAATCTAGTTCTTTACAGATGTTTGATAGCGCATGCTTGGCACTTGAGTGTACCCATGCGACAACTAATGTTATTGGACCATTTTTCTCAATCGTACTTTTAATAGCTAACTTTACATCGTCATCATTATGATAATCTAACGAAAGGCATGTAATATTTTCTGGTGCAGAACTCATTCGCTTAACACTTTCTAATTTCACTTCATCTCTCCCAATAATAGAAACATGAAACCCTTGATCACAAAGCCACATAGAAACTTTCTTTAGCATTCCTGTTCCACCAATTACAAGTACATGCAACTGCTTCCCCCCCCCCTTAGTAAAATGTCATATGAGGTTTCTCTTCCCTATAATAATTTAGACGATCTTGCAATGTCCCTGAATGAAACTCAAATTTATGACCATCTGGATCTAGAAAATATATAGATTCACAATCTCTCACATCCCGTTCTCTTCCTTGTAAAATATGAACTTCCTTTTCTTCTAATCGCTGCAGTAGGCGTTCAAAGTCTTCTTGTTCAACAGAAAATGCAATGTGCGTATAAGATTGATGAATCTCATTTCTCGGAATATGTGCCTCTTCATTAAGCGCTATCCATACTCCGCATATGTTAAAATACGCTAGTTTTCTCCCTTTAACTAATAACTCTCCTTCTAGTACTTTTTCGTAAAATATAATAGATTTTTCTAAATCTGAAACTGAAAAACAAAGATGATTGATTCCCCTTAACAACTATAGCTCCTCCTTATACAATAAAAGATGAGTGAAAATTCACTCATCTTTTATTGTACTATTTTTTTGTAATATACGCCCATTTATAACTAAAGTCCCCACCAAACGTATGATTTGCAATACCTTTTACAAACGGCTTCTCTAAATAAGCTGTACTTTGCTGGTACGCAGGTGAGATTGCAGCATCTTGACCAATCAAGATTTTTTCAGCTTCTGCAAGTGCTTTCCAGCGTGCTGCGTCATCTTTTAATAGTTCTCCTTTTGATTTCGCTACTAAATCATCATACTTCGGATTAGAATAGGCCATTTCGTTAAATGAGCTTCCTGTAATGAACATATCAATATAAGTCATTGGATCTGGATAGTCTGGGCTCCATGCAGATAACGAGAATTCATATTGTAACTTCTTCTCTAAATCTAATTTTTGTTTGTATGGTTGTTGTTTTAAATTCACCTTTAGACCCGGTAAATTTTTCTCTAACTCTTCTTTAATAAAATCGCCCACTTTTTTACGGCTACCGTTATCATCATTTAGGAATTCCACTGTTATTGTATCTTGACCAAGTTCTTTCTTTGCTTCTTCCCATAATTTTTTTGCTTTCGCTGCATTATCTTTACTATCACGGAAATTTTTATTTACAGAGCGGAAGTCTTTTCCATCTGGCCCTGTCGTAAATTTTTCAGGGACTAAGAAATATGCTGGTAATGAGCCATCATTTAAAATAACATTTGCAATTCCCTTTTTATCATATGCCAAATCAATTGCTTCACGAACTTTTTGGTTTTTAAATATTTCATTTTGTTGATTAAAGCGCAAGAAATACATACGTGGATCTAGCTTCGTTTTAAATTCACCTGGCTTACTCTTTTTATATTTGTCAACAAATTCAGAACTTAGAATAACTCGATCTGCTTGATCACTATCGTATAGATTTACTCCTGTACTCGTTTCCTTCACAACACTTACATTAATTTCTTCTAACTTTACAGTATCTTTATCCCAGTAATTAGGGTTTTTCTTTAACTGATAACTTTGTTCATGTTTCCATTCGCTCATTGTAAATGGTCCATTGTACAATAGTTTATCTGCTTCTAATGCGTATTTATCCCCTTGTTCTTTCACATATTTTTCATTTAAAGGGAAAAATGTTGGGAATGAAGTAAGCTCAAGGAAATACGGTGCTGGTTGTTCTAATTCTACTACTAACGTTTTATCATCCTTCGCTTTAACTCCTAATTGATCTAACGGTAATTCTCCCTTATTTACTTTCTGTGCATTTTTCACATCGAATAAAATAAATGCATACTCAGCAGCAGTTGCTTTATCTAATGCGCGTTGCCAAGCATATACAAAGTCTTGTGCTCGAACTGGATCTCCGTTAGACCACTTTGCATCTCGTAATTCAAATGTATATGTTGTTTTATTTTCACTAATTTTCACATCTTTTGCCATACCTGGCGTTGGCTTATTATCCTTATCTAAACGATATAACCCTTCCATTGCATTTACAAAGGCCCGGAATGATACAGAGTCTGTTGACTTTGATGTATCCATTGAAGGAATTTCTGCTGTTTCTAATAAATTTAATACTTGCTTATCCGCTACTCCCTTACCTGCTTCTTTCTTCGTTGTAGATGCCTTCTCCCCATTTCCGCAACCTGCAACTAATACACTAGTCGATAATGCGACTACAGCAATCGTTGTTACCTTTCTCTTCATTCTTCCTTCCCCCAATCTATATGTATAAATGAAAGCCAGTATAATATATATTATTATACAAAAGATTCAGATTATTTCAAATATTATTTTTCACAAATAAAAAAGAAGCAGATAGAGAGTTCTTTCCATCCGCTTCTTTTTCTATCATTTTTACTTGCAATCCATCCTCTATTTCAAACGGATTTTGAACCTTGAATATTTCTTCCATCATCTTCAAAAACTCTTCTTCATTTTTAGATTCACCATTAATCGTAAGGGAGTATGGCTCAATTTCACTCAATTTATAATCAACAATAAATTGAATTGTAACTTTTTGTCTTGGCATCCCTGGGCTGTATCCTTGAAATTCTACTAATTCCATACCTTCCGAACCACGATAATATATCCACCCTGAATTTTGAAAATAGCTTTCAAACGATTCACCAATCGAAAAGAACGGATATTCATAAAGCGAACTTGTACGTACTTTTTGTATAATATCTCGATCAGTCGGAAAAAAGAAATGACTGAAAAAAATACTAGCAACTGCTAAAATAGTAACGATTGTCGCTCCCATTCTACTTGTTCCGCCACTATCACGAATGAGATAATTTTCAACCGATTCATCTTTAATTCCCCGTGCTTTTATTCTATATATACGCCTTTCTGCAAATTGATAATATAATCCATTCGCAAAAATCCCCATCCCAAATAGTATAAAAACGAGTAATAAAAACGTGAGAGGCACCATATTAATGATTGGCAATGCTACGTTGAACCCCATATAATAAGAAAATGCATCACATGCTACTAATAACAGTATAAATAAAGCAGCAGGTAAATAATACTTACGATACCCTAGCCAACCTACATTGAAAATAGTAGCCCATCCATTCCAACTCCACCTAGCAATTCGCTTATTTTCAAGATCCCATTTTCTTTTGTAATATGGATATTGTCTCCCTACATATACTTCTAATTCTTTATCTATTAGCGAGCTTTCTTCACCTTGTTCATTGTGCAAGTTTCGTTGACAATTTGCACAATTCAACTGATTACTCACGCAAGGTTGCCCACAATTTATACATTCCAAAACAATCCCTCTTTCCTTCCACACTTCATTTCAAAATACCTTCGTGTTTTAACAACCACTCTTTCCTCCATAAACCACCCGCATACCCTACAAGCTTTCCACTCTTTCCTATTATGCGGTGACACGGAACAATAATTGAAATGGGATTACGACTATTTGCTCCTCCTATCGCTCGTACAGCTTTCGTATTTCCAACCTTCTCTGCAATATCTAGATATGAAGCACTTACGCCGTACGGAATAGTATAGAGCGCATCCCATACATTTTTTTGAAATGCTGTTCCCTCAGCAGACAGCGGGATTGTAAACTCTTTTCTTTTTCCTTTAAAATATTCATCTAACTCATTTATACATTGTTCTATCATTTCATTTGTATTTTCTTCTTGTCGCTCATCAACAAATATAACAGACGTAATTCCTTCTTGATTCGCTGTAATTTCCAGCAAACCTAGTTCACTTTCATAATAAGCCTGGTACATATGTTATCCTCCCATCCAGTTCATATTAGTCATTGTAACACGAATAGACAAAATTTTTCGTATAGGCGTTTTATTAGTAAAGCAAAAAAGTGAATGATACAATGTAAGAAAATTCGGTTCTGGTGCAAAAAGATGATAAATAAAAAAGAATCAAGGATTCCTAACGGAATCACCTGTTAAGCAGTTAATCCAAACAGCTGGTTGATAAAAATATTCTGATTTTTGACAGACTGGTCCTGCAAATCAATTTGTTTTTTTTTGACCATATGCATGGCTTCAACACCACTCAATATAGAGGCTGATGTTTTGTATGATTTAAATCCCAACATAGAGCGTATACGTTTTTTAATAAAACGATGATCTTGTTCTACTATGTTATTTAAATATTTTATCCTTCGGATTTTGGTGCCTGTTGGTATGCTTTTTTCTTTCTTCAACTGTTCGATAGCAATTGGATAAACAGGGTTCTTATCAACCGTGATGATACGAGGTTTTGAGACATGAAAAGACCGCAAGGCTTTCTTGAAGAATCGCTTTGCAGCCTTATGATTTCTAGATTTACTCAAATAAAAGTCAATCGTATTTCCTTCAGAATCAACAGCACGATATAAATACATCCATTGTCTTTTTACTTTTATATATGTTTCGTCCACTCTCCATGAGTTATTCGTTTGTTTGAGATAACGTCGAATTCGTTTATCAAACTCCGGTCCATATTGATGTACCCATCGCATAATAGTTGTATGAGCCAGGAATAACCCTCGTTCCTCCATCATTTCCACCAAATCACGAAAGCTTAAGTTGTACCGTAGGTACCAACGTACAGTTAACAAGATGATGTCTGGTTGATAATGTTTCCACTTAAATAAATTCTCCTTTTCCATACTGATCACACACCTTTTATAGAGTAGTACTATCAGTATTTCCAAGTTTGATAGACCATTTTCATCTACTTCAAAGTTTTTGCACCAGAACCTCTTGGATAGCCCTGACTGAAAGAGGCTGTGCAGTATGTTTATACTTTGATAAGAATACATTTTTTAATTCTTTCCCCGGAGCATATTTGTTATCTCTAATTTCCATATACTTCTCAAGATCATTCAATGCAATTGGGGTAATCCATACAGAATCTTCTTTGTTTCCTTTTCGTATTACATCAATTAGTCTTTCTTTTAAGTTTATATCTTCCATACGAAGATCGGCCAATTCACTTACACGAATACCACTACCAAGAAAGAGAGAGAGAATAGCTACATCACGCTCTTTATCTCTTAGGAAATAGAACAACTGATGTTTTGTTAAAGCTTTTTCATGTTCAAACTTAACATAATTTAAAAATTCTTGATCGTCATCATTATGGAATATTTTAGATCTCATACGCTTCGCACGGGCGTTTAATGTTTCTTTATCTTTATGTATTTCAATTTTAGCCATTACATTTCTATAAAGATAGCATTCTCCATCTTCATCTTCTGAAAGGGAAGTAAGATACTTAAATAAAGATTTTAAAGCTGAAATTTTTCTGTTAACAGAGGAATTTTGCATGTTTTATTGTAGTTTTAGAAACCTCATAAAGTTCTCAATATCTTTTTTCCTTAAATTCTCCAAATCAGAGAAAGATATGTCTTTAATGGGCTTAAATTCAATAATTTGTTCAGATAATAGCCAATTAAAGAAGACTCTAAAATCATATACATAATTCAGTAGGGTGGAGGGAGAGGCATCATGCAATTCTTTGTACTCCACAAATTCTTCTATGTAAAATGGCATTTCATTTAAATTTTCGTATAATTTTTTACGATGTACGGATTTTTGACGTTGTTTGCTGTAATCCATAAAAATCACCTCATATATACTATAACAGAAAAAATATACGAACACAAGTTCGTATTGAATTAGTATTTCGTGCGAACTTTGCAGTTCTATAAAAAGGAGAGTTTTTACCACTCTCTTCTTATTGTTTGATTACTGCATATTTAATGTTTCAATATACTCATATTGAACTATTTATAACCACTTCATACATCTACAAGTAATTTATTTTTTCAAATAAAACGACTGCAAAATATACACTAAAAGTAGATTTTGCAGTCGCTTTATGTTTACTAAAGTATTTTTTAATATTTTCTCAATGACTATTGAAATAAATAATACTAGGTTCACTTACAAAATATTTGTATTCTTTCACCAATAATAAAACATCATACTTTCCTATAATTTCACAGATGGAATAACGTATTTTTAAAACCTTTCTCTTGAACATTCTTTTAGTTGTTCCATAGCAATCTTTCACGCATGTTCCTCACTATCTATCAAAGTCAATCCTTGTGATATATAACTCCAAAATTCATACCCACAATCCTCCATCCATCTATAGGCTTCTGTTGTATATAGACCATCTTTTCTTTTAATGATTTGAACCTTATAGTTTTTATTTGGAGAAAAAAACTCTTGTATAACCTGCTCCATTTATGAAATATCCTCCTTAAATCTATGGTAAAATCCCCTTAAATATAGTTCCATTGAGAGGTTGTTCGTAATGAAATTCAATAAATACACAGTAATGCTTATTTTTCTAGCTATTGGCTCAAATTTCGCATTATCTATGTGGCTCCAACAAGGACTTTTAGGTGTCGTCACTGCTATTTTTCTCTTGTTAATCGCTGCATGGACTACAAAACGACCTAACACAGACAACCAGCATAAATAAGCAAGTGGATCTTTATAATGTAAGTAGCAAAAATATGTCTAATTAAATTTTATTATATTTCTCAATGAACAATATAACTTAACATGGTAAAATAATATTTGGATGGGAGTCCATACATATTATTAAAATTTAGATGGTTCAAGTCGAAGCAAGACACCTTAGGGTGCATAGCCATCAACTTAAGAAAATGAATAAAATAATAAAATTAGGGCACCCTTTCATGCAGTACTGCATGAAAGGGTGTTTTAATTTATGTCTACAAACAACAACATATTAGTTGAGGAATTACGCATATTGGGTGAAGAATTTCGAAATAAATTTTCTATCCATCACTTACAAGAACTTGCGTATCAAACAGGTATGATTCAACGAAAACGAAAATTTCAGGCACAAGACCTTGTATCACTCTGTGTATTTTTGGGTCAAACAATCAGTTCTGAGTCTTTAGTTAGTCTCTGCACAAAATTAAATGAAGCCACAGGAACTTGTATCTCAGCCGAAGCGCTTAATAAGCGTTGGAATGCACGAACTGTGGTATTCCTTAAAAAGTTATTTCTGTATGCCTTCCGGCAAAAAGTTTGTTCCTCCACATCATTATCCAGTCGCTTTACACGAATCCGTATTTTAGATTCGACATCCTTTCAACTACCTTCTTCCTATGCCGAAATTTATAAATGCTTTGGGGGTGGAGGTTCTGAGGCTGGTGTGAAGATTCAATTGGAATATGAGCTACTTTCAGGAGAGTTTCTAGGCATGACGGTAGATCACGCTACTAGTAACGACGCAAAATATGGGCAAGAACGCACGAAGACCTTACAAAATGGAGATCTTGTACTTCGCGATCTTGGATATCATGATATTGGTGATTTAGAGAATATCTCACTACGCGAGGCTTACTATATATCTAGAATTCGTTGGAACACGCAAGTGTACCAAAAGGGTGAAGATGGGAAATGGATTTTATTACATATAGAAACCTTAACGAAGAAATTACAAGAAGGAGAGACGCTAGAATTGCCAGAGGTATATATCGGATTGAAGCACAAGCATCGAACTCGACTCATCTTATACCGTTTAACACAAAACGAATGGGATAAACGGTTGATACATCATAAAAAAATGAAGAAAAAGATGCCTAAAGCTGCAAGTTGCGTAAACTTATTAGTTACCAACGCTCCTTCAGAAATATTGCCAGCCACAGAGGTTTACGCTTTTTATTCTTTACGATGGCAAGTAGAAATTGTATTCAAAACATGGAAATCTATATTTAGCATTCATGTAAACAAACGGATGAAACTAGAACGGTTTCAATGTCACTTATATGGCCAACTCTTGCGATTATGTCTAGTCGCAAGCACGACCTATCAAATGCGGAGACTTTTATGGGAGAAACATAGAAAAGAAATGAGTGAGCTTAAATGCGCTTATATGGTGCAAATCTATCTGAAAAAAATACACACCACACTTTTTTGTACTTTCCAACATCCTGTTTCAGTGCTTAGCAGGCTCTTTCAAGATATTAGTAAGAATGGGAAAAAAGCGCGGCGGTACCGAAAAACAACGCCGTTTGAAATCCTAGGCTTAATAGAGATATCAACGGAGCAACTTCCAGTGGCTTCATAAAATATGAACCAAGGGAAGTTCTATTTGAGTATGCCCAAAATACAGGATTTTACTCAATGATTGTAAAAAAAGTTGATGGCTATGCTCTTATATGGGTGTCTTTTCTTTATGTGTATTATTTATTATCCGATTCATCAGTTTTATTATAAACATATTTGACTTCTCCAAAAAGATCACCAGTATCCCATTCGCAATCATAATGGGCACATCCTAAAGGATCGCCTTCATCTCGACCTCTTAAAGGTTTACCGTTATCTATATCTGGGTGTTCTTTTTTAATGTATGTATCCAATTTAATAGCTATTGCACTGAGTTTTTCCATTTTTCATTTTTCTTTTAATCGTATTAGTTATTGATTTTAATTGAGGCATGTTAACCTTTCTTTCGATTATTTTCATAAATGCTTCTTGAAATTCATGGGCCTCATCAATGATGGTAACTCCTATATCAGTCTTTAATGTTGGCTCATGTGCTGTATCGGAGTCTAAGTCATTAAATAAGGATTGAATTAGTTGTCCATGATTAGTTATTACTAATTGAACGAACATGAGGTTTGATATAAATAATTGGATCATTCACATTATATTTACTATTTCTATTAAAATACAAATTTATTATCATTTCTCTTATCTAGGGATACGTATTGATTAATAAATTAAAAGCACCTAAAAAATTTTCCTTTGCAATATAAGCCATCGAAAAAAAATTACCATCGGAAAAGATTCCCTACGGTAATTTTTTATAAGGGATTAGAGCTCTATAGCCCATTATCATTTCAAATTCGTCCTTTTCTAAACATCTTTTTCCAAATCTATAGATGTGCCTCCTGCCAAATCCAAATTGCAGTTCTATATTTGATATATTTATTTCACTCTTCCTTTATTGCAATCAGAAGTATTACAGAATTTACGATACGGGAAAGCCCACGCAGGACTTTAGTCCGTCTTTAGACGTGGGATGCAAGTATCGTTTTTGCGTAGCAAAACATGATATACTTTATTCATAGTCATGCAAAAGACTCTAAAACGACTGTTCTCTGAAAACAGAATACATATGAGGTTGGGGTAGCAAATTCTTCTACTCCGTAAAATGTATTAAGTCGTCATGCAAAAGACGTAAAAACATTTGAGAACCAACAATCTGTACGGTATGGTCACAGTACCGTAGCCCACGAACCTATATGGTCTGTTGTGGGAGTGGTGATGGCACACCGCAATCTTGCACGTCAGCGATACCAGAAATGGACTTCGCCTTTGGTAGCAAGAATCCCACTGATGTTAGTCAGCTGGCCCCTTTAGGGGTGGGAGTGTCAAATCCTAACTCTTCTAATGATACAAGGGAGATTTATCCTCTATAAACCTAATTCTTCTCCCCAAATTGAAACTTTTTCAAGATGATATGCTAATAATTCGCAACCAGAACGGTTATTGAATATTCTTCGTAACTGAGTATGCAGCCCCTTTTCTAATGTTCTCTGCAAATACGCCATTTTATAAAGATCAATTGGAGCTGTTTTAAATTCAATCCCATTCTTCTGCATTTGTTTTGTATATAAATTCACACAATGCGTGCGAATCTCTTCTGCATTGCTCTGCCAATCTTTTCTAAAGCCTAATAATATTTCGACTAAAACAACCATATCAAACCAGACGGGTCCGTATTTAATAGACTCCCAATCGATAAACTGAATATTCCATGGAGCATCTAGTGTCACATTATTACTACATATATTTTGCATATGAAGGTCTCCATGTGTTATAGATGAACCGTTTTCAAATAATTCTGGAAAAAAATCTGGTCCCTTCTGACACAGTTTTATTAGCGATTTATGATAGGGTTTAATGGTCTCACTTACCCTATCGTCTTGCACTGCATCATCAAGAAAAGTAATCGTTCTTCCAATGTATTTAGATCGACCACTTCTCATTTTGCTTGATTCATAAATGGGGAGCCATTCATTCCAAATATTTTTATATTTTTTCAAATTGTCTTCAAATGTGTGTGCGTGAAGTTTGGCAACAGTGGGGATAATATGTTCTAAATGTTTTGGGGAGAAAGTAATCTGGCCGCGTACTTGCTGGACAAACTCCATGAATATCCAGGTTTCAGTTCCTTTTTTTTCAATATAATATATTTGAGGAAGAAACTCTTTCAATATCGGATACGCTTTTTCATATACTTGAATCTCTACTTCATTTCTGTAGCTTGTTGAATTATATACTTTTAAAATAATGGGATAGTTTTTCATTTTTTTTCGAAGAAATAATTTGTAGATACTAGTTCTTGTTGTTGATTTCAGACATTCAATTTTAGCAGGATCTATTGCTACCCTTTCACCCATTGAATAAGAGATTTTATCTGAAATTCTAAACTTCTTTAAATAATAGGATAATTCTTTTGCTTCATACAATGATTTCATTCCTTTCATTTTCATTTTCGTTTCCATGCATTCCTCAAATGAGACCATGCGCTTCTAATAAATGGCATCGGATCGTCCCACGCAAAAAGAGCGAACTCTTTTTTTCCTCGCAAGCCTTCATAAAAATCTTGCCATGTCATTTCATCTCTTTTTTTCTTGTCACGGAAAGTTAAATAATACCGCACAAGATAAATCCATTTGATACCGTCTCTTTGTTTAAGTCTTGGCGCTGGGTTTTGCTTGGTTAGATATAAATAATACATATAAGCAAAATCGATGCCTGCAGATTCTGTTAGGCTATGAGTTAACCAAAAACGGGGATTGATTTCAATAAACTTATAAACATCATCTCGCGGGTCCTTTTTAAACTCTGCCATGCCAATACCTTTAAGTTGTATTTTTTTAAAAAGAGGTAAACATACATCCACTAGTTCTGGAATCTGTTTACTAACAATATGAGCTCCTGTTCCAAAGTCAGCTGGAAATTGATGGTTCTTTTGCAAAGAAAATAATGCTAATAGCTCCATATTGTCGTCATAAAAAGTAGCCACTTTATAAAAATGCTGATTGTCTCCAGGAATGATTTCCTGAGCGATGAGCTTTCCATGCTGTCGGTACAATTCATACTCATTTCTTAGTTGATCTGGATCTTTTATAAATATAGCCTTTTTATTTATTTTTTTTCGAAACTTATGGCCCAAAGTCGGCTTTAATATACATGGAAAACCGAGGTTCAATATTGCTTCTTCTAACTGTCCTTTATGTTCAATCACATATGTTTTCGGGCATGGAATATTATGCTTCACAGCCAGTTCATACATTTTATGTTTATCTAGTATTGTTTCAATTAATGAATGCTCAGGAAACAAAAATAAATAGTAGTCAGACAGCTCCGCTCGATATTTTGAAATAAATACCACATAATCATCCGCACCTGTACACAAAACTGGTTTCAATTTTAATTCTTTAGCCAAGTGGATTAAAAAAGTTAATAATTCCTTTTCTTCCGATAAAGGACTTGGACATACTCCACATGAAGCAAGGCGTGATCTCCCTATCTTATAAGGCCCCTCTACATCAAACGCATAAACTTTAATTCCTTTTCTCGCTAAACTTCTAATAATTCCAACTCCATTGGCACTTAAGTCCAGTACAACTGCACTGTGTTCATGATACATAGAATCCTTCCTCACTTAAATATCTTTGTAGATTTTTTCGATATGAGCTATCATTGTCTCTCTAGTTAAATATTTTTTAGCGAAGTTTCTGGCATTTTCACCTAACTTCTCCCGATCTTGCTGGTTTTCAATAACGAACTTTAATGCGTGTTTTAGTTTATTTACATCTCCTACATCTACTAGAATACCTGTCTTCTCGTGATGCACTAATTCAGGTATTCCTCCCGATGTTGTCGAAATGACACAAGCTCCACTATGCATGGCCTCAATAATAGAAATAGGCAGACTATCATTTAGAGTTGGAAGTACAAAAATATCGGTTTTACTTAAAATGTTTGGTACATCATCTCTTTCCCCTAAAAACTCCACCATGGAAAGATTCAAAGAAGCAACTTGCTTTTCTAACGCATCTCTCATCTCGCCATCTCCGACAATAAGCACCTTAATGTTTTCAGTATATTTCCTTTCCATCTGTGAAAGTGCATCAAATAATACTTTATGACCTTTTCTTGGTCCTAATCTCGCCACACATGTAATAACGATTTTTTTCTGTGCCAATGTATTTTTTACATCATACTTCTCAGGATAATCAATACCCGTAAGCACAGTTGTCATTTCCTCTTGCTTTGCCCCCAGTTGCATTAACGGTTGACGAAATGAATCACTGAGAATAATAAGATGATTGGCAAATTCAATAGCTTTACTTTCTAATGTTTTATAATAGGCTTCTTCTAGTGAATCTTTTTCAAATATACCAAATTTCACCCGGTTAAAAGTAAACATCCCATGGGGTGTAAATAGCAAAGGTTTCTTATAAAGTCGATTGATTCTTCCCAATATATTGGCTGTAAACAAATCTTGCGCATGAAAAACATCATATTTTTTTAAGTTGATATTTTTAAGCAACATCATTTCGTAGATATACATACGTCTGCAATTTCTCAAAATCGTGGTATTATAGCTTCCATAACGTGCAGAAAAGAAATTTTTCAATTCTGGAACAACCTTTTTACGCATGTTTCTTACTTCGCTCGTAAGAAATTGATTAGGAGATATAATATCGACTTTATGGCCCAATTTTTTTAAACCTTCTCTAAGTGCTGTAATATAATTAGATAACCCCCCCGTATGAGGATAATCCCAAAACGTAGCAATTAATATAGAAAGTCTTCTTTTCTTTGAAGTCACCTTTGGCTTTGCATTTACATATCGTTCTCTCGTTGCATCTTTCTTTTTAGGTGATGAAGGTGAATGCATTCCAAAATATTTATCCATCGCTTCGATTAAATAGGAATACGGAAACATACTCTCATTTCTCATTGCCAGATCCTCCTTATCACTTCGAACGCTTCAGCGTATGGTACGCCAATCGTCATACCCCTAACCCTTCCTAAATGCTGAACGCCTTCATACGAACGAGGATGAGGAAAATCTCTCATTTCTACATCATAATGTTTGAGCGCCGCAATCTTTGAATCCATTTGATCTGTAATATTAACAAAATAATTAGGTTTGAAAACTTTATCATTTGTATAGACATTCCACTCACTAGAGGAAACCGTTTCAAACGTAATTAATTCTATCGGATTTCGTTTAGGTAGAGGTCGCGTTGCGGTCAAAACCGCTTGAAAGGTAATTAGATGATCAATGTTGACATCTCCATAATGGTGGGTGAAAATTTTACTTGGTTTATAGTTCTGTATTAATTGTTCTAATTCTTTCGTTAATTGATGCAACGGAATTAATTCCAATTCTAAATTAGGATGATTGAGGAATATCACTTCTTCAATACCAATCTCTTTATTTGCATCCTTGCCTAGTTGATGTATCCGATCCGCTTCCTCCCTTCTTCCTGAAGCAATAATTATTGAAATAACCCGATGGCCATTCTCCACTAATCTTTTTAAAGTCCCTCCAGATCCTAATAACTCATCATCTGGGTGAGCACCAATAACTAAAACACACTCTCTCATAACTCTTATCCCTCCCTATACGACCTAATCCTAATGTATGAATGATGCTACAAAAAGAAACTGGCATTAGCGGAAATACCGCTTCATTGTTTGCCATCTTTTCATACCCTTGCCAGTCTATCTCCGCCCTAACTTCTTTACTCCCCCAACAATTTTATGATATAAGGGGTACTACCCCATGCCCATCAAGCTAACCGAGTAAATTACTAGATATGAAACGATCCTTGTTTTAAAACTAGCAATTGATAGAAAAGTAGGCATGCTAAAGAAGCCTATTAAAACGTGATTTTTTCGCTAGGCAGCTTGTCTATGCTTCACCGTCGTTTTATACACAATCCCTAGAATATCAAAGACGGTCATCTTCTTATACCGATGACATTTACGACCATTCTTTTTGAGCAACAGATAAAGACGATGCAGAATTTTCAAAAGTTCTTCTGTGCCAGCGGCTATCGCTTGAAACAGTAAAGGAAAGTAATCTTTAATCATATAAATCGCTTTGTATTCACTCAGTTCCTGCTTTGTCTTTTCAAGCAGAAACTGTCGTATTTGAAACATCGTAGAAGAACAGAGAAGAATGCCGATGAGTTGTCCATATAAATGACACTCTAGGCGTTCTCTTTTAATATTTTTACATTCATCAATTTCAAAAAATGACTTCCACGTTTTAAACAAAATTTCAATCTTCTATTCTTATTTTTCTACTTTACTTATGTAATGGTTTAGACTAATGAATAGTTTTTATTTAGAAAAAGCAAATGTACCTACTGTTAAAATAAAGAGGAGAAAACTTAATAAACCGTAGCGTTCATGTAATCTCTAGGAGTGTAAACAATGAAGTTTTTCAAAAAAACAATCAATTTTCTTAATAAACTAAAGAACAAATGGAAAGAAGATGATTATGAAGGCATATCTGATTATGAGAGGGAACTTATAGAAAAAATTCCAACCCAAAATCTATATGGACTAATAGGGATGGTTATGGGTGGAGTTTCATTTATATTCGGTTACGCATTTGTAATCATGCCCATATTCACAATTATTTTTTGTATAGTAACTTTCTTTACTTTTGACAAGGAAAAAGAAGATAATCCTATGACTTTCGTTGTGGGTATTATGTTGTCACTGTTGAGTATATGTATGTATATTCAGGGAGACTCTCACCAAATAGAACTATAAATAGCTGATAACAATGAATATATTAATGTGTCCCTTCAGAAGTACCGGAGGGGCTTTTCAGTTTATATGTGCCAATCTATTGAAAATGTTATCAAAAATGTAAGCGAAAAGTTATAAAATCCGACTAATGGCTATTCCTAAAATAAGAAACCACTTATACAATTTAAATCCCTTTTACTTTACGTAAAATTCGCTCAACTACTCGGGATATACCAAATGAATTTTGTAAATAATAAGATCGTTAAACAAGAAATTGAGGAGGACTTGTATGCTAAATCATAACAAAGCTAAAGAAAATTCGGGTTCTATTTTGAAACCTGATTTTGTTGGAACTGATGCAAACAAAGTAAAGCAAGAAATCCAAAAAGATGTAAGTGAAGGACAAGGGGCAATGACTTCCCGAGAGGCAGGGGCAATGCGAGATTAAGAAAACACCTTGAGTGGTTCTGTTATTCTTCTGCTTCAAAATTTCAATTTGTAATTAAGTTTAAGACAAAAAGGAATTTCCTTTATTGAAAATTTTTATTCATTTGTTATAACATAAAAAAGGAATTGAGTGGTTCAGGCTCAATTCCTTTAGTGAAGCCTTTTATAAACGAATACATTTGTAAGAGAATCCGGCTTTGTGTAGGGTTCTTTTACTTTGCTTGCAACATGAAATATAGAACCTTATATGCCATTTTTCTTATTTTGGGGGTATTTGCCTTTATTAGCTTGATGACGATGGGGGTACTGCCCGCAAAAAGAGAGAGAAAATAATCTTGTATTAAGATTTACATATATATTTATTCATTTTTATAATGAATTTTACAAGGGAATAATTAAGAAGCCAAATGAAAGTTTCAATATAAAAACGTTATACACAAGATAATCTGTTTTTTATCGATGTTCCGCCCATCTATCATAAACAGAAGAACGTATATTTTTCACATAGTTCAGAAAATCTTGTGATAGTCCAAATTTCTTAAACCCTTTTAACAACTTCGTAGGAACCTCACTATTTGAAGTAAAAGCTCTTTTATGGTCAATGACTTTTAACTGACCTTCTTCATTTATTAACACATGTCTTACTTCCGTGTCCCACCTAGTAAATCCAATCTTTTTTAATTCATCCAACATTATTAATATCCTTTCAGTTAGTTCTTCTGTAATTTGTTTTTCTTTTTTCAAGTGACGTGCAAGTGAAATTCCTTGTATATACTCCATGATAATATAATTTTCTCCATATCCATAAAGTCTTGGAATAATAGGTGATGATTGCCCAATTACTAGAGCTCTCAACTCTTTTTTTTGAGTTTCTTCCAGGAAAAATATTTTTACGCATTTATCATGGCTTAATTGGTATACTTCTCCATCTTTTCCGTCTCCAATGAGCTTATATTCCACTAAATCTTTTCTACTTATTTTTCTTTTATTAAAGTATTTGTTCATTTTATATCTCCTTAATAAGTATTTCTTGATTTTGCAGTAGTCCCATCTCACATTCTATGATTCATCACTTACATATGTAACCTAGACCAGCATGTATTTTTATTTGAATAACTATTTTTGTAATGTTTTTTGTATCAAGATTTTTAAAAACAATTTCATATCAAGATGTTACTTTCTCTTTAAAGATAATATTTTGCTTTTGACTTCAGACCACTAAGATCTCTTTTATATTTTTTAAATTTTATCTGAACCCATTCGCTAATCTCATGTTTCGAAAAACTATAATTATTACCTTTCTGTATAATGTGAACTCGTCACTTTCACTATGATTAGGTATAAGGTGTGATCTCAATCGATATTTATTTGCGCATTTTAATATAATGAATTAAAGGTTTTTAATAAAATGCTCATTCATTGGAAACGTACATATAATAATCATAGTCACCTCAGTATTAGTTGTTGAGTACCTTTTAAAGTACTCTTTATTTTTCAAAGGTACTCAACATTTTCATAAAACAAACATATATTTACAGAGATAAGGCATAGGTCTTATATAGACATGTACAATTTTTGTACATGTTTTTTCATTTCAATATTAAATAAGGATTTTGTTGGTCAGCCTCTCCATTACCAATATTTACATGAATACATCCTTATAGTTTTTTGATATTTAACAAATAAAGTTAGGGCGTATGATATTTGCTTCATAATTATTTTTTCTTCTTACCCTTCATATGAAAGTACATATTTTAACATGAGCTGAATACATGTGTTTTTTCTATTTATTACTAAATAACAATTTTATTGATTTCCTTGAACTTTTAAACGCGACAAACATATAATATTCCATCACGTTTATAGACTTCCTTTTTCAAGAGTACATATTAAATATGTACTCTTTTTCTTTTGTTATTGGGACAAAGCTATTCCATGCATTTATTAGCTAAAAAATTCTTCTTTGAATGATTAACTGTAAAATTCTCCATTCGCATAACCCTAAAATTTGAAATCGTACTATGATAACAAAAGAGGCATTCTATGTTTTGAAGTACATTTACAAGGAGGAATATTACATGACAGTAATCACTAAACTTAAACAAACTATTGCTGGATTAAAGAGTGCTCAAGCATGCCTAGAAGGATTTGTTCTTGATACTGATAACAAGCAAGCAAAACAATTATATATAGGTGCAGCACAACAAACTCAAGAAATTATTGAATCTTTAAATCCTCGACTTCAGCAAATTGAACAGGAAGAGCCTCAGTATAAGTAAAAACATAATATCGTTCATATGGAAGCGTGCTGAGATTAGATAACAATTATCAAAATGATGATTACAATTAATAGGTCTCACCACATCACTATTAAGATAAGAGAAACAAGTGTCCCAAAACGAAAAAATGTACATCTTCCTCTGGAGATGCACATTTTTTCGTTTTAGGTGTGTTATAAAATGCTTAAGTTGATAGATGTGGTGTACAAACACATCGCTATCAACTTAAGCTCATACAATGTCAATTATAGTAGAGATTGTTTCTTTTTTTAAAGGGTATGTGTAGAGAAATTAAAGATTTATATGTGAAATAAAACTTATCGGGTTTCATTTTTTGAATTAGGCCGCTTGATTATGAGACATGATACAATTGTAAACGACACCTAATATATCAAAGACTGTTTCCTTCTCATACCGATGGGATTTTCGCTCGTTTTGCTGTAGGAGGTTGAACAGACGAATTAGAATCTTTGATAGCTCTTGGGTGTCTTTCTGTATAGCTTGGAAAAGAAGAAGAAAGTAATCTTTAATCATATATATTGCCTTATATTCACTCAGTTCTCGTTTCTTTTTCATAAGAAGTAATTGCCGCATTTGAAACATGGTAGAAGAACAGAGTAGAATGGCAATCAGTTGCCCATACAAATGGCATTCCGATCGTTCTCTTTTTATCTTTTTACAATGATGAATATGAAAAAAATGATTAGTAGGTTACTTAATTCCCGATTTCAGAAGTTGACTTTTGTCTTAGTTTAAATGATTGGTATTGTTACTAAACCTAATAATACGGAAATTTGACTTATATTCAAGTAGATGTATGCCTGTGTTGTCAGTATGGAACCACACATCATGTTCTTTCGGTAACCGAAGGAAGCTATCTATAATTTTTGTAATCACTCCTCCATGGGAAACAATTGCAATTCGTTTGTACTGTTTCCCCCTTTCTCTAACAGCTGCAAGGATGTTCTCAGCACGTAATCTAAAGTCTAGTTTACTCTCTCTATTCTGCATTTCACATAACTCAGTTAGATACTCTACAGGGCATTTAACAGCATTATTCAAAATTTCAGTAGATTGAGTTGCTCTCAATAGAGTACTCGACCAAATAAGTTCTGGAGAGAGTTCCTTTGATATATAACTAGACATTTTTTCAACTTGTTCCAATCCCCTTTTTGTTAACTGTAAATCATTAGATCCTTTATAACCCTCTTCTAAAAAATCATCTTCAGATTTTCCATGACGAATTAGTAGGATTTGCATCCATTTCACCTCTTTAGATATTTGTCCTTTCTTCTCTAACTTAGACAAACCTGATTGGAATCCTTTAAGTATCCCGAATATGGACGATATATATGGTATGCATCCTCTTTATTTAAATACAGAGCAGTTGAAACAGGGGTTCTCCAACTATTATGGATACTTGTAGTGAAAAAGTCATATAGACAAATTCAACTGTACGGATTCTATGCTAAAGAAAATATGTAAACTTTTAGTTCATCACCATAAGACAGGGTAACATTTGGATAGATGTACACTCCATTCTGAGTGGACACTTAGAGTGTGCTAAAATTGATTCATTTGCAAAATATCAACCCCATGTTACGGTGATGAACCAAATTTTTGCTTCTCATCCATCCCATCTTATTAGGTTCTTTATAAAAGGAAGTGAAATGCGTATATAAAATATAACCCCAGACAGACGCTTTTTAAAAGTGCCCATGGTCTGGGGTGAAATCTATAAAAGTCAAATCTTAAGAATTCTTAAAGTTCGTTATATGCAATTTAAAAATTCCATTCGATATTCTTCTTTCTTATTGCTAATCTTTGGTTTTCTACTATCATATTAGATGTTAAATGATTTAATTTTTTTAAAGATTCAATAGATACACCGAATTCCTTTGAAATCCCGTGTAACCTCCTTTTTCAATTGTATACATTTCATAGTCTTCTTCTAAATCAGTAACATACATCATTTTCCCTGTTTGCTTACTTGTTTTTTCTCTTTCTATTAATATATTATGCTCAATTAGTGTATCTATAATTTGTTTAGCACGAGCTTGATAAGTATGCTCCTGTACTGTTATTCGCCCCCGTTCTTGAATTTCCGCTTTATTTTTTGGATGATTCGAAAAATAGTGTATTGCTTCAAGTGTTTCTTTTGATGATGAAACCGTAATTAAATCTTTCCCTGGCCTAAATATCTTCTTAACACCTGGAGTATCTAGCGTAAGAAGAAATCCACCCGATCCTAAAATTTCATACGTTCTTTGGGTAATTAGCTCTTGATAATTTTGTAACCCTATTATAATATCTGCCGAGTTATACACCTTATATGTCTCTAAATAGTGCATAGGGCCATGAATCCAGTCTTTTGGTATATCCATGCCAAAAAAACGATTCATTTCATCCCATTTATTCCCCCAAAAATCAATACGAATATTTTTTCCAAAAGCGGTCGAATTAGGGCATTAAGAGCATGACTTCTAAAATGATCAGGGTATTTTCCCAAAATATGAGGATATACATTTGCAACAACTGCAATTGAACAATTGTATTCTGAGGATTTAGGAGATTTGTAGTGTGCTGTTTCTTCAAAGCCAAAGTCCAAATGAGCAGCTGGGACTCCTAATTGCCGATAGACTTTAACTGTTTTTGGACATATTGTAAACACAAAATCTGGTTTCATTCTTTTAAGAATTATATAATTTTATTTTAGACATTAACAACTATCTGTTTACAAAGTTTTTACCCTATAAATTTAAATTGTACAAGAAGGTCAACTTTTAGACAGGTAAAGAGAACATTTATTTCCGTTCGTTGAGTTCGTTTATTTTGTTAGTTCTTAAATCGAATTGCAACTACATTCTTCGTATTTAATAAGTATAAATTTAGGAAACCCATAAACAAAAAAAAAGTGCTGTGAAGAAACGCACTCATTCAAAGGACTTTACCAATCTTTACGCTTATCACAATCACAGTCGTGGTCACGTCTACAACGACGGTCATCACAATCTCTATTTCTGCGTCTGCAGAACATTAAATCATCCCAAAATCTATCACAATCTCGGGAACGTCTGAAATTACAATTACATTCCATAAATATAATTACCTCCTCTTAACTCTAGGATTCATCATATTCTATGCTAAAAAACAAAAACGGCTTGTTTACTAGTCTACTTTCTGCATTTAAAAGTAATAATATTATTATCTAATCTTTAAGTTTCAAATCTATTTCATCCCTTATCTTTCCCTAACAACAAACAAGACGCCACCCAAATCACGGCAGCGCCTACGATAATTGCTATACACTTAATCAAACTCATTTATCCTCACATTATTTATTTCTTTGCTTCCATACCCCATTCTCTTTACGATAAGTATTCTTTCCATTCATGAAGTCAGCTGTATTACCAGGAATGCTATATTTTTTGTTGTTTTTCTTAGCCTTCTTCTTCAGCCTCTTTTCTTCTTGAACAGCTTGCAAATCCGCCTTCCACTGTTTCAACAAATCCTTTCACGTCGCATCGAATTTGTACCCCTTGGATTAAAATGTGAACCAAATCACTAGATTCTACCTATTTATATAGATATCCTTTAATCCAAATGTCCATTTTGTTCAAATTTAAAAGAGCACCCATGCCGTGGGTGCTCTTAATGTGATAAGGAGTTTCCTATGGGTATTGAATGAGACATGAAAAACTTGTCCCACAATTCAATATATGCATGTCCTTATCAAAAGCTGCAATAAAAAAGAGTACCTGCCATTAGATACTCTTCAAAAATAAGTATGGTGCTCCAAGTCTCACCTCATATGATAACTCGTCCCACGAATCCATTATATGCCTGTCTGATTAGAATGTTCACTGGTTTAATGTGTAATTTCTATATAACAAAGAAAAAGCCATCACCGAAAGGTGACAGCTCCTCAAAGGGGAAGAGAGATAACAAATGGCAATAAATATCTCTTCAAGCCTCTGGTATTCTAGATACTCTCGGGCTTCTCCAAGCCGCCGTATCAACTAGTATGGCTACACGCTCTGTGTTCGGTGACTGGGAGAAGACTAAGAATCTTCTCGTTTACACTCCGTAGAGCTTGCTCAATACTTCGGCTACTTAATGTCATTTTCACCTTTGCTGGCCTATGTCGAAATCTAAAGGATCTATATAATATCCAAGACGTATATGTTTCTTCCGACGCCTTGTTTGGACTAACGTATTTTCAAGGGGGCGGAGAGAAGGCTCCGCTACGTTAGCTCAAACAAAAAGCGGAAGCTCTCTGCTCGCTACATCAATAAAGATCGTGAGTAATTACTGATGTACTTGGTAAAACATTATTGTTCTTAAAATTTAATGTAAGTATCACTCAATCATAAGCAACCACCCCCATTCCATTTTCAAGAACCGACATACTAGAGAGTAATAGACTTATATTTATTATCAACCCAGAGGACGCATTCCGAGCTGATCGATAAATACAAATAATTTCGGGAAGCTCTTATCCCCTCTAGCCTCCGCGTCACCGAGTAACTTTATTATAATGGGAACGCTATCCCCAAAACGTATTCTCTTTTCAAAGAACTGTTTATAGGAATAGCTTACCATTGATTTCATTTGCAAAAACTCCCCAAAAAATACGCTATTTCTCTACATTTTCTCTACCATTTTTAAATGATTCCTAATGTAGTAGCAATCAATTTAATGGCACTCTTCTTCTTCTCGTAAAAGTATGAGTTTTTCATCATCAGTTCATTTTGTACGAACGAATCTTTAACTGGTTTATTATCTAAGAACTTCATAGTAATGATGTTTCTTTCATCTTCATCTAAGATATTGTTTAATGTCTTTTCTATTTGCTGCACCTTCATCCTGCTCGTCACTCTTGAATCACGTAACTCAGGAAACAAACTGATCCCTTCCTGTTCCACTTCATTATTGAATCGCATCTTTAATGCACGGTATTCCTTTAAGATGCTGACTACTTCCTTTTGTACTTTCTTGTCATCGATTGCTGGTAATAATGTTAATTGTCTCTCCATGAAGGAATCCCCTTATTTCAAATTTTGGTTTTTACATTCACATCAGGTACGTGAAATTTTAATACCTCTTTGTTGAATAAGGGAAACATGCATAGCGAGTAGCCCCCATCATCCACTCTGCATGGTTCCATTATCCATTAGGCCTTTAATAATTTGTGTTTCTTGTTGGCCATCTTCGCTTTTGCTGCTTCAATGTTATTCGTTACCCTTTTATGGTCCTGATCGAATTGAATCATTCTATCAAACATAACTGGAGATACTGCTTCATCAATGTATTGTAAGTAATCAACTGGCGCTCGTTCTGTCTGATCTACTAAGTATCCATAAATATCAAAGTCTGCTCTCGGTATCGACTTCTTATCTTTTAGTTGCTGCGATATCCTTACATAAGATTGAATGACTGATAGTGATACCGCGAATATTGACTGGTCCTTGCTAAACTCAATAAGGAAGAAACAAATTGCTCCCATCTTCTCTGCTTTCTCAAAGTAGTCTAACTGGTGCTGTGCAATGTTCTTTAAATCAAAGCGTGTAGCACTCTCTGTAGACTTCGCTTCAAATGCAACAGCTCTTCCCTTATACACGCCGTCATAGTCTACTGTACTTTTAGCTTCATAGAATCTATTTAGCACACGGCCACCTTTACTCTTTAACACCTTCACAGGAGTTGGACGCTTGTTTATAAGTGCCACTCCCCCTCTTTGATACATTTCATTAGCTAGATTGGTAAGCATTTCAAATGCCATTCCACGGTTACCTTGTCCCATTTTTATTCCTCGCTTTCTATTCAAAGGATTATTTTGTTGTGTTTTCTAACAAAATTCATTTCAAAATTTTCAGATTCAAATGAACCTCTAGACGCATACACCATATACTAATTTAAATACTTTTTAGAAAAGCAGGTGAAACCTATGCCATCTGTTGTTGGAAATCTGGTTGTACAAAATAGTAACGGTTCTTTCAACTTAGGTGATTTTTATAACGTTTCTCCAAAGGAAAATACAAAAGCTTATAATGGTTCAGGTTCATCAAATGTTGCTTTTGTTGCCAATACATTTAGCGGTGTTAGTGCAACAAACACATTCGATTCTGATGTTGCAGACCAAAATCAAGTTGGGACAGTCTAAAATTAATCATTTCCCTCTACCTCCTGAATAAAACTCAATATTCCGTCAATACTGTAGACAACCCATTCTCCAATTCCTCTGGAGGCGAGCAGTTAGCTTTTGCTAGCTGTTCTTTTGTTTTCACCATTTAAGCAGGGGTTGAATATATTAAATTCTACCTCTCTTTATAACGTGAGCTGGCCACTTACGCTATTTTTACAAAGGGCACTAATTGATAGTGCTCTTTTTACTTTTTTCTACAAAATGAAATTTTTATAGTACTAGTCACACTAAAATAATCTATACATATAATCTATACATATATTCAATTAGTGAACGAAACTCACTGATTTTCATAAAAGAGCTTCCGACCAGTAGACGGAGCTCTTTTTACTTTTAAGTCTAGCTACCAAATAGCGTTTTTGTTTAAAATAATAGATCTAAACCAATCGGACACATTTACCAGTTTATTTACCACAACATTCATGTTAAAATCCCTTGTGAGTATGACATAACTCAACCTTATGAAGTCCTGTAACAATTCCTCAGGGCTTCTTTTTTCAACAAGCCGTTAGTTAATTGTGCTGACTACCTTGATGTACAAAATAAGAATCTTGTTCTATTTTTTTATTTAAAACATATATATCAAAATGGTGGTAAGTAATTATCTTGATCATTGAATAATTCTTATTCTGGCACCTATACGAGGTGCTCTTTTTTGATTCTTACAAAATAACTATTTTGTTAAATTTATAAAATACAATCACTTGTCCACTTCACTTTACACTCCCCCTATATTTATTATTGATATTAAAATCTTTTCAGAGGTGAAAATATAATGGATGAATTTCTGTCTTCCGCTGCTCTAAACCCAGATTCAATCGATTCAACAGGGCCGACTGGTCCTACCGACGATACTGGACCTACTGGATCGTCTGGAATAGGAATTACTGGTCCTTCCGGCGACGCTGGACCTACTGGACCTTCCGGAATAGGAATTACTGGTCCTTCCGGCGACGCTGGACCTACTGGACCTTCCGGAATAGGAATTACTGGTCCTTCCGGCGACACTGGACCTACTGGTCCTTCCGGAATAGGAATTACTGGTCCTTTCGGCGACACTGGACCTACTGGTCCTTCCGGCGACACTGGACCTACTGGACCTTCCGGAATAGGAATTACTGGTCCTTCCGGCAATACCGGTCCTACTGGTGTTACCGGTGTTACTGGATTGACTGGACCGACTGGCCGCAGAGGAGTTATCGGTGCTACTGGGCCGACTGGACCGGGAGCTATAGAATCTGCATTCAGGGCAAATATAGGAACTGATGAACAATTTACTGTTGCTTTTACCTCTCAAACTGTAAATTTCACAACTGAACTCTTTGATTTTAATAATGAATATGATGGTATAAATACTTTTACAGCCAAACAAGAAGGTTTATACCAAATTAATGCAAATTTGACATTTGAACCTGTATTCATTCAGCCTTTTGTGGGAATATTAGATTTATTTGTCAATGACACTTCCGTTTATCGAGATATAAAAGACGATGTTACTAGTTTCAGCGTATCCACTATCTATGGATTACATCCAGGTGATACCGTAAGAGTAGTATTTCTTGCTACTATAAAAGGTAGAATTTTAGCTTTACCGACTCCATCAATGCTTAGTTTTTCTGCAGCAAGATTCCCACTTACAAGTCCTATACCTTAAGTTCTTACCATTTTCTATACCCATAATGATAAATGAAGGGGAATTTCTAATAACATAATTTATATAAACAAAAATTCCCTTTCTATATTTTAGAAAGCCTCTTCAAAATTTTTAAATACATTTAGCAATAAAATAACGCTTTTATATGAAAGTCGTACACATTTTTGACACATCAACCATCACAATTACTTGAAAACTCGTGATAATATTAATTCGTCGAATACGCCAAATTTCGACACCGTACGACAATAATATCTCTCCTATAAAATCCCTGTCCCCGCAGGGATTTTCTCTTTTATTCATTACTTTTTGTTGCACTGAATTCCCATCCTGAATAAAATTCAAAATTGGTCTTACTTTACTCCTGTCGATCCAAACCCGTTATTGCCTCTTTCACTATCCGATAACCACGCGTAACTTTGTATCACACGTCATAGCACTATGCCTCCCAATCCAAATGCATTATCTCTTCTAAGGTTCTATCCGAAATATAAGTGGTAATAATTTGTATCTTTCCGTATTTCTTTTTAGCCATTCCTATAGCTTCGCCCTCGGACCCCGCCTCAATCCAACGAAGCTTCCACTTCTCATCTTTGTCATAAAACTCTATTGAGTACGTCATAACGCTATTACGCTGCAAGAACCTCTCTGACGTACTTTTTGCTGCATAGTCAAAACTTCCCACAACATCCTCAAGTGTTAGTTGTTTCATGCCCCTAACCCCATTGGGCGAGATTTTATCTTGCTCTTATCCGCCCGGTCCATGATTAATGCTGCGATTTCTAATTGATGTCTTCCCATCTCTACTGCAATTTCAATGAAACTTTTATCTTCTTCCCACATTTCTTGGAATCGAATCACTTCACTCTCATCGAATAACAAGTCCAAATCTTCTAACGCTACATACATGTTACGACGCGATTTCTTCATGTACTTCCTTTGCTGTGCTGCGATTGTGTAATTCTCCTTTTCCAAATCCGTCCCAAGTCTCGGCATCCCATTCCTCCTCCAGTTGTAATTGATGAATTTCTCTTAGTTCGGCCATAACGGCATGACGTCTTCTATCCGATTCTTCAGGTGTAATATTCCCTGCCTCGCAAATACATGGCCCAAATTGATATATTTCCGTTCCCATATCGTTTCTGATTACTCCTGTTCCGTTACATGCACACATCTTAATTCCCCCTTAGAATGGTAGCGCCTTTCTTCTGTAATCCTTTGTATCTTTGAAAACAAGCGCTTTAAAGTTATTGAAAATACGCGATACAATTCGTTCATCATATGCGCCTTCTAAACGCTCTCCTGTAAGGTTTGTCGTGAAGATAGATATTGGTTTATTGATGCATTAAACGCCTACTATGGAGGTGGAGAAGAAGCCACCGTATCAGATAAAATAATTAATATTATGGCAATGTCCGGAGTTTCTGGTGGTGTAATCAAGTAAATTAGAAATATAGATTTGAACCATATTTCTCAATGAACAATATAACTTAACATGGTAAAATAATATTTGGATGGGAGTCCAATACATATTATTAAAATTAAGATGGTTCAAGTCGGAGGAAGGCACCTTAGGGGGGTCTGGTGCAAAAATAAAATAAAAGAGAATAAAGCGCATATATTCCTAACGGAATCGTATCTTATGCTACCAGTCCAAACAATTGATGGATGAATTTTTTCTGGTTTTGAACAGACTGGTCCCGTAAATCAATCTGTTCTTTTTTAATCATATGCATAGCTTCTACTCCAGAAAGAATGGATGTAGCTGTGTCAAAACAT
The DNA here is from genome assembly GCF_038006985.1 of Bacillus sp. FSL M7-1345. Lineage (NCBI taxonomy): Bacteria > Bacillati > Bacillota > Bacilli > Caryophanales > Bacillaceae > Bacillus > Bacillus sp. FSL M7-1345. Next base: position 1,878,096 of record NZ_JBBOWG010000001.1, on the reverse strand, counting down.
TTGAACCCTAGCATAGAACAAGATCATCGCTTCTTTATAAAGCGATGATCTTGTTCTACTATGTTATTCAAGTATTTTTGTTGTCTAAGTTGCATACCATCAGGTATGCTTTTCTCTTTTTTCAACTGTTCAATTGCTATAGGATAAGCTGGATTCTTATCGACTGTCATAACACGAGGCTGCGAAACATGAAAAGACCGCAAAGCTTTCTTGAAAAAGCGCTTTGCAGTCTTCTGGTCTCTTGTTTTGCCTAGGCAAAAATCGATTGTGTTTCCTTTCGAATCAACAGCACGATACAGGTACATCCATTGACCTTTTACTTTGATATATGTTTCATCGACTCTCCAAGAGTCATTTGTTTGTTTGAGGTGACGTCGGATTCGTTTGTCCAATTCAGGACCATACTGGTGTACCCAACGTATAATCGTTGTATGAGAAATGGATAAACCCCGTTCTTCTAGCATTTCCACCAAATCACGAAAACTGAGGTTGTACCGTAGGTACCATCTTACCGTTAACAAAATAATATCAGGCTGATAATTCCTCCATTTGAATACATTTTCCATACCAATCACGCACCCTTTCTAAAGTAATAGTAACAGTATGTCCAAGATTTATAGATTCATTGCAATTGTCCTTAAGTTTTTGCACCAGAACCCTTATCTCCACATCAATTATAAATCCTAATCCTGCATCAACAGAACCAGCAACAACACACTTACCTACAAAGGGACTCCACAGTAATTTTTCCTATTATATATATAAATCATGCTTAGTTAAATTGGTTTGATTTTATAAGAAGCCAAAAACCTCTAAATATTTATTTTATAATAACATAATTAATCCTAATATAACTAAAGTTAGATACAATGATACAGTTATTAATAGCAATTAGGGGGATATACAGCATGAACTATACAAATATGCCAAAAAGAATAGGAATGGTTAAGCGGACTCCATTCGCTTCGATACCGAAGAAATTCATCGGTATTGGTAAGATTGTTAAAAAGCAGACAAAAGTGGAGCGCCCTACATTAACCCAAGACTAACAAGAACGTATTGAAAACATGTTATTATGTCCATTTCTTTCTGAAGAGAAGAAATTGATTACTTATTATAGAGATGATCATTTGCTTACTAGATATATGACTGTAACTGACATAAATCCGATAATAAATTTAATAACTTGTACTGATGCATCTTATAACAGAATTTTTCTTAAATTTATGGATATAATTGATTTAAGATAAAAAACATACTGTTTATAAAGTTTGATTAAAAACCTCTTACAAATCCACATTCTGTGTTACACAAAAAGACTCCATTTTGAAAAAAGATTGATCAAAATAGAGTCTTTCTTTGTGACTGGATGTTCAATTTTTATAAAAAAGTTTGATCAAAACACATTTAGAATTCTTTAATTGAAAAGATATAGCATCGCATCTTTCTTATAAACATCGTGATTTTATTTCATATCCATATCTTAAGTTGATGGGCATGTGACGCTACCCCACATCCATCAACTTAAGGATTTAGACTATTCTTAAACTTGAAAGCACGTTACTATTCTCTTATGTTAATGAGAAAGGGTGACGTGCTTTTTATGAATATGCATCAAAAACAAGAGCTGTCTTTATTTGCCGAAGAGTTATATCGATATATGTCTCCCGCTACACTTAATCAATTAGCTATAGAAGCAGGTGGAATGAAACGAAAACGTAAGTGCCATGGGCACCATTTTTTATCTTTGTGTGTATGGTTAAATCAACAAATCGCTACAACCTCTCTTACTCAACTTTGTAGTCAATTAGAAACTTCAACAGGAATTTTATTAAGTCCTGAGGGACTGAATCGACGATTTAACTCGGCTTCTGTAGCCTTCTTTCGAAATGTATTTACTACACTTCTACAAGCTAAAATTGGAGGATCATCTACAATTTCTCATTCTCTTTCTGCTTACTTTGAGCGGATTCGCATCCTTGATTCTACAACCTTTCAAGTTCCAGATCGATTCGCAGCTACTTATCCTGGTGCCGGAGGCTGTAGTCATACAGCTGGTGTGAAAATTCAATTAGAGTATGACTTGTTGAGTGGAGAGTTTTCTGATGTGAAAATTGAACCAGGAAAACGAAGTGATCAGGCATATGGGGCGACTCGAATGGACATGACACAAAAGAATGAACTATATATTCGTGACTTAGGGTATTTTCGTTTACAAGACTTTAAATCGATCCAAGATAAGGAAGGGTATTATTTATCGCGTCTTAAATTACCAACTAAAATATATAGAAAAGAATTCGAAACAGTGGTATTTAAAACAAAACCTGCTCAATTGAGACCGGTATATATACAAATTCATTTGGAAGACATCATGAACCAATTACAACCTGGCCAAGTGTATGAATTACATGATGTATATGTAGGGAGCAAAGACAAACTACCCACTCGCATTGTGGTTTATAGATGTACAGAGGAGCAAAAACAGAAACGTCTACATGATCGAGCTATTCGTGAAAAGAAAAAAGGGATTACATATACAGAGCGTACGAAACTTTTACAAGGAATTACGGTATATATGACAAACATTCCTACGGAATGGGTACCGAAAGAGAAAATCTATGATTTATATTCACTGCGTTGGCAAATTGAGCTGTTATTTAAAATATGGAAATCTTGGTTTCGAATTCATCGTTGTAAATCTATTAAACAAGAGCGATTAGAATGCCACCTTTATGGACAACTCATTAGTATCCTATTATGTTCTTCTACTATGTTTAAAATGAGAGAACTCCTGTTACGTAAGAAACAGAAAGAACTAAGTGAATATAAAGCGATGTACATAATTAAAGATTATTTCTTACTTTTTCATCAAGCACTACATAAAAACACCCAAGAATTATCAAAGATTCTCCTTCGTCTGTTTAACCTCCTACAGCGAAACGGACGAAAATCTCACAGATATGAGAAAAAAACAGTCTTTGATATTTTAGGTGTTGTGTATGAGTATACCACTTCTGCCCGTCAGGGTTTATTTGATGTGCCTACTTTTATAACATCTATAAAAGATAATAAAAAACTACGTGGAAAGACCGCATTTTGTATAAAAATATACGTTAAGTTGATGGATGTGTGACGCTACCCCTACTTGAAGGGAAATAACCTAAGTTGTTTCTATTTCTCTATTTTGTTATTCCACTATAGGGCGCTTTTCTTTAATAAGGTGGCATCTTTTTACATGGATAACACTTTTAAGAGATTGAATTTATTTAGGTGTAAAAAAATTGTGAAGTATTGTACTTAAAGTAAAGAAAGCAGTTTTAAAAGAAAGGACATAACATATTTGTTGACTTAATGAATGTAGTAATAAAAGTGGTAATAAAGAGTTTGAATGTAGTGATAAATGGGTGATAAAAACATAAAAAACAGGTGTATCAAGCAAAGTGTTGATACACCTTAAAACTACATTGTTAAACAACATGTGTTGTCGTGTAGTATATCTTATATATCTTTAATTATTTTAGATTCAGTATTACATATTCTTCTCGGTTTTGTTTATTCTATCGTTTTAATTTCATTTGAATTATAAGTATAGATACCAGATTCTTCACGCAGCGCTGTTATATACATTCCTTTCGCCACATCTTTAGCTGAAATTGGTTTATACTTTTTAAAAGCCCCTTTAAATATAAACGGAAGAATACGAGATAATTTCTCGGCCATTCTTTCCCCAAAACGATATTCTTGTCGATTTCCTACTAATAATGACGGCCTGAAAATATGTATGCCTCCAATAACTAGCTTTTTCAGCTCCTCTTCCATTTTCCCCTTCACTTGCGAGTAAAAGAAAAGTGATTTAGGATTTGCTCCCATTGATGAAATAACAAGAAAATTTTGCACGCCTTGTTTTTCAGCTAAGCAGGCAGCTCGCAATGTATATTCATAATCTACTTTTTTAAAATTCGCCTTCGACTTCGCTTTTTTTATCGTTGTTCCTAAACAACTAAAAACATCATCTACTGCAAAAAATTCTTTATATTCCTCTAATACTGAAAAATCCACCTGTTTCTGCTGCAATTTCTCATGCTGTAATTGTAATGGTTCCCTTACAAAAATAGTAACCGAATCGTAGTAATCTGAGTCAAGTAATAGACGCGTTATTTCTTGTCCAACTAATCCACTTGCACCAAGTACTAACGCTGTTCGTTCATTCATATATATGCATACCTCTTTATTTACTTTTCTCTCCTATAGCTAATCGTCGCTAACAGGAGTTTCCGTTCCCCCATTTTACCATAAGTAAAGCACTATGCGTATGCATAGTGCTTTACTTACTCTTTTTTCTTTTCTTTTTCTTCCGCTGGCAATTTCGTAATTGTTGTAGCATCTCCTAAATTACTTATTAATCTCCTTAAAAAAATTAAAACAAAAGATAATGGCAATACTACGGCAAGTATTAATAAGATAGCCTCCATGAAGTAACCCAAGCACTCATCCCCTTTTTTTCCGCTCCCTCCCAATATATGAAAGTAACATTGTCACATATGCACCAATCATACAAATTAATACCGTTCTTTTTGACAAATTTATAACAAAAACAAATCGTAATGATTATTATTTATTGCAACTTTCATAAAGATGTATTATACTAGGTTCGCAAACTAAAACGTAATTATTCCGTTTTGTATTAAGACGATATTTTCTTCTTATATTTGGAGAAAATATAATTGTAAAAAAGAAAAGAGGAGAATTATATGCCTAAAAAATTAGCTCTATTTTCATTTATACTTATTTTCACACTCATCTTTGCTGGATGTTCTAACAACAAAGATGGTGCAGCGAAAAAAGATGGGAAACTTTCTGTTTATACAACCATTTTCCCACTCGCTGACTTTGCAAAAAAAATCGGTGGTGATTATGTAAATGTAGAAACAATTTACCCACCTGGTGCGGATTCTCATACATTTGAACCAAGTCAAAAGCAGACTGTACAAGTTGCGAAAGCCGATTTATTTGTTTATAACGGCGCAGAATTAGAACCATTTGCCGAAAAAATGGAAAAATCATTAAAAAAAGAAAACGTAAAAATTGTAAATGCATCTAAAGATATCGAACTTCGTGCTTCATCTGAAGAAGAGCAGCACGATCATGGAGACGGTCATAAAGAAGATGAACATCATCACGATAAAGACCCACACGTTTGGATAGATCCTACTCTTGCGATGAAACAAGCAGAAAAAATTAAAAATGCACTTGTAGAATTACAGCCTGAACATAAAAAAGAGTTCGAAAAAAACTTTGCAGCACTACAAACAAAATTTACTGATTTAGATGATCAATTTAAAGCTGTTGTTGCAAATGCAAAAACGAAAGAAATATTAGTTTCACATGCAGCTTATGGCTACTGGGAACAACGATACGGTTTAAAACAAATTCCAATCGCTGGAATTTCAGCATCTGATGAACCATCCCAAAAACAGCTTGCTGACATTACAAAAACAGTAAAAGAGCACGGTCTAAAATATATTTTATTTGAAACATTCTCTACTCCAAAAGTAGCATCAGTTATTCAAAAAGAAACAGGTACAAAAATTTTACGCTTAAATCACCTTGCTACTATTTCTGAGGATGATGCAAAGAACAATAAAGATTACTTCACATTAATGGAAGAAAACGTAAATACTTTAAAAGAAGCAACAAACTAATCAACTATATTTTCTAGGCAGCTGAATATGTCATTCAGCTGCCTTTTTATGTATTCACCCTTGACTTGACCGAAATAACAAGTAAAATTATCCATATTAGCTTTTAAGCTATAATAATTTAGAAGGTGAGTTGGAACTATGAATCTTCACATTTGTGAAGTAACAGCAAATAATTGGCGTTCAGTAGCTGCTTTAAACGTAACAAAAGAACAGCAGCAATTTATTGAAAGTAATGCGTTTTCTTTAGCAGAATCATTATATGAAGAAAACGGAACGTCAGTAGGCTTATATGATGAAGAAACACTTGTTGGATATGCAATGTACGGTTGGTATTCCCAAAAGCATGAAAGCGTATGGTTAGATCGTTTTATGATTGATCAGCATTTTCAAGGAAAAGGATATGCAAAACGTTTCCTTCGTTTACTAATCCAATATTTACAACAAAAATTTGAATGTAAAATAATTTATTTAAGTTTACATCCAGACAACAAACACGCAATGGGACTATATGAGTCATTTGGATTCCGCTTAAATGGGGATATTGATGATGAGGGCCCAGTTGTAGGTGTTGTAATGGAATTACTTATAGATGAAAATACAAGCCTGTGAAAACAGGCTTTTTATAATTCACTCATATATCTTTTGAAACTAAAAAAATAAGCCTGCAATTATGCAGGCTTACTTCACACACTCTTGAAAATGTTCTTGAAACCATTCTTTATTAATATCTTTTCCGATGAAAACTACTTCGCTTACTCGCTCTTCGCCCTCTTGCCACTCTCTATCGTACGAAGCAGCAAATAACGTATGCACACCTTGGAAAACAATACGTTTATCTACTCCATCAATAGACAAAATTCCTTTGTAGCGATATAAATACTCCCCTAGTTCTTGAACGACAGCTGACATCCACTCATTCAATTTTTGTAAGTCTAACGGACGTTCTTCACGTAGTACAAACGATTTTACACCTTCTAGATGGTTATGTTCTGTATGAGGGTAAATTTGCAACGTATCTTTCGTTTTAAACGTTTGAATTTGTAATAACGATGGAATATCTACCTCACAGTTAGTAGCCTCGATTAACTTTGCAGTCGGGTTAATTCCTTGAAGTTCATGCAAGAGATTTTCTTTCTCATTTTCTTCAATTAAATCTAATTTATTAATTAACACAACATCAGCAAAGGCAATTTGTTCTTTTGCTTCTAGTCCTTTTTCAAAATGTTTATGTATATGATAGCTATCTACAACTGTTACAACACCGTTTATTTGGTACGCTGATTGAATAACTGGATCTAAAAAGAAAGTTTGAATAATCGGACCTGGATTTGCAAGACCCGTTGTTTCAATTACTAAACCATCAAAGTCCATTTTCCCTTCTGCTTTTACGTCCAGTAATTGTTTTAAAGCAACGAGTAAATCTTCTCGCACAGTACAGCATAAACAACCGTTTGTCATTTCCATAATTTCTTCTTCAACGTTCATAATTAATTGATTATCGATACCAATTTGCCCGATTTCATTTACAATCACTGCTAATTTCCGACCGTGATTCTCTGTTAAAATTCGATTTAATAATGTCGTTTTTCCTGATCCAAGAAAACCCGTTAATATTGTTACTGGAATCATTTCGTACCTCTCCTTATAGCTATATGTTTCTATATTATAGCATATAGAGAAAAACGTTTTTGTAGCAAAACATATTTATTGTATGTACAACCGGGTAACTATATAATAATATGTAGCAAGAAAGCCTTTTCAAAAATATTATCATTCATCAAGGGGGTACTTATAATGGAACGAGTTCAAATGGCCGAAACACTAGAATTTTCTCGTATTATTCAAGGGTTTTGGCGTTTAGCAGAATGGAATATGACGAAACAAGAATTACTTTCTTTTATTGAATCTTGTATGGATATCGGGATTACTACTTTTGATCACGCTGACATTTATGGCGGATATACATGTGAAGGATTGTTTGGAGAAGCGTTACAACTCAAGCCTTCCTTACGCGAAAACATGCAAATTATCACAAAATGTGGAATCGCTCCCCCATCACCGAAATTTCCAGAGCGATATGTTGCTCACTACAATACGAGTGCTGAACATATCATAAAGAGCGCGGAGGATTCATTACAAAACTTACATACAGATTATATTGATGTATTGCTCATTCATCGTCCTGATCCATTCACGGACCCAAACGAAGTGGCAGAGGCGTTCTCACGCTTAAAGCAAGAAGGAAAAGTTCGTCACTTCGGTGTTTCTAACTTTTTACCTTCTCAATTTAATATGTTAAGTTCATATTTAGATTTCCCGCTCATTACAAATCAAATTGAAGTATCTGCGATGCAGCTTGAGCATTTTGAAAAAGGTACGATTGATTTATGCCAAGAAAAACGAATCAATCCAATGATTTGGTCACCTCTTGCTGGTGGAGAAATCTTTACTGGCCAATCAGAACGCGCCGTACGTGTACGTGAAACTTTACAAAAAATTGCTACTGAGCTAGGCGTTGATAGCATCGATACTGTTATGTATGCATGGTTACTTGCTCATCCAGCTAAAATGATGCCAATCGTTGGCTCTGGTAAATTAGATCGAGTAAAAACGGCTGCAATGGCAACAAAAGTTAACTTAGACCGCCAACAATGGTTTACAATTTTCGAAAGCTCTAACGGACATCCTGTCCCATAATGTACAAAAAGAAGAGCCGTTACTTTACAGCTCTTCTTTTTCATATGTATTTCTCGTCATTGCAAATACACACATATCTCTTAATCCATTTTCATCTACCGCAACACTCGCACTTTCTAAAATCCCCTCTAATTTAAAACCTAATTTCTCAGGTATCGCTCTACTCTTCTTATTTAGAGAATCACAACGAATTTCTACCCGGTTTGCTTTCAGTTCAGTGAAAGCATACTCCGTTATACCTTTTGCGGCCTCTACCATATAGCCCTTTCCACTAAACCTTGAATCAACCCAATACCCGATTTCAAATTGAGGTATATCCCAAACAATACGATGTAATCCAGCAGATGCAATAAACTCGCCAGTTTCTTTCGAAAACACTAGTAATCTCAAATCTTCTCGCTGCAAAAATTGAATATGCGATTTTCTAATACTCTCTTCCACTTCTTCCTCTGTTTGCTCTTTTTGTGCAAAAACCATCCAAGGCCTTAATTCTTTCTTTGAAGCTTGAATCGCTTCATATACAACCTTACCGTCACCTGGTTTTGGCATTCGAATTAAAAGCCTTTCGGTATAAAATTCAGAAGGAAAATCGAATAATAATGGATTCAAATTAAACACTCCCCATAATTCTTTTATATTTAATAATATCCATCTCAAGGTAGACAGTAAAGAACTTTCTGAATTTTATACTTTCGAATCATTTACCTCTACCGCCACACGCACTCCGGATTCAATCGCACCTTGAATCCATCCGTGATACAGCGTTGTATGATCACCAGCAAAATATATTCTCCCCTCAGGTTTTACAATGACTGGCTGTAATTCAGATTCTTGGCCAGCTTGAAATAGTGCAAACCCTCCAAGCGCATATGGATCTAATGTCCAACTCTTTGATATTCCAGACATGAACTCATCATATACTTGACCACCTAATATTGTTGCTAAATTTTGTAATGTGTAATAGATACGATCCCCTTTTGATAAACCATCCCATAGTAATGCATCGTATGACCACGTATAACTCCCAAGCATAATGGCTGGTCCTTTTGAACCGATTCCATGACTTGGATAATACGCATAACGTATAGGAAGATCTGTTATAATTCTCCCACCTAATTGCCCTTGTTCCTCCCAAAAACGACTTTTAAATTGAATCCCTATTTTTGTAGCCGGCATATAATGCAATTCGCGAATTGTTTTCCACTTCGCATGAGATATCGAATCAAATGGATCTACTTCTACAAATCGCATTGTTGAAAAAGGAATTGTAACAATAACTAAATCGCCAGTTATACTACTATACTCAAAAGTTTCCTCATTTCGATAATAGGCTGTTACACCATTGGCTTGTTGATGAAGCTTCATTAATTTTTGATTATATATAATATTTTCTTCTAATTGTGGTAAAAAAGACTTTGGTAATCTATCATTCCCACCTATTATTTCGCAAAATCCACTTTCCTCTTGCATAATATATAAAAATCTTAATGTCTCAACGAATGACCTTTCCAAAAAACCTTCTAAATCTAATAGAACACCAATCATCTCGATCGTTACCGGTGAAAAATACGTATTATATTGATAAGGATGATACTTTAAAAATTGACCTGTAGAGTATCTCCCAAAATCCTTTACTACAATATCCCAATTTTTTTCTGGATTTTTTTTAATAAAATTTATAATTGGCTGTACTGCTAATAATAATAATTCTTCAGATGTTTTCCCAACTTCATTCATTTCAACGGGATATCTTAAAATACTTGGATCTTTTTCGTATTGTTGCAATGTCGTTTTTCGGCCATTAACATATATAATATCTGTTTCATTCCGATTCATAAAAGGACTCACCTGAAGCCCGAATTTTCTTATATAAGCCATCGTCAATGTGTGCGAATATGGTATTCTCATCGCTCCAACATCTAGATATAATCCGGTATCTTCCATTCTAACCGTCTCTATCCGGCCCCCTACACGGTTGTTTGCTTCAAAAATCTTCACTTGATGTCCTGCAGCCTTTAATAAAGATGCCGAAACTAATCCCGCCATACCAGCCCCTACTACAATAATTTGTTTCGGGTGTGTCGTCTTCTTCAATCCTTTATCTATAACTTTTAACGTTTCATCCATCTCAGTGTTAAACATTATATCTTTCTGCACAATTCCACCCCTTACTTCATAAAGTGAAACTTTAATCAGTGGGGGTTTTGTTCATCCCCCACTGATTATTAGTTGAACCAATCGGGCGTTTACGGGCAGTTGATCTCCCACCTACCTTCTTTGCTCCAGCCGCATTTTGAGGTGGGAGTTTTACTGCCCGTTAATGCGGGATAAAATATGCATTAGTGGTTTAGTGCATTTTATTCATAAGTTCCTATAAACATAACACCATAGCAATTGGATTATTCACTAAAAATACATAAGGTATAGCTCTCGCATTTCCCCATGCTTCATATAATAAGGAAACGGTAAGGAAGGAGTTAGATAAATGAAACATACTTATGACTACCATGCTACAAAAAAGCATTTGGAATTAAAGAAACAACACCTATGCAAAAAACTTAGTAATATGAAATTATCTAATAAAGAACGTGAACAAATAAAACTCGAGATCGATAACTACGAATATATATTAAACTTAGTCGAAATGAATCATTATGAACGAGGATTCTCTCGTTAAAAGCCGATATAATATCACCCTCTTTTTTGTGTGAGCATTTCACTACGCATTTTTCGTAAGTAAATATATAATAGAATGTACATTAAGATTGAGAGGTATATTCTATGATCAAATTAAGTGTATTAGACCAATCACCTATTTCAGATGGTAGCACAGCAGTTGAAGCTTTTTCACATACAGTTACGCTTGCACAAGAAGTTGAAAAACTAGGATTCACACGTTTTTGGGTATCCGAGCACCATAATTCAGTTAGCTTAGCTGGTTCAAGTCCAGAAATACTCATTTCACATATTGCCGCGAAAACTGATCGTATTAGAGTTGGTTCTGGTGGTGTTATGCTGCCACATTATAGTCCATATAAAGTTGCCGAGAATTTCCGCGTTCTAGAAGCACTTTATCCAAACCGCATCGACCTTGGTGTCGGGAGAGCACCTGGTGGTATGCCGATAGCAACTCGCGCACTTCAAGAAGGTAAAATGGTCTCACTTGATCAATATCCAGAACAAATTGCAAATGTTGCTATGTACTTACATGATCAAGTACCAGAAAATCATCATTATGCAAACTTAAAGGCTACTCCAGTTATCACAACATCTCCTGAAATGTGGATGCTCGGTTCTAGCGGAGAAAGTGCAATGATTGCCGCAAAGCAAGGCGCTTCTTTTGCATTTGCACAATTCATTAACGGATACGGTGGCCCTGAAGTAATGAGGGCTTATCAAGAACAATTCCAACCTTCCTATTTAGGTGATAAACCAAAATCAATCGTATCTATTTTTGTTATTTGCGGAGAAACAAATGAAGAAGCGGAGAAGATAGCATCAAGCCTTGATTTATCGATTTTACTATTAGAACAAGGAAAACGGACTACTGGTACTCCTTCTATCGAAACTGCTCAAAATTATGCGTATAGTGCTTATGATCTATTCCGCATAAAAGAAAATCGTCAACGTATGATCGTCGGTGATCCGTCTTCTGTGAAAGAAAAAATATTAAACTTAAGCAAAGCGTATAATACTGACGAATTTATGATTGTCACGATTACTCATCAATTTGAACATAAATTAAACTCTTATCGCCTATTGGCAGACGCTTTTAATTTATAATAACGAAAGGGAGATGCATCACATATGATGCATCTCCCTTTCTTACTACCAATCAATTGTTTTTGCTTCCTATATATTCAATAGCTTCTTTTAATAACTCCTCAAAATTATGAGGATAATCATGATTTAAGTTAGGCACAACTTTATACTTATGTTCTATATTTTTATCCTTTAATAACTTTACAAATTGCTGTGTACATTCGAAACAATCTTCATCTTGATCCCCACATATTATATATCCTTTTATGCTTTTATCATGTAATATTCCAATCATTTCTTCCCATTCTTCCATTTCCGGGAGCCACGGTGCCACAAAAATAAAACCGTTCACTTCTATTTCACCTTGTAACATGGAATGTAACGCTACTCTTGCCCCAGCAGAAAAGCCACCAATAATAATATTTTCAAATGTATTATTCAATATAATCTTATTGTAATGTCCTTTTAACTCTTCTCTTCCTCTTTCGACATTATCCCAAACATATCCATCTGAAAATTGAATTTGGGAAGATTGAGGCAACGCTAGCATAAAACCTTGTTCCATTACAGAGTTCCAATATGGTTCTATTATTTGTATATTTTCTTGATCCCCATGCAGTGTTATTAGTAGATTTTCATTTTGTTTGCTGTATTTATATTTCAGGTCTGCTTGTTCCGATTTCTTTGCTAATTCTTCTCTTTCTTTACATAATTGAACCATTCTATGAAACTCTTCAAATTTATGTAGTGGTTTTAAATCATCATCGGAAATTAAATACTCACTTCCGTACCAAAATCCATTCTCTATAATGGCTTCCTTCATTAAATACATCGCTTCTTCTTCAAGTCCTGCAGCACTTGCTAACGCATATTTAAAATTATATATTTGTGCTTCATTACCCATTACATCTTTAGCGTTTTTCATTATGTAAGAATACGCCTCAAAACTTCCTTTATTTGTATAACAATCTAACGTTTCATTTAATAACTTAATATAAGTCATACTATTTTTCATATAGAAATTCCCCCGTAACCTTTTATAATAATTGTTTCTCCAATATTCCTATCATTCTAGGGTCACGGTATAAGTAGGTGAATTCTACAATTCAACTTAACAATACCTGATTCTCAGAATGATATTTAATAATTAATGTATGTATACGCATAATACACCACTCCTTCCTATCCACTAGTTGTAGTATAAAACTAAATAAACTGAAAAATCAATATTTTAACAAAAAAAAAGACAACAATATATTATTGTTGTTCTCATAACATCTTATCCACTATTCTTTTTTTCTTATCTGGTTTACTTGAAACTAAATAATGCTTTTCTGAAATATATAAGTTTCTTTTTAATATACGATTTAAATATGGTCCTAATTTCACTCCGCATATGAGGCGATCTTCGCTATCTTCAACAATTGGGAACATTTCTTTTTCTGTTACATATTGATCTACGGCCTTTTGTACGATATCAATTTCTTTAACTAGGTTTAAATTTTCTTCTGTATGTTCAAATACTTCAAGCGTTTCCTTCGTTATCAGAAAAAAATTTGTTGGAAATGCAGGTAAATAAGGCTTTAACAAATCATAATTTACTGTGTAATCATCATTTACTAAGACTGTATAAACGATATTAGCATTCGTTTCTAGAAACTTAGCCATCGCTTGTTCTAATTCATCTTTCGTAATTTCCCTATCTTCTTTTCCAGTTCTGAAAAAGCGAAACATCGTATCGCCTCCTTTTTACTATATTATAGCATAAAAGAAAACTGAAAAATTACAAAAAACTCTATTGAAAGAATTTTTCGATAGAGTTTTTCTGTAATCAATTTATGTTTATTTTAAGAATGCACTTAACATCCATACATGTTGTTCTAATGTCGTATGAATTGCTAATAGCATATCAGCTGACGTTTCATCACCAGCTTCACCAGCTACTTCCATACCTTCTTTTAATTCTTGAATAAGTGCAGAAAAATCGTTTACTAAAGTTTGTACCATTTCTTCTGCAGACTCTTTGCTTGTCCCTTCGATTACAGTTGAAGTTGCTAAATACTCTTTCATTGTCGCTAACGGTTTTCCTTCTAACGCTAAAATACGCTCTGCTAACTCATCAATGTACGTTCCTGCTTCATTATAAAACTCTTCAAATTTCTCATGTAATGTAAAGAAGTGTGGTCCTGTCACATACCAATGATAATTATGCAGTTTCACATATAATACATTCCAGTTTGCTACCTGCTTGTTTAATACTTCAACAACATTTGTTTTCGTACTCATACAATCCACTCCTCTTATCATGTTACTATCTTTTAATAACCTAACTTCATTTTACCATATATCCCCTATTCTTCCGAATGAACAGCTTATATGTAACAAAGTTTTAACAACCTTAATATTTCCCTAATATCATATAATTCATGTATCCTTTCAACTACTTCATATGTCTAATTGTCCAAGCTCACACATATGCATAATAGTAAGTCAAGCTCATCATAGAAGAAAGAGGGATAACATGGACAATCAACAATGGCAAGTAGCAAAGAAAGTCGCTGCTACTTATATCGGAACGGTCGTTGGAGCTGGATTTGCTACTGGGCGAGAAATTGTTGAATTTTTTACAGTTAACGGATTGTACGGGACCATCGGCATATGTATAAGTGGATTTTTTTTTATTTGGCTCGGTACAAAAATGATGTTACTTTCATCACAAATCGGGGCATTTTCAGCGCAAGAATTTAATAAATATTTATTTGGGGATGTATTTGGAAATGTCGTAAATACTTTATTATTACTCGTATTATTTGGCGTAACTAGCGTTATGTTATCAGGAGCCGGGGCAGTATTTGAAGAACAACTCCGTCTCCCGAGACAACTTGGTATTTTCATCACAGTCATCGCCTGCCTCATTATTGGGAGCCGGGGGTTACAAGGTGTTTTTGAAGTGAATACACTTGTCGTACCTATTATGATGATTTTTATTATCGGACTTGCTATTACAACCTTTATTCATGGTACAACTCCTATTATTGAAACTGTTCCTACAGAAAGTTGGAATATGAAATGGATTACTAGCCCTATTACATATGTCGCATTAAATCTTTCTCTCGCCCAAAGTGTTCTCGTCCCATTGGCCAGTGAAGTAAAAGATCGAAAAGCTATTTTATGGGGTGGCATTTTAGGAGGCGCGGGGCTTTGCTTTATTTTATTATGTAGCCATTTAGCAATATTATCAGTTGATCAATTTTATCAATATAACATCCCAATGGCTGAAGTTGTAAGAAGGTTTAATGCAACTTTCCATTTTTTCTTTGTTCTTATCATTTTTGGTGAAGTATTCACAACATTAGTTGGGAATATATTCGGAATGACAAAACAAATGCAATCCATTACCGGATGGAAAAGTAATAACATTATTTATTTCATATTACTAATTAGTTATTGCTTTAGTTTCATCGGATATAGTGAATTACTTCATATTCTATACCCTATTATCGGTTGGGTGAGCATCATTTTACTACCGATTATTGCCTTTAAACAACTTCAAAAAACATGAAAAAACATCCGTGTATACGGATGTTTTTTCATGTTCATTCACAGTCTTCACATACTTCCCAGTACGGCCCCATTTCTACTGCAAGGTATGGCTTTAATTGCAAACGAATCATTCGACTTGGCATGCGTTCTAATACGAATTGAATGCCGTCTTCTTCTTCATCCAACTCAACTTTTGAAATAGCAATTCTTTGCATAGTAGTAATAGGGCTTCCATCTTTATATAAAGTGATTTTCACCTCATCATACTCATTAAAATACAATTCAACATTCATTTTCTTTTTAAACATTTCATCAACAATTTCATAATTATCATTTTGTTCCTGGATTATATATTTCCAGCCGCCTCTATCTAATTCTATCGGAGTAGCTTGGAATAATGTCATCAAATCCTCGTATAGCATAAGATAACCCCTCTCTTACTAAAAACGATGAGTATTTTATATACCCTTTATCTCTATCACTATCCATGTTTATTGTACCATATATCACGAATCTTACTGCATTCATTTGCTTTATATACACATACAAAACATATAGTATTTTCAGTTCACTCTCTATTCACTAGTACGTCCTCTTACTGATAACTTATCACTTTCCTTATTTCCTACACACTACTTATACATCTAAAAAAACCACAAAAAAGAAGAGTAATTTATATCACTCTCCTCATAAGACTTTTCCTGTAGCTGCTAATGCTAACACTATAATTAAACTTGCAAATAATAGTGATACAATTAAACTAAAAATCGGTAATATTTTCTTTTCATTCTTCTTAAATAATAACCTTAAACTAAGAATGATATTTAATGGAACAAATATAAAATAAAAGTATTTAGCTATTTGTAATGAGCTATTTGAAAGTGTTTTAAATACAAACACTTCAATTAAAAAAGAAACAAAGAATAAAATACTTAACCAAAACGAGACATAGCTAAGCCAAGAATGTCTTTTCGTTCCCCAATACACTCCCATACCGATCTCCTTTAAACGTAGTCTATATTATATTAATTATACACCCGCTTAACAAATCCCTCTATTTTTCGACAAACATTACATACATTGAACCTCTAATCCGTTTATCAGCTAAAAGACTGTCTCTAATAACACTAATGCTATTTTGAGACAGCCTCCCCTTTTTATACTTTAAATCTTTCAATTAATACTTGTAACTCTTCAGCCATTTGAGCTAGTGTACCAGCTGCAGAACCAATTTCCTCCATGGAAGCTAGCTGCTCCTCAGCTGACGCTGCAACACTTTGTGTACTCGTCGCGTTATTTTGTGCTGTCATTGCAATTTGGCCAACTGAAATGGATACTTCATTTGCACCTTTTGACATTCCATTAGCCGTTTCAACCATCGTTTTAATTTGATCAACAATTTCATTTGTAGATTGTAAAATCTCAGCAAAATTTTGTTTCGTTTCATTTGCAATAACAAGTCCAGATTGCACTTCTTCATTTACATTATTCATAGACTTTACTGTCTTGCTCATATCGTCTTGTATTTCACAAATTAATTTACTAATTTCACTTGATGATACACTAGATTGTTCTGCTAATTTTCGTACTTCATCAGCAACGATTGCAAAGCCTCTTCCATGCTCACCAGCTCTTGCAGCCTCAATTGCTGCATTTAAAGCTAGAAGATTTGTCTGATCTGCAATATTTTGAATGACTTCTAAAATATCACCAATTTGCTTTGATTTGTTATTCAACAACTGAATAACAGCATCTGACTGTGAAACAGATTCCGCAATAGATTGCATTTGATTTACTGTTTTTCCAACTAGCTTTCCGCCATCTTCTGCTTTTTCGCGAGTGTGAGCAGAAGCAGTATTAATAGATGATGAGCTATTTGCTACATGCTGAATCCCTTCTGTTACATCAAACAGTAACATAGCACCATTTTCTACGCTTGCGTTTTGCGTCGTTGCACCACTTGATATTTCATCCATTGCTGATGTAATTTGTTCAGTCGCTTCACTCGCCTGTCTCACACTTGCTGTTAACTCTTCAGATGCAGCTGCAACATGCCCTGCTGAAGTATTAATTCTTCCAATTAATGTACGTAGTGAATGAGTCATCTCATTAAAACCTTTAGCAAGTTGTCCAATTTCATCATTTGAATGTATTTGAATCGTTTGAGTTAAGTCCCCTTCGCTTATTTCTTTAGAAGTGACAACTAATTGTTTTAAAGGTTTGGTAATAGAAAGTGTCACGAAATAAATAAGCGCTCCGCCTACAACTAATGAAATAAACATTACAATTAACATATTATAAAATACAGGTTGAGCAGCTTCAACTACTTCATTTGAATACATCGTCCCCGCAATTTTCCAACCTGTTTTTAAATTTGTCGCGAATACCATTTTCTTTTCACTACCACCATAAGTGTATGAAAAAGTGCCATGGTTATCTTCGTATATTTTCTTTCCCCAAGAATCATCTGCCTTGTCACCCGATTTTTCTTGAGGGTGAGCAATTATTTTTTGTTTTCCATCTAAAATGAAAGCATAGCCTTTTTTACCAATATTGATTAACTTTGTTGTTTTTAATAAATTATCTAAACTTAAATCTACCGCAATAACACCATTTTTATCTTCAGTTTGTTTTGCGATTGTTACGACAATATGTCCATTCCCTTGTGCCTTATATGGTTCAGTGACAACAATTCCACCTTGCTTATTCACTGCATCTTTATACCAAGAACGCGCTGTTGGATCATAATCTGCTGCCATTTGTATATTTGGTTCTTGTACAAATTTTTTATCGTTTCCAGCAACATACACTTGTTCTACATCTTTGTTCAAACTAATATATTGGGATAATGTTTTTCTTAGTTCATCCTGATTATCTCCTTGATACATATCACTATGAATCACTCGTGCAAAATTATTTACATCGTTGAATTTCGCTTCAATCATTTGATTGATTAAATTATCCAATATTTTTATATTATCCTGAGCGCTACTCATAATTTGTGATTCAAAATTCTTTTTAGCTGTTTGATACGACATGCCCCCAATAATAGAGACTGCCGCAATTAATATAACAAAAAATGAAATTAATAGCTTTTTTGCTACTTTCATATCTCTAAACCAACTTACTAGTTTACTCATTATAAACCTCCTGCATTTCAATATTAAGCTTTAAAGATTAAATAGAGCTAATTTTGAATATATTCCATTCCTTAGTTTCTATTTTTATAACTTGTTTTGATGAACACTTTGTAAAGTTTAAACAAATTAATTTCTTTTGTCTATATATACGAATAACATTATTATAAAATTTACAAATACAAAAAAACCAAAGGAACAAGCCCTTTGGTTTTTTACATTTTTTTATGTTGTTTAGAAACCTTTTTCCATCTATCTCGTTCCGCTCTTGCCAGAGTAATGTTTTGTTTTCTCATAACATATGCCAATTCTCTTTGCAGTTTTTTATAGCTTAGTAAGCGCTCTACGGGTATAGTTCCGTTATCTATAGCACTTCGCACTGCACATCCTGGTTCACCTTCATGTTTACAATCTCGAAAGCGGCAAGTATTTGCAAGATCTTCAATATCGGAAAATGTAGTTTGAATTGCCGCGCTTCCTTCCCAAAGCTGAAGTTCCCTCATACCAGGCGTGTCAATTACTAAACCGCCACTCGGTAATTGGAACAATTCACGGTGAGTTGTCGTATGCCTTCCTTTACTATCTTCTTCACGTATATCTCCGGTTTTTGCTACATCTGTTCCTATTAATGCATTTAACAAAGTAGATTTCCCTGCACCTGAAGATCCAACTAAAGCAATTGTTTTTCCTGGTGAAACAAATTGTTGCAATGATTCTATTCCGACATACACTAAGCTATCAACAACAAATATCGGAACACCGATTGCTACCGCTTCAGTTTCTGCAATCTTCTGTTCCACATCTTCACATAAACTACTCTTCGTTAAAACAATAACAGGCATTGCACCGCTCTCATAAGCCACCAGCAAATAACGTTCCATCCTTCTTACGTTGAAATCATGGTTAAGTGCATTCACTAAAAATAGATAATCTACATTTGTTGCGATAATTTGTTCTTCAGTTCTGTTACCAGCTTCTTGTCTTGAAAAAGAACTTCTTCTCGGAAAAATACGGTGAATAATTGCCTTTTTCTCATTTTCTATTTTCTTTATATACACCCAATCACCAACTGCCGGATAATCCCCCTTCGTTGACGCTTCATGCCGAAACTTCCCAGACAGTTCTGCCATATAT
The DNA here is from genome assembly GCF_038006985.1 of Bacillus sp. FSL M7-1345. Taxonomy (NCBI): domain Bacteria; kingdom Bacillati; phylum Bacillota; class Bacilli; order Caryophanales; family Bacillaceae; genus Bacillus; species Bacillus sp. FSL M7-1345. Next base: position 1,858,121 of record NZ_JBBOWG010000001.1, on the reverse strand, counting down.
TCACCATCACTACAAATAATGCGATATATATGCTTATGCTCAAGTAAAATACGCCCTACTTCATAATTCTTCTCTACAGCTTGCTCTTCAAAAAATGAATCCCAGCCGAACGATTCTAAAATATTTTGATTCAAATAAATATCCTCCCTAGTTTGTACTAAGTGGAAGGATTGCGAACTATCTTATATAATATCGCCCTTTCCATCCACCTTTGTATTTGATTTATTATTCATATCAGTCATATTCGCCATAATACATCACTCCGTTCTAATTTTAATTACTCTCATTATATGGAATATCTCATTAAAAAGCTACATTATTTAACATAGTTTTCAAATAACTTGTTTTTTAACATTTTAATTTGTCCACGATGACTAATTTCATCTTCTAGCACGTGAAACCAAAGGTAGTGCTGATTATACGCTACGTCATTAGGCCACTTTCTTTCTGACATTAGCCATTCATCATCCTTTTGTCTCAAACACTCTATTGTTTCCTCTCGAACTTTCTGTAAAAGTTGTACATAATACTGTATTTCATAACCACGGATAGATCTCCCCGCTTCCCCTAAATACAGTGCATCTTCCCATATTTCTAATTCTTCTTTTGTAAAATCACGATTTTGAAAAGAAATAAGCTGATGGACTTTTTCTATAGCCGCTATATGCTTTAGTAAAGCACCAATTGAATTCTCACCACTCGGCATTATTAAATCCAATTGCTCCACTGCTAAATCCTCTATTTCCTGTAATGTTACTGCCCGCGTATGCTCCATCATACTTACAAGTTCCCCTATATTTTTTGTATAACCATCTACACTTCTTATTCGATAATCTATATACATTTCACGCACCCCTTTCTGAATTCATATTAATGAAAAAAGGCTTCATATAATAGACTGAAATATATCAGATTTTTCTGTTATAATTTAATTGAACAAGCAATTAGCCAGAACAAACTTTCTCAATATGCTTATATAAAATTTAAAAAGGAATATATATTTAGTAAACGAATCTTATTCACTAAAAGGAGTGGATTCGATGGAAATGTATCAATGGCTAACTGCTGTTCTTGTTGGTGGCGTTACTGGCTTCGTTTCCCATCTGATCAATAACCAAGGTAAGTTATTGCTTCCACGCCGTTTAAAAACGTTTTTCCACTTTGGGTTTTTAACCGATATATTTACCGGTAGCCTAGCTGCACTTCTTGGACTTGTTTTATTCGATGTCACCTTAATTAAAGAAATTATAAAAGTATCTATTGTAACCGCTATTTCAGGCCAAACATTTTTACTTCATCAAGCTCTAGGTGGTGAACAGGCTAAAAATTCACAAATTGGGAAAGCTGATGAGAAAATCCAAGAAATTGACAAATTATTACGACGTTAATCTATACTTTCTTTAAAAATTATTGTTATAATGAAAAATAAATATTTTCTATTGCGTCGTTTGTCAGAAGAAAGGGTGTTTCGTATGACAAAAAAGAAAATAGAAGATTTCTTAACAAACTCCGAAAAAGAGGAACTGCTAGAAAACTATAAATGTTTACGAGAAGCCCGCACAAAAAGCGAAGCTAATTATTTTGGTGAAGCAGTAGACCATCTATTAAATAAAGTAAAAAAACGAATTACTGAAGAAGCAGGCATACATGATGAAAATGCAGCAACCGTTCAATCTAAGCGAAAAGCACTGTTTTAGTACATAACTAAAACAGTGCTTTTTCTTTAGAACGCTTCTATGGTGCAACTCCCTTTCATTTTTGCCATCTCCTTATATATGAAAAGAGGGTAATACCCCTCTTTTCTATTATTCCTCTAATATAGATTTGATTTTCTTCATATCCATCTCACTCAATAAAACGTCCACTGCTCTAACACTTTCTCTTATTTGCGCTACTCGCTTTCCGCCAGGAATAACAGTATCAATTCCTTTTTTGTTTAATAACCATGCTAACGCTAAATGAGATACTTCAATATTATTTTCTTTAGCTAAGTCTTTTAACTTTTCAACTTTCTTAAAGTTACTCTTATATGTATTTTCTTCAAATAGATTTACACTTTGGCGCCAATCGACTTTGTTCAATTTAAAATCTTCTGTATATTTACCACCTAATATTCCAAAGGCAAGAGGTCCATACGGTATAAATGAAATACCAGCTTCTATACAATACGGTAATAGTTCTTCCTCTGCAGTGCGATCCAACATATTGTAAGGCGATTGTACAACATCTATATCTCCATATTGATTCGCCTCTTTTAATTGTTCTACATTTACATTTGATATCCCAATTGAACGGATTTTCCCCTCTTCTTTTAAACGGATCAGTTCTCCAATTGAATCTATGTAACTTGTTTCAGAGTTTGTAAAATGTAAATAATATAAATCAATATACTCTGTCTGTAATCTTCTTAAACTATTTTCCACAACGTTTCATTTCAATTCGTGAAGAAGACTTAAATGCTAGATTCCCCGGTTTATTAGATGTTGTATTAAACGCTACAGAACCATACTAAAAACCATCTCATATGAATATGAGATGGTTTTTAATAATTCCTATTCTTTTAGCAAATCTATTAATCCATTCCCTTCAGATGTACGTTCATACCCTAAAGGTACAGTCCTTTTTATAAGTTGCGCGTATATTTCCGGCTCTGATAATTTTCTACCGTACTCTCTCTCACACTGCTTTATGAGAAGTGCTAGCGCCCCAGCGACATGCGGCGTCGCCATTGAAGTACCACTTAATACTGCATATTTCCCCTCTGGATACGTAGACAGTATTTCATCACCCGGCGCTACTAAATCAATTTCTTGATTTGAATTACTAAAGCATGAAATTTTCCGCTCTAAATTAACAGCACCTACTTCAATTACTTCAGAATAAGCACCTGGAAAATCTAATTCTGAAGTATCATCGTTACAATCTCCATCATTTCCAGCAGCGCATACGACAAGTACGTCTTGTTTTACCGCATTTTGAATAGCTTCATGTAACTCTGGTACATCTTGCGGGCCACCAAGTGACATTGAAATAATTCTCACTTTCTCTTTATTCGGTCCTCTCCAATTTACAGCATAATGAATGGCCTCGATAATTTGTTCATAGCTTCCAGAACCATCTCCAGCTAATACTTTTAAAACTAACATTTTAGCAAGTGGTGCTACACCTAATACACCCACTCCGTTTTCGGTTGCTGCGATTGTCCCTGCTACATGAGTACCATGGCCATTATTATCAAGATAAATTTTCGAATCACCTTCATAATCTTTCGTGAAATTTCTCCCACCAATAATACGATCTTTTAAATCTACATGATTTATATCACAACCTGTATCTAAAACGGCAACGACAATATCTTTCCCTTTCGCACTCTTTTCCCATACTTGCGGAGCATGAATCAGTTGTACACCTGGTGGAATTTCATTTACTTGCTCAACCACTTTATTTACAGTAAACGGAATTAATTTAATGCCTTTTTGTTTATTCGCTGTACTACTATTCATCGTAATCCCTCCTGAAAATGTATTATTTTCATTTCAGACCACTATTGAATACGTTTAGATTTAACATTCGTTTTATTCGTTCCATTTCCCTTTCTCTCAAATATTTCTCAATAAACAAAAGAAAAGGACCGATTATGGTCCTTTTCTTTTTCAGTTTTTCAAAAGAATAATAAATTAAGACTAAATCTCACTCTTGTTCAAAAACTGCTCAATTTCTTTTATTACATGTTTTGCGCCTTCTATACTAACAGTAATGCTTCCATTTGCTAATGAAATATTTTGGTCTGAAACATCACCTGTTATTTGACAAGCATTGTAAGGTTGATATTTTTGTAAAATGACTTTGTCTTCTTCTACAAAAATTTCAAGTGGTGATTTAATTTGTATTCCTAATACATCTCGTAATTCTTTAGGAATAACTATCCGTCCCAATTCATCTACTTTTCGAATAATTCCTGTTGCTTTCATGTTACTCCCCCCTTACTCTCTATTAATTTTTTTCACCTCGCTATTTTCATTTTATCACTATATATTTGGTAATGGCTTACTCTTTTTAGAAAATATAGTACAAAAGTTAAAAAAACACATTTAACGAATATTCAATCTTTCTTTCAATTGTTTTAAATAACGAGATCGTATAATTAAGAAGTATACAACTTGAATACTTACAAAAATACTTAATACAATTGTATTTTCTTTAAACAGTGAGTACTCAAACATCTGTCCTAACGCAGTTAATGCTACTGCCCCGTGTAATGTTGCAACTCCAACTGGAACGAAGAATAAAAGCGCTAAGCGGATTGTGACTACTTTCGATAATTCGCCTCTCGTCAATCCAACTTTTCGAATCATTTCAAATAAACGAGTATCGTCCTCCAAATCAGAAAATAAGCGGAAGTAAAGGAAGCTTCCTGCACAAACGAAAAATACAATACCAATAAAGAAACCTACAAATAAAATGGGTCCTGCGATTTGTAAACTTTGATTTTGATCGTACTCTTCTGCACTAAACGTTGCATGTTCTTGATAAGGCTTAATCTGATTCGTAAGCTCTTTACCAACCTCAATTTCATCTTTCGTTCCTTTTGTTTTATACATATAATCTTTTTCTTCTTTAAATCCATCTTGTAATGAATCATATTGATTTTTAGAGATTACATACACATTACCCATAAGTATTTTACTTAGTGAAGAATCATTAACTTTTTTCACATTTAAGGGCTCATTGGCATTTTGGAAAGAAATTTCTTTTCTTTCCTTTATCGGTGGCCCTGGTATTTCTACTGATAGAAATAAGGCTTCTTTGTCTGATAAAGTATTGAACGGTTCCCCCGTTAACTTCGCATACTCCTTATAATCTGATTCTTTTATAAAACTGGCGTTTCTTAACGACTGCTCCTCCGTTGTCTTCGATGAAATATTTATTTTTGAAGCTGCTATATTATGTTTCTTTAATCCTTCGTCAATAATCTTCAGATGCTGTGACTCATTGCTATTACCTTGCTTAGAATGATAGTGAAACGCAATTGGTCTGTCCATAATTTCTTTCGTCATCGAAGCAAACCCAACCAATGTACCTATTGCTGAAAATGCTACTGTTGAAATAATTGTTACAATAAAGAACATCCTTGCATTATCTCTCATACGGTATGCTAAATCTGACAAAGTAATAATATTTGTCTGTGTCCAATAGAAACGTTTACTTTTTTTACATAATCGAATAATAAAGACGCTCAACTGCTTGTACAGCAAATACGTACCGATAGTGACTACCGTTGTAACAGGAATCATCATAATAAATACCATTGCACCATGTGACATAAGAGCGCCTGCATAACCAGCACTAAGCAATACTACTGCTAATATAGAAGAAATAATTGATGCTTTCGGTTCTGGCTTCGCCTCTGCTGATCCTCTAAACAATTTCATAATTTTATTTTTACGAACCATTCCGGCACTAAATAAGGAAATGATAATAAATAATATGAAAAACATAATACTCGTTACAACTATCGCTTTCATCGGTATGTAATAGGATAAGGAAATATCTAGTTTTAATATCATTGGGGCTACAAAAATTAGTACTCCTGAAAACAGCATACCTGAAAGAATCCCGAAAATAATTGCCCCTATTCCAATCATGATATTTTCAAAGAAGATAAGACGCTTTAATTGATATTTCGTCATTCCAAGCATCATTAATATCCCTAGCTCACGTTTTCTCGTTTTTAAAAACATTCCCATAGAATATAAAATGAAGAAAAATGTAAACAAGTAAATAATAGACTGTGCAAAAGACATACTTACGAATACGTACTGTCCTAATTGTCCAGCACTTAATGCCGGATGGAACGCAAAAAATGAATACACAAAAAAGGCCATAATGGCAAATGCACTACTCAAAAAATAAGCTGAGTATGTTCGTCTATTTCGCGTTACATTTCGAAATGCGAGTTCTCTACTGTTCATACTACTTCTCCGCCCTTCTACTAACTATGCTTTTATATTAGTAAAGTACGGAAATACCTTCCATCGATTCAAATGACAAAAACCTTACATTATTGAAAGGTTTAAAAAAATTGCTTATACAAAACAATTTTTTTATAATAACTTCATTCATATTCATACACGCATTCTATTGTATATTCGTTAGTTTTGCGAAATAATAAAGGATAGAAGTATGTTCCAATATACATATAAACTTATTTACCGCTTTAATATGAATAGGAGGAAAACATAATGACATTACAAGAACAAATTATGAAAGCATTACATGTTCAACCTGTAATTGATCCGAAAGTAGAAATTCGTAAACGAATTGATTTCTTAAAGGATTATGTAAGAAAAACAGGTGCTAAAGGATTTGTACTTGGAATTAGCGGCGGACAAGACTCTACACTTGCAGGACGTTTAGCGCAGCTTGCAGTCGAAGAAGTTCGTAATGAAGGTGGTAACGCAACATTTATCTCCGTACGTCTTCCGTACAAAGTACAAAAAGATGAAGATGATGCACAATTAGCATTACAATTTATTCAAGCTGATCAATCTGTTGCTTTTGATATCGCTTCAACTGTTGATTCCTTCTCAAATCAATATGAAAACTTATTAGGTGAATCATTAACAGATTTCAATAAAGGAAACGTAAAAGCACGTATTCGCATGGTTACACAATATGCAATCGGCGGACAACAAGGATTACTTGTTATCGGAACTGATCACGCGGCTGAAGCTGTAACAGGATTCTTTACAAAATTCGGAGATGGCGGTGCAGATTTATTACCATTAACAGGTTTAACGAAGCGCCAAGGACGTGCTTTATTACAAGAGTTAGGTGCAGACGAGCGACTTTACTTAAAAATGCCAACAGCTGATTTATTAGATGAAAAACCAGGTCAAGCTGATGAAACAGAATTAGGTATTACTTACGATCAATTAGATGACTATTTAGAAGGTAAATCCGTTCCAGCTGACGTTGCTGAAAAGATCGAGAAGCGTTACAAAGTGAGTGAACATAAAAGACAAGTCCCAGCATCTATGTTTGATGATTGGTGGAAGTAAATTATATAGAAAAAGAAGCTAAATGGAAATTAGCTTCTTTTTCTATATATTAACGAAATACCCCTACTCTTTTCTCTAATAAATCCTGCAAACAATCTTCATGTTGTTTATTAAACAATGGCGGCATTTTGTCTAACGGGAAAAACTTCAGATCTAATGTTTCATCACCGTCTATTTTTTTGTTCCCTCCAACGATTGAAAACCTAAAGAATATTACAATTGCCTGTGCCTGATCTCCATTCGGATATGTTTGAAAATATTTCGTATACACACCAATGAGCTCATCAATTTCCACATCATATCCTGTTTCTTCTTTAATTTCTCGGATCGCAGTTTCTGCAGCAGACTCCCCAATTTCCATTGCACCGCCCGGAAATCCCCAAGCATTAAAGTCTCCTCTTTTTTGCAGAAGCACTTCACCAAATTCATTAAATACACAACCACCTGCAAAATTCAAAATAACATAATCATGCCCTATTTTTTCACGTAATTCCTTTATATAATTCGCCATCTGCTTCTCCTTTTTATCCATCTTCCATCATTCTTTTTTATCTTTTTCAAGCAATTCAATAATCCGATCTAACTTCTGATTCATATTGATCACGTGTTGTTTTTTCATAGTGTTGTTTTGCAATAATCTTTTAATAAACAGAGTAAATGATACAAAAAACAAAACGATAAGCCCGATTACTAGACAAAAATATATCAATACATATATATTATTTTCGAACAAATTCATTCAGCTATCACATCCTCTATTTAGAATCAAACGCAAAAAGAGCACCTTTTAAAGATGCTCTTTTTCATTAATACGTAAATGTAATTGTCGCTAATGAATAACCTGTCATTGCACTATATGGCGCAACTTGATAAGATACACGCTTTGCACCTTTTGGCCAAGTTACTTCATTTAATACTTTCTTTATATCTTGCATCGTTCCATCCATTGACTGCTTATATCGTACTTCTACTTTTTCTGGCTTGGAAGCAAATTGTTGCTGTAATTTTTTCTTAAACTCATTGTAATTTTCCGCTCCATATTGTGCAGATAAATACTTTAAATTTGTTTCTTTTAACATTTGTTCATATACAGCAGTTTTTGAACTACCGGCTTTTATTTTGCTTGTTAATTCGTTGAAGTAACTTGTAGTTGCCGCTGGATATTTACTACGATCCCATTCATGGTCTTTGCTTAATTGGTCATCAGACATATTAAAATATGAATATGTTACGCGCCCAGCTTTATCTGGCACCGGATCATCGAATGTAGTATCAAGGTGGTACCACTTGTTATCAATGTTCACTAAATTCCATGCATGAGCTTGTCCATTCCCTGTACCTGTTACAATATGATTTTGAATACCTGCTTCTTTTAGTAATTGATATGTTAACAATGTATATCCTTGGCAAACGGCAGAACGATTCGCTAACGCTTCATACGCTGTATATGCTTGATAAGACGTATCATATGATACTTGTTTCACAACATAATCATGAATAGCTTTCACTTTTTCATGTTCATCCATGCCTTGTTTAATGATAGAATTTACAATTGCTTTCGCCTGAGACTTTACATACTGTGTTTGCTCTTTTGATTCACGATACTTCACTTGTAATGTAAATGTATAATTCCCAGGCATCCCTTTTATAGAATATTTAGTAGACGCTACATTATATTTTACATACTCATCAGCATCTACAATTTTATTATATTCTTTGTATAACTGGTCCATAACATCTCTAGCATTTCTATCTTTTGTTTTATATGCGATTGTAATATTTTCATCTCGATTATCAATATGTTTTTTTAATTCTTTTCGAAAATCATTTAATAATTTAGCATCTGATTGTGTAGTAACTACAGTCGATTTCGTAGCTGCGTAAGATACAGACGACGCGTGTAAGCCACCCATTACAATTGTTGAACAAAGCAGGGCAACTGTCACATACTTATTTGGCTTTCTCATCTTGTCACTCCTTACATTCTATAACTATACGAAAAAGTATCGTATAGTTTCAGAGTATACAATACTTTTCAAAATAGGTCATATGAGATTATGCATATTTAACATTGTAAAAAGGTTGTTCTTTTTACAAGAACAACCTTCTTCATTAACAAGTTTGTAATACACAGCATGTATTTTCAAACTGGCGATTTTTCAAGTCTTCATTTCCAATACAGAAATAAAGCATCCCTAAATCTCCCCACATCATATTACAATTTTTAGTATCTGAATCAATTTGGAATAAGAGCGTCATATGCTGTGGATCTATTCCCATATATTGTCCAGTCTCATACAATACCTCATCTTGTACAGAGAATGGTTCTCCAAACATTTGATGATTATCATAGTTGTCTGGGATTAGCTCTTCAAGTAATTGCAAGAAACGATCTGAATCCGCCTCATCTTCAATGAAAAGCTCAGGTAATTTATACGTCAGTTCAAATGAAATTGCACATTGATTAAATTCCCCCTGAACTTCATCTGCTCTACGTAATTGCTCTACAGGGATATCATAATAAAGCACACGTCCCGCTTCGTTTGGATTTACATCTTCTTCAAAGTAATTTTCAATACTAAAGAAATATAACATCCCTGTCTTAGGAAGATTGTGATCCATACCAACGTTTTGTAAATCACTTAAATTAAATTGTGCGATAAAACGTAACGGATTCTCTTTGTATGTTGGATATTCAAATGTATTTGGCAAATCAGGAACTCCGCCCATTTTTGAACTACCTTTTCCGATTGTCTCCTGCACCTTTGGCACAACTTTTATACAAGGAAATATAGTATTTACAAGCTCCTGTTTCAAATGTGTTAGTTCATATTTATCAATTAATACTTCAATTTTCTGTTCCATAAATTCTCCTTACATTTACATACTTATTTGTATCATAGCACAAAGATTATACTTCATTCATTGTAAATTCAACAAGCTCAAGAAAAAACGGGCTCTTCCCTCGTACGCGAACAAGTTTAAAAGAGCATAGTATACATTGTTCCTACAAACATGATATCTCATAATTTCTTACAGTATACTTTCCCTCGTTCATTTTCACTTTTAATATAAGGAGGAATTCCACATGGGTTACGGATATAGTTGCGGTGGTTACGGCGGTGGTTACGGTTACGGCGGTAGTTGCGGTGGTGGTTGCGGTTATGGAGGTTTCGCTTTATTAATCGTTTTATTTATCCTTCTAATCATCATTGGAGCTAGCTGTTGGGGCGGCTTTGTAGGCTGCTAGTAAACTTAAAAACTATTGTAAAAAAGCGCGTACAATACGTGCTTTTTTGCCATTTTCAAATTTTCCATCTGAAAGGAAGTATGTTTAATGAAGATTGATGGTGTTTTCGAGGGAGGCGGTGTACGCGGAATTGCTCATGTAGGGGCAATTTGCGCGTTAGCCGAAAAAGGTTATGAATGGGAACGTTTAGCTGGAACATCAGCCGGCGCTATTATTGCAGCGCTTTTAGCAGCAGGATACTCCTGTTCCGAATTAAAAACGATTGTAACAGACATTGATTATGAAAAATTCACTAAAAAAACTTTTCTTGATAGAATCCCCTTTATTGGTAAAGGATTAAGCGCTTGGTCTACTCTAGGTATTTATTCAAATGTATTTCTCGAAGAATGGCTAGAAGACCTGCTTAGAAAAAAAGGAATTCATTTGTTTACAGACTTACCCGATTTGAATAAACTCAAAATTATCGCTTCAGATATAAGCAATGGTAAAATGGTTATTTTTCCCGATGACTTGCCAAACTACGGATTTTTAAATTATCGCTTCTCTATCGCTAAAGCAGTAAGAATGAGTGGAACCATTCCTTTCTTCTTCGAACCAGTGAAATGGAGAACACCAAAATGGAAACAACCTTGTTATATGGTTGACGGCGGTATTTTAAGTAATTATCCAATTTGGATTTTCGATTCACCGACTTCTCCTCGCTGGCCTACCTTTGGATTTCATTTTGTAAAAGATGAGATTCAAGCTGATCCCGCCCACTATGAAGAACCTATTTCCATGTTCAAAGGACTATTTAAAACGATGATGCAAGCTCATGATTTACGTCATTTAGATAAAGAATCGAAGGCTAGAACTATTACAATTCCAACAGGAACCATTACAAGTACTAATTTTCAATTAACTAAAGAAGAGAAAGAATGGCTCTATAACTCTGGTTATAATGCCGCTAATAAGTTTTTACAATCTTGGAACTTCAGGCAATATGTTGATGAATATAGAGACGGAAATCAGGATCGAAAAACAAATCGGTATTTCCGTCAACTTGACTCATAATTATATTATTTTCCCTATCACACTTTAATAGTAAATAAGCCTAATAATATAGTACATTATTAGGCTTATTTACTTCTTATGTACTCTCCCATTATTTAAGGATAAGTTAACCCTTCTGCTTCTTCTGCGGTAATTACTATGTAACGATTTCCAGTTCTTAACCCTAATAATTCTGCTTTTTCAATTGCATCCTGTTTTGTTTCCGCATAAGCAGCTAAATATTTATCTCCATCAATCATTTGGCAAATCACATATTGTTTCATGGTTTTCTCCTTTTACCCTTTAATTAATTGCGCGATCTTTTTTATTCCAACTTCAATTTCTTCTATAGTTGCATAGGAATAAGAAAGACGTAAAAATTGGTTAGCACTTCTATCATACAAAGTGCCTGGGTTTAATAACACCTTTTCTTGCAAAGCTTTGTCAAATAAACTACGATTCGAAATTGGTAGATTTATATGTAGCCAAATGTAAAAGCTTCCTACTGGCTCATGCCAAGTTGCAATGCCACTACAATACTTTTCTAACATACTTATCATAAAATCTCTACGTTTTTTCAATTCACTTCTTACAAAATGTAAATGTTCATCATACAATCCATTTTCAAACCACTCCGCTGCAATTTGCTGGGATATAGAACTTGAACCATAATCAGTTTGCATTTTTATATCTGCTAATCTTTGAATAACGGATTCTGATCCAACAACCCATCCAATTCTTAAACCAGGACTAATGACTTTGGACATACTTCCAATATGTAGCACGATACCATTTTTATCATATGCCTTTAAAGGCTTTGAAACTGGTGCATCGAACCATAAATCTTGATATACCGCGTCCTCAATAATAGGCAATCCAATTTCATTACATATCTCCATCACTTCTTCCCTCTTCTTAGCGTTCATACTAAAATTGGTCGGATTATGAAAAGATGGGATTGTATATAAAATAGATGCGTTAAATTGTTTCTTATATTTTGTAATATATGAAGTATTTATACCATTCTCATTCATTGGTATTCCAATCAAGCGCATTCCTGCTGATTGAAATACATTAAGCGAATATAAATATGATGGTTTTTCTAATAAAATTGACGCTCCTTTCGGAAGAAGACCCATAGAAATAAGTTGCAGTGCTTGAATTGCCCCCGAAACAATTAAAATAGAGTCAGGAGATACATATACCCCATGCCCTTTTAAATATTCCGCAATTTTTTTTCTTAAATGGAGATTCCCTTTCGGTTCCTCATACCCAAGTGTAACATTTGATTGTAAAATTTTACTAATAATACCCTTCATCTTTTTCTCAGGCAAGAGACTCGGTGAAAGTTCACCTGTTCCTAATCGAATTACATTGGGAGTAAATTCAGCTTGATTAATCTCTTGTACAGCAGGAAGATTCGGATAATGAAGTCCTGTTTCTACATAAGACTGCCAGTTTGGAGGCGGGGCATATGTAGAAGTACTCTCACTATTATTTATAACAATTGTTCCCTTCCGGCCATTCCCCTCAATATACCCTTTTGCTACTAATTCATCGAAAGCCATTACAATTGTACTTCGATTCACTTCAAACGTATGCGCCAAACTTCTTTGTGAAGGTAATTTAGTTCCAACTGTCCATTCCCCATTAACAATTCTTTCTTTTATATAAGATTCTATTTGTTTATATAAAGGAATAGACGAAGACATATTAGGTTTCCAAACGAGCCTTTCCACTATATCACCTCACATACTTTATGGTTGGTAACCTATCCAACCATATGGATGGATACAAATTTTCATTTCTTCTATACAATATACACTATCATAACTAATCACATTAAGTAGGAGGTAATATGATGAGTGAAGCAATTATTCACGGTATCATCCTTGCATTTGGTCTTATCATTCCATTAGGTGTCCAAAATGTTTTCGTCTTTAATCAAGGCGCGAGTCAACCAAATATTTGGCGAGCTGCTCCTGTAGTCTTGACTGCATCTATATGTGATACATTATTAATATTAATTGCTGTACAAGGTGTATCCCTTGTACTCCTTACTTTTTCTTGGTTAACAACCACTCTGTATATGATTGGATTTTTCTTTCTTATGTATATGGGCTGGGTTATTTGGAGAAGCGATCCTTCAAATGATGTAAAGCAAGAAAAAAGCATGCCTTTAAAAAATCAAATTATTTTCACCGCATCGGTTTCATTACTAAATCCACACGCAATTTTAGATACAATTGGTGTAATCGGAACAAACTCTATACAGTACATAGGAAGTGAGAAATGGGCTTTCACTTTTGCAACAATTATAGTTTCTTGGATTTGGTTTATTAGTTTAGCTTTTGCTGGAAAATTTCTAAAAGGATTAGACTCGACAGGAAAAACGATTACAGTATTAAATAAATTTTCAGGGCTAATCATATGGGGAGTCGCATTTTATATGTTAAAACAAGTTATTTTTCCTAACTAATTAAAGAGAATTGCATGTTGTGTAATTAACATGCAATTCTCTTTCGGATTATGACGTTGGTTCCGGCTTCTGTTTTACCATCATTGTATCTTTTGCTGGTTTAATCCAAATAATTGCTATGACCGCACCAATAGCAGCGAAGATGCTTGTTAAATAAAATACTTCATGGTCCGCCCCTTTCATAAAAAAAGAATACAGGGGTGGTCCAGCTGCTACACCGATAAATCGCATTGAACTATAAAATGACGTAACTGTCCCCCTCTGCTCTTTTTCAATCCCTTGTGTAATAAGAGCATCTAGACACGGTAACGCCATACCAATTCCTCCCCCCATAATAACGAGACAAAGAAGTAGCAAATAGATTCCTTTTAGAAATAAAGGTAAGAAGACAGATGCAGCAGCCAGTAAAAATCCAATATAGATACACTTTTTCATAATATCTTGTTTATCTCCAATTTTTTTACCAGCCATATATGAGCTAAGTGATAGTACAAGTAAAGGAATAGCGAGTACACACCCTTTCCATATACCATGAATATCGTACTTCGACTCCAGTATAGTTGACAGATAAAAAAGTATTCCGAATAAAATAAGCATAATAATTGCACCTAGTATAAAAATGGCAATTAACCATCTTCCCTTTTCTCGAAACGTAGAGATAATAGATTGAATAAATTCTTTAAGTGGTGGGACTTCTTCTTCTTGTTTCTTCGCCTTTACTAGTACCAGTAATAAAACAATCGATATTACACATAAAACTGGAATCGCCCAAAATGGTAAGAACCATACAAGAGCTGCAAGAGCTGATCCTAATATAGGACTCAATACTTTTCCAAATGTATTTGACGTCTCAATGATTCCTAAACCTGCACTAACCTGTTTTTCATCTTTGTATAAATCACCTACACATGGTATGACAACTGGCATAGCACCCGCAGCACCTATCCCTTGAATTGCTCTTCCGATAAGAATCCAAACGTAAGGGTTATCAACTTTCCATGATACCCAGCCCGTTATCGCTCCTCCAATAGCTGCAATTAATAAACTTGGAACCATTACCATCTTTCGTCCCCATCTATCTGATAAATAACCAGCAATCGGTATAAGTATAATTGCAATGATAGAATAAATTGTAATAATCATGGATACCTGGAAAGATGAAATATGTAATTTCTTTTCAATGGTTGGCAGGATTGGAATAAGCATTGAATTACCTAACGTCATAACAAGTGGAACTGATGCAAGTGCAATTAAACAACAGTTTTCTTTTTTTAACATGTTGATTTCGGAACCTTTCATCATATATTTCTTACCATGTAATAGCCCTGCTGGAAATTATGTTTACATTCCACCAGGGCTATTTCATCTTTACTACTTTCCATTTACAACAAAAGAAATTGGGTAAAATATAGCATTACTCCTATTCTTTGAATCCTGTTCACAATATATCCATACCAATTAATTGAAAATAAAAAAGAAAGGAAGAATCCTTCCTTTCTCCTATAACCTTCTACATTTAGCGAGTATATCCGCCACCAAGCTGTTGTTCTGCCATCGCTACAAGGCGCTTTGTAATTTCACCGCCTACAGAACCGTTTGCACGTGAAGAAGTATCAGCCCCAAGCTGTACACCAAACTCTTGTGCAATTTCATATTTCATTTGATCTAGAGCTGCTTGTGCTCCATGTGATGCTAATTGATTAGCGTTACGATTTCTAGCCATTACCGATCACCTCCTTATATATATTAAATTGTACCAAATCCGAAATTAAATACATGGTAATTTTTGGTTATTTATTCCATAAAAAAAGAGTCTCTTAAACAAGACTCTTACATCATTTCATCTTATGAGGTTACTACTTCTAATTTTCTACTTGTTAATGCTCTCATTTCTTCTTTCAATATATCTTTCGCATTATGCCCAAACCATTCAAGCGAAGCAAAATGATTAGTATCTCTCACTTCCCGGATGATTTCATCATAATTTACTATACCTTCAAATAATGGGACCATTCCTATACGACTTCCAGCAGCGGCATATACATTATTTGGTTCAAACACGTGTAAATACTCCGCTGATGATATATTCTTAAAATGGTAATGTTGTATCCACGGCTTTAGTCGCTGGAAACTATCTATCGGGTCTGCACCAGACTCCCATATATGAAGAAAATCAAGGTTTATTTTTAAATATGGATGATTTACTTCTTCTAACAATTTCAAAGTAGACGGTAAAGTATCCGTTAACGTATTTGGATGTGTTTCTAATAGTATATACATATTGTGCTGAGCAAATAAATCACAAATCATGCGAATTCGCTTCACATACTCTTTTCTCTCTTGTTCCAAGAAATCCTCACTACCTTTTTGCCCAGCAAACGTACGAATTTTATTTGTATTAAACCAATTAGCTAGTGTTACCAACTGTTCACATTTTTCCATCGTTTTTTGAAAATCTGCTAATAATGATATGTCCAAGTAATCACTTATCATCGTAACTTCTAAATTTTTATCCTTTAAATAATCTATTTCTCGTTCTGTCGTTTCACGCTCTTGTATATATAAATTTTGTGCATGGGTCCCCCACAACTCAATTCCTTCAAAATCGTTTTCGTATGCAAATTGAACAATATCAGTAAATGAAATTAGTTGATGGCGAAATGAAATTGTACATAGCGAATATTTCATTGGTTTGAACTCCCTTATCTTATATTCAATGAACTTGTATTAGTTAAGACAGACTGACTTGTTATCATGTCTTTCCATGACAGAAACTGTTTCTCTAATTCATCCTTAATCTGCAGTTCAATTGTATTCATTTCATTAAGCTTCTCAACAATTGGGATTAACATATCTTTATCGTTTGTCATTACCATTTTGATTGCGCGGTACTGTACATTTGTAAATCCTTGTACAATGTCTTCCACTCGATCACACCAATAATCAAATTCTTGCTCCGAATATTGTAGAGTTTCACGGAAGTATGCAAAGGCATGTTCATAGCTATATTTACGTATTGCCAATACGGGTATTTGCTTTACTGCCGTTACGAGCCTGGAAAGTGAATACCCATCCTCTTCATTTACCATTTTTATTATTAAATTTTTTAATTCCATAGTTAGTTTGTTATCATTCTTTTTGAATGTTTCCATGAAATAACTTTCTACCATCTCTTGTGTTGGCTCCTGAATTCCTTCTATATCAATGAAATAACCTCCACCAAATGGGTTATCTTTAACAGAATGGAGCACTTTTTCTCTTTCCATATTCCCTTCCCAGCGAAAATCAGGATCAAGCATGAACCATTCATCTTCTTTCTCTGTCTTCGATATCATTAAGTAATGCGGAAACGGTTTTTGATGAAACTTATTTTCTCTCTCAGGCAATAAAGACATATCAACCATTACAATTACGTAACGATTTTCCGGCTTATTTTCTACTAATTCTAAAAATGTTTCTACATTGCTACTTTTATCTTTTGAATGATCGTACCATTCGTTCACTTTAATACCATACAATTTTTCATACCAGAGTAAGTAGTTATCATGGTTAATGTTTTCGGAATGATAAGAAATAACCCCGCCTTCTGTTATATCAAAATCTCCATCCCATAATCCGAAATAAAATGGACGGAAATCTATATCGCTACGCCTTTTTATAATTTCACAAAAACAACTCACTAAACAGTGAACTTTAATTGAAGTCATACTCTCATCCACTTTCCTAAAAGGTTAGTTATTCACATTTACTTCGTGTAACGGCTGCAACTCTTCCATAAATTCAAGCAAAGATCCTACAGTAAGAAACGCCTTTGGGTCTATCTCATCCTCTGGAACGCATAGCTTTAAATCCATTTCTATGTATACTATAAGCTGTAACATCATTACCGAATCTATATATAAATCTTGATTTAAACGCATCGTTTCTTCTAAATGCGTTACATTTTTCAGTTCCATTTTTTCTCTCATAATGCTTAAAACTGCTTCTTTTAACATTTCACGACTCATGTTGTTATCTCTCCCATCTCTAATAACTTACGACTTACTTTCCCTGTTTTATTTTTCGGAATCTCTGCTACATTTTCAATTTCATGCGGTACTTTATAAAATGGTAAATGCTGTATGCACCATTCTCTTATTTGTACTGGTTCAATACGAGAGACTACTTTCGCTTTTACAATTTCCCCCATCACAGGATGCTTGCCGCGGTATACAATCGCCTCCTGAATACCTTCTAATCGAAGCATCGTTTCTTCCACTTCTATAGGAAAGACCTTTAGACCGGACACATTAATAACATCATCTATTCGCCCCATGAAATGAAGGCCTTGCTCAGATTTATACCCTAAATCTTTCGTATAAATATCCTTTCCAGCAATTTTCACTACGATTTCTTCAGGTTCATCTTCATTTGAACCTATGTTAATACTTACATGAGAAAGTGGCTTCCCTAAGTCTAAATGTGTCTTCATATCATGACATATACTAATGCAACCAGCTTCAGAACAGCCGTACTGCTGCATCATATATTTCGTCATGCCTTTTAACTTATAAAATAACGGTTCTGGCAATGGTGATCCTGATGTCATAATTTTATGAAACTGAAAAGTCCCTTGTGGAAAACTCCCCATAATATGTAGCATAAGTGGTACTGTATATATGATATGTTTTTCGGTATTACGAACTATATTTAATGCGAATTTAGGGTTTTTATTAGTAATGATTATAGGCTTGCTACCTCTCGTAATTGCTGATAACGTGCCACAAATTAATCCGTATGAATGTGAAACTGGAGCCATTACAATTGGCACTTCGTCTTCTTCACATTTTAAAGCTTCATTGTAAGCAGCAATTTCCGTTTCAATTTCCGTCCATGCTCTACGAATTAGTTTTGGTTCTCCTGTTGTGCCTGAACTATATTGCAATAAAGACGGTTCTTCTTGTAATAGATTTGGAACTTCTAATTTTGTAAAGTCGTTACTTTCTCCGTATAAAAGTGCAGTACACTTTGCACGCTTTGCCATTTCAATAGCTGTATCCTTTGGTGTATCTTCATGAATAAGTAGCACAGATGCTCTTTTTTCTTTTAGGAAAAACACAAGCGTAATAATATCGAATGGATCTTTCAGACAAAGTGCAAATCTATTTCCTTCTGCTTCTTGAAATTGTTCCACTCCCTCGTAACCTTGTAATCTCAATTCAAAATCATTTTTGCTAAATTCTTGTTTATTAACGATTAGCATGATTTCCCCCTGTAACAACTGATTTTTGTATTGTAAGTTGCTTTGCTCTATACAACGGATTTGGAACTTCATGAACAAGTGATTCCACATCCATATATAAGCGCCGCTTCGTTAATTGCTCTGCATGAAATGTAGGTGCATATAATTGTAATGCTTCAAAACGTTCTTTCAAATGTGAAAATCTTTCAAAATGATCTTCTACTTCTTCAACAAGAATGATCCAAAATTGTTCCTCTTTCAACTGATACTCATCTGCCAACACGAAAGCCAGTTCACCTAGATTGAATAGGAAAAGCGCATCTAAAACCATTTCTTGCAAACATCCAATACGGTCCATTTCAAAGAAATCATTCATTTGACCATTCGCATATGTTTTATGCATTTTAGTAAAGTCAGGACATTTTTCGATTTCTTTCAAAAATGGACGATAAAACTCCAGTCCTTCATGAAAATCTTTTAGTGCAATACGGACTGGTATTCCTTCTTCATGAACTAAAATCATGTTTTGTCCATGTGATTCTAATGCGATTCCATGCTCTACAACGAGGTGTACAACTGGGATAATTGCCTTTCGAATAAGCAATTGTAGCCAGCTTTCTACTCCATATCTCTTTAACCACAAATCAATAATTGGTGTCCCATCTTTTCCCTTGGCATATAAACCGTTAAATGGGATTGCCTCTTCTTTCTTATTTAAATATTTGTGAACGCTTTCGCGCCAAATACATCCTAATGAGCCATATGTAGCTTTTTTATTCGCATCGTACGTAACACTCGAAAATTCATTTAACAAAATTAAACGCGATTCATCCCTTAAATACGGATCATGATCTACTATATCTTTTAACCAATTCGATATAGCAGGTGCACTCACAACCGAATGTGGTTTTAATGTACGGATAGTTGAAGTATTGAGTAAATTCATTGATAACTTTACATATGGTTTCGCTCGGTTCGTAACATTTCTTAATGTCCGCATCGACTGTTGCGCGCAATAATCATCTTCTGATTTCCCTAAATAAATAATATATTTATCCTGTATATGGTCAGTATAATTCGGAATAATGAAGTTCTCCCACTGCCAAGGATGAACAGGTATAAACATATACTTCTTCGAATCACAGTCCATTTTTCGAATACGATCCATATACTCTTCGATTTTCTTTTCACCAATTTCTTCTTTAAAGGTACAGTTATAACTCTCTTCACTTTCATATCCTACAGTCGTATATTTCTCATGAACTGCAATCCATATAATTTTCATTGGTTGCATAAATTCAAATCCATATTGAAAATTATCACGATATTGAAACCCGATGCGTGCTTTATAACTAGGATGATACGGGTGTCCATCTATTAAATGACTTTCAAGCTCATCATAAGATTTCGCAAGATAGTCTTCTTCACAACTTCTCTCATATTGTGCAATCGTATCTTTAAAGATTGTTTGTTCTAATTCTTGAATAAAAGAATCCAATGTCGTTCGATCAACTTGAACAATTCGAAAAATCTCCTGTAAAAATTGTGAAACTGATTGTATTTCTTCTTCCTCATCTTGAACTCTCATTATTAATGAGTCATGTAAACAAATACGCCCAAATGTCATACGTTCTTGTCCATAGCATTGGTACGTTACATTTTGATTCTTTTCATCAAGACCTTGTATAATAAAAAGTATTTGCTCTCCCTTTTGTATACGAATCGGCGTAATGATTTCTTCATAAATTAACGATTCTACTAATTGCCGGAATACTCTTCTTCTTACTGAAATGTACTCTTTTGATTGGAGTGCCTTCAATATTTTTATGTGATAAACTTCTTCTTTCATAAATCCCTCCGCTATAATACGGAATATTGAATTCCATTATTTGTATTACGTGAAATTTTAGCACTACTTATGAACGAACAGCCACTTCTCTAACGAGTGGATTATCTACTTGTACATAAATTGCTTGCTCTAAAGGATTTGTCAGTTCATCAACATCGAAAAATCTCGTTAGCAAGTTTGCTTTGCATGCCAACTTATCCTCTTCCAACAATTCTCTTAAAAATGTAGAAGGCTCACGGTTATATGGAAGGAATGATTCAAGTACAGACCTTAATTCAGAGAGAAGAATTTCCTCCTTAATTAATCCTGCTGTACCAAAACCGTTAATAAGTCCAAACATATGATTAAAAATTAAATAGTAACGAAACCTTTCATCTACAATATAATCGTCATATAAATTTCCAGTACGTTCGCCAATACCGGCTAGTTCATTATCTAGCACTGACTTCATTGAATTGCAGAAATAAAAACCTTGATTATCACGGAAGTAAAACTTAACTGGATAACCATCTTTCAATTGAACAACACTATTTTGTTGATGCGCTTCTAATGCAACGCCATAACGTAAATACATCCATACCATCGGCTTTAAAGAGATATTCATATATCGTTTAAACCAATCTAA
The DNA here is from genome assembly GCF_038006985.1 of Bacillus sp. FSL M7-1345. Classification (NCBI taxonomy): domain Bacteria; kingdom Bacillati; phylum Bacillota; class Bacilli; order Caryophanales; family Bacillaceae; genus Bacillus; species Bacillus sp. FSL M7-1345. The sequence continues at coordinate 1,836,604 of NZ_JBBOWG010000001.1, read as the reverse complement.
ACTTACTTCTTCACAGCTTCTACCTTCTAAATCTGCTAAGCGGTGGATAATATTCGCTAAACGAGTTCTTTCACCTGGAATTGCATCTTGTACTAATCCAGCGATAAGCGTTGCATCATTTTCATTTTCACTATAAAAAGGATTCTCCCGAATAATTACTTCAAATCCGGACTCTTGCATACCATAATTTATTGTAATGAAGGCGGGATCACATATAAAATCAAACCCCGGAAACTTTTCTAACACTTCACCAATTTTAGTATTTAACATTTCCTTCCCTTCAGGACCACTCTCAAGTTCCTTCAATTTATTAATACGCATTGAATTCGTCACCTTTACAGGGAATGAAAATTTAAGCATGTACTTGGAATGAGGATGATATAACGTCCTAAGTGATGATGTCGCCATATAACACTTACCTACTGGACCGATATATTCAAGATCGCCTTGATTCATCCAATTTTGCACATAAGATTGATGTAATAGCCATTCTGCTTGTAGTGGATGGATTGGAATTAATGAATATTCATCTTCTTGACAGTACTTTTCAATAAATTCTTGACCTACCTTTTCATCGTTCTTTAATTCCTTTTTTATCATCGCCGTTGTAGAATCTTGTAACAATGATTTTTCACTTACTATACTTTTATGTGCCCGAAAATAGTGAAGTTGGCACTCCCCTTTTAATTCAGGAGAATACATTGAACTTTTCCAATCCAATATACCTTGTCTACTCTTTGGTGTAGGATGAGTTAAATGTCCAAATAATAAAGATTGCTCCGCCTCTATAAAAGTCGTATGGAAACCATATAATTCAGCTATATCCTGCTCCCTTCCTTGTATAAACTTCTCAATATTTTGACAACTACGAATAACTCGAAGCATAAGTTCATCAGGATTCGTACCTTCTCCATAGTTAATAGACATTTCCTTTATTAAAAACATAATAACCGTAATATAATCTGCTTTAATAACATTTTTATTTTCGCCAATTTGGTAATAAAATTGTTCTCCAAATAGATGACGGTCCGTTGATGATTTATATATAACTTCCCCATACAAAGTAACGTTTTGTGCCGATAAAGGGCAGCATAAATAAGTGGGGATAGTATCTCTTTGAAATGAATGGCAGAAAATATCCTCTATCCTTTTATCCTCCGTAATCCATTCTCCACTTCCTGTTTCTCTTAAATAACAATTTAAAAAGCTTTGTATTGTTGCATGTTCCGCGATTTGTTTCGCATGCTGCATACTGCTCCTCCTCTTTTAGACGAACACTATCATTTTTTTATAAAACTTCTGACAGTTGAATTTTATTATCAACTATAATTCTAATTGATAATGATAATCATTTCAAGATATATTTCAGAATTTTTTTATCTAACTAAACTTTTCATCTTTTCAAAACGTTTAATCCATCAACAAAAAATACACCAATATAATAATTGATGTATTTTTTCATTCTTGTAAATTAAGTTTACATAATAATATTATCTTCTTCTAAATTGATAGTGATTTGTATAAACAATCCATATCTCGCCAAGCATATGCTATTTCTTCTACATTTAGTCTTTCTAAAAGTTTCGTGTCAATTTTTTCCGGATTATATTTTTCATAAAACTTTTTAGAAGGATTATTAGAAACTACCCAAACTAAAAGAGATTCCATATTATTATTTATACATTCTGACAGTAAAGCTTGAAATAATCTTTTCCCTACTTTCAAACCTTGATAATCTTGTAAAATGTAAATCGCATATAATTCCATATCACAATTATATGTACCCATTCTTTCAGTTCCACCATCGATAAATCCAATAATTTCTCCAGTTAACATCTCTGCTATAAATCTATATTGTAGATTGTCTTCTTTTTGAAAAATGTTTTCCCATTGCTTTTTTCTTTGTTCGAATGTTACATTTTCTAAAATTTCGTTAGCGAATATCCCTTTATATGTGGTTTTCCAGCTCTCCACATGCACTTTTACTATACCTGCAATATCATCTTTCGTTGCCCTTCGAATATGTATCTCCATCATTTGCATCCCCTTTTGTAAATGATTATAGCAAAATGTTTTTTCCCATATAAAAAAAGAGTGAATTTTCATCACCCTTTCCACTCTTTTTTTATCTACTTTCAACTTCAACAGATACAACATGATCGATTTCTTTTAAAGAACTATATAATTCAGTTGTATATAAATCTTCTGGAGCTAAAATGACCATTTCCAATTGCTGAGATGCCCCATTATCAATATCTTTAATTTTCACTCGTTTCACTTGCATATTTAAATTTTTAATTTGCTTAAAAATCCCGTCTAACTCTCGATGTTTGTTTACGGTAATTTTTATCGACAAGTCCTTTTGTCTCAATGAATACGGTCCTGCGATTTTCACAAGTTGAGGAAGTACATTAATCGCTAATATAATTAAAATCATGGCAACCGTCGCTTGTATATAAAACCCTGCACCAATCGCAATACCTAGTGCTGAAGCGGCCCATACCATAGAAGCTGTCGTTAATCCTGAAATAACGTCATTATTTCTTCGTAAAATTACCCCTGCTCCAAGAAAACCGATACCACTTACAATTTGAGCAGCGAGACGCATTGGATCCATGTTTGTATGACCCGGTACAGAATAAACATTCACTGATTCAATTGAAACCATTGTAATTAAACAACTCGCTACGGAAATAACCATACTTGTTTTCACACCAAGCGGTTTATTCTTTAGCTGCCTATCTATTCCGATGAATAATCCTAAAAAGAGTGCTAAACCTAATTTGAATAAAAATTCATATGACATAATTCATTCTCCTTACTTTACAATGTTTCCCTTCGAATATTTCACTATAACTCTTTTATGATATCAATTCCAGTCTTTTCTATTCATTTAAAGTAAAAAACCGAAAAAACATTTTTGACAATGTTTCCCCGGCTTTTTATTATAATTAAGATCTTTCTTTATTTTTGTTCTTTAATTTTAATTTGTGCATCTTTATAAAATGCTAATTTATTATCATTATACTCTTTTGTATAATTGTTAAATTGTTCTTTCGCCTTTTGCGCTTCCACATTTAACTCATTAACAGTTTTAACTTTTTCACCAATTTCTTTTAACTTCGTTTCTTTTACTTTTAATTTTTCATACAGCTCTTTTTCATTCGCTAACGCCTTCGTGTAATCCTCATTCATTTTTTGGAATGCAGCATAACGGTTTTTATACGACTCTTCTACTGCTTTAGCTTGTTTTTGTAATTTCTTATCTTCAAGCTTCTCTATATTGCTTTGAACTGATTTCGTCTCCTTCTGAGCTTTCTCTAACAGTTCTTTCTCGTTTTTCAATACTTTCTCACGCTCATTTACATTTGCAGTAGCTTCCTCTATCTTCTTCGTGACTGCTTCATTATGTTCTTTACCTTCTTGTAAAATTTGAGAATATAGTTCTTGCCCTTGCTTTTCTAATTGCTCTAACTTTTTCGTATCATCAGCTAACGATTTTTCTTGTGTCGCTGCTGTTTCAAAAGCCGTATATAAATTTTCTTCTGGTTTTTCACCGAAACAACCTGATAATAATCCTACTGATAATGCTCCAACTACTGCTACTTTTCCATACTTCAACTTCAATTCCTCCAATTACATACGGTTATCGTGCCAGAAATTCACTGGGAAGTGATTCTCTTCATGGTATGCCTCAAATTCATAACCTTTTTCTTTTAGACCCTTTAAAATTGCTGGCACAGCAGCAACTGATTGCGGGTGAATGTCATGCATTAAAATGACTTCTTGCGGTTTTGTTGCACCAGCTAATACATTTTGAGCGATTTGCGCTGCCGCTGCATCAACTGGCACTTTATTGTATTTCCAGTCTAAAGAGTCAATTGTCCAGTCCCACACTTTTAAACCATCCTCAACTACTTTATTTCGGAGACCTTCATTTAAACCAGGCATCGATCCGTATGGAGGACGTGTTAATTTAGGGGCTTTCCCAATAATATTTGCGATTAAGCCTTGATCTTCTTTCATTTCATTAACATACTCGCCATTTTTATATAACTTCGCAAAATTGTGTGTCATACTATGCATTCCAACATAATGTCCTTCTGCATTTTCACGTTTTACTAAATCAGGAAACTGTTTCACATTCGCACCAATTAAAAAGAATGTCGCCTTCGCATCATGCTGTTTTAACATATTCAATAATTCAGCCGTATATTTTCCTGGCCCATCATCAAATGTAAGGTAAGCAACTTTTCTTTCCTGTCCATTAAAACGACTTGGTGCCGTTTTATTCATTTCAACTTTCGGTTGTTCACTTGCAAGCTGTATTACATTTTCTTGTTTCGCAACAGCTTTTGCTGGTGAAGTAATAGATTGAAACATGAAATACCCAATAGCTACTGCTGCAATCGCTATTAAAACGACTACTACTCGTTTAATATTAAAAGCTTTTTCCATTCTATCGATTCCCTCTCCCTATTAATCTTATATATAAATCACCCAATATAATTATACATCTATTTATTCTTATTACACTATATAAACTTTATATAAATTATAGTGGGAGTTTTATCAAAATTGTTGTTCCTGCCTCAACAAACTCTTTATTCTTTTCATACCAATTCTTGATTGCACTATGTACAACTTTCAAGAAGATTTGTTTTAACCTGTTTGATCTTCCATCAATTCAATTCGCTTTCAATTTGTAATGAGATGAATCTATTTTCTCTACTTTAGGAGTTAATTACCAATTATTCTCCTCTAGTATATCGTACAATTACACCTTTTGTTTATATAAATTTAAATGATTTGAATGTAGACTTGAAAAACCTAGTAGCTTTTCTACTAAAAAAACAAATAAAGCAATCCATTTCCATAAAAAAAGATTGGCTGAGGCCAACCTTTTTTTATACTTATTCATTTCGAGTTGGTTTTGGTGTAACACCTAAATGCTCATTTAACTTATTCGAAATATCTTTCACATTTTTTTCGTTTGGAATGTAATAATAAATACCACCAATACGTTTATCCGTTCCTTCTATTTGCATTTTTTCCATTTGCAGGTCAGATCCAGCCATATTTTTCGTAATAGCAAGCATATCATCAAACGTTAAGTTTGTTTTCATGTTGTTATCCACTGCATTAAGTAAAGAGCCCATTTTGCTAATTGATTGAACAGACATAGCTTTTTTCGCAATTGCTTCAATTACAAGTTGTTGTCTTTGACCACGCATTGCGTCACTGTCAATTTTACGCGTTCTCGCAAGTGCAAGGGCTTGTTCACCATTTAAATGTTGGTAACCTTTTTCTAAATGGATCATACCTGCTTGGTCTTTACTATCTTGTTCAGTGAAAGCAACCGGTACATCAATATCAATACCACCAATTGAATCTACAATTTGTACAAATGACTCAAAGTTAAACTTCACATAATAATCAACTGGAACATTTAAAAATCGTTCCACTGTATCTCGTGTACTTTCAACACCACCAAATACGTGTGCGTGTGTAATTTTATCTAATTTTTTTCTAGATGGAATATAAACACGTGAATCACGTGGAATACTTACTAATTTAACTGACTTATCATCTTTATTAATTGTCGCTAATAAAAGTGCATCTGTCCGAACTGCTTCGCCGTATTGGCTTTTTCTCATTTCACTTCCATCTACACCCATGATTAATATTGAAATGTTATCCTTTAAAGGTTCAACTTCTTTATCACGCTTTGATGACTTATCAATTTTTGCATACGCATCACTTACAACAGCTTTTGCTTTGTTATATATAAACGATCCATATCCTACTCCTCCAAAAATAAGTAGGAAAAATGGAATTAAAATGAACCATTTTAATGACTTTCTTTTAGAACGTTTTTTATTACTTCTCGTGTTTTGTTCTAATTCAGAGCTCATACCCATTCGCCTCTCTTTCTCTTTCCCTAGTATAATGTAAGTCTATTAATCTTCATATTGAATTTCCTTTCAATTACCTTACAATTTTGTAAGGTTACTTCATGAATCCAACATGTATTCCATTTCACATTATACTCTTGTGCTTATTTTTGGCAAGTCACTATTTATCAACTTAAAAAACCCAACACTTCGGAACATTCAGATTTACAGAATTATCATTCTGTTATTTGAGGTAGTAAGATTTTCACCTCACAATTTAGTAGGAATAAAGAGTCAAGTTTGTGCCGTAAAATTTTGATTGGTGATGACTAATAATCAGTGAGAGATAAATCCCCCACTGATTAAAGTTTCACTTTATTATTTCTCATTTGGTGTGTATATTATTTGCTTCCCATTATTATTAATTAAAGCTGACTTTGCTTTTATTTTCGTTTGTTCTATTTCCACATCATCATTAGAGAAATTCACAATGATTTTAATGTTTTTTCCATATGAAGCAGATTGTACTAACTTATCTTCTGACAAATATGCAAAGTTCGTCATTTCTTCTTTTACTGCCTTTTCATGAACTTCATTCCAAAATTTCAGATGCTCTGTAATTTCTTTTTTATGCTTATTCCACTCTACTTCATCTAAATGGTACAAAGGAGGAACATTATACAATAACTCATACAACATACGATTTCCTACCTCATCTTTTACTTTCAAACTTCCCCATTCCCAGTGATGCGTTGTAATAACGGAATCATTGTATACTAATTTATATAACGGTACCGAATATACCGGATTTAAATATACTTGTTTATATTCTTCTTTCAACGGTACTTGTTTTGCATATTTTTCAGGAACATTTTGATTTGGTGACCAATACCCACCGACATAATACGGGCTTGTTTTATTTTTCCTCATATCTTCATCGTCCCACTTAATAACTGGTGTTTCAATGCCATGAGCAAATGCAATCGTACTATTCGCAAAATCATTTCCGCCCTCTGAGCCAACTACCATACCTTTTTCTTGTGCAATATAATCCATTCGTTTTAATCGTGCTTTTAAATCTTGTTCTTGTGTCGTTACATGTTTTGTTGAATAATCATCATAAATTTCGCCCGTCGCGTCACAATCAATAAACCATGAATTATATTTAGGGCCATTTTGTAATATATCGTTCATTCGTTCTTTTACACTAGGAAGTGATAATGTCGGATTTAATTTTCGGCCTCTCCCTAAAAACCCTTGCACTTTCTCTCCATTTTTCTTCGTTACAGTACCCTCTTCATATAACGTTGGATCATTAAAGGACGCTGTGTTCCAATTTTTATCACCTTTTTCATGAATGGAATGATAAGAATCATACGGACCAACTAAATATCCCATTTTCTTAGCTTCTGTAACGAAATTAGGTTGCATATATCCTTGTTCCCAGTTCGGTAGACCAATCCACGCCTTTTCTATCCCGGCCTCTTTCATTTCCTTTAGTATATCCGTTCCATCTGCATTACCCCATTTACTTACTTCTTCAACCGCATCACCGAGTACTGACTTTAGTAAATGTTTATTTAAGCTATACAGCTCTGTCTTCGATAAGTGATCTACACCTTTCTTTAATAACACACTAGCTTCCTGATCAACTTTCGGGAAAATATCCTCTTTATACAATTCCTTCATTGATAATGCTTCGTTTACATAACGCAAAATAACATTTTTTTGATACTTATCAATGAAATCTTGTTTACTTACTTGTTCAAATACATTCAGTTCCCCAGGCTCTGAACTATTCTTTTGAATAAGCTCTTTTATATGGCTAAACAGCGGACTATTTATTTGCTCCCTTAGCTTTGGCCAAATTACATTACTTTCTGATAAACCATTTTGATTCCAAAAATAAAAATGACCTGCACCGTAAAGTTTTTCAATTTCTTTATTTTTTCTTGCCTTTTCTTGTAATGTTTTAAATTCACCTTTTTCAATAATATTGTCCTTGTATAGTTTTGCGATACTTACTGCATCATTATTTGTCACATATAATTGAAAGCCATATGTTTTATTTTTATTTATACTCGGGAATTCATGTGTAAAATCAAACCCTATTTTCGGATCTGAATGAAATTTCAATTCATTATTAAACATATTATTCGCAATATATACGATCGAATATTTAGAACCATTTAATGCAAAAAACTTCATAGAAAATGATTCAGCAAATGAATATGCATCATCCTTTAAAAACTTCTTCCAATTCTCATCATTACTTGGAATTTGCTTACCTTCCCATAACGGAAGTGTATAATTTTCAGCTTGTACTTTCGGCCATGTAAAACTTTCTGCACCAGTCGATTCCACTTCAATATTTAAGTGCTCTTTTTTCTTTTCTAAGTTTACTTTTACTTTTTGATCTGGATATTCCCACGATGTGCGATCCTTGTCTTTTTTTAAATTCGACACCTTCATTTTCGGTAACGGTTGTGATGCCTGTTCCTTTACACCATCATGTTCTACAGTTAACGTGAAAGTCTCTGGATTTACATCGTAAGTAAAATCTTTATACGTCGCTTTCTTTATTTTAGACTCTTGTAAAGCATTATTACCTTTTACATCACACCCGACTAAAGTCGAAAATGACATAGTAGTAAGAAGACATATTGCTATCATTTTTTTCATCTTCTGCACCTCCACCACTGAATATACAGGTGCTTTGTTACAGGAATGTGGCAAAAAATAATAGGGCCTACCCCAAAAGCCGAACTTTGAAATGGAGTCATGTTCTTATTGGGTAAATTTGCAACAGTACATGAAATTATATCGAACACAAATAATAAGAGAGGGCCGTCCAATTTTTTTGGACGACCCTCTTCAAAGTGTAAAAATAAGTTCATTTTTACTAATTATGAGTTCAAACAAATCAAAATTTTAACAAGGTTCCTTAACTGAAAAAGTAACTGTATATAATATATCCTAAAACTAGCACTAAAATTAATATCCCTGTACCTTTCCAATTCATACCACCTGTCCTATCAACAGGGCTACCTGATTCCGCCCTGTTGAGTCCATCATTCAAAGAACCGGTAGGATTATTTTTCAATTCACTTTGTCTCATACGCTCTCTTTTTTCTTCTGGTGACTCTTTTGAACTCATATAATCACCTCTAAAATTAATATTCATTTTATATTCTCTTTCTAAAATATTATTACTCCCAAAAAATCCTAGTTAAAATAAATTCCCCATAACTTAAAGAAAGCTAGCGATGCTAGCTTTCTTTATAATCCAATATGTTCTTCCTTATTTACAGTAATCCCTTTATGATCGATTTCAAGCTCACATACTTTCATAGCTGCAAATACTCTTGCTAATTGCTCAGCAATTTCTTGACGCTTCTCATACGGAGTTAAAATAAAAATGGATGGTCCCGCGCCACTAAGCGCTGTGCCATATGCTCCGAATTCTTTTGCACATTTACGAATTGATGGTAATAACGGTACAAGTTCTAAACGATATGGCTCGTGGAAATGATCTCTTTCCATCATTTCACCTACAACTTCCCACTTCTTTTGACATAACGCAGCTACTAATACGTTACTTATCGCACTAGCCTTAACCGCTTCATGAAACGGAAACATCTCTGGTAATACAGATCGACTTTCATCCGTATTTAGCTCTTCATTCGGAATAAGAGAAATTACGCCTAATTCCTTACTTTCAATCCTTACAACCGAAACATTCTTGCCATCCAGTGCTCCGATTACAGTTCCACCTAAAATAGAAGCAGCAACATTATCTGGATGTCCTTCAAAATTTGTAGCAATTTGGACCTTTTGATCAGTTGTTAAATGTAAATTTCCAAGTTGATTCGCAAGCTCTATTCCTGCTACAATCGCTGATGCACTACTTCCTAGCCCTCTTGTCAGCGGAATATTACTAGTAACTTCTATTATATGGGGTGATAAAGAAGGACATACTTTACATGCCGTGCTAACAATTAAATTTTTATCGTCTGTTGGAATTGAATCGTCAAAAGAATGTATCACTTGCCACTTATCAGCTTCTCCCTTTACACTCACTTCTAAATATAATGACAAAGCTATTCCAACAGAATCAAATCCTGGTCCAACATTCGCTGTACTAGCAGGAACACGAACTCTTAATGGTATCACGACATAATCACCCCTTTAATATGATCTTTAATTTGTTCTATATCATTTGACACACTTGCAATATCAAATTTATTAGAAGAAATTGCGATATCAGGATCTTTTAAACCATTTCCAGTTAAAACTGCAACAACTGTTTCGCCTTTTTTGATTTTTCCAGATTGAACATGTTTAATTACGCCCGCTAATGATGCATTCGATCCTGGCTCTGCGAAAACTCCTTCAGTTTTTGCTAACAATCTATACGCATGTAATATTTCTTCATCTGACACCATATCTATTTCACCATTAGACTGCTCGGCTGCCTCTACTGCATACGACCAACTTGCTGGATTACCGATGCGAATCGCTGTTGCAATCGTTTCAGGTGCCTCAATGACATGTCCTTTTACAATTGCCGCCGCCCCTTCCGCTTCAAAACCGTGAATTCTTGGCTTCTTATAGCCTTTTTCTTTCTCGTATTCACAGAACCCTTTCCAATATGCTGTAATATTCCCAGCATTTCCAACAGGGATAGCTAGAACATCTGGTGCGTTTTGCAACTGGTCACAAATTTCAAATGCCGCTGTTTTTTGCCCTTCAATTCGATAAGGATTCACTGAGTTTACTAATGTTATCGGCTCTTCTGCAGCAATATTTCTTACAGCTCTAAGTGCATCATCAAAATTCCCTTCTATTGAAATAATCTCCGCTCCATAAGCAACTGCTTGCGCTAATTTCCCATGCGCAATTTTCCCTTCTGGTATTACGATAATACATTTCATCCCGAGGCGTGCCGCATAAGCTGCAGCCGATGCCGATGTATTACCTGTAGATGCACAAATGATTGCCTCTGCCCCTTCTTCTTTCGCCTTTGCAACGGCCATTACCATACCACGATCTTTAAAAGAACCTGTTGGATTCGCTCCTTCATACTTTCCGTATAACTGAATCCCTAATTGTTTTGATATATTTAATAATGGAATAAGGGGTGTATTTCCTTCCATTAAGCTGACATCAGGTGTGTTTTCATTCACTGGTAAATAAGAAGCATACTGTTTTAATAGTCCTTTATACATATTGTTTTTCCTCCTCAATAATGTAGTAACTGTTTATTTCACTTGCGACATCTTCTATCGCCCCTAAAACTTGTTCGAATTGATATTTTGAAGTTCGATGCGTCACAACAACGACTTCTGCAAGCTCACGATTCAAAGGTAATTGAATTACCTCTTTTAAACTCACAGAATAATCAACGAAACATTCTGTTATTTTTTGTAACATTCCAGGCTCATCTCGTAATGAAATACGCAAAAAGTATTTCGAAACTACTTCTTCATCTCCTTGTAATTCATACGGCTCCGGTTCTTTTAATACACTTTTATTTTTCGGAACTTGATTCATATTTTTAACGATTGAAATAATGTCACTTACTACAGCAGAACCAGTTGGTAACTTCCCAGCTCCAGGTCCGTAAAACATCACTTCTCCTACTGCTTGACCGTGAACATACACCGCATTGAATTCATTATTCACATTCGATAGCGGATGATGACTTGGTAATAAAGTCGGTTCTACACTTAAGTGAATGGATGATCCTTGTTTTTCAGCTTTACCAATTAATTTCATAGTAAATCCTAATTTTTCGGCCATCTCTAAATCTTCTTTTTCAACCTTTCGAATACCTCTAACTTGAACATCATCTAAAGAAACATTCATCGAAAAACCTAAGTTAGCAAGAATTGCTACCTTTCTCGCAGCATCTAGCCCATCTACATCCGCTGTTGGATCGGATTCTACGAAACCTAATTTTTGTGCCTCCTGTAAAGCCTCTTCATACGACCATCCATTTTGACTCATCTTTGTTAACATATAATTTGTTGTTCCATTTACGATTCCCATTATTTTTTCAATTTGATCTGACGCTAGCCCGTCTGTTAATCCTCTTAATATCGGAATCCCACCCGCTACACTTGCTTCATAACATAAATCACATTCATTTTTATTTGCCAGTTGCAAAAGCTCCGCACCGTATACGGCCATTAAATCTTTATTTGCTGTTACGACATGTTTCTTACTTTGTAAAGCCTTCACAATATGCTCTTTCGCTTCTTCAATTCCGCCCATTACCTCTACTACAATATCAATATTTGAATCATTTAGAACTTCATCAACATTACTTGTTACTACGATTCCATCAATGCAAACATCACGTTCTTTTTCCAAATCACGTACAACGACTGTCTTTACCTTTACTTCATATCCTGTATCAAGAGTGATTTTTTTATAATGTTCTTTCAAAATATGGACAACACCACTTCCGACAGTACCTAACCCTAATACCCCAACATTAATAACATTATTCATCTTCTAATCTCCTCCTAAAATTTTATTTTTTATCTCTATCAATCACCTTGCTCTGCCATTTTTTCATGCAGGTGGTGGTTATTTCCGTACGTACTAATCGTTTCATGTTACCGCACCTCCTTCCAAAGTAATAAAAAAAACACACTCATCCCTGGGAAAGGGACGAATGTGTTTTCGTGGTTCCACCCTTGTTCCAACCTAGACTTATTTTCTTCTAGATTGCTCAAGTTCAGATAACGGCTGATACCGTCAATAATTACTAGATTGCTCGTTCACTATTGAAGTTCAAAGGTGGTAAGATCATTTCTCGTGTTAGGAAGCTCACAGCCTTGGCTTCCCTCTCTGTAAACCGTAAAAATGATTTCATGTCCTTATCGTTACTTTTCCGTTCATATATATTTGTTAACTCATTATACTCGCATAAAAAACAAAATCAATACTATTTTTTAATTATTTTTAATTTTCAATCTAATAACTATAAAAAAACACACTCATCCCTAGGAAAGGGACGAATGTGTTTTCGTGGTTCCACCCTTGTTCCAACCCAGGCTTATTTCCTTCTAGGTTGCTCAAGTTCAGATAACGGCTGATACCGTCAATAATTACTAGATTACTCGTTCACTATTGAAGTTCAAAGGTGGTAAGATCATTTTTCGTGTTAGGAAGCTCACAGCCTTGGCTTCCCTCTCTGTAAACCGTAAAAATCATCTCATGTCCTTATCGTTACTTTTTCGTTCATGTCTATTTGTTAACTTATTATAGTTATGAAAATTTTAAAAAGCAAGCCTATTTTTATTTACTATTTTAAAGATAATTTCTCATTATATTTCACAATAACATTTTACAAAGACTTCTCTTATTACCTATATTTTAAATTTCTAACTTGTAAATCAGCAGTTCATATATAAATAATTCATTCTAAAACGAGAAGCCTCCCACTTCCTAAAACTATATTTATAAAACATTTTCAATACAATCTTTTCGTATAACTTTCTTCTAAAGAACGTGCAACTTCCTCTTCTGAAGCATTCACTTTCGCATGCTCCCGTAACATCTTTGCAGCTGAAGGTAACTCTATTTTATTTAACCATGACTCTGGGTCCCACATTTTTGAACGAATAAAAGCTTTTGCACAATGAATATAGCATTCTTCTATTTCAACAACAATTCCAAGTAACGGATTACGTCCATTCGCCTGCATTTCTTTCAAAATTTCTTCATCGTTTGTAATATATGCTTTACCGTTTATTCGGAGTGTTTCCCCAAGACCAGGAATAAAAAAGATTAACCCTACGTGCGGATTTGAAATAATATTTAAAATTGAATCTATACGACGATTACCCGGCCTTTCTGGAATGATAATTTTATTTTTATTTAATACATATACAAATCCAGGTGCGTCTCCTCTCGGCGAAGCATCACACTCTCCTAATTTATTTGCAGTAGATAATACTAGAAAAGGAGATTTAGACAGAAAATCTACACAATGATGATCAAGTGATGAAATAACTTTTTTCAAAGCACGTTCACTTGGTTGCCCCAATATTTGTCGTAATTCTTCCTCAGTTGAAATTATTGATTTTATTTCCTTACTCTCTCTCTTCACTTATAATCACTCCTTTTTCTTTATTTTCCCAAAATTCAATACAAATATTGTATAATAAAATTTGCAGAAAGGGGAATTAAAATGACAGAGTGGTTAACAATATTTGATCCTGAAAGAAATACACTTGGAAAGAAATTACGTGATGAAGTACATCGTGACGGTGATTGGCACGAAACATTTCATTGCTGGTTTGTAGAAAAAGATGCTGAGGATATGTTCTTATATTTCCAATTACGCTCTAAAAATAAAAAAGAAGCTCCGGGTATATGGGATATTACATCCGCTGGACACATTATGCATGATGAAGATGTACAAATCGGCGGCCTTCGTGAAATTGAAGAAGAATTGGGGCTTTCCTTTCAAACGACTGATTTAGCATACAACGGAATCTTTAAAATAGATTATGAAATTTCAAATCTTACTGATCGTGAGTTTTGTCATATGTATTTTCACAATGTAATACAACCACTTCCATTTGCACCGGGTGAAGAAGTAGACGACGTGATGAAAGTACATGCAACTTCTTTTCTACAACTATTAAAAAGAGATATTTCATCTTTAACGACTATTTCTGTTTTAAATAGTAAACCGATAACGATAACATTTGAAGATATTTATCCCTATGACCTTGAATACTATGAATTTGTTATAGAACAAGGAAAAGAATTGCTAAAAAATAATAGTTTGTAAATAAAATAGGACTTCCAGCTTATATTGTGCGGAAGTCCTATTTTATTTCTCATTATTGTTCAAGTATCTTTAATCTTTTCTCTACTCTCATAAATAAGCGAATGATTAACAACAGCATAATAACCATAATCGCTATCATTGTATGTGGATATCTAAACAGTATACTAATAACACTTCCAATTAACATCATAATGAATCCATTTTGTTTCATCACTTCTGCACTATACCTGTTACCTGCATCCCATAATTCCTTATTTTTCATAGATCGTTTCGTACGGTAACCGTATGCTGCGTTAATATCCGTCGGTGGATTTTTTTGAAGAATAAGGGCCGCAAGTATAAATATAATACCAATCAATATGCTTATTCCTATGTTTACTAGTGCATCCATCAATTATATCCCCCCTAACTTACACTTTCATTATACGGTATAACCCTACATTTTCCAATTAGTGGCATATTTGTTTATTTTCTTTCTTTCGATGTCTGGAACATGCTTGGAAGTGTTACAAAACGTGCTCCTTTCGTTATTAACTGCGGAATGATTTTGTCTAGCGAATCTACAGACCCTTGCAAATGTCCACCTGGAGTCGAATGTTGAAGTATGACACTACCTGGAAATGAATTCCCTAACACATTATTTGTAATCGTATCAGCACTTACCCCTTTCCAATCAACTGTATCAACACTCCACTGTACAATCATAAAATTTTGCTCTGTTGCCCACTTCAATTGATTTTCAAGTATTTCACCATATGGTGGACGAATAAATTTCGGTGCATAACCAGCTAAACGATTTAATATTTCTTCCGTTTTTATAATTTGATTATGGTACTCAGCCTCATTTACTTTCGCTAAATTCGGATGGCTATACGTATGATTACCAATTACATGCCCTTCATTCGCGATACGCTTTACTACATTCGGAAACTTTTCTGCATTTTCACCAAGCAAGAAGAATGTAGCTTTCACATTATGTTGTTTTAACTTATCTAAAATTTTTGGAGTAAATACTAAATCTGGTCCATCATCAAATGTAAGAGCTACTTCTGCTTTATTGTATGGTCCTGAAAATGCATACGCATATTTTTCGACCCATGAAAATGGTGTCCATGACCCTCGATCCTCTTCTTTCATTTGGGCTTCATAATTTTGAGGAACATGTAATGCGTATGGCAATGCGTTTATATAGTCTCCATAATAAAATGAATGATATGGCATATAAGCATACGAAATATTACGTTCTGTCCCCAACTGAAATGGAACGAACATTTCTGGCGCATAAAAATAATACATGATAAAAACCTCCCTAAAATTTCATATGTGATTCATCTGCACTTTGTTAGAGAAATTCTTATCAATATACAAAAATAAGACTGTCCATAATTAGGACAGTCTTACTGCTTTATAAAATTAATAAATCGATGTACTATCTTTCGGCAAAACTTTCACATGTTTTAAATAACTTGTCACCCTGTCATCATCACCTTGCGGGTATTGATATCCATAAGCGTTAGCAATTTCGTTCGCAACTTCCCTAAATAGATCTCCCATTACAAAGAATGACTGCCATATATTTTCATATTCTGCATTTGAAAATGTCTTTCTAAATTGCTCCCACGTATCTTTTTCAACATATTGCTCGAAATGCTTACCAAACTTTCCGGTATTCACTGTAAAATTTGTTTTCATGCCAATATGCCATTCTATCATTACGATTAACATATCTCGTACAGGGCCTTCAAGCATTCCTTTCGCATAAGAAAATTCCTCTCTCCATAACCCTTTCCCTACATTTGTGCTGCACCACCAAAATTCATTACAGCAATCGAAAAACTCTTTTTCTGTAGGCTTTTTTATAACGTAATCTTTATCACTTGCTGGCGGAAATTCTCCAATACAATTGTCTTTATCCAGTAGTAATTTACTTAAACTATCCTGTCCAATAAATTTATTTATTAAACCCACTGGAACTAGCATTAAATCAATCCGGTTTCCATCCATAAACTGCATTAAATACGGAAATTTCCCGTCTTCATCCGCTGGAACTAACGACATTTCTTCCGGCATTTGCACAATCATTATTTCTCCAAATCTATGAATCCAACTATGATTACACGTAAAAGATTGTATATCTTTTACAACATAAATAATATCATAGTCTTGGAAACAATCTTTTTTCACATTTGGATTCACACGTGACCCATTCATAATGACAGCTCGAATTCTTTCATCCTCTTTTGCTGTATTTATAATTAAGTCTAGCATTTCTTTTTCAGTTCTCATCTATTCCTAACCTCCAATTTTTTATATAAACTTATATTGTTATGTATGTTGGAGGTCCTCGGGCTAACTTTGTTACACACGATACATGTTATAATTTTTGAAACATCTTTTTCATTCCACTTATCTCCTTACATCATTCTTTAACGACTGCCATTACAAATCCATCATACCCTTTACTTCCGACAGTTTGAAGCGCCGTAGCACTTACACGCGGCTCAGCAGCTATTAATTCATAGAATCGGCGTATCCCTTGTACACGAGGATCGCTGCTAGTATTGTCAATAACTTCTCCTTCACGTACTACGTTATCCCCAATAATTACAGTACCAGGGCGTGATAGTTTCATTGCCCATTCAAAATAAGCCGGATTATTTTGTTTATCAGCATCTATGAAAATAAAATCAAATGGTTCATACTTCTCGTTTTCTATTTTCTGTAAAGAATCTAACGCTAATCCTACTCGTATTTCTATTCTATCATTCAAATTGGCACGTTCAATATTGCTCCGTGCAATTTCAGCATGCTTTTCACTTGCTTCTAATGTAACAATTCGCCCTCCAGATGGCAATGCTCTTGCAAGCCATATAGTGCTATATCCGCCTAGAGTGCCAATTTCTAAAATATTACGAGCTCCTTGAATTTGTACTAATAGTTGTAAAAACTTCCCTTGAGTTGGCGATACATCATGTGCCGGCAAATTAGCTGCAACATTTGCTAGAAGAACTTCTTCTAATGTAGAATCTTTCGGTATTAATACATCACTCATATATTGATCCACAGCCGTCCATTTCTCAATCGTACTCATGTAAATACCATCCCCTTAAAGTTTTTAATACTTTTCTACCATTCATATTTAATTATACCGAAAATTCTGTTTCATATACAAAAAATAAAGAAGGGACACCCATTCCATTACAGAATAGATATCCCTTCTTTATTTATAACTTTAGCCCTTACGGATTAGTAGACCAAAGTCCAGCAGATTTAATAAATGTACGTTTATTTAATTTCAGCTGCGCTACGATAAACTCTGCAATATCTTCTGCTTGCATTACTTTATCAGGGTTTCCATCAGTTAATCCTAAGTCTACAGCCATGTCAGTTGCTACTGTACTTGGAGTTAACGCTGTTACACGAATGTTATGTTTACGAACTTCCATTGCTAACGATTCTGTTAAACCAAGAACACCAAATTTAGAAGCACTATATGCACTTGTTACAGGTGCACCTTTTTGTCCTGCTGTAGATGAAATATTAATAATATCACCAGATTGTTGTTCAATCATGCTTGGTAAAGCGGCGCGGGTTGCATAGTATACACCCATTAAGTTTACTTGAATGATTTTTTCCCAATCAGCAACTTCTAGTTCTAAAAACTTACCGAACTTAGAAATGCCAGCGTTATTAATCAAAATATCGATAGATCCTAAACCATTTTTTAACGTTTCAATTGCAGTAGTCACCTCTTCATATGAAGATACGTCAGCAGTCGCAATAACAGCTTTTACGCCTTCTGCTTCTACTTCTTTCGCAACTGCTTTTAAGTTTTCTTCTGAACGAGCTAAAAGACCAACATTTACGCCTTCTTTCGCTAATGCGATCGCTACAGCGCGACCAATCCCTCTACCTGCTCCTGTAATTAAAGCATTTTTTCCTTGTAATAATTCTGCCAAGTGTAACACTCCTTAATCATCTCAGTTGTTTATTATATTAAAAGTGTATCTATATTTATGCAAAAAGGCAATGATGCACTTTCATGTGCGTAGGTTACTTATAGGTAACTATGGTAATGGTAAATGCATTTTTTAAAAAAAATAGTGTTAGAAGGTTCTCCTCCTAACACTATTTTTCTTCATGATTTGGAATACGTACAATAAATTTTGTACCATTCCCTTCCACGCTTTCGAATTTTATTTCTCCTTGATGAAGGTCGAGTACTTTTTTTACAATCGCCAAACCTAAGCCACTTCCTCCATAAGCGCGATTCCGTGAAGAATCTGCTTTATAAAAACGTTCAAAAACATGCTGCTTCTGTTCCTCTGATATACCAATTCCCGTATCATGAATACGTACTTCCACTAATTTCTTATGTTCTTTTAACTGAATTGTAATCGTACCACCACTTGGAGTAAATTTAATACTGTTATGAATTAAATTGATCCATACTTGACTCATACTTTCTTGGTCAGCAGTCATTTGCACTTTTTCTAAATCAAGGTCTAACTCAATTTCTTTTTCAGCCCAAAGCGGTTCACTATTTAATACAACTTGCTTTAACTGCTGATCTAATCGATAAGTCACTCTTTCTGGTACATACTCTTCTGATTCTAAAAGTGTTAACTTTAATAAATTTTGACTCAGTTTAGATAATCTCGTTGTTTCAGTTTCAATAATGGTAAGATAATGCTTTCTTTTTTCAGCTGGCAGATTATCATCTTGTAGCGCTCTAGCAAATCCTTTTATAGAAGTTAATGGTGACTGTATTTCATGAGAAACATTCGATACAAATTCCTGGCGCAGTTTCTCCATCGCATTCAGTTCATCTGTCATATCATTTATACTTTTTACGAGTACTCCAATCTCTCCATCATACTTTTCTTCATTTCGTATTTTTACGGAGAAATCTCCTTTTGCAATTTTTTGTATCGGTTCAACGATCGTCCAAATCATCGCTTCTCGCTTCGGTCTCATTAATATTCCGATCAATACCCAAATAAGAACAATGAATACAAAGCCGACCATATCACTAATTAGAAACGTAACAAAAGGCGATACGTTTATTTCCAAAGCTTTCATTACACTAGACGATACAAAAAAGGCTATAGACCAAATTATAGTAAGAAAAGTAAAGAGCGCTATTATCGCCCCCATTATTTTTAACATCTTCATCTTACTCATTCGTTTTCTTTGTCTCATTTACTTACCTCTAAGCGATACCCTAAACCCCTTATCGTCTTTATACTAAACTTCGATTGCTCTTCTTGAAACTTTTCACGCAACCGATTAATATGAACGTCTAGCGTGCGTTCATTCCCTTCAAAATCATATCCCCATACGTCTTCAATTAATTGCTCTCTTGAACAAGTTCTTCCCGCCTTAGATCCTAATGTAAAGAGTAACTCAAATTCTTTTAGAGGCAATGTGACCGTTTGTTCTCCGGCGTTAACTTCAAATGTTTTACGATTTAACAGTACATTCCCAACTTGAATAGACTGAGATACTGTAATTTGGTAACGTTTCAATAATGCCTTCACTCTCACAACTAATTCTAAAGGATCAAAGGGTTTCACAAGATAATCATCTGTTCCGAGGTGAAACCCTTTTATCTTTTGAGATGTTTCTCCTTTAGCAGTTAGCATCAAAATCGGAATATCATAGTATTTTCTTAATTCAAAACACAAATCAAACCCATCCATATTTGGCATCATAATATCAAGAATCGCCATATCGACTTTCACTTCTTCTATTTTTCGAAGAGCATCTAATCCATCAACGGCCTCATATGTTTGAAAACCTTCTCGTTCCAAAAATACAGAAACAAGTTCTCTAATATGCGGATCATCATCTACAATTAATATTTTAGGTATCAAGGAATCATATCCTTTCTGCTTAACATACTTTTTAGCACTCTAAAATCAACAATCAGTGAAGTGCCCCCTCACTGATTGTTTTCATTCTATAATGCTCCTTCTTTAATTTTCAACTGCTGCATTGCAAATTCACGGTACATGTCATGTGTCCGTAATAACTCATCATGTGAGCCACTTCCTGTAAGATTCCCTTTTTCAATAAAGATAATTTTATCTGCATCGACAACAGTAGAAAGTCTATGCGCAATAACTAAAGTTGTTCTACCTTTCATTAAGTTATTTAACGCCTTCTGAACAACTGATTCCGATTTACTATCAAGACTTGAAGTCGCTTCATCTAACATCAAGATTTGCGGATTTCGTAGTAACGCTCGAGCAATCGCAATTCGCTGTCTTTGCCCTCCAGAAAGCTTCACACCACGCTCTCCAACTTCTGTTGCATATCCACTTGGTAAATCATGAATAAACGCATCAACATACGCCATCGCTGCTACTTTTTCAATTTCTTCGTCAGTCACTTCGCCCTCAACACCGTAGCAAATATTATCACGAATCGTTCCATCAATTAACGGACTATCTTGTGAAACGTAACCAATTTGACGTCGCCATGACTGTAATGAATATGCTGTAATTGGTTCTTTCCCTAATTTTATGAAACCACTAGTCGGCTCATAAAAACGTTCTAACAGCGAGAATAAAGTTGTTTTTCCGCTACCACTTGGTCCTACAATCGCTGTTACTTTTCCAGATTCAATCGTGAAGTCGATATTTTTCAATATTTTCTCTTCTTCGTTATACTCAAAATGTACATTTTCAATAACGATCGACTGCTTCGCATTTGTAACATTCCTACCTGTCTCATGATCTTCTACTTCATATTCTAAAATCGTATTAATTCTTTCGGTTGCACCAATTGCTTTTTGGAACTGAGTAAAGAACATAGATAACTGACTCATCGGCATAATAATTTGAACTAAATACAAAATAAATGCTACAAGTTCACCTGTTGTTAATGCACCGCTAGAAACTCGCATTCCACCATACCCTACGATAATAACAAGTAATGCCATTAAAACAAACGACATAACTGGTGAAATTAATGCTTGCACTTTTCCTTCTTTCAAACCAAATTGCAATAATTTTTGGATACCTGCATTACCTGTCTCATATTCTTTTTTTTCCGTATTTGAAGATTTCACTAAACGAATCTCTGATAACACTTGTGTTAACACACTTGTAAACGAAGCCGTTTCATCTTGAAGTGCTTTTGAAATCTTATACATTTTTCGTCCAAGTGGAACTAAAATTAGTACCGATAACGGAATAACCGTTAAAAGTAAAATTGTCATTTTCCAGTCTAAAACAAATAATACAATTAATGATCCAATAATTGAGATACCGCCTGTTAATAAGTTTGACAAATGCTCAGAAATTAATGTTTTAACAACACCTGTATCATTTGTCATACGACTAATTGTATCTCCCGTTCTGTTTTGATCATAATAAGACACTGGTAAAATAAGTACCTTTTTCCACAATCGTTCCCTAAGTCCAGCCACAATTTTTTGTCCAATATAATTCAGTAAATAAATAGACAATCCTGCAGCAATTGTTTGAATAATAAAGAATGCAATTAATCCAACAATTTGTCCCGTACTAATTGAGGAAAGCGAAAAATTATCAACTAAACCTTTTGTTAGCATTGGAATAAACAAACTCGCTCCAGTAGAAAGTAAGCTCATTAGTAATGCAAAAATAAGAATGCCTTTCGGTGGATTTGTATCTTTAATGAGACGTAAAAACTGCCTCCAATTCCCTTTTTTCTTTTCTATATTCCTAACTTCCATTGTCGTTCATCTCCTCGTTATAAACAAAACTATTATCTCTAAAACTAGAATACGCTATAAATGTAAACTGAATGTAAACACACTTTTTCTATTTTTACAAAATATACATATAAACTCATCTTTACAACAAGTGTAAACATCTGATATTATTACCTGGTACTTATTATTATTCTATGTGAATTATAGATAACTAATTTAAAATACTATATAAATCTCCAGTTATTGAAAGGAGTATCCTTTTTGCAAACAAATACACATTCTGAAAAGGAAACAATCATTTTTATTCATGGATTAGTTGGAAATCGCCGCGCCTTCAAAAAAGAGCATAAACGATTTTCTGCATCCTACAACATTATAACTTATGATTTATTAGGTCACGGCGACGATAAAGGAGAAGCTATCGACTTTTCAATACAGCGCCTCGTAGATCAATTATTGAACTTGTATGAAAAAGAGGGAATTAAAAAGGCTCATATTTGTGCTCTAAGCTATGGCTGTTATATCTCTACGACATTTGCACAAATGCATCCAGAAAAAGTATTGAGCATTTGTCATATTGGTGGACATTATAATAACCCTTCCCGTTTATATAATGTTTTTCAGAATTTTTGGGAAAAACGTGGTGATGAATATTCATCTTGGCTTTCTCAGTATGCTAGTACTATTTTTCCAAGTGGAATACTAAGGGCAAATCCGTTCGCTGTTATTTCACGAAATATTTATTACCGTTTCGGATTACAATTACACTCGTCCATTATTGCTGAGTCATTACGACACCGCTTAGAATTTGACTTGAAATCTAAATTAAAAGCACTTCATCACCCTATATTATGGGTGATGGGAGAACATGATCATCTCTATAAATCGTGTCTCTTTGATTTGAAGTCCATTCTTCCGAACGTTTTATATAAAGAAATTCCATTAGCAGGTCATGCAGCAAACTTATTCCGTCCAAACTATTTTCATGATTTATATGCTAAGTTTTTGCATGGAAAATTGACATAAAGTGAACCTTTAATCAGCGGAGGTTGTCCATCCCCCGCTGATTATTATCCCGCAAATAGCGGGATAAATACTACTATACTGACAGTTTATCCAACTATGAAAAAGGCTTCCCAAGTTTCCCTGGAAAGCCTTTTCTCTATACGAAAAGTAGTATATAAACTACTTTTTCTTAGTATGCTTTTGTGTAACCTGTTAGGTGTTTAGCCCAGTAAGAGTTATTAATTGAACTAATTCTTACACCAACATTTTCATTCTCTGCACTAATGAACTGACCGTTCCCTAGGTAAACACCCATGTGAGAAAGACCTGATTTATAAGTGTTAGAGAAGTATACTAAATCACCTGGTTGTGGATTGCTAGTTTTTGTTTTAGAGCTCCAGTATCCAGCAACTGTTTGACGAGCGCCTGAATGACCAGTTTGATTTAATACGTAGTGAATGAATCCACTGCAGTCGAAACCAGCAGTAGTTTGACCACCAAATACATATTTTGAACCATTTAAAGATCTAGCGAATCCAGCGATTGAAGATGTATCTCCACCTGTTGGCGCTGTTGGTTTTTGTACTTGGTTAGTACCTTGGTTACCACCAGTAACTACATTGTTCACTCCGCCTTTTACAAACTTAACAAAGTCTGCACTTACGTAGCCTGTACGGCCGTTATGGTTAATTTTGTACCAACCGTTTTCAGCGCCAGTAACGTTTAATACTGTACCGTTCGTTACCCCACCAATTACAGCGTTATATGTAGCTGGGCCTGTACGTACTTTTAAAGCACCCGTGTTAACAACATATGAACCACCAGTTTGAACTGTAGTAGTATTGTTGTTGTTTGTAGTTGGTTGCTGTGTTTCGTTAGATACAGCTGAACCACCTTTTGTTACGAAGTCTTTACTTACGTATCCAGTTCCACCATTGAAGTTAATTTTAAACCAATCTTGAACTTCACCTACAACTTGAACTGTTTTCCCTTTATTTACAGAACCTAAAACAGTATGAGATGCACTTGGGCCTGTACGTACGTTTAGTGAAGAAACGTTTACTGTGTAAGTACCTGTTCCTTGTTGAACAGTAGTTCCTTTATTGCCACCAGTTGTTACGAAGTCCCCACTTACATAACCTGTTTGACCATTTACACTAACTTTGAACCAACCGTTTTCTTGTCCAATTACTTGAAGTACTTGACCTGCTTTTACTTTAGAAATAACGTTATGTCCTGTACCAGCACCTGAACGTACATTTAATACATCAGCTGTTACCGTGTATTTTAATTCAGAAGTTGTTTCTACCTTTTTTGTTTCAGTTACAGTCGTTTGAGTTTGAGTTTGAGTTTGTCCATTAATTTCTTTTAGCGCATCATTTGAAACTTGTGCATGAGCAGAATCCATTCCTGGAACTGCTACGCCTACTACAGATGCTGCTGCTAAACCTGCGATTACTTTTTTCATAAGTTGTCTTTACTTCCTTTCCCTACTATCCTCTTGAGAAAACTATAAACTTAGTACTTTACAATATTATCAAAGCAAAATATTCATCCAGTTCCATTTTTTAGCAAGAGTTTTATTTTTCACACATCGTTTATTTTAAACGATTGAAGTGAATTTAGTGTGAACTTCATGTGAACTTTATCATTAAACAGTGTGTTTTTGCAACGATTTTTTCAAATTCCTTATGTATTACATCAAAACTTAAAATTTCATACGTTATTTCAATATAGATTTTACACTTTCTATCTAATATGAAAATTCCATTAATCTAATACATAAACACAATATATTTTTCTAGAAAGTTCTTTTTCATGAGGCACACTCTTATCATGACAAAAAACACTTTATTAATCAATAGTATAATATTTTAAGAAAATGAATTCTCTATACTATGTATGATTTTAAACAACGTGATGATTTGTAAGATTTCACGCCCCCCCTCGAGAGCACTCCCATCCCAAAAACACAATTGACTATTTTGTTTCCCTACTAAATATGGAATTGTTAGGGTTTTATTGATAGAATATGTATAATCACATAAAAAGAGGAGTTGCATTTGTGGAAAAAATAATAGACGATCACATAAATAATAATATCGAACTTTACTCTGCTCTTACTCACTTATTATCGTTTACAACATTTAAACAGGTAACAATCATTGAAACAAAGAAAAACGAACTAAAAGAGCAAATGAAAATAATTCAGTACAAAAAACCATACCACGTATAAAAAGGTGAACAGATTTCATCTCTGTTCACCTTTTATTTTTTTATTTTATTTATAAATTTTCACACGAGTTTCTAATGGCTGATATTCTTTATCTCCTGCAGAAACTACTGGTTTACCAAATGGCATTTGCGCAGTTAACTTCCAGTTTTCAGGTACATCCCATTCTTTCCTTACTTCTTCATCAATCAACGGATTATAATGCTGTAGTGTAGCACCAAAACCTTCAATCTCTAATGCTGTCCAAATCGCAAATTGCAACATTCCAGAAGATTGCTGAGACCATGTAGGAAAATTATCTTTGTATAGTGCAAAGTTCTTTTGCAAACTTTCTACTACTTTACTATCTTCGAAATACAAAACTGTTCCATAGCCACTTTTAAATGCATTCATTTTCTCTTCAGTAGGTGCAAAATTATTTTCAGGTACAATTTTTCGTAACGTTTCTTTCGTAACATTCCATAATTTGTCGTGTTGTTCACCTAGTAATACAACAACTCTTGCACTTTGAGAATTAAAAGCCGAAGGTGTATGTTTCACAGCATGATAAATCACTTCTTGAATTCTTTCATCAGAAACTACTTGCTCTTTACTAATCGCGTAAATAGATCTTCTGTCTTCAATTGCTGAGTAAAAATCTTTTGCCATCACAATTCCCTCCAATTTTTCATTTGAGGCAATATCATATGTACGAAGTATATAACGCCTCTTAAACTTATTAATAATAAGTTCTTAACTTTATAATATCAACAAACAAAAACAAACTCAAATGATATCACTTGAGTTTTTACTCCCCATACTCTCAAAAATTTAAAAACAGCTTATTAGCACCAACATCAAGGTTCAAATAAACTGTCTGTCTTTTTTTATAGCAATTAACTTACTTCTTCACCTAATTAAGCAATTGAAATGCATAGGACATTAATTTATTTGTTTCTGTAAAACGTTTTGTTTTACTTTTTGTCCCCATAACAACTGTAATAATGCGATTATCGCCTTGTTTTGCAGTACCTGTAAAACAATACCCTGCGCTATCTGTAAATCCTGTTTTTAATCCGTCTATTCCTTCTATATATAAAGCTTTATTATTTTTGTTTAACATCTCATTTGTGTTTGTAACATTAATATTATTAAATGCTAACTGACTTTGACGTAAGTGCGTCACTTCTAATATCTCTGGATAGTCTTTTATAAGATGATACGCTAATTTCGCTACGTCAGCTGCTGTCATTTTTGTTTCACTTCCGTCGGGCTCCTGTAATCCGGAAGCATTCGCGAATTTAGCTTTATCTGACATTTCTAACTGCTGGGCTTTTTCATTCATAAGTTGAACAAAGTTTTTTTCCGTCTTAGCTACATGTTCTGCTAAAGCGACAGCCGAATTATTAGCCGATTCAATCATTAACGCATGATATAAGTCTTTAACAGTTAACGTATCATTTACTTGCATTGGGATTTTTGCACCCTCTGTTTGTGCCGATTTTGCACTTATTTTCACTGGATCTTCCCAGCGGACTTTCCCATTATGTATACTCTCTAAAACGAGATATGCTGTCATCATTTTTGACATACTAGCAGGGGCAACAGCTTCATTTTCATTATTTTGATAAATAACATCTCCATCACTCGCATCGATAATAATAGCTGCTTTTACATCAATTTCTGGTGGTATATATTTTGGTGGAACTACTTTTTCAGATAGCCCTATTTTAGGTAGCTCTGCCACTTGTAAAGGCTGAGTATCTAAACTTGTTTCACTCTTTTGAACTCCTTGAAAAAAGAACCAACATATACCCAGAATTACTACTAATGGGATTGTTAATCTTCCCCATTTTAACTGCTTCATTCTAAAACTCCTTTAGCAAACCTTTTATACACTCATGTTTAACCATAACAACAATTACTTTATATCGTCAAGGTAAAAAGCATATTTATTCATCTACAGCAATTATAATTTCAACCTCTTTCTCTTTTCATGTATGTTACACTAAAAACAACGAAATGTAAGAATATTCAATAACATCCAAGCGCAAAAACACTATATAATAGAAAGGATTTATACAAATGATACTTCCAAAAGCATTAAAATATGGCGATACAATTGGCATCTACTCTCCCTCTTCACCAGTAACCCATACTTCTCCAAAGAGATTTGAGCGAGCAAAATTATACTTACAAAAGAAAGGATTTCATATATTAGAAGGTTCACTAACAGGTCAATATGATTATTATCGTTCAGGGAGCATTAAAGATCGTGCTGAGGAACTAAATGAATTGATTAGAAACCCTAACGTTTCTTGTATCATGTCGACAATTGGGGGAATGAATTCAAATTCATTATTACCTTATATTGATTATGCTTCTTTTCAAGAAAACTCTAAAATAATGATTGGCTATTCAGACGCAACAGCATTATTACTAGGAATTTATGCAAAAACAGGAATTCCTACATTTTATGGTCCAGCACTCGTTCCTTCTTTTGGTGAATTTGAGCCTTTCGTAGATTGCACATACAAATATTTTGCGGATACTTTATTAACTGATCAACACCTTCCTTACGACATAAACCAGCCGTTATTTTGGTCAGATGAATTTATTAATTGGGAAGAAAAAACGAAAGAAAAAGATCTTCGACCGAACAATTGGATTTCAGTAATTGGTGGAAAAGCTACTGGACGTATTATTGGTGGGAATTTAAACACTATACAAGGTATTTGGGGTAGCCCCTATATGCCACATATTCAAGAAGGTGACATTCTCTTTATTGAAGATAGCTCAAAAGATGCAGCTACTATCGAAAGAAGTTTTTCATTACTTAAAATTAACGGCGTTTTTGATAAAGTTTCAGGTATCATCCTTGGAAAACATGAGCAATTTGATGATTGTGGTACAAATAGAAATCCTTACGAAATACTATTAGAAGTATTACAAAATCAAAAGCTTCCTTTTCTAGCCGATTTTGATTGTTGTCATACTCATCCAATGATTACTTTACCAATAGGTATTCAAGTAGAGATGGATGCAACAAATAAAACGATACAAATTATAGAACAGTGGAAAATCTAACTCTACTACCTCTATTATCTTCAACTCTAAAGCTACGTATGGCCTTCTATTGTTTTATATTTTAAAGACAAATTTATAATTAATGTCGGATTAAATGTAATCACCTTAAAAGGCTTGGCATTAAAGCAAGCATCTGCATTAGAATCATTAAGTTATATCATCATTTTAATTTTTAGTTGGTACTTCCTAGGAGAGAAAATAACGAAGCGAAAAATCATTGGCAACATTATTATTGTCATTGGTGTAATCATCTATTGTATACAATAATAAAAAGATCCGTTTATGATAAACGGATCTTTTTATTATTGTCCTAAATTTTGAACCTTATCTTTCAAATCCTGAACTTGTTCTATCGTCTGCATAAGCTCAGAGTTTTTAAACTGCTCTACATTCATTTTTCCTTCCTCTATTTTTTGCATAGAGGTATCAATTAATGTATTTAACTTTTCATTATATCCGACGATTTGCTGGTGAAGATCCTTCGCTACATCCGGTGGTGTTAATTCATTAAAAGCTGGTATATCTTGTTTAATTTCAGTAAGTTTCGTTTCTAGTTCTTTTCGAGCCTCTCCATCATTAACAGCCTTTTCAGCTAATGCTGGCGCTTCATTTGCAAATGCACTTATTTCATTTACATAGTCTGTCGCTTTTTGAGCGTAATCTATGGAGTTCTTCCCTTCCTCCACTAGCGAACATCCCATCAAACCAATTGAAACTACAATTGAAAGTAACATTGTTTTTGTAAACTTCATTTTGACCTCCTAAATAATTGTCATACTTTTATTCATTTATAAACACTTTGTTTTCTTCTTATACACCTTATCACATCATATCTTATTTTTTAATCTTCCTCTTATACATTCTAGAAAAATCATTATTATCCTGTTCAACATGTACCTCGAAACTATCTTCATATAAATATAAAAACAGACATACTTATTTTAAGTACGTCTATTTTCCAGGTAAGTATTACTCCCACTAATTAAAGTTTCTCTTTATCCTCTCACACGCCCTATTACCGTTACAATATCTATGTCTATATGTACACTAATAATATCTTCTATAATGTCCGTATATCCTTGGCCTAAAGGTGTTCCGTAATGTAATACAATCTCTTTTTTTTCATAAACTGACTTCGGTACTGTAAAAATAAATTTCCTCATATTCCGTTCATCAGCAGGCTCCAGAATTAAAACAATGCCATCCTCTTCAAACATATAATCACGCCTTCCAACAATCCATTCACTATGGCTCAAGTATTGCCTTGAAAGGATAGGTTTTAAACACCCTTTCTAACAATATATAACCATTTCATGCTCAACTAGCTTATACAGTCTATATGATTTCACCACAAATACAAAAAACACAAACCTTGAACTATCAAGAATTTGTGTTTTTTTTGCATTTCATTCTTATATACCTTTATCAAGCTCATATAACCTACGATATTTCTCATTTTCTTTCAGTAGCTGTTCGTGACTACCTTGCATAGCGATTTGACCACTATCAAGGAAAATCACTTCATCTACATGTTCAATCCCTACAAGATGATGTGTAATCCAAATAACAGTCTTTTCTTCTGTTGCAGAAAACATTGTTTCTATTAAGGCTAATTCTGTTTTAGGGTCTAAACCGATAGTCGGTTCATCAAGTACAATGATTGGTGTTTCTTGCATGAGAGTTCTTGCAAATGCTACCCTTTGCCTTTCTCCGCCAGAAAACCTCTTTCCCATTTCATGCATTTTTGTTTGTAATCCATCAGGAAGAGAAGCAATGTGTGGTGCTAGCTGTGCTTTCTCTAAAGCTTTCCATATCTCTTCATCATTAGCCTCTGGTTTACCGATCCGCACATTATTTCCAATTGTCGTATCGAATAAATGTGGTTTTTGGTTTAATACAGAAATATATTTTGACAGAAAATCCGTATGAGCTTGTTCACCATTCAATATAACTTGGCCACTCACCGGACGTAGTGCCCCAGTTAACAATTTTAGTAAAGTAGATTTCCCTGTTCCACTTCTACCTAAAATAGCAATTTTCTTTCCTGCCTTTATTTGCAATGATACATCTTTTAATACGGATTCATTACTATTCGGGTAATTATACGACACATTACTCAGTTCAATATCTACATGTTTTGGTACAACGTATTCTTTATCTCCAGGTAACTCCTTACCATCATCTAAAGCGGTATCACTTTCTACGCCATTAAGCCGATGAACAGATTCTACATAAGATGGAATTCGATCAATAGCATCTGATACAGGAATAAGCACATTCGTCACAGATAATGTCATTAATACGAATGCTGCGATAACTGTAGGTGCAATTTGTTCACTTGCCGCTTGATTGCCAGTCCACAAAATCATCGAAATAACTACAATACCTACTATTAAATGAATGATACTATCCCGAATATGGTACCAGCGTTTCACTCTCTTTTCTGTCTTTAACAGCTGGACATTTTGCTCTACATACGCATTAATAAATTCATCTTTTCTACCACTCGCCTGCCAATCAGATAACCCAAATACAGCATCTGTCAATTGTTGATACAAACGATTTCTTCCTCGCTTCAAAGCAACATGATGTCGTTTCATCAAAAGTAGTGATACGAATGGAAGAAGAAAAACAATAACAGCTAACATACAAGCTGCGATAAGTGCAAATACTAAGTCAAATGCACCGATAACAAGTATGAAAATGCTATATACAACTAACGCTAATATACTAGGGAATATTGTACGTAAATATAGATTCTGTAAATGTTCTATATCATCAGACAATACACCTAGTACATCACCAGTTTGAAATCTTGAGCGTAAAAATAACGCCTGTGGTTCTACAATTCTATATAGTTTTGTCCTCATTTTTTCTAAAATTCGTAGAACGACGTCATGCCCTACTAAACGCTCTAAATAATGAAAGACAGCTTGCCCTATACTAAACGCACGCGTTGCAACTATAGGAACATATACAACCATTACATTTTCTGGTCTGAGAGCAGATTTAGAAATTAAATAACCTGAAATGAAAAGTAACATCGCACCTGAACTAACTCCAAGAAACCCGAGGAAAATAGTCAACGTCATTCTACCTTTATTTTGCTGTATATGAGGTTTAATCCAGTTACTCATCGCTCTCCCCTCTCTTCCCTATGAAAATGTAATGTCTCATTCTTTAAAAGCTCTTCATATGTTCCACTTTCTTTAATTTCCCCTTTATTTAAAATAAGAATATGATCCATTTGCTTCATCCAATGGAGACGATGCGTTGCAAGAAATACTAACTTACCTTCAAACAGACGTAACATCGATTGCTTTATTTCAAATTCAGTTTCAATATCAAGATGTGCTGTAGGTTCATCTAATAAAATGATTGGCTTTTTACTTAAAAGTGCACGTGCCATAGCGACACGTTGTTCTTGTCCGCCACTAAGCATACGTCCACCTTCTCCAATCCTTTCGTACATCCCATGTGGTAATGATGCAACGAGCGAACGAAGGCCCACTTCATTTATAACTCTCTCAACCTCTTCATCAGGTGTATTCGTTTCATAGAAACAAATATTATCTTTTAACGAAAGTGGAAAAATATAAGGTTGTTGCGGAATATAAGCAATATTTTTTTGCCAATCTTCTCGAGTAGATTCATCAATTTCCACACCATTTACTAACATCTTCCCACCCGAAGGAGGGAGAAATCCTGCTAACACATCGATTAACGTTGATTTCCCTGCCCCACTTTCACCAATAATGCCTATAGCACCGTTACCTTGCCAAGTAAAATCAATTCCCTCTAATATAGCCTTTTCAGATTCATCATTATTTACTTTTACATCTTGTAATTTCAAACTACTAGAAGAATTCCATACTATATCTACATTTGAATCTTTCTTTTCTATTTCTTTTTGTTTCTGTAAAATTTCTTCTATTTGCTCCATTGCAAGTTGTCCATCTAATGTAGCATGATAATTCGCTCCAACTTGTTTTATCGGCAGAAAATATTCCGGCGCTAAAATTAAAATCGTAAGAGCTGGTAACAGTATAATTGTCCCATCTATTAACCGTATCCCTAATCCAACTGCTACAAATGCAATTGATAAACTCGTAAAGAAATCTAATGCAAAAGAAGAAAGAAAAGCAACTCGCAAAGTACGCATCGTTGCTTTTCTATATCGTTTACTTACTTTTTCAATCTTTCCTTCGTGCTGTTTACTTTTCCCTAAATACTTTAATGTTTCTAATCCTTTTAACGTATCTACGAAATGATTAGAAAGTACACGATATGTTTCATATTGGCTATCCGCCATTTTCTGCGCTGCTAATCCTAGAAGGATCATAAATATAATCACAATTGGAATCGTTACAACTAAAATGATTCCAGACTTAATGTCCAGTGTAAAAACATATAGAACAATTAGTCCTGGTACGATACTACTTCTAATCATTTTAGGAATTGTTAATTCAATATAAGTTTTAAATTTCTCAATACCTTCTATCGATAAAGTAACCAGATGGCCAGTCCCATTCGTTTGGACAAATCTCGGCCCTAATGTAAAATATGCTTCTATTAACTGTTTACGTAATGCCAATCCTGTTTTTTCAGCGAAACGCTCAACCAATATTTGCGATGCTCGCACCAACATTTGGCGTGCTGCAAACATGATTCCAAAATAAACAGTTTCATTTAGCACAGCTTGCACTGTTTCTCCTTGAAATAAAAATGTGATTGCTCGTGCTAAAAACACTGTCTGCGCAATGATACTACACGCCTCTAAAATGCTAATAAGACTTAAAGTTACATATAAAACTCGGCTACCAGGATACGACGGAAGTCCTCTTTTTCTTTTCATTAGTACTCCAAATCTTTGTCTGACTTAACAGGTTGTCTAAATACATAGAAACTCCATATTTGACTACCGATAACAAACGGTAAAATAGCAAGAGAGAAATAGCTCATCAGTTTTAATGCATAAGGTCCTGATGCTGCATTATAAATTGTCAAATCATTTACCGCTCCTAATGAGCTAATCATGACACGCGGGAACATACCGATGAACACACTTGCACTTAGCAAAATGATTGTTAAACTTGTCATAAAGAAGGCCCAACCATCTCTTCTTCTTTTATTTAATAAAGTAGAAACAAATAGCGCTACAAAAGCTCCAATTGGAACCATTAGCCACTCTGAACCATGTGCGGTGAAAATATCTGTTTTCCATAACCCTACAGCTGCAAAAACAAGAAGTGTTATTAATGCAAAAGGTGCAATCTTTGTCGCGGCAATACGTGCGCGTTCTCGTAATTTTCCTGTTGTACGTATAGTAAGGAATTGCAAACCATGAACAATACATAGAAGAAGAAACATAACTCCCCCAAGTAACGCAAATGGGTGAAGTAATTTCATGAATCCGCCTACCATATTTTTACTTTCATCAATTGGTACACCTGTCATAAAGTTTGCGATTGCAACTCCCCAAAGTATAGGAGGTAACATACTTCCAATAAACATGCCCCAATCCCAGAAACTTTTCCACTTATGGTTTTCTATTTTCGCACGGAATTTAAAGGAAACGCCTCTTATAATTAAAGCAAGAAGCATAAACACAAACGGAATGTAGAACCCACTAAATAAAGTTGCATACCAGTGCGGAAATGCCGCAAACATAGCGCCACCAGCGCAAACAAGCCATACTTCATTTGCGTGCCAAAACGGTCCAATTGTATTTAAATATATACGCTTTTCCAAATCATTCTTTCCTAAAAACCTTGAAACGATTCCTACACCAAAATCGAAACCTTCAAGTACAAAGAATCCAACGAATAAGGTTGAAATAATTAGAAACCATAACTCATTAAGAGATAACATACTCTTCCTCCTTATCAAATGGATCATGGCTTTGATAATCCTTTTTCACTTTCTTATTCGCATGCCCTTTAATGATACGAACGAATAAGTAAACCGTAATGCCTCCAATAATTACATATAGTGATGTGAATGAAACAAGAGAGAATAATACTTCTCCAAATGAAACGTTTGGAGATACAGCATCTTCTGTTTTCATAACACCAAAGACAACCCAAGGCTGACGTCCCATTTCAGTCATAATCCAACCTACTGTATTTCCGATAAACGGAAGTGCAATTGCATATACCATTAATTTTAAATACCAAGTTTTTTCAGCTAAACGATCTTTTCTTGATAAGAACCAGCCGTATACTCCTAGAAGAAGCATGAGTGTTCCACTCATTACCATCGCTCTAAAACTCCAGAACATAGTATGTACTGGCGGAATATAATCTCCAGGTCCATATTTTTCTTCATATTGTTTTTGAATTTGATTCATCCCTTCAACTTGACCGCTAAATTTATCGTATGACAATAGACTTAGCATATAAGGGATTTGAATTTCAAACGAATTTTCTTTCTTCTCTGTATCAATTTTTGCAAATACTGTAAATGGCGCTGGATCCTCACTCGTATTCCATAATGCTTCAGCTGCTGCCATTTTCATCGGATGTGTCTTAATTAAATTTTGTGCTTGTGCATGACCGAAAAATAATACCAATGCTGTTGAAATTGTTCCAACAACGATAGAAACTCTGAAAGACTTCTTAAACACCTCAGTCTCTTGTTGTTTTGCAATTTTCCATGCACTAACACCAGCAATAAAGAATGCGCCTGTTGCAAGTGCCGCTGTAATTGTATGCGGGAATTGCACCCATAGTTGTGGATTTTGAATAATCGCCAAGAAATCATTCATCTGCGCACGTCCATCTGCAGCCATTTCATATCCTACCGGGGACTGCATAAATGCACTTGCAGTTAAAATCCAAAATGCTGATAACATTGTTCCTATTGAAAGGAGCCAAATACATAAAAGGTGAACTCGCTTCGGCAGTTTATCCTCACCGAATACCCATAAACCTAGGAATGTGGACTCAATGAAAAATGCTAATAAACCTTCAATTGCCAATGACGGTCCGAAAACATCACCAACAAAACGTGAATATGTTGACCAGTTCATACCAAACTGAAATTCTTGTAAAATACCTGTTACAACACCTACTGCAAAGTTAACAAGGAATATTTGTGTCCAAAACTTTGTCATTTTCTTATAAACTTCTTGTCCCTTTACCACATACAACGTTTGCATTAACGCAATGATAAAAGCTAAACCAATAGATAGCGGAACGAAAAAGTAATGAAAAATCGTTGTAGATGCAAATTGTATTCGTGCCAATTCGAGCGTTTCCATGCTAAAGTCACTTCCTTCATAATTTTTTATATCGTAATATCGATTGAATTGTATGAATTCACTTCATAACGAACAATTCAATCATTTGGAAATACAAAAAGATAAATTCGTTTATGTACTTTCTGAAAATATAGATTGTCAGTTTTTTAGATAATTACAAAAGAACTTTCTTCATACGATTTACCTTTTCACTATTTCAGTAGTGTTTTATTCGCTAATCGAATTGTATAATATACTTACATAATAAATTCAGGTGATTTTTGACGTATTATTGACAGGATTTTGTCTGAAATATGTCTTTTGTAATTTTTTTGAATTAGATTTCTAACATTTTAAAAACGTATTTTTCAAACATATAACATACTCTTATATCAATTATTATTACGTTTTTCTCTTCATACGCTTGACTTTCCTCTTGAAAAATGTCCTCGAATCAAATCCGGAAATACGCTAGATTTTTGTCAAGAGAAAAATGTATTTCCAAAATTCAAATCAATAATATTGTTATTCACAAATAGAAAAACCCTTTCCTTTTTTAGACTAAAAATTCATTTTTTCGTCATTTTTCCGAACTGACTAAATAAAAAAGTACCGAGAATAGATTATATTCTCGGTACTTTTATCATTATTTTGTTGTATATTTTCTAACAGCCGGCATAATTTCGGTAGCAATTAATTCAATATTTTTCTCAATCTTATCAAATGGTACACCGCCAAAATCAATTTGTGCCATAAAACGTTGCTGTCCAAATAATTCATATTGGTAAAGCATTTTTTCAATAATTTGTTGCGGGCTACCAATCATTAACGCGTCACGGTGGTCTACTGCATTAGTAAATTGTTGTTTCGGATACCCACCACCGCGTAGTGCAAGCATACCAGCATTAATATGAGGATAATATTCATTAAGTGCATCTTGTGAATTTTCTGCTGTATAAAATAAACTTGTTGTCGCAATTGGTAATGTTGCTGGATCAAAACCACTTTGCTGAGCAGCTTCACGATATGCATCAACCGAAACTTTAAAATTAATAGCTGGGCCACCAAGTGGCGTAAGCATCATTGGTACACCTGCGTGCCCTGCCTTAATCGCACTAGCAGGTGGCCCTCCGACAGCACGCCAAATTGGCATATTGTTATTTTTAGCTCTCGGTATAATTGCCGCATGTTCAAGTGGCGTTCTAAACTGCCCTTTCCATGTTACACTTTCTTCTTTATTTATTTTTAATAAAAGATCCATCTTCTCTTCAAATAGTTCTTCATAATAATTTACATCGTAACCAAGTAAACTATATCCCCCAATACGAGATCCACGACCAGCAACGATTTCAGCACGACCATTAGAAATTAAATCAATTGTAGCAAAATCCTCATATACACGAACCGGATCTGACGTACTTAATACTGTTGCAGAACTCGCGATTTTAATATTTTTCGTAGCTTGTGCAATAGCTCCTAAAATAACTGTATGAGCTTGCGTTGTAAAATGCGCTTGATGACTTTCACCGACAGCAAACACATCAATTCCAGCTTCATCTGCTAACTTGGCTGTTTCAATTAGTTCATGAATTCTTTTTTCTGCACTTATTTTCGAACCATTATGCGGATTTAAAATATGATCTCCAATTGAATATAATCCAAATTCAATTCCTTTACTTGTATCAATACGGTATTTTTCCATAGTTGCTCTCTCCTCTTTAATCAAGTGACATTAATTTCTCTTCAATCTCTTTTCTTCTCTCTTCTAAAAATGGTGGTAAATCCAGTTCTTTTCCTAATTTTTCAACTGCTGAATCTACTGTAAATCCTGGTCCATCCGTTGCAATCTCAAATAAAATGCCATTTGACTCACGGAAATATAAACTTTTAAAATAAAAGCGATCGATAATGCCTGTTGATTGGAACCCTTTATCTTTCACCGCTTCATTCCAATAACTCAGTTCTTCATCATTTTTTACACGAATAGCTAAATGATGAATACTTCCTTTTCCAGGTCTTTCACTCTCTCCCTCTTGCTGTTTCACCAAAATTTCTCCAAAAGATTGACCAGCAATAGATTGATAAATCCCCTCATCGTCTGAACGAGATACTTCTTTATAACTAAACAAGCCTGTTAATGTTTTTGATAATTTATTTAAACTGCGCACTGTCATTTCAACTGTTCCCATACCTAAAATACGATGATTCTGCTCTACAGAAGATTCATCCCATGCAGTCCAATATTCAGGCACCTCTTCACCGTTATTATTTAACAGCACTAACCGTAGGCCATCTGGATCTTCAAAGTGCAGTGCATCTCTTCCGGCGTAAGTTGTAATTTCCCCATGCGCCACCTGGAGCGACTCAAAACGTCTCTTCCAAAATGTAAGACTTTCTATTGAAGGTACGAGCAAGCCTATTTGTGTTATTGCATTTGTACCACGGATTGTTCTTCCTACATTCGGCATTTCAAAAAATGATAATTCAGTTCCAGCACTCCCTGTTAAATCGCCATAAAACAAATGATACATAAATGGATTATCTTGATTGACTGTCTTTTTCACTCGGCGTAATCCTAATACTTTTTGATAAAAATCATTATTTGTTTTCGCATTTTTTGTCACCATAGAAATGTGGTGATGCCCTGGAATTGTATACATAATATTTCCTCCTCTAACTATCACTTGATTAGTCAATTGATGGTGTAAAAAAAATTACTCATGTGGTAATTCTTTTTTTTCACTATGCTTATGAACTTTTGTCATTAACGCGTATAGTATTTTCTGTTCTTCCTCATCTAATACATCATCAAAAAAGGATGATTGGAATGCAAGTTGCTCTGGCAATGCTCTTTCTAACACTGCTTCACCCTTCTCAGTAAGGCTAATCATTTTCGTTTTCCAATCTTGTTTACGTACTATATACTCTTCTTTTTCAAGGCGTGTTAACATTCTAGAAATACCACCTTGCGTCACAGTAACTTTTTCAGCTAACTCCATTTGTGTAAGTGGCTGATAAATCCGTATTTGCATAAGTACATCAAATTGAGCTGTCGTCAAATCAAAACGTTTCAAAAACTCATTTGACATCTGATTACTTTGGTTCGTAAATCGTATTAGGCGTAACCATATTAACGATCCTATCGTATTTTCACGCATGTTTCATCACTTCCTAGCGTTGATCTCACTATCACTTTACCACTCAAGTGATAGTAATGCAAGTAGAAATATGTTAAAAATACCTCCCAAAATCATTATTCTTAACTTTCCATTTCATTCATTGCTATATTTAAAGCTGCCACAGCTTTTGGCCAACCAACGTAAAAAGCCATATGTGTTATTAATGCAACTAATTCATTCTCCATCATCCCATTTTGTTTAGCTAGCTTCAGATGAAATGGTAATTGTTCTGTATTACCAAGACTGATTAGTGCCGACAATGTACATAAGCTTCTTTCTCTTAATGTTAAAGTGGCATCCCGCCACACTTCTTCAAACAATATCTCTTCACTATAATGAGCAAATGCAGGTGCCATTTCTCTCATTTTCTTTTGAATATAAAATTCAATTGGTTCATTCATCATTTTACTCCCCCTTCCTCTTCACTAGTTGTGCCAGCCCTTGACCAAATGACCAGTTTTCAGCAGCTGTCTCATTTAGTGTAATAAAAATATCAGCGCTACCAATGTTTGAACATTCAGATATTTTATGTGATATCGATTGATATAACTC
This sequence comes from Bacillus sp. FSL M7-1345, assembly GCF_038006985.1. NCBI lineage: Bacteria > Bacillati > Bacillota > Bacilli > Caryophanales > Bacillaceae > Bacillus > Bacillus sp. FSL M7-1345. The sequence continues at coordinate 1,796,921 of NZ_JBBOWG010000001.1, read as the reverse complement.
TCTTTTCTGCTTTATCGTTCTTCCTGGTCCACATGTAATAGAAACATGCATTATGTTCTCTGTTCTCTTTTCTTCTTGCTCTAACAAATAATATGGATTATAAAAAAATTCGTTTAGTCGATAAGGTAAAAACATTTGAAAATAATCATTTTCAGGGATGTTAAAATGATCAATTAATGACAGATGAATACATTCACTTATCTTTTTCAACGTTTCTTTATTTAATATATTTTCAGGATAATAAACGTTTACAAAAGGCATATATTCTCATTCCTTTTTCTTATTTTGGCATTCAAGAAGATTTTATTGTGAAATGTGTAAAATCTCATATATTGTAACATTGTCCATTACATCTATTTCAGGCTTCTCATTATAAAAATTGAATTGACTATAACCCCATTTATCTGGATTATAAACTATTACATTACCTAAACACTTTTCTGTATTTTGTACATTTTCGTTCATTGTATTTAATTGAGTACCAATCAATGATTTACTTTGAGAGATACTTCCTTCACATTCAACAACATATCTACTTTTCTTAAAATCATCACTTAGATTAACAACTAAAGGAACACCTATATTTATTTGTTGCCATCCAAATGATTGTAAAATATTATCGTAATATCCTTCAAAGATAAATTTATTCATCCCTTCATGACTATTCCAAATATATAAAGGTGCATAACAATTATAGAAATTCCCATTCTTACCCGCCTCAGCAATTAAATAGGCTTTAAAATTCAGTTCTTGAAAACCATCTGTTTTATACCCATTAGCCTTTACCCTTTGCCTAATAATCTCCATCTCATAATCCTTTGGCAATATGACCTTATATTGCATTCCAATCATGTTTATCACTCACTTTCGATATTATATACATAATGATAAATCGATGTTGGATCGGTGTAAAATAGGTATAAATTATGCTTGCTATCATTTATAATGATACCGTATAAGGGGCTGAAATGAATGGAAATAAATGATCTTATCATATTTAAAACTGTAGCGAATGAGGGCTCTATTAGTAAAGCTGCTAAAGAGTTAGGTTATGTTCAACCAAATGTAACTGAGCGAATCAAAAAATTAGAACAAGAATTAGAAACAGCTTTACTACATAGAGATAACAAAGGGGTTTCACTGTTACCTTCAGGTGAAATTTTATTAGATTACACTAGCAAAATATTAACTTTATTAGAAGAAGCAAAAAATGAAATTAAAATGAGTTGTACATCTTATCGAATAGCGACGTCACAATCTATTTTAACTAATTATTTGAGTACGCGTATTAAAGAAAATTTCAGGAATTATCAAATATACATAGAAAGTAGTAGTCATTTGCAAAAACTGCTACAAAAGCAAAAAGTCGATATGATCATAAGTTATGAAGATAATCTAGATTCAGCATTTAAAAAAGTATTCAGTACAACAATTTCTATTGGCTTATTAAAAGCAAAAGAAAAGTGTTACATCGACTATTCAAAGGAACTTTTTTTCGTTAGTAACGATACGAAGTGCCCTTTTAGAAATCGGACAATACAATTTCTAAAAGATAACAATCTATCTCAGCGTCAACTTCAACAATTAGACTCTTATTCACTTATTGAAGAATTCATCGCTGAGGGGAACGGGATAGCCTTTTTACCGATTAGAAATGATAAATTAGCACCAATTGAAGATATGCCAATAGAAAACCTATCTATTAATTTTTTTACGCATCGAGAATTAGAAAAAAAGATTCCCATTGAACTATTCAATTAAAACAATTGACTTTTTTAAAAAATATCAATTTCATGAATTACATAAGCCAGACTTCTCTTTCTAGAAATGAAAAATCCCTCCTTTAACTTATCTAAAGGAGGGGGTTTCATACTATAACTTCACTTAAAACCTTTTCCACCCATTTTTTACATGTTCTGCTCCACCCCTGCACTCTTCTCCTTCTTACCCCTTTTAAAATTCTTCAACTTCTTAATCGTTCCAACTAATCCTTTTGGAAAAACTAGTAGCACGATAATATATAATAAACCAAGTATAATCGTCCATCTTTCAAAAATCGGATACTCCGTCGCTAGTTCTGATAAATAGTATTTCAGTGATTCAATAATCCCAGCTCCAGCAATTGCTCCGATTAACGTTCCTACTCCCCCGATCATTGTCATCAATAATGCGTTTAGCGTCATTTCAATTGAAAATACCGTCGTATTTACAAAACGCAATGTGATAACGAATAAACCACCGCTAATTGCCGCTACTACTCCTGCCACTACACTTGCGATAATTTTATAATGGAGAACTTTATATCCAAGCGCTTCAACACGTTGTTCATTTTGTGAAATTGCATTTAATACTTTTCCAATAGAAGACTTTGTGAAAAGACGTAACAAAATGAAGATGCTGATTAAACATATAAGTGTTACGTAATAATACGTAAAACGATCACGGAATATATCTGGTACACGAAATGTAAATCCATCTCCTCCGTGAGTCAGCGAACGCCATTTTTCAGCAAGTACAAAAAACAGCTGAGAAATAGCGAGCGTTAACATTGCATAAAAATGACTTTTCAAACGTAATGAAAGCATACCGATTATATAACTAACGATAGCTGATACAATAATAGCGGCTGCTATTCCTATAAAAAAGTTCACTATAGACACCCCTTGCCGATCAAATAAGAGTGCCACACCATACGCCCCTATTCCAAAGAACATACAATGACCGAATGAAACAATACCCGTATATCCAAGGAGAACATCAAAACTCATAGCGAAAATAGCAAAGATGAAAATTTGAGTGAACAAAATTAACAAGCTCCGTGAATCATTTACGAATGGAAATACACTTAAACAAATGAGCATAAAAACTCCGAAGTATACTTTAATTCGACCCGATATGCTGTTCACCATGTCACCCCTTTTCACCAACGAGTCCCGTCGGCTTCACTATTAAGAAAAATAGTAACATTAACATATTAATTGCAAGAGATAAATCTGGTATAAAATACGCTGTAAAAGCACCGGCTAATCCGACGATTAAAGAAGCTAGAGCTGAACCTTGTACACTACCTAACCCTCCAATTATTACTACTATAAAAGCTAAAATCGCATACTGCATGCCCATCTCGGCGAAAATAACGCCTGAATATGGTGCAAGTAGGAAACCACCTAATGCTGCCATTCCTGCTCCTAATAAAAAGACAAATGAGAATATCGCTTTTACGTTAATACCGAGAGCTTGAACCATCTCTTTATCCATTACACCCGCGCGAATCATAAGTCCTATCTTTGTTTTTTTCAGCAATAATAGTAAAGCGATGTAAATTAGTATCCCAACTAAAATAACGAATAGGCGATATTTTATTAAGATAACTCCTCCAAATGTAAAACTTCCTTGAAGCCATAACGGTAATTTTGCAGCAATTGGATTAGGGCCCCAAAATATTTTGATGCACTCGCTAAGAACGAGCATTCCTCCGAGTGTAACGAGAAGCTGCCGAACATGGTTTCCATACACTGGCCTGATAAGAAATCTTTCTAAGATGAAACCGAGAAACATCCCCATAGCGACTGCGCCAATTAGCGCTAATAAATAACTACCTGTCATATTGAATAACCAAACGCCTGTAAATGCTCCCCATGCAAACAAACCGCCATGCGCAAAATTTAGTACGCTCATTAAACCGAAAATAAGTGATAGACCAGACGCTAATAAAAAAATAAGCATCCCTGTCGAAACGCCGTTTACAAATAAGTTAATTAGCACATCCACATTCTATCCCCCCGTATCAATGTTAAGAAATACCTAAATATTTATGACATGTTTCCTTATCCTCTCGCAGTTCCTCCATGAAACCGTTATGCACAATACGCCCATTATCCATAATGTAAAAATAATCACCGATTTGACTAGCCATCATAAAATTTTGTTCAACAAGTAAAACAGTCGTTTTTTCCTTCATTTTCAAAATAGCTACCATTAATTTTTCTATCATTATTGGAGATAGCCCTTTACTCGGCTCATCAATAAGCAATAGTCCATCACTATTAATAAATGCTCTTGAAATTGCCAACATTTGCTTTTGTCCCCCACTTAATAGTCCACTTTTTTTATACCAAAATTGCTTTAAATCCGGAAATAGTTCGAGCATCCATTCTATCTTCTCTTCAGATTCTTCCCCATTTTTTCCCCTAGCAAGTGCGAATGTCTCTTCTACTGTTAAATCATGAAAAATACCTTGATTTTCTGGTACATAACCTATACCTTTTCTTGAAATTAAATGTGTAGATAATCCATTTACTTTTGTGTTATCATAATAAACTTCTCCATTTGCTATCCGGTGAAATCCCATAACTGAGCGCAATGTTGTTGTTTTTCCAGCACCATTTCTTCCAAACAATACTGTAATCGTTCCCTTCTCAACCGAAAGGGACACTCCTTGTAAAATATGAAACTGATCTAAATACGTCTCTATATTATTCACTTGTAGTAGTGCCACTATATAATCCCCCTAAATAAGCACTTTGTACTCGCTCGTCTTTCATCATTTCTTCCGGCAATCCTTCAGCCAATAACTCGCCATGAAATAAAACGATAAGATGATCTGATAAATCTAGCACCATATCCATTTTGTGTTCGATAAGTACGATTGTGCTCTCAGGATTCTTTTTAATATTTTCGATTACTTGTAATATAGCCGGAACTTCCTCAACTGAAATACCTGCTGTCGGCTCATCTAGTAGTAATACATCTGTCTTTAATGCTAACAACATAGCAAGCTCTAACTTTCTTTTTTCTCCGTGAGCTAAATCCTTAGCTAATACGTCCCCTTTCTCGTGAAGGAGTACTGTCTTCAAAAGACGTCTCGCTTCTCCAGTTTGCTGCTTTAACTTGGCTGCATTCGGAAAGAAACTGTAATAATCCTGAACAAACGATTGAACACTTAGACGTACATTTTCAAGTACTGTTAGCTCTGGAAAAATATTTGTCAACTGAAAAGAACGACCAATGCCCAAACGCGTTCGATCTGAAATTGATAATTTTGTAATATCCTGCCCTTTAAAATAAACTTCACCTTTCGTCGGAGAAATTTGCCCACTTAGTAAATTGAACAGTGTTGTCTTTCCAGCACCATTCGGTCCAATAATTGAAATGAGCTTTCCTTTTTGTACCGTTAAATTAACATCCTTAATAACATGATGATCCCCAAAAGATACACAAAGATTTTTCGTCTCTAACAAATGTGTCATGAAATCCCTCCCACTGAAAACCATGTTTATGAAAGAAATAAGTATAAAGAGGGTATCCCCTCTTTATACAAAAACAACAGAAAATTCAGTCTATTTATTCTGAATTGATGGTTCTGTCTCTTTCATCGTTAATTCTCTCTCTAACACTGGTACTGGATAATCAACACCATCTTGCTTTTTCAGAGTTATAGAATATAGAGTTTGTAATGCTTGATGATCCTTCTCTCTAAATTTCATCTTTCCTTTCGGTGTCTCAAATTCCATCCCTTCCATTTTCTTAATAAGTGTATCTACATCTGTATCGCCCTTCGTTTTCTTTACAGCTTCGACGATAGAAATTGCTGCTGACATTCCTCCTGCTGTAAATAAATCTGGAACAGCACCATTAAATCGTTTTTTATGTTCTTCTACTAACCAATCGTTCACCTTATTCTTTGGAAGTGAGTGATAATAAACGGAAAACCCTTGCATCCCTATTAGCGCATCCATCGTTTTTAATGCTGGTATATCAGGTGCACCAGTAGAAATTTTAATACCTTGCGCTTCTACATTCATATCTTTCAACTGTTTCCATGGTGAATTCGCACCTGCCCAAACGATAAATAGATAATCTGGTTTTGAGCTAATAATATTTTGAATATTCGCAGTGAAATCAGTTGCATTCGTATCCGCGTATTGCTCGTTTACAATATTTGCACCTAATTTCTTCGCTCCAGCTTTAAATGCAGCAATCCCCTCACGACCGTAAGCATTATCTTGTGCTAGCGTTGCTATTTTCACATCTTTTTTAGCAATTGCCGCAGCACCAGCGATTGCATCTTGAGATGAATTTCTACCAGTCCTAAAAATATATTTATTCCAGTTCTTCCCGGTAATACTATCAGCAACAGCTGGTTCTACAACCATTATTTTTTCATATTCTTCAGCTAGTGGTAAAACCGCTAATGTATCACTTGAACTAGATGATCCGACTAAAAAGTCAACTTTCTCCTCTTCTAATAACTTTGTAGCTTTTTTAACTGCTACATCTGCTTTCGTTTCTGTATCTTCTACAACAAACTTAATCTTCTTTCCTTCTACTTTCCCTGTTCCACCAGTTGCATAGTCTAACCCTAATTCAAATCCATTTACCGTTTGTTTTCCATATGATTCTAATGGACCTGTTAACGAAGCAAGAACCCCTACCTTAATCGTTTTTTCATCTTCTGTACTTGTCTTCTTTCCTGAACAAGCTGCCGTTACTAACAATGAACCTAAAACACAACCAGTCAACATCATTTTGAGCCATTTACGTTTTTTCATCGACATCGTGATTCCCCCCATACTTTACTTTCTGATAGAATCAAACACGCCAAAGTACCCCATCTGTAATTATGACTTTTTCTTTAAACAAAAATAAACCAGGTTGTTAATATTAATGTATTTTCTCCGATTTCCATTGAATACCTTTACAATTTGATATAAATATTTAATTCCTATATATACAAGCATTCCCACACTATTAAACTTCTATCCTTTCTAACAAGTATTTTGAGTCTCCAGTATTAATTTGCTTTCTTAAAAAATTGAATTCTTTGGAGTAAACCATCTGTAATTATTATATTTCCTTGGCTATCTACTGCAATTTCCCTAGGAAACGAGAACTGCTCATTTCCTTGACCTTTCGTGCCCCAACTTTTAATAAATTGAAACTGCTCATTAAATTTTTGAATACGATAATTCGCTGTATCCGCAACTAAAATATTACCTTCTTTATCAACAGCAATACCAAATGGCATATTAAACTGCCCCGGACCTTCACCTAAAGTTCCTATAGCGTCAACAACTTCTCCATTCTTATCTATTTTCACAACCCTATTATTTCCCATATCAACAACATACAAGAATCCTTTTGCATCCCTTGCCATTGCCACAGGCGTCCTTAATAACTTAGAAGTATCTAGCTCACTCCCCCATGATTTCACATATTTTACAGCTGAGGCACTTCCTACAGAAGTAAACATTCCTAGACTCACAGTAACAATGAAAAAACAACATATAATTTTTTTATAAAATCCATGCTTACTACCACCTAATCACAGTAGCTGCCCAAGTATACCCAGTACCTGCACTAACCGCTACTGCAATATCTCCAGGCTGTAATTTCCCTTGCTCATTTGCAATGTGAAGACCGATACACGGATCCAGCGCTGACATATGCCCATGATGATCTAAATATACAACTTGTTCTTCTACTAATCCCAATCCTTGTAACAATTCTATTAACATAGAACGTTTTGTATGCAGTGGTAATAATACTTTAATATCTTTGGGAGTTAATCCACTTTTTCTTAGCGCCTCCCGAATAACCTTTTCAAAATTAGGAGTTGAAACCAGATCTAAACGTTCTTTCATACTAATAGGATCTATTACATCGATATAATGTTGTCGATTCTCAACCGTATCATAGCTAGCAATTTGTTTCGATCCACCTGCTGGAATACGTACATCTTCATGAAATGAACCATCCGTTATAATAGCACTTCCTAATATTTCACCGTTGCTAGCGCCTTTTTTTACTAAGGCTGCACTTCCGCCATCAGCGAAATTAAACATGAAACGTGAGCGTGGATTATCATAATCTACAATTTGAGATTCTTTACATCCACCTACTAATAATATGTTTTCAATTGATTTATCAGAGTAGAGCATATCTTTTGCGACTTTGAGAGCAATTGGAAAGCAAGAACTAACATTCATAATTTCAAAAGCATAAGCATTCTTCAATCCAAGTTCATGCTGAATTTTTGGGGCACTAGACCATACGTGGTAATCTTTATGTGGACTGCCAAAATAAATGACTACATCAATAGATTGAGGATTAACTTGTAGTAATATTGGCTTTGCAGCAGCAATAGCTAAATCTGATGCATGCATCGTTTCGTCTGCGACATGCTTTTCATATAGCCCAAATTTTTCTATAATAATATTCTCAGGGATACCTGTTTTTTTAGATAGGTCTGCAGCTGTCTCTACGCCTTTTGGGAAGAATACTCCTGTCGCTTCAATCCCGATATTCATTAGACTACTCCTCCTTCTTTTGGCACCATCATAGTAGCTACACCTGTTAAAACTAAATCTCCTTTTTGATTATGACACTCTGTTAACAATTTTATTACTCTCTTTTCGATAATAAACTCTTGTACTGTAGCCGTAGCTGTAATCGTATCTCCTATAAAAACTGGTGTTGTAAATTTAATAGTTTGTTCCATATAAACAGAACCCTTTCCTGGCAAATGTACTCCTAACAATTGTGATAATAGACTAGAAGTTAATAAACCATGTGCTATTCTTTGATTAAATCTAGTTTGTTTCGCATACTCATGATCAATATGGATTGGGTTAAAATCCCCACTTAAACCTGCAAATAGTACAAAATCTGTTTCTGTTATTGTTTTACTACAAGATGCTTGTTGCCCAGCGCTATATTTGGTCATCCCTTCACCTACTTTTCAATTGATTAGCTAACTGTACTTTTTGAATTTTACCAGTTGCATTTTTAGGTAATTCCTCTAGAAATACAATTTCTTTTGGAATTTTATATTTTGCTAGAAATAGAAGACAATGTTCAATTACTTCTTTTTCAGTTAAGACACTGCTACTCTTTTTCACAACAAAAGCGATTGGTATCTCTCCCCACTGTAAATGTTGTGTACCAACGACCGCTACCTCACATACATCCGAAAGCCTATTAATGACTTGTTCTACTTCAAGTGGATAAATATTTTCACCACCTGAAATTATCATTTCTTTTTTTCTACCGACAATGTATACAAAACCATCTTCATCAACTTTAGCTAAATCACCAGTATGTAACCAACCACCTTGAATAGTTTCTTCTGTTGCATCTGGCCGATTCCAATACTCTTTCATTACATTTGGCCCTCTTATAATTAACTCTCCAACTTCACCAACTTCAACTTTATTTTTATTTCCATCGATAAGTACATAATCACAAAATAGAACAGGTTTTCCAATTGAGCCTACTTTACGTCTTGCATCTTCTTCTGAAAGCATGAATACTGTTGGTGATGTTTCAGTCATACCAAAACCTTGACCGAATAAAAATCCTCTATCTATAAATTCTCTTATCAACTCTTCTGGACACGGAGCACCGCCATTATAAAACCAACGTACTGATTGTAAATTCGTACTTTCAAACTTTGAACAATTAATTAATGCTTGATGAATTGTAGGCACTCCCATCACTACAGTCACTTTATGTTTTTCTATCATGGAAAGCGCTGTGATTGGCTCAAATTTTCTTGGAATAATGATTATTCCACCTGCAAATAAAGTTGGGAATGCGAATAAACCAATCCCACCAATATGAAATAAAGGCAATAATACAATGGAGCGATCATGAATAGTTAGGTCAATCGCAAATGTATTATTGAGCGCATTCCAAAACATATTTTTTTGTGTAAGTACAGCTCCTTTCGGTGTTCCTGTTGTTCCCGAAGTGTAACATATAATAAAGGATGCGTTTTCATTTATATCCTCAAAATAGTGGTTGTTTCTATTTTCTATTCGCTTTAAATTTTTTATCGAAAGAACTCTTTGTACATATGATTCCTTCTCCATTGAAAGTGCCATATTTTGAAATGTTTCCTCTACAAATAAAACCGTGGTTCCACTATCTTTCAACTGAAATATAAGTTCATTTTCTGTTAACCTTATATTCAGTGGAACAGCAATGCATTCTACTTTCGCTATAGCAAATAAAAGGACAATATATTCCAAGCTGTTTTGTGATAAAATAGCTACCCTTTCTCCTTTTTTCATATTTAAATCGCAAATTAAATATGCTGCTACTTTACTCACATACTCATGTAACTGTTTATATGTTATTTCCTCTTCTTCCGTAATAACGGCAATGCGATCTGGATGTAAATATGCTCGTTTTTCAATCCAATAAGCAATGCCTTCCATATTTACCACTCCCTTATCTTTTTCTCAATCCTTCAAATATTAATGACATCGCTGCCTCAAATACCTTCTCCGGAACATCCTTCTCTTCCCAATACCCCCAGCGCATTCCTAGAAATTGACCAATTGACATAAGACAATACGCAATTGTTTCTTTATCAAGTTGTTTAAACTCTCCCGCTTCCATACCAGCCGACAAACTTTTTAAAAATCCATTTGCGAGCTTTGCATAGTACCATCTATATAAATCATCATCAACAACTACCGCCTGTTGTACAATGTTATATAGATTAGGACGATCTTTTACCCATCGAAAAAATGCCTGAAAACCTCTTCTTTGCGCCTCTTCATAACTTGATATCCCCTTCATTTCTTCTTTAATAATTAAGCGTAACTCACGGTTCAATCTACGAATCAATTCATCAAATATATCTTTTTTAGCTGGAAAGTAATTATAGAAAGTTCCGTGCGCTACCTTTGCTGCTTGCGTAATATTCACGATAGAAGCCTCATAATATCCTTTACTACCAAACACCTCTTCTGCAGCACACAATAATTTCTCTCTCGTTTCCAGTCCTTTTGTTGTTAGATTTTTTACATCCATTATTATTTTTTCTGACACCTGAATCACCTCTTAGATTTGATTATAAATATATTTTCGAATTTTACAATTATTTTTATTAGACAAAATCCGCCAAGTATTTTTCTACATACAAAAAAGACTAACTTATCTTTAAGTTAGTCTTTTAATCTTAATTAGAGCTAAGTTCCACTTTCTCTAACCCTTCAGCCAATTGTTTCTTATCTAACCCTTCCCCTATTACCACCAAGTTTGTCGGGAAACCGAAGTCTTGTTCCAGTAAAGTTGGTACCCCAAACGAATATTGGAATAAGTGAGGGTATTTATCTCCATGGAATTTCACAAAACCTTTCACACGATAAATACTATCTGGTAAATTCGAAAGCCATTCATATAATTTGTCTTGATCAATCGATTTCGTAAATTGATACGTCATTGTCTGTATATGTAAATGCTGTTTAACATGAAGTGTCTCGTGTTCTCCATCACTCACAAATTCAGCTTCTTCTATATCATTTAAAGATATATTACAATACTTTGTTTCAAACAATTTCGCATGATTATTTATTGCTTTTACATCTTCAAATACTTTATTTTTATCTTCATCTGTTAATAAATCTGATTTATTAATAAGAATATGACTTCCATATTTCATTTGCTCATGTAATAGCTGTTGTACATTTGCACTTAATATACTTCGGTTTAACCATCTTACTGCATCTAATACGACTACTATGGACTTCACTTCAAGGAAAGGAGCTAAAATTGGTGATACACATGCATCTAACACTTCAATTGGATGTGCGACGCCTGTTGTTTCTATATAAATTACATCTGGTCTTTCTTGTTGATATAAAGAATGTAATTGTATTTCAAGCTCTTCTTTCAACGTACAACAAATACATCCTTTCAGGAGTTCCCTTAACACATTCTCTTTTCCAATAATATCTGTATCTACCGAGTATTCACCGATTTCATTCATTAACACGGCAACTTTTCGATTTTTCTTCTTTTCTGCTAATAATAAATTTTGCAGCAATGTTGATTTTCCGCTACCTAAAAAACCACCTAATATATGAATTTCTACTTTATTCATTCGACCGACCATCCATTTCTCTACTTCAAATTTCTTCAAAGCGTAATTATTACGATTTATATTTATCATTTTATTAAAAGAATACCTATTTGTAAACAAAACTGCTAGATTATCGTTTCATTTTCATTCACTTCATGAGCAACTCTAATTCCAGACTCAATCGCTCCTTGCATCCATCCATGTGTTAACGTCGTATGTTCTCCTGCAAAGTGCACCCTGCCAGCTGGCGGCGTAATATATGGAAATACTTCAAGCTCTTGCCCTGGTTCAAAAGCTGTAAATGCTCCGCAAGAATACGGATTTTGACTCCAGCTAAAAGATTCTCCTGCAACATACTCACTATAAACCACGTTTCCATATATTTGCGCTAAATTTTTCAACGCATAACGAATACGTTCTCTATGCGAGAGACTATCCCATGTTAATGCCTCATCTGCCCACGTATAACTGGCTAAAATAATCGCTGATCCTGATGCATGAATGCCGTAGCTCGGATAATATGTAAAGCGGATAGGTAAATCTGTAATGGACTTACCACCATATTGTCCTGCTCTTTCCCAAAACCTACTTTTAAACTCTATCGCAATTTTAGTTGAAGCTATATAATTTAATTCGCGAATTGCCCGCCTTTTATAATACGAGAATAAATGATATGGCTGGACTTCTACAAATCGCAAAGCTGAAAATGGAATTGTGACAATAGCGATGTCACCAGTTACTATAAATGAATTTAACGTTTGCTCATGTGTTACTTGCAGCATTACTTTATTATCTTCCTGTATAATTTTTTCTACTTTATATGACATAAAAATATTATCCTTTAGCTCTGGTAAAAATGAATTTGGTAATGCATCCATCCCGCCCGTTATCTCATAATATTTCGTCGTTGAAGTGAAAAAGATCATTTCGCGTAATACTTCAATTAAAGACATTCCCATGTATGCTTCCATATCAAGAAGTACTCCGATCATATCTATTGCCCCATCTGAATAATACTCAGTTAAAAATGAACCGAGCGAATATGTTTTATACTTTTTTTCAACAATAATCCAGTTTTTATCAGGATCTTTCTTAATATAATTAAGTATCGGTTCCAATACCTCTAACATTAACCCTTCTGCCGTTTTCTCTCTTTCTTTATCTAAAACTGGATATCCAAGTACACTTGGATCCTTTTCAAACACATCCAATCTCGTTCTTTTGTTATTCGTATAAATTATATCTGAAGAAGTTTTATTAATAAAAAGGTTTAACGGTAGTTTAAATTTACGAATGTAGGCTAAAGTTAAATCATGAGTATCCGGAATACGCATAGGACCTGCGTTAAAATATAATCCTGCACTAAATGGTTCACGAATCGTATACACCCTGCCACCTATTCTGTTATTTGCTTCTATAATCGTTACCTCGTGTCCAGCCTCTTTTAATAAAGATGCTGCAACTAAACCAGATATCCCCGCACCGGCAACTGTAATCCGCTTGGGGGTATTCGTTTTGGCAAGCCCTTCATGAACAATTTGAAGCATTTTTTCCATCGATAATGGATTCCCCATGCCAATTCCCCTTTTACGAAGGATTTTACTGAATTATATTCGTTTAACAGGATTCCTATGTTTCATTCAAGTAATTGAGTGGATACATTTTCAATCACTTGAATATCTTTTATAAAATGTAATAAAATAGATATAAAACTATAGAAGTAAGACGTATTATCTTACATAATAAAATTTATGAAATAGCGAGGAATTTTGAAATGAAAAAAGGTATTAACCGTGTTGTATTAGTAGGAACAGGAGCAGTTGGATGTAGTTATGCTTACTGTATGATTAACCAAGCTGTAGCTGAAGAATTTGTTTTAGTTGATGTAAATGAAGCAAAAGCTGAAGGAGAAGCAATGGACTTAAGCCATGCCGTTCCTTTCGCACCAGCTCCAACAAAGGTTTGGAAAGGTAGTTATGAAGATTGTAAAGACGCAGATCTTGTTGTAATTACAGCTGGATTACCACAAAAGCCAGGTGAAACACGCTTAGATTTAGTTGAGAAAAACGCTAAAATTTTCAAGCAAATTGTTCGGAGCATTATGGATAGCGGCTTTGACGGTATCTTCTTAATCGCAACAAACCCTGTAGATATTTTAACTTACGTAACTTGGAAAGAATCTGGATTACCGAAAGAACGCGTAATCGGTTCTGGTACAACTCTTGATTCTGCTCGTTTCCGCTATATGCTAGGTGAGTACTTCGATATTGGACCTCATAACATTCACGCTTATATTATCGGAGAGCACGGTGATACAGAACTTCCGGTGTGGAGTCACGTATCAATTGGTATTCAAAAACTACAAACGCTTCTTGAAAAAGACAACACATATAACCAAAAAGATTTAGATGATATTTTCGTAAACGTTCGTGATGCAGCTTATCACATTATTGAACGAAAAGGTGCTACATACTACGGCATCGGCATGTCACTTTTACGTGTTACGAAAGCAATCTTAAGCAATGAAAACAGCGTATTAACTGTATCAGCATATCTTGAAGGTCAATACGGCCAACAAGATGTTTATATCGGCGTACCTGCTGTTTTAAACCGCGGCGGTGTTCGTGAAATTTTAGAAGTTGAACTAAGTGAAGAGGAAGAATTAAAATTCGATCACTCTGTTCAAGTATTGAAAGAAACAATGGCTCCTGTTCTTTAATCATATTTTTCAATCAAAAAAGCAATCCGATTTATATTGGATTGCTTTTTTATATTTTTATAGTTCCCCCTCAATTTAAACGGTAATATTATCTATAAAAAGGAGTGATTTCATGAATGATTCTTGGACGCTTGTAATCCTCTTGCTAGCTGTAGCATCCTTAATACTTTTCCTCTTCTTAATCATCAGAACGCTATTTCCAACTAAAAAATATGATAAGAATCTCGGATTGATTCTACTTATTTTAAGCTTGTTAGCAATACCGATAAGTATCTTCCTTATAGGAGGATGGGCAGGTATGGGAGTTGGTGTAATCGCAGTCTTTATTTTTGCTGCTGTTATTATAGCTTTAATTGCAAATACCTTCGTTAAACTACCTCCTCCAAAGAAAAAATAACAAATGACCGATGTTTTCATCAAGAGAAAACATCGGTCATTTTCTATCACTTAGTATCATTAATCGGTTCATCATTATTTACATCAAGTACATCTAATAAAAAGATAAAGATTGGAATCCCAATAATAAGCCCCCATATTCCAAGGAAATGTTCTGAGAAAATAAGAATCATAAATGTATAAAAAACAGGTAAATTCGTTTTTGCAGACATAAATTTTGGATTTAATAAATAACTTTCAAGAGCGTGGATTACTGTAATGAACACTAGTATGTAAACAACATACATAACCCCGCCGACGTTATAGGCAATGATACAAAGTGGAAACAATGAAATGATAACACCAGCAACTGGAATCAAACCGAGTAGAAAGACCATGACAGCCAATACAAGAAGCTGCGGAAATCCTAAAATGACAAGTGCAATTACAGTGAGCACACAATTGACAACCGCAATTAAAAACTGTGCTTCAATTACTTTTCCGAACGATCTTGCAAATCTTTCACCAAAATATGCAATCTCCTCATAAAAAATTTTCAGCTTACTATCTTTAAATTTCGAAGTAAATGCTATAATGCGTTCTTTTTCTAATAAGAAAAATAAGCTTAAAATAAGAGAAAGTAGTATTTGTAAACTGACTTTTCCTATGTTTGCTATCGATTGATATATGACATCTACACCTTGTTCGATATATTTCGATACTTCCATTCCATTAATTGTCGAAAGTGCATATTTAATTATCTCGTTATCAGGTGGGTTCTGAAAAAACAATTTAAATTGATAAATTAATTGTGAAATTTGTATCGTTAGTACAGGCAAATATTTATATAGTGTAGTTACAATAAACGTCACTAATACAATATATAAACCAGCAATAACCACTTTCCTATTTACTTTCAATTTTTTTGAAATAAACTTTTGAAATCGATCCATCAAAAACGTGAGAATAAACGTAATTAATATTAAATTAATCATACTTTTTAATCCATACAATACAAGCACTAATATTATTAAAACGAGAAACCGTTGAAACCCTCTACTTCGAAAGAAATTTTTCACTTCATTCATTAAAAATTAACCTCCCCCTTCAATGGATGGAAATTGAATATATTACATTTTATGAACTTCTATAGACAATCTTTCTTACTAATTAGGAAGAATCCTTTTTTTCTTTTCTAATGTCGGATTTTTCATCTAATACTTTTCTAAAAACTATTTTTCAACTCTATATTTTAGGAGAACGTCTATTTTTAGACTGTTGCTCCTTAGTAGATTTTTCATATTGAAAAAAGAGAGTTATCTATTACTTAACTCTCTCTAGAAAAATGCTAAATGAAAAGCTTAATTATTTCAATCTAATCATTTCTTTTTTGCATTTGCTTCGCTAACAATTCCTTCACTTGGTTATACGTTAAACCTGAATTTTTGTTTAAACGCTTTACTTCCTCGACATCAGTACCTACCACTGTATATTTTTTCTCATCACTCATATTTCCACTTCCTTTTTCACCAGATCATTTCTTATATTTCTTCCCTAAACTCTTATAAATTAACACAAATAAGCTGTACTAAATTAAATAGCTAAAGGGAGTTTAGTTGCATAAGAGGAATAGATAAAAAAATGTCGAATTTATTTATTTGTTGAAATTGAGGACTTGGAGGATATATTTTGAAGAAATATGAGTTTAAAAATAACATTCCAACATTGGAAGAGTACAAATATTTGTGCGAGTCTGTTGGATGGACTAATTATATGAATTTTGAAGTGGTGGAAACATCACTAAAGAATTCTATCCACTGCATCACAGTCAAAGATAATGAACAAATTGTGGGCATGGGGAGAATTGTTGGTGATGGGGCTATCTATTTCTATATTCAAGATATAGTGGTTCATCCAGATTATCAGAAAAATGGTATTGGGAAAAAAATAATGCATATCTTGGTTGAATACTTAAATCAGAATGCCTCTGATAAGGCGTTTGTCGGTTTGTTTGCATCGCAAGGTAAAGAATCTTTCTATGAAAAATATGATTTTAAAGATTACTCACCAAACATGACGGGGATGTTTACTGTCATTTCAAAAAAATAAACATAATAGATTTTTAATTGTAGGAGAAGACATCCATCAATATTAAAGAAATTGTTCTCGCAGTAACCCTTTCATTATTAAGCTAAAAGGATTCTTATCTTCAATAAGATTTTCCAAAATTGGGCGTGAATATTAAATAAGAAAGGACAGTACATATTATATTTGACTAATATGTACTGTCCTTTAATTTATCTAACTTTTTTTAATTTTGATCTTGAATTGTATTTCTTAATAAAATTTCACTACATCTTCAGTAGGTAAGAATGTTCTTTCTGCTGGCTGTTCATTTGGTTCACCAAATGGCATTTGACCTACTAAGCTCCACTCTGCTGGAATGTTCCAAGTTTCTTTTACTTCAGCATCTACGATTGGGTTGTAATGTTGCAGTGATGCGCCAATTCCTTCAGCAGATAATAGCATCCACACAGTATGTTGTAACATTGCATTACCTTGATGAGACCAGAATGGGAATTGATCTTTATATAACGGTGCATTTTCTTGCATTTTTTCTACAGTTGCTTGATCTTCAAAGAATAAAACTGTACCTACACCTGTATGGAAACCTTTTAGTCTTTCTACAGTCGCTTCAAAGTTTTCTGCTGGTACGCGTGATCTAAGCGTTTCTTTTACGATATCCCAAAACTTTTCATGCTCTCCATCCATTAATACAACCATACGGCCACTTTGCATATTAAAAGATGTTGGTGCGTGTAAAGCTGTTTTTAAAACTTCTTCAATTCTTTCCTTTGTAATTGTAGCGTTTTTTGTTACTTTACGAATTGAACGACGGTTCACGATTGCTTCTTTTAAGTTTGTTGTAGTTGCTGACATTTTAATTCCTCCAAATATATGTTTTATTATTTTTATTTAAACAAATCAACTTGATTCTTTCATGCAAAACGAATTAGCAATATCCATCCGTATTACATTGCATACCTTCAAATGAATTTGTTTTATCCTTTTCGATTTCTTTATCAATTACTCTTTGTAACGTTTCTTTACTAGCAAGCCCTTGAATGACTTCATCACCAATCATGACAGTTGGTACCGCCATAATATTCGCTTCATCATATGCATGCTGAATTGCTTCTTGATGTTTTTCTTTATATTTTCGAGTTACTAAAGCATCTTTAAATTCAGCTTCAGGAAGCCCTACTTCTACCGCTAGTTTTGTTAACACATCAATATCTTCAATGTTTTGTTCTTCTTGGAAAAATGCGGTGAATACGCGGTGATGATACTCATTTCCTAGTCCACGTTCTTTCGCAAATTCACATCCTTCAAAAGCTAAATGTGTATATGGATGCGGTGAAACACGTGGCAGACGCATTTCAACCCCTAATTTTTTTGCAGTAGGAAGAATGAAAGAATCCCATGAACCTAACTTATCTGGCTCGTTCCAAGGATCTATTTTAGAATATGGACTTGGACGCAATTCAAATGGCATCCATTCGATTTCCACATCTTTCTCTTTCGCTACTTCATCTAATGGACCTTTTGCTAAAAAGCAAAACGGACATATAAAATCTGAGTATACTTTCATTTTCACAGCCATATTATTTGCACCTTACCTTCTTTTTATTTTCAGATGTAACCATTACAGTTACAATTTTAAGAAAAAAATATGCATTCTCTTTTAGAGACTTGCGATTATCATATTATGCATTCATTTTTTGTTGTAAAGATTCAAATAACTGCCCCATCGTAATATTTCTCAAAACTTCTTCCATCGCGGATTGTGCTTGAATTAAAATAACTTCTAAAACCGCTTGAATATTCGCTCCAATTGGGCAATCTGGATTCGGTTGCTCGTGAAAATGAAATAGTTTGTCTTCTTCTACTACATTCACTGCATGATACACATCTAACAATGTGATTTCGTGTAAATCCTTTAATAATCCCGCGCCACCTGGTCCGCGATTTACGTAAACAAATCCAGATTGTTTCAAGTAAGACATTATTTTACGAATGACTACCGGATTTGTATTTACACTTTCGGCCATATAGTCCGAAGTGCAAACTGAAGATGGATTGTTTTTTAAAATAGATAAAATATGAACAGCTATAGAAAAGCGGCTACTAATTTTCATCGTAATCACCACCCGATGTAATCATTATAGTTACAACCAAAAAATAAGTCAATCCTTTTTATAGATTTTTTATAAGCAAATTAAAAAAGTGTCCCATTATGATATATGAGACACCTCTTTTGATTCTGCAAATAACTCTTGGAATTCTTCAATAAATAGCTGTACAGCGAGTGAAGAATCCTTTAATGAAGGAACAGCTAAAGCAATTTCTCTCCATACTTGTGGTTCCAATTCTCTCGTTTGTATATTCTTTGGTAAACTCGTTAAAGATAACTCAGCCAAAATTGCGATTCCCAATCCTTCTTGAATCATATTTAAAGCTGTTGTAACTGTCGAAATTACATATTCAGCCCGAAGTGGTACGTTCGCTTGTTTAAACATATCAATAATGGGAGGTTCATATCCACCCTTACATAATATGATTGGTTCATTCTCTAAATCACTTATTGTAATAGATTTCTTCTTACACAAAGGATGATCCTCTCTTAAGACAACAACCATTTTCCCCTTCGTTAAGGGCACGATCTCCATATCTTTATTAGGCAAAATAACAATTCCGATATCAATTACTCGTGATAATAGCCAATCTTCTACTTCTTTAAGTGTACCTTCGCAAAGAACTAATTCTAAATTCGGATACTTTTCACGAAAGATATTAATCATTTTAGGTAAGAAATATGCTGAAGCACTCGGAAAACTCCCGATTCGAATCGTTCCAACTTCATGCCCCTTCTCCATCGCAACTTCTTGCTCAATCTTCTCCACACCGTTCAAAATTTCTCTAATATGTACAAGAATTCGGTTTCCCACCTCTGTAACGATTAGCCCTTTTCGTTTATCACGTATAAGAATGGTAACCCCTAATTCTGACTCAATGCTTGAAATTGCATGACTTACAGCTGGTTGCGTCATATTCAACATCCCAGCAGCCTTCGTAAAACTTCCTAATTCAACCGTTTTAATTAAAACTTGAAGTTGTGTAATGGTCATAACTAATTACTTATACTCCCCATAAAAAAGATTCATTTTATTTATTACACTCGATATCATATCATAGGGAAATGAATTACAACAAGGAGGTCTTACAGTGACACAGCTTTCTCGAACTAAAGCGACAATAATCCTTACATTTCTCGTTATTATGTGGGGAATTAATTGGCCGTTATCTAAATTTGCTCTGCATTACACACCACCCGTACTCTTTGCAGGGATTAGAACTTTAATAGGAGGTTTTATCTTACTTATTTTCGCATTACCGAAATACAAACAATTAAATTTAAAGGAAACTTGGCATTTATACTTTATTTCATCTTTACTCAATATTATTTTGTTTTACGGACTACAAACTGTCGGACTTCAATACATGCCCGCCGGACTCTTCTCCGCAATCGTATTTCTCCAACCTGTCTTACTCGGCATTTTCTCATGGATTTGGCTTGAAGAGGCAATGTATGGCTTGAAAATTTTCGGACTTATTCTTGGATTTATTGGTGTTGGGGTTATTAGTTCTAGTAGTTTAACTGGACATATTTCTATTATCGGTGTTCTACTTGCTTTAGGCTGTGCTATCGGCTGGGCACTCGGCACAGTATTTATTAAGAAAACTGGACACCGCGTTAATGCCATTTGGATGGTAACACTTCAGCTTATTATTGGCGGACTTTGCTTAATCGGATTTGGTTCAGAATTTGAAAGCTGGTCTAACATCGCTTGGAGTATACCATTTGTAAGTGTACTACTATTCATCTCAGTCTTTGTTATTGCAATGGGATGGCTCGCTTACTTTACACTTGTAGGAGCTGGTGAGGCAAGTAAAGTTGGGGCTTATACGTTCCTTATCCCTCTTATCGCTATTATTGTAAGCTCTATTTTCTTACATGAGGCCATTACAATTAGCTTATTCATCGGACTTTTATTTATTATCGTAAGCATTTGTTTTGTAAATATAAAGCCGAAAGCACTTGCTGTAAGGCAGCAAGTTGAAGTGAAATAAATAAACGTGAAAAAGAGCCTACTGCTTGTAGGCTCTTTCTTATACCTTACTTTTTACGACGTACTACAAAAACAAACGTACCCACCGAAGATACAATCGCTAAAACTGATAACACAATTGCTATTGTTGATATATTACTTGTACCTTCATTTTTTTCCACACTAGATACTTCTCCATGTTCTCCAGTTAAGGACGTACCTTTTGCAATTGTAGTAACTGAATGCGGTTTTTCAGCTTTCTCATCGCCTGTCCATTCAACAATTTCTCCGTCTTTATATTGTTGATATGCATCCCAAGCTATTTTTTGTTCTTTATCTGGGTTTTTAGCAACGAAAGTAAATCGTTGGAACTGACCAGATAAAATCCCTTCCCCTGTCGCTTCCCATATTACAGTTTTAACTTTTCCAGCTGCATCTTTTTGTTCTTCCACTTTCCACCCTGGCACTGGCTCGTACTGTTGAAACTCAACTCCAGATGGTATTTTTAGTGTGACTTTTGTTGTTGCCATATTCTTTTCAACAGGTACCTTTATTGTATACGTCTCCCAAGAGCTAACGTCAGACGTTGCTGGTTTTACAGTCACATGAGCACTTACAGGTAACGAAAAAATTCCCATTGCAATTATTGTCACTATCATTGTTGTTCCTAATTTTTTTATACGTTTCATTTTCTTATAACTCCTTTTCCTCTGTAACTTCTCTTTATCCCGCATTAACGGGCAGTAATACTCCCACCTCAAAATTCGGCTGGAACAAAGAAGTTAGGTGGGAGATCAACTGCCCGTAAAAGCCCGATTGGTGAAGGCTAATAATCAGTGGGGGGATGAACAATCCCCCACTGATTAAAGTTTCACTTTATCTGCCACCTACAATAAATTTATAATCTGTATCGAAGCTATCAAGAGATTTTGTTAATCCATGAACATGTATATTCCAGTTTCCTGTCATGTTAATATACATTCCTTCCGCTTCATATTCTCCCGGTGACACTGCCGAAACTTTAAATGAACCTTTGCCCATATTCATATCTAAAGATTGAGTCGTCAATACAATTTGTTCCATATCAGTAACAGGCTGTCCATTCTCATCCTTCAAAGTAATATGAAATGTATTCTGTCCTACCTTATTAGGACTTACATGTAAAGTAAGTTCATATCCATTATCTAATTGTTTACTCTCTGTAAAAGGTCCCGTAGGAGGCATCGGCGGCGTTTGTACATTTGTCATAAACGCTACGATTACAAAAACGATAATTCCAATGATAAACTCTACTTTCACCGTAGCTCCTAACCTTTGCTGCGCTCGCATTCTCCCTTTCACATAATGAATAATTCCCAATATCCCCATACACACGAATAAAAATATCTTTGCTAATAAGGCCAATCCATACTTCGTATCAAATAGGGAATGGATCGTGGGAATAAAAAATGTACTGTTAAAAAGACCCGTTAATAAAATCACTATGACAGCACCTGTTGCCCACGGTGAAAAACGCTTAATCGCATCCCAATACATAGTCCACTTGTCATCCGCTTTACGTAAAAGAAGAACAATCGATGATAGCCCCCCAATCCATAACGAAGCTGCGAATAAATGTAGAAAGTCCATAACGACAGCAATTTCTTTAAACTTTAATCCATATGCATGACTATTGAAGGCTTTCATAACAAGTAACCCAATAAATAATACAATTGGAATGCTCCATACTTTAAACGACGAAAGCTTCTCACGCTTCACCGCAAAATATGTAACAATTATAAGCGTACTAATAAGAGCCATTTGAGTTATCCATACATAACCAAAAACAGATAGCTGTAATGTTTCTTTTAATAATATAGGATCGAATGCTTCTAACCATGAAACATCAGCATTTATTTTCGCCTGCAATGGTAGATTGAATAGTAAACTAATAAATATCCCAAATAATGATATCCATATTATTCTCTTACTCCTTGATTGAACTGGGGTTGCATTCCCTTTATACATAATAAGATTAAAGAATAGAACTCCTAAAAATAGTGAGAAACTTGTATATAGAACCCCACGTTCCATGATCATATCGATTTGCGGAACATAGCCCATCTCTTCTACTTGTATATCGTCTGTTCCCGCTTCTGCTAATCCAATCCGGAATGGAATAACTCCTTGAATCGGATGCCCGTCAGCTGAAATAGCTTTCCACTGAATAGAGTAAAGACCATTTTTGAGATTCTCTTTTAACCCAGCTTCTAATAATTTTTTGTTTTTCTTATCAATATGAGCATCTTTTAAATCTACTCTTTTACCTGAGGTATCTCTTACGAACAATGTATTAAAACTTGAAACTTGTATGTCCTCATCGAATTCAATTTTCACAATAGATGGTGCTTTCTTCAACGTTTCATTTTCAGTAGGGTTTGATTTCACAACATACGCATGAGCAGATGTGCTTTTTGGTATCAATATGATAAACACGCACGCTATTAATAGCCATGCCCCTAACCTTCGCATTACTTTCACAATCATTTCACTTCTTTCTTTTTCGTCACTACACTTTCATTACTTTTTACTTCCCAAGTTTTATTTCTTGATAAAATATTAATCTGATTAAGTATAAGGATCTATTTAGTATCACTCTCTATTTATTCCTCACCTCTATACTTCCAATATAATAGTAGCTACCTTCATAGATATTACTAATATTTTTAAAGTTGATTATCATTATAGCATAAAATATATTTATGTAAGTTTCTAAAGAAGAAAAGTTATCGTGAATCATTTGTGAAAAAAATGTGAAATAAACTCCCATATAAAGAGAAATACACAAATTAAAAAGGTGTTACGTTATTACGTAACACCTTTTCTCAAGGATAAACTTCCTTTACTTCTCTTCCGGATAATCACAATACTCAATGATTGTTCCCTCTGTATCCGCTGGGTTAAGATAAATTAATCGTCTACCATGTTTATTAATTCGAAGGGTATGCTCTAACGTTCGAATACCTTGTTCTTTTAACTCTTCTAAAGCTACATCTAAATCATCTACACGATACGCAACATGATGGACACCTTTCCCTTTTTGCTTTATAAATCGTGCTATCGGAGAAGTTGTATTATTCGTTGGCGCAAGTAATTCGATTCTATCACCATCAACTTCAAGAATAGCTACTTCGCTTTCAACACCGGGTGCTTCACTTACGTATCGATCTATTAAAGTTCCTGATAAAACCTTTTTATAAAAATGTATCGTACTATCTATATCACGAACTGCGATGCCGATATGATCAATTGTTTTTTTCATTTCATTTCCCCTACTACTTTATTTTTTCTCATTATTAATAGTAACAAAAAAAGTTATAGAATCAAATTCTATAACTTTTTAAATTCAACCTATTTTCTTATTCGCACTAGCTGCTGGTTGAACTTGATTTTTCGCTTTTAAAATGCTAATGCCATATCCGATAAATCCACCGATAATCGCTGGGAAGATCCAGCCTAATCCTACTTCCTGCATCGGAAGGAATTTAGTGAACACACGGCTTACTACTTCAATATTAACTCCAGCTGCACTTAATCCATCAAATAAGCTGATGATAAACGTTACGATTAAACTCACTTGATAAACTTCAGCTCTTCCTTTGAATAATGAGTGGAAGAATGTTAAGAAAATCAACACGATTGCTAGTGGATAAATTGCTGTTAATACTGGAACAGAAACTGCGATTAATTGCGTTAATCCAACATTTGCAACAATAGCACTAAACACACATAACGTAATTGCAATTGCTTTGTAAGGAACATTTGGAAATAACTTATGGAAGAATGAAGAGCATGCTGATACAAGTCCCACACTTGTTGTTAAACAAGCAACTGTAATCATTAACCCTAATAATACTCCGCCATATGATCCGAAATAGTAGTTAGAAACTTTTGCTAATACTTCTCCGCCGTTTTCTAAATGTCCAAGCTTCGCAACGCTTGAAGCTCCCATATAAGAAAGAGCTGTATAAATAATTGCTAAAATAGATGCAGCGATCAGTGTTGCTTTTGCACAAACAACCATAATTTGTGTTTTCGTTTTCGCACCTTTTTCTTTAATTGCATTAATGATGATGATTCCGAATACGAATGATGCAAGCGTGTCCATCGTTAAGTATCCTTCTTGGAATCCTTTAAAGAATGCATGTGATGTATAAGCTTCCACTGGTGCTTGCATATCTCCAATCGGATGAATAAAAGCAACGATTACTAAAATACCGATGAATGTCAATTTAATTGGTGTTAATATTTTTCCAACAATATCGACAATTTTCGCAGGATTTAGCGAAAAAAAACAAGTGATGCTAAAGAATATAATTGTGAAAAGAATTAAAGGTGTAGAACCTAATCCCTCTGGCATAAAAGGCTTAAGACCAATTTCATAAGAAACATTTCCTGTTCTTGGTATTGCAAATAACGGACCGATTGCTAAGTATAAAACTGTTGTAAACACAATCCCAAACACTGGGTGAGCACGACTTGCTAATGACTGTAAATCATCTTTACCTGAAAAACCAAATGCTAATACACCTAGTAATGGTAAACCTACTCCTGTTACTAAAAATCCAGCGTTAGCAATCCATACATTCTCTCCTGCCGATTGACCTAGCATAGCTGGGAAAATTAAATTTCCTGCTCCAAAAAATAGTGCAAATAACATTAATCCAATAACTACTATGAACGAAAACGGTACTTTATTCGCCATAATATAACCCCCCATTCAAATTTCCTTATCTCATTTTCCAATTTTAACTAATTGAATTTTCTGAATATTTAATTTAAGTATCAACTATTCTTGAACTCATTATAGTTTGATATATAATATTTTGCAATACTATTTTCAAACTTTTCTTTTATTTTATAAATATACATTTTTTAACATAGGGAATAGACTAAAAAACCAACATGGTCATCCATGTTGGTTTTTACATTTACTATCATTATTTAAAATTTCGCCGCTACTTTCTTAACGTTCTCTAAACCTTCTTCAACAATTTGCTGTGAGCGATCTGGATATTGATTGTGTCCTTCAATTACAACTGTCTCTGGATTGGTAATTCCCCAGAACCCAAGTACGTTTGTAACGTAATTAACAGCCATTTCCATAGGAGCCATTTGTTCAGAAGAGTAATCTGAACCACGAGCGCCTAAAACAACTACTTTCTTATCACCAGCTAAACCTTCTGGACCGTTCGCTGTATATTTAAACGTTTTTCCAGCTTGAGAAAGATATGAAATATACGTAATTAATGGTGCTGGTACTGTAAAGTTCCATAATGGGAACGCAAATACAACCTTTTCAGCCTCTAAAAATTGATTTAAATATTTATCTACTGTAGCAACTGCCTTCTCTTCTTCAGCTGTTATCTCCATTCCTTGACTACGTTTATATCCACCTGAAATAGCGATATTTCCGTAATACGGAAGATCTAATGCAAATAAATCTAACTCCGTAATTTCTGTATTCGGATTTGCTTCCTTATAAGCACTTACAAATGTTTCATACATTTTTGAACTAATTGCTTGCTCCGCTGGACGATCGTTCGCTTTTACAAATAATACTTTTGACATAGTTTTATTCTCCTCTACTTTTGTATTTTCTTCTTTTTTACCAAATAATGAGCTAAATAATCCCATTCTCTTCACCTAAACTTTCTTATCATATTCATTATTCATCAGCGTTAAAAATCTTATTCTAAGAAAAGGTTTCATCATGTCCTGCTGAAACTATCTCATTTAAATACATTATCTAAACCGAAGTTTTAACTTTTATTTATTTAATTACCTTATGTAAGTGAGTATAGTATACCTACTTACTTTAGTCAAGTAACTTTTCAAAAAGCAAAAAATCTTGAATTAAAAATAATAAAGAAATATATTTCCTCAGTCAAAATGATAAATTCGAAAACACATAAGTGAAATACCTTGTATAATACAACTAGAGAGGGAAATTCATCTATAGAGAGGATTTATTAATGAGTACTTTAGAAAAGATTCAAACCTTTATCATTCTTGCAGCTGTTATATTCGGGGTTACATTAGGACAATTTAATATAATACATATGTATTCAGAAAAATTTATTGTCCCCTTCTTATTTTTAATGCTTTATGGATTATTCCTCAGCATCCCCTTAAAGGATATAAAAAACGGATTCCGTAACTTAAAATTCGCTGGAACAAGCCTAGTTATTAACTTTATATGGACACCTTTTCTCGCTTGGGGATTAGGTGCGTTATTTCTTTCAGATCACCCAGCACTTTGGGTTGGCTTTATTATGTTAATGGTTACTCCGTGTACAGATTGGTATTTAATTTTCACAGAGATCGCAAAAGGTAACGTCGCATTATCTACATCAATTCTACCGGTAAATTTGATTTTACAAATACTATTGCTACCAATTTATTTGTTTTTATTTGCAGGTGTAATGAAAACTGTTGATATTTCTGTTTTATTAGAAAGTATTGTTATTGTACTTGTTTTACCATTTTTACTTGCGCACGCTACAAAATTCATTATGCATAAAATGAAAAAAACTGAAACACTTGAGAATAAACTCATTCCGTTTTTCAGCTCTGCTCAAATTGCATTTTTAAGTTTAGCAATATTAGCGATGTTTGCCTCACAAGGTAAGTACTTATTACAAAATATGAATGTTGTTTTATTGTTACTTATACCAGTATTACTGTTCTTCATGATTAACTTTATACTAGGACAGTTTGTAGGACGTATGATGCATTTATCCTATGAAGACACTGTAAGCCTAAGCTTAACAACATTAGCGAGAAACTCGCCTGTTGCACTCGCAATTGCTGTGACTGCTTTTCCAGACGAACCTCTTATTGCACTTGCCTTGGTCATTGGACCGTTAATTGAATTACCTGTGCTTGCTAGCATTTCGCAAATGTTGCTGCTTATTAAGAAAAAAAAGCAATATACATAATAAAAAACGTCCCACTGCGGGACGTTTTTTATTGTCGAGAAATTATAGAATTAACGATACTTATCGTCTCTTACTCATTAATAAAAATGATATAATAAAAGATTAACTTTTCGTTACATTAACAGAGCCTTTCTAATTAAAAATTATAGGAAAAGTAAATATAACGAAAGCTGCCCAAAATCCGTATACCGGCAAATACTTAGTAACGGCATCTTGGATAGTTGAAGGTCCGGATTTGTTTTGTAGAAAACGCATATAGGAGAGCATAATCCAAATTAGATTTGCCCAGATAAGTATGTTTACTCCTAAAGCAGCAAGTCTATTAGGCGTAATCCCATAAGAAGAAAGTCTGAACACGATTGCTGACAAAGCCACACTGTCAATGATAAGTGCAAGAACAATTAAGGCAAAATTTATATAATCTGAAATGTTCTTTTTCTCGTCTGAGTCGCTCTCGATAATGGAAAATATGGTAACGGCCAATACACCAAGGAGTATTCCGTTGAAGACTATCAGGAAATTGCGGTCCAAGAATGGATTTTTTCCGACCCATATAACCGTTATTAGATAGAGCAACAATGTGATCAGGACAAGTGGACTAAAAATTTTAGCTATATATGGTGTAATATTCTTAGCAAGTTTCAGATTCATTGATACCAGGTATGCAGCCACAATTGCAAGAGCGGCAGCACCAAATAAAACAACATTACTAAAATAGAAGTCTTCTATATTCAAGTCAACAAACCTAAATAACTGCATGGTTAATGCTGCTAGTACCATTCCGCTAACTGCCATGCTGGCGTAGAGAATACAATATTCCAAATTAAATTTAATATAGGCTAATCTTGTACTGCCTTTTGAATATTCATTCCCTGTAAATGCAAGCCCTACCAATACCCATAAGAATATGGGAAAGTGTAAATAAGCAAGGATAATACTGTCTTTATAATTTAATGGCAGCATATTAAGATAAAACCCGGAAATTAGGAACAACGCTGCAAGAGAATAAATAATACTTTTTTTCGGAGTATTATTGTAAACAAAATAGGCAGCAATAAAGGGAATTATACCAAAAGCCAGGTTAATCGGAGCAATTGCTCCCTGTTCGACAAAATGGAAGATTATCCTGGTGCTTAGCCCTGCCAGAATAGCTAAAATGCCCATGAATAAGAAACCTTTTTGAAACAATGAAGGTTTTTCTGTATTTGCCGTCTCCTTGAAATGCAACCTTTCATACCAAGCACCTAGCACCTGAGAATCAGGGTTTTGGGCCCATGCTTGTGAGAATGACTTTTTAAAAGCTTTCGGGTCTTTTCTATACATTCTCTCCAGCTCATGAGGGTTATCAATATTTTCAATAATCAAATTGTTAATGTCCATAGTTATACCTCCCCTAATTTTAAAAATAACGTTGTTACCTTTTCCATAAAAAGCAACACACTTATTTATTCTGATTTTGATTTTAATATAAATTTTATCGTTTTGCAATAAACTTTTATTATTTTAGATAATATTTTTGTTGTGTATTTTCGTTCTAAGCAAAAACAAAAAGCATTCCTCATTCAAAGAAATGCTCTATAACTTTTTATAAACATCTGTGTAAGCTACTTTCAGTTGTTCTCTTCATTGCTTGTTTCCATTTTCTAATTTCTTATTTTTCCTTTATATAAAAGAAATGATCAAAATGATATAAACGTCCAATTTAATAGCATCTTTTCAAACAATTATTTCAAATAAATTTTAGTGCCAGTATACAAAACTCTGTAATTATAAAATAAAAAAGCATGACTTAAAATTGTCATGCTTTTTTCTATCTATATTTTCAAACCTAATACAGAACATTTCACTCGGGAAAGAGCTTTTTTATATGTTGAAACCACTTATGTCCTTGTATAAAAAGTTCTTTACTAATAAGTAGTATAATTACTGCGTTTTTCAAATTAGTAAAGAACTTTTTTATCTTTTATTTATATAGCTACAGTCAGTTTTGAAACTTCCTCAAGTAAAGAATTTTTTTATCCCGGCTCAATTTTTCGTAAGATGTCTATATTACTTGATTGAAGGCTATTTTTGCTTTGTTCATATCTCCTAATCAACCATTTCCCAAAATTGAGATGCTACTTTGGAAATTCTTTGGTCTTTTAATTTTACTATTACAGGCTCTAAATGAAAATCAAATTGTTTCAATTCAAAAAGCGTTGTATGTTCTAAAAATGATGATGTGTAATCCATTCTTGGAATAACGGATAATCCTAGTCCTCTACTAACAAGTGCTACAACCATCCTTATATCTTTACACTCGATAATGATATTTGGCTTGACTTGATGTTCATCAAACACTTTGAAAAGGTCTTCATTGAAGGAGAGTCCTTCCATTGCTCCTAGCATAATGAATGGGAACTGGGCAATCTGTTCAATCGTCACATGCTGTGATGAAAACGATGTTGCCCAACTTGATGGAATAATCACAGCGGTTGGTTGTTTTTTTAATATTTTCATCTCATATTGTTCACTATTGCCCAATCTTAAAAGTAAGGCAACATCAATTTCTCTTTGTTCTAGTCTTTTTAATAATTCTTCTGAATTTCCAGTTACTATATTTATTTTAACATTAGGGTATTGTGTTCTAAACGTACTAACATAGTCAATGAGTATATTCGAACATGCAGATGATACACCGATACTTACTGTTCCTCCTATACCTTGTTCAATTTCTTGAATTTGCTGCTTTACATCTTGAATTTGTATTAACATTTGATTGGCATATTGGTATAGTATTTCACCTGTTGCTGTAAGCTCCCATTTTTGACGAT
This sequence comes from Bacillus sp. FSL M7-1345, assembly GCF_038006985.1. NCBI lineage: Bacteria > Bacillati > Bacillota > Bacilli > Caryophanales > Bacillaceae > Bacillus > Bacillus sp. FSL M7-1345. Next base: position 1,765,992 of record NZ_JBBOWG010000001.1, on the reverse strand, counting down.
ATCGATGAATTAAAGTTGTGCCAAGATCAGTTTCAAGCTTTTTTAATAATTGGCTAAGTGGGGGCTGCGCGATATGGAGCACTTCTGCTGCTTTAGAAATGCTTCCTTGTTTCACAATTTCTTTAAAGTAATATAATTGTCGAAAATCCATTGTATCTCTCCGTCATATGTTTTTTGATATGATTAGTTTATCATATATATATTTTTCATATGTCGAATTTGACGTTATATTTAATTCTATAGCTATAGTCTTTATATTGATAATATTAACTAGAAAGTGAGAGATACTATGAATCATTGGAACAGAACCTTGAAGCGCATCATCTTATACGTGCTCGGGTTATTTTTTATGTCGATTGGCATTAGCATGTCGATTCAAGCAGGATTTGGTGTATCGCCTGTGTCATCATTAGCATATGCAAGTACGCTAACGATTGGTTTATCGGTTGGTGTGACAATGGCGCTTGCAAATGTTTTATACATTATTATTCAAGTGATATTAAGTAAACGAATGGAGTTAAATGAATTTGTGAGTCAATTCATTATTTCGTTTTTATTTGGGTTTTTCATGGATGCAACACTCTTCCTTGTACAACTTTTCCCTGCACCTGAAACTCTCCTTGCTCGAAGTGTATATTTGATTGTTAGTTTATTTGTTATAGCGGTCGGTTTAATGGGCTATACAACAGCGAAACTGCCATTAATGCCGTATGATGCGTTAACTTATGCAATTAGTGAAAAATTCAATTTAAAATTCGGTAAAGCAAAAATTTTGAGCGATTTAATAAACATTTGTGTGGCTGGTGCAATCTGTATAGTTTTCATTCAATCATTAGGCTCAATCGGAATCGGCACACTAATTGCCGCCTATTTTATCGGCAAAATTTTAGGGTGGATGATACCGTATTATCAACCAACTCTCCAACAATGGGTATTTAAAACAGAGAAGGCTGCCTAAGGAATCATAATAAAGTACAGGAAAAATAGATGAATCAAATTCCTCAGCCGAAATCAAATAATGAATTTTGCATCTTACCAAGTGTCAGTCCACATTAGGAATGGCACTTCTTTATTACTGCCTTTTCTTTGACCTTCTATCACTTTGGTTAAATGATAAAACAAACATTGTATTAAAACTAACCTGCCGTTTAGTTAAAGAAGGATCTTTAAACAACTTTTTTATATTTTAAAAGACTTTATTGTAAATTAAATAACTTTATTGCTACTTAACACTATTTCATACCATCTTTTCAAACAATTATTTCAAATAAATTTTAGTGCTAGTATACAAAACTCTGTAATTATAAAATAAAAAAGCATGACATAAAATTGTCATGCTTTTTCTTTTCTATCAATAATTTTTTCAAACCTAACCTGTTACAGAAACTTTTACTCGTGAAAGAGCTTTTTTATTTAGTAAAGCACTTTTTTATTTGTTGACACCACTTAATTCTCAAACACAAAATTAATCTTATTATCTTTCCACTCTAACTTCGCATCAAACGTTTTCTCGCCTTTTTTAAAGCCTTTAATTAAATCGGTCTTCTCACCTTTTAATAGCTTCGTCATGTTTTTTTGCGAAATAGCTTTGCTTAATATCTTCTTCGAAATGGTAAAGTCACACTGTGTTGTGTTGTAGTTGGAACAACCGTAAAACGTGGACTTGTCAATAACATCGCCATCGCATTTTTTACAGTTCCCGACCTTTTTACCTGTTGTAAATTTCGATCCTTTTCGTTCAATCGATTCAACATGTAATCCGGTGAAATCCCATTTCTCCGACATTTCTACCGCGTCTTCAATAATTTTAGCTGATAGCTTCTTCGTTTGCTCCATAAATGTAGCTGGTGAAGCTGTACCTTCTCCAATTTCCGCAAGGCGTTGCTCCCATTTTGCTGTCATTTCTGGTGAAGCCAGTATTTTATCACCGATTGCTGTAATTAATACTTTCCCTTTATCTGTTGCGTACACTTGGTTTTTCTGTACATCTATATATTTACGGTCTTTCAGCATCGTAATAATACCAGCACGAGTGGCCTCAGTACCTAAACCTTCTGTTTTCTTCAATACTTTCTCAAGCTCTTCATTCTCTAAATACTTACCGGCCGTTTTCATTAATGTAATGAGTTGTCCTTCTGTATAACGTTTCGGTGGCTGTGTTTTTCCTTCTTTTACTTTCACCTTTACAACTTTCCCTTGTTCACCTTCAGCTACAATTGGAAGAATCGTTTCATCATCTTTATCGTCTTGGAAAATAACTTTACGCCAACCTTCTTGAATTTGTTGTTTTCCTTTCGAAATGAACTCAGCACGTTCGTCTACAAGAGTTGTAATCGTTGTGTAATCAAAGATTGCTACTTCATAATGCGCCGCAATAAGTCTTCTTACGATCATATCGTAAATTTTCTTCTCATCACCTGATAGTTTGCTTGGATTTGTAACTTGCTCTGTCGGTATAATTGCGTAGTGATCTGTAACTTTCTTTTCGTTCACATAACGCTTATTGTTCATAATCGATTCAATTGGTGCTGGCAATAAACCTTTATATTCATCAAACTGACTTAACTTCTGTAAAATATCAGGGAACGTCGCTGCTTCTCCTTGTGTAACATAGTTAGAATCCGAACGTGGATAAGAGACTATCCCTTTTTGATATAGTGCTTGTGTTATATCAAGCGTCTTTTTCGGCGAAAATTTAAAAGCTTTGTTTGCTGTCGCTTGCAGTGCGGATAAATTAAATAAAAACGGCGGCTGAAACTCTTTACGCTCCGTTTTCATTTCTTTTACTACAGCCGGTTTGTTTTGACAAAACGCTGCAATTTTATTTGCCAAATCAGGATCATTTAAGCGGGACTCATTATCTTTCTCCCATTTCCCCTCATACTTCTTTCCTTCTATATTAAAGGTTGCGAACACTTCCCAAAACGGCTCTGACTTAAAGTTCTCTATTTCTTTTTCACGCTTTACAATGAGTGCTAATGTTGGCGTTTGTACACGACCAGCGGAAAATACATCGTTCATTCCCTTTTTCTTTAGCAAAATGCTAAAGACACGCGATGCATTCATACCAACCACCCAGTCGGCGCAAGATCTTGTATATGCTTCATAATACGTATTAATCGTATCTGATTCATCAAGTAAGTTTTTAAATCCTTGATAAATAGCTTGCTTCGTTAAAGACGAAATCCATAGACGCTTCATTGGCTTTTGCACGTTACAAAGATTAATAATGTTTCGTACGATTAATTCCCCTTCACGCCCAGCATCGCCCGCATGAATAATTTCTGTTACCTGAGGATTATGTAACAGCTGTTTCACAACGTTAAATTGCTTATACTTTGACTTTGTTACCTCAAACTGAAAACGCTCTGGAATCATCGGTAATGTATTTAATGACCATTTTTTCCACTCTGCGTGATAATGTTCTGGATTACATAACTGCGTCAAATGACCAATTGCCCATGTACAGTACGCTCCATTTGGAAATAACTCATTTGCTTCTACTTCTAAATACCCATCTTTCCGGCGATATTTAAACTGTGAAACAAGAGCCAAACCTTGATCTGGTTTCTCGGCAATAATTAATTTCATTTTATAACTCCCTATCTGTATTCCAGTGTTACTTTCATTGTCTATATGTTTAGAAGCGATGATAATACAACAATCTTATTTATCATTCGCGGTTTGTCTCACGAATGGGAGACCTATAATATTATACGCTTATTCTTTATGGCTTCACAATAGAAACTCATTATATAACACTTTCTTTCGCATGCTCACAAACAAAAAAGACGCCCAAAAATCGAGCGTCCTTTCCATTCACTACTATTTGCTTTCATATATTCTATAAAATGTAAAATACAACAATTCCTTATGAAGCATCGTCTACTAAGATAACCATCATTATTTAAAAATTATATTGAACTTACCTTTTTTAAATTGTGCAGATAATTTGCAGATATAAATAAGCATAAGTACTCTCCATATGAACATATGATGAAATGAATGATAGGACAGGGAGGTATCATAATGTTCGCTTACACATTAACCGCCTTAACACTTTGTTGTATCTCGATTCTTATTACATCATATATCCCTAAACGCAAGGGTACCCTAATGGAGTATATGGTATTTATTATGTCTTTTAGTATGAGTACGGGATTAAGTATAGGTTTTTATTTAGGGATTCTTTTTAAAGGAGAATTACTATATTCTACTTTGCTTGCTATTTTGATTAGTGGTTTTATCGGTTTTTTAGTCGGTCTACGTTTTCACCTATTTACTGCTTTAGAAGGAATGTTCTCTGGATTAATGGCAAGTATGATGGGAGCAATGATTACAGAAATGTTAAACGCTCAACAAGCTCATAGTATACTGTTTATTAGTCTTTTACTTACTATAACAATAACTATGTCATGTATGATTCAACTTTTATCAGACACCTTTTCTACTTTTATTCAACGGCGTTTTTTGTTATTACTATCAATTAGTGTGGTAATTATCGTTGCCGTATTCGTGACATTCCCAGATCATACTCCCCCACCTTCACCCGGGCATGATCAACATATACATTGACTCTTGCAACGAAAATGAATAAGCAGCTATCCATAGGATAACTGCTTCATATTATTCTGGCTGATTAGGAATGTTAGGGTTTGGAACATAATCAGATTTGTAATCTGTATATTTCACTTCTGTTACCATTCCTGCTGAAGCATGGTGTAAATCATGACAGTGGAACATCCATTCACCCGGATTGTCTGCTACAAAGGCTACTTCATATTCTTCTCCTGGTTTTAAGTTCAAAGTGTCTTTAACAATTGGAGAACCTTCTACCGGTTTTCCATCTTTACTCAACACCTGGAAGAAATGACCGTGTAAATGCATCGGGTGATCGTCCGCTTTAGAGCGATTTACTAATTTTACTTTTACTAAGTCACCCTTTTTCACTGGAATTGGGTCAATATCTGGGAATACCTTTCCGTTAATTGTATATACCATTTCATTTCCATTCATTTGCGTATTCAAGTCCATATTATATGTGGCAGTATACTGTTGATCTAACGTGAAACTTCCTAATTTTTTAGTACCATATTTCGTCATGTCTAATTTTGATAACTTCTCTTTTTCGTTTGCTTTGTCTTTCATCTCTTTACTACCTTCATATTCAATAACAGCTTTCATTCCTTTTGCACCTTTATTTTCTGAATGGTCTTCAACATACCATTTCCCAGGATTATTAGCAGTAAATTCAATATCATAACGTTCACCCGGTGCTATTGAAATTACTTTATCCTTAATAACTTTTGGATCATTAATTGGTTGGCCATCTGTCGCAATTACTTTTATATCATGGCCATGAACGTGTATATCATGTGATAGATAACCAGCATTAACGAATCGAAGACGAACTTTATCGCCCTTATCCACGTTTAATGTCTCTACTAAATCTCCGCTTTTACCATTGATTGTGAATAAGTCATACACGCTCATATCATGACCTTCCATCTTCATATTTCCATGATCCATGCCTTTCATATCATCATTCTTTTTCGTATTTTCATTATCCTTAGATTTATTACCATCTACTTTTTCTGTTTGCCCTTTTGTCATTTCTTTTAACTGCTTATTAATTTCTTCTTTATCTGTTACCCATTCATCTAACATTAATGTGTAATCTTTATCATACTTTTCATTTGTATCCTCTACAATAAGAGCACCATACAAACCTCTATCTAGTTGATTTACAGAATCTTGATGTGAATGATACCAATACGTTCCTGGTACGTTCGCTTCAAATTCATAGGTGAAACTTTTTCCAGATTCAACCGCATCTTGTGTCACACCCGGAATTCCATCCATGTTATTTTGGACAGGATATCCATGCCAATGAATAGATACTGGTGCAGATAATTCATTTTTTAATGTCACTTTAACCTTTTCACCTTTTTTCACCCTGATTTCTGGACCAGGAGATGAACCATTGAATGTCCAGACTGGAACAATAACACCGCTACTTAGCTTTTGTTTTTCTTCTTTCGCTACTAAAGTAACTTCTGGCCCTTTTACAACTTTCAATGGTTTTGTAGCCGTTTCAGTCTGTGTTGTTTTTTTGTCGTTCATATTTTTATGATCATTTGTTGTATTTGTGGTCACAGAACATGCAGCAATTAAAGATATTACGGAGACTGTAACTGCTGTTAATACAAATCTCTTCATGGTAAATCCCTCCTTTTTCTTTTTCAAGATTATTATAGAAGACAATTTTCAAGAAAATATGGAGATATAAAATGAGCAAAATAAAAAGGCGCCCAAAATTGAGCGCCTCTTCTAATTATTATTTCGTAACAACTTCATCTTCTTTTACATTTACATTATTTTCACTCATAAACTCTTCAATCTCTTCAACTGATCTAACGATATCTTTTGACAAGTTTTCAAACCCATCTTTTGTTACAAGAATATCATCTTCAATACGAATCCCAATTGATTCTTCTTCAATATATAAACCTGGTTCAATCGTAATAACCATACCTTCTTCTAATACTCTCTCTTTGTATGTTCCTACATCGTGAGTATCTAAACCTAGGAAATGACTCACGCCGTGATAATAATATTTAGATAGTTCCTCATCTTCTTGAATTAAACCAATAGCTTTACACTCTTCTGCCAGTACTTTTTTTGTATGCTCATTTAATGCAGCAAACTTTAATCCTGGCTTAATAAGTTCAGTTGTTTCTTTCAATGCTTTTAACACGATATTATATATTTGTTTTTGGCGACTAGAGAATGTTCCACTAGCTGGGAATGTGTAACTAATATCAGCGTTGTAGTAATCTTTTTGAGCACCTAAATCGAGCAGTACTAAATCACCATTTTGAATTTGTGCATCATTATCTTCATAATGAAGGACTGTAGCATTTTTACCGCTCGCCAAAATTGTATTAAACGCATGATGTTTAATTCCAGATGATTTAAGCGTAAAATCAAAATGAGCTTCTAATTCATATTCCATCACATCTGCTTTTGCATGCTTCAGCACGTTATAAATGCCCTCTTTAGTAACAGCTATCGCTTCTTTAATGATTTCAATTTCTTCCTCTGTTTTAAACACTCGTAATTCACAAATGTTTGGGTATACATTCCCAATTGTTATGTGCGGGTACTGTTCTCTTACATGTTTAGCAAACGCTAATGTTTTCGTCTCAGTACCGTTCCACTCACGAAGTTCCAAGTCTAAATTCACGTGTTTCACATTTTCTGCGAAAAGTGTATTCGTCATCGTCTTTTCAAAGCTATCTAAATACACAACTTTCTTTATACCTGATAATTTCTCTGCTTCTTCTTTAGAAACTGTTTTTCCAACCCACTTTTCAAGTACTGGATCTGATTTTTCAATGAAAAGAGTCTCTTCTACACTATTTCCAAACTTTTTTAACATGAAAATAACATTCGGCTCATCGATTCCCGTTAAGTAGTAAAAATTACGATTCGGCACAAATTTATAATGTGCATCAGCTGACATATGAGGTGCCTGTCCAGCAAATAAAATAGTAATTGATTCATCTGGTAATGTTTTCACTAATCTTTCTCTATTTTGAGCAAAAAATGTTGACTTCATAATAATCCCCCTAGCGTTCTATGTATGTTTTTCAAACTAATTATCCAATACAATTCATTCTATTATTGTTATAATTTTTCGTCAATTAATAGTGTTTATTTTGAAAATAAAACTTTCATTACCGGGTTTCTTACCACGCATATATACGGGATAAAATTTTCATTACTATTCCACTCGAGATTATGCATACCACTCCACAATTTCTTGACATTTATTCCATATACTTAAAATCTCATACATATAGGAAAGGAGCCTACAAGCGTGAAACATTACGTAGGACTAGCCATTACTTCAATATTTATAATTACAGGATGCTCTAATAATGTAGAAACACAACCAGCAAAAACAGAAACAGTTCAATCTCAGCCAAAAAATAAAGAAACAGCAAATACGATTCCGCAAAACTTCTATAAAGAAATTACATCCGGAAAAATCGCGCACATTCATGGAATTGGCTATGCAGGAAATATGCCAGGGATTTCTATCGCAACTCATAGTGGTATAAAAGTTTATCAAAATGGCAAATGGTTTGAAACTGCTACACAGCTACACGATTATATGGGCTTTCAAGCAACGAAAAATGGATTTTTTGCCAGCGGGCATCCTGAACCAGGTGCAAATTTTAAAAACCCTTTAGGATTAATGAAAAGTTCGGATGGTGGCAATAACCTTGAAAAGCTAGCATTCTATGGAGAATCTGATTTTCATAACCTTGCCGTCGGATATAATACGGAAGCGATTTATTTATACAACGAACGTCCTAATTCTAAATTACAACAAGGTTTTTATTTCAGTACGGACAACGGACAAGAATGGAAAAGTAGTAAGTTAAAGGGGCTTTCAAGTACTATCCACTCCTTTTCAGCACATCCCGATCAATCTAGTGTAGTCGCGGTAAGTGCTAAAGATGGCGTGTATTTATCTACGGATTATGGAAATACATTTGAACTATTTTCTAAATCAGTTGAATCGACCGCAGTTACATTAAGTAATGAAGATGTTATTTATGCCTCTATCAATAAGCAAAATGAGCAAATGATAACGAAAAAATCAATTGCTACAAATGAAGAAACAAATATACAAATTCCATCTTTAGATTCTAAGGATACCATCATGTATATTTCACAAAACCCTCAAAATTCATCTGAAATGGTATTTGCTACAATGAAAGCGAATGTATTCCTTTCTACGGATAGCGGTAAAACGTGGAAACAGATTACTAAAGAGGGGTCATTACAATATAACTAGTTAGAAAGGTGAATATAACGTATTTTCAACAATTAGTGAATGGAGTTATCAACTCATGTCTCCTTTAATGGATGTCGCGAATGCTACGAAATCAACGCCTTTTTTATTTGCGTTTTTATTAGGCATAGTAGGTACCCTTGCTCCTTGCCAATTAACAGGAAACATTAGTGCTATTACACTTTATCCCGCATTAACGGGCAGTAAAACTCCCACCTCAAAATTCGGATAGGACAAAGAAGTTAGGCGGGAGATCAACTGCCCGTAAATGCCCGATTGGTTCAACTAATAATCAGTGGGGGATGAACAAAACTCCCACTGATTAAAGTTTCACTTTATGGCAATCAATCTTTACAAAAGGGACATGCCTGGAAACATATACTGTTTTTCATTTTAGGAAAATTAATAGCTTTTACGATACTTGGACTATTAGTATGGGTGTTAGGAAAAGAGATTCAACAAATATTAACTTTGTATTTCCCGTGGTTACGCAAACTGATCGGGCCTTTATTAATTTTAATGGGTCTAATATTATCAGGTATTATAACAGGAAGAAATTTCTTCTCTTCCATCTTCCCTATCAAATTTATACGAAAACAAAATGAAGTCAGCTCATTTTTACTTGGGTTCTTCTTTTCTTTAGCTTTCTGTCCGACTATGTTTGTGCTATTTTTCGGAACGTTAATCCCTTTATCTTTATCATCTAATTATGGGTACTTGTTTCCGACATTCTTTTCGATAGGAACTGCTCTGCCTATCGTTATACTAATGTTCATCATCTCCTATCTTGGATTAAATGGGGCATTACTCAAAAAGAGCCGAAAAATAGGAAAAAGCATTCAGCGTATAGCTGGTGTACTTCTCATTTTAATCGGACTTTATAATACATCCTTATATTGGTTGTAAATCAAAAAGGTAAGTTCAAGTGAATCAAACTTACCTTTTTTAAAAGCATTTTATTAATTTTTTTTATTTTGTAATTGTACTAATAAATTCGTAACAAACGCCAGAAACAGCGGATCATTCTCTTTTTTAGGTGACCATTGCATAATAAGTTGTCGTGGAATTTTAATTTCTATCGGTTGCACGATAAAGTCATGAATAATTTGTTTATGAAGTCCTGATAATGGAACGATTGTTATTCCTTTAACTTGTAAAGTAAGTGCTAATGCTGAACTAATTGACTCTGACTCCATCACTTTATTAACTACTATTTCATTTTTCATCAAATATGGTTCAAGTACTTCTTTACAACCAGAAAGCGGCATTATAAAAGGATAATTTTTCAACTCTTTTCTTGTAAGATCAGATGGAACTGACTTAGAAGAAACCATAACATACGGATCTTCACCAATGACATCATAATGAAATCCTGGTAGTAAATTTTCTTTTATAGAAATAGAAAAATCTGCACTTCCAGAAGACAACCAATCTAACACTTCTTGATAACTTCCCTCTCGAACTGCAAGTACATACTGACTTTGATCAACATTACCTAATTCGATACACTCTGCCAAACAATATACAGTAACGGAAGGATATGTAGCTAATACAATCTTATACAAGCTCTTATTTTTCAAATGTAAAGCTGTTTCTTCAAGATTTTCATACTCCATTAGAAGTCGATCTACACAAACTAAAAATTCTTTTCCATTTTCAGTTAACACCGTTCCTTGTCTAGATCGCTCGAATAAAGTTAAAGCATATCTTTTCTCTAATTTGTTAATGATATGCGTTATTGCTGGTTGTGTCATATGTAATTCCTTAGCTGCTAAACTAATGCTGTTCAAACGAGCCACGTATTTAAAAACTTTAAAATCAAAAACGTTCATTCTGTTCTCCTTATATAAAAGATATTTATATCATCTATAAATAAGCTTCATTATATTTATCAACCCACTTCATATACACTAATTATACATCATCAATATTACGAAAAAATAAGCATATAAACATTAGAGGAGTGTTGATTCAATGAGTACTTACGTTTTAGTACATGGAGCATGGCAAGGCGAATGGGCATGGGAATTTGTAAAACCTCAGTTAGAGGCTTTCGGACATACAGTTATTACACTAGACTTACCTGGAAGTGGTAAAGATACGACTCCTTCTCAGAATGTAACGTTAGATTCCTATGTTAATGCAGTAACGAATGCGATACATCAACAAAATGAAAATGTTATTCTCGTTGGACATAGTATGGGCGGCATTGTTATTACACAAGCAGCTGAATATATACCAAATAAAATCGATAAATTAGTTTATCTTTGCGCATTCTTACCACAAAACGGTGAAAGTCTTGGTAGTAAATTAAATGGCGAAACCGGACCACAATTCTCTATAAATGAGAAAGACTTGACTGCAGAACTTATACCAGAGTTGATTGAACAAACATTTTTAAATGCTACAGAAGACGGTTCTATTAAAGAAACATCTTTTAATCAAATGCGTCCTCAACCGCTAGGACCGTTCCAACAAGAGCTAAAAATATCAGAAGAGAACTTTGGAACTGTAAATCGTATTTATATCGAAACAACTCTAGATAGAGCGATTCCGATTGATTTTCAGCGCCGAATGAATACAGAAACTCCTTGCACGAAAATAATTACTTTGGAAGCTGATCATTCACCATTCTTTTCTAAAACAACAGAACTTGTTAATTACTTAAATGAATTAAGCTAAATTTCATTTAATGAAAATAGACACCCGCGGGTGTCTATTTATTATGCTAACTAAAGATTGTATTTTCTTCTCTACATTTGCATTCCCTTTTGCTTCATCTCCCACTTTTTATAAAGTAGTACTGCACCAAATAAGAATACCCCCGCAATGAATGAACCAACTGGTAACATTTTTATCATTTCATCAGGAAATACGAGCGGAAGTAATGGAAATGCGTAAGCTGCTGGAATACGTACCCCAACAATTTTTAACAAAATAAGCATCAATATCATATTTAATAAAGTAACTACAATCCATGAATCGATTGCTAAGTACAATAAAGTTCCAACAGTTGCCGATATAGTTAATACTAGTATTTGTTTACATGCCATTTTTTCATTGTACATCGGCTTTTGAAGCGATTCATACACAACGACTAAAATAGGTGGAATGACCGCTAATTGTTCATAACCAGTTATCCAACATAAACTTATCCATACGAAATTTAGTATTAGAAATACTACCATATATTTATATTGTATTTTCACTTTTCTCTTAAGACCGTTATTCAGTTTAAATATAAGAACACCTAGCATTAATATGAATGTCAAAATGAAGACCGATATAACAAATGACCATTCAGTCGCATTTGTTACTAATGGTAATAAACCAGTTGCAATAGATGGCGCTAAATTGGATTGAATAACACGTAAAAATAGCATCATTAATATAAGTGTTACGCTAACTTTTCCTATATAGGAAATATCCATTTGATTCACTGCAAAACCAATAACAGCTGTTATTGACGGCGCAATAAAGATTTTTTCTGGTTGTCTTAGCCATCCCGGCTCACGATATGCCCATAAAGCTATTGCCATCGCAGCTATTTCCGGCAAAATTACTTCTGGATCATTTAATAAAACACCTGCTGTAACCATCGCTAATATAAATAGAACTGCAATGCTATATGAAATAATTGTCTCTTTCCTTGAAATTACTGAATCCATTATTACATACTCCTTTTATTATCTCTTTTCATTATGCTTGTATAAATGCGGTCAATACAAAGAACCTTTTTATACCCTACTTAGGTATTGTATACAAATAATTTTCATATTTCAAGTATTACTTATCTACTTAGTTTCTCCATACTATTTTATATACAGTATAAAGAGTTGATTTTTTACAGGCATTGACACCTTATAAAAGATAGGTTACAATAACTATAAATTAGTAAGTTACTAATTTAAAATAAAAATCTTAGAGGTGAAAGAAATGAAAAACATTTTATTCCGTATTAATGAATTAGCAAAAAAAGAAAAAACTTTAGGATTAAATAGTGCAGAAAAACAAGAGCAACAAACACTAAGAAAAAGCTATACGAAAGAATTCCGCGGAAGTTTAGATTCCATTTTACTAAATACAACAATTGTAGATTCTAGCGGAGAAAATATTACTCCACTTGCTTTACAGCATGCCCAAGACCGTTTGAAATTTAGCGAATGAGCTCCGCACTAAAGAATTTCAATAAAACATAAAAAGAGCTGAAATTCCTATATAGAAATTCCAGCTCTTTTTATTGTCTTTTCTAATTTAGTATACGAGCGATACATAGCAATTCTCCACGATACGATCATCGCAAAGGCAAGTAAGAAAAACATCCCGCTTAATTGTGCTAAATCAATCGATTGACTTAAATATGATTTAAGTCCTACTCGTACAGCTAATAATCCAACTAAAATAAATATGAACGCTTTTGACGGTTTCATATATATGTCTTCACCTTTTATTTCGAACTTAGATGTTTTAATAAGAAATATAGAGAAAATAAGTCCTATACTAATTGCCTCTACTATTTCTAACGATGTTAACCGAAACTCTGATAAGAAGTACATCGATGCGCCAGTACTCATAAAGATTGGCGGTAATATAATTTTCTTTTTCGTTACCGGTTTTTTCGCTGACTTAAATCGAAGAAACATTACTCCAACGGCCATGCAAACTGCTACGATACTTGATAAAAGTGCTAAACTCATACTCTCCACCCCTATCTATTTAAAAGACTTTTTGAGCAAAATCATAAACCAAACAAGCCCGACACTTATAATGACATGAGCTAATCCAGCCATATGGCTTAAACCGTTAAAGTCTGTTCCGTTTACTTGTAAAATACCTCTAAATACCATTGTAGCGATTGTAAAAATTAATCCTATGTTATACACAACAAACCATGCACGAAAACTTTTTGTTTCACGGACATTAAATACTTTAAATAGAGCCAAAGCGACCAAAAAGAATACGAAGCCGAGCACTAATACGTGTGTATGCACTAATTGCAACATAGTGGATCCTTTAATTCCTTGCGCTTTTGTATACTCTCTAGCAAATACACCTGATAATAAACCAATAATTAAGTAAATGAATGCTGCATTATATAATTTCTTCATTATATTCCTCCTGCTGTAGAACGACAATTAATATCGTCACTTTCCATATTCACTGCAATCATTTTACGCAAAGTTTATGAACGGAATATGAACAGAGTATTACATTGTTAGTTTGGTTTTTTATTTCTTGAAAATAAAAAGGCCATTCCACAACTATTAATTGTGGAATGGCCTTCTAACTTATTTTAAATCTTCAATTGAGAAGGCACCAGGCAATAACTGCTCCACAGTCACTTCTTTTTCATCACCTTTTACATTCGTTAGTAATACAGGCATTTTCGGATCACAAAATTCAGCAATAACTTGTCTACAAGCGCCACATGGTGAAATCGGTCCGTCAGTTTCTCCTGTAATGACTAAGTAACTAAAGTCGCGCTCACCTTCTGATACTGCTTTAAAGATTGCCGTTCTTTCTGCACAGTTACATAAACCGTAAGAAGCATTTTCTATATTACAACCAGTATAGATTTTACCTTCTTTCGTAACTAACGCTGCACCAACAGGAAATTTTGAATACGGAATATACGCTTTTGATAACATCTTATTTGCTTCTTCAATATATTTTTTCTTATCCATATTATTTCCTCCTCAAAGTAAATGTAATTATGATTAGTCAGTAATAACTGTATGAACCAATTTAGGAGCCACTGCTGTTTCAGAGATAGAAATATTTTCATAAATTTTTGCTTTTACATCTTCTACATTTTCACGATTTGCGTAAATCGTTACGAATGGCTCACCTTCTTTTACTGCGTCGCCAACTTTTTTACGTAACATTAAACCTACAGCTAAATCAATTTCATCTTCCTTCGTTGCACGACCTGCACCAAGTAACATAGCTGCGATACCGATTTCATCTGCAACAATGTTTGAAATAACACCTGAAGTTTTTGCAGGTACATCAATTACATACTTCGCTTGTGGCATTTTTTCTGGATTGTCTACAATCGAGCTGTCTCCGCCTTGATTGCTTAAGAACTCTTTAAATTTCTCAGTTGCTTTTCCGTTTTTCATAACTTCAATTAGCATTTCACGAGCTTCTTCTAATGTATTTGCTTTTTTCGCAAGTACAACCATTTGGCTACCTAATACAAGTACTAATTCTGTTAAATCTTCTGGACCTTCACCTTTTAAAGTATCAATTGCTTCCTTCACTTCTAGAGCGTTACCAATCGCAAAACCAAGAGGCTGTGACATATCTGAAATTACTGCCATCGTTTGACGTCCAACATTATTTCCGATACGTACCATTGCATGAGCTAATTCTTTTGCATCTTCTTCTGTTTTCATAAATGCACCAGCACCTGTTTTCACATCAAGTACGATCGCATCAGCACCAGCTGCAATTTTTTTACTCATAATTGAACTTGCGATTAGAGGAATCGAGTTTACTGTTCCTGTTACATCACGAAGTGCATAGATTTTTTTATCAGCAGGTGTTAAGTTTCCTGTTTGTCCGATAACAGCCACTTTATCACGGTTTACAATATCAATGAATTGCTCTTTCGTAATTTCAACGTGGAATCCTTCCACTGCTTCTAATTTATCAATTGTCCCGCCCGTATGTCCTAAACCACGACCAGACATTTTTGCTACTGGTACATCTAAAGCAGCAACTAATGGTCCTAATACTAATGTTGTTGTATCACCAACACCGCCAGTTGAATGCTTATCTACTTTAATGCCTTCAATTGCTGATAAGTCGATTGTTTCTCCAGATTCAACCATTGCCATTGTTAAGTCTGCGCGTTCACGATCCGTCATATCTTGGAAGAAGATTGCCATTGCAAGTGCACTCGCTTGATAATCAGGAATACTTCCATCTGTATATCCATTAATAAAGAAATTAATTTCTTCAGTCGTTAATTCTTTTCCATCACGTTTTTTCGCAATAATATCTACCATTCTCATTACAATCACCATTCCTTTTTATATTATATGAATCTGTTAAAATAATAAGCCAACGATTGTTGCTGATAAGAAACTTACTAATGTTGCACCGAAAAGTAATTTCAAACCAAATCTTGCGACTACATTCCCTTGTTTTTCATTTAAGCTCTTAACTGCCCCTGCAATAATCCCAATTGAAGAGAAGTTTGCAAACGATACTAAGAATACAGATATAATCGCTGTCGTTCTAGCTGAGAAATTAAAGTTTCCTTGTGCTAAATCTGTCATAGCGACAAATTCATTCGATACTAATTTTGTTGCCATAATATTTCCGGCATTAACTGCTTCATGCCAAGGTACACCCATAATAAATGCAAATGGTGCAAATACATAACCAAGAATTTCTTGGAATGAGATACCGATTACACCTTTAAATACTGCATTAATAAAGGCGATAAGAGCAACGAAACCGATTAACATAGCTGCTACTGTAATCGCAACTTTAAACCCATCTATAATGTATTCCCCTAATACTTCAAAGAAGGTCTTTTTCTCTTCTTCTTGTACTTCTAACATATCCTCTTCTTCTGTAACTTCATACGGGTTAATAATAGAAGCAATAATGAAGCCACCGAATAAGTTAAGCACTAAAGCGGTTACAACATATTGCGGTTTTAATAACACCATGTAGGATCCAACGATAGACATAGAAACGGTAGACATCGCAGATGCACATAATGTATACATTCTTTTTTCTGGCAATAATCCTAGTTGTTTCTTAACTGAAATAAACACTTCAGATTGTCCTAAAATCGCAGAAGCTACCGCGTTATATGATTCTAGTTTCCCCATTCCATTTACTTTACTTAATACTAGACCGATAGATTTCACAATAATAGGTAATACTTTAATGTGTTGCAAAATACCTATTAAAGCTGATATAAATACGATTGGCATTAATACGCTTAAAAAGAATGAAAACTCTTTTTGATTTACTAATCCACCAAATACGAAATTCACACCATCAGCGGCATATTTTAATAATTCTCCAAAACCATCTGCTATTCCGCTAATTAATATATTCCCTACACTTGTATTTAATAATAAAAACCCCAAAATGAATTGTAATATAACCATCGTTATGATTGGGCGATATTTGACTTTCTTTCTATCATTACTAACAAGCCAAGCGATACCTAAAATCAATACGAGGCCTAAAACACCGATTAAGTATTTCATAAGCCGTCTCCTCCCATTCGTATCCGCTTACATCTTTTTCAATTGTTAAAGCAATAGATACACTTTACTTTAAATGTGTATCTATTGCCCTTTACTTCATTATTGATTAGTAGTTATCTGTAGCACCTTTTGCATCATTTAATACGATTGCAACACTAGCACTTGCTCCAACGCGAGAAGCTCCAGCCTCTACCATTTTGTCTGCATCTTCACGTGTACGAACGCCGCCAGATGCTTTTACACCAACGTTTGGTCCAACTGTTTTACGCATTAATGCGATATCTTCTGCAGTTGCTCCGCCAGTTGAGAATCCAGTTGAAGTTTTTACGAAATCAGCACCAGCTTTTACTGATAATTCACAAGCACGAACTTTTTCTTCATCTGTTAGAAGGCAAGTTTCAATGATTACTTTTACAAGAGCTTTTCCTTTTGCTGCTTGTACTACTTCATAAATGTCTTTCTCAACGAACTCATTGTCGCCATCTTTTAAAGCACCTACGTTGATTACCATATCAACTTCAGTTGCACCTTTTGCGATAGCATCTTTTGTTTCGAATGCTTTTGTTTCAGTAGTGCTTGCTCCTAATGGGAAACCGATTACAGTACAAACGTCTACATCATGTCCAGCTAATTCTTCAGCAGCTAGCTTTACCCATGTAGGATTAATACAAACTGAAGCAAATTTGTATTGCTTTGCCTCTTCGATTACTTTCATAACATCTTCTTTAGTAGAATTTGGTTTTAAAATTGTATGGTCAATTAACTTTGCAATGTTCATTATCTTCACTCCTCATATCTTTTAACAACTTCATTCTAACTCTTAGTTGAACAAATGTAAATACACTTTTGAAATTTTGTTCACTCTTTTACAAAAGGGAATTTCTTGTAGTAGATACGGTGCATTCTAGCTGAGAAACAATTCATATACATCACAAGTTGAAATCAAAACTTTTATGTTAACACTGGTAGTATGTATCTCAATATCCATAATTATTTTTAAAAAGGAAGTTTGTGTTCCAAGAAGGACTCCTATCATTTATACATAACAAAATAAAAGGCTTTCTCAAAATTAATATTTTGAGAAAGCCTTTTATTTCTAACCTTTTTGATAATGTAACAATTCCTTCGCCGTATGCTGATCGATAATTAATACATTTGCATACCCGCCACGTAACGCACCATCAATTGCTTTTACTTTTCTATTACCACCTGCAACTAAAATAGAACGTTTCTTTAATTTAAGTTCCTCTAACTCAATTCCAATTGTACGCTTATTAATTTCTTCGCTACTAATATTTCCGTCTCCATCAAAGAAACGTGAACAAATGTCACCGACCGATTGTTTTTTCAAAATGTTCGTTTCATCCTTATCGAAATATCCTAATCGGAATAATAGCGCTTCGTCTCGCACTGTTCCAACAGTGAAAACTGCAATATTCGCTTGTTTTCCCATTTCGATAATGTGATGAATATGTCTATCTTGCTCCACTAATTCTTTTGTCACTGCATTATCAAATATAACTGGAAGGGGTAGATTTCTTGGCGTCGTTTGAAAAGCATCTGCAAATAAAGCAATCGTCTCATTCGCATATGTATTTACACTTGAGTGACTAATGCCACCTTTTAATTGGACAACCTCTACACCTTTCACATGTTGCGGCACAATTTTTCTAGCGATTTCATACATCGTCATTCCCCAGCTTACACCAACGATATCACCAGTTTTCACGGTCTTTTCCATATACTCAGCAGCATACTTACTAATATACTCCGTAATCGTTGCATATTCTGGTACTGGAGAAAATACGACATGCGCTTCTAACAGGTTGTACTTTTCTTTAAGTAAATTCCCAACGTTATCTAAATCAGCAAACGGATCGGCTATGCTAATTTGAACAAATCCTTTTTCTTTTGCGTACTTTAATAATCTAGAGATCGTCGGTCTTGAAATATTTAATTTGTTAGCAATTTCTTGCTGACTATAATCTGATTGATAATATAATCTTGCAACTTCAACGCTTAACTGTTGTTTATCTTTTTCCATAGTAACTTATTACAAACCCTTTCCTGTATTTCCCTTTCGTTACAAGCATTATACAGCTTTATGCAAGAAATTTCGACTACCGAATTTTATCCACCTAAACTTCTATTCCACTTAGTATATACAATGAAACTTTATTGTGTAGCTTCATAAACTCAATACAGATGATCTTGAAGCAGATAAAGTGAAACTTTAATCAGTGGGGGGTTTGTCCATCCCCACTGATTATTAGCCCTCACCAATCGGGCTTTTACGGGCAGTTGATCTCCCACCTAAATCCCCCGCATTCCCCGAATTTTGAGGTGGGAGTCTTACTGCACGCAAATAGCGGGATAAATCGATTCATATTCAATTCATTCTTTTTGTTCTTTCTGTAGTAACGATAACAAAACCCTTCAATAACAAACATTGAATATTATTTATGGAACTTCCTTAACGTACGGTAAAACCAAGTTTTTTAACATAGAAATTCCTTAGCGTACGAAATTCACGTTTTGATGGCGAGACCCCATGGCCATCAAGCTAAAGTTTTAATGTACCCCAAAATAAAAATTTTCTTTCACTACAGTTAATTACTTTGAGAAGTCAGCGGATTTTTTCATTTTAGGGGGATTTTGTTTTGTTAGCTTGATAGTGATGGGATACAGCCAACATTTTGGAAGTTTTATATGCTAAGCGAATTTCAACCTAAAAAAGTCGAATTCCTGTACGTTAAGTGAAGTGGCATTTCATTCAAATAATCCCTATTATCTGAAGTTAATAAAGTCTGTTACACTCTCTTCTTTAAAAACGTTTCCATAATATCCTTCTTGAATCTTTCATAATCAAGCTGAAAAGCTACATTATGCGCTTTATAGCCTGGATTAGTAGCAAAACGAAAGTCTGCAATACTTTGACCAAATCCTTCTCCTTGATCAGGAATTACTTTAATGGGTACTCTTGAAAGGCCAACAGCCTCTTGATTCAGCAAATACCACACTGTTACAAAATCATGCATAGGGCTTCCACTTATACCAGGATTAGACTTGGAGTAGAATTTATAATAATAGTCTAACATAGGTTTGATGATGAGTCCTGCAAGGTCCTGTGTATTCCGATGAAATGCATCAATTTGCTGGACCATTTCGGGTGTAACAATCGCATGTTGAGTCACATTTAAAGGAATAATTGTCAAGTTCTTTGCATGCTGCAGAATTAAGTTTGCTGCATAAGGGTCTGAGTAAAAGTTAGCTTCAGCCACAGCAGTTACGTTACCTGGATAGAAAAAAGCTCCCCCCATGCAAATGCATTCTCTTACGTTTCGCATTGTTTCTAAATTCAACACAAAAGTCGTAGCTAGCGAAGAAAGTCTTCCTAAATTGATAATTGTAAGATCTTCTAAATTTGATTCTATAATTTGATAAATATCATTTAAAGGATAAACTGGATATGAAATTTCAGGGGGAATGATAGGTCCTAATCCGACTTTTCCATGTACCTCAGGGAAATACTGAATCAATATACCTGTCAACGGTACAGAAGCACCAAGGAATACGGGTATCTCTTCTCTTCCCGCAATGTACTTCAAATAGTTAATATTTCTTATTGCATTTTCTCTGGATACATTTCCATAATCGGCTACAATTCCTACAAGTTGAATGTCTTTACGAAAAAAGGTGTACAGTATAGCAAACGCATCATCAATCCCCAAATCTGTAAACAGGAGAACCTTTTTTTTCATATCTCTTCCTCCAAAATCTATAGAATCCTACTTTCACTAATGATGTAGTGATCAGACTAAGCTTGTATGTATATATTTTATGTATTCTTAAAGAGTGGATTCTATTCACTTGAAATAGCTTTGCTCATCTAAATTTGATATTATGTTCAAGCGTAAGTTTCTGTTCTTAAGTTCATAGGCATGGTGTGCTATCCCATGCCCATCAACTTAAGAATTTTTTAACACTCCAAAACGAAAAAACAAGTTAAATTCTCATAGATAACTATCTTATAATTAATTATATAATTTATTTTTTAAATATAATAATATAAAGATGTTATCCTTAAAAGGGGGGGATTCAAATTGGTTAAAAACTTACCTTTATACTAATAGTTATTTTAATACTAGATTTGAGTTCTTCTACATTAAGTACGGACGGATACTTTTCTCCAGTTATAGAATGGTCTTTAATGATTATAAGTATTATTTTAAACATTACTGCAGTTATAGGCTTATCACTACACGTCTTTGTATATCAACCTATGAAAAGATTTGAAAAAATTAAAATGAGACCTTCAAATAAAATAATTATATTTGAGGTAACACCACATCGCCATCGAGTGTTGATTTAGAAAAAAGTTTAATTATAAATATTTTATGATATTCAATAAATTTAACTTATAAAAATATTTTTATTCTTATTCAACTATCCTGCCCCGTTAGTTTAAGTACATTTCTTCACAATTTTTACAGTGATAGTAACATAAATACCCAACAAAAAATCATCTCACCTCTAGAAATCTATAATGGTAGTTTTAGAATAAGTGAATAAGAGAAATAACCGCCATTGATTATTTCTCTTTTCATATACATATTTATTTTTGGAAAAATAACCTAACTCCAAATGCTAATAATACTGTACCAGTAATACCCTCTATTGTACGGTTCACTTTTTCTTTTCGTAAAAAAGTTCTTAATTGACGTATTAGTGAGATATAAAGTAAATACCATATTGCTGTCAAAGTCGTAAATGTGAGTCCTAACAACAGAAATTGGAAGAGATGACTTTGATTGCTCACAATAAATTGGGGTAGAAAACTTAGGAAAAATACAGCCGTTTTCGGATTTAAGATTGCCGTGGTAAATCCTTGTCTAAAACTTTTAATCGTACCAATATCCTTAGAGTTCATTTCCACTGAACCTGACATATCTTCTTTTTTAGAAAAGGCACTTTTAATTGACTTTACAGCTAAGTAAATTAAATAAAAAGCCCCAGCATATTTTATTAATGTAAATAGCATAGCAAATTTCATTAGGATAGCAGAGAGTCCTAGTGTAGCCATTATTGTATGAATCATCATTCCAGATACCGTTCCTAAGACGGTCCTTATCCCACCATTTCTACCATGCGAGATAGTGTTTTTTGTAACTAAGGCAAAACCGGGACCAGGCATTATTATGATTAGGATTGCTGTAAGGATAAATAATAAATAATTTTCCATGTTTTAGTATTTCCTTTCCAATTTTTAGTTTTGCTTATAGTATAGCTTTTTCCCTTAAAACATTAAATATAAAAAGCGTGATCAGGAGTTTATCGAGGTTATTAGTATCAATTTGACCAAACATTATCCCAAAGCTACATTGATAAAACACACGGCAAACTTATGGGTAAAATTACAAGCTCGGCTCTCACAAAAAACGGGATAAAAAATAAACAGCGGCACTAGTCCGCTGTTTATTTCGTCACGCCTTCATGTAATTTTTCTGTATAATCCTTTACATCCTTCCAGCTATCTTTCGCCGTATTTAAATCTTCTTTTATAAAGGTAAACTCTTCAGTGCTAATTCCTTTTACGTTTTGTAGTAAATTATTATATTTTGCACCTACCGTATACCATTGATTTGATATATTTTGCAGTGCCGTAATTGCTGCATCAATTGTTTCTGTCATATTTGTTGTTTTATTTTTCACATCTGTCAAAATTGCCACTTCTGCTTGCGCTCCTGAAATTCTATCCTTTAAATTAGCTATTTCTCTTTCTGCATTTGCAATGTCTTTTTTCGCAATCGCAATCATTGGTCCGCCAGCAAGACAAGTTATTAGCGCTACGCAAAGTACACCACCAGCAATGACCATATCATTACTCTTTTTGATCGAATCATTATATGTATTTATTTGTTGCTCTAGAGCTGGAATACCAGCATTCGTACTCGCCAAAATCGAGGTTAATTGATTTGTATCCTCTTTAAAACTATTTGTATCTTTCGCCATTCTATCGCGAAAAGCTTTTAAATCTCCTAATAATACATCTACCTCATTTTGATTCTTTAAAATGTCCGCATACAACTTTTCTAAATCCGCTTTTAATTTACCACTATCTTTTTGATCAATCGCTACTAGCATGTCATTATAGTACGTTTGAAAAGTATTATTATAATCAATAATATTTTGATCCGTTTTCATAATTTGAGGTTTCATATTATTTAACCAATAAGCCGCGTTAATTTTTGCATCTCTTTGATGCTGAACCATATTCCCTTTAAACTCACCATTAATTGAACTTATTTTACTCAAATCAGTCTCTTGCTGATTTTGAATTAATTTTGCATATGAATCCATTGCGAATATGCTCGATGTCGTTTGCGCCATTACATCTTGGAACCCTGCTGGTCCGAGAGAATAATTTTTTGCATTTTCTTGTAATGTTTTTACGTTTTGTTCTGCTGCAAGAGGATGTAAAGGAAACGCATTACTCGTTGCGACTCCAGCAATCATTATCGTTAAAAGACATTTTTTATAGAAATTATTACGCATACTTATCACCTATTCTTTTTATGAGGATATGAAACGTTAGAGGTAAAAAAAGCTCCTGCTCACTACTGAACAGGAGCTCTCTATTATTTAATAAATATTTTATCTATACGTAATGCTATAACAGTTTAATTGTTATTATGCTTTTTTCGTATCTACTACTTTAATATCTTCAGCATAAATTTTTTCTGCATAGTCTTTAATGTTCTTCCAGCTATCTTTCGCAATGTTTAAATCTTCTTTAATGAAAACAAGGTCGTTTGGACTAATTGAATCTACATTTTGAAGTAAAGAATTATATTTTGATCCCATTGTATACCATTGATTTGAAATGTTTTGCAACGCTGTAATTGCAGTGTCAATCGTATTTGTTAAATATTCTGTTTGTGTTTTAATGTTTGTTAATCCTGCCACTTCTAATTGGGCAGTTGTAACTTGTCCTGTTATCTTTTGAATTTCTGCCTGTGCATTATCAAGCTCTTTCTTCGCTAATACGATTCCTGCAGTACCACCACCTACAGCTGCTGCACCGCCTGCAATTAATGCGATTCCTAGAGGAGTTCCTGCTCCCGTAGCAATAACAACCGCACCACCTATAATTGCAATTGGTCCTAATGCTGTCGCAACAGATGAACCGATAATAATTGCATTATATTTACTAATTGCTTCATTATACGTCGTGATTTGATTTTGCAGAAGCGGAATTCCAGCATCTTGACTAGCTAAGATGGATGTAATTTGATTTGCATCTCCCTTGAAGTTTTGAGTATCCGACGTCATTTTATTTCGGAACTTCTTCAAATCTTCTACTAACTGATCTACTTGCGCTTTATTTTCAGTAATACTACTTGATAATCTAGTTAGACCTTTCGTAAGAGTTGCTTTATCCTTTGCATCTACCGCAGCAACTAAAGTATCATAATAGTTTTGGAATTTCGTATTGTAATTAATAATATTTTGATTCGTTGAAATAAGCTGTGGTTTTAATACATCTAACCATTGCTTCGCATTTCCTCTAGCTGTATCCTGATGCTGAATCACTTTTCCTTTTAAAGCTGCATCAACAGACGATACATTACCAAAGTTAACATTACCTTGTTTAATAATTGTTAAAGCGTACAGATCCATTACTAAAGCGTTTGAACCTGTTCTTTCCATTGCATCTTTCAGGCCTTCTGGTCCTAATGAATATTCTTCATAGTCATTATAAGCTTTTGCTACCGCATGAACTGGAGCTTGTTTTACTGTACTTTCAGCTGCATAAGTATGGGCCGGCATAATATTCCCTGCTGCAAATACTGCCATAAGTGCTGATAGAGCCATTACTTTATAAGGTTTTTTTGTCATTTTTCTTCTCTCCCTATATCATGAATTATTAATGATTTTCTTTTTAATGTACTTCAACGTTTGTAACGTAATCTTCAAATTGATTCGTTTGCTTATTCATTTCATCACTAATTTTTTTTAGTTGATTGAAATGTTTTTGAAGTAAACTACTGTCTGTATACGTGCCAGATTCAATATTTATTTGAATTTGGATCATATTATTATTTAAAACTTTCCAATCTGTTAATAACGTTTCTAAAGTTGCGATTTGGCGATCAATTAGTTCTGTAAAGCTACTTACTTGATCTTCAACGAATGTAATTTGAGTCGCCTCTGATTCAGTTTGTGATAACTTTTGAATAAGTGGTAATAGCTCTTTTTGCTTTTGCTGAATACGAAGAGCTGCTTCCCTCGTTTGACTATCTGCAGCATTTACAATTTCATTACTTAAAGTACCAATAGAAACAAAATCGATTGTTTTCGTTTGTGCAGTTTGATTTGTGATTGTAAATACTTGTTTACCGATATTAATAGAACCTTTAATAATTTCTTGAGGTCTATTCAAAATAATAGTTAGTTCAGCTTGAATTTCCCCTTGAATTCTTTTAATATCTTCTCTTAATTTCACAATATCTCCACTTGATCCTTGAAGTGTTTTTATTGCCTCATCAGCTTTAATTGATAAGTTGTTACTATCTTTGTCTAATACCGATTTAAATCGATTTAACTCTAATAAATCTTGCTCCATACTCTCTTGGATGCTTTGTACTTGCACTTGCAATTTTCCATATGCGCTTGTGAAATCTGCTTTTGCTTGTTCATCTTCATTTACTTTTCCTGCTAGTTCATATAGCTTACTATAATAGCTATTAAATCTAGTGCTATATCTCATCATCTCTTGATTTAGGTCGATTAACTTCGGATTATATTCATCAATCCACTCTCGTACATTCGCCTTTGCAAACTTTTGATGATTCGTCAAACTACTCATAGCGTTTACCTTAATGTCTGGTTGTTGCAAAATAACTAATCCGTATGCTTGTATAAGTGGTGACTGTGACCCTAACATTCTAATTGAATTTGATAATGTATTTGGAGCAATTACATTTTGCGCATATACTGTTTTCACTTCTGTTTGCCCCTCCTTAGCGTAAGCGCTTACAGGAACAAAACAACTCGTAGATACTGCTGTAACCAATAACCCTGTAATTAAAGTCTTTTTCACTTTAACTCCTCCTATGTATTAGCAACTATTACTATCGCATTTTATTATTCTATTTTCTTGCACATTATTTGAGATGGTTAAAAACCGAGAACGTTCTCACCGTGATTCATGTACTAACCACCTCTCTCAAATTTTATTGCTACAGTACTTACTTATTGTTATAAAACATTCCATAACTTTTCATATGTGCTTAGTATGAATAATATTGTATAAGTGTTCTATTTTATCGCAATTTCCACATTCATACAGTGAATATATTACATAAAAATATTATTCATTTTAAACTAATTAACGTACGAAAGTATGAAATTTCGTTTTGTTTTCATGTAAGTTTTGTACTGTAAGGTCATTTAAACACAGCTATTAATCCATCGTAAAGAAGTATTTTCATTCCCTTTATTTTCAAGAACTCATGTCTTTATTCCAAAATAAAATCCGATTAACTTTCTCAATTAAAATATCCATATATCACAACAAAAAACACTGATTACTCATAACTGATAATATTATATTGATATATCTTTTGAACCCGTATGCAATTATGCATAGTATATGCACAAAAAAGGATAACTTCACTTTCGTGAAGTTATCCTTAAAAAATTTCCTTACTTTTTCAAATGATACGGTACTGTCGTAATAACAACATTTCTTTTATAGAGTAAATACGCACGAATGAGTAAACTAGACTGATTATGAAGAATGTTATGCCAACCTTTTTTCGGAATAAACTGTGGTATAACGACCGTAACTCGGTAATTTGATTCACTCGCCTTATATTGTACTGTATCAATAAATTTTGTTAGCGGCTGAATAATACTTCTATAATGAGAATGTAATGTAACAAGCCTTACTTCAGGTTGCCACTTCTCCCATTTCTCTTCAAATTTCTTTTCCTCTTCTCTGTCAAAAGCAACATACACAGCGATAACTTGATCTGCAGAAAGAGCTTTAGCATAGTTCAGTGAATTTTCTACTACATGAGTCATACCAGCTACAGGAACGACAATTACATTCCCCTCAATCGGAACAATCCGTTCACAAGTTTTTAAACTTAATTGATCGCCCACTGCATCATAATGCTTCTTAATTCGATGGAACAAGAAGATAATGAAAGGTAAGAAAATAAGGATTGACCAAACTTGTGCGAACTTAGTTAAAAAGAACATACTCATTACGATAAAACTAATAACTGCACCAATTAAATTAATCGTTAAACGTAAAATCCATCCTTCAGGCTTTTCACGAAGCCATTTTAGTACCATTCCAGTTTGAGAAAGTGTAAACGGAATAAATACCCCTACTGCATATAGCGGAATCAAGTGTTCTGTTTTCCCCTGAAAAGCTACAATTAAAATAATCGAAGAAATCCCAAGTATAATAATACCGTTTGAATAACCTAGGCGGTCTCCTCTAATTGTAAACATTCTCGGTATAAACTTATCTTTTGCAAGATTAACTGCTAATAACGGAAATGCAGAATAACCTGTGTTAGCAGCAAGAATTAATATTAAAGCTGTTGTACCTTGTATGAAATAGTACATGAAATTACGCCCAAATGTTTGTTCAGCTATTTGAGATACGACTGTTACTTCCTTACTCGGTGTAACTCCGTAATAATAAGCTAAAAAGACAATTCCTGTGAATAAAACCGCAAGTAATGCACCCATTGCAAGCAATGTTTTTGCTGCATTATTAGGTGCAGGATCCTTAAAGTTTGGAATTGCATTAGAAATTGCTTCAACACCTGTTAATGCAGAACTACCTGATGCGAATGCTCTTAACAGTAGAAATAAACTAATTCCCGCGACTGGTGTTCCAATTGGCGAATGCAGCGTGGGTGAAACTTGACCAGTTAAAATATTGTATACCCCTACACCAATTAATATAAATAAAGCTAGAACAAATAGATAAACCGGATATGCTAAAACGGAAGCTGATTCCGTTACGCCTCTTAAATTTAAGATGGTAATCAATATGACAAATATAATCGCAATGATTACATTATGTGCATGTAAGCTAGGAAAAGCAGATGTGAGCGCATCTGTACCCGCAGATACACTTACTGCAACAGTTAAAATATAGTCTACTAATAAAGAGCCTCCAGCTATTAATCCTGGATTCATCCCTAAATTTTCTTTTGATACAACATAAGCTCCCCCGCCATGAGGATAAGCAAAAATAATTTGACGATAAGATAAAATAAGAGCTGTCAATAATACTAATACCCCAACAGCTATCGGAATGGAATACCAATAAGCTATTGCTCCAAGTCCTGCTAAAGCAATTAATATTTGTTCTGGACCATATGCAACCGATGACAATGCGTCAGAAGACAAAATTGCTAGCGCCTTCGTTTTATTGAGCTTTTGCTCCCCTAACTCAGTTGATTTTAACGGTCTTCCAATTAAAAATCTTTTAATAGATGAAACCACTGCTGTCCACTCTCCAATAATTTTGTACGAACTTTTCTGCTTGTTTCAGCCCATAAACTTTTTTAGAAAACAAAAAATGTCTACAAGCCGTCAAGAAATAGACTTGTAGACATTATATTTTTTGTCGCACAAGCTCCACCTTCCTTCTCAATATAACGCTTACGAGGTTAGCTGTCGGATTCGGGCCTTTGAGTAGCCCTACCTTTTTCAAGGATTCACCCCATTGAATTATGCACTAATTCATTAAAACGGGTCCCCCGCACCATGCGGTTTAAGCGATTTAGAAAATTGAAACTGTGGATTATAATACTCCTTTATTTTTAAAATGTAAACAAAAATTTTTAAAAATAAAAAATTTTAAATGATTGCGCATAATCCGCCGATAAATATACATAATGAATACTAAAAAACCCTTAAAGGAGACCCGTATGTCTAAAAAGAAGAAACCGCTTTTTTCTGACTCATATTTAGATGCAGTAGCAAATGAAATTAATCAGTTATATGGTAAACGCGAACAGGAAATAAATTTGACAGAAAGAATTAAAAGAAACAAATAATTTGTCATACTCAAATAAAAAAGATAGCAATACACTTATATATTGCTATCTTTTTTATTATTTCATACATCTAATTATATTATGGATTTATTAAAGGTCGTTTCCTCATACACTTTCAAATTTTGATATACAGCACCTAATGAAGGTGCTTCTATAGAAAATTGTTCTGCTACATCCAGTAAGTATCCTTGTAAATGTTCCCCTTCGATGAGCGAGCCTTTTTCCATATCACGCTGCATAGATGACTTCATATCATAAGAAATTTTATCAATCGTTTTCATATGGTCCTCAATAATATTATCTTTAACCGGAGCCCCCAATGCCCTCATAATTTGCACAGATTCCTCAAATAAGTTTCGGATAAAATCACGTCCACCTTCACTCTCACGAATCGGTCCTATTGGTGCACGCATTAATGTTGTCACACCTGACATTACAGTGATAAATAAATATTTATGCCACATATCTTGCGTAATATTTTCACTTAAAACAAAACTAGCTTTTGTACCTGCAAATGCTTTAGAAATAGGCTTTATTCTCTCTGAATCTTGAGGCTTAATTTCCCCAAATACAAGTCTGTTTGCAGCACTAGTTTGTACAATTTCTCCTTGATCGTTTAACGTCGTCTCGATAAAGCATAAACCACCAATCACTTTTTCTTCACCGAATTCCTTTTGTAATAGTGATAAATGAGCGATACCATTTAACAATGGAATTATGACTGTATTTTCACCTACAAACGGCTTTAAATCTATGGTCGCGTCGTTTAAATGATACGCCTTTGTTGAAAATAAAATCACATCAAATGGAGAAGTTCTATCTTCTTTCGTTATCAGTTTCGGTTGAAAGGAAAAATCTCCATTAACACTACGAATAACAAGTCCTTTTTCCTCTAATTGCTGTTTTCTTTTGCTGCGAACGAGAAATGTAACATCTTCTCCCTTTTCTACTAATCGGCCACCAAAAAATCCGCCGACGCCACCAGCTCCTAATACTAAAATGCGCATACTACATCCCCCTTTTCATAAAACAATCACACTAGTTTTAGTATACATAATATTATACATGTCTCCTATTAAATAAGCTGAATTTTCATTCTTAAACTAGTGAAAACGAGAGGTTATTTAATAGGAAAATTGGGCATGTTGTTTCTATAGCTTATATGGAAAGGAAACAATGTAGATGGAGGCAATACAAACAATCGAAGAAAAAGATGTAACAACAGCTATATTTCAATTTATATTCCCGTTTTCGTTTAAAACTGGATATGAACAAAATATGTTCCCTTTCTTACAAAAAAATGATTTCCGGCCTTTTCGACTCGATCATCTCGAAGATGAAAATACATATTACGGGGAGTTTAAAGTTTCACATCAAAACATGGAAGCATACTATCTTTCATTTACGAATAAGATTCTCTTTCCTCCTTCAGAGCATCAAAAAGGATTACAGCGCTATTCTAAAGACCTTAATTTAAATGGACATTTAACAACAAATCTTATTTCCGTTCCATTCAAGATACATTCTATTGATGTAACACTTTGTCCTTATGAGCTTGGCTTCTTAACAATTCGAACAGAAGTCAAAACCGCTCCAAACATGACATTATCAGAAGCAATCGAATTCGCTTCTCGATTCCGTGTACTTGAAACTAGAAATGATACAACTGAGACTATTTGTATTGAATGTGATGAAAAAAAATATTCACAAGTAGAAAAACTTATATTCGGCGATTTATTTCATGGCTTAACAGACTTCTTTGAGAAAAAGAGATTGCGGAGTTCTTACTTTCAAACATTTCCATTCTTTGAAGATCAACGAATGTATGTACAAACTTTATTATCCATAAACAAAGAGTCAGACCTTCATGTAGTTGATGTATATCGAGCTTCCAGTCTTTCCGGATTAACAGACGATGGTAAGCCGTATATTAGCGCAAATAATGTTCCTTATATTCACGATTATTTAACAAAACATTCTTATCAAAGGTGGGCTCCTAATCGTTATTTCATAATGGAAGAACATATTTTCACATGTGTAACAAACGAAGATGAGAGTAAAATAACTAAACTTGCTAGTCAAATGTATGGGGAGTTTTATTACGCTTTATTATTAAACCTATTTCATAAAATTGTTTTATTAAAAATGGCAAACGCTTATGCTGAACTAAATATTGAACAAGATACAAATGAGATAGAGAAGTTAATTTACTCTATCAATTCGTTTACAGCTAACTATTTTTCTTTAGAATTAGTATCTCAATCACAAAGTGAAGATATTTTCTTCCGCTTAAGAAAACTTTTTAACATTGAAATACTATATACGAATGCCAAGCAAAATCTTGATAGTTTGTTTAAATATCAAGAGAATGTCGCCTCTAAAAAAGATAGTCTTTTATTATTAATTTTAACCCTCTACTCTGTGGTGGGCCAAATGTTAGGGTTTACGATGATTGACCTTTTAAAAACCACTGATTCAAATCATATATCTTCACCCCTTGAATATTTTGCTCTTTTAATAGCGATTAGCGGTATAGTCATTTCCCTCATTTTAGGTGCACAAGGTTTATACCAATGGGCTATACAGCATAGAAGCAGAAAAGCATGGGTAAAACAAACTGTATTATCTGCTGTTAAAGAGAAAGAAGATACAAAGTAAATAAAAAAACAGATGGCAGCACGATGCTACCATCTGTTTTTTTATTTAGCTAATTCTGCTTACTTCCCTGCTTCGATTTTTTCTAATGTAGCAGCTACTTGCTCTTCTGTTAATTCGTGTTGCACGATATAACGATTACGTGGGTGTACACGACATTCATGAGAACATGCACGTAAATGTTTTGCTTCACTTTCTTCAGAACATAAAATTTTCTTATTACATTCTGGATTTGCACAGTTTACATAGCGCTCACAAGGTTCACCTGTAAAATGATCTTTACCAACGATAACATGTTCTTTTTGGTTTACTGGTACAGCGATACGCTCATCAAATACGTAACATTGACCATCCCAAAGTTCACCCTGTACCTCTGGGTCTTTTCCGTACGTTACAATTCCGCCGTGAAGCTGACTTACATCTTCATGGCCTTCTCGAACTAACCAACCAGAGAATTTCTCACAGCGAATTCCACCTGTACAGTACGTTAAAATCTTTTTACCTTCAAGTGTTTCTTTGTTTTCTCTAATCCAATCTGGTAATTCACGGAATGATTCAATATCTGGTTTGATCGCACCTTTAAAGTGTCCTAAATCAAACTCATAATCATTTCGTGCATCAATGATAACTGTATTTTCTTGTTTCATTGCCTCATAGAATTCTGTTGGTTCTAAATATTTCCCAGTCATTTCTTTTGGGTTAATGTCGTCTTCCAAGCGAAGTGTAACTAACTCTGGGCGAGGACGTACGTGCATTTTCTTAAATGCATGCTCATCCGCCTCATCAATTTTAAAAACGATTCCAGCAAAACGTGGATCATTGTTCATTACTTCCATGTATTTCTCTGTTTGCTCAACAGTTCCAGAACAAGTTCCATTAATTCCTTCTGTCGCTACAAGAATTCTTCCTTTTAACTCAAGTGATTTACAAAATTCTAAATGCTGTTCAGCAAATTCTTCTGGATTTTCAATTGTTGTGTACATGTAATATAGTAATACTCTATATGGTTTTGTAGTTGCCAATGTAGTTCTACCACCTATCTAAATTTTAAAATCATGTATAAGTTAACGTTCATATCAAAACATATATAATAAGAAAATATATACAAAATTGTACTTAGCCTATTTTCTTCTATTTACAATTTTTTCTATAAGTTAACAGAAATAAAAACAAGATTACAGAACAAAACACTACGGTTAGGTTGTAATCCCAATATATTATATATCATACAATTCCATTTCCATCAATTAATATGCTGTAATATAGGCTGTATGTTCACATAAATTTCAAAAACAACCCTATAATTTATTATCTTCTCCCTTATTCAACAACCATAAACTCCCAAAATGTTTTTGCATCGTCACACCATTCATTGCACACAGTCATATAATTTGCATTAAGGAAACTTTTGTGTTCAAATGAAATCATCACATAACATATCTAAATGTATTGAAATAATGAGTAAGAATAAGGTGAACACTACTATGAATAAAAATATATCAAAAGATGAACAAGTCCCTTCTCAAAGTACAACAGTTCAATCCGCTCATTTAGCGTTAAGTGGACAAACAAAAGGATTTAAAAGACTGTTACCATTCTTAGGCCCTGCTTTTATCGCATCAGTTGCTTATATTGATCCTGGGAATTTTGCAACGAATATTGCTGCTGGATCCCAATATGGGTATTTATTACTTTGGGTAATACTCGCTTCTAATTTAATGGCTGTATTAATCCAAACTTTATCAGCTAAATTAGGAATCGCTACTGGAAGAAACCTTCCTGAAGTAGCTCGCGAAAACTTCCCCAAACCAGTTTCCATCGGTTTATGGATACAAGGGGAACTCGTTATTATGGCTACAGATTTAGCTGAATTTATCGGGGCAGCACTCGGCTTATACTTACTATTTGGAATTCCGATGTTACCAGCTGCTTTAATTACAGCGGTTGGATCATTTATTATTCTTGAATTTCAACGCAGAGGCTTTCGTCCATTAGAAGCTATTATTACAGGGATGATTTTTATCGTTGTTATCGCTTTTGGTATCCAAGTCTTTTACGCAAAACCGGAATTAAGCCCTCTTCTTTCAGGACTATTTACTCCAAAATTCCAAGGTGTGGATAGTATTCTTTTAGCAGCTGGAATTTTAGGCGCGACAGTAATGCCGCACGCAATTTATTTACATTCGGCCTTAACGCAGCGCCGCGTAGTCGGAACAAATGATGAACAAAAGAAAAAGATTTTCCGCTTCGAATTCATTGACATTATTATTGCGATGGTTATCGCTGGAGCTATTAACGCAAGTATGCTAATTGTTGCTGCTGCACTATTCTTTAAAAATGGTCTACATGTTGAAGATCTTGATGTTGCTTTCAATCAATTTAGTAATTTAGTCGGTCCTGTATCCGCTGCTTTATTTGGAATTGGACTCTTATCAGCCGGATTATCTAGCTCTTCTGTCGGTACAATGTCCGGTGATATTATTATGCAAGGATTCATTCGCATGCATATTCCGTTATATTTACGCCGATTTATAACGATGATTCCGCCTCTCGTTATTATCGCTTTAGGCGTAAACCCAACTTACGCTCTTGTAATGAGCCAAGTTGTATTATCATTCGGTATTGCGTTTGCATTAGTACCACTTATTATGTTTACAAGTAATAAAAAGATTATGGGCGCACTCGTTAACCACCGTATAACAACATTCATCGCATGGTTAATCGCTGCACTCGTTATCGTTTTAAATATTTTCTTACTGTATCAAACATTTGTTGGTTAATGAAAAAGGGTATTCCAATTTTAATTTGGAATACCCTTTTTCAGCGAAATAAATTTCTTCTAATTACCACTTATGTATCTACCTCTTTCCGGCATCATCGCTCCTTTTTCAGTTCGAAAGTATAGCGGTAATCCTTCCGTAAGAAACATACTCGTATTAGATGGATCCTGCCTCTGATGATGAATATGTAAATGTGGTTCACTTGAACTTCCTGAGTTACCGACTTGAGCAAGAACCTCCCCTTCATTTACGTGTTGTCCTTCTTTAACTTTAATTGACCCTTTCTTTAAGTGGGCGAGAAATAAAAATGTTCCTGTTTCATCTAACCGTAAATAAATATGATTCCCCGCCATTGACTGAAAATCATCCTTACACCTTGAAAAATCTTTATTTTCAGATTAAATTATATAATAACAAATACATTCTAGTTTCATATGAACAGGAGTGAAGGCATGTTTCCTATATTAAAAACTGAGCGACTTATTTTACGAGAACTTACTGAAGAAGATGCACCGGGTATATTACATTGCTTTTCGAATACCGATGTCCTGCGCCATTATGGCCAAAAGCCATTGCAAAATTTGGATCAAGTAAAACAAATCCTTAATAATTTTAAGTTGGGTTACAACGCAAGAAGCGGCATTAAATGGGGAATCGAATTAAAAGACAAGAAAGGGCTCATTGGAACAATTGGTTTTCATGATTGGTCTTCTGAACATAAACGAGCAAATATAAGTTATGCCTTTCTCCCTGAACACTGGGGAAATGGATATGCCACTGAAGCGGTTTCTGAAGTTATATCATATGGTTTCCACACGCTACATTTAAAACGAATCGGTGCAATTGTCTTTCTTGAAAACGAAGCTTCAAATAAAGTGCTATTAAAATTAGGATTTGAAAAAGAAGGTGTTCTGAAAAATTATATGTATCAAGATGATATTCCATATGATACGAATTTTTATTCTTTATTAAAATCGGTTTAATAGAAATTATATAAAAAAGAAACCTCACTCTTAAAAGTAAGGTTTCTTTTTTTATATAAATAATTTTACTTATTATCAATATAAGCATTCTTATAAGTATAAACGCCACCAAATTGATGCTTTTCAATTCCTTTTACATAATCCTTTTGTACATAAGCTGAACCAATATGATAAAGCGGTGCTACCGCAGCGTCCTCTAATAGAATACGCTCAGCCTCTTGCAGAGTTTCCCACCTTTTCTTCTGATCTAGTACTAGATCACTTTTAGCTTTTTTTATTAGTTCATCGTAGTGAAGGTTAGAATAATTCATTTTATTATTCGGATTACCCGTCGTAAATAACTCTAAATAACTAATTGGATCTTTATAATCCGGTCCCCAATTTGCCATAGATATATCGTAATCACCTGTTTGTTCTAATTGTAATTTTTGCTTAAATGGCTGTTGTTTAATTTGTATCGTTAATCCATGCAAATTCTTCTCTAAGTCACCTTTTATATATTCCGCCATACGTTTTGCGTTATCTTGTTCAAACGTTAAGAACTCCAGTGTTACCTGTTCTACCCCAAGTTCTTTTTTCGCTTCTTCCCAAACCTTTTTCGCATTTTGTAAATCATATGGAGAAAGATCTCCGTTTTCTTTTCTAAAATCTTTGCCAGTCTCTTCAGTTATATGACCAGCTGGTACAAGTCCACTTGCAGGTTTTGCCCCGTTATTTATAAAGTGAGCGACGAAATCATCTTTATTTAATGCCAATGAGATAGATTGACGTACTTTCTTATTTGCTAACGCATGATTTTTTCCGTTAAAACGTAGCATAGCAATTCCAGGATCACTCGCCATGTGTAATTCCTTATTCCCTTTATACTTGTCTACAACTTGTGAATTAATAGGGACTCGATCCAAATCGCCGGCTTCATATAAATTTACAGCTGTCATTGTGTCCTTTACGATATGAAAGTTTATTTCGTCTAATTTCACTTTCTTTTGATCCCAATATGTAGCACTCTTCTTTAATTGGAACTCTTGTTCATGTTTCCATTCTTCTAATACAAATGGGCCGTTATATATGAGATTACTAGGTTCCAATCCATATTTGTTACCTTGTTCTTTCAAAAATGATTCATGCTGTGGTAAGTATATCGGTAGCGCTAGCAACTGTAAAAAATACGGAGTCGGCTGTTCTAGTTCAACTTCTAGCGTATAATCATCTACTACTTTTACTCCAAGTTCATTAAGAGGAATTGCTCCCTTGTTTATTTCTTTCGCATTTTTTATATAAAACAGCATGTATGCATATTGAGACGCTGTTTCATGGCTTACCACTCGTCTCCACGCAAACATAAAATCGTTTGCTGTTACTGATTCTCCATTTGACCACTTTGCATCTTTACGCAAATGAAATGTATATTTTTTACCATCTTCACTTCTTTCAAACGATTTTGCTACAGCAGGAATAGGATTATCTTGACCATCTAGCACATATAACCCTTCAAATATATTTTGCATAACGTGTGCTGATGTTCCATCCATCGTTTTTGCAGTATCAAGAGATGGAATTTCTTCTGACACTGTTACATTTAACACTTGTTTTTTAGCCTCTGTATCACTTTTATTCGCTTTATTATTACAAGCTGTTAAAAATAAAGATGTAACAATTGCCATTACCATTAAATGGCTCTTTTTTCGTTTCATGAATTGTTCTCCTTAAAAATAAAATATTATAAACGTTATATATTATAACAGAAATATGAATAGAAAGATGCGACATTATATTGAATATTTATTCGTTCAAGAAAAAAGCTGTCCTTTTTATAAAAGGACAGCTTTTCAACCAACATGTACATACCTATCTTTGTAAACCTCGTTTATAACGACTAGCTTCAAATATAATACGCTCTTCATCTAATGTTTTACATTCACCATTCCAAACAACACGTTTACCATTAATAATTACATCGCTTATATCTTTTCCACTAGCAGCATACACAAGATGCGATAATACTTCATCTGCTGGTTGTAGATGCGGCTTATTAGATGGATCAATCGTAATAAAATCAGCACACTTTCCAACCTCAAGTGATCCCGTTTGTTTCATGCCAATTACTTCCGCAGCTCCTTTTGTCGCAAGTGAAAGAGCTGTTTCAACTGGTAATGCTGTTGCATCTTGATGAATACCTTTTTGTAATAAAGTCGCAATACGCATTTCTTCAAACATATCTAAATTATTGTTAGACGCAACACTATCTGTAGCAATCCCTACTTTAACCCCTGCTTCTAGCATCGCTTTTACATTCGCTATACCCGAACCTAATTTTAAATTACTATTCGGATTATGAGCTACTCGAACATCATGTTCTGCTAAAAATGCACGCTCATTTTCATTTAATACTACTCCATGCGCAATAACTGTTGGACGTTTAAACAATCCGCAACTTGCTGCATATTCTACTGGACGCTTTCCGTACTGCGCTTCAATATCACGTACTTCACGCTCTGTTTCAGAAAGATGAATATGAACCATAGTTTGATTTTCTACTGCAATACGTGCACACTCTTCTAACAGTTCTGTGGAACATGTATATGGACTATGCGGTGCAACCATCGTAGTTAACATACCACTTTCCTTATAATATCGCTTTACATATTTCTCCGCTTCTTCAATTGCTTTCTTTTCATCTTCTTTCGTTCCGAAGCTAAATAAAGTTCTTGAAACAGCAGCTCGCATTCCACTTTTTGACACCGCTTCCATAATTGCGTCTTGATCTACTCCAATTGGATTAAACATATCAGAGAATGATGTTGTACCACTTTTCACCATTTCAAGTAACCCTAATTCCGTACTTGCAACCGCAAGCTCTGGAGTAAACTGGCTTTCAAGTGGCCAAATTCTCGTCTCAAGCCACGGCTGTAATAACATATCATCGCCAATACCTCTCAAAAGACTCATTACAACATGTGTATGTGTATTTACAAGCCCAGGTAAAAGCCACTTTCCTTTCATGTCAATTACTTCATCCACTTCAAAATCGTTAGCGAATTCTCCGCTATTTACATCTATAATTTGATCATTTTCTACAATGATATATCCATTTTCTATCACTTCATTTTGTTCATTCATCGTTACAATTGTAGCGTTTACATAAGTTGTTTTCAAAAGTATTTCCCCTTTCAACTCTATGAAGTTCCCTTTAATAAGTTACCACCATTATAGTAACTTATTAAAGATTAAGAGTCAAAAGATAATTTTAATTCTTTCATTATCTTTTCCTTCAAAATGTCATATTGTTTGTCATTTGTATCTGCAAATGCTTCTTCACGGCTCGACTTCACGTCCATATAGTTTAATTTTTCATGAAATTGAGTCCAAGTAAAATCATGCCTTTTCCCATCTACTGTATTGTAAAAATGCCACACTTCTCCTACTTTCGTCTTTTTTATCTCTCCCCCGCATAATTCTTGAACAATAAGGGCCGTTACACCACATTGTCCCTTTGCCGGGTTTTCGCTCGTCCACTTAGAACTCGTTTCTATTGACCAAGATTTTATTAACGCTTCATATATTGGTTTTGTCTTTTTATTATCCATTCTCAGCTTCCCCTGACATTGGTAGTTTTACACATCATATTGTAAAAGAGGTAAAAGGCGATTTTTAAAAACCGTTGATGGTGTCTCACCGATTAGTTTTGCCCCCATTTTCACGTAAAATCCTTTCGCATTTGGATCACTATCAATCGTAAAACTTTTCAATCCTAGTTCATTTGCTTGCTCTACTACAAACCTCCAAAGTATTTTCCCGTATCCTTTTCCTTTATAACTAGGATAAATGTATAGGAAATCGAGAGCATTTTCATTATGTAAAAATGAGAAAAATCCAATCTTCGCATCATCATTTTCTAAAACATATACAAAATTATTTTTTATGTAATCCTCTGAGATCGTTAATTCTTCCTTACAAGCTAAAATAAATTCTTCACTATAACCCCAAGTAGCTTTTGAATGTAGTGCCAGTTGACTTAGTTCATTCGCTTCACTTACTACTGCTTCTCTTACCTTCATGATTTTTTCTCCTCACCTTCGATATGTAAACTACTAAAGCGATTCGGAAAGTAATTCAAAAAACCTTTAATTTTCATAGATTAGAAATCCACTTGCTTCTTTTATAACTTGCATTATAATATAGAAAAGTATTCCAAAAAATATTTCATTTAGGGGGAATTGCTTATGCCGTTGGATTACATTTCAGGTAACTAATATTCCAAAATTTGAAGGAGTGCCTGAAATTTGCTAAACTCATATATCAATTCATTCTTATATAAAAATACCGAAAAATTCAATGGTACAATTTTAGTAGCCCATAAAGAACAAACTCTTTATAAACAATCATTTGGAAAAGCTAATTACGATTGGGACATACCTAATACAGCTACAACGAAGTTTCGTATCGGATCAATAACTAAAATCTTCACTGCAGTTGCTATTTTAATGCTTGTGGAAGAGAAAAAATTACAGCTACATGATACATTGGATCAATTCATTCCAACTTTCCCAAAAGGAAATCAAATTATGATTGAGCATCTATTAAGTCATACTGCTGGTGTTGGGAATATTACTGCTCAACACAATTTTTTAATACAGTCTTACCAGCCTCGAACACCGGATGAATTAATACAATGGATTATTACATGTCCCTTTGAATCTAGCCCTGGTGAAAAATTCAATTATTCGAATTCAGGTTATATTATATTAGGACACATCATTGAAGTTATAAGTGGGATTTCTTATGAAGAATTTCTTAAAAAGAAGATTTTATATCCACTCTCTATGATGAACACAGATGTTGATCTGAATCACACCATTCAAAAACATAAAGCAACTGGGTATGAGTTACATCCAATTCATGATTTACAGAACACATCATTTATTCATATGTCAAACTCGTATTCAGCTGGTGGATTATTTTCTACAGCCGAAGATTTATATATATTTGATCAAGCGATAAAAGAAAATCGTTTGCTTTCAAATAGTATGACGTCTCGCATGTTTACTGCAGGATCTTATGGATATGGTTACGGCTGGAACATCGCTATGGCAGGCGAAAATAGTAAACTTGTATTCCATCACGGCGGCATTAACGGTTTTACATCCTCTTATTTACGGTTAATTGACAAAGAGGCTACAATCATCATTTTAAGTAATGTATCTACACTATTAACATCGACTCTTGCTAATGACATAGCTTCTTATATAGAGAATAACTATTAAAATTATTAATAGTTGTAACACGGTTCAATATATTGAACCGTGTTACAACTGATTTAATTCACCTTCGCACCATAACATCTCGCAACTGCAACCGCCTGCGCTATATCCAATTTCACATTTTTCAAATCAAAACTTTTAAAGTCGATTCTATCAACTACAGCTCCTTTTAAATCTGCACCGCTAAGTTTTGCCTTACCTAATTGTGCACCTGTTAAATCCGCTTCACGTAAATCTGCTTTTTCTAAATTACATTCATATAAGTCAGCTTCAATTAAACGAATCCCCTTTAACATTTGTTTACTTAAATTCGCAAACCTTAGATTCGTATATGACCAATCGC
The DNA here is from genome assembly GCF_038006985.1 of Bacillus sp. FSL M7-1345. Taxonomy (NCBI): domain Bacteria; kingdom Bacillati; phylum Bacillota; class Bacilli; order Caryophanales; family Bacillaceae; genus Bacillus; species Bacillus sp. FSL M7-1345. The sequence continues at coordinate 1,724,775 of NZ_JBBOWG010000001.1, read as the reverse complement.
CGGAAATAATTGTTATTCCGTCTAAATTCGCCTCTTCAAAATCAGAACCAGTCATTTTACATTCTTCAAATTTGGATACAAATAAATTCGCACCAAAAAACTTACAATTAGCAAATGTAGTTCCTTGATGGATAGAAGCATTAAAAAGAGCACCAGTAAAATCACATTCTATGAAATTACAGTTTTTAGTAAAAACTTCTGATGCATCTATCCCTCTAAAACGGCATTTTATGAAGGTACAATTTTTCAATTCCTCTTCTTTAATCAAATCATATTTAAAATCTATTTCTATATATTCTTTATTTACAAATCCACTCATAACCATTCCTCCATTTCCTCAAAGAAACCTCACTTCAGAAAAAGTGAGGTTTCTTCTCATACAATATGTCTATCTAACCAAGAAATCAAATCTTTAAACACTTCATCTCTATTCACTTCATGGAACATTTCATGTCTACCATTTTCATATAAACGAAGTGTTACATCTTTCACACCACATTTTTTATAGTTTTCGTATACTTCTTTTACACCTTTCCCCATATCCCCAACAGGATCACGATTTCCAGAGAATATATGTATAGGAAGACTTTTTGGCGTTTTCTTGTATTCTTCTAATTTATTTACTTCTAATACACCATGAAATAATTCTCGATAAAAACTTGTTGTGCAAATAAAGCCACATAACGGGTCTTTAATATATTTTTCTACTTGGCTGTTATCTGAAGATAACCAATCAAATTTTGTACGATTCGGCTTAAAGTTTGAGTTAAAATTACCAAAAGATAAAAAGTTTAACATCGGACTTTTCGTTTTCGCTCCGCGTAGTTTCATTTCGATTGTTGCTACTTTATGACCAATGCTGCCTAAAACCCCTGGATTTCCCCCAGTTCCTGAAATAAGAAATCCATCATATAATTCACCTCGAAGTTGCACAGCTCGTCTTGATAAGAAAGATCCCATACTATGTCCAAGTAAAAACAATGGACATGTCTGTTCTTTTCTTATCGTTTCTGATACAAAAATAACATCAGACACAACCTGATTCCACCCTACATTTGGTTCAAAATGACCATAGTCTTCTTCTCTTTTCACTGTTTTTCCATGCCCTTTATGATCATGAGCATAAACACCGTATCCTGCTTCTAATAAAGCTTCAATACATTCTGTATACACACCTGCATGTTCTGTCATACCATGTGCAATTTGAACAATCCCCCGCGGATTGCCTTCTGGTAACCATTTACGCAAATAAATTTCCGATTCATCCAATGCCGTAACGAAACTTTCCTGTACGTTCATTTCGTCAGCCCCCAAATCTATTATGTATCTATTTTAAAAATGAATATACATTCATTATTCTTATTACATATTATATGTAATTGCTTTCATTATAACAAATAATCTATTTTTCAGACTCGCTTTAAAAATACTTTCTTGACGAACTATAATAAAAATTATATAGTTACTTACATAAAGTAATTATTACATTTTTAGGAGGTTTCAATTATGATGCCATCATTATTTTTAGCACATGGTTCACCAATGCTCGCTATTCAAGATACAGACTATACATGCTTTTTAAAGACACTTGGGGAAACATATAAACCGAAAGCTATTGTTATTTTTACCGCTCACTGGGAAAGTGAAGTATTAACGATTTCCTCTTCAGATGAAGAATATGAAACAATTTATGACTTTGGAGGTTTTCCTCCTGAGTTATACGAAATTAAATATCGTGCGAAAGGCTCTTCTAGCATTGCGTCTATGCTAGAAACAAAATTTAAAAACAAAGACATTCCAGTCCATCATAATATGACGAGAGGTTTAGATCATGGTTCATGGACACTCCTGCATCGCATGTATCCAGAAGCGAATATTCCTGTCGTACAAATATCAGTAAATCCATTCCTTCCTGCAAAAGAACAATTTGAAATTGGAGAAGCACTAAAAGGACTTGGACAAGAAGATATTTTAGTAATCGGTAGCGGTGTTACTGTTCATAATTTACGAGCTTTAAAATGGAATCAAACTACACCTGAAAAATGGGCAATTGAATTTGATGATTGGATTATAAATCATATGCATACTAGCGATAAAGATGCATTGTTTAATTGGGAGAATAATGCGCCTCATGCACAATTAGCAGTACCAAGAGCAGAGCATTTTGTTCCTTTATTTATCGCGATGGGTAGTGGTGAGAACGACGGTAAAGTCATTCACCGTAGCTACGAGCTTGGTACATTAAGTTATCTTTGCCTTCAATTTTAATGAAAAAGGATGAAGCAATATAGCTCCATCCTTTTTCTGTTTTTCATTCACATAGTTAACTAACTTCCAAATGTTGTTTTTCTGATACCTCTGCATTCTTACTATGAAAATAAACCCAAATACATGCAATAAATAATAATGATGATGTAGAGAAGAAAACATATTGGAATCCCGCATGAGCTGCAATTTGTCCACCAAGTACTGGCCCAATCATATTTCCTAAAAACTGAAACGATTGATTATATCCAAATATTCGTCCCGTTACATGGGTTGGCGTATGTTGTTTTAGTAGAGTTTGTACGGAAGGTAATAGTCCTGCTTGTGCGATACCTAATAAAAAGCGAAGAATTAATAGTTGCCAAGCTGAGGTTACAAATGCTTGCGGAATAAAAATAATTCCTGCAGCAAACAACGCTACAACTAACGTTTTTTGAGGTCCAATATGATCTGATAATCTTCCTAGCTTAGGAGCTGCTAAAATAACTGCTAATCCTGTCGCAGACATGACTGCACCTGCAAGCATTTCAATATGATCTGTTCCTGGTCCTGCCAAATGCTTTACGTACAACGTAATAATAGGTTGAATCGACATATTTGCAAGCTGAATAATAAACGTTGCTACAAATAAACTTATTATTAAATGTTTTGCAGGGACCATCGTCCATACTTTTTTCGGCTGTGCCTTTTTTGCTTTAGCAGAATGTTTCTCCTCGTGTAAGAAGAAAAAGACGATAAGAAAGGAAAGGAATAAGAAAGCTCCTGTAACTAGAAAAACATGGCGCATTCCGATTAACTCTGACAAATAACCTCCGAGTATCGGCCCAAGTAATGAACCGCTCACGCCTCCAGTTGAGATTGTAGAAATTGCCCAACCTGAATGTTCTTGCGGAGTTTCTGCAGCAATAAATGTCATCGCTGTAGAAAGGAAACCAGATACCGCTCCCATTAAAAACCGAAGTGCGACTAGTTGATACACGTCCGTCACAAACCCCATAAGCGTCATAATTACCGCCATACCAAGGCTAGCACGAATAAGCATCAATTTCCGTCCATGTATATCACCTAGCTTTCCCCATATTGGTGATACGATCGCACCCATTAAAAATGTTACACCAAATGCAAGTCCCGACCACTGTGCAATACTAGAAGTGCCAGTCACTCCTAATTCCTCAATATAAAAAGATAAAAAAGGAATTACTAAACTCATACCGGCTGCAGTGGTAAAACAACCTAGCCAACAAATCATTAAATTTCGTTTCCAGCTGGCCATTTTCACACCTTCTTTCATTCGATACCCATTCTACACCGTTTTCTAGAAAAAGTTTAGTAATTTGCTTTACATGTAAGATTTACTACAAAATCCGTTATTTTCTAGTAAGAATCACTACATTCCTACAACGTTTTCATAATAAAACCAACTCCCCTATATGAAGTTGGTTAATTATTCTCTATCTGTATTAAACTCGCATTACAACTTCTCTCGTAAAACTCAATCGGACCTGCTTGTCCAATAATTGCATATTCATATCTATCTTGCTTCATACTATATAAACAATGATGTAACAATTCCTTCCCAACACCGTTCACACGATTATGTTTCGCTGTACCCATCGGGCCAAACAATCCTTTCTTTCCTCTCACAACATCGTAACAAGCGAAACCAATAATTTCTCCTCCTTCCTCCGCAATAAAAATAGGTAACTCTTCTTTATGTGTCCGAAATCCATAATCTAAAGATTTTAACCAACGCTCACCAAATTCACCCTTAACAAAACGTGCCAATTTTTTAAAATCAGAAGAGACAGCTCTTCTAATATTACAGTTTAAATTATTATAAATAGGATTAAATCTTTTTAATGCGACCGTTAAGTCTCTTGGCTCAGATGTAATTTGCAATACCTCTTTTTGCACGTTTTTACTTATAACCTTGTCAATAACTGTATCAACTTGAAACAGTGCATATAAAACATGCCCTTCATTTATTAATACTTGCTGAAAACGGTCCATCCGTTTCTTTGCTACTTTTAAAACTTCTATCGTCTTATTTGAAACTTTAAACTCCCCAACATTTATGTATTCTATTTCATTTGTATAATATTGTTGGAGCAACGATATTTTTGCTAAAAAATCCATACCCACCGTGTGAAATAAATACATATGTAACTCCGCACAAACTCCAGTACCTTCCTTACAAGCTCCTATAAATAGATGAACTGGATGAATAATTCCTTTATTACACTCAGCCTCTCGCGTTGCAATCTCCAATATTTTATATGCACGTTTTGTAAATTGGAATTCCACCATCTATATCCCTTCCCCTAATGACTTATTATCAAACCATAACCATATATAATAGAAACAATTACTCCAACCATTAATATGCCTGGAAGTAAATTTGCCACTTTAATTTTAATAAATCCAAGTAAATTTAATCCGATTGCGAATATCATAATACCGCCCGTAGCCGTCATTTCCACTATAAATTGATTCATTAATTCTTTTGGAACAAAACTATTAATTTGCGTTGCAAAAACTGCAATACCTCCCTCATATAAAATCACTGGAATCGCTGAAAATACTACGCCAATTCCTAGAGTTGTCGTTAATATAATAGAAATGAATCCATCTATAATCGCCTTTGTGAATAAAATATCATGATTTCCGCGAATCCCACTGTCTAATGCTCCAAGTATCCCCATTGCGCCGATTGCAAAAATAAGCGTAGCTGTTACAAAACCTTCTGATATACTTCCTTTACCTTTCGATCCAACTTTATTTTCTAGCCATTCTCCTAAATGTGTTAATCTTTCTTCTAATTGTAGCCATTCTCCAATTACCGCACCAATAACTAAACTTAAAATCACAACGAGAAAACTTTCACTCTTCAATGCCATTTGAAGTCCAAGTGCAGCAACCGTTAAACCAATTGCATGCATAATCGTCCCTTTCATACTTTCTGGAATATTACTAAATAATTTACCAAACAAAGTTCCAATTATAATGCAGACCCCATTTACAACTGCTCCTAATATAACCATATTACATTCTCCATCCTCTGCATTCTTTATTACTATATTCTGGATTACACATTGCTTTAAAGGTTACCTATATGTTAACTTAATATTGAGAATATTAACAAGTGATTTCCATTACTAACAACCCGCTTTTTTTAGCATCTATGAATCTATCTATACGTTATTTCCACTACACTCATTATGGAAGTTCACGATTACGGTATACAGGGAACCTTTAGTCAGTGATAGATTTTTTTCAGTTGAACAAAGCGGGACAAAACCAAAAGGGACGGTAGCTATGAAAACTTTATTAAAACGACTTATTTTAATAGCCTTTTTCATTACACCAATTGTTTTATTAATCAATTACACTTTTATTTCAAAAGCGAAAGACAAACCCGATATGCAAAACAATTCTAGTAAAACGGCCTCAAAAAGTGAAAATAAAATAGAAGACCCAGAAATCACGCTCACCTTCTCTGGTGATACAATGTTCGATTGGCAATTACGTCCTGTAATCGAAAAAAATGGGGCGGATTACCCATTTCAACACGTAAAAGAAGAAATAACGAAAGCTGATATTTCTTTTGTTAATTTAGAGTCAGCATTTACAACGAGAGAAAAAAAAGTACCTGGGCAACAATTTTGGATTAAAAGTGATCCATCCACACTACAAGCCATTAAAAACACCGGATATGACATCGTAAACATTGGCAATAACCATACGCTTGATTATGGACAAGATGGACTACTAGACACCATTTCTCACGTCGAAAAGTTAAAACTACCTTACACTGGAGCCGGAAAAAATGTTGAAGATGCTTATACCGCTCGTGAACTAACTGTAAAAGGAAAAAAGTTTAAATTTCTTTCCTTTGTACGCTTTATGCCTAACTTTAATTGGGTAGCTGGTGACAATAAACCCGGCGTTGCAAACGGATATGATCTAGATCTTGTAACAAAAACAATTCAAGAGCAAAAGAAAGATGCTGATTATGTAATCGTCTATATGCATTGGGGCGTCGAAAAATCAAATCGCCCGATAGAATACCAGAAACAATATGTTCCGAAAATGGTAGAGGCGGGTGCTGATGCGATTGTTGGAAGTCACCCGCATTGGTTACAAGGGTTTGAGTATTATAATAAAGTGCCTATCGCTTACTCATTAGGAAACTTTTTATTCCCAAGTTATGTGAATGGAAAAAGCGCCGAAACTGGCGTATTAACTTTAACCTTTAAAGGAAAGGATGTCCAAATGTCATTCAATCCTTACATCATTCGCAACAACCAAGTTTCCCCTGTAAACGAAGAAGAAAAGAAAAAAGCTCTACAATATTTACAAACGGTTTCAACTGATGTAGAAATTGATGATACTGGGAAAATAATAAACAAACGCAACTAAACAGCATGAGATCCATTTCTCTGTGATATACATTACAAAAAGGTGATGAATATGCTGAAAAACTTGTTAGAAAATATAAGTCTGCTAGAAAAAGTGTATGAACTATCTATAGCGATCCTGCTTTTATGTTCCGTTTTTTCAGTTAGACTTCTAAGAAAAATAAAGCGAGAGAGAAAACTTTCTCCCTTTGAATTTACAATGTACGTAATCATTCGTATTGCAATACTTTTTTGGTTAACTAGCTTTATCCTTCTTAAATATGGAACGTATTTCGTTTAACTTTCAAAGAATAAAAAAGATAGAACAAGCAGGATTTCCCGCCGCTTGTATCTATCTTTTTTATTTCAAGTAGAATTGTATGTTAACTCTTTTCTTTTATTAAATAAGTAAATCAAACAGCACAGGAGTTTTATTAAGCTCCACAAATTGAATGTTATTTTCTTGAAAGCGAGTAATTAAAGCTTCATAGTCTTCCCTATGTTTTAATTCTACCCCCACTAAAGCTGGACCATTTTCTTTATTATGTTTCTTAATATACTCAAAGCGAGTAATATCATCTTCCGGTCCTAATCCTTTATCCAGAAACTCTCGTAGTGCTCCTGAACGTTGAGGAAATTCAATGATGAAATAGTGCTTTAATCCTTCATGAATAAGGGATCGTTCTTTCATTTCTTGCATTCTATCAATATCATTATTCCCACCACTTAACGTACATACAACTGTTTTCCCCTTTATTTCATCTCTGTATAGATCAAGTGCCGCAATAGAAAGCGCTCCAGCCGGCTCTGCTACAATCGCATTTTTCTTATACAGTTCTAAAATCGTTGTACAAACCTTTCCCTCCGGTACTAAAACAATGTCATCAATTACATCTTTACATGTTTCAAAAGTTAACTTTCCTACCTTCTTAACAGCTGCTCCATCAACAAAACTATCAATCTTATCTAATGCAACATTTTCATTTTGAAGAAAAGCTTCTTTCATAGATGCAGCTCCCATCGGTTCTACACCAATAACCTTTGTAGTAGGACTAACCCCCTTTACATATGTACCAATACCAGATGCTAATCCACCACCGCCAATTGCTGTAAATATATAATCAACTGGTTTCTCCATATCATGCATAATTTCAACAGCGACTGTTCCTTGACCAGCAATGACATACGGATCATCGAACGGATGTACAAATGTCATCCTATTTTCCACACAATAGCGCTGCGCCTCTTGGAAAGCACTATCAAATGTATCACCAACTAATACAATTTCTGCGAAATCACCACCGAAAAATTCAACTTGTGATACTTTTTGCTTAGGTGTCGTTGTCGGCATGAAAACCTTTGACGGAATCTTCAATAAATTACATGTATAAGCCACTCCTTGTGCATGATTACCAGCACTTGCACAAACAACACCATTTTGTAACTTTTCTTTCGGTAAACTTTGAATTAAATTATACGCACCACGAATTTTGAAAGAACGAATAACTTGTAAATCTTCTCGCTTAACGTATACATCACATTCATATTTCTCAGATAAAACTGAATCTCGTTGTAACGGTGTTTTAATAACGATATCTTTCATGCAATTATGAGCCATTAAGATATCTTCAATTTTCACTCTCTCCTTTACCTTTTGCACCATTCCGTATCATCCTTATCTCTTTTAAATTGGCTCAATCAAAATTTGGGATTTTTAGAACTGCACCTGTATTCGCCGATGTTACCATCTGCGCATAACGTCCAAGCCAGCCAGTTTTCACTTTTGGTTCCGGTCGTTTCCATTCTTTTTTACGTTTATCTAATTCTTCATCACTAACTCTTACTTCTAACAAGCGTTCTTCAACATCAATACATACAATATCTCCTTTTTCAAGAAGTGCAATCGTTCCTCCCGCAGCTGCTTCTGGTGAAATGTGCCCTACTGAAATACCACGTGAAGCACCAGAGAAGCGACCATCAGTTAAAAGTGCAACATCAGCTCCTAATCCCATACCAGCAATTGCTGATGTTGGTGCTAACATTTCCGGCATACCAGGTCCGCCTCTTGGCCCCTCATAGCGAATGACAACTACGTCTCCTTTCTTAACTTTCCCAAGCATAATGCCGGCAAGCGCCTCATCTTGTGAATTAAAAATAACGCAAGGTCCTTCAAATCGTTTTACTTCGGTTGCTCCGCTTTTAATAACCGCTCCATCTTTCGCAAGGTTTCCTTTTAATATACGTAATCCCCCTTCTTCACTATGAGGATTTTCGAGAGAATGAATCACTTCCTTATCTTGAATCTCTGCATGAGCGATATTTTCTCGTAACGTTTGCCCAGTAGCAGTTATACGATCAAGGTGAAGTACCCCTTCTTTTCGGCTCATCTCTTTCAAAATTGCACTAATCCCGCCTGCTCGATCGATATCTTCCATATGCCAATTAGAAGCTGGACTTACTTTACATAAATGCGGTACACGCCTTGAAACTGCATCAATGCGGTTCATATCGTAATCTAACCCCGCCTCTTGCGCGAGTGCTAACGTGTGTAATACTGTATTCGTTGATCCACCCATCGCCATATCAAGTGCAAACGCATCATCAATTGCTTCTTCTGTTACAATGTCGCGTGGTTTAATATCTCTTTCAATTAAAATTTTCAATTTTTCTGCTGCTTGTTTAATTAACTCCTCACGTCTTGGATCAATTGCTAAAATACTCCCGTTACCAGGAAGAGCTAAGCCTAACACTTCACATAAACAGTTCATAGAGTTCGCTGTAAACATACCGGAACAAGAACCACAAGATGGACAGCCATGATCTTCAATATCCTTTAATTCTTCTTCTGAAATTTTCCCAGATTGGTAGGCTCCTACCCCTTCAAAAACAGAACTTAAATCGACAACTTCCCCTTTAGATGTTTTCCCAGCTGCCATCGGTCCACCTGAAACAAAAACAGTTGGAATGTTTATGCGAAGTGCAGCCATCATCATACCTGGTGTAATTTTGTCACAGTTCGGAATACAAATCATTCCGTCAAACCAGTGTGCATTTACAACCGTTTCTACTGAATCTGCAATAATTTCACGACTCGGAAGCGAATAACGCATACCGATATGGCCCATCGCAATCCCATCATCTACTCCAATTGTATTAAATTCAAATGGAACCATGCCTGCTGCACGCACTGCTTCTTTAACAAGTTTCCCAAACTCATTTAAGTGCTTATGACCTGGAATAATTTCAATAAAAGAATTACAAATTGCTATGAATGGTTTATCAAAATCTTCATCTTTTAAACCAGTTGCTTTTAATAAACTACGATGCGGAGCTTTATCAAAACCTTTTTTAATCATGTCACTTCTCATCTTGTCAAATCCCTTCTTACACATTTTTTCTCTTACTTAATCTATTTTTTAAAATAAAAACTCTCACCTCAGCAATCAACTACTACTTAATAGTAGCTTTGATTGCTGAGGCGAGAGTTTCGCGTTACCACTCAGCTTCCTTACACTTCTCACGAAATATAAGCTTTGTAGGTCCAACCAGACCCCCGTCCTTTTACCGGAGACGATGCCGCCGCCCTCTACTCAGTTTCCCTTTCGCAAGCGATGCTCCGAGGTGATATTCAATGATTCGATTGTTACTACTCTCACAGCCTTGGAGTAGCTCTCTGAAACGATCATAATCATCTACTTTCCTCTTCTTTGCATATACATGATTTAAAGTCTGAAAATTCTCAATTAACTTTTATTTATTAAACGTATTATAGGACTTTCTTCTTTTCATTGTCAATATATTTTTCGAAAATTTATTTTTCAATCTCAATTCATATACTAAAAAGTTATTTATTTTTTCTCAAAACAAAATTGGAATGAACTTCTTACACGTACTCATATATTACTTAAGTATGTTTGCTTTTCTACATAAAGAAAAACAACTTAAAAACATATAAAAAATTTATGAGGAGATGAGAGAACTATGTTAAAAGGTAAAATAGCATTAGTTACTGGCGCAAGCCGAGGAATTGGACGTGCTATCGCAAAACGTTTAGCAAACGATGGTGCATTAGTTGCTGTTCATTATGGTAACCGAAAAGAAGATGCTGAAGAAACTGTTCATGAAATTCAATCAAATGGCGGATCAGCTTTTTCTATCGGTGCAAATCTTGAATCTTTACACGGTGTAGAAAACCTATATAATTCTTTAGATACTGAATTGCAAAAGCGAACTGGTGGAACGGAATTTGATATTTTAATAAACAACGCTGGAATTGGACCTGGTGCTTTTATTGAAGAAACGACTGAACAATTTTTTGATAGAATCGTTTCAGTAAATGCAAAAGCACCATTCTTCATCATCCAACAAGCTCTACCGCGTTTACGTGACAATAGCCGGATTGTTAATATCTCATCAGCCGCAACTCGCATTTCTTTACCTGATTTCGTTGCATATAGTATGACGAAAGGTGCAATTAACACAATGACTTTCACTCTAGCAAAACAACTTGGCACACGAGGTATTACTGTAAATGCAATACTTCCAGGCTTCATTCAAACAGATATGAATGCGGAACTCTTGAGCGATCCAATGATGAAACAGTACGCTACTAACATTTCAGCCTTCAATCGATTAGGTGAAGTAGAAGACATTGCCGATACTGCTGCATTTCTCGCTTCTCCTGATAGCCGCTGGGTTACTGGACAATTGATCGATGTGAGCGGAGGATCTTGTTTATAAAAAACATATATTTTCAAATCTTTTTTATTGCGCAATAAAACAATTTATATAATACTGTATAAAACATATACATTTAGGAGGATTACAGCAATGTCCGAAAAAACATACGAACTCGCAACCTTCGCAGGCGGTTGTTTTTGGTGCATGGTAAAGCCATTTGACGAGCTTCCTGGCATTCAAAAAATCATTTCTGGTTATGCGGGTGGTCATATAGAAAACCCAACATACGAACAAGTAAAATCAGGGACATCGGGACATTTAGAAGTCGTTCAAATTACATTTGATCCTTCTATTTTCCCGTATCAAAAATTACTAGATTTATATTGGCCACAAATTGATCCAACTGATGACGGCGGACAATTTTTCGATCGTGGTCCCTCTTACCGCACAGCAATTTTTTATCATAATGAAACACAAAAAGAGCTTGCAGAAAAATCGAAGCAAACTCTAGCAGAAAGCGGTATGTTTAAAAATCCTATTGTGACTGAAATTCGCTCAGCTGCACCTTTTTATGAAGCAGAGGAATACCACCAACATTTCTATAAAAAGAATCCAGAGAAATATGCTACCGAGCAAAAAGAATCTGGTCGTGAAGATTTCATAAAAGAAAATTGGCAAAAAAAATAATAAAAATGCATCGTGCTTTCTTTTAAAAGTACGATGCGTTTTTATCTTTGAGAAAAGTACCATACAATTAAAAGGCCAATCGCGATTAATAACATCTGTTCAAAAATGCCATGTAAACTCTCATTTTATGGAAAAGAATAAGAACCCCTTTTTGTAAAAGGTTTCTTATTCAGTAGATTTAAGTTTAATTATTTTCTACATACCTTATTCCATAATTACTCCTGAAATAAAATAATATTACCCGCGATTTATTAGAAATTAAACATTCTTATTCCCATCAACACATATTTAGATTGACAAAATGTTTGGATCGGGCAGTCGGATACCGTGCCAGTTGTCTACATCGCATTGGCCATATTCGTTATCACCCACTGCTACCACCGTGCCGTCAGATTTAAGACCGACGGTATGGGTACAACCCGCCGCTATCGCTACAATATCACGCCAATCACTTACATCACATTGACCATGTTTATTATTACCCACAGCCGTCACCATGCCGTCAGATTTAAGACCAATTGTATGATTACTCCCTGCCGCTATTGTCACAATATCCCTCCAGCTGCTTACATCGCATTGACCATGTTTATTATTACCCACAGCCGTCACCATGCCGTCAGATTTAAGACCAACGGTATGAAGATAACCCGCCGCTATCGCCACAATATCCCTCCAGCCACTGACATTGCATTGGTCATACCGATTATTACCCACAGCCGTCACCGTACCGTCCAATTTAAGGCCGATAGTATGCCAGTCGCCTGCTGCGACCGCCACAATATCACGCCAGCCGCTTACATTGCATTCACCTTCTTTATTTCGCCCCACTGCTACCACCGTACCATCCGATTTAAGACCAATGGTACGCCGCCAACCCGCCGCCACTGTTACAATATTATTCCAGTCGTTTACATCGCATTGGTTATGCTTATTCCAACCCACAGCTACCACAGTACTGTCAGTTGTAAGACCGATTGTATGAGCATTACCTGTGTTCGTCGCCATATGAACATTCCCCACCACGACCGCTTCAATATCACGCCAGCCGCTTACATTGCATTCACCTTCTTTATTTCGCCCCACTGCTACCGCCGTGCCATCCGATTTAAGACCAACGGTATGACCACGACCGGCCGCTATCGTATCTTTAGGCCACCGTTTCACCTTTAACACCTCATCTTTCGGTGAAATGTAATCCATGTTTTACCTCCTTCAAAATAAGCAACTGTATTGAAATAGATATTTTTATCAAACTTTATTTTTAATCCACATCTACAAAGGAAATCTATTACTACTTCTTCAAAAAATAAAAACCTCCAGTTTTAGTACTAGAGGTCTTCTATTTATTTCTTCAATCTCTCAATAAAATCCTGTAATTTATCAAGCGATTTCATGTTATGGTTACAAGCAACACCATCTTTGCAAATATAATTGCCCTTTTTAACAAACGTTCCTGGGATTTTTCCTTTTATTTCAACTAAAAACATCCCTACTTCTTCATGCCCATGACATAATGAACAAATACTTTTTTTATTTATGCTTTGGAACGTTCCTTGTAGACCAACGAACTTATTATTGTTTTTTGCAATTATAAATTTCCTGCTTGTTCCTTTATCAATCCAGCTTAAATAAGACGTTTCTTTCATATTAATTTCTTCCATATCAGGAAGTTTTAATTTTTTCGCCTTAGGAAATAATTTTTTTAACGTTTGTGCTGTAACTTCCTGAAACGGTATTACATACGGATTTATTTTCAGTAAAAACGATTCTGCATCTTCTCTATTTTCAACTGTTAATACCGTATCAATTAACTCTTTCTGTTCATCCGTTAAATTCTCAAATACATGTATTATCTTTTCAATTGCAAGTGATTTTAACGCTTGAATTACTCCTCTATCATTTGCCGTCGCATGTCCATTTGCTAAAATATAAGCTTGTGACTTTATAAAATTATATTGATCACTTCTAATAAAAGCTTCCATCTTTATCACTCCATACAAATTGTTGATCTAGTTTTATTGTATACAATGATTCAGTTTTTTGATATGTAAAAGATAATTTAGAAATGAACATTGCATAGACATGCCTCTAGGAATTGTTTTTTTATTACTATTTTAATCTTTTCATCTCCTGACAAAAAAATCCATCATCTGTTTTCCATTCCGCATATAATACATCCTCAAATTTAGTAATCCCTTTTTGCTTAATTTGCTTATAAAGCCATCCCTCATCAAAACCTGCTTCTCTCAAATTATCCTTAACTACTTTTCCGTCACTAATTAATGAAATGGGTAAGTATACTGGCTTATGTTTTAAACTTAAATCATTTATATTGGGAGTTTCATATTTACTTTTTTTCAGAACGCTTATGTTTCCGTTAGGTTCCAATATCATATATTCAACTTCTCGGATTGAAAAAATATCTTTTTGTTGTCTTAGCATTTGCTGTAATTGGTTGATGTCCAAATGATTTGCACTTAATTGCTCTCGGTCAATATGCCCATTACGAATGATAATAGAAGGGTATCCTTCAAAAAACCTTCTTGTTCCTCTTATTTTTTGTGTTATCACTTCTATTGTGTAAATTAATATGACCCAAACAAATACTGAATATAAAATAGACCACACTTTAATTTTAGGATCATATATTGAATTTCCAACAAGCTCACCAAGAACGATAGCAGAAATAAAATCAAAAGGCGTTAGCTGAGATATTTGTGTTTTCCCTAATATTTTTGTAGCAATTAATAGAACAAAAAAACCAACTAAAAGCTCTATCGTTATTTGTCCAAGATGATTCATAGTTATTCACCTTTCTGCTTTAACCCGCACTCTATGTATTCTGTTTAATACATAGACGTTGCATTTTTGATATTATCATGCCCATCCATATTCAATACATACAAAGTAAAAAGAGTCTGATTCAAAATAATATTCGAATCAGACTCTTTTACTTTTGTTTATTTAGAATACACAATCTTTTTAATCGTTTCTCCGGAAAGAAAATATTCTTCTGCTAATTGATGAATTGCAATTCCACTTTTAAAAGCGTCTTTAATTGCTTTATTTCTTTCATCCAGTTGTTTTCTTCCGCCAGATCGTGTACCCCATTTATAATGTTTTGTTTCTTGTTTTGGAATGTAAATTGTTTCACCTTGTATATACTTTTGGATTTCAGCAATTAAACTTTCTGGTAAAACAGTCGCAGCTTTTACGTATTTCATTTCTGCTCGCCCCTTATTTTTTATGGTTCATTTCAATAAGGTGCAAAGCCAAATATAAAAAATGATACGAGCTCATTTTGGCGATTGATTGTATATTACTTGTCTACCTCACGCAAAGTATCGCCATTTCCATACTTGGCTTTGCATGAGACGCTGCAGTGTCTGGCAATTGAATTGTAATCGCCACATAAACACCTCCTAATATACCTTTTGCATTTTATTATATGATAAATTCCCTCTCCTTGCATCTTCACAATTTTTGAAGCAACAAGTTACACAGTTTGATATAATACTTTTTAATCGAATCAAAAAGTATAGTGAGGTTGCGTTATGAAGAAGAGAATAATCATTACAATAGTTACAATATTCATTATTACTACAGCTTTATTCGGAACATACAAATTGATGAACGCAAGAAGCTTTCAATTATTTGGAGATCTAACAAATCACGTAGAAACAAATGAAAAAGTGATTGCTTTAACTTTTGATGATGGTCCTACTAACAATGTAAAACAAATATTACCACTACTAGATAAATACAATGCGAAAGCTACTTTCTTTGTTATCGGAAACGAATTAGAAAACAATTTACCATTAGGAAAAGCAATTGTTCAATCAGGGCACCAACTTGGAAACCATACATATTCTCATAATAGAATGGTTTTCAAAACTCCTTCTTTTATTAAAGAAGAAATTGAAAAAACGAACTCGATAATCCGTCAAACAGGATATACAGATGAAATTGATTTTAGGCCACCCAACGGTAAGAAACTAATAGGACTACCATACTATTTAAACAAAAATAATATTGAAACTATCACATGGAATCTTGAGCCTGATACTTTTTATAAATCTGCGGCTGATAAAGTTGACTACGTCAATAAGAATATAAAACCTGGTTCTATCATTTTATTGCACTCTATGTATGATGAATCTAATGAAAATCTGCAAACCATTGAAGGTATTTTAGACTCTTTATCTAAAAAGGGGTATCAATTCGTAACAGTAAATGAATTGCAAAAAAGAGAAAAATAAAAAGGTAGCGTATCATACCACGATACGCTACCTTTCTTTTATATAATTCCAAGTACATTTAAGAATACGATAATAATCGCAATTGGTGCAATATAGCGAAGTAAGAATAACCATAATACGAATAGTTTATAGCCTTTATTTTTACTTACACCAAGCTCTTTCATTAATACATCTTTCTTCATTTTCAACGGAACAAAGATGGAAACTAATAAAACACCAAGCGGCATTAGTATGTTACTAACCGCATAGTCTGCTAAATCAAAAATTGTTTTCCCAAATGGTTTCACATCACTTAACAAACCGAATGATAATGCTGATGGTACCCCAACAACAAAGATTAACAACCCAACAATTAAAGCCATTTTTTCACGTTTCCCTTTGCTTTTACCTTTTGTTGTTAAAGATGCAACGCTAATTTCTAACATCGAAATTGCTGATGTAATAGTAGCAAAGAAGAATAGTAATAAGAAAACGATGAAGAATAATTTTCCGAACGCCATTTTACTGAAAATAGCTGGCAATACGATAAATAATAGTCCTGGTCCTTGAGATGGTTCCATTCCAAATGCGAACACAACTGGGAAAATTGCAAGTCCTGCAAGTAATGTAATAACAAGTGTTAAAGCTACGATAGAAAATGCTGAACGCGGTAAACTTTCTTCTTTCGGTAAGTATGAGCTATACGTTACCATAACGGCTACACCGACAGATAGCGAGAAGAACGATTGCCCCATTGCATATAAAATGATTTCTGATGTTACGTTTGAGAAATCAGGTTGTAAGAAGAATCGAACTCCTTCTCCAGCACCGTCTAACGTAAGTGCACGAACAATTAATATAAAGAATAAAACGAATAGCGCTGGCATGAAATATTTATTTACTTTTTCAACACCATTTTGTACACCTTTACTTACGATAAAAATAGTAATAAGGATGAATAATAGCTGTGATCCAACTGCTAAATACGGATTGGAAATGATTTCACCAAACGTAGCTTCGTATGCTCCATTTCCTTCCCATAGTCTACCTGTAATTGCATTCCATAAGTATAATAAAATCCAGCCCCCTACAACACTGTAGAAAGAAAGTAATATGAAACATGTTACAATCCCTAATTTACCTAACCACGGCCATAACGTTTTAGGAGCAATCTCTCTATACGCATCAACAGCCTCTTTTTGTGTACTTCTTCCAATAACGAATTCAGCTAATAATAGCGGTAAACCAATTAATAATGTGAAACCGATGAAAATAAGGAAGAACGCTCCGCCTCCTCCGATTCCGGCCATATACGGGAATTTCCAAATCGCCCCAAGACCAATTGCTGAACCTGCTGCAGCTAATACGAAACCTAATTTCGATGTCCATTGCTGTGAATTCATCTTTTTATCTCCTCTCTTTTTCTATTTCTATTTTACAATTCAGTATTTATATTGTTCTATCAATACTCTTTTCTAATACACTCACTTCCTCCCTAATAAAAAACGCCCCTACGTAAATACGTAGGGACGACAAAAAATATCGCGGTACCACCCTAGTTATGAAGATACAACAAAAGTAAGACCTAAATAAAAACGCCCCTACGCAAATACGTAGGGACGATAAAATATCGCGGTACCACCCTAGTTATGAAGACACAACAAAGTTAAGACCTAAATAAAAAACGTCCCTACGTAAATACGTAGGGACGATATATATCGCGGTACCACCCTAGTTGTGAAAAAAATCTTCACCACTTTATTTGATAACGGTATGCACTACCGTCTTTCATTTCCTCACAATGTGAGATTTATGAAAGATGCTCCAGGACGAACTTCATGAATAATCTATATACTGATTCACACCAACCATCAGCTCTCTGAAATAGGGAGATTTTCACTACTATACCCTTTCATTGCTCAAATATTATTTTCCGAATTGATTACTATCATTTTTATCATACATTAAAAATAGTGTCAACTTATATTTTGAAATTTTATGTACTACATTCTATTTTAAAATTCAAAATATGACTTTTAAATGAATAGTATTAGAACATTTATGGTTTATACTGTATTAACTTCTCTAACAGGTTTATAGTAGTATACGATAAATGCAAGGCAGCACGAGTAGGAGGAAAGAATTTTGTCTACTTCAAAAGTTTTAAAAGGTACTGCTTTATTAAGTGGTGCAACAATGATTTCACGAATTTTAGGTTTTATATACTTTTTCCCCTTCCAATTATTAGTTGGAACGCAAGGGGTCGCTTTATACGGATATGCATACTCTTGGTACGGTATTTTATTAAGCTTTTCAACAGCTGGTATTCCAATTGCCGTCTCAAAATTTGTTGCAAAACATAATGCGCTTGGTGATTATAGTACAAGTAAAAAATTGTATAACTCGAGCGTAAAATTGATGTTGTTTATGGGCTTTTTAGGATTTTTAACTTTATTTATTGGAGCACCGTACATATCACAATTTATTATTCGCTCGAAAACACCAGATCCACAATTTATCGCCGACGTAACACTTACAATGCGAGCATTAAGTTTCGCGCTTATTATCGTACCAGCTATGAGTGTTACACGTGGTTATTTCCAAGGCTTTCAACATATGAAACCAAGTGCTGTTTCTCAAGTTGTGGAACAAATTGCGCGCGTTGTTTTCATTTTAGTTGGTAGCTTCATCGTCTCCAAAATATTAGGAGGTTCAGTAGCTTCTTCTGTTGCAGTTGCTACGTTTGGTGCTGTTATCGGGGCACTTGCAAGCGTCTCTATTTTAATGATGTACTGGAAAAAATATAATGGATTAAAACCTCCTGAAGGTGAGCTAAAAACAAGATCATCAAACATTCCGTTAAGAAGTATTTATATGGAATTACTGCGTTATGCAATTCCAATTGTATTTGTAGGCATTGCAATCCCTCTCTATACGTTAGTAGATCAATATACCGTTGCTGATGTCCTTAGAGCAATGGGTGAGCCTTTAGAAACCGCTAATGCAGTTTTCGCTTATATAACGAACTATGCCCAAAAGTTAATTATGATTCCAGCTTCACTTGCAACCGGATTCTCATTAACGATAATTCCAGCTATTACGAAATCATTTACAAGCGGGAAACTAGATGAATTACAAGGACAAATTGCAAAGATATTTCAAGTATTATTATTCTTCACTATCCCAGCAGCATTCGGTCTAGCTAGTATCGCTTACGATGCATTCCGCATGGTTTATGTAAATCCTGAAATTGCACTTGATGGATCACAATATTTAATTTCATTTGCACCGTCTGCTATATTAAGTGCGATTTTCACCGTTTCAGCAGCTATATTACAAGGAATTGATTATCAAAGAAAAACAATGATTGCATTCTCAGTCGGTATTCTCGTTAAAATTCTGTTGAACACACCACTTTTACACTTATTCGGTGGACATGGCGCTGTGCTTGGAACAATTCTTGGATACCTCGTTTCAAATATTATTATGTTGTACTGCATCGTTAAATTTGCGAAATTTAACATTGGCGAAACAGCAAAAACAGTATTTCTTATTACGGTTTACTCCGCGGCAATGTCTGCTGTTGTAATCGCATTAAGAACATTTATAAGCTGGATTATCCCTGGTCAATCTTATGTAGAATCACTGATTATTGTGTTTATATGCGCCTCAGCAGGAGGATTTGCTTATCTTTTATTCGTACTAACGAGTGGACTTGCTTCACATATTCTCGGTGATCGTATTCAACGTTTACCTGTACTAGGGAAATTAGTTAAATAAAAAAGAAGAGATGTAACTTGTTGTTACATCTCTTCTTTTTACTTCGCATATTGAATATGCTTTTGTTGTTCAGCAATATTTAATTTTGGAGCATATTGTTCTACTAAATGTAATACCTCTTCGATTAACACTTCTAACTCCTGTACACTATACTCCGGTTCCCCTATCAGCGTATTTGCCATACGCTCATATAGATTTTCAGGTTTAATACTCATTCGTTCCACATTATCTGGCATCCATTTAAATGCAGGATGATGCACGTACATTCGGTTCATTCCAAACAAGACCCCAAATATATTTCTTTGTACTTCACAAATAACATCATAAAGCATAAGCCAATCTTTTCGTTTCAAAAGAGCCTCTCGATTATGCCAACGATTGCTTAACCAAAGGTTTTCTGAAATCATCCTTTTCGCCAGTTCTTCTGGATATGCTTCAACTCTATCTTTTAGAGCATGTACTTTCACTTCTCCATACAAACTCACACCATCATGAACCGATGATACAATACATTGTTTCTCATAATTTATATCATGCTGCTCTATAACTTCTGAAATAACCTTTTCTACTGTCACTGTTAAAAAATTACTAATCTCTAGTTTAATTCCTTCTTTCGTCAAATATGTTTCCGACCATTCTTCTTCCTCGTAAGGATGATATGACAAAATCGTTCCACCAATATTGTTAATAGGTCCTTGACGATCCTCATCCTCTGGCGGTGCTGACCATAAAATATGTAATTCAATATCTGAATGTTCATCTTCTAACTTTCTAGCTACAGATCCTGCTAAAATAATAGCTTCGACTTTCGGGTTTTGCCTATAAATCTCCGACATTTTTATCGCTTTCTCTTTTAATCCCATTTCATTTCCCCCTAAAACTGCAGTACTCCCCTTACTTTTCATTTATCTATTTCAATATTCCGCATTACATTACCTTTTCAAATTCCTACTAAATTATATTTCTATCCAATAACGCTGAACAATTTCGCCAGTATGAGTAGAAACTACTTCATTTTCTAACACACCGCCAACCTTTTGAATCGTTTTAGCAGAACCAATATTAGATTTATCACAAGTTATTAACACTTTCTTCAATCCTAATTTTTGCGCTTCAGCCAATGAAAGTTGAAGTTGTTTAGTAGCATATCCTTGGCGACGTTTATTAGGATGCACACTATAACCGATATGACCGCTTTCCAGCAATAATTCTGGATTTAATCGATGTCTAATATTCACAAAACCTATAAGTTCTCCTTTTTCAAAACTTAAAAATTGACTAGATGGTACTCGATTAGATGGTAAGTTTTCTCCTACTTCTTGTATACTCACTTTTTCAAACCATTCATCCAGAGAAGCAAAATTTTGTAAAGAACTACTACCGTGTGGTTGTTCTCCTGAATTTAAAAATGCCTGCCTATACTCCATAATTTGTTCGCGATATTCGTATGTCAGTTTTAATAGTTTCATTGTCATTCTCCCCACTCATCCATTCTCTATTTTTCTAAAAGAAACACCTTAATAGAGGATTTTCATCCTTACTATTAAGGTGTTTTCATCATTTTTATTCAAATAGCCCCATACTTAAATAACGTTCCCCTGTATCAGGTGCAATACATAAAACCTTTTTGCCAGCACCTAGACGCTTCGCTATCATAATTGCTGCGTAAACAGAAGCTCCTGAAGATGGCCCTACTAATAAGCCTTCTTGTCTTGCTAAGTTTCTCATTGTAGTTAACGCTTCTTCATCCGCAATTTGAATAATTTCGTTATACACTTCTGTATTTAAGTTTTTTGGAATAAAACCAGGACTTGTTCCGACTAGTTTATGAGGGCCTGGAACACCACCAGATAACACTGGTGATCCTTTCGGTTCTACTACTGCAATATATAAGTTTGGTAGTTTCTCTTTTAATGTTTCACCGGTCCCTGTAATTGTTCCACCTGTTCCTGCGGTTGCTACAAATGCATCAAGCTCTCCATCCATTTGTTCATAAATTTCAAGTGCAGTCGTATAACGATGAACATCCGGATTTGCTGGGTTTTCAAATTGCTGCGGAATAAAACTATTTGGAATTTCTTTTTGTAACTCTACCGCCTTCGCAATTGCTCCTGGCATTCTTTGTTCTGCCGGTGTTAAAACTACCTCTGCTCCGTATGCCTTCAATAAATTAATACGCTCTTTGGACATATTATCTGGCATAATTAAAATAGCTTTATACCCTTTAGCAGCCGCATTCATCGCTAAGCCAATTCCTGTATTTCCGCTCGTCGGTTCAATAATTGTATCCCCCGGCTTAATGAGACCGTGTTCCTCAGCAATATGAATTAAATTATAAGCAGCACGATCTTTCACACTGCGTGACGGATTAAACATTTCCAGTTTTACATACACATCCGCCGCGTCTTCTGGAATAAATTTAGATAATCGAACGACAGGTGTATCTCCTATTAATTCTGTAACGTTTTCACATACTTTCATAGCGCATCTCCTATTCTATCGTTTTCTTATCATTTGGCAGTAACCATGAAGTTAGTCCAATTAATGGTAAACAACTACATAATAGCATAATAAACTGAAGACTATACATATCAGCCAATTTCCCAAGAACTACAGCACCTAATGCTCCAAGGCCAAACGCAAGGCCGACAATTAATCCAGATACCATTCCAACTTTACCTGGAACAAGTTCTTGTGCATATACAACGATTACACTAAAACTACTAGAACTAATAAATCCGATGCATAAAAACAACGGTACAACCCACATAAGAGAAACGTGCGGTAACAATAGTGCAAGCGGTGCTGAACCGAGCATCGAAAAGACAATGATCTTTTTCTTACCGAATCGATCCGCTAGCGGACCACCAAAGAAAGTACCTAATACACCAGCAATCATAAAAGCAAAGACGAAATACTGTGCATTTTTTATCGATAAACCGTAATGCTCTATTAAATAAAATTGATAGAAATTCCCGATACCAGCACCGTACCAAGAACGTACGAATGTTAGAAAAACAAGAAGTATAATAACAAATTTAATGTGCGTACTTACAATCGCATTTTCAGCCTCAAGTGCAGCCCTCTTTTTCCTTCTTACAGCACCAGTCGCTAATTCATTTTTATACCAATTTGAAACAAAAAGTAACAATACAATCCCTACCGCTGCGAAAGCAGTAAAACCTAGAGAACCAATTTGACCTAGTGGAACGAAAATAAGCGCTGTAAAAATAGGTGCTAGCGAATTCCCTGTATTTCCTCCCACTTGATAAATCGCTTGTGCTAAACCACGTTTGGCACCTGCTGCCATATAAGCAACCCGGGCACCTTCTGGATGAAAGACTGCGGAACCTAATCCAATAAATAAAACAGAAATAATAACAATAATAAAATTCGGGGCAAACGCGAGCCCAATCATCCCAAGCATGCTCGAAAACATACCCAGTGGTAATAAAAATGGTGACGGCTTCTTATCTGAATACATACCAAAAACCGGCTGCATAATCGATGACGTCATATTTAACGCGAACGCTATCCACCCTACTTGCATGTAGGATAAATTCATCGTTTTTTCCAAAATAGGAAACAACGCCGGCACAACCGCTTGCATCGAATCATTTAAAAAATGCCCGAAACTAATCGCAAATAATATTCGATATATTGTCGGTGTTTCTACTGTATTTTTTTGTGAAACTGCCTGCATATACGAACCTCTCCTTCCTGTACAAAATATATATTTATTACAGTAAGTGTAATAAATTCTGAGTTTTGAAACATTTCTATTCTATACTGGTTTCGTTTCTATTTCCAGAAATTCAACTTGTAAAAAAATATATTTTTTCTATATGCTTTGTCGGATTTATTTATATGAACTCTCTGTATTTTCTTTTATACTAAGGCAGGACGAAAGGAAGGCTTGCAACTATGAAAAAATAGACGACCCTAAAGCATATTAGGATCGCCTTTTTTATTAAATAGAAAAACGCTTATACTTCTCGTAATCACTCGTCTTACATTCTAGTGCCATTTTCGTACCTTCGTTTTCATAACTCGTAGATAAAACGTGTGCATGATTGTTGAAATATGAAACTACCTGCCCTTGATCATATGGAATTAACATTTCACACTTCGTATACTCTTTATAAATGTGTGAGTGAACCATTTCTACAAGTTCTTCAATTCCAACATGTTTCTTCGCAGATAGATAAACGCGATCTTCTTGCACTTTTGGAATTTCAACATCTATCAAATCTGATTTGTTATATGCATAAATCGTCGGGATATTTTTCACGCCAATTTTCTTTAACGTTTCATTTGTAATATCAATTAATTGCTCATAATTGGGATTTGAGTAATCTACGACGTGAATGAGTAAATCTGCTTCCGCCACTTCCTCTAGCGTTGAACGGAATGCTTTCACAAGATGATGCGGTAATTTACTTACAAATCCAACTGTATCCGTTAATAAAAATGATTTATTATCTGGCAAATCAATATTTCGTACAGATGTCTCTAACGTCGCAAATAACATATCTTTTTCAAATACTTGTTTCTCTACAGTACCATTAAAAATTTCAAGCATCGTATTCATTATCGTTGATTTACCTGCATTCGTATATCCTACTAATGACACAACTGGAATTTCATTTTTCTTACGTTGTTTACGCTGCGTTTGGCGCTGCGCAACAAGTGCTTCTAATTCTTTATTTAGAGCCGCAATTTGTTCTTCAATTTTACGACGATCTAATTCCAACTTCTTCTCACCGACACCTTTATTTTTCGTGCCAACTCCCCCGCTTTGTCTTCCTAAAGATTCACGAAGACCGATTAAACGAGGCATCATGTACTGAAGATGGGCCACCTCTACTTGCAACTGTGCTTCTTTCGTTTTCGCACGTTGCGCAAAAATATCTAAAATTAAAATGGTACGATCAATTACTTTACAATCTAAATCTTCTTCTAAATTCCGAATTTGTGAAGGAGATAATTCGTCATTAAAGATGACCATATTTGCATCTGCTTCTTTCACATACGCTGCTACTTCTTCAATCTTCCCTTTTCCAATATAATGCGACGGATTTACTCGTTGTAAATTTTGCGTCACTTGACCGATTACTTCCACATCACAAGCTTCCGTAAGATTTGCTAACTCTTCCATCGAATATGCAAAATCAGCTTCCTTACCTAAATTCACTCCAACTAATATTGCTCTTTGTAATAATTCTTCCATATATTTATTCCTCCATTTCGATTACGCAAAATAAAAAACACAGGTCACTGCCTGTGTTTTCGTAAACGGATAAGGGTTCACCAAAGAAATAGAAGAAAGCAGTGCTTTCGTCCTATACATGGTCAAAAAGCCCCAAGATAGTATACGTATCCAACAAGTGTTCACCTATACTATCCCATTCTATTTATAAAGGCAAAACAAAAAGAGGGCGTATTCGTCCCTCCCTCTTTTTCACATATAAGCTTAATAAAGGGTTCCTTTAAAATAGGCAGACCAATCCCGTTCACTCTGTACACAGACAGAGCCTTTGAGCGCTATTCAATTATCGGCACAAAGTATTGAGACGTAATCTGATTAAGATCAAAGGAAGCCCCTCCGTTCATTTTAAGTTACATAAAGTGTAGCATAAGTAATTCGCTTTCACAAGATGAAACCACCTATAGACACAGAAAGAAAATCTTTGTATTTTTACTTTAATCGTCATTTTTCGCGAGTTCTTCTCACAATAAAAATAACAAAAGTAATTATCAATAATAGACCCATGGAAATGATAGCAACTCGCCACCAACTGAAACCGCTCACCATCTCCCCTTTTAAATCCACTTTCTTCGTTGGAAGAGACTCTTTTGCAAATTGACTTAAAGCCACTTTGTCCGCCCCTGCCTCATCTAATCTCTTCGTTCTACTACAACTATGTGTGTGTAATTGTTTTTCTGATCCTCTTTGAGAAGAATATACTAAGTACTCTCCTCCCTCTACAAAGTGAAACACACAATCACCACCATTTGTATATACAATAATTTGCGAAGAACTTGTCCCTTTCCAAATATTCTTCACTTCAAATAAAATTTCAGTTCCAATCCCTTCTTTCCTTCCAACCTCAATTACTATCCCCTCAAACACCACATCATTTTTTTGAAATGCATCCTCTGGAGATTTTTTAATACAGTCACAAGCATAAGATTTATCTGGAAAAACAATAAGAATAAAGCTACAAATAATGACAACAGGCAACATGCGCAAAATTCTTTTCAAGGAGCCCCACTCCCTTCATTATCAATTTCAAAAGCTTCTCGTATATTATTTTTAAGCTACTCGCCAAATTCCTCCAGAGTAAATTAAACATTATCGTTTCCATACAATAAAAGTCTTTATTGACATTTTTATAACCTGATATTAGTATCAGGTTATAAAAATAAAAATTAGGAGATGTCCCTATGAATTCTAAATCTCGTATTACCGCAATTGGTACTTATGTTCCAGATCAAGTATTGTCTAATAACGATTTAGAAAAGATGGTCCATACGAATGATGAATGGATTGTACAAAGAACAGGCATGAAAGAAAGAAGAATTGCTAACGAAGACGAATACTCCTCACACTTAGCCATTAAAGCCATCGAAAATTTATTTACAACATATAAGAAAAACTTAGAAGATATTGACTGTATCATCGTCGCTACAACTACTGCTGATTATGTTTTTCCTAGTGTTGCTTGCCAAATACAACAATACTTCAACATACCTCATACACTAGCTTTTGATTTAAATGCAACTTGCGCTGGTTTCACATACGGACTGCATGTCGGTAATAGCTTAATCACTTCTGGATTACATCAAAAAGTACTCGTCATAGCGACAGAGACATTATCTAAAGTTACTGATTACACCGATAGAACGACCTGTATTTTGTTCGGTGATGGCGCTGGAGCTATTTTATTAGAAAGAGATGAAAACAAACCAAGCTTTATCGCTGCTCACATGGGAACAAACGGTGACGGTGGCATTCAACTATACAGAACAAACTTATCTACTACTATGAATGGCACACCACTACAAACAAGTGAAAAAATCGTTCAAAATGGAAGAGAAGTATATAAATGGGCTGTACGAACAGTACCATACGGCATAAAAGAACTATTACATACTGCAAATTTGCAAATAAATGATATAGACTGGTTCATACCACATAGTGCTAACTTAAGAATGATTGAATCTATTTGCGAAAAATCAAAAATATCTATTCAAAAAACATTAACGAGTGTGGAAGATATGGGGAATACATCTTCCGTCTCTATTCCACTCGCTTTAGATTTAGCTAGAAAAGAAGGAAGATTAAATAACGGAGACACACTTTTGCTGTACGGATTTGGTGGTGGACTTACGCATTTAGGGCTTATTGTGGAGTGGGATTTAAGTTAAACGAATTAAAAAGAGGTTCTAGGAAATAACTAGAACCTCTTTTTAATTTCATGAATTTTTTTTACCTAACCGAGACCACATCACAACAGGAATTAGCAATAATGCTAACAAGCCTCCCGCTAATGATAATGCCGCATAACTGGAATTAGCTACTACCATTCCTGACATCGCTCCACCTGAAGCTCCGGCTAACGCAATAAAAACATCTATTTTCCCTTGTGTTTTAGCACGTGTAGAAGGAGTTGTGGAGTCAACGATTTGTGCTGTACCACTAATCAATCCGAGATTCCATCCTAATCCGAGTAAAGAAAGAGCAACGATTAATAGTATTAAAGAATCACTCGGTGCTATCGCAGCTATGACACCAGCTGCGAGTAAAATCACCCCTCCAGCAATACTCATCGCTGTTCTACCAACTTTATCAATAAGAATTCCTGTAACAAGTGATGGAAGGTACATTGCCCCTACGTGGAATCCAATGACTAGCCCTACTTCACTTAGTCCATGACCATGGTGTCCCATATGTACTGGAGTCATAGTCATAATCGCAACCATCACTACTTGAGTAAGTATCATAACGATTGCTCCGACGGTAATGCCCCTTTTATTTTCTAACGTTTCATTAGTTACCGATTGTCCTTTATATGTATGTTCCTGTTTATATCTTTCTATTATGTTAGCAATAATTAACGGATCCGGACGAAGCATAACGAAAAGGACAAGACCCGCAAGTATAAATGCCGCTGCCGATAATATGAACGGACCAGCTAGTTCAGGAATTCCAATCGAATGAGCAAAATCCCCCATTACACCTACTAAATTTGGCCCCGCTACTGCACCGAAAGTCGTCATAACCATCGTAATACTAACAGCAGTTGCTCGTTGCTTCTCATTCGCTAAATCTGTACCCGCATAACGAGCTTGTAGATTCGTAGCTGTACCCGCACCATAAATGAGTAAAGAAACAAGTAAGAGAATAATACTATTTGTTAAAGCTGCCATTACAACACCAATAGCCCCAAGTCCCCCTACCATAAAACCTGTTGCAAGTCCTACCCGGCGTCCATATCGTTGTGAAAGCTTTCCTACTATGAAAGCTGCTACCGCAGATCCCAATGTAAACATAGCAGCCGGTAATCCTGCATATGCATCTGTTCCAAGCATTTGCTGCGCAAGAAGTGCACCTACTGTAATTCCAGCAGCTAATCCCGCTCCGCCAAACATTTGTGAAATACTTACGATTATTAACGTTCGTTTATATAATTTTTGTTGATCTTCTCGTGTATACATATGATTACTTATTGAAGCATCTGCTGTATCTATCATTTCCTCACCCTCTCTATAAAACTAATACCTCTTGTTAATGTACTATAGAACAATAAAACCCCCAAATTTAAAACACTAAAATTTATTTATCCATGTAAAGAACCCCACGGTTTACGTTTCGCCCATTACCGAGGAGTTCCCAAAATAACTCTAGAAAATTTTTTGACTGCTAACGTTCCATACTTAGAATGCAATTCATATTTAGCCTATTTTCCTTACAATTCCCCTACTATTCTTTCCTCTCTTTTCTTACTTAAAGTTTTCCTTTCCAAAAATAACAGACTTACTACAGCACAAACTAAAATGATTGGAACACTCGCTTTATATAAATCAGTAAAACTCATAGCCATCTTATTTTGAGCATACTGACTCACATCATTTGAAAATACGAGTATTTCTTTCTTTATTTTCTCTTCTTGTTTTTCGACCTCTTTTGTTACTTGATTCGTAGTTTCTTCTCTTTTTATATCTCTATATTCTACTGGAATCCCGCTTAATATTTCATCCGTCTTTTTATGAATCAATTCTTCCTTTTTCTCTTTACTTAATCCCATCGTAATTTCATTTTGTTCCTGATTTATATTCGACTCTAAACTTTGATTCTCTATTTTCTCTTTAGTCATTTGTAAAATCTCAGCTTTCTCGGCATTATTCACATGAATATTCCGCACTTTTTCTTCCGCATAACGATAGACACTCTCTTTATTTACTGTTAGATTGTGAGTTAAATTAGATACAAATATTGCAACCGCTAATACAATTCCAACTTGCCGTAACATCGATACAACACTTTGAGAAGCAGTTAATAATTCCCCTTCAAACGAAGATGCACTTAAAACTGTAATTGGTCCCACTACTAAACCATATCCAACACCTAATATCATACACGGAGTAATAATTTCTATATTTGTTGAATTGACGCCAATCATTTGCAACCAATAGTAGGATAGACCCATAACAAGAAACCCTGACAAAATAATAGTTACTTTTCCAAATTTTTTAATTAAAGTTGCTGCAACCGGTGAGACAAAAAATATCATCGCTGAAATAGGTGTCACTAAAAAAGCAGCTTCAATTTCCGTTCGGTATTGTATTTTTGTCAAGAATGTTGGAAGCAACACAGTTACTCCGATTAAAAATAAATTACTTAATACAACAACGATAGACGCTCCTACAAACATTCGATCTTTAAATAATTTTAAATTCACCATCGGATTATGAATCTTTCGTTCCACTAAAACAAATAGAATAAGAGAAATAGTGCTAATGGCATAACAAGACCAAGCGATATTACTTTGCCATCCCCACGTATTGCCTTTCACTAATACGAGAGTAAAAGAAAAAATCGCTAAACTACTTAATATAAGTCCAATCCAATCAATTTTTGAAATAATACGTTCTTCATTTTTTACTTGTAACATAATACAGCATAAAATGATTCCCAGAATACAAATCGGAACATTGACGAAGAACACCCATCTCCATCCTACATTTTGCGTAATAATTCCGCCTATTACCGGACCAAGTGCAGCTGACAATCCTTGCGTTACTCCTAAAATAGCAAGTGCAACATGCCTCTTTGCTAACGGCATAGCTGATACACCAATTACCATACTTGTCGGAAATAAAATTGCTGCTCCAACACTTTGTATAAAACGAGAAAAAATAAGGAAGTCACCTGTATTAGCAAAAGCACAAAGTACTGACCCACCACCGAAAATTACCAAACCAAGAATATACATCTTTGCTTTTCCAAAAATATCAGCTATCCGTCCTAGCGGAATTGCGAGTACTGCAATAGTCATTGTATATACATTTAATACCCAAGACATCTTTTCTAACGAAGTATTTACACTTGATTGTATTGCCGGTAAAGCTATATTCATAATTGTCGTATCAATCATACAAAGAAAAATACCTAAGCACATTAAAAAGACGATTTTTAGTCCCCTTGGTTGCTCCATGTTCATCTACCCCTTTATTTATTTTGAACACATTTTTCATTCTTCTGTTTTATTATTTTCTTTCGCTTCTAACTGCTCTAACTTTCTCTTCAGCGTTTCTACTTGTGCACTATATGTTGCAATACCTACATCAAGCGAAATTTCTTCAACAAACGTAATACCTTCTCTCCATTTTTCATATTTCAAGCGAAGGTCCACAATGTACGCTTCTTTCCTTTCAATTTCGTCTTCAATCCATTTTTTTATTGTCTCACCATCACTATAATTACCAAAATACATCCTCATTAAAAAATCTGAACGTAAAACATCTTTCTCTACATCCGTTTGCATGTATTGATAAAACTCTTCACGCCCTTCATCTGTAATAAAGTACATTTTCTTATTTGGTTTCCCTTCTTGCATGATAACCTCTTTTTTTATTTTCCCCTCTTTTTCCAACTGACGTAACGTTGGGTAAATCATTCCAAAGCTTCCATCAAAAAAATGAGTAAATACGTCTTCAAAAACGATTTTAATATCATAACCAGATAATTCTTTTTGCATTAATAAGCCTAAAACAACATCTCTTCCCTTCAAATTAAGACCCCCGTATAGTATATAATCAACAATCATATTAACAATGTTAATATGATTGTTGATTATATACCTTTTCTCAAAAATTGTAAAATGTTTCTAAATAAAAACTACCTGGTAATTTGATTAACACAAATTACCAGGTAGTCCCTATACAAACTTTACTTTTTAACCTTTACTTCTTGCACGGATTCAATTTCCTTTTTCTTACCTTCTTTTATTTCATAATAATAAGAAGGTAATTCTATATTATGTTCTAAGAAATACTCCTCAATTAATGAAATAATCACTTTTAATGTTTTCAAACGGGCGTATAGTTTATCATTACTCGCAATAATATGCCATTTCGCATTCGGCTTATCTGTTTTTTCAAACATCTCTTCCGTTGCTTCAACATACTCATCCCACTTTTCACGATTTCGCCAGTCTTCGTCTGTAATTTTCCATCTTTTAAGAGGGTTGTTCTCTCTTTCTGTAAACCTCTTTAACTGTTCATCTTTACTAATATGATAGAAAAACTTTCCTATTATGTAATGATCATCTGTTAATAGTTTTTCGAAATCATTAATTTCATCATACGCTCTCGTCCACTCTTCGTTTGTAGCAAAGCCTTCAACACGTTCAACTAATACACGCCCATACCATGAACGGTCGAATATAGTAATTTGCCCGTACTGAGGAAGTTTCCGCCAAAAACGTTGCAAATAATGATACCGTTTTTCATGAGGAGCAGGCGCGCCAATTGGATTTACTTGGAATCCACGTGGATCAAGATGTTCAGTCACTCGCTTAATCGCTCCGCCTTTACCTGCTGCATCCCAACCCTCCATAACGAGCATAACAGCTATTTTCTCTTCTTTTAAAATTTGCTGTAGTGCTAATAAGCGCATTTGATATTTTTCGAGTTTCTTATTGTACTTAGATTTTGATTCAATTCTTTTCGTTAAATCTACTTTAGCAAGATGCTCTTTTTCCATCAAACGAATCCCCCTTGTTATATGACAATGTTATTTTAACATATTTATTGGTAATTTTTTCATATTATTATTCTTTTGATTCATACGTGGGACTCTCCATCTTCAGTTTAATAAATTGATACAAAGGCGATATATACGTACCAACAAACATATGTAATTGAACGCTAGACACAAAAAATGCTGTGTAGAAAAATCTCTACACAGCTTCCTTATCTAATTCCCCTTAATATATCACTTTAATAGCATTTATCTTTTGACACATCCACTTATACTACAAACTAATTACCAGCGGAATACCTGCTTCCGGTAAAAAATAAGCAAACACTGTAAAGCCGATAATTAATATTGCAAATAACGACGTTACAACTCCAACCGATATTGTTAGAAAAATAGCATTCGAACCTTTTCTTACAGAACGAACAATCGAATATATCCCAAAGAAAAGACTTAATATTGCTACAATTATATATATACAAATACCGCATACCAAGGATTAACTTCCAATAAAACACCCGAAATAAATATATACAAAAATAATAATTGTAGAAAAATACTACTCCCCGTGCTTACTAGTACTTTCAATATAATGTTCTCCCTTACAATTCACTCTGACTAGATTTGATGTGTATCAACATATGGATCGCGTATATACCAGCTATTAAGCAGACGTGCCAAGTATAACCGTAGCAAATACTATAATGATTCCTAAGCCGAGACTCATACCCCTATCCCCTTACATTATATGGTATGTTTTCTCAAACAGAGCGAATAATAACAAATAACTTTGTTAAAGAATGGGGGTTTTTCAAAATGAACCGAAAAATAATATCTCTTTTCGTCCTTATATGCTTAGCACTACCAATACAAGCTAGCGCATACACATTTCAATCACTACCAATTGCGTCAAAGTCTAAACAGTGGTATATCGAAATTGACAAATCTCATAACTCAAACAAGCTAGCGGTGCAGCCAAAACAAGGTGTATATGATACGTATAGTTTACTCTTAAAAAATATTGGTAATGATGTATCAAATGTATCCGTAGAAATACTTGATAACACACCTACATCTAAAACTACCTTTAATCCTACTACATCAAATAACAACGTTTCAAAAAGTCATACAAGCTTTGACTACATGGTATTCCCATTAGACTTTAATAGCCATAATTTTAAAATCGTCATTACTTGGGAAGAAAAGAATTTCTCTTACAACGGCCATCCAGTACATGAGAGTAAACAAATGAAACAAACATTTGTGTTTAATGAAGAGTAAGTCCTAATTTGATTAGGGCTTACTCTTTATTTACAAAACCAGATTGAATTGCTTCTGTCACTTCTGTTGCAATATCTATTTTTGTATCGTCTACACAAATTTTTTTGTCCCAAACATGTACGGAAGGCACTTCATTAGATAAATGCTTAATTAAGATGAATCGATTATATGTCATTTTATTTTCTATAGAAGTCGCAATATACACCGTAAAATTCTTTGCTTCAAATACCTTTTCTTCCAAAACGTATTTACATCCCAACTCTGCTACTACTAAATCGTTTAGGTTTTCTATAGTCATATACCATATCCCCTTTTAGCCTACATGATCAATCGAACCACCGAATACTTGGTACAGACAATGCCATTCCAATTGTTATGAGTACTAAAATAGCTAGCGTTATAATTGTTATCTTTCCACCTATTACAGTAGCTAACCAGCCTACAACCACATATCCTAATGGCAATAAAGCAAATGAACCTAACATATCAAGGCTTGCCACTCTTCCAAATGCTTCTTCTGGTACAAGCTCTTGTAAACTTGTTTCCCAAATGAGCCCAAATATCATAATACCGAATCCTTCAATTACCATTAATCCAATTAAGGCAGGTGCCCAAGAAACGAAAGGCATAATTAATAGTGCCATTCCACTTATTAACACACCGCCATACGCAAGTAATCCTCTCTTATGCCACTGCTGCCTCCCACCAAAAATTAGCGCTGCAATTACAGCTCCAGCACCAGAAGCAGCCATACCCAATCCATAAAAATTTAAAATGTGGTGACGCTTTAACTGGCAATAACAATTTACCGACATAACTTAAATTTTTCTCTGTTGGTATTTCTCCTTGCATATCTCTCTCCTCTTTTCAAATGATTATAGACTTTATAATTAATAACTGAAAATTAATAATATTCTATTTTTAATTATATAAGAAACTATTACGTTATGGTAAAATTATCAAGAAAAGATAAAGGAGAATACATTATTATGCCTCAAAATTCTCATAACATCGAGCACCGCATCTATACAATGTGTATGATCCAGCGAAATAATGACGCTTTACTTATAAAACGCCCCGACCATCGAGGTTTTCCTGGCTACATAGCTCCTGGTGGAAAAGTAGATTTCCCAGAAAGCATATTACAAGCTGCTATACGAGAATCGAAAGAGGAGACCGGACTCCACGTTTCTAATTTAATTTTCAAGGGATTAGACGAATATGTAAATCCTAAGGAAAATGTTCGATATATGGTATTTAACTATTGGACAGATTCATTTGAAGGTGAACTCCTTTTGAATCCTCCTGAAGGCGAATTATTATGGGTACCCATTGATGAAGCACTAAATCTTCCTATGCAAGATTGGTTTAAAGAGAGATTCCCATTATTTTTTGAAAAAGGTAC
This sequence comes from Bacillus sp. FSL M7-1345, assembly GCF_038006985.1. NCBI lineage: Bacteria > Bacillati > Bacillota > Bacilli > Caryophanales > Bacillaceae > Bacillus > Bacillus sp. FSL M7-1345. Next base: position 1,689,777 of record NZ_JBBOWG010000001.1, on the reverse strand, counting down.
GTTTGAAATTCAACGTGTTTGGGACCGAGACTTGGATAAACAAGTTGCGATGACAATTACGCATACGTAAAAAAGCTTGGAATCTCTCCAAGCTTTTCTTACTTCTCCTCTATTTTCTTAATCTCATAATCAATTTCTAAAAACTTAACTCCAAATATCCACATTCTATGATTAGCTTCTAATATTTGATCCGTGCTCTCTTTAATAATAAAAGTCTCTGCTAATGGTAAACGTATTGTAAAGAAACGAGTATGTAAATAAATCCCCTCATCTCCCTTACCATTTCTTCTCAACTTACTAGTAATGATTAAATCTTTATTCTTATTACATAATTTCAAAATCCCCGTCATATTCGAATATGGTAAAGGTAATCCGATATTCATGTATTTCTCATCCTCATGGGTATGTTTTGAGTAAAGAGCTACAAAAATAGATTCTCCTGCTTCATTTTTTCTTAGCCAAGCCCTTACATTCTCTCTTCCATCCTTCTCATCTATTACCCCAATGATAGAGCCATGCATAGTTTCCCACTTGCCGCCCATTCCTAAATGTATTTGTCCTACACGCTTACTCATTTTCTCATAACAAAATGCAAGCGGGCGAAACCAACGAGTCCATTTAATATGCGATTGTAACTCATACTCTTTTGTATTTTCATAAAAACAAATAATACTTAAAGGAATCTTCGTCGCGTCAAATGCCTCACTATGAAAATCATTCATTTTATCAACTAAACCTTTGTATTCCTTGTTATCTATTAAATTTCTGTTATGTAAAAATGCTTCACCAACTGTCGCATTTCCTCTTAACCTGCTCATTGGTTTCCCGTAATATTTATAATTCGGAGCACTCTTTTCAATCATCCAGCCGACAAATGCTGGTAACGCTACTCCAATTCCATTGACAACACCGTGGATCCAAACCATTTGTGCAATTGTAATCGTCATTACTTGTTTGAAATTCCCGTATGAATATATGAGTGAAAACATTATCGTTACCATAAGTGTGCTGGATGAAAGAGTAAGGAGAATCTTTGTACTTATAGCATTAAATTTCGTTCTCCACACGTAAACTCCATATCCGTATATGGCACATAAATATATGAACACTGCAAAAAATTCAAACACCCTCGAATACGTAATTCCTATCGCAACTGTCATTGGAGAAATGACGATGATAAACATAATAGCGTCATATAACTTACTTCCCCGTTCTCTTTTCCTTCCAAGTAAACCAGCTGATAACGGCAATAGAAATGCCGAGTAATGAAAGTGTGCAGCTGTGAGTAAAACTATGTCAGAACTAAAATACATAATGGGGAATTTTGCTACAGAAGCAAAAAACCAAAAACCACCTAAAAACAAATAAATAAAAGCACTATCTATAGCTGCTTCCTCTAACGGCTTCCATCCTCTTTCTAGCAATCTACTTATACCAAATAATGCAACGATTCCTGTATATGCAAACCAAAGTAGCGCAAAGAAATAGTGATTTGTTACGAAAGCTAGCATTGCACTGATTGCTGCAATTGGATATAAAAACGATACAAATTTATAAAATAATAAATACGTTCCATTTCTTGTTTCTTTGTCAATAATACAAAATGACATCGGTATAAATAATAAGATAGATAACAATATAATTGCTTCAACAGGATTTACATTCGACCACTCGTATATTAGAAATATAATATAACAAACAAGCCCAAATAGTATATTTTTCATATCGTTTATTCCCTTTCCACAAATGTTCCCTTATATGAAAATAACGAACCAATTAACGGATTTCGTACTTGTACATGAATTCGAAAACATTGTAGTGTTTCATCATAACTTTCTACAATTTTTGCCTCTCCGTATAAAAATCTAGGTAACGGTATTTTTCTTCCAAACATAAAAAACCATTGTTTCTTTGAAGAAATATGCATCCCGCCTTTTTCATCAATATAAAAATTCAACGTAGAAACGAGTATATGCGGTTCGCCAAAATAATCTACAATTTCATTATTCTCTTCATCCAACTTCATAACAGCGTTAAAATATCTTTTCTTATTATGAAAATAAAAAGTACGATTCCACCGTACAAATTCTTTCCCCTGTCCATCTCGCTCAGCGGTATTATGTATCACAAACGGAACTTTTTGCCCTCGCTCAGAGAAAAACATACGGAACTTCGATGTAATTTTTAATATTAATTTAACGAAAAAAGATCCTCCATAAATTTCATCCATTTCCCCTTCCCCAATAAAGCTATTTCCCTTTGTTATCGCATATCGTTCCTGCAATTTTGGATGAAGCCTTTTATAAGAATCCCCTAATAATCTTTCATAAATATTAACCATATACTTATCCCTTTCTCGTCCTCTTACAATTTTTTGCACTCGGCAAATTAGTGCTATTCATATAACCGACAATCGATAACCCTATTAGAAGAAAATTTAATGTAATCGGATTAAACGGCTCTGTAAAACTTGTGATATTCGTAACTCCTGCCACTATAGTTAAGCCTATTAACATAACAATATGCAATATAAACAACTTTCGTTTTTGAAATGGCAATAGCCACATAACACCCCATATTATTTCTAAAAATCCAACTATTTTAAGTATAAAAATACTACTATCATTCGATCCGATTAGCGCAGAAAGCATCTTTACTTCTTCTGAATGAGTAAACATCAATTTCGGTACAATCCCTTGATATAACCATACGAAAGCAACTAAAAAGCAAACGAGCCAATACGTCATCGTTCTTCTAATTAGCAACTTAGGATGAAGTCCCTTTTCTAACCATAATTTTAAAGCATCAAAACTCCATGCAGTTGCCCAACCTAATAGCGGACGAAAAATATATGAATCTATCACATTCCCTATACGACCAAACCTTGTATCATAATCATATTGCGTTTCAAAATGAATATGTTCTCCATTCGGGGTATACTTCCAATAACCTCGTCCTATTTGTATAAGTGATAGCTTATTGTCTGTCCAAAATTTCAAAGAGGAAATGCGCTCTCCAGTTTCTTTTCTTATTTCACCTATCGATTCCCCTTCTCCGGCTATTTCAAGCCCGAAACCAATCTTCGTTTTATATAAAAACTTCTGCGGCTCCCCCTCTTTTTTCTCCAAATACGAGATTTCCGTAAAACGGGCATCCCACTTTGTATGTAGGTCCGGCTCTTGCGTATATTCCCATAATTTCTTCATTTTTGTGTTCATTTTTGTTGCTACATAAATAGGCTTTTTCTTGCCCATCCTTCCACCTCCCATGCGCTATATTTTTAATGTACATGCAACGAATTTATTTTGCTACGTTTTTCACAAACTAATTTAATAAAAAGATAGAATTTCAAAAAAATACAAAAAACACTTGATTCCCTGAAAAATTTAAATTATTATAAAACAAATGTTACCAACAACTTCATAAATCATACACTCTCGCCTAAAACGTGAGATAGAGGTTGCAACGCTTATAAGTATTCTAAAGGAGACACAGAGATGTCTATGATCTTAGAGGAAAGGAAGTGTTGCCGAAATTGATAAATTTCTCTGCATTTATCAATTGGGGCTGTTTTCGAATAGAAACAGAACTGTCATATGTACAGACGTGTACGTATGAAGAGCTATCTACAAAAAAGAGATATCATTTTTATGATATTCCTTTTTTGGCGGTTTTTTTTATTAGCTCCGTTTTCTGTTTCCCTTTTCCTGTAACAGCACCATCCTCACTTATTTGAGATGGTGTTTTTTGTTTTTCTCTCTGGTAACTACAGGAATATTGGGATTTGTATATGTCCTAACCTATTCTTAAAAATGGACGAAAGAAGGAATTCGTAATGGAAACGATTGTACAAAAATTTGGCGGTACTTCTGTCGGAAGCGTCGAACGCATTCAACATGTAGCAAATTTAATTATTGAAGAATATGAACGAGGACATAGTATTGTCTCTGTCGTTTCAGCAATGGGAAAAAGTACGGATAAACTTGTAGCACTTGCTAACGCTATTACTGAAAATCCAAGTAAACGTGAAATGGATATGCTCCTATCTACAGGAGAACAAGTAACCATTTCATTATTAACAATGGCACTACAAACAAAAGGTTATAACGCAATTTCATTAACAGGATGGCAGGCTGGTATTACGACAGAATCTGTACATAGTAGTGCACGGATTACTGACATTAATACTGGTCGTATTCAATCCTATCTTGCTGATGGCACGATTGTTATAGTAGCTGGTTTCCAAGGAGTAAGTGAAGAACATGAAATTACCACACTTGGCCGCGGTGGCTCCGATACGACTGCTGTCGCATTAGCTGCCGCACTAAAAGCAAAAAAATGTGATATTTATACGGATGTGTCAGGCGTATATACGACTGATCCACGAGTTGTACAAGATGCTTATAAATTAGATGAAATTTCTTATGACGAAATGTTAGAGCTTGCAAATCTCGGTGCTGGCGTATTACACCCACGCGCTGTTGAATTTGCTAAAAATCATAATGTCGTTTTAGAAGTAAGATCAAGCATGGAACAAGAAAACGGAACAATTGTAAGGGGAGAATGTAACATGGAACAACAATCAATCGTTAAAGGTATCGCATTTGAGGATAATATTACACGCGTCACAATTAAAGGATTAGAACAAGGTGCACTTTCAACAGTTTTCTCTACATTAGCAGCGGCACATATTAATGTAGATATTATTATTCAAAGTATTACAAATGAAGGAACTGTTCACCTCTCCTTCTCGATTCATTCTAATGATTTAAGAGAAACATTAGAAGTGTTAGAACAAAATCAAGAGGCACTTCACTATGAATCTGTAGAACATGAAAATCATTTAGCGAAAGTATCAATTGTAGGATCTGGTATGGTATCTAACCCGGGAGTTGCTGCGAATATGTTCACTACTTTAAAAGAAGGCGGTATTCATATTAAAATGGTAAGTACATCTGAAATTAAAGTATCAGTTGTCATTGACCGTATTCACTTAGTAGATGGCGTTGAAGCACTCCATCAATCATTTATGGCGAAAATTGAGCCTTTAGTGCAAATGATTTAATTTCCGCCAGTAAAACTTACAACAAATTATATTAATCTATTTCCTTCCTATATAAATAGAAAGCTGTCCACATAGAATTTTAAAAATCTATGCAGACAGCTTTTTATCTTGTTATCGATATCCGAAGATCATTATAAAACAATTAAATTATTCTTTATACCCTTTCCTAGGAAATATAAATGACTCTTCTTATTTCTTATTACATATACCCTTTCGCTCTTTCCCTTGAAAAAACGATCTATATTCATTCAAAATAACTTTTTTCACGTCAAAGTAAAAAAGGGAGAGTAGCTCTTATTCCACAGCTACTCTCCCTCTCACTTATATTAAAACAAATGAATGTTTTCTTTCTTGCAAGCTTCACGTAAATCGTCAGGCCATACAGAAGATTGAACTTCACCGATATGTGCTTTACGTAAGAAGTACATACACATTCTTGATTGGCCGATACCACCACCAATTGTTAATGGTAGTACGTCTTCTAAAATACCTTTATGGAAATCATACTCACGTTTGAAGTCTTCACCAGTTTTCGTTAATTGCTCATCAAGTGCTTTACTATCAACACGAATTCCCATTGATGATAATTCGAATGAAGCTTGTAGTACTGGGTGCCAGAATAAAATGTCACCGTTTAATTTCCAATCATCATAATCGGATGCGCGTCCATCGTGCTTTTCACCTGAACGGAGTGCATCACCAATTCCAATAATAAAGACTGCACCGTGTTCTTTCGCAATTGCATGTTCACGATCTTTCGGTGTTAATTCTGGATATTTATCTTCCAGTTCTTGAGAAGTAATGAAAACAATTTCTTCTGGTAAATACTTTCCAAGGAACGGATATTTTTCAAATAAGTGATCTTCTAATTCTTTGAATATTCCATAAATTATTTGTACTGTTTTTTGTAAGTAATCGACAGTACGCCATTCTTTTTGAACGATTTTTTCCCAATCCCATTGGTCAACATAAATGGAATGTGTTGCATCAAGTTCTTCATCACGACGAATCGCGTTCATGTTTGTATATAAACCTTCACCAGCTTCATATCCGTATTCATGTAATGCGAATCTTTTCCACTTCGCTAGTGAATGCACAATTTCTAATTCTTCTCCTGAATGTAACATATCAAACTCAATTGGACGTTCTACACCGTTTAAGTGATCGTTTAATCCTGATTTTTTCGTTACGAATAATGGTGCAGATACGCGGAATAGTTCAAGGCGTTTTGCTAATTGATCCTCGAAAAATGTTTTAACTTCCTTAATTGCGATTTGAGTCTCTCTTACTGTCATTAATGATTGATACATGGTGGTTTCCTCCTAAAATGTTTGGATGTTGTGGAAAAAAGCCAATAAAAAAAGCCCTTCTTTCCCAAAAAACTGGGACGAAAGACTTTGGTTCCGCGGTACCACCCAAATTAGCAACAGAGGTTGCTCACTTATACAGTACGGAGATGAAAAAATCTCGATACTGTTCTTCTTGTAACGGCGAAGTTCCCGGCTAAGTCTACTTTCCTATAAAGGATTTCGGTTAGCGACTCCAGGAGGTTCTTCATAATAGGCTTCGTATCAGGCTCACACCGCCCCTGACTCGCTTAAACTACATCCTACTACTACTCGTCCTTTCATAGTCGTTTTATTGTCACATCTCTGAAACATTTTATTAATGATTATTCTATACAAAAAATAGATAAAGTCAACAAAAAGTTTTAAAATATTTTTCAATTCTTTATTTTATGTCTTTACCGACTGTTCTTAATATAACATTTTTATTTCCTTTGTCTCTTCAATCCAAAAAACATTTCACTAACTGAAACTAACATATACACAACCAGTAATGTGATCGTTCGAAAAATAGAATCCGCAGTATTTCTTATTATTTTCATTTTATTTGTAATTCCTTTCAGTTTACTCGCAATTTCATGATATACTATAGCATTCAAGCAGTTTGTTTTTACTTAAAGCAAACATAGTCATTTATCGATAGTATTTTTCTAAAACATTGGCTATTATCAAATCAGATTTTTTATATAACGGAGTGATCATATGAGTAAAACGAAAGCAAAACCGAAAAAAGGTGTAGGACAAGGTACAGGAAGTAAAGGATGGAACCGTTGGCAATCAAGTGCGAAAAAGAAAGCTGCAAAACCATACAAAAGTAAAGGTACAAAGAAATAAAATAAATTTCGCTTTATTTCTTTACTTTGTTCAAAACAAAATATAATTATTACAACAAAAAAGCTATGCTCTCATAAATTTGAAAGCATAGCTTTTTTCCATATTAAATCATAAGGATATCTCGAATTTCTTCCTCCGTTATTGAAGACAGTTTTTCTTCCCCCGGCTCAATAATTTCAGCAATTAAATTTTTCTTACTCTCTTGTAACTCGTGCATTTTTTCTTCAATTGTTCCATGTGCTACTAACTTAATCACTTGCACTGTATTTTTTTGTCCCATTCGATACGCTCTATCCGCTGCTTGTTGTTCAACAGCTGGATTCCACCATAAATCATACAATATTACCGTATCTGCACCTGTTAAATTCAAACCGGTACCACCAGCTTTTAACGAGATAAGAAATAAATCCCCTTCTCCTTCGTTAAAACGATTGCATAGCTCTACACGTTCTTGCGCTGGTGTACTCCCGTCTAAATAAAAGTATGGAACTGCTTGACGGTTTAATTCTCGTCCGATTATTGAAAGCATCTTCGTAAATTGAGAAAAAATTAAAATTCGCTTCCCTGTACTTCTACATTCCTCTAAAATCTCTAAAAGTTGTTCAAATTTGGCTGAACTGCCTTTATAATCATCAACAAACAAAGCAGGATGACAACAAATTTGCCGTAGTCTCGTTAAACCAGCTAAAACCCGAATTTTATTTTTACGTAACGTATCTTTATCCAAATGTTTTAACGTTTCTTCTCTTAACTTTGCTAAATAAGCTGCGTAAAGCCTCTTTTGATCTGGTAAAAGTTCTGATGATTGTAAGTGCTCAATTTTTTTTGGTAGCTCCTGTAATACATCTTCCTTTAACCTTCTTAACACGAAAGGTTTTACCCGCTTCGCAATATCTTCACGTCTTAAATCACCGAACTCTTTTCTTCCTGGTAATAATTCTGGGAAGACGACGTGGAAGATAGACCATAGCTCTTCTAATGAATTTTCTACAGGCGTTCCTGTTAGTCCAAAACGGTACTCCGCCTGAACTGTTTTTACTGCTCTTGCAGTTTGCGTCGTATGATTTTTAAATGCTTGTGCTTCATCAAGAAATAGCGTATGAAATGGCATTGCATATAATCTTATATCTCTTCTTAGTAAAGGATAGGACGTAATTACTACATCAAATTTCGTTACATCTTTTAAAACTTTTCGGCGCTCTTCTTGATTTCCATCTGCAATAACAGCTCTAATATGTGGAGCGAATTTTTTTAACTCGCTAAGCCAGTTGTAAACAAGGGAAGACGGAGAAACAACTAATATAGGCAGTTTCTTCTCTCGAATTTCCGGCAAAACAGAGTCTATAAAAGCAATACTTTGCAACGTTTTCCCAAGTCCCATATCATCAGCTAAAATGCCACCAAAACGATAATAGGCAAGTGTTTTCATCCACTGGAATCCGTATATTTGATACTCTCTCATTATCGCATCTAAGCCACTTGGCACCGTAAACTTCAGCTTTTTAGGGTTTTGAATGTTCTCTACCAATTCTTGAACAGACTCATCTAAACTTAATACGTTTCCTTCTTGCAATGAATTCATCCATTTCACACTACGAATAAGAGGGACATCTATTTCTTCGCCCTTTAAAAATTCTTTTCGAATACTAGATTCTTTTATAAACTGATTAATGTCATTAAACTCTTTACTCTCAAGTGATAGTAAAGCACCACTTGCTAAACGATAATATTTGCGCTTCTCCTCAAGAGCGACTAATACCCCTTTAATTTCTGCCTCTGGAATACCTTTTATATCAAAGCGGAATGATAACCAATCAATTCTCTCTTTCCTTCTAACTCGTATAAGAGGAGCTGTATCTCCTTTATGAATTCGTAATTTGATTGCTGTCGTCGCATAAATATCAACTAAACCTTTTAACGTTGGAACAACGTAATATAAAAAGTTATACTCAGCTTCTTCATTATGCATAAAATAACCGCCTTCTGTCTTTGCAAAGGCACTTTCACTCATAATGTCTAAAATCTCTTTTTCCTTTTTCTCATCACGATTAAAAACAGATGGCTGCCCATCCTCTTCTAACGGATTAATCACGACGTTTCCATAATGAAATTCGAGACCTGCTAACAAGCGATTTTTCACTCGATCTAAATATAATTTTGCTTTTAGCGAAGGCGTTTCAACACGATTTGATATTACTTCATCAATTCGCACAGTACCAAGCTTCATTAATCCTGGTACAACTTTTGCTACAAAGTGTTCCATCTTATCTGCTGGAATATACAATTGGTTACTACTAGAACGATTCATCATTTTTTGTAATTCGATAAGCCGCTTACAATCCTCAGCATTCAACTGATACAGTTTCCCTCCAAATAGAGCATAACTATACGTATCCATTACTTCTACTTGTTGTAAGCCGTCAATATAAAGTGTAAACCCACCGTTACTCCCTTTATTAAACTCAAAATGTAAAGGCAGTAGTCCTTTTGAAATTTGTAAACCGTGAAAAGATTGTCCATCTTGATTAAGTCTCACACACTCAGTTTTAGAAAGTAAAGAAAGCATATCCATCCACGAAGCTGGCGGTATTAAAATCATGCTATCATCTTGTTTTGCGTGTACTTCTAGTGTATCTTCATACATTTTTTCATTATGATACATTTTAATAAGTTGCTGAATAATCGCATCCGTTTCTTGCTTGAAGCTATGTACATCTGGTGTGTATGTAAATTCATTGGAACAATTAAAAGCCTCTCTTTTCTCCACTTTAGAAAGAAATTCTCTAATATGATTTACGAAATACGTTTTGGCGATCTTCAACTGAACCCCAAGAAGTGCCCCACCATTTTTCGTAACTACTGGTGTACAATTAAACTCAATATCAAGTATTTCACGTGTATCAAAACGGTGTTGTTTACTTTTTGGCCTCAGTGGTTGTTCTGCAAACAACTGAAACATCCCGCTTGTTAATTGTTCATTTCCGCTCATGTTTCCGCTACTAATAGGCAGCATTCCACCGGTTTGCTGATTATGATTTATTTGTATCAATACTGCCGCAACATGTTGACAGTACGTTTGAAAAGACGCTAACGAAGGACAACTACATTTCGCAACAACATCACCTTTTTTAGCTTTTTCTACTGTAACATGAAAATCTTCGTTCCCTTTTACCGTCGCCTCGCAAATTTCTTTATTTTCATCATAATGATTTATTATTACTTTATTTGATTTATAATAAGCTTCGCCTCTTTTATATGAGGTCTCTCCGCATACTTCTTTAATAATCGATTTATTTAATGTAAAACCCATTGTTTTGACACTTCCTTAATTTAAAACCAGTTTCTCTTAACTAACATTTTACATGCTCTACGAGAAAATATAAAATGTAGATTTAATAAAAAAAGATGCTCATTTATAAGCACCTTTTTTCACTCTATCTCCATCAACCGTTTCGCCTCAAAATACAACACTTGAATAAACTTTTTCGTATTAATTCGCGTATGTCCAGAAGTTGCTACTTCTTCCTTTGTCATTTCTGTCATTCGTTTTCTAACTACAGTGAAATCAAAAAATTTCGGAGCATAGCTTTCAAATTTCGGATTTGAAAAGTCTGTTAATCCAAGGGAAGCTAAGTGATTTAACGATTGATAAATCGCTCTACGTACTCTTTGTTCAGATGCTTTTCTCTCCTTATCTATATGTGTATCTGAAGCTATATTCTCTAATTTCCTTATAGTTATATGGTGAAAAATATCTTTTAACGCAGGAAATCCAAATTCAAATGTTTGTGCTTTTTCTTGTCCATATAAATATTCCAGCATACTAAGTAAATCTTTACTTCCATTCTCTCCCGCAATACCGAGTTCTGATAATAAATAGCGTCCTGAATCTGCTATTCTTTTTCCTTCTTGCATTGGCTCATTTCGAACTTGCGGCTGTTCCCACTTAAAAACGTTATTCAATGATTTTTGAATATCATGTATAGAGCGCTCTAAACGAATACGTTCCATTACTTTACGTACAACAGATATAACCTCAATTTTATTCAATGGTTTTGTAATATAATATTCAACACCAAGTGTATACGCCTCACCAATAAGCTGTTTCGATTCAACTTGAGAGATCATAATGATTTTCCCTGAAAAAGAGGATGCAATATGGCGAACTGTTTCAATCCCATCTCGCATGGGCATTAATAAATCAATAAATAAAATATCTACTTTTTTAAAATTTAGTTGATCTGCTTCAATAAAAGCTCCGTCTTCCGATTCTCCAATTACTTCCCCAAGATCGCCATCTTCAATGATTTGTGAAAGCATGGATCGGAAAACTTCATCATCATCTACGATATAATAAAACAACTTTATTCCCCTTCCTGCTTTAAACTGCACTCCGGTAAACAAACGACAAACTTACACCCTTCACCAGTTTCCAGGTCTTCCAATCTTACTTCTCCTCCGAGCTCTGTTACCATTTCGTTTATGTAAGAAAGTCCAATTCCTGTTGATGGTGTTCCCGTTTGATCATACTTTGAAGTAAATCCTGGCTTAAATACTAGTTTTTTATATTTTTGCGCAATACCAGGCCCATCGTCAATTACTTCAAAAAATATACGTTTATCAAGTTTATATAACTTAATAATGATAGCACCACTACCCTCAATTGCTTCAACCGCATTTGCAACTAAATTATTAAAAATTGATAAGACCGTATACACATGATATTCTGCATGCTCACCTTCAATATGTTTAGAAAAACGTATTTCTTTTTCCAACATTTCAGCGTACTTCTCATTTATTCTCACAATCATTTCCGCAAGCTCATGTCCTTCTACATACTCAGCTACATTTTTATCTAATAACAGTTTAGATAATCCCGCAAAAATCCTTTGATTATCCTTTTTTATTTCGTGCACTTCTCCCGCTATTTTCAATGCTGTTTTACTACTTGAATCATCGTTCGCTTGTAAATTCCGATATAATTGATACGCTTCTTGTGTAATTAACTCCGCATTTTGTAACGTTTTTTTCAAATGAACAGATTCCACATATAAGTTAGAAAGATGCATCAACATATTTTCATTTTCTTTTCGAACTTGTGATTCTTTTAATTTCGTTTCATATAAATTCATCATATTTAAAAAACCAAGCGCAAAGAAACTACGGAAAATAGCAATAATGATTAGCTTATTCACTTCAGAAATTGTTATCGTGGTACCAAGTACTACCATATGATAAATTGCAAGTTCTGACATACTTGCAATAATTTCAATTGTAATCCCAAGGTAGCCAATTATAATTGGCTTCTGATGGAACTTATTCACCCTACAAAGCGAAAAAAGACTTCCATAAATAAAATAATAAAAGAACACAGGATAGCGCAAATAAAATGATTCTGTCATATAAAAAGACCCTTGCAACACCCAGTCAAGACATACACGGAATAAGACTACAGATATACCAACAAGAATACCTGCAACCGCCGCTGGTATTCTTCTTAAAAATAGTAATAAAAAGAAGAAAAGCGGTGTCCCAAAGCTAACGCGAAACGTATCGTTGAAAGGATGAAAATTTAGCTCTCCAGCAATTGGGACAACAATCATTAAAATAATTAAAAGAGATATATCTTTCTTCCATAATTGATTCCAATTCAAAGATGCCACTTCCTATGTATTTTTTCAAAAATGTAAACGGAAAGCCCGCTTATTATAATAAACGGGCTTTTTTTCTATATTCTAACCTTTTCTACCGCTTTTATTTGACGGTACTCAGGCTTCCATATTGATTCTTTCACTGCAATTTTGATATCGTTATCACTTAAGTTCTCTCTAGCAACACCTTCTGCAACTGCAACTTTCGCTACTTCAATTGCAACCATTTCAGAGATATTACGTAACTCTTCCACTTCTGGTAAGATCGGTGCACCTGGCTGACTTGTATCTACCATACTTGCAACCGCTTCTGCTGCCGCCGCAAACATACCGTCTGTCATTACGCTTGCACGCACAACAATTGTACCAAGACCAAGCCCTGGGAAAATAAGTGCGTTATTTGATTGCCCGATAACATACGTTACACCATTGTATGTAACTGGATCAAACGGACTTCCTGTTGCAACTAACGCTCTTCCTTCTGTCCACTCGATTAAATCTACTGGTTTCGCTTCAGCAAGTGGCGTTGGATTCGACATTGGTAAAATAATTGGTCTTTCTACATGAGAAGCCATTTCTTTAATAATCTCTTCTTTGAATGCACCAGCAACAGTTGATGTACCGATTAAAATTGTCGGTTTTACATGTTTCACAACTTCAGCAAGTCCGATAGCATCACTTTGTTTCCAATCCTTCACTTCAGCTTCTTTTCTTGCATATGGAACTTGGAAATCAAGAAGATCTTCCATATCATCTGTAATTAACCCGTTACGGTCAATACACCAGAAACGCTCATGTGCTTCTTGCTCTGATAATCCTACGCGAACCAGCGCATCTCTCACTTGATCTGCGATACCGATTCCAGCTGTACCCGCACCAAACACAACTACTCGGTGTTCATTTAAAGGTACACCAGAAGCTTTCACTGCCGATAATACTGCAGCAAGTGAAACTGCACCTGTACCTTGAATGTCATCATTAAACGTACATACATCATGACGATATTTATCTAAAATTTTTCGTGCATTACGAGAACTGAAGTCCTCCCAATGTAAAAGTGCTTTCGGGAACTTATTGCCTACAGCTTGTACAAATGTATCAATAAATTCATCGTAATCTTCACCAGTTACACGTGGATGGCGATTTCCAATATAAAACGGATTGTTTAATAGATCCTCACGGTTTGTACCTACATCTAAAATTACAGGTAACACGCGACTAGGATCGATTCCAACTGCGGCCGTATAAACAGCTAGCTTTCCAATCGCAATGTTAATACCACCAACACCCCAGTCACCAATTCCTAATATGCCTTCTCCATCTGTTACAACGACTAAGTCAATATTTTCAGCTGTTGCACCGATATTTGAGAACGCTTCTTCAATACCCGAAGGATCGTTAACTGATAAATATACACCGCGTGGTTTACGATATTCATGGCTATATCTTTGAATTGCTACACCAACAGTAGGTGTATATACGATTGGTAACATTTCACGTAAATGCTCTGTTAAAATACGATAAAATAATACTTCATTTCGATCATGTAACGCTGTTAAGTATACATTCTTTAATAAATCATCCGGCTGAGAACAAAATTGCTCATACGCTCTACGCGCTTGTTCATCTAGCGTTAAAACTGCTGGTGGTAATAACCCTTTTAAACCTAATTCTTCTCTTTCTTCTTGCGTGAAAGCTACCCCTTTATTTAAAAGTGGTGTTGATAATACTTCTACTCCTCTTAATGTCGTTTCTAACGAACCATTAGAAGCCACTGTAAACTTACTCATAACATCCCTACCTCTATTCATATATAACATTTCTATATTGTAAACAAAAAAGAGGGGATTGTCCCCCTCTTCTTTTAATTTTTCTTTAAAAGAGTTGCTCCTGCAATCCCTGGGTGTGTCATTTCGAATGGATCTAGAATTAACTCTAATTCTGCTTGTGACAATACACCATTTTTTACACATAGTTCTCGAACGGATTGCCCTGTCGCAATTGCTTCTTTCGCAACGCGAGCTGCTGCTTCATAACCGATATGAGGGTTCACGGCTGTAATAATTCCTACACTCTTCTCAACGTACTCTTTTAAGCGATCTTCATTCGCTTCAATTCCTTTTAAGCAATTATCTGTAAAGGCACGGAAACCGTTATTCATAATGCTAATAGATTGAAGTAAGTTGAAAACAAGTACTGGTTCCATAACATTTAATTCTAATTGTCCTGCTTCTGAAGCAAGGCAAATTGTATGGTCGTTACCAATTACTTGGAACGCAATTTGATTAATTACTTCTGGCATAACAGGGTTTACTTTCCCTGGCATAATAGATGAACCTGGTTGACGAGCTGGTAGCATAATTTCCGCTAATCCAACGCGTGGACCTGATGCCATTAGACGAAGGTCATTCGCAATTTTAGACATATTCATCATACATACTTTAAGTGCTGCAGATACTTCAGTGTACGCATCCGTATTTTGAGTTGCATCTACTAAATCTTCTGCACCAACAAGTGGTAGTTCGCTAATTGTAGCTAAATGTTTTACAACTGCTTCAATATATTCTGGATCCGCATTTAAGCCTGTACCAACTGCAGTTGCTCCCATATTTACTTCATATAGATGTTGGCGTGATTGCTTGATACGTTTCATATCACGTTCAAGTACGCGAGAGTATGCTTTAAATTCTTGTCCAAGACGAATTGGCACAGCATCTTGTAAATGTGTACGACCCATTTTAATAACATGATCGAACTGTTCTGCTTTTAATTCAAATACATCATGCATATAACCCATCGTTTGTAATAAGCCTTCTAATGCATTTAATGTTGCAATATGAATCGCTGTTGGGAACGCATCGTTTGTTGATTGTGCCATATTTACATGACTGTTTGGACTAATATAATCATAGTCTCCCTTTTCCATTCCTAATAATTCAAGAGCACGATTGGCAATGACTTCATTTGCGTTCATATTCATTGAAGTTCCTGCACCACCTTGAATTGGATCAACGATGAAATGATCATGCCATTTCCCCTCAAGGATTTCTTGTGATGCTTCTGCGATAGCACCACCCTTTTTCAATTCCAATCTTCCTACATCTGCATTAGCAAGTGCTGCCGCTTTTTTTACAATTGCTAACGCTTTAATTAAACCTTCATGGACTTTGTATCCTGTAATTGGGAAATTCTCTACTGCACGCATTGTTTGTACACCGTAGTACGCATAATTTGGCACTTCTTTTTCACCTAAAAAATCTTTTTCAATTCGCACTCCATTTTTAACTTCAGTTAATGTTGCCATGACTTTTCACTCCTTAACGATTTCTTATGCTGCTTTTGTTTGTTTGACTGTTTCTACATATTGTTTTGCTTTCTCATCATCGAATTCGCCTTCCCACTTCGACATAACAATGGCAGCTAATGCATTTCCTAATACATTGACAGCTGAGCGAATCATATCTAA
This sequence comes from Bacillus sp. FSL M7-1345, assembly GCF_038006985.1. Classification (NCBI taxonomy): domain Bacteria; kingdom Bacillati; phylum Bacillota; class Bacilli; order Caryophanales; family Bacillaceae; genus Bacillus; species Bacillus sp. FSL M7-1345. Next base: position 1,673,415 of record NZ_JBBOWG010000001.1, on the reverse strand, counting down.
AATACGGTCAATTCCCGCAATTAATGCGATACCTTCTAGCGGTAAGCCCATTGATCCTAACGTCGCTAATACAACAACGAATGATGCCCCCGGAACTCCCGCCATACCTTTGGATGTTAACATGAGAACGAATAATAACGTTATTTGCTCTGTCAGTGACATGTGTATACCGTACATTTGTGCAACAAACAATGCCGCTAACGCTTGATAAATAGCTGACCCAGTCAAGTTAAATGTATAACCTGTCGGAATTACGAAAGAGGCAACTGCCTTTGGACAACCGAACTCTTCCATCTTTCTCATTATATTAGGTAAAACAGCTTCTGAACTTGCTGTCGTAAATGAAAGAATAAGTTCTTCTTTTAAAATTTTCATTAATGTAAAAATGTTTACTCCTACCATTCGTGCATTAATACCTAATACAATCACAACGAATAGTATAACAGTTACGTATACAGCTAGCACTAGTTTTCCTAAAGGAAGTAGTGTGGACACACCAAATTTTGCAACCGTAACAGCAATTAATGCGAATACACCAAATGGTGCAAATTTCATAACTTGATTTGTAACCCAAAACATCGCTTCGAGTACACCTTCAAAAAAGTTAAAAACAGGCTTTCCTTTTTCTCCAATTGCCGCAACTCCTAAACCGAATAGTACTGAGAAGAATATAATCGGTAATAAGTCACCTTGTGTAATAGACTCAAATATATTTTTCGGTACAATATGAACAATCGTTTCAGCAAAACCTTTCTTCTCTGTAGCATCTGCTGTTTGTTTATAAGAAGAAATATCACTTTGCTGTAAATTATTCATATCAACGCCAGTACCTGGTTGGAATATATTCGCTGCAAGTAATCCCATTAAAATAGCAATCGTCGTAATGATCTCGAAATAAAGAATTGTCTTACCGCCCAGTTTCCCAAGCTTTTTCATATCTCCTACACCAGCTACCGCAACAATTAATGCTGAAATAACAATAGGTACTACAATCATCTTAATTAAGTGAATAAATATATCCCCAACTGGTGTGATATAAGAAATCGCCGTTTTATTGCCATAAAAGATTGCCCCTACTACAATCCCTAAAACAAGTGCGACAAAAATTTGTGTTGCCAATCCGAATTTTTTCATTTATGTTCATCCCCTTTATGCGAACGCTTTCATTTAGTATTTATAAAAGCTTACTCACACATCATATAGGCGAACCTACAAAATCATACAAAAACCTACAAGTTTGTCACAAAAAATTCAAATTTTTTTCTTATAATATTCATTGACACTTTTTATACAAAAGAAATAAAATAACCTTGATAAAACATCAGATTATTTCGTATAATCTAAAAGATATACGTATTCAAAATAAATGGAGATGAAAAGGAGTGGATGTTATGAAAAATCACGTGAAGAAGTTCATCATATCTATTTCTTTTCTATTTCATTTTCTTACGAAGGAACAAAGGCATTCGCCTTTGTTCCTTTTTTATTGCAATCTATATAGGGGGAATTGTTATGAAGCCATATAAACGTGTCTTAATTAAATTAAGCGGCGGAGCACTTGCCGATCAATCGGGAAATAGCTTTAACTCCAAACGATTAGAACATATTGCAAATGAAATTTTATCGATTGTTGATTTAGGTATCGAGGTCTCCATCGTCATTGGCGGCGGTAACATTTTTAGAGGCCATCTAGCTGAGGAATGGGGAATTGACCGTGTAGAAGCTGATAATATTGGTACTTTAGGTACAATAATTAACAGCTTAATGCTACGCGGCGTTTTAACAAGTAAAACAAATAAAGAAGTACGCGTTATGACATCCATCCCATTTAATGCAGTAGCCGAACCTTATATTCGCCTCAGAGCAGTACATCATTTAGATAACGGTTATGTCGTCATTTTCGGTGGTGGTAACGGGCAACCATTCGTTACAACAGATTACCCAAGTGTACAGAGAGCAATTGAAATGAATAGTGACGCCATTTTAGTCGCAAAACAAGGGGTCGACGGTGTCTTTACAAGTGATCCAAAACATAATAAATCAGCGAAAATGTATAAAAAACTGAACTATAATGATGTTGTTAGGGAAAACATACAAGTAATGGATCAAGCGGCTTTATTACTTGCTCGGGACTACAATTTACCAGCACACGTCTTTAACTTTGATGAGCCTGGAGTGATGAAGAAAATATGTTTAGGAGAACATGTGGGAACGTTGATTAATGATGATGTTTCGATGCTTGTGCATGAATAATAATTATTTCTCATCGGAAGTTTTGTCGCCCCCCCACTAATTATTAGCCTTCTCCAATCGGGCGTTTACGAGCAGTTGATCTCCTACCTAACTTCTTTGCTTTAGCCGCATTTTGAAGAGGGAATCTTACTGCTCGTTAATGCAAGATCAATAGTCCCCTAATTTATATAACAAGGGGACTTGAATTTTTATCGTAAACTTATCTGGGTCATTAATAACGTTAGAATTCCTTTACGAAAGCTCTTCTGAATCCCATACTTCAATAAATTCAAAACCTTTTAAATCACTCTCTAAAACTGCATTCTTGAATTGATCTGATACTAAAACATAGTTAGGGTGCACCTTCCCATTTATATTCAATTTAAAAACTGGTTCGTCCTGAACAACATAAGAAATAAATACAATTTTTTTACATCCTATTATTAAACCTGAACTTAACTTATCAAAGATTGTTTTATTAGTATCAAGTGCTTCCAACACCTTTAAAACATGCATAGCATAGTATTTTTTGTGTGTTTGTTTATGAATTAATGGTAAAAATTCAATATTATCTCCTACTATAGGTTCTAAAACATCCTTGGCTTTTTCGCTAATTATTTGTACACCAGACTTTCCCCAAAACATAGGAGAATCACTTGACTTTCCTTCATCTGTTACCTCAATAAACTTAGACATCCATGAATCTGACAAACTCACCATAGAATTAAAACTAGTTTTAAAATATTTTTTATCCTCTTCATAGTTCAATAATTGAAAGGTTTCATAATCATCAGTCGAGCTTTTTAATTGCCAAATTTTCATGCCTTTTTACTCCTTTAGAATTTAACTAGTAAGCATCTAAGATTATTTAAGTTAATTTCCGTCCAATAACTTTTCTCTTATATTAGGCAAGGCAGCAACTGAATCTGCTTAAGTACCCACCAAAGCGTTTAACTTCACTTAACACTCTGTATACTTCTATAACATACTCTGGACTATGCTTACCTATATTTAGCGTTTCAGTAGTCACATAATCGTTCATTTTACATAGGTACTTTTCAGATGAGTGAATACTACATAAATTCCTTATGTTAATTTTCATCCATGTATTAGAGAAGTGTTATTTTTAATGCTTCCTCAAGCATTGTTTTAAAATCATCATACGTGTTCATCACTGTACCAGACGGTTTATCCAGTTCATGATAAGTACCTTCAGATAAATTTTTACAGAACCATGCAATATTTGAATCTCCAAAGAAAAGATACTCTTTTTGAAATTCATTTTCATACCAAATCTCATTCGTTTCTATGAATCCACAAATTTGTTCACCCTTTTCTGTTTCTAGTAAAAAAGAATCAACTCCGTAAAGGACCAATCCATCAAAATCCAAACTATTTACAGTTTTAAGAAACTCTACGTATTCACTTGGTAAATCAACATTTAATTTTTCTTTTGCATGTTCTCTTAATCTCTGAACTTCAGTATCCGTTGCAGGTGTATTCAGCTTATAATTAACACTTTCCAGTATATCTTTGATTTCTAAAATTAGATCTTTCCACATATAAAAACCTCTTTCTAAATTTATTTATTCCCCTTTAGGATAGATGTTGTGTTTTGGGATAGGCCAACTTATGTCTACACTGTCACCTGGTTGTAATCCTTTGGTTAGCGTACGTTGTGTATTAGTTATAACCTTATGATATGGATGATTTTGTATCAAAGTTAAATTTTCAAATGTATTTGTTCCACCATCATCTAAGGGAAGATCATGATGCACTTGCCATCCTATTGGAGGTTTTCCTCTTTTCATTAATTCGATATCTGCATCTGTTATACCAGCATTCTTGAGTTCAATAATCTTATCAGGGTCATTAACTAAGGTTTTAAGAAACTCTTTTCTCACACTTCTATCAAATTCCCTCCGAAGTTGTGCAGCTTCTTCTCTAGTTCTCTTAGAATAAGTAATATCCTCAACTTTGACATCTTTTAAATGTACATCTTCTCCCTTTACCGTAGGTTGTCACATTAGCTAAATGTCTTTTGTAGTTCATTATCCATTCTTTCAAACTCCTTAGCTGTAGAATGAATATTATCAATCGCTTGTTGAAAGGCCCCACAAAATTGTCTAGTCAAATCTAGCATTTGTTGATTCGTTTTTTGCGCCTGGGCATTAACAGATAGTGTAGTACGGCTCGCCTTTGTTATAGAACGATTTGTCGCACTTTGGATTGTATCCGAGGCATTTCTCATTTGAGTGGCGATTTGTGTAGCCGTTTGAAAATTACTTTGAAAGTTCCCCATCATTTAAACCCCTTCTAGTTTCAAAATCATTAATAAAATTATATCACGTTAATTGTTTTAATTTATTGAATGTTTCGGTTATAAAATTACAGTTTTTCTGATAACCCAATAGAGTCTCTAATTAAAGTCTGAATATTCTGTATTTTATTGATAAATATCTCCCTCCCTCTTAACTACAATATTATTTTGTTATTCTAGTAATAAATATCAATCGCTATATATATAAGATGGGGAGGATTTTATGGATGTTCAATTAGAGAATGATCAAATAATGGAATTATTAAATGACTGGTACCAAACCATGTTAAAGCAACAACTACATAAAGCAAAAGAATTAAAAATGCAAATAGATAGTAAAATGAAAAATGTAGAAGATGATCAAAATTTATCTTTATACTACTCCCTACTAGAATTTCGATACGAAGCTCTTATGGATTGGGTAAGCATTAATCAGAATAGCTTTGATAAAATGAACGCATTCACAACTCCTGCAGATGACTTCTTAGCTTATTATTACCATTTCTTCAAAGGTTTTCATTTTACTTTAACCGCAAATTATACTGACGCATTTGAACACTTTGAAAAAGCAAAAGAACTCCTAAAGTATATCCCAGAGCCAGCGGAACACGCTGAGTTTAATTATAGAATGGGGTATTTTTATTATCAAAGCTACAAACAAGTTTTAGCCTTAGATTATATTAAAGCTGCGAAAGAAGAATTTTCGAAGCATGAAGGTTATGAGGTAAACGTAGCATTATGTGATAATTTTATAGGGTTATGTTGTATTGACTTGAAACATTATGAATTAGCTGAAGAAAGTTTAAATAATGCGCTAAACACATTCCAAAAGCATAATCATATAAAATCTATTCTTATGGTAAGACATAACTTAGCTTGGTTGTATTCAAATCAAAATTTATCAAAACTTGCAATCCGACATATATCTGAAATAACAAGAAATCACCCTTCACACTACAAAGCATTTTATTTGGAAGCACTCGAATACTATAAATTAGATAATAATAACTATGCAGCTCAATTAATTGAAAAGGGCCTAAAAGTAAGTGATGAGATAAAAAACAAAGAATTTCAACATCGATTTATGATACTAAAAGCACTAAATGCTAAAGTTCCTGCACTAACTTTAGAAAAATTCATAACTGAAGGAATTACATACTTTGAAAAAGAAAAATTATGGGAATGCGTTAAAGAATACGCTGATATTTTAGCTTTAAAATTTTACGCAGAGAAAAATCACGTTAAAGCAAGTCAATATTTTTATATTAGTAATACAGCTCAACAAAAAGAATCTGAAAAAGGAGCGTTAAAATAATGAAGAAATTTTATCTAGCTGTTATTGGTATGTCACTTATTAGTATCTTAGCACTTGGCGTTAATGATTCATTTAAAAATCAAGCTGTGAATATAGGTGAAGGCGGAGGAGCACCCGCTAGACCAGATTATTTTTTAACTACCAATAATGAATTATAAAATAAGAAAGAACCTTCTGTTTTTTGAAGGTTCTTTCTTACTTCTCTACTTGTTAAATAAACAATACAGCTTCCTATTTACTATATTCACATGCTTCTTTGCACACACTATATTTTAAATTTCAGGTATTTCAGTTAAGTTATCACAAATAAAAATCAACCAATCCCGCAAATTTCTCCTTACAACGCTCCCAAAAAGATAACTTCTCAAAAAACTCTTTCGTCATTTCTTTCGAATCATGAAAATCTTGTGTTAACGCCTCATTCACTTCCGATACGATAGATCCACCATGAATATACAAATTCATCTCATCATTTATGTAGAAGCTACGAGCAGTTATGTTCGTTGTACCGATAACAGTTAATTCATTATCAATCAGCATTAACTTTCCATGAAACATCCCTTTTTTATAGCCATACACAGTAATTCCGTTTTTAACAGCTTCACGTATATAAGGATATGCTGCCTCTTTAATAAGAGGAATATCCGGTTTATATGACCAAAGTATTTTTACTGTAACACCACGCTTTTGCGCTCCAATTAAAGCATTCATTAATGCTTTATTTTTCGCTATAAAATAAGGCGTTGTAATTACAATCGAATGCTTCGCTTGTTTTATTAACGCTATATATTTTTGAGCAACATAATGCCCGTTATAACTTGTCATAGTATGTAGCGTATTTCCTTTGCTAGCCTTATTCGTACTCCTTTTTATATCTTCTTTCGTATCTCGTTTCCAATCTAAGGAAAACTGCTCTTCTAAATCTTTCGCTCCTTCTCCTCTGAGTCGTACATGATAATCACGCCAGTATCCAAATTTCTTATCTTGCCCTAAATATTCATCTCCTATATTAAAGCCACCCGTATAGCCAATTTCCCCATCAATCGTCGTAATGCGGCGATGATTACGATGGTGAAGTGAATAAAATCCGAATGGCAATTCTTGTTTTCTACTGTATGTAAAATGAACACCACTTTCCTGTAATTCTTTTTTCATCTTTCTTTCAAATGATAAATCATTAATTAAATCAACCGATAAATATACGTTTACTCCTTCTTTCGCCTTCTCTTTTAATAAGTTTAAAAAAGTATGGCTACTTTTATCATCCGACAAAATGAAAAAGTAAGTGTAAATGGAACTTTTCGCTTCCCTTATATCAGTAAACAACTGTTTATAAAACGACTTCCCTTCTACATATAATTGAAAGTCACTATAATGAGGTGCATACTCTGTCGGCATATTTTTCCCAGCTTCCATTTTCCTGCCTAAAGTAACATCGATATGCATCCAAATTAAAATAAAAACGAAAATAGCAATAATAATAGAAGTAACTCGCAATATTTTTTTAATCATTTTGATTTCCTTCCGCTCATATTACTTACTATTTCGTAGTGTTTCATTAAATTATTTTTTCATACGAAATGTCTTTCTTACTTTTTATGGGCTGTTAAAAAGTTAAAGGAGAGAAGCATATGAAAAGAGGAAAAACTCCTATTATTTTTATCCCAGGTCTTTTCGGTTCAATGAGTAATATTATTATTCCCGGTACCGGTAATTGGAACTTTGGGCTTTCTGCGTTTGTTTATGAGCCATTCATCATGATGTTAGAAAGTATCGGATATAAACGAAATCAAAACTTGTTTATCTGTTTTTATGACTGGCGTCAGCGTATTGTTTTTTCTACTCAAAAATACTTATTAAAAACGATTGCTTATGTTAAAGAATTTACAGGTTGCGATAAACTAAATTTAGTTTGTCATAGTTTGGGCGGACTTCTTGCACGTTCTTACGTTCAAAGTGAAGAATATGAAAATGATGTGGAGCAGCTTATTATACTCTGTACACCAAGCGCTGGATCTCCTCCCAATTATAGTTATTGGACTGGAGGTAGTCTCCCTGTCCATGCCTCTTCTAAAATAAATATCGTTCATTCCTATATGGAACAGTACGTACACTACTTAAGTACCTTGTATAAAATGAATCCAGTCGAAGCGATCCACCTTTACTTTCCAGGATTACAAGATGTTATTCCTTGTAAAGATTACGGAAATTATTTATTTATAAGATCCGGCTCTTCTATTACCTTTCTTCCTTATAGTAAGATGCAAACGAAAAACCCCTTCCTCGATACATTAAATGAAAATAGATTTGTTATAGAGAAAAGAAATATTGAAACTACACTCATTGCAGGAGATGGAGTGGAAACAATTCAATATTTACAAGTCGTCCCTTCACATTCAAAACTGGAATGGGCAGATGGAAACGTCTTCGGTGATATACTAACAAAACATGGTGATGGTAACGCTGTTGTGCATAGCGTTTTTCTTTTAGTTGACAATAAATATGTTGTGTGTGCTTCACATAATGAAGTGCTCTACAAAAGCATTCCTATATTACAAAAGATACTCTAAATTACGAACAAAAAAGGCGTGGCATTACGCCACACCTTTTCTCATTAAACAAAATTCCTCGCATCATTATTTCTTCCAAACTTATAAATAGCAATTAAGAAGAATGCTATCGCGAAAGCGAATAAAATTAAAATGTTTAAATACAACTCAGAAAACGGAATTCCTTGCTGTAATTTTGAAATTGTGTCTAGTAACCAACGCTGCGGAAGAAAATCAGCTACCTTTTGTACCGCTTTCGGCATAATATCATATGGAAAATAACATCCAGCAAGCAAACATGTTGGTACGATAACTATATTTTGCATTGCATTTGAAGCAGTTGAACTTTTCGAAAAAGACACAATGACTAATGACAAACCAATTGCTATTAAAGCAAATAGCATGAGTACACCAATCAACACTATGAAAGGCATATTTATATTTGTGTGAAAAACATTCGTCATAAATAATACTGCAATGACAATTTGTACTGTTAATATCATCATATTTACTGCAACATTAGATAATATAAATTTCTTCCCATCTATCGGCGTTGATAATAATCTAAAGTACGTTCTATTCTCTTTTTCTTTTAAGATAAATCCTGATAAGTTCACTGCTGAAAATAGCATAAACATGATCAGGTAACCCATAGTTTGATTTGTCATATCCTTATTTTTCGAAGTATCTTCAAGTGTCTCAGCCTTTACTTTAAATGAACTTTTTTGATACCCTGCATACATATTATCAAACGTACTTTGATCCGTCCCTGCCACTTTACTAATTGCGGCAATAGTATCAACATAGTTATATAAATATGATTTTATAAACCCCGTTACTTGATCGCCTTTAATCGATGAAATCTCAATATGACTCGGTTTCCCTTCTCGAACACTTTCGGAAAAACCAGAATCTAATGTAATAACACCATCAAGTTTTTTTGAAGTAAGTTTATCTTCTACTTCAGACTCCTTAACTTTACTTACATTTACATGATTTAATCCTTCTAAAAATTTTACTGTATCATTTGCTATTGGCTGATTTTCTTTATTTATAACCCCGATATTTAACGTTCCTTGCCCTACATTTCCGTATATCGAAAAGGAGATGAGTGTTCCTATTATCGGCAAGCTAATAATAATTAATAAACCTTTTTTATTTTTCAGAAGTACAGATAACGTTTTTTGTATGAGCCATAAAATGTCTTTCATACTATAGCCCCTCCCGTCTACGTAATGCAATAATCGCAATTAATAAAAAGAGTGCTGAAATTCCGAGGTTTAAAGATATTACTGGCAGTGCTGCTCCAATATCATTTGCATAAATAATTTTCATAATGGCTGTATTCGCCCACGTTAATGGTGATAAATTCGTAACGACATTTTCTTCCACTATGAAATATGCACCACCAAAAATAGAAGCTAATTGCACAACAACCATAATAATTGCTCTAGATGATTCACCTGTTTTTGTAATATATCCGATCCCTAAGCCAAAGCTAATTGCTAGAAAGACTTCTGTTAGTAAAATAATAAATATGATTCCAAGATGGTCGCCCCAATTCGCTTGAAAAACAAATTTACTAAATAAAACGACAAGTAGTAAACAAAGTGCATTCGCTACAAGACTACCGAGCACTTTCCCAATGAAAATTTCAGCTTTACTTATAGGTGCCGCAATGAGACGATCGCCTGTTTTACGTATTCGTTCTCCTCGAATTAAAAAACTCGCTCCCATCGCAGCATACAGTGCTATCATCGTTGTCATTACAACCGCATAGTAATCCATAGAACCTGGTTTTTTAGCAGCTTGTAAAGATGTTTCTTTAATATAATCATTATGATTTCCGTTTGAAATAACTGCGTTAACCTTACTTGGATCTACTTTTGCAACTTCGGCCGCTACATTGTACTTATCAACAAATGTCGTAAGCATTCCTTCAACAATACTTCCTTCAATACTACTTCTGTCACTTCCATAAAATTTCGCACCATCTTTATTTAATTCTACATAGGCAGCATATTTATTTTGCTTCACTTCCTCTTTCCCATCTATACCTTCGGAAGCTTTCTTAAAATGAATACCCGCTTTATCGACTTCTTTCGTAAATGCTTCAAATGATTGAGAAAATGTGCTACTCGCTTCATCTTTATATAGCACTTGTATATCCTTAATCGATTGACTATCACTATTAAATGCGTTACTTAACGCTGTTCCTAACACAAGCATAAGCACAATCGGAAATGCTAACATAAAAACTAAAGTTCTTACGTCCCTGAAATCTCTTTTAATGTGCATCACTGCAATATTAAAGATGTTCAATTGATGAACCTCCCTTTACCTTTTCTTCATTTACCTTTTATTTATCTCGTAAGTTTCTTCCAGTCAACGTAAGGAATACAGTTTCTAAGTTCGGAGCCTGCTCCTCTAACGAACGAATTTCAATGTCATGATTAATAAAGTGTTGAATAATTTTATTTAAATTATTTAATCCTGCATCAGAATTCACTTTAATTACGCTCGCTTCAATTTGAACAGCTTTCACACCGTTTATCTCTTTTAATTTTTCTACGTCTAAATTTTCTACTGACTTCACTTCAATCCAAATATCTTTCGTATCTGTAATAATCGCTTTTAACTGTTCTTTCGTTCCTTCTGCAATCACTTTACCGTGATCTACAATTGCTATTTTCGTACAAATCTCTTCTACTTCTTCCATGTAGTGACTTGTATAAATGATTGTGCTTCCCATTTCATTTAATTTCCGGACAGATTGGAGAATATAGTTTCTTGACTGCGGATCAATTCCAACTGTCGGCTCATCCATAATAATTAGCTTTGGTCTATGAGCAATTGCACAAGCTATATTCAATCTTCTTTTCATTCCGCCAGAAAAGTTTTTCGGATAACTTTTATGCTTATCGCTAAGCCCCACAAATTGAAGTGCTTCCTCTACTCTCGCTTTTAGTTCAGCGCCTCTTAATCCGTACAATCCGGCAAAGAATTTCACATTTTCATAGGCAGTTAGCTCTTCATAAATCGCAATATCTTGCGGAACAATACCGATGTTCATCTTCGCAAATCGATTATGTTTCTTTATATTTTTTCCTAGTATGCTGATTTCACCTTCATTACTTCTTAACAATCCAGCAATCATATTTATCGTTGTACTCTTACCAGCACCGTTCGATCCTAAAAATCCAAATATTTCTCCTTCTTTAATAGATAAAGACATATTATCTACCGCGATGAAATCACCAAATTTTTTCGTTAAATTTTTAATTTCTAATGTGTTCATCATTTCACCCCTATTTCGGTTTCTTTGCTGTTATCCCGCATTAACGGTCAGTAAGACTCCCACCTCAAAATTCAGCTGGTGCAAAGAAGTTAGGTGGGAGATCAACTGCCCGTAAAAATGCCCGATTGGTTCAACTAACAATCAGCGTGGAAAAACAAAACCCCCACTGATTGAAGTTTCACTTTATTATAAACAAAAAGAATGAACCTGCTCAGTGCAGAAGTTCATTCTTTTCACATGAGATTATTCACTTTTTTCATATGAGATAATTCATCCTCATCACGACTTACTAAATTGGCAACAACATTGTTACTGAAAAACCACTTATTCCATCTACAATAATTTTCCCATTTACAGACGCTGTTCTCTCCTCCATCCCCATAATGCCGAGGCCTTTTTTAACAAGGGCTGCACCTTTTCCGTTATCCTTCACTTGTACTTTGATCATCTTATTAAGTACATGAATATCTATTGAAATGACTGTCGCATCAGCGTATTTCATCGTATTGGTTAACGCCTCCGTAACATTTTCACCGATAATCTTCCACTGAATTGGAGAAATCATATCTAAATTACCTTTATATACGAAAGGAATGTTCACATCATGCTTACCGGCAAATTCCTCTATGAATAATTTCATGCGGTGAATGCCAATTTGCTCTGTTGGTGGCTTCATATTTTTTAATGTAATCCGAATGCTTTCAATTCCATCTTTCGAAATATGAATTGCATTTTGTAATAACTCCGCAGATTTTACTTTATCTATTTCCATCAGTCTCTTCGCTGCTTCCATTTGAATAAGTGCACCCGTCATCGAGTGACCAATTTTATCATGAATTTCTTGTGATAACCGATTTCTCTCTTCTAACTTAAATGTGTACTCCGATTGCCTTATGTACTCTTTATTTTCATGTAAGCTTTTCGTAAGTCGTTGCATATCTTTTCGCATCTTATCATTTTGTGATTCAAGCTTTAATACACGAGCGATGTAGAGATTTGCCATAGTTAAAATGAGAAAAGAAAATGCAACAATTAATCCATATGTCATTTGAATACTTTCATTTGTAAAAGTAATAGGAAGCATCATAATGAAAAAGAGCTGCCATTTCCTCTCGATATAATTTGATGTAATTTCGTATAAGTTCAAAGGTAAAAACAAAATAAAAAATGGATGCACCTTCCATGTAAATAAAATTACTACACCAATTGACACGCAAATTAAAACCCTTTTATACGTATCGTTTTTTAATATAGAGATCATTACGTTTACAGAAAGATATATAAGTAGCGTAAATATAAACCATGGTAAGTTTGCAACATTTGAGTGAATGTAACTAAACACAATATATATAAATACAATTAATTTACTTATAGTTAACCAAAATTCCATAACATTAATCTACTTTCCCTGTTAAGTAATAAATCGCAATTTGCGTGCGATGTTCTAGTCCAGTTTTCCCTAAAACTGATGTAATATAATTTGCTATCGTTCCTTCAGATATGAAAAGTTGCTTCGAAATTTCTTTATTTGAGAACCCTTTCGCAATTAGTGCGATAATACTAAGCTCTCTTTCTGTAAAAAGACTCTTATCAATTTTAGATTCTTCCTCTTTACTTTCCATTAAATTAGACTTAATTTTATCAAGCACTACATCTTGCATGACAGTTTGGCCGTTATATACGCCTTTTATTGCATCACGAATACGCTCCGGATCATTATTTTTTAATAAATAACCTTTCGCTCCGTTTTTTACTGCGTCCAAAATATATTCATCATCATCAAATGTCGTTAAAATGAGAGGCTTCGTTTTTGTCTCTTCACAAATTAACTTCGTCGCCTCTACCCCGTTCATGTTTGGCATACGAACATCTAAAAGGGCAATATCAACTTCATGCTTTTTACAATACGCTACAGCCTCTTTTCCATCATTTACAGTATCTAACACTTCGAATTCTTCGTATGTATTTAAAATGATTTTCATGCCTTCTCTAATAAAAGAATTATCATCGGCTATTAATATTTTAATTTTCATGTTTGTTAGTATGGCCCTTCCCCTACTAACATTCACATCCTTTCTCTGTGTAGCATTTCCTTCTTGCTCATTATATACTTCTCTTTACCATTTTTTCACACCTTTTTCATATAGCCCCTTAACAAAAAATATATTATTCTTTTTTTATAACATGTGTAGGGTGACTTATCGTTTCTTACGTCTATATAATAGAATGCGTCAAAAAGGAGGGAGAAAGCGATTGAGGAAAAACAATTAATTGAAAAAGCACAGCAAGGAAGTGAGCATGCTTTTCGCATCCTTGTACAAACGTATCGTCATTATATTTTCCAAGTTATATTTTCTATTCTAAGACATGAAGAAGATGCTAAAGATGTTACACAAGAAGTATTCGTAAAAATTCACGCCTCTCTCCCTAATTATCAATTTCGCGGATTAAAAACGTGGATGGCACGTATTGCCACCAATCACGCTATTGATTATAAGAGGAAAAAAGCTAGAGAAAACGAAGAACTCTCCTTATGTAGAGAAACTGAAGAAAATATAAAATCCTCTCATAATATTGAGGCTTTATTATTGACGAAAGAGCAAAAATTACTCATTGCTCAAAAGCTAAGAGAACTACCCGAAAATTACCGTGACGTTGTTCTCGCACATTACTTAGAAGAAAAAAGTTATCAAGAAATTGCTTTGCAGGAAAACATCGAAGTGAAGACAGTCGAAATGAAACTGTATAGGGCAAGAAAATGGATTAAAAAACATTGGAAGGAGGAAGAGTTTTTATGATGCATTACTCAAAAGAAGATTGGTGTAATTATACATTAGACATTATATCAAACAATGAACGTGAATCTATGGAAGAACATCTCTATGAATGTGATCATTGTTTAGCACTTTATATGGAAAGTATTGACGAACAAAACGAAAACCTTCCAATGATAAATGATGATTCATTTACAAACGAAGTTATGGCGCAAATTAATTTTGAAACGTTACAGCTTAATGAAAATATGAAATCAAACCAGCTAAAGCGTACGATCATTCATTACATAATTGCGACTGCGGCTACAATCATTTTTATGGTAAGTGGTTTATTCCATTATATTTTCACAGCGACATCAAATTTCGAAAAATCGTCGAAACACAATGAGACTTCTATCTCACAACAACTTGTAAACAAAACAGTGCACACATCAAAATTGGACGGAGGTTTAAAGCATGAATAAAAATCCCTTTTTAGCACTTGTATTAGGGCTAATTCCTGGGCTTGGACATTTATATTTAAAGAGATTCGGACGGTTTATTTTATATAGCGGTGGATCTTTATTTCTATTTATCTTTGCAGCATTTTGTACAATAGCATTAGGAGAGCGCGATATTGCTTTTCTTTCTTTATTTTTACTAGCAATGTTATGGGTAATCAACTTAATTGATTTAATTTTCACTATTATAAATCAATCAAAAAAACAAGCAGCCGGACAATTTACAGAGTCCTCTAAAGATAGCGAACGATTTTATATCATTCTCTTATCCATCATTCCTGGACTTGGACATTTCCAATTAGGACTTATGCAGCGAGGCCTTACATTTTTAGTAGCTTGTACAGGGATAGGAAGCATGATTATATTCGTTGCACTCTTAACATCTCAAGGAAGTTTTCTTATATTTCTCGTTACGTTACCTGTTTTATGGATTTATAACTTCTTCGACGTTGTTCAACAACTACAGAAAAAAGAACGCGGCGAGCAATTAGTTGATCGTACTATTTTTGAAGAATTTGAAGAGCACCGTGAACAAGGAAAGAAAAGTAAAACATTCGCTTCTATTTTAGCAATGTTCCCTGGAGCAGGACATATGTATTTAGGCTTACAACGCCGTGGCCTTCAGCTTATGGCAGCCTTTTTACTATCTATTTATTTACTTGATTTATTAAGACTCTCTGCGTTTTTATTTTTAGTACCAATCATTTGGTTTTATAGCTTTTTTGACACATTACAGCAAACAGCAAAATACGGAAAAGAACGAGTTCATGACGAACCTATCATCGACTATTTTATAAATCATCAAAGATGGATCGGTATCGGATTAATTGCATTAGGTGGTTATTATTTATTAGATCAAACAGTCCTTCCTATTTTGAATGATTATTTTGTAACTATATTTAATATTCATCTTAGCGAACTATATTATCACTATTTCCAAACATCTATCGTTGCTCTCCTTTTAATTGGTGGCGGCTTTAAATTGTTACTTGGAAATAAAGAAAACAAAGGTGGTACAAACGAATGAGAACATGGCGCGTTGGAACATTCTCAATGGGGCTTTCCATTATTACATTAGGTTGTTTCTTACTATTTTCAGTCATTAAAGGCACTCAAGTATTGGATACATTAACAGCATGGTGGCCTGTTTTACTTATTATACTTGGCGCTGAAATTTTACTATACCTTCTATTTTCTAAGAAGGAACAATCATTTATTAAATATGATATTTTTAGTATTTTCTTTATCGGAGTTTTAGGAAGCGTTGGAATTGCTTTTTACTGTTTATTATCTACTGGATTACTAGACGAAGTTCGTCATTCTATTAATACAACTAGGCAAACGAGTAATATTCCAGACGGACAACTTGATATACCTGAATCTATCAAAAAAATCGTAGTGGATGCGGGGCATCACCCTCTAACAATAGAGGGAAATAATACAAATCAAATTCACCTTCTTGGAACATATGAAATGACGACGAAAGCAAATGAAAAACTCAATTTAAAACGAGAGGATTTCCTTTCAGTTCAAACAGCTGGAGAAACGATGTATATAACTTTAAAATCATTACCTGTTCAGCATACGTTATTTAACTCAGCACCACAGGTGAAACAAACACTCGTTCTTCCGCAAAATAAAAATGTAGAGATTCGCGCTTCAAATAACGAACTATCACTTTATCCAGGTCAATTACAAAATAATTGGTTTGTACAAGAAAGTTCAAATGTATCTGTTCATTTAGCAAAAGAAAGTGATGTATCTTTAATCGCCATAACAAACAAAAAAGAAACTCACGGAAACACACCTTGGGAACAAGTAGAAGATTTAACGAAAAAAGAAAATAATTCTTCAGAAGAAAATCCAGAATTAAATGCGCAAGAACATTGGTATAAAAACTCGATAAAAACAGGAAATGGAACGTACAAATTAAATATCGAGAAAGCTTATAATATAAATATGAGTATTATCGAAAAATAAAAAACCTTCCACAATTGTGGAAGGTTTTTCTCATATAATCGCTTTTATTCCTTCTAAAACTAATCCAATCATAAAACCACAAACAGCCCCGTTCACACGAATCCACTGTAAATCTTTACCGACATTATTTTCAATCATTTCGATTAATGTTTTATCATCTAACTTATCAAGGTTTTCTTGCACAAGCTTTCCAATTTTCGAATGATTTTTTTCAACAATAGTAACAACTTGTTTTTGTAACCACTCTTCTATTTTTTGAACTGTTCGTTCATCCTCTTTTACTTTATTCATTTGTGTTTGTAAGAATGGAACAACATATTTATCGGCAAATTCTTCATTTTTCACAAAAGTAACTGCCCTTTGTTGCACTTGCTCAAGCATCTCTTTTATTTTGTCAGTAGCATCCCAATTGGTAATCCATTTTGCTTTCCAATTCTCTAATTCCTGTAATAAAGATTCATTTTCTTTTACATTTATAATTTCTTGACGAATCTTCGCTAATATAAGTTGTCTTGTGCTATTATCAGCATCTTGCAAGCTGTTAATATTGCTAATAATAAACTTTTGCAAAATGCCTCCAATTTTATCTTCATCTACAATATTCATAAATGATTTCAAAGTAAACTGTAAAAACCCATCTACTTTTATGTTTTCCATCGCCTTCATACCTAAGCTTCCTAGCTGATAACGTGCTTCATCTTGAGCTGTCCAATCTTTCACCTTTACTAATATGTAATCAAGTGTTTTTTCATCATATTCTTGCACAACTAATTGATCAACAAGCACTTGTAATATGTTACTTGTATTAATTGTATGCAAATACGTTTTTAATTCTTTTTCAATAATAACAGCTAATTTTTCTGTATCTATTTGAAGAATCGCTTTCTCAGCAATTGTTACAATTCCTTTTTTCACAGCGTCAGACTGTAACTCTTTCTCAGCAATTTCCAGTACCATTTGTGCTAGCTGCATTTCTTTTACTTTACTTGTAATACTTTCTTTCGTCAGCCATTCATTTTCTAACGTAGAAACGAGCCCCTTTGTTACCCGCTTACGATTTTTAGGTAATAATGCTGTATGCGGAATTGGGATTCCCAACGGATGACGGAATAAAGCTGTAACCGCAAACCAATCCGCAAGTCCACCAACTAACCCCGCTTCAAATCCCCCTTGAATAATCTCCCCAGCTACCGTTCCTTGAAAAGGGATCGAAGCCGCAAAACCTACGCCCATAACCCCAAGCGAAATACCCGCTATATATTTTGTCTGTAATGACATCGTATACACACATCCTCTTATTATGTAAAATAACGCTTTTTTATTATATTTAATCGATATGAATAATCCTTTATAACTATACTATAAAGAACTAATGTGAAAATAACAAAGATTTTTATGTACATGAAAAAATGAGGCTTTAAATCGCCTCATTCTTCCTTACTCTGCTTTCGTTAATTCCGAACCTTTTTTATAATAACCACTCATCACGTCTTCTGGAACCATACTACCGCCAGTTCCCCACACAATATGAGTACCATTCTTCACCTTTTCTGTTAACCTATATTTTTGTAAATACTCATTTTCAGCTTTACATACATTCAATGGCCCTACCATACCTGCTAACGCAGAAGGCTCTAAATAAACATTTTCAGTATCAGCCAGTTCTTTTAATAATCTATATAGCTCTTCATCACTTACTGTGTAATTTCCACTCAAAAATGGTTCCATCGTTTTACCGACAAATCCAGAGGGTCTTCCTACCGCAAGTCCATCCGCATCTGTTACATTATCAATCCCGATATCTTGAACGGCAATTTTATCATGAAGTCCAGTCATTAAGCCGAGTAGCATACACGGAGAGTGCGTAGGCTCAGCAAAGAAACAATGCACATTGTCTTTATACAATAACTTTAAGCCGAATGCTACTCCGCCAGGCCCACCACCGACTCCGCACGGAAGATAAACGAATAAAGGGTGTTCTTCATCTACTGCAATCTCTAACTCTTCTAATTGTTTTTGTAAACGTGACGCTGCTACTGCGTATCCTAAAAATAAATCATGTGAGTTTTCATCATCAACAAAATAGCAGCTAGGATCTGCATCTGCTTGCAGTCTTCCTTCTTCTACTGCTTTACTATAATCCGCTTCATATTCAATAACATTTACACCTTTACTTCTTAATAAATCTTTTTTCCATTGTTTCGCATCTGCTGACATATGAACAGTTACATTAAATCCTAGTTTTGCACTCATAATCCCAATGCTCAGTCCTAAGTTTCCTGTCGAACCTACTGCAATTGAATACTTCGCGAAAAAACCTCTAAATCTATCACTATCTAAAATTGAATAATCATCTTTTTCTGTTAACATTCCATGCTGCCATGCTAATTGCTCTGCATGTTTCAACACTTCGTATATTCCGCCTCTTGCCTTTATTGATCCTGATATCGGAAGATGACTATCACACTTTAATAATAATTCTCCCCATATAGGTTGCTCGTAATTTTTCTCTAAAGATTGTTTCATAGAAGGTATTTTTACTAAAGGAGATTCTATAATTCCGCTCGTTTCTTTCGTTTCAGGAAAAACTTTCGCAATATATGGTGCGAAGCGCTTTAATCTCTCTTCCGCATCTTTTACATTTTCTTCATTAAGCGGCGAACCTTTTATTGCCGTTTCATACTTTTCTGTATTCGGATTCATCCAAAATACTTCTTCCGTTGCAATAAGGTTGTTTAATAGTGGGTATCGCTCTTTTAATGCCTCTATCCCATTCATTTCTCTTCCTCCTCATATTCTTGTAGCTAGCCATATAATAAATTATAATTAAATTAATTTTAATATAGTTTAACATAAAATTCAGTTTCAGTTAATTTTAATTTAATTTACTTAAATATAATTTAATAATTATTAAGGAGCATTTATTATGGAAAATATAGATATCGGTAAAAAAATTGAAAAACAAAGAAAAGAAAAAGGATTAACTAGTAAAGAACTAGCAAAGATGGCCGAAATCACACCATCAATGCTTAGTCAAATTGAACATGGTTCTGCTAACCCTTCCATTCAAACATTAAAGGTACTCGCAAAAGCTCTTGATGTTCCAACATTTAGTTTTTTACTTGAAGAAACTAATACAGACGATTTAATCGTACGTTCTAATAAAAGAAAAAAAATGATTATCGATAATTTATCATATGAATTGTTATCACCTGATTTCACAGGAAATTTAGCAACAGCAATTATGACTGTTCCTCCAAATACTGCTTCATCAGAAAATGTTCTAGAACATAAAGGAGAAGAACTAGCATTTGTATTAGACGGAAAAATCACATTGCACTTAAATGAAGAAGAATACACATTAGAAACTGGTGATAGCGTAAAAATACCAGCTTATTTAAAACATAAATGGGTAAATCAATTCGAGAAAAATGCGATTGTTTTATTTTCTGTTACTCCGCCGATTTTTTAATTCATGTGATGATACAAAAATAGCCATGCATGGAGGATGCTCTCCGTACATGGCTATTTTTATTTTTTTGGTACTAACAAAATCCCTAAACTAATAACACAAAAACTGAGTATTTGCTGTATTGAAAGACCAAATAGAACTGAATTTTGTTCATTAATAAGTGAAATAATGATA
Organism: Bacillus sp. FSL M7-1345; assembly: GCF_038006985.1. Classification (NCBI taxonomy): domain Bacteria; kingdom Bacillati; phylum Bacillota; class Bacilli; order Caryophanales; family Bacillaceae; genus Bacillus; species Bacillus sp. FSL M7-1345. Next base: position 1,652,801 of record NZ_JBBOWG010000001.1, on the reverse strand, counting down.
TGAGCAATTCCCTCGAAAATTAAAAAAAAGCTTATATTCTTTCCATTTCCTACTCTTTCATTTTTAATCCATAACGAACCAATTATACCCAGTGCGAGTATAATCTCATACATGAAAATAGGATGATACAAAAATTTTGATTCATATATTTTCATCCCCCATGGGAGTGTCGTTTGTATACCTACTTCTTGATGGAATAGAAAATAAAAGATAATACCCACACACAATCCAAAAGGTAATGTATCAAGTAAAATCCGAAGAGAAAATTGCTCCTTTTTACTTTTCAAAACAATGTATATACTAGCAATTACACAACCTACTATAATATGCCGAATACTTCCTACAGCTAATAATGCTTGCAATGGCGATCCAAAAGCCCATACTGGATTTAAAATTGCCGGTGCAAATTTCCATACAAATACAATGATAAGAAAACCATTCGTTACTGCACCCATCATTTTTTCATATGGTACATTTTGATACTTCATTTTGAGTTTCATCAAAATAAACCCAAATAGACTTCCTATTATAAGCGATACTGGTTGTAACCTCACCATCCACTCCATACTATGAAATCCCCTTTTAATTCTCAATTATTTTCTTAAACTTCTCTTCTAATTGATCTGGAGGTAATACCCCTCGTGCTTGATCTACTATAATACCATCTTTATTAACAAAAAATGTCGTTGGTAAAGAGAATACTTTATAATCTAATCCAGCTACTCCGTCCATATCTAATAGAACTGGAAATTTAAATCCGTGGCGATCTGCGAATGCGCTCGCTTCTTGTACTGGATCCCCGATTGTTGCATTTACCGCAAAGATTTCAACATCCTTTTTATACTTATCATACAAACGAACTAAGTCAGGAGCCTCCATTTCACATGGGCCACACCACGATGCCCAAAAATTAATAACATATGGTTTTCCCTTTGCATCATTTAACGAATACAGCTTCCCGTCCAATCCTTTTAATGTTATGTTTGGTGCTTTAAATCCCACTTGTGGCAATACTTCTTTTTCTTGTAACTCCGCTTGTTTCGCTTTTCTCTCTTTTTCTTCTTTCTTTGTATTATAAAAATTAACCCCTGCCCAAATTAGTGCCCCGGCCAGTATAATAGCAATTAGTTTCTTCACTTTTCTTCCTCCTCATTTCTAAAATCCTGTAAATCCACCAAATATACGAATAAAGAATGCTGTAATTTTCGTCATTTGATTTGTATATAATAAAACCCCTGTTAGTATCATCATTCCACCGCCAATTTTCATCATGACATTGGCATATGTAACAATCCATTTTACCTTTCCGATAAAAAATGCCATCACGAAAAACGGAACTGCAAATCCAAGGGTGTACGCTGTAATATACAGAAGCGCACTTTCAGGATTGGTCGCACCGAGCATAAGTACCGCAGAAAATATCGGTCCAACACACGGTGTCCATCCTGCTGCATATGTCATGCCGACCAAAACTGAGCGAATATATCCTGTCGATTTACTTCTATATTGTACTTTTTTCTCTGCCATAAGCCACTTAGGCTGAATCACTCCAGTCATAAATAGCCCCATCAAAATAATAAATATCCCACCAATTTGCTGAATTAGCCTTTGATTAGATGAAAAAGTGATCCCAATCCAGCTTACTGATAAACCTAACGCATAAAAAATAACCGAGAAACCGATCATAAAAAATACTGTATGTATAATCGCTGACTTTTGCATAATTCCACGATTTTCTTTTAAATCTTGAATAGAAACGCCTGTAATATATGATAAATAAGATGGATATAGCGGTAAAGAACATGGTGATATAAAAGAAAGTATCCCCGCCCCTACTACTAGCCAAATTGTTAAATCCGCCGCATTCATTTTATTCCTCCTAAACACACTACAAATCGTAGTGTTAACTATTAAAAAAAAAGAGGCTATATGCACTCTCCAACAATAAGTACAATCGACATACAAAATAGCCCTAACGTTACATATACTGAATTCGTATGTAATGGTATATTCAACTTAATAACTTTCTCATTCAACACTTGCTCAATTCGTAAATTAATTGCAGTTTTCGCAAACGAAGCTGTAATACATTGATTTTCCATCGTCTTTATTTTAATTAACTTTAATAATGCACTACCTAGCTCAAATGAAGATTTCATTTTTTGCATCGCATATTTATCAGCTGATAGCTCCTGATACACATGATAACGCTGCAGCATTCCTTTTAATATAGGAATATACATCATTCCTTCAGCTAACAATGTAAAGAAAAATAACTTTAATGGATCTCGATTTTTTTGATGATATTCCTCATGTAATACAATCGCATCAATTTCTTCCTCTGAAAACGCCTGAAACATTCCTTCTGAAATGACAATTTTCGGTCGAAATAATCCAATTGTAAATGCCGTAATCTGTAACGTTGATAATACGTACACTTGCTTTCCTTTTCTAGTAATAGACACGAGATTTCTTTTCAATTTTTTACTATAAAAAAACTGCTTCCAAATTCTTTTACTTATAATGATTACAGTAAATAACAGTAATCCGGCTATCATAATGCGGAGTGTTGACAGTTCTCTCATATGTTGTTGCAATTCAAATAAACAAAATTGGGAAAGAAAAAGTGCTTTATTTTGAAAAAGAAATGGGTATGTGACGTAGTATACTAACATACTTAAAAAAAGAACACTAATAGTCACTGCTAACAAAACGATTTTACGCATTTGCCACTTCATTTTATCTGTCCTCTTTTTTTAGCTGACTTAATTTCTCTTCTAATTTTTTTATTAAAGATGGATCAGCTTGTTCTAATTCATCTATCATATGGTTCACAACAAGATCTCCAAATTCACCCATTAATTCCTTTGTCATTTTCTTCGTTTGATTAGATAAAAATGCTTCTTTCGTTTGTGTAGTACGATACATACCACTTCTTTTCACGATATGCTTTTCTAAATGTGCTTTCTCTACTAATCTGTTCATAACTGTCATTACAGTATTAAAATTCACCGGGGATTCTTCACTTAATTTCTGTTGCACATCTTTAATGGTAATACCCTCAGTAGCCCAAACAATTTCCATTATTTTTGCTTCAAGCGGTCCGAAAAAGTGATTTAACCCTTGCTCATTTAACTTGTAGTTTTGAGTAAACATCGTATGGCCCCTTTCACACTACAGATTGTAGTATAAAATATATAGAAGGTCAAACATGAATGATATTAACTGATACTTAAATGGATCCTAATCTCCACTAATTAGTTATCTGTACCGCGTTCAATTCATTGTAAACCTAACTTCTCTCCAAATGTATCATAGAGATAATATTCTAATATTTGCGCACTAAATTTCTCATTACGCCCGAGTGCAAATAATTCCCGATCTTTTGCTACGATAGTATCTAATAGAATTACCACATTATCCACTATTTTTGTAATTTCAATTATATTACTTTCTACGTTTACTTCTGTTTTAAATTCAATATTTTCTAATACTATATGTGAACGTCTTCCTGATGCAAAAAAAGTAAAGTTAGGATTTTTAAAAATGCCAATTTCACTCTCTAACGGATATAAATATTTAAAAATTATATCTCTGTGTCCATCTTTTATTATTTTTTCATCTTTTTCATCATCTAAATATTCTTTCACCTTCGCTGCAAACTCAAATCGAAAATCCACTCTTTCACGCTCCCTCTTTTCATTCTACGCTAATAAATATATTAATATAATTTTACCATATTATGAAGTAATTTCCTATAAAAAGTAAAAACCACTTTTGTAAAACCTCTTATTCCCCGTACTTTTTAAATATAAACACTCTTTCAATATTAATTAGTACGTCGTTATATTCATTTAAACATATTGTTTCCATACTTTGAAACAATATTATCCAGTATTATATATCAATAAAGTGAAACTTTAATCAGTGGGGGGTTTGTTCATCCCCCACTGATTATTAGCCAACACCAATCGGGCGTTTACGGGCAGCCCGATTCCCACCTAACTTCTTTGCTCCAGCCGAATTTTGAGGCAGGAGTCTTACTGCCCACAACTAGCGGGATAAACTGCTTCTAATTCCTTTCTATCCACAGCTATCGACTCCTTATGCTATTTCAATATATTGTTCACTTTATTTACCCTTATTCATTAAATCACAGAAGGAATGTAACTCCCCGCTATCGAATTTTTACATAACAAATATTATTAGGTGGTGCTTTACTATGAAATTAGCTGTCATTGGTGGCGGTGATTTACAAGATCCAAATCACTTGCATATTAATGAACGACTTATAGAATTAACAAATAAACAATACCCAAAAGTATTATTCATTCCAACAGCTAGTCGTGATGATGAAGGATATATAAAGTTATTTTTAGAAACGTTTGAAAAGCGATTACATTGTGAGGTTCAAATTTTACGCTTTATAACCGAAACACCTACTAAATATGAAATAGATGAGATGATTCATTCTGCCGATTTAATTTATCTTGGCGGTGGGAATTACGTTCATATGCTTGAACAATGGAAAGAACATAAACTAGATGAAAAGTTACTATTTGCTTTAAAACGTGGAACACTTATTGCAGGATATAGTGCCGGTGCGATGTGCTGGTTCACATCTAGCATTCGTTCAGATTATGAAGGTTCTGGTTATATAGAAAGCAGTGGCTGGAGTATTGTTAACAAAAGATTTTGCCCCCATTACAATCAATTAAATAGAATGAATGCCTTCCACACGTTTTTACAAACTCACCAAGGTAATATAGAAGGCATTGCATTAGAAGATAATTGCGCTTTATATATTACAGAAGGTTCATTTGAAATTATCGGTGAGCCAGATACAGCTTGGGAGTTTTATATGGATAATGGAAAACTCATTAGACAACATTTTGACATAACTTTAAAAAGTTATTTATAAGCATTCATCAAAAAAAATGTCCCTAAGTATAATGGCTTAGGGACATTTTCATCTTTTAACTCACTAATCGTGTAATTCGTTTCTTCTGCCATGAAAGCTTATAATATGCATACTGTAATATTAAGCTGACGATGAATGCCGCTGGATATCCAATCCAAATTCCTTCTATACCAAGACTCGTATGGTAAGAAAGATAATACGCTACAGGTACTTCAACAAGCCAGATTGATACAACACCAATCACAGTTGGCCAAAGTACTGTACCACTTGCTCGCATTGTCGCACTAATAATTTGTGCATGACCGAAAATTAAGTAACTCCATAATGTAATCATAACTAAACTATGAGCAATTTCAATTGTAGTTTGACTTGTCAAAAATAGTGCTAAAATATCTCTTGAGAATAAATAAATAAGCGATATTAATACACCACCAATGATATAATTCATAATAATTCCGGCCTTAACAACTTTCTGTAATCGATCAAATTGGTTTGCACCAATTGATTGCGCTGCAAAAATTGATACGGTAATGCCGAGGCTAACTGCTGGCATTTGTACATAACTTGCAACTTGGTTCACAACACCATACGCCGCTGTTGCATCTGATCCATAGCGATTCACAAATGCGATTACCGCAATTTCTGATAATGAAACTAATATCATATTAATACTCGCTGGAATACCAAGTCGTAATAATAACTTTAATAACTCCCAGTCCATACGAAGATATTTTCTTACTGTAGCGTCTAATTGCAGTGGATGATTTTTCTTCTTTAAATACACTAGCATGACAATAAACGTAATAACTGTAGATATAACTGAAGCATAGGCTGCTCCGTAAACATCTAATTTCGGAGCTCCTAACCAGCCAAAAATAAGAATTGGTAATAAGATCATATTTAGCGCTGTACTTACGATTAAAAAGTAAAATGGCGTTTTAGAATCTCCTGTACCTCTCATAAATGTTGTGTATGCAAAATATAAAAATAATACTGGCATAGATATAAATAAAATTCTTGCGTAATGCACACTTATTTCAATAATATTTTCTGGTGTTCCCATAAGGCGCATAATATCCATCGCAAAAATACTACCTATTATCGCCAACACGACTCCGATAATAAAAGTAAACGTAAGCGTCGTACCAACGATAGCTTTTAAGCGCTCTTCATTTTTAGCACCAAATGCCTGACCAATTAAAATTGAACTACCAGAACCAATTCCAATTACAAATGAAACGAGCAGGAAAAATAACGGGAAGAACGCCGATATAGCTGCTAGATCATTTACGCCAAGCCATCTTCCTACTACTACCATTCCAAATAACTGTCCAACTGACTGTAATACATTACTTAAAAGTAACGGTACTAAAAACATGGACATCGATTTCCATATCGGCTTATGTTCCGTTTCTGACTTCTGTGACTCTACACCTTCTTTATTGTTATCTGTAGGTGGTTTCAAATTTCATTTCTCCTTTTATTTAAAATCCGTGCTCAAATAGTGGTAATTGTGCCAACCATTTCTATACTGTTTGCTCGTTAAAGTAAATGCTTCTTCCACTCACTATTTTCAAATTCATCATAGAAATTTAACATATTTTTGGTATCTGTAATCCTCTATCTCTTTGTATAGTTGTTTTTATTATGTGCATCTATTCATTTTCTTCTCTTCATTCTTATAACTTCACCCAATATTGGCTTCCATCAGCTGTTCTATCTAAAAAACCATATTCGATTAAATATCTTCTCAAAGTGACAAAATCCGGATATATATTTTCTAAAACTGTATTTACTTCTTTTTCAGTATACTTTTTATTACTATCGAATTTCTTCACTAAATGACGTAATATAATTAATTTACGCTTTTGCTTTTTCGGAAATTTAGAAAGCGGTCCATCCAAACCTTCTGTAAAATGCGTTGTTAAAACTTCAGCATTTTCTTCCTCTGTAATATTGTATCGATCATCCACCATCGTAGCTGTTCTATGAATCGGTACAAATTTAGTTTGAACTTTTGATTTTTCTTCTGACAATTCCATTAACGCTAAAAATACTTTCGCTTGCTTCATTTTCTCTCGCAATGTAAATCGATGATTGCGAATCGTCGACGTGCTCCCGCCGTCCATTTCTTTTACAATCTCTTTATCGTTAAGTCCCATATGGAAAAACTGAACCATTTTCTTTTGCAAATCAGTTAAACCTGTAAACTTCTTATCAAGATTTAATAAATATTCAAACATAGACGTATGCTCATTTTGAATATGCAACTGTACAAACTTCTCTGCTTCATACAAAACTTGATTTTCTTGATAAATAACCCCTTTAATAAACGTTTCTCCACAAGCTAAACAAATATACTCCTCTGCTACCTCGTCAAATACATACCCTTTCTTCAATTCCTCTACCGACGCATCCCAAAACTTCTCTGATATATCACTCATACTAAACACTCCTTCAAAATGTTTATTTAAAAAACAAACAAATTACAATAACGTTTATTATCACTTCATCATCTTAACATATAAAAAGTAAACGTTTCAATGTTTCGTTTACCTATTTTACAAACTTTTATAAAAATGTTTATCTAACTATGATAAATAGGACTTATCACACCGAAAAACGAATGTATTTTAACAAACTAATTATTATGGGATGTGAAACAAAACATGACTACTATTCAAGACCCTTCCAGCATTCAATTTTAACTACCAAAAAGGTGTTTCCATATATGGAAACACCTTTTACCTTTTATATATTTTATAAACAACCTCTACTAAAACTTTACTTGCTTGTACAAATACATGTTTTCGATTTCCATCCTCAACGAATCTATTTGAACAACCACTAATCATCATCATACAACAAATTATGACTATTACTTTAATGCTTTTTCTGCAAATCATTTTATGCAACTCCACTTTTGTAAAACTTCATTTAAATTTACCCCATCAAAAAAAGTTTACACGAATAATGAAACGTAAAAATATGTAATGTTGCATATTTTTACGTTTCATTACAATATTGTGATTTAATTATTTTAATAACTGGTATACCGAGGTGACTCACTTGAAATTTAAAGCGAAAAAAAATCCATTTCATATCATTTTAATCTCATTGTTTTTAGTTGTTTTTTTCATTTCCCTATTCTTTCAAAATGATAATTCTATTTTTTTCACTCTCATGATGCTCTTAAATATCGTGAATCTCTCTTCTTTCTATTTTTCTCATTACAAAATAACGGAATCTGCCCTTGTTGTTAAACATGGTTTCATACTCCGTACTGAAATTCCATTTGAAGATATAAGCCACATTAAATACTCTGGTAAAAAGCTTCGTTCAGAAAATTGGACAAGACAGCAAATAGAAATTCATTATAATTTATTCGACTCAGTAACATCTTTCGTACCACAAGAAGAGGAGAAATTCATTTCACTCTTAAAAGAAAACTGGCCAAATGTGAAAATAATCAATAGCACCTCAAATGAATAGTTTTGTTTGAGACAGTTCTATGCTATTAGGATAACTATATAAGAATTGAATATCCTCCCCAAGCAAAACCGCCGTTTACATATTTATTCTCCCCTCAGGCTAACTACCCAATAGTTAGTCTATTTTTTATTACATAAAGATACTACCCCTCCATCACAAACAAACGATACGAACATACACTATTTCTAAAAAAGTAAACTTCTACACAAAATGAATGAAAGGTGCTTATTATGTATGAGTTAAGTTATGAAGGATTAACAGGTGAAATTATTACAAGATATGATTGTGAGTATGAAGAAGCTAGACAAGAATGGAATCGAGCTATTCAAAAGTTTCCTTTAGCTATCATTTATTGTTTTACGAAATGGGATGTTAGTAATGCGATTATTTGGGCGAGAAAAAATGAAATTTCTATTCGCATTCGTTCTGGTGGACACCATTATGAAGGATATTCTGTCGACAACAACGTCCTCGTAATTGATATAAGTAAAATGAACTGTATGCAGCTTAATGAACATAAAAATACATTAGTCATTCAAGGTGGTGTTCAAAATAAACAAATCTATGACTTTATCTCTTCAAAAGGTTATCCATTTCCAGGCGGAACTTGTCCAACTGTTGGAGTAAGTGGATACACTTTAGGCGGAGGTTGGGGCTATTCTAGTAGGTATTTCGGCCTTGGTTGTGACAATTTAATAGAGTTAGAATTAATCGACTATAAAGGTAAAGTAATTACAGCTAATGAAACTTACCATAAAGACTTATTTTGGGCTTGTCGCGGGGCAGGTGGCGGAAATTTTGGCATCGTTGTTTCGTTAACTTTTAAGCTCCCTCCAATAGTTGATAAAGTTACTTTCGTTGAACTATATTGGCCTAACGCTTCAGTAGACATCCAAAAGGAATTTCTTCACACATGGCAAAGCTGGCTAGTAAATTTAAATAGTAAAATGACAATCGGTGCGAGCATATACAACTCTGCTACGGAAGGACTTGCAATATATGGACGAGGTTTATATTACGGGACCCCAGAAGATGCAGCGTTCATTTTACAAGATTTACTCGATATAAACGGGGTGAAGATGAATTTACAATATATCAGTTTTCTTGAAGCAATGGACATTGTACAATCTTCATATCCACCGTCTGAACAATTTAAATCTACAGGCCGGTTCGTTCATAAACAATATAACGAAGAAGAAATCGAAAAAATTATTAGTCTTATTGAAGATAGAGCTTCCGGCAGTATTTTTGCAGCTATAAGTCTCTACCCCCTTGGAGGAAAAATTCAAGATGTAGGTAAAGATGCGAGCGCTTTTTATTACCGCGATGCACATTATATTCTAGGCATCCAAACTATATGGGAAGATCCGATTGTTAAAAAGGATAATTCCCAATGGTTAGAAAAACGATTTGACTATATAGAATCTATAACAGAAGGCTCATTCGTCAATTTCCCATACAGCGATTTGAAAGATTATATGAACGCTTATTACGGAACACACGCGAACAAATTAAGAAAAATTAGTAAAAAATATGACCCTTTATGCGTATTTACTTTTCCACAAGGAATTAAAAATTAATATGCGATAAAAAAGCCAAGATTCTAAACTAAGAACCTTGGCCTCTTCTATTATTCTTTCGGAGCGATCATTTTTTTCGGATCTACAATCTCATCAAATTGCTCTTCTGTTAGTAATCCCGATTGCAGTGCTGCTTCTTTTAAAGTTAATCCATCTTTATGGGCATGCTTTGCAATTTTCGCGGCATTTTCATACCCGATATGTGGGTTTAGTGCTGTTACAAGCATTAATGAACGATTTACATTTTCATTAATTACTTCTTCATCTGCTTCAATACCAACTGCACATTTATCATTAAATGAAACTGTTGCATCAGCTAATAAGTGAGCAGATTGCAGGAAGTTGTAAGCAATAACTGGTTTGAATACGTTTAGCTCAAAATTACCTTGGCTCGCAGCAAATCCAATTGTTGTGTCATTCCCCATAACTTGTGCTACAACCATTGTTAGCGCTTCGCTTTGCGTTGGATTTACTTTCCCTGGCATAATAGAGCTTCCTGGTTCATTTGCAGGAATAATAATTTCCCCAAGACCACTTCGTGGACCACTTGCAAGCCAGCGCACATCGTTAGCTATCTTCATTAAATCAGCAGCTAATGCTTTTAATGCTCCGTGTGCAAATACAACTTCATCATGGCTCGTTAACGCATGGAATTTATTTGGTGCAGAAACAAATTGTTTACCTGTAAACAGACTAATTTCTTCTGCTACCATCTCACCAAATTTAGGGTGCGCATTAATTCCAGTTCCAACCGCAGTACCACCAATTGCTAATTCTTTCATATATGTATTGCTATCTGCAATCATACGCTCTGCTTTTTCAAGCATACGGTGCCATCCGCTAATTTCTTGCCCTAACGTTAAAGGGGTTGCATCTTGTAAATGCGTACGACCGATTTTAATAATATGTTCAAATGCAGTTACTTTTTCTGCTAATGTTTCTTTTAATTTCGTAATGGCTGGTAATACATGATTTTCTACCGCAATTACACACGCTACATGAAGTGCCGTTGGGAACGTATCATTTGAACTTTGAGACATGTTCACGTCATCATTCGGATGAATATGTACGCCAGATCCCTTTTCTTTCAAAATTTGATTACCGCGGTTTGCAATTACTTCATTTACATTCATATTCGATTGTGTACCACTACCTGTTTGCCATACGACAAGTGGAAAATGTTCATTCCATTTTTCTGCGATAACTTCATCAGCAGCTTCCGCAATTGCTTGTGCTTTTTCTTCTGATAACTTCCCTAATTTTTGATTGCTAATCGCTGCACTCTTCTTTAAAATCGCAAATGCTTTTACAATTTCAAGCGGCATATGCTCTGTTCCAATCGGAAAATTTTCCTTACTACGCTGTGTTTGTGCTGCCCATAATTTATCAGCTGGAACTTTCATTTCTCCTAATGTATCACTTTCAATTCTGTACTCCATTTTTTCATCCCCTTGAAAATAAAATACCTACATTTCTCATTTTAACAGACTTCCATACAAATGATAAGAATTCTCACTCGTATATATAAAAAAAATACCTTCTGCGGTGGCAGAAGGTATTTTTTTATGATGCTTGCTTCCCTTTTTCAACGTCATCTACATACCAAATGAATTTCCCTGTATATCCGTAAATAACTGCCAAAATTAATGAAACGAAGCTTAACCACATAAACGGAACGTATGAGAACGTTGCTACACCTAAAATACCAGCCATAAAAATACCATTATCCGACCACGGAACCATACCAGAAGTTAACGTTCCACCTACTTCTGAGTTACGTGCTAATACACGGCGATCTATTTTTAATTTATCATAGCTATCTTCCATAATTTTCGGTGTTAAAATAAGTGATACATACATCGCACAACCAAATATATTAGCTAAGAATGCCACGATTAATGTAGACAATGTTACATTACCTGCAGAATTTAATTTCTTCTCAAATTTTGATACGATTACTTTTAGAACACCTAGCTTTTCAAGTAGTCCACCAAAACCTAAGCCGAAAATAATAACGGCTACTGAACTAAGCATACCGTTAATTCCACCACGGTTTAATAACTTATCGACAAACTCGACACCAGATTGAATTGAGAATCCGTTATATGCTGTTCCAATTGCCTCTCCAAAGTGCATCCCTTGGAAAAGAGTTGCCCAAATTGCACCAATTAAAGCTCCCATAGCAATTGTTGGCATAGAAGGTTTCTTCAGCGCCAATAGCACAATAACGATTACAGCCGGAACAAGCATCCATATTTTAATATCAAATTGCTTTAATAAAGCTTCTTTTAAAAACTCTACTCTATTTAAATCTACATTATCCCCGCCATACATCCATCCAGCAACAGTAAACATAATGCTGGTAATAATAAAAGCTGGAACGTCTAATACGAGCATAGCTCGAACGTGAGCAATAACATCTACTTTTGCCATAGAAGCTGCAAGAACTGTGCTATCAGAAAGTGGTGATAATTTGTCTCCAAAATACGCTCCTGAAAGAACTGCACCCGCAACAAGCGGAAGTGGTAATCCAAGCCCTTCCCCAATCGCCATCATAGCAATACCAGCTGTTCCAACTGTTCCCCATGATGTTCCTGTCGCGATAGAAGTTATTGAACAAATAATTAAAGTTGCCAATAAGAATATGCTAGGGTGAATGAATTCTAATCCATAATAAATTAATGTAGGTACAACCCCACCAGCAATCCATGTTCCAATTAAAGCTCCAACTGCAACTAAAATAAGAATTGCTTCTAATCCATTAGAAATCCCTTTCGTAATTGCATCTTGCAATTCTTGATAACGAAATCCTAACCTTAATCCAAGCGCAATAACTAAAAACCATGAAATAAATAGCGCTAATTGAATTGGGAGATCAAAAATCGTTTGGAAGGAAAAGACGACAGCAAGAAATAGGAATAAAAGAATGATGATTTCTAGCATCGAGGGTAATCTTACACTTTTCATTTTTTTCTCTCCTTACAAGTCGATAACATGATGTATGTCGTCTTACGTGTATGTAGTATACAATTAGCGAAGACAAAACAAAATTTTCATATTATTTCGATTTATTTTTTCAGTATAATATATTCACAACCCTTTCTATTGTAAAAGTAGATTGCGCTTTTCGCAATGAAAAATATAAAAAATGTTGTATTTTTATTTCTTTCGAAAAAACTATCTAATAATAACTTTTTTAATATTTGCCACAACAAAGATTTCCACTGCTGTTCTCAGTTCATATGTACTACTATATTTCCCCTTATCCAAAAGAACACACATCATTTATTACAATACAAGGGGCTGGTGGATGGATTGCGGCATTACCTGCAGCTGAAAAAAATCAAATCAAAAATCTTGCTAGCATTTTAACACCAACCGATCTACAATATTTTTCCATAATCAAAAAAGAGCATGTTACACTTTTATGTAACATGCTCTTTCTTTACTACTCTATATGGCTATGCCTGAATGTCTGCAAATTCTTCAATATGCTCGTACTCTTTTTCCAATTCCTCTAAAGACAGCTCGTATAATTGTCGTTCGCGAATCTTAAACACACCTGCTCCAATTAACTCATCAATTAAATGCCTCTTACGATTTTCAACAGCAAAACGGAGTTGACTACTCATCTTTTAAAAAACTCCTTTCTACGATCATTGAAAATGATAATCTTTATCAATTACCGCTTTTGATTATAAAAGATGATTCTTAATAAGTAAAGTAATCTTATGAAATATTTACCTTACAAAGTATTTGTGGCCACATTATATATATGTATGCCACGCGAAAAATGTTATGACACTTTTTCATACCCTTTTTCTTTCATACTTTGCAAGTTGTCTCATTATGGTTAAATTCACCCTCAATTTCTACTTGAATGGTGACATGTTCTACATGAAATTTTTCCTTTAATACATCCGTTGCTTCTTTCAATACACTTTGCGTTTCATTACCTTTAATAATAAGATGGCAAGTTAGTACTTGAAAATCTGATGTTACGGACCATATATGTAAATCATGAACTTCTTTTACAATAGTAATATTTAATAATGTATTTTTCACCTCTTCAGCATCTATGTGCTGTGGTGCGCCTTCCATTAGTATATGAACTGTATCACGTGTTACACGCCATCCACTTATAATGACTAAAATAGACACAAGAATACTAGCAACCGCATCTGCGGCATTCCAATCAAAAAATTTAATAAGCAACGCAGCAATAATTGCTCCGACTGAACCTAATAAATCGCCTAGTACGTGTAAGAAAGCACTTCTTAAATTCAAATTCCCTTTCACATCTCCGCCTCTCATTAATATCCAAGCTGATACAATATTAATAAGCAAACCAAGTACAGCAATAATGAGCATCCCATTACTAGCAATCTCCACTGGCTCTTTAAAACGACGAATTGCTTCAATAAAAATATATATCGAAATAACAATAAGAACGACACCGTTACATAATGCCGCTAACATTTCGACACGCTTATACCCGTATGTTTTTGCAGCCGTTGCCGTTTTCTCTCCAAGCTTGAAGGCAAGTAAGCTTAAAGCGAGAGATACTGCATCACTTAACATATGCCCCGCGTCAGATAATAGTGCTAAGCTATTTGTTACAAATCCCCCAATAACTTCAGCAATCATAAAGCTTGTTGTTAATAAGAAGGCAATTAATAACGCTTTTTTATTTTTTGAATGACCGTGATCATGTGAGTGTCCCATACAAATGCTCCTTTAAGTGCAATTTCTGTATGTTAGTATGAAACACATTCCCTATCTTTATCCCCCATTAACGCCCGATAGTGAATGCTACTAATCTGTAGAAGATGAACAATACCCCACTGATTAAAGTTTCACTTTATCCCGCTTCCTCTGTATACACACTTCGCTTTTTTTCAAACAAGTCCTTTTTCTCAACAAAAAATAAGACTACTTCTTTTTCAGCTTCATATTGTTTACTAATGAAAGAAATTTGAAGGGGGTTATTGAATTGAAACGACTATTTCTCTGTATGGAACGTGAACTTATTGTTGTAAAAGAACGATATGGTAACTATGAAACCGCATATCACTTACAAAATATGCAACCTACTTGTATCGCAGTTGATCCATTCCAAAAGAATCGTGTATATTGCGGCACATTTGGACGAGGTCTATGGTTAAGCGATGATGGTGGGGATTCATGGAGACCAATTGGAGATTCTTATCGTTACTTTGACTTTCCGAAAGAAGACGGTATTTTACATTCTTCAATCACTTCTATTACGATAAGCTCCAATGAACAAGTTAACGGATATGGCGTCGTTTATGTTGGCACAGAACCGAGCGCTTTATTTCGTTCTGAAAATGGTGGTGAAACGTGGACTGAACTTAAAAATATGAAATCATTATTATCTTCTTATACGTGGGCTTTCCCGCCTAGACCTTTTACCCATCACGTACGCTGGATTACAATTGATCCAAACAATCCAAATACAATCCACGTTTCAATCGAAGCTGGTGCTGTTATTCAAAGTAACGATAAAGGGCATACATGGATTGATAAAAAATTCGGTGCCCCTATCGATGCTCATCAATTACTCATGCACCCTCAAGCCCCAAATCGCCTTTATGCATCATGTGGTGATGGGTTTATGGGCGGACCTGATCGTGCCTATCTTGAAAGTTATAACAGTGGAAACAGCTGGATCTCATGTAGTGAAGGACTTGAACATCATTATTTATACAGCATGGCTATCAACCCAGCTGATTGCGATACAATTCTCGTGTCTGCTGCACCGAGTGCTGATCTCGCTCATCACCGTATTCCTTATGAATCTTATATTTATCGAAAAACGAAAGATACTCCTTTCGAGCAAGTACAGCAAGGTCTACCATCTGCAATCGGTACAGTCATTTCGATGTTTGCTACAAATCCAGCCGAACCACATACGTTTTACACTTTAAATAACAATGGCATCTTTCAATCCACTGATAGCGGTGAAACGTGGGAACAACTAAACATTACATGGAGAGAGGAATATAAAACGCAGCATCCGCATGCATTGCTCGTTACTAGTTCTTAACAAAAAGAGACTGCCTTCATTTAAGGCAGTCTCTTTATTTATTTCTTTAAATCAATGACAATATCATCTAACACTATATCTTTACTCTTCGCTTCTTTTTTCGGTACTTCTATTTTCTTCTCTTTCCCATTAACATACTCTACTCCACCATGATTTTCAGGTGTATGAACTCGCAAGTGCACGTGAGGTGTGACAATAAGCTTTGTAGCATTTTCGTTCAGTTTTTGGAACGTAGTACTCCAACTACTTTTATGTGGCTCTGCTACTGTACTTGTTCCACCATTACCTTCACCTACGTATCGATTTCCTAAATCATCTTTTATTTCTAATTCAACATCTGCACTATCCCATATACTTCTTAATGTCTTAGATTCTTCTTGATTGTAAAAAATGATAAATGACATAGGGGTTACTTCCATTTTGTCTATATTTACTTTTATGCCTTCTTTTTCAGAACTTCCTTGAATCTTCATTTCTTTACTATCCATTGCATTTAAAGAAAGCGCGAAATTCCAATTCCCTTTTATTGATTTTTTTTCCTCGTGCATATCAATTGCTTCCATATTCCATCTAACATTTGCAACGTCCATTCTTTTACTACCGTGATCACTTGCTGTAGTCATACCTACATATTTTTTATCCTCTACTTTCGTAATTTTAGAACTTCCTCCCGAACCATTAGAGCCTTCCACCTGTGGGAAACCAAATATGCTCGGGTTCTCTCCTAAATCTTTATCACTTTCAATAGAATACGTTATCGCTACAGTTCTGCCGTCAAAAACAGCATCATTAATTGTGACCTTAACCCCATTACTTTCCCTCGTCATATTTAACTCAGTCGAAAACTCTTTATAATTTTCATATAGCCCTGTTCTACCATTATCTAAAAATCGGAATATATCTCCTACTATTGGCAATCCTCCAGCGTATGTAGGAAATCCGATACCAAGCGTTGCAACTGATAATCCTACTAAAATAGATGCAGCAGCGACACCTTTTTTCCAAGTTTTCACCTTTTTCTTCGTACGTATAGATTGTTTTAAATTACGCTTCACTTTTTCTTTTTCAATTTCAGAAGCCTCAATTTCTTCAAGTTCTTTTTCATCTATATCAATATCATTTAATAGTTCATAAATATCTTTCATATTACACTACCTCCAAAACTAATATTCGTAGCATTTTGTTGTAGCTTCTTTTTCCCGCGATACACACGATTATCTATCGCCGCTCGAGTTAGTCCTAACTTGTCACCTATTTCTTCTGTCTTCATACCGAGTAGATATTTCATAATGAACACTTTTTGATCTAACGGTTCTAATTGATTAATAAGCTTCAATAATTCTTCCCTATCTTCCATAACGATTAATTCGTCTTCTGCCGATTTTTCCGTACTTATATGAAACTCATCTGAAATGATTTCTACTTTTTTAGTTGCTTTCCGGTAATAATCAATTGCTTTAAACTTTGCAATCGCTGCAATCCATTTTTTAAAATCACTCGGCTCTCCATGAAACTTATTTGCGTTATTCCAAATGGAAAGAAATATATCATTTACACATTCCTCTATGAGTCCATCATTTTGAACTGGAAGAAGAACTTTATGCGTAATCCCCTTTATGAGTGGTAAGTATGTATCGACAACAAATTCTAGCGCATCTTCTTTTTGTCGCTGTAATCTTTTTATAAAATTTTTCTCATTTGATTTCATGTAGCGATTCCCCTTATTTTTTTGTAAAAGCTTTTACACTCTATATAACGTCCAGAAAAAAGTTTTCTCTCATCTTTTTTATTATTTTTTGTATGTAATGGAATACTTTTCCTTACCTATTGTCTCATATAACTTTGAATTTGAAGAAAATTTTCTCAAGTCTACAATTTAATTAACGTAGTACACTATTTACATAACCATTCTTTAACTTGGTGTACATTTTATTTCGTTAATCTACTATTTAAAATTAGGAGATGAGATTTGTATGTGTGGAATTACAGGCTGGATAGATTGGAAGAAGGATCTTTCAAATCAACATGTTATTTTAGAAAAGATGGCAAATAGTATTCAGCATCGTGGTCCTGATGCTGAAGGATTTTGGTTTTCTCCTCGTGCGGCCTTTGCACACCGACGTTTAATTGTTATTGACCCAGAAGGCGGAACGCAGCCAAAAACATTTCGTGCCGGAGATTACACGTATGCTCTTACTTATAATGGAGAAATTTATAATTTTCGTGAACTGAGAGAACAACTTCAAAAATGTGGGCATGCCTTTGAAACTCACTCGGATACAGAAGTGTTACTACACGCTTATTTAGAATGGAAAGAAGACTGCGTGCAACGTTTAAATGGAATTTTCGCTTTCGCAATATGGGATGATCAGAAGCAACAATTGTTTTTAGCACGAGATCATTTAGGGGTAAAACCACTTTTTTATACAGAAAGAAATGACAGTATTATTTTCGGCTCTGAAATAAAAGCATTATTAGCTCACCCATCTGTTCCTGCTGAAATTGATGCGGATGGCATAAATGAAATATTTGGATTAGGATTATTTCGAACTCCAGGATGTGGCGTCTTTAAACATATTCAAGAAGTACGTGCTGGACATTTTATATCTTTTACACGTGATAAAAAGGTAGTTAAGAAGTATTGGAATTTAGAAAGTAAGGTCCATAAAGAATCTATCGAAGACACATCTTCACATATTTTATCTATCTTACAAGATACAGTAAAAAGACAATTAATTGCCGATGTTCCTCTTGTTTGTATGTTATCAGGCGGATTAGATTCTAGCGGTATTACTGCACTAGCGGGGAAAGAATTTGCAGCGGAAAATAAAACACTTCATACGTATTCCGTTGACTTTGTAAATAGCGCAAAAGATTTCGAGCTGACATTTGCTCGCACTGGTTTAGACGCTCCTTGGGTAAAACGTGTTTCTGAACATGTAGGGACATCGCATCATGATATTATTGTGAATGCTGAAGAATTAGCAAATCACTTATTCGTTCCCCTCCGTGCAAAAGATTTACCAAGTGCTGGCGAAATGGAAACTTCACTATATTTACTATTTTGCGAAATGAAAAAAGATGCAACCGTAGCTTTATCTGGAGAATCTGCTGATGAAGTATTCGGGGGATATCCTTGGTTTCATCAAGAAGAACTATTATATGTAGATAAGTTTCCGTGGTTAACAAACTGGAAAAACACATCTTCTCTATTATTAAGCGACGTAACAACTCAATGTAATCCTGAGCATTATATTAATAAACGATTCCATGAAGCTGTTCTTGAAGTACCTACTCTTGAAGGAGAAAGTAAAAAAGAAGCGAAACAACGCCAAATGTTTTATTTATTTTTAACGAGATTTCTCCCGTTCTTACTTGACCGTAAAGACCGTATGAGTATGGCTGTAGGGTTTGAAGTTCGTGTACCATTTTGCGATTTTAGATTAGTTGAATATTTATGGAACGTTCCTTTCAACATAAAAAGTATTGATAATATTGAAAAAGGTATTTTACGTAGAGCACTGAAACCTGCTTTACCTGATGATGTGCGAAATAGAAGAAAAAGCGCTTATCCTACTTCACAAGATCCACATTATTTACAAACAATCCGTAATTTAACACTTGATATGTGCAGCAATAAAAACAATCCTGTTTTCTCACTTATTAACCATTCCATATTACTTGCAATTGCTGATCAAAGTAATAAAGTGGTTAACAATTTTGAAGCAAGAAGTGCTATGGAGTATATGCTACAAGTAAATGAATGGTTAAAAACGTATCATATTCATATCGCTTAACAAAAAAGAGTTCAAGGACAAAAACCCTTGAACTCCCTTTCATTTATTAATTGGCACATTGTCTATCTTCAGTATCGATGGACCATCCAATAATAGTGGCACAATCTCTACCTTTCCACTGAAGTACATTTGTTAATACAGGCTCAATCTGTAAACAAGTTCCGTCGTGTAATATTTCTACTAAAGATTGATCATCATCAAACTTTCGTTTATCACATTCTAAAATACCATCTGTTGCCATTACAATGTGATTCTGACCTTTTTCTAATCCTCTTATCCCTGATGTAAAACAAGGGGTATTCGCTGCAAAAACATTTTTTCTTCCTATATATTCATAGTTCTTACGCTTATTTAGCCTACCTTTTCCATTTTCCGTTTGCTCTGAATGGAATAAATACGCGAAGCAATCACCAACTGATAGCCAATATAAGAACTCGCCTTTTCGTAAACAAATTAAACATGCAAGTTCCTCATCATCTTGGTCACATTTCTCGATAAATAGCTCATCTGTAAATAACGCTAATAAATACATATGGGTATGATGAAAAGCTAAAT
Organism: Bacillus sp. FSL M7-1345; assembly: GCF_038006985.1. Lineage (NCBI taxonomy): Bacteria > Bacillati > Bacillota > Bacilli > Caryophanales > Bacillaceae > Bacillus > Bacillus sp. FSL M7-1345. Next base: position 1,632,389 of record NZ_JBBOWG010000001.1, on the reverse strand, counting down.
GGATTGGATATGAAAATAATTCTTTTAGTTGTTCTTCTCTTTCTGAAATCGCTTCTATTATATAATGTATATTTTTTGTTTTATGATGTGTATCAAAAATCATAACAAATTCAAATTCTAATTTCGGATCCCACCAAGCTAGCACTGCATCTCCTCTTTCATATGCATCACTCTCTTGATTTCCTCCATATACGCCGACTGAAAGAGGACCACATTTTTCAACATGTATTTGATCTACATACATCTTTTCATGACTAATCCATTTAAATGTATTCACAGCTATCATCCTCTCTCTTGCTAAATGTATACCTTTACACATAGATTACCTTATATTTCAATAAAAATAAACTTTTTCAACATTTATTATGAAAATAACAGGATTTTAATTCTTACCAAGCGAATATATCTTATAATACGATATAAAAGTTAGGGGGATTTATAATATGAAAGATATTAATCCACATTGGGAGACAATTTACTACCACTTACGATATGAGTATGAAGACAATCTTTCTCACCAAGCAATTCGCATTTTACAAATCATTTCTCGTGAGAATGACATAACAATTGGAAAAGTTGCTTCTGAACTCGGTTTATCTCATAACACAGCGTCTGAACACGTGAAACGCCTTATTCAAAAAGGATTTATCATTAAAGAAAGAAATAAACAAGATGAAAGAGTTGTGAACCTTACATTAACGGCAGAAGGAATTGAAGCATTAGAAAAGCATACTTTGCTAGATAAAGAAAAGATACAAATATTAGAATCACAGTTATCAAAAGAAGAGCAACAACTAATAGAAAAAGCCTTTTCGTTATTAGCTAAGGAGGCAAAATATGCATTTCCTCGTTAAGGTCATCGTCTCCGCCCTCATTATTGGGGGTGTGACCGAATTTGCTAAATATTATAGTACACTTGGTGGCTTTATCGCAGCTCTTCCTCTTATTAGTTTACTTAGTTTATTTTGGATTTCTTTCGAAGGTGGGAGTAAACAAGAGTTAAGTCAATTCGCTTTAGGCGTATTATATGGATTTCCTGCATCTGCATTACTATTATTTATTGTTTATATCGGTTTAAAAAACTCCTTTTCACTTAGTACATCTATACTCTTCGGCATATGTGCCTGGTGTATCGTCTTTACTTGCCAAAAAGTATTTCAAGCTTAGGGGGAATTACTATTAATAGATCAGTAGAGATATTTGGACAAAATGTAGAAGTATATATGAGAGGTAGTAGTAAACAAACTGTAGTCATTCAAACAGGAATGGGATGCTCATTTTATGATTGGCTTCCTATTATAGAAAAGCTTTCACAAAACTTTACAGTCATTTCATATCATCGCCCAGGTTACGGAGAAAGTGAGCTAGGAACTAATCCACGTACAACAATGCAAGTTGTAAAAGAACTACATATGTTACTACATGAACTAGATATTTACGAGCCAATCATTTTAATCGGTCATTCCTATGGAGGTTTATGCGCACAACATTTTGCGATATTACATGAGGACCAAATTAAAGCACTTATTTTAGTTGATTCTACTTCCATGAACTTACACCGATTAGATGAGCTTCATTTACCGGTTTCTGATCAAACTGATTCTGACGATATTTGGCTACAAAAATATCATACTTACTCCAACATGGATGCAGACGCGCTTTATACTGAACTGAAACCTATACTCGTCAATACAACAAAACAGCATATCAAATTTTCTACATCTCCTTCATTATATAAAGCGACAGCTTCTGAACTGTCCGAGTGGAAATATTGTGCTCGCTCAATAAAAAAACAACATAAAACATTAGAAATACCATTAATCGTTATCGGTAGAGATCCTCAATATTCTATTGCTCAATTGATTGAGGGCGGTATGCCAAAAGAAGAAGCTACACAACTTGAAGATATGTGGCAAGAACTTATTCGTGAACAATTACACCTCTCAATAAACAGCAAATATATTCTTGCCGAACATGCTGGTCACGGAATAGAAAATGATCGACCAGATATTATCATTCAAGTCATTCAATCTTTACACACAAAAAAAGGAAGCAACTAAAGCTGCTTCCTTACTTATCTATTCATAGTCTTCTTCGTCATCATCAACTTCTTCATAATACGAACTCCCATTGCTTACATATATAGGACCATTCGCAACATCAATACGTAGTACCCATGCCCATGGCACAGCTAAACGTTTATGTATTGCTCTCCAAAAATTCATTGATTTTCTTTCGTACTCCTGGAACTCCTGAAGTAACTCTTTATAGGAGGAACCGTCTAACTGAATATTTGCTTCTAATAAACGAGAATGGGCATAGTACTGTAACTCTAGTTCAGCAGCAATCTCCATTTCTTCTTCCGTTGCCATACCTATAATTGCTCCATCTGCTGGTGCGATTTCATATACGTTGTGAACTTCAATAAGCCCTTCTTTCTCTTTCTCAAACATGTAAACAGCCTCCTTTAACAAATATTTTTTATGTTACAAAGTCATACTTCTACAATACCTTCTCTCTTTCCTCTTTTTTTGATAAACTTTTACAAAATGTTTATCCGATGACCTATTCTTTCAGCAGAAATGAAACGATTACTATTAAAAGTTAATTTGTACACATCGGGCATGTGAAGTGTTTTCCAAAACTGAAAATCATATTTCGAATCAAAATAATTCATAAGTAAAACCATAATATTCCCATGAGTGCCTATTACAATATTCTTCCCTTTATATTTTCCCAATATATTTTGCATACATAATACAGCACGCCTTTGCGCTACATCATTTGATTCCCCGCCTTCGTATGCAAAAGTCCAGTCTTCCCACACCTTCTGAATAGCATCATTAAAATCCTGTACTGGTTCTTTACTTAATAACCTTTCCCGTAAATCTTCTTCCAATTGTATTGATAGTTTATTTGCATTCGCAATTCCTTCAACGGTCTGAATCGCTCTTTCGTATGGACTAGAAATAACAACATCAATCTTCTCATCTTTTAACAAGCTTGTTATGTTTTGTGCATCTAACCAACCCTTCTCAGATAAGGGACGTTCCCTTTCTTCCTTTGTATATGTAGAGTGAGCGTGGCGAACAAAATATATTGTAGTCATTTGTTCATCTTCCTTTCTTATTTTTATCTATATTCAATGGCACAAATAGGAAATCCTGTATCATTAAAAGAAAAGGACGCTTTCTAATAAGCGCCCTTTGTTTACATAATAAAATTACTTCATTATAACTTTCTTTTGAATTCTTCATCTGTTATAACATCTCGAATGAAGTAATCTATATTATTTCTAAGCTTTTGGTGCGTAATTTGATCATCTATATCGTTAAACATTATTACAACCTCAACCTTATTTCCCTTTTTATCTGTAGTATACAAACTTTTTGTCAATACGAATGCGGTAGAACCACCTTTTTGCCCAGCATATTCGAACTTACTATTTTGAACTGTTCCTTTAAAAATATTCTCCATTTCATCTTGCATTGATTTTGGAAAATAATTTCTACTATTTATCTTTGCCATTAAACTCAAATAATCTTTAGCATTTGCACTCACTAATCGATCTGACCAAATACGCTGGAATTCCATATCTACTTTTAATGGTATATCACGTTTCTTCCATTCGCTTTCATCTTTCATCCATTCATGTATTTGTAACACATGTTTATTATACTCATCATTAGACATGTTACGTATCATTTCTAACGATTGATCCTCTTGTACATGAAGCTCTTTTTCTACATATCCTCTCATATATAGTGAAGCAGTATAAGAAGAGAACTTATCATGACTAGTAAGCTCTAATTCTTTTATACTTTCATTTACTCTATCTATCCCAAGTTTCTCTAATAAATATGTTGTATTTGCATTAGAACTATAATGAATCATCCCTTTGGCAACTTCTTCTAAAGTGATTTGTTCATTTTTCACTAACTCTCTAGCTTTGGCATCTTCTAACCATGCAGGATGCGCTCCACCATCAGTATCTTTAACGTAGTATTTTTCTAGTTCTTTCAATGAAATTTGTTCATCGCGGCGGATTTTTCCTTCTGACACTTGTTTAGCAAATTCAACTGCTATTACGATTTTAGCCATACTCGCTAATGGTAATTTTTTATTTTCATTTACAGATGTTACTACTTCACCGTTTTTTCTAATAAGTAATGAACATGTTTCATCACCTTTATGTTCTTTTATGTAGTTTAATACGTAATCAGGATCTTCTTTTGACAAATAATATTTCATAACTGCAAAGAAAGCTATAACAACTACTATAATAACTCCCACAATTATCCCTATCATCTTTAATATATTCACAATGTGCCTCCTCTAACAAATTGCCTACTATATATTAATTATACCGAACTAAATTACAATTTTATACAAAATAGAATAACTCTTCCTAATAATAGAAAGAGTTATTCTATTTCACATGAAGTTATTTGTCCATTTAACGTAACTACTATATTTGAATCGTCAGCCTGTATATCGCCTTTAGAGCGGGTTACTGTGGGCGGTCCAATTACAACCGACTCTTTAATTGGCGAAAGGTCTTTCGCTAATTTCTCTGCACTTACACCGTAAGCAGCTTGAAATACTTCTGGCGGCGTCAACCTTAATATATCCGATCCTTCGGCTGTTTCAAACTGATCGTTATTGAAGAATAAATGTAATTGTACTTCTTCTGTTATGGCTGTGATCCAATGCCACCATCCCATTGGAATAAAGACAGTTTGCCCCGCTTTTAAATGATAATTTTGCAATTGATTCGTTTCAGGATTTAATATAGAAGTAACGGCTTCCCCTGAGACAACAACATCTAATTCCCAAGCATTCGGATGCCAATGTGGTTCTCGCATATGCCCCTTCGTCATAAACAAATCAACAAATGCTCCCCCAATCATCGCCGGTAACTGTGTTGACGTTACTTCATACGCAACATTTTTCTCGTCTCTTTTAAAAAAGACATTTTTTCTTGAATCAAAGAAAAGATTTGGAGTTCCTGAGCTTTTCTTTAAATTTTTATTATCTGTAACATAACCTGAATTACTCATTTTATCCCTCTTTCCCGCTCCTAACATTCTGTACTTAACGATGTATCGTATGGGAAAAATAGATGATATGTGCCTATTCAGCACATAATAAAAAAACATGCTTTCCTAAAGAGAGCATGTTTTGTGATATTCTTCACATTATTTAGTTAAAAAATAAACTTTTTACTTACCATGATGTAACATTAAATCACTGAGTTCTTCTTCAATGTGATTTAATTTCGCAACGCCTTCTTTCCATTTATGAATATAACGTGAAACCCCAACGAAAAATAAAATAATAATTGTGGAAAGAATAATACCATACACGATAGCTACAGTACTCATAGTTACACTTCCTTGTAATTAGTTATGTTTTTATTATAAACCTTTTTCTTTTAAAATACTTCGATTTCAACTTTTTGTAACAAAATTGATTTTTCTAACAAATAAATAAAAAGACTTTATATTTTTATCCTACCAAATATCACCTTATATTCTTTAAACATCTCCATTTGTTAAAAAACGTTCGAAAAAGGAAAATTTTTCACAAAATATACAAAACTTCACCATATGTACTATTACCATATGGGTTATATTATTTAATAGTGTAAAGGAGATGATACAATATGACGACTTGGTTTATTGTACTGTTAGTTGTATTTGGGGCATTTAAAATTATCGTTTCTAGTCTTCCAAACTCCGTTATTGAATCAATTATTAGCCGATATGAAACACATCCGCAACTTGATGAAGAGAATGTGACTGTTACAATCAATGGAAATAGCTTAGAAGGCGAAAAGAAATCTCAAATTATTAATGATTTTAATGAAGGTTTATTTTTAGATCGCTATTATGCACCACCACAAAATGAGAGCACTCCATTAATTATTAATGCAAAACGTGGCAAAAAAGATTTTACATTTTATATTTATAGTCATGAAGAGCATGTTGATGTTGTAAAACAACATAAAAAGAAAGTAGTTGCTTATAGTTTACGCTCTAAAAATCTTCAAAATAATGATATGTTCGTATCAGCAGATATAGTTTAAAAGGCTGTCGTTATACACGACAGCCTTTTAAACTATATCTCTATTTATTTTTCTTTTCCTCAATTTTTGCTTGCGCCTCTTCAACCTTATCTAATGTTTCTGAGACTTTCTTCTCTTTTTCTTTTACATCATCTATACTATCGACAGCTTTAATTAATTTATCGATTCCCTCTTCTTCTATCTTTCTCCGCTTTGCCACCCTTTCATTTACTTTCTCTTCCACATCTTTTGCTTTTTGAAGCATATTCTCTGCATTTGATGTTACAGCTTTTTCAAGTGCATCATCTTTTTTCTTTTGTAATACTTCATTTGCAATATCTTTCGTTTCTGAATACTTACCGTCTTTTAATGCTGTCGCACCGTGATCTAGTAACTGAGCGACTTCTTTATATGCCTTCGCTTCATTTCCTGATTTTTCTTTTTCCGCTTTTTCAAACCACATAATCGCATCACTATATTTTTCATTTTTCAATGATTGCATACCTGTTTCAATATACGTGTCATAATTACTACATCCAGTCATTACGACTAACAGAAAAAGCATTACAAAACTTAATTTTTTCATGATGTTTTCTCCTTTTCTTTGCCTGCTCACTTTACTGTAACATACATGAAAAAGAGTTTCAAAAACTAAAATACTAATATGGTCATTTTTATTGTTTCCAGTCAATTTTTTATTACTTTCTTATTTTTCAGGCCGACACATCCACTTGCTTTTTCGCCACATGCTTTCTTACTCCCACTAATACAACTAACAATAATCCTCCGCCTAATGTCATCATAACAATGCTAGTCGGCAACATATCTAATAATAATCCATATACAATCATACCGAGCGGTGCGATTGCGGTAGAAATTGTTTCAAGTAAACCGAATACACGTCCTAAATAGTTTGGATCTGTCGTCTTTTGCATATGTACTTGCATCGGTATATTTACAACCATCATTGATATACCAGTTAAAATCATAAAAGCGATATAGTAAATAAAACTTACTACTTTCGGAATGGTAACTAACAATGGAAAGACTGTACATAAACTCAAGCCCGCAAATAAAAACAGCCCAATATAAACAGAGCGAAACGGGTTATTCACTTCTTTACGTACTGATAAAACAATTGCACCAATTAGCATCCCGACTGCTAACATTCCCTCTACAACACCGAGTTGCTTCGAGGATAAATGCAAATTTTGAACAATAATATACGGAAGTGAAACGAAAAGTGCACTCGCAAAAAAGTTTACCCCTACTGCAATTTTCATTAAACCATATATTTCATGCTGTCGTTTTACATATGAAAAACCTTCTTTTATACTCGTCAAAAAATGCTCTTTACTTTCAGCCATTTCTTTTTTAAATAAATCAAATACGATAAATAATTGCACAATAACCGCTAAAAAGAATGTAATGCTATTTAGCAGGAAAAACGATTTAATCGAAAAGAAACCAAATACAACTCCGCCAATAATTGGCGCTAAAATATTTGATAAAGATGCTGCCGTCTGGTTCAAAGCACTCGCTTTTTGAATACGCTCCTCATCTACTAAATTGGGAATAGACGAAGTTACTGCAACAGAATAAAAACTTGCACAAATTGATAATAATGCTGCTGAAACATAAATAAACAGAAGTGATGGTCCAAACATAGTAGCCAGAATAAACATAATAAGCATCGTTAAGCTACTTAATAAATCAGTACCAATGACAAGCCATCTTCGGTTCACACGGTCAGCTACAGCACCTGCAATTGGTCCACAGATCATTCTTGGTATTGATCCGCAAATTAGCGTAGTTGCAAATCCCATTCCTGAACCCGTTGTCTTTAATACGTATAATCCCATTGCAAACGTATAAATACCTGCACCTAATAAAGATGTCATTTTCCCAATCATCATTAGCATAATATTTCTCGTTGCAATCTTCATTTTTGAATCATTTTGACCTATACTTACATCCCCCATTATGACACTCTCCCCTTAAAAGTTAAATTGTGTTAAACTTATTATATAATCAACTTTCTAATTTTTACAACAAAAAAGTTTAATTGTATTTAACTTTTTAATTATAAAGGAGCATATGATGGCTACTCTAGGCGAAAAAATTAAAACGTTACGAAAAGAAAAAAAGTTTACTCAAACTGAGCTAGCAGGTTCAGAACTGACAAAAAGTATGCTAAGTCAAATTGAAAATGGAAAAGCTACACCTTCCATGAAAACATTACAATACATCGCTGAAAAACTTGGATGCGAAACGAGTTTTTTACTAGAAGAAGATGATGTAGAAATTGTAGAACTCATTCAAAAAATGGAGCCATTAATAAAGGCAAATAAATGTGATGAAGTATATGAGACTTTACTACCTATCGTTCAAAAAAAGCTACCTTCTACTTTAAATACCGCTCGTTTATATAAACAATTTGTAACAGCTGCGGCGATTATGAAAGATTATAACATTGAATATTACGTTGAAAAGGCTACTTCTATTTTTGAAAAATATACGTTATACCGCGACAGTACGGAAACAAAATTAAAATTATCCTTTACGATATTCACACGTAAAAAGTACGCTGAATGTCTACAACTTATAGCGAGTATCCGAAATGACTATGAAGAGAAACATTTAGAAATGGATCTCATTATACATATTGAGTTATGTTTATATGAAGCCATCATTTTACTAGCATGTGGCGATTATGAAACATGTGAAAAAAACATATTAGAAGCACTCGCATTTTCAAAAAAGCATCAAGTGTATTATAAAACAGACGAATTTTACCGTATTTTATCTTACCAAAAAGTCATTACAGCTGATAAAGAAAAATATTTATATTACATAAAAAAATCGGAGCAATTCGCCATTTTTACAGAAGATACTTTATCCATTGCTATTATTGATCTTTTAAAAGCTTACTACTACAACACAATTACTAATGAATATACAATTGCATTAGAACACCTAGAACAATTTCGAGAAAAACTTAAAGATGAACCAATTTTTCAAGACGATGGATTGTATTATCTTGAAAAAGGAAAATCTTTATACGGCTTAAAACGTTATGAGGAGGCTTTACAAACATTGCAACGTGGTATCATGCCGGATTATATGAACCATCCACTTGATCAAGCGTGGCTTACAACAGCTGGTGCATATCGTGCCCTTTGTTATGTAAAACTTAACGATAAAAAAAGGGCTCTGGAGGAAATAACAGAAGCACATGAAATCATACAGTCCTATCCTGATTCCACCTTCTCTTCATTTATTAAAGAAACATTACAAATAATACAAAAACTTTAAGAATGTCTCGAAATGGTATATTATTCCTCTTTTTTAGCAAAGATAATAATGATGGGAGGAATATAAATGAATATACAACGCGCAAAAGAGCTTTCTGTGTCATCAGAACTTGCTAATGTCAATTTTCAAGGCATGCCTGTTACGATTCAACACGTCGACGAAAGCAACGAAACCGCCCGCATATATGAAGTGAAAAATCCAGGACGCGAATTAACAGTTCCAGTTAATAGCTTAGAGGAAATATAAAAAATGCCACTTCTTTTTTTTGAAGTGGCATTTTTCTTACTTTAGATTACTTAATATAAATCCCTTCTATCCTCTGTTTTACAACACCTAAAAAAATAAGAATCTTCTACTTCTTTTCTTTTTTTAACCTGCTAAAATACAAACTATGAATTAATTATTCGCACTATACATTAAGGGGGAAAAATAATGAAATATGATTTAGAAAAAAACAAGCCCTATTATGCAGTTATATTCACTTCTAACCTATCAAATGATACAACAGATTATAGTAACGTTGCCGAAAAAATGGATGACCTTGCGAAACAGCAACCTGGATTTTTAGGTGTCGAAAGCGCACGTTATAATTCTGGACTCGGAATTACAATTTCTTATTGGGAGTCACTTGAAGCAATTGAAAATTGGAAACGGAACGCCTTACATAAAGAAGCGAAAAAAAGAGGCCGTGAGCAATGGTATGAAAACTTCCACCTGCGTATCTGCCTTGTTGAGAAAGAATATAAGTTTCAAAGAGGTACATTGTAACTATGAAGAAAAAATTAGCTCTCGTTGTTGTTCATGAAATATATGGTGTGAACGATCATATGCAGCACGTTATAGACCGCTTCACTTCATCTCATATAGATGTATTTTGTCCTAACCTTCTACAATCACAACATGCATTTCATTATAGTGATGAAGAAAAAGCATATCAGCACTTTATGAATCACACTGGATTTGATTATGGGAAGAACCAAATTAAAAAATTCATAACAGGCCTTTCGAATAGTTATACACATATAGGGCTTATCGGTTTTAGCGTTGGAGCGACAATCGCCTGGCTCTGTAGTAACAATCCAAAAATAGATTTTATCATTGGATGTTACGGTTCCCGTATACGTGACTATGTTCACATTAAACCTACATGTGCTACATTGCTTATTTTTCCTGAACAGGAAGCTAGCTTTTCAGTATCCTCTTTAATCCAAACATTGCAGCAACAAAATAACCCTTTATTAAAAATAAATCAACTACACGGTGAACATGGATTTTTAAATCCGTACACTGAAAAATATAACGAGCACTCTACAAAGCAAGCATACAACCTAATAGATTCGTTTCTTACGCAAACAATATGATAAAGGAGTTTTACATGTCACTTACATTACTTTTACTCATATTCATAATCATTCCCTTTATTTCAGCATTAGCTCTCATTTTTATGACGGTTAAAAAAGGAAATTTTTTAAACAGACCATACTTACAATCATTCATCGTATGTGCTCTATTTTTTACGAATTGGATATTATATTTAACAAATTTTTATTCATTACTACCTGAGAAATTTAGTCGATTTATATTTCTACCTATTTGGTTTTTCCTTTGCGTTCTAGGCTTTATCGTTTTCGCACGTGAATGGAAGAACAATCGTATTTTTTCCATATCTATCGGTTTTCTTTCCTTTATTAGTTTTCTATTTGGATTATTGTTGTTAGTTCTTTCGGGAATATAAAAACAGAAGGAAGAAAAGCCAACACTCAACTTTTCTTCCTTCTATGTTTACCTTTAGATTTCACTGTTACTGATTCACAAGGTGTATAGTAAATTTGAGGTGTCGCCTTATCAACAACCATCATAAACGTAATAAAACCGATAATAAAGAAAATGAATACCGTTAATAAAATAGCGCCTATCGTTAAAAGTATCATAACACCACCCCTATATATTTCATGTTATTACACCTTTCGCTATTATATGAGCTGAATCCTTTTTAGAAAAATAAACGTAACAAAATAATTACAATGACTCCTGTTAATACTGTTCCTAATAAACTACGAGTATATATCGCTACGAAAAATGTCGGAATTGCCGCAATGATATAATCCCACTGCACTGTCTCGTGCATAAATAATACTTGCGCTAAAAGTGCTGCTAATATCGCAATCGGTATGTAATTTAACCATTTTAAGCCCCAATCTGGAATTTGCAGTTTGCTAAATACGAGAAGAGGTAATATACGAGGCACAAGTGTAACTGCTCCTGCTGCTAGTAAAAGTAATAATACGTCTAATCTCATTTCCATTTCTCAATCACCACTCCAATCGTCGCAGCTAACAGCGTTGCGATAATAACTGCTATGCTATCTGGCATAAACAAGTGTGAAACGTATGCAATAACAATAGCTACAATCGCAACAGTAAGATGAATTGCTAGTTTCGGTTTACTACTTATAAGCTGGAGAACAAATAATCCAATAAACATTGCTGGTAAGGCATAATCCATCCCGTACGTATGAGGATCTGGTATCCATTCACCAAAGAGTCCGCCAATAATTGTAGCAATAATCCAATTTAAATATGCTGTTACGTTTAATCCTAGCATCCACTTTTCACCTAAATAACCTTTTTTCGCTGCGTGCTGCACTGCAACGCCGAAAGTTTCATCTGTAATTTGCGAACCGATGATTAAGTTTTTAAATAGAGGAATTTTCGTGAAGTAGGGCGCAAGCGCAGCGCTCATTAATAAGTGGCGTAGATTAACAAAAAATACGGTAAAAATGATTGCTGAAGCCGGAGCACCGGCAGCATACATACCTGCTAATATAAATTGAGCAGAACCTGCATAAATTAAAGTGGACATAAAAGCAATTTCAATGATGGAGAAACCAGCTGTTTTCGCAATTACACCAGCCGCTATACCAATGCTCAAATATCCAAATACAGTTGGTAAACAATCCTTTACACCTTGTTGAAATGTACCATCGCTCTGTAATGTCATATGTGCCTGAGCTTTATTCACCTTTCTCTCCCCCCATTTCTTCCATACTACGTTTTCCTGTTACGACATGAACTAGATTTATAATTACATCCATTTGTCGCTCCTGTTCTAAATAATTTAATTTTCGGTCTAACAATTCAAAGGACCTTTCAAAATCTTTTCGCATTCGATCCATTAATCTCTTAGCTGCTACAGGTACATATTTTACTGGTTTAGAAGCACTGCGCCTTTATCCATCAACTTGCCGAGCACCTCGTAAATCATGGAACGAGGTACGCCTGTTTGTTTACTCACTTCATAACCAGTTGCTAGGTAATGTTTTAATAAACCTATATAAGCTTTACATTCATACTGGGAGAACCCAATTCCTTTATTATTTCATCCATCACAATCTATATAGCTCTAACTCCATTTTCTATATTAGTAGTTATTGTTATAACTACTAATATAGAAAAGAAGTCCCTTATAGTCAACTGATGATTCTGAATTTTAAAACACAAATAAAAAAGCCTCCTTTTAAAAGGCTTTTTGTACATAATGTTCCTATTATTTTAACTGCAAACAATTTGATATATTATCCTCCAAATGCTCACGTAAAGTTGAACCTGTATACTCTTCTCTAAATACACCTGCTCTCACGAATAAAGGAATCACTTCACTAAAGAATAAATCCAATGATTTAGGAGGTCCACCTGGAATTGCAATGAATCCATCTAGTGCTCCTGCTTCAAATCTTTCCATAATTTGTTTAAAAATGTCTTGTGGTGTGCCAATAGCGACCCAATGAGCAGAATCAACAACTTCTGGTCGTTCTAATATTTGCTCAACAGTTGGTTCATTTTTAATGATGAAATTTCGTAATAATTCGGCATGTGTTTTACTACGTACAGTTTGATTCCTACTTGGTAGCATATGTTCAGTAACCTTACTTTCTAATGGTATTCCTCTAACGTCTAACCCGAGAACCATTTCGAGTAAAGCGTACCTCTTCTCTTTTGTAAGGTGTTGATGAGCTTGCCTGTGCATTTCTAGTGCTTCTTCATATGAATCACCAATAAAGAAATATAAACCAGGCAATACACGTATATCATCTTGCTTTCGGCCATGCTTTTCTGCTCTTCTTCTTAAATCTTGACGAAGTTCGATTCCTGACTCTACATCTGGCATCGCGGCGAAAATTGCATCCGCAACAGAAGCAGCGAAATTCCGGCCAGACTCTGAAGCACCCGCTTGAAATAAAGGCATTTCCCCAGAAATATGTTGCGGAACATTAAGTGGACCTTTCACCTCAAAATGCTCACCACGATGCTCAATTGGCTGTACCATCTCTCTAATTACATCTGCGTTGTCTTCTTTCAAAACTTCATAAGGATGACTCCTCCAAAGTTTTCTTACTAACTCTGTACATTCTGCCGCTTTCGCGTATCGTTCCTCAGATGGTGGCATCCCTGCCTCACCAAAGTTTTCAGCACCATCAATTGATGTGACAATGTTCCATCCTACTCGGCCGTTACTAATCCAATTTAAAGATTGTAGTTGCCTCGCTAGTATATATGGTGGATAAAATGAGGTTGAAGCGGTCGTAACGACTCCAATTTTTTCTGTCGCATACGCAATAGCAGTAAAAAGTAATGTTGGATCTAAAATTACATTCCCCTTATTACGTGCAATTAAATCTGGATGTGCCACTAAATAATCCGCTTTAAAAACAAAATCTAACTTAGCCTTCTCTGCCAGTTGTGCTAACTCTACTTGTTCATCGATTCCTGAATCAAACTTATTCTCTTCTTCTTTCTTTCTAGAAATCAAACATAACCCAATGCAAAGCTGTTTTTTTGTAGACATATGTACACACCTTCCCCTTAGTTTTTAATTCACCTAGTTAAACAAGTGATACGACCATCGCAGCTTCTATTCTTATTAAAGATAAAATGATATTGATAATCATTATCATTTTATGATGTAACTAAAATAAAAGCAAGAATAAAAAAGACTCCTACTAAAAGGAGTCTTTTATCTCAATATTTCATTCGCTTCTTTTTCATAAATTTTATCAAACGAAGTCATGATGCGCTGCGATGCTTGAATCATTTTTTGATTCGTCATAAGATCAGCCATTTCTTTCGTCATATCTACATTTGAATTTTCTAGCATATGATTACGTACTGCCCCTGTTCCGTTCGGTAAATCAGCTACGTTTCCTTCTGCCAGTGTAAAACTTTTATTTTCACGTTGCACGAGGCGAGCGTTCGTTTCTGCATCTACTGTTTTCGTTTGCAAGCGAGCAATATTATTTTGTGTTACTTCATCGTATAAAGTACCGTCTGCTTGTACAGCTACCTTTGCTCCTTCGGGAATACGAATACGTTCATTATTCTCACCCATTACGAAAGCACCAGATGCTGTTTGTAAATAACGATCACTATTTACTGTAAAGTTTCCATCTCTCGTTAAAAATGTTTCATCATTTTTAGAAGTAACGAAAAATGATGATGTACCAGCTGCACCGTCATCTAAAAAGAAATCTGTAGGGCTATTTGTAATTTGTACATTCCCTTGCGCTAAATTCACATGTGTCGCAGCTGGTACGACAGCGTAATCGACCGAACCGATATTTGTCGCCGATCCGTCTCCGCGGCGATATGTGTCTTGCACATCAAATACTTTAGAAGTCATGTTTTCTGCTTTAAACCCTGTCGTTTGGGCATTTGCGACGTTATTAGAGTGTACATTTAAACGCTGCATGTAATTCATCATACCCATAGAACCTATATAAAGACCGTTCATACTCGTTTGAATAAGGCAAGCGCCTTATTCTTCACCTCTCTTCTTACGATGTTTGTAACATTTGTTTTGCTAAATGTTCAGCTGTAGCGATATGTATATGTTGCTTCACGTCTTGTCCATCTGTCATTAATACAATTGGAGCTGATGATACAGCTGGAATTTTCAACAATTCACCACTGCTCGCTGTTTCATCAAATTTCGTAAACACGATACCATCAATATGAATATCTTTAAAGTTCGTAATGATTTCAATCATGTCTTTACTTTTCATAGAAGCTGATAACGTTAAACAAATATAATCTGGCTCTACTTGTCCCATCGTTTCAATCATTTCTTCAACCGTTTCTGACGTACGATAATTCTTCCCGGCTGTATCTATTAATATATAATCGACGCACGCTTCTTCTTTAAAATAAGTGAGCGCCCTTGTCATTGCTGCTTCATCTCGCACAGCGATTACTTCTGACCCAATTGTTTTTACGTAATCTTGTAATTGCTGCACTGTTCCAATGCGAGAGTGGTCCGTCGTAATAAAACCAACTGTTTTGTTCTTAGCGTGAAACTGCCATGCCATTTTCGCAAGTGTCGTCGTTTTTCCAACGCCAGTTGGACCGATTAATGCAATCGTTTGTACTTCTTTTTCAAATACGTTTTCAGTATTGAAATGAGATCTCATATCTTCCAATATGTATCCGATGACTTCCTCTTCTGTAATCATCGTTGCATTCTCAAACTTCACTTTTAATTTTTCAGCATATGCATGAATGAAATATTGTTCCACATCGTTTTGTTCTAACATCCGAATTACTTTTTGAATAATAAATGGTACAGATTCCTGCTTTTCTTTTTTAACAACTACCTCTTCTTTCTTGACAGGAATAGCTTGTTTCACAGCAGGCTGTTTTTTCGTTACTTTCGTCGCCTCCGCACGTTTCACAACGACAATCCCTTTTTCAAACAGTTGTAATAGTTTCTCTTTTTTTCTTGCCCATTCTTCACTATTTCCTGTTTGCATCGCTGCGTACGGCATAGAAGTCGTTACGTTTTCTAAATTGTGCAGTACCGATTGAATTCCATTTGCCTTCACAATATCTTCTGAAGGTTCATTTATAACATCCATTAATTGGTCATGAAACTGAGCTATGCCTTCGTTACTTTCTTCCTGTTTATCTTCAGGAAAAGCGACTAACATTTCATAATTCTTCTTCCAAAAAAACGGGATGTTTCGTTTTACACTTTCATCGACAACGTAGTAATAATCTGTACCATATTGGTCAAATAACTTTCGATACAATTCATTTTTCGAAGCTGCTTTTATTCGCATTAACGCTTCTTTTTTTTCTGTACTTTCCATTACTTCACCCCCTACTATTCAATATAAGCAATTTGATCTACAACAATTTCTGGTGCTAATTCACTAATACATAATACTTTAGCTTCTATTTGATAACGTTCAAGAAGTCTCACAATCGCAAACCTGAAATCTTTTCTGCGCGTTAATAATACTGGCTCTCTTCCCATTAAACGAGCTTGTTTGAAAACGCGCTGTACTTGCTCTACTACTCGCGTTTCTAAATCTAAATCCCAGTTTAATAAATAACCTTGATATGAATTATTAACAACATCCGCATCTAACTCGATTGAATCAGCGAAAAGCGCTGCATAAATTTTCCCGTCAGGATTTTTCGCACTCTCACAAATAACTTTTGAAATACATTCACGTACAAATGCAGTGACACCATCCACATGGTTTTGATAAATTTCTTTCCCGTCAATAATACCTTCAATAATCGTTGGTAAATCACGAATTGAAATTCCTTCTTTCAGCAGTTGTTTAATAACATTTTGAACAAGTGATAAATCGATTTCTTTCTTCTTAATTTCTTCTAATAAAACGCCATTATCAGTTTCAAGCGAGTTAATCAAGTCTTTCACATGTTGACGCTGAATTAACTCATGAAGGTTACGTCTAACGACAACATCTAAATGCGTAATTAATATGCTGAGTGGCTCTAACACTTGATAGCCTTTCATTTGTGCATCTTGTACCATATGCTCCAAAATCCAATATCCATCTTCGCCGAAAATTGGATCTTTCGCTGGTTCTGCATCTAAATCAGCCATTACGTTCGGTGTTTTCAGTGCTAATAAATAACCTGATTTTAAAACACCTTCAGCCGCCTTTGCACCTTTAATACGAATAATGTAACGTCCACGTGGTCTAAAGCTCGTATTATCTTTAAAGTTAATTCCAGGAACGTTAATACCAAGGTCGGTAATAATTGACTTCCTCATAAGAACAACTTTATCTCGAGCTGTTTCCCCGTTAATCTTCTGCTTTACAAGTGCCGCTAAATCTAATCCGAGCTCTACAATAATCGGATATTTATCCGTAAAGACTCCGAATGAATCTTCCACTTGTTGCAGTTGCTCTTCATCGCCTTGAATCATCTCTAATTCTTTTTGAAGCTCGTCTTCTTTTTCTTTCTTTATTCGCTTTTTATTACGAACTCCTAAGAAAACAATCGTGCCTCCAACGAGAGCAAATGGTAGAAATGGTAACGGTGTAAAAACACCCATTGCGATAAATAAACCACCAAGCGCATATACAACAACTTCATGCGCTAATAACTCTTTAAAGATTCCTTCAGTTACTGTATCAGATGAACCGTCAAATACTCGCGTTACGATAATACCTGTTGAAATCGCAAGCATTAACGAACCAATTTGGTTTACAATTCCGTCACCGACAGTTAACTGTGTATAGTGAATAGCCGCATCTGCAAAGCTCATTCCTTGCTGCATCATACCAACAATTAAACCGAAAATAATGTTTACAAATAAAATGACAATCCCGAAAATAACGTCCCCTTTAATGAACTTTCCAGCACCATCCATCGCTCCGTAAAACTCTGTTTCCATATTTAATTTTTTTCGTTTCGCCTGTGCATCTTTTTCTGTAATAAGACGCTGATTCAAGTCAGCATCGATAGACATTTGTTTCCCTGGTAAAGAATCAAGTGTAAAGCGAGCTGCTACTTCAGCTGTACGAGACGCACCGTTTGCAACGATAAACTGGAATATGATTAAAACTATAAAAATAACGATACCAATTAATAAGTTCCCACCAATTACGAACTGGCCAAACTCTTCAATAACATGACCCGCATTTCCGTCTGTTAAAATCGCTCGCGTCGTCGAAACGTTAATCGATACGCGGAAAATCCCGATTAATAACAACATCGTCGGAAATGACTTTAATTCATCCCACTCGTTAATACTTGTAGCTCGCATATAAATAAGCACTGACATACTTAGTAGAAAAACGATAACGATATCAAGTATAAATGGTGGAAGTGGAATTAAGAGCGCCACAACGAATGACGCTGCTAAAAAGATAGAAAAATAGGTTCTTGCAGAATCCATCTTAAACAAAGAGATCCCCTCCAAACGCGCTATTATACTTCAAGTTCGTTCGTTTGAATTAAATAGCGCATAACTTCAATTACAGCTACGTATAAATCTTCTGGAATCGTCTCGTCTTCCTCAACTTGATAATATAAAGAACGAGCAAGCGGACGGTTTTCCACCATTGGTATTTCTTGTTCACGGGCAAGCGTTCGTATATATAATGCGAGCTCATCTTCCCCTTTTGCAACGACAATAGGCGCTGCATCAACTTGTTTATTGTAACGAAGCACCACCGAAATGTGCGTCGGGTTGTTCACAATAAACGTTGCACCATCCATCTTCTTCGCAATTGTCCCTTGCAAGATAGCATGCATAAAGTTTTTTCGTTTCCCCTTTACTTGCGGGTCCCCTTCATTATCTTTATGCTCTTGTTTCACTTCTTCTTTTTTCATCTTAATATCTTGTTCGTACTCCCATTTTTGATAGATGAAATCAATAATAGAAAGAATGATTAAAATAATTAAAATGGCTAAAAAGATAAATTTAATTTGGCTAATAATTTCAGTAAGTGACGCTGTCCAGTTAAATCCAATCATACTAACAATCTTCTCTAAATTCTTTTTAAAGAGAACGTACGAAACGTAACCGATTAATCCCATATAAAACAGTGATTTCAAAATATCTACTAAACTTTTACGACTAAACAATCTCGTAAAATAGTTTTTCGGATTAATACGTGATGCTTTCGGCTTAAGTACTTTAGAAGAAAATAAGAAACCAACTTGAATCATATAATTGAACAAATGAAAAGCATATACAAGTATTAATATAGGAGCCGATACTTTCAGAAGTAATATGCCCATTAAATAAAAATACTCGGTCGAATCTGTATTTTTTCCAATTTGATCAAACAGTACCGCTACGGAATGTGCGATCTCATAACCGAGCCAATCTCCGAAAAAGTAAACGACAACTGCTAATACAAGAATGGAAAATAAATTATTTAAATCTTTACTCCGGGCGATATTCCCTTCTTCACGCGATTTTTTACGCTTCTGCGGGGTGGCCTTTTCTGTTTTATTATCCTTTGCCATGCGCGTCCCCCTACTTCGTTAAGAAAAAGTTAAATAGTTTCGTATACTCTTCCAGTAATACGTCTGTCATATTTTTAAACACATAACCGAGCATCGGTACACTCATCGCAATAAACAAAATACCACACGTTATTTTAATTACGTACGCATTCATAAAAACGTTTAATTGCGGTGCATTTTTTGCGATTAAAATAAGGACGAAATTAATAATGAATAGACTGCCCATAAGTGGTAAAGCAATTTCAACCGCTGATGTAATTGCAAATAATAACGTTGCAAGTAGACTATCTAAAAAACTAGTCGTCAACAATTTTGAAATCGCCTCTGTATATTGAAACGACTTTAAAATCGTGGCAACGAAATAGTTAATGCCGCCCAGTGAAATAAAAATAATAAGAAAAAATATATCAAAAATTGTTGATAGCAAAGTGGACTGTGACCCTGCATTTACATCAAATAAACTCGCCTGTGATAAACCGATATCAAAGTCTAAAATATGCCCTGCCATTTTCGGAATGTTCCACAGCATCTCTACAATTTTTGAAAGTGATAATCCAATTACAATTTGCGTTCCTGCATAAGCAGCTACATCCCAAACTGTCTTTATGTGAGAGACATCCACTTGATCGGCCACTGTAATCGAAAGAGCGAGTCCAAATGTAACCTTTGCCATCGCCGGAATTGATCGGCCTGAGAAAAACGGTAGAAAATATAAAAATGAAGTAATGCGACAAAACGCAAAAAACGTCGCCGCCCATAATTCCATATTCATTTCAGTTCACCTATCTTAGTACGAACGCAATAGCGATGGGATTTTATCAAATAAATCTAAAATAAGCATCGTTAACTCTTGAAACATCCACGGACCTAAAATGATAATAACGAGCACAATACTCGCCATTTTCGGTAAAAACGTCAGCGTTTGCTCTTGAATTTGCATCATCGCCATAATAACCGCGATAATAATAACGACAATCATACTTACAACGGCAATCGGCATTAAAATCATAACCCCTTTATAAAAAAAGGTTTGGAAAATATCTATAATTGGTGACGTATTCATTTATATGACTCCTATCACATAGCATCAAACGCTTCAGGCAACCGTCTTAAACATAATATCGACGATTTTTGTATATCCACCTAAATATACGAAAACGAGTATTTTAAATGGTAAACTTAAAATCATCGGCGGTACCATCATCATCCCAAGGTACATTAAAAGTGTACTAATAATTAAATCAATAAAGACAAACGCTAAATAAATGAACATCCCTGTAAGTAAACCTTTTTGAATTTGCGTTAACGTAAAGGATGGCACAAGCGTAAACAGTGAAAGATCCTTTAAATCTTTCGGCAACTCTTCTCCGCGCACTTTCAGCATCATTTTCAAATCATGCTTATACGTATGCTTCGACATATAATCTTTCATAATCGGAGCTGTCGTCTCCGCAGCTTGACTTACTGTTATTTTTTCTTTCGTCATCGGGTCCCACACATCACTCTTTAATTGACCAAGCACTGGCTGCATTGTAAACAGCGATAAAAATAATGCGAGTCCAACAAGCACTTGGTTCGGTGGTAAATTCATAACTCCAAGCCCTTGACGAGTAATCCCAAGAACAATCATAAAATAAGTAAAATGCGTAAATAAAAGAACGATAGAAGAAGATAATGATAGAAGGGTAACGAGCGCGAATAGTTGTACACTTGAATTACTCGTAAACTCTTTTCCATTTTCGAAATTAATAAAGCCGTTCGGGGCTGCATACGCTGGATTTACAAAAACAAATGAAAAAATAATAGAAAATGCGAAAATAACGGCAAATAACGATAACTGTTTCTTTATTCTCATGATGGATCCTCTACTTTTTTCGTTTCACTCTTCACCGCGTCTTCTAGCGCTTGTTGAAACTGATTTCCTGTTCCTGTTAACTGCACAGATTGCACACCGTTATTACTAATAACAGTGAACACTTGCTTCCCGTCCACTTCAAACAAAAAGGCGCTCGTTTGATGATTTAAATACACGCCGTCTTTCACTTGAATGTGTCCGTTTTCACCTTGCTTAAAAAACTGCTGTTTGCGCGTCTTTTTCGTCATATAATATGCACCATAGCCGAGCGCACCAAACAGTAAAACGACTTGAAATAAGGTCGTCATATACGACATATGACTCCTCCTCTACTCTTTATCCTGCATTTGATTTTGCGCCTTCATAAGCGCTGCATGTTTCTTATCAGCTTCAATTTCAGAAATAATAATGCCGAACTTCTCATCCATTACTATCGCTTCACCAATACCGACTTTCATATCACTTAAATATACATCTACTTTATGTCCTAAATTTTTCTCTACTTCAAGAACATCGCCAACTTTTAATTGCTTCACATCACCAAGCATAATAGATGACTTCCCAAGCTTTACTCCAAGTTCAATTGAAATATCTGAAACGGTATCAATATGTGCCTTCCCCGCTTCATTTCGCTTCCCGGCAAATTCTTCTAATCCCATTAATGACACAGGAGATACTTCATGCTTCATATAAATCCTCCTACTCTATAAAACTTTTAAATAGGAGCGCCTTACGCGTTCCATCTTTCCCGATAAAACAATTAAATTTATGTTTTCCATCTACATAACCACGTAGTTGGTCTGTTACTTTCGTATGAAGCGGAATAATGTCGCCTTCTTCAATTTGCTCAATCTCGCCCATTGTCATCTTTTGCTCACCAATCGCAACGTGAACAGGCTTGTACACTTGATTTACTTTCACTTCTACTTCAGACGTATACTTTTTACGCTTATCCGAAGAATGTTCGACAATATTTTCAGACGTCAACTTATCCATAATTTCTTCAACAGATAAGAACGGAATACCGATACGAACTGTCGTATTCCAAAAATCTGTTTTCATATTTACATTTAATAGTGAAATAATATCGCTCGCTGTCGTAATCTTCAGCGCATTCGGATCTGTCTCCGTCGTTACAAACTTCGGTTCAATCGCAACAACGCTTTCAAATGATTGCTGTAAATTTTTGCAAAGAAGAGCAAATATATTATCAAGCGTTAAAAACTCAAACGCAGTTAACGGTCTACGCATCGTAAAGTTACGCTTACTATCTCCGCCAAGCCAGCATTCATGAATATAAATAACGAACGCTAAATCAATTTCAATTACGATTTCTCCAAGCTCTGGAAGGCCCAGATCAATAACGCAATATAAATAGTAATCTTTCGGCATTTTCTCCACATACTCACTCGTAAACGGAACTTGTTCAACGGTCGAAGGCTCTAGTTCAATCGGAATACGCATACGAGCTGACAACGTCTGTGACGTCTGTTTGCCAAAAGTCGACGCAATTGCTTGCAAACTACGTAAATGCTCAACACCAAACTTCTCCGGTCTATTAAAATCATACTCTTGAAATTTATCTTGCTTCCCTGCTTCTTGTGCGAAAGCTGGCATTTCCTCGCCTTCATTTACCGCCTTCAGCAGGGCATCAATCTGCTCTTGGCTTAATTTATCGCCACTCATGAAAATCCCCTTCCCTACCTTTTCAATTCAACGATTTCAACATACATTTTTCCATTCTTCGTCAAAATCTTTCCGGTTCCAATCTCTTCATTCTCAAGCATAAGACGCACCGTATTTTTCGTTGAATTTTCAAGACGATACAATGTACCTTTCGTAATATGAAGCAGATCTTCAATTTTCTTTTTTGTATTTCCGATTTCAAAATAAATTGTTAACGGAATATCATCTTGTAATTTCAATCTAGCCAACTCCCATATCATGTTCACGAAAATTCCATATTCTCTTTATATATAAATGAAATTTCTTATTTCGAAACGTCGATATTTAATATTTTTTTAATATATCCTTGCGTTTCTTTAAATGGCGGTACGCCTCCGTACTTTCTCACATTACCAGGACCAGCATTATAAGAAGCAAGCGCTAATACGAGATCACCGTTATTTTTCTTTAAATAACCGCTTAACTCTTTCACACCGCCCTCAATACTTTCAGCTGGTGAAAATGGATTTTTTATACCCATCTCTTTCACGTTTGCTGGCATAAGCTGCATAAGCCCCATCGCCCCTGCATGTGACACCGTTTTCGGATTAAAATTAGACTCTACTTCAATCATTTTTTGAATTAACGTTTTCGGAATTCCATATGTACGACTAGCGCGATCAATAATATCCTCATACTTACCTTCATTTGAAGAACGTATTTTCTGAATATTATACTTATTCGTTAATCCCCACGTATCAGCAGTCTCATTTTTCGTTTCTGGGAAACGTCGCTCAAACTCTTTTTGCGCGACTTGCACTTCATCCACTTTCTTCGTTTCAGCTTTCTCCGTCTCCTCAAGCTTACTCGTTTCCTCTACTTTTATAGGCTCTACCGGTTTATTAACAACCGTTTCTATTTTCGTAGATTGTACCGGCTGACTCATATCTTCTACTTTTGCCGTTTGCGGAGTAACCTTCGTCTCCTTCGCAGGTTCACTCTGCAATTGATCTTGAAAACGACTACTAACGAACGCCTGCGGACTACTTAACTTTTGCTGAATTTGTCCTTTTTTATATGCAAGAACTTCTTTTACTATATTTCCAACTACCATAATATCACCTTTTCGGTAAACAAAGATAATCTAATATTAGAGTTTTTTTTAAAAGTTTGCAATAATCCTTTGCAATAAAAAAATGACTACATTGTTAAACTGTTATTTTTTTATATTTATTAATTCGAATTTTAAGTTGACACCCGTTATAGCAAGGATTACAATAAATTCGAAATTGTTTTTTTTGTATATTACCGTTTTGTAATTAACAGAAAAGTCAATATAAAAAAATGGGGGTTCTTAACATGAGAATTAATACAAACATTAATAGCATGCGTACGCAAGAATACATGCGCCAAAACCAAGCGAAAATGAGCAACGCTATGGACCGTTTATCAAGCGGTAAACGTATCAACAACGCTTCTGACGATGCAGCAGGTCTTGCAATCGCAACTCGTATGCGTGCACGTGAAAGCGGATTAGGTGTTGCAGCTAATAACACACAAGATGGTATGGCATTAATCCGTACAGCTGATTCAGCAATGAACTCAGTTTCTAATATCTTACTTCGTATGCGTGATATTGCTAACCAATCTGCGAACAACACAAATACAAAAGATAACCAAGCTGCATTACAAAAAGAGTTTGGTGAATTACAAAAACAAATCGATTATATTGCTGGTAACACACAATTTAACGATAAAAGTCTTTTAGATGGATCTAACAAATCTATCAATATTCAAACTCTTGACTCTGCAGACCAATCAAAACAAATTTCAATTGACTTAAAATCAGCTACTTTAGAAGCATTAGGTATTAAAGACTTAACAGTTGGTTCAACTGAAAATGCACTTGCTAAAGCTACAATTTCAGCTTTAGATGCTAAAGACTTAGCTACTGAAGAACTTAATAAAGCTACTACAGAGCGTGATACTGCTAAAGGTGAACTTGACTCTGCTAAAAACACTGCTGAATTAGATACTAAAGCTAAAGCTTACCTTGATGCCAAAAAAGCTCTTGATGCAGATCCTACAAATAACGGACTAAAAACTGCTCTTGATACTGCTAAAAATACTATGGAAGCTGATGCTACTGCAAAAGGATTAATTGATGCATATAACACTAAACAAACTGCTCTTGATGCTAAACAAACTGTTGTAGATACTAAACAAGCTGTTGTTACAACTAGAGACATTGAATATACTAAAGCTAAAGGTAATTCTGATAACGATGTTAATGCTGCTAAATTAGTAGGCGATTATGAAGCAGCTAAAGGCGCTCTTGATCCTACTGCAAAAGAATATATTTCAGCAAAAGCAGCTTACAATGCAAATCCAAATGATGTTAAACTTAAGTCTGATTTTGAAACTGCTCAAGCCAAGTTAAATGAAACGGCTAATAAAGGTTCAAAAGATTTAGTTGAAGCTTATGAGAATGCTAAAACAGCTGCTACAGAAGAGAAGTCATTAGTAGCAGTTGCTAAGATTGACGAAGCCCTTAAAACAATCGCTGACAACCGTGCAACTCTAGGTGCTACATTAAACCGCTTAGATTTTAACGTAAACAACCTTAAGAGCCAGTCTTCTGCTATGGCTTCAGCTGCTTCTCAAATCGAAGACGCTGACATGGCAAAAGAAATGTCTGAAATGACTAAGTTCAAAATCTTGAACGAAGCTGGTATCAGCATGCTTTCTCAAGCAAACCAAACTCCACAAATGGTTTCTAAATTATTACAATAAACCATTTGAGTTAGTTTCATGAATAAACCTCTCTGCTTGCAGAGAGGTTTATTTTTTCTATATAGATAGATTAAAGGCTTTCTTTTTAGCCTGGAGAGAAGCTCCAGCCATACTTAGAGGCGGTCAGAGCTTATTTTGGCCTTGTCTCCTGTATGAAAACAAAAAGATAAAGTGAGCATAAGCCCCTTTTTCTTTTCATAACCGTTATTAGCTTTAAGACCATATATTAATTTATAAGGAATGTCCATTATGCGTATTGGTACGAATGTTTTAAGTATGAATGGCTAGACAGTCGTTGTGTGGGATGAATGTTACGATGGAGCGTTTAGTTGCATTTAATACAGTTTCACAAGCAAATCAAATTTCGCAAATGGTTTCGCAGTTACTACAATCTTAAATATATAACCTTTAAAACTGTTGAAATAACTCCATAAGAAAATAAAAAGTAGGATACATACGTGCTATGTATCCCACTTTTTATACCAACCTATCCTTTATAAATAATATCCTCCGCTAAAGAAGTAAACATCTCCCCAACGAGCGAGTCTTCGTCATATACACACGACCCTTTATTCTCTTCACGCTTCGCAAACGGTATTTGAGCAATTACTTCTGTTTGCAGTTGTTCTGCTAACATTTCACCACCGCCTTTTCCGAAGAGATAGTTTCTTGATCCGTCTTGTTCTTCGTAATATGCCATATTTTCAACGATACCTAAAATATCGTGTTTCGTATGTTTTGCCATTACTCCTACTCTAGAAGCGACAAATGAAGCTACGTTATGAGGCGTCGTGACGATAATTTCCCTCGCTTGTGGAATCATTGCAGCAACATCTATCGCAACGTCTCCTGTTCCAGGTGGTAAATCTAGAAGAAGATAGTCTAATTCTCCCCAGTGCGTGTTCGCAAGGAAGTTTTGAATCCATTTGTTTAACATCGGACCTCTCCACATTACTGGGTTATTTCCTTCTGTAAAAAATCCCATCGACATAATTTTAACACCGTGACTTACGACCGGGATTGCTGTTTGATCGATCATTGTTGGCTTTTCATTCGTTTCCATCATAGCTGGGATGCTGAACCCATATATATCTGCATCTAAAATCCCAACCTTTTTGCCCATACGTGCTAATGCAGTAGCAAGGTTAATCGTCACAGTTGATTTACCAACTCCGCCTTTTCCGCTCGTTACTGTAATAAAACGTACACCTGAATCAGGCCGAAGCATACTAGGCATGCCTGTTTCTGTTCTAGCCTCTTTCTTTAAAGATGCTGTTAATGCTGCTCTTTCTTCCGGTGTCATCGATCCGAATGTTAAAGAAACTTTTGATGCCCCAATGTTTCGAAGAGATTCTTCAATATCTTGTTGAATTTTTGCTTTTAACGGACAACCTTGTATCGTTAAAACTACTTTTAGTTGAATCTCCGTACCATCAATATTTATATTTCTAACCATGTTTAATTCCACAATACTTTTGTGTAACTCTGGATCTTCTACATGGCTTAAAGCGTTCATAATTTGTTCGTGAGTAATCATCATACACATTCCTTCCATTATAATTATTTTACCTTGTGAAAAAAGTCTCCGCTTTTCCCTCCCGTTTTTTGAACTAAATACGTTTCTTTCATAACCATCGTTTTATCAACAGCTTTACACATATCGTAAAAAGTAAGGGCGGCGATTGATACAGCAGTTAATGCTTCCATTTCTACACCTGTTTTTCCGCTGCATTTTACAGTTGCTCGTATCGTTAACTCATACCCATCACTTGTCTTTTCATAATGAAACGTAAAGTCTGTTCCTTGGATTAATATCGGGTGACACATCGGAATAATATCCGCTGTTTTTTTAGCACCGATTATGCCAGCCACTTGTGCTACTTGGAGCGGGTCTCCTTTTTTCAATCCTCCGTTTTGAGTTGCTTCAAATAGTTCATTTGATAAAGAAATTGTACTTTGTGCTACAGCTGTACGTGTTGAAATGTCTTTTTGAGAGATATCAACCATTTTAGCTCTTCCCTCTTCATTCCAGTGCGAAAATTCACTCATAATGATCCTCCTTAACGTTATGAAAGATTTGATACTTAAATGGAAAGAATTAACCTCCACTTACAGGCGGGATAAACGCTACGATATCTCCAGGTTTTACAATATCTTCGTCCGTTACAAATTCTTCATTAATTGCCACCATAACTGTATCCAGCGATTGTAAGTGATAATTATCTTCCAGCCATTTTTTCAATTGATAAACATTCATCTCTCTTTTTTCTATTATTACTAATCTCTCTGAGCCGACTTCTTCTCGTAAATTTGCGAACAATAAAATTGTAATCATTCTCTCATTCTTCTTTCTTTGGTTTTCCTTCTGGATATGGCGTATTTTCAAGTTGATCTCCAATCCACTCCGTTCCATCTTCCCAAAATTCTTTTTTCCAAATTGGAACGATTCTCTTTATACGTTCAATTGCGTATTCATTCGCTTCATATGCCACTTTACGATGCGGTGAGGATACCGCAATAACAACTGCAATATCCATTATTTCTAGTCGTCCTACTCGGTGCGTGATTGCTATTTTCGCATCCGGCCACTTTCCCTTAATTTCTTCTCCAATTTCAGTAAGCTTTTTTACTGCCATCGGTTTATATGCTTCATACTCAAGATGTAACGTTCGTTTTCCTTTCGTTAATTCCCTAACCGTTCCAATAAAAGTTGTAATGGCTCCCGCTTCTCGTCTTGCTACTTTATTCGTTACTTCTTCAACTACAATCGGATTATCGACAATTTCAAATCGTGCTTGTCCCATCAAAACCTCTCCCCACTTTTCGGAATGTCCAAGGCCATTCACTACCTTCGTTATCTTCTAATAAAAGAACATCTACAAACATCTCTTTCTTATATCCTCTCGTACCACCTAGTAATACGATAAAAATGTTTGATTCTGCTAATGAAGAAACGGAACTAGATTTATCAAATCCTGATGGATAAGCGATTAGTTGTCCTTCGTTATACTGGAGCTTACCTCGTACAAATCTTGTAAATGGATTCGGTTTTAGAAAATCTTCTCCGAGCATTGCTTTTTCTCGTTTTACATGTGGTTTTTCACTAAACATATACGTACGAATGCTAGGTTTTACGAATAATTCAAAACCTACGTAACAAGCAGATGGATTGCCTGATAATCCAAATAATAATTTTCCGTTTAATTGTGCTACAGTCGTGACGCTTCCCGGTCGCATTGCTACTTTATTAAAAAGAACTGATGCACCTAATTTTTCGTATATCGCTGGCAAATAATCGTAATCTCCTACTGAAACACCACCAGTTGTAATTAACATATCCACTTCGCTTAACGCTTTTTTCACTGCTTCGTAGCACGTATTAGAATCGTCGCTAAACTTCCCGAAGTATTTTACTCTTCCACCAGCTCTTCGAATTTGAGACGATATCATATACGTATTACTATTTCGAATTTTCCCAGGTTGTAGTTCTTCATTTACATCGAGAAGTTCACTCCCAGTCGCTAATAGTCCAATGACAGGCTTTTTCGCGACGGGCACTTCGCTATAACCGAATGTAGCAAGAAGAGCAGACATACCTGGATTAATGTAATGACCTCTTTTTGCGAGAACGGTTCCTTTCCGAACATCTTCACCTTGAAAGGATATATTGTCTCCTTCTTTAAATGAGCGTCTAACTTCCATATAGCTTTTTCCGATATTCTCATATTGACGATGACGAGTGAGTTCTAGCATGACGACCGCGTTACATCCTTTCGGAATTTGTGCCCCTGTCATAATTCGAACAGCTTGGAATGCCCCTACTTCTGTAGGAAATACGGAACCTGCTCCAATTTCACCAATTACTTCAAATACAATTGGATTCTCACGACTTGCCTGAGAAGTATCTTCTGCCCTAATAGCAAATCCATCATATGGTGAGCGGTCGAAAGAAGGCACATCGTGATCCGCTACTAAATTGTCTGCTAATGTTCGTCCATATGCTAATTCAAGTGGTACTAGCTCTTTCACACCACAATGAGCAAATTCCATCACTTTACGAACAGCCTCTTCAACTGTAATTGGCACTCTTCTTTCCATCATTACCAATCCCTTTCTATTACCCTAATAACCGATAGTATAGTTGTTTCGCTTTTTGAATTTCATTCGTTCCATGAATAAATACACGCCCATCTTGAAAAATGACGATGCGATACTCTTCTAATTGGCAAGAGAGCAAATACGGATTCCGATCAACTTTTCCGTGGTTCTTTAATACTTTTTCTAACTCGTCAAAGTTGTAATGATTATTATGCGCCGGTCTAATTTGAACTGTATTTCTTCCGCATAAAACAGCTGTCTTCGTTTGATTTTCGTATGATAAATAAGGATAAGTTCTATTTGTTCCGCACGAAGGGCAGTCTTCCGTTTTGATTTTTTCTAGTTTGATAGAATGATATTGATTACTCCATATATCAAACATTAAAAAAGTTTTTCTAATTGCTGTGTAATCTTCTACTAAAATTTTGAATGCTTCTGCCACTTGATACGCTACGACGATTTGAACAGCAGGACTAATAATTCCAACTGTGTCACACGTCGCCCCTGTAACAGGAACACTTTTCAACACACAATGTAAGCACGGTGTTTTCTTCGGAATAATTGTATAGCTCATGCCATAACTTCCGACACAAGAACCGTAAATCCATGGGATATTGTGTTTTTGTGACAGGTCATTGATTACAAATCGAATATCAAAATTATCTGTTGCATCAATAATGACATCGACACTACCTAATAAAGCTTCCATATTATCTACTCTTGCATCCATTACAAGAGCTTGAATTTGCACGTCTGAATTAATTTGTTTTAAACGATTCTGCGCTGCGATTGCTTTTGGTAACTTTTCTATCGCATCTTGTTCAGCATAAAGTTGTTGCCGCTGTAAATTACTCCATTCTACGTAATCACGATCAATAATCGTTAATTTCCCGATACCTGCACGTACGAAGCTTTCAGCACTTGCACTTCCTAATGCACCTGCCCCGACTATCAACACATGCTTATTTCTAATTTTCTCTTGTCCTTCACTCCCAATAGGGTTGAACAGCTGTTGACGTGAATATCGCTCTATCATGAGATAGCCTTCCTTTCATGTGAAAAATTTGCTTCCTATTCGATTATTTTTTCAACACATCTTTCTCGATAACACTTTGTTTCTGATAACAAGAAAAGTAAGCGAACCCAACAAAGCCAGCTCCACCAATTACATTTCCAATAAAGACAGGTACAAAGTTTTTCGCAAGGTCCATCCACGTAAGGTGTCCCGCAAAAATAACGGCTGAAATGACAAACATATTCGCTACCACTTGCTGAAATCCAATTACGACAAATGCCATAATCGGAATCCAAATTCCAACAATCTTCCCAATTAAATCGTTCGTTCCGTAAGCTAGCCATAGCGCAAGACAAACGAGCCAATTACAACCAATTGCTAAAATTAACGTTCTTCCGAAAGATTCATGTAACTTATCTTGAGCTATCGCTATCGTTTTATTTAAATACGCCCCCTCAGTAAGCCCGCCAAGATGACCGAAACAATACGCTACGAAAAGTGCACCTAAGAAGTTAGTTAAAGTGATCCAAGCCCAATTGTTTAATACATGTTTCAATGAGATTTTACGTGCATAAAGTGCCATGGACATCGACATCATATTTCCCGTAATTAATTCTCCTCCCGCTAACACAACGAGCATCAGTCCGATAGGAAAAACCGCTCCTCCTATAAAATTGACTAAACTTCCCCATTGCTCCGGTACATTACCTAGAACACGAATATTAAGTAAAAATCCTAACGAAATGAATGCTCCTCCTAAAAAACCAAGAATAAGCATTGCGGATAGCGGTTGCCTTACCTTTTGAACACCGGATTCAATCACAAGCGCAGCAATTTGTTCCGGTTTATGAAATGCCATAACCAATTCCTCCATTTTTCTCATCTAAAAAAAGCAGCACCAAAAACCCTTAACATCGTAAGGATTTTTGAATGCTGCTTAATCTCTCTGCATATCTCTTACAGAAATATCAATCATCATTTTTACTATACTCATAGAAAGTGTGCAAAACTTGCACATTTCCCACTATTTACGTTAATAAAGAGATTCTACATTCATAGTAGTTTCTCAGCCACCGATATGCGACATTTCAATTTTCGACATTGTTTTTTTATTCGTATTGCTTAATCGTTCATCTGAATAACGGTCTGAACGATTATTCCAAATGTCACGAATAACATTAGTAATCTGCTCATCTGTATATCCAGAACGAAGTAATTCTCTAAGATCGTTTCCTTTAGAAGCAAACAAACATGTATACAATTTCCCTTCTGCGGAAATACGCGCTCTTGTACATGATGAACAGAACGAATCTGTTACAGATGAAATAATTCCTATTTCTTCATCACTACCGATATAGCGATAACGTGTCGCAACTTCACCAGGATAGTTCGCTTCAATACGTTCAAGCGGTATAACTTTATGAATCATCTCTAATATTTCTTGCTTAGAAACTACTTCGCTTAATTCCCAGCCGTTAAAATTACCGACATCCATATATTCAATGAACCGGAGGATATGCTTATTCTCTTTAAAGTACTCTGCCATCTGAACGATGTCTTGTTCATTTTTCCCTTTTTGAACAACCATGTTCATTTTAATTTTCATTCCGGCTTCCGCTGCAGCCTGTATTCCTGTAAGAACCATTTTCACTTTACTTCTATTCCCATTTAAATAAGAGAATCGCTCT
Organism: Bacillus sp. FSL M7-1345; assembly: GCF_038006985.1. Classification (NCBI taxonomy): domain Bacteria; kingdom Bacillati; phylum Bacillota; class Bacilli; order Caryophanales; family Bacillaceae; genus Bacillus; species Bacillus sp. FSL M7-1345. Next base: position 1,599,601 of record NZ_JBBOWG010000001.1, on the reverse strand, counting down.
TCATTTAACGAGTCTAAACTAACTGTCACACGTGATAAACCCGCCTTATATAAATCAGGAGCAAATTTTTTAAGTAATGATCCATTTGTCGTTAAACCAATATCCTCTACTCCGTCAATTTCGTTTAACCGCTGTATGAGTTCAGGCAAGTCTTTTCGAAGTAAAGGCTCTCCCCCAGTAATGCGTAACTTTCTTACACCTAAAGAAACGAAAATACGTGTAATCCTTTCAATTTCATCAAAAGATAAAATTTTATCATTAGACAAAAAAGAATAATCACGACCAAATATTTCTTCTGGCATACAATATCGACAGCGAAAATTACAGCGATCAGTAACAGAAATACGTAAATCCTTTAAAGGACGATCTAATTTGTCTAATGTAACAGATTTCATGATTATTGCCTCGTTTCTACTTATTTTATATTTATAATCCGCTCTGGATGCGTATATACATTTAAAGATTTATTACGAATGAAGCCTATTGTAGTAATCCCTAACTGCTCCGCTAGCTCTAATGCTAACTCAGTTGGAGCTGATTTTGACAATATTACTTCACAGCCAATTTTCGCAACTTTCAATAGAATTTCAGAAGAGATACGTCCGCTAAAAACAATAATTTTATCACCAATAGAAATGTTGTTTTTTAAACAATAACCGTAAATTTTATCTAAAGCGTTATGTCTTCCTATATCCATCCGGCTTAAAATAATTCCATTCACATCACATAAAGCTGCATTATGAACGCCGCCTGTATGTTGAAACGTAGACGCAGATTGCTGCATATCATTCATTAACCGAAAACAATCCTCGGCAGAGATCTTCACGCGAATATCCTTCATCTCTTTCGCCATCAGCGCATCGTTTGCGAAAACAAACCCTTGCCTACTCATTCCACAGCACGAAGTAATATAACGTTTATTTTGCATGTCACGATAATAAGGATTGATTTTCGTCGTTTTTACATGGACATAGCCTTCTTTTTCTTGCACCCATATTTCATCAATATCTTCATACTTTCGGATAATGCCTTCAGAGGCTAAAAAGCCAATTACCATGTCTTCAATATACTCTGGAGTACTAACCATTGTAACAAATTCCTGGCCGTTCATTTTAATCGTAACAGGAAACTCTGTTACAATGCTGTCCTCTATATGTGTAAATTCTCCTTGTTCATAACGAAAAATTTCCCGTTCCACCTGTATCGATTTCACGATGAGCATCCTTCTCTCACGTTATATTTTTATCAAAGACAAACACCGAAACTGCAATATCTTCATCCACTTTCATATCTGAAAACAGATGAACTAATTTCGCTCCAACAAGTTCTTCTAAATGCTCACGAGAATTAACAGCATACACTTCTTGAATCATTTTCGTTCGAGCCATATGAACCATTTCCGCACCATCCATCGTTCCCGAAATAAATTTCTCAGTAGGTGTCAAATTCCCATAAAGTGTAGCAATCGCCATATTTTCAGCAAATACAGTATGAATTCGCTCCGGCCCCTTTCCGAATAAATCCTTTCGAAGCTTTCGGATCATATCATTAAATTCGTGTACCATCTTTGACATACTCTCATTCCTCCCCTGTTCATCAACACTAACTTTTCGCATATTCTTTCATCATAACTATTCTACCAAAATGACCCTTTCATCTAAACTATTCACTTAAATTGAGACGAAAAGATTCATCTTTACACATGATTTCAAATAAGTGTAAAGATGAATTACTATTATTGTTGCTTATCTATTCTTCTTTTAACCCTTTACCCATGCCTTTTAAGAAATGAAGACCAAATCCGATAGCACGATTAATATCTGGATCCTTTAGTACTTTCATAAGATCGAATACCCCAACTTTTTTATTACTTTGTAGATGCTCATTACCTTCTTCCAGTCCTACTAATAAACTACCTATAAGCTTTTTCGTAAGTTCCGGATCAAGTTCTGTTAAAGCTCCTGCAGCGCCCATCATATTATTAATTAAATTTGTAACTGGTTCACGGGTGACTTGACCTAGAACAATTTTTGCGATTGGTTCTTTCGCTTTCAGCATAGAATTTGCAGCTTCTAGCATCCCAATGTCATTCAGTTCACCTACTATATTAAACATTTGATGTAAAGCTTCTTCATTATTAGCTAGCAGTTCTTTTAAATCTTCGAGTTTTTGTTGTTTTCGTTCTTCCTCAGTTAGCTCCTGCTTTTGGATTGCTTGAATAGGTGCCGCCATATTCTTTTCTCCTCCCTAGTTATCCGTTAAATGTACGTATCCTGGACGAGCCCACTTACGATTTACCTCAATACCGTTTTGAGGATGACGCTTTTTATTACGCGGGTTCGTTTTTGGCATCGGATTTTCACCTTCTACTTGTAACACTTCCATACGCACTTTCGTTTGTTTATATGCAGGCGTATTCGTACGTTGATCGACCGCAGGACCTGTTAAGAAATTAATCGCCGTTTCATTATCTGTCGAGTTCATCGGCAAATACAGCTCATTCGCTTTTACACGATCCGTTACAAGTGCACGTAATTTAAGTGCTCCGAATGGAGAAACAAGGCGTACTAACGAACCAGTTTTCACTCCACGTTCCCTTGCTAACTCTGGAGAAACTTCAACGAAAACACCTGGTACTTTCGATTGAATACCAGTTGATTTATTCGTCATGTTCCCTTCATGGAAATGTTCAAGCATACGACCGTTATTAATGTGAAGATCGTATTCTGCTGGGAATGCAGCAGGACGTACCCAATCAGCTATCGCAAAACGAGCTTTTTTGTCCGGGAAGTTAAATCCATCTTTAAATAGAAGCGGCGTATTCGTTCCATCAAAACTTCCCCAGTGGAAACTGTTCCACCCTTCAAGCACTTCATAGTTTGCGTGTGCGAATAGTGGTGATAAGCTTGCCATTTCAGCAAAGATTTCACTTGGATGATTATAATTCCAGTTTGCGCCTAACTTATTAGCAATTGCCTGCACGATCCACCAGTCTGGTTTCGCATCTTCTAGCGTTGGAAGCACTTGATATAACCTTTGTACACGACGCTCAGTATTTGTAAAAGTACCTTCTTTCTCAAGAGATGGCGCTGCTGGTAATACTACATCAGCGTATTGAGCTGTTTTAGAAAGAAACACATCTTGAACGACAAAGAACTCAAGGCTTGATAACACTTCATGTACATGATTTGCGTTAGAGTCTACGAGAGCCATATCTTCTCCAACAAGATACATAGCTTTCATTTTACCTTCATCAATTGCGTGAAGCATTTCAATGTTATTAAGACCTGGTTTGTTATCAATTTTTACTCCGTAAGCTATTTCAAACTTTGCACGTTCTACATCGTTAGTAACGTGCTGATATCCTGGAAGCCAGCCTGGAAGTGTTCCCATATCACAAGCACCTTGTACGTTATTATGACCTCTAAGCGGGTATGCACCAGCACCTGGACGACGATAGTTTCCTGTTGCAAGTAGTAAATTTGAAATTGCAGCAGAAGTATCTGAACCACCCGTATTTTGCGTTACACCCATTCCCCAAAGAATACAAGTACCATCTGCATCACGAATCATTTCTGCCATTTTAACGAGCGTTTCTTTTGAAATGCCTGTAATCTCTTCTGCATATTCAAGCGTATATTCCGCAAGACTATCTTTGAAATCTTCAAAGAAGTTTACATTCTCGTCGATGAACTGCTGATCGTGCCAACCTTGATCAACCATATATTTCGTAACAGCCATTAACCATACTTGGTCTGTTCCTTGCTTTGGACTAATAAAGATATCTGAACGCTCTGCCATTTCAGTTTTACGAAGATCTGCAACAATTAGTTTTTGACCGTGAAGCTTATGCGCACGTTTCACACGAGTCGCTAATACTGGGTGACCTTCTGTTGGATTACAGCCGACGATAATAACAAGACCCGATTGTGCGATATCTTTAATCGTCCCTGCATCTCCGCCCATACCAATTGTACGGAACAATCCATCTGTCGCTGGTGATTGACAATAACGTGAGCAGTTATCAACGTTATTCGTTTCGAACACTTGACGCGCTAATTTTTGAATAACATAATTATCTTCATTCGTAATTTTAGAAGAAGAAATAAAGCCGATAGAATCTTTACCGTACTCTTCTTTAATAGAGCCCAATTTATTCGCCACTACATGAAGCGCTTCTTCCCAAGTTGATTCAACGAACACTCCATTTTTACGAATTAAAGGTTTCGTAAGTCGTTTTTCAGAATTAACGAAATCCCAACCGAATTTTCCTTTTACACAAGTAGAAATTGCATTAACTGGTGCCTCAGAAGTTGGTTGCACCTTTAAAATTTCGCGCCCTTTCGTCCATACTTCAAACGAACAACCTACACCACAAAACGTACAAACTGTTTTCGTCTTCTTCGTACGAGTGTCGCGCATTGCAGCTTCTACTTCTGACACAGCAAAAATACCGCTATATCCAGGTTCAACCTCTTTAATAAGATCGACCATAGGCTCAAGAATATCCGGCTTCAGCCCAGTCATAAATCCAGCTTCACCAAGCATCGATTTCTCCATTAATGCATTACAAGGACAAATTGTTACACATTGACCGCAGCTTACACATGAAGAATCGTTAATATCTACTCCTTCGTCCCAAATAACACGTGGGCGCTCTGCCTCCCAATCAATAGATAACGTTTCATTTACTTGCAAGTTTTGACATACCTCTACACATTGACCGCACGCGATACATTGATTCGGATCATAGCGATAAAATGGATGAGACATATCAACTTCACTTACATCAACTTTTGGCTCATAAGGATATTTTTGATGCTCAATTTCCATTAATTCTGCCGTATTATGCAGTTTACAATTCCCGTTATTGTTGTCACAAACCGTACAGTAAAGTAAATGATTTTCCAATAAGCGGTCCATCGCCTCATGTTGTGCTGCCTTCGCACTAGTAGAGGACAACTCGATACTCATACCTTCCGTCACTACTGTAGAACACGATCGCACTAGCTTTCCGTTAACTTCTACAATACAAGTATCACACGTTTGAATAGGATCCACTTCCGGCACATAACAAATTTGTGGATGTTCAATTCCGTTCTCATTAATGATGCCTAGTACCTTTGAACCAGGCTCAGCACTATATTCTTTGCCGTCAATTGTAATATGAACCATGCTGTCGTTCATGGTTACTCCCCCTTTTTGAGAATAAAAAAAACTCCACCACGAAAATATACGCACCACATTTTTGGCACGTTATCATCATGGTGGAGTAGTTTATTAGCACATCTTGCTAAAATACCAATCCATTTATTCATAAATAAAATGATAGATTCATAACAGGTCATATCACGATTCCATCTTTAACACTGTAATTATAGCGTTAAATCGAAAAATACACAATATAATTATCATTAAAAAGGACAAAGCACATAATGCTCTGACCTTTTTATTACCTTTCGGGATTATTTTTGGCTGACTTATTTCCCGGTGCAAACCAACCAATTAGTGCAATAGCAACTAATACTCCATAGAAGATTAAAGTCCAAGTTGTACTATGCGGAAAATCATGATCTAAAATACCAATGTCCTCATGAGCCAGTGTAATTACAGCTAATTTGACACCAACCCAAGCAACAATCGCATATGCCGTCGTTTCCAATGCTGGCCGTTTCTCAAGAAGCCCAACAAACCAAGTTGCCGCAAATTTAATTAAAATAAGTCCAGCGATCCCTCCAAGAAGTACAACAATGAACTGTCCTCCATCCATACCTCCGAAATCGTCAAGCGGTGAATCCGGAAGCCCTAGAGCAAGAGCAACTGCGGCTAATATTGAATCAATCGCGAAAGCAAGGTCAGCTAATGCAATCTTACCTACTGTGAACCAGTAGCTTTTACCTGCCGCTTCCTTTTCATCGTCCTCATGAATATTTTGATTGTCTTTTCCAAATTGCGCCTGAATGACATGCTTCAATCCTAAATAAAGAAGATAGGCTGCTCCTATTGCTTGTATTTGCCAAACATTTGCAATAAATGAAATCGCAAACAGGGCTGCAAATCGAAAAACAAAGGCCATAATGATTCCGTAATTTATAGCTCTTTTCTTCTCTTCTTCGGGTAAATGTTTCGCAATAACTGCTAGGACAAGAGCATTGTCAGCCGATAACAATCCTTCTAATCCGATTAAAATTAACAATGCCCAAGCATACTCTAGCCATATTGAATCCATCCGCTTCTCTCCTTTCTAAAACAAAAATCAGATAAGGTCTTTGCTCAATAGAATTTCCTATTAAGACAAATTAAATGCTAAAACATTTTGACAGTTAATTTGCTGTCCTCTATTTGTTATAATTTCAACAAAAAACAAGTCTAGATTGTGTTTTTCTTAGACAGGGTGACGCTACATTGTGCTTAAAAACTTGATGAATTCATCTTCACTTACAGGTTTACTGTAGTAATAGCCCTGAATTAGATAACATGCATTACGTTGTAACACTGTTAATTGTTCCTTCGTTTCTACCCCTTCTGCGATCACTTTCATGTTTAAAGTATGCGCTAGTGAAATAATGGTATGAATAATTTCATTTCCATCAGTAGAATTTCCGATCCTATTAACAAATTCTCTTGGGATTTTCAAGGTATCAATTGGATACAAAGGGAGATATGCTAATGAAGAATACCCTGTGCCAAAATCGTCAATTGATAAATGTACACCATATGATTTTAATGCTTTTAACTTCGCTAACGTTTCTTTTTCATCTACCATTGCTATCCGCTCAGTTAATTCTAAATCGATCGAACTAGCAGGTACCCCTACTTCTTCTATAGTAGATATGATTGTTTGAACAAAGTCCTTCTGTTCAAACTCTATAGCTGATAAATTTATCCCCATTTTTAGATTTGAATAGCCCGCAGAATGCCATTCTTTCAGTTGTCGACACGCTTCCTGTAACGTCCATTTCCCGATTGAAATAATCTGCGATGTTTCTTCCGCGATAGGTATAAACTCAAAAGGTGAAATCAGCCCCAGCTCTGGATGTTGCCAACGTATTAAAGCCTCTGCACCAATAACCATACCAGCCTTACTATCAACTTGTGGTTGATATAATAGAAACAACTCATTATTTTCTAATGCATTAGGTAAATCCTGTTCTAATCGTAATCGTCTTGTTATTTTTTTTGATAATGTCTCGTCATACATGCAAACAGCATTATTACCTTTTTCCTTTGCACTATACATAGCAATATCAGCATGTTGTAAAAGTGTAGTAGTATTTATTCCTCCAAACGGATACACTGCTATTCCTATACTAAGAGATAAGTAAAAGCTATGCTGATTTACTACAAATGCTTCTTCAGTTATACAAAATAGAGTTTCACACAAATCCAATAGCTGTTGCTCTGTATGGTTATGGACTATGATTGCAAACTCATCTCCCCCTATTCTCGCTAGAGGAATAGCCGGTAACAGACATGTCCTAAAACGTTTAGCAACTTCTTTTAAAACACTGTCACCAATTGAATGTCCCAGTGTATCATTAATAGTCTTAAAACGATTTAAATCTATATACAAGAGTCCAAATTCATCCTGCGTTTTTTGTGCACGCCCAATGGATTTTTCTAATTCTTGTTGGAAGAATATTCGATTTCCAATCCCCGTCACTGTATCATGGAATGCTAGATAGTTTATCTCATCTTGTTGTTGCTTCATTCTCGTAATGTCTTTTACCATTACATAACTCCCAAAAGTTTGCCCTTCTATCATAATTGGAACAATGGTGACGTACCAAAAATGAATGTCCTTCTCATTATTATTTTTCACACGTAATTGTAACGAAGCCGAACTGCATCGTTTCCCTTCCTGTAGAGCCGCTTCCAATTCAGATCTATCTTCATCTAAAAAAATTGAGAAGCACTCTTTACCTATTAATTCATCACTGTTTTTTCCTAATAACATACTTCCAGCCTGGTTTATATTTAACACAGTACCATTTGAATCAATCGTTAATATAGGATCTGGATGATACTCATATAATGACTTAAATCTCTCTTGATTTTTGACCAAGTCATTGGATTTGTTTATTAAATCTTCTGTTCTTTGAGATACTTTTTGTTCTAATTGATTATTAAACACTTTTAACATCTCGGTTAAATTTCTGTTTTGCATTCGTACGATTGTATGACGAATCAGCACAAATACAAATGCAATACAATTTCCAGTAATAACTGTAGCCGAGGAAGTTTGCTCTTTTAAAGTAAAGCCAATTAATACCGCAACTGCAAGATAAGGAAATATAACAAGAAGTTTCTTCCCAAATGTGGGATCGATAATAAAATAATTCCTTCTAGAAGATGCATTCTTTGGGATCGAAGCAGCAATAGCGATAAATAATAGGAAAACTCTATACAAACACCTTAATAATATAACTGAACGATCTGATAAATCATCTTGTAAGTAAAAATACAAGTAGTCTGTAATAGCCAATCCAGTTAATACGAGGATAAAAATAAATAATTTACTTTTCGCATTAAAAATAGCTGGTCGAAAGATTAGACTCACTCCTAATAAAAGAAGTAATAAATCTATAATTGGAAAAATAAATGAGAGAAAAACATCTCCAATTGATAAGAATAAGATATTTGCAGAAGGTTTATTAAACAGGTACCACTCTAATGTAAAAATGGCAGTAACAACAATACATAAATCACAAATTAAATACGCTTTTTCCCACTTGTTACATTCCATAATGATTTTATAAAAGAATGCAAAGAGAAAGAAGAATAAGAAAAACAACAAAAATACATCAGAGATATTAAAATTTTGTATCGGAAATTCTACATTAAGTACTTGAAAAGCGGATATAAAATTCCCTATCAAGAAACACCCTATTGCAATAGTAATGCAAACCCAGAATACTCCTAACTTAATTTTTCTGGATAATATAGAATAAAGTAATGAGATAAATACAGTAGTTTCAACAACTAAGGATGATAGTCGGATATTAAAATCTGATACAAAATAATGATTCGGAAAAACAAATAAAAATATAAAGCAAAAGCTTATATAGAATATTAGAGCTATTGTTAATAAGATAAATTGCAAATGTGAATGTTTAAGCAATATATTCACCTTCTTAAGTCTTTCATCATTTTTTCAAAAATTTGTTTCTAATTATTATTCATATTATGGCCATTTCAAAAGATTTCTTTCAAAATAAAGCAGCCTTACATTGCACTTGTAAATATTTAACAACCACATAACAGGAATTACAAAAAATATGAGCAGTTATGTCCTTAACACTATCAATTATTGTTATACGAACTATTTATGTAACAAGTTGATTTCATAGCTAATGAGTTCAAAGAATGTTTTCTTTGAACTCATTGTATACTGCCCATCTGAATCATATAACTTAACTATTTTTAAATTAAAATTTCACGTGAAAATAATGAATGTAGGTGTATGCCCCTATCTATTTATCTTTTTTTCTTCATAACTTCTATAGTATTCATTAAGTACGCTAACTTAAACACCGACTTATTTATAATCCTTAATAAGTCGGCGCCAGTATACACTATAAAACTAAAACACATTACAAATAACAAAATTATACTTTAGCAATTTATAAATTACTTATTCCTAGAATTACTAAATTCCCTTTTACTTATTTCAACCTATATTCAGATACATTATTTCCTTTCCATTCATAATAATCTAAAATCCCTTCATAAATGGCTTGTGCTGCAATCTGTCTACCGTTTGCCGTAGATAGTTTACTGTAATCGATACCATTATCTATAAAAGCCAGTTCCGTTAACACAGCTGGCATGCCGTTTTCTCTTATAACATGAAGATCTCCATGTTTAACGCCTCTATCACGTGTTTGAAGGGCCTCTACTAAACGTGCTTGGATTTTTTCCGCTAACACATGACTTTCTTCCACATGAGGATTTGTTTTTTCGGATTCAGAAGATTTATAATAGTATGTTTCTGTCCCTTTTGCATTACCATTATAAGCATTTGCATGAATACTTATAAAGATATCCCCCTGATTTTGCTTAGCAAATTTAACACGTTCCTGTAAAGAGCTTTTTTGATCATGTCCAGGTCTAGTATCAGATTCACGAGTTAATAAAACTGTAAATGGTGTATGTTTTTCAAGCAATTGTTGTAGGCGTAAGGAAGTGTCTAATACAATTTTACTTTCAGGCAATCCTTTTGTGGCTTTTCCAGGATCTTCACCACCATGTCCAGGATCAATAATGATTGTTTTACTTTCTAAAGGGTTTTTCGGACTGTATTGAAGGGTATCTGTTTTGGCAGTAAGTTGTGCGGCTTCTGCACGTGTTATGAATTTATTTGGTTGCCAACCATTATCAGTACCAACAGAAATCTTTAAATCAATTAAAATATTGGCAAATTTTTCACCCCAATGTCCTTTTAAATCATCAAATTTACTTTGCCCATTACTATTTGTTCTATCTTGTAGCTTATATGCATTTACTAACATTGTTGCCATTGCAGCACGAGTAACTTTTCCAGAAGGATTAAATATTCCATTTCCTTCACCTTTAATTATTCCTGCTTTTTCAGCAGCAGCAATATACGGCGTTCCCCAGTGGTTTTGTGAATCTGTAAAAGATGGTTTTGCATTTAAGTCAATATGTATACCAAGGGCCTTTGTCATAATTGTTGCCGCAGAAGCCCTATCTAATGTATCACTTGAACCAAAAGTTCCATCTGGATAACCACTCAATACTTTTTTATCAACTAAATAATTAACGGATTTGTCAGCCCATGCAGGAACATCTGGGAATTTATGAGTATTTGCAAATGCACTAGATGAATAGGATAGTAGACTTCCAGCAAGAATTCCTGTAGCAATTAATTTGTATTTCAAAATGTAACACCTCTAAAAAATTATTACAACTTGGTAAATATATCATTTATAGTTAATCTTTAAATAATACGACTTAGAATAAAGAATAGATTAAATACGTATTATCCCTATATTAAAGATATTAAAAATACCAAATACAAATCGAACTATTATTCCGAAAAGAATCCTGAGACATACACTTATAGATAGAAACTATTAAATATATTCACCAACGTCGTGTAACCAGTATAGTTACTTATATGTACGAGTGTCAATTAAAAAAACCTTACATTTTTGTAAGATAACCATGTTAATTGTGTAGTAAGTAATTATTATATAATGTGAATAATTACTCGGTATAATAAAATAGTAATCTTATATTTTAAACAAATATTGATTATCTTGGTAGGCAAATAACTTATAACAGCCGCCTTTTTGGCTATGCTTTGGAATCCTACTTTACTCTTCAATTCTCCGTATTAAAAGTTTGTTGATGAAATGTAATAACAACTGTACGATTATACAACTTATTCACCTCAATTAAATCAGTTAAATATTGAGGAAGAGTCGGTTTATCTTTAAAATCATTATGTATTAAGTCCTTTCACAGTGACAATACGCATATTCCCAGTATTTTTCTGATGACAATACTACAAAGTAAGACCTAGCTCCTTCCTTTTGTACAAATTTTTGATTTACTAAAATTAATTATAACTTTTCCTCTGCCCGAAATGATTCCATACAAAACAAAAGGGAAATACATATACACTATGTATTTCCCTTTTGTTTTGTACCCATTTTTATTGTGGTACGGTCATAACCTGACCGCTACTATCAACCATAATTTTCATTTTTCCGTCTTGAGCGTTATATAATCCTAGCTTATGTAAATCTTGTTTGCACTCTTTTACGAAGAAAGGCAACGTACGAATTTGATCGATATCAGAGCTCGTAATGAAATGAATTAAATGATGCGTCATTTCTTTAATATCATGTACAAGGTCTTCCTTCTCTCGCTTTAACCTATCATTTTCACTTCGTAATGAATGTACTTCACCTTCAAGACCTCGAGCGTTCTTCTCTTCTTTCGAGCGCCCTGCAGCCATGCTAGAAAGCTTATAAATCCCCGCCATGAACTGATGCAATTCGTGTTCTTTCTTTTCACTACATTGACTAATTGTTTCAAAGTTATCCACGATGCCAGATATAACTGTTACGAGGCTTTTTTCATCTTCTTCATTTCGAACGTCTTCATTTGCTTCCTGCTTGCTTTCTTGTTTTATCTCAGCAATTGTCTCTTTTACAGGTGCATATTTACGTTTTCGCCCCGGTTTTTGTTTTTCGATATTTTCAAACGGGATTTCTTGTTTTTTTAATTTATAATACGTGTTCTGTAATTGACTTTCTGTTTTCGGAAATAAATTCAGTTCATTTTTACTAACATATTTTGAAATGTTTGCGATGTTTAAGCCTTGACGCTGACAAAATTGATATACTTCATACAATAGTTCTAGTTCAGACTTCAACCATGTAATCTCTGATTTTTCATATACTCGCATACCGCCATTTTTTTCTATATCTATTTGAAATAATACCATTCTATTATATAAATCGATAAGCTCTTCATACTTTATTCGGAATTGTTTCTCTATTTTTTTAAATTCCGCCTCTAATTTCATATCGTTCGTTTTATTATTTGACATGTTTTGTAAAAGACTTAATACATTGATTGCTGTGTGGTGATACATAATATGTGTCACTCCCCCTCATCCTTTCACAATTCTCATCTGACTCCCATGTCTTTTAAGAAAATAGAAATTTACACATATCCATATTATAACATTTCGAAATTATCTGTCAAATAATTAACATACAAAAAAGTATAAAAAGTATGTAAATAATAGAAAAGATTTTTTAAGAAAATAATAAAAAAATCTAACACGATGCTATACCAATAAAATGTGTTTAATTATATTATATGGTATTCTTAATGTAATTTCACCGAAAAATTTTGCGCTATCACGAAATATTACTAACACATTCCAGAGATACATCCTCTTATATTTTTAAATAAAAAAAGCCTACCACTTATTAAGTAAACCAATCAATAATCCCTAAATACAAACAGCTAACTACACGAAAGAGACTATTAATACTTACAGTCATAAACACTCCAGAAACGTTTGATTTCTCTGCCTGTACAAAGCATAGAATACTAAAAAGGAACTAACCAGTACTATACATGGCTAGTTCCTCTCTTTCAGCTAAAAAAATGTATTTTAAACCGATTCTTCAAACTCTCACTCAGAGGCTCACTTCTAACTAAATAGAAAAGAGTTGTAAACCGGTTCTTCAAACCCTCACTCGGAGGCTCACTTCTTTCACTAACCTAATAACACTCCATATCTCTGGTCTTACATCGCATGGAAACCTATTAGGCACTGACCGCTTCCTCACTTGGCTAGTTCCTCTATTCCCACTAAAAAGCGTGTTTTAAAACGGTTCTTCAAACCCTCACTCGAAAGCCTACTTCGTCGACTTACCTAAAATCACTCCATATCTCTGGTCTTACACATCGCATGGACCTCTATTAGGTACTGACCGCTCCCATACTTGGCTAGTTCCTCTATTCCAGCTAAAAAGAAGCTTTTAAAGCACTAACTTATCAACTAAACCAATTAACTCTTGAATATCAGGCTTACTCACTTGAGCATTCGCTCCAACTGCCTCACCTTTATGGAACAACTCATTCGTAATTAAAGAAGAGAAAATAATAACTGGTAATTGCTTCATTACTTCACTGTCTTTAATTACTTTCGTTAAATGATGTCCATCCATTTTTGGCATTTCAATATCTGTAATAAGCAGATGAATATGTTCAAACATTTTTTCACCTTGCTCTTTTGCTAGTTTTTCAATTTGCGCTAACGCTTCTGCACCATTGCTGAAGAAATTCATTTTCGTATATCCAGCTGTTGATAATGTTTCTTCTAGTATTTGGCGAAGCATCGCTGAATCTTCTGCAATATAAATAACTTTTTCAGCACGATCTGTTTTTTGCTCTAATCCTGAAAGTGTTTTATTGTCATAACCAGTGTTACTAATTTCGCAAACAATTTTTTCATAATCTAACAATAAGATAATTTTCCCATCTAGTTTTACAATTCCAGACGTCGTTTCTTCTAGTCCCATAGATAATGAAGCTGGCTCATCAATTTGTTCCCAAGAAATGCGTTGAATACGATGCACTTCATCAACACGGAAAATAACTTTCATTTGGTTTAATTCCGAGATGATAAATTTCGTTTGATCAAGTGGCTTTATAGATTTTAAATTAAGAGCTGTCGCTAAGTTAATAACAGGTAAGATTTCACCGCGTACTTGAACAACACCTTCAACTGCATGATGAGATTCCGGCACAGTTGTAACAGGGAATGGATTAATAATTTCACGCACTTTCATTACATTGATGCTAAATAAATTTTCACCAACAGTATAAGTTACGATTTCTAATTCGTTTGTTCCACTTTCTAATAAAATACTTTGTGCTTGTGACATAAAGGTGTCGCTCCCCTTTCATTAATTCCGTATATCTAATTATTAAGCTTTAATGAACCCCAAAAGTCAACTACCTATATGAAAATATAGGTAGTTGACTGAGCCTTATAGTTTTAAAGTAATAAAAACAGTGGTAAAGCTTAATCTTGTATAAACGAAGCAAGTGCCTCTAGTAACACTTCTTGCGCTCCTACAATTTCTGTCGGCATCGCTTCCCATTTTTTTGCAAGCTCTGTTTCCACTCTCACTCTAAGCTCTGGATTCATTTCTCCTAGTACATATTCCTTTGTAGCTATATCAACATCAAGGAGTGCAAGTGCATATAATTCCGAATCGTTTATTTTTTTAAATACTTGTTTCAATACCGCCGGTGCTATATGTTTTAACTTTTCAATGTGAATTTCCTTATCCGAAAATAGTAACTCATATTGAATAAACGTAACATTTTCTTTAATCACTTTAAAATAGCAATTATTCTTTTTATCATTTACAAAATAACCGTTCGGATCTGCAATAATACTCTCTACTTGACGTATTAAATTAGGCAAACTACTCGCCGTCATTACAGTACGTTGCTCAACCTCACTTGGCGAAATGAATGTAACGCGATACTTATTCTGCGCCATCCTCCTCACCTCTCCTTTTATATAAACTTAGTCTAATTATACAATATAGCACAACTATCTTAAATTAATCTATATCTATTTCAAATCACTGCTCATAGGCCCTATATCTTCAAAGAGAGAAGAGGCACCACCTAAACACTTGGATTCCAGCCTCTCCAACTACCTTAAAACCACTACATATCTCTAGTCTTACAACATACGAGCCACTCATAAGCACTGACCGCTACTACTCATCGCTGGACCCTCTCTCAAAACCTAAAAAGAAAGCTTTTAAGCCCCTTTCAACAACTCAATGTTATTGAACCAAAAAGCAAGCTGCTGATCCGTAATATCCGGCAACATAACGAAAAACTCACGGCACTTCATCTCATCTTTAAACAATTGATACTGCCAAACACCATTACTACCAATACTTACGAAATAAAACTCGTGTATAAGGCCAATGACTGCTTGTTTTTCACCAAACGAATATGGAGGCACTTGTTTGATTTCAAATTGATCTGGTAAATATACATGCTCTTCTCGTTCTATTTTTAACACTTGCTCAGCAAGCTCACGTTTATTTTCGAAAAAAGGCAATTGTAAAATTCGCTCTTGTCTTGTCATACGAATAAAAAACCCTTTCTACTACGTTACAATTTTTCTTTACGATTTATTATCGAATTAAGTTCACAACTTCATTTAATACTTCATCTGAAATTTTAATTACTTTCGCATTTCCTTGGAATCCGCGTTGGTATAACATTAAATCAACGAATTCTACAGATAAATCTACGTTTGCACCTTCTTGTGCGCCACCACGTACTTTTCCTGCACCGTTTTGACCAGATACGCCCATTGCTAAAATACCAGTTGTATTTGTCGCTGTATAGTTACCATTTCCGTTTTTCATTAAACCGCCCTCATTTGGGAACATTGCAACAGCTAATTGACCAGCAGATTTCATACTTCCATCAGAATATTTTACCATCACATATCCACCGTCAGCAATAAAGCAATCTTTAACAGTCGCCGCCGCTCTACCATCTACGTTTGTTACTGATAATGTTTTCTCTGTCGGATGGTTTGTTAATTTACTAAAATCTAAATTTACTGTTCCGCCATTAAACGGAATAGCTGCTCCTGGATTTTGCTGATTTGGATTTCCTACTGCATCAAATGTCATATTACCACCTGCACCTTGAACATCCTGAAACTCTGTTTCTTTTTTCGAATCATTACGCATCTGTACTTTATATGTATAATTATGTTCGCTCGTTTGTTTAAATTCTACACGCATTGTCCATGTATTACCGGCATCATCATATACAGGCAATTCTTGCGTAATCTGTTTTGCATCAGTTGGAATATTCCCTCCGATTACTCCTTTTGACGTTCGAATACCACCGATTGCTGATCCCATTGGAATTTGCAACGGTCCTGGAATACCAGATAAATCAACTTCACCAGTTGCTGCATTTGCAGGATATGCGAATACGTATTGGCCTTCTGTATTCGTAATATAGTAATCTGAAGATATCCCAAATGTACCTTTACGCGTAAATTCCGTGTTGCCGCCTTTTGAATCACCAACTACGAAGAAACCATTACCTTCCATCGCTGCTTGTGTTTTACCACCCGTTAACGTAATTGTACCATCGCTATAGTCCGTAACTGTTCCGCTCATTTTCACACCATTACCGATACTTTTCGGGTTCGTTCCTGCGTATTTACCATCGCCTTTTGCACCAATTGAATTGTTGTATAATAAATCATCAAACATTGCTTTTTGTTTTTTATAACCAACTGTTTGTGCATTGGCAATATTATTTGAAGTAACACTTAATGCATTTTGTGTTGCATTCATTCCTGTAATACTTGTATATAACGCTTTAATCATAACGTATGGACACTCCCTTATGAATTTGTTATTTTTACTTCTTCAGCTACTTTTTGATCGTCTTTCTTTGCATCTTCTGGATTCGTTTCTCCAATTGGTTTATCAGACACTCTTTCCACGAAACGAAGAGACACTACTTTATTATCAATAACGAGCTGTACTTCGTTATTTTCTGCAAGGCGAACTGTTTCTACTTGACCAGTTACTTTGTTCCCTTCACCGTCAATACCTCTTACATACTTTCCTAAAAACTTCATTCCACCATCAAGCGCTGTCGAATGCATCGTCGTTCTTAAAGAGTCAACTGCTTTTGTCATATTTTGTACTTGTTCCATAAGAGATAACTGCGCTGTTTGGTTCATCATTTGATTCATATCCATCGCATTAAATGGATCTTGATGTTGGAAACTCGATAAAAACAATTTTAGGAAATCATCTTTTCCCATTACCCCAGGAGTTTTTTGCTCCCCTGCTGAAACTCCATTTGTTTGTTGAACTGGCGATTGTACACCGTTAACAGGTACATTACTTTTTTGCGCTCCTGCTTGTAACGGAATATGATTTGTACTCGTTGTATTTAATCCAACTGTTGGCACGCTTTATTCCTCCAATAATCCCGCAAATTCTTTTGATTGTTGTTTCTCATGTTTCGTATTTGCTAATTTTTGTTTTTGCCTTTGCTCTTGTTCTCGTTGTTCTTTACGATGTTCATCTTTTTCTGAATAACTAATTTGAATATTAATTTCTTTTTCTTTTAACTTTAGCTTCAAATCGTCAAAAATCATTTCAACACGTTTTTTCGCATCGTGTTTTTCCATTTCTACATGAACCTCAATTTGATCTCCATGCTTTTTCATAAATACAGTTAATGTACCAAGTTTTTCTGGATTTAGCTGGAATAAAACACGTTCTTGTTTCACTACAAACTTTTGCAATGCTTCTACTTGTGCTTCTATTTTCTTACCTAAGTCAGGTAATGTAACCTTCTCAGCTCCACTATTTTGTTTTCCTATTTGGTCAGTACCCGTTGCTTTATTTAATAACTCAGCTCCGGCTGAACTGGAATCATTTAACTGATCGACTTTTGGTAACTCTACCTTCACATCATCGCTCTCTGCTTTCGGGAGTTCTACTTCCTTAGACTCCTCTTGTTTCTTTGCAATATTACAAGTTTCTGATTCTACGACTTTTAATACTTGCAACGTCTGCTCTGGCATTGTCACCTTGTCTAACGCCATTTGCATTGTATCTTCTAAACATATGACATTTTTAATATTCATGTTCGAAAGGAGTTCTTGTAATTGTTGTAATTCAGCTGCAGGCAATTCGTTCAGTTTAATATTTCCGTATTCTTTATATAATTCTTGTATTTTTTGTATGTATTGATATAACAATTCTGGCTGCACACGTAATTGCTCAATTGCAATCATTTGCTCAGATACAGCTAGTAATAATTGTTCTGTCTCTTTTTTTTCTTCTTTCTTTACAATCGGCTCTTCTTTCGTTACCGTTTTTTTTGCGAGAAGATATTCTTTCTTCTCTTCTTCTGGTGCTTCTTCTCGTTTCGGTTTCTCCGTTTTCGGCTGTTTTTTATTTTCAATTCTCATTGTATTATCAAATGAAGAATTTTCATTTTTTGATTGCACTTCTAGCCCTTTTTCTTTTTGCGGAGGTAAACTCTGTTGCACCGGTAATACAAATTGTATCACTACATCCACCTCATCCGTTCATACACATTTTTAAATCAAGAAGCATTTTTTCTTCTAACTTTTCTTTTACTTTCGCAAGCTTCTTACAATCTTCTTGATACATTTCATCAATGACACGTTCTTTTTCTTTTATTTTCTCTAAAAGGCTTTCATTTTTTTGAATAAAACCTTCTGTTTTTTTAATTTTCCGATTCCATTCTTCTATTCTTTCAGGTGAAAATGTATGTGAAGACAGCATACCAGCCATAATACGTTGCCCAGTTTGTACGACTTTACTACGTGATTTCACAACATACAGATCATATTCTTTTTTTTGTTCTATTTTTCTTTTTTCAGCTGTTAGTTCGTACACTTCTTTCAAGATTTGTTCTTTCTCTTGATTAATCTGCAATTTTATCGTGTCGTACTGCTGCTTATCCACCTGTTTTCATAGCCCCTTCCTATTATAACGTTCCCTTTTTCTATTATATAGTTTTTTTACAAAAAAATCTGTGAAATATTAAAATCAAAAAAATAAGACCTCAAAGGGCGAGGTCTTATACAATATGGTACATCGCTTGGACAATATCTTCAAAATGAAAGCTATCCGTTCGACCTTGTTTTAAAAACTTATTTATAGCTTCCACTTTATTTTTACATTCAAAAATATAAGCATTTTCTTCATTTTCTTGAATTGTTCCTAATTTAAAATACAATTCATTCTCTTTATAAATAGATAAAATTTTTCTCATTTCATTGGCAAGTTGCCAATGATTCTGCGATACGATTTCTTCCATAATCCTACTCACCGAATCTAGTACGGAAATGGCAGGATAATGGCTAAGCGTCGCAAGCTCACGCTTTAATACAATATGTCCATCTAAAATACCACGTGCTAAATCTGGTACGGGACCATTTAAATCGTCACCATCAACTAGTACCGTATAAATACCTGTTATAGAGCCTTTTTGCGTTTTTCCGGATCGCTCTAATAACTTTTTCATATAACTTTCCATTAACAGTGTTTTACCACCGATCGGTAATTCCTTTACTGCAATATCAACACTGCGGCGAGCGTCGGCAAAACGAGTAACTGAATCCATCATAAGTAATACGTTATTTCCTTGATCACGAAAATATTCAGCAATAGACGTTGCAAGCTTTGCCGCACGAAGTTGCATAAGGTGACTTTCATCTGACGTCGCTACAACAACGACGCTTTTTTTTATACCTTCTTCACCTAATTCTTTTCGAATAAAGTCTTTTACTTCTCGGCCACGCTCACCTACTAAACTAATAACGTTAATATCAGCTTTTGCGTTTTTCGCAATCATTCCAAGTAATGTAGATTTCCCAACACCCGATCCTGCAAAAATACCAATCTTTTGCCCAATGCCAATCGTTAACATAGAATCAATCGATTTAATTCCCGTTTCAAATACGTCTGTAATTTCCTCACGCTCAAATGCATGAATCGGCGGTGCATCTAATTTTATTTTTTGCACTGGAATATTTTCAGCATCTTCGTTTAACACTTTGCCATTTGCACTTAACACTTTTCCTAGCAAATGATTACCACGGGGCACAACGACATCTTCTGCAATTAATGTAACTGAATCTCCGTAACATACTTTTTCTGTCTGTTCAAATGGTAGTAACATATTATTTTCTTTTTCAATTGCAATAACTTCACATAAGACGCTATGTTCTCCAACGAGACAAACATCTCCAATCTTCGCTTTCGGACCTTTCGCTACAAAAAACTGCTCTTGTACACTATGAACTTTGCCAACTTTCGTATAAAACGGCGTTTCAATAAACGTATTCCATTTATTATGTTCGTTCATGAGCTTGTTGTTCATACGTTTTGCTCCTCAAACAACTTTTCTTCTTCCCATTTATGACGAAGTTTCGCAAATATAGGTGCAAATTTAAATTCAAAAAACTCTTTCTCTTCTTCCAAAACAAATTCGCCAAACTGTAAAGAAAAATCATACTTCCATTCTACTAATTGTAGTAACCAATACTCTTTCGTATTTTCTTTCTCTTCTTGTATACGCTCAAATGTTTCTGGATGAACCGTTATAGTTAATTTTTCAAATGAAGTAGGCAATGTTTGCACGATACCTGTTAAAATCGGCAAAACGTCTAATAATCGTGAATCTACCGCTTGATTCACGATTTTTTCTGCTAATTGAAAAGATTGATTCCATAATAACTCTGTCCATTCATATGCCGTTTCTTGTTGCTCTTTTTGAAACTGTATACGCGCTACTTCCATCTGCTCCATTTGTTCATGAATATGCATTTGAAACTGTTCTTTATCCTGTAACAACCGCTGACGCTCTTGCTCTAGCATTTGCTGCTGCTGCCTTAGTTGATGCATTTCAATATGTAATACATCTTGCTGTGCTAGAAGTTCTGCATGATCTACTTGTATTTCTTCTTGGGCGTGAACTGATATTGGTTTCGGGAATTGTAATTCATACGTTTCTTCAGAAAAAGAAACAGAATTCTTCGGAATTCTGTTTTTAAATAAGGACATCATCTTCACCTCTTTGAACGATAATTCTTCCTTCTTTTTCTAGTTTTTTCACTGTACCTGTAATCGTTTGCTGCGCTTTTTCAGCATCCGTCATCTTAAGCGGTCCTAAGCCATCTAACTCTTCTAGAATCATCTCTTTACGGTTTGAAGACATACATGTAAATAATTTCTCTTTAATTTCTTCTTTTGCAATTTTAATTGCTTTCGCAATAACACCGTTATCTGTAATTTCCTCTAATACGCGGCGAAGTGCAAGATCTTCAAGACCGAGTAAGTCTTCAAAGACAAACATATTTTCTTTAATTTTCTCAGATAACTCATAATCGACTTCATCGAGCTTTTGAAAGACTGTTTTTTCAACGCCTCGTGAAACGTTATTTAAAATGTTCACAATCGTTTTCAATCCATCTGTTTTATTAATAGCACTAAATGCCATATTATTTAATTTTGCTTTTAATAACTCACCAATTTGATTAATTAATTCACCATCTACTTGCTCTAGCTTCGCAATGCCCATTACCGTTTCTACACGTTTATGATCTGGTAATCTCTCAATTAATTGAGATGCTAGTTGAGGCTTAATATAAGAAGCAATAATTGCTATCGTTTGTGGCGATTCATCATTAAGCACTGTAAGAAGTGGCTCTAAATCTGTTAGTGAATTTAAGAATTCAAATGGATTATCTTTGTTGTACCAAAGGTCTTCTAATAATTTTTCCAACTCGTCTTCTGGCATATTTTTAAATATACGACGAATGTATTCTTTATCTGGGGTCACTAAATTTAATTCTTTTACATTTAGTTCATACAGAAACTCCCCTAGTACATTTTCTAACGTTTCTGCTTTATATACACGAAACTTCGCAATTTCACGAAGTAACACTTCTTTTTCCTCAGCCGTCATATATTCAATGACTTTTGCTGCCACCTCTTCGTCTAATGTACGAATGAGGATGGCAGCTTTTTCTTTGGAGGAGATTTCATCTAACATTGTTTTTCCTCCCTTACTTATCCGTTTAGCCATTTTTTAATAACTTTTGCAGTACCTTCTACATGCTCTCTCGTAGCTTCCTGCACTTGGTCATCTAATGTAGGTTCTGCCGGTTCTACTGGTTCTGGTTTTGGCTCTGGTACTATTTTCTCTTCAGGAATTTCCATAATGCTTTCACTACTTGCAGCAACTTCCTCTTCTGCTAAGTATTCATCATATTCCTCTTCTTCTTTCTTTTTCTTACGTCTTGCTAAGAAGAACCATAATAGGCCACCAAGCGCTAACAATCCACCTGTAATTCCACCGAATAACCACCAGTTAATGCCGATTTTTTCTGGCTCTTTCTCTTTCTCTACTTTCGGTTGATCAAACTGAACAGTTACAACGTTAACTTGACCATTTATAAAGTTTCCATTCGGATCAGCTTGAAGTCCAGCAGCTGTACCAATTGCTTCTTTAAACGTTGTCATATCAATTCTTCGTTTTACTAACGTATCATTATCGACCCATACAACAACATTTGTTTTTGTTAATTCCGGATGTTTCTTAATCGTTTCAACCGTTTTATCTATCTCATAGTTTTCAACTTTGTTACCATTTTTATTATCGTAGACGATTTTACCATTTTGATTATTGTTCGTACCGTAGTTTGGCACTTCACCATTCGCTGTAATACCAGCACTTGGCTTCGCATCCGCTCCCTCTTGCGCAGTAGAGCTTTCCTCTTGCTCTTGTTTACTGCGAAGTACACCTTTATCACCATATTTTTCTGACTGACGTGTAACTTCATCATAATTTACAGACACTTTCGTATTCACTTTATATTCATTTGGCTTAAACATCGTCATTAACGTCGCGTCAATATCTTGCTTTAATTTACCTTCAATTTGTTGTTGCATCTCAACTTCTTTTTCATAAGAAGAGGAACTAGTAGATTGCGCTGCATCTGCTCCTTTTGAGATAACACCTTTTTTGCTATCAATAACACTTACTTCTTCTGCTTTCACACCTGGAACGGCTGCACTAATCATTTGCTGTATACCCGCAACTTGATCAGCTGTTAATAGTTGTCCACGTTTCACACCAATGGTAATTGCTGCTGTTCCCTTTGCCTTTTCTTCATCGAAAATGGTTTCTTTTTCAGGTAATGTAATTTGCACATTCGCCGTTTCAACTGTCGCAAAGTTTCTTACAATATCTTGCTCCAATTGCTTTTTCGTACCGACAATCTGCTTCATTTTCTTATCTTGCTCACTTGAACCGAGCGAGCTTTCTAATAAAATTTCCTCACCGCTTTTTGAATTAAACGGTAAGCCCATTCCATTCATTTCTTTTCGAACCCATGGAGCATCGTTCTTTTGCACTCGAATCGAACCATCAGCTGCTAATTGATAATCAACACCTAGCTTCGATAATTCTGCTGTAATCTCTTGCTTATCTGTATCGTTTAAATTTTGATATACAACAACATATTTATCTGGCAAGGTGAAGTATAAAAGTGCTCCTGTTACAATCGCTAAAAGCGCAGCACCAATTACTAACTTATGCCACGTTTTCAACGATTGGAAAACATTTTTTATCTTTTCCATTTAAACACACCCGTCCATTTTCCTAAATTTGCATATTAATTAGTGACTTATAATTCTCAATAAGGTTATCTCGTACAAGAGCAGCCGTTTTCATTTGTGATTCAGCTTTCTTCTGCTGAATTAAAACATCATGCGTTTCTCCTACCCCTTTTGTCAGTAAATCATATACTGCTGTTTGTGCATTATTTTGCGTTTGATTCATATCTTCCAATAAATCAATAAACTTTTTGCCTTCAACTACAGATGTTTCTGAAGTTTTCGGTACGCCAATTGGCTGAATTGCTCCAAATGGCTGTGTATTTAACACTGGTTGGATTTTCATATTTCCCATCTTCCCTCTTATCCTCGGCCGATTTCTAAATCTTTATCGAGCATTTTTTTGTTTGCATTTAATACACTCGTATTTGCTTCATACATTTTTTGAGCAACCATTACATTCGTCATCTCAGCTGTCACATCAATGTTCGGATAACGTACATATCCTTCTTCATTTGCATGTGGATGCGTCGGATCATACACAAGATTTTCATTTCGATCCGTTTCAATACTTTTTATTTTCACTCCGTTAGTAGGAGCTCCATCTAGCATACTTGCAAAACTATTGTTTGATTCTAGCACCACACTTCGGCGGTGATACGGCTCTGCGCCCGGCGCTCCCGTCGTATTTGCATTTACGATATTGTTAGAAGTAACTTCCATCCATTTTCTCGCTGTAGTTAGTCCTGAGCCACTTGCATTAATTGCTTGGAACATCGTTGTCTCTCCTTCTACTCTTAACGTCCACGTGCTGCTTGGTTAATTGCGTATTGCGTATTAATCGCATTAATTGAGATACCGTATAATTGGTTTGTTTTCATTAAATCTAGCATTTCTGTCGTTACGTCCACACTATTTCCATCTTTATTCGTTTGCATTGATTTCGTTTGAATCTTTGCATATGTATTTTTCGCATTTACTGTTGGTAAGTGCATTTCATTCGTTTGATATAAGTCTGAATTACTCTTTAAATCCGCAGCATTTTTTTTGAATAGCGGATTATTTATATTCATTTGTTCAGCAAATGTTACATCTTGTGCTTTAAACCCTGGTGTATTCGCATTTGCAATATTACTAGAAACAGTATTTCGCTTCGTTACTAAATAATTCATATAATGACTAACATCACTAACTAAGTCCGGCATATTCCACACCCTTCTTTTTTCCATCATGCTCGCTTACGGCATGATCATCCACTGATGGAAGTTTCACTTTATTATTCATTTCCTTATATGTATTTATTAAAATGTTATCTATTATGTACCCTTTCATATTTTATTCCATTTTCCCATTGTTGTCTTTAGAAAAATACAAAAATATATAAAAGAATAAAAAAACTGTATTCACTTAGTAATCTATATAACATTTCTATATAAGAACAATAAAATAAAGTTCTTTTTTTTATTATTTAGATTATTTCTGTTTTTTCATTACAGTCATAAAGTGAAACCTCAATCAGCGGAACGCTTTTATTCAAACAACGGAATGGATTCCCCTTATAATAAGGAGAACCCGTTTCCATACTTTACAATTAATATTTACCGTAAAACGAATTAGCTTTCATTCGTCCATCATTTGTCATAATCATTTCTTCCAAAATCTTTTGCTTATCTCGAATATGTTGAGCTGCCTTTATTATTAATGGACTCACTTCCGCTGCAACATCTGCTCGCGTCTTTTCATCCAAGGTCATCATCCAGCGATTTAACATAGCACTTTTCTCAGCAAATTCTTCATCTGACACTTGTAATTCACCGATTTCATTAAAACAGCCGACAAACGCTCGATAAATATCATTGTTCATTTTCGAGTGCTCCGCGGTAACCGTCTATTAAATCTTGTAACACTTGCACAATCGCATCCATGTCTTTTACTTCACGCGTTACTTTCATCGTCTGAATTTGAATGCTAATCCAATCGTATAAACCGAATAGACTATCATACAAATCTTTAGTAATCTCAGGATTTAATTGAAGCTTTAACTCTTCAAAAATACGTTCTAATTTTTCAAGAAGTGCATCTCCTTCTTGTAGTTTAAAAGTATTTAAAAGCTCTTCTAAATTACGAAACTCAACGATACATCTTTCATAAATAAAAATTGTATTTTTAATTGGATTACTCGTCATAATATCATTTTGCATATAACGTTGCCATGCTTGCATACGATCACTTCCTCAACTTTCATTAATCATCACTTTTTTGTTTTGTCATTGCTTTAATTGTTTTTAGTTGGCTATCTAGCGCCGCTAATGTACTTTCTAGCTTTTGATACTTCTTCACAATCTCATCTTGTTTTTGCAGATTTTGTGTTTCAATATCTTTAATCTTTTTATCTAAATCACTTACACGTGAATCGATGTTTTTTACACGCTCTCCGACTACACCTTTATCACCAAATAGTTTATCAAGTGGTTCTTCCATCATCTTCCCTAAACCGTTAGAACCAAAGAAAAATTGCTTCGCTGCATCCGGCTTGTCTTTTAACGCTTGTGTTAATTTTTCATCATTAACTTCCATCGTCCCGTCTTGCTTTAATTGAATTCCAAATGAAAACAAATAATTACCGTCTTGAGAAAATGTTACGATGTTATTCATCGCTTGACGTACACTTTGCATAATAGCTTGACCTTGGAAGGCTCCACCTTTTCCAGCAAAAATATCTATTGTAGAAACAGCTTTATTATAATCAGCTACCATTTTTTTAATAATATTTGATGCGTCTGTTACATTTGAATCACTTACTGTAAACTTCAGATCAATACCTTTTACTTTTGAATCTGTTGTTGTACCTGCATCTGGTTTTTCTTCACCTGGTTTTTCGTCTACTTTTGGCTCCGTTACTTTTAACAATTCAATTTTCACGCCAGGAAGAGCTTCAATTGTATTCGTAGGACTTTTGTCCTCGATACCGTTAATACTATATATAGCATTTTTCGCTTCATTAATAGTATTTAATTTCATTTCCGTCTTAGTTTCACTGTCTTGATTTGTGCCTGTCCCTTTAATTTCCACCTCTGAATAAAATAGTTCAGTAAGTACGTTAGGTGGTGTACTTGCTAATTTAATAGCGTTTGCCTCTCCTTCTTTCGTAGAGGACATAAAAATTTTATTACCAAGTGTATATGCTGATACCCCATAATCCCCATCATTAATTTTATTAATTAAATCTTTATATGTCATATCAGTTGTTACTTTTAGTTCTTTATCGCCTAGTTTTATTGTTTCATTTCTTGGAAGCTTCTCATTTATATTATCAATAGAATTAGAAGCTATTTGATGACGCTGTGCGAGCTGTGTAATCGTCATATTAAAAGTTCCTGCAATCGCTCCACCATCAGCTTTTACATTAATATAACCGTCTTGTGTTGTTGTAACTTTTTTCTCATTCCCTTTAAAAGCCGCTAAGTTTTTAAATGTTTGTGTGAAAGAACTAAATTCTGATTTTAAACTTGTGTATAATAGTTTATCTTGTGAAAGTTGGTTCTTTTCATTAGCATACGGTGTTTTTCTCATATCTAACGCTTGCATTTCTAATTCTACAAAGTTAGATGTATCGATCATATTATTTCCGAGGTTCCAGATCTGTTGTCTACCGCCAATACCTGTTAATGTTCCTGCCATGTTGTCTCACTCCTTATTGTTTACATGTAGTCTAAAATACTCGTTTTACTCATCGTACTAACCGCTTTAAGCGTCGCTTCATACGTTGCATTGATATATGCTAGGTCAGAAATTGCTACCGCCAAATCGACATCTTCAATTTCTTTACGGTTTTCTTGAAGTGCTAAATTTTGCTCGCTTAAAATCGTTTTAAACGTCTCCATTGTATTCATAGTTGAACCAACTTCAGTTGTACGGTTAATGATGCTATCTAAGTTTTTCTTATTTTCTCCTAATAGTGGTTGCAAAGCTTTTTGATCACCGTTATTCAGCGCTTCACTCATCTGTTTTAACGTTTTTATAACCGGTGATAATAATTCTTCTCCGTTACGAAATGCTTTTAATTCATAGCCATCATTTAGTTGCCAGTTCACATCATTTTTTCCACCTTGATACGTACCATCTTCTGTGAATGGAACTTGCTCAGCACTATCACCACCGAAAATATAACGGCCTTGCTCTTTCGTATTCGCTAAATATACAACTTGTTTTAAAATTTGATCAATCTCTGCACCGATTGCCTTCAATTCTTTTTCGCTATTCGTTCCATTTAACGCTTGCACTGTTAATTGATCCGCTCTTGTTAAAGATTTAAAAACACCTTGTAAAGTATTTTCAGTTTGTGTTAATACATTTTTCGAATCCGCTAAATCTTTTTGCATTTGTTCAATATTTGCTAACGAATGTTGAATCGCAAATGATTTACTTGCTGCAAGCGGATCTTCACTCATGAGAAGATTTTTTTTACCTGAAGTTACTTGATTTCGGTGATATTGCTGTTGCACATTCAAATCCATCATCTGATTCTTTGCCCAGTTTGCATTTTGAAATGTAGATACTCTCATCCCTATCTCCTCCTTTATCTATATTTGACTTAGCGCGGGGAAGCAACCACAACTGTACGGCTATTTTCTTCCCTACCATCCAATCATTTCATATCTCTGGTCTTACACGGCTTGGTCCACTAAAAGGCTCTATCCGCTTCCACACTATGCCGGATCCTCTCTCTACACATAAAAGAAAGAGACGTTTCGTTTTTATTTGACATGGCTGTTCTCTAACCTAACCCACAACCCTCTGGTCTCACATCGCTTGGTCCACTAATAGGCTCTGACCGCCTCTATCTAACGCAGGACCCTCTCTCTACACATAAAAAAAGCTCTTTTTCATTTTTATTTAACACGAGGACGATACATTTACTACACATGGCTTTCCTCTTAGCTAACTTATCATTCAATCATTTCATATCTCTGGTCTTACACGGCTTGGTCCACTAAAAGGCTCTGTCCGCTTCCACCCTATGCAGGACCCTCTCTCTACACATAAAAAAAGGGGCTTCGTTTCTACCTCGCGTTATCTAATAATCGAAAACAGACTGTCAAATACTTCATTCATCGTTGTAATGGCCTTAGAGTTTGCCACGAAGTATTTCTGGAAGGCCATTAAATTAACCATTTCCTCTTCCATATTGACGCCTTCTATACTCATCTTTTCTTGCTGAATACCTTCTAATAAGTCTTTATGAATATTTTGATAAGCATTCACTGCACTTTTATCAGAAGCTACACCAACTATAAATTGGTCTAACGCTTGTTTATAAGAAAGACCTTCTTTATAATCTCCATCTGTAATTCCTGCCAGTTTATTTGCTGTTTCAGCAGAAATTTTCATTTTTGAAACATCTTTTGCGAATTCAGGATTTAACTGAATATCTTTCGCATGATCTCCAACGAAGAAATCTTTTCCCATCACTGTATTCACTTGATTTTTCACAGAACTCATTAAGTCTTCAATATTTTTCTTATAACTAGCAATCTTTCCTTTCGTATCTATTGCTGATTGAATGGCTCCACCTGTTAAAGGAATATCCGATCCATAAATCGCAACAGTCATCGGTTCGCTCCCCTTATTTAATTGAAGTGGATATGTGTCTTGTCCATTTACTGTTAAAACGCCATTCATTCTAACACTCGCGATATTAGGATTCATAGATTCATAAGACACTTCTATATTGGCATATTTAGACATCTCTGTAATAATACGATCACGTTCATCTAATAGTTGATTAGGTACTTGTGTCCCTGCCTGTCCAATTTTTTTATTCGCTTCTGCTAAACTAGCACCAAGACGATTAAATTCATTGACATGCGCTTCAATATCTTCTGTCGTCTGTACTTCCGCTGTATCTAAGTTTTTCGCAAGACGATTTATTTGACTTGTGAACTTTCCAGTTTCAGCAACTAATGTATCGTAGTAGTTTGATTGTTCTGGATTTTTCGCAACTTCACGAAAAGCATTAAAAAAACCATCCATTAAACTAGATAATGAATTCTTTCCTGTAGTTCCTACCATAGACTCTACTCGTGATAAAGTAGAATTCATATATGCATAGTAAGAGAACTGTGACAACTGATCATTAAATTGCTTCGTTTTCACTTCATCAGTAATTCGGTCAACACCTAATGTTTGTACACCCGAACCAATTCTCTGTCCTGGCGTATGACCATTACTTGCTCCTACAGACCCTAAATTCACGGCTTGACGCACATAACCAGGCGTATGAATGTTAGATAAGTTTTGTTTCGTCGTTTGTAATCCCATTTGGGCCGCTAGCATACCAGATAGCGGTGTATTATAATCAGATAACCTCATAATGCTTCACTTCTCCTTTACAATAGTTCATTCATAAAGATTTGCGAATTATTGTTTTTCTCCAAATTGTATTCAGAAACGGAATCTACAATACTCTCTGTAGTTTTTAATAGTACGTTTAAGTAATATTGATTTTTCAAAAGAATCATTTTTACATTTTCTTCTAATTCATTTAAAATTTTTTGTAATTCTTCTATTTTTTCAATTTCTTCCGGTGAAAAATACGAAAATAGCGAACGCATACGCAATGGTTCGACTTTCTTTTCTTCACAAAACTGAACAACCATCTCCTCAAAAGAGCGAGATAATCCTTTTACACCTTCTATGTACTGCAATTGTTCCACTTGCAGCTTTTGAACTGCATTTACATTTTTATGTTTTAAATTCTCATATATTTGTTCTCCAAGCGTTTGAATATTTTCATATGCTTTTTGAATGATAACAAGCTTTTCATATAATTGTATGTACATATAGCTTCCTTCCCTTTTACAAGACTAAATTTACAATTAAACCATGAATTTCTCCAATTTGATTTAACATTTCTAAATGCCCTGTTTTCGTATTAATTAAATTCATAACATCTTCCATTTCATTTAATCCCACTTCAGCTTGTTTTACAATTGTCATTTTCTGCGAATATCCATAACGCGGATGACGAGACATAACGTCTTTATATTGCAGTAAGTTATCAACGTAAAAATTCAAAAATGATTTCACAGTATTTTTGTATTCCATAACATTATCAAGCGTTAACTCTAATTCAATTTTCTCTTTAATTTCCCCAATGTTATCAACTAGCGCTTCCATTTGTTCTAACAATTTATCTTTTTTCGGATCTGCATGCAAATTATCCGAAAATGCAAGTCCTGTCCTGACATTTGCTTCTTTCGGCATTTGAGTAGCAGGCGGTATATGCGATAAAATTGGATTATGCGAGATAGAACGTAGCATATATATCACCTATTTATTTTTTTATTTCTTTCAAAACTTAATCGTAAAATCCAGTTATTTATAATTATACTCTGAACACTCATATTTTGCAGTTATTTTTTATAGAAGATATGTTACAATTTAGCATGAGGTGGCACAAATCTATGAATATTTTTCTTTGTGGTTCAAATCAATTAACAGCATTAGATCAAGAAGAAATAAAAAATTTTTTAATTGACTATGCTCACAAACATAAAATTTACATATTATGCTATAAAGCTATTGAAAATGAAGTTCTTCGTTTTTTCATTGAAAACGAAAGACTCGCTCAAAATTTATGCCTTTATACGCTACAACCGTTACATGTATTAACAGACGAATTTCAAGAAGTCGTTGATTATTTAAAAAAACACGGGGCTGAATATATTGCTTTTGATCATCCTTCCGACTCCATTTATCGATCAGATTATATGTTTTTTGTAAAGCAAATTGTCGAAGATACTGATTTAGTTCTCTGTTTTTATAATGGGGATAAACATACGTCTGTCATTCCTATTGACATTGCAAAAGAAGCAGGAGTTGACGCCGTCATTTATGATTTACCAGGCTTACATGAAAAGCAGATGAAAAAAAGCTTTGAACAAAAAATTCGTATGACGTAAAGGGGGAGGCACAATATCGTTATTGTGCCTATTGTAAATATGAAAACTGAACAAGATTATGATCATTTTATTACGAGTTTTAAACAGCTATTTAATATGGATATCGCTTCCTATAAGCAAGATAGAATGCGCAGAAGAATCGATGCTTTCATTTCAAGAAAAGGTTTTGACAATTATATAAAATTTTTAAACAGTTTACGCACCGATCAAACATTATTTTTAAGTTTTATTGACTACATTACGATTAACGTTTCAGAGTTTTTCAGAAATAAAGAACGCTGGCAAACACTAGAGACAAAAGCTCTACCAAAGCTACTTGAACAAAATAACGGCAAATTAAAAATTTGGAGTGCTGCTTGTGCTGCCGGTGAAGAACCATATACGCTTTCTTTAATATTATCGAAGCATCTAGCTCCATTTCGTTATGATATTCAAGCAACGGATCTTGATTTTCATGTTTTAGAAACTGCGAAGCGTGGTCAATATACAGAACGCTCTTTGAAAGAATTACCTAATGATTTAAAACAACGTCATTTCACAAAAGAAGATGATACATATATATTGCATCAAAATATTAAACAGCAAGTTACATTCAAACAACATGATTTATTAATGCAGACATTTGATACGAACTACGACTTAATCATTTGTCGAAATGTAATGATTTACTTTACAGAAGAAGCCAGAATAAAGCTCTATGAAAAATTTAGTCGTTCTTTACGAAAAGGCGGCGTACTATTCGTTGGTAGCACAGAACAAATTTTAACACCCGAACGCTACAACCTTCAGCGTTTTGATACATTCTTCTACGAAAAAATATAGAAAAAGGTCGTCATAATTGAAATGACGACCTTTTTTTATTATATAATACGAATCAATATAATACCTATAACCCATATAAAGAGAAATAGAGCTGTAACAGACCATTTATGCTCTTGAATCGTATGTTTCAACGCATGCGATAATTGCGTCATATTCATTTCTGCAAGTGCTCTCCACACACTTGCATCACGTTCTTTAGAAATGCGATCCGTACCGCTAATTAAAATTGTTTCGTTAGACAATTTTGTCATGTAAGCTGTAATAACTGTGATCATTAAATTCGTATTTCCTTCTGATGTATCTTGTTCCACTCTAGAAATGAGCGCACTTACATCAAGTAACGGAATATGCACTTTTCTTCCAAACGAAAGCTGCACTTCAGCAAAATCATACGTTCCGTCTAATAACGGAACTCCCTTTATATGCGCTTGTTTAATAAGCCCATGCAAACTTCTAACAATCTGTTCATATATTTTTTCCGATTGCTTTCCTTCCTCGGACAACATATGTAGCTTTGAAAACAACTGCAACACTGTATCCATTTCTTTAGAAAGCATTTCTTTTACAATCTTTCCATCACCTAAACTCGCAAGTATAATCCCTATTTCATTATTTTTCGAAATGATTTGGGACTGCCCCGTAAACACAAGGTTACTTTGTTTTCGTTCTTTCTGAATTTCATGTTCTGAAATAGCTGCAGGCTGTTTTAATGGGTGTAGCGTCTTATTTTCAATTGTAGTACGTTTAATTTCCATTTAAGCGCCTCCACTACTATCAAATTATTAGCCCCACTCTTTATTACTCTTTAAAACTAAAAATAGTACAAATAATCCTGACATAATAGCAAACACATTAGAGGCTTGTACTCCCTGTTCACTTTTTTCTTCTTTCTTCTCTTGTTGTTCTTCTATTTTTTCTTTCTTTTTAGAAACAACTTGATCATCATTTTTACTTTTTTTCTCTTTAGGAGCCTTCACATTATTTACTTCCTTATTGTCTGTCGATGGCTCTTTTATAACGTATTTGATTTCCTCTTTCTCCTTCAACGGCTCTTTTATAAAATAGTTTACTTTCTCGTCTTGCTTTGGAATTTGAACAACTGGAAGTTTTTCTTCCGGAAGCGGAGTCGCTATTTTCGAATCTTCCTGCTTCTCAGCTTCTTTCTTATCTTCTAGTTTATTTTGATTCTCATGTTCTTCTATCTTTTCATTATCTTCCACTTTTTGTTCGATAATAGAAATGATATATTCACTCTCTGTCACAAGTTTGTTACCTGCCGCATCTGTTACTTCCACAATAAGTTGGTGCGGACCACTAGGTAACGCTTCTGTTATTTCAATTTGTTTCTGCCAATCCAGGTCGTGTTTATTATAGTCTAATAAAAAAGTAATATCGTTACCTTCTTCTTTTCCTTTTAATATAACTCGCACTTCATTAACAACTGATTCTATATCTACCGCTTTTACTCGTATATAAACAAATTCTCCCTTTTTTCGTTCAATAAAGTTCTCTTTCGCCTCATCAATAGTAACCTTCTCTAACTTCGGCAATTCTTTATCTATAGTGGGTATTTTGTTATTAATTCGAATGAGCGGAACATTTAATTCATTCTCTACTACTTCTTCCTTCTCATCTTCTTTATAGCTTTCAACGAGCTGAAGGTTCCAATCACCTTGCAAATCATATATTCCGACTTTGTAATTAGCGATCCATCGTTTCGTTTCTTCTTCATACTCGAAAGATATTACTCTTTCCTGTCTGTACTGCTCACCATTTTTTTGTAATTGCAATACACCTTTTACACTTTGAGTATTTTTTTCATTTGGCTCTACAGCAATTCGCAATTCTTCGCCAACCTGTAATTCCTGCTTATTAACTGTAATAATTCCTCGGTCTGTTTCTATCTTTCTTTCTTCTCGTTGTTCTTTCTCCTGCTCATTCTCTACTACTTTTTTTTCATCTTCAACCGGGGGTATTTCCGTTCGTTCCGACTGTTCCCGATCTTTTATATTTTGCTCTTTTTGCTCTTCTTGCTCATTCACTTCACTTACATTTTGCTCTTGTACACTTATTTCTTCCGCTTGCCCTTGCAACGGGAAGAAAGTACATATATGTAAAAATAGCAAACTCACTAGAAAAAACTTTACGTTTTTCATCTATTTGTTCAAACTCCTATAGCGATTTCGTCACTTTTACTCCGAAAAATCCATCTACATTTACAAGCTCTCCATAAGCAACCAATACATCGTTCACATAAATTTGAATTGGTTCATCAATATCTTCATCCAGTACGACCGCTTCATTTTCTTGTAAACTTAAAATATCTTGAATTGTCCTCACTGTACTTCCAAATACAAATTTAACATTCATTTCTACATTTTGTAGAATAGATGCATCCATATACACTGGCTCTACCTGTTTAACTTCTTGATATTCAATCGGCTGTATGACTGGTGCAGGAATTTCTTCCTCTTCAATAACTTCTTCAACTATTACTTCTTGCTCTTCCATCATCGGATAAAGAAGTCGTCTAACCATTTCTTTTGCTTCTGATATTGGTAGTATTTGATACATCTTTGACTGAAGAAGGTCACCAATTTCAATGTTAAACGTAATTTGAACGAGCTCGTCCACTTCCATCGCTTCTCCCAAATATTCCATTTCTTCTTTTAACGAAACAAATTTAACATCTGGTGGTGTCATATCCATTTTTTCTTTAAATATTTCTGACATTGCTGTTGCAGCATGCCCCATCATTTGGTTCATGATTTCTTTAATACCGCTTAACTCTAATTCACTTAGTTCTTTATCCGGATCGATCTCACCCGTTCCCATCATCATTAAATCTACCATTGTTAAAGCAACATCTTTCGTAAATACGAATACGTTCTCATTCTTTAATCCTTCAACAAAATCGACATTTAATATAACAAATGGGACTGGCACTCCGTCATAATGACGAACATTAATTGCCTCTACATTTGGTGTACTAATAGAAACAGGCTGATTTAAAAGCGTCGATAGTACGGTTGAAGCCGAACCAATTGAAATATTCGCAATTTCACCAAGCACATCTTTCTCTTCTTGTGTTAACTGCTCTTTCTCAACATGTTCTTCTACAACCTCAGTTTCCGCCACTTCCGTCTGCTCTTCTATTCCTTCTTCCACACCACCAGATAATTGTAATAATTTATTTATCATTTGTTTCGCATGTTCAACTGAAACAATTTGTACAAGTTTAGAGTCTATAAGATTATCTATTTTTAATTCAAACGATACTTTAACAATTACATTACTTCCATTAATACTAGAGATTTTCTCCATCTCTTCCTTAAGTTTCACAATTTTGATTGTAGGTGGGGACATATCCACTGTATCCTGGAAGAATTCCGACATAGACGTTGCTGCGAATCCCATCATTTGATTCATTGCTTCTTGTACTGCACTTAGCTCTAATTCACTAAGCTCTTTCCCTTCTTCAACTACCCCTGTTCCCATCATCATTAAATCCGCAATAGATAAAGCGACGTCTTGCTTTAAGACAAGTAGATTTTCCATATCTAATCCTTTTGTGAAATGGATATTTAATACAACATGCGGAATTTCAACATTACTTGTATCATATAAATCCACCAATTCAATATGAGGAGCAGTAATACTTACTTGCCTATTTAAGATTGTTGATAATACAGTCGAAGCTGAACCAAATGATATATTTGCAATCTCGCCAAGAATATCGCATTCTTGAGGCGTTAAATGCTCATTTTCTTTTTCTAGCACAATCGTGCTCGTATCCCCTTTTGTGTGTTGCTCAGGCATTTTCCCTGCCTCCTCATTTCTGTTTTTCTTTCAACGATATAAACTTTCTATTACACTCGTTATATTTATCAAACGTATTATTCCCACAATATTTGCAAACGACTATTGTTACACACTCAATGAATAGTTCTAACCAAAAAGCTCCCCAATTGTATACAAGTGGGGAGCTTCCTTCATTCCTATTATAAACCTTCTGGGTTTAAAATGAGGACCACTCGTCCATCACCGAGAATTGTCGCACCAGAGAAATAGTTAGAGCTCTCTGCAAAGAAGTCGCCTAATGACTTTAAGACTATTTCTCTTTGACCGATAATTGTGTTGACAATAAGTCCATAGCTACGATGTGAATTACGAACAATTAATACAGGAACCATTTGACTATCATATGATGCAAACGCATCATCTACTGTTTTTTCACCAAATACAGTGTTTAAATGTTTTACTTCAATAATTTGATTGCGATAATTTAAAACGTCTTTTCCTTGTAACGATTGAATATCTTCCTTTTGAATTCGAATCGCTTCGACTATATTACCGAGAGGCAACGCATAACGCGTATCGTTTGTTTGAACAAGCATTGATTGAATAATAGACAATGTTAACGGAAGTTCAATTCTGAATGTACTTCCTTTTCCTTCCTCAGAATCAATAATTAAATGCCCACCTAAACTATGAATCGTATGTTTAACAACATCTAATCCAACACCACGTCCAGAAAGGTCAGACACAACTTCAGCTGTACTAAATCCTGGTTGGAAAATAAGATCATACACTTCACGATCCGTTAATTTATTTGCCTCTGTTTCTGTTATAACACCATTTTTAATCGCTTTTTCTAATACTTTCTCTTTATAAATACCGTTTCCATCATCAGTAATTTGAATTACGACATGATTTCCGCTATGGAACGCTTCTAATTTAATAGTACCTGTTTCATTTTTGCCGGCATCACGGCGTTTTTCAACAGTCTCAATCCCATGATCAATTGCATTACGAATTAAATGAACGAGTGGATCACCAATTTCATCAATAACTATTTTATCAACTTCAGTATCTTCACCTGTAATTTGTAAATCGATTTTTTTCCCTAAATCTTTCGCTAACATGCGTACCATACGCGGGAAACGATTGAAAACTGTTTCAATTGGTACCATACGCATATTTAATAGTACATTTTGAATATCTTTTGAAATATCCCCTAATCGATTTAAATGCTCGATTAACTCCTTATTTTGAATCGTTTCTGCTAATTCATCAATTCGTCCACGCTCAATTACACTTTCTTCAAACATATTCATTAATGTTTCGATTTTTTCTAACTGAACACGAATAGAACGATTCTCCACTTTAGCATTTTTCGTTTTTGTAGTACGTTTAGTTGACGTATTGCTCACCAGTTGAATTGGCAGTTCTAACGATGACTCCAGCTGTCTGGTTTCAACCTGTTGAATCGTTTCTTCCACCTGTACGCCTTCTTGTACTTTATGACTACCTTGCTTCACTTCTACTTTCTCAATTTCAGAAACATGAAGCACTACTCGTTTCAATTCTTCAACACTATGATCGGTATTCATATATACTGTAAACTCAAATCCAAAAGCATCCGCTTCAATTTCTTCAATGCTTGGAACCGTTTTTTGTATATTACCTAAATTTTGTAATGCTTCAATACACATAATGGCACGTACTGCTTTTAAAATAGCTTGTTGTTCAACAGTTATATATACTTCATGCGAAACTGTATCATCATTATTTATACTACTTTGCTCTGCATTTTCCATAGAAGCTTCTACATTTCCGTTCAATAATGCTTCTAATTTAAATTTCGTTGATACAACATCTATATTACCCATTCCGCCTTGCTGCACATCTGCAACCATCTTTTCTAAATTATCAATACATTCAAAAACAACATCAATAATATTAGCATTCACCATCATATTTCCATGACGGATTTCGTCTAAAACACTTTCCATCTTATGCGTTAAATCCGCCATTTCTGTAAATTCCATACTCGCAGACATACCTTTAAATGTATGAGCTGAGCGGAATATTTCTCCTACAACACCCATATCGGCAGGATTCCGTTCTAAATTTAGCACATTTTCATTTAGCGACTGTAAATGTTCTTCTGCTTCTTCAAAAAATATATTTAATAGATCTGTTTGCACTTTAATCCCCTACCTGTCTAACAAACATTTCATTTATGTATAACAATTTAGTGTTTTAAAACAAGAAAAAAAGGGGCCACATATCTATCTACTATCATTGTTTTGATTCCTTGTGGCACCCCTTATATTAGCTGTTTGCTACTTTTGTTAAAGCTTCAATAACACGATCCGCTTGGAATGGCTTTACAATAAAGTCTTTTGCCCCGCCCTTAATCGCATCTAACACCATACCCTGTTGTCCCATTGCGGAACAAATGACAACCTTTGCACTCGAATCAATTTTCATAATTTCTTTTAATGCTTCAAGTCCGTCCATTTCAGGCATCGTAATATCTAGTGTTACAATATCAGGTTGAAGCTCTTTATACTTTTGAATCGCTTCTACCCCATTCTCTGCTTCACCGATAACTTCAAATTCAGAATTACTTTTTAACAAGTTTTTAATCATTGTTCGCATGAACATCGCATCATCTACAACTAAAATTTTATGTGCCATTCTTTTCGGTTCTCTCCTTACTATGTATAAAAATATCTTAATATTTCACCTTATCATTCTCACTCATTATACAAAATAAAACGATAAAATTTAATATTTTTTTAAAAGAATTTCTGTATTTTTATTATTTTATTACTAAAATAGAAATATATTATTCCTTAATATATATTACAACGCGGCGGTTCTTCTCCCAATTTTGTGGTGAATCATTTGGTGCTACTGGTTTTGTGTCTGCATACCCTACCGCTGCTAACCTTTTATCATCCACATTATACACTTCAATTAAATGATGAATCATATTAGCTGCACGTGCTGAAGATAATTCCCAGTTGGAAGGGAATTTTTCATTATGAATCGGTCTGCTATCTGTATGTCCTTCTACAACAATTGGATTTGGTACCGATTGGAAGAACCCTACTAATTGACTAATTACTTCTTTCGCTTCCGGCTTAACATTCGCATCACCCGTATCGAATATTAAATTGTCTACTATAACGATGCTAACACCTGTATCTTCTCGATATACATTCACTTGACTAACACCATTATTATCCACATATGCTTTTAACTTTTTATACAATTCATCCATGCGCTTTTTTGAAACTGCTTTTTCATCATTTTTTTCATGTGAAATATCTGGTATTGTATTTTCCATTACTTTTGCATTTACTTGCTCCGCGTCACTGAACTTTTCAAGCATCTTTGATAATTTTACTGTATCTTGCTTTGAAGTCGCAACTAGTAATACAAAGAAAGTTAGCAATAACATCGTTAAATCAGTAAAAGTCGTCATCCAACGAGGCGATCCTCTTTGCGGTCGCTTGCTCATCATACCACTCCTCAAACTACTAGGCTGCTCGTTTTTCTTTTTTTATCTTCGTTTCATATACGTATGTATCAAGTTTTAACTTTAATTTGGAAGGAATTTGTCCTCGGTACAGCTCTGAAATTGCTTCTATTACAAACTTCTTCTCTGTATACAAATCTTCAATACCGCGATACACCTTTTCAGATAACGGTATTGCAATCATATTTGCAATCAAAGATCCATATAATGTCGTCAACATCGCAACTGCCATCCCTGTACCAATTTGTGAGGTATCTTGTAAGTTTTGCAACATAATAATAAGACCAATTAATGTTCCTATCATGCCCCATGCTGGAGCGAAATCACCAATTTTATCTAATAATGTCGCTCCTTTTCTTAACTCATACACTTCAGTTTCAACATCTTTCATTAACACTTCTTTTAATTCCACTTCATCATAGCCGCTTAACATTAAACGAATTCCCTTTTGAATAAAAGGATTGTCTACTTGCTCTCCATCAACTTCTAAAGAAAGTAAGCCATGTTTTTTAGACTTTTTCGAAAAATCAACGAACAAATCCGTTAACTGTTCTAAATCTTCTTCTCTTCTATGTAAAACAGTAAAAATACTTTTCGTATATTTTTTTATTTCTCCAAATCTATATGCCACAACGATTGTCGCTGTTGTTCCTCCTATAACGATTAAAATAGATGAAACATCTAAGAAGTTTTTAAAACCTTTTATTCCACCGCCGCCAAGCATGATTGCCGCTATTACAATCGCAAAACCTACTATAATGCCAATTGGGCTAGAAATGTCAAACTTCCTTTTTTTTCTTTGTGGTCTAGCTAATACTTGATTTTCGTCTCCCATATTCCTGCCCTTCCTTTTCATTTTTATAAAACATTTTTTTATTTTAATAATGCGTTTTCACATATAACATTCATTATACGCTTATCATCTATTTATCGCAATATACTCATAAAATTGACACATTTCATTTCCATATTAGAATTATAGTATAGAAATATGAGGAGGATCACGATGGAACATAAAATTTTGCAAGTCATTGCATTAGCAGAAAAACTAAAATATGAAATGCGACATAGTTGGCTTTCTAACGGACGTCAAGAAAGTGTTGCTGAACATACGTGGCGTATGTCCTTAATGGCTATCTTAGTTGAGCCTTATTTGGATCAAAAAGTACACATAGAAAAATTACTTAAAATGGTCATAATTCACGATCTTGTTGAAGCAGAAGCTGGTGATATTCCTGCCTTTGATACAATGAATAGCCATGAATTACAATTACAAAAACAAAAAAATGAGCAAAAGGCTATTTTAAATATTAAACATACACTAGAAGGTTCTCTTGGCGAAGAATTATACGATTTATGGATGGAGTTCGAAGCGAAAGAAACGTATGAAGCAAAAGTTGCTAACGCGCTCGATAAACTTGAAGTGAAAATTCAACATAACGAAGCTGATATTGATACTTGGCTACCAATTGAGCATAAAATGACTTTCCAAGTTGGTAAACATACAGATTTTGACTCTTTCTTGTCTAAATTACAAAAAATCATTGAACAAGACGGAGAAAAAAAATTAATCGCTGCCGGCATTGATGTTGAAGCATGCAAACAGTAACCATTTAATTATGAAATAAGACACTCATTTTGAGTGTCTTATTTCATAATTGTTGATATTGCCTGCTTATAAATAAGTTGTTGTTTTCCATCTACTAATATTAATACTGTAAATCTATCTACTCCAACTACTTCCCCTACTATTCTTACTCCGCTCTTTAAGAATATAGTAACTGCACCTTTTTCTTCTTTTATTTGTTTATACAACTCTTCTTGTAAGTGTTCCATAACTTTTCTCTCCTTTACAAATAAATAATCCTAATATAAAAAAATAAAGATTAATCACTTATATACTATTTCTTTTACATTCATAAACTTATTAATTAGTATATCTAAATCTCGACTAAATAACAAAACTTTATCATGATCTAATCCATGCCTAGCAACAAGTTGAATTAACTCTTTCTTTTTGTGTTCTATTTTATTGTGTAATTGTCCCATCTCCATCTCTATACTAAAACTCCCTTTTCCCATAATATTACTTGTAAAATTATAGTACATTTTCACTCATAAAAAAATAAAAAAATGGTTTTTTTTACAAATTTTATATTTATGAAAAGAAATTTTAATGTAATTGTAAGTTACATACCCCTTCCATTTACAATCCATTCACCTAGTATACACTTCCATATTGTTTTACCATTTTCAAAAAAGCGCTATGAAACAAAGTGAATATCATATTTAAATCAGATCAAAGGCTCTTGTCTAATTAGAAGTAAGACTTGCTCCTTTTCCAAATAAAAACATATCTTATAAAGTAATCCATTAGTTATATAGATTAATTTCCTAAAAAGGAGGAAAAAACATGAGCTTTGGTGGTAGTTGCGCTGGTTTCGGCGGTGGATTTGCTTTACTCATCGTGCTATTCATCCTT
Source organism: Bacillus sp. FSL M7-1345 (assembly GCF_038006985.1). Lineage (NCBI taxonomy): Bacteria > Bacillati > Bacillota > Bacilli > Caryophanales > Bacillaceae > Bacillus > Bacillus sp. FSL M7-1345. The sequence continues at coordinate 1,557,268 of NZ_JBBOWG010000001.1, read as the reverse complement.
CTAATCATTATCGGATGTAGCTGTTGGGGTGGCGGCGGAGGGTTTTAAATATAATACGTATCCTTTTCGCTAAACCCTAAATGAATAAAATATGTTAACTAAAAACTATACGAAAACAGCTCATATTTGAGCTGTTTTTTCATACTTTCGTATGAATTAATATCCTTCTTTTAAGTGATTTCAATAAACAAAGCATCGTTTAATATAAAATAAGAAACATTTTTACTAAGGAGGATTATAATGATTAAAGGTCTTTATGAAGCACATTTACCTGTCTGTAATTTAGAAATTTCGATACCTTTTTATGAATCACTGGGGCTCAAATTATATAAAAGAGACAAAGATATCGCCTTCTTTTGGATTGTAGAAAATGAAAGTTGGATTGGTCTTTGGGAAGGAAAAGAATACAAAGTTAATTATCATCCATCCTTACGACATATCGCTTTCCAAGTAAGATTACACGATTTAGAAAACGCGATACACTGGCTCAAACAGAAAGGAATTCCAGTGCGAAAAGACTTTGGAATGGAACCAATTGAGCCAATCGTTTTTCCCGAGCTAGCACACGCCTCTATATATTTTAATGATCCTGATGGAAACAGTTTAGAATTTATTGCAAAATTACCTGTTGAACTACTCAAGGCAGAAAAAATGTATTTAAGCGAATGGAAAAAACAAGTACAAGCATCGCTAATTTTTAGTTGATACCATTCATTAGTGCTGAGTAACAATAAAATTGTTTAAAAATGTAAGTGCTACCATTTGAGAAGAAACTAAATATTTATGTTAAAATAAAAGTGAGATTGTGAAGTATTACACTTAATCTATAGGCTCGAATCAGTTAAATTCGATTTTCATAGTGAAAAAATATTTATTAAATTTGATTAAATAGGGGATTATTTTGGAGACTACATTAATTTTCATATGTATTATATTAGTGGCTTCTGTTTTGCAAACAAGTACAGGTTTTGGCTTTTCCATAATGGCAACACCTTTCTTACTAATGTTATTCCTACCACAAGAAGCTATACAAATAAACATTATTTTATCATTAATTATTTCAATATCACTCATTTGGAAAATAAGAATGGACATTGACTTTATTCTACTGAAAAGATTAACTTTTGGAAGTATAGTTGGTGTACCTTTTGGTATTTTAATCTTCACTTCTATTAACATAAACGCTTTTAAATTAGCAATCAGCATCCTGCTCTTAATCTTAACATTGATGCTAATATGCAAATTTAAGATTAAATCAACACAATCTAGGGATTTCGTAGTTGGTGGCTTATCAGGCCTTTTAACGACAAGTATTGGTATGCCAGGACCTCCCTTGTTACTATACTTTACAGGAACTGATACTGAAAAAGGGAAGTTAAGAGCAACTACTTTGGCTTTTTATCTGTTTATATATTTCATTAGTCTCATAACTCAAATACTCTTTACTGGAACGAACAGAACAATTTGGGAATCAAGTTTTTATGCAATTCCAATCATATTTCTAGGTTTGTTTATAGGCCAAATTATTTTTAAATGGCTTAATCAACGGACTTTTAAAATATTTACATATATCCTTTTGAGTTGCACAGGTATTTATCTCCTTATTGAAAGTTTGAATTTGTTATAAATAAGTTTTTCAAATTAGAAGGTGCTTTAGAGTGTGCAATAACACATAGATCTAAACGAATTTATTGGTGTATTTGTAAGTGCAGTGGAGTATTTCACATCAAAAATTAAACAAATTTTTTTTAACCCCGTCTTAAAATCAGAACGGGGTTATACGTGTTTTAAGTTTTTAAATTAAATAACTTTATTGTCAGTTTACAATTAGTAATCCCACTGATGATTCTTTCATGAGAAGAATATTTTAAAGCTACAAGTTCATCAATAGAATACTAACTAAACCATAAAAAGCGGCTATTAGGCCGCTTTTTACATTAAATATTTTATAAAGCAAAGACCTGAACTTACTATCACGAATATATTAAAGAATAAGAAAAATCCTTTTTCAAAATCTGTATACTTTTCTACTTTTACTCCGCGTTTTTTTAACTCCATAATAATCATTGCAATTTCTTGTGCATACTCAATACTTCCAAATTGTATATAGCTGTTATTATATTTAATCTCAAAGACATTTTTCATTTTTTTATGTTGCGAAATAGATTGTATATCTTCTATTGGCATTTCATTCTCATTTTCTATCACTTTTGTAAAAATTTATTAATTTTTATTTCTATATATATGATAGCAAACAAAATACATTTCTCCTCAAAAAAAGACAAACCCGCATCTCAGGTTTGTCTTTTACTCATTTTTTATTTAATCCTTTCTCACTCAAAAACTCTTTCATATGCATTCTCTTCTCTTTTGACATAAATGTGCTCATTGATTCCGTCCATGTTACGTTTTTTTGATTTGACGATCTTTCTTTGTAATACGCACTCATCGTTTCATCATATTCGTTTAATAATTCATCATATTTCTTTTCATCGTATCCATTTTCATGAAGAATGGCCGCTACCGGTAAACGTGGCTTAACTCCATGATCTTCATCTGGTACGCCAACTGTCATTCCGAATACCGGATATACTTTATCCGGTAAATGAAGCAATTCACTCACTTCTTTCGGGTTATTACGAATTCCGCCAATATAACAAATGCCGTATCCTAATGATTCAGCTGCAAGTGCTAAGTTTTGTGCAAATAATGAGGCATCTACTGTTGCTACAATAAAGTCCTCTACTCCCTCATGTTTAATTTCTGTTCCATGTTTCTCACATGCAGTTTCTAAACGTTTTAAATCCGCACAGCATACAAAGAATGCTGCACAGTCTTTCACATGACGATTCCCGGATAATTCAGCTAGTTTAGCCTTTAGTTCTTGATCTGTTACATATATAAGAGAATACGCCTGTACAAAATGTGAGGAAGCCGCATGCTGAGCAGCTTGCACTATTCTTTCTACTATCTCTTTTGAAATTGGTTCTTCTTTATATTTACGAACTGAAACGTGTTGCTCCATTTTATGTATCATCTCATTCATGAAAATCACTCCTTCTTTCTCTTCATAATGAAAAATTAACATATCTTTTTCATTATTCACAACTTATAAGCACAAAAAGAGCAATTCTTTTCGAATTACTCTTTTTTAATGTCTATTAATACGGTATATGAAATTATATCGGTCGTTTCGACAAAGGATATCGACTTATCAACAAATAACGAAAGATTTATATGCTATTATGCAATTGTTGTTAAGCTGCTTTCAAAACTTTAATTCCTTTAACAATATTCCAAATGAAGTAATAAATTCCTACAAGAATAAACACTGCATACGTTATAACCATTCCAATTCCAACGCTCTCAGATTGATTGAAACTTAAACCGTATACCCCTGATAAAGCTAATCCGCCAAATAAGATTGCGTACGGGAAAATATGTGACCAAAATGCTTTTTTTGCGTGATATTTCACTTCATCTTCCGCAACGAAGTACACGATAATTGGCAGTAAAAATGGTGCAAAAAAGATACTAAAGTAACATAGCGAAGATAAAATATTATTTCCTTTCATCCGATTCACCTCTAAAGTTTTTTGTTACCTTCATTATGTCAGGAAACCACTTTAGAAACTATCGCTTTACCTTTCATGAACATGACATCTTTGTAAGATTTTAGTTTGAGTTTCACTATATTCGATTCATAAACCAATATTGCGTAATCGCTAAATATTCTCGTACATTCGATTGAATAATAATTGGCTTCGGTGTTTTCGCCGGAAGACCTTCTAATATCAACCCTTGTTTTTCTGCAATCTTTTTTGCTCGGAACATATGAAAATCGTTCGTTACAATCATCCCTTTTTTCATATTTTCAGGGATAAGAGGTTTTGAAAATTTAATATTTTCATCTGTGCTCGTCGAACGTTCTTCCATTATAATGCGGTCTTCTGCAATATTTTGTTTCATTAATCCTTGTTTCATCGCTAATGCTTCTGTAATATCTTCACCTTTTCCTTGGCCTCCAGATACGATAGCAATTGTTTTATCATGTGATTTTAAATACTCAGCTGCTTTATCAATACGATATTGCAATGAATAAGAAGGCTTTGTTCCATTTACTTTCGATCCTAGTACAATTATATAATCCGCATCGTCAATTGCATTCATATGCCCATGCTTATAGATGTTATATTGTAAAAACCCCGCATACACGGCGAAGATCATTATAACAACTAAAATGTACTTAATTATTTTCTTCTTTCTCATATCCATATACTCCTATTCCCTTTACTTCCTTCATCATAATATCCATTTATTTGTTTGTATACAGCCAAATTCCAATTCACCCTAATTCATCCTATAAAAGGTAATATTTATATTACTTTCGGGAATAGTAAGTACAACTTCACACGAAGGAGTGTCCCTCTTGCTTCTCTTTTTATTTAATGTATCGTTCTTTTTTATCTTATTTTTACTATCACTTAAGCTACTTGGTAAATCTGCATTAGCACAACTAACCCCTCATGATTTTGGGGCTATTATCTTTTTATCTTATTTAGCTTTTCAAGCCATACCAGTCGCTGGTGCTTTACAAGCATTTCTCGGTATGGTCGTTATTACATGTTTGCATTTACTTCTTACCAAATTAAGCCTACTCAATAAACTAAATCGTTTCATTCTCGGACACCCCATTATTTTAATTAAACATGGTGATATTATTTTTGAGAACTTACAAAAAAGTAGATATCCGATCCCTGAATTGCTTTCTAATCTTCGCGTCGCCGGATATCCAAGTGTTCATGAAATTGAATACGCTATTTTAGAAGCGAATGGAGCCATTAGCATTTTACCAAAGCGAGAACTTGTACCATTGACTCCAAAAGATATGAATATAGATGTTAAGTATGCAGGGTTACCAATTGCTCTTATCGTTGATTCACAAATTCAATACGATAACTTAAAGTTAATTCATAAAGACGAAAAATGGTTATATAAAGAGTTAAAAGAAAAAGGAATCACAAATATTAAAAACGTTGCTTTTGTGTCTGTTCAAGAAACGGATGGATCTTTTGCGATTAGTTTAAAAGAATGAAAAAATCCCCTTACTTGTTCAAGGGGATTTTCTTCACTATATAGCTTCTTTCTTTCCTGCCAAGTTTAATGGAACAGGATGTTTCATACGATTCATTGTAAATACAATGATTGCTGTCAATATTTCCGCTACTGGCATAACGAGCCAAATTCCATTTACACCAAATAATTTCGGCATAATCCATAACAATGGAATAATAAATAGTAAACCACGGCTCAAAATAATAAGAACTGATTTTGTCGTTTGTCGCACTGATTGGAAATACTCTCCATACACAATGTTATAGCCTAAAAATACATATTGTATAAAGAATAAACTAATACCTGTTAACGTTAACTCCAATAGTTCTGGGGATTGAACATCAAACAAACCAATTATATATTTCCCGAAGAATAAACCGACAACAATTGCTACGCCTCCGAGTACAACTGCAGTTTTTACAGCTAACCGTAATCCTTCACGCAGTCTTTCTGGTAAATTTGCACCATAGTGGAAACTAGCAATAGGTTGTAATGCAGCTCCAACACCGAAGAATAATAGTAATGTCATTGCATGAATACTATTGACCATCGCATAAGAAGCGACACCTACTTCTCCTGCATATTGAACAAAAGCGATATTAAAACCAACCGTTACAATCGCTACTGTAATCTCAGTTGTAAAACTTGGGAAACCAATCACCATAATTTGTTTAACCGTATCCCATTCAAAATGGAATTTCGTCCACTTTAAAACACTACTTTTTCTAAAGAAGTGAGTTAATAATACAAGGAAACCAATTGCCGCCGAAAGAATAGTTGCTGAGGCAGCACCTGTTACGCCCCATCCAAAGATAAAGATAAAGATATAGTCAAAGATAATATTCAATACAGCTGTTACGACAAGGCCTGCCATTGCTAAATTAGGATTTCCATCGTTACGTATAAATGTGCTTAAAATATTTTCTAAAACGTATATCATTCCAAATGTTAATAACACTTGTAAATAGTCTAACGCATATGGCAAAATCACTTCATTTGCACCGAATAGATATGCTATATCTTCTATTCTCCATAAGCAAATAGCCGCTAAAACACCTACGATAATAACTGCCACTGTCATAGATTGAGTAAAAATAGACCTTGCTCTTTCCAGTTTATTTTCCCCTAGTGCAATGGAATATAACGTTGCTCCGCCCATTCCAATCCATAATGAAATAGAAAAGAAAATTGAAAACGCTGGAATAGCTACGTTTACTCCAGCCAAACCGTTCGCTCCAACTCCTCTACTAATCATGACCGCATCAATCACAATATTAACCGACATTAATACCATCCCAAGAACAGCTGGTATTAAATAAGTGATAAATAAACTTTTAATAGGTTTTTCTCTTAATTTTTCTGTTGTTTCCATCATATAAATGCTCCTTTTTCAATGCTCTGTTCACAGTTTAAACCTTCAAGTTACTTGAAGGTCAATAGAGAATCGAAAAATATATAAGCCTATTTTTTAACAACAGGTATTTGAATTTCCGTTACTTGCTCTTTCGGATTTTCTGTTACAGACCAATCAATTAACGCAAGCTCAAGCGCATCTCCGCATACTTCGTATCCTTCGTTATCAATGTGATTTAATAATTTCGTATACGTTGCATCTGTTTCTTCATATGGTCCATGGTGATAAGAACAAGCAAATATTCCTTCTTTTATTTCATCTGAAGTATGCAATTGAAAAGGCATGTAATCCAATAAAATAAACACACTGTTATATGCTTGAAACTCATTTTGAAGTAATGCTTTTCTTGAAACTGTTACACCGATATCTCCTGAAAATAAACTATTATCAATTTGCTTCATATTTTTTTGTAGCGAATGGATATAATATTCAAACATATCATCTGTTGTATTAGGTGCAACTGCAATCGCTGTTATTTTTCGCTTCGATATCATTTTATAAATAATTTGATTCGCTTCTGATTCCGTCGCTTTCTTCATTAAATGGATTTTATGTTCCATTTTTGCCAAAGCATACTCGATTTCTCTTTGCTTTTTCAGCATCATTTCTTGTTGTTTTTCAAGTAAATTCAGCGCATAAGACGGATTTCGTTCATCAATATATTTCTTTATTTCCTTTAATGGGATATTCAATTGGCGTAAAAATTTAATCGTGTCTAATAGTGAAAACTGATCAATTGTGTAATAGCGATAATTCGTTTGCGGGTCCACAATAGACGGATGAAAAATTCCTTTTTCATCATAGTAGCGTAATGTAGATTCCGCTATATTATGCATTTTTGCCATTTCCCCAATTGTAAAACGTTTATTTAATAACATATGCCCTTCTCCAATTCATTAAAAATGTAGCCTTATTTCTTCTTATTATATAGTGATTCCCTCCATACCTAAATCGAATCCTATCATGAAAATCTGCTATTTTTTCATTGATTTTTAATAAATTTTATTATATATTAATTACAGGTTCAAATTACAAGTTCAAAAGAACTCGTAATAAGACCCTTTGTTTAATGGGTTTTTACATATTTTCATTAGGCAAATTCCGAGAAATCGTATGATAAAACTAAAAATGATGAGGAGAGGATCAGATGGAATTCGAATTTTTCTTTCAAATTGCACTTATTTTATTAAGTACAAAGCTCGCTGGTGACCTTAGTGTTAGATTAGGTCAACCTTCTGTACTGGGTAAATTAATTGTCGGTATCGTTATCGGTCCAGCTTTATTAGGTTGGATTGAGAATTCAGAACTTCTAACGCAATTAAGTAATGTCGGGGTTATTCTTTTAATGTTTATGGCTGGACTTGAAACAGACTTAAAAGAATTAAATGAAAACCGTAATTCTTCTTTAGCAGTCGCAATTGGAGGTATCGTTCTTCCATTTGTAGGTGGTTACGTTGCCGGTCTTGTTATGGGCATGGAACAAGGGAACGCTGTCTTTTTAGGATTACTTCTATGTGCGACAAGTGTTAGTATTTCCGTTCAAACACTTCGCGATTTAGGTAAGATGAAAACACGTGAAAGTACAACAATGCTTGGAGCAGCTGTATTTGATGACATTCTTGTTGTTATTTTATTAGCATTCGCAATGAGCTTCTTAGGTACAGATGATGTGAATTTAACAATGGTTATCTTGAAGAAAGTAGTATTCTTTGCTTCTATTATTTTAATCGGATGGAAAGGTGTTCCAGCGATTATGCGTTGGTTATCACCACTACGCGTATCTGAGTCTATCGTTAGCGCAGCACTTATCATCTGTTTCTCATTCGCATATTTCGGCGAACTATTAGGAATTGCTGGTATTATCGGTGCTTTCGCAGCTGGTATCGCTATTTCTCAAACGAACTACAAACATGAAGTAGAAAAGAAAGTAGAACCAATCGCTTATGCTATGTTCGTACCAGTATTCTTCGTTAGCATCGGTATGAATATTACATTTGACGGTATTGGTGATCAAATTTGGTTCATTTTAGCATTAACAGTAATCGCTGTATTCACAAAACTAATCGGTTGTGGATTCGGTGCACGAATGACTGGATTTGATGCAAAGTCTTCTGCAATTATCGGTGCTGGTATGGTTTCTCGTGGTGAAGTTGCACTTATCATCGCAGGAACAGGACTTTCTTCTGGCCTATTAGCACAAGATTACTTTACAGCAATCGTTATCGTCGTTATTTTAACTACGATGATTACACCACCAATGTTAAAATACACTTTTGGTGCAAAAGATAAAGCAATGAAAGCAAGTAAATAAGTTTACTATAATAAAAGGAGATTGCTATCTTATAAGATAGCAATCTCCTTTTTCGTTTCACCTTTAAACAATCTCATTCGTCTTTAACCATTTTTCAAAAATAGTTCGCGCTTCCTCATCATCGATATCATCACGAAATGAATATACTTTTATGCCATAGTCATCTATATATTCCCCAAGTTTCATTTCCTCCACCTTTTTATAAAAATCGTCTGCCTCATATTTTGGAATATAAGCATCCCAAACTGGCTCATTTATTCTTTTGTACGCTGTCACTTCTAAATCATATCCGTCTTCATAATATCCGATGTGATAATGTTTGTTAGGATCATATTTCTCCATTAAAAGCTCCTCCTAGTAAACAAAAGCGAGCCTTATATTACAGCTCGCTCCTCTCGTTCTATTTATTAAATACGTTCCATCGCTGTCTTCAACGTTCCAACAACAAAAGCAATTTCTTCACTTGAAATAACAAGTGGCGGTGCTAATGTTAAAACGTTATTATACCCCGCTGTTGTCATACCGTTACGCCCAATAATAAGTCCTTTTTCTTTACAAGCATTTACAACACTTGCAATTTTGTCGTTATCAATTGGTTCTTTCGTCGCTTTATCATTTACTAGTTCGATTCCAACTAATAACCCTTTCCCTCTAATATTACCAACAAGCGGATGTTCCCCAATTTCTTCTTTTAATTGATTTAATAAAAGTGAACCCATTTGGGCAGAGCGCTCAATTAAATTTTCATTTTCCATAATCTCTAAGTTTTTAAGCGCTAATGCACAAGCCGCTGGATTTCCACCAAATGTATTAATATGACGGAAGAATTCATATTCCCCTGTTCCTTTAAATGCCTCATAAATTTCTTTTTTCACAGCTGTTGCTGATAATGGTAAGTATGCGCTCGTAATACCTTTTGCCATCGTAACGATATCAGGCTTAACGTCATAATTCATAAATCCAAATGCTTTTCCTGTACGCCCGAAACCACAAATAACTTCATCGCTAATAAGTAACGAACCGTGTTTTTGACACGTTTCATGAACAGCTTTCATATAGTCTTGTGGCGGCATTAAAATACCTCCGCCTGTAATAATTGGCTCCATAATAAATCCCGCTATTGTTTCGCTTAATTCCCATGTCATAACACGATCTACTTCTTTTACGCATTCTACATCATAAATATTTTGCGATTCCATTTCTGGCATGCGGTAACAATCTGGAGGCGTTACATGTAAAAACCCTGACGCAAATGGCTCATATTGGTATCTACGCTGTGCTTGTCCAGTCGCTGCCATCGTTGCCATTGTGTTTCCGTGATAACCACGATAACGTGACATAAATTTATAACGATGCGGTTCACCTTTTTGAGCATAATATTGTCTTGCTATTTTAAAAGCTGTTTCATTCGCTTCTGATCCACTATTAGAGAAGAATATAACATACTCTCCACCAAGCCACTCGTTTAACTTTTCAGCGAGCTTAATTGCTGGCTCATGTGATTGTGACATCGGAAAGTATGATAATGTTTGCAATTGCTTATAAGCTGCCTCTGCGAGCTCTTTTCTTCCGTATCCACTATTCACACACCAAAGACCACTCATACCGTCTAAGTATCTTTTTCCTTGTATATCTTCAACCCAGCACCCTTCTGCTTTTGCCCCTACCATTGTACTACTTGGGCTAAAAGGACGCATTCCGTGCCAAACATATTGCTCATCTTTTGCTAATAATTCATCGGTTTGTTTTGTCTTCATCATTTCTTCCACCTTCCATAACAACTTATTTTTCACAAAGCTGCGCTGGTGCCATGATGAGTTAAATTTCTCCCTGCCTATTTTCATTCCACAAACACAAGACAAATCCTACCAAAAATAAAGTAATATTTATCCCGCATTAACGGGCAGTAAAACTCCCACCCAAAAATTCAGCTGGAGCAAAGAAGTTAGGTGAGAGATTAACTGCCCATAAACGCCCGATTGGTGAAGGCTAATAATCAGTGTGGGGGGATGAACAATCCCCCACACTGATTAAAGTTTCATTTTATAAGAAAATGCCAAAAGAAATAGAAGCTTTTCTTATATTTCGAAAAGCTCCTCTTTTTTTAATGTGAAGAAGCATCACTAATACCATGACCAGTATTAGATTTCACAAGAATTTCATCAAACTTTGCTGCATCTTCTTTCTTACTAGAGAAAACAGTTCCTAAATATGCTGCAAGGAATCCAAGCGGAATAGAAACAATTCCAGGTGTCGTATATGGGAATATCGCCTCTCCAACAAATATAGCTTTCCCTACCACAGGATTCCAAACGTTTGGACTTAACCCAACAAGAACAATTGCTGATACAAGACCAACAATCATACCACAAATTGCACCCGTTGTATTAAAACGCTTCCAATATATTGTAAATAATATAACTGGTAAATTTGCACTCGCTGCAACTGCAAATGCTAGTGATACTAAAAATGCTACGTTTAATGTTTGCGCAAATAAAGCAAGTATAATAGATACTATCGCTACTCCAATAGACGCATAACGAGCCATTGAAACTTGCTCTTTTTCCGTTGATTTTCCTTTGCGAATAATCTCGTTATAAAAATCATGAGCAAATGCGGAAGCCGCTGTTAATACAAGACCTGCTACTACAGCTAAAATTGTTGCAAAAGCAATCGCCGATACGAATGCGAATAAGAAATCTCCACCTAATGCTTTAGCTAATAAAGGTGCTGCCATATTACCGGCTGGATTTGCTTGAATAATTGCCTCATTCCCTACAAACGCCGCCGCACCAAATCCTAAGAAAATCGTCATAATATAAAATGCACCAATTAACCACGTAGCGTACACAACTGATTGACGTGCAGTTTTTGCATCACGTACTGTGAAAAAGCGGACAAGAATATGCGGTAATCCTGCCGTACCAAGAACTAGTCCTAAATTTAAAGAAAGTGTATCCAGACCATCTTTATACTTTACTCCTGGATTTAAAAACGATTCCTTCAATGGAGTAGCTGTTTTCATTTGAGCGAACATTTCTGTCACACTGAAATTAAATTTGGAGAAAACGATAACAGAAATAATAAATGTACCTGCCATAAGTAGTACAGCCTTTACAATTTGTACCCAACTTGTAGCAGTCATACCTCCAAAAATAACGTAAACTGTCATTAGTGTACCAACGATTAAAACAGATGTCGTATATTCAATTCCTAATAATAATTTAATAAGTGCACCCGCACCAACTAATTGTGCAATCATATAAAAAATCGAAATCGTCATCGTATTAAGTGCTGCAATACCACGAACCTTTTTCGCATCAAAACGCGCCGCAATCATATCCGCTAACGTATACTTCCCTAAATTTCTAAGCGGTTCTGCAACTAGGTATAATACAACTAAGTAAGCAACTAAGAAACCTATACTATAAAAGAACCCATCAAATCCTGTTAAAGCTATCGCTCCGGCGATGCCAAGAAATGACGCAGCAGACATGTAATCCCCGGCAATCGCCAGGCCATTTTGCCAGCCAGTTAATCCCCCTCCAGCCGTATAAAATTCACTCGCATTTTTCGTTTTTTTCGATGCGAAATAAGTTATAACAAGTGTACCAAGGACGATAATTAAAAATAGCGCAAAGGCGGTTGTATTCAAAGTCAGCCCCTCCCTTGTTGCATATCTTGCAGAATTTTTCGCGAGATTTCATCAAAGGATTCTGCTTTTTTGCTATAAATCATACATAATGCCCATGTCATTATAAATTGCGCAAAAGCAAATACCCACGCCCATGTAACATCACCAAATACCGGTGTATTAAGCACCTTTGAATACGATGTTAAAATAGGTAATGTAATAAAAAAACTTAAAAAGAAAATACTCATCGGAATAATAAACTTCTTTTTCGTATTTAATAACAATTGAAACTCTTCCGACTGAACAACTTCTGTATAATTCACCTCATTTTGTAACTTACGTGCTGACGTATCATCTCGTTTCATTCTCTGATCCCCTCTCTTAACTTAAAATACAATTTCTCCTTGCATACCAAAAGACTAAATTTTATAAATATTAAGAAACTTATTTTCATTTTAGACAATCCGTACATTCCTGCAAAGATTTTTCGATAGACATTTTTCGTCATTTTCTCCTAAATTTTCAATATACTTTTTCAACATAAAATTTGATTGATTCGATTAAACTTTTATTCCCGTTAAAACAGAATAAAGTGAAACTTTAATCAGCGTGGGGGGGTTACGGGCAACACGACTCCCACCTAACTTCTTCGTATTCGCCGAATTTTGAGGTGGGAGTCTTACTGCTCGCAAATAGCGGGATAAAAAAAGTAGTGCTTATCGCACTACTTCTGTCTTTGTCTCCTTTTCTAAATTACGAGCTGTTTCGCTTAATTCAACGTCTTTTCCATCTTTAAGCGTTCCAAATATAAAATCGAATACTGGATTTGAAACACCAAACCAAAACTTTTCATTTTTATAATGGTGTAATATATGCTGTTTTTTTAGCCATCTTCCAAACTTAGTGAAGGGACGAATCGGCTTATGTGCAATATAATGTTTCCATTCATAAACGAGGAGCATGATAATCATTCCGACTCCAAATGAAAGTGTAACAGTAATACTTTTTGTAACACCATATGATATAAGTAAATAGATAGTAAAGCTAGGTATACTAAACCATACAGGCAAAAATAAAAGTTTTAAATCATCTGGATAGACGTGATGATCATAATGTAATCTTCTTAACATTTTTAATAAAAGTGCGTTTTTAGGCGGCTTTAAATGGAATAAAAAACGATGTGTCATATATTCGTTAAGCGTATAAAAAACAATCCCAAACAGACACGCTAACATACCGATCCATGTAAAAAATTGCATTTTTAAAATAAGGATAAAAATTAATAGAACACTATACATAATAACAATATCATGTTGCAAAAAGAACTCCTTTACCACTCTCTTCATCTTTCTTCCCCCTTCTCCACAAAAACAGCCGCAACATATCGTTACGACTATTTCTTTTCTATTTTATTCTTATTCTATTCACTTTACAAATTTGCCTGCTGTTCTATTGTCGAGAAAAAAGTGTTCGGACCAAATATATTTTGCTTTGGGATAATGTGTTCTACTGCAAACACTGTTACTTCACCCCTTTGTACTTCTCCAATAATAAGCCCAAATACTTCATGGTTTACCGCAAACGTTGGTTGTTTCGTTTGCAGCAACCTTGCTGCATTTTTAAATACCGCTTCATATAGTGGATTCCTATCAGTAATTTCTTTTCGGATTTTTGGTGCTAAAGTGATGATAATTTCTTTTCCGCCAATAGTGGTTCGATACATAAAAATCTCCCCTTCAATCTTATATGAACAACTGTAAAGCTTTGTATGCAAAATGGATAGAATATCCTACTAAAATAATACCTGCTCCGGCTGTAATATAGCCAAGTGCTTTTTGCTTTAATAAAGTTCTTCCGAAATGTACAGAAAAAGCAATATTTAAGTTCCACAAAATAATACCAACAATAATGCAAAAACTGTACAAAAAAGCTTCTTGTTTCGTTACTTTTGTAAGCAAAGAGCTAAGTGTACTTCCGTATATGCCAAACCAAAAAACGAGATTTAATGGATTGGATATCGCGATAAAAAATCCTGCCATAAAAGATTGTTTAAGTCCACCTATCTCTTCTTGTTTATATTCCATATTAGAGTGAGAAATTCCTTGTTTCACATTTTGAAACCCTAAATAAAACAACAAGAAAAACCCAGTGCAATACATAAAAGCTTGTACATATGTATACATAAACACAGAAGATAAACCGAAATAAATAAGAAGCATAAACAAAATATCAGCAGTCATTCCTCCAATTCCAACAATCCATGCATGCCAAAATCCACGTTCAATTCCCCTTTTTAACATTTCAATATTAATCGGACCTACAGGCGCAGCTAATGAAATACCTAATACTATTTGTTGTATAATTGCTCCAAACATCGATCTATCCTTTCTACTTCTTTTACTATTAAGTAATGATGTAAATATAGAAAATAGACTAGCTTTCATAAAAATTATTCACTAATACAGTACCCTTTTTTATCCAAAATATACAAAAGAGCCATCCTGTTGATGGCTCTTATTTCTCTACTCTATGATGAAAAGGACATTTACCTTTAATCGGCTCAATATCATCCCCTATGAAATATTGTTTCCATTCACGATGATTAGGATCGCCGTAGTGACTAATGTTAGGGTGTTTCGGCAACTGATCCCACTTTTCAACTCGTTCACGGACCATTTGTCTTGAATACGACCCTTTAGGACGATCTCCTTCTAAGCCATCGAAAATAGTTCGTGGCTGGAATCCAATAACGAGAGAATTTCCTAAATGCCTAGTCTTTCGCTGTTTATAAGCTGGCGCATTCCCAAATGCAAATATTGGTTCACCACCAAATGAAAATTCCCATAAATAATGCTCTGGATTTTTCGGGATTTGCTTTGGCCATAATTGATTATCTTGTTCATGTAAATATTGTAGTACTTTCCAAAAATAATCTCGATAATATTCGATTGATTTTTCTTCACATTCCGGTTCCACAAAAAGAAAAAAGCCCCTTCTTACAATCGGCCGCTCTCTCATTAACTCTAAAAAAGATAACATTGTATTGGGTAAATGCCCCCAATCATTATGAGAGAGAAATGAATAACGAAGTTCATTCTTTTTCAAAGCTGTTAAACCGAAATAACACGGAAAAGTTGGTTCTAACACGACACTCGAAAAATTTTGAAATTCTTTTGCAACCCAATTCGGTATGTCGCCTCTATTTTTCATTCCTTCATTATCTAATAAATAAGACTCATCCATTCTTTCACCTCATTATGTACAGCATTCACTTAAGAATATTACATACTCGGCTTGTCCTATACCTTTTTAAAAATACAAAGATTTCAAAGCGCTTACTTGACTAAATTCTACCAATTCGTGTATATTTAAATTAATCATTTAGCAGAATATTCGAGAAAATAGCATTTTTTATTTATATTATTTTTTAAAATGAATTTCACTAAATGAAAAAAGGAATCGTTTTTAGGAGGAATTGTGACATGCAAGGAAAAGTAAAATGGTTTAACAATGAAAAAGGTTTTGGATTTATCGAAATGGAAGGCTCTGAAGATGTATTCGTACATTTCTCTGCTATTCAAAGCGACGGCTACAAAGCTTTAGAGGAAGGTCAAGAAGTATCTTTCGACATTACTGAAGGAAACCGTGGACCTCAAGCTGCTAACGTAGCAAAACTTTAATCCCACATATGACAGGAGGTTACCTTACTTGGTAACCTCCTTTGTTATTCCTTTGTATATTTCCGTTTTACAGAGCAAAAACTATGTGAAATGCGCAAAATCCAAAGGAGGCAATAACAATGGGGTCACATGTAAATGATTTTGAAGAAGTAAAATTCCGTGTAGAAACTGCACAAAAAATGGTAGGTTCTGCAACAATCTCAATGGATCCAGACACATTAGAGCATGCCACTACTGCAGTAGAATCGGCTCGTTCTCAGCTTGAAGTCATGAAATCCGTTGCAACAGATTTAGATGAGCCATTTCTAATGAATGAAGAAAAAAAATTAAGTAAATGCGAGCATCAATTACACGAAGCGAAGCACTAAAAAAACATCCAGAGAAAATTCTCTGGATGTTTTTTATGACAATTGCTCCCCATACTTTTTCAACTTCTCTCCAACCGTACATTGCCGTATACAAAAAGAATGGGCATAGTATTTACTATGATTTTTCCGATTATGTTCCTGCAGGAAACACCCTCCGCAATACGTTTCTAATAAGTCATTTACCTCTGTAATGAGTTGCTTCTTCTTCACGTGTGCACCTCTCTATTCGGTTATTTCTTTATGACTATCAATTGTCGTCCCTTCTAATGCTTGCGCTGCTAATTGATGTGCCTCTTTATTTTGTTTTCTAGATATCGGTTCACAAACAAGTTTTAATTTCATTTGCTTCGCTTTTTGTTCAATTTGGTCTAAGTAATGATTTAAATGTTCATCATAGCAAGGCCATTCACCAGCTAATTGCTGCAGTACAACTTGAGAATCTCCACGAAGTGTAACCGCTTCATATTTAATTCCTAATTCTTCGAGTGTATTCACCCCGTATAATAATGCTGCATACTCCGCTTCGTTATTATCATATATGCCTTCTATGTATGCATTGCGACGAATTCGGTAATTTGTATTTCCTTTTTTATAGTATACACATATACCCACCCCAGCTTCTTTCGTCTGTACATCATAACCACCATCAAAATAAACTTGAATTTCTTGCGGATCTTCCTCCACTTGCTTACTCAGTTTTTTCATTTCTTTTAATGACCATTCCGCGTCCATTTCATCGTAAAATAAAAGTTCTTTCACCCTGCCTGTTTTCTCAAAATCCTCCGCAAATTGAAGCACTTCTTCTATGTTCATATAATCTGTTGTTAATTCAGTTTGTAAACCACGCTTCGTTTTATACAACCAATGTATTTTATATTTCATACTAGATTCCCCTTTTATAAGACTTCTTATATTTATTTTATTATATTTTATCAAGAGTCACAGTATTATATTCAATATAATCACATACAAAAAGAGCCATCCTATATAAGGAACGGCTCTTTCATCTATTGCATAAATCTTTCAAATTGCACTCGCTTATTAATCCAGTACATTACAGGCATACCAATCGCCATTACAACAAATTCACCAACTGCACATGTTAGCCATGTCAATAAAAATGGCAGATCAAATGCAAGATGAAGTTCAATTGCTATCATAAACATTGTAATTGTAAAGATAACTGTATTAAAAATCATGCGAGCCCAAACACCTTTAATGAAGCGCATAGAAATAATAGTTGCAAGTAGTGCAAGAATTGATTGCCCTACTCCAAATACTAAATCATAAGCGATCATAGGTGAGAAAAAGAGATTCGTTAAAAATACACCTAATACAATCCCGTAAATTGCTTTCTTATTGAAGACAACGAGATGATTAAACATCTCTGAAATACGAAACTGTACATTCGTAAAGCCAAATGGCTGAATAAGCATAGAAACAGCAATATATAATGCCGCTAAAATACCATTACCGACTAATGTTCTTATATTCATGACAAAATCTCCTTAGTTTTTTTACGTGGGATGGTTTCGAACCACGTTATTCGTTTTTAAGCAACAAGATTATATTTTACGCAATAGGTACTCTTTCGTCAATAGATTCCTATCATTTACTACCTTTTTTCTTTTAGACAACGTATAATAAAGTAAAACTTTAATCAGCGGGGGTTTTGTCCATCCCCCACTGATTATTAGCCCGTACCAATCGGGTTTTTACGGACAGTTAATACGGGATAAAACATATGAAAGATTTAGGAGGTTTCACTTCATGACAGCAACAATTCAAAATGAAAAAGTGATCGTTTCCATCTCTGACAAAGGTGCAGAATTACAAAGCGTTCGCTTAAAAGAAGACAACACAGAATATTTATGGCAAGGTGATTCTACTTATTGGGGACGTCGTGCACCAATCTTGTTTCCAATCGTCGGTCGATTAGTAGAGAATACATACTACGTAGAAGGTAAACCTTATTCATTAACACAGCATGGTTTTGCCCGTGATCTTTCGTTCTCTGTTAAAGAACAAAGTGAAACAAAAATCACTTATGTCGTTACTAGTAATGAAGAGACGTTACAAAAATATCCATATGAATTTGAATTACTCGTTTCTTATGAAGTAGACGAACAAAATATACATGTTACATATGAAGTAAACAATCCCTCTTCAAAAGAGATGTTCTTTTCAATCGGAGCACATCCTGGATTCAACTGTCCTTTATTAGAAGGTGAATCATTTACAGATTATCATCTATCATTTAACGGATCTGAACGTTTAGAAACTAGCATATTAGAAGGTCCTTTTCTTTCAAATGAAAAGCAACTAATCGCTGAAAATACGAAAGAATTGCCACTTACATATGATTTGTTCAAAAATGACGCGCTTATTTTTGAACATATGAATACGAATGAAATTTCTATTCGCTCACATAAACATAATAAATTTGTAAAAGTAGCATTTGATGGGTTCCCATTTGTCGGCGTATGGACACCAGGAGATAACGCACCTTTCTTATGTATTGAACCTTGGTACGGAATTGCTGATGAAGTAAAACAAGCAAAAGATTTTAAAGAAAAAAAAGGAATTCAATCGTTACAAGCGAATGAAACATTTACATGTCGTTATAGCATTACAATTGGATAAAGTGAAACTTTAATCAGTGGGGGGTGTTCATCCCCCACTGATTATTAGCCCACACCAATTGGGCGTTTACGGGCAGTAAGTACTCTATCCCCTACTTCTAAAAAAATTTTCAAGTAGGGGATAACCTTATAACTGGAGGTTTCTCATTTTGATTGAAGTATATATCGATGGTGCATCAAAAGGAAATCCTGGACCTTCTGGCGCCGGGGTTTTTATTAAAGGGGTACAGCCACCTGTACAATTGTCATTACCACTTGGAACAATGTCCAACCATGAAGCAGAATACCACGCTTTACTTGCAGCATTAAAGTATTGCGCAGCGCATAATTATAGCATTGTATCTTTTCGTACAGATTCCCAACTTGTTGAACGGGCTGTTGAAAAAGAATACGCAAAAAATAAAATGTTTGCACCGCTTCTAGAAGAAGCACTGCAGTACATAAAAAATTTCGATCTCTTTTTTATTAAGTGGATTCCAAGTAGTCAAAATAAAGTCGCTGATGAATTAGCTAGAAAAGCTATTTCACAAAATTAACGGGGGTATGAGTGTGAAAAAAGGGTGGATTGCTCCTCTCGCATTATTATTCGTCTCTTTTATTTGGGGAGCTACGTTTGTTGTCGTTCAAAATGCTATGTCTTTTGTTGGACCATTTACTTTTAATGCTATTCGCTTTTTATTCGCTGGAATTATTTTATTATTCGTTCAAATTATTTTCTCACAAAAAACTTCAACACAAGATATAAAACAGAGTAGTCTCGCTGGATTGATTGTTGGATTCTTTTTATGTGTTGGCTATTTACTACAAACATTCGGCTTACTTTATACAACCTCTTCAAAAGCTGGTTTCTTAACAGGGCTTAGTATCATTATGGTTCCAATCTTGTCTTTTATTTTTTTAAAACAGCGAGCTACAATTTTCATTGCACTTGGTATTACTGTAGCAACAGCAGGTTTATATTTATTAACGGCTGGTGATTCTTTTCAATTAAACATTGGAGATATACTCGTTCTCGGTTGTGCTGTCGCTTTCGCTGCCCATATTCTTGTTAACGGTTTCTTTTCTAAGAAAATATCACCTTTATTACTAAGCACTTCTCAAGTATTAGCTGTCGGTATATTTTCTTCTATTTGCGCTTTTTTGTTTGAAGATTGGGAAAAATTACTTTCAGTATCACTATGGACAAATCATTCCTTTTTATTCGCTCTATTTCTAACTTCTCTGTTTGCGACATCAATTGCCTTTTTCATTCAAACATCTGCACAAAAACACACTTCTCCAACGAGAGTAGCCATTATTTTCGCAATGGAGCCTGTTTTTGCAGCATTAACAGGCGTTCTAGTAGCAAATGAACAGCTTTCTATTTCTGCTGTTATTGGGTGTCTATGTATTTTCCTAGGTATGATTTTTGTTGAATTACCTTCAAAAACAAAAAAAGAAGCGCGGGCTGCGTGAAGTTACGCTTGCAACTTCCGCATAAAAGCCTTAGCGCTTTTTTTATCTGTAATTTCTTCTTCTTTCAATCGTTCTAATAACGCAACAAAATAACTGCCATCAAACTGTAACTGATGTTTAATCGTCGCTTCTATTGCTACGTTCACAATCCCATCAGATGCACCAGTATATCCTTGTCCAAACATAATAAACCCGTGTGCTTCCTCTGATAATTTAAATCCTTTCGTATGTAAGAATGAAAGATAATCTTCTACTGTTTGCATGATATTCCCACCTACTCAAAAATTCTCCACTTCCTATCATACATGTTTTTATACTCTATGAGAATGAAATTTCTTTGACAACTTTGTAAAGCAATCGTCTACTTCGTTAACAATGGAGGATTTCCTTACAACATGAAGGAATATGTACAGTGGCACTTATTTTATATTAAAGGGGAGACACGATGAAACAAGCACTATTAATTATCGATGCTCAGCAAGAACTTATTGATGGAAATGAACAAGAAAATGAAGTTTTTCGTAAAACTGAGCTATTAGCTACACTAAATACAGCTGTACAGAAAGCAATTGATTCAAATGCCCTTATTGTTTTCGTAAGAGATACCGATGTTGCTTCTGGTAGCGGCGTGGGCTTTGAGGTACATAATCAAATTCAAGTACCTCAGTCTGCAATCCTTATTAATAAAGCGGCAACGAATTCATTCTATGGCACTTCTTTACTTGAACTTTTAAAAGAAGAAAAAATGAATCATCTCGTTATAGGTGGATGTAAAACAGAACATTGTATTGACACTGCCGTTAGAACAGCAACTGTACAAGGCTTTGACGTTACATTAATTAAAAATGGTCATTCCACAACTGATTCTAACGTATTAACTGCACAGCAAATTATCGAACATCATAATAAAACTTTACACGGTCATTATAATGTTGATCATTTTTCCGTTGTTAGAGATGTCGAGGAAGATATCTTTCAACCAATTCATGACCAATATCGCGACTAAATTAACGATAAAAAAGAATCCTTACGTGAAAAGGATTCTTTTTTATCCAAAAATTTGTGCTGCAATGCTATATAACTCATTATTCCTTTTTAATAATTGATTGCTATTTTTTATCATAATTGGCGGCATATTCACCTTTCGAAAACCAGAATTCTCTAATCCTTTCATAAAATTCATTTTCCCTTCTGGTACATCTATTCTTAATTTACCTTTATGCCCTTTTGCTAAATAATGTACCATTCTCATTGCCATCGCATCATTTTTACCAACAACTGGTCCTATTATTTTATTTTCTGGCGTTTGTATACTTATACCATATCCTAATACATTTTGTTTTGTATCCTTTATAACGATACATTGTTCACTTTGTATAATTCGATACTTTAAAAACTCTTCTCTATTTGTTCCAAATGCATCTTCGTCTATTTGTATTATTTCTTCTAAATCACATTCTTCATAATTCACAATATGCTCTTCATTTCCTACACAATATTCGCATTGTACGAGTTACATATGTATTTAGAAACATAACTAACAGCTCTAAATCCTAGTTTTTTATATAAAGGCTTCCCCTCATCCGTAGCAATAAGCATAATTGGGATTTGAGTTGATACGCTTTTAACGCATGAATCCGTTATTATCTTTCCAATCCCTCTTCCTTTATAATCTGGATGTACAATTACCATTCCGATAGAAGCTAATGCCTCCCCGTATAATATAATTGCCGCGCTAGCAATAAGCTCTTCCTTCGCATTTACCACACCATATACTATACCCGTATTCAAAATCGTCTCAATTTCTTCTCTGTTACAATCCCACCCAATATAAGAAGATAATGCTACAATATCCCCTATTTTTTCTTCCCTAAGACGCTCCACTCTAAACGCCAATTCAATCATTCTCCACCTCATTATTTAGACGTTTGAATCATTCTTTCCGAATCAACTTGTACATGTTTCCCTTTATCTGTCATACACATATCCTATTTTGACCAAGACTATAATGTAAATGAGGTGACAACATGCCCATTACGAATCGATTTTCTACCACCACTAACGGCGCACTCGCTATTACAGGAAACACACTCGGTTTAAGTAAAATTAGTAATCAAAACCGTGCTGGTACAATCGGTGCAATTGGTGCATTCGTAACTACGAATACCGCTTTACAAGTAACTACTTTTCCTGCTGGTACAACGTTAAACTATACACAAAATAGTTCTACCGCTATTTTAAATATCCCTGCTGGCAGTACTATTCTTTACGCAGAACTCGTTTGGGGCGGAAACTATTTATCTCGTGATCAAAACATTACGAGTGTATTAGGAAACCCGGTTTCTTTCACAACACCTGTGTCAACATACTCAATTACCCCTTCGGCTGTTACAGCTTCAAATCAAACTTTCGTTTCTGGATCTGTCACATTTGGATTTTATACACGATCAGCAGATGTAACCTCACTCGTTCAAGCTGCTGGATCTGGATCTTATACAACCGGTTCTGTCCCTGGACTTGTTGATCCTTTAGATGCTTCTAACGGGGCTATCAATTCTTCTGGATGGACGCTCATTGTCGCTTATCAAAACGGTTCCTTACCCGCAAGAAATTTAACAATTTACGTAGCGGGTAACCGTGTTTCTGTAGAAACTGGTAGTGCAGATGTATCTGTCTCAGGGTTTTTAACACCTGCCGGGGGACCTGTAAGCGGGAGATTATTTATAAGTTCTACTGAAGGGGATGCTGATTTAACTGGGGATCAAGCATTATTTGGACCAAATTTCAGTTCATTAAATGCTTTATCCGGGCCAAATAACGCTGTTAATAATTTCTTTGGTTCTCAAATTAATAATGCTGCAGGAAACTTAGATACAACAGGTACATTTGGAACGCGAAATCAAAGTGCTTCTACAAGTACAAACATCTCCGCTGGTAGACAAGGCTGGGACATTACTTCTATTGATATCTCTCCTTATTTAACAAATTCCCAAGTCTCCGCCGCAATCCGTTTAACAACTAACGGCGATGCATATATGTTGAATACAGTTGGCTTACAAATTAATATAAATTCACCTAATATACAAGCAACGAAAAGCGTGAATAAAAGTGTTGCTGCAATTGGGGATGTTCTTACTTATACAGTTACTGTCCCTAACACTGGGCTTCTTCCCGCAAATAACGTTACTTTTATAGACATTCTCCCTAACGGCACTTCCTTTATACCTGGAAGCGTAACGATAGATAACATACCACAAACAAACGCAAATCCTATCGCCGGTATATCCTTAGGGACAATTAATAATAATGCTTCTCGTACAATAACTTTCCAAGCGACTGTCGTTTCTCTTCCAAGCCAAAACCCTATCTCTAACACCGCTACTATTACATTTCAATATACACCAATTGCTGGGGGAACGACTTTTAACGGTATTGCAACAAGCAACTCTGCCGGAACACAAATTAACCTCGCAGATATTAATGGAACAAAATCAGTTAACAAACTCTTTACCGATATTGGCGAAACGTTAACTTACAGTATTTCCCTAGCTAATGTAGGAAATATTGCGGCAACGAACGTTATATATACGGATCCGATTCCAAGCGGGACTACTTTTATTCCAGGGAGTGTCACTGTTAACGGCGTTACTCAAGCTGGAGTGAATCCCGCAAACGGTATATCAGTTGGAACCATCGCTGCAAATTCTACCGCTACTATTGCATTTCAAGTAACTGTCCCGACTATTCCTCAAACAAACCCAATATTAAATAGTGGTACGACAACTTACCAATACGTTCCTATCCCAAACCAACCAGTAGTAAATGGATCTGATACGACCAATACCGTATCTACTCAAGTCAATAATGCTACTGTAACTATGGCGAAAGCAGTGGATAAAAACTTTGCTGATATTGGCGATACACTGACCTATACAGTTTCCTTTGTAGGTACAGGTAATACGACTGCTAACAATGTTATTTTTACGGATATCATTCCCACTGGCACTACTTTTGTCTTAAACAGTTTAACAATAGATGGCACGACACAAGTTGGAGCAAATCCTGCTAATGGTGTGAACATAGGATCCATCCCAACTGGCACAACCAAAAATATTTCATTTCAAGTAGTAGTTAACACAATACCCGCGTCAAATGTCGTATCTAACGGATCAAGCGCTTCTTATCAATACACCGTCAACCCTAGCCAATCACCCGTTACAAAAAACATTTCTTCCAATCTCGTTTCCACTCAAATTAACAATGCGAATTTAACATTAACAAAATCTACAAACAAACAATTTGCCACAATTGGCGAAACTATAAGTTATACAATCCTTATTACAAACAGCGGAAATACGGCGGCTAATAACGTTCAACTAACAGATCCACTTCCAAACGGAACGATATTGACTCTAGGTTCTGTAACTCTTAATGGCGTTTTGCAAAATGTAGATTCTCTCGTTGCCTTACCTATCGGCACAATTCCTGGCGGAGCTACTTTCACCTTATCCTTCCAAGTAACAGTCATTAACATTACTGCACAAAACCCTATCATTAATAACGCTTTCGCCTCTTATATTTACACTGTAAATCCAAGCCTGCCACCAACTTCAAAAACAACAAATTCTAATTCTGTTACATCAACAATTAGACTAGCAAATCTTCATGCTATTAAATCTGTAGATAAAACGTTTGCGGAAGTTGGAGATGTATTAACTTACACATTTGCTCTTACAAACGACGGAAACGTTGCAGCGAACAATGTATTACTATCCGATTCCATTGCGAATGGTACTTCCTTTGTGCCAAACAGTGTTATGATTAACGGTGTTACTCAGCCGGGCGTTACACCAGCTAGCATCAATATTGGCAGTATCAACGCTGGCACTACCATTACAGCTTCATTCCAAGTATTAATAACTAGTATTCCAAATCCTAACCCTATTTCAAATAGCGCTTCCATTTCCTATAACTTTATCGTTGATCCAAACGCTTCCCCTGTAAGTGCAAACACAACTTCAACCACTACATTTACTCAAGTAAATGATGCAAATGTCATTTCGGCAAAAACAGTGGATCGAGCGTTCGCTACCGTTGGGGATATATTAACTTATACCGTTATTTTAACGAATGCAGGAAGTGTTTCTGCTGATAGTCCAACTTTCGTAGATACAAATCCCGATGGCACTATCTTTATCCCAAACACTTTCCTTATTAATGGTGTACTCCAAAATAACGCAGATCCAAATATCGGTGTTCCGTTACCTTCCATTCCTGCTAACGGCTCACTTACCGTCTCTTATCAAGTAACTGTCACCTCTTTACCAACACAAAACCCAACAATAAATTCCTCTAGTACACAGTATAGCTTTATTCTAAATCCGGGCGACCCACCAACTATAGAAATATCTTTAAGTAACACTGTAAGTACACAAATTAATTTAGCAAATGTAGTTATTGTCAAAGAGGTCGATTTAACTATCGCCGATGTCGGGCAACCAATCACATATACAATTTCCTTAGCTAATCTTGGCAATACTACAGCAAATACTGTTGTTGTTACCGACATACTGCCTCCTGGAACTACTCTCGTACCAAATAGTATTTTTATAGGTGGTGCTTTACAGCTAGGCGCAGATCCAAGTACCGGTCTTCAAGTTGGTACAATTCCAGCAGGCGGAATTACAACAATTGTCTTCCAAATTAGTGCAAATGGGATACCTTCACCAAATCCAATTCAAAATAGCGCTTCACTTCAATATAGCTTTATCGCTGATCCAAGTTTACCTGCTGTCGTTCAAAACGCCTCTAGCAATATAGTAACTACACAAATTAATACTGCTACTATCGTAGCGAATAAATTAACAAGTACAAACTTTGCTGATGTCGGTGATAGCATTACGTATGCAACTGTACTAACAAATAACGGGAATATTCCAGCTACTAATGTTATTTTTACGGATGTTATTCCAAGTGGTACACTTTTCATTCCAGATAGTGTAGCAATTGATAATGTGCCTGTAGCTAATGTTAATCCAGCAAACGGCATCTCCATCGGTACAATTGGAGCAAACTCCTCACGTACTGTTTCCTTTCAAGTGAATGTACCAGCTATTCCATCCATTAATCCCATTACTAATCAATCAGGTACTACATTCCAATACACGTACGATCCATCAAAACCAGCCGTAATGCAAATGACTTCTTCTAACACTGTACAGACAACAATTAATAATGCTACGGTTGCCGCTACAAAATCTGCAGATAAACAGTTTGCTAACGTAAATGATATTATTACGTACACGACTACCTTAACGAATAATGGGAACATACTTGCATCAAACGTGATATTTACAGATGTAATTCCAAACGGGACATCGTTTATTCCTAATAGTGTCACAGTAAACGGGAATATACTCCCGAATACAAATCCTGCTAACGGAATTGCAATTGATCCAATAAATCCGAATGCAAATACTATAATTTCGTTTCAAATAAAAGTGAATTCCATCCCTAATCCAAATCCAATTCCGAATCAAAGTAATACAACGTACCAATATATCGTAAACCCTAACTTACCTCCAGCATCCGCCAATGCGTTAAGCAACTTAATAACAACGCAAATTAATAATGCTACGATCATCGCTACTAAGTCAGTGAATACACCGACAGCTGCAATTGGAGATATCGTGACCTATACGATTGCAGTTACAAACACAGGAAATATCCCTGCTAGCGCTACCGTTTTAACAGATGGACTTGGACCAGGGGCATCCTTCATCCCGGATTCCGTTACAATAAATAACGTTTCACAACCTGGATTAGATCCTTCACTAGGAATTCCGTTAAACGATATTTCACCAGCAGATACTATATTCATTACTTTCCAAGTAAAAATACTCACAATTCCCCCTAGTGGTACTTTAACGAATAACGCCCTTGTAAATTATGAGTATACAGTTAATCCAAGTCAGTCACCTGCTCTTGATAGCACCGTAACCAATACGACAGTTACACCGATTATTGACGCTACTTTAGTTATTAATAAAAATGCGAGTACAACTTTCGCTACGATTGGTGATACGATTACATTCACCTCATCTGTTACAAACACTGGAAATACAACTGCTAACAACGTTGTTTTTACAGATTCGATTCCAAATGGTACTGTCTTTGTCCCAAATAGCTTTAAAATAAATGGTGTAACTGTCCCTAATGCAAATCCACAAAACGGTATTAATATCGGTAACATGAATTCAAATGCATCGGTTACACTTAGTTTTCAAGTAAACATTACAACGATTCCAAACCCTAATCCAATTCCTAACAAATCATCACTTCAATATAGTTTTATTGTAGATATAAATGAACCACCTGTTTCACGAACAGTTAAATCCAATAAAACTTTTACACAAATAAATACTGCTTCCGTTATCGCAACAAAAACTGCGAGCAGTGCATTTGCTGCTGTTGGAGATACAATTACGTATACAACAACCCTTACCAATAGCGGAAATACAACTGCAAATACACCTGTTTTTATAGATATATTACCACCTGAACTTTCATTCGTTCCTGATAGCGTACAAATTAACACCATCCCACAACTTGGATTTAGACCAGATAGCGGGGTTCCTTTAGACCCAATTCCAGTTGGAGGATTGACAACCATTAGCTTCCAAGTTATTGTCGGTTCAATACCATCTTCAAACCCTACATTGAACCAATCAAGCACAACATACTCTATCATTGTTGACCCTACCGAGCCGCCTATTACAGAAACGGCTACTAGTAATCCGGTCTTAGTTCAAATTAACGAAGCAATTATTCAAGCAACAAAAAGTGTGGATCGTCTATTTTC
The DNA here is from genome assembly GCF_038006985.1 of Bacillus sp. FSL M7-1345. Classification (NCBI taxonomy): domain Bacteria; kingdom Bacillati; phylum Bacillota; class Bacilli; order Caryophanales; family Bacillaceae; genus Bacillus; species Bacillus sp. FSL M7-1345. The sequence goes on along the minus strand of NZ_JBBOWG010000001.1, from coordinate 1,528,788 downwards.
TGACGTAGCACCTGGAAATTCATTTTTAACGTATACAGTTTTATTAGACAATATAGGGAACACGACTGCTTCTAATATCATTTTTACAGATCCGATTCCAAATAATACAGTATTTATAGAAGATAGTGTTCGAGTAGGTGGAGTTTTATTACCTGGGGTAAATCCAGCGAACGGGATACCAATTGGGGATATTATTGCAGGAGATTTTATAAACGTCACATTCCGCGTGCAAGTAGTTAGCATTCCAAATCCAATTTTCACAATCGGGCCTGGGGGACCAAACTCACCGGTTGTAAACGGTGCTTCTATTAATTATCAATTTATGACAGGACCTAATTTACCACTTGTTTCACGAAGTACAACATCCAATTCTGTTTCGACACAAATAAATTCTGGGGAAATTGTAACAGTTAAATCTGTAAATAAAAATTTTGCAACGATCGGCGATACACTTTCCTATACAATTACATTAAGTAATCCAGGAAATGTCACTTCACAAAATATAATTTTCACGGATACTTTACCTGACGGAACGACATTTATATCCGGAACTCTTACAAGTGATTCTGGTACACAGCAAATAGGCAATCCAGCGAACGGGATTCAGATTGGAAATATAAATCCCGGTAGTACGGCTACTATTACGATAAACGTACTTGCTACAAACATTCCAAGTATAAATCCAATTTCTAATTTTAGTTCTGTACAATTTCAGCATATTGTCGATCCAAGTCAACTGGCTATAACACAAACCGCTTCATCTAATACCGTTACTACGACAATAAATAGCGCAATATTAACTACAACAAAAAGTGTTGATAAATCTATTATTTCTGTTGGTGATACAGTTACGTATACAACTACTATTACGAATACAGGAAATACACCAGCTACAAATGTAACATTTACAAGCGCTATTCCGGCTAGCACTACATTTATACCCAATTCGGTCACAATAAATGGTATCCAGCAACCTGGCGCACAACCAGCACTTGGAGTAAATATACCAAATATCGCACCTGGCGAAACAGTAACTGTTACTTTTCAAGTAAATGTTATTTCTGTTCCTCCTTCAAATTCGATTATGGGTAATGACACAATTTTATATTCTTATACTGTTGATCCAAACGGAACTCCTGTTACAACTTCTACTTCAACTAATATCGTTACAAACCCTGTACTTGACGCTATGATAACGATGGTAAAATCAGTCGATCAAACACTTGTAACACTTGGTGATACCATTACCTATACGACCGTTTTAACGAATAGTGGTAATACAAATGCAACTAACATTACTTTCACTGATCTTATACCAGATGGTACAACGTTTATTACTGATAGCGTTACAATAGATGGCATCACGCAAATTGGTCTTAATCCTAATACAGGTATAACGATTGGAGCAATTGCTCCTAACAACTCAATATCTATAGCATTTCAAGTGACCGCTACTTCTACACCTGTTCAAAATCCTATTGCCAATTCCGCTAGTGCTTCTTACACATTTATCGCTGACCCAAATGCCCCTATTGTTTCAAGGACTGTTCTTTCAAACACAGTGTTCACTACAATTAATACAGCTACCATTCTTTCATTAAAACAAGTCGATAAATCATTTAGCCGCATCGGAGACACACTCACCTATACTGTTGCTTTAACAAACAATGGAAACTCATCCGCACAAAATGTTATTTTCACAGATACAATGCCGAGCGGAACTACATTTATTGCAAACACATTTTCTATTAACGGTGTTCCTCAAATGGGAGCAAATCCTGCGAATGGTGTAGATATCGGACTTATCACAGCTGGGACTACAGTAACTGTTTCATTTCAAGTGACCATAACCTCATTACCAACTGAAAACCCAATTGTAAACTTCTCATCGACATCGTACCAATTAGTCTCACCACCTGATGCGGAAACTTCAATTAGTAATCCTGTTTCAACTCAAATTAAAGAAGCAATATTATCTATGACGAAAAATGAAAGTGTATCCTATGCAGATATCGGGCAAACTGCTTTTTACACTACTTCTATTGCGAATTTGGGTAATACCGATGCTACTAACATTGTATTCACAGATGTATTACCATCTGGGCTTACATTTATCCCGAGCACATTAACTGTCGATGGCATTTTACAACCTGATGCGAATCCAAATACAGGGGTAGTACTTGCAACACTTCCACCAACTGAAATATATAGTATCGTCTTTCAAGTTATAGTTAACAGTATTTCACCTATAAATCCAGCACCGAATACAGCATCAACGACGTATGAGTTTACTGTTGATCCAGGTAACCCGCCGGTATCGAATACAGCTAGCTCCAACACTACACTTCTTCAAATAAACAACGCAAATATTATTAGCACAAAAACAGCAAACCTTACTTTTGCGGATGTTGGTGATACAATAACATTTACACTTAACCTTCCTAATACAGGGAATACAACTGCAACTGATGTAACCATTATTGATATTCTTGATAGCAATTTAACTTTCGTTCCGAATAGTTTCACAGTTAACGGGCAAACCATCCAAAATGCCGATTTATCTACCGGTGTAAATATTGGTTCAATTAATGGTGGTAATGCGGCAATTGTCACATTCCAAGCAACTGTTACTACACTTCCAACACTTAATCCAATTACCAATTCTGCTTCTAGCACATATCATTATGTCGTTGATCCTAACCAGCCACCTACTATAACTTCCAATCAATCTAATACAACGACAACACAAATTAATACCGCTATTCTTACAGCACAAAAAAGCACAAATGTATCTACGGTAGATATCGGGCAGGATATTGTCTACACCGTTACAATTACAAATAGCGGAAATGTTAGTGCAACTAATGTTATTTTTACCGACCTTATTCCAGACGGAACGTCCTTTGAACCGAATAGTTTTACACTTAACGGAACTAGCATCCCAAATGCAAACATAATTACAGGCGTTCCAATTGGTGATATCGCGCCAAACCAATCTATCATCGTAGCATTTCATATTAATGCAAATGAAATTCCGCCTATAAATCCAATTACCAATCAGGCTAGCGTTAGCTTTCAACATATCGTTAATCCAGCAAATCCTCCAGTTTCAAAAAACATTACTTCTAACAACGTTACAACAAAAATTGAAAGTGCTATTTTAACTACTATTAAAATAGGAGATAAAACTTTTGCCACTATTGGTGATACGATTACGTATACAACTACTATAACCAACACAGGAAATATTCCTGCTAACAACGTTATTTTCTCAGACCCTTTACCGACATGGACACAATTTGTTGCAGGATCAGTTGTTGTTGATGGAACTCCATTACCATCCGCTTCTATCATTGACGGTGTTGGCATAAATACAATAACTCCAAATCAAATCGTAACAATTGTATTCCAAGTTCAAATTGTAAGCAACCCAACAACGTTCACACCTGAACTCCAAAACTTAGGATTTGTTAACTTCCAATATAACGTAGGCAATTCATTACAGGCTCAGCCTGGCAATGTGGAAACAAATGTGTTCGTTACTTCTATTAATTCAGCAATACTTTCGGCCGTAAAAACTGCTAATACAGCCTTTGCAAACATCGGAGATACAATCACTTATACTGTGCTTATTCAAAATAACGGAAATACAAACGCTACGAATCTAAATTTCTCAGACATTATTCCAGCTGGAACGACTTTTGTTGAAAATAGTTTTTCTGTAAATGGAAGTACCATTCCAGGGGCAAATCCAAATAACGGAGTTAATATTGGAACCGTTAACGCAGGCAGTTCATTAACTGTTACTTTCCAAGTCATAGTTACATCTACTCCACCTTCAAACCCAATTACAAACGTTGCATCTATTCAATACGCATTCATTGTTGATCCGACTGCTCCTCCTGTTACAGGCACAATAAGTTCTAATAGCGCTTCAACACAAATTAATAACGCTACTGTTACAACTGTTTTAGAAGCAAATCGAACAATTGTATCTATCGGAGATGTAATTACGTATACAGCAACATTAACGAATACCGGAAACTTCCCTGCAAATTCTGTATTACTCATTAACGGAGTTCCTGTAGGTGCAGTATTCGTTCCAAATAGTGTTACGTTAAATGGAATTCCGCTTCCAGATGCAAGTCCAACTCTCGGTATTCCAGTTGGTATTATCGCACCAGGTGATTCTGCTACTATTACGTTCCAATTTCTTGCTAGTTCTATTCCACCGCAAGGGGCGATTATAAATCAAGCCATTACAAGTTACACGTATATTGTAGATCCGAGTCAACCTCCAGTTACAGCAACATCCTCATCTAATACGGTGAATACAGCTGTCGTTGATGCATCGTTATCCGCAACTAAAAATACAGATTCTCTCGTACAATCTACAAACGGTACAATCACTTACACAGTAGTCGTTCGAAATAACGGAAATACAACTACAAATACAGTTATTTTAACAGATTTGGTCCCAGAAGGAACTGCACTTATTCCTAATAGCGTGACCATTAATACCGTTTCCGTTCCAGGCGCCGATCCAAACGTAGGAATACCATTAAACGCCATTGCGCCATCAGAAATCGTCACCGTCACATTCCAAGTTATCGTTCAATTCATTCCAAGTGTGAATCCAATTTCTAATACAGCCCGTATTGACTATACTTTTATCGCCGATCCAACTACTCCAATCATCTCTCGAACACTTATGTCTAATCCAGCTTTCACACAAATTTCAGATGCGACTATCCTTTCTTTAAAAGCAGTCAATGTACAACAAGCAACAACGGGCGATATTTTGACCTACACGATCACATTAGAAAATAACGGAAATATCTCAGCAACTAATCTCTCATTTTTAGATTCTACTCCAGATGGTACTACATTCGTAGAAAATAGTTTTACACTTAACGGCACAGCTATACCTGGTGCCAATCCAAATGTAGGTGTTACTTTGCCTAACCTAGCAGCAAACGCTACTCACCTTATTTCGTTCCAAATTCTTATTAACGATCCATTCTCGCAAGAATCGATTACAAATCAATCCAATACAACATATACAATTCAACCAGACCCAGGGCAACCGCCTATTACTGAAACATCTACAAGTAATATCGTCATTACAAATTTCGTGCAAGCACAATTGACAATTACAAAAACATCCAATCCAATAACTGTAGATATTGGTGGAACTATACTTTATATTTCTGAAGTGAAAAATATCGGCAATGTTGACGCAATAAATATTATTTTCACAGATTCTATTCCAGCTGGGACTACATTCGTTCCCGATAGTGTCACAATTAACGGTGTCCTTCAGCCAGGTGTAAATCCAGAAAACGGAATACCGATTGAAACGATTCCATCAAACAGTTCCAAAACGATACTATTTCAAGTGCAAACAAATAATCCACCTACTGAAACCGAAATTGTAAATCAATCATCTGCAAATTACCAATATGTAAGTATCCCTACAGCCCCACCAGTGAATCGCTCTGCAAATTCTAACGTTGTTACAACATCGCTTCAAAACGCAAATATTATTTCTGTTAAAAATGCTGATGTAACTTTCATATCAATCGGGCAAAATATTACCTATACAAATACACTACAAAATATAGGAACCGTTCCAGCTAACAATACTGTGTTCATTGATAACATTCCAGAAGGTACTATATTCATTGAAGATAGCTTATCAATAAATAATGTGATTCAGCCTGGCACGAATCCTGAAAACGGAGTAACTCTCGGCACGATACAACCAAATGAAACAGTCACTATTTCATTCCAAGTACAACTTACAAGTATACCTTCGGGCAATACAGTCATTAATATTTCAGACACTTCGTATGAATACCAAATTGACCCTAGTTCTCCAATTATTCAGCGTAGATCGTTATCAAATGCAGTAAACACTGAAGTGCGGACGGCAAATGTTAGTGCAATTAAATCCGCCAATAGATCCATTACACGCATCGGTCAAATCATCACATATACAGTCGCAGTTACAAACTCTGGTACAGTACCTATTACAAATACTCTCCTAATTGACGCAATTGCAGCTGGGACCACATTCGTTCCAAATAGCATCCTTGTGGATGGCATACCAAGACCTGACGAAAATCCAATTACCGGAATCGCCCTTGATATAATTCTTCCAAATAATACGATTATTGTTACGTTCCAAGTAAATGTAGTCTCTATACCTTCTCAAAATAACATTAATAATATCGCCGTCATTCACTATGAATATAAACCAGACCCAAGCTTACCACCTATTTCAGAAACGACCTCTTCCAATAGTACAAATATACAATTTATTGATGCTATTCTTATCGCTACAAAATCCGCTAATAAAGTATTAGCTAATATTGATGAAACCATTGAATATACAGTATTCATTCAAAATAACGGATCCACTACAACTAACTCCATCTTTTTTACAGATACTATAGCGGATGGAACAGTATTTATTCCAGGAAGCGTAATAGTTAACAATACGGTACTTCCTGCAGCAAATCCAAATATCGGCTTTTCCATTCCTAACATCGCGTCAGGGCAATCGACTACAATAACATTCCAAGTTTTCGTTACGAATTTGCCAGCTGTAAATCCAACACCTAATACTGCAAACATCGTCTACGACTTTATTTTCAACCCTGACTTTGCACCAATTCAAAAATCTACTACTTCCAATACTACTTTCGTTCAAATTAATGATGCTGATATCGTTTCACTTAAAACTGTTGATTTGACTTCTGTAACAATTGGTGACATTTTAACTTATACAACAACTTTAACAAATACAGGGAATACGGATGCTACTGCTGTTGTATTTACAGACAATATTCCTGATGGAACAACCTTTATAGACGGTAGCGTTTTAGTAAATAATATTCCTCAGCTTAACGCCAATCCAAGTGCCGGTATACTTGTAGGAACGATTGCTCCTGACATTTCTATCCCAGTCACATTTTCTGTTACCGTGGTAGCTCTTCCAGCTAGCGGTCACATTCAAAATCAATCAACTTCTCGTTATACAATAAATGGTGAAGAAAAAATATCAACTAGTAATATTACCTTCACTGAAGTTATTTCTGTTAATGTAATTGCGACAAAAACAACGCCAATCCAATACGCTGACCTACAAACTATCATCCCTTATACAATTTCCATCATAAATAACGGAAATATACAAGTGGAAAACATTATTGTTACAGATATCATTCCAGCAAATACGAGCTTTATAGAGAATAGTGTTATTGTGAATGGAAACGCTCGTCCAAATGACAACCCACTTAGCGGTATACAAATTGATAACATTCCGCCTAATACGACAGCAACTATTCTATTCCAAGTACGGGTTACTTCGATTCCGCAAATAAATCCAATCTCTAACACGAGTACAATTGAATATGAATACACGTTACCGAATCGACCGCCTATTACCGAAACTATTATTTCAGCAGCTGCCGTAACAGAAATTAATCACGCAAATTTGACTAGTAACAAAGCTGTTGACCTTGCATTTGCAACGGTCGGTGATACGTTAACGTATACGATTACACTAAATCAAACTGGTAATGTTTCAGCAAATGATGTAATCATTCAAGATATTATTCCTCAAGGTACTACGTTTATAGAAAATAGCGTCATTGTAAACGGAGAAACTCTTCCGGGAGTTAATCCAGTAAGCGGCATACCAATTGGTACTATAATTGTAGGCGAAAGTGCTATCGCTTCATTCCAAGTAACTGTGACTTCTATTCCAATACCAAATGAACTCAACAACCAAGCAATTACTACTTTTAACTATATAGTCAACCCAAATAACTTACCTGTTACAAATACGACTACAACAAATACTGTCACAACAACTGTCCAAAATGATAATGTTGTTGCCATAAAATCTGTTAATGCCACGAATGCATTACCTAGTCAAACTTTAACGTATACAATTACAATTTCTAATAGCGGTAATGTGACGATTGAAGATCTTCTTGCCATAGACACCGTACCAGTAGATACAACCTTCGTTACTAACAGTGTTACAATTAACGGAATCAATCAGCCTAATGCAAATCCCGAAAATGGTATTACATTAGGAAATCTTGCTCCTAATGAATCTGTTATCATTACGTTCCAAATAACAATATCTTCTTCGACTCTTCAATCTGCAATCAATAACGATGCTTCTGTTTCCTATACTGTTACCATTGATCCGAATGAACCACCTATTACAATTACAAAGCAAACAAATACCGTTACAACAACACTCATCGATCCAATGGTGCGCATTGAGAAAAACGCTGACAAATCTATTGTCGTTATAGGAGATATTATTACATTCACATTAGAGATATTTAATCATTCCCCAATTCCTACAGTAAATACTTCCGTTTTAGATATGATTCCTGCTGGTACAACATTTATAGAAAATAGTGTAACCATTAACGGTACCCAAATCCCAAATATCCGTCCAGACACTGGTATTAATATCGGAGCTTTACCTGCAGATGGAGTAGCAACTATAACATTTAAAGTTCTCGTAACTTCTATCCCTTCAAACAGTACAATTATCAATTCTGCAACAGTTACAGCTGCTTTCCAACTGACGCCACAGGATCCGATTATTACTTTCATCGTTAATTCGAACATTGTTCGCATACCAGTTCAATTTATAACTGCAACTGTGCTTAAAAACGCTTCCGTTAGCTCAGCTTATTTAAACCAATATTTTGATTATACGGTGCATATTACGAATACCTCGGAATTTTCAATTACAAACATTTCTTTACAAGACACCATTCCTGCAGGTTTACGATTTATTGGCAGATCCGTTATAGTTGACGGCATATCACTTCCTTTAGCTGATCCAAATTTCGGATTCCTAGTTGCAACTAACTTTGAACCAAATGAAGTAATTATTGTGTCATTCACAGTACAAGTAATGGATCAGCCAGTAAACAATAAATTTATAAACACCGCTAATATTTCCTTACAACTTCAAACATCTCCTGCCGAACCACCTATAACAATAACAATTGTAAGTAACAAAAACATCGTCTCTTTCCTCCCACCAAATATAGAGCGTGTTTTACCAAACTTAAGTTGCTTCTTTGACGGTGAACGCTTTATACGAATTACTCCTCGGAACATACGAAAATATTTCGGGCCTTGGATTTGGTGGAATTAATTCAAATAAATAAAAGAGATTGTAGTTTGATTTAAACCAAACTACAATCTCTTTTTCATGCCATAGGCTACGCTTTTCTCTTTTAAATTTAGTCCATCATATTTCCTAGAGTTCGTCCAAAATTATACAAAGAATGCATCATCTTAAGTTATTTTAGTCGTAATAAGCTGACCAGCTTCATTAATAGTAACTTTCCATTTCACTCCACTAGCAGTCTTCATAATCACACCTTTACTTGCTTCTAGTTCAATATCTCCAAACATTCTTCCACCAGTTGTCGCTAGCCAAGCATTCCCATTTTCCATAGAAGACCTTGCAAAAATACGATTAATCCGAAAACGCTTATGGTCTTGAGCATAACCACTCAATGTAATTCTTACTTTATATAACTGACTAGCCTTCATATTCGATATAATTGTATCTCCAACATTTAATGGAACATCCGCCGCAATAACCCAACTACCATTTGCACTTAATACATATTCTATTTTAATTTTCTTAGGGCTCTCTCCCCACCCAAAGTATATCCCAAAACAATTCAACATTTTAATCGGATTTTTCGTAAAGTCCAGTTCAATAACAACTGGATTACTATCTGGAACATCAATATAATTCACACTTTGTTCATCTATTAAATTAAAACAATTAGCGATATTTCCACCGTAAGGTAATTTCCCACTTACTTGCTTAACACTATACTTCTGCTGAGCATTTACTAAAATATCATCTTGATTCCCTATTAAATGTGGTTTATTTAGCGTCAAGGGTAACTGAATTCGAAGTGATTCTTCATAGGTAGACTTACAAACATTGTATTGTCCTTTATCTACAATAGTTGTTGAAAGTAAGTTTGAAAAAAGGTAATTACGATGCGAATTAGAAGAAAATTCAATGACAATTGGTTCGCTACTCATCCGGTACGTATCCCAAATCATACAATCAAATGTATTATACGCGCCCGAGCAACGAATTACTTTTTTCGTTTGTTGTCTACATTGCACTTGAATATCATGAAATGTATTGCCTGAACTTTCATTTGGTAAATCGCTATTTCCATCGACTTCTATCCCATACTGGCAACCATCAATAAAAATAGATTGAAATACATTTGCATTAATCCAACAAGGTGTATTAATATCATCTATATATTCTGTTTTCAAATATATTGCGATTTGAAAATTTTTAATTTGAATAAAGTTAACTTGAAAGAAACTAATATAATCCCACGCCTTTTGACAATAAAAGTGTATAGCCTTTCCTTTATATGACGGCGTTGTATTTATTATATTTATATTTGATATGACAGATTGATTAGGCACTTCTATTTGTTGTGAACCAGAAACATAAATAACAGATGATTGGAATATCTGATTTATTACTTGAATAGTACCACCAGTTATAGAAGCATTACTTTGAAGTTCAAACGCATTAAAATCTCCATCGATTTGTACCGTTACTGTAGGATCTAACTCTAACCTTACATTTGATTTAATAACAATCGGCTTTAAAATTTTGTACGTATTTACTCCTGTAATTCTCACTGTTGAAATGCGATTCGATACACAATAATCAATAGCTTGTTGAATTGCTAATGAACTATCATTTCCAGAGTTCGGAACTGCACCAAAACAATCAATATGAACACTACATTTTGGTGTACAATCTTCTTGTGATGAAATATACTCTGACAAAATAAATTCACCCCTAATATTATCTTTTTCATATAATATGTTAGTTCTCTCTTAAAAGTTTCTATAATAAAAAAAACAAACGACATATACAGTCATTTGTTTAATTCATATATACCTTTCGTTTCTTCTACCATTTTAGTTAACGAGAAATTCCTCTCCGCTTTTTCTCTTGCTTTCACTCTAATGTCATTCACCTTTTCTTCATTTCCTTGTAATTCCTTAAGTGCATCTGCGAATTCAATATCGTGATATTCAGATATTAATACACCTGATTCTCCATCTATTACCGCTTCATTTATTCCACCAACATCTATCGAAACAATCGGTGTTCCTGTAGCCATCGCTTCAATTACTACCATTGGAAATACTTCACGAAAAGAGAGTAATAGCAAAGCATCCATATTTCTGATAAACTCATGTGGTTCTGAAACATTTCCTAACATCTTTACACTTTGTTGCAAACCATGTTCTTCTATTTCTTTCATTATAGATTCTTTCTCTGGTCCATCACCAGCGATATAAAACAAAAAATCTTTTCTCATTTTTAACACACCTGCAATTTTAACAAATAGTTGATGATTTTTCTCCTTAGATAATCTCGCTAATATACCTACCCTATAAATAGATTCTTTCTTTTTCTGCTGGAATAAAAATTTTTCAATATCCACGCCGTTATAAATTGTTTTTATTTTTTCTTCAGCTACACGAATTGAAATTAAATTCTTTCTTTCAGACTCACTTACTGTAATAATATTATTCACGTATTTATTCATGAAATAACGAAAAATCATTGGTATTTTCTTTTCTAGTATCGTGACATTATGTTTCGTATACACAACTTTTATCTTTCTTTTAATAACCTTTTGAAGTAAAAAAGCATATAATACCATTCGCAAACTATTCGCATGAATAATATCTATCTTTCGTTTACAAATTTCTTTTCGTAAGTCATAAATATTTCTCAAATGATTCCAGCGGCTAAGCAAAATGAAATTTTCTTTTTTATTTAGAGATTGATATAATTCCCCATCGCCTGCAGCCGTATAAACAGTAAAGCTTTCATATTGCAAATTGTTTTCCAATTTACAAAAATAACTCTCGGCTCCCCCAGTTATCAATTTATCTGTCATCAACAATATATTCATAATTGCGTCTTCCCAACTACATTGATTTTATTTTTTCTATAAGCATGGTAAGCATACTTACTAAAATAAAAAAAGGTTTGCAATGAATTAAGTGGTTTTTGTGCTCTTAATAGCTTCCAATATCGGAAGGCCGCTCTTATTTTATTTCTCGAAACAGAATTTGTAACAATTCTATATTTTGCCAATACTTGTTGTATCCCTTTCGCTTCATATCCTTTACTTAACAAGTTCAGCCATAACGCTGTATCTTCAGGCTGCATACTGGGCATTTCAATGCAAGAAATCTTCTCACGATCAAGCATTACTGTTAAACACCCAATAATTGTATTTCCCGCTAAATAATGATAGTCAACACATTCTGGTACATACACTTCTCTATTCAATTCATTACTATTTTCATCTATTAAACTATAAGATGTATATGAAAACGCAACATTCTTTTCTTCCATAAATAACAATTGCGTCTCCAATTTATTTGGTAGCCAAATATCGTCACTATCTAAAAAGGCAATATACCTTCCTCTCGCTTCTTTAATCGCTATATTCCGAGCTTTAGCAGCACCCATATTTTCTTCTAATGATAATAACCGAATTCGCGAATCTCCTTCTATCATCTCCTTAATTTTTACAGCTGAGTGGTCCGTTGAAGCATCGTCCACGATAAGCATTTCCCAATTTTCATAAGATTGACTCTGCACAGATGTGATTGTCTCACCAATAAAACATAAACTATTATAAGAAGGTGTTATTATAGAAACACACGGCGCCTCGTTATGTACTGATAGACACTTTACCATCTATCATTCCCCTTCCTTCATATGTTGAGATGTACTTCACAACAACTGCTAAAAATAGAAAGAAAGCTTCGTTAATAATAAGTGACAATGACATCATCTGAAATAAAAATGCAATCATGGTCAATAAAAGATATGGCTTTTCACGAAACAAGTTATACTTAGTCAACTTCACCATTAGAATACATAAAAAAGCGCTATATAAAAGGAAACCAATTGTACCCGATTCAGATAGAATTTCTAAAAATGTATTGTGCACATATAGTTTTTCATTGAACTGATACTCATAATAATTCGAAAAATTAAAAGCACCGATACCGATATATGGATTAGATAAAAAATATTTGAAAGCAGCTTCCCATAGTGTAAATCTACCACTCCCATTATCGTGTGAAAAATCAGAAATCCGATTATTCAATATATCATCTAGTTTTCCACCCATTACTACATTCGCTAAACTAAAAATAACAACACTAAACAATACTAAACCCATTATTATTTTTACTTTTTTAGCAAAACTGGACATGCATACATATACAAAAATGACGAGCGCAATTGCTAAAATACCACCTCTTGAAAAAGTTAATAAACTCGTTGTAACACATAAAATCAATCCTATTACATTGGTGATATTATATAAATTTGTCATATAATACATGAAAAATATTGTATTATAAAAAATAAAGATGTTGGGATCATCTAATAATCCAATTAATCTCGGATATCCTCTATCTACTAATAATCCAGCATAAATCTCTCTCTCTTCTCCGCCATATAATCCAAAATGTTGTAATCCGACTATATAGAGTATGAGACTTGCAATATTAAATACTAATCCTACATAGACAATAGCTGACTCGAGTACTACTATTTCGGTGTTCCCCAGTAAATTCCTCATAATAAAATAACATCCTAAAACAAGTAATACACCAAAAATCATACGAATACTTGCACTTAAATATATAGAAAGAATACCACTTAAGCAATAGATGAAATAAAACAATAAAAATACAACTTCATGAAAATATAGCTTTCGAATATAAAAATCTTTAATTGCTACACCAAAATAAATGACTAGAAAAATCATATATATCTTCAAAGAAAATCCTATATATATGTTGTACTTACTTAACATAACAAACAAAATCAGAAGAAAAATCCATTTCATCGAAATTTGCATATTATTTTCCATAGGCTATATCCCCTGCTTCGTAATATAATCCTTTTCTCGTGTTTTTCTTATAAATGAAAGAATAAGTTTTTTAAATTCTTGATCATATAGGAATATCCCAACTACTACGATTAACGTATTAAGAACAAGAGCAATCAAATTATATGTCTGTAATACATATTGCACTCCAATAAAAGTTACACCAAAATAAATTGTATATGGTATTACAATTTGGAATACAATTTTTTTCCTCACTGTACTTACTGCTATATATCCAGTCAAAGCCACTGTTTCAAATAAAACCATAGCGTAAGCCGCTCCTCTAACTCCACCAATGCTACTGAAGCTATATAGCATAATTCCTCCAATCACTAAAGCAACACACTGTACGGCAGTTCTCTTATTTTGAAGTCCACTCGTTGTTAAACCATCAGCGATAGCAATATTTAAACTTTGTAATACAATGAGAAAAGATAGTATTTGGAGCGGCTCTACTGCATTACTCCATTCCTCATGAAAAAATATAGAAATAAAATAAGGTGCTAAATTATATAAACCTATCGTCATACATATTCCCACGACCGCCATTGATCTTATTTGAAGCATATTTAATTTCGTATGCTCTTCTAAATTATTCTGGTTATAATGTTTAAAGAGCACTGGGAAAAATGCCCCTGCAATTACCCCTGGCACTTGATATAAAGCCGCTGGCATCCGATAAGCAACCGCGAAAACACCCACCATACTTAACGGTAATGTATAATTGAGTAAGATGGGTGCTAATTGTGGTGTACTCATTATTAAAAAACCACTAATAATAAAAGGACCTAATTGCCAAAACAATCCTTTATGAATTGCTACTTTCATATTAATGTTCGTCTTTTTTCTCATAACGTATATGCTAAATAAACCGCCAATCATATAACCAAAACCATATAATCGAGCTGTTATATACACTGGTAACTCTCCGAAAATGCAAAAGCATGTAATTATAATGACAACTGATGCAGATACAACTTTAATTAGTGCTATATATTTCATACGTTCCATAAGCTGAAAGTAGGCAATCCCTATATTTTGCCATGTAAGCCCTATTAACATCAGGAACATTACGTTTGACATCATATAAATTAAATTCTTATCCTCATACACATAATGAATAGCTATATAACCAATTACAGAAATAAAAATAAGAAGAAGTATTCTTATCTTTATGTATGAAGATACAATCGTTCCTAAATCTACTCCATTCTTTGCCCCTTCTCGAAGAAATGTATTACTAAGCCCTAAATCTGTAAAAAATAACATTACAAACGTAAATGCTATCGCAACACTAAACATCCCATAATTTTGTGCATTAAAAAAGTTGGCTAAAGCAATTAAGCTAATGGCCTGAAGAAGATTAGCTAAAATCGTACTATAAAATAGATGTACAATATTGTTTAGAATGGATCTACCCATACGAGTTCTCCTTTGCATGTAACCTACTTATATTTGTTGTGTATTAATTTAATATTTACATAAAATTATATTTACTATGTTTTTTATCTTGCACCATTCCCGTTCAATACAATAAAAACTGTCTTACATAAAATACGAATATCCATTCTAATCGTCTTCAATTCAATATATTCCATATCCAATTCCAACTTTTCTTTCGGATTAAGATTATATCCTCCATTTATTTGTGCCCACCCTGTTAACCCTGGTTTCACTAATAAACGGTGCCTGAATTCTGGAATATTAACTTCGAATTTTTCATAAAAATACTCTCTCTCTGGCCTAGGACCAACAAAAGACATATCACCTTTTAAAATATTTATAAGTTGTGGTAATTCATCAATTCTCGTTTTTCTTATAAATAATCCAACCTTTGTAATTCTCGGATCATTTTCATTTGCCCATTGTGGTCCGTTCTTTTCAGCATCGCTAACCATCGATCTTAATTTAAATAAATAAAATCTCTTTCCATTTATTCCCAAACGCTCTTGAAAATAGATTGGAGCCCCTGATGTTTCTAAAGCAATCAAAATACAAAAAAACAACATAATTGGTATCGTCAAAAGTAACAATATGAGTGAAAATATAATATCAAACAAGCGTTTTACACTTCGATTCAAAACCTTATCCTTTTCTTGAGCCGGAATAGCATACAACTTAGCTTGATTTGTTTCACGAATCATGGATCGTTACCCCCAAATTCAAGAATATAAAACTATACCTAGTAATTCACATTCTTTCCGCTTTATATCCGCTATTACTTTTTTCACTGTACGTAGCGAATCTTTTCTTTTTTTGACTGCCAAAATTACTCCATCACATTTCTCCGCAATAATATACGTAGCAGGAAGCTCAAATACTTCGGATGAATAAAAGAAAATATAATCAAAATCTTCTTTCCACTTGTCTATTACATTATCAAATTCATCCATAGCAACTAAGGGCGTCCCAGTATGTACTGTTTTTTTTGCAGGAATGCAATATAAATATTCAGAAAAAGAACTAGAAAACGATTCATAATTTAAGGCGGAAGAGCTTAATATATCGTTTACTGTTGTCATATGGTTGCTGTGTAATAGTAGATGGAGTTTAGGATCAGAAAAATTCACATCGACAAGTAATACTTTTTTTTTCATTTCCGCAAAAACTAATCCCATATTTACTATAAGTGCAGCAACAACACCTCTATCCTTCGTTGAACTAACTGTGAATACTTGTTTTCCCGATTTTTTCAATTCATGATATACAGTATAAAATTGCTCTTTCATCACAGCATCATGCGGATCGAACTGCAACTGTTTCTTTGTCTTAAACATCAACATGTTCACCTCGATATATAGATGATTGTGTTTCAACTTCTGTAGATTTTCTTTTTCTTTTCGGCGCCATACTTATATGACCAATAACAGCAACTGTTGTTATTTTCTCTAAATCTTGTTCTACATATATTCGCTCATCAAAATAATCACGAAATATAGCTAACCCAACACCAACAAAAAAGCTAACAATTAAAGAGATAGGAATAATAAGTTGTAATTTTGGAAACAATTTCTCCGCTTTTTCCTGTAAGTCTGGATTAATCAATATTTTTACTCCCTGTACATTCGTATACTGTTGAAAGCTTTTTTGAGATTGTTCTGCCAATGACTTTACAATCTCTTTCACGACTTGAGGATCCGAATCTTTTACTGTTACAGTAACAATTTGTGAGTTGTCCGTATTCAACACCGAAATTTTTTGTGCTAATTCATAACTTGATTGTTCTAATTTCAAAGTTTTTTTTACTGTCGAAATAATGAGTGGACTTTTTAAAATATCAACAAACGATGTTACGAGTTGCTTATTTTCTTGTGTCTTATTCGCTGCATTCTCCTTATTAAACTCATCTAAATTCCCAACAAGAATTTGCGTTGAATATTGATACGAAGGCTTTAGCACATACATAGATATAAGAACTAAAGAAATGGTTAAACAACACATCGTCAAAATGATCGTTACAAATCTTCTTTTCAGTAACTGCTGAAAGTCTTTTATACTAATTTCTTGCTTCAATGATTCCACCGCCTTTTTTTATGAATAGCATCCTGTTAATCATTTTGTACAGATAACCCTTTCTTTTCTATATCTGCTTGTTTTGTTATATACTTTCCTACTCTGAATGCAAATTTCTCTACAAACAAATATGAAATCGTTGCAAGTATAAAAGAAAGAATGAGCGACATAATCAAAATAATAGTTAACGGTAATATTTCATTGAGCATATATATTAAAGAAAATAATGATATAAGATGATACAAATAAAGACTGTAAGAGATTTTCCCTAAATATAACAAATATTTATTGCGTAGCAAGGATGAAAATGTTGATACTGAAAGACTTAATATGACAAATAGACATGCACTTATCGCTACAACATAGTCCCGAAATATAAAATTATTAAGTATCTTAATTTCTCCAATAACCCCTTCATACATATAAAACAAAATCGCCAATAAAAACCATGAAATTTTCTTGCACTTAGTACAATTACTATAAAATATTATTAAATTATTTTTATACTTCGCAACTAGTGCTCCTACTAAAAAAAGCACCGTATAATGAAACGTTAATGCATAACTTGTTAATGTTAAACTTGAGTGAAATAAAAACAATACCAAGACAGAACATATACTGAAACCAAACAAGGACAATAATGAATATCGTACTGTTTTACGTAAACAAACCATTAAAACTAACGGGAAAATAATTGAAATTCGCATTTCATGGACAAGCGACCAAATAACACTGTTATACGCATCTGTATTATATTTCCCAATCAATAAAACATGCTGCATCACTAAATTGAAAGAACTCTCAATTGTCCATGTTCGATTGAACCATTCGCTTAAATAAGAAATACCATATTGACTCATTGTAAGTTGGCACAAAATCGCTATCGTGATTGCCACAACATATGGAATATATATTCTACATATACGCTTTAAAAGGTATAATCCATAACGACTATTATTTTTTTGAATAGATTCATATAAAACAAATCCACTCAAAATAAAAAAGACAATAACTGATTCGTTACCACTACTAAAAATAATACGAAGAGGCGTCTCTTTTAATAGATATACAACAAATGGTTTATTATCTTCATAACTGTAAGTTTGATATGCTGTGAAAATCATTAAATGATGTCCAATCATTACTAAAAATGAAGAAATTCCTCTTATAGAATCCAGTTCTTCATACCTCTTCATCGCTTGACATCAACTCCAAATGAAATGATCATAATGATTTAAAAGCGGCATCATTATTCATATTCTCCTCCTCTCTGTTTATTCCACTTTTTATATTGATATTGATATTGATATTAAAATGATAATATAAAGTAATTTTGAATGTATTGTAACACTTTTTGTAATATTTTGAATATAATATACCAATAATTGGTATATATCAATTTCAACCTCGAAAAATAAGAAATATTGGCGGAATAACACTATAAATATATATTTCTTATTTATAAAAATAAAAAAACAATAACATGTATGTGATTCTTTTCATATAAAACAAAAAAGATAGCCTCTATCAGCTATCTTTTTTTACTTTATTTAATTATTAGCACCATTATACGACACATGCCGTTTCTCAATCCGTTCTTCAATTTCTTTCATATTTTCTTTATTACTTAATAGTGATTGTTTATTTTCTATTAATAATTGTTTAAAAGATTTTCTCACTTTTTTTCGCATTGTCAGTTTCCTCCTTAACGATTACAAATAACTTATCAAAGGATGGTTTATTTAAAAGATAAGTAATTATCTGTGTAGACTTATAATAATTGATTGTTGTGAAATCCATTTGAACTTCATATGAAAACTGAGTTTATATTCTGACAACTTTGTGAACAAAAAAAGAAAGATAGATCAAAATTATGTTTGATCTACCTTTCCATACCCTTTAAAGCATATTAATCAATATTTCAGGTCTTCCCCAATTCATTTCGCCGCAAACGAATCGTAGTTTTTCTTCGTTCATTGTGTGTAACCCTTCTTCTAACGAACATGAAATTGGAACTTCACAATGAATTTGCGCTAATTGTAAAGAGATATTTAAATTCTCTAAATCACTTTCAATTTTTGTGCGCTGCCCTTTCGTTAATGATGCTATATTTTCTAGTACTGCCGATACTGTGCCGTATTCTTGAATAAGCTTATACGCTGTTTTTTCACCAATACCTTTTACACCTGGATAATTATCACTTGTATCTCCCATGAAAGCTTTCGCATGCACGATTTGCCAAGGTTCTACACCTTTCTCTTCCATGATTTTTTCCGGTGTGTAATACTCGTAATTTCCAATTCCTTTACGAAGAAGCATAACTGTAACATTCGTATCAACAAGTTGAAGTAAATCTGTATCACCTGTCAAAATATAAACTTCCGCTTCATTGCAATATTGTTTTGCAAGCGTACCGATGCAATCATCCGCTTCATAACCTTTCATACCGATTACAGGCATAGATAATTTCGCGGTCATTTCTTGTACTAAATCAAATTGCGGAATTAATTCTTCCGGCGGTGCTGCACGGTTTGCTTTATAATTCGAGAAAGATTCCGTTCTAAATGTCGTACTTCCCATATCCCAGCACGTTACAATGTGCGTTGGTTCGATTGCTTGTGTTGCTGTTAATAAATGCTTCATATAACCATGAATCCCATTCGTTGGGGTACCATCTTGTCGTTTCATAAATTGTCCATATACACTTGTTGCGTAAAAAGCACGAAATAATAGTGCCATACCATCAACTAATAATACTTTTTTCATAATTCCTCTCCTACTAACAAAAAATAATAACCTCACGTTATCACGTAAGGTTATATATAGATTACCATTCTACGTTTTTGTTCAACTTTGTCTATTATACATTGTTTTTGTATATTTAGCATCATTAACACATTAAGACGTTCTACCGCAACAAGTATGAAGTATTCCTGAATACGTATTTTTACCTGTCGAAACAACTACAGCCTTTGCATTTCCGCCAACAATATACGTACCTTTGAAACATACATTTTCAAGTTCAAGTGGATTATATTCTTTCATCCGTTTTAATGGAATAAATCGTTTACGTTCAAGATGATAGCAACTTTCAAATTTCTCAATACTAGCATCGTTTCCTGTCAGCATAGATTCATTTACTAATAAATCATTTGCATAAATAATACGTACATCTGCTGGCACTGTATCGCCCTCTGCAAGAAAAATCATATCTCCAGGTACAAGCTCTTGTACTGGCAATTTCATCATTTTCAATTCATTGTTTAGCCCTGTTACGCTAGAGGCTTCTACTCTAGAAACAGTAACTGTTTCACATTTTAATTCATCATGCACATTTTGTTTTGAAAGACCTGGAATCATTCCACTTAGCTTCATCATTACTTCCGCAATACGCGCCCTTTTTGAAGTTAATTCATTTCGGCCGTATACTTGAATACGTTTTTGTGCCTCTTTCATAGATAGTCCGTCTCTTGTTGTTTTAAAATACGCAAATACAGATTTTACATCTCTTGTTGCGATTTCAATTAATAAATCTTTATTTTTTTGAAGCATTGTTTGTTCTTTCATTGCTTTTTTACTTAATTTATACGGAGTGTTACCCACACTTTTATTTACATATAACATATTATCGTCTCCTCCTTTACAACATAGGAAGAAACGCTTTGTTTCTCAATTTATCCACTTCACCGTGAAAGTGTCTAGCGCTTAAATACTCGAATAAACGCTACATTATGATAAATATAAAGGGAGGAACAAGTCGTTTCCTGCCTACATCATATATTTTTGATTTGAAGTATATGGGTAACGGAACCGAGTCAGAATTTGACATGCTCCTCACCTCCTCTTTAATTTTTTAGTTATAATCTATACTATGAAATTACTCATAGCTTGGTAACAAAAAAGACCCTTGCTCATAAGAGAGCAAAGGTCATTGCATACACAAATAAGCGATTCCCAATATAATATAATTAGAAATCTACGGACCTCTCCCTCGCCGAGTTTTAGCACTGTATAGCATAGGTTCATTACCAGCTACGTTAAGAAAAACCTTAATTCGATCATTCCTGTTGACCCATTGGCGTCTCTCGACATTTTTGGGCAGTAGCATTTCTCTATACAGGAGCCTCACCTAACAGAGACTTATTTTAATTACATAGAAAATGTTACTCTTATTTAAAATAGATGTCAACACTTTGTATGGAAACTTTTCCTTATTACAACAACTACCTCGAGTTTAGTACACTAATACGCATCCTTCTCAGCGTTCGGCTACATAAAATAAAACCCTTACGTTAAAATATAAGGGTTTTAATATGTTACACAACCAGCAATTACAATTCCGATGGAAAGTGATAAAAACATAAGGAAAAGACCAACTGCTTGATTATCTTCTTCAAGGCTTTTATTAATATTAAAACGTGGTGTAAGCCATTCTGCTAAATAAAAGACAATAATTTGAGCTAATATCCCAACAGCTCCCCATGAAACCATATCAAGAATTGAAATAGAATTAGCAGCCGTTGAATATAAAACGATAGCAAGACCAAGTAATCTTCCTCCAAGTACATAGCTTACCGCTTTATTCCCTTGAGCCATTAACTTAAATTCCTTAACTTTCGTTGTCACTTCCATAAGAAAAAGACCGATACATAAAAGTGCAAGTGATACTGCTAAATATAGTAAAAAATTAATCATTTATTTTCCTCCTTCTTAATACCTACCGGTAAATAATACGATTCATTTCCCGTAATTTTTTCTCCGGCACGTATACCGATGCTGCTCGCTTTTCCAGCAATTAAAAAAGCCCCAAACACGTACGACAGCTTCTCAATTCCTTTTTCAGTTTCCAAAAATACAACTGGAAGCTCTGTATATTTCTGAAATATAGGAAGTGACGATTTATACGTTTCATGTGCATTTCGAATCATAATATTTGTATCCTTATCACGAATCGTAATCGTGTCACCTTCCCTACCGAACGAAGGTTTTTGAACGAAAGGACTTTTCCCCAAAAATAAATCTGGCTCAAAATATGTAGGAAGCATATATTCTTTAATCCACCTTTGTTCCTCACTTGTGTAAAAAGCACCTTCTTCTGCTAATCCCCAAATAAGACATTGAATTGATTTCGGCTGAATTAAAAAGGCCGACAAAGGATTTATAATAAAAAGCTTTCCTTCTTTTACAAGTTGCAAAAGTTCTACTCCCACCAAATCCCCCGTTTCGGGATCTTGATCTTCAATTAAGTCTTCAATTGGATATGTTTGGCGATACAAAACATCAATTGGTACACCATCTCTATCTACTAAAGCATCATCTGTAATTCTAAGTTCTGTCATTGGCATCACTTTATTTTCAACATGACATAGCCCACTCAAATACATAGTCGTATTCCAATCTTCTATATGTTCATGATGAGCTGTGAAAACAACATTTGGATCTTCCATTCCTTTTGTAAACTCCATTACGGCTTTTGTAATACCGGAAGAAAGTAAGCGCTCTTGATTTGCATTTGGATCACCATAGCCTAATTTTCCACAAACTTTTCCATTCATTTGAAAGCATTCCACAATAAAAGTTGGAGTGTCACTATTAAACTCAAGCATTTTAATACGATTATCATCTGTTAAAGCAAAATCAAATCGTGAAATAACAGATTCAGGATACATTCCTTTCAGTCTAATAAAAGGCAAGCTTGCATCTGGAAAACCAAGTTCAAGAAGCTGTTCATTAGATAAATCCCGAAGAAGTCTAGCAGTCTTAAAAAATATTTTCCCCATTCGTTCAGTTGCTAATTGTAATTGTTTCATCGTTTGCTCTGTTATTGGAAAAACATGAAACAAACTATACTCACATTCATATAAATCCGACCAGAAATGCGGATAATTCGAATAAAATCCTTTTCGTTTCTTTATGTATTGCGACATATTTTAACCTCCAAATCCACCTTTTGAACCGCTTCCAATTCCACCTTTAAATTCGGCCGAAGATTGATAAGTTTTAAACGCTGATGAATTTTTGAAAGTGGATTTATTTTGATAGTATTTACCACCATAAAAGTAATGTCCACGATAACCTGAACTACTATCATCACACTGCCAAACACCAAGCTCATCATCCCAATCCCAATCAGAACAACTATTATCATTCGGTTCGGGGGGAATATCTTGCGCACAGCCAAATAAAGTGCCCGTCATTAAAGATGTCAGAACACCACCTACTAGCCATTTCGTTTTTGTCACCTTTGCACTCCCCTTTTTAAATTATATTTCTATTATATAAGATGTCATGATAAAGTAGAAGAAAAAGGAAGAAGAGGGATAAAATGCGATTGGAATATCGGCTCAATGATGAAACTAACGGGTATCCGGCTTTATGGAACTACGCAAATATTTCTAATTCTGAAATTGTCGCGCGCATGACTTGTGAATATTTTATAAAAGATGGAAATACATATGTCGTTACTGCAACTTCAGTAGATCCAGACGGGACAGCAGTGTTATATATACAAAAAGAAGTTTTTTTCAACGACCCTTCAGATCCTACATACTCGCACATAGGTTTTGAAATTCGAGAACTAAAGGAAGCAAGCTCAATTATGATAGAAAGTAAAGATGTGTGGAATTACGAGGACATCTTACCCTCTCTCCATTCAGATATTATATATATTCAACGGGATGGAATACATTTGGAATTCACCCTAGATTCAAGAGAAATTGATGAAGACCGCAAGTGCTATATTTATTATGGAAACTTTACAGGTAAATCGAGATAACATGAGCATATTTATTCAACAAAAAAACCTTACGTATAAAACGTAAGGTTTTTTATATAGTCCCACATATGCCGTTATCTATAGATGTCCATAAACCTGCTCTCACAGGTGGATGTTCTCACAAATGTTTGTAACTTCCTTCTTAAAAAGATGGCCTGCTATCTACATTTAAATATTGAACTTCCATATTATACTTATTGGTTTAAGACATACACAAGCTACGTACACCGTAGGAATTTTATATAATGTTGGTTGAAATAAGACCCCCGCAAGTGCCGTTCCTCGTAAATGTCCAAAAACCCGCTACTCGCAGGTGGATGCCCTCACAGTTACCGTACATCTTCCTCCACAAGGAAGGCTTGATGATGGTCACTAAATATTGAGCTTCCGTAAAACTAACATCGGTTTTAGACATAAATAAGTTACGCACACCGCAGGATGTATTATTTACTTGTCGTTATATTATCACATTGTTTCCAATGTGTAAAATATAATATTTTTGAAGCAATCTCTTGCTTGTGACCTTATTTTAATACAAATTATTTTTGCATGCAAGTGATTAATCTTCTTCTTTTGCAATTTGATTTTCTGGATAAGAAATCCAATCACTCCAGCTACCTGTATACAATTTAACATTTTGAAAACCAGCTAATTTTAATGCAACTATGTTCGGACACGCTGTAACACCAGAACCACAATATACGATTGTTTCCTTCTCTTTATCAAGATTTTGGAAACGCCCTTGCTGTTCCTCTTCGTTTTTAAAGTGTCCCGATTCTAAAATTCCATCTTTCCAAAAATAGTTTACTGCCGTCGGAATATGCCCTGCCTTCGGATCAACGAGCTCTTCCGCACCTGCATAACGTTTCGGCTCTCTAGAATCAATTAACGTAATATCTATACCTGCATGAATATTCTCTCTGACCGTTTCCATCGTTACAAGCATATTTTCTTGTATTTCCGGTATAAAAGGTTTTCGTGCAATAACTGGGATATTCGGCGTTGTGTGTAATCCATTCTCTTTCCAAGCTGGAAATCCACCGTCTAATATATACACTTTCTCATGTCCTACATAGTTTAATAACCACCATAAACGAGAAGCCATTGCACCCGCTTGACTATCATACGCAATTACTGTCGTATGTTCATCAATCCCAGCCTGTGAAAGCTTGTCTGCAAACTGCTCTATATTTGGTAATGGATGGCGACCACCATGCTCTATTACAGAACTTGATAAATCTAAATTTAAATCAAAATATAACGCATGGGGAATATGTTCTTCCTCATACTTCTCTTTACCCCAATTTGGATTCGCTAAATCAAAACGACAATCGACTATACGGACATGTTCATCTTCTAAATGCTCACGCAACCATTCGACTGTAACAATCATCCTTAACGCCCTTCTTTCTCGTTCACGCGACCTACATACTCCATAACCATATCTGTTGTAACAAGTTTACGCTGCGGCGCAACGCCGCGTTTTGCAAGGTCATTAATTTGCTTTGTTACCATATTAATTGCATCAACTGAGAAATGTTTTCCATTTGATGCAAGTGCGATCGCAGCCTCAATCGCTGCTTCGCGTTGCGCATCTAATTGTAAAAATATTTTTACAATCTCATTTTGTTTACGAGAATGTGCTGTAATTGCTTTATGTACTTCCATCTTCTCTTCCCCCTAATAATTTATACTTATTTGTTTAATTTCATTGCAAGCCGAATCATATCACGACATACAATTCCATTTTCAATAATCTCTTCTTCATAATGCTTTGAAAAGTAATCAAAATCAATAGAAAAAATACGAAATCCACATTTTTGATATAACGCAAGTTGTGAAATGCTAGAATTACCTGTACCAACTTCAAGTTTGTACATATTATATTCTTTAGCTTTTTCTATTGCATGCAACAATAACCCCTTACCAATACCTTTTCCTTGCATATGTTCTACAACCGCAATATTCATAATTTCCATTGTCTTTGGTCTTGTTTCCAAAAGCACATATACACCGATAATGCTTTCTTCTTGTTTAGCTATATACGTAAACCCTCTCTGTACATATGCATCAATTTGGCGTTCACTTGGATCAGCAAGGAGCAATAAAGATTTCGGTATAGCTTCTTTCGAAATACGCTCTATTACAACAGACATAAAAATTCCCCCTTCCCTATTGTTCTAAACCCCCCTTGTCTACCATAGATAATAGAAAGGAGGGATTCACCATGGACAACAATGAGAAAAAATGCAACGTCATCTCTATTGATGGAAAGAAAAAGAAGAGCGACACATATTCCTATCCAAAATTAGTAGTAGAAAACAAAACGTATGAGTTTTCTTCATTCGTCTTATGCGGTGAAACACCAGACGGCAGACGCTTAGTTCTTACCCATATGATTTCTACTGATGAGTTTGCAGGGTTTGTAAAATCTTTAGATACTGTACTACAAAAGAAAATTGAACGAATCTTTTTTTCATAACGGCTATTTAATATAAATTTCTTTTTCAATTTCTACTAACTGCTTTTGTAGCTCTTCTTTACTTTGTTCATATAGTGATACATCAATTGTTTCAGCTAAAGCGAATAATATACTTTCATAATAATTTTCAACATCTTGCTGCATCACTTTTTGGAATAGGTTCCATTTTGCATCCCACTCTTGCTTATAATGATGAACGAATAAATCTTCTTCATCAGCTACATAGTTTGATACGAAAGGTTCTAACACTCCTTTAGCGTCTTCTTGCATAAAAGCTTTATCATTTTTTTCAAAAAAGCTTTTCTCATTTTTAAAATGTGCCAGTGCCTTTTTAAAATCTTTTATTTCTATTGAAGGAAACGGCTCTTTATGTGTAATAAATTTATATTCATAATCCACTGCTCCACCCATAGAAATCGATTCATTTTCCACTTTGCAATTCACAACAATTTCATCCTTTGCACGCTTCATCGCTTCATCTATCCATTTTTCAAGACGTAATGATGTCGCACGCATTTCTTGTAATAAATCATGTTGAATAAATGAAACTAATTCCATTACACATTGTTGCAACTGCATTTTCACATTCCCGTCTGTTCGTAACGACGCCGGATTAATAAATTCAGTAAACACATCGTTATAGCGTAAAAATAGACGTTGGTGTACATAATAAAGCAATTCTTTCACTTCATTTTGCATTGCTTGCTCTTCAGCAAGTACACTATATGATGAAATAATATGAAGTAGCTGATCACGCTCTGCTTCATATTTTTTTGTTTGCTTCTCTTTCTCATCATTTCCCTGCTTCGCGCCATTTATCATATTTACAAGAAGCTGATTCGCTCCTTGCAATGCACTATATAAAGCGTGCACAGATACAAGCATTAAATCCCTCATCATAAAGGACGTAAATGATTCTTCAAACTTAGCAATCCCAGAGTTTTGTAAAATACCATACTTTTCTTTATCAATACTTTTCCCTTGCTTTTCTTCAAGTGCACATAAACTTGAAATTGCAAATAAACGTGGATTTCTAATACCGTATTGTAAGAGCTGATCCGCAATATAACCTTTTACCATTTCAAGTTCTTCTTCGGATTGTGCTAAATCGGCAGCATTTATTAAGAAGAACATTTTATCAAGTGCAAATGTATCCTTTACACGACCGAGCTGAATTAAAAACTCACGATCTGCGCGAGAGAAAACATGATTATAGTATGTTACGAATAAAATAGCGTCTGCGTTTTTAATATACTGAAATGCAACATCCGTATGGCGAGCGTTAATAGAATCCGCCCCTGGTGTATCTACAAGCGCTACTCCTTGCCTTGTTAAAGCACAATCATAATAAAGCTCCATATGCTCAACAAAGCATGATTTTTCTTCATTAGCTACATAATCAGAGAACTCCTCTAACGTAACTTGTACTTGTTCCCCTAAATGATTAGCAACTGCCTCATATCCTTTTTGTACCGCTCGTAAAAAGCTAAATGTTGTTTTTTGCTTCCCGCTTGGTGAAGGATATTTCATAATTTTATCAATTTGCGTTAACGCTTCTTCCAATGTAGCAATTTCATAGTGAAACATTTTATAAACAGCTTTCATATCTTCTAACAGTGCTTGCTCTGATTTAAACTGGACAATTACCGTTCCATGTTGTTTATCTTCTGTAACTGGCAAAATTTGATTTATTGTTGCTGTCGTTGGGTTTGGCGATACAGGAAGTACCTTTTCACCAAGCAATGCGTTAGCAAATGATGATTTCCCAGCACTAAAAGCTCCAAATAACGCTACTGTAAATTGCTTCGTTTCTACACGCTGTCTTTTTCCAACTACTTCTTGCTGTAAATGTTTCATTGTAGGCAATGGATCTAATATCGTTTCAGCTTTCTTCACTTTTTCTAATATACGCTGAATATTTAAAGCTTTCGTTCCTTTAATCTCTTCTTCACTAGCCGCTACGTTGTCATTTACAATTTCTTGCTCTTGTAGTGTAAACTTCTCACTAACAATTTGTTTTTTACTTTGTAATATTTCGTCTATTTGTAATTCATCTGGTATAGAAACATGTTCATTCCAAATATCTCCTAAATAGATCTCATATTCCTCATACTTCTTAATGTATTGTAATTTCGTTTCTTTTGCTGTTTGTAACATCGTGTATTTTTCAATTTCTTCTTCAATACGAGCAATCTCTATCTTCACTTTCTTCTGCAATATACCCGTACTTTTCCCGAAAATTTGCTGAGATTTCATAAAGTATCTTTTCTTTAACTCATTTGCAACGTCAGCAGTATAAAGAAGTAAGTAATCACCGGTAAATCCAGCCCCTTGTTTAATTGTTTCAGCCAACACTTCCGGTCCGAAAGCAATCTCTAACGCATATATGTCTTTCCCTATTTCTTCTGTAAATAACCCTTCTTCTTTTAAGAAGGCTACAATAAATTCTTTCACATGAAAATCAAGTTGCGTTTCAACAGTCTTTTGAAGAGCAGAATAAAAAGCATCTACACGTCTCTGTTTTTCTTGCTCCGTCTTTCCTTTCGCAAATAACAAACCAACTTTAAACTTCGTTAATTTCGTTTCTAAATATTCATTTGCCAATTCTCTCATTTCAAATGGCATTAAATACGCGTTATCTAATATGGCTTGTAAACCTTTTATAAATTCATTTCTCACATCAGATTCTTTACTAGCCGCGCGATTTTTATTTTCAGTTAACTCTTCCTTTTTTTCAACTATCTCTGAAAGTGACAGTGGTGATGTTAATTCTTCTTCATATTTCATAAGATGTTTTTCATTTTCAGAAAGAATAAACGAACAATGTTCTTGCAGTAAATATTCTGTTTCTCGCTCCATTCCCTTTCTTACATACTGCTCTTTTTCTTTCATGATAGAAAAAATTAATGCTTCTAAACTTTGAATTTCATTGTATGGATGATTCATCATTCGCAATGATGTATAAAAAATACCATCCACTTCAATATCCCAGTTAGAAAAAGACTGTTTTACACTATCTCTATACTCTTCAAACGATAACTCATTTGCTTTATGTTTATCTATTTGGTTTACAACGAGATAAACCGTTTTATTACGTTGTTTCAATTCTTTAACAAATTGTAAGTTAACCTCTGATTGGACATGGTTATAATCCATCATATAGAAAATAACATCTGCTAGATGCAGTGTTGATTCTGTCGCTAATTGGTGGGCATCATTCGTAGAGTCAATTCCGGGCGTATCAACTAACATAACCCCATCAGGAATTGGCGCATCATTTCGATAAATATGAACACCAATTACTTCATCACCGTCTTTACATATTTGTTTTAATTCTTCTGCTGAATATGCGCCGTCATATTCATACTGTTCTCCAGACTTAATCGTTACAACAACGCGATCAGATCCTCTTTCAATTTTAACGACGTTAGCACTCGTTGGAATCGGACTTGTCGGTAATAATTGCGCTTTATATAGGTGATTCATCATTGTCGATTTCCCCGCAGAAAAATGACCACAAAAAGCTAGCATAAGCTGCTCTTGTTTATATTTTTGAATCAATTCAAACAACTTCAAACTATTCTCTACATCGCCGTTTTTTTGCCACTCTTCATAAAAACAAACAAGTTTTTTCATACCGTTTGTCTGTACTATGTTTGTCATCCCCTTGTTCCCCTTTATCCAAGATGTATATACTTTATCCCGCTATTTGTGGGCAGTAAAAGCCCGTTTCGTGCGGTATAATAATCAATGAGGGATAGACCTCCCCGCTGATTAAAGTTTCACTTTATTATCATACTAAATTTTCAGCATATTCACATCAAAAATAAAAAATCCCTTTCATTCTTTTTACAAATGAAAGGGATTTTATGTAATATTATTCATTTTGTTGTTCCTACTCCATTTAATACATACTTTGTAACACCAACATATATAGCAATCGTTCCTGCAACAAGTGCATACACCATATTAACACACCAACCTTTTTTGATAATGATTATCAATTTTAAATACATTTTACCATTAAAGAGAATCATTATCAACAATTTTCTAAAAAAGAAAGCTCCTTCGGGAAAAGGAGCTTTACTGCCTGTTTTAAAGAAGTTTAAAACTTGCTGTGCACTCTTATTATATCTCATAATGCACATCTTAACAGTTTTAAAAATTGGAAATCTCCTCTATACCCTTCACCTTACATTTTGTATAATAAAAGGGATTTACTTAATAAGGAGGAAAATAATGACACGAAATATTCCACAAGGCGAGAGAATACACTCAATTGATATCATTAGAGGAATAGCTGTACTAGGTATTTTTCTTGTTAACTGGCCAGTTATTGCCGGAGTTGACTCAAGTGAAATTTCAGGGATTTACGAAGGAGTAGACAGCTACATCCGCCTATTTTACGATATGTTTATTCAAACGAAATTTTATACTATTTTTTCGTTTTTATTCGGATTAGGTTTTTATATCTTTATGAATCGTGCTGAGGCGAAAACAGATCGTCCAAAAACTTTGTTTGTTCGCCGTCTTCTCATTTTATTATTGTTTGGTTTCTTGCATTACGTTCTTTTATGGGATGGAGACATCTTACATACTTATGCAATCACTGGGTTTTTCTTATTTCTATTTTATAAGAGAGAGCCACGTACTATTTTAATATGGTCAATTGTACTATTAAGTTTCATGCAATTGTTCACATTATTAGGTTCTCTTCTAATGGCACTAGTGCCGTTAAATGAATTAGACCTTTCCTCAGCAATTATACCGTTAGAAAACTGGGGCTTACAAATCGAAGACAGATTCCATTCATTCTATTCGGAAGCAATAGGAAACAGTTTCATTATGCTTCCTGAAACACTAGGGTTGTTTTTACTCGGATTATACGCTGGTAAAAAAGATATTTTCCGTCGTGCAAAAGAATTAGATCCAAAACTAAAAAAATGGCAAATTATTATGTTCATTTTAACATTGCCGATGTGGTTTATTATGATTCACTTCTTTATTAACAACCAACCTTATACACCATTTACCCTTATGGGCATTACGATGATAAGCGGAAAAACATTATTCATCTTCTACATTTTCACACTCATGCGCTTATTACAAAAAGAAAGATGGCAAAAATTATTACGACCATTCCAATATGTCGGACGAATGGCGTTAACAAATTACATCACGCATACAATTGTTACATTACTTGTATTCGGGCTATTGTTCAAAAATTATTATCCCGCTCCATTATGGGTAGGGCCTCTATTTTGTATTGGTTTCTATACGTTACAAATCTTTATTAGCCGCTGGTGGCTTTCTCGTTACCAATACGGGCCACTTGAATATATTTGGCGCCTTGGTACGTATGGAAAGATGATGCCACTTAAAAAGAAAAGCAAGGTCTCATAATGAGACCTTGCTTTTCTATGCTTCTCTTACTGCACTTTGCATCGGAACTGGCTCTTCTTTTACTTTCACTTTACGCTGCGGCACCATATTAAATACAATATTTAAAAGTACTGCTGATGCACTTCCAAGTACAATTCCGTTATCAGTTAAAATACGAATATTTTCCGGAAGCTGTGAGAATAGCGTTGGAACGACTGTAACACCAAGTCCGATTCCGACAGAACATGCAACGATTAATAAATTCTCTTGTTTTCCAAAATCAACACTGCTTAACATTTTAATGCCATACGCCATTACCATGCCGAACATTGCTAACATCGCACCGCCAAGTACTGATTTCGGAATAATTGTTGTAATGGCTGCGATTTTAGGAATAAACCCAAGAGCAATTAACATACCACCACAAGTATAGATAATAACGCGATTTCTTACTCCAGTTAATTGAACAAGGCCTACGTTTTGAGAATATGTTGTGTATGGAAATGCGTTAAAAATACCACCTAGAACCATTGCTAATCCTTCTGCGCGATAACCTTTTGTTAATTCTTTTTCACCGATCTTTTTATTGCAAATATCAGATAATGCAAAATATACACCTGTTGCTTCCACAATTCCTACGCAAGCAACGAGAATCATCGTAATAATTGGCGTTAATTCAAATGTTGGTGTACCAAAGTAAAACGGCTGAATACCGTGGAACCAATCTGCCTCTCCAACCGCTTGCAAGCTTACTTTCCCCATAAATGCCGCAACGATTGTACCGAACAAAAGACCAAGTAATATAGAGATTGAACGGATAAATCCGTCAAAGAAACGATACATAATAATGATAAATAATAAAACACCAAATGCTAAAGCTAAATTTTCTAAACTTCCAAAATCTTTGCTTCCAACTCCTCCAGCCATATCATTAATAGCTGCTGGAACAAGTGTAACCCCAATGACTGTAACGACAGATCCTGTTACAACAGGAGGAAACAGTTTTACAAGTTTCCCAAATAATTTCGCGAAAATAACAACAAATAATCCCGCAGCAATAATTGCTCCATATATAGAGGACACGCCGTATTGTTTACCAATTGCAATCATCGGTCCAACCGCTGTGAATGTACAACCAAGTACAACCGGAAGCCCAATACCGAAAAAGCGATTTGATAATGCTTGTAAAATCGTTGCTACGCCGCACATCAATAAGTCGATCGATACTAAATACGTTAATTCTTGTTGATTTAAACCAAGTCCCCCGCCAACAATAAGCGGAACAATAATTGCGCCAGCGTACATGGCAAGCATGTGCTGAATGCCAAGCGATGCAATTTTAAATGGGTGCTGCTTCATCGTTAGTTCACCTCCGCAGTTTCTTGCTGTACAAATGTAACTGTGCCGTTATCAAGTGATGCAATTTCTGCTAGTGATTCAACACGAACACCCTGTTCACGCAGCTTCTTTCCTCCATCTTGAAATGCTTTTTCAATAACAATGCCAATTCCCGCAATACTTGCCCCGGCTTGCTCTACTAAATTCATTAAACCTAAAGCAGCCTGACCATTTGCTAAGAAGTCATCAATAATTAGTACATGATCATTTTCATCAATATGATTTCGAGATAATGAAATCTCGTTCGTTTCTTGTTTTGTAAATGAGTATACTTCCGCAACATACATATTATCTTGTAACGTTAACGATTTACGCTTTCTTGCAAAAACTACTTTTACACCAAGCTCTAAAGCAGCCATAACCGCTGGTGCAATGCCTGAAGATTCAATCGTCACGATTTTTGTAATGTTCTCTTCTTTAAAACGCTTAGCAAATTCTTTTCCGATTTCTTGCATAAGTACTGGATCAATTTGATGATTTAAAAATGCATCTACCTTTAATACATCACCAGATAAAACCTTTCCTTCGTTCAAAATCTTTTCGTGTAATACTTTCATGTTAGTTCCTCCTCTTATGCAAATAAAAAACTCCAAAAGCCGCCACCACTCGTTACAAGTGAGAGACGTGCTTTTGGAGTTTCGCAAAAAAGAATGCTAAACAAGCAAATATATTCGTCCTCACTCATAGTCAAAGTATTTACGGTACTTCGGTAGAAACTTGCAGGCCATATCCCCGCGATTATATGAGTGTAGCTAACTTATTTATTTATAGAAGGATTATAACGCACTTTTTTCACTTTGAAAAGCATTTATCGAAAAAAACACGTACAAATTTTATGAAAACACCGTTTTTGTTCGAGTTTTCCCAACTTTCACATTTCATATTACAACGTCGTTAATATGATAGGACCATCCTTCGTAATCGCAATTGTATGCTCATATTGTGCAGATAATTTCCCATCCATCGTCCGTGCAGTCCATCCGTTTAAATCTACTTTAGAATATCGCATACCGGCATTTACAATAGGTTCAATTGTAATTACCATTCCTTCTTGTAATTCTGGTCCTTGCCTTGGCTTACCAAAATGAAAAATTGCTGGTTCCTCATGAATTTCTTTACCAATTCCGTGTCCCGTAAAGTCTCTTGCAACAGAAAACCCTTCAGAAGCTACATAACTTTCAATTGCGTATCCAATATCTCCAACATGGTTACCACTTATCGCTTGCTCAATCCCTTTATATAAAGCACTCTCTGCTACTAACAATAACCTTTTTGCTTCATCAGAAATATCTCCAACTATATACGTCCATGCAGAATCCGAAAGCGCACCATTTAAGTTTACTACCATGTCAATCGTCACAATATCTCCTTCACTTAAAGGAACATCTGTTGGAAACCCATGACACATTTCATTGTTTACAGATGCACATATTGCGTATGGATAATCGTTATACCCTTTCTGTTCGGACCTGGCACCATGCTCTTCTAAATATGCTTCAACAAACGTATCAATTTCTTGTGTAGTGATACCTGGTTTCATCATTTTTGCGATTTCTCTATGACAAGAAGCTAGTAACTTCCCCGATTCATGCATCAAATCTATTTCATTTTTCGTTTTAATTGTAATCATACTACCTCTCCTTACTAAACTTGCTATTTGCTACTAAACTTCAATCATACACATCCTCTTCCAAAATTTCAAAACTTCTAACTACATCAAAATAAAAAAACAGAAGCCCCCTTCTGTTTCTTAATCATTTTTACATATATAATTCATTTTCAAAAACTCAAAACAGCTGCCATTCGTTTTTTTAATAAACGTCCCAACTGCTTCGAACCCTGCTTTTTTATATACTTTGATTGCCCTTTCATTAAATGCCGCTACCGATAATGTTATATAGTCACAGTTATATTTTTCTTTACTAAAATCTAATCCAGCTTTTACGAACTGTAAACCTAATCCATTGCCTGTTATATCAGGTCTCATTCCAAGGCCTATATCAACCGTTTGATTATTTATTTTACAAAAACTAAAGAAGCCAATTATACTATCGTTTTCTTTCACGACAAATGTAGTACTCCCTCTCATATGAGCATTTAAAAACTCCACTAAATCTTCTTGATCTGCCCCTATATCATAAAAAGAATACTCGCCTTCATAATGCCAGTTGTATGCAATTTCTTCTGCTTCCGCTTGCGACATTACTGTAAACATATAGCCCATTTCTCTCACTCCCTCATAAAAAAGAGCTGCAATTAAGCAGCTCCTGTTTTATAACTCGTAAATCTCTTTATATTTAGCTTCTAGATAATCAGCTAAGTAGTTTGCATTTAAACCTTCACCTGTCACATCTTTTAAAATTTCAAGTGGTTTTTTCGTTTTGCCGTATTGGTGAATATTCTCTGTTAACCATTCACGAATTGGTGTCACGTTTCCTTCTTCTAATAATGCATCAAAGTTTGGAATATCCTTTAGCATCCTATGTTTAAATTGCGCTGCATACATATAACCAAGCGCATAAGATGGGAAATATCCAAATGAACCACCAGCCCAGTGAACGTCTTGTAATACACCTTGTGCATCATTCTCTGGACGAATACCTAAATACGTTTCCATCTTATCATTCCATGCCGCTGGTAAGTCCTTTACTTGCAATGTGCCATCAAATAATTCTTTCTCCAGCTCATAGCGAACCATAACATGAAGCGGATATGTAAGTTCATCGGCTTCTATACGGATAAAGGATGGTTTTGACTCATTAATCGCATCATAAAACTCGTCTACTGATACACCGTCAAATTGACCGTCACTATATCGCTTTAACAAATCATAGTTTTTCTTCCAGAACGACTTATTACGGCCAATGAAGTTTTCAAAGAATAACGATTGTGACTCGTGAATTCCCATTGATGTTCCACTGCAAAGTGGTGTTCCTTCTAGTTCCTCTGCAACATTTTGCTCATATACAGCATGACCACATTCATGAATCGTGCCGAAAACAGCCATACGGAAGTCTTTCTCATCGTAACGAGTCGTAATACGAACATCCCCTCTATTTAATGTAATTTCAAAAGGATGTACCGTTTCATCAAGACGACCCGCTTCAAAGTTATAGTTCAATTGTTTTAATAACTCTAAAGTAAAATTCTTTTGTTTTTCTTTTGAAAAATGTTCGGATAAAGCATTTGTTTTTAATTCTTTTTTAGACTCAGAAATTTCTTTCACAAGCGGAACGATACGTTCACGTAGTTGACCAAATACATGATCTAACACTTCTACTGTGATTCCCGGCTCATACATGTCTAATAGCGTGTTATATTTGTACGTTTCGTAACCCCAATATGTAATAAACTTCTTTTTGAATTCAACAATTTTTTCTAAATACGGACGGAACATTTCGAAGTCAGATTTTTCGCGAGCTTCTTCCCATACACTTTCCGCTTTCGCTTCTAATTTCACATACGCTTCATATTCCGCTTGTGGAATTTTCTTATTTCTATCATATTCTTTCCGACACTCTTCAACCATTTTCTTTGTCGTTTCAGAAAGTTTATTTTCAACAATTAAAGATTCTAGTTCAGTTAAATAGTTCCCCATCTCATCTGAAGTCGACATCACAAACACTTCGGATGAAAGCATTCCAATTACTTCTGAACGCTGGTCTACTCCTTGCTTTGGTGCACCTGTTCTTAAATCCCAAAACATTAAGCTTAATGCTTCTCCATAATTCTCTATCTTCTTCACATATGTTAAAAATTGTTTTTCTACTTCATATGTAGCAACTGTCATAGTATAAAAAAACCTCCTTTTTCTACCTCAACCTTATTTCGACATTAAAACATAAATTCCTTTTCTAATAGAAAAAAAGCTTGGCAAGTGCCAAGCTTTTCCCTACAACATTTTTTCGCTTAAAGTACTTTTCCTTCTACCGGAAGCACTTTCTTCACTGCTTCTATCACTTTTTCATCTTCATTATCTGATAAGAATAATGATATAGCACCTTTATCTTCACTTGTACGAATTAAACGTCCAATTCCTTGGCGAAGACGTAAAATCATATAAGGCACATCTACGTCCCAGAATGGATCATTCACATGTTTACGCTTCGCTTCAAACACAGGATCGTTTGGAGGGAATGGTAATGACCAAATAATAACGTGTGACAATGATGAACCAGGAATATCTAAACCTTCCCATAAATGCACAGCACAAAGTACAGTCTCTTCTTCATTTTGGAAACGAGAAACGAGCTGACTAATTTCTTGATCTCCTTCATATAGGAACGGAACTGACATTTGCTCTTTACTTACATACTCTTTGAACGCTGCAAGTTCTTGCATTGTACGGAATAATACAAGCGTACGTCCATTTGTTTTCTGGATATTTTCAAGTGTATATTGACACTTTCTTTCCCATTCATTTTCTTTCGTATGCGATAGTAAGTTTACTGCCATTTGCTCTTCATAATCAAACGGTGAGGCAACTGAGAATGATAAATAATCTTTTACCCCTAGACTATTTGCTGTAAATGCGAACGAATCGTTATCCGATAATGTTGCAGATGAGAAAATGTACGGAATTTTCTTCGAGAATACTTTTTCTTGTAACACTTCTTCAACTGCACGTGGCATAATAACTAACGTGAAAGCACCATCACTTTCTTCACCCCACGTAATTACATTTTTCTCGTGCATGAAAAGACGAAGTGAATGCTCTAACACATCTAAATGCTCATCAACAATATTTAAATCGTATGTGTTTACTGTATGCATTTCACTTTCAAATACTAATGCGTCACCAACTTCACCGATTTTCGCATAAAGTCTTTTCGCTTCTGCAGTTACCTTTTCTGTCACAGTAATTTCTAAACGATCAGAACCTTCAATTTCCTTTTTATTCTCTTGTAGTACCCCAAAGAATTCTTCAGTTTGCCAAATTGTTTCTTCTACTAAATGTGCGAACTCTTCACGAATATCGTTTTGTAATAATCTCGTTAAAAGTTGCTCCATCATCGTTTGTTTTAAACGGTACGTTAAAGCTTTTTGAGCTGCATACTCTACAAGATGTCCTTCATCGAATACAACGCAGCTACTTTCTGGTAATAACGGAATTTGCCCTTCACGTTTACGTGCATCATATGTCCAAATATGATCCATATAGAAGTCTTGAGAACAAATAATTAAATCTGCAGCTTTACGATAATGTTCACGAGAAAGTGTTTGACCACAACGATGACGAGAATCACAAGTGAAGCAATCTTGGAAGTAATCCCAGTTTACCTTTGACCATTCCTCGTCATTTAACAGTGGAAATTCTTTTCGATCACCATAGTGAGTAAAGTTCTGCATCGTACCATGATCGAATACGAACTGAGGTAATTCGTAATATACATCTTCAATTACTTCTGGAGCTCGTCCACTCATAACATCTTCAAGTTTACGCAAACATAAATAATTATCCATTGATTTCGCAAGTCTAACATCAACAGATAGCCCTAATGCTTCAGATAACTTAGCAATGTCTCCTTCTTCTTTCACAAGCTGCTCAATTAACGTTTCATCTGCACAAGCGATAATAGCTGGCTTCCCTGTATAACGTGCATAACAAATTGCATATAGAAGATATACAATTGTTTTCCCTGTTCCTACACCTGCTTCTGCAAACATAACTTTCTTCTCTTGGAAAGCGCGTTCTAACTGAAACGCCATAAAAATCTGTTCATCACGCTCTTCAAAGCCTTTTTCCGGAAGAATGTCGTAAAACACATCTCCAATCCACTCATTCAACTTATCATAAAAATTATCTTGTTTCCCTACTTCAAATGGTAACCTATTCTCAGTAAACATCCTTAGCCTCCAACCAAACAGTTTTTCTATAAAAAGATATAGCAACTGCTACTCACATGTGTGCAGCCACTTTCCCCTGTTGCAATACATAGAAATACACGAAAAAAAATTTTCCTTTCGAAAAAGGAAAATTTTTTTCTATATTAATGACTTTAAATACCGTTTATCAATCGCTGTTTCATGTGAAAGAGCTGACAAATATTCTTCCTGCGCTTTTTGTATTTCATCTACAATCGCACCTTGACTATCCACTTCTTTTCCGAGCTCATCATACGTACGGTGAATAGCTTTTTGAATCATTGATAATTGGAAACTATCCATATCACTTCCTCCTTTACGCATTACATAATAGCCAGTATATGCGCGCTGGAGGAGTTTTATACTATGAATTACGCGGTGGACGTTTTCCGAAGTATTGATAGTAATCTGTACGGATAAATCCGTTAAACAGTTTACGCTTTTTCGATGCATCTTTTCCGTAACACTTCTCAAACGCTTCATAACTTGTTAATAAATACATTGACCACGTATCTAATGGGCGGAATACCTCTCCCGTTTCTTTATATAATTTTTCAACAAGCGCTCTTTCACTTAAACGTTCTCCGTATGGAGGATTCGTTACAACATAGCCATATTCCTCTTTTGTCGTGAAATCTTTTACTTGCATTTGTTTAAATGATATAAGATCCCCTAATCCAACTTCATCTGCGTTATCTTGGGCAACTCTTATCATACGGTGATCGATATCTGATCCAATGATTTGCAATGGTTG
Source organism: Bacillus sp. FSL M7-1345 (assembly GCF_038006985.1). Taxonomy (NCBI): domain Bacteria; kingdom Bacillati; phylum Bacillota; class Bacilli; order Caryophanales; family Bacillaceae; genus Bacillus; species Bacillus sp. FSL M7-1345. The sequence goes on along the minus strand of NZ_JBBOWG010000001.1, from coordinate 1,488,580 downwards.
ATTATAATTTGCTAAATCTTCAGCTTCTTGACGAGCTTCACGCCAATTTTGTTTACCAACCCAGCCCCATTCATCCGATGCAAAGCCTCGGTTAAATCCTGGTGCGATATTTTGTCCAATTAATGCAGCTTCAATTGGAATTGTACCAGATCCACAGAAAGGATCAACGAAAGGACGATCCGGCTTCCAGTTTGTTAACTTAATTAAAGACGCAGCTAATGTTTCTTTTAAAGGCGCTTCACCTTGCTCAAGACGGTATCCACGTTTATGAAGACCTACACCACTCGCATCGATTGTTAACGTTGCAATATCTTTCAACATTGCAATTTCAATACGGAATAACGGACCATCTTCTTCAAACCATGTTGTGCGTCTATACGTTGTTTTTAATTTCTCAACAACAGCCTTTTTAACAATACGTTGGCAGTCTGAAACGCTAAATAATGTTGATTTCAAAGATTTCCCAATAACAGGGAATTCACCGTTCTCTGGAATATAATCTCCCCAGTTTAACGCTTTTGTTTTTTCAAATAACTCATCGAATGTTGTTGCTTTAAATTCGCCGACTTTAATTTTCACACGGTCTGCAGTACGTAACCATAAATTCGTACGACAAATCGCTTTTTCATCCGCTTCAAACGTTACCTTTCCGTTTTCCACTTCACATTCATAACCAAGATCGCGAACTTCTCGGGCAACTAACGCTTCAATACCCATTGCCGCTGTTGCAATTAAAGTAACTTTTCCCATTTTCATTCACCTCTTATGTATAATCAAACAATAATTAATAACATGTTGTCCTATTAATTATCACATATTACGAAGAATATTCTCACTTACCATTTTAACTCACAACTTATAACTTCATACAAATAAAAAGCCCTCCTCTAACAAAGGAGAGCTGAGTTATTTCATAGTTGGTTCATAACGTTCTGTAAGCCATGTTCTGTTCCTTTGTACTGCAAACGGCCCACGCCTCGTACTCCGGTGGTAATCATCTATCTACAGGTTACGAAAACCTGTCCTTTTCCGTCGTTCATTTCCTTGGAAAAGATTCCCCTACCATTATTTGGGTTTCTCGCTCGTGGGGTTTACCTCGTTCCACTCCTATCATTTCTTCAAGGACTTCGTCACTGTGGCACTTTAAAGGTAGTCAAACCATATCCGAAAGGACTTAGGTTTTTTCCCTGCCGTTAAACCAGCCTCACAGCCAGAATACCCTAGCTTATGACTTGGCTAGGCACGAACACTACAACCATCTCAGGCTGTGCGAGCATGGACTTTCCTCTACAACGTTGGCGTTGCAGCGATTACCCAAACGTTATGACAAACATTAGTATAGTGGAAACAAAAAGATTTTGCAATGTTTTTTTCTATGTAAAATACTTTAACCTTTTTGTTACCTTAATTTATTCGTATAACTTACTTCCAAATACAGCTTTTTCTAAATTAGATAGACGTTTTAAAATATCCGTATTCGTATTGTTATATACTGGTTGTGCAACTGGTGTTTGTACCGGTTGTTGCGGAACTTGTGTTGCCGCTACTTTCTGCTCTTCTAATTCACGTTTCAAACGAGCATTTTGTTGTTTTAATTGATCAAATTCCTTATGAAACGCTTCATAATCTTTAATAATCGTATCAAGAAACTTGTCTACTTCTTCTTGTTGATAACCTCTCATACCTGTTTTAAATTCTTTTTCTAAAATATCTTTCGCTGTTAATTTAATTTTATCCGAAATCATTTTCTTCACCTCAAATTTTTGCCAAAGCTTTCATTAACTAAATTTTTTCAGAAACAATGCCTTTTGTCAATCAAATATACGAGTACTATATTACATATTACTCTGCATTATTCCACTGTTCCTCTTCCATTATATCTTGTAAATCAGAAAAAAGAATGAAATAACTGTGATAATTTTCTATTTCTCCTTTTTTCTTAGCTGCTTCTACAATATATTTAGGGCTCCCAGACTTTTCTTCATCATATACAGCTAAAAGTGCATCGCTTTTTCCAATAAAAAATTGATTCTTTAATTTAAATTGCTCTGGGCTTTCGTACTTCCGTTTCGTAATACTATCAATGTGATCTGCTTGCGAAAGAATAAATTCGTAATATTCACGGTTATCTTCCTTCCAATTTTCTTCTTGTTCTAAAAAAGGAGTAAATACCGCTAATTTTAAATCTGGATATTCTACTTGAATTTCAAAAACAACTTCAGCGGCCCATAGCTCTACTCCTAACTGACCGCTTATAATAACCCATTCCAAACCATCTTCTACAAAAGCAGTTAATTTACGACGCAGCGCCTTTTTTATACATTCTACTCCTGGATGATCATTTTTAAATATTCCAAGTTCAAATGGCTTATATCCTGTTACAGCAACAACTTTCATATCAACACTCCAATTACAAAAAAAGAACTAGCATTTTGCTAGTTCTAACATATCATTTACTTTTTAAACATTCCACCAACGTTTGGTCCGATATTTGGTCCAAATGGTGATACATTCGGTCCTGGTCCAAATGGTGACACATTCGGTCCTGGTCCAAATGGTGATATTTGATGCCCATGGTGATGATGACCATGACCACATGGTCCACATCCTCCGCCAAATCCACCGCCAAATCCACCAACAGATCCACCGCCAAATCCACCAACAGATCCACCGCCAAATCCACCAACAGATCCTGGATCACCAGGGTCTACAACATTTACGTTCGAGTTTGTTTGTGGGAAGAAGTTTTGATTTTTAATTTGTTGATGATGTACATGTGTTGTATGCGTTGGGAAAATGTGTGGCACCACCGTTGTTGAAAAAGAATGTGTTACGCACTGTTTTGCCGGATGAATGACAGGAGCAGTTGTACAAATAGGTCCTACAGGCTTATGCCCTCCAAAGCAAGGATGACAATGATGCATAGTTTTTTCTCTCCTCTCTCATTAAAAAAATCTGACTACACTTTACAATATGAGCGAGGGGGTAAAGCCGCTTGTTATATATACCCATTTATTTCATGGAAATTTGTCTAGTATCCAATTTCATACGTAATACCTATTATAGACAACCCCCTACTATTATTTACCAAAAAAGCCCCCGACTTGCTTAACAATCCCTGTTACTTGATTCATCGCGTTCATCATTTGTCCAGCTGTGTTCATCATTTTATTTACATCGTAGTTACCATCTGATGATTTAAATTGTGAAACAAAACTAGAAAACTGACTTGGTTGCTGTTGCTGTTGCTTTTGTTTATTCATCGTTGGATATGGTTGTTTTGGTGGATAAAACATAGCTTGTTGATTTACATATTGAGATGGGGACATGTAGTTTTGTGAATTCATATACGCTTCCTGTGGTTGATTCGTATACATTTGCTGTGGCTGACTCATATGCGCTTGTTGTGGTTGATTCGTATACATTTGCTGTGGCTGACTCATATGCGCTTGTTGTGGTTGATTCATATATGCTTGCTGCGATTGATTCATATGTGCTTGCTGTAATTGATTCATATGCGCTTGCTGTGGTTGATTCATATGTGCTTGCTGTGATTGATTCATATGCGCTTGCTGTGATTGATTCATATGCGCTTGCTGTGGTTGATTCATATGCACTTGCTGTGGTTGATTCATATGCGCTTGCTGCTGATTCCCAAACGACACTTCAAATGGTTGATAATAATTTTGGTTTCCATAATGAGGCTCGAAAGGATACATATTATATCGTAAATATGTATCCTCATTATATTGGTACATATTTTGCTGTGCATATGGATTTGTTTGCTGATATACATTAGGTTGTTGAAACATGCATTCTCTCCTCCTTCGCATAAGTTTCTACATATAGAATATGTACCTATAAAATAAAATGTGTGACGGAGTATCTGTCTGTTTTTGTCGGAAGTTTAAATTTTTAAAAAAATTAGAAAGTAAACCCTTCCATGCTATGATAATAAGGAAGAAGATTCTCATTGGGGAGGAATCAACATGGTATTAGGGGATTTAAAACAAGCGTTTTCTCAAAAAAAGGGGTATTACACAGAAAATTCGAATGAACTGTTAGACTTTGCGAGACATTGTTATCTTGAAGGAAAAGTATGCATATCAGATTACCGAACATTAATACGAGAATTAGAAATAAACGGTGCAACAAAACCTACAACAGTGACAGAGGCATAAAAAAACAAGAGGGTTTTCCCTCTTGTTACTTACATTGATCTACGATATTTTGCAAAGTATACGAAATAGCTTGATGAGTTTCAAAGAAACGTTTACCTTTTCCCTTATTAACAAAACATTGTAGCACATTAGTTTGTAAATTATCATACACTTGATCAATTTGTTGTACATGTATATACTTAGGTCGTTCTTCCTTTATCCACCTATAAGCTAATTCTTTCCACATCTCTAACTCCGCATCTACAATATCAACAAATGGCTTCATATCCTTATAAAAATCATATTCAGCCATTTCTCTTTTTTTCACATTCGCTTCATCATTATACTGCATTAACTTCTCCGAGGACTGGATTAATGCTTCATATCCCATTTTGTTCCCACCTTATTATGCACTCACTACGACGTTTTGAAATGTTTTTACCCAGCTCCCTTTTTCTTCGTGATGCACTAATTTATTTTCCATATGTTCTATATGCATTTCTGTTATTTCTATCTTATTGCATATTTTTTCACCTTTACCCTTTAATGCATGATTCATTCTAATCCCAATATTCATTTCCAGCAAATCGAGAGAACTTAACATTTGATCCATTTTTTTCATAACATCTTCCTTCTGAACCATCGCCATATTTAAAACGCCCCCTTCTTTGCCTTTCCTTTGTCATGTAATTTCGCCGATTGATTGATTACTCCTTCTCACATGACAAAACTAGTTGATATTCGTCAAAGAAATCATTTAGTATGCCATTTTTAGAAATGGTAACAATACAAAAAGGAGGTGTATTACGATGGCAAAAAATAAAAACGAAAAAAAGAAACAGCAAAACAAACAACAAAACAAACCTGAGACTGGTAATCCAAAGCTTGATGGTCCAAATTTCCCCGCTACATAAAATGAAACTTTAATCAGCGGGGGTTTTGTTCATCCCCACTGATTATCAGCCCGCACCAATCGGGCGTTTACGGGCAGCCCGACTCCCACCTAACTTCTCCAGCTGAATTTTGAGGTGGGAGTTTTACTGCCCGCAAATAGCGGGATAAAATGACACTTTAATCAAAGTGGCTTTTACAAACAGCTATTTTCTAGTCTAACTTTACCTCTTCGCTTTCGATAAGTGTTGAAGCTAAAGTCGTACTGCAAGCAAATAGCGGATTAGAAAGTAATTTGTTGTAGAGCATATTACTTTTAATAAAGAAGCCCCGCCTTCATTTAGGAAGGCGGGACTTCTTTATTATATCATGAACTCATCTATTCTTTTAACAAAACTACTTAATATAGAAAGAGTATGTATTTGCTCCCTCTTCTTTCTATACCATTCTGTTATATTAATTTCCCCCTTAGGTTTTTCAAGTAAAAATAAAGAATCTATTTCCAATCCTTCACTAAACCAATCTTTTTCTATTAATTTTTCATGAATGACAATAGAATACACATCCCTAAGAGCGGGCGTACCTGATTTTCTAATCCCCCTTATATTACATTCATAATCCATCCTTGATCCTGTATGCCTAGTTTGCACTGCAAATTTATAAAAAGAAGCCTTATACTTTGAATGAAATAATAACCAAGCTAATTGCTTCCCCAGTTCTATACGTTTTTGCAACGTTTCAAATTGATAAACTGAAAATCCATACATTCCCCCTTCCACCATTGGAAAAATAACTGCACTAACGTGAAATATTTCTTGAAATTTGAATAGTGCAGTATCAAATACATGTTTTTGAAAATATGCATTCTCAATTACTGGTTTTTGAATTTTATTTTGTTCATTAATAATAAGTGCCGTCATAAGCCTATTTATATCTTTTTTCCCCCAAAACGCGATCCATTCTTTTTCCATAAAAATTGATATGTTGAAAAATTGTAACAAATGAAAGAGCGGCGCACATCTCTTTTTACTTTCCTCATACAGTAATAGTTGAGGAAATGCATCTAAGAAAATGAGCCAATTGGCTTTCTCATACAAATGAAATAATCGTCTCTTAACTGTTTGAGATAACAGATTAGAATAATATTCTCCTTCTAAGTCTGTCATATTCCATCCCCCATTCCTTGAAACCATGCTTGCTAAAAAAGACCATCTAATTTCTCTATTTCTCAAATAATATTCTTGGTAAGATTGTGTACGTGAAATATTATCTACGTTAGCTACATCCGTTCTCTCCTTAATATTAAGAACTATAGCTTTTTCCTCTTCTGTACAAAAAATATCATTACGGCTCTGTTTAATTTTTTCGTAATCATTCCATCGAAACATGAGTAAGTCACCATACCTTTCTTGAAAAAGGTCACATCTTTTTTCATTTTTTGATATAATCACCTTTGTAAGTAAATCTTATCAAGTTGGGAGTGGACAAAATATGACCATTCGTTACCCAAATGGAAAAAGGTACGATCAAGCTTCACAACCCCATAAAACACCAATAAAAAAACATACTTACAGTAATAGAGGTATGTCCCTTGAAGAGGAATTGAATGAAACCAATCAATATTACTTAACCCATAATATTGCATGCGTACATAAAAAACCTACACCTCTTCAAATTGTAAAAGTAGATTACCCCGCTCGAAGTGCTGCAGTGGTAAAAGAAGCGTATTTCAAACAACCTTCTACAACAGATTACAACGGTGTATACAAAGGGAAATACATCGATTTTGAAGCGAAAGAAACTAAAAATAAAACCAGTTTTCCACTTCAAAACTTCCACCTTCATCAAATTGAACATATGAAGCAAGTAGTCGCTCATAATGGAATTGCATTTGTTATTATTAAATTTACACTTTTTGATGAATTTTATTTATTAGATGCAAAACATATTATTGCATTTTGGAATCGTCAAAATACTGGTGGACGTAAATCGATTACAAAACAAGAAATAGAAGAGCATGGGTCTTTATTATCATGCGGTTATCACCCTCGAATTGATTATATCCGCGTACTAGACACGGTTTATTTTTCGTGATAGAGTCATCACTAAGGCTCTTTTTTCGACTTTTGGGGGAGAGAATGAAAGGTAGGAGAAAGTATAATGTCAGATAATTATCGTTCTCGTACAGAACGAAATCATGTAAAAAATCAAACGAAGGAAACAAATAAAGAAGAAAAACCAAAGAAAAAAGGTTCCTTTTTCAAAAGATTTCTTATAGGTTGTCTACTTCTTGGTATCGTCGGTCTCGTAGCTGGCGTTTCAGCTTTCTTTGTTATGGTAAAGGACGCTCCGAAATTAGACAAATCAAAACTTGTCAATCCTTTATCAACAAAATTCCTTGATAAAAACGGGAATTTCTTCTATGAATACGGTGCTGAAAAACGAACCCACGTTACTTACGATCAAATTCCCAAAGTAATTGAAAGTGCATTCCTTGCGACTGAGGATGCTCGCTTCTATGAGCATGATGGAATTGATTTTAGACGTACTGGAATGGCAATTATGGAAAATGTCACTGGTGGCTTTGGCTCACAAGGTGGTAGTACGATTACACAGCAAGTAGTTAAAAACTATTTTCTAACGATGGACAAAACTGCAAAGAGAAAAGTGCAGGAATGGTACTTATCTTATAAGTTAGAGCAACAGTACTCAAAACATGAAATTTTAGAAATGTACTTAAATAAGATTAACTTAGGTAATCGCTCTTATGGTATTTCAACAGCTGCAAAAAAATATTACGGCAAAGATTTAAAAGACATACAACTACACGAAGCTGCAATGCTCGCTGGTTTACCCCAAGGTCCTAACATTTATGATCCAACAAAACCAGATAACGTTGATAGAGCAACGAAACGTCGTAATATCGTATTAACATTAATGAACCGACACGGGTATATAACGAAACAAGAAATGAATGATGCAATGCAAATCCCTGTAACACAAGGACTTCTTCCATCTTCAGAAGTAACTGAAATGAAATACCAAGCATTTTTAGATGCAGTTGTAAAAGAAGTTGAAAAAGAAATTCCTGATATAAATATCGGTTCGGACGGTTTAACGATCCAAACGACTCTTGATCTGGATGCTCAAGACTATGCTGATAAAATAATGGATGGGAATCTCATCAAGTATCCAAACGATCAATTCCAAGGATCATTCGTATTTATGGATACTCAGTCTGGAGAAGTTCGAGCAATCGGCGCTGGTCGTAAAGAAAGTAAATCTACTTTCAAAGGTCATAATATGGCAATCGATTTAAAACGCCAAGTAGGTTCAACTATGAAGCCAATTTTCGACTATGGTCCAGCAATAGAAAACCTACAATGGTCTACGTATCATCAACTGAACGATTCAGAGTATACGTACTCTAATGGTAAAAAAATACGAAATGCAACAAATAGTTATAAAGGTGACGTTTCACTTCGTGAAGCATTGAAGAAATCGTTAAATATTCCAGCTTTAAAAACAGCCCAAGCAGTTGGTCTCGATAAGTCCAAAGAATTTGCTGAAGGTTTAGGAATGACATTTAAAGATGGAAAGGTATATGAATCTACTGCAATCGGTAGTAACGATAGTTCTCCATTAGAATTAGCAGGTGCCTATGCAACATTTGGTAATGACGGTGTTTATAATAAACCTCATTTCGTAAAAGAAGTTATCTTCCCGGATGGGAAAAAGAAAAACTTTAAACCGAAAGAAAAGCGTGCAATGCATGACTATACGGCCTATATGATTACTGATGTCCTTCGTGACGTAGTAAAACCTGGTTCTGGTGGTACAGGTCCAACAGCATACGTTCCAGGAATAGACGTGGCAGGTAAAACAGGAACACAAAACTTTGATGAATCTGTTATTAAAAAATATGGTATTCCAGCAGATGCAAACAGAGATAGTTGGTTCGCAGGATATACGCCTCAATATACAATGGCTGTATGGACTGGTTATGAAAAAGATAGTGCAGAAAATTACATTGGAGATCGTTCTACTAGAATTGCTCAGCAAATGTTCCAAGTAATGATGAGCAAATTCGCTACAGATAAATCTCGTTTCGAACGCCCTTCTTCTGTACAAGAATTAAATGAAGAATTGTACGTAAAAGGTGCGAAAAAAGATGCAGTTAAACAAATTAAAGTAGATCCACCTAGTGGCCTTAATGTCGCTTTCGATGGCGCTAGCACAGTGACACTGAACTGGTCTGGACCATCATCAAATGTTGATGCATACGCAGCAAGCTATAAAGCTACTGACGGTTCTAGTGGTAGCTTATCAGTAAGCGGTACGACAGCTACTCTTGGTGGTATTAAACCAGGTGTTACTTACAGTTTCTCTGTAGTAGCGAAAAAGGGTACTGGAACAAGTCCTGCAGTTGGTGCATCCTTCACTGCGCCTGGCGGAACTCCAGATGCGAAAAAAGCTGACGAAGAAGCTAAGAAAAAAGCTGACGAAGAAGCCCTGAAAAAGACCAATGAAGATAAACTAAAACAAGAAGAAGCTAAGAAAAAAGCTGACGAAGATCAGCGCAAACAACAAGAACAGCAACAACAACAACAACAAGAACAACAACAGCAGCAACAACTAGAACAACAACGTAAACAGCAAGAAGAAGCTCAAAAGAAAGCTGCTGACGAAGAAGCTAAGAAGAAGGCTGACGAAGAAGCCCAGAAAAAGGCCAATGAAGATAAGCTAAAACAAGAAGAAGCTAAGAGAAAAGCTGAAGAAGAAGCTAGAAAAAAAGCTGAAGAAGAACAGCAACAACAGAATACCGGAGGAGATACACCTCACGCAGACGGAAATGTTGTTACAACAGAGTCTTAATAAACAAAAAAAGAAGTCGGTTTCTCTTAACGAGAAACCGACTTCTTTTTTGTTATCATTTTCTTTACATATAGCTTTTCTATTTCGATATACAACTGTGCTAACTGAATATATGAATGGTAATTACTCGGTTTCTTTATAATAAATGAATATCGCTCCATAAAATTAACAGGTTGTACTTCCAATTTATTCGTATTTACTTGCATCTCATTCAAACTATGAACAGGCTGCTCATTTAACCAATATATAACCGATAGAAAGTGAGCTGCAACAAGAATCATCGGACCCTCAGCTTCTTGTTTTTTTCTGTTCCGAAATAGTGTAGCAATTTCTTCATGCTTGCTTTTCCATATATTTAACACTGCTGGAATACTTGTTTCAATTTCATTCCATGGCTCATATTGTCTTTCAATATCAAATATAAAGTAAGTATTTTGTATTATTTCTTCAAAAGATTGGTCTGTGCGATACGTAATCGAATTTGCACTCTCTTTAAAAAATGGTACGCACCGAAACTCTTTCGGTATTTCTATAACTCGCTCCACCCTTTATTTCCCCTTCATTCGTTTCTTTCCTTCGCGACATATTTCTAGTAATCGGCACTCTTCACATTGTGGTCGCTGCGCCTTACAGTAATAACGTCCGAAGAAAATCATACGGTGGTGTGTAACTCCCCACTCATCCATTGGAATTTTCTTCATCAATGTCTTTTCCACTTCTAACACAGAATCTTTCCATCTACAAATTGCTAACCGTTTACTCACTCTCTCTACATGCGTATCAACAGCAATCGCTGGAATCCCAAACGCTACCGAAACAACTACATTCGCTGTCTTTCTCCCTACTCCTGGTAACTTCGTCAGCTCGTCACGGTCTTCTGGAACTTTCCCGTTATAATCATCTAGCAACATCTGGCACAATTTTTGAATGTTTTTCGCCTTATTTCTAAACAATCCAATGGAACGTATATCTTGTTGTAATTCTTCTAAAGACACACTTAAATAATCTTCTGGTGTTTTATATTTTTGGAATAAGTTTTTCGTCACTTTATTCACAAGTGCATCTGTACATTGCGCAGATAATGCCACTGCGATTACAAGTTCAAATGGATTATCATGAATTAATTCACAATGCGCTTCTGGATACATATCCGCCATTGTATCTAAACAATAGCGAATTTGCGTTTTATTCAACATGTCTTTCCTCCTACATTACTGCTCCAACCAATTGTAAAAAGGCACTTTCCCAGTAAATTTTGTTTCTTGTTTTGTTGTTTGTTGTGTACGTTGCTGATTCACTCTAAATTTTTGGCCTTGATTTTGCGCTTGCTCTACCGTTTTAATTCCGTTCTTTTTCCACTCAAATAAAATACGATCAATATACCGGAAATTAAGTTTACCACTCATAACAGCTTCTCTGAGAGCAGCTTGAATTAAATTCGGATGATGTTGATCTTGATCTTCCCACATTCCTAATGTTTCACATTCAAACGGTGAGAGCGGTCTTCCAAATTCTTTTTCAAATACTGTATATAAATTTACTTGAAGTTTCTTTTTTTCTTGCTGTTCTTCCTCTATTGATTCATCCATTAAAAAATGCAATATTTTTTCCCAAAGTGGTTGTAAAGAATAACTTTCACACATCATCGCTTCTGATCTTTGTCCACCTTCTAGCGCTAAAAAACCTTTTTGGATTAATGTCTGAATCACTTCCATACATTTCATTTCTGTTATCGTCATCCGCTCTGAAATCTCTGAAGGAGTCGGGAACGAATTACCTGATTCTAAAAATGTGTGTACATGAAGTACCACCATAAATTCCGTTTCATTTAAGCCTAGCTTTTTATAATGCATCATAAGCAATTTAGGAATTGCTATGCTTCCCTGTTCAAACCATTGTAACATCATTTTCTTTTTCATCACCAAACACCTCGTTCTCTAGTATAACACACCTTCAGCCATTTCTTTTTGCCACAATTCGTCAAAAAAACCTCCCTATATATAGGGAGGTTACTTGCCATTTACTACAAAAGACAGAAGATTACGCCTGTACTTTGCTTTTCATGAACGTATGAATTCGTTCTAATGCTTTCTCTACTTGCTCAAGAGATGTCGCATACGATAATCGAACGTTATTTGGTGCACCAAATCCTGTACCAGGAACAAGAGCTACTTTTTCCTCTTCTAATAATGCTTTTGCCCACTCATCAACTGTATCATACCCAGCTAACGCTACGGCTTCTTTTACATTTGGGAATAAGTAAAAAGCACCTTGTGGTTTGATACAAGTGAAACCAGGGATTTGAATTAATTTATCATAAATAATGTTCAATCTTTCTTCAAACGCTTGACGCATTGTTTCTACAGGTTCTTGTGAGCCTGCATACGCAGCAATTGCACCGTATTGAGCAATTGAAGTAGGGTTTGACGTACTATGACTCGCTAAGTTCGTCATCGCTTTAATAAGCTGCTTATTTCCTGCTGCATATCCAATGCGCCATCCTGTCATAGAATGTGATTTAGATACACCATTAATAATAAGTGTTTGTTCTTTTAATGCATTAGAAAGCTGGGCAATTGAAGTATATTCTGCAGCACCATAAATTAATTTTTCATAAATTTCATCTGAAACGATTAAGATATTATGTTCTAAACACACTTCTCCAAGCTGTTGTAATTCTTCTTTGCTGTAAATCATTCCTGTTGGATTGCTCGGTGAATTAATAATAACTGCTTTCGTTTTCTCTGTAATTGCCCCACGCAGCTGCTTTGCTGTAATTTTGTACTCATTACCTTCTAGACCTTCTACATAAACTGGGTTACCACCAGCGAGTTTTACTTGTTCAGGATAACTTACCCAGTAAGGAGTTGGGATGATAACTTCATCTCCTTCATCAAGTAACACTTGGAATAATGTATATAATGCATGCTTGGCACCATTACATACAATAATTTCAGATGGATCATACGCAATTCCTTGATCGCGAGTAAATTTCTTCACAATTTCTTGTTTTAACGCTTGTAATCCACCTGTTGGTGTATACTTCGTATGTCCTTCTAACATCGCTTTATGCGCGGCATCCATAATATGTTCTGGTGTATTAAAGTCAGGTTCCCCTGCCCCTAACGCAATTACATCATGACCTTCTGCTTTTAATGCTTGTGCCTTTGCTGTAATTTCTAAAGTTGAAGACGGTGTTAAAGCAGCTACTCGCTTTGCTAATTTCATTTGTAGTTCCCCCTACATCTATTTTTCAATGCTGTAGTGTCCAGCATATGCACCATTTTGAACTTCTAGATAATAATACGTATAACGATCTTCCTGATCAATATATGTAATTTCCCACAACGGAATATCGTTTTCAGCACCTAATTTTACTTTTACAATTTGTTTTGGCTTTGGCTTAGGTTCAGCACCTTCTCCAGTCGCCTGTTCAGCCAATTTTTGCAAAGCTTCTTTTTCAGAAATACCTTCACTCTTTTTCTTCACAAGGACATTTCCTTTTTTATCAGGCACCCAAACAATAATTTGTTCTCCTTTTTCATCTGCACCTTGCACGACTGTATATGAAGATTTTCCGTTATAATAATCAACAGCATTTACCTTTGTAAGCTTTGCCTTTTCTTTCGCAATTTCTACAGACTTTGACTCTTTTGGAATTTTCTTTTCCATCGCTTTATTATAAACATACGCCCCATATATTCCGCTAGCAACGATAACGATAATGATTGCAAAGATCCACTTTTTCATTGTATCACTACGTTCTGTAAATCGTAAATACAGCTATTTCTTTATCTTTTTCGTCTAATGCTAATCCGAACATGAGGTCCTGCTCTTTTAACGTACGATTCAAGCTATCAACAATTTTATACAAGTCAGACGAATATTTAATACGCGTCGTTGATAGGACTTCGATTTTCTTATCCATGAAAAAACTCCTCCGTTACACAAAAATTTCTAATTATAGAAGAACGCAATGCGGTTACAATAAGAGTACATTCTTTACAACCCCTGCTTCATCACCCATCTATTATAGCAGGACATGTACAGCAAAAAAAGGTTTCAAATCGAAAAGCAATATATTTTGTATACAAGAAGTAAGAAAAATAAAATTCCTCCTACCCACATTTTTTACGCCTGAAGTTTAAGTGTACTTCAGGCGTATTTTTCTTCCAATTTTATTTATTTGGTCGTTCCTTTAATTGCTCTAACAATTCTTCTAAAGGTCCTTCATAGAGCGGGACGGTTGGGATTGATTGTAAAAAACGTTTTCCATAGGAAGAACTTGTCAAACGGCGATCTAGTACAAATACCGTTCCCGTATCTGTATTTGTTCTAATAAGACGACCAAATCCTTGTTTGAAACGTAATATCGCTTGCGGGAGCGCTAACTTAACGAATACGTCTTCTCCTTGATTTTTTAGCCACTCTCCTTTTGCTTCCATCATCGGCTGATTAGGAGGCGTAAAGGGCAGACGGACAATGACAAGGCAACTCAGAGCATCTCCAGGTATATCTATCCCTTCCCAAAAACTACTTGTTCCTAACAAAATCGATTTGTCGAACTCTTGAAATTTACGAATGAGGCGACTTCGGCTCTTATTATTCACACTTTGTGTTAATAATAAATATCCTTCTAATGAATCATCACTTTTCAAATTCGTATACGCTTCTTTCAACATTTCATACGAAGTAAATAAAACAAGCATTCTACCTTTTGTAGCTTTCGCTATTTTCGCAATATGTGCCGATACAGATTCAATATATTCCTCATTACTTGCTTGCTTAATAAAAGGCACATCAGTTGAAACCATTAATTTCATTTGTTCTTCAAAACGAAATGGTGATGGAACCTTTAATGTATTGGGCGCAAAATCATGCAAACCTAGCTCCTCTTTTATATAGTCGAATGAATCACTAACTGTTAACGTTGCTGATGTGAAAATAACACTCTTTTTTTCTGTTAAAAATTCATCAGCAAATCTTTCACTAATATGAACAGGCTGCGCATATAAAACTGTTGAATGAATCGTTCCCTTCGTTTCAGTCTCCATCCATGTCACGTATGAATTTTTTTCTAAAATGAGTAATTGTAAAGATTGTACCATCTTTCTCAACAACTCAATTAAGTGCATAAATTCACCTGTAACAACATGCATCTCCCATTCTAATTTACTTTGCAATATATCAACTTGCTTCTCAAGTGTAGTCACTAATTTTCTTACATCATATACAAAACGATTTGTTAACTCGGTAATGCTATCCCATAACTTACCTGTCTCTACTTCCGTGTTATATCGATAAATGAGCGGCATATTGCTCATCCCTTGTTCCTGCTTTGTTTGTTTAAATATGAAAGCACGTAACATTTGGAATAGTTCATCTGCATCAAATTTAAGTTCCTTCAAACTATGACTCACCATACGGAAAGTCGAACGAGAAGCTTGCTCTGATTTTTTCATCATTTTATATACTTTGGAAAGCACATCATCTGTTTCTAGCGTACCAAGACGAGATAAAGCTAATTGAAAATACATACATGAGAACTGTTCACCGAATGTTCTACTCGCCGCTTCCTCGATATGATGAGCTTCATCAAAAATAATATGTTCACATGAAGCAAACAGTGGTTCTTCACTTGAAAAATCTTGAAATAATAACGCATGATTTGTAATAACAATATCTGCAAACAATGCTTTATTCTTCGCTCGTTGATAAAAACAACGACTAAACCAGTTACTTTGCATCCCGCCCGGACTATATGCATCACTACAAATACGGTTCCAAAGTAACTTTCCGCCCTCAGGAATATTTAATTCATCACGATCGCCGGTTTCCGTTTGCAATAACCACACTAAAATTTTTGCCTTTGTGAGCGCCATATCATAATTTTTTTCTTCCTCTTGCAAAGCATATTCAAATTTATGTAGACAAAGATAATGCTTTCTTCCTTTCAGAAGAGCTACTTCAAATGAAAATGGCATTATTTTCTGTAATAACGGAATTTCTTTTTCTAGTATTTGTTGTTGCAATTGTACAGTTTGTGTACTTATAATGACAGGTTCTTCTTTTTTCTTTGCGAAATAAATACTTGGAAGTAAATACGCAAGCGTCTTCCCCGTACCTGTTCCTGCTTCAATCAGTGAAAACCTAGAATCTCTTAGCGCTGTATATATTTCCTTCATCATAATTTGTTGGCTTTCTCTTTTTTCAAACTTTGGCATATTCAATTCAAGTTTATCCATTGCCTTATGTAAGAAAGCATCAAATTTAGATGCGCATGTTTCACTGAGGCCTAAAGAATAATTCCGCTTTCGAATCGCAATATTTCGATACACTTCATACTCCTCTGCCCTTTCTTTACCATGCATCATTTTCTTTAAAATATTTTCAGAAAGTACATCCGCTATATCACTTTGGAAAACATCACTTAATTCATAAAGCGATTGTAATGTGACAAGTGGTAACTTTTCAATTTCACTTAAAAATTGTAAAAACAACTCCGCTGTTGCAAGAGCATCACTATCCGCACGATGTGGTTGATCGTGCTCTAGCTCATGCTGCTTAGCTAAATCACGTAATTTATAACTATCAGCTGTCGGCAAAAGAATTTGCGCCAATTCAACTGTATCAATTTTAGGACAATGTACTTCTGTATATCCAGCCTGCCTTAATTCTTCATTTAAAAAATTCCAATCAAAGTGAACGTTATGTGCAACAAAAGCCGCACCTTGTAATAGCTCAACAATCATCGGGGCTACATCTCGAAATAACGGGGCTTGCTTTACAAGATCTTCATCAATCCCAGTTAATTCTGTAATAAATAGGGGAATCTCTCTCTTCGGATTAATAAAAGATGAAAAAATCTCTAATATCTCTCCATCTTCCACTACAACAGCTGCAATTTGGGTAATTTTATCCTTCCCATCCTTCCAGGAGTTCCCTGTCGTCTCTAAATCAACAACGACATAACGCTTACTCATATATGTAACACCTCAATTTCTTACCTATCAAACACAAAAATTATATAATGTTACTATACCACGTTTTACCTCATCTTAATGAAAAGATGCACAAAAAAGCTATCTCCTTAATTAGAGATAGCCTTCCTACTTATAATATCGTGCCAGCTTTTTCAGCACCTAACATTTCAATAATTTGATTATCATCGTCTAATACTGCAATTTTCGGCTCTTGTTTATGAATATTTTCTTCTGCCACTAAACCATAGCAAATAATAATAATTTTATCACCCGGTTGTACAAGTCTTGCAGCTGCACCATTTAAACACACAACACCGCTACCGCGCTCTCCTTTAATAACATATGTCTCTAAGCGAGCTCCATTGTTGTTATTTACAATTTGTACTTTTTCATTTTCTACAATATTTACCGCATCCATTAAATCTTCATCAATTGTAATACTACCTACATAATTTAAATTTGCTTCTGTTACAGTTGCGCGATGTAACTTCGCTCTCATCATTGTGCGAAACATAGATGCTCCCCCTTATTTCCCCATTAATGTTATATTGTCAATTAATCGTACATGTTCAAACTTAACTGCAATCGCTAAAATGATTCTTCCTTCAATTTTATCTATTGCTTTTAATGAAGGATATGCATATAAATCAGCATAATCTACAGTGCCTTTCGTATACTTCTCAATATGCTCTTTCACAAGATTCATAATGATTTCTGGATTACGTTCGCCTGCCTCAATTCGTTCTTTCGCTATACATAGACTGCGGTATAAATGAGGAGCCTCTTCGCGTTCTTCTAGTGATAAATACACATTACGAGAACTTTTCGCTAATCCATCTTCTTCCCTTACAATATCAACTGGTACGATCGTAACGGGAATATTAAAATCAGTTACGAATCCTTCAATTACAGCTACTTGCTGTGCATCTTTCATACCGAAATAAGCACGCGTTGGCAATGTAATATTAAATAGTTTCATTAGTACAGTCGCAACACCAGCGAAATGACCAGGTCTTTGTTTACCACATAATACGTCGGTACGCTTCACAACTTCTACTGTTGTCGTTTGTTCTGCTGGATACATCTCTTCTACACTCGGATAAAATAAATAATCAATACCATTTTCTTTTGCTACATTTTCATCTCTATCAATATCACGTGGGTATCGATCTAAATCTTCATTTGGTCCAAATTGTAGTGGATTTACAAATACACTTAACACTACAATTTCATTTTCTTCCCTTGCCTTACGTAGTAACGTAGCATGGCCTTCGTGTAAATACCCCATCGTTGGAACAAAACCGATACTTTTTCCACTTGTACGAAGGTCGTTTGTAATTTGCTGCATCTCTTGCACTGTAGTTATGATTTTCATTATTGTTTTCCTCCGTATAACGCTAAGCACTCTTCCTCTTTCATTGTGAATGAATGTTTTTCTTCAGGAAATTGCCCTGTCTTTACTTCAGTAACGTATTGCGAAATCCCTCGCACAATCTCCTCTTGAACAGACGTATATTGCTTCACAAATTTCGGAACACGATTTACGCCGTACGAGATAAGATCATGATATACAAGAACTTGCCCATCTACTTTTTGTCCTGCTCCAATTCCGATTATCGGAATTGTTAACTGCTCTGAAATAAGTTCTGCTAATTGCATTGGCACACACTCTAACACAAGTGCTATCGCACCAGCTTCCTCACATTTCTTTGCATCTTCTATTAATTTTTTTGCACTTTCAGCATCTTTCCCTTGTACTTTATACCCACCTAGCACTCCTACAGATTGAGGAGTTAAACCTAAATGCGCCACAACGGGAATTCCCGCATTCGTTAAGTAGTAAATAGTTGATATAACTTCTCCAGCACCTTCTACCTTTAATGCATGTGCCCCGCTCTCTTGAACAATGCGACGTGCATTAACCATCGTATCTTGCAATGAGACATGATAAGACATAAATGGCATATCAGTTACAATAAACGTCTCTTTCGCTCCGCGGCGTACAGCTTTCGTATGATGAATCATATCCTCTACAGTTACTGGAACTGTTGAATCATACCCAAGTACAACCATTCCTAGAGAATCACCCACTAAAATCATATCGACTTTAGCTTCTTCTGCTAATTTAGCAGATGGATAATCATACGCCGTTAGCATTGTAATCGGCTCACCTTGCTCTTTCATTTTCAAAAAATCTGTTTTTGTTTTCAAAAACTACTCCTCCTTTATGCAGGAGAGAGGAGATGGCCGAAATCATATAAAAAAACCCCTCTGGCCATAAAAGGGCAGAAGGGTTGTGTGTTAGTCGGCATTATTCATCCCTCTGTCCCAGTCCGTTATTGGATCAAGGCAGAATCCAAATTATTATTTTTTCATACTGCGTGAAATAATGGTGCAGTTCGCTTTGATACTGCCCATATTCGAACTAATTATAGCAAACTCTGAAAAGGAATTGCTACATTTTTTCGAAAAAATAATTTTCTATCCCTATTACGGTATGTGAAATTTATTAGTATCTGAATAACAAAAAGAAGCTCCAAAATAGGAACTTCTTTTACTTAATTTCTATATCAGCAGAATGAATGTGGTGCACTTGTCCTTGATGATCCTCAAGTAACAATACACCATCCTCCGTAATCCCTTTTGCTAGCCCATTAATAGTTTCCTTCATCGTTCGAGCTGTAATTTCTTTTCCGATACTTACTGCGTAACTTTCCCAAAGAATTTTAATAACAGAGAAGCCATTTTTTAAATACTCTTCATACAATTTCTCTAGTTGCAAGAAAATTTGTTGCATAAGTTCCGCACGAACAATCGGCTTATCCGATTCAATTGCTAATGAAGTTGCAATTTGCTGAATTTCCTCATCAAAATGTTCTTGTTTCTGATTTGCATTAATGCCAATCCCCATAATAACAGCATTAATTTTATCTGGATCAGCTTGCATCTCTGTTAATATACCGACAGCTTTTTTACCTTGAATTAAAATATCATTTGGCCATTTAATCCCTACGTTTACACCGGTACATTTTTCAATTGCTTGCGCTACGCTAACAGCTGCTAATAAAGTAAGCTGTGGTGCATGATGAACTGGAATAGATGGACGCAAAATAATACTCATCCAAATTCCTGTTCCTTTTGGAGAATACCATTTTCTACTTAAACGTCCTCTACCTGCTGTTTGTTCTTCAGCAACGACAATTGTTCCCTCTTCTGCGCCTTCATAAGCAAGTCTCGCTGCAATATGCTGAGTAGATTCAACCGATTCTTCAAAATAAACCGTTCTACCGATACGCTCTGTTTGTAATCCTAATTGAATCTCATTAGCAGTTACTTTATCTGGTTTACTAGCAATTCGATACCCTAAGCGGCGTACAGCTTCTAGTTCATACCCTTCATTACGAAGGTCCTCCATATGCTTCCATACAGCGGTTCTCGAACAGCCAAGTTTGTCACTAAGTGTTTGACCAGATACAAATGCACCATCTGCTTCAGAAAAAACTTGTAATAACTGCTTTCTTATAGTAGATTGCATCTTTGTAGCCACTCCCTTATATTCTCTTTCTTATTAACTAAATCTCCTTGTACGATTGCTTCTTCAATATTTTGAAGCATTTCGGCAACCCACGGACCTGGCTTTTTATCTGCCCAGCTTAATAAATCATTACCAGTCACATTCATTTCTTGACGATTTTTGATCGGCAATGCATGAAATAATGATTGTACTTGCTTAACAGACGCACTATTATAACTTTCTATTATCGCTTCATATACTCTTTCCGCCATCTCAGCGATGCGAATTCCAGTTTTATAAAGAAGGATTGTATCCCACTCCTTCTCCTTTCTAGAACGAATTGCTAATAAAACCGCTACGATATCTTTAATCTTTTTATTCGAGAACTTCCATTGACGTAAAAAGACAGATGGATGCTCTTCTCCGATACAATATAAGAAAAATGCCCACGCCTCAACGTCTGTTTCGAAAGAATCCCATTTATACTGCGTAGCTTTCAAGAGTCTTTCTTCTGACATTTGCAAATATGGCAGATGAGAAAATAGCTTCGTTTCTACTAACTCTTGAAGACCATTCACACAATATGTACCGGTCAACAATTTTTCAAATTCAACTGTAATTCTTTCAATCGCTATATGTTCGAGCAAATGCCCATACGTTTCAATTGCTTGTTTCGTCTTTATTTCCAAAGAGAAACCTAACGTACTTACGAACCGAATACCACGCATCATTCGCAGTGCATCTTCTTGAAAACGGTCTGCAGCATCTCCAACCGTTGTAATTTCCTTCAGACGAATCGCTTGTTTTCCAGCAAATAAATCAACCATTTCGCCTTCCTCTGTCATTGCAATTGCATTCATCGTGAAATCACGTCGTTTTAAATCCTCTTCTAATGAACGGACAAATTGAACACTACTAGGTCTCCGAAAATCTTCATATTCGCTTTCTGTTCGAAAAGTAGTTACCTCATACGGTTCACCATTTTCTACAACAATTACAGTTCCATGCTCAAGACCAACCGGAACATGTCTTGGGAAAATAGCCATTACTTCTTCTGGTAAAGCAGATGTTGCGATATCGATATCTCCAATCGGTCTATCGATAATAAGATCGCGTACACTTCCACCAACAAAGTAAGCCTCATGTCCGTGCTGTTTTAATATCTCAATAATTGAACTAGCTTTTTTAAATCTTTCCATTCTTGTCATCCCTTAGTATGTCATAATAAATCGCCTCATACTGTGAAACGATTTTTTCCGAACGAAACTGCTCATATACAGATTTCATCGCTCGCTCTCCCATATTACGGTGAAGTTCTTCATTTTCTAGTAGTTGAATTGCTTGCTTAGCTATTCCATCTGTATCTCCAACTTCACATATATATCCTGTCTCACCATGTTGAATGACCTCTGGAATACCCCCAACCCTCGTTCCGATACTAGGCACACCACACGCCATCGCTTCTAATATAACGAGACCAAAACTTTCCTTTTCTGATAAAAGTAGCATTAAATCACTCATCGCAAGAAGCTCTGCAACATTATCTTGCTTTCCTAGGAATAAGACACGTTCCTCAATATGTAAACTTTTCACCAATTGTAAAATAGTACAGAACTCTGGTCCATCACCAACAAGAAGCAATTTCGCATCTACTTCCTTTACAATTTTGGCAAATGACTGCACAACATCTTGTACACGCTTAACCTTTCGGAAATTTGAAATATGAATCAACACTTTTTCATTTTCTCGTATACCATATTCTTTTTTTAATTGAGACATATCACGCTTGAAATAAACACGTTCGTCTACAAAATTGTATACCGTCTCAATTTCTTTATCTGGTTTTACAAGTTCATTCGTTTCTTCAATTAACGAATGTGACACAGCTGTAACAACATCAGATTGTTCAATACCAAAGCGAATTAAATTATTTAACGAAGGGTCGGAACCTAACACAGTAATATCCGTTCCATGTAAGGTTGTAACAATTTTAATACGCTCCCCAATCATTTGTTTTGCTAAATATGCACAAATAGCATGAGGGATTGCATAATGCACATGTAAAATATCAAGGTTTTCTCTTTGAGCAACCTCTGCCATTTTACTCGCTAATGCTAAATCGTAAGGTGGATATTGAAAAACAGAATATTGATTTACTGTTACTTCGTGAAAATAAATGTTCGGGTACACTTTATTCAACCGAAATGGTACACCCGATGTAATAAAATGAATTTCATGTCCGCGTTCCGCCAATTGCTTTCCTAACTCTGTCCCAACAACCCCAGAACCACCTACAGAAGGATAACATGTAATACCTATTTTCAATTTCATTTACATCCCCCTATTAAATCAGCATGTAATAAAACCGGCTTCTTACTCATAAATCCTTCGGCATACAGCACTCCAACTTCTTTCCCAAACATCTTCTCCCGAGCGATTACAGTCTCAACGTATCCTTCGGTTAATGGCGTCTTAACACCATCACTCCCTGTTGAAAACTGACTTTCATACGCTTCTAACGCTTCCACCTTTTTAGAAAGGTATTCACTAATATCTATACAAAAATTCGGTTTATGAAAACCATTAATTATATAATTATAAAAAGACTCTACACGGTGCGGCGGAAGTTCAGGCATATATTTACGAATTCCCGCTGAAAAGATAGCTTCTTCCACAAGTTTCGCGCAATTAGCATGGTCTGGATGACGATCTTCGTAATATGGTGCGAAAATTAGTGTTGGTTTATATGTACGAATAATCTTTACAATTTCACGTATATACTCTTCTTTCATATACAAACCACGGTCTGGCATCGCTAAATTAATTCTCGTTTTTACTCCCATAATACGAGCTGCAGCCTTTGCTTCTTCTTTTCTTAGTTCTACCGTTCCATTTGAAGAAAGATCAGCTTCTGTTAAATCGCAAATGCCTACTTCATATCCTTGTTTCGTATACTTTGCAATGGTACCTGCCATGCCAATTTCCACATCATCGGCATGAGCACCAAACGCTAATATATGTAATCCACTCATAATTGTTCCCCTCATTTTCTTAACTTTCGGTAATCTAAATCTCCCCGCTCTAATGCATGCATTAGCATTTCAGCACTTGCCATATTCGTTGCTAGTGGGATGGCGTATACATCACATAAACGAAGTAACGCATTGACATCAGGTTCATGCGGCTGCGCTGTTAGTGGGTCCCGGAAAAAAATCACCATATCCATCTCATTTTTTGCAATCATTGCACCAATTTCTTGATCGCCACCAAGAGGACCAGATTGATATCTTGTTACAACTAAACCAGTTGCCTCCATAATACGAAGTCCTGTCGTTCCTGTTGCAAAAAGTTCATGTTTTTCAAAGATTGGTTTATATGCGTACGCGAACGAAACCATATCATCTTTCTTTTTGTCATGTGCGATTAAGGCAATTTTCATCCGTTGTCTCCCCTTTAGTCGATAATGTTTTCTAAACCATACACAAGATGATCAAGGTTCATTACTGTTTCAATTGATAGTTTTACACCTGACATAAATGATGCACGGTTGAATGAATCATGACGAACTGTTAACATTTGTCCATCTCCGCCGAACATTACTTCTTGGTGTGCAATAAGCCCTGGTAGACGTACGCTATGAATGTGAATACCATCCACATTTGCACCACGTGCTCCTTCTAATTGTTCCGTTTCATTAGGGTGTCCTTGCTCTTTTGGTACACGATTTTGACGGATTAATTCTACTGTTTTTACAGCTGTACCAGATGGTGCGTCTAATTTTTGATCATGGTGTAATTCAATTACTTCAACATCTTGGAAGTACTTTGCTGCCATTTGTGAAAATTTCATCATAAGAACTGCACCAATTGCAAAGTTTGGAGCGATAATTGTTCCTACTTCTTTTTCTTTTGCATTTTCTGTTAATTGCTTTAGTTCTTCTTCAGTAAATCCAGTTGTACCAATAACAGATCGAAGTCCACGTTCAACTGCAAGTGTCACATGTTTCTTTCCAACTTCTGGTGTTGTTAAATCTAACAATACATCTGCTTCTACTTCATCTAAACAAGTATGTAAATCCGCATAAATAGGTGCATCTAGCGCTGGCATTCCAGGTAAATCCGCGATTTTCTCTCCGCCATGCTTATAATCAATTGCTGCTACTAAATTGAAATGTTCTGTTCTTTCCATTAAAAGGACTGCTTCCTGTCCCATACGTCCTCTTGGTCCAGCGATGATTACTTTAATTTCTTTCATGCTTCTTTCTCTCCCTCATCAATACGTGTCCAGCGATCTTTATCACGTGTATTAAATTTATTCATTACAATGTTATGCGCTGTTTCTAAATCAATATTTAAACTATTTGCCATACAAATCATAACAAATAACACATCTCCAAGCTCTTCCTCAATACTTCGTTCTATCTCAGTCGTTTTCTTCGGCTTCTCACCATAATAATGGTTAACCTCTCTTGCAAGCTCTCCCATTTCTTCAGTTAAACGGGCCATCATTGCAAGCGGACTAAAATAACCTTCTTTAAATTGACCGATATATGCATCTACTTCTTTCTGCATATCTTTCATCGTTTTTGCTTCCATACTTGTCACCTCTATTCCTTCCTCTTTCATGTTAGCCAATTCATCGCGATTTGACAAATATTATTCTCTCATATCCCTATTTACGACTCTTTTTTGGATAGACTATAATAAAGTGAAACTTCTTTTGCAATGTTTTTCTGCAAAAGATTAGTTGAACCAATCGGGTCCCTACGGCTGGTTCGCCCTTTTCTTCTTTTCTTTTCCCTCTACCAGCCGTTGGGACGGGGTAAAGTGAAACTTCTTTTGCAATGTTTTTCTGCAAAAGATTAGTTGAACCAATCGGGTCCCTACGGCTGGTTCGCCCTTTTCTTCTTTGCTTTTCCCTCTACCAGCCGTTGGGACGGGGTAAAGTGAAACTTTCTTTTGCAATGTTTTTCTGCAAAAGATTAGTTGAACCAATCGGGTCCCTACGGCTGGTTCGCCCTTTTCTTCTTTGCTTTTCCCTCTACCAGCCGTTGGGACGGGGTAAAGTGAAACTTCTTTTGCGTGATTTTTGCAAAAGGTCAGCCTGAACTAATTAGGCCCTTATACTATTCTCTATTTTTACTAGCAACTAGAAATAACTTATTATTATGTCTTACCGTTTAAGCGGAGCAATTCCAATCATTACATAACTAGGGGGATTTCTATATGAAAGCAAATTTGAAGATTCGAAATATCATTTTCATTTTAATCGGTTCGGCTATTTTTTCTTTCGGCATTGTAAATATCAATATTGAAAACCATCTTGCAGAGGGTGGGTTTACCGGTATTACGCTATTATTATATTTTCTATTTTCGCTTGACCCTTCCTATACAAACTTAATTTTAAATATCCCTATATTTTTTATTGGCTGGAAGTTACTCGGCCGAACAACATTTTTATATACATTAATCGGTACATTTAGCGTCTCTTTATTCCTATGGATTTTCCAACGCTACGAAGTACTCAACTTACATTTAAACTTGCAAAATGATATGACACTGGCTGCTTTATTCGCTGGGGCATTTATCGGTATAGGACTTGGAATTATATTTAAATACGGCGGGACTACTGGCGGTGTTGATATTATCGCAAGACTAGCTCACAAATATGTTGGCTGGAGTATGGGAAAAACGATGTTTATGTTTGATGCCATCGTTATCATTGTCTCTATTCTTACATATTTATCATATCGTGAAGGCATGTATACGTTAGTTGCTGTATTTATCGGGGCTAAGGTTATTGATTTTATGCAAGAAGGAGCTTATGCAGCAAAAGGAGCAACTATTATTTCTGATAAAA
Organism: Bacillus sp. FSL M7-1345; assembly: GCF_038006985.1. Classification (NCBI taxonomy): domain Bacteria; kingdom Bacillati; phylum Bacillota; class Bacilli; order Caryophanales; family Bacillaceae; genus Bacillus; species Bacillus sp. FSL M7-1345. The sequence continues at coordinate 1,462,298 of NZ_JBBOWG010000001.1, read as the reverse complement.
ATGATGAAATTGCTTCAAAAATTTTATCAGAAATGGAGCGCGGAGCAACCTTTTTAAAAGCAGTTGGATCCTATACAAAAGTTGAACGAAATGTACTATATTGTGTTGTTGCAAAAAACGAAATCGTGAAATTAAAAAATATCATTACTTCTGTAGACCCTCACGCCTTTGTCGCTGTAAGTGATGTACACGATGTTGTTGGCGAAGGATTTACATTAGATGAAAATAAAAATCCGTTACATAATTAAATTCAACTAGAAAAGCTCTTTAGCTTTTCTAGTTTTTTATTACATATCTTTTCAGTTTCTCCAAATCCTCATAAATGAGCTCCAATAAACTACGATTATAAAAAATTGAAGCTGGATGAAAAGTAGGAAATATATTATATTCTTTTTCAGTCCATATGAATTCTGTACCGCTACTATCTTTCAATTGCTGCACGGGTTGCTTTAACAATTCGCCATGAACATCCGTAATTTTATTATTTTTACCAACTAAACGCTGTAATGCAATATTACCAAGTGTAACAATAACAGGCGGCTGTATAAGTTCCAACTCATAATCTAACAAAGGTGCATGGGCAAGTATTTCTCCTTGATTTGGCGTTCTATTATACCTTTTCTGTATTATTTCGCCATTTCGTTCCCTTTTCTCTTTCCATTTATAAGGTCTACTCCGCACCGCACTCGTAATATATACTTCTTCCCTTGTAACGTGAATACGTTCTAAAAACTCCATTAAATGCTTTCCTGCTCTCCCGCTAAACGGAATCCCATTATGAATTTCTGTTTCACCAGGTGCTTCTCCAACAAGCATTAATTTCGGATTTCTAGGGCCCTGTCCACTTAAAAAACCTTCTAATTGGTATGTAGCACTTCGCTCCCTCACTTGTTTAACTAAATGATCTGGATATTCTATGTCTGTCACCGTCTTTCATCATTCCATACTTATCTTTATTTTAATTAGTTCTATACCCCATATTCTCTCTATTATTTCCATTTGTAACATATTATAAGATTCAATCCACAAAACAAAAAAAGACTATCATAATTGATAGTCTTTAATCGTCGCTACGCTGCATACCAGTATAAATTAATACGAGACGTAATAATTCAAATACTGCTACAGCAGCTGCTGCTACATATGTTAATGCTGCCGCATTTAATACTTTACGAGCTTGACCGTACTCATCTGTCGATACGATACCAAGTGCTTCAATTTGTTGCATTGCACGTTTTGATGCATCAAACTCAACTGGTAATGTAACAAGTTGGAAAATAACACCTGCTGCCATTAAAATAATTCCTAGTAACAACAAACCAGACATTTGTGCAAATACACCAATTAGGACAAAAACCCATGACATGTTTGAACCAAAATTAGCAACTGGCACTAACGAATGGCGTACACGCATGAAGTTATAATCTTTCGCATCTTGAATTGCGTGTCCTACTTCATGTGCTGCTACAGCTGTACCAGCAACTGAATGACCATAGTAGTTATCTGTCGATAATCTAACCGTCTTTACACGCGGGTCATAATGATCTGACAAATGACCTGGCGTTTCTTCTACAGCTACATTGTACAATCCATTTTCATCTAAAATTTTCCGAGCCACTTCCGCTCCTGTCATACCTGATGTTGAATAAACTTGTGAATACTTGCTATAGGCACTACGTACTTTGGACTGTGCATACAACGGTATGATCAAAATGATCGCGAAGTAAATTAAATAAAACATCATAAACCTCCATTGAAGTTTTAATTATAGTACTTCTCATTCTATTTTTTTCTTCCACCGTTGTCAATAAATAAACCTTACAATCCGTATCTTTATTTATACGCATTATCTATCTTTAGAATGCAAGTTACTTCTCCGCTTCTCTCTCTCTCCTTTATACTTTCTCCATCCAACATACGTTAAAGTGAACAAAATAAGTCCTCCAGTAATTGTCATAAACCAAATGAGAGAGGGAGCAATCTCATCTTTTTTTACTGTATGAAATATTTTTTGCAAATCACCTTTAATAATCCCTAGTTGCATTTGTCCACCTTTCGTTTTTAACATAACGTTACGAAATTCATCCAAATAAGATAAATGTGCATTTACACGCTGTGCTTCGTTTTCTGGCAGGGCAATCATTAAACTAGGATAAATAATATTAAATTCATTTAAAAGTGTATTTAGCGTCTGTTGGAACTGTCCATCATCGTCTTTTTCCATCGCTTTTTCTACTTGAGAAAAAGCATTCATTATCTTTCTTTCTCTTTCCATCCAAAGTGGCTGATATTTAGATACTTGTGCATCAACAGCAAGTTGTAACGCTAACATATTATCAACTTTAACTTGCCTATCTAAATCTTCCGCGAGAGATTGTTTCGCCTTATCGTATGCTAAAGAAACGACTCTAATTTGTCCCGGAGTTACTTTTGAATTTTTTTCATTTTCCTTTGATAGGAATTGCTCTGAGAAATGGTGCAGTACTTGTATTGCCTTATCATCTTCTTTTTTCTTCACTAACTGCAAAGAGTCATCTAGCAATCCAGTTAGTTCACTCCACTCTTCAGCATATATACGTACTGGAAACATTATAATTAGAAATGCTATCAGTCCAATTAATGTTCTCTTCATCCCGGTCCCCCCTATAACTACTAGTACAAAATATGTGGCATTGGACAAGAATAGAACAGAACAAAATCAAAAAATATATTATCTCTATGAAAACAAAAAAATTCTCTTTAAACAGAGAATTTTTTCTTTGAAACTCTTTTCTTTTTCACTAAATATTTATACACACCGTAACAAAGTATGCTACCGCCTAAAATCAATAATAAAATAACACATGCAGCATGCATAAAGAATTCTTCCGGTAACATTAAAATAACCGGATCTGTTTCAATATCAAACATCCAATAATCATTGCTAAATAAAAGCTTGTGAAATAATACGAAACTCTTTTCAAAATTAATAGCAATTGGTAACGTAAGAGCTATTGGAAAAATAATTGTAAGAATCGCTCCGTGAAGTAAAAACTTTTCTTTTTTCTTTTTTAATAAATACGCTCCTCCTAATACAGCAATTACAATCGTTCCATACATTATATATTGAATCTTTACTAAAATATTTTTAACATCCACAAAATGAATGCGGCCATTTGTGGACATATCTAATGTCGGCAATTGTAATGCACCTTCATAAAACGGCGATAAATATGTAATAAGCACGTCATAGTTTCTCTTAATTTCATCTTTCGTCATATCCGCTAAATCTGGAATATTTAAAAAATCAATTTCTAAATAATACAACCATTTTCCATATACAACTATCGTTGCCGCGAGAGCGAAAACAGAAAATGCTATGCTATAGGAAACTACTAAAGTGATCAATCGATCCAATATGTTTATACCACTCTTATTTTTCTTCATTTTCTCCCCCTAAATGTCCTCATCATCATAAAGAAAACTGTTTTCGGTTCTCACGTAAGCAATAATAATATGTAATACACAGTACAACAATACTTAACCAAAACGTAAAATAACCAATTTTCTCTACAAACAAATGCATAATCCCGTATCTCGGCATTTGCCAAAATAAATAATCAATTGCATCATTATGTAATGTCCATATGCCAGCTACAGTGAAGTGCCATTTTTTTATCCGATAAAACGGAGCATATAACATTCCCTGCACTGCCATCGCAAAATGAGATAACATTAACATATATCCCATAAGGCCAATAGGACCTTTTACATAAATCGTAATTGCATTTACAACAACAGCCCAAACACCATATTTTATTAAAGTAACTATCGCTAACGCTTCTATTAACCCCCAGTTCTTCTTCATCAAAAAAGCAATTAAAACAAAGACAAAAAAGAGAGTCGCTATAGGGCTATCTGGTACAAACGGCCAAAATATAGGTGAGGTTTCTTTTAATTGATTTCCATACCATATGAATCCGTAAATTGTACCTAATATGTTAACAACCAATAAAAATAATAGTACCGAACGTTGCCTTAACATTGCATACAAGTAAACCAAGCTGTATGTCCAACACCTTTCAAACAAAGTAATTCTTTCATCGAACTCTACTCTATTATATAGCAAACTTTCCGTCATCAAAATAAAAAGCTGACTACAGATTTTGTAGTCAGCTTTTCTATTATTTTTTATTATACTTTGCAACGAATTCCGAAAGCTTTTTCAGTTCCTCATCTGTACCTTTAAATACCCCTTTAGGCATTGAACCTTTTCCATCTTTCGCAATTTTAGCGATTTCTTCTGGTTTTAAAGTTAAGTTTTGCAAAGCCGGTGCTGCCGCCCCGCCCTGTAAATTGTCACCATGACACGTTAAACAAGTATTTTTTTGCATTAACTTGTAGCCGTCATCATTTTTATCAACTGGTGCTGTTTTTACAATTGCTCCTTGTTTTTTTGCAGCTTCCCAGTCGTGGTGTGCTACAGATTCCCAAGTTAAAAAAATAATCGATGCAATTGCTAAAAGCATAAACCCTGTTGCTACAGGACGCTTCAATGGCGCTCTTTCTGGGCCTCGATCTAGAAACGGAGCTAATAGTAACGCTCCAAACGCAATCCCCGGCATAATAAACGCACCAATTACAGTAAATGAGCCTGAAGCGTACGAATACTTTAATAACTGATACAAGAATAAGAAATACCAATCTGGAAGTGGTATATATCCTGCATCTGTAGGATCCGCCATTCTCTCAAGCGGTGACGGATGCGCCACTGTTAAACATAAATAACCGATTAAAAAAACTGCACCAACCATCCATTCTTTTAACAAGAAATTCGGCCAAAACGCTTCTGTTTTCCCTGGATATTCAGAATAATCTTTTGGAATATTTGGGTTCCGAGCTACCGGTACCCGAGAATCTCCTACAAACTTCATCCCTTTGCCGCGATGCATAATCTCCCTCCTTTTGTTCTTTCCCCTTTAATTTAGCAATCTCTTATAGCGGACCGGAAATACCTTGTTTGCGAATCATGATGAAGTGGAAGGCCATTAAACCTAGAAGTGCTGCTGGTAAGAAGAAGACGTGAATAGCAAAGAAGCGAGTTAATGTTTGAGCGCCGACAATTTCAGAATGACCAGCGAGTAATGTTTTAATATAAGGACCAATGAGCGGCGTTTGCTCTGCGATTTGAATCCCTACTTTCGTAGCAAATAAAGCTTTCATATCCCACGGTAATAAATATCCGGTAAAACCAAGACCTAACATAACAAAGAAAATAAGAACACCAACAATCCAGTTTAACTCACGAGGCTTTTTATACGCACCTTGGAAGAAAACTCTGAGTGTATGTAAAAACATCATTACAATTACGAGACTGGCACCCCAGTGGTGCATACCACGAACAATTTGTCCATACGCCACTTCATTTTGTAAATAGTAAACCGACTCCCAAGCATTTTTAATATCAGGCACATAATACATCGTTAAAAACATTCCAGACAAAATTTGAATTACAGTAACGAAAAAGGTAAGTCCTCCGAAGCAGTAGACGAATGCAGAAAAGTGATGCGCCGGGTTAACATGCTCAGGTACTTCATGATCAGCGATATCACGCCATATCGGTGTAATATCTAAACGTTCGTCCACCCAATCATAAATTTTATTTAGCATCTACTTTGCACCCCCTTTTGGCTTCGCTTTTCCTAAATAAAGTGTTCCATCTTTTACTTTGGATTCGTATACGTCAAGTGGAGCAAGAGGCGGTGTGCCTTTAATGTTCATCCCATCTTTTGTGTAACGTCCCCCGTGACACGGGCAAAAGAATTGATTAGGATGTGCTTTGTCCGAATTCCAGTTCACTGTGCAACCTAAATGTTTACACACTGGAGAAAATGCAACAATGTCTCCGCTTTCATCTTTATGCACCCAAGCAGATTTTGGCTCTTCAGACTTGTACCATCCGTCAACCTGCTTCACCTTAAAATCGAAGCGCTTCGGCTCTGTTGTAATATCCTTTACTTGTCCAACAGCAACCATATCTGTTCCCGCTTCTTTTCTTAACACCGGATCAAGCGCAAACCGCGTCATCGGCATTAAAATACCCGCCGCCATAAAGCCTCCTACCCCTGTAAGTGTGTAATTTAAAAACTGTCTTCTTGACACACGATGTTCTTTCTCGCTCACGAAAATTTCCCCCCTCTATCAGAAATTGTCCCCTCGTGAAAAAATTATATAAAAAATAAATACTAGGACACTATCATGATATAATACCCTCTTGTATAGGTCAATATCATACTACTCATAATAATAAGAACTTTCTGTTTATTGTTACCTTATCCATCTTTCTTCCAACATTACCATAATATTTTTTATGTGAGCACGAATAACTTCCCTTTTCGCTTGATCACTAAATTGCTCTAATGATAACGATGGAAACCAAAATAAATCACCCTGCAACTCTTGCATATCTTCTTTCCATGAAAAATCACTTGTCACATAGGCAATATGCTTAAAACCTTGCCTTTGCAAATGATCTGTCCATTCTTGCAAACGGTCTTTTTCATTCTTTTGGCTCTCTACCAAATACGTAAATGCGGGCAGTAAAAGCACTCTTCCTTTATACTCCCTTTCCAACTCCATACTCAAAGCCTCAATAAATTCACCTTGCTCTACAACCATTTTCATTTCTTTTGCTGCCGAAATAGACAAAAGGGGGATAATCCCTGTATCTACATACTCCCTCGCTTGCTCAAACTGTTCCACATCTTTTACAATCCATTTCACCTTTTCTCCCCTCCTTCACCATAAATGACAGAACTTTCACTTTATATATATTAAACCATACTAAAAGAGGTAAAAAAAGAAAAACTACCTATTATTAAGTAGTTTTTCTTAAAAAGTCTGAAATTCGTAAAGATTACATAATCAAAATGAATTCTATAAAATTTTTAACTCTGCTGTTAACCTATGAAATGCTTCCTTATCTTGCTTATCCAAAGCTTCATCAATTTGTTTCAAAAGACGCTCTCTTCTAAATGAGAATACACTTTCTTCTAAAAATCGTTCTGCAAGCAATCGATCTTTTTCATTCACTTCAATATGCTTTGGCAAATATGGATTTTCTTCTAATACAGCTACATAGTTTGCATTTTGGAACGATGATTTAAAATTAAGCTGAATATAAATATCCTCATCTCGATTCAAACGAATATCATGAAACGACTTTTCTGCATCTGTTGTCATTACATTTTGTTTAAAAAAGTGAAACGGTGTGTCTTTCACACAATTCGCTGACATTACTAAGCCACGCGGACAATATTTTGCATGTTCTACGAAGTGGACTTTATGCATTAATTGATCGTGACTCATTAAATAATTCAAAATCCATACACATTCACGCTGTTTCAGTTGGTAATTATTCAAAAACCATTTTACAAAATCCTTCTTCTCGTTTACAGAAACAGGGGTATTCATAGCGATTAAGTCCCTCCTCTGTCTTGCTCTTTTCTTTTTAGATTCAAGAAGCGGCATTCAGTTTCCTTCCAACTTACGAAAAATCCTCTAAATTATATAACAATTCTTCAATATGAATTTGTGTCGGGTCTAGTTGTATTAACTGCGTAAATACTTCTTTCGCCTCTTTTCGCATTCCTTCTTCTAATAAGAAATAACCGTACTCTTCCAAGAAATCTGGATGATTCTTAAAAGAAGTATATGCACTTTCATAGTGTTTTAATGCATCCGAATACATTTCTAATTGTTTTTTTGCAAATGCAAGATCCCAAAGTAGTTGTGTATCTGGTTCTCCACTGTCAATTGTACGCTCTACAACTGCAATTAGCTCTTCGTATTTCTCTTGTTCTTTTAAGATATACGCATATTTTAATGTCGCACCTAAATGTCCCGGATCTAGCTCCAGCGCTTTTTGAAGCACTTCTTCTGCCTCCGCTATTTTACCTAATTTCGCCGCAATATTCGCTAATTCTACATAGAAAGGAACAGAAAGCTCATCTACTTTAATTCCTTCTTGAAGTGTTTCATAGCTTTCTTGAAGCATGCCTTCTTTTTCATAGCTTTTCGCTAAATACATGTATAACGATGCGTACTCAGGATCTAATTCTTTTAATTCTTGCCAAGCACCAATTGCTCTTTGATATTCTTCCCCTTGGTATAATGTGAAGGCATATCCAAATAGTGAGTGAATATCTTTTTGCTCTTCTAACCCCGCCTCATAGTAAGAGATTGCCTCTTCCCAGTTTCCAATAGCACTTAAAGTTTCTGCTAGACGAAGCGCAATGACAACACCGCCCATAACTTTATGTTCTGCTAGTAACGATTCATAATAAGTGATCGCCTTTTTCTCTTCACCTTTACTACTATATAATTCTGCTAACCCAAACGTAATAACAGGTTCGTCTGGCATCATTTCTTTCGCCTTTAATAGTTTTTGTTCTGCTACATCATCAAAACCTTGCATTTGGAATAAATCTGCAACAAGTAATAGCGATTGAACATATAGATCATCATTTTCTGGAATATCATGAAGCACTTCAATCGCTTCATCTTCTTTATCTAAATCAATATATAATTCTGCTAAAAATAATGTAAATTCACTTTCTTCTGGATATAACAAGCGTAAATCATCAATAATTGCTAACGCCTCATCCATAAACCCAAGTGTATGATAGTAACGAGCGATATCATACTTCTCTTCATCATTAGCAACTCGTAGTTGTTCTTTTAATAATTGTAATCCTTTTTCGGCTTCACCGTTTTCAATATAAGAAACAGCTTGTTCAAACTTTTGCATAAACGTCTCCTTTAATTCAAAAAATATTCTCTTCTGTTCATTTATCATAAGCAACTAGGTGTAAGAACGCAACCTTTTGAGTGAACTACCTCTTCCTATATTTGCTCTTATAGCGCAGCTAATTGTTCGAAAAATTTCGGATACGATACAGCGACCGCATCACTATTCTCTATTTTCACTTCTCCATCTATAATACACGATGCAATTGCAAGCATCATCCCAATACGATGATCGCCGTGACTATTAACAGTATTTCCTTTTAAACTTTGTTTACCATATATAATCATACCATCTGGTGTAGGTTCAATCTTCGCGCCTAATTTGCCTAATTCATCTACAACCGTATCGATACGGTTTGTTTCTTTTACTTTTAACTCCTCAGCGTTTTTAATAACAGTAATTCCTTCTGCCTGCGTTGCCAATAAAGCAATTACAGGAATTTCATCAATTAATCTTGGAATAAGAGTTCCACCAATTTCTATTCCTTTTAGTTTAGATGTTTCAATCGTAATATCTCCGCACGGCTCAAACTCTTCATTTCTAATATGATTGATAGAAATAAGTGCACCCATCTTTGTTAATACATCTAAAATCCCTGTTCTCGTCGGATTTAAACCAACGTTTTCCAATACAAGCTTACTATTTTGGACAATTGCACCAGCTACTAAGAAAAATGCCGCCGAAGAAACATCTCCTGGAACTTCTATGTCTGCACCTTTAAGTTGTTGTCCGCCTTGTAATGAAACGGTCCGTCCATTAACATCTACGGTACAACCAAATGCACGTAACATTCTTTCCGTATGATCACGAGATTGCATAGGCTCTGTTACTGTAGTTACGCCTTCCCCTTGCAAACCCGCAAGTAAAACTGCTGACTTCACTTGTGCACTCGCTACTGGTGAATGATAATGCATACCTTTTACCTTACCACCGCGAATAGATAAAGGTGTATATTGTCCGTTTTCTCGACCATCAATTTGAGCATTCATCTTACTAAGCGGGTCTGTAACACGTTTCATAGGACGTTTTCCAATTGATGCATCCCCAATTATCGTACTATGGAACGGCGTATTTGCTAAAATTCCAAGCATCAGACGAATAGTCGTCCCTGAATTTCCCACATCTAATACTTCTTTCGGTTCTTGCAAATTTGCTAATCCTTTACCATAAATCGTGACATCGTTCCCACTCTGTTCAATCTGGACACCTAGTTTTTGAAAACATGCAATTGTACTTAAACAATCTTCTCCTAATAAAAAATTTGATACTTTCGTCGTCCCTTCCGCTATCGCTCCAAACATAACAGAGCGATGTGAAATAGATTTATCTCCTGGAACAACAATTTTCCCATTCAAACTATTTTTTCTTCCTACTAGTTTCAAACTGTATCCTCCTCACATTTTAAATAGTTTATATGTACAATAGTTCTTCTTATACGTCTACTTCTATTGTAACGTTTTCTTTCTTGAACGTGCAAACAACTCCCCTTATTGCAGTTCAAATGAAAAAGGCTCCTGTTACAGGAGCCTTCACCATTTCTTAAGAATACGTTTCTTCTTTCTTCACTTGTTCTTTTACAAGTTCCGTAAGTAATTCAATAATCTCATCATTTTCTTCTTTTAATCCAACAGTAATACGAATACCATCATGCATACCAAATGCTGCACCAGAACGAACGATATATCCTTTTTTCATTAATCGTTCGAAAGCTTCATTACCAGGTATACCGAGTTTCAAGAAAATGAAATTCGTTTGAGATGGATAGTAGAATACGTTATATTCCTTACAAAATGCATAATATTGATTTAATCCTTCGGCATTTTTCTTCACACACTCTTGTAAAAACTGTTGATCCTCTATTGCCGCTACTGCTACCGCTTGGGCGATAGTTGATGTGTTAAATGGTAGTCTTGCTACCTCTAGCTGCCCAATAAGCTTTGCATCCCCAATCGCATATCCAATACGAAAAGCAGCTAATCCATATGCTTTTGAGAATGTGCGTAGCACCATAAGATTTTCGTACTTTTCAAGAAGGGGTAATGTTTGCGGATAATCTTCTGCCCCAGCATATTCATAATATGCTTCGTCCATAATAACGAGCGCTGACTTTGGAACTGATTCTAAAAATGAAAGTAATTTTTGTTTTTCTACATATGTACCTGTCGGATTATTCGGATTACAAATCCATACAATCTTCGTTTTCTCATCTACTTGCTGTAACATTGCATCTAAATTGTGAATACCATTTTCAAGTGGTACTTCCCGAACTTCCGCTCCTTCAATAACAGCATGATGATAATATTGTGAGAACGTAGGATTCGCCATTACAACATTTGTTCCGTTATGTAGCAAAGCGCGACTAATCATTTGAATGACTTCATCTAACCCGCTACCAAATAAAAGTTGTTCCGCTTTTACACTTAAATGCTCTGCTACTTTCTCACGAAGCTCAAAAGCCGCCCCGTCCGGGTAGAGTGCATATTGATTGGCTAACGAAGTTAATGCTTCTGTCACACGCGCAGAGCAGCCAAACGGATTTTCATTCGATGCTAACTTCACAATTTTTGACAATCCATATTCTCTTTTTACTTCTTCAATATTTTTCCCAGGTACATATGCTCTCAAAGTTAACAATTGCTCTTTTACTCTCACTTTTATTCCCCCAGTCATTGATATGATTTATAATTCCTTACTGTCATCTTTCATCATAACCGTCACCATTACGAGAATACCTTTAAATATGCATTTCATGCCTGTTCTACCAACTTTTTTAGACCATATCCTTTTGAAATGCTTCTAACGCAATATGAACAGTCTCATCTGAAATAGATACGACATTCACTCCCCCATATTCCTGCATAAGCACCATATGAATTGTTCCAGCATTTGCTTTTTTATCTTGTTTCATCAACTGAACGAGACGTTCTACATTCAAGTCACTTGGCATTTTTGGATAACCGTATTTCAAGAACCACTGCTTCATTTCTTCATAAGAAAGATCAATTTTGTACACTTGCTCACTTAAAAACATGGCAAATAGCATACCAACCGCTACTCCATCACCGTGAGTAATATTTCCATATCCTAACTCTTTTTCAAGAGCATGTCCTAACGTATGCCCAAAATTTAAATGGGCACGTACACCTTTTTCTGTTTCGTCTTGCGACACAATATTCGCTTTCACAGGAATCGCCTTCGTTAATATATGAATTAACTTTTCATCACGAAGATCCGTTAATGTTTGCACTTCTGCTTTTAACCAATGATATAGCTCTACATCACCAATAAGAGCATGCTTTATCACTTCTGCATAACCTGATCGCCACTCTTTTTCAGGAAGTGAATGTAAAAATGGCGTATGATATACAACAGCTTCTGGCTGATGAAACGCTCCAATCATATTTTTTCCTAGTGGATGATTAATTGCTACTTTCCCGCCTACTGCGCTATCATGAGCTAATAAAGTCGTTGGAACTTGAACAAAGCGAATACCACGCATAAACGACGCGGCAACAAATCCAGCCAAATCTCCAATCATTCCGCCTCCAAGTGCGATGATTAAAGAATTTCTATCTAATTTATTTTCAAGAGCCGAAGTGTGAGCCTCATAGAAATTTTCAAAAGACTTCTCTTTTTCGCCACTCGGTACAACAAACGAAAATACTTTTTGCTCTACTTGCAATGCATCAACAACTGTCTGTAAATGCAGTGATGCAACAGCTTCATCAGAAATAATCATTATGTTAGATACAGCAGGATTCATTTTTTGAATAAGCGTTGTTAAATGTAACAACGCCTCCCTTCCAACATGTACATCATATTCTTTTGATTTCGTTTGAATATGTATGTTCTCCATTAAAATCCCCTCGCATATTCATTATGTTTCTCAATATTTTCACGTATAAGATCGATACGATCCAATCCAAATTGTTCAATTAAAGCTGTCGCGAGCTCCCAAGCGACAACAGCTTCAGCCACAACGCTAGCTGCCGGTACTGCACAACTATCTGAACGTTCAATACTCGCTGTAAAAGGTTCTTTCGTATCAATATCAATACTTTGAAGCGGTTTATACAATGTCGGTATCGGTTTCATAACACCGCGCACAACAACCGGCATACCAGTTGTCATGCCACCTTCTAATCCACCTGCATTGTTCGTTTTTCTTCTGTATCCTTGCACTTCATCCCAAAGGACTTCATCATGTACTTCACTTCCGGGTCTATGTGCTGCTTCAAAACCAATTCCAATTTCAACACCTTTAAAAGCGTTAATACTCATAATTGCCGCTGCTAATTTTGCATCTAATTTTCTATCATAATGTACATAGCTACCTACTCCGATTGGCATTCCTTCTACAACTACTTCAACAATACCACCGATAGAATCACCATTTGCCTTCGCATCATCAATTGCTTGCATCATCTTTTTACCGGCCTTTTCATCTAAACAACGTACAGGAGATACTTCTGTAGTACTTTGTAATTCCTCAATAGAGTTATATGTGATATTTTCTGCCTGTACACCACCAATCTCGACAACATGTCCCGCTACTTGTACACCTAATTCCGCTAATATTTTTTTTGCAACTGCACCAGCTGCAACACGAACTGTCGTTTCACGTGCGGAAGAACGCTCTAATACATTCCTCATATCTCTATGACCATATTTAATCGCACCATTTAAATCTGCGTGTCCAGGTCTAGGTTTCGTAACTTGCCTTTTCATTTCTTTCTCTTCCTGCTCAGTTAACGGCTCTGCACCCATAACCTTTGTCCAATGTGTAAAATCACGATTTTCAACAACAAGTGCAATCGGGGACCCCATAGTCTTCCCATGCCTAACACCACTTACAATTTGCACTTGGTCTTTCTCAATTTGCATGCGTCTACCGCGTCCATATCCTTTTTGTCTTCTAGCTAATTCTTCATTTATATCATTCGCTACTAAAGATAATCCTGCCGGAACACCTTCTAAAATTGTCGTAAGTTGCGGACCGTGGGATTCACCAGCTGTAATATATCGCATACGTTATTCCTCTTTTCGCATATGTATTTATCCCGCTACATAAAGTAACTATATTATCTTCCATCACTCTTTAAAATACAAAGAAATTATATAGTAAATCGAGTATTTGCTTTCCCTACTTGTAATTATTCTATTATTTTCATAATAATAGACCTTTTACTTTACATACCAATATATCATAACAGTCCTAACTTCGTAACTGATCGAAATAAAAAAAGTGCAAGAAGAATACCCCTATTCTTCTTGCACTTTTTACTATTATCACAGTTATTAAAGCGTTTACAAATTATTTCAAAATAATTAGTAAATCCATTGATTCATTAATTTTGAGTAGTCTACTAATTCTTCTTCCTTAAAGAAAATAGCAATCTCGCGCTCTGCACTTTCTAAAGAATCCGAACCGTGGATAATGTTTTTCGCAACAGTTACACCGAAATCTCCGCGAATTGTTCCCATATCAGCTTCATGTGGGCGTGTTTTACCCATCATATTGCGTGCTGTATCTACTACATTTTCACCTTGCCATACCATTGCGAATACAGGTCCAGATGTAATAAAGTCTACTAATTCACCAAAGAAAGGTCTTTCTTTATGCTCACCGTAGTGTTGTTCAGCAATTTCCGGAGTAACTTGCATTAATTTTGCACCAACTAATTGAAAGCCCTTTTTCTCAAAACGAGCTACGATTTCCCCAATGAATGCACGTTGTACACCGTCTGGTTTTACCATTAGAAATGTTTTTTCCATAAAAAATCTCTCCACTTCTGAATTATGTATGTAATTGTATATCCCCACACACATAGTAACACCCTTATCACAATTGTGCAATAGTTTTGAAATAGAGAGATTATTTTATTTTTTAGAAAAATCACTAAAATTTTCGTTTTCCAATATACTTTGCAACATTTTGCAACGCGTACTTCGCCTGTCCACGAGGGAGTGGTTTTATTATTTCTAATGCTTTATGTAAATAACGTTCACTAAACGAAAATGCTTTATCAATAGCTTCGCTCGCTTTAATATCATCAATAATTTCTTTCATTTCACTTGCTGTTGTATTTTCATGCACAGATGTAATTTTCTGACGAAGAACTGGATCTTCCATGGCATACAAAACAGGTAATGTAATGTTACCTTGTAATAAATCACCACCAGCAGGCTTTCCAAGCTTCTCTTCTGTCGATACGAAATCTAAAATATCATCAATAATTTGATAAGACATACCAACAAAATATCCATACCAAAATAGACGATTTACAGTATCACGATTAGCACCAGCAGCAATCGCTCCCAACTGACAACTCGCGGCGATTAACAATGCTGTTTTTCGTTTTATCCTTCTTAAATACGTTCTTAAATTTTGATCATAGTTATACTTATCTTTAATTTGTTCGATTTCACCTTTACAAACTTCTAAAATTGTATGAGACAACGCTTGATGTGCATCTGGAATTTCTATATTTGTTATACATTCAAGAGACTTCGCAAACAAGTAGTCTCCTGTATACATTGCAATACGATCTCCCCATTTCGCATTCACTGTTGCGCTACCGCGTCGTAAAAACGCAGCATCAATGACATCATCGTGAACAAGCGAAGCCATATGAATAAGTTCTAATGCAACCGCAACATGCTTAATTGCATCTAACTTATAATCCCCAAATTTCCCTGCAAGCAAAACAAAAACAGGGCGAATCCGCTTCCCACCTGCTTCAATCAGCTGTAATGCCGCTTCTTCTACTAACGGCTGCTCAGAAGCAACTGTCTTCTTCAATTCTTTTTCTATAACATTAATATCCGATCGTAAAAAAGAGTACATAAGTTGTAACTTCATATTGTTCACCTTAACCTAAAACGTCTTTTTTCTTTTTTGATTCTGGTTTAATACCTAAATGCATAGCTGCTACACCAAAAGTAAATGGTTTCACTTGCACATTCTTAAGCCCAGCTTCTTCAAACATATTTGCTAACTCTTTCATCCCTGGGAATGTACTAGCAGATTCCTGAAGCCATGAATATTCTTTATAACTTTTCGCAAACATCTTTCCAAATAACGGCATGATATATTTAAAGTATAAGACATATCCTTGACGAAAACCTATCATCGTTGGTTGGGATGTTTCCAGGCAAATTACTTTTCCACCAGGCTTTACTACACGCGTCATTTCTTTTAATACTTGCATGTAATCCGGAACGTTACGTAACCCAAAACCAATCGTTACATAATCAAATGTATTATCTTCATAAGGAAGTTCCATTGCATTTCCATGCATAAGTTCTACTTGCTTTAATTCTAAAGCTTCTACCTTTTGTTTACCGACAGCTAGCATATTTTCGCTAAAGTCTAAACCGTAAACCTTCCCATCTTCCCCTACAGCTCCCGCTAGTGCAATTGTCCAATCTGCCGTCCCGCAGCATACATCAAGTGCTTTACTCCCAGGTTTCACATCCATAATTCGCATCGTTTCTTTACGCCATGCCTTATGCCTTTGAAAACTAATTACAGAATTCATCACATCGTATTTATCAGAAATTTTCTCAAATACGTCATGTACTCTTTCTTCTTTTGATTGTTGCATGCTCGTACCTTCTTCCAATGTAAAGTTGCTTATGTCCTTGATTTATCTCTTAACATAGAAATTATCTCATTAACTTCTGTATGATTCTCTAAAAAATTTTCTTCCTGCTTTCTCATTTCCATAAGCCATTCATTAATAACTGTTTCTAGATTTTTATCGTCATCCAATGAAATTTTTTGGACCGCTTGAAAAACAGGTGAATTTTGTTTATCCGCATACAATTGACACTCTTTTTGAAGACGATTTTTTCCTAACACATAAGTTATATATGGTTTCCAATTAGATAAATGAAAATGATCACATGTTTTTTGCAAAAGCGCAGATTCAATTATTACTACACTTTCCATTATGTCTTGAATCGCCACATGTGCTTTTTGATATAGCATAATTTTATGTTCATTAATCTCCTTAATTCCTTCAGCAAGTGCACGAATTAAGATAATATCACAATTCATTGACAATAAGTAATAGTATAGACCACTATAATAATCCCCTGCAAGAACTGTCAATTGACGACGCTTATGGAATCCACTCGTCTCTTCGTTTGCTTTATTTGATACTTTTTCATGTGTATCAAGAGCAATTTGTACAAGCATAATCGTTACTACATAATGATCAATTTGTTCTTTATGTATATTTGCACTTTTTAATGCACCGTATAACAGCGCTATTTTTTCTTCATCAATAAATGGTT
Source organism: Bacillus sp. FSL M7-1345 (assembly GCF_038006985.1). Taxonomy (NCBI): domain Bacteria; kingdom Bacillati; phylum Bacillota; class Bacilli; order Caryophanales; family Bacillaceae; genus Bacillus; species Bacillus sp. FSL M7-1345. The sequence continues at coordinate 1,445,209 of NZ_JBBOWG010000001.1, read as the reverse complement.
CTTCAATATAGTTTATAAAATAAGGATGGCGTAATTTCTCCATCAATTTCTCTTTAATACCCGCATACCCTCCGTAGATGTCACACACAAAAAATCACCCTTGTTTTCTAATTCATAAAATTTATTATAACACATACATTCTATTTTCTATAATCAAAACTTGGCTACTTCTGCCAAACTGCCCCCGAATAAAGCCTCACCTTTCATTCATACGAGTTATCTTCGTCTCTAACAACTACAAACATTCATTTCCACAAAAGGCAGAAGTAATTTTCACCCTTTATATTCTTGCTCTTTAACACTAAAACTATATCATTTTTTTGTATATAAAAAAAAGAAAAGCAGTTTCCCGCTTTTCTTTACTTCGTCTTAATAAACGATAAAATTTCACTACGTGCTGCTGCATCATTTTCTAACACGCCGCGCACCGCAGTCGTTATTGTTTTCGCACCAGGCTTTTTCACACCACGCATCGTCATACACATATGCTCTGCTTCTACTACTACCATTACACCATGCGGCTCTAGTACTTCCATAATAGAGTTAGCTACTGTTGATGTAATTCGTTCCTGTAGTTGCGGACGACGCGCAATTGTGTCTACAGTACGGGCTAATTTACTTAGCCCTGTTACTTTTCCACCTTGCGGAATATATGCAACGTGAGCAACTCCATAAAACGGAACAAGATGATGCTCACACATCGAATAGAATGGTATATCTTTTACTAATACAAGCTCTTCGTGGTCTTCTCCGAATACTTTGTGTAAATGCTCTTTCGGATCCTCATGCATCCCTGAGAATACTTCTGCGTACATTTTCGCAACACGTTTCGGTGTATCAAGTACTCCCTCGCGATTTGGGTCATCTCCGATTGCCTCTAAAATAAGACGTACTGCATGTTCAATTTGTTCTAAATTAACTTTTGCCATCCGCTAGCCCTCCCGAAAAACCTAAAAGTGATACGAACACATTCTAGCATATTTATGTTTTTAAAAGCAAAAAGAAGAGTTTCCAAAAAGGAAACTCTTCTTCCCTGTTAATATGTAAGGATTATTTAACCGCATCTTTTAACGCTTTACCAGGTTTGAATGCAGGTACTTTACTTGCAGCGATTTCAATCTCCTCACCTGTTTGTGGGTTACGACCTTTACGAGCCGCACGCTCACGAACTTCGAAGTTACCGAATCCGATTAGTTGTACTTTATCACCTTGTTTTAAAGCTTCTAAGATAGAATCAAAAACAGCGTCCACTGCTTTTGTTGCGTCCTTTTTAGAAAGGGAACTTGCTTCTGCAACAGCATTGATTAAATCTGTCTTGTTCATGCCATTCACCTCCTCCCAAAGATAAGACTGTATAATGATCATAAAATGAGTCTTACTTTCATTTGTAGGCAATTTTTGCAAATTCTATACTACAAAGATGTAGATAAATCATTATCAACGCCTATATTATACGATTCTCCTTTATAATTCAATATTTTTAAGGAAATTGTTACTCTTAAAATGTGAATTTCTGATGAAACTTGACAATTTACAACAAAATATTAGATAATGGCTGTTTATTTTTCTATTACGAACTCAAAAAGAAAAAAATCCCTCTGCAATTAGAGGGATTTTTTTCTTATAATATAATCGCAATTAATCCGCCAGATCCTTCATTAATAATTCTTTCTAGCGTTTCTTTTAACTTATAACGAGCGTTTTCTGGCATTAGTGATAACTTCGCTTGAATTCCTTCTCTAACAATAGAGCTAAGAGAGCGCCCAAATATATCAGAATTCCAAATTGATAGCGGGTCATCTTCAAAATCTTGCATCAAGTAACGAACTAGTTCTTCACTTTGTTTTTCAGTACCGATAATCGGTTCAAATGTTGATTCTACATCCACTTTAATCATATGAATAGACGGCGCAACCGCTTTTAATTTAACACCGAACCTTGAACCGTGACGAATAATTTCCGGTTCATCTAAGCTCATATCAGCTAATGCAGGCGCTGCTACTCCATATCCGGTTTGTTTTACCATCCGCAGGGCATCCGCCACTTGGTCATACTCTGTTTTCGCATGAGATAAATCGAGCATAAGCTTCAATAAATGATCTTTCCCTCGAATCTCTACTCCTACTACTTCTTTTAAAATTTGATCATACAATTCATCTGGCGCATATAAATCAATCTCTGCCACACCTTGCCCCATATCAATGCCAGCTAGACTTGCTCGATCAATAAATTCATATTGACTAAACTGCCAAACGACACGGTCCACATCACGAAGACGTTTTATATCCTTTACAGTCTCTTGAACCGCTTCCTGATAACTTTGGCGTAACCAATGTCCTTCATTTAGCACCATTACCCAGCTCGGAAGGTTTACATTCACTTCTAAAACCGGGAACTCGAATAACGCTTCTCGAAGTACGTTATACACATCTGTTTCTCTTAAACTCTCTACACTCATCGCAATTACTGGGATATCATATTCTTCTGATAAACTTTGACGTAACTGCTCCGTATCTGGATGATATGGCTGTACAGTATTGATAATCATAATGAAAGGCTTTCCTACTTCTTTTAACTCATTTACAACGCGTTCTTCTGCCTCTATATAATCTCTTCTTGGAATTTCACCAATTGTTCCATCTGTTGTAATAACGACACCTATTGTTGAATGCTCTTGAATTACTTTACGTGTTCCGATTTCTGCAGCTTCATGGAATGGAATAGGCTCTTCATACCAAGGAGTATTAATCATGCGCGGACCATTCTCATCTTCATATCCTTTTGCTCCTGGAACCGTATATCCAACACAATCTACTAATCGAATATTCACTTCAAGACCTTCATCTACTTCGATAGAAACCGCTTGGTTTGGAACAAACTTCGGTTCCGTCGTCATTATTGTACGACCAGCAGCACTTTGAGGCAGTTCATCCTGCGCTCTTTGACGGTCTGACTCATTTTCAATATTGGGAATAACAACAAGTTCCATAAACTTTTTAATAAATGTTGATTTCCCTGTTCGAACAGCTCCTACAACTCCAAAATAAATATCACCGCCTGTGCGTTCCGCAATATCTTTAAAAATATCTACCTTTTCCAAGTGATTCCCTCCCTCAATATTTTTGGGAATAATTCCACGTTTATAGTCAACTAATACCTTCTCTAACGTTGCCTATAATATCTGATATAATATAATGGTATTCTAGAAGTTCGGACAATATATCATATAATTTTGTCCAATTTCATATGACTATTTAAAAATACCTTTTGTTTGCATCGCAAGTTGTATAACATAAAAAACCTTTCTTCTAGAACTTATTCACTAAAAGAAAGGTTCATGACTTATGATTTTAAAAAAATTGGTTCTCCATTTTTTACTGTGTACGGCAAAGAATATGCAGGAACAAACGGGGAATCCTTCGATAGTATACTCCGGATATCTTCGCCTTCTTTAAATTGCCCTTCATTTTTTTTCAACACTTCATATAAGTCGATTCTATAATCAACAAACAATTCTCCTTTTTCATTGATTACAAGAGGGAGACCTTTTCCTGAGTACGGACTTGTCACTTGTGGTACATCTTTATATCCTAGTTTTTTGAAGTCTAATTCATAAACACCATCTGTAATCACTTTTTTAAAAGGTGGATATTGATGTTCATCCCGATACATCCTTAGCTTCAATGCCACTTCTTGAATTTGTTCCGCCATTCTCACATCAATTAACTTTACTGTCGGATTTTTTTCAACATCTATTAATACATATTGATATACTCCACCACTTTCATACGCATTCCCTGGCGCCTCTTGTATGTACCTTGGAGCAATTTTTTGAAAATCAATTGGATACTTCTGATAAATCGGCGTACTCATATCACGCGTCTTAATTGGTAATAAACCATCCGTTTGCTCCTTATATGTATTAATGGCTTTTTGTACAACTTGCAACTGGTCTTCATAAGGAATAGCACTTTGTTTCATATTTTCTCTTGGATACATACACCCTGTTAAAATGCTCATGCAACAAAATATTAAAATAATATGGATTTTTTTCACTGACAATCACCTTTTCATGCTAGTATGGACTGTTGCTTTTGTAACATTTACCGACTACACATCCTTTATTGCTCAATAGGGCCACTAAATACAACAAGGAAAATAACAATTCCCGATACAATCATGAGGGTGTACGCTACTAAAGCTGTAATCCCTTTCAAAAATTTATTCTTCATTTTATGCCTACTCAATAAAATAAAACTTACTGCAAGAAACATAAATCCAATTGCCCCTAAAGCAAACCACATTTTCATAAGTCCTTCCGACATATATACACCCCTTTACTTTCAATCTATTTTTATACTATTTTAACAAATTAAAATCTTTAAACAAATAAAAATCATCATTTTTCCGTGAATTGATGATTTTTATTTAAAATAATAAAACCGAAGCACGAAATGATGCGCTTCGGTTGACCAAATATGCCCTTAACAGCTCTATTCCCATTCTTTCATAACTATCATATGCATTCTCTAAACTCTTTGTTTCTCATAATTTATTTTTTAAACATTTTACTTAACGAACCAAAATCCGCCGGCATATTATTATTAATAATCGCTTTTACAATTTGATCCTCTTGCTCTTTCGGCACTTCGCGTCCTGCCATTAGAGCAACTTGATGAATCAATTGGCGAAGCACTGTCTCGTCACGTAAGTTCGCATTTTGAACAGACGACGCTAATTTAAAAATATCTTCTTTGTTCACTTTCGCTTCTTTTTCAATGTTATTAAAAATGTTGTTATCCATTCTTTTCACCCTCTCCTCAAGTTACTCTTCATCCTATGCAGAGATGAAAAATTGGTGAAAAGACCCATAAAAAATAAAAAACGGTAGAAGTACGAAATGTACTTCTACCGCTTTCTTTATAACAAATCAGGTATCGCTTCAACTTCATGTTTTCGAACACGTCCCATCAATGAGCCTACTGCATCTTTCACATTATTCCCATTGAACAGCACGTCATATAAAGCAGCTGTAATCGGCATTTCAACTTCCATTTTCTCTGCCAATTCATGAGCAGCTTTCGTTGTTCTTACACCTTCTACAACCATACCCATACTTTCTAGCACTTCTTCTAAAGAGTGCCCTTTTCCAAGCATATTTCCAGCGCGCCAATTTCGGCTATGCACACTTGTACAAGTTACAATTAAGTCTCCCATACCAGTTAGACCAGCAAACGTTAACGGATTTCCGCCCATTTTTCTTCCTAAACGAGCAATCTCTGTTAAACCACGTGTCATTAATGCCGCTTTCGCATTATCACCTAATCCAAGCCCGTCAGATATCCCCGCAGCTAGTGCAATAATATTTTTTAAAGCACCACCAAGTTCAACTCCAACGATATCTGGGTTTGTATATACACGGAAATAGCTATTCATAAACAAATCTTGTACTCCCTCAGCCGCTTCCATACGCTTTGCTGCAGACGTAACAGTTGTCGCTTGACGCAATCCAACTTCTTCAGCGTGACTCGGCCCAGATAGTACAACAACATCCTTAATCAAGCTCTCTGGAATTTCTTCCTCAATCACTTCCGAAATACGTTTTGACGTACCTGGTTCGATTCCTTTACTTGCATGAATCCAAGTAATTGGCTCTGTAACAATTTCTTTCATCTCTTGCAATACGTCTCGGTACGCTTTCGTCGGTACTACTAGCAGTACTGTATTTACATCTACTAATGCTTCTTCTAAAGAAGAGTAGGCTACGATTGTGCTTGGCAATGTAATCCCTGGAAGATATCTACTGTTCTCACGCTTCGTATTAATTTCATTCATGAGTTCAGGACGGTTTCCCCAAATACGTACATCATGCCCATTGTCAGCTAATACCATCGCTAACGCTGTTCCCCAGCTACCTGCTCCTATTACTGTGATTTTTGTCATAAAATCACATCCTCTCCATTAGTCTCTTGCTCTAGCGATAATGTGAATCGGCGTTCCTACAAAACCGAACGCTTCACGTAAACGGTTCTTTAAGAAGCGCTCATATGAAAAGTGCATTAATTCTGTATCGTTTACAAATATAACAAATGTTGGTGGTTTTACCGCAACTTGTGTCGCATAGAAGATTTTCAGACGGCTACCATTATGTGTCGGCGTTGGATTCATCGCTACCGCATCCATAATTACATCATTTAATACATTCGTTTGTACACGGATGCTATGGCTTTCATTTACCTCATTGATAACCGGTAATAACGTTTGTGTACGCTTTTTCGTTTTCGCAGATAAGAATACAATCGGTGCATACTCTAAAAATTGGAAATGAGCACGGATGTTTTCTTCAAATGCTTTCATTGTTTTTTCATCTTTTTTCACTGCATCCCATTTGTTTACAACGATAATAACAGCTCGTCCTGAATCATGAGCATATCCAGCGATTTTTTTATCTTGCTCAATAATTCCTTCTTCTCCGTCTAAAACGACTAAAACAACGTCAGAACGTTCAATCGCTCTAAGTGCACGAAGTACACTATACTTTTCTGTACTTTCGTATACTTTCCCTTTTTTACGCATACCAGCTGTATCGATGATTACATAATCTTGATCATCTTTACTATATGGTGTATCAACAGCATCACGTGTCGTTCCCGCTATATTACTTACAATTACACGTTCTTGACCAAGAAGTGCATTTACAAGTGATGATTTCCCTACGTTTGGACGTCCAATTAAAGAGAAACGGATTGTTTCATCGTCATACGCTTCTTCTTCAATCTTTGGAAAATGATTTGCAGCTTCATCTAACAAATCACCAAGTCCTAAACCGTGTGTACCTGAAATCGGGAATGGCTCGCCAAATCCTAATGCATAAAAATCATAAATATCACTACGCATGTCTGGATTATCAACCTTATTTACCGCAAGTACAATTGGTTTTTTAGAACGGTATAAAATTTTAGCAACTTCTTCATCTGCTGCAGTTACACCATCGCGACCATTCGTCATAAAAATGATAACATCCGCTTCATCAATCGCTACTTCCGCCTGTTGACGAATTTGTGTCAAGAACGGCTCGTCTCCAATATCAATTCCACCTGTATCAATAATGTTAAACTCATGATTTAACCATTCTCCCGCACTATAAATACGGTCTCGCGTTATACCTGGTATATCTTCTACGATTGAAACTCTTTCTCCAACAATTCTATTGAAAATAGTAGATTTCCCCACGTTCGGGCGGCCTACTATCGCTATTACTGGTTTCGGCATATACTTTCATCCTTTCAACTTGCTTCTGTTTATTATGTAAAAAACCCTTCTTTGTGCAAGAAGGGATTTGCATTCCAGAATATTTCTCAACGTATCAAAACACCTCACATTATACCACACGTTACTAATGTTTCACAATAATATATACATTATCTTGTAAGCGATGTGCAATACCATCTAAAATAGCCTCTAAATTATTTGCAACAAATTCCAGTTCCTCTGTCGACTCGCAAATAAATAAAGGGGCACCACCTGCAAATTTCTCTGGCGTTGTTGTAATGACTGCGAGAATAACACTTTCTAACATCATCTCTTATCTCCCCTTCCTTTCGGAGCTTCTGATGACATATGAACAGCACTCTCTAATGTTGGTACATTTCCGATTACCCCTATCGCTTTTTCTGCATCTTGATCTTGCGGCAGAACAAAAATCCCAACTCTCCCATCCTCTAAATCACGCTTCGCTAACGGTACAAGTGCCGGCGTTCCAGAATCTCTATATATTCCTAAAGCAACCGAAACATCATGTAAAATAGCTTGCCGTTGTCCTAAGTTTGAGATTGTAACCATCGCATCTATCGATTTCGGTTTTAAAATAAATCCCATTCCATATTTCATAATTTCTTCTTGCCTTGCTGGCAATCCAATATTCATAATGTAAATATTATCAATATAAAGTCCCGCTCCTTCAAAACGAAGTGGAACGTGCTCTATTTCTACAAGGTCATGAAGTCTTTTACCTGACATTAATTTTTTCGCAATGAAAAAACTTACTATACCAGTAATTACCCCGGCAATCCATGAATCGAATCCTATATACGCAAACGTTGTTACAAACGACGTTAACATCGCCAAGTAGTTACGACTTTCAAATACTAATGCAATTCCTTCAATGTATGTATTACCACGTGGTACGAGCTCATATCCATCTAATTGTTGAAGCGTATTTCTTTCCATATTGCGCACATCACGAAATTGCGTCGCTGCTAACGTAAGAAATGTAATTGCAGAGAAATCTTTTTTCAAAACAGACGGAATCGCAATTGCTCCTAAGGCAGCCGCAATTAATCCCATCGCGATATGAATAATTTTCCCGTGAAGCCTCGTCGGATATTGCCTCGTATCGGTACGAAGCATTAACAACCTAGTTATTGTACCTGCAATTACGCCACATAAAATAGCTGGTGTATATTCAGTCATGCATTACCCTCGCCTTTCTTTTACGTGTTTTCCTCTTAAATTGTTCCATATATACTGATGCTTTCGTAATCCAAAGTAAAATCGCCATAAATAAAGTGGAAACAGCAGCAACATCTAAAAAAGCTAAACTGCCATATTCATAAGGAAAATGTAATTTACGAAAAATAAGCGTCACCAACAATTCACCTTGTAACATCCCTATATATAAGGAGCATAATCGTAATATGCGATCCCCGTGCAATAAAACCGATGCATACACAAGTGCACCACTTAACAGCAACAACCTATCAACCACAATCCAAATTGGATCATATACTTCTAACAAATGAAAGCTTGTATATAACATTGCAATAATAAGTGCCGAAAGTAAGGTATATAATTTTTTCCAAATAGAATATAACGTGATGCCTACAAAAGAAATAATACAAAGCAAAAGGGCATTTACCGATATCGTGAAAGACGCAATCGTCACATTTAACGGAGAACAAATAATAAAAATTAATATACAAGCACTTATCTTCCAACGAATAGATTCTTTTTTCATAAAAAAGGTCACGACAATCCACCCTATCCAAGCAACAAAATAAAAAGTACTCCCATCCATCACTTCACCTCCTATGTTTTCCATTATGGGAACTTTTTATGAAAGTTAATCCCCCTTTTCTTTGTGCATAGTTTTTCTCATAACAGCAAAACTTTTAATAAGGAGGTGTAACTCACAATGGGTAAAGATCGCCAAGAACGAAAACTAAGAGAATCACGCCGCGTTGAATCTGATCGCGACCAATCACTTCAATATCCCGGTGCAACAAGTCTTGATACACCGGAGCAAGCTCGAAAACAGAATCAGCATTAAATAAAGTGAAACTTCAGCGGGGGTATCCATCCACACTGATTATTAGCCCACAGCAATCGGGCTTTTACGGGCAATACAAAAAGACGGTTTCGATAATGTACGAAACCGTCTTTTTACACAATTATTTTATTTCTACTCGTCATATAATTCTTTTGTTTTCGCATTATAAACCCTATCACTTGATGAGGCATCAATCGTAACTATACCTGTTGGTTTTTTAGAATATGTAAGAACATAATACGTATGAAGAGAAGGATTTTTACTCTTTACCTCAACACGTACATAATCCGTCTCTCCTATTTCATTTAACTTTCGCTCAACCTCTTTTTTCACGCCTACAATACCTTCTTTTTCCTCTTTAATTTCCCTACTCACAATGGTATTTCCTTGATCAGAAAGTAATACTACTTCAGCATTACTTAAACCCACTTCATTTGGTATATTAAAATAGTAATTCACATGCGAATCTTCCGATGGATTTTTGTCTTCTCCTAATTCCCTTGGCAAAATTAGTGCTTCTATTCCACTTCCTGCATTCACCATTGGATTCCTATACAATTTATTCCCGACTGCGATTGCAATATTCGCCGTTTTAATTGTTGATTGTACTGTTGTTGAACTAGAATCCCCTTCTCTTACATTTGAAGTTAATGAAATTTCAATCTTTTTATTATATGCAGAAATCGCTGTATCTTCTCTTATATTTCGTGCATGGATATTAACATCTTCACTATTATATGTAATGCGTCCTATCGTATTTTTACTATTTGAAGATACATTATCTCCTTTTTTATTAACATCCTCATCCCCTAAATTACCGTAAATTTTTTCTTGTTTATTTTGATTCTTAAATAACAATCTCTTATCTTGTTTTATCGCTAACCAGCTATATAGAGAGGAATACTTTCTTACTTTTGCCATATTTCTCTCCACAAACATGGCAAAAGTAAGAATCCTCCAATAATTCAGCAGCACATTTTCTTCATTTCTTCATTTTTATAACCCCTTTTTCAATCATAGCTTTTTCGTATAATATTCTTATATTTATTTATTATAATGTAAGCTCTCTCTTTTTTTCCATTTATAGAATTATATATAATGATAACTTCCCACCCGGACCGTTGATTTTTTACAGACTGTGTCTTAACCTCTTTTTCCGTTCTGTGTCAACATGAAAAAATAGCCCTTCACCTGACCCAAAAGGGTCAGGTGAAGGGCTATTTTCTTAGTTTCTATCATTTATTATTGTTTTCATTTAATAAAATTTAAAAGATATCAGAGTGTTGGAAACCATAAAGGGTTTCTCAACACTCTGAAAAAAATCAACCGGACAGTTGATTTTTTATCGCCTACTATAATGCGCAGTGTCAATCCCTCGCTGCGCTAACCAATGATATGTTTCGCCTTTTACAACAAGAGGTACAGATTGCAACTCTTCTATCGTCTTCACGCCAAGAGCTGTCATAATAAATTTTAAATCTGTATGTAAAAGATCAATTTCATCCACTAACTTCTCAACACCATCTTGCATTAAAATACGTAAAAAGTATCCAGCAAACGCAGTTGTATTCGCCCCTAATGCAATTGCCTTTGCCACGTCAAGTGCTGTTTGTATACCCCCAGATGCAATAAAAGAGAGGTTATTATTTGTAGAGGTTGCTTCAATAATCGAGGTAGCTGTTTGTATGCCCCAGTTATTAAAATAAGAAAGCATTCGCTGTCTTCTTTCATTTTCAACAGCAGCAAAATTCGTACCACCTTGGCCGCCAATATCAATTGCTGTTATACCTATACTCGCTAACTGTTGTACTGTTTCCTTACTCATTCCAAATCCCACTTCTTTTACAATGACAGGAACTTTACTGTTTAAAACAATTTGTTCAATTCGCCGAAGTACACCAGTAAAATCACGGTCTCCTTCTGGCATCGTTAACTCTTGTATGACATTTAAATGAATTTGCAGTGCATTCGCTTCAATCATATCAACGGCACGCTCTGCCTGTTCGACAGTTGCCTCACTCCCCAAATTAGCAAAGAAAATACCATTTGGGTTTACCTTTCTGACGATTTTATAAGAAGCCGCCTCGCTTTCATTTTTTAAAGCTGCCATTTGCGATCCTACAGCCATAGCAAGGTTATGATGTTTCGCTACATATGCTAATTGCTCATTAATATGTAATGTTTGCTCTCCTCCACCACCAGTCATCGCATTGATAAAAATCGGCGAACTTAGTGAAAGTTCGCCGATTTTTGTTTCACATGTTACAGTATCATAACTTGAATTTGGCAAGCTTTGATGCACAAAATCAATATCATGAAAGCCATGCGTACGAGACTGACCAGTAGAAAGAGCATATTCAATATGATCTAATTTACGTTTTGCCCTTACCACTTGTACCCCTCTTTATTTCTTTAATTTTTTCAGTTGTTCACCAATAATATCACTTAACTGGAAAGTAGCAGAATCAGCATTTGGCTCATATTGGCTATAATCTTCTGTTACATTATTTTCTTCAAGCGTTTCTTTTATGCTTAAAGAAATACGTTTTTCTGCTACATGGACTTCAAGTACTTTCACTTTTACTTCTTGTCCCATTTCCAATACTTCATTTGGATTTTTCACGTGACGATTTGCAATTTGAGATACATGCACAAGCCCTTCAACACCAGGTGAAATTTCAACAAATGCACCGAATGTAACAAGGCGTTTTACTACGCCCTCACGAATATCTCCAGCCTTTATTTCGCCAGCAACATTTTCCCAAGGTCCCGGCTGAGCTGCTTTAATTGATAAAGAAATACGTTGCGTATCAGCATCAACAGATAACACTTTTACCTTTACCTTTTGACCTTGCTCTAATACCTCAGAAGGTTGCTCTACACGTTCGTGTGAAATTTGTGAAATGTGTACTAAACCGTCCACACCACCAACGTTAACGAAAGCACCAAAATCCGTTAATCGTTGTACTGTTCCTTCAACAATATCCCCTTCTTTTAACGAAGAGATTGCTTCTTTTTTCTTAGAATCTAGTTCTAGTTCTACTACCGCTTTATGTGAAAGAATAACACGATTTTTTTCACGGTCTAATTCAACAATTTTCACCGCTAATGTTTTTCCTTTATAGTCAGCAAAATCTTCTACATAATGTACCTCTACAAGTGAAGCTGGGATAAAACCACGAACACCAAGGTCCACAACTAACCCACCATTCACGATATCTTTTACAGTAACATCAAATACATGACCAGAATTAAATTTCTCTTGTAATTCTACCCACGCTTTTTCTGCGTCAACAGCTCTCTTAGATAAAACAAGATCATCTTCTTCTAATTTAATAATTTTCAATTCAAGTGTTTGATCTAATTCTACAACATCGCTTGCTTTTTCAATATGAACGTTAGCTAACTCACTAATCGGAATTACGCCATCTGTTTTGTATCCAACATTTACAAGCACTTGTTTCTCTTCAACTTTCGTTACAGAACCTGTAACAACGTCACCAACTTGTAATTCTTTTGAATTCATAACTTCTTCATTCATTTTCTCTACCATGGAAATACCTCCCTACAGAATTGACAAAGCATTTTTATGTATATACGAAATGAAAAAAAATGTTTTCATTTGCATGTTTAAGAATTTATCATCACATATTCTGGTTCAATACAGTTCACAAGAAACTATATTAAACCTATATAAATAGTATACAGCAAAATCATCTTGAAGAAAGTATGATTTGAAATATAATAGCGAATATATTCTGACAGTTTTTCCCCTCTGTAACTAACTTCTTACAAATTAGCCCATTTGTCAAGAAAAGAGACTTATAATTCACTTATCCTTTACATTTCAAAAAAAAAAGAAAGAGGATAGTCCTCTTTCTTTATTTCGCAAATACTCCTGAAACAATACCCATAATTTTTTGGACAACTTCTTCAATTGATAAAGAAGTTGTATCTAATTCCAATGCATCATCAGCTTTTTTCAAAGGAGAAACTTCGCGTTCTGAATCTAATTTATCACGCCTAGCAATGTCTTCTTTTAACTGCTCTAAATTAGAATCGAAACCTTTATTCATATTTTCTAAATATCTTCTTTCCGCTCTTTCTTCTACAGAAGCAAGCATAAAGATTTTCACTTCAGCATCTGGTAGTACATGTGTACCAATATCACGGCCATCCATTACTACGCCGCCTTTTTCAGCTAATTCTTGTTGACGACGTACCATTTCTTCACGAACAAGGCGATGCTTTGCTACAATAGATACGCGATTCGTCACATCTGGCGTACGAATCACTTCGGAAACATCTTGTCCATTTAAAAATACAAGTTGTGTATTTTCCCCTTGCTGAAATTCAATATTTACATTTTTTACAACTTCCATTAACTTTTCTTCATTTTCAATATCCACTTTTTGTTCAAGGGCTGCATATGTAATAGCACGGTACATTGCGCCTGTATCAATGTAAACATATGAAAGTTTTTTCGCAACAACTTTTGCAACTGTACTTTTCCCAGCAGCCGCTGGACCATCTATAGCAATCGAAATTCGTTTATCCATTGTAACACCTCATTTTTCACTTATAAAAACAAAACGAAAAGCAGGTATTCTCCCCCTGCTTCTTCTCATTTGCCTCACGTCATTAAATCCTCAATTATTGTAGCATAATCCATCATAGAAGAAAATGAAAACTACTTATTCACCTGTAAGATTTCCGCCTTATTTTGCGTGACGACACCTTCGTAATAAACAATTTTCGATAAATATTTCACTGAAGATTTATGTATAAAAAGCAGTTGGACGAAAGAAAGACAAATAAATTGAATCAGTAATATACGAATTATAATTTTCTCCATTTTTTTCAAAAAACTCACTCCTTCCCTCTCTACACTTACACATCTCCTCTCATAAATTTCCATAAACAAAACCTAACCTAATAACCACTTATCGAAGCACACTTAAAGTAATTTATTTTATTGTCATTTTCTAACCATACTTTTATACATTTTCATTGTCGAATTTACTCAAAACATGTTATGTTCTAAATGTATTTTTCAACTTGAAAGGGGTATAAGCATTGAAAAGAATCCTAGTTTTACACACAGGTGGAACAATTGCAATGGAGGAAGATAAAGAAACTGGGGTCGTACAACCAGGTGAAAAGAATCCTCTTTTAAAATTTATTCCTGATTTAGAAGGCGATGTTGATTTAATTGTCGAAGATGTGTTCCATCTTCCATCTCCTCACATGACTCCTAGCGAAATGCTACAATTACAAGTCATCATTGACGAAAGAGTAAAACAAGACGATATTCACGGCGTAGTCATTACGCATGGTACCGATACATTAGAAGAGACAGCTTATTTTCTTGATTTAACAGTTCAAGCAACGATCCCAATCGTTGTGACAGGAGCAATGCGCTCTAGTAATGAATTAGGTGCTGATGGTCTATATAATTTCTTATCAGCTGTAAAAGTTGCTAGTAGTAATGAAGCTGCTGAAAAAGGCGTTCTAGTCGTATTAAACGACGAAATACATTGTGCTACAAATGTAACAAAAACGCACACAAGTAATGTCGCGACATTCCAAAGTCCACAGTACGGACCAATTGGCATGGTAACAAAACGTGGTGTTGTTTTCCATCATGCTTTAGTGCATCACGAAACATGCACAGTGCGACAGATTTCTAAAAACGTTGTCGTTCTAAAAGCATACGCAGGTATGGATGATACATTATTATCAGCAATCGAAACACTACCAGTAGACGGAATTGTTATCGAAGCACTTGGACAAGGTAATTTACCTCCAAGAACACTTCCAAGTCTAGAACGATTAATAGGCAAAGGAATTCCTGTCGTATTAGTGTCTCGCTGTTTCAACGGTATCGTTCAAGATGTATATTCGTATGAAGGTGGCGGCAAGCAATTAAAAGATATGGGCGTTATATTCACATACGGTTTAAATGCTCAAAAGGCGCGTATTAAATTATTAGTCGCATTAGAGAATACAAATTCTCATGTAGCAATCCAAAATATGTATATGCACGATTAAAAAAGAAGCTGTCGAATTTCGACAGCTTCTTTTTATTCTTCTCTTGATGCAATGGTTTGCGCAATCGCATCTCCATGGAATCTACCGTTCTCGATAAATATTTCATTTGCGTTATTCCCAGCAGCAATTACACCTGCAATGAAACTATTTTCAGCGTTTGTTTCCATTCTATCCTCTGTATAAATCGGACGCCCTGTTTCTTCATCAATCCGAACACCCATCTTCGTTAAGAAGCTATGATCAGGATGGTAACCAGTCATCGCAAATACAAAATCATTTTTGATTGTAAATGATTCACCATCAACCGTATATGTTAATGTATGTTCAGTAATTTCTTTCACATGAGCCCCGAAATGCATTTGAACTGTCCCATTTCGTACTAACGCCTCAAATTCCGGCAAAATCCACGGCTTAATACTTGGCGAGTATTCCCCGCCACGGTATAGAACTGTTACACGTGCACCCGATTTAACAAGCTCTAACGCCGCATCTATACTTGAATTTTTACCACCTATTACAACGACATCTCGATCAAAATAAGGATGTCCTTCTTTGAAATAATGAGCTACTTTCTCAAGTTTCTCACCAGGTACATTCATATAATTCGGATTATCATAATATCCAGTTGCGACAACAATGTATTTCGCCACATATATTTCTTTGTTTCCGTCACGCTTCGTCGTTTCAACTTTAAAAACATCACCATCTTTTTGAACTTGTTCCACTCGTTCAAATGCGTTTACACGTATAGATTTACGCTTTACTACTTCACGATAATACGCGAGCGCTTGATTACGAAATGGCTTACGATTTTCTGTAATAAAAGCAACTTCACCAATTTCTAATTTTTCACTAGAGGAGAAAAATGTTTGATGAGTTGGATAATTATAAATCGCATTTACAATGTTCCCTTTTTCGATCACTAACGGATTTAACCCCACTTTTTGCAACGAAATCGCCGCTGCTAATCCGCATGGACCGCCTCCGATAATAATAACTGTTTCTTTTTGCATACTCGGTTCACTCCTAGTCTTCTACCTCTGCTTTATTTATATAAACAAGAAAAAACCTACTTACAGCAGTAGGCACCTATCTTTATTGTATTCATTTTTCATATATTTGTCATCTAAACGAAACATACATCCGATAGACATCTGCTAAAAACTGCTGAAATTTAATTCCTTGTTGCCCTAATACATTTTCAGGATCGATTTTCCGAGTAGGATCCAACGTTTTGTGTGACACAATAGCCTTTTTAGGATTTAAACCGAAATTTTGACATAAATAAGCGTGATACCACGTAAAACGAGTATACGCCTCCCAAAAGTTTACGTCGCCACCATAGCAAAGTTCAACCCCAATTGCAGCCTTATTCGCATCATAACCGAATAAATCATTATCCGTTGGCACATTGTATCGAACATGGTACGCAACTTCATTTATAGGGACAATTTCTAATATTGTTTTATCATCAATAAATGTATGCGCTGAAGCTTTCGGTTGTATTTCATTAAAGTAATCCCGATTTCCTATCGCATTGCTACCAGGGTTCCCCGTGTCATGACTTACAATAAATCTTACTTTTGAAAGAGGAATTCCTGGTCGTGAATTTCCATACCCAATATAATTACGCTCAATAGGGAACATCGCCATTACTACCAACTCCCGCTCTAAAAAATTACCTTACTTCCTTATATATGTATTCGGTGGCAATGTCCTTATGGCATTATTTCTTATGCGAAGAGAAAATCGAAAATATTTGATGTGAATACCATAAATAATACAATACTTACAGCCACTCCGTAAAAACCGTAAAACCAAACACAATCTTCTTTCGTATCTAAACCGAAAAACTTATTTACTGATTGTAATAATGATCCACGCTTACTATGATTATTTCGTAAAACTTCCACTCGTTCCACAACATCTGCTGGCATCATAAATCTTTGGTCTACTGTCATTTTCATCATTTATCTCTCCTTAAAATCGTTTCCGTTTGCTTATCTAAGGAAAGTATAGCACGTTTGTTCGTGTAGAACAAGCGTTCTTTTTGTTTTTATTTTATTTTTCACCAAGCTACGTAATAATTCCAATTACTACTGCGATAATCAGCCCTCCAACAACCAGATGCAATAAACCCTCTCCAAACATTCTAAAAATACTTGTTTTCTGAGTATTTTCAATCCTTACTATTTTACTTTCTAGTTTGGTTTACCCTTTCTTCTAATCAATCTACTCGATTCATCATTTCATTATTCATATCCAACACCTCTAACTAGTAACTTCAACAAAAAACGCGATTCCCTCAAAAGGAAATCACGTTTTCTCAAAACATTATATATTATACCCAACCTCTGAAGCGACTAGCCTCAGCCATTTTACGAACACCAATCATGTATGCAGCTAAGCGCATGTTTACTTTACGAACTTGTGATGTTTCATAGATTGAATCGAATGATTTTACCATTACTTTTTCTAAACGTTGTTCTACTTCTTCCTCAGTCCAGTAGTAACCTTGGTTATTTTGTACCCACTCAAAGTAAGATACCGTAACGCCACCAGCACTTGCTAATACGTCTGGAACAAGTAAGATACCACGATCTGTTAAGATTTTTGTTGCTTCTAATGTAGTTGGACCATTTGCAGCTTCAACTACAATTTTCGCTTTAATCTTATCAGCATTTTCTTCTGTAATTTGGTTCTCAATTGCAGCTGGAACTAAAATATCGCAATCAAGTTCTAACAATTCTGTGTTTGAAATTGTATTATTAAATAGTTTTGTTACAGTACCGAAGCTATCGCGACGATCTAGTAAGTAGTCAATATCTAATCCATTCGGATCATGTAGTGCACCGTACGCATCTGAAATTGCAATTACTTTCGCGCCTGCATCATGCATAAATTTAGCTAAGAAGCTACCCGCATTCCCAAATCCTTGAACAACAACGCGTGCACCTTTAATATCAATGTCACGTTTTTTCGCAGCTTCACGAATACAAATTGTTACACCTTTTGCAGTCGCTGTTTCACGTCCGTGTGATCCACCTAATACAAGTGGTTTACCTGTAATAAATCCTGGTGAATTAAATTCATCGATACGGCTATACTCATCCATCATCCATGCCATAATTTGTGAGTTTGTAAATACATCTGGAGCTGGAATATCTTTTGTCGGACCAACAATTTGGCTAATTGCTCGTACATAACCGCGGCTTAATCTTTCTAATTCACGGAAAGACATCTCACGTGGGTCACAAATGATTCCACCTTTACCTCCACCATATGGTAAATCAACAATACCACATTTTAAACTCATCCAAATAGAAAGTGCTTTCACTTCATTTTCTGTTACGTTTGGATGGAAGCGAATTCCACCTTTCGTTGGACCAACAGCATCATTGTGTTGCGCACGATATCCTGTAAATATTTTAACAGTCCCGTCATCCATACGAACTGGAATTTTCACTGTCATCATACGAATTGGTTCTTTCAATAATTCATATACTTCGTTTGGATAACCCAATTTTTCTAATGCTTCATTAATTACAATTTGTGTTGAATTTAACAATTCAAAATGTTGTTCCCCTTGTTGTTGTGTTTTCGTTTGAGTTCCCTTTTCGGCTACCATAGTAAGTAAACCCCCTGTAATTTCACTTGTTTAGTAAACCTTCATTGCCTAGTATACACCGTTAAATTTGGAATGCAATAGAAAACGCTAACAAATATATACAAACTATTTTGCATTGCAAGCGTTTTCACTATTATTATAGTCCTTTTATTGCTTTTAGAAAAGTAAAATACTTAAATATTTAAATATTTTTTATTTTCATCAAAATACGTTCGATAAAACAATTATTTCATCAAAAAATACTGGTTATATTTTTAAATATAGATCGGCTAGTCTTGTTTCCTATACTTCGCTTTATAGATTTTAGATTTTCCAATCTTCAGCTGAATAAAAATAAAACCTCAAGCTACGTTACATTAGCTGAGGTTTTGTTTTTTTACAAAGTAATTGTATATTTGTTCAATTGCTTGAGAATCCATTAATTCTTTACCATATTCCATTATGCGGTAAATTGTTGCTGTTGACGGATTACCGTATTCCGCTAAAATAGCTATAAAATCCGCCTTCAATAATTGAAATTGCTCTTCTTCTTCTATCCAAAGATAAAAACGATCATCCCACGTATACAACTTCCCATCAGTTACACCAAGGTTATATAAGCGATTTGACAAATTGATTACATCATCTAATGTAGCAAACTCGTAAAGTATATGTTCACTTTCATCAAGAGTCACTTGCATTTCAATAAACTCGTCACGGAACTCATCTTCTGTATCTACTTCGTGATTTTCTTTTGTTACAATTACAACCATACCTTGAGCTTGTAGAGAAAATACTTCAACAGCAATCGGTCCATCCGCTTCAAACCCTAATTCTTTATTCGCTTCTTGCATCATATCACGGAATAGTTGCTGTACTTTCGGTGCATTTCTCCACAAATCTTCTTTCGTTAATCCTCGTTCAGATAAATCATCAAATGTTAGGAAAATTTTAATCTTATTATAATTTAAACGTTCCAGTCTCATCTCATACCCTCCCTACGTAACCATTGCATCTAATTTTTATTATATGAAATAGAAAATAGATGGTTCTTTTCGAATGACTATTCTGACATTTTTAACCATCCATCCCATTCTTCTTTCGTGTTACCAATTAGGATATTTTGAAGATTTAATTGATCTCCAATGCCTTTTCTTCCTATAAAACCACCTGAGAGGTTTTCATTTTTTTCTTGCAATAAGTCAATAAATTCTACTGCCTCTTCAAGTTCTCGTTCATCATCAAAAGATATAAACAAATATTTAGGTTGTAATTGTTCAATAGCTAGTAAAATACCTTCTTCATCTAAACTTGTCCCCATATACATTGCTTGATATCCTTTTAGTCGTAAATACGTCGCGAAAATAAATCCTTTTAATATATTATTTCCTAAAACGAAAACTTTGTTAACGGAAGAATACACTGACGCATTATGATATATCATTCCTAGACGTGTTTGTAAGAATGATACAACATATTTGAATTGTGACATTGTAATCTCATTATTATTTTTTAAAGATAACAACTTGTTTGCCACTTGAAGGATGATGCTTGTAACAACCTTTTCCGTTGAATATATACTAAAAACCTCGTTTAATAATGCAGAAGTTGTAATTTCATCAAATTTTAACAAAGCTTGTAGTATATCGTCCACTAAAACAACTTCTGTATCTGTAATTTTTTCTTTTTGAATGTTGTTCTGCAACCGATTCCCTTCTAATAACTGAACTGCTTGTCCAATCATCATCCCCTCAGAAACTTTATTCATTAACCATTTCAAAATATGAATATGCTCTTCTGTATATAAACGATGCCCCGCACGATTTCTCTTTGGGGCAATAATATGATAGCGTCTTTCCCATGCGCGAAGTGTACTCGGTTGAATTCCGAGTATATTCGAAACAGCTTTTATATTATATGTCCCATTTAAAGTCGGCATTATTTTCCTCCGCATAACGTAATGATATGTGTTTGGGAAGGTGCCCGAAAACGAAGAGGGAGTAATGTTGTTCCATACCCATTACTAACAAAGAGAGTCGTATTAGAATGCTTATATACACCACCCTTTAAATGCTTTTCAGATGGAAACAACCGAATCTGACCTCCATGTGTATGTCCACTTAATACGAGCGAAATTTGTTCTTTACCAGACATTTTCTTTATTATATCTGGGTTGTGACTAATTAAAATGCGAAAACCTTCTTCTTTACAATCAGACAACGCTAAATCTAAACGATCTCGTTCTAATCCAACATCATCGATACCGAGTAAGCAAATTTTCTCTCCTAATTCAGACTCAAATACAACTCTTGTATTATCTAATACCTTCACATTATTTTCTATTAATAAAGCATCTAATTCGTGATATTCAATTTCATAATCATTATTTCCCCATACAAAATATACAGGGGCTATTTCTCTTAACTTTTGAATATTTAAAGAGATTTGCGATAAAGGTACTCCTTTTTCAGCTAAATCGCCGCCAATAATTACGATATCTGCTTTTCCTTTCACTCGTTCAATTAGCGAGCTAGAAACGATCCTTCTATGAATATCCGAAATAAAAAAAACTTTAACTTTTTGAAAACTTTCCGGAAATTCTTCGAATACTAAAGTATGTTCCAACACTGTATTACGCATCGCTTCTTTATACATTCCAAGAAGACATACAAAACCAATGCATATGAGAGTACATAATAATATAATCCATGACATATATTTTTTACTCTCCCTCCTCGTAAAGTATAGTCCTTAATTTTATGTGAAGCTATATCACTCATTTAGCTAGCTCTCATACTTCGTGGACTTATCTTTTATAGGAATTTTCAATTCTTGGCCTACTTTCACTTCATCTTCTTGTAAATCATTATACTTTTTTATTATTTCTATCCCATTTTCATCTGAGAAATATTGCTTCGCTATACTTTCTAAAGTTTCTCCATCTTTCACAACATGAGTTGCTACTTTCTCAGACTGCTTCTTTGATTCAGTCTGAGCTGAATCAAAGAAAATCACTTCAAACGCACTTTTCTCAGCATTATTACTATCACTTTTTACCTGTATATACTTATCCGTATACCATAGGATACTAATAGGTAACAATATGAACAAAAATGTTAACACTCGGACGAAAATGTGATTCATTTTAAACTTTGGTTTTTTCTCTTTATTTCTATGAATTTCACTACGCGGCGGTAAACCTTCATCTTCTTCCACTTGCTCAACTTCTAACTCCTCTTCAAAATCAGGAATTCGTTTTCTCATGTTGTTCACCACCACCTTCCATTTATTTTCTTAATTGGAGCCCCATTATAAAATCAACAAGAAAGTGTGCAAAGATTGTTATAAACAAATTTCCTGTCCACTCGAATACATAACCAAAAACAAAACTAATAAAGCAGACGAAACAAAATAAAAAAGGCTTCGTTATATACCGAATATGTAACACAGCAAAAATTAAACTCGCTATTACAATTCCGAAATGAGTCTGCACTACACCTCTAAATAAAAACTCTTCCGCAAAGCCAATAATAAACGTGATAAAGAGTAAATGCATGACAGAAATTCCTTGAAACATTCTATCGTTAATGCCACCATCATCAAACCAAGATTCTGGAAACACTCGCATTGCAACATAATCTAATAACACAATACAGATCGCTAACAAACTACCTATTACAAGTATAGAAACCGGTTCCCATTTCCACAAACTATAAACTTCTCTTTTATCTTGAAATAATATATATGCTAGTAAACAACCGATACCAAGAATGATTAGTTGTGTTATGTAGAGATTCAGTCTTATTTCTCTTGGACTCATATCTTCAACATTATGCCTTTGAATGTTCATCATTCCTCCATCTTCCCTAGGCCGAAAAGCTTTTGTAACTCTGTTTCCCAATTATAGTCGAAAACTAACTGTTGCGCTCGTCTTTTTTTATAATCCGTTTTTGTAATACCACAGTAATCACAACAGTTTTCTATCTCTTTTTCTTTTCTATAACCGAATTGTTGTAATAAATATTCACGTCTACATCCTTGAACTTGTATCCATGACTTCATATTTTCTAGCTCACTATATTTATTACGCAGTCTCACTTCCACTTCCGCTATTAATCTGTGCATTATTTCATCTGACAAGCTCTCTAGCATGAGATTTCGCTGTTGTATGATTCCAAGATGTTCGAGATGATAACGTGTAAAACGCCAATACTGTTCATTAAATCTTGCTGCATTATAACAAATTTCTTCGACATCTTCTAATGGTAATACTTTCGTTTGAAACATTCTTTTTTGTAGTAACGAAAATAAAAATTGTATTTGCGATTTACTTGGTAATTCATCTTCAATGATTGAAATCGGCAAATCGTGATCCAATGGACTACATAATAAAATGGCTATACTCAATTCTCCATCTCTTCCCCCTCTTCCAATTTCTTGTAAATAGGAAGCTACATTTGTCGGATATTGAAAATGAATAATATATCTTGTATTCGCCTTATTTACCCCCATCCCAAAAGCACTTGTACATATTACAATTTGCAACTGGTCATTCATAAACTGTTGTTGAATTAACATACGCTCTTCATGTTCCATACCACCATGATAAAAAGCTACACCTGTAATTCCTTTTCCTCTTAAATACTCGGTTAAACGCTCGGTCCAGGCCCTACTTGAACAATAAACAATACCAGGCCCTTGCAAATACATTACATGCTCAAAAAGCGCCTCTTTTTTTTCTTCTATTGTTTCCACAAATTGCACTTCCATCGCAATATTTGGACGATCAATTGAGTACACATGCTCAGCGATATTTTTTAGATTTAAACTTTCCGCTATATCTCGCAGTACATCCTTTGTCGCAGTTGCTGTTAATGCTAGTACTGTCGGAGATCCGATACTCTCAATTACTTTATCTAATTTTTTATAATCTGGCCGAAAATCATAGCCCCATTGTGAAATACAATGCGCTTCATCTACGACAAATAATGAAATATGAATTTTTTTCAATTCTCTTATTAGAAGTTCCGACTGCAACATCTCTGGCGATACGAAAACAAATTTATAAAAAGATAGCTTTTTCATTGCTTCTCTTTTTTCACTTAACGTCCGAAAACTATTCAATGCAATAACTCGATTTTTCACGACATACTTTAATTGCGTAACTTGGTCTTCCATTAAAGATAATAATGGTGATACAACAAGCACCGTACCCTCTTGCAGAAGCCCCGGAAGTTGATAACACATTGACTTTCCCCTTCCAGTCGGAAGCATTGCTACAACATCTTTCCCTTCCAATAAGTCCGTAATAACTCCTTTTTGCCCCGGACGAAATTCAGAATATCCAAACCACTTATATAAATATTCCTCAAGCTTCATTTATACCCTCCATCCGCGCCAATACAAGACGGACTTCAAAATAAGAGATTTCCTCTCCAACCGCTTGCTTCAACACACGCAATTTACGTGTTTGTAATGCTTCAATTACTTTTGTTACTTTTTCTATTTTTTCTTTTTCCATAAACATCTCAATAGAAAATTCTTTTTCTCGTAAAGCAATTTCTACAAAATGGTCTTCTATCGTGGCAACCTTCAAATTCCGAATTGTTGCTATTTCTTCTAAAGAGCGTCCTTGTTTCCAAAGATTATATGTTTTTTTCGTTGATAAGCTAAATAAATCAGCTTTCTCATTTGGATAAGATATAATTTCAGCTAATAATGGAAACTCATTTTCTTTATTGCGAACTTCTTGAATAAGGAAATGAATTGTACCCCAAAATAAAAAATAAACTCGAAATATATCTTGTTTCGTAATTTCCGCTAATTGTTGTAAAGTACACCCAATACGTTCATACCCAGTTAACCGATATGTTACGATTGTCGCCTCTACTGGATTATTTTTTTGTAAAAGAGTATGCATTTCCTTCCATAATCTTTTAGCCAATTCACTTCTCATATATGGTATTCCAGTGAGGAAGCGTTTCACCCACATCATTATTTCTGTATCCTGTTGAATTGGAATAAATTTCGTATTCGCCTGTTGTAAATTCGAAATGGTTTGAACGATCAATGATAATCTCCTCCAAAACGTTTCACCTATTTCACCATAGTGTAAACCATTTAAATACGTCGGAAAGGCAAAGTCACTTTCCCATTTGTTTAATTGCATGTTACCAGCAGTCGTTAACACATATGTATTATCATGTATACCTTGAACTAAATCCGTTCGTAACAACCTTGCAACTTCTTGATCATAATCAGCTCTATTTAATGACTTATAAATCCCAAACAAAAAAGAAATTTGAAACATATTCCCATCTTGTAATGTTTGCGACGATCTCTTTCCTTTTAATAAATAATAAATCGAAGAAACGGTTCTTTCACCATTCAATTGTTTTAAACAATACAATAAAGTATATTGTAGCTGCATTACCGCTTCCACCTCTCTGTCTAGCTTCATTCCTTTTTCAATATGATTGCACATTAACTGCTATTCATTTAACTTATCATATTCACACTACATGCTTGTATATATTCTATTGTATCAAACGAAATAACATTTAAGTATTTTGAAAATCTTATGAAATAATTCAAAAATAAGTTGACACCCTAATTGATAAGCATTATCATTATAATTTTATGTTGAAAAGTTTTAAAAACCGTTTTACAATAAGGTTATAATTTTTTGGCGAACTTTTCACATACATATTACCAGGAGGGAAAAAAGATGGCAAAATATACAATCGTTGACAAAGATACTTGTATCGCATGCGGTGCTTGTGGTGCTGCTGCACCAGACATTTATGACTATGATGATGAAGGTATTGCATTTGTAACATTAGACGATAACCAAGGTATCGTTGAAATTCCAGATGTATTAATTGAAGATATGATGGATGCATTCGAAGGTTGTCCAACTGACTCAATTAAAGTTGCTGACGAATCATTTGATGGCGACTCTTTAAAATTCGAATAGTCTTTTATTAACTTCAAACCCCCCTCATAAGTATGAGGGGGGTTTTTGCTCTCTTTTTCATTCTCACTAACAAAAAAACCATTGGCAGCGTAACTGCTAATGGTTTAATATTTTTAAGCATTTTTCATTTTTGCAAATACCCATACTTTCAAGCGTGAAAATAATGCTACAAATACAATTGTTACAACAATTCCTTTAATTACATTAAACGGTAATATCGCCGTTACAATAGTTTGTCGCATAATATCACTAGACATAGCTGGTGAATTTAAAAACCAAGTGTACGCTGGTAAAATAATAAAGTAGTTTAACACACTCATAATAACTGTCATAGTAATTGTGCCTAGCATTAATCCTGTCGTTAAACTTTTTACTGTGCGATACTTTCGGAATAAGAATGCTGCTGGACCAATAAATAAACATCCCGCTATAAAGTTTGCTACTTCTCCTACTGGTACTCCCGTTAAACTTCCTTGAATCCCGTAATGCAAAATATTTTTTATCGCTTCTACAATTACACCTGCAATTGGACTAAAAATTATCGCCGCAATTAAAGCTGGCACATCACTAAAATCAATTTTTAAAAATGGCGGAAGCCCTGGGAATGGAAAATCCAACATCATTAGTAAATACGCAATACTACTTAGCATCGCTACACTCACCATCTGCACTACACTGTTTTTTTGTTTCATCTTTCTCTCTCCTTTTCCATCGATCTTCTCATGGAAAGTGGAAAGGTTCTGCTATGCCTATTTTTTCATAGAACGAAAAAACCCTTTGTGATTTACACAAAGGGAGAATTTTAAGGCACATCAAACAGACGTTCAAATACTTATCTTTTTTGAACGCTTGAACCTCCATCTTCTCCCATCCAGACTGTACTGTCGGCTTTGGAATCACACCAAATCCTGCCTTAACGGCTCGCGGGCTTAGAACGAAATTATTAACTGTTCATCACCGCCGGTCGGGATTTTCACCCTGCCCCGAAGATAGACCGATATTCTATTTTCCATTTCATTATACAACAACATGATCGTATTGTGAACAAAAAAAGTGTAACTTATTAAAAATAAGTTATTTATTTTATATTATTAAAGAAGCAATCACTATATTTTACAATACAACCCATATTTTTTATAATTCGGTATTTCTCTTATGAATCCCCTAGTCATATGTCGTCAAAAGTGATAAGATGTTGAATTGTTAAGATAAGAACATTTTCTGAGTTATGGAGGAAATGTCATGAAGAAAGATAAAAGACACTCTATTCGAGAAGCAATGAAAAAGAACTTAAGAAAAGAATACTTTTATTTGAAAAAAGAATTACTTTTCTACTGTCCAATTGATCTAGGCACATTCTCAAGAGAGACATACTACGCTACTTTTGACCAAGATGGCATAAGTATTTATCAGTATGATAAAAAAACAGAAAGTAAATTAAAATTGTGTGAGCGTCATCCATGGAAGAGTTGGAATAAGGTAAAAGTTGATCACTATTTAACAACTTCTCAATTTATTTTCCAAGGTGAGCGAAATTGGATTTTATCCCTTTTCCAAAAAGGAAAAGAAGCTCAAAAAATAATTGAAGAACATACATCTTTACAAACGGAAGTTGTTTCCCGTCCGTTTTCCAAGAAACTTCCTGGTTTCCGTTCTGATACACCATTGAATAAATACATCGGTAGCATTTGTTACACTGCACTTATTGCATTTTTATTAAAATGGATGATTCCATTTCAAGCACCACAAATCGCCCTGTATTCTCTTTCAATTGGCTTTATGCTTCTTGGTTTACTTTGTCTTACAATTGGTCTAATCGAACCAACTATCGTACTATTTCGGACAAAAGAAAAAACAAGAACAAAAGTCTTTTACTTATATAGCTACTTAGCTATTTCTGGATTTATATGTGTCTTTATTTTTTGGTAAAAGAAGCCGTCCCAAAAGATCTTTTGGGACGGTTTTTCGTTAAGAATAGGTTGCTCTTATTGTCGCATTTTGTTATTAAGTCGATATAATTTCATTTACTATCGCAATCTTAACTAAAAAGCAAATAAAATCTATTCAAAAGTTATGCTTTGGGGATGTTTCCTTTACTTAACGTATAGTTGTTGATTCGGATAGATTTGCTCTTGTCGCAATCCATTCCTCACTTTAATTTCCTCAACTGTCATACTAAATTTCCGAGCAATGCCAACTAAAGTATCACCTTTTTGTACAACATATAGTGATGATGACACGACTTGATTTTTTTGTTCATTTAAAACAAGCAATGGATTCATCGCAGTCCTTTTCTCCATCGTCCATCTCCCTTGATGCACTTCTAAATGTAAATGCGCTCCTCGCGATTCTCCTGTATTCCCTACCTCTCCAATTAGCTTTCCTTTTGAAATGGTGTCCCCTTGAACTACATATCTCTTATTTAAATGCGCATAAACAGCCTCATATTCTCCATGTTTAATAAACACAACATTTCCATAACTACTTGAAAAATAAGACTTTGTCACCTTACCATTTTGAATAGCTGCAACAGGCGTTCCAATAGGCGCAGCTATATCAATACCATAGTGTTTCCCATGTCTTGTCCCAAAATAATCACTTATCTGCCCATCAACAGGCCATATCCACTGATTCCCTTCAGCGTAAACATGTAATTGAGATAAAAATAATACACTCAATATCACCACGCCACATTTTAGCGCTTTCATATACATCCTCCGTTTTCTAATAACCGTCATACCTTCTCTATTGTGGGATATTACAGAAAAAAGTATACAAAAAAAAGAAAGTGTATTACTCCACTTCCTTCTCTTCTTTATTACAAAAAACAAGTGCACTGCGGTTATATTCCACATCTTTCACTTGTAAACGTGCATTTATTACTCTAGCAAGCGCAAATAAATAATCAGATAACCTATTTACATACTTTAGAACAATTTCATTGGTTTCTCCTTCTTTTTGCAATGACACTATACAACGTTCTGCTCTTCGTATAACTGTACGTGCAATGTGTAGTGCAGCCGATACCTCGCTACCGCCTGGTAAAATAAAACGCTCTAACGGCGGCGCTTCTTCTGTATACGAATCAATTCGTCTCTCTAAATACTCGACCATCTCTATCGTTACTTTATAGGGAATTTTCTTCTCTACTATTGCTAAATCCCCTCCACAATCAAATAGTTCATGTTGAATATTTTCAAGTTCGTTATAAATGTTACGAAAACATTCCTCTTGTAATTTAGACATAGCATATCCGATATGAGAATTCGCCTCATCAATTGTGCCATAAGCTTCTACACGTATATGATCTTTATCCACTCGGCCACCTATGACACTCGTTTCCCCTTTATCACCTGTTTTTGTATAAAGTTTCATTTCATTATGGCACCTCTCTTTTTATTTTCATTCTGATTATTAAAGAAAAAAACTCTACCATTCTTTATTTAATTGCACTTACAAAAAAATAAAAAACAGTAGAGCTTATATTCATGATCACCTTTAAAAAACATACATATCTAAATTATACGATTTGGTAAATATACAGAGAATATAGTTCCTTCTCCAATGACACTTGATACAGAAATCTTCCCGTCATGACCTTGAACAATATTTTTAGCAATCGCAAGCCCGAGTCCAGTTCCAACTTTTTTCCCGCGCGTTCTCGCTTTATCAGCTTTATAGAATCGATCGAACAAGAACGGAATATCTTCTTCTGGAATACCAGCACCTGAATCTTGCACTTCGAAAGTAAGGCCACTATTTTTCGTATTAATTACAAGTGTAACATGTCCACCTGCATTTGTATGACGGATTGCATTATCAATTAAATTCGTCAATACCTGTTCCATACGGTCTGCATCAAACGGATATTGTTCAATTGGACTTTGGAAATCCACTGTTAATTGGACTTCTTTATCCTTTGCAATCCCCTGGAATTTACGGCCAATTTTTTCGACAAATGGGTGAATATCTACTTCACCTATATGTAACTCTACATGCCCACTTTCCATACGGGCTAAATCTAATAGCTCATTTACAAGTTTACCTAAACGAACAGATTCATCATAAATAATTTGAACAAACTCATTAATTTCTTCTTTCGTTTGCACAATATCATCTAAAATTGCTTCACTATATCCTTGAAGCATTACCATCGGTGTACGGAGTTCATGTGATACATTCGCAATAAAGTCTTGACGCATTTTCTCAAGACGACGCTCCTCTGTCATATCTCGCAATACTGCTACAGCTCCGCGAATTTTTGTTTGATTGTAAAGCGGTGTCATAAGAACTACGTAGTTACCTTTTTGCAAATTAATTTCAACAACTTGTTGTTGCTCACTTTCTACAACGAGATGGAATAGTTCAACAAGTTCAGAAGGCAGTTTTTTACTTAACTCCACTTCTTTTTCTTCTTGCCAAACTTGTAAGAAATGCTCTGCCGGTGGGTTGATAACAACAACTTCACCTTCTTGATTTAACGTAATAACACCATCTGCCATACTACTCAAAATGCTAGCTAACTGCTCTTTTTCTTGCTGTAGGGCATTCATATTAAACTTCAACTGTTTCCCCATTTGATTTAAAGCAGTTGCAAGCTCACCAATTTCGTCCTGCGACACCATAGGGGCTTTCGTATCAAATTTCCCGCGCGCTACCTCAAATGCAACCTCACGCATTTTACGAAGCGGTGCCGTAATTCGAGTAGATAAGAAAAATGCAAAGAAAGTTGTTAAAATAATCGCAATCCCGGCTGATAAGAAAATAAAATCAGTCGTTCTCTCCATACCTTGTATTGGAACTTGCAATGATTCATATACAAACACCGCACTTTGATTTTTTGACTGTACTGGTTTCCCGACGATCATAATATCATTTTCAGTGTTCTTATTCTTCCTACTATTAGAAGCTTTTCTAATATTATTCTTAATATCCTTTTTATCTGTAAAAACAGCTGCTAATTCTTTATCATTTTTCAAATCATCTATTGTAAGAGTAACTAATCCTTCTTGTTTCGGCGAAGAAGAAATTTCCTTACCATCTTCTACAATGATAATCCTTGAAAGTGGATCAGAAAATTTGTAAGCAATATCCTCAATCGTTTTTACATCGGCACCTTCTTCAATTAATTCCGTGACACTTGTTGCAACTTTCTGAAGCCTAGCTTCACTCATATCAACATAATACGTTCTAAAAAACTGTGAAAGTAAAATAGCAACAAATCCAAGAACAAACGAAACGAGAAGTAATATGGTCATCCATAACTTCCCTACTACACTTCTCCAAAGCATCAGTCGTTCACAACCTCAAACTTGTAACCAACGCCCCAAACGGTAACAATCATCTTCGCTGCATCTGGTGATTGTTTACTTAACTTTTCACGTAAACGCTTTACATGTGTATCAACTGTACGTAAATCTCCGAAGAACTCATATTGCCATACTTCTTTTAACAATTGCTCACGGTCAAAAACTTTATCCGGAGCTTTCGCTAAGAATAATAGTAATTCATATTCTTTCGGTGTTAAGTTTACTTCATTGCCATCCGCTGTAACACGGTGTGCATCATTATCAATTGTTAAATGAGGGAACACAGTAACATCTTTCGTCGTTGTATCTTGTGTAAAGAATGTCGTTGGTACAGCGCGGCGTAATACCGCTTTCACACGAAGTACTACTTCACGCGGGCTAAACGGTTTTACAATATAATCATCAGTTCCAACTTCAAACCCTTGTACCCTATTTACTTCCTCACCTTTTGCTGTCAGCATAATAATTGGCGTCGCTTTCTTCTCACGAATCCCTTTACACACTTCGATACCATCTTTACCAGGCATCATAATATCCAATAGGATTAAATCATAATCATTTTGTAATGCCATTTCTAAAGCTGTATCACCATTATCCGCTTCTTCAATTGTGTATTGCTCTCTTTCTAAATACATCTTTAATAAACGACGAATACGATCCTCATCGTCTACAATTAAAATTCTTGATTCATTTTCCATTTCTACCCGCTGCGTATTTTTACCACAACGGTTTACACCTACCCTTCTACAATATAATGTTGCACCTATCCTCGTTTAATTAAGCATTTTTTAACGTTCCACTTCCCATATTATGCTTCACAAGAATAATAAAGTTTGTTCATTTTTTTTCCAAAACTATGTATTTTTTTTGAACAGTATATTTGGTCCTCGACATCATTTTACAGAATCAACCACTACTTTGTCATGTTTTTCTCAAAAAAGAAGAAAAATTGACAAAAATAAAATAGGAAAGTGACATACACTCTCCTATTTTATTTCTCTATGCATATGAATGTAAACCCGCGATAATTAAGTTTACTACAATAAAGTTAAACATAATGATTGCAAAACCAATTACTGCAAGCCAGGCGGATTTTTCTCCATGCCATCCTTTAGATAAACGTAAATGCAATACTGCAGCATAAAAGAGCCAAGTAATAAGCGCCCAAACTTCTTTTGGATCCCACCCCCAAAAGCGCGTCCAAGCGATTTGAGCCCAGATCATTGCAAAGATTAACGCTCCTAATGTAAACACTGGGAATCCTATCGCAATAGAACGATATCCGATTTCATCTAATAAATCACTATTCGTATTCTTTACTAACGGCTGAAGTGCAGCTGACACTCGCTTACGTAAAACAAGTCTTAATACAATATAAAGTAGTGTTCCGACTAACACTGACCAAATAACAGTATTTAATTTTTTCGCATTTACAATCGCTGGGACTTCAACTGTTGGCTCTAATTTATTTTCCGTCATTAATTTCCCTTCATGCGGTCCAACTAAAGCAGGGAGATTATACTTCATCTCAACTTGTTGTTCATTTTTATCAATCCATTGAAACTTCGCTTCGTATTTCATACTAGAAAATACCGTTGTTACT
The DNA here is from genome assembly GCF_038006985.1 of Bacillus sp. FSL M7-1345. Classification (NCBI taxonomy): domain Bacteria; kingdom Bacillati; phylum Bacillota; class Bacilli; order Caryophanales; family Bacillaceae; genus Bacillus; species Bacillus sp. FSL M7-1345. The sequence goes on along the minus strand of NZ_JBBOWG010000001.1, from coordinate 1,412,335 downwards.
CCAATAAATCCAACTGTACAAACAAGTGTGAAAACTACTGTCTCTAACCAAAATGTACGCTTACTTCTTGTTGATTGATCTACATTTTTCAGTAAATACATTACGCCTGTAATAAAACTAATTGCTAATATTGCTTGTCCCGCTGCCGCTGTCGTTACATGAATATGTAGCCAATTACTCTTTAAAGATGGAATAAGCGGCGAAATTTCTCTCGGGAACATACTTGCATAAGCGATTAATAAAAGAGCTACCGGTAAAGCAAATAAACCAATAATACTTACACGATATACAAAGTACATAATGATAAAAGCTCCCACAAGCATCATACCGAAGAAGGTACCAAACTCGAAGAAATTACTAACGGGTGCATGTCCTGATGCAATCCATCTTGTAATAAAATATACTATTTGCGCAATAAATCCTAAAATTGCTATAGTTATACCTATATTTGCCCACTTATGACCTTTTTCTTTAATTGATCCTCCAAAAAATAAAGTTGCAATTAAATATAAGATGAACGCGGCGAACAGAAAATTACTACTTATTTGTACCATATCGTTTCCCCACCTTAACTAATTTTTTTATCATTCATTTTATCGTGTGGTTGTGGAATCGCTGTTCCTTCTAGTACTCTTTCAATATCTTTCTTTAAGCCGAACCAATTTTTATTCGTATGGCCTGCAACCCACCATTCATCATTAACACGTTGTATCCAAATACGGCGATGGTTCCAATACATACCTTGAATCACACCAACCATAAATATAAATCCTCCAATACCGAGAATCCAAAGCGTCAAATCTTTTCTTACTGTAAGAGCTGTTGCATTTTGCATTTCCACACCTGCAAATGACATTTTATATTTATTATTCCCGTCAGGCTCTATGTTTTGCTGAATACCGACGAAACTAACTTCACCATCTGGTGTTTCCGGGGTAAACATTTTAAAGACGAATGCAGGATTATTCGGTAATTTTGTTTTCGTATTCGGCCTTCCGTTCTCATCAAAATAAAAATCAGGAAAATAGCTTAATAGTTCTAGAGAATGCCCATTTCCTAAATCATATTTTTCTGTAGGATTCGCTAAATCTACTTTAATCGGTCCCCACTTTTGATTATTTTCTTTGTTTTGCAAATGGAAAGACATGCTTTTAAATTCACTTTCTTTGTAATCCACTTGATAAACAGCAAATTGATCAAATTTCAGTGGCTCATTCACTCGAATTTCAGCTTCTTTTACCTTTTCTAACTTTGGTTTTTGACCCGCTATATTTTCTCCTACCGCTTTATATAATACAGCATTTGTTTGGAAGTTTTTCGCAATCATTTTATCACCAACACGATCAATTGCTTCATCAAAAACTTCTTTATCCTTACTCTTATCATAAACTTCCTTGATAAACTTTTCGTTTTTCAAATAGTATTGACCATCTGTTCCTGGTATTTCTTTCGTTTCACCGTCACGTAACCAAAGTGCTTCATCTACATACATACTCGGTAAAAAACGTAGCATTGCACCGAATAGAAAGATAATAAGACCAATATGGTTTACATATGGACCCCAACGGGAAAAACGTCCCTTTTCCGCTAAAACGTTCCCGTCTTCCTCTTTCACATTATAATTACGTTTCTTTAAATTAATTTGAACTCGTTCTAAGTCACCTTCATGCGGCGTACCAGTCCCGTACACTCTCTGTCTTTTTAAAAAACTTGGGTGTCTTTTCACCCCTTGTTTTTTTAAAGCTTTATAAAGAGGAATGACACGGTCTAAACTACATATAACAAGTGAAATACCAATGGAAGCAATTAAAATCATGTACCACCATGATCCATATAAATTATTAAATCCTAATTGATAGTATAATTGTCCTAAAAATCCATACTCGGTCTTATAATATTCAGCTGGTTCGATTCCTGGAGTTATGTACATTTCTTGGGGAAAGATAGTTCCTATTGCCGATGCAGCTAAAGTTATTACGATTAACCATACACCTACTTTTACAGAAGAGAAAAAACTCCAAATTTTATCGACTATCGTTTTTGTATGTGTGAGAGATCTCCGGGCACTCCCCTCATATCTCATATCCAATAATTTCATATTTTCATTACTTTCAAATGGTTTCCCACATGCTTCACAAAAAATGGTTCCTATCGGATTAACATGTCCACATTCACACTTAATTTCTTTCAAAGCTCTCACCGCCCTTTTATCTATATGTACTATTGTATATTCCAGCTTAGAGTTACCGCAATACTCAGAATTTTTAAAGCGAAGGCGCTATACGTAAGCACCTCTTATGTAAAGGCTTTCTTAATTATGGAGTAATTTTCTTTAAGTACTCTTCCAATTGTTCCTTCGTTTGCTCACCTATAATTTGCTCTACTACTTTGCCTTCTTTATCAATTAAAAAGGTTGTTGGTAATGGGCCTACTCCATATGTACCTATGATCTTTTGCCCTTTATCAATTGCAACTGGGAATTTCAAATCATATTGTTTCACAAAGTTCTTCACTGCGATATCCGTTTCATCTGCATCTAAGGCAATAATTTCAACGCCTTTTTCTTTATATTTCGGATATAACTCATTCATATAAGGCATTTCTTTTTCACAAGGTTTACACCAAGTTCCCCAAAAATTTAAAAATACACCTTTTCCCTTTAAATCTTTTAATTCTATATTCTTTCCTTCTAAATCAGTTACAACAAAGTTAGGTGCTTCTTTTCCAATTTGCATTTTCTCTTTATCAGTAAAAAATCCTTGATATAGCGTAAACCCTACCGCACCGCTTAAAATGAGCAAAATGATAACACGAAATAATAAGCGATTTTTTTTCATATTGTCTCCCCTCTCTTCGACGAGTGATAAATATATGTATTTTTTAATAAATCACCAGCGGAGCATTCCACTGGTGAAAGTTTCACAATATAAATTAGCGAGGCTTTGTAGAAGCCAATGCACGTAATTGTTTCACCTCATGTGGTGTCAATTCTCTTGCATCACCAGGACGCAAGCTACCCACTTCTAAAAAGGCATAACGTTCACGTTTTAGTTTCATTACTTTACAATCTAACGCTTCAAACATGCGGCGTACTTGACGGTTACGTCCTTCATGAATCGTTAATTGTACAATCGCCATCTCTTTACGCTTGTCCCAAGAAATAATTTTCACTTGTGCTGGTGCTGTTTTCCCATCTTCTAATGCAACACCTCGTTCTAACATGCGAATTTTATCACCTGTTAATGGCCCTTTAATTTTCGCAACATACGTTTTTTCAACCTTATATCTCGGATGCATTAATACATTTGCAAATTCACCATCATTTGTCATCAATAATACGCCAGACGTATCATAATCTAAGCGTCCGATTGGGAATAAACGTTGTCTAATTTCAGGGAAAAAGTCTGTTACAACATTTCTTCCTTTATCATCTGATACACTTGAAATTACACCAGTTGGTTTATATAGTAAAAAATAAACAGGTTCTTCTTTTTCAAGAGGGATGTTATTTACTTCCACTTTATCTTGAGGAGTTACTTTTGTTCCTAACTCCTTCACTATTTTTCCATTAACTTTCACTTTCCCTTGCTGAATTAATTCCTCAGCCTTTCTTCTCGATGCAATACCTGCTTGCGCAATCACTTTTTGTAATCGTTCCATCTCTTTTTTTCACCTCAAATTTATCTTACCTTACATTAGAAAGACTTGGCAACCGCCTAAGCTTTATGCCATTTACTTCGCCTATCTTTAACAACATAGCAATGATAATAAACGTATAAAGGCTATACCACGTTTTCACCCTTTATTATTATTTACACTTTTTCATGTTGTCCACGATAAAAGTTCACCATTTTGTCAAAAATACCGCATAAAAAAACCACTATTAAACTACACGTTAATAGTGGTCGTATACGTATTATAAGCGAAATAGCGAAAAAAATGAATAGCATTACCGAAACAATAGGGAAACAAACACAATCGAACAAATAATTCCGATTAAATCCGCAAAAAGTCCCACCTTTAATGCATCTCCCATTTTTCTAATACCGACAGCCCCAAAGTATACTGTTAATATATAAAAAGTCGTATCTGTGCTACCTTGCATCGTTGAAGCTAACCTACCAATAAACGAGTCTGGCCCATATGTAGCGATTAAATCGGTCGTAATACTTAAACCAGCAGATCCCGAAATCGGACGTATAAGTGCAAGTGGAACGATTTCGGCTGGTACATGAATAAAGTCTAACATCGGCTTCATTACCGATATCATCGCATCTAAAGCACCTGATGCCCGGAAAATAGAAATAGATACAAGCATTCCAACCATAAACGGCAAAATGGAAACCGCAATTTGAATCCCTTCTTTTCCGCCCTCAACGAACGATTCATACGTTGGAACTTTCTTTATCGTGCCATACAAAAGGATAAAACCAATTACACAAGGAATTACCCATAATGAAATTGTATTTACAATACTCATTTTTTCCGCCCCTTTCTACTCCTTCTCCGGTAAAAATAGCGGTCAATCCAAATCGCTCCAATCATCGATAACACTTGTGCTATAAATGTTACGCCAACGATTTCAGTAGGGTTTGCTGATTCATAAGTCATTCGAATTGAAATGACAGTAGTCGGAATTAATGTAATTGCTGAAGTATTTAATGCTAGAAACGTCACCATAGAACGACTTGCTGAATCCTTTCCACCATTTAACTCTTTCAGTTGTTCCATTGCTTTAATACCTAAAGGTGTTGCTGCATTACCTAACCCAAAAAAGTTCGCCATCATATTTGATAAAATGAATCCCATTGACGGGTGATCCTTCGGTATTTCTGGAAATAATCTTTTTACTATCGGCATAAAAAGTGATACTAACTTCTTTAACAATCCAGCTTCCTCAGCAATTTTCATTAAACCGAGCCAAAATACTAAAACACTAATAAGTCCAATACAAATCGTTACAGCATCTTTTGACCCTTCAAACACTGCTTTGGTCACTTCTTCCATCGTTCCATTTATCATGGCATACACAATCCCTATAACTGCCATCGCTGCCCATACGAGATTAACCATCTATCCCAACACCTATCATGTAAGAGAAGATTTCTTTTACGTTATTCCAATACATTCCCGTTGTAGCTACTAACTTTCGTTTACTGTAAAACAAATTTCGTTCTCCAACTTTCTCGTTCCCTACATAAATTTCTGTCTTCCCAATCTTTACTCCATCCGTAAGTTTTTCACTTTTATCGAGCTCAACTTTCAATAACACGCTCTTTCTTTCCTCTTCAGTTAAAGGTACAGAAAAACTATTTTTCGTATAAACATGATTGGCATATTTCTTTTCATTTATTTCAGCGAGTGCGCCTTGTCCTAAAACTTTCGCTTGCTTATAGCGTTCAAAGCCTTTATCAAACAAATTCATATGATCATCCCAGTCACTAGAAGCACTCAAAGTTACGACAATTAAATCTAGTCCATCTTTTGAAGCTGTTGTGACAAGCGTCCGTCCTGCTTTCTTCGTAAAACCTGTCTTTCCCCCTGTTGCAAATTCATAATAAGATGTCACAAGCTTATGTTTATTTTTCCACGGATAATCCCAAGAATCTGATTTATACGTTTTTGTTCCAAAAATTTTCTTAAAGGTCTCGTTCCCCATTGCATATTTCGTTAATAATGCCATGTCATAAGCCGACGAATAATGCGATCCATCCCCATCCAAGCCATGCGGGTTTGAGAAATGTGTATCTTTCATTCCGATTTCTTTCGCCTTTTCATTCATTAAATATACGAACCCTTCTATACTCCCTCCCACATTTTCAGCAATTACTTGTGCTGCATCATTACCAGATCTAAGCATTAATCCGTAAACTAAATCTTCTAGCTTCACTTTTTGTCCAGGTTTTAAATAAATTGCCGATCCTTCTACTCGTACCGCTTCATTACTAACCGATACTAACTCTTTCATTTTTCCTGATTCAGCAGCTAACAATGCTGTCATAATTTTTGTTATACTAGCAATTTTTTGTGGCTCATGTTCTAATTTTCCATATAGCACACGACCGGATTGTTGTTCCATTAAGACTGCGTTACGAGCACTGACACCACCGTTCATTTTTGCATATGCAGGAATCGGCATAACGCTTGCGTACATTATAATTAGCGTAATTATTATACAAATCCGTCTCATATTTCCCCCCCACGTCCTTTTGGCACTTTTTGTACAAGTTTATGCTTGGCCTTTTAAAATATGAACGAAATCTTCCTTCCACCTTCACTAAAAAAGACGCATGGGATATGCGTCTAATACGGTGTCCATTCAATTTGCTTCGCACTTTCAAATCTCTTTTCTACATCTGGCCAATTTACAACATTCCACCAATTTTTAATATATTCATCTTTTCGATTTTGATATTGTAAATAATACGCATGTTCCCATACATCCAGTACAAGGAGTGGTATCGTATCCCACTGTGTAAACAATTGATGAAGCGTGCTTTGCAAAATTTCTAATCTTCCGGACCGAGGCACCCATACAAGGATTGCCCATCCAGACCCCTCAACTTTCGAGGCCGCCTCTGTAAAATGTTTTTGGAAACGTAAGTAACTCCCAAAATCCTTCTCAATTTCTTGTGATAATGCCCCTCGTGGACCCCCGCCCCCATCTTTTTTCATATTATTCCAAAATATCGTGTGTAAGTAATGACCTGATCCATGAAAAGCCGCTTCTCTTTCCCAATGCTTAATTAAATCAAATTGATTTGTTTTTCTCGCTTCTTCCATCATCTTCTCTGCTTTATTTAATCCTTCCACGTAACTACGATGATGTTTATCATGGTGTAACATCATAATTTCTCGTGAAATGTACGGTTCTAGCGCATTATATGGATAAGGTAATGGCGGAAGGGTATGCCCCCCAATCGGAACAGCTCGTTCGCTATCCCCTCTTTCACATAGTTCATATTCCTCTCCTTCTTGCATAAATACTTCCTGTAAATGGTGTTGAATATGTTCTACATCCTCACTTATTTCATACATAAACTCGGCATCTGTGTCGTATTCATGCTCTTTCATACGCTCTAATAACGTCTGAATTTTATAAGCAAGCATATGGACATCATACACTTCCATTGCACGGCTATCTAATACGTGAAGAACACTTTCACACCAACTTTCTACTTCATGAAAGTAATCTGTAAATACACCTTGCTGACTCATGTTACACCTCCTTATTGCTATCCACTTAAATATATTCAATGAAAATCCCTTATATAACTGTACAAAAGGAAAAGAAGCTAAGTGTCCTTAGCTTCTTTTCCTTAATTAATATTTGTGCAACATTTTTGTTTGGTAATCTGTCTCATAATATTCTAGTTCTTCACGCATCAATTGAAATTTCCCTTCTAACTCCTTCATCACTCGTTCTATAGATACAGGAGGGATTTGCTGAAAAACAATAGAATTTTTCCCTGTATAAGCAGAACGACTATTTTCATACCAATGATCATTCTTTGGCGAAAAAAACTCTGCAATTACTTGATGGTAAATCTTATATAAAACTTTTTCAGCTGCGGTCTTTCGAAATGGTTGGCCATTCAACAAAACAAAACATGCATCAAGTCCTTCTTCACAAAAAACAAGAAGTCTTCTTATTGATGCTAATATACCTTTATAATATTGCTCGTTTCCTGTTGGTGTCTCCTCCAATAAAGAAGGTAACGTATGATAATTCACATAATTAGTTATCAAGGAAATTACATCTTCTAAAAATATAGAAACTTGTTCTGTTTGATTTTCAACCATCAAATTAGACATGGCTTCTCTCTCCTTTGCCGTTTTACGCTATTTCTACTCTTTTATTTTTATGTAATTCAGCTAATATTTCTTGTACTTTCACCACTGTTCCCTCGTCAAAGTATCGTTGAAAGTCTGTTACTTCATTGAGATACAAGCGCTTCTGCGCGCGTAGCTCTTTATTGTTCACTAAACAAGCGATCGCTACAATATCTCGTAAATATACGTCTTGTTCTTCTACTTTATAAACTGGATTTCCTTCAAAAGGGGTAATTTCTTGTAAAATTTCTTCAAAATATCGAACATATAAGACAGAAAAGGTTTTTTCTTGATTATTTAATATATATGTCACTTCAGATCTATTGAAAAAATCTTCTGATGTATTCGGTTTTGCTTTTTCTAACTCATATCCTGCATAACCTATTATAATCATCTACTTCCCCTCTCTTCCTTCTTTCATCTTATCTTATCTTAACTTAATTTTCTGATAAACGAAATATTCTTTTAAATATAACCTATATAAAAAATAGCTTCCCTATACAGGAATTTACCTTTTTATTTTTCTTGAAGTTTGTCATAATAATATTATTGTCTCAGTTTTCTTACACAAGGAGAGTTGTATTTATGTCGTTTTCATGGAAACGTTTCTTACAAATAGGGAAAATAATCTTCCCATTTGTTGTCTTAACAATTGTTTTCTTTCAAGCTAAAAAAGAATTAGCAGGCATTTCTTTTTTAGAAGCAATTGAAACAATTAAAAACATTCCAACTGGTGGGGTATTTTTAGCGATTACACTCGGTGCATTTGCTGTTTCAACAATGTTCTTTTATGACTTTGTTATGCTTCGTTACTTAAAAGCAGATATACCTGTACAAAAGATTTTCCGCATCTCATGGATTGCAAATACTTTAAATGGATTTATCGGTTTTGGTGGTCTTGTTGGTGCCGGTGTACGTACAATGCTCTATCGTCCACATATAAAAGAGAATGGGAAACTTATTAAAAGCATTGCTTGGATGACAACCGCTTTTATTAACGGATTAGCCATTCTGTCATTCCTCGGCCTTATTGGGATATTAGACACTAGTTTTATTCTGCACGAAAAACCGTGGTTATGGCCTGTTCTTATCTTCTTTGCTCTTTTCGTTCCTATATATATTGGGTTTTCTAAAATTAAAAATAGAAAAACAAAACAGCTAGACGGACAAGAGACTGAAGAAGAAGAGAAAAATCCAACTGTTTTATATTCATTAGTTTCATTAGTCGAGTGGGTATCTGCTGGTATCGTTATGTACGTCATTTTAATATTGTTTGGAATTGATATCGAATTTCAAAAGTTTTTAGGTGTTTATGTAATTGCTGCTTTAGCTGGTGTCGTAAGTCTTGTCCCTGGTGGCCTTGGTTCATTTGATCTTGTTTTCTTAACCGGACTAGGACAATACGGAGTTGATACAGGCGTATTACTACCCGCTATGTTATTATATCGACTTGTCTATTACATCTTACCATTCTGCCTTGGTCTCATTTTTGCAGCATTTGAAATGACAGGAGCGGCCATAAAAAAAATTGAAGATAAACCATTTATTGCACCTGCATTAGAAACAACTGGTGTAATTTGGACTTTACAACGTGATTTTTTAGGGAAATTAGGTTCATGGGCATCCGCCGCTTTAACCGTATTCGCTGGCTTAATGGTTATTCTATCAACAATTTTACCGACTAGTATAAATCGAGCTCACGCCTTACATATTTTAGCTCCAAAGCACCTTATTCAATTTTCTTTTAGCTTATCATTAACATTCGGTATTCTCCTCCTGATTCTTTCGCGAGGCATATATTATGGAACAAAGCGTTCTTACTATATGACGATTGTTTCTTTAATTGGAGCAGCAATTTTTAATACCCTAAAAGGAATTGATATTGAAGAAACCTTTATTTTATTAATCGTACTTGCTGTGTTGTATATGCTTCGTAAAAGATTTGTACGCGAGAAAATGGAAGTCTCTCTTTCTGACATCGTAAAAGTGTTTATCTTCTTATTACTTACGTTATATTTATATAAAAACTTAGGTATTTTATTTGCGGGTGCAAAAGAAGCGTTCCAACCTGATTTTGTCGTTCGAAATATTACACAAGTTAAACGAAGTGCATTAGCAGCAGCCTTTTTCGTTCCTACTTTTTTACTTATCGGTTCACTAATTGCCAATCGTTACCGTAGTCAATTTCCCGGGCAACCAGCAAATGATAAAAGGTTAGAAAACTTCTTAGATGAACATGGTGGGAACGTACTTAGTCATTTAGGTTTTTTAGGAGATAAACAGTTCTTCTTCAGTAGTGACGGAAAAGCACTTCTTCTCTTTTCAATTACTGGAAAACGTCTTGTTGTACTAGGTGATCCAATTGGTGATCCATCCTCCTACCGCACTGTGTTACAAGAATTTTTAGCTGAAGCTGATCGATTTGGGTATATTTGCGTATTCTATCAAATTGAAAGCAAATGGATGAGCTTATACCACGATTTCGGCTACAACTTCTTTAAACTTGGCGAAGAGGCTGTCGTTGATTTAAATACCTTTACAATAACAGGAAAAAAACGTGCTGGTATGCGAGCTACTTTCAACCGTTTTGAACGAGAAGGTTATACATTCTCTATTCATGAGCCACCATTCTCAGACGAATTATACAAGGAATTAAAGAAAGTGTCTGATGCTTGGCTCGGCGGAAAAAAAGAGAAAGGATTTTCACTTGGGTACTTCGATCGTGAGTATATTAGTCGTGCCCCTATCGCTACATTATCTGATGCAGAGGGAAAAATCATTGCATTCACAACCTTTATGCCAGTATATCAAAGTGGCATATTATCTGTTGATTTAATGCGTTATTATCCAGATGCCCCTAGCGGAATTATGGATGCAATTTTTATCCACTTATTCCACTGGGCAAAAGAAAATGAATACCATTCCTTTAATATTGGTATGGCACCACTCTCAAATGTCGGTTTATCAACGCAATCGTTCTGGTCTGAACGAGTTGCTGCTGCAATATTTAATAACGTTCGTTACACATATAGCTTCAGCGGTTTACGACATTTCAAAGAAAAATACAAACCTGCATGGAGTGGAAAATATTTAGCATTTCGAAAGAATCATTCTTTACCAATTACAATGCTCTCTGTAACAAAATTAATAGGAAAACGAAAAAACAGCTAAGTACTTAGCTGTTTTTTCGTTTTTGCACTTGTATACTAAACTCCTTTTCATACTTCTTACCATTTATATAGAAATCCCCCCATATTTTATATGTTCCTTCTTCTGGAAATGTAATACGATATTGTAATTGTTCATCCGTATCAACAGGAATGGCATATAAAAAATGTTTCCTCGTTTCATCAACGATATATATAGCGTTGACTTCACCTCTCCCTGAATTTAATTTCAACTTTTCTCCCTTTTTCGCTTGAAACTGAAATGTTAATGTCGTTGCCTCATTCGGATGTAATGCACCAAATAAAAGAGACACTTGATGCTCTCCTATATTTTTTGTAAGTACAGTATCGACAGGTAGTTTCTTTTTATTCTTGTCCTTGTTTTTCTCCTTTTTTTCTTCACCAAAATCTTTCTTAGAAAATGATTCCACGGACTTGTTTTCATCTTCATACAAAAATATCGTGTACTCTTCACCTTTTGCTACATCTGAAGATAGCTTATACGATCCATTTCCAGCAAATATAGGCTTCGTTTGTTGTATGTTTTTCAAATTCCCATCCACTATCACTGCTCGAATTTGATCGTTCACACCACGAACTTCATTATTCATTTTATTTAGCAATTGAAACGAAATATCGACTTTTTCATTTCCCTTTTTATTCTTCACATCCCATTTCACTTCTTGAACATCTCCGGTCGTTTCTACAGTTTCTTGATATTTTTTTATGTAAAATCCTCCTGCCACAATAAGTACTAGTGCAATAAGCCCAATGACAAGATTTTTCAAAATATCACCTACCATTTTTATTGTCTTTATCCATGCAAAACCTCTTAAATATATATTCTAGATTATGATTTATGAAATCCTCCTCTTTTGCACATATTACAAATAAAAAAGATTTTAATTGAAAGGAGTCGTAGTGTATAATGCAAATGATATTGATTTCTATCAATACATTATAAGGAGGATTTTTCATGAGTGTACATATTGAAGCAAAACAAGGCGAAATTGCTGAATCTATTCTATTACCTGGCGATCCATTACGTGCAAAATATATTGCTGAAACATTTTTAGAGGATGTTACTTGTTATAACAACGTGCGTGGCATGTTAGGTTTCACTGGAACTTATAAAGGAAAGCGTGTATCTGTTCAAGGTACAGGTATGGGTGTTCCTTCTATTTCTATTTATGTAAACGAATTAATTCAAAGCTACGGAGTGAAAAATTTAATTCGTGTTGGGACATGTGGTGCAATTCAAAAAGATGTTAAGGTACGTGACATTATTATTGCGATGACGGCTTGTACAGATTCTAATATGAACCGCTTAACATTCCCAGGTTTTGATTTTGCTCCTGCTGCAAACTTTGATCTTTTAAAGAAAGCTTACGATGCTGGAACAGAAAAAGGATTACACGTTCGTGTTGGTAACGTATTAACAGCAGATGTATTTTATCGTGAGAGCATGGACATGGTTAAAAAACTTGGAGATTACGGTGTATTAGCAGTAGAGATGGAAACGACTGCTCTTTACACATTAGCAGCTAAATATGGTGTAAATGCATTATCTGTATTAACAGTAAGCGACCATATCTTCACTGGTGAAGAAACAACATCTGAAGAGCGTCAAACTACATTTAACGAAATGATTGAAATCGCTTTAGATGCAGCAATTCAGCAATAGCACACTAAAGAACTTGTCATACGTCTGGCGAGTTCTTTTTTATGCTACAATACTTCGACAGTCACTGCACCTTCTCTTTATGTGACTTTCTATAAAAAACTACTTTAGAGAGAGACAGATTTATCCCCTCTACTTTTTTGTAACCTTTGTTATAATTAAGAAATCATTTATATTACAGTATTTTTCATACGAGGTGAAACAGTGAAGAACAGAAGCATCGTCTTTAAACTATTTTTATTAACATCAACTTTATTTACAATCATATTTCTCCTTTTTTTCCTTGGACAATCTCTATTTTTAGAGAAGTTCTATATTAATAAGAAAGTAAAAACCGTTCAAACGGCTTTTGAAAAATTCGTAGATAATTATGAAAAAAGTGATCAAGGATTTGAGGAAACTAGAAAATTAAAACAAGAATTTCATGATAAAACAAATGCCGAAATCCAATTTTTAGATTCTAACGGAATTATTAAAAGTGAAAACAGTTTTTACATTGATGTGATTAACCCTAACAATAATAAAACCTATTCCATCCCCCTTAACAATCTTTTAACACCAGAAGAATATAATAAATTCGCAAACTTAGGATTAAAAAAAGATGGAATAATTTATGTAGACGGACTACTCCAACCGAATAATATAATAACACCTCAAGAATTAATAACTAATAATACTAGATGGGAAAATGAACAATTCAATTCAGATTTTCAATCCATTAGTGGTAATCCATCTAAAAATAAACTTAAAAATCGATATGATAATACTGGTTCTCCAATCCATTTTACTGGGGTAATATCTAAATTACAGCTTCCTTCCAAGACTGAGGTTCGTCTTGCAAAGGATTTTGAAACATTACAAGCTGTTCAATATTTTGCAAGAACTATTAGACAAGGTACTTCTAATTCAAATCAATTAAACACGTATATTTTAGATAGTGGGGAAAATATAAAAAACAGTGTCTTTGTAAAGCCTATTATGAAAAACGGAGAAATTAAGGAGTACGCTTTTGCGATAGCATCTTTACAACCTGTTAATGAAGCGATGCTCGTTTTAAAAGATTATTATGTCTATGCCTTAATTATCGTATTTCTCGTTATTATTTTGTTATCCTTCTACTACTCAAAAATCATTGTTAAACCATTAATTAAGATAAATCGCGTTACAAAAAAAATGGCCAACTTTGATTTTAGCGAGAAGTTACCTGTTACAGCAGACGATGAAATTGGCGGGTTATCAAGTAGTATTAATACACTCTCTGTAAATTTAAAAGATCGCATCGACCGATTAAATGTTGCCAATACAAAATTACAACAAGATATTGAACGCGAACGTCAATTAGAAAAAACGAGAAAAGAATTCATTTCTGGTGTATCTCATGAATTAAAAACACCACTTAGTGTTATTCGTAGCTTCGCTGAGGGTATTCAAGATGGCGTAAGTAAAGATACGACATATTATACAAATGTTATTTTGGAAGAGACAGATAATATGAACAGGCTCATTGTTGAAATGTTAGAATTAGCAAAACTAGAATCTGGTACGTACAAACTAGAAATTTCGACATTCTCAATCGGTGAATTAATTCAACAAATCTATACAAAATTATTATTTAGTATGGAGGAAAAACATTTACAAGTGGACATCCATGCTGACTCTTCTCTATTTGTTAAAGCAAATCGTAGCCGTATTGAGCAAGTAGTTGTAAACTTACTTAGCAATGCAATTCGATATACTCCAGATGGTGAAAAAATACACGTCTCTGTTGTAGAAACGGAAGATACAGTAAAAATCGAAATTGAAAACACAGGCAATCCTATTCCAGAGGAAAGCCTTGAAAAAATTTGGGATCGCTTCTACCGTTTAGACGCTTCTCGTAGCCGTCATACTGGAGGTACTGGCCTTGGGTTATCCATTGTAAAAAACATTTTAGATCTCCATCACGCCGAGTACGGTGTGTATAATACCACTAATAGCGTTGTATTTTATTTTAATTTACAAAAAGTGAAAGAAGTCAAATAATTTGTCTTAATTTCACTAGGAGTTCACATGAAATTCACACTCTCCCTTTATAGTAAGAAACAAGTTAATCCTTTCCTTTACACATATAAAAGAGGAGAGTGCGTGAAATGAAACAAGCAGGACAACCTATTCAAAACGAAAAACAATTAGAAACTATCAAAAATATACTTTTACAATCTTCGAAACGTGATGGCTTATTATTCGTATTAGCTGTAAATTCTGGCTTAAAAGTAAGTGAAATCTTACAATTAAAAGTTAGTGATGTAATCGATGAAGACGAAAATGTTCGCCATTCCATTTTATTTTACAATGAAAAAGTAAAGAAACATAAATGGTTTGCTGTAAATGAAGACTTACAGCACGCAATCGAAGACTACATGAAAGAACGTAAAACTTGGAAACGTAATGAACCATTATTAAAGTCTCAAAAAGGAACAAAGTCTATTACGAGACAACATGCATGGTACATTTTAAACAAAGCTGCAAAAGAAGTTGGATTAGAAGGGATTAGCTCACATACACTTCGAAAAACTTGGGGCTATTGTGCATACAAATCAGGTGTTGATATTGCATTTTTACAACACTTCTTTGATCACAGTACTCCATCAAAAACTTTAAAGTATATCGGTATTGCTTAATAACTCTTATACATAAAAAAGGTTACCATTTGTAAATTTGGTAACCTTTTTTATGTTTCATATTCTCTTTTCTTGTCTCTCCTATACTGTAGTGGTAATCTAATAGTAAGGGGGAGAAATTATGAACACATTAACAATTGAATTACCGAAAGAAACGGCTGAAAAACTTGATTTATTAAAGAAATCTTATGAAAAGAAAACAGGTGCTACAATTTCTGAAAGCACTCTTGTTCAAACACTTATCTCAAAGGAATTTATCCAAGCGATAACTCCTTTTGATTTACAACAATTCGTCAATGGAAAAGAACAGCAGTAATCGCTGTTCTTTTTTTATTTATTTTCAAAATATCAAAAGTTTTTTATTTATTTTTCGAAAAACTATTGACTATGATAATGATAACCATTATCATTTATTATGAAGCCAACAATTGATGAATCAACCAAACGCTCAGTAACATTGTTACCCCTCTTTTTCATATAGAAAAGCATTGTACATTCCCCCTGTTTGTACAGTGCTTTTCTTGTTTGTATTTATTCAAATAAATTTAATTGCTCTGGTTTCGGCTCGCCATATGTAATATTCGCCATTTCCATCAACTGTTTCGCATTGTCCGCCGCATCCCCACCCGAATTATTGTTAAACAAAACGTATATGTCCTTAGTCTTTTTTTTCAATTGCTCTAATCGGTTTACCCATTCTTTCAACTCATTATTATTGTAGCGATATAAACAACGAACCGCTCTCCAATTTTCTCCTTTGTCAAGCCATCCATGAACATTCCGGCCATGAAAACGTATTAACGCCATGTCTGAATTTGTTGCCTCTAATACAAGCGGTACTGATCCTATTCCTGCCTGAGGCTCATCGCAAATTGTATGAATCCATTTTTCTTGTTCTAAAAATTGTAACGTCTTATCTCTCATCTCTGGATAAAACCATGTTTGATTTCGAAATTCTATTGCACATGGGAAATCTTCCATTTTTTCTTTCGTGTACCGAAGTAAATCTACATTTTTCACTTTACAATCGAACCATGGTGGATATTGAAATAAAATCATTTTTAATTTATTCGCTGCTATTAAAGGAAGAATTGATTGTTTATACACATCAAACATCTCATCGAACGTAGAAAAAGGGATTTCCCCTTTCATATGTCCTGTCATTCCTTGATAAGCTTTTACTATAAAAGAAAAATCTTTCGGCGTTTCCATCGCCCATTTTGTATAATTCCGCGCAGGTTGTATCGCATAAAATGAACTATCTACTTCCACAATGGGAAAATGTTCACTATAAGTTCGCAATTTATTTCTATTTTCATAGGGATTACTATATAAAGAATCATGATCTCCCCATCCCGTCACTCCAATAAAAAACAAACGTATTCCTCCCTTCCCAACTTCAGCTTACACTCATTCTATATTACTTCACAAAAATACCATCCGATCACTTTCATAAAGTCGCTCTTTCTTTAAGAGTATCCGTATAAAAATATGATATACTAGATGGAAGAATTTTTAAATTGAGGAGTTATTTATTTATGCTTCAAGACGATATTATTTTATCTCATGAAAATCGAATAAAAGAATTGGAAAATAAAGTACGGTTATATGAAGAACTTGTAAATCAATTACCACATCATTTCACATATAAAAATCCACATATTGGTTTGCAAATAAAAAAAACGAGAACATCTCATTCTATTCAACACATACAACAAAAAGATAAAGAGCCTACCTTTCAGCTTATTTGCGATTCACTATTTTTATTTGAACAACTAGAAAAACATTTTGTTCATATTTTCGATGCATTCTCGCATCACGTCACTTTTATTGATAATAAAGGTAACATTACATTATGTAATCAAGCTGCAGCAGATGATTTTGGTGTAATACGAAATTCTATAATTGGAAAACCAATTCAACAATTACTAAACTTATCTGAAGAACAAATTAAAGCTATTGAAACGTTAAAAACGGGAACCGAAATATATAATGAGGAAGTGTTAGACAAAAACTATGGCATCGTAAATAACCGTATTATTCGTGATTATAATGGGGAGATTTTTCGAGTTATTAGTGTATTTCATTATTTAAATACAGAACGTGATGCCGAAAAGTTTTCCCTAGCTGGGCGAATTGCAGCTGGGATTGCACATGAAGTACGAAATCCCCTTACAACGGTACGTGGGTACTTGCAATTTCTACAAGATAGCGTTTCTCCATCCAATAAAGAATTGTTTAAAAGTCTACTCATCCCTGAATTAGATCGTGCCAATAGTATTATTACAAAATTTTTAGCTATTTCAAAAACGCGTGAATTTACTAGAGAACATTTTCCAATCAATACGTTTTTACGCGAGTATATTCAACAACTACTTGCTAGTGAAGTTTTTTTGCACAACATTTCTATTGACTATGATTTTTCTACCGAATTAGATGGTGTACTCGTCAATATTGATCGCCATGAACTCGTGCAAGTTTTTTTAAATTTATTTCAAAATGCTGTCGACGCTCAAGGTGAAGAACCTCTTTCTATTCAAATTACTAGTTATCGCTTAGATAATTTTGTTCGTATTACTTTCAAAGATAATGGAACCGGCATTCCTCCAGCTATTCAAGAATATATATTTGATCCGTTTTTCTCTACAAAAGACTCAGGAACGGGACTGGGATTATCAGTAACGAAGAAAATTATTCAAAATCATAATGGCACATTAAAAGTTACTAGTAATCAAAATGGTACAACTTTCACTATTTCTATCCCAATTTTGCCTAAAACAAACCATGAAAGAATTAATCATTAACAATGTTGGACTGTTCCACGAACTGCACGCCAATTGTTAGATATAACCTAACAATTGGCGTGCAATTTTTTTATTACAGCCTATTCTTTTTTTTACTTATATAAATCTTTCTCTACCTCTTAATTTTTCTTTGTTTTCGCAAGATGGGTAAACTTCTTATTTTTTGAAATAGTAGTTTGTCCATCACGAATTCAGTTTAATTTTCATTTTATTATATAGTAAAGGCTATTTATTCTATAAAAGAAATGAATGAACAAATGTCCAACAAGAATAAAGGGAAAGTATTCTATGGTAATGATTGTTGCGAAGTAAGAGCTTGCAGTTATATTAATATCTCTAAGTCCGAACTTAAAGAGTATGTTAGACTTCTTCAAGCTCTTGGTCAAAATATTCAAGCTGTATTTCAAAATCCTTCTCAAGATAATATTGATAAACTAATTGATATCCTAAATAATCTTCAAAAATTCCTCAATTGCTTAGATTTATCACCTGCACAAGAACAAGTCGGAAACTCTATTATTGCTAACTTATTAACTATCCTAAAGACATCACCTTTCTCATGCGGAGCATTATACGTTGAACTACAAAGTCTGCTTAATTATTTATTGTATATTGCTAAGTTATTCAAAATCGATTGCTGTACTATCGATAAACTCGTTAAGCTCATTACAGAAATTCAAGCTATTCTAGTGCAATATGGATCAGGTTGCCTTGGCGGAGGAACAATAGGTCCTACGGGAGCTACTGGACCTCAAGGGGCTCAGGGACCGGCTGGCGCTCAAGGCGCTACTGGACCTCAAGGGGCTCAGGGACCGGCTGGCGCTCAAGGCGCTACTAGATCTCAAGGTTCTCAAGGACCGGCTGGATCCCAAGGCGCTACCGGACCTCAAGGTTCTCAAGGGATTCAAGGACCAGCGGGGGCTCAAGGCGCTACTGGACCTCAAGGTTCTCAAGGGATTCAAGGACCGGCTGGATCCCAAGGTGCTACTGGACCGTCGGGCACACCACTCACTGTAACTATAGCAGCAATAGGAAATTCTAATCCACAAACCATATCAACTGGAACAAATATCCAATTCAATCAAGTTTTCGAACTAAATAATCTCTCTTTTAATGACACTTCAGATACTTTAACTATTTTTGAAACAGGAGTATACGATATTAGTTTCTCTGCATCTACAACCTTCCCGGGTTCTTCACCTTTTGGATTCGGTATTTCATTCAACGGTCAACCACCTACTCGTAATTTTTCAACTAACGTTATCGGTAGTGCGATTTCTTTCTCCACAATTATTACTTTAACAGCTGGTACAACAATCTCTGTACAACCTACAGTAAATACTATTTCCATCCCTAACACTGGTGACACAACAGCTACACTATCAGTCTTCCGAATTTACTAACTTTTAGTTTTTATCTTATTTTTGAAAGACAAAGAATGTTTAATTTATAGTAATTTGTATTATTTTGATTGCATGTTAAATCTCTCTTTTAATAAAAAGGAGCACTTATTTTGGAGGATAAGTGCTCCTTCTTTACGTTTCTTTACTTCAAATTTACTCTAGCTTAATCCTCTTTTTGTATGATAAATAGTGAAGACAAAGACATGAAAGAGGGATGATAATGAGAATTATATCACTGACACGTTTTTGGTTTGTTCTTATGGTTTGCATAATTTTATGTATAGGGTTTCTTTTAACTCTAAAATATTCAAATGTTTCAAAAGCAGAAAGAAAAACAATTCCATACGAACTTCTGTATACAAAACAAAACAACATCCCGTATTCCTCTTCCACACAAAATGAAAAAAAAGTTATAAAAGGAATGCTTATTACAGAAGCTTCTAGTTATGAAAACCTACTTCAAATCGCTGAAACGATTAAAGATCAATATAAAAATAAAGACGTTGATGAAATAACACTCTCTATCCATAATGAAAATACTGGAAGTTTCGAAGAGGAATTACCATATGAACCTATTAGTAAAGGAATAATAACCGTCACGTTTGATTCTCAATCCTTCGGCAGGACCAATGTTACGCTAAATAAATAAACTGAAGCTTTAATAAGTGGAGCTTTTCCCATCCCCACTTATTATTAAGTTAAACCAATCAAATTTTTATAGGCAGCTCGATTCTCACCTAACTTCTTTTCTGTTGCCACATTTTGAATCGAGATAAAATCACTCATTTCTCATAAAAAAGAGGCGAACTCGTTATTCGCCTCTTTTTTTACCAAAATGGAATCCACTCTTTTACTTTATCTATCCATTCATTTTGCTGTTCTTTTCTTTGTTCTTCCTCTTCTTTTCGTTTTTTCTCTTCTTCTTTCCTTCGTTTTTCTTCCTCAATCGTTTTTAATTGTTTTGTATAATCCGCCTCAGGTATTAGTGATAACTGAAATGCCTTTTGAGTTGGATTTCCATTCGCTTTCTTCATAATGTCCCGAAACATTGTCGTTGTAATTTGGCTGCCTCCTGGCACATAATGCTCACTATCCGTTTTATCATACCCTACCCAAATCGCACCTACTAAATCCGGTGTGTATCCAACAAACCACGAATCCTTCGCACCAGTGCTTGGTCCATTTACAAGCTGGGTAGTCCCTGTCTTGCCTGCGGTATCGATATTATTAACTTTCGCTTTTTCACCTGTTCCCCTTTCAATAACACCTTTTAATAAGTATGTCATCTTTTGGGCAACTTTCTCATTCGTCACACGAGTTTCTTTCTTATACCATTTTCCAATTGTTTCCCCTTCAGCATTTTGGATTTCTCTAATGGCATGAGCTTCTACTTGGACACCATCATTTGCAAATGCGCTATACGCTTGAGCCATTACAAATGGTGAAGTCCCTACATGCATACCCCCTAAAGCAATCGGATACGTACGGTCTTCAGGATCTAATGGAATACCAAACCGCTCTAAAGATTTCAATCCTTTATCTAATCCAATTTGCTCTAATAGCCAAACTGCTGAAACATTATATGACTTTGCCACTGCTTCATACATCGTTACATTACCATGGAACGTATGATCACTATTTTGTGGTGCATATTCTTTAATATTAAACGGTTCATCTTTTAAGACATCGTATACTTCATATCCTTGCTCTAACGCTGGTACATACACTGCAAGAGGCTTTAACGTTGAACCTGGCTGTCTTTTTAATTGTGTTGCATGATTAAACTGTAAAAATTGATAAGGACCTCTACCTCCAACTAAAGCCGGAACACCGCCAGTTTTTGGATTCATAAGGACCACTCCAGTTTGCATAAGCTGATCTGAACCACTATCTTTAAAATAACTATCATTATTCACAACATCTTCAACCGCTTGTTGTTTTTTCGGGTCAAGTTCCGTATAAATACGATAACCACCTGCTAAAATTTCATTTTGTGTTAATTCATACTTGTCCATCGCTTCTCTAACAATATAATCTACGTATTGAGAATATTTCCCCTTATATTTATCGTCAACACCACGTCGTAATACAAGACCTGATTCTTTCTCCTGACTATATTGTTCTTCAGAAATATACCCTTGCTCCTTCATTAAACCTAATACGACATTACGTCTTTCAATTGATTTATTAAAGTTTTTATACGGCGAATACGCAGATGGCGCTTTAATTAATCCTGCAATCGTTGCAGCTTCTGAAATTGTTAAGTCTTTTACCTCTTTATCAAAATACGATTTAGCTGCTCTTTTTATCCCCCAAGCACCTTCACCAAAATAAATTTGATTCATATACATTTCTATAATTTCATCTTTTGAATAAGTACGCTCTATTTTTTTTGTTAAAAAGTATTCCTTTATTTTACGTGAGTATGTGCGATCTTGTGTCAAAAATACATTTTTTGCAAGTTGTTGTGTAATTGTACTACCACCTGCCACAACTTCACCAGCTGTAATGTTCTTAAATACAGCACTTATGATTCCACTATAGTAAATACCATGATGACTAAAAAATTCCTTATCTTCTACTGCAACAATTGCTTGAACCATAATATCAGGAATATCTTTCCTTTTAACTCCTTCTGTTTTAGAAGAAGCTAATTTAGTCGCAACTTCATTATTTGCATCATAAATTAAAGTTGGTTGTGGAACAGCTTGTTTTAATTCAGATATATCTTGAATGGAAATTATTATATTTACAACAATAAATAGAGTAGCAAGTAAACTTCCCAATACAATTAATGAATTGCGTAGTTTCTTCCTCTTATTGAACCACTCAAGCATTTTTTTAAAATGAGTGTTCTTCAATTTCATTCGTTCACTTCCTTCATTTGTTTACACTCTTTTTTTTAAAAGGAAGAATATACCTCCTTTTAAATTTATTATAATAACGTAGTCATTCCTATAGTGTAAAGCTTTTCTTTCACATTCATACTTTTCACAAGAAAAGGACATTCTACAAGTAAGATATTCACTATTCAGTATTAATATTATTAATACAACAATGTGAGTTATGTTAAGTTTTTGTAAACTTTTCGATAAAATGTTTTAAAAAACGACAGTTTTTTGTTAGAATTGATTAGCCAATATATTTTACATATATTACTTTTGTGGGGGTAACAATAATGGTCTTTAAATCAAAGAAAGATAAATTTTCTGAAATGCTAATGAATGTTTCCGAAAATTTAAAAGAAGGCGCGCAGTTTTTCGTGGAGTATAAAATTAAAAATGCTAGCGATTTAAAAGAGTTTTCTATGCGCATGAAAGAGTATGAGTCAAAAGGTGACTCATTCATTCACGAAATCATTATGGAGCTAAACAAAGCGTTTATTACTCCTATTGAACGTGAAGACATCCTACAGCTTGCAATGAGTATGGATGATGTATTAGACGGATTAGATCACAGTGCTGGTCTATTCGAAATGTATTCTATTACAGAAGCTGATGAATACATGATTAAATTCGTTGAAGCAATTAATCAATGTGCAATTGAGATTGCAAATTCTGTTGAACTACTGTCTAAAAAGAAATTAGTCGATATTCGTACAAATGCGATTAAGATTAAGGATTACGAGTCACAATGTGATGATATTCGCCGTCATGCGATTAAGCATCTATTCTCTCGTGAGAAAGATCCGATTAAGATTATTCAATTTAAAGAGATTTACGAAGAGCTTGAAGAAGTAGCTGATAGCTGTCAAAGCGTTGCAAACGTATTAGAAACAATCATTATGAAGAACGCGTAAGGAGTTTGATCATGGATACACTCTTGATACTGACCGTTTTAGTAGTCATTTGCGCTTTAGCTTTTGACTTTATCAATGGATTTCACGATACAGCAAACGCTATTGCAACGGCTGTTTCAACGAAAGCTCTAAAGCCTAGACATGCAATTGTTATGGCAGCTATTATGAACTTTTTAGGTGCGATGACATTTACAGGTGTAGCAAAAACTATTACAAAAGATATCGTTGACCCGTTTGCCTTGCCAAATGGTTCTCTTGTAATTTTAGCTGCTTTGCTTGCGGCAATAGTCTGGAATTTGCTCACTTGGTACTATGGCATTCCAAGTAGTTCTTCGCATGCAATCATTGGCGCAATCGCTGGTGCAGCAATTGCTGCTGCTGGTATTAGCTCATTAAACTATAAAGGGTTTATAAAAATTCTTGAAGCTTTAATCATTTCACCGATTATCGCTTTTGTTATTGGTTACATCGTATATAGTATTTTTAAAGTGGTCTTTAAAAACTTTAACTTAACGAAAACGAACAAGAACTTCCGTATATTCCAGATTTTCACTGCAGCATTACAAGCTTACACACATGGTACGAATGATGCACAAAAAGCAATGGGAATCATTACGATGGCTCTTATGGCCAATAACTATCATACTTCTGACGACATCCCGTTCTGGGTACAATTATGTTGTGCAATCGCAATGGGTCTTGGTACTTCTGTCGGTGGATGGAAAATTATTAAAACTGTCGGTGGACAAATTATGAAAATTCGTCCTGTAAATGGTGTAGCTGCCGATTTATCATCATCACTTGTTATTTTCGGTGCAACATTCATTCACTTACCGGTTAGTACAACGCACGTTATCTCTTCTTCTATTTTAGGGGTTGGTGCTTCACATCGTGTGAAAGGTGTAAAATGGGGAACTGCAAAACGCATGTTAATTACATGGGTTATTACACTTCCTATTTCAGCTTCTTTAGCTGCATTATTTTACTACTTATTACACTTAATCTTTTAATCAAAAGTCGTCTTCCTTATTTTTCTAGGAAGACGACTTTTTTGTGAACAAGCCTATTTCTTATTAAAAAGCGTGTATAATGATTGATGGATAAGTTATATAGAGGAGTTGGCAATTTTGGAATACATCATGTTACTTTTCATCGGATTAATCGCCGGGACAGTCGGGAGCCTAGTCGGACTTGGAGGCGGAATTATTATCGTTCCGTTATTAATTGGATTACACAGTTTATCACCACAACTCGCAGTAGGAACTTCTATGGTAACCGTCGTTTTTACGGGGCTGTCTTCTACCCTTACTTATATGAAACATAAACGGGTAGATTATAAAAGTGGACTTATTTTATTTATCGGGAGTGGCCCTGGTGGTATTATCGGATCATGGGCAAACAAATTTTTAAACCAAGATACATTTTCTTTATACTTTGGGATTTTTCTTATATTCGTCTCCATTCTTCTTATACTACGAGACAAATTGAAACCTCTTTCCCTATCAAATATGACTGTAATTAAGCGATCTTTTACAGATAACGAAGGAAATACTGTAGACTATCAATTCCCACCATTTCTCGCTATCTTTATTGCCTTTATAGTTGGATTTATATCCGGATTATTCGGAATCGGTGGTGGCGCCTTACTTGTGCCAGCGATGATGCTTCTTTTTGCGTTCCCAGCACACATTGCTGTAGCAACTTCAATGTTTATCGTATTTCTCTCAGCAATTGTAAGTTCTTTAACTCACATCTCTCTAGGAAATGTCAGCTGGGCTTATGCATTAATTCTTATTCCTGGTGCATGGATTGGCGGAAAAATCGGGGCTTATATTAACACAAAATTAAGTGGTAATGCAGTAATTAATTTATTACGTATCACATTAATTATTCTTGGAACTAGATTAATCATTACTTCATTTTTATAACGCGTTCTTTCTAGAATGCGTTTTTTCTTATACACATGAATATAAAAAGGCTCCTAGGAGAACAAATAAAACTAAACAAACACTTAATAGCATAAAATTTGAAATATGTACTTTCTTCAAGTTGATCACTCCTATAGCTATGACTGTTATCTTTATGATAGCGAAAAAACAGTTATCTTACAGTTACAAAGTGCTAACAATGCAAAATCATTTATTACAAATTTTATCCTTATATTTCATTTCTTTGTATAATCTATCGATTCAATAAAAAAAGATGTCATATTGACATCTTTTTAGTGAAGAAGTGACCATCCCATAAAGTCTTCATGTACTTGGCACGCCCTCTTATCGTTTCGATCATATAATTCAGCATAACTATCTGTTTCTTCATCATAAGCCATCGTATAAATAATTTGGCCGTCTATTTCAACGGATAAAACGACTCCACCTTTCATCTCTTCTACATGAATGATAGCATTCGCCGGAATTCTCATATCCGTCATCTTCATCGCATCTAACAATATACTAAACCCCCTACAGCGTATTCATTGCTAGTACTATTACACACTAAATAGTATACTACTGTAATAGCATACATTTCGTCAATGAAATTACTGTTTAAAAAGCATATTATCTTTATACATATACGCTAAAATATAAGAAATAGAAATATTTTAATGGGGGGCTAACATTGATTCTACATAAGGGAGATATATTATTCCGTCAAGGTGAGGACGGTCCTTTATACTTTATAAAAACAGGTTTATTAAAAGTTATTCGATTAGAAGAAAACGGAACACCATTTTTATTTAATATTATCGTTCCTGGTGAAACGATACCTCACCATTCTTTAATTTCACCGAAGAAATATCATGGTACAGCTATCGCTTTAATGAAAACAGAAGTGGAGCCTATAATTAGCAATGAATGGTACGACAAACTTCAAGCAAATCCTGCATCATATGAAAATATCGCTATACAATTACAATCGAAGTTAAGAATGATGCAACAGCGTATCGATCAATTGACAACTGTCTCTCCTAAAGAGCGCCTTCATCGTTTACAAGAATGGTTCACCTTATATTTAGGTGACATCCCTATTTATGAAATATTAACACAAACTGAAATTGGTCAGCTCATAGGTGTACGCCGCGAAACAGTTAATCGCTTATTAAGAGAACAAGCAAAAAACGAGGTAAAATAATACCTCGTTTTTTGCTTGGCAACATTAATCTATTGTAAGCTTGCTGCGGGACCGAAAAATTCATAATGAATGTTCTCTTGTTTAACACCCAAATCAATTAATGCAGCATTTATATGCTTCATAAATGGTACTGGACCGCAGAAATAAAATTCTGCTTCAGTTGTTGGAATAATAGTTTGTAACCATTCACGTTCAATGAATCCTTCTTTATCAAAATTCTTCATTTCCACATCTTGCTCTGTCGGTGAAGAATAGCAAGTATATGCTTTAACTTGTTCATACTCTTTTTCTACTGTCTCAACATGCTCTTTCATCGCATGTGTATTACTATTTATCGCCGCATGAACAAAGCATACATTACGCTTTGATTCTTGTTCAATTAGCGTATTTAACATGCTCATCATCGGTGTAATCCCTACCCCACCACTAATTAGTACAACAGGTAATGTTGAATCCATATTTAATACGAAATCTCCCGCTGGTGCACTTACTGGTAAGACATCTCCTTCCCCTACATGATCATGTAAGTAATTAGATACTTTACCATCTGGTGTATCTACACCTTTTTCTTTCTTTACACTAATACGATAATATTCTTTTCCTGGAGCATCAGACAAGCTATATTGACGATTATGTGTATATGTTTCACCTTTAATATTTATTTGAATCGTTACATATTGTCCTGGGATGAATGAAGAAACTTTCCCGCCATCTTCAGGTTTTAAATAAAATGATGTAATAACGTCGCTTTCCTTCACTTTTTTAACAATCACAAAGTTGCGGAAATCTTTCCATCCACCTTCTTTATGTGCAGCTTCTTCATACATACCCGCTTCAATGCTAATGAATGCATCAGCAATGACGCCATACGCTTCTCCCCATGCATTTAAAACTTCATCAGGTGCTCCTGCGACCTCTTTAATCGCTCGTAG
The DNA here is from genome assembly GCF_038006985.1 of Bacillus sp. FSL M7-1345. Lineage (NCBI taxonomy): Bacteria > Bacillati > Bacillota > Bacilli > Caryophanales > Bacillaceae > Bacillus > Bacillus sp. FSL M7-1345. Next base: position 1,384,924 of record NZ_JBBOWG010000001.1, on the reverse strand, counting down.
TAAGCATGTACCTACTATTGGATAATGCTCTGCTTTAATACCTAAACTTCTATGCTTATGACCGATTTGTTTTACAACTGGAATAATAGCTTCTAAATTATCAATGTACGTTGCAGCTGCATAAACAGCGTTTGCTAACGCTTGTTGTTGTCTTCCCTTTTTCTGATTCGTATGGTTGAAAATATTCAATAACTCCGGATGTTCCGAAAATAAAATTTGATAAAATCTCGTTGTAATTTCAACGCCTTTTTCCTGTAATAACGGTACTGTTGACTTTACGATTTCAATTGTTTTTGCACTTAACATTGTATCCCACTCCTCTATTTACTTAACTGTTTTTAGTTTAACTGAATTGTATAATACATATTGTGATTTTAATCACTATTAACACGGTGTTTTTGTGAAAAATATATGAACAATGCACATATTAAGTAAATTTTAATTAGCCCTCATTAATTGTGCTCAAAAAAAGCTAACTAGAATTCTAGCTAGCCTACTACTTTGTTTGTATCGCTTGTTCAATTACTCTTATATTCTGCCCATCTCCAAACTCTGTATACCCCCATATATTCGTTTCACCTTTATATTTATTCACAAGTATATCCAGGTCATGGTATACGCGATGAGCATAGATTACATACTCCATATTCTGAAGCTCCACACCTTTTTTTACAATTTCATAACTTCTATTCACATCGCGTTTTATTTTTTCATTTTTTATTTCTTTATGTATATTTTTTAAAGAGGCTTCTTGCTCTTGAAACCATTGTTTAAAATGTTTCCAGTCCCCATCTGTATATTTCTCTGCCTTACCATAATTCAAGAAATTATTATAACTTTCATGTGTCGTACGAACAAAATCGAGTGTCTTCTTCTTCTCTTGTACCTCTTCTATTTGTGCTACTGTATTTACTCCAGCAGACTTATTCGCATAATATAATAGTACTTTCATAAGACTATAGCTCGCTATTGCCATCACAGTAATAGTTACCAATACACTTAACAATCTCTTCATATACAGAACCCCTTTTCTACTATGAATATTACAATGTACTGTTACACTTGTAACATTCTCTCGTAGAAATATAATTCCTGTTTAAATCCTTCTTGTCATTTCGACACTATTTCCCTACAAACTTCTCCTTGGTAAATGCTCTTGTAAAACAACATAACCTTCATAAGCTGTATAACCGAGTATAGCCATTAATCCGATATAACAAGCAAATACTGTCCATTTCGTTTTCGTATCGACTTTATAATAATTTTCTTGTTGTTCTTTTTCTGTTTCCCATTCATTTAATTTTCTTTCTGACATTTCAAATGCTTCTCTTATATGAATTGTATGCATTTCTTTTTCATCTTCATATGGGACATAATCAAGCGGCTCAAACTTTGGTAAAAGGTACTCTAGCACTTCAATCTTTTGAAGTTCTCCTGTTTTTAATTCTTTTTCACGTTCTCTTTGTCTTAATACATTCATCTCATGGTGAATCATATAAATCGTTCGATGCACCGCACCAGTTTCTTTTAATTCCTCTTCAAGCCTAGCAACATATGCTTTCATTCCATCGATTCTATATCCTAATTCCTTAATCGGCTCATCTCTCTTTATTACTCTATATAGTTCCATGCAGCCGATAATAACAATAAATCCTCCCAAAATACTCTTATAGTAAATAGAATAGCCGAGTAGTAAAACTAGCCCTGCTCCCCAAATTTTCGTACTTACAACTGAAATTATTCGTCCACCATCTAACGGAGAAACTGGAATTAAGTTAAAGAAATTAATCATACTGCCAAGTAAAATAATAAGCGCCCAAAACGGCTCTTTCGTTACCAGATAAAGTGGAATCGCGGGTAAAAATGAAAGCAATCCGAAAAGAGGTCCCATATAGGCAATGTATGCTTCATCTTTTGCATTTTTCGGCATCTCTTTCATCCCAATAAGGGCCCCCATAAAAGGTATGAAGATTGCTGGCGATGTTGGTATACCTTTCTTTCGCGCTGCCCATAAATGCCCCATCTCATGTACAAACAACAAATAAACGAGTGCTACCCCAAACTTCCAACCATATATGACTGCGTATGCACCAAGCGATAAAAACATACTAAATACAGTTGAAAATTTTGCTAACTTAAAAATGGCAAATACCCATTTTAACTTAGACAGTAAAAATAACCCTATTGCAACGATAACTCCCCATAATCCTTTTTTATTATTTTTCATTTCCCTCTCCTTTATCTCGCTTTACTGAGTCATATACACTCATCAAAACTTATTCTTTTCTCTATTATGACATATTTTTTTCTATTGTTAGAAATAATGTTTATTTCATCCATTTTTAGCCAAAAATAAAAATAAAAGGAGGTAAATACAAATGAAATTACAATCTCTTATGATAGGCGCTCTATCGTTTTTAGCTTCAACTCTTATTTTTTATACCGTCAGCTACGTATTGTTATTAGATTGGTTGCCAAATCACTTATTTATAGCCCTTATTATTCTTTCTGCTCTTATGATTTCTTTTCTAATTACACGAAAATCAATGAATGAGCCCTCTGCAAAAGCAAAATAATAGAGGGGGACCTTTCCCCTCTATTATCATTTCCTAGGAAAGGCCATATAGACTTTACGATTCATATTTATCCCGCTATTTGCGGGCAGTAAGACTCCCACCTCAAAATTCAGCTGGAGCAAAGAAGTTAGGTGGGAGTCGTGCTAAAATCAGCGGGGGATTCCCCCCCATTGATTAAAGTTTCACTTTATCTTTGTAAATTCATTTTTTCACCATACTCTTTAACAATTTGAATAATGTTTTGAAATGCTCCTACTTTTTCTTTCTTACTATTTAATATTTGTAAATCGTAATTATCATAATAGGTTTCTAGTGATTTTAATTGTGATTCTGAAGCATCTTTTATCGGAACAGTAACATTCAATTCATACTGTTTATACCCTTCCTTTACTTTTTCAGCTGAAATCATTTCACTATCTTTTGCTCCAATTAATTTTTGAACCTTTTCCGGGAAAATCAATTGCAAATAATATTCTTGTTCCTTTGCTAACTTATTATATAGTGATTGTGAAATCGTATAACGTACCGTATAATTTATTTTTTGATCGCCTGCTTTAATATGAAACGCGGTAATCTGCAAATCTTTTTTCGTTACTTCCGTTAAAGGCCCTACTTGCATCTCATCTTCTTTTTGTTCTGGAATCTTTGGAAATATAGCCAAAAGTTTTTCAGTATCTTTTTCGTTCAGCATATACATATCTTTCTTATATTGAATCCATCCTCGGCGATCTTCTCCTCTTAACCATGCATAATATGTTTCAATTTTCCCATCTCTACTAATTTGTATTTCATATTCCGGTTCACCAAAACTACCCGTTACTTCTTGTTTTTCCGCTTTGTTTATAATATCCACCACCAACTCCGCATCCATTTTCTTTAAATTTTTTTCTTCTTTACCTTTTTGTATAACAGTTATTTGTAATGGTTCTTTCACTTCATTCACTGTCTCCTCTACTTGTTTCGATTCCTTCTTTTGCTCGGCTTGACCACACGACGCGAGTAAAATAACACATAAAAACATTAAATATTTCCCTTTCAAATTGATTCTCCTTTTCCAATAAGAAATTCTTATAATCCTCATGCATAAAACAAAAACGTTACATTATATAGAATGAGCTATACTATACACTGAAGGGAGGATTTTACAATGTCCATTAATTTTCATGATGCAAATAATAAGTATACGTATGCAAATCGTAACGCACATATTTCATGGCAGGAAACAATAAACAATATTGTAGATGTACAAAACAAACAAGTAATTGATATAGGTTGTGGTGGAGGCATTTATACGAAAGAACTTGCTCTTATGGGAGCCAAAAATGTTGTTGGGCTTGATTTTTCAAAAGAAATATTACAAGCCGCAAAAGAAAATTGTAATGCCTTCCCAAACATTTCATTCATTCACGGTGATGCGCATAACATTCCATATCCTAACGAATCATTCGACCTTGTCATTTCTCGCGCAGTCATCCATCATTTACAAGATGTTCCTACATTTATACGAGAGGCTTCTCGCATATTAAAACAGGACGGTACACTTATTTTACAAGACCGAACTATTGAAGATTGTACAATTCCAGGAAGTCCTGAACACATTCGTGGATACTTTTTCTCTGTATTTCCAAAACTCATTGAAATAGAATCAAAAAGAAGACCAAAAACCACTACTATACAGCAAGAATTACAAAAATATTCTCTTCAAGTGTTCCCCATTCAAGCACACTGGGAAGTACGAAAAACACATGATTCTGTAGAAGCATTGCTGCAAGATTTATCTCCTCGAACCGGACGATCCATTCTATATGAATTAACAGATAATGAACTTTCTCAACTTCTACATCATATCCAAACGGCATTACAAAACGTCTCTCCTATCATCGAAAGAGATCATTGGACAATTTGGAGCGCTAAGAAATTGTAAGGAAGGAAGCCTCACAAAATAATGTGAGGCTTCCTTCTTTCATAATCTAGTTTTGCAACACTCTTGATATCCTCCACTCCTGGCCTGCGCACTTCCACACTTCGGACATACTAAATATCTAGACTGATTTGTCAACAAACTACCTTTTTGAAAGAGTAAAACTTCTGCTTGTTTAAACGAACGCGAATAATATAACCACATAAAACCAATTATAGCAATAATGCCAAATAATACTCCCATCGCAAGCATTTCAGTCACCTCTTTTGGTTTGTTCTTTCCAGCAAGTGGATTGTTGTATTATTCTCTGTAAATTCAAATAATTCCTCCCTTACTCCTATAAATATCGATTTTCTCCATAAACTTTACAATTCTCTATAATGTTTTACAGCATTTTTACAAACAGCATTAACCCTTATATTCTCAGCTATATTTCTACAGGAAAGTGTATTTCCCAAAAAATATGTTGACTTTCTAAAAAAAACATGTGAAAATATTGTCAGAATACTTAAATAAAAATTCATTGACGAGAACGAGTACGTTACAGGGCTGTTCCCCAGAGAGTTGGTATTTTGCTGAAAGCCAATGCTCAGTTCGTAACCGAAAATCATCTCCGAGAAGTAGAACCGAATGCTGAAGTAAGTTCTTACCGGTCGTCCTCCGTTACAAGGAACACGTATCATGTTGTACGTTGTAAGCCGTATACATATAAATATATTTCTACATGTATAAATTAGGGTGGTATCGCGGGTAAATATAACTCGTCCCTTTCTTAAGGGACGAGTTTTTTGTGTTCTTACAATGAATTTACAAAAAAGGAGGCAAAAACAATGAACACTGTATCAAAAAAACATATTTTTTTCACAGGTCTTATGCTATTTTCTTTATTTTTTGGAGCAGGTAATTTAATTTTCCCTCCAATGCTTGGACAAAATGCTGGTGAAAACTTTTGGCCAGCAATGATTGGTTTTTTACTAACAGGAGTCGGCTTACCGCTACTTACTGTTATCGCCATTTCTCTATCAGGAAATGGAATGCAACAACTTGCAAGTCATGTTCACCCATCATTCGGAATATTCTTTACAGTAGTTGTATACATTGCAATCGGTCCATCTATGGGCATCCCACGTGTTGCTAATGTCGCTTATGAAATGGGAGTTAGTTCTTTCTTACCAGAAACTATTCGCTCTAGCAGCCTAGCGCTATTTTTATACACAGTCATCTTCTTTGCTATCGTATTTTGGCTTAGTTTAAATCCTTCTAAACTCGTCGATCGTATCGGAAGCGTATTAACACCTATTTTATTACTCTCTATTTTCTTATTATTCGTTAAGGGTGTATTTACCCCCCTCGGGCAATCCGGACCAGCAATGCAAGAGTATCAAATTTCTCCAATTTTCAAAGGTTTTATGGAAGGATACTTAACAATGGATACCATTTCAGCACTTGCATTTGGAATTATCGTTGTAAATACAATTCGCTCAAAAGGTGTGAATGACCGTAAATCCATTGCCATCGCAACAGCAAAAGCAGGACTTATTGCCGCTACCGGTCTCGTACTTGTATATGGTGCACTTGGCTGGCTCGGTACAACTAGTGTCTCTCTCGGATACGCAACAAATGGCGGACAGCTACTTACCGTTATCGTACAACAATTACTCGGTCCATATGGTTTAATTCTATTATCTCTTATCGTTACACTCGCTTGCTTAACAACATGTATTGGACTTGTATCTGCATGCAGTCAATACTTCTCAACATTATTAACGAAATTTTCATATAAAACGTTAGCAAGTGTCATTTGCTCGTTAGGATTATTAGTTGCCAACTTAGGTTTAACAAAAATTATCGCAATCTCTGTTCCTATTTTACTTGTTGTATATCCAATTGCGATTGTACTCGTATTACTATCATTACTTCATAAATATTTCGGTGGATATCGTTCTGTTTATGTAGGTGCGTTAATTGGATCTGCAGTTGTGAGCGTATTTGATGGTTTAAAACAAGGGAATATTCCTGTTTCATCTATCACATCTTATTTCGAGTTTATTCCATTATATAATGAAGGAATTGGATGGTTAGTACCAGCATTAATTGGGGCTATTATCGGTTTTGCTATCGCAAAATTAAGTGGTGCCAAAGCAGTACCATTAACGGATCATTCACCTGAATCGAAAGTATCATAAAAAAACTCCCATTTTGGGAGTTTTTTACATTTGATAAGAAGTACGATTAAAGCTACTTACTTTATAAGCTTTCGTATAGTAATCAATATTCGTATCCACTGTTTCTACTTTTACAACATCATAGCAATCTTCTTGTTTTACTAGAAATAAATAATATTCTTCTGTCGCCTCAATAATTGCAATACGATCTGTTTCAATATCATATTGTTCACAAAGTGCTTGCAACGCATTCACATAGTTACCTAATTTTTTCGTTTCATCCATTCCAAATATCGTTTGAACTAACATACACTCTCTCCCCTTTGTATGTACTGTTAACGCCTTAATGATAACGCTTACATAATTAACCGTCAACAAAAAGCTTTGACCATATATAGCCAAAGCTTCCTTCTTATTTCGTCAATTGGTGTCTAAACGCATAAATAACCGCCTGTGTCCGGTCACTTACATTTAGCTTATTTAATATATTACTCACATGTGTCTTTACTGTTTTAAGGGCAATAAACAACTCATCTGCAATCTCTTGATTACTTTTCCCCTCTGCAATTAATAACAAAATTTCAGACTCTCTTTCTGTTAACTCCTCATGCAAAGGTTGTTCTTTCTTCTGACGCATACGAGACATCATTTTTCCAGTAACTTTCGGCTCTAATACCGTTTCCCCATCATAAGTAGCTCTTACAGCATCTGCAATATCACTCGCTCTTGATGTTTTTAATAAATAACTTGTCGCCCCCGCCTCAATAACAGGATATAACTTTTCATCATCTAAAAAGCTCGTGACAACTACAATTTTCGCTTCTGGCCATTCTTGAATAATAGCACGTGTCGCTTCAACCCCATCCATCTCATCCATAACAAGGTCCATTAAAATAATATCCGGTCTTAATTGCAAAGCTAACTCTGAACCTTTTCTTCCATTTTCAGCTTCTCCAACTACTTCAATATCTGGCTGCGTTGATAAATATGCTGATACACCCATTCGAACCATTTCATGATCATCAACTAGTAATACTTTTATCATGATTCTCCCCCTCTCTCAATCATAATAGGTACTTTCACTTCTATTTGCGTACCTTTATTCGGAAAACTAAGAACTTTTAATGTACCACCAATTTCATGAACTCGCTCTTGCATTGACCTTAAACCGTATGAACCAGCCTTATTAACACCAACTTTAAACCCAACACCGTCATCAATAATTTTCAAAATCGCATATTGATCAATTTTCCGAAGGCGTACTTCGGTTTTCTTTGCCTTCGCATGCCGTAAAGTATTAGACAGCGCCTCTTGTACAATACGGAATAAATGATCCTCTACACCTTTTTTTAATTGAATCGGTTCAATTAACCATTCAATTTTCATATGTTGCTTTCTAGACAGTTCTGTTAATAATTCTTCTATACCCTCTGTTAGTTTCTTACCTTCTAACTGCACTGGGCGTAAATGAAGGAGCAATGCTCTCATTTCTGATTGTGCATTTACAACCATATTCTCAACAAGCTGCAACTGTTTTTTCGTCGTGTCTGGAATTTCAGCTGCTTGCTCATTAATGGCTGACATCATCATCGACATTGCAAAAAGCTGCTGACTTACAGAATCATGTAGCTCTCTCGCTAATCGATGCCTTTCTTGAGAAATCGCTTCTTGTCTCATCTCTTCATTCCAATGGGCTCGTTCATTCGTTACTTTTTGAAATAGCCCAGCTTGCTCCTCTAAGCGACGAGCAAGACCAATTACTTTTCGTTCCACTTCATGAAATTCATCGTCCGCAGTAAATGAAACATCACTCGGAAAATTCCCTCGCTCTACTTCAAATAGAAAAGTATTTAATCCTTGTATACGCTGTTCTATATAATAACCGATTGCATATCCTACAATTCCTCCGATAAGAAGACTCGTACTCATAATAAACAAGCCAATTGGAACAGAAGCAATGGATTCTTTCCATAGTAAATCATAAACTTGTTGCTCGCTTTTCCATACATATACAATTGTACAAATAAGTGCGATACTAACAGAGGACAACATAGAATAACGAATATACATCCACGAAATATTCCTTTGTTTTTTCATTATACTTTCCTCACTTCCGTATCGCCTACGACAAGCGAAGAAATAATTTTAATACGACGAGGGGCTTCTTTATACTGTTCTGTTCTAAACGTAACATTACGGTTAAATCCAGTTTCTTCGTGTCCTGGCAGGAGCACTCGCCCAACAATAACAGAATGATTTAAAGACAATTCAATATCATATGGTACATATAAGCGAATATTACCAATGACGCCCCGAATCACAATAACCGTTTCTCCCTCTGGAATCATAGCAGTTGTTAAATCAATCTCGACGTCACAAGCACCATATTGGACGTTAATATCCTCTATTTCATAAATATGATCCATCATTCGTACATTACCTACAAACATATTTTTTATATACGGTTCTGTACGATATATTTGTTTTTCTTCATTTATATATCCCTTTTCTTTAATTTCAACTTTCATTGCTTTTTGCCGATGTCCTTGTTGAATAAGTTGATAACCAATTAAAGCTAAACAAGCAAACACAACAAGTACGAATGCCGCTGATGAAAATAAGAAGAATAAGAAGACAATACCACCGACAAATAAAAATACATTCCCTCTTACATAACGGTTCTTCTTTCGATAATGTCTTCCAAACATAATCATAATAAATGCAAATATTAGACCACCTGGTTCAAAATGTCCAAGTATCATATCAAGAAAAAGACCGAATCCAAATATGATGAGGAGCATCCCCATAAATTGTGTTTTTGAAAATTGCTTCTTCATTTCAGCTCCCCCCTCCTTGTCACATATACATAGAAGAAAAGGCATTGCTTTCCAACACCTTTTCTCCTATCACTATATCATAAGCCTGTTTTATTATATACTACAATTATTTTGTTACTTCTTTCGTTAACGATACTTCATTTTTCTCTTTCATTTCACTCTCTAGTTTTGCAATTTTCATATCAAATGTATCACGCTCATGCTCTTCATTTATACGAAGCTCTATGTCACGAATGTGATCTTCAATTTCTTCGAATCGTAAGAACGGATTATTTTCATCCATTTTATGCATAGCAGTATTCATACGGCGGTTTGCATGCGCCATATTTTCGCGTGCCATTAATTCCATACGCTTTGCGTTCATTTCTTTTAATTTATTTTTCATTTCTGAAAGACGACGCTCTAACTCATCAATTTGCTCTACAACACCAGCATACATTTCTTCTAAGCGAGTTACTTGCCCTTCATAATACGCCACTTCTTCTAATGCACGTTCATGCAATTGCAATTCGCCTGCTTCTTGTGCGATGATAGCTTGCTTTGATCTTTTATTAACGAAATAACGTGCTTGCTCAAGCTCACGAGCGAAGTTAGATTTTAATGTTTTATGACGCTGAATTAACTTCTCAATTTTTGTTATTTCACGCTCACTATCGCGTAAATATTGGTTTAACATAGCAATTGGATTTTTTCTTTCTTTCTCATCTAACACATTATGAAAATCAGCTAAAATTGCATCGCGTACACGTCCGAATAAAGATTGTTTCATTATAATCTTCCTCTCTTCTACTTTATAATTTGATTTATTTTATATTAGTTTTTCATTAACTTGTTCCACTCATCTTCAAAGTTGCTATATGGTTTAGCACTTTCTGGAGCAGAATCAACAACTACATTTTTTCCTTTTTTCCACTCACGGTATCCGTAGTATAAAACTACTAATGCTGCGATACCGATTAATGCTGGGGAATGAGAAAGTGCAATGGACAAACCGATTAAACCAACAATACCCCAAGCTAACTTTCCAAAGAATGATTTAGCTCGCACAAATGATTTATAGCTCCAGTACACAACTCCTGCTCCAATGGCGAATCCTACAATACCAGCAAGACTACCAAGAGCAATTAAAGCCAAAATACCGGCTGCGATAAACGCTAGAAATTGTTTCATCTTGTGCTTGCCTCCCTTCGATTTGATACTCTTATCTTAACTATTTTTTCATTTTTTCATAACGAGCTTAAGAACCGTTTTTAACTCAGACTTAAGACTGAGTTCCATTCAGCCTTTTGTAAAATATAAGGAAAGATAGGATAACTCACTCTTTTATCGCACAGAAAAAGCCGTACAGAGAATATTCTCTGTACGGCTTTTTGTTGCTACGAATAAAATTCATATTTAATTATGCTGTTTTATGATACTCTTTCTTTTCCGCCACTTTAGAAAACCTGGGGAAACCAATTAATATAGAAATGATTCCACATACGCCAACTAAAATTGGATAAAATGCATATGGTAACAATTCGATCGGAGATAACGCAGCAAACCCTGCCGCTGTTAACATTTGAGCACCATATGGGATTAACCCTTGTATACAGCAAGAGAAAAGATCTAATACACTCGCTGATTTACGGGGATCAATTTCATATTGATCTGCAATGTTTTTTGCAAGCGGACCTGTAAAGATAATTGAAATCGTATTATTCGCTGTACAGATATTCGTCATACTCACTAAACCAGCAATGCCGAACTCTGCTCCTTTTTTCGAACGAATATTACGTGTTAAAAGATTCATTAAATATTGAATACCACCATTATACTGAATAAGCTCAACCATACCACCGATTAAAATGGCAAGTAATACTAATTCCATCATACTGCCCATTCCAGTCGTTACACTTTTAAAGAAACTCTCTAACGTATAACTTCCATCTATAAGACCGATAACACCAGATAGTACAGTTCCACCAGTTAATACAATGAGTACATTCCAGCCAAGTAATGCTGTAACAAGTACACCTGCATATGGTAATATCTTCACCCAATCAAATGTTTGAGCTTTAATTTCTGTATCACTTCCTAAAGTAAACATTACTAATAGTACAATTGTAATGATTGCAGCTGGCAATACAATTAAAAAGTTCGTTTTAAACTTATCTTTCATTTCTGTTCCTTGCGACCTTACAGCTGCAATTGTTGTATCAGAAATAAATGATAAATTATCACCAAACATCGCTCCGCCCACAACAGTAGCCATCGTTAGTGCAATTGAAATATCAGTTTGCCCACTAATACCTACAGCAATTGGCGCTAATGCAGCAATAGTTCCCATTGAGGTTCCCATCGCTAATGAAATAAATGCCCCTATAACAAAAATTCCAGCAACGATAAATCCTTGTGGTAAAATAGATAACGCTAAATTAACAGTTGAATCCACTCCGCCCATTCCTTTTGCTGTTTCAGAAAACGCCCCTGCAAGTACAAAGATTAATACCATAATCATAATATCTGGATTTCCTGCACCTTTTGCAAATCGTTCCACTTTCACATTAAAACTTTCTTTACGATTCATCGCTAATGCGATTCCTACTGCAATTGAAATCGCTATAAGTATCGGTAATTTATAGAAATCACCTGTAATAATTCCAGAACCAATAAATAGCGCCAAAAATATTCCAAGTGGTAATAACGCTAAACCATTTCCTCTCGTTTCTTTCAAAGTATCATCTCTCCCTAGTTTTCAACCTTTTCTAATGAACAACAAAAGACCTCTTCCAACGAGAAGAGGTCTTATACATCTATAAGAAACACTCTTCTCATCTTTCAAGCACATGCTTGCTGGATTTGGCACAGCACTCTGAAATCGAGTCCGCTGCCGAGGCATCGTAGGGCCAGTCCCTCCGCCTCTCTTTATAAGAAGGTTTCATATTTATTTTTAAATAATAATTTCTTTCCTAACTTTACTCGCTTACAAAACAAAAGTCAATTATTTTTTGTATAGATTTTTTTGGTAATTATACAAAAAGGTGAATAAACCAATCATTTCAACTTTTTAACTTCTTTATCCAATATTGAGATCCAATAAAATTTTCTATTTTTTATCGTCGCGATAATCCATTTTGTTGTATGCCATGCTAACTCATATTCTTCCTTTGTAACATCACCAATTTTGTAAGCATCCTCTAACTCGTCTTCATCCAGTACATAGACCTCACCGTTCGGTAACAATACTACATCTAAATATAAATCATCAAAATAAGGTAAACCACGATCGTCTATTTTAAATTCTTTCGTCACATCGATATAATATTGCACTAATTGTTTTTGATTGTCTAACATAGCTGTAATTGCAAAGTTTTTGCCGTTTATAAAATATTGCATCCATGTATACCCATCACCTGCAATGCAAAGCTCTTTACTATTGTATTCTTTATAACTAGGCTCTCTCACCTTTTTTATATCCAATATTCCTAACATACCTGCTTCAACTTGTTTTACTGTGTATGTCTTCTCTATTAATCGCTTCCACGTAGAACCATCACCGTACTTACGTTTCATAACTTTCTCTCCTCTTCTACATACAGAAAAGCTCTCACATAATATGTGAGAGCTTTTCAAATCCTAATTAAGCCGCTTGACCCTTTTCAGATATCTCTTTTAAATAGGCTTGTCCTTTTTCAGCGTCATATTGACCTTCCCACTTAGACATAACTACAGCCGCTAAAGAGTTACCTACAACGTTAACTGCTGTACGAGCCATATCTAGAATACGGTCAATACCTGCAATAAACGCTAAACCTTCAGCTGGAATACCTACTGTACCAAGTGTCGCTAATAATACAACGAATGATACGCCCGGTACACCCGCGATACCTTTTGATGTAACCATTAATACAAGTAATAATGTAATTTGTTCCGTAATGGATAAATCAATACCGTACATTTGCGCTAAGAAAATTGCTGCAATTGCTTGATATAAAGTTGATCCATCTAAGTTAAATGAATAACCTGTCGGAATAACGAAAGATGTAATTGCTTTCGGGCAACCAAATTTCTCCATTTTCTCCATGATTTTCGGTAAAACTGTTTCTGAACTTGCTGTAGAGTACGCTAAGATCAGCTCGTCTTTTAAAATCTTAAAGAATTGGAAAATGTTAATTCCAAATATTTTCGCTGTAAGTCCTAATACAACTACAACGAAGAAGATCATTGCTCCGTATACTACAATGAGTAATTTTCCTAATGGAATTAATGAAGAAAGACCAAATGTAGAAACTGTAACACCAATTAATGCGAATACACCAAATGGTGCAAATTTCATAACTTGGTTCGTAACGTAAAACATGGCGTCTGCTACACCTTGGAAAAATTGTAGCACTGGTTTACCACGCTCACCAATTGCTGCTACACCTAAACCAAATAATACTGAGAAGAAGATAATAGCAAGCATATCACCTTCAGCTAATGATTTCATAATGTTCGTCGGAACAATATTTACAAATGTATCCGCAAACGAATGACTTTGTACTTGCTCTGTTGTTTCTGCATATTTAGAAATATCCGTTTTTGTTAATTTTTCCATATCAACGCCTTTTCCAGGTTGGAAAATGTTCGCTATTAATAGACCAACAACAATTGCAATTGTTGTAATAATTTCAAAGTAAAGAATTGTCTTTCCGCCTAGTCGGCCTAGTTTTTTAACATCGCCAACACCAGCAACCCCAACAACAATACTTGCTACAACAATCGGCACAACGATCATTTTAATTAATCGGATGAAAATATCGCCAATTGGTTGTAAGTACTTCGCAACTGCTGGATTATCAAAGAAAATCGCACCAACTGCAATACCTAGTGCAAGACCAATTAATATTTGCCATGCAAGTCCTATTCTTTTCATACTTGTTGTAACCCCCTTCGATGTGTCACTCTATCTATCTCTCATTCTATCTATCTCTATAAAACTAAGAAATTAAGAGTATTACATATTATTCGACAATTCACTACATTTTGTCCCTGTTAAAAATCATAAATCAAAATTTAAAATCTGACAACAAAATAAGTTTGCCCGAATGCAAATAATTTTCTTGACAAAAATAAAACCCATGTCAGAAAACCTAACATGAGAACGATTCCTCACTAGTGATTTATAGGTTTTTAAAGTAATGTTTCACCATCGAAAACTCCATCATTTTCCATGTTTTTTTTAGAACAAAATAGAAAATGGTGCATTTTTGTATGCATGCAAAAATTTCACTTTATGACAAACACTACGAAAAGATACTAAATTCCGACAAAACTTAGCAAATTTATAAAGTTTTCTTTACATTATGATTACAACGATAGACACCCTTCTTCTTCTTATGATATATACATTCATAGGGAAAGGAGCAAGACAACAATGAAAAAGAAATTTGCAGCATTTAGTGTTTTAGCAGCTGGAACGATTTTCGTTTCCCCGTTACTTTCACCCGTATACGCTGAAACGAATGAAAATAAATTATCTAATATTCAATCCGAATTAGAAGGCAAACAAAATGACTTACAAAATAAATCAGCTGAGAAAGAACAAATAGAAAAAGAAATCCAGGAATTACAAAAGAAAATCGACGAATTAACTACTTCTATTAATAAAAACGAAGCTGAATTAAACGATACAAAAAAAGAAATTAGCAACACACAACAAGTTATTACTGAAAAAAAGAAACATATAGAGCAATTACAAACGAACATAGATACACGGCAGGAAGTTATTAAACAACGACTACAATCTATGCAAGAAAAGCCTCGTACGAGTATCATTACAGAAGTAATAACAAGTTCTGCAAATATTGCCGATCTTGTTGATAATATGTATTCTGTAAGTTTAATTTTAAATAACGATACAGATATTGTGAAAAAGCAAACAAGTGATCAAAATGCTGTGACGACAGAAAAAGAAGCTGTTGAGAAAAAAGAGCAACAACTGAAAGAATCCGAGCAAAAATTAGTACAAAAACAACAAGAGTTACAAAATAACCAACAACAGCAACAAACTTTTATTAACGATCTACATACGAAAGTAGCAAAAGTAGATTCTGAGATTGAAGGATTAGAAGAGTCAAAAGGCATTTTAGAAAACCAGCGTCAAGCTGTTCAAAAAGCAATTGAAGAAGAAAAACGTGCAGAAGAAGCGCGTAAAGTTGAAGAGGCACGCAAGGCTGAGGAAGCAAAAAAACAAGCCGCCGCTTCTGCTAAAGAAAGCACACAATCCGCACCAACACCACAAGATACGAACAAAGGTGGATTTATTAAACCAGCAGCTGGATCGAAAACTTCAGGATTTGGTACACGTTCTTTAGATAACCATAAAGGAATCGATATTGCCGCTTCAGGGACAGTGCCAATCATGGCTGCTGCAGATGGCGTCGTTATCCGTTCAGAATTATCATCTAGTTACGGAAACGTTGTATACTTATCTCACCGTATAAACGGAAAAACATATACAACTGTATATGCACATATGAGTAGCCGTTCTGTATCTAATGGACAAACTGTAAAACAAGGTGATCAACTTGGGTTTATGGGAAATACTGGCCAATCTTTCGGACAACATTTACACTTCGAACTTCACCTTGGAGAATGGAATGTCGGTAAGACAAACGCTGTCGATCCATCTCCTTATATCGGACTATAAAAACTCGGTGCATACCGAGTTTTTTTACTACCATTTCACACTTTATAGGCATTTCACATAAACTACAACTAAATGCCTATATTTTGCGGGGTGGTAAATATGAATACACAATTACAAGAAGAAATAGAAGAAGCTAGAGAAACATACATCGGTCGGTTATTTACATTCGGCGGCTCAGCGTTATTTTTAATTGGATCATTTATCGCAGTTGTCACAGCTTATAAAGCATATAATCGCTTATTAAATACTTCTACAACATAATAAAAAGACGGAGAAATCTCCGTCTTTTTATTATGCAAACATTTTAAATACGCCTACCGCATTTAAAAATACGATAATTACAGTTACCGGAATAACATAACGAAGTAAGAAGAACCAAATGTTAAATAATGTTTTCCCTTTCGTTTCCGTAACTTCTAATTCTTTCATTAATAACTCTTTACTCATTTTATTTGGTACGAATAGCGAAATGGCTAGTACCCCTAACGGCAGTAACACATTACTCACCGAAAAATCGACGAAATCAAAGAATGTCTTACCAAATATTTTCACATCACTCATAATTCCAAACGATAACGCTGATGGAATTCCAACTGCAAAAATAAGAATACCAATTAATAACGAAGCTGACGGACGCTTCTTCTCATTATCTTTCGCAACAGATGCTACTACAATTTCAAGCATTGAAATCGCAGATGTTAAAGTCGCAAAGAAGAATAAAACTAAAAACATAATGAAGAAAAATTGTCCAAATGGAATTTTCGCAAAGACAGCAGGAAGAACGATAAACAGTAGCCCTGGTCCTTCTGTCGGTTTAACTCCTAATGCGAAAATCGCCGGAAAAATCGCTAATCCTGCAAGTACTGTAACAAATACAGTTAAACTTACAATAGATGTTGCTGATTTAGCTAAATGCTCTTCTTTCTTTAAATACGAACTATACGTTACCATTACCGAGGCACCTACCGTTAGTGAGAAGAAAGATTGTCCCATCGCATATAAAATCGTATCTGCTGTAAGCTTTGAAAAATCTGGTTTTAAGAAGAACTCTACCCCAGCCATAGCACCATCAAGTGTTAACGCACGAATAATGATAGCAATAAATAAAATGAATAATAGCGGCATCATGTACTTACTTGCCTTTTCTATGCCTTTTTCCACACCTTTACTAACAACAAAAATGGTACAAAGCATAAAGATGAATTGCGCCCCAATCGCACTTACTGGATTTGCAATTGTTTCAGCAAACAATTGCCCATAATCGACTACTCCGTTCCAGAAACTACCTGTGACACTATAGTATAAATAAAGTAAAATCCATCCACCTACAACACTATAAAAAGATAGTACGCTAAAACAAGTAACAACCCCCATACGACCAATCCAAGGATATAACTTGCTATTTGGTACTAATACTTTATAAGCTGTAACTGCCTCTTTTTGAGTACTACGGCCAATAACAAATTCAGCTACAAGAAGAGGCATACCAATAAATATAGTTAATAGTAAGAATACAAGGAAGAATGCGCCTCCCCCGCCATTACCTGCAACATATGGAAACTTCCATATTGCCCCAAGACCTACTGCGGCTCCCGCTGCTGCGAGTACAAAGCCTATTTTCGACGTCCATTGCTGTGTTTCTTTCATTATAATTTCTCCTTTTCTGAATATTGTGATTTTTATTAATTATACACTTTCATTTCATACTCGCACACCTCCTTTAGAAAATAAAAAAGTCCCCTACACGCAAATATGCATGTAGAGGACGATATATGTAATATAAATACCGTGGTACCACCTCAATTGGATTGATAAATCCCACTTGTTCAAGTACAGGAAAATTCCGATACTCTATCCTTTTAACGGCGGAACCCGGGTTGCCTACTGCAATGTTCAGCATACCTCTCGCAAGCCCATTCTGTATATTTTATCGTACCGGGCTCACACCTTACCCCAGCTCTCTGAACGCATCAAATATACGTACTCTTCTTGCTCATCGATTTCATCTATTGAAGTTACTTGTGATTATAAATTATATTCTTATAGTTGTAAAGCACAATTTATTCATTATCCTATATGAACCTTTCTCTCTAATTCTTGTAAAAACAATTCTCTTTTTTCTCCATTTAGAACATATACTGACTTTAATACTTCTTGTAATAATATATTTCTCTGCCGCTTATCTACTTGTAATTCTTTCACTTTTATTCTTACTTCATATAAAAAATCAAGATACGTTTCATATGTCTCATCATATTTATTTGCGATATCGTCACGAATTTTTTTCGCCAATTTCGGGCTTGCTCCTCCTGTAGAAACAGCTACATTAAGCAAACCACGATGAAACGCTGCTGGAAAATGAACATTCCCACTTTCCGGATTCGTAATAACATTTACCAATTGATTTACCGAGGCATCTTCAGCAATTTGTTCATTTAGTACCGAATTGCTAGTCGCTGCAACTACTAAAAAAGCATCTTTAATATCACTTTTCTCATACTCTCTTTGATACCAACGAATTTGCTTTTCTTCTACAAGTTTCACTAAATTTGCTTCTAATTCTGTACTTACCACAACAATATCCGCACCTTGTTTTAGTAAAGGAATAATTTTAAACCCTGCTACTTTCCCTCCACCAATGACAACAACACGTTTCTTATCAACTCGCACTGTAAGTGGATACATATTGATCTCCCTTCAATATTTCCTCTGTTTTCTGAATTAACATCTCTCGAAACGCTACATTCTTTCCTAAATATGGACTTATTTTTATCTCTTCCGACTCATATTGACGCACTTCTTTCTCAACATGTTTCATGAGTAAGCCTGTAAATAATAAGTAAGGTAACACAACAATGTTCCGTTCTTTTTGTTCTACAATTTCTTTCAACTTCTCATCAAACTTCGGCTCTGCAGCTGCTAAATAACAAACTTCCACCTCTTTAATGTTCTCTTCTTTTTGAAATAAAGAAGAAATCCAATTTATGTCTTGTAAAGTTTCCGGATCACTACTCCCTCTTGCAACAAGCAAAAGTGTTACTTCTTCTTCATAGTCTTGAATGCCACTTCCGTTATATACCGCTTTTACAAGCACTTCTGATACACCAAATGGATTACCATACACTATTTTGATATCCGGATATTCCTCGTTTAACTTTCGTAATTCAAGCGGAATATCTTTCTTTACATGTCCTGCCGCTAATAAAAAAACAGGAATAGCGACAATCTCTGTAGCACCACGCTTCACACATGTACGAAATCCTTCTTCAATAGAAGGACTCGCTAGCTCTAAAAAACAAATTTCTTGAATATTTGCCTCTACACGGTTCATACATGACGTAATAAATGCAACGGCTTCTTCTTTTGCTGCTTTCAAACGGCTTCCATGACATATATATAATACAGCCTTCATTTTACAATACTCCGCTTACTGGATATGCATTTTCCGCTTGTTTCTCAAACCAATGTATCTTTTCTCTAAAACGGACAACTTCTCCAATAACAATCATACTTGGATTTTGAATTTGTTCTTTTTTAGCAACATCTACAATTGTTCCTAACGTCGCTGTAACAGTACGCTGCATAGATGTCGTTCCCCACTCAATAATAGCGGCAGGTGTGCTTTGATCTTTTCCATGTTTTATTAGTTGTTCACATATGTAAGGTAAATTACTAACCCCCATATAGACAGCTAATGTATCTACACCTTTCGCTAAATTTTCCCACTTCACTTCCTCTTCAGCATCCTCTTTTCTATGTCCTGTCACAATAGCAAAACTTGCACTTGCATCGCGGTGCGTTACTGGAATACCAGCGTAAGCAGGAGCGGCTATACCAGCTGAAATACCAGGAATAATTTCAAATGGGATACCTTGTTTGGCTAACGCTTCGGCTTCTTCTCCACCTCTTCCAAATACAAATGGATCCCCGCCCTTTAGTCTCGTTACAACTTTTCCTTTCTTCGCATATTTAATAAGAAATGTGTTAATTGTCTCTTGCTTCATCGTGTGATAATTCGGGAGTTTCCCGCAATAAATTAAATCCGCTTCAGGCTTTGCGTATGAAAGCAACTCTTTATTCACGAGGCGGTCGTATAAAATAACATCTGCCTTCTCGATACATTTCAACCCTTTAACAGTGATTAAATCCGGATCGCCAGGACCCGCTCCAACGATATAAACCTTCCCCATCATCTCTCCTCATTTCTACTATTAAAGTGAAACTTCCATCCTTTTATATGAATGGAAGTTAGAATACTTTCGTATTACAATGTTATTTACTCATGAACAACAAATGCCGCACCTTTTCGAATCTTCTTTTTTTCAAACAAAGAAATCTCCTTTACTTCTGGCAACGGTAAAAAATGCTTTTCAAGCTCAATCTCCGCAAGCTTAAATGCCTGTTCTTCACTTTGAGCAACAACGACTATTGGAACAACACTATTCGCTATTACAGCTTCAAATCGATATAAATCCATATTGTCCCTCCTAAGACGCTATTACTTCTTCTAATACACGATTTAGTACAATTTGTAATTCTTCCACTCCAACACGCCCTACGAAATCATAAAACGTTTCGGCTAGTAATTTATTCTTTTGGAAATAACTTAAAAAGGACACGAGAACATCCGGCAAATCTTCTCCATCTATTTTCCCTTTTAATTTTTCGTTATATGCTCCTCCGTCTAATAGCGTTCCGCCCACATATATTTCAAACGCCTCAACGATTCCCTTTTCCTTCGTTTTCAGTTTTATCCCTTGCAAACCAATATCAGCAATTTGACGTTGACCACAGGAATTCGGGCATCCTACCATATGAATTCGAACTGGAACATCGAGTGCAATTTGTGTATCTAAGTACTCTGCGATTTTGCGTAATCTTTCTTTCGTTTCTACTAACGCAAGATTGCAATACTCAATACCAGTACATGAAACCGCATGACCAATAAATGATTTCGGATTTGCAGAAATTGCTTCAAACAAAGGTTCACTTAATAATCCTGCAACATTTTCTGGCGGAACATTCGGAATAATGAAGTTTTGTGAGTTACAAGTACGAATTTGCCCGTTTCCATATTGCTTTGCAATTCTAGCAATCTCAAACATTTCCTCTGCATGTAAACGTCCTACTGGTACATTAAAGCCGACATACTTTAATCCTTCTTGTTTTTGATCTTGAACACCATAAAAGTATCCTGCATTCCAGCCTTTGAGAGCACTTTCCCCTTTACTTTGCAATAGGCCTGTGTATTCTACTAATTTCTCTTTAAATTTCTCAGCGCCCCAGTCAGCGACAAGAAATTTCAAGCGTGCTAAGTGGCGTTTTTCACGATATCCAAAATCACGGAATATAGTAGCAATTGCAATCGATACTGCCTTCACTTCTTCTGGTAAAACGAATACATCTAATTCTTCCGCTAAGTACGGACGAGCTGATAAGCCTCCGCCTACTTTTATGTGAAAACCAACTTTTTTCTCACCATCTATTTCTTTCGTAGCAGGTGTAAATGCCACACAGTTAATCTCTGCATTTGCTGAATTATAAATGTTAGAACTAATAGACATTTTAAATTTACGTGGTAGATTAGAAAACTCTTCATTATGTTGGAAGTAATCGTATATTTCTTTAACAATCGATGTTGTATCAAATAGTTCATTCGCATCAATTCCAGCAAGTGGATTACCTGTAATATTACGCGTAATATCACCGCATGCCCCTGCTGAAGATAAACCAGCTCTCGCTAATCTTTTAAAAATATCCGGAATTTGCCCAATTTCTAACCAATGAAACTGAATCGCCTGTCTTGTCGTAATATCTAACACATCACGCCCATAATCTTCAGCGATGGAAGCTAGCACCTCTGCCTGCGCATTTGTAATAATCCCAGAAGGAATATTGACACGCATCATAAAATAGCCCGCTTCTTTCGGTCGTTGCAAATACAATCCCGCCCATTTAAAGGCGTCCCACTCTTCTTTCGGAATAGATTCAAATCCATTCTCCGCATAGTAAGGAATATCATTAAAGATTTCTAATCCGTCTTTCTCTAATTTCTTTTTCTCTGTTTGATTTAATTTTTCAGTATTAGCCCACACTTTTTCATAACTCATCTTTTATCCCCCTATATGAAACTACGCTCTTGTAAGTACTTCACAATTTGTTCTGCACATTCTTCAATAGAATACTTGTGCGTTTCTACAATTAATTCTTCTCGTTCTGGTTCCTCATACGGTGAATCAATGCCCGTAAACTGCTTAATATCACCTTGTCTCGCTTTTTTATAAAGTCCTTTCGGATCACGTTTCTCACATTCTTCAATCGGACACTTCACAAAGACTTCAATAAATTCATTTGCTGCCAAAAGGTCTCTAACTTGTTTACGATCTACTCGATATGGTGAAATAAACGCTGTAAGGACAACTGTTCCTTCATCTACAAACAACTTCGCCACTTCACCAATACGCCTTATATTTTCCATACGTTCACTTTCAGAAAAACCTAAATCCTTATTTAAACCGTGACGAATGTTATCCCCATCTAATACATAGTTTCCGATATTGTTTTCAAATAGTTTCCGAGCCACCGCATTTGCTACTGTTGATTTACCCGAAGCTGATAAGCCTGTAAACCAAATTACAAAACTATGATGACCATTCTTCACTCTTCTCTCTTCCTTTGAAACAGACGCTGCATGCCAAGTAATATTTGTATCCATCTCGTTCTCTCCCTATTCTGTTACTGCTTCTTTCTTCAAACCTTTAATTAACACTTCCACTACTTCTTTACGGCTAAATGCACTTGGTGGAATCTCTCCATTTCGTAACATTTCTCTTACTTTCGTACCTGACAAAATAACATGGTCCGCTTTCTCGTGTGGGCACGTTTTTGTCGAAGCCATCGCCTCACATTTAACGCAATAAAAACTATGTTCAAAAAATAGCGGCGTAATTCCTAACTCTTCCACCGTAAAGTCAGTAAAGATTTCCTGCGCTTCATATGTTCCGTAATAATTTCCCACTCCAGCGTGATCCCGCCCTACAATAAAATGTGTACAGCCGAAATTTTTTCTTACAAGCGCATGAAATATCGCTTCACGTGGTCCTGCATAACGCATCGCTGCGGGAAATACCCCTAAAAAAACGCGATCTTTTGGATAATAATTTTGCAGTAATACTTCATAACTTTCCATCCTTACATCAGCTGGAATATCATCTGATTTCGTTTCACCAACGAGCGGGTTTAAAAAGAGACCATCTACAATTTCAAGTGCAGATTTTTGAATATATTCATGTGCACGATGTACAGGATTGCGTGTTTGGAAACCAACTACTGTTTTCCATCCCCGTTTTTTAAATTCTTCTCTTGTTTCGATTGGATCTAAATAATAAGAAGCAAACTGATTATTTTCAGAGCGTTGTATTAGAATAATAGCTCCTCCAACGTAAACGTTCGGTCGATCGTACAATTTTTTCACACCTGGATGAGCCTCATCCGTCGTTTTATACACGAGTAACGCTTCTTTTTCTTTATCCGGTACAAAAATATCTTCTATTTGAATAACACCATATACAGTTCCATCTTTAACCAGTTTTACTTCTTCTCCAATTTTCAATCTATCCGCTTCTTCTTCTGTTACTGGTAATGCAATCGGTATACTCCAAACACTACCGTTTACTAAGCGCAGTGTTTCTACAACTGAGTCATAATCTCTCTTCCCTAAAAATCCTGTAAGTGGACTATATCCCCCTATCGCCAGAAGTTCTAAATCACTAAGCGCAATTTTGTCTAGCTCAATTTCTTTTACAATATTCGATATGTCATATGTTTCATCAATACGGTTTACTAATTTATTTGTTATACTCATCTTTTTATATCCCCTCTTAGCTTTATTTCAAGATTTATCTTATTGAAAATGAAGTCCGCATTCTGTCTTCATTTTCCCAGCCCATCTTCCATCTCTTGAGTCGCCACCATCTCCTACAGGCAATGTACATTTTTCACACCCAATACTTGGATAGCCAACATCATGTAGCGGATTATACGGCAAACTATGTTTGTATACATATCGCCAAACTTCTTTCCAAGTCCAATGAATGAGCGGACAAATTTTAATAGACCGAAAACGATGATCTTGATTCACAAATTTTGTATGCTTACGCGTTTCTGATTGTTCCCTTCTAAGGCCTGATATCCACGCTTTTTCGGCTGCTAATGATTTTTCTAGCGGCAAAATTTTTCTGATCTTACAACAGAGATTCGGATTACTTTCCCATAATTTTTCTCCATGAAGCTTCGCCTGTTCTTCAAGTGTAAGTGCTGGCTGTTTTTCTATAATATTTAATGAAGGAAATCTCTCTCGTACCTTTTTAATTAATTCGTACGTTTCTTGAAAGTGAACATTTGTATCTAAAAATACAACTTTAGCAGATGGATTTACTTGGTTTATAAGATGCAATAAAACCATCCCTTCCACTCCAAAGCTACATGCATATACAATTTCACCTTTATATTCTTTATAAGCCCAACTTAATACTGATAGCGCGCCTTTCGTTTCATCTTCTTCTGAAAATGAAATACCATTTTCTTCCCACGTTTCATACGTCAACATGTTTTTTCCCCCTGTAAAAGCAAAAAGACGGTTTTAATCTATAAAATAGATTAAAACCGCCTCTAGTTTTTCTAGTCAGCGCTTTTTACTTTAAACGGACCTTTTCACTTTTCTCTAATTGAATCACTTTTCCATCTTGCACCACAATTGTAATTGAACCATATTTCATATCAGCAAGCATCGTTTGAATTTTTTCGGACACTTCATCAAAATGTTCCCGTACGCTCACGCAAACAGCCCCCCTTTTTATTCATAAAAAAAATCTTTCCCATTTCGAAAAGACTGTTCGGTAATATATTTTACCTTATCTTTCAAAATGGATTCCATTTTGCTGGATTTAGCACCTTGCTTTCTATAAGCAGGTTGCCGAGCTTCGTAGGGCCAGTTCCCTCAGCTTCTCTTGATAAGCTTTGTATTTGTATTTTATCACAATTCAGATTTTTTTCAATCCTAGTTTTCCGATATATTTAATTATTTTCCTTTTTTTGAAAGGAGTTGCCTTTACTAGACAACTCCTTCTTTCTCATTCACACCAGCTCTTTAATACGTATGCGATCGTTCCCAATAATATTTTCATATGTTTCACGTTCTACAACAATTTGTGATGTTCCGCCTTTTGCGAAGACTACAGCCGGTCTACGAATACGATTATAATTATTAGCCATCGAGTACCCATATGCACCTGT
Source organism: Bacillus sp. FSL M7-1345 (assembly GCF_038006985.1). NCBI lineage: Bacteria > Bacillati > Bacillota > Bacilli > Caryophanales > Bacillaceae > Bacillus > Bacillus sp. FSL M7-1345. The sequence continues at coordinate 1,359,458 of NZ_JBBOWG010000001.1, read as the reverse complement.
ACAAGAAATCGCTAGTAAATCAGAAGAAGCAACTTTAGGGAGGTTAATATCCCAAATCAGCATATCTCCACTTTCACAACATTTCCCAGCAATCGAAACAAGTTCCTCATTTTCATCATTCCCTCGATTCGCCAACATCGCCTCATAACGTGCTCCGTATAGAGCCGGCCTTAAATTATCTGTCATCCCACCATCGACTGAAACATATTTTCTTATGCCTGGAATCTCTTTCACCGCTCCGACTGTATAAATTGTTGTTCCCGCATCCCCTACAATACTACGTCCTGGCTCAATCCATATTTCAGGAAGCGGATATTCACATAATGTAAACTGCTCTCTCACCGTACTTGTTACAGCGTGCACATACGTTTCAAGTGTTAACGGTGTATCAGACTCCGTATAACGTATACCGAAACCTCCGCCGACATTTAATACTTTCACCACATAGTTTGTTCGCTCTCTCACTTCTTCTAAAAATTGACGTAGTACTTCAATTGCTCGAACAAAACCAGCCGTTTCGAATATTTGTGATCCGATGTGCGAGTGAATTCCTAGCACATTATAATTTGATTTTTGCAAAGCTAGCTCAATTGCTTGCATCGCTTGACCATTTGAAACACCAAATCCAAACTTCGAATCCTCTTGACCTGTTGTTATATATTCGTGTGTATGTGCCTCTACTCCAGGCGTTACACGGATTAATATGTTCACAAATTTCCCATGTTGCACTGCTAAATCATGTAAAATTTCTAATTCTAAGAAATTATCTACCACAAAACAACCAATATTTGCCTGAAGAGCCATAATCATTTCTTCTTCTGTTTTATTATTTCCGTGAAAATGAATGCGCGAAGCCGGAAATCCTGCTTGGAGTGCAGTATATAATTCTCCTCCAGAGACAACGTCTAAAGACATATTTTCTTCACGAGCTACTCGGCACATCTCCATGCACAAGAACGCCTTGCTAGCATATGCTACTTGATAAGAGAAACCACTTTCTTTAAAAGCACGATGAAACGCACGACATTTCCCTCGAATAGACTCTTCATCGTATACATAAAGTGGTGTTCCGTATTGTTTTGCTAGTTGCGTCGTATCGCACCCTCCAATTTCTAAGTGTCCTTGCCCATTGATTCGGCTTGTGCCGTGTAAATACATTTGAATTCCTCCCTTATTTCCTCTAAAACTCATAACCCCAATCTTCTATTCATTGCAGCACGTTTTTAGATAGACAAAAAACGCGCGGAACAATGTTCACACGCGTTTCTTATTAGGAAAAATATATATTGAAAAAATAAACAAGTTGTTATCTTCTCAAAATAAGAAACCGCATCAACATCTCCAAATAGCTCTCCATAAAATAAATATTATGACAGTACTACATTTATTCAATGCAGTCCCAATATATGAATAACGTGGTCATTCTTATATTTCGGCAATAGTCCCTTTCAACCTATGATCACAGATTCCACTAAATCTCCCATAGCTTACTCTTTCCTATCGCGGCCTCTACCTTTGAGAGTAGATGAGGTAAGTCTATTTAATTTTCAAACATCTAATTGTTGCTATTAACAATACCAAAGGACCATTTTATTTGTCAAACAATTTTTTATATTGTTTTTTTACAGTTTAATTTCGTATCATTTGGTAAGCGCTTTATAGAAATTTTTGTAACAGTCCATTCTCCTTCTTCATTGTTAAACGTCATACTTATCTTCTCAAACGGCGGAAGTACTTTTCCACCTATTCCTGATTCATATTTCGTTATTTCAATTACTGCTTGAAATAAATATGTACCGCTATAAAGTTTTTTTAGACTAATAATTTTGGGACAATCAAACGGTTTTAATTTTCCATATTGTTTCTCAATCGCTTCATTCATTTTTGGAAATAACACAGAATAAAGAGCATCTTCCATGAGCGGTGCATCATATTGTGCTACTGATACACTCGGTGAAACAAAAAGCATAAAACTAATGCATACTATAAAATATAATAATTTCCGCATCATAACCTCCGTATCATTACGCGATACTTTCCATGTTTAACGAATGATAATAATCATACATAGAAATTCCATTTTATTGTCTCCCACTTCGCTTTTTCTACTCAATTGTTGCAAAAAAAGCCCACAACTCTCCTTTATTTTCGTATAATGATACTCATAGTATAATAATCATAATAATAAAGGACTGTTCGTATATATATAGTGAGACGATTTTCAAACAAACTCACAGGAACTGTCATGCTTTTAAGAGAGGAGTATATTATGCTACAACATCTGTTTCCAAAATTACGATTTGCACTCGTTGCAGTCGTTTTATTATGGATTAAAACATATATTGTGTACAAGCTAGCATTTGATATTAAAATTGATAATTTCTTTGAAGAATTTATGCTTTTTATTAATCCACTAGCTTCATTACTTTTATTTTTCGGTTTAGCTTTACTTGCATCTAAGTACCGAAACCGAATTATTATTGGAATTAGTTTTATACTGTCATTTATTTTATTTGGAAATGCAATGTTTTACGGGTTCTATAACGATTTTGTTACTTTTCCTGTTTTATTCCAAACAAATAATATGGCTGACTTAGGAACGAGCATTAAAGAGCTCTTTACGTACAAGACATTACTTTTATTTGCAGATGCAATTATTTTAATGTTTATTTCACGTAAATTCCCATCATTTTGTGACAGGACGCCACTTTCTCGTTCTGAGAAACGGACTTTCTTTAGTGGTGTAACAGCGCTATTGGCACTGCAAATTACTGTTTCAGTTATTTATAAACCACAAATGTTCTCACGCTCATTTGATCGTCAAACTGTCGTGAAAAATTTAGGTTTATACACATATCATCTATTCGATATTACACTTCAATCTAAATCTTCGGCTGAACGTGTATTTGCAAGTGGCGACGGATTCTCCGAAATTAAAAATTATACTGACGCAAAAGATAAGCAAGTTGATAAAAACTTATTCGGAGCTGCAAAAGGTAAAAATGTAATTTTAATTTCAATGGAGTCTACACAAAGTTTTGTTATTAATAAAAAAATAAATGGAAAAGAGATTACTCCATTTTTAAATCAGTTTATAAAAGATAGTTTTTACTTCGATAACTTCTATCATCAAACAGGACAAGGTAAAACTTCCGATGCTGAATTTATCGTTGAAAACTCACTTTATCCGTTAGACCGTGGTTCTGTATTCTTTACTCATGCAACAAATGAATATACTGCCACACCCGAACAGTTAAAGAAATACGGATATTCTTCCGCTGTCTTCCATTCAAACGATAAAACATTTTGGAATCGTGATGTAATGTATCCTGCACTTGGATATGATCGTTATTTTAATTTAAATGATTACGTAGGCACTGAACAAATGTCTGTCGGTTGGGGATTAAAAGATAAAGAGTTCTTTGAACAATCTATTCCAAAGTTAAAATCTTTACCGCAACCGTTCTATACGAAATTTATTACTTTAACAAATCATTTTCCGTTTCTCTTAAGTCCAGAAGATCAATATGTTGATGAGTTTAATTCGGAAAGCGGTGTTCTAAACCGCTATTTCCCAACGGTTCGCTACACGGATGAAGCTCTCAAATTATTCATTAACCAATTAAAAGAAGAAGGACTATACGACAATTCCGTTATTGTCATTTATGGGGATCACTACGGCATTTCCGAAAACCATAATGCAGCTATGGCTCAGTTCCTTGGGAAAGACGCTATTACACCATTTGATTCTATGCAATTACAACGCGTCCCCCTCATTATTCATGTACCTGGTCAAGAAGGAAAAGTTATCTCTAAAGTATCAGGACAAATTGATATTAAACCAACGCTGCTTCATTTACTTGGTATTAAAACGAATCAATCAGTTGAATTTGGAACTGACTTATTTATAAAAGAAAAAGATCCACTTATGGTAATGCGCGATGGTAGTTTTGTAACAGAGGATTATGTGTATACAAAAAATATGTGCTACAAAAAAAGCTCAGGTGAAGAGGCAGATGTAGCACTATGTCAGCCGTATATTGAAAAAGCAAAAACAGATTTAAAACTCTCTGACAAACTGATTTATGGAGATTTATTACGATTCGATCCTAACAATCGATTTAAAACTGGAACGATGACAACGAAATTTGAATAATGTAGGAAGCAACTTTGTGAAAAGTTGCTTCTTTTTTACTTACACTTCAAATCTTTCACAAATTGGGAATTTCTTTCGTATGAAAAAGAAATTTATGGTATGATAAAATAAGTAAACTTTCGTACACTAATTAAGAATTTATAACAGAAAGCAAGGGATCAGATTTTGTATAGAGCAGCTATTCCAAACTTATTTACGCTCGGAAATTTATATAGCGGATTCTTGTCAATCGGCTATGCATCTTTAGGATATTATAAATCAGCTGCTATTTTAGTACTTATCGGGATGATGTTAGATAGTCTTGATGGTCGTGTTGCTCGTTTATTACGCGTTGATTCACAAATGGGAAAAGAGCTTGATTCACTCGCAGATGTTGTAACATTTGGCGCAGCACCTGCTGTTTTAATGTATTACACATCTTTTTCCAACTACGGAATCATTGGACTATACATAGCGGGATTATTCCCACTGTTCGGAGCATATCGCTTAGCACGATTTAATGTAACACCATCTTCTACTTCCATGAAATATTTCACTGGAGTTCCGATTACTGCAGCTGGAGGGCTTGTCGCTTTCCTAACATTATTTTCAAATACCATTCCAAAAATCGTTCTTATTACAGTATTTGTAACGTTCGCATTTTTAATGGTGAGCCGAATTCGCATCCCAAGTTTAAAAGATGTACCAATTCCACGATATAGCATAATTATTACACTATTTTTAGTTGGAAGTATTATCACAATGTACCAAACAGGTTTTGGTAATTTTTCTGTTTTCTTATTCATTGCCATTCCACTATATATTTTGTATATGCTATCTCAATTCCTTAGACAAAGACCTTCTAAAAAAGCAAATAAAGAAAAATAAAAGAAACCTTCCGAAATTGGAAGGTTTCTTTTATTTTGTAACCAATACTTTTTGATTTACAGGTGTTACAGGTTCTTCACCGTTTAATACAGCTAAAATATTTCTTACTGCCATTTCAGCCATCGCATCACGCGTTTCAAACGTTGCATTCCCTACGTGAGGCGCAAGTACCACATTCTTTAATCCTTTTAGCTCTTCTGTAATTTTCGGTTCAAATTCAAATACATCAAGAGCTGCACCTTCAATTTCATTCGTTTTTAGTGCATGAGCAAGTGCAAATTCATGCATAATTGGTCCACGTGAAGCATTTATAATATATGCTGTTTTCTTCATCATTTTAAACTGTTCTTCATCAATCATATGATGTAATTTCGGATTATAAGCACAGTTAATTGTAATAAAGTCCGCTGTTTGTAATAATTCTTCCAATGTTACATATGTTGCTCCCAGTTCACTTTCAGCTTCAGGCTTACGATTTGGCCCTGTATATAAAATATCCATTCCAAATGCTTTCGCACGCTTTGCAACTGCCTTCCCTATTTCTCCAAGGCCAATAATTCCAATTGTCTTACCGTGCACTTCGCGGCCCAAGAAAAATAATGGTGCCCAGCCGTTAAATCCAGTTGTACGACATAACGTATCCCCTTCAGGAATTCTACGTGCCGCTGCTAAAAGAAGTGCAAATGTTAATTCTGCTGTCGCTTCAGTTGATACTTTCGGTGTATTCGATACTGCAATTCCTTTTTCTCCTGCATACGTAAAATCAATATTGTCGTAACCAGCACCGTAGTTTGCAACAATCTTTAAATTAGGTGCTGCATCAATAACTTCTTTCGGCACCTTTGTAGAAAGTAAACTTAACAATGCATCTTTATCTTTTACACGCTCTGTTAATTCATCTAAAGAAATTAACTCCTCTTTATCGTACATTTCTACATCATGATCTTTTAATAGTTCTAATCCGATTTCTGGAATTTTCCCTGCAACTAATATTTTCGCCACTACTAACACCTCTTCTATACAAAATAAGATATCTCTTATATTTCATTGTAAGAAATCCACATGTAAAAACCAAGGAATTTGATTATAGTTTTGAAAATCGACACTTTTTTACCCATAAGAAAAGAGGAGATTCATCTCTCCCCTCTTCTTACGCTTTCTCTTGCGATTCTTGCCCAAGCTTTGCATCTATTGTTCCTTCTGCAACTGTATCACTAATTTGTTCCTCGATAACTGAGTTAGCTGTATTATTCGTTTCAGAAGTATAAGCTTGATCTGCCGCTTGTACGTTTTGTTTATTTTGTTGTTTCGCCATTTTCCACCCTCCTTTTCATTCTTTCTTATTTTGAACAAAAAGGGTCGTTTTCATCAAAAAATCGTGTTTTATTTTGAAATTGTTACTTCTTCTTCAAGCAATCTCATCGTTCTTACTCGTTTCGTAAATGTAGCTATGTGAGAAATATCATGATTGCGTAATGTCTTTATATTCTCTTCCACATACTTTCCTAAATCATTCGGATAATGAGCATCTGAGGATAGAGTAATCGGAACTCCATACTTAGCTAATACTTGCAAATAAAGCGGACTTGGACACATTTCGCGCACAGGATAGCGATAGTACAATCCCGCATTTATTTCTGTTGCGGTATTTGTTTCCACTAACGCACGCGCAATTTCCTTATAATAAGAAAGCTGTTCATTCTCATCTAATCGGTAATTAAATACTTTTATGTTATCAAGATGAGCTATTATATCAAAGAGCTCAGAACGAACAGCACTTTCAACTGTAGCGAAAAACGTATGATATAAAGTATGTAACTCATGCGTATCAAAATACTCTTTCGTATCTGGATTATCAAATCCCCATCCATCTATAAAATGGACCGAACCGATTACATAATCAAAGTCTCCTAGTGCTAGCAAACCTTTTAACTCTTGTTCCCCGCCGATAAAATAATCTGCTTCAATTCCAAGCTTAAGCGTTATCCCCCGTTTACTCCATCGCTCTTTTGCATCTTCAATCGCCTTTGTAAATTCAGAAATAGACGTTACTCTTACTTGATCTAACCATTCCTTCTGTAAACGACCAAGCTTTGAATGACTAATATCTACATATTTCTCATAATATCCTTGCGCCTCACGAAAACGATATAAATGATCAACAATACCAACTTCTTTTATACCTTTTCGTAAAGCTTCTTCTAAATATAAATCAATCCATTTTGCTGTAAACGGCCCTTCCTTCACACGTTTTTGCAAACGTTCTTGCGTTTTTATAAGCCACTCCATAGAATGTTTTTCTTCTTTAAGCGGTTCATAATATTGTAGTGCTTCATTTATTTTAGCAAGCCAACCTATTGAATACGGTCCTTCTTCTAAATGAATATGATAGTCCACTTTCATACATATCCCCCCTATAATGTATCTATTTCTCTTCTGTCCCCTACTCTCGAAAGCTTTCCGTTTCGTTCTTTCACTTCCTTCATAACATCTTCTAATGATATATTTTTTTCGGCTAATAAAACAAAACAGTGATAAAATACATCAACCATTTCTTTCACTAGTTCTTCTTTATCATTATTTTTAGACGCGATAATTACTTCTGTGCACTCCTCACCAATTTTCTTTAAAATTTTATCTTCACCTTTTGAAAATAAATAATTCGTATATGATTCAGAAAGTGGATTTTTCTTTCGTTCTTCAATTGTTTCAAATAATAACTTAAGAATATCTTCCATATGTATCCCCCTATATAATTTTATAGTGAAAACACGTTTTTTCTCCCGTATGGCAAGCAGGCCCTACTTGCTTTACGACAACAACGATTGAATCTTGATCACAGTCTAAATAAAGTGATTGCACATATTGGATATTTCCCGATGTACCTCCTTTATTCCATAACGATTGTCTCGAACGGGAATAAAACCATGTTCTTTTCGTTTCCAGCGTCTTGTCATACGCTTCTTCATTCATATAAGCTAACATTAAAACTTCTTTCGTATCTTCCTCGATAACAACAGCTGGTATCAACCCTTTTGCAAAGTTAGGTTTCATAACCGCACCTCAACGTTGGCTTCTCTTAATTTTCGCTTTACATCCTGTACAGTCGCTTCACCATAATGAAAGATTGATGCTGCTAATGCTGCATCAACTGTTGTCTTTTGAAATACTTCTATAATGTGATCCACATGACCACATCCACCTGATGCGATTACTGGGACAGAGACGCTGTTTGAAATTGCTTCTGTTAAACGAAGATCATATCCGTTTTTCGTTCCATCTGCATCCATACTCGTCAACAAAATTTCTCCTGCTCCGAGCTCAACAACGCGCTTCGCCCATTCGATTGCATCCATCCCTGTATTAAGTCTTCCGCCATTTACGTATACATTCCATTTATCTTCTGCTACTTTTCTAGCATCAATTGCTACGACAATACATTGTGAGCCAAAATGTTCTGCACCTTCCTGGATTAACTTCGGATTTCTCACTGCCGCTGAGTTTATTGAGACTTTATCCGCTCCAGCTCTTAGTAAATTGTACATTCCTCTCACATTTGAAATCCCCCCGCCAACTGTGAGAGGAATGAATACTTTTGAAGCAGTTTTTTCTACAACATCTATAATCGTTTTTCGCCCTTCATGCGTCGCAGTAATATCTAAAAATACGATTTCATCTGCTCCCGCATCATTATATAATGCGGCTATTTCAACAGGATCACCGACGTCTTGTAACCCTATAAAATTTACACCCTTTACGACCCGCCCATCTTTCACATCTAGACATGGAATAATTCGTTTCGCTAACATAGTTTTGTTACCTGTAACACTTCTTCTAAATCAATCGTTTTCTCGTAAAGTGCCTTTCCAATTATGACACCATATATATTCATATCATTTAATCTTTTCACATCTTGAATAGATGCGACACCTCCAGATGCAATCACACGAATACCCACGCTTTTTTGCAGTAACTCCAATTGCTCAAAATTTGGTCCTGCAAGTGTCCCATCTTTTGAAATGTCCGTAAACACAATCGTTTGAACACCTAAACTTTCCATTTGCTTCGCTAAATCGATGTACGAAATTTCAGACACATCGAGCCACCCCCTTGTTGCTACGAAACCATTTTTCGCATCAATTCCAACTATGATTTTCTCCTTATATAGACGAACCGCTTCTTCTAAAAATGATTTATCGTAAAGGGCAGCCGTTCCTAATATCACTTTTTCTACACCTACTGACAACAACTTCTCCACTGCCGCGAGTGACCGAACTCCTCCTCCAACTTGCACCGGAATACATACCGCCTTGCATATTTTTTCAATGACAGGTAAATTTACTGACTCCCCAGCAATTGCTCCATCTAAATCAACAACGTGTAGTATTTTCGCTCCAATTTTTTCAAATACTGTTGCTTGTGCGACTGGGTCTTCATTCATCACCGTTTCTTTACTAAACTCTCCTTGATACAGCCTTACGCATCGCCCTTCTTTTACATCGATAGCTGGGAAGATTTCCATGCTTCTACCACTCCTTTGAAATTTTTTAACATTTGCATTCCAATTTCACCACTTTTTTCAGGATGAAACTGTGCGCCAAATATATTTCCTTTTGCTACAAAACCAGGTACTTGCACTCCATACTCACTTGCCCCATACACAATTTCATTTGGACAATCTGCATAATAAGAGTGGACATAATATACGAAAGAACCGTCCTCTACTCCATTCCAAAGCGGTATTTCTCCATCTTTCTTCAACTTATTCCACCCAATATGTGGAATTTTATAAGGAACTTTTAACTTTCTAATGACACCTGGCAATAAATTTAATCCGTTACAGTCTTGTAGTTCCTCACTTTTTTCAAATAAAAGCTGCATTCCTAAGCAAATACCTAGAAGTGGTTTTCCTGAACTTCCAACTTCTTTTAGCACACATACTAAATCTTTTTCTTCTAAAATGTCCATCGCCTTCGGAAATGCACCTACTCCCGGTAAAATAACGCCATCACTTCTCAATATTTCTTCTTTGTCATCCGTTACGATGTACTCTGCTCTAATATATTTTAATGCTTGTTCCACACTGCGAATATTCCCCATTCCATAATCTATAATAGTAATCAATTACAACATCCCTTTCGTTGAATTTACACCAGTAATGTTGGCATTTTTATCGACTGCCTCTCTAAGCGCTCGACCAAATGCTTTAAATAGAGCTTCAATTTTGTGATGTGTATTGCTTCCGTATAAAATGCGAGCATGTAACGTAATATTTGCAGCATGGGCAACTGCTCTAAAAAATTCTTCCGTTAATTCTGTGTCAAAATCTCCAAGCTTCGGATTTGTTAATTCACCTTGAAATACAATATATGAGCGCCCGCTTATATCAATCGCGACAAATCCTAAAGATTCATCCATCGGTACATACGCTGAGCCGTAACGATTAATCCCTTCTTTATTTTGCAATGCTTCTTTCAAGCAAGTTCCGAGTACAATTCCAACATCTTCAACCGTATGATGCGCATCAACGAATACATCACCTTCAGCTTCAACTTGCAAACCGAATCTTCCATGCCTAGCAAATAAAGTTAGCATATGATCAAAAAAACCAACTCCCGTTTGCACAGAAACATTCGTACTTTCATCGAGCTGCAAACTTAATTTAATCTTTGTTTCAGTCGTCTCACGTACTTGACTAGATTGGCGCATTATTCTTCCTCCTTAAACCTAATTTGGATCGCTCTTGCGTGTGCATGTAAACCTTCTTTATTTGCAAGTTCTACAATATGATGCTGTACACTTCTTAACGCTTCTTCCGTATAAGAAACGAAGCTTGATTTTTTCACAAAATCATCGACGGATAACGGAGAGAAAAACCTTGCTGTTCCACTTGTCGGTAATACGTGATTCGGCCCCGCCAAATAATCTCCGAGCGGTTCAGGTGCATATGGCCCAAGAAAAATTGATCCAGCATGCTTTACATAAGCTAGAGCATTCATTGGCTCTTTTATGTGTAACTCTAAATGTTCTGGAGCGATTTCATTTGATAAATGAAACGCCTCTTCTAAAGAAGGGACAATAAAAATTGCTCCATTTCTTTTTATTGACTCACGAGCTATTTCACTTCTTGGTAACGTCTCTAGCTGTCTTTCTATTTCTCTTTCTACTTCTTTAGCAAGCTGTACATTCGTTGTAATACAAATAGCAGTCGCTCTTTCATCATGCTCTGCTTGTGATAATAAATCAGCAGCAATATATTCGGCATTTCCTGTTTCATCTGCGATAACTACAATTTCTGATGGTCCAGCAATCATATCGATATTGACTATCCCATATACTTCTCGCTTCGCTAGAGCAACATATAAATTTCCAGGTCCAACTATTTTATCTACTTTAGGAATCGATTCCGTTCCATATGCTAGAGCAGCAATTGCTTGAGCACCACCGGCCATATAAATTTCATCTACACCTGCAAGTCTTGCAGCAGCTAAAATATGCGGATCAATTCCTCCTTGCCTCGGCGGTGTTACCATTACAATTTTTTTCACTCCTGCGAGTTTTGCTGGCAATACATTCATTAATACTGATGAAGGATACGAAGCTGTCCCGCCCGGCACATATACACCTACATTTTCTAACGGCCGAATGAGCTGTCCTCTAATTACCCCTTCACTCACGCAATCGAACATAGATTGTCTTGTTTGCTTTTCGTGATACGAGACAATGTTTTTCTTTGCCTCTTCTAACGCTTCTAAAAAAGCTTGTTCTACAAACTTACTTGCTTGTTTTATTTCTTCTGCACTTACACGAAAATCTTTTATCTCTACACCATCAAACTTTTTTGTATAGAACGATACAGCTTTATCTTTACTCTCCCTTACGTTTTGAACAATTTCGCTTACACTTCTTTGAACAGTTTCTTCTATTAAATTAGCGCTTTCTCGTAGCAATTTTATTTTCGATAAAGCCTCTTGGAAATCTTCACAAACTATCTCCATTGAAAGTCCCCCTATTTCCCTGACAAAATTTCTTGTTCCATCATATTTATAATACCGAATATTTCGTCTTTTTTAGTTTTCAATGCAGCCTTATTCACAATCATTCGAGCTGATATAGAGCACATTTCCTCAAATACAATTAACCCGTTTTCTTGTAATGTTTTTCCTGTTTCAACAATATCAACAATTGCATCTGCCAAACCTAGAAGTGGAGCAATCTCTACAGATCCTTCTATTTTAATAATTTCTACATCCTCCCCTTTATCATGAAAATATGTAGAAGTAATGTGCGGATATTTCGTAGCAATTCGTTTTTTTCGATAACTCTTCGGATTATACGTAGGAATAGAAGCGACACAAAATTTACACACGCCTACTCCTAAATCCACCATCTCATATATATCTTTCTCAAATTCCATTAATATATCTTTTCCAACGACTCCAATATCAGCTACGCCATGTTCTACATAAGTAGCAACATCTACCGCTTTCACTAAAATAAATGAAATGTTTGTGTTTTTACTTTTAAACACAAGTTTTCTTCCTTTATCTTTGAGCTCCGAACAATCAATTCCAATTTTCTCAAACAGTGAAATAACATGCTTTTCTAATCTTCCTTTCGTTAACGCAATTTGAATGTTACGCATGAAGCCTCTCCTTCTTTCTGGATGATCCATTTCTCTCTCCATACATATTCCACTAGTGATTCACTCTTCGCCTCAACGACTGTCATTATTTTATTCTTGTTTGCAAATTGAAAAGTATCGTTTAAATTAGAGAATAAAGATAACTGGGCATTCTTCCCGTCCTTTTGAAGTAAATTTCGTAACCTTTCCGCTTCTGCTAATCTATTTAACTCATAATGAATCATAATATCTATTCTCTTTCGTTTATATGGTTCTTGCTGCTCTTGAAGTGCCTTAACTATTTGATTTACTTGCACCGCGAGCCCAACCGCTGGCATCATCTCTCCAAAATTTCCAATTAATTCATCATACCTTCCGCCACTAACAATCTCTTCTCCAATTTCATATATATACCCTTTGAAAATAACACCCGTATAATAATCCAAATGTTGAACCATACCTAAATCAATTGATATGTAAGGGCCATATCCTAACTGTTCAATTGTTTCATATATTTCTTTCACTCTTGCAATGGCCATTTTCATTTCATTACTTGAGGCGAGTTTTTCTGCTTCCTCAATAACATCTAAACTCCCGAATAACCTTGGTAGTTTCTCAAGTAATCTTACTGTTTCATCACACCGATCTAATTTTTTTTCTTCGATAAAATTTGAGAGACCGGCATAATTTTTACTCTCAATATATGTTCTAAGTAACTTCTCTTCTTCATCATGAATAGAGAGTTTTTTTACAATACATTTATATAACTGCACTTGCCCAATCTCAATTGTAAAAGATTGTACCTTCAATTTTTGAAGTGCTTGAATTACGCTTATGACACACTCAATTTCCGCTCTTACATTATCAATCCCGATAATTTCAATACCACTTTGTACCATTTCATTATATTTTCCAGAAAGCGACTCATTTGCCCGAAATACATTTCCACTATATGTCACTTTAAGAGGAGTGTCCCATCTCTGCGTTCCTATTACTCTGGCTAAAGGAATTGTCATATCTGGGCGTAAAACGATAATCCGCCCTTTTTCATCAAAAAATTTATACATCTTTTCTTCATCTATTGGCCTATTTTGAAATGCAAAAACATCGTAAAATTCAATTGTAGGTGTCCTTATTTCTTCATAACCTCTGCCTAAAAAGGTCCGTCTTAATTTTTGTTCCACTTCTTCAATTAACGTACATTCTTCGAATAAGTAATCCCTCGTTCCATTCGGATTTGCACGCTTCCACTTTGCCATCTCATTTCACACACCTTTCCCTCTCTAATGTATGCTCATTCCATTCACCTAAACCGAAAATAAAAAGAGCCTTGTAGAAAAAATACCTACAAGGCTCTTTAGTAGAGTGTAGGTACAACGGGAATAACCCTTGTGCCTACACGTTTTCACGTTAGGTTCAAGGGTTTCATGTATGATGATGTAGTTGTGTAAGCATTTTAATAGATTGCACGATATTCATAATACTTACTCCCTTTCTCCTCTGATTTTCACATAGTATATAACAGTTAATTCTGAATGTAAACACATTTTTTAATATTCCGTTATTTATTAATGTAAGGCTATCTCTCTTTCATACTCTCCAATTTCTCGTTCGTATTGCATCGTAATGCTAATTTCATCTAGACCATTTAATAATTTCTCTTTCCACATTTTTTCGATTGTAAAATGAAACCTATGCGTATTCGTTGTAATTACCTCATTCTCTAAATCTACTTCTATTTGTTCTCTCGCATCCGTTTTAGCAAGTTGTTCACGCATTTCTTTATCCATTACAATCGGTAACATACCATTTTTCATGCAATTCATATAAAAAATATCTGCAAATCCCCCGGCGATAATAACGCGAAAACCATAATCAGCAAGCGCCCACGGAGCATGTTCTCTTGATGAACCGCATCCAAAATTATCACCCGTAATTAATATACTTGCTCCTTTCCGTTCTTGCGCATTAAGAGGGAAATTAGGATTTTCATGGCGCTCATTATCGTAACGCCACTCATCAAATAAATATTTTCCAAATCCCGTCCTTTCAATTCTCTTTAAATATTGCTTCGGAATAATTTGATCTGTATCAATGTTATCATTCATAAGTACTGCGGCAGTACCTTTATGAATACGAAATGGCTCCATCATAATTCTCCTTTCTAATATCAACAAAATGACCATATAACGCAGCTGCTGCTGCCATAGCTGGGCTTACTAAATGTGTTCGTGCTCCTTTCCCTTGCCTTCCTTCAAAATTACGATTTGAAGTAGATGCACAATGCTCCCCTTCAGGCACTTGATCCGGATTCATTCCAAGACACATTGAACATCCAGGCTCTCTCCATTCAAATCCCGCTTCTTCAAATATGTGATGTAATCCTTTTTGCATCGCTGCTTCTCTTATCCTTTTAGAACCAGGCACAACGAGGGCTCGCACACCGTCTTTCACTTTTTTCCCTTTTACAACAGATGCTGCAATTTCCAAATCAGATAATCGAGAATTTGTACAAGACCCAATGAAGACATGCTGAACTGGAATTTCAAAAGTACTTTGTCCAGGACTCAATCCCATATACGAATATGCTCTTTCATCATTTTTATCATGTTTTTCTGGTAATTTTTCATCAATTCGAACACCCATACTAGGATTTGTTCCCCAAGTGACATACGGTGCTAAATCCGTAACATTTACCGAAATATGTAAATCATAAATTGCATCTGAATCTGTATAAAGCTCCGACCATTTTCCCGTAAACATTTCATAGTCTTTCGGTGCATATTCACGCCCTTTTACATAAGAAAATGTTTTCTCATCTGGTGCAATGATGCCAGCTTTCGCTCCCCCTTCAATTGCCATATTGCAAAGTGTCATCCTCTCTTCCATTTCCATAGCATGAATCGTCTCACCGTAAAATTCCATTACATATCCAGTTCCAACTGCTACACCGTACTTTGAAAGGAGATGCAAAATAATATCCTTTGCATAAACGCCTTTTGGTAACTTTCCTTTTAATTCAATTCCCATCGCTTTCGGCTTTCGTTGCCACAACGTTTGCGTTGCTAATACATGTTCTACTTCACTCGTACCAATACCAAATGCTAACGCTCCGAAAGCACCGTGGGTGGCTGTATGACTATCACCACAAACAATCGTTTTCCCTGGCTGCGTGAGCCCAAGTTCTGGTCCTATAACGTGAACGATTCCTTGCTCTTCATCACCAATATCAGCTAATGACACCTGAAATTGTTTACAGTTCTCACGAAGTGTATCCAATTGCTGCTTCGCAATACGATCGGTAATATTCCAAACATCTATCGTCGGAATATTATGATCCATCGTTGCAAACGTTAATTCCGGTCTGCGGACAGTTCGATTTGCCAGCCGCAAGCCTTCAAAGGCTTGCGGTGACGTTACTTCATGAACGAGATGAAGATCGATATATAATAAATCCAATCCATTTTCATTCGTTACAACTACATGTCTCTCCCAAAGCTTATCTAGTAATCTTTTTCCCATTATCGTCCTCTCCCTACTAGCGCTTGCTCTTCCATTTCTTGAATAACCGCTTTCGTAAATGAAGTTGTCGTCTCATCTCCCCCAATATCAGCTGTACATTTTCCAGATTTAAGAACTGCAGATATCGCGGATTCAATTGCATATCCTTCTCTCGTTAATCCAAATGATTGTCCGAGCATCATCGCAACTGAACGCATCATCGCAATTGGATTCGCTTTATTTTTCCCTGCAATATCTGGTGCTGATCCGTGAATAGGTTCATATAAAGACGGCCCATTTTCCGCATGACTCGCTGATGGAAGCATTCCTAATGAACCTGCCAATACAGAGGCCTCGTCACTTAAAATGTCACCAAATAAATTTTCGGTTACAATTACATCAAAACGTCCTGGATTCCGAATTAACTCCATAGCAGCTGCATCTACTAAAATGTGCTCTAATTCAACATGAGGATAACGAAGAGCTACTTCTTCCGTAACAGCTCTCCACAGTTTACTAGATTCTAAAACATTCGCTTTATCAATAGACGTTACTTTTTTCTCTCTCTTACTCGCTAATTGAAAAGCATACGACACGATACGTTCAATTTCATGACGATGGTACGTAAGTGTATCAGTTGCCGATTCTTCCGTTCTTTCTTTTGGATAAGAGAAATAAATACCACCTGTTAGTTCACGAACGACAACGAAGTCAATTTCATCTGCGTTTTTTAATGGCGATAAATGTGCAGTTGCGCTTTCTACTGTTACAGGGCGAACATTTGCAAATACACCAAGTCCTTTTCTTAAAGCTAATAATCCTTTCTCTGGCCTTTCTTTCGTATCATCCCACCGAGGTCCACCAACCGCTCCAAGTAAAACCGCATCACTCGCTAAACAAGCGGCAAGTGTTCGCTGTGGTAATGGTTGCCCAGTTAAATCGATAGCAGCTCCGCCAAAGTACTCATCTTGTAAATGAAAATGATGTCCATATAACCTCTCTACCATATGCAATACTTCCTTCGCGCTTTCCATAACTTCCGGACCAACACCATCACCCGCTAAACAAACGATACGTTTTTCCAATTAAAACACTCCTTTTTATCTGAATTTTCAGAAATATATTTTGATAAGTAAGGGACGAGTCCCTCACTTATCAAACAGTTACTTCACAAGAGTAATAAAAGATTTTAATTTTCCCGCCGCATGAACGTACGCTCTCGCCGATGCTTCTAATACGTCTTGCGCAACACCAAAACCTGATACTTGATGAGTTCCTTCTTTTAATTCAACATGAACATGTGCAAGTGCATCTTGACCTTGCGTTATAGATTGTATGCGATAATCCGCTAAGTCACATTCTAATCCTAAAATTCTTTGAATTGCATTATAGATTGCTTCAATACTTCCAGAACCAGTTGCTGCATCTTCGTACATATTCCCTTCCTCATCTTTTAGTACAACCGTTGCACACTGTGTACTATTTGATACGAAGTGTACTTGCAATTGTGTAATGCTATATTGTTGTGCCGAAAATGCTGCTTCACCAAGCATAAGCGCACGTAAATCTTCTTCTGTAATTTCCTTTTTTCGATCAGCTAATTTTTTAAATGCTGCAAACACCGCATCTCGTTCTTCGTTTGTAAATTCGTAGCCTAATTCTTTCATTTTTTCCGTAAATGCGTGACGTCCAGAATGTTTTCCAAGTACAAATAGATTTTGAGATTCACCTATAAGCGCCGGTTCAATAATTTCATATGTCGTCACTTCTTTTAAAACACCATCTTGATGAATACCTGATTCATGAGCGAACGCATTTGCTCCAACAATCGCTTTATTTTTCGGTACAACCATACCTGTTAAACGACTTACTAATGTACTTGTCGCTTTAATTTCTTTTAACGTCATAGAGGACTCTGCTTCATAGAAATCTTTTCTAATATGGAGAGCAACTGCGACTTCTTCTAAGGCTGCATTTCCTGCTCTTTCTCCAATTCCATTAATCGTTCCTTCTACTTGTAACGCTCCGCCTTCAACTGCAGCTAACGAGTTCGCTACTGCCATCCCAAGATCATCGTGACAATGACAAGAGAAAATTGCTTTTTCATACGAAGGAACGGATTCTTTTAAGTATTTAAAAAGAGAATAATATTCTTCTGGATTCGTATATCCAACTGTATCAGGAATATTGATTACATTCGCTCCTGCACGAATCGCTACTTCTACTGCTTCAGCTAAAAATGCTCTCGATGTTCTTGTCGCATCTTCTGCTGAAAATTGCACTGTTGGAAATAATGATTTTCCAAGTGTAACCGAGCGATGAATACTATCTAATACATCTTCTTTCGACATACACAGCTTATATTTCATATGAATATCACTCGTAGCTAAAAATACGTGTAATCGAGGAGAGACAGCACCTTTCACTGCGTCATATGCTCTTCGAATATCGCTTTCCTTTGCTCTAGCTAAACTCATAACAGTAGCATTTTGAATGGTATTTGCGATACGTTTTACCGATTGAAAATCACCTTCAGAAGCCGCTGCGAATCCAGCTTCCATTACATTAATACCAAGTCTCTCTAGTTGCCTCGCAATTTGTAATTTCTCTTGTTCATTTAAATTAACTCCTGGTGATTGTTCGCCATCACGAAGCGTCGTATCCATGAACAAAATCTGCTTCATATTATTTAATCCCTACCTTTACTCGCGGCTGTACAAAAGGCATCATTTCACGTAATTTACGTCCAACTACTTCGATTTCATGTTCATTTTCTTTCTCATTTGTCGCCTGGAAATTTGGTCTTCCTGCTTTATGCTCTGCAATCCAGCCTCTTGCAAATGTACCATCTTGAATTTCTGCCAATACTTCCCCCATCGCTTTCTTCGTATCTTCAGTAACAACACGTGGCCCTGATACGAAGTCACCCCACTGCGCTGTATCTGAAACTGAGTATCTCATATTTTCAAGTCCGCCTTCATACATAAGGTCAACAATTAATTTCAGTTCATGTAAACATTCAAAATATGCAAGTTCAGGTTGATAGCCAGCATCAACTAGCGTTTCAAATCCCGCTTTTACAAGTGCAGTCACTCCGCCGCAAAGTACAGCTTGCTCTCCGAATAAATCTGTTTCTGTTTCTTCTTTAAACGTTGTTTCTAATACACCTGCTCTCGTCGCTCCAATTCCATCTGCATATGAAAGTGCCTTTTCAGTCGCAACTCCTGTTGCATCTTGATATACTGCAAATAATGCAGGAACAGCTCCCCCTTCTGCAAACGTACGACGTACTAGATGTCCTGGACCTTTCGGTGCTACTAGAAATACGTCTACATTAGCTGGCGGTTTTACTTGATCAAAGTGAACATTAAAGCCATGTGCGAACACAAGAGAATTACCTGCCTGTAAGTTTGGTGCAATTTCAGCTTCATATACTTCTGGCTGTAATTCATCAGGTAGTAGAATCATTACTACATCCGCTTTTTCTGCTGCTTCCGCTACTGTATATACAGAAAATCCGTCTTCTTTCGCCTTATCCCATGACTTCCCTTTCCTCAGTCCAACTACTACATCAAATCCGTTATCACGTAAGTTTTGTGCATGCGCATGGCCTTGCGATCCATATCCGATGATTGCTACTTTCTTTTCCTTTAATACATTTACCGTTACGTCTTTTTCATAATAAACTTTCGCCATTTTCATTTCCCCCTATTTTTTAAATAATTATTGAATTAACATAACTTGTTTATCTTGTTTTTTCATACTACGTGTAAATGCTGTTACACCTGTTCTAGCAATTTCTTTCAAACCGTATGGACGAAGTAATTCAATTAACGCTTCTACTTTCTCCTGAGTACCTGTTACTTGCACCACTATAGAATCCTTCCCAACATCTATTACAGTGGCTCGAAATGGTTCAATTAAACTATATAATTCTGCTCTTGCTACAGACGTTGCTACTTTAATAAGTGCAAGTTCTCTAGCGATCATCGCTTCTTCTGTAATATCTGATACTTTCAGTACGTCGATTTGCTTATGAAGTTGTTTAATTAACTGCTCAACTTGCTGTTCATTTTCAACGTGTACAACAATCGTCATTCTCGAAATATCCGATGATTCCGTATGACCTACTGAAATACTTTCAATATTAAAATGTCTACGTGTCATAACACCTGTAATTCGATTTAACACACCGCTTTGATTTCGAACTGTCGCTGTTACAATTCTCTTCACCTTTTCTCCACCCCCTCCATTTGGTGAACCCCTTTCCCTGGTGCAACCATCGGCATAACCTTTTCAGATTGAAGTACGCGGCAATCAATTACGACTGGCTCTCTTAATTCAATTGCATACTGTAATTGTTGCTTTGCAAGAAGTGGGTCTTCAATACGAACACCTTTTATGCCATATGCATTGGCAAGTGCGACAAAATCTGGTTGGCATGAAAGTAAGGAGTGCGAATATCGCCTATTATAAAATTCCTCTTGCCATTGTCTTACCATCCCTAAAGCTTCATTATTTAAAATAAAAACTTTAACCGGTAAAGAATGCTCTTTCAACACACTAAGTTCTTGCAAGGTCATTTGAAATCCAGCATCACCGACAATTGCAATAACTAGTTCTTCAGGCTTTGCGATTTGTGCACCTATTGCTGCTGGAAACCCGAAGCCCATTGTTCCCAATCCCCCAGAAGTTACCCATCTATCTGGGTTTTTCAATGGATAATATTGAGCTGCCCACATTTGATGTTGCCCAACATCTGTTGTTACAATCGCTTCTCCTTTCGTAATTTCGTATAGCATATCAATTGCATATTGAGGTTTAATACGTTCTGCATGTTCTTTGTAAGAAAGAGGATATTTTTCTTTTCTACTATTCAATAACGAAAGCCAATCATTGTAATCTACTTCCCCTTCTTTAAAAGTGAGTATAGCTTCTAATGCTTGCTTCGCACTCGCAACAATAGGGATTTCAGTCGGCACATTTTTCCCAATTTCCGCTGGATCAATATCTATATGTGCGACAATCGCTTCTTTAGCAAAATAAGCTAAATTCCCAGTAAGACGATCATCAAATCTTGCACCTATATTAATAAGTAAGTCACATTCATATAACGCCATATTTGCGGTGTATGAACCGTGCATTCCTCCCATCCCTAGAAATAGTTCATCATCTGGCGGAAACCCGCCAAGACCAAGTAATGTATGAACAACTGGAATATGATATTTGCGAGCAAAGCTTGTTA
Organism: Bacillus sp. FSL M7-1345; assembly: GCF_038006985.1. NCBI lineage: Bacteria > Bacillati > Bacillota > Bacilli > Caryophanales > Bacillaceae > Bacillus > Bacillus sp. FSL M7-1345. Next base: position 1,338,065 of record NZ_JBBOWG010000001.1, on the reverse strand, counting down.
ATTCTTTCGATGCTTTCGCATGCAATACACCTGCTCCAGCTAAAATTAATGGCTTTTTTGAGACCTCAATCGCTTGTAATAATTTGTTTATTTGTAGTAGATTCGGTTCATAATTAGGCTGGTATCCTGGTAAATCCATTTGTACGTCGCTACATCTCTCGCCTTGCTCTACTACCATATCTTTCGGAAGGTCAATTACGACTGGGCCCGGTCTTCCTGTTCTAGCGATATGAAATGCTTCTTTAATAATTCGGGGTAAATCCGATGCTTTTCGCACTTGATAATTATGTTTTGTCACCGGCATCGTAAGCCCCATAATATCTGCTTCTTGGAAAGCATCACTTCCGATTAACGTTGTTGCTACTTGCCCTGTAAATACAACAAGCGGTAATGAATCAATCATCGCGTCAGCTAAACCAGTAATAACATTTGTAGCACCCGGTCCACTTGTTGCAATTACCACTCCTGGATTCCCTGTAATTCTTGCATATCCTTCAGCAGCATGAATTGCACCTTGCTCATGCCTCGTTAAAATATGCGGAATTTCACAATCATAAAGCGCATCATATAGAGGTAAAACCGCACCACCTGGATACCCGAAAATCACTTCTACTTCTTCCTTTTCTAGCGCTTCTAACAATAGCTGTGCACCAGTTGCCAGTTTCTCTTCCGTTTTTGAAGACATTTTTCTTATAAGCCCCCTTTTTTAAACCATTTATAAAATAAAAAAATCCTACGTCCACACTCCAGCTATGTGCTGAAGGGACGAAAGATTTCGCGGTACCACCCTTCTTTGCAAGATTACTCTTGCCTCAGTGACTCGGGATATGAGTCTAGCTAATAACGGAGCTACCGTCTAAGCCTAAACAAACACTTCAGCTTAGCACTCAAGGGTGATGTTCGTCGACGTGAACCATCGGTTTCCAGCAACCACCGACTCTCTGTGAGGCTTCACAGTCAACTACTCCTCCCTATCAACGCTTTATCATGTCATAAAGAGCTATTATCCAACTTTATTTTCTTCGTAAATTTTCTCTCCATCTTCTACAACTAATTTACGGAATTCTTCTAATAAACGATTCGTATGTGGCCCTGTTCTCCCTAAACCAATCGTTCTTCCATCTACTGTCGTAACAGCAATTACTTCAGCAGCTGTTCCTGTTAAAAACACTTCATCAGCTACATATACATCGTGCCTTGTAAATAATTCTTCTCTTACGTCATATCCAAGTTTTTCGCCGATTTCTAAAATCGCGTTTCGTGTAATACCTTCTAACGCTCCAGCAGAACTTGGTGGTGTAATTAATTTATTTCCCTTCACAATAAATACGTTATCTCCAGAGCCTTCAGCTACATATCCTTGGTCATTTAACATAAGTGCTTCTTGTACTCCAGCTAGTTTCGCCTCAATGCGAACTAAAATATTATTTAAGTAATTTAAAGATTTTACTTGAGGCGATAAAACATCCGGGCGATTACGACGCGTTGCAACTGTTATAATCGGAATCCCTTTTTCATAATATTCTTGTGGAAATAAAGATAATTGCTCTGCAATTACTACTACATTTGGTTTCGTACAAGAATCGGGATCTAATCCCAAATTCCCAGGTCCTCTTGATACAACGAGGCGGATATATCCATTAGATAGTTTGTTTTGTCGAATCGTTTCAACAACGATTTTCGTTGCTTCTTCTAACGTATATGGAATTTCTAACATGATGGATTTCGCTGATTCATATAACCGGACAAGATGCTCTCTCAAACGGAAAACATTACCACTATATACCCTAATTCCTTCGAACACTCCATCGCCATATAAATAGCCATGATCATATACTGAAACCTTTGCTTCGTCTTTTGGAACAAATTCTCCATTTAAGAAAATCCACTGCTCGTTCACTTGAAAGCGCCCCCTATGTTCTATGAGTTTTTTATTGTTTCCTAGTTTACTCTCCTTTTCAAATAAATCAAGTGAATTTTTAGAAAATTTTTAATTTTTAATCGTACGTACATCTTTGATTATATTGATTTAACAACATTGTTAACGTTTACAAAAAGTCAAAAAAATTTTTTCGTCAAATTCTACTAAAAAAATATTTGTTTAAAAGAAGGGTTTTCGCCAATTGATACGAATCTATTGTATTCAATAAACGGACGTCCGATTTTATAAATTCGGGAATATACGACGACTTTTGGTGAAAAAGGGGGAAAATAACAAAAATAACGCTGTCTAAAAATAACATTCATATTTTTCATTTAGTAATCATAATCCTATTTTTAAAAAACAATTTGTCAAATTGAGGAGGAAATAACAATGGCGTGTGTACAAATTAAAGGAACAAGACAAGAGGTAGTAGAAATGCTACAACTATTTGATCTAATGGATACGAAAGGATTTTGTAAATTCGATAATTACGTTGAAGTAGAACCAAATAGCAGGAAACATAACAACTATACAGCTTCAATCGATATTCAATCCAATAACAGTTCAGCACAAGATACATTAAATGATCAATTCGTTAGTCAAATGCTTACTGGTGTATATAACGACTAAACAAATATTCTCTTCCTACCATCTTTTCATAAATATATGCTATGGACTTGAGCATACTAGCAACTAGGTGGTAGGAGGTGAAAATTATGGCTAGAATTGGTGTTGAGAACTCTTTAACAGATGTTCAACAAGCTCTTCAGCAACAAGGACATGAAGTCGTTTCACTTAACTCTGAAAATGATGCACATGGGTGTGATTGTTGCGTTGTAACCGGGCAAGATTCTAATATGATGGGCATTGCAGATGCATCGATAAAAGGATCTGTAATTAAAGCACATGGTTTAACAACAGATGAAATTTGTCAACAAGTTGAACACCGCACTTAATCATTTTTATCACGTTATTTGCGAGCTAACATGTAAAGGGAATGGTCCCACTGATTATAGTTTCAATTTATCTATAGAAAGAGGGCTCCTTTTGAAAAGGAGCCCTCTTTTTTATATTCACCTAACGGGAAAGTAACATATACTGGATGAAAGCCCTACCTCTCTCTCATCATTACGGTTCCACTGACCGCTCCTTGATTCACTAGTATACATATAAAGCTTACATATACAATTTATAGGGTTTGTTCACAAAAGTTGTTGGTAAGACTACCCGATCTTTCGCAAACTTTTCGTATTATATTCATAAGATTTATTTACTTTACACTAGCTTTAACCGAGACACGAATTAAAATTTTAACACCAATACAATAACTTGTCAACATTTTTCACAAATTTAAAACAGACATTAACGGTTTGTCTGTTTTAGAATGGAGCTTTTTCTTTTATTACATATACAACAAAACCGCTTACTAACATACATAAGCCAACTACTAAGTTTTTGATATTAATCATAAATTCCTCTCCCTTATTCCACACATCATATATATTTACAGTTCAATTATTCCGATCATCCTAAAGCGCACTTTTTCTAATATATCATAATTCCTAAAAAATGCAAGTTCACTTTTGGCGACCATTTACAAATTTATCTACAGTGCTTGGTACAGTATTTAACGCTTTTTCAATTAAATGTGTACTACTATTGAGGTGTAATACCTGTACACCGTTAGAACCAACTACTAAAAAAGCAACTGGGCTAATAGAAACCCCAGCCCCGCTTCCGCCTCCGAATGGATGACTTTGCTTGTTCTCTTTATGCTGCCCTTGTCCGCCATTATGTTTTTCAGAAATAAAATCCCCTTTAAAGTCACTTCCACCAGCTCCAAAACCAAAAGCCACTTGAGATACTGTTAATACTACATTTCCGTCAGCTGTTGAAACCGGACTTCCAACAATCGTATTTACATCTACCATCTCTTTTAAATTTGTCATTGCTGTTTTCATTAAATTTTCAATTGGATGTTCCATTATGTACTACACCCTTTCCTCATTATTCTTTTTTATACTTTCCAAAATAGAGGAAGTCATACTAAGTTTTCCTATTTTGAAAAAACATTTTTCACTTTCCGATTGGATATTACTCCCTGTACAAATTCGGATAAAAACAGTAAAGAGAAACATACTACTATTGAACCTTGTTATGAAAGGAGTCCTTACTTTGACTGAGAAATTTGATGAATATAAAAAAAGAGATCGAATAGATAGTGATTATAGTGACTATAAAGAAGAATACGCAGCTGAAGTTGCACCACAGCGTATTGATTATGATGATAAAGATAACAATGATGTAAGATCATCTGCAGCTGGATCGACTGCTGGTTTTATCGCTCTTGCTTTAGCAATATTATCACTATTCACATTCCCAACACTATTTGGTCTTGTGTCTGTTTTACTCGGTATTTACGCTTATAATCGCGGGGCTACTGTAACTGGTGGCACCGCAGCGATTATTGGCGGTATCGCTGCACTCATTGCGATTTTATTCCGAGTGGCGCTTATTGGTTTATTGTTCTCTCTTTTTTAAAAAGAAAAAGGTATCTCGCTTTATGCGGGATACCTTATCCTGTAAATACATCTTCTGATGGATATTTAATTTTTTGTTTCGCTGGTCGAGCCAAAGAGAACACAAGTGTTAACGGTCCGATTAATCCACAAAACATAACAAACATAATAATACATTTTCCAAACGCCGATAGCTTCGCAGTAATCCCCATCGTTAACCCTACTGTGCCAAACGCTGAAATTGTCTCAAATAATAACTGAATAAAACTGAAATCTTCTGTAAGCATTAATACAAATACCGCTGTAAAAATAAGTATTTGACTAGCAACGACAATTGCTAATGCTCTCGTTACTGTCGACATTTTAATAGTACGCTGAAATAAAACAAAATTCTCTTTCTTTCTAAAGAAAGAAAGAACTGATGTAATTAAAATAACAAATGTCGTTAACTTAATCCCACCGCCTGTCGATACACTTCCCGCACCAATAAACATTAATACCATCGTAAATAGTATCGATGACTCTTCCATCCCCCCATAATCTACCGTGTTAAAACCGGCTGTACGAGGTGTAATTCCTTGGAAGAACGAAGCCCATAACTTTTCATTTAAAGATAAGTGTCCCAAAGTCTTCACATTATTATATTCCAATACAAAAATCACAATCATCGCAATAACATTAAGTGCTATCGTTCCAACAATCATGATTTTGGAGTGCAGTGATAATTTTCGGAAACTACGGCTATACCATATATCAATTAATACCGTAAACCCTAATCCTCCTATTACAATTAAAGAACAAATCCCAATATTAATAATAGGATCTCCTACATATCTTGTTAAATTATCTGGCCAAAGCGCAAAGCCAGCATTATTATATGACGCAATAACGTGAAAAATACTATAGTATAAACCTTTTCCAAAACCAAACTCTGGAATAAAGCGAATCGATAAAAAGATAACTCCAATTAGCTCAATACAAATAGAAAAAATAAAGACACGTTTCACTAATTTCACAAGACCACCAATATTTGTTTGATTAAATGCTTCTCCAATTAATAACCGGTGGCGTAAACCGATTTTTTTACCTAATACCCAAACTATTAAAATGGCAATCGTCATAAGACCGAGACCACCCGTTTGAATTAAAAACATAATAACAATTTCACCAAACATCGTAAACGTACTTGCAGTATCTACAACACCTAAACCGGTTACAGTCGCTGCCGACGTAGCTGTAAAGAAAGCATCTACCCAACTAATATGTACTTTCGTTGCAAACGGTAACTTTAATAACAATCCTCCGACCACAATTAAACAAAAAAATCCTAATGCTAAAATTTGTGGTGGATTTAATCGTATAAAGCGATTATACAACCCTTGTTTTTTTGCTACTTCCATATCACTAACTCCCTTTATCAAGTGAAGCTTTTATCCCCTCATAAATAAAGACTCTTTAAGAGCCTACAAGTAGCGGAATAAACCTTATATTCTTATAATATAGTTGAGCATAATCCTTTTTTTCATAGATTTCAACTTTTATTTATATTCAGACTCCTATCGTTTTACAAAAGAATATTTTCTATTATATCTCCACTTATACTATAACTCTTACAACAACAACAACTATTTTATCCCTTTTCAAATTCCTATATCTTTCACTCCAAGTTCACACGAGGGTCACATCTACCTTTTATAGTATACGTATCGGAGCTGTTCCTCCCTAATTTATAAGACATTCCCCAGTGTCTTGAACAGCTTTCCATCCCTAATTAAATTGACATAAATTGTCCCCTTCCTTGACCATCCTATATGAGATGGTCTTATTTTTTTGTTCTTTCTATCTTTTATTTGAAACTCCCTCTCTCTTTCACTCCATGTTCACATCTAGGTCACATCCACCTTTTATAGTATACGTATCGGAGCTATTCCTCCCTAATTTATAAGACATTCCCCAGTGTCTTTGAATAGCTTCCATCCCTAATTAAATTGACATAAATTGTCCCCTTCCTGGACCATCCTATATGTGATGGTCTTATTTTTTTATTCTCTCTTTCTTCTTACTTAAAACTCCCTCTCTCTTTCACTCCATGTTCACATCTAGGTCACATCTACCTTTTATAGTATACGTATCGGAGCTATTCCTCCCTAATTTATAAGACATTCCCCAGTGTCTTTGAATAGCTTCCATCCCTAATTAAATTGACATAAATTGTCCCCTTCCCTTGACCATCCTATATGTGATGGTCTTATTTTTTTATTCTCTCTTTCTTCTTACTTAAAACTCCCTCTCTCTTTCACTCTATGTTCACATCTAGGTCACATCTATCTTTTATAGTATATGTATCGGAGCTGTTCCTCCCTAATTTATAAGACATTCCCCAGTGTCTTGAACAGCTTTCCATCCCTAATTAAATTGACATAAATTGTCCCCTTCCCTATAGACCATCATGTGATGGTCTATTTTATTTTCCAAATACATAATTTAACTCTCTTCGCTTATTTCAGCAATTAGCTATGGTTGTATTAACTGCTGTACTAGCTAGTATCGGTACTGCAGGTGTACCAGGTGTTGGACTAGTAATGCTTACGATGGTTTTAAATCAAGTAAATCTACCAATAGAGGGTATTGCTTTAATTATCGGTATTGACCGCATTCTAGACATGTCTAGAATGCGGTCAATATTTCTGGCGATGCAATTTGTGCAATGATTGTTTCAAAATCAGAAGAAAAATATAATACGGATCAATCTGCAGCATCTTAAATCAAAAAGGAGTGAAATGATTCACTCCTTTTTTGATTTGCTTCCTTTTTTCGAACGATATTCTTTTCCTTTGTTATCATTACCTGTTTCAAATTCAGCACTAAACTCCTGCTGGAATTGCCCTGATTTTGGTGAACCTTGATTTCCACTTCCTTGACTACCATTACGATTCGTCATATTTCCCCCTCCTTCCTTTATTAGTAGTATGGCGCTCTATCTTTTTTCATACACATTTTATTTTTTATCATCTATTACACACAGAAGAAGACCTTCCATATATGAGGAAGGTCTTCTTCTGTGTTAAGTAAGCGTTTTCTTGTTTATAACTACTTAAATAAGTTTTTTAGAAATAGATATCATTACATTCATTTCTTCTTCTGAAAGTGAGGAGAATCTTTCTTGTAAATATTTCTTTTTCTCACCTTCCATTTTCGCAACTAACTCTTTCCCTTGTTCTGTAATCTCTAAATATACAACTCGGCGATCTGATGTAGAACGTGAACGAGTTACAAAGCCTTTATTAATTAATTTTTCTGTAACGGCTGTAATATGACTATTCGACACATTTAACTCATTAGCTACACGTGATACCATTTCTTTATTCGTGCGGTTCAATATTCTAAGGACAATGAACTCATTCCACGGTATGTAACCACCAAATATTTTTCCAATATCATTACGCAACGTGCGAAACATAGAAAAAACATTTGTCGATAGTTCTTCCATTAATTGCTCTCTATTTTGAGACAACTTTGACAGCCCCTTTTATTTCATTTAGTTAAATAAAAACCTTATTAATAATTTTACATGAAATCTTACTTTTTGTCACCTTATTTTCCCATAATTCGTACTTTTTTAATATACATTTCATGTTACAATGAAGTTAATTTCCAGAAAAAGGAGTTGGAATAGTGAGTGAAGAAGACAAGTTTTCTAATCTCAATCTAAAAGATAAGACTATTATTATTGGTTTTGTTATTCTTATTCTCATTATATTCTTTGCATTTATATTCTTTGTATATGTAGGAATCTTTCAAATCACAGGTATAGAATATTCATCACGAACAGCTCTACTACTCTTTTTTTTACTTATCCTTTTCTTAAATGGTATTACATATTTTATATTCATTTTCTTTAAAGTACTCCTACATCCAATGATGACAAGTATGCCTAATTGGCTCTCGATTGCTCTTCTCTCCATTATTGAAATTACGTTAGATTGGTTCGTCATTCATACCGCTGACGACTGGATAGAGAGCTTACAAATGTCAAATACAGCTGAATTATATGTCGCACTATTCCTTTTCACACTAAATAAATTATTAAGTGATAAGAAAGAGTAAGAATACAAGCTTTTCTATATAAAAATTGGTACAATAAAAACAAATCATACTAAAGAGGTGTTACTTATGAACTTACAACAATGGGCTGATAAAGGTATGTCCTTTGATACATATGTGAATGAAATGAAAGTAAACCAATACGAGCTACTACACATTTACAATAACTTTTTAATTCCAAATGAATTACTTCCTGTATTAGAAGAACGCCAAAATGATGGCTGGCGCGTTATCGTATTAACAGCTGATTGGTGTGGTGACGCTCTTTTATGCGTACCTGTTATGAAACGAATTTCTGAAGTTGCAAATATCGATATGCGATTATTAATTCGTGATGAAAACTTAGAATTAATGGATCAATACTTAACAAACGGAACTGCACGTGCGATTCCAATCTTTATTTTCATTGATAAAGATGGAAATGAACAAGCCGTTTGGGGACCACGCGCTCCAAAAGTACAAGAATTAGTAACTTCCATGCGTGCTACATTGCCTGAAAAAGAAGATCCAACATTCGAGGAAAAACAAAAAGAAATGTACGCTAATTTCCGTGCTACATTAGCTGATGATACTTCTCTTTGGGAACATGTAATGGAAAGCATGATTGAGAAAGTAGTAAAATAAAAAAACCTGCCGATTTCGGCAGGTTTTTTTATTACATAATGAAGAAATAGAATACCGCAGCTAAAATGAAACGGTAATAAGCGAACGGTGTTAGTTTTACACGACCTAATAATTTTAAGAATGAAACAATTGCAAGCATCGCAACAACGAATGCTGTAATAAATCCAGTTGCAAATAACGGTATATCAGCTACGCTTAATATATCCCAGCTTTTAATTAAATCTAAGGCACTTGCAGCTACCATCATTGGCACCGCTAAAATAAATGTATATTCCGCTGCCGCTGTATGCGAAACACGTGCTAATAAACCACCACTTATTGTAGAACCCGAACGAGAAAATCCTGGCCAAAGTGCTAAACATTGGAACATTCCGATTGTAAATGCTTGCTTATATGTGATTTCATCTAACGTTCTTGCTGTACTTGGTTTTGAAAACTTCTCAGCAACAATCATTAAAATACCACCAGCTACTAAGCTAATAACAACCGGTCCTGGACCGAATAAAACTTCTTTAATTGCACTATGGAATAATACGCCGAGTATGCCGGCAGGAATCATCCCGATAATAATATGTAATAAATTTAAAGATGGTCCATCAGTTACTTTCCCTATTCCAACTAATGACCATAAACGTTTCCAAAATATAACAACAACTGCTAAAATCGATCCCAACTGAATAACAACTTCGAAAACTTTCGCTCTCTCATCGTCGAATCCAAGTAAATGACCTGTTAAAATCATATGTCCTGTTGATGAAACTGGTAGAAACTCTGTTAAACCTTCAACAGCACCCATGATTAATCCAATTAACCAATCAGCCACAAGTAGTGCCTCCTTAATAACGAATATGTAATTTTTTCACACCTTATCATAATACCTTATCCCTTTTCAAAGTGCATCCTTTTTTTATTGATTTCATTTGTTGTATACGCTTATTTCTTTTCTATTTTTTGATTAAATTGTATGATAATAAGAGTTTGTTTTTTACGTTGAAAGGGGATTTTATGAAAGAAACTACTTCATTCTCACAAAAGTTAAAGCAATTTTTATTACTCTTTTTCCCGATTTTTGTAACGCAAATGTCATTATTTTCGATGAGCTTTTTTGATACGACAATGTCAGGACATGCAAGTCCTATTGATTTAGCGGGTGTTGCTATCGGGACAAGTATATGGCTTCCCGTTAGTACCGGCTTAACAGGAATTTTAATGGCTACTACTCCTATTGTTGCACAGCTCGTTGGATCAAAGAAAAAGGAGGACGTTCCCCACATTGTCATACAAGCAGTATATTTAGCAATTTGTGCTAGTTTCGTTGTTATCCTTATCGGATTCTTCGCTGTTTCACCTATTTTAAATGGCATGCAATTAGAAGAACCTGTGGAACGTATTGCAGCACAATTTTTAAGTATTATCGCGATTGGAATTATCCCTTTATTTACTTACACCGTCTTACGTGGATTTATTGATGCATTAGGAAAAACTCGAACAACGATGATTATTACATTACTATCATTACCAATTAACGTAGTATTAAATTACTTATTAATTTTTGGTCACTTTGGCTTTCCAAAACTCGGTGGTGTTGGTGCGGCAATCGCTTCTGCAGCAACATATTGGTGTATTTTAATTATTACCGTCATTATTATTCGTACGAAAGAGCCTTTCGCTTCTTTCAATATCTTTAAACAGTTATACCGCCCTTCCTTTACGAGCTGGAAGGAATTCCTGAAACTTGGTGTCCCTATCGGATTTGCTATCTTTTTTGAGACGAGTATTTTCGCTGCGGTAACACTTATGATGAGCAATTTTAGTACGACAACAATAGCAGCACATCAAGCAGCTATGAACTTTGCTTCCTTGTTATATATGACTCCTTTAAGTTTAGCAATGGCAATGACGATAGCAGTTGGATTTGAAGTTGGAGCAAAACGATACAATAATGCGAAACAATATGGATTTATCGGAATTGGATTAGCCCTTGCTTTCGCTCTTTTATATTCAATCCTTCTTTATTTCTTTGATGATGAAATTGCTTCTATTTATACGACAAATGCAAATGTCCATCATTTAGCTAAAGAATTTCTTATATTCGCGATTTTATTTCAAATTTCAGATGCGATTGCAACTCCAGTACAAGGAGCACTTCGTGGTTATAAAGACGTAAATGTTGCCTTAATTATGACATTAATAGCTTATTGGGTAATAGGTCTACCTCTTGGCTACATGTTAGCAACTTATACTGACTGGGCAGCAAAAGGGTATTGGATCGGTCTTATTATCGGTCTAGCATTTGGAGCAATCTTCCTGCTTATCCGTCTCTTCCAAGTACAAAGAAAATATACAACGCAAAGCAGCCGCTAATGATATAGCGGCTGTTTTCTTCATGCATATTTTTTCTTGTAACGTGTAACATAATGAAAAAGAAAGGTGGATACATATGGACGAAAAACAAAAGAAACAATCATTCGACGAAGAATTCGCCCCTGAAATTTCACCTGGATATCGGCAAGATGTACATAAGCCACCTAAATATAAAAATACTTCTTTTTTAATGGGCATTACCATTTTCGCAGCTGTATTACTCGTGCTCATCATTTTCGTCTATTTTTAAGGAAAGGTGGTCTATTATATGAAGAAACAAGATTCAAATCGTTCAAAAAGAACTGTTAAAACAGAAAAAGGATATGCAGGAGATTCTGTTCATACACTGAAACAAGTTGAGCAAGGAAATTTATACATTGCTCAAAAAGAACTTGGGCAACAAAATGAAAATCTTTAAAATCCCTCTTCTCCTTGAGGGATTTTTCATTGTACGTACTGCTTTTGATCTAACACCCTAAATATATTATTAACCTTTACAATTTTCATGTCATAATTTAATTTAATTTCATTTCACTTCTCTTACCATTTTCAGTACCAGCAACGTACGCTACAGCATGATAGCGAAAACTTTCATCTGTCTCTTCACGTATCTCCTCGTTTGTAAATTTATACTCTAAATCCCGAAAACGGTTTGGGTAATAATTTTCTATTAACTGTTCATACCCTCTATTTACAAATATTTCTTCACCTTTTCGTTTCACATCTTCTTTATTATTAAACTCAAACACTGCTAGTTGCGCTGTCACAAAGTGTTCTCCTACCTTTTTCTTTTCTTTATGAGTTAAAGTTTCTATACTTTTGTTCTTTAATTCCTTATTTAACTCGTAGCGATCTATCGGTTTAAAGGTGGCAAAAACAGTCTCTTTATATGACCAAAACAATCCAAAAACGATACATAGAGAAATGATTACTATTCTTTTCTTCGTAATACACCCCACCCTCCTCCATAATGATAGTTATATTTTAACGTATAGAAAGAAAATTCTGATATCATGAAGTAGAATAACCTACCTTTAACTTAGAAACGAGGAACAATTATGGACTCTTACAAACAATATATAAACGAAGCTCTGCCCGGTCTTTCTATACATTCATATGCGCAAAATGAAGAGGGCTGGGATAATATAGCGGTGATTATAAATGACGAGCTACTGTTTCGTTTTCCGAGAAAACTTGAATATGCAAAGCGAATTCCGTTAGAAAAGGAGCTGTGTACCATTCTTTCTCATTCATTACAAAGAATCGAAGTCCCTAAGTATCGCGTATTGTATAAGAATAATTGTGATACTGTTCCATTTTTGTAGCTATTATCCTCTCATTCATGGTAAACCGTTAAAAACTGAAATAGTTGCCCAGTTAGAGAAAAAAGAACTTGAAGTAATTATTACACAATTAGCCACTTTCCTTGCGGCTTTACATGGCATTCCTTTAAAGCATGCTGAAACGTTAGGATTCCCTATCGAAAAAACACTTACCTACTGGAAAGAACTACACACAAAATTAAATCAATATCTTACTAACAGTCTTACTTCATTACAGAAGTCAGCCTTAAATCGTTTATTCGAAAATTTCTTTGCCTATATAGCTAAATCTACCTTTCAAAATACAATCATTCATGCTGACTTTACACATCATCACATTTTATTTAACAACCTGAACAAAACCATTTCAGGTGTTATCGATTTTGGAGATGCTCAAATTGGCGATCCCGCTTTTGATTTTGCTGGGCTATATTATGATTTCGGTCATGAGTTTACTACATCTGTATATAAACACTACAGTGCACTTGTTTCTCACCGCGATCCATTACTCATTCACCGCATCACTACCTTTTATCAATACAGCCCTTTACTACATAACCTCATTTATAACATTGAAACAAATAACGAAATAGAATTAAACAAGAGTAAAGAACAATTGAAGGCAATATTACAGGGACGAGATTAAATTCTCTCCCTATACTCTCTCTCTTCATACATCATTAACTTTTTATCCATTTCAACAATAACTTTATACAATTGAAACGCCTGTAAAATTTGCAGTTGAATTCCAAAAGGAGCATTCTGTTCTTTTAACCATTGAAATACTTTTGTTTCATCTTTCATTGATTATTCCTCCCCTTATTAAAATCTGCTACTCATATACCGTAAATGATGAAAAGCTTTTCATGTCAATAATAAAAAGGATGCAAAATTGCATCCTTTAATGTACGATATTTTTCTTCTGCAACGTTTCCTCTTTTTCCTCTTCCACTTGGCACTCACCACGAAAAGCACAACTCATGCACTCAGAACGAAAATGACGCTCTGTGTAGTGCTCAGGTTGCTGTAACATTTCTTTCATTCTAAATAAATCATCCATTCCAGTTATAATATCTTCCTGTTTCGGAATGTACTCATACTTAGTTCCTTCTATTAAATTAATAACTTCAATTTTCCCTGGAAGAATACCGAAAGATTTATAACTAAACACAGTCATTAACTTCTGACAAAGAGCTAGCATTTCTTCATTTGCATCAACAACATACTTTTTAATTGTAAATGATTCTGTACTCCACTCACCAACTTCAAATGTCAATGAAATATGAACGCCTAACTCTTCCAAATATGTTTGAAACTTCTCATATAAAAATAACGGCGGCGCCTGACTCTCATCTCTTTCAACAAACTGTAATAAGTGATCTGTTAGCTTCGCTAAAACAATATAATACTCCGCCTTTGAAGCAAACATATTAACCCTTACTTTTTTCCAATACTTTTCTATTAATATTAAAAGTACAATTTTCGTTTGTTGGCCCGCAGGTAGCGTGTAATATTCATTAATAATTTGATTCACAATCATTTGTGCTATTTGTTGCCATTCAAATGAAGATGGTTCTCTTCTTTTTATATGACGGAAATAAAATTTGTGTGGACAACGCATAAAATCATACAAATGGTAATCTGTCATCGTTTTGATTGCGATTTTTTCATGCAATTGCTCTTCATCTCCCTTCTGCCATTAAGAAAGGTGTTTTACAAATTCAGCTCCAAACTGTAAACATTTTTCTACATCTTCATCTTCTGGCGTTAATTCTACTTTCAATCCGTCTAACACAACTGCTGCCCCGCGCTCCTGCAGCTTTTCTATTAAAATATCAACCGCTACCCCGTATTTTGGATAACCTGAATCACATGACCCGAATACTGCCGCTTTTTTCCCAGTTAAATCAATAGAATCCATTGCGTCATAAAAATCTAAAAAATCATCCGGAAGATCACCATCTCCCCAAGTATAAGCACCTAAAATAATACCGTCATATTGCTCTAATATAGAAGCTTCTGGTGAATCCATAATATCAATGACTTCAATTTCATTTTCTGTTTCACGAATTGCACCCGCAATATGATCAGCCATTTCCTCCGTATTTCCACTCATACTTGCAAAAATCATTACTAACTTACTCAACTGAACCTCTCCTTTTACCTTGTATCTCTTTTTCTGTTGGAAGTGTACTCTTCTCATCTACATATTCAGAACGAATTATATTTCGTTGCCATTCAATATGCTTATCAACATCTTTATTTTTTAATCCCCTTCGTAAAAGGTGAAATGTTTTTCTCATTAAGGTTCCTCATCTACTTCATTGATAATAATTATCAATTTCAATTATATCATTAGATTAATTGAAATTGATTATCAAAGTCAATAACTATTTTTAAAAAAATAGTTAAAATGTACAAGCTTGTCCGTTAGCTATTCATATACTATAAATGAGCATAGTTCTTTCTCAGCCCTCTCTGACGGAAGAAATAGAAGCAACTGCGATAGAGCGCAGTTGCCTTTTTTTATACTTTTCTATGATTTTAGTAACCTTATCGTTGTTTCTAAAAATAATTCTACTCCATAAATTAAAGCTGATTCATCTACATCAAATTTCGGATGATGATGTGGATAACAAGTATCAATATTTTTATTCCCTGTTCCTAATTTAATGAAACAACCAGGTGCTTTTCTTAAATACGCTGAAAAATCTTCTCCTCCCATAGAAGGTTCAAGATGCACAATACGCGGATTTCCGAACAATTTTATCGCACTTTTTTCTACTATTTTCGTAATGTACTCATTATTAACAACTGGATCATATCCGTAACGATACGTATATGTATAATCCCCTCCATGCGCTTCTGTAATTCCTTTCACAATTTGCTCAATTTTCTCTTTTGCTTCCTCTCTTAATGTTTGATTAAAAGATCGCACAGTTCCCATTAAAGCTGCTGTATTTGGAATGATATTATCGGCAATCCCCCCATGAAATTGTGTAACTGACACTACTCTATGCATAAAAGCACTTGTATTTCTTGATACGATATGTTGTAAATTTGTAATAATTTGTGCTCCGATAGCAATAGGATCTATCGTTTCTTCTGGTCGTGCCGCATGACCGCCCTTTCCTAAAATTTCAATTGTAAATACATCTGGTGCTGCCATCATAGGGCCATATACAATTCCTACCTTCCCACTTTCTAATCCAGACATAACGTGCAAACCTATTACATAATCGACGCCGTCCATAACACCGGCCTCCACCATTTCTTGTCCGCCACCGGGATACACTTCCTCTGCGTGTTGAAAGAACAGACGGATTTCGCCTGCAAAATCTTCCTTCATATTTGATAGCGCTTCTGCTGTACTTAACAAAATAGCTGCATGAGCATCATGCCCACATGCATGCATCATCCCTTTATTCACAGACGCATAAGATTTCCTTGTCTCCTCTTGAATTGGTAAAGCATCTATATCCGCTCGAATCGCAACTACTTTCCCTTGTTCCGTTCCTCTTTTAATTGCTAGTACACTGTACTTCGTTGGTCTCGTTACTTCAAAAGAAGAAAATGAGCATAATGTATCATATATAAATTGCGAAGTTTCTTTTTCATGAAACGATAATTCCGGATACTTATGGAAATGCCGTCTCCATTCCATAATATTTTCTTCTGAAATAAGACTCTTCCACACTCTATTCATGATAATTTCCTCCTTTTAAAAAGATCTAGTAATTTAAAGTTTGCTCAGTCTCTACCGATTAATAAAAAACAAATATTATATTTTCACGTATTCTTATAGTCCACTTTTATGTATTCACACAATCCACTTTCTATTTACATGTCAAACCCATTACAAATTCATGCTGAATGTAATATAATTGCTAAGTTAGGGATTTTCTTTTTTAGTATTTAGTGCTAATATCAGAAAAGAGCCTTTTGACTTATTTTTACCTAAAATGTGGGATTTTGTTTTTTTCACAATAATGTAGGACATGATACCTACAAAGAGCTATTATTTCATTAAGCGAGGGAAAGACATGGAAAGATTAAAAGAGATATGGTCTCAACCACTCACACAATGGGTTGCAAAGACGGTTTATTACCTTGCAATTTTATTTGCATTACTTTGGTTGTATGGATTCCATGATACAAACACAAGTACATTTATTTACAATGAATTCTAGGGTGGGAACGTTATGAAGTTATTAGAACAAATTGAAAAGTGGGCTGTAGAAACGCCTGATCAAACCGCTTTTGTTTGGCGAGATGCGAAAATTACGTACAAACAATTAAAGGAAGATTCTGATGCGTTAGCACATTGGATTTCTTCTGAGTATCCAGATGATCGTTCACCAATTATGGTTTATGGCCATATGCAACCTGAAATGATTATTAACTTTTTAGGTTGTGTAAAAGCTGGACATGCTTACATTCCTGTAGATTTATCTATCCCAGCTGATCGCGTACAACGTATCGCTGAAAATTCTGGTGCGAAATTACTTTTATCAGGAACAGAAGTAACTGTAACTGATTTACCAGTTCGTATCGTAAGTGAAGACAACTTAAAAGATATTTTCTTTACTCATAAAGGGAACATTCCAAATCCTGAACATGCGGTAAAAGGTGATGAGAACTTCTACATTATTTACACATCAGGAAGTACAGGTAATCCGAAAGGGGTTCAGATTACTTATAACTGTCTTGTTAGCTTTACAAAATGGGCTGTAGAAGATTTCAACTTACAAACAGGGCAAGTATTCTTAAACCAAGCACCTTTCTCATTCGATTTATCTGTAATGGATATTTACCCATCATTAGTAACAGGTGGTACACTTTGGGCAATCGATAAAGACATGATTGCACGTCCAAAAGACTTGTTTGCTTCTTTAGAGCAATCGGATATACAAGTATGGACTTCGACACCATCTTTCGCAGAAATGTGTTTAATGGAAGCCTCTTTCTCTGAAAGTATGCTACCAAACATGAAAACATTCTTATTCTGCGGTGAGGTGTTACCAAATGAAGTGGCTAGAAAATTAATTGAGCGGTTCCCGAAAGCTACAATTATGAATACGTACGGTCCAACAGAAGCTACTGTCGCTGTAACAGGTATTCATGTTACAGAAGAAGTGCTTGATCAATACAAATCACTTCCAGTCGGCTACTGTAAATCAGACTGTCGCCTTCTTATTATGAAAGAAGACGGCACACTTGCACCTGATGGTGAAAAGGGTGAAATCGTAATTGTTGGTCCAAGCGTAAGCGTTGGATATTTAGGAAGCCCTGAATTAACAGAAAAAGCATTTACCATGATTGATGGTGAGCGCGCCTATAAAACAGGCGATGCTGGCTATGTAGAAAATGGTCTTCTATTCTATAATGGTCGTCTTGATTTCCAAATTAAGCTTCATGGTTATCGAATGGAATTA
Source organism: Bacillus sp. FSL M7-1345 (assembly GCF_038006985.1). NCBI lineage: Bacteria > Bacillati > Bacillota > Bacilli > Caryophanales > Bacillaceae > Bacillus > Bacillus sp. FSL M7-1345. Next base: position 1,319,773 of record NZ_JBBOWG010000001.1, on the reverse strand, counting down.
GAAGAAATTGAGCATCACCTTCGTGCGTGTTCTTACGTAGAAGGAGCAGTTATTGTTCCAATTAAAAAAGGTGAAAAATACGATTATTTATTAGCGGTTGTTGTTCCTGGAGAGCATTCATTTGAAAAAGAATTCAAATTAACATCTGCAATTAAAAAAGAACTCAATGAGCGATTACCAAACTACATGATTCCACGTAAATTCATGTATCAATCTTCTATTCCAATGACACCAAATGGAAAGGTAGATCGCAAAAAATTATTGAGTGAGGTTACAGCATGACCGCATATGGATCATTTTATTTTTTCGCTATAGTAGGCATTTTATTAATACCTACTATCATAGCTGGATTTAAAGGTAAAATGTTGCGTAAATATAATGCCTTTTTAACATTAGTAATGCTTGTTATTATCTTCTCTGATAAACCGAAGCAAGCAATCATGTTAGCCGCATTTATTATTTGGCAATATGTCCTTATTAAAGGCTATTTAATGTTAAGAAAACAAAATAATAGTACATTCACGTTTTGTATAGCTGTTATTTTATCGATTTTACCGCTTATTTTGGCAAAAATCGCACCGTTTGTACCTGAGCTAAAGTTTGTTGTATTTTTAGGAATGTCCTATGTAACATTTAGAGCAGTACAAATGGTATTTGAAGTTCGTGATAACTTAATTAAAGAACTTTCCTTCTTTAATTTTTGGGAATTCATTTTATTCTTCCCGGCTATCTCAACGGGACCTATCGATCGTTACCGCAGATTCCAAAAAGATATTCAAAAGCCACCTAGTGCAGAAGAATATCAAAATTTACTATATACAGGGCTAAACCGTATTTTCCAAGGTTTCTTGTATAAATTTATTATTGCTTACTTAATAAAGCAATATTTTATGGATCCGGCATTCGCTCAGCAAGATACAATCCTATCAAATATGATTTACATGTATAGCTATAGCTTATATTTATTCTTTGACTTTGCTGGTTATAGCTCATTTGTAATTGGTGTAAGTTATATGATGGGGATTAAAACTCCAGAAAACTTTAATAAACCATTCATTAGTCGTAACATTAAAGACTTCTGGAATCGCTGGCACATGAGTTTATCATTCTGGTTCCGTGACTTTATTTACATGCGTTTCGTCTTTTTCGCAACGAAGAAAAAGTTAATTAAAAACCGTTACACAATTTCGTATATCGGTGCATTTTTAAACTTTTTCATCATGGGAATATGGCATATTACTGGTGAGCATGTGTATCAATACATTATTTATGGTCTTTATCACGCTGCCTTGTTTATCTTATTCGATATTTTCGAACGAAAAAACAAGAAGCATAAGTTTTGGCCAAACAATAAATTTACACACGTCCTTGCGATTGTAATTACGTTCCACGTTGTATGTTTCGGTTTCCTTATTTTCTCTGGACACCTTAACAGATACTTTTAATGCACCCTTCTTATTCTATTAAGAAGTTGCACATATAATATATTCGGATATGAAGGAGATTTTAAAAATGGCAGAATTCAAAGAGCAAGTATTAGATATTTTAGAAGAAGTATGTGAAAACGATATTGTGAAAGAAAACTTAGATGTTCAATTATTTGAAGAAGGTATTCTTGATTCTTTCGCTGTAGTATCTTTATTAGTAGAATTCCAAGAGCGTTTAGAGATTGAAGTTTCTATTTCTGATTTTGACCGCGATGAGTGGGCTACACCAAATATGGTTATTAAAAAGTTGGAAGAAATCCGATGAACAAAGTAAAATTTGGTCCGATGCTTTTAGCATTGGCCCTTTTTGCTGTATTCTTACTTATTCCTACGCGCTTCCTACTCCCACTTTTAAGTGATGAGAAAGTAGAACAAGCTGCGACTTCTTTAAAAGAAGAAAAGATTCAAAGTATGATTTTGCAGCAAAAGATGTTAGCAGACCCGAAATACCTTCCGATGTACGGTTCATCGGAATTCGCACGTATGGATGCTTTTCATCCATCGAATTATTTCAAAGTAAAGCCTGAAGGATTCACACCATTCCTACTTGGACGCGGCGGAACACAAGACCTTGTACATGTATTAAACTTCGCATCTACAATGGATCAATTGAAAGATAAGAAAATGATATTCGTTCTTTCTCCGCAATGGTTTGTACCACAAGGTATTGATGAGACACACTTTGCACCTAACTTTTCAAAACAACAAGGTTACCACTTCATTTTCAACGATGATTTAAAACCTGAAATGAAAAAACAAATTGCAAAACGCTTATTAAACTTTGAGATTGTTAAAAAAGAAACTTTATTAAAAATTTCGCTTGAAGGTATCGCCTACGATGATACAAAGTATAAAGTAAAAGCACTTGCTGCTAAACCTTTCGCTTATATTTATCGTAACATTCTAGATCGTAAAGATTTATTTACAGTTATGTTTAATATTAAGCCGCATAAAGAAAAGCTTGACCCATCATTGAAACAAATGAACTGGGAAGAAGCTCGTAAACATGCTGATCAAACAGGTGCAGTAGAATCAGGCTCTAACGAATACGGTATCGAAGATGATTACTTCAATAGCAAAATTAAGAAGAAATTAAAGCAACGTGAAGGTTACTTAAAAAATGATGCTTATGACCAATCACCAGAATATGAAGATTTACAAATTGTACTTGATTTATTAAAACAATCTGGCGCAAAACCGCTCTTCATTTCTGTTCCTGTAAAAGGTCCTTGGTATGATTACGCTGGCTTCCCGAAAGAAAAACGCGAATTATACTACAATAAAGTTCATGAGCAAATTAAGCAAGCTGGCTATCCAATTGCTGATTTCTCAAATCATGAATATGATAAGTACTTCTTAAAAGATCATATGCACTTAGGTTGGAAAGGCTGGGTTTACATCGACGAAGCTATCCAACAATTTTATAAAGCAAACTAACGAAAAGACCACTTGAATTATTCAAGTGGTCTTTTTCTATATACATCTTGTAATTGTTCAATTACGCTCTCTGCTTCTTTCACGACACGTTTCACTACATGCTGAGCTGATTCCGTTCGTGCTAATGATGATGCTTGTCCCGCCCAAAGCGACATATACTCTTCCTTATTTTGCTTCGCTGCTTCTTGACGTATTTTTGAAGTTAATACGTTTTGCACTGGATACATCGGTAAATTCTCTTCTCTTCCTTCATGTTTCTCTATAAATTCATTACGAATACCCCGTGCATATTTCCCGGAAAACGCACGGGTTACCGTTGTACTCGTATCTGTACTATGTAAAATCGCCTCTTTATACACGTCATGCGTAATACTTTCTTCACTCGTTAAAAAGGCTGATCCCATTTGAACGGCTTCTGCCCCTAACGCAAATGCCGCAACAAGCCCTTGCCCATTCATTACACCACCTGCTGCAACAATCGGGATATGAGGTACCTCCGCTACTAATTGCGGGATTAATGCAAATGTACCAATCATCGCATCTTGTTCTTTCCCAATAAACGTTCCTCTATGCCCTCCTGCCTCACTACCTTGCCCGACGATAATATCTACCCCTAACTTAGCAAGTGCTTTCGCTTCCGCTACATGGGTAGCTGTTCCGATAACTTTTATCCCTTCCTTTTTCAAATCATCTATTTCTTCTTTTTCTAACGTTTGAAATGCAAAACTAACGACTGGTACCTTTTCCTCTAATAATACTTGTAATTGTTCTTTATAGCTTTTTGGAAGTTTTAAAGTCTTTTCTTCTTCTATACCTAATTCTCTATTCACTCCACTAAGTAATACTTTCGCCTCGTTTACCTTCTCTTCTTCTATCTGTATCTCTTTCGTTAAAAGTAAATTAACACCGAAAGGCTTATTTGTTAGTTCCCTTATTTTATAAATCGCTTCACGGATTTGTTCTGGGCTCATATATCCTGCTCCAAGCGTACCTAATCCTCCGCTATTACTCACAGCTGCAACAAGTTCTGGCGTTGTAATCGCTCCTGCCATACCTGCTTGAATGATCGGATACTTAATTTGTAATATATCTATTACTCGACTTGTAAACATCATTTTCCCTCCTACTTTCCCTATACCTTCTTTATATGACATGCTTTCCCCTTCTTTTACAAGGATTGAACTTTCGCTCAAGCGAATATATTGAAAGAGAAGGAGGCTGAGAACAATGATTTATCCAAATGCGTTACAAAAAGGTGATACAGTAATGATTATTGCACCGTCTGGCCCACCAACACTTGAGAATGTATTAAAAGGTGTCAACGTATTACAAGAGATGGGTTTATTCGTAATAATTGGAAAGAGCGTTTATGAAAAGTATGGATATTTAGCTGGAAGTGATCAAGTTCGTCTTGATGATATACATGAAGCATTTACAAATACTGAGGTCAAAGCAGTCTTTTGTGCACGAGGTGGTTACGGCAGCGCTCGTCTCCTCCCTTACATTCAATATGAAATCATTCAACGGAACCCAAAGATTTTTTGGGGATATAGCGATATTACGGCTTTACATACTGCCTTTTCACGTTATGCAGAGCTTATAACTTTTCATGGTCCAATGATTGAAGAATTAGGAAAAGGTATAGATTCTCTCTCTTTATCTTCTTTCAATCAACTATTCCATCCGTATTCATCTATCTTATATGCATCAGAATGTATCGTACCTACCTCTCCATGTACAGTTACAGGCACATTAGTTGGAGGGAATTTAACTGTGTTAACAAGTATAATTGGCTCGCCCTATGAGATAAATACGTCAAATAGACTTTTATTGCTTGAAGATATTGGTGAAGAACCGTACCGCATTGACCGGATGTTAAATCAACTACTTTTATCTGGACAGTTTAATGAATGCAGTGGCGTTATTTTTACAAGTTGTCACGACTGCAACCCTTCTAAGCCATCTCAATCATTGCAAACAATATTATATGAATATTTCATGCCATATAATATACCTGTGTTATTCGGTTTACCGATTGGACATATAAGTCCAAATATCGGTATTCCCCTCGGAGCTACAGCAACAATAAATACAACTAACAAAACTGTTTCTATTTCTTCTGGTATAGCCACTCCATGTTCAAATTAAAAAGGAAAAGCTGCTAAGCTTTTCCTTTTACTTATAATAATTAAAGATTCGTCCTGATGCTATCTCTGCAATTTCTTCTGGAATAAATGTTTTACTCACATCTGTTCCAACATTTAATACAGCTGTAGCATCTTTCTCGATGCTACCCAATAATTCTTTTCCACGTATCGTAATAAGGGGTGTCCCTTCTGGCAACACAGCTTTTACAAATTCCAATTGTGTAAAGAATGGAACAATCCATCTACCCTCTCCTTGGAAATGACGTAAACGAAGTGTGCCTTCTGTTGCCCCGTCCTCTGCTTCTAATGAACCAGCAACATAAAACTCCGTTGTTAAGAGCAATTCATAAAATTCCTTTTGCTTTTGTTTATCATCTCCTGCTAAAACGAGTACTTCTTCTATTTTCTTTACTGGAATTTGCTCCATATGATGACACCCCTATTTTCAAAATGATTATACTTAGATTATACGAAATATTCTTATTTTTTTCTACATAATTCTGCAATTATTTTATCGAAATAGTTTTTAATATTTCTTTCGCCGTCACAATAGCAGCAAATTCATCATGCAAGTTTACAAGCGTCATATTGTGAATATCCTCTGCGCTATACTCTGTGCCATCTGGACCGATGCGGTTAAAAGTAGCCGTCGCGTCACTCACTACATACGTTGTAAATCCTAAATTACCTGACATCCGTGTTGTCGTCTCTACACAATGATTTGTCGTTAATCCTACAACTACTAAAGAAGTATAATCTTTTACTCGTAATATCTCTTCTAAATTTGTCCCAATGAACGCACTGTTAACAACCTTTTGAATAATAATCTCACCTGGTAATGGCCTCACTTCTTTTTTAAAACGTACTGTTTCTGCATCTAGATGAAACATTGACTCCACATTTTCTTTATTCACATGCTGAATATGAATAACTAGTAATTCTCTTTTTCTCCATTCTTCTAACAAAATTTTCATATTTTCTTCCGCAAAAAGGTTATTCCTTGTGCCCCAGTACGGTAAGTTAAATGCTTCCTGTACATCAATGATTATAAGTGCTGCGTGATTAAGCATATTATCCTCCTAGTTAATTGGGCTGTAATTGAAACAGAAAACCAAGTTGCTGTGACGCAGTAATAAAACAAATATAGGCACAAAGCTCTACAATTTCTTTTTCAGTCCAATATTGTTTTAATACATGAAACATATTATCATCTATCGCCTTTTGGTTATGAACAAATGCATGTGCAAAAGTAACGGCTACGCTAATTTCTTCTATCTTTTGTATAGCATCCGGCTTTCCCTTTGCCATACAGTACGGACATTCATTCCCAAACGCTAATGTTCTTCTTACTTGCTCCTTTAACTCTGCGGAAAGGGTCCCTGTACTATACAGTGTATTCTCTAACGTACTCCACGAATTTAATATATCCGGATTATGCCCTAATAATTTTTGAAACTTTGTATCTCCTATATTTGATAATATAATTCTCTCCATCATTTCCCCTCCTATTTCCCTCTTTTTTATTGTAAAATAAATAAATAAAGCTCACTTTACATTTCATATGAATCTTAATTTATAATTTTCCTTTACAAAAATTATCATTTTACTGGAGGTATATTTACAAATGCAATTAGACCGTGTTGATCGAAAAATTTTAAATGAATTATATAATGATAGTCGCCTTTCGATGCGCGAATTGGCAAAACGAGTAAACTTATCCGCTCCGTCTACTACAGAGCGTGTTCGTAAACTTGAAAGTGAAGGAATTATTCAAAAATACACAATCGATATCAATTATAAAAAAGCAGGACTTGTTTTAGATTGTATTTTAGAAATCACTTTAAAAAATGGTGATACAACACGTATGCAACAGTTTATTCAGTCTTATCCATCTGCGAGTTTTTGTTACCGAGTAACAGGAAGCTTATGCTACATTGTAAAAATCTCTGTTCCTTCACTCGTTGAACTTGAAGAATTTATCAATGATGTTTCTTCATATGCAACGACAGTTTCTCATATCGTATTATCAGAAGTAGCTCTTACTCCGGATATTGAACATATCTTCCCAGAAGATTAATTCATCTTTATTCACAAAAAAGAGTAAAAACCTCTTACATTGAGAATAAAAATGATATATCATGTATTAAAATACACAAAGTTCGAGAAAGGGGCTTTACATTGAAAATCTGGTTTTATGAAAAAACGGCACAATTAGATGACTTGCTTGGTATTTGGGACAATGTTCCGACCATCCCTCGAATTGGTGAAAAAGTTGAACTTCTAAAAACCGTTCGGATCGTTACAGATATTAAATACGTGAAAAACGGAAATAACTTCCGGGTAGAGATTATTACAAATTAAAAAGTAGCTCTCCTTTTCATACTGGAGAGCTACTTTTTCATGGCCTATAATCCGCCTTTTTTATAATAATCTTATCTTCTTCTACAGCTATTGTTACATACTCATTTTCTTCTAACTTGAGCTGGTTGACAACCTCATCTGGCAGTTCCACCGCCATCAATCTATTCGTTAGTATAACTTGGCTATACATTTCATTTTCACGTGATGAATTCATCACTTTTTCTTCATTTATTAAGCGAAGCGGTGGCACACCTACTTCTTTTACAGTACGCCATTGTTTCCAAGTAAAAGGAATTAACCATAATAAACCGATAATCGCAAGACCAATGCCGATCCATAAATTACTTTGTGCTTGTAATTCAGTAATCGAAATTGCGTCACTTCCATCTCCACCTACAAATTGCATACTCGTTGCAATCAAATTATTTAGAGCATGCACAGCAATATTCGTCCATATATTTTTTGTCTTTATGTATAGAAGGCACATAATAACACCGAACATGAAAGCACCGATAACATCAAAATGGCCTAGTCCAAAAATAAGAGAGGATATAATAACTGCACGTTTAATCCCCCATTTGTAAGCCATTCGTTGTAAGAAAAAACCTCTAAAAATAACCTCTTCCATTATTGGGGCTAATACACATGCTGAAATGAAAGTAAATATCGTCATGTATATGTTACTCGTATTAATTACATTTCCATCTTCTAACATAGTAACTAAGAAATTTGGTACAGTATGTGCTAAAATATAAAATTGAATTTGAGATATACCGACTGAAAAAATTATTCCCATTATCGTTGCTAATACAATTAAACCCCAATGTAAACGTCCGGGTTTATCAAAAAAACTTTTAAAAACAACATTATTTTTACTTGTTTTTAAATATAGCCACAATAGTGGAACTGCGAAAAAGATTGATATTTGTGACAGGAACTCTATCGTATTGTCAGAAGCACCTGATAATCTTAATGGAATCATCGTCAGGAACATCCCTATAATCATCCATCCAAAAAAACTACGTAGCCTTATACGTGAAAATGCATATTGCATATTGAACACCTCCAGAGATGATATAAAATGAAACTTTAATCAGTGGGGGTTTTGTTCATCCCCCACTGATTATTAGTTGAAAATCTTCCTATTTTTCTCAAATAATTTCGGACAACATATCTATTAAATTATATAATAACGACCTTATTTGATATACGATATCGATGTTCTTCAACTTAGTTACAATTATATTCCTAAGTAAATATGTATTTGCCACACTTAAAAACTATATAAATCAAAAAAATTTGGTTAATAAAAATCCCCGTTAACACGGGGATTTTTTCTATTATAATACGTCACGTTTTTTGAATAATACACTTGATGCTACAAGTAATACTGCAAAGTATGCAACTACAAGTAACAATGAAGTTGTAAACGTAAATTCTGTAAATGGTGGTTCTACTCCGCCACTTACTAATTTATTGCTGTCGTAAACACTTAAATTTAAATGGAAGAACACAACAAATTTCGCTACACCTTTAGCAAACATTATTAGCACCATATTAATTGCTCCTTGCAAGAAAAATAGGAACAACGTAATAATTAATGGTAATACAGACTTTCTAAATACGTTTGCCAAGAAAAAGGCAAGAGTTGCAAAGAAGAACGGTGAAAGTACTTGATATAAAATGGACTTCATTATGATTCCTAACGTTAATTCTGTTTTACTACCATCCATTACAATCCCACCAATAATCATTGCGATTAACGTGCTAGCAAATATGATAAATAATATAGTAAGTAACACTGTAATATATTTAGAGAACAAAACTGTAATTCGTTTTCTAGGACGGATTAATAACTGCTTAATTGTACCTTTTTGAAACTCATCAGTAATTGTACGAGAAGCAATCGTAATTCCAAAAATTGTTGCAAACAAGGTAATTAAACCAATCTCTGAACTTACAAAATCTAAATATGATCCTTTAAACTCATGTCCTCCGCCCCATTTCAGCATCGCTAAAACTCCCAAAATCTCCAATGCTGCAATTACACCTATTAAAATATACATACCTTTTTTCGCATGTAACTTCAAAAATTCATTTTGAATTAATTTAAACATTACGCTTTCACTCCCCCTGTAATCGCTAAGAATTCATCCTCTAACGTTTTATTTTGAACAGTAACACCATATACGAGTACATCAGCATTTACTAGCTCTTTTACAATTTGCGGAATCTCTTCTTTCATTATAGGTGTCACAATTACATTCCCTTGTTCCTTACCTTTAATGATTTCATTTGCTTTCTGAACTTGATCTACTTCAAACGCTACAACTACCGTTTCATCATGCTTCGCTTGTTCATGTAAGTTATACTCTTGCACAAACTCACCTTGCTTTATAATAACGACGCGGTCACACATTAATTCAATTTCACTTAATAAATGACTTGATACAATGACTGCAATATTTTCTTCCTTCGCTAATCGTTGTAAATAGTCACGAATTTGGCGAATACCAGCTGGATCTAATCCATTTGTCGGTTCATCTAAAATTAATATTTTTGGCTGATGAAGTAACGCTTGTGCGATTCCTAGGCGTTGTTTCATTCCAAGTGAATATGTTTTCACCTTTTTATGAATGGCATGCTCTAAATCAACAAGCTTTATAATTTCAGCGATACGCTCTTTACTAATTGGGGTAATTGCCATGTTTGCAAACTGCTTTAAGTTTTGCATTCCTGTCATATAATCATATAGCTCGGGATTTTCTACAATCGCTCCAATTTGCTCTAGCGCCTTTTCACGCTCTGTGCGAATACTATGGCCACAAATTGTAATATCACCTTCTGTCATCGAAATAAGACCTGTCATCATACGAATTGTCATCGTCTTACCACTACCGTTCGGTCCAAGGAACCCGTATACTTCTCCTTCTTGAACCTCAAATGATAAGCCCCGAATAATTTCTGTCTGACCAATCTTTTTTCGAACATTTTCTAATTTCACTACTACGTTTCCCAATGCTGACTCCTCCTTTAGACTTCTAGTTTTTTGTCGATGATATAAGCAATTACATATACTAGTAAGGCACTAACAATTATCATAAAACTTATATTAAACATATTAAATCCATTTTCTTGAAACATATCAATAAACAGATTGTCACTTTCACTACGATATTCTACTCTTCGCAACCCTTGGAAAGCTGGAGCTAATTTTCCTAGCAATGTTGTCACTAAAGTAATCGATATACTTACTATTAGAGAAATAATGACAATCATTATATTTTGTATCTTCTTCTTCTTAGTAAGCAATTTAACGAGAGTAACTGCTAATAAAATTTGTAACACCGCAAATGAAAATTCAAACAAATCACTCATTGTGTATATTAAATTATTTATTATACCTGCTTGCATAACCTCTTTTGCATCTATATATACATACGTCGTAGGAAATGCTAATACATAACCCACATAGAAAAGAATTCCACATATTCCATGCCATATAGCCATTACAATAAAAAAGAAGATAAGGATAGAAAAAACATATTGTTTCCCAGATATCGCTGTAACCCGTAGCAATGGATTTGTTAGTAAACGTGAACACGACTTCATCGTTTGTAAAAACATATACAATACATAAAATATGAAGATCATAATAATAAATCCGAATATCGCTTCTTGTTTTATCACAGCTGTTTCACTCTTTTTTACAATCATTTGTGAAAATAAAATCGCTTCAATTAACACAAAAATTAAAAAAGTAACAATATATTTTTTCTTATTCACATTCCATAAATAAGAAAGTAACGACTTCACTTACTAAACACCTCCTTAAACAATTCATGAACTGCTTTCCCTCTCTGAAAACGTAGCTCTTCCACATTTTCATACAATACAATTTCTCCATCTTTTAAAAAGATTACTTCATCAAAAATATTTTCAACTTCATTTATTAAATGAGTTGAGATTAGTATCGTACAATCTTCTCTATAAAATTGTAGAATGAGATCCAATACGTGCTCTCTAGAAACGAGATCAATCCCGCCAAGCGGTTCATCTAGTACGTATAACTTCGCTTTCCTCGAAAATGTTAAAATAATTTGTAGCTTTTCAACCATACCTTTTGATAAAGCTGTAATTTTTTCTTCTAACGGTATTTTAAATTCCGCAATCGTATCTACCGCTTTTTGAATGTCGAAGTCTTTATAAAAATCTCGATAGAAAAATAAAGAATCTTTTACCGTCATCCAATCATCAAAGACTGGCTTATCAGACATAAATGAAACGATTTCTTTCGTCTCTAACCCTACTTTTTTACCGTTAATTGCTATACTACCTTCTGAAGGATGCTGCAGGCCTGCAATCATTTTCAATAACGTCGTTTTCCCGCTCCCGTTATCCCCAACAAGCCCAACAATTTTCCCTTCTGTAATCTCTATGTTTAATTTCCGGATTACTGCTTTCAATCCATATCGCTTCCATAGATTTTCTATTTTTAATAGCTCTGTCATTCGTTCTCCTCCCTTGTCTCATGTAATGAAGAACGAAGAATTGAAAGAATTTCTTCTTCTGAAAAACCTAAATTGTCCATTCCATCTATAAAAGAATGAAGTAATTCTTTCGCCATATCTTTTCGCAGATCCATAATTTTCTCCCCTTCATTCGTTACATATCGCCCCATTCCTCTACGTGTTACAACAACTCCATCTCGCTCTAATTCTTGAAATGTACGCTGAATCGTATTTGGATTTACTTGCAATTCACTCGCTAATTCACGTACGGAGGGAATTTTATCACCAGACAATAAATGTCCTGTTACAATTTCCTTTTTTACGTATTCCATTACTTGAATGTAAATTGGTGTGTTTGGAGAAAACTCGATTTTCATTTCTCCCCTCCTGTCTTAGTGTGTTAGTTAAATAGTACACTAAGACAAACTTCATGTAAATACTTCCAATTAAAAATGTAATAAAAAGGCAGTGTAACTTTTCGTTACACTGCCTTTCTGTAATAACATATAAATATATTACTCGTTTGAATTTAAATTCATTTTACTTTTACTTGATTTAGCACAGATTTAAACGTATTAATCACTGTATCTACTTCTTCATAACTAATTGTAAGGGATGGTTCAATACGAATTGTTTTTGAGTTAATTAATGTACCCGCAACAAGAATTCCTTGATCAAACATCGCCTTTGACACTTCATAACCAATCTCGTCTTTATGGAATTCAATCCCAATCATTAAACCTTGACCACGAATTTCAAAGATTTTATCTTCGTGCCCTTCTGCTGCTTGTTTCAATCCATTTAAGAAATACTCCCCAACTTCCATAGCTCGTTCCGGTAATTTCTCTTCCAATAATACATGAATTGTTGCAATTGCAGCAGCACATGCAAGAGGATTTCCTCCAAATGTTGTTGTATGCATAAATGGATTTTCAAACCAACTTTTGAATACATCTTCTTTCGCAACAATAGCTCCCGCCGGCATTACACCTCCACCAAACGCCTTCGCAAGACAAATAATATCCGGCACTACATCATATAATTCTGCAGCAAACATTTTTCCTGTACGTCCCATTCCAGTTTGTACTTCATCAAAAATAAGGAGTGATCCAAACTCATCACAAAGCTCTCGTACTTGTTTCAAATAATTTTCTGGAGGTAAAATAATACCGCCCTCTCCTTGAATTGGTTCTAAAATAACTGCTGCAACATCTTCTCCTACTAATGCACATGTCTCAAATGTTTTTCTCATCATATCAATGTCGCCAAATGGAACGTGACGAAAACCCGGAATCAATGGTAAGAATGGCTTACGGAACATTCCTTTTGCCGTTCCTGATAAGGAACCAAGACTCTTACCATGGAAGGCACGAGTTGTAGCAATGAAAGTTGTTCGTTCACTATACATTTTTGCTAGTTTTAATGCTGCCTCCACACTTTCTGTACCACTGTTTGTAAAGAAGGAATATTTCAAATCACCCGGTGTAATATCCGCTAAAATCTTTGCAAGCATTGCTCGAAGTGGATCCAGTAAATCCTGACTGTGCAATGCTTGACGTTTTAATTGATCTGTCACAGCTTTTACCACTTTCGGATTACGGTGACCAACATTATAAATTCCAAATCCACCTAAACAGTCAATATACCTTTTACCGTTAATATCCATGAAACAAGATCCTTCATCTGACCATTCTACTGCTGCAAATTGTCCATCTTTTGTTACTGTTTTTCTATAAGCAAGAAAACCAGGGTTTACATGCTCTCTAAATCCATCTACTGTTTCTTTTTGAATCCAGTTCGCCTCTTCTTCAGTAACCTTTTCTTTTTCAATTAACTGTAGTACTTTCGTAATATACTCATTTACATTTGAACCTTTTACATCTTTCTCATTCAATTTATTTTCTACGTTCGTTCCCATCTATTTCACTCCTACATTTTTTTTATTTGCAAACCAGCCTATTGGTTCTACTTCTAGATTTATATTAATCTGCTTAATTTCTTGAAATTCTTCTAAACCAAACGTTCCTAGACTACGACCTATACCACTTTGCTTATATCCGCCCCAAGGTGCCTCATTGTATGTTGGATGATAGCTATTAATCCACGTAATTCCTGCGCGAAGTTTGCGAATCACACGCATTGCTTTTGCACCATCAACTGTAAATACCCCTCCAGCCAAACCATAGTCTGTACCGTTTGCCAACTCAATTGCTTCCTGTTCGTCTTTAAACTTTTGAATTACTACAACAGGACCGAAGATTTCTTCCTGGACAATACGCATATCAGGTTTTACATTGACAAAGACTGTTGGTTCAATAAAGAAACCATCACCTTTTCCATCCTCCATTATTCGTCTACCTCCGCAAGCAACGTTTGCACCTTCGTCTTTCCCAATTTCAATATAACGTAATACTTTTTCCATATGTTCTTGACTTACAAGTGGCCCCATTTCTGATTCTGGATTATCACCAGGCCCAACGTTAATTTGCTGTGCTCGCTCTACAAAACTATTAACAAATTTATCATAAATCTTTTCTTCTACAAGGATTCTTGATCCTGCTGAACATACTTGTCCGCTACCTGCATAAATACCGAATAGAGCATAATCAATAGCGGTCTCAAAATCTGCATCTGCAAAAATAATATTTGGAGATTTCCCTCCAAGTTCTAACGAAATCTTTTTCATATTATCTGCCGCTGTTCTCATAATGTGCTTACCTGTTTTTGTTCCACCTGTAAAGGAAATCATGTCCACTTTATTACTCGCTGCAATTTCATTTCCTACTATTGGACCGGCCCCCATTACCATATTGGCAACACCTTTTGGTATCCCTACTTTTTCAAGGATTTCGAATAGCTTTGTTGCAGTGATTGGTGTCACTTCAGAAGGTTTAAACACAATTGTATTTCCAGCTGCTAAAGCAGGTGCAATTTTCCATACACTCATCAATAGCGGATAATTCCATGGAACAATTAATCCACAAACACCAACTGGCTCTCTTACAACCATCGCTTGCATCGGATCGGCTACATGATATGTTTGACCATCTGGCTTTGTAATCAATCCGGCATAATAGCGAAAACAAGCCGCTGCATCTCCAATATCTCCTTCTGCCTCACGGTACGTTTTTCCATTATCCATTGTTTCAAGGTATACTAATTCTTCCATATTTTTATCAATTTCATCTGCTATTTTAAATAAATATGATGCCCTTTCAGCAGTGGATGTCTCTGACCAAATTCCGCTATCGAAAGCCGCTCTTGCCACTTCTATCGCGTATTTTGCATCCTCAATCGTTCCCTCAGGTGCATATGCTATACCCTTGCCATTCGCAGGGTTAATAATCGTTCGTTTCTCTTGATTACTAGAGTCTCTCCATTCACCGTTTACATACATTTTTAAATCTAGCACTATATTGAATCCTCCTTTATCGATCGTTTATATATTTATAAGCAAATTTCATGCCAATATTTAAAATTCAAAGGAATCATACATAAAGTGAAACTTTAATCAGTGGGGGTTTTGTTCATCCCCCACTGATTATTAGCCCTCACCAATCGGGCGTTTACAGGCAGCAGGGCTCCCACCTAACTTCTTTGCTCCACCTGAATTTTGAGGTGGGAGTTTTACTGCCCACAAATAGCGGGATAAACTGACTATTTTCTTAAAAACAACAAACAATTTATGCACCCCTGCATACGCTATTCCATTTTGCATAAAACAGAACGTTAATCATTTCCGCTACCGCCTTCATGACCCCGGACTTGAACCCTAGAGAATATGTACATGCTGGGCGCACACAAAAAGGAGAAGTCTATGTGACCTTCTCCTTTTTTAGGAATAAGAGATGATATCAGCCGCTATCCCTTTTTCACTAACAATTTTTTGATATTTACGACTCACTGAAGATTGGCTGATTCCAAGAGCTTTTGCAGCCTTAGTCGTTGTTTTATACTGCTTCATTGCAAGTAAAATCAATTGTTCTTCTACAGAATGTAGTGCTTCTTGTAATGGTAATACTCTTGTAATAACTGGTTTTGATTTTTTAAAGTCATAACCAGGGGTTAAAAACTTACTAACAAACTCCGCTTCAATTACTGGATCGTCTGCTGATACTACTAAACGTTCAATCATATTTTGTAATTCACGTACATTTCCTGGCCATGAGTAAAACTCTAGTAAGCTAAGCGCATCTGGAGTTAAATGATAATTTTTATTATATTTTTCATTTAACTGTTGCAAAAAATGAAAGGCAAGTACCGGAACATCTTCCATTCGCTCTCGTAGAGGAGGAACTCGCAACGGAATTACATTAAGGCGATAAAACAAATCTTCACGGAATGTTCCAGATTCCACCATCTTTTCAAGACTCTTATTTGTAGCAGCAATAATTTGTACATTTATTTTCGTAGGTACTGTACTTCCAATAGGAATTACTTCTTGTTCTTGCAAGACTCTAAGCAATTTCACTTGCAAATGTAAAGGCATTTCTCCAATTTCATCTAAAAATAAAATACCTTGATCAGCCCGCTTAAAATATCCTTCTTTTCCATTTTTATCGGCTCCTGTAAAAGCACCTTTCGTATAACCAAATAGTTCACTTTCTAACAAAGTTTCTGGAATTGCACCACAATTTAATTTTAAAAATGGCTTTGAAGATCGGTTTCCAAGTTGATGAATTGCCTGAGCAATTACTTCTTTTCCCACGCCAGATTCTCCAGAAATAAGAACATTGGAAGAAAAATCTGCTATTTTTTTAGCTTGGTTAATAATTTGCTCCATTTTCGGACTACAGTAAATAAGCTTCTTAAGAAAACGATCTTTATTTTTAAAGTCATCTAGCTCCTTCTTATATTGCTCTGATATCTTCTTTATTTCATGTAATTCCGTCTTCAATCTCGTTGCTTCGGTAATATCCCTTGAGGCAATAATAATACGATGAAGCTCTCCGTTTTCATTAAATACAGGGTTTCCAACTGCTAATATTTTTCTTCCGCTTTTTGTTTCTTGTACAATTGATACCTTTTTTTGTTTTTCCAACACTAATCGCGTAACAGATGGACTAAATAATCCTTTCTTTTCTAAGTCTAAAAGATTTTTTCCTAAAAGGTCTTTCAAATTCCTCCCCCAAAAATCATTGATAACCGTTTCACTATAACGAATTAATTCCCCTTTATGATTAACAACTAATATTTCATCATAAATACTAGACAAGATTGCATGTAAATCTTTATTTAAATCCTTTATATATTCAATTTCCATCGCCATGTCCTCGACCATCGGCAAATCTTGCACAATAATAACCATTCCTTCAATACTTTGATCAAAGTTTGGAATCGGACTATAGTCAACTAATACACCCATCTCATTTGTGATTTGTAATTGATTCAAGATCGTTTTTCCCGTTGTAAATACGTTATTAATGTGCTCTTCATTAAAAATCAGTTCTGCTGGTACATTCATAACTTTTTCAGGAGTCGATTTAATCATCTTCAAACCAGACTCATTGCAATTTACAATTTTCTTTTCACGATCTACTACAAAAATCCCCATTGGAATAGACGTTAAAATAATTTTCAATATATCAACACTCTGATTTTCTTGTTTAAATAGTTCTGCAAAAACATCCTCTCTTCTTAAATATCCTGTTAGCTCATCCATTTCATTTTTTACTATCGCAATCGGCGCTCCAATAATTTGAAAAAGAGCTGTTAAAGAAATATCTTTACTAAGATGACATATTGTATCTAGTGAAACAGCATTTGAAAGCAATACCTTAGAAGTTAATCCCTTACTATTTGATAGCAGATCCTTCACATGAACGTATGCAAATAATTTCTCCTCTCTTTTTAAAAATAGAAAAGATTCTTTTATATTTTTAACATCTATATTCCATTCCTTTTCAGATTGATCGATAGGTAGAGAAACAATAGGTCTAATTTTTTTATGAGCAATGGAAAACATGTTGCTATTCCTCCTTTGAACTATTTAATTTGTATTGTAACATTAAAAACAGATTTTTTTAATTAATCTGAAAATAAAACGTTTTTTCCTTTACTTAATAAAAAAAGGAAGATGAACGCCTCCATCTTCCTCATTGTTCTATTATTAATCACTACCATTAACGAAAAGATCTTCTTGAATATAAGCTAATACCATGCCTGGAATTACTTTATCTCCTGCCTCTACTTCTAAAGATTGAACTTCTCCACTACATCCCATCTTAATTACTTCCAGTTTACCATTCATATCTTTAATAGAGAATAATGGCTCCCATTCATAAATTCGAGAATCCTTATTAATAGACACTTTTTCAATTATTCCATAACATGGGCTCGTAATAATATCATAATACACAATCAATCATCCCTTTCTTTTATTCTATTAATATTGTTCTTCTAACCTTTGTTACTGAAAACACCCCGCTTTTATATTTTTACTAATTGTACAAAGCAATAATTGTGCCAAATGAAAATACCATGTTGACCATCATTTATCAGCCATCCTCCCTAGACTTGCCCCTCTTCCTTATGAATCGTTGAATGAATTATGCAATACTGCATTGGTTACATGATCTTCAAAGCAAAAAACATCGGATCCATTCCCGATGTCTTTTGCTTTTTTATCCCGCTATTTGTGGGCAGTAAAACTCCCACCTCAAAATTCGGCTGGAGCAAAGAATTTAGGTGGAGATCAACTGCCCGTAAACGCCCGATTGGTGAGGGCTAATAATCAGTGGGGGATGAACAAAACCCCCACTGATTATAGTTTCACTTTATATTTCCTGTACTTCTTCAAAATGCATTTGCGGAGGAGCTGAACGAAACATGTTCGTAATATATAGAAGGTATCCAATTCCAATAGCAGCCCAGCAAAGTCCCAAAATAAGTGAATGGATATTGAGGTTAAACCATAGTACTGCTACAGTAGCAGCACCCAAAATAGGCATAACTAGGTAATTTAAGAAATCTTTTATCGTTTTATATCTTTTTTTCTTGATTATATAGTAAGAAATCACAGATAAATTAACAAATGTAAATGCAATAAGCGCTCCAAAGTTAATAAGAGATGCTGCTGTTTCTAAATCAATGAATATAGCGAAGAGCGAAATAATTCCTACAAAAATAATATTATATACTGGAGTTCGCCAGCGAGGATGAATGTACCCGAATATTTTCTTCGGAATTACATTATCTCGCCCCATTACGTATAATAACCTGGATACACTTGTATGAGAAGCTAAACCAGACGCAAGTGTCCCCATAAGGGTTCCTACTAAAAAGAAAGCTTGAAATAATTTCCCACCAACATATAGCGCAATTTCTGGAGATGCTGATTCTTGATTTTTAAATACAGATGTATCTGGAAACATAGATTGTGTAAAATACGTTGTAGTAATGAATAAAACTCCGCCGATTAAAGCAGTAAGAAAAATAGCTCGAGGAATTGTTTTCTTGGCGTTTGGTGTCTCTTCTGAAAATGTAGTTACTGCATCAAAACCTAAAAATGAGAAACAAAGAATTGTTGCACCTGCAACTAACGGTGATATTTGTATATCTGATTGAAAAAACGGCTGAATGGAAAAAACTTCTCCTGTTCCCTCTCCCGCTAATAAGCCTTTTATAACTAGAAAAACAAATACGGCCATTACTAACACTTGAAATATTACTAAGAACGTATTGAAATTAGCAGTAACATTTACGCTAATCATATTTATTAATGTAACAAGGAGAACAAAGCCAATGACCCATACCCAACTAGGAACACTTGGGAAAAATGCTGACATATAAATTCTCGTTAATAGTGCATTCACCATTGGTAGAAACAAATAATCCAATAACGCGGACCATCCAACAAGAAACCCAAGCCTTGCACTAATTGTCTTCTGTGTATACGTATAAGCAGATCCTGCGGTAGGAAAAGCCTTTACCATTTTGCCGTAGCTTGCAGCGGTAAACAACATCCCCGCTAATGCAATAAGATAAGCTCCTGGAACATGACCACCCGTTTTTTCAGAAACGATTCCAAATGTATCAAACCCAACCATCGGTGTCATATACCCGACCCCTAGCATAACAATTGACCAAAGCCCTAATGAACGTTTTAAACCAACTACTTTTCCCACCTATCATTCCCCCTACTTTCTCTATCTAATTTCCATTTAAAAATCGACAGTTAAAAGGAAGCGTTTTCAAATAACTGTATATCACACCGGATATTACCTCCCTTTTCTTTACTTTTTAAATATTCATGCAATTTTTAAGCCAAAATTTCTAGCATTTAAAAATTCAATAGTAAAAAGAACGTATAGGTGGAGTTTGGTCTCATTTCTTCTCCTTTTTTATTCATTTTGGCATAAGTTATTCAATCTCTCATACGACTAAATATGAAAAATAAAACTTTAATCCTTGTTTTTTTATTCCCACTTCCTCAAAAATTGGGCTTTTACAAGATTAAAATATTTCCATGAAATAATAACATTATGTAAACTATTCATAGCAAAAAAGCTGTCTTTTCTATAAAGACAGCTTTTTCTATAACACTATATTAAAAATTGAATACGAAGTCATCGTCTGCTAACTTTTCAACATTCGTTGCTTTTACGTAACCATTTCCTTTTACAGAGAAGAAGTCATGGTTTTTCGTATCTGTACGTAAACCATTTAAAACGATTGGGTTAATTTCTTCTTCCTCAAACTTCGGCTCAAGTCCTAAGTTCATAAGTCCTTTATTCGCATTGTAACGAACGAAACGATTTACATCCTCTACAAGACCGATAGAAGTGTAAATTTCTTCTGTATATGCCAATTCAATTTCATACAGTTCCATTAATAACTCTTGCGTTTCCGTTTGTACTTCTTGTTGCTCTTCTGCAGAAAGTTCTGTGAAGATTTGTTGTGCTAAAATACCAACGAATACGCCGTGAATTGACTCGTCACGAATTATTAGGTTAATAATCTCACCACTTGCCGTCAATTTACCTTGACCCGCTAAGTAAAGTGGATAGAAGAATCCACTATAGAATAAGTAACTTTCTAAGAACACACTTGCTACCATTGCCATGTATAACTCTTTTTTCGTTACTTCAGGCTTTAATAAGCGACGATAGTAACTAGTAACAATACCAGCTTTTTTCTCAAGTAATGGATGGTTATCTACCCATTCAAAAATATCATCAATTTCTTCTTCAGTAGCTAACGTTGTGAAAATATGGCTGTAACTCTTCGCATGTACTTCTTCCATAGCGCCCATGAAAGCTAATACACTTTTCGCTTGTAAATTTTCAAGATGAACAAGTACAAGCGGCATCCCTTCGCCGCCTTGTTTCGTATCTAAAAGTGTTAAACCACCTAATACACGCTTATAAGCAATTTGCTCTTCTTTTGATAATTGTGCCCAAGTATTTTTGTCAGAAGACACTGCGATTTCTTCTTCTGTCCAAAACTGAGCGATGTTTTGCTTCCAAAACATTAAACTAAAATCATCTTCTTTTTTGTTCCAGTTTACCGCACGCATTAAATCGCCCCTTCTCTAAATAAACATAAAAAATTGATAACTAAGCATGAGCAGGGTTCAGAAAAACCCTGCTCATAATGTCTCACTTTTTATATTAAACGGTACAAGCCACGCACTCTTCCACGCTTAATTTACGTGTTCTCGTATAATAAAGACTCTTCAAGCCTTTTTTATGTGCATAAATGTAGTAACGTGCTAACTCACGTGTTGAAATATCACTATTAACATAAAGAATGGTACTAATTCCTTGGTCAATATGTTCTTGAACCTCTGCAATTAAATCAATTAATTTAAACTGATTCATATCGTAAGAAGATTTATAGTACCAGAACGTATCTTTTGATAAATACGGCATTGGATAATATGTTGTCGCATTCGCATACGTTCTTGATTCAATTTGACTTACGATTGGCATTACGCTTGAAGTTGCATTTTGAACGTAACTGATCGATTGTGTCGGAGCGATTGCAAGACGATATGAGTTGTATAAACCATTCTTCTGTACTTGCTCTTTTAAACTTGTCCAATCTTCTTTTGTTGGAATATGAATTCCTTCAAATAATTGCTGAACTTTTTCAGTTACTGGGCTGTAATCTGTCGTTTCATACTTTTCAAAGTATGTGCCGTTTGCATAATCAGACTTATCGAAGTCTTTAAATGTCTCGCCTTTTTCTTTAGCGATTTCCATACTTTTCTCAATCGAGTAGTAATTTAACATCATAAAGAATGTACGAGCGAATTCTTTCGCTTCTGCACTTTCATAAGCGATTTTATTTTTTGCTAAATATCCGTGTAAGTTCATTGCTCCAAGTCCAACTGAATGAAGCTCATCATTTGCTTTTTTCACAGTTGGGGCATTCGGAATGATCGTCATATCAGAAACAGCTGTTAAAGCTTCCATTCCCGCATGAACTGCTTCACGAATTTCTTTATTTTCCATTACGTTTACGATATTTAACGATCCTAAGTTACAGTTAATATCACGACGGATAATGTCTTCTGTACCGTAATCATTTATTTCAGAAGTTTCTTGTAGCTGGAAGATTTCTGTCTCGAATGTTCAACCGAGTTCGCTACTCCTCAGTCCGTTGCTTATGCAACTGCTGTATGTCACCATACAGGACAGACTATATCATCACCTACAGCATTACCTGGTTAGGTGCTCCGCTTTTCGAGCGCCAATCGCTTGCGCTCTACTCCCAAATGGGATAGTCGTTAGGCTTTTACTTATCTTAATCTTTCAGAAAGTCTCTTATTACTTTATGTTGTTCAATAACTCTGCTATACAAAATAATAAGATACATTCTGAACTTTTATATTTTCATTCTAAGATAAGATTTAGCACGGTAGGTTACCTCAAACTTGAGGCTTTCCCCGTTTAACGGAGTTTTCGACTAGCATTTCTGCTAGAAGGTGCTACATATTTAACACAAGTTCGACATCTTCACAGTTCCAATATCCTTCAGTGGATGCTGGTTATTTGCATTTGATTTAAACATTAAGTATGGGTAACCAGACTCAAGCTGAATCATAGCAATTTTAATAAGCATATCACGCGCACTAATATCTAGTGGCTTCTTCTTCACTTTCGGATTGCTCATTAATTCATCGTACATTTCGTCGATATCTATATCATCTAAATGTTTTCCGTACTCTTTAAATACTGTATAAGGCGCGAAAACATGGAAAGGTTCGTTTTTCTTAGCAAGCTCAAAGAACTTACTTGGAATGATAATTCCGATTGATAGAGACTGAATACGGCTCTTCTCATCGGCATTTATTTTTTTTGTATCAAGGAATTCTATAATATCCCAATGGAAAATGTTTAAGTATACAGCGCCGGCACCTTTTCGTTGGCCAAGTTGATTCGCATATGAAAACGAATCTTCAAGCAATTTCATAACAGGCACTACACCACTTGCGGCGTTATCAATACCTTTAATTTGCTCACCACGTGCGCGTAGCTTAGATAAGTTTAAAGCTACTCCACCACCGATTTTCGATAATTGCATCGCAGTATTAATGTTAAAACCGATTGAATTTAAGCTATCGTCCATCTCTAACAAGAAACAAGACACCATTTCTCCTCTTCTGCTTCTTCCCGCATTTAAAAAGGTTGGTGTCGCTGGTTGGTAGTTTTGTTTTACAATCATGCTTGCGAATTGTTTTGCCTTCGCAACATCACCGCGTCCTAAGTATAATGACACAATTGCTACACGATCTTCATAGCTTTCTAAGTATTGTTTTTGATCATTCGTTTTTAACGCATAATCTTTATAGAACTTAGATGCTGCCATATAAGATTGGAACTCGAAGTTTTCACCATAAGCGATGTTATAAACTCCTTCTACTTCCTCCAAGCTATACTCGTCCAGAACGTTGTAATAGTAATCATGTTCTTTCATATACTCCATTCGCTCTGCCACGCTATTAAAATGAACGGTATTCTCTCTAGCTTCTTCCATAAAGACTTCTAATGCCTCTTTATCTTTATGAAGCTGATAAAAACCGTCCTGCATTTGCGTGATTTCATTATTCAGTTCAATGTGTCGCAATCTCCCGCACCCTTTCTTTAAAATATTCTACATCATTATTTGTTCCAGATAACTCAAATTTTGATACAATAGGCACTTCATATTTAGTAGAAATTTTGTCAGCACTTGCACCAAACATGTCTCCCCAATTACGATTGCCACTTGCAGATACGCCTTTTAATTTTTCATTATTGCGTTCTAAAAAGTCTAAAACACGTTCCGGTACATTTCCAAAACCTGTTGTATACGTAATAAGAATAAAGTCTTCATCTAATACTAGAGCTTCATCAATTTGAACGGCCGGCATATTTAATTTGTGGATGAAACGCTTCACGTTTCCTGTCATAGAATCATATGCAACTAACATTTCCGACCCTCCCTCTCCAATCTATATTCTCTGTATGTCGTTTCTTGATTTCTCTATATATTGTATTACGTTTCAAAATAAGACACAAGATATATGTATAAATTCTTTCTTTTTTTAACTTTTACTTTTCGACATGACCGTCGATTTTTTTCAATACAAAGACTATGAAACAACATTCTAAAACTCATGTCAATAAAGTGCTTTTCAAAAAAGTTGTCAACGAATTTAACCTTATTTTTAAAAAAGTTAACAATATTTTTTGTCATAAAACAGTAAATGCTGGAGTAATATATTTCTCCAGCATCACGCAAAAAAGAACAGACCTTAAACGATAATCTGTTCCAAAAAACGATTACATTTATCAACTTTACTTTATTAAATATTTATACATACTCTTTCGTTCCTCGTTACATACTAAAAGATAACTATTATAGAAAAAGATTATTATTATGGAACTTCAATTTATTTATGAAAAAAATTATTCAGGGTGCTCAATACGCAAAATATCTTTTACAAATATATGATGTGGATTCTCATCTTTATCAAGCATTGTGCATACAGGAGCTTCTTCATCAAAGTATACAATCATTCCTTCTACGTACTGATATGTATGTTGAACTTGTACAGTTACTTTAATTTCTATTGCTTGCTCATGTGCTCTTTTTATTTTCTGAAGCATTTTTGCTGAACATTTTCGTTTCTCTGGATACATAACCATTCCCATAAACCTATTCCCAGCTCTATCTTTCCACATGTAATCCCAATGTGGCAAGATGCCTTGTTTAAAATCCCCCATAATTCTCCTCTCCTTTATCTTCTATTTATGAACGTGGTGTTTCTGAATATGTATAAATTACCTGTCCACCGCGCTGTGCGTTCCCGATAATATGTTTAAAATCTTCTCGATTTACAACAACTTCCCTGAACGTATAAAATACATCTTTCGTCGCAACATACTCCTTTATTTCACCATTTTTCAGCTGATCCAAAATTGCATTTGCTAATTGTTTATCCATGTATTTCACCTCTCTGCAATAGTTTATTTTATCGCATCTTCTATAGGTCGACAACGGTAAAATTATCCCGTTGCTATTATGTAATTCACTTTCATTATTTTTATAGCTATATCACTTTATTATATTCGCACTAAATATCATATACTAACATAGCTACTTCTCTATATCAAACTTTTTGACGCTCTGTATAACAAAGTTCCAAGCCACTGTTTGTTATTTTATTTTATGCTACAATATATACATAGAACTAGGAGGGATACTATGATTCGGAAAGCAAAAAAGACAGATGCGGTAGGAGTAGCACCTTTACTGTATGACGCTCTGCACGAAATTGCTGAAAAAATCACAGGTAGCACAATTGAAGCAAAAGTAATACTAGGACTTGAAACATGGTTCGCAAAAGAAAATAATCGATTGAGCTATGAAAACTGTTTAGTGGCTGAACAAGATGGAAAAGTAGTTGGAGTTATTGTCGTTTATCACGGTAGTGACGCTGAGCAACTTGATGCACCAATCGTACACCACTTAAGAGAACTACATGAAGATGAATCCATTACGTTAGAAAAAGAAGCTGAACTTGATGAGTATTATATTGACACGTTGTCAGTTTCAAATATGTACAGTGGACGTGGCATTGGCTCTAAATTAATCGATGCCGCTGAACTTCATGCAACTGAAAAAGGTCATGAAAAAATTGCCTTACTTGTTAATTTAGAAAACAAACGTGCTTTTTCACTATATGAAAAACTTGGTTATAAAAAAGATACAACCGTTATGCTCGTTGGCGAACCGTATGCCCATCTAATAAAACCATTACGGTCATTGGTTTCTATATCTTAAAAAGACAATTCTTTTTTGCTTGTTATGTAGAGAAAGAGGCTGCCAAAGGGACAGCCTCTTTTAAGTTAATTTTGTATTTAATACATTTCCATCCATCGCCTCATGAAATGTATACGTTGTACATCCCCATGGCTTCCTATGGAAAATAGGCGAACCAGACCACCCCATTGCCCTCAGTTCAGTCCCAATCATCGGATTAAAATAACTATGACCTACAAGGGCAATACGTCCATGTACGAGCGCATAGCGGTGCAACATATTAGCAGCTTGCCTTGCTCTTTCTCGTACTTCCCTATAAGACTCAACATCTTTACTATAACCAACTATCCATCGTGTACGTCCAATAAACATCCATACATTAGGCTTACATTTCAACCATTTTGGAGCATAAAAACTCGTTGGAACTTCAGCTTCCCTAAAAAGAGGATTTTGCACAAAAGATAAAGAATCCGTTAATTCGGCTGTTGATCGTGCAGCACGCCTCTGATCACTCGTTACGACCAAATTCGCTGATTCAATCATCTCAATTGTTTCAATTGGTATAGGAGTTTTTTTTACTGTAGTCCCTAAATCATATTGCTTCATCCATTCACGAAATGAAATAATTGTCATTGGCTCTATAGTACTTTCCAAACGACCATGACGAATAAAAGAAATTCGCATTCTTTCCACTCCCCATTCATCACTTACGAACTATATTACGTACTATTTCTTATTGCCATCATACCATGCATAAAAAGAAAGTTATATATCCCCACCACTATCATATGTTATCGATGTGTGCACACCATCCAGTCCATCAAAATATGTAGTTGTTTCATGATGACGCACTTTCTTCAACTGCATATAAGAAAATAAAAATAATAAAATCGCTATAAAGCTCCCCACAACTTCAAACATCATTTTACCGCCCCTAATTTCTCCCACTTTAGTAGGTTATTGTATCTTTCATTATACTCCTATATAAAGATGTATGCACTTTCATCATTCCTCTCCTAAACAATATTTTTTACATATTTCCTTACAAAAAGTGAATATTTTTCGAATTTTTACTTTGGAAACATTTACAAAGTAGTAAATATAGTTCAAAATAAGAGGAAATAAAAAAGCCCAAATTATTCTTTTTTTGGGAAAACTGGAACAAGGAGAGTTGCTTATGCAGATCGCAGAAACTGGAGATATCATTGAATTTAAAGGTGGAATGCAAGGCCGTGTTCAAAAGGTAAATCAAAACTCCGTTATTGTTGATATAACAATTATGGAGAATTTTAGAGAACTAGATATGGAACCTCTTACAGTTGTAAGCCATAAAAACTATACTGTCATTAATCAACATGCATAATATAATAGAAAGAAAGGATCTGTATATCATACAGATCCTTTCTTTCTATATTAACGATTATCGATCTTTTCTGGATATAAATCGTGATTCATCATACGGTAGTCTGCCATTTTCTCATACTTAGTTCCTGGGCGGCCGTAGTTACAGTAAGGATCGATTGAAATACCACCACGTGGTGTAAATTTCCCCCATACCTCAATATAGCGTGGATCCATTAATTTAATTAAATCATTCATAATAACGTTCATGCAATCTTCGTGGAAGTCACCATGATTTCGGAAGCTAAATAAATATAGCTTTAAAGATTTACTCTCTACCATTCTTTGTTCTGGAATGTAGCTAATATAAATTGTTGCAAAATCTGGTTGTCCTGTTTTCGGACATAAACTTGTAAATTCAGGACAATTGAATTTTACAAAGTAATCACGGTTTGGATGGTTATTATCAAATACCTCTAAAATTCCCGGGCTATATTCAAATAAATATTTTGTATTTTGATTTCCTAATAATGTTACATCTTTTAAATCTTCATCTAATCTTCCTGCCATTTTAAACATCCCTTCTCATTATACCCCTCGTTTATTTCCCCATACTAACGCATGAAGCTGAGGCAGTACTTTCGCATCATTCATTTCTTTACAATTCACAGCTTTTTCAATAAGCCACTCATATTTTTCTAATAGTTTTTTTATAAGCACCGCATCATCCACTGTTTTCGTATCATCATTTCCTACTTGTAAGAAGAATGGTACATTCGGATAACGCTCGTGCATCTTAACTGCATATTCAAAATCTTGATCATCGAATACTACTACTTTTAAACTAAAATCTTTCTCTGCTAGTTTATGAATAACAGAATCTAACATCTGAAAATCTGTTTGCATAGTTGAACTTGGTGGTTTTGGAGAAATCGTTACCTCATCAATTTGAAGCAACCAATCTTGCCATTTACTCCCTTGCGTTTCTACCGCTGTTCGCATTCCATTCTCCTTTAATATAGAAAGAAGAAATTGCATATTTTTCAGCAAAACAGGATTTCCACCCGAAATCGTAACATGAGAAAAATTTTCTCCACCAATTTCTACAAGCTCATTCCAAATGTCTTCCGGTGTCATTTGTTTAATTTGATCTTTGGCCGATCCATCCCAT
Source organism: Bacillus sp. FSL M7-1345 (assembly GCF_038006985.1). Classification (NCBI taxonomy): domain Bacteria; kingdom Bacillati; phylum Bacillota; class Bacilli; order Caryophanales; family Bacillaceae; genus Bacillus; species Bacillus sp. FSL M7-1345. Next base: position 1,291,065 of record NZ_JBBOWG010000001.1, on the reverse strand, counting down.
GTAAAAGCAGAATCACACCAAGCACAGCTATAATCACAGCCCGCTGTACGGATAAACATTGTCTTTTGTCCTACAACCATCCCTTCTCCTTGAATGGTCGGACCAAATATTTCTAAGACGGGGATTTTACTCATCGAGCATCCACTCCCGTCTTACTTCCGCATAACTAGTCGGCGTCTCAAAAAGACGAACAAATTCAACACGAGCTCCCTTGTATTCGTTCGCACGATTATCTTTCGTTAATGCTTCTGCCATCTTTTCATAAATCCAAACGACCATATTTTCAGCAGTCGTATTCATTTCTGGCAATGTTTCGTTTAAATAACGATGATCTAAATAAATTTCTATTTCATTTTTCCAAATCTCTTTTATATCGCCAAAGTCAATTGCAAGGCCTATTTCATTTACATATCCGCTAATTCCAAATACGACTTTATATGTGTGTCCATGTAAATTTTTACATTTCCCTTCATAGCAGTGTAAATGGTGCGCTGCATCAAATGTAAATTCCTTGCTGACCATTACTCTTTTATTATGATATTTGAGTTGTTCACGCTGAATATCCTTGTCCATTTTTTGCAAATTTTCTACGATGCGAAATCCAAAAAAGTTATCCATTAGTTGCTCGCTCCTTCGCGTTCTTGTAGATACGTATCTAATCCTGCTTTACGAAGTTGACATGCTGGACATTCACCGCAACCATCACCAATGATTCCGTTATAACATGTTAATGTTTTTTCTCTAACAAACTCAAATGCTCCAAGTTCATCAGATAATTTCCATGTCTCTGCTTTATCAATCCACATAAGTGGTGTATGAATAACAAACGGATAATCCATAGATAAATTTAATGTAACGTTTAATGATTTCACAAACACGTCACGACAATCTGGATAACCACTGAAATCAGTTTCACATACCCCCGTTACAATATGACGTGCTCCAACTTGTTTTGCTAATACAGCCGCAAATGATAAAAACAGTAAATTTCGTCCATCTACAAATGTTGATGGTAATTCACCTTCTTCATGTGTAATCTCCATATCCGTTCTCGTTAACGCATTTGGAGCAAGTTGATTTAATAAACTCATATCTAGTACCGTATGTTTAATTCCTAACTCTTTCGCAATTTCCACTGCACAATCAATTTCTAACTTATGACGTTGATTGTAATTAAACGTTACAGCTTCCACTTCTGCAAACTGTTGTATTGCCCAAAATAAACATGTTGTACTATCTTGTCCACCACTAAAAACAACAACTGCTTTTTCTTTTTTCATTTCACTCATTCTCCTTCTCTACTACGAATAAGAAGAAAGAACGTTCTTGAACTGTCACAATAAAAAAACAAAACAATACCTAATGATATTGTTGTTTCCATAGTTTTTTATAGAGGGAGTTCGCGAACCTCTCCCATGCAGTGCACGGAATTTCTTCTTTCATTGACAAAGATTATTGTAACATATTGTATACTACCAGAAAAAATTTCTGATTTTTTCCGCTATTTCACATTTCATTTCTTTCATTTTATAGTATGATTAATTTAATGTTAGAAGAGAGGAGACATCCCACTGAAACTCTTTATTATTTATCTCTTTTTAAATATATTATCCATCCTTGTTACAATGCTTTTATATCATTTATTTTGGAATCAAAAAGGGAAACGCTCTCCTAAATTAAATTCAGCTATGTTTATTGTATTATGTTGCCTCGCTACCATACTATGTATCACTTTCGCAGCAAAAACAAACTATGGATTTCAATTTGATATGCGTCATATCGTATTAATTGTCGGTACATTAACAGGAGGTCCTATTGCCGGTGCTTCCATCTTAGCTGTATTAAACATATATCGCTTTTTATTAGGAGGGATAGGTGTTTTCCCATCCTTTATAGCTTCGGTTCTACTATTCATTGTTCTACTATTAACATACAAACTGTTTAACCGAAGTTCTAATCGTATAAAAATAGCACTCGCTATCTTTTACAGCCTCATATTCGGATTTGGCTGGATACCATTTTTCCTTTCAGAGGTTACAAATACGGCAGATTATATACCACATATTATCGTGTACGAACTATGTACGATGCTTGGTACAATCCTTATTTTATATTTGCTACACATATTACAAACGCAAGTTCGTCTCCAAAATGAACTTATGAATGCTGAAAAATTTCATTTAATCGGTGAAATGGCAGCTTCTATCTCTCATGAAATTCGCAACCCTTTAACTTCAACGAAAGGATTTTTGCAACTTTTACAGTCAGATACATGTTCTGAGAAGGACCGAAAATTATATATCGACATAGCCATTAATGGTATCGAACAAGCAAATCATGTTCTTACAGACTACTTAACTTTTGCAAAACCGAGTATTGAAAAAGAACAACAATTACAAGTAGAGGAAGAATTACTCCATGCGTTATCTTTAATTACACCTCTCGCCAATTTAACAAATGTTCGTATACATTACATAAAACAAAGTACATCCTTCTTTATAGCTGGTGAAAAGCAAAAGCTGAACCAATGCCTATTAAATATTTTAAAAAACTGTATTGAGGCTATGCCTAACGGTGGTGACCTTATTCTTACATTAGTTCCAGATCATAAACATATACAATTATATATAAAAGATACAGGTATTGGTATGGATCAAGAACAAGTAAAACGCCTCGGGTCACCTTTCTACTCGACGAAAGAAAAAGGGACCGGACTGGGGATGATGGTCGTCTTCAGTGTTATTCAAGCAATGAATGGAAAGGTTGACATTATGAGTGAAAAAGGAACAGGTACAACATTTTTATTAACTTTCCCGATCATACAAAAAACGTGATGAAGTTCATCACGTTTTTTCTGTTCCTTCAACTAATTCTGCAAAAGCTTTCACCTTTCCATGCGGCTTTTGATTTTCTTTCCGAGCTTTCCAAGCGCGCTCTTCTTCTCTCTTTTTCTTTGACATACTTTTCAACTCCTTTTCTCTTCCTCATGTAGTATTCCAAAATAAGAAATAAAACTATGCATGAGTAAAAAAGGAAAAAGAAGCGGTTCGCCGCTTCTTTTCCTTTTTCCCGCTATTTGATGACAGCCCGATTGTTGCGGACTAATAATCAGTGATATGCCCCTTGATTAAAGTTTCACTTTACCGCTGTAAAATTGCATGTTTCGCTTCTTTTAGCTGTGTAAGATGTCTTTGTTCGTGTAAATCCAGAAATTGAACCCATTGATATAAATTCAAATCATTAAAAATAGGATGTTTTAATCCATTTTCAAATAATTCTTTTTCATCTATCACACTATGAAGTGCATGAAACAATTCTTGTCGTGAATGTTCTAGTAATTGAATTCCTTGCAGTTTTTTCATTAATGTTTCTGTTGGTTTCATTTGTTGAGGAGCTTCTCGTTTATGTGTGCGATCAAGCGTAAGTTGGAGGTCTTTAAATGGAGCAAGTTTTCTTTCTTTTTTTTGCAAAGCATATACAAGGGCAGATGTGACAGACTGTTCAACTAAATGCAAATGATGCAAAATTTGAATAATACTCCATTTATCACGGCGTGGCTTTACATTCACCTCCGTATCATTTAACATTTCAATTTCTGATAACAGCGTGCTTCGTGTAGACTGTAATGAGTGGACTAAAGTTTCTAAACTAACATCCATATTAGATTGAAGCATAGTGCTTTCCCCCTTTTTGTTGGTGAAAAGGGGTGCTCCCCATTAGAAACACCCCCTGAAATAATTCTGAATTTTCTTTTATTATCTCATCATTTTTCCATTATGTCGATGTTAAACATGTGAAAAAAGTGCATGTTTTTTACAATTTTGTGTCGTCAACAGCACGTAACCACTCTTCAATTTCTGTAATTACACTTTTTACACACCCTTCAGCGAATGGTGATGTTAAATTTGCAACTTCTACTAATTCTAAGAATGATTTACTTCCACCTTGCTGACAAAGATTCACATAATCTTCCCAAGCCTCTTGTCTATTATCTCTTGCACGTTTCCAAAATTGCAGTGCACAAATTTGAGCTAACGTGTAGTCAATATAATAGAACGGTGAGCTATAAATATGGCCTTGACGTTGCCAGAAACCACCACGCTCTAAATAATCATTATCTTCATAATCACGATGTGGTAAATACTTCTTCTCTATGTTACGCCATGCTGACTTACGTTCTGCTGGCGATGCTTCTGGATTTTCATATACATAATGTTGATATTCATCTACAGATACACCGTACGGTAAAAATAGAAGTGCTGAACTTAAGTGTGAGAAGTAATATTTATCCGCATCTTCTTCAAAGAATAACTTCATCCATGGCCATGTAAAGAATTCCATACTCATTGAATGAATTTCACACGCTTCATATGTTGGCCAATTATATTCTGGAATTTCATACTTACGACTTTCATATACTTGGAAAGCATGACCAGCTTCATGTGTTAATACATCAATATCACCAGACGTTCCATTAAAGTTTGAGAAGATGAATGGCGCTTTATAATTCTCGATATATGTACAATATCCACCACCAGCTTTTCCTTTTTTCGCAACTAAATCTAATAAATCATTATCGAGCATGAAATTAAAAAATTCATCTGTTTCAGCTGATAATTCTTTATACATCGTTTTCCCGTGATTAATAATCCAATCGGCATCGCCTTTTGGAGTTGGATTACCTGTAGCAAACTCAAAGTTTTCATCATAATAAGCGAGCTTTTCTACACCAATGCGTGCTTTTTGTCTATTTCTTAACTCTGTTGCAACCGGAACGATATAATCTAATACTTGCTGACGATAGTTCGCTACCATTTCAGCATTATAATCTGTACGATACATTCTTGCATATCCTAATTCAACAAAGTTTTTAAAACCAAGTGTTTTTGCGATTTTCGTTCTCACATTAACAAGCTCATCATAAATACGATCTAGCTCTTCCTCATTCTCAGCTAAAAATCCGTAGTATGCTTCACTTGCTGCTTTACGTTCGCTTCTTTCTTTTCCTTGCATAAACGGAATAAGTTGCGATAATGTTCTCTCTTCTCCTGCAAAATCAATTTTTGCAGATGCTAATAACTGTGTATATTGTGACGACAATTTATTCTCTAATTGTAAATCTTTCACTACTTCATCTGAATATGTTTTTAAATCACATTCAGCTAGAGCAAATAATTGCTTTCCATAATACGCTTCTAATTCTTCACGGAATGGAGAATTAATTAACGCCTTATAATATTTTGTTCCATAGCCTTGCACAACTGGTGAGTATTCATCAAAGAAATCTTGCTCTTCCTTATAAAAAGCATCTGTCGTATCAACAGAATGGCGAATGTAACAAAGGTTCCCCATTGTACCAAAATCATTACGAATTTCATTAATTGAATTAATTACTTGTTGTTGTTCTTCAAGCGTTTTTGCCTTATCGAACTTTTCTAAAGCAACAATAAACTTCTCTTTTAATTCTTCAATATTTGGCCGTTTATATTCATAGTCTTTAAATGACATGAACGAGCCCCCTCTCCATTATATGCATCATTACTATAATTCAATGCTTACTTACAAATCTCCTCTTATTCTTCAGCAAAATGCGGTAGATGATGTCATGAATATATGCACACAAAAAAGCCTTGGATTTCTTTATCCAAAGCTTCTTTGGAACATATCATCATTTTTCATACTTTCCAATTTTTTTTAATAGATCAAGTAATTCATCCTTCTCATCCTTCGTTAACATTTCAAAAGACTGATGTATAACTTGCTCATGACCTGGAAAAATAGAAGCAATAAAGCTCTCTCCAGACTCCGTTAATTGCGCATAAATAACACGCCTATCATTTGGGCATGGAATTCGTTTTACAAGCCCTTTTTTCTCTAGCTTATCTACAACGTATGTAATGCTACCACTAGCTATTAAAATACGCTCACCGATTTGCTGAAGTGGTTGGCCTCCTTTATGATATAGTAATTCTAATACAGCAAACTCAGTTGGATTTAATCCGTTACTTTGTATGGATTTATTTGTAGTATCCATAACAGAACGATGTACACGGGATAGTGCAATAAATACTTTTAAAGATTGAGAAATGTCTTCTCGCTCATTATTTGATGTCATACCATTTCAACCCTTCACTTAAATTCTCCGCAACAAAAAGAAAAGCAACGTAGCGCTTCATTACAACTGCCGAATGAATATTCACTCATCCCTTTTCCTTTCCCTAATGTAATGCAAATGATTCTTGAATAAAAACATGACAATTTTAACATAGTTTATATATAATGATAATAAAAAAAGAAGGAGTACCAAATTTGAAAGTCAAATTACAAAGCATAGTTTTTTACATACTGCTTGTTATACTGCCAACGATAGGGATTGGTGCCACATTTTTTTCGTATCACACTTATCAAATGCAACAGGCAAACAAACTATCTGCTCACACTGTTCTCTTCTTATATAGAGACTATTTAGACCATCACCTTGGTGAAGCTATATCTGCCTTAGAAATGCTCGCAAAAGTCGTAGGGACCGAAAATGGAAACATCAATGGGATTAAACAAATTGTACATGATACCGATGGAAATGATGAACGTTTTTCCGGTCTATATTACGCTACAACAGATGGGATGATTACAATCGCATCCGAAGGCGATTCGCCGCCTATTGACGTTTCTGACCGCCAATACATCCAAGATGCATTGCAATCTAAGAAAACAACTGTATCATCAGTTATTACAGATCGTGTTCTTGGGCATCAAGCTATTATGATTGCCTCGCCAATATTTAATAGACAAAAGGAACTCTCAGGCTTATTATTAGCAAGTTTACGCTTTGACTACATTTCATATTCTTTAAATGCTATTAAACCACAATATCATTTCGAAGTGACTGATAAACATGATGTAGTTTTTCTAACCGATGATAATAACGAAACAAGCGATGGGCATTCTAATATGCTTACTACCCCACTCCAAAGATTAAATTGGAAAGTCTCTGTTTCTCCGTTACCTATTCATCAAAAAACTTTATACCAGTGGGTTTCAATAGAGTGTATAGCTACTTTATTTTTAATGTCTATTTTATTTTTACTTGCTCAATATATGTTATTAAAACGTCAAACAAAACTAGAAAGACAACAAAATGAACTGCAAAAAATTGAATTGGTTGGAACTTTTGCAGCTAGTACAGCCCATGAAATCCGTAACCCTCTTACTGGAATTAAAGGACTCGTTGCTCTGTTAAAAGAAAAATATAAAGATGAACAGGATCAGTTTTATTTTTCAGTGATTGAACAAGAAATAGAACGTATTAATGAAATTGTAAGCGAATTTCTTATTCTTGGAAAGCCAACTGCTATCATTGAACAAACATATGATGTAAGAACGATTCTTAATGAGGTAGCATTAATTATTCAATCCGAGGCGAATCTACATAACATTGTATTTCATTTACATTTGCCAGACCACCCTGTTCATATACGTTGCTCAAAAGACCATATGAAACAAGTGGTTTTAAACATTACAAAAAATGCAATTGAAGCCATGGCTTCTGGTGATACATTAACCATTGTAGTAACAAACAACGAAAAACACGCACAATTGCAAATTATTGATACTGGAAAAGGGATTCCAAAACATATTCAAAAACACCTCTTTCATCCGTTCTTTACTAATAAAGATACTGGAACAGGTCTTGGGCTTGTTATATGTAAACGAATTGTAGAGATGTACAATGGGCATATATTTATTGATAGTAAAGAAAACAAAGGAACGACAGTTCATATAGAGATTCCATTACACATAGTATAATTATCCTTATCCTAAAAGGGTAATTATACTTATTTCATAAAACCAGCCACAAACATTCTCCAAAAATTGCTCGATTTCCCTTCATACCCAATTTGAAAAATAGGAACCTTTATAATTGAAAACCATTTCGGTGTTTGTTTTTCTTTGTAACGCTGATACTGTACGATAAGCTTGTCCAATTCTTGACTAACTTGAATTGTCTCCATACTATTTAATCCACTTGTTAATCCTAAATGAATCATTTCTTCACGTTTCATATGAATATCATGCGAAAGCTTTTCTAATGTGTACTTCCTTTTTACAGTAAACATCCATATCCCCCTTATTTTTCTTCCATACTCTCAACGTCTCTTCTACTTTAGCCCTTTAAACACTTAATCCTATTTGAATTTGAAGAATCAGAAAATTAAACATTTTCCCCCTGTAATTTACAAATCTTTACCCTCACTTTGAGAATTATTACAAATTATTCTATCTTTGTAAATACATTCGCAATAATAGACATTTTTTTCATCTTCTTTTTTAGCAAATACCAAGTAAACTGCGGATTCTCTATTTTCCATATACTTTTCTTCGACATTTTTTGTTTAATTTATATAAAAACGCAAAACATAATGATGATTGATAAAGTGAAACTTTAATCAGTAGGGGTTTTGTTCATCCCCACTGATTATTAGCCCTCACCAATCGGGCGTTTACGGGCAATGAATCCCCCACCTAACTTCTTTGCTCCAGCCGAATTTTGAGGTGGGAGTCTTACTGCCCGCAAATAGCGGAATAAAATAGAAAGGAAATATTTATATGCGTAAATATACTATTACATTTCTCGTCTTCACCTTGTTCATACCCTTCTTCCTATTTCCTATTCAAGCAAATGCTCATACGAATAAGGTTGCTATTGTCATCGATGATTTCGGCAATAATATGAAAGGCACAGATAAGATGTTATCACTTCCAATTCCACTCACTGTTGCTGTTATGCCATTTCTTCCTTCTACTAAACAAGATGCAATAGCTGCCCATAAAAAAGGGCATGAAGTTATTATACATATGCCAATGGAACCAATTAGAGGAAAAAAAGAGTGGCTTGGACCAAAAGCGATTACAACAGATTTAAGCGATGAAGAAATAAACAACCGACTCGAACAAGCAATTCAAGAAATACCTCATGCAATAGGTATGAACAATCATATGGGATCAAAAGTAACCGCTGATGAAAGGATTGTACGTCTTATACTTTCTGCCTGTAAAAAACACGGTTTATTTTATTTAGATAGTAAAACAAACCCTAATAGTGTTGTCCCAAAAATCGGGAAAGAATTAGGCGTGCCTATTATTGAAAACCAATTATTTTTTGATGATGTATATACGGTAAGTCACATTTCAAAACAAGCACAATTACTTATAAAAAAAATCCAAGACAAACCCATTATGGTAGCTATCGGACACGTTGGGGCTCCAGGTGAAATTACATCACGTGTTATAGAAACTTCTATTCCTAAAATTCGTGAGCATGCAGACTTTATTTTTTTATCTGATTTAGCATTGTCTCCACCTTCTGTTTCAAAATAAGATTCATTTCTCACACTAAACAAGGTACCTATCTACGTATAGCAGATAGGTACCTTGTTTAACTTAAATATAATCTACATGACTCACCCTAAATCCCTTTTTTTCTATCTTTTCAATTAATTGCTTTAATTTTTTTTCATTTAACTCATCCGATATATTTACGATAACACGGCGAATATATTGATCACCGTTATCAAGCGTAAACAGTCCACCAATATTATATGCTTTTAATAATGTCCCAAGCTCTTTAATTGTTCCCTTACAATCTTGTGTTGCAATTGTTAATATATAACCACCCGTCCGCATACCGAACGAATCCTCAATGACATCAAATACATTAGAATGTGTTAAAATGCCGACAAATTCATTATACTCATTTAAAACCGCTAAAAACGGGAGACGGCGAATAACGTAAAAAGCTCTAAAAAAAGAATCCTTTTCAAAAATAAACGAATTTGGATTTTCCAGTACATCTTCTGTACTTACATCCTCTAATCTGCTATTACACTTCTTTTCTAAAAGATCTACTTTATAAATAATCCCCGTGAATTCCTTCTCATTTTCTGCTAATACAGGGATTGCGCGGAATCCCGTTTCATTCATAATTTGTAACGCCTTTTCACCAGAATCATTCGTTTTGCAAAATGTCACCTGCTGTTTTGGCAGAAAATGATATTTAACTCGCAAAATATGTTCCTCCTTACATGTCAACATGTAATCTATATATAATAAGGAGACCTATATTTTATGAGTGAAATTTCTTTTTAAAACGCTTTCATTTTTATAGAATGATAATATTTGTGAATACATCCTTATATAACAGAACTTTTTGCCCCTTTTATCATTAAAAGCTTTACGTGATAGTTCATTAAATACTCTATACCTTCCAACCATTTTTTCGCTTCTTCTGGGGTTTTCCCCCACACGATCATTCCGTAATTATGAACAAGGACTACTCCTCCACCTTCAACAAAATTCGGAACATTATTTTCTAATAAATTAGCGAATTTCTTTTCATCTTCTACAATTGGAATTGTCATTTCTGTAATACCATCTTTTCCAAAAACACGTTCCACACTGCGTTTTTCGAATGTTACTTCTCCTTCTTTCCCATATAGCTCTGACATTAAATGACTATCTACAGTTTGCACTTGTAAAATACATTCTGCACTACTTTTTTTATAAATATCCGCATGCATAAATGACTCTGTAGCTGGTTTTTCTTCGTTTTCAAATACTGGCTCACACATGCAATTTACGACAATAAAATCTTCTTCAGAAAATACCCCTTTATCTCTTCCCTCTACATTCACTAAAAATGTTAATGGCTCTTTTGACGTACACAGCGATAAACTAATTTTTGTACCATAAAACCAATCGCGAAGTGCCAATTCTGCTTTCACATCTTTTAATTCGTTCCATTTCTTCAGAAAAAATAACATTTCGTCACCCCCGGCGTAATATTAATATAATGTTCAAATCCTTTCTATGTAAAAGGAATGTTTTTTGATTATTCTAAAAATTTAATTGAATTATCACACGAGAATACCTTTTTGTCAATACGGTTTCAGCACCTATCGGAAAAATAGGCATATCACATATAAGCACTCCTGTCTATTTCGCACCTGATTTTGTACATATAAAAAATACGTTATTCTTCTTATTAAAGAATAACGTATTTTTCTCATTTATTATTTAATTATTGCGTTATATAAAAATTGTGCGTATTGTTCACGTGTTACGAAATCATCACCTGAAAAATCACCTTTGCCGTCACCTTTTGATATATTATTGTCCGCTAAAGCTTTCACATATCCCTCTGCCCAATGACCCTTTGGTACATCTTTAAAGCTCTCTACACTATTTTCATTTGCCTTTAACTGGAATACTTTTTGTAGTACTACTGACATTTCATATCGAGTTAATACTCCATTTGGACGGAACGTACCATTACCATCGCCCGTCATAATTCCGGCTTGTGTAACTGCCTCAATAGCCCCTTCATACATATTTCCTTTCGTATCTGTGAACTTCGTTTTCTGTTCTACATTTTGCTCCAACTTCAAGTACTTTTGTATTAAAACTGCTACTTGACCACGAGTAATGTTGTCACCAAATCCAAATTGCCCATTTACATAGCCTATAAATAACTTTTCTTTCGCTAAATAGTTAATTGCTTTCTCTGACCAATGACCCTTTGGCACATCTTTAAATTCAATTACTTCTTCCGCTACTTTTTCATTTACAACATTTTGAATAACAGACCCTGTGAAGAAGATTCCTGTATCCGCAAATGGATCTTTCACACCAAATTCATATACTTTCTCACCTGGTGTACTCCACTTAACCACATCGTTACTATACGTACCACCTTCACTCTTCAAACGAATTTTTGTAGAGATTTTACCATCTTTTTCGTATACAGGTACTTTCACTTCTTTATTTACTTCTGTTTCCTCTAAAAATACTTTTTGATTTTGAACATTGATGTAAGCCGTTTTACTTAGTTCTACAACTGGTCGAACATCACGGATTTCATTTGCAACAAAACTTAGAAATACTAACTTTTTCAAATTGCTAACTGGTGTTAAGTCTGAAATGTAATTTGCTTCCAAATCAAGTTTTTGTAAGTTTACTAGACTTGATAATGGAGTAATATCCTTTAACTCATTATTAGGTAAGTTTAAAACTTTCAACTGTGTCATCTTACTTAGAGGAGTAACATCTTTTATTTCATTTTTCCCAATCCATAACTCTTGTAATTGATTCAATTGATCAATTCCTGATAAATCTTTAACTTTATTACGCGTTAATACTAAATCTTTTAACGGTAACGTATACAGCGGTGTAATATCTTCAATTTGATTTCCTGCTAAAGATAAGTATGTTACATTTTTCAACTTACTTAACGGAGCAACGTTTGAAATTTTATTGTTTGCCACATTCAAGTAATCTAATTGTTCCATTTTCGCTAATGGTGCTACATCCTCAATTTGATTTCCTGCTAAATATAAACTTGTTACATTTTTCATTTCCGTTAGTGGTGCAACGTTCGTAATTTTATTATTACTTAAATCAAGAGATTCTAAATTATCCATCTTAACAAGTGGTGTTACATCTACAATTTCATTAGCGCGTAAAGCCAAATGTTTCAATTGCTTTAAGTTCGTAAAGAACGACGGATCTTTTATCTTCGCATTCGCAACTGTTAAAGATTTTAAATTTGGCATATATTTTAATGCACTATAATCAAGAATCTCATTCGTATTTAAAAACAAATCATTTACTTGTAATAACTCTTCTTTCGTAATTGGTGTATTTAAATCTTTTCTATTAAATACTTTTTTATTAACAAGTTCTCGTAGTTTCTTATCTGTTATCATGTTTTGACTATCAACTGGAGTATCCGTTTCCGTATTGCCTGAATTAGAATCATCATCTGGTTTCCCTGTTTCTTTCTCGCCTAAAGTCGGATCTTTAATTTCAAATTGAACTTGATATTTATGATCATATCCAATAGCCGGTATAAGTATATGCATTTGCATATTATGCTTCTTCTCAAATTCACCAATTTCAAATTGAACTACTTTCGTCCCATTTTTTCTCTTATCTTCTGACAAAACTTTCACATCATGAAATACACCCGGCTGGTTTCTATCTTCTATTCTAAGGTATTGAAAATAATCGCTATCTTGTACAGCTACAGTAACAATTTTTTTCCCGTCTTCAATCGCTACTTTAGGATTTTTTATGTATTGAGAAACCATAGATGGCTCGTCTTTTTGATCCTTATAAATTTTAATCTCAGTATCATACGTACGATCACTCGCTGCTGCTACCGACTGATTTGCTTCAATTTTTATTGCTGCTAATGCTGGAGTAGAATACGCAGCAAATGGAATTGCTAATGTTGTTGCTACTACTAGTGCCTTAATATAATTTTTTTTCAAAATAATATCCCCTTGTCTTATATAATTTTTAGTAATTGATAACTTTTATCAATTACCTACAAATAAATGATAATGAATCTCATTATCGTTGTCAACGAGAATATTACATTAAAATTATATTTCCGACGATAAAAAATAAAAAAACCCTTTATTCAAAGGGCTTTTTTACCTATTGTATGAAGGATTTCACTTTTTTCTTTTTCATTAATAACACCGAGTTTTTGCAAAACATTCGCGTACAATACAAGCTTATTATATACCCGTTCCGACATTCCCGTCCCCTCTTTCCTTCAGCCAACTTTTTTTCTATTGGTAAATTATATGAAGGAAATGAGAAAATGTGTCCACTTTTTGCACGAATGCAAATCTTTTATCTCACTATTCGAGAGCATATCAAAATTTTTGTTAAGTAAGTCCAACTATCCATAAAAGCTTGAGTGGCTAGTCCTTGCTAATAATTAACGAGAGATGGAACCTCCCGCCGCTTACTAGCAAACTGTCCATTGAATATTATGCTTTTTAACTTCTTCTTCAAAACTATATGGCATTTTCTTATCACAAATAACATGTTGAATACGAGAAAATCCTGATATTCGGTAGTTCCCTTTTACGCCTACCTTTGTATGATCGCATAAAATATACGTTTTCTCCGATAATTTAATCATCGCTTCTGACAGTTTCGCTTTTTCTAATTCAAAGCTGGAAACCCCAAAGCTAGGTAACAATCCATCAATCGAAACGAATGCTTTATGAAAATGAAATTGATGAATTACTTGCTGCGAAATAGAACCCGACACACGTGAATGTTTTGGAGATACCTTTCCACCAATAAATAAAACTTCACCGTGAAACATCTTTTTATTAATAGAAGATATTAATTGTGTCGCTACTGGAAAAGAGCTCGTAACAATCGTTAAATTTTTACGATGAACAAGATATGGCACCATTTGAAGTGGTGTACTTCCATCATCAATCGCAATAACATCCCCATCTTCCACAAACGTTGCTGCTTTATACCCAATTCTTTTCTTCTCTTCTATATGCAGCATCTCTCGTTCTAACATCGGTGCCTCTATCCCAGCTCCCGGAAGTTGAACAGCTCCACCATACACTTTCTTCAATTTTTTTTCACGATCTAATTCTTCTAAATACCGACGAATCGTCTCTGTTGATACTGCGAACTCTCTCGCTAATTCTGAAACTTTTACTTTCCCTTTAAACTCTACCTTCTCAAGAATTGTCCTCTTTCTCTCTTCACCTACTACCGACATAGCCTCACCCCATTTATATCTACCTCATAAACTGCCTTACTTATACAAAGTTATAATTTTCTTTTTCAGTGAAAATTTCTTCATGAATATAAATACCACGCTTTTCCAATTCATCAAAAATAATTTTTGGATTTTCAAAAGCTTCTTCAGGAGTAATAACACCGACTTTATTAACTACTCCTTTTGCAATTAACTCTGTAGCAACTCCAAATGGGATACCAACATTTCTTGTATAGGCTCTTAATTTCTCCCAACCTACTACAGAACCGTCAGATAGCGGATGTGTATTGTATAATACATGTCGCTGTTTTTGATTATTTTTCATACCTACTACTTCTACATGAAGTGCATAACCATAAAGCTCTGTTGCTTGCCCTTCTTTCGATTGTAATAGATACTTCGAAATACAATCCATAATACCAATTTCTTTACCGTTTATTTCAATTTGATCATTACGCAATATACCATAATCATATAAAGCACGAACGAGCTGCATATTTTGCTCTGGCCAAGTACCTCTCGTTTCTATCAGCCCAACACCTTTATCCTCCAGTGCCTTCGCTAACGTAATCGTTTCTGAGTGCGGGATGATATACTGCATTGTTTTTCCGTAAGGCGCTGGTAATTCAATTTCTCTCGGGCGCGCAAACGGAGGTACTTGCTTAAATTCACCATCTTCATACACTGTACGCGACGGTAAATGTGGATCATATTCATATGTCGTTGTTTCTGTAATTGATGCAGAAAAAGCAATTGGACGATATGAGCCATGACTTACTCTAACTGACTCTACAGTATCTAGCTGATTTGCTGCATACATAGCCATCATTTGCGTTACACCTGGCGTCATACCAAACCCAGGTAAACATGCTTTTCCGTTTTGAACAAATATAGAATGGGATTTATTTTCTTCACCAAATCCATTCAAGTTCACACCGTGACAGCCGGCATCTGCAATACAGCGAGTAGACAAGCCATTTAACTTTATCGTCGTGCCATCCATTACAATGTCATAGCCCTTCATTTTTGCGACCGTATCCTCATGATTTGTCACATCGACTTTTACAAAATCAACACGAGGATCATTTAACCACTCTACTACTTTTCGGCCTTCCTCTTCATTAAAATCGGCTACCGTAATCGTCTCAAAAGATGAAAATTGAACTAAATCTAAAATTGCTTCACGACAAATTTTACCTGCTCCACCTAAGCAAAATACTTTCACCCTATAACAACCCCTTTAGCAATACTATCAACTAAGCGATTAATATCGTCTTCATGTACATCACCGATATTTCCAATGCGGAACGTATCTACTTTCGAAATTTTACCAGGATAAATAACAAATCCATATCGCTTTAATTCATTATACAGCTGCAAAAATTCAAATCCTGCTTCTGGATAAATGAAAGATGTAATAATAGGAGATTGATATTTTTCATCTACTAATGGCTTGAAGCCTATTTCTTTCATTTTGTTCACTAATAATTTTTGATTATTATAATATCGATTGTAACGGGCTCTTACCCCGCCTTCTTCTTCTAATTCAAGCAATGCCTGATAAAAAGCGTGTACAACATGTGTAGGTGAAGTAAAACGCCATTTCCCATTTTGCTCTTCCATCGTTTCCCATTGATCATATAAATCTAATGATAAAGAACGGGCTTGCCCTTTGCATTTCAATAATTCATCACGATTTGCGATGACAAAACCGAATCCGGGAACACCTTGAATACATTTATTCGCACTACTAATTAGAAAGTCAATTTGCAACTCAGCGATATCTATTTCAATACCACCGAAACTACTCATCGCATCAACCAGTGTAACTTTTCCGTATTGTTTTCCTAATTCACATACATCTACAATTGGATTAATAATACCTGTCGTTGTTTCACAATGAACAACTGCTATATGCGTAATCTTTTTATCTTGTTGCAATAATTGTTCTACTTCTGCAATATTAGTAGGCTCCCACTCTTCTGTTTGACTGACCACCACATTTATATGTAACATCTCTGCCATTTGTACAATCCGCTTTCCGTACGCACCATTTGTACAAACTAGCAGCTTTCCGTTTCTAGGAATAACAGAACCAATTACTGCTTCAACCGAAAACGTACCGCTTCCCTGCATTAAAACCGTTGTGTACTTTTCTGCTTCCTTTGTCGCTAACGATACAAGCCTATTTCTTACATCTTGCACCATCGTGTTATATTCAACATCCCACGTACACCAATCGTATAGCATAACTTCTTTTACCGTTTTTGTTGTCGTTAATGGTCCTGGCGTTAATAATAAATAGTGATTTTCATTCATGACCCTATGCCCCCTTTATGAAATAATAAGTTCTTGTTTCTCGATATGTTCAATTACGCTTTCGAGCTCCTGCATCGTTTCAATTGTAAAATGAGCCCCATTTTCAATGAAACGATTACGAACTACTTCTATTTTTTCACGAAGCTCTAACGGATCCATATTCTCAACTTCCTCTTCCATTAAACCGAGCTCACTACTACCGAGGATTACACCAACTGTCCACATTCCAGCATTTCTACCCTCTTTCATATCTGACACGGTGTCTCCAACTTTTATCATATGATTCATTGGATATACACCTAATTCCATCGCATTTTTATAACACATCCACGGATATGGACGACCTGCTGGAACATCATTTGGCGTCACAAGAAAATCAGGTTTATACCCTTGTATTTCTGCTTCTTTTGCAACAATGTCCATCATTTCTCTCGTATAACCAGTTGTTGATCCAATTTTAATACCTCTTTCACGTAGTGAAGAAACCACTTCTTTTACTCCATCAATTGGCGTGGCATAGTACGGTAAATTAGCAAAGAGAATTTCTTCAAATTCTTCATACATCTCATTAATGTCTGCTTCTGTTGGTAATTGTCCGAAAACACGCTTCCACTCATTTGCAATACGAGGCATTTCTGTTAGTGCCCTTACATGATCTATTTTTAATAATCCCATTGGCTTACGTGCTTCTTCTGCTGTAATTTCAACACCGCGTTTATGAAAAATCTTCATGAATACTTCTAATGGTGCAAAACATCCGTAATCAACTGTCGTACCTGCCCAATCAAAAATAACTGCTTCAATTTTCATTCTATCCATCACCCTTCTTACTTATCTTTTTTGCCATTGTGACGTTCGGTTACGAAGTGCTTTCGTTCCCCATTCATATACAACTCTCACTACAATATTTGTAACAACAATAAGTACACTCATTGCAGCTGCTGGTGCTACATTTCCTGCATCATCCATATTTACAATTGATACAGCAGCTAGTTTAAAATCAGCCGCATATAAGAACACTACTGCCGATACAGTTACCATTGAATTTACGAAATAGTACATAACCATTTCTAAAATAGCTGGTAAACACATCGGTACTGTTACTCGAAAGAAAGTTTTATAGAATGGTACACTCATCGACTGTGAAACAAGTTCAAACTCTCGGTCCAGTTTCTTTAAAGCAGTCGTTGCGGTAACAAACGTTACAGAGTAAAAATGAATGATATTTACTAATATTAAAACAGCAATTGTGCCATATAAGGAATGAAACGGATTTGTTACTGAAAGTCCTAGAATTTGAATTGTTGGTTGACTGAAGAAAAAGACATATCCTAATCCAAGTACTAATCCAGGAATCGCTAACGGTACAATAGAGAAAAAGTAACCTACTTTTCTGAAAACATGTAGCTGTTCTATTTTTTCAATCGCATAAGCGAACACAAATGTTAAAATCGCCCCGATAACTGCCGTAATAGCTGAGACAATTACACTATTTTTAAATGCTTCAATTCCGTCTCCTGTCAAACTTGAAAAATTAAAATGCTCAAGTGTAAAACTCATATTATATGGCCATACTTTCACACTTGCAGCAATACCAACTGCCACAAATAAAAGAATGATCATAAATGTGACTACGCTACAATATACGAATGAAATAACATCTCTTTTCTTATTATTTATTATTCTGTAAGGTACTGCTTTTGAAGATAAGAGATTCGCCTGTTTTCTTTGCGTAATACGATCAACTGCAAATGCGAAAATAGCTGGGATTAATAAAATCATTCCGACAGTTGCGCCCATGGACATATTTTGCTGTCCAATTACTTGCTTATATACGTCAGTAGCAAGTACGTTATATTGTCCTCCAACAATTTTAGGTGCCCCAAAATCAGTGAAACTAAGTGTAAATACAACGAACATCGCACTAATTAATCCGTATTTCACACTAGGTAAAGTAACCGTAAGAAACTGTTTCACTTTACTTGCACCTAACATATTAGAAGCTTCATATAAACGATAATCAGAACCTTGGAGAGCAATTAATAAAATAAGGAATGCTTGCGGAAATGTATACATAACTTCAGCTATTACAATTCCTACTGGTCCGTATAACGGTATTTGTATTCCTTCAAATAAACCAAACATCCCTTTTGTTATTAACCCTTGATTACCAAATAAATATGTAAGCGCAATACCGTGCATCATCGTCGGTGCGAATAATGGTAATAATGCTATGTATTGAAATACGCGCTTTCCAAAAACATTTGTACGAGCGATCGCATATGCGTAAGCGAAAGCGAGTGTAACCGAAATAATGGTTGCAGCGCCCGAAATCCATATCGTATTTTGTAGTGATTGAACTAGCGTTGGTGTTGTGAAATATTTACTGAAATTCGCAACACCAACAAAAGCTCCATCTTTATCATAAAAGGCTTGTGTAAACAGTTGTAATAAAGGCAATACAAGCATGATAAAAAATGAAAGAAGCATACCAATAATTAATAGTCTTTGTATCCACTCATCTTTACCGATACGTCTCTTAATCTTTTTTTTTGTACTTTCTGCCTTAAAGTTTTCTAACATCTCCATCTATACAATGACCTTCTTTCCATATGACAACATATGATTTTCTGAGAAAGAGATTTGAATTGGCTTTCCTTTTCTAATAGCAGTTTCCTCTACTTCTGATGCCAATATATCCACTACAATTTTCTCATTATAAAGGTGTGTTTTCTCTTCTATGACCCGCACTTCCGTCCGGTATACAGATCCGCGAAATTCCATGCTTTCTACAACTGTTTTAATACCATTATTTTGTACAATAGTTACATGTTCCGGACGAATTGCATGTTCTTCGTTATTTTTCGAAAAGAAATTAATAGAACCAATAAAATCTGCCACAAACGGATTGGCTGGTCTTTGATAAATCTCCTCTGGTGTTCCAATCTGCATAATTTCCGCATGATTCATTACAACAATTTTATCAGCCATCGTTAATGCCTCTTCTTGATCATGCGTTACCATAATAGTTGTTACTCCCACTTTTTCTTGCAAATCACGCATTTCTCTACGCAACTTTTCACGCACTTTTGCATCTAAAGCAGATAACGGCTCATCAAGTAACAAAATATCGGGAGACAGAGCGAGCGCACGTGCAAGTGCTACTCGCTGCTGTTGTCCACCGGACATTTGAGCAGGATATTTATCTTTTACATTCATCAAATCAACAAGTTCTAACGCCGATAGCGCTTTCTCTTTTACTTCTGCTTTTCCATATTTTTTTGTCTTTAAGCCGTATTCAATGTTTTCAAGTGCAGTTAAATTCGGAAATAATGCATACGATTGAAAAACCATTCCGAAGTTCCTCTTTCCAGGTGGTAATGCTGTAATATCTTTTCCATTCACAGCAATACTACCTGTTGTTGCCTCTTCTAGTCCTGCTAAAATTCTGAGCAACGTCGTTTTCCCACAGCCACTTGGGCCTAATAAACAAACAAACTCATTTTTTTTCACAGTAAAAGAAATATCTTTTAACGCTGTAAATGCATCAAACTGTTTTTGAATGTGTTGAATTGATAAATATTCGCTCATTTTTCTCTCTCCCACTCACTTACTTTTTCGGTTCTGCTTTTTGGCCAAACTCTTTTTCCCATTTTTCTAAAATTTTGTCACGATTTTCTGCTGCCCATTTAAAGTCATTCTTTTTATATAACTTTTCTGTCACATCTTTAGGGAATCCATCTGGAAGTTTATAATCATTTTTAATTGTCGCAAATCCATTTTTCTCGAAGTATAACTTCATTACATCATCTGTAATTGCCCAATCTAAAAATGCTTGTGCTAATTTATCATTTTTTGCATTATCTTTTTTAATAAGTGCGTTCGCTTCTACTTCCCAACCTAATCCTTCTTTCGGCAGTACAACTTCAACTGGTGCACCTTTTTGTTTCTCTTTCAAAGCACTATAAACCATTGATACACCAACTGGATATTCACCTGCCCCTGCTAATTTCGCTGGTTTTGAACCTGAATGCGTATAAGTTGCCATATTATCATGAAGTTTCTTCATGTAATCCCAGCCCTTATCTTCTCCCATAATTTGTAGCCATGCAGAAACTGTTAAAAATCCTGTTCCAGAAGAAGCTGGATGCGGCATAACTAGCGTTCCTTTATATTCTGGTTTCGTTAAATCTTCATATGATTCTGGCATCGGTAAATTTTTCTTCTTTAATTCTTCTTTATTTACAGCAATCCCCGTCATAAATGCCGTATTACCTACCCATTTTTCTGGTTGCTTATCATCTTTAAATTGCGGAAGAACACGATTTGCTCCTTTTGGAGAGTATCCTTTTAACATATCTTTTTTATCTAAAGCTAATAGACTAGACGCTGCAGTTCCCCATACAACATCTGCTTGTGTATTTTTTCCTTCAGCTAGCAATTTCGCTGTAATAACTCCAGTTGAATCACGAACAATGTTCAACTTCACGTCTGGGTACTTCTGTTTAAAAGAATCAAGATAAATCGGTACAAGCTCTTCTTCAATCGCTGTGTAAATAGTTAATGATCCAGATAATTTATCATCTTTCACTTTTGCTCCAGCACTTTCTTCTTTCTTTGCACCACACCCCATTAATAACGAAAATACCATTCCAGTTGCTACAGCCTTAAAGATTGTTTTTTTCACTGTCTCTCTCTCCTTTTACAAATCTTATGTACAACTCAAATATAAACAACTAGTGTAAAAGCAGTATTAAACCAACATTAATCTTTTGTTTGTTGTTTGTTTTTGTGTAATACGTTGCTACTTCTATGTTTTTTCTCATTTTTCCGCTAATATCAAACCTGAAATTTACAAATAATTAAAAAAATCTTTATAATCCCACAAAAAAATGAGGCGTTTGTAAAAAACGCCTCATTTTTGTTTACCTTTTTTTGAATTACGATTTGCGTATTTCGCACTATTTTCTCCTTCATACTCTAATGCAAATTCTGCATCTGGTAAGCTTTCTTTCGGAGTTTTATTATTATTAATTGCTGCATTTTGTTTTACTTTTCTTTTTACCAACATACTCACCTGCTCTCACGAAATAACTTTCTATTCTAGTTTGAAACAACTTACAGTAATTATTACTGGGAAGTGTTAACAAGTACAGAAGAGCTTATAGATGGAAATACTACATACGAACAAGCCATTACAAAAAGGAGCGATTACTTTGAAAGAAAAAGAAACGATACAATCGCCAATTTTAGACGAGACGCTCCCGCATCAAATGAATTTCCCATCATTTAAAGGCACAGGAAAACAAATGCAACAACCTTTTATTAATCAATACGATGTTGTAATTGGAGACAGTAAATACGATTCCACTAACAGTCCTCTTAATAATTGGAGTGATGAAATAGATCCTGCCGTTATGGCTGGAGAAGAATGGATCCATCCTACAAATGATATCGGATGGATCTCAGAAGAAAATCAAGAACTACTAAAAAACGAAGTTGATAACAAAAATGATGCTTTTATGCACCCTCAATTTGGAATTAACGATTAAAAAAACCATTCTACCTAACGTAGGTAGAATGGTTTCATACTATCCAATAATAATTCTCTCTTTCGGATATTTATAGCGAGGTGGTTGTTCTCTTCCACCACTAGCTAATATAAATGTTAAAATACCGACGCGTCCGATAAACATAAGTACAATGAGTACAAGTTTACCAACATTTGTTAACTCTGGAGTAATACCTGTTGATAGTCCAGTCGTCCCGAAAGCAGAACAAACTTCAACTATTAAACTCATAAGTGGTACATTTTCCGTAATGGATAAAATAAATAGCGCTGAGGCACATAATAAAATCCCCATTGTCATAACGACAGATGCTTTCAACACGTCCTCTTCATGTAGCTGACGTTTGAAAATACGGACTGTTCTCCCGCCCCTTGCAAATGTATATAGCGATAATATACTAACAGCAAATGTTGTTGTACGTATTCCGCCCCCAACTGAACTTGGAGATGCTCCAATGAACATTAATATACTCATAAATAAAAGCGTTGGTTGTGATAATTCACGTATATCCATTGTAGCGAGTCCACCACTTCGCGTCGTCACAGATTGGAATAGTGTATAAAATACAGTTTCATGCCATGACTTTCCTACTAAAAAATGATTTCGTTCTAATAGAAAAATCATAATTGTTCCGACAATAACGAGTGCAAAAAATGTCATTGTCGTCAATTTTGTAAATAATGAAAAGCGAAATAGTTGTTGTCGCCTTTTACTAAGGAATTGCTTTACTTCCATTAGCACTGGGAAACCGATAGCTCCTAAAATAATAAGCAACATATGAATCATTTGAACAATATAATCTTTTTTGTACGGAATAAGTGATTGTCCTGTTAAATCAAATCCTCCGTTCGTTGTTGCACTCACAGCGGCAAAGAAACCGTGAAAATAAGCTTCTTGCCAAGTCGGGAAATATAGTAAAAATCTTGTACCTAATAGTATTGCTCCAATGAGTTCTATCGAAATAATTACAATTAAAATAGAACGCATCAATTCTACAAGGCCCGATAAATTTCCTTGGTTATGATCTGCCATAATTAACCTTCTTCGCTGCAAACCAATCTTTTTACCCGTTATAATCCAAACGAATGTACCAAGTGCCATAATTCCTAATCCGCCTAATTGTAAAATCAGGGCTAAAACAATAATTCCTGCTGTTGTAAACGTATCTGAAATAGTCACAACAGACAGTCCTGTAACGCTTACAGCACTAACAGATGTAAACAGCGCATCTATAAATGTCCATTTCACGCCAGGCTTCGTAACAAATGGTAAACTAAGTAAAATTACCGATACAACTACCGCTAGTAAATAAAATACAACGATAAGTTGCACGGGACGTAACTTTTGTAAAAACTTTTTTATATCTCTCATTCCATCACTTCGCTACCTTTTTTCTATCGATTAAATAAAGAAAAATCATCACTTTCTTCATTTGTAAATAACTGCTGAAATAATTTCGCAAATACCATTCCATATACAGTTCCATTTCCCCCATACGGCAGTGCGTAATATAAATTATGTATGTTTTTATCTTCTTTTAAAATAGGAAGACCGTCATGACTGCCACCAAATGCTGCTGCCCAATAGTACTCTGCCTGTATATTTTTATACTGTGGGAACATATCTTTTACAATGTTAATAAGGAGATTACGCTTATGCAATAATTTCGTATCGCCGATTTTTTGAATTTTCAGCGCCTCATCTAATCCGCCTACAATAATGCGGTTTTGATACGTTCGACAATACAAATACGGACGTGCTGTTTCCCAAATTAATGATTGCTCATGCCAGCCTTCAAAATGATCTATCTTATTTGTCACAACGGCATAAGACGTTTCTACTGTTGTATTTTTTTCTTTCTTTCCAAAAATTGCTTCATAACCTGTCGCCATAATAACATTCTTTGCTACGATTTTATTTCCTGTATTCGTGTAACAAATTAAATCATTTTGGATTTGTTTAATATGTAATGCCTCTGTATGTTCATATATAGTAGCGCCCATTTGTTTCGCTTTATGCAAAAGACTATGCGCTAATAAATACGGATTCACTTCTGCATCACCGCTTGTATATAACGCTGCTTGTTTTGCAAATGAATAACGTTTCTTAATATCAGACTCTGTAAAATATTCAACCGGAAATCCATAATGGCGTAACGTATTATATTCTTCTTGTAAAAATGAAATATCCTCATCTCTACTTGCATAATACAAACTATTTCGCGGAATAAAATGGGGATCAATATCGAGAGTTGGCACAACCTTCTCCATTGTTTGCAGCGCTTCATAACAAAGTCTATATGCTCGTACCCCTTTCTCTTCACCAAATGTATAAATAAGAGAGGTTAACGATTTATCATTAACAAATTGTAATAATCCTGTATTTGCAGCTGTGCTACCACATGCAATTGCTCTTTTTTCAATGAGCATAACACGCATTCCAATTTTAGCTAATGAATACGCTATATGAGCACCTGCTTCTCCACTTCCAATTACTAGCACATCACATATCATATCATTTTCTAATGTTGGATAACAAGGTACAGAAACTCCAGTACTCCAAAACAACTTACCAGTCATAAGCTTCATAATTATACTCCTACAATGTATTTTTCTCCTTCCTATGTTTCGTCATTTCCCATAAAAAAATCCAACTAACATACGCTAGTTGGATTTCTTCTCTTTAATTAGAACGCTCTTCAAGCCAATTCCCAACCGTCGGATATGTTTGCTTTACAGCCGTTCCACCATACACGATAGACATATGTCCTGTCGGCAAACATACATACTCTTTATCTGTGCTAGAAATATGATCAAGTAAAGCTTCTACTTGACATGGCAGAGCAATGTGATCACGTTTCGCAGAAATATTTAAGACATTCGCCTTAATATTTGCAAGGTCTACCTTTTGTCCGCGAATAACGAGTTCACCCTTCACTAATTTATTATTTTGATAAAAATCACGAATCCATTGTCTATAAGATTCACCTGGGAACGGAATACCATCGCCTACCCACTTTTGAACTAATTTCCAACTTTCGACGAAGCGCTCATTTTCTGAACGATCGACTAAAGCAACATATGGGCCGACAAAGTTTGTAATTGGTTTTAACATCTTATTTCCGAAATCAATCATTTCTGGCGGAATATTTCCGAATGTATCAACCGCTTTATCTAAATTGAAATATTTCTCATCTAATAAAGGACCGTATAATCCTGTTTCAGAGAAATCAAAAGGACTTGTCATAAAAATCAAGTTACGAATTGGCATGTCCGGATGAAGCGCTGCATAAATAGATGTTAACGTTCCACCCATGCAATAACCAAGTAAAGAAATCTCGTCCGATTTTGCAGTTCTCATTACCTTTTTCACTGCTTTTGCAATATAATCGAACACGAAATCATCAAATTTCAAATGACTATCTTCTAAACCAAATGTGCCCCAATCAAGCATATACACATCAAAACCACGATCTACTAAATATTCCACTAAACTATTACCTGGAGTTAAATCCATAATATACGGTTTATTAATAAGAGCGTATATTAATAAGATTGGAACTCTCTGTGTTTTTTCTTGTTTTGGAATGTAACGATAAAGCTTCGTTTTATTCTTCGTCCAAATAACCTCTTTCGGCGTTAAACCAACTTGTGGTTCTGGTTCGCGTAATAAAACTTCGCTCGCTCTTTTCACACGGCGATATGCTTTACGATATTCTTCTGGGTACAACTCCAATTGCTTTTCCCATTCCGTTACGAATGTAGTCATTTTTTCTATCTCCTTTTTGGTCAATTTCTTTCTAAAAAAAGAAGTGCATTCCTGCTATGGATATGCACTTTTTTTCTTACTTCATTACATGTATAATCCGCCGTTAATGTTTAATTGCTGACCTGTGATATACGCACCGTCACGGCATAGATATACTACACCTTTTGCAATTTCATCAGCTTGACCAAAACGTTTTTTCGGGATTTTCGCAACGATTTTTTGACGCACTTCTTCTGGTACTTCTGCTACCATTTCAGTATCAATAAATCCTGGGCAAATTGCGTTTACAGTTACATTTGTTCTTGCAAGTTCTAACGCTAATGATTTTGTAAATCCTAACATACCTGCTTTTGCTGCTGAGTAGTTTGTTTGTCCAAATCCACCTGCTTGGCCAATAATAGACGAAATACTAATGATTCTACCTTCTTCTGCTTCCGATATGTATGGAAGTACAGCGCTTGTCGTATTAAATACACTGCTTAAGTTCACGTCAATTACGCGCTCCCAATCTTCACGATTTAACTTTTTGAATGTACGATCTCTTGTAATACCAGCATTATTAACAAGGATATCAACTTTACCAAAATGATTCACAGCTTCTTCTACAAGTCTGTTTGCATCTTCTACTTTAGAAACATCCGCTTGAACTGCATAAACATCATGTCCTTCTTTTCCTAATTCATTTACTAAGTTTTCAGCTGCTTCTTTACTGCTGTTATAGTTAATAACTACTTTTGCTCCCTCTTCTGCTAATGCTACTGTAATTGCTTTTCCAATTCCTTTTGCCCCACCTGTTACGATTGCTACTTTGCCATTTAATTGAACCATTTCTTTTCCCCCTTAAATGAATTTGTGAACGATTGTTATGAATCATTTTGGTACTCATACTAATTGAGTCCATATATTAATTATGTTTCGTTGTTTATACATGAAAAGAGATTCTCCCTCTCTCTTTTACACGTTATAAACAAACGTGATTATCATTTTTTATTTTCTGGCTTATTTACAGGCTTTACTTCTTCTTTTACAGGTACTTGTAGTTTAGCTAGTACTGCATTTTGCTTTTCTAGCAATTCTAAAATTTGATCAACTTTCGTTTCCAACGTGCGCATATCTTGTTTTACTTTCGTAACATCACGCTTTAATGTAGGAGCTTGTCCTAATGAATCCACTTTCTCTTCTAGAATTTCCTCGATGTTATCAACTTTATTTTCTAAGTTAATAACAAGCGTAGCTACTCTAGCGATATCCTCTCTCGTCGGCACATTCACCTGTTCTAAATAATTTTTTGTCGTATCATTTAATGCTTTTTGATAAAACAAATTCAAATCTAGAACGCTGCCCATCCAAGCAGAATATTCTTCTGTTTTAATTGTTTCATTGAGCGCTTTTCCCCAAAATGTTTCGGTTTGTTCATAAGCATTTTTCCATGCTTGCAATGGATCGAATTTTTGATCAATCACTTCGACTACACTCCCTTTTTCGTTTTTGAAACAATTCAACCTATTCACTATTTTCTAATATTCTGAATAGAAATTCAAGTATATATTTTATTTTTCTTTATTTTCCAACAAATGTATTGACATTAAAAACAGATAGGTGTAAATTGCACTTATAAGCAAAAAATTCCATCTAACTGATTCATGAGGTGATGCACAATCATGCTACATAATGAACCAGAACACCCAGAAAGTTTGGAAAAAAACCAAGCGAAACAACCAAACTCCATGCCAAAAAACTTCTTAGTTCCTTTCTTACTTCTCTGTCTAAAAGACTGGAGTCTTCATGGTTACAAACTTATTCAAATGCTAATGGACATCGGCTTTTCTTCTGTTGACCAAGGTAATGTGTATAGGACACTACGCAAATTAGAAAAAGAAAATCTTATTTCTTCTACTTGGGATACAAGCGAAGGCGGGCCAGCGAAACGAATTTATTCTTTAACAGAATATGGAGAGCAATATTTAACAACATGTGCGACTTCTTTTGAACATTATCAAAATATGTTGCGGACGTTTTTCACGTTATACACCAATGCATTCTTTCCATTTTCTACTTCTCCAGAAAAGGATGAAAAGGATTCTTCATCTTCACCTGGTGGTACAGCAGAGTAATCTGCGTTCATAATATTCAAAAAAACATTTGGAGGTCACACAATGGAAACTAAGCCATACGAATTAGTCGATGCATTTTGGAAAAACTGGTCTCAATCTCTTTCCCTCTTCTCTTCAGCTGGGAAACAATTAGAGCAACTTACTTTAGAAACGTTAAAACAACAACAAGACGCTTTGCATAAATTAACATCAGGAGTAGATGAACTAGAAAAAGAACTACACCAATTCACTGCTCAGTTCAATAACCAATATACAGACTATGTGAAGCAATTAACTGGAAACTCCTTAAATGATCAAATTAACGAGTGGCAAGAAAAGTGGAATGAGCTTTCTAATCAAATGCACCAACTTACTGTTTCGCCTACGAAAACATCTTTGTCTATTCTTACTCAAACTAGCGGCCAATTTGAAGAAACAACAAAACACTTTATCGAACAGCAACAGTCGCAGCGTGAAGAGGTTCAAAAACAGTTAGAAGTTTTTTTGGGAGAGTTCAAGTCCAAACAACTAGAACTCGCAAAGCAGTTCGAGGAAAACTCAAAAAATCTATTTACTTCCATCAAATAAGAAAAATGTGGCAACTAACTGCAGCACAAACAAAACTCTTTCTTCCTCCTACTACATCAAGATGGCTTACATTTTTCGATATGGAAAAGAAGGAGGACAAAATGAATCCATTTCAAGAAGCACAAACTGTTCCAGAGCTTCGTTACGATGAGATTCAAGTCGGTGATCAAGCATCACTTACAAAAAAAATTACGGATGAGGACGTTATCAATTTTGCAAAATTGACTGGAGATGTAAATCCTATTCACATTCTAGACTCTTTTGCAAAAACGACAATGTTCAAAGAACGTATTGCCCATGGCATGCTCGTTTCAAGTTTTATTTCTACCATTCTTGGAACGAAACTCCCTGGCAAAAATACGATTTATTTATCACAAAACGTTTCATTCCGTGCTCCTGTCAAAATCGGTGATACACTTCGCGTTGTGGCAGAAGTTATTAAAAAGCGGGACGATAAAAAAATCATCACATTGCAAACAAACATATATAATCAATCTGATGATATTGTCGTAGAAGGTACAGCGACAATACTGAAAAAAGAGTAGCAAATTTGCTACTCTTTTTTCTATCCAAGAACTTCTAATCACACCGTTTACTTCCGTGTATGAGTACGTCGTTTACACATAAAATAACATTACCAGATAGCACTTAGCTAAACTGGATTACTCTTTAAGGATGTGTATCAACATGGTGAAAACAAACAAATTACTAGTTCCGGGTGCAGAGCAAGCACTTGAACAATTCAAATATGAAATCGCACAAGAATTCGGTGTAAGCTTAGGATCTAATACAGCTTCTCGTTCTAACGGATCAGTTGGCGGTGAAGTAACGAAACGTCTTGTTGCTTTAGCTCAACAACAATTACGCGGATAACTATATAACCTATGGCTTAGAGGCAGATATTCTCTGCCTCTTTCTTTTTTAACATACATAATAGTGCTTCTTCACATACTAGTAAGAGCAAATCGAAAGGAACGATATGTGAAATGAAACGGATTAACATTAGCATGAGTCCTCCCCGTGTTCTTACTGTATCTTTTATTATGCTATCGATTATCGGTACATGCCTATTGAAATTGCCAATTGCTACAACAACGTCTATTTCATGGCTCGATGCCTTATTTACAACGGTTTCTGCTTGTACGGTTACAGGGCTTGGTGTTGTGGACACTGGTAAAGTATTTACCTTATTTGGCCAATGTGTCATTTTAACACTTATACAAGTTGGCGGGCTTGGCATTATGAGCTTTGCTGTTTTAATCGCAATTATGCTCGGCAGAAAAATCGGCCTTCAAAACCGGATTTTATTACAACAAGCATTAAACCAAACAAATGTCGGCGGAATCATTCGTCTTGCAAAAGCATTATTTTTATTTTCTTTTACTGTAGAATGTATCGCTACTTTATTTCTCTCCTTTGAATGGGTACCAAAATACGGGATTGCCAAAGGGATATATTACAGCTTTTTTCATTCTATCTCAGCCTTTAACAATGCTGGGTTTTCTGTGTGGAGCGATAATTTAATGTCACACTCCCATAGCATTCTCGTCAATCTCGTTATTTCTTCCCTCATTATTTTAGGTGGGATTGGTTTTACAGTTATCGTAGATGTAAAAAGAAAGAAAAACTTTAAAAACCTTACTTTGCACTCAAAGCTTATGCTCTCTTCTACTCTTATCGTCAATATTATTGCTACAGTTTTCATTTTTATATTCGAGTTTCATAATTCAATTTCCATGAGAGGTTTTACACCATTTGAAGAGGGTATGGCTGCTTATTTTCAAGCGATTTCAACGCGTACTGCCGGGTTTAATACTGTTGATATCTCTGCATTATCAAAACCTTCTCTTTTATTAATGATGCTTCTTATGTTTATTGGTGCTGGCAGTGCTTCTACTGGTGGCGGGATTAAGTTAACAACTTTTTTAATTATGTTTTTAGGCGTATTTAAATTTTTGCAAGAACAAGATGATATTGTCGTATTTAAAAAATCCATTAAAGATACGCTCATTGTCAAATCATTAACGATTACTATTATTTCAATTTCGTTTATTTTTCTTTCCATTTTAATTTTAAGCATCACTGAAAAAGTTCCTTTATTAATGAGTGCTTTTGAAGTATTTTCAGCATTTGGAACTGTCGGCCTTAGCATGAATTTGACGCCACACTTAACAATCATTGGCAAAACAATTATTATCTTTATGATGTTTTTTGGAAAGATGGGGCCTTTAACATTAGCCTTTTCATTTGCACGTAAAAAACAAAGAAAAATAAAATATCCCAACGAAGATATTTTAACAGGTTGACAACCGTATAAATTATCCATATAATGAGAATACAATAGCATATCTCCAAAGGGGAGTAGCGTCCAAGAACTATTTCTTGGAAACAAAGTCGTCATTACGTAGAACTTAGTTCTTCCGGCTTTGTTGGCATTTTCATTACATATGTCTAGCAAGACCTTTGCCTATCAACGGCAGAGGTCTTTTTTGTTTTCAAATTCCTTCCACCGTTGATACGCAGGAGTATGGGGAAACTAAACAGTGGGGAACTTCTTCACTTGTTTAGTCTTTATAGAAATGAGAGGAGAATGTACATGGATGTATCATTATTATTGGAGTATGGTTGGGTATTACTCATCCTAATTGCACTAGAGGGGATTTTAGCGGCTGATAACGCTCTCGTTCTCGCAATCATGGTAAAACATTTACCAGAAGAAAAACGAAAGAAAGCACTATTTTATGGATTAGCAGGAGCGTTCGTTTTCCGCTTCGGATCACTATTTATGATTTCGTTCCTAGTAGATGTATGGCAAGTGCAAGCAATTGGTGCGATTTATCTTATGTTTATCGCGGGGAATCACTTATTTAAAACGTATGTTAAAAAGAATTCACATGAAGAAACAGAAGAAAAAGAAGCAAAGAAAAAACAAGAAAACTTTTGGTGGACTGTATTTAAAGTCGAAGTTGCTGATATCGCCTTCGCTGTTGATTCAATTTTAGCTGCTGTTGCATTAGCAGTGACTTTACCGAAAACAGGATTAGGTACGATTGGTAGTCTTGATACAGGTCAATTTATCGTTATCTTTACAGGTGGACTTATCGGATTAGTTATAATGCGATTTGCAGCAACTGCTTTCGTACAAATATTAAAACGTAAACCAGGACTTGAAACTGCAGCATTCTTAATTGTAGGTTGGGTTGGTGTAAAATTAGCGATTTATACGCTAGCACACCCTGCTTTAGGTGTCCTTCCGCATTCATTCCCAGAATCTACTCCGTGGAAGCTTACATTCTGGATTGTATTAATTGGAATCGCAGTTGGCGGTTGGTTCTTCTCGAAAGAAGTAGAAGTAAAAGTAGAAAAGAATTTAGACGAAAAAGCGCTGTAATTACAGCGCTTTTTCTTTTCCCCTCGTTTCAATCCCTCTCTATTTTTAGAAAAAATTCCATTATACTACCTTTTGTAAACGCTTCCTTTCCAGATGTATGTCCTTTTTGTGAAACATTGAACAAACTTATTGAAAATGAGAACAAATCCATGTACTTTATTCATATAAGGAGTATTTATAGACGATGTACTAAAGGAGCGTATTACTCATGCTAGAACAAGGATTAGATTACGTTGTAAAACTGGCTAAGAGCAAAAAGCAAATGCTAGATACAAATCCAATGCAATATTTCATTCGCGCTGCACTTGCTGGCATTTATATCGGTTTTATTATTGTACTATGTTTTAAATTAGGTAACTTTTTTCATGTTGTTGATTCACCAGCAACATATTTAGCTTCCTCCATGTTTTTCGGAATTGCTCTGATACTTATTATATATGGCGGTGCTGAATTATTTACTGGCAATACAATGTACTTCACAGTGGCAACTTTAAGAAAAGAAACAACTATTTCTGATACACTTCGCAACTGGGTTGCTTGTTATGCAGGTAACTTAGCTGGCGCTTTATTCTTTGCCTTACTATTTTACGCAACTGGCATTTTCGGAGCAATCGATCACGGTCATTTAATGAATACAGTCGTTGAAGGAAAAATGAACACACCTACAATGCAATTATTCTTTAAAGCGATTTTATGCAACTGGCTCGTATGTCTTGCCTGCTTCTTACCTTCTCAAGTAAAAGGTGATACAGCAAAAATATTGATGATAATGATGCTCGTTTTCACATTCTTCTTATCTGGCTATGAGCATAGCATTGCAAACTTATCATTGTTTGCCTTATCTTTAGTTTCACCACATCCTGATACAATTACTTTCGCTGGGGCTATTCATAACTTAATTCCAGTTACAATCGGTAACATTATTGGCGGATCGGTATTTGTCGGTATGGTATATCATTACTTAACAAAGAAAGCACCTGTTGCTAAACAAGAAGAAACTGAATTAGTAGCAGCTCAAACAGAGGAAATTATTCCTTTACAAGCACATATGAAACACTAAAAACTCCAAAGTATCACTTATCAAGACTTAAATTATAAAAATCTCTAAAAATAAAGGAAAGCACATATTATACATGACTAATATATGCTCTCCTTTTATTCCATTAAAGCGCCCGATTGTCGAAAATCACCAGACCTTTATTAGCTAGTTAGTTGAAGAAGAATTTGTTCCACAACCCTTAAGTTATTATAATACAAAAAATAAAATTCTCCTCCTGCAATTCCTTCAAATCGGTCAATCTCCACGTCTTTTGAATTCCCTGAAAGTTGCTAAATTTAAGCCGAATAACTACACCATCTCTAGCAAAATAATTAACATATTCTATGCAAGAAAGTTTAGGTAGCTAATAGCATATGTTTTATTGAAAGGGTGTGATTGAATTATGGATCGGCCGAACTGGGGAATTGGAGGATTAGTATTCGTTGGCTGCATGTTTCTTGGTGGAGGAGTGGGATCTATGTTAGGAAATACCCAAACTGGATGGCTAATAGGAATGGGTGCTGGATTTCTTGGGATGGCTTTAACGAGACTGATTAGAAAGTAATATAACATGGGTTATTCTTCCAGTAAATAAGACGATATGCATTTAAGTAATTACTTACATACGCGCTCTATAAGATGTAGTAATCGTACTTATACAAAGCCACTCTCTAACAGAAAGTGGTTCTTTTTATTTTCGGCTCTTTTAAAATTCATTGTATACATAATAAACTATGTTTAATCTCTGTTTATATAATATACAATGCAAGAAAAAAGAGGATACTACGTCCTCATATTGGACATATTATCCTCTTCTTATTATAGTCTGTTTAAGTTTCACTTTGGAGGTTTTAGCTCCCTACATATTTCAAGGCAATACAAGGATTAATTTCCCCTTCTTCCTTCCCTCTCTCTATTCTCTGTTTCATCTGATGCATACCGATGACATCATTTGTATGAAGGTGAATTTCATTAACATATAGACCTTCTGTACAAAAGACTTCTACAAAATCTAACCCATTCTTTTGCCTCCATCCCATGTTAAAATCAAGAGAGAGGATGTTTACCTTATTACTCCGAACAAATTGTAATGCAGATTCTACTGTAGTTGCCAAAACATATCCGTACGGGCAACTTCTTTGATCATCCATATATACATTCATTTTCTATCTCCTCTCTATTTTGCATATGTGACCAACACATAACATATTGCTCCAAGGCTAATAAAAGGTCCAAACGGAATTGGGGTTCTTATTTTTATACGTTTTAACGCTATACCTATTCCGAAAAAACAAAGACTAAAGCAAGATGCTAAAAATAAAGTTATAAAAACCCCTTTCACTCCCACTATAAATCCGAGTAACGAAAGTAATTTTACATCACCTCCGCCAAGACCATCTGGATAAATCCTTTGCATGCAATATAACAAAATGAATATAGTTCCACTACCAGCTAAACTATCTATCCAAGTAACTAACGGTACAAAAATACATTCTAAAATAAGCAAAAGCGCAAACCAAATTAAAATACGATTAGGTATTAGCATATATACTAAATCTGTAACTGAAATAATAAGAAGTAAAGAAAAGAGCGATAAAGTGATGATGAGCTCTCGTTCTATTCCAATTACATATACAGTAAGAAAAAATAAACTACCTGTAACAAATTCAAATACTATGTACAAACTTGAGATTTTCCTCTTACAATTCGTACAACGCCCTTTTTGTATACAAAATGAAATGATTGGAATCAGTTCTTTCGGCTTTAACGTATACTTGCAGTAATAACAGTACGAACGCGGTGTAATAATAGATTCCCCTACTGGAACTCTCATCGCAATCACCATAAAAAAAGAACCAAACACCATACCCATTAACAATGCATATAAATAAGTGAACATCCCTTCCTCTCCTTTCCAAAAGAACATAACAAAAAAAGGAGAGAACTTCTACTTCATATTATCTTTATTCTATTAAAAAAGCAGGCCGTTTTCCGGCCTGCTTTCCCCTATTTTATACGATGAAATATACTGCTTTTAATGGTCCGTGTACTCCGACAACAAGATTCATTTCAATATCCGCAGAGTTACTTGGTCCTGTAATAAAGTTAATACAAGATGCGACTGCTTCACCTTTTTCCACACGAGAGTTCATATGTTGAACTGCTTGTGTAATGCGAGGTACAAGTGTTTCACGTGGAATAATAGCAAAGTATACAGTCGGTAAAAAGTGTAAAGAACGCCCTTGTCCTTTATGACTTTGTACAACAATCGTACCAGATTCAGCTAATGTATAATCACTAAATGCAATACCGATATTCGCTTTTTCCGCTATACGCATATTCTCTTCTTTTTTCTCAGGATCCCATACATTTACCTCAACATTTTGCTTTGGAAGCTCTTCTTTAAATAAAGAAGTCAATCCATAGGAATCAAAACGTTCATCTGCTGATAATATAATAGGTCCTCCGCCGTTTTCAACGATTACTTTTTGAATATCTTCACGTAAACGGTCGTTTGTCGTTTCCACAACAGTTGTATGAATGTTTGTACATTGATTTTTAAATACTTCTAACAATTCTTCTTGTGAATAATCTTTTAACGTTTCTTCATTCACATTACTTTTCCATGCTGGACGTTCTACGCCTTCTGTTTTACGCGCGCGCCCAAGTTCTTTTGCGATATTATCTAGAAAGGACTCACGGTTTTGAATTAATCCTGTCATTATTTGTCCCCGCCTTTCTTATGATCTTTATACCAATCACGGAATCGTTCTTTACTTGGAGCCGGGAATTCACGAATATCCGTCCAGTTTTTAAGTGGACCAACACCTTTTGATACACGATTGCCAGATGTAAATGGACTCATTGCTGCCGGTGCTATTTTTGATCCCATTTTATATAAAGCTGCTGAAGATGCGCCCATACTAAACATTTTCATTGCTAATTTCTCTGCAAGTGGGGCACGTCCTTCTTGCTCAACGATAACTTGACGATGTTTTAATAATAAATCATGTAACGGAATCTTTACTGGACAAGCTTCCGTACACGCTCCGCATAAACTAGATGCATAAGGAAGTTCTTTATAATCATCATATCCACCTAAAAGTGGTGTTAACACTGCACCAATTGGTCCTGAATAAATAGAACCATATGAATGTCCACCAACGTGACGATACACAGGACATACATTGACACAAGCAGCACAACGAATACATTGCAATACTGAACGGAATTCCGATCCAAGGATTTGAGAGCGGCCATTATCAACAACGACTAAATGAAACTCTTCTGGTCCATCTACCTCTTCCTCTTGAATTGGTCCTGCTACTGTTACATAACTTGTTAGCTTTTGACCTACTGCACTACGACATAGTAAACCAACTAAAACATCTAATTCTTCCATTGTCGGAACCATACGTTCCATACCCATTACTGCAATTTGTGTTTTCGGAATCGACATAACAAGATCGGCATTACCTTCGTTCGTTACTAAACAAAGAGAGCCCGTATTTGCAACAGCGAAGTTACAACCTGTCACACCAATTTCTGCATCCATAAATTTCTCACGAAGTTGTTTACGAACAAACTTTGTCATTTCGTATGGATCATCAGAATTTTCATATCCAAGTTTTTCTTTAAATACATCACGAATTTGCGTTCTGTTTTTATGAAGTGCAGGCGCAATAATATGTGATGGTGGATCGTTATCTACTTGTAAGATATACTCTCCTAAGTCACTCTCTAACACTTCACAACCAATCTCTTCAAGGGCATGATTCATACTAATTTCTTCAGTTACCATTGATTTTGATTTTACAACTTTCTTCGCTTGTTTCTTTTTTGCAACGTCTTGAATGTACTTTGCTGCATCCTCTTTCGTTTTCGCAAAGTAAACGTGACCGCCTCTTTTTGATACATTTTCACTTAACTGCATTAAGTAATAATCAAGATTTTCTAACGTATGTTGACGAATTTGTTCACCTAGTTCACGCCACTCTTCCCAGTTTCCTAACTCTTCAGCTGCTTTCAATCGATTTGTATATAAACGCGTTTGTGCAGAAGATACTGCTCCGCGCATAAACGAATCTTGAATTCCATCGCCAACGCGATCATTAAATTTTTTCTCACTGATTTTCATAGACATAGCTTATGTTCCCCCTTCATGAGCGACTATTCAAGACCTCAGCAATATGCATTACTTTTACTTCTTTTCCTAAACGCTCAATACGTCCGCCAATGTTTAACAAACACCCACAATCTGCACCGATTAAATAATCAGCACCTGTTTCCATTACACTATCTACTTTTTCATCTACCATTTGCTCAGAAATTGGAGTCATCTTAACTGAAAACGTTCCCCCAAACCCACAACAATTTTGCACGTTTGGCAGTTCTCTCACAGTTAATCCTTTTACGTTTGATAATAAAATTCCTGGTGCCTCTTTTACTCCAAGCAGGCGTGTCATATGACAAGATTTATGAATAGTAGCTATTCCTGGTAAACTTGCACCAACATCTGTAACTTTTAAAACATCTACAATAAATTGTGTGAATTCATATGTTTTATCAGCAACCTTTTGTGCACGTTTAGCCCACTTCGGATCATCTTTAAAAACATGCGGATACTCATGAAACATTGTCGCACAAGAGCCAGATGGCGTAACGATATATTCTGCATCTTCGAAAGTTTCAATCATATGTTTCATCGCTTCTTTTGCTGCTTCTACATGGCCGCTATTATAAGCAGGCTGACCACAACAAACTTGTGCTTCTGGAAATTCAATTTCACAACCTAAACGCTCCAATACTTCAACTGTTGCTTTGCCGACGTTTGTTTCAAACATATCGACTATACAAGTAACAAATAAAGTGACTTTCATAACTATAATTCCCCCTCATTACAACTTCGCCAACAATCATATGGTCATCAGATGACTAAGATTAGAAGAAGTAGGCTCAACCATGGCCTATCCTCTCCCTCTTCTAAAGAAAACGTTTACTTAATCTCTCTCTCTATTTTATCAGAAAATTAGAAAAATAAAAGATTAAATTACGAATTTATATCGCTTTTACCTGTGACAATATGTTCTACATTTGTTAAATGATTTAGCATTGCTTGCTGCGCTAATTCCACATCTTGCTTTAACACCGCATTATATATAGATTGATGCTCTTCTAAAAGTCGTTCTGATGTTGTTTGTTCACCATATAAAATAATGCGTCTTGATTCACCAATCGTTTCAGCAATCATCTCTGAAACATGATTCATGAGCTCAAGTAAGATGTTATTATGCGAAGACTCTGCAATTCCCATATGGAACTGAAAGTCTGCTTTTTCGCCAGCCTTTTCATCTCCAATGCTCTTTGCCATTTCATCTAACCAATGCTTCATATTTTGTAAATTAGCTTCCGTACGTTTTGCCGCTGCCGCTCGAACTGCCCCCACTTCGAGCACCTTCCGTACTTCTAATAAATTCAAAATATCCTCTTTCTTCATTAATAACTTGTTATTTAGTGATTTCGTTAATGAAGAAGGATCGAAATTCCTTACATATGTACCTTCTCCTTGTTTCATTTCAATTAAGCCCATTGCTCTTAGCGCACTTAGCGCTTCACGAACAGCAGATCTGCCAACTTGAAACTGCTCAGCTAATTGATGAACAGGAAGTAGTTTGTCACCAGGTTTTAACGTACCATTTTTAATCATTGTTAAAATAGCTTCAGATACTTCTTCGTAAATTTTTTTCGGTTTAATAGATTTGTACTCCAGTTAAATCACCTCAGTATCTTCCAAACAACAATTGTAACGTTTTATAAGAACTTAGCATCCATAACTATTTTAGAACGAATTAGTAAGAAGTACAAATGTTTTGTTCATAAAATAGTCAATTTTTTGATATTTGTTTGATATTAATTAATACATTTACGCGTAACTATTTACCTTCAATATGAAGAGCATATTCCAAAAGTTAGAATATGCTCTCCTCATCTTGTGCTTTTAATTTAATAATAACTGTCGTTCCCTTACCTTTTTCACTTTCTATTCTCCACTCACCATCATGTATATGAACAATTTGCCTTACAATTGCAAGACCTAAACCTGTTCCACCGTGTTGACGACTTCTCGCTTTATCTACTCGGTAAAAGCGTTCCCCGAGATTTTCTAAATGCTCTCTATCAATACCTATTCCTGTATCTTTTATGTGCAATTCACAATAATCATCGATTTGCTTTAATGTTATTATGATATCCCCGTTTTGATTTGTATAACGTATCGCATTATCTAACACATTATGAAGTACTTGTTGCATACGATCCTCATCAATCATTACGATAATTTCAGGATTTAAATTCGTTGAAATACGAAGGGTTTTTTCTATAAACTGTAACTCGTACGTATCTAGTACATCTTCAATAAGCTGTGAAAAAACGATAGGTTGTTTCTTTAGGGGAAAGTGTTCACCTTCTAGCTGCGCTAGATCTAATAAATCATGAACGAGGCGCTGCATGCGACCTGCCTCTTTATGAATAAGTTGCGTTACTTTTTCCTGCTGCGGCCCCTTCGCTACACCGTCTAAAATAGCTTCACTATATCCTTTAATATAACTAAGCGGTGTTCTAAGTTCATGCGAAACATTAGCTAAAAATTCCTTACGCTTTACATCTTCTGTTTCTAAAGAATTTGCCATTTTATTAAAAGCTTTTCCCAATCGTCCAATTTCATCTTCTGAAGAAATTGTAATCCGCTCTGAGAAATCTCCAGTAGCCAAATGATTTGCAACTCGTTCCATTTGCGAAAGCGGTCTCGTAATAGCGATAATAATTTTTCTACCAATCCATATTGTAATTAAAATCATTGCAAGTGCTAACGGCGCTAAAATAAGACCCATATCAAATATTAAGTCTTTTATACTTTTTAAAGGAATATAAGAGTATACAATACCAACTAATTTTTTATTATCTAAAACAGGGATGACAACACCCATAATATTACGATCAAAATGTTCTTCATACCCTATCTTTGTCACAGTTTTCCCATCTAATAGCGCCTGTCTATCCCCTTCACTTATAAGAGAATGATGGTGAACATCAAAAGGCAAACATGCGCTTAAATCACGCGGATTGTATACGAAAAGGACATCTGAACTAGATATTTGATCATATGCCCTTACTTTCTCTTCAAAAGTGGATACTCCTTCACGTTTATCATATTGCGTGGCAAGACGTTTCCCTTCCATTACTAATGAATCTTTTAAATTATCAACGTATAACTTTTCATATGAGTATAAAGATACAAAATAAAGAAAGGAAACTGTTACACATACTGCACATACTACTGTAAGCCAAAGCTTTTGTACCATCGTAAACATACGTTACACCTCAAATTTATAACCTACACCCCAAACGGTTTGAATGTAGTTTCCACTTTCTCCTAGCTTTAGACGCATCGTTTTCACATGCGTATCTACCGTTCTTGTACTTCCTGCATAATCATATCCCCACACCTTTTCAAGCAATTGTTCCCGGCTAAATACTTGTCCATTATGTTGGCAAAGAAAATATAGTAAATCGAACTCTTTTACCGTAAGAGGAATCGTCTCACCATTCGTCTCGACCCTCCTACTTTTTTCATTAATAAGAATCGGTCCAAATTGAATCTCTTCTTGCTGTTCTTGCTTTGTATATCGTCTTAAAACAGCTTCCATACGAGCAATTAGTTCCCCAGGACTAAATGGCTTTACAATATAATCATCTGCTCCCATACGTAAGCCGTTCACCCTATTCCACTCTTCACCTTTTGCTGTTAAAAATATAATAGGTACATCCGACGTTTTTCGAATCTCTTTACAAACTGAAAGCCCATCCATCTCAGGCATCATAATGTCTAGTACAACGAAATCGTAATGATCCGTCTCTAATTTTCGAAGTGCCTCTTTTCCATTTTCAGCTTCTCCCCACTCGTATCCGAAGTTATCTAAGTACATTCCGACAAGTTGCCTCATATCACTTTCGTCATCTACGACTAGCACTTTATATTTACTCATTGCCCTTCCCCTTCTCTCTCTATGAGTTGAAACGGTCCTTTACCGACTTTAATTGTTTGTTTTATTTTCATATTCTTCATATCCATTACGCATACTTCATCGCTATCATAACTAGCTACATATCCTTCTGCACCGCTTTTCAAAAATGCAAATGGATTAGATCCTACTTCTGCAAATCCTACCTCTTGATACGTACTTGCATCAAACTTTCTAAGCGTATTTGAACCGTGACTTAGCGCATATACATACTTATCATCCT
Organism: Bacillus sp. FSL M7-1345; assembly: GCF_038006985.1. Classification (NCBI taxonomy): domain Bacteria; kingdom Bacillati; phylum Bacillota; class Bacilli; order Caryophanales; family Bacillaceae; genus Bacillus; species Bacillus sp. FSL M7-1345. Next base: position 1,249,394 of record NZ_JBBOWG010000001.1, on the reverse strand, counting down.
TTGTTATATTCACAGGCATAAACGGAGCATGTAAAGAACGTATCATCTCTCCGCTCTGTAAAGAATACACTAATACTTTCTCATTCACTTGACTTCCATCACCATGTCCACCAATCCATATTTCTTTCCCATCAGCGCTAACCGTCGCTCCTGTTGATGCTGGCGGAATCATAAAGGACTGTATCACTTCTTTTTTCTTTGTATCAATGGTCGTTAGTTTCGTATCATAAAAGTTGAGTACAGATAACTGGTTATGATGCTCTACCATCGTTATCGGCCCTTTTCCTGTTGAAACACTCCCTGTCTCTTTTCCTTTTATCGTAAAGAACCTTACCTTTTGTTCATTTTGATCGGCAGCAAATAATTGTTTTCCATCATCTGATGCGATAACATTAGCAATTCCTTTTCCAGTCTTATATTTGTCCACTTGTCTTCCTTCTGCTAGTGAATATACATACATATATTCTAATTGCTTACCATAAACGAGTATTTCCTCGCCATTTGGAAGTAGCGTAACCCCCGCAATCGGCTCATTTAATTCCCATGTTGTTAATAGCTTCTTTGTTTTTTTATCAATAAAACTAATACTACCTTCCTTTATATTCGTTGTTATAATAACACTTTTATCTTTAGCAATCGGTGTATACGAACTTCCTTGACACCCTACTAATAGAAATAAAAAACAGAGAAGAAAAACATACTTTCTCAAAAGATTCCCTCCATCTTCGGATGATTTCGTTATAATTGTAAAGTAACAAATAAATGTGTGGAAAATGTGAAATCTTCCTTTATTAATAAACTTACATATATAATGTACAACAAATAGAATTTGAGGTGTGCAAATTATGCTTTTTTCTGATTTAGCGAATAAAATTGTACGTGAAGTACGCAGATTAATTACTGAAAACATTATTATTATTAATATACAAGGCATTATTATCGCAAGTACAGATGCGGAAAGAATCGGTCAATTTCATGAAGGGGCACTCCGCTGTGCGAAACAAAAGAATACTGTCATTATTACAAAAGATGATGAACGACGACTGCAAGGTGTAAAAGCTGGGATGAATCTTCCTTTACTATTCCATGACGAAGTAATCGGCGTGATTGGAATTACAGGAGAACCTGAAAATATTTCACAATACGGAGAAATATTACGTAAGATGACCGAATTATTAATTCATGAAAACTACTTTTTAGAACAACTAGAACTTGAGCACCGTTCTTATGAAGCATTTGTCTTTGATTGGCTTCAAAATACAGACTGGTCTCCAAGTTTTCTCGATCGTGCAAAAACGCTTGGCATTGATTTATATAAGAAGAAACAACTTATTTTATTATCAATCGCCCAAGATAATACGATGCTCCAGCGTAAAATTTGGCAACATCTGCGCAACATTTTAGCAAAAGAAAATTTATTTGTTCGCTGGGGAAATGATCGGTTTATTTTGTTTACAACAATGCACTCCAAAGAGCAAACCTTTCAATTTTTAAAACGTTTAAAACAAGACTGTGCAACTTTATTTTCTATTACTTTATATATCGGGATTGGACAAACAGTTATGCCAAGCAATATGAACTTATCGTACGAACAAGCACTACGCGCCCTTTCAGTATCACTTGAAACGAAAAAAATTGTATTTAATGAAGATTTACGTTTAGAAATGTGCTTACAAGATATTTCTACTGAAACCCGGGAACAGTTTCTAGAGCGTACTATTGAAAACTTAGTATCATCTCCTGAGCTTATGCACACTCTACGTTTATTTATCGATTATAACCAATCTTATAAGCAAACAGCTGAGCAATTACATATACACATTAACACACTGCATTACAGGCTAAAAAAGATTGAAGAACATACAGGACTTGACCCGAAACAATTCAAAGATTTAAATTTTTTATACTTCGCACTCCTCTTATTAGATAATCATACAAAAAATAACGATAAAATAGATTAATCTTTAGATGATTGTATATAGAAAGAATCCCCCTACTTTTTTATCATTATAATGAAAGCACTGTTACAACGTTTTTTATTATTACTAAATACGTTAACAGTTTGAGGGGGATTTCCAATGTTAGAAAAGCAAATTATTGATTCATTCGTATCTATTGTTGGCGAAGATAATGTAGATACATCCAATATGGGGCGTTTAACTTATAGTTATGATGCCACTCCAAACTTCCAAGCGATGCCTGATGCAGTCATTGCTCCTCGTAATACAAATGAAGTAGCAGACGTGTTAAAAGTGTGTAACACTCATAAAATCCCGGTATATGTTCGCGGGTCTGGAACAAATCTTTGCGCTGGTACGTGTCCACTTGAAGGTGGTATCGTCCTTATTTTCCGCCATATGAACAATATTTTAGAAATTGACGAAGAGAATTTAACAATTACTGTACAAGCTGGTGTTATTACACTTGATATTATTAAAGCAGTAGAAGAAAAAGGTTTATTTTATCCACCAGATCCAAGCTCTATGAAAATTTCTACAATCGGCGGTAACATTAATGAAAACTCCGGCGGATTACGTGGTTTAAAATATGGCGTAACACGTGATTATGTAATGGGGCTAGAAATTGTCTTACCGAACGGCGATATCATTCGCACTGGCGGTAAATTAGCAAAAGATGTAGCTGGTTATGATTTAACTCGTTTATTTATTGGTTCTGAAGGAACACTTGGTGTTGTTACGGAAGCTATATTAAAACTTGTCCCTATGCCTGAAACGAAGAAAACGATGCTTGCGCTATATGAAGATATTAACGAAGCTGCTCGAGCTGTTTCTGCTATTATTGCAAATAAAATTATTCCAGCGACACTTGAGTTTTTAGACCAACCAACAATTGAAGTTGTAGAAGAGTTTGCACAAATCGGTTTACCAACTGACGTTAAAGCAATTTTATTAATTGAACAAGACGGTCCACCTGAGGTTGTCAATCGAGATATCGAAAAAATGGCTAACGTTTGCCGTGCTATGAATGCGGTCGATGTTCGCGTTGCAAAAGATGAAGCCGAAGCAGATGCGCTTCGTACAGCACGCCGTAGTGCACTATCAGCACTTGCAAGACTAAAACCGACAACAATATTAGAGGATGCAACTGTACCACGTTCACAAATCGCTCCAATGGTTGAAGCAATTAATGCAATTGCAAAGAAATATAATATTCCTATTTGTACTTTTGGTCATGCTGGTGATGGTAATTTGCACCCAACTTGTATGACAGATGCCCGTAATGAAGAAGAAATGCACCGTGCTGAACAAGCTTTTGCTGAAATATTTGCAAAAGCGATTGAGCTTGGTGGTACGATTACTGGTGAACATGGTGTTGGTGCGATGAAAGCTCCGTATTTAGAAATGAAATTAGGTAAAGAAGGTATCGCTGCTATGCAAGGGATTAAACAAGCCTTCGATCCAAACAACATTATGAATCCTGGAAAGATGTTCGCGAAAGACTCTCGTAAAAGAGTGGTGGTTGAGCGATGACCACATTAAATAAAGAAAACATTCAAAAGGAATTTAAAGAACGATTAAGTGAAGATGAACTATTAAATTGTATGCGATGCGGTTTTTGTTTACCGACTTGTCCTACTTACATTCAATCCGGGTATAAAGAATCACATTCGCCGCGCGGGCGTATCGCCTTAATGAAAGCCGTCGCTGATGGTTTAATTGAGCCAGATGAAGATGTTGAAAATACATTAAACGTCTGCCTTGGCTGTCGTGCTTGTGAACCTGTTTGTCCGTCTGGTGTGAATTATGGACATTTATTAGAAGAAGCTCGTGATATTATTAATCAAAATAAAAAATTCTCAGTGCCCGTGAGAGCTGTTCGTAAAGTCGTTTTTGAAGGACTATTCCCGCATCAAAACCGAATGAGAACATTAACAGGGCTAATCGGATTTTACCAGCGTTCTGGTTTACAAACGCTAACACATAAAACTGGTATTATGAAGTTATTCCCTGAAACACTTGCAACGATAGATCTCGTTTTGCCAAAAGTCCCTAAAATGAAAGCAATGAAAGATCGTCCTGAATTTTTACCTGCTGAGGTGGCAAAGAAAAAACAAGTTGCATTCTTCACAGGTTGTTTAATGGATACGATGTTTTTAGAAACAAATAACGCAACGATGAAACTTCTTCAGTTAGCTGGTTGTGATATCGTTATTCCGAAAACACAAAGTTGCTGCGGGGCATTACATGGGCATGCTGGTGAAAAGAGTGGAGCAAAAGAATTAGCAAAACGAAATATAAAAGCATTCGAAGATTTAAACATCGATTATATTATTACGAATGCAGGTGGTTGCGGAGCTTACCTCGTAGACTATGATTACCTTTTAAAGGATGATCCAGAATGGGCTGAGCGCGCAAAGCAATTTGTTTCTAAAATTAAAGATATTACTGCTATACTAGTAGAACTAGATTTCCATAAACGTAATGACTTACGACTCACGCCGCAAATCATTACGTATCAAGACTCTTGTCATTTACGCAATGTTATGCGAACATCTTCTGAACCTCGTATGTTACTAGAAGCCATCCAAGGTGCAACATATCGCGAAATGAAAGATGCGGACCGTGTGCATGAAACAGACGCGGCGACAATTGTTACTGCAAATCCAGGTTGTCTATTACAAATGAAATTAGGTATTGAACGAGAAGATCTTTCTCATAAAATGAGAGGAATTCACATTGTAGATTTATTATTAGAAGCAATTGAAACCAACTCGTAATAACTCGTAACATACGTAATAATAGGAAAACGGCTATCTCCTTCGTCTATGTAAAGAGATAGCCGCTTTTTTGTCTGCTACAACATTAAAAATATGTTACTTTATTATAAAAAAGAACAACAGAAACATTACAGTTTTGTAAAAATCAATCCAGTATATTCCTCAAAAAAATGTTCAAACCATTGATACAATAGGATTCTTTATTTTCCATTTAGGTAAATCTATCCAAAAACCCTCTCTTAAAACCAAGTATAAAAATGCTAAAAATTCCTTTTATACTCTATGTTTCTCTTATTTCTTCCCTTTTCTTCTCTTAGGATAAATTAGGTAATTTCAAAGTCTATGAATTTTTTCCCATCTTTTTTCTTGTAAATTGTATGCTACGATGGATTTGTCAGTCAGACAGGCTGTCAAAAACAAATCGTGTGAAAACAAATTAAAACTTTATATAGGAGGACACACATCATGAAAAAGCGTCTTTTATTATCTGTAGCTGCTGCAACAGCTCTTACTTTAGGAGTATCATCTTTAGATGCACAAGCTGCAACAGTACAACCATCTAACATAAAGGTTCAAAATATTCAGCATTCAAAAGTAATGATGAAACAAATGAGCCAACAAGAATTACAAGCATTCTTACAATCTATGGGAGTTGAGTCATTAGCACAATGGAATCAAGGTCAATTCCAACAAGATTGCTTCATTCCTGGTCAACAGCCTACTGAAAATGTTGTAACTGAACAACCAACAGCTAAGCCAGAAGCTCAAAAGCCTGCTGAGGAAACTCAAAAACCAGCGGAACAAAAGCCTGCTGAAGAAGTTGCTAAACCAGAAGCTCAAAAACCAGTTGAAAACAACAATACTCAAAATGAAACACAAAAACCTGCTGAGCAAAAGCCTGCTGAAGAAGCAAAATCTTTAAGCGAATTCGAACAACGCGTTGTTGAATTAACAAACGCTGAGCGTACAAAACAAGGCTTACCAGCATTACAAATTGATACTGAATTAAGCAAAGTTGCACGCGCTAAATCTGAAGATATGCAAAAGAATAACTACTTTGATCATAACAGCCCTACATACGGGTCTCCGTTCGACATGATGAAGAAATTTGGTATTTCTTATACATCTGCAGGTGAAAACATCGCACAAGGCCAACGTACACCAGAAGAAGTTGTACAAGCTTGGATGAACAGTACTGGACACCGTGCAAACATTTTAAATAGCGGCTTCACTCATATCGGTGTTGGTTATGTAGAAAGCGGCAACTACTGGACACAACAATTTATTACGAAGTAAATAGATTAAAAGAGTCTTCTCATGATGAGAAGACTCTTTTTTATGTTTCATAGCTTTCTAATATGTATGCGTATAAAATGTAGAACATAAACAAAATAGACCCGCAGCTTATTACACTAATTAACAAATAAAATCCCCACTTCAGGCTCAAAAGCAATGAAAATAATATGCTGCATGCCATCACTTGAAAGATCCGCCTACTAACTAAACGGATTTTTTGTAATTTGATCGGTTCTTTCTCTCTATCCTTCACCTTTTTAAACACTTTACTAAACATAAAAAGAAACATACTAATTCCAATCGTTAGTCCTGTCTGAAAGGATATAATACTTCCCAAATTAATAAAGAGAATTAGTAGATGGACAAACATCATAAATAAAGTAATACTCTTTATAAATCCACTTATAATGAAATGCTCTCCTTCATTAAACTTATATATATTATGTGAAATAACATATACTAATCCATGTAAAATAATAATAAGGACAGGAATACATAATACGACAACTTGTTTACTCATAAACTCGTTCGCTCCACCATTCTCGTTCCAATGCACTGCCATACGAGTTGGTAAATATGGATAAATACATAGAGTAAGTAAAAGACAAGCGAAAAATATCCCTAGCATATATTTATATTTGATCAAGTAATTCTCACCTCTCTTTTCTCTTAACGGCTTCGCCTCTTTTAGAGAAATCCCTGCAAAAATCTACCTTTTTCAACTTTAAGCTTACACTTTACCCATTTTCTCTTTCAAATTTTTTCATTGTGTCGTTTAAATTTGTAGGGAAAGGTACGTCAACCACGATCTCTTCTTTCGTAATCGGATGCAAAAAATTAATCTTCATCGCATGTAACGCTTGCCCGGACATATATTTTGTTTGCCCACCATATAATACATCCCCAACTAATGGATTTCCATTATAGCTCATATGAACGCGAATTTGATGCGTTCTACCGGTTTCTAACTGTAACGTTACGAGCGTCGTATTTTGTTTTTTAAAATATTTCTCTACTTTATAATACGTTATAGCTTGGTCTCCCTTTGGAGAAACACGGCGCCTTGTAGCATGATGTCGATCTCTTCCGACGGCCGCGTCAATTGTCCCCTGCTTCTTTTTTACTCTTCCTTCAACAAGTGCCGTATACGTTCTTTTAATTTTCCGTTCCATTAATAAACGATCCATAATTGCACCCGCAATTCTATGTTTTGCGAATACAACACCACCTGTCGTATCTTTATCTAACCTATGGATATGACGAACCTTCGTCTCTAAACCTTGCATTTGAAAATGAAAAGCAACAAGATTGGCAAGTGTTCCCATCCCATTTTTTTCAGAAGGATGTGTATCCATTTGCTCAGGCTTATTTACAATGAGTACGTGATCGTCTTCAAACACTACATTTAATTCACCATATTCCGGCTCTACGCCGTACTCCTCCTCCATAAACATATGAACTTGTAACTTATCTCCTTCTTTTAAAAGTTCATTCCATCTCCTCTGTTCTCCGTTAACCGTAACACCTTTTTCCATACGAAGCTGATGTAATAACTTTTTTGGTACTTCCCATTCTACTTTTAACAACGACTCAATACTTATACCATTCCACGTCGCTGGAACCGTAATTTCACACCATTCGCCCTTTTTCTTTGTTTCCATACTATAATCACCTTATTTCTATTGATTCTCTCATTGTAACGGAAAACATACTTTGATGCACCGTCAAAAATAGAGGACAGTCTTATAATCGACTGTCCCCTCACGCTCTAAGCCTTTTCATCTCCTGCAACACTTCTTCAGCTTTTTGTTCATACAATAAATCTTTAAAGAAATCCGCCAATCGTTTATAGTCGTTGTACGTATCTAATAAGTCGTCTATTTTCTCCCCTTTCATAACTTGCTGTTTTTGCTTCATTTTTACTGGATAACGATACCCCGATACTTCTTGTATCTTGTAATACTCATCCTCTACTTGAATGACCTTTACAATTTCTTCTTCTTCCGCATCCATCGTATAACCGTCGAATTCTCTAAGTAGTTCATAAATGATATGAGTCCATTCATCTTTTGGATAAAACCCTTTTTCTAACCGATAGCCGACAATGCGATACAAATGTCCATCGTTTTCAGCAAATTGTACTGTATCATTTAGCTTAAACTTAAAATAACGAAACATTGCCTTCACCTACTTGTATGTATTGTTCTTATCACATACTATTTACAAAATATAGGCCTCGCTATTCATAAAAAAATACTCATCTTATAGATGAGCATTTTTTACGATGATTTTTCTCTTTTCTTTCGAAATGGTAACCACCAGTTCCAATCTCCAAACAATTTCATTAAACTTGGTACAAGCATAAGTCGAATAATTGTTGCATCAAGAAATATCGCTAATGCGACTCCAATACCCATCTGCTTTACTGGCAAAATATCAGTAAAGGCGAACGCACCGGTAACAACAATCATAATTAAAGCAGCGGATGTAATGATGCGGCTTGTCGAGACAAGCCCTTCTAGCGTTGCTTGATCGTTATCTCCAGTTTCCTCATATAACTCATGGATTCGTGAAATAAGAAATACTTCATAATCCATGCTAAGCCCAAATACGAGGCCGAAAATAAAGATTGGTAATACAAATAAAACTGAACTCTCATCTAATCCGAAATGACCACCTTCAAATAACCAAATAACAATTCCAATTGTTGCACTTAAACTAAGTACATTCATAATAATCGCCTTTATTGGAATGAGTATCGAGCGGAATGCGAATAATAAAATAACAAAGGTTGACCCAAATATAACAGACATACCAATTGCAACTTTATCTTTAATTTCATCTTCCAACTCTTGTTGGAACGTTGTCATCCCGCCTAAATAATAAGTAACATCGTTTTCTTTATAATTCTTTTTGAAATCACGAACCCATTGTTTTGCAGTTTCTGTACTTGGCTTCGTATCCAAAAAGACTTCCATTGTTGTTTTATTTCCTTTCGTATACGCTTCAAATACAGGAGCTATTTTCGCCGCTTCTGGTGATTGTAACATTCCCGCAACTTGATCTGCTTTCATTCCATTTAGCCCGTCATATACACTTGTCACCTTATATACTTGCTTGTCATCTTTTAACTTTTGAACGACATCTTCTACCTTTTGTAAGCTTTCTTTTTCTGTTATATCATCCTTCGTCTCTACTACTAAAGTAACATCGGCGTGTGTTTTGACAGTCTTATTAAAGGCTTCTTCATACTTCTCAAATGCAATTCTCGTATCACTCTTTTCAGGTAACGCTTCAACACCAGGAAACTGCAAGTTAGCTGTACGTAGCGGTAATAAACAAATAACAATAAATGTTATAACAACAATAATCATGACGATTGGATGTTTCATTACAAACTGTGCAAATTTACGCCAGACCTTTGATGGCGTAGGCGCCGCCTGATTCTTTTTTAATATCCTTTTACCAATTAAAGATAATAGTGCTGGAAGAAGTGTGAGCGAAAACAAAATACTCATAATAACGACAATCATCCCGCTAATAGCAACAGACTGAATATAATCTATCTTAAAGAAAAATAAGCCTGATAAACCGACGAATACACATAACCCTGAAAATACGATAGCGCGTCCTGCCGTTTGATACGTAATCGCTATCGCTTCTTTCACTGTTCTCTTCGCAACTTCCTCTCGGAAACGATTTACAAATAACAGTGCGAAATCAATTGATAATGCGAGCCCAATCATCGGCGCAACATTTAACACGAAAATAGATAGCTCTTTATCACTACCTATAAAATATAAAATCCCCATCGTACTAATGACACTAAGCGCGCCATTTACAATCGGTAAAATAGACGCAATCAGACTACCAAATGAGAATAATAGTACGAGAAAAGCAATAGGTAATCCAATCATCTCTGCTACTTTTAAATCATTTTGCGTTCTTTCATTAATCTCTTGATTAATTTTCGGATATCCTGTCGGTGTTACTTTTAATACGCTATTACTTTCCTTCTCGATTTTTTCGGCGAATTGTAATGTCTTTTCCATTCGTTCTTTATTTGTTTTCCCGGAAAATAAAATCGTCGCATAACCGATATCATCTTGTAACATCTCTTTATTTTGCATGGGATGATGGAAAGATTCGTATGTTTCCTTCTCTTGAATTTGATTTATTATCCCCTCTATACGCTTTTGGAAATCCTCATGCGAAGTATTTTTTTCCTTTTCAAAAACGAGTAAAAGTGTATCTTGAGACTGCTTAAAATCTTTATCTAAAATTTCTTTCGTCTTTTGATAATCTCCTTCTGTTTGGAAACCATCACCGCCCAATACTCCTGGAAGTTTTGGAGCAAAAATACCGAGCACTATCGCAAGTAGTAGTAATGCTACAATTACTGTATAACGAAATTGATACAAAAAAGTTCCTAACTTCCCCCACTTATCAATTTTATGTACATTTGTCTTCACACATTTTCACCTACTTTATATAATTCACTTATCATTTATACTGTATCACATCTCCCCATAAACAAAAAACGTCTAGAAAAACTATAATACTAGTTTTTCTAGACGTTTTTCTATCTTTCGTTATTAAGTCCCAATCTCTCGGTAAGTAAACGATGACAATAAATTGCGATGATTAACAAAATGCCACCTGCGCAGTAACCTGCTAAAATATCGGTTGGATAATGTACATTTAAAATGACTCTACTTAATCCAATCAATATAATTAATATGCCCATCGAAATCGTAATACCACATTTTCCAGCTATACTTTTCACATTCGCAGCAATGATATAGGCAAGAAAACCGAATGTTATGATAGATAGCATTGCATGTCCACTTGGGAAGCTATACCCAAGTGCGTCAAGTGCCTCATTTAATGATGGGCGGTCTCTTTTTGCAATTTCTTTTATCCCTTTATTAACAAGATGTGTCGTTAATATAGCCATTGGATACACAATCATAGCAGCATAATAACGCTTTTTCCAAAAAACGAACAAGCTTATAATTAGTGTCGTTATAACTCCAATTGCAGATCCTAACTTTGTAAAGTATGTGAAGAATGTAAGTGAGCTTTCCGTTTGTAATCCTTTCACCATATCACGTACGTATGTATCCATCATTGTAACACCACCTACATGTACCCTCCAAGCGATGATGCTAAATAGAACAAACAACAAAATGATACACATTAATTCATACTGATGTAACTTTTTCTTCAATCGATTTCCTCCTACTATGAAAAAATGCGATTTCTACTTTAGAAACCGCATTTTCTTACTTATTTACCTTTTGTTTTCAGCTCTGTCCAGTAGCGATCGTAGTCTTTTAACTTATCGTCTACATCAACAAGCCACTCTGTACGATCTAATTCTTCTTTTGTTAAGAAGATCATGTGATTATCACGATATTCTTTACTATGAAGAGGATGAGCTTTTTCATTTGGATTACTGTAACCAATTGACTCGTAGTTTTTCACACTTACTTTTTCATCTAATAAGTAGTTCATAAACTTCTCTGCAAGTTCTTTATGTTTCGCACCTTTTGGAATCGCTAACGTGTCAGCCCAAATTGTGCCTCCTTCTTTTGGTACAACGTATCCTACATCTTTGTTATCTTTCGCAATAAATGCTGCGTCTCCAGACCAAACTGTCCCGATCCACGCATCTTCTGTAATGAATTTTTGTTTAATATTATCTGTATCAAATGCTAATAAGTTTGGAAGTAGCTTCTGTAAATCATTAGACGCTGTCTTTAACTGTGCATCCTCTTTCGTGCTATTAGAGAAACCATTTTTCTTAAGTCCCATTCCTAATACTTCACGAGAATCGTTTAATAAAGTAACATGTCCTTTATATTTCTCGTTCCATAAATCATTCCAGCTTGTAGGTGTTTCTTTCACATACTTTTTATTGTATGCAATTCCTGTTACACCCCAAGTATATACTAGAGAATACTTATTCTCTGGATCAAATGCAGGTGTTTTAAAGTTAGAAACAAGGTTCTCGATGTTCGGGATGTTCTTCTTATCTAAAGGCGCTAATAAGTCCATCTTCGCCATCGTTTTCACCATGTAATCAGATGGCTGAATTAAATCATATGTCGCGCCACCAGCTTGTAATTTCGCAAGCATTTCTTCATTACTTGCATATTTATCATAGTTAATTTTCACGTTATATTTCTTTTCAAAATCTTTTAAAACTTGCTCATCAAAATTGTCAGCCCAGCTATAAATGTTTAATTCTTCTTTTTTCTCACCACAACCAGCAAGTACACCTGCAGCAAGACTGAAGCTAATTGCTATACCAGCTAATCTCTTCACTAATTTCATCGGTTTATTACCTCCTCGTTCTTTCTATATCATTCGTATTATAAAGGAAGGTGTCCTCCAGAGTTCTCTTCACCGTCTGCACCTTTATTACGGAAGACTTCCGATAGCACCATTAATCCTACAATTACAACAATTAATATTGTAGAAAGAGCATTAATTTCAGGTGATACTCCGCGCTTAACCATACTATAAATGTATAATGGCAATGTTGTTGATCCTGGTCCTGATACGAAGAAACTAATTACAAAATCATCAATCGATAATGTGAATGTTAATAATGCGGCTGAAATAACTCCTGGTGCAATTGCTGGAAACGTTACATAACGAAACGTTTGCCACGGCGTTGCTCCTAAATCGTTTGCAGCCTCTTCTAAATCACGTCCCATACCAGAAAGACGTGCCGCTAAAATAACAACAACAAATGAAATACTGAATGTAATGTGTGCAATAATAATTGTTGTTTTTCCAAGTTCCATACCTAATTGACTAAATAGGATAAGTAAAGATAACCCCATTAAAATATCAGGAATTAAAATTGGTAAATATACAAGACCGTTAATGGCCCCTTCAAAACGATATTTGTAACGGTGTAATGCAATAGCAAAAATCACACCAAGAACTGTCGTCACAATTGTCGTTATAAGAGCAATCGTAATACTATTTACAAACGCATCAATAACATCTTGTTTTTGAAATAAATCTGTATACCAATGGAGTGTAAAGCCCTCCCATTCCGCATTAATGCGAGAATCGTTGAAGGAATATACCATTAAAACCATCATTGGAAAATACAAAAACAATAAGATTAACCAAGAATAAGAAACTAAAAACTTCTTCATTTTTGCCTATTCCCCTCCGTTTCCATCATATTTATATACTTTCGTTGCACGATAATATAAGTAAATTAACAGAACAGAGAATAGAACAACAATCATAGATAACGCGGAGCCAAACGGCCAGTCACGTGAACCTAAGAATTGGTTTTGAATTACGTTTCCGATTAATGCTACTTTCGATCCACCCATAACGTCTGATACAACAAACATTCCGATAGAAGAAACGAATACTAAAATAGAACCAGTTGTAATCCCTGACATCGTCATCGGTACTGTTACATTCCAAAATGCCTTTACTGGTGTTGCGCCTAAATCATAAGCTGCCTCTAGCTTACGCTTATCAAGCTGCTCAATTGCTGCATACACTGGTAAAATCATAAATGGTAATAAAGAATATACCATTCCGAGTATTACAGAAGGTGTATTGTATAACAGATTTAAAGGTTCACTAATAATACCTAGTTTCAATAGCAATGTGTTTACAAGACCTTGTGAACGTAAAATAACAATCCATGCGTATGAACGAACAAGGAAGTTAATCCAGAACGGGATCGTTGCCAATAATAAAAGGATAGAACGATATTTACGATCAACAATTGTAATTGTATAGGCAAATGGATAACCGATTAATAAACATAGTACTGTCGTAATAACCGCAATTTTCACTGTTTCCCATAACGTCCCCATATATAATGGATCAAACACACGCGCTATGTTATCTAATGTAAATTTCATTTCCACTGTCCCGTATGCTCCGCGCTGCATGAAGGCAAATGCTAATACGAACAGAAGTGGAATTAGGAAGAAGAGTAACAGCCATACGACTGTAGGTAATGCGAGTAATTTCCCTTTCTTCAATTTAAGGTCACCTCGTCCTCTTGCTCCCAGCCTACATATACATTATCTCCAATGCTCCACTGCGTTGCTTCTTCAGCAGTTTGATATGCCATTAGTAATTCCGATGTTTTCTCCTCACGTACATATAGCTTTTCCATATTTCCAACAAATTCAATATCTTCAATATGCCCAAGGTGGTATTCTTTTAAAATTGGCTCTTCAACCGAGCGAACTTTTACATTTTCAGGGCGAACTGCTACGTAGTTTTCCCCATTTTTCACGATATTATTTTCACCGATGAACGTTGCAACAAACAATGTTTTCGGTTGATTGTAAATTTCTTTAGGCGTGCCGACTTGTTCGATATGCCCTTTATTCATAACGACAATACGATCACTCATACTCATTGCTTCTTCTTGATCGTGCGTTACATATATGAACGTAATTCCTAAATTACGTTGTAAGTTTTTCAATTCACGTTGCAAATCTTTTCTTAACTTAAAGTCAAGCGCTCCCAGTGGCTCATCTAATAGTAATACACGTGGGTTGTTTACAATTGCTCTTGCAATTGCTACACGCTGTTGCTGTCCACCAGAAAGCTTCGACGGTTTACGATTACGGAACTCAAGTAACTGCGTTAAACGCATTGCCTCTTCCGCACGTTCTTTCTGTTCTGTTGCTGATACTTTTTGCATTTTCATACCGAAACAAATATTTTTTTCAACATTCATATGTGGGAATAGTGCGTAATGTTGGAACACTAAATTCATATGACGCTTGTATGGCGGCAAATCGTTAATCTTTTCATCATCTAATAAAAGATTCCCTTTAGTTGGCGTTTCAAATCCTGCGATCATACGAAGTAAAGTCGTTTTCCCGCAACCACTCGGTCCTAAAATTGTTAAAAATTCTCCTTCTTTAATATCTAAAGAAAGAGGGGGGATAATCACTTGATTTCCAAAATGTTTTTCTACTGCTTCAACTTTAATAATCTTTTTCATTTTCCCGTCCTATCTACCTTAAATTTTAATTTTTATATTCATGAATAAATATTTATGTTCTATAGACTATTTTTTGTTTCGATCCAAACAAAAATGGTTGTTTAGCAGCGTTCTCTTCTATTCTTTATGTAGTATGTTTGATTCATTTTCGCATGATACATATGTCGAACAGAAAAACCCCTTCAGTTGCGAAGGGGTTTTTATCATACGGCTACGCCTACTGATAAACACCATCATCATTTTAACAACTTTCGTATGAATTTTAAAGCACTTTTTGTAGAAGAGTAACGAATTTTCATGTCAAATGCTGTAGATTGGGACAAAATGCTTTTATAATGTGAAAAAGTCCGAAAACTTTGTTCACCGTGATAGCTGCCTAACCCACTACTTCCAACGCCCCCAAAAGGTAAATATGGCGTTGCAAGATGATATACGACATCATTTATACATCCTCCGCCATATGAAATATTACTCGTCACTTTCTCTTGCACTTTTCTATCTTCAGAAAATACATATAGTGCTAACGGCTTTGGATGGTGCTGAATCGTTTCAATTACCTCTTCTATTTTGTCGTATTCTATAATTGGTAAAATAGGTCCAAAAATTTCATCTTCCATAACAGCACTTTGCCATGTAACATTCGTTAACACTGTAGGCTCTATGTGTAATGTTTCTTTCGTATAATTCCCGCCAATCACAGGTTTACCGTCTTGCAAAAATGTACATAGACGTTCAAAATGACGCTCACTCACAATTCGCACATAATTGTCATTTTGCAAAGCATCTTTTCCATATTGCTCTGCGATTTCATGTCGTAATGCCTCGATTAACTGCTCTTTCACTGAAGAATGAACGTACATATAATCAGGCGCTACACACGTCTGCCCAGCATTCAAAAACTTGCCCCAAACGATACGCCTTGCGGTTACATCTAGCTTTGCATCTTTATGTACAATACATGGGCTTTTCCCGCCAAGCTCTAACGTAAGAGGCGTTAATTTTTTCGCCGCTGCTTCCATCACAACTTTTCCAACACCAACACTACCTGTAAAGAAAATATAGTCAAACGGTTCCTTTAAAAGTGCAGTGCTTTCCTCAACACCGCCTTCTACTACCGATACAAGCTCTTCTGGGAATAATTCTTCTAGCATTCTCGTAAGCACTTTTGAAACGTTTGGCGTTAACTCTGATGGCTTTAAAACGACTGTATTTCCGGCTGCCAATGCTCCTACGAGTGGGGCAATTGCTAATTGAAACGGATAGTTCCACGGTGCGATAATAAGCGTCACACCATACGGTTCTGGCACTACTTTCCCCTTCGATCCAAAATGAGTAAGAGCTGTGCGAACACGCGTTGGTTTACTCCAAGATGAAATATACTTCACTTGAAAAGAAATCTCTTTTAGTACATATCCAATTTCTGTTGTAAATGATTCGTGAACTGATTTATTCAAATCTAATTTCAACGCTTGAAAAATCTCATCCTCAAAACGCTGAATTCCATCATAAAGCTTCTTCAAATTATTCTTTCTCGTCTCTACACTTCTCGTATGTCCTTTATAAAAATATTCCTTTTGTTTATTTACAATAGAGGAAATACTCATGCACTCACCTTCTCCCACTATTTTTATCCAATTCTTTCATTATTTATATAGACTTCATATGTAACAAATTTCTATTCTTAAAGTTACATTATATATAACTTTTCCCTTTATATAAAATTCATTGCTCACAAAAAAACTACCGAAAGAAAATCTCCCGGTAGTTTTACTGTATTAACGATATAAACGAACAGCACCTGCAGAGTTATCATCAGCTTGTCCTACTACTTCAAACTTCAGACCAAGCTTCGGTAAAATACGTCCTGCATCTGGAATTTGCTCATTAATATACTTTTTAGAGTCATCAAACTTCGGTACTCCTGGTAATCCATCGTATACGAATGTTCCACGCGTTGGAGATACCACTTTCCAAGCTGGCGTTTTGTCGAATGAGAACGCCGAATCAGCAATTTGGAATCGCGTACTGCTTTTAAATGTTGGTTTGCCATTTAAAGTTCCTGCAATTGCTTCTGGATGAGAGTCAACTACACCAAGGAAACCATGTCCTGGATGTATACCAACCCAGTTATCTGTGTAAGCTGAATCCGCATACCATACAACCATACCAGTGTTATATACTGGACCGCGAGCAAATTTCAATGCGTTATCTGAACCCGCATAGTTTCTCCACTCTACATAGTAGTTATGCTTTTTCTTATCCATTCCGTTAGATGCAACGAAACCGTCCAATTTGAATTGTGGTGTACCTTCTGCATCATCAGAGAATGCAACATTTCCATCTACAGTTAGTGACGCATTATCAAGTGTAAATCCATTTAACGCCAATCCACCGTCTGTAATATATTCAAATACTAGTTTCACTTTCTTACCTTTGAATTGACTTAAATCATATGATTTATCAACCCATTTTCCATTTGTCGTAGCTGCATTTCCACTATTTGCTTTCTCACCAATTCTTTCAATCAACGTTTTTTGTCCATCTTCTGTTACAGCGTGTACTTCAAGGAAATCGTACTCTGCCTCGATTTCATACAATGACTTATAATCGAATTTTGCAGTCGTTGCTTTCGTTAAATCGAATAGTGGCGTTTCCATCGTTGTATGAAGGTCATCACCTTTTGTGCTGTAGTAATACTGTTTACCAAATGCAGGCTGAATTCCTTTTACATCTTTATCTGGTAAGTTAACACGAATCAGACCTGGACGATCTGACTTCGTAACACTTTGGTCTAAGTATGTTGCAAGACCGATACCTTTATTTAATTTCTCGTAATCTACTTCTACGATGTTCGCCCAGTTACCACCGATTGTTTTTTGGAAAAACTCTTTATTTTGTGGTGATAAACTCGTTGGCGTTGTTCCTGCGATTTTACCAGCCCAGCTTCCGCCACTCATAATAGACCAAGCTTCAACCGGTTCACCCTGACCGCTATACTGTGTATCATACTCATCTGGAAGACCTAAATCATGGCCATATTCATGTGCGAATACACCAACCGCGCCATCTTCTGGTTCAATTGTGTAGTCGAATGCTGCCATATTTCCGCCCCAATATGGAACTTTCGCTTTTGTACCTTCAATTGCGAATGGTTTTGGTCCAACTGTCCAGCGATGTGACCAAATTGCATCATCACCTAATTTACCACCGCCTGCTTCTTGTCCAACGCCCGCATGAATAATCATTAAGTGATCGATTAAACCGTCCGGTTGATTTTGATTCCCATCTTCATTTACATCATATTGATCGAACTGATCAAACTGTGATAAATCAAGTCCGCTATCTACAGCAGCTTTTAATGCATCTTTTACTAGATCACGTGGTCCTTTTGGTCCTTTATTATCATGACCTGTACCAGCATCTGCACCGTAATCAGCAGCTTTACCTGGAACTGTTAACCATTTTGTGACTGTTCCGTCCACTGTGTAACTACCACCTGATTGCTCTTCGTAATATTGTTTAAACGTTTCGATTTTGCTCCCATCCTCTAACGCGAATGGCTCATTACCGAATAACATTTTTTCATAATGTTCTTTGTTAAAATCGTTAGAATACATGTAGCCAGGCTCTTTATCAATATTGTTATGCTTGAAATCAGCATACTCTACAAGTAAAACGAGTACTTTATCTTTACGAACTTCACCGTTATATCCTTTTTGTTTTGCTGGTGAAGTTGGTACTTTACCATTTAAGCCCCCTTTAACTGGACCTGTTCCTGCTGCAGTCCCGTTTGCTGGTTGCTCTGATTTTTCTTTCGTTTCTGCTTTCGCATCTTTCACTTTCTTTAAAAAGTCAGATGCATCTTTCGTAAGTTGGTCCCCATTTGTCGCTTCTTTTCCAGGATTTTCACCCTTTTTCTTCTCTACATACTTTTCGACAGCTTTCTTTGTTTCTGTCTCTGAAGCCGACGAATCAATTACCCCACGTTCTTTTAGCGCATTTGCTAATCTCTCTTCTGGGATTAAGTGATCATCAACTGGGCTTGTAGCTGTCTTGTTCTCCGGCGTTTCAGCATATACAGACTGGCTTCCAGCACCAAACGACAAGCCTAGAACAGCTGTCAAAGCAATTGATGATAACACTTTAAATGGTTTCTTGTTCATCCCTTATTGCCTCCCCTAATATAAAATATGTATTACATACTCTATATTATTAAAAATTCAATATATTTTCAATATTTAGTTATATTATGTAATTTTTTTAATATATTTGTAAAAATTTCATAGTTAGTATACGAATATATCACAATTCAACAATGTTTTCAGAAAATATTGAAAATTTTTGGCAGAAACCTTATAATTTCCATAGAGAGAATTTAATGGGGATTTTATCTTTGTTTCATCTACACAATATTCGATAATTTGATACATAAAATATAAAATTCGATTAATTATCGTCTACTATGTAGCAGCAATTATGACCAATAATTAGGGAGGAATTACATTTGTACAAAGATAAGGCTGACTCACTAGATCAAGAATGGATTGATTTAATACTTGAAGCTCTAGATGCTGGCATTGCCCTGCAAGATATTGAACACTTTTTCCAACGTATGAAGCATACGAGCCAGGCTCAATAGCCTCGTTCTTTTTAACGAAGTTTATGTTATAATAATCACATCATAAGACGACTACATATTGATAGAAAGGTGCGCAAATATGATAGGAGAACGTATAAAACGCCTTCGTTTACAAAAGGGCATTTCACTAACAGAACTCGCCGAAAAAGCTGGTGTAGCTAAATCTTACATTAGTTCTATAGAACGAAATTTACAAAAAAACCCTTCCATTCAGTTTCTCGAAAAAATTTCAGCTGTTCTACAAATTCCAGTTGATACGTTACTTCACGATGAAACAACAACAGAAAGTCATCTAGACTCCGAATGGACACAACTCGTTAAAGATGCGATGAGCTCCGGTGTCTCAAAAGAACAGTTTCGTGAATTTCTTGAATTTACACAATGGAAGAAAAATCAACAATAATACATATGAAAGAGTGCTTAAAACGGGCACTTCTTTTTTTCTTTATAAAAAAAAGCGGGGAAATCCCCGCTTTTTGCTTTATTATTTTTCTTCTCCAGCTTCTTGGTTAGCATTGAATGTCCACTCTAAATTCAATGAATCACCTTGGAAAATATTTTGCTCTTTTCCATTGTCTACGAATTCAAACTGTACCCATAGGTAATCCTCTGTGCCAGCCTCTAATCCACCCTTTTCTCCCCACTCAGGAGCAAAGATATCTTTAGCTAAAAGATCTGGATCTACATTTTGTAAATCCGCTAAAGTTGTTTCATATACAGCCTCACTTTGCTTATCCCAGTTCCAAAGGAATTTCACTTTAATATGCTTACCAAAGTCTTCACCAGCATTATCACCTTTTGCATCTTTAACAGTATACTTTGTCGCTAATTTAACATCTTTAATTGTTAAATTACCATCGTTCTTTAATAAGAACTCTTTCTTAATAGTATCCCCTGGTTTTAAATCTTTAATATCTACAAGCGTTTTAGGGTTTAATGTAAGATCTAACGTCCCAGCTGCAAATGTATTGTTCGATACTTCTTTATCACTAAAGAATGCAAATGTTCCTCCACCAATTAAAGATAACCCCAATGCTGCTGATGCAACTCCCATACCTAATTTCTTTTTCAGACTCACAATCAATTCCCCCTAGCTGTTTTTTGTATTTTTATCTCTTATTTCAAAATAAGAGGTGTAACTAAAACTATATTAGCTTAGCTAATATTTGTTCTTTTCTAAAAACCTTAAGTTCATTATAACGAACAAACCTATATAAATACAACCATATTTTTTTAGTATTTTCAATTATTTTTATTTCTCAATATTGTTTTGATTTTTCAGTTTTTTCAGCTCATCCAACACATTTTCTATTAGAAGCACACGAGAGCAAGACAATAAGTGCGAGGATAAATACTCCCTCACACTTATATACATTATTCTCTTTCATGACGATCACTAAGTCGTGCTAGCCACAATATTATTGGTTAGTTGAAGTAGCATTCTCATTAAATCACTTGCTCAGGCTACTTAGCTGTTTCTGTTTGTTTCTGTTCTTCTACCTTCTTTTTCTCTTCTGCTTTCTTTTGTTCTTCTACTTTCTTCTGCTCTTCTACTTCCTTTTGTTCTTCTGCTTTCTTTTGTTCTTCTAGCTTCTTCTGTTCTTCTGCTTTCTTTTGTTCTTCTAGCTTCTTCTGTTCTTCTGTTTCATTCTGTTCTTCTAGCTTCTTCTGTTCTTCTATCTTCTTCTGTTCTTCTACTTTCTTTTGTTCTTCTGCTGTCTTCTGTTCTTCTGCTTTCTTCTGTTCTTCTACTTTCTTTTGCCCTTCCGCTTCAATTGCAACATTTAATTGTTGCTGGAGAGCCTGGATCTGTTCATCAATAGCTTGCAAGCTAACTTCTTTCTCAATATAATCGCGCTTCTCTTTTATACTGCGAAAGCCTTCATTCACATATAAAGCTACTTGCTGAATCGACTCATCTTTATTTCCCTTTAATTCTTCTTGTATTTGATTATAAGGAGTTTCTATTGCAGTATATACATTTTGTAAAGCTTCCTTCTCAGAAGTAATTTTCTCACGTCCTTGCTGCCATACTACAATTGCCTGTTCTATTTCTTCAATAGAAGTTGCTTTCAATTTCCCCTTCATTGTTCCATACTCATGCTCAATAAACTGTTTATGTTGCTCAGCTTGCTCTTTTAACGTATTAACTGTTTTCGGAAATATAATTGCTGTAGAAAGCGTCGCTTCTACTTTCGTTTCATGAATAAATGCCGCTTCTGTATGCGTCATGACTTGAGATCCTAAATAAAACGTAATAGAGCACACACACGGCAATATAAGCATCTTTTTTAAATTACGCGGTCTTTTCAGCATCTTAATCTCTCCCATCGAACAATGCGTTCTTTATACAGAACATTATCTTTATTATAATAAAGAACTATACAAAATGATAGCCATATGCTAGAAAAATAGAAAAAGGGCTATCCATGTGATAGCCCTTTTTTATTATTATCTTGCTTCACCTTCTGTTTGTTGTGCATCAAACGTCCAAGTTAAATTTAGTTTATCGCCTTGGAATTCATTTTGGTCTTTTTTATTATCAACAAACTCGAATTTCACTGCGAATTTATCAGACTTACCTGCAGAAATACCTTTTTCATCCCAGAACCAAGCAGATAAATCATTATCTACCGCTGTAAGTGTGTCACCCTTCAATTTATCTAGCGTTGTTTCTTTTACAATTGTTTCATGCTTATCTACATTCTTTAAGAATGTTACTTTAATATGTTTACCAAAATCATCTTTATTGTCGCCCTTCGCATCGCTTACTTTGTAATCTGTTTTTAGTAAAACTTTTTTAATGTCTAAAGAGCCTTTATTTTCTAGTTTAAAATCTCTTTTAATTGTATCGCCAGGCTTTAAATTCGATACATCAACAACTGTCGATGGGTTTGCCGCTAAATCAAGTGTACCAGCCGCAAATGTATTGTTTGACACTTCTTTGTCGCTAAAGAATGCAAATGTTCCTCCACCAACTAATGCTGCTCCTAGTACTGCTGATGCGATACCCATTCCTAATTTTTTCTTTAAAGTCATGTCCAAATCCCCCATAATATATATTTGTTAACTTCCTAATAGGAAGATATAACCAAACTAACTATACGGATTGTTCTACTTTTTTATCTTTCTTTTCTCCGTCGATGCTACGAATAGCGCCAAAAATAGAAATCGCGGAATAACCAAGTAAAAAGACTCCTGGAATAATAAGAAGTAATGCTGCTCCCGCTTTTGAACTCGCATAATTCAGTCCATAACCAACGTATGGAACTGTAATATCTGCATACTTTCCGATTACATTCTCTGCAAGTACTGGTGCTAAATCTGGTCCGTTGTTGTTATCCCCTTTTGTTTCATACATTACTTTTCCATTTGTATCTTTCACACCGATAATACGGTGAGTGATAATTTTGTCATTTTTCTCTTTAAACGTAATAACATCGCCTTTTTTATATTTAGAGCCATCTTTCGTTGGCTCTATTGCAATGATTGATCCTGTTAAAAATGTCGGTTCCATCGATCCTGATAACACTGATTTAAATTGATATCCCATCACAGTTGGATCCCCGCCACTCGCTTTTGACGAAACAACTACAAAAGCTAAAAAAACCATCAATGCAAATAAAACAAATGAGATAACGTTGCTAATAATCTTCCAAACGAATTTCATCGTCTCTCTCCCTCTCTGTTGTTTTATATTATTTGAAATATGTAATATCCACTTTAGTTCTTTAACAAGAACACAAGTAAATAATATAACGAACAATACAGAAATGCAATAAGAAAATTTACAATTATTAGTTAAATCATTTTTAAAATGCATACAAAAAGACCGTGACAAAACCTCATCACAGTCTCTATACTAACAATTTATTTCTCTTCTGATTTCATTCCTTGTCTATTTCGGCGCAGCACTACATATAAAATGGCTCCAAATAATACAATCGCACCTATCCCAACACTTATCACTTTCACATTGGATTCCTCTACTTCAGGTGCAACTGTATCTTTTTTAGGCATCGCAAACGTAACATCTTCTTTTGAAAGAACATTTATAGTCGCAATCGTTTGATTATTTTTTATAATATCTACCGCACCAACTACTTCACCGCGATGAATTCCTTTTTGATACAAAGATTCTTTATCCACTGAATTAATCCGAAAAGCCGTTTTTACATTTTTCCCTTCATCTTTCTTTAGCATAAGCTCAGCACTTTTTTCCAATTCAGAATCAACATCTTTATTTAAATACGTTGTCTTTTGATGCCAACTATGTTTATCTAGTACCGTTTGCTTCGTAAATTGCCCAAAAGAATATTCCGCCATCTGCTTCAAATCTTCATAAATTTCAGGTCTTTGAGAAGCCATTACTACATTTATAATACGATTTCCATCCTTCTCATTTAATAAAACGAGCGTATTGCGCGCTTCATTCGTAAATCCTGTCTTACCACCAATGCTATATGGATTTTCAAAATAAGTAGACTTATTAAAAATAGACACTGTTTGCGTAGATGTCGTAACCGTCGTTCTTTTCGTATTCATCGCTTGTAAAATTTCAGGATACTTTTGCACACCTCTCGTAATCATGGCCATATCATATGGCGTCGTATAATGATTTGGATCATGCAATCCATTTGGCGTTACAAAATGGCTATCTTTAGCCCCTAATTGCTTCGCCTTTTCATTCATCATATTAGCGAAATTTTCAACACTTCCTCCAATACGCTCCGCAATCGCATACGACACATCATTCGCACTCAGCACCATTAAAATCATAAGTGCGGTATTTCTATTAATAGTCTCACCAGGTTGAAACTCAATTTGATAATTACTCTTCTCTTGATCTAATGCTAATTGTGAAAACGTAAATTGATCCTCTGGCTTCGTATGCTCCATCAGTAAAATCGCCGTTAACACCTTCGTCATACTAGCAGGGAACGCACGATGATGTGCATTTTTGTCGTACAACATATCTCCTGTTTTCGCATCAATCGTAGTCGCAAACTGACTAAAAACATTCGGCCCTTCCGCAGGTGGAGGTGCCACTTGCTCCGGGTTTACTCCAATATTCGTCTCAGCATATAACGTCATAGGTGTCAAAAAAAATAAACAAATAACCATAATAAAAACCGAAATTTTCTTAAAATTTACCATATGACTCTCCCTTTTCACTTTACTTTCACATTCTATAAAATAACTCTGCCAATCTATATGTAATTTGTATTAAATTGGAAGAATATTCACTATTTTTTACTATATCACACTTTTACGATGAGGAACATAAATATACAATAAAAAATAAGAAGGAATTACTCTTTCTTATCCTTCTCATCAATCAACGAATCTATTAACTTTTGCCCAGCTTCCTCAGCTGTAATCTCATCCGTCATACCCATAAACGACCAACCTTTAGAATCGACCCACTCAACGAACTCTTGCAAAAACTCATCATGCGTCACATCCACATCAAGAATCGAACCATCAATCGAAATCGTTCTATTTCTAGACACACGTATCTTGAACGTTTTTCTTACCATTACAATTATTCTCCCTCTACTCCTGAATATTTATAAATATCTTGTACTTCTTTTATACATGATTTCTTGAAAATTGTAAAAAGGATATATTGGCCAATTTGCATATTAAAAATGAAAATCTCTTACTATATAATCCTCACACTACATTCATTTAGTCATAAATTACGGAATACATCCATATAAAAAAACAAACCAACTTACATTCTATCACACCAAATACACTTGACTTTAGCACAATAAAATGGGATATATTAGAAAACACTTTAAAATGAGGAGGAACTCCATGGCGCGTTGCACGTATTGTAACACGAAGTGGAAAGTAAAAGATGTATGGTCGCTTCTCATAACATTTGAAAAAGATTGTCCGTATTGTTTCGGACGGCAATATCTATCAAAGAAAACATTGAACGCTATGCCTGAACTTATAAGCTTACCTTTACACTTCTTATTTCCTTTTCTTGTTGATTTAAGTGATAACAGTCCTTTGGATTGGTATCGGAAATCATAATATAACCGGTTTATTCAAAATCCACTTTCAATTAGATGCTCTTCTTATCTATTCCTTAATACACTACTAGCGTGATTCCAAATACTTTACCTTTAACAGATTACTATAAAAATATTGTAAAATTTCAGTTAATTATATATAATTGCTTTAGCATAATTATTAAAGATGCTATTACATAAGCATTTTTGAAGATCCCGTAGCTCAGCAGGGAGAGCGCCACCTTGACAGGGTGGAGGTCGTGAGTTCGAACCTCTCCGGGGTCATAAAAAAGAGACACCATATCAACCTACTACGTGATATGGTGTCTCTTCTTTATCTAGGTCAATTACTTCCCACCAAACATCTTCTCCAAAGACTTCGCATTAGCAAACAACACTTCTTGTAGGTTGTCATCAGCAACGATTTTGTAGTCGCCATCTTTGTCTTTCTTTAAGTTCAATGTAACTTCGCGAGTTGCCATTGCTGCCTCTTTATCCGCTAAGTTTTTGATGATAGTTGATGTCATCGTTTTTTCTATTGCTTTTTCGGATTGCTCTTTGTCTTCGCTAAAGGCACTAGCGAAGGCCATTGGCATAACTTCTCCCATTGCTTTTGTTACGGCAATAGATAGATCAACAGATGTAACTTTCACTTTCACTTCTGCTTTGTCATCCTTTTTTGATACTTCTTCTAGCTTTTCAAATTTAAAGCTTTTCGTAATTGCGCTCAGCATTGCTTTTCCGTCAGCATCGTCTGTTTTTTCATTTAGTTTACTAAACTCTTTATCACTTTCAACAAATGTGCGAGCCTTTTCTAGGTCACCTTTTTGTATCGCTGTTAAAAATTCTTCAGCAGTATCTTTCGGGTTTGCACATCCTGCTAGAACACCAACTGTTAATCCTATTACCATCATTAGCAGCAATAATTTCTTTACCTTTTTCACGTTCATTCTCCTCTTATCTTTTCTAGTAAGTCATCACTATACAATAGTATGAAACTTACATTACAAACATTTTTTAGTATATCATTTATATGATTTGTTTTCTATTCTTTCCCAAAAGACAAAGAGCCTTGTAGTATTTTTACAAGGCCTTCTTTATAAAATAAAAACCAGCAACTTTAAGATTGCTGGTTTATCTCTTATTCATATTTGAAAAAACAATAATAATTACTCCAAGTACATAATGTCCTGCTACCATCCATATGCTCCGATCAAAAACCATAAGCGATAACCAAAGTGATATATTAGTAGCCGCAAATAATAGGTATGAAATGATATCTCTTTTTTGTAATGCCTCTCTATTCATCAAAATGTAAATGGCACCGATAGGAGGCAGAATAAAGCAAAGGAAAAAGACAAATATTTTTCTTAAAGACCACGGATATGAAGTTACTGTCTGCATATGAATCTCCTTTTCATTATAGTACTTGTTTTAACATCGGCCTTGCTACTCTATATTCTTCACTATTAGGTTCTTTTACGAGTATGGGGCGCCTTTCATCCTCTTCTTCTAAAATCATTTCAAATACTTCTGTTTTTTCTTGTAATATGTTGGATTCGCTATCTTTAGTAGGCTGTTTGCTCGTTTCAATTTTCTTTGTTACTTCGCCAAGTTTTTGTCCGACTTCTTCTGCTTTGGCAGGTTCATTCGTAATGTAGTATTCCTGGCCCTCCCATACTAATATAGGTGGTACATGTTCTCGTTTGTTACATATTATATAAGTAATACTAGCTATAAGTAGTAGACATGTTAATAAAAAGAAGATAGCTTTTTTGTTCATATACTATTCTCCTTTCTATCATTTTATTGGATTATATAATAGGAAATATAGTTAGTAAATGGTTTTTATGGTGATTTTTAGTATTAATTTCAAATAGAAAAACCTTACTATAAAGTAAGGTTCCGTTTTTAAATTCTATAATGTTTTATTAATTAAAACGATCATTACGATAATCGCTATAAACATAACAACTAAACAGCCGATCATTTTATAAAATCCTCTTTTCGTTAACGTCCCACCTTGAACGTCTTTACGAATAAATAGGAACACCGCTAAAAATAAAACAAGCCCCATGCCAAAAGCGTACATCATTTGCATATGTTAATCTTCCTTTCTCTCTTACATCTTAATATCTTTTCGATAAAACAACAAACGAGATAAAGACTGTACTCATCGTAAGTGCCATTAATATGTTCAATAGTTCAACCGCAGATAGTGTAATTACTTTTAAGTTTAAGCCAATCGAGAAAAGAAGATAGTATGCTGTTAATGCAAAAAATGTCACGAACATTCCTTTATAACGAATGAGTTTCATTCGCTCATCTTTTTCTTTAAATTGCGGGTGCAAGTAGCTTAGGCAGAAACTCATAATCATCATTGCAAGCAATGGATAAGTTATAGCCGGCGGTGCGGAATGCGTCATTACGCCCGTTAGTACCATAAATCCACTCATAAACAGAAAAATAATTCCCATAATAACAAAGTACTTTTGTGAATAATTCACCTCTATTCCTCCTCTTCTTTTCCCTCATAAATAAATACATGTTCTATCGTTGTCTGAAATGCTTTTGCAATTTCAAATGCTAATGGAAGTGATGGATCATATTTCCCTTTTTCAATTGAAATGATGGTTTGTCTGGAAACCCCAAGTTTCTCAGCCAATTTTTCTTGAGATAGTCCAAATTTTTTTCGGTATTCGACCATTTTATTTTCCAAGGAAATTTCTCCCTCCTTCCTTATACCGAGTATATAGGTAAAGGAAACTTTACGTCAAGGTTCCTTTACATTCATTTAGATTATTTTGCATTCTATTTATATAGAAGAAACTTTTTCAAATTCAGCACGTCTATTTTGAAATGAAACATGGAACAATGTATATAGCCGTTACTATATCTCCTCCCCGCTTTTGTGAAAATTTAATATCTCCATATTTGTTTTATCCTTTTAAAATATTTCATTCTTCTCCTTATTGGGTGATGTGCGCTATTGTTTTTACGTTGTTTTTCGCCATATTTATAGAAACTAACGGTTTATGAAGCATTTTTTATGTATAGCCACTTTTTTTGTAGAAATCCTTCATTTTCCTTTCAATATTTAACACTATCGATATAAAGTTTATGGTAAATTCATAATTTTTTATTTTTTATACTATATTCCGTTGTATTGTTGTATAATATCAATGAAAGCGCTTATTATTTCAATATACATAATTCGAACTAAGTTTTATCAAAACATTCTGATAGTTATACTTATATTTAAATGCAACAATTATAGTTATTAATGTAGGTATACCAAATATATCCACCCCATTTTTCTGTAAAATTACTTTATAACATGAAAGATTAACTTGGGTGATAAGTAATTGTGAATGTTTTTTTACAAAACAGATAAGTAATAGTGTTTGGTATTATGTAAATTATTGTAATAACATAAGAGTAAAGATAACATTTACATTAATTATTAGTTCATCAATTATTGAAAAAGAGCAAAATGCACCTTTTGTATAGGAAAAGGATTATATGCATTGGGAGGTTTAAACAAATGACGAGGAAGAATACAACGACAAACCCTTGGGCCAAGTTCCATGGTCCGAACCTTGGTTATGTTATTGAACAGTATGATCTTTACGTAACTGGAGCAGGTTCTGTTGATCCGGAATTACAAGAGCTTTTTGAAATTTTTGGAGCTCCTTCGTTTCAAGATGATGTCGTAACAGGGGACAACACAGCAACACATTTTTCTCCTCAAAACACAGGGAACATTGAAAAGATTCTTAAAGTCGTTCAACTTGTTGAACAGATTCGTTCTTTCGGGCATACATTGGCTCACATTAATCCGATGGAAGATGCTGCAAATGGGCAATCTCTTATCGAGAAAACAATGAACGAACTGAGCGATGCGGATTTGAAAGCGATTCCAGCTAAAACAGTATGGCAAGATGCACCAGAGGGTATTCACACTGCACTTGATGTAATTCATAGATTGAAAGACGTTTATACAAAATCTTTAGCTTATGAATTCTCACATATACAAGATAGTGAAGAACGCGTGTGGTTGCATCAAATGGTGGAATCAAATTCATTGCGTCAACCATTATCAAATAAAAAACGAACTGCTCTTTTAAAACGTTTAACTGCTGTTGAAGGTTTCGAGCAATTCTTGCATAAAACATTCGTTGGTCAAAAACGTTTCTCAATAGAGGGCGTTGATATGCTTGTACCTGTACTAGATGAAATTGTTTCAGAAGGTGCTAAAGGCGGCGTTGAAGATGTCATGATTGGTATGGCTCACCGTGGTCGTCTAAGCGTACTCGCTCACGTATTAGAAAAGCCATATGGTCACATGTTTGCTGAGTTCAAACATGCAAAAATAGAAGGTGTAAAGACAAATGCTGGCTGGACTGGCGACGTGAAATACCATTTAGGTAGAGAACAAGTCGTTGGTAATGAAGAAGTTAGCACTCGTGTTACATTAGCAAATAATCCGAGTCATCTTGAGTTCGTTAACCCTGTTGTTGAAGGTTTCGCACGCGCAGCTCAAGAGAATCGTAAAAAATCTGGTCTTCCAGAACAAGATACTACAAAATCATTCGTAATTTTAGTTCATGGTGATGCTGCATTCCCTGGTCAAGGTGTTGTGTCTGAAACATTGAACTTAAGTAGATTGAATGCATACCAAACTGGCGGAACTATCCATGTTATCGCAAATAATGCAGTCGGCTTTACGACTGATAGCTATGATTCTCGTTCTACTAAATATTCAAGCGACCTTGCAAAAGGTTTCGATATTCCGATTGTTCACGTGAATGCTGATGATCCGGAAGCTTGTCTTGCTGCTGCAAACCTTGCGATCCAATATCGTACGCTGTTCAAAAAGGACTTCTTAATCGATTTAATCGGTTACCGCCGATATGGTCATAACGAAATGGATGATCCAGCAGTTACGCAACCACAAGTGTACAAAAAAATTAAAAACCACCCAACTGTAAGAGCAATTTATGCAGATCAATTACAATCTGCTGGCGTTCTGAATGCAGATGAGGTTGAAACAATTGCTCAGTTTATACAAGAGGAATTAAAGGCTGAATACGCACAAGTGCCACCAGCTGATACGAGTGCTGCAACAATTCACGTTAAAGTTCCAGAAGTTGTTGCAAAAGGAATTCAACCGATTGACACTGGTGTTTCAATTGACTCACTTCGTGCAATTAATGAAGGACTATTATCTTGGCCTGAAGGCTTTAACGTATATCCAAAAGTGAAGAAAATTCTTGAGCGCCGTAAAGATGCTCTTGAAGAAAACGGTAAAATTGAATGGGCACTTGCTGAATCGTTAGCATTCGCTTCTATTTTACAAGAAGGTACGCCAATTCGTTTAACTGGTCAAGATTCACAGCGTGGTACATTTGCGCATCGTCATATCGTATTACACGATACTGATACAAACGAAACATATTCACCATTACATCGCTTACCGAACATTAACGCATCATTCTCTGTTCATAACAGTCCGTTATCAGAAGCTGCTGTTGTTGGTTACGAATATGGTTACAACGTATTTGCTCCAGAAACTCTTGTGATGTGGGAAGCGCAATATGGTGACTTCTCAAATACTGCGCAAGCATTATTTGATCAATATGTTTCAGCAGGAAGAGCGAAATGGGGTCAAAAATCAGGTCTAGTTCTTCTATTACCACACGGTTATGAAGGTCAAGGACCGGAGCATTCTAGTGCACGTCCAGAACGTTTCTTACAATTAGCTGCGGAGAACAACTGGACAGTTGCAAACTTAACGAGCGCGGCACAATACTTCCATATCTTGCGCCGTCAAGCATCTATCTTAGGAACAGAGGCTGTTCGACCATTAGTAATTATGACGCCGAAAAGCTTATTACGTCACCCACTTACACTTTCTACAGGTAGTGAGTTAAGTGAAGGACGTTTCCAACCTGCTTTAGAACAAGGAAACCTTGGTGCAAAACCAAACAAAGTAAAACGCCTTGTTTTAAGTACAGGTAAAATGGCAATTGACTTAGCAGCAGAAATCGAAAGTGGTAAGCATGAGTACAACTTAGATGAAGTTCATATGGTTCGTATCGAGCAGTTGTACCCATTCCCTGCTGAAAAAGTTCAATCTATTATTAAACGCTTTAAAAACTTAGAAGAAATCATTTGGGTTCAAGAAGAACCTCGTAATATGGGCGCTTGGCATTACATGGCTCCAATTCTGTTTGAACTAGCTGGGGATAAAGTGAAAACAGGTTACATTGGACGCCCAGATCGTTCTAGCCCATCTGGTGGCGATCCATTCGCTCACAAAGCTGAGCAAGAATTAATCGTTGCACACGCTTTAGATGTGAAGTACAACTTCCGTCAAGATAAACAAGAAATTGAAGTTTTCAGCAACTGAAAGTAACAATGAGTTTTTCAGGCTCAGCTGTGGCAGATAGTCTGCCACAGCCGGGCTAACAAATGGAGATTACCGAAGATTAAAGAAGACAAAACACACCGTTAGGCAAATAAGGGGAGGACATTTAAAATGATCGAAATTAAAGTACCTGAGCTTGCAGAATCTATTTCAGAAGGAACTATCTCACAATGGCTTATCAACGTAGGCGACAAAGTTGAGAAAGGTGGCAGCGTTGTTGAGCTTGAGACTGACAAAGTCAATGTAGAAATCATTGCAGAAGATTCAGGTATTGTATCGAAGTTACTAGGCGAACCTGGAGATACAGTTGAAGTTGGCGCTACTATCGCAATTTTAGATGCAAACGGCGCAGCAGTTGCAGTAAGCACACCTGCTCCGGCTAATGAGCAACCAAAACAAGAAACTACTGAAGCACCGAAAGCAGCAGCTCCAAGTGCTGAACAAAATAAAGCGTTGCAAGGTTTACCAAATACAAATCGTCCTATCGCATCACCAGCTGCTCGCAAAATGGCTCGTGAATTAGGAATCGACTTAAACGACGTACGTAGTACAGATCTACTTGGACGTGTGAGACCACATGATGTACAAGCTCACGCTGCAGCTCCAAAAGAAGCACCAGCTGCTCCAAAACAAAGTCCGGCTCCAGTTGCAAAAACTGAATTCGAAAAACCAGTTGAGCGTGTGAAAATGTCCCGCCGCCGTCAAACAATTGCAAAACGTCTTGTAGAAGTTCAACAAACATCTGCAATGTTAACTACATTTAACGAAGTTGATATGAGTGCAATCATGGAATTACGTAAAGAACGCAAAGATGCTTTCGAGAAAAAACATGATGTACGTCTTGGCTTTATGTCATTCTTCACAAAAGCAGTTGTTGCAGCATTAAAACAATTCCCATTATTAAATGCTGAAATTCAAGGCGATGAGCTTATCATTAAAAAATTCTATGATATCGGTATTGCAGTAGCAGCTCCAGATGGATTAGTTGTTCCAGTTGTACGCGATGCTAACCAATTGAACTTCGCTGAAATTGAAAGCGAGATTCGTAATTTAGGTCTGAAAGCACGCGATAATAAACTTTCATTAAAAGAGCTACAAGGTGGTACATTTACGATTACAAACGGTGGCGTGTTCGGTTCTCTAATGTCTACACCAATCCTAAATAGCCCACAAGTAGGTATTCTAGGAATGCATAAAATCCAAGTACGTCCAGTTGCGATCGATAACGAGCGTATGGAAAACCGCCCAATGATGTACCTTGCACTATCTTACGATCACCGTATTGTTGATGGTAAAGAAGCGGTTAGCTTCCTTGTTGCTGTTAAAGATATGCTTGAAGATCCAAAATCA
Source organism: Bacillus sp. FSL M7-1345 (assembly GCF_038006985.1). Taxonomy (NCBI): domain Bacteria; kingdom Bacillati; phylum Bacillota; class Bacilli; order Caryophanales; family Bacillaceae; genus Bacillus; species Bacillus sp. FSL M7-1345. The sequence goes on along the minus strand of NZ_JBBOWG010000001.1, from coordinate 1,215,902 downwards.
TTATTATTAGAAGGTTGATAGATTATTAATCTATTAAAGGCTGTAGAATGAAACATTCTACAGCCTTTTTTTATTGTATTCATACGGGACAAATCACACCACATAGACTAATAATGTATGCCTAAAGCGTAAGGGGGATAAACATGAATAACCTTCCAGCTCATGCAAAGCTTAAAGCAAATAAGGATACTTTCTTCCTCCCCGATTCAAACGGGGGTGTTTACTTTCGAAATAACTCCAGTTCATTCCGTATGGATGGTGATGGAATTTATGACTGGATTGAGAAATTAATGCCTATGTTTAACGGTAATCATTCTTTGACAGAAATAACTGATGGTCTCCCTCTCCCCTATCAAAATCGAGTATTTGAAATTGGAGAGATTTTATATGAAAATGGTTTCGTTCGTGATGTAAGCCAAGATGCTCCCCACGAATTAAACAGTGCATTACTCGACAGATACGCTTCGCAAATTGAGTTTTTAGAAGCTGATTCCCATTCAGGCGCTTTAAAATTCGAAAGGTACCGCGCAGCAAATGTGCTTATAATTGGTTCTGGCGATATGCTTACTTCCCTAGTTTCTTCTTTATTAGAATCTGGTTTACCTACATTTCATTATCTTGTTACAGATCGTGCTGAAACAAACTACGATCGAATTCATGAACTAAGCGAACGTGCATATGCAAATGATGACAATGTACTTATTCAAGAAATAGATATTGCAATTGATCGCCCTTTGCATGAAGTATTCGAGCCTTTCGACTGGATTTTATACGTTTCCCAAAATGGAGATATTGAGAGTTTAAGAGCAATCCATACTATTTGTAGAGAGTTTAGGAAAAATTTCATACCAGCTATTTGCTTATCAAGAATTGGTTTAGCTGGACCCGTCGTAACCGCAGACCGTGAAGAATGCTGGGAATCAGCTTGGCATCGTCTACACGAAACTACTTTACAAAGTGAAAATCCACCTGAACCTTTCTCACCAATTGCATCTGCTATGTTAGCAAATGTTATCGTTTTTGAGTTATTTAAACATGTCGCTGAAGGTTCACACAGGCAGCATAATCCTCAATTCTTTTTATTAAACTTGGAAACACTTGAAGGAAAGTGGCACCCTTTCATAAAACATCTTCTCGCAACCGATGAAATCTTTACAATTGACACAGTGCAAAATCTTCAAGAAAACCTTGCCCACCGTTCCGGACAATATACTTCAACTGAACTTTTTCGTTTTTTTGATACGTTAACTTCTAAAGAAACTGGCATATTCCACATGTGGGATGAACAAGATTTACACCAATTGCCTTTATCACAGTGCTATATTCAAGTTGCAAACCCATTATCAGATGGACCTACCTCTCCCCTTCCTACTATAACTTGCGGTGGATTAACTCATAATGAAGCACGCCGCGAAGCTGGTTTAACAGGAGTTGAAACATATGTAGCTGAAATGATTCATCGTCTTATCCCCGAACATACTGATATCGGTATTGGTGCTGGGGAAACGATGACAGAAGGTGTATACCGAGCACTACAAAAACATTTAAATAATAAGTTATGTGAACGCCAATCACATATGCTAGAAGAGATTACAGAGCTTGATTTAACCGGAATTCATGATAAACATTGTAGGTTTTATTACGATGCTCTCTCTGCAATTCATGAAATACCTAAAGTAGGAATGAGTGAGGAATTACTTGGTTTTCCTGTCGTTTGGATCGGTATTAATGATAGATGGTATGGTGCGGCAAATATTAATATAACACTCGCGTTAAGAAATGCCCTGCAACAAGCACTCCTTCATATTCAAAATGAAGAGATTCCTTATAAAGCTAATATGTTACCGGAATCATCCATTGTTTTATATAGTACGGATTCTGTTAGAGTAGCAATACAAGAAGAGGAAGAAATTCCGGGCGTACAGTCTTTACAAGTTGCTTTGCAAAATTTAACGGAAAACAACTTTTATCCATTCGTTTTTGATTTAGCTATTGAGTCATTTTTAAGAGACAACTTAGACGGTGTATATGGGGTATTAATTGCAAAGGAGGATGACCAATGACTCAAAACATATTACTTATAGGAGATGGCCTACTCACAGACTATGTACATGAGCAATTGTGTAAGCAATATTCACTCATCCGCCAGCATACCATTCCAGAAATTCTCCCTGAAAACATTCATCTTGCTCTCGTCTTACATGACGGGTCTCCTTCTTCCGTACATCATGATGCTGAGCTTATCTTTCGCTCAAATAATATTCCGTGGCTTCGCGCGTTTACTTCGTTTGGTGAAGGTATTATCGGTCCTTACGTTCAGCCTCTTACAACTGGATGTTCCCACTGCGCTGATGGACGCCGGTTTATAGCTGGCTTTGATCAAAAAGAAATGTGGGAACTACAACGGAAATATGCATTAAAAGCAGATAACGTGACGAGGCGTGATGTACGCGCCACCCAAAATGGAATGTTACAAATGTGCCAGCTCATTCATGCTGAAACAGAGAAGATATTAACTAACAAACATTCTTCTATAGACAATGAACTCATTTTATTGGACTTACAAACGTTACAATGTACCCGGCATTCGTTTCTTCCAGACCCTCTTTGTCCGGTATGCAGCAATTTGTCTGACGATACAGCAGATGCAGCGCAAATTTCTTTACAACCAAGTTTGAAAACGAGTACTGAAACGTATCGCTGTCGTTCCATTCATGAGCTAAACACATTTTTAACGAGAGACTATTTAGATTACCGGACTGGTATTTTAAACGGCCAAATGCAACATTCTTTATTACCGTTTTCTGATGTTATTATAAACATGCCATTACTGTTCGGCAATGAAGGTGTCGCGGGCCGAACTCATTCATTCGCACTTAGTGAAGCAACTGCTATTTTAGAAGGTTTAGAAAGATATTGCGGTATGTCGCCGCGCGGGAAAAAGTCAAATGTGCATGGTAGTTTTCATGAGCTAGAGCATATTGCACTGAACCCCCTCACACTCGGTGTGCATACAATTGAACATTACAATCGTGATACTTGTCCATTTAAGCCGTTTGATCCTGATTATGAGCAAAACTGGGTATGGGGATACTCTTTATCACAAAGCCAGCCACTTTTAGTTCCAGAATCAATCGCTTATTATAGCCTCGGTCATCGAGATGCTTTCGTATATGAAACATCAAATGGATGTGCAATTGGTGGTAGTTTAGAAGAGGCAATTTTTCACGGCATTTTAGAAATTGTAGAGCGTGACGCCTTTTTGCTCACTTGGTATGCCGAATTACCTCTTCCCCGCCTTGATCTTAGTTCAGCAGAGGATACGGAATTACAATTAATGATCCAGCGGTTACGCACGATCACCGGGTATGAATTACATGTTTTTAACGCAACGATGGAACACGGCATCCCTAGCCTATGGGTCATCGCAAAAAATACGCGTGAAAATGGAATGAACGTTGTTTGTGCAGGAGGCTCTCATTTAGACCCAATCCGAGCTCTAAAGAGTGCAATTCATGAAATAGCAGGCATGTTACTTATAGCAGACGAAGAGCTCGATCAAAAAAGAGAGTATTACGAAAACTGCTTACAAGATCCTTACCTCGTTAATAAAATGGAAGATCATAGTATGCTGTACGGATTGAAAGAAGCGGAAGAACGTCTTCACTTCCTTTTACGTGAAGATGCTCCGGTGCAAACGTTCCAAGAAATGAATGCATTACAATCATTTGATATGGATTTAACATCTGATCTTCATCAACTTTTAAACCGGCTACATCAATCTAGACTTGAAGTAATCGTTGTAGATCAAACGGTCCCCCTTATAGAAAAGAACGGCTTACATTGTGTAAAAGTCATTATTCCAGGCATGTTACCGATGACGTTCGGTCACCATCTCACTCGGGTTACAGGACTAGATAGAGTGTATACCGTACCGATGACACTTGGATATAGGGCTGAGCCTTTAACGAATGAAAGTTTAAATCCACATCCGCATCCGTTTCCATAATTCATAGTGAGGGGGAAATTTGATGCAACTGGATACTTTTTTACATCATCTCCATTTTTCTATTAATGAAATTATGTCGTCCGATAAAGAGATTGATTGGGAAGACGCACCACTTCCTTATAAATTATATCGAAATTTACCAGTCATCCCTCTCTCTTTAGAAATCCCATTAACTTTGCGGAATTCTTCTACTAAACCTAACTTAGAGGAAATCGGTCATTATCTTTGGTACTCATTTGGTTTAACACAATTATGTCAGCCTACCACTAACCTAGAAAATAATAAAACAACGACTCTATTTCGAAGATTCATCCCTTCTGGGGGTGCTTTATATCCAAATGAATTATATATGTATTTAAAAATTGATCATTATCCAGATGGCATTTACCATTACGACGCCGCACATCACCGTCTTATCTTACTTCGCGAAGGAAATTTCGATTCTTATCTTACAGAAGCACTCGGCAATCGTTGTAACATTCATTCTTGTTTTGGTGCTGCATTCGTATCCACTATGTTTTGGAAAAACTTCTTTAAATACAATAACTTTTCGTATCGTCTGCAAGGATTAGATAGCGGTGTTCTCATCGGTCAATTACTTGAATGTGCAAAACAATTTGGTTATACAAATGGTGTATATTTTCAGTTTCTAGACCGGGCAATGAATCATTTACTTGGACTGTCAGAAGGTGCAGAAAGTGTGTATGCTGTTATTCCTTTACGTACAGAACCGAATACAGATTGGTTTCACGACGATCATCGTGAAAATAAAACCGTTACTTCTCATGACTTACTGCAGCAAATCCCGCCGTTAACACATGAGCATTTCGTTCGTTCAAAACATGTAGATGACTATCCGATGATAAAAAAAATAAACGCGGCATCTATGATTGAATCGACAGAACACTTCCAAACATTTACCTGTGAAGAACGACAACAATATAGTCCACATGCTGTACAGCTACCTAAAGTGGAACGTTTATCATATGATTTTTTACAACTTTGTAAAAAACGATATTCACCTGATTCTGACTTTATTTTAACGAAATGGGATGCAGCCGAGCTCGCTACTCTACTCCAAGCAGCGAGCCTCTCCTTCCCTTATTACAACGATCTTGATGGAAATTCTTTAAATGAAAGCGCACGAGTCTCATTATATGGATGTTTTTATAACGTAAAAGACATAGAAAACGGCGCTTACGCTTATAACAGTAGGACACATTCCATACAGCCACTTCGGTACGGAGACCTTCGTTATCCGCTTCAATCTAGTATGACGATGGATAACGTCAATCTTTTTCAAGTACCACTTTGTCTACATGTAATCGGAAATAAAGATTACTATAAAAGTAAATTAGGTTATAGAGGATATCGAATTCATCAAATGGAAGCTGGCATGCTCGTTCATAGACTCGTTTTAGCTGCGACCGCTATGGGGATGGGTGGGCATCCGTTACTAAGTTTTGATACAAATTCATGCGATCAATTGTACGGGATTGATGCCGGAAATGAAACTTCACTCATTCAAATTCCGGTTGGGGCGTATCGAGCGCGAAATTGGCTAAAAGGGTCCTTGCATAATTAGAAGCACGCCGGTAGACGGCGTGCTTTTTTTAGAGGAGTTAAATTATTAAAAGCGAAATAAATACATATTCTTATATAAAAGGAGAGTTTGAATTGAGTATTTTACAACAATTAATCGAGCAAGCGAAAAATCCTCGCGGGACAATTGGTTCCTCTATGCTTTGCATTATGAATGCTGCGCATACGAGACTAACAAATTGGGCTTTACAAAAAATACATATACGTGAAGATGCAGTTATTTTAGATATCGGTTGCGGAGGTGGGAAAACAATACATAGCCTTTCAAGACTAACTCCCCACGGAAAAATATACGGCATTGACTATTCAGAACAAGCTGTTGAAAACTCAAAGAAAACCAATATGAAGGATGTAAAAACAGAAAAAATAATCATTCATCAGGCAAGCGTGTCCTCGATTCCATACACTACAAACTTCTTCGATCTCATTACTGCCTTTCAAACTCATTACTTTTGGCCTGATGTTGAGAATGATATGAAAGAAGTATTTCGCGTCTTAAAACCGAACGGATCCTTTTTACTAGTCGCTGAAACTTTCAAAATTCAATATCATATGGATAAATTTAAGACGACCGAAGAATTAGTAAACCTTTTTTATAAGACGGGATTTACAAGCGTGAAATGTTACGAAGAAAGAGGGTGCCTTTGCGTAATAGGAAATAAGTAAAAAAGCAGACCATTAGGGGTCTGCTTTTTACTAGATTAATTTAAAAATACTCTTAATTTGTCTTGCAAATAACCAATTTTTCGTGCCGTAGTTATCATTCAGACTATCTAAACTGATAGATTGTCCGTTAGCAAACTTTAATTCTAACGTTGTATTTTTATCATTTGTTTTTAAGTTACTATTTGTAATATCATCATACTTTAATTTTCCAATCTCAATATACTCTTCCTTCTCTTCTCCGATAACGACGTGATCTTGAAAGAAGAACAATACTTCTACTTTCTTACCGAAACAAAATACATTTTTCGTATAAATTAATGTCGCGTTATCAAGTCCGACACAGACTTCTTTCATCTCTTCAACAACGTTTCCTAAGTCTTCTTCGTTTCTTGTATTTGATTCAGCAATCCATTCTTCGATTGTATTCATGTTAATTGCCATACTGTGCCCCCTGGTTCGTTCATTGCTTTATTAAAAAATAAATACTATATGACAATATAAGCGATACGTACTATGTTTTCAAGGGTGAACGGTATATTCGAAATAAAGTGAAACTTTATTTATTCCCCTTTAACGAAAAAAATAGCACTTAAAAAGTGCTATTCCGCTCGCCTTGCTGCTTGTTGAATTGGATCCCAAACGCTGTTATATGGTGGTGCGTAACTTAAATCAACATCTTCTAAATCGTGAATGCTCATTTTATTGAAAAGTGCCATTGCGATAACATCAATACGTTTATCTACACCTTCTTCTCCAATTACTTGTCCGCCTAATAATTGTTTCGTATCGGCGTGATATAGTAATTTCAAGTGAAGTGGCGAAGCACTTGGATAATAGCCCGCCATATTTGTTGAATCTACTTTGACCGTCTTATACGGGATGTTTAGCCCTTTCGCTTCTTTTTCATTTAAGCCTGTTCTTGCGAGCGTCAGATTCATAAATTTAATAATGCCTGTACCTAACGTACCTTTAAATGCTCTTCGTTTATCAACCATATTGAGTCCGGCAAGTCGCCCTTGTTTATTCGCAGTCGTTCCAAGCGGGATATGGTCATGCATTTCCTTTATTACATGGTAATGCGTTGCACAATCCCCTGCTGCATATACGTCTTGTACATTCGTTTGCATATAAGCATTTACTTCAATTGCACCTTTAGGATTTTTACGTATATTTGTCCCTTCAAGAAAATCAGTATTTGACTGTACACCGACAGATACTAAAACGAGATCTGTTTTATACGTACCTTTATCTGTTTCAATTTGTTCGACTCTTTCTTTTCCTTTAAACGCTTTTACATTCTCATTTGTTAAAATTTCAATATTATGTTTGTCTGCTTCTTTATGTATATATTCCGCCATATCAGCATCATAAATTGTGCCAATATGATCGTTTCGCTCAATCATTCTTACTTTCTTACCAAGTTCGACGAATGTTTCTGCCATCTCTAGACCAATCGCACCACCGCCAATAATCGTTACGTGCTCAACGCTATTTGTTTGTAATGTGTCTACTATACGCTCAGCATCCGGAATTGTTTTTAAAAGATGAACACCTTGTAAATCTTTACCTTCCCAATCCGGCATAACAGGGCGTACGCCAGTCGCAATTAATAAACGGTCATATGAAAATTCAAATACATCTTTCGTCTTCGTATGTACTGCATATACAATTTTCTTTTCTGTGTCTACTTTCGTTACTTCATGACGCACTTTCGCATCAATTCCATATTTATCACGAAACGTTTTTACATCGCGTGCAATTAACTTTTCAGTAGAGGCGATAACACCACTAATCACATACGGTAATCCGCACTGAGCGTATGAATAGATTTCACCTTTTTCTAACGTTACAACATTTGCAGTTTCATCGTTTCTAACAATTTGCATTGCTGCACTCATACCTGCTGCATCTCCGCCAATAATGACATAGTTCACTTTACCACTCCTTCTTTTTTACATACTCTTTACGATTTCCATATTTTATAGAAATAACACCTACTTCCATTGTAAAGAAAGAGAATTTAATCTACAAATTTGGTACACAAGACTATGTGTTACTAGGTATCCGTCGTGTCTTATAAACAAGATGTTTAATATGCTATAACAGTTATAATTGAAAGTAGGTGAAATATACATGTGCGCAGGCCTTCTCGCCCAGCTTCCAGAGGAACCGCAAGAACCGAAAGCCGCCATGCCACTTGACCAAGAATTTTCCATTAACGCAACACTTTATAGTGCTCGCGCTTGGTTATCTAATGATGAGACTTTCGCACAAACTATTTGGAAAGGCTCTCGCTTCGCTTCAGCATCACACGCTGGCAAGTCCATCTTACCAATCGGTACTGTTAAAATTTTGAACTTATCTGATGATACAATAACAGTTACTGCATCATCAGAATCAGATGATGCCCTCAAAATAGTCGTACCGCCTCGTTCTGAAGGTGTTTTAACATCTAGTGCATTATCTGATGTGCAAGCTAGTACATCAGGAGGAGCAAGTAAAGTCACATTCCTCTTTCACATCTTTTTCTCAAGGGATCCCGGTCCAGCTAAACAACCATAGAAAAGGTACAGTAATATACACTGTACCTTTTTCATGCACTCTATTCTCTTGATTTAATCAGTTCAACATTATAAGATTCCACACTCGTTAACGTTCCCGTAAAATACGGATTTTCTCTATACCAAGACTGTTTTGAAAAGTACGCTTGCATATCTTTCATTTGAAAAATATGTCCATGTCTTGCGTATATTTCATTTCTAGCAATTTTCAACTGTTCTTTCGATAAATATGTTAAATCCGCACTCGTTAATTTTCGAATATCACTATCAGGGAAGATGAAACCATTATATACATAATGAGTAGTAGGCGGCGGAGTAACATTGTAAACAACTGTTTTTTCTACACTTTTCTTTTGAAATGGAAGATTATAAGCCGACAGTGCCGTTACCGTTTCTACCTTGGTCGTTTCCCTTCCGTTTTCTCCATTTCGTTCTAAATAAATCGCCGCACTTCCATCAGTCGCTACCGGTCCCCACATAATTCCTTCTCCGGTCAACGCAGTAACTGGCTTTTGATTCACGTACAATGTTGCACCAGGCGCATTCGTTTGAACTGTAATATATTGCCCTTGCAGTGTTAAATCTATCGTTACATTATTTTGACTTTGTTTCATAAGTACAACCTTTTCCTCACGTGATAGTTTTACATAGTCATTTTTATATTCCGCTTGAAATACTTGAGTTCCTGGAAGAAACGGTCCATATTGCTTCTCAAACTTTTTGTCATTTGTCTTATCAATTTCTTTCCCGTTCATTTTTAAAAATGTGCCTTTTTCATTTGTAAGCAGAGTCGTATAATACGTCTTCGCTTTCAATATATACCGATCAAATATAAAGAAATACTTCCCGTCTTTCGTTAAAGAAAAATCTGCTCTTTCAATTCCGTCCCCTTGTTTTTCACCTTGCCTCAAATATTCTTTCAATTCATTCACGTAAGATGGATTTTCTTTTATATATGAAAATAGAGGCGTTAAACTCTCTCTCGTTACAATAACGGCTGGATCATCTGCCCTGATGATCTCGGCTAATTTCTCCCCGTCCTTCTCTTGTAAAACAGTAATCATCCGGTCTACTTGTGCCGCCTGCTTATAATACGATGATCCATACAAATACAATCCAATAATAGCTATAACAAGTAGTGCTAAAAGTGTAATGCCGACTTTTGTACCGCCACTCATTTTCTTCTTTACTACAGGGTTCCCCCTCTTCGTCCCGCAATTTTGACAAAATTGCACACCGTCTTCAAAATGAGTCCCGCACTTTGTGCATACATTCATCCGTTCAACCACCTTTTCGTTAGAAGCCAGTTAATCCCCCAGTAAAGGTTTGAATTATCGTGTTAATGTAAGACCAAAACACAATAAACGTTGCAATTCCGATTAAAAAATTTGCGATAATAAGTGTGTAAACAGGATCTAATCCGCCGTTGTCTAGTTTTAATATAGCTACAATTATACTAATTACCATATACGTTGTAGCTATCCATAGTAATATTGGTAAGAAAAAGATTAATAAGAAACTAAAAAGAAAAGAAAGAACTAGTATAGCAATAGCTGGCGTCGCTATCGTCCCCCATATGCCGAATGCTTCAAGAAAAGAAAAAGATGATTTCATCATCTTACCACTTACAAAAATAATAAATCCGACAAATAAAGTTAAAATTAATAAAAAGAAAAAGACCATTACAGATTCTCCAAAGAAAGTAGGAGTAGATACATCTGGCACTAATGTCCTCGTAACAGTCGCCGCTGTGCTCATCATTCTATAAAAAATACATGCTCCTAAAAAGCAAATAAGCACAAGACTTACAATTCCATTTCGCACTTCAATATTTCCACTTTCCATAATGGCCGATGGTGATTTAAAAGCATTTTTAAAGAACTGAAAATAGCCACTTGCAAATTGTTTCGCTTGCTCTACTGTTTCATTTGGGCGAGTTTCCTTTACTTGTGCCGCGCTCGATAGTTGCCCTTCTTCCTGCACACCACTTACTACTACTTCTTCCGATAACGAATGTCCACAATTCCCGCAAAACTTTGCTTCCGCTGCATTTTCTGTTTGACACGCCGTACATTTCATTCTCTCATCCCTCCTTAAGCATATACCTTATAGGGTGTTACAAATTCAATATATGACTTTGTACATAAAACATGACTACAAGAAAAAGAATATGAAATCCTTCTTTTAAACGAAACTATGCGTGCTAGTAATATAGAAAAATAATGTTATTATGAAACAGAGCAACTAACATTTTTAACAGATTGGATGAAGACAGTGGAATTTGTAAACTCGATTTTTCAAACACTCCTTACAAGCGTGATCCAATTATTTTCTTTAATTGGTGTCATCATTGTAATTGGATTTATATTAGGTTATTTAGAATCTCTCACACGAACGTATTGGTCGAGAGCTTTCGGAAGGAAAGGCTTTCTTTTGACTGCATGGATTGGTGTCCCTATTCATGAACTTGGACATGCAATTATGTGTCTATTATTTCGTCATAAAATTGTAGCAACGCAGTTCTTCCCAACAGATACAAGTCAGGGAGCTTTAGGTTACGTACAACATCAATACAATCAAAAAAGCATATATCAACGAATCGGTAATTTCTTTATCGGCATCGGCCCTATTATTTCTGGTATTACTGCCTTAATACTTTTAATGCGCTATTTCGTACCAGAGTCATATTCTTTATTTAATACGACTCTTGAAACAACAATTGCAGCGACTTCTATTAACTTAGACATGATCCAAAACATGTTTTTATCAACATTCTTTTTATTAAAGAGCTTGTTTACAATGAGCAATTTATTAACCCCTTCTTTTTGGTTATTTTTATTTATAGCTATTTGTATTTCCGCACATATTGCTTTAAGTAAACCAGACATTAAAGGATCAATAGACGGCGTCATCGTAATGTTTATCATGTTATTTTTATTCAATATAATTGCAGGACTTTTTCAGTACGACAGTAACCAACTCATCGGCAAAATGATGAAATATAATATGTATCTCATTGCATTTTCTAGTGTGGCGCTACTTTTCTCTTGTATTTCTACACTTGTGAGTTTTGGGTTTTATAAAATGAGAGGAGGACGTTCGTTGTGAACGTCCTCTTCTCTCCTTAAATAATTATTTATCAGCTTTAATAAGTTATTGAATCGGAATAGGTGGTCCAATTTTTTTGTTTTCTTTCCCCGAATACGGTACAAGTGAATATTTTCCCACCGCTACATTTATTCCATCAAATCTACTAAAAGAAATACCGCCATCTTCATTCGATATAACCACCTCTTTAAATGTATGTGCTTCCCCAGATTCTGATTCGATTTTAAAATAAATATCTTCATTTGTACTTTGTGTCACATCATAATAAATCGTTGTGGAAATCGGCGTAGAAACTACTTTGTTAACAGTTACTTTATTGCCATCGTATAAAGCAATTGTTTCATTTAAATCAAACGTCCGCTTCTCTTTCATCAACTGAGCTTGTGATACTTCAATAGCAAATATCCATGGTTGCTCAATTACAGTATCCCTGTTGAATGTATCATAAGTAATTTCGATTTGAAGTGCATCAGTTTGTGGCATTTCACTTAACTCGATACCACCGTAAATTGTAAACATAGAATCATTTACTGCAATTGATTGTGCATCCTTTGTATTAGAAAAGTCACGCCCATTTATTCGTACCTGTGGAATTAAATATGTTTGATAATCAAATTTCACACCCTTCGCTGGCTCAAATGTTGAACTGATGAATAATTTATTGTCATCCACTAATACCTCATTTAACGTCAGTTTACCGTATTTATTTTCAGCAGTTTTCCCAATAGCCGTTTTATAGGGAGAATAGTCAAGTGGTTGCTGTTTATCAATATATTTTTCAATCAATCCCGCAATAAATGGCATATTTGCTAAAGATGTTTGTCCAAGTGGCACTGTAATACTGACAATTAACATGCAAGCTGCTGCGACTCCGAACCATTTTTTTGTTTTTTTATTTTTGCGTAGCTTATTTTTCACACGTTTTTCCCACTGCTTTTCCTCTATTTTGGTTAAGGGAGTCTCCTCAAACTCTGTGATGTCCAACTGAATATCATTTAACTCTTTATAAATAGACATGCCCTCACACTCCATTTTTAAAAATAAAAATCTGTTTGAGCTTTTTTCGTCCGCGTGACAGTTTGTTATGAATCCATGACTCTTTCACATTAAGGTGGGATGCAATTTCACGAGACGGTACACCTTCTAAATAATACTTTTCAAAAATGTTACGCTCTGTTGCTGACAACTCACTAAGCAATTCCTGTACGTCTAAGAAGTCATTTTGTTTTCTTTGTTCTTGATACAGACGATCATTAATCTCTGTACAGACAGTTTGTTGCTGATTTCTCGCATTTTTCCGCTGATAATCAATTGCTCGATATTTAGCAATGGCTGCTATCCATTGTTTAAACGTATTTTTACTTGAATCAAATGAATCGATATGAAACCAAATGGCTAATAATACATCATCTAAGCATTCTTCATAATCTTGCTGATTACTCTGTACATATCTTTTAATAATCACGCTTAGTAAACCGCCGTATGTTTGAATAATAAACGTAACGCTTTTCTCATTACGCTTTTTAATTTGTTGCACAACATTTTCTTCCGTTATCTTCAAAGGTAGACCTCCTTGTCCTGCTAATTGGGTACCTACTTTCTAATACGAATAAAAATCAATAACCCTATCACCATTTTTTAATATTACAAACATAATTTCATCACTATATATCTTGTATACAATGAGAAGAGCTAGTCCATTTTGAACTAGCTCTTCTCATCAGTTATTTCTCTTATAATCACAACGCTCAACCGGCACACGAGCATGCCCTTCTTCATCGGTACACCATGACTGTGACTGAAAGGCAAGAAAAATACCAATCCACTCTTCCTTCTTCTCAAAGTGAATCAATATCCCACCGTCTTGCCATTTGCCATCATCACCTTTCCATTTCTCTACATTCCCTTGATTCATATGAATATCGTGTATACCGTTTCCAGGTTTGAAATGAAAGTAAGAATCGGGTGTATTTTCTTCTGGTCCCCATCTTTCGCCAAACGCATAAATAATCGCTTTTTCCTCTTTTGCTCGTTTTATATAACGTTCAATCATTTCATTTAAATCATTATCAACTCCTGCTTTTTCAGCAGGTAAAGGAATCATTTGCTTCGAATCAAATAAATTACCTCTTACATAATCTAAAGCCACTTTCGGATCGTTATTTTTCACTTCTGTAAACCCAAACGGTAATGTCGGTAAAATATGAATCGCCTCTGACCGAATATTGTTACTCGCAAAATATAAAACTTCCGACGGATAGCTTTGCGATTTCACGTTAATTGCAATGCGATAATCTACTCCTGCTTCATCTTGTAAATGAACTTGATAATGAGGTGTTTTGCCTTTTCCAATCTTAGATTGTATAACTGTACCTTTTAATACACCGTAGTTTTTTAAGGGCATACCTTTCATCTCCTATTCATTTAGTAGAAGCTGTTCATACTTAAGGCATTATCCATATAAAAAGAAAATCCTCCTTTGCCAGGAGGATTTTTTATTTTTCCCCGCATTAACGGGCAGTAAGACTCCCACCAAAAAATCTAACTGGAGCCTAACTGCCCATAAAAGCCCGATTGGTGAAGCTAATAATTAGTGGGGATGAAAAACACTCCCCACTAATTAAAGTTTCACTTTATCAACATATACCAAAAAATCACCTCTACCACTACAAGTAACACCGCACCAAAAATCATTAACGTCGTCTTCTTTAGTAGTTCGTTTTCACGATACGGAATATTACATAAATAAGCACCAAGTGTAATCCGTGATGGGCAAGCAATTGTCGCTACTGATGATGCGGTGTTTTGAAGTGTTGTGACGTATTGCCACGGAAGTGCTACGTTTTGTGCTGTTTGCATTTGGAGTTTAATAAACATCGCATTTGATCCTGCATTACTACCTGTTAAAAAGCCGCCAATTCCGCCAATGAATGGAGCAACGAAAACGAAAAAGGTGCCAAATGTTTCACCAGCTGTCTTTGCGAGCAATGAATGCATACCAGATGCCCCCATTAGCTCTGAAATCGCAATAAACATTGTCGTTGTAATTGCGAATGGAATCCATTGTTTTATCGTTTGCGAGAGTGATTGTTTAATAATATTAGATGGAATACGGAAGAAAATGATTGTAAATAAACAAGTCATGGCGAGCCAAAACCCTGGCGAATATAGTAGCTCTAGTTTGTAAGAATATGATTTTAAATCGAGAACTGCATATGACCTGAGCAGATCATGTAATGCTGGAACGAGGCGAGAAAGTAAAATACAAACCGTTAAAAAAATATAAGGGCTAATAATTTTTATAATGGATACTTCTCTCTCCGTAGCCGCCGCATGTTCTGTTAAAAGGTTTTGCTCATCTTTTCCTTTTAATTTAATAATTAAAAAACCAAATGTAATGGTAACGATAGAACTTAATATCCCTGCTAGTTCAACACTTACGTATGCGTTAGAAAGATAGATTCCAAGAGAAAATAATAGAAAGAATCCTATCCCTTCCTTCCACTTTTCTATAACTGCCTGAAAGCCACCGACAACGTATAAAGAAAGGATGATAAAGTATGCGAAAATCGGGATGCTTAATAATGCTGTATTTGTGCCAAGAGTCGTGAGTGGCATGTTAATAAGCTGAGAACCGATAATCGTACCCGTTGCCATCGCGCCCCATGAACTTGCAAGTAAACCGATAAACGAAAGTAGTACAGCTTGAAAAGGTTTGTAACCGAGAGAAAGAAAAATAGGTGCTGCGACCATAAAACCAATTCCGAACCCACTTACTGATTCAATAAGTGGACAAATTCCAAAACACATAAGAAGCATTTGTAATAATCGATCGCGCGTGACTTGTTCTAGAAATCTCGCTACTTGATCGATGTATCCCATTTTGTTCATGAGGTGAAATAAAAAAATACCGAAAAACAAAACGTATCCAACAATAAAACAAATTAACCAACCTTTAATCGTTGCATGTACAGTTTCACTTATCCCTAACCGAAATGTTGGCGAGAGTAAAACAATTCCAACAGAAACGGCATAAGAAATTAATGAGGATCTTAATGACGTTTGTTTAAATAAAAATAAACAAATGAAAATCATCATAATTGGGATAAGTGCCAACAATATGGCCATGTTATCATCTCATTTCGTTAAAAATACAATTTTTAACTATTATATAACAGATAACACGATTTTCAATTATTTTTAAAACAGATTAAAAAAAGAGCCAAACAGCTCTTTTTTTGGATCAATCCCATTTTCTTTTATCCTGAAAAACCGTCTGCTGTCCGATTATTTTGTCTAACACAACAAACACAATATAAGCACATATTACTTGCAATACAATATTCCCAAGTTTTATTAATTCAAATGAATGGATCCATTGGAATAATTCATTTAATAATACAATCGAAACGATACTAAATAATTCTATACTAACCGAAAATATACATACTTCGAAAATAGATTGCTCTTGAATCCGATTTAGGTTAGAGAAGATGAATAAGTACCCTAGAAACAGAGCTAGTAATTCTATTTTCGTCATGCTAATGAGCCAAGCGTATAGTGGTACGGTTAAAAGAAGATATAATAGTTTCCGTCTTAGCATGCCTTCTCACCTCTAAATTATAAGTGTTTTCTGTATATTTTAACACTTTTCACATAAAAGAAACAGAAGAGACTTATGCCTCTTCTGTTTCTTTTACTGCATGTATTAACTCACATATTTCTTCGTGCTTTTCATTTTCTAATAGCTCAATGACTTTACTTCCAACGACAACACCGTCACATATTGTAATCATTTCTTCTATTTGCTCTCGTGTTGAAATACCGAATCCTGCAACAACTGGTAAGTGAACGTGTGATTTTACTTTTTCTAAGTAACTATGAATTTCGTTTTTAAAGTTTTGACGTACTCCTGTTACGCCCGCTACTGTAACGGCGTAAACGAATCCTTGTGATTCACTCGTAATTTTCTTGATTCGTTCAATTGGGCTTGTTACAGTTACGAGTGGAATTAAAGCTATTTTCGCCTCACGTAGAAGCGGCGCAATAATATGTTGTTCTTCATACGGTAAGTCTGGGACGATAATGCCATCCACACCTGCTTCAAGACAGCTCTCGATGAAACGTTCTTTTCCGAATGCTAGTACTGGATTTAAATATGTCATGAGTACAAATGGAATTTGAACTTCTTGCCTCACTTCTGCTAATGCATGAAAAATCCCTTTTAATGTTACACCGCTATCTAGCGCACGTTTTCCTGCTCTTTGAATAGTTGGACCGTCTGCGACTGGATCTGAAAACGGAATACCGATTTCAACGATGCTTGCTCCTGCTTCATCTAGAAAACGGATTCTTTCTTTTAACTTTTCAAGTCCACCATCTCCGCCCATTACGTACGGAATAAATGCTTTCTTGCCATTTTCAAACGCTGCTTTAATTTTTTCTACTCCCATTTTTTACACCTCTCCCATATAACGTTTTATACTCTCTACATCTTTATCACCGCGGCCAGATAAGCAAATGACAAGACCTTCGTCTTTCTTCATTTTCGGCGCTAATTTTAAAGCGTATGCGACAGCATGTGAGCTTTCTAATGCCGGGATAATCCCTTCTTTTTTCGTTAATAATTGAAACGCGTCTAACGCTTCGTCATCTGTGATTGAATGATAAGAAACGCGTCCAATATCTTTTAGTAAACTATGTTCCGGCCCAACACCTGGATAATCTAGTCCAGCTGAAATAGAGTGTGCTTCTTGAATTTGTCCTTCTTCATTTTGCAGAAGATACATCATCGATCCGTGTAAAACACCGACGCTTCCTTTCGTTAAAGTCGCCGCGTGCTTTTCTGTATGAACACCTTTTCCAGCTGCTTCTACGCCGTAAAGGGCAACTTCTTCATCGTGTACGAACGGATAAAACATTCCCATTGCATTACTACCACCACCAATACAAGCAACGACTGCTTCTGGTAATTTTCCTTCTAACGCTTCGTATTGCTTTTTCGTTTCTTTCCCAATTACACTTTGGAAATCACGAACAATTTGCGGAAATGGATGTGGTCCGAGAACTGATCCCATAATGTAGTGCGTATCGTGTACATGTGAAACCCAGTAACGAAGCGCCTCGTTCACCGCATCTTTTAACGTGCCGCTACCTGCCGCTACGCTTTCTACTTTTGCTCCGAGTAATTCCATTCGGAACACGTTTAATTTTTGTCGTCTCACATCTTCTTCTCCCATAAAGATGACGCATTCTAAACCGAGAAGGGCACATACAGTAGCTGTTGCAACTCCGTGTTGTCCTGCTCCTGTTTCAGCGACAACTTTCTTCTTACCCATTCTTACCGCAAGAAGTGCCTGACCGATTGTATTGTTAATTTTATGAGCTCCCGTATGGTTCAAATCTTCACGCTTTAAATAAATCTTTGCTCCGCCGCAATACTTCGTCATATTTTCAGCGAAATAAAGCGGTGTTTCTCTTCCAACATACGTTTGTAAATAATGATTTAATTCCTTTTGAAACGCTTCGTCTTGCATCGCTTCTTTATACGCTTCTTCTAGCTCTAGTACGGATTGCATTAACGTTTCTGGAACGTATCGTCCTCCGTATATACCGTAATGACCTTTTTCATCTGGATATGCATAGTTCATTTGGAACACTCCTTCGCTTTTTTAATAAATTGTTTTATTTTCTCCAAATCTTTCTTTCCTTCTGTCTCTACCCCGCTACTCACATCGACCATATATGGCTGAACGGTTTGAATGGCTTCTTCTATATTAATGACGTTTAATCCGCCAGCTAATATCGTTTTCTCTCGCAACTCGTTTGGCATATGCTCAAGTAATTCCCATGAGAATGTCCTTCCATTTCCTCCGTAAAACTTTTCTTTCGGGCTATCAAATAACAGATAATCTGTTTCGTATTTTTTCGCATGTTCAATATCTTTCTCTAAAGCTACTCCTAACGCTTTTATAGACGGAATATTCAATCTCCTGATTTGATGGTTGTCTTCATCCCCATGTAGTTGCACATGCGTTAACCCGCACTCCTCTGCAATTTTCTGGATCACTTCTACCGATTCATTTACGAAAACACCGACCTTGAAAACGTGTGCTGGAATTTCCCCAATAATTTCTTTCGCTTGCCCTGGAGTGATTTGGCGTTTACTTTCTGCAAAAACGAATCCGATTGCATCTGCTCCGTATTCGCAAGCTCTTTTCGCTGTTTCAACATCAGTAATACCGCAAATCTTCACTTTCATATTTTCACCTTGCATTCATCGAAAAAGCTACTAATAGAAGACGTTGTCATAAGTGCTTCACCAACTAATACACCTTTTGCACCAGCTCGTTTGACGCGAATAATATCTTCTTTTGAATGAATACCACTTTCACTAATCCAAAGCAGATTTTCCTCATTCAGTCGTTTTCCGAGTTTTTCAGTTTGGCTTAAATCTACTTCAAACGTTTTTAAATTACGGTTATTAATTCCGATAACGTGCGGATTTAATCGGGTTGCAATTTCTAATTCCTGTTCATCATGAACTTCAACTATCGCTTCTAATCCCATTTCTAGTACGTAGTTATAAAGCTCTTTTAATTTCTCTTTTGACAATGCTGCAACGATTAATAAAATAAGATCTGCACCAGCTTCATAAGCTCTATCAATTTGAATCTTATCAATTATAAAATCTTTACATAAAAGCGGAATGTTACTTTCTGCTCTTGCAGTTTGTAAGTCGTGAAACGATCCTTTAAAAAATTGACCGTCTGTTAAAACAGAAACCGCTCCAGCGCCGCATTCTTCATATGTTTTAACTTGTTTTGGTACATCAACGTGTAAATTAATATCGCCTTTTGATGGAGACGCTCGCTTTACCTCGGCGATTACAGTAAACTGCTCTAAAGCTTTTACAAGTGAGTGTGTTTTCCTTTTTTCTTTCACTGGTGAATATGTTTCATATAACTCCGCAACTTCTACTTTCTTCTGCTCTACAATTTTGTCTAAAATCGTCCCCACTTTAATTCACCCTTTCTAATTTTTCATGGCTTGCTGTAATTAATAAGTTTAATTTTTCTAATGCTTTTCCGGAGTCAATGCTATGTGCCGCTAGTTTAATTCCTTCTTCAATCGTTTCCGCTTTTCCGTTTGCGAAAAGAGCAAGCCCTGCATTTAGTAAAACGGTATCGCGGTATACACTTTTTTCTCCGCTCAATACTCCGAGCGTAATTTTTGCGTTTTCTTTTGAATTTCCGCCTCTAATTTCCTCATTTTTCACTCTTGAAAAACCGTAGTTTTCTGGTGCAATACTCATTTCAATTATTTCATTGTCTTTTAAAATAGCGACGCAGTTTTCTCCTTGTAATGATGCTTCATCTAAAAATCCACTTCCGTTTACGACGAGCGCTTGTTTTCTGCCTAGTTTCTGCAATACTTCCGCTACCGGCAATAACATATCTCGTTTATAAATACCGACAAATTGTGTTTCTAAATTAACCGGACTCGTCAGCGGTCCAATTAAGTTAAAGATCGTCGGAACGTTTAATTCTTTTCTTATTTTCATAATGCGTCTTAATGCTGGATGCATCGCTGGTGCAAATAAGAAGGCAATCCCTACATTTTCTAATAAGTAGTCAATCTCACCTGGCGTACAACTAATGTTTACACCGAGTTCTTCTAATAAATCAGCACTTCCTGTTTTACTAGAAACAGCGCGGTTTCCATGTTTCGCAACCTTTACACCAGCTCCGGCAAGTACAAATGCCGATGTTGTACTAATATTGAATGTTTGCGCACCGTCACCACCCGTTCCGCAATTGTCCATCGCGCCTTTTATATGATTTGAAAACGGTAATGCCTTTTCGCGAAGAGCACGAACGAGACCGTATATTTCTTCTGCTGTTTCGCCTTTCGCTTTCAGCAATACTAAGAAAGCTGCAACTTCACTTTCCAATATGTTGTCACTTAATAAAAGAAGTCCCGCTTCATACATTTCCTCTTCTGTTAAATGTTGTCCCTCTACTAACTTTCGAAGATAACTGTTCATACTCTCTCCTCCTCTTTCACTTCTGCTAAAAAGGCACGTATTAACTTTCCGCCTTCTTCTGTTGCAATTGATTCTGGGTGAAACTGTAATCCGAAGAGCGGATAATAGTTGTGACGAACTGCCATGATTTCTCCGTCATCCATCGCTGTCGCGAGTATGTCAAAACACTGCGGCAAACCATTTTGCGCTGCGACGAGTGAATGGTAACGCATCGCTGTTAGCGGCTGCGTAACGTACGAAAAGATTGACGTTCCGTTATGTTTCACACGCGATGTTTTTCCGTGTTTAATACGCTCTGCTCTAACAATTTCTCCTCCAAATGCGGATATGATTGCTTGATGGCCAAGGCAAATTCCTAAGATGGGAACGTTCTTATAAAAGTGACGAATAACATCGATACAAATTCCAGCATCTTCTGGTTTTCCAGGTCCTGGTGATAGCACAATTCCTTTCGGCTTCATCTCCTCTAATTGTTCAATTGTTATTTGATCATTTCTTACTACAACAATTTCTTCCTCGTACTCGCCTAATAGTTGATACAAGTTATATGTGAATGAATCATAATTATCGATCAGTACAATCATTTCATAACCTCCAAAAGCGCTCTCGCTTTATTTAATGTTTCTTCATATTCAGCTACAGGGTCTGAATCGTAGACGATACCCGCTCCTGCCTGAACGTACGCTTTCTCATCTTTCACAACCATCGTTCGAATTGCTAGCGCCATATCAAGATTTCCTGAGAATGAAATATATCCAACTGCTCCGGCGTATACATTTCTTTTTTCATGCTCTAACGTATTAATAATTTCCATCGCCCTTATTTTCGGAGCACCTGATACTGTGCCAGCTGGTAAACAATACGCTAATGCATCAAATCCACTCATTTGTTTTCGCAATGTTCCGTAAACTTCAGATACAATGTGCATAACGTGAGAGTATTTCTCTACTTTCATATATTTATCTATTGTCACAGAGCCAATTTCACTTACTCTGCCAATATCATTTCGGCCTAGATCCACAAGCATCATATGCTCCGCCCGCTCTTTCTCATTTCCTAACAGTTCTTTTTCGATTTCCTCATCTTCCTGCTTCGTTTTCCCTCTCGGCCTCGTACCGGCAATTGGGTTTGTCATCACCTTATCGTCTCTTACTGATAGTAAACTTTCTGGCGAAGAGCCAAGCACAACATAATCTTGAAAATCGATATAGAACATATATGGTGATGGATTTGCAATTCGAAGTTTCCGGTATAATGCAAATGGATCTCCTTTACATTCACTTTGCAAACGCTGGGATAATACAACTTGAAAAATATCTCCTGCCCGAATGTATTCTTTCGCTGTTTCTACCATTTCACAAAATTCTTTTTCAGTTACTGAAGAAGTGAATGATAAAGATGATATTACTTCACTCACCTTCTCTTCTTCTCCGTTTAGCACTTCTTCTTTGTATCGTTGCAATCTCTCGTATACTTCCTCATAAGAAGCTGATTCATCTTCCTTGCATACATATACAAACGATAGTTTTTGGCGTAAATGATCGTAAACGATAAACTCGCTATACAGTAAAAGGTGTACTTCTGGAATATTTAATGGATCATGTAAGTCTACTCCTATATTTTCATACTGCCGAATTACGTCATAGCCGATATAACCAACTGCTCCTCCGCAAAATGGGAATGGACTTTCTACTAGCGATGGTGCGATTACCTCTTCTAACACTTGCAGTACGTTACCTTGCAGCTTTTCTGTTTGGCTGTAAATCGTTCGTTCCACTTCCGTACCAACACTTTTCACTTCACCATACGGATTACATCCTAAGCAAGAATAGCGTCCTTTATCTTGATGAAGCTGTGAGCTTTCTAGTAAAAACTTCTTCTTCCCTTTCATACGTCTATATAAAGAAATTGGCGTAATGCTATCTCCTTCTTCTTCAGCGATTACTAAAAATGTTTTTCCTTGTTCTTTTTGCTTCATAAATTCTTCTTTCGTCATCATGCCTTTCACCTCACTCTGAAAAATAAAAAAGTCCCCTACATATCGAAATATGTAGAGGACGATAAATTTACCGTGGTACCACCTCAGGTTGGATGCAAAAGCATCCCGCTTTATTCAGGTACAAAATATATACCTTATCCTTGTAACGGCGGAACCCGGGTTGCCTACTGAATAGAAATTGTTCAGCATA
The DNA here is from genome assembly GCF_038006985.1 of Bacillus sp. FSL M7-1345. Lineage (NCBI taxonomy): Bacteria > Bacillati > Bacillota > Bacilli > Caryophanales > Bacillaceae > Bacillus > Bacillus sp. FSL M7-1345. Next base: position 1,192,721 of record NZ_JBBOWG010000001.1, on the reverse strand, counting down.
CCTCTCGTAAGCCCATTCCGTATATGGCACCGCACCGGGCTCCCACCTATTCCCGGCTCTCTGTAACGTCTCCATTATACGTACTCTTCTTACTTAAACGATTTAATTTATTTAATTTTTTATACACAAAAAGGGAGTACTCATCCTATAGAAAGGACGGGTACTCCCGTGGTGCCACCTTAATTCGTTACGAATGTAACGCACTTTGCCGTATCAAAAAATAATACGTGTCTCTTGTATCGATGAGATCATGTCGCCAAAGCCTACTTCTTTCGTTTCGGTTTGGAAGCTCCGAAGCCCATTCCACATCAATCCCATACTGATTCGCACCAACCATCAGCTCTCTGACATGTTCATCATGTGTACTCTTCTTCATCAACGCTTGCATTTTTTTAAGTTGCACTCATTATATTCCTCACATTTCTAATAAGTCAATACTTTTTCCGAAAAAAATATTATTTCTTCGTTCGATATTATATTGACAAAACAACCTGTTTTTATGTAAAAATAGTAAATACTCTATTAAAATTAAGGTTTTTTGCCAGAAAGTTATATATCCCAAAAGTAAAAAGATGTCAAAAAACGCTTAAATTTCAGAAAATTCTTATTTGCGCATGGATTTTTCTGAATAATCATGATAGATTATAAATATGCAAAATGCATCAAAAGACATGACAAAAGGAAGGGGAACTACATGAGTACGCAGATGTTAATTTTAACTTCTATCTCTATTTACATGCTCGGGATGCTAGTTATCGGCTATTTTGCCTATAAACGAACGTCCAACTTAACAGATTATATGCTTGGCGGGCGTACACTAGGCCCCGCAGTAACAGCATTAAGTGCTGGAGCAGCTGATATGAGCGGTTGGCTTTTAATGGGCTTACCCGGTGCAATGTTTAGCGTTGGATTAAGTAGTAGCTGGATTGCGATTGGCCTAACACTTGGCGCATACGCAAACTGGATCTATGTCGCTCCTCGCTTACGTACCTACTCAGAAATTGCAAACAACTCTATTACTATTCCAGAATTTTTAGAACACCGTTTCCACGACAAATCTCATATGCTACGCCTCGTATCTGGACTTGTTATTATGATTTTTTTCACATTTTATGTAGCTTCAGGATTTGTTTCCGGCGCTGTATTATTCGAAAATTCATTTGGACTCAATTACCATGTTGGCCTTCTTATCGTTGGAAGTGTTGTCGTAGCTTACACATTATTTGGTGGATTTTTAGCTGTAAGTTGGACAGACTTCGTACAAGGAATCATTATGGTAGTCGCTCTTATTCTTGTTCCAATCGTAACAATTATGCATGTAAACGGACTTGGTCCAGCATTTGACACTATTAGATCTATCGATCCAACATTATTAGATATTTTTAAAGGCACTTCTGTATTAGGCATTATTTCATTATTCGCATGGGGCCTTGGTTATGTTGGACAACCTCATATTATCGTACGCTTTATGGCAATTTCGTCTGTAAAAGAAATTAAAAGCGCACGCCGAATCGGTATGAGCTGGATGATTTTCTCTGTTGTCGGAGCTATGTTTACTGGTCTTATCGGTATCGCATACTATTCAAAAGCGGGTTTAAAACTTTCTGACCCAGAAACGATTTTCGTTGAACTTGGCAGTATTTTATTCCATCCGCTTATTACTGGATTTTTATTAGCGGCTATTTTAGCAGCTATTATGAGTACAATCTCTTCTCAACTTCTCGTTACTTCAAGTGCAGTAACAGAAGACTTATATAGAACATTCTTTAAGCGCGATGCTTCTGATAAAGAACTTGTATTTGTCGGTCGTATGGCTGTTCTTGGTATTGCTTTAATTGGGTGTGCATTAGCGCTTAAACAAAATGATACGATTTTGGCTCTTGTTGGATACGCTTGGGCTGGATTTGGTTCTTCATTCGGACCAGCTATTTTATTAAGTCTATATTGGAAACGTATGACGAAATGGGGCGCGCTTGCTGGTATGATTTCTGGTGCCGCGACTGTTATTATATGGACTCAATTTAAATTCTTAACAAACTTCTTATATGAAATGATTCCTGGTTTCACAATTAGTTTACTAGCAATCATAATCGTTAGTTTACTAACACAACCTTCAAAAGAAGTTGAAGAGCAATTTGAGGATTTCGAAAAACAACATAGTCATAGTCTATAAAAAAGCTTTGCTGTTATCGTAACAGCAGAGCTTTTTTTATTACAGTTCGACAATCTTCTTCTCAAATTTAACAAATTCTTTATGTTTCGTTAAATTTAACATAACACTACTCCTTTATAGTATGAGTATCAGCACTTATACAGAAAGGGGACTCCACCAATGTTAGCAGCTTTCCAGCAAAAGCATATAAGAAAATTTTCACCTATCACAAATACTTCTACTTCTCGTTTAAACATACAACCTAATCCGCCCAAAATTTCAATTGCTCCTTCTGTTATTTCAGTTATCGGTGTTCATATGGGAAAAAATAAGTTAAAAATAAAAACTGGGCAAAGTACTGAGTTATCAGCTTCCGTTTTGCCAATGCAAGCGACGAACCAAGAGCTTATTTGGACAAATATGAATTCTGATGTCATCACAATCTATCCAAAAGGTGATACGGTAACGATTACTGGAAAAAGTGCAGGAAGAGCAGTCGTAATTGTCACAACTGCTGAAGGAAAATTCCGCGACTTATGTGTCGTTCACGTACAACCTTATATGACAAATCCAAAGTGAAATAAAGAGAGTGGATATGAATCCACTCTCTTTATTTATTTCAATTCCAGGATTTTTTCTTTTTAACAACAAAATAAATTCTTCTTTATTTCTTGGAGAAATAAGTTCTGTTTCATATGATCCGTATAGAATTTCAAATCGATCGAATGATAGTGCATGAGCTGCGATTGGATTTTTCGTATCTGAAATTCGCTTTATATCCCTTATAAGAATACGTTTTTTAACGAAACCAGATCTAATAGTAATCTCTTCTTCCCCTACAATATATTTTGTTGAAAACCAACTCCAACTAAACAGTATAGCTAATGGAATTGTAAAAAATAAGAGAAAGTATTCTCTCCCTGCAAAAATTAGAGCGAAACATGTGCCTAAAACAATGAAAAAGATTGGATATAACCACGCATCTTTTTTTGATGGAAATTCCATTACGCTCCCTCCTCTCTTGATTTAAGTCAATGAATTCCCCTCCTTCTCTTATTAAAATAAAAGTAATATTGAAATAGGAGGACGACATATGAATGAACGAAAGTTTGCCTTATTTGCTGGTACTTCTCTTCTCATTATGGCATTCGCTGCATTTTTTTCTTACAGTTTTGTTCACGGAAATCTCGTTGTACAAGGAGATGCGAGCACGACACTCCATAATATTCAAACTTCAAGTTCACTTTTCAAAGCAGAAATTTTCGGATGGATTATCATTTTCATTACGGATATTATCGCCTCGTGGGCTCTTTATTTCTTTCTAAAACCTATCTATACTAGCCTCTCATTACTAGCTGCCTGTCTTCGTCTTATGTATACAGCTATACTTGGTATTGCTATATTCAATTTAACATTTGTATTACTTCTTTCAAAAAGCACAGTTGCTAATTCAGAAGCATATACAACGTTATTTCTAGAAGCTTTTGAATACATTTGGTCTGTAGGATTAATCATTTTCGGCTTACATCTTCTCACCTTAGGATACGTAACCTTTCAATCTACAAACATACCGAAGACTATTAGTATATTACTGCTCATTGCTGCAATCGGCTATATCATCATTAACGTAATGAATACGATGTTTTCACAATATGATGCGATTATTTCCATTCTTAACGTTGTCTTTCAACTACCGATGATCACAGGTGAACTAGGATTTAGTATATGGCTATTGCTTAGAGGTGGAAAAAACTCTACTGTTTGAGTCGTTTCTTAATTCTGCTTAATGATTCTGGCGTAATACCTAGATAACTTGCCAATTGATATTGAGGAACACGATGAATTAAATGCGGGCGTTTTTGTAATAATGATTTGTAGCGCTCTTCTGGTGTCGATGCAATAAATAATGTAAGTTCTTCTTGTACTTCACCAAAATTGTATTCAATCATTTGGCGCGTCATTTCTTCTAACTGTGAATATTTCTTATACATGTCCTTTTCACTATACAGATCGCCAACTACTACTATACAGTCTTCTAAACACGTTAACGTATGCGGGGATGATTTATCTTGTTTATGATGATTGAAATTTGCGATTGCTTGTTCTTCTGTATAAAAATTTGATGTAACCTCTCTCCCTGCTTCATCTATACAGTGCTGCCTCACGCATCTTTTTAATACAAAATAACATTTAGACGGAACATCTCCTTGTCTTAGGAGCACTGTTCCTTTTTTATATTCTTCAATTTGTAATTCACTGAGGATCAGTTGCTGCTCTTCTTCACTTAATGTTGTAAAACTCTTCATATACTTCTTTAATATCTCTTCCATTTCTCTCCCCCTTCTTCACTTAAATTTCTATAAAACAAAAAGAGAAGTATCACAACTTCTCTTTTCTCCCCTAACATTATAATTCCTGTGTATACACCGGTTTGTTCACCACATTTTTTGCTGTTCGCTTTTGTTGCTGTAGTAAGAAAACAGATACACCAAACAATACGAGCATGCTACCGATAATTTGCATTGCGTTTAATTTTTCTCCAAGTAAGAAGAACGCTAGTATAGATGCCCCAACTGGTTCCCCTAGAATACTCATTGAAATTGTTGTTGCATTTACGTAGTTTAATAACCAATTATTAATGACGTGTGACACTGTCGGTACAATCGCAAGTAAAAGAAAAATACTCCAATCCCACTTCGTATAGCCTGTAAATGGCACTTGAAGTATAACGTTATAAATCGCTATAAATATACCAGCGAAGGCAAATACAGTGAAACTATAAATCCAATGCGATACTTTCTTTACTGTCGTTTGTCCGATAAATAAATAACCGACAACTGCTATTACACTTAAAAAGGATAATATATCCCCATAAATTGCTTGCTCACTTAGCCCTAAATCTCCCCAGCCAATACACATTACGCCTAGTATCGCAATTCCCATCGTCGCAATTGCTGAATAGGTTGTTCTTTCTTTAAATAGAAAAAAACCTCCAACTAAAGATACGATAGGTTGCAGCGCTAAAATAATCGTCGAACTTGCTACTGTCGTATGCTTTAAGGATTCAAACCATAAAAGAAAATGAAGTGCTAAAAAGAAACCAGATCCAATTAAAAATCCCCAATCCTTTATTTGAATCTTACTAAACTCTTCCCGTTTTTTCCAAACGATAGGCAGCATAATAAGTACGATAATCCATAATCGATACATACTTAAAATTGAAGATGGTGCTGAGGACATCTTTACAAAAACAGCTGCGAATGAAATGGCTATAATGGAAATTGCTAATGGTAGTGCGATTGATCTTTCTTGTTTCAAATCCTGTCTCCCCTCTCACCTGTAAAAAATCCCACTTCATTATATCCGTTTTCTTTCATAACTTAAATACTAATTTTTTAGATTCTTCGTACCATTATGGTAAAATAGAAATTAAGGCACCTATTAGTGATTATTTCTTTCCTTTTCACTACAAGCGTCGCTCTTACAATCATTACAGTAAATTTTTATTTAGGGGGATCTACATGAATCAAACAATAGGGAGAATTGAAGAAATTTCATTTTTTAGTACATCACTTCAAGAGGAACTTACACTTCTTGTTTATTTACCAGTAAATTACACACCTCTCCATAAGCATACGGTTGTTATTGCACAAGATGGTAGAGATTATTTTCAGCTTGGTAAAGCGCACCGTGTAATTGAGCGTCTTCGTGAAACTGAAGAAATCGACCGTACAATTATTGTCGGCATTCCATATAAAAATGTACACGATCGTAAGGAAAAATATTTCCCGAGCGATGTAAAGAATGCTGCTTACATTCGTTTCCTTGCTCATGAGCTTGCTCCATATATTGATGAAAATTATCCAACGTATCAAATGGGTAAAGGACGCGTTTTAATTGGAGATTCTCTTGGCGGTACAGTTTCCTTCATGACCGCACTTATGTATCCGCATACATTCGGTAAAGTCGTTATGCAGTCACCATTTGTTGATGAAACAGTGATGAACTTAGCAAGAGACTTTAAAAATCCGGGGGCGTTAGAACTTTATCACGTCATTGGGACAGAAGAAACAGCTGTCAAGCGCACAGATGGACAAGTATCTGATTTCGTAGAACCGAACCGTGAGCTAAATACTCTTCTTACAGATAGAAATTTCATCACGCATTATGAAGAGTTTGAAGGGAATCACACATGGAAATATTGGCAAGCAGATTTACCGAAAGCATTTTCTCATATTCTATCAATGAAATAATAGAGAGCGATATTCAGAATAATTTGATATAATAGATAAAGAGATTTATTCTCAAAATCTAACTAGACTTGCAAAGGGAGGAATTGGAACATGAAATTAGGAATTGTAATTTTCCCATCAAAAATGATTCAAGATAAAGCAAACGGATTGCGTAAACGTTATGATCCACATTACGCATTAGTTCCGCCACATATTACATTGAAAACACCCTTTGAAACGCAAGATGAACAATTAGAATCGATTGTGAATGAGTTACATACAATCGCAAACAAAACGAACCCTTTCACCCTTCATGTTGGAAAAGTTGGTTCATTCGCACCTGTTAATAATGTTCTTTATTTTAAAGTAGAAAAAACACCTGAACTTACTTTCTTAAATGAAGAAATGCATAATGGATTCTTTACACAAGAGCGCGAGTACTCTTTCGTACCTCATTTAACAATCGGTCAAAGCCTGTCAGATGCAGAGCACGCTGATGTATTAGGTCGATTACGTATGAAAGATTTCTATTATGAGCAACCAATCGATCGTTTCCACCTTCTATATCAATTAGAAAACGGAACATGGACTGTACATGAAACATTCCACCTTGGAAAGGGGAGCAACTAATTTGCACGCACAAATCGTACAAACAGACGAGCAGCTAAGTGATGCATTCTCTGTACGTAAACAGGTTTTTGTAGAAGAACAACGTGTTTCTTCTGAAGAAGAATATGATGAATTTGAAGATACTTCGGTGCACGTTGTTGTATATGACAATGACATTTCAGTCGGTGCGGGCCGCTTTCGCATTGTTGATGGAGTTGGAAAAATGGAACGCATTTGCGTACTGGCCTCCCATCGCAAAAAAGGTATTGGCAAAATCATTATGGATGCACTTGAAGCGCATGCAAAAGAAGAGTCTCTACCGAAATTGAAACTCCATGCTCAAACACATGCTGAAGTTTTCTATAAAAAGCTAGGATACGTGACGGCTTCTGATGTATTTATGGAAGCAAATATCCCGCACGTCGTAATGATAAAAGAATTGTAATTTTGTAGCAGGAGGTAGCCCCTCCTGTTTTTTACATTGCTATTTTCTTTTTCTTCCGCTAAAGTTAAATGTTGATGCTATAGTTTTGAAGGTGAATATATGACACAAGAAAAATTTTCACAAAAACCGTTAACACACGCTGGTATTCCGCAAGCGACGTATCATATTCCGAAAACATCTACCCATTTAATTATGGAAGAAGATGCAGATGCGGCGTATTTCCGCGCTTTAGAACAGCAAGGTGTTTATTTAAATGAAAAACAGTTAGAAGCAGTGCAAACGACAGAAGGACCTGTCCTTACACTAGCTGGTGCTGGAAGTGGTAAAACATCTGTTTTAACAACTCGCGTTGGTTATTTAGTTAATGTAAAACATGTTCATCCACGAAATATTTTGCTGCTGACGTTTACACAAAAAGCAGCTGAAGAAATTCGAAGCCGTGTAGCGAATTTACCTGGTATGAATCATGCCGCAAGTAGCTATGTCGTTGCTGGTACATTCCACTCTGTCTTTTTAAAATTGCTTCGTAGTCAAGGATATAATCAGCAAATTTTAGCAAATGAAAAACATAAACAAATTATGATAAAGAAAATTTTGAAAGAATTACGCTTAAAAGACGCTTATGATGCCGAAACGATACTCGCTATGATTTCACTTGAGAAAAACAAATTGAATCGTCCGAAAGATGTAAAAGCGAAAACACCGGTTGAACAAGAGTTCAAAGAAGTATACGAACGTTTCGAAGAGGTAAAACAACGGTACAATTATATCGATTTTGACGACATCTTATTAGAAATGTATTATCTGTTAGAAAATAACGCTCCCCTGCTTACTCAATTACAAGAGCGTTTTCATTACATTGAAGTAGATGAGTTTCAAGATACGTCGTATGCACAATATGAAATTGTAAAATTGTTAGCCACGCCAAGAAATAATTTATTTATCGCAGGTGATGACGATCAAGCGATTTACGGCTGGCGAGGGGCAAGTCACCAAATTATTTTATCTTTTCCAAAGGAATTTGATAATACAACGATTATCGCACTTAATACGAATTATCGATCTAATCCATTTATCGTCGGACTTGGAAATGAAGTTATTAAGCTCAATCAAGAACGTTTTGATAAAGAGCTATATTCTGTTCGTAACGATGGCATGCAGCCGTTTTATGCACGACCTGCGACAACTCTTGATGAAGCAAATCAAATTTTGCAACTCATTCAGGAAAAAGTAGATAGTGGTGAACGAAATTATAAAGATTTTTGTTTATTATATCGTACACATTCTGTAAGCCGTTCTTTACTTGATCAGCTTACAATTCATAAGATTCCATTTATTAAACATGGAGCGAGCCAATCGTTCTACGAGCATTCTTTAATTAGGCCCGTATTAGATCACTTACGACTCGTGCTAGAACCGTTCCGCCTCGAATCACTTTCAAATATATTACCAACAATGTATATTGGCCGTGATGAGTGCATTTCATTTATTGAACGTGAACAATGGAAATATGGTGAGGGCCGTTTCCCTTCTCTTCTTCATTTTCTATTACTAAACCCAAGCTTGAAACCTTTTCAAGTTAAAAAAGTAAATGAGCGAATCGATTTTATTAAGTTTATAAAAGAACTTGAACCGAAAAAAGCATTGAAAGAAATTATTCATGGTAAAGGAAAGTATTTAGAGTACTTACAAAGTAATGATCGTTCTTCCTTTACGATGCATAAGGACATACAAGAAGAGATGTTAGAAGAATTAATGGAATCAGCAACTCGCTTTACGGATATTTCAGCTTACTTACAATTTATTAATGAGGCCATTCAAGGTCAAAAAGAAATGGAAGCATTAAAAACAATGCCGCAAAAAGATGCCGTATCGCTTATGTCGATTCATAACGCGAAAGGCCTTGAGTTTCCATGCGTCTTTTTACTCGGAGCAAGCGATGGCATACTGCCGCATACTTCTTCTTTAAAAGATGCCAATGACCGTGTGACGGAGACTTCTGAAGCATTAGAAGAAGAACGACGATTACTCTATGTCGCAATTACGCGTGCTAAAGAAGAACTTTATATTTCCTCCCCGCAATTTTTCAGAGGAAAGAAACTAGATATATCTCGTTTTTTATATACTACGCGAAAAGATTTACCTGAAAAGACATCCGCTAAATAAGGATGTCTTTTTTTCCATATCACGATATGTACATCCCCTCTATATAAATTCCCTGTTTCTATCCTGAGAATTAACGTAATATCAACCATATCCCGTTCATATTGTAATAGTGTATGTCAGAACTCACGATAAGGAGTGAACATAATGAGCTGCAATTGTAATGAAGATCATCATCACCATGATTGTGATTTCAACTGTGTATCTAATGTCGTTCGTTTTATACATGAACTACAAGAATGTGCAACCACAACATGTGGATCGGGTTGCGAAGTTCCATTTTTAGGAGCACATAACAGCGCATCAGTAGCGAATACACGTCCTTTTATTTTATACACAAAAGCTGGAACACTTTTTGAAGCATTTGCGCCTTCAGGAAGCCTTACTAGTTGTACCTCTCCTATTTTCCGAGTTGAAAGCATAGATGATGATGGCTGTGCTGTATTACGTGTACTAACCGTAACTATAGGCGGAGATCCTATATCACCTGGCGATAATCCAATTTGCACGTTTTTAAATGTTCCAACTGCAACTTTAAGGGGAACGAATTCTTGTATTACTGTTGATTTAAGCTGTTTCTGCGCTATTCAATGCTTACGTGATGTTACGATTTAAAACTGAATAATGATTTAAGCATGGATTGGGTGGCAGAAATTTCTGTCACCCAATCCATGCTTAAAAGGTACTAATATATTTTTTATAAAATTAGGAACTTGTCTAGAACAAAGAACTTATCCCTTTCATTGAATAAAAGTAGAAGAAATAAAGGAGTGAAAAACATGCTCTCTTCTGATAAATATAAATTTAATAAAATTGATTGCAACGCAAAAGCCGTTAGTACCTTGCCAGCTTTCGGCTTTGCATTCAACGCTCTCGCCCCTCAATTCGCTTCATTATTCACACCACTATTATTACCTAGTACAAGTTCAAATCCAGATCTCACTGTTCCAGTAATAAATGATACAGTAAGTGTAGGAAATGGCATTAAAATCCAAAGAACTGGTATTTATCAAATCAGCTATACATTATCAATAAACTTTAATGATCCTAATTTTATACCATCAGCGGCTCGTTTTTTCTTATCATTAAATACGCCGCAGAATGTTATTCCTGGATCTGGTACAGCAGTACGCTCTAACGTTATTGGTGCTGGTGAAGTAGAAGTTTCCAGTGGTACTGTTCTCATTAACTTAAACCCTGGTAATTTCATTCAAATCGTACCGGTTGAATTAGAAGGTATTGTAGATATTCGCGCTGCTGCATTAACAGTCGTACAAATTGATTAACTACAAGTGGTATTTCTTATTTGAGATACCACTTTTAATTATTAAATGAAAAACACTCACATTAACATGAGTGTTTCATTCTTCATATTGTTTTATTGTATTTTTCTTCTTGCCACAATTACATCCCTTTTTCTTCACAAAGCCTTGTTGCTGTAATTGTTCTTGATATGCCTGTTGTTGTTTCTGTTGCTGTAGGTAGTACCACTGCTGAAGATCATATGAATTTGGCCTTGGATTATTGCTCACAGCAAACATCTCCTCTACTGTCAATTCTGTCTATTTACTGTATGAACAACTCCTTATTTTTGTTCCCTCACTCCCCTAAACTCCGCTTTTTCAATATGAAAATTCATCCTGCTATTTGCATCTCCTACCTCAACACGCAAAGAAAACATGGACGTTAGGCCGGTATGAAATAGAGAGCTCGATAGTTAAAGTTCCACTTTATTATTCTCCCATAAAATATCCAGTAATTGTTTCAATAATCGCCGCTGCTCCTGCAATAGCTAATAATGCAAGTAGCGGCTCCGCGACGATAGGTATCCAATTATATAAGACTAATAAAAAAGCACTAACCCATACACCTGTACACCAATAGCAACTTAATAATTCTCCAATCCATTTTCTTAGACCTTTACCTTTCACTTTTGTAAAAGTCGATACACTTCCATCTGGCTCTGTAATCTCTAACTCATCAATAAACGGTCTTCGCAAAAAGCCAGTAATTTTATCATAAACGATAAGGCGTGTTAATCGAAAAGTAGCTAATGCGAAAATAAAAAATAAAAGCCAACTTGTAAATAGCATACTTTCACCTTCCCTTACCTTCTTTAGCCTATTTAAAAAAAAAGCGCTTTAGAGTGTGACCGATTCCCTTCCGCTCCAATATCTTATTAATGTAAATACAAACAAGAAGATAAGGAGTGACATTAATGAGTTGTAACGAAAATAAACACCATAGCTCTTCTCATTGCGTAGCTGATGTTGTAAAATTTATCAATGAATTACAAGATTGTTCTACTACAACATGCGGATCTGGTTGCGAAATTCCATTTTTAGGAGCACACAGCAGTTCATCAGTAGCAAATACACGTCCTTTTATTTTATACAAAAAAAATGGAGAAGTTTTTGAAGCATTTGCACCATCAGGAAGTCTTACTAGCTGTACATCTCCGATTTTCCGTGTCGAGAGCGTAGATGATGATAGCTGTGCTGTATTACGTGTATTAACTGTAACTATCGGCGGAGATTCTCTTGCACCTGGTGACAAGCCAATTTGTACGTTTTTAAATGTACCAACTTCAACTTTACGCGGTACAAATACTTGTATTACCGTTGACTTAAGCTGTTTCTGCGCTATTCAGTGCTTACGTGATGTTACTATTTAATAAGTAAACTAAAAAACTATTTGGGTGGTAGAATTGATCTACCACCTTTACATAATTTAAAAAACAGCCATATCAATTGATTTTATCTCTTCTATAGATACTCGAATATCTCTCATACTATTTGGCGGCATAATTGATACAACACCATTTCGATATGAAATAATAGATCCTACATATGAGACTGTCGCTGTTTTTATTCTACATCTTACTTTCGGAATGTAATGAGGGCGGTTTAATAAGAAATGAATTTTTTCTTCATTGTTCATATCCTTAAATGATTTATTGTGCGGGACCGTTCTCACCTGCTCTTGCTCTTCTTGTTCCTCTTCTACTTCTTCCTCCACTTGCTGCTCCTCTTTCTCAAGCTTTTCTTTTTCTACTGTCTCTTCCACCTCACTACTTACACTAGTTTCATTTCTATCACTTTTCTCTTTTCTATCCTCATTTTCAAAGTTTGTAAGGATAATTCTTTTTATTTTCGGTGCAGCAAGTTCTAAATTTACTTGTGCAATATATAACAACGGTTTTCCAACTGTTGAGCTTTTATTCTTCACACTCGTCCCTCCCACTTCCATACGTAGCTGGATAAATCGTGTACTATTATAGTTATATTCATCACGCGGCAAGAACTTTCGTTAAAAATCGTTCTTTCCGAGAACAATTAAAAAGGACAGCCTCAATATTTAGAGACTGCCCTTTAACAAACTATAATAAATATTATATTTATCCTAGAATATGATATCCTGAATCAACATGAATATTCTCACCTGTTACTCCGCGTGCTAAATCACTGAATAAGAATACTGCTGTATCTCCAACTTCTTCTGGAGTCGTTGTGCGACGAAGTGGTGCGCGCTCCTCTATTTCTCTTAAGATTGAGTTAAAGTCGCCTACACCTTTCGCAGATAACGTACGAATTGGTCCTGCAGAAATAGCGTTAACGCGGATGCCATGTTGTCCTAAATCATTCGCTAAATATTTCACGCTAGCTTCTAATGAAGCTTTCGCAACACCCATAACGTTATAGTTTTTCACAACACGCTCGCCGCCAAGGTATGTTAACGTTAAAATATTTCCGCCTTCTGTCATTACTTTCTTCGCTTCTCTTGCTACAGCTGTTAAAGAGAATGCACTAATATTTTGTGCAAGTAAAAATCCATCGCGAGAAGTATCTACAAATTCGCCTTTTAAATCGTCACGATTTGCAAAAGCAATACAATGTGCTACACCATGAATTGTACCAACTTCTTGCTTAATCGTTTCAAAGCAAGCTGTAAGTTCTTCATCATTCGTTACGTCACAAGGTAATACAAGTGATTCTTGCCCTTCTAATGTATCCGCTAATTCACGAACGTTTCTTTCTAAACGTTCTCCTGCAAATGTGAATATTAATTTTGCACCTGCATTATGCAAAGAGCGAGCAATTCCCCATGCAATACTTCTTTGGTTCGCAACGCCCATAACAACAAATGTTTTCCCTTGTAATAGTTCCATGATATATCCTCCCAGAAATACTTATACTTGTTATTAGTACCTGATACTATAATAATAGTACCATAAAACCTCTTAAAGGCAAACAAAAAAGTCATTAACTTAAATTCGTTAATGACTTTTTGTTTCTATAAAAAACCGCTCTAATCCTTCTTCCCAAGAAGGCATTTCTAAAAAACCATTTAATCGTAGCATGTTATGTTGAAAGATAGAATATTTCGGTCTCGCTGCCGCCGATCCGAATTCTTCGGTTGAAACAGGTAATACATTCACTTTCATATTTGCATATGAAAATATTTTTTGAGCAAATTCAAACCAAGAACATGAGCCTCTATTTGATACGTGATACGTACCGTATAAAGAAGTATGAATGAGCTTATTAATAATCATATTTAAATCCGCCACATACGTAGGAGAGCCGATTTGATCCGCTACAACAGATATTTCTTCTCTTTCTTTTCCTAATCGCATCATCATTTTCACAAAATTATTTCCATACTTACCATATAGCCACGATGTACGAACGATAAAATATTTATTATGTAGCTCTTTAACGAACTGCTCCCCCGCAAACTTAGAGGCCCCGTATATATTTATCGGCGCTGGATTATGAAATTCATCATATCCATCCGGTCTGTCCCCTTGAAATACATAATCGGTACTAATATAAACTAACTTAGCCCCTACTAATTGTGAAGCAACCGCTACATTTCGAGCTCCTATCGCATTTATTAAATAAGCAAGATCTTGTTCTTTCTCAGCATGATCAACCTTCGTATACGCTGCACAATGAATGATTATATGTGGCCTTATTTCTTGTACCACTTGCTGAATTCGGGATATATTTGTTACATCTAGTAACTTTTTATCAAATGGATATATATCATATTCTTCAGGATTCAACTCTTCTTGTAGTTGTTTTCCCAATTGACCATTTGCTCCTGTTATGATAACCCGCTCTTTCATTTACATGCCCCTTACTTTTCTTTTAGTCGTCTCCACCATTCCGTATTGTTTTCATACCATTCCACCGTTTCTTTTAACCCTTGTTCAAACGTATACTTCGGTTCCCAATCAAACTCATTCTTCATCTTTTGTGCATCAATCGCATAACGACGATCGTGACCTAAACGGTCTGTAACAAATTCAATATCTTTTTTCGTTTTTCCTAAGAGATTAATAATTTGTTCCACAACATCCACATTTGTTTTTTCATTATTTCCGCCTATATTATATACTTCTCCTAAATGCCCCTGATGCAAAACAACATCAATCGCGCTACAATGATCCGTTACATGTAACCAATCTCTTACATTTAATCCATCACCATATAACGGTAGTTTTTTCCCTTCCAGCGCATTCGTAACCATTAACGGAATTAACTTCTCAGGATATTGATACGGCCCATAGTTATTGGAACAACGCGTCACTATGACTGGTAATTGATATGTTTTATAATAAGATAAAGCTATCATGTCCGCGCTCGCCTTACTGGAAGAGTATGGACTATTTGGAGCTAACTTGGTTTCCTCGGTAAACTTCCCTGTTTTCCCTAAAGACCCGTACACTTCATCTGTTGATACTTGCACGAGTTTAATACGTGGATATTTTTTCACTAACTCTAATAAGATGACTGTCCCGATTACATTCGTATCATAAAAAGGAATAGGATTTTCAATGCTACGATCCACATGTGATTCCGCTGCAAAATTTACAATTATTTGCACGTCACGTTCATTAATAATATGCTCCAGCAGCTCTCCATTTTGGATCTTCCCCTTTATGAATGAATAGTTAGGATTGTCTTGAATTGACTTTACATTATTTAAATTCCCGCTATATGTTAATGCATCGTAATTAATAATTTTATATGTTTCATAGTTTTTTAACATATAGTGAATGAAATTACTTCCAATAAATCCTGCTCCACCTGTTACTAGTATATTCATAAACAACTCTCCTACTTAAAAACTATCTTCATATCCCTGAAGTAATGGTAATATGCGGTCCTTATCCGACAAAATAGGGTTTGTTACCGGCCATGGAATTGCTAGTTCTTTATCTTCCCAAAGCAACCCTGAATCATGCTCAGCACTATAATACTCATCTACTTTATACATAACAATTGTATGAGGTACAAGCGTACAAAAACCATGAGCAAATCCCTTTGGCACTAATAATTGCCGGTGATTATCCGCGCTTAAAATATACCCTTTCCACTGTTTAAAGGTTGGTGAATCTTTTCTTAAATCTACGATAACATCATAAATTGCCCCTTGAACAACTTGAATGAGTTTCGTTTGTGCTTTCGGTTTTTTCTGGAAGTGTAGTCCTCGAATCGTTCCCGCTTTAGCTGAATAAGATACGTTATCCTGTACAAATGAATCCGTAATTCCTAATGTTTCTAGCACCCTCTTATTATAACTTTCTATAAAGAAACCTCGATCGTCTTCAAATAACTTCGGTTCTAACAATTTCGCATCGGTAAAATTTGTGTCTACAACTTTCATATTCTCACCTATTCTCCATTAAACTGTTTCCCAAAGTTTATATCCCGCGCTAACGTATTCGCCCTTTGAAGAGAAGCATGAGTTCCTGCATCTGTCCACCAGCCGCTCATTTCATTATAAGTAAGTACCCCTCGTTTTAAATACCAATTATTTATATCCGTAATTTCAAGTTCTCCCCTTGCGGAAGGTTTTAATTCTTTTATATAAGAAAAGACTTTCGAATCATACAAATAAATTCCTGTAACAGCATAAGAACTTTTCGGTTTCTTCGGCTTTTCTTCAATTTCAATTATTTTTCGGTCCTGAATATGTGCCACACCAAATCTTTCAGGATCTTCTACAGATTGAAGCAGCACTTTAGCACCTTCTTTTTGATTTGTGAATTCTTCAACATATGGACGAATATCATCTGAAAAGATATTATCTCCTAATATAACTACCATACGATTATTCCCGATGAAATCCTCACAAAGCCCTAACGCTTGCGCAATTCCGCCTGCCTTATCTTGCACACGATACGTAAAGGACACACCAAATTCGTGACCACTTCCTAAAAAGCTAACAACATCTCCCATATGCTCTTTACCTGTAATAATCATAATATCTGTAATCTCACATTGTTTCAGTTTATATACTGCATGATAAATCATCGGATACCGCCCAACGGGAAGTAGATGTTTATTCGTTACTTTCGTTATTGGATATAGTCTCGATCCAGTTCCGCCCGCTAAAATAATCCCTTTCATTATGCATCTCTCCCTTATGATGGAGATAGTACATCTTTATAATGTTCCATATACTTACTCTGTTCCATCTCAATCATATGTTATATGCACACAAAACTTTCCATTTTTTTATATTGTTCCATATAATTAAAGTTTCTTTTCAAGTATACAAATATCTATGTCATTTTCTCATTAATTTTCACCTATTATATAACGAGAGATTTACGGAGGTGAATTTATGTCCAATCATAATGATTCAAACAGCTTAAATCCAGTTGACTCTTTATCTTCCAGCACATCTGACCCTGCATTTCCACAATTTTCTTTGACACCTGGACCGACTGGGCCATCTGGTACTACCGGACCGATTGGTGCCACTGGACAGACTGGCAACACTGGGCCGACTGGTGCTACTGGACCGATCGGCGATACTGGGCCGACTGGCAACACTGGACCATCTGGCACTACCGGACCTACTGGTGCTACTGGACCAATCGGCGATACTGGACCATCTGGCGCTATCGGGTCTACTGGTGCTACTGGACCAATCGGCGATACTGGGCCGACTGGCGCTATCGGGTCTACTGGTGCTACTGGACCATCTGGCACTACCGGACCATCTGGTGCTACTGGACCATCTGGTACTACCGGACCTACTGGTGCTACTGGACCTACTGGTACTACCGGACCTACTGGTGCTACTGGACCATCTGGTACTACCGGACCTACTGGTGCTACTGGACCATCTAGATTAGGACTTCCAGCAGGATTGTACGCATTTAACTCCGCTGCGAGTAGCATCAACGTTGGGATTAACACGCCTGTACCATTTAATACCGCTGGGTCACAGCTCGGTACAGCGATTACTCAATTAGATAGCGATACTTTCACCATACACCAAAATGGATTATATAAAATTACTGTTATCGTATATACCGCAACATCAGGTTTACTGGGTGGCATTGAAATTCAAGTGAATGGCGTAACAGTACCAGGTGCTGTAAGAAACTTAGTTTCACTTGGAACACCTATCGTTATCCAAGCGATTGCACAAATTACAACAGCTCCAGTATCAGTTGAAGTAATTGGTATAGAGGCGGTATTATCACTAGCTGTTGGTACGGGGGCATCAATTATTATTGAAAAAATTACATAATTGTTTCCTTAGCAGTAAAACTGGACCAGTTTTACTGCTTTCCCAATTTTATCGATAACATCCCAACCTCATTCTAAATGCGGATGTACATCTCCCCTATAACTTGAATATAATTACAAAAGAGATATTCCTTCCTATTATGTATGACTTTCCATTAATAGTGGAATAAATGTATGAACAGTCTACTTGCATATTATTTTTTTGCAATCACGTCATCATCACACTTACTAGGCGATAGAAAGGAATACATACCGTGAAAGATACGAACTCTCAATATCAAATAGACTACATACTAATCTTTATTTTATTTGCCATTGGGACTGTTAGCTGCTTTGCTATTGCAAGTGCACAAGCTTCTTTACCACCATTTTTACAACACATAAATTTTGCATTAAAACAAATCCAATGGTATGTCATTGGATTTGTGGCCATTGGCGTTATTATGATTATTGATTTCGATCGATATAAACAAATTGCTTGGTATTTGTATAGCTTTGCCCTCATACTTCTTATTGGTCTAGAACTTCAAGTTCCGGGTGCCGTTACGATTAAAGGGGCTACCGCATGGTATAGACTTCCAGGCATCGGAAACTTTCAACCTTCTGAAATTATGAAATTATTTTTAATTATCATCATTGGACGAATTATAGCAAATCATAATGAAAAGTACTTTTTCCGGACAACTCGTGAAGATTTTATTTTACTTGGAAAAATATTCGCAGCTAGTTTACCTCCACTACTTTTAATCGCAAAAGAACCTGATTTAGGAAACACTATGGTAATCTCTGCGATGCTTGCAGCAATGATTTTAGTTTCTGGTATACATTGGCGCCTTATCCTCGGATTAACCTCCGTCATTTTCGTCATAGGCTCTACCTTAATATATATTTATTTCACTCATACAGAGTTCTTTAAAGAGCATATTTTAAAAGAGTATCAATTAAACCGCTTCTATGGCTGGCTATCCCCTTACGAATATGACTCACAAGGATACCAATTAAGACAGGCATTTTTAGCTACCGGATCAGGAGAAATGCAAGGAAAAGGATGGGAAAATGGACAAGTATATTTTCCAGAGCCACATACAGATTTTATTTTCACAAATGTCGCTGAACAATTCGGTTTTTTAGGAGCAAATGTTATTATTTCACTTTTTTTCTTACTCATTTACCGAATGATCCATATCGCTTTAGAAAGCAATGAACCTTTCGGTAGTTATATTTGCGCTGGTACAATCGGAATGTTCACCTTCCAAGTATTCCAAAATATTGGGATGACAATCGGTTTACTCCCTATTACAGGAATAACATTACCTCTTATGAGCTATGGCGGGAGTTCACTACTCACATACATGATTGCTATTGGATTTATTTTAAACGTACGTTCAAGAACACAAATCTTTATGTTTAAATGAACCATATCGGAAAACCGGTATGTTTTTTTCTATATTCATTTTAGATATACTAATGAAAAGATGAACTGGAGGTTTACATATGAAGTATGACATTATAGGTGATATTCACGGATGCTTCCAAGAGTTTCGAGATTTAACAACGAAACTAGGATACAGCTGGGCTAGTGGTCTCCCTATACATAACGCCAAACGAAAGCTGGCGTTCGTTGGTGATATTACAGACCGAGGCCCTCATTCATTACGTATGATTGAAATCGTATGGGAGCTCGTAATAAATAGAAAAGAAGCTTATTATGCGCCTGGGAATCACTGTAATAAACTGTATCGTTTTTTCCTTGGGCGTAATGTTTCAATCGCTCATGGACTCGAAACAACTGTTGCCGAATATGAAGCATTACCTTCTAATAAACAACAAATCATAAAAGAAAAGTTCATTACGCTTTACGAGCAGTCCCCCCTGTATCACATACTGGATAACAAGAAATTAATCGTATGCCATGCTGGCATTCGTCAGGATTACATAGAAAGAAATGATAAAAAAGTGCAAACATTTGTATTATATGGTGATATTACAGGAGAAAAGCATCCTGACGGCTCACCTGTACGCCGAGATTGGGCGAAAGAGTATAAGGGGGAAACATGGATTATATATGGACATACACCTGTCAACGAGCCTCGCTTTGTGAATCATACAATCAATATTGATACCGGCGCTGTATTTGGCGGCAAACTAACTGGACTTCGTTATCCTGAAATGGAGGCCATTTCCGTTCCTTCTTCCCTACCTTTTGTCACTGAGAAGTTCCGCCCAATTTCATAATTACATTTACCTTTGTACAATTCATTCCGAGTACGTATAAAGAATGATTTCTAGGCGAATTCCTCGTTAAAAATCGGTCATACAGTAAAAAAAGATGCTATGAAGTGCATCTTTTTTTTACTATGCGGCATATACTGTCGCAGGAGGTGACGGAATGAAGAAAAAACGATCGAAACAAAAAAGAAATTTCTCTCCTTTATATCATCCCATATATGGAATTAACAACTGGTGTAGCATACGAGCTGCGGCTATTGAAGAGATAGAAGAACGTGTGGAAACAAAAACAGGGAAAACGAGAGGAACATATATTTCTTTAGAACATGCTGTTATGAAACGAATTATAGATAACAGAAAAATAAAGGCACTACAAAAAAAGAAACGCCTTTCTCATAACAATGAGCCTATACTTGAGTCAAAGAATTTACAGGAGAATATAAACAAAGAAATTCCTGAAACAATTAAAGAAAAGGTCCAAGCTGAAATTCCTAAAACAACTAAAGAAAAAGCCCAAGCTGAAATTCCTAAAGCAATTAAAGAAAAAGCACAGGCTGAAATTCCTAAAGCAATTAAAGAAAAAGCCCAAGCTGAAATTCCCACCAATATTATACAGCAAGTAACAAAAATAAAAGAGGGATTAACTTTAACCAATGAAATAAAAAAAGAGGATTCTACTATCACTCAGCCCCCTATACTTTCACCTACTCCTGCTGAGAATGAAAAAGTAGCCAGATACGCATATAAGGAGGGCCTTCACTCTACGGCTGACGGGATAGCCTCACATGCAGAAGGATTTCTTACTCATACAGAGGGTGCCTTTTCTCATGCAGAAGGTTCAAAAACAAAGGCAACTGGACATAGTTCGCATAGTGAAGGAAGCGAAACGACAGCAGGCGGTCCTTATTCTCACGCGGAAGGAAAGCATACAATTGCTTTCGGCGAAGCAGCACATGCAGAAGGAACCGCAACTATCGCTAACGGATTCTCATCTCATGCGGAAGGAAATCATACATCAACAGCTAATTTTGCAGGCAGCCATATTATGGGGAAATTTGGTACAGCAGAAGAAGCTTATTCCTGGTTTATTGCAAATGGGACAAATGACACTGATTATAATATAGGTGCCAAATGGCTTGCCCATAACGGAGAAATGTATATCGATGGTGCTTCTTACAATGCAGGTGGTACTGATTTTGCACAAATGTTTGAGGCAGCAGATCATAGCCCTATTGATGTCGGTTATTTCATTACATTTAGTAACGAAGAAAAAATTCGAAAAGCTACTTCAAATGATACATTCATATTAGGCATATCTAGCGCTACTCCTGCTCTCATAGGAAATAGCGGTGCTTTAAGTTGGCAAAAACGCTATAAAACAGACCGCTTCGGAAAACGTCAATATACGCGTACGGATACGCAAGAAATACAACCTCTTTTAAATACAGAATGGAATCCAGCTTGTAAGTATCTATCAAGAAGAGACCGTACTGAGTGGCTTCCTGTCGGATTAATTGGACAAATGTTAGTACGTGATGACGGTACTTGCGAAACACACGGATATTGTCGTCCAAATGATGATGGCATTGCTACAAAAGCTGAAAGTGGCTTTTTCGTTATAAAGCGTACTGGTGAACATCAAATTTTAATATTATTCCGCTAAAAAAAAGGGAACAAAATTCTTTTTATGATAAGAATTTTGTTCCCTTTTAATTGTTATGTAAAGCGTATTGCATATCCTCTGGGATACTTACGGTAAAAGTCATTCCCTTTTCTAAAATAGGATGATAAAACGTCAAAGATGTACTATGAAGCGCTTGACGTTTTATCACATCTCTTCGGCCGCCGTATAAATCATCCCCAAGTAGCGGATGTCCTATATATGCCATATGTACACGAATTTGATGTGTTCTTCCCGTCTCGAGCTCAAGCGCTACATGCGTCTTATCTGAATAACTCTCCATCACTCTAAAATGAGTAACAGCTCTTTGACCATCTTCACAGACAGTTCGCTCGATAATACTATCCGCTTTTCGTCCGATTGGCGCGTCAATCGTTCCTACTTCTTCTAAAATAGTCCCATGAACGATTGCCTCATACGTTCGTTTCACCCCTTTTTGTTGATGCTGCTTCGATAAAAGGTGGTGAACGAATCTATTTTTCGCAATTAACATAAGCCCTGAAGTATCACGGTCTAACCTCGTCACAATGTGCACCGTACTTGCAAGATTTTGTTTATCATAATGATGTAAAATAGCGTTCGCAACACTTCCTGACGGGTGCTCCCTAGACGGAATTGTCGACATATTTGCTTCTTTATTTATAACAAGAACCGCGTCATCTTCATATACGATACATAAAGGGATCTCTTCCACTTCCATCCCTTCACTTCTTTCCTCCACTGGAAAAAAGACTTGTAACTCTTCACCAGCTTGTAACTTGTGACGAACACTCGTGTGTTGACCGTTTACTTCAATTGCTCCGCCACGGAACTTTATATCCGTTAAAGCGGCTTTCGAAATCCCTTTTGTTTTCAAAAATTCTCTAACTAAAGTTCCTTCTTCAGCCAGCCCTATATCCCATTTCAATGTAAATCTGTTCAAATATATAAACCCTCTCTATTTATCTGCAACAAACGAGTCACGAACACGTTTCCAGAATGGGAACGGACGGAAACGAACAAATCGTACTTTCTCGTTTGCAACGCGATACTGAATTGATTTCACATCTTGATGAACCATCGTCAAATGATCCACCGTAATTTGCAAGTTCATTCCTGCAGCCGGCTTTAAAACGCATGTATGATGCTTCGGCAGCACGA
The DNA here is from genome assembly GCF_038006985.1 of Bacillus sp. FSL M7-1345. Taxonomy (NCBI): domain Bacteria; kingdom Bacillati; phylum Bacillota; class Bacilli; order Caryophanales; family Bacillaceae; genus Bacillus; species Bacillus sp. FSL M7-1345. Next base: position 1,169,515 of record NZ_JBBOWG010000001.1, on the reverse strand, counting down.
GCGGCGAACCTACCGTACGAAATACACGATTGTTGATAGATGCCATTTCTGCAATTTGAATCGCTTCAATAGAAGGGTGAATAATTGCTCCGCCAAGCGCCTTATTATACGCGGTACTTCCTGAAGGAGTAGAAATACAAAGACCATCTCCGCGAAACGTTTCGAAATACTCTCCGCGTATTTCCACTTCTGTTACTAATGTACCTTCTGCACTTTTTACAGTCGCTTCATTCATCGCCAAATACTGCGACTCTTTACTACCATTCACATAGCGAATAATCACTTCTAAAAGTGGATATTCAACCACTTGGAACGGTGTTTTAGCGATTGCAATCACCAACTTCTCTACTTCCGTTGGTAACCAATCTGCATAGAAACCTAAATGTCCTGTATGTACACCAACAAATGCGGTTTCATCTAATCGATTATAGTAACGATGGAATGCATATAAAAGCGTTCCATCTCCGCCAACAGAAATTACAATATCAGGTTCCTTTTCATCCATTGTAAACCCAAAATCTAGCAAGTATTCTTTCATCGTACTTGCTAGTGTATCTGATGATTGATCTCCCTTTGACATAATTGTAAATTTCATCGCCCAACACCCTTTAGTTTATGATTCAGAATCTTTCGTTTCCTGCTTTCGTGAAAAGACCTTTTGCGCTTCTTGAATTTCAAGACGAATGGAAGACATTTCTTCATCTAATAAAAACGCCGCTTCCGCTGCACGTTGTAAGCGTATTTTAATATCTTCAGGAAAACGTCCACTATATTTGTAATTTAAAGAATGCTCAATCGTTGCCCAAAAATTCATTGCTAACGTGCGAATTTGAATTTCCACTAACACTTTTTTTTCTCCCTGTATCGTTTGAACAGGATAACTAATGACAACGTGGTAAGAGCGATAGCCGCTATCTTTCTTTTGCGTTACATAATCACGTTCTTCCACAATTTCAAAATCATTTCGTTTTCGAAGATATTCTACAACAGGCTTAATCTCATCAACAAATTGACACATCATTCGAAGGCCCGCGATGTCCTGCATATCTTCTCTAATTCGGTCTAGCGGTACACTTCTCTTCTCCGCTTTATCAATAATACTTGCAACCGACTTTACCCTTCCTGTTACAAACTCAATTGGAGAATGCTCCGTTAACATTGCAAATTGAGTACGCATTCCTTTTAGTTTCACTTTCAGCTCCGCCACCGCTTGGTGATAAGGCGCTAAAAATTCTTCCCAATTACGATTCATTTCAACCACCACCAAAATCAATCCATTTACTTATAGAAACACTTTTTCTACAGCAGTTACTAGTTCTTCTCCGTAATTTGCATTACCTTCAATATTTTCAACTAAATATTCTACTTCTTCTTTTAATCCCTCTAATTCTATTTCAACATCATTCACGCGAATAAACATCGCTGTATCTTTATTCATCGCTTCATGCATTGCTTCCCAGCATGTATGCGGAATACTTACATAAATGAAAGATGATTCATTTTCTAAGATATATAAAAATGATAAATTGTCTGAGTCTACAAGTACGTGATTACGCGCACTTAACTCCTTTACCTCTATTTCAGTATTTTCCGCACAAAAAATAAGCGCATTCTCTCTCATTTCTACGCTCTTAACTTGAATTTTATTTTGCATGCTCAAACTCCTCCATCTCAACTTCCTGTCTTACTTAACAGTATTATTGTATCATAACATGGACGCAAACAAATAAAACATTGAACCAAATTTGCGAAAAAGCGATAATGTGGAAAGAATTATTTTTCAAAAGGAGCGCATAAAATGACACAAGAAATTGAAATTGAATTTAAAAATATGGTTACAGAGGAAGAATTCCAAACATTATGCAAATCTTTTTCTATTGAAGCATTTACAAAACAAGTGAATCACTACTTTGAAACACCTCACTTCTCTTTAAAAGATGCAGGCTCTGCACTTCGTATTCGTCATAAAGATGGAACTTATACATTAACATTAAAACAACCTGCTGAAATTGGTTTATTAGAAACTCATCAGTCTGTAACAGAAAAAGAAGCAAAACTTATGATGGAAACAAACGCACTCATTCAAGGAACTGTAATGGATCAGCTACACAAATTACAAATTCCCGTTTCCTCTTTAACTTATATGGGTAGTTTAACAACAGAAAGAGCTGAAACATTATTTGAAGGCGGAACGCTTGTCTTTGATCATAGTTTCTATTACAATCACGATGATTATGAAATTGAATACGAAGTGCAAGATGAAAAGACCGGTAAAGCAGCATTTATAAGGTTATTACAGCAACATAACGTACCAGTTCGTCATACAAACAACAAAGTAAAACGCTTTTTCCTTGCCAAACAAAACGAAGAGCGCTAAAGTAAAATTTCCATCAGTGCAGAAGTGATTTACTGGTGGCCATGTTTCACCTTTTTGGAAAGTGCAGATTTATTAGCAACATATAGAATAAGCAAAGAATGTTATGAAGGCTGTTTAGTTGCCCTTCATAACATTCCATTGCTACAATAGATATACATTTCATGGAAAAAGGAGTTTATAAAGGATGAGCAAGCAACCGATGACACCATTTGAAGCAATTGGCGGTGAACAATGCATTGCAACATTAGTGGATACATTTTATTCCTATGTCAGTGAACACCCTGACTTATCTCCGATCTTCCCGGATGATTTAACAGAAACTGCTAGGAAGCAGAAACAATTTTTAACACAATATTTAGGTGGTCCTAATTTATACACTGAAGAACATGGTCATCCTATGCTAAGAGCACGCCATCTTCCGTTTGAGATTACTCCAAAACGTGCAGAAGCTTGGCTATCATGTATGGAGCAAGCAATGGATGATACAGGAGTGCACGGTCATATAAGAGAGTTTGTTTTTGAACGTTTAGCATTAACTGCTCAACATATGGTCAATACTCCAAATGAAACAGGTGAAGTGTAATGGATAAGCAGGAAGCAAAGCATATAAATATGCCTTCTCCTTCCACATGCGAGCATAAATCTGTAGAAGCATATTTATTTATTGATCCACTTTGTAAAGATTGCTGGGATATCGAGCCATTTATTATTAAACTATGGCTTGAGTATGGGAAATACTTCTCTATTCGTCATATCGTAACAGGAAAAGTGGACGGAGCAAACGCTTCCTCACACAAATGGAATAAACCTGCTAATATTCGATTTGTGTGGGAAAAAACAACAAGTTTACAAGGGTTTTCATGTGATGGAAAAGTACATATGCAAGAGGCATCGTCAACACCATATTTAGTTTCGATGGCAATTAAGGCGGCGGAGTTGCAAGGCCGAAAAGCAGGTTCGAAATTTTTGCGAAAACTCCAAGAATACATTCTTCTTGAAAATGTATCAAACCCTGACTGTGAATTATTGCTGACATGCGCTAAAGATAGTGGCATTGATGTAGAGGAATTTAAAAAAGACCTACACTCAGTTAGCGCAAAAAAAGCTTTCCAATGCGACCTAAAATTCACAAATGAGATGCATATTACAGAAATACCTTCCCTCCTATTTTTCCATGCAAATTCAGATGAGGAAGGTATTAAAATCGCGGGAATTTATTCCTATGATGTATACGTACAGCTATTAAAAGAACTTGTAAAATGCGAGATTGAGCCAGAGCCATTACCTCCTTTAGAAGTATTACTAGAAGCAACACAATTTATTTCTTCAAAGGAAATCTCATTTATATATGACTGTCCTCAACAAGAGATAGAGCGTGAACTAAAGAAATTACAACTAAAACGAAAAGTACAAATGATTGAAGTGAAGTGCGAGCGTTATTGGAAATGGATAGCAAAAGAAAAAGACCTGGTGTAAACACCAGGTCTTCTTCTTTACGGCTTATAAAAATATTAAAGGGGATGGGAGAAATTTTCACGTTCAAACAAAGGGGTATATGTTTGTATGTGAATTCGTTCACGCTTATTATATTACAAGATTCGACGTCAGATGACAACCCCTTTTGTCGAATTTCACACTTTTGTCACATTCTAAACGTTTTCATTCTTGAATAAGCTATAAAAAAAGCAATTTAGGAGGTTTCCTTATGAAAAAGTCTCATATATTTCTTATCTTTCTATGTGTTATTGTTTCTTTTTTCTTGTATATCCTCTCTCTATTACAAGCTTTTCCTAAAATTATTGCCTTCCCTCTTTTATTCGGAGTTATCGTCATCGCTGTCTCTTATTTTAACTATAGAAAACGATTTAAAGGATTTTAACTACAAAAATAAGTCGTAAAAATTCCTTCTAATGTAGAAAAAGTAAAGAAAATCACCTTAATTATTCGACAAATATCGACACGGTATACTTTTGAGAAAATGTTCCAAACAAAAAAGACGAGGATAAAATCCCTCGTCTTTTCTCATTATTTCTCTTCAAACAATAGTGCTTCTAATTCATTTAACTTCTCTTCAAATACTTGTAATGCTTCTTTTACAGGTTCTGGCGATGCCATATCTACTCCTGCTTTTTTCAACACTTCAATTGGGTAATCAGAGCTTCCAGCTTTTAAGAATTCGTTAATGTAACGTTCTACTGCTGGTTGTCCCTCTTCTAAAATTTGTTTTGACAAAGCTGTCGCTGCACTAAATCCTGTTGCGTATTGATATACGTAATAGTTGTAATAGAAGTGCGGAATACGAGACCATTCTAAACCGATTTCTTTATCAATTACTAAAGCGTCCCCGAAATATTTCTTATTTAAATCGTAGTAAATCTCCGTTAACATATCTGGCGTAACAGCATGTCCTTCTTGTACTTTTTTATGAATGATATGCTCGAACTCTGCAAACATTGTTTGACGGAATACAGTACCACGGAATCCTTCTAAATAGTGATTTAATAAATATAGACGCTCTTTCTTATCTTCTGTCGTCTTCAATAAGTAATCATTTAGAAGCGCTTCATTACAAGTTGAAGCTACTTCTGCAACGAAGATTGAATAATCACCATATACGTGCGGTTGTGTCTTCCTTGTATAGTAACTATGCACTGAATGACCAAACTCATGAGCAAGTGTAAATAAATTATTTACATTATCATGCCAGTTCATTAAAATATACGGATTTGTTCCGTATGCACCAGATGAATATGCTCCGCTTCGTTTTCCTTTATTCTCATATACATCTACCCAGCGATTTTCATATGCTTCTTTTAAAATTTCAACATATTCATCACCAAGTACATTTAAAGATTTCAATAACATTTCTTGCGCTTCTTCATACTTCACATTCATTTTCACTTCTGGTACAAGTGGTGTATATAAATCGTACATATGAAGCTCATCAAGACCTAGAGCACGCTTACGAATATCAATGTATCGATGTAGTAAGTGTAAATTATCATTTACCGATTCAATAAGTTGATCATACACCGCCTCAGGAATATTATTATTACTTAATGCAGCTTGACGTGCAGAATCGTATTTACGAACGCGCGCATTGAAATTATTACGTTTCACAGCCCCGCTTAGCGTACTTGCAAATGTGTTCTTATATTTCCCGTATGTTTCATGTACAGTTTTGAATGCATCTTCGCGTACACGACGATCATCACTTTCTAAAAATTGAATGTAACGACCATGTGTTATTTCTACCTCTTCTCCATCCTCACCTTTAATAGATGGGAATTTCAAATCCGCATTATTCAACATACCGAATGTATTACTTGATGCACTCATCACTTCAGATGCTTCTGCTAATAACGCTTCTTCTGCCTCAGATAATACGTGCGGGCGTTGACGTGTAATTTCTTCTAATGCATGCTCATATACACTTAGTTCTCGATTTTCTTGTAAGAAAGTTTGCAATGTATCTTCTGAAATAGATAAAATTTCAGGTACGATATAAGCTGTGCTACTAGATACTTGTGAGTATAAATTTGTTGCGCGATCATTTAATGCTTGATACACAGAGTTTGTTGTATCTTGATCGTAACGCATATGTGCATATGTATATAGCTTACCTAATCGCATTGAAATTTCATCTTCATATTGCAATGCCTCAAGCAAATTGTCTGCAGAGTCGCCAAGCTTCCCTTTAAATTCAGTTAACTTTGGCAATAGCTCTTTAATAGCTTGGAATTCTTTTTCCCATTCTGCATCTGTTTGGAAAATATCTTCTAATCGCCATGTGTTTGCTTCTTCAATCTCATTGCGATTTGGTAATGATTTTACTGTATTTTTTTCAGCCATTCTTTAAGCCCTCCTTATAATATCTCTACTTAAGTACAATTCGATTTTTCTTATGTAATTCCTTCACGATCAGTCTTTATTATATCCCCTTTTCCCTCTCTCATGTTGTACTTTGTCTCAAATAGAGATAGTGCATGCGCTAAGCAAATTTCATCATATTTCATAATTTCTTCCTCTGTTTTTACCAATACAATATCTCTTATTTTCCGATACTTATTAATACCTATTTTTATTAATACACCTACATAACATAAAAATGTCATATACTCCGCAACTGCTACCTTCCATATATGTTGTGCAAAATACGGAAGTAGACGCCTCTTCGTATACTTTGCTACATAGTTACATACGTATTGCAGAGAAATATACTCCCCTACCTTAAGCATACCTATACACTTCATATAAAGAGAAGCTTGCCATATAAATGGATTTGTTTGAAAAGCAAATGAGGATGGGAGCGGAACACCGATTTCAGAAGGAAAACTCGCTGGAGTACATTTATATTGATATAAGAGGCGAAGTAGTGACTTATGATTATAATTCCAGATGGATAGAGCGTTTTGCCGAAAATGGTTCTTTTTTCTCTTCCATTCTTGTCCTAATAACTCTTTCCGGAAAGGAACGGGAGAAAAGAGCATGTCAATAGTAGTCGTATCGGTTGGTAAATAAATAGTATGTGAGAAAGAAACATTTGTAGAAAACGGAGTGATAAACGCGCATTTCATAAATGATTTTTGTTTCGGACAAAAGAAAATAAGAAATGGCTGAGGATAAGGTTGTAAGGAGAACGCCATAAGGGAGGAGAATGTCATCCAATAGGCGGATTGCTTTTTCAACTGATTTCCACCGATTATCCAGATGACTTGTATACTAGCTTGCCAATACGAATATGTTCGCTTATAAAGCTGCTCTACGGAGAGATTTGCACATTGATATTCAATCGCAATTTTTCTATCCGCTCTCTCTACGTAAATATCTGGCCGTTGCTTGATTACTGGTAGATAATGTTCTATATCTACATGAAAATCTTGACGTTTTAACCACCTATATAACAATTCTTTACCGTGCATATGATACATAGATTCTGCTTCATAAAAGGTAAGACATGAATCCACTTTCTTATGAGCAAAATGCCAGCTCTTCTGTTTTCCTAATTTCATTTGCACTTCTTTTCCACAAGCTGTACAAAAGAATTTTTCTCGTTTACGCATTTCGCGTAAACGCTCTTCATCCCGATTATATAATAGATGAATTTTTTCTCCGTTTTCTCTCCTTGCAATAAACATCACAATCACACCCTTTCAACTCCTTGTATTCTACAATTTACTACAAATTCCTTTCAAAAAAAGAGATGTCCTAAATTAGGACATCTCTTTCTATAATAAGGGTGATAATAACCGATACGTCGATTCAACAATCCGCCTATGAAGACGTCTCTTATGAAATCGGTCAACATGAATTTCACTTGATTCTTCTAAATCTTCTTTAAAATCTTGAACGAGCTTTCGAATGCTATCTGTATCATATAAAAAGGCATTTACTTCAAAGTTTAAATGAAAACTTCTCATATCCATATTAGCTGTCCCAATTGATGCGAGATCAGAATCCACGATAACGACTTTACTATGAAGAAAACCTTTTTCATATTCATATATTTTTACTCCTGCATCTAATAACTCCGGAAAGTACGATCTTGATGCATAAAAGACAGTGCGCTTATCCGGCTTACTTGGCATTAACAAGCGAACATCAATACCAGCAAGTGCAGCTACTTTTAATGCAGATAAAATATCATCATCTGGAATAAAGTATGGTGTTGCAATCCAAATCGATTTCCTAGCTGAAGCAATCATTGCAAAATATAAATGTTTAATTGTTTCCCATTTATTATCTGGTCCACCTCCAACAAGTTGGACGCCGCCCCAATGATCACCCTCAACTGCTTCCGCTTGTAAATATTCAGGTGCTAATACCGCCTCACCAGTCATATAAAACCAGTCTTGAAGGAAAATCAGCTGTAAACTTTGAACTGCTTCACCGCGTAAATATAAATGCGTGTCTCGCCAAAAACCGAAATATTTATCCTTCCCTAAATACTCATCACCAATATTTAATCCACCTACAAACCCTTCATTTCCATCTATAATAACGATTTTTCGGTGGTTTCGATAATTAATTTTATCGTTTAAAATCGGAAAACGCACAGGGAAAAATGGAATCATTTCTACTCCTGCATCATTCAATTCTTCAATATACGAATTTGATAATTTAAAGCTTCCAACCGCGTCGTATAAAAAACGAACGACAACGCCTTCTTTTGATTTTTTTATTAAAATATCTTTAATTTCTGTACCGAGCTTGTCATCACGCACAATGTAATACTCCATATGAATGTGGTGTTTCGCTCGATTTAACCCATCTAAAATTGCCTGAAACGTTTCGTCTCCATTTGTTAATGTCCTCGTTTCAGTTTGAAATGAAATATTTAAAGCACCGAGTCGATCTGCTAAACGAAATAACAATTCTTGATGCTTATGATTTCGTAAAATCCGTTCTTCGTAATCTTCGTGTCCCTTATATTGTAAAAACGCCTGTTCATCGAGTAATGCCTTCTTTTGGAACATTCTTTTTCTGCGAAAGTTTTGTCCAAATAAAAGATAAGCAAAGAAACCGAACACTGGAAAAATACCTAGTACGATTAACCACGTAAGTGTTTTTGACGGATGGCGGTTTTCTAAGAAAATAACACATCCAATTAAAAATGCGGAAACCGTAAATAAAATACTAATAATACCTAAAATCGAAACATCCTTTATCCCCATGACATCCGAATAAAATGCTACATCAATAAACATGCGTAATGAAACAAATAATGCGAACAGTAGTAGAAAAAAGAAAAGTAGTTTTAGTGTATTTTTCATCTCTTACCCCCTAAATAAGAAAGCCTTCCTATTCTTCATAAAAAAAGCCGATTTCATACTATAGAAATCGGCCTACATTTTAGGAGGGAAATTGTTGCGAATTGTCTCAAGCGCACGCTCTTTCACAACCTGTTTCCCATACTCACTTACACGGTGAATCGTTAAAGTAGATTCTTCTCCATATTCTAAAACAATACTTAAAATACGATCAATCTCTTCTTCATCATGTAGCACTTCATCAAATTCCACATATACATAATAGCGGTCCTCAAATGAATGCAATTCATCTTTTATATCTTCAAAGATAAGACGATGACTTAATGAAATGACATCTTCAAAATCATTAAACTTAATTAAAAAGCCAAACGTACCATCTTCATTAAAGTTTGTTCCTACTTGTTCTTCTACCTCTTCCACTAATTCTTGCTGGAATAATGATTCGATGCCTTCATCTAGAGGAATGTCTATAATTTTATCCACACCTATTGGTAGTTCCAGCTTTTGTCCATCCTTTGAAAGCTCCGCTTTCGTTACAAGTACTTCAATCCCCTTATCGACTGCTTGCACTTGAATCCATAACGGTCCATCGACAAAGAAATCATCATGATCACGAGCTTCGTCCATCATCTCCCAAAAGAGCTCTTCACTTCGTTCGCGATCATACCAAATTTCTTCACGGTTAAACCCTCTGTCCTCTATATCAATGTACGTAATAAAAAATTTCATCGTATGGTCATTAATTCTTTCAATATCCAAAATACAACTCTCCCTTCCTGCTCAGAATTATTATGAAGGGATTCCCCACTCATATGACAAAACAATAGATTCTTGTACTCTCATTTTATGATAAGATTCTCCAGAATGGAAATAAAATCGATTTATTTTACAAAAATAGTTATATACCTATCTGTATTCGACCGTTTACATAAAGTGAAACATTAATCAGCATTTTTTTCATCCTCCACTGATTATTAGCTCGCACTAATCGGGATAAATATACCATTATACCAATTCACTGTTCACAAAAAATTTGGACATACATTCCCATATTCCCCCGTACACTGTAATAAAGTGAAACTTCTATTATAGGTGATTATTTTGTCCCCGGGGGGCGCGGGATCAAAACTAGACAAACTTTCTTCACCACATACATATATTTCGCTTATTAAAACATCATAAATGGAGGCAGACGAATGGACTTAGAGTTTTTAACATCTGTACTAATGATTGTCGGTATCGATGTTGTACTAGGTGGCGATAACGCAATTGTCATCGCACTAGCTAGCCGAAATTTACCTGAAGCAAAACGAAATAAAGCCATTTTGATTGGTACTATTTTAGCAATTGTGCTACGAATTCTCCTCACAATACTAGCTGTCTATTTACTTGATATCCCATTTTTACAACTCATCGGCGGAATCTTACTCACATTAATTGCGGTAAATTTACTCACTGATAATAACAACGATCTTTCTTCTATCAAAGGAAAAACAACTTTATTTCAAGCTGTGCGTACAATTGTATTCGCGGATCTCGTTATGGGGTTTGACAATGTTATTGCCATTGCAGGAGCAGCTCACGGAAGACTTTCACTCGTAATTATCGGTTTATTCATTTCTATCCCGATTATCATTTGGGGAAGCAAACTTATTTTAATACTCATGGAACGCTTTCCATTTCTCATTTATTGCGGAGCAGCAGTTCTCGCCTATACAGCAGGAAAAATGATTACACATGAAGACAGACTTGCAACGTTTTTTCATCATAATCCTAGTTTTACCGCAAGTATCCCTTATTTGTTCATTTTCACGATTTTATGCATAGGCTTTATCGTTCAACAAGTGCGATTACGTAATGTTAAACAGTAAAAAAAAACCTTCTACTCTATAATAGGTAGAAGGTTTTCATATTATTATAATTAATTTACAAGACGCTGTGCTTCACGTAATTGGAACGTTCTTACTGTACGTGGTAAGAAACGACGGATTTCGTCTTCGTTGTAACCTACTTGAAGGCGTTTTTCGTCAATCATAATTGGACGACGTAAAATACCTGGATAGTCACGAATCATCTTATATAAATCTTGAAGTGGTAAAGACTCTAAGTTCACATTCAATTCTTGGAAAACTTTTGAACGAGTAGAAATAATCTCATCCGTTCCGCTTTCTGTCATACGTAAAATCTCTTTAATCTCATCAATCGTTAATGGATCTGAGAAAATATTACGTTCTGTATAAGGAATATGATTTTCCTCTAGCCATAATTTCGCCTTTCTACAAGACGTACAGCTTGGAGAACTATATAATGTTACCATACAAAGCTCACTCTCCTTAAAGAGTACAAATTCTGTACTAATTACAGTTTAAATTTCTAACTTCCGCAATTTTTCGCGATAACTTGTCTTATAGCAAAGTAAAAAATCGCAATTCATGTAAGCAACAACAATTACTTTTAATAAGTAACTTCTATAATCATTATACAATAGTTTTTGCAAGAAATATACAGTGAATTTACTGCTAGTTGAGAAAAATCCTCCGTGTACTCCACTGCTATGTAACATGATTACACTCATAAAAACTGTCCTTTAACAACGGCCTTCAACCCTTTTGATACTTGCTTTCTACAATAATTTTCACTTGATATACAATTACAGTTTCATACTCTTCCCCATTAAAAAGAGAACGTTTTCTTACCTTTTCCCGACAAAACAATTGAGAAATGTAAGACTCTAAAGATTAGAAACAAAAGGAACACTTGTTCTTATTTTAACAAATCTCCCCGCTCATGTCTATATGCTTTCTAAAGTAAATCGAATATTTTTCTGACATTTCTTTCTTTTTTACCATTTATCTCATACAATAAAAATAAAGACAGGCAAAGGGGGAATGTGCATATGATCGCTTTTTTTACTGATTTTATCATTGTTGCTACCCTCATCATCGGAATAACAGCATTGATTGGTGTCATTACAAATAGCATCGGTGAAAAACTCTTTGGTGGGAAAGAAAAAATGAAGTTTGTTAACAAAAGTTTAGATGTACAATCTGGCTGGAACCAAGTTGGCGGAAAAGGCATTTATAAAAAACGTACGTACTAAAAAAAGCAGGTAGTCACCTGCTTTTTTTGTTATTTCTCTACTGATGCCCATTTGAAGCTTACTTCGCCACCATACTTATGGTTGTACATATCTTTAATTGTTTCTCTTTGTAAATATGCTCTACCACGTTGATATACTGGAACAATCGCAGCATCATCAAGTAACATTTTTTCTGCTTCTAATAAGTTTTTCCAGCGAGCATTTACATCGCTTCCGTCTTTTTTCGCTTTCATAATAATCTCATCGTACTTCGGATTAGAATACTTCATTTTGTTTTGCGCTCCATCAGTTACAAACATATCAAGATATGTAACTGGATCCGGGAAGTCTGCACTCCATCCAGAGAAGGACATTACATAATCGCCAGCATCTTCTAATTTCAGTTTTTGCGCGAATGGTTGTTGTTTAATTTTCACTGTTAATCCTGGTAAATTCTTTTCTAACTCACCTTTTAAATATTCACCAGTTTTCTTCGATAATTCAACATCTTCATTTAATAACTCTAATTCAATTTCGTTTTTACCAAGCTCTTTTTTACCAGCTTCCCAATACTTTTTCGCTTCTTTTACATTTGGTTTTACAATATCTCCATTTTCAGCACGGAAATCTTGTTTATCCGGTCCTTTAATGAAATTGTCAGGAATTAATCCCGTCGCTGGCTTAGAACCGTTATTTAATAATGTATCAACGAATGGTTTACGGTCAAAACCAAGAGAAATTGCTTTACGAATATTTTTATTTGCTAAAGCTGGGTCTTTTTGATTTAAGCGAAGGAAGAATACAGAAGTATCTTCTACCGTTTTGAAATCTGGTTTTCCTTTATATTTATCGATGAACTCTGCTAATAACGTCGCTCGATCGACTGCGTTTGTTTCATATAAATTAATTGGCGTAGATGTATCTTTTACAATATTAAAGTTTACTTCCTCAAGCTTCACTTCTTTATTGTCCCAATATGATGGGCTCTTTGTCATTTTGAAGCTACGTTCATGTTGCCAATCACTTAATGTAAATGGTCCGTTATAGAGTGTTGTATTTGCTTCTAAACCAAACTTCACACCTTGCTCTTTCACATACTTTTCATTAACAGGATAGAAGATCGGATAGACCATTAAATCAACAAGATATGGAATAGAATTATCCAATTCTACTTCTAATGTATGATCATCAATCGCTTTCACGCCTAATTGATCTGGACTCATCTCTTTTTTATTAATTTTCTCAGCATTTTTTATATCGTACATAATGTACGCCGATTTCGCAGCTGTATCTGGATTAATCGCTCTTTGCCATGCATACACGAAATCTTTCGCCGTTACAGGGTCACCATTTGACCATTTTGCATCTTCACGTAATTTAAATGTATACTTTTTACCGTCTTCTGACTTTTGGAATTCTTTCGCTACACCTGGAACTAATTTATCATCTTTCCCAAGGCGGTATAGACCTTCCATCGTATTGTTCATTACTTTTGAAGAAACTGCATCAGCTGATAACGCTGGGTCCATCGTTGGAATTTCTTGTGTTTCAATTAAGTTAATAACTTGCTTCGCACCGCTTTTCCCGCTATCCCCTTTTGCGTTTGCTTGCGGTTCATCTTTTTGGTAGCCACATGCCCCTAAAATCATGCTCATTGCTACTGTTGATGCTACAAAAACTGGTATCTTTTTTTTCATACTTCCACCCCTCTAAAAAAATGTTAGCCCTTTCATTTTCAAACAGAAAGAAATATATATATGTTCTAATAATTCATATTATACACACAAATATATTCTTTGTATATTTATATTTCTATTTTATTAAAATTTTCTGTTAACGTTCAGTATATTTGTAAACGTTTCATACTGCGTATTTATTGGACTAAAGTGTTAAAAATATCAAATTTTATACTTTTCTAAATTATCAGAGAAAAACAAATTTTATATCCTATAATATCTTACGTATAATTATTCTTCCTTTTTTGTCATAAAATGAAGGTTTATTCATATTGAAAATATGTAGGCTAAAATAAGTGCAAAGGATATGAAAGTGTGTTACGATACACTTTGCTAAAAATAGATATCGGTAAAGAGGGGACGGACATGACAGCAATTCGCTCAAAAAACGGGCCAACAGAGAAATTAAGTTTATTCTTATTAACATGGCCTATTTTTCTAGAAGTTTTTCTTTTTATGCTGATGGGGATCGCTGATACTTTCATGTTAAGTGCATTATCAGACGATGCTGTATCTGGGGTTGGTGCAGCGAATCAATACCTTCATATCGCGATTTTAGTACTAGAAGTCATCGGGAATGGTGCAGCTATCGTTGTATCCCAATACCTCGGTTCTAAACGCTTTATGGAAGCATCAAAAATATCAGCATTAGCAGTAACATTAAATTTAGGAGTCGGGCTCGTTATAAGCGCCGGTTTTCTTTTATTCTCAAAACATATGATGATGGCAATGAACTTACAAGGCGATGTATTAACGTATGCACAAAGCTATCTATCCATCGTCGGAGGAGCTATTTTCCTTCAAGCTATTATTAACTCATTAGCCGCAATTATCCGCGTTCACGGCTTTACAAAGCAAGCGATGTTTGTTTCGCTTGGAATGAATATTATTCATATCGCCGGAAACTACGTACTTATTTTCGGGAAATTCGGTTTCCCTGAACTTGGTGTGCAAGGGGCTGCTATTTCTTCTGCTGTCAGCCGGTTAATCGCACTTATCGTTTTCTTCTGGTTACTGTATCGCGTTATGGAATACCGTGTGAAATTACAATATTACTTCACTTTATCAAAAGAATACGTTGGCAAAATTTTAAAGATCGGCATTCCATCGGCATTCGAGCAAGTCATGTATCAAGCTTGTCAAATTGTCTTCTTATATTACGCAACATACTTAGGTACGGAATCATTAGCAGCAAGACAATACGCTACTAACATTTCCATGTTCACTTATTTATTCGCCATTGCTATCGGTATGGGAACAGCTATTATCGTTGGACGCCTAGTTGGCGGAAATGAAAAAGATGAAGCGTACACACGTGTATGGAAAAGTGTACAATGGGCGATTGGTGTAACTCTATTTATGGTCATTCTCGTTGTTACATTCCGAACACAATTAATGGGACTATTTACGGATAATCCTCATATTATCTCTCTAGGAGCAAGCGTTCTTTTACTAAGTGTACTACTGGAAACAGGACGGACGATGAACATCGTCATCATTAATTCACTTCGTGCGGCTGGAGATGCCAAATATCCTGTTTTAATCGGAGCATTCTCCATGGTGTTAATGAGCTTACCACTCGGTTACTTTTTCACCTTCCATTTAGATATGGGTCTCGTTGGTATCTGGCTAGCGATCGCTATCGATGAATGGACGCGGGCGATTATTATGTTCTTCCGATGGAGAAGTAGATCGTGGGAAAGTTATGCACTTGTTAAACCTGATGAGCAAGATAAGAGCGTTTCTGTTCAAGCGCAATAAAATAAAAGTGTTTCTAAATGAAGAAAAAGGCGGCTGATTTCAGTCGCCTTTTTCTTCATTCTCGGAAACTCTTACTTCGCTGTCTTTAAACAGAAAAAGAACTTGGATAAAATCGCTTTATACTAACTTAAGTTTAACTAGTATAAAAAAATAGAGCCATCCTTCTGTAATAGAAGAATGGCTCTACTTTTTTATTGATAGATTTCTTTATATTTCTTATACTCTGCTTCAGAACATAATACAAAATGTCCTGGGCGAATTTCGCGCATTGTTGGCACTTCACTACCATAATCATGCTGCGATGGGTCGTATACGATACGTTTACGATTGCGCTCATAATCTGGATCTGGAAGTGGAATTGCTGATAGTAGTGATTTTGTATATGGATGCATTGGATTCGCATATAACTCTTCACTTGTTGTCAGCTCAACGATTTGACCACGGTACATTACACCAATGCGATCACTAATGTATTTTACCATCGATAAATCATGGGCGATGAATAAGTATGTTAAACCTTTTTCTCTTTGTAACTGTTTCAGTAAGTTTACAACTTGCGCCTGAATCGATACGTCAAGTGCTGAGATTGGTTCATCAGCAATGATAAATTCAGGTTCTACAGCTAGCGCACGAGCGATACCGATACGTTGACGTTGTCCGCCTGAGAATTCATGCGGGAAACGATTCGCGTGCTCTTTATTTAAACCAACTGTATTTAACAGCTCGTGAACACGGTCCATACGCTCTTTTTTACCTTTTGCTAGTCCGTGAATATCAACACCTTCTGCGATAATATCCCCTACTGTCATACGAGGATTTAATGATGCATATGGATCTTGGAAAATCATTTGCATTTTACGGTTGAACTTCTTAAGTTCTGCGCGTGATTTTTTCCCATGTACATTTTCACCATCGAACAACACTTCACCGGCAGTTGCATCGTATAAACGAATGATCGTTCTTCCAGTTGTTGACTTACCACAACCAGATTCTCCTACAAGTCCAAATGTTTCACCGCGGTAAATATCAAATGAAATATCATTAACTGCTTTAACAACACCACCACTCACATCAAAGTGTTGTTTCACATTTTTTACTTCAATTAATTTCTCACGTTGTTTAGTCATGTTGTTCACCTGCTTTCATTTGAAGAATACGTTTTTCAACAACTGCTGGTGGTTTTACTTCTGGCGCTTGCTCATGAAGTAACCAAGTTGCCGCATAATGTGTATCACTTACTTTAAATAAAGGTGGTTCCATTTCAAAATCAATTTTCAGTGCCTGTGGGTTACGTGGTGCAAAAGCATCACCCTTTGGCGGTTTTAATAAGTCTGGAGGCGTTCCTGGAATCGCATATAGCTCGTCCTCTGAACCATCTAAGCTTGGCATAGATGCGATTAAGCCCCATGTGTATGGATGTTGTGGATTGTAGAAAATTTCATCAACAGTTCCAATTTCAACAACTTTACCAGCGTACATAACCGCAACTCGGTCTGCAACGTTTGCCACTACACCTAAGTCATGCGTAATGAAAATGATTGCTGCTTCTGTTTTTTGCTGAATGTCCTTCATAAGCTCTAAAATTTGCGCCTGAATTGTAACGTCTAGAGCCGTTGTCGGCTCATCGGCAATTAATAATTTCGGATTACAAGCTAACGCCATAGCAATAACTACACGCTGTCTCATACCACCTGAGAATTGGTGAGGATATTGTTTTAAACGAGCTTCTGGATTTGGAATACCTACAAGGTCAATTAATTCTAAAGCGACTTTACGTGCATCCGCTTTACTCATCCCTTGGTGTTTAATAAGACCTTCCATAATCTGATTACCAATTGTCATCGTTGGATTTAACGATGTCATTGGATCTTGGAAAATCATCGCAATATCTTTACCGCGTACTTGCTGCATTTCTTTTTCCGTTAATTTCGTTAAATCACGACCGTCAAATACAATCTCTCCATTTTTAATACGGCCTGGAGGATTCGGGATTAATCCCATTAGCGCTTTAGAAGTAACTGATTTCCCAGAACCAGACTCTCCTACAATCGCTAATGTTTCCCCTTTTTTCAAATCAAAAGTAACTCCGCGCACTGCTTGTACTTCACCTGCATGTGTATCAAAGGAGACTTGTAAATCTTTTACCTCTAACAATGTTTTCATTTTTACTTCTCCCTCCTCGTTTACTTACGCATTTTTGGATCTAACGCATCGCGTAATCCATCTGCCATTAAGTTGAATGCTAGAATTAACATACTGATGACAACCGCAGGGATGAACATCATGTGTGGATACGTTTGAATTGATTTATATCCATCATTTACAAGAGAACCAAGTGATGCGAATGGTGGCTGAATTCCTAAACCGATGAAGCTTAAGAATGCCTCACCAAACACCGCTGATGGAATTGTAAACATTGTCATTACGATAATTGGTCCCATAACGTTTGGAATTAAGTGTTTCACAATTAATTGTGTATTTGTTGCACCTAATGTACGAGACGCTAATACATACTCTTGGTTTTTTAACTTTAAGATTTGTCCACGAACAATCCGCGACATCCCTATCCAACCTGTAATCGCCATTGCGAGTGTGATTGACCAAATACCAGATCCCATAATGATTACCATTAAAATAACGATGATTAAGTATGGAATACCATTAATAATCTCCATAATACGTTGCATAATATTATCTACTCTACCGCCGTAGAATGCTGAAATACCCCCGTATGCAACCCCAATTACTAGGTCAATTGCTGCTGCTAAAAGAGCGATATATAATGATACGCGTGTACCTTCCCATGTTCTTGTCCATAAGTCACGGCCAAGATCATCTGTACCAAACCAGAAGTACTCTTTAATATCACGTTTTTCATATTGGTCAACACCATATTGATCTGTGCCGTCAAATGGTAACCAATGAATATTTTCAATCACTGGAATTTTCGGTGGCATTTTCGCACGACCTAAATCCTGCTCTTTATAAGAATGTTTACTTACCATCGGTCCAAAAATTGCTAGTAGTACAATAATGCTCAATAATACTAAACCCAACATCGCGCCTTTATGTTGGAACAAGCGTCTTCGTACATCTTGCCAAAACGTTAAGCTTGGACGGGCAATGACTTCATTATCAACATTATTTTGATTGGCTTGTTGAAATAAATCTGGAGATAATTTTTGTACATCTTTCATCATTTTTTCCCTCCCGCTAAACGAATACGAGGATCAATAATTCCGTATAAAATATCGACAATGAAAATAACTAAGATGAAGATCGCACTATAGAAAATTGTAGTTCCCATAATAACTGTATAGTCATTCACTGTAATAGATTTAACGAACTGTTCCCCAAGTCCTGGTACAGCATAAATTTGCTCGATAACAAGTGTCCCTGTAATTAATGCAGCAACCATTGGTCCTAAAATTGTTACAACTGGAATTAACGCGTTACGAAGTGCGTGTTTGACAATGATAACGCCTTGACTAATTCCTTTTGCTTTCGCTGTTAAAATATAATCAGACTGCATAACTTCAATTAATTCTGCACGAGAGAAACGTGCGATTGTTGCGATAACTCCCATCGATAATGCAATTGTAGGCATTACTGTAAACTCTGGTCCTTTCCAGAACGCTACTGGGAACCAGCCAAGTTTTACCCCTACGAAATATTGTAGTAATGCGGCGAATACGAACGATGGTACCGACATCCCGAGTACCGAAATAACCGTTGCACTATAATCGACCCATGTATTATTACGAAGTGCCGCAACAATTCCTAAAAGTAAACCGATAAATGTTCCTAATATAATCGCTTGTAAACCAAGTTGTGCTGATGGTCCAATGCGATCCACAATCATGTCTGTTACTGGGCGGTTATCATATTGGAATGATACCCCTAAATCACCTTTTGCTAAGTTACCTAAGTAACGCGCATATTGAACTGGTACTGGATCATTTAAACCATATTTTTCAAGAATGATTTCTTTTTGTGCCGGTGATAGTTTCTCCTGGTTTTTAAGTGGAGAACCCGGTAGTAATTTCATCAAAAAGAAAGTCAGTGTAGTAATTAAAAATAATGTCAAAGCCATGTACACGAAACGTTTTAATACATAACGTCCCATAGTCAAGCACCTCCCCGTTTTTCTCAAAAGCAATAAGATAGTTTGAAATATTCTTACTTTTATTTTTTTAAAATAAGAGCACATGCCCATCATAGGCATATACCCTTATTCATGATGGAAACCATTTTTAGTTTTTGAGTTGAACCCACTTATAGCTAAATTCTCCGCCATATTTATGTTCTAATAGGCCTGTAATTGAACTACGTTGTAAATATGCCTTTCCAGGTTGATATACTGGAGCAATCGCTGCATCTTCAAGCAGTTGTTGTTCTGCTTTTAATAGAGCATCCCAACGAGCTTGTACATCTACTTCTGTTTTGGCTTTCTTAATTAGTGCATCATAAGCTGGATTTGCGTAATTCACTTTATTTTGTGAATTGCCTGTTGTATACATTTCAAGGAATGACATTGGATCCATATAATCTGGACTCCATCCCGCATATGACATCGCATAATCTCCACTTGCTTCAAGTTTTAATTTTTGTGCAAATGGCTGCATTTTTGTTGAAACTGTTAAACCTGGTAAGTTCTTTTCGAATTGTCCCTTTAAATACTCTCCGATTTTTTTGGCATCATCAGTATCAAAGTTTAATAACTCTAACTCTACTTTGTCTACACCAAGTTCTTTTTTACCAGCTTCCCAATATTTTTGAGCTTCTTTAACATCCTCTTTTATAAGCTTTCCGTTCTCTTCACGGAAGTCTTTTCCGTTAGGTCCTTTTGCCAAACCCTTCGGAACAAAACCATACATTCCTTCTGAACCATCGTTTAAGATAACTTTCCCGATATTTTCACGTTCAAAGGACATCGCAATTGCTTTTCGGATATTTTTATTTGCTAAAAATTTATTTTTTTCATTTAAACGAATGAATTGTGTAGATGGTCTCTTAATTGTTTTAAAATCAGCATCTGATTTGTATTTATCTACAAACTCTGATGTTAATACTACACGATCAATCGCTTTTGTTTCATATAAATTTATAGCCGTTGAACGATCCTTAACAATATTGAAGTTTATTTCCTCAAGTTTTACTTCTTTATTTTCCCAATACGTCGGGTTCTTCGTCAATTTGAAACTTTGTTCATGCTTCCATTCATTTAAAACGAATGGTCCATTGTAAAGTGTCGTATTGGATTCTAATCCGAATTTATCTCCTTGTTCTTTTACAAACTTCTCATTCAAAGGATAAAATGTTGGATAGACTGTTAAACTTACAAAATAAGGAACAGGGTTGTCTAATTCCACTTCAAATGTGTGATCATCAATGGCCTTTACACCAAGTTCTTCAACTGGTAACTCTTTTTTGTTAATTTTCTCCGCATTTTTAACATCAAATAGTATGTAAGCAAACTTGGCACCCGTATTTGAATCTATAGCTCTTCTCCAAGAATAAACGAAGTCTTTAGCTGTTACAGGTTCACCATTCGACCATTTCGCATCTTCACGTAATTTAAATACATACTTTTTACCATCTTCTGATTTCTCATAAGATTTAGCGACTCCCGGAACAAGTTTATCGTCTTTCCCCAGACGATACAATCCTTCCATTGTATTATTCATAATGTTAGAAGATGCTGCATCCGTTGATAACGTCGTATCCATTGTTGGTATCTCAGCAGTTTCTGTTAGATTCAATACTTGCTTATTTGAAGTACTGGATCCTTTCGCGCTTGCCTTATTATCATCTTTTTGATAACTACAGGCTCCTAGCACACTTACTGTCAACGTCGATGCAAGCAATAGCGGTATCTTTTTCTTCATGTAGTGTTGCCTCCCCTAATTGCACTTCCTGTACCCTCACTTGTAGAAAAACAGAATTGAAAGAATAATCTCCAAGTTTCTACAATTTTCATTATACATATAATATGACGATTGTGAATATAGTTTTTTATTTTTTTGTTAAAATTTTTAATAAAATGTTTATATTTTTAATTTTTCGTAAAGGGATAGGTTAACATTGCTACCATCATCTTGAAATTAGAACCACAATTGCGTATAATTTTCAAAAAATTATTTATATTACTTATTATAGCTTTTATAGTATAATAATTCTAGTAATATTTTGACGGAGGGGAATATTTTGAATAAAGTTTTTTTTCATACTTGTATACTATTTTTGGTTGCGATAATCGCTTCTAGTGTGGGCGCATTCCTCGTTTCATCTCAGTTTTTGTTGAATTTTGTCAACATCTCATTCTATATTGCATTGATTTTTATTCTTATAGGTGGTTTTTTATTCATATTTCAAAATGGATTTTTTAACGTAACAATTTACGCATTCCAAAGAGTATTTGGTACGAATAAAAAAATTGACTCTTTAATTGAAGAAGCAGAGGAACCTATCGATAAGAAAGAACGTATTTATAAAACATATTCATTCAAATGGACGTATCCGATTTGTATTACCGGTATCGTACTTGGGTTGTTCTCGATCCTCATTAGCTTTACTATTTTGATGTAGTTTGCAAACACTGCTCCATATGATATAATAATCAGCAAAACATTTTGTTATAAAACTTTAGTTCTTTCATATTAAAAGGACTCAGTTAACAATAAATTTATATGTATGCGATGATAAAGAAGAGTACATATTGGGGCAATTTCAGAGAGCTTGTGGCTGGTGTGAACAAGTAATTGTACAATATGGAATGGGCTTTTGAGCACCAAACCGAACCGAAAGTAGTAGGCTTTGGCGTTATATCCAGACGTTATTATGGATCTTGAGAGATTTCACAGCTGTGAAATAATTAGGGTGGTACCGCGGTCCATTCGTCCCTATGTAATTTGGGATGAATGGGCTTTTTTGTATGCCTTCTCTTCCCCATCGCACATTCAATTTTAGGAGGAATTACTTATGTCAGTTATCTTTTCTGGTATTCAGCCAAGTGGAACAATTACACTTGGAAACTATTTAGGAGCTATGAAGCAATTTACAGAGCTTCAAAACGAACACGACTGTTATTTCTGTATTGTAAACCAACATGCGATTACAGTACCTCAAGACCCTGTAGGGCTTCGCAAAAACATCCGCAGTCTTGCTGCGCTATACGTTGCATGCGGCATCGATCCTGAAAAAGCTACTTTATTTGTACAATCAGAAGTACCAGCACACGCTCAACTAGGATGGATTATGCAATCCGTTGCTTACGTTGGAGAATTAGAACGTATGACACAATATAAAGACAAAGCTTCAGGAAGAGATTCAGTTCCAGCTGGATTACTTACATATCCACCATTAATGGCTGCTGATATTTTACTTTACAACACAGAAATCGTGCCTGTTGGTGATGACCAAAAGCAACATATGGAATTAACACGTGATCTAGCAGAGCGTTTCAACAAACGCTTCCGTGAAGTGTTCATAGTTCCTGAAATTCGTATTCCAAAAGTAGGAGCTCGCGTTATGTCATTAACAGAACCTACGAAAAAAATGAGTAAATCTGATCCAAATCCAAAATCAATGATCAGTATGCTTGATGAGCCAAAAACAATCGAAAAGAAAATAAAAAGTGCCGTAACTGACTCTGAAGGCATCGTTAAATTTGATAAAGAGAACAAACCTGGAATCTCTAACTTATTAACAATTTACTCTTCATTCTCAGGAAAAACAGTAGAAGAAATAGAAGCAATGTACGAAGGAAAAGGATACGGCGACTTCAAAGGTGACCTAGCACAAGTAGTCGTAGAAGCAATTCGTCCAATCCAAGACAAATATAACGAACTAATCAACTCCCCAGAACTAGACGAAATTCTAGACAAAGGTGCCGAAAAAGCAAACCGCGTTGCATTCAAACAACTACGCAAAGTAGAAAACGCAATGGGACTAAGCAGAAAACGTAGGTAACATAAAAAGCGGAAGCGGCTCGTTCAGAATGTGAGGAGGATGGAGCTCCTGACGTAGAGGCGCTTTTTGCCTCGCAGGAAGGCGCGAAGCCACCGAACATTCTTGCCACCTCCATTAAAAAAAACCGCCAATTGGCGGTTTTTTTAATTTACCTTCTGCTCATTTTCCATTTCCCATAACTTTTCAAAAAACGGCTGTCCTTTTACAAGGCGCTCACATAATTGCTCGTGCTTCTCAGACCATCCAGTTTTCGCTTCATCATAAAGTCTAGCCCAAACATCTTCAAACTCCATATGTTGGACTATTCCGTACGCTGATGGATCCCACTCTGTGAACCAATAGCGAATTTCAGCTGGATTTTTCGTTGTATGTAATTGATCTAACGCCATAAATAATAATTGTTTTAGCTGTCTTTCTTTACGAGTCAGGCCATTCATAATGAACGGTGATGGTGATAAAATATGATGTTCTTTTTCAATCTCTTCTACTTGGAACTCATACTTTTCTGCTTGCACACTTTCTACCATCTCATATACCATCTGCTCTTGACGAGGTATAAGCCTACTTTTTCTAATTGGCACATTATAGCCGATTGAATCAATCGCAATAATTCCTTTTCCATCTGTAACTACAAAACAATATTCTTGTTGCAAACGTTCGTGATTTTTACGAATATAAGCCTTATGATATACGTCTTCCAATAATTTTTGCGGAAGCTCTAATAATTCGTTCTCGATGTAATGATATAATGTGGCATCTACTTTTAATAATGGCACTTGATCTAATAGCTCAATCGTATCATCTTTCCGCCATTCGTAAAAATGACAAACGTTATACCCATTCTCTTCACCTTCAAACCAATTTACCCATACATCATGTAGATATAACATTCACTACCCCTCACTTCACTACTGTTTGTACCAATCATTATGTTCATTTTTGCTTAACTTTATTCCACTTAAGGAAATATATTCTAATTATTATTTTTTCTTCTATAATATAAAAAACAGGAGGTAACGCTCCTGTTTTTTTTATGAAATATGAAATGTATTTGCTTTATTCAATATTTCTTTCGCATCTATAGATAATAAAGACAGTGTATTTTCTCCTTCAAATGCTACACAGTCTTTCACAATATGAAATCCAAGTGCATAGCCAAGCATTTTCGGATACGAGTGCAGTCCATTTAATAAAACATCATGCTCCCTCGTACCTCTCTTTACATCTATTCGTTCTTGTATTGAATTTCTCCAATAATAAATAGCATCTTCTTTTGAAATGTAAGTAGTCCATGGTGCACATCTTTTTTCTGTATACCTTTCATACACAGCTTGCTCAGCTAACCCTTCCATAATCATCGTATCAAGTAATGTATACTCTGTTTCCTTCGTCTCAATTTGATGTAATCTACATATATGGTGGTATTCATGCGTTAATAAAGCTTTTAGTTCCTCTACTGAATTACGTCCACATACGAATAAGAAAATAACGTGACGCATAGATAAACCAGCCTTCCCGTTATATTCCTCTTGTACCGTTCGATTATATGAATCTGATAATAAAATAAAGATAGGGACATCTGGACCTTTTAGCCAACTTTTCAATTTTTCATACTCCATGCTAAGTTCTTTCCAAATTTCCTTCTTCTCTAACTCTTTAATTTCCTGCTCCCCCCGCATTACTGGGCGATACATACCTTTAGAGATTAAAAAACGATACAGCCTCTCTTTTGGCAATGGAATATACTTTGTAAATTTCTCACAAAGCTTTTCTGGGCGTCCATAATACAGATGTAACCATTCTGCCGTTTCAACAACCCCCACCCTTCATCCCTCCTTTTCTTATGTATATGCAAAAAAAGAAAGGAACGTAAAGGTGATAAAAAATAAATAAGGTGTCTTTTCGTAGTACTTTACGAAAAGACACCTTATTGTACATATTACTTATATGCTTTAAATACTAATACTGCGTTATGACCACCGAATCCTAATGAATTACTTAATACAGCCCGCACTTCTTGATGTCTCGCTGTATTTGGTACGTAATCTAAATCACATTCTGGATCTGGTGTTTCATAGTTAATCGTCGGAGGAATTACTCCGTCTGTAATTGATTTAATAGAGAAGATCGCTTCAACAGCACCAGCTGCTCCTAATAAATGACCTGTCATTGATTTCGTTGAACTAATCGCTACTTTATATGCATGCTCACCGAAAGTTTCTTTAATTGCCATCGTTTCATACTTTTCATTTGCATCTGTACTTGTACCATGTGCATTAATGTAATCAATATCTTCTGGCTCTAGACCTGCATCAGCTAAAGCTTGACGCATCGCACGAACTCCGCCTTCACCGCCAGGAGCAGGCATTGTAATATGGAACGCATCACCAGTTGCACCATAACCAGCAATTTCCGCATAAATGTGAGCACCACGTGCTAATGCGTGCTCTAATTCTTCAAGAATAAGAATTCCTGATCCTTCACCCATTACGAAACCACTACGGTTTTTATCAAATGGGCGGCAAGCCGTTGCTGGATCTTCATTGAATGTTAATGCTTTCGCTGAACTAAACCCAGCGAATGCCATGCTTGTTAACGGCGCTTCTGCTCCGCCTGTTATCATCGCATCAGCATCACCGCGCTGAATTACTTTAAACGCATCACCAATTGAATTTGCTCCAGATGCACAAGCTGTTACAGAGCAAGTATTAATCCCTTTCGCTCCTGTAGCGATTGACACTTGACCTGCTGCCATATCTGGAATCATCATTGGTACGAAGAATGGGCTCACGCGGCGCGGACCTTTTTCAGTAAAAATCTTAAATTGTTCTTCGTATGTTTCCATACCACCAATACCAGAACCAACCCACACACCAATGCGTGGTGCATTTTCTTCTGTAATTTCAAGCTTCGCATCTGCAACTGCCATTTTCGCTGCTGCTACTGCATATTGCGTAAAGCGGTCCATACGGCGCGCTTCTTTTTTATCTATATATTTTTCGACTTCAAAGTCGTTAATTTCTGCTGCTACTTTTGCAGGAATTTGTTCTGAATCTATTCTTGTAAGTCTTCCGATTCCGGATACACCGTTTTTAATGTTTTCCCAAGCTGTTTCAACATCTGTGCCGATCGGTGTAACAGCTCCTAGCCCTGTAATTACGACCCTCTTTTTTTCCATACAAAATACACTCCTTTTTTTCTCTCAGTCCTTATTTACCCCAACGAAGAGCTACTGCTCCCCATGTTAACCCGCCGCCAAAACCGACTAGTATAATTAAATCACCATCTTGAATACGTCCATTTTGCAATTCCTCTACCATTGCAATTGGAATTGAAGAAGCCGATGTATTACCGAACTTTTCAATTGTCATACTCATTTTTTCTTTCGGTAAATTTAATCTTTCTCTTGCAGATTCCATAATACGAATATTCGCTTGATGTGGTACTAAGAAGTCCACATCCTCTTTCGTAAGTCCCGCTTTTTCTAACACGCGAAGACAGGAATCACCCAGTTGGCGAACAGCAAATTTAAAGACTTCTCTGCCGTTCATCATAACATACTCGTCTTGATAAAGATGCTTACCGCCACTTCCGTCCGCTCCTAATTCAAAGGAAAGTACACCTTTTCCTTCCGAAACAGCTCCCATTACGATAGCACCTGCTCCGTCCCCAAATAGTACTGCTGTATTTCGATCGTTCCAGTCTACAATTTTAGATAGTTTGTCACTACCAACTACTAATACATTTTTATAAGTTCCCGTTTGAATAAATTGCTGTGCTGTAATCATTCCGTACATAAAGCCAGCACATGCTGCACTTAAATCCATCGCGGCTGCGTGTTTTGCGCCAATTGCTTCTTGGATTACACAGGCTACTGCTGGGAATGCGCGATCTGGCGTTACTGTTGCCACTAAAATAAGATCGATATCCTCTCCGCTAATCCCTGCATCTTCAAGTGCTTTTTTAGAAGCCTCTACCGCCATATATGAAGTATCTATTGTATCATCGGCAATGCGTCTTTCTGCAATTCCCGTTCTCGTACGAATCCATTCATCAGATGTATCTACGATTTTCTCTAAATCGTGATTTGTGACTACTTTTTCTGGCACATATCTTCCGACCCCTAAAATGCCCACGTTCACATCGCAGCCCTCCATTTTATATCAATTATTATGACTTGGTACTAATTTTAAAACATAAATGTACTTTTGTCTAGAATATATTTCAGCTAAAAAAATAAAGACAGCGTATTACTAACTTTATTTTTCATTAAAAGAAACAGAAAAATTCCTGCCCTTTCAAAATACAAATTATTCCATACACTTACCCTTACTCCGCTCGAGACTAAAAAAAGCCCCAACCGCTTCTATCCATGGTTCGAGCCTCTCTCCCATCAAAAAGAAGATTTTTTATTCTTTATCCGCTTTCCTTCAAAACTAAGGCGTTCTCCTTTAACCTCATCATCCCTCTGTTCTTATCTCGCTCGAGACTAAAAAAGGCCCTTACCGCTTCTACTCACGGCTCGAGCCCCTCTCCCCTCCCCAAAAGAAGGTTTTGTTTTTCAGTTTTATTCTTTATCCGCTTTCCCAAGCTCATATGCTTCGCCCATTACTTTCATCAATAGCTCTAACACCGGCTGTGCTTTCTCCATATCAAGCGCAATTCCATTAGAATCTAAAATTGCCTTAGCTTCTGGTAAATGCTTCATTGCGATTTGTAAAAATTGCATACTTTTTTCGTTCATGTAATCTCTTCCTCTCCATTAAGGCTTTTCAATCAATTATCCATACAATAGTTTAACACGTGCGCTACCCTTCGTATAACTCTTTATATTTTTTCATATGTGCCAATTGTTTATTTAAACCGAATTCTACTGGTGTATTTTTTTGAATAGAAATAACCTCTACAGCTTCATCTCTTACTTCCACATTTTTTTTATTTACTTTATCATCTGCATGCAGCAAGGTCATACCTTTTTCCCATAACTCTTCTTTTCCGCTAAGTAAATTATATACACCGAGGTGCTTTACATTCATTCCATGTTCCCATAAATATTCACATACATCTTCAACGTAAAGTAAATCGCTTCCTATTTCTCCATTTATACAACGGCACTCTTTTTCATCAAGTTCTGATAAAATAAGCTGATGATACATCATAAACGACGGTTGCCACGGCCCATATAATGTAGGAACTCGATATGCACTATATTGTAATTCGCCTTTTTTCAACCCTTCTTCCACCTTCGAAAATAGACGTTTGTTTTCGGATTCTTCAGTGCTTCCTATTTCAATAGAAGAAATTAGATTTAACTTTACGTTATTTTTTTCACACATCCTTACGATTCGTTTTAAATATTGTAATATGACCCTTTCATTCCGAAATCCACTTTGCTGATTCGGCTCATACAAACAAAAATAAACTGTATCGAAACTCTCTTCCTCTACCGATCGCCATCCGTCTTCATCCCTTATAGAATAGTACGTAAATAACGCATTTCGCCCAATCAACAATAATTTCTCTTCATTAATTTTTGTCATACTATCAAATTCATCAAAATCAAGACCATACACTTCTATTTCTTCTGCAATCATTTTATTTACAAGGTGATAACCTACAAACGTAAGTGCACCTATAATCAGCACGCGTTTCATACCACCAACCCTTTCCCCTTGAAACAAATAGCTCCTCATTTATGTATATGGGAGCTTCACAATTCTTCTTCATATTTTCCAAAGAAATCACACGTTTGTCTAACCATTTTATATTTCACATCTTGCAGATGGAATAAAACAGAAGTATCGCATTGATTGAATTGCCTCATTTTCTCGTATTTACGTAACAATTGTTTTCTTCCTCTTTTTTCCTGTGTTGAGACAAAAATTTTAACAGGTACACAAGACGGAAGAAGTGCAAATGATTTCTTATTTATTTTTGATTCTAATTCTTCTTCTTTGGAATCATACGCCAAACTTAATTCCTTCACTAATCTTTTGTAAAAAAACTTATGCTCTTTCTCAAACTCCACATATTCTGGTAAATCTAAACACGGATTTAACATAACGACAGAACGTATACATTCAGGGTATTTGTTCATCATCTCCAGTGCTACAAGCGCTCCCATACCATCTGCCATAATGTGCATTTTCGTATTCAATGTCTCTTTTCTTAGAACGACATCATACAAACGTTTTGCTAAACGAACAGCTCGGTCGTTCCCCCAATGCCTTCCGTATAAGTTAGACGAAAAGACTGTGTAGCCTTTTTCAATAAGGCCCTGTAAAAAATAAGCTCTCCCTGCATGCTGTGTCCATAAACTTGTACCATTCTCAATAAAATAGTTATAATCTCCTAGGAGCATAACAGAAAATCCATTTGGCTTTTCCGGTAAATAAATTACACATGGTTCTTTTTCTAAGTAAAAAAAACGTTCTGTAATACTCATTTTTCCCCCGCCTTATTTTCTAAACGTATAAAAGTACTCTTTTATAATGTATGAACAGAATACAAATTTGCGTTGAAAAATCTACAAATATTTTTCTATATTCTTTTTTCAATTGTGTTACAATAAGGACAGATTGAACGAATAGAGGTGTAAAATATGCGTTTCATTTGGGCATTAATTTGGTCGTTCGCGCTTGTACATATGATGAGCTACGTAATCGGCTCTATGACTGGCGGTACATACGATTTTAACCAAGCGTCTATTTTCTCAGTTGTTCTTGCGGTATTAGTATTAGCGATTGCAGCTGCGATTCCAAACGAGCCAGTAGAACAACACTAAAAAGAGTCCGGATTTTATCCGAACTCTTTTTTTAGTTTACATGAACGACTAATTCATTATTCTCAACATCAACAACTACGTGACTATTGTCAGTAATCACTCCTGCAATCAATTCTCTCGCTAATTTCGTTTCAACTTGACGCTGTACGTATCGTTTTAACGGACGAGCTCCGTACATCGGATCGAACCCAGCTTCTACAACAAATTCTTTTGCAGATTCCGTCAATTCTAATGATATGTGGCGATCTGCTAAACGCCCTTGTAATTCTTGTACAATCTTATCAACAATACCTTTAATTTCATTCCTTGTAAGAGGTTTAAATAAAATAATTTCATCGACACGGTTTAAAAATTCTGGTCGGAAATGTCCTCTTAATTGTCCCATTACAAGTTCTCTTGACTCTTCTTTAATAGAACCATCTTCTTCTAGCCCTTCTAATAAGTGAGCCGATCCAATATTTGAAGTCATAATAATAACTGTGTTTTTAAAGTCTACTGTACGTCCTTGTGAATCTGTAATGCGTCCATCGTCTAACATTTGTAATAAAATGTTGAATACTTCCGGATGTGCTTTTTCGATTTCATCTAACAAAATAACAGAATACGGTTTACGTCTTACTGCTTCTGTTAATTGTCCGCCTTCTTCATATCCAACATATCCAGGAGGCGCACCAATTAAGCGTGACACTGCGTGTTTCTCCATATACTCAGACATATCGATACGAATCATTTGCTCTTCACTGTCAAATAACGTTTGTGCTAACGTTTTTGCAAGCTCAGTTTTACCAACACCTGTAGGGCCTAAGAAAATGAATGAACCAATTGGACGATTTGGATCTTTAATGCCAGCGCGAGCACGAAGAACTGCGTCTGATACAAGGCTTACCGCTTCCTCTTGACCGATAACACGCTCTGATAAAATTTGTTCAAGACGTAATAATTTCTCACGTTCACCTTCAACGAGTTTTGCGACAGGAATACCAGTCCACCTTGAAACAATGTCTGCAATTTCTTCTTCACTTACTTCTTCGCGTAATAAACGATTCTCTTGTTTATTATGTGCACCCATCTCTTCCGCTTCTTTTAACTCTCTTTCGATAGCTGGAATTTTCCCATGGCGAAGCTCAGCTGCTTTATTTAAATCGTAATTTCCTTCTGCTTCTTCTAACTCACGGCGCAAACGCTCTAAATGTTCACGTAAGTCACGCACCTTATGAATGTCTTCTTTTTCTTTCTCCCATTTCGCTCTCATACTACTTGCAACTTCTTTTAAATCCGATAATTCACGTTGCAATGTTTTTAGGCGCTCTTGACTGCCTAAGTCCTTTTCTTTCCCAAGAGCAGCTTCTTCAATTTCCAGCTGCATAATGCGGCGCGTTACTTCATCTAATTCTGTTGGCATAGAATCAATTTCTGTTCGAATTGTTGCACAAGCTTCATCAACAAGATCAATTGCTTTATCGGGCAAAAAACGATCTGAAATATATCGATCTGATAAAACAGATGCTGCTACAATCGCGCGGTCATGAATATTTACACCGTGATAAATTTCAAAACGCTCTTTTAAACCACGTAAAATGGAAATTGTATCCTCAACAGTTGGCTCTTCTGCTAATACTTGTTGGAAACGTCTTTCTAATGCTGGATCTTTCTCAATATATTTACGGTATTCATCTAAT
This sequence comes from Bacillus sp. FSL M7-1345, assembly GCF_038006985.1. Lineage (NCBI taxonomy): Bacteria > Bacillati > Bacillota > Bacilli > Caryophanales > Bacillaceae > Bacillus > Bacillus sp. FSL M7-1345. The sequence goes on along the minus strand of NZ_JBBOWG010000001.1, from coordinate 1,137,358 downwards.
GTCGTTGCCCCGATACAATGCAGTTCACCACGCGCTAGCATCGGTTTTAACATATTTCCTGCATCCATCGCTCCTTCTGTTTTACCAGCACCGACGATTGTATGAAGTTCATCAATGAATAATAAAATGCGGCCTTCACTCTTTTTAATTTCATTTAATACAGCTTGCAGGCGCTCTTCAAACTCACCGCGGAATTTCGCTCCGGCCACAAGTGCACTCATATCTAAAGCGAAAATTGTTCGATCTTTTAATCCTTCTGGGACATCTTTTTTTACAATACGCTGTGCTAATCCTTCAACGATTGCTGTTTTACCAACACCTGGTTCCCCGATTAAAACGGGGTTATTTTTCGTTTTACGTGAAAGAATACGGATCACGCGGCGAATTTCACTATCTCTACCAATTACAGGATCAATTTTCCCCGCTCTTACTTCCGCCACTAAATCACGGCCATATTTTTCTAACGCTTCATAAGTTGCTTCTGGATTTTGACTAGTCACTCTTTGATTCCCCCGAACTGTCATTAAAGACTGTAATAAGTTATCTTTCGTAATATGAAATTTTGCAAATAATTGATTTATATCGCCTTTTTCTTCAGAAAAAGCAAGTAATACATGTTCAACTGAAATGTAGTCATCTTGCAATTTCTCCGCTTCTTTTCCTGCTCTTACAAGCAGTTGTTGCAAAGCACCTGTTACATATAATTTCCCTGCCTCTGCCCCGCTTCCAGTTACAGAAGGCTTTTTCTTAATTAAACTTTCTACACCTTGCTTTAACGCTTCTATATCGACATTCATTTTTTGAAAAATACGTACTGTTAATCCGTCTTGCTGCTCTAATAACGTAAGCAATAGATGAACAGTATCTACTTCTTGATGATGATGAGATACCGCTAAAGATTGAGCACTCATAATCGCTTCCTGTGTTTTCGTTGTCATTTGATTTAAGTCCATCTTTACAGCCCTCCAAATGTTTGACTTTCTTTGACCTTTGATTTGATTATACGCCAACTGACTTTTTTATACAATAATTTTGCTTATGTAGTTCCAACTTATTATTGGAAAAAGAAAAAAGTAACATTCATTTTCCTAATCAAAAAAGCCGCAATAACGATTGCGGCTTCTGTTACGGTTTCCTTTTATATGTCCACTGACGGTTATGATTTGCGTTCTCTGGAAACCTTTCCCCGGCAGTTAATTTCACCATTTGTGGATCTTTCACCATACTTCCCGTTTCACCAATTTCTACGTAAATGCCATCATTTGGCGCCTTTTGCCCTGAACGAAACCTGCGATTTTGTCCCATTTCCATTCTCCTTCCATGACGTCTTGCCTCATTAGTATATCCATTTTAAAAGAAAGCTTTTCTGTCATGTTTAGGAAACAGTACTACCGTTTATCCATGTACATATATATAATTACACAACCTTAAGCAGGAATTATTGGTATATTTGTTGAAAAAAAAGAAACCAACCTAAGTTTAGGCCAGTTCCAAAGGAGAGTCAAACATATACGAGAAGATTACATGTTCATTATAAGTCGCATCATTCAAACAATGTAACCCTTTTCACAAATTGTACATAATGAAAGAAACATTGTTTGAACTTTCTAAAAAGATATTGACTTTCCCCTGATTTCCAATGAGAAATAGTAGACACCACAGCGCTTCGCGACGTAAGATGGATATATAGTGAAACTTTCATCTACAGTAGTTTCACCCAGTCTAACCTCTTATTTCTGCATATTAAAAACGGAAATACAGATAGAAACAAAAAAATTATTATAAGAGGTGAAATTATGAATAAACAACATTTAATCGCATTAGACTTAGACGGAACTTTATTAACAGACAACAAAATAATTTCTCCAAGAACGAAAAACACAATTGCAAAAGCAAAAGAACAAGGACATATTGTTGTTATTTCAACAGGGCGTCCATTCCGCGCTAGTTACGATTATTATAAAGAGCTTAGCCTTAACACACCAATCGTAAACTTTAATGGAGCTTACGTGCATCACCCTCTTGATTCAAGTTGGGGAACACATCACTCTCCTCTTGAACTTTCAACAGCGCAAGAAATCGTCCGAGCTTGCTTTGATTTCGGCGTGAAAAATGTCTATGCTGAAGTCATCGATGATGTGTATGTCCGTGAAATTGATGAAGATAAAAAACATATTTTTGAATTCGGTTCTCCAAAGATTTTCACAGGAGATTTATTAAATATTTTAAACGACCACCCAACTTGCTTATTAATCGATGCACATGACGAGCACTCTGCTGCAATTCGCCAACATTTAACAGATATGCATGCTGAAGTCATCGACCATAGAAAATGGGGTGCACCTTGGCCAATTATTGAAATTGTAAAAAGCGGATTAAATAAAGCTGTCGGATTACAAAAAATTTCAGGCCATTATAATATTCCTAAAGAGCGAATTATCGCTTTTGGTGATGAGGATAACGACTTTGAAATGATCGAATTTGCTGGTCATGGAGTCGCAATGGGTAATGCAATTCCTGAATTAAAATCACTCGCAAATCATACGACATTAACGAATGAAGAAGATGGTATCGCTCTATATTTAGAAGAGGTTCTTGGATTGTAATCTAAAAATTCCCTGCTTATAGTTTCTCGCCAAACGCTCATACTATTATTAGACGCAAAAGTCAGCGCGTCAATTGTTTTCAGCTAAATAAAGGGGGTTTTTCGAATGGGTAAAAAGAACAAATCAAAACGTTTTATCCAGCAAGGAGCCGATGCTGTTATGAAGCATGATGCAAGATTCCCGTACAGAGGTACATTAGCTGAGGCAGAAAAAGCGAGAAGTAACTCTTCGTTTGGAGGGGTTTAATTGGGAAACTTACTATTCCAACAAGCTAGAGACGCTGTTTCAAGTGCCGTTTCTTGTTCAAGTGGCGCTGAACAACAGGAACTCGTTTATAGAGCAAAAAACTCTTTGCACTCTGCTTATGCAAACTCTTCAACTGCTGAAAAAGTTCAGCTACGTGAAATGCAGGAGCAATTGCAAAACATTACGAATTCGCATTAAAAAAGAGGACCAGCTTTGGTCCTCTTTAATCTTTTCGAAATAACCCAAACACTCCGACCGTTTGCAGTATATTTGTAAATGCACCTGGGTCCACTTGTTTAATAACCCTCTCTAATTCGTACAGCTCGTAACGAGTAATAACAATCATTAACATTTCTTTATTTTCATTTGTATAAGCACCTGTTGCTGGTATAGTTGTAATCCCTCTCACTAAGCGAGAGTGAATCGCTTTTCGCACATCTGCCCCGTTCTTTGTAACAATTAATGCCGTAATCTTCACATGACGGGTATGAATCGCATCAATAATTCTCGTTGATATATACAAAGTGACTAAAGTATATAATGCTTTTTCCCATCCATACACATAGCCAGCAGCGATAATGATAAGTGCATTAAAGAAGAAAAAATACGTGCCGATAGGCTTATCTTTTATCTTTGATAAAATCATGGCGATAATATCTAGGCCACCTGTAGAAGCACCCCACTTTAAAGCAACTCCTACCCCAATCGCTGAAATAATACCACCAAAAATCGCATTCAATATAATATCATTCGAAACCGCTCTAACTGGGATAATTTCTAAAAACAAAGTCATAAATATAACACAGAGAAAACTAAAAAACGTAAAAGCCTTTCCAACCTTTTTCCATGCTAAAATAACGACGGGAATATTAAATAAACTAAACAATACACCCGTAGATATATGAATGGATAAAAAGTCACCTAATACTTGCGATAATAATTGAGACAATCCAGCAAAGCCACTCGCATATACTTTCGCTGGTGTTAAAAATAAATTCATCCCAATCGCATTTAATAAACCTGCAATAATTACAACGACTAACTTCTTAATAAGTTCAGTATAATTCAGCTTCAAATCCATTTCTAATCCACCTTTAGTATTCATGAATGCACCGCTATACATAGTCTTTACGAAAAAGGAAATGATAAACATACAACGTTTAGAAATGGAGTTGATACATATGCCACATACGAGCGATAACGACAAAAAAGCACGCGACAATAATGCAAAGCGCACTCAAAAAAATGAACAAGAGCAAAAAAATATTCAGCAAGGAAAACGTGCATATTCTAAGAAAACCGATCACCTTTGATTACATCGTACATCAACGTTAATGTTGATGTACTTTTTTTACATTTTACAGGGAAAAAACATTAAAAATTCACTTCATGTTCACTTCTATATTCTACAATAGCGATAACATATTCGGATGAGGTGTTAGCATGAAAGGAAAAAATACATTCATTATCACTGCACTAATAAGTATATTAATGCTATCTGCTTGCGGACAAAAAAATGACTCGGCCACAATCGCTACAACAACAAACTCAACCATTGCGAAGAGCGATTTCGAAAAACAATTGAAAGATCGATATGGAAAAGACATGCTATACGAAATGGTAGCACAAGATGTTATTACTAAAAAATATAAAGTATCTAATGATGCAGTAGATAAAGAAGTAGAAAAAGCAAAAGATCAATATGGAGAACAATTCAAAGCAACACTAGAAAATAATCGTTTAAAAGATGAAGAAGATTTCAAAAATCAAATTAGATTCAAACTTTCATTAAATGAAGCGATTAAACAAAGCGTTACAGAAAAAGATGTGAAAGACCACTATAAACCAGAAATTAAAGCTAGTCACATTTTAGTAAGTGACGAAAATGAAGCGAAAGAAATAAAGAAGAAATTAGATACCGGCACTTCATTTGAAGAATTAGCGAAACAAGAGTCTCAAGATATATTATCAAAAGATAATGGCGGAGACCTCGGATACTTCGGGGCAGGCAAAATGACACCTGAATTTGAAAAAGCTGCCTACAAATTAAAGGTTGGACAAATTAGCAATCCCGTTAAATCACCAAACGGCTATCACATTATTAAACTAACTGATAAAAAAGATTTAAAACCTTACGATAAAGTGAAAGACTCTATACGTAAAGACTTAGAAGAAGAACGTATTGCCGACCCTTCCTTCGGTCAAAAATTATTACAAGATGAATTAAAGAAGGCGAATATTAAAATAAACGATAATGATTTGAAAGATACATTTTCTCATCTTTTTGGGAAAGGGAACTAAAATAAAGCACGATCTTATTTTTTTAAATAAGGTCGTGCTTTTTATTCTTTCATTAATACTTTCAGCTTTTTCTTCAGACTTTTATAATGCCAATTGATGTGATCTAGTTCTATCTCTACTTCAATTAATATATCTATTAAGTCATCTTTATTTTGCTGAACGCAAAAAGAACTATCCCTCCCTTAATAAACTTAAAGAAAAGATAATTCTTTTTAATCCAATTTATTTTTTAAAGTAAGTCCAGCCTTCTTCTTGGTAAATCTTTTCTTCTTTCATCAGTTTACCAAGTGCACGCTTAAAGGCAGCTTTACTCATATTGAAACGTTCTTTAATGTCTTCTGGGTTGCTCTTATCCCAAAACGGCATCGCTCCGCCTCGTTCTTCCATATATGCATAAAGTACTGCTGCATCATCTTCCATTCCTTCTTCTTTACGAGGAAGAAGTGAAATGTTAATTGTACCGTCATCTTTTACGTCAATGATACGGCCTGTTACGCGCTCACCGATGCGGACTTGTTCTTTTCTTTCTGTATGGTGTAAGAAAGCACGGAAATGCTCGTCAGTTAGTATGAATGAACCAACTTGAAGTGAGCGATACACACGTCCATTTACGTTTTTATTACGCATAGATGGCGTTGCATCTACGATAATTTCTTGCATATCACTGTCTCTTGCCGGAAGAGCAATTAAACGATCACGATTCGTTAATTTTAACGTACAATATAATTCGTCGCCTTCTTGAGGCCAAACTGGCATATAAATTGGAAACTCATCAAGTGGAATTAGTATATCTTTTGATACACCAATATCAACAAACACACCTAAACTAGGAATAACTTCTACAACCTTTACCCAATTCCAATCATGTGTTGTAATAATTGGTTCCTTCATTGTTGCTGAAATACGATTTTGGTGATCAAGGTATAAGAATACATCAATCGTATCGCCTTCTGCAATTTCTCCAGCTAATTCGTTTTTATGTAGGAAGATTTCTTCCTCTTCGTTTCCAACCATATATCCGATTTCCGTTTCGCGTAAAACAGTTACCTGTTCAATCGATCCTAATTGCAAATACATATTTTTTAATTCCCTTCTATATATATAAAGTTATCTTTTTTATCATTCCAAACAAAAGTTAATTATAACACGATTTTTCCTTTATTTGTCCAACTGCCCAAAATTCACTATAATTAAATAAAGACTTTATCTATAGGACTATATTACCCTACGGATGATCCGTCAAAACACTTAAGTTGCAACACTCTATCTAATCGATGTATTTTCCGCTATACTTTAATATGTATATTACATAGCCTATTTAGGTGCATTAAAAGATAGAAATTTATTTGGAGGTGCTAACTATGGCAAAAGAGAGTTCTTTTGACATCGTTTCGAAAGTAGAATTACCTGAAGTAACAAACGCAATTAACATCGCATTAAAGGAAATCCAAAACCGATATGACTTTAAAGGTAGTAAAAGTGATATTAAATTAGAAAAAGAAGTACTTGTTTTAACTTCTGATGACGAGTTCAAATTAGACCAAGTAAAAGATGTTCTAATTTCTAAACTTGTAAAACGTAACGTTCCAATTAAAAACTTGGACTACGGAAAAGTTGAAACTGCATCTGGTAACACTGTTCGCCAACGTGCAACTCTGCAACAAGGTATCGATAAAGATAACGCGAAAAAAATCAACAACATCATTAAAGAAATGAAATTAAAAGTGAAAACACAAGTTCAAGATGACCAAGTACGCGTAACAGCAAAAAGCCGTGATGACTTACAAGCAGTAATCGCAGCCGTTCGCAGCGTTGACTTGCCAATCGACGTACAGTTCATTAACTACCGCTAAAAAGAAACCTCCTCTATTCAGAGGAGGTTTTATACTTATTACGAGCAACAATATATTGCTTTATCAAATGATTTTTCTGGAATATACACTTTATCATTTTCAATTTTGTATTTAATATTATTTCTCTTAAGAACCGCTGTATCGACAGAATGAACACTATCGCCCCACTGAACAAATTCCCCATCGTCACCGTTGGCCCAAAAATACAAACTTACGAATACGATAAGAAGACAAAAACATAGAGCGAACAACTTCTTTCTCCTCAAATATCTCACCTCATCTTGAACTGTAAACAGACTACCCAAAAGAAGAGTTACTCATTTCCGTTTCTTTTTAACCGTAATTAAAAAAGTAATAAATAATACGTTCACACCAACTATTAAGGAGATAAATAACCAATTCACACCAGTTTCTTCGCTAACTTTATACACATTCGATTCTTCGCGCTTTAAAATAAGGTGAAATTTTCCGTTTTCTTCTCTTATAATTTCGTCTTCTAACAATCCTCTTAACTCTTGTTTATCACCAATTGTACTTACAGGTAAGGAAACCTTTTGCGTTTCTTTCGTATTATTAATCGCTACTAATGTTACTTCGTCTTTATACTTTCTTTTTAGTATACTCATTCCATCTTTATCATATAGAAGTTCAAACGTACCGCGTCGTAAAGATGGTCTCGCTTGTCTAAGTTCACCTAGCTTCGTTATATGCTGCATAAACTTTTCATCCGATTTAAAATCCATTAATCGTCTATTATCTGGAGCATCCCCCCCATCTAATGCGATTTCAGTTCCGTAATAAAAATTCGGTATCCCCGGGGATGTTAATAAGTAAGTGATCGCTAGTTTTAAACGAGACGGCGGGTAATACATGTTTTCTTTTGCAATACGCGCAAATCGCTTTGTTTCTTGATTATCTAAAAACGTAGCGAATTCCTCTTCTTTTCCGCTCACATCATATAACGGTTTCACAGACATATCTGCTTTTGAAAATGACTCTACTATTTTTTTATAGTAATCATTATCTTCCTTTGTCATAATGTGAAAATCTTTCTTTACCTTCTGCAAATCCTTTTGCACTTCATCCCAAAAAGCACGTGGCTTTTTTTCACTATGTATCACATAACTTCCGTCTAAATCGACTTCTTTTATCCACCATTTCATCGAGTCTATTAATTGTTGTTCATTTTCTTCATACGGAAATTGAAAGACAACTTTTATTCCTTTTTTGTGAGCCTCATTTACAAGTTCTTTCACATCATTTTCTGTTCCGAAATGTTCATTTACTTTTTGAAAGTTTCGAACGCCTAATCCATCATACTTTTCACTTTCAAAAAGCGGAGAAAGCATAATAGTAGTAAATCCCATTTTTTTTATGTAGTCCAATCTTTTTATAATCCCTCTTATATCTCCGCCCTGATACCCTTCTAAATTACCAACGTCTAACTGTTTGTCATTTTTCGGTTCTCCGTTATTGAAGCGATCAATCATAATGGAATATATAACTTCATCTCGCCATTCCCTTTTTTCTTCCGCAAAAGTATGTACTGGTACAAACAAAATAACAGCTAAACAAAAACAAATGAATAGTTCCTTAGTCCATATTTTTTTCACACGCATCCCCCAAACTTCCAATTGTAAGAATATTATACCAATTTTCAGAACAAATCGCATACGTTGATTTTATTCCTCCAAAATACCTAATGTTAGGTTTTCTAACATGACTTAAAAAGTTTTCTGAATTTTTAGTTGATTTTTCTTTTTATTTCGAATATGATATGAAACATAACGAATAGATGTTATATTTTCTAACATCATAGGAGGAGAGAGAATGAATACGGGAGATACAGTTTTTATTTTTGTAACGACAGTAATGGTTATGTTGATGACACCAGGATTGGCACTTTTTTATGGAGGTATGGTTCGCAGTAAAAACGTACTCAGCACGACCATGCACAGTTATAGCGCAATGGCTATCGTTTCGATTCAATGGATTGTTATCGGTTATTCTTTATCATTCGGACCAGATTGGCACGGACTTATCGGCAATCTCGATTGGTTCGGTTTAAACGGCGTTACCTACGCACCAAACCCAGACTACTCATCTACTATTCCTCACAATTTATTTATGATGTTCCAACTCATGTTCGCTATTTTAACTCCCGCTTTAATTTCAGGTGCATTCGCTGAAAGAATGCGATTTTCTGCCTTTCTTATTTTTATCCTTCTTTGGACAACAATCGTTTACAATCCTGTCGCTCATTGGGTATGGGGCGTTGGCGGATGGCTGAGAGAACTCGGCGCATTAGACTTCGCTGGCGGTAATGTCGTTCATATCACATCTGGCGTTGCCGGTCTCGTATTAGCTATCTTCCTAGGAAAACGAAAAAACATAAGCGGTACCTCTCCTCATCATTTACCATTTACAATGTTAGGCGCAGGCTTACTCTGGTTCGGCTGGTTCGGTTTTAACGTCGGTAGTGCATTATCTTTAAATGACGTAGCTTTAACTGCATTTATTAATACAAATATAGCCGCGGCTGCCTCAGCTCTAACTTGGATGCTTTCTGAATGGTTCTTCCAATCGAAGCCGACTGCGATGGGTGCTGCTTGCGGAGTTGTTTCTGGTTTAGTCGCAATTACGCCAGCTTGCGGATTCGTTACACCTTTCTCCGCTCTTCTTATCGGAGCAATTGGTGGTATATTATGTTTCGGTGCTGTCTTCTTCTTAAAAAACAAATTCGGATACGATGATACACTCGATGCCTTTGGATGCCACGGCATCGGCGGAACTTGGGGCGGTATTGCAACTGGACTATTTGCAACTACTACTGTAAACGGTGATGGCGCTAACGGATTATTTTACGGGAATGCTGCACTTCTTTTCAAACAACTTGTAGCAATCGGCGCAACATATGCATTCACGATCATAATGACGTACGCCATTATTAAAACCATTAACTTTTTCCTCCCTGTTCGCGTCGATGAGCATGAAGAACAAATGGGGCTTGATATTTCGATGCACGGTGAGAAAGCTTACGATTATACTGAGCGAGTGAACTAAAAAAGAGATGCAATCTACTACTGATAGATTGCATCTCTTTTTATCGTACTTGTTGGCTGTATACCCCGACCTGTATCAATATAAATATATCAGCGATTCTTCGGATATATCGACGATTTTTTAAATATATCAGCGATTCTTTCAATATATCGACGTTTCGACACAACATATCGATTTACCAACAAATTCCGACATGGCAGAAGCGAAGAATACCCCCTAACGCTACAAGTAAAATAAAAAGACGACCGAAAATTCTTCTAGTCGTCTTTTCCTATTTATTTCGGAGTATTTCCTACATATTGCGTAATATCAACATTTAATGCCTGCGCTAAACGCATGCCGTACTCTTGATCTGCACGGAAGAAGTTACAAACAGCTAATAATTTCGTACGTTCATTTACGTCTTTTAGATCATTTGTTAAGTTTGCAATTAAGTTATCTTGCTCTTCTTTAGAGAATGAACGGTAACGCTCACCCGCTTGTTTGAAGTCATTTGGTTTCTCAATTTTTTCACGAGATACGTAGCCTTCTACTTTCATAGTTGAATCGCGGTAAGCTGGATCTTCAACCGGATTTTCAGTATGGCGACTCGGTTCATAGTTTATTGTAGATGGGTTTTGATCCACTTGCATCGCACCATCACGTTGTTGGTTACGAACAGCTGCGTACGGGCAGTTTACAGGAATTTGCAAATAATTTGCACCAAGGCGATAACGCTGCGTATCTGGGTAAGAGAATAAACGACCTTGTAATAATTTATCTTCAGATGGTTCAATACCATTTACAGTTGCACTTGGAGTAAACGCCGCTTGTTCTACTTCCGCAAAGAAATTCTTCGGGTTACGATTTAACGTCATTGTCCCTACTTCAATTAACGGGAAGCGATCTTCTGGCCATACTTTCGTTGGATCTAATGGATCGAAGTCTAAAGAGTCCGTTTCATCTAGTTGCATTACTTGTACGTGTAAATCCCATTTCGGATAGTTTCCTTTTTCGATTGCATCAAATAAGTCACGAGTTGCATGGTTGAAGTCTTTTCCTTGTACTTGCTCCACTTCTTTTGCACTTAAATTACGTACGCCTTGCTGTGGTTTCCAGTGGTATTTAATGTAAACGATTTTACCTTCTGCATTAATCCATTTAAATGAATGTACGCCGAAACCTTCCATTTCACGGTAGTTTGCCGGTGTACCATAATCAGAAAATACCCATGTCATCATATGTGTAGATTCTGGTGTTAACGTCATGAAATCCCAGTAACGATCTGGTGTTTGAACATTTGTATCAGGTGCTGGCTTTAAAGAATGCACCATGTCAGGGAATTTAATTGCGTCACGAATGAAGAAAACTGGTAAATGGTTACCTACGATATCGTAGTTTCCTTCTTCTGTATAAAATTTAACAGCGAACCCGCGCGGATCACGAGCTGTTTCCGGAGAACCTTGGCCATGAATAACCGTTGAAAAACGAACAAATACAGGCGTTTCAGTTCCTTCATTTTGTAAAAACGCTGCTTTCGTATATTGTTTCATGCTGTTTTTCGTTACGAATACACCGTGAGCACCTGCACCACGCGCATGCACAACACGCTCTGGAATACGTTCACGATCAAAGTGAGCAAGTTTTTCTACTAAATGATAGTCTTCTAACAATACCGGTCCACGGCGACCAGCTGTACGAGAATTTTGGTTGTCTCCAACTGGAGCACCTTGGTTTGTTGTTAAGCGATTATTTGGATTCATCTAGGGGGATCCTCCTCTTTCTTTAACAGTAATTATTATTTATTTAAAATTATTATAAACTAATTATTATTCAAAACTAAATCCTTGTCAACTATTTCCTTCATTTTTTTGGAAACAATTCCAGTTAAACAATCGATAAATACAGATTGTGCATGCGGCATATTTGGTCTGAAATATGCCATATTTAATTCATCAGTTACAACTTTACATTCATAATCGGTGTCATATAAAACTTCTAAATCGAGCAATGTGTTTTAAACCTAAGTAACAAAAAAATTCATACTCTATAAACATTTTATTCATTGAATCTGTTAATTTATGCGCCTGCTCTTTCGTTATTTTCGCAAGCGGTGAAATTCCTCCAATTGCTTTATACATTTTGAGCGCTTCTTCAGATGATTTACGCCCGTGACGAATGTGAGTATAATCGGCCTCTACATCATCTAATGACTCTGGCGTTCCATACGCCATCACAAGCAAACCTATTTTCTTCTTCGCCCTCTATATAACACCTCAATTTTGGAAATGAGAATCTTTTTCAAGAACATTTGTTTCCAAGTATAACAAGTAATAATAAATACGTCAAAATAATAATTCTAAATAAGTATTATTTCTAATATGATTTTTAATTTTATGTGACAATTTATTTAATAAAAAAGCGACTTACATATATGTTGTAAGCCGCCCTTTCCCCTATTCTTTAATATTTACCCCATACTCTTTAAACCAAACATGAATTTGTGCTAAATGAGCTAAAAGTTGCGGCCCTGTCATTAATTGACCAAACCATGGCGTTCGGAATGCACTTCCGCCCGACTCAATCAACCCGCTCAATTGCTCCTTATCGAACAATTCATGCAAAATTGAGCCTTTATCAGTTAATAAATCTTGGAGCCATACTGTGACTGCTTTCGTATAGTACGGATTATGTGTTTTCGGATACGGGCTTTTCTTTCGATACAATATATCATTTGGAAGTAATCCTTCTAACGCCTTACGCAATAGACCTTTTTCGCGGTTTTTATACATTTTCATTTCCCAAGGAATATTCCACGCATATTCGACAAGTCGGTGGTCCGCAAATGGAACGCGTACTTCTAAGCTTGCCCCCATACTCATACGGTCTTTTCTGTCTAATAATGTTGTCATAAACCATACCATGTTTAAATAAAATAATTGTCGTCTCTTCGCTTCTAATGGGCTTTCTCCCTCTAAAATAGGAACTTCTTGAATGGATTCTTCATAGCGTTGTTGCACATATTGTTGTAAATTTAATTTATTTCTCCATTCTTTCTTTAGAAGTTGTTCACGCGCTTCTGTAGAACGCATCCACGGAAATGCACTTGACTGTAAATCATCTTCTCTATAAAACCACGGATAACCACCGAATATTTCATCTGCACATTCTCCAGATAATCCGACGACAAAATCTTGTTTTATTTCACGGCAAAACCATAATAATGACGAATCAATATCTGCCATACCAGGCAAATCACGAACGAGTACTGCTTCTGTTAAATACTGTGCTAGTTGTTCATTAGAAATGACGCAGCGATGGTGGATTGTTTGAAATGTCTCTGTCATTAAATTAATAAATGGAGCATCTGAATTCGGCTGAAACGCATTCGCTTTAAAGTATTTTTCGTTATCTTCATAGTCAACAGAATACGTGTGTAATTGCCCTTTTCCTGATCTTTCATACTCTTTTGCAGCTATTGCTGTTATAGCACTTGAATCTACACCGCCTGATAAAAAAGTGCATAGTGGTACGTCAGAAACTAATTGTCTCGTAATCGCATCTTGTAATAAAAAACGAGTTTTCTCTACTGTTTCTTCAAATGAATCTTCATGTTTTTTACTTTCCACATTCCAATATCTCCATATACATAAACCGTCTTTTGAGAACGTCATTGCATGACCCGGGCGCAGTTCTTGAATACCAGCATATATACCGTGACCAGGTGTTCTAGATGGGCCAAGGCCGAATATTTCCGATAATCCTTCTAACGTTACTTCCGCCTTCACATCTGGATGCGCTAGTATCGCTTTTAATTCTGAACCAAATAATAATCGTCCGCTATCATATTTATAAAAAAGCGGTTTTACACCTAATCTATCTCTCGCAATAAAGACTCGTTCATTTTTCTCATCCCATACTGCAAACGCATATATGCCGTTTAAATGATCAACACATTCTTCTTTCCATTCAATATAAGAGGCCAATAGTACTTCTGTATCGGAATGCCCTTTAAATGTATAACCTCTTCTTAATAACTCTTTGCGAATATCTTCTGTATTGTAGAGCTCTCCGTTATAGCAAATCGCATAACTAGTTTCATCTTTCAAACAAGTCATGGGTTGTTTACCACCTTCAGGATCTACAACGATTAACCGTTTATGCCCAAATGCGACGTTCCCTTTAATCCAAACTTTATTATCATCTGGACCGCGTTTCGCTAGCGTTTCCGCCATCTTCGTCACGATGTCCCTTTCCCCTTCTAATGAGCGTTTATAATCCACCCATCCTGTAATCCCGCACATAAAATCATCCTTCCTAATCTAATATCTGTTTCTGAACATGCAGTAATCCCCACCCTATGAGTGCGGATACATAAAAACAACAAACTTGACGATAACTAACTATCCATATATGGAATAGCAGTTTCACAGTGTAAAGCGTGTTTTATTGTATGCCCATCTCTCTTTAGGTGTGTCTAGTTATAAAGAACGTACGAACTGTCCATAACAAGAATAACTATTTCTATAAAAGGAGAAATGAACTATGGTACAACGCAAACATATTTTGTATAACCAACCGCGCGCTCATACAGTCGGTAATGTCGAATATATAAACAATGAATGGGTATTCTTTGATGATGAAAATGATGAGGCTTTTCTATTAGAAGATATTGCCGAAGATGGTTTTGAAATTTTATATAACAACAATTGGCTACCAGCTCGTTTTTATGAACAAGACATATTACAAATTGCAAATGAACAACATTCTCTCCAAAACGGGGAAATGATACGAATTCGAAAAAAATTACTTCTTAGCTATCATGAATGGCTTGAAGAGTTACCTGACTCTGTCTTTACATTATTAACCGAATCATTGCAATCGCTTAATTACTCTTTATATGATTGCATGTATTGTCATAATTATTTATCATTCTTACCGAAAGATGAAGCATGCGAAGGAGTAAATATTCTTTTGTTCGATAACGACGAAATGATTTGTACATTGCAGCATCATTTCGTACGCCACTCTTCCTCTAATAAAAATATTTTACGATTTACGAAAGTAAACGGAGAAGAGTTGCATCTCGATGCAACATAAAGTGAAACTTTAATCAGTGGGGGTTTTGTTCATCCCCACTGATTATTAGCCTTCACCAATCGGGCGTTTACGGGCAGTTGATCTCCCACCTAACTTCTTTGCTCCAGCCGAATTTTGAGGTGGAGGTTTTACTGCCCGGCAAATAGCGACATAAAATAAAAAAAACACCTTATCTCCCAAACACTTGAGATCATAAGGTGGTTTTATTTTTAATTAAAATACTTTCCAGCCAATTGGTAATTTCAATCCAAGATAAAATACCGCTACTAGCGCGACAATAAATAATCCCCAAACTGCCCCTGTTGCCTTGTTCTTGCTCATTTTTACAAGAACCATTTCCATACCACCGATAACTAAAATACCAGCTAACATTTTCATGCCGTACCACATGTGCATGCTACCTGTTGCCGTCTTCACAATACTCATGTACAACATGAAACCTGTCACAATAATGATGATATACATAAGGCGAAGCCCCATATGTACACCTTTACCTTTTCTTCCTGCTGAATAAAGTGAATACGCAACGAAGAATAAAATTAATCCTAACGCCCATGCTGTAATATGCATATGTACCATCGTATCCCTGCCTCCTCTTTTCACACTTTTTCACTCTATATGATAACATGTTCATTTATTTTCAGGAAATGTTTCGCTTTTTTATATTTAAATGATATAATATTTAGAGTATTTACAAACTTCTTGTAATAACAAAAGGGGGAACAATCATGATTCAAACTAAAGATATTATCGAACTTACAGACACATACGGGGCAAATAACTACCATCCACTTCCAATCGTTATTTCTAAAGCAGAAGGCGTTTGGGTAGAAGATCCTGAAGGAAACCGCTATATGGACTTACTAAGTGCATATTCTGCAGTAAACCAAGGTCATCGTCATCCAAAAATCATTAACGCTTTAATTGACCAAGCTAATCGAGTTACGTTAACTTCTCGTGCTTTCCATAGCGATCAATTAGGTCCTTGGTACGAAAAAGTTGCGAAACTAACAAATAAAAATATGGTACTTCCTATGAATACAGGCGCAGAGGCTGTTGAAACTGCAATTAAAACAGCTCGTCGCTGGGCTTACGATGTGAAAAAGGTAGAGGCAAACCGTGCAGAAATCATCGTTTGTGAAGATAACTTCCACGGACGTACAATGGGTGCTGTTTCTATGTCATCAAACGAAGAGTACAAGCGCGGCTTCGGTCCAATGCTTCCTGGCATTATTGTAATTCCTTACGGTGATTTAGAAGCGTTAAAAGCTGCGATTACACCAAATACAGCTGCATTCATTTTAGAGCCAATCCAAGGTGAAGCAGGAATTAACATTCCACCAGCTGGTTTCTTACAAGAAGCTTTTGAAGTATGTAAAAAAGAAAACGTTTTATTCGTAGCAGATGAAATCCAAACAGGCTTAGGCCGTACTGGTAAAGTATTTGCTTGCGACTGGGACAATGTAACTCCTGACATGTACATACTTGGTAAAGCACTTGGCGGCGGCGTATTCCCAATCTCTTGTGTTGCAGCAAACAGCGACATTTTAGGCGTATTCGAGCCAGGTTCTCACGGTTCTACATTCGGTGGTAACCCACTTGCATGTGCTGTTTCTATCGCAGCTCTTGAAGTATTAGAAGAAGAAAAATTAACAGAGCGTTCTCTTCAATTAGGAGAAAAACTAGTTGGGCAATTAAAAGAAATTGATAACCCAATGATTACTGACATTCGCGGTAAAGGTTTATTCATCGGTATCGAATTAAACGAGGCAGCTCGTCCTTACTGTGAACAACTAAAAGCAGCTGGGCTATTATGTAAAGAAACACACGAAAACGTAATTCGTATTGCACCACCTCTAGTAATCTCTGAAGAAGATTTAGAGTGGGCATTCCAAAAAATTAAAGCTGTACTATCTTAATCATAGTGAGGTTGTCCTAAATATAGGACAACCTCTTTCCTTTTTTAGTAATTTACCGTAAAATAAAATTGAATATTCTGTTTTTGTTAAAAAGGGGGGCACTGTATGCTTTTGAAATACGGTAAACACATTAACTATTTAGCTACAATTTTTATTTCTATGACATTCATCGGCTTCATATTATCTACAACGTTACTCAATCACTATTCAACTCCTAATACATTCACACTACTTAAAACATCATTTTGGGCTGCTGTTTTCCTTACAATTATCGGTTTTGGCCGCGAAAGAAGCGCACTTGCAGTTATGCTAATTGGAATTTGCACTTTAGCATTAATCGGATTGTATATTTTCGCCATTATAGATTACTCCGTTAATCCACGCCCATAGAAAAGAGCTATCTTTTCACAAGATAGCTCTTTTTCTCATTTCACTATATTTCTTAGCGTACCAATTCCCTCTACTGTAACAACAACTTCATCACCAGCATGCAAAAACTTCGGTGGTGTAAAACCTTTACCAACACCAGCTGGTGTCCCTGTTGCAATGATATCTCCTGGTTCTAATGTCATACCTTTACTTATAGTTGAAATAATTTCTTCTACTGAAAAAATCATTTCTCTCGTATTTGAAGTTTGCCTTACTTCTCCATTTACCACTGTTTCAATGTGTAATGCATTCGGCGTTCTAACCATCGATTTATGAATTAAATACGGTCCCATTGGACAAAATGTATCGAAACTTTTCCCTAGGAAAAATTGTTTATGTTTTCTTTGAATATCCCGAGCAGTTACATCATTTATAACTGTATATCCAAAAACATGGTCAAGAGCTTTTTCTATTTTTATTTGTTTCCCTCGCTTACCGATAACGATTGCTAGTTCACCTTCGTAATCAAGTTCATTCGTTGCGTGAGGGTGACCATTAATTTGCTCATCAATTCCGATAACTGTTGTTGGCGCCTTTGTAAAAATCATTATATTTTCAGGGATAGACTCTACTCCGCCCATTTCTACCGCATGCTCACGATAGTTCTTTCCAACACAAAGAATATTTTTTCTCGGCCTTGGAATCGGTGCTAATATTTTCACCTCTGCTAACGGATAATACGCCGATCCCGCATTTTCCTTCGCCCAATTTACAATGTCGCACACTTTCTCAAGACATTCGCTTCCTCTTTCAATACACTCTAACATGGTAATTGGGATAGTAACCTTTTCCCCTTTTTGTCTTTGCGCTTCTCTTAAATGTAATACCTTTTCTTCCTCTTCATCCACAATACCTACAAATACCTTTTCTTCTTTCTTCGCCGTTACAAAACGCAACATTCCCACTCTCCATCCTAAAACTCATACCCTTTAATTGTATTCGCATCCTTAAGAAAAAAACCTTCTCACGCACGCTAATTTTTACAATATTCCTCCCTTCTTACATTCGTTCCTCACCCTTCATTTGACATAAAATGTAGAAATTATACTTTTTTTGGCGAAGGTGTTTCTTTTTTATGGAATTTTTGTATAATATGTACTACATATATACATAAAATTTATTGAGAGATGGAGCCGATTTCAATGTTTGAGCAAGCTATCGAAAAAAAACGCGAAAAAATGATCTATTTTGCTGAACGCTACGGAATGACTTCTCAAAAAACAGTAGATTGTAGCCAAGAACTGGACAGGCTCTTAAATGTTGTTTGGCCTATACATACAGATTGCACACACACTCAAATGTTCGAAACACATACGCAATAACGTATGTGTTTCTTTTATTTCAAAAAAGGACACATTTTATTGAAAACGCCCATACAATAGTAGAAAAGAAAATTTTAAAAATGAAAGGTGTTTTGTATGCCAGCTATGGTCGGACATATTCGTATCGTTAATATTGGATCAAGTGGTATTTTTCATATTGGAGATGTATTTGCGATTAGGCCTATTAGTTATTCACGCGCTTTTGCCGGAGCCGGTTCATTTAACGTTGGGGATAACGTCTCTGTCTACAATTATCAAAGCTCAACGACTGTCAATGATTCAGATGTAATTGATCAAGCAATAATCGGTTCGAGCTAAAGGAGGCGATTGCATTGAATTTTTATGTGAACCAAAGTATCATCATTAACAGCATTAGAATCGATAGCATTACGACCTCTTCCGTTTTTCAAATTGGAACTGCAGGTAGTATTAAGGCTCTTTCTAAATTCTCAAATTCTGGCGGATTTACAGAACCTCTTCGCCCTTTACATGCGAAAGGACAAATTATTTCTATTAAACCTTCAACTAGTTCTTCTTAGACCATCCTTATCATAAATATATAGCATTAATATACCCTCCCTATTGAAAAGGAGGTTTCACAAAATGAATCAAGATATATACACTTACCTACACCAACTTCAGCAAGCTCTCCAAATACAGCAGCAAACTATTCTAAATCTTGAAGAGCAAGTTCGCCTACTACAAGAAGAGCTTAATGAGTTAAAAAGTCGTCCCTCCTCTTCTATAGGAAAAGTGGAATATAAATTTGATCAATTAAAAGTAGAGAATTTAAACGGCACTTTAAATATTGGCTTGAATCCATTTTCAACAAAAGAGCAACAAATTGAAGATTTTCAAGTAGATACAGAAACACTAAAAGTAAATCCTGAAACAGAAATAAATCCAGACTTTTATCAAGGTATCCTTCAAGAAATGCATCGCTATTTAGATGAAGAAGCATATAGTCGAATTCTCCATTTTGAACAAGAAGAGAGAACGCCGCTTGATGAGATGTATCGACAAATGATGGTGGATGACATAAAAAAACAGATGGAACATAGACTTCCGTATTATTTGTCACAAGTTCAATCGTATGAGGGTATTTCCACAGATCCCGATTATTTACGAGACGTCATTATTCAAGCGATGAAACAAGATATTGACAAAGCCTTCCTTTCCTTTATTCAACACATACCGGGCAATTTCCGAAAGGAGTAAGTATGTATGAATTTAAATGTTGTGAACCGTGAGTTAAAAGTAGGACAGATTAAAATGAACGGGGTTTCTTCTTCCGCATTATTTTTAATTGGAGATGCTAACCTTCTCATCCTTTCTTCTATTCTTGATACGCCATTCGAATCCGTTACAGAGGGGCCATTTGTACCATTAGTAACAGATGTCCCTCCGACTCCAGGTTGAGGAGAGGAAAAATTATGCTCCGTCATACTTCAATTGTACAAAATGTTTCTATCGTTTCTATGGGGGTTGCAGCCGTCTTCCAGGTCGGGGATGCTAATCAAATAGAATTAAAAAATAGAGCGCTTATCGTTCACCGAGAAATCCCTTGTTATATAAAAGGTGAAGGTCGTTTTGATGCGTTTGAAATCTTTACAGATGAATACATTACAATTCCAAAGCGAACAACAGATGTAAAAATGAATATTGTAAATGAGTGCCCTTTTATTGAAGTAAATGATGTTCACTTGCGAACAATTTTAAATTCCGCGTGCTTCCAAATCGGCAATGTTGACTATGTTTTTAATAATTCTCGTACGCTACAAATCCGCCAATTTATTACTGATGAACCTTCCTCTAAATAATTCATATAGTAATTAAAAAGCTTAGCAAAGTAGGTGGATGGTATGCCTTCGGTTGTAGGAAATCTCGTCGTTCAAAACAGTAACGGCTCTTTCAACTTAGGAGATTTTTATAACGTGTCTCCGAAAGAAAATACGAAAGCTTATAACGGGTCTGGGGCTTCCAATGTCGGATTTGTCGTTAACACTTTTAGCGGCGTTAGTGCAACAAATACATTCGATTCGGATGTTGCAGACCAAGATCAGATTGGAACAGCGTAAAAAAAGCATTAGCTCTTCTTGTATAGAGCTAATGCTTTTCCTTCTGTTTTTTAACATCTTACATATTTACGTTTGAATCCCAGTCTTCCTCTATCAAGTTCTTTATGAATACTTTCGTAAGCATTTAGAAAACTGCTTTTCTTGTTGTCCCGTTTTAGTTCTACTATGCCTACTTCCTTTGCGGTTTCAACTGCCTTTTCATGTAGCGGCACATATGAAATCCCCACAGTGTTTAGAAAGTTATTCATAGCGGATTTCGTTCGTTCTGGCGCATCGTGAATTGTATTTTTCACAACTTCTAGCATATTGGCAATCTTACCTTCGGAAAATTCATTGTCTTTTCGATTCCCTAAAAGCCAGCAGTAGCAACTCCAGCCCGCTGACATTCTTAGTTCGTCACCACTTGCAATCCATTTATCAGCCACGTCTTGGGCAAAATCTGATTCTGATAAAGTTACTGCCACCACATAATCGGACAGCATATAAAAGTACGCCCCATCCATCCAACGATCAAAATCCGATTCATTCATAGCTTTTGGGTCTGCAATAATGCCTGCAAAGTACATTGCATCGTAGTTACCTGTGGCATACAGCTCTTCAGCTAAACTTTGATTTATCTTTATTTTCTTTGCGATTGGTTTCATAGCACCTGTAGCTACGCCAAAAAGTGGATCCTTTGCACCATTAGATATGTATATTTTTTTAGTTCGTTCCTTACCGAGAGTTTCAAGCTCTTGCATTACTGTTTCAAAATCCATCGTGTTGCACTTCCTTCCTTAATATTATAATCAATTCACTTATCTTCTTTATCAAGTTCTCTACACTTCATAAATTCATCTTGTAAAGCGTTTTGTCCATCGATTTACGACTTTCAAAATGAGATTTCGTTATACGCGTTTATCCAGCTAATTAATACCGATTATATAAACTAATCATTAGTGAAGATGCTACTCCCCACTAATGATTAGTTTTTTTATTTAAATGATAATCCCTTATCTGCTAAAGCCATTCTCAATTTAGGTAAAGATGCTGGCCCTATACCGTGCAGTTTCAAAATTTCCTTTTCACTATACTTTGAAAGTTCTTCTAAAGTATGAATTCCATGGTGCTCTAACGCTCGTCTTGCTGGTGCTGAAAGAAGAGAAAGAAAGCCTTCTTTTGGCTTTCTCTCTTTCTCACAGGTTGGGCAAGTTGGACAATCGCTACTTTTGTAGTACTCGTGTCCTTGATCACAAGTTCTTAACGCCGCCATACTCCATAACCCCTCTCTAAGCTCTATTCCTCAATATTTACAACATGATTCCCATCAAAGAAGTATAAACATTTCTCTTTCACAGGATGTTTTAAGCTTTTCTCGAGTGCTTTTGCATATAGTGAAAGCTGCACTTTGTATCGGTCTTCTAAAGTTGGTTTCGCTTGATCAAATCCGCCTGGGAACTTTCCTTCAATCGTATCTGTTTTAAAGTCGATTAAAGTAATTCCATCTCCCTCTTCGATCATGCAGTCGATAACCCCTTGGACAAGTATCGATTCGCCTTTCTTCCCTTGCCAATCTTGATATGCTTCTTCTGCTGAAAGCATCATCGTAAATGGTACTTCACGTTCAACACTTTTTGCTGCTAATACCCTTTTACCTAAGTCACTGTCAAAGAATGAAATTACTTTTTCAATCGCTATTTCTTCAGCTTGTTCAAATGTTAATAGTTCTTTATTTACCATTCTTGCAATTTGCTCTTGAAGAACTTCAATCGTAATTGGTTTCTTCAAATCTACATGCTGCATAACGGCATGGACTGCTGTCCCTCGCTCTGCGTATGTTAGCCCTTTTTTCTCCATAAAGCGCGGACGTGTTTTAATTGGTGCACGGAGTTTCTTAATAAAGGCGTTATCGCTACCTTCTTCAGATTGATAATTTCTCTTTATTTCTGTAACAGACTGTTTCGCACGGTGAGATGTTGCGTCCTCATACCCGTATTTCCACATTAATCTGTCGTACACTTCTTCTTTCCGTTCACTTTCTAACGGAACAGCTTTTTTATCGCGAAGCGCTTCTAATAACTCTTGTTTCTCTTCTTGAACTGGTTCTGGTGCAAGTAGATCTTTTCCTTCAACAACTTCTACTTTCCAGCTAGCACTATATTCATAAATTTCGCCTGGAATATTCCCTTGTCCTAATTCAAGAAGCATTTCACTATCACGGTGTCTATATAAGGAAGGTGCAATCCAATCTAAATAACATGACGCTCCGGCACGTATATGATCTGGTAATAACCATTCACTATGCTCTCTTGCATCGAGCCATTTTTCCATTTCTTTATTGGCATCCTTAACTGTTCCAATTAAAATTAACTTCTCTTTTGCACGCGTTAACGCTACGTATAATACGCGCATTTCTTCCGCAATTAATTCCATCTTCATTTTACGCTTAATCGCTAGTTGCGATAATGTCGTATATTTAATTCGTTTACGAGGATCGATAAATTGTGAACCGAAACCGAAATCTTTATGAAGTAAGAAACGCTTCATTAAATCTTGTGTATTAAAACGGCGACCAAGTCCAGCTACAAATACGACTGGGAACTCTAGCCCTTTACTTTTATGAATCGTCATAATGCGAACAACGTCTTCTTGTTCACCAAGAGCTCTCGCCGTTCCCATGTCATCACCGCGTTCTAAAATACGCTCAATAAAGCGTAAGAATCGGAATAATCCTCTAAACGATGTTGCTTCATATTGTCTTGCGCGGTCATATAATACGCGTAAGTTTGCCTGTCTTTGCTTTCCGGCTGGTAAACCGCCGACAAAGTCGTAATAGCCTGTCTCACCGTACACTTTCCAAATTAAATCGGAAAGTGATTGTTGACGCGCAAATTCACGCCATCCTTGCAGTAATTTATAAAACCACTCTAATTTATCATGCAGTTCTTGTTCTTCTTCAAGCGGCGCTCCCTTTAAGAATGAACTCATTACTTCATAAAACGAGCCTTTCTTTCCATGAGCACGAAGCGTCGCAAGTTCTTCGTCATTTAGTCCAACGATCGGTGAACGAAGTACAGCTGCAAGCGGAATATCTTGCATCGGATTATCAATAACGCGGAATACGTTCATCATAATATTTACTTCTGTCGCTTCAAAGTAACCAGTCGCAAGGTCAGCATATACCGGAATTCCTTGTAATTTTAACTCTTCCATAATTTGCGGCGCCCATGGCATGGAGCGAAGTAAAATAACGAAATCACGGTATTGTACAGGGCGCATACTATCAGTTTTACGATCATACACTTCATAATCTGAATCAACCATCGCTTTAATACGCTGCGCCATAAGACGAGCTTCAAGCTGCGCTTTTTCTACTTCTGCACCTTCTTCACCATCTATTACTTCTTCTTCCGTTTGCTGAATGCATAGTAGTTCTGCCGCTACATCTTCACCTTCTGGATAGCTAGCACCTAGCTTTAATTCAGCGTCAGCATCATAATCGATTTCTCCGACTTCTTCGCCCATAATTTGTTTGAAGATAAAGTTCGTACCTGCTAGCACTTCATGACGGCTACGGAAGTTTTTCGCTAAGTCAATCTTCATTCCGCCGTCTAATCCTTCTTGTGTGAAACGTTTATATTTTCCTAAGAATAAACCAGGCTCTGCTAGTCGGAAACGATAGATTGACTGTTTTACGTCACCAACCATGAACAAGTTTCCTTCACTCTCGGAATCTTTCGTTACAAATTTAATAATTGATTCCTGTACGAAATTCGTATCTTGATATTCATCGACTAGTACTTCAGCAAATTTATTACGATATTGAAGTGCTACTGCTGACGGCTTCATTTCACCATCTTCACTTTGCTCACTTAAAATTTGCAAACAGAAATGCTCTAAATCTGTGAAATCGACCATTCCTTTATCTCGCTTAATCGCTTGGAAACGCTCTGTAAATACTTTTACAAGCTTCACGAGTTTTTCTAATACAGGGTGCATATCTTGAAAATCTCGTAAGAAACTTTCAGGTCTGCGGCTAAATAGCTCTTCTTGTAATTTCTTTACTTCATCTTTCGCTTTATTACGAAGAGAATCTACTTGTTTTACAACATCTTCGTTGTAATCACTTTTCTTAATACGCTTTAATGTTTGCCACGATACATTTTGCATCGCTTCATAAACGCTTGTCCACGACCCGCGAGCTGCTGAGGATAACATTCCAAGTAAAGCTACATCCGCTTGTAACGTTTCAACGCGAGGCGCTGGACCATCAGGAAGCATTGCGAGTTCAGTCGCTTTACGA
Organism: Bacillus sp. FSL M7-1345; assembly: GCF_038006985.1. Classification (NCBI taxonomy): domain Bacteria; kingdom Bacillati; phylum Bacillota; class Bacilli; order Caryophanales; family Bacillaceae; genus Bacillus; species Bacillus sp. FSL M7-1345. The sequence continues at coordinate 1,112,180 of NZ_JBBOWG010000001.1, read as the reverse complement.
ATATGCTCTTCCGCTGTTTCAAGCTGAAACTTCACATCTTCTAATAAGTAAGAAGCGTACACTAAATCTTCAATCGTCTTTCCTTCAACGTCGTATGCTTCTACTAATTTATCAAGCCACTTCTCCGGATTTGGATGCGCTCTTGATTCTGTATGAAGCGCTAAAATCATTCGTTGTAAGTCATCGTCACTACGGTCACTCGTATAACGATCAACTAATTCAAAGAAAATACTATTATCTTCGATTCCATATTCTTCTTCTAATATGTCATCTAGCACTTCTTCTTTTAATAACTCATTTTCTGTTTGGTTCCCAATACGAAAACGAGGATCGACATCAAGCATGTAATAATATCCTCTAATAACTTGTAAACAAAATGAATGAATGGTAGAAATGGAAGCTTTATTTAATAAGCTAAGCTGCTTTCTTATATGCTGTGAACCTGGCCCATCAATTAATACTTTTTCTAACGCTTCCCCAATTCGATTTTTCATTTCTTGCGCCGCTGCATTCGTAAATGTTACAACGAGCAGGCGGTCGACATCGACTGGATTTTCCTCACTTATAATCTTTTTAATAATACGTTCAACTAATACCGCTGTTTTCCCTGACCCAGCTGCCGCTGCGACTAAAATATCACGTCCGTTCGCTACAACCGCTTTCCACTGGTCATCTGTCCATTGACTACCTTCTGGTTTCTGAGGCCAAATTTCTATCATTCTCCGCCAACCTCCTCTCTAATTTTCTCCATCGCTTCGCTATCTTTCATATCTTTTAACGTACGGAATTGATTATCTTCAAGTGATTCATCAAATTGACAAACAGATTTGAAGTTACAGAACGTACATGCCGCTTTATTCCCCTTTTTGTAAGGAGCAATATCGATAACACCTTCTGTAATGTCTTTTCCGATATTTTCAAACGAGTGGTGTACATATTTTTGAAGTACGTTAAACTCTTGTTCACTTGCAATGCTAGAACGCGCACTAAAACTACCATCTTTTTTCAAACCAGCAGAAATAATATCAGAGCTTCCTGTTGAAAGTTTATTATCCATTAAACGAACAACATCAGCATCTCCTAGTACGAGCCCTTTCATTTTAAATTTCTTTAAAATTTCTTTCTCAATTTCTTCTTCAGATGCATCGCCTTTCATCTCAACAATCGGGTTATGAATATGGAAATACAATACACCCGCCGGTGATGCAGTACTGCCCTTTTTCATCCACGTATGTGCATTTGAAGTAACAACATCTAAATACGTTAACATTTGAAGTGCGAGTCCGTAATACACTTCTGTTAAATCTAACGCTTTCGAACTCGATTTATAATCAATAATACGAAGGAACGTACCACTCTCATCTTCCGCCTTATCAACACGGTCAATACGGCCAACTACTTCCATCTTCACGCCATTTGGCAACGCAAATTCCATTGGCGGAAGCGATCCAGTACCACCCATACCGAACGGTACTTCTAAATCAACTGGTACAAAGCCACTCGACTTCGCATGTTCACGAAGAATAAGTGATGTACGGAAAATGATTTGTTGTAGTTTTTGTTTTAAATAGAAATGACGGTTTGAACTTAATAAAATTTGTCTTTGTAATAATGGTGCAATTTCTTCTATTACTAAAGCAGAAAGGTGCTCACACTCTTTTATTGATAAATCTGCCCAAGTACGATTTTCACGTAATAGCTTGTCTGCAATTCTCTTCAGCGCTGCATGGAATAGTTCACCGATATCTGGCGCATCAAGTTTGAAAATATCACGCTCTCTTAGCGATAAACCGTGCTGAGCAAAATGAGCGTACGCACAGCGATTAAATAGTTCCATACGAGAAACGCTTCCCTTAATTGTATCTCCATATAAATCCCTACTTACATCTGTGCTTAGTTTCTGTGCACGATTTCGGTAGAATAAACTCGATAACACGCGGCTACTTTTTTGCTTCCATTCATCTGAAGTAACGTAGAAGTTATATACGTCCCACCAAAAGTCTAAATTGCCTTCAAATCCGTAACGCTTCCACGTTTGCAGTTGCTGCATGACATAAGACAACGTTACTTCTGGCGTTGCTACATATGAGATTTGTTCCGAACGCGATAAGTCATTTACATCATTCGTAATAAACGATTCTTTCACATCAGGGAACATTCTTTTTATTTTCTTAATAAAACTAGAAGCCAGTAACGTCTTTCCTTCTTCATCCGCAAGCGGACAGGAAATGTATAACTTCTCAGATGCTCTCGTCACCATTTGATACATAACGAACTGTTCTTCTAATAAAGTTTGTCTCGTCGTTGGTGCTAATTCGATACCTGCAGCGGTGAGAACATTTCTTTCCTCATCAGAAAGCATACCTTCATCCATAGGCGCTGCTGGAATCACTCCTTCATTTACGCCAATAATGAACGTCGCTTTAACATCTGATAATCTAGAATGATCAATATTAGCAACTAACACTTGATCTAGTGACGGCGGAATGTTCGCAAATTGAAGCGCCTCAAGACCTGTCGTCATTACATCAGTAAACATAGACAGGGACATCTTCTCTTCGCCAAGCATCTCAACGAACGTATCAAGAAGGCTCATCACTTCTTCCCATACTTGCTCATGGTCTGTCGCAAATAAGAAATCTCCGCTTTCTTCTGCACGAATACGTAATGCCTCTAGTTTTTTTGGAACGTCAAGCTCCTCTAAAAATAAATATACCGCTTCGCACATTTGCATAACTGTTCCAGCACGCTTCAGTCTTTTCTGCATACGAATAACTGGCGTTCTTACAACGTCGCGAAGTCGATTTATTTTCTCTTCCATTTCACGCTCACTGTCTGTTATCATTTCGCTCGCATCATCAAGAGAACGATAACGACGATACATCCACGGATCTTCAGAAGTCCATCTCTTCCCTTGTACACCGTACGCTAAACAGTAGTTTTCGAACTCATCCATCTCTTCGCGCATCGCTTCTTTTCTTACGTCTAGTGGATATAAAAGTTCTGTTTTCACACAGCGGAACACTGCATCATAACGCCAATTCCCGCTAATAATCTCTAAAGCCGAACGAATACATTCTACTAGCGGATGATGTGACATCGGGCGTTTTTCATCGATGAAATGCGGGATATTATAATCCGTAAATAACGTTCGCATTACATCGTAATAACTTTCTCCGTTACGAAGAAGGACTGCGATATCTCGGTAACGATAGTCTTCAGTCGCCACAAGTCTTCGAATTTCACGAGCAACACCTTCTACTTCAGCTCGTAAATTAGCTGCTGTACTAATTGTCACACTCGCTTCACCGTGAAACTTTTCATTTGGACGCGCTTCGTAATGCATTTCTAAATGTGCTAATGCTTGCGAATGAAAACGCGGCTGTTTCATAAGTGGAATTGTTTTTTCAACCTCTATTTTCTCTTCACGCGCTACTTGTTTTATTCTTTCATACGTTAACGTCGTTTCATAAAATAAATCCAGTTCATTCACTGGCTGCGCTAACGTTTTTTCATCTATCGTTAATGTTATTGTTACTCTAGTTCCTAATCTCATTAGCCCTCTAACGATTTCTAGCTCTTGAGGAGAAAATGAATGGAATCCATCTATATAAATTTCCGCGCCTTTTACATACTCAGAGTCTGAAAGCTTCTCAATTAATAATTGTAAGTAGTCTTCTGAATCTAAATATTTTCCGATTAAAGCACGTTCAAAATCATCATATAGTAACTGTAAATCATACACTTTATTCGCTAGTAGCTTTTGTTCTGCACTACTGCTATGCGTATCTAATTGTTGCCACATTTCATATACGTTAGACGGCGTCACATTGTAACGTTTAAACTCCGCAATCATACTACCAAGATGTTCAAAGAAGCCATTTTGCTCCGCTGCTTTTTGAAACACAGATAGTCCATCTTTACGAGATTCTACAATTTTACGAAGCAACATATGTACACCAGCTTCATCAATATGAAGACGACTCGCTCCGCCAACTTCTTGCAGCACCTTCCACGCTAATCGCGAAAAACTAAAAACTTGTGCCCGAATAGAACCTCTTACATCTTCGCTCCCAATTAACGCCTGCTGCGTTTGGAATGTCATCTGTTCTGGCACAAGATATAATATTGTTTTCCCTCTTGGGCGCTGCTTTAACTCTTCTTGCACTTCGTGTAAACAAAGTGTACTTTTTCCACTTCCAGCTCTACCAATCACAAATCGAAGTGACATGTAACCCCACCTTTCACTTACATAACGAACGTTAGTTTGCTACCATAATTGTATTATAGGACACGAAAAAAGACAAACTGAGCTGTTTGTCTTTTCCTTATACTTCATTTTATTATATCAGCCTTTTGAAAAATTCGTTTGCACCTCTCGAATCGGCCAATATCGCAAATCAACTTTACCGACAACTGTATCAGCTTTTACAAAACCGAAGTGCCTACTATCCCAGCTACCAAGGCGGTTGTCACCAACTACAAAAATAGAACCAGGTGGTACAAACTTTTCTTTCGTTAACTCTTCTAGTTTAAAATCACCTGTTAATTGCCGTCCATTTGTCTCTTTCTTATACGTCTCTAAATAAGGTTCCTCCACGAATTGTCCGTTTATATATAGTTTATCCTGCTTATATTCGATATGATCCCCAGGTAAACCGACAATTCGCTTTACATAGTCCTCTTTTTTATTCGCATGAAAAACGACAACATCAAATCGATTCAAGTCCCCTACTTGATAACTCACCTTATTCACAACGAGCATATTTCCATCTTGCAATGTCGGCATCATTGACTTCCCCTCTACAACGTACGTTGAAAAGAAAAACGTTCGAAAAAATACAGCTAATAGTACACCAATTAAAATTGTTCTTATCCACTCTAGCCCTTCTTTTTTCAAAGTTTTCTTCATTCGCTTCTCCCCTCGCCCTTTAATAATGAAGCTTTTCTTTACAAAGAAGACTTTTCCTAATGTAGTTCTAACTTTACTTCAATTTTTTTACCGACATACCATAAAATAAAAATAACAACGCCAACAATAACCGATTTCACCGGCTTATGAATAAATGACACTAAATCATGACCGATATAAGTTAAAATAAAGATCATCACAAGCTTTCCGAATGCTAATGCTAGTCCAAACTGTTTTACGCTAACGCGAGACAAACCAGCTACAACGTTTATAAGCGCAGATGGTGTAAACGGAAAACAAAATATAACAAAGATTGGCGCGAATCCTTTTCTTTCAATCCATCCCATCGCTTTTCGTACTCTCTCATGCTTATTTACAAAAGAAAAGAAACGACTTCGTCCAAAGCTGCGAATAATGAAAAATACAAGCATTGCACCAATTACTGACCCAAGCCATGAATAAAGAAAACCGAACCAAAAGCCAAATGCAACAGCATTCGCCAACACAAAAACAATGAGTGGCAATGCCGGAATAAGCGCCTCTATCATCGGTAAGCCAATACCGAGAAGCGGTCCGAACGCACGATAACTTTCAACAATATGATCCATATTTTCTGGTGAAAAATATTCTTTGATCGTTTGAAAATCCATTCTACACTTTACCCCTTTACTCTAATTACTACCTCTACTGTATCATTGCTTAAATGAAAGAGGAAATGGTAGATACGACATATGGAGATGCATTTATTAAAGCTTCCATATCTTTCGTTAGAATTCCTTCATTATTATGCTATGATAATCTATCAATATTCGACAGGATTTGAAGTTAATTTAGATACTATACCTAAATTATTACTTAACGGTTACATATTATGAAAAAGAAGAATACATAGAAAGTGATAATCAATATTTTTCAAAAAATAACCTTACTGCGCGTAAGGTTATTTCTACCTATATAGAAATGAGTAGTGACTGATAATTGTTGTACATTCAAACAATTCACCTTTTTTAATGACCAGTTCTTACACGTAACTTTTTTAGCAAACGTATACTATCAATCATGATAAGTATTAATAGATATAAGAAAGATAGTATTAATACTGTACTCTGAATAGGAAAAATTCGAAATTTGTATAGAAAACGATCGATCATATATATATCTTGCTCACTCGTTATAGTAGTAGGAGTGAATATAAGGTAGTCTTTCCAATTATCAATCCAGGCTAAATCAACTGCAGAAAATTGCATCATCCCTAGCCACAAATAAAGAAAAATCGGTATCAGAATCATATATTGAACGCTATGTAATACCTTTCTTTGCTTCTTACATTCAATAATTTGAAAGACAATAAGTGTCAATAAGTATACTATCAACAGTAGAAAAACTATAGTGACAAACGGTTGAATTGAAAAAGAAAATAGCAATTTATCAATTTCATAAATTCGACTATAATCTGTTACACTTTGAGGCGTAAAAACAAAATTCTCTTTAGCATCACTTATCATTAACTGACTACCAACGACTCCAGTAAATATAAATGTAATAAACAATATAGGCAAAACAAGGATATATTGCGACCAAAATAAAATGTTTCTTTGCAAAATACCAACCTCCTTTTTTATATAATAAGGAAAGAACTATCCTGTATACCGCGAATATAAAATGATATATAATCACACTACATTAAGTATATTTAGGAAAATAACCCTTATATTGTAATTGTATATTATCTTAAGTTATTAGAGAACGAAAATTCAGGAAATTAACCTTGTTTTATTTATGAATCTTACCGTGTAAATAGTATATATAACGAAATCAAAAAGGATGAGTCTCCCCATCCTTTCCCTCTTACACTTCGCCTTCCTTCACAAAATACACTTTCTCATATGCTGGTGTTAATTTAGATTCTTCATTTTTATCAATCTCTTTAAAGCAAGGATTCCCTTGTTTTTTCTTACGATCTTCATATTCTGTCCGCAATTTCGCTGTACGATTTTGCTGATTTTCAAAGCTACTTTTTGACATTTCTAGTTTCACAGCGAAACCATTTATAAATCTAATAATAAGATTTCCATCTTTTAATTCTTTATTACCTTCAATATGAAAATGAGACAACCACGCACACTCTTTTCGAGAATAAGAATACGTAGGGAAAAAATAAAGTTGATCTGTCGGGCTAATTGCGATAGGAGCTTTATGTGTAATACGAGTTAACTCCTTCGTTCCTTCTTTTCTTCCAAAGAAACTAGAACCATGTTTCCGGCAACTTCTCTCTATAATATCAAGAGGCTTTTGAAATACGAAAAAAGAATCTTCCATTTCAATAATTCGCGTAACAACTTTCTTTTCCCCTAGAACAACAGGAAGTAAGGCCATTGTATTTTTGCTTATAACATAGTTTTCGACATAACGTTCTACTTTACTTTCCATAGTCTACTATCTGCTACTAAAAATATAGACAAATGTATATCCTTAGAATATGTAGTTTTTGCACGCTAAGAATATTTTTATCTATATTCACTCTTTTGTTAGTAACAGATTTTTCACCTCTCTTTTTAAAATTTTCGATCGCTATTTAATTTCCCTTCTTCATTTCCCTTTTATAGTAGCATCTACGAAAAGGAAATGGTTTACATTCTACGATTCTTTACAAATACTTATAATAAATCAACCACACTACAAATCAATTAATAATAATATAAGAATAATAAAGAAGTGAATTATATAAAAAGAGGATTCTATATACGAAAAAAGAATTTATATTATTTGTAATATGTTTAACACATTGTGTTTTCCATATAATTACAGTAATTAATTTTGCTATAATTAAAATATAAAGTGAAACTTTAATCAGCCCTCACCAATCGGGCTTTTACGGGCAGCAGGGCTTCCACCTAACTTCTTTGCTCCACCTGAATTTTGAGGTGGGAGTTTTACTGCCCGGCAAATAGCGGGATAAATCAAATATACGGAGGTCTCTCATGGAAGAAAAACAAGATCATCCAACAATTCAAATGAAAAATAGTAGCATTGTTATCGTAAAAAATTCAGCGAGTATTATATTCGGTTTATTTTTTATTTTACTGTTCTTCGCGAAGCCTTTTCGTAAATCTAAATGTCCAGAATGTAAGAAACGTGAAAAGAAAAAAGCTGTGAAAGAACACTAAAAGGCCTTCCTTTACGGAAAGCCTTTTTACATACTGATTATCCAGTTCATTATTCTTCATATTCAACAAAAAAAAGGATGGCATAAGCCATCCTTTTTTCTATAATAAACTATAAAATTATAGTTTGATTACGTTTTTAGCTTGAGGTCCACGGTTGCCTTCTTCGATTTCGAAGCTAACTTTTTGGCCTTCTTCTAAAGATTTGAAACCTTCAGTTTCGATTGCAGAGAAATGTACGAATACATCGTTTTCGCCTGGAACTTCGATGAAACCGAAGCCTTTTTCGTTGTTAAACCATTTTACTTGTCCTGTAACTGTCATAATTATTTCCTCCTACGAAAATACATTTTATTTAGTCTTCATGTATAAAAAAAGAATCCACACATTATCAAATTCGAAACATAAACTAGTTCTCACATACTTTTCCCCGTTTGTTTTCGGCATTTGATAATATATGGATTGCTTAATTTAATTATTCAACTGGTATTATCATAGCATATTTAAAATAGAATGTACAATCCTTTTTAAAAATAAAATTTCTAAATTTTAGTATTTCTTATACAAGATAACCACACCTATTCTAATAAGGAGGAGTATATGACAGAAATAATCCCTGAAAAAACATTAAAGAGAATTGAAAAAGATATTGAAAATAATAACCTTGGAAAAGCAAGAGATAGATTACACGGATTAATCGCTACTTATCCGAATGAATTAGCACTTAGAAAAAAGCTCGGTGATATTTACTTTACATTACAATACCCAGAAATGGCTGGACGGTATTGGTATCTTGAAAAAGAGAAAACAGATGTTATGCACGCGGCATGTCTACAATTTGAACAATCGATGGGAAACGACTCTTATCATATTGTACGTGCTTTAAAATTCAAAGGAAATCATAACATTATTACAGGACTATACACCGAACATCCTTTACAGCCATTGCAGAAAAAAGTGGTAGAAGAACTAATTGATGATTATGAAGAAACATGGAAAGACAAACTATTTACATGGGGCTGTCTAGCATTATTCGCATTCCTTCTTTTTACTGCTATTATTGGTATATTCACTATATTGGATTGGATATTTTAAATAGAAGTGAACGTCCCATAATACGACGACAAATAAAATTCCATCAACTTTCCGACAAAGTTTAACAATGTCAGCGACGTAATAATAAATAAGAAAGGTGCCCCAAAAATATTTTGGGGGCACCTACTTATACCTTTATTTCGTAAACTGTTCTTCTTCCGTAGATCCTTTTAAAGCAGTCGTTGATGAAGTACCGCCCGTAATTACTTGTGCTACTTCATCAAAGTATCCTGTTCCTACTTCGCGTTGATGGCGCGTTGCAGAGTAACCATCTTTTTCTGCTGCGAACTCTGCTTGTTGTAATTCAGAGTACGCTGCCATACCGCGCTCTTTATAACCACGCGCTAATTCAAACATGCCGTAATTTAATGAATGGAATCCAGCAAGCGTTACGAACTGGAATTTATAACCGTATGATGCAATTTCTTTTTGGAAGCTTGCAATCGTTTTTTCATCTAACTTTTGTTTCCAGTTAAATGAAGGGGAACAGTTGTAAGCGAGTAGCTTCCCTGGATATTTCTTATGAATTGCGTCCGCAAAGCGTTTTGCATCTTCTAAATTTGGCTCCGATGTTTCACACCAAACGAGATCTGCATACGGCGCATACGCTAAACCACGTGCAATTGCTTGATCAAGACCTGCTTTCGTACGATAAAACCCTTCTGGCGTTCTTTTACCTGTAATAAACTCTTGATCAACTGGATCGATATCGCTCGTAATTAAATCTGCAGCATCTGCATCTGTTCTTGCGACGATAATTGTTGGTACACCCATTACATCAGCAGCAAGACGTGCCGAAATTAAATTACGCACCGCTGTTTGTGTCGGTAATAATACTTTTCCGCCTAAATGCCCGCATTTTTTCTCTGAAGATAATTGGTCTTCAAAGTGCACGCCAGATGCACCCGCTTCAATCATCCCTTTCATTAGTTCAAATACGTTTAACTGTCCACCAAAACCAGCTTCAGCATCTGCCACAATCGGTACGAAATAATCTGTATCACCGCTTCCTTCCATATGCTGAATTTGATCAGCACGTTGAAGTGTTTGGTTAATTCGTTTTACAACAGCCGGCACACTGTTCGCTGGGTATAAGCTTTGATCAGGATACATATGTCCAGAAAGATTCGCATCTGCCGCTACTTGCCAACCGCTTAAATAAATTGCTTTTAATCCAGCCTTCACTTGTTGCATCGCTTGGTTTCCTGTTAATGCCCCAAGTGCATTAATATAATCTTCGGTATGAAGTGATTTCCAAAGCTTCTCTGCACCGCAGCGCGCTAACGTATGTTCAATATCAATCGATCCACGCAGACGAATTACATCTTCAGCTGTATATGGACGTGTGATTCCTTTCCAGCGCGTATCTAATTCCCAGCTTTCCTGCAATTTATCAATTCTTTCGTTTTTCATATGTTCCATCCCCTTTTCTTGTTTCTTATAAAATTTCATAACCAGGTAATGTTAAAAACGGCATGAACTCGTTATTACGAACAAGGTTTGTAAACAGTTTTGTAGCTTCTTCAAATCTCCCTTTCTTAAACGCTTCCTTACCAATCTCACTTTCTATTTTTGCTAGTTCTTCTTCTTTCAATTCTTCCATCAATTTAAAAGTGATATTACGGCCATCACTTAGCTTCCCGCCCTCATGACGAATCCACTGCCATACTTGTGCTCTTGATATTTCCGCTGTTGCCGCATCTTCCATTAAGTTATAAATAGGAGCTGCTCCTCTCCCGCTTAACCAAGATGCAATATATTGAATACCGACATTAATATTTGTGCGAAGACCACCTTCTGTAATCGTTCCCATCGGTACTTCTAATAAATCCTTTTCTGTTACACGTATTTCTTCACGCTTTCTAAAAATTTGATTTGGCGTTTTCATTATGTGATTAAATACTTCCATTGCAACCGGTACAAGTCCCGGGTGGGCAACCCAAGTCCCGTCATGACCGTCTAAAGCTTCGCGCTCCTTATCAGCACGCACTTTCTCGAAAGCCGCCTCATTTGCTTCTGGATCATTTTTAATTGGAATTTGCGCTGCCATTCCTCCGATTGCTGGCGCGTTACGACGATGACACGTTTGAATAACTTTCAAAGAATACGTGCGCATAAACGGCGCTGTCATCGTGACTTGCGCTCTATCCGGAAGTAAAAAAGTATTATGATTACGGAAACTCTTTAAGAAACTAAATATATAATCCCATCGCCCGCAGTTTAAACCAGCAGAATGATCTCTTAGTTCATACAGAATTTCATCCATTTCAAATGAAGCGTGAATCGTTTCTATTAACACAGTCGCTTTAATCGTTCCATTCGGAATGCCGATATACTTTTGAGCAAATACGAAAACATCATTCCATAATCTTGCCTCTAAGTAACTTTCCATTTTCGGTAAGTAAAAGTACGGGCCACTTCCTTTTGCTAAAAGCACCTTCGCATTATGGAAAAAGTACAAGCCAAAATCTACTAAACTGCCAGACATGTTCTTGCCGTCAACTTGCATATGTTTTTCTTCTAAATGCCACCCTCTCGGACGCACAATTAATACAGCTGTTTTACTATTTAAACGATATTCTTTTCCGTTTTCATTTTTATGTGAAATCGTTCCCTTACTCGCATCTCGTAAGTTAATTTGACCTTCGACAGCATTTCTCCAAGTTGGTGCATTCGAATCTTCAAAGTCTGCCATAAAAAGATGTGCTCCTGAATTTAAAGCGTTAATGACCATCTTTCTATCCACCGGCCCAGTAATCTCCACGCGGCGATCCTCTAAATCTTTCGGAAGCTCAGCGATTGTCCAATCCCCTTCACGTATATGCTTTGTTTCTTCTAAAAACTTAGGAAACTCCCCTGCATCAATTCTTTTTTGTTTCTCCACACGCTTTTGTAAAAGTTCCGTGCGGCGTTCATTGAAATTTTCATGTAATTCCTTTAAAAAACTAAGCGCCTCAGGTGTCAATATTTCGTTGTACGCTGGTAACATTTCTCCAACGAGTGTAACCCGTGAAGTTTGCGTCGACATATTAGCATCCCCTTCTTAAACTGTCTTATAACAGATTTGATTTTATGTTTTATATTATATAACAAATCTTCAGAAAAGGAAGTTTTTTTTGAAAATTTAATGATTTTTTTACAACTCCTTTCTTTTGCACTTTATTTCACGCAAAAAAGGCCACTGTTATACAACAACGGCCTTTACGTATTTTTTTTATTGCTGTGTCATATCATTCAACATTGCTTTATATAAAAACTGTGCGTATTGTTCTCTTGTTACTTTCATGGACGGACCAAATTTATTTTCTCCGATTCCCACTGTAATATCATTTGTTTTTATTGCACTAATTGCATTTTTTGCCCATGAATCTGCTGAAACATCATTAAAAGTATGAGATCCCTTTGCCTGTAAGTCAAAAGCATTCGTAAGAACTTGTGCCATTTCCGCACGCGTTAACGTCGCTTTCGGTCTAAAGTTTCCATGCTCATCCCCCATGAAAATTTCCATTTCTGTTAAAGCTAATATTTCCTCGATAAAGTCTGTCGAATTTTCATCGATATCCCCATATGGGTTCTCATATTCATCTTGTTCTTCTATATCAAACACACGATAAATTAAAGCTGCCACTTGCTCACGTGTTACATCATCCCCAAAACCGAACACCCCATCTCCATATCCAAAAATAATTTCTTGTGCCGCTAAATTATGAATCGCCTCATATGACCAATGTCCTATTGGTACATCTTTAAACACAATTGTATTTGTATTTTGTAGCGGTGCACTTTCCGCTTTTACATTATTACTCTCTGCTGAGAATAATACCCCACCCATAATTGTTAATGCTGTAGCTGTTTTTAATAATTTTTTGCTCATCAAATTATCTCCCTAATATGTATATGTTTTTTAAAAAATATACAGAACAAATGGTATAGTGACAACATGATTTTCGACATATTTCGTGACAGTTTTGTGAATCATATTACACATCATTTCTTTTTTACGAGGTTGATTATCAAGCTTATGTACAGTGATAAACATACATAAAAACGTATAATAATTCTTTTGTAAACGAACAAAAAAAGCACAAATATTTCTATTTGTGCTTTCTCACTCTATTTCCAATCCTCTTTCAAATGATAATTAATAAGCGCATTGTTTATAAACTGAGCATATTGTTCTCTAGGCACGAAGCGATTTAATTCATACATACCTTTTCCAGTTCCTGTAACAACCTGATTAGATTGCAGTGCACTAATTGCCTCTTCTGCCCAATGACCTTTTGGTACATCTTTAAATGTCTGCTTTTGTTTTGCTTCGAAAGTAAATGCTTTTTGAAGTACTACTGCCATTTCAGCTCGAGAAATTGGTGCTTTCGGTCTAAAGTTCCCGTTTTCATCACCTTTAAAAACACCACGTTTTGTTAACGCTAAAATTTCCTTTTGAAAATTAGTTGAACTTTCAGAAATATCTTTGTATGGATTTGCTACTGCCCCTTCTTCTTTCATTTCAAGTGTTTTGTAAATAACCCCAGCTACTTGCTCACGTGTTGTAAGATCTCCAACACCATACTTTCCATTTCCATACCCAACTATAATTTTATTATAAGCTAAATCTAAAATAGCATCATATGCCCAAAATCCGTATGGGACATCATCAAATACAATCATTTCCGGATACTCTTCCGCTTTTACAGGCGCCACATTCGTTCCTGCAAATATACCTCCTACCATTGTCGCAATCATCATTACACCCAATATTTTTTTCTTCATTGTCCTCTCTCCCTATTTCTATTGTATGTTAAATAGAAAAATAATAGATAATACGAAGCATTGAACTTCATTGTTTCAGGAGTACTAATTTGTTGGTGAATGTAAGATAAAATGCACATCTTCTAAAAGAAACATTTTGACTACCTTTCTGCTTTATACCTCCTTCTTTCTTTTTCAAAAGGAAGTTGTCACATCTTAGGTGTTATATAATAAAATATTCTACAATCTCTTTGTGAACTCCTTCGCATTTTTAAATTTCACTTTATTGCCACAAAAAGACGCAAATAATATATATTTGCGTCTTTTTCAATTCTATATGAAGCAAAGATATCCTCTACACTCATTCTCTATTGTTAAGAAATAGCACTTTCCTTCACCGATAGTTCCTTCTCTGTTCCCTTGCGAAAAGTTATTGCCATCCCTACGAATATAAGCACAATCCCTACTATTTGCATACTAGTCGGTCTAAATCCGGTAAAGACTGTATCTAATAGTATTGCAACCGCAGGATCTAAAAATACTAATATAGAAATAAGTCTCGTCGATAAATCTCTTAAACTGTCAAAAAATAAGTAATATACAAACCCAGTATGTATAAGACCTGTCGCTGTGATCATCATCCAGTTCATCTCTGTTAATCCTTGAAATTTCCCGAAATCTATAAATGGTAATAATAAAAATATACCTAAAAATGTTTGTACAAATGTCATCGCATATGCACTCGTATGCTTAATTCCTTTTCCTAGCAACGTTGTAAAAGCATAAAATAAAGCTGCAAGAAGTGCCCACACCATTCCAGATGACATTAGCTTTTCTAACGACACACTTCCATCTACACCAGCTACTAAAACTGTACCGATAAAACAAATAACGATCGATATAACCGCAAATACTGTTAGCCTCTCTTTAAATACGATACTGCCAATCATTAATACGATGATTGGAGCAAGATGATAGACAGAAATCGCAATTGTAATCGACATGACTTCAAATGCTTTAAATAAAAATACCCAGTTAAAAACGAGAAATACACCACAAGCTAATATTTGTATCATTTCTTTTTTGTTCCATTTCTCATTTTTATATTGCCCTGTTACGAACCAACATAATGTTAAAAATACAGTCGCACAAATACAGCGAATAAACACTAATTCAAAGGAAGGTAAACCTGTTTGTACTGAAAAAAATCCAATCGATCCGAAAATAGACATCGATAGTATCATTTTTATTGCCGGCATTGATTTTGAATGAAACAAAATATTAACCTCCTAAACTTTTCACTGAATATTCTACGAATTATACACTATAATCTTCCAAAACTCGAATATTCCATAATAAAAAGAAGCAGTAAACTACTGCTTCTTTTGTTTTTCATATTGTTCAAACGTATGAATTCTTTCAAAAATTGGTGGGTGCGTGTATAAGAAGAATTTTACTAATGCAGGCGGATTCACTTGACTTAAACTTGTTTTTGATAAATATTGAAATGTTTTCACACCTGATTTCCCATCTTTCGTCATATCTAAAGCATATTGATCTGCCGCGCGTTCTTCTATACGTGAAACATAGTTTGTTGCTGGTTGTGATGCAAAAGATAATAAAGAGGAAATTAAGAAAAATAAAGGTAAAATTGAGAAACACGCTAATTTTGGAATTTGCAGTGTATCTCCCCATTTTCGAATACACATATTTATAATACGACTAATTACATACATACCTATAAACGATAGCAAGACATAGCTCGCAACGCCCCAATATATATGTTTCATTACGTAATGTCCCATTTCATGAGCCATTATAAATAAAATCTCTTTATCTTTTAATTGCTTAAGCGTCGTATCCCACATTACAATACGGGCGTTAGGGCCAATTCCTGTTACGTACGCATTTAAGGCATTCGTTTTTTCTGACATATTTACTTCATATACGTGTTTAGCAGGAATGTCCGCTTTGTCTGCTATCGTTAAGATTTTTGTTTCTAATTCTTTATTTTTCAGCGTCGAGAAGTCGTTATAAAGCGGATCAATAACGACAGGCTGTATGAATGTTAAAAAGATTGTAAATGGTACAGAGAGCGCCCATCCTGCTAACCACCATCTCTTCGGGAATTTACGGATAAGCCACAAAAGAACCGCAACTACGATTAACATAGTCGCATAACTCTCCCAAAAACCGATGACATGATCTTTTATCCAGCTTTGTGTACTTTGCGTTGAAATGCCGTAATCAACGGACACTTTACGCCCAATCCATTGCATCGGTAATGCAAGAACTGTTGTTAGTAATGATAAATAAAAGAAATAAATCGCAACTTGTAAAACACTTATTTTAGTCGTTTCCTTCGACCATTTCTCAAACTTTTTTGAAATACCGAGCACGAGTACAAACAATAAAATAATCCATTCAAGAGGCGTCGCTAAAAAGAAAAGTAAATTTTTCACGCGCGAATAATCTTGGCTTAGCGTAAGCTCTTTCGCATTCATAAAAGTTTCTGGATCTGCACTCGTTCCTTTATACATCTCCGGAATGAGTTCATGATTCCATCCATATAAATACCAATATATAAATAACGCAAACCCAACGTACAAAAAAAGCGACCACCCAATAACTTTCCTCACGCTATTCCCTCCTCTATGCTGCCTGTCTATTATTATTGTAAGTTCGTACTTTCAAAATTAGAACAAGCTAATCGTGAGAATTGTTCTAGCTCGTTCAATTTACATAAAAAAACTCTTCTATTACAAGAAGAGTTTCACCTATTTTCAAATATTTTCTTCGGCTCATAATCTAGTATAAGAAATGTACTTACAAACAAGCGCCTTTTATATATCGTATATATTCATAGTCCTTAAAAAATAGCGTCGTTATAATAATCCGCCTTAAGGAAGTACATCTATTAACAAACTAAAATCTTGCAAAGAAAAAGAACTATATTTCATAATACCTTGTACAGTTAAAAGTAAAATAAGACCCATCACACACATATAATTAATACTTTCTTCATGCTTTTTCTCAGCAACTACTCCGCCCGTTATGCATAAAATGCCTAATAAATGGAGCGCTAAATACATAAAAAAGTAAGCTTCCTCCCAGCGAAGAACAACATTTACTGTCGTAATCAATACTAAACTCAGTACAATCAAATAAAAAAACTTATTTGAAGATATTGTTTCATTCATATAATTTTATACACCCCTTTCAAATTTCGAATGAATGATGATTTAGTTTTCACAAAATAAAAGTCCCCATTACTTTCTCAAACATTTTATGAGCCCTAACATAATTCTCTTCAATTTTACATATTGTCTGAAGATACGCTTCATCATTTCTTCTACAATAAAGCTGACTATTATTAATGTCCCTAACACGTTAAAAAGAAAAACAGTATTTCCTGTATCATTATTGATGGAAAAGTACTTATATCTAATAGAAGTGGAATCTATCATTTCCTTCAATATTTTCTCAAACGTCTTCTCTACCTTACTTATCCCCTACTATACTCGAAAAGTTCTTTTCCTTCTCCTCATATATAACAGGCACTTCTTTACTCCAATATTTGCGATTCACAAATAAAAAGATGAGTACTAAGTTTAACCCTGCCATAAAAATAATTAATCCTGGAAAGAATGTCGTATAGTTCGAAAAATCGGCAAAACTCATTATCTTTTCTCTGCTTACTAGAAAAGAAGAAGTAAGTACAAACGCATTGTTTAACATATGAATAGCAATTGGCATGAGTAAGCTTTTCGTACGAATATATACAATGGATAGTACGATGCTAAACACGACTGCACCAAGGAAATCAACATGTAAGCACGCAAATAAAAGTGCTACAACGACCATTGCTATACTAGTACCCCATTTTGCTGCAAAACGCTGAAGTAAAAATCCTCGAAACACAAATTCTCCGATAATAGGCGCGATAAATACAACCATAATAAATTGATATACATATCCCCCAGTACTATCTATAATCGGTTCATGCAAGGCATTCATAATAAAATCTGGTGTAATCCATGCAAAGCTGTACATGTACAAAATAAGATAGCCGTAACTAAACATACAAAGCATAATCGCGATGTACAAAACTTGCACCAAGTTAAATGTTTCGTTTCTATTAATAAATAATGAAAATGAAACACGATGCTTTCTATATCCGTAAAAAATCCATATTATTGGAAGGATATAAAATATAAGAATATTTATAAAAGATGAATTCTGTATATGAAATGTATTTTCTAGCACTTCATTACTACTTCGTGCTACTAAAATTAATAGTGCAAATACAATTAAAAAATATCTAGCTCGCATCGTTTGAAACGGATTCACACTCATCTCCTCCCCTATGTTACTTTTATCATATCATTTGATTCTTAATTTTTTGTGAAAGAAAACCTTAAATTTCCCTTAAAAATTCCATATGTTACAAAAAGATGATATGATATTCGAGGAAATTAAGGGGGATTCTTATGTATCAAGCAAATATATTACTCATCGATGATGAAACAGCAATTTTACAACTACTAACTACCATTCTTGAAAAAGAAGGTTTTTCTCATATTACAACTGCAACATCAGCTGAATTAGCTTTATCTCTCACCGAAAAAAACAATTACGATTTAATTATTTTAGATGTCATGCTTCCTGGACAATCTGGTTTTGATATTTGTCCGATTATTCGCCAACAAACAGATTGTCCGATTTTCTTCCTATCAGCGAAGGCATCTGATTTAGATAAAATATCTGGTTTTTCATACGGTGCAGATGATTATATTACGAAGCCATTTAATCCATTAGAAGTCGTAGCTCGTATGAAAGCACAACTTCGAAGACATATGAAACAAACAGTACCACACGAACAAAACGCACACTCCATTTCATTTGGGAGATTTGAAATTGATCAACATTCTGCGGAACTAACAGTAGATGGGAACGTTGTCGAATGTTCCGCTCAACTGTTTCAACTACTACTCTTCTTTTGCGAGAATCCGAACTACGTATTTTCGAAAGAAGAAATATACGAAAAAGTTTGGGGAGCACCAGCCTATAATGGCGATGACAATACTGTTATGGTTCACATTCGAAAACTACGTGAAAAAATTGAACAAAATCCAAGTAATCCATTGTACATCAAAACGGTTCGTGGACTTGGCTATAAGTTCGTTACAAAGTAGGGTGACGATATGAATTTTAATAAACGACTTATAATCCAGTTTATCTTACAACACGTTTTTGTCTTAGTTACGTTACTTATCGCAGTAGTTGCTTCTTTTTCTTATTTAATTTTTCTTCTTAATAGTACTTTATATGAACCTAATATTTCTGATTATGATACCTTTACAATCTCCGAATACATTTCTTCCGAAGAAAATAATATTACTTTAAATTCTAAGGTGAAAGATTTAATAACAGAAAAGAGTGATTGGCTTCAGATTGTAGATGAAGATGGAAAGGCCCTTTACAACTTTAATACACCTAACGATGTTCCGACTTCTTACACGAAGACATCCTTACTTACATATTTACAAAATAGTAGCGAAAATCTTTATAAGCTTAACTATTGGGAAATCAAATTAGAAAAGAAACCAGTGCTCGTTATTTACGGTGCCAAACTAAAAAGTAATGCATTACTAAAAACGATACAACAAGGACATCCTTCTTTATCATTAAATGAATTTGCATTAACTGAACAAGAAAAACAATTACTTTCTAAAGAAAAAGCAACACTGCAAATATTTAATAACAATGGCGAAGAAGTTTTTTCCTATCCAACTGGGAAGAAAAAAACATTTTCGGCTATAAAAACGGCTCTTAATGAAAAAGAACCGTGGAATTATAAAGAAAATATATCTAGTTTTTACGATTCAAATAGCGGTCATCTCGTCGTTGTATCCGCCCCAAACGCTCATTATTATCCAGATGATGTATTAGATGATGTATTTACCAAGAAACTTCTAATCGGATGTAGCTTAATCCTCCTTATTGTGTTTGTTTATTTAGTCATTCTTTCAATTTGGTATGGAAATAAGTTTGGAAAGCCTCTATTACACACGATGCGCTGGCTTAAAAACATAGCTGGTGGAAAATATGAAGAGCCTGTTAGTAAAAAAGGCAAACCTGTTCGGTTCCGGCGCTCCGGTAAAGAAAAATGGTCGTTCCGCATATTTAAAGATGTTACAAACTCACTAGAGCACCTTTCTATTACTTTGAAAAAGAACGATGCAATGAGAAAAGTTTTGCAACAAACACGTGAAGAGTGGATTACCGGCCTGACGCATGATCTAAAAACACCGCTTAGCTCTATATACGGCTATGCATTATTACTAGAATCGAAGCAATATAATTGGACTGATCAAGACATTCAACAATTTGGCCATGTAATGAAAGAAAAATCTCAATATATGACTACATTAATTGACGACTTAAGCTTAACATATCAATTAAAAAATGATACTCTTCCTGCACAACACGTAAATGTTGAAATTAATCAGTTCGTCCAAAAAGTATTATTACAATTTATTAATAACCCGACACTACAAAATCAAAACATTGAATTCGTGCCAAGTTCAAGCAAAATCCAATATTTTATTGAAGAAAAATGGTTCCAACGTATTATCGAAAACTTATTAGCAAACGCTGTAAAACATAATAATGAAACAACAAACGTAATCGTAAAACTTTCGCAAAATACAAATTCATTTACACTATCTATTTCAGATGATGGAAAAGGTATGGACGATAAAACGAAAGAGCTTCTATTCGAGCGATATTACAGAGGAACGAATACAGAAGAAAGCAACATCGGAACTGGACTTGGCCTCGCCATTACAAAACAGCTCGTTCATGCCCATAACGGAACGATTTCCATTGATAGTGAACTCGGAAAAGGAACGACGATTATACTTGTGTTTCCGTTTAGTTCATAGAAAAGGTGCTATATGGCGCCTTTTCTGTTTTTGGTAATTATTCGGTGAATAAACTTATATTGAGTGTCTTTTATTTTCTCTTTTCCGGTTAATTTATTGGTAAATGAAATTATATCGACGATTTTCTAAATATATCAGCGATTTTTCAAATATATCGACCGTAACTCCAAATATATCAGCGATTTTCAAGATATATCGATTTACCGACAAAAACTGACAATAACAGTCTTCTTCCCCTACTATACAAATTAAAAATAAAACTATTAACAAATACATTTCCCTTTTATAAAAAAAGCGAACCATCTCTCAATGACTCGCTCTTAATCTATTACTTTTTCTTCACCGGTATCCAAAGCTCAACTTGAGCGAACTCACTCTTATCTGCATGGCAACGCTCATCGTATTGTTCAAACTCTGTAACTCCGCAATGTTCATATCCTGAATGCGGGAACCATTCTGAGAACACTGCATTCCACGTTTGATGAATAGACGATACCATTTCTTCATGAGGAACTTTTGGTGTTGTAAATACTGCATACGTTGCGGATGGGAATGTACGCTTGGCAATCGCATTTGGTACATTTTCAAAATCTGTAACTTCCATTCCAATAATATAAGTGAAGTCTCCTGTTTCTAAATTAAAATCGGTACATAATCCAAGCTCTACCCATTGGCTCGTATCTTTACGATTTGGAATCGTCGTTCCAAGATCCTTTTGTAAATACTCTTGCCAAAAGGCAGGGATATCTTGATGATTTTTCCCTTCTTTACTTGTCGTCTTCAGCTCATAACCCGCCATTAAAAATTCTGGTTTATTTACAATACGATATTCCATTTGTATGCCCCCTAAATATGGATTTAATTTTCTTTGTTTTACATTCACTCTATAATACATTGGTGTTTCAATTTCTTGTTTTCGATATTCACTTGGTGTCATTTGAAATAATTTTTTAAAGGCTCTCGTGAACGTCTCGTGAGATTGAAAGCCATGCTCAAATGCGACATCAATAATTTTTTCATCCGTATGAGAAAGTTGATAAGCTGCCCGGGCTAACCTCCTCTTCCGAACATACTCCATTACTGTATCGCCTACTAACGCCTGGAATACGCGATGAAAATGTGATTCAGAAAAACATGCAATGCGAGCTAAATTACGTAGCGTTTGCTTTTCCATTACATCTTCTTCAATATAATCAATTGCCCTTTGAATTTGAGTTTCATAGCTTTCCAACTCTGTTCACCCGCCTTATATGTATTATGATAAAAGAGAATCCTATCCAATTCTTGACGTTTTTTACTATAATTCCATAAAAAATGTAACTTTTTTATATGTATTTCGTTGTTATGTATGAAGGGAGGGAAATGTAGTGACACAAAGTCAATCATTAGAAGACATTTACTCAGAGCACATGCATGATTTATTTCGCTATCTTCTCTCCCTAACCGGAGATCCCCACTGTGCTGAAGATCTCATGCAAGAAACTTTTTACCGAATGCTCGTCCATATTGACTATTATAAAGGAGAAGAAATTAGGCCTTGGTTATTTACAATTGCCTACAACGCCTTTATCGATTGGTACCGAAAAGAAAAGAAGTATAAAACAACGCAAATTGAAGAATTCCATTTACCAAGCGTGCCAAGTACAGAGCACTCTTATTTCGTAAAACATGAGATTACTAGTTGGTTACAAAGTATATCCTCTCTTCCGCTAGAAAGACGAAATGTATTGCTACTACGAGATTACTACGGATTCTCCTATAAGGAAATAGCAGAAATGACCGGTCTCTCGTTAGCAAAGGTGAAAATTGAATTACACCGAGGACGAAAAGAAGCAAAAATCATAAAGGAGTGATGCAGATGGGCTGTGCAGAGTTTAAAAAACTGTGGGAGAAATATGAAAACGGAACACTCACACATGACGAACAAGAAAAATTAGAAAGTCATATTGAGACATGTGAAGAGTGTGAAGTGCATTTGGATGCATTATTAATAAAAACAGAACCCGTTAAGAAAAAGTTACCACCAAAAGATCTTAAAGTTCCGTTTTGGAGGATTAAGTGGAAACATCGTTTACAAACGCTTGGTTTTATACTAGCAATTTGTATCGTTATATATATGATCGGCGGAGTATTGTCTGCCTTTTATTTTCAAGCTAATAATGATAAAAGGCTAAAAGAAATAAGAGATGTTCCCTCTCTTGCACTTGAAGCAACTATCCCAAATAGCCGCGTTATGGGGGGCGGAACAAGTGTAGAAGCTTTCTTTCGTACAAACAGCCAATTTGATTTAGTGAAAACCGTCGGTAAAAAAGAAATGCCACTCGGTACAATAGAAACGAGCAGCTTCTTATCTTCTTTAAATATCACAAATCAATCTTGGGTGAATATGCACTATCAACTGAACATCCACTTTGTTCACCCAAAAATAAAACAAGGTGATTATTTAAAAGAAGCATCTAAAAAGGTTTGGGATACCCTTGCAAAGGTACATGAGGGAACAGTTGCAGAAGTAGCAATTTCTTTTGACAAAGCTTACACTTTACAAGAATTAGAGCCACTTTTATATAGCGTATTTGAAGCACAAGAAATGCCACCAACTCCTGTATGGTACGCTTTAGACACAGGACAAGAAAGAATAAATGAAGAAGATTTCATCCTATCTAGCAGCGACTTTATAGGATTTCCAGAGCATATAGGATTCCTTGATGATGAAACAGAAAAACTGAAAACACAAGAGGATAAAGTAATTGAAATGATGCGTATTCTTTCTACACAGAAAAAAACTGTAAGTACAGTTGCTATGCTTCCTAAAAGCGGACTAAACTTAGATAAACGTTATAAATATGTAAAAGATAACGGAGTAAAAGTATACGGTATTGTCATTACTGGACCGTCAAAAGAGTTATTAAAATTACAAAACTCCCCTCACGTACGTTATGCGACTCTTGGAGATATTGAGGTTTGGAATTGGTTTGATTGATACTGAAAAAGAAGTAGCACATTAAAAAATGATGTGCTGCTTCTTTTTTCATTTGCTACTAACTGAAAACAGTAATTTTCAAAATTTTAATAAGGAACATTAATGCTACATTCGCTAGTGTAATACCGATTAATAAAATTGCCGTCATAAATTCTCCCATTCCGTTATTATATAGAAAAAGAGAATAACAACTGGTAGCTAATACAACTGAAATAATTGCTGGAATAAATGAAATGATTTTTTTCTGATGTGATTTTTTAGAAAGGATTATCGTTGCGATTAAAGTTATGGGGAAGAAGAAATATAGAATAATTGAGAAGATCACTTGCTCACCTCCTTATAAGTTAAATTATACTACCTTCCATTTATTGTATGTAGTTGTTTTTATTAAAAATAAAAGGTTTCCTTACTAGTAATAACTACTTTCAAGGTAACCTCTGCATTAATTAGAAATCACTTTCACATACATTCCTCTTACCGATTTTTCATAAGCGATATCGCTCATCTGTCTTATTTTTTCTGATACGACAGACGACTGAACGATTTTTCCTTCACGAAGTAATGGCGGGTCAATGAGACGCACTTTATTTTTCTGATGTAGATCATACTCATTTCTATCTTCTTTTACTTCTATACTTGGGTGAACTTTTCTTAATAAAGCATCTACCTCTTGATCTTTACATAGTTGCAATTTCGATATAAGCTCATGATCTTCAAGAAGAAAATCATCTGCATGAATAACCTTTTTATGAAGAGCTAACTTTAACGTTTTAGCTAACATATCATTTCCGTAAATATTAATTGGTTTCATAAAGAAATCGATTACTTCTTTGTAATACGCCTTCGTAAACCATTCTGCAATTTCAATATTTTGAAGAACCATTCTCCCATTAACTTCGATTAAATCATCTAAAAAATTTTGAGCTTCTTCTAAAGAAATATATCCATATGTATACATATCTCTCAATGTATAATCCACTCGGTCTGCACATAATTCTGGTGCGGATCTTTCAAGTAACGTCCACTTCGAATCATCTAATAAAATATCTTCATAGTTATAACCATGTTTTGAAAGAATCGCCGGGATTTCCGAGTTTTTAACGACAGAGCTAAATATTTCTTCATGATAACTTTCATTTTCGTTATCAAAAACGTAATCAATCACATGAGAAAAAGCAGTATGCGATACGTCATGTAGTAAACCGGCAATTTGTTCTTCTACTGAACCACCAAGTTTTTTAATTAACAACATAGCACCAACTGAATGATCAAAGCGTGTTACATTCCATTTCTCATTCATTAAGTAACTTGCTCTGGCCTGATGAACCCCTTTCAGCCTTTGCACATGTTTACTTAAAATTAATTCTTCTAACACTTTATCTACTTCAAATTCACCGTATATGATATCTGATATGATCACTTATAATCCCCCTTTTCAAGCAGAGTCTTCTTATAGTATCTCTTTTTTCAGAGAGTAAATAAAGAACTTCACTCGAATATTTTGTGCCTTTAAATTAAAAAATAGAGAGCACTCAGCTCTCTATTTCACATACCTATTCAAACGTAACTTCCACCTGCACAATCTCAGATCTACTTCCAAGTCTAAGCGGTGGTCCCCAAAATCCGAATCCAGAAGAAACAATGGCGTGGAATGCACCTTTTTGTACGTATCCCCAGTCTAGTTCGTACATTCTTCTCGTTACAATGTGGTTCGGCGCCATTTGTCCGCGGTGCGTGTGACCGGATAATAGTAAATCAACGCCGGCATCCGCTGCCTGCTTTAATTCAAATGGCTGGTGATCCATTGCGATAACAGGAAGCGATTTATCTACCGTACTCATTAGATTTTCAAAACTTTGACGATCACGCTCTGTTTTATCTCTTCTTCCAACGAGATAAAAATCATCTTCAATTGTAATGACTTCATCTAAAAGAATACGAATATCAATCTTATCCATCTCTTGTAAAAACTCAGGAACAGCTCGGCCGTAATATTCATGGTTTCCTAACACACCATATACGCCTAATGGAGCTTTCATCTGTTTCATGATTGGTCCCATATTTTTTTGAATGAACACACCTGGATGATCGTCGATAATATCACCAGGCAGTAAAATAATATCGGGCTCCATTTCATTTACATGATGGACAAGTCTCTTTAAATGCGCAACACCAGACAATTTACCGAAATGCATATCCGAAGCCATCGCAATACGTAAACTTTTACGTCCTTCTACTTTTTTCGGTATATGTACATCATACTTTCTTACAACCGGGCTATACGCATTAAATACCCCGTATGCGAAGATAAAGAAAAATACGAGTAAAGTGACTGCCCCTGTCCAAATAATTGCCGTGTCTTTCTCTATAGAAAACTGTAAAAAGAAGACTGCAATATCGGCTAATGGCAATAACATGAGCGCATATTGTATAACCGCAAACCAAATTGAACCGACAGTTCGCAGGAAAGGAAGGAATTTAAACACTTGCACGAGAATATACGCATATGAAATAAATCCGACTATGAAAGCGTAATATCCCCAAGATTCCCAGCCAAATACCGTACTGAGCCAAACCCAGCCGTTCCAGCCAATGTAAAACATAAGTATTGTGTATACAATTAAAATAGTGAATATATTGAGATAACGAAAATTTTTCACTGCTAGCCTCCTTATTGATTTCTTCTATTATATCTTGTTATGCACGTTTAACGTAAATATTAAGCACTTCAATCTTCACAATAAAAACATTGATAAACACATCGTTTTAAAATTTTTAGGGACCGCTGTAATGGGGATTTTGGAATCTTACGTGTTAGAAGAAATTGATAGTGATATTGCGTATGTTGCGACGCAGGTTGGGGAGTTGATGAGGAGGAATATATAAAAATATAACATTCACGCAAACAAAGAAAAGCCGCACCTACAAATACTCGTATAGGTACGGCATTCCACTATTAAATCACAAAATCCTCCGGAATAAACACCTTCACTTCTCTCGGATGTACGTATACAAACTCACCCGTTTGAATGTTGAGCTGTCTAAACTGTTCTTTACTAATTTCTGCTTCTAAATACTCATCTGTTCCTTCGCGTCTCAATTCTACATATACGACAGGGCCAACTGCATGTGAGTATGTTACTTTCGCCGGGATGGCATCTATACTTTGTTTCGTACGATCGATTGATAGATGATGTGGTCTTACGTATCCCACTCCGTCTACGTTTGAAACATGCTTATGCTCTGGTGCTTCTAGTTCCACCGATCCTACATTTAGCTTACCTTTATGGACGCGGCCATGAAATAAGTTTACGTTTCCTAAAAAGTCGTACACGAACGGGCTTGCTGGATTTTCATACACTTCTTCCGGCGTTCCCATTTGTTCAATGCGTCCTTCATTCATTACAACGATGCGGTCCGCAACGTCTAACGCTTCTTCTTGGTCATGCGTTACGAATACGCTCGTAATTTGAAATTCGTCATGTAGTTTCCGGAGCCATCTTCGTAATTCTTT
Source organism: Bacillus sp. FSL M7-1345 (assembly GCF_038006985.1). NCBI lineage: Bacteria > Bacillati > Bacillota > Bacilli > Caryophanales > Bacillaceae > Bacillus > Bacillus sp. FSL M7-1345. The sequence goes on along the minus strand of NZ_JBBOWG010000001.1, from coordinate 1,084,819 downwards.
CCGCACTTTCGCATCAAGTGCACCGAACGGTTCATCAAGTAATAAAATTTTCGGTTCGACTGCAAGTGCCCGGGCTAGTGCGATACGCTGTCGTTGTCCGCCAGATAATTGCGCTGGGTATCGTTTTGCGAAACCATCCATTTTTACTAGTTTCAATAGTTCTATTACTTTTTCTTCTATTGCCTCTGCTGAAGGTCTTACACTTTTCTTTCTTACTTTTAAACCGAAAGCGACATTTTCAAACACGTTCATATGTTTAAAAAGTGCATAATGCTGGAAGACGAAACCAACTTGCCGATTTTTCACATGAATATCTGTTAAATCTTCCCCCTCAAATGAAATGGAACCTCCATCCGCTTCTTCTAGCCCTGCAATAATTCGTAATAACGTCGTTTTCCCAGAACCTGATGGGCCTAATAAAGCGACCAGTTCACCTTTTGGAATATCCAAATGAATGTCTGCCAACGCTTGAAATGTACCATATTGTTTTGATACATTTTGAATTTGAATACTCACCGCACTCACCCCTTATTGTCGTTTTTCCATTCTCCATTCAATCCAGTTTTTTATAACGAGCGTAACAACTGCGATAAGTGACATTAAAGTCGCCACAGCGAACGCTGCTGAAAATTGATATTCATTGTACAAAATTTCAATATGAAGCGGCATTGTATTTGTCATGCCGCGCACGTGACCAGACACAACGGAAACGGCGCCGAACTCACCAATGGCGCGGGCATTACATAAAATCATGCCGTATAATAGACCCCATTTTATATTTGGTAATGTGACGCGCCAAAACATTTTCCAGCCGCTTGCGCCAAGTGATAGAGCTGCTTCTTCTTCACTTTTCCCTTGCGCTTGCATTACTGGGATTAATTCACGCGCAACGAACGGAAACGTAACAAATATCGTCGCAATAATAATACCAGGGACAGAGAAGATGAGCTTTATCCCGTGTTCCAATAACCATCCGCCAAGATTCGCACGAGGTGTGAAAAGTAAAACGAATACTAATCCTGCAATGACTGGTGATACAGCAAACGGCAGTTCAATAAGAGATAATAATACTTGCTTTCCTTTAAACTGAAACTTCGTAATAAGCCAAGCAGCCGCTATTCCAAATATCGTATTAAGCGGTACAACAATTAATGCAACGAGAAGTGTTAACCTAATTGCCAAAAATGCTTCTTGATCTGTTACAGCGGCAATATATACATCAACTCCTCGTTCAAATGCTTTCATAAAAATTGTCACGAGCGGCAGTAATAGAAAGAGAGATAAAAATAAAATTGTTATCGTAATGAATAGCATTGGTACAAACTTAGATTCTTTTTTAGCTGACATGCTTTTTACTATTTTCTTTTCTAATAATGTTGGTTCCATTTTCTCCCCTCCTATTCGCTTTTCAGTTCGTGCCTTCTACTCCAAGTTTGAATCATATTAATAAGTAGTAGGAAAAGGAGAGAAATAATAAGCATCACAGCCGCTACCGCTGTTGCGCCTGCATAATCATATTGTTCTAGTTTCGTCATAATCATAAGCGGTGCGATTTCTGTTTTCATTGGCATATTACCAGCAATGAACACGACAGATCCATATTCCCCTAATGCCCGCGCAAAGGCGAGTGAAAAACCAGCAAGTAGAGCTGGAAATATTTCTGGCAAAATGATTTTCACAAATATTTGGAAACGCGACGCTCCTAAACTAGAAGCTGCTTCTTCTACTTCTTTATCAATACTTTGTAGTACTGGTTGCACCATTCGGACGACAAAGGGTAAGCCAATAAACGTAAGCGCCACAATAATGCCGAGCTGGGTAAAAGCTACTTTTATATGAAACACACTAAATATTTTTCCAACCCAGCCATTTTCCGCATAAAGCGTCGTAAGTGTAATACCAGCTACTGCAGTCGGAAGAGCGAATGGTAAATCGATTAGTCCGTCTAATAACCGCTTCCCTGGAAATGTGCAGCGAACGAGTACCCAAGCAATTAATAAACCAAAAATGGCATTTACGATTGCCGCTACAAGTGAAGTTGTGAAACTCACTTGATACGAATGCAAAACGCGCTCACTCGTTATAACTTGTGCGAACTTCTTCCAGCCTAGCTGCGAAGTTTGAATAAATACGATAGAAAGTGGTATAAGTACGAATAAACTCATATACAGCATTGTAAATCCAAGAGATAATCCAAACCCTGGTAAAACACGCTTCTTCCTCATATAACGTCACCTCATCCCCCCTTATTTTTTATACATTTGATCAAATACGCCGCCATCATTAAAATGCTTTTCTTGCGCTTTTTTCCAGCCGCCAAATAACTCATCTACTGTAAATAATTGAACTTTCGGAAATTGTGATGCGTACTTTTCTGCTACTTTTTCATTACGAGGGCGATAAAAGTTTTTCGCCGCAATTTCTTGCCCTTTTTCTGAATACAAATACTCAAGATATCCTTCTGCTACTTTTTTCGTTCCTTTTTTATCAACTACTTTATCTACAACAGCTACTGGCGGTTCCGCAAGTATACTAATCGAAGGCGTTACAATTTCGAATTTATCTTTTCCAAGTTCTTTTTGTGATAACAACGCTTCATTTTCCCAAGCAATTAACACGTCACCAATTCCTTTTTCAACGAAAGTCGTCGTTGCCCCGCGTGCTCCTGAATCTAGTACTTCCACGTTTTTATAAATTTGACCGACAAACTCTTTCGCTTTATCTTCACTATCGTTATATTTCTTCAGTGCATATCCCCACGCCCCTAAATAGTTCCACCGTGCTCCCCCAGATGTTTTCGGGTTTGGTGTAATGACAGACACACCTTTTTTCGTTAAATCATCCCAATCTTTAATTCCTTTCGGGTTTCCTTTTCTCACAAGAAATACAATCGTTGATGTATACGGAGTAGAATTATCCGCAAGTCGCTTCTGCCAATCTTCTGCTAGTTGTTTCTTCTTACTAATCGCGTCAATATCATAAGCGAGCGCTAGTGTTACAACGTCTGCTTCTAAACCGTCAATAACGGAGCGTGCCTGACTTCCAGATCCCCCGTGTGATTGCTTTACATTTACTGTTTGACCATGCTTCTCTTTCCAATACTTCGCAAAGTCTTTATTGAAATCTTGATACAACTCACGCGTCGGGTCATATGAAACATTTAAAAGTTCAACTGTCTTCTTATCCCCGCCTCCTTCAGAATTACTAGTAGATGTTGCCGAGCCACACCCTGACAAAAGAACAAATGCTGACAATAAGACACCTGTACTTTTCATAAACGCTGTCTTACCCCACTGTTTCATATATAAAGCCCCCTTAGTTTGTACAATAGAAAAAGGCACACAACCTATTCACAAAAGTGAACGTTGTGCGCCTTCAGTTTCTCTGATGAGCTTCTATTGTATTCTGTTTGATTTCTTTTCATTTTAATTCTGTAATTCATATGTGTCAACTTGGAATTTTAACTTTATCGCTTCGGGGGCTTATACAAATATCCCTAACTATTCCCTTTCACCATCAACAACGAATATATGAATAAATCTTTTTTAATCATTATCAATATGACATTTCCTTTTATATTCATTTATCCATCATAACTATCATATTGATAATAATTATCAATTGAACAGAAAAATAAAAGCCAATCTTTTTTATTTTCTACATAAATACGCTTTCCGGTCATTTTTAAACAATAAATAATGAGCCGTATGCACTTTTCTCTCTAAATAGTCCAACGAATACGTACTCGATGGATCTACTAAATCCCCAATCGCCCCTGAAAGGTGATCAATTACCTTTTGCAATGTTTCTAAGTTCTTCTTTTCACTCTCCATATTCATTTCATCCATAATGTCACAAATAAGATATTGCACTTTCCGTAAGCGTAATTCCTTCTGCTCCACGTATATCTCCTCCTTATTATTCATATTACGGTTTAAATATATGGGCTTATAGCTTAACCAATTCTAAAAAATAAAATGAAAACTTAATCAGTAGGGATTTTGTCCATCCACACCAATCGAGCTTTTGCAGGACAAAAAGATATCCATCTCTAAACATGTAGTCATAGAGATGGATATCTTTACTTTTATACTTGCAATGCCTTCTCTCTCAAAGCTCTTCTTAACAACTTACCAGTTGTATTCTTCGGCAATTCTGTTAAAAACTCAATACTCATTGGCACTTTATATTTCGCTAAATGTAACGTGCAGTAATGCATAAGCTCTTCTTCTGTTACGCTCGTTTGTTTCAGAACGACGTAAGCTCGCACTGCTTCTCCTAAGTTTTCATCAGGAACACCGATTACGACAACTTCAGCTACCGAATCATGAGTATATAATACTTCCTCTACTTCACGAGGATATACGTTATAACCACCAACTAAAACAATATCTTTTTTGCGATCGACGATATAGAAGTAACCTTCTTCATCCATTTTCGCTAAGTCTCCTGTATATAGCCAACCATCTTTAATTGTCGCCGCAGTATCTTCTGGCGCATTATAGTAACCCTTCATAACGTTAGGTCCGCGAACAATTAATTCCCCAACTGCACCAACAGGTACTTCTTCCCCAAGTTCGTTCACAATTTTATTTTCTACGTGCCAAATATTTGTACCAATCGAACCTGGTTTACGAGGACGATCTAACGGATTAAAACAAGTAACTGGTGATGCTTCTGATAAACCGTATCCTTCTGAAACGATCACGTCAAAACGTTTTTCAAAGTTTTTCAGAAGCGCAACAGGCATCGATGCACCACCTGAAATACAGAGACGAAGTGTCTTCACATCTTCTGCGCTCGCTTCTTCAAATAAATATAAGTAATTGTACATTGTCGGCACACCCGCAAAAATCGTTGGTTCATACGTACGACAAATGCGAAATACTTCTTTCGGACTAAACTTCGGTAACATTAAAATTGTTGCCCCGTTCACAATCGGCGCATTTACCGCAACTGTTAAACAGAACACATGGAACATCGGCAGTGCCGCAACGACGCGATCATCCGCAGTATATTGTAAATATGACGCAACATCGCTAGCATTACTATATAAATTTTTATGCGTTAACATAGCGCCTTTTGGCTTTCCAGTTGTACCTGAAGTGTATAAAATAACAGCTACATCTTCTTCATCTAGTTCAGGACCTTCGTAAGTTACATCTCCATTTCCTATAAAACTAGTAAACGTTTTCATTTTTTCGGTTTCTATATGGTTAAAATCTGATGAGGTTTCGCATATGATGATATTTTCAAGTGAAGGAAGTCTTGTTGTAAGAGATTGTATAACAGGTAGAAGGACGTCGAGTACGATGATTGTTTTTACATCTCCATTTTGTAATATGTAATGTATTTCGTCTGCTGTATAAATTGGATTAATCGGAATGACAGTTGCTCCGGCTTTCATTGTTCCGTATAAACCTACTAAAAAATGTGGTGAATTGCCTACAGCTAATGCGACATTGTCCCCTTTTCCAATGCCCATTTTTGCTAAATTGCTAGAAAACCTAGTGACTACTTTGTTTAATTGGTCATACGAGACCGACTGATCCATAAATATGTACGCCGGTTTATCCCCCTTCTTTTTTGCCGTTTCAGCCAAAGATTGAACGAGATTCACACAAATCCCACCTTTATAAAATTTAGAATATTTAAAAATTCTAAATTAATTATATTAAAAGAAAATTAAAGTAGCAAGTGATATTCTATTAATCGAATATACATCAACCACTTTCTTCCAGAACACTTTAGTAAGATGCGAGAATTATATGTGAAAGAAACAGGTACAAACATATAGTTAAACTGTAGCTAAAATCATTGTAGGATAATATGCACTCATCTTTCCGCTAAGTTTTTCAACTTCCTCTTTATTTAAAGCCGTATACTCTCCATACAAATTGAGAGCGTCCGCTCTATTTTCATGAACGTACACTGTAACATATACTGTCGGTAATCCCTTATTGTCTTCATCTATCGACAAGACAACATCTGGCGTTTTACCAACGCTACTAAACGTTTCATTTCGATTCGCCTCCTTTTATCATATATATTCCTTTATAAGGAGCAGATGTCCTGTAAATATACGTTTTGCGGTAAGTGAAATTATATCGGCGATTTTTCGAATATATCGACTATAACTCGAAATATATCAGCGATTTTTAAAATATATCGACTTACCGACAAAACCTGACAATCTACGCAAAAAGAAAGAGGCTGCCATTTGACAGCCTCCTCTGTTTAGAAGAATAAATGTAAGAAATCTTCTGTTGTAATATTACCAAAGTAGCGCGCGATATCTACGCCTTCTAAAGCTACAGTGAATGTATCTTTATCAAATTGTACGCCTGTTAGACGTTCTTCAATGTCATGAACATCTAGTGATCCGAAGAAATCACCGTAAATTTTACATTCTGTTACTGTTCCTTTTTTCACTTCAAGACGAACATCAACTTGTCCAACTGGGAAGCGGTGTGAATGTTGTAAGTTGAACTTCGGAGACTTCCCGTAGTTCCAGTCCCAATTGCGGTAACGTTCTTCAGAAATTTTATAAATCTCTTTCCAATCAGCTTCTGTTAATTCGTACGTTGGAATTTTTGTTTCTCCTTCGAAAATTGTTTCTAGCAGAAGTTGTCTAAACTCTTCTGTCGTCATTTTTTCGTTTAAGAACTCTGTAATATTCGCAACGCGGCTACGGATTGATTTAATTCCTTTTGATTGAATCTTATCCATTTTCACTTTTAGTGCTGATACAACGTGATCGATTTCAGAGTCAAATAATAACGTGCCGTGACTAAACATACGACCTTTCGTTGAAAACTGCGCGTTACCTGAAATTTTTCTACCTTCAGCTAAAATGTCGTTACGACCACTTAGCTCTGCATTTACGCCTAGTTTACCAAGCGCTTTCGTTACAGGTTCTGTGAATTTTTTGAAGTTGCTGAAACTGTCTCCATCATCTTTCGTAATAAAGCTGAAGTTTAAGTTTCCTAAATCATGATATACTGCGCCTCCGCCTGATAAACGACGAACGACATGAATGCCTTTTTCTTTTACGTAATCTGCATTAATTTCTTCCACTGTGTTTTGGTTTTTACCAATGATAATCGCAGGCTCATTAATGTAGAACAGTAAATATGTTTCGTTAATATCTAAATTTTTAACACAATATTCTTCAATCGCTAAGTTTATCGTAGGATCTGTAATCCCTTTATTATCAATAAATAACATCGTATCACCTCATGAATTCCAAACGTAACCACTATGCGCAAGCGTAATATGGCCACTGAAAATTTGTTTTGCTTCTGTTACTAAATCAGATGGATTGCCTGTATGTGGCAAATGCGTTAATAAAAGTTCTTTTACATTCGCAGTTTTCGCAATACTTGCTACTTCTGTACTATTCATATGCCCTGCTTTGGCAGCCTCTTGATGTGCATACATATTACATTCACAAATGAAAAGATCAGCATCTTTTGTGAACGGAATAAATTCAGGAATATAACTTGAATCTGCACTGTATACTATGGCATCATCCCCAGCTGTAATACGCATCGCAAAGCATGTAACAGGATGAACAGTTTTTAAGAATGAAATGGAGAACGGTCCAATTTGAAGTGTTTCTTCTGGATTGTACGCGATTCCTTTCGTATGCGGTTCATGCGTTAAAGAATGGAATCCATTCTCATCAAACGAATGACCGTATATTGGTAACTCCGGTAGTTGTCCTTTTGTCACACTCGTAATTAATCTTGCATATTGCAATACCCCAATATCTGCAACATGATCGTGATGATAGTGCGACAATACAACTGCATCTATATCAGATGGTGTTATATATTTTTGAAGCTGTGCTAGTACACCACTACCACAGTCTACAAGTAAACGAAAACCATCGTGTTCAAACAAATACCCCGACGTTGCTTCTCCCGCTTCTGGAAAGCCGCCCCAAAAGCCGACAACAGTCATCTTCATATGTATCCATCCTTTCTAAAACCGTGTAGGAATGCGGTTTTTCTCCGTACTTGAGAAAGTTTTTTACTTACATCCTACATTGTTAACTATAATCCATTTCCTAAACTTTTTCATTAATTTTCAATTTTGTTATAAAACAGTTGTTGACTTTTGTTTTTTGTACTAATACAATGATAGTAAGAAATGGAAATGGAGGGATTGACATGATTGATCAACCAATGGAGTTTTTCCGAAATTTACCGACGAAAACTTGTGCACACTGCGGGAAGGAAATTGATGAGCAACACGAAGCATACCATAACAAATGTGACGATTGCGTTCACGAAGAATAGTAGTTTATGAACATAAAAAAACCTAGCAGACATAGTCTACTAGGCTAATAACATCGTATCCTTCATCGTTGAACCTTTCACCAAGAGCTCTAGTTCAAACTCATACAATTCTTTTTGTCGATAATTTTTCGTATGGATTTTATCCATCATTAATTCGACAACTTTTCGGGCCATCTCGTCGATTGGCTGTTCAATTGTCGTAATACCTGGCTCTGTAATCTGCGCTAAAATTTGATTATCAAAACCGATAACAGCGAGATCTTCTGGAATACTCCAATCATGACGTTTCGCCTCTGAGATAATTCCAGCTGCAACCTCGTCGCCTCCTGCCAAAATCGCGGTAGGATTTTTTTTGTCCTTTAATACTTCATGGAATATTCGTTTTCCATCATCCCAAGAGAAAGCGTTTTCAAGAAAATCGATTGCTTCCACTTCTCTACTCTTTTCAGTAATAGCGCGTAAAAAGCCCATTTTTCGCTGTTGGCTCACTACTTTCGTTTCGTTACCACGGCAAAAAATAAGATTACGATATCCCTGTTCTAATACATGATTGGCAGCTATGTATGCTCCCTGTGCATGATCGAACTTCACTGTTGGAACATTTGCTTCCTCAATATATTCATTACATAACACGATTGGACCGTGTTGCAAGTATGGCTCCACATTCTCCCATGGATTTTCTAGTGAACATAGAATAATCCCATCTACTTGTTTCGTAGATAATAATTGTAAATACTCCATCTCTTTTTCCGGTAAATATCTTGTTTGACAAATAATCAGTTTATATTTATGTTCAGAAGCAGCAATCTCGATTGCTTCAATAAATCTACTAAAAAAAGGATTTGTAATCCTTGGAACAAGCACCGCAATTGTTTCTGTTTTTTGTTTACGAAGCCTTCTCGCCGCAGAATTAGGAACGAAGCCTAAATGCTTCATTGCTAATTGAACCCTTTTCTTCTTCTCATCTGAAACATATGGATGATTATTGATCACCCTAGAAACCGTTGTCCTTGATAACCCCGCTAATTTCGCCACGTCCTCGATAGTCGACACGAAATTTTCCCCCTTTGCATGAAAACGTTTTCTTATCCTGATTATATAGTATATTATTGGAAACTGCAATATAGGTTCTTATGATTTTACTATATTAATATTATACATAGGGAAAAGTCTGTTAACTGCAGGAAATTACACACTACTTTTAGAATTTCACAATAAGAATATTTATAAAATAAAGGATGATATTTCATGAATCGGACGGATCGTTTATTAGCTATATTAATTGAATTACAAAGAAAACAAACCGTTACAGCACAAAGCTTAGCTGAAAAATTCGAGACAAGTATACGCACTATTTATCGAGATATGGATGCACTTAGTGAATCTGGCGTCCCGCTTTTCGCAATGCCTGGTCACGGTTATTCATTAATGGATGGTTATTTCTTACCACCCATTCAACTTACGCCTGAAGAGGCTGTTACTCTTTTATTAGGCGGTGATTATATTGAGAAAACTTTCAATTCTTCTTTTTCTGTACATGCGCAATCGGCAAAAGAGAAACTTGAGGTTGTCCTCTCTACTGATCAAAAAAAGAAAGTTGAAGAGCTGCGAGGAACTTTCCGTTTCCTTTCTCCTATATTTTCTCATCAGCAACCCGAGCGAGAACAACTAGAAAACCAACTTTTCTTATTGCAAGAATCTATTCAAAAAGAACAAGCTATCTCTTTTTCTTATCGTAAACCAAGAGAAACTACAAAAACAAATCGGACCGTTCATCCTTACGGTTTAGTCAATATTTCAGGAATTTGGTACATCGTTGCTCATTGCTTACTGCGAAAACAAATACGTAATTTTCGTTTAGACCGTATGGATACATTACAGCAAGAACAAGAATTCTTTACAAAACCGAAGAACTTTTCTTTACAAGACTATCAACCTGAAAACAATCGTACTGTTACGATTCATTTATTATTTCCATCCCATATTGCACATAAAATTATTGAATCACGATACTTTTTTATAGATTCATACGAGCATCAGGATAATGGTTTTCATGTCTTTTTGAAATCAAGAAATATAGATGAAGTCTTTCAATGGATATTAAGCTGGGGTAGCCAAGTGCAAGTACTAGAGCCAAAAATTCTTTCTGAGAAAATATATGATGAAGTAAAAAAAATGTTAAAACTTTAATTTTTTATTTTACTACTGACATAATGTTGTCAGTAGCCCTCCTTTATTGTAGGTATTAACAAATACATTTTCTTAAAAAGGGGATAACAATATGAACAAATTTGAGGATTTAGCAACGTATTACATAGAGGAATTAGAAAAATACTCTCTCGAACAATTTAGAACGAAACCTTCTACAGAAGAATGGTCTCTTGGTCAAATGTATAATCATTTACTTTCGGCTACATATATGCAGTTAGATGCAATCGCAAAATGTAGAACTGAAATGCCCTCTGTAACTAACAAAAAAACGGATATGGGTGAAAAAGTATATATAATGGGGGCTTTTCCTGACATACAAATAAAAGTGCCAGATCATCCGGGATATGCACCCGAAAATCCAACTAACAAAGAAGAAGTACAAGAACGTTTTCTGGAATTAATTACAGTTGTTAAAGACATTGAGCCAACACTTACTTCTATTCCTAATGATTGTAAAGTAGAGCACCCTGGACTTGGTTACTTAAATGCGGCAGAGTGGTTCCAGCTCATTTCTATGCATTTTGCACACCATCTTCGTCAGAAAGATCGGCTAGAGCTTAAGGTTTGCTAAGTGTAAACACTTCTACTAAAAAGAGACTCCCAATATGCAATATTGGGAGCCTTTTCAATTTCGATACAACATTCATACATCCAAATGAAAGAAATGTATACAATGAATCCAATCTTAACAGGTGCAAAACAACTATTACAGAACGACGAAGTTATTATATCTACTTCAAAGTGTTCACTTACTGGCTATATGATTACGCAAAACGTCCCTTATCCGGGCATGTTACTTGCTACTAATAGAAGATTTCTCTTTTTTAGCCAATATAAAAACCCATCAATATGTCGTCTCCATATGATCCATCTTCATATTTAATTTGATTTCTTTGTCTTCCTTCTTCTACAAAGCCAATACGTTTATACACTTTAATTGCCCTATCATTAATAGAAACTACGCCTAAGCAAATTTTCTCCAAATTTTTCTGCCCTTTAGCCCAGCTAATAAGAAATTCAATTAGCTTCGTACCGATACCTTGATTACAGTACGCCTCTCTAATCCCCATTCCTATCGTACCTGCATGTCGTAAGCGTTCTAATTCATATCGAAAAAGCCAACCACCTTACTATCTACTTCATAAACTATATAAAGATTACCTTTCTCACTACTTTTCCGTATCTTTTCTCTTTCTAAATCAATATCATTTGGTAATTTATTTGGAGATACTACAAAAAACTTTGTAGTAGTTTCCGATAATATAATTTCTTTTCTAATATCCATAATTGATTCCGCATCAACCTCTTTTGCTAATCGTATCACCAAATCACCTCTTACCTTTTTCTCAAAAGAATAATGCTGAAGCTATCAAACTAAGGAATCTCCAAAACTCTCAATATGCAACATTACATATTGAGAATCTTTTCACTTTTGATATGATATTCTTACATCTATATAAAAGGAATGTATACAATGAATCCAATTTTAACAGCTGCAAAACAACTATTACATAAAGGCGAAGTTATTGTCTCTACTTTAAAATGTTCACTTACTGACTATATTAATACGCATAAAGTCCCGTATCCAGGCATGTTATTTGCTACTAACAGAAGACTTCTCTTTTTGGGCCAATATAAAAATACATTGATTGCCGAATTTGAGTATGAAAAAATTCTATCTATAGAAACGAAGAGAAGAATCTTTGATAAAAAAATAATATTTTACTATGAAGATGAATATATAACGTTGGGATACATTACAAGTTCAAATATTGAAGAGTTCATAGACTTACTACAAAGAAAATGCACGACTAGCGCGGACTCATAATCAGTGGAATCCCCCCGCTGATTCATTATTTTAATTCCTCCCACTTCGTCCAAACCTCTCTCCCATTTATTCGGTACATATTATCCTCTCGATTCATAAATCCGTGCACGATAAACTCGCGTCTAATCGTACAAAAGTCCTCGTGATATTGTTTTATGAATGTATTAATTTCTTTTTCCGTATACTGATTCTCTGCATTTAACTTGCTAATTAAATGCTCTAACAATACTAACTTTTTCTTTGTTTGACCTGGAATCGATTTCAAACGATCCTCTTTATCGAAAAAATTACGAATGGTCGTATCACGAAATTTCATTTGGCTTTCGGTCATTTTATTTTCCTCCTTATTATTTATCCTTTTCCTTGTCTTTTTCACCGAAAAGGTCCAGTGCATACCCTACGCTTATAAGGAAATAGTAGAATCCAAGAAATGCTAACGTATCTTTTACGCTAGTATGTTCTTCTTTGCGAAACAAAATAGGTGATATGGTGAAAACGAGGAAATAGACGCATGGATATAGTATGAAATAATAGTTGAATTTTTTTCTCATAGCTCCTCCTCTTTCTGTATATGATTCTATTCAAATCTTTGTAATCCCTTTTTTAATATTCCCCTCTCCTTTAGGTAGGTCTACAGGAATTTTTAAATAAAAGTGATATGTTCTATCCAATGATCTTTCACATATATTTACATGGATGAATTACAAGTCAAGGGGGAATATGAATGCGGTGGATTTATTATGATCCTTTGTTTGAAGTAGATCAAGTCGTTCCATCTGTTAGAACTTCTTCGCCATGGGCTGGGCATAACAAGTTTGCTTACGATCTCGTTACATTTTTCAAACCTAATACACTAGTAGAATTAGGAACATATTATGGATCTTCCTTCTACAGTTTTTGTCAGGCTGTTAAAGATGAACAACTCCCGACACAATGTACTGCAATTGATACTTGGCAAGGAGATCCACACGGTGGTTACTATGGAGAAAATGTATTCGAAACCGTAACAAATGTGCTGGACACGTGTTATCCAGGAATCGGAAAAACGATTCGTTCTACATTTGATGATGCTTTAAATCAATTTGAAGATGAAAGCATCGATTTATTACATATCGATGGGTTTCATACGTTTGAGGCGGTCTCACACGATTATGTTACATGGTTACCAAAACTTAAAAAGAACGGTATTATTTTATTTCATGATATAGCCGTCTTCGAAAATGGGTTTGGTGTACATTTATTATGGGATACTTTAAAAGCACAATACCCTCACCTAGAATTTTCACATTCGTACGGTTTAGGCGTCCTCTTCCCAAAAGGACATGAAGAAAAATTTGAAAATGTGCTCACTAAAAATAAAGAACTACAGCAAAAGTATGGAGGATAATCCTCTAATTAAAATAAGATAAATAAAAAAGCACCATTTCGGTGCTTTTTTATTTACGCTTCAAGTGATTGATTTTCAGCAATATTTCTAAATTTTCGTTTGTGCATCCAAGTTAATGAAGCGATTGTTCCAAGTGATAATACAACGATAAAGATCATGAGTATCCCTATATTTTGCCACATGAAGTTAAAATCACCGCTTGATACGACTGCTTTAAACCCTGATACAGAGTATGTCATCGGTAGCCAAGCATTAAAGGGTTGTAAATACTTCGGAATCAACTCTAGCGGGAATGTTCCAGCGCTAGTTGTAAGCTGCATAATTAATGTTAAGATTGCAATGAAACGGCCCGCATCACCGAATGCTGTTACTAAACATTGAATTAATGCGATGAATGCTAAACTTGTAATAATGCTAAAGAGTATGAAGTATGGAATGCTTTGTACTTCTACACCTAATCCGAATAGTAATATGACATCTGCTACTATTGCTTGAATAATACCGACTGATAATAAAACGCCAAACTTACTAATAAACCAGCTGAATCCTGATTTCGGAACACCTACTGTATCGCGTAATGGGTATACGATAGATAATAGTAATGCCCCAACGAATAAACCGAGCGATAAGAAATACGGTGTAAATCCTGTTCCGTAGTTTGGAACTTCCGCTATTTTCTCCACCTTCACTTTTACTGGGCTTGCAAACATATCATACGTTTTATCCGTTCCTTTTACTTCTCCTGTTTTTTCTGCGCCTTCACCAAGTTTCTCAGCAAGTGTACCTGATCCATCATTTACCTTTACGAGTCCATCTGTCACTTTTCCTGAACCGTCTGTTAGTTTATTTACTCCATCGATTAGCTGGGTTGAGCCAGTTGCCATGTTATTTAGACCACCATTTAGAGTACCTAAGCCAGTTGTTACTTGACCAGAGCCATCTGCTAATTGCGTTATTCCACCTGTCATTTGGCTTGCTCCTACTGATAATGTACCCAAACCGCCTGTTACTTGGCTTGAACCGTCTTCTAATTGGTTTACTGCTACAGATACTGTGCCTAAACCACCTGTTACTTGACTTGAGCCATCTGCTAATTGAGTGATTCCACCTGCCATTTGGTTTGCTCCTACAGATAATGCACCTAATCCTTCTGTTACCTTTCCAGATCCATCTAATAATTGTTTTTCTCCATCAATTAATTGACCTGATCCGTCTTTCAATCTATCAGCACCTGCTTTTGCATTACCTAATCCTTCACCTAATCCATGAAACTTACTTACAAATTCGTTTTGCGCATTCGTTAATTTCTTAATACCACTCGTTAAATTTTCCACCTCTTCTGGATTCGGCATTTTGCTTTGCATTCCACTTGTCTTTTCACTGATTTCACCTTTTAATTGTTTTACTTCTTCATTTAATTTGCTCGTTCCGCCTGCTACTCCGGCAGCTTTCTGTTGAACTGTCGCCGTACTTTTTACCGCATTTGTTATAAATGGCTGTAACTGCTCTTGATATTCTTTCGGTAAACTTTCAATTTGCTTTTGTAAATTCGCTACATCTTGTGCTGCAGTTTTTGCATCCCCTGCTGTTGATTGGGTAATTTCATTTAACTGATTTACGTTTTCTTCAGCTCCATTTATTTTCTGGTTTACTTTATTTAATATAGAAGGACCTTTCGACTGCGCCTCCTCTAGGCCTGCAACAGAATTTTGCACTTTACTATTTAACTCCTGTAAACCCTTTTGAATCTCTTGAGACCCTTTCTCTAATTGAATTTGCCCCCCAACAAGTTTTTCCATACCATTTGATAGTTCAATTGTTCCTGTTTTTAATTCACCTGTTTTACTTACTAATGTGTTCAAACCTTTAGTTACTTTCTCAGACCCACTTCGCAATTCGCCAATTCCTTTTTGCATTTCACCCGTTTTTCCATTTAACGTATTTAAACCATCTGTTACTTTTCCAGATCCATCTTGTAATTTCCCTATACCCGTTTTTCCATTTAACGTATTTAAACCTGCTGTTACTTTTCCGGACCCATCTACTAATTTCCCTATACCTATCTGCATTTCACCCGTTTTGCTATTTAATGTATTTAAACCATCTGTTACTTTTCCGGACCCATCTTGCAATTTATTAGATCCATCTGCTAATTTCTGAACTCCATCTTTCATCTCCCCAGATTTCCCTTGAAGTGTATGGAGTCCATCCGTCACTTTACTTGATCCATCATGCAACTCACTAGCTCCATCATGTAACTTATTTGCTCCGTCCGCTCCATCTGCTAATCCTTTTGATACGTCTTTAATGGAATCAAACATTTTCTCTGCATATGTTTTCGTTAACGTGCTTGATACTTCACCTTTAATTTTTTCAATTGCTGTTCCGCCAATTTGTGAAGATAAGAAGTTTAAACTTTCATTTGGAATATATTCTAAGTTTAATGGTTTCGGATCGTCTTGTAATAACGTTGTAGCGTTACTTGAGAAGTCATCTGGAATACGTACTAACATGTAATACTTTCTGCCTTCCATTCCCTCTTTCGCTTCTTTTTCACTTACAAATTCCCATTTAAAACTTTTATTATCTTTTAAGTTATCAACGAGCCCTTTCCCGACCTCAATTGGTTTCCCATCAAGTTCTGCACCTTTATCTAAATTGACTACCGCAACTGGCAAGTCATCTAGCTGCTCATACGGATCCCAAAAGGCCCATAAAAACATACCCGCATATAAAATCGGTACAAATAAAACCGCAATGATTGGGATTAATATTTTTTTACTTTTTATAATCTCTGCAAATTCTTTACTAAGCAACTTATGCCATTTCATAATTTATCCCCCTTTTCAAAAATGACCAAAATGTCTATTTAGTCATTTTTAACCAAATAAAAAGGCTATATCTGTTCATACATATGCCTTATCCCCGAATTTATACTATGCACATTTTCAACTACTTGATTATACTATTTAACCACCCTTCTCATATAAATGACCAATTTGTTCAATTAGTCATTTTTTATAATATTAAAAGGATTATCTTAATTTGACAATCCTTTTAGTAAATAAAGTTCGAATAATTCCGAGATCTTTTCTTTTTCTAACGGTTCATGATTTTTTTCCCAATCAAAAATAAGCGATACGTATAGGCGAAGCATAATAAATGCTGTAATTTCTGGATCACATTTGCTAATCTCACCTTTTTCAATCGCAATCTCTAAATAAGATTGGATGACAGAAATGATTTCCACATCTACTTGTTGCATCACTTCTTGTACTTCTTTCGTTCCCATATCACGCTCTTCTTGAATTAGTTTAATCATGAGCTGATGTTCTTTTCTAAATTCTAATATACTATATAATGCTCTATGTACATTTTCAAAAAATGAAATATCTGAACGAATTGCATCTTTTGCGACTTGCTTCATTTCTGTAATTAAATTAGAAATAATTTCGCCAAATAGTTCTTCTTTATTTTTGAAAAAAGTATAAATTGTTCCTTTTCCTACATTCGCTAACTTCGCAACTTGATCCATCGTCGTCGCCTTATAACCGAATGCTGAAAAAGACTTTGTTGCAGCTTCAATAATAGAACGTTTTCGATCTATCGCCACATCGTCACCTCCAAAAATGACCAATCGGACAATATAGTCAATCGGTACATATTTGATATTACCACACGCTTACATTCTATACAAGTTCTCTTTTTAGTTATTCCCAGTATAAAAACATTCCAGTCAATGTATATAATACTGTCATAGTGTATCAGAAAAAAAGGGGAAAGGAAAAGATGTTCTTCAGATATAATTTTTATGAACACCTTTTTCTTATTTCAACGTAGAAAGCGTAATTTTGTCTAAACTAGAATTCAATATGTCCTCTCTTTTCCTTTCACTCTGACAATCTTCTTCTACAGTTAAACCTTACCTAACAACAACAAAATTACTCTTTTTCTAATAAACAAATAAAAAAACAAGAAAATCCTTACAATTAATAGTAATATAGAAAATAGACAAGTTTATCAAAATAGTGGAGGCTTTTTTAGTCATGATGCGTGCGCTTCGTTTAAATATAAAGCAAGCTTTTTGTAATCGTGTTTCTTTAATTATTATGTTTAGTGGATTCGTTCTTATTTGTATTTATCATTATTATTATGTAATTCGTTATTTAGGAGATGCTGCGAATGGACCTATATCAACGGATATTAAATGGATTGGATTTCGTGGCAATGAAATGGATGTTTATTTGTTATTAATGCCAGTTATTGCGAGCCTTCCCTTTAGTACAAGTTACAACTCGGATAAATCAGATGGTTTTAAACCATTTGTCAGTAAAGAAATTGCTATATTTCCTTATTCAGTAATGAAATATATCGTTACATTTTTTTGCGGAGGAACTCTTTATACGTTTCCATTCATCTTATCATTATTATTTTGCAAATTAACCATTCCAGACGGAGAACCGACGGCTGGTTCAGGCATTATAAATGATAACGGGATGTTCGCAAACTTATATTACGATACTCCCATCACTTACATTACTGTATATATCGGAATTAATTTTTTATTTGCAGGTTTAATGGCTCTTTTAGGACTTGCTGCATCTGCATGGTCACAAAAAGATTATATGGCGCTTCTATTTCCATTTGCAACTACCGCCATTCCTTACATCCTGCTAAATACGATATTCCCTACAATAGGCGGGGCACCTATTCATTTATATGATCCAAGGCAACCGCTGCATGGCATGTCACCATATATTTTAACAATACAATGTACCTTCTTCCTCCTCGTTAGCTTATTCATGTATATACAAGGAGTAAAGCGCGATAGAAAAAAATATAGAAGAAGACTGCAAAGAAGAGATCGGTGTAGAAAAGCGTTTCAAGCATAAAAAACCTAATTTCCACATTTTATCTTGGAAATTAGGTTTTTTATATTCATTTACGGCGTACCAGCCAATCCCCACAAAATAACAACAGCCGCAAAGTAAATTGCTTTAATAGCTACCACTAAACATAATGAAATAATTGCATATTTACTCAATTCTCTTCTTGCTCCTATTAAAGTAAAAATGACTGCCAAACTAAATGTTATATAAGAACTTGCTGTATTTATTAGGTTATACGTAATATCTAAATTCTGTGTAAGTCCTGTTATCTCGGCTATAAACTGAATCATGACGATACTACTAAAAAAGATTGCGATTTGATTCATTAATTTCCCACTTATTAACGCTTGCATCTTTAGCCTCTCTTTCGAAAACTAAATATTCAATTAATTTTATCACCATATTACAAAAAAAGGAATTCTATCTTCATAATTATATGACGATGTAAAAACAAAAAAGAACGCTTAGTTACCTAAGCGTTCCCCTACTTTAAGAAGCCTTCTTCAAATCAATTTGAGCAAGTACTGGATCGTGGTCACTTACACGTCCATGTTCTTTCATAATGTTTGAGTTTAAGTGTACTGGGTCTACAATTGTGTGCTGTACAATGTTATTTGTTACTAAAATATGATCTAGCACTTGTGCGTTACCTTCATGAATGTACGTGTAACGATTCTCTTTCGGCACTGTGTTTAACATATCTTTTAATATCGTTCCCTCTAGTGCTTCTAAAGGTTTAGAGAATTCAAAGTCATTCATATCACCTAATACAACAACTGGTGCATTTGTATTCTTTTTCTGAATATCTTGTACGAAATGATTCACTTCTTGTGCTAATTGAACTCGTTTTTCTTCACTCTTTAATACGAGCGGCTGTACTTTTCCAAATGGCGTTGCATCTCCTATTTTTGAGTTTAAGTGATTTGCAACGACAACAACGTTTTGTCCTTGGAACGTAAATTCTGCCGCTAACGGTTTACGTGTACTTTCAAATAATGAATTTTCATCTCCAATACGAACAACATTTTTATCAAGTAACTTCGGTACTGTTGCTAATTTCACGCGTGATGGGTTATAGAAGAAACCGACGCGAATGTTAGCTCCTGGTGCTCCTCCGTCTTGATTGTTGTTTGGAGCGATTTCTACATACTCATACTTCGGACCACGAATTTCTACCACTGCATCAATGATACGTTTTGCGCTTAATGAAGCATCTGTTGTACCGTCATTAATCGATCCGTTATTATCTTGCATTTCCTCTACACCGATAATATCTGGCATTTTTAAATTGTATTTAATAGAATACGCTAACGCTTTTACTTTTTCATCTGTTGTTTCTTTCTTATTCGCTGAAAAGTTTTCAATATTATATGTAGCAACTGTTAACTTATCAAGACGCGGCTGAATATTTGCCCCTACTTGCTTAAACCCACCGTCCACTACAGATGGTAATTCCGTTACTGGCGAAATGCGGAACGCACCGTAGTCATATCCTACTACGCCTGTTATATTACCAGTGAACGTATCTCCTACTTTCGCGACATAATCACGAGGTACTTTTACAGAAAGACGCTCTGGGTTTAATTGCTCTTTATCTAATAGCGGTGTGCCATACTTCGTTATAACTTTATCCCCACCATTTTCTACTGTTACATATAAGTTACCATTTTTCTGAGGAGCGATAATTTTTGGTGTTGGCATCGTAACGCGCATGCCTTCTACACTCTCATAAAAATCAATTGCATCTTCGTTCGGATCAAATAGACCAAATCCATCATTATCAATAATTTGATCTGGGATTTTCACTCCGTTTTCTCCTAATACAATCGCTTCTGGTAAAGTCTGATCTTTTGCGATTACACCAATGCGACTCGCTTTAATTTCTGTCGTCGTTAAGTCTGTTTCAAAGCGTTCTGCATATCCAGGCCCAACATATTCTTCTACTTCTCCATCAACTTGGACAAGGTCTCCTACCGCTACATTCGCATCTTTTTTGTATACGTACATACCTTCTGAAGTAGCTGGATCATTATCCGGCTGATTATCTTCTATATAAAAACCGTTTTTATCAAGCGCTGTTACAACGCCTTCCACATTGTTTACTTTCTTCCCATTGTAAGGAGAAATATGTGATTTCCCTTGAATATCATGAATACGAACTGGTTCATTGTTTACGATAATAAATGAAAATGTTGAAATCGCTGAAGAAGTAAGCCCTTCTTTTTCTGCGATTGCTTTCACTACACTATTTTCATTCACTACAATTTGTCCGTTATAACGAACGCTTTTGTTTGTAGGATTAGAGCCATCCAACGTATAGTAGATTGTTGCTCCTTCTGTATTCGTTGTTAATGTTACCGCTGTTCCTTTCGCAACTTCCCCGCCATTTGGTGAAGCCACTACATCGCTAACACGGTTTTGTTCTTCTCCGTAAAACTTATGAGCTGTTACTGATTTTAAACCTGGGCTACTAAAATATAATTCAAGCGTCCCTGTCAAGCTAACTTTCTTCCCGATATTTTCAGGATGGTCTTTCACATTTACAGCCGATCTCACATCGCCTTTTGGTAACTGAACAGGCATGATCTTGTCTGGATTCGTTTCGTTTGGCGAATCGGCAATTGCCACGTTTGTGTCGTCAAACTTAGCCGGATCTTTCGTGTATTTAGAAGGACTTTGTGTATATCCAACGATATATCCTTCCACTATCCCCTTTGTTTTCCCTTGCTGCTTAAATACTTGAATTGCTTTTTCTACTGACATAGAAGTAGTTTCTTCCGCCTGCGCTAAAGTTCCAGTAAATGAAAGCAATAACATCAATGATAAAAAGACACTTAATAATTTCTTCACAGCCATCTCCCTCTCCCTATTTCATATTTTCTCAACATTTCTATCATATCAAATGATTCGTTATATAGAACTATATTTCGACAACTTTTACACAAAATTCATTTAATTTACAACTTTTCAAACTATAATACAAAATAACTTATATAGGTTTATTGACTAACAGGTATTTTATCCAATAAACAAAACGCCTTCAATATAATTAAAGGCGTTTTGCTTGAACTATTTTAATGTGCTACTAATTCGGTTTCCATTTCTTTGTCTAAATGAGATAACACACGTTTCACCGCTAACTCACCTTGCTCAATACAAGCCGGAAGACCAGAACCAGCGTAAGAACTACCTGCCAAATACACACCTGGCAACTCATTCTCCATAAATGTTGTGAGCTTTTTCATTCGCTCTTTATGGCCAACTGTATATTGAGGCATCGCTTCTTTCCAGCGGCTTACAATTGTAAACTCTGGATCCTCTGTAATATCCATTGTCTTTTGTAAGTCCTCTAATACAAGCTGCACAATTTCTTCGTCAGTTTGTTCGACAATCGCTTCATCACCAGGTCGTCCAACGTAACAACGAAGAAGTGCCTTTCCTTCTGGCGTTGTATGTGGCCATTTTTTATGTGTCCACGTACACGCTGTAATCGTGTAATCACTATTTCTTGATACGACAAATCCCGTACCATCAATATCACGCTGAATTGCAGACTTCGGGAAAGCAAGTGCCACGTTTGCAACTGATGTAGACGGAATGTTACGGAAGAAACGAAACTGCTTATACTGCGCAAACATAGACGGCAATATTTTATGCGGTGCTGTAACTACAATCGCGTCTGCTTCCATTTCTTTTCCGTTACTAAGAGTAATCGTATAACTATCACCAAGTTTTGCAACTTTTTCAATACGAGTTCCCTTCATTATCATATCATTAGGAATCTTGGCTTCAAGAGATTCTACTATAGATTCTAAACCGTTTTTCACAGTTTTAAAGATTCCCTTTTTCAATTCAGCCTTCTCTTGCTTTGGAGCGAGCGTACGCATACCGAGTGAAATACTACGATGCTCCTGTTCAATTTGATAAATTTGAGGGAATGTTGACATTAAACTCATTTCATCAATATCCCCTGCATAAATACCAGATAATAATGGCTCAATTAAATTTTCAACGACTTCATTTCCAAGGCGATGCCTGAAAAACTGCCCGAGTGATTGGTCAGATACTGGCTTTGATCTAGGCATTAACAGATCAAAACCAGCTCTTAGTTTACCAATTGGGGAGAACAATCCGGAAAATAGAAACGGCGTAATTTGCGTTGGAATTCCCATCATTGAACCGCTCGGCATTTTATGTAACCGATTGTTTACGAGAACGAACGATTGACCGGTCGCATTATTTACAAGTTCAGCATCAAGTCCTAATTCTTTCACTAATTTAGCTGCGCTCTCTTTTCTTGCTAAGAAAGAATCAGGGCCACGTTCAATTGTAAATCCATCTTTTTGAACGGTTTGAATTTTCCCGCCAAGTTTACCGGACGCTTCTATAAGCAATGCATCTATCGGCAAGTTTTTTTCACGAATTTCTTTTTGTAAGTTATACATTGTTGTTAATCCTGTGATGCCACCGCCGATGATCACAACTTTTTTCCTCAAGTAAGCTCCCCCTTTCTACTTACATTACTGATTCTTTTTTCTTTAATACAACATCAGCTAAACAGTCAATAAATGCATCCGATGCGTTTGGCATTTCAGGACGATAATATTTCGCGCCAATTTCATCCGTTACAACTTTACACTCAAAGTCATTGTCATATAAAACTTCTAAATGTTCCGCTACAAATCCAACTGGTGCATATACGAATGAACTGTAGCCGTACTTTTCATTTAGTTCTCTCGTTAAATCTTGTACATCTGGACCAATCCAAGGATCTGGCGTGTTGCCTGCACTTTGCCAACCTACTGCATAATTCGCTACTTCAGCGCCCCTTGCAATATAATCAGCTGTTTCATTTAATTGATCTGGATATGGATCGCCGAGTGCGATAATTTTCTCTGGTAAGCTATGAGCCGATACGATTAACACAGCTTTTTCACGTTCTGCTTCTGACATACCGTTATATATACCTTTCACTGCATCGACCCAATACTGAATAAATTTCGGTTCTTTATACCAGCTATCAATGCCGTGAATTGTTAAGTTTCCAAGTTTTTCTGCTTCTTCTTGCGCTCGTCCTACATACGACTTCACGCTAAAAGTAGAATAGTGAGGGGCAAGAACGAGTGCAATTGCATCTTCTATTCCATCTTTATGCATAGCTTGTACTGCATCTTCAATGAACGGTTCAATATGTTTTAAACCAAGATACATGCAGTACTCTACTTCATCTTGCATTTCATTTAAACGCGTCTCTAACTTTTTAGCTTGCTCTAATGTAATAGTAGCTAAAGGAGAAATACCACCAATTGCACGGTAACGCTCTGTTAAATCTTCTAGCATTTCAGGACTTGGCTTTCTTCCTCTGCGAATATGTGTATAGTAACGTTCAATATCTTCTTCTTTATATGGCGTTCCGTATGCCATTACAAGCAAACCAATTTTCTTTTTCATACAGACAATCTCCTTTACTTCGCTAACTGTTCTTTAGAGTACTCATGAATAAATGTAGTTAAACGTTTTAATGTATCTGGATTTACTTCTGGGAATACGCCGTGACCTAAGTTAAATACGTAACCTGGCTGCTTCATCCCTTGATCTAAAATACCTTTTACATGTTCTTCAATAACAGACCAAGGTGCTAATAAGAATGAAGGGTCCATATTTCCTTGTACCGCCTTATGAACACCACGCGTGCGTGCTTCTTCAATTGATAAGCGCCAATCTAAACCGACTACATCAAGAGGTAAGTCATGCCATTCATTCACTAAGTGTCCTGCCCCAACGCCGTGCATAATCATTGGAACACCCATCGTGCGAACTTCTGCAAAAATACGTTCCATTGCTGGTTTAATAAATATGCGGTAATCCGCTACATTTACTGTTCCAACCCAAGAGTCGAAAATTTGAACCGCTTTTGCTCCTGCATTAATTTGCGCTTTTAAATATGTAATAACCATATTTGCAAGCTTATCCATTAAAGCGAACCAAGCTTTCGGCTCTGCATACATGAACGCTTTCGTATTATGATAGTTACGAGAAGGACCGCCTTCAATCATATAGCTCGCTAACGTAAATGGAGCTCCTGAAAAACCGATTAACGGTACATCTAACATTTCTGTCGTTAATAAACGAATTGTATCTAATATGTAAGGTACATCATCTTCTGGATTGATTTCCCCTAATTTTTCTACGTCTTGTAAAGAACGGATTGGATTATCGATAACTGGACCAATACCAGATTTAATTTCCACATCAACACCAATTGCAGGTAGTGGTGACATAATATCTTTATAAAGAATTGCTGCGTCTACGTTATATTGATCAACTGGCAACTTTGTAACGTAAGCGCACAACTCTGGATTATGTGTAATTTCAAATAAAGAATATTTCTCTTTTATCTTTCTATATTCCGGCTGTGAACGACCTGCTTGACGCATATACCATGCTGGTACATACTCTGTACGTTCCCCCCTACATGCTTTTAAAAATGTCTCATTTATAGTTCTTACCAAGACCCTAGCTCCCTTCCTTACCAATGCTTTTTCTTTAAATATGCTCTATTCCGATATTTATCTTTTTTTACTATACAGCTTGTAAAAACAAAATGCATAACATTATGTACGTTGTTCATTAAATTGACACAAACATTCGTAAAACCGCTTACTATTTTCACAACATTCTTATTATAACACAGAGAAAAACTATGGTTTAGCTACTTTTGACTTTTCTCCTTCACGGTTCGTTTGTGTGTTATATGGTACAATGTAAAAACTTGGTTTTGAGAATATATTAATAAACTTTTCCTCATATTTCCCTGTTCCTTTTACCGTCCCAACGTGAGTATGAATTCCTTTTTCAACTTTATAAATCCGGTACATAATTCTCTCATCAGGAAGCGGCGTCCAGCTTAGTTTCATCGCAAATAAACCGAAAGGACTAAATGCTAGTTTTGCTTCCACGTTTTGAATCTTATCTAAACGAATTGGCAGTCCAATTGTTTCAACACCTTTTGGCCTATGAAAACTCGCTTTATCTTGTATATTTGCTTTCGTTAAAATCTTTTTAAATAACATCGTTGCCGATGCATTTCCATCTTGTAATTGATGCTCTTTATCGGTGCGGTCATAGCCAATCCAAACTGCACCTACTAAATTCGGTGTATATCCAACAAACCACATATCGCGCGCACCATGGTCGTCATTCGGCAGTGAAGTTGTGCCTGTTTTTCCAGCTAAAGCTCCATTATATACGCCAGCTTTCGCCGTACCTTCTTTCACAACTCCTTCAAGCATCTTTGTCATATACCATGCCGTTTGCTTTGAAAAGACTTTCGTTTCAGCTTTTGATGATTCTCCAATGACTGCCCCGTGTCTATTTAATACTTTATCGATAACGTGTGGTTCGATAATATTCCCGTTTGCTAAAAAAGATCGGTACATTTTGACAAGATCAAATGGAGAAACGCCGTTTTTTAGCCCGCCAAGTGCTGTGCTTAAACCTGAGTCCGAAATATGAACATTCCCTTTCTCTAAATATTGCTTTCCCTCATCTACCCCTAATTCATTTAATAAAGATACAGCTGGCACGTTTGCTGATTCTAATACCGCATCGTACATCGTCATCTCTTTCGCATACTCATGATTATAATTTCGAGGTTCATAACCTTCAAACGAACTTTTTTCATTCGTTAATAAAGAATATGGATTATATTTCTTCGTCTCGAGTGCAGGTCCATATACGATAAGCGGCTTTAAAACAGAACCCGGCTGCCGCTTTGCAAAAACACGATTAAGCCCTCTCGGAACATACTCTCTTCCACCAATCGCGGCTTTAATTCCGCCAGTCTGGTTATCCATTAATAAAAATGCACCTTGCGCCCCGTTTTCTTTACCAGGGAAATTTCTCGCATCTTGAAACTGGTTATATGCTACCTTTTGAACTTTTTCATCCATTGGTACGACAAACGTATATCCTCCGCGCAGTACTTCTTGATGCGATAAACCGTATAAACGCGCTGCTTCATCTATAACCATATCGATATACGGCATATATGCGAGTTCACGTTCATCTGCATTTTTATAAAGAGCGATTGTTTTTCCTTGGTAACGAACACTATCTTCCGCTGTTAAATAGCCTTGTTTATGCATAAGTGACAAAACAAGATCACGGCGCTCTTTACTCTTCTCAGGAGATAAGTACGGTGAATAGCCATTTGGCGCTTTCGGAAGCCCTGCAAGCATAGCCCCCTCTTCCACTGTTAAATCTTCTACATTTTTATTAAAATACAATTTAGCCGCCGCTTGAATACCATATGCCCCGTGACCAAAATAAATATGGTTCATGTACATTTCAAGAATTTGCTGCTTCGTATATTTTTGCTCTAATTGAAGAGAAATTGCGACCTCTTTCAATTTACGCGTAAATGTTTTTTCGCGAGTTAAAAAGACATTTTTAGCTAGTTGCTGCGTAATTGTACTACCGCCTTCTACCTTCTCTCCAACTAAAGCGTCTTTATAAAGCGCCCGAAATATAGAAGGGTAATCAATTCCTTGATGCTCATAAAAACGCGAATCTTCCACAGCAATAAATGCTTGCTGCACGTACTTTGGAATTTCTTCAATCGGCACGAGCTCTCTATTTTCTACATATAACTTCGTAATTTCTTTTCCTTTGTGGTCAACGATACGTGATGAAGAGTGGAAAACAAGCTGCTTTTCATCCATCATATAGCCACCAGCTAACACAATAAGTTTATAAAGTACAATCGCTACTACAAACGTTGCTAACCCGCCTAATAAAGTCCACTTTGCTTTCTTCATACATCGGCCTTCTTTCCAAATGATGGTACATTTATTATTTGAAAAAGGACTATCTTTATGTATATAATCTTCGAAGTTTTTCACAAGAGTTGATATAATAGAGACAAACTATAAAGGGGGCATTAAAATGAAGGCTATTATTTCATACGAAACACCTCTAGAACAAGCACATTTCACTGCAAAAAATAACGAAAAAGATATGTTTTATAAAGAAAATACTGAAGAATCTGTAGAATCCTCACTTCAATATGACGTATTAGACGCTGTTGGAGAATTTAAAGGACAACCTGGCTACATCGTTTGTAACAACATTTCTGTCACAGACGAAGGTCGCCCTGTATTTGAAAACCGTTTTAAAAACCGTGCAGGTCTTATCGAAAACGAACCTGGTTTCCAAGCAATCCGCGTTCTTCGCCCATTAAGTAATGATACATATGTCATTTTAACGATGTGGGAAACAGAGCAAAACTTTAAAGACTGGACAGAATCACGTTCATTCGAAAACGCTCATAAAAAACGCCCTGCACAAGCAGAAGGACAAGCACAGGCGCATCCACATGCAGAACAGCAAAAAAGCATTTTCTCTCGCCCGTCGTTCGTGACTACTTTTGATGTGTTAGTTTAATTTTCGTAGTTCGGAGCCTGCGGTATGTGAAATTATATCGGCGATTTTTCGAATATATCGGCGCAACTCGAAATATATCAGCGATTTTTCGAATATATCGACCGCAACTCAAATTATATCAGCGATTTTTTGAATATATCGACTTATCGACAAATGACGACACAAAAAAGGAAACACCATTACACACTGGTGTTTCCTTTTTCTTTGTACCAATTATATATGCGAAGCGCGTCTTCTTTTCGCATATGCTTCACTTCATAACCATGTCCCGCTACCGATACGGCAGCTGTACATAACTCTTCTTTCTTTTGAAAATGCGACTGATTATATCCTACTGCTTGAACATGCCTTCTTCGCATGATCCCTGTATATTTCGCAAGGCCTCGGTACACCATTACTAACTGATTTTCTCGTATCATATATCCACCACTTTTATATCTAGCGTATGCAAGTAACGTAAATACAATAAATAACGGTATAAGAACGAACAACGCAGTATGTTGTTTAAAATATATACTCGCACCGGCGATCGGCATTGCGAGCACAGCACTTGTAATCCAGCCCATTACGACGTAACGGCGCAATGCAGCCTTCGGTAAATGAACGATTTCCTCTTCTACTTCATACGGCAACTGTAAATATGCGAGTAACTGCTGCACATCTTTCTTCTTCATAAAAGGATGTAACATCACTTCATCCCCGGCGGATTCTATACTTTGAATCACTTCCACTTCGACAGAACAATAACCGAAAGGCTGCCGAAGAATTCCTTCTTTCACAGTAATCGCTTGAATGCGGTGTAATTTTAAAACAAACTCTTTCTTATCAAATAACCCTTGAACGATACGAATTTCATTTCTGTTTCGCTCAATTTTAAAGTTCGCATATTTTAACGCATAGCCAGCTGTAGAAATGACCCACGAAATTACCATTAAAATCGCGGCCATAACGATTAATTCATATACACCGTTATCCATCACATACGCTTCCACTTTATTTATGAGCCATTTTGGTAGAAATTGATTAAACTCTGAGTAAATAAGAAGAAGTCCAGAAAATACTAACCCGAATCTACCAGATGTAATAGATGCGAATAAAATTTCTTTCGCTGTTAACTGATAAATCGTCTTACTTTCTTCTTCCGCAGGCGTCTCTTCACTCACAACGCTTCTTTCTTTATGTAATAAGGCAATTAGTTCCTTCGCTTCTTCTTCTTTAATACCCGCTAACATCACTTCTGGCTCAGTACCGCCGCCAGCTACTTCAATATTTAGCTTCGTAAGTCCAAGTAATTGATAAATAACGTTAGAAGACGTACTAATATTTTGCACACGGTCTTTATTTAAATAGCTTTCTTTCTTCACGAACACACCATGTTTTATATGTAAAATATTATTTTCAACCCAGTACACTTTAAAATACCATTTTACAGCTGAGAAAATAGCCATAATAGTTAAAAGGAACAATAAAACAAAATAAAATAAATACCACGGTTCATTCTCGTCTGAACGAAATAGAACAAGAAAAATAAAAGGCAACAAACCTGCAATTCGAATACCTAACAAAATCGTGATTGGATGTTGCCTCTTACACACCCTCATCACTCACTTTCGCAAGCTCTCCAATTTGTCTTTTCAACTGCTCTGCTTCTTCTTTCGTTAAACCTGGAATACTATGAGAAGTTGCCGCTGTTGAAATATGTAATTCTGCTAAATTATACTTTCTCATAATCGGCCCTTGTTCAATTGTAACGTGCTGCACGCGGATCATCGGAATAAGTACGCGTTTTACAACGAACATTCCCTTTTGAATCTCAATCTCTTCTTCATTTAATCTATAACTATAATAACGTTGACGTAAATTTGGAAATACAAAATAATCAAGTGGTATGTATATAACTGCTCCTGTCACTAACAATCCAAACAACCAGCCCCACCAATTAAAATTAATCATAAAAAAGAAATACGCTATTACGACTGCTAGTATAACCGCTGCCCCAATTAAAGCATGAATCCTCCACACTTTTAGCATATTAGAATGAATCTCCTTTTCTAACGGCTGCATCTCATCACTCCAATTATATGAATTTATTAATTATATATTAGTTGTTATATACAGTTTTGTAAAATTATAGTTTTCTACATCATATCCATTACTTCTTTAAAATCCCCTTCATTGATGGAATATACTTGAAACTGCATGTAATCTATTTCATTCGTATCCGGATCAACAAATGGAAAAATGTTGAATTTAGAAGCTGATCTTCCTAACATATCTACAATCATTAGAGAAACGTCAATATATTCGAAGTCTACACGGAATACTACTGCTTCTCCCGTAAATTCATAATCTTTAATCGCATCATACGACTTATTCGCACTAATTAACATCACTTTTAATAGTTGGTTCAAATTTTCTGGTTTAAAATTAATCATATACTCAGCTCCTTTTTTCAATAAAACACTATGAAAACAGTGTAATCTTATAATTTCATAGCCTCACACATCAATTATATTAAAAATAAAGCTAGTTTTTTATAATTTTTTTGATATAATTACTTACGGGAAAAGGGAAGACATTTATCTTCCCTTGTGTTTTTATTTGCATCTAGTACTTTTGCTAGATGCTTTTTTTTATGCTAAAAAGGTATCCTCCAATAAGAAGGATACCTTTTTACTTTCATTATCTCTGTTTTGTTGCTGTTAAAATCCCACTGCCTAGTACACTTGCGATTTATAACTATCTAAAGTTACAGATTAATAGTAGATTCAGAAAAATAACTTTACATTTTGTAGAATAATTTTTCTATGTCATATCTCCGTTACATCGTACTACTTCACTTTCTACCTGTGTTGTTCCACAATCGCACCCTATTCTGGAATAAGCTAATGAATATTTTTCTCATTCTATCATTTTTCACTTTACTAGGGACCCGAAAATCAACATATTATTTGAAGCTTGGAGCGAAGATAAAAGAAGTACAAGATCGTTTAGGCCACTCAATGTGAAGACAACGATGGATATCTATGCTCATGTTGCTTTTAGTAACAATTAAAAGACCAGAACATCTAATAATAGACGTTCTGGTCTTTTTGCCATCATTAATTTAGTAATCTTGCCCACCATATGGATTAGCAGAAATGCTTCTATTTTCTGAGTCATATTCATCACAATACCAACCATCTACATCAGCAAAATGTAGCGTTTCGTCTCCACAATTTTCACAATATGCTTCAATATTATTTGCCATAATTTCACACGCTCCTATTAGAAATTAGAAATTATAATTTAAAAATGGTAACTTTACACTAGTGTCTACTTCTCCTGTATACAACTCTACAAATGCATTTGAAGTTTCATGCGGTATATAGATTGTTGTGACTTTCTCGTCAATATGTACGTAAGCAATTACTTCCATGTATTCATCACAGTCTTTCATAGGTACAAAGGTTAGACAAGGAGATACCCCTAAAGGTACTTCTTTCTTATCTATAAATTCCTTACACATGACAGTCTTCTCTACTTGATATGTAGTTATATGTACATTGTCTACTTCTGTTATTTTTACATTAGTCGGTATCTCTATCCCTAATAGATTACACCAACTGTTTAAGATGGACTTTTTCTCTGTACTTAATATAATTTCACCTTCACCATTTAAAACAAAAAGAGACTCCTTTTGGTCTCTCCCTACTTTTACCTGTTTCATCTCAATCATATTGCATACCCCTTTGTGAGCTATTAGTTGAAGTATTGTTTCAGTAACTCACTACCTGTTTTAAGTCTTGTATAATATTGCCCATCTTTCTTCTCGAATTCACCGTTGTTAGCAAATTCTTTCTTTACACTTTCTAAGTTTGATGAATCAATAATACCAAACACATCGCCTATTTCAAAGTTACCTTCTTCATTTATACACTCTTCTAATAAGTAGTGTTTGTCTTCTTCTAAAGGAACTATCTTACCTTTTGTAATCGAATACAAATGTTTTGTTTCCTCTACCTGTACCGTAATAAAAATCCAACCAACTCTTACAATGGTACATGGCGTTAACCCCTCAAATGTAAGTGCAACTACTTTTTGGTCTTTCTTGAATTTCCCCATCCTTGATACCCCTTTTAAATAGATTTATTTCTCCTAAAGTCTACTATTTTATAGCGTAACCATAGTCTCTCAAACATCTATCTGCCCTAAGTAATACATCTCTAAGAGTTTCCTTTTCTGTATATCCTAGTTCACTAATCTTTTTTTTTTGCATATTCTAGTTCACTATCAATCGTATTCCAGTATACTTTACCGTATTTCGTTACAGTTTCTACATGAATATCCTCAACATAAGCTTCGTGTCGTTCCATTACATCTTTACCGTTTTCTCTGTATCCTAAATACTTATAGAATGCACCTACCCCTAAGTCTTCTCCTGTACCACTTACCTTAGTGAAACCTGCTCTTGCACTACCTATATGGAATGGCATGTTCTACCCCTCTCTTATTTTAATATAATATTATAGCGTTCTCTTTGTTGTGAACTCATAAACTGCCCTACAAATTGTAGTTCATGCCATTTAAACTCTTTCATTTGCTGTTTTTGTTTATTTGTTTTCAAGTTTACTTTGACTACCATTTTAAAGGCTTGCTGACCTGTTTCATTTAATGTATTGTAGAAACTTTTTAAATAACTAATCTGTAAAGGAGATAGTTTACCATCTTCCTTTATTTGTTTTACAATACTATTATAGAAGTTATTATTCTTTGGTACAATTTTCTCATCTAATTCACGGTTTAAGAATCGTTTTAAATAATCATTCTTATCTTCTGTTAGACGTTTCTCTGTAACTACGTTTCCTTTTGTATCATAGAAAGTTTCTGTAAATCCTTCTGTAAACTTCTTGATACATTCAGAACCTACTACCATTTCTTGCTTGTTTAGTCGATTGATAATTGTAAACTCATAACGGATTCTTTCATGGCAACATAGATGACAGTTTGCTCCACAAAACTTATTGTCTACCATTCCATAATATACCCATTCTTGCTTTGCCTTTGAAAAATTATGCTTTTCTACACTTTGTAATAAATTGAAATTTTTTTATAGAGCTAACCTGCATGGTTAGTTCTATAAGAATTAAAGAAGATGACCTCTGTTGAATGATATGATCCCCTTATAGTAGACAGTTGAAAGAAAGTTACTTTACTGTTTATTATGGAGGGGATTTTTTATGGGGAAAATTAGAAGAACTTTTTCAATTGATTTTAAAATGAAAGCTATTGAATTGTACTTACATAGAGGAATTGGAAGTAAGCTAATTGGAAAGGAATTAGGAGTTACATATTCAGTTGTAGATAGATGGATTAAAAAATATAAAAATGAGGGTATTCTGGGCCTACAAGAAAAACGTGGAAGATCTAAACAAACAAATGAAATAAGTCAAGATGCTAGAATACAACGATTAGAAGCGGAAAATGCATACTTAAAAAAGCTATTAGATACGAAAAGGGGGATGAGATCAAAAAAAGTAAATCAGTAGAATATGAGGTCATTCATACCTTAAAACAAAATTTTTCAATTGTATTGCTTTGTGAAATTGCAGGTGTTTCAAGAAGTGGATATTATAAGTGGAAAAAAAGAATCAACAATCCCTCTGAAAAGATGAAAGAGGACCAATTTATCATGTCTAAAATAGGAGAATGCGAACGAGATCCAGATATAAATGGCAGCTATGGTTACCGAAGAATTTGTATATGGCTCAAAAAGTATTATGGTTTACAGGTAAATCACAAAAGAGTATATCGTTTAATGAGGAGAATGGGGCTACAAGCTAAGATTCGAAAGAAAAAGTGGCGGCATTTTGGTTTAAAAGAACAATGCGTCGTGTCGGAAAATCTGTTAAACAGAGAGTTTTCAACTACAAGACCAAATGAAAAATGGGTTACAGATATAACTTATCTTACCTTTAATAATAAGCGCATATATCTTTCAGTGATACTAGATCTTTACAATAACGAAGTTGTGGCCTACCAAATGAGCGAATACAACAATTTAAAATTAGTTACAGATACAGTCAATAAAGCCTTAAGAAAAAGAAAAGCCTGCGAAACAGTATTACATAGCGACCGAGGTTATCAGTATACGTCAAAAAAATATAACCAATTACTTAAAAAGCACAAAATAACTGTGAGTATGTCTAGGAAGGGAAATTGTTACGATAATGCATGTATAGAGAGCTTTTTTAGTCATTTTAAGGCAGAATGCTTTTATAGACATACCTTTTATGAAAAGGCAGAAGTTTTTAAGGCCACTAAAAGATATATAAGCTATTACAATAACAAAAGATTTCAAAAAAGATTAAACAACCTTAGTCCTATTGAATTTGGAACTAAGGCTGCTTAATGAAAAGGCACCTAATCTATTACTGTCTACTTGACAGGGGTAAGACCAGAATACAGAAATCATCTTCTTGTTGTTGCATAACTTTTTTCAAAATGCCCCTTACAAAGGGTACAGATTAATCATTAAGCTTCTTTTATTATCTACTGTTTTCATAAATCATTATAACTACCAAAATATTTTTCACAAAAGTTTACCGTTATTTATGATACGGTTCACCGTACATACTTAAATGGCCGTTTTCACTTCTAAAATATACATGAATCTTTACTAGAAATATAAAGATTCATCGTATCCTCTTCATCGATTTAGTGCATTTCAATAACTGTACCATCTTCGAATACCTTGAATACTCCAGTAAATCCTGATCCAGCTGCGCCTTCTATTTTATATGTCGTACGCACTCTAATTTTATAATATTTCTTTCCATTTTCTACTTGAGTATCCTCTAGAGTGTAATCATATTCTTCATTATATTCTTTTTTGATATATTCTTTAGCTTTCTCAAAAGTAAATGCATCTTGATTCTTTCCTGTCTCTACCTTTTGATTCTTCTCTGTCTCTACTTTTTGGTTCTTTTCTGTCGCTACCTTTTGATTCTTTTCCGTCTCTGCTTTTTGGTTCTTTTCTGTTACTGCCTTTTGATTTTTTTCTGTCTCTGCTTTTTGGTTCTTTTCTGTCGCTACCTTCTGATTCTTTTCTGCCTCTACCTTTTGGTTCTTCTCTGTCGCTACCTTTTGACTCGTTACTGCATCATTTTTTTGTGCCTTCGCTGCTGCCGTTACATTCTTTGCATTTTTTTCTTCTTCACCAATTTTAGTGATTAATCCTAAAGCTTTTTTATTATATTCTTCAAGATTCTTGTTATCTTTTGTTTCTGAAACTACCTTATTTAACATCTCTTTCGCTTCTGCATAATTTTTCTTACTTATTAACTCTTCACTTTTCACCAGCTGCTCTTCATACTTCTTTTTTTGTTCTAAGATCGCTACTAATGCTGTTCGTTCTTCCTTTGCTTGTTTTATAAGCGCATTACTTCCATTCTTCACGCTCTCTACTTTTTCAAGTGACTTGATCGATTCTTCTAATTTTACTTCTTCTTTTAGCTTCACTGCTTCAATCATTGCTTTCGTTTGCTCTACAAACACTTTTGCATCTGAATCATCTTTTTTCTCATCTAGTGCTCTTTCAAATGATGATAAAGCATTTTTATATTCTTTATTCGTTAACGCCGTCTTCCCCTCATCCATCGCTTTTTCAAAATCCCCATTACTACATCCCGCTAGCATTAAAAACGTAAGTCCAATTACTGTTAATAACTTTCTCATTTTCTCTCCCCCTATATATGCCTAAAACAATAACGTCATATGTATAAAAGTCTGTGTAGTAATTAGACTGAAAGTAAACTATGTACTACATTTTGTGTTGGAAAAGAAGTACATTTCATTCACTATCATTACTTAAAA
Organism: Bacillus sp. FSL M7-1345; assembly: GCF_038006985.1. NCBI lineage: Bacteria > Bacillati > Bacillota > Bacilli > Caryophanales > Bacillaceae > Bacillus > Bacillus sp. FSL M7-1345. Next base: position 1,048,903 of record NZ_JBBOWG010000001.1, on the reverse strand, counting down.
TTCCTAAATAGTTGGTAGTCTTCTTCTTTTAAGACAGAAAGGAATTTTAATAATGTGCATAAAGCTCTCACTCAGGCTCTTTACTACACACACTCTTATACACATAGAAAAACTATTTTTAGTTTGCTATTTTTTTAATTTTACATATTCTCGGTTGATTGGCTACGAACTACAATTCGTAACATACCGAAAAACAAAAGAAAACAAACTGTAACATAAGTTACGTTTCGTAACTCTCTTGTAATATAAATGTAACATAAGGTTTTAAAACATACAATAGTTTTTTTACATTATTTTCCCCCATCTATATTTTAAGGCGTCCATACGATTCCAATCCTTAGTGTAAATAAGGATTCTTCATAAGAGTATGCAATGGATCTCGCCTCATTATCATCAAGTCAAAAAGTAAACAGTACTCTGAAACGAGAATTTCGTACACTAATAAAAAAAGCCTACTAATTAAAGTAGACTTAAAATAATGCCGTATAAATTTTACACCTAAAGATTTTTTAAGATTATCAAATTAATAGTTTGTCAGTTCATGTTCAGGAGTTTGAATAATAACAGGATTTTTCCCTGGATCGATCCATCTCAACATATCAATAACATTTTGTTTATCTACACCTGTACACCCTTCTGTCCATGAAGTAGAAACATGGAAGAAGATTGCGCTTCCTTTGTATGGTGTACGTGATTCAGTATTATAATTAATTACGAATCCATAATCATATGCTGGAATATACATATTTTCAGCTGATTTCCATCTACCTCTTACAGGCTTTTCCTGTAAAGTATTATAGTATGGAGATGTAGAATCATCTACCCAAACATGATTTTGCGTTAAATTAATAAAGGGAAGTTTCGTACCAGGATTCCCTTGTCTACCGAAAGCTGCACCAATTGTGTATTTTCCTCTTGGCGAACTCATACCACTTTCACTCATCTCAACTGCAAAACCTTTTTTCCCAATATATCCACTTATATTCTTTTGCTCTCTCCATTTCCCATTTGAATTTTCAAATGTACGAACTTGAGCTTGATTTGTATTATATCCTTTTGTTGTAACTAAGATGACCTGTTGATTATTTTGGATCGTTTTTAAGTTATCAATAACTGTTCTAGATTCATTCATATTCATCCATTGTAGACCTGAACCAGTTCTTATACGCAACCACGTACCTCTCTCTTCAACTACTGTCACCGTTTGCGCTGTATATTTTACAAGTACATTCGCCGAGTCCGCTGGATAATCATATGTGAAAAATTCTCTATTAATATGAATTCTTTTCTCGTTTAATAAGATCCATTTGAACCCTTGATATGTATGGATTTTAACCCAGCCATCTCCTCTTTCTTCATACACTGTTACAGTTTGCGGGGCACCTTCAAAAGCGATTCCTGAAGATAATGATGCATCGTGATAAGCAAAGAAAGATTTGGACATCTGAATTTGTTTACGTTTGAACTCTTTATCTTTTGAAGTATCTGTTCGAGCAACTAAACTTACAGTTTCAGCACGAGTAATCGTTTGATCAGGCTTCCAATTATCATCACCGTATCCACTTGAAATACTTAATTCAACTAGGATGTTTACATGTTTCTCGCTCCAATGCTCTTTTAAGTCGTTAAATACTGTTGGAGGATTCCCTGTCACTTTCTCTTGTAATTTGTATGCATTTACTAACATAGAAGCCATTGCGCCCCTCGTTAGCTTTCCAGTAGGATTAAACTTCCCGTTCCCATCTCCTTTAATAACACCCGCTTTTTCTATAGCCGCAATATACGGAGCTGCCCAATGCTTTTTTGAGTCATCAAAAGAAGGCTTTGCCGATTGATCGATAGGAAGATCCAATATTTTAGCCATAATTGTTGCGGCTGCCCCTCTATCTATCTCTAAATTTGGTGAAAACGTACCATCAGGCATACCTGACAATACATTTTTATTTATAAGATAGTCTACTGATGGCTTTACCCAACCAGGAACATCAGGAAAACTATTTGGAGCTGCTTGTACTTTTGATGGTTGCTCTTGCTGTATCACGTTCTCTTGTTTTGTTTGTTCTTTCGGAGCTTCCGTTTCCACTTCATTCTTCAGCTGATTTTGTTGCATTTCAGCTACTGTTTCTGCCTTTTCCTCTACTTTCACTTTTGAATCGCTCTCTTTATTTACCTGATCTTGTTGCGCTTCAATTTCTTTTTTCACTTGATCTTCCTGAGCTTTTATTTCACTTTCTTTTTGTTGCGAAAGAACACGTTCCTCTTCTACTGTGTATTGTGTAGAATCGATTTTATTATTAGCTGCATGTTCAATTTCAGCTAATGAACTTGAAGAAATAGCAAGAGACCCTACTGCAATCATACTTATTGTTGCGATTTTTATAATCTTCATATTTATATACGTTCTCCTCTTTCTGATTAAACTACATCGTAGTACCTCGACCTTTTGTGATTCATTTCACAAAATCTATCGTAATCATAAACTGATAAATGTTAATTATAACCTTTTACCCTAAATATTCCAATAGATAGTTTAGAAGCCTTTTTTGAAACTGGCCTTCCTATTACTTTATCATCTTTAGTTTTTTATTTTGTAAAACGGTGCCAATTCTTTAATCACTAAATAAAACATGTTATTACTTCTCTTTCTATAAGTAATAACATTTTCTACTTATAAACCACTTAACAAATTTGCTTCCAACTAGCATCCTTCACATCTTCGCTAGCCGGCTTTCTAACTAACCCCACACAACATTCCTCGCAAGCACCAAACGCAATGAAATTTTTCTGTGCTTGCCTTAGCGAAACTTCATTTGCTCCGCCTTCATAGTCCTGATCGTTAAACTGAACGGGATCATCTTCCCAATAACATATGTTACAAATTTCATATGTGCCGGGTGGTTCTTCTTCTAATGTTTTATATCCGCAGCATGGACACGTGTATTTCATTTTGTCACTCCATTATTAACTTATTTTTTTCTCCCATATATTCCGGTTCACAAAAAATGTAACAGCGCAAATCATAGTTATCCCCATGAAATACATCATATGAAGAGTACGAACTTCTTCATATGCTGCTGGAACTCCTACCATTACAGACAAAAAGATAAAAACAATACTAAAAGCTAAAAGCAGATATAATAGTAAAGATATAATATAGCTTAATTTAAATGGTAAAATGATAAATCTAAACAATAACTCTCCAAGAAGACAGCCACCTAAAATAATAGGTGCTCCAAAATACAATGTAAGGACTCCCATTTGCGAAGTAGATTGAATTACCTTTCCAAGTATGTTCGGCGAAGTCATCTCATTATTTTTTCCCATCCTATCATATAAATCAAGTACCGTTACTGAAATAAAGAAACTTAATATAGAAAATGAATACGGAACTAAAAATTTGCTCAATCTCACTCACCTCACTTTTTCCTTTACATATATTATTCATTATTTTCTATCATTTTTACATAAAAAAATAACCCTCTATGATAAAACATAGAGGGAAGAATTTCTATATAAAGTGAAACTTTAATCAGTGGGGGTTTTGTTCATCCCCACTGATTACCAGCCCGCACCAATCGGGCGTTTACGGGCAGTTGATCTCCCACCTAACTTCTTTGCTCCACCTGAATTTTGAGGTGGGAGATCAACTGCCCACAAATAGCGGGATAAAAACCTATACCTCATCCTGAAGTGAACCCCGAAAACAGAACACATATCAAAACACCTAAACCATCTGTTCCCTATATTCTTTAGGGGATAAGTGGTTTAGATGTTTTATTAGAAGGTAGTACCTTCTTTTTTATAATATTCTTTTGAAATCTCTTCATAGAATGCTGCCGATGTCGCGTAGAAATAAGGTGCTAACCATAAGAAACCGATTCCAAACGTAAGAATACTTAAAATGAACCAGCCCAGGAAACTTAAGCATAGTAAAAAGTAATCCATTTTATGTCCATTCATCATACGGCGACTTTCGGTAATTGCTTGATTCGCTGTGTATTCTGGATGATCATTCAAAATAAAATACGTCATAGAATAAGAAAATGATTTAATAATACCCGGAATAATAAGAAGTAATGTCCATAGAATCAAGTATACATACATTAATAAATATGTTAAAAACGACTTCATAAGCTTACTTCCATCGCTAAACCATCTAAATATATGACCGATGCGAACACTAGTCCCACGGATTGCATTTAAAACAAGATAATAGGCGCCTATTGTTAACGGACCGATAACAAGCATTGCAATAATACTTACTGTAAGCGAATCACTTGCTTCTTTCCAACCCCAAAACATCGAGAAAACACCTGTGATTAGAAGTTCAACAGCTCCAATAAGGATTCCAAGTAATAGGGTTGCACCTACCGCTAATCCCCATTTTCCTTTTAATGCATCAAGTGCTTCTCTTTTCAACTGACTTATCATATATAACCTCCTACTATTATTTCTATATTAGTATACCATTTATATCAAAAATTTCACGAATTTCCCTGAAATAGAAGGATACAACCTTTTTTCTGATACGTATTGAGAAATGTGATCTGTATTTGCACCCATATATAAATTACACTAAAGAAAACCTAGTCCAATTGCAAACTACTCATTTTTCTATAACAAAAAGGCCTGCCTTTCATACTAGGCAAGCCATTCCAAATTAATTCTCACTTATTCTCTTCTTATACCAATCCTGCATTCTCTCCGCATCTTCTACTCTCGTATGCTCTAGTTTATAGTTCGATGATGCACTAGAAAACGTATACGTACATAAATCCGCTCGGCGCTGGAAATATGATTGTGTTTTCTCGATTGACTGGACGTGTCTTCTTCTGACAAGTCCTGTATGTTTTCCAATACTACGATGTACAATCGTAATTTGTTCTCCATTTACACTGTAACCATTTGTTTTAAATGTTGCGTATCCAAGTGTAAAGATAAGGATTGCTAGCGGTAATAACGCCCACATGATGTAATACTTTTCAAAGTATATGCTTATTCCCGTCAGCGGGATTGCTAGCATTGCGAAGAAGATGAAACTATCAATGAGATAGCGCCGTAATGCTGCTTTTGGTAATGAAATAATATTTGTATTCAGTTCGTATGGTAATTGTAAATGTGCGAGTAACTGTTGCACGCGATCTTTTCGAATAATTGGATGTAGCGTAACTTTTTCTTCTTTTCCTTCACTTTGAATGACTTCTACTTGCACAGCACAATAACCGAACGGTTGGCGTAATATACCTTCCTTTATCGTAATACCTTGAATGCGGTGTAACTTTAGTACGAGTTCTTTTTTCTCAAGTAACCCTTGCGAAATACGAACTTCATCATTTTTTCGATTTACTGTGAAATTACCATGTTTTAACGCGTAACCAATTGTGGATATAATCCAAGAAACGACGAGCAAAATGGCTACCATGTAAATCCAGCCATATATATCATGATCCATTACATACGACTCTACGCTATTTTTTATCCATTTCGGAATGTACTCATCCACTTGGTTATAAACGACAAATATTAAAGAGAATAATAATCCAAATTGACCAGATGTAATAGACGCTAATAAAATTTCTTTCCACGTTAACTTGTACTCTGTCGCTTGTTCTTCCTCTGTAATAATTTCTGTTTCTACTACTTCTTCTGATGTTTCTTCTGCTTTCACTTCTGGCGTTGGCTCATTTAGCATTGCAATAAGCTCAGTCGCCTCTTCTACTGTAATACCAGCTAAGCTAACTTCTGCATCATCGCCTCCGCCAGCTGTTTCGATTTTAATTTTCTTTAGTCCTAACACTTGATACAGCATGCCTGAACTCGTATTAATCGTTTGGACACGTTCTTTATTTAAGTAGCTCTCCTTCTTCACAAAGAGCCCTTGTTTCACATGTAATACGTTATTTTCAACCCAGTATGTTGTGTAATACCATTTTTCAAACGCTGAAAAAACGGTGAGTAAACCGAATCCAGCGGGAATTAAATACCAAAATGGGAACTTTCCGTTTAAACTAAACATGAAAATAATTAATGGTATAAAATCTGTTAATTTTAATTCTAATAACATCGTGATTGGATGCTGCCTCTTATACATCCTCATCACTCACTTTCGCTAATTCTGCGATTCTCGTTTTTAACATTTCAGCTTCATACATTGTTAAACCAGGAATGCTATGAGAAGTTGCCGCCGTTGAAATATGTAATTCTGCTAATCCATGTTTTCTCATAATTGGTCCTTGTTCAATTGTAACGTGCTGTACACGAATCATCGGTACTAATACGCGCTTTACAACGAAAAGACCGTGCTGAATTTCAAGCTCTTCTTCATTTAGTTGGTAGCTGTAATAACGTTGACGCAGTTTCGGGAATACGAAGTACGAAAATGGTGCTAGCGCAACTGTTAACCCAACCATCACATACAAAATCCACGCCCACCAATCAAACTTTATCATGAGGAAAAGGTATACTAAGATGACGAGAATACCTATCCCTTCTTCAATTACAGCACGAATTTTCCACACCTTGACCATGTCAGGATGAATTTCATTTTTCAATGGATCCATGTAACCACTCCAAATCTATTAATCTAATATATGAATTGTCTCAATCTATATTTTACATAACTTTACATAAAATTGAAAATTTATTATTTATTCCCCCTTCATGACGTTTTTCACATTTTGAATCCAAATTTCTTTATACTTTAACTGGAATCCTATTAATATGTAATTACTCATATTATCAATAACGAGCGCTAACGTATGCGCATTTTCTTCAGTTGCATGTTGTGACACAACACCAAGTTCCACACCTTGCTTCAATAAATCGTGAAATCCATTTAAGAAATCTTCTTGTATTTCAAATAAGCGTTTCTGGTACTTTTCATTTCGCGTCGCAGTTACGATGAATTCATTTATAACGCGTAATATACCTTCTTGACCTCTATACTCCGACAACATATGTAAACCATCTGCGATTAACTTTTCTGCAAAGTTTTCTTTCGTATATTGTTCTATAACGAAGTAATTTGCGAAATGATACCCAGAAAAAATCTCTTCAAATAAAAAATCAACTAGCGCTTCTTTAGACGGAAAATGATAATAAATAGCTGGCTTTGATATGCCTACTTCTTTCGCAATCATTGAAAGACTCATCTTCTCAATGCCGTGCTCTGCCATTAGTTTAAATGATGCATCTACAATGTGCTGCGATGTTTGTAAATTTTTTGTCATACTATACCTCTTCTATTTTTACTTACCGGTCGGTAAGTAAATTGTAAAATGAAAAGGAATGATTTGCAAGTTAATTAGAGTTTTAAAAGGAACTTCTTGATGAACCTAGAAAAATATAAAGTAAAAACAATGTATAACGATAAGGAGGATTTTCATATGGGATCTGGCGGTAAAGGTGGTAGCGGCGGTGGTGAAGATGGTAAGAGCGGTAGTAGTGGGCTTTTATTACTCATTCTGCTCTTTATCGTATTCATTATAATTGGAGCTAGTTATAGTGTGCTTAACTTCTAAGAAAAGACACAATTCAGTTAGTTATAGTAGCGTAGAAAACTGAAACAGATTAAAATTTTCCTTCTTAAGGTTTCTTCACCAATAAGGGCACACAAAATAAAAAGCCCCGGTTATATTTAACAGCCAGCGCTTTCTATTTTCAGTATTCTTATAATGCTTCAGCTATATTTCGCGCTCTGTCGCACATGTAAATCATTATTGATCATCCACAATAATATAGGCTGTTCTAATTGGTCCATGTACACCTACGACAAGATTCATTTCAATATCCGCGCTATTTGACGGACCCGAAACGAAATTCACACAAGCGGGCAGGTTTTCTCCCGCTTTATTTTGATCATGAATCAGTTTTGTAGCATGGGTTAATCTTGGTACAATCGTACTTTTAGGAACAATTGCAATGTATGACTCTGGAAGCAGACTAACATGTCTTCCTTTTAACCCATCATTAAATAGCACAACGGTTCCTGATTCTGCCAGAGTCATATCACTGAACGTAATGCCAAGGTCGGCAGCTTTCGCAAATGCTATGTCCTCTTCTTTATGATCTAATCCCCATGTACGAAAATGTGTTGTACCTTCATTGCTGAAACATGGCGTAAGACCATACTCATTAAAGCGCTCATCATTCGAACATATAACAGATTTGATATTCCATTCTTTTATAAAAGACCCCAATGTTTCAACAAGATTTTCCGTTGTTGTTCGCTTTACTTCTGTATGAATTACTTCGCAGTGCTCTATTAACTTTAATACAAGTTCGTCTTGCGCCAGTCCGTCAAAAACATTCCACTGCGGGGAAAAAGACCATTTCGGTTTTTTCACTGCTTCTGGACGTTTTCTACCAAGCTTTTCTGATAATTGGAGTAAAAATTCCTCACGATTTTGGATGGCCATCATCGTTCTCCTTTACGTGTTTTTCAAACCACTCTCGAAACGGTTGTTTTTTCGGAACTGGAAAATCTCTCGCGTCCGTCCAAGCTTTTAACGGTCCAATGCCGCGCTCAATCTTATCTCCTTTTGCGAGAGGTTTTAATGCATACGGAGCGCTCTTCGCTGCAAAAGAAAATAGTCTAGGACTCTTCACCGCTTTTTCAAAACCTTTCATAGCCACGTTCCAAGCTACGGGTGATTGTTTTTCTTCTACAATGCGGCTGCGATGTTTAATTAATAAGTCGTGTAACGGGATTTTCACTGGACACGCTTCTGTACAAGCACCACAAAGGCTAGATGCATAAGGCAAATCCTTATATTCATCATATCCCCCTAAAAGCGGTGTTAACACAGCTCCAATTGGTCCTGGATAAATAGAGCCATATGCATGTCCACCAATATGCCTGTATACAGGACACACATTAATACATGCCGCGCAACGAATGCACTGAAGGACACTTTGGAATTCTGTTCCTACAATATCGGAACGACCATTATCAACAATGACTAAATGAAATTCCTCAGGTCCATCTGTCCCGCCAGGCTCAGTTAACCCTGTAATATAACTTGTTAACTTTTGTCCTACAGAACTTCGGCAGAGTAGTGTTACTAAAACATCAAGCTCTTCCCATGTCGGAACAATACGTTCCATCCCCATAACTGTAATCAACGTTTTCGGAAGTGTCGTAGTAAGCCTTGCATTTCCTTCGTTCGCTACGATAGAAATTGACCCAGACTCTGCAACAGCAAAGTTACATCCAGTCACCCCTATATCCGCTGCAAAAAAATCATCACGTATATACGATCTTACAAACCTCGCCATTTCCGTCGGATCAGATGTTCCCGTATAATCTAACTTTGTTTTAAATATTTCACAAATGTGTTCTTTATCCTTGTGAAGGCACGGAACAACAATATGTGACGGCGGATCGTGGTCGTTCACTTGTAGAATAAATTCAGCAAGATCTGTTTCTAACACTTCCGCTCCAGCTTCTTCAATCGCTTCATTTAAACTGATTTCTTCCGTTACCATCGATTTTGATTTCACAATTTTTTTCGCGTTTTTCTTTTTTACAATCTCTTTTACATATTCCCTTGCGTCTTCTGCAGTCTTTGCAAAATAAACAAAACCACCGTTTTTCTCAATATTTTCACTCAGCTCATATAAATAATAATCAAGGTTTTCTAATGTATGCTTTCGAATTTCTTCTCCTAAAGCTCGCCATTCTTCCCAGTTTCCAAGACTCTCAGTAGCTTTTAATTTCTTGATTCTAAGACCATCTTGCGCTTTCCTGACAGCCTGTCGCATAAATGGATCCCCAATGCCTGTTTTAGTACGCTTATGAAAGGGATCGTTCCCAATTTTCATTCCCATCTCTATATCCCCCCTTGTTTTCGATCTTCATTTAATACTTGAGCAATATGTTTTACATCAATTGGATAACCATTGCGTGTTAAACGTCCTTTTATATTCATTAAGCAGCTACAATCCATCCCAATTAACACTTCCGCACCGGTTTCCATAATATGCTTTACTTTTTCCTCAACCATTTGCTCAGAAATTTCTGGCATTTTCACTGAGAATGTACCCCCAAATCCGCAGCAATCATAATTATGCGGCAGTGAAACAACTTCCAGTCCCTTTACACATTTTAATAATTTTTGCGGTGGTTCCTTAATCCCCATTAATCGGCTCATATGACAAGATGTATGAACCGTTGCTTTTTTATGAAGCTCCGCACCTAAGTCTTCTTTCCCTAATACTTCCACAAGAAATTGTGTGAACTCATATGTTTTATTTCCAAGTTCAGTAGCTTTTTTCTTCCACTCCACTTCACTTTCAGAAAATAAGCTAGAAAACTCGTGAACCATCATAGCGCAAGAGCCCGATGGTGCCACAACATATTCTGAACTAGCAAAGGCTTCAATCATATGTTTTGCAGCTGTTTTTGTTTCTTTAACATACCCGCTATTATAAGCTGGTTGTCCGCAGCAAGTTTGAGTTTTAGGAAAATCCACTTCACACCCTAAATCTTCAAGAATTTCCACAACATCTCTTCCTACTTCTGGATAAAAAACATCTGCAACACAAGTAATAAATATTGATACTTTCATATTTGCACCCCTAAATACAGTAAAGTAAGCTCAAGTAGCTTTATAAACAAATCCACCTTATCTGTATATTATTGGTAAAAAACAAAAAAATATGAATAGAAATAGCAAAAAAAGACTCTCAAATTTGAGCATAGCCATCAACTTAAAAAATGCATTGTTCCTAAAACGAGTTGAATTCACATAAATAACTGTAAAAAAATTAAAAATTTTGTTTAGGGGGTACTTAAAGACCTTATCTTGATGGGCATGGGGTATCGCCACACGACTAGCCAGCACTCACACCCAAAAACAGGAGGGAATGATAAAATGTAGTTTTAGGAGGGGAAAGAATGAAAAATGTACATAGATGGTTAAATTATTTTGGTTTTATATGTGTGTGCATGTCTAGCTTCGGTTTTGTTTCTCGTTGGATTTTTCGTGATGTGATTGCACTCGATCAATTACTTGTTTTGAGTATAGGAATTATTATTTTAATAACAGCGTTTTTTGTAAAACGTTGTAGTAAAGAGTTACGTGGTGATAAAGGTTAATCGCTCTAAATGTAGTTTTAGAATTTCGCAATCGGACCATATTGTTGAATAAGACTTATTGAATAATGACAGTTTATTTTAAGAAAGTAGATCGATAATATAGTAAATAATACTTTCCTTGACCCTGTACTATGGTACAGGGTTTATACTTTATATGAGGTGCGACAGATGCAATATCTTATTGGAGGACTGGCTGAAAAGTGTGGCGTTAACACGGAGACCATTCGATACAAATGGTCGATCGCAATGAAGCAAAGTGCGGTGACATATATGATTTCACTGTTCTTAAATTAGAGGACATCCAACGTAAAATTCAAGAACTAAAAAAATTAAACAATATGTGAAAAATGGACTTACTCCTAATCCAGTAGAGCTTATTCGCGAAAACATAAGAGAAAACCGATGTGGTTGTGAAGTAAACAATCCACAAGGTAGTTGTTGTTTAGGCAATGTTATAACTTACATTAGAAAAATGTCATTAGGAACTTAAATGTTTCTTTTTTTCACCAAAATACTTGGTGCTATTTCAAAATCTCAGGTTGATGGGCATGTGACGGTGCCTCATGCTCACCAAGCTAGTTAGTGTATGTTAAGTAAACCTTATGGATTTGTATATCTCATCCATCCACTTTCAGATTGTTTCGCTTTATACTTCCCATAAGACAGAAGCTTCATTGCCGAGCGATTGGCCGCATGAAAAACCAAGTTCAGCTTCCATTCTTCCTCCATTTCACTGGGATAGGTGGTGGATTCATAAACATAATAACCCGCCATGATACAGGGGACTACTTGCTCCGGTTCAAATCCATAAGCAGTTGCATCATCCACAACCAAATCAATGATGCATCGGTTTCCATCTTTAACTTTTTTCTGGAGTAATTTTTTTACCGATCCTGGTACTAATTCTAATATTTTATCCTTCATGTCAGTCACCTCATCTTTTATCATGTCCAGATAGCCTGGGGATATGTGTCAAACAGCATGAAATTCCAACCGTAATTGCACAGGTTTAACAAGATCTTAAGGACTATATCACCCTAAAAGGGAAAATGGCTTTAAATCCAAGAAATCTGGTGAGACAAGGAGAAACGTATTCGTTCATTTTGCAGTCGATTGGAACGAAACAATTTAAATGTAGGAAAACGTGTCGTGTCTAAAGTGGACAACCTATGTTTCTATGATTCTCCATATTGGCAGGATAATAATGTTGTAGGCATCTGTAGATGCAAGATTAGGATTTACTATAGACGCAAAAGTAACTGTCAATGGATCCACAATATAAAATACACAACAGCAAAGGCAAAACTAAAAGGCATGAGCCCTCGTACAATACCGGACCCATGCCCAAGAAACTTCCTAATGAAATAACGTGTCTAACTTTTAGATGTCATTTTGTGGCCATGAAACAAAGTTTAATAAAAGGATGATTTAATTGAATATAGAAAAAGCGTGTTTTGAACAATCTTTTTTCGAACCACGCTTTTTTTATTTGCTCTTTTATCAAGGTTTATTAAGTTAATTTAATCAAACTTTATTCCAAGTAAAGCATCTTTGGCTAGATAACCACCTTTACACTGATTTCGCCATCGCTCTACTGAATATCAAGTTCACTGCAATCACGATGACTGCACCGATAAGGGTTGCAAATACACGGTCGAACAGAATGATAAACCGGAACGGCTTGCCGGCTTCCATGATCAAAATAATGAGCGGGATCATGGTTGCAGAGTATACAAGATAATTTCGAACCTTTAGAAGAGGTCGAACACCTGCGAATAGCCCGATACTTATAACTAACCCCCAAATTGGTAGACTAGTTGCGAGAAGCAAGCTCGCAACAATCACGCCGATTACTGTACCAAGCACTCGTTGTGTTGTTTTGATTGGAAAGAGTTCTATTTTCCGCTGAGTAAGGATCGCTACGGTAATTGCAATCCAATAGAAGTGGTGCTCGGGCCAAAGTATTCGCAATCCCTCAGCTATACTTAGACATAATGCGAGCCTGATTGGGAATTGCCAACCGGATAGGTGTGCAAGAGAATTCCGCCATAGAATGATTTTTTTCGATGTTGGCCCTTTCACATCTCCATCCAGCGATGATTTATAACAACGGTGTACCCAGATGCCTAGCACCAAGCTGATACTGACGGTCCAAATCGCCCCTGCTAAGATTGAAAAAATTAGTTCCATCCGGTACTCCGTCTGGTCGACCATGTTGAGGATGATGATCAGGAATACGACAAAGCGTGTTGTTGCCACCGCCAAGGCACGACTATATCCGCCAATTAACGCAGCAAGGCTTACCAGCAGGATCAAGACTCCAAATGTCAGATAGCCATGTCCGAAAGAGAGAACAGCAGCAATCGCAGCGAGCACTACTGATAGCAGCGCTGATGCCAACTTTTTCCCGTGATTTATAAAACTCGAACCGACTTTCACGCTACTGACTGCCAAACTGCCGACCGATGCAGCAAAACCAAGAGCGGGATAGCCTAGAACTGTGGCGAACAGAACAGGTCCGGCCATACCTATGCCGGCGGAAATGAGTTCTACTATTTCTACCTTGGTCTCCTTAGACCAAGAAAACACTTGAGCCCTATATGTCTTTACATTCATCTATAGCACCTCTTCCGACCCAAAGAGTAGGGTACAGTTTAATAATAGGCTCTTTCTTTAATCCATGGACATGTGGTGATACCTATGTCCACCAAGCTAATATTTTGAAGTATCCCCAAAATGAAAATTTTATCTTTCCAGAGTTATTTATAATAATTCAGCTCATTTTTTTCGATATGGGGAAATGCCAATTTCTTAAGTTGATGGCGATGTGGCGAGACCCCACTTATAAGTAATTGATTAGAGGTGGTAAGATATTGTTATGGTTTAATAAGATTTCCGTAAATATATTACAGGGATTGCGCTCCATTCCTTCATTCGTCAGGGAATAATAAATATAAATAAAAAGAAGGCATCCTAAATGTGTAATTTAGGATGCCTTCTTTTTTATAAAGCAAATTAATTTCTATTAAGCAAGCGCATACGATAACAATTCATCGTCACTTCCCCAAGCCTTTGCAATAATTGATAGTTCGCATACGCGCCGACCGGGGCACCGATGATTGGGACAAGCTGAAGCATTTTTGCTAAATCAATATAGTCTCGGTATTCTGTTTGAAACTTTTCCCAGTCCATATGATTTTCTTCTTCTGTATCCCACGTTTCAATTGCTTTCCATACTTCTTTTCTATGGTCATCACTCGAAAAAGCAAGTTGGAAAACGTGAAGAATAAAAAGGCGCTCTTCTTTTTTACTCGTATCAAATCCGTACAATGTTGCTGCATCAAATAAAAATTTTATTTTAATGGTAAGTAGAAGCGGAAAATCAGCAAGACCGAGGAGAATACCACCTGCTCCCGTTCCTGCTCCTTCTGCCGCTGCGACTTTTTTGTACTCATCCATTTTTTTACGTACTTCATCGTCTCGTCTTTGCAGTGACCAGTTCGTTTCTTTTAGCTTCGGTTTTATGAAGTTTGATCCAGCACTAATTGTTTGTACCATCATCCGAATCGTTTCTGTTAGTACCTTTTGCACTTTCGCCGGCACTAGTTGTTGCACTTTTACCTGCACTTTTTTAGAGAACCGTGTCATCATAGAAGAATCTTTCATGAATGTAGCTTTCCACTGCTCCAATTCTTTTATAACCTTCTCTTCATATGTAATCATAGGTTCATTCCCTTCAGTTTAAACGTTCAATGCGTTTCGCACCGTATTGATAAACGAAACCAATACTAAATAATATGCTTACGACAAATAAAATGCCGGTCATTATGAAATCTTTCGTCGCAAGTGCAAATATAACTGTAAATACAACGCTACCGATGATGAGAATCGCATTTAATAAAGTAAGAAAATCGTTCTTCTTCTCGTCTACCCCTACTGGATATAAATCAAGCCAAATTTTCATGCGGTGATGTTTCCAAAGGGTTAATAGCTGATAGCCGATTAAGTATAAGAAAATAAGACTTACGATAAAACGTCCATATAAAAATGGGATGAAGTAAAGAATGACTCCTCCAAGAACGAGTAAACGCATATATAAGCCGAAATAGTTACCTGATCTTAAAAACGTTCTCGTATATAAGTATAAATATGTACGGTTCTCACCAATTATCGAAAGAATGAAATCAAGCCATTTCCTACGTGATACTCTCTCTTTTAACGCTGGTACATCAACGAACATATTCGCAATGCGGTACAGCAGCATCATTTTTTTACCTTCTTCAGAAATTAAATACTCCCAGTTTAGCGGCTTTCCCTTCACCTTTTGATGCATAACAGCAAGGTATAGCGCCATAAGAAAAACAATTACACCGGTAAAAATGACTGAAGTACGTTCTACAAGGACGTACACAAATAAGCCGTTTAAGATAAAGCGAATGAACCAATCTGCTTTTTGAACGCTTTGATCTGTTAAAAATGATTTTTCCCACGCTACGAATAAATTCCACGCTTTTACAATGACGAACGCGATTACAATCCATATGTAAGCCGCTCCTGTTTGCTTCATTTGCTGGAAGTATAACGGGGCAAGCGCAGCGGCTACCATTGCGATTATGTATAACTGAATCATAAACGTAAAGAGAAATGCCTTTGTAAAGTAAGGCTTTAACTTTTCTTCAACTGGCAGCAAGTACACAAGGTCCGCTTCTTTTAATAGCGTTTGTATGGATCCAGCTGTTAATACGAGGCCAAGTAAGACTGCCATAACAATCGCTGTCGGAAACGAAGGTGTTAACGTTTGTAACCATTGCTGGTAATAATACGCTCCTGCACCGATGATAAATACGAAAATAAATTTCAAATGATCATTAAATACGTATTTACTATATGTACGAACTTCTTTTAGAAAGTGCCGAAATCGTTCTTTCCATAACGCTGTGCTATTCATAATCTTCTTCCTTTGTTAATGCAATGTAAATATCATCTAACGTTGCACCAGGCATGTTAAATTGTGATTGCAATTCAGCCAACGTTCCTTTCGCTCTCACTTCACCTTGATGCAAAATAATGAATGAATCACAATAGCGCTCTGCTGTCGCTAAAATATGTGTACTCATTAAGATGCCCGCACCACTCTTTTTCATTTGATCCATCATTTGAAGGAGTGATTGAATCGCTAACGGATCAAGCCCAACGAAAGGTTCGTCCACAATGTAAAGTGATGGTTCAACTAAAAATGCACTCATAATCATCACTTTTTGTTTCATCCCTTTTGAGAAATGAGACGGAAACCATTTCAAACGATTTTTCATGCGAAATTCTTGTAATAGTTGTCCTACACGTTCTTCGTACTGTTTTTCATCTACACCGTACGCCATCGCTGTTAATTTCAAATGCTCTTCTAACGTTAACTCATCATATAATACTGGCGTTTCTGGAATGAAAGAAAAACTAGAACGGTACGCTGTCATATCATCACGAATTGTTTTCCCGTTAATTGTGACAGTTCCTTTTTTCGGCTCCATTAAACCGATGATATGTTTAATTGTCGTACTCTTCCCGGCTCCATTTAAACCGATTAAGCCGACAAGTTCGCCTTTATTAACAGAAAACGAAACATTTTGCAGTACAGGTCGTTTCGTATATCCTCCTGTAACATTTTCTACACGCAATAACTCGCTCATACGACACCACTTTCTTCATTAGTATTCATTCTACATTCATCTTACCAAAAATGGCGCTGTACTACATAGTATCGATGTCTTAAAAAAAAATTTAAATTTCTTCGCATATATTTTTACGAAAGCGGACATCATAATTAGTGAAGAAGGAACACACTTGAAAAAGCAACCACCAATTGATGAGTACAACAACATAGTGAAGTCATCATGAAATGGGGTGTCCAAATTGGACAATGAAATTTACACATAACCAGATAATTTGTTTCATTTTCGAAACGGGGTGTCTCCGAAAGAGCATATACTGTTTTAAAAAATAAACAATTTCATTTTTAAAAAGATTGCAATTCATTTCACTTGAAAATGGGGTGTCTACGGCAGAAACTTTAGCCGATTTACCGTGCATTTCTTATATAAATGAGGTGTCTGCGAACCGTAAATTATAAAAAAATGCTTTTTCAATCCCTCTTCAGAAAACAGGAAGCTGAGTCAGCTTCCTGTTTTTCGTGTTTGTTCTCCTATGTAATTATGGTAAAATACGGCTAAGACTATTTGAAAGGATGAGATCGATGAATCATACAGCGGACAATTGTATTTTTTGTAAAATCATTGACGGGCAAATCCCTTGCTCAAAAGTATACGAAGATGAACATGTACTTGCATTTTTAGATATTAGTCAAGTAACAAAAGGACATACTCTTGTTATTCCGAAAGTTCACAAACAAGACATTTTTGCGTTAACGCCAGAAATCGCATCACATATTTTTGCTGTCGTTCCAAAAATCGCAAATGCAATGAAAGCAGAATTTAATCCAGTTGGCTTCAACCTACTTAACAATAACGGCGAGAAAGCTGGACAAACTGTATTCCACTTCCACCTTCATTTAATTCCACGCTACGGTGAAAACGATGGTTTCGGTGCTGTTTGGAAATCACACCAAAATGAATATACAATGGAAAATTTACAAAACATCGCAAGCACAATTGCAAATAGTGTGAAATAGTGCCACTATAATAAGAAGTAATACATAACAAGCCGATTCCTCTGGAATTTATTGTATGGCTTGTTTCTTCACAAAGAATGCCGGAGGTATGATTTTTTGTGCATAGCATGTACAAGAGAGAAAACTCACTTTTCTTCCCCTTGTCTTAAAGATATGCACACTTTTATACATCATGAATACGAACGAAAAATAAGGAGGTTTCCTTTTATGTCAAAAGCTAAATCCTTTATTACAGGTGTACTTTGCGGCGGAGCAGTTGCTGGAATAGCCGTTCTTTTCTCAACTCCTTCTTCTGGTAAAGCTATGCGCGGTAAGCTGAAAGAAAAAGGAACTGATATTAAAAAGACTTTAGCTGATATTACAGCTGATACAAAATTATTAAAGCGCCAAATCGTTGAAACTGCTTCAGAAGGTAAAGAAGTATTTCAAGAACTAAAAGACGATATGCAAGACACGCTTTCTAACTGGAAACAAGATATTTCTCAAAACAAACGACATATTGAAAAAGAAATTTTAGACATTCAAAAGTCAATTGAGAAACTACAAGAAGCCGTTCCAGAAAAAGCGTAAACATATTCCTGCTTAGTTTTTTGCATATAACAAATATTTTTCACACGAATTGACCTTAACACGGCATATCACATAGATATGCCGTGTTTTTATGCATTTACAATATATGTTATCTCTTAACATGTAAAGAAAACACATGTATTCTTGACTCATAAAACGCTTCCATAGTTATGCATGATTTGTATAGAATGTTGTTTTTCCGAAAAATTTTCACAATTCTCACAAAAAGACTTTATTAATTTTTATTTTACTGGCATAATAGATAATAATGAAAAAAGAATGTTAAAGTGGGTGAGTAAATGAAAAGTGGAGAAAAAAATTACTCGGTAAAAGAAGCGATGATTTTCAGCCAACGTATTGCTCAATTATCGAAAGCGTTATGGAAATGCGTAGAGAAAGATTGGCAACAGTGGATTAAACCTTACGATTTAAACATTAATGAGCATCACATTTTAACCATCGCTTATCATTTAAAAGGGGCTTCTATTTCTGAGATTGCTAAATTTGGAGTTATGCACGTCTCAACAGCGTTTAACTTCTCTAAAAAGCTTGAAGAACGCGGCTATCTTGTATTCTCAAAAAAAGAAGATGATAAACGAAATACGTACATTGAAATTACAGACAAAGGGGAAGAATTACTACTTTGCTTAATGGAGGAGTATGATCCTGAAAATAATTCTGTTTTTAATGGGGCACTTGAACTTCGTAATTTTTACGGTAAGTTCCCAGAAAATATCGAACTGATTGCAATCCTTCGTAATATTTACGGACAAGACTTCATCGATATTTTTGAGAAATCATTAGAAGATATCGAGGAGAACTTTACGGAATCCGATCAAAAGTTAGTTAAGAAATAATCTATTTATTTTTTCGCAATCATGCGTAAGAATTCATTCATAAGTGGCTTAAATAAACCTTGTTTTGCTAGCGCTTCCGCAGTTTCGTGTACTTCGAGCTGATGTGGAAGCGCTTTTTCAAATTGATCTAATAACGCATCAAACAATAGTAGGCCTTCTGCTTTCTCCACTACATATTGTTCGTTCAGCTTTTCACAAAGTTTTAGTATACGTTCAATGTCTTTTTTACGAGCTTTTTTCTTTATGATTAAAGAATAAAATGGACACTTTTCTTCATCAATCATTTTAAATAGTAGGTCTACGTAATATTCAGCTTGTTCTAGTCTTCTTACAACGTCCATTTTCTCCCTCGCTTCCTAACACAAAGTCTTCTATTTCTGAATTTTGTAACACGAACAAAATATCGTATGATACAATATATAAAGTATATGTATTTTAGCCAAAAGGAGGTCTCGCCTCATGACTCTTATAACCGTTGTTTTTGTTGCATTCGCACTTCTTGTTATATTTTACACGAATTTCATGACACATACACTGTGTGAGCGAAAACAAATATCTGCGAGCCGCCAGCCCGGTGTCTTTCGAGTTATTAATGTATGTATTACCATTCTATTAATTTCTAGTTATATAGAAATTATATTTCATGGAAAGTGAGGAAGGAAAGCCCCTTCCTCATTTTTTTCCTCTATAAGCAAATTATACCTACTATAACCAATAAAATAAACAGTACAAGTAATAAAATAAGTTGAGAATTCATCCCCCATCCCCTCCTCTTTTCTATATATGCGGCATTCGCCCAATATGGTACCCTTTCAAAATCTGACACAAACTGGTTAAAATTTCTTTATCAATAGGAAAACTCGTCGAAATATGATATATTAAATTTTGTACATATTGCTTATACTATGAAATAAACGACACGCATCTAAACTTTATCCTAAAGCCTAGGTAAGCCCTGTTAAGCGTGCTTTTACATATTAAAAAAGCAAAGACATCAGTGAGACTTAATCAGGTTCTTATGAACGAAAATAACCTATCATAAGGCGTTTCTTCATTTGTACGGGATAAATTAAAAATACATAATAGTAGGAGTGTTTATTGAATGAAGAAAGCTATGCTTGCCTTAGCCGCAACAAGTGTAATCGCATTATCAGCATGTGGAACATCATCATCATCAGACAAAGTTGTTACATCTAAAGCTGGTGACATCACTAAAGAAGAGTTCTACACTCAAATGAAACAAACAGCTGGTAAACAAGTACTAAATAACATGGTTATGGAAAAAGTACTTATTAAAAACTACAAAGTCGATGACAAAGAAGTGGACAAAAAGTACGATGAAATGAAAAAGCAAGTCGGTGACCAATTCGATACACTAATGAAACAACAAGGTCTTAAAGAAGAAACAGTTAAAAATGGCGTTCGCGCTTCATTGGCTCAAGAACAAGCGATTGAAAAAACAATCACTGATAAAGAACTAAAAGAAAACTACAAGCCTGAAATTAAAGCAAGCCACATTCTTGTAAAAGATGAAGCTACTGCGAAAAAGGTTAAAGAAGAGCTTGGACAAGGTAAATCTTTCGAAGAGTTAGCGAAACAATACTCTGAAGATACTGGTTCAAAAGAAAAAGGCGGAGACCTTGGCTACTTTACAGCTGGTAAAATGGTTAAAGAATTCGAAGACGCAGCTTATAAAATGAAAAAAGATGAAGTAAGCGAACCTGTAAAATCACAATTCGGTTACCACATCATTAAAGTAACAGATATTAAAGAACAAAAACCATTTGATGAAGTAAAAGGCGACATCAAAAAAGAACTTGTTCAAAAGAAAGCACAAGATGCTCAATTCATGAACGATCTTATGATGAAAGAAATCAAAAAAGCTGACGTAAAAGTTGACGATAAAGATTTGAAAGATCTTTTCGAAGAACCAAAAGCTGACGCTAAAAAAGACGAAAAGAAATAATGAAAAGCTCGGGCTAAGCCCGAGCTTTTTTTGTATGCCCTCTCCTTGCGTTACATTACGTTCAGATTCGGTAAATGAAATTATATGATCCGTTCTCCGGATCAATCAGCTACGGATCTAATTATATCAGCGATTTTTCAATTATATCGACCGCAACTCCAATTATATCGGCGATTCTCAAAATTTATCGACCGTAACTCCAATTATATCGGCGATTTTTCAATTATATCGACTTACCGACAAAAACTGACAATGATCGCTCTTCCCTCTTAAAAGACAACAAAAAACCTCGATTCCACCACATGCGGAACCAAGGTTTATCTTATTATCATTGATTAAATTCAAGAACTATGTTAAATTAGTACAGAAACGCATTCTTAAAAAAATAAGAGAATGTATTTATCCGTATCTTAATTGTACAACAAAATCTATTTTCAGTCAACCTCTATTTTTCACTTTTAAAGGAGTGCTTACCGTATGAACAAAAAACTTGATCAAGAGCAAAAACGCTTGGATACCGTAATAGAAACGATTACGGAGCAAATTGATAAACTGGAAAGCGAAACTGGCAGACGCCGGGCAGAAGTAATCAACATTCGCAAACACTTCTGGGATGATGTAAAAGTTAACACTGATACTTTTGACGATTATCTTGAAACAGTTATCAACTTAAGACAACAAGCTCAGTCACTAGCCGTAACACAAATTACCCATAAGCACACCTTTAATCGACTTGCCGCACTACGCCGTATGCATAAAGCACCTTACTTCGGACGAATCGATTTCAAAGAAGAAGGAGAAGTTGGTGCAGAACAAATTTATATCGGGGTGGCTACCCTTACCGATGCAAGCGGAGAAAACTTTCTTATATACGATTGGCGCGCACCCATTTCAAGTGTCTACTACGATTATCCACCAGGACCAGCTGAGTACAGTACACCAGGAGGCGTAATCCACGGCAATGTGGAGAAAAAATTACAATATATTATTCAAAATGGCGAGATTGATTCCATGTTCGATACGAGCCTCACAATTGGAGATGAAATCCTGCAACAAGCGCTCGGAAAAGGTACAAACAAACATATGCAAAGTATTGTTGCTACTATCCAGCGCGAGCAAAATGAAATTATCCGTCACGATGAAGGGCGACTACTTATCGTTCAAGGCGCTGCTGGTAGTGGTAAAACATCAGCTGCATTGCAGCGAATCGCCTACTTACTATATAAATATCGCGAATGGCTAAAAGCGGATCAAATCATTCTCTTCTCCCCTAACTCCATGTTCAACAGCTACGTGTCTAACGTATTGCCAGAACTCGGTGAAGAGAATATGCAGCAAGTTACATTCCAGGAATATTTAAACCATAGACTAAGCAAGTCATTTGACGTTGAAGATCCTTATGAGCAACTAGAATATATGCTAACTGAAACGAATAGCCCTGCCTATAAAACTAGAAATGCGAGCATTCGATTTAAAGCATCTACTCAATTTTTCGATATGATTAGAACGTACAGACAATCTCTTGAATCTTCAGGCATGTTATTTAGAGGAATGAAATTTAGAGGAAAACTGATTGCCTCTGCTAAAGAAATTACAGAGCAATTTTATAATACTGATTCCTCCCTCCGCTTCCATAATAGAATCGAGAAGTTAACGGATTGGCTAAATAAACAAATAGATACAATCGAAAAAACAGAACTGAAAAAACCTTGGGTAGAAGAAGAAATTGAATTACTTAGTAAAGATGAATATCAAAAGGCTTATAAATACTTACAGAAAAAAGGAGAGTTTGACGACAATTCCTTTAATGATTATGAGAAAGAAACGAAAGTACTCGGACGTATGATTGTCCGCAAAAAATTAAAGCCATTGCGTAAAGGCGTTCAAACGCTACGCTTCATCAATTTCACAGGAATATATAAACAACTCTTCACAAATTCATCATGGGTTACTGGAGAAAAACCTAAAGAATGGGACGACATTTGCTCATTAACAGTAAACATGCTTGATGAAGGAAAGCTATATTACGAGGATGCGACTCCATTTTTACTTTTAAAAGAATTAATTGAAGGCTTCCAAACAAACAGATCCATTAAACACGTACTCGTAGACGAAGCACAAGATTATTCTCCGTTTCAATTCGAGTTTTTAAAACGTCTCTTCCCTGCAGCAAAAATGACGGTACTCGGAGACTTTAACCAAGCGATATTCGCTCATGCGAGGGAAACGGTTAATTTCAATACACTTACTAGCTTATACGGGCCAGACGAAACAAACGGCATCAACTTAACTCGTAGCTATCGCTCAACAAAACCGATTATTGAATTTACACGCTATCTCGTACCGGAAGGAAAGAACATTAACGCCTTTGAACGTGACGGCGAGAAACCTACAGTAACGAAAGTTTCTGATTACAACGAACTGCATGAACATATTACTGCCAAAGTCGCTGAATTACAAAAACAACAGCACAATACGATCGCAATTATATGTAAATCCGCAGCCGAGAGTGCCGTTGCCTACGAAGCACTCAGCCATATCGAGAATATTAAACTTGTGAAAAGTAACTCTGCTGAGTATGAGCAAGGCATTGTCGTTATTCCTGCTTATTTAGCGAAGGGTATCGAATTTGACGCTGTTATTATTTACAATGCCTCTAAAGATGTGTACAGTGATGCAAGCCTTCGTAGATTGTTCTACACTGCTTGTACGCGCGCGATGCATGAATTGCAGCTTTATAGCGTTGGTGAGGTTAGTCCTTTTGTAACCGGGGCTGATTTGGAAAGTTTTGAACTTATTACACCTTGATATAAATCAAGGTGTTTCTTTTTTATGCAGGACTTACAACTTAAAAATAGAATATATCATTTTAGAAAAAATTAAGGAGTGAAAAGATGAATCATTATTTTATCGCTATTTATGATGGCGTGTTTCCTGCCCAAAAATTACATACCATTTTACAATCTAATCCCACTTTTATCGACCTAAACGTCCGCACCATTTCAATTTCATCACCAAGACCATTCACTTTATTAGTTGGCACAGAACACGATGCTCTCACAACTGGACTTACAGACGAATACCACTTATTAACGAGAAAGTTACAAGAACTAGAAGAACAAGAAAAGTACTATTACGTTTATGACTATAAAATTAGAAAAACCATCGAGAATCCTAACCAAAAATGCTTTCCATTAGCCCATATCAATATAAGTGTTACGAATTTCCATAAGATGATTCAAAAAGTAAAAGACTTAAAACGACCTGTTTTTGCAGGTTATAACATCACTTCTCATGATGCAGACATACTTACGCTTGATGTACTTCTATCTTCACCTTTATTAGATCCTAACACTTCCGAAAAAGACGCGGAAGAGCACTTATATTTACAACAATTAGCCGAAACACTTTCTCGTTCTGAATTATGTACCTCTATTGAAGCGAGTTCACTTATTTCAACATAAAAAGAGGGTTATTTTTCATAACCCTCTACATACTACTGAATTCTTTTACAAACAACTTATATAATCATCAAGGTGTTTCTTTTCTTCTAAATGAAAGATCTTTACGTCGATAAACACTTAACACGACTCCTATTAATAGTGCATGAAATACAGTTGGTGTTAATCCATAACTAATAAAAGGTAAGGATATAGCAGCAATCGGTAATAGGCCTAGAATCATGCCCACGTTATAAATGAACTGAACTACAAAAAGAATCATTCCTCCCACGAGAAGCAATTTACCATATCGATCATTTATTTTATAAGATATGACCATTAATCTTGCTACAAAAAGAGAAAGAATTAAGACAAGGACCAGTGCAAGCACATATCCATAATAATAAGTCAAACTTGCAAATACAAAATCAGTATCTGGATTAGGGATGAGCTTTACATCTCCATATGTACCAAACCAACCTGCTGACGACATTACCTCTTTTAAACGTATATACATAAATCCTGCGCCATGTGCATCACGCTCTGGATTCAAATACCCTAAAAATCTATCCAAATGATATCCTTTTACTGAGGGCCAGGAAAAAGACGCCCTTATAATCAATAAACAAATTGGTACAATTGTAATAATTAATGCCGTTTTCTTTCCTAACTTACTCCACCAAAGCATAACGAATACCATCGTGATATAAATAAAAATCACTGAAAAAGCTGCGCCAATTAAGAATAAATACAAAGAAAATAAATACAGCACTACAAGATACCTAACTTTCAATCTATTGTTATTGAAAAAAGAAGCCCAAGCTAGAAAAAAGAACGGTACTGCCATTAAACGATCAATTGCAATAGGACCAATTTTTATTATTGGTTCCCCAGTTATCCAAGCGTTCGGAAAACAATATAGCATTAACAAGATCAGTACCCCAATTGTATAAAACAACCATCCAAATCTCTCTAACTTCCGATAATCGATCAGCATCATCCCTACAGCTGTTGCAATACCGAGAATAACAGATATCACCTTATTCATTAGTAGATCATTCATATATCCAAAAGCTATAACCGGCAAAAATCCTAGCCCCATAGCAGCTACTAATAAAATAATAAGGAACCAATCAACCTTTGGCTTATGCAGTTTGTTAAGTTCCCGGCCAAGTTTAATCGGACTTCCCATTTGTTCCACAGCTTTATTTTCAGCGACTTCCTCACTTAATCCTCTTTCTATCCATGTGTTCTTCGCCTGTTTTAAGTGAAAATCTAGTTCAGTTGCTACGAAGCTCTTTGCTTCTTTTGATTTAATATGATTAGTAACTTCTTTTAAAAAACGCTCCCCTTTTTCATTCAATTTCGCATCACTCCTGTACTAAGCCTTTTAATATAAACCGTGCCTTTGTAGAATCTTTCTCTGCCTTTCGTAGCATCTTTCTTCCTTTATCATTTAATTGATAATATTTCGCCCCTGCATGATCCCAGCTAGATTGGATAAAACGGTTCTGTTCTAATCGATGTAATAAGGTGTATAAAAAACCTTCATTTCCTTCGAATTTTTGAATTCCTCTCCCTCGCAATAGCTGCGCCAGTTCGTACCCTGTTTTTTCATTCATAAGAAGTTGCAACACTGCTAAAAGGATATCTTCTTCCTTTTCGGACGATTGATTGATTTTTTCACGTACCCGCTTTCGATGCTGATCAGAAAAACTCAAATGTTTAAAAGTTGTGTTCTCCATTGATTTTCGCAAGCCTTTTAACCGATCTTCCATTTGATTATTCCTCCAATCCTTTCTTCAAAAGTTCCTTAGCTTTTTTTAGTCTTGTTTTTATTGTGTTCTCCTTCACTTCTATTACAATAGCAATATCTTTAATTGATAATTCTTCATAATAAAATAGATAAATGACTTCTCGATATTTTATCGGTAAATTCATTACTGCAGAAGCCAACCTATGGTCCTCTGCATTTTGAATAACCGTTTGTTCAACACTTTCTTTTTGACTCCCCATAAAAGTAGATTCATCTTCTGTAACGATGACCTTTTTGTTATACCAACTTTTTAAATAGTCCTTACAATGATTAATGGCAATTCTCCACAACCACGTTTTCACATTTGATTTCCCTTTGTATGTATGAAGAGATTTATAGCATTTCACAAATATATCTTGCGTTAAATCCTCCGCAACCTCTTTGTTATTCACATATGAATACACAAGCTGTAAGACTTCTTGTCCATACTTGTTCATTATTTCATCGATAAGGTCCTCCTTATCTTCTACTTCAAACGCTTCTACCGTTAATTCATCCACATTATTTCCTCCTTCCCATATATTAGACGACGCACTGTATGGAAAAGTTTTATAAATTCATAAAAAAAAAAACGGTTGGCAATGTCCATACCGATTTGTTAAACCTTTATTTCAAGTTTTATACATGCCATCATGGTCTAACTCTCGGCTTCATATTCTCCCCTTCCTACTAAAATAGCATTTTTGTTTTAAAATCCGTCCCAGTAGTTGTCTGCAAATGTTTCAAATTAATCATCCGTAAAATTAAGTAGATTATCTGTAAATTGCGGGTCATTTGCCATCGCTTCCGCAATTACATCGAATTTGTCTCGTGGAATATCCCATCCTTTTTCATCAACCAATAATTCCAATTGATGCTTAATAACCATTACATACACTTCTCTTAATCCCATTATTTTGCCTTTCTCTCAAACAACGATTTTGTTTTCATTTCACCAACACCAATTACCAAATTTTACATAAATACATTTTTTTACTCTTTTAGTATATTAAATATAAGCTTCCTAAAAGCTGTTATACCATTTCCCTATCCTTATTAAGGATAGGGGTTTTTTATTAAATTCTATTTATAAAATCACTCCAAATAAGAATTTTGTCAAAAACTTACATGCATCTGTTTTTCATTGTATAATTAAATTATCAATATATTAGGAGTGTTAAGTGTGTCAAAAACAATAATGATTTTGTTATACATCTGTTTCGGAATGAGTGCGGTTTTTAGCTTAATAAAGGAATTTCGAAAGCCACAGAGAAGCCAGTTCTTGATTTTATTTGATTCTCTAATTTTGATAGGAGCTGTATTTTTAATAGCTAGTATCTTTATCTAAATTATATAACGGACACTCTCCAGGGAGTGAAGCAGCTAGCAAAAGCTAACTGCTTTTTTAATTTAACTAACACTTTTGTTTGATTTTCATCCGCCCATATTAGGATTGATACATTCCCACATATAATCATCCAATTCAATCTCTACGTTCTTAATAATTTCACCCTTATAAAGATGGCTATGATTCAAACGCCCCACCCTAGAAACGTCATATAATGAATCCACAAACATCTGAATAGCCCATAAAAAAACCACCTAAAGGCTCCCCTTCAGGTGGTTCTCTATTTTACGCTAACGCAGCTGCCTGCTCTTGTTGATCTACAGGAATTACAGCATCTGTTAATGCTTTTTCTAGTTCAGCTGTGTATTTCATTTGCTCTTCTTTGCTCCAGCCAAGTTTTGCAGCCATGTAGTTGATTACTGCTTCTTTCCACTCATATACCCAGTGGATGTTGAAGAATACAGCGCCTCTGCGGCGTACGAAGAAGTCAACTGGTTTTGCTGTCATTTCGTAATCCATTGCGTATACAAGCGGGATTAGAACGTCTAGCGGCATGTTGTATTCTTTCGCTTCGTCTTTATGTTTTTTCGCTAGGCCGAACAGTACGTCAACGTTAGAGCCGTAGAATTTCGCGAATTCTTCAGCTTGAGCTGTTGTTAAACCGTATTTCGTACCTTCTCCTGCTTTTTTCGCGATAAATGCTGAGAATCCGTGTGAACCACTTACATGACCACCAGAGATTGGCATATGTTTCGTATCGCTCTTCTGGTATGCACTATGACCTTCTTTTTGTAATAGATTCGTTACGTAGTCTACTACCATTTCAGCCATTTTGCGGTATCCTGTTAATTTACCACCTGCGATTGTAATTAAACCAGATTCAGAAGTCCAAATTTCATCTTTACGAGAAATTTCAGATGCATTCTTACCTTCTTCATAAATTAACGGACGTACACCAGCCCAGCTTGACTCCACATCTTTTTCTGTAATTTTCACGCTTGGGAACATGTAGTTAATCGCATTAATGATATATGTGCGATCTTCTGTTGTCATGTGCGGTACAGCTGCGTCTTTGTCATAGAACGTATCTGTTGTACCTACGTACGTTTTTCCTTCGCGAGGAATCGCGAACACCATACGTTTATCTGGTGTATCAAAGTAAATCGCTTGCCCTAATGGGAAACGTTTTTGGTCAATTACTAAATGCACACCTTTTGATAATTGAAGTACTTTCCCTTTTTTAGAGTTATCTTTTTCACGAAGTGTATCTACCCAAGGACCAGCTGCATTTACAATTTTCTTACCGTAAACTTCGTACACTTCTCCGTCTAGTAAATCGATTACACGTACACCGCATACTTTTCCATCTTTATATAAGAAACTGTCTACTTTTGCGTAGTTAACAGCTTTCGCACCGTGTTCAATCGCTTCTTTCATTACTTCAATTGTAAGACGCGCATCGTCTGTACGATATTCTACGTAGTAACCGCCACCTTTTAATCCTTCTTGTTTTACAAGAGGCTCTTTATTTAGCGTTTCTTCACGGTTAAACATCTTTCTGCGCTCGCTTCGTTTTACACCTGCTAAGAAGTCGTATACACGAAGACCAATTGATGTACTAAATGACCCGAACGTGCCGCCTGTATGGAACGGAAGTAACATCCACTCCGGTGTTGTTACATGGGGACCGTTCTCATATACGATCGCACGCTCTTTCCCCACCTCTGCTACCATTTTCACTTCAAGTTGTTTTAAATAACGTAAACCGCCGTGTACAAGTTTCGTTGAACGACTTGATGTACCTGCTGCAAAGTCCTGCATTTCAAACACAATTGTTGATAAACCGCGTGTTGCCCCATCTAATGCAATACCAGAACCAGTAATACCTCCACCAATTACGATCACATCTAACTCTTGTTTATTTACTCCGTTTAATACGTCTTTACGTTGTTTACTTGAAAATTTCATGGTAATTCCTCCCTTTGATAACGAAAAAAGAGACCACGAACTCCGCTATAGATTTCGCCTCTATAGCGTGTTGTGGTCTCTCCAAATCTCCTACCGAATTATTAACTTGTCATCATTATAACACTGTTTATGATTATTTGAAAGCTTTAGTTGCTTCAATTGCCTTTTTCCATCCAGCATATAGCTCTTCGCTTGTTTCCGCTTCCATTGCCGGTGTAAAGCGTTTATCCATATTCCACTGCGCTTTAATTTCATCTTGGTTTTTCCAATACCCAACCGCAAGACCAGCTAAGTATGCTGCGCCTAATGCTGTCGTTTCACTGATTACTGGACGCTCTACAGGAACGTCTAACATATCGCTTTGGAACTGCATTAAGAAGTTATTCTTAACTGCCCCGCCATCAACACGTAATGTATTCAGTTCAATACCTGAATCTGCTTCCATCGCGCATAGTACATCTTTCGTTTGGTATGCTAAAGATTCTAGCGTTGCACGAATGAAATGCTCCTTCGTCGTACCGCGCGTTACACCAAACATAGCGCCGCGTACTTCACTATCCCAGTACGGTGTACCTAATCCTACGAATGCTGGTACTATGTATACACCTTCAGTTGATTCAACACGGCTAGCATACACTTCACTCTCACTCGCATCTTTAAACATGCGCATTCCGTCACGTAACCACTGAATTGCAGAACCTGCTACGAAAATACTTCCTTCTAATGCGTAATTCACTTTACCATCTAAACCCCATGCAATTGTTGTTAATAGGCCATGCTCAGAAGCTACTGCTTTTTCGCCTGTGTTCATTAACATGAAGCAACCAGTTCCGTAAGTGTTCTTCGCCATACCTTCACCGAAACAAGCTTGTCCAAATAATGCTGCTTGCTGGTCACCAGCTACACCTGCAATCGGTACATTTTGACCGAAGAAGTGGTAATCAATTGTTTCTCCATATATTTCAGATGATTGACGTACTTCTGGAAGCATGCTCTTTGGTACTGTTAACATGTCTAGAAGTTTATCATCCCACTGTAAGTCGTGAATGTTAAACATTAATGTACGTGATGCATTTGAGTAATCTGTTACGTGCGCTTTCCCGCCAGACAATTTCCATACAAGCCATGTATCAATTGTTCCGAATAATAACTCGCCGTTTTCCGCTTTTTCTCTTGCACCTTCAACGTTGTCTAAAATCCATTTTACTTTCGTACCAGAGAAGTATGCATCAATTAAAAGACCTGTTTTTTCGCGAACCATCTCGCTATAACCTTTTTCTTTTAACTCATCACAAATTTCAACTGTTTGACGAGATTGCCATACGATTGCGTTATAAATTGGTTTTCCAGTCGTTTTATCCCATACAACCGCTGTTTCACGTTGGTTCGTAATACCGATACCAGCGATTTGTTCTGGCTTCACATCTGCTTCGCTTAAGCAAGTTGCGATAACTGCTAAAATAGATCCCCAAATTTCTTGTGCATTATGCTCAACCCAGCCTGGCTTTGGAAAATGTTGCGTAAACTCTTTTTGAGCTGAATGAACGATTTTTCCTTCTTTATTGAAAAGAATTGCGCGTGAGCTTGTTGTTCCTTGGTCTAATGAAAGAATATATTTTTTCATATCAGTTTCCCCCTATGCTACTTTTCTACTATTTGTAGTAGTTTCACTTTTTTTACTTGTCATATAAGAGATTGCTAGTACAATCACAGTTGCAATAATCACATAAATAAGTGCTGAATTTTGTTTTCCTTCAAATACAACTTGATGGAATAATCCTGCAAGTGATCCACCTAGAATCGGACCAACTACTGGAATCCATGCATACTTCCAGTTTGAACCGCCCTTTCCTGCAATCGGAAGGAAGAAGTGTGCAATACGCGGGCCTAAATCACGAGCCGGGTTGATTGCGTATCCTGTTGTTCCACCTAATGATAAACCAATACTTACAATTAAGAAACCTACGATAAATGGATTTAAACCATCTGCAAATTTATTTGCTCCAATTGCTAATATACCAAATACTAAAACGAATGTTCCAATCATTTCACTTAAAAGGTTTGTAAATGTGTTCGGAATTGCTGGACCTGTTGCAAATACGCCTAACTTTGTTCCTGGATCTTCTGTTTCTTTCCAGTGTGGTAAGTAATGTAAATATACGAGAACTGCCCCGATAATTGCCCCAATCATTTGTGCTGCGATATACATAGGTACGTCACTCCATGGGAACGCTCCCTTAAAAGCAAGTCCTATCGTTAAAGCCGGATTCAAATGTGCCCCACTAATTGATCCAACTGCATACGCTGCCATCGCTACCGCTAAGCCCCAGCCCATTGTAATTACAATCCAACCAGAATCTTTCGCAAACGATTTCTTTAAACTTACACCAGCGCAAACACCGCCACCAAGTAAGATTAACAACGCAGTCCCTATTAACTCTCCTAAAAATGCTGACATAGTATCCCTCCACTATCAATTTTAACGTTTTCAAATGCGATAGAGGTAAAATGAATGGCCATTCGTTTTTTTTTCAAAAGAAAAAGATCCACAGCTTACATGCTTCTATATAATATATAGAAACAATAAAATGTGGATCTCTTCTTTTCTCCGTCACGTTTATTAACTTGTCTATAATGTTAACCTCTAATGAAAGCGGTGTCAACAGAATTATTTCACATTTCCGTCACTTTTTTTGGTAATGTTTCCATAATTCTTTTTTCGATGTCGTAATTGCTGTCGCACCAGCATTTAACGCTCTTTCAACGTCTTCTACAGTTCGAATAAAACCACCTGCTAAAATCGGTACACCTGTACGCTCTTTCACCTCAGCAATGACACCCGTTAACGCACCAGGAAGCACCTCTATATAATCCGGCTTCGTCTTTTCTAGTAAATTACAGCTCTTTTCCATTGCGCTAGAATCAATTAAAAAGATGCGTTGAATGGAGACGACACCTTTTTGCTTCGCCTTCATAATTACGCTCGCCTTTGTCGATAATAACCCGTACGGTTTATATTCTTGGCATAAAAACTCCGTCGCATGCCCATCACTTTGTAATCCATGGATCAAATCAACATGTAAAAATACTTTTTTATTATGCTGCTTCGCGAGTGACACAACACTCTTCAATTGACCAACATGAATATCTAAAATAACAATATACTCATACGAACTATGTAATAGCTTTTCCAAATCTTTAATTTGCCTCACTGCCGGCAATATCTTCTGTTCATGAAATTCCATTCTAAATGTCCCCTTCTTTATATCATCCTATCCTTTATAGTACACAATTTAAGTGAAAAGAACAGCTAGTGTAGGGGATTTCTTACAAATCTTTCTCTTATCTATATATTTTCTTCAACTTATCAGAAACCGTACCACCTATAACCATTAATATGAGGGGTAAAAAATTCATTACATATGGTGCGTCTGCTACAATTGTAATGCTTGCTCCTGCAAACTTATTTACCATCCATACAACGATTTTTGTAATAAACAAAAATACTCCCAGCATGAATAGACTATCAAAAAACACCTTCCATTTTGGATACGCTAATTGTTTACTATCTTCAATTACCTTCTGTGTCAACTCTTCATCACTCCTCAATAACTCATCAATTGTAATACCGAACAGATCACTTAAATGAATAATAATTTCAATGCTCGGATAGTTCTTTCCCGTCTCCCATTTCGAAACAGACTGCCTGCTTACATGAATTTTTTCAGCCAAATCATTTTGCGACCAATTTCTTTTTTCCCTTTCTTCTTTTAAACGTTCACTAAAAATCATACTGTGTTTATCACCTCTCTACGTCTAGTATGGTCAAATAAATGATGAAGAGTAAAGCTAGTTATCGTTGCATAGCCTGTGCAACTTGTGCGTTACACCTTATAATGGCGCCATTTCATACTCTATGTCATGCAGATTTCATATGTTTTTCTTCTATAATAATTTCCCGAACAATAATACAAATAACGAATACTAGTAAAGACAGGACTAGACATAAAAAATACGCCATTCCTTCCTATCGTTCTCCAGAAAGAATAACGCATATATCCATGTTTACTCATCCGTTTTCGGTTTATAAGAAAAACCCGGATATTTCACAACAGGCCACTTTTCTTTACGTAAAGAATCCATCAATTGCGGGCCAACATGTACATTACTTTCCACTATTTCTTTAGGAGTCAGTGCCATCCATTGATTTAACGATACATCTTCAAAACGGTTACTTTTAAACATCTCTAAAAACCATAATGTTTCATTGCCTGTGTTTTGAATATAGTGTCCAGTCGCAAACGGTACATATCCGACATCACCAGCTCTATAATCAAATGTACGAGCTGTACCATTTCCAAGAAACACCGTCATTCTCGCTTGCCCGGTAAGATAATATTGCCACTCATCATTATTCGGGTGCCAATGAAGCTCTCTCATTCCACCAGGCTCAATTTCAACGAGCGCTGCTGCGATTGTTTTTGAAATAGGGAAATTCGTAGAATCTACAATTCGAACGCTACCACCAGGTGTCTTAATCGGTTTTTGTTTTAACAGTTCATGTTTAAACGTTAAAGGAACTTCTCCTTCTGGCGACTGAACTTCCTGGCTCTCAAGCGAACCCGGCACCTCTCCTTGATAAATATAAACTTGATCTGAAGGAATGGAGTTAAAAGCACTCTCTGGTACTCCGAAGTTAGCCGATAGAACTTCTTTTGGCGTATGTGCAAACCAGTCGGAAATAGCTAAGGTAGATAAATCAGAAAAGTGTCCATTATCGAATGCGAGTAGAAATTCACAATGTTCCAATCCTTGGATGGAATGCGGAATTCCAGGTGGGAAATACCAAAGATCCCCCGGACCAACATCAGCAATAAAATTCCGTCCATTTTGATCAACTGCAGTTATTCGTGCCCGTCCTAAAAGCATATACGCCCATTCCGCTTCCTTATGCCAATGAAGTTCACGCACCCCACCGGCTGTTAAGCTCATATTTACCCCAGCAATCGTAGTCGAAACCGGAAGTTCCCGAACAGTAATCTCCCGAGACCACCCACCTTGTTTTAAGATCATAGAAGTGTCTGAGAACGAAAATTTCAAGTTAGGAACTAATCCCGCATCCGTAATAGGCGGCACGAGCATATTCGGATTTTGAATATCCCGCATAACATTACGCGGCCCAGAATCAATCGCACCTGCTCCATCACTACGGATTGGTTGTGGTATACTCCCTCCCACTTCATTAACAGTACGTTTTTTCATCGTAACGCTCCTTTTTCATCCGATTATGAAGTAAAAAGCCTCCATCATAGTGTATGAATTGGGCTTTGGATGGTTACTGTGACTATTGAGTTGAATCGGGAAAAGGCCTGTTTCTCCTTGTCTTTTTGCGCCAATAAATTGATATTCCATGTCGAATCGTTGATATATTTCCGGAAATAAAAAAGTGGATAACAAGATGTTATCCACTCTCCCATAATTATAATAAAACCGAATCTTTATCACTATCCTGATTCCGTTTCTCTCGTTCTTCTTCTAAGCGCTTCATATATACTTCGCCTTCTTTTTCGATAAAATCGTTATCCATCTCTTGCTCTTTTTTCGAAGTATATAAAACCATGTAGCCACTCAATACAATCCCAATGATTACAAGATAAATCCACCATGGTAAAATTTCCACTTTCGTTCATCCCTTTCCTTAGACAAGCCTTATTAGTTTCACTTTATGAGGAAAGAAGTGGATTTATGCTTAAAATTTCATTGTGGATTCTCCGCGAAGAACGCTTGTACATATTCCATAAACTCGATTGGCTCTTGACGGAACGGTGCGTGGTATCCTTTTTCAATGATATGAAACGTACTATTTGCAAATAACTGATGATACAGCTCACCATTATTCCAAGGAACGCTCTTATCGTGCCTACCCCAAATAATTAAAGTCGGCACCTTAATTTTATCCGCTTCCATCGCAATGCGGCGCTCTCTCATTTTCGTAAGCTGATCATAATGCTTTTTATCATCGCGACTATTTTTCACTTCATTTTTATTATAATCCGTAATCTCTGTTACAGTTTGTAAGTCCGTCGATAGTGGCGTCACTTCATAACTTTCTTTTTGCTGGAAAGATTCAATCCCTGTAGAATCCGCTAAAACGAGATGGGTAACCGCGTCCGGATATAGATACGCTAAATTAAGGGACATCTCTCCCCCCATCGAATGACCAAGTACCGCAAACTGATCATATCCAAGTTTCTTCATTAACTTATAATATAAATTCACTTGCGCAGGAAACGAATACTGAAAATCAACCGGCTTAGAAGAACGCCCAAACCCTAAAATATCAACAGCGATAATCGTATGATCTCCCGCGAGTTCCGGATAAATATCACTAAACCCATCTGAAGAACCACCAAACCCATGAAGCATAAGTAAAGGCGGTTTTCCCTCACCAATTTGCTTAAAATAAATCGTCTGTCCATCAATCTGCGCCATCTTCTCTTTCGTATTTATCTTCATCATAACAGTATCCTTCACTTCTTCAACCTTCGCAATCGGCTTATCGACGAAGTTACATACTACTAAAAAAACGAGCACAATACCGCTAATCATATAAAACTTAAACCGTTTCAAAATCCCCGTCTCCTTTCTCATGTTGCTATTTAAAGTTTTTACATTTTTTGGTTGTTTTATGATTAATTTTAATTGTAACTGAAATAGTTACAATTATACTAAAAAAATATTACTCACTGCTATTACCGATGGTTGTTATGTAACCATTATAGTTACGCATTAAAAGTAAGTCAATTATTTTAATGATAAAAAAACAAGCAGTTCCAGCGATTCGCTAAAACTACTTGCTCTTCTACTTATTATCTCTATTTTTACTCTTTAATAAATTCCTTAGTACTTCTCACTGTATCAATCGGACGAACTAATTTTTCGATTTCTTCACGCTTTGGCTCTAAGAACGGAGGTAAAGATAATTTCTCTCCAAGCGTTTCATATGGCTCATCTCCCATAAAACCAGGGCCATCTGTTGCAAACTCGAATAAAATTTGCGGCGCAACTCTTGCGTATAATGACTCAAAGAAGTGACGATTTACATAACCAGATGAAGGGAGTCCAACTCGACTTAGTCGCTCAATCCACTCTTCTAATACAGCTCGATCCTCTACGCGGAATGCAGCATGGTGCACTGTACCAAAACCTTGTTGTGCTTCAGGAAGAACCGTATTATGTTCTACAATGACAGAGGCACCATTTCCACCTTCGTTTACTTCAAACAAATAGAATTCTCCTTCTTGAGCAATCTCTTTAAATAATAGAACTTTTTCTAGTACTTCTTTGAAATAACTAAAGTTCGCGATACGAATAAATACAGGTCCTAATCCAGTAATTGCATATTCTAATGGAACTGGACCGTTTTGCCACGGTGTACCTGATTCTATCCCTTTATCCAATTCGTCAGAGATTAATTGATAGTGTTGATCATCAAAGTCAACGAAAGAAAGAGTTTTCTTACCGAATTGCTCTTTAATTCCTGTATGTTCCACTTCAAGGCGGTCAAAACGTTTCACCCAATATGCTAATGCTGCATCAGTTGGAACGCGGAATGAAGTTTTTGAAATTTCATTTGTACCGTGTACTCCTTTTGGAACACCTGGGAAGTCAAAGAATGTCATATCTGTTCCGGCACTACCTTTATCATCTGCAAAGAATAAATGATACGTTTGAATATCATCTTGGTTTACTGTTTTTTTAACGAGACGCATTCCTAAAACATGAGTGAAAAATTCATAGTTCTTTTCTGCACTACTTGTAATCGCTGTAACGTGGTGTATTCCTTTTAATTGGTTCATTTTATATTCCTCCAATAGTTTTCATTTATATGTTAAAGTTGTATTTTTTCTTCTATTACTTCTCTTCAATCGGAGCTAAATTCGCTTCAATTTCTTCTCGCTGATCTTCTAAGAACGGCG
The DNA here is from genome assembly GCF_038006985.1 of Bacillus sp. FSL M7-1345. Taxonomy (NCBI): domain Bacteria; kingdom Bacillati; phylum Bacillota; class Bacilli; order Caryophanales; family Bacillaceae; genus Bacillus; species Bacillus sp. FSL M7-1345. The sequence continues at coordinate 1,011,200 of NZ_JBBOWG010000001.1, read as the reverse complement.
GTAAATCAAGTTTTTCTCCTAGATGCTCCACATCTCCATCTACTGTAAATCCTGGTCCATCTGTCGCAATTTCAAAAAGGATTCCGTTTGATTCACGGAAATATAAGCTTTTAAAATAGAAACGGTCGATAATTCCTGAAGAATGGAAACCTCTTTGTTTCACCTGTTCTTCCCAATAGGCAAGCTCTGCACTGTTTTTCACACGAATTGCTAAATGGTGAATACTACCGCGCCCCGGTTTTTCAGAAGGACCGTCCAAATATTTCACAACTATTTCTCCAAAGGCTTCTCCTTTGATAGACTGAAAAATTGCTTCTTCGTCATTTCGGCTAACCTCTGTATAACCAAACATCTCTGTAAGTGTACTCGCCATTTTATCAAGTCTACGCACTGTCATTTCCACAGAACCCATTCCTTGAATTTGATGTTCAGCAGGAACTTCCGATTTCTCCCACGTTTCCCAATGCGTAACTTTTTCCCCATTTGAAACGAGTAGCACGAAACGAAGACCTTCAGCATCCTCAAATTTCAAAGCAGGACGATTTGCATATGTTGTCATTTCACTATGTTTCACATCAAATTCCTCAAATCGTGCTTTCCAGTAAGGCAAACTGTCCTCTGAAGGAACGAGTAATCCAATTCGAGTAATTGCATTTGTACCACGATATGTTTTTCCTACTAAAGGAATTTCAAAAAATGATAATTCCGTACCTGGGCTTCCTGTTTTATCTCCGTAAAATAAGTGATACATTGACGGATCATCTTGATTTACCGTCATTTTCACACGGCGTAAACCAAGCACGTTTTTATAAAAGTGATTATTTTCATTTGCATTTTTCGTAACCATTGAAATGTGATGATGCCCTTTAATTTCATACATCGGTGATTCCTCCATTTCATTTTACTAGTCAAGTGATAACTAAAAAAATAATATACTTCTTAGCTTTTCAATTTATTCTCATTATGTTTTTATAGCTTAGTCATAGTTTTTTACTAAATAAGCTGCATTGATAGAATTCATTCATAAATTATTTTACTGTGTAAGACGAAAACAACTGAGTGTATGTTTTTCATATGACTCATTTGCTTTCGTTACTATCACTTTACATCTCAAGTGATTAAAAAGCAAGCGAAATATCTCAAATTCGAGATGTTTTTTTGATTAAATAACATTTTAGGGTGTAGAATCGTTAATTTCTATATGGGGTAGCGTCACATCGCCATCAAGCTAAGAAATTGGTAGTTCCCCAAAACGAAGAAAATTTTCGTTCTGGGGGGTGGTATGAGATTTTAACTTGATGGGCATGGGGTACCGTCAGCATTTCGGAGAGAACCATACTAAGCAAAAAATACAATAAGCTGCCCATATGGACAGCTCATTTACATAATTATCGAACTCGGAAGTTAATTATAAGATCTGAAGAACCTTTTTGACCGCATTTATTACATATTGTGGCTCATCCTTTTGGATATAGTGTCCACTGTTAGGTGCTATATCTAAGGAACTATTAGTTGATAAATCCAATAATTCCTTTTGCATATGCAACCATAAGTTTTGTGCATCAGTGGAATAAAAAGCCTTTTTTCCTGCAGAAAGAATAATAACGTTTGTATCTATAAGTGTTTTTCTGTGTAATCGTACTTCTTCTAGACTCTTCATAAATTGATCGTATGTACCTTCATAAATAAATTGTTTATTATAAGCTTCTTGGAAATCTGAAGGCATGATGGGAAGAAATCGTTCTCTGTAGTCCTCTGGGGTTGAATCCACAAGTATTAGCCCTGCTACCTCGCTTGGATATAAAGATGCGTATAAACGAACATTTAATCCACCAAAGGAATGCCCCACAAAAATATAAGGAGGCGTTAATTGTAATTTTTTTAGTAATGTTCTTAGCTCTTTTACCATCTCAGAACTAACTCTATTGTTCGGACTAGAATCACTCTTTCCTAAACCAGCTCTATCATAGACCAGAACTTTTGTGAATTCTGCAATTTGTGATACTATTTCATTCCAAGCTTTAGAGTAATCACCATAACCTGCGTCCATTACTACGGTTGGAGTTCCTTTATCACTTCCAAATATTTTTGTATATAATTGAAAACCACCTATATCAACAAATTCCTCACGTTCTAAAACCTTTTTCATTCAGATTTAACTCCTTCTATATTCCAAGGTATAACAAGTAAATTATTTAATAAATTGTATCATGGATGGAAAAGGAAAATTAGAAATCTATTTTGAATACCATATACACGCTAGGTTAACATAACGTCTCATTATCGGTAGCAAAGAAAAAGGCGAATCCCTTACTTCCATAAGGGATTCGCCTTTTTTTCTTTTTATCAATCTATGCAATTTTTTATACATTCCTATCATAGTGTGAGGTTTCGGGTTCTCATTTGTTACTGGATTAGCCGAAAAACTGTATAAAATCTTGTATGCTCTTAGCGTGGTTTTTTCTATGGAATGCTGTCGATACCTTTTTAATGCATAAAGAAAAGACACCCTAAGCTGCCTTCCTCCGACTTGAACCACTTTAATTTTAATAATATGTATTGGAATACCGTCCAAATATTATTTTACCATGTTAAGTTATGTTGTTCATTGAGAAGTATGAATCAAATTTATATTTTGTTCAAACTATCTTTTTGAAGAATCTTCCAGCATTCCCTCTAGTTCTTTTTTGATTTCTTCAGGTTTCATCTGGTCAACGGGTTTATAATTACAGTTAGCATCATAGTTAGCCGAATCCTTTTTAGGATCATATGTAGATGGTGCTCCTTGTCCTGCAGATGAAGAAGGAACTGAGTTGGAATTCGTAGTAGTATTAACAGGTTCTTCTTTTTTCTTTATTTGATTCATATCAGAATTATAATCTGACTTAGTGTATTTTTTATTATCATTAATTACTAATTCTTTATAAAAAACATCCATTGTGTATTGGTCATTGCCATCAGAAATATGGAGATTGTCATAAATGCAACGGTTGTCATTCCCACATTTAATTAGGCTTGAAGATCCATCTAGCTTATTAACAGCATCTTGCATCACTTCATATTTTTCCATTGTTTCTAAATCAGAGAATCGTTCATCTACATTTATATTAATGTTTACTGAAGTTCTATCTTCCTTTTTACCACCTTCTTTGTAACTAGCCTCTTCAATATACGGAAACAACTTGCTATCTTGTAATTTCTCCGTAGCATCTTCTTCTACAACTTTCATATCTGCTGAACAGCCAGTGAATATAAGACATGTAGCAGCCAATAATATCCCAATAAACCCCTTCTTCACATACATCACCCCTAAATTTATTTATGTACGATAATAAAATAAAAGCACCCTTTCGAGTGCATTATTATTAATTTACTTGATTACACCACCAGAAACTCCGGTCATTGCCATAATATCAATTATTTTATCTGTTGCATTGGATTCTTCTCCACCGCCATAGTAGGCGTTTAATGCATCAATAAACCAATATGCGTCGGCTGTTACTGATCTACCTGCAGATTTCATTGATTCAATTACGGTTTGAACATATATAAATTTATCATCAAATGATAATTCAACCCAATCTCTACCAGTGGCGCTTTTAATCTTTTCTACTTCTTCATTAGCTGATGAAGAAGTACTAGTTGAAGGTGATGGGCTACTGCTTGCAGGTTTATTAATTGTATCAGGTTTGATATATTTTCCATCTTTAGCACTTGCATCGTAAATAATATTCTTCTCATCAGCACTTTTGTCTTTATCATCTAAGTGAAGCCAATCCCCAGTTAAATCAGGAAGATTATAGTTTGCATAGTATTCGTGTTTATCAGTTTTTAAAACTACATTACCCAATTCACATCTTACGCCTTTACCACAGAATAACTCTCCTTCACGATCATTACCTTGCGGTGTTCCGCTCTGTTTTTTGATGATTTTTCCTATAGAAGCTAAGTATTCATATTGTTCTTTAGGTTGTAAGCTATCAAATGAATCATTAAGTGAAGCTACGATGTCATAATAATAATATGGATTTTCAGCATTTTGATCTGATTTTTCTGTTTCTTTGTATGTTACGGATTTTAGATGGTTTTTAATCTCTTTATCCTTTGATATTCCGGAGACAATACCATCTAAATTCTCAGGGGTATACTCTGGCCCACCACAACCCGATAAAATAAACATTGCGGTGATAATAGTGAAAATGATTCTTTTCATAGTTTTCCTCAATTCTTGTTGTTTTTTCTAGATAGGGGTCCCGCCACATGCCCATCAACCTAAGTTTATGTACTAGCCCTTCAGCAAACCTTTTAAATTACATTCTTTCATTTCTTTATACCACTTCATTTTTTCTTGTCTTTGAATCGTTTTATGTACATCTGTAATAGTTGGAACGACATCATCACCCTTATAATGAAACGTTTTTCCTACTTTTTCGACAGGAAGACGAAAAAAACGCTTTAATGTTAAATATAATTTTGGTTCAAGTAATGTTGTAAAATACATCAATTCTTTTTCCGTCATATATTCTGTTAAGAAGAAGAGGATATTCTCTAACATTCCTTTGCCTCGAAATTCTTTTAGAATTGACAATTTATCAACTTCCATGACCGTTTCCAATTGACCTTTCAGCTGTTCGCATTTAGAAAATGGAAATACCTCATTTTTTATATTGTATTTCTACACATCCAATGGCTTGACCATCTTTCCAAAAGATAAATTGGTCGGTTCCTTGAAAATATTCTAATTCATACCCTTTTTCATTCCAACACTCTTCCCAAATCCGGTTAAAAATCACTTTTTCCTGTTCTGTTTGGACTTTTGTATACATAGTTGTTCCCCTTTTTTCATGGTGTTTTTTGTATTATAAAAAATGCACAATAAAAGTGCTTCTTGAAACCAATGTTGTAATAAAAGCGTTCAGTTTAGTTACAATCCTTAGCGTACAAAAATCAAGGTGTCAGATGCCAAAAAATGTCTTAACGTGGGTTATATGTCATTTGGTTGGCGGGACCCCAGATACAGATGAATTCACTAATTACAGAGACAGTTAGTATCTTATTGCTAAATTTCGCTTTATTCTTAACTATGACTGATTCAACAATCCCTTAGATTGATAGGCAACCGATTTCTATGTAACTATTTAGATTCAAAGAATATGAAATTATGTTGATAAGTTTCATATCGAATCATGAATTCATCACCAGTATCAACAAGTTTTGAAATATAGCCGTCTATCTCAGCGCCTTTATATATTTTTTTGGGTAATGGATTAGGAGTTATAGCGTGTTGAGGATCGTCATATACTTGATCTTCTTTCGATACTAATTCAAAGTGTAAATCATCTAACGAGTAGATAAAGTCTTGTGTCTCAGCGTCTACTAATTTACCTTTCACTTTAATTAGTACCCATTCTTTTCCTTCTGGAGCAGGTCTATTAGCTGGCTCTGTTTGTTTTAGAATTTCATAAGCTTGATCTCCACGAATTACTTTTGGAATAGAAATTTCAACTTTAGCTTTGATTTCTTGTGGGTTTTTACCATTATTATTATTTGAAATAACATCGTCCACTGTTACAATTTCGTTAATTACTATAGGGTTAGAACGGATACCTCTAGTAGGGTCAGTTTTTCCTTCTTTAAAATTCTCTTTCTTCATTTTTTGTTTTGATTGCTCTTCTTCTTTCGTTTCTATTGCTTGGCTAGCTTTTTCACTAGATCCACAAGCGGATATCCCTAATAGTAAAGCGCCGCATGTTAGGGATATGAACAGTTTTTTATTCATTATTATGTATCCTCCAGTACTGAAATGTAAGATTTCCTGGAATATCATAACAGACTTAGTTATGATATTTTTGTCGTATTTTGTCGAATATAAATAAAAAAGACACCCTAAGGTGCCTTCCCCCGACTTGAACCACTTTACTGGAAATTAAGTAAACACGTCCTATAAAACAGAATCATTTATTTTCACCAGATTGTTAGTGTACAAATACTAGAGAATCCAGATCGTTTGTTTGGCTAGATTAAAGCAATGCCACGGCGCTATCAAGCTAATGTAAATTAGTATCCCTACAACGAAAAAAACGCTATTCTTTTTGTAGAAAGTAACAAAACAATTGTACATGACACCCAATATATCAAAGACTGTTTTCTTCTCATATCGATGAGATTCCCTTCCGTTTTTTTGTAAAAAATTAAACAAACGAAGTAAGATTTTTGATAGTTCTTGAGTATGTTTTTGTAGAGGTTGATGGACATGGGTACTATCCCTATAAGACAATCATATATAACTGAATACATGTATGCAACTTCATTTCAAATCTCTATATAACCATTAAAAAGGCTGCAACACAAAAACAGGCAATGGGGAAAATGCTCTCCATTGCCTGAGAATAAATGAAATGCCGGGTGTATGATTTAATTTCCATCCTTCTTATAGACGATGTAACTAGGTTCATTATAAATCCACTCATCTGTACCAATTCTTAACCAACCGTTCTTTTCTTCGTATACTGTAACTTTTTCACCTTTGCTTGCTTTTCTAACAACAAGGTAGTCAGCTCCTGCCCCGCTTCGAACATTTACCCCAATACCATTAATTTCAGCCGTACCAATTCCTTTTTGAACACTACCAGTTTCAATTACTTGAAGCATGTTTAAAATGAATACTGCTGTTTCACCACGAGTTGTTGTTCCTTTAGGGACATACAGATTATCCCCCATACCTTTTACAATACCTAAGCCGTATAATCTTTGTACAGCTTCTTTATAGATAATTTGATCTTTATCTGCAAATGGTAAGTTTGCCAATGGCCCATTTATTTCTTTATACTGTAAAGCTCTATTTACAATGCTTGCTGCTTCTTCCCTTGTAATAGGTGTGTTAGGGTCAAAATAACCGTCTCCTCTACCAGAAATGATGCCTACACTTGCAGTACGCTTAATACCATCTCGTAAAGTTGGATTTGCATCATTTAGGTCTTTAAACGTTGCATCTCCAGCTGGGAGACTTAGAGACTTAGAGATTAATTGAGCAAACTCAGCTCTTGTTACGGATCTATTAGGTGCAAAAATACCGTTTCCTTCTCCTACCATAATACCTCTTCTATTCAAATCACGAATAGCTGACTCATACCAACCTCCTGTTATATCGTCTGTTGGTTGATAAAATTTATTATAATATCCTTCAACGCCACTTACGAATGGAACCCATTGCCCACTATTAATCATAATAGCAGGACAGTTTTTACCACTCCATTTTTGGTGTTTTACAACATTATTTAATGGTACACCTGTTTCTTTCATTAAATAAGCTGCAAGTTTCTTGGCGTTATCCACTGCCTTATTGTAGTCACCATCGCTGTTAACTGCTATTTCAATTGCAATAGATTCTCTATTACCTGAACCATCCCCGTCTCCTGCATGCCATCCGTTCTCGTTTAATGGTAAGTGTTGATAAATCTCTTTATCATCTACTGTAAAGTGCCATGATGCAGCCCGGTCTGTGTTCCCTACTGCTTGGTTATATAAATATTGAGCGTGGTTTTTAGCCCCTGCGCCTACACTTTTATTATCAGTTTCATGAATTGTAATATACTTTGGAATCATATGGTTTTGAGGGCGAATATTATCGTTTCCTTCTGGAACAATCCATTCAGTAAATGGAACGCCATTTATAGTACTAGAAACTTTAGGTGCTGAGAAAGAAAGACTACGTTTTGTTCTATTTGAATTGTTAGGGATCGTTAATGTACCCGTTTCTTCATAAATACCTTCTGAACTTTGAAGACTGTCCACTTTCTTATTATCGACAGTACCTCCACCACGTCCGTCTACTCCTTCAAAACTCTCTTCAATACTTTTTAAAGCTTGTTCGTCTGATACTTGAAGTCGGGCAGTTACAGCTTGTTCTTGAACACTTATGGATTGATGGTTATTTACCGATTGTTGTTCTTCTGCAATCGATACCATCGGTGAGGATAATACGGTTAGTCCGGCTGTTAATACTACTACTTTTTTATTAAATCTAATACTCATGTTTAATTTAGTATATCTCGCTATTTTAGTAGATATACCTTCCTCCTTGCACTTCTTTTAATGTGAATCATAATAGTTAGAGACCTAAAAATAACACTTTCATTTTTCATTGCATATAATCAATCGAAATCTCTAAATTCTCCTAGATATATCAATATTTAAAAGTATTTCAAACATTTATCAAAGAGAATGATAGGAACTAAAAAAGTTCTCTTGTGCCATTTCAACCATACTATACATGATGATACTTCCACTCATACACTTACAAAAATATCATCAAAATAACTTTTGAAATGTATAAAACAATACATAATATTTTACTTGATATTCCGTTTGTTTTCTATGAAATCCACAAATTCTTGAAAAATCTTTGCTATACGGGGTACCGCAACATCACTATCAAGCTAACAAAACAAAATACCCCCTAAAATGAAAAAATACGCTATGCTTTCTGTAGAATCATAGGAAAGGATGGCGTTTTTGTATGTCTATTTCTGTATCTGATGAATTACAACTATTTGCTCAAGAAATTCAAAGCTTCTTATCCCCAAATATCTTACGAGATTTTGCTAGAGATGTTGGTTTTGTTCAACGAACCAGTAAGTACCAAGCAAAAGATTTAGTCGCTTTATGTGTATGGATGAATCAAAATGTCGCTACGACGTCTTTAACTTAGTTATCTAGCTGTTTAGAAGCATCGACAGAAGTGCTCATCAGTCCCGAGGGACTGAATCAACGATTTAATAAGGCGGCCGTCCAACTTTTACAACACCTACTAGCCGAACTATTAAGCAAAAAATTGACCTCATCTATGCCGATTTCTTCTCCATATACTTCTGTTTTCAAGCGTATTCGTATTTTAGATTCGACTGCATTTCAACTTCCAGATCCTTTTTCATCCGTTTATCCAGGTGCAGGGGGATGCAGCCATACAGCAGGAGTAAAGATTCAGCTTGAGTATGATTTATTAAGTGGACAGTTCCTTCATATTCATACGGGTCCAGGGAAACAACATGATCGAACCTACGTTTCCCTGTGTGTTCCAACTGTGACAGCGAATGATTTATGTATCCGAGATTTAGGGTATTTTCATTTGAAAGATCTTCAACACATACAAGATAAAAAGGCTTACTATATCTCTCGTATTAAATCAAATACACGTATTTATCAAAAAAATCCCACCCCTGATTATTTTCAAGATGGAAGAATCAAGAAAGGTACAGAGTATATCCAGATAGATATGGAGGTTTTAATGAACTCTCTTCAACCAGGACAAACATATGAAATATCCAACGCTTATGTAGGAATGACGGATAAAGTCCCAACTCGTGTGATTATTCATCGGCTAACAAAAGAACAACAACAAAAACGATTACAAGATCAAGCTGTAAGAGAGAAAAAGAAAGGAATGAAGTATTCCCCTCGTAGTAAACGTCTCAGTGGTATCAATGTATATATGACAAACACCCCTACAGATATTGTCCCGATGGAACAAGTACATGATTGGTACTCTTTACGTTGGCAAATCGAGATTATATTTAAAACATGGAAATCATTCTTTCATATTCATCATTGTAAAAAGATAAAACGAGAAAGATTGGAATGCCATTTGTATGGGCAACTGATTGCCATTCTACTCTGTTCTTCTACCATGTTTCAAATGCGGCAATTACTTCTTATGAAAAAGAAACGAGAACTGAGTGAATATAAGGCCATATATATGATTAAAGATTACTTTCTTCTTCTTTTCCAAGCTATACAGAAAGACACCCAAGAGCTATCAAAGATTCTAATTCGTTTGTTCAACCTCCTACAGCAAAACGGGCGAAAATCTCATAGGTATGAGAAGAAAACAGTCTTTGATATATTAGGTGTCGTTTACAATTGTACCATGTCTAATAATCAAGCGGCTTAAATCAAAAAAATGAAACCCATTAGGGTTTATTTCGTATGCAAATCTTTCAAGTCCCTACACCTAGCCTTTAGAAAAAAGAAACACCTTTTACTATAATTGACGTTGTATGAGCTTAGCTTGATAGCGATGTGGTTCTACCCCTATAAGCGCAAAAAAAGACACCTTAAGGTGTCTTCCTGCGACTTGAACCATCTTAATTTTAATAATATGGGGTACCGCCACATGCCCATCAACCTATATTTGTACCATCTGAGGAACAAGGCACCATACAGGGTAATCCGAAAATCTTGAGAGGTATTGTGTATAGTATGCTTACCTCAGGTACAACAAAAGAGCCTTACCTCTGTAGGCAAGACCCCACTAGTGTAGTTGTATAGTATTTATATAACAACTAAGAAACTGAAAACATATAACACCAAGTAGCAGAACCCTAACATTCCGCCTACAGCTAGTACCTGTTTACCCCAGCTCTTGAGTTTCAGATTACTGTCAATCGCTTGCACTCTTTCCATATATCGTTTCCTCCTATTAAGGAGAACCCTTGAAGACTCTCACCTCGCTATGATACCATTAAGAGATGACTAATAGAGGTCTAAATGTATAAAAATGCAATATTTCATATTAAAATGAATTATTATTATATATATATATATAAGCACTTACTATAATAAGGGTGTAAAGATTCACCACATCATGTATGTCTCCTTATTTACAGTATAAACTCCTCCTTCGCGGAACTGAAGGACTTCTAATCGGTTTGGCGGAACAACTCGGTAACAAATAAGGACGTGCCGTTTTATAAAAAGCCTTTACTGAAATATATATTGCTGCAGTAAAATTGAAACAGAAAAGCAGTGTGAAAGTAATTCTAAGAAGTCGGGTACGTCATATAACACAACATTCACGCTACAGGGTTCGTGAATGTTGTGTTGTATACCAATCCGTCTCGATTTGAAGAAAATTCTTATTCAATAAAAGGGCGCTTTTCCAGAGCAAAAAAGCCAAGTTTCTTAATTTTAATATCGAGAAATTCGGCTTTTTTATTTTGGGATTTCCTTAACGTTGTAAATCCGCATTTTTCTGAAGCTACCCCCTGCCCATCTAGCTAAGATTTTAAAGTACCCCCTAAATGAGAATGCAGGGATACTCGATTTGTAATATTACCGCAACAATGGTAATGATCATTCCGAAAATTAAAAATACAATTCTGATTCTACGGTTATTTCCGTTTGTTTGATTGGATTTTGAGAAAGTGTAAGATAAATTTAAAACAATATAAAACCACGTGGGGTAAACCAAATCCAAATACTGTATTCTACACTCTATTTTTTACTTTTCTAAAACAATTCCTGCTATTTTATTAGCATATTTTTTAGAGTCAAATTCATCATAGTTACTTAGTACCGCAACAGACAAATATTCTTTTGGAAACCTCATGAAGTGTGAACGATAACCTGCCCAGCTTCCTGAATGTTCCAGGTATCGACAATTAAAACCTTCTGCAACTCTCAGCCCAAAAGCATAATCTTCATTGTCAATAATCGATTCTCCAGTTGGAGAAATTTCCGGACCTATTTCGCTCATTCTTTTAACAAGGTCTTTTCCACCAACGGTACCTATAGTTAAATTCTCTCCCCATTTTATCAGGTCTTCAACTGTTGTATGAACTGCCCCATCCCCTGTATGTTCCCAAGGGCTTTCATAGATTTTATATGTTCCTTGTTCATTCTTCGAATATCCGCTAGCAATTGATATAGTAGTTGGGTAGTAATCCACAATTGTTGTGGCCCTCATATTTAAAGGGTCAAAAATACGCTCCTTTTTAAACTGACGTAGAGACTTGCCACTTACTTTCTCTATCACTTGTGATAATAAAAAATATCCTGTATTGCTATACTCAAATTTTGTTCCAACTGGGAACCTTGCAATTTGATGACTTTTAAGGTGTTCTAGCGATTCTTCCACAGTTAATGTATCAGTATATTTAATATTTGCTGCTTCAGCCAATTCCATATAATCAACTAGTCCACCAGTGTGATGAATTAGGTGTCTCAATGTTACAGGTTCAGCATATGCTCCTATAGAAGGGACAAACTTTACAATTGAATCATCTAAATTCAATTTCCCCTCTTGTTCTAAGAGTAATATAGAAAATGCTGTAAATTGTTTAGAAACTGAAGCAATATTAAAAACGTTTTTGGTAGTTATGGGTAGATTCCCCTCTATAGAAGCTAAGCCAACTGCACCTTTATAAGTTACTCCGCTATCGAAACTAGCAATATATGCAAAGCCAGGAGCTTTTGGCGAAAACTTGTTAAATAATTGTTTAATCGATGTATGTGTCTTTTCATTATATGTATTATTCATCTCAATCACATACCCTTCCCTTTAAATGATTAGAAATATATTAACCTGTTCTCTTTTTCATATTGAATCCAATTGGACTCCGTATCGGATTATGAAATCCAACAATGGGATGACCATCTTCAGGCTGGTTGCGCAGACCTACTTGGATACTTCAGTTTTGGATTCCCTTTTGCATCATTCCAATATAATTTAAATTTTAGAATTAGATTACACATTTTACTTCAACTCAAAACGACATATTTTATATTTGACTACAATAAAGCACCATCACACTAATTTCTTTAGTTTCTAAATTCTTCTCTTTATAGAGAGCTTGAATTTAGTGAGTGTTATTATCCCCGACTTTACGGAAGTACCTCTTTCAATTCCAAAACCACTCATGGCAACGTAATAGATATTTTCGAAATGAGGGAAATAGCATCTAAATCACAGATGTTATTGACCAAAATATCTATTTCACTTTCAGATTTAGGACCGATGTACTAGCGAATATGAAAACTATTTACCAGTCCTCTGTGAAGATAGGTTTTAATAAAATATTCATCTCCCTTATACCTTATACCTTTTCCCAATTTCGGTTATAGTCTACAATTTTTATAGTCATCGACATCTTATTCCATAGTGTTTTACCTTTTCGATATGAAAATCCGAATACCCGTTTTAAACAACTAAATTATATTAGACTATATTCACAAAAAAGCAGGGGGTTTCCAACTCTTTATTTTTCATTGTAGTTTCAAATGTAGTATTGGGTAGTGATGCCCTGCATTATCTGTAAGTTCCCCATTGACTTCAGCTAACTAGTTCAAGTGAGAGTGTCAAGAAAGTAATCCTGTTTCTTTTGCCTTTTGTACGGCTTCTTCTCGATTTTTAACTCCTAGCTTCTCATAGAGATTGGAGGCGTAATTTCTTACCGTTCCGTTTGACAAGTAAAGTTTCGAAGCTATTGTTTTATAACGGCTTCCTTGTGATAATAGTTCCAAAATCTCTAGTTCTCGTTTCGTTAATCCATACTCTTTTCCATCTGATCGTGATTCAAATGATCCTGTTTCTTCATTTTCTTCCCACATTCTATGGAACAAGTCATGATTAATCATCGTGCCTCCTCGATAGACTAGACGAATTGATTCAGCTAGTTCACGCGAATCTATGGACTTCAATAAATATCCATCCGCACCATTTCGTATGATTTCTTTTGCCCTTTCTGTATTCTGAAAGGTTGACAGAATGAGTACACGAATGCCCGGCCATTTTTCCTTAATCATTTTAGTCGCATGAATTCCATCCAGATTGGGCATCTCTAAATCCATTAATACTACATCTGGTTTTAGTCTTTCACACAATTCCATAGCCCGTGCTCCATCTTCAGCCATTCCCACTACTTGTAAATCCTCCTGTCCATCCAAAATTGTATGAAGGCTTTCTCGAATAAAAGAATGATCATCGACAATACACAGGCGGATTTGTTCATTAGACAGTTGTGCTTGTTTCGGTAAAACACATGAAATTAACGTCCCTTCCCCCTTTTTGGAATAAACAATGACCCTTCCCTGAGACTGACTCACGCGCTCTTTCATTGCAGTTAATCCAAAGCCATCCTTCCACTCTTCGACCCCACAGCCATTATCCTGTACATCCAATCTTATCTGTTGTGGTTCAAAGTGAAGTGACACAATGATTTCTGTGGAATGCCCATGGCGAACAGCATTTGTTAGTGATTCCTGCAAGCTCCGATATAGTGTCATTTTTGATTGTTTGGAGGCCATATACTCTTCCCCTATTATTCGAGTACGTACATTTACTTTTGCATGTTTCTTAAATTCCTCTGTCAATTGTTGTAATGTGACAGCTAAGGGAAGCGATTCTTGTGATAAATCCAATTGATGTAAATACAGTCTTACTTCTTCCATACTGTTACGGGCCAATTGTAATAATGAATCGAGCTGTTGCTCTGCTTCTTTAGACTTTAATTCCATACGTAATGTTTCCATCCCCATAATAATTGAGGTATAGGAATGCCCCATCGTATCGTGTAAGTCTTTTGAGAGCCTATCACGTTCCTCGAGTAATGTAATCCGCTCAACTTGGGATACGTATTGTTCCAATACATGTTTCTGGTTCCGAATAGTTTCACTTTGACGGTAATTAATAGCCAGTAAACGAAAGAAAGAGCCCATAGCAAAAGCTAAACTGAGTTGTAGGATGATTACCCATAAATCTGTTACTTTGGAAAATATCGCAATGAGCAACGGGAACAAAATAATTGTGATAGGACCCGACCAGCGGTAAGATTTATGAGCGCTATTTGCCGCAATCATAAAAGTTGGCATTAAAAAAGTAAGATACGCTGACGGAAATAATAAAGTTAAATAGAAACACACTCCGCCAAATAATATTATTTCAGTAAACAAATAATAGCGATAACTGAACATTAAACAAATCCAAGGTACTGAAAATGAAACGATTTCCCAAAGAATTATGATCCAAAGTGGTACTGTCAAATGATCTTGTTGTTGGATAGTCGTTGATATCAATGATAGCCAAATAATAAAACGTATACAAAGTAAGGCCCAATCATACCAGAACCATAGTTTCAAAGTCTTAAACAAATTATCACTCCTTTATAGCTTTAAACATGGAACGCGTGTACATTCCAATAATTCGAACTAAGCAGTTTCCAATAAGATTATGTATCCAGATGAGAATGAAACCAACAATCATGACAAAAATTGCTGTCTCCCATGAATTCACAGCAATGCCCAATAAGTATATATTAAAATATCGAAAAAGTAAGGGTGTAACGATACATACTAGCGGCATTACATACAGTAAAACAGCACATATAAGACTCATTATTCCGACAAAAAATTTCTGCATGAGCCAAAAAATAGCCCTCCAGTTGCTATTATTAAGGATTGTATCTCTCGCTTTAATCCATTTATCTCCCTCCTCTTTTTTTCTTGGTTCGAATAACTCTATCGATACATCTGTATAAACCTTCGTCTGAATACGTTCATACTGAACAAACGTGTGAGTTGTTTGTAGCACCCAAGCCAACAAGGGAATACCCAAAAAGATAATAGTCATTACTAATGCAAATGTAATGCTGACCAGATAGAAACAAAAGTAAAAGAATCCGGATACAAAGGTAAATAACAAGAAATAAAAATCTTGCAAAGTTTTTTGAGCTGATGCTTTCGTCATTAAAATCTCTCCTCCTCATCTATTGTTAATGCGTTAAAAACTGCTCTTTGATACTAAGTGTTTTTCTGTCACATACGGTAGTGTCAAAATGTCATGATTTCTATGACATAGCTATTAATATAGCCGTATTCCACTCAATTTTTGTTGTTCTTTATAAATATGACAAAAGTTCACTATCGACTATGACTCGCCGCTTGCTACACTCTGTTCATACGCTAACGAGCCGCTAACTCGTTGTGCTAACAAAAAATTTCAATTAAATAAAGGAGCGTACAAAAATGAAACAAGCAATTAACAAACTGGGGATCGTTACAATTCTTCTTTCTTCTTCAACCATGATTTCTGCATGTTCCCAACAATCATTAGAAGCAGGAAAATCAAAACCAGCGGCATCCACGACTAATATCCAAATGACGAAAGGACCTAATAATATAAAAGAAATAGAATCTTTTGCTGATTCGTTATTTGAAGAAAAAATGAAGAAGTATAATGTGAACGGTTCTAGTTTTGTCGTCGTTCATGATGGAAAGGTCGTTGTCAATAAAGGGTATGGATATGCCGATAAAGAAAAGAAAATCCCCGTCACTAAGGACACGGTCTTTCAAATCGCTTCAGTCTCGAAAACTTTTACTGCTTTGGCTGTGATGCAGCAAGTCGATAAAGGAAAGCTTAAACTTGATCAAGACGTACAAAAATATCTTGGTGGATTACAAATACCTAATAAAACAGGAAAACCTCTTACCCTGTTTGATATGCTCACTTATACCAGCGGGGTAGATTTACCTGATATCACCACGATAACCGGGCCTGAATATATTAATCACAGTATACCGATGAAGGAATTTTTCTCTAAACATATGCCAACGGTGGTACGGCCGCCTGGTGAAGCTTATACGTATGACAACGTTGCATTTGCGCTCGCAGGGTTTGCAGTAGAGAATGTTACTAGTACTCCTTTCTCAAAATATATGGAAAAGAATATTTTTAAACCATTAGGTATGAAATCTACAAGTTTGAGCTTTACGCCTAATCTTCTCAAGAGAATGGCTACACATTATGGGCCCACTGGCGATCCAATTCCAACAAGTGGAAACGGTCTAATGGATGCACCACAGGGAGGTATTATATCTACCGGAGAAGACATGTCAAAATACATGATTATGCAGCTACAGAAAGGAAAGTTTAAAGGCAAAGAAATTGTAAGTAAAAAAAGCATGGATATGATGCATGCCTATCAAGTTTTTGATGATAAGACAATTCCTGTTGCGACAATTGGATTTGAAACGCCTTTCAATGAATTTGCTAACGGTCAACACGTTGTAATGAAAGGGGGAAGTATGCCTGGACATCAATCAATGCTGATTTTAGTGCCAGAACAAAAAACAGCATTTTTCATGTCTTACAATAATGATTCAATGATGAGTATAGACATATATGAAACTCTCATGGATCACTATTTCCCTGCTAAGAAGAATGAAGTAAAAACAAGTTATCTCCCATTAGAGGAAAAAGAAGCTAATAAATACTTAGGCTTATTCCAACAGACGCGTTTCGCTGCAATTCGCACTCATTTTACTTATGAAAATGGGAATTTGGTTATGGAGGGTGGTACAACTGGAAAACAAGTTCTCAAAATGATTCATCCGTTGTTATTTGAAGATTCGGAAGGCAACAAAGTTGCTTTCAAAAAGAATTCAGCTGGAGAAATCACATATTTTCACTACAATTCTCCTAAAAGCCTTGATTTTGTAGCAGATGCCCAGAGAATTAACAACAAACCACCTTTTGATGACGTTCCACAAAAGAGTAACTATAGAAGTCACATTGATAATCTTCATGCCCTAAATATTATGGGTGCTAAAACAGGTAATCTATTCAATCCGATGGACACCATGACACAAGGAGAGTTTGCGGATACGTTGTTACTTGCTCATGGATGGAACGGTTTTCCAGACGACTCCAAGGAGGCAAGGGGAAAAATTATGAATGGAATTCCAGAGTATAACCGTGCTACTCCGATTACCCGACAGGTCGCAGCAACCATGATTCAAAACGTTAAGCAAATTCAAGACTTGAAAACGATTCAACCTGATAAAGCTATTAAAGTTAAATTACTTGATGCCGCAGATGACTGGGCAGTCCAATCGATTCAGGCACTTGCCTCCCAAGGAATTCTAGACCCTGATACTTCCATCAACGCTGATGGATCCCTTATCTTCCGTCCGAAGGATTTGTTACTGCGTCAAGAAGCAAGTGCCTTGCTGGATTTAGCTTTTAACTATTATGCACCGCCTATCAAACGACAGTAAATATTCATCCTAAATTGAATCATAAAAAAAATTGGATGATGGTATCTCATCATCATCCAGCTAAAATATAACAAGAAATTCAACTTTATAATATCTTTATGGAAACGAAAACGATTCGAAGCATAACCCGATACATTTGAAGTTTTTGCATTTAAAGAAGGAACCTATTAGGAAGTATGATAGGTTCCTTCTTTGTTATATAAATAATTTTAACTTTGATATAAGGGGTTAATAATGCCAATTATCCGAGAAAAATGTCAACTTCCCTATCTTAAAATCATTATAAAATTGTGAAATAAAACCAAATTACGTTTTAATAGGCAGATTGTCTATGCTTCACAGTCGTTTTATACACAATCCCTAGAATATCAAAGATGATCATCTTCTTATACCTATGATATTTACGACTGTTCTTTTTGAGCAGTTAATAAATACGAATTCACTATGCGTATTTTTACATAGTGAATTCTTTTTTTGTTTTGGGGTATTTTTATTTGTTAAGTTGATGGTGATGTGACGCTACCCCTTATTTAGAAAAAGCTGTTCTTTTAAGATCAAATAACTAACGTTCTTAGACTAAAAACACGCGAAATTCTCGTTTTGGGGAATAACCAATTTCTTAGGTTGTTAGGCATGAGTCCCACCCACATTTTAACGAAAATATACTCTAAACAAATTTCAACATAAAATGAGCCGAATTTTCTACTCTAAGAAAAATTCGGCTCTTATTTTTAGACCTGTTGTAAAGGCCGAAGAGATTCTAACTTTGTAGTTTCTTTCATCTTAAATCGGTACTCACCTAAAAATTTGATACGCTCCTATCCTAGTGGTGAGATCTGTTGTAATAGTTCTTCGTTAAACCCATGCGTACTTCTTAACATTTCTACATCTTCGCTTAAATATACGGTGTTCCATATAATGATGGCATGTATGACCCATCCCTGAAAAAATAAAATTTATCACAATAAGTTAGATAATCTTTCCACTTTTTATCGTTGTGGCAATCATTATCCGGCGCTTTAACTCCAACAAATATAATTTATTTATTTTCATTAAAACATGCTACATCAACACGTCTTCCATATGCTATTTCATTTGATTTTTAGTAAAAAAACAGCCTCATTAAGTTTTTTAACACTTAATGAGGCCCTTCTATTTACAATCTTAATTATGGAACGTCGGTTTATAGAACGAACGATTATCAAGAGCAAAGACACGTTCTGTGTATTCGCCTGGTTTTGTACGTCCTAATGCGCGGTCCATCATGTTCATTTTTGCATCTAAGTTATCGATGTAGTGCAGAATTTCTGCTTCTTTTACTAATGGTGGTTTTGGGCTACCCCATTCTGCTTTTCCGTGGTGAGAAAGGACGATGTGCTGAAGAATTAATACTTCTTCTGCATCGATTTGTAGTTCCTCTGCTGCTTTACCAATTTCGTTCACCATGATAGAGATGTGGCCAAGTAAATTTCCTTCTAACGTATACGTCGTAGAAATCGGGCCAGATAGCTCAAATACTTTACCAAGATCGTGTAAAATAACGCCCGCATATAGTAAGTCTTTATCTAACGATGGGTATAGAGCCGAGATAGCTTTCGCTAAATCTAACATCGATACTACGTGATAAGCTAGTCCAGATACGAACTCGTGATGATTTTTCGTCGCTGCTGGATATTCTAAAAATTCGTTTTGGTGCTTATTTAACAAATGTCTTGTTAGACGCTGAATGTTCGGGTTTCTCATTTCAAATATGTATTGCGTAATTTTCTCAACCATATCTTCTTTTTTTATTGGAGCTTTTTCTACAAAGTCTGAAATGTCCGTTACTTCATTCTCATTCGCAACACGGATTTGTTTCACACGTAATTGAATACGTCCTTTATAGTTTAGAATATCTCCAGCTACTTTAACGATCGTTTCCGCTACATATTGCTTCTCAACTTCTGGTGATACATCCCATAGCTTCGCTTCAATATCTCCACTTGGATCTTGTAAGATTACTGTTAAAAACGGCTTACCATTACTTGCGAGACCTTTTGTCGCTGTTTTAATTAACAAGAAAACATCGACTTGTTCACCAACTTCATATTCTACAATTTTCTTTTTCATTCGAATTCCTCCACCATATCAATTACTTTTAGTATAGCATACTACAACTCATTTTCTTTACGCTTACGTGTTAATTTTATAATCTCATTTTCTGTAAAATACGTGAGTAGATGCGCATGGCACGTAAAGAAGATAACTTGTCTATCTTTCGCAATTTCCTTTATTAGTTCAATCGTTCGATTCGTCCTTACCACATCAAAATGCACGAAACTATCATCAATAATAAATGGATAATCATGCTCAAACGTTTTCGCTAGCGCAAATCGCAATGATAAATATAACTGCTCCGCTGTCGCTTGGCTCAGTTCATGACTGTAAAAACGCATACCATCATTACGCTCCACAATAAAAGGTTCCGCTTCTGACGGTGAGAATATTTTACTATATCTCCCGCCCGTTAAATAAACGAAATACTCTTCGGATTTTTGTAAAATACGCGGAAGATGCACTTCATGATAATATTGCTTCGTTTTCGTTAGCACTGTCTTTGCAGCCGCATATGCAGCCCACTTCTTCACTTGTTCACGCACTTGCGCTTTTTTCATTTCCCACTCATGTAGTAAATCACCATACGTACTGCCTTCTTCTAAATTCGCAATTTCTATTCGATGCTTCGCAATACGCTCTGTCAGTTCTTTCTCTTGTGCAAGACAGTTTTGCGCGGCTGTAATTTCTTGCTTTAATTTTTCATCATAACCGTCAGCCTCATAATGCTCAGCTAATGACAAACTCGTTAAGCGCTGTTCTAAAAGATTAATTTGAGGTAATAAACGCCCCACTTGCTTATCTGCATCTTCACGTTTTTCCGCCAAGCTTCCTGCTTCTAGAAACATCTCTTCATCTGTAGATTCTGCAATACGCCATAACCCATCTCGTTCTACTAGCAGTTGTTTTAATTGCTCTTGCATGAACTCATATTCTTCTTGCCATTCCGCCAGCTTTTCTTTCAGCTGCTTACAAGTTCGGCGCTTTTCTTTCTCATTTTGCATACGACTTTGCGCCTCATGCAAATTACTATACTCTTTACTACCGATAACAGTTTCTAGTTTATGTTCAAAGTGCGAAATCATTTCATACAATGCAGATTTTCGCTTACTTTGCTTCTCTAAATCACGATATAATGACTGCATTTTTTCAATACGCTCAAACGCCGGCAATATGTGCGCATACGTATAAAATTCAGGGAGCATATAGCGCGTTTTATACGCATCTACTTGTTCTCCCGTACGGAAAGTTTCTCTCTCCCATTCTTCATAAGATGAAACGACTTTATCATATGTACGTTCCATTTGCTGTAATTTATACGACTCTCGCTCAAATAATTTTCGAATCTCTTCATCTTTTTCTAACTGATAGCGAACCGACATCACTTCTTCACTTTGACGTCCGCCAGCACTTTGCTGAAGAGTAAGGAGCTCTTCTTGTAATCCACTTGACGAATCTTTATATAAAACGAGAGCAAGGACAATCCCTACAAAAACAATCACACTAATAAATAACAGCACGCGGTTATCTATAAATAGACTCGTGAATAAAATGCCCGTATTAATAAGAAGTAACAGAAGACAAATTCTTTGCCACTGCTTTTTCTTTTGCGTAGCCGCCCCTGCTTTTTCCTCATACTTACGCTTCATTCTCTCTGCGCCCATACCTAAAAATGCAGCATCCTGAAATGATTTTTCTTTCTCAACTAACGTATTTCGTTCTTCATCCGCTAACATTTGCTGACTTATTTGTCTTATGTTTTCTTCTTGCTCTTCTAATTGCTCTTGAGCCGTTTTAAAACGTTCATCTAGTTGTGCTTTTTGCGTTTCTAACTCTCTCGCCTTTTGCACAGTTTGCGTAATTAATTCTTTCGTCGCTAAACTTATATCAAATGAAAGAACAGTCTCTTGTTCAAAAGTAGCGCCAATTTGTTGCTCTAATTCTGCGATTTCTTCTTTTATATTCGCAATACTTCCCGTCATATCACGCATTTCTTGACGTGCATTTTCATAAGACATATGCTGCATGCGTAGTTCTTCTACGTAACTTTCTTTTTGTAAAAATGCTTCATCTATTTCTGTGGAATCAATTTCTGATTGCACTGTTTCTATCTTTTTTTGAAGTGAATCTACTTGTACTTGCAGCGGTTCCATCTTTGCCTTTACCGCCTCATAGCGCGCCATCCCGTTTACAGGAAACTGCCCGTTTTCGTTTTCTAACACTTTCTCGTGCGCACTCTTTTCAATAACGAGAGGCTCAAGCGCTGCTAATATTTCATAGTCTTGCTTTCGTCTTTCGGCTGACTCTTTTTCCGCACGAACAGAAGCAAGTTTCTCTTCACTTTCTTTTAACTGCTCGACCTGTTTTTCATACGTGCCAATCTTCCCTTGCCACTCTTTCATCTTTTCCTCAATTTTCTTCATCTCTTGCAGTGACACGTTAATTTCAGGGTTACGACCACTCGGCTTAAAACGCTGATTCATTTCTTTTTCTAACTTTTTATCTAACTGCAATAACGCATCACTTCCGACTGCGCTTGCCGAAAATAAATAATTACCGATATCCGCTTCGCCAAGCTGATGAATATTTTGAAGACCATGCATATCAAATGAAAAAACAGAATCAAATAAACTTTCATTCACACCGCTTAATATATCGTTTAAAATATCTTCGCCGCCAGTTTTCCCGTCTTCAAAATAAACGGTCACCTCGCCTGCTGCCGTCTTTGGCAATCGTTCAATTTTCAAACGGCCGTACTTCTCTGTTTGCACAGTCATCGCTCCGCCGTACTTTCCGCCTTCTTTCGGATCATAACGGCGCTGTCCTCTCGTCGGAAAACCGAACAGAATACTTTTCATAAACGAGCGAATTGTCGATTTACCCGCTTCATTTTCACCGTACAACACCGTCAGCAATGAAAGATCCATTTCCACATTTTCTAGTTTTCCATAGCCATAAATATGGAGTTTTTCAATTCTCATTTTTTATCCCTCTCTTGCTGGAATAATTGCTCTAAAATAATATTTTCCGCTTCCTTTTGAATCTCTTTCTTCTCTTCTTCCGTAAAAGCTTCAATACTATTACGCGCTACAGGAGATGTCCAAATCGTGCGCAACACTCCGTCCATATTTGTAAAAGCTTCTAACTCTTTTAGCACACTACCGACGAAATGATTTTCTTCTTTCAAACGCTCAATTTCCGCAAAAGAAACCGTCTCATTTTTCCACTTCATCGCATATACAAAGTCTTTTCGCTCTTCTCCCGCTGCTAAAATATGAAAAATCTCTTCCACGCGCTTGTCTTCACGTAAATAAGGAGAAAGTGGTCCCTGCCCTATAAATACGACAGTTAAAAGCGTGCCGTCCTCTTCTCTTCTGCATTCATTCATCGCACTTGACGCGCTCGTCATAAGATCATCAACAGTTTCAAGTCCATCGATACTCACTTCTATCTCATCCCACACTACATCCGCCGTATGGAAAAACGAACAATGTGATCCTTGTTTCGTGAGTTCAATAAGGTATGCACCCTTCTCGCCCGTCTCCTTCCGATGGCGCCCTTGTATATTACCTGGATAAATAATGTACGGCTCCTCCGATAAAATTTCACGTTTATGTATATGGCCAAGAGCCCAATAATCAAACTGCTTTTCTTTCAGCTCACGAATTTGAAACGGTGCATAGCGATTATGCTCCGCATCCCCTTCCACACTTCCGTGAAGCATTCCAATATGAAAAGGCGCATCACTCATTTTCGTATATTGCGCTGTCATATTATCCGTTACCGCTTGCTGCAAATAACTAAAACCGTAAATAGAAGCTAACAGCTCACCATTTTTATAAAACGACTTCTCTTCTACATAAGGCTCCGTAAACACATGAACATTTTCTGGAAACTCAATTGCCGCCCAGCTTCCCCCTAAATGATCGTGGTTACCGTGAATAATAAAAACGGGAATATCGTACTGCGAAAGTCGCTTCATTTGCTCACGCACAAACACTTGCGCTCTCAAACTTCTCGTCTCCGCATCATACAAATCCCCAGCCAGTAATACGAAATCAACGCGCTCTTGAATCGCTTTATCAACAATACGCTCGAACGATTCAAACGTACTTTGCTTCATTCTCTCCCAAACAGACTGTGGTACATTCATTTCCATCCCTTTAAACGGACTATCCAAATGCAAATCAGCCGCATGTATAAACTTCACTTGTTTCACAAATAAACGATCCTTTCTATATTTCAAAAGTTTCATCTTATCAATATTAAAATAGCTAAAAACTAATAATTAGCGGAGTGAAAAGACTTCCCACTAATTAAAGTTTCACTTTATTTTACCACGCAATGTCATATATTTCTTTGCATATTCTAGTGATTTATGACAAAATAGTTATAAGATTCTGATTTTAATTATTGGAGGGAATTTTCATGGGAGTATACGTTCTAACAGTCTTTGAAAAAGATGGTTCAAAAGCATTAGATGAATCATTCGAGGCAGCAACTGAAAAAGAAGCGAAAGCAAAAGGCGAATCTATTTTACAAGAAAAAGGATTGCATGAAAAAACACATCGCTGCACATCTTCTGCAGGTAAGCTCGTTTTATTCCAGCGCTAAAAAAAGAAGCGTCATCCGCTTCTTTTTCACTCTACTATATCTTCGTCACACCACGTAAACGCCACATCTAGAATACGATTACCGATACGTATGCGCTTATTCCATTTTCCTGTTTGGATCTGATGTTGCAATTCCGCTTTCATCTTTTCCGTCCAGTCGTGAATCGTGTCACTACGGTCGTACGGATATACGCTCGGAAACTCTTCCTGCAGAAGATGAAGGCTCTCTGCATCAAAATGAAAATGGAAGAAGTAGTTTGCTGTAAGCGATGGTTCTTGCAATTGTAAAAAGTAATCGTCAACTTGCTTTCTATTTCTATAGAAAGTAAAGATATTCACTTTACCGCTCGTAATTTGGTCAATTTGAATTTCGTGCTTCTCTATAATCACGTCTTGCCCACCTCGTTATATACTACCCTTAGTATATATGTCTTTTGCAACAAAGTTAACCATTTTCGCACGAAATTCATTTCCTTCATTATATTGCCCGTACCTCCAAGTACAATCAGGACAAATAAACAAAGTTGAAGGGGAGCGATCACATGTATTTCGGAAGCAAAGGTTGGTATGTAAAAGAACTTAAAAAATTAGGTATTCGTACTTACGAAGGTAAAAAACTAGAATCTTATCGTACGCATATTTTATCTAGTTTACTTGAGAGAATGAAGAAAGCTTCGGCTTAATAGAAAAAGGAAGCAACAATTTGTTGCTTCCTTTCATTTTTATTTAGAAAATAAAAACTGGAATCATTATAAATTAACAATCTACCTTTACTATTATACTCTCTTGATAAAAACCACCTAATATCGACTGAACTTTTATTATCAAATACTCTTCCAGATGATTATTCGTATATATTTTAAATTCTCCATACTCATTAACCCGTCCACTTCCAACAAGCATATCGCCGCTCGTTATGACAATTGTTGAATAAGGTTCCGCATGACCCGATACATAATTATCACCATATTTCACAAAATCTATCGTTCTTTCCTCATGAATATTACTAACTGAATCTATACATTTCTCTTCATACAAATTAGCATTTAGTTCTTCGGCCCTCGAAAGCGCTCGATTCCTGCTAATCTTTTCTGAAGAGAATGCAACATTTCCCAGCCAACTAAACCTATCAAATGTAGTAATAGGTAGAAACATCTGTGTTAACTCCCCCATTTCTTATCAACTGCAATCTTTGAATGAATTTACAGCAATACGTTCTATGTTGGGATAAAAGAAAAAGTCTGTAATTGTACTGTTCTTAGATCTCTCATACTTTCTGAAGCATAACATAAGGAAGAAATAAAAAAATCGTACAAAAGGGCAAGCCTATAATGTACGATTGGGCATATATAATGTTTTAAAAATGAATTAACTTCCTTTCAATAGACACAGCTACTGCTTCTGACCGTGAGTTAACGCCTAATTTATTGTATATATTTGTTAAATGCGCTTTTACCGTTCGCTCAGCTATCCCCATATCAAATGCAATTTCTTTATTCTTATATCCGCGCGCAATAGCTTTCAACACAAACAATTCTTTATCTGTTAAGTTATTTTCTGCAACCTTATCAGCATGTACTTCTTTCCTTTTATACTTCACTATCTTTTCCATAATATTTGGTTGTAGTAAAATCTCACCTCGAATAGCCGCTTCCAACGTTCGAAATAAATTCTCACGATCCGTATCTTTTAGCAAATATCCTTTTGCTCCTAGCTCAATTCCCTTTAACATTAATTCATCTTCGTTATAAGTAGTTAATATAATAATCGGCGTATGATTTTGTTTTTTATTCAAAGCCTCAATCGTTTCTAAACCACTCATTTTAGGCATATTTAAATCCATTAAAATAACATCGGGTTTCTTTTTTTCTATGAAAGAAAGGGCTTCTTCTCCGTTTGCAGCCTCACCTATAATTTGAAATGAATCACTCGTTTCTATTATTAATTTCAGACCTTCTCTTACAACGAAATGATCATCCACAATTAATACGTTATACTTCATGGCTATCTCCTTCTTTATTTATAGGCACTTGAATATACACTTTCGTACCCTTCATCTTTTCACTCAATATATGTATTTCTCCCTTAATCAATCGAACACGCTCATTTAAGCCAATTAAACCATAGTGTCCAGGATTCTTACCGATATATCCAGTGTCAAAACCAATTCCATTATCTTCAACTTCAATAGTAAGTTTTTCAAGATCATCGATATATTCAACATTTAAATTTACATCTGCTGCCTGTGAGTGTTTTGCGATATTCGTTAAACATTCACTAATTACATATAAACAGTGCTCTTTTACTACGCTTGAAATATACGGTGGACTTTGAATAGTAAGTCTCACATGTATAGACGTAGCTTCAGAAAAACGTTGAACCTCTTCCTTTACTGCTTCATTAAATGAATTAGTAGTATGACGCAAATCATCAATAACCAACCTTGCATCATGTAAAGTTTGTCTCGCTCTTACCATAGTTTGTTTCATAATCTCTTGAGATCGTCCTGTATTCCCTTTTTGCATATGGGCATCTATTGCTTCCAATTGCATAATTAAGCTCGCTACACCTTGCGCTAACGTATCATGTAAATCTCTTGCCATACGCTGCCTTTCATTAGCCAATGTCAATTCTTCCACTCTCATATATGCAGACTCTAACTCTTGAATATAGCTCTGTATACGATTACGTGCATCAAATTGCTGCTTATTAATATAAGAAAAAGGAATAATAATTGCTAACACTAAAAGAAACATAGAGATAAGAATAGCTAATTTATTCACACCATAATTAATACTAATTGCAGCACAAAATATTGCATACATAAGAGTAAAAACTATCATTACTTTAAATATATTGTGATAAACATATAAACTTTGGGCGATTAAAATAGGAGTTAATCCAACAAAAATCGCTATCGAAGCATTTGTTGCAATAAATGCAGCCAAAAACACAATGAAAAGTTGTACAAAAAAGAAGTACAACAATTGCCTATTTTTTAATGAACTCGAATACCAATGAAAAATAGTATGAATAACAATGACTATTGTAAAGAAAAAACTATCCATAGAGAAAATATTATTACGAAATTCTAAAAGCATTGAAGCTATATATACGAGTGTGATCCATAAAATAATAAACCTTCTTGGAATAAATACCGCTTCCAATACATTTGTATCCAAATCTATATTTGAACTTATTTTTTTCATATCTGACCTCCACCATTATATTATACTATACAAGATGCACCTTACTTTTTGATAAATTACTGATTCCTCATTACTGAATACAAATATGAAATATTGCATATCGAAATGCATTGATGTATTTGTAAACGCTTACTATAATGAGGGTATAAAGATTCATTACATCTTACTATTAAAAAAAGGAGGCAATCATATGGAAATCGCAATGGCAGTTTTAAAATTCGTAGGTGGAGTAATTCCATTGGTTCAAGAACTTTTAAAAACATTCATGTAAGGTTATCATTCAGCAATTATCTATAAGAATTATCATACAAATGATCTGTATATCAAAAAAATTGATACACAGATCATTTGTGTGAGAAAGCTTTAAACGAGAATTATGTACCCTAGCAGAACAATAATGATACATCTATCTCAAGTTGGAAAAAGACGCTCACAAGGGCGTCTTTTTATTATATTACTATGTACCTAATAACTTATTCAGGAAATCGATTTTACAATCCATACAATGCTACATAATTCATGTATTTTTTTGAAATTTGCACAATAAAAATCCCCTCAAAGCATAAACTCCAAGGGTCGATCTTACTTTTCATTAAATTTTGTACATACAGCAGTACCTTTTTCTACGATTTTATCAGATGTATAAACGACGACTTTCTGTTCCCTTTTATTTAGTGCTACTGAAATAATCAATTAAGCTAAAAATGCTATAATTAATCCAATCACACTAAGGAGGAACATTTATTTTGCTTGGAAAATACATTCAATTTCATGAGTTTGGCAATCCGAAAGATGTGTTACAAGTTGAATATAAAAATATAGAACCATTAAAAGATAATGAAGTTTTAGTTCGTATGCTAGTTAGACCGATTAATCCATCTGACTTAATTCCAATAACCGGAGCGTATGCACATAGAATCCCTTTACCTAACATACCTGGTTATGAAGGTGTTGGTATTGTAGAAGATGTCGGTCCTTTCGTTTCTAGAGACCTTATCGGCAAACGTGTTTTGCCTTTACGCGGAGAAGGTACTTGGCAAGAGTTCGTTACAACATCAGCTGACTTTGTAGTCCCTATTCCCGATTCCATCGATGATTTTACAGCATCACAAATGTATATTAATCCCCTTACAGCGTGGATCACATGCACAGAAACTCTAAACTTAAAACAGAATGACGTTTTATTAGTGAATGCTTGTGGATCCGCTATTGGACACCTTTTTGTTCAATTATCACAAATTTTAAACTTCCGATTAATTGCAGTTACTAGAAACAATAAGCATACTGAGGAATTACTTCAGCTCGGTGCCGAATATGTAATAGACACTTCCACTACCCCGCTTTATGAAACAGTGATGGAGTTAACAAACGGGATAGGTGCAGATGCTGCGATTGATTCTATTGGGGGACCGGATGGAAATGAATTAGCATTTTGCTTACGTCCAAATGGGCACTTTTTAACTATAGGCCTTCTATCAGGAATACAAGTAAACTGGGCAGAGATTGTCACGAAAGCAAAGGTGCAGGCTAACATATTTCATTTACGACATTGGAATAAAGAAGTGTCCGCATATAAATGGCAAGAAACGTTTCGTCACTTAATTCGCTTAGTAGAAGATAAACAATTACGTTTCATGACAGTACATTCTACGTATGACTTAGTAGATGTGAAAACGGCGGTTGATGTTGTGCAGTCTGCTGAAAAAACAAAAGGGAAAGTGTTTTTGACGAGTGATTAAATACAATGGAAGAAGTCTTTTTGATCGACCTTTTAAATAGATTAGATATACGTTTAGGAGTATGTAATTGTAAGTATCTGGTATAATTCTATTAAAAGGCGAAAGGAGATTCTAACATGTGGTTAATTACGGTAATTGCGCCTGTTGTAATAGTCGGAGGAATTATATTATTTGTAATTGGAAGGCTTAAACATAAATATAACAACGGTAACTTAGGTAAGAAAAAATCAAAAAACGCTCAAGTTTTATTAGATAGTTTAATACCAATGGGAATGCTTTTAGGGTGTTTAATCGGTATAATTGTCGACATATTTTTCCCGGATTATTCACTGTTTACAGTTGGTTTAGGAGCTGGAATAGGCTATTTATTTGGATTTTTTGCCTATGAAATTTATAGCAAGACAGGAAACGATTTTTCATAATCTAAAAACAAACACAATTGTGGAATAAGCGAGGACAGTACATATGAGTCATATAAAATATGTGCTGTCCTTTCATTTATTCATCAACGTTATCCCCTCCCGCTCCAACTATCTAAAAAATAACATTGTCAACAGAACTTAAATTGGTTATCATAAAAGCGAATATAACAGGAGATGAGCAGATGAATATAAACGAAAAGAAATCTTTTTCAAAAGTTTCTCGACGGAAATTAGTCGATGAAGTGTTGGAACGTTTACAAGAAAAAATCTTTTCTGGCGAGTATGAAGTTGGTGATCGCCTCCCTACAGAGCCGCAATTAATGGAAGAGTTAGGTGTAGGGCGTTCGACGCTGCGAGAAAGCATAAAGATATTAGTACATGCCGGCATCTTAGAAGTTCGACAAGGACAAGGTACTCGTATTGTCTCACTAAATACAACACAGGATTCATTTGAAAAACGATTGCAAACAGCTAATATTAATCATGTATATGAAGCACGAAATATGTTGGATAAAGAAGTAGCGATGTTAGCGGCACAGCGCCGAAGTGAAGAGGACCTTTTATACTTAAAAGGACATTTGAATAAAAGAAAAAATGCCCTTCAAGAAGGAAATTATGTAGCATACATAGACGCAGATATTCAGTTTCATCTAGCAATTGCAAAGGCGAGCAAAAACGAAGTTCTACTTGATTTATATCAATCTTTCGTACCTGCCCTTCGCCACATTTTAAGCCAATTAATATTAAATACAGTGAACTATGAAGATAACTCTGACATTCATGAAAAGTTATTCCAAGCTATTTTTAAACAAAATGCCGAAGAGGCACGAACATACGCCGTTCAAAATTTGGAGCTGAAATAAGCTCCTTATATATTACACTCAAACATCAGATGATATACTGAATAACGTCTGATGTTTAAGAGGGGAGAAAATTAAATTGAAACATCAAGGACGAACTTATTTGTATATACTAGCACTATTTTTTGTTTCTATTAATTTACGTATCGGAATTACATCTGTTTCACCTTTATTAGAAACAATCCGACAAGACTTAAATATAAGCAATTTTTCCGTTAGTTTTTTAACAGCCATTCCTGTTTTTTGTATGGGGACATTCGCCTTACTGACTGGGAAGGTAATTAAAAAATATGGGGCAGAAAAAGCAATTATGGCTTGTCTTATTTTAATTGGCTTTGCTACATGTATGAGGGCTTTTACCTCTTCCATTTCCACATTATTCGCGAGCTCTTTATTTATCGGCATTGGAATTGCACTTGCAGGTCCGTTACTATCAGGTTTTATTAAAGAAAAATTCCCTACGAAAATCGGCTTAATGATTGGAATATATTCAGTAGGCATGGGAACTGGCGCTTCTTTAAGTGCAGGATTAACGATTCCTTTACAACATGTATTAAAAGACGATTGGAATATGGCACTCGCTTTTTGGGGTGTACTTACTATTATCGCTATTATATTTTGGTATCCGGTTATGAAACGAAAAAAGAATACGAGTACACAAGATAAAAAGAATAATAGTTTACCTTTAAGAAATAAAAAAGCATGGTTGTTCACAATCTTTTTCGGACTACAATCAGGAATCTTTTACTCCATTACGACGTGGCTTGCGCCAGCAAATCAAAGTATGGGTGTCAGTAGCGAACAAGCTGGTACTCTTATAACTGTTTTTACAGTTATTCAAATGATATGCAGCTTTTTAATTCCAACATTAGCGGATATTTATAAAAACCGAGCACTTTGGTTATTAGGGAGTATATGCTTCGTACTCGTAGGTTTATCGCTTATGATTTACCCACTAACTACACCATGGATCCCTTCTATTTTACTAGGTATCGGGCTCGGCGGCGTATTCCCACTCGCTCTCATGCTACCGCTATATGAAACAAAAACTTCAGAAGATGCGAGTGCATGGACTGCTATGATGCAGTCCGGAGGGTACATTATGGGCGGATTTATTCCTGTCTTAGCAGGAATCGCTCGTGATTATTTTGATGGTTATACGCAAGTTTTTATTATAATGGCACTTTTAAGCTTAATTTTGTTCATTTTAACTTTAGTCATGAACAAAAAGAAAGTAGAAGCAAAAGATCTTATAGCTTAAATAAAAAGAATGAGCTTTTTCCTAAAGGATCAAGCTCATTCTTTTTACTTCTACTACTTGAAAACAAAAAAAGCCCCTCAAAGCATACGCTTCAAGGGGTGAGCCTGTTTTTTATTTAATTATATACGTACAGCTGTACCACTTACAGCAACCATTAACATTCCATCACGAACAACTTCGTAATCTACGTCAATACCAACGATAGCGTTCGCACCTTTTTGTTTTGCAAGTTCTTTCATTTCTCCCATTGCAATATCACGAGCTTCTTTTAACTTACTTTCATAAGCGCCAGCACGGCCACCGACAACATCACGAACTGAAGCAAATAAATCACGAACAATATTTGCACCCATAATAGCTTCACCATTTACAATATCAATATACTCAATAATTTCTTTACCTTGGATTCCAGACGTTGTTGTTACAATCATGACTGACACTCTCCTAATAACTTATAGTTTTTTGATTAGCTTTCTTATGTCTTTATTATGACATGGAAAAAGTAACGAATCTATTGAATTACCTTACATGAATGTGACAATTTTGTAAGGGTGAAATATTATTTTACCTTCCTCATTACAATAACTACCTAAATTAACAGAATATTGTTATAATTAAATTAGAGGAGGAGATAAAATGAAAAAAATCACTTATATATGTGCTCTAAGTGTTCTATCTTTTACTTTAATAGGTTGTACAAGCACTTCTACTACAAATAATACTCCAAAAACTAAGCAAGAAAATACGAAAAATACCATTCAATTAAACTCTGCAGACATTACAAACATTGAGATGCTTAGAACATCAAGTAATACTAGTTCCAAATCTCAAACAGATAACGAAAAAATGATACAATCTATCGTTTCGGCAGTTCAAAATGGAACACCTAAAACAATCACACTAGATCAAAAAAAGAGGGCATCTGCGCATTCTACTATAACCGTTACATATAAAGATGACTCAAAAGAAGAATTTCTTGTGTGGGTTGATAATACGGAGCAAATTACGATCGCTAAAGATGAGAAGAAGGATACAGTAGAAGGTGTGACATTGAACATTGAAGGCGCTAAAATGATGGAGGATTTCTTTAAAAGCTAAAAAAAAGATTCCCTTCAGCTTGATAGGTATGTGGCGAGACCCCCTATCATTAAACTTGAGATGGTTCAAATCGGAGAAAGACACCTTAGAGGGTCTCTTTTCTTTATTTTCAAAAGGACCTGCTCAATTCATGCGTAAATACATAAAGTAAATTGAATCCGTTAAAATACATGAGTGACCTCTTGTTTTCTCCTCTTATCTAAAGGAGGAACTGTTATGGGCTTTGGTGGTAGTTGTAGTAGTTGTGGCGGCGGCTTTGCTTTATTAGTTGTATTATTTATTTTATTAATCATAGTTGGAGCTTCTTGCTTCTGCTAAAAAACTATCGGAAAAGACACTCATGTGAGTGTCTTTTCTTCATGAAAAAATGCCCAAAATCGCAAAAAACTTTACCTTCGCAAGCGTTAGTACCAAAACGAAACCAACTGTACCATTTTAAATAGCACAGTTGGTTTCGTTTCTATTATTTAGTAGCTTAATTATTTTCGTTTTATTGTTTTTCCTTTTTTAACTTTTTAATTTTTTCTTTTAAGTCATTTGTTTTTATGAATTTTTCTTTAAAATCTTTATTTTGCGGACTCACAGTATCTGTATTTTCATCCACTGGAAATCTCCCTTGGAAATCACCACTAGTTACATATTGGCAACTAATTGGGCCTTTATATTTTTCCAAAAAAAGAATTACTTTTTTATTTTCTTTTATCACAGGAGCATTCTCAAAAACTACTTCAAATTGTTGGCCATCTTTCATTGATTGCTCCGTATCAAATGTCTTTTTATTTTTTGGATCGGACTTATATTCGAAAACTCCACCAGTTTGAAGAACCGTTATTTTATCGCCTACTTTAATATTATCATTACTTTCTAATACATCTGTGACAACAACTGTTGAAATGGTAAAATATACTTCGTTATATATAATATATTTATTTTTAACTATATTCCCTTCAATTGCAGAGGAGCTGTCATTTACCAAAGTGGATGTGTCGTCATAGTATTTCACCATTTTTCCACCCATATTAATTACAGGAAAATCATTTGACTGGGAGTTATTTGCTACCTCAGCAGTTTTTATCTGAGTTTTATTTACCGTTGCATCGGTTTTACTATTAAACTGAGAACATCCAGAAGCCAATAATACAACTGTTGTTATTATAGAAAATGGAATATATTTTTTCATTTTAAGGTCCTCCTATTAATTATTATGGGTACATCCTTGTAATTTCATCTAAATCAGCTTTACTTGGCGCAAGTACTTGCGGCCATTTATCACGCATTACACTTGTACTAATATCGTTATGAGCAAGACCAAAAGCATGCCCTTAGCGTGTTTTTTTCCGAAATGCTGGCGATACCCTATCTCCAGCAAGCTAAGATTTTAAAATGTCCCAAAATAAAAAATGAGCTAAATCCCCTTAAATAGCTATATAGAGATAAAGTTGTTATTACAACATATTTTCCACTTTCAACTTAGTTGTCATTAGAATGTTTTTCTACAAAATCAAGAATCCTGGCATTAACTTCGTTAGAGAACTCACCATTGATTGCGTGAGATGCATTTTTCCAGTTAACTATATCGATATCTTTAACGTTACTTGATAAGTACTTGTTTTAATTATATATAAGGAAATTAAACCGAATATAACAATCAATGGAAGGATTACTGCAAGTTTATTTTTTAGAGGAACACGTTTGTCTGGGACGCCTGGATGGATAACAAAAGCAAGTAAAACCACGATTCCTATTAACACAGCAAAAATCTTCTTTTGGTCCATTACTAATCCTCCGAAATGTAAAATTTCAAAGGTTATCATAACAGATGCGGTTATGTTCCGTTATCACATTATGTCGAATCAAAATAATAAAAAAGCATCTGAAACAGATGCTTTTTTATTATCAATATATAAACGTAATCGTCACTAAAGAATATCCTTCTTTTGCATTATACGGCTCCGCTTTATAAGAAACACGGTTCGCGCCTTGCGGGAAACGAATTTCGCCAATTGCCTTCTTCACATCTTGCAGTGCGCCGTCCATTGATTGCTTATACAGAATTTCAATCTTTTCAGGCTTTGCACTATAGCGCTGCTGCATTTTACTTTTTAATTCGTTATAGTTATTCGCAACATATTCATTTGCTAAATAATTTAGTTTTGTATCTTTTAATATTTGCTCGTATGCAGTTGTTTTAGAGCTACCCGCTGCAATTTTATTTGTAAGTGTATCATAATAATTTGTTGTAGCCTGCGGATAGTCCCCGCGGTTCCACTCGTGATTTCTTGCAATTTGTTCATCTGATAAGTTGAAATAAGAATATGTTACTCGCCCTTGTTTATCAGGTATTGGATCATCGAATGTTGTATCAAGATGGTACCATTTGTTATTGATTTTAACTAAATTCCAAGCATGAGGCTGACCGTCTCCAGTTCCTACTACAAAATGATTCTCAATTCCAGCTTCTTTTAATAATTGATAGGTTAATAGGGTGTAACCTTGGCAAACGGCAGAACGATTCGCGAGTGCCTCATATGCTGTATACGCTTTATAAGACGTATCGTAAGAAACATGTTTTACTACGTAATCATGAATCGCCTTCACTTTTTCATGATCATCCATACCGACTTGAATAATAGAAGAAACGATTGCTTTCGCTTGTTTCATTACATATTCCGTTTGTTCTTTCGTTTCGCGATATGTAATATGTAGCGTAAATGTATAATTTCCAGGTGATCCAGAAAGTCCATATGAAACATTCGATCTATTATAATTTGTATACTCATTTTTACTTGCAACTTCTTTATATGCGGTGAAAAGTGTATTCATCACTTCTTTTGTATTACTATTTTTCGTTTTATATGGAAGTGTAATGTTCGTTTCGTACGCATTAATACGCGTTTGCACTTCATTTTTGAATGCTGTTAATAATGCCGCATCTCCTGTATCCTTTACATCAGTATTTTTAGATTTCAAAGTTTTATATAAAAACTGTGCATACTGTTCACGTGTTACTGTACCATATGGTTCAAATTCCCCGTCGCCTGTACCATCTGCGATTCCGTTTGATTGCACCGCACTAATCGCATTTTCTGCCCAAAATGGACTTGGAACATCATTAAATGTATGTTTTTGTTTAGCAGAAAGATGAAAAGCATTTGTAAGAATTTGTGCCATTTCCGCACGACTCACAGAAGCTTTAGGTCTAAATCGGCCATTTTCATCACCTTTAAAAACCCCTAAATTCGTTAAAGTTAATACCTCTTCTGGAAACATTGTAGAATCTCGATTAATATCACCGTAAGGATTTTTAAACGTAGAGCCATCTTTTAATACGTAACGAGTTCCATCATTACTAAACGAACCGCCTTGCTTATTCGGCACTAGCACTCGATAAATTAAAGCTGCAACTTGCTCCCTCGTCGCAACATCTCCAAAACCAAATATCCCATTTCCATAACCTGAAATAATATTTTTGTCCGCTAAATCTTTAATCGCCGGATACGACCAATGCGATGTAGGCACATCAGAAAAAACGCCCGCTTCAGCAGCTTTCACATCACTGCCATTTGTATATAATAAAGCACCACCTATTAGTGATAATGATGTAATTGATTTTAATAGTTTTGTGTACATAATGCCTTCTCCCAATACGTCTTCTATTTTTTGTCAAAAAAATCTAAAAGAATATGACAAAACACATTATACAATCAAAAGTTTTCGGAGGATATACTGAATTTCAAAATATGCAAAAATTCATATTACTATAGTGATTCATACTGATATTATGCTATTTTACTTGCGAATATATAAATTAAGAAGAAAAATACTAATGTAACATTCATATACATATCTGTGTAATGATAATAAAGTTATTTAATTTTGATGTGAAAATATAAGAGCCGTTCTACAATAAAGTGAAACTTTAATCAGTGGGGGTTTTGTTCATCCCCCACTGATTATTAGCCCGCACCAATCGGGCTTTTACGGGCAGTTGATCCCCCACCTAACTTCTTTGCTTTTGCTGAATTTTGAGGTGGGGATCTTACTGCCCGTTAATGCGGGATAAAATGTAGAACGACTCTTATAAGTTGTTTGATTTTCTTCCAATTAAATGCGCTTGTGCTCAATACGTTCTATCTATTGGTAATAAGACGTTAGTAATGACTCAAAAAGGGATTCGTGAAGGAGGATTAGAATCAACACATACCGATTTAAATTTATTATTAGAACGTCAAGCTAAACCATTAAAACAAGCATTAATACATTTATTAGCAAACACAAAATAGATGAATCAAATTCCTCAGCCGAAATCAAACAATGAATTTTGTATCTTTCTTTTCTATGAACTGGTTCCTAAACTGCCCTGTTTCTACAATAAGAAGAGAGCTGTCCATAAGTCGGTTTCACCGACTTATGAGGCAGCTCCCTCATAGTTTCACCTTATTCTATCGATGAATCCAAACTGCACCTGCAGACTTGTCTTCAGCTTGACCTACTACTTCAAACTTCAATCCTAGTTTCGGCAACTTACGTCCTGCATCTGGAATAGCGCTGTTGATGTACTGCTTAGAATCATCAAACTTTGCAACTCCTGGTAATCCTTTATAGTCAAAGATACCGCGAGTTGGCGAGTCTACTCTCCATGCTGGCGCTTGATCAAATGAGAATGCCGCATCGGCAATTTGATAGCGCGTACTGCTCTTCACAGTCGGTTGTCCGTTTAATGTTCCTACGATTGCCTCTGGATGAGAATCTACTACTCCTAAGAATCCTTCACCTGGATGAACACCTACCCAGTTATCTGTAAAGCTTTGATCCGCATACCATACAACCATTCCTGTATTAAACACTGGGCCACGCGCATGTTGTAACGCCGTGTCAGAACCAGCGTAATTTCTCCACTCTACATAGTAATTATTTTTTTTCTGTTCCAATCCGTTAGATACAGTAAATCCTTTTAACGTCATTGCTGGCTGGCCTTCTGCATCATCCGAGAAAACAACTTTGCCATCTACAGTTAATGCTGCATTATCTAACGCAAATCCTTTATAAGCTACTGCAATATCTGTTAAATACTCAAATTGCAGTTTTACTTTTTTCCCTTTGAATTGGCTTAAATCGTAAGTTTTATCAACCCACTTACCATCAGTTGTATCCGCGCCGCCTTTTACATCTTTTTCGCCCATTCTATCAATACGTGTCTTCGTTCCATCTTCTGCAATCGCATATACATCAAGGAAATCATACTTCGCTTCAAGTTCGTAGAATGCCTTATAATCGAACTTAGCATCTTTTGCATTTGTTAAATCAAATACTGGTGTCTCAAGTGTTGTATGAATGTCATTTCCTTTTGTACTGTAATAAAACTTCTTACCAAATGCCGATTCGATATTTTTGATATCTTTGTCTGGCAAGTTAACACGAACGATTCCTGGTCGTTTTGATTTTGTAACACTTTGATCTAAATATGTTGCAACACCGACTCCTGTGCGAAGTTTATCATAATCTACCTCAACGATATTCGCCCAGTTGCCCGTCATATTCTTTTGGAAAAACTCTTTATTTTGTGGTGAGAAACTTGTTGGCTCTGTTCCTGCAATTTTTCCAGCCCAGCTGCCGCCGCTCATAATAGACCATGACTCAACAGGTTCACCTTGTCCTGAATACTTTGTATCGTACTCATCTGGTAAGCCTAAATCATGACCATACTCATGCGCAAACACACCAACTGCTCCGTCCTCAGGCTCGATTGTATAATCGTATGCAGCCATCTTTCCGCCCCAATTTGAAACAGAAGATTTTGTGCCATCAATCGCATATGGTTTTGATCCAAGTTTTGAACGATGAGACCAAATCGCATCATCTTTCAATTTACCGCCACCAGCTTCTTGACCCACGCCAGCATGTACAACCATTAAATGATCAATAATGCCATCTGGCTCGTTTTTATTTCCATCACCATTTTGATCATATTGATCGAATTGATCATAGTCTGCTAAATTAATTCCTTTTGCTACCGCTGCCTTTAATGCTTCTTTCACAAAATCACGTGGCCCTAAAGGACCTTTGTTATCATGGCCAGTACCCGCATCCGAACCGTAATCTGAAGCTTTCCCTGGAACAGTAAGCCATTCCGTTACAGTTCCATCAACTGTGTAGCTCCCGCCAGATTGTTCTTCATAAAATTGTTTAAATGTATTAATCTTCGATCCATCAAATAACGTAAATGGTTCATCACCAAATAACATTTTTTGATAATGTTCACGATTAAAGTCCTTAGAATACATGTATCCTGGCTCTTGATCAATATTGTTATGCTTAAAATCGCTAAATTCTACAAGTAAAACAAGTACTTTATCTTTTCGAACAGCACCGTTGTACTCTTCTTGCTTCGCTGGTGCAGTAGGTACTTTTCCATTTAATTTACTAGAATTCAATCCAGCACCTTGTCCAGCTGCTGGCCCTACTGTAGGCTGCTGTGCCTGTTCATTTTCCTTCATTTTTGCATCTTTTACTTTTTTCATAAAATCAGAAGCTTCTTGCGTAAGACTATCTCCTGTCAAGATTTCTTTACCAGGGTTTTCCCCTTTCTTTTTCTCAACATATTTTTCGACAGCCTTTGACGTCTCAGCTTGTGATGCAGATTGATCAATTACGCCCCGTTGTTTTAGTGCTTCTGCCAAACGCTCATCCGGTATTAAATGCTCATCTATTGGTAGAGATGGTGTTGGTGGTGTCTCAGCATAAGCTGCATGACTTCCAAAAGCAAAACTACTACTTAGTACTGCCGCTGTTGCTAAAACTGATAAAGGTTTTAACTTCTTATTCTTTTTCAATGTATTTCCTCCCCAGTGTCTGCGAATTATCATTTTTTTTGCCGATAGCAACATAATATTCTCTTTATAGAGAATATTCAATCTTTTTCAACAAATAAAATGTTGAGAAATATTTTTTTGTGCAGGGTGAAATGCGTAGGATAGCAAAATACAAAGGTTCTGCTGGTTTATGTTTTGCGCATAACTATAAAGTGGGATCACTCGTTCTTTTGTTTCGATGGCGATAGAGTAGTGCTAGGAAAGGAAATATCAAACAGCCCAAGTTTCTCATTGCAACTTGGACTGTTTGATATTTGTATGAATACTTTTCATATGGATTCTTATAAGATTCTGAATCAGTTTATACAGATTCACTTTACAAAAAAGCTGTTATTTATTTTAAGTGCAATAGTCATATTGGCTCGATTCACTTATTTTTTGGCAGTAAATAAATGATTACCACCTAAGGAATCCTATTGAATTCCTTTTCTATTTATATTCTAATTACCGCTTAAATCATCAGAAAATTATTGGATTTTTTTCTTTCCATGTTTAATTCCCCGTTTCAAAAATTATCAGGTACCCCTAAAAAATATCCGACATATTGTTCATTATTCCACTAACATTTAACACCCCTTGTGAATTTTCAAAAAAGTCATTTTCGTCGATATAATTCCACACAGAAAATCAAAATTAAAAATCTATTTCAAGCTCCCAAAAGGTACATATTTTAAAAACGTGTTTGATTTTCATATAGTGAAAATCAATTTTACAAAAGTATGAAAATATTAAGCTAATAAAAATGAATATAAACTTTTGAATATTAGTTTACTTTCATTTCCCCTAAATTATTGACTTCTTACCAAATTTCCTAATATCCTCAATTTACATAACAAAAGTATACATTTAAAACACTATAAATAAAGATGTCAAAAATCCATGAACAAAAAAACACATCTCATTGATCTCCAAACCATCCGTAGCAAAAATCAGATTGAAGATATGAAATGGGCTCTTAAACGTCATTGCTCAGAACGAGACTATATTCTCTTTCTAATCGGTATTCATACCGGATTACGTATTAGCGATCTACTTCAACTTGAAACACAAACCATAGTAAAGCTAAAACAAAAAAAGA
This sequence comes from Bacillus sp. FSL M7-1345, assembly GCF_038006985.1. Classification (NCBI taxonomy): domain Bacteria; kingdom Bacillati; phylum Bacillota; class Bacilli; order Caryophanales; family Bacillaceae; genus Bacillus; species Bacillus sp. FSL M7-1345. The sequence goes on along the minus strand of NZ_JBBOWG010000001.1, from coordinate 970,125 downwards.
GAAAAGAATTTAAAATCAAAGAAGGAAAAACAAAGAAAGAACGCATGATTAACCTTACTTCTATTTTCGATGAAATCTATTTGTATGCCCAAACACTAGAAAGTATCTGGTTATTCCCTTCAAGAAAAGGAGATCAACCCATTAGTAAAATCCAGGCTTATCGACAATTGCAAAAAGCCGGAGATTTTGCCGGTGTAGAATCCATTGGTACCCACACCATGCGCAAAACCTTCGGCTATTGGTTCTATAAACAAACAAAAGATGTAGCTATGTTGCAAGAAATCTTGAATCATAGCACACCACAAATTACACTTAAATATATTGGTATCAATAAAGAAGAAAAAGATAATATCTTAGATACATTTCAAATTTAAAAAATAAAAAGGGCATATCCCTTTCGGAATTGCCCTTTACCTTAAGAATATATGTCAGTTTATTATTTATTTCTTTTCACAAAATGATGAATCCCTTCAAAAATAACTTCTTTTAGAGCTTCTGGATAATCCGAATAACCTTGTTTTTCCATAATTATTTCCAATACTTTTCTTACATTTCCATCAAGTATTATAGTAACTCCTGGCGTTAGTTCACCAGTTTCATCATTTTTAAATGTTTCTTTTATCATAATTAATTTATTTTCTTGCATGACCTAATCCTCTCTAACTAAATAGCTTTTATTCTTATCTTCCCAGTATCTATACTCATAGAGTACTTGTTCATCAAATCGCTGTAAATAACCTCTCCAGTTATTCGGAATATATTCTTCAAAAGATATTGATTCCGGATAATTAGAATAAAAAATTAAACGCTCAAAATCTATCAGGAAACATGGATTATAATCATAATAGGCTTCTTCTCTATTAGTTCTTAGTTCCCTTAAAAATTCTAACCTAATATCTTCTGTGAATCTTTCATATTTTTCTATTCTTTCTAAAAAGTTAGCTATTGTAGTCTCATTTAAAATACTAATACCTTTTCTTTCTTCTGGATATTCACTAGGAGAGTACCCAGCTTGATTATAATCTAAATACCATAAATCCGGTTCAGTTATATACCAATTGAACTTATTTTTATATTTTACACCTACTATAATATTTTCCGCATATAAAGGCTTAATCATTTAATTCGTACTCCTCTCTTACTTAATAAGTTTAGCATTTCGGCCATATTCTACCAACCACCGACTAATGGGGTCAGGTAATTCGTATGCAACACCTTCAAATCCATATTTATCAAAAATACCCTTGTCAACAATCTTAGGAGCTGTTCTACCTTGATTAAGTGGATTAGTTTTATAACCCTTCTGAGAAATTGCATTTTCTTTAATTAAATTATCCAAATACTGTGGCACTTCAAATTCCACAATATATGAGTCTGCTCGTTTATTTTTGAAATATGTAGAGTGATCTTTTCCAGTAGATACATTTAAGTTATGATCTGCCCTCCATTTACTATTTAAGGAAAGTGTACCATCATCATTAGCTAAAATTAACTCTTTACTATCACCGCCTTGAACCCTACGATAAGTAACGTTTTCTTCTCCTACACTAGTTCTGCTGACTTTCTTATTAACTTCACCTGTACCCTTAACTCCATTGACTTTCTCAACAGGTACTTTTTTAGCTTTATTTACAGCCTTAGTAGCGTTAGCAGTCATCTTCACACCCTTACCAACTTTCGAAAGTTTTCCAATAGGGGTAAGACCAGCTACTGCCATCCCGCCAGCTAAAAATCGGTCCAAAGTAGACAGTTTTTCTCCAGTTGATGGATCAACACCATCCCAAGCCCGACGAACATCATATTCACCACTTATTTCACCAGCTATATCTCTTGCTAGTTTTTTACCATCAAAACCTTTTTCTTCTGATTCCGATGAAGATCTACCATCAATCGCTCCTTCTTCAATTGTACTACTATTTAGAAGGTTGTCAGTCTGACGATTCCTATCTTCTGTAATTGTTTGAATAGAAGTCGTCCACTCCATATTCAAGTCTTGTGTACTAAACGTGCCACTTGCAGGACTAAATCCTTTTCCACTTTGAACTTCAGTAAGACCAGCAGCAATACTGGATGCTAGTTGAAGGGCCGTGCTGTAGTTATTACTGGACGTATAATTGAATTCATATAGATGCTCTAGTTTTTCTTCAAGTTTTTTTCTCATTGCAACTAAGACTGCAACAATTGCGTCTACTCCAGGCATTGGTGTAAGTACCTCTATTGCTTCTATACTTGCAATCGTTTGATTGATTTCTTGAATTTGTTCTCTTATTTCTTGTTCAATAACATCTGTTGAAGCTACCTTTGATTGAAATTGACTTGGAAAAGCATCATTCTGACGGATTAATTCTTCACATAAATAAATGATTCCTTGCGCTAAAGGACGAAAGGTTTGAACAAAAAATGCTTTTGCACTACTATATGTTTGCCCTTGTAACACAGTATCAACTGCAAAAGCGTCAATCGACTGAATCGCTTGTTCTATGCCTTGAATGGTAGCGATACATACAGCATTCATGCTTTGAGTTTGGCTTTGTACTTCTCCGAAATACATATTTAAACTCATGCATTGACCTCCCTTGCTAATTTTTGTTGTTGATAGGAAAGGTCGTTTTCTAAATCACTAAGGTCTCGTCTTTCTTTAAGCAACGTTTCTTTTTTGTTTTCCAATTCAAATGTGACTTTTCTTTCAATATGTTGTGCATCTTGATATGTATTCATAAGAAACTGAGACATTTCTCTATCACCATGCCAAGTTCCTAAAATTCGATCAAACAAACGATGGCTTCGACCTCTCCATTCATAAAAATCTGCTTCCGCTTGCTCCTGAATGTGAATCGCGGATTGATTTCGGTCTTGTTCTTCAAATACACTTCTTAACTTTTGATTTACTTGATTAATTTGTTTTTCAATATCTTGACTCATCATATTCCTCCTACCATTTTACCTTTACGTAGGTTGTCACATTAGCGAAAAGTGTTGTGAAGTTCGTTATCCATTCTCTCAAACTCGTTAGCTACCGAATGAATATTATCAACCGCTTGTTGAAAGGCAACAAAAAATTGTTTCGTCAAGTCTAAAACTTGTTGATTAGCTTCTTGTGCTTTGGAGTTAACAGATAGTGTTGTACGCGTCGCCTTTGTTATAGAACGACTTGTTGCACTTTGAATCCTGTCAGAGGCTGATCCCATTTTCGTAGCAATTTGCGTTGCTGTTTGTAAATTACTTTGAAATTGTCCCATTCTTTCAAACCCTTTCTATAATTTTTCCAAACGTATCGAAGAAATTTCAATAAATATATGAGATTTCCCTATCAATATCGCCCTTTTTAAATGCGTGCCCACCTAAGCTGGGTACGCATTTAAATAAGCCATACAACTTATATTGTATGGCTCATTTAAAGTTCTTGTTATATAGGGTAAAACGTTTTTTATTTCAAACCGAAATTACGTGATAATTCTTCATCATGAGAAGCAACAGCCTCTGCAGTTTTATTAAGCTGCATATTAATTTCTTGTAATAGCTGTGCGAAGTTTTGTACTTTTGGCTTTAATTCATTGAACTGTTGGTCAAAACCTTCAAATGCACGACCTTCCCATTCTCCTCTTAATTCATTTTGTAAGTTTTGTAGTTGACGTAAAATATCCTCAATTTGATTTGCACCTTGTCCATATCGAGTGGCTTTCGATTTAAGCTCCTCTGGTGACATACGAATTTGTCCAGCCATTTTTATCTCTCCTTTAGTACATAATAAATAAAATATATTTTTTGGTTAATTTTACTAAACATATTATAACGCATTGTTAAGAACTTTCAAATATTTTATCTTTCTATAATAAAAATAAAATAGTAATCACAAAGACTATTCTTATTTCTTTTCCTTCACATTTAATCTTTAAACAAACCGAAAATCCCTTTCCGTTTTTTTCTAAATTTATCCATAATCTTTATTGAGAAAAAATTTTAAAATCGAGAGTGTTTTTTATGTAGCCTATAATGATAATTAATTCTTTGTTTTTATATATTTGTAATTTCCTATTTAAGAATCCTTGATATCTCCGCAAGAGTGTTTCAAAAGGTACACCTTATGGAATAATCTCTTTATCCCTCCCAAACCACTTCATAAGGTGTCCAACCATAATTTTGAAACCCAAAACAATAAATACCACCTTTTGAAGTGATTTTTATCGATTGGGCCGTTTTCCAAAACACAATTAAACAACGTGAATTCCATATTTATAGGAACTCACGTTGCTTCTTTTAAAACTATTATCTTAGTATTTATAAACATACATATCTTTACGGAGAGAGCATCTAGCAAAATTATATATCAATCAACTATAGAAAAATCCCCTCCACCTTAAGGCAGAGGGGATCTTTTAATTTCTATTTCAAACTACCCGCAATCTCCGTAAAGATAACTCCAAGTGCATGTGCACCTGCATCTGGATAGCCTAAGCTTCTTTCACCAACTGTACCAGCGCGGCCCATACGAGCTACGATTTCTTTCGTATACTCTGCTCCTTTAACCGCTGCTTCTGCTCCTTTTTCAAAGGCAGTTTTCACGTCTGTACCATTTGAAGCGCTATCGAACCAAGAGTCTACACATGGAGCAAGTGCGTCAACAAGTGTTTTATCACCAACTACCGCTCCTCTTCCGAACGATCTTTCACCGATAGATTGTATGCCTTGAAGTGCTGCTTGTAACATTTCAGCGAACTCTCCTACTGTTAGCTCACGTCTTTCGCCTGCTGCTTTACTAGCTGCGCGGAACGCACCGCCCCAAATTGGACCTGAAGCGCCGCCGCAATGTTCCATAATAATCATAGAACAACCGTCAAGGAACGATCCGATCGTTACATTGTCTTGTCCTAAAATAGAACTCCACTCACGTTTTAATTGCTTAAACCCTTTTGCCACACTCATTCCGAAGTCACCGTCACCTGCATGTGTATCTAACTCACAGAACGGTACTTCATTTTTAATAATGATGTCACTCATTTTATCAACGAGATAGATCATGTTGTTTAATGTAATTACATTATCTTTCATAACAGCGTGCTCTTCCGCTGTTTCTAGTTCAAATAAAACTTCCTTCTCTTCTACACCTTCAAGCACATTCACGTACTCTACACTCTCAACTGGTCCATCTACTTTAAACGCTGGTGTATTACATTCTTTCGATAGTAATGTTTTTAGCTCGTCATCTAATTTCATTACTGTTAAAGACATACCCGCCATATCGATACTTGTCATATAGTTACCGACGAATACTCTATTAATTTTAATGTTTCTAGCAGCTAATTCTCTCGTAACTGCGTTGTTAAATAGGTAAAGTTCTTGCAGTGGTGTTCCGCCAAAACCATTTACAAGAAGCGCGATTTCTTCACCATCTTTTACTCCTAAATCTTTTACTAAATCATTTGTCATACGGTTAGCTAATTCATCTGCTGACAGCGTTTTTTCACGTTTAATTCCTGGTTCGCCGTGAATACCTACGCCGTATTCCATTTCATCTTCCGCAAGTGTAAAAGTAGGTGATCCGCTTGCCGGAACTGTACAAGAAGTTAACGCTAAACCGATTGTGCGCACGTTAGCCGCTGCTTTTTCCGCTACAGCTTTCACCGCTCCTAAATCCATACCTGCTTCCGCTGCTGCGCCGGCAATTTTATGAACGAAAATAACTCCCGCAACGCCGCGGCGTCCTACTGTGTAAAGGCTATCTTCTACCGCAATATCATCGTCCACTTTTACGTAGTCTACTTCAATTCCATCTTCAGTCGCTAAATGCGCACCGTTTTTGAAATTCATAATATCGCCGCTATAATTTTTAATAATTAATAACGTACCTTTTTTACTTGCCGTCTCTTTAATCGCTTGATATACCTGAATTTGTGAAGGAGAAGCAAACACATCTCCGCACACTGCCGCATCTAACATTCCTTTTCCAACTAATCCTGCATGTGCTGGCTCATGACCACTACCACCGCCGCTAATTAACGTTACTTTATTTTCGTTCATTTCTTTCTTCTTAATCACTTTATATTTTTTCAAAAGCTCAAGTTCTGGATGAGCCATAACCATTCCGTTGCACATTTCCATTACTAATGTTTCTGGTTTATTTATAATCTTTTTCATTGTGATTCTCCCTCAATTCCTTTAATATATTGTGATATATTTGAAATCTTCTTCTTACTACTCATGTTAAAATGAAAGCGTTTTATAGTAAACGGACAAAATGGACAATCTGTCTAAAGACACCGCTCTCATTTATGGATAGGATTTTTATATTAGGCTGTTTTCGTATAGATTGTTGCTCTCTTGAAAATACTGATTACGGTTGAATATAATGCATTTTCAGGAGGTGTTCAATAATGTGGAGATACGTATTATTTGGATAGTTACCTCTACTGGTATCGTTGGCTTGAGTTACATAAAAACTTAGCATTTGAAAATCGAGTAGAGCAAATGCTTATTTCAGCTTGTCAAAAATCTAACTATTTCACAGTTGAAGCATTAAGAAAAGATAAAAAGCATCATTAATCAGATGCTTTTTAGGTAGATTCCGTGGTTTATTGTTATGTAACTAACGGAGCAGTTTAGTTGAATAAGAAAAAAAGATTAATGCGTATTTGACTTAAAATGCGATACAAAATGAACTGTACAAGGATGACAATTCATTTAATAGGTAGGTATTATTTCACATTCTTTAGAGGGTAAATTACCTTGTTATAAAAAAATCTTTCCCATTTAGCTAACAAACCGTTCCCATTTTCACCACGCTGAATTTCAATTTCGTGGTTTTTATGAAATTCTGCTATTCGTTTATTATGCTCTTTGTGCAAATGATGGAGAGCTACTTGTTTCATTATTATCCCTCCTTTCGATTAACCATAATTATATATCCTGGGTTGATTATAGCAAAGTATTCTACACGTTTTGTAGATTAAATCTGCCTTTTAGTTTTAACAGCAACAATCTTTGAGAAAACAGCCTTATATTACTAACATTCTAGGGATGATTAAGATGACCTCTTCTATAATTTCTAAAAAGATAATCGCGAATTCATTGAAACATTTAATGGAAACAGAGTCGTTTCATAAAATATCAGTGAGCGATATTATGTTACACTGTCAAATGCGTAGGCAAACTTTTTATTATCATTTTAAAGATAAATTTGAACTATTAAGCTGGATTTATAGAGAAGAAACGAAAGAAAATATTATAGACTTTCTTGATTATGAAACATGGGAAAATATTTTCGATTTATTATTTGATTACTTTTATGAAAATCAAAAATTTTACCGAAATGCTTTTAAAGTCATTGAACAAAACTCGTTCAATCACTATTTATTTGAGCATACGAAAAACTTATATATGAAGATTATTGATGAACTATCTATGAGCTGTAGATTAACTCTTTCTATTGAAACAAAAAATACGATTGCCTCCTTTTATAGTCACGGCTTCGTTGGAACGATAAAAGATTGGATTGAAAGTAAATGTGAAGTAGATCCATCCATTATGTCTTCTCTCATGAAAAATATGATAAACAATCAATTACTACTTTTACTTGAGCAATCAGCAAAGTAATTAAAGGGTGGAAAAAGCAATGAAAAAGATTATGAATGATGTAGAAAATATTGTTCAAGATATGCTGCATGGCTTTTATTTTGAACATAACGACAAAGTAAACTATGACGAAGCACATAACATCATTTATGTAAAAGATATCGAAAAAATGAAGCAAAACGTTGTCCTTATAAGCGGCGGTGGTAGCGGACACGAACCTGCTGATATAGGTTATGTAGGAAAAGAAATGCTTACAGCGGCAGTAAACGGAAGTATCTTCACTCCGCCTACAGTCGAACAAATTGCAGCGGCAACTCGCCTCATACCAAAAGATAAAAGTATTTTATTCATCATTAAAAACTTTAAAGATGACGTAGAAAACTTTTTAGCTGCAGAACAAATCGCCAAAGAAGAAGGAAGACAAATTGACCACATCATCGTAAATGACGACGTTTCAATTGAAGATGATGCTTCTTTTAATAAAAGAAGACGCGGCGTAGCGGGCACCATTTTCGTTCAAAAAATATTAGGCGCGGCCGCTCTTGAAGGACATTCTTTAGAAGAACTAACAGCACTTGGCCGTTCTGTCATCCAAAACTTACACACATTAGGAGTCGCTCTTTCACCTGCAAATGATCCAGTACAAGGAAAAGCTTCATTCACATTAAATGATGATGAAGTGTTTTACGGCGTTGGTATCCACGGGGAAAAAGGTTACCGTAAAGAAGCACTATCTTCTTCTGAAATATTAGCGATCGAACTTATGAATAAACTAAAAAGCATTTATCGCTGGAGAAAAGGCGACAACTTCGCCATCCTCATTAATGGACTAGGTGCGACACCATTAATGGAACAATACATTTTCGCAAACGACATTCGCCGTTTATGTGAGCTGGAAGGCTTACAAGTTAAATTCGTAAAGGTTGGTACCCTTCTCACTTCTTTAGATATGAAGGGTGTTTCGTTAAGTTTGCTTAAGGTAGAAGATTTGGATTGGGTGAAGTGGTTGAAGGCGGATGTTGGAGCGAGCAGTTGGTAACAAATTTGCAATTTATCCACCAGTTCCCACAATCCAATACATGAAATGTCGTTATCCAGTCGGAGGAAGGCACCTTAGAGTGTCTTTTCTTTATTTTCAAAAGGACCTGCTCAATTATTGCGTAAAAAACATAAAGTAATTTGAATCCGTTAAAATACATGAGTGTACCCTTGTTTTCCCCTCTTAATTAAAGGAGGAACTATTATGGGATTTGGTGGTAGTTGCGGCGGAAGCTGCGGTTTTTCTGGAGGATTTGCTTTATTAGTAGTATTGTTTATTTTATTGATCATTGTTGGAGCTTCTTGCTTCTGCTAAAAAACTATCGGAAAAGACACTCTTATATGGGTGTCTTTTCTTTGTAATAAAAAAGCTCTCCATAAAGGAAAGTTTTTAGGTTTATACATTCAAGTCATCCAAATTAGTTATTTACACAACACTTTATCACTTTCGGTCTTTAGTGTGGTGTGACATACACATAATCCTTCCGCTACACAAAGTTGCTCAACTAACTTTAATTCCTTAGATCCAAGACTTATATAATTAAAACACACATCATCATTAAATTCATTTTCTTAAATCAATAGTTAGCTCATCTGTAATCTGCTCAAGATGGAAAAATTTTTTTATATAATGGATATCTGACCATTTTTCTTCCCCACCAATAATAAATAATTCTTGCGCATCATACATAAATGAAAAGCTTGGATAGAAACTGTCAGCCTTTAATCCAATCTCCCCAATATTATTGCTGATAATCTTACAGCCCGCTGAATAACTTAATACCGTATAGAGGGAATCTTGTGCTGATTGGAAGAAATACTTCATAAGTGTAGTTATATCATCACTATTAGTAATTAACACGTTAAAAAAGTTCGTATCCCTTTTCTTATTAGTAAAAACCAGCTCAAACGGGAATTTATTCTCTTCTAAAAACCCTTCAATAAAGTCCCTACACAAATAAGTTTCAAATAACATATACATAGGAAATTTGTTAATTACGCCTATAAATCCTTTAATGATTTCTTCAAATCCTTTATGCTGATTCCAATTCGTTCCCACACCCATCATAATAGGTTGATTTAAATAGATAGGATAAGGTGATAACCCTTCATCATTTAACATATACACTCGTTTTCCATATGTATGAAGAGCAGATTGAGACTCTTTTAGTAAGTATTGAGATAATTGAACACGTAACACATTTACACCTACCTATCTTAATAGCTTTTAGAAGCACGCCCCATATTGAACTTTATACCCTTGCACAACACATAATGATGCCCTGTATCTTTACGGAAATGCCATACATTAAATGCACCATTATAACCTTTTCCAATTGTTTTATGAACTAATTTGCTATATTTATATTATCTGACAGTATCTTAATCACCTCATTGGAGGATTATAGGTCTTCCAAATACAGCTGGATAATAAATTAACATCACACCTACAAGTGAGCAAACTACATAAAAAACAGCCTCGTAGTACTTTAACCGATGAAGCATATATAAAATCATAGTTATGAGTGTCTCATAAGATTTGTCTCAAAACGAGGTGATATTTTGCGGAAAATCGGTTATATTCGTGTCAGTTCGACTAGGTAAAATCCTTCAAGGCAATTTCAGCAATTGAACGAAATCGGAAGGGAACAAATAATCATTCCTTATTCCTTAAAGGACCATTTAATGGAGTACAGGGCAGGAATATTTTGTGGGGAAGTCGAAGTTGTTTTATCGTATAGCAACTACGGTATCGAATTTTTGAAACTATTTGAACATGATGGCATTCACGAAATAAGGTTCGCGAATATTCCAATAGTAGAGGGTTTACGAAGTGTTGTTCGTTAACAAGATGCTATATGACATACCCGAAAACCCAATTTCACATTTTCCTATACTGTGACTTTTCTTTGTTATCATGAATTGCGACAAAGTGTTTTTTGTTTGGAAGGAATTTGTAACAGAATAATTATGAAGAGGACCAGATAATAAATTTTTACACATAAGGAGATAAAACTATGGCAAAAAACAAATTACTAAGAATGGACAATGTCGGCATCGTTGTAGAATCCCTTGATGACGCAATCTCTTTCTTCGAGGAGATTGGCTTGAACCTCGAAGGGCGAGCCACTGTCGAAGGTGAATGGGCTGGCCATGTAACGGGACTCGGTTCTCAGTGCGTAGAGATTGCTGTGATGGTTACCCCAGATGGCCACAGCCGAATTGAACTTTCGCGATTTCTCACCCCACCTACTATAGCAGATCACCGGACTGCTCCTGTAAACGCCCTCGGTTATCTACGCGTCATGTTCACCGTTGAAGACATTGACGAAATGGTATCCAGACTTATTACTAAGTATGGTGCTCAGCTCGTTGGCGAAGTTGTTCAGTACGAGGACTCGTATCGTCTCTGCTACATTCGTGGAACCGAAGGACTTCTAATCGGTTTGGCGGAACAACTCGGTAACAAATAAGTAAGTGATGTTTTATAAAAAGCCTTTAATGAAATATACATTACTGAAGTGAAAATTGAAACAGAAAAGCAGTGTAAAGTAACTCGAAGAAATCGGGTACGTCATATAACACAGCATTCACGCTGCGATTTAAAGAAAATTCTTATTCAATAAAAGGGCGCCTTTCCAAAGTAACGAAAAAAGTCCAATTTCTTAATACCGAGAAATTGGACTTTTTAATATTGTAAACTCCTTAACGTTGTAAATCCGCATTTTCCTGACGCTAAGGAAATGTCACTTATTAAAAAAGCCGATTTCCATCTCAAGGAATCGACTTCTTTAGTTATTCTTAATGAACTAACGCATGCGTTAGTTGCATAAGTAAGAGGTTTGAAAAAATAGCCTGTATATATTTGAACGATGAATAACTTACCTATTTTCTTGTGTTTGCACCATATACAGAAAATCGGGAAAAACGTAACATATTATTTATCTGTTTGTTTTTGCTTCTTTTTCAAATACTCCGCACGCAATTTTTCAAGTTGCTGCTTTTTATCAAATTTGGCAGGCGTCTGTTTTTCATGAAACTTTGCCACAGCTGCCTGACCTTTGTAATCCAATTGATATTTTCCCACTTTGTTCACCTACTTTTCTTGTCTTTAAAGAGAATCTATTCAACAAATATACTATACCTTATTTTACTGAAGTAAACCTTATTATTTTATTAGTTGCAAAGTCTTTTTACTACTTGTTTAAAAAAATCTACATCCCCAATATTTCCCTCCAAAAAATCACCCGTTAGTTTAATAAGGTAACTTCACAATCTTGGTCTTACCCCTGTCAAGTAGACAGTAATAGATTAGGTGCCTTTTCATTAAGCAGCCTTAGTTCCAAATTCAATAGGACTAAGGTTGTTTAATCTTTTTTGAAATCTTTTGTTATTGTAATAGCTTATATATCTTTTAGTGGCCTTAAAAACTTCTGCCTTTTCATAAAAGGTATGTCTATAAAAGCATTCTGCCTTAAAATGACTAAAAAAGCTCTCTATACATGCATTATCGTAACAATTTCCCTTCCTAGACATACTCACAGTTATTTTGTGCTTTTTAAGTAATTGGTTATATTTTTTTGACGTATACTGATAACCTCGGTCGCTATGTAATACTGTTTCGCAGGCTTTTCTTTTTCTTAAGGCTTTATTGACTGTATCTGTAACTAATTTTAAATTGTTGTATTCGCTCATTTGGTAGGCCACAACTTCGTTATTGTAAAGATCTAGTATCACTGAAAGATATATGCGCTTATTATTAAAGGTAAGATAAGTTATATCTGTAACCCATTTTTCATTTGGTCTTGTAGTTGAAAACTCTCTGTTTAACAGATTTTCCGACACGACGCATTGTTCTTTTAAACCAAAATGCCGCCACTTTTTCTTTCGAATCTTAGCTTGTAGCCCCATTCTCCTCATTAAACGATATACTCTTTTGTGATTTACCTGTAAACCATAATACTTTTTGAGCCATATACAAATTCTTCGGTAACCATAGCTGCCATTTATATCTGGATCTCGTTCGCATTCTCCTATTTTAGACATGATAAATTGGTCCTCTTTCATCTTTTCAGAGGGATTGTTGATTCTTTTTTTCCACTTATAATATCCACTTCTTGAAACACCTGCAATTTCACAAAGCAATACAATTGAAAAATTTTGTTTTAAGGTATGAATGACCTCATATTCTACTGATTTACTTTTTTTGATCTCATCCCCCTTTTCGTATCTAATAGCTTTTTTAAGTATGCATTTTCCGCTTCTAATCGTTGTATTCTAGCATCTTGACTTATTTCATTTGTTTGTTTAGATCTTCCACGTTTTTCTTGTAGGCCCAGAATACCCTCATTTTTATATTTTTTAATCCATCTATCTACAACTGAATATGTAACTCCTAATTCCTTTCCAATTAGCTTACTTCCAATTCCTCTATGTAAGTACAATTCAATAGCTTTCATTTTAAAATCAATTGAAAAAGTTCTTCTAATTTTCCCCATAAAAAATCCCCTCCATAATAAACAGTAAAGTAACTTTCTTTCAACTGTCTACTATAAGGGGATCATATCAGCATACAGAAATCATCTTCTTGAGGTTGCCTAACTTTTTTGGAATGTCCTTTACAAAGGGTACAGATCAAGAGCACCTTATTCCTATTTAAGGGGATCACATATACCTTCTTCCCTTAAAATCACCAAAACCCATTTACAAATCTATAAAAGTAGATATAATATCCTTATGGAACCTTTATTAATTTATAAAGCATTGTCAAATGAAACAAGATGTCAAATTTTATCATGGTTGAAAAATCCAGAAAACCATTTCGATGAAAAGCCTTATCTAGAACAAGGCCTTAACTTTCAAGTTGGAGTATGTGTAGGAGATATCCAGCTTAAAACTGGCTTAGCCCAATCGGTTATTTCTAGTTATTTATTAACTATGAAAAAAGCAGGCTTACTAGAATCTGACCGAATTGGAAAATGGACATACTATCGTCGAAATGAAAAAACAATACGAGAGTTTTCTGAATACGTCCAAAACGAATTATAAAATGAAAGCTAATAATCAATTGATTATTAGCTTTCACAGATTCTGCTTTTTTACAGGTATCCAATTACTTTTTTATAAAGTTGCACTACCTATAAAAGCAAGAAACATGGAAAGGAGAAAATTTTTTAACATATCATATCTAGTTATTTAGATATCTGTTATTGTATTTCAAATTACATAGTCCTGATAATATTGGCATCCAATCATGCTTGTAATAATGCTTCTTTGTTAATGAATTAACTTTCAAAATACTGATATGAATGGAGAGTTTTATAAATGAAAAAAGTAAATCCTTTACTTATTCTGACACTCGCAATAGGTGTGTTCGGAATTATTACTACCGAGATGGGTATTGTCGGCGTATTACCACAAATCACTCAAAAATTCGGAATTTCAACTACACAAGCTGGATTTTTAGTAAGTATATTTGCACTAGTTGTTGCTATTTCTGGTCCGTTTTTAATTCTGCTCGTCTCTAGTATTAATCGCAAAATAATTTTATTAACAGCAATTTTCATATTTGTTATTTCAAATATAATCTACGCTTATACAACACAATTTGAAATCATGCTTATTTTTCGTATTTTACCGGCAGCGCTTCATCCACTCTTCTTTTCAATCGCTCTTGTAACAGCTGCTAAACTTGTCCCTCCAGAAAAGAGCGGTCAAGCAGTTACAAAAGTTTTCATGGGAATTACTGTTGGCTTTGCTTTAGGTGTACCACTAACCTCTTACCTTGCAGACCAATTTTCACTCGAAGTTGCTTTCTTATTCGGAGCGTTCGTTAACACACTTGCATTCATTGGAATACTAATCCTACTTCCTTCTATGCCTGTTAAAGAAAAAATGTCTTTCGGCAAACAAATTCGTATACTTGGCAAACCAGGATTATGGTTAAATATTTTAACCGTCACATTCCTTTTTGCAGCCATGTTTTCCGTATACAGCTACTTCGCCGAGTACCTTGCAAAAGTAACTTCCATGAATGGATCTCTCATCAGTATCATGCTATTCATATTTGGTATAGTTATGATTTTAGGTAATCATTTATTTGGTGGTCTCCTGCAAAAAAGCATAATAAATACCGTAATATCATTCCCTATTCTATATTCTGTTGTTTACATATTGGTTTATTATTTAGGTTCCTACCTTGTTCCAATGATTTTTATCGTATTCATTTGGGGAATCGTACATGCTGGTGGATTAATTGTTGGTCAAACATGGTTAATAAGCGAAGCAAAAGAAGCACCTGAATTTGGTAATAGTCTATTCGTTTCGTTCTCAAATCTCGGAATTACTCTAGGAACAACTATTGGAGGCTGGTTCATTTCAAACCTAGGTATTCACCAGCTTATTTGGAGCGGATTTATATTCACACTACTTTCATTCCTATTAATTATAATAAAACTAAAATTTTTCAATTCTAATAGCCAGGCTTCATTATCAAGCTAGTACATTTTCAGTTTCAAATTTGATAAAAAAACATTATAAATTCTTCTCATAAGATTTTATAAAGTGACAAGTATAATGCTCAAAGCCTTTAGCCATAATTACGACTAAAGGCTTTTTTGTATATAAAGTGAAACTTTAATCAGTGGGGGTTTTGTTCATCCCCCCACTGATTATTAGCCTTCACCAATCGGGCGTTTACGGGCAGTTTATCTCCCACCTAACTTCTTTGCTCCACCTGAATTTTGAGGTGGGAGTTTTACTGCCCACAAATAGCGGGATAAAAATAAATCTAAAAGGAGCTAGTTTTATGGAACATAATCAAAATGGAGTACTTGCTTTAATTGTTTTGTTTTTAGGATTAGTGTTTTTTGTTAGTGGAATGGTTTATCATTTATGGGGTTCTTATTAATGGTATGATTGTAATTATCGATATAGCATATTTCCAAAAACAACTTAACATGGTAAAATAATATTCGGACGGGAGTCCAATATTATTAAAATTAAGATGGTTCAAGTCGGAGGAAGGCACCTTAGGGTGTCTTTTCTTTATTTTCAAAAGGACCTGCTCAATTATTGCGTAAAAAACATAAAGTAATTTGAATCCGTTAAAATACATGAGTGTACCCTTGTTTTCCCCTCTTATTAAAGGAGGAACTATTATGGGATTTGGTGGTAGTTGTAGTAGTTGTGGTGGCGGCTTTGCTTTATTAGTTGTATTGTTTATTTTATTGATCATTGTTGGAGCTTCTTGCTTCTGCTAAAAAACTATTGGAAAAGACACTCTTATATGGGTGTCTTTTCTTTGTAATAAAAAGCTCTCTATAAAGGAAAGTTTTTAGGTTTATACATTCAAGTCATCCAAATTAGTTATTTACACAGCACTTTATTTCTTCGCATCTCTCATGCTGTAATATCCTAAATTAATTATAATCAAGAAATACCCACCCATAATTCCAGCTGCAAATGTCCACATGAAATCATGGTGTTCAATTTCATACATAATAATCGCACCGAGTATCGCGGCTGTAAATCGATTCATCATTCCAAGCATCGGTGCTTTTTTATATTTGTAATTTCGAATAATCAAACATAATCATCAAACAAATTCCATATAGACCCATTACTGGTTAAAATGTTATAATTAAATCACCCTACATAGTTACTCATGTTCAGGATGAGTAACTAACGTCTTATTAAGTAATGCGCATAACTTAAATAAAAAAGACACTTCACAGTGTCTTTTTTATTTACATCAAGTTTCCTTTTAATTCCAAAACCAATATAATAAGGTGCACCATTTAATACATATAAAGAAAAATATAGATTTATCAAATCATTATGGCACCCATAAAAGTACTTCTATTTTGGAGGAACAAACTATGAACAAAAAGTTAGTAACATCATTATTATGTAGCACATTCTTGTTTGGATTATCAGCTTGCAGTTCACATGATACATCTAGCAGTAACACGAAAAACGAACAGGAGACTTCTAAAGAAACAAAAAATGATGAACTTAGCAACAAGGATCCTCAAAAAGAGCTTCCCACCCATGAAGATTCTTCTGGTGTATACATATCAATAGGCTCTGTCGATTCATTAGATGTTATAGGTAATGGAGAAGTTAAAGCACAAGGTGTATTTAAAGTATTAGACGTCAGAGTACATAATGGTCACGAGGAACCCATTACACTAAATAGCAACAACTTTAAATTAATTGATAGTACCGGAAGAGAATATCACATTTCTAATGAATCTCAATTAGTACTTAAAGCTGCAAATACTGCTACATTTAAATTTGGTGTTCTTAATCCTAGTGAAAATTTAGAAGGGAACATTGTATTCGATGTACCGAAAAAAACGCAAGGATTAACTTTGAAAATTAATGGAGATATGTTGGATAAAGGGATCGAGTTAAAGGTGGAATAGTCAAAGAAAATACAAACCGCCTATCACACCTTATACTAACATAACAAAAAGTACAGCCTCTGTATTAACTACAGTAAACTGTACTTTTTCATTTGTGACTTTGTATAACTTACTATAACAAGATTCCTTAATTCTTTTGAGAAGATGCTCTCCAATCACGAAAAGATGTTGGAAACCCAGAATGTCCACGCTGCTTTGTAACAGCTGGTTTTTCTTCAGGAGTAGTTGATTTTTCTTCAAGAATAGTCAAAGCTGTTTGCATTTTCTCCAACTGCTCTCTTAATGCTTGCTGCTCAATCTTTAAATCCGTAAGTAAACGTAATATCATCTCAGAATTAGCCATAACGATCTCCTTTCCCCCAATGCACAGAATAAAATACCATATGTAATAAGCGTAATACTCGTGACAAAAATAAGGTCGTCAACTCTCTTAAAATACCGAGTACTTTTATTTTTCAAAAGGACCTGCTCAAGTTTATCCGTAAAAACATAAAGTGAAATAAATCCATTAATATATGGACTTTATGGAAGGAGGAGTTAATATGGGCTATGGTGGTAGTTGTGGTGGAGGCTGTGGTTTTGGCGGTGGATTCGCCTTACTTGTTGTGCTCTTTATTTTATTAATCATCGTTGGAGCTAGCTGTTGGGGCGGCGGAATCGGCTGCTAATAAGAGGCACTCTTGAGAGTGTCTTTTTTTATTTCTCAATATGCAACTAACCTATATGTGTTACTATCAAAAGGCGAGATTCCCTAAGCGTAATATAGTAGTTTACCAACTATGAAAGCCACTGTCACAAGAAAACAGTAGGCTTTTATTTTTTTATTTAGAAAGATTAGAACAGGGATTATTCTTTGCACTAATCAACATTTTAAAATTGACATAGCACTTCATGCACCATACACTGTTAACAACAGTATACTGTCATTAACAGTATATATTCCAATTCACTCTAGGAGGTATATTCATGAAACATACAGGAAGACATACAGGTGCATTTCTTTTGTTATTTTTAGCAGAAGGTGATAACTATGGCGGGCAACTACTTCAGAAATGTGAAGAAGAACTTCCGGTCAATCCAATCGATAGTGCCATCCTTTACCGTACGCTGAAGAAATTAGAAAACGAAGGTGCTATTGAATCTTATGTAAGTACATCCGTTCCAGATAAGCCGAGAAAGATGTACAAAATTACTACAGCCGGAAAAGAACAATTAGCAGATTTTCAAATGGATATTGAGGAAAAAATGAAAAACTTATCATTTTTCTTAGACAAATATAAAGACTTAAAGGAATCTTATCATGATTAATGGCGCTATCCTTTACACTTTGGCCATTATTCTTACGGGGATTTCTTTTATGAAGGATCGGAATAAAACGAAAGCTGCCCTATTAAAATCATGGAAAATATTTCAAAACCTTCTCCCTGCCATGCTCTCCATTATGCTTTTCGTCGGACTATCACTTTCTATCTTAACACCGTCCTTTATCTCTTCTATCATTGGAGAACAGTCCGGATTCTTAGGTATTATTTATTCAGCAATACTCGGATCTGTGGCACTCATTCCAAGCTTTGTCGTGTTCCCACTTGGTAATACGTTAATACAGCACGGCGCAGGGCTTCCTCAAGTTGCGGCACTCATGTCTACATTAATGTCAGTAGGAATGACAACCTTGCCAATGGAACAAAAGATATTCGGACGAAGCTTTGCTTACGCTCGTAATGCATCTGCATTACTCATGTCACTCCTATTCTCATATATTATTTGGGTGGTGATGGTATGAAGGAACTAAAAAGATATCGCTTCTTTTTCATATTACTGTTTGGGCTCCTCTTATTAACTTTTATAAACCAATCTTTAGGATGGAGCGCATTACAATTAACGGGGAATAGCATTTTAGATATGTTGTTTCTACTCCCCCCTGTCCTAGTATTTGTAGGGTTACTTGATCAGTGGGTGAAGAAAGAAACGCTAATGAAATACATGGGAGAAAAGTCCGGCATATATGGCATCTTATTTTCTCTATTATTAGGCGGAATTGCAGCTGGTCCCCTCTATGTTGCCTTTCCGATTGCAGCACTACTATTTAAAAAAGGCGCAAGTATTAGGTACATCGTATTTTTCTTAGGCGTTTGGACAACTGCAAAATTACCAATTATGGTGTATGAATTTTCTTCATTTGGAGCTACCTTTACACTCATTCACATTTGCTTTGGTCTATTGTTCTTCTATGTAATGGGCATCGTTTTTGAGAAATTTTATGATCAACGGCAATTATTGCAGTATGATATAACGAAAGAAATGTAGAAAGGCATCTTTATCTGTTCTTTTAAAAACAACGATAAAAATGGATAAGTGCCTCCACCAACTCATTAATCGAAACCTATTTCATGAAAGGACTTCCCGATCCGCCAGAAGTTGTTGCAAAGCAGCTTGGATTGTTGCTAGATAGGAACTTTTAAATGAAAAGAGGCTATTTTATAAACCGATTGAACCGGATTATAAAATAGCCTTTTTATTATGAAATAAAACGTCGATAAATTTTTGTTCCAAATATTCAGAATTAATATTAAAATAAACAATGGGGATAGGGGTATGGGATCATAAATTATACATAACGAGGGAATAGAAATGAAAATTCAATTAAAAGCTGATTTAATGCTACTACTAGTTACATTTTTTTGGGGTGCATCCATCCTACTTACAAAGCTTGGACTTGATGGCATAGAAGAATATAATTTAATCGCATTACGATTTATTATTGCCTTTCTTTTATCAGGTTTAATATTTTACAAACACTTATTCAAAATTGATCTTAAAACTGTAAAATATTCTTTTATACTAGCTTCCGTTTTATTTATCGTCTACATTTTCGCGACTTTCGGTACAAAGTATACAAGTGTATCTAATGCCGGTTTCTTACTATGTCTCACAGTCATTTTCATTCCAATATTATCAGCTATATTTTTAAAACACATTCCTGAGAAAAAAGTTATATTAGGAATTGTGTTAACGATAATAGGAATCGGCTTATTAACATTAACTAGTGAATTCAAGATCGGTAACGGCGATATATTTTGCATACTGTCTGCCTTATTTTATGCGATTCACGTCATCATTACTGGAAACGTAACAAAACATGTAAATTCAATTGCACTTGGGGTAGTACAACTCGGTTTTGTCGGCCTATTTAGTCTTATTTTTTCATTAGTTATGGAAACCCCAAAACTTCCTGGCACTATCGACTCATGGCTAATCATCTTAGCCTTAAGCATATTTTGCACCGCCGTCGCATTCATTGTGCAAGTTATCGCCCAGCAATACACGACGCCCACACATACAGGACTTATCTTTTCATTAGAACCTGTCTTTTCAGCAGGCTTTGCCTTCTTCTTCACAGGTGAAACACTCACAGGAAAAGGGTACTTAGGGGCGACGCTTATATTGTTAAGTGTGTTGATTGCTGAGGTGGATTTTAAGGGGTTATTGCGGGTTAGTTATAAGAAGAATGTGGAGTAGGTAACCACACATGTCTAGGTTCATTAGAAAAAACAAATACCCGACTATTATTTCATATAATAGTCGGGTATTTAGATTTTCAACCTATTATTTTACATAGACTAGATGAACTGCATGTAACAGTTCACCGTCATTATGCGGAAACTAGCTTTTTCTCTTTACGCAAAATCCCCATTAACCCGCCAATAAACAGGAGAATGGCCGGTAAAATATAAAAGAAAGAAATACAAATTAATCCACCAACTGCAGCCACTGTCATCATCGCACCGCCAAGCTTGGCTCTACTCTTCACTACAACAGATCCACAAATTCCTACTATAGAGAGAAGAACACTTCCCCAGCCTAAACCGATAAGTGTATTCGCTCCATCCGCATCTAAAGCAGAACCAAGCCCACCAATAAATAACGCAATAAACGCGCATAAAATACCGAAAATACCACCAATAAGTCCTAATACAAATTCTGTTGTACGTTTCATTTTGAATATCTGCTCCTTACTTCATTCCTATTTGTGTTTTACCTACAGCAAATTTCCGGCGACATTATCCCATATACTTGCTCCAAAGTCTCCGTTGCTATTTTTATCCAACTGGCGACAATCAGTTTCATACTCCAAACGCCGCAACCGTATACTCGTATGTATCCCCGCCTTTCCCTGTTACAGAATCACCTGTCTTACTATGACAGACTACTAAACTGAATACCACAGCACTCCCTCAAACAAGTGTCCTTAACTTTTTTATATTCAACTACCTTCCATTACATATATATTAAGATTCCCAAGCACATCTTAACAAAGCTACGGCTCAAATTTTGTCGCATTATGTCACAAGAAATAAAAAAGGAGCAACACTAAACATTGCTCCCTTTTAATGGGATAAACGCTTCTCCCACTCTTTCACCTTTTCAATTGTTACATCTAATTTCTTAGCTACTTCTTCTATACTCATTCCCTTAAAGAGCATTCCAGCTGCAGAAAGAGCTTTATCAATTTCTTCTTGCTTCTCTTGCTCATATAAACGACCAACTTTTGTCAACCGTAACCACTCCTTTACCTTTTTTGCGTAGTCTTCATCAATAAATTTATCCGTAGCTACAAGAATTCCAGCAATAACTTGAATTTGTTCTTGCTCATCGGAGATACATTTTGCTACTTCTATCGTCTTCTCAATTAAAATTTGTCTTTTTTCTCTACTATGCATAAGTGGTACAAGTATTAATTTCATGGTTTCTTCATCCGTCAAAGATTTTCCTTCTTCCATTTTCCTAATAACCTTTTGAAGGATAGCATCACCATTGTATTCGCTTAATAAAACAGCTTTGGAATTTAAACGTATGCTACATACATCTATTTCTTCTATTGGATTCATTACCTCGCTTGTATAAATAACCACGATTCGAATATCAGCTAACTCTTTGTTCTTATTATAATAACGATACATAATTTGATTCGCATAATCCATATACTTCAAATGATTTTCAAGGAAACGGTTATTACTTTCATACTCTAACATTAAGATTGAACCATCTTCCATTTCAAATAAAGTATCTGAGCGCCTTTGATCTGCACGAACTCTCGGAAATTCATTTGGCAACAATTCTTTTATTTTTGGAAAACCTTTTAATCCATATGCTTCAAGCCCTTTATCTTTATAACATTCACTTAAAAACTTCATAAGAATATCTTTATTATGATAAGAAATATCATTCCCTGCCAATAGCTAATCCCCCTTAACTATTAGTTATCATTTTCTTTATTATATAACTTATAAAATTGCCGTTACAACTTTGGTTCACATACAAATACTATTTTCAAAACATCTTCCCCTCCCACTAGTTCACCATCTCCACAAATCGCCCAAACTCCTTCAAAAACCTCAGCTTAAAACTACCCACAGGCCCATTCCGATGCTTCGCCACATGGATCTCCGTCATCTCTTTCTGCATCGTTTCCTTATCATAATAATCTTCACGATACATAAGCATAATGACATCCGCATCTTGCTCAATTTGTCCCGTCTCTCTTAAATCAGATAAAAGAGGACGCTTATCTTGCCGTGACTCTACGGAACGAGACAATTGCGATAACGCCACTATACAAACATTTAAATCACGCGCTAACAACTTAAGCTTACGTGAAATTTCACTAATCTCTTGAAATCGATTGCCCTTATGCTTCGGATCGCCCGTAATGAGCTGCAAATAATCTACAATAACTAAAAGTTTTTTATCACCGTGCTTCCTCTTTAACTTACGAGTCTGCATCCAAATATCCTGCATTGTAACGCCTGCCTCATCATAAATCTCAAGTGGCAACTCACCAATTTCCGCAAACGCCTTACTCACCTTTTCCCAGTCCTCTATCGTAAAACGATGCTTCGGATTTTTCAGCCTACCTCCTGACACTTCACCCGCGCAAGACGCCAGCCTTTTTAACAATTGTTTACTACTCATCTCTAACGAAAACAACCCAACCGCCGCTCCAGACTTCGCCGCATGCAGTGCGATATTTAACGCAAATGCCGTTTTTCCCATAGAAGGACGCGCTCCAAGAACGACAAAATCACCTTCCTGCAATCCGCACGTCATCTTATTTAGCGATGTATAACCAGTCTCAATACCAGTATTCTCTTTCGTATCTTGATGAAGCTCCTCATATAGCCCAACTAAAGCATCCTTCAAATCAAACTCACATACATAGTCCTTTTCCTCTAACTCACAAAGCGCCGTAATCGTCTCACCAATAATTTTCTCATTCTTCTCCGCAATAAGACGCTCTCCCATCTTGTGCCCGAGAACGCCAGCCTGATACATTTTCCATGCACCTCGAACAAGCCCCTCATAATAAGAAAAGTTGCTAGTCGTAGGTACACCCTCTATTAATGCTATAAAATACTCCATTCCCCCGATATTCTCCAAAAAATTAGGATTCATCCGAGAAACAAGCGTCACAAGATCAATTGGTTGCCCTTCATCTTCAATTTTTCGCATTAACCGAAATATAGACTTATGCACCGGCATAGAAAAATAATGCTCCGTCAAACGGCACTCCTTAATAAGCTCTCCATCAAGTAATAGAGAACCTAACACCGTCTTTTCCGCCTCCACATTTTGAATACTCATGGACGCCACCCGCGTTCCGCTAAAAACCGCTGCAACTCTTCCTCTGACAGTGCATTCTTCTCCCACTCCTCGCACCTCGTCAAAAACTCCTCCGTCTCCCCAGTACTAACAGACGAATCCTTCTTCCTAAACTGAGTCGTATCCGCCTCAACCTCACACACTTTCGTAAACCCTTTCCCGTGCCAGCCCCTCAAAATCCCCTTCACATAAGCAACCGTCCGCTTATTATTCTCAAACGCAATTTGAAGAGCCTTCAGCACAAGCTCCTCTGACAAATCTTCCATCCACGCACTCAGTTCCTCCACAGTATGAGGAGACAAACTACCGAAATGTTGCTCATAAAACGTGAACACCTTACTTCCCGTTTCTTCCTGGGCGACCTCTTCTTCCTCCGCCTCTTCACAAACCGGATCAATATCATGAACAGCCAAATCGCCAGGCATACCGAAATGTGCTAAAAGCATCGGAACATTCAGCTCCTCCTCCACGCACTTACGAAGAAACATATGTACAAACTCCTTATTCTTCACACCCTTCAGCTCACGAAGCACACACTTCTCCACATTCGTATTCGTCACAGGATTATAACGAAGCCAATTTAAAATAAATAACTCCCGCGTCTCCGCATCATAAAGAATCTTTCCATAATCAATAAAGCGCTGCACCAGCTTATCAACAGTTTCCCGATTATAACCAGTCTCCATCTCAGCTAACCGCTTCGGAAACGGAAAAATCCCGCACTGCGTCGTCTTCGAACAAGTTAACAAGTAAACATAAAAATACCGCTCCTCCGGCGTCAAATCCAAAACAAAATCATCCTGCCAAAAATTCACCTGCACATTACGATACACCGCCATCCAAATTCCTCCCGTCCTCATTCAAAAGTAAAAAATTCTTCTTTGTACTATATATAGGGAGGAGGGGTGGGTTTTTGGCGTGTTATTTCAAAAAAATTTTTACAACTACTACGGTCTTTGTAGTTGTTTTTGTTTTGTTGTGTTTTTTATTAGTGATTTATTACTTGGTAGGGGCTTTGTAGGGGTATGGGAGGGGCTATACAAAACTATAAATTCTTATTCATACCTAATTACATCTTTCACTTTTATAACTGTCCTACAACTAAGTCCTAATTCCTCTTCTTTTTTATTATTGCAAAACTCTATTTTAAATTTTATTAATTGATACCAATCTTATCTACTAGTATTGCTGGAATACTAATTTTGTCCCGTTATAATACATGTCGTAAAACTGCATTACTTATATTTTTAATCTCTTCTTTTAGAATTTGATCTATAAAATCGCCTCGACTCATATCTTAAACGGCGAAATAAAAGAGCCCCCCTAAATTATTTAGAGGCTCTTCCTAAAAGATTGAATTTCCTGAGGTTCACAAAAACTATAGAAGTATTAGTAAAACATAACTATTCAATTCTTTTTAACAAAATACGATTATCTAGACTTAAATTATCTTTTACTTAATCAAACTCAATATCAAATATCTTTTCATACTAATAGTTCAACTATCTCAATCCATTTGAACTATTAGTTAAGTTTACTTCTCTTCAATAGTACTACCTTTTATTATTCAATTTCTTATAACCTTGTCTATAGCATTTTCGTTCATAATTAGGATTACACGATATGATTACTACTAAGGGAATCAAACAGTACTTACGTGGCCCATGATTATTTTCACACGTTATAATAAACATTATATATCTACTAATAAAGGAGCGGTTTCAAATGAGCAACCATGTATTCGAAATGAACGTAGATGGTGAAAAAATTAAGTGGGAAGAAAAATCACATGCGCAAATCTTCCGTAACTTTTGGCAATATTTCTTGGAAAAAGATTTAAAAAAAACAATTAGAACAATTGAAATTATAGGCATCCGAACATCAAATCTTTCATTCTTTGAATCTAAAAATGGAAGTAAAAAGAAAAATATCTTTGTTACAGATGACTATTATATTTACACACATTTAACACCAGCAGCCATGCAAAAAGTATATATAAAATTCCTTTCTGGCTGGGAACAACAAAACGCTGAACCACTTAACAATGAGCTTGAAAAAACAACTGATCAACCACAGAAAGAAGAAAAACCAAAATTAAAAAACATCTATAAAAAAAGTCTCGCAATGGATTTAGTTCGAGCTGGTCACGACCTACACCACACAATGCGAAATCGCGAAAATAACAAATATCAAGTCTTTGTCTTCGAAGATACACCAAAGCTGATTGAAGACTTATTAAAATTAACAAAAGAGGATAGATGAAGAACTTATATTTGGGCGATACTCAATGAAAAAAGAATAAAATAGAAAGGCAGCTTCCCTATTTTATTACTAATGGGGAGCTGTCTGATTATGGACTACATCTTATTCATTGCTTCTTTTATCACCCCATTGTGTTTATATTACCTCATTAATAAAGCTGATTATCTATCATAAAGCAATTGGAATAAATACTGCATCCAAAATAACATACATGTAATAAATATCCCAAACACTACATTCTCATTAAACTTCTTAACAATAACATTCCATTTAACTACAATATATTGATTAGCGATACACCAATAAAGGAACAAAAGAATTGAGATACCGGTCAAATGAATCATAAAATACACATCTATTTCCCCCTTTCAATTTTATGATTCTCTTATTATATCCCTTACTAAATTAAAAGATCAACTATCCACACGCTCTTTAAATATCAAAATTTACCTAGTTGTGAATTTCTCCACCTCTTAATCGCTATGAAAATCACTTAAGAATTTTAAAAAACTTGACAAGGATGGCCTCCTACTATTTCGAGGTTTCAACATATTTTAAAAATACAAAAACCACCTCAAACAAATATACCGTCCAAGGTGGTTTTCTAAAACTTTCATATCACTATTAAATTATTACTTCAATCTATCCTGCAACGCACTAATATTAATAATTACGGGACTACCCGACTTCAACGTACCATCTTTCTGTAACATTGGTCCAGAAGTGATACATTGACCTTTCTTCAATGTTGCAAGTCGTTTTTCCCACTCTTTACGTATAGCAGAATCTTGAGCAAGATTTGATGCAATGGCACTAATTTCATTTTCTGGTGGCATGAAATACACTTTTTGACTTGAATTCTGTAGTCGTGAAATTTCATCCGTTGTAAATTGGCCTTTTAATGATTGTGTTGCATACCAACCTGACCAGCCAAATTTTCTTCCTTCGGTTAAAATTTTGGCACTTGGTGATTTCTCTCTATGATCAAGATTTTGTGCTTCATCTAATATAACTGGGAATGGTTTATTTTTATCTCCATGGTGCAATTGATAATTCCAAATATCCCATAAGATAAACTCTGTAATCATGAGCTGTACATCTCTATTAAAGCCTGTTAATTGTACAATAAATACTTTACCTTTTTGGTTTAGTATTTCTCCCCAATCATATACAGCACTATGATTAAATGGATTTTTATCGATAAATGGTTTAATTAGTGATTTTGTTGTTTTTGCAGGGCCTGAAGTATCTTCTTCTAGTTCTGCTAATAAAAATTCCAAATTCATATTGTCACCATATTTAACTAAACCACGCATTACCGCCTCATATATAGTATTTTGTTGCTGACTACCTAATCCTCTATATACAGCTGCAAATACACTTTTGATTCTTTCAGCAATGTCTGTATTATCTTCATCAATATAAATTTCCTCATCCAATTCTTTTTGATTTCGTTTAAATGGGTTTATTGGAAATTTGTCTTTTGCTACTAAAAATTGTTCAATATTACCTTGAAGTTTCTCTTTAAATTCCGGTTCTAACTTAGAATTCTTGAATCCATCTGTATAGTCAAATATCATACTAGAAATTCCATTTTGCGCCAGTTCAAGAAGTAAACATTGAATGAAATAGCTTTTACCCTGCCCTGATTTACCCGAAATTAAAATATGTCTATTTGCTAGCTCTGGATTTCCAAATTCCCAATATATTTCTTGAGTCGATCCCTCTACTGTTCCTAACAAAACGCGGATGTCCTTTAATTCTTTTGTTTCTTTTGTTTCTTTTGTTTCTTTTGTTTCTTTTTCTTCTTTTTCTTCTTTTTCTTCTTTTTCTTCTTCAGAATGAGGTACAGTTGGAACGACTTTATTGCTAGGATTTTTTAACTCTTGATTAGAATCATGATTCTTATTCAATAATCTATCTGGATTAATATCAGTTCCACCAGAATGGATTTTCGTTTTGATTACCTCAATTTCTTCTACGACCCCTTCATATCCATCCTCTTCTGTTAATTCCACTAACAGAATATCTTCTTCTATTTTAACTGATCTCCATGCTTGTTCTTTTTTGAATGATAAAATCGCACCTTTTCCAATTTTACTATCCAAATGTCCATTCATTTCATAATCGTCATTTAATAATCTTTTCTTTAGTTCTTCAATTTTTTCATAAGATTTTTCTGGCCAAATGTTATTTGCAATAAACTTTTCGGCATTAGCTAGCAATAACTGCACAAAAAAGTTCCGGAAAAACTTATGTTTAAATACATGTAAACCATCTTCACTTACTTTAGAAAGTTGTGTGTCAAATAATTGCTTAGTTGCATTGATTTGCTCTTTCGCTTTTGCAATGGCACTTTCTTGATTTAAACCGATTTTTACTTCTACTGGATAATAATGCACTGATAAATTATTATCTTGCATTTCTATCCCAATTAACAGTAAATCGTCACTATGTGCACCTTTTCCACCAAGATTTTTTGCAGAAAATACCCCTTCACTCTTCGTTAATTTTACCGCTCCAGCAACACGCAATATTTCTTCTAATGAGATAGGAATCCATAAGATATTCTCATGATCTAAAGTACTTAATATATATTTCACAGCCGAAATGATGCTTAACTTTTCTCTTGAGAATTGTCCTTTACTTCCAATAATTCGTAGCAACCACTCACCATTTAAACTATTGAAAGCTCTAATAGCTGTATTAATTTTTTCAGGTGTCGAAACAATTTCTTTTTCTGCCAAATACTGTTCAATAACTGATCGGTATTGTCTTGCTTTATCCGTTACTGTAATTGCATCGTACTGACTTGATGAAGAATATTGATCACTATAATGAATGACCAATAAATTGCGTGATGAATCTTGGAAGAAATCCAAACCAACATTAGGCTCAATAAATGTTACCCAATAAGAAGACTCATATAAATGTTCAAGAACTTGTTCATCATAAGTAGAAGTTCTCGTAACAATTGTTTCATTCTTACGGTAAGGGTTTGTACCATCGTTATTTAAATTACTTCCCAGTTCATTCATACAGCTAGCAGTTTGAATCAACAAGTGTTCATCATTCAATACATTTTTCAATCCAAAACCTGTACGATAATCTACTTCTGTACTAATAGATGATAGAGAGGATAACATTCCATTTAATGATAAGCCCGTCTCAATATCCTCCATTGTACTTTTTGCATGCTTCTCATTTGAAATCATTTTATAGAACGAAATATGAGCATAACCATATTCTTTCGTACCTATAAGTTTATAATAAAAAACATTTTCTCGAATCAATCTTAATACATCTACAGCATCAAGATTCTTTGATGCTAACGATAATTCAAAGAACTCCTCGAACTTTTGAACATCATCATATATAGAAAACTTTTCAAAGGCACTTAATATATTATTTTCATGATATAAAGCAACCTCTACCGGTATAATTTTGGATGGTCCCTTTTTATCTATTTGCTTCTTAATAAAATGTACTAAACCTCTTACAACTTCTTTATCATTATTGATATTAATAACATTGATTCTTATCGGAGATTTAGATTCTTGTAAAAATAAGTATTGGAAATGCTCCACAAATTGTTGAAGCTTTTCCTCAACTACGTTAGCGAGAAATGCATTAGATTCACCTATCGCTACCTTATGAAGCGGTTCATAGACAATCCACTCGGGAGCTTCATTTTGAGCAATTGGACGATACAATTCCTCATTCTGTCCATATATATATGGCAATAGATTGTTAGGATGCAGACGATTTAAAATGTGCATCTCAATTACTTCATTTTTAATTTCATCGTTAATATTTAATTGGTAGGCAACATTAAGAGGATGTAACGGCGTTAATACAACCCTTTGTTCCTCCTCAATAACTCCCAATTTAAATAAATTTTTCTCTTCTTCTTTTAACATTACATTTTCTTGTATATTGGCAACACTTTCATTAAAAGCTTTCAAGTATCTTATAGACAACTCTCTTAATTGATTGTCCACAAAACAAAGACTAGGAACCGTATTATTAAATTTATAGTAATTTAATAGTTCTTGGTACGCATCTCTCAATGATGGATTAATTGATAATTCAACCTTATTTAGACCTGATACTCCTCTAATCGCAAAAGAGATTTCATTTTCAATCCATACTCTTTCATCTTGTAAATAATTTCGAAATCCTTCTCGCGCTGAAAATTCTCTTGCACCCTGTTTTAATTTATTTGTATCACGGTTATACTCAAAGCTTTCTTGATTCTCTCTCTTTAATTTCCACACTCTTTCTCCTGAAACTGGAACAGTCTTTGCAATTTGCTCTCTAATAAGAATAGGAATTAGAGATGTTCCAACCTGAATAGAAAACGATAAGCTATCATCGTTCCATGCCGGAGAAGAATCTGAGACTTCAAAGCTTCCGCCTTGCCAATTTATAATCTGTGCATCTTCTTCAATAAATATTTCTTCTGGCTCACTAGAAATATCTCCAAAAACAATACTTTCTTCTGCTTTATTCATAACTACATTTTTCGTATTCACATTCACTTCATAAATTGTTTGGAGAGCTTGTAAAAATGCGGCTTCACATTCTACAACAGCAATATGAAACTCATACTTTGACTTAGATTGCATTTTATGTGTATATACAACTTTATGGAATGAGGTTCCATTTTGCTTATGCACTAAATTTACATATAGTTTTTTCCCAGATACCCCACAAAAATCCTGTGAATTTTTATGAATGTATTCCTTCTTCAATTTTTCTTCAAACTCAAAGTTTATGTTAATGTTTTCTATTTGTGTAGGATTAAAAACAACGATATGTCGTTTACGTCGTCCAGCCTTTGTATCAGCCTGTGCTTTCTCCCAGTACAACAGACCCTCTTTTGAATATTTCTTGGTTGATTCAATGTAATCTAACGGACGATCTGTTGCAATCAAATTGTCGTTAGACTCTTTAACAAAATTATAATCCGTTTGCTTCCAATCTTCTTTCTTCAGACGGGAAACACCTTTCTCATCGAATAATTTTTCTAATTGACTCTCTAAATGCTCATACTCTTGCATATGTTGTACTTTCTCAAAAAATGAAGCATTTTCTTCTAGCCTTTTTTTCATTTGAGCTGAAGTAAATTGATTTAAATTTTCATCATAGAAAATGCCTAAATTAGAATAATCTTCTCTCACAATTTCTTGCTTTGATAAAAATCCAAGAATTTCTTCATAATCCCAAAGAGATGGTCGCACAATTGTATCATCTAATTTTTTACGTAAATAAAATGATAGTACTTCCTTTTCTTCTTTGTTTAGATCAGAAGTTTCAATTTCTTCTTTTAATGTTTTCAAAATTGATTTTACATTAAATGGCATGCCTTCTTTTTGTAAATCACTGCTACCACCCTTAATACTGTCTAGTGTCTCATGACATATACTAAGTAAAGCTGTTTTTTCCCAAACATCCTTTTGTTCACCGACTTCATTACGAAGTGTTACTAAAAAGTCAGGAGTAACATTTTCTGATGTAGTCGCAACAACTACCTTCATTTCCTCTGAAATCCTAATAGCAATCGTTTCGTATGGAGCACCTTGCTTATGCTGATAATAAAACGCCTGCGATAAATCTTGTTCTTTTAATGTGTCATAAAACGCTTTCACTTGTTCATGATTATCAAATTGAAGATAAAATCGCTCTCCACCTCTAAGATTTTCCGCTTTTAAATAATTTATTAGTTTATCTGAAAGATAATTATAAAATTGGTTTAACATACTGTGCATCACCGCTATCACTTTTTTTGTCTATTAAATTCAGCTTATCAAATAACTGTACAATTTCTTCTTTTGAGTATCGATCAAAGAATAAACCTCTAGCCTCTAAATCTATAAATACTTGCTTCAAAGGTTTTCTTTCCTTTTTCAAACTTAATGCTGTTAGTAGCAATAACATATCTTGACTAATATTAAGCATATAACCAAGTGAACCTCGAGTTTTTAAGAAATATTTTTTTCCAATCTCTTCTATTGATAAAGAATATCTATGTCGAGGTCCTTGCATCGTATCTTTTTCATAAGCTTCTTCTATACTATGGAATAAAGATTGTACAAGCGTATCATATTCTAATTCTAAATTTTCTTCATACATCCCAAGACCTAAATGTCTTCTATATTCCATAACCCAATCACAAAGCATCTCTAAAAATACTTCTTTATCCTCATCGGATAATTGCTGATATGTTGCCTTCAATTCAGGATAGCCGCCTGCTTTTTCTACTCCCATTAAGAAATTTAAATGCTCTAAGCAATTAATATGAAGTAGTAAATGTCTACCTGTATCTTTAATCATTTGATAACCATGAGTATAACCTTTTCTATTCTTACTCGTAGACTCCCAGTCGAGTGTAAAATAAACTTCGTTGTTCTCACTAAAGTTCGCTTTCCCACCTTGTGAAAGTTTTAAAGTCAATTGAGTAATATATAAGAAGTAATAATAACTAAGAAACAAGTGATAATGGTTTCTAAAATAATCTTTATGCTCCGCTAAAAATTGAAAATCTTCTTTGAATATCTTCGAAATAAATGGAATTTGATTAACATAACGGATTTCTTTTTCATCTTTCTCTAAATGATCCAATCGCTTTAACACAAGACGTGACATTAAATCTGTTGAATCACTTTTTCCAAAAATCTCTTTTACTGTTTCTTTTTCACCTAATAAGACATCTAAAAGAAACCTAGCAATATCTTGTTCTCCTTTTTTATCTGCACTTTCACTTAACGGTAAATATTGAAATAAATGCAAATGAAAAATTTTAATTGTATTGTCACTATCTTGTAAAAAAGTACGTAATATTTGTTCAAAGTGCGACCTATCTTGCTGCGAGACATCAACAGATTCACTAATCTCTCCAATAAGTTCTTCTAGATTAACTTCCATTTTCAGTTTATTCCCGCTAACAAGACGTGTGAATTCTCCTAATACTCCCTGAAATCCTTTAACAAATTTTGCCCGCTCTGTTCCTCGTGTAGAGAAAGGTAACAGAGGCGTTTTTTTATTTATTGTATGTTTTAATCCTAATTTTTCTGGTTTAATACTTAAAGAACTTCTCAAATGCTCTAAATTCTCTCTTACAATCATTTTCTAATCCCTTCTAAACGTAAATTCTTCAAAATCTTCATCGTATGTTAGTTTAAACATTCCATTTTCATTAGATTGAACAAACAATAATTCTTTTTCTCTATTTCCTAATTTCATTATCTTATCCACAAATTCAACAAACTGAATACAATCTTCTTTATCCTTTTTATTCGGACGATAACCTTTTGAAAGTTTAACCATCATTTCATATAGCGGATAATCTATTTCTAAATATACGGGATTTACTTTATCTTCGTTAGAAAAGGCAAGTAATATATTTAATTTAAATCGATTTAATACCTCTAGTGCTGTTCCCTTCAAATGTCCTACAACCGGTTTAACCTTAAGTGATTGTGCAACCTGAGTAGTGTCATTTGAATAATCCATAAACACATAATCTGACTTCGGACTTCCATTCCATAAGAAAATCGATTTTCTCGCTAAATTATACATATCTCTTAAATCGGATCGATTTCCTTTATTAAAGGCATATAAATATTCCATATATTCCTTATAATTTTCATCCGCGAATATCTCATTTAAAGCTGGGGATAAAAAGAATGACATGCGTATTAACGTTTTATTGAATACCTGCCTAGATGAATCACTTAACTCAAAGAAAGGTCCCATCTCTTCTAGCCCATTTGCCCATTTATCAAGCCCTTCTAGAACTAAATGTTTTTGGAAAGTATTCTTCATATTTACTGAGTTGTTTAGCTCAATTAGCATCTGGTCTAAACTATTTGATCGAAGATGAATAGGATCCATTTTAGAAATCACTGCTAGTAGATTTGATTTTTCTTGACCATCAAATAATAAATTCGGCAATAAAGCTTCTGTTTTTTCCATCATACCTGCCCCAAGAAAATCTTCATTCCCATGAGAAGGTACTAAAATATCATAAATAAAATTAAGCATGGAGCGTGTCGAAATAAGCATCTTATGCTTAACTATTGCTTCAATTAATATGCTTAAAACACCATCTCTTATCTGTTGCTGTTGCAATAACTCATAATTCACCATGAAGAATCCATTTATACCACGTTTCTTATCCTTCAAATAAGCTTGATAGAATGGATTTCTTTCTGAATCGACTACAATTCGCTTTAAAATAGATGAAAAGTAATCTGATTTTGGCCCCTCACTAGTTAATTCAAAAGGTTGATAATCACTAAAGCTAATTAAGTGAAAGTTACTGCTTTGTTGATTCGTAGCAACCTCATTCGCCTCGAATATTCCTGAGTCCTCAATAAATTTCGTTAAAGTTTGATAGTGCTCTTTTGCATAATCTGATTCAATAAAGTTATGCAGCACCCCTAAATTAATAGCTAAAATTAGCTTACATCCAGAACTATCAATCTCACTATCACTGTACGGCTTTAACACTTCCGCTAATGTATCAAGAGAACTCTTTTGCGGATCAAAACTTTCCGTAGCATCATTATGAACCGAAAATTCTTCCATCAATTCAGGATATTTATTTTTCACATACGATAATAAATGTGATTTCCCATCTCCAACGCTACCACACAAGAAAATCAATTGACTTGTATTTTCTCCTGCTGCTGTTGTTAGAGCCAACATCATATCGTTCTGTATCGTTCTTTCAACATGTAAATAATCCTTAAAAGAACTAAATTCATTAGGATTTTCGATTGCCTCTTGAGATGATTCTTTCAGCTTCGAGATTTCTGCCAGTAAATAGCTCTCTCCTTCTCCAAAAATAAAATCATCATACCCAAAATGGTTGTCTGTTTCTTCCTCATTATCCACAGATTGTTTATCTTCAACTTCTAATCCTACTGCAATCTCAGGGTTATTTATCTCTATTAATTCCTCGGTTTGGTTTGGCGTATTTTGTTTGCTTGCAATCTCAATTAGCACTTTTAACTTTTCTTCTAAACTAGCAGATATCTTTTCTTCTAATTTCTCCACAATATGTACACTACTCTTCGGCTGTGGGTGTTTATATTTCGGAGCGACAAACTCATAACTCCCGTATACCTCCATAAACCACACTGCAATTTGGAATAGATTTTTATGCATTTTAAAAGCACTCTCTACTCCACTTTCAATATGTTCATGTGCCGCTTTATTTCCTAAATAGCGAACCGTATCAAATGAACGTGAAATTTCTTTTGATAAAATATCTTCTCTTTCTAGTTTTTGAATACGATCTACTTGTTTTAAATATTGTACGTCGTACAATTCATGCTCTTCCGCAATGCGTTTTGATAATAACTCTGAAAATATTCTTCCCTTAATTAAAACCGATTGGGGATCTTGATAAAAAATATTTTCAATATCCCTACCAATTTCCGCTAACTCAGGGAATATCTCTTGTAGAAAATCAAATGTATATTTCTCCAATGATGTAACACCTCTTAATATAAAAATACGTTTCGAATATATTCCATATTATACAATATCTATAGAGGAATTGTTGGTATTAAGTACAAAGGAAATTAGTGGATTGCTACTCCGCGATAAATTTGATTATTTCCCTATTAACTACTCCCTTCTCAATTAAAAACTTGCATAAAAAATAACCTGATTCTATAGCTAGCTATAGAATCAGGTTATTCCCATACTTTATTATTTTAAATATCTAATAAGCATGTGCCCTATTTATTTCTTAGAATAAACTCAACTGCACAATACTATCCATCTTCTCTTCTTCTTTGTTAATCTCTAAAATCCTTTGACCCATTCGCTCCACCAAATCAACCACTAAAGCATTTCCCATACAAAAGTATCTAT
Source organism: Bacillus sp. FSL M7-1345 (assembly GCF_038006985.1). Taxonomy (NCBI): domain Bacteria; kingdom Bacillati; phylum Bacillota; class Bacilli; order Caryophanales; family Bacillaceae; genus Bacillus; species Bacillus sp. FSL M7-1345. The sequence continues at coordinate 934,279 of NZ_JBBOWG010000001.1, read as the reverse complement.
TTCTTTGCGGCATCCCCGTATTCGTCCAATCCATCGGGAAACCATTTAACAGTTCACATTCTGCAGGTGTTAAATATCTTAATTTTTTCGTATAAGGATCTTCGATTACATGTGAACTCCTATTACATGTTCCTTCACTTGTTAACATTGTACGTCCAGGCTTATCTAAATCATCCGGGAAAGCCATTCCTCCCTCAGCGTAGAAGTATTTATGACCCGTCGCCTTTGATACTCTTTCTTCTTTTTTAGGACCTTTAAGATACTTCAGTTCCTCAAATTCCGTTCTTCCCTTTTTGTTAACCTTATCCATTTTCAAATAATATGATTCATCAGCAGGGCCAAATTTATCATATACTTTCTGAACAACCTCACCTAAAGTCTCTGGACTTTCAGTTACTGGAACTACTTCTTCAGTATATACTTGTCCATCTATCATCACACCAGAATTATAGTATTCCTCTTTAAATGTATCAGAAACCTCAATAATATCGACCGGCAACTCAAATTGCCCTCTTTTTTTGTTTTCCTTTGGTGCTTCATGCACATTAAAAATCGGAGCGAAGAATCCATGTTTACACAATATCTCTAACGACTTCATTCCATTTTGAACAGATGCGAAATGAGATTCTTTTAAGTACGCAAAAATAAATACTCTTCGTCTTCTTTGTGAATTTCCATAGTCCGCAGCGTTAATAACTCTCCATTCAACTGCATATCCTGCATCTCTAAAGCTAGCCAGCATAATAGAAAAATCACGGCCTCTTTGTTTTGCTGGTGACTTCAATAATCTATCTACATTCTCTAACAAAACAAATCTTGGCTTGCGAGAATTAACTATGTTCATTATCTCCCAAAAAAGAACACCTTTTTTCCCTTGTATTCCTTTTTCATTTGATAAAGTACGTGCTACAGAATAATCTTGACAAGGAAAGCCCCCTACTAATAAATCATGCTCAGGTATTTCCGGCCAAGCTTCAGCTATATCTCTATTTACATGTATTCCTTTATTTTCAAAGCGAGTTGCATAACAATTAAATGCATGTTGTGCTTTAGTTGAGGGTTCCCATTGGTTTCCCCAAAGAACATCAAAGTTTTCATTTGCTTCCAGTCCTAATCTAAAACCTCCTACTCCCGCAAAAAGTTCTACTACTTTCACCATAAATACACGAACATCCTTTCGGTATTTTATTTATCTATGCTTCATTATAATAAAAAGTGAGGAAAAGATCAACTATAACCTTTTAGGAATCATACTTTTTTACAATTCCTTATTTTGGGTTGTAACAATTAAGAAAACAGTTCGCCGCAATATCAATATTATAAAAGGAAACAGCTTCTCTTGAACAAATCTAATATAACAGTTATTTAATAGAATAAACTGCCTTTTCCTCCTTATAAATTTCACTTATATAAAATTGAAACAGCTTTTAATTATAGCATAACTTTATATGCAATGTTTTATGAACATATAACGCAGCAATAGATATGGAAAGGAGCTTATTATGGAATACACTACAATAGAAGAACTAATGCAAAAAGCACATGAAGCTGAAGGAAAAACATTTGGTGAAATCGATACAACTGACCGACTCGCAAACGCAAAATCAAAAGGCGGATTAGGTCAAGTAATTGAGGAGAGCTTTTTCGGATATGAAGTAAATTCAAATGCAGAAGCTGATTTTAAACACCTTGGTATTGAACTAAAGGTAACAGCGTTTAAACAAAATAAAAACGGTTCATTATCAGCCAAAGAGCGCTTAGTTTTAAATATTATCAACTATATGGAAGAAGTTCATACACACTTTGAGACATCAAGCTTTTGGAAGAAAAACGAAAAGCTACTATTAATGTTCTATGAATGGGTACCTGACGTAGATCGTAAAGATTTTCATATTACAAAAAGCCTTCTATTCACCTATCCTGAAGCTGATTTAGAAATAATTAAACAAGACTGGGAAACCATCGTAAATAAAATTCGTGCCGGCAAAGCACATGAATTATCTGAAGGTGATACAAACTATTTAGGAGCTTGCACAAAAGGATCCAATAAAAATTCACTTCGCTCACAACCGTGTTCTGAAATTCAAGCAATGCAAAGAGCTTTTTCATTAAAACCTTCTTATATGACCGCACTAGTTCGTAGATATCTCCTAAACGAAGAACTAGTAAGTTTTACAACAACAAATGAACTAAAAGGAAAATCTTTAGAAGAAATCCTTTACTCAAAATTTGAGAATTACATAGGCCTAACCGATCAAGAAATCGCTCAAAAATTATCTATTGATTACAAACCTACAACCAAGAGCTTTGTCCCATTATTAGTAAGCTCTTTACTTGGTATTAAAGGAACTCGACTCGATAAAATTGAAGAATTTGCGAAAGCTAATATAGAATTCAAAACAATTCGTTTAGAACCAAACGGAAAACCAGAACAAAGCATGTCATTTGAAACGATCGATTTTCATCAATGGACAAATGAATCATGGGAAGAAAGCGAAATTCGAGAACACTTCTATCAAACCAAGTTTTTGCTCGTGATTTTTGAATTTAACCAAACAAAAAAAGAAAACCCAAACCGTAAACTCTACTTTAAGGGTATTAAACTTTGGAACATGCCTGTCCCTATAATAGAAAAAGAAATACGAGGACTTTGGGAAGAAGTAAATACAGTAGTAAATGAAGGTATTCAACTTGAATATAAAACACGTGGTGGTAAAATCGTTGAAGTAAATAACCTACCAAAAATGAATTTCAACGGCGTTGCGCATATTAGACCAAAAGCTCGTAATGGCTCTGACAAAGTCACTTTACCTGATGGTCAGCAAATTACAAAGCAGTGTTATTGGTTGAATAATTCTTATATTGCTTCTGTTGTTGCCAATAACGTTAACGAATAATTTAATCTTAATCTATAATTTCTATAACCATAAAAAGCACCTTCTCACTTCACATGATTAGTACATACAGTGAGAAGGTGTTTTTTTACATAGCTTATTGTAGAAGTACTACCTCCCATCATCTCAAGCCAATTCCCCCTATCAACTCACCATATCCTAAACTACGCTCCTCCAAAAACCCCCTCGTCTCCCCACTATCCTTATAATAAGAATTCCAACCCCTCTCCCTCAAAATCCCCTTCCAACTATCACTCTCAACCATCTTCTTAATAATACTATCCCAATAAGCAACCTCTTCCTCTGTCATATCTTTCGGGCCCATAATCCCTTTCCAGTGCTGGAAGACGACGTCGATTCCTTGTTCTTTCCATGTTGGTATTTCTGGTAGTCGATCTAGGCGTTTTGGTGCGGATACGGCTAGTATTTTTATTTTGCCGGCTTTGTATTGTTTTTCGGCTTCGGATAGGGTCATTGTTGCGGCGTTAATTTGTTTGTTCGTTAGGGCGTTTATGATTTTTTCTTTGTTTTCGTAGACGAAGAATTCTAGTTCGGCAGGGTTTATGCCGAAGGCTTTGCTTACTTGTACGAAGGATAGGTGATCGTCGTTTCCTAGGCCCGGGGCAACTCCGATTTTGAAGTTTTTCTTGTCTTGTTTTAGTTGTTCCATTAGTTCGTTTGCGTTGTCTATGTTTGAGTCTTTTGATACGACAACGACTTCCCAGTCCGACGCTAGCGTTGCGAGTGGTGTGAAGTCTTTATATGTTAGTTTACTATGGCCTAGTAGGTTGTTCGTTATGAGTAAGCTTGAGTTAATCGCAAGTACGTGACCGCCTTTTTGTTTCGTATATTTCCATCCGACGTCACCGCTGCCACCTACTTTGTTTGTGACAGTGATTGGTTTTGTAAAGATTTTTTCTTCTGCCAGCGTTTTTTGCATTGCTCGTGCCGTTAAGTCCCATCCCGCCCCTTGAACGTTTGGCGCAACGATTTCTACTTCTTCTATGTTCACTTTATTCGTGTGCGTTTTTTCTACAGAACAACCAGCTATTACTCCTGTCATGATCCATATACATAGTAATAATCGTTTTTTCATAACCCCCGTCCTATTCGATACTTTCGTTCTGGTCGTCCGATAATGCCGTATGTGTACTCTACTGTGCATTCGTTTGTCGCTACTAAGTATTCTAAATATCTTCTTGCGGTTGTTCTGGAGGCCCCCATTTGTTCTCCCATTTCTTCTATTGTAATGCCCTCTTCGAATCCTTTTATAATGTCTTTCACTTTTTGTAGTGTTAACGGATCTACACCTGTCGGTAAGTTTTTCATATCTGTTGCTTGCGAAGTACCGAAGAAGTTATCGATTAGTGCTTGATTCACTTCATTGTTACTATGTAATAATTGCTTCTTTCTTTTATAGTCTTCAATTGTGCGAACGAATTTTTCTAACGTGACCGGTTTTATAAGGTAGTTGCTTACGCCGTTTCGAATTGCTTTTTCTAACATATGGTTTTCATTCGCCGCTGTAACCATAATGACGTCAACGTTTGGAAAGTCAGCATGAATTTTTGGCAATAAGTCTGTTCCAATTCCATCTGGTAAATAATTATCTAATAGAAGTAAATCGATTTCTTTCCTTTGTAGTAGTTCCATCGTTTCTTTCGCGTTCAATGCTTTTCCAATCACTTTTACGTCCTTTATTTTTGATAAAAACTCCTCTTGAATTTGCGCGACGCGGAAATCATCTTCTGCAATTGCAACCTTCAACATATGCCCATCCCCCTGTTTGTCATGTACTTTCTCTCAATGTTTTTGGAAGGTAAATTGTAAAAATAGCTCCCCCATTTTTCTCGTTTTGAATTTCAATTGTTCCTTCTAGTAGATCTACCATTTCTTTCACGTTTGCTAGCCCGTAACCACGATTATTTCCCTTCGTCGAAAATCCTTTTTGAAAAATAGTTGCGATTTTTTCTGTCGGTACTCCCGCTCCACTATCTATCACTTCAAACACAATATCGTGCCCAATATCCGTAACAAAGAAAGAAACACTCTTTTCCTCTCGTTCACTCACCGCATCAAATGCATTATCGATTATGTTTCCAAGGATCGTAATAAGATGCGAAACTTTTATATGATCTGGTAACGGATGAAGCGCACTATCTCCTTCAATATGAAAATCGATTTTCTTCTCAGACGCCGTTCCGAATTTCCCTAATAAAATAGCTTGTACTTTCGCATCATGAATTTGATGGAATAAAATATGGTTTTGACTTTGATGAATATTAGATTCCTGCTGGATAAATTCAATTGCTTCTTTGTAGTGCCCTAACTGCAATAAACCAGATAAGACGAAAAGCTTATTTGTAAATTCATGCGTTTGAGCACGTAAGTCCTCTGAATACTTTCTTACCTCAGATATTGTGTTAACAAGATTTTGCAGTTCTGTTTTATCTCTAAAACTACATACAACACCTACCGTACTGTTATTTTCGAGTATTGGTGTCATGTTTAAAATAAACACTTTATCTTGAAACTCGATTTCTTGATCGGTTTCTAGCACTCTTTCCATATGAAAATCCGGTAAAACTTTTGAAATGTGCTGTTGCACATAATCACCATTTACATGTAGCATTTTTTCTGCCGAAGTGTTCATCATAGTAATAAAACCGTTTTGATCAATGGCGATAATTCCCTCTTTTATAGATAGCAGTATTGCGCTTCGTTCCCGGTATAACGCTGCGATTTCATTCGGTTCTAAACCGAGTGTATCTTTCCTGATACTACGTGCTAAAAGAATGCCACCGACAATTCCGGCTAGTAACACCGCTAAGGAGAAGAGGATAATTTCTTTCGTTCGGCTCAATATGTTAGATTCAATACCTTTTATTAAAAACTCTACTGTCACAACGCCTACTACTTGATCGTAGTCTCCGTTATGAACAATAATAGGTGCCTTCGCCATTAAAGCCGGACCACTTGCACCATTTCCTTCGAGTGTATAATAGCCACCAAAAGTGAGTGCTTCATAGTTATATGGATTGTTACTCTTTGTCCCAATCAAATCAGAATTAGAATGTGAATACATAACCCCATAGCGATCTTCTATAATGACATAATCTGCACCAGCTTGCTCACGAACTTGTTCCGCAATGGATTGAATGGTACTTTTATGCTCGTTATATTGAAAAGCCTCTTTTATAGCTGGCATAAAAGAAAGTGACTTCGCCGTTTGCAGAGCTAATTGCTCCACTTGACGTTTCGTATCAACAGACTGAATGTAAACAAATATCCCCGCTAACAGAAGAACGACAAATAAAATTAACGTAATAATTAAGCTTACTATTTTCGTTTGCAATGATACTTTACTTGATTTCTTCATGCTTCATATCCTTTGATAAAATATTCAAAACTATCAATCTCCTTTTTCTATTATTATGACAAAACTGCAAATGAATCAACTATAAAAACCTACATGTACATAAAGTACAAAAAGAATAAAATTGTCATAATATTGAGATTTTAATTAAATAACAGTACAATTCAACTACATTGAACACGCTTTCATAATTATCATTTTATTTATAAGCAAGAGGAGGAATTATTATGGCTCAAGCAAAATCTAACCGAGTCGCCGGCAATATCTTCAAAGGTTCTGTCGGCAATTTAATTGAATGGTATGACTGGTACGTTTACTCTGCTTTCGCTGTTTACTTCTCAGCAGAGTTCTTTCCTAAAGGAGATCCAACGAGTCAATTACTGAACACAGCCGCTATTTTCGCAGTCGGATTTTTAATGCGCCCTATCGGCAGTTTGCTAATGGGACGATATGCAGATCGGCACGGACGCCGGGCAGCATTAACGCTTTCGATTACGGTTATGGCCGGTGGTTCTTTAATTATTGCCTGTACACCGAGTTACGAAAGCATCGGTATTATGGCACCAATTATTTTAGTTCTTGCCCGTTTACTGCAAGGATTATCACTTGGCGGAGAGTACGGAACTTCCGCAACGTATTTATCTGAAATGGCTAGTAGTGGTCGCCGTGGTTTTTATTCAAGTTTTCAATATGTAACGCTCGTTGCTGGACAGATGGTTGCGTTAGGCGTTCAAATTGTTCTTCAGCAATTACTAAGCGAACCAGATATGAAAGCTTGGGGATGGCGTATTCCATTCATTATTGGTGCGATGGGAGCAGTAGCTGTATTATGGCTTCGACGTACAATGGATGAATCAGAGCAGTTCTCAAATATGGAATCGAAAAACCGCGAAAGCGCAGGAACCGTTCGCGCTCTTATGAAACACCCGAAAGCAGTATTAACAGTAGTCGGCCTAACACTAGGAGGCACTGTTGCATTTTATACGTACACAACATATTTACAAAAATTCATGGTAAACACAGTCGGTCTTCCGAAAGAAGTTGTGAGCTGGATTAACTTTGTCGCACTACTTATTTTCGTTGTGCTTCAGCCGATTGCGGGGCTATTATCCGATAAAATTGGACGCCGCCCACTCTTAATGGCTTTCGGTATTCTCGGAACGTTACTAACAGCACCGATCTTCTTCTTTATGGAAAAAACGACAGAACCAATCGTAGCATTTTTACTCATGATGGTCGGCCTTATTATCGTTACTGGTTACACTTCCATTAACGCAATTGTAAAAGCAGAACTCTTCCCAACTGAAATTCGCGCACTAGGCGTAGGTTTACCTTATGCACTAACCGTTGCGATATTCGGCGGAACAGCGGAATTTATCGCATTATGGCTAAAGAGTATCGGAATGGAATCACTATTCTATTTCTACGTAGCTGGATGTATCGCGATAAGCTTTATTACGTATTGGCGTATGGATGAGTCATCGAAGACTTCGCAGATTGAGGCGGAGCTTAGTGGTGGGGATAAATTAGCTAATAATAAATCTAGTTAAAGTTATGTATTCTATGTTCTTCGTTTATCTGAACTCGATGAATCTCCTTCTTGGCAGGGTAAAGATGTTGTTGGTGCTTTAGAGGTAAGATTAGGATTTACCATTGATGTAAAGGTAACTGTGAATGGAGCGCCACAATACAAAGTACATAACAGCAAGGGTAAAAGATACTATGTATCAGCAATTGAAGCCTATTTGTATGTAAAGTAAAAGGTACAAAAGGGCATCCACTTAAATGATACTTTTTAATTTAAATCAACAAAAGAGACCGCAAATGTTGATATTATCCCCTTTAAGTAGACAGTGTAAAAAGACCATGCACATACATGGATGTTACACTATTACTTGGAGGGGATTTTTCATGACTAAAAAAGGTTCAATATTTATTACATATTCAGAAGAATTAAAGTTAGCGGCTGTTCAAAGTTATTTAAACGGAGAAGGAAGTTACAATATGATAAAGGAAAAATATCAGATTAGAAGCTCTACACAACTAAAAAATTGGGTGAAAAAATATAAAGAATTTGGTGAAATTACAGATACTCGTGGAAAAAATGGTGGAATGAAAGGTATATCAAATCCTCTAAAAGGCAAACGCGTTCATTTTAAGACGATTGAAGAGGAACGTGACTACTATAAGGCACAGGTTGAATATTTAAAAAAGCAGTATCCGAATCTGTAAATGGAGGTGCACTAAAATATACGGTGAGGTATCATATCATTGAATCATTAAAGGGGAAATATCCAGTTATATGGCTTACGAAATTTGCGGGTGTACATCGTTCAAGTTACTATAAGTGGATTCATACAAAAAGTATGAAAAACATGCGACTAGAATCCGAGAAACGATTAAAAAAAGTAATACAATCTATTCACGTAAGGCACAAGGAATATGGTTATCCACGTATGAAAATCGCTTTACAGGAAGAGGGATATTTTATAAATCACAAAAAAGTATATCGCTTAATGAGCGAGCTCAACATTCAATCTATTATTCGAAAGAAGCGTCGCTTCTTTAAAGGGAACTATTCCAATGTTTTTCCGAATGTTTTAAACCGTGAATTCAAAGATCGCCAACAAAATGAAGCGCTTGTTACAGATATTACTTACCTACGATTCCAAGAGGGATTTCGGTATCTTTCTGTTGTACAAGATATTTATAATAACGAAGTTGTTTCTTGGAAAATATCCAAGCGCAACGATAATGAACTTGTATTAGATACAATTGAAATGTTGGCACAAAAAAGAGATGTGCGTGGAACCATTCTCCATTCAGATCAGGGATTCCAGTACACATCTCACGCCTACAACAAACGACTTTTAGGTTTAGGTATCATTGGCAGCCACTCTCGCAAAGGAAACTGCCATGATAATGCCTGTATTGAGTCATTTTTCTCCCATTTTAAATCGGAAATGTTGTATTTGAATCATTTTAAAACAGAAGCAGATTTAATACAAGCAATTGAAGAGTATATTTATTTTTATAACTATAAACGGTTCCAAAAACGACTCAACCACCGAGCTCCGATAGAATATCGAATCTCGATGGCTGCTTAGTCTTTTTAATATTGTCTACTTGACAGGGATAAGACCATGTTAGGGCTCTTTTGTTGATCTTTCTCCATATGTAACTTTCTCTTCACTTACTCCAAGCTAGATAACATGGTTCATTGAAATATTCAATCTTAAAGAAGGCTTGTTCTTCAAAAAATTCATTTCTTGCCCTCAAAATCTAGCAAAGTAGCTATTCAATAAATTTTTTCTCTGAATCCAAAAATTTATAAAACCTATTTAATAAATCTTCCTTCGTAGTTGGGGTATCTTGGGGCATATAAGTAATAAAACTTGTCATATCTTCAGGATAATCATGTCTATCATAAAACTCTGCAATTCTATTTAATAGTTCATCCTCATCAGTAATCTTTTCTTTTAACTTAGATAAGTAAACGAATCTGAGTTTACTTATCTCATTCTGTAATTCTTCACTATTTTCTTCTAGATTAGGAAAGTAGAAATCTTTAATTTCAAACAAAATTTTATCTAAATCACTAGAATCAATTCCCCAAGCTAGTTCATTAACAAAAGCTTCATCATCACCGGCTTCCATTAGTTCCACCGCATAATCAGAAATGACATTCGGTTCGAAATATTTTTTATTTACACCGGTATAAATAGTTTTCCAATCATACTTAAGACCTTTGTTCTTAAAATCTATTAAATCCATATAATTCTCCTTTTACTTTTTTGGAACTTGATTTGGTTTCCCTGTAACAGTACCATTTTCAATAAATCTTCTATGACTTACATTTCCATTTGGTTCAACAATCCACTCAAAGACACCTTTTTTACCACCGTTGCTTCCTTCTATTTGGAAGAATCTTCTATTAATGCGATCTCCTCCTACTAATGGAAATTCATCAGCAAATCTTGAGTAATTATCAACAATATCAGAAAAGCCATGTTCCTTAGGGACATGAGGAAACTCTTTTACTATGATGGGCTTTCCTTTTTCATCTCTTCCCCAAATAGGTTTTACTTTATCAATCTTTTCTCCACTTCCAACTCGCTTTCCATCAATAACAGGTCCCTCTAATTCCTCAATTACTTTTGGATTATCTCCGCTGGTTTTATTACTGGTATTATCCATCCCTTTAGTAGCATTTTCCTCTTTATTAAGTTTACCATTCTCTTTAACTTTATTAATACGCTCACCAGAAGATGGAGAAGACTCGAATTTTTGAAGAGTAGCCTTAGCATTTTGAATCGATTTATCCCAAACCAATCCACCATGTACAACAGCACCAACACCAGCCGCTGTAGCAACTGCATCTAATGGAAGAACAATTGGTGATGCTAACCCACCACTTCCTACTTCTGCGACGAATGTTAAGAAATTAGCCCCACCTACTAAAGATGTAGCCATGTTGCAAGAAATTTCAAATCACAGCACACCACAAATCACACTAAAATACATTGGTATCAACAAAGAAGAAAAAGATAATATTCTTGATACATTTTTTATTTAAATTTATCGAAAATCAACATAGATTTCCTTTTCCATACTGATCACACATCTTTTGTAGATTAATAATATCAATATGTCCAAATTTAGTAGATTACTTACAAGAATTTCGCACCAAAACCACCTTAAATCAGTATGCCACAATTATCATAAAACAAGTTAAACAGCAACGTAATCAAAAGTTATTCGAAGCATCTAGAGCAGCATATGAAATTGGCAGAAAGGCAGATATTTAGATAGAAAAGAATTTTTTTCATAAAAAAGTCATGCTAAATTATAGCATGTCATCTTTTAAAGATTTCTCCCAAGACGTTTAAAGTATTCTTACTAAAAGGATATTTATAAACAAAAGCTTTATTTACATTTCTAATAACTTTTCACGTAAAACTAATTCTTCATCTGTCATGTATCCTTTATGCATTTCTTCTGTGATTTTATCGTAGTTAAAACACAACACATTCTCATTACCTATAAATCCAATAGGGTAAAGAACACCTACATAATCAAATTCACGTTTATCTTCTGAAATAGCCATTCTTCCAATAATCATAACGCTTTGTTCCATATCTTCTAGCTTAACTACTGTTCCAATTGGTAATAGTTTCATTGATACTTTTGCCTTCTAAATATTAAATAAATTTTACGAATTATAAATCCACTGCTTTTTCTTATTGTCTATACGTTTATAGATATACTCTACTGTAAAGTATGCAATAACATTGCAAATTAGTAACAAACCTATAAGTAAAAGTTTATCTTCTAACCGTATAGTAGAAGAAGCCCCAATTAACAACATAAACATAATACATACAGTAAAAGTCAGAATTCTATTTATTGTACGCATATCTTAATTACTCCAGTCTTATATTAATCCCGTTTTTTTGTAAATTTATCATAAAATTTCTCTTGCGCCCACCGTCCGAATTTTAAAAAACATATTAAACCTGCTCCCAAAAGAATGAGAACGATAGTTCCTAACAATTTTTCCCACAAATTGTTGGATGGAGTAATCATTAATCCTATAATAGATACAGATATTACGACATAAACTAAAATATATAATGGTTTATACGATGGAGTTTTCATATCATTTTTTCTCCTCAGGTTTTTCAAATTTTAAACTACTTCCCACAGTAAAACCCTCTAAAGCAGGAACCGTTATACCAGTTTCTTTTCCAACGCTACCTTTCAAACCTATTGCGCCTAATCCCACTGCAATAGCTGCTACTTTTACACCACTAGTTCCTTTCGATGATTTTGATTTTTTTCTTGGTTCCTGAAGTTTTTCAATATGGTTTTTATAAAAATGATACAAAGCAAAACCATACAAACCAAATGAAAGAATAAAATAGATGGAAGTTTGTAATTGTAACACTTCATAAGCATATTTTTGAGTTATAACCACTAATCCGACTGAACATATGGTGCCATATACTCCTCGAAATAGAGTGTATTGTAATTGTCGTTTCCGAGGATTGATAGCAATCCCTATCGCCCACAAATTTAAAAAAATAACTGGAGGAGTTACTATATATACATAGAGTAATCGAAAAGGATTCGCAAAAGCAGGTAAAAGAACAAACACGTCTGCCCCCAAAAGGACAAGACCAATTACATGGACTCTTATTTCATTTACAGGATAAAGAGCCATATAATGTGCAAAAGCTTTCTTATTAAAATCTATACTTTTTTTCATGTTAATTAAACCACCCTGCTACTGTTCCAATCGGTAAAAGTTTCATAGCTATTTATTCTCCTTTTTTAAATTTATCCATAATATTATGAGCAACTATATTCCATAGTAAAGAAAGTACGGTAACAAAAAGTACAGCTAAAGAAAAATAAATCCTATCCTTCCATGTATCATGTACATTCATGCCCATTATAATCATTATTAACGCACCAACACATATAACTATTTTTGAAAATTTTCGCATTCTATTATCTCGCTTCCTTCTCAAACTTAAATGAAAATCCCCGCCATAACCGTTAGGCGAGGTTGCGGAAAAACCTGATTCTTCACCTGCATGGAATTTATAACCATACCGGCCTATTATAATCTCACCTTTAATACATAATGAGCAAAATATATATTGGTTAATTTCACCAAACGTATTATGATGTATTATTCTGAACTTTTAAACGTTTTATCTTTCTATTGAATATTAGAATATAAATATTCAATTCTAATCATTAAATATTCTACTTTTTCTTGCTTTACAAGATTTTATGCAAAAAAGACCACCAAAAGGCAGTCTCAAAACTCAATCCTATTCCCCATCCCGCACTCCACCGCTTTCTCATACAAATACTTCGCAGCGATAATATCTACTACTGCCAAACCAACTGATTTGAAAATAGTAATCTCTTCATCATTTTCGCGTCCGGTTTTTTCCCCGCTTATGATTTGTCCAAGTTCGGCGTGGAGATTGCTAGTTTTATCGGAATTTGAAGGTCATCTGTTTCTAGATCATATTCAATTAAGAAATCCTACAAATGCCTCTTCTTCCTCATCTATAAAACCTACAAATATAATTTCTTCAATATCCTCATGATTAAATACAAATGTATACTCAGGATTAATGTAGCCTTCTGGATAAAAACAGCCAATATAGTCATACATCACAGGTTCTTTAACCATAAGTTTTTGTTTTCTTCCATAAATCACAATTTTCTTCGTCCCACCTTTTAATAGAACAATAGAACCATTTGGTAAAAACTTTTCTTTAGAAAATTGCATAATTCCCCATCCTTCCTTTATCTAAATGTAATTCTATATTCATGATGTTGCTTCTCCCTTTTCTTTTCCGCAGTCTTTACTGACTATAGGAGAACCACGATTATATACTTAAAATTCAATACAGACTCTTTAAATGGTTTCATGTGTTCTACCTCCACCTTCTATATGCTTCCTTAAATAATAATACCTATGGAGTTCCATAATGAAATGAAACAACATAAACGAAAGCATGGAGTATACACACATTAATACAATTGCTACCATCTTTTGTGTTGCAAAACCAAGACTGATATTAGCAATGAGTTGACCCAATCCTACAAAAGCCAATACTCCGAAGCCAGAATTTTTTTTCGATGACTTTGATTTTTTGATTGGTCCCTGAAGTTTTTTAATATGGTTTTTATAATAATGATTCAAAGCAAACATATACAAACCAACTGAAAAAACAAAATAGATTGGAGTTTGTAATCCTAACATTCCATATGCAAACTTTTGGGTTATAACTAATAATCCTACTGAACATACGATGCCAAATACCCCACGAAATAGAGTGTATTGTAATTGCCGTTTCCGAGGATTTATAACAATCCATATTGTCCATAAATTTAAAAAAACAACTGGTGGAACTATTATGTACATATATATCGGTTGAAAAGGATTCGCAAAAGCAGGCAAAAGCACAAATATATCTGCTATCCCAATCACAAGAGTAATTATAGTCGATCTTATATCATTTACAGCATAAAGAGCCATATAATATTCAAAAACTTTTTTATTAAAATCTGTATTTTTTTTCATGTTAATTAAACCACCCTGCTACTGTTGACCAAGTTTTTTTCGCACCAGTTTTCACCATATCCTTAATACTATCATCTTCACCATCACCATCTAAATCAACATCCCATTTTACACCTTCTGTTAAGTATGTTAATCCTACTGAAATACCGAATCCTGCTGCTGCAACTACCAAAGCTGGTGCAGCAGGAAAAGCGGCAACGGTCAGAACCGCAGCCCCTACAGTTGTTGCTCCTCCTACTACAACATTACCAATAATATCTCCTGCAATTTTATCACTCGAGGCATTATCTTTAATATTATCACTTGTATCTGTATATGAATCTATAGCTACACTAGCCCATCCAAGCCTATCCTTTAAGGCCATTTTAGCTGCGCTTCCTTTTTTTAACATAGCTTCTATTTCTTTTATCTTAGGAGTAGCTGTTCCATTTTCGATTTTTTTTTCGATATCATTTACATAGTAAATCTTATGATCTCTATGCCGTCCATTAACTTTTTTATTATCTTTAACAGAATCATAACTCTCTCTTACAAGAACTCGTTTGTTTTTTCTATCAAAGTCTTTTTTTATCTCATAACCATTCCTTACTTTATAAACTGTATTCCCTACTGCAGCTGCACCTGAAAGTGTTCCGAATATATTCCCCATTCCATCTAATGGTACCATCGGATCAAAGCCAGTCATACCTAAAAATGACTCTTTTTTGTCTACTTCACCAGATTCAGAATCCTTATTTAACCTTTCAACTTCACGAGCTTTATCTTCTGTAATTTTTTGAATAGGACCCGTCCAATCCATATTCAATCCTTGTGTACTAAATGTACCGCTGACAACACTAAACCCTTTCCCACTTTGAACTTCCGCAAGACCTGCAGCAATGCTAGTTGCTAATTGAAGTGCTGTACTATAATTATTACTAGAGGTCTGATTGAATTGATACAAATGATCCAGCTTTTCTTGCAGTTTTTGCCTCATAACAATAAAAAGATTTACCATGGCATCCATACCCGGCATTGGCATAGCTTGATTAACAGCTTCCATACTTGTTTTCATTCGGTCAATTTCTCGAATTTGTTCTAACACTTCTTGTTCAATAACATCAGTTGAAGCTACCTGTGATTGAAATTGACTTGGAAAGGCATTATTCTGACGGATTAGTTCTTCACATAAGTAAATAATTCCTTGCGCTAAAGGACGAAAGGTTTGTACAAAAAATGCTTTTGCACTGCTATATGTTTGCCCCTGTAACACAGTATCAGTTGCAAAAGCATCAATCGACTGAATTGCTTGTTCCATACCTTGAATGGTGGCCGTACATACAGCGTTCATACTTTGAGTTTGGTTCTGTACTTCTCCCAAATACATATTTAAACTCATGAATTAGCCTCCTTTACTAATTGTTGTTGCTGATGTGAAAGATCATTTTCTAAGTCACTAAGATCTCGTTTCTCTTTAAACAATGTTTCTTTTTGGCTTTCCAATTCAAATGTAAGTTTTCGTTCGATGTATTGTGCTTCTTGACGCATATCCATAAAAAACAATGACATTTCTCTATCTTTATGCCAAGTTCCTAAAATACGATCAAACAAACGATGGTTTTGATTCTTCCATACATGAAAATCTTCTTCTACTTTTTCCTGTTTTTGAATCGCAGATTGATTTCGGTCCTGTTCTTCAAATACACTTCGTAACTTTTGATTTAACTGTGTAATTTTGTTTTCAATATCTCGATCCATCTTTTTCCTCCTACTATTTTACTTTACGTAGGTTGTTACATTAGCGAAAAGTGTTGTGAAGTTCGTTATCCATTCTCTCAAATTCATTAGATACCAAATGAATATTATCAACCGCTTGTTGAAAGGCAGTGGAAAATTGTTTCGTCAAGTCTAAAACTTGCTGATTCGCTTCTTGTGCTTTCAAATTAACAGATAATGTTGTACGCGTCGCCTTTGTTATAGAACGAGTTGTTGCACCTTGAATCCTATCAGAAGCTGATCCCATTTTCGTAGCAATTTGCGTTGCTGTTTGTAAATTACTTTGAAATTGTCCCATTCTTTCAAACCCTTTCTATAAGTTTTCCAAACGCATCAAAGAAATCTCATTAAATATATATCCCTATCAATATCACTCGCTGGGCACGCAATCAAATGAGCCATACAATATAAGCTGTATGGCTCATTTGAAATGCTTGTTATATAGAATAAAGCGTTTTTAATTCAAACCGAAATTACGTGATAATTCTTCATCATGAGAAGCAACAGCCTCTGCAGTTTTATTAAGCTGCATATTAATTTCTTGCAATAGCTGTGCAAAGTTTTGTACTTTTGGCTTTAATTCATTGAACTGTTGATCAAAACCTTCGAAAGCACGACCTTCCCATTCTCCTCTTAATTCATTTTGTAAGTTTTGTAATTGACGTAAAATATCCTCAATTTGATTTGCACCTTGTCCATATCGAGTCGCTTTTGATTTAAGCTCCTCTGGTGACATACGAATTTGTCCAGCCATTTTCATTTCCCCTTTAATACATAATAAGCAAAATATATTTTGGTTAATTTTACTAAACATATTATACTGTATTATTTTGAACTTTTAAATATTTTATCTTTCTATTGAATATTAGAATATTATCAATTCTAATCATTAAATATTCTACTTTTTCTTGCTTCAATTGTTTCTAAAATATAGAAAAGAATACCTAGATCAAATATCTTTTCAGCGTTAGAGATATTATTTCCGAATGTAATAATAGGTGCATTTAATCCAAATCTTTCATTCCATAGCAGCAAATGTTCCGTCGATGTGAGAAAGATCATACACAGCGCCCTCAACACTATCTATTGGATGTAAAATTGTGTTTAATATTCCTTTAAGTTCATCTAACACCGCTTCATTTTGCCCTTTTTTGTAGTTATGATATTGCCCGATAATAGGAGTATTTTCTATCTGGCGAATAAATTTTTCGTACAACTGATCCATCGCTTCTACGTTATTTTCAACAGTATCTTTAAGTTTATCAAACAACGTTTCTTCTATGTTCTTCTTTTACCTGAACTCGATTTGCTTTATCTAAAAAAGCATAATTCATTCATATATAATTTAAAAACCTCTACTTATATGTAGAGGTTTTTGTATGACGAAAAAACACGTAGTTCCATTGTTATTTTACAAACCCCAAATTCTTCCTCATCTTAAAGTGGAACAAATTTATTACTTAGAGTGTCTAATAAGTGTATTTCTAATATGAGTTGTCCAAATTGGATACAACATATCCCGTTTGACATCTATTTTTATGTATTACAAAAAAATGAAAGGACTTATTATCCCAAAAAGTGAAAAATATGCATCGTAATACTACGGTTAAGTATTACAAGTTTAATACTTTCACAGGTGAACCATTACAAGTGAAAATAAAAAAGAAATAATCCAAACCGTGACTTATCAATCATATAAAGTGAAACTTTAATCAGTGGGGGTTTTGTTCATCCCCCCACTGATTATTAGCCTTCACCAATCGGGCTTTTACGGGCAGCCCGACCCCCACCTAACTTCTTTGCTTCCGCTGAATTTTGAGGTAGGGGTCTTACTGCCCGGCGAATAGCGGGATAAACGTTTTGGATGTCCTTTAACCTGTGAAATTTTAGCTGCAGTAGTATTGTTACCCTATGCCATCTTTAATTGCATTGGTATTTAGAATACCTAGACAAAATCCATATATTCTTGAAAGAGGTTGAAAATTTATGTTCGTTTTAAACAAGTTCTTTAACATTTTACATTACAAAAAGATTGTGCCTGTAGTATTACTTTCATGTGTATCACTTATAGGCTGTTCCAATAGTAACACTCAATCTGAACCACCTAAACAAACGAATCAAGCTAATCAAATTAAACAAGAAAATACAGGTAATCAATCTTTTGCTAAACTTGAAAAAGAATATGATGCTAAGCTTGGTATTTATGCACTGGACACAGGTACGAATCAAACTGTTGCTTATCATTCAGATGATCGTTTTGCATTTGCATCTACATCTAAATCATTAGCTGTGGGCGCTCTTTTACGCAAGAACTCATTAGAAGCTCTTGATCAAAGGATTACGTATACTCATGAAGATCTTTCTAATTATAATCCGATTACTGAAAAGCATGTTGATACAGGAATGACGTTAAAAGAACTTGCAGATGCTTCTGTTCGATATAGTGACAGCACAGCACATAATTTGATTCTTAAACAGTTAGGGGGGCCCTCTGAATTTGAAAAAATCTTGAAAGAAATAGGAGATACTGTTACTACTTCAGAACGATTTGAACCTGAATTAAATGAAGTGCATCCAGGAGAAACACATGATACCAGTACACCAGAAGCGATAGCTAAGACACTTCAATCATTTACATTAGGAACTGCACTTCCAATAGAAAAACGTGAACTATTAGTAGATTGGATGAAGAGAAATACAACTGGAGATAAATTGATTCGTGCGGGCGTACCAAAAGGATGGGAAGTAGCTGATAAAACAGGCGCGGGATCTTACGGAACAAGAAATGACATCGCAATTATTTGGCCACCAAATAAAAAGCCGATTGTTCTCGCCATACTTTCTAATCATGATAAAGAAGATGCTAAATACGATGATAAACTTATTGCAGACGCAACCAAAGTCGTGTTAAATACCTTAAAAGCTACGGAATAAATGATAATAGGTTAAAAGTTTTCTATTTTAGGCGGGTGTTTTCATCAACTAAAAATTTAATAGTGTCCCAAAAACGAAATTTGGTGCTATCCCTAAAACATCTGGACTGTAATAGCCAACTAAAAAATGCAAACAAAACGACCTTTAATCAGTCGTTTTGTTTGCATTTCCTTTTTCTAAAACCACAGAAAAGATAAGTACTATAGTTAACAGCATAATAAACCTTACTTCACTTCCATCACTTACAAAAAATGAATACAAAGTATACATTAAAATTAATATTCCATAAATAATTTTGTGCAATGTACTCCCCCCTTTTTGCCGTATATATTTTAGTGTGAAAATTTAATTCAAGCCCTATATCAAAATGAAAATAAAAAGCACCTGTGATATACACAAAGTGCTTTTCTCTTGTCAATTTATCTATTTTCACTATATTTATCTATTTTCTTTTTATAACTCAAATTTCTTCGAATCGTACTTTTCTAGAGTTTGCTGCAATTCATCTTGTTTATATGGAATATGTTGATCTGTCTGTACATCTTTAACATTTGCTCCACCTGTTAATAATCTCCTGTACTTAAAAGAGTGCCCTGTTAATACTGTTGTAATCATTTTGTATTGCCCTCCTTTTGTTTGATTACTTGTATCATAAAACAAGTATCTGAAGTTGATATGTAGTTTATCTAGAGTGTATGTAAATTTAAAAAATCTCTAATAAAATGTTTATGTTGTAACGTTACCACCAAAACTAGTGCTTCAAACACCATGATTTGAAGAGATAGTCCCCCATGTTCTAGCCTCAATTCCTCCTACAGTTCTATATTGAGTAAAACTAGTTAATCCCTATAATATAAAAAGAGCACCACTTTTTGGATGCTCTTCGTTATAACTATATATTATTTAATTTCCTTCTTTTGTTGGCACCATTTTTCCTTCTTGAGAGTCTGTACCTTCTGTTCTTTCAACAGTTTTTGCATGCTCTGGTTTTTCAGGGGCTCCCATTTCAAATCCAGGTTGAGAACCTGTACCTTCTTTTGTTGGTACCATTTTCCCTTCTTGAGAACCTGTACCTTCTGGTCTTTCAACAGTTTTTGCGTCTCCTTTAGGAGTTGCTGGCACTGCATCTTTAGGTAAATCAAAGTTTTGTGAGAAAGACGTTGTTCCATCTGCACTCTGTGTAATTACTTGATTTGAACTACCTTCATTTGATTTTAAATTGTCCATTTTCGCATCATCTGCACCTACTGCACCTCCCGCTACCAATCCTGTACTTAAAAGTGCTCCTGCTAATAATGTTTTAAACATCTTTCATTACCTCCTGTTTATTTGTAATATTCATCAAAAAAGTATCTAGAGTTAATGTTTTAGTCATTATCTTTATCTACTTGCTTTTTGATTACATTTAGCATAAGACAAGAATCTATAGTTGATATGGACTGTATCTGGAGATTATGTAAAGAAAAATAGATGATCAATTGTATATCCTAATGGATGCTTAGACAAGATTGAAACTTTATATGAGCTTGAACAATTGAGTTCCCCTTTGTTTTTGGGTGTGAGGTTTTTAACTGGAGTGAAGTGAGGGCCTAACCTTTTCTAATATGAAAGCAAACTTTTTATTATTAGTTCACATTCATATTTTCAACTCTTTTATTTTTCTATAATAAAAATAAAAGAGTAATCGCAAAGACTACTCTTGTTTCTTTTTCTTCTCTTCTTTTTGAATTTCAGATACTGATTTTTCAGGTTTTTTTACAAGTTCCCCTAATTTTCCAGAACGTGAAAGTTTATCTTCAAAATTCTTCGTAGTACTAATACTAGCTGAGAAATTCAATTCTTTATCATTATTTATATATCCATCCACAGAAGGAACTCCCATCGGATTTACTTCATGTTTTGTGAAAGTAATCGATTGCACATCTTTAATATTATAACGAATATACTTTTCTATCCGTGTTTCTTGGTCTTTCCAAAACTTTTCTTCTTTTTCTTTTTGTTTTAAGTATTCCATAGTAAAATGCCCTCCTGCTATGAGTATCACAGCAGATACAACTAAAATCATTACTTTCTTCATTGGAAATTCTCCTTATAAAAAACACTTACCAATGCATTTTTCTTAGAATGGGATACAAAAAAGAGTAGTTCAAAGACTACTCTTGTCTTTTTTCTTTCTCTTCTTTTTCAATTTTGGATACAGACTTTGCTGGTTTTTTTATTAGTTTTCCAAGTTCTCCAGAACGTGTGAAATCATCTTCGAAATTTTCTGTAGTACTTATACTAGCTATAAAATCTAATTCTTTATTATGATTTATATGGCCTTCTAAATAAGGAACGCCCATTGGACTTACATCTTTTTTTGTAAACGTAATAGATTTTACATCTTCAATATTATAACGAATATACTTTTCTATCCGTGCCTCTTGTACCTTCCAAAACTTTTCTTCTTTTTCTTTTTTCTTTAAGTATTCCATAGTAAAATGCCCTCCTGCTATGAGCATCACAACAGATACAACCAAAATCATTACTTTCTTCATTGGAAATCCCCTTATATTCAAAGCTAGTTAACATATGCTCTTTCTAAAATAGGGTACAGAAGCCACGAGTAGTTGCAAGAACTACTCGTGGTTTTTTGCTTTCTCCTCTTTTTCAATTTCGGATACTGACTTATCAGGTTTTTTTATCATTTCATCTAATTCTCCAGAACATCCAAAATCATCTTCAAAATTTTCCGTAGTACCTATACCAGCATCAAACCATAATGCCTTATCACCATATTAACGCACCAACACATATAACTATTTTTGAAAATTTTCGCATTCTATTATCTCGCTTCCTTCTCAAACTTAAATGAAAATCCCCCGCCATAACCGTTAGGTGAGGTTGCGGAAAAACCTGATTCTTCACCTGCATGGAATCTATAACCATACCCGCCTATTATAATCTCACCTTTAATACATAATGAGCAAAATATATATTGGTTAATTTCACCAAACGTATTATAATGTATTATTCTGAACTTTTAAACGTTTTATCTTTCTATTGAATATTAGAATATGAATATTCAATTCTAATCATTAAATATTCTACTTTTTCTTGCTTTACAAGATTTTATGCAAAAAAGACCACCAAAAGGCAGTCTCAAAACTCAATCCTATTCCCCATCCCGCACTCCACCGCTTTCCCATACAAATACTTCGCAACGATAATATCTACTACTGCCAAACCAACTGATTTGAAAATAGTAATCTCTTCATCATTTTCGTGTCCAGCTTTTTCCCCGCTTATAATTTAACCAAGTTCGGCGTAGAGATTGCTAGTTTTATCGGAATTTGGAGGTCACCTATTTCTAGATCATATTCAATTAAGCAATCCTACAAACGCCTCTTCTTCCTCATCTATAAAACCTACAAATATAATTTCTTCAATATCCTCATGATTAAATACAAATGTATAATCAGGATTAATGTAGCCTTCTGGATAAAAACAGACAATATAGTCATACATTACAGGCTCTTTAACCATAAGTTTTTATTTTCTTCCATAAATCACAATTTTCTTCGTCCCACCTTTTAACAGAACAATAGAACCATTTGGTGAAAATTTTTCTTTAGAAAATTGCATAATTCCCCATCCTTCCTTTATCTAAATGTAATTCTATATTCATGATGTTGCTTCTCCCTTTTCTTTTCCATAGTCTTTACTGACTATAAGAGAACCGCGATTATATACTTAAAATTCAATACAGACTCTTTAAAAGGTTTCATGTGTTCTACCTCCACCTTCTATATGCTTCCTTAAATAATAATACCTATGGAGTTCCATAATAAAATGAATCAAAATAAACGAAAGCATTGAGTATACACACATTAATACAATTGCTACCATCTTTTGTGTTGCAAAACCAAGACTGATATTAGCAACGAGTTGACCCAATCCTATAAAAGCCACTACTCCGAAACCAGAGTTTTTTTTCGATGACTTTGATTTTTTGATTGGTTCCTGAAGTTTTTTAATATGATTTTTATAATAATAATTCAAAGCAAACATATACAAACCCACTGAAAAAACAAAATAGATTGGAGTTTGTAACCCTAACATTCCATATGCAAACTTTTGGGTTATAACTAATAATCCTACTGGACATACGATGCCAAATACCCCACGAAATAGAGTGTATTGTAATTGTCGTTTCCGAGGATTGATAGCAATCCATATTGCCCATAAATTTAAAAAAGCAACTGGTGGAACTATTATGTACATATATATCGGTTGAACAGGATTCGCAAAAGCAGGCAAAAGCACAAATATATCTGTTATCCCAATCACAAGAGTAATTATAGTCGATCTTATATCATTTACAGCGTAAAGAGCCATATAATATTCAAAAGCTTTCTTATTAAAATCTGTATTTTTTTCATGTTAATTAAACCACCCCGCTACTGTTGACCAAGCTTTTTTCGCACCCGTTTTCACCATATCCTTAATACTATCATCTTCACCATCACCATCTAAATCAACATCCCATTTTACACCTTCTGTGAAATATTATTCCCTTCTCGAAAAGAAGATCCACCCATTAATAAAATCTAGGCTTATCAAAAATTTCAAAAAGCCAAAGATTTTGCTGGTATCGAATCTATTGGGACTCACACCATGCGCAAAACCTTCGGCTATTGGTTCTATAAATAAACAAAAGATTTCGCTATGTTGTAAGAAATACTCAATCATAGCACCTCATAAATTACACTTAAATATATTGGCATCAATAAGGAAGAAAAAGATAATATACTAGATAATTTCTATATCTAATCATATATGATCAACATAAAGAAAAATTTGATATACAATCAGATTTAAAAAAATTACTTAATAATTCTTTGAATTAAATTGGAGCTGATTCTCACTCGATTTTCTACTTAAAAAACATGATTACTATATATTTCACCAGAATACAGATTCAAAACTATTTAATTAAAGACTAAAAAAAAGCATCTATCTTTAGATGCTTTTTTCAATCAAAAAACTATTTTTCTTTTTTCCATGATATTCGAAATTCCCCACCATGTTCTTCCGTTTTAATTTTAACCTTATATGTATCATCCTTAGGCACTTTAATATTTTTTTCGCCTTCGCCACTATTAAACTCTAGTATTGTATTATCATTTGAATCCACAACATAAGCAATTATAGTTCCTTGTTTAGTTTTATCATCAAAAGAAAAAATCCAATTCTCACCTTTTTTAACTTTCCTATCTTGAGTTGCAGATCCAGTAAATTTTCTATAATCTCCAGATATACTACCTGATACACTATCTGAAGAACCATGAACTTTACCACCAACAATAGTTCCCTCTCTTGTAAAACAACCACTAAGAATTACTAAACACAAAACAAATAAAATCGTATTTTTAAAAATTTTCACCATCATTACCCCTTCTATTCCCAATAAAATTTTCACCATTAAACTTATAAAAATAACTATAATAAAAAATTATATCCATTGATAGATATTTAATTAATTTTACACTTCAGCTAAGGCTTACAAGTATCTCGTATGACTTATCTCAAAATCCTTATCAATGTTAAAGTTATTCATTTTTAAGACTAGAAACAAATTAATATTGTAAATTCAAATTTTAGGGGTACTACCCCCATCTTCAAATAAAGAATATATATATGTTTAAAACTAATTATATTTTTTTACCTTTAAAGGAATAGATATAAAATACAAATCTATAGCATAAATAGTAATCAAAATACCTTTACCTTCATCAGCAAACTTTGATTGATGAAACTGTTCTGAAACTTTTCTTTTTCCCCATTTTTTAGGAAACCATTGAAATCCTGAAAACATATAATTAATCTACCTTTTCATTAAAATTTTGCTAGTTTATTTCTTAACTCTAACTCTTCAACTGTTTCAAAACCTTTAAAAAACAAACTAGCAATTTGATTATGATTAAAAAATACATTGTATTCTTTAGACAATTTTCCTTGAGGATATGGATAAGACACGTAATCCCACATTTTATTTTCATTCACTTGTCCCTGTTTTCTACCGTAAACCATAAGAGGTTGATTAATTCCTTCAACAAGAACCACAGCTATTACATTTCCATTCTTATCAATAACTACTCTCAAATTGTTAATACGCCTTCAATTAGCTTTAGCACCAATAGATTCTTTGAAAGTTTGTTCGTAACAAATAGTATGATTATAAATTTTAAAAATAAATGTTATAGTCACCCAAAATAAAAAGCGTGAGCTATTGGACCCACGCTTAAGAAGCATTTTAGTTTAAGTGTTTTTATAAAAGTTAATTTTTTAGTTATTATTTTTATACATTTTTTGTTCTTGTCCCCAAACTTCAATTAAAGTTCTAAGTTCATAAGAAGCAAATAAATTATTACAGGGTTATAACCCCTACTATAAGAAATACTATTATTACCAAAGGAAGAATGATAATCATAAAGGACACTATTATTGTTAATAATGCTTTCCATGCTGAAAATTGGTGTGCTTCTCCTAAACATTTTAAGGAAATAATGATTGTCCAAATTCCAATAACTACATCAATTATGGCAAAAATAAGAAACAAAATCGTTAAAGTTATGCTACTATCCATTTTCGGTGTCTCACTCGTAAAGTTTTCAATCCCAAACAAGAAAAATGAAGGCATCCAAACTAATATAAGAGAATAAACGTAAGGGATATAAGAATAGGCAACTGAGTAACGTGTTTTTTCAAAGGTACCTTGTCCACCAAGTTTTTTTGCCACCCAATTAAATAACGCTGGTAGCAAAAAATAATAAGTTAAGAAAACAATGAAGGTACCGAATATAACTATTGAGATTATTGAAAATGGACTACTTATTGAATCCGCCACATTTTTAGAAGATGCTCGATCTAAAGTCTGTACGAATGAGCCTAATAAAATGAGTAAAAACACATTCTTAGGTTTGGATATAAAAATTTCTTTCATTGTATCACGTGGTTTTGTCCAAATGGAGAACCAAGGATTAAGTGCACGTTTAAATTGATTTTCTGGAGTTTCCATAAAAAAACATTCCCCTTTCTTAAAACATATTAAATACAAATTCCTAATTATCCCAGTTATGTACATAGAAATATTAAAGCATAAATAGTCGATTATTTAAATATAAATATTCAATCATTTAATTTCATCTGAAACTTAGGGGGAGTGCTTCTTGGCAATTACCTCTATATTGTCTTGCATTTTTAACTATGGGCTGAGTAGTTACTTTCATTTTTGAGTACCTCACATTCCTTAATAAATTGGATAAACAGTTATAATCTTATCATTAATAAGAACAAACCTAATTTCCATTCCTTCAGATGTTTTACTAGAATATAATCTTCCACTTATACATCTTTTATTGCTATAAGTCTCGTGAATGGCTTCCATAAGAAGAATGCGATTATATACTTGAAATGCAACAAATTCTCTTTAAAAGCCTATACGTATTTTCCCCCCATCTTCTATATGCTTCCGTAAATAATAATACTTATGGAGTTCTATAATCATATAAAACAAAGCAAACGAAAACACTGTGCATGCACACATAAATACAATTGCCCCCATCTGTTGTGTTGCAATGCTAAGAATTATATTAGCAATTAACTGCCCCGATCCCGCTGCAATAGCTGCTACTTTTACACCACCAGTTCCTTTCGATGATTTTGATTTTTTTCTTGGTTCCTGAAGTTTTTCAATATGGTTTTTATAAAAATGATACAAAGCAAAACCATACAAACCAAATGAAAGAATAAAATAGATGGGAGTTTGTAATTGTAACACTTCATAAGCATATTTTTGAGTTATAACCAATAATCCCACTGAACATATGGTGCCATATACTCCTCGAAATAGAGTGTATTGTAATTGTCGTTTCCGAGGATTGATAGCAATCCATATCGCCCACAAATTTAAAAAAATAACTGGCGGAGTTACTATATATACATAGAGTAATCGAAAAGGATTCGCAAAAGCAGGCAAAAGAACAAACACGTCTGCCCCCAAAAGGACCAGACCAATTACGTGGACTCTTATTTCATTTACAGGATAAAGAGCCATATAATGTGCAAAAGCTTTCTTATTAAAATCTATACTTTTTTTCATGTTAATTAAACCACCCTGCTACTGTTGACCAAGTTTTTTTCATTTCCCCTTTAAATACATAATGAGTAAAATATGAATTGGTTGATTTCACCAAACATACTCTAAGATTTTATTATGAATTTTTAAATATTTAATCTTTCTATTGAATATTAGCATATAATCAATTCTAATCATGAAACATTCTACTTTTTCTCGCTTTGATTATTTCTAAAATACTGAAAATAACCCCTAAATCAAATATCTTTTCAGCGTTAGAGATATTATTCCCGAATTTAATAATATAGGTGCATTTAATCCAAATCTTTCATTCTATTAGTTAATCTTAATACCCAATCACCCTTTAAATATATTAAGGACGGAATATATAATCTAACATGTCATTAAAATTATATTTGAATATAAGGGAAATTTTATGATAAGACATGCAAATATAGACAGTCGCTGACCATTAGTCTACAACCAATCCCACTCTCTACAAAAATATATCAACGATTATTCAATTATATCGATCGTAACTTCGAATATATCGACGTTTCGGCACAACATATCGATTTACTGACAAATTCCGCAAAATTCAGCGCCAAAACGAAAAAACTGCCGACTTTTCAAAGTAACTAACTCTAGAGAAAGAAAATTTTCATTTTGGGGGTACTTCAAAATTTTATCTCGATGGCATTTGGCGATACCCCAGTTAGCAATACGTATGTGAATGTAAATTAAGAAGAAGAAAAGACCGCCTACTATAAGCGGTCGATTTTCACTAAGTATTTTTTAATGCTTGTTTTAATGTTTCACCTGTTTGTTCAAGCCATTCTAGGGGAGCTAGTTTTAAAGCAGGAAAATAAATATCTGTATAATATTCAATGAATTCTTCTTTTTTTTCCGTGGATAGATCACTGTTTAAAAATGCAGTTATGTAATTTATAGTATTTTCTATACAAATTTTGTGAGCTTCTTCTATAAATTCGTGTAAGGCTTTTTCTGGTGTTCCCATATCTTGATGGAATGTTCCATCTAAAAAATCACTTAATTCTTCATAAATATAATCTTTATCATTCATAAATAGCCTCCTAAATTTCTATCTTATGGGGAATCCTGTTCTAATATAACTTCCTTCTCCATCTTTTTTTAAGACAATTTTAGCATTCGTTACCTCTAAAACATCTTCAGATGTTCTTAATATAGATCGACCAATAATTTCATCACCTCTATACCTTAACGCTAAAGTTGGTGGGCTGTAGGGATCAGCTAGCCACCTTTCTATTTTACGTATATTTTGAGGATTAGTTAATACTGCATCAGCAACTTTTTGGGCTTTTTCTAAATCATTAAAAGATGAAGACCCAGTGATGTTCTGATCATCTATTAATCGTTGAGCCAATGCCTCATCAGGTATTTCAACATGTCTTTCTATTAAATGTCCGCCTTTATCTTCGTGTTTCTTTAAATCACCATCAAATACACGTGGACTATATTGATTGGATCTATCTATGTTTTCAGCAAATGAAAAAGTATCTTTGGCTTTATTAAAAGTACTGTAATCAAAAGATTTTAGATTAAATGCATTGGTATCGGCAAGAGCAAATTGATTTTTTGGCATTAGAATATTATTCAGCATGTCAACACTTTGCTTAAACTTATCGAAATTTATTACGTTTTTAATACCTTGTATAAAGTTTACACTTTCACTAAGTTTTGAGGTTTTGCCTAACTTTGATACTTTACCTAATTTTGAAATTTTATCTACACCTTTTGTTCCTACAAATAATTCGGCAATTGCTAATTTAACTTGCATCTCTACATTTCCAACCCATTTAGCTCTGCTATTCCAATCTCCATTTACAACATCTTGATTCCACGAATCAGAAATTGCTTGTTCTACAGCAGCAAATGTTTCGTCGATGTGAGAAAGAGCATACACAGCGCCCTCAACACTATCTATTGGATGTAAAATTGTGTTTAATATCCCTTTAAGTTCATCTAACACCGCTTCATTTTGCCCTTTTTTGTAGTTATGATATTGCCCGATAATAGGAGTATTTTCTATCTGGCGAATAAATTTTTCGTACAACTGATCCATCGCTTCTACGTTATTTTCAACAGTATCTTTAAGTTTATCAAACAACGTTTCTTCTATAATACTGGTTTCTTTAGAATGATGTTTTTTTTCTTCTGTAATCGCTTGAATAGAAGTTGTCCACTCCATATTCAACCCTTGCGTACTAAATGTACCACTTGCAGGACTAAAGCCTTTTCCACTTTGAACTTCCGCCAAACCTGTCGCAATGCTAGCGGCTAGTTGGAGTGCAGTATCATAATTACTACTAGAAGTATAATTAAATTCATATAGATGTTCTAATTTTTCTTGCAGTTTTTTCCTCATGACAGTAAAAAGATTCGCCATAGCGTCCATACCCGGGATTGGCATAGCTTGATTGATGGCTTCCATACTTGCTTTCATTCGGTCAATTTCTCGAATTTGTTCTAGTAACTCTTGTTCAATGACATCAGTTGAAGCTATCTTTGATTGAAATTGACTTGGAAAAGCATCATTCTGACGGATTAATTCTTCACATAAATAAATGATTCCTTGCGCTAAAGGACGAAAGGTTTGAACAAAAAATGCTTTTGCACTACTATATGTTAGCCCTTGTAACACAGTATCAATTGCAAAAGCGTCAATTGACTGAATCGCTTGTTCCATGCCTTGAATGGTAGCGATACATACAGCATTCATGCTTTGAGTTTGGCTTTGTACTTCTCCTAAATACATATTTAAACTCATGCATTAACCTCCCTTGCTAATTTTTGTTGTTGATAAGAAAGGTCGTTTTCTAAATCACTAAGGTCTCGTCTTTCTTTAAGCAACGTTTCTTTTTTGTTTTCCAATTCAGATGTGACTTTTCTTTCAATATGTTTTGCATCTTGATATGTATTCATAAAAAACTGAGACATTTCTCTATCACCATGCCAAGTTCCTAAAATTCGATCAAACAAACGATGGCTTCGACCTCTCCATTCATAAAAATCTGCTTCCGCTTGCTCCTGAATGTGAATCGCGGATTGATTTCGGCCTTGTTCTTCAAATACACTTCTTAACTTTTGATTTACTTGATTAATTTGTTTTTCAATATCTTGACTCATCATATTCCTCCTACCATTTTACCTTTACGTAGGTTGTCACATTAGCGAAAAGTGTTGTGAAGTTCATTATCCATTCTCTCAAACTCTTGGGCTACTGAATGAATATTATCCACCGCTTTCTCATACAAATAATTCGCAACGATAATATCTACTACAGCCAAACCAACTGATTTGAAAATAGTAATCTCTTCATCTAGGGGTAGCGTCCTATCTCCATCAACTTAAAAATTTAATAGTGTCCTCAGAATGAAATTTCGTGTTAACTTGTAACAAAAAAAAGAGGAGCCATCTCCTCTTAATAAATAAACACTATTTAATTTGTTCCTTATACTCATGGTTAACA
This sequence comes from Bacillus sp. FSL M7-1345, assembly GCF_038006985.1. Taxonomy (NCBI): domain Bacteria; kingdom Bacillati; phylum Bacillota; class Bacilli; order Caryophanales; family Bacillaceae; genus Bacillus; species Bacillus sp. FSL M7-1345. The sequence continues at coordinate 903,580 of NZ_JBBOWG010000001.1, read as the reverse complement.
AGTACATACCATTTTCCTGTATCAAATTTTTCTTTATTAATCACGTAAACTTTACTTTCTCTCCTTACCTCCCCTGGTTTTAATTCCTTAGTAATAGTAGAGGTCTCGCCTTTTTCAACCCCATAACTACTAGCTGCCCACACATCACTTTGGTAAGCATTATCATTTTCATCCACTAAATCCACTGATGGTAAAACGGCTAATTTCATCGGTTCGTTTGTGATGTTTTTCCCTTCTGCTTCTACAACAATAAAGACATGTCCATCTTCAGGTTTTTGGAATCCTATACTTTCTTTACCAACCTTATCTCTTTCTACAACTCTTTTTACAGTTACATCAAATTTAGGTGTATGAAAATCCTTGTTTACAGCATACTCTTTTTCTTTTATTTTTGATTTCTCTTTTGTTTGTTCTGTATTTTTCTGCTTTGTATTCTCTTTCGTTTTCGCCTCATCAGTTGTTTGCACTTTCTTTTCTTCTTGTTTAGAATTGGTTTCTTTAGATTCTGAAGAAGTTTTGTCGGATGTATTGCCGCAACCAGATAAATTGAATACTAAAGCGCCACCTAAAATACATGTAGTAAATTTTTTCAACATCTCTTTTTATCCCCCAATAACACGATATGTAAATTCCTTACTTATCATAACAAAAAATACCATCTTAAATTGTTGTATTTTGTCGAAAGATTAAGAATAATCAATCGTTTTTATTACATATAAAAAACATGATCTTGATGTAGTACCAAGATCATGTTTTACGTTGATGTTATTTATAAAATACTTTATCCACATTATACTTCGCTTGAAATTCGTTAATCATATATGTTTCGTAAATTTCTCTTTCCATCGGATCTTCTACAATACATACATCAATACAATACACTTCATCACGATGATTTTTAATTGGTGATACATTATCTTCAAAATGCTTTTTAATACGTTGTCTTACTTTACGTGCTTTCCCAACAAAAAGAAGTTCGTCATTAAAATCATAGTTAAAAAATAAGGGGAATTATATGATAGGAGATGCAAATATAGACAGTCGCTGACCATTAGTCTACAACTAATCCCACACCCCCACACAAAAGAAAAAAGCACCAGGTCCCCCCAGTGCATTTCCTCAACTCTAAAACAAATGACAAGCCACCTCATGTCCCTTCGCAATCTCAACCATCTTTGGTACTTCCTGCGCGCATTTTTCAGTAGCGAATTTGCAGCGTGTTCTGAATTTGCAGCCGGATGGTGAGTTTAGTGGGCTTGGTACTTCTCCCTCTAGGATGATCCGTTCTTTGCCTGTGTTTGTTGGATCTGGTTCTGGCATGGATGAGAGTAGTGCTTGTGTGTATGGATGTGCCGGTTTTGTGTATAGGTCTTCGCTGTCGGCAATTTCTACTATGTTTCCTAAGTACATGACTCCGATTCTATCTGATATGTGTCTTACCATGGATAGGTCATGTGCGATGAATAAGTATGTGACGCCTGTTTCTTCTTGAATATCCTGCAGCATGTTTACGACTTGTGCTTGGACTGAGACATCGAGTGCTGAGATTGGTTCGTCACATAGGATGAAGTCAGGTTTTACAGATAGTGCGCGCGCGATGCTAATGCGCTGTCTTTGGCCTCCGCTAAATTCGTGCGGATAGCGATATAGGTGTTCTTCTTTTAGGCCTACTTTTTTGAGAAGGTCTAGAATGATTTCTTTTCTTTCTTCCGCTGTGTAAGAAGCGTGAATGTTCATCGGTTCGCTAATAATTTGGAATACATTCATTGTCGGGTTTAATGATGCGTACGGGTCTTGGAAAATGATTTGCATTCTTTTTCGATAATCTTTTAGTTCATTTTCTTTTAGATCTGCGATATCTTTTCCGTCGAATAGAATGTTACCTGAAGTCACGTCGTGTAAGCGAATGATACTTCTTCCTGTCGTTGATTTTCCGCAGCCGGATTCTCCTACTAATCCGAATGTTTCACCCTTTTTAATTGTGAAGCTTAAGTCATCGACTGCCTTTAATTGCTCTGTTTTTCTGCCGAATAGTCCTTTTTTAATAGGAAAATACTTTTTTAAGTTCCGAACTTCAATTAAGTTTTCTTCATGCATGTGAATCACCTACCGCCCTATCGTTTAACCAGCACATAGAGCGTCTTCCGTTTCCGATTTCAAAATATGGCGGACGTTCTTTTTCACAAATTTCCATTTTATGTGGGCAACGCTCTGCGAATGGGCAACCTTTCGGCGGATGTAGTAAGTTTGGCGTTACACCTTGAATTGGCGCTAATCTTTCTTTTACGCCGTTCGATATTTTTGGCAGAGAGTTTAATAGCCCTTTCGTATATGGATGATTCGGCGTTTGGAAAATATCAAGTACATGTCCTTCTTCCATAATAAGTCCGCCGTACATAACGATGACGCGTGTACAGTTTTGCGCAACAATTCCAAGATCATGCGTAATAAGAAGTAACGACATATTCGTTTCGTTTTTTAAGTTTTTCATTAAGTCTAGTATTTGTGCTTGTATCGTTACATCAAGCGCTGTCGTCGGTTCATCCGCAATGAGAAGGTCTGGATTACAAGACATTGCCATCGCGATCATAATCCGCTGCTTCATACCGCCGCTTAGTTCATGCGGATATTGTTTTACCCTTTCTTCCGGTGAAGAGAGACCGACTTGTTTTAACAAGTTGACCGCGATGTGCTCTGCTTCTTTCTTTTTCACTTTTTGATGACGTATAATTACTTCTGTCATTTGCTTCCCAATTTTCACAACTGGATTTAGCGCCGACATTGGATCTTGGGATATGAGTGAAATTTGATTTCCTCTAATAGAACGTAATTCTTTCTCCGATTTAGAAAGCACGTTTTCATTTTGAAAAAGAATCTCTCCTTCTTTCACTTTCCCTGGCGACGTAACCAGAGCCATAACGGATTTCGCCATAACGCTCTTTCCGCTTCCCGATTCGCCAACAATCCCAACGACTTCACCCTTTTTCAAACTAAATGAAACGCCGCGGACAGCTTCTACTTCGCCGTCTTCTATGAAAAAAGAAGTCTTTAAGTTTTTTACTTCTAATAGTTTTTCAGACACGCTTTTCACTCCCCCTCACTTAAAGCATTAGTTCTCATGATGAGCCCCTTTTGGTGCGAAAGCTTTTTTCAATGCTTCACCGATTACGTTAAAACTTAGTACAGTTAATAAAATAAGGAACCCTGGGAAAAGTGTTAAATACCAAGCTTCACCGATATATCCTTGCGCATTATTTAGCATGCTGCCCCAAGAAGAATCTGGTTCTCTAATACCTAATCCTAAGAAGCTAAGTGATGATTCCATTAAAATAGATGTCGCAATTGTTAATGTCGCTGCGATTATAATGGTTGATAAAATGTTAGGAATGATATGTCTTACAATAATCATGAGTGATTTTTGTCCCGATACTTTTGCATATAACACGTACTCACGCTCTTTTACAGATAACGTTTCTGCCCTTACGATACGCGCGGTATCCATCCACGTTAATAGTCCGATAATAAGAACAAGCGTTGTAATTCCTGGTTTTAAATAAGCATTTAATAGTAGCATTAAAAAGAATGATGGAATTGACATTAAAACTTCAACAATTCGCATTAAGAAGTTGTCTAACTTTCCGCCAAAATATCCACTTATTGTTCCTACTGCGGTGCCGATTGTAATGGAAACAACCATCGCTAGAAAACCAACAGCAAGGGAAACTCTCCCTCCATATAACGCTCTCGTTAAGTAATCCCTTCCGTAATCATCTGTGCCGAAAGGATGACTTAAACTCGGTTCTTGTAAACGATCTGGAATCGACATTTTACTAGGATCGTACGGTGATACGAATGCGAAAAGAGACGCGATTGTTAAAACACCCAGTATAATAACTCCCATTACTACAAACTTATTTTTTGTAAAACTATTTTTTATCGTTTGAAATCTCCTATTGTTCATTCCAAATCACCCCCTCATTCGAATGCGTGGATCTACTACGCCATATAAAATATCAGCAATTAAATTACCGAGAATTAACATGAACGATGATAATAATGTGATTGCCATAATAATTGGATAATCAAATCTAAAAATGGCATTTACCCCGAGTGAACCAAGTCCCGGCCATGAGAATACTGTTTCCGTAATAAAAGCTCCGCCTACTAAACTCGGAATAGATAATCCGAAAATTGTAATGATCGGTATTAATACGTTTCGAAGTACGTGATTAAATAAAACTGTTTTCTGTGAAGCACCGTACGCATATTGAATTTGTACGTAATCTTCCTCTAATTGCTGGATCGTACTTGAGCGAATATATCTCATATAAACAGAGATGTTTTGGAACGCTAGCACCATGCAAGGTAAAATGCCGTGCTGAACAATATCCCAGAAGGAATCTTGACCGACTGTGCGCATACCCATACTCGGAAGCATGTTCAACTTTAAAGAGAATAAGTAGATTAATAGTAACGCGAACCAAAAGACTGGCATTGAGATTCCCACATAGGAGATGAAGTTCACAATGCGGTCAAAGAACGAGTTCTTTTTCACACCTGTAAATAATCCAAGCGGTATTGCGATTACAAATGAGACGAGTAAAGATGATCCCATTAACCCGATTGTTGCGGGTAATCTTTCTGTAATAAGTTCTAAAACAGGACGATGGTTTTGAAGTGAGTATCCAAAATTCCCTGTTAAAATATTTTTTAACCATAAAAAATATTGCACGTAAATCGGCTGATCTAGTCCTAAACTTTTGCGAATACGCTCGACGTCAATCGGACTCATATTCGGCGTTACAAAGTTTCGAACGGGATCGCCCGGCGCTAGTTTTATTAATAGAAAAGAAATAATAGAAATAACAAATAAAAGCGGAATTGCATTTAAAAGCCTCTTTGCAATTACTTTATACACAAACTTCCCCCCTCAAGATAAAGTGAAACTTTAATCAGTGGGGGGTGTTCATCCCCCGCTGATTATTAGTTGAACCAATCGGGCATTTACGGGCAGTTGATCTCCCACCTCACTTCTTTGCTTCAGTTGAATTTCGAGGTGGGAGTCTTACTGCCCGTTAATGCGGGATAAAGTGAAACTTTAATCAGCAGGGCTCCCACCTCACTTCCTCGCATTCGCCAAGTTTTGAGGTGGAAATCTTACTGCCCATTAAAGCGGGATAAAGAAGCTGATTTTCACCAGCTTCTTTACAGTTTCTTATTTCACTTCATAAATTTTTGATAGATCTTCAAACATTGTGACAGGAATTGCTTTTGCTTCTTTTAATCCATCAAACTTTTTATCTACTGCAATAACTGCTTTCGGATATGCGATTGGAAGATAAGGTAAGTCTTCTCTAGCTGTATCTTGGATTTTGTGGTATAGCTCTGCGCGTTTTGTTTTATCTGTTTCAACCGCAGCTTCTTCCCATAACTTATCGAAGTCAGCATTTTTATAACGTGCATAATTGTATTCCGCATTACTTAAGAATAAGCTCTTATATGAATCTGGCTCTGGTCCCATTATGTAACCACCAAATGTAATGTCATATTCTTTATTTTCTTTATCTAAGCCTTTTTCACTTGCCGCACTAGCGTCTAATGCATTCAGTTCAACTTGCAAGCCAACTTCTTGTAATTTTTGCTGTGTATATAGCGCTAGACTTTCCATAATTTTATTATTCGTTACATACATAACGCGCACTTTTTCTTTATCTTTCACACCAGCTTTTGCTAATAAATCTTTCGCTTCTTTTTGATCATACTTATACTCTTTAATATCTTTCGCATAATACATAGCGTCTGGCGTTAAGATTGAATTTGCCGGTTCTGCAAATTGACTAGAAACGAATGCTGAGTTAATCATTTCTTTCTTATCTAATGCATGCGCAATTGCTTGGCGCACTTCTTTTTTCTTCATAAGATCTGTATTAAAGTTATAAGCTAAGTAGAATAATCTACCTTCAGGGAATGTCACCATCGAGAAGTTCCCAGTGCTATCTAATTTCTTAAAGTCTTGCGGCTCAATCATCTTCATATTGATTTGACCATTTTGAAGTGAAACATTTGCTGTATTACGGTCTTTTACAACGCGGTACACGACAGAATCTAATTTTGCTTTACCAGCAAAATAATCATCGAATCGCTCTAGCGCAACATATTCATCTGATTTAAACTCTTTTAATTTAAATGGACCTGACCCTACAGGTTGTAGGTTTTTCTTACTCTTCACTAAATCCGCTTCACCTTCAAATACATGTTTCGGAATTGGGAAGAAATCGTTCATAACCCCTTCGAAAGATGCACTTACTTGTGGTAATACAAATTGAGTCGTTAGCTCATCCACTTTTTTCACCTCAAGCGGCTTTCCTTTAAAAATAAAGTTTTCACGGCTTGAACTATTTTGCTTCTCATCTAGAATAGATTTGAATGTAAATACAATATCATCTGATGTAATTTTCTTACCATCATGCCATTTCAAATTATCCTTTAATTTTAAAGTCCATGTTAATTGATCCTCTGAAGGCGTAAAGCTCTCAGCAAGAACAAACTTTTTCTTACCGTCTTCCATATGATACAGCGGTGCATATAAAGCTTGCTGTATCGTTAATGACACTCGATCATTCGCATAAAGCGGATTCATCGTATCTGGATTATCACTAACACCAACTGTTAACGTTCCTCCATCTTTCGGAGTCCCTGGCGTACTAGTTCCTGCTTGCTTCGAAGAATCTTTCTCCCCTGAGCAAGCCGCTAATGCAATAAGTAATAGTAGGACAAATGGTAATGCAAACAACTTCTTTTTCATATTTCGACCCCTCTCGACTATTTACACCTATAAGAAAACTCGGAATTAATACCGAGTTTTCTTATAGGTTTTAAATTACCACTACCCGTATGTAAAGTCAAACTTTTTCGCATAGGTAGAAAGTTTGAAATCTATTAATGAATTCTTGCGATAAAATATATTTATGCGGATCAGAAAATAAAAAGACCATCACAATCTCAATAAACTTTCATGTGTAAAAATATATAGCTCAATGCCTCTTCTATCTCACAATAAAAAATAGAGTAACTTATTAACCCATTCTAGTTTCCAATTAATTTGCAAGTTTTCTTCGCTTAGAAACCTATAACTTCTCCTTTATCAATAACAAAAAGGTAGCCTCTCAAAATCACTTAAATGACTAGACCTAACTCGTAAAATGAAAGATTATGATAATGAGATCGCTATCATAGACGAGCTTATTGAGCGTGGACGTGCAGAGTATTATTATCGGTATGAAAGACCGTCGAGCAAAAGCGCTTGAACTGAAACAACGAGCGCTGTCCTAAAGCCCTTTTATATGATTAAACCCCAAAGAGAAAATAAATTTTCTCTTTGGGGTTTGTTATTTTATCCGTTTTTGCTTGGCGTAGATTTGTGCTCCTTCATCAGAAAAAATCATATATTTTGCTTTTGTACATTTTTGTTTGAACAGGCAACCAGAACAGTCTTCACACTATTACTCCTCTTCAAAATATGAATCTGCTTTTACCGACCCTTCTGGCTTTTCTTCTACACCCTTATCTTCCTCAAAATACGAGTCTGCCTTTACCGATCCTTCTGGCTTTTCTTCTACACCCTTATCTTCCTCAAAATACGAATCTGCCTTTACCGACCCTTCTGGCTTTTCTTCTACACCCTTATCTTCTTCAAAATACGAATCCGCCTTTACCGATCCTTCTGGCTTTTCTTCTACACCCTTATCTTCTTCAAAATACGAATCCGCCTTTACCGATCCTTCTGGCTTTTCTTCTACATTCTTATCTTCTTCAAAATATGAATCTGCTTTTACCGATCCTTCTGGTTTTTCGTCTTCTTTTGATTCATTTTTATTATTTTGATTTTCCTCTGTATTTTCTACTGAATTATCTCCATCATAAATAGAATGCAACATAGCGGCTGTTGTAAGCTCATTTTGCGCTATATCATTTAAAGCCATTGCTTTTAATTTAAACGTTTGATCCTCTTTGTTTAAAACAAATTGAATTTTGGCTTTTACTTCTTGTTCTTGATAGACGCAATTCCCTGTAAACTCCACTAGATCTTCATGATCTTCAGAAACGAAATATTTCCATTTCGGATTCTTAAAAAATTTATGAAAAGCTTCTTCTATCGCCATCTTCTCATAACCTGGTAGCTTAGCAGTTTTTATTTGTTGTACATATTCATGACCTTTTGTAGTAGCCACTGCAACCTCTTCTTTCACTTTTTTATCCGCCTTATTTACAGCTTCGTCCACATCATCACTACTACAACCTGTCGCTAGTAAAGTAGCACTTAATAAAATACTCCCCATAACTTTTTTCATCTTATTTCCTCCATACATATCGAATTTGAATCAAGCGACTTACCAAAAATCAGCTTTAAAATAATATTTCTATTTCTTCGCTTATTTTCTATATCGAATTATACTGAATTTAGGTGGACAGATTTTGTCCGTTTTTTGTTTTAGATTGACATTTCCCCATAAAAAAATAGTCTCTAATTTTGGAATTAGAAACTATTTTCAATAACTACTTAATTATTTATAAATCCACTTCTATGATTAAGCCCGCGCTTTTAATCGCTCAAACTGTTTCGCTAATTCTTTTTGAATCCCTAACGCTCTCTCTCTTTCATGATGCTTAGAATCTGCTAATTGATCCACTGTTTCAGATAATTGTAAAACTAGATTTTTTAACACTTCCATGCGTTCACTAATATCTACTTCTATATTATCACGATATTTTCGAATATCTTCTGAAACTCCGTTCAACTCACTTTGATAATTAACCACTGTTTCATGAAACTCATCTCGTGCATCATTTCCATTTTCTATTTCTTCAATAACGTGTTTAACCTGCCTATTTATTTGACCCTCCAGGTCTTGAATAGTATCAATTAACTTATTAAAACCTTGCGATAAATTATCATTAAGGTTAATAGAGGATTCATTTCCTTTCTCAATTGTTAACGAAACGTGTTCTAATGATTTTTGCTGGGATTGAATCATAGTATCATTAACTTTAAGTTGTTTCTCTGCAATAGCCTGTAATGATTTCATTTCCCCTATAACATCATTTGATTGCTGAATTATCAACTCATATTCTTTATTGTGATTTGTGTTTATTGTAACTTGAACCTCTTTCACGCCCTCGTCTATAGACGTTTTTATGTCATTTAATTTTTCATCATTTGATTGGACTAACTTAGTAAAAGCCTCTTTTTGTTGACTGGACATTCCCTTTAAAACATCTACTATTTCATTTTTTTCTGCACTTATGCGCTTTTCTCTAAAATAAACACCTACCGCTATAAGCACACCCGCCCCACAAAGAATAACCAATTGTATCCATGCGGTATTTTCAAAAAATGTAGTAAATAAAGCTCCTATTAAAACAATAGCACTAGAAAATAAAATACTCTCTTTATATTTCAAAATCACTCAACCTCTTTCCTAACAAAACTTATCCAACTATCTATCGTTTCTTCAAAAATGTTTAATACTTGAACATCCTGAACTTTATTCTCTTTAACAAGTACTTCTTTTACATCTTGCCATTTTAATTTCTCATCCGCAGTTGCCAATCCTTCAAATAATAGTTCACATAATTGAAGCAAGTATAATGTTTTTTCTGCAATTGGTAATGGACGAATTAATTCAATCCATATTTCTACATCGGGTATTAATTCAGGAGTATTTCCTTCAATATATTCTAGTAATTCTTTCTCTAAGTGAAGCCAATTTGCTTCAAGACTAGTAAGCATCTACATCCTCCTTTTTTTCAACCATGTATCAAAAAAACATTCTACTTGTTTAATACACTCTTCTTGCGGAGGAACATCACGAACAAAATAGTAATAATTATGTACCTTTTCAACTAATACTGGCACAAACTTTTGTATAGAGAAACCATTTAACAACCAATATTCATCTAACATTTGCATAGCAACTTGGTCAATTGTTTGCCGCCACATCTGTTCTTTACTCCCTATATTTTCTTCTTTTAGCGCACGTTGTAAACCTAGCCTCAGACCCTTTGGTAGCTTCGGTACACTATGTACTAACCTTTTTATTTCATTTGAAATATTAGAAGTCCCCCTCAACAGAAGTTCATATGAAAACTCTTGATAAGAAACGGACCAATCAAGCTCCCACTCATCTTCGATTCTATGATTCCAGCCAACAATTCCTGCTACTTTCTTTTGCTTTAATAGACTTCGCATCCATATTTCAGGTTTTCCTAATGAAAAAATAATACATTTTTTCAGGTCCTCCTGATAAAACTTAATCATTTTAGGTGGAACATAACAAATAGTAATATACTTCAATAACGGATCTGGACATCCCCATATAGCATCGATTTCCGAAAAATAATTGGACTCACCAAAAGTTAAAAATATAATATCCTTCGGTTCCTTTATATATTGAAATGGGCCTTGTCTTTTCTGGATTTCATCAATTCTTCCCGTTATGTATACAACTAGCGGTGCAGCACTTTTAGGTCGAGATGGCAATTTACGATCAAAATCCTTTCCAATTTGACCAAGTTCATACAACTCACTCCAAAGAGAAATAGTAGTACTATTACTATTTCTCTCTAATTCTATACAATTCGAAATCCATTCAATAACGGGAACCATTTTATTGACCATGGTAAATCTCCTGTTTTATATCATTACAAATAGTAAGTTCATTATGCATAATATCGAAACGCTCATTTATATTCTCCATATTCAATTGGGCTGATTCCTCAACAGATACTAATTGGGCGATGCCTCGAGACATTTCCTCTTCATAATAAGACGGAAGCATTTTTTCCAACATTAAATAAACTCTATCAGTCTCAAGTTTTATCCAACTTTTATATTTCTCTTGCTCATTAGAACCCAACATACTTATTTGCTCATGCATACTTTCTTCAAATTTCATCTTATTAAACTGTACTTGGTTATTACGCATTGTTCTTTCTACCTTTTGTATTTCTTCATTTTTCTCTTGCTCAATTCGTTCAATTTTCATTTCAACATTTCGTACAATAGTAGTATTGGATTTTTGTTGTTCTTTCAGCTGATTTAACTCGTCTTTCTTCCTTTGAAATTGACTTTCCAGATGCTGCTGTTTCATAAAGAATTTTTGCCTATGGTTAATGTCCAATGCCTTATCTGCTTTCCTATTTTCATCGATAGCTGTACCAATGGCTGTTGCTGCTGTTTCAAACGGACTTAACCCTTTCTCTATTACTGCCAATGATTTCAATCCTACTTTTTTAAAGATTTCTTTCCCACCAGTTTTTACGGTCTGTTCAACAACCTTTTTACCCGCTTCTTTTGCCACTTGTTTCGTAAGTTGATTAGTAGCTTTTTTACCAGCTTCTTTTGTAACTTGTTTAGCCAGTTGACTAGTCGCTTGTTTCCCTGCTGTTTTTCCAGCCACTTGAGCCCCAGCAGAAACTCCCGCTGTGACATAAGCTGCAGCAATGGATATAGCAACATCACCAACAAATCCAATAGACTTCATTATTTTTTTCGCTTTATCCGGATCAAAATCTTGGTCTACGATATATTGTGGTACATACTCCTCTTGTACTTGCTCCTCTAATTGGCTAATTTCTAATCTTAATTTTTCTATTTCTGCATGCGACACATCCTCATTCGCGTCACTTAATATATGATTCAAACGTTGTTCTTTGTTATCATATCGAGTAGTGATTTCCTGTAAACGTTCTTCGTACCTCTCTTGCAACTCTTCAAAGCTAGGTTCTTGGAATTGAATACTCAAACCTGACCCTTCTAGTTCAGATAATTTATAATGATTTTTATCCTTTAATATAGGGTTTAGCTTCTCTTCAAATCTTTGATATATTTTGTTTCTAGATGTCAATAAATGGTATTCGATGATTTGTTGTAATTCTTCTCCATTATTTCTTTTCTCGTACATTTCATGCACTCGCGTCTTAATTTCTTTGATTACTTCGCTTAATGTCGCCTCAATAAAGCCATCCGCATCTACTTGTAAATGTTTGAGTGCTTCTTTTAGAACAGATAGCTCTTTCTTTACATGATCATCCAATTTAGTTTTTTCCATTTCAATTTTTCGTTTTTGATCTTGAAGCGCTTGTTTATCTTGTAAATTTGTAAGCTTCAACACCTGTATTTCATTTTGAATAGAAAGTATGTGCTTTTCAATTAATTCACCAATAGCATGCATAAAACGGGATTGCTTTAGTTCCTTAATGTTACTTGTTATTTGTGGAATAAGGTCTTCTTTAAATTCGGAAAAATTAAATCCTGTTTTAGCAGATATAGCATATACTGAATATTTCTTTCCTAATTGTTCAGCTAAGTTCTCTTCAACTTGCTTTCGAACTTCTTCAATTGTTTGCCCCTGTTCCTCATCAATACGATCCACTTTATTTAAAATAAAGTACAAGTTAGGCTGATAGATCATTAAATCTTTCAAATAAATAATATCCTCTACCGTTAAGCCTTGCCATGGCAAAACATATATAGCAGCATCCGCATCAATAATTGCTTTTTTCGAAGCCTCAACATGAGCAGCAAACTTCGTATTTCTTCCTGGGGTATCAATAAATTCTACGTGTCTTAGCCATTCTGGTTCTGAAAGTGAAACATTAATCTTTTCAATTCCACTAACATTTCCTCCTGCGACTAACTCATGGAAACTTTCCATAGAGACATTCTCTACACTGCCATCAATATACTTCAATTCAATTTTCTCTTCGTCTCCATAATGGATTGAAGTCACAATTGCAGTAGTTTCATTTGTATGTGTCGGTAAAAATTTTTCTCTTCCAATTATTTTATTTAACAACTCAGATTTCCCAACGCTAAACGATCCAAACACTCCAACAACGGCATGATCTATTTCCGATTGTGAGATAAGTTGATTAAATGTTGCTCTTTTTTCCGGTGATAACTTTAACTGTTCTATACCATTTTTAAAATCTTTCATAATTTCCCCCTAATTAAAGTGCTTCTACTAACAAACTCACTACATTGCCTTTTTCTTGTTCAGCTTTAGTACGCACTATTTGCAAATTTCCTCTATATACTTCTTGTTTCTGAGCATTTTCTTGCAATAATTTTTCTTTTGAATCAAGATCTTTTAATTTAATATTCAGCTCTATATCTTTATTTTGAATATACCCTTCAATTTCTTGACGGGCTAAAGTTAATGCATCGAGCCCTCTTAATAACGATCGATATTCACGACGAAGGCTCTCAAAAACATCTTCAATTTCACGAATCACTTTCTTTTTCTCTCTTGATAATCGACGTTCTTCTAATTTTGTCCTTTCTCCTAATCTCTTTATCCTTTCCTCTTCTTTTCTTTTTTTAAATTCTTTCCTTGCCTCAAAATAATCTTGAGTTGTTTCAAACTCTGAATCATTTAATGCTAGCTCATTTTCCAATTGATTTTTACTAGCCAAAATCTTTCTTTCTTTATCTTCATTTTTGTCCATTAATTCTTGTTTCTCTTTCACCTTCCTTACATAATCTTCACTAGGTACATCAACCATACCTTTCTTATCACGCCAAAATCTTCTTTTCTTAATCACTCCATATTCTTTTCTAGTAGCATCCGTACTTTGTAGTAACTTATTTAAAAAATCATCCTTTCTTTGATACTGACTTTTCACCAGATTTCCCTCGGATTTCAAGCCATCTAATTCATACTCTAATTTTTGTTTTTGTTTCAACAGTTCTCTTTGTTCCTCTAAAGCCGCAGCTTCTTCAGAAAACTGCTCGTTTATAAATTTAATATCCGTTTGAGAACTTGCTGTTGCTAGATTTTTCTCAATCATGATTTTTTTACTCGTTAAAGATTCTATTTTATTGTTGGAATACTCTTCAATAGATACTTCAAAATCAGTAATCTCTCGTCTCATTTGCATCTCTAATTGATTAGATAGATCATTTATCCCTTGATCAACTAGCTTCTGAAATGATTTATTCAAATTAATCATTATATTAGGTGCTTCATCCTCTAGGTCTTCAATGAGTTCCATCTCACTAATTTGCTCAACAAAAAACTTTTTCTCATGCTCTTTACGCTCATTGAAATCTTTCTCATGCTCGTATACAACATCTTGAAATAGATTTTTTAAATTTCGCTCTTGATCTTGTAATTGTAACTTTCTTAGTTCAACTTCTTCTGCTAATCTTTCCTTTTCTTTTTGTAACACCTCTATACTTATTTCACCTGAAATGAGTACTTCAATTTGATTCATTTTATTTTGGAGTTGCTCATAGAAACTACTCAATGCATTATACGGTGCACGAATTACATCTTTAGTCTTTTCGCCTTGGAATAAATACTCTTCTAGACGAGATTCAAATTCCGCGAAACGAGAAGCTTCAATCAACTCTTCACTTGACCATCCCTGCCATCTCTTAGTCATTGTATTTTTATCTCTTCCTTTAAGCGCTTGCAATGCACTTATTGGAAATACTTTTGCATACTCTTCAGGAATACTTTGATAATCATTGACTTTTAATGCAGATTCTAATGAATTGACTACATCGGAAATTTCATTTTCTGGCACACCATCCATTCGGTTTCCAACAAAGAAAATTCGGTCAATCGAATCAGATAAATCTTTCAAAAACATAAATTCTGATCGCTTACCTGGCTGTTCCATATTAAATAATAAAACACTCGCATTGGATTTTTTTATTTGCTCCTTCGTTATTTTTTCATGCTCAGGATGTAAAGCTTGTAACCCTGGTGTATCAACTATAACAACACCTTCTGTTAAATATTTTGAATCAACAAAAATATCAACATGAGAAATTTCCTCAACAACATTATGCTCTTCACTCATCTCAGTTACATACTTTTCAAGTTGATCGAAAGATGCTTCTACTTTATTTCCATTAAAAAAGTTGATTACCGCTTTTTCTGTTCCATCACCTTGTTCAACATGCCTAATAAAATTTATAGTCGCTGTTGTCGGAGTTACTTTACTTGGTAAAACATTTTTTCGTAAAAGCGCATTTATAAACGTTGATTTTCCTGTTGAAAACTCACCGACAACCACTATTTCAAACCGATTATCTTTCCAATTCTTCCATTGAGTATTCAATATCGCTCGCTCTTCATCCATCATTACATAGTCACCAAAATATTCTTCAGTTTCTTTTGTAAGGGCTAACGCTTTCTCAAAACTATGGTTAAGATTTTCTACATGCTGATTCCATTCATTTCTTGTATTCATGTAACCATTCCTTTTTTATCGAATTAATTGCAACTCTTCTTGTAAAGCCTTCTCAACAAAACGAATAAATCGCTTTTCAATATTAGTAGTATGATAATTAAACTGCTGCATCATATGATTTTCTTGTATCTTCCATAATGCGATTATTTCATCTTCTAGCTGTCTATAAAAATTTTGTGCTACTTTTTGCTGATTATCAATAACATCCATTAAATCATCGAACAATGTGTCTTCTAGATTCTCTAGTTCCATTATTAATTTATCAATTTCGTTTAACACATTTTGTTTTATTGCCTTTATTTCATGTCGGATATTATCAAACTCATTTAATTTCTCTTCGACAGCTCTCTCATAGTTTTCACTTAAAGCTTCTATATCTTTTTCCCAGCGATCCGAGTCCGTATAATCATAGCCAACAACTACCTCTTTTCTCCAAAAGAGTATTCCTTTTTTAGTCCTTTGCTCTCTAGGCTCTGGCCTTTGTCCCTTATTTTGAACGTTTCTATTATAGTCTTCTTGCAAATCCTTTAAAATTTCCTGATTCCCTTTCTCTATGCTCTTTTCATCAAGTGTTATTTGTACTAATTTCTTTTGATTCTTGATACGTTCTTCTTCTATCGCTTTTCTCTCTTGTTCATAATTTATAAAAAGGCTATCATCACCTTCAATATTTCGTTTTCTAAATTTAACTTCCTTAATCTCCTGTATAAATTCCGGCCAATTCAATTCAATACTCCATTTACCAGCCTCTAAATTTTCAATAAACAGCGAATCTTCTTCTTCAATTGTTTTTGCAACATGCTCATACAATTTCGTAGTAATCTCCTTGAAGTTTCCTAATATCTCTTCATATCTTCTATTCATTTTTTCATTGTACTGCGTATACTCTCTTTTCAAATCATCACTAGATGCAAAATTCATACGTATATCTTGCATAAGTCTTTTTCTTAAATCTCCAAACGACTGTATAACCTCTTTTTTA
Source organism: Bacillus sp. FSL M7-1345 (assembly GCF_038006985.1). Lineage (NCBI taxonomy): Bacteria > Bacillati > Bacillota > Bacilli > Caryophanales > Bacillaceae > Bacillus > Bacillus sp. FSL M7-1345. The sequence continues at coordinate 887,334 of NZ_JBBOWG010000001.1, read as the reverse complement.
TATTCTTGATTATTCTGAGTTACTTCAAGCCTTAGGTCTTCTATCACCTGTAAAACACTTTTCTCACGATACCCTAATAATTCTAGCCCGTATTCCCTTACAAGGTCATATTCACGATTTAATAACAATCGCTTTCTTTGTACACGTAATTGTCTCTGGCGCTCTATTTCTGCATTTTCTTCCAGCTCATCTTCTTCAGCTTCCAAAATATTTGTTTCAAGTACTTCTAAATCGTAATGGATAGACTCAATTTCTGAAGCAATATACTCCTGATTGTTCACATACTTCATTAAAGCTTCTTCTAACTCTTGTATATTTGATCGTTCTAATAAACTTGAATCCCCTGTCTGCTTTGCTTGAAGCGCTTCAGTTGAAGATACTGAATATATTTTTATAGACTTAGAATAATCTATTTCTTGTTTCAATTTATCCTGCACACTACAAATGACAGATTCCAATTCTCCTTCAGTTAATCCATCAACATGAGTTGCTACTATAAAAACTTTTTTTCTTCGATTCATTAAATCCTTCAGTAAAGACAAATCCGTTTGATCTATCCCTTTTTGTCCATTAAATAAATAGAGAACAGAAGAAGCTTTTTCAAGTTCCTTTTCCGTTACAATAAATGCCTCTTCAGTTAAAGAGTTAGCACCAGGTGTGTCGACCAAAAAAAGCTGATTATCTAAAAACTGTAACGGCCAATAAACATCAACAAACTCTAACTCTTCTTCCTCTCCTCTTCCTTGAAACGTTGTATATTGATCTAAAACACTTACATCTGTTATAGGTAATTCTTTCTTTTCTCCAGTTTTATAGTGTAGAACAATATTCCTCATTTCATCATTCATACACTTATGAATCCGGGTCGTCACTTTTGTAGATTCCATCCGTCTTGACGCTAAAAGTTTTTCTCCTAACAAAGCATTTAGCAGCTCTGATTTACCGACACTAAATTGCCCGACCGCCACAATGCTACTCGTAATACTGTTAATTCGACTATGTAAAACTTGAATTTCTTCCCCAAAAAACAAATCATCTTTATATTTGTTTAATAACAGAGATATTCGTTCACTTAATTCCGACTTATTCATTGGATTTACCAACCTCATTCTTATAATATTTATGCAATTTTAATTTTGGTAAGTTTTCAACATCTCCTCCAAACTCTCCCTAATCTCCTCCCGAAACTCCACAGGCTTCAACACCTCAACAAAAGGTCCTTGGCTTAGTAACCACATTTTAATTCCTTTACCAAATACCTTCGCTTCAATGATTGCACCATCGTCATCTTGAGATACGACACGTGCAGTTGGGAGGCGATCTAATACAGCCTGTAATGATGCACCTGAAAAACGGAATGTAATATCCATCAATGGTCCTGATTGCATAAATTGAATCTTCTTTCGAAATTCACCTTCTTCGAAACGATCTGTATAATTAACTTTGAATCGTTCCTCTTGAATTTCATAGTTTGCAATTCGATCCATTCGATAAATCGTTGGGAACTCGAAGTCATATTCTACTGGGAAAGCTACTAAGTAAAAATAATACTCGGAAAACAGTATTCCTACCGGTTTTACCTTTCTTTTAACTGCCTCTACTGCAGCTTCTTTTTTATATTCAATTTCTAATATTTTCTTCGTTCTTACTGCATCGCTAACATCCCATATCATTTGAAGTAAAGAACGTTGATGTTGCAACGGTTCATAATGATGACGCTCATTTCTCATAACCTCTTTAATAAAATCACGAACATTCGATGCCGATTGACTGATAATCTTATCGAGCAACGTGTTCATTTCATCCTTTGAAAAAGCTCTTGTTTCTAAAAGGACTTTTCCTAATGATAAAGCTTCTTCTTTTGTAAACCATATCTCACTATTACGTGATAAATGAAATTTTTGTCTTTTTCCATCATGTTCTAAACTCAATGAATTGGTGTGATGCATTTCTAAATATAACAGCACTTCATCTAAATCTCTTTGAATCGTTTTTGGATGAACTCCAAAATTATCCTTTTCATCTTTCTTTATTAACACGTCCCCCTTACATAGACGGTCATATAAAGACAAAAGTCTTATTGTTTTTTTCTCACGTTCATTCAAACTTCCCATCCACCTTTATAAAAACGTAATATAAAACTATTTAAAATTAATTCCTTCAATTATAGAAACTATCCTTATTCTTCCACTTCATTACACGATTACTATACCATGGGAAGGTGGACAATTTTTGTCCGCTTTTAGTATTTTCTTGGAAAATCTATTACAAAATTTGTCTTTCTATTCTAGTACCATGATTATACTATTTTTTCCTTATAAAGTAATATAGTTAATCCTTAACACTATGAAAATAACAACCAAAATTCTTTTAAAGTCCAACCAATCCGACAGTGCACAAAAAAGACCACCAAAAGGCAGCCTCAAAACTCAATCCTATTCCCCACTCCACGCTCCACCGCTTTTTCATACAAATACTTCGCAACGATAATATCTACTACCGCTAAACCTACTGATTTGAAAATAGTAATCTCTTCATCGTTCTCTCTACCAGCTTTTTCCCCGCTAATGATTTGACCAAGTTCGGCGTGGATGTTGCTTGCCTCAAATAAGCCTTCTTTTATCGGAACTTGAAGGTCACCCGTTTCTTCTAGTGCTGCTTCTTTTGATTCAACTACTACTTTGTTTGCGTTAGCGATGGCATGGGATGGTAGTTCTTGCATGCTCGGTCTGAATGAACCGACGGCGTTTATGTGGACGCCTTTTTGCAATGTTTCTGTGAAGACTGGTGTGGATGCATTCGTTGTTGTGACGATGATGTCTGCTTCGCTTATTGCTTCATTTGGACTCCTGTAGACGTAAGCTGGTTTATTGAACTTCTCTTGTATATATTGTGCGAATGCATACGCTTTTTCTTCCGTTCGGTTATATAAAATGATTTTTTCAATGTCCCTAACGGCGAGTACAGCTTCTGCAATTCCTTTCGCTTGTTCCCCTGTACCGATAATACATAAGTTTTTCGCGTTATGACGAGCTAAATGTTTTGTTGCTACACCTGATAATGCGCCCGTTCGAATCATCGTTAAGTAGGATCCTTCTAAAAGCGCAAGCGGTTCTCCCGTTTGAAAATCTGATAGCATAACGATCCCATTTATCGTTTTCTTTCCTATCTTTTTATTATGAGGAGCTACTGTTACTACTTTTAAGCCGAGTGCTTCAAGTCCTTCCGCTACTGAAGGCATAATTAATGCGGTATTTTGCTCGTTCGCAAATGGTAATGAGCCGCGAATTGGTGTAATCGTTCTTTCTGCTGAAAATTCTTTTAAAGCAAGCGCCGCGTATTCAATGACTTCATTCATATTTACTAAGTTTTTTTGTTCGTTCGCGCTTATGACTAGCATATTTGTTCACCCTTTTCTAAATTCTTTTCTTCACTAGATGTGATATTTTCATTCACGACCTGCGCTCCTACTAAATCACCCGTAATATTTACAACTGTGTGGCCCATATCAACGAGCGGAGAAACCGCCGCAATGATCGGGATAATTGTTAGCGGGAGCCCTAGTGTAGAAAGTAAAATGGTCGCGGTAATAACGTCCGCACCTTTTACTCCAGCGCAGCCCGCTGCAAGGACAATTCCTAAAAATACAGTTTGCAGAATAAGCCCAAATGTACTCGGAATACCATATACGTTTAATGCGAAGACCGCTAAAACACCGAGCGCTGCTGATAGTCCGTTCATATTAACAGTAGCTCCAAGTGGAATGGTGAAACCAGCTACCGATTCAGGGATACGAAGTCTTTTTTGCGCAACTTCCATCGTTACTGGAAGCGTTGCGCTACTTGATGTCGTACTAGCAGCTACGAGCATAGCTGGACTCACTTGTTTGTAGAAATGAATTGGGCTTATCTTCCCGAAAACTTTCAGTACAATTGGGTACATAATGAACACAATGAGTAGCAATGATAAATAATCAGCTACTACATAACTAACGACTGCAGTAAGCATGTCAGCTCCAAATGTGCCAACTACATGAGCAATTAACGCCATAATTCCGTATGGGGCAAATCCGATAACGAGCTCTGCAATTTTAATCATGACTCCTGATCCTTCATGCACTAATTTACGAATTCCTTTCGCTTGATCCCCAAGAAGAATAAGTGCCACCCCGACAAAAATAGCAAAGATAATAATTTGAAGCATACTCGTTTCTGAAGCTGCTTGAATGACGTTAGAAGGAAACCATTGCACGATATTATCTACAAAACTAAACTTCTCTTCTTTAAAGTTCTGCCCATTCGCAAGAAGACCTTCTACTCCTTTACCAGGGTTGATAATAAAAGCGATCACTACGCCAATGCTTGTCGCTAATACCGCTGTGACTGCATAGTAAATAAAAATTCTGCCGCCAATCGCCCTTAACATTTTCGGATTTTCAAGCTGCGCGATACCTGAGACGATACTTAAAAAAGTTAAAGGAACAATAATCATTTGTAATAAGCGAATAAATATATCCCCAATCGGCTTTAAAACAGCTACTTTCGGTCCAAATGCTATACCTAAAACAATACCGATTAATGCCCCTATCAAAATTTTCACAGGTAAATTTTGTTTTCGCCACCACTTCATCCAAAGGTCCCTCCCTTAAGAAAACATTAAGCTAACAAAAACCCCCGATTCAAATCATCCCTCGGATCTACAACAAACTGATGGAATCCTGTAATAAATGCATTTCCCGTTACTTTCGGAACGACAGCTTCATATTTATCTACTTCTGTTACCGACAATACTTCTCCCTCAAATTTGCCGTCAGTAATGCATTCGTGGATGAAAATCTCTCCTTTTTGTAAGGCATCTTTTTCAAAAAGGGTTGCGATTCTTGCGGAAGTTCCTGTGCCACAAGGGGAACGGTCTACTTGCCCATCAGCAAAGATCGTGACATTTCGTAAAGTAGCGTCTTTTTCTTTCGGTTCATCTGAGAAAATAACGCCGTATATTCCTTTTAAATCTTCTTCAAGTGGGTGCTTTACTTCCATTTGACTTTCAATATAATGTTTAATTTTACCGCCCCACGTTTGAATAGCAGATAAGTCTTTGAAATCTACTTTCAAACCAAATTCTTTACAGTCTACAACAGCGTAGAATGCTCCGCCAAACGCGATATCTACTTGGAATTCATAGTCATCTATTTTGATAGGAACGTCTTTCTTATATACGAACGAAGGAACGTTTTCAAACGATACTGACTCTACTTCGCTCCCATTATATTTTGCGTACGCAATAACTTCCCCAGCAGGGCTATCAATAATGAATTTTTGTTTTTCACCTGTCACTTCAAACATACCCGTTTCAATTCCAACTGTAATAACAGCAATAATGCCATGACCACACATCGTACTCCAGCCTTCATTATGCATAAATAACACGCCAAAATCAGCGTGAGGACTTGCAGGCGGAGTAATGATACAACCGTACATTCCGTGATGTCCTCTCGGTTCATACATAAGAATCTCACGAAGATGATCCAAATGTTCCATGCAGTACGCGCGTCTTTCTAGTTGTGTTTCTCCCTTTATCACTGGCACTCCGCCCGTAATAATTCGAAGTGGTTCCCCAGCTACGTGAGCATCAATTGTTGTGTATATTTTACTAACCTTCATTTCTATCTCTCCTTCATATCTTTATACCATTTCCATTGCAAGTATCATGCCAACGTGCAGAGCGTTAATTTGTTTACATTTTTCAGAAAAAGGTGTATCCTTTTGGCAACAAATCTGTATACCACTGTCTACTTTTTTATAAATCCCCTACTCATTATTACGGGATAAATTCTTTTGGAGGCCACGTTATGAAACAATTCGATAACTTTGCAGTTCCAACGTTGCATACACTCCTCTCTTACGTGGAAGAAGCGATTTCTATCGTAAATACGAAGGGCGTTATGTTGTACTGGAATGAGGCAGCAGAAAAAATGTATGACATTAAGAAAGAAGATATTATCGGTAGAAATGTGCAAGAGTTTTTTTCAAAGGAAGATATTATGAATTTGAAAGTTCTTGAGAGCGGGCAACCGGTCCGGGATATTTATCATCTTCCTCGGCCAGATAAGCACGTATTAATTAGTACGACTCCTATTTATGACGAAAGCAATGAATTAATTGGATCTATGTCTGTAGAAAGAGATATTACCGCAACGATTAAGTTAAATGAAAAACTATCCTCCACTTCTGAAGAATTACAGCAATTAAAGCAACTGATTCAACATCAACAAGATGACCCCTTCAGCACGATTAAAGGAAATAACGCAACACTTCAGCACATAATCCACAACATGAAAAAGGTAGCAAAAACAGATGCGACGATTTTAATTACAGGCGAAAGCGGCGTTGGGAAGGAACTCTTTGCCCAGGCCATTCATGAAGCAAGCCTGAGAAGTAAGCAATCTTTTATCCCGATTAATTGCGGTGCTATTCCTGCCGCTTTATTTGAAAGTGAGTTATTTGGTTATGAATCAGGAGCTTATACGGGAGCCGCTAAGGGCGGAAAAGCAGGAAAGTTAGAATTAGCAAATGGAGGAACTTTATTTTTAGACGAAGTGGGAGAACTCCCGCTTGATATGCAAGTGAAGCTACTTCGCGCTTTACAAGAAAAAGAAATTTACCGGATTGGCGGACAAACGCCAAAAAAAATAAACGTAAGAATTATCGCCGCAACAAATCGTATTTTAGAAGACATGGTGCTCAGCGGGACATTTCGATCTGATTTATTTTATAGATTAAATGTTTTCACAGCGCATATCCCGCCATTACGGGAACGGACGGACGATATTTCCTTCTTAACTCATCATTTCTTAAAGGAATTTTCTTTTAAATATAACAAGCCCGCTCCTTTCGTTCATCAAGAAGCTATGAATAGACTGCATACATATTTTTGGCCGGGTAATATTCGCGAACTGCGTAATATAATAGAAAGATTAATTGTCCTTCATGACGGGAAAGAAATACGGGAAGCAAATATTTTGCAGCTATTGCCTTCGCAAAAATCTGTTCATCATACAGAGCGTTCACTCACTGATGAGAAAAAGAACTTAGAAAAAACCAGAATTATACAAGCTCTCGAAGACACGTACGGAAACAAAAGCATCGCTGCGAAAAAATTAGGTATGTCCCGGGCTAATTTATATAAGAAACTGAAGAAGTATGGGATTACTTACGAAGTAGAACATTAATCAGTGTGGGGGCCTACAACCAACCCCACACTCTACAAAAATATATCAGCGATTATCCAATTATATCGACCACAACTCCGAATATATCGACGTTTCGACAAACTTCGCGTTTTCACACCCAATAACCACCAACTAAATACAGAATAAAGTCCATATCCACCAACCAATCCCACAACCAGCACCCGCCAAGGACACTCGAGCATCCAAAATTAACCCCCCCCCGAAACCCGGGGGATCCATCAAACCCTAACCGCCACCACATCCGGCACTTGCTTAGCAATTTCCTCACCAATCTTTATACTAGCCGTTGCGGCTGGAGATGGTGCATTACAAATATGCAGAGAATTGATGCCAGGGATAATGCAGAAGTCATCAACCATATTTCCGTTTGATAAGATGGCTTGTGCTCTTACCCCTGCATGCGTTGGGACGATATCTTTTTCTGTTAGTTCTGGTATGAGGCGCTGTAAGCTTTTTAGAAATGATTGTTTACTAAATGAGCGCACCATTTCTTTTATGCCTTCTTTCATATTTGGCATCGCCATTTTCCAGAAGCCTGTGTATGTCATTGTTTCCATGAAGTCTTTTATGTCGAAGTCTTTTTTCGTGTAGCCTTCTCGCTTAAAGCTTAATACTGCATTTGGTCCTGCATGTACGTCTCCGTTTATCATTCTTGTGAAATGAACACCTAAAAACGGGAATTCTGGATTTGGAACGGGATAGATTAAATGTTTTACGAGATGGCGTTTTTCTGGGACAAGTTCGTAATATTCACCACGAAACGGAACAATTTTCATATCCGTTAATATTCCTGTCTTTTTCGCAATGCGATCACTATGTAATCCAGCGCAGTTAATGAGAAATTTCGTTTTAAATACACCTTGATTTGTCTCAATTGTTACAGCGTCTTTCTTCTCAGTAATACGCTCTGCGGTTGTTCCAAAATGTACTTCCCCACCGCTTTCCTGAATTAAGCGAGCAAACGCATAACTTACTCCTCTATAATCAGCAATCCCACAAGAAGGAACACGGATTGCCCCAAGTCCTTTTACATGAGGTTCAATTTCAGCTAATTCTTCCTTATCTATTTTTGAAATATGTAAATCGTTTTGTAAGCCTCTTTCATATAAGTTATGTAAAAGAGGAAGTTCGTCCTTTTCTGTAGCGACAATTACTTTTCCGCACATGTCATAAGCGATGTCATTTTCTTTACAAAATTGAACCATAGCTGCGTTTCCTTCTTTAGCAAACTTCGCTTTATAACTCCCTGGTTTATAGTAAATTCCAGAGTGAATTACACCGCTATTATGTCCAGTTTGATGATGTGCAAGTTCCTTTTCTTTTTCAATGATCGCGATTTTCGCACGAGGGAATTTTTTCGTTAAAGCCATTCCAGTTGAAAGCCCAACAATTCCTCCGCCAATAATTATAAAGTCATACATCCTACTTCCCCCTTAATAGTATAAAAGGCAGGTCTCTTTAAAAGACCCGCCGTACATATTATTTAGAAAAACAACCACGTTGACGCATTAGTTCTCTATATAAATCTTTATTTTTCTCAAACGCAGCTCTTCCGTGCATCCAAAATAAATTGTTTAACAGAACTAAGTCACCAATTGGTAATTTCAATGCATGTGTTGCTGGTGAGTTTTCAACAGAATATGATAAGTCTTTCAGATAGTTTGCTTGTTCAATATTATCTGGATAAGCGAACTGATCAATAAAACAAATACATGGTGCGTTATTCACATCAAAAAACGTTTCACGATAGACGATTTCTTGCGCATTTTTACTTGGTGGTGCTTTATACGTAACTTTAACAGATGCGAGCGAATGATTTCTAAATTTCTGAAGATCTTCCCAATCGTCTAAATGTAGTAAACGGGATTCCCCTCCTACTGCATTTTGCTCTTCAATTTTCATCATAAGAAGCCAATCTGTCGGTTCATCAACGAATGTACCGTCTGTATGAAGTGTAAACAATCGGTATGCTTGACGAAGGTAAGAATCACTGCTATCTGTATCTTTCACATTAAATCTAGCATAATACGTTCCTGTCATTGCATCAAAGTTTGGCTCCCCGATTAAATGTGTTAACGCTGTTGCAAATTTCACGTAGTCTGCTGGATCTGCCGTTTCACCTTGTACCCCAATTGTAAATCCGCCCGTTTCACGGTCATGAACAATGCCGCGAATGTTATCCATAAATGATTGCCCAAAAATCTTTCTCATTCCATCAGCAAGATTAAACCGAGAATAAGGAATGTATTGTAATGACTGCTCTGAATGCTCTTTTACCTCTTCAAAAAACTGCTTAAGCAATTGCTGATTTAACACAATATGGTATAAACGCTTATGCTCTGGATGAGGAACAATCTCATATCCCTCATATTTCTTTGCAAATTTCATCTTCGTACTTTGTTCTGTAATAATCGACATTTCAATTCCTCCCTAATTTAAATATGAAGAACTTATTGACGTTTTTTACAGACAGTTATCCTTATCTTCTTATGCTGAGATTCGGTCTTACTGCCCTAACATCAAAAAAGCCAGTCATACGCATCCACGACATAAAATCGTAGAAACGTACAACTGGCTCATAATTACGAGTGTTCTTTAATCTCTTAAAGTACAATAATAATAGACAGTTTGTATGAAAATATTTGTAAAACAGGAAAGCAAGATCGAATATAGAGAAGGCTAATTTCTCGTATGGATCTTATTAATTAAATAATAATTCATAATATTCTAACTGTCAATTCGTTTTTTATTATTTTCTCGACATACTTTATACGTTTTAAAAATCCCCTTACTTTCTACGCACCCTCTTTTTTTCATCTCTTGTTTTACAACTTGCGCTTCATTTAACTTTTTCATATTCCTTGCCTCCTCAATATAAAAAACCAGTCGTATCCCTTTAAAAGAAATACAACTGGCTCTCGTTTATAGCTATACAAACTAGACAGTTTTTATGGTGTTGTTTCCTCGTACTCTCCTCTGGGCTGTTCATCATTTAAATAACTTACGTATTGGCGATGTAAATCCTTTACCGCACTAACGATAGCATTTTGCGCTTTTCCTTGATAATGGTCCATAATATCTTGAACGATTTCTTCAATACCATCTTGCAAACTATGTCCTCTCAACATTTGAGCGACGAAGTCTCTACCATGCTCTGTCGCAAGCGTACATGACGCTTCAATAATGACATGATATTTATGATCTGCCTCAATTGTAATTGTTAGTGTCTCGTACATACTGCGAACAGCCATCCCTTTCGGAAGTCTCGAATGTCCTGCCATAAAAAATGTCCCTTTACGCATATTTCATCCTCCGTTACTATGTTTTTTATCGCTTATACTTGATCTACGTATACTGTCTTTATTCTCGTATAAAATTCTTTCGCCGCTTTTCCTTGTTCACGTGGGCCAGCACTAGAGTTTTTCATTCCGCCAAACGGAACTTGTGGTTCTGCTCCTGCAGTTTCTGAATTCACGTGTACCATTCCGACTTCCATATCATCAATAAACCTTTGCGATAAACTTAAATTATTCGTACAAATCGATGCACTGAGTCCGTATTCTGTATCATTCGCTAAAGAAACTGCTTCTTCATAACTATTCACTTTAAATAAACATATAACTGGACCGAAAATCTCTTCTCTCGCGATGCGTGCATCTTTATCGACATTTTCAAAAATAGTCGGTAAAACATAGCACCCTCGCTCCAGTTCAGATTCGCCTGGCACGCTGCCTCCATACAGTAAAGAAGCCTCTCCTTTTCCTACTTCAATCATCGATAAAATAGATTGCTGCTGACCCTTGGAAACACATGGGCCCATAAATGTATCCGGTTCTAGCGGGTTCCCAACTGTAAGAGCTTCAGTGCGCTGCAACAGCCGACCCTTGAACGCTTCATAAATGTCCTCTTCGACTATTACTCTACTTGTTGCAGTACATTTTTGCCCTGTTGACATAAACGCACCTTTTATCGCAATACTTACCGCCTTTTCAATATCGGCATCTTTTAATACAACTAACGGATTTTTTCCGCCCATTTCTAATTGTACTTTTTTCTGAGTTTCAACCGCTGCTTTTTGAATGATGTTTCCAACGTGATTAGAACCAGTAAAGGATACCGCTTTTATATCCGGATTTCCCGTTAATTCTGCTCCAACTTCAGAGCCTTTTCCGAATACACAATTTATAACGCCTGCTGGAATGCCTGCCTCATGAAAGGCATTTACAAGATGGTACACCGATTTTGGCGTAACTTCAGCCGGCTTAATGACAATCGTATTTCCGTAAATAAGTGCCGGCGCCATTTTCCACGCTGGAATCGCAATTGGAAAGTTCCACGGTGTAATTAATCCAACTGGCCCTACTGCTACACGTTTACTGTAAAGCATTGTACTTTCATTAGCAGACGGGATGAGCTCTCCGATCGGCTGATTTGCTTCCCCTGCATAATATTCAAGAATGCTAATCGCCCGCTTCGTCTCTCCTATTCCTTCCGCAATCGTCTTTCCTTCTTCGCTTGTTACATCCCGGCCAATTTCATTTACCTTTTCTTTTAAAATAGCTGCCGCTTTCCATAAATAACTTGCTCTTTCTTGAAACGATAACTTTTGCCATTTATGAAAAGCTTCTTTCGCTGATGCGATTGCTACTCGTGTATCTTCTACTGAACTAAACGGGAATTCACCTAGTACTTCCCCGTTATGCGGATTATAATTTTTCACGTATGCATTCGTAGAAGGTTCTCTCCACTCACCGTTTATATAATTGAAAAACCTCATTCCCCTGCCCCCACCATTTTTATTTTGATAGTTTCGCAATAGCAGCTTCTAAAATAGTAAGCCCTTCTTCAAGCTGTTCATCTGTTATAACGAGAGGCGGTAAGAAGCGAAGTACGTTACTATAAATACCAGCGCTTATCGTAATGACCCCTTTACTATGCGTTTCCTTCATAATCGCTTTAACCTCTTCTGCTGCTGGCTCTTTCGTCTCTTTATCTTTTACAAGCTCAATTGCAGTCATAGCACCAAGGCCTCTGACATCACCAATTAGTTCATATTTATCTTTCCAGCTATTAAACACTTCCATCATGCGCTCGCCAATTTCTACAGCACGATTTACTAAATTCTCTTCTTCGATTACATCTAAAACAGCTAATGCAGCCGCGCAAGCAGCCGGACTTCCTGAGAAAGTACCACCTAATTGACCTGGCCCAGGTGCATCCATCAAATCCGCTCTTCCTGTTATTGCGCTCAGCGGCATTCCAGCAGCGATTGATTTCGAAAAAGTCATTAAATCAGGAGCTACGCCGAAATGATCCATTGCAAATAAACTGCCCGTACGAGCGAAACCAGTTTGAATTTCATCCGCAATCATAATAATTCCATATTTATCACAAATATTTCGAACACCTTGCATGAACGTAGTCGTCGGAACGATAAATCCACCTTCTCCTTGAAGCGGTTCCAAAATAATCGCAGCAATATTATCACTTGCTACTTCCTCTAACATAAAGCGTTCGAAATACGCTAAAACTTGCGCGTCTACTTCTTCTGGTGTCAGTCCTTCTTCAGCGCGGTAATAGTACGGATATGGTAATTTGTATACTTCTGATACAAACGGCCCAAATCCATGCTTGTACGGTTTCACTTTACTTGTCAGTGACATCGTCAAAAGTGTACGTCCGTGATATGCACGCTCAAACGAAACAATCGCGCTTCTTCCAGTAGCTTTTCTCGCAATCTTCACCGCATTTTCTACTGCTTCTGCACCACTATTCGCAAACATCGTTTTTTTCTTAAAATCACCTGGCGTTAACTCATTCAGTCTTTCAGCTAATGCAATATAACTTTCATAAGGCGCTACGTGAAAACAACTATGAATAGAAGATTCCACTTGATCTTGAATCGCCTTTACTACTTTCGGATGACAATGCCCGACGTTTTGCATACCAATTCCGCCCGCAAAATCGATTAACTCATTACCATCTACATCAGTAATAATCGCTCCTTTTGCTGATTGCACATACAACTCTGTAATATTGTAAGGCCCTTCTGGCACCGCATTTTTTCTTCTTTCATGTAATATGCTAGATTTTGTAGTTGTAATATCTTTCTTCTCTTTCAACATGGAACATTACCCCTTTTCTTATTCTTTTTCTATGCTAACTTCTGAATCTTTTATAATCGTAAAATCATTCAACTTTTGCTTATCGAACTTTCTAACTCTTAAAAAATAACTTATTATTACTAGAATCATAGCTAATAATGTCATGTAAAACTGCATACGCATATCTGCTATAAACGCTTGTGAAACAAATATCGTAATAATCATTAAAAGCGTTGCATATGTGAGATAAGGGAATAACCACATTTTCACTTTCAGCTTTCCAGCCCCGTCTCTTTCCCTCTCTCGTCTTAACCTGACATGTGAAACGGCAACGAACATATACATCAGCATCGTTACCCCTCCTGAACTATTCGCTAAAAACGCAAACAGTTTATCAGGAGATATAAATTTCAACATCGCGCAAATAAATGCAAATACGATACTTGCATAGATCGCTACAACCGGTGTCCCTCTACTATTTAACCGTGAGAAACTAGCCGGAGCATCGCCTTTTTTAGCAAGTGAAAATAACATACGCGAACTCGTATATATACCTGAGTTCATAACGGAAAGTAGTGATAAAAATACAACACCATTCATAATTTCTGCGGCTGCAGGTACCCCTGCCATATTAAATAAACTTGCATACGGAAGTTTTAATAACTCCTTATCCGTCCACGGAATAAACATAACTAAAATCGTTACCGAACCTACGAAGAAAAGCATAAGGCGCCATACTACACTATTAATAGCTCGTATAACATTCTTCTCTGGATTTTCCGATTCCCCGGCTGCAATCGCGGCGACTTCGCTTCCCGATAAAGAGAAAGAAATAAATACAACGCTCAGTAAGACAGGAACAATTCCATTCGGGAAGAAGCCTCCATTTTCCGTAACCATAGCGAGACTCGGTCTCTCCACTCCCGGAACAAGTCCAAAAAACATCGAAACTCCTAAAATTAAAAACGCAACAATCGCAATAACTTTAATAAACGCTAACCAATATTCAAACTCACCGTAGAGTTTTACTGAATATACATTCGTCATCGTCATTAAAAGGACCATACATAAACTCGCCAGCCATGCTGGAACCGACGGGAACCAATTGTTAATCATCACGCCTAAAAGCACCGCTTCAATTGCGATAATAATGACCCAGTTAAACCAATATAACCACCCAATCGTATACCCTGCCCACGGCCCAATTGCTTTATTCGCATACGTTGCAAAAGAACCGCTATCAGGATTTTCCGCTGCCATCTCTCCTAACATCCGCATCACGAGCACAACCATTAAAGCGCCGATAATATAGGACAAAATCGCTGCTGGACCCGTCGATTGAATAATCGTTCCACTTCCTACAAACAAACCACCACCGATAACCCCGCCGATCGAAATCATTGTTATATGCCGAGTTTTTAAATCCTTCTGTAACTCCTTTTTCTCTTTAGCCAAACAATTCACCAGCCCCTCCATTAGCGTGAACGTGCACCATACTCCATTGACAACGCTTTCTAAAAATCCCCTCCTACTTTGACTAAAAAATAAAAAGAGCCAGAAAAACAATGTACACATTTACATTGGATTTTACTGTCTCTATCCGTATGGCTCGTCCTCCTGCTAAGGAAGTTCAAGTGGAAAGAAGCTCCGCTATTCAATTGAACAAAAGTAAACCCGGGCTTACAGAGAGGCTAATCACTGTCATCCGATAATAAGTTAATCATAATACAATAAGACTGAATATTCAATGTTCGTTTTCGCAAATTTCATGAATAAAAAAAGAAAATTCTCTCACCTCGCCACATATACTGTTCAAAAGAAAAAAGGAAGTGATCCAATGTATTACGGAACAAAGGGCTGGTACGTAGCTGAGCTTAAAAAATTAGGTGTTCGCTATCATGAAGGACGAAAACTAGAAAGTTACCGCGCACACGTATTACGCAATTTATTAATCGCACAACAAGAGACAACGAAAGAAGAGTAATTTACTAACAAAATTACTCTCGAGATATATCGTCTATTCAACAAATCCCGGCAAATCACCCATCTAAGCTACCAACTAATCACACATTGATACAAACTAAAAAAAGGTCACCCAAACAGGCATGCCCATCAACTTAAGAATTCAGAATTATCCCAAAATGAAAAAATAAGCTTTTTTGTCACAAGTGTAGCTTTGTAAAAAAGATTGATTATTTATAATAAAGTTTGATGTTTTCTTGTTGGATATTTATGTTAATCTAACGATAAACATTGTGAAGAAATGTACTTCAACTAACGGGGCAGGTTAGTTGAAGATCTCATCAGATAAGTAATAATATTTAAAGGAATAATTCATTCTGATAAAGAACATTAAAAAACGTGATGATAAGGAGGCGATTGTATGGCCAATCATGTAGAAAATCTATATAGCTATCATGTATGGGCAAATCAACTGATTATTGATCATCTTAAGACACTTTCTCCTGAGAAATATCAAAAGGAAATGAAAAGTGTCTTTTCTTCTGTTTCAAAGGTTTTATCGCATCTCTATTTGGTGGAATATGGATGGCTTCATACCCTCGAGGGTCAGAGTATGAACGAAGCAATGCAATCTTCATTTCAAATTCAAGAAAAGATTGAGAAACTGCCCATTGAAGACTTAGAAACGGAATTTCACACTTTAACATCCCGGTTTAAAACCTTTTTGAACAGACAGGAAGATATGGAAAAGAGAATAATGTTGGATAATCCATGGGCAGGATTAAGAGAAACAAGTATATCTGAAATGGTCTTACACGTTGTGAATCATGGAACCTATCATAGAGGGAATATTTCAGCTATGTTACATCAGTTGGGTGATTCTTCAGTTATGACTGATTATGCTTTTTATTGGTATTCTTGAAATATTATTCATTAAGGCTCAGTAAAATAATCAAACTTTTTTATAAAAATCTCATACTTAGCTAAAAAGAGTAACTCCATTTTGATCAATCTTTATTCAAAATGGAGTTTTTGTATTTGTGGTTAAATAAGCGTTTAATAGCTTCCTCAACTTTAATTTTAGTTGTTTGATTTCTTTTTTCGTGTAGCTGCCTCAATTGCTCTTCACGATTAAAATTATCCACGTTTAACACCTTTCCTTTTCTTGCCCTCTAACTGTCTCTTCACACGTTCAAAACGTCCAAAAATGACATTTCCGTTTTTAATCGTTTCGTAAATGTTTTTGTATCTTTCTAAGTTCTTTTCGTTTGCTTCGACCATATCTTGGCGACCATATTCCTTTGAAGCTTCAATCATTTTGGTTGCACTTTCTATATGCAGCTCATATTTTTTTACATCAAATCTTGTCATACCAACTGCTAAGTCAAAACAAGGTTTTCCGTCGTTTGTTGTAAAGCAAGGGGGCTCTACTGCTAATAGACAATTACCGTTAGCACGACACAACCAGTAAGGGTTGTCCAATGCATTTAGTTTCTCGTCTTTCCACATCCTTTATTTATCTCATTCATTATATAAATAAAAAAGGATAATCAGCCTCATAATGGACTAACTATCCTGTAATTTATTATCTAAATTTAATAAACGGGTGACCTTTCCTATTCACAAACAAGAATTTGTCTAGAAAATGATCCTTTTCTTGTGATACAGCGGTCTGAAATTTCAAATCCCGCTTCATGAATCATGTCGTCCATTGTTTCCATCGTGACAACGACTACTTTTTTTGCAATGCGGCGCGCACTTGAAAGAATCGAGAGTTGATCTTCTGGTGTTGCGTGCGTAAATAGGTCGTACGGCATATCGATAATTGCGACGTCGTAGTTCTCAGTAATTTCTTCAATTGGGCCTTTTGTTACTGTTCCTTCAAACCCGAAATGTGCGATGTTTTTTCTCGTTCCAAGAACTACAAGTGGATTTATATCTCTACCAACGATGTTAATCCCCATAGAAAGTGCTTCTACTACTACTGTTCCAATACCGCAGCACGGGTCAATTGCTCGCACTCCCTCTGGGTTTGGTACAGCGATATTTGCGACAGCTCTAGCAACACGTGTGCTCAGTGATGTCGAATAGCTATGCGGTTTTTTTATATGATGATACCAAACCGGATCACTTTCTACATAGTGTCCGAAGTACCAGCGTCCTCCAAGAGGAACAATCCCGAATACACGCTCTGGATTACGAACATCCGCTTCTCCTTCAATATGCATGCCAAGGTCTCGTTCAATAAGGCGTCTTTCCCCATATTCAATTTTATTTTCTCCAACAAGGTCATTAATTTTAACGAAGATGACTTTGAACGTCGCTCCCGCCAAGTCAATTTGTTCCACTTGTTTCAAGATGCTTTCTAAGTCGTCTCCTTCATACATAACCTCAACGCGCTCTTTAATAAACGGACTTCTACTCGGAGCAATCTTGACTTCACTTTTCAAAATATTAACGTGAGACTCCATCCCAAAGAACGAGCGCATTTCCAAGTAACATAAAGCACGCTCCTCTTCGCGAAACGCATACGTATATATACATGCAGGTGTTTTACTATGATTATTCAATCTATGATCATCCTTTATCATTTTAAATTGTTATGATTACAATTACTCGAATACTTTTTCACATAAAATTTAATGATATCATATGCCCGAAGTAAAGAGAAACCTTTATAATTCATTTAACAAATAGAAGAGACTGCCTCTGGCAATCTCTTCTATCATTCTCTCTATTTATTAACGGTACGAAGATACGTCATTACCCATTGCTTCGTAGTAATCTAAAATACCTTGATAAATAGCTTCTGCTGCACTTTGTCTCTGTTCTGGTGTAGCAATTTTATCAGCATCGCTTTTATTATCTACAAATGCTAATTCTGCTAATACAGCTGGCATTGTATTTTCTCTAGTTACGTATAAGTCCTTTGGTTTCGCGCCACGGTCTTTTGTTCCCAGCGCTTCTACAAGACGTTTTTGAATCTTCTCTGCTAATAAACGACTTTCTTCTGTATTTGGATTAGTTGCTCTTGTCGTTGCTGACTGATAATAGAACGTTTCTGTACCTTGTCCATTTTTCAAGTCAGAACCATTAGCATGGATACTTACAAAAATATCTCCATTATTTTTCTGTGCAAACTCTACTCGTTTTTTCAATGAATCTGTTGAGTCTACTCCTGGACGAGTATCATCTGTACGAGTGAATAACACAGTAAACGGTGTCTTTTTCTCAAATATTTTCTGTAATCGTAATGATACATCTAATACGGTTTGACTTTCTTTCTCATAATAACCAGGATTCCCCGAGTCAATTCCACCATGACCTGGATCAATAATAATTGCTTTTCCTTCTAAGAAATTACCTTGTTTTACTGGGTTTAATTGATTTTTATCTACCCATTGGAAGCCACTATTTGTACGGATACGAATCCAGCTATCTTTTTCTTCAATAACCGTTACTGTTTGCGCTCCATATTTCCCTACCACTTTAGAAGAATGTGTAGCTTCTGCATACGCAGTAAATCCTTCATTAATAGCTTCTTTTTTTTCTGTTAAAGGTGTCCATTTCTCACCTTTACTCGTTACAATTTTAATCCATCCATCACGCTCTTCTTTTACTACAACCGTTTGTGGATCATGTTGCACGTCAGTGATTCCTGATGATAAAGATGGTTGGTGATATGTAATAAACTTGCGATCTATATACATTTTCTTCTCTGTTTCTGGTTTACTAACATTATCATTATTTTTGCTTAGCTTGTCCGCTTTATACGTCATTTGTGCAGCTTGTTCACGTGGTATAGAAAGATCTGGACTCCAAGTTGTCTTCCCTGTACCAGCAGAAATCTCTAACACTACTAAAATATTTGCTGCTTCTTTACCGAAATGACCTTCTAAATCAGTAAATTTATTCGTTACTGGGGCTTTTACCAAACCTTGTAATTTATAAGCCTTCACAAGCATAGATGCCATCTCAGCACGTGTTACTTTCCCATCAGGATCAAATACACCTGCTTCTCGCCCTGCAATAATATTCTCTTTTTCAATTGCTGCAATATACTGAGCTGCCCAATGATCTTTTGAATCGTTAAAAGATGGCTTCGCAGCTGGATTAACGTTTAATCCAATTGCTTTCGCTACAATTGTCGCTGCTTCAGCACGTGTTAAAAGACCCTGTGGTGCAAAAGTACTGTCCGTCATACCGCTAATTACATTTCTCTCTACTAAATAGTAAATTGCGTCTTTTGACCATGCGTTATCTGGAACATCTGAAAACTTCTTCGTTTCTGCTAAACTACTAATTGGATATACCAATAAATTTGCTGCTAATATACCTGCAGCGATTGCTTTGTACTTCATGAAAACAAATCTCCTCTCAAAATCTCACATTATACAATTCTCTTAATCAAACTAATATTAAAAATATTAATTGGTAAATAACTCCTACAATAGTTTATAACATTCTATCCCTATAGTAAATACGTTTCCTATACATATTATTAAAAATGAATATATAGAGAATAATAAATATAGATACAATGAAACGATACTCATTATAGACGTCCATCCCCACTAATTATTAGCCCACATCCATCATAATTTTTACGTATTTTCGAATTTTGATGTGGGCGCCTTACTATATCGGGATATAATTCAATTACTTAAAATTGTCTTCTTCATATTTTCTTCCTTCTTCTAAAGGAAGTTTTTTCTCACTAACTAGTTTCGCTTCTCCCGTATCGAGATTTGTTTGGAAAGTCGAAAAGTACCACATTCCTTCTCCGTTATCGTAATTTCCAACAAGAAATTCCCCCTTATCTAAAGCTTTAAAACAAGTTCCTGCAATACCTAGGTCCCCTTCGCCAATTTTCACTTCGAGTACTTTCCCTTTATGAATATAGAAAACTTTCGCTGTAGATAAATTAGAAGACTCACGCTGCAACGCTACAAAAAAATCTGGTGTACCTTTACTAACAAAGCCATTTTTTCTAGACGTATTAAATGTAAACTCTCCAATTTGTGCCTCTTGCAAATATAATGTCGCACTTGTAGATTGTAAGGCAAGCTGATATTCACCTGTATATATTTGATCCCCTTCTTGTGCACCGACCCAAACTTCTTTTTGCGTTTCATGCTTTTCGTTATTCGCAAATACATGCAAAGTATACGTTTCACCCTCAGTAGAATTCATGGAAACAGTATAACGACTTTGCACCTGCGGATTTATTTGTGATCCTTGGATTTTCCCACTCTCTTTTTTCTTTTCCTGGGTATCCTCTACCTTCGTCACTTCTTTTTCCCCTACGCTTTCTTTAGAACATCCACTTAACGCTAAACTTACAACGATACTACCCATCAATAGTTTCTTCATCTTTTCCCCCAAATAAAAAGCTGATTAAAAATAATATTTTCAATCAGCCCTCTCTATTTTCTATGAAATTAGTCTTCAATTAAATTAGACATTACATATGCATACACTAATGCTTCTGTATGAGCGATGGAGCTTTCATGTGTACGTTCAAATGCATGAGAAGAATCGATACCCGCTCCAATTAGCGCATGTTTCACATCAAATCCAGCACGAATCGCAGCTGATGCATCCGATCCGTAGTACGGATAAATATCTACTTTATATTCAACATTATTCACTTTCGCAAGTTCAACTAAATGTTTACGTAATGCATAATGGTATGGGCCACTAGAATCTTTCGCACAAATAGATACTGTATATTCATCAGATGCTTGGCCATCACCTAACGCTCCCATATCAACTGCTAAATATTCAACAGTTTCTTCTGGGATGTTAGAGTTACCACCGTACCCAATTTCTTCATTATTAGAAATTAAGAAATGTGTTGTATATGGTAATGTTACCTTTTCATCTTGTAATCTTTTAATTAATTTTAATAGAATTGCTACACTTACTTTATCGTCTAAATGACGTGATTTTATGTATCCACTCTTTGTAATTTGAACGCGTGGATCAAATGAAACGAAGTCTCCTACTTCTATTCCTAACTCACGTACTTCATCTGCTGAAAAGACACGCTCATCGATACGAACTTCAATATTTTTCTCATCGCGCTTCGCTTCCCCTGCATCTTTGTACACATGGACAGAAGTTTGATGCATTAAAATTGTACCTGTATACTTCTTACCGTTTGACGTTTCAATTTCGCAATATTCCCCTTCTACAGAGTTCCAACGAAATCCACCAATCATAGATAGACTAAGACGGCCATCAGGCTTAATTTCTTTCACCATTGCACCTAACGTATCAACGTGTGCAGTTAATAAACGATGCTGCTCATCATTCTTCCCTTTAACCGTTAAAATAAGAGCGCCTTTATTATTACGCTTCGTCTCTACATTCCACTCACTTACATAGTTTTCAATAAAACGAATGATTTTCGCTGTATTTCCAGACGGACTCGGAATAGAGACAAGCTCCTTAATGAGTTCCATCGTTTCTTGTGCATGATGTGCCATTATCGTTTCCTCCTCATTTTCTCTACTATTCAGTATACAAAATTTACTAGGAAACCTCTACTCATATGGCTCAATTTTCTAAATTATAATAAAATTCACTTTAACAAAAAAACATAGCGCAATTCACGGGCGCTATGCTTTTCCTATCAAACTATTCTTCTGAAACATCTAATAAATAAATGCCTCTTGCAAACCCACCGCGCTCTTCTTCTTTCTGCTTACGAATACGCTCTACATCTTCAATTGTTGCACCTTCTGCGCGAGCTAATGAAACAATAACTTCAAGTGCATCTGCAAGTGAATCTAACGCATGTTCACGATCCTTCATCGAAGCAAATTCACGAATTTCTTCTGTACCAATTTTCGCTAACGCTTGTATGTAAGCTTGTCCTGTTAATTTTTGTGCTGTATATGTTTTTCCAGACATTAAAATTTTCTCCGGGACACGATCTCTTACTAACTTGTTATAAGTTACCATCACTTTTCCTCCTATTTTTAATAACACCCGAGCTCTGCTTTATAGAAAAACCACTCTTTTTTCACACAAGCACTTAACATATCAATTCCTGATCCGTGCGCCCTTACTACCGGAAAGAAGTAATCCTCTGGTTCTTCTTTCTTATCGCCGTATAAGGTTTGATACTCATCAGGAATCGCCTCTTTTTTCACATCCCGTTCTTTCTTCACTTCACCAGAGAAAGCAACAGTTGGATGTCCTTCAAAGAATAATGCAGTCCGTACCGCAAGAGATGGTGTACTATGCAAAGCATAATATGTAAGTAAGATAATAACGATAACACCGATAATTTTCTTCATTTATTACTCCTAAAAAAAGTGCTAACACAATTATACTAAAATGTGTTAGCACTTTCTTCCCTTTATCTCGAATTAACGGGCAGTAAGACTAATAATCCGCGTGGGATAAACAAATCCCCCGCGGATTAAAGTTTCACTTTATTCCCCTTTAAATGATGGTAGACGCTTTTCTAAAAAAGCAGCAATACCTTCTTTATGATCTGCTGTTTGTCTCATCGCATATTGACCGCGTTTTTCAAGCTGCAGCGTTTGTTCTAAATTAGAGCGATTCACTTCACATAAAATTTGTTTCGTTTGGATCATCGCCTTAATCGGTTTTTGTAACCATTCATTAATTTTTTGCTTCACAGCCGTTTGGAAATCCTCACCGATTACTTCATCAATTAAACCGATATCTAGCGCTTCTGTCGCTGATAATTTCTTCCCTTCCCAAATGATCTTCTTCGTCATATTTTCACCGACGCGCTTTTGAAGGAAGAAATGGCCACCACCATCTGGAATTAAAGCGATTCCAATAAAGTTCATCGCAATAACTGATGATATATCTGCCATGACATAATCAGCTGTTAATGCAATACTTAATCCAAGCCCAGCAGTCGGCCCATGAATTGCACTAATAACAAGCTTTGGCATCGTATATAACGTCACAACGATTTCAGAAATTGTATTCATGATGCCTTCAAACTTACTTTCATCATTACTTGAAAGCATGGATTTAATATCTCCACCCGCCGAAAAACCACGGCCACTTCCGCATAACACAACAACGTGAACAGAACTTTCCGCCACTTCTTTCAACTTTTGTAATAACTCTTTTAACGTTGGCTCATCTAATGCATTTAACACCTCTGGACGATTGACCATAACCGTTGCTACGCGCCCTTCATATTTCACAACAACAGATTCTGTTTTACTTGTTACTTCCATTATATATACCCCTCTTTTCCACATAAAGATTATACTTATATAATTATAGAAAGTAGATGAAAAACCCTTCTTTTTTCTAAATTTTCTGTCTAATAATCTCATAATTTGTATATACCCTTGTATAAATTGAAACTTTAATCAGTGGGGGTTCTCTTCATCCCCCGCTGATTATTAGCCTTCACCAATCGGGCTTTTAAGGGCAGCCCAACCCCCATCTAACTTTTTTACTTTCGCTGAATTTTGAGGCAGGGGCCTTACTGCCCACCAATAGCGGGGTAAAACATACAATTCCGTTGAAAAATATAGCAATTAAAGTCGGTTTCCCCATACTCTTCATCTATTTACCATTACAATGAAATGTTGTATTCTTAAGTTTAATATAAAAAACAAATATAGAAATTCATTTATCTTCCTATATAGGGATACTGAAATAAAAGAATGAAGGAATGGTGGAACATATGGTTACTAAGTTAAAACAGACGGATAACTACTTCCCGCATTTCCTACTGCTATTCATTGTGTTTCAACCAATCTTAGATTTATTAACATCCTTTTCAATCTATGTATTACACATGAGTGCAACAGTCGGAATCGTAGTCCGTTTCGCCTTTATGCTTCTTGCATTAGGTTATCTACTTCTTCATCATAAACAACAAGGTGCGAAAAAGTATATTCTTTACTTATGTCTATTTGGCATTGTACTCGCAATCGGCCTCGTGAATAATTTAATGGTCAAATCTCCAATTTCATTTGGAGAAGAAGTGAAATTTATTTTAAAGAGTGTATATCCAATTGTACTACTGTTTGGATATATTATCGCACTGAAAGAACTAAAAAATAACGAATATGCGTTTCATAAAATCATTACCTATTTCTTATATGCAACATTAATTTTGAGTATCTCACTCATTGCGGCAATGGTAACGGGCACAGATTTCCAAAGCTATCCTCACTCAAAGATCGGTTCAAGAGGTTGGTTCTTTGCTGGGAATGATTTAAGTTCTATTTTTGCCATTATGTTCCCAATCGTTGTCTTATACTCAGTTCATAAAACAACTTCTTTCTCGAAAATTTATTACTGGATTCCAACTGTACTCGCGATGTATGCAAGCATTATGGTCGGAACGAAAGTAGGATATGGTGCAATTATTGTTACGCTTGGCGTGGCACTTCTATTCTCATTCATTCAATATATGATTCATCGCAAACAAGAAGGACAAGGATTCACATACCTTGTAAACACAGTTATTGCTGCTATCGTATTAGGAGGTTTACTTGCCCTTACACCACAAACTCCTATCGCAAAAAATATGAGCATTCATTTACAAATGTATGAATATAAAAAATCAGTACAAGAAGAAAAAGAACGAAAAGAAGGAAAAGTAATTAAAGAAGAAGAACATAAGCAGGGTGAACTAACAGACTCTGAAATGAAAAGTTTAATTTACAGTGATCGTGACAAGTATTTAAAAATATACAAACAATATTATAAAGACGCACCACTATCTCAAAAACTATTTGGAATGGGCTACGCTGGTAACTATACAACGAAAATAAAGTTGATCGAAATGGATTTCTACGACCTATTCTTCGCATTCGGAATTGTCGGGTTCCTTACGTACTTACTACCACTTCTTTATTTCGGTATAAAAATATTCATTCGTATAATCACAAACTTCAAGAAACTATTTAGTGTAAAACATATGCTACTAGCTAGCACACTCGTCCTATCGCTCGGCATCGGCTTTATGTCTGGCCACGTATTAACAGCACCGGCTGTAAGTATTTTCTTTGCTGTTATACTTGCTTATATGATCGTTGATTTGGAAATTGAATAACACTTGAAATACCATACCCTTGTTTTAAGGGCATGGTATTTTTTATAACCACTATGAAGCGAGTAGTATAAAAAATCCCTTGCAGGAAATTTCCTACAAGGGATTTTCATCAATAACAGATGTACTATCTATTATTATTTTTTAACAATAGCAGTTGATGCAGTTACGTTACCAAGTGCTAACTGGTTACCAGTAGCATCTGTAATTTTGATGCCGTCTTCATTAGCTGAACCTTTTGCTACTACACTAATTGTTGCAGCTTGAGCAACGTTTAGAGTTTCTGTAGTTGTTAAGTAAACAACGTTCTTCTCGTTTGCTCCGCCATGCTTAATACCTTTAACTGCTGCATCGTTGCCATTTACAACAACTTTTAAGTCATTGATAAATTGAGCTTCATTTTCAGTGAACTCTTTAATGTTTTCATCAAATGTTACTTTGATTTCACTTGAAACTTCATCTCCACTCTTAGCTTTCACATAAACAGCGCTTGCTAATTTAGGAGCTGTATTATCAGCAAACTTAATTAAGCTTTCAACTGGAGCTTTCGTTTGAGCGTTAGCTACTACTTTGCTTCCAGATGCAGTTAATACGTTTGTGCTAATTGTGAACTTAGCAGATTGGTCTTTTGAGAAATGATTTTTTGGTAGAGAAACCTTAACAGTCTTTTTGTCACCAACGAACTCTGCAGTTGTGCCTGTTGGTAATGCTTTACCGTCAATTTTGTAGTTTGCTACATCTTTCGCGTTACCGCTCATGTCTTCTGTATACGTAACAGTGATTACATCACCAGTAATATCAATAATGCTTTCTGGCATTTCCACTACAGGTGTTACGATACCTGTGTTACCAACAGTTGTGTTGAATGCAACGTTGCTGTTTGTATTTACAGAGTAAGAAGCTAAGTTCTCATCTTTTGCGAATTTAACAGCACCAGCTTTTACTTCTACTGTGTAAGGCTCAGCTGTTACTTTACCGTTATTAGGAGTAACTTTTAATACGTCACCATCAGTTACGAAAGTAGATTCTACAACTACACCGTCTTTGTCACGTACTACGATTTGGTCTTCATTATTTACAGCAATTTTACCATTGAATTTAACTAGTAAGTTATTGCCTTCAATTTTATTTAAGCTATCAGTAGCTACTTTTGGTGTAGCAGTATCAGCAGATAAAGAAACGCTCATATCAACTGGTTTACCAAGTAAGTTTGCTCCATCTTTGAAGTTCTTAAGGTTAACACTTAAGTCAACGTTCTTTTCGCTACCCGCATATAATGGGTTAAGAGCTCCCTTTGCATCTTCTTTAACAGAAACGATGTATGAAGTTGGATCTTGTGGATCAACTGTAAATTGTACTGCACCATTACCACCTGCAACATTATATGCTGCTGTTGGGAACGTGTAGTTACCTTTTTTCACAGTTACTTCAGGTTGTTGGCTTAATGGCTCTGAGAATGTAACTTTGAAAGTACGGCTGTTAATAGCTTTTAATTCTTTCACTTCTGGTGCTGTTGTATCAGAAGATACAGTGTATTTTGTTGTTAAGATTGAAGATGTATTAGGATTCTTTTGTAATGTATCTTTCGCATCATATACAACTACTTCATGATCACCTTTAGCGAAGATTCCATCTTTTCCTGTAACTACATCAGTTGTTAAAGTGTATACTCCTGGAATTTCACTTGCAGTTTTTGTTTCTGTAAGCTCAACACCATCAATTTTAACTTTTGCATCTGTTGTCACAGGTTTGTTAAATGTTAATTCAACTTTCTTACCAACAACACGTGCACCTAATAATTCTGGAGCTACTGAGTCAGAGAATGTTTTTTCTGAATCAAGATATTTTTCTACAGGTTTTAAGTCAGCACCTAATACGCCTGTAGTTACGTGTACTGCATATTTATCAGAGTTAGCAAATGCTTTCTCAGTTTTTAATTTGAAAGTTACGCTCTTACCATCTTTTGAAAGAACGCCTTTACCTAAGAAATCACCAGCTACTAAGTCAAGACCATTTTGTTTGAATTTGTAGTTAGCTACATCAATCGCAGTTTTTTCATTTACTGGATTTGTGAATGTAACTTTAATTTCTTGAGCGTTGATCGCACTTACAGATTCAACTTTAGCATCTGTTTTTACTTCTGGATGATAGTTCATAGCATTGAAGATGAATTGAGCAGCTTGCTCACGAGTTACAACGCCGTTTGGATTGAATTTGCCTTCACCTTCACCAGCTACGATACCTAAGCTTGCAAGAGTCTCGATTGAAGATTTTGCAGTTGCCCAAGATAAACCGTCGATGTCATTGAAAGTTTTTTTGTTATTGTCATCAGCTTTGAAGCCGTATGCGTTAACAAGAAGCTGTGCCATTTGTGCACGAGTTAACTTTTCTTTTGGACCGAATTTATTATCGCCTAAACCAGCCATAATTTTGTTAGATTCAGCAGCAGAAACGTATTTAGCATACCATTCGTTTGCATCTACATCTGTAAATGGAGTTTTTGTTGAACCAGCTTCAATGCCTTTCGCTTTTACCATGAAAGTAGCTACTTCAGCACGAGTTACATCGTCACCAAATCCGAATAGGCCATTACCAGTACCTACGATAATACCTTTTGCAGCCATAGAATTGATCGCATCTGCAGACCAATGTCCTTTAGGAACATCTTTAAATGCGCCCTCTTCTGCTGCTGTAGCAACTGGTGCTACTACGCCAGCTACCATTGCAGCTGTCATTGTACCAGCCATTAATTTGTTAAAAGACTTATTTTTTGCCATTGATTTATTTTCCTCCTTGAGAAATATAATACTAGCTTTAGAAATATGTATTTGAAAAACTAGTGATTTACTAAATTCATATATTAATCTACAAACACTTTTTGGAGATTAGTAATTTATCAGCCATAATAAATACTATCTTTTTCCAAAAAGTTAAACCATGTATATAATACGTCATAATTCTTTTTTTTAAAAGAATTTTTTATCGCATAATTCGACAAATTCGAAATGTTTGTCGAATTGTGTTTTTATCAACGATTCTAATATGTAAACGTATATATATCGCTTGTATTTAATATAACAATAGCATTATAACACAAAAAACAAATCGATTGATGATTTACTATATTTAAAATTCTCGACATCATTCGACATGAATGCGCTTTATTTTTGTTTTTTTGTCGAATTATTTGTTATTTTTTTCTATAAGATGGGATTATTTTCATTAATTTTCTATTAAATAACATTTATTGTGTTCGACAAACAAAAAGACTGATCACCTTGTCATTTTTATAAAATGCATCTAGATGATCAGTCTTCTCTTTTTTATTAGTGTTTTACATACTCTACATTTTCTTTTGCAATATAAGCTTCATTTACAGCAGGGTCATCAGAGATGATTTTAACCCATGCTTGTCCATTTATCGTTTCTTCACCTGTAACTGTAACAACTTTATTTGCAGTTAAGCTATACAGTCGATTGTTCGACGTATGAGGATCTTTTTTCACTTCTACCTTACTCTTTACACGAGCAAGTTTATATTTGTTGTACTCTTTTTTACCTAAGTATGAATCAAAACGGAACATATGCCCTGCTACTTTTTTACCCCAGTTTGCATCAGATGCATATTTCATATTTAAACCGCCAGCTTTATCGCCCGTATACGCTGCTGTATAGCGCCAGCTTGATGGATTTAAATATCCTTCATTCATGTATACTTTTGCAGCATGTTCAATACAATCTTCTTTTGAATTAAATGTTAGACCGTTACCAAATGGACTATCATCTGTTGCATTTAAACCAAATAAGTTATTTTTATCTTTTGCAAGATCGCTTGTTCCATATAAACTTTCATGAACTGCTAATGAATATAAGAATAATGCATTTACATTATACTTGCTTTCTACTTCTTTAAATTTCGCACCTAAACCGATTAATGGAGAATCTGCTCTAACTGATTTTACATAACTATCTAATTGTTCTGCTGTGTAGTCTGTTTTAGAACGTAATGATACGTAATTAAAATATTGATAGAACGTTTCATTTCCAAATGTCTTTCCATCTATACTCTCCATTTGTTGCCCCGGTTTCATAAAGGCAGGTGCCGCGCCATATCTATATCCTGTATAGCTCGGCTTCTTTTCAAACTCATAATACTTATGATATAAGTATCCATCATTGGCAACATAATAATATGATTTTTGCATTTCTTTGTCAGGAACTAAAGTGACTTCGTTTTTCTTCACATAACCTGTTAAGTCAGAGAGTTGTACTTTCACACGATCTTCTCCAACTTCTAACACTTTAAATTCCGTTCCGTAATCAAGGTATGTATATACTGTTTTTAAATTATCACCGTAAACATTAATTGTATTTCCAGTAACTCTCTTCGCCGTTGCAAAGCCGTCTTTAATCCATACGTATTCATTTTCATATTTCACTGCATTGATGCCTTTATTTTGTGCAGCTGTAACAGCTTCTTTATATGTAGTGTAACGCTCTACTATTTTCCCTGCATCATTTAACAATACATAATTCTTTGTTTCTACAGGCGTTTCTCCACCGTTGTTACCAATTTTATCAAGCATTAAGTTCAGCATCGCCGAAGCCATACCTCTTGTCGCTGATAAATGTGGTCTAAAGGTATTATCTTCTGGATAGCCTTTAATAATTTGAGTTGCTACCATAACTTGTACATGTTCTTTATAGTTAATACGATTCGTATCAGCAAATGTAAGCGGACTTACAGTTACTTTAACCTTTTTATAATCTAGCGCCTGTTTTACCATTACAGCCATTTCTTCACGTGTAATCACATCACCAGGTGCAAAAGTCTCAGGACTACGCCCTTTAATAATTCCCGCTCCGAATGCTCTACTTACACCGTCATATAAGCCGTATGATTTTGGCACATCATTAAAATTCGAATCTGCTTGTGGAAGTTGTAACGCTTTCGCTATTAATGTAGCAAACTCTGCTCTCGTTATCTCTTTATCTGGTAAATAAACATCATTTCCATACCCTGACATAATCCCTTTATTAATAAGAGAACGCATATGCTGCTCAAATTGATGACCTGTAATATCATCGCTCGCCGCATAACTTGAAATAGGAGCTAAAAGCAATGACCCCGTTAACGCAACTGCTGTAATACCTTTTGAAAATTTCTTCACGGTTATCCTCCTCTTAATCTACGAATTTATCATTCCAACACCGATTATATACTAATTATATAAACATGATAAATAAAAATTAATATAAAGCCTTTTTAAAATACATATTTTATTATATAAGAATAATATATAAATTAGATATTCTTCTTTCGTACCTCTTTCCTTTTACAACCGTGAAATCCTTTATGATATAATGGCGTAGTTATTTCTGTTTATATAGAAATAACTACAAAGATATTACATACTACGGAGGATAACTATGCCTAGATTATATGCATTTGCATTTAAATCACTGCAAATATTAACAGTATTATTTTTTGCAATGACTCTTATTTTCTCATTGCAATATTTAATAACTGAACCGAAGTACAACACCTTTTTACTTGTAGTTGCACTCATGATTGTTCTAATCGGTATCGTATTCATTTCCATTATCGTGAACCGGTTCTTTACTCAAACACAATTTCTCATATTTCTTTGTTTACTAGCATTCATACTGCGCCTTGCATGGGTGTTAACAATCCATACAAATGTCGTACAAGATTTCGCACAAATGTATAACGGAGCAGTTGATGCAGCAAATAACAATTTCTCATTCGCGGACAAAACATACTTCACTACTTGGGTATATCAATTAGGGTTTACTATGTATCAAGCTGGTGTTATAAAATTGTTTGGCGAAGGTGTATTGGCGATTAAATTACTAAACATACTGTATTGCACTGGCATTACGTACTTTATATATCGCATAGCTTCGCATCTATTTAACGAATTTAGCGGTAGAATTGCAGCACTTATTTTCGCAACATACATCCCTAACATTATGATGACTTCTGTTTTAACAAATCAGCACCTCGCGACATTTTTATTCTACGCTGGTTTTTATCTTCTCGTAAAAAAAGGAATCTCGCATTCGTATGCATGGATATTTGTTAGTATTCTTATTGCATTTGGCGATATTATGAGACCGATTGGTATTGTTATTTTACTAGCGCTCATTCTTTTCTTACTTATCACTCATGTAATTGGTGATCAAAAAATAAATAAAAAAATGGTCGTATCAAAGTTAATTGGTATGCTTGGCATTTATTATATCGTGCACTTTATCTTTAGCTATACATTAATTACTACAGGGGTTACACAATATCCATTATCTAGTCGCGACCCTTATTGGAAATTTGTAGTCGGATTCAATCCTGATACAACAGGTGGATTTTCTTTCCCTGACCATAAACTTGTTTTTCAATATCCAATTGGCGAGGAACGTTTCGAAATTGAAAAACAACTCATTACAGAAAGAATTGCCGATAAAGGACAGCTATTATTGTTATTCAAGAATAAATTTAAAGTTATGTGGGGAGATTATGACGCATCCATTTATTGGGGGCTAGAAGGATATGCAAAACCCGAATTATCAAGATTACTATGGACGTTAGAAAAATTATCTTACATAAGCATTTGCATATTTGCTTGCATAGCCTCCATCAAAACGATAAAAGAACAAAAAAATAAAACGTTACTATTCTTCTCCCTATTAATTTTAGGTTACGCGGGAGTCCATATATTTATTGAGATACAATCGCGTTATCGTTACTTTATTATACCTACGTTTATGATTATGCAAGGTTACGGCGTCTATCTCATTACGCAATATATGAAAAAAAGATTTCAACGTAAAGAAGTACACTAACAAAAAAACACTCTACTTTTTCTGTAGAGTGTTTTTTTCTATATGATGAATAAGTTTCTTTACTGCTTGTTCGCCTTGTAATTGAAGCTCATCTACTCTTCTTTGCAAAGATTGCTGTATTTCCTCATGCTGCGTCACTTGCTTTTTAGCAATTTTATATAAATCTTCGGCACTCCAGTCTCCATCAACACTTCCTATAACAGGTTGATTCACCTGTCTTAAAAATGAATCAATTTTTGGATCGTATGAAATCCCAACCATCGGTGTTTTCGCAACAGCAGAAAAAATAAGAGCATGAAGACGCATACCAATTAAAAGTGAGCACTCTGATAAAATGGATATTTTCTCATCAATATCCATTTTATATGGAAGCATATACGTCTCTTCTCCCATTAAATCCACTACCTCACGCGAAGCATTTTGATCAAACGGACCATGCATTGGGACAAATAAAATTTGGTACCCTTCTTGCTTTAACTTTTTTAAAGCAACCGCTAACTTTTTTATATAATCTTCTTTTGCATTCCAGTGACGTACACTAACTGCAATGATTTTCCCGTGCAGAGAATGTGTTTGTAACCACTCTGATTGTTTTTTTTGTTTCCATGTTAAAACTGGATCTGGAACCAGTTCAATATCCCTTTTCATGCCAATTTCCTTTAAGTATAAAAATGAATCCTCATCTCGAACTGATATATATGCAGCTTTCGACAAATGCCATTTAACTAATAATCGATTATGCCTTTTTGTAATCGGCCCTATCCCTTGTGAATAAATGTAATATGGTTTTTTTAACATACGAGCAAACCACATAATGCCCGTATAGTATAAAATACTTTTCACACTCGTTTTATCTTGGAGGAGGCTCCCTCCACCACTAATAAGCCCATCACTTTTTCTAATTGCATTATAAACCGATTTTATACTCCAACGATCTACCGCTTCAACTCCGTACATTTTCCTTGTATAGTCAGGGTCATTTGACAGCACAACGAGTTCAATATTCGGATTCTCTTTATGTAACGATTCAATAATCGATTGTAGAATAGCTTCGTCTCCAACGTTATAAAAACCATAATATCCTGATAAAACTAACCGCACTCTTAATCTCCTCCAACATTTGGTAACCAATTGTTTCATCCATCATAACTGGCACCAACTCCTTACCTAAAAAACGCGATACATAAACAAATATCCCCTCAATACGCCCGTCCGAATTCCAATTCTAAAATTTCATAGTTCTATATTTATTTTTTCAAAAATGGTATTTGTTTTGTTGATATCCAGTTTAATTTCAAAGCACATATCCCATACAAAATTGTTGCAACAACAAATGCTACACCACTATATAATAACGCAATAATTCTTGAAGATGTAACATTTATCATTGTAGATAGTTCATATAATCCTAATCCTAAAATACAAGATAATCCTATTACAGTGAAAAATCTCCCTATGTGTATAGAATAGGAAAGATATTTTCGAATGTATAGATGATTTACGATACAGATTAACACATATATAACCAATGTACTATACGCCGCTCCATCTATGCCAAACTTTCTTGTTAACTCTATGTTTAACAATACTTTCACAAAACTCGCTCCGACAACAATCCACGCGGCTTGTGCAGAACGATTAATCCCTTGTAAAACTCCTATCGATAATATCATAACCGATGTAAAATACGAACTACCAATCATAACAGCTAACATACCGCTTCCCTTTGCATCTGTGAACAATCCCACATTTAATGGAACTGTTAATGCCATTAACCATATCGTTAACGGGACTGTTAGCACATGCATGAGTAGATTTGTATTTTGAACTGTTGTTTTTGCCAAACTCATATTTTTCTTTGCTAACGCAGACGTTAATAACGGTATTAACGGAAATACAATTGCACTTGCGAAAACAACAATTAATTGTGTGAATGCAAAACCACGACTATATATACCAAATTGCGCTTGAATTTCTGCCGACGACCCTTGCAGCACATGCGGCACTGTAAGCGAATCTACTAAATTCAAAAGCGGCATGGATAAAGCTCCTATAGCAATCGGAATAGATACTTGTAATATTTTCTTTCCATCTTTTCTCAAATCTCTAAGCGAATATGAGTCTTCCTTATAGCGGTATGGACTCTTATTGTACGTCCTACGTAAATATATAAGGGAACTTATTACCCCTAGAAACGATCCAACCATTGCCCCACTAGTAATGACAGCACTACTTTCATTCCAATATACTAATACATAAGCGATGATTAACATAAAAAATACTCGTACAAATTGCTCAACGACTTGTGATATCCCCGTCGGTTTCATATCACCAAACCCTTGGAAATAACCACGATAAACTGCCATATATGGTGCTACGAGTAAAGCCAATGACGTAATCAGTAACGGTCCTCTCGTTTCTTCCCCACCAAGCATATTTGCAATTTCAGTAGAAAATAATACAATCACCAAACATCCGAATGCACCAAAAGCCATTCCTATAATTGATGCCGATTTAAATAATTTCGCAATTTCTTTATGCTTATTTTTTTCTTTCAACTCTGCAATTAATTTTGAAATTGCCAATGGTACACCAGCTACTGACAATGTAAGAGCAATCATATATACAGGAAACACGAGGCGAAAAATACCAAGCACTTCATCTCCTGCTATATTTTGTAATGGAATTTGAAAGAAACTTCCAAGCAATTTCGACAAAAAAGTTGTAATTGTTAAAATTGCTGCACCTTTTACAAAATTCTTATTCATGTTCCTTCTCTTTTCTTTTATACATATATTCTCAAACATATTATTACTAAATATAGAGACTGCTTTTATCTCATTAAATTATCATACCAAATTTCTTATATATTGAATACTTTCTTTTTTATAACAAAACGCAAGTATTCTTACTCAAAAAACGATTTTACTCAAACTCCCTACCACTTTCCATTTCTACTTTTTTCTAGTATAACTATGCTATAATGTATCTATTGTCAGTAAGAGGAGTGTTACAAAAATGCTGAATTCGGTCAAGAAGTTATTGGGAGATTCACAAAAAAGAAAGATTAAAAATTACGAACAAATTGTGAATGATATTAATCAATTAGAATCTGTAATGGAAACATTATCAGATGATGAGTTACGTCAAAAAACTGTTACTTTTCAAACTATGTTACAAAATGGAAAAACAGTTGACGATATAAAAATAGAAGCATTTGCTGTCGTTCGAGAGGCTGCAAGACGGGTACTCGGTCTTCGTCACTACGATGTACAGTTAATTGGCGGCCTTGTATTATTAGAAGGAAATATTGCCGAAATGCCTACTGGAGAAGGGAAAACACTCGTTTCCTCTTTACCTACTTACGTACGTGCTCTTGAGAAAAAAGGTGTCCATGTTATTACAGTAAATGATTATTTAGCCAAACGAGATAAGGAACTAATTGGTCAAGTTCATGAATTTCTTGGTCTAACGGTTGGATTAAACCTTGCTCAAATGCAATCTAGCGATAAGAAACACGCTTATGAAGCTGATATTACATATGGAATCGGTACTGAGTTTGGTTTTGATTATCTTCGTGATAATATGGCATCATCTCAAGCGCATCAAGTGCAGCGTCCATATCACTTTGCAATTATAGATGAAGTTGACAGCGTTTTAATTGATGAGGCAAAAACCCCTCTCATTATCGCTGGAAAAAAATCAAGCAGTTCCGATTTTCATTACTTATGCGCAAAGGTAATGAAAACATTTCAAGATACTCTGCACTACACTTTCGATGCAGAGACAAGAACATGTAACTTCACAGAAGATGGCATTACGAAGATTGAAGATTTATTTGATATTGATAACTTATATGATTTAGAGCATCAAACTTTATATCATTATATGATTCAAGCATTACGTGCATATGTCGCTTTCCAATTAGATGTGGATTATATTGTCTATGATGAAAAAATTATGCTCGTTGACATTTTTACAGGACGTGTTATGGATGGACGTTCTTTAAGCGACGGCTTACACCAAGCACTTGAAGCTAAAGAAGGCTTAAAAATTACAGATGAAAATCAAACGCAAGCATCTATTACAATTCAAAACTTCTTCCGCATGTATCCAGCATTATCCGGTATGACTGGTACAGCTAAAACAGAAGAAAAAGAATTTAACCGCGTATATAATATGGAAGTTATCTCTATTCCAACGAATCGTCCTATACTTCGCGAAGATAAAACAGATGTCGTATATTTAACAGCCGATGCGAAATATAAAGCTGTCTGTGCAGAAGTAATAAACATACATAAGGAAGAACGTCCTATTTTAATTGGTACGATGTCCATCCTCCAATCAGAGACTGTTGCTCGTTATTTAGATGCAGCAAATTTATCTTACCAACTATTGAATGCGAAAAGTGCTGAGCAAGAAGCTGATTTAATTGCATTAGCTGGGAAAAAAGGAAAAATTACAATCGCTACAAATATGGCAGGACGCGGAACGGATATTTTATTAGAAAAAGGCGTCCATGAGCTTGGCGGTTTACATGTAATTGGAACAGAAAGACATGAATCTCGCCGTGTTGATAATCAGTTAAAAGGACGAGCTGGCCGACAAGGTGACCCTGGAAGTTCTCAATTCTTCCTTTCATTAGAAGATGAAATGATGCAACGCTACGCTGGTGAAGAAGTAGAGAAGCTTGAAAAATCACTTAAAACCGATGAGAATGGCCTAATTCAAACTACTAAAATTTACGATTTAGTCAACCGTACGCAATTAATTTGTGAAGGTAGTCATTTTTCGATGCGTGAATATAACTTGAAATTAGATGATGTCATTAACGATCAACGAAATGTAGTTTACAAACTTCGTATTAACCTCTTAAACGAAGAAACCAATATGATAGAGATTGTCGTTCCAATGATTAAAAATACAGTAGCTACTATTGCTAATGAACATTTATTAGAAGGAATGCTTCCTGAAGAGTGGGATTTCACCAGACTAGTGGAAGCTTTACAAGAAGTTTTATCTATCGAAGAAATTCCGGCATTATCTGCTAATAACGTCCATTCCGCTGAAGACTTACAAGAACTATTAAAAGATACTCTTACAAGTTATATAAAGCGTATTAATGATTTAGAAAAAAATGCAGATGCACAACAAGTATTACGTCAAATCAGCTTACACTTCCTTGATTCTGGTTGGACAAATCATTTAAGTGCAATGCAACATTTAAAAGAAGGTATTGGCTTAAGACAATATCAACAAGAGGATCCAGCACGCCTTTATCAAAAAGAAGGTTTTGAAATCTTTTTACAAACATTTAGCCATTTTGAAAAAGAGGTTGCTTTATATTTAGCAAGATATATAACTGTTCCACAAAATATATAACGAGGTGAATTGCATGCTATCATTTTTAAAGAAGGCAAGAAAAAAAGGTAGAGACTCTGTAATTTCGAGTTCTCAATTATTAGGAACCGAAGACAATATCAACAATACAAAAAACATAAAACCTAACTTATACTTTCATCCTTCTTGGAATGAAGTTTCACAAGAACAGAAGTATATTTATCAATTTTTACATAAATCTTTACCTACCTTACAAGAAAATCAAATTTCGCTAGCTGGAATTGAAAGTAAAAAACATGAAAATGCTTATTATATTACTACATTTATTCGTAGTAGCGTAAAACATTCAATTCAATTTGAGACTCTTACTCTATCACTATTAAATAAAGATGGAGAAACATGTGCACGTCAAGAATTTGATTTGTCACTCTTAAGCGAGATTCCATCAAATGTAAATATGCCTTGGACTTTCGTATTTGAAGAAAATTCAATAACTGGAGCAACTCTATCTACAGAAGACTGGCAACTAGTATTTGACTTAAAAGGCAAACATTCATTAGATTTAGATCCTATATGGCAAGAAAAACTATCTGAAAGCGCAATAATGAAATTGCAAGAAATTATCACTAACCTTACTCCACCTGCAGAAGATGAAATTAATTTCCTAGGGCTAAACGCAGCTGTAGAAGAAAATGGAGATTTGAATGCAACGATTTTAATCCGTAATGGTTATAATCAAAATATAACTCTTGAACAACTTCCATTGCATATTTCAGATTGCTCTGGGGCTGTCGTTGCAAAAGGAGTATTTACATTAACAGATTTTCAAATCAAGGCCAATTCAACTAAACCTTGGACCTTTACATTCTCTGCTGATTCAGTATCAAAGGAAACAATCGATTTATCTAAATGGAAAGCATTTATCCCGCAATAACCATTCTTAATCAAAACACGTCGTATTCTTTTATGAATACGACGTGTTTTGATGTACAATATTATGCAATTCAACTACAGACGTTCAATATGATATGCTGCTTCTAGCTTACAAAAATCATCTATATTGTTTACTTTGTTATCTTTTAAAATTTTCAATTGATCTTCAGTCGGCTCTTCATTAATAAGCTCGTTAATTTTTTCATTCACTTTCACTGCTAACGCTTGATGGAAATCTGGATGTTCTTTCAACTTATCATCTACTTTATTAATCCAAGTTGATTTTGTATATAAATATTGTTTCCACTGTTCAACAAATTGTTGTATGTCAAACTTTTCTTCGTTCCATTCAATATCCTTCATATACTTCTCAAAAGAAGCAGCAATTGAACGTGTAATCCCGACTTTTACTCCGTGTGGTAACTGTTTGTACATCAAATATTCCCTCCAGCTTAAAGCGATTTCTTTTTAGCATAAAGAAATCTTAAAATTCTTACACTTATTATGATAGCATACTGCTAATCTAAGATGTTACTATACTGCTTAGTGTAGCAATTGTCAACAGACTTAAAACATCTAGATATAAGGATTTTCGTGCATAATAAACACATATACAAAAAATGAGAACCTCACAATCTACAACGCAATTCATGTGAAGGTTCTTATTTTTTATATTGCTTCAGCTTTCAAAAATCGTAATTTCCCTTTCTGCTCATCATTCGCCATCGTCACTATCGTCTTTTCAACATGCGGATGTACATGTTCAAGTGTCACACTCGCTCCTATTTTATCCGATTGCTCAACAAAGTTTAATAACGCCATAGCTCCTGATACATCCATATAACGTACATCTTTCATACGCAAAATAACTGGTGACTTCACATTTTGTAAAGAAGCAAAAATACGATCTACTGATAGAAATGAAAGTGGTCCCTGAATCGTATACGTCGCTTCTTTTTCTTTTATAATAGAAGCTTTACGTTCTTTACATTTCACCATGTATATAATGAAGGAAAGAATAATGCCAAACGCAACAGCAACCATTAAATCGAATTTCACTGTCACAAACATCGTCACGAACATAACAATCACATCGCCTCTCGGTGCTACATGTGCTTTCCTCATGCTTTCCCAATCAAGCATCCCGATACCAGTTAAAATTAAAATGCCTGATAATACAGCAAGCGGAATATATTGTACGACTGAACCGAGTCCCATAATGAAAATAAATAAGATGACACTATGCATACAAGCTGAAAGTGCCGTCTTCCCCCCGCTTCTTATATTGACGATAGATCTAACAGTTGCACCTGCTCCTGCTAATCCGCCGAACAAGCCACTCGCAATATTACCAATACCTTGTCCGATTAACTCTTTATTACTTTTATGACGTGTCCCCGTCACATTATCCATGACGACAGACGTTAATAATGAGTCAATTGATCCTAGTAAAGCAATACTAAGTGCTGGTAATACAAGTGCTAACATGCCATTTGCGTCTAAAGCCGGTACGTGAAGAGATGGCATCGCCTCTGGAATTGCACCAATCTTTTCAATCATCTTATTTAAAGAAAGAGTTCCTACAACTGGTAAGTTTACTGTAATTCCTTGTAGCATAGAAGAAAATAACGGCAACGTTACTGTAACACCTACTAACGCTACTAAACTTGATGGAATGGCCTTAATCCATTTTCCAGAAACAATCATTACAATGATCGTTAATAACACAAGTAGAAAGCTATTTTGTACGTGCTTCATTTCACCTAAAATAATAATCAGTGCAATTCCGTTCATAAATCCTGAAACAACGGGATATGGAATGTAACGAACGTAAGAGCCGAGCTTACATACACCAAATAAGATTTGAAATAACCCTGCCATCATAAATGCAATAAAACTCGCTTCTAATCCGTGAGTTGCAATAACGCCTGTTGCAATAACTGTAATCGGCCCAGTAGGACCTGTTACTTGCCCCGGTGTACCGCCAAATAACGCCGCAAACAAACCTGCAAAAATCGCACCATACAATCCGACCAATGCTCCCTCAGACGTTCCCGTTGCGGCAATACCAAATGCAATTGCTAGCGGCAAAGCAACAATCGCAACAGTAAACCCTGCTAAACATTCCTTTGCTATTTTTTGAAACATATAAATAACCACCTTCGTATAAAGTGAAACTTTAATCAGTGGGGGTTTTGTTCATCCCCCACTGATTATTAGCCCGCAAATAGCGGGATAAAGTCCACGTTCCATTGTACATCTAAAACAAATCATTCGTTAGCGTATTTATAAAAAACTCTTTACAGTCTCGTGAAGTAAACGCCTACATTGATAAATAGCCTTCCCAAATCAAACTAAAAAACAGCAATATGACGAATCTACCTTTGGAAACAAACTTGACTATGCTATAATGAACAAATTAAATCTTTTACTATATACTTGGAGGCACTATGCTAACTTTTGAAGAAAA
Source organism: Bacillus sp. FSL M7-1345 (assembly GCF_038006985.1). Lineage (NCBI taxonomy): Bacteria > Bacillati > Bacillota > Bacilli > Caryophanales > Bacillaceae > Bacillus > Bacillus sp. FSL M7-1345. The sequence continues at coordinate 846,346 of NZ_JBBOWG010000001.1, read as the reverse complement.
ATTATCAATTATTGAATCTTTCCCGGAATTAGAAAGAAAGAACGTATCATTAAAACGCGTAAACTTTCACTTTGAAGAAAGTCGTTTAGATAAAAAGAACGTTGTATATCATTTACACCCAAATGGAAACGGATTTGTATATGCAAACTTCATTAAAGGTTATAAAACAGATGATAAAGGTATGATTAACATCCGTGAGTTTTCAGAAGAAGAACTGCGTTCATTAATTGAAAAAGTAATTGAACGTCTATCACAGGAGCAAGAGGAAATTGTAGCACCAATGGAACCTGCTGCCGAAGAAGAATGGCGTAACGAAGATGGTCATATCCTTACTCTTATCTCAGAGGATGACATGTGGAACGTTTACGCTGGCGTAAACTTAGACGGTACATTCAACTCTTATCCAGAAGCTGCGGAATACCTTGATGAAGAAGGTTTTTCACGTAAATAATACGTTCCTTACTAATCATGAGGCCGTCCCAAATTTTTTTGGGGTGGCCTTTATTAATAGATAGGCTATCATTACCGTATTTTATAGTTAAGTCGACTTAATTTCATGCACTGTTGCAATTTTACCCAATAAGAGCATAACTCCATTTCAAAGTTAAGTTTTTTGGACTGTCCCCTCCATAAAATTATGGAATCAAAACTTCTTATTCTCACTATCCCCTATAAAAATTTGAATTTGACAACTATAAGACTCCGTATTAAAAAAATCATTAACTAACTCTACTTCAATAAAACTCTCCACTTCTATATTGTTTTCTTTTACATATTTAATTATAGTATTTCGGCGTTCTTCTTCATTTTCTTTACTATACGCTAATGTTATATATTTCCCGCCCGGTAATACTTTTATATTTGGCATCTCTTCCACATGTACATGATCTTGCACCTTATTAAAAACATACTTTGGCTCTACATCCCACTTTTCATTAACATTGTATAGAATGCCCATTTCCATTGACATCTTATCTTCATATTCTTGAATGATTTTCTCTAAATTAGAATAATACAGTAACTCTTGTAAACTCCCCACTTCTTTGCATGGCGCCACAATCACATTCCGCTGTTCAAGGAACTGAATACACACTTCATCACTTTTTAATATTTCCTGTGAACTCCCTACTTTCTCATTTAACCCATCAATCGTTTCAATTACCTCTTTCATTTTCTTTATATGTTCTTCCGCTTCCGCTCTCTTTACTTGTAAAAATTGCAGCAATTTATCCATATCACATTCCTTAAAAATCTCTTGAAGTTCTACTATACTGGTGTTCAACTCTCTACAGCTTTTTATAATATCAATGTGAATGAATTGATCTATAGAATAATATCTATATCCTGTTGATTCATCAATATGCTTTGGAATAAGAATCCCCATCTTATGATAGTACCTTAACGCCTTTATCGTTATATCCTTTATTTTTGCAACTTCTCCAATAGAAAATATTTTTTTCATTTGAATCTCTTCCCTCATATTTTTTCTCACACAACCATTGACTCTCCCCTTAGAGGAGACCTTACTATTTATAATAAGTCATTTACATTGATAAAGGGAGTATACAATTATGAACACAGTAAAATATAGAAGTCTTGTTAAGGAAGACTATGAGCCTATAAAACATTTAATTGGTGAGGCATTTGGATTTAATAAATTCATTACAGATAAAAAATTTTTAAATTCACTATTAAACTTCTACCTACACAGTTGCATTTTAGAAAGTTCCTTTAGTAAGGTAGCTGAAAAAGATAATAAAATTATCGGTGTCATTTTAGGCGATTCCGAAAAAGATAAAAACCGTTTAAAGAGCTTCCATAATACTGTTAGCTTTGCCTTTAACACGCTGAAACTATTCATGACTAATAAAGAGAATAGAGGGTTTTTAAAAGCATTTATAAAGGTTCAAAAAACATATAAAGAACTAATTCAAGGAAAAGAAGATCATTTTCAAGGATGCATACAATTATTCATCGTATCCGAAGAATCTAGAGGTCTTGGAGTTGGGAAATCTTTATTAAATCATTTATTCCAATATATGACAAAAGAAGATGTTACATCTTTATATTTATATACAGATAATGAATGCAACTATGGATTTTATGACAAACAAAACTTCCAACGTATACAAGAAAAAGCAGTTAATTTCGGACCAAAAGAAGAAGATTTCAACATATTTTTATACCGCTATGACTTTAACTAATAGTAATATTTACACTTCGATGCTCTTTGCTAATTAGCAAAGAGCTATATTAAGTATGATATCACTCGCGAGTGGTTGTCAAAAAATCATACTAGCTTAAATCCTCCAGCCAAACTCTTCTACTACTATTGTTTCAGTTCGATTAGTGCGAAAAAGAGGAAGATGTGTAACAACTTCAATGTAAAAAGGAGCGCACAATATGGAATGGATTCACGAATTATTTCAGCAATATGGGTATTATGTAGTACTTGTTGGATTACTTTTAGAATATATTGCTCTTCCGTTTCCAGGAGAGCCAACATTAGCCTATGCAGGATTCTTATCACATCAAGGTGATTTGAGTTTACCCATTTTAATTATTTTATCCTTTATTGGGACAAGTGTAGGTATGACATTCCAATACTTTTTAGGAAATAAACTTGGCATGCCTTTCATTCAGAAATACGGGAAATATGTATTTTTAACAGAACGGAAAATTAATTTAACGAAAATGTGGTTTGATAAATACGGATATTTTCTAATCTTTATCGCCTTTTTCATTCCAGGCGTTCGCCACTTCACAGGATACTTTGCAGGAATTATCAACTTACCGTTTCGCCGCTTTGCGATGACAATTTATTCAGGCGCCCTATTTTGGGTATCCTTCTTCTTAATCGGTGGTTACTGGTTAGGGGAAAACCTAGAAGATATATTCCTAGTACTTGAACAACACATTTGGAAAATTATCTTCGGTATTATTATCATTACGCTAATCACCCGATTTCGCCAAAAAATAAAGCATGTGTTTATAAAAAATATGAATTAAAACGAAAAGCATGTTATTAAAATCGTTCATCCATAAAGTACACAAATAATAAAAAAAGCGGAGACCCATAGTCTCCGCTTTTTCACATATATTTTGTTTCCGAACTAACTCTCACCATTAATTTTTTTTGCGTCTAAACAACCTCGCTCCCAAAATTAATGCAAACATACCTGCAATAAGAGAAGTAGATTCAGTTGATGTTCCCCCTGTTTGAGGAAGTAATTTTGATTGCTTATTATTTTCTTTACTAGATGGTACCTCAGATTTATTTTGTACATTTTGTTTGCTTTGTACTTCTACTTTATCTTGTACCTCTTGTTTGTTTGATACTTCCTGTTTCTCTTTTCCCTCTGGTTTCTCGAACACATTCGGCTCTTCTATTACCTTTGGCTCTTCCGGTTTTAATGACTCTTCGATTTCTTCTGTTGTTTCTTCTTTATTTTCTTCTTCGATCGGTTTTATCAAAATCTCCGGCTTGTCTTTTACCTCTGGCTTCTCGAACACATTCGGTTCTTCTGTTACCTTTGGCTCTTCCGGTTTTAATGATTCTTCGATTTCTTCTGTTGTTTCTTCTTTATTTTCTTCTTCGATCGGTTTTACCAAAATCTCCGGCTTCTCTTTTACCTCTGGTTTCTCTAACACATTCGGTTCTTCTGTTACCTTTGGCTCTTCCGGTTTTAATGATTCTTCGATTTCTTCTGTTGTTTCTTCTTTATTTTCTTCTTCGATCGGTTTTACCAAAATCTCCGGCTTCTCTTTTACCTCTGGTTTCTCTAGAACATTCGGTTCTTCTGTTACCTTTGGCTCTTCCGGTTTTAATGATTCTTCGATTTCTTCTGTTGTTTCTTCTTTATTTTCTTCTTCGATCGGTTTTACCAAAATCTCCGGCTTCTCTTTTACCTCTGGTTTCTCTAGAACATTCGGTTCTTCTGTTACCTTTGGCTCTTCCGGTTTTAATGATTCTTCGATTTCTTCTGTTGTCTCTTCTTTATTTTCTTCTTCGATCGGTTTTACCAAAATCTCCGGCTTGTCTTTTACCTCTGGCTTCTCGAACACATTCGGTTCTTCTGTTACCTTTGGCTCTTCCGGTTTTAATGATTCTTCGATTTCTTCTGTTGTTTCTTCTTTATTTTGCTCTTCTTCTGGTGTTACTAAGATCTCCGGTTTGTCTGTTACCTCTGGCTTCTCTAACACATTTGATTCCTCTGTCACCTTTGGTATTTCCGGTTTTACTGGCTCTTCTATTTCTATTGTTGTTTCTTCTTTATTTTGCTCTTCTTCTGGTGTTACTAAGATTTCCGGTTTGTCTGTTACCTCTGGCTTCTCTAACACATTTGGTTCCTCTGTCACCTTCGGCTCTTCCGGTTTTTCTTCTGTTAACTCTTCTGTTGTTTCTTCTTTATTTTGCTCTTCTTCTGGTGTTACTAAGATTTCCGGTTTGTCTGTTACCTCTGGTTTCTCTAACACATTTGGTTCTTCTGTTACCTTCGGTGTTTCCGGTTTTTCTTCTGTTAACTCTTCTGTTGTTTCTTCTTTATTTTGCTCTTCCTCTGGTGTTACTAAGATTTCCGGTTTGTCTGTTACCTCTGGTTTCTCTAACACATTCGGTTCTTCTGTTACCTTCGGCTCTTCCGGTTTTTCTTCTGTTAACTCTTCTGTTGTTTCTTCTTCCACTTGTTCTTCTTCTGGTTTTACCCAGATTTCCGGTTTGTCCGTTACCTCTGGCTTCTCTAGCTTATTCGGCTCTTCTGTCACCTTTGGCTCTTCCGGTTTTTCTTCTTTTAACTCTTCTGTTGTTTCTTCTTCCACTTGTTCTTCTTCTGGTTTTACCCAGATTTCCGGCTTGTCTGTTACCTCTGGCTTCTCTAGAACATTCGGCTCCTCTGTCACCTTTGGCTCTTCCGGTTTAGTTGTGGCTTCCAGTTCTTCTAGTGTTTCTTCTTTACCTTGCTCTTCTACTTCTGTTGCTTCCTGGATCTTTATATTTGTAATATCATATCCGTTAACTTTCGATTGATATCCTGATACTGGATGCTCTTTTACTGTATACGTATAGGCATTACCGTCATTATCATATGCAGGTATATTTGCAAATGTATAATTCCAATTGTTTGCTGCTGTTACGTCTTGTGTCTGGATTACGTCACCATTTTTCAGTAAGTCTACTTGAATCGTGCTCGGACGATCTGTTGCATTGTTATCATTCCAGGTCTTCGTTCCTGAAATGGATGTCGTTTTCACCTTATTCGGAACCATCAACTTTACACCTTTTTGAGCAGTTGCATCAACTGTAAAGTCGAATTTTTTTTGAGGATCAAAATCCACATATTCTGGAGCTTTAATCTCTGTTACATAGTAATTTCCTGGGTCTAAATTAGAAATTTCAACAATACCTTCTGCACCCGTTGTATACGTATCGCCAATTTGTTCACCCGATTTCTTATACAACTTAAACGTAACATCTGGGATGAATTTTGTATTATCTCCTTCAATGTGCTTCACAATTCTTAGCGTACCTTTAGGTGGTAAATCACCTTGTGCACCGCCACCTGCGTTTATATTTTTAACCCATGCATTCTTTGAAACAGTTACTGGCGGCTGATTTAAAATCTGGTAATCAATTGTATAATCATTATAAAACTCATCTTGATTCATTCCGCTATCAGTTATAATCGAGCTATATCGAATACTGATACCCTTACCACTTACCTGATCCTTATAACCTCTAAGGGAAAAAGAGTTACCGTTAAGCGTAATCGTACCATAACCTTGATCGATAAATTGTTGCGGAGTTACACCCGTATTTCCGACTATTATAATAAACCCTTCCTGCTTCAGCGTTTGACCTGATTGTAAAGTATCAGTCAAAACAATATCAGCACCTAACTGTTCCTTGTTACTACTAGTGTTTACATTCAACTCCCATTTCACCTCATTGGGAGCGTCTGGGTAAATTTCACCTGTTTTGTAGATAAATGATGATGGACCCGTCGATTCTGTGGGCCCTTTAATTGTTACCCTTTGAGTTGCTAAACTTGTGCCTAAATTTGTATCAACTGGTATCGTTTGATTCATTCCTACATTACTAGTTGCTTTAAATTCAAAATACAAATAACCTCTAATATTTTGAAGTTTCTCAACCATATCATTAAATGTACATACCACATTCGTTGATGTTACTTGACAAGTACCAAAGCTAACACCTGTATCATTCTGTAAATCAATCGTTTTACTATATCCTGCTAATTCTGCCGGTAGCGTTAATGTTACTGTGTCTCCAGCCTTCATTTGATTTCCAGATTTATCACTAAAATCTACTCTTATTCCCGATCGTTCTCCATAATTTAATTCCGTTTTGTTGAATGTAAAACGATCAACAAATCCTGTTGTGTTTAATTCTTGAGCATGCCCTATGATAGGAATAAAAACTTGTCCAATAATAACAGTAAAAATAAAACAGATTACAGATATTCTTTTTAAATATGTACTCATAAAGCCTCCAATTCTAATTCTCACATTTTTCTGTTGTGGAATCTTTCCCACCTTAAAAAAGGTTACAACTAAAGAATATTTGCAGCATCAAACTATCTTTAATCATGCAAAACAAAGCAGTAAACAACACAATTCATTAACCATATTGTTCTCTTGTTTTGGCAGCCAACAATAAATATTAGTACTAATAAAAATACATTACAAGACTGTTCATTTATATATTAATTTGTTACTATATTCATGCTACCAAAATATACCTAATGACCGATTTAGTCATTAGGTCATCTGATGACTGAGTATTTTTCTCTTTCGAATATTATCCAGTACCATTCTCTCCTAATAACTTTATTCCACTCGCACTGAAGCACGAACATATTCCGTAATTACACACCTATATTTACTATTTTAATATTTCTCATCCACTTCAAAACCCTACCTATTTAAAACAGGTAATATGATTTTAAAATCAAATCATTAAACAAAAATATATTCTACTATAATAATAGGGAATAATTATAAATAGAAGGTACATACAAATTTTTTATCCTGTGATCTCCCATCTTTAATAATTTCACAATAATAAGGCTACCTTTCTTTATTAAGAAAGATAGCCTTATTTGTATAGATGACTGATCTAGCGCCTAGTTTTTCGCGCCTTTCAACGACTCTCTCAGCACAAATTTTTGTAATTTCCCACTCGCATTACGCGGAAGTTCATCCACAAATAAATAATGACGTGGACGTTTATAGTCTGCTAATTCATCACTTTCTTTACAATATGTTTCTAAATCAGCTTCTGTAATCGTTTCATCTTTCTTTACAACGACCGCAACGACACGCTCTCCCCATAGTTCATCTGGCTCACCAAGTACTGCAACATCTAATACACCAGGGTGACTATGAAGGAAATCTTCAATTTCACGAGGATAAATATTTACACCACCGCTAATTACCATATCATCAACGCGATCTGCAACGAATAAATAGCCGTCTTTATCGAAGTATCCTAAATCACCAGAATGATACCATCCTTTATACATCGATTTTGCATTTGCTTCTTCTCGATTATGATATCCAGCCATCATAGTCGGGCCGCGCAAAATAATTTCCCCTACTTCATAAGGAGGCAACATATCATCTGGCTCTGCTGGTGCATCTTCGTTCGGTTTGACGATTCGAATTTCATGGCTAAAGCACGGTGTTCCTGCTGAACCAGCTTTCGTAATTTGATCCTCTTCTACGAGAAACGCAACAACCGGTCCCATTTCTGTCATTCCGTAAATTTGGACAAGATCAATATAAAGACGCTCTTTACATTCCTTCACTAGCGCTGGAGCCATCGCAGCCCCGCCATATACACCGATCTTCATCGAAGTTAAATCATACTCGGCTAGATCTTTTTGCAGTAACATATTCCACATCGTTGGTGCTGCAAAAAACGTCGTAATCTTCTCTTCTTGAATGGTATGTAATACTCTATCCGTATCAAAATGATGTAAAATAACATTCTTTCCGCCAACTTGAATGCGCGGTATGATTCCAGCATTTAACTCGCCGCAGTGATATAAAGGCGCTACCACAAGTCCGGCACTATCCCTGTTATATTTTATGAAATACGTACAAATCATACTATGCTCAGCCATATCACGATGGCGATGTAGTACGCCTTTCGGATGACCCGTCGTACCACTCGTATAAAGCATAGAGCAATAATCCATTTCATCGACTACAATATCTACTTTTTCAGCTGATGCTTCATTTACTTTTTCATGGTAGGAACTAGCATAAGAAGGTGCATCGTCTTCTACATACCAAAAAGACGAATTTGGAAAATCTCTTTCAATCATAGTAACTGTTGATTCGACTGCTTTTTCAAAGACAACTACTTTCGAGGCTGCATCTTGGAGGATATAAGATAGTTCTTTTGCTTTTAAGCGGAAATTAATCGGGTTAAATATCGCCCCAATTTTGGCACAGGCTAAGTAAACGTTTACAAATTCACGACAGTTATATAAGTAAACAGATACACAATCTCCCTTTCTTACTCCTTCTTTCAATAGAGCTTGCGCCGTTTTATTTATTTGCTCATCCCACTGTTTATATGTCCAGCGAATATTTTTTTCCGGTTCTACTAACGCCTCTTTATTCGGATATTTGCCAACTGCCAAATCAAAAACTCTCCCTATCGTCATGTACATGCCAACAATTTCCCCCTTTTCTCTTTCATAAATCTATCATTTCGTCTATAAGTAGACATTGTCCTCTAATAATTTGACTAATTTTTCTGATTATTATCGACATAGTTTTACAAATGGACCGTTTGATGGTAAATGAAATTATATCGGCGATTTTTTGAATATATCGAACGCAACTTGAAATATATCGGCGATTTTTAAAATATATCGCACGCAACTCAATTTATATCAGCGATTTTTCGAATATATCGACTTACCGACAAAAACTGACAATATAAAAAGGGGTTGTTCCAAATTGGAACAACCCCCTTCTCCTTAAACGAATAGCTCTTCTAAAATTTTCAGTTTATCTTCTGTATATTTCACGAAGCCATCGTTATATGATTTTGGATCTTTCGGATTTGCAAAGTGTGTAATTGCTCCTGTTTGTGGGTGAACAAATTTACTTGATGCACCGCAACCAAGTCCGATAATCGATTGTACTTCTTCCATAATAACAATATTATAGATACTTTCTTGCGTCGGCATTGCATACCCAACGTTTTCTAAGTTACCTAAAATATTTTTTTGACGATATAAATAGTATGGCACGTAATTGTGGTTCTTCGTCCACTCTTCCGCCTCATGCATCATCGCAGTAATTTCTTCGCGACCTGCCACTTTATATTTACGTTTGTTTTGCGTCATTTCAGAAGCACGTTTAAATGATAACGTATGAACTGTTAACGATTCTGGCATTAACTTTTCTGTTTCATCTAACGTATGCTTAAAGATGTCTAATCCTTCACCAGGAAGACCAATAATTAAATCCATATTAATATTGTTCATTCCCATTTCACGTGCTAAATGATACTTCTCAATTGTTTCTTCTACAGTGTGATGACGTCCAATTGCCTTTAGTGTTTCTTGATGGTATGACTGCGGATTAATACTAATACGGTCAATGTTCCATTTATTTAACACTTCTAGCTTTGCTGGTGTGATCGTATCTGGGCGACCTGCCTCAACTGTTACTTCACGTACATCTTTCACATCTGGGAACGCTTGGTACATTTCTTCATAAAGCATATCCATCTCTTCTGCTGTAATACTCGTCGGTGTACCACCGCCGTAATAAATCGTCGTAACTGTAACACCTTTTTCTTTCAAAAACTTACCAATCTCACGAACTTCATAATGTAACCCGCCTAAGAACGAATCAACTGATCCTTGGCGTCCGTTAATTGCATAAGCCGGGAACGTACAGTACGCACATTTTGTAGGACAAAACGGAATACCGATGTAAATACTTACTTCTTCTTTCAAACGGTATAAATCTGGAATAACCGCTAATTGGCAATCAACGATACGCTGAAGAAGCTCAATTTTTTCTTCATGAATTAAATAACTTTCACGAAGTTCTTTATGCGCTTCTTCTTTTGACATACCATTTTGAAGCAGTTTGTGAAGAAGTTTCGTTGGGCGTACCCCAGTTAATATTCCCCAGCTCTGTTCAAGTCCAGTTAGCTGTTGAAGTACAGAAAGATATACGTAAGAAACAACATGTTTCACTTGCTTCATACGTTCTTTTTCTTCTGTGAAAGCAGATAAATCTTTAGAGAATGTTTCTTCATATACATTTCCAGTCGCAACATCTGTTAAACGAGCCGATGCTGTCACATTACCTTCTATCTGTATATCAACGATAAGATTTGCTTCTTCTTGCTCAAACCCTATCTTGCTCTCTTCAAAAAATAAACCGCCAATATTTTGTAGCGGACGTAAAAAACGATCATCTTGTAACGTTTTAATTGAAATTAACAACATTATCACCTTTTCATTTGCAAACTCTCTTTAGTTTACTTGAAGGGCGTTTGCAGGTCAATACAGAAGGTTTTACCTTATTTCTATATCCTATTTAAAACATACTGAATATTGATTTTTCACGAATACCCTCTAGTTGTATAGAAATTGTAATATGCCCTTGTTACAATCTAAAACGTATTAGTACTTACTACTAGTTTAAATACATATAAAGGAAGAGACTTTTACATATTCACTTCCTTTCGAACCATTTAAAGAAGAACACAAAATATAGCCACAAGCACTCACTCCTACTGAACAGTCTGGAAATTGGTTTAAAATTCAATTAAACGAAACATCAAAATGGATTTACGCATACGGAATTGTAAAAGGTAACGAGCGAAACGAGTTTGTACCAAAAGGCACAGCAACACGTGGTGAAGCTGCGGCATTTTTAAATAGAATGCTGAAAGTAATCGAAGCATAAAAAAAGAAAAGAAACGTAGCGAAAATGCTACGTTTCTTTTTTCATCGTTTCGGTGTATGTTTATGATTCTTTAAAAAAGGAAGCGGGAATTGCTTACGAAAATGCTCTTTAATCATATACTCTACGCCGTTCTCAGTATTAGAACGTGTAATCCAGTCTGCGGCTTGCTTTAATTCTACAGGAGCGTTCCCCATTGCTACCCCAAGGCCAACATTTTCAATTACCTCTAAGTCTTCTGTGCTGTCTCCAATCGCAACCATCTCACTAAGGTTAATATTTAAATGCTCCCCAAGTACTTGTAAACCACGTAGTTTTGATACATTTTGAGGGAGAATTTCTATACGCCTCGCATCACACTCGACGTACTCTACATCTTGAAATGCCTTTCTTAACGTATTCATCCCTCTTTCTTTTTCACCTTTCGTATGGAAGACAATATCAATTTTTGGTGCAGCTACTGGGTTATCACGCAGGGCATCCCCTAGCGAATCTACAAATTGAACCGGATAAAATAACGGATCTGCGCTTGATAATACAGTACGCGCAATTAAGTTTGGTGTATTTCTCTCACGATTCCCAATTGAATATCTTTCATGAGAAATGCGAACATTACAATCAAAATGCTCTAACACTTGCACAATATTAAAGGTTTTCTCTTCAGATAATCTCCTTTGAGCGAACGGCTTATCTAACGTTGCTGAAATGAAAGCTCCACCGTGTGTAACTAATATTGAATCTAATTTTAACGCCTTCGCTATTTTATGAGCAGATTGAAAATTACGATTCGTAAATAATGTAACGTATACATCTTTTCTTTTCACAAAGTCAATTGTCTCCCGTAACCCTTTAGCAATTTTTCCGTTGTTGTATAGTAGTGTCCCATCTATATTAAGAGCTAGTAAGCGATAAATCATGTCGCACTCCCCCTCTTCGCTGTTGTACTCTATCCATAATTTATGAAATAAATGTAGTAAATAGAACGAGTTAGAATTACTACTGAAAATTTGGTTTACTATATACATATACAACTGGCAAAGGAGATAGTACAATGCAGGCACCACCTTCTTTTTATGAAGGCGATACGTTAGAGGTCGCAAAAAAGTTACTTGGACATAAACTCGTTCATATTGTAGACGGCATAAAGCGAAGCGGAATTATTGTAGAGGTAGAAGCATACAAAGGTCCAGATGATAAGGCCGCACATAGTTACGGCGGCAGACGGACTGATCGAACAGAAGTAATGTTCGGCGCACCAGGACATGCTTACGTATATTTAATTTACGGTATGTATCATTGCTTTAACGTAATTACAGCACCAATCGGCACCCCGCAAGGAGTTCTTATTCGTGCTCTTGAACCTGTAGATGGCATCGAAGACATGAAACTAGCGCGCTACAACAAAACTGACATTACGAAGGCTCAGTATAAAAACTTAACAAATGGACCCGGAAAACTATGCCGCTCACTCGGAATCACTTTAGAAGAGCGCGGCGTATCACTTCAAAGTGATGCGTTACATATTGAATTAGTTCCTGAAGAAGGCCATTTATCATCCACACATAACATACTAGCTGGTCCTCGTATTAATATTGATTATGCAGACGAAGCCGTTCACTATCCATGGCGGTTTTATTATGAAAAGCATCCGTGTGTTTCAAAGTAAAGGAGCTATCCTATAATGTTTCACTGACTTTGAACTGCCCCATCCTGTATATTTGCAAGTGACCAAACCAACAAAAATACGAAGGTGATTTCTTATTTCATCACACATCGAAAAGCCGAAATCCGGGCTCGGATTTCGGTTTTGTATATATAGAAGGAACCATTTCCTCTCCAAAATTCCCAAATACAGTTCACCTCCGAAGAGGAACCTAAAAAAACATTAATTTTCTTATGAATTTTTTAATGCATTATAATTATCTAAATTGAATTTCGTCATAATGAAAGTTCCTGTTGGCGTTAAAAGCTGAGAAATAGATTGTATGACATGAGGTAATTGCGCTGGCTCAATAGGATGTGATAATAGAATGTACTGGAATTTTTCATCTTTAAATACCTCGTGTAACTTGTCATACTCGCTAGAAGTTGTAGGACCTACCCTATTTGCAAGAGTTGCCGCTTTTTCATTAACTTCTGCACCGAATGTGGAAACTGCCGGGTAACGCCTTTTCATTTCTAATAAAGTTGCACCACATCCAGCTCCTATATGAAGAATATTTACTTGATCAGGCGCAAATCGATCTACAATTGCTAGTAAATCATAATGAATGTATAAACTTTCACCATAAAATCCCCATTTTTCATACAATTTTATATTATTTGCATGTAAAACTATGGAAAAGTTAACACTGTCTTCTCTCCACGATACGCTTCCATAGTGATGAATAAATGTATCTTTACATAAATACAATTTATATCCCTTTTCAAAAATTCTTAACGACAAATCATCATCTTCATAATTCCCTGGTGTAAATCGTTCATCTAATACTCCAACTTCATCTAACACTGATTTTTTTATAAGCATACAAAATCCTATTAATTTCATACGTTCTTCCCATTTATTTTTATCACTTTGATTATATAAAGTTGCAAAATTCTGCATCCCTTGAATATCCTTATAAAAGGTTTGTATAGCAGTATAGTAAGCAGCATTATTAGTGACGGGTCCTACAGCTCCAGTATCTTCGTTTTCATACAAACACCGAATTAAGTTTCTTAACCAATTTTTAGTTACGACCACATCATTATTTAATAATAGAATATTATCACCTTTTGCCTTTTTAATTCCCTGGTTGCATCCCTTTGGAAAACCCATATTTTCTGCATTTTCCACTAGTATAATATCCGATTGTTTTTGTAACCATTCTACAGTACCATCTGTTGATGCATTGTCCACAACTATTAACTCATACTCTTGTTCCACTGTATAAGTTCTAATACTTTGGATGCATTCTTTTGTGTATTGTAATTGATTATGAGTTAATATAATTATACTTGTGAGCATGAATCAGACTCCTCTCAGCAACCGAAATAATTATCTAGTATTATTAAATACTATTTTTTAAATAAACCATCAAAATATTTTCTATTATATTCAATACTCGGATTATTAGGTATGAACTGTGCAGCTTGTTCGTTGTGATAAATTGCCTGTTCATATTCTTTTATTCGATCATAACAAATACATAGTTGAATATGCGGCAACCATGTATGACACTCTTCCCGGACAAATGGAGAATCTTTTGATCGCGGTCCGTCAATTGCTGCATGGTACCAATATATTGCTTTGGCATATTCACTTTGTTGCAAAAATACACGTCCTAAGTGGCAACAAAGTTCTCCTCTAGGTGTGTCATACATAAATGATTGTAAACAAGAATGGATAGATTTTTTTAAGTCCCCCAATTCAAAATAACATTCGGCTCTTTTTAAACAAGCTTGAATATTATCTTCAACCCAACCCTTTTCTTCATCTAAAAACCTTGAATACCAATTAACAGCCTTATCATATAATCCGTGATCCTTACATTCATTTGCATAATAGTACACATCGCGGGGGCTAAACTCTTTTCCACTCTCAAGATGTTTTTCATATATTTTCAAATTACGATTAGTATATGCTTTTTCTTTTTTATGACTTACCCCTACATCACTATTTATAAGATTTCCATACACCTCTAAATATTCATGAACAAATCCATACCATTGAAAATTTTTACTTCTGTTGACTAATCGATATCTCCTTAAAGAATGTGTTGGATTTCCTTCTATATCAAAAGTTAAATAATATTTCATAGATACTGCATCCGTACTACGATCTAACGTACGTTTTAACTGTAGCAATTTCTTTCCATCATCCGTACCTATTATGTCATCTGCGTCTAGCCAAAGAATATATTCTTTTGTAGCTTTAGAAAATGCAAAATTTCGTGCCGCTGAAAAATCTTCAATCCACTGAAAATCATAAACTTTCGCATCGTACTTCTTCACAATCTCTTTTGTAGCATCTGTTGAACCTGTATCTACAATAATAATTTCATCCACAACACTTTTGACCGATTCTAAGCATTTTGATATAGTCTGTTCTTCATCTTTTACAATCATGCATAAACTAATAGTAATTGAGTTTCCCATCATATCCCCCCTACCCTTTTGATGTATATGTTTGGAGAGAAATTTATATTTCTTTTGCTTCAAAATTGGGGTTTCATTTTACAAATTAAACAAACTCACACAAGTTGATAACTTGTTCAAGACAGGTTTTTCTTTCCCAAAGCGCTTTAATAAACTTAATGGTAGAAAACAAAAAAGACGCCCCTATACCAGGGCGTCTTCCACTATTAAGCTTGTTGTTGCGCGCTATATAATTCTTCAAGTGGCTGCATGATGATTTTGTTAACGTCAGTGATAACGATGTTTAAACGTTGCTCAGTTTCCATTAACTTTGTGATTTTAGCATCTTGTTGAATGCGAGCTACAACTTCTTGTGCTTTTTGGTTGTCTTCTTCAGTGATTTCTTGACCTTGCATCATTTTTTGTTGTAGGCCAAGTTGCATCGTGCGGAACTCTTCGAATAAGTTCTTTGACTCTGCATCTCCTTGTACTGCTGAGTAGCTTGCTTTTAATGTTTGGAAATCTTCGTTTTCAGCGATTGCTTTTTGTAATTCATATGCAACATCATGAATGTTTTTTGTCATTTTATTTTTCCTCCTTTAGAAGGCTAGCGCTTTTCGCTCGCACTGCCTTTTAAGTGCATTTACATCCGCACCTCTTCTTACCATATCAAACTATGCAAGAGATGTGAAGAATTTTCACTTTTATTTCTATGTCCCCATATTTATTACTTAAGGAACAAGAGTAGCAATCCTTGAATAAATCCAATTGTTCCTCCTAGTAACGCCCCTAAATATGTAATCATTTTTAACTCATTTTTTGTAATGGACAATACGAGGTCTTCTAGTCTCTCTGTTGAAAATGTAGATACTTCTTGCTGGACAATTTCCGCAAGCTGTAGATTGTTTAGTATGCTCGCTACATTTTCTGTTCCCCACTTCAAGCCTTTCTCTACTGCGCTAGGAAGCACTTTTTCAACGATTGTTTCTCGAACTGGTTCACATACTTTCTGCACAGATTGGTTTAAAAATTTACTCACCGTTTCCTCTACTTTAACAGCTGACAATATGGATTTCACAATCATTTCTTTCTCTACAAACGTTTCTAATTCTTGTACGCCTCTTCCTTTTAACTTTTCCCATTCTTTTTGCAGTACATCAGTTAACAGCCACTCTGTTCCATCTTGTCCTAAAAACTTAATCACTTCCGGCTGCACACGATCCACTAAACTTACATTCCCTAAAAACATACCAACTAAATTAAGCATCGTCCCGCGAGAAGCGAAAAAGTCATCAATCATTTTTGAAAGGCGTGCCTTTCCTTCTTCACTTTCAAAAAAGCGAATTCCTCTTTTCAAAATAAAAGATGCTACATTCGGAATCGTATTCTCTATTTTTTCATGAACAGAATGAGGTAAAGCCTGTTCCCATGTATATGTATAGTACTCTGCTAAAAATGCATGAATTTTTTCTGTAATAACATGTTCAATTTTTTGAATCGCCTCTTCTTCTACATGTTCTAAATCCCATTTTTCTAACATATCCCGTAACGACTGTTCATTCGTAATTACTTTATCAACTTCCACTTGTGCCCAGCGAATTAAACTGGCTTGAAACTCTTCATTTGTTAATTTCTTTCCGATTCCTTCTGGTGTTAACAAATGTTCTACAACCATTTTCCCTAATTGAACAGCAAGCTCATCCCGACGCTTCGGAATTAACCCTGGCGTAAATGGAACTTGAAACTTCCCAATATAAATAGGACGATGAGGACGGAATAACATTTTTATTGCTAAATGATTCGTGTACCCTCCAATAATCGCCCCGAGTCCTGTCGTTGTTAGCATATTCAACCATATATTCATCATAATCAACCTTTCACTTCTCCAAAACTATAGCATATCATCATACGGACAAAAGTATAATGGTATAAAAATGTATTTGCAATATATAGCTTCGCCTATTATGCAAACATCCTGTTAATAAAGGAGGGGTTTCG
This sequence comes from Bacillus sp. FSL M7-1345, assembly GCF_038006985.1. Classification (NCBI taxonomy): domain Bacteria; kingdom Bacillati; phylum Bacillota; class Bacilli; order Caryophanales; family Bacillaceae; genus Bacillus; species Bacillus sp. FSL M7-1345. The sequence goes on along the minus strand of NZ_JBBOWG010000001.1, from coordinate 829,270 downwards.
TTGGTTCTTGGTCTTTTAACTTCTAAATTTCATCACGAGCAAATGTATTACACCGAAATCGCTAAGCGAGCTCGTCTTTATCATAACGTCGTTGCCCAATTCACACCGTTTAGCATTGATTCAAAGACAGATCTTGTTTCTGGTCTTATTTACGATACAGATACAGGAAATTGGATAGATCAAACCTTTCCCATTCCTTCATATATATATGATCGCTGTCATTTCAAGGAGGATAAAGCATTCCAACAAGCAAAATCGATTATTCATTCATTACGCAAACGTTCCTCGACTACTTTTTTAAATAACACTCTTATTAATCCAAGTGATTTACACAATCTTTTTCTTACTAATAAACGTCTTTCTCCTTACATTCCAAAAATAAAAAAAGGAACGGTCCAAGGAATTTTCAAATTACTACTAGAAACAAGAGATATTGTTATACGTCCTATCAATATACACTCTAATGAAAATTTATATCGAGTCACTTACAAACATAAAACATTTCATATCGATACAATAAATGAAAAGCATTGTACTTCTACTAAGTTCAAACGGACAGATGAATTTATATCATGGTGCAAATCGAACGTACACTCATCCCATTATATGATCCATCCAATGTTACAACCTCCAAATCAACTATCATATCCAATTCATATTCGGACTATTATGCAAAAAAACAAAGAACAGAATTGGGAAGTACTTGGTCAATTCATACAAAAGTCTTCATTCCCAGCGCAATTTTTACTTTCAGTAACAGAGCGGTCCATGTTACATCCATTTTCCAAAATTAAATATTTGCTTTCTTCAACTGGTGTTCAATTATTGAAAGATGCTTTACATGATGTTGTAAATGAAGTGTTTAAAACACTCGATCAGTCCTATTCGTCATTATTTGAATTAGAGCTTTCTACCATTATGGATCAAAAAGGTGCCATTTGGCTTATGTACGTCAATACGATGCCGTCTTACGAAGTTTATACTAGGTACAACGACGAACTCGCTGAACAAATTTTTCATGGTCCATTAAAGTTTAGCCGATTTACACCATAACGAAAGGAGGAAATCCCCGTTGAAAGAGCACATATATACATTAAGTATTTCAGATGAGAATCCAAATAGTATTACTTTACCTTACGTTTTTTCTATTACACCACCAATTACATCCCTTTCCTTTGGCTTACGTTATATTACATGTGAGAGTATTAAAATTCATTATTCATTCACTCGAGAAATCATTATTGGAGAACAAATTGCAGCTAAACTTTTACTACCGCATTCAGCAACAATCCATGCCTTCATACAAAATCAAACCATTGTTTTCGGTCCATTAATCGGGATTTTCACAACTGGCTTTAACGATGATTCTAATTCTCCTTTAGGGAATCGTTCCATCTCTCTCGGCGAGTTACTAACACCACCATTCACATTGCAGCCATTTGTATTTGTCTTTGGCATTCAACATATAAACTGGGAAGAGGAAACAATTGAAGGGTACTTCTTTCAAGAAAGCAAATGGGTAAAAAACAAAGTCCCTTTACCAAATGTCATTTACGACCGTTTACCAAATCGGCAAGCAGAAAATTACAAACCTATCGTAAGAGCAAAAAAACGATTAGAAAGCGACTATGCGATTCCATGGTTTAATCCAGGATTTTTCAACAAATGGGAAGTTCATCAACTTTTAATAAAAGAAGATTCGATTAAACCATTCTTACCAAAAACAGAGGCATTTCAGCATTTTGAACAAGTAGAACGACTTCTCGGTACGTATAAGTACATTTATATGAAACCAATACACGGTAGCTTCGGAAGAAATATTCATCAAATACTCTATTCTCAAACTGATAATTGCTACTATTGTCGTTATCGTGAAAATGAACAAAATAAACTAAGAAAGTATCAATCATTAGAAGCACTTCTTAACCATGTGTTAAAAGGACATGATTTAAAAAAGTTTATCGTACAACAAGGTATCTCACTGCTCCGCTTCGAAGGGCAACCCGTCGATTTTCGCATTCATACAAATAAAAATCATTTTGGTAATTGGGTCGTCAGTGCAATCGTCGCAAAAATCGCCGGCAAAGGTAGCTTAACAACTCATGTAAATAGCGGTGGTGATACGAAATTACTTCAGGAACTGTTTCCTGATTCAACAAAGCAAGTTCAAATTGAAAATAAACTAAAACAAACAGCCTTACAAATCAGTTATGCACTCGACCAACAAGTAACCGGGAACATTGGAGAAATTGGTTTTGACATTGGTTTAGACACCACGGAAAATCCGTGGCTATTTGAAGCAAATTCTAAACCGGGGCGAACTGTATTCCAAGATGAAAAGTTAAAAGAACAAAGTGAACTTACGCGTCAATTATTTTATGAATATGCCATCTATTTAACTGAACATTCTTTGTGCGGTCCGAAAGAAAAAACATCTCAAATCCAATCGAATACTGCACCTAACACCGGAAATATTCCGTCCCCTATGATTAACTCACAAATACAAATACAAAAACTTCCACCTCACTCATAAGGTGGAAGTTTTCTATTTATACAAACTTCACTACAACTTCCGTTTCCACATTACATACTCCGCAATAAAAAATATGATTGCAGTACTCATTTGAATTATTATGTGTTAAACCGTCTACCGCACTTAATAATTCCTGATCCATATATGCACTGTAATCATCTATGTAATCTACAGCTTTCCCATAATCTTGGAGTATTCCTTGGCAATTTTGACAAGAATATGTTTGTGATTCTAGCGCGTTGCAAAGCGGGCAAATTCCCATCGTTATTCCTCCGTACATTGTCGTTTAAAAAGCCTCTTTTTTTAGATTGAAGAGAGCATCTAGCCGTGCGTAGGAGCGGTTAGTTCCTTTTCCTGCCCCATCCCGGGTTAAAACAGAAATACGCAGTTGATACCATTTTCATTTTTGTTTCTCTAATCTGTTTAATAATATCAAGCTGAAAAAACGTCTAGCCTTGCATAGGAGCGGTTAGTTCCTTTTTCTGCCCCATACCGGGCTAAAACAAAACTATACAGTTGCTACCGATTTAGTTTTCATTTTACTAAGCTGGAATTTTTCTCACTTTAACAAATCATAAGTTAAGTAAGCCAAGCTGGTTATACAATGAAAAAACGCATATGATTTCGCTCTTAGTTTAGCCTTCTTTCTTAAAAATACAACGATTACTCTTATTTCATAATTTACGAAATGATGAAATGTTTTTTACAAAATTTACAAATTATTATTTTGTATATCTTTCTAGGTAACATCCATACTATGAGTACAAACTTAATTACCGATGGATTAGCGCCAACGGGGCGATAATCTGGTTCAACTCCAGCTAGTCCAACCAAAAAAACTTTTATAACTCTAAGGAGGATATATTCCTATGGCAAACCAAAGTTCTTACAATCAATTAGTAGTACCAGGTGCAACAGCAGCAATCGATCAAATGAAGTACGAAATCGCTCAAGAATTTGGTGTACAATTAGGAGCAGATTCTACGGCTCGCGCTAATGGTTCTGTTGGTGGAGAAATTACAAAACGTTTAGTTGCAATGGCTGAGCAAAGCCTTGGCGGATTCCAAAAATAAATATATATGGCAAAAAGGTCTCAGGGCATATGCCCTGAGACCTTCCTTAATTTACTGCAACATTTGTAAAAACTTCTTCGTTCGTTCTTCTTTTGGATTTGTAAATACATCTTCCGGTGTACCTTGTTCGACAACGACACCGCCATCCATGAAAATAACACGGTTCGCAATTTGATGAGCAAAGCGCATTTCATGCGTTACAATGACCATCGTCATTCCTTCTTTAGCAAGTTCTTTCATAACCTTTAAAACTTCTTGAACTAGTTCAGGATCAAGAGCTGACGTTGGCTCATCAAATAGTAATACTTCCGGCTCCATCGCAAGCGCACGAGCGATCCCGACGCGCTGTTGTTGTCCGCCTGATAATTGGAACGGATATAAATCCACTTTATCCGCAAGACCAACTTTTTCAAGGAAGTAGTTCGCTTTTTTCTTCGCTTCTTCTTTCCCCATCTTTTTCACTGTAACGAGCCCTTCCATTACATTGTGAATTGCTGTTAAATGCGGGAATAGATTATGGTGCTGGAATACCATACCTGTTTGCGTACGAAGATTTACAATATCTTTCTTCGATACTTTTTTAGAGAAATCGAGCTCTTTATTACCGATGCGAATGCTACCAGCGTTCGGCGTTTCTAGCACATTGAGGCAACGCAAGAATGTCGTTTTACCAGATCCAGATGGCCCAATAATAACAACAACTTCGCCCTTCTCAACTGATAAGTCTATATGTTTTAGTACGGTATTATCTCCGAAACTTTTTTGTAAATGTTGAATTGAAATCATAAAAACAAAAACTCCTTTTATGAAAGGGTTATTTTAGAGTATAACGTTCTGAACGTTTTTCTAATATTTGTTGCACGATAGATAATAAGAAGCAAATTACCCAATAAATTAGACCTGCTTCGAAATAAACAATTAAAAACTCATAGTTCATTGCCGCGATTTCCTGCGCTTTTCGGAACATTTCTGTTACTAAAATTAACGACGCTAATGACGTATCCTTCAATAAGCTAATAAATGTATTCGAAAGCGGCGGAATAGATACACGCGTTGCTTGCGGTAAAATAACACGTTTTAATGCTTGCGGATATGTCATCCCAATTGTATAAGCTGCTTCCCACTGTCCTTTCGGAATAGAAAGAATAGAAGCACGAATAATTTCAGATGCATATGCACCGACATTTAATGAAAAACCAACAATTGCTGCTGTATATGGCTCAACCTCAATATTAAGAGTTGGAAGACCATAGAAAATAATAAATAACTGTACAAGAAGTGGCGTTCCGCGAATGATAGATACATAGATACGAGCAATCCATTGTAAAATACGACTACCTGAAATACGCGCGAGCGCTGTTAACGTCGCAAGTATAATACCGATAATAAATGTAATAAGCGTTAACGGAATTGTCGTAAAGACAGCTTCCTTCAGCATAGGCGAGAAGGAAGTCTGCATAATATCTATCCATGTAGACAATCGATCTGAGACCACTGCACTACTTAGAAACATTTTCACCGAACCATTTTTTCGTTATTTTATCGTACGTACCATCTTTTTTCATATCTTCTAACGCTTTATTTACTTCTTGTACAAGCTTGTCGCTACCTTTGCGGAATAGAAAACCACTTTGTGATGCTTCTTTTTCTGTATCTACAATTTTAATTTTTGCATCTTTTTTCGTTTCTAAATAGTTTAATACTGATAATTTATCATTGATTGTGAAATCAACGCGGCCAGAACTTAATAATTCTGCAGCTTGGCTAAATCCTTCTACACCCTCGATGTTCGCACCGTTTTTCTTAGCGATATCTGCGTAGTTACTCGTTAAAGATTGTGCTCCTTTTAATCCTTTTACATCAGCAAATGTAGCAGGCTTGTCTTTATCTTTTGCGATAACTAATGCTGCTGAAGAAGAAATATATGGACTAGAGAAGTCATATTTCTTTTGGCGCTCTTCACGAATACCAACTTCGTTCGCAACCATATCGAAACGTTTTGCATCTACTCCTGCAAGTAAACTATCCCATTGTGTTTCTTTAAATACAGGTTTTACACCTAAACGTTTTGCAACTTCTTCTGCTAATTCAACGTCAAATCCAGTTAATTTATCCTTTGAATCGTGGAACGTAAATGGTGGATATGTACCTTCTGTACCAATTACAAGCTCACCGCTTTGTTTTATCTTCTGTAACGCATCTTGACTAGCTGTATCTTTTTTCTCTTCTTTGCCGCAACCCGCTACAATCCCAATCGCTAATGTAGTTACTGCAAGCACTGAAAATAATTTTTTCATGATAGTAGTCCTCCAAGTATTCTGATAGGAATTTAAAAACTATATTGATTGTATGCAATTTCGAACAATTTTTCAATAAAAATGTTCTTATTTAGTTTATCCTTTTTCTTCATAATCAAACAAAACGGAAAAATACTGCTACATACAAAAAATAAGTAACATTTTTTAATATAGCATTTATAAAGAAAAAGGTAAAACAATACTTACTTATTTATAAGTTTTTCTGCCGGTGAAATATATTAACTTCTGAGCGGACAATCCAATCAAAAAAGAACTTGCGAAAATCGCAAGTTCTTCTAAAAATTAAGCGCTCTGGTTTCCTTCCATTTGCGTTTTATACATATCGTAATAGCGCCCACGCTTTTTCATTAATTCATCATGCGATCCTTTTTCCAAAATCGTTCCTCTATCAAGCACAATAATTTGATCAGCGCTCTTAATTGTTGACAGGCGATGAGCGATAATAAACGTCGTTCGTCCTTTCTTCACAACTTCTAGCGCTTGTTGAATCATCGCTTCTGTTTCAGTATCAATGCTGGAAGTCGCTTCATCTAAAATTAAAATCGCCGGATCAAAAGCAAGTGCCCTAGCAAACGATATAAGCTGACGTTCTCCGGTTGAAAGTGTACTTCCTTTCTCCGTAATTTTTTCATCTATGTTGTTTGCAAACCTTTCAGCACCAACATCACGTAATGCCTTTACAATGCGATCTTTTGAAATTTTTTCATTTTCTAAGCTTACATTGGATGCCACTGTCCCGCTAAATAAAAACGGATCTTGCAATACAATTCCCATATGTTCACGTGTTGCTTGTTTCGGCATCTCTGTTACATCGTGACCATCAATCGTAAGCTTCCCTTTTTGAAATTCATAAAACTGAAAGAGCACATTCATAATGGAACTTTTTCCTGATCCAGTATGGCCGACAAGTGCCACTGTCTCCCCTTGTTTCGCTTCAAAAGAAATATTTTTTAACACTTCATCTTTTCCATTGTAAGAAAACGAAACATTATCGAATTTCACATTTCCGGTTAAGCGAGGCATACGTTCTTCTTCTACTGCCTCTCCTTTTTCCTCTAGCAATTCGAAGACACGCTCTGATGCAACACGCGATTGCTCTAAGTTAGCAAGTTGGTTCACCATATTCGTAATTGGCGAGAATAATCTCGTTAAATAATCGACGAAAGCATATAGTATCCCGAGTGAAACGATGCCCGAAGCGCTTAATGAAGCACCACCGAAATACCAAATTACACCTGTAAAAGCGATGTTTCTTAATACAGACACTAAATTATGCGAAGTTGCTGCATTTAAATTTAAAATTTTATTTTGATATTTAAAATAATCACCATTGAGTTCTTCAAATTCCTTCTTCGTTTCATGTTCTTGACGAAATGCTTGAATAATTGGCATCCCTTGAATCGATTCATTCACTGTTCCGTTAATATCCGATAAACGCGAACGCATTTTATGATTGTATACAGACGCATACTTTCTATACATAATCGCCCAAACAATTAAAATTGGGATGATAAGTAAGCATAGTGCCGCCAGTTTTACATCAAGTAAAAATAGTGCAGCGAAAATCCCGATAATATAGATGATACTAGAGACGAATGTCGCAAGCACTGTTACATATAAATCACGAATCGCTTCTGTATCATTCGTTACACGCGATACAATTTTCCCTGCTGGTAAATGATCGAAATAACGAATTGGCAACGTTTGAATATGGGAAAAGACGTCTTCCCTCATAATTTGAATAATTTTGTTTGCCGCCTTCTGTAAGAAGAACTGCTTTCCGTATGCAAATAATGATACGACTACTAGTAAAGCGAAATAACCACCGCCAAGTAATAGTAAACGATTTATTTCCGGTTTATAAAACGCAAATACTTCTTCTTTCGTTAAGGCTTTCGTTTTATACACTTGCACAGCCTTACCACTTTGTACTGTAAGCACATCACCCTTAACAGAACGACTTCCTTCAAGCGTTATTTTATTCGGCACAAAATAGTACTGAAAACCAACTTGAATCACTCGGACTTCTTTCCCTTTTTTCTCACCTTCTTCAAAGCGATCACTTCGCTTATACAAGGCGCCATTATATGAAACAGCATCCTCACTCTTTTCTGTTTCATACCAAGGTCTCTCTATTCCAACGATATGCTCATCAATCATCGTTTTTGCGACGAAAGGACCCGCGAGTTCTGCAATGACGAAAACAAATAGCATCGCCATCGCTGCAAAGATCGGCCCCTTCACTTTCATTGCATATTGAAACAATCGTTTTGAAACACTCATATTTTCACCCCACTATCCGCACTTTCACTTTCACCTTGTTGTCTATCGAACTGCTCTGCATACCAGCCCCCATTTCGAATGAGCGCTTCATGCGAACCTTCTTCAATAACTTCACCGTTATCCATAACGAGAATCCAATCCGCGTGCTGCACAGCTGACAAGCGATGCGTCGTTATAATCGTCGTCTTCCCGCTTCTTTCTGTTCGTATGTTTTCAATAATTGCCGCTTCCGTACGAGCATCAACAGCTGATAAAGAATCGTCCAAAATTAAAATTTCCGGATTTTGAATAACAGCCCTCGCAATCGAAATCCTTTGCTTTTGCCCACCTGATAAAGAAACACCTTTTTCCCCAACGAGCGTTTCTAAACCTTCTGGTAAAAACTCTAAATCCTTTTTAAACGCAGCTATTTCAATCGCTTTTTCAAGTTCTTCTTCAGTCGCTTCTCTGTTTCCGAATAAAATATTTTCCTTCGCTGTTTTTGAAAATAAAATGTGTTCCTGAGGTACGTACCCAATCCAGCCAAGTACGTTATCATTCGGAATTTTATCTAGCTTCACATCAGAAACTGCAATATCCCCTTCTCCAAGTGGATATTGACGAAGAAGCTGACGTACAAGCGTCGTTTTCCCGCTTCCTGTTTTCCCAACAACTCCAAGTGTCTCTCCTTGTTTTAATGAGAACGAAACATTTTTTAAATTTGTTTCAATTGATGAAGGATATGAAAAAGTAACGTTATCAAATTGAATGTAATCTGGCTCTTGTACAAGCTTTGGATCTTTCGGATTCTTTACATCCGGTTCATAAGCTAACGTTTCATTTACACGATCGAGCGAAGCATTTCCTCTTTGCATAACATTAATCAATTCACCAATTGCAAACATCGGCCAAATCATCATCCCTAAATAGACGTTAAAAGAAACGAGCTCACCGAGTGTCACCTTTGATTGGAATACGAGATATGCACCGTACACTAAACCAATTAAATAACTAAGACCGACGAGCATTTTCACAGTCGGCTGGAATAATGCATCGATTCTTGCTACTCTCATATTTTTCTCGTATACGTCATCTCCTAAATGATGGAACCTTTCTTGATCAGCATTCTCCTGTACGTATGCACGAATCACGCGTACACCCGCAATTGATTCCAGCACTTTATCGTTCATATCTCCGAACGCATCTTGTGCGACAGTAAATCTTTCATGCAATTTCTTTCCGTATCTATTCATCGCATACGCCATAATCGGAAGCGGTATAAGCGCAGCAAATGTTAACTGCCAACTAATTGAAAAGCCCATCATACAAACGATTGTAAGCATATATAGACTAGAATCAACGAGCGTTAATATACCAAAACCTGCTGTCATGGAAATTGCTTTTAAATCATTTGTCGCTCTCGCCATTAAATCGCCAGTACGATTTTTTTGATAAAACGTCGGTGTCATCTTAAGTAAATGCCCCATAAATTTTGAACGCATCGTTTTCTCAAGTACGAACGCACCTCCAAATAGTTGGTGCTGCCAAATGAAAGTAAGCACATACCCACCAATCGTTACCCCAAGTAAAATAAAAATATATTGCATAATCGCCTCGTTCGTTAAGGCTCCCGTTTTAATATTATCAATTGTAATTCCTAACACTTTCGGAGGAATTACCTCTACCACGTTTACAATTAAAAGTACCCCAATTGCGATACTATACCTTTTCCAATGCTCCCTAAAAAACCAGCTTAACTTTAGTAATACTGAAAACAATATAACCTCTCCTTTCTCGTTCTCATTTGATTCACATTTCTTTATCCGCTATCCAAATCCATCACATTCACATTTTGAAAACCACAGTATTTCATCACATTTTTCCACCTTCCAAATTCTGATTTTTTATAGTAACGAGGAAAATAAACAAAAAAAAGCATACCGCCGCTTGACGATATGCAATAGAATGCATAAAAGCGTACGTTACGATATACGCAACGTACGCTTCTCATAAGACAAAAAGGTCCTATATATCCGCACGGGTTGCGTAATGATATGAATGTTTTCCGCCATTTAACAGAGCTAAGCCCATTACATTTACGATTACAATCATTACGCACACCCCCTTCATTTATTTTCCATTTATAATCTTACAACTTTATTGAGTATTCTGTCAATTATTTTTTTCGCTTTAGAATAAAATAATCTTTTATCACAAAAAATGAAAGTGATGCATTCTACTTATAATTCAGTTTGAAATAAGAGAATCTTCTGTAAGAAAGGGCATACAAAATAAAAAAATAATAAGAAATCGTTTTCACAAACATTTCATTTGAAAAATATTATCAAACCACCTACAATCACCTTATACTCACTCTTACAAGTTGCTATTTTAGGAGGACTAATCATGACAACTAGCAATACGTACAAATTTTATTTAAACGGAGAATGGAGAGAAAGCTCTTCTGGTCAAACAATCGACATTCCATCTCCATACTTACACGAAGTAATTGGGCAAGTACAAGCAATTACTCAAGGAGAAGTGGATGAAGCAATTGCATCTGCAAAAGAAGCTCAAAAATCATGGGCTGAAGCTTCTCTACAAGATCGAGCAAAATATTTATATAAATGGGCTGATGAGCTCGTAAATATGCAAGATGAAATTGCCGATATCATTATGAAAGAAGTCGGTAAAGGATATAAAGATGCGAAAAAAGAAGTTGTTCGTACAGCTGACTTCATTCGTTACACTATTGAAGAAGCTCTTCATATGCACGGAGAAAGCATGATGGGCGATAGCTTCCCTGGCGGAACGAAATCTAAACTTGCGATTATCCAACGCGCACCACTTGGTGTTGTATTAGCAATCGCACCATTTAACTACCCAGTAAACTTATCTGCTGCAAAACTTGCACCAGCACTTATTATGGGTAACGCTGTTATCTTCAAACCAGCAACTCAAGGTGCAATTAGCGGTGTTAAAATGGTTGAAGCACTTCATAAAGCTGGCCTTCCAAAAGGTCTTGTAAACGTAGCTACAGGACGCGGTTCTGTAATTGGTGACTACTTAGTAGAACATCCTGGCATCAATATGGTATCGTTCACAGGTGGTACAAACACAGGTAAACATTTAGCGAAAAAAGCTGCAATGATTCCACTTGTATTAGAACTTGGTGGTAAAGACCCTGGTATCGTTCGTGAAGATGCTGACTTACAAGATGCTGCAAATCATATCGTAAGCGGTGCATTCTCTTACTCTGGTCAACGTTGTACAGCTATTAAACGTGTACTTGTACACGAAAATGTAGCAGACGAGCTTGTTGGCTTATTAAAAGAGCAAGTAGCTAAATTATCAGTTGGATCTCCAGAACAAGACAGCACAATCGTCCCATTAATCGACGACAAATCTGCTGACTTCGTTCAAGGTTTAGTTGATGATGCTGTAGAAAAGGGTGCAACAATCGTTATCGGTAACAAACGTGAGCGCAACTTAATTTACCCAACATTAATCGACCACGTAACAGAAGAAATGAAAGTTGCTTGGGAAGAGCCATTCGGCCCAATCCTTCCAATCATCCGTGTTTCTTCTGACGAACAAGCGATTGAAATTGCTAACAAATCAGACTTCGGCCTACAAGCAAGTGTCTTCACAAAAGACATTAACAAAGCGTTTGCAATTGCTAACAAAATCGAAACTGGTTCTGTTCAAATTAACGGACGCACAGAGCGCGGCCCTGACCACTTCCCATTCATCGGTATAAAAGGTTCAGGTATGGGCGCACAAGGTATTCATAAGAGCCTTGAATCTATGACACGTGAAAAAGTAACTGTATTAAACTTAGTTTAATCTTATATGTGGAAGCTGATCTAGTTTTAGATCAGCTTCTTTTTATACAATTTAGTTCACGAGTTGTTTTTCCATAGGTAAATTCACACATTCTACAGAAATTTGATACCCTAGCCAACGCTCAGCAATATGTTCAAACGATAAAACAGAGCCTGTTGTAAAAAATCGATGCTTCGGATTAAGATTGTCAGACAAAATTCCTTTGTGCTGTAAAATGGTACTTAACTCTATCGCTGTTTCTTCTGCAGAGCTAATAATTGTCACAGCCTCTCCTAACTCCTTTTTTATATAGGACTCTAAAAGTGGATAATGCGTACACCCAAGAATTAACGTATCTATATCTTCTTTCGTTAATGGCAGTAAAGCTTGTTTCACTTGCTGCGTTACATATGCTGTATCTTCTAAGTGATTTTCTACAACTGTAGCTAAAGTCGGACACGCATGACTATGCACTTCCAAATATGTATCAAGCTCGTGTAATGCTTTTTCGTACATGTTAGATTTTATCGTACCTACAGTTCCAATTACCCCTATTTTTCCTTTCTTTGTCACTTTAATTGCAGCTCTTGCTCCCGGATGTATAACGCCAATAACTGGAATGGAAAGTGCTTCTTGCAAATCAGTCAATGCAGCAGCTGCACCAGTATTACATGCTACCACTAGAGCTTTTAATGGAAACTGTTTGAGGAACTCAACCATTTCAAATATGAAAGATTGTACCTCCTCTACACTTCTTGGCCCATACGGACAACGCTCATTATCACCAATATAGTAAATGTTTAGGCAATTGACGCATAATCTCACTAGCAACTGTTAATCCCCCGACCCCTGAATCTAGTACACCTATTACGGAATTTTTATTACATACAGACATATACTTCATCCCCTTCTCAATCTTCTAGCGCTAATAACATGTATTATATTACGAAAATTCAAATATTGTATAACAATCCCTCTCACTTTTAATCACAAACTCTTCTCTATAATCTGATTATTACCATATCCATTGACGTATAAAAATACATTTGTTACTCTTAAATACGTTAATTTAATATTTAAATCCTCATTCGTATCTCGGTGAGGTAGAGGTTGCAATCATTAAAAGTATCATTTCAGGAGATGTAGTGGCATTGATGAAGGAATGAGAAAGGAATGGTTGCCGAAGTAAGTCGTGTCCACCATGCACGCTTGCTGGGTCTGCATTTAATAAGTGCAGAACTGTCACAAACGTTTCGTTTGTGGAGAGCTATCGAGAGGTATGTCGTGGGTTTCTTATAAGATAGAAAGCATGTAGCGGCAAATTACGTGCTTTTTTTGTTTTGTTTGGGACTTCTCTTCCTTACTTAGGAAGACATACATATCTCCTCGCTTGACTTGGTTATACTAACTTTGGAGGTATTTTCTATGCAACAAAAAAAATGGGGCTTTTGGGTACTAACAGCTTTCGTTGTCGGTAACATGGTTGGCGCTGGTATTTTCATGGTGCCAAGTACGTTGGCACAAACAGCTAGCCCTCTCGGTGTCACTTTAGCTTGGTTAACAACAGGGTTTGGTGTTTTAATGCTAGCTCTTGTTTTCGGTAATTTAGCAATTCGTCGTCCTGATTTAACGACAGGACCACAAAGTCATGCATATGCTTTATTCTCATCACCAAAAAAGAAAAAAATGGCTGGTTTCAGCATAGTATGGGGATATTGGGTTGCAAACTGGGCAAGTAACGTTGCCATCATTACATCTTTCGCGGGATATTTATCGCTCTTCTTCCCGATTATGAAAGATACACGACTATTGTTTTCAATCGGCTCTTTCAATATAGAAGTTGGAAAACTACTTACATTTACTATTTGTTCTGTTTTACTATGGGGCACTCATTTAATTTTAACAAACGGTGTAAGCGGAGCTGGGAAACTTAACTTCTTAGCAACAACAACGAAAGTGACTGGATTCCTTCTATTCATCATTGTTACGTTATTTGCGTTCGAAGCTTCAAAATTCGGACAATGGTACACACCAATGATCGATAAAGAAGGCGTATCACACGGTCTCCTTTCACAAGTAAATTTAGCTGCTCTTACAACACTTTGGGCATTTATCGGGATTGAATCAGCCGTTCTTTTATCAAACCGAGCTACTTCTCCCAAAACGGTAAAACGTGCAACAGTTGCCGGTTTACTAATAACAGTTGCAATTTACTTAGGAATTACAATTTTAACAATGGGTGTACTTCACGTTGATAAATTACAAGCTTCTGAACGTCCATTAGCAGATGCATTAAACGCTGCAATGGGTCACGGCGGCGGGAAACTTATGGCATTACTTGCTCTTACTTCCCTATTCGGTTCCATATTAGGCTGGATTTTATTAAGCTCAGAAGTGCCTTATCAAGCAGCAAAAGAAGGTTTCTTCCCTTCCTTCTTCGCAAAAACAAATAAAAAAGGAAGTCCAATTCATTCACTACGATTAACAAACATTATGTCGCAAGTGTTCTTATTCTCAACATTATCAGGAACAATTGCGGAAGCTTATACATTCGTTATTACAGTATCAACTTTAGCCTACCTCATTCCATATCTCGTTTCACCAATCTTCCAGTTAAAGCTAGTCGCAACTGGTGAAACATACAAAAATGAAATGCGGGCAAGAATTACAGATGGCATAGTCGCAGCGATCGCACTTTGCTATGCACTATGGGTTATTAAAACAGGCGCATCCGATATAAAAACATTCCTTCTCGGGATTGGTTTATTCGTAATTGGCTTTGCCTTCTATCCATTAATGAATCGTGATCAGAAAAAAAATAACGAAAAGAAAAACGAGCAAGTTGCATAACGCAATTTGCTCGTTTTTTGCTTAATAAAACATATATAATAGAAAAAAGAGGTGAAAAACATGTCAATCGAATCACTATGGAGCTCTCGCTTTCAAAAACATATTCAAAATGCCATCACATACTTTGCACGTATGATTAACGGTTTGCTATATAGCTTCATCTTCGTCTCATGTGTAGGTGCATATTATTACGCCAAGTTTCTTAAAACGGATCCTTCTAAAGGAATATCTTTATTACTCATCACAATCGTACTTACACTCATTATAACGAGATGCCCAATTCGTACATTTATTCAAAAACCTGATGCTGTCTATTTACTAGCGCTAGAAGAGAAATTAACATCTTATTTTAAAAAATCTCTTCTATATAATTACATCATTCAACTTTTCCCGCTTGTATTTATGTTCCTTATTATCGTACCGCTTGCCATGCAATCATTACAATTAACCGTACCTTTTTTATGTACAATCTTTATCGTTTTAATGATTACGAAAGCTTGGAACATGTACATACACTGGATGTGGCGTGATAGTTATGAAAAAAGCATATGGCTTATCATTCGTGTTGCTTGTAATGCACTTATCATTTACATGCTGTTTTATGTTGCAAATATCATTGTGCTAGGTGGCTTACTATTACTTCTTGCCTTCCTACTCCTATATACAAAAAAACAGCCCACAAAGCGAATACCGTGGGAATACATAATCGAACAAGAAGAAAAAATGGACATACGCTTTTATCAATTCGCTAGCATCTTCACTGATGTTCCGCAGCTAAAAAAACAAGTAAACGGCAGAAAATGGCTTACAAATTGGATCGAACCTTTACTACATAAAAAACAAGCTACTTTCTTCTATTTACATACACTATCGTTTTTACGTGGGAATGATTATTTTGGTATATATATTCGCTTGGGGTTAATCGGTTCCTTTATCGTATATTTCGTACCGAATCTATATGTAAAAGGCGCTATCGCTTACATCGTCCTATACATGATCTCTATGCAGCTTCGTTCGCTGTGGAAATATTTTTCAGGAAATATTATCGTGGCATTATATCCAATTGCTACTGAAGAAAGAATAAATCAATTTCTCAGCTTAATTCTCACATTACTAAGTATTCAACTCATTGTATTTTCAAGTGTTATACTCGTTGCTACAGGACAATTACTATATGCTTTGATTATTATGTTAATCGGCGTACTTTGGATAAAGTTTATTGTTGTACCAAAAACGAAGAAACGTATTTCTTCTTTATAACTAAAATAGAGGCTGCACATAGCAGCCTCTTTTCTCGTCCTAAAATTTCTAATCACTTTTCGTAGGCATTTCTCATATAGTGAAAATGACTATACAATCCCTATCCATACGTTAAATAATGATTTCGCACATATAAATAAAAAAGATAGGAGCTCTATTATGAACAACAATCCGCCTGCAACGCCCCAAAACACCTCAGAGGAAAATAGCCGTGACATTAAATTGCAAACATTACGAGTCATCGGACTCATCGTCCTCATTAGTGGTTATATTCTCGTCGCTCTCTCAGAAGTGGGTGAACTAAAAACCTTATTAACAAATCCAAATGCCAATCCTAATTTAGCTGAAGTTGATCCGTTTTAGAAGCTATCTAAAAAGCGAGTCCCAGCATAACCGGTTCGCTTTTTAGATAGCTTTATCCAATCTTAGAAACGTTTCGTTCATCTTGATACTTCTCTTTTCCAATCGCCTTCATAAATAATAAAATACTGCTCATACCAACGATAAAATACAGCGCACTCATTCCCCAAGATGCAATAAATGAACCTAACATAACACCTAATGCACCGTTCATTTTCGCCACTTGAAATACCATTCCGTTAATCGCCATATAAGAACCTCGCGCCTCATTTGGCACCATATCCGCCATTATAGATTGACGAACCGGCACATACATCATCTCTCCTACAGTTTGGAAAAGCCCCGCAATTAATAAAATCCATAAGCTATTGCTCGTTCCAAGTATGGTGAATCCAATTGTATAAATGAATAAGCCTACATATAAGATTTTTAAATCGTTGAAGCTCTTCAACATTTTAATAACAAGCGCCGAAAATAATACAATTAAAATTGTATTCTCTGTAGATATCCAGCTCAGCATTCGAATACCTGTTAAATCAAACGTAAAACCATTTCCGAAGAAAAAGTGAATCGTTTCAAATTCCTTCTGCAAACGTATCCCTAAATAATTATTAATTTGAAACTCTAAAGATAATGTACATATACTTGCTGCACAAAAAATTAAAAACGCTCGGTCTTTCATCACAACCTTATAACTATCCGCCATATCCTTTAATACGTTTTTCTTCTCTACAGTTTTTCGCGCCACATACACTTCTTCCATATATATAGCCATCACATATAAAGTAATGACCGCCACAGCCGTTAATACGATAAACAATTGTAATCTATAGTTTTCAAATAGTAATCCGCCAAATATCGCTCCAATAGCAATTGATAAATTAATCGCCCAGTAGTTAATGCTGTACATCACTTTTCGATTTTCAGGTGTACTCACATCGATTAACATCGCTTCGGTCGCTGGATTCATAAGTCCAGATCCTAAGCTGTTCACGAGCATAAATAAAAACGTTAACCACGGTGAATCTACATAATCTGAGTTCGCAATTCCCATACAAGCAATGGAAACGACTTGTATACTTTGGCCAATAATCATTACTTTTTTACGACCGAGCCGATCTCCAATATACCCGCCATATAAACCAATTACTAATGAAGCTATTACATTAATTAGTAGTAAAGCACCAGCAACCGCACTACCTAACTTTATTGAAAAATAAATTGCCATAAACGGAAAAATCATCGTTGATACAGCTCGTGTTAAAAATGATGTTATAATTCTAATTTTTATATTTCGATGCATACTCCAAAACCCCATCGTTTTCCCCTCCTTATGCTTATTCATTTTACTTTGAAAAAGAGGAAGAAAAAGGTTAGAATATTCTAAAGAGTTTCCCCTTTTATATAGAAGGAAGTGTACACATATGAAAATTATGGACTATTACATTCGTTTAAGGTTACATTCACAAGATCAGCAACATATGCGAAATAGCTTACAAGAATTAGCGGATGTTTTATATTGCAGTACGAAAAACGTGAAGATTTTATTAAAGAAAATGAGCGAAGAACAACTAATTTACTGGACTCCAGGGCGAGGCCGCGGGAATAAAACTGAAATTATATTTGTACATAGTTTAGTAGAATCAATTGAATGCTATACAGATGAACTGTTAGCGCAAGAAAAATTAAAAGATATCTTTCTTCTTTTAAAAGAACCCCTTCCTCTTGCACTTCAAAAAAAGATAGAAAATAAACTACATCATCATTTTGGATACGAACCTTCAAATGATATGTACGACATATTAAAGATCCCTATATCAAGAAAGATATTACCATTAGATCCCGCTTTTGTGGCTGTAACAACAGAGGGTCATCTTATTAGCCAAATTTTTGATACATTAGTCATTTATAACGATATTACAGAAAAAATGGAACCGCACATTGCTCATACGTGGGAATTAAGTCAGGATCAACTTACGTGGACGTTTTATTTACGAAAAGATATACATTTTCATAATGAAACTCTTTTAACTTCTAAAGATGTTCAATTTTCATTTGAAAGATTGCAGCAAGCTCAATCTCCTTACGCATGGTTAACACAGGAAATTGTCCAAATTGAAACACCGTCACCACTGCAAGTACGGTTCCATTTAGCAAAACCGAATTTGTTTTTCTTACATTATGTAAGTTCAATACAACTCGCAATTTTGCCCTATGATACGGTAATCCAAAATCATCACTATATAGGTACTGGACCTTTTAAACTTAATCATTATTCTGAAGATAATATCGTACTAGAAGCTTTCACGCATTATTTTAAAGAACGTGCATTACTAGATCGTATTGAGTTTTGGCGTATTCCAGATCATGTGAAAATACATTCTGATTATGAATTACCAAATGAGAATGAAAATGAAAGACATGACATACAAATAGAAGAAATAGGCTGTATTTATGCTAGCTTCAACTTTACAAAACCTGGTCCCCACCACGACATTTACTTTCGTAAAGCTTGGAGAGAAATATATGACGTTGAAACGATCCTCCGTGATTTAGAAGGAAATCGAACACTCACTGCATCAAGCTTCTTTCCTGAAAGAAGTCGCCAAGCTCAGGGAAGACCCTATTCATTAGAAAAGGCGAAAGAATATTTGAAGAAGAGCACATACAAAGGTGAAACGATACATATTTACTTCTTCGCGTTTAAAGATAGTGCAAATGACACAGTCTTCCTAAAGAAACGTTGCGACCGTTTAGGCATACAAGTAGAGCTTCATCCATTTCTCGTTTCAGATTATATGGATCGTTCTATTGATAAACATGCCGATATTATTTTAATGGGAGAAGTTTTTGCCGCCGAGCATGAAATGGCATTTTTAAACGTATTTAAAAATAAAAGTTGTTTTATCAATCGATTCTTGGACCCGCACTATGCGCAGCAAATTAATTGTTTGCTAGATACCTTTTTATTAGAAGAAAATAAAGACAAGCGCTATGAGCTCATGTATGAAATCGAAGATTTTTTACAAGCAGAACACATCATTTTATTTAACTATCACGTTTTAAAAAGAAAAACATATCCCTCTTCTCTAAAAAATGTAACAATAGATTCATTCGGTTGGGCGAATTTTGCGAAGTTATGGATACAGCCATCCCCGTATTAAAATGTGTAGTTTTTTATAAAAGGAGAAAAACCATGAAAAGCAACCTAGAAAAAAGGCTTTCCTATCTATACACAGGTGAGTTATTTTCAGTCATTACTTTTATTTTTACAAGTTATGTAATTAATTATGTTTATCCTACACTACATTTATATTCCCTATACTCTTTTTGGATCTCATTTCTTCTTTTAGAGTTTCTCTTACTACAAGGAACTGTTTACTGGTACGTAAAGTGGAAACGACTAAAAAAAGAGAAAACATCTGTTACACCTATTGTGATTATTAAATATTTAAAAAGACTAAAAAAGATAAATATAGGATTGATTATCACAGGACTTATTATGTTTATTATTGATTTTGTAATTTGGTATCCTCAATTACCTTTAGGCGGGCTATCATTCGCACTATTTGTTTATGTTTTTGCATTATTTGAGTATATAAACTATTATCATATTCAGCTTTCATATGATAACATCTCTGATATTAAATATTTGATTAAATCAAAAAAACTAAAACAGTCCTGTATGAGTAAAGATTTTCAACGTATTTCATAAAGTGAAACTATAATCAGTGGGGGATGTGGGATAAAATACTAGATTCCGCTTATGAAGACTTTAAACCAATAAGAATTAAGCAATTTTCGCGAATGTAAAAGAAGGTATTACATCCTTAGTAATACCTTCTTTTACATTTTTAAAGAGGAACCTTCTTGCACACAAAGATGCAAACTATTATTTAATTACTTCATCCAAATGATTTTTCAAGTTTAATAAGTATTGCTCTATATCCGGATTCTTCACCACATCATAACAAGCAAAACTCTTTAATGGACTCATACCGAGAAACTTCTGCACACGATGTAAATGACTAAGCGTTGATTCTAAACTTTCTCCTTCAAAGAACTTCGTCTTATCTCCAAATGCTTTTTCAGGTGCATTCCAAGTTGTGGAAAACATATACTGCTTCTCTTTTAATAAACCACCTGTTCCGTATTCATCTGCACCTTTAAAGAACAAGCCGTATTCATATATTTCATCCATATACGTTTTAAATAATCCCGGGACACTAAACCAATAAATTGGTGTTTGATAAACCACAACACCGGCCCATAAAAACTTCTCTTGTTCTTCTTTAATACTATATCCATCTTGAATCGTTGTTGTTTTCACATGATGATTTTCGCTTAATACAGTTACCATATAATCAACTAACGTTTTATTTAATCGTCCTTCCTTTGAACCGTATTTTTCATGTCCATTTATAATCAATATATTTCCCATCGCTTTTCTCTCCCTTATATGATCTACTCTTCAGCTATTAAGCCCAGTTGCTGCTTCAGCGTAAGATTATCTTCTAAATGCCAATCTTCCGTTATCTTTCCGTCTTTCACGTGTAAAATATCAATTGCAAAAAAACGAATGTTTTTACCATTATGAGTTCCTGCAAAAGAAAGACGAGCTGTTACTTTATCACCAACGACTAATAAATCTTCAATCTCACAATGTATATTTGGAACGACTTTACGAAAATTTTGTGCTGCAAACTTTAATCCTTCAATGCCTTGTGGACGGCCTTTCGGCAATGTATTATCGAAGAATTTTTCAGTAACAGTCTGCGGAATAAGTTCCTCCTTACCTGTATCCCAAAATGCGTAAAAACGCTGAGCTGCATGAACAATTTCTGTCGCCTCCTTTTTACTTAATGAAGAATCCATTGTCATTGCTTTTGGCTTCGGCATTTCTTTTAAAAACTGAATTTCAGTTTTTTGCTCCCCACTGCACGCTGCAAGCACAATACAAATGACAAAAAAACTAAGGAACGCAAACAACTTTTTTATAACCATGGAAATCACCTCCTCCTCATACAAACCCTTTGTATTTCCTATTGCTATTGTATATACACTAACTTCCTATATGGAAGTAGTGATATTTTTTTCATATAGTTACCGAAAAGATAGTTTTGTGATACGATAAAGCAAATTCATTCAAAAAATTTTTATGGAGGCTAGTTCCATGAACAATATAGATCCGGTTGTATTAACGAAAGGTTTACCTGGCATCCCATGTCCTATCGCTAAAACGCTTGACGTAATTAGTACAAAATGGACATTTTTAATTATTCGAGACCTTCTTATCGAAGGAACGTTACGATTTAGTGATTTACAAAAATCAATGGATGGGATTAGTCCGAAAACATTATCGCTTCGACTAAAAGAATTAGAAGCACAAGGGATTATAACGAGAAAAGTATATCCAGAAGTTCCGCCTCGTGTAGAGTACACCTTAACGGATAAAGGAAAGCAATTAGAGGGGATATTTATTGAATTAAAGCGATTTGGATTAAGTTTGTAAAGTGAAACTATAATCATTGGGGGTTTTGTCCATCCCCCAATGATTATTAGCCCGCAAATAGCGGGATAAAACAAAAACCCCTTACAACGGTAAGGGGTTTTAATTTACTCACTAAATTACTTCGCAAAACTTTCAGCCAGCTGCTTCTCTCTCCACATAAATGTAATGCCGAGACCAACGATTAAAACAACACCTGAAAATGCATATGGATAATGAATATTTATATCAAATAATATTCCGCCCATAGCAGGTCCTGCGATATTTCCTAAACTCGTATACGTTGAATTCATACCAGCAACGAATCCTTGCTCTTTTCCAGCTGCTTTTGATAAAAATGTCGTTAAAGCTGGACGAAGTAAATCAAATGCTAGGAAAATAAAACAAGTAACGAGAAGTACACTCCAATAATTAAAGACTACAGTTGAAACGAATGCTAACACTGCTCCTACAACTAAACATATTTGAATTAATACTTTCTCACCGAACATGTCTACCAATTTTCCAAACATAAATACTTGCACAACTACCCCAAAGATTGAGCTAATCGTAATAATTGCAGCAATATCTTTCGGTGTGAAGCCAAATTTATGATCAGAGAACAGGCTAAACACAGTTTCATATGCTGATAATCCAAATGCGAGTACAAATACAATAATAAATGCGATTGCATACATTGGATTTAAAGATTTCTTTAAATCCCCGATAAAACTTGATTCTTTCGTATTAGCAGAAATCTCTGCAAGTTCTTCTTTCGTTAACGGCTCTTTCAAAATAAATATAGAAATCACGCATGCGACAAAAGCAATCACTGCTGCCACAAAGAAAGGTACACGTATACCATATTCTGCAATAAACCCACCAATTCCAGGTCCTATAATAAATCCGGTACTAATAGCTGCTGAAAGATATCCCATCGCTTTTGGACGTTCCTGAATAGAGGTAATATCAGCAACATATGCCGTAACACCCGGCATAATAAACGCAGCACTAATCCCGCCTAACACCCTCGCTGCATAAAGCATCCACACATCTTTTCCTAATCCAAAAAGAAGCTCTGAAACACCAAAAATAAATAATCCAATGATTATCATTTTCTTCCTACCGTAAAGATCGACCCAACGACCCGTAATAGGTGAAGTAATAAGCTGAGCCATTGCAAATACTGCAACGAGATAGCCCATCGTCTTTCCTGTTAAATTCATATCATTCATAAAGGATGGCATAACCGGAATGATTAATCCAATCCCTAAAAAAGCGATAAATATATTACTCAAAAGAATGATCAATACCATCTTTTGTTCTTTTATCGGTTTCTTCAATTTTTAACACCTCTTCCCGTAAGTTCCTCTCAAAAATAATGCCCAAGAAACTTTTTCTTTATCCTGCTATTTGTGGGCTAATAATGAGTGAAGATGCCCCTACTCATTAGAATTTCACTCTATCCTTCCACACATACATAAATACAGGGTGAATGACTATCATTCAGTTTCCCGCAGAAATGAACCTACTTTTTCAGACAGGTTCACCTTACTATTTCTTTATCCCGCATTAACGGGCAGTAAGACTCCCACCTCAAAATTCAGCGAATGCGAGGAAGTTAGGTGGGAGATAACTGCCCTTAAATGCCCGATTGGTTCAACTAATAATCAGTGGGGATGAACCCTCCCACTGATTAAAGTTTCACTTTATATGTAGTGCATGTGTTAAAAAATCTAGTACTTCTGCCTTTTGTAGCTCGACTTGCTCATCATCTTTATGATCATATAAATAAACTTGTTCCGCTGCTGATTCAACAAGAGCAATAAATAACTTCGCTGTTCTCTCTGCATGAACCGAATCACGAATTTCACCAGCTTCTTTTGCTTCACTTAAAAATTCACTTAGCCACATATAAAGAGGCTCATATACAGCTTCCCATTCTTTTATATGTTCAGTAGATGCAAGGCCCGCATACATTAATGCTTGTATTTCACGATATTCAGCTATAAAGTTAAACACTGCATCTATTACTTGCGCAACTTTACTTGAAAAAGGTGCATCGTTCTGTACTTTTTCTTTCACTGCAAGTATCATCTTCTCAACCATCACTTCTGCTATTGCAGGCATAACAGATAACTTAGAAGGAAAATATAAATAG
Source organism: Bacillus sp. FSL M7-1345 (assembly GCF_038006985.1). Lineage (NCBI taxonomy): Bacteria > Bacillati > Bacillota > Bacilli > Caryophanales > Bacillaceae > Bacillus > Bacillus sp. FSL M7-1345. Next base: position 805,140 of record NZ_JBBOWG010000001.1, on the reverse strand, counting down.
AAAGTTCCTTGTGCAATGCCAGCCAATTTTACGATATCAGAAATCTTCGTTTTTTCAACGCCCTTTTCCTGAAACACTTCAATAGCTGCATAGACAATTTTCTCTTTTTTATTCATCATCTAAACCCTTTCACACGCGTATTGAATGACTGTCACTCATTTTATAAAATAACTAGCTGTACTGTCAATTATAGTGCACTTTTCATAATAAAAATCTCCCAACAAATCGTTAGGAGATTCAACTTTCATATCAATTTCTTATGAAAGAGCCTTTAATCCCGTAACTCCACATACGATAAGAGCTACACTAATCAAACGTGCCTTACTTTTCGATTCACCAAACAGAAACATATTTAATAAAACTGCGCCTGCTGTTCCAATGCCAATCCAAACCGCATAAGCCACACTTACTTGTAAGAACAAGAAAGATGTGTATAAAAATGCGAAGGAAGTTGCAAATCCACCTATATAAATCGCTCCATTTGCTAACGTCTTATCTTTACTATACATCTTAAGGCCTATCACACCGACTATTTCACTAATTGCAGCACAAAATACGAAAAACCAACCCATTTTTAAGCAGCTCCTTCCATAGTTTCTTCCACAGTCTCTGCTTTATTATCAGCCAATTTTAAACCGATAACGCCTGCTACAACCATCACAATGAAGAATAATTTTCCTAAACTAAAACTTCCACCGAAAAGAAAAACATCCATTAAGAAAGTTCCTACAGTACCAGCCCCAGCAAACACCGCATATACTGTCCCTGTCGCAAGATGTTCACACGCTTTAGAAAGGAAGTGAAAATCAACAGCGATAACTCCTACAATAATGAACCAATGCCACCAAGTATGAGCTGTATTAAAACCAAACACCCAAAAGACTTCAAAAATACATGTTAATATGACATATAACCAAGCTTTATTTTTCATATCTCTCACCTTCTATTATACACTGACTGACCGTCAGTCATTTTTGATTAAAAAAATATAATCTCACGCTAACTACTATTTAAAAAGCCAATATCATCCTCATTTATCCTTATATTTGTTCCGTCATTAAGCTAACTACATATACAAGTTGCTTATCTACACCCTTTCACATAAAAAAAATGACTGAATGTCATTCATAAATATTCTACATGACCAATTGATAAAGTGTCAACACCCGGATTCTCTTAACCAAAAAATATTTTAGATTTCTTAAATCCACGTGTATATTTCTTAATAATCTGTCAATAATGGTAGTAACAAAATATTTTCTCCATTCCCCCCTTGGAGATCCCTTGAATCGAGCAGTTGCTTTTAGCTAACTGCTCTTTTTTTAATTTATCGGCACATTATAATAAAATACTCATAGATAAATTCCAAAACAAAGACCTGTACTCCCTTTTCAACATGCAACAAAGAACGAAATATTTTGTACGCTATTTACTTTCCAACGAGTCTTTGTATGCAATAATTTTATTTTCAAGCATCTTCTCTGTAATTACTAAGTTTTCTCTTTGAGTTTGAATAGATTTTTTATGATTTTCCAAAAGTTGTAAACGAACTTCGGTTGTATGTTCCCCTTCTGTATATAATCTAGCGTATTCTCTTATTTTCGCTATCGGCATTTGCGTTTGTTTTAATTTCATTACAAACTGCAACCACTTTATATGCGATTCTTCATACAGTCGATTTCCATTTATATCGCGATTTGCAATTAATATGTTCTCTTTTTCATAATAACGTAATGTATGTGTGCTCACTCCTAATAATTTAGCTACCTGGCTAATTGTGTACATACTCATACTCCCTCCACATGCCATTTATCATCATATATTTAACTGCTTTATAAAAAACATTTGACTTAGAGTATACTCTAACAAATAGAATCTAACCATACTAAATTAATTTGAACTTAGGGGGATTTTATATGAAATATACTGTTATTACTGGTGCAAGTTCCGGAATTGGCTATGAATCAGCTTTAGCCTTTGCATCTCGCGGAAAAAATTTAGTACTTGTAGCTCGAAGACAAGAAGAATTAGACGGATTAAAATTAAAAATTAACGAAATGCATCCAGAGTTGGATGTTGTCATTCGAAGAACTGATTTATCCGTCACTGAAGAAGTTTATAAATTTTATGAAAGTCTACAAAGTTTTCAAATTGAAACGTGGATTAACAACGCAGGTTTTGGTAATTTCGCCTCAATTGCTGAACAAAATTTAAATAAAATAGAGACGATGTTGCATGTAAATATAGAAGCACTAACAATACTCTCTTCTCTTTTCGTTCGAGATTATTCAATGGTTGATGGAACACAGCTTATTAACGTTTCATCGGGCGGTGGATACACGATTGTGGCTAATGCTGTTACGTACTGTGCTACGAAATTTTATGTAAGTGCATTTACAGAAGGACTATCTCACGAAATGAAAGAACAAGGTGCAAAACTACAAGCAAAAGTTTTAGCTCCTGCTGCAACTGAAACAGAATTTGCGAAACGTTCATTTAATATTGATGAGTTCCAATATGATGGTGTTGTACCGAAATTTCATACTGCAAAACAAATGGCACAATTTATGCTTGACCTTTATGATAACGATAAAGTTGTAGGACTTGTCGATGGTTCTACGTATAACTTTGAGCTTAGAGATCCGCTTTATAATTTTACAGTAAGACAAACGAATTCAAATTCTTAACAACATCTCATTTCTGACTAAAATATAGATACCCACTATTTCTTAAATAATAGTGGGCCTTTTTTCTCTCTAAAAATTTCACCCAACATACCGTATCATCGCCACCTCATCACAATAATCAACTTTTGGACAATGTCTACAATCAATCCACACTTTTTCTGGTAATGCTTCTCTATTCACAAAATCAAACCCGCACTTTTGAAAAAATTCCGTTTCATATGTTAAAGAAATTACCCTGTTCACTTTTATCTTTGCCGCCTCATTCATTACATGATTCACTAACTTACGCCCTATCCCTTTTCCTGCATATGTATGCGAAACTACTAACGATCGTACTTCTGCAAGATCCTCTCCTAACACATGTAAACCAGCAACTTCAACGACTTCCTCTCCTTCTTTCATAACATATAAACATTGTAAATATTGATAGAGAGACAAAAGAGCACGCGGCAAAACAACTCCTTCTTTTGCATACATTTCAATGAGATTATAAATTTCTTTCACATCACTTGTAACCGCATTAAAGATTTTCATATTATATCCCCTTGCCCCCAGTGTTAATATTTATAACATTAGATGAATTTTAATTCATAATTTCATATAATAATACATCTCTCTTTTCTCTCCGTCAATCACTTTTCTGAATTTTATATAAACAAAAAACCAAGCAACTTAATCGATGCTCGGTTCCTCATTCCGTATCGGCAATACCGTAGAATATTTAATTTCACGAAGTGCTAAACTCGTTTGTATACGTGTAATGCCTAGCTTATTTAACTTTCTAATAAACTGCTCTAACTCCTTACGATCACGATTCGCAACTTTTAATAAATAATCATATTCGCCTGTTAAACAGTGACATTCTAACACTTCAGGCATAGATTCTAATTCTCGTTCTAACACTTCAAGTTTTTCCGACTGATGAATATTCGTGCTCATAAAAATGAAACATAATAAATCAAATCCAAGCTTTTCTTGATTTAAAATTGCTACTTGCTTATCAATGAATCCTTCCCCGTCTAATCTTTTTATTCTTGCATGCATAGCAGCTGGTGATAAATTAACACGGCGTGCTAACTCTGCATTACTTACTTGTGACTCTTTCTGCAATATATCTAAAATTTTCACATCCAAATCATCAAGCACTTTAATAACAGATGACTCCATCAAAATTCCTCCTTTTTTCTTACCGATGATTATTCGAAGAAACATCTCATAGTTTATATAAAACTGAATATTTTTCTGTAAATGAGATTTCTAACGAAATATTTTATCGTATTTTTACCATTATACAAAAGAATATATTAGACAATAAAGAAAAATGCTAAAATTATTTACAGTTCATTCTTATTTCAACAAAGGGGTTTTTAGCATGCCTTATTTTTATGTCTTTTTACTATTATTAACAAGCTTATTATGGGGAGGAAATTTCGTCGTTGGGAAATCACTCGTCGATCATGCATCTCCGATGACACTGACAAGTTTAAGATGGCTAATTGCGATCATTTGTTTATTACCAATGGTATGGTTTAAAGAGAAGAAAATCATTCCACCACGCTCTGCAATACTTCCGTTAATACTTATGGGAATTTCAGGAGTCGTTCTTTTTAACATTTTTCAATTCTTAGCACTAGAAAAAACATCCGCAACGAATGTAGGTCTTATTTCTACATTGAACGCTATTTCGATTGCATTATTTTCTGTGCTATTTCTAAAAGAAAAAGTAAATACACTTCAAATTCTTTCTATGATTCTTTCATTTTTCGGGGTTATGCTCGTCCTTTTAAAAGGAAATTTCGCACTTTTATTTTCACTACATTTTAATAGCGGAGATTTATGGATGATGGCGGCAGTATGTATTTGGGGTATTTACTCTGTTTGCAGTAAATGGGCGACAAAAACAGTTACACCGCTAATGGCGACGTTATATTCTGGTATTTTCGGCGTCATTTTATTGCTTCCATTTAACATAGGCAACTTCACTGTTTCCAATATTAATTCTTCCTTCATAACATCACTTTTATATACAGGACTCGTTTCAACGGTCCTTTGTATGGTATTTTGGAACATTGGTGTACAGAAATTAGGAGCTACTACATCGGGTATTTTTCTAAATTTCAATCCAATTTTCACAGCTATTTTAGCATTTATTTTCCTTGGAGAAGAACTAACATGGATTCAAATTTCCGGGACAATTATCGTCGTGACAGGATGTTATTTATTTTCTCATTTTAAAACCGTTGCTTCTCAGCCGACTAGAACTTTCGTGCGAAAGCATTCTTAATGAAAAAACATCGCCACCAGAGTGGCGATGTTTTTATTTCCCTTTCATTTCTTTCACATACTGTTTTTCTTCTTCTGGCGATAAGCGTTCTGTTGCCTTTCCGGTATCACCACCTTGAATTTCCCACAAAAAGTTATGCTCCTCAACCGTTTGTGAAAAGTCTCCTTTCTCCCAACGCTCCAAAGTAGAAAGTAGCTTTGATTTATGTTTAAAATTCGTACTGCTTTCTACTGCGTTCTTCGCACTACGAATTTCCTTATTTGTCATTTCAATAAATCCCCATTTTTCAGAGGATTTCACTTTTTGATGTACCATCCTATGCATTGTAGAAATAATTTCATCTTCACTAGCTTGTTGCTTCTCTTCCTTTGCTTTCTTCCCTTGTTGCCCCATTACATTTTGTGCTTTAAGACTCTTCTCCTCTTCTTCTATATAATTAAGCAGTTTAGTAACACCGAATACAGCTCCTATCGCAATTACAATCATTGTAATTGTCCCTATAATCCATTTTTTCATATTATGTATTCCCCATTCCCCTAATAATCACATAAATAAATGGAATCGCCTGCGCACAGCCGATTCCATTTGTTTCCTTATTTCATTTTAAACCTTCATCGCTGCTCGCACAATATAACTATCCACATATTGCTTGAATTTTACGATTTTTCCATTTTCAAGCTGCCATATATGAACGAATTCTGCTTCAAATGATTTTCCCGTTTCTTTATAAACTCCAGAATACATACCTTCAGCAATGATTACATCTTTTCCGTTTACTTCATGGTACGTATTTACACTCGCTTTATAATTATCCCATTCTGATCCTAAACGACTAAATACATTTTCCATTATAGCTTCTGTACCTATATACGTTCCGCCGTATGGGAAACCTTCTGCCTCTGTCCATTCTACTTTTTCAGAGAGGGCTTCCGCTAAATGTTTTGCATTTGAAGAAGATGGTCCTTCATATGTGCTTCGAACAATTTCTAAATTTGTTTTTTGTACCATTATTTTTTCACCCCAAATGCGTTTGCCGCTAAAACAAGTCCAATTTCTAACGCTTTAACGTGCGGGAATCGTTCCTTTATTGCCGTTTGAATTTCTTCACTTGAAGGATTTCCTGCAAGAACTTCATCAAATGCTACTAAATATTTACGAGTATGCTTAATCGCATCTGCTGTATTTGGTGCATCATAATCACGATGTCCAGCTACAACAATTTCAGGATGAAGATTTTCAATTTCACTTAATGTTTCTAACCATTTATGACGAGCTTCAGCATCTGTTTCTAACGTCCATGCGAAAGTATTGTTATACACGATATCTCCTGTAACTACTGCTTTTAATGACGGAATCCATACGTAACTATTATTAGGTGTATCACCTTGTAGACCACCTTTAATGATTAAGTCATTTCCCTCTAAAATCAATTTCTCTTCTGTTAATTCATCTGGAACAATTGGTTGATGAGGAACATTATGCCCAATAGATGGTTTCCATTGTTCCACTTTCTTTTCAAACGTATTGCGAATATCTTCTACTGTATTTCGCAACGCTACAATTTTCGCTTTTGGAAATGCTTCATGTAATACATTTAATCCAAAATAATGATCTGGATGGAAATGAGTTACATAAATATGAGCTAAATTCTTTCCTGTTTCAATAATTTGAGCTGCTAAACGATGTGCATCACTTAATAAAAATTGTGCATCGATAAGAATTGCATCTTTTTCTCCGTATACAATTGTGGATGTAACTTGAAATGCTTGCTCAGATCCTGTAAAAACCTCTAAATGTAATTTTGACATGTTATTTCCTCCACTTTTTATTTACTCTTTTATATTCCTTTATTCTTTAAGCTTTATTCTAGTTGTAACTATTTTAGTTACAACTAGAATAAAAAAATATACGAATCATTTTATTACTAATCGACTTAGTGTAATCATTATAGTTACACTAAGTCGTCAAGTCAACACTTAAAAAATGAGATTTACTTCGTTTTCATTACTTTCTCTTTTAAAAAACGATCTACATATCCTTCTGCTTTTACAACGAATAAATACGCACCCATTGACAATAATGCAAGATCTAATTCATATCCCGGATTCTTTCCATCTCCTAATAAGCCTGCTGCTCCATTTACCTTTACGATAGCTCCAGCTAAAATAAAAGCGAATAACAATCCTACATATCGTACACCTAAACCGATGATTAATAATATACCACCTACTAATTCAACTGTTGCTACGCCGTATGCAAGACCACCTGGTAAGCCGATGCTTGTAAACCATCCTGCTACGTTATCGATACCTGATTGAAACTTTGCTAAACCGTGTGCAAAAAACGTAACTCCTAACACGATACGAATAATTACATTACCAATATATTGATTCATTCTGAACTCTCCTCACTTGTTTTGTTATGGTGAACATTTATTCACAAGACAAAACAATACGGTATTTCTTTTCATTCGTCAAATACTTTTTTAAAGAAACCAAAAAACATTATCCCCTTTACGGATAATGTTTTTTACAAAATAGTGCTAATTCAAGCTTTCGCTCTATTACTTAGAATAAGTTGAAAATTTTTCCCAGCGCCTATATAAGACAATAAAGACACATCTTCTTCCATCACCATTCCAACAACATTTACTTTCTTATCTTCAGGCAAATCATTTATAACAATTTGCATTTCGCCAGCATATCTACCGTACAATTCATTATCAATTGTAATACTGCCTCGTTTTCTTGAAATTGTATTCATCGGCTGTAATACAACTTTATTTTCTTCGCGCGATTCTACAGAACGAATGGCATCACGAGCTGGATCAAGCCGATTCGTATGCACTTTCTCTACCACTTTCAATACTTCCATTTCATTTGTAAATGGCTCATATCGCAGCGGAATAATCCCATTACTCGCCATCGCGATTTCTTGTACACTTTCTAGACTCGCGCTTATGTCTCCAATTAGCACTTTATCGACGTCACACTCTTGAACAAGTTCTAAATACGCTTCAAGCGGACGCATATAGCGGTGCTTTTCTAACGTTGGTAAACCTTCATATAAAGGACCTCGTTTTTCACCATCTCCCGGAATAAATGCCATCGTTTTTATTCCGCAATCATGTAAATACTTATTTTGTTTTTGTAAAAATGACTTTGCTAGTCCTGTTTCTGGACGCGGGTAAAAATTATGCCACGCTTCTACACGATCTACTCGTATATTTTCCGCAATTAACTCTTTCCAAAATGATTCTGTAATCGTACTTGCGTTTAACGCTACCTTCATCTTATGAGATACACTCGCAATTTCTTTGGGCGCGATGCCGTAATCCATTCGTAAACCAGTAATGCCCCACTCCAATAATTCTTCCACATTTTCATACGTTATTCCTAAATGATGTAACGACTTTGGAGAGACATCGACCATTAATTCCATTTCATTTTCGAGAGCTTGTTTCCCAAGTATTTGAATTAACTCTTTATACGTATTCGGATCATCTTCTGGAATGTGAAGAGATGTAAAAATAGATGAAAATCCGTTTTCTTTCGCTATTTTTAACCATGCTTCTTGTTTGTCCACTCGCTCTTTTGAAAGATAAATTGAAACTCCTAACATATAAATCTCTCCTTCTACTAATATAAAAAAAAGAGAAAGGAATCCCTTTCTCTATATGTTTTCTGCCATTTCTTCTTTAAAGCCGAAGAAGTACGTAAAGATAAATCCGAAAGTATATGCAATCACTAACCCTAAGAAATATAATAAATATTTATTATCAGCAATTAACGGAATTAAAGATAATCCTGATACACCGATTCCGAGTGAAGCCGTTTTCATTACTGCCTGGAATGCACCACCGACAGCCGCTCCTAAACAAGCAGTAATAAATGGTTTCCCAAGTGGTAATGTAACCCCATATAATAACGGTTCGCCAATTCCTAAAAATCCAACTGGCAATCCACCTTTAATCACATTACGAAGTCGTTTATTTTTTGTTTTTACATAAATCGCAATCGCTGCTCCTACTTGCCCAGCGCCAGCCATTGCGAGTACTGGTAATAAAGGTGTTACATGTGTTTGATTAATGAATTCCATATGAATTGGTGTTAAACCATGATGTAACCCGACCATAACGAGAGGTAAAAATGTTCCTGCAAGCACAGCTCCCGCAAACGCTCCACCAACATTTAAAATTGCATTAATACCACTCGTAATACCATCAGATAAGAATCCCGCTACTGGCTGAATCGCTAACATCGTTACTATACTTACAGCTAATACAGTAATAAGTGGTGTTACGATAATATCAACTGCATTTGGCACCGCTTTTCGTACTCGTCTCTCAACTACAACCATAAGCCATGCTGCAAAAATAACTGCAAATAATCCGCCCCGTCCGGGTACTAGCGCTTCACCAAATAATTTTACATTCGCCATCGCCGGGTTGAAAATTAAAATACCAGCAATTGCCCCAAGAACTGGCGTCCCGCCAAATTCTTTCGCTGTATTCCAGCCGACTAAAATACCTAAGAATGTAAAGATACCGCCGCCAATTAAAAGTAACATTTGCAGCCATGTTGCATTCGGGTCAGCACCTGCATTTTTCGCAAAGTTAGCGACCCCATTTATAATTCCTGATGCGACAAGACCAGGTATTAACGGAATGAAAATACTTCCTATTTTTCTTAAAAAGTTTTTCACTGGTGTATTATTTTTCTTCTTAATCTCTGACTTCATCTCTTGCCCAAGATCTTCAAGGTGATGATCTGCCACTTCACCAATTCTGAGTCCTGTTAAAACTTCCATTTCTGCTGCTACTTTATTTACCGTTCCTGGACCAACGACAACTTGAAGTGTTTCATCTTCAATCACACCCATAACGCCTTCAACCTTTTTCAAAAGGTCCATGTTCACTTTACTTTCATCATGAAGCGTTAGTCGTAACCTCGTCATACAATGAGCAATGCCACGAATATTTTTTACTCCCCCAAGTTGCTCCGTAATCCTACTCGCCATTATCTCTTCTTTCTTCATAATAGAATCCCCCTCCCCATAGTTTAAAGTGCCTTCTTCACAAATCCTTTCGCATCTTTTAATTTTTCTAGTGCTTCCCCATATTCACACTGTAGTAATATCATAACGATTGCAACTTTCACATTTCGATTTGCTTTCTCATAATACTCTGTAGCTACTTCATAACTAGCGCCTGTCGCTTCCACAATAATTCGTTTTGAGCGTTCTACCAATTTTGCATTTGTAGATTGAACATCTACCATTAAGTTTTTATATACTTTCCCTACACCAATCATAGACGCTGTAGAAATCATATTCAGTACTAACTTTTGCGCTGTGCCAGCCTTCAATCGTGTTGAGCCTGTTAATATTTCTGCGCCTGTCTCCACTTCCACATTTAGTTTTGCATATTTACTTATTTCAGCATTTTTATTACAGGAAATGCTAGCTGTACTCGCTCCCACGCTACTTGCGTATTTCAATCCGCCAATTACATAAGGTGTTCTACCACTTGCTGCAATTCCAATAACCGTATCTTTCTCGTTTAATCCAATACTTTTTAAATCTTCTTCTGCTAACTCTTCACGATCTTCGGCGCCTTCCACCGCTTTAGTAAACGCTTTCAATCCACCTGCTATAAATCCTTGAACCATTTTGTCATCTGTTCCAAATGTCGGGGGACATTCCACTGCGTCTAAAATGCCTAAACGACCACTCGTACCAGCCCCAATATAAATTAATCGTCCATCTTCTTCAAAAGATTTAATAACAATCTGTACAACCTTTTCAATTTCTTCTATTTCATTTTCAACTGCTAACGCAACAGTTCGATCTTCTTGATTCATACTTTGTAAAACTTCTTTTATGCTCATCTCATCTAAATTCATCGTCTTCTCATTACGATGTTCTGTAGATAAATTTTCTAACATATTGTCACCTTCTTTGAAATTTAATTTCATACTTTCATTATAACTTTAAGAAATTAAAAATCAATATTACTCTCTTATTTTATGAAATTTTATTTCTTTTCATGACAAATTTATGTCCAGCCACACAAAAAAGATGGGTTGCCCCATCTTTTCACTTTAACTTCCGTAACCGCAGAGCTTCTTCTCTCGTCTCCATAAATTGATCTATCACATTATTGCCAATACGGTTAAAAGTAATAACGTATAAAGCATCAATCATATTCAGTTGCGTCATTCGTGAAGCAATGCTTGCAATGCGATGATCTTGCTCTACATCCGGCATACAAAGGCGAATGTCTGCCGCTTTATATAGAGGAGATGATTGATCTAGCTTCGTAATCGCAATAACTGTAGCACCTTGTCTTTTCGCATATTGCGCCATTTCAAGCACATCTTTCGTCCTCCCAGAAGTTGAAATCGCCACAAATATATCTCCCTCTTTTAAATTTGTTACGAGTGGCAACATCATATGAAAATCGGATAGCATCATTGCAGTAAATCCAAGCCTAGTAAATTTATAAGCTCCGTCCATCGCCGGTGTAGCTGATCCACCTACACCATAAAATATGATCTTATTAGCATTTACAATACTATCTGCAGCTTTCTCAAGTTCCTTCTTATCTATCGCAGTAACACTCGCCTCAATTGCAGCTTTATTCACATATGTAACTTTATTAAACAAATCGTACGGTCCATCTTCTGTATTCATCACTGAAAAATCGTTAATATTATAATCAACAATTGTTAATTCACGAACGAGCGCTATCTTAAATGCTTTAAAGCTTCCAATACCGATTGTTTTACAAAAACGTACAACACTCGCCTCACTCGATCCCGCATTTGTAGACACTTCTTTTGTCGTTAAATTTGGAACAATCTCTGCGTTCTCCATTATGTACATGGCAACCTTCTTTTCAGCTGGTGAAAATTGATCCATATTATTTTCAATTTTAAATAGTAATGTTGAAGCTTTCACCATTTAACCTCCACTTCTTACAGCTGCTTTTTATTTCGCATATTCTTCTTCATGGAGATAATAGCCATCATCACCAGGAGGATGATGAACAATTACAGTTCGATTCCCTTTTTTATATGCAGTTATTTCACCTTCAGATCTCTGTTTTTCCCATCCGTCTATCCAAATTGCGAAGTCAGGTAAAAATGCGGTGTACTTATGTTCTTTCGGATTATCCCCTTCCACATAGGAAGAAAAAATAGAAACCGGAAAACCTTTCACTTTTGATTCTTTTCCTACAACAAATGGTATGCAAAGTATAAGAAGTATGACTACACCTATAACTTTTCCCCTCGTAATCTTCATGTATTTCTCTCCTTACCCTAGCATATACGTAGATTTTACCATAATTACAACCTGTTCATGCTGCATAACCATTGCTTTTTTGCGATAAAAAAAAGAGCTTACCTACATCAGATAAGCCCTTTCTATACAAAGTACTTCTTCAAAAGTGGCGGCGTAATAATCGTTGTCAATATAACAACAATGACAATAGCTGTGAAATTTTCTTTCGCTAATAAATTCGCAGTTAATCCATTTGCTGCGATAATAAGCGCTACTTCTCCGCGCGACACCATCCCTGCACCAATACTAATAGAAGATTGTAAATTAAACCCTGTTAATCTTGCTCCTAAACCTGATCCAATTAACTTTGTGAATATTGCAATGAGCGTCATAATGATAATGAACCAAAGTTGACTTCCGATACCTTGAAATGTAATTTCCATTCCGATACTTACGAAGAACACTGGTACAAATATCGCATAAGCAATCGGTTCAATTTTATGTTCTACTTCATGCTTATACTCTGTTTGAGAAATTGCAATTCCTGCTACAAATGCCCCAATAATACCGGCGATCCCCATTTGTTCACTGTAATAAGCAAATGAAAAACAAATAATAAGAGCCGCACTAATTAACGCTTCCGACACGCGAAGCGGGACGAGCATTTTCATAATCCACGGAACAACTTTCCATGCGATAAAAACAATACTTACAAAGAAAATAAGTTTCTTTGCGATAACCAGTGTTATATTCACATCTTGCGTTCCTAAAAAGCTCATAACAAACGCTAATAAAATAACGACAATTACATCATCAAATACGGCAGCACCTAAAATCGTAGTACTTTCTCTCGTATTCATCTTCCCTAAATCACGTAACGTTTGCACTGTAATACTAACCGATGTTGCGCAAAGTAATAACCCTATAAAAATTGCATGAGATTGCATTAATCCAAACAACAACCCTGCCACATAACCACCGATGAAAGGAAAAATAATTCCACCAGCCGCTACTGCAAATGATGATTTTAAATTCCGATTTAACTCTTCTAAATCTGTTTCGAGTCCCGCCATAAACATAAGTAGCAAAACACCAATTTCACTAAGCTCATCAATAAGTTCTGAACTATTAATAATACCTAGCACCGCAGGACCGATAATAATACCAACAATTAATTTACCCAGTACAGAAGGCTGACCGAGTCTAACGCTAATATCACCAGCTAATTTCGTACAAAGTAAAATGACGACAAGTTCAAAATAAAATAACATAGCATCTTCTCCTACTATATAAAGTAAATCTTTTTGTTAACCTGCATCTATGTCTGCACATAGTTTCTCCTTACAACCGGCATTTTATTTGTTAAAGTTTTATTTGACAAAATATTCTGAATTATAATAAAATTAATCCAGAAATTTCAAAAAATTACATACCATAACTGTACCTACATTCACTTACGTACTCTTTTCCGATGGGCTCGTACTATATTCGCAGTTATGGAGATGAAAACTAAAGGAGGAGAGTTCAAAGTGAAGTCATTATTACGAAAAAAAGCGCTTAGTACTGAATCACCACGGCAGCTAGATAGAACATTAACGGCACTCGATTTAACGTTTTTAGGAATCGGCGCCGTAATTGGAACAGGGATTTTTGTATTAACAGGTATTGTAGCAGCAAAACATTCTGGTCCTGGTATTATGCTATCATTCCTTATTGCTGCATTTACTTGTGCTTGTGTAGCTTTTTGTTATGCCGAATTCGCTTCTTCTATACCAGTCTCAGGAAGTGTTTATACTTATGCATACATGACCGTAGGAGAAGTTGTCGCCTTCATCGTTGGTTGGTGTTTAATGCTCGAATATTTACTCGCAGTTGCAGCGGTAGCTGTTGGCTGGTCTGGATATTTACAATCATTGCTTCAAGGGTTCAATATACACCTTCCCGCCATTATTTCCTCGGCCCCTGGAACAGGAAAAGGTGGTCTCATTGATTTACCGGCTGTTTGTATTTTACTTCTCATTACTGGTCTTTTAAGTTTTGGTATACGCGAAAGCGCACGCATTAATAATATTATGGTCCTTATAAAATTAGCAGTTATTATCGCCTTTATCGTAGCAGGCGCAAAATATGTAAAGCCTGAAAATTGGACACCGTTCATTCCATTCGGGTACGACGGTATTATTACTGGTGCTGCCACTGTCTTCTTCGCCTTTTTAGGTTTTGATGCAATCGCAACTGCGGCAGAAGAAACGAAAAAACCGCAGCGTGATTTACCAATTGGCATTATCGGTTCCCTTCTTATTTGTACAGTTTTATACATGATCGTATCTTTCGTTTTAACAGGTATGGTTCCTTATACGCAATTAGATGTTTCTGATCCAGTTGCATTTGCACTACATTTCGTTGGCGAAGATACTATTGCGGGGCTGCTTGCAGTTGGTGCGATGACAGGAATGACAACCGTTCTTTTGGTCGTTATGTATGGACAAGTTCGTGTTTCTTATGCAATGAGCCGAGACGGCTTACTCCCAAAAGCGTTATCACGCGTAAATAAAAAAGTAAAAATCCCTTTACTAAACACATGGATTACTGGGGTATTTGCAGCTTTATTAGCAGGACTTTTAGACCTACATTTACTAGCAAATTTAGTAAACATCGGTACGTTAACAGCCTTCTCATTCGTTTGTTTTGCTGTACTTATTTTACGGAAAACTCATCCTGATTTAAAACGAGGCTTTCGTACACCACTCGTACCTGCACTACCAGTTGTCGCTATTATTTGTTGTTTATATTTAATGCTTAATTTGTCTAAAACGACATGGATCAGCTTTGCAGTCTGGCTTATAGTCGGTTTATGCGTCTACTTCTTCTACTCTAGAAAACATAGTCATTTAGCTACTGAAAAAACAAATGATGAGAAAAAAGAAGCATAAAAAATAGCTCGCCTATAATAAAGGCGAGCTATTTTCACGTTCTATTATGTTTTTTCGTTAACGACTGGAAAATGATAAAGTGAAACTTTAATCAGCGAGGGGTTTTGTCCATCCCCCACTAATTATTAACCCTCACCAATCGGGCTCTTACGGGCAGTTGTCTCCCCACTACCTTCCTCGTATTCACCAAATTTTGAGGTGGGAGTCTTACTGCCCGTTAATAGCGGGAAAAATATACCGATGCAAGTTCGTACATAACCTGCAACTTTTGTATACTTCTTCCCCCTTACTTCGCCTCTTTCTTTTTCTTTCTCCATGCGTTTACACTATCAAAGAAAAAGTTAATAAATAACGTTCCTAATCCCGCTAATAAAAATGTCATTAAAAATAGAACCCATATACTTTTATCTTTTAATAAATAATATCCTACAAGGAGCACAACGGCGATCCATACATATTCAAGAATTCTTTTTAGCTTTTTCTCTTCCAAATTATTCGCTCCCTTTTTCTATACTACTTTTAGTATAACAAAAAAGAAGCCTATCATGATAAGCTTCTTTTTCTTATACCTTACTTGTTGATACTTTTTTCAACCAGTGAAATAGCGTGCTCTAACGTACGATTCATCGTTTCTACCTGTGCATCTTTTACTTTCACATCTTTTAATACAGCTTCTGCAACTGTAATTTTTTGGCTTAATGATTTAGCTGAACCGTCTTTTATATTTCCATCTTGCGCTTTCTTTACTAAAGCTTTTGCAAATTCTACATTCACTTGTAATTTTTCTTTCGGTGTTTTTGGCTGTTCTTCTGCCACTTTTGATTGTACAAATGTTTGGTTTGCTGTTTTTAATTCATTATACGTTTGAACAATTTGTTCTCCTGTACTTGTCATATTCCCAAACACTTTCTTAGCATTGTCATAGTTTTTTTGTAATTCTTTGAAAGCTTCTTGTGAATATTGACCTGGCTTTTCACCAAATTCATAAGTACCTGCCAATACTTCTTTCACTTTCGCAATCTCTTCATATAACGCATTTACTTGCTCTAATTTTGTACGATTAGAAAACTCGTTATATGCTGCTACTACTTCTGAAGAACTTAATGCTTTACTATATAATTTTGCTAATGCAATTTGTCCGTTTAACGGAATACCACCATTTCCGTTGCTGTCTGGATCTGCACCAAGTGCAAATGGCACGTTCGGATGATACACTTTCCCACTAGCTGGCTGACTATTTACTTTTTTACCATCTACATAAATTGCTACTTCACTTCCGTTATACGTTCCTGTTAAATGATACGTTTTGTTTGCTTCTAATTGAACGCCAACACGTTTATAGCTTCCGCCAATATGAGCCCATAATTCTACATAGCCACTTCCTGTAGACTCAAAACCAATTCCACCACTCTCTGTATTTTGCAAAATACCTTGTCCGCGAATTTCATTCATTGAAAATACAGTTTCTAACGTAAATGAATTTGCTACTTTTTCTTTTTGTGCTGCTGAAAATGGAAGATACCCAAATGTATTTGCTTTTCCATTTAATTTCATTACATTTGTTTTCAACGCTTTATCATATTCAATAGATACATTCCCTTTCACATCACCTTTTGTTCCAAACGGTGAGTTATCTTTAAATGTACCATCTAAGAAATTCACATCAAAAACGTCTGCCTTTGGCACTTTTACATTCGGATCAATATTATCTTTTTTCGTAGTAATTTCAGCCGTTAACGGCTGCGCGCTTTCATTGCCAAACGAATCAATCGCAACTACTTCAAGTGTATATGATTTCCCGCCATCTAATCCTGCAAGTGTAAATGTAAGTTCTTTTGGAACTGGATCACGATAAAACTCTGAGAATGCTAATAACTTATTTTTAATCTCACCTGTTTGTTTATCCTTCGCTTGTACACGATAAGAATGAACAAGAAGGTTGTCCACCGCTTGTGGGAATGTTACTGTTGCTGCGTTTTCCGTTACATTTGATACTGACAATTTCGCATCTTTCGCAAAAGATGGCTTTTCTTTATCACGATCTTCTACATGCGTAAATGTTTCTTTCTTTGATGGCAACTGAATTTTCCATGGCTCGCCTGTCCAAGAATTTGTATGGAAATCACGGCGATTAATTGTTACTTCTTTATCATCTACTTCTACTAATAAACCTTGACTTAATGTGCTAGCTCCTGGGGGGATATTCCCTTGTACTTTACCGCCTTCAACTTCCATATAGCTTACAGAAGATGTTCCAACAGACGTAAAGTCTTTTTGATGAATCGATCTCGGATCATCTAACGGATAATGTGAATGACCTGAAAACGTAATTACTTGTGGGTATTCTTTTAATACCGCATTAATTTTTGCACTATCTTTCGTTCCCCATTCTTGACTACCGTACACTGTATCTTTAATATGTTGATGTAAAAACACAAAAATCGGTTTTTCTGGATCATCTTTTTGTGCCTTTGCCATTTCTTCTTTTAACCAATTAATTTGCTTGTCCGAATAATAGCCATGTGTTGTACCATCCTCTGGAGACATAACAAGGAAATGATACCCTTTTACCACTTTATGATAATAAATCGATTCCATTCCTGTCTTTTCTAAGAAACGCTTCTGTGCTCCCTCTACAGATAAGCCGTTCCAATAATCATGATTACCAAGAGAATTCATTCGTACCGCATCTTTATTTGCATTTTCGTTATACACTTGCATGAAACGATCATATTGCTTTACTGAACCCGAATCAGTAAAATCACCTACAATGACAAACGCATCTTGCTTTGGTGCAAGCGTATTAAATTGCTCAATCGCTCGTTTCCAGCGGAACGTATCATCTGTTCCACTATCTTTAATATGCACATCACTTACAACTGGAAAAACGATTTTCTTCTCACTTGGTGCCTTTTCTTGCTTTTTATCTTCC
The DNA here is from genome assembly GCF_038006985.1 of Bacillus sp. FSL M7-1345. Lineage (NCBI taxonomy): Bacteria > Bacillati > Bacillota > Bacilli > Caryophanales > Bacillaceae > Bacillus > Bacillus sp. FSL M7-1345. The sequence goes on along the minus strand of NZ_JBBOWG010000001.1, from coordinate 787,020 downwards.
GCTTTAACCGACGCACTCCACGGAAATGACACGAATGCTAATACAAAAACCATTAATAATCCAATAAGTCCTTTTACTTTTCTTAAAGCAGTTCTTTCCACGTAAATCCTCCTCATAATAATTGATTAATTACAAGGGTTATTGTAACGAAAACATATTAACTCCGTTTGAATGACAAATTAATTTTATTAGACTTTTGTAAATATACAGTTAATTAATCATTAACTCCAACATTACTTGTATTATTGTAAACAACCACATTTTGTCTAAAAGAGTATAATCATTCTTTTCTAATGTCCCTTTACATATAATCTTTTCTATATAATAAAAACTAATATAAGGTTTTAAGCTTATTAGACAATCATAATTTTTAATTTTTTCGGCCATTCTTAACACATCGGCCATGCTTTTACATTTAATAATAGTAAAAGAAAAACTTGCAAAGGAGGGGTTCGTTTGAAAAACAAAAAAAATATCGGCTGTTTCGCTCCCTTATCTATCATTTGCCCAGACCCTTGTCCACCATCCCCTCCTCCGAATCCCCATTGTGAACTAGTAACAAATGAATTTGCTGGGAACTTCCTCATAACTAATGACACCATTCTCTCTACTAAAGATGCATCACAATCGATGATACTGTGGCAAAGTGATGGGATACTACTTATATCAGGTACTGTCTCGTTTTACAATAGTACTAGTAGCACCGAAGTAATTACAATTCAAATCGTCGGAGCAGTAACCAATATTTTCACTGTATTTCCTGGTAATACAATATCTTATATGGGTAAAGATTTACAATCCGTCAGTATTATTAATATACAAAGTAATCCTTCTCTATATTTAGAAGGCAAGTACTGTTGCCAATTTACATGTTGCTTATAAAATAAATATTTCATTACTCCCTCTATTCAAAAAAGCATACCATTTAAGGTATGCCTTTTTATGAAATTGAGTAACGTACTGTAATACAAAACTCTCCTTGATTAACAGTCGTTCCCGTCGTTGTAATTCGAACAGTAGTAAAGTGCCTCACTGTGAAAGTACCACTACTTTGCGGTTGTACAGTAATCGTATCGACTACTGTAGCACCTACTAAAAAATCCACTGTAATTGGATTCGCACCTGTATCATATTTTACATAACCTGAACCGTATATTTCTTGTGTAAGATTATTCGTATATACAATTTGAGTACCCGCACCTGTAATTGACCAGTCTGCACATACTTGATCTTGCACAAGTGTTTTATTAGAACAACAAGACAAACTGGAGCTTCTCATTCCCATTTCGATCCTCTCCTATTCTTCTACGAAAGTGAATAGCGTGTCGTAATACAAAATTCTCCCTGATACGTTCCAGCAGGTGTTGCAGGTAATACAACTTGTATACTATCAAAGCGGCGATACGTAAAAGCAATACTCGTTCCTGGGTTTAACGTTTGTGTATCAATTGTATTCCCAGCAGAATCAAGTGCTTCTACGGTAATCGCGCCTGGTCCAACATCATATTTAACAAAGCCAGTACCAATTACATTTTGGTTAATATTATTTGTATAGAGAACATTATCAATTGCTGTTGTAGCTACAGTAGCAGACCACGGACTACACACTTTATCTTGCACATAATTTTTATCTGGACAGCAAGTTAACGCTGACCCTGAGCACTCACAAGACATAGTTGTTTCCCCTCTCTCTTTTATACTCCCTATATGTGTATGTCCTTCAGAGTCTTTTGCCTGTACTATTCATCTATTTTCAAAAAATAATCAAACCATAGCGCTAATGACTAGATAGATTCCGTTCTGTTTCGTTTTTTCATAAATTTATAGATTAATATACCACCTACAACGATAACCACGACTAGTAATATCGGTAACATATATTGTCCAACAACACCCGCTGCTTTTTCCCAATGCGGACCTAATTTCATTCCAAAATAAATATACAAAGTCGTTAACGGGAACATTGCTACAAATGTATATATGCTAAATTTCCATATGTTCATTTTCGCCATACCACATGGAATGGAAATAAGCGTTCGAACTCCCGGGACGAAGCGTCCAACAAATGCTACAACCGGTCCATATTTCTCAAAGAAATCATCTGCTTTTTGAATTTGTTCTTCTTTAATGAAGAAATATTTACCGTATTTCACCAATACAGGGCGCCCGCCGTAATAACCGAGCGCATATAACGTTAATGGTCCTGTCGTTCCACCAAGTGTTCCGGCTAACACCGCAAGCCAAAAATTCATATCTCCCTCGTACACCCAATACCCAACAAGCGGCAAAACTACCTCTGCTGGAATAAACTCAAAAGTTAAAGCTAACACAACTCCAAAATAAGAAAACTGCTTTAAATACTCAATTATATCTAAAATAATTTGCTCCATACTTTTAACCCCCTATCCTATATTCACATTATGCTTTTCTTGCAATTGAACTGGTGCCATCTTTACGATTCGATTCAAAATGAATAACACAATTCCAATATCATCTAAAATACCAATAAACGGCAAGAAGTCTGGAATGAAGTCGAGTGGCATCGCAACATACCCAACTAAAAAAGCAATAGATAAAATTTTCTTCTTTATGGAAACCTCTTTTGAAGTAAAAAAGTCAAATAGGAATGGAACAAAACGGCGGACATGAAATACAACTCTTAATCTACTAATAAGTTTTTTCATTTTCTAGCTCCTCTCTTTGTATACAAAAAGGACCCTACCAAATATGGTAAGGGTCCTAAAAAAGACAATAAGGGGCCTTTACCATTGCTGGTAAAGGTCTCACTAACAACAAAACGTTGCCAATAAAGCCGAGGGTTTCTCCCTGTAATGACGACTTTACTGTAATAAGTTACTCCCCTTTAGATACACAATTTTATACAATCACATTAAGATATTTGGAGGGGCTTGTCAATATTTTTTTCATAATGAAACCTGTTCACATACTTCTATCACTGTTACAATTTGTCTGCTTAATCTTCCCTATAATCTATTTTTAAAGCGGATTACATTTCGGTATCTCTAACCCTGAGGATTGTGCTAACTTCAATAAATAGTAACACTCCTCCCTCGCCATATGATCCGCCATCCTGGCTGATAATGAACTTAATATTTGCTCAGACAACTCTAATTCTTCTACTTCTCGAAGGAAATGCGAGAATAACTTTAGCTCTAGTGAAACGTCTTTTGTAAACTTCTTCAAAGCTGGAAAATGTTTCAGTTCTGCCCGTAAATAACCTGTCATTTCAACTGCTTTTAAATAAAATTGTTCAAAATGTTTAGCGAACAAATCACTTTTCTCCTTCAATCTTTTTTCCACAACATCTAATCCGCCTGAAATAGAACCAGCATGCCCTGCTGCATCCGTTAACCACGCGAGATGATAGTGTAGTTCATGAAAAATGGGCGGGACTTCTCCCCTCCCTAAGTATTCTAATACTGTTATATATTCCTCCACTTCATTTACCATATGATTAATAAAAGTCGGAGTAAAATGAATTACAATTTTACCTTCCAATTGCTTTTGTATAATATTTAATTTAAATGCTCGAATCTCCTCTGCAGCTTGTTCTGCATCTTTTGAAAATGCAATAAAATTTACAGTATGAATTTCATTTAAAAATTTCGTGAATTCCCCTACAAAATAGGTGGCTTTCTGTATATCTTCTTTCTCCTGTGGAGCTAAAGCATCTAGTAAAAACTGAGCATGATCCCCGAGAACTTTGAGCCAAAATTTATGTTCAAACAGTGCGCTTTCTTCATACATTCTATCCACGCTATCCCCCCTATGGTTACTCATGCCTCTGATGAAATTTGAAGCTTATAGCAATCTGGATCATAAAGAGTAATTACCACCCCATCCGCATGCTGTTCTTCCGCAAAAGATATTTTGTAAAACTGTAATTTTCTCTTTACTTTTTCCATATCAAGAATTGAAAAGGTTATTAATTCACACGAAGAATTAGCAACCTTCTCTCGCCCTCGTAAATTCCGATTTACCACAAAACAAATTCTCGTTGAACCAACATCATACCAAACACCTGTTACACGTAATTGTGGTCTCTCCTCGCTCGGTTTAAAACCTAAAATTCCTTCATAAAAATATAATGTTTCCTTTAAGTTTTTGGATTCTAATACAATGCATGTTGTAATACTTCCCATCCGCACTCCCCCTGTCTCTATTAGTTTTCTATATGAGTCATAATTTGCAATTATGTACGAATATAATACGTAGTGATGAATATTTCATTTATAAAGGAGGCGTGTAACATGGATAAATTCATGAAATCCTACATACCTTATCATGGTCCAAACGATCCTTGTCCTCCAATTGGAAAGAAATATTATTCAACTCCCCCGCACCTATATATGGGTTTTCAACCAACTAATTTACCCCAATTCACACCAAAAGAAGCTTTAAGAAAAGGGACTTTATGGCCTGCTTTTTATGATTATTATGAAAATCCTTACAAAAAAGGACGGTGAATAAAAACGTGACACAAACATTGCCTGATGAATATTACAAATGGATTGAAGAGCTGCAAGAATTAGACTTTGTATTAGTTGAACTTACTCTCTATTTAGATACGCATCCCGACGATACTGCAGCTATAAATCAATTCAACGATTTTTCTTATAAACGAAGAGTATTAAAACAAAAAATTGAAGAAAGATACGGACCACTTCAGCAGTTTGGAAACAGTTATTCTAACGCTCCATGGGAATGGAGCAAAGGCCCTTGGCCATGGCAAATATAAAGTGAAACTTTAATCAGTAGGGGTTTTGTTCATCCCCCACTGATTATTAGCCTTCACCAATCGAGCGTTTACGGGCAGCAGGGCTTCCACCCAACTTCTTTGCCCCAGCCGAATTTTGAGGTGGGAGTCTTACTGCCCGCAAATAGTGGGATAAAGGAGAGAAACTATGTGGATTTATGAAAAAAAATTACAATATCCTGTTAAAGTGAGTACTTGTAATCCAGCACTCGCAAGATTATTAGTTGAACAGTACGGTGGTGCGGACGGCGAACTAGCTGCTGCTCTTCGCTACTTAAATCAGCGTTATACTATTCCTGACAAAGTCGTTGGCTTACTAACTGATATTGGTACAGAAGAGTTCGCCCATTTAGAAATGATTGCTACAATGATTTATAAATTAACAAAAGATGCAACACCTGAACAAATGAAAGCTGCCGGATTAGACGCGCATTATGCGAATCATGACAGCGCTTTGTTTTATCATAATGCAGGTGGTGTTCCTTTTACTGCCACTTACATTCAAGCGAAAGGAGATCCTATCGCAGATTTATACGAGGATATTGCAGCTGAAGAAAAAGCACGAGCGACTTATCAATGGCTAATTGATTTATCAGACGATCCCGATATAAATGATAGCTTACGCTTTTTACGCGAACGAGAAATTGTCCATTCTCAACGTTTCCGAGAGGCTGTAGAAATTTTAAAAGAAGAACGTGATAGGCAAATTTATTTTTAATACACATATCCTAGCGATATGTGTTTTTTTACGTTAAAAGTCAAATCCTTCCTTCATTAACATATAAATAGTATATTTATTCAATTTTACGCATTATTTTAAAATATTTTTAAAATTCCCTCTTGCTTTCTAGTCATCAGACCTTTAAAATAATAACAGTCACTCGACAAATTATTTGAATTTTCGACAAAAACACTCATTAGGAGGATTTTCTTTATATGCGTACAACTTTAAAACCAGCGCAAATACTTTCGATTAGTTTATTGCTATTCGCAGTTTTCTTCGGTGCTGGTAATATGATTTTCCCGCCCCTTCTCGGCCTTTCTTCCGGAGAAAACATGTGGATTTCCATTACAGGATTTATTATTACAGATGTCGGTTTATCTTTACTTGCTATCGTCGCTGTTGCCCTTGCCGGTGGTAGTTTTAATACTTTAGCAAGCCGTGTTCATCCAAAATTCGCAGCAGTATTCGCTATCATTATTTATCTTTCAATCGGCCCACTATTTGTTATTCCACGAACTGGAACTGTATCTTACGAAATTGGAATCGCACCACTTTTCCCAGATCAATGGTATTCTATGTTAGTTTTTAGCGCTATTTTCTTTACAGTCGTTTACTTCCTATCATTAAATCCATCCAAATTAGTAGATCATATCGGTAAAATATTAACGCCAATTTTACTTGTAATTATTGCAATTATGGCAACAAAAGCAATTCTTTCACCAGGATCATTCGCTGAGCCTATCGGTGACTACAAAGACATCCCGTTTTTCAAAGGATTTCTTGAAGGATTTTTAACTTTAGATGCAATTGGAGCACTCGTATTATCAACGATTGTTGTAAATGCAATTCGTCAAAACGGTATACAAGATAAGAAATCGATTGCGAAATATACAATTATTTGCGGAAGCATTGCTGCCCTATTCTTAACAATTGTTTATTTCTTACTCGGTTATATTGGCGCTTCAAACGGAAACTTAGGACAATTCGAAAACGGTGGTCAGCTATTAGCTACTATTATGTATCAATTCTTTGGGACAAGCGGTAATGTTTTATTAAGTATCGCAATTATTTTCGCTTGTTTAACGACTGCAATCGGTGTTGTAAGTGCATTCGCAAACTATTTCGCAACAGTGTTAACGAATGTTTCATACAAGAAACTGGTACTATACGTTTGTATCTTTAGCTTCATCATTTCAAACTTAGGCTTAAGCTTATTAATTAAAATTACATTACCTGTATTAATTATTTTATATCCAATTACCATCATTTTAATTTTCGTATCATTTATTGATAAATATACGAAACGTAAACCTTCTGTCTATATCGGAGCGATGATCGCGGCATTCATTATTAGCTGTATTCATGCACTTGATAATGTGGGAATGATTCCAAACTTTATCGCTAATATCGTACACACTATTCCTTTTTATAACTTAGGAATCGGCTGGATCGTTCCGGCAATAATCGGTGGTATAATCGGATACTTTATTCCGCAAACAGAAGCTGAAGGTGAAGTTTCTGCAAAATAGAAAGAAGCAAGCATTGATTATGCTTGCTTCTTTTTTATTTTCACATCGTATGTTTAAACGTAAATAGCTCTTCTTTTGACTGCACAGCAGGTTGTTCCTTTTCTACATCTGTCTTCTTTATCTCACCGCCTAACCTTACTTTCATCATCGCTTCTTCTATGCTTTTCACAATCATATTTCCTGAAAAGATAGTAAGTCCAAAAAATGTAATTGGAACGAGAGGAATCCACGGATGCACTGTTAATGATCTAAAATAAACTCCAATTAAACCTGACCATTCATGTGTGTAAGAGTCTATTTCTTCTACCGGTCCTAAAAACTTAACAGTTCCGCCAAAGAATACTTCCAGTAACCCTAAGTGCAGTAAAATAGTAAGAGTCTGCGTAAACTGCTGAAGAAATACAAGTATAAACGTCATATATAGGTGCGGAAAAATATGCTTTATAACAATATGTCTTCTTGATCCACCTAATATGCGCGCGGCATCAATAAATTCTTCCGTTTGTAATTTACGAACTTCCTTCGCAACATACAGTGCAATAACTGGCATCACAAGCATTACAAGTAATACAACTTGAAACGAAGCCCTTTCAAAAAAAGTTGTTGTTTCCTCTCCACTTCCAAATCTATTCACAGATTGAAGAAAGAAATACGCAATCATAACCGTCGGAATAACTGTGAAACTATCAAAAAAAGCCTCAATCTTTGAAAAGCCTCTTTTTATATATGTTCCGAGTACAACACCGAAAAACACACCTATTACCATTCTAAGTGCCGCAATTAAAATAGATATACCAATCGTCCACTTCGCGCCTTCAATGACTAAATGTAAAAGGTCATATCCTTTCCGGTCTGTCCCGAGTAAAAATTGTAATGAAGGTGAAAATGGTGGCACTTCTGGGTTTCCTGACGCATCATATTGCAGTGTAACTTTTTTAATCTGTCCATCATTCCATATCATATTTCCGATGCTCAAAAGAACTAATATGAGAAGAAACCCAATGCTTATCCAAAACCTTTTATCGCGTTTTATATACGTCCACATATTATAATCTCTCCTTCATCGCAGCTGGAATGAGATAATGAAACAATTTGAATAAAATAAAAATCGGAATATAAATAAGCAGCACACTAACGATGAAAACCTCAACCCTAATACCCTCATACGATTTCAAAAACATAAAAATACCACCCGTATTAAAAATCCATTCTATAATATATAAATTAGATAACATAAAAAAAACATTCGTTTTCGCAAAGAAAAGTGTACTAAGCAACACATTTCGTAAAATATGACGATTTAAAATATGAAAACGATCCAGCCCTTTCGCCTTAGCAAATAGTACATAATCTTTTTCCAGCTCATTTTCAAAACGAAGCACTAACATTTTTACAAACATAATCGTAGTCGGTATACTCAAACAAAATATTGGCAATCCTCTAATCGACTCGCCTCCGATTGACGCAATTTGAAAAGGTAAAAAACCTGTTTGTTTAAAAAACCATATAACTAAAATTTGTGATCCTAAAATAAGAAGAATGTCTGGAATTGATTCTAGGAAGATGAGAAATGATTTAATTCGGTGTTGTATACGCGGTGAACTACTCATAATCATATAAACGATACAAAATGCTACAAATAACGAAATGCAAAATGCAGCTAAAAAAATAACAATCGTTTCTTTATAATGGACAAACAACTGTGGAAATAAAAATTTATCTCTCACATATTGCAAATTGGAGATATCCATTAAGTTCGCAAATACTTCTTTTAAACTCTTTATGTACTTTGATACATGCAGCTCAAATCCATAAAATAATTTCGGCAGTGCCCCTAAACAAATAATACCCAAAATCGAAATAATAAATTGAATCGTCACTTCCATCCCATTCAGAAAAACTTTTTTGACCACATTTTCCCTTCTCTCTATATATAATTTACCCTCTAATTTTATTCTTAATTTTCTGAATTGTAAATATTTTAAACGTAAAAAAATCGCTAGGTTATGATCCTAGCGATTCTTTATGCACATGCTCTTCTCTTTTCGCAAACGGCATATACAAAATGAAACATCCAATAAGCGCTGCAATTTCTAATGAAATAATATAATAAGGATACGGCCCTAGCATATCGAGTAATGAAGCAGTTTCTGGCTTATGAGCTAAAAACATATAATTACCGCCCGTTTTATAATTCACGAATGAAACGATTGGAATTACTATGTTTAAAAATATCATCGTACGCTTAATCGATTGCAAGGTCGGTCTATATCCTTCTACCCACGTCATAAAGAGCGGTGCCCAAATGAGTAATACATGTGCAATGAAGAATTCTATAAAGCGAAAATGTGGAAAAGCGTATTGCAAGTTTGGCGTTAAAATAGCTTGTGATGCACCGATAATTCCTGTAAAAAACACAATCTCATATATTCTATAACTTTTCGTTACAATCATAATCGATGCTAACAATAAACTTATCGTACATAACTCAAATGGTAATGAAGTGCCTAGCTCAAAAATACCCGCTTTCCATTCCCACATATGAAGTCCAATCTCACTTCCTACAAATAGAAATGCAATCGCATATCGAACCGTTATATTCCACTCACTTTGACGTAATACATCTTGGTATTGATACAGAAAAATTATCCCCACCAACACAATAAATAATATAATGGCATGTTGTCTTGAGTATGGAATAAATGGTTTTAATGGATACGCACTAAAATAAGCTTCCATCTTCCTTCCTCCTCTCCTTCATACAATATTATTGTAAGAAAGAAACAACGAGTCAATTCATCTGCTTAAAGCATAAGTTTCACTAGGACAACCTCTACCTTACATTTGCATATCCATACCTTACAAAACTGTAAGGTTATTGTAAGCTAAAACGATTTGTCAGATTCTTCACCTCTTCTATACTTAATGTAGATACTAAAACGAACGAAAAGGTGATAAATAGATGAAGAAGAAAAATAAAGTGTTAATTACTAGTGTAGTAGCAATCGGAATTGCAGCTGGATCATATTTTGCTTTAGCTGGCGGTAGTTCAGAAGTAGCAATGGCATATGGCGGTTATAAAGTTACGGAAAAACAAATTGAAAATGCACAAAAATTTGGCGGCGAAGTTATTCCAAATGGAATTGAAACAATTTCATTCGATCCAACAAAAGGTACGTATGAATTAGCTGTTAAAAAAGGTGATGAAGTAAAAAAAGGTCAGCTTCTGTTTAAATATAATGACCCTACCGCTAAACAAGGTGTAACGGAAGCAGAAATGCAGAAGAAAATCGCACAAAAAGAAGTAACATTATATCAAAAACAAATTGATGCAGCGAAACAAAAATTACAAAAAGATAAAAATGCCGGCCTTCCTCAGGAAGCATTAAAAGCATCGGAAATCGAAGTGCAACAATTAGAATCACAACTTGAAATGAAGAAGTTTGAAGTAGAAAAAGCTGATGAAATGATTAAAGTAGCAAAAGAGAAAGTAAACACACTTTCTGTAACAAGCCCTGCTGATGGTGTAATTGACGATATCGTAAAAACTGCTGATGAAAAAACAGGTATGAGTGGCATTACTCTTCGTCACGCTGGTCAATTTAAAGTAAAAGGTCAACTTTCTGAATATGAACTTGCTAGTATGAAGGTTGGGCAAGAAGTAACTGTTTCATCAAAAACGGTCGCTGGTAAGACTTGGACAGGGAAAGTAACAGAAATCGGTTCTACACCATTAAAGAGCATGGACGAAAATAAAACTGTTTCTAACTATCAATTCACTGTCACATTAGATAATAGTGAAGAATTACAAAACGGCTTCCACGTTTACGTAACAAGTAAATCTGGCGAAGCAACTGGTACGATTGTTCCGAAAAGCAGTATTGTGAAAAAAGGTGACAAAAATGTTGTCTTCGTTGTAAAAGATGGTAAAGCGAAAGAACAAGCGGTTACTGTTGAATTCGAGACAGATAGCGAAGCAAAAGTTTCTGGAGTGAAAAAAGGAGAGCAAATTATCTCTAAACCTGAAAAAGACTTAAAAGATGGTATGGAGGTTGTCGTTGAATGATTAACTTAAAAGGCATCACGAAATCCTTTCAAAACGGTGCAGAATCAGTTCAAATATTACATGGAATTGATGTAACACTGAACCAAGGAGAATTCACTTCTATTATGGGACCATCTGGTTCTGGTAAATCAACATTAATGAACATTATCGGTTGCTTAGATAAACCAACGACAGGTACGTACGAACTAGCTGGTCAAAACATTTCAAACATGTCTGAGACAGAACTTGCACACGTTCGTAATAAAGAGATCGGATTCATATTCCAAAACTTTATGTTACTACCAAGACTTACAGCACTACAAAATGTTGAATTACCTCTTATTTATGCAGGTGTTGATAAAAAAGAGCGACGTGAACGTTCACTAGCAGCTTTAACAAAAGTAGGTTTAGCTGATCGTGCTACTCACTTACCAAATGAATTGTCAGGTGGACAAAAGCAGCGTGTCGCAGTCGCACGTGCAATCGTAAATAACCCGAAATTTCTCTTAGCAGATGAACCGACGGGTGCACTTGATACGAAAACAAGCACACAAATTATGGACCTCTTTTACGAACTAAACGAACAAGGCTCAACAATCATTATGATTACCCATGACCGCGAAATCGGGGAAGCAGCAGCGCGCCAAATTGTAATTCGTGACGGAAATATCGTCCAAGATTGGAGAGGTTAATTTTGAACACGAGTGAAAATATACGCATGGCCCTTTCCTCTATCTTTGCTCATAAAATGCGTTCTATATTAACGATGTTAGGTATTATTATTGGTATTAGTGCCATTATTACTATCATTTCAATGGGTGATGGTACAAACGCAAAGTTTAAAAAAGAGTTAGGCCAAGGAAAAGATACTGAAGTAACGATTTACTACAACAACCCTGATTATGGAACTGATAGTGCCAAAATCACACCTGATATGCTAAAACGTCTTCAAACTGTACCAGGCGTTAAAGATGTTTATCCAGATGTAAGTATGAAAGTAAAAGCATCTTCTGGTTCAAAAGATGTCTCTCTTGATTTAAAAGGTGGAACAGGCGCCTTTATGACAGATTCGAAGATAAAATTAGTTCACGGTCGTGAATTAAACGATAGCGAATTAAACCAAGCAATCCCTGCTGTTATTTTAAATGAAGAAGCTTTCAATAAATTATTTAACGGCTGGGAATCAAATTTATACACTGACATAAAAGGAAAGCCATATAAAGTAGTCGGTGTGTATGAAACGAAAAATGATTTCGGAATGGCGATGTCAGAAGGCTATACATCACTTGAAAACGCTCCTGTAATCTCAGGAGTAACTGAGTATGACTCTGTAAGATTAATATTAACTTCGCCAGCAGAACGTAAAAGTGTAGAAAAACAAGCCGCTTCTGTTCTAAACGAAATGAAAGCTCCTAAATTTGAGCATAAATTCGAAGCTCAAGATATGGGTGAATTTACGAAGCAACTAGATGAATCAATCGGTATGATGAAAATGGTATTCGGTGGTATCGCTGCTATCTCCTTACTTGTTGGTGGTATCGGTGTAATGAATATCATGCTTGTATCTGTAACAGAACGTACACGTGAGATCGGTATTCGTAAAGCACTTGGTGCAACGCGCGGTAAAGTATTAACGCAATTCTTAATTGAATCTTGTATTTTAACAGGACTCGGTGGTTTCATCGGATTCATGCTCGGTATCTTCTTCGCTTGGATCGTCTCAATCTTTGCCGGATGGCCACTCGTTATCTCAAAAGAACTTGGACTTCTTTCAGTAGGTATCTCAATGCTAATCGGTATTGCATTCGGACTACTACCAGCTAACAAAGCTGCTAAACTTGATCCAATTGAATGTTTACGATATGAGTAAATAAAAAACGTAGGAGTTTACATTCCTACGTTTTTTATTTTATTGAAGGCAAATGTAATTTTATCGACGTTTTGACAAAAATAAGAACCTCTAACTTCTATTATATAAAGTAAAACTATACTCAGTGGGAGTTTTGTTCATCCCCCTCTGAGTATTAGCCTTCACCAATCGGGCGTTTACGGGCAGTTAGTCTCCCACCTAACTTCTTTGCTCCAGCCAAATTTTGAGATGGGAGTTTTACTGCCCACAAATAGCGGGATAATTCTACTGCAATTCGTGAACCAATTCATAACGATATCGTCCCTTTAAATCATGTTTCTTCTATTATATATGTTTCATGTTACGAATATCTTTTTATCATTTAAACTTTCATTTCTCGCGAAAGCTATCAAGCAATCCTATTATTACAAAAATAATATGTAAAAGAACAAATTCAAGGCGTAATTTTTTCCATACTACAACTTATTTTGTAACAATTATATCTCTATTTCATTAAAATTCACCCTATATATATGACTTCACACAAAAAAATATTATATTTTTATAACTAGATTGCGATTCAAACAGTTAAATCCCCCTATTTCGTAACGTTACAGAAACAATTTAGTAACACTTACGATACATTATTAATCTATTAGTAATTAAAATAGTGTTGATTTTATGAATCATATGTTCTAATCCCCTAAAAAACGCAAAGGAAGCGTTAACAGGATATTACTGGAATTATTACAGAATATTAATACCCCGTTACGAAAGCTTTGTAATTCTATGTTTTTCGCAAATAAGAAAATAATGGTTGCTATAATGAGGTCAACGAAAACAAATGCAATGGAGGCTATTATGAAAAAATTTATGGGTATAGCAACAGCAGCGGTTTTTGGTCTTGGGATTTTCACAACATCTGCTAAAGCAGAAACAATCGTAACGACTGATGTACTAAATGTACGAGAAAACCCAACTACTGAATCACAAGTTGTCGGAAAGTTATTAGATGGATATAAAGTTAACGTTTTACATACAGAAAACGGATGGTCAAAAGTTAAATTAAATAGTGGTAAAGAGGCTTTCATAAGCGCTGACTACACAAAAGATACTTACTACGTAACAGCAAACGTATTAAACGTACGTGCTGGTGCAAACACAGACTCAGAAATTCTTGGTAAGTTGAAACAAGATGATGTAATCGAAACAACACACGAAGTGCAAAATGACTGGATTCAATTTGAATATAACGGAAAAACAGCTTATGTTCATGTTCCTTACTTAACAGGTAAAGCACCAGTTAAAGTTCAACCAGCAGTTAAAGTTGAAAAAGCAATTAAAGTTCAAGACACAGCTAAAGTTCGTGAAGCAGTTAAAGCTGGAGAAGTAGCTGAAACTCAAGCAAAAGCTAAAGCTCAAGAAGCAACTAAAGCTCGTGAAGCAGCTGAAGCTCAAGCAGAAGTTAAAGCTCAGGAAGCAGCTAAAGCTCGTGAAGCAGCTAAGGCTCAAGCAGAAACTAAAGCTCAGGCAGATGCTGAAGCTCAAGCAGAAGCTAAAGCTCAAGAAGCAGCTAAAGCTCGTGAAGCAGCTAAAGCTCAGGAAGCAGCTGAAGCTCAAGCAGCGGCTAAAGCTCAAGAAGCAGCTAAAGCTCGTGAAGCGGCTAAAGCTCAGGCAGATGCTGAAGCTCGTGAAGCAGCTAAGGCTCAAGAGGCAGCAGCTGAAGCTCGTAAAGCAGCTAAGGCTCAAGAGGCAGCTGATCGTGAAGCGGCTAATAAGGCTCAAAAACCAGCTACACAACAACCTGTTGCAAAAGAAACTGAGAAAAACACACAATCTTCTTCTCGCGAGTTCCAAGTTGTAGCAACAGCTTACACAGCAGATCCACTTGAAAATGGTTATAAAGCAGGCGACCAAGTAAAATCAGCTTTAGGCCATAACTTAACAGCTAATCCAAACATGAAACTTATTGCAGTTGATCCAAGTGTAATTCCATTAGGTTCAAAAGTATGGGTTGAAGGTTACGGAGTAGCAATCGCTGGTGATACTGGTGGAGCTATTAAAGGAAATAAAATTGACGTTTTAATGCCAGATAAAGGTACATCAAGTAACTGGGGACGTAAAACAGTTACAGTGAAAGTTTTAAACTAGTTAATAAAAAAAGAGTCAGTCTCGTTGTTGAGGCTGACTCTTTTTTATTATTCTTACATTCTTTCTCCTTCTCTCCCGTCCAAATTAAATCTATCCCTTTGAATTCTATATACGATAGACTACTATTTCAACAGAAAAGGAGAGGATGCCATCGCATCCCCTCCTTTTCTTCCCTATTCCACACAAGTAAACTGCGTCCAAGCCCCTACATAATCTAGTAAGAACAACTCCTCTTCAGCAATCGTACCGACAATATTTTTCCGTTCATCTATCGGCATTTCTTTCAAAATGATTTGTAGCTCACCTTTATACTTTCCGAATAGGTTATTACCAATCACCACTTGCCCTCTTTCCTGCAGTACACTTTCGCGTACTGGGAAGTCATAGTCTTTGTACTTTTTACGTACTTCTGTAGAACGTACCATATATTCTGTTATGTCGCCGCGTCTTACGTGTAATTCTTGCAGAGTCGCTCTCTTCTCTACTTCAGTCGCTTCATCTACAAATTGTACTTTCAGCTGCAACATGTAACGATTTAAGTTTCCTAGTTTCTCTAACTCTTCTTCGCTCGCATAAGCATTTCCGATAATGACATCATCGATTAGCCCTGTTGCCCATAAATGTTTCGCTTGTACTTCAATTGGAAGATTACGATGCTCTTCTAATGTACATAATCCGTCGTTAATATCCCATGGACCGATGTTAGCAGCATGTGACGTAATAAAGGCTGCACTGCGAATTCCGTGCTTTTTAAAACGTTCACTACAGCGAATGAAATAGTCGTACGGAAGACCAGTAAATTTTTGCGGATAGAAGTTATGGCAACCAATTAAAGCTGATTTATTCGCTTGATGCGAAAGAATATTTTCTAAGTATGCAATATCGTTACTTACGTTTAGCTCAATTTTTAAACCATATGGATTATTCGTCATTTTCGCTTCTGTTAATCCGTCAAATCCTACATCTAAACGAATACCGTCTGCACCTAACTCTGCAAAGAATGATAGATCACTATAACTAATACCAAGTTGATCGAATACAGCCGGAGCTACATCTAAAATAACTTCCATATCGTGCTCTTTTGCATGATTAATAATTTCTTTAAATTCAGCTACGATTTCCTCTTTCGGACGATTAACAGATAGTAAACAAGTGAATATTCTTGAAAAACCGTGACGTGCCGCTGCTGAAATGTATGCCATATCTTGTTCTTTCGTTGAATGCTCTGGATAAAGTGAAATTCCTAATTTACGCTCCATGCTTTTGCATCTCCTTCACACGTTGTATTAATGCCATGCTCGTAAATCTATATTTTGCAGATAAACATGTCGCACATAAAATCGTTGGTACGATGATAAAGAATGGTGATTGTAAGCTAAATGCTACATAAGCTCCCATTGAACATCCGATAAACAATATCGACACAAGTAGTAAAACTAATAACGATTTACTTTGTACCCATTTTGAATAATGCGCAATGCACTGCCCTGCTACGAATGTAATTAAGATGATAATTGCTCCGAGCATTCTGTTTTCTCCTCTCCTGCTAATTGTTGTTTCTCATACATTTTGAAGAATGGATAGTAAATAACGAATGAGATAACAAAGTTAATAAGTACAAGTACACCAGCCATAATTGTCCAGTCCGTACTAATAATAGCTGCAATTGGCGCTAACATCGTAAATGGCAGCTTTGCCATCATCATCGGAATCATACCTGAAACAACTGCGAAATATGATACTGTCGTTGTAACTAACGGTGTAATAACGAATGGAATAATTAAGATCGGGTTCATTACAATTGGTGCCCCGAAAATAATTGGTTCGTTAATATTGAACAAACCTGGTACGAATGATAGTCTACCTAACTCTTTTAAGAACTTAGATTTAGAGAACATAAACATAATAACTAAAGCTAACGTTGAGCCCGATCCGCCAATCCATACGAACCATTGAATAAATTGCTCTGTGAATAAGTTTGGTAATTGATGTGCATTTCCTGTAGCCGTGAATACTTCCATATTTTCAAGAATTGCTGAATCCCACATCGGACGAATGATTGGTCCTAAAATCGCTGGACCATGTATACCGAACGACCAGAAGAATACGATTAGGAGTACTGTTAATAAACCACCGAATAAATTATTTCCTACTAATACTGACTTTAATGGTGCAATTAAATATGTGATCGTTGTATTTACATCAAATTTCAAACCGTAACGAATACCCCAGAATAAAAGAATAACTACTAAAGTTGGAATTAATGCTGCAAATGAATTTGCAACTGCTGGTGGTACACTATCTGGTAATTTAATCGAGATATTATGCTTAATCATGAAATGATAAATTTCAACTGCAATTAATGCTGTCACAATAGCTCCAAATAAAGACGTAGCACTTAATGTCCCTACTGAAATATATCTTCCTGCATCAATAACACCTGGTACAGCTTTTGTTATTTGAATTGGTTCAACTGATGCTAGTAAAAAGGCGAGTACAGATAATAATCCTGCACTTAACTGATTGAGCTGATAAAAGTTCGCGAGTGAGGCCCCTACCCCAAATGCTGCGTATAAAGCCATTAAACCTACTGTAAATCGGAATGGAATATCTAAAATATGGCGAAACGGTGCAATCCACTCCATATATGCATCAATTGGTAAATTTAAAAAGATAACGAAAAATGACCCGACAATCGTTAACGGTAATGTAGAAATAACTCCATTCCGAATTGCTAATAAATGTCGTTGCCCTGCAATCTTTTGCGTTGTCGGCATAATCTTCTGTTCCATAAAACTCATAAAACCATTCATCGATAACCCTCCCTATGTTCAATCTGTCGAAAACAAAAGTTATAACATTATAATGTTTATATTTAAAAAAATATAATTACGCTAAAACTAACTGTTCAGCTTGCTTAAGTACTTTCAAACCATCACACATGCCATAATCTCGTTGTTCTATAATTGCAACTGGTATATCATATGACTTCGCAAGAAACTCTACCGCTGGAAACAAATACTTCACCTGTGGTCCAATTAAAACAACATCAGCATTTTTTATTTCCAGTTTCACAAGTTCCGAATCGACTGCTTTAATTTTATAATCCTTCCCTTGTTTCTTTGCCTCTTCTTGCATTTTTCTTACAACCATACTCGTTGACATGCCTGCTGCACAACATAATAAAATGTACATATTATACTGTCACTTTCTCTTCCACTCGTTTATGAAGAGTAATAAATTCCTCAGCAAGTTCTTTCACTGTAATGGCATTCATTAAATGATCTTGTGCATGCACTAATAATAAACTTATTTCTGCATGGTTTCCTCTTGCTTCCTCTTGAATTAAATCCGTTTGAATACGATGAGCGGATGATATTTCCTCACTAGCAAGTTCCATCTTTTCACTCGCATTCTGAAAATCTCCTTGTCTTGCAAAAGCGATCGCTTCAAGTGCCGCGCTTCTAGCGTTGCCACCATGTAAAATTAATGCAAATGGAGTTTGCATATCAGTCATTTAAAATTCCTCCAAGCTATGTTTTTTCTATATTCTTATCTTATTATGAAAACGCATACAATTAAACATAAAAAACTTCCGTTATGTAACGGAAGTTTTTATATACTTTTCTTATAAAGATAATAATATCTCTTGGAAATCTTCAATTACTTCAGCCTGAGTTAAGTTCTCTATCGTATTCTGGCTAGACATAATATCATATAAAAAATCATAAAGCTTTTGTAAATCTTCATTATTATTGCGCTTCACACTAAATAAAATAATAACTTGTACTTTCTTATCTCCCCAGTCAACAGCCTTTTCAAGTGTACAAAACATCAAAAATGTTTGCTCACTTAATAACTGCATCGGGTGTGGAATCGCAACTAAATTCCCAACCGCTGTAGGAGATGTGTTCTCTCTCTCTCCATAACAGAAGCATAAAAGTTTGCGGGTACATAACTTTTCGCAGCAGCTTTCTCACATAAAAACTGGATAACCTCTTCTTTCGTAGAAGCACTACGATTTAAGAAGATCAAATCTTCCTTAATATATTGCTGCACACTATTATTCACATGCGTAAATAACTGCTGACCAATCGATTTAATCTCTTTATCATCAAATATTGAATTCACTTTTATAACTGGCACAGGCAAACCACTCGGTATATGAATCGTACTAATAATACAATCTACTTTATCTTTATAAAGGTCTTCTACTTTCAATTGATAATAGCCTGTAATACCTACAATCTCTAATTTATCTCGAAACTGTGATAGAATTTTATATTTCAGTAGCTGTGCACTCCCTTGACCAGTCGCACAAACTAATAAACATCTTTTCTTTTGATTATTTTCTTGTAAACGGCTCATCGCCCCTCCAAAGTGAATGGCAATATAACCAATTTCACTCTCTGGAATGGATTCACCCGTATATTCACCAATTATATCTCCAACGAGAACTGCAATTTCAAAAGCATATGGATAATTTTTTTTCACTTCTGCTAAAAGAGGATTTCTCGTATTTAATTTATATTTCAAACGATTTAATAACGTTTTTAAATGAACACCAAAACCAAATAATAATTCTTCATCATAATAAAAAGTAAGATTCCGTTCTTCCGCTACTTTGAAAAGAATATGCTGCATGAATGCATATACGTCTTTCCCTAATAGTTCTTCCACATTTTCATAGCGATCTCTAGCTGTAACAGCTGTACTTAATAAATGCATCGTCACATATAGAATTTCTTCTTCTGGAAATTGAAGTTTTAGCTCTTCCCCTAAATTCCCTAAAATCTGTTTCGCAATTTTATATTCTTTCTTTATTATAAGTTCAGATTCCTCCACATGCAGTGCTTGAATGTAATGATCATCCCTGCATCTCTTTAAAGCAATCGCAATATGAATTGATAAATTATCAATTTCTATATCTGATAAATATATCGTTCCTCCCTCGATATACTTTAGTATAACCGAGCGGATGAGAGAAATATGGGGTAACGATAAATATGTGTCCGTCTGCTCATAGTTCTCATGAAACGGAGTATGGTCATAACGTGGTAAACCATATTGTGATAAACAAGAGCGAATATTAAATTCTTCTCCCACAATACGTATACCATAATATGGTCTTTTTTCAATCTGTAACTCATAGCGACTACAAATATCCGTAACATCTTTCATAATTAAGTTTACAGTAGATTTACTCACATAAATCTCTTCCGCTAGCTGTGAAAGCTTCATATACCCATCTGTCGTTAAAATACGTTGTAAAATATACGCTACTCTTTCTTCATAAGAAGTTGGAATCTTTTCCGTCTGTTTTTGAAATACATTTAAGCAAAAATCTTCAAACTTCTTAGTTTGTATAATTTCTAGTTCGTACCCATTCCCCCTTTGTGATTCAATTTTCGCTCCGTGTTCTTCCAATATATCATTTAATAATTTTATATCCTTTTGAATCGTCTTCGTTGATACATGTAAACGGCTCGCTAAAAAAGCTCGATTTAACATCGATTTCTCTTCTAAAAACTCCTCTAAAATGGAAATTAATCGCTGATGCACTTTTGTCATAGCTCTTCCTCTCGCTCTATATATATAAAAAGGAAAAAGCTGCTGAAGTCAGTAGTTTTTTCCTTTTTCATTTTCTCTATTTCTTTAATGTAAATCCAAATTTATCCCAAGCTTGTAAATAATCTAATAAGAAAATTTCTTCCTCTACCACTCGGCCAACTACATTTGTTTTTCCTGTATTCACCATATCTTTTAAAGCAATTTGCAATTCACCTTTATATTGACCATACTGTTCATTATCAATTAAAAGATCACCGCGCTTAATTTCGCGCGTATTATGCGGTTTGAACTCTTCTTTTTTATATTTCACACGACTCTGTGTAGAACGAATCATATATTCAGATACATCTCCGCGATAAAAATGCGGTTCGTCTAATACAATAATTCTTTCTAATTCTGTTGTTGTATCATATAGTCCTATATCAAATGTTTGTTTCTCTTTATTTAATGCACCTAGTGCTTGTAATTCTTCCTCTGAAGCATAGGCGTTCGCAATAATAACATCATCAATTAATTCTGTCGCAAATAAATGCTTCGCTTGTGTTGTCATCGGTAATTCACGATGCTGCTCTAACGTACATAACCCTTCTGTTACTGGCCAAGGTCCATATGTTGCATCGAATGATGAAATAAAAGCAGCGGTTCTCATACCGTAATCTTTAAATTGTTTCGAGCATTTAATGAAATGATCGTATGATAATCCTGAATAACGGTGTGGATAGAAATTATGACAGCCAATTAAATTTTCACGATTTGGTCTATGACTCATAATGTTATCTACATACTTCGTACCGTTACTCATATTAATTTCAATTTTTAAGCCGTATGGATTGTACGTCATAATTGATTCTTCTAAACCTGAGAAACCGACATCTAAACGAATACCATAAGCACCTAGTTCATGGAAGAACGATAAATCATTATACGAAATACCTAGTTGTTCAAAAACAGCTGGACTAATATCAACTAATACTTGAAACCCTAACGCATTCGCATGAGAGATCGTTTCCTTAAACTCTTCTATAATCGTCTCTTTTTCGCCATCTACAGATAATAAACATGTGAATACACGTGTAAATCCGTATTTACTTGCTAATGTTACATACTCTTTATCTTCCTCTACTGTCGAATGTTCTGGATAAATAGAAATACCTAATCGTCTCATATGTACACGCCTCTTTCTTCATCATATTGTAAACCTTTTCAAATATATGTAGTGAAAAAGTATGTATCCCCTTCTCGTCCACCACCATTTGAATCCGCTTTCTTTAAAGAAAAAACAATTTCTATCATTCATAACAACTACTAGTCTATACATCTATACTTTACATCTTTTTTTCAAAGTTGTGTAGTCTTTCCACAAATTTGTCAGTTTTTTCGCCTCGAAAATTGTTATACGTTTTCAAGGCACCTTCCTTGACTGTTACATTGACCAATACATATACTCGAAAGAACAGAGATAAAGTGAAACTTTAATCAGTGGGGGTTTTGTTCATCCCCCACTGATTATTAGTTGAACCAATCGGGCGTTTACGGGCAGTTGATCTCCCACCTAACTTCTTTGCTCCAGCCGGATTTTAAGGTGGGAGTTTTACTGCCCGTTAATGCGGGAAAACTTTTATATAGGGGATGAATATATGGGAGAGGCAGTACTCGTAAAACGAGAACCGTTATGGACAAAAGAGTTTATTGCGCTAATTCTAGCAAACTTATGTATGTTTTTAGGATTTCAAATGTTAATTCCAACTTTACCTGTTTATGTGAAAGAAATTGGGGGCACAAGTTCAAATATCGGATTTGTTGTCGGTATGTTTACCGTTGCAGCACTTTTTATTAGGCCGCTAACTGGAAATGCCTTGCAGAAATTCAACAAAAAAATCATTTTAATGATCGGTACCGCTATTTGTTTACTCGCTATGGGCAGTTACCTTTTCGCTTCAA
Source organism: Bacillus sp. FSL M7-1345 (assembly GCF_038006985.1). Taxonomy (NCBI): domain Bacteria; kingdom Bacillati; phylum Bacillota; class Bacilli; order Caryophanales; family Bacillaceae; genus Bacillus; species Bacillus sp. FSL M7-1345. The sequence goes on along the minus strand of NZ_JBBOWG010000001.1, from coordinate 764,433 downwards.
CCGTTTTCCTATTGCTTGCCGTTCGAATTTTACACGGAGCTGGTTTTGGTATTACAACGACTACATATGGAACTGTCGTTTCAGATTTAATTCCGCAAGCTCGCCGCGGTGAAGGCATGGGGTATTTCGGTCTTTCTGGAACTATCGCCATGGCGCTCGGTCCGCTTATCGGACTTTGGCTTATGCAAACATATAACTTCACGATTCTTTTTTTATGTGCACTTTCATGCACAATAGTTTCATTAGTATTAACGAAACTACTTCAAATCAAAAAATCGCCGCAACCACCACAGCAAACATCTGGTACCTTTCTCGATGGGTTTATTGAGCGTAAAGCTTTACTTCCTTCATTATTAATATTATGTATTACATTAATGTACGGGGGAATTGGGAGCTTTATCACATTATTTGCTACAGAAGTCGGGATTGCTGATATCAGTCTCTTCTTTTTATTTAATGCACTTGCAATCGCTGTAACCCGCCCGTTTTCCGGAAGATTATATGATGCGAAAGGCCATACATTCGTCATCATTCCAGGAGTTATTATTACGTTTACAGGTATTATTTTGCTGTCATATACAACTACAATTCCGAGCTTAATTATTGCCGCAGCGTGCTACGGAAGTGGTTTCGGAGCAATTCAACCAGCACTACAAGCATGGATGATTGACCGAGTAGCACCGCACCGGAGAGGAGTGGCAACAGCAACATTCTTCTCAGCATTTGATCTTGGAATTGGTGCTGGAGCGATTATTTTTGGATTCATTGCACACTTTACCAACTATGCAACTGTATATCGTTATTCCTCTCTATTACTTATTGCTTTCCTGTTCATTTACATTACAAGCTTACGGAAACAAAAACAGAAAGATAAAATAAACGAAAAAGCCGTTGGGTAATGTTAACTCGCTCCATTTCAAAGTACTTACACTAAAAAAATTATATATACACAAATGCAAAAAAGCAGTGGATTCCAAAAAAATCGCACTGCTTTTTGCATTGTATTGAAAGGTGAACCGCTGTTCTATTTATTCATGTTGTTCGTATGATATTAATATATAGAACGAATTGGAGGAAACATTAATGAAAGCAATATTGTATACAAAATATGGTCCCCCCGACGTACTTCAATTGAAAGAAGTTGAAAAACCTACACCTAAAGACAATGAAATACTAATAAAAATTAATGCGACAACCGTAACAGCAGGAGATATTCGTTCAAGAAGTTTTACAGTTCCCTCTTCGGTTTGGCTACCCGCTCGAATTGCACTTGGCTTTAAACAACCGAAAAAACAAATACTTGGAATGGAATTGGCTGGTGAAGTTGAATCAGTAGGAAAAGACGTTACGCGTTTTAAAGCAGGAGATCAAGTTTTTGCTGCTACCCAAGCAAATTTCGGTTCTTATGCTGAGTACATTTGTATACCTGAAGATGGAGCAGTGTGCATGAAGCCCTCCAATATATCCTATGAAGAAGCCGCAGCCATCCCAATTGGAGCACGTACAGCCTTGTTTTTCCTTAGGAAAGCTAACGTTCGAAGCGGTCAAAACATTCTTATTTACGGAGCTTCTGGAAGTGTCGGAAGTTATGCAGTGCAAATTTCCAAGTATTTCGGCGCAAAAGTTACAGGGGTGTGCAGTAGCTCAAATTTAGAATTAGTAAAGTCCCTAGGAGCTGACGAAGTAATTGATTACACCGCAAGCGATTTTTCTACTATAGACGGAGCTTATGATGTTATCTTTGAAGCCGTAAATAAGAGTACCTTTTCAGATTGTATTAAAATGTTAAAGGAAGATGGTACCTATATAAATATCGTTGAACCGTTACCAAGTGCTCAAATGCTCTGGACTAAATTGACAAGTCGCATGAAACTCATATTAAGTCAAAACGCACCTGAAACTTCCGAAGCATTAAATTTCCTTAAAGAACTTGTTGAGAATGGTAAAATAAAAGTGGTCATTGATAGGCAATACACTTTTGAGGAAATTGTTGAAGCTCACATATATGTTGAAAAAGGACACAAAAAGGGAAATGTCGTCATAAACTTGAAACATAACGACAACTCCTAATAAAGTGAAACTTTAATCAGTGGGTAGCTTTATCTCCCACAAATAGCAGGATAAACAAGCACACTGCACACAGTTTTTACAATACGAAGTACTCAAACTTTTTTAACATAAAAAACCAGGGCAAATTCATATGCGAATTGCTCTTTTTTAATGTTGCAAGCACTCCAAAGAAGTAGATTAATATACTTCAATCATTTTTTCACTTTCATCAGTACACTCATTTCAACCTCCCCATTTCCCCTACATATTTTTCTAACTTTGATCGGAAAATATGCAAAGAACCATTATAAATAAAGTGAAACTTTACTTAGCACACCCAATTTGGATAGTTTATCTCTCCTATTTTTACTATCAATAAATAGTGTGATAAATGTGACTTCTTTACGAAATAGTCCAATACCATGCATGAAAACCAATTAAATCCAGGAGTTTCTTTAAAGAATTGTAAACTTTTTAGTACTTTGTAAATTTAGTGTAAAATTTATAGACAAACCGTTTACAGTGCCTCAAGGTTTAGTTAATAATTACATCGTACATGAAATTTAAGGAGTGGAATGCGTGGAATACAATATTCAAGATATGATCTTCCAGTTCATTGGTGGATTAGGTATTTTCTTATTCGGGATTAAATACATGGGCGATGGACTGCAACAAGCAGCCGGAGATCGTCTTCGCGATATTCTAGATCGTTTTACAACAAACCCTCTTATGGGTGTACTAGCAGGTATGTTAGTTACAGTATTAATTCAATCAAGTTCAGGAACAACCGCTTTAACAGTCGGACTTGTAAGTGCCGGATTTATGACATTAAGACAAGCAATCGGTGTTATTATGGGTGCGAACATCGGAACGACAGTTACTGCATTTATTATCGGAATTAAAATCGGAGAATACGCTCTTCCAATTATGGCAGTTGGAGCAATCTTATTATTCTTCTTTAAAAATAAAAAAGTACAGTCTTTAGGTCAAGTCGTATTCGGATTTGGTATGTTATTCTTTGGTTTAGAATTGATGAGCGCAGGTATGAAACCTCTTCGTTCTTTAGAATCATTCCAAGAATTAATGGTTAGCATGAGTGATAACCCAATCTTAGGAATCGTTGTTGGTACAGTCTTCACTTTAATCGTACAAAGTTCAAGTGCGACAATCGGTATTTTGCAAGAGCTATTCGGCCAGGGTGCAATCGATTTACAAGCTTCCCTTCCTGTATTATTCGGTGATAACATCGGTACAACAATTACAGCTGTATTAGCAGCAATTGGTACTTCTATTGCAGCAAGACGTGCAGCATTAGTTCACGTTATCTTTAATATCGTCGGTACAATTATCTTTACGATTTTATTAGTACCATTTACAAGTTTAATTCAATATTTCCAAACATCATTAAACTTAAATCCAGAAATGACAATCGCATTTGCCCACGGAACATTTAACGTAACAAATGCACTTATTCAATTCCCATTCATCGCTGTATTAGCATGGATTGTAACAAAACTTATTCGCGGCGAAGATTCTGCTATTGATTTCAAACCGCAACATTTAAATCCAATCTTTATTGAACAATCTCCTGCTATCGCACTAACAGAAGCGCAAAAAGAAATTGTTCGCATGGCTGAGTTTTCTTTACAAGGATTAAAAGAAGCAAACCAATTTTTAAATACACAAGAAAAGAAACACGCTGATATGGCTACGCAATTAGAAGCAGCTATTAACAATTTAGATAAAAAAATTACCGAGTATTTAGTTTTACTATCAGAAAAACCACTTTCACATACAGACTCTGAAAAGCATTCAGTTCTAGCAGGTGTTGTTGGAGATATTGAACGTGTTGGTGATCATGTAGAAAACTTAGTAGAACTTGTAGATTTCCAAATTTCAAACCGCGTTTCACTATCAGATGAAGCACTAACTGAATTAAATGAAATGCTTGAATTAACAATTTCGACATTACAAGATGCAATCAATGCTTTAACAAACTTCGACACTGAACTAGCCCAAACGGTTATTGCAAAAGAACGTAAAATTGACCAAATGGAACGTGTTCTTCGTAAACGTCATGTGTTACGTCTGAACGAACGTAGCTGTTCAGGTGATGCAAGCATCATTTTCGTTGATATGGTAAGTAACTTAGAGCGTATCGGTGATCACGCTGTAAATATTGCTGATGGCGTTTTAGGTGAACAAGGAAAAGTAAATTTAAAACAATCATTATAATAGGAAAAGAGACGCTCAAATGAGCGTCTCTTTTTTTCATTTCATCTTTACAACCGTTCTCCCTTTTAACTTTCCTTGCAGTATAAGTGTAAACTTCTCATCTAATTCTTTTAATGTACATTCTTCTGTATAAGATAATAGCTCTGAATTTTTCCACTCATCTGCTAACAATGCCCACACTTCTCTTCTCACATCTACTGGACATTGAACTGAATCTATTCCTAAAAGGCTAATCCCTCGTAATATGAATGGGTATACAGTTGTATTTAATTCATGCCCTGCTACGTTACCACACGTTGTTACACAGCCTCCATACTTAACTACCTTTAAAGAACTTTCTAACATGTTCCCGCCTACAGTATCGACAACCCCAGCATATATTCCTTTAAGCATCGGTCTTCCTGATTCATCACTCAACTCCGCGCGGCGAATCATCTTTTTTGCACCTAAACGTAGCAGTATCTCTTTCTCTTCCATTTTCCCTGTTGCCCCTACTACGCTATATCCTAGCTTTCCTAAAATACTAACTGCTACACTGCCTACTCCGCCCGTAGCACCCGTTACTAAAACATCTCCCGTACTAGGTGTAATTCCCGCTCTAATGAGCTTATATACCGATAAGGCAGCTGTAAAACCTGCTGTTCCGTACATCATACTTTCCTTCAAAGACATTTCTTTTGGTAAAGGAACGACCCAAGATGATGGCACGCGAATATATTCCCCGAAACCACCAGAAGTATTCATACCTAAATCATATCCAGTTACAATAACTTGATCGCCTTCCTGAAAGGCGTTATTTTCACTACTAACTACCTCTCCCGCTGCATCGATACCTGGTGTATGAGGATATGCTCTCGTTACACCTTTATTACCAGTAGCTGAAAGGGCATCTTTATAATTTAATGAAGAATAATGAACACGTATTAATACGTCTCCTTCAGGTAAACTATTAATTTCTCTCTCAACAAGCTTTCTTTCAAATTGATTATTTTCCTTTTCTTTCACGACAATTGCTCGGAATGGTGTATGATTCATTACGCTCTCTCCTTCATCCGTAAAATCCTTCTTTATTATATAAGAAATGCTTTTAAAGCTAACCGATTCTTCTTGGCTATATTTCAACAAATCTTACTTCTCTATCACTTTCTCACAATACATATTTTCATTTCTACTAAAACACATTATACTTGTTCTACATCTTAAAAATAAAATATAGAAAATCTGACTTTTTATAAATAAATTGAATTTTTACGAAATGTAAATGATTTGTAATGTTTTTTTTCGCTAAATTTCATTATAATAAGTGGATATGAGTGTCGTATTTCAATCCAAATGAAGGAGTACAATCAATGGAGCAAAACCCATCTTTGCAAGAAAGTACACGAAATAAGCCGAAAAAAAGTAAGAAAAAAACAAAAATTATTATAAGCGCTATTTTATTCTTTTTAATAGTAGGTGGCGGTTATACTTGGTTTTTAGTAAATAAAGCATCTTCTGCTATTCGAAATGCCGCTCACGATTTAGCGCGCGGTGATAAATCTGATTTACGTGATAAAGCTGTAAAACCTATTACAAATAACGTCTCTGTCTTAATAATGGGTGTTGATGAAAGCGATGTCCGTGGGAAAGAATATGGTGAAGCTATAAGAACGGATGCACTATTACTTGCAACGTTTAATAAAGATAGCAAAACTGTAAAACTATTAAGTATTCCACGAGACACATATACTTATATTCCAGTAGAAAAGAAAAAAGATAAAATTACACACGCTCATGCATTCGGTTCTACCAAAAATGGAAAAGATGGCGGACCACAAGCAAGTATTGATGCAGTTGAAAAATTAACGAATGTTCCTGTCGATTACTTTGTAAAATTTAACTTTAAATCATTTATAAAAATCGTCGATGATTTGGGCGGAATTGAAGTTGATGTACCAGTTGAATTTACTGAGCAAGATAGCAATGATACTGCTGAGGCAATTCATCTGCAAAAAGGTGTTCAAAAGTTAAATGGCGAAGAAGCTCTTGCTCTTGCTAGAACAAGGCACATCGATAGTGATGCGATGCGTGGTCAACGTCAGCAACTCGTTATTGAAGCCATTTTAAAGAAACTAACGAGCGTTGGATCAGTAACAAAAGTTGGTAACATCATTGATGACATTAATGGCCAATTCGTTACGAACTTAACATTCGATGATATGCTTTCATTCTATAAATATGGAGCAGATTCTTCAATTGAGAAATTACAAATTCAAGGTGAAGACTGTTACATGGCAAAAGGTGATGATACATGTAGTAAGTCAGCTGGTGGTGGCCGAACTTACTACTACAATCCAGATAAAAAAGAATTAGCTAATGTTACAAACGAACTTCGTAGTCACCTTGGATTACCTGCCTATACAAAATCAGATTCAGATTCGAAAAAAACAAGCTCAGAGAAAACAAAAGAATCTAAGTCTGAAAATACGAGTGAACGCGAATCAAGTAACGATGAAACTCAAAATAAGAATAACAGTGAAGATACAGAAACATCGTCTAATGACAATGAATAAAGTGAAGCAGTGCTCTATGGAGGTAGAGCACTGCTTCTTTTTAATGCTTTTAAAATAAAAAATCAGAACTTTCCAACTATCTTTTTTAATATTTTTAAATTATAATAAATAATAGTAATCTATTCCAATTATCAGGGGGCTCACACATATGAAAGCTGCAGTAAAACATAACATTTCAGATTTTAAAGAGTACTTAAAATCAAACGATATATACATGGAAGAAAATATAGATGAAAATGATGGTTCGGTACATTTTTCAGTAGGGTTAGAAACAGAAGCTGGCGCAAAGATTCAACTTATCGCTGCTTTCCAAAGCGAACATCCTGCTGTGGATATATACTGCTTCAATGTTGCTCTTGTACCTGATTCAACATCAAAAAATGACATTTTACATGTCATCAATGAATTAAACACATCTTATCGATTTGCAAAATTCACGCTAAACAAACAAAATGCAATTGATATTTCAACATCTCTTGCATTCTCAGAACCAAACTTTAATCCCGCACTTGTCTTTGAACATACGAGAATGCTATATAAACTGGCAAACGATGAATATAAGAACTTAATGAAAGTTATTTGGGCGTAAATAAAAAGATGGTGCTACAAGAGCACCATCTTTTTATTTCGATATCATATCAACCCACATCTTTATCGCAGTTCCTACAATTAAAGTAGACAATACATACTGCAAAACTTTTTGATTCACTCTCTTCCCTACTCTCACTCCAAGAGGAGCGGCAAATAAACTTGCTATCGCAACGATAAGAGCCGGAATAACAACTATTTGTCCAGTAATCACTTTCCCAGTAGTAATTCCTATCGAGGAAATAAAAGTAATAGCGATAGATGTTGCTATTGTTGTACGTATCGGTAGTTTTAAAACAACTAGCATAATCGGGACTAAAAGAAACGCACCACCAGCCCCAATAATGCCGGAAACACTTCCTACAATAAACGCTAGCAAACTAGCGATCCACTTATTGTACGTAATTCCTTCTGTCCCCTTACGATTGCTTCGCCTTGGTATAAACATCATAATAGCCGCAATAGTAGCTAGTAATGTGTAAACAACATTTACAGCATGCTCATTTAATAAATTCGCACTAAAGCTACCTACAAAGCTTCCTATTAATATACTAGCTCCCATATAAACAACTAACGTTTTATCCATATCGTTACTTTTCCTATACGCCCACGCGCCTGCAAAAGTTGCAAAGAATACTTGAATCGCTGTAATACCACTCACTTCATGTGATGTATATCCAGCAAATCCTAGCAATACTGGAATGTATAAGATCATCGGATAATTAATAATTGCACCGCCAATCCCAACCATTCCTGAAATAAACGATCCTATAAACCCAATAATAAAAAGTAGCACTGTTAAACTCATATTGTATCCCCCGCCTTCTAAAAAGAAGGTGATTTAAATAAATAAATTCACATTCCCATCCGAAGCATCTGCTAAATATACACCTACTCCTGCAAACTCTACCCCTTCCATAATCTCTTCCTCTTTTAACCCTAATAAATCTACTGTCATTTGACAAGCTACAAGCTTAACTCCCTGTTCTTTCGCCATATCAATTAAATCAGGCAAAGGCATCGCATTATGCTTCTTCATAATACCTTTAATCATCTTTGGTCCCATACCAGCAAAATTCATTTTTGATAATCCCATCTTATCAGCGCCGCGCGGCATCATTTTTCCAAACACTTTCTCTATAAACGTTTTCTTTACTTTCACATGCTCATCTTTCCTAAGGGCATTTAAACCCCAGAAAGTATGAAAAATAGTCACCTCATGATCGTACGCCGCTGCACCATTTGCAATAATATAAGCTGCCATCGCTTTATCATAATCTCCACTAAATAAAACAATCGTCGTTTTCTTCTGTTGTTCCATGGTGTCCTCCTCTTAATTACCTATAGGGGTATTTTAAAAATTGTAAAAAGGCTCCAATTATCTAGCTACACCCGATACTATTTTCCCCTTACAAAGCGTTCATACCGCCTGAAACATTTATAACGCGCTGAAATCCTAATTTCTTTAATACTTTTGCTGCTTGCTTACTTCTCATCCCGCTCTGACAAATAACAATTACTTCCTTATTTTTATCTAACTGATTTACTTTACTAGCTAACTCATTTAGCGGGATATTCTGAAATCCCTTCATATGATTTCCTCTATATTCACCTACTGTACGAACATCGATAAAGTGTTTTCCCTGTTTTCCCACTATACTCTTTAATTCTTTTCCATTTATATTTTGAACACCTTTCACCGGTAAAACACGTGAAATAACAAACCATGCAGCAAGTACAATGAAAAGCGTACTTAATATTGTATTCATATAACCACCCTCTCCGCATTTACAAAACTAGTTCTTCACTACGCCTTCTTAATCCAAAACTTCAGCACATCGTCTTCTATATTATGCTTTACTATTTCATGACCACCTGTTTTTGACCATGCTGGAATATCCTTAACTGACCCTTTATCCGTTACATGTACTTCTAACACTTCTCCAGATTGTAAAGTATCCATCGCTCTCTTCGTTCTTACAATCGGCATCGGACATGCTAAACCTTTCGCATCTAATACTTGTTTTATATTCATCATCTATACCTCCAGTTTGTTATTTTTATAATGAATCATGCACTGCACAGCGATTTGGACCAATCTCCATTTCACGCTCTTCTTCCACATTCGGATGAATTTTTCCCATATTCGTTTGACGAATTTCTTGATAAGCATTCGGCTGAGGTGGTAAATTCTCTGTCACAGTTTTACGAAACTCTATCTCATCGACAATATTTAATCCTATATTCTCCTTAAATAGATCTTGTAAATTCGCACTCACAATGCCTCGTTCATCCATTTCACTTACTTTTGAATAATGAGCTGGTAAAACGATTAACTCTTGAGACAGTTCCTTATAACGTTTGTATAACGTATTTCGTAAATCACTCACCCAATCTTCCGCCTTCCCAGCAAGATCGGGACGGCCAATTGAATCTACAAATAAAATATCTCCTGATAATAAATACGTCTCATCGATAATAAATGATGTACTCCCAATCGTATGCCCTGGTGAGTATAGTGCATCAATGTTAATTATGGTACCCCCCACCGTAATAACAGTGCCTTCTACTAGCGGTTCGTAAGAGAAAACAACTTCCTCCGCATCTTTTGGAGGTAACCAATACGTACCGCCTACTTTTTCAGCTAATTTACGTCCACCTGAAATATGATCTGCATGTAAATGTGTATCCATTACATTCGTAATAGTAGCTCCGTTCTCTTTTGCAAACTCTTCGTATGCTTTAATCGTTCTCACCGCATCAATGACTGCTGCTTCACCGTTTGAAACTACCATATAAGACAAGCATCCTTTTCCAAGACGATTAAATTGATATATACTTCCCCCGCCCTGTACATCCCCTACCTTTACCGGCTTCACATACTCACTCCAAGCTTTCATACCGCCAGCTAAATAATAAATATTATTGAAACCCTCATCTAACAATTGCTCTGCAACAAACTGAGAAGAACCCTCTTTCGCACATACAACTAAAATCTCTTTCTCCCTCGGTAATTCATCTACAATATGTTCTACACCATCTAATAAATCAAAATACGGTTTATTCAATGAAGAAATTTGTTTCCCTTCAATTTTCCATTCTTCATAATCCGCTTCATTCCGAACATCTAAAATAAATAACTCTCCGAATAAAACTTTCTCTGCAACATCTTTTGCTTGTAACATCTTAGCGACCATACAATTACCCCCATAGGTATATTTTCATTTAAAAAATTTTATTTTTCCATATTCCCTTGCCACTCTAACATACCTGGAATGACATTTTTCACATTTGAAAAACCTTTTTCTTTCAACGTTTGACAAGCTATATCACTACGATTACCAGTTCGGCAAACAACATAAATTTGCTTCGTCTGATCTAACGCTGCACTCTCTAATTCGCCTAACGGCACCGAAATTGCGGATGGAATATGACCAAAGGCGAATTCCGCCGCTTCACGAACATCTAATACAGTGCAATCTTCACCACTTAATAATATATCTTGCAATTTCCCATTCGTAATTGTATGAGGATATTTCACAACTTCATTCACTTCATGTTCGTGTGCTTTTCGTACATAATGCTTTAATATATCTCCCTCTTGTTTCGTTCCAATATATTGATGCCCTACTTTACTTGACCAACTTTGAATATCTAGCGTAGAACCTTTATCCGTCGCCTCTATTTCAATAACTTTCCCTGCTGCCAACCCTTCCATCGCCTTTTTCGTCTTCACAATTGGCATCGGACAAGCCAATCCTTTACAGTCTAAACTCGTATCAACTTTTATACTCATTGTCGATTCCTCCATAACTTATACACTTATACCTATATGGGTATATTAAAATGTTTTTAAAAATCTGTCAACACATACGTTTGACAGATTATCGGCTTTTTACAAGTAATTGAACAGCTTCTTTAATTAACTCTTCATTTGAGCCATTACCTGTTTCAAACTGCTCGCGCAAACATTGCTCTAAATTTGTTCCCACAACGAGTCCAATTGTACGATCTAGCGCAGAACGGGATGCAGTTAACTGTGTAATAACATCTCGGCAATCTTTTCCCTCTTCCATCATGCGAAGCACACCACGAACTTGACCTTCAATACGTTTCAATCTATTTTTCATATCTTGATTATATTCCACTGTAGACCACCTCCGTAATTATAACTATATTATACATTACTTTATAACTTTGTATAATATCATATACCCTGAAGGGTATATTGTAAAGCGGTTTGTTTTTTTGTCAAACCTTCTAGGGTATAGTAAAAATGCACTGCATTGTAGTCCATCTAATTTATTCTCTTTACCCTTTTCTAACTCTTAATCGACAGCCTTTACTGACTAATAATAATAAAGTTGTTTAATTTTGAGGGCGTGAATCCGCATTGCTACGTTGTTAAACTGTTCCATTTCAATAACAAAGTTGTTTAAAAATACGGTAGTGTATAGCTTATAATGAAGTGTAAACAAATACTGTTCGACTTATTAAATTATTTAAACTTTGAAATAGAAGATATAAGAATAGCCTACATTTTAAGGAATATAGGCTAAGCAATATAAGTTAATCTGTTATTAATTTTGAATAAATACTTAGATCAATAAACTTTTCATTAGATTTTTCACACTTTCTCATTGTCCCTTCGAATGTAAAGTTTAACTTTTGTAAGACTTTTATTGAATTAATGTTTTCAGATTCAACTTTTGCTTCTATTCTATTGAATTCTAAAGTACTAAACGCATAATCCATTAAAGAGAGAATGGCTTCTGGCGCATATCCCTTACCCCAAAAAGCTTTACTAATATCGTAACCAATTTCTGCTTTGGCGTTTTTGAAATCAAATGAATTATAACCACAAGAACCGATAATTTCATTTGATTCTAATTCAATTATCGAATAACGAATAGCTCTGTTTTCCCGAGATAGCTTATCAAGCATTTCAATCATATCTACCGCTTGGCTTTCATCAGTAAAACTATTGATATTCATAAATTTTGTAACTTCTGGATCAGACCAAATTGTAAACATGCTAGCTGAGTCTGATGCTTTCATTTTTCTTAAAACTAATCTTTCGGTTTGTAGTTCTGTAATCAATATTTTTACCTCCATTATGTTTTTATTTTGGGGTCAAGATATTGATATCTGCGCATAGTTCAGTCCCTTCGTGTTTCAAGATAATATTATTATAAAAGTTATAAAGGATGAAACAATAACTTTTATAAATTTGGTTATGTCACAGTTTATGATAACTGCATAATAAAGAAAAATGAAACGACCGTATTGTGATTTTTTAAACATCTTTAATTTTATTCTTATTTTCCGTTCGTTGAGAGCAATTATTTTTTAGTTGCTGTATTTCCCATTGCAATAGAAATTCTATTCCAACTGTTGATTTGATTGATTACCAAAACAAGGTCAACATATTGTTTCTCGTCATAGTGTTCACGTACTCGCTTATATAGGTCTTCAGGAACTCTTTTAGTAGGAATTAGAGTAATATGCTCAGATAGTTCAAGAGCAACTTTCTCTTCAGGTGTATAAAAATCACATTCATTCCAAGCATTCAAACAATAAATTCGTTGTTCGGTTTCACCCATCTTACGAGCATCGGATGTATGCATATCTATGCAGAAAGCACAACCGTTAATTTGAGAGACTCTAATCTTTATAAGTTCTCTAGTAATTCGATTAATTGTAGACTTCTTAGTGTACTTCTCCATATCCATCATAATTTTCATGCCATCAGGTGCAACATCATAGTAGGAAATTCTTTGACTCATAAGGCAAGACCTCCTTTAATTTTAAGATACTTATAATTATACCGTCACACGAACATTTGTGCTAATATTTTGTTTGTAAGGCATTCGAAATCAAAGAGAATTTCAGTTGTAGATAGTGTAATTAGTTGTTTCATGGTACGTAAATATCGCAAATGAGTATACGGACGCGATAAACGAGGTAATTTCATTTCTATTCCTAATTTTTTAGCAGTAGGATGAATGAACGAGCTCCAAGCTTCTACCACATAAGGCAATTTCCATGGTTTAACTTTAAGATGCGGGATAGGGCGTAATTCAAGTGGCATCCATTCTATTTCTACATCTTTTTCCTTTGCACCCCATCTAAAGGGGCAGTAGCTAAAAAACAAAATGGACAAATAAAATCAGAATAAACTCTAATTTTCACTGTCATATACATTCCTCACATTTCTTTTTATCCCATATTTGTAACTATACGAGCTTCAAACATGGGGATAATATGACTAATACAATATATCTACTACAAAAAATTCATTTCATTTACGAATGAAGTAACCCCTCGTTCCATTGTCATACTTCCTATAATCTCTTTGCAAAACTATAATCCATTTCTCCGCCTAATGCTTCAGCTGTATCACCAGTTTCTCTAAAATCATGTGTATAAATTTGTTCAAATAAACCGAAATCTACTTGCTTATAAAATTCGAAACAAGGGAATCCATCATGTTCTCCTTGAATATCGATACTGCCATTCTTTTTCACACATACAGTTAATAAATAGTCCACAGGAGGGGCATACACATTTAACGGATTACTAGCACTTGCACTCATTTTGAATTGCACACCCTCAGAATTCCACATAATATCGGAACACACAATATTTTCAGTACTCGCTTTTCCTGTTCTTTTATTCACCGAACCATCTGGATTTGTAACCTTCTCTGTCGTAATCCCCGTGTTCGCATATGAAAACACTTCTTCTTTATAAAAATCTACTACTACCTCTTGCTCAACTCTAGAGCGCATAGTATTTACCGCATGTGGTGTAAATTCACGTGAATCACCTTCGAATTGGATTACTTTTCCTGTTTGTGCATCCTTCCGCGGTTCTGTCCAAGACATTGGAATAAATACGTTGGCTCTAATTTTAACGATATTAGTCATAAGAAACACCTCTATAATATTATTTTAAATACTGCATACTATTGAATAAAACAGACCACAATTTCGCTCCCATAATCAATAGCTTTCGCTTTTACGTTTGCTACTTCCTTCTGAAAAATAGCGCTATATTTATATCTAGATTGTCGTTTTAAAGCTATATTCCATTTCTCCAGCTAGTGCTGCTGGGGTATCATCCGTTTCTCTGAAATCATGTGTATATATTAATTCAAATGAACCAAAGTCTATTTGTTTATAAAATTCATAGCAAGGGAAACCATCATGTACACCTTCAACGTGCACAGCGCCACTTTCATTAACCCGTATAGTCAAAAAATAATCTGCTGCAGGTGCTGCCGCGTTTAACGGATTACTTGCACTTGCTCTCATTTCAAATGAAACTTCATCTTCACTCCATACAATATTTGTACATGCAATGTTTTCTGTACTTGTTTCTCCTTTTTGATACTCAATTGAGTCATCTGGATTTGTAATCTTCACAGTGACGATACAAGCATCTGCATATGTGAAAATCTCTCTTTTATAAAAATCAATATTCACTTCTTGTTCTAATCTTGAACGCTTTGTGTTCACAGCGCATGGTGTAAACTCCCGTGCATCCCCAGCATATTCAAACACTCTTCCTGTTGCAGGATCCTGAATAGGTTTCAGCGAAGCATACGGTGCAAATACACTCCCTCTAATTTTAACGATATTAACCATGTGAAACCTCCATAATTCATTGATTTTATTTAGATAAATCATTATTTGTTCTATCACTAACATATAGTCAATTTGATTGACTATATCCTGTATAGTACAATGGATTTTACTTATAGTCAATTAAATTGACTATAAGTAAGGAGGTTATATACATGGAGCATCAAACATTTAACGAATTAGATCTCACTTCACTTTTATCATTATCCTTCAGCACATTAATTACTGAACTACATGACAAATTAAGTGAATTGGGATTTGAAGATATTAGGCCAGCGCATGGTTTTATGTTCAAACGCATCCTTCCTAATGGAGCAACCGGTATAGAACTAGCTGAATATTTAGGGGTCTCAAAACAAGCCATAAGTAAAATGGTAGATTCTCTTGAGAACAGTGGTTATGTCACGCGCCAAACGCATCCTACTGATAAAAGAGGTAAAATTATTGTTTTAACCGAGCGTGGTTTAGCAGTAATGAAAGCAAAAGAAGAAATAGTAGCTGAAATAGAACAACGATGGATTGCAAACATAGGTGCAGAACGAATGCAAATGCTTAAAGCCGATTTAACAACATTCGTTACTAAAGAAAATACAGGTAGGTTTTCATCAAGTATACGACCTGTTTGGTAAACAAAAAGTCTGTCAAAGTAACCAAAATCCATATAAAAAACGAATCCATTTTGATTAGTCTTTTTCAAAATGGATTCGTTTTCTACAGTTTTATTAAAATCATTGATTCCTTTAAATTTTGTTTTAAATATATGAGATATCATATTTTATGCATTATATAATTCCATAACTCTCTGCACGATCAACTCTGGCGTATTCTCCGCTGGCGGCATCAACAAATTTGTAACCGGCCCATACACGACAGGGTTTAATTCCACTTCATATCCACCATATGCATACTCCTCTTTTGTCGGTAAGTAACCAATATATCCATTCGTATAGCCACCAAAGAAAGCTAGTTCATTTTGAAGACTCTCTTTCATTTCTAAAGCAGTTTCTGAAAAAGGTTCCATCGGTATTCCAGAGAATATACCATCATTAATTTGAAACAGTTGAACTTCTAAATCAACACTTAACTGCCGAATACCTTGCTTATATTTCTCTAAAACGATAGTAAGCCATTCATCCGTATTCACACCCCACTGCCTCTCAGCTGAGCGAGCCATTCTTCGTATCTCATCAATTTCGGGCAGATCCTTCAATCTCATTTGCATCGTACTCGAAATCGTTCTTAAATTTACAATTGGGCTGTATGTAACTATTGGCAACATCGTTAATACATGTCCACTAAGTGTGTAAGCCATTTGTTTTAATGCTTCCCTTGAACCGCGATATTTCGCATTCACATTTCCAGCAGCACCTTGAACAATAACAACTGGACAATTTACTATTTTCTCCAGAATCTCTCTCGTCATTCCAGGATAATCCGCTGATAATACATCACTATCACCTTTTAAAACATTCGGATGCGCAGTACAAAATACTACAATCCCAGATAGCTCCTTCGTTTCAGCATCTCTTATTGCTAACATGCCAATTCGGTTATCTACAACACCCTCTATATTTGTTCCCATCTTTGCTCTTCCATCACATGTTCTCTCTCTTCGGTTTACCCCAATATCACCTGTCGTAACGCCCCAGCCAACTTCACATAACCGCATATTATTATTCGCAGTAATAACACCCTGCACTGCATTATTTAGTAAAATCGTTTTATACGACTTTATTAAAGGATGATCACCAACTGTTTCCGGACCAGAGTGTGTATGTGTATAAACAACTGTTATTCGCTCAACTGGCACATGAAGCTCACTAGCTACTCGTTCACGAATAATATTCGTATCGTCTACTATCATCCCAATATTATCAATACTTATAAACACAGTCTTCATTTCATCTTTTTCAAATACAAAGATTGTCCCATAAATACGCTCTTCAATATTATTTATTCCTGTCTCTCTATAATATCCGACAAAATCAATACCTACAGGAGGCGTAATATCCACCTTGCATACCCCTATTTTGCTCATTTGAATTGCTCCATTTCTATATATAACTCCCTTTCTTCAAGAATAGCATATTTAATTCTGTTCCAAATTAAAAAGAACGGGCATAGAATTCTATGTCCGTTCTTTTCTTCACACATACTTCCGATGCACCATCTTCCCATCATAAGAAAACACAACGCCCTTACTCTCCACAATCGACTCCATATGCACCGTTCTTCCCCATAACTGATGAAGATACGGTAATACCTTTTCTAAGTATTTTAAATCGAGCTCAATTCCTTCGTAACTATGTTTAATGTACAATTCCCCATTCTTTAAGTAATCTCCATCTTCCACTACTAAGTACGGGAAACCTCCATTTGTACGCATATTTACGAGTTGATCTCGTACTTGTTCCCACTCTTTATCAATTACTTTATATTCTTTACCTTGGCGCTGGAATAAGTACATATCTTCTCTCATTACGAGTTCTTTATTTAAGTAGTTTCTTAGGAATGATACGTCCCATTCAATTTCTCGTACTTCAAACATTTTCTCACGACCAGAGCCTGGCTTCACACCGCGCCTTTTCATTTCTTCTGTCGGATTGTTATAGCGTTCTTCAATATCTTCAAACATTTTAATACCGAGGTAGTATGGATTAATACTTGTTTTTGATGGCTGTACGACACCTGCATTTAATTTCGCAAATTCAATTGCTTCACCAGATGTTAAGTCCATTTCACGAAGTATGCGTTGATGCCAGTAGGAAGCCCAGCCTTCATTCATGATCTTCGTTTCAAGCTGTGGCCAGAAATATAACATTTCCTCGCGCATCATCGTTAATATGTCGCGCTGCCAATCTTCTAGCTCACGGCTGTATTCTTCAATAAAGAGGAGTAAATCTTTTTCTGGTTGCGGAGGGATTTTCTTCTTTTTATGCATATTAGGTCTTTCCCTCTTTTTGTTTCGATCATCTAAATTCCATAAATCATCGTACTGTGATATCTTTTTCTTTTCAACATCCTCTTCTAAATCTTCAATACTCCATGCAAGTTTCGGGCGCATAAGTGATGGATCTATATGTTCTTGAATGGCAAGTACTGCATCCAAGAACGTTTCTACCTCTGCTTTTCCGTACTTATGCTCATATGCTTTCACACGATCCGCTGTTGCAGCCATACTTTCTACCATGTCTCGCTTCGTATTCGAAAAACGAATATTATTTTTGAAGAAGTCACAGTGCGCTAAAACGTGCGCCACGATTAGTTTATTTTGAATTAAAGAATTCGTATCTAATAAAAAGGCGTAACATGGATCAGAGTTAATAACGAGTTCATAAATTTTACTAAGTCCTAAATCGTATTGTAATTTCATTCTGAAAAATTGCTTTCCAAAACTCCAATGTGAAAACCTCGTCGGCATCCCATATGCACCAAATGTATAAATAATTTCCGCTGGACATACTTCATAACGCATCGGATAAAAATCAAGCCCAAATCCAGTCGCAATTTCCGTAATTTCCGCAATCGCATATTGCAATGCTTTATCTTCACTTGCTCTCATTATTTTCCCTCCTTACACTTTCCCTTAAGAAAGTGTATGATGGGGAACAAGCTTTCATGAGGATTGATTACATAATAAAAAGACACCCTCGTAAAAAACGAGAATGCCTTCCAAATTAACCCTCAATAATCTCCATCTTCTCCGTAATCGGCGTACGAGCTTTTCCTTCTGGTGCTTTATCGAAATAGCCGATGTGAAGAATTCCAATGATGCGTTGACCTCTTGTTAAACCGATTCCTTCTATAAATAGTGGATTATAGTTTAATCCACCTGATTTCCAAACACATCCTAAGCCGCGCTCCCAAGCAAGTAATTGGAAGTTTTGCATAAATGCACATGTTGCAGCGTAATCTTCGTCACGTGGAATTTGACGCGGATCTTCATTCATATATACAACGATTTGTGCAGGTGTGTTTAAGAAACGGTCAGATAAAATTTTGCCGCGTTTCACTCTTTCTTCTTCTGTGAAAGAGTTTAATACTGCGTCTACTAATTTCTGACGGCCTTCTCCAATGTATAATTTACAATTCCATGGTTCACGATTTTTATGATTCGGTGCCCATGTTGCGTCGTTTAATAGTTCAATTAATAGCTCTTTGTCTACTGCTTTATCTGTAAATGTACGAACAGAACGTCTTTCTTTAATCACATTTGCGATGGAAGTATATGTAGTCATATTTTTCTCTCCCTTATTTTTATCTATATGTATAAGTTTGTTATTGATATTGATTTTCAATTTCGATTATAACCTAGTTTTTCACTATTAATCAATGTTTTATGTTGGAAAACTTATAAAAACTCCTTTTTATACTGTGAATAAAAAAACTTAACTTGTTCACAAGTTTTTCACATTTTATGGAAATGATATGTGTAAGTTTTC
Organism: Bacillus sp. FSL M7-1345; assembly: GCF_038006985.1. Lineage (NCBI taxonomy): Bacteria > Bacillati > Bacillota > Bacilli > Caryophanales > Bacillaceae > Bacillus > Bacillus sp. FSL M7-1345. Next base: position 744,921 of record NZ_JBBOWG010000001.1, on the reverse strand, counting down.
CACATTATCCATCTAGGAGGAGTTTACATGTATAAGAAAATCGCAGTAAGTATGACTATGGCAGCATTATTATGCGGGGTGTCTGTTTTCCCTGCTTCCGCTGCCTCGCCAAAAGAAGTAACAATGCATCATCATAAACCAATCTCAGAGGAAGAAATGCAGTCTCTCGAAAAACTCGGCTATAACAAACATGAAATTTGGAAAGCTGCCCACATTGCAAGAATCAGTAAAAAGGAAATTAAAGACGTTTTAGCTTACTATAAGCAAAATAAATCTTGGGAGAAAACAGCACAGCATTTCGGTGTAGATCCAAGTAAATTGAAAAAGCATCATATGAATAAAGAAACGAAAAAAGCACTACTGCAAGAATTAGCAAATATGCAAAAGTCCACACCAGATGGACTAAAACAAAAAATGAAAGAGTATAATATCAGCTTACGTCAGCTCACGGTATTAACAATCATCGCTCAAAAAAGTAATACTTCTCTCGATGATGTACTGAAAATGAAAAAAGATGGGATGGATATTAAACAAATTGCGGAAAAATTAAATGTTAAAAAAGAAGATATACGGGCAGAAATGATTAAATTAGTGAAGTCTATTAAAGAAAAGAAAACAAATTAGCCTGCCAAAAAGGAAGAGATATTCAATACTCTTCCTTTTCTTTATCCCGCTATTTGTGGGTAGTAAAACTCCCACCTCAAAATTCGGCTGGAGCAAAGAAGTTAGGTGGGAGATCAACTGCCCGTAAACGCCCGATTGGTGAGGGCTAATAATCAGTGGGGGATGAACAAAACCCCCACTGATTAAAGTTTCACTTTATGAACTTTCAATTTTCAAGTATAAATTCCCGTCTTTCCCAAAAACTAACACGAGTAAATGATGTAGGTAAGGGGTGAGAAAATGTTTCTTTCGTCTAAAAAGAATACAAAAACAATCTGTTCCATTCCAGAATTTATCCAAACTATGAAAGGGTCTAGTGATTTCGTTTCTTATAACATCGTAGAAGATGGGACGTTATGTTTGTTTTATTATAAATCTACAGCCGAATCACTCCTCATTAATCGATTCATTTTAACACCTATAAAAAGAGAATTAGATCACATTGAAAATATAAGCGATATAGCAAATATCGTCACACTCGAGGAGATTATCACCGCCCCTTCTATTGATGATATTCGTGAAAAATTATTAAGTGGGTATGTACTTGTTCAGCTAAAAAATGATTCTCAAATCGCAGAATATGCACTTATTCGTGCTGAAAGTTCAGTTTTAGGTACACGATTATATAACGATACAGAAAATGAATATAGTGTCATCGGTCCAAAAGTTGGATTTGTTGAAAATATTGATACAAATATACACTTACTTCGCCGGAATATTGTAACGGAGCAATTAGTTTTCAAACAAGTTGTAGTTGGCTCTATATCAAAAACAAAAGTCGTAGTTGCTTACATCGAAGGCATTACGAATGAACAGCACGTTAATACTGCAATGCAGCGCCTACAAGACATTGACTTTGATGTTCCTTTCGATGCGACTATGATTGAACAGTTTATTAGTGATAACAGTAACTCTCCCTTCCCTGTTTTACTCCCTACAGAGCGTTTAGATCGCTCCGTTTATGCATTATTGAATGGAGGAGTTGTCATTTTAACAGACGGTTCACCATATGCATTAGCTGGACCAGCGACATTACTCGATTTCTTCGTCTCTCCAGAAGATTATTATTTACCATGGATAGCAGGCTCATTTCTTCGAATGGTTCGCTTTTTCGGAGCAGCATTCTCGCTATTTTCATCAGCTATTTATACAGCTGTATTAACGTATCACTATCAAATGATTCCTGCGGATTTACTAGGTCCGATTATTTTTTCAAGAGCTAATGTACCCTTTCCGCCCATTTTAGAAGCACTTTTTTTAGAAATCACAATCGAATTGCTCCGTGAAGCTGGAGCACGATTACCGACAAAAGTTGGACAAACAATCGGTATCGTTGGTGGGATTGTAATTGGCCAAGCATCTGTTCAAGCTGCTTTAACAAGTACAATTTTATTAATTGCGGTCGCTTTATCAGCACTTGCTTCTTTTACAACACCAACTGTAAAAATGTCTTCTACTATCCGGATACTACGATTTCCGCTTATTCTTTTAGCTGGTGCATTTGGGGGCTTAGGTCTCATTGTAGGATTCGTATTCATATTAGCTCATTTAATTCGTTTAAAATCACTTGGATCGCCTTATTTATTACCTTTATATCCATTTCGCGGTTTAGGGACAGCGGAAGGCTTTCTACGCTTACCATTTAGCCAAACTGCACAGCGTGCTTCTGTTCTAAGACCAAAAAAGAAATGGCGCTATGATCCAAACAAAGCGAAAGAAAAACATGATGGTGAGGAGAAATGAAAAATATTTTATTATGCTTTTCCATTATCATTTTAATTTTCCAATCAGGCTGTACACAACCAAATATAGTAGACACACAGCGAATTATTCATGTAGGTGGATTTGATATAACGAAAGATAAAAAATTTCGCGGGACAATTCTCTATCCAGATTATACAAAGGGCGTACAATCTAAACCAGAAACTCAGTCAACTACTGCAAGTACACTTGAAACAATCTCTTCACAGCTAAACGCCAAATCGCCACATACGATCGCTGTAGGTCAAATGCGTGTTGTCTTATTTGGAAAAGCATTTGGTGAACGTGGAATTGGGGATGTTATTAACAACTTACAACGTGACCCTAACATTGGCCGAGACGTACAGCTAGCACTTGTAGACGGATCAACAGAAGAACTTCTCAAGCATGTTAAAACAAATGGATCGCTCTATCTTGCTGATTTACTTGAGCAAAATATAGAAACTGAAACAATTCCTCGGACCGCTTTAAATATTTTTTTGTATAACTTTTACTCATCAGGAGGCGATCCCTTTCTTCCCTATATTGAAGTTGACGAAGACAAATCAGCTTCTATTAAAGGCATCGCTTTTTTAAAAAAAGATAAAGTGGCTATGTATACAGATAAAAAAGGCTCTTTTTTATTAAAATTACTCATTAATCCAACTAAAAATGGACGTTACGAAGTTCCGATACGTCAAGGTAAACATAAAGGATTAATCGCTACTCAAAACTTATCTGGAAAAAGTGTCTGTGACGTTTCTCAAAACGGTAGTCTTCCAAAAGTTCACATCCACTTAAAACTAAATGGACTCATAAAAAACACTCCTGATTGGCTTGATTTATCTAAAAAGGAGAATATAACTTACGTAAAAAAACATGTAGAAAAAACAATTGAAAAACATTTAAACGAATTAATAAAACAATTCCAAGAAAAAGATATTGATCCAGTAGGTATACGTGAAGAAATTCGTAGTCACTCGAGAAAATGGAGTATGAAACAAATTCAAGAAATGTACCCTAGCGTAGACGTTGCGGTTAATGTGCAAGTTAATATCGTACAATCTGGTATCGGAGAATAGTGAGGTGTTACAATGGCTGAGCAAAATAAAACAATGACTGTTTCCCCTTATTTCACATTTCTTTTATTACACTCTCTTCAAATTGGAGTAGGCGTGTTAGGATACCAACGAGTTATTGCACAATATGCTGGTTATGATGCTTGGATTTCCCTTATTGTTGCGGGTGTCTTAACTCATATCGTACTGTTTTGTATGTTAAAAATGTTAGAAAAAGACAATGATTTGATGACCATTCATACGACATGTTTCGGAAAATGGATTGGAACCTTTTTCTCTATGTGCTTTGCCACATATCTTCTCTTATTTTGCCTTACTGTGCTTCGTACATATATTGAAGTCATTCAAGTTTGGGTTTTTCCTACAATTAAGCCATGGAAATTAACATTATTATTTTTACTCGTGACGTATTACGTAATAAAAGGCGGCTTCCGCTCTGTAACAGGAATGTGTTTTTGGGGCGTCATAATACCGATTTTCGTACTATTCTTCTTAGTTTTCCCTATGAAATACGCACATGTCCGTAATATTTTACCTATTTTCACCCATTCACCTGCAGACATTCTATATTCAGCGAAAGCATCTGCATTAGAGTTTCTTGGATTTGAAGCAATCCTTATCTTTTACCCACTTATTAAAAAGGGAAAATCACTACATAAATGGGCACATGGCGGGATTGCTTTCACAACTATTTTATATGTAGTACTAGCAATCGTTTCCCTTATGTACTATAGTCAGGGCCAACTGCATCATACAATTTGGCCTACTTTAACAATGCTAAAAATTATTAAAGTCCCATTCATTCAGCGATTTGAATACATTATTATTTTCTTATGGTTTCTTATTATTTTACCTAATCTTTGTTTAACGATTTGGTCCGCTTGTCGTATTAGTAAATACTCTTTTCACATACCATTTAACATTACATTGCCATTGTTTATCGCGACTATATTTATTTCATCTTTGTTTTTCACAAACAGGGAAAGCATCAATACATTAAATACCGTACTTTCTCAGGCCGGCTTATATATTGTATACGCTTATATTCCAATCTTATTTCTATTCCATTCACTACGATGGCGCTTCAAAAATCAGTCAAAAAAATCTTCACCCGACACACCATGATATTTGATACAATTTGATTAATACATTTGTAAAGGGGACAAGCCTATGAAGAAATATGTATTTTCTTTACTTGTAGTACTGAGCTTAATTCTTACTGGATGCGGGAGTACTGGTACAAATGAAAAAAAATCTTCTGAATCAAAAGAAGAGCATGACCATGCATCACATACTCAGCAAGCTGACATTCAAGAAAAGACAAAAGGGGTCGACACACTTCCAACCTTCCTAGACAAGCTCGATCCACAAATGAAAGACATCTACACTGTCGCTGGACAAAATGCTGAACTACTGGATTGGATTCCTTGTTACTGCGGTTGTGGTGAAAGTGTAGGACATAAAAATAATAAAAATTGCTTTATTCGTGAAATCAAAAAGAATGGTGAAGTTGTTTGGGATTCCCATGCAACAACTTGTGTAAATTGCTTAGAAATCGCAGTTGAATCTGCTTCGATGAAACAAAAAGGAAAATCAACGCTTGAAATTCGTAATTATATTGATAATAAATACAAAGAAGGATATGGGAAACCAACACCTACGCCAATGCCAAAAGCTTAAAAAACGAGGAGACTCCTCGTTTTTTTCTTTTCATTCACTTTTTTTCTTAACAAATTCTTTCAAGTGTATTTCTCCTCGCTTGTCACACACTATATATAACTCCTCAGTAAGGAGGGTACACAGTGCAAACATATAACGACTATGACAAAGCTCTCTATTACACGTATTGCTGTAATTGGGATAAACTACTCGTTTTAATGGTTCAAACGAATGACCAACTATTTTCTAAGCGTATTGAACACTTTTTACACGCTTATCAATACAGTAAAGAATTACCAGAAGTTGACAAACAATTGCAACTCCTATTTCAATATATTGACCATGCATCCCAGAAGTCACATGTAGAAGAAGTAGTAGAGCAAATTCAAATGTAAAATATAGCGCTATTCTCTCTTAGAGAATGGCGCTTTTTTGAACATTTTTATATCAATAAAAGTTTCCTTTTACAAAACTTTTATTGATAAACATATTTTCTCTTTCTTTTCTGTACTACTTCATACTATAATTTAGTATGTAACTATTATAAGTGAGGTATAAAATATGGGACGAGAAAAAAAGCAAGAGTATGCTTTATTTACTGCATGGGGAGCTTCTTTTATTGCTACGCTAGGTAGCCTATACTTTTCCGAAATCATGAAATTTGAGCCTTGTGTCCTTTGCTGGTATCAACGTATCTTTATGTATCCATTCGTTTTATGGCTCGGCATTGCTGTAGTAAAAAAAGATTATCGCATTGCAAGTTATTCCTTACCAATTGCAAGTATTGGTGCTTGTATTTCTTTATATCATTATGCAATTCAAAAACTTTCAGCACTATCAGCTGCAGGAGCAGCTTGCGGACGCGTACCTTGTACGGGAGAATACATAAACTGGTTCGGCTTTGTGACAATCCCGTTTTTAGCTCTTATTGGCTTTATCACAATCGCTATTTGCAGCTTTATTGTAATTAAAAACAAATAAGGAGATGAAAGAATGAAAAAAATGCTTATATTTGGTGGTATTATTATCGCCTTGTTTGCAGCAATTTTCGCTGTAACACAAATGGAAGAAAAAAATGCTTCAACAAGCCAAAAAATTGATAATGCTACTAGTCAATCAGATGGTCCTGACTACTACACAAACAAAATTTCTCTTTCAGATCTCCAAAAGAATTTAAAAGAGAAAAAAGAAGAAACAGTATACTTTTATCAAACATCTTGCGTTCATTGCCAAAAATTATCTCCTATCGTAGTACCGATGGCTAAAGACTTGAATGTTGATATGAAAGTTATGGATATTGAAAAATTAGATGCTCCTTGGGATGAATATAAAATTAAAGGTACTCCAACAATCATTCATTTTAAAGATGGTAAAGAAGTGAGCCGTATTAGCGGCGAACAACCGGAAGACAAATTAAAAGAGTGGCTTGAGCAAACGAAAAAATAATAAGAAAAGGAAACTCCTTCTATACATGAAATGCGTGTAAAATCCCACACTAATGTATAAGGAGGGGATTTTATGCCAGAAGTGAAATGCTCTGTTTCCAATTGCTCATTTTGGGGACAAGATAACCTTTGTCAAGCAAGTGCAATCGTTGTTCAACCTGATGCACAAGAAGCAGGTCAAATTGAAAACAGTTCGTATACAAGCGCTGCTTTAACAAACGAGACGCTAGAAAGCTCTGTAACAACGAGTGTAGAGACTTGTTGTCATACATTTAAACCGAAATATTAAACGTAAAAGCATACGATTAGTCGTATGCTTTTTTACATTCCCCTCCAAAAATCATGCATCATAAAGAAGTACAAAATAACGAGAAGGACCGTCCCGCATAAAGTAATGCGTCGATATACACTCTTCTCCCCTTCCCTCGCTTTAACAAATGCCCAAATAAATCCGACGAACAATATTAAATCAACATATGGAACATAAAAGGAGAAGACGAGTAAAGCATATACATACACGATAAATAAACAAGTCGTGATTAAGAAAATTTTAAATGCAAATTCACTTTTCATAATGTGACCGCCCCCCAGTCTGTACTGTATTATATTCAGCAAAACATAATAGTTGCTGTTTCAATTTTTTCATCTCACTATTTGTAGGCACACGATTGGTATGAAATCATTAAAACCAACTAAACTTCATCACAAATAAGCTACCGCCTATACACGGTAGCTATTATGGAACATTATATTTCCTTTTATATATGTTACTTAAAATCGAATAAGGTAATTGCTCATAACGAATTTTTTCTCCCGTTTCCTCTACAATATACAAATTGTTTCCTATATAATAGGTTCCATCTTTTCGTTTGGAATACACTGCGTATTTTTCATTTGGCAATACCGTTTTTACTTTCGTCAATTGTCCATTTGGTTCTTGCCAATATATATTTACACGATCTACTAACGTAAGCATTCCAATTTGTTCTTCTTCTACTTTACGACCATTCCAACTCACAACACGATAACCAAGCTTATAAGCTTCATATTCGGGACTCGTATGAAAACGAGAAATAATTACTTTTGTCTGTAATTGTACCCGGTCGTATAACCATTGTATGTCCCGATCGTGCATGCGAATACAACCATTCGATTCCCGGCTTCCAATCGTTCCTTCACGATTTGTCCCGTGAATGGCATATTCCTTTTTATCCAGACCTAGCCATCTCGTACCGAGAGGATTATTCGGTGCACCCCCAGGTATTTTTTTACGATGGTATTCTTTATTTTTATATTTAGTTATAATACAAAAATTCCCTTCAGGCGTCGGGGTGCTATCTCTTCCTGTCGTTATCGGAAATGTTCTAGTATAGTTTCCCTCTTCAAAAAAAGACAGCTGATTCGTCGTAAGGTTAACTAATATTAAATGATCTGTATTAGCAAAAACGCTAGCTGGCAGGCAGAAAAATAGGATTACGATAAACCATACTTTCTTCATTTAAATCCTCCCTAGCACTAACATCATAATAAAGTGAAACTTTACTCGGTGGGGGGTTTTGTCCATCCCCCACTAAGTATTAGCCTTCACCACTCCCGCTATTTGCGGGCTGTTATCTCCCACCTAACTTCTGTGCTCCACCTGAATTTTGAGGTGGAATTTTACTGCCCGTTAATGCGGGATAAATGCAATTAACTTTACTTTGCTCTTATAAATGAAAACTATCCATTCACAATTACTCCACCATTTACATGCATCATCTGTCCCGTTACATATGCCGAATCACTAGACGCTAAATATACATATGCAGGCGCTAATTCATACGGATGACCAGGCCTTTTCATAGGAACATTACTCCCAAACTGTGATACTTTTTTCTCATCAAAACTGGATGGAATAAGTGGTGTCCAAATTGGGCCTGGTGCAACACCATTTACACGAATTCCCTTTTGTACTAACGACTGAGATAGCGATCTTGTAAAAGCGACAATCGCTCCTTTCGTTGCAGAATAATCAATCAACGTTTCATTTCCTTCATACGCAACGATAGATGCCGTGTTTATAATTACATCCCCTTGCTTTAAATGAGAGAGCGCTGCTTTTGTAACATGAAAATAAGAAAAAATATTAATACGGAACGTTTTTTCTAACTGTTCCGCTGTAATATACTCTAGCCCTTGCTGCGGATATTGCTGTGCGACGTTATTCACAAGAACATTTAAACTCCCCAGTTGCCGGGCGGTCTCTTCCACAATATCTTTACAATGTTGTTCACTACTCAAATCCCCCGGCAGTAATACACAATTCACGCCTTCTTTTTCAACAAGTTGTTTCGTCTCACTTGCATCTTCGTCCTCATCTAAATAAGCAATCGCAATATTTGCTCCCTCTTTTGCAAAAGCGATGGACACAGCTCTCCCAATCCCACTATCTCCCCCTGTAATTAATACATTCTTTCCTTTTAACTTTTCGCTTCCTTTATAATTAGGATCTTCAAACTTTGGACGAGGATTCATTAATGATTCAATACCAGGCTGTTTATTTTGATGTTGCGCTGGCATCGTTAAAAATTTTTTTTGCTGTGGCATAACTTCCTTCAACTCCTTTTCCCTTATAATGTGCACAATATTAAAAACTACTTACACATAAAAAACCGCAATTCATGCTCATTTTCACGGTTAATATTCGAATTTAAGACATAAAATATGAATTGTTCTAAAGTTTTTATGCAAAACTATTGCAAAATAGTTAAAAAGCGAATATTATATATAACTGTTGTGAAAATTATTCGTAAAAAGAAAGGATGTTTATATGTTTAACCTTTCAAAACATAAAACTTCTATTAAAACTGAAATTATGGCAGGTATTATTACCTTTTTAACAATGGCATATATCATTGTCGTAAACCCTGTCATCCTTGGGGATGCAGGCGTTCCATTTGAACAAGCATTTACAGCGACAATCATTGCAGCTGTTGTCGGAACATTATTTATGGCAATCTTTACAAACTTACCAATCGCAATTGCACCGGGTATGGGATTAAATGCTTACTTCTCTTATTCTGTTGTAAAAGCTCATGAAGGCATGACTTTCGCGATTGCATTCTCTGCTGTATTCGTAGCAGGTATGATTTTGATTTTGTTATCATTCACATCTTTCCGTACGAAATTAATGGAAGTAATTCCTGAAAACTTAAAACATGCACTGACTGCTGGTATCGGTCTTTTTATTGCTTTTATCGGTTTGCGTTTAACAGGAATTGTTACAAAAAATGATGCAAACTTAGTTGGGCTTGGCGATCTTCACTCTCCTCCAGTTCTACTAGCATTAGCTGGCCTTGGAATTACAATTATCCTTATGTCTTTAAATATAAACGGGGCACTATTTATCGGAATGTTATTAACTGGTATTATCGCTTACTTCACAGGTCAATTAACATTCTCAAACGGCGTTACATCAATGCCTGGATTACCAGAAGGAATTATCGTTTCAAATCCAATTACTGCTGTATCTGATGTAATTAACTACGGATTATACGGCGTTGTGTTCTCATTCTTCCTTGTTACACTATTTGATACAACCGGAACATTACTTGGTGTAGCACAACAAGGTGGATTTATGAAAGACGGAAAGCTTCCAAAAGCAGGACGAGCTCTTCTATCTGACTCATTCTCAGCAACAATTGGAGCTATGTTCGGAACAACACCATCAACAGCTTACATTGAATCATCTGCTGGTGTCGCAGCTGGTGGTCGTACTGGTTTAACAACTGTTACAGTAGCTGTTCTATTTGCATTAGCAGCATTCTTCGGACCGTTAGTGAGCGCTGTTTCTGGCGTTTCAGCTATTACAGCACCATCATTAATTATCGTTGGTAGTCTTATGATGGGTTCAGTTCGATATATCGATTGGGATACGTTCGATGAAGCATTCCCAGCATTTTTAGTAATCTTAAGCATGCCACTTACATCAAGTATCTCAACAGGTATCGCACTTGGATTTATTTCATACCCACTTATGAAAGTGGCAAAAGGACAATTCCGTGCTGTTCACCCGCTTGTGTATTTATTCGGGATCTTGTTCGCTTATCAATTAGTTTTCTTACCACATTAAAATCCCTCATAAAGAGGGATTTTTTTCATAAATAAAAAAGTAGAGCATCGAATTCCGATGCTCTACTTTTCTTTTGCAACAATCACACGAACCACTTTTAGCGCAAGCAGTAAGAGCAAGTTTGCTACTGCTACAAGTCCTAAGAAGACTGCTATCATCAGCTCTCCCATTCCGTTATTTACTAAAAACATAACGAAAGACATAAAAGCTAAAGCAAACAGTATTAACGTTGGTATGTATTTAATAAAAGGCTTCTTATATGATTTTTTAGAAAGAAGAAATGTAATTACTAATGTCATAATGAAAACAAAATATACGGCAAATAAGAAAATCATACAAACGCCTCCTCTTCAGCCAAACTACTTAACTATAAAAACCCCCTCCAAATATAAAGGGAGCTCACAATTTCTAATACCTCTCAGCTACCTGTAATTCTTTACTATACTTTTGAATGAAAACTGATGAAATAACCATCATCATTCCTACACTAAACCCAATAAGCTGATTTAGTAGCATTTCATCATAAATCAACCAGCGCAGCAGAAATGCACCGCCAAAAATAAGCATTGCAGTAAATCCAGTATGTCTAAGCCCTTTATATACATTTTCCATATGTATCATCACATACTTTTATCCACATTACACCATAACGTTTATTGAATATTGCCATCAAGTAAACGTATCGTCCTCTGGCAATATTCAGCCACCTTTTGATCGTGTGTTACAACTAGTACCGTTTTTCCTTGTTTATTAATTTCTTTTAAAATGCTCATAATTTTTTCCCCGTTTTCTTGATCGAGAGCACCAGTCGGTTCATCAGCAAGTATAATTTTTGTATCTTGTGCTAAAGCCCTTGCTATTGCTGTTCTGTGCTGTTCTCCACCTGATAACTCGTAAGGATATTTGTTAATATGCCTCTCAAGCCCTACCATTTCCAGCATTTCTTTTGATATTTGTATACGTTTCTTATGAGAAATTCTTCTATATATAAGTGGAAGCATTACATTTTCAATAACTGTATAATCATCTAGTAGCGAAAAGTTCTGAAACACAAATCCAACTTCCTTATTTCTATACTTATGATAGTTTGACTTTAATGTACTCGTATCCATGCCATCTAAAAAATACTTTCCAGTAGAGGGGCTATCAATTAAGCCAATAATGTTAAGTAAGGTTGATTTCCCCGAACCAGATGGCCCCATAATAGCTATCATTTCGCCTTTTTCTATTGTAAGATTAATATCTTTTAAAGCACTAAAATTACTCTTTCCGTATCCCTTAGCCACATTTGCGAGCTGAATCATCTATAACACCTCTTTCATATATGTATTTTTTATTTTTAGTACATTGAAGTAAATGATTGCATATATAATGAGGATCATTACAATTGATAGAGCACCTATAACAATCAATGATTCTATAGAGACTTGTAACGTTCCAAAGAAAGATACTGTACTATTTTCTAGCCCTTTCTGAATTTCAATTACTCCGCTATTCTCCCATTGAAAATACATAATTCCTATACATATAGATAAAATGAATAACAACATATACTCAATAACAAACGTAAGACATAGTTGAAAAGTACTTGCTCCTAATGCTGATTTAATAGAAATATTTTTACGCTCCATATAAAGCGCTGCCATTGATGTTAATAAAATAGATATAAATGAAAAAAATAAAACTGTACCGCTTAATAATAAGGGGTATGACATATTATCAATGCCTTGCTTTTCATTTTCTAACAATTTATTCGGATTTGTAATATAATACGAATACCCCTTGCCTTCTGTTACCTTTAATACTTTCTTTTGAAATTCATTTATATCCACTTTTCCATTTGTTTCTATAATCAGCCCATTGTATAAAAGTTCTACACTATAAAATTCTATTTCTTCTGTTCCAATTGGTAAAATAGCCATGTCATCTAATAATGTAATACGATTATCCGATATTTCACCGCTTCGAGGATATGTAAATGGTGAATTTTTTTCTAAAAAACCGATTACTTTTAGCTTCATTTTTCCAGATGGTATGACATCACCAATAGATACCTTTTCTTTATAATTAGCACCTAATATAACAGGTCTAATATCAAATACTGATTTATGAAATTCCGATTCCTCAAAATATCTTCCTTGTGAAAGTCGTATATGAAAGTATTTATTAATATCTTTATCAATAATAAGAGTCTTTATCGTTCCATTTTCTTTTTTTAAGCTAAGTGAATAGTTACGGAACAAATAATTTGTTGTATTTGTTATTGATATCGTATTAGATAACGCTTGAATGAAATGTTGATAATCACTTTTCGCTTTTTCTTCGCTAAACAACATTATATCTTGCGTCGCATAAAGTTCATAGAAATTTTTATGAGTCGATAAATTATTTGCTACTGTCATCATTTTTCGATATCCCGAAAGATTACTAATAAATTCTATTGCTGAAGAAAATGCAATAATTAAAGAAATTACTATAATCAAACTTGGTAACAACCGTTTTTTCACAGACCGTATAGAATCAAATATAAAAAACATGACGACCTCCTACGTTCTTAAATGTTTTCCGGGATATATATTTATAATGTGCTTGATTGGAATTATAGTAACAAACATTGTAAGAAAAATTATAAAAACAACATTACATATCAATACATATAGTGTTAATGGTTTTAATAAGTATGTCTGAAAATACGTATGAATTGTTCCAGAAAATATTTCTAACGTAAGAAAAACCAACAACATCGCTGCTAGAGAAATAAACAAAATTTGAATATATAGTTCGCAGTAAATAGACATATTAGAAGCACCTACTGCTTTTTTTAATGCAATCTCTCTTTCTTTTTTATAAATCCAAAATAAAACCGCAGAAATGCCAGAAGCAATTGCAACAAGAATGAATTTATAATAATACTTATTTGCTGGATCTATATATGTTACATTTAGTTCCTGAAGATCTCTTTCATTCAGTATTTGAACCTCACCCGAAATTACTTCTTTGCTCTTATTCATAAAAGTTTTTATTTCGTTATGGATAGATGATGTAGGGTTAACAACTGTTAATTGTAATTGTTTACTCGTGATAATACCTTTTTTAGATATAGTAGGTAAGTTTTGAAGTGGAACGTATATGCCTGCTACGCCGACGTCACTGTCTTTTCTCGATATAGTTCCTATTTTTTTATATGTATCATCAAATTCATATAATTCCTCTACATTCGTTTGATCACCAACAACCATATCATTTACATTTTCACGATGAAAATATTGCCCTTCAGAAATATATGGCGTCCAATAATACTCATCTTTTAAGTTCACAGCTATGATCTTTGTTGCCCCTGAACTATTTAATGCTTTTAAATGCGCTACGTAAATATCACTTTTCACAAAAGTATCTTGTATGAAAGGAATTATCGCTTCCAATTCAGTTGCATTCGCTATCGGAACAGTTAAAATTTGATTTTTTTCTGGGAAACCGATTTGAAAAGCAGATATAAAATTTCGTTTAGACTCTGTTAAAAGCGCGGCAACTGATATAGAAAGAAAAGAAATAAAAAATGCCATAAGAAGAATTACTGAAAATAGTTTGTTGCTTTTTATATTTTTAAAAGCTAAATACATGTCTCTGCTCCTTTTAGATAAGAAGGAGACGATGAACATCCCCTTCTCCTTATCCAAATATTTATAAAGACAACTATTTAATATTTTTTATTACTGTAATCGTAAGTTCCTATTACTATTAAAGGTACCTTTGTAATCGTAAGTTTCCATTACTATCAAAATTACCTTTGCGAATCTCTTCTTGATAGTCATTATCCTCATTAGCATAATGCTCAGAGTATAGTCCTTTTGCACCAAAGGCGTTATATGCACCATTACTCACAGTAGCATTTAATGCTCTTCCAGATTCATGGGATCCTAATTTATCCGAAGCGCTTTCAATATATGAATTATTTCCATTTGAATTAATAAAAGAAATTGCTACTGAACAGCGAGATGCATTTTGATTCGTAGTCGTTTGAGCTCTGTAAGATAGTAGATTACCGCTTTTGTGACCACTTAAAGTTGGATAGAATGCACTTGTTGAGATTGATGTTGCTAATAATACTAAAGTCGTAATTGAAAAAACCTTTCCTTTCATTAACAATCACCTCATAAATTAAATAGTTTAGTAGCGCTACATCGTCATAATACCCTTCAAGCCAATTTTTCTCAATAATAAACCCATATGTTTTACAAACTCTTTAAACACTTAAACATTAATACATTTTTAAAAAGTAACGTATAAGTAGCAATACAAAAAAGGCTGCAGAGAACTCCTTCTCCACAGCCTAATTATTATTTTTGCAAAAACGACTGTAAATCTGCAAACTGTCTCTTCGCATCTTCATAGCCTTGCTCATATAAACTTTGTAGTTTTGCCGAATCTTTTTCCATACGATCTACTTGAAGCGGCACTTCCGGGCGAATAACAAATAAATTACCCGCTTGCTCTTCTTTTTCAATGTAGTGAAGTGTTTCATTATACACTTCATAACGAGTTAGCATCGTATTAACAAGGTTTGGATACTTTTTATAAGCCTTCGCTGCAACCCAGCCAAATTTTGATTTTTTCTTTGCGTAACCATGATTTCTCGTCAAAATAACGACTGATTTTTCAAATCCATCTTCCTGTGCTTTACGAACTGGAATCGGATCAGAAATCCCGCCATCTAACAACTGCTTACCTCGGTAATTTACTACTGGTGCAATGAAAGGTAATGAACTAGATGCTTGTAATAAATTTAGCGCATCATCATTCGTTCCCTCTTTTTCAAAATAAACAGACTGTCCTGTTTCACAATCCGTTGTTCCTACAAGAAAGCGTTCGGGACTATTAAAGTATGTTTCAAAATCAAACGGCACATGCTTTTCTGGAATTTCATGAAAAATGAATTCCATATCAAATAACTGACGTTTTCTCCATAAGTTTTTATACGATAAATACTTCGGATGTGATACATAATCAATATTGACCGTTTTGTTTCTATTTCTTTGTCTGGAAAGATACGACGCTGCATGACAAGCACCAGCTGATACACCGACTACATATGGAAAATATAAATCTTGTTCCATAAAGTATTCTAGTATCCCACCAGTATATACACCACGCATACCGCCTCCTTCTAATACTAACCCCGTATTTTCAAGCATGTTACTCTCTCCTCTATATATATTGACTCTTTAATTATTCACTATGTTAAGTATCTTTTTCTATTATATATGAGTTCTTTCAGAAATTATATTCAAAAGGCTTGAAAAAAGAAAAATAGAGACCCCTCAACAATCCAGTCTCTATTTTAAGCTCTTTGATCAGCAACGATATGAATATCAATATACTTCGTTTGTCTCATAATTTCATTTACAATAGAACCTTTTCGTATTTCTTCCCACCGTGTTCTCGCCGATTGCCCAAGTAAAACTTGTGTCACCTGTAGTCTTTTCGCAACTTCAATAATAACGTCAGCTGGCTTTTTTCCTTTCGCTTCTTCTAATACAAAGCTCGCCTCAAATTGATTCGTTAGCGATTTCCACTCTTCAATTGTTTGCTTTTTCCCTGCTGAAAGGGAATCTATATTTTCCCTTTCTACATTTAAGACATACAATTCAGCGTTTAACCGATCAGCCATGCGCCAACCTCGCCGTATTAATTTCTCCGCTGTCGAACTATATTGCACACAAACGAGAATTTTTTCCTTTACACCAATCGGTTCTATAACGGTTTGACTAATTTTCTCATCCATATCATCTGCGACTTCGCGAAGCGATAATTCTCTGAGTGCTCCTAAATTATTAAGCGTAAAGAAATTTTGTAAGCTTTGTTGAATTTTTTCTTCCTTATATATCTTTCCATCTATTAATCTCTTCCTTAATACCTCAGGTGTTGCATCAACAAGCTGAATTTCATTTGCTTTTTGCAAAATAAAATCTGGAATACGCTCTCTTACTTTTACATTCGTAATTTGAGCTACAATATCATGAACACTTTCTAAATGTTGAATATTAAACGCTGATAACACTGATATACCAGCCTCTAGCAATTCTTGTACATCCATATAACGTTTTTTATGTTTGGAACCTGGTATATTACTATGCGCGAGTTCATCCACTACAACTACTTGCGGTGCACGCTTTATAATTCCTTCCACATCAAGCTCATAAAATCCCTTTCCTTTATAATCTATTTCTTTTAAAGGGACTTTTTCTAAATCAGCAATCGCTTCTTCTGTCTCTTCCCTCCCATGTGTTTCAATTAAACCAATTACAATATCAATACCATCCTTTTTCATTTCTCTAGCATCATAGAGCATCTTATAACTTTTCCCTACCCCTGGTGCAGCCCCTACGTATAGCTTTAACTTCCCGCGATTTTGCTGACGAATATATTCTAGATACTCTTCTGGCGTCCGCCTTTGAAACGTCGGTTTATAATCATCCGCATACAAAATACTCACACCCTTTCTTTTGAAACAACGCTACCTCAATCCTTTAGATTGAGGTAGCGTTGTTTTTATTTCATTAGTTTCTGTAATTCTAAATTTAACTTTAAGACATTCACGCGATCTTCTCCAAACAAGCCGAGTGCAGCGCCTTCCGTTTGATCCTTAATCAATTGATCTAGCTTTTCTTTCGGAATATTCGTTAATTTCGATATACGATCTACCTGTACAGAAGCCGCCTTTGGACTAATGTCAGGATCAAGCCCTGAACCTGAATTCGTCACTAAATCTATCGGTACTTCTGTAACTGGAACGGTTGGATTTTGTTTCTTCCAGTCTTCAATACTTTTCTCTACTCGTTTCTCTAAATCTGGATTAGACGGTGCATAGTTATTTGAACCAGATGCCTCTGCTTTATATTCTATACTAGAGACGCGTCCATGAAAATAACGTGGATCTGTGAAATTTTGACCGATTAATTTTGAACCAACTATTTCATCCTTATCATTATATATAAGACTTCCATCCGCATTATCCTTCATTACCGCTTGCGCAATACCAGTTACAATAAGCGGGTATACGAGGCCACACAAAACTAAAAATGTAAAAGTAATACGAATAATTGGTGATAGTATACTTTGTTTCTTCGCCATCTTTTTCCCCTCTTCCTTATATGAACAAGCCGACGATCATATCAATTACTTTAATTCCAATGAACGGAACGATAACCCCGCCAAGCCCGTAAATGAGTAAGTTTCGGCTAAGCAGCGCATTCGAACTCATCGGCTTATATGCAATACCTTTCATCGCTAGCGGAATGAGTAACGGAATAATAACCGCATTAAATATTAATGCTGATAAGATTGCTGAAAGCGGTGATGTTAATTTCATAATGTTTAATGCTTCCATTTGCGGAATTGCAAGTGTAAACATTGCTGGAATGATTGCAAAATATTTTGCAATATCATTCGCAATACTAAACGTCGTTAACGCACCACGTGTCATTAACAATTGCTTACCGATTCCTACAACCTCAATAATTTTCGTTGGGTTCGAATCTAAATCGATCATATTGGCCGCTTCTTTCGCAGCTGTGGTACCACTATTCATCGCCAATCCAACATCAGCTTGCGCTAACGCCGGGGCATCATTTGTACCATCACCTGTCATTGCTACAAGTTTCCCTTTATCTTGCTCTGCTTTAATAACCGCAATTTTATCTTCTGGTTTACACTCAGCAATGAATTCATCTACCCCTGCTTCTTTCGCAATTGTTGCTGCTGTTAATGGATTATCACCTGTACACATAACCGTTTTAATTCCCATTTGGCGCAATTGTTCAAAACGTTCACGCATACCAGGTTTTACTGTATCCTTTAAATAAATCAAACCGTAAATACGATCATCTACTGCAACTACAAGCGGTGTCCCGCCCTCTTTTGAAATTAAATCTGCTTTTTGATTCACATCTTTCGGAATCGTTCCGCCTTGTGATTGAACCCATTCAATCACGCTACCTACAGCACCTTTTCTCACTTTCGTTCCGTCCTGTAAATCAACACCACTCATTCTCGTTTCTGCTTTAAACGGAACAAATTCACCTTGTTCTGCAAGTTCTCTATTATATGATATAGATTTCGTTTGTACATATTCTATAACTGATCGACCTTCTGGCGTTTCGTCTAAAACTGAGCTAATCGCGGCCCATTTTCCTACTTGTTCAATCGTTTCATTTCCTACAGGGAGTAGTGTATGAGCCATTCGGTTCCCGAAAGTAATCGTGCCCGTTTTATCTAAAATAATTGTATTAATATCACCCGCAGCTTCTACTGCTTTCCCTGACATTGCTAGCACATTAAACTTTGTCACGCGGTCCATCCCGGCAATACCAATCGCTGATAATAACCCACCAATTGTCGTTGGAATTAAACAAACTAACAACGCTACAAGTACAGCAGTATCAATTTGAAACCCTAGATAATTTGTGAAAATCGGCAACGTCACAACAACGATTAAGAAAATAAGAGTTAAACTCGTTAATACTGTATTTAAAGCAATCTCATTCGGCGTTTTTTGGCGAGCAGCTCCTTCTACTAAAGAAATCATTTTATCAATAAATGATTCACCAGGATTGCTCGTAATTATAATTGTAATCTCATCACTTACGACCATCGTTCCGCCTGTTACGGAACAAAAATCACCGCCCGCCTCTTTTATTACAGGAGCTGATTCCCCTGTAATTGCAGATTCATCTACAGACGCTAATCCTTTAATTACTTCACCATCATTCGGAATCATTTCTCCTTGTTTTACAATAACAACGTCACCTTTTCTCAGATCAGTTGCTGAAACTTGAACAATATCTCCATTTTCTTTTACAACATTTGCAAACACATCTTTCTTCGATTGTTTTAAAGAATCTGCTTGTGCTTTACCACGACCTTCAGCTAACGCTTCTGCAAAGTTAGCAAATAAAACTGTAAATAATAGAATGAGAGAAACTGTTATATTAAACCATCCTGGTACACTATTAGAACTACTTGGAAGAAAGGATAAAATGAACGTAATTATAAAGCCAATTTCCACAATGAACATAATCGGATTCTTTATCATTACTTTCGGATTCAATTTCGCAAAGGATTGTTTCATCGCATGCGTCACGATATCACGATCCAACGTTTTCGCTTGTCTAACCTCATCTTCTACAGCATGTATTTGTGACTGATTTACTTGTTTTTCTTTTACTACTACCGGTCTCATCATTTACCCTCCATTACTTCAATGTAAGAAATTCTGCAATTGGGCCGAGTACTAACATCGGGAAAAATGTTAACGCACCAACAATTACAATCGTTCCGATAAAAATCCCTCCAAATAAACCATTATCTGTACGGAACGTTCCGACTGTTTCTGGTACGACCGTCTTCTCTTTCAACGAAGCTGCCACAGCTAGCATCGTAATTAAACTGAAATAGCGTCCTAAAAACATAACTAAACCAGTCGTAATATTCCAAAACGGTGTATTATCTGCTAATCCTTCAAATCCAGATCCGTTATTCGCAGCTGACGATGTATACTCATATACAACTTGCGTTAAACCGTGGAAACCTGAATGAGAAATTGCATCCGTTCCTAAACTTGTTGAAAGAGCTAATGCTGAAAATCCTAAAATAAGCAATGGATGAAATAAAATCGTTACCGCAATTAATTTCATTTCCTTCCCTTCAATTTTCTTACCTAAAAACTCTGGTGTCCGTCCAACCATTAACCCAGATATGAAGACTGCAATAATTGCATACATAATAATGTTAACAAAGCCTGCTCCAACACCACCGTATACTGTATTTAACATCATATTTACGAGTGGTACTAAACCACCAATTGGTGTTAATGTATCATGCATCGTATTAACTGCTCCTGTTTCAGCAGCTGTCGTTACTGTTGCGTATAGTGAAGAAAATACTGTTCCAAATCGTACTTCTTTTCCTTCTGTACTTCCTTGTACATGTTCAATACCCATTCCATTTAACGCTGGATTCCCATTTAATTCCGCTGTAGTAATCGTTATAAACCCTAGTAAAAACACCATAAATAGTGAAACGAAAAGGATACGTCCTTGTTTTTTATTTCCTACCATTCGTCCGTACGTAAATGGTAGTGCTGTTGGCAATAACATCATAAGCATCATTTGTAAAATATTACTCATTTGTCCTGGATTTTCGAAAGGATGTGTAGAATTTGCCCCGAAAAATCCACCGCCGTTATTTCCAAGTTCCTTAATGGAAACGAATGATGCAACTGGACCACGCAAAATACTTTGCTTCGCACCATCAATTGTTTGTGCTGTAACTGCCCCGTCTAACGTTTGTGGTACACCAAGTGCGACAAAGACTAGCGCTGCAATAAATGCGATAGGAAGAAAAACTCTCGTTAATGCTCTCGTAAAATCAACGAAAAAGTTACCGAGTTCTTTTCCAGCGAGTCCTCTAATAAAAGCCATAACAAGTGCTAACGTCGTTGCTGGTGCCGCAAACATTAAAAATGTAATCCCGATTAATTGTGATAAATAAGATAAACCATTTTCACCGCTATAATGCTGTAAGTTTGTATCAGCCATAAAACTAATCGCTGTATTAAAAGCGAGCGTAGGCTCCATTCCTTCAATATGTGCTGGATTTAGCGGCAGCACACCTTGTAATCTGAAAATGAAATATACGACAACAATCATGAATCCATTGAGTAAAACTAATGATAATGCGTACTGTTTCCACGTTTGATTGTATGCTTTTACACCCGTAATTTTAAAAATAAGTTTTTCAAAAGGCCCGAATACTTTATCTAGCGTTTTGCTACCTTGAAAGGCTTTCTCTAAATAAATCCCCGTTGGCTTTGCTACTAAAATAAACAAGAGCATTGTAATAACGACTGCAACCCAAATCATAATGAATGATTCCCCCTAATTAAAACTTTTCTGGATTTAATAATGCGTACACTAAGTACACCGTAATCGCTGCAACAATAACCGATAAGGCAATCATCATGATTGCTTCCCTTCTTTCACAACTTTATCTGACCAACTTGCAAGACTTGCCATCGATGCGACTAACCCAACAAAAATCCCGATCATTACAACATCTAACATAACTACCCCTCGCTTTTTGTTAAAATTTACCATATAGTTATCAAAAAAAGAACACTAAGCTCCACTTAGTGTTCGAAACGAACAACACAAAGTAAACCTCCTCTCTAAACGCTTACGAGGTTAGCTGTCGGATTCGAGCCTAAAGAGTAGCCCTACTTTCAAAATTGAAAGATTCACCCCAAGTGACGATGCACAAAATTGGTTCCCCCGCTCCATTTCTGGAACTCAGCGATTTTAGGTTTTTTTGGAAATTTCATAAATGATTTATGAGAGTAAATATACTCCTCTATATTTAACTTGTAAAGAGGCAAATTACTAAAAAAAAGAAAATATTCCGTCGTTTAAGCGTTTACATTACGTGTTATTAATATTCTTTCATCTGTTTTCTTGTCTTTTCTTTCTTTTTCATAAAAATGATCCTTTAAATATGAAATAAAAAGAGCGAATTACATGAAGTGCATAGCTTGTTGCACTCAGTATTCGCTCTTTTTTCATTCAACCTTTATTCTCCTCGTAAAAATGCACGTAAATTTCTTCCCCGAATATAAACTTGCGACAGTTCTGCATGTAGCTGCTCATATTCGATAATATCTGTTTTTAAATATAAGGCATCTTTCGATGGCAATATTATATATGGCCTTGGAAAAATAGGATCGAGCGCCACCAATTCTTGAACTCGCTCTACCGATGCCACCCAACGATTCGCTATATCTCCTAGTAACAATACCTTCATCTTCGTTTCCCCCGCTCTATTCAAAAAATAAAAAAGAAATATTATCACAGTTCGTAAACACTACAAATTTAGCTCCAATTGTTTCATAGAGCCTGGCTGGATAGCGTTTATTCTTTGTAACAACAGTAATAGGCGCTTGAAAAGAGAAACGAATGCGTTCTGTGAAAAAGCTAACTATCGGAAGCTCATCTCCTAATAAAATTACTTTCTTAATCCGCTCGCAAATACTAGTAAAATCCTGCTCCTTATTACAGCTATAAGTCGAATCAAATCCACAATTCCTAACTTCAGCTGCTATCTCTTCATTTGCTGTAAAAATAATTAACTCATGCTGAAATGCTACTAGCTCTCTTAAACTCTTTATCTTATTTTCTTCTCCAACACAAATAAGCGTTAATTCCATGTACCTCATCCTCCTTAGCATAAAAGAACTCAAACATAGATTGATATTCTCCTATACTAATCAGACCGACGAAGTGATATATCCATCATGGCACCGCCCTCTCTCAAGACGCTTACGAAGTTAGCTGTCGGATTCGGACTTTGAGAGTAGCCCTACTTTCAAAATTGAAAGATTCACCCCTAGTGACAACGCACAAATTGGTTCCTCCGCTCCATAAATTTGGACTCAGCATATTACAAAAATGTATTCTGGCTGATATATTACTCCTGTGTTTGGAAAAAGTAAACAGAAAAAAGCCAGTTGTAAAACTGGCTTTTCCATTCTTTATGCTTATGCTTTATTCAATTTGTACGCAAAATGATTCGTCGGCCCATGACCACTTCCAATATTCAACGGCTCTTCAATCGCTATACTAATAAATCGTTTTGCCTCTTGAACTGCCTCTTCAATTGAATACCCTTTAGCAAGTCCTGCTGTAACTGCAGACGCGAATGTACATCCGCTTCCATGCGTTTGCTTCGAAGGAATTCGTTCACTTCTAAATTCAATAAACTCTTCTCCATCAAAGAGTAAATCAATTACTTCATTACCTTGATATTCTGCATGTCCGCCCTTCATAAGCACATATTTAGCACCTAATTCGTGCAATACTTTCGCAGCTTCTTTACTATCTTCTATATTTTGAATCTCCATCCCAGTTAACACTTCTGCTTCCGGAACATTCGGTGTTACAACAGTTGCTACTGGTAATAAATATTCCTTTAATGCTTGTACTGCTTCTTGTTGTAATAATGATGCTCCGCCTTTTGCAATCATAACAGGATCTAGTACAATATTATTCCAGCCAAATTTCTTAATATGTTCTGCAACGATTTGAATAATTTCACTACTAAATAGCATCCCTAGTTTCACAGCATCTGGTGTTAAATCTGTACCAATTGAATTCAACTGTTCCGTAATTCCTTCTAAAGAAACAGGATATACCCCTTGAACGCCAAGCGTATTTTGAGCAGTAATTGCTGTAATAGCCGTCATTCCATACACACCAAGCTCTTGGAATGTTTTTAAATCTGCTTGAATTCCAGCGCCGCCTCCGCTATCAGATCCTGCAATTGTTAAAGCTTTATTCACTTTCATCCCACTCATCCTCTTCTATCCAAAATAGCGATGATAAATTGTTTTCGCTTCACTTATATCTTTCGTTCCATGCACAAGTACACGACCATCTTTGAACGCAACTAATCTCTTTTCTTCAACAGAAAATGATAGTAAATATGGATTTACATTCAAATCATTCACGCGATCATTCAGCAATTTTTTATATTGTTCAAAATCCATTTCCTCTTTATGAGGTGGTCTAATTTGAACTGTATTTCTCCCGCATAACACCGCGGTCTTTGAAGTGTTTTCTTTATTTAAATACGGATATAGTGCATTCTCCCCGCACGAAGGACAATTATGCTTACGGAGCTTTTGCACATTCATACATGAATATTCATTTTTCCATACATCAAATGATACAAGCCCCTCTCGAAGCGAGTCATAATCTTCTACTAACAGTTTAAGTGTTTCCGTTACTTGATGAGAAACGACAAGAGATACAGCAGGTGATATAATCCCCGCTGTATCACATGTCGCTCCGCCAAGCGGAATCGATTGTAATAAACAAGATAAACATGGCGTTTTGCCTGGAATAATAGTATAAGAAAGACCGTAACTTCCTACACATGCCCCGTAAACCCATGGAATAGAATATTTTTGCGATATATCATTCACAATGAAACGCGTTTCGAAATTATCAGTCGCATCGATAATTACATCAACATTTGTAACGAGTTCTTCTAACTCTTCAGCCGTTACATCTTGAACGAGAGCTTCTACTCTTACTTCACTATTAATCTCTTCTAGACGTTTTTTTGCCGCCACAGCCTTCGGAAGGTTATTCTCTACATCACTCTCTGCATACAATTGCTGTCTTTGTAAATTACTCCAATCCACATAATCGCGGTCAACAATTGTCACCTTACCAACGCCAGCTCTTACAAACATCTCTGCATTTGCACTACCTAATGCACCTGCACCGATAATAAGTACATGCTTTTCTCTTATCTTTTGTTGTCCTTCTCCCCCAATTGGAGAAAATAGTTCTTGGCGAGAATATCGATTATTCAACTACGCTCATTCCTTCTAAAGGACTACTTGCCGTTGCACAACGTTTACGTGCAATACGGCCTGCTTCAAAGCCTATCCGCCCTGCCTCAATACCTAATTTCATTGCGTATGCCATTTTAATAGGATCTTTTGCCCCCGACACAGCCGTATTTAATAACACACCATCTGCTCCTAATTCCATCGCAAATGCCGCATCAGCTGGGCTACCAATACCAGCATCCACGATAACTGGTACTGTCGCTTGTTCAATAATGAAACTTAAATTTAATGGATTTACAATACCAAGTCCTGAACCAATCGGTGATGCACCTGGCATAATGGCATGCACGCCAAGTTCTTGTAATTTACGCGCTAATACAACATCATCAGATGTGTACGGTAGAACGATAAATCCTTCTTCAAGTAACATTTCAGATGCTTTTAACGTTTCTACCGGATCAGGTAATAACGTTCTATCATCACCAATAACTTCTACTTTTATCATGTCACAAAGTCCAGAAGCTTTTGCTAATTTCGCAATTCGAACAGCTTCTTCAGCATTTTTTGCTCCTGCTGTATTTGGTAATAACGTATATTTTTTCACATCAAGTTTCTCTAATAAATTAGGTTGCTTCGCATCAAATATATCCATGCGACGTACTGCGAACGTTAAAATTTCAGCCTCAGAAACGTCAATTGCTTTTTGCTGTACATCAAAATCAGAGAATTTCCCTGTTCCTAATAAAAGTCTAGAATGAAATGAAAATGGTCCAATGTTTAACATAATCAACCGCCCCCTACGAAAGTTACAATCTCAATTTGGTCTCCATCAAAAACTGATGTATCTTTATGATCATCTTTTTGTAAAATATCTTTATTACGCTCTACTACAACAATTCTGTTATCTAATTCTAAATGTGTAAGTAGCTCAGCTACTGTTTCCACACTCACTGGTACTTCAATTTGATTACCATTAATTTTTAAATTCAAACTTCCATCCCCTTTCTAAACCGATTTAGAAAGCAATGAATCTAGCAGATGATTCTCCTGCTTTCCTTCTATTAAATCAGCCATATACTGACCCGAAACAGGACTTAATAAAATACCGTTTCGATAATGTCCAGTACAAGCATATAAACCTTTTATTTCTTCATGCTCTCCCATATAAGGAGCTTCATGATTCGATTGTGGCCTTAATCCTGCCCATGTACTTTCCCACTCTGCTTCTTTTAAAGCAGGCAATATCGTATAAGCACGCTCTAATATGGAAGTAATACTTTCTGGTTGTACAGATTTATTGAACGTATGAGGCTTCATCGTTGCCCCAATCACATAACGGCCACCGCGCTTCGGCGTAATATAAAACCGCTCTTGGAAAATAGGAACTTTCAAGAGAGATTTCCTGCTTCTTACTGCAACAAC
Organism: Bacillus sp. FSL M7-1345; assembly: GCF_038006985.1. Taxonomy (NCBI): domain Bacteria; kingdom Bacillati; phylum Bacillota; class Bacilli; order Caryophanales; family Bacillaceae; genus Bacillus; species Bacillus sp. FSL M7-1345. The sequence goes on along the minus strand of NZ_JBBOWG010000001.1, from coordinate 718,395 downwards.
CTCTCCCTTAACAGGATATGTACCCCAATCACTATGGAAATAATGTAGTAATTTCGTACTCCATGACCCTCCAGCGATAACGACTTTTTCGCATGTGATTACACCTTCACTCGTAACAATCCCAGTCACTTTATTATTCTCAATACGAATATCAAACACTTCTGTTTGTTCATATATGTCAGCTCCAGAAAATGCCGCGGAATGCGCGAATGCTTTCGTAAGCTCTGGTGCAATAACGTGACCATCTTTCGGATAATATACCGCTCCTATAATTGACTCGGATAGAAACGGCTCTTTTTCCCGTAAATGGTCCCCCGTTAGAAAATAGGAATCTTCACCTGTTTTCTGTTGCCAATCCATAATATGAAGAATTCTTTCCTTCTCATCTTCATTTTGGGCAATGCGATAAATGCCTTTTTCCTCATACCCAATATCGATGCCTGTCTTTTCACGTAAAACTTCTGCAAGTTGTGGAAATATAGCACGGCTTTCTCTAGCAAGCTCAAACAGCGGATCATATTCATCCCATTCTGCCTGCACACCGAGCAAACCAGCAGCTGCTTTCGAAGCTTCAGATGCGATTCTTTGTTTCTCTATAATCGCTACTTTATGCCCTCTTTCTGCTAGAAAGTGTGCAACTGAGCTACCAATTACACCTCCGCCAATAATCGCTACATCATACTTCTTACACATGTTTTTCCGCCCACTTTCTTATTGATTCCTTATAAGATTTTGCTCTGCTATACGGGTTACTACTACTTACAATTCCAGACATAACAGCAATTCCACTTACTTCACTTGCAAGAACATCCATTGTATTTTCAGGAGTAATTCCTCCAATAGCTATAATCGGTATCGATAAGCTCTTTGCAATGTCCGAAATTTCCTCTAACCCTCTCGCCGGCACACCTTTTTTGCACTCTGTTGGGAATACATGACCATAAACGAGCGAATCAGCCCCATTCTTAAAAGCCTCTATCGCTTCTTCTAAAGAATGTACGGAATAACCAACATGCAAATACGAAAACTTTTCTTTCACTGACCTTACATCTGTACTTCGATACCCTAGCTGTACACGCGGGACATTTAATAAAACAGCAATATCAATTCGGTCATTTATAACAAGTTTAGATGCCGGAAAGCCTTTTTTTAAAAGGCTTTCCACCCCTTCATATAATTCCTTCGTACTTTTCTCACGCTCACGAATATGCAAATAATCAATCTCACTCTCAATTTGCATCGCTACATTCACTAACTCTTCGAACGGCATATGGCCATTTGAGATTACGTGGAGCTCATTTTTCATATTCATTCGCCTACTTTAAAATATTTTCGAATAACTCATCAGCTGGAACACTTTCTTTCGTCATTCCTTTGTCTTTCAGCCATTTATTTTGTTTCTCCCAAGACTCTTTTGAATCTGATAAGAATGGCTCATCTTTCTTTTCCATCTTCTCTAATAAAATTTTCATACTTTCTTTTTCAACTTCTGGCACAAGCGGGAAGTTTTCTTTTTCTTGGTGATTTAATAAAATATTTAATGCTTCATCCGGATTTTTCTTCATGAAATCATATCCTTTTTTCGCACCACGTAAAAAGGCCTGTAATGCTTCTTGATCCTTTTTCAAAGTTTTATCACCTGTTACAAATACAAGTTCATGATAATTCGGTACACCGTAATCAGCTGGATTAAAGTACGCCGGCTCATGACCCTCATGACGCATAACAGGTACTTCATGGTTAATGTATGCTCCTGTTACAGCATCTACTTTTCTCGTAATTAACGCTGGCACTAAATCAAAGCCTACATCAACTACTTTCACTGTATCTGGATTACCACCAGCTTCTTTTACCATCGTTTTTAAATACATCTCACTTAAAGGTGTTCCAGAATATCCAACTGTTTTTCCTTCTAAATCTTTCGGTGATTGAATGCCTGCTGATTTCAGCGATACGACATGATTTAACGGTGAACGCACGACAGCTCCAATTGATTTCACTGGAATTTGTTCATTTGCTCTAGCCATAACAACATCTGGCTGATAATACAAGCCAACTGTCACTTTTCCTGCTGCAGCTAACGTTAATGGATCAGTCGGATTAGAAGGGAATTTAATATTTACCTTTACTCCTTCTTCTTTAAAGTAGCCTTTTTCAATGGCTGCATAAATAAAGCTATGCACCGCATTTGGATACCAATCAAGCATGACCGTTATTTCTTTCTCTTTTTTACTCTTATCTGATGCTGAATTACTCGAGCACCCTGCAATCATTGCAACTAATAATGTAAACACAAAGATGCGTTTTAATAATTTCATGAATATTTCCTCCAACTAATGAATTTCTTTTCTAATATAGAAATAAGTATGACGAAAAAAATAGCTAATAATGATAACAATACAATTGGTGCAAATACACCAGCTCCGTCTAACTGCGTCATCATTCTTTTACTGAAATATCCAAGCCCAGCTTGTGCACCGAGCCATTCTCCAATTGCTGCCCCGATAACACTAAGCGGAACTGCAATTTTTAACGCTGAGAAAAAGTAAGGAAGAGCAGATGGCAACTTTAGCTTTAGAAAAATATCTTTTTTTGTTGCACCATACGTAACTAAGAGCTCCTCCCATTCTTTCTTCGTACTACGCAGTCCATCATACGTATTTACCGCAATTGGGAAAAACGTAATTAAGACAGTGACAACAACCTTACTCCAAATGGTATATCCAAACCATAAAACAAATAGTGGCGCAAGTGCTGTAATCGGGATTGTTTGAGAAGCTACTAATAATGGATAAAATGCTCTTTCCATCCACGTACTCGCATTCATTAACATTGCTAGCCCTACGCCCAGTACGATAGAAATAACAACGCCTATTAAAACGACGTACAACGTTGCAGGTAAATGAACGGTAAATAATATATCTTTCAGCGCCCATATCTTCATTACAATTGCAGAAGGTGATGGCAAAATGTACATCTCATCTACAATTCTTGCGCCTACTTCCCATAGAGTAAGTAAAATCCCACTTAATATGAGGGCAGGTAATAACTCCTTCAAGCGATTCATCATACGAGTACCTGCCTTTGTAACATACTAAGGATCTCTTCTTTAAGCGCTAACACTTCAGGCTTATATAAATCTTTTCTTGTTCGGTTACGATCAAGCGGCACAATTCGCTCAGTTAAAGTTGCTATCGGTTGATTTTCTACAACCAAAATTCGATTAGAAAGAAACAATGCTTCTTCAACATCATGAGTGATAAATAAAATTGTTTTTTCCCACTCTTTCCATTGTTCAAACAACCATTCTTGCAAAGATGCCTTCGTTAAAGCGTCCAATGCACTAAAAGGTTCATCTAACAATAATATCTCCCCGCCTGTTAATAAAGTTCGGATAAAAGATACGCGTTGCCTCATACCACCAGATAAATCTTTCGGATATTTTTTCTCGTACCCTTGTAAACCAAATTTATGTAACAGTTCTTTCGCTTTTACTTGTGCTTCTTTCTTCTCCACACCTTGGCACTCTAGCGGTAAAGCCGCATTCTCAATAATCGTCCTCCACGGCAAGAGCATATCTTTTTGGGGCATATACCCTACAGAATGACTCTTTGTTTCTGTCAGCTCTATCTGTCCAGTACTTGCCTCTTCTAAGCCTGTAATAAGGCGAAACAAAGTACTTTTCCCGCACCCACTCGGTCCGATAATACTTACAAACTCTTTATCTTGTATAGAAGCATTTAATTCATCGATGATTGGTTTCTCATCATAATGAAAGGAAACATTATGAAACTGTAGTATGTTCTTGCTCCTCAAAACCCCACATCTCCTTACGATAAGCCATATCCCAGAATAAATATTCAAATCGGCTGGAATATAAGAAAATCTCCTCTAATCGATCTAGCTCTTTCTCTGACTTTCCAACTGCCATTTCATTTAATAAATCTATTAACCAAATACAAAGGTTACCGTATTCTTCAGAACTATATCCTTGAATCCACTCTCCAAAGAACTCATGATCTCTTGCTCCAGGAATATCATTTAAACGCTTTCCAATCTCCCAATAGCTCCACATACATGGAAGTAAAGCTGATATTAATTCTGCAAGTGTGCCATTTTGAGATACAGACATCATGTAATTTGTATAGGCTAAATTTTTAGCAGATGGTTTCGCAGATTCCATCTCTTGTGCAGAAATGCCAAGTCTTTTTGCATATTGTTTATGAATCGTCATTTCACCATTTAAAATCCCATCAATTTGCTCTGCAAATTTTGCCATCACTTGCGGATTCGTTGCCTTTACAACCCCAATTGCATATAGCTTTGCATAATCTAACAAATATAAATAATCTTGAATAATATAGTACTGGAATTTGTCTTTTTCCAACGTACCATCCCCCATACCTACTACAAACGGATGATTATGACTTTTCTCCCAAACAGGCTGCACCGTATCAAATAATCTTTCACAAAATTTCATTAATAATTCCCCTTCCTATATATCTATTTATCTCAATAAAAAAACCACTTCTGTATATAAGAAGTGGTTACAGCAAATAAAATTATAATTTATTCGTTGTTCCACTTCCCTTCGCTAGTATTATCTAGATCAGGTGTTGTAAGGGTTAAGGATTATTCCTCTCTCAGCACGAAAAGCACCCCTAGTGGTGTTAATATGAAATTTTCAAATAAAAAAGCCCCGTTTCTATACGCAAAGAAACGGGGACTCATTGTTAGTGTCCGAATTGCTTCCCTACGCTAGCATAATCTAGATCAGGTAATAAAAAGGATCAAAGGCTTACGGCCCTACTCTCAGCTGGCAACACCAGCCCTCCTAGCAAACTATAAAATTATCACTGTCAGTATAACACCGCCATAAGACATCATCAACTGTTTTAATTTTCTTAATTGCGAATTAAATCTTAACGTGTTAAACAAATATAAATGCGACCCCACAAATGATATATACAATATTTATATACGAATCTCTCTTCTAACATTATTTTTATTGATTTCATATTACATTTATGTGAATACGACCAATATATTATATCTTTATACTATAATAAAATTACAACTATACAACTAGAGGAGGTCTTTATTACATGAATATGAAAGCTACAGCTTTAACAGCAACTACTATCGCAATTGCTTCTTTACTTCCTTCTATGGGAGAATCCGATATACAAACAGCGGCTGCTAAGCAACCATCTACAGTAAAAACTGGATATGTAAAAATTGACAACGTTGCACTACATCAAAATAACCATGCAGACAGTGCAATAATTGATAACATTCGATTTAATAGCCCTGTTACTATTCTTGAGACAACTCAAGATTGGTATAAAGTATCTGTTAACAACAAAACAGGCTATATGAAAAAGGATGCAATTCTATTCAAAAAAAATGTTCAATCAAAAAATCAATATATCGTAAATGCAAACGCATTAAACGTTCGTTCTGAACCTAATACAGAGTCTTCTATTCTAGATATATTACCAAATGGTCAATTCATTACCATTCAAGGTGAACAAGGGGATTGGTACAAAATATTACATAACGGTCAAATTGGATACGTACAAAAAACATTTGTATCTAATGGATCCACACCTCTAGTAAAAGGTGTAACTGTACAAGGTTCTCCTTCTTATACTGTTGCAACACCAAAATTAAATGTACGTAGCAATGCTAGTACAAGTAGCACTCTACTTGGCTCATTACAAAATGGTACACAAGTACAAGTAGTAGAAACGGTAGGTACTTGGTATAAAATTCGTTTTGGCACAGGATACGGATATGTAGCGAAACACTATGTAGTGCAAAATCAAAGTCAAGCACAAGCTAAAACAGCTCAACCTGCATCAATTCCAGCAGTTTTCAAATTCCCTACTCAAGGGAAAATCAGCTCCACTTTTGATATGCGCTGGGAGCAAATGCATTATGGTATAGATATAGCAGCACAAGGAAATGTCTCTATTCAAGCTGCTGCTGCGGGTAAGGTTGTGAAATCTTATTATTCGGCTAGCTACGGCAATGTCGTGTTCATCGCCCATCAAATAAATGGGAAATTATATACAACAGTTTATGCTCATATGAAGGATCGCACTGTACAAGCTGGTGATCAAGTACAAACTGGACAATTAGTAGGTCATATGGGAAACACAGGTCATTCATATGGGCAACATCTCCATTTTGAATTACATAATGGGGAATGGAATTTTGAAAAAACAAATGCAGTAAACCCACTGCCATATTTAGTTAGGTAAATTATATGCCACGCAATATACCTCTCTTTATTGAATACCTGGCCTTTTTAGGTTTAATCTGTTGTTTAATCATTTATAATACGAACACTGTATTCTTATCTATTATTATTGCTTTTGTTGCTTTAGAAATCATTATGGAAGCATTACAAATGCGGCTAAAACAAAAAATTGCCCATATTTATAATGCAATTTTTCTTTTGAGTGCTCTTATAACAAATATAATTAATAATGGTTTTTATTTATCCACCGTACTTCCTGTATTCTTTATAGGTGTTTTATTATTCATAGCTAGATACGTTCATGTTCCTAATAACCAAAAACATGAACAAGAAGCTTAGAAAGAGGAGACACTGTGTACCCATCTTTCAAAGATAATCCAATGAAATATATATTGAACTTATATGAAAAAATGAATACTTTTTTTGGTATACAAAGAAGTTATACTGCACAACTTCTCCTTTATGGAATGTTATTTCTTATCTTAGTTACTTTCTCCTTGCTTTACTAACAAAAAAGGATCTCACATAAACTTGAGATCCTTTTTAATTTATATTAATTTTTAATATGTAAAATATGGTTTATCCACAAGCATATTTTTCATAAATAAAACTAAGATTATATTTTTTCTCTAAGCTCATTCTTTGTTCATCGTCGCACCAATAGAAAAGAATATCATGAATCGTTGCATAACGCTTATTTTTAAGAAATAGTTTAAAGAATGATGGTAAACAATCATGTAATTGTATAAATATATAATTGCGTAGTATTTCTTCTTTGTATTCAATTCCCTTACAAATATACAGTAATTCTTCACAATAATATGCATGCTGTGGAACTTGGATCATTTCGAAAAATGGTACATATGATAGTAACTTTCCAATAAAATGACCATACCGATCCATTACCCCTATCGTCATATGCTCCATCATTTCTTTCATCACATATAAATAATCATCTACATGAGTTGTCTTTAAAGGGTCTAATCGATCGGAAATTTGAGAAAGTACAGCTCTTTGACAAGCTAAAACTGCCTGACTAGGTCCATAATATGATAGGAAGTCTGTACACTTACGATACTTTCGTAATAAGTCATGTGTATATAAATCATACACAAAAGTATTACAATACATTGCTAGACTCATCATATCACTATTTAATTGCTCTTTTGATAGTGTTTTCGCTCGCTTACACATATAAAAGAATGTAAATTCCAATACTTCTTTATGAGATAATAGATGTTTACAATTTGTTATACATTTCTCATTAAATTTAACTCGATCCCAAATTTCTACATCCTCAGCTGTTAATTCACCAATACGATATTTAATAATTAAATAGTTTAAAGCAACTGCTTTCGTCAAAAGATCCCATGTTTCATACTCCAATGAAGTTTGGACAAATTCATCTAGTCCTTGGGCTATCATAAAAGCATTTGCCTCTTCATACCAACCAATCTCTTGACATAAACGAAGAATACGTACTAGAGTTGGAATTTCATCTTTATGAAACTGCGGTAAATTCTTTACTTTATTCATGCCATATACGATAAATGCCGCTAAATTTTCTTCTTTATAAAATTCTTTTTCTTTCCATACTAATATAGTTCGCTCTTTCCCTTCACCTTTTGGATGACAAGGTACAAGCAAAGAAAATAACTCAGCGAAATTATTTGGTTCTATATATGTATCTGTAACCAAATTCCAATTTGGATCGCCCTGTACAGCCCTCATATAATTCCCCTTCCCTTTTTATCTATGTAGGAAATATTAATTCATTATTACATCATTAATGATAAATATTGTTATATTCAAAATCTCTCATAATACTTATATCTCTCAGTATATCATTTTTTCTCTTATTAAAAATTAGGAATGACAAATTTAAAAAAACTGTCAAAAATATTGACTCTATACTTATTATATAATGTCTCAGATACATCACGCTAACATATTAGTTTAATCCATATATACTAGAATAATGTATCTGATCTTTATACATAATTTATTCCGTATGCTCCGAGATTTCACTTAAAGCAAACCCTGCTTGATCATCTGCTGATTGTCTTATAGCTAAATCACCTAGTGCTAGCATCCCAACAAGTTGACCGCTCTCAACTACCGGTAATCGTCTAATTTGATATTGTGCCATTAACTCTGTAGCTTTTTCAATGGAATCATCTGGAGAAACTGAAACAATGTTTGTTGTCATTACATTTGTAATTTGATTAGATCCAGGATGTTTTTCAGCAATCCCACGAACAACTAAGTCTCGATCAGTAACAAGCCCAACAACTTGTTTATTTTCAATAACAGGAATCAATCCAACCGATTCTTCCTTCATTTTTACAGCCGCCTCATATACATTATCTAATGGTGTACAATGTACGATATGAGTACTCATAAGTTCTCTAACTTGTGTCATTTTTCATCTCCTCCTTTTAATACATACCATAGCTTTTCCTAAATCCCTTTATTTATTTCAGGAAAACAAGGTGATAAAAAGAGGCTTATACATAATAAAAAAGAGTCAGCAATATGCTGACTCTTTTTTTATGACCCGTACGGGATTCGAACCCGTGTTACCGCCGTGAAAGGGCGGTGTCTTAACCACTTGACCAACGGGCCATGGCTCCGCAGGTAGGACTCGAACCTACGACCGATCGGTTAACAGCCGATAGCTCTACCACTGAGCTACTGCGGAATATATGGTGGGCCTAAATGGACTCGAACCATCGACCTCACGCTTATCAGGCGTGCGCTCTAACCAGCTGAGCTATAGGCCCATATAATTTACAGGGGCAGTAGGAATTGAACCCACACTGGAGGTTTTGGAGACCTCAGTTCTACCTTTAAACTATGCCCCTAAATGATGCCGGCTAGAGGACTTGAACCCCCAACCTACTGATTACAAGTCAGTTGCTCTACCAATTGAGCTAAGCCGGCATAAATAAAAAAAATAAAAAAATAAAAAAATAAAAAAATAAAAAAATGGTGGCTCGGGACGGAATCGAACCGCCGACACGAGGATTTTCAGTCCTCTGCTCTACCGACTGAGCTACCGAGCCAACATAAAATGGCGGTCCCGACCGGGGTCGAACCGGCGATCTCCTGCGTGACAGGCAGGCATGTTAACCACTACACCACGGGACCATTGGTTGCGGGGACAGGATTTGAACCTGCGACCTTCGGGTTATGAGCCCGACGAGCTACCGTACTGCTCCACCCCGCGACGATATTATGTTTTAAAAATAAATGGAGGAGGTAGAGGGATTCGAACCCCCGCGCGACTCTCGCCGCCTGTCGGTTTTCAAGACCGATCCCTTCAGCCGAACTTGGGTATACCTCCATGAAGGAAAAAAATTAATATCTTATTCATTTTTATATGTAACTAAACCACTTTTTTAAAAAAATGGAGGAGGTAGAGGGATTCGAACCCCCGCGCGACTCTCGCCGCCTGTCGGTTTTCAAGACCGATCCCTTCAGCCGAACTTGGGTATACCTCCGACATATAAAAAATAAAGTGGAGCCTAGCGGGATCGAACCGCTGACCTCCTGCGTGCAAGGCAGGCGCTCTCCCAGCTGAGCTAAGGCCCCATGTTTTTGGGAAAATCGGGAAGACAGGATTTGAACCTGCGACCCCCTGGTCCCAAACCAGGTGCTCTACCAAGCTGAGCCACTTCCCGTTAATAAAAGCGCGCCCGAGAGGAGTCGAACCCCTAACCTCTTGATCCGTAGTCAAACGCTCTATCCAATTGAGCTACGGGCGCATATGGTGCCGAGGGCGGGGGTCGAACCCGCACGGTGGTCACCCACCGCAGGATTTTAAGTCCTGTGCGTCTGCCTGTTCCGCCACCCCGGCATGTCATATTGAAAATTGGAGCGGAAGACGGGATTCGAACCCGCGACCCCAACCTTGGCAAGGTTGTATTCTACCACTGAACTACTTCCGCAAGACATGTATGAGATATTTTATTAAAAGTGCGGGTGAAGGGAGTCGAACCCCCACGCCAAAGGCGCCAGATCCTAAGTCTGGTGCGTCTGCCAATTCCGCCACACCCGCATATTTTTTTAAGAAAATGGTGAGCCATGAAGGATTCGAACCTTCGACCCTCTGATTAAAAGTCAGATGCTCTACCAACTGAGCTAATGGCTCTTAATGGCTGGGCTAGCTGGATTCGAACCAGCGCATGACGGAGTCAAAGTCCGTTGCCTTACCGCTTGGCTATAGCCCAATAATTAAGAAATGGTGGAGGGGGGCAGATTCGAACTGCCGAACCCAAAGGAGCGGATTTACAGTCCGCCGCGTTTAGCCACTTCGCTACCCCTCCGACATATATGGTGGAGGATGACGGGATCGAACCGCCGACCCCCTGCTTGTAAGGCAGGTGCTCTCCCAGCTGAGCTAATCCTCCATTTTGCCTGGCAACGTCCTACTCTCACAGGGACAAGGTCCCAACTACCATCGGCGCTAGAGAGCTTAACTTCCGTGTTCGGTATGGGAACGGGTGTGACCTCTCTGCCATCATTACCAGACTATATTTATTTGAGACAAACATTATTATACTTGATTCACTTAAAAAGTCAATAAGTTTTTTATATTCTCTCGTTTTTGCTTGGCGACGTCCTACTCTCACAGGGACAAGGTCCCAACTACCATCGGCGCTAGAGAGCTTAACTTCCGTGTTCGGTATGGGAACGGGTGTGACCTCTCTGCCATCATCACCAAACTATTGAAGGCATATTCCTTCAAAACTAGATAACATTAGCTTCATATTATATGGTTAAGTCCTCGATCTATTAGTATTCGTCAGCTCCACATGTCACCATGCTTCCACCTCGAACCTATCAACCTGATCATCTTTCAGGGATCTTACTAGCTTACGCTATGGGAAATCTCATCTTGAGGGGGGCTTCATGCTTAGATGCTTTCAGCACTTATCCCTTCCGCACATAGCTACCCAGCTATGCCCTTGGCAGAACAACTGGTACACCAGCGGTGCGTCCATCCCGGTCCTCTCGTACTAAGGACAGCTCCTCTCAAATTTCCTGCGCCCACGACGGATAGGGACCGAACTGTCTCACGACGTTCTGAACCCAGCTCGCGTACCGCTTTAATGGGCGAACAGCCCAACCCTTGGGACCGACTACAGCCCCAGGATGCGATGAGCCGACATCGAGGTGCCAAACCTCCCCGTCGATGTGGACTCTTGGGGGAGATAAGCCTGTTATCCCCGGGGTAGCTTTTATCCGTTGAGCGATGGCCCTTCCATGCGGAACCACCGGATCACTAAGCCCGACTTTCGTCCCTGCTCGACTTGTAGGTCTCGCAGTCAAGCTCCCTTATGCCTTTGCACTCTACGAATGATTTCCAACCATTCTGAGGGAACCTTTGGGCGCCTCCGTTACACTTTAGGAGGCGACCGCCCCAGTCAAACTGCCCACCTGACACTGTCTCCCGGGTCGATAAGACCCGTAGGTTAGAATTTCAATACAGTCAGGGCGGTATCCCACCAGCGCCTCCACCGAAGCTAGCGCTCCGGTTTCAATGGCTCCCGCCTATCCTGTACAAACTGTACCAAAATTCAATATCAGGCTACAGTAAAGCTCCACGGGGTCTTTCCGTCCTGTCGCGGGTAACCTGCATCTTCACAGGTACTATAATTTCACCGAGTCTCTGGTTGAGACAGTGCCCAAATCGTTACACCTTTCGTGCGGGTCGGAACTTACCCGACAAGGAATTTCGCTACCTTAGGACCGTTATAGTTACGGCCGCCGTTTACTGGGGCTTCAGTTCAGAGCTTCGCTTACGCTAACCCCTCTCCTTAACCTTCCAGCACCGGGCAGGTGTCAGCCCCTATACTTCGCCTTACGGCTTCGCAGAGACCTGTGTTTTTGCTAAACAGTCGCTTGGGCCTATTCACTGCGGCTTTCCGTTAAGAAAGCACCCCTTCTCCCGAAGTTACGGGGTCATTTTGCCGAGTTCCTTAACCAGAGTTCTCTCGCACACCTTAGGATTCTCTCCTCGCCTACCTGTGTCGGTTTGCGGTACAGGCACCTTTTATCTCGCTAGAAGCTTTTCTTGGCAGCGGGGAATCAAAGACTTCGCTCCATAAGGAGCTTCCCCATCACAGCTCAGCCTTCACGATAAGCGGATTTGCCTACTTATCAGCCTAACTGCTTGGACGTGCACAACCAATCGCACGCTTCTTCTATCCTTCTGCGTCCCTCCATTGCTCAAACGATAAAGAGGTGGTACAGGAATATCAACCTGTTGTCCATCGCCTACGCCTGTCGGCCTCGGCTTAGGTCCTGACTAACCCTGAGCGGACGAGCCTTCCTCAGGAAACCTTAGGCATTCGGTGGACGGGATTCTCACCCGTCTTTCGCTACTCATACCGGCATTCTCACTTCTAAGCGCTCCACCAGTCCTTCCGGTCTGACTTCACTGCACTTAGAACGCTCCCCTACCACTGATACCATTGGTATCAATTCGCAGCTTCGGTGGTGTATTTAGCCCCGGTACATTTTCGGCGCAGAGTCACTCGACTAGTGAGCTATTACGCACTCTTTAAATGGTGGCTGCTTCTGAGCCAACATCCTAGTTGTCTAAGCAACTCCACATCCTTTTCCACTTAATACACACTTTGGGACCTTAGCTGGCGATCTGGGCTGTTTCCCTCTTGACTACGGATCTTATCACTCGCAGTCTGACTCCTAAGGATAAGTCATTGGCATTCGGAGTTTGACTGAATTCGGTAATCCGATGAGGACCCCTAGTTCAATCAGTGCTCTACCTCCAAGACTCTTACACTTAAGGCTAGCCCTAAAGCTATTTCGGGGAGAACCAGCTATCTCCAGGTTCGATTGGAATTTCTCCGCTACCCACACCTCATCCCCGCACTTTTCAACGTGCGTGGGTTCGGGCCTCCATTCAGTGTTACCTGAACTTCACCCTGGACATGGGTAGATCACCTGGTTTCGGGTCTACGACCACGTACTAAACGCCCTATTCAGACTCGCTTTCGCTGCGGCTCCGCCTCTTCAGCTTAACCTTGCACGGGATCGTAACTCGCCGGTTCATTCTACAAAAGGCACGCCATCACCCATTAACGGGCTCTGACTATTTGTAGGCACACGGTTTCAGGATCTCTTTCACTCCCCTTCCGGGGTGCTTTTCACCTTTCCCTCACGGTACTGGTTCACTATCGATCACTAGGGAGTATTTAGCCTTGGGAGATGGTCCTCCCAGATTCCGACGGAATTTCACGTGTTCCGCCGTACTCAGGATACATTCAAGAGAGAACGAAGTTTCGACTACGGGGTTGTTACCCTCTGTGACGGACCTTTCCAGGTCGCTTCGTCTACCTCGTTCCTTTGTAACTCCGTATAGAATGTCCTACAACCCCAAGAGGCAAGCCTCTTGGTTTGGGCTAGATTCCGTTTCGCTCGCCGCTACTCAGGAAATCGCATTTGCTTTCTCTTCCTCCAGGTACTTAGATGTTTCAGTTCCCTGGGTCTGTCTTCCATACCCTATGTATTCAGGTAAGGATACCATACCATTACGTATAGTGGGTTTCCCCATTCGGAAATCTTCGGATCAAAGCTTACTTACAGCTCCCCGAAGCATATCGGCGTTAGTCCCGTCCTTCATCGACTCCTAGTGTCAAGGCATCCACCGTGCGCCCTTTCTAACTTAACCAAAATAAAATTAAAAAAATATGAGCTACACTGTTATCTAGTTTTCAAAGAACATACATTTAAACTTGAGAGATAGTTCTCTCAAAACTGAACGAAACAAAACAAGTCAACGTTTATTGATGAACTGCGTTCATCAATTCTCCATAGAAAGGAGGTGATCCAGCCGCACCTTCCGATACGGCTACCTTGTTACGACTTCACCCCAATCATCTGTCCCACCTTAGGCGGCTGGCTCCATAAAGGTTACCCCACCGACTTCGGGTGTTACAAACTCTCGTGGTGTGACGGGCGGTGTGTACAAGGCCCGGGAACGTATTCACCGCGGCATGCTGATCCGCGATTACTAGCGATTCCAGCTTCATGTAGGCGAGTTGCAGCCTACAATCCGAACTGAGAACGGTTTTATGAGATTAGCTCCACCTCGCGGTCTTGCAGCTCTTTGTACCGTCCATTGTAGCACGTGTGTAGCCCAGGTCATAAGGGGCATGATGATTTGACGTCATCCCCACCTTCCTCCGGTTTGTCACCGGCAGTCACCTTAGAGTGCCCAACTTAATGATGGCAACTAAGATCAAGGGTTGCGCTCGTTGCGGGACTTAACCCAACATCTCACGACACGAGCTGACGACAACCATGCACCACCTGTCACTCTGCTCCCGAAGGAGAAGCTCTATCTCTAGAGTTTTCAGAGGATGTCAAGACCTGGTAAGGTTCTTCGCGTTGCTTCGAATTAAACCACATGCTCCACCGCTTGTGCGGGCCCCCGTCAATTCCTTTGAGTTTCAGCCTTGCGGCCGTACTCCCCAGGCGGAGTGCTTAATGCGTTAACTTCAGCACTAAAGGGCGGAAACCCTCTAACACTTAGCACTCATCGTTTACGGCGTGGACTACCAGGGTATCTAATCCTGTTTGCTCCCCACGCTTTCGCGCCTCAGTGTCAGTTACAGACCAGAAAGTCGCCTTCGCCACTGGTGTTCCTCCATATCTCTACGCATTTCACCGCTACACATGGAATTCCACTTTCCTCTTCTGCACTCAAGTCTCCCAGTTTCCAATGACCCTCCACGGTTGAGCCGTGGGCTTTCACATCAGACTTAAGAAACCACCTGCGCGCGCTTTACGCCCAATAATTCCGGATAACGCTTGCCACCTACGTATTACCGCGGCTGCTGGCACGTAGTTAGCCGTGGCTTTCTGGTTAGGTACCGTCAAGGTGCCAGCTTATTCAACTAGCACTTGTTCTTCCCTAACAACAGAGTTTTACGACCCGAAAGCCTTCATCACTCACGCGGCGTTGCTCCGTCAGACTTTCGTCCATTGCGGAAGATTCCCTACTGCTGCCTCCCGTAGGAGTCTGGGCCGTGTCTCAGTCCCAGTGTGGCCGATCACCCTCTCAGGTCGGCTACGCATCGTTGCCTTGGTGAGCCGTTACCTCACCAACTAGCTAATGCGACGCGGGTCCATCCATAAGTGACAGCCGAAGCCGCCTTTCAATTTCGAACTATGCAGTTCAAAATATTATCCGGTATTAGCCCCGGTTTCCCGGAGTTATCCCAGTCTTATGGGTAGGTTACCCACGTGTTACTCACCCGTCCGCCGCTAACTTCATAAGAGCAAGCTCTTAATCCATTCGCTCGACTTGCATGTATTAGGCACGCCGCCAGCGTTCATCCTGAGCCAGGATCAAACTCTCCAATAAAGTTAGTTTGTCTAGCATCTAAAAATAAAAATTGACGTTTACGTTGTTTGTTTCGTTCAGTTTTCAAAGAACTTGTCCGCCTCTTCAGAAGCGACTTCATCATATTAACATCTTCATTTTTCGATGTCAACTATGTTTTTTAATTTCTTTTTTGTCGTTTTCTGCGTTTCCGCATCAGCGACGTTTATTAATATACCATCATGGTTTTTAAATAACAAGTATTTTTTATAAAAAAAATACAAAAAGTTATCTATCCTACTTTCTTCTATAGAAAGAACCATTATCCTTTCTACTGAAAACATTCATTTTGATTGTATACAAGTTACTATACACTATCATCAACCAGGCGGTATTTCACAATAAGTTCCTAACCTTTAGTCCTCTCCTTTTTAAATTTTACAATTACCACAGTTCTACTTAAGAAGGACAAATAACCATTTAAATGTAGAGTAACAAAAAACGAGACCACTATACTAAAGCAAAACTTTAATTAATGCTTTTTCTCGCCAATCAGGAACTTTACTTCCACAAATAACGAACTTCCCCTCGAAATATTAACTTAAGATTATTGTTAGAATTTTTTTACATTTAATTAATGAAAGATATCCAATTTTTGTTATATAGTAAGAAAGTGCCCACAAAACTATAAATAAACTAATGGAGGAATTATCTTATGGATAGGTTAACAAAATTTTCATTAAAAAACCGAGCCGCTATTATTATCATGGTTTTTCTCATTTCCATACTTGGCGTTTATTCCGGCTCTAAATTACCTATGGAATTTTTACCAAGCATCGATAACCCCGCAATAACTGTCACGACATTATCTCAAGGGCTCGATGCTGAAACGATGACCAAGGACGTAACTGATCCCCTTGAAAAACAATTTCGTAGTTTAGAACATATCGATGGCATCACTTCTTCCACAAACGAGGGATTATCACGCATCGACATTGCATATACATCAAAGGCAAATATGAAAGACGCGGCACGCGAAGTCGAAAAAACAATTAATACAATTAAATTACCTAAAGATGTAACTAAGCCTGTAGTTAGCCAATTAAATACTTCTATGATTCCACTCGCTCAAATTACCATCCAAAAGCAGAACGGATTTTCAAAAGCTGACGAAAAACAAATCGAGAAAGAAATCGTACCACAACTCGAAAGTATTGATGGTGTTGCCAATGTTATGTTTTTCGGAAAATCAACTTCCGAATTATCCATCGTACTTGACCCTAACCAACTAAAAGATAAAAACGTAACATCAGAGCAAGTATTAAAAGTTTTACAAGGAAAAGAAACTTCCACTCCGGCCGGAGCAATTACCGTTAATAAGGAAGAATACAACCTTCGGGTCATCGGAGATATAAAAAATGTAAATGACATTAAAAATATTACCGTTACACCTCAAGTAAAGTTACAAGATGTCGCTCAAATTGAACTAAAACAACATCATGATACAATCTCGCACATAAACGGAGAAGAAGGAACAGGATTAGTCATCATGAAAGAGCCGAGTAAAAACGCGGTTGCAATTGGAAAAGAGATTGATAAAAAGATTAAAGATATAAGCAAGCAATATAAAGATCAGTTTTCTATTAAACTTCTAGCTTCAACTCATGAGCAAGTTGAAAATGCTGTTACTAGTATGGGCAAAGAAGTAATCCTTGGGGCAATTGCTGCAACTCTCATTATCTTAATCTTTTTACGCAGCTTCCGAACAACACTCATTGCTGTCGTTAGTATTCCGCTATCTATTTTATTAACACTATTTTTACTCCATCAATCCAACATCACACTTAACATTCTAACTCTTGGTGGCTTAGCCGTTGCTGTGGGACGTCTCGTCGATGATAGTATCGTTGTCATCGAGAACATTTTCCGTCGTTTACAAAAAGAAACCTTCTCTAAAAATATTATTCTTGAAGCAACGAAAGAAGTCGCAGTCGCAATTACCTCTTCTACTTTAACAACAGTCGCCGTTTTTTTACCTATCGGTCTCGTATCGGGAGTAATCGGAAAACTAATGTTACCTATGGTATTAGCAGTTGTATATTCTATCCTTTCTTCTTTAATCGTTGCGTTAACAGTTGTTCCACTTATGGCTTTTTTACTACTCAAAAAAACAAAACGTCGCAATTCTCATTCTTCACCGCGATATGTCGCTACATTAAAGTGGGCTCTTTCTCATAAGTTTATCATTCTACTCACTTCTTTTTTATTGTTTGCAGGATCCATTGCAGCCTACATATTACTACCGAAAGCGAACATAAAGTCTGAGGACGATACAATGCTATCCATTAACATGACATTTCCAACCGATTATGATTCTGAAGCTAAAAAACAAAAAGCCTTTGATTTCGAAAAGAAACTACTCTCTAATTCTGATGTAACAGATGTTATTTTGCGAATGGGATCTAGCGCAGAAGATGCACAATGGGGACAGACAACTAAAAACAATCTTGCAACTATATTTGTAGTCTTTAAAAAGGGATCTGATATCGACCAATATATTAAAGAATTAAAAAAAGAGCATAATGCTTTTGAACCAGCTGAACTTGATTATATAAAAACTAGTTACTCTGACTCCGGAGGCGGAAACAACTTACAATTTAACGTAACCGCTACTAACGAGACAAATTTAAAAAAGGCCGCTAACATCGTCGAAACAAAACTAAAAAGTATGGACGCTCTCTCTAAAGTAAAAACAAATATAGAAGACTCTAAAACAGAATGGCAAATTCATATCGATCAAACAAAGGCGGAACAACTCGGTTTAACACCAGAATTAGTAGCACAACAAGTATCATTCCTTATGAAGAAATCTCCTATCGGGGAAATTTCAATCAATAATGAAAAAACAACTATTATGATAGAACATAAAAAGGCATCCATTAACAAACAAGAAGATATTTTAAACACAAACATACTCTCACCTATTAACGGACCTATTCCTTTAAAAGACATTGCAACTATTTCAGAAAAGCAACTTCAAACAGAAATCTTCCATAAAGATGGGAAAGAAACGATACAAATTACTGCAGAAGCTTCAAGTGAAGATTTAAGTAAAGTAAGCGCAGAAGTAAATAAGGCTATAACCGACTTAGATTTACCTAACGGAGCAAAAGTAAATATCGCAGGTGCTACCGAGTCTATGCAAGAGAACTTCACAGATTTATTCAAAATTATGGGGATTGCAATTGGGATTGTATATTTAATTATGGTTATCACCTTCGGGCAAGCACGTGCTCCTTTCGCGATTTTATTCTCTTTACCATTAGCTGCTGTCGGCGGTATTTTAGGATTAATCATTTCAAGAACACCTGTTGACGTAAATTCATTAATCGGCGCATTAATGTTAATCGGGATTGTCGTTACAAATGCTATTGTATTAATAGAAAGAGTACAACAAAATCGGGAAAACGGTATGGAAACAAGAGAAGCCTTACTAGAAGCAGGATCTACTAGATTACGCCCAATTATTATGACAGCTATAACAACAATCGTCGCTATGCTACCACTCCTATTCGGTCAATCTCAAGCAGGAAGTATGGTATCCAAAAGTCTGGCCGTCGTTGTAATCGGTGGTTTGGCAGTCTCAACCGTTCTTACATTAGTAGTCGTTCCCGTTATGTATGAACTATTAGATAAAATCGGGCGAAAAAGACGCTCCCGCAGAAAAATAAGTACTTCTACAGAAACACCTGATATTTAAACTAAAAGGCGTTATCTTCTCGAATGAAGATAACGCCTTTTTATTTATCTACCGATATAACTCATTATTTTCGGGGCATATTGCTCTAGTAGCTTACCAGAATCTACAAGAAGATATTCATCATTCGAGGGTCTCTTACTGCCATCTAGCCACTTTTTTCAAACGCTACTTCTGATTCTACTGACTTATCTTATATTCACGTGTTTGTAACCTACGATTAATTTCTTCTATATTATTAAGATAACATTCAATATATTTATATGTAGCACCATACTTCCGATATAAACCTATTCCCTTTTCAACCATCCCATCATAGAGACATGGACTATCTAATATAACACTATGTTCTTGTTCTAACAAAAAACCTATCAGTTCCCACTCAATATAATAGGAGACTCCCCACAACAACTGTTGATTCACTTCCTTTTGCCGTTAATGATTTTAATAATGCTGATTTCACGAGGTCATGACCTACAATAACTGCACCTGTTAACTTAGCGCTATACTTAGAAAGTGTCGATTTACCTGATCCAGGAAATCCCGACATTTGCAGAAAGAACACTTTCATCCCAACATCCGTATATCAAGTTGCCTATTCACCAACTCTCCTTCTTTTCCTGCTAACATCAAAATGGCCGTAAAAAAACTCCCTGTTTATAAACAGAGAGTTCTTACCTTCAATTTATGCCGCTTTTACCTTCTTTGTCGTTTTACTTTTTCTTTTCGTTCCTGTAAAACGCTTGTGTAATACAGATGCTACGAAACGAGAAATGATATTAAAGAGTAATACCATAATAATTAATACAGCTGCAGATTTTGTTGCAATTAACTTCGCATCTGGGATAATCCCTTCAGAGTTTAATTTCCAAATGTGAACAGCTAACGTTTCAGCTGGTCTAAATGGATTTAAAGGATGCGAGGGGCTCGAGAAGTCCGCTGCTGAATTTAAAATAGGTGATGTTAAACCCGCTGTATAAATTAACGCCGCAGCTTCACCGAATATACGGCCTGCCGCTAAAATAATACCTGTAATGATTTGTGGTAACGACGACGGAATAATGATACGGGCAATTGTTTGCCATTTCGTTGCACCTAGTCCAAGACTCGCCTCTTTTACATTATGAGGAACTTCAGAAATCGCATTTTCACAAACACGTGTTAAACCAGGTAAATTCAAAATAGTTAAAGCAAGAGCTCCACCCATTACTGTATATCCCCAGCCTGTCATTGTAACAAATACTAATAAGCCAAATAGTCCAACAACAATAGAAGGTAAAGACGCCATTGTTTCAATACATAAACGAACAAAACTTAAAAAACGACCTTGTTTTGCATACTCCGCTAAATATATTCCAGCCCCTAATCCAAGAGGAATAGATATAATAAGTGTTATAACAAGCATGTAGAAAGAATTGAATAACTGTGGACCAATTCCCCCACCAGCTCTTGTATTGCTTGGTTCTCCGAATAAGAAACTAGGATCCCAAAATCCCCATCCCTTTTGCAGAATTTCGTACATTAAAAAAGCCAGCAAAGCTACAACTAAAGCTGCAACCGCATAAAAGATACCTGTCCAAACTTTATTTACCGTTCTTGCATTCATTATTATCGCTCACCTCTTTGACCAATCGCTCGAATTACTAAAATAAACAGGAATGAAATAACAAGTAAAATCATTGCTAACGTCCATAGCGCATTGTTCCAAGCTGTTCCGTTCAATGTATTCGTCATATCCATTGTCAGAATACCAGTTAACGTTGCTGTCGGACTATATATTCCTTCCGGTAATTTAATCGTGTTCCCGATTACCATTTGAACCGCTAACGCTTCACCAAAAGCACGCGCTAACCCTAAAACTATACCTGTTAAAATCCCTTGTTTTGCAGCAGGAACAATAACTCGGCTAATCGCTTGCCATTTCGTCGATCCTAGACCGTAAGAAGCTTCCAAGTAATCAAACGGAACAGAGCGTATTGCATCAGAGGCAATACTAGCAATAGTAGGTAAAATCATAATACTCAGGACAATAATACCCGCAATTAAACTAAAGCCCACTCCACCAAACGAATCACGTAATAGAGGAACCAAGATCGTAACCCCTAATAATCCGTATACAACTGATGGAATACCAACTAATAATTCTAAAACAGGCTTTAATACTTTATTCCCAAACTTCGGCGAAATTAAATTCATGAATATAGCAAGAGCTATAGCAATTGGTGCACTAATGACAACAGCACCTAGCGACACAAGCGTCGAACCGACAATAAAGATTACAGCACCATACGTACCTTGATCAGCATTTGGATTCCATTTTGTCGAAGTTAACACCTCAGAAAATGAGATACCACTTTGCGTGAAAGATTGAATTCCTTTGCCGCAAATAAATGCAATAATAGCTAATGTAATTAAAACAATAAAGATACCGCAAAACGTAACAAGTGATCTACCTATATATTCACTCTTTACGTAATTAATTTGTTTTTTCCCCTTCATCACAGGACAGACCCCACTTCATAGATTGAAATGAACAGGACTGGCCTTGCAGCCAGCCCCATAAAATTTTATTACTTATTTAATTTAGACATTGGGATGTAACCCATATCTTCTACTTGTTTTTCGAAATCTTTACCTTTTACATAGTCAATGTAAGCTTTTGTCGCTTCTTTTGCCTCACCTTTAGTTACCATGTACTCGTAAGACCAGAATGGATATTTACCAGCAGAGATGTTTTCAACTTTCGGTTCAGCACCATCAATTTTCACAGTTTGCAATGCACCTTTTTTATCGCCAACCATGTAAGACATTGCTAAATAGCTGATTGAACCTGGAGTAGAGTTAATTGCTTGCTCTACTGCACCGTTAGAATCTTGTGTTGTACCAGTTCCATCATTAATTTTAGCTTCTTTCATAACTGTTTTTTCAAATGTAGCACGTGTACCAGATGAAGCTGGACGATTAATTACATTGATTTTCTCATCTTTTCCGCCTAACTCTTTCCAGTTCGTCACTTTTCCAGTGAAGATATCTTGTACTTGTTTTGCTGTTAAGTTATCAACTTTTACATCTTTATTTACGACAAGCGCGAATGCGATACCCGCTACCTTGTTATCTACTAATTCTTTCGCTTTTTCAGCATCTTTTATTTTATCTGAAGCCGGAACATCCGAATTACCAATTTGTACTGCACCAGATGCTACTTGGTTAATCCCAGTTCCACTACCGCCACCTTGAACTTGAATAGAAACCTTTGAATTTTTCTCCATGAATTTCTTTCCAGCTTCCTCCGCAAGAGGTTGAAGAGCTGTAGAGCCAGCCGCTGCAATCGTACCTGATAATTCTTGTTTTGCATCCCTACCTTTAGCAGCTTCCTTATTATCCGTACTTTCTGCTTTTCCACATCCAACTAATGCACCTGCAACAACTAAAGCCGCTAAAGAAAATTTAATACCCTTTTTCATAATCATGTCTTGTACCCCCATTTGGATTATCACTTTTCGAATTCATCTTCTTTCGAACACAAATTCATTGTAGGACAACAATATTATGTGAGTGTTAAGCAATTTTTAAGTTTAAGTAAATAGAGATAACATCCCATAAAAGCTAGACATCCCAACATTTAGAGTTAAAAAAGCCAACAAAACCCACACTAAACACGCAGTATTGTAAATTTATTCTTAACAATGTAAATCCAATGTAAATATTTTTCTTTATTTTGCCCTTTAAGTTAAAGCTATATTTACAAATCCACTATATTTTTAAAAGTTTACACGCTTACTTTATTTACATTAAGAAGAATTTCAGTAATATTTTTCGGTACAACTCAATAAATTGGAACAATTCTAAAAATATTTGAATATTTTTAAAGTACTAATTGACAGCATCATTAAATGTAGTCTACTATATTAGTATCAAAAAGTTTACCTAAGGAAACTTTTTAAACTAAAACTAAAAATATAGAGATGAGGTAACTTTTATGGTATCGGCTAATACTAAACCCCTTTCCGAATTCAGAACAGGGGAATTTGTACAAATTGAGAAGATACAATTAGAAGGAACTATGAAACGACGTTTATTAGATTTAGGCTTTTTTCCTGGAGCGACAATTAAAGTATTACAACGCAGCCCACTTGGAGACCCAGTCGCTTATCAAGTAAGCAACACAACTATTGCACTGCGTAGTGAAGAAAGCTCCCTTATTTTCGGGGTATTAATAGGAGATGATTTCAGATGATTAACCATCGCATTGCGTTAGCTGGTAACCCGAATACCGGGAAAAGTACATTATTTAATACTTTAACAGGCTTAAAACAACATACTGGAAACTGGACGGGGAAAACTGTTTTAAAGGCTGAAGGGGAATATAAGCATGGCGGAAATATATATACAATAATAGATTTACCTGGAACTTACTCACTGTATTCAAATTCGGCAGATGAAGAAGTCGCACGAGATTATATTATATTTGAAAAACCAGAAGTAACTGTAGTTGTTATAGACGCAACTGCAATGGAAAGAAATTTAAATTTAGCACTCCAAGTGATGGAAATGACAAACGATGTGGTCATTTGTATTAACTTAATTGATGAAGCGGAGAAAAAAGGAATCATTATTGACGAAAAGAAATTAGCAAAATCACTCGGTGTACCGGTAGTTAAAATTTCAGCCCGAAACCGAGTTGGTATCGGACATTTACTAAGCGTCGTTGCTAAAGTAGCAAATAAAAAAATCATTCCAACACCAATTAAAATTACTTATAATGAAAAAATCGAAAATATGATTCAAGAATTAGAACCACAAATTTATAAAGTGTTCGGCAATACGTATCCAGCACGTTGGATTGCGCTACGTATTTTAGATGGAGATAAAAATTTCTTAACTGCACTTCAAAAACATCATAACGAACCACTTGTAAGGGAGGTCATAATAAATGGAATCTCACTCAGCCAGTAAAGCTCTTCCGCTGGACTATATTGTTCAACATGCACAAACACTTTCAAAAGAGGACATACGAGATGACATTGTCGGAGATATTTATCGAACCTCCGCAAGTATATGTAAAGAAGCTGTCCAATATACGAATACTGACAAATTATATCGTTCAGAAAGATTAGATAAGATTTTCACTTCTCCTATTTGGGGATTTCCAATTATGCTCGGTATTTTATCTATTATTTTTTATCTTACAATCGCCGGTGCTAACGTGCCATCCGAGATGATTGCTGAATTTTTTGGCTGGGTCGAAGGATATTTAACATCTTGGTTCCAAGCAATGCATGCACCCGAATGGCTACATGGTGTTTTAATACTTGGTTTATTCCGTGGTACCGGAGCCGTTATTAGCGTTATGTTACCACCTATGGCAATCTTCTTCCCTATGTTTGCCCTATTAGAAAACTATGGATATCTACCACGCGTTGCGTTTAACATGGATCGTTTATTTAAACGCTCTGGCGCGCATGGGAAACAATCTTTAACTATGGCAATGGGGTTCGGATGTAACGCTGCCGCTATTATGTCAACACGTATTATCGAATCACCACGTGAGCGTATGCTTGCCATTTTAACAAACAACTTCGTCCCATGTAATGGACGCTGGCCTACATTAATCTTAATGGCTTCATTATTTATGGCTGCTGGATATACAGGCAGCATGCAAACACTTGTTACTGCCGGCGTTGTCGTTGGAATGGTTGTAATTGGCGTTATTGTAACTTTAACTGTTTCTTGGGTTTTATCAAAAACTGCTCTAAAAGGCGTTCCAACTCACTATACGTTAGAGTTACCACCATACCGTAAACCAAAAATTTGGAATACAATTGTACGTTCAACGCTTGATAAATCAATATATGTTTTAAAACGAGCTGTAATTGTAGCTGCACCTGCCGCTGTATTAACTTGGATACTTGCTAATATTTTCGTCGGTGACACAAGCTTACTTATGCATTTCGTAAACTTCCTAGATCCATTTGCTAAATTACTAGGACTTGACGGTTTTATTCTAGCTGCATTCATTCTTGGGCTACCAGCTAATGAAATTGTCATCCCGATTTTATTAATGTCTTACTTATCAACTGGTGCTTTAACTGAAATAGATGATTTTAATCAAATTAAAAATCTATTCTTAGAAAATGGTTGGACTTGGTTGACAGCGTTAAACACAATGTTGTTCTCACTCCTTCATTTCCCGTGTGGAACAACACTAGTTAACATATATAAAGAAACAAAAAGTGCAAAATGGACATTCTTATCGTTCGCAATCCCTACTGTTATTGCAATTGTTGTTACATTCCTCTCTACACAATTGGTACATTGGTTAGGGCTTGTATAAGCAAAGTATACATAGAAGGTATCCCCCTTCAACATATGCTTTGTGCAAAAAAAGAAACCTGAAACTTATTCAGGTTTCTTTTTTTGCGCATCCTTTTTCCACGGCTGGGCACCATACGTTGTAAGTTTTTTATGAATAAAATATATAGTCCCTGGAAGAACCGCCATTAATATCGTGCAACTAATTCCCAATCCAGTAAACAACTTCCACCACCTTATTTCACTCTCTTCGGTAAAGCTGAACCTGAATGTGCAATTGTTGGATGAACATGAACAGTAATTTCAGCATTACTAAAGTAATTTTCGCCTTGATCCCAATTCTTACTTATCTTTTTCCACTCTTTATAATTATGTCGCTTATATACTTCCCCTAATGCTAATACATCTACCTTATATTTTTTTTGAACAAGCTTAATCGATTTTTGGATGCGTTTCTCCATTTCCTCTGAAATATCCTTCTCTAAACGCTTTTCATTCAAAACCTTTTTATGATCACTAAAGTGCAACTCAGCCAATGTACCTTCCAGAGATAAGTGAATATTAAACTTTGGTTTTGTAGCATTTTCCGTAGATACTTTAATCTTTCGGTGCATCTTATGAATTTCATATGTAATAAGCTGGTCTTTTTTGCGGATAGTAAAAAAACCTCCAATTTTTTTACCTATTATATAATTCATTCCTAATGTTTGTTCTCCACTTAAACTGCCTACACACTTATTATCCTTCCCACGAAACAGCGCTGCCCCATTCATTTGTACCCCTTGTTTTGTTAGTTCGAGAATAGGTAATACGAAACTTTGGTTAGCAATCATTTTTTGCTGTACCTCACCAATTCTTGCAGCCTCGATCATTTGAGCATTTTTCGGAGGATGCTCAGCTAACATATCAATGTATTGCGCTGGTAAATTTTCAGGTTTTGCACTTTGTTTTAAAATAGCTTCTGCATTTTTCTTAGAAACAAACAAACGAATATTTCTTCTCATCTCATGATCACGAATATATACATCCAACGTATTTTGTAAAATATACGGTTTCGATAGTAATTCTTCAGAGAAAATAATTACTTGTATATGCGGAAAAAATAATGTACGACTAATCTTTTTAGCAATAATTCTTATTTGTTCAAACACACTATCTGCTTTCGCACTAACATTAATATAATTTTCGCCATCTCCATCACCTTGTCCACCTTGCTGCGCTAACTTACTGGGAAGTACCATCTGATACGTCCCTTTCATAATTGGATTTGCTTTCTTTTCCTTTACAATATCGTAAGCTGCACCTACTACAAATCCTCTTTCTTCTATTTCTTCTAACTCAGAGCACCCACTTATAGATCCAGCTAAAACCATAACCATTATAATTTTAAGAAGGTGTTTCATTTCTACCATTCCTTCTTTTTATTTTATATACAATAAAAACTAACAAAGGCGCTAGCACGACAAACCCCATATCTATCCAAGCTAAATAAGTCCCGTAATTTGACAATTCTTTCGAATTACTAGGTATCATATTCACCATAAAAATAATCGGGGCACTTACAAAAATGAAAATATGTTTCTTCACTTTCGGAAACATAGCACAAAATAATAAAGATGCGACGTCATAATACATTGCTGTAGTGTTATAAATAGTAATAATCCAAGTAGTAAAAAAAATCGCATCAAATCTTTCTAAAAACCCTCCACCAATTTCAATTTCTTTCCCTAATTCAATTGTTGGATATGTCAATCCACGTGTTGTCATATACGTAAAAACACTAATACAAGTTACATAAATTAAAATGTATGACAACACGTTTACTATCACCGCTTTTGCAACTGCCATTGGCGCTTTTTTCGCTGTCTTATCGTTCAACAACACAGCATAAAACAGAGCTACCTCAAATCCGATGAATGTAAAAATAGAATTCTTAACTCCTACAGCATACTGACTGACATTCGTTTGAAAAGCCGGTAGTAAATTATCTATTTCCATTAAGTTCACATTCAATAAAGAAAGAAGCACTATCGCAATTAAAACAATTGGTAAGAATAGAACATTTAACCTTAATAAAGCCGCTCTCGATCCTGCTACTCCATAAATAACAACTAATAAGAAGAAGAAAGACAATAGCTGTATTGGTGTATCACTAAATAAATATGTTTGTGAAATAACCGCAATCATTCGCGATTCATATGCTGTCAAAGCTGCAAACGTTAATACTAAAATACTACTAATTGTGTACGCAACAGGTTTCGTCAAATGCGCACTTGTATATTGAACAAAGTTTTGTTTTGGGAATAAAATAGCTACCCTCGTTACAAACCAACCTAAAACCGCACATATCAATCCACCCAAAAGTAAAATAATCCAACCGTCCGAAAATAAAGTTTGATCGGCAATATCTCTCGGCATAGACAATGCCCCTATACCAATAATGGTTGACGATACCGCAAAGCCAATTTCCCGAGATCCAATCTCTTCATCGCCATACTCAAATGGTTTCAATTATTTTCGCTCCTTTGGACGTATTGTAGAATCTTTTGTTTGTAAATATTCCGGTCTCTCTTTTAACATTGATTTTGGTAGGCGAACCAATTCTTCTTCCCAATCTTTATAAAAAGCAGGAGCAATAGGTGTTGTATACGGAACCCCAACACTCTTTAAATTTGTAATATGAACCGCAAGTGCAATAAGAGCTAAAATGATTCCGTACAACCCAAAAGCAGTTGCAGCTAACACGAAGACGAAAAGTAAAATTCGAAATGTAATCGTAATGCTATATACAGGAAGTGAAAATGTAGCAATTGCGGTAACCGCAATAATAATTACTAAAAACGGATTTACAATCCCCGCATTTACTGCCGCTTCTCCAATTACAAGACCACCTACGATACCAATTGTTTGCCCCATCGGTTTCGGAAGCCTAATCCCGGCTTCTCGTATTAATTCCATCGTTAATGCCATCATTAGGGTTTCAATATAAGCAGGAAATGGCACCCCTTCTCTCGCTCCCGCAATAGAATAAGCTAGTTTAGATGGGATGAGCCCTTGATGATACGATACAAGCGCTACGTACATGGCAGGTAATAAAACAGCAGCGATACCTGATCCCATACGTAAAATTCTTAATAACGTTCCAATTATCCAACGCTCATAATGATCTTCTACAGATTGAAAAATATCAACAAACACTAGTGGAGCTATAAGAGCAAATGGTGACCCATCTACTAAAATGGCCGCTTTTCCTTTCGCCAATGCAGCCACTATATTATCTGGTCTTTCTGTATTTAAAAACTGCGGAAATGGAGACAAATTATTATCTTGAATTAATTGCTCAATCGTTCCTGTCTCAAAAATGACATCTGTCACTATTGATTGAAGACGCCGATCTAGCTCTTTTACGATGTAAGGGTTAATAATATCTTCTATATATACTAGGGTTACTTCTTTCTGCGATCGCTTCCCCATAATATAAGATTGAAACCGTAACTTCGGATCACGTAAACCACGGCGAATTAACATTTTATTCACATTAATATCTTCATTTAATCCAACTCTCGGTCCACGTATTAAATCTTCTGTCACTGGCGGTTCTAGACTTCTTTTCTCCCAAGCCCTACTGTTAACAACAATAGCCGTTTGAATATTATCAATTAATATGACTGTATCTCCTGCTAAAACCGCATTTATAATGTCTGGAAAAGTTGTCTTCATACCGACTTCTGCAATAGAAATAAAACGATCCAACAATGTCTGAACCACAGCTGCTTCATTTGGTATTTCTTCATATTGAAGTGTACGAACTACGTATTTATAAACATTATCCTTATCTGTCAATCCACATAAAAAAACAACCGCACAACGTGTAATGCTACCAGCAAGAGCAACTTCTCTAATTGTTAAATCATTAGGTGAACCTAACTCATCTCTAATTTCCTTCATAACTTCAAACAAGTTACCTTTTAGCTCTAACAATTTCCCCACCTAACTTCCTTTTCAACAAGTTTTTAGTTAGATTCCGCTAATAGAAGAAAATATATACAAAAAAGAGCTATCTCTTTTCGAAGATAGCTCTAACACGCGGGTTACTTTTCTACTATTATATTGTCTTTCTTTATAGATACACTTTTCGTGAATCCACTAACGATAAACATCACAATCATATTCATTAACAATGCGACTATACCTACATTTAAATCTTTTATATATTGCGGAAAACTCGGAAACATCGTAGCTATAGTTGAACCAGATAAGGTAATATATGCGACAATTAACAACCCAATCCCCATTCCTGCAATCGCTCCTTGCTTCGTAATAATCT
Organism: Bacillus sp. FSL M7-1345; assembly: GCF_038006985.1. Lineage (NCBI taxonomy): Bacteria > Bacillati > Bacillota > Bacilli > Caryophanales > Bacillaceae > Bacillus > Bacillus sp. FSL M7-1345. The sequence goes on along the minus strand of NZ_JBBOWG010000001.1, from coordinate 688,379 downwards.
GCCGTGGAAACAAACTACATACAAGTGCAGGGAAAAGTTGCGTAACTATACTGTATCCCATTAAAAGAAGAGCACCTATCGTTTCTCCTCCTTTAAATGTAAACAATACTGCTACGAGCGTTACTACAGGCACAAATAATTTTGCAGCTTTAGCAACTTGTCTATCTGAAGCAGATGGCACCATTGTTCGATAAATATTTTTTGCCAATAGTGTGGAAGCGGCCATAACAAGCATGGAACCTGGAACTAACGCCGTTAATACCCCCGCACTACCAATAATCCCAATAAACCAAGGATTAAAAGTTTGAAGAGCAAGACGGAATAACGAAAGGTCTACATCCGCTCCCTTTAATCCTGGAACTTGTAATATAGCAGCAAACCCTGCAAAGAATACGAAAAGCAAAACTAAAGAATACAGTGGCATGATTGCCGCATTTTTACGAAATACTTTTTCATTTTTTGCAGAGAAAGCAGAGGCAAATGTATGAGGCCACATGTAGAAACCGAGGGCCGTTAATATAATAGTAGAAACAAACCAAGAAATACTCATTCCTTCTTCAGGTAAAGATAAAAACCCTGGTTTCGCAGCTTCTACAGCTTCGAACATCGGCTGAAATCCTCCATAATAATGATACGGTAAATATATACCTAAAAACATAACGATGAATAGTATCATAATATCCTTCAAAGCAGCTGTCCAAGCCGAACCATGTATACCTGAAACCATTACATATATAGTTATAACAATAGCGCCAATCCATACCGCAATAACAGGTGACACTCTTCCATAGGAAGCTTCCGAAACGATGATCCCTAACCCCTTTAGCTGTAAAACGAGATATGGGATGATAGAAATAACACCAATAATTGAAACAATTATCCCAAGCGTCTTACTTCTATATTTCTTCGCAAAAAAATCGGACTGCGAAACGAGGTTATGCTCTTTTGCATATTTCCAAATTGGAGGCAATAAGAAATACGATAAAATATAAGCTAATGCACCATACCCTAAAATATAAAAAGTAGGAGCTCCTTTACTATACGCCCAGCCACTTCCTCCTAAAAATGTGAATGTCGTATAAATTTCGCCTGCCATAAGGAGAAAAACGAAAATAGTTCCAAACCCTCTTCCTCCAACTGACCATTGCTCTAAATTCATATCTTTCCCACGTTGTGCTCGAATCCCTAAAAATAGTGCTAGAAATAAGAAGAAAATAATGATAAGTAATGCTATCATTTTACATCCCCCTTATTAGCAGGGTCGAATACGTACACAAGACCCATACAAAGAGACGTAATGAGCACTGATAATAGTACCCAAAATAATAGAAATGGCATCCCAAGCACGTAAGGAGTGACCGAATTTGCAAATACTGGTCCAATCACTAAACAAAAAACTGGAATAAGTACTAGCACGTGTATTTTCTTCATCTCATTCTCCTTTACTTATAAAATTCATAATGGATGATACAAAGACTTCCACTCCAATTGGTAATGCGTCTTCGTCAATTGTAAAACGAGGATGGTGATGCGGATATATAATTCCCTTCTCTTCATTGCCTGCCCCAATAAAAAAGAATGTCCCTGGTGCCTTTTGTAAAAATGCTGAAAAATCTTCTCCTGCCATCGTTGGTTGTAAACGAACAACCTTTTCTCTTCCATACAGCTGTAATGCCGTATGTTCAATAAGCTCTGTAACTTCATAATCGTTCACAACTGGTCGATATCCATACTCATAAGAAAATGTATACTTAGCACCGTAGGATTCTGTAATATGTTTTACAATCCTTTCAAGCTTCTTCTTTGTTTCTTCTCTTAATTCATGCCTTAAACTTCTCACTGTCCCTTCAATCTCCGCTTGTTCCGGGATAACATTATGAGTTGTCCCAGAATGAAATTGTGTAACAGATACTACGAGAGAATCTAACGGATTCGTGAGGCGAGATACAATTTGCTGAATTTGCGAAACAACTTGTGCACCAATGGCGATACTATCAACTGTTTCATGCGGAATTCCAGCATGCCCACCTTTTCCCTCTATCGTAATTTTAAAAACGTCCGGCGCCGCCATCGCAGGACCATAAATTACACCTACTTTTCCAACCTCTAATGACGCCCAAAGATGAGCACCAATAATGTAATCCACACCTGCCATCACTCCTGCTGCGACCATTTCCTCTGCACCGCCCGGAAAGTTTTCTTCTGCATGTTGAAATAAAAAGCGAATCTCTCCTTTAACTTTCTCTCTTCTCTCTACCAACTTATGTACTACACCAAGCAATATTGCCATGTGACCATCGTGACCACACGCATGCATCACACCTGGATATGTAGAAATAAAATCAAACTTATTTTCTTCATGAATAGGAAGAGCATCCATATCAGCACGAACCGCGATAGTTTTACCAGGCTGCTTACCAATTAACCTTGCCATTACACTATATTTAGTAGGCCTTGAGACTTCTAAATACGGGATTTCCCGAAGTATGTCGAATACAAATTGAGATGTTTTCTCCTCTTGAAAAGATAACTCTGGATACTTATGAAAATGCCTTCTCCACTCAATCAACTGATCCTTTGATAAAACAAGTTCCTTTGCGACATCCATTTCTCTTCTCCCCTTCTTCACCAAGTTAAATGTTATTATAGCGTGAACTGTTAACTTTTAAAAGAATCTTCAGAATTTTCTATAATAAATATTCAAAAATAAAAAGCCATCTCAAGATGACTTTTCATTTTATAAAATAGTAATCGCTTGTTTCCCCATTTGCTCCCACGCCTTTTCAAATTCAGCACGAGGAACAGCTTTTCGTGGATTGTTTGCAAGAGGATCATTTACGTATACAAAGTTTTGATCATATCCAATTACTACAACACTATGCTCATAATATGTAATTTTCACTTCACCTGAACTCGTATTCCATGTTTCAAAACTACTTTCAGCTAATGGTTTAAACGTTGTATTAATAATTACCCATACCGGAGAACCAGAACTAATTACTTTATATAGATCTTGCACGTCTCTGCCCGTTAAATTAATTACTTTTTCAGGAACATACTTTTCTGCTAAATTAAAAATTGGTTGATTATATACACCGTATCCTCGCTCAGCTTTCGTATAAATATTTCCAACGAATCCCTCATAAGGATTTCCATGCAAACCATTTTGTTCAAATGGGACGCGATGAATCTCACTAGCAAGTTGCATCTTATCTACTTGTACACCTTTATGTTGCAGTAGCATAGCTAAACTTGTCACTTCACAACCTCTAGGTAATTCAGGTAACTGTCTAATAAACGGAACCTCTGTAATCATTGCACTTTCTTTCATCTCAGAGAAAAGGTCTAACCGTAATTCTTGTGCCTTTCTCATAATTTTATCTTTCTCGAAAAAAAACACGACAGCAAATATAATACCGAAAATAAAAATATATTTTAACTTTTTCATCATAAACCAAACTCCATTATATCAATTATTTAAAGGCGCAACTTCTATCATTGTACCTTTCTTCTTACTAGTTTGCTAGAAAGATTCTGTGAATTATTATTCACAAATATCATCGTAAAATTCTAATTTTTTCGATAAAAAGAAAAAATGATATGCTTTTTCAGAACGTTTTACTAACAACAAAATTATTAACATAGTGAAAGAATCGCGTTTCCTTCACTATGTTAATAAACATTCTAAGGTATTTAGTCATAGTTAGTTTTTCCTTTACATACTCATTTCACAACAAAATAAACCGAGTATGTTTTTCACCCCGCTAATGATTAAAAGTACCGAATGAAATCTAATTAACACATACAAAAAAATATGGGGGGAGGGGCATATGAATCAACAAGTAGAACAAGCAGATTTAAAATACCGTACACCACTTTATCCAATAGTTCCAATCGTAGCTTTCTCATTCAATTTCCTTACATTTGTTAGTTTAGCCTTTATTCCAGATCAGAGAATTTCTCTGTCTTGCGGGATTCCATTTATAATCATTTGCTACATTTTATACCAAATTAAACATTCGGAAAGTTGTCACATTTGAACAAAAAAGAAATATAACCTAGGTAACAGGTTGAATATACTAAAAATTCAGTAATCTTTCTTATGATAAGATAATTTTTTTCTATTTATTGGATATGTTGGTATAACTTTATTTATCTTAAAATTCTCACAATAACGTTTTTATCTGGAAAATAGTTTACAATGTTATCAAGTTACAAATGATATTCACCTTAAAAAGCGTGCATTTGTGTCTATTTTTTAACAATATAATAAAAACTATTGCCAACTATAAATTAATAGGTTTATATTGTTTTATTGGCATAGTTTCAATCCAAGGAGAAAGGAGATTTTCAATCGTGCAACTAAAGAAAGCATTTTGGAAGTTGGCTTCGCTTCTTCCGTTATCATTAGTTCTGTTCCTCGGTGGCTGTGATAAAAAACTAGCAGTATTAAACCCGCAAGGACCTGTTGCAAAGGCACAGTATGATTTAATTGTTTGGTCATTCTTGCTTATGTCATTAATTATCGCAATTGTATTCATCTTGTTTACAGTCATCTTGATTCGTTATCGTGAAAAACCAGAGAATATGGACTATGAGCCACCTGATCAACACGGTAACACATTATTAGAAATCATTTGGACGATTATTCCTGTTATTATCGTTATCGCATTATCGATTCCAACAGTTAAAGCAACTTATGCTTCGGAAGAGGTTCCGCAAGAGTCCAAACATATTAAACCAGTTGAAATTTATGTTACATCTGCAAACTGGAAATGGTTATTTAGTTACCCGGAGGAAAAAATTGAAACCGTTAACTATTTAAACATCCCAGCTGGTGTACCAATTCAATTTAAACTGACTTCTGTAGGTCCAATGAATGCTTTCTGGGTACCAGAACTTGGTGGTATGAAGTATACAATGGATGGCATGATCATGGACTTATATTTACAAGCTGACAAACCAGGTTCTTACCTAGGTCGTAGTTCGAACTTCTCTGGTGAAGGATTCACTCACATGGAGTTCGAAGTTGAAGCAAAAACAAAAGAAAAGTATGACAAGTGGGTAAAAGAAGTACAAGAAACTGCTCCTAAACTAACAGAAGATAAGTACAACGATATTGTTAAACCTGGTGTAGTTGGTCGTATGACATTCTCTAGTCATCACTTAAGTTATGTAGATCCAAAATCACTTGAATATTGTGATTACAACTACTACAAAAACAAAAAATAATAGCTATTATTCCAACAGATTGGAGTGAACACAGTGAAGCTTGATGAATTTTTTGTCACAGGTGACCCGATTATTTACGGAGCTGACGCATCTATCGTTCTTGTGACATTAGCGATTCTTTTCGTACTAACAAAGTACAAAAAATGGAGATGGCTTTGGGATGAATGGTTAACAACTGTTGACCATAAAAAAATAGGAACCATGTATATTATCTCTGCCGTTATAATGTTATTCCGTGGTGGTATGGACGGTTTAATGATTCGTGCCCAGTTAACATTCCCAGATACAACATATTTAAACGCTGAACACTATAACGGAATCTTTACAACACATGGTACAGTTATGATTCTTTTCATGGCGATGCCCTTCGTTCTAGGATTAATGAACGTCGTTGTACCATTACAAATTGGTGCTCGTGACGTTGCATATCCGTTCTTAAATGCTTTAAGTTTCTGGTTATTCTTTATTGGAGCAATGTTATTCAACATCGCTTTCGTAATCGGTGGTTCTCCAGACGCTGGGTGGACTTCTTACTTCCCAATGGCGGGTACAGAGTTTACTCCTGGTGTAGGAAATAACTTCTACGCAATCGCCTTACAGATTTCAGGTCTTGGTACGTTAATGACAGGTATTAACTTCCTAGTTACTATTTTAAAAATGCGTACACCTGGAATGAAATTAATGAAAATGCCAATGTTTACATGGTCTATTTTAATTACATGTGTAATCATTATTTTCGCTTTCCCAGTATTAACAGTAGCTCTTGCATTAATGACATTTGACCGTCTATTTGATGCTCACTTCTTTACGATGGCGAGCGGCGGTATGCCAATGCTCTGGGCCAACTTGTTCTGGGTATGGGGTCACCCTGAAGTATATATCGTTATTTTACCGGCATTCGGTATTTTCTCTGAAATCATTAGTACATTCTCACGTAAACGTCTATTCGGTTACAGTGCGATGGTATACTCAATGGTTGCAATTTCTTTACTAAGTTTCGTCGTATGGCTTCATCACTTCTTCACGATGGGTGCAGGTCCAGCGGTTAACTCGTTCTTCTCGATTTCGACAATGGCGATTTCGATTCCAACCGGTGTTAAAATATTTAACTGGTTGTTTACGCTGTATAAAGGACGTATTCGTTTTACAGTTCCAATGCTTTGGTCATTGGCATTTATTCCAAACTTCGTAGTTGGTGGAGTTACAGGGGTTATGCTTGGAATGGCAGCAGCTGATTATCAATACCATAACAGCTACTTCCTAGTCGCTCATTTCCACTACGTATTAATCGCAGGTACAGTATTCGCTATGCTTGCTGGATTCACATTCTGGTATCCAAAAATGACAGGTCATATGCTAAATGAACGCCTTGGTAAATGGACATTCTGGATCTTTATGAGCGGATTTAACATCTGTTTCTTCCCAATGTACTTCCTAGGTTTAGATGGTATGACTCGTCGTATGTACACTTACTCTGAAAGCCTTGGATGGGGTTGGTTGAACCAAATCGCATCTGTCGGCGCAGTAATGATGGGTATCGGATTCGTAATTCTTTGTTACAACGTAATTTGGAGTGCACGTCACGGTGAACGTGACACAACTGGAGATCCATGGGATGGCCGTACACTTGAATGGGCAACTCACTCTCCTGTACAACATTACAACTTCGCGAAACTTCCTGAAATTAAAGAAGCTGATGCTTTCTGGTTCATGAAAAAACGCGGAGAAACAATTACACCAACAGCAGATGAATTAAAACCAATTCACATGCCAAGTAATTCTGGTGTGCCTATTATTATGTCTGCATTCTTCGGTCTTGCAGGTTTTGCATTAGTATTTAGCTGGTTCTGGATTGCAGCAATCGGTGGTATTGGTATTTTAGGTTGCTTAATCTATCGTTCATTCGATTATGATGATGGCTACTACGTAAGCATTGAAGAAATTAAAGAAACAGAACATATAGCATGAGAGGTGAAATGACATGGCGGCTTTAGATAAAAGCTTACCTTTGGAATATCAATCTGAACAAAGCAGATTGAATATCCTAGGATTCTGGATTTTTCTTGGGGCTGAAATTATGCTGTTCGCAACACTTTTCGCCTCTTATCTAGTCCTTGCTGGTCGTACGGCTGATGGCCCAACACCAGCGCAATTGTTTGAAGTTAAAACACTTTTAATTCAAACACTGTTACTTTTAACAAGTAGTTTTACATGTGGTATCGCAATTCACGAAATGCGTAAACACAATCAAAAAGGAATGTTAGCTTGGTTTATCCTGACTTTACTTTTAGGTGCAGGCTTCCTATTCTTTGAAATTGAAGAATTCATTTTGTACGTTGGTGAAGGCGCAACTATTCAAACAAGTGCTTTCTTATCTGCATTCTTCGTTCTTCTTGGAACGCATGGTGCCCACGTAACAGGTGGTATCATTTGGGCAACTTGTGTTATTATCCAAATTTTAAAACGAGGTTTAACACCAGTTACAGCTCGTAAAGTATTTATTATCAGCTTATACTGGCATTTCCTTGATCTTGTTTGGGTCTTTATTTACACACTAGTTTACTTGAACGGGATGGTGGCGTAAATGGATCAAAATAACAATCAAGCAAATGCGCATAGCGGATTCCCATGGTCACACGTTTTCGGATTTATTTTATCGCTTGCACTAACGTTTCTAGCGTTATACGTGGCACTTTACACAAACCTGCCACTTTCAACGATATTAACAACTATCATCATCATGGCAGTTGCGCAAGCGTTATTACAATTAATTATGTTCATGCACTTAAAAGAAGGAGAAGGAAGCATTCAAATTCTTACAATGATATACAGTTTCTTCGTTGCAATTGCAACAGTTGGTCTTACTGTATGGATTTTCTTCTCAATGTAATTTGCATGAAAAGACTGCTGGGATTCCTCAGCAGTCTTTTTTTATTCTCTCCCCTATTACATCCACATTACGGAATTAACAACAAAATCACGGAAAATATACTTATTATGACAAATGTTAAGAAAACTCTTTCTTTATGAAATCGAATCCATATGCGTTGCTTTTCTACCTATTATATGGCTAAATAGGTACTATATTTATTTGAAGGGAGAGAACGCAGTGGAACATCATTCTTCTGTTCTATCACTGATGGTTGTTGTCGCAATCACGTTTTTCGTTCCCCTTTTGTTACAGCGCTTTAAATTAAAAGCACTTCCTGTCGTTGTTGCAGAAATTATCGCAGGAATCTTTGTAGGTAAAAGTGGATTTAACATCATTGAGCCAGATATGTGGCTTCAAGTCTTATCAACACTAGGGTTTATCTTCCTAATGTTTTTAAGTGGTTTAGAAATTGACTTTTCGATCTTTAAGCAAAAAGGGAAAAAGAATACGACAAACGAACCAAACACATTCCAAGCAGCAAGCATTATCTTCTTATTTATTTTCATTTTATCTTATGCCCTATCATTACTATTCGTATGGCTAGGATTCGTAGACAATGCAATGTTCATGACTTTAATTATTTCAACTATTTCTTTAGGTGTCGTTGTGCCCACATTAAAAGAAAATAACTTAGGAAAAACCGCAATCGGGCAAATCATTTTATTAGTCGCTGTTATTGCAGACTTAGTTACAATGATTTTACTCGCGGTATTCGTCGGATTAAATTCCGAAAGTGGCCAAAGTATGTGGCTTCTACTTCTTCTATTCGGTGCTGGTATTGTAATTTACTTTGTCGCAAGACGTTTTAAAAATATTCCATACCTAGAAAGCCTAAAAGCCGGTAGTGTACAAATTGATACACGAGCTGTTTTTGCACTCATCTTAATATTAGTTGGATTATCTGAATCTGTTGGGGCAGAAAATATTTTGGGAGCCTTTTTAGCAGGTGTACTCGTATCTTTATTATCACCAAATGAAGATATGGTTGAAAAGCTTGATTCCATCGGATATGGTTTCTTCATCCCTATTTTCTTCGTAATGGTTGGTGTAAATCTAGAAGTATGGTCTATTTTTAAAGAGCCTTCTAGTATGCTAATGATCCCAATTCTAATTGTGGGACTCTTTATTTCAAAACTGTTGCCATCACTCGTCTTACGAAAATGGTACCCACGCAATATCGTACTCGGAAGTGCCATTTTGTTAACATCAACACTTTCTTTAGTTATTGCGGCTGCACAAATCGGTGAAAAGCTAGGCATCATTAGCCCAAGTTTATCAGCATCTCTTATTTTAAGCGCAGTTATTACTTGTATTTTTGCACCTATATTATTTAACAAGATGTTTCCAAAAGTGGAAACACCAAAACCGAAAGTATCTATTATTGGTGCAAGCAGAATTACCCTTCCGCTATCACTTGATTTAAAACGTGAAGATTATGACGTAACACTATATATGATACGTCATAATAAAATAAATGATGAGGAAGCGAAATCTCATGACTTCCCTATTGTAAAATTAGATGAGATTACTATTCAATCTTTAATGGAACAAAAAGCTTTCGAAGCAGACCGTGTTGTTGTTGCGACAAGTGATGATGAACAAAACTTATTATTAGCAGAACACGCAAAAGAATTAGGTGTTGAACACGTCATCGCAAGTGTAGAAGATCCCCTTCTACAAGAAAAGGCGACTCAAGAACATATCGCTGTATTCTCGACTATTAACTCTACACGTATTTTATTACGTGCACTTATTGATAAACCAAGTCTCGTTCGCTTAATTACAACAGCAAATGAAACGGTGCGTGAGGTTGCACTACGAAGTAATAAATATAACGGCTTAGCACTTCGTCGCCTTCCGTTTTTAGGTGATGTACTTGTCATTCAAATTTACCGTGGTAATAAAGCGTTAATACCACATGGTGATACGAAGTTACAGTATGGCGATACTTTACTTGTAACGGGTTCAAAAGAACATATTGATACAATGAAAAATATATTAGAGTAGAAAATGCCCCTCACATAAATGAGGGGCATTTTTTCATTTTCATATGGTAAAATGTTACTATCACGTATTATGGGGATGAATAACATTATGTCTATTTCAACTTTAGCTCTCTTATTATTAGCAGAAGTACTCGTCGCCATTATTCTCATCGGTATTAGCATTGAAATTTGTAGCTACGGATGGAAAAAATCAAATGGAATTAAGTACTTTTGTCTCTTATTTTCACTCCTTCTCGGAACCGCTAGCATACTAGGACTTCTCGTTGCACCCGCATATTTCTTCTTACAACTTATAGAAAAAGGCTTATAAGAAAGGATGATATTATGATTACAGTGAAACATATTGATGCATCTGAAACATACTTATTACGCCAAAAGGTTTTGCGTCCCAATCAATCATTAGCAGATTGTAAATACGATTCAGATTACGAAACAGACGCCTTTCATTTAGGTGCATTTCTACATGATGAACTTGTTAGCATCGCCTCCTTCTCTAAAGAAATACATCCTGATTTACAAGCTGGTACCCACTATCGTCTACGAGGAATGGCAACATTACCTAATTTCCGAAACCAGCATGCTGGCAGCTCCTTAATTCGTAAAGCTGAACAAGTCCTCCAAGAACGCGAAGCAAATATTCTATGGTGTAATGCCCGAATTACCGTAGCCGATTATTACAAACGATTAGGTTTCCATGAGCATGGTGAAATCTTCGAGATTGATCCAATAGGACTACATAAAGTAATGTATAATGAAATATAAGAAAAGCTTTCTGCATATTGCAGAAAGCTTTTCTTATATTTCATTTTCACTTTTTATTTTTTTCATATATATGTATATAAACAAACTAGGAATTAAAAAGCAAGCAAACATAATAAGTCCTGTTATACTAATTTCCTTTATCGAAATATCTGGTGTTACAATGATACAAATAGCTAAAATACCAATAACAATACCTACTGGAATGAATAATAGCTTCATGAAATAACTACGAGATACTCCCCCTGTATGCTCATACACTTCCACCGAATTTTTTAAGTTTAAAAAGTTAATAACTATTATCCCGCCCATAAATACCATTAATAAATCCGAAACACTTTCATATCCTGCCCCTTGCAAAACATAACGGTAAAACACGATACTTAGTATGACAATATTTTGTAAGATGAAAGCTAGTCTAATATGCTTTAACCCCTCGATCATTAAACGTTCATCTTTCACGATTTTCACCCTATCACTCCTTTTCCTCCCAAAACAAATCATTCAATGTTTTATCTACCGCATAACAAATTTTCAAACATAAATCTAAAGATGGATTGTATTTCCCCTTCTCAATTAAACTAATCGTTTGCCTTGTAACGCCTACTTTTTCTGCTAATTGTTGCTGTGTTAAATCTAACTGAACACGCGCGACTTTTATTTTACTTACAGCCATTCATGTTCCTCCTCTATCTTTATTGTAACATATATATGTCATTAAGTAATTTATACTTTACAAATTCGGTTTAATTTTCACCTTATCCCGCTATTTGTGGGCAGTAAAACTCCCACCTCAAAAGTCGGCAGGAGCAAAGAAGTTAGGTGAGAGTCGGGCTGCCCGTAAACGCCCGATTGGTGAGGGCTGATAATCAATGGGGATGAACAAAATCCCCACTGATTATAGTTTCACTTTATTATACACAAAAAAGGGGCCTCTCATAAGAAGCCCCTTTCTATATCTATATTATAAGAATAAATGACATCCAAATAAAATGGTAAATAAGTATAGTAACGGATGTACTTCCATTCCTTTCCCCTTCACAATTTTTAAGATTGGATACACTAAAAATCCGATTGCAATTCCATTCGCAATACTAGATGTTAACGGAATACCAACGAAAATTAAAAATGCTGGTAATGCATCTTCAAACTCATCCCAATTAATATCACGAATGCTTTGTGCCATTAAACTCCCTACTATAATTAGTGATGGGGCTGTAATAGCCGCTACATTTGATAAAGAAGCAATAACAGGGCTAAAGAATGCCGTTATAATCGTTAAACAAACTACTACAATACCTGTCAATCCAGTTTTACCACCTGCCGCAATTCCAGCTGACGATTCAATTGTCGCTGCTGTCGGGCTTGTCCCAAAGATAGAACCTGTCGTCCCGCCAATTGCATCTGCAATGAACGCCTTACCAAAGCGCTTTTCAGTGTTATCTGTATTTAAACCTGCTTGTTTAATTAAACCAAGTAACGCACCTGTTGTATCAAATAAAAGTACAAGTAAGAATGAAAAAATAACCCCATATAAACCGTATTGAATTACATCTGAAAATGCATTGATAGGGTTTGAAACAATAATTCCTTCTGGTAAATGTGGCATTGCGACAATGTTATTTTCAAACTTTAATTGCCCTGTAAAGAAAGCAATAATCCCTGTCACAATCATACTAATAAACAATGCACCACTAACACGTAATACCATTAATACCGCCGCTAACACTAAACCAACTATTGTTAAAATAACAGCCGGTGAATGAAAGTCTCCGATTGTAACTAAGTTAGATGGATGTTCAACGATAATACCCGAAAGTCGCAATCCAATAAAAGCAATAAATAATCCGATTCCACCTGCAATTGCATGTTTTAAACTGTCAGGAATTGCGACAATTAGCTTTTGCCTAAACGAGGTGAAAGATAATAAAAGAAAAATAATACCTGTTACAAATACTGCCGAAAACGCAATGACATATGTAATCCCCTCTGCCTGTTGAACAACAGAATAAGCAAAATATGCATTCATTCCCATAGCTGGAGCAATAACAATTGGATAGTTAGCTAAAAACGCCATACATAGCGTTCCAACAACTGTCGCAATAATAGTTGCTGTAAATGCTTGATCAAATGGTACACCTGCATCAGATAATATTTTCGGATTGATGACAAGAATATACGCAAATGTAAAAAAAGTTGTGATGCCAGCTAAAATTTCTTGCTTCACAGAAGTGTTATACTTTTGTAATTGAAACATACTTATGTACCCTTCCTACACCTGAATTATTATCACACATTCTTTTCTTATTAGTATGTGAGAAAATGTAATACTTAATCTTAACAATCAATAAAAAGAAGAGTCAATATATTCTCTAATAGTTAGAATTTTAAGTTTAAGTCTGACAAATACAGATGTAGTACAGTTTATTATGATTATTTTTGTAGCATAACAGATAGAAATGTTTTATAATTTGAAATAGTTAAATATTTAGTGGATTCATTCAAATATTGTTCACTCTACAGGGGGTATTCTTCTTATGCAGCAAACAAACAAATCTGAAAATTTAAACCGTGGCTTAAAACAAAGGCATATTACTTTAATGTCTCTCGGTTCAGCTATTGGCGTTGGACTATTTTTAGGATCAGCTTCCGCTATTAAACTAGCTGGCCCATCTATTTTACTAGGCTATATGATTGCCGGACTCGTTATTTTCTTCATTATGCGCGCACTCGGAGAAATGGCAATTGAACAACCGGTTGCTGGCTCTTTTAGTAAATATGCAAATGATTACATCAGCCCACTAGCTGGGTATATTACAGGCTGGAATTACTGGTTTTTATGGGTTGTTACTTGTATGGCGGAAATTACAGCAGCAGGCATTTACATGCAGTACTGGTTCCCTGATATCCCGCGCTGGACTTGGGCATTACTAGCTCTTTTATTAATGAGTGCTTTCAACTTCTTATCTGTGAAAGTATTTGGAGAACTTGAGTTTTGGTTTGCTCTCATCAAAATTGTCACAATTATCTGTATGATAGTGATTGGCTTTGGTATTATTCTATTCGGATTTGGAAATGGCGGCGTTGCAACTGGTATTTCAAATCTTTGGGAACATGGGGGCTGGTTCCCAAATGGCTTCTCTGGATTATTACTTTCCTTACAAATGGTATTATTCGCTTATTTAGGAGTCGAACTTATCGGAGTTACAGCTGGTGAGGCTCAAAATCCGAAAAAGACACTCGCAAAAGCAATTGATAATGTATTTTGGAGAATTTTAATATTCTACGTTGGAGCTCTATTCGTTATGATGGCAATTTACCCTTGGAACGAACTTGGCGAAAAAGGAAGTCCCTTCGTGCTAACATTCCAGCAAATTGGTATCGCAAAGGCAGCGGGCATTATTAACTTTGTTGTTTTAACAGCAGCTCTTTCTTCTTGTAACGGTGGTTTGTTTAGTACAGGCCGTATGCTATTTACATTAGCACAACAAAAGAAAGCACCCGAAAGATTCGGTCGTTTAAATAAAAACGGTATTCCGAGTCAAGGAATTATCGCAACAGCAATCGTGTTACTCGTTGGCGTTATATTAAACTATCTTGTTCCTGCAAAAGTGTTTACATGGTTAACTAGTATTTCAACTTTCGGCGCAATTTGGACTTGGGGTATAATATTAGTCGCTCAAATTAAATTCCGTAAAGGATTACAATCTAATAAAAAGGAAAAACTAACATATAAAATGCCTTTACACCCATTAAGTTCATATTTCTCACTCGGCTTCCTTGTACTTGTACTAGGTATAATGGCTTATTCAGAAGATACACGAATCGCATTAATCGTCGGTCCAATTTGGCTTATCGGCTTGGCTATCGTGTATTACATGAAAGGGTTCCATAAACTTGATGAATCATCTAATTCAAAAATTAGTTAAGTCCACGATCTCTTCCTACTTTACTAGGGAGAGATTTTTTCATTATTCGCGCAAATATTTCTCAATCTAATTAACGTTATCTTTACACTATTTAATATTTTCTATCTTTATTTTTACAGAAAAATAAATTACATTATTAAAGCACATATATTTATTATTAGGGGGATTCTTCTATGAAGAATAAAAAATGGGTTCAATTTTCTTTAGCAACAGCAATTACAATCAGTTTAGGAAGCGCTTATGTTCCATCTACTTATGCCGAAAGCTCTGTAGATCCAGCTCCTGAAATTGCTGCAAAAGTTGTAAATCAAAACAATGGGAAGAAAGTATTATTCGATAATACACACGGTCAAACGGCCGGGACAGCTGATTGGGTTATTGATGGCGGTTTTTCTGATTTCGGAAACGGCATTGCCCAAAACGGATATCATGTAAAAGAACTTCGTAAATCAACATCTATTACATACGACGATTTAAAAAATTACAATGTATTTATCGTTCCCGAAGCAAATATTCCTTATAAAAAATCTGAGCAAGACGCAATGTTACAATACGTGAAAAATGGCGGCAGTATTTTCTTCATTGCCGATCATTATAATGCAGATCGTAATAAAAACCGCTGGGACTCCTCAGAAGTGTTCAATGGATATAGACGCGGGGCATGGGATAATCCAGCAAAGGGAATGTCTAATGAAGAAACAACTTCACAAGCTATGCAAGGAGTAGAAAGCTCTGATTGGCTATCCGATAATTTCGGTATTCGCTTCCGTTACAATGCACTTGGTGATGTTTCAGCTAAAAATATTGTCTCACCTGCACAATCATTCGGAATTACAACTGGCGTTTCATCTGTAGCAATGCATGCCGGCTCTACTCTTGCGATTACAAATCCAAAACTAGCGAAAGGCCTTGTATATCTTCCAGAAAATCCATCAAAATGGAAT
Source organism: Bacillus sp. FSL M7-1345 (assembly GCF_038006985.1). Taxonomy (NCBI): domain Bacteria; kingdom Bacillati; phylum Bacillota; class Bacilli; order Caryophanales; family Bacillaceae; genus Bacillus; species Bacillus sp. FSL M7-1345. The sequence goes on along the minus strand of NZ_JBBOWG010000001.1, from coordinate 672,577 downwards.
AACGCTGTTGATAGCGGCGTTTATAACGGTGGTGGCGTTGCAGAGGGTCCTTATGCTGCCATTTCGAAAGTTGGCCTTGGAAAAGCAGCCTTTATTGGTGATTCTTCTCCTGTTGAAGATGCTACGCCAAAATATGTTCGTGAAGATTCAGGTCAATCAAAGAAAACTTATGATGGTTATAAAGAAGAAAACGATGCTGTTCTATTAGAAAACATCGTGAATTGGTTAGCGAAGCAAGAAACATTTACAAGCTTAGATCAAGTGAGTGGTTTACAGCTTGATGCACCTACAGCTCTACAAACATTTGAACAACCAAGTTTATCAACAGAACCACAACCAGAACCTTGGAGCGCACCAAGTCAAGGTTACCAGTGGTTCAATACAAATACTTTCAAACCAGGTTCATACGGCTATAACGGTGCAGTGACAACGAGTGATTACGTAATTACGCACCCTAGCATTCTACCAAACAATGAAGTGTTCCAAATGAAGATTCAAGTAAATAACTTATTACCAAATACAACGTACAATAATTATTCTTTAGGTATCTTCACAACTGGCGGAACACAGGTGGCAAAAGTTCAAAATACAAATGGCACTTGGCCATCTTCTTTCGGATATAGCAGTGCATTCTCTTTCATCACAAATAACCAAGGATCTGCTGAAAAAATTGTGAATGTACAACTTGATCCAAATACAACTGGACAAGCAACACTTCGTCTACGTCAAAATACGACAGCGAAATATAGTGAAACTGTAACGATTAATAAAAAATAATGAAAAAGGCAATCCGGATATGGATTGCCTTCTTTTCACTTCTCTTCTTTTGAGAAAAACATTCTTGAAATAACGATACCTATACTACCAACGATTAAGAATAACACCGCCCTGATCATCATCGACACCTCTGGTAGGTCGAGAAGGAATAACTTCCCTACTGTTACTACTAATACGACTAAGCCAGCATATAATATTTCGTTCATCTGTCTATAACGGCCAAACCAAACTGCAAATAACGCATATACCATCCATAATAACGATACAGATACGCTAATTATACTTCCATCTGTAGAAAGAACTTCACCGATCCTAGTAATTGTAATAAATACAATGACCATTAACGAGTAGAGCGCTATGGAATAAACATATTTACCAAAACTCGCTAACACTTCTTTCGCTTGTCTCATGCAATAATAGAACGTTCCTATCAAAATAACATGAGCGACAAATCCTGCCGAAATGAACTCATCAAACGGACTAAAAATCGTCTGCACCATTCCAATGGCATAAATCGTTACACTTACATACAATTTAATATTTTGCTTTACTTTAATAGCAGTAACCATACCAAGGAAACCTTGTAACAATAATACGATTGCTGCATTCACCAAACTGTACTCGTATAAAATCGCTAAACTAAATGACCCCATTGCAAAGCCAAATATTAGATTTGTAAATACAGAATGTTTATTCTTCCTATATTCAAGTGCGAACATAACAACATGCACGAATGCACTTATAACTAATCCCCACGTTGTAAATTCAGGAATTTGAGAAATGGCTAAAATAAAGAAAACTGCATTCGCACTAAATATCGCCAATCTTGCTTCTTGTATAAAACTTCTCTCCGAAAACATATGCCAAAATAATAGTAAATGAATTGCGCCGTATACAACTGTTAACTGTACTTGCACATTCTCTACTAATATTGACATAACAGCAAAGAAGACAAATAGGACAATTGCCGCCACAACATAAGAAATCATATACAAGTACTTATAACGGTTTCTCAATGCATACCATAATAGACTAATTGTTAATATCGTCTCATAACTAAAGAAAATATACGTATTAGGAGTCGTACTATTTAACAAGAAAGGAACAAAAAATGCTCCTACCGCCACGAAAATAGCGAGATATTCCGATCTATATCTTTTCGCTAAATAAATCCCTGAAATAACCCATATAATGTTGCAAATAAACGCAATACTTGCAGGAATAAATTCATATAAATAATGTGCCGCAAACGTTGTTAAAACAATTCCCGTAATACTTCCTCCAGCTAATACTAACCCTAACGCTTGCCGCTCTCTTTTAATTTGTATATCTCCTACATAATACAAACCGGCAGATAGTACGATGCCAAACAGAACCCGTATCGCTGGTGTTAACAATCCGGCATTTACCCCTGCTTTAAATAACCAAATAACGCCAAGTAGCATAATACCGACAAATATGCGTGGTAACCATGTTTGACAAAACTTTATAATATTAAATGGTTCTGGTTTAAATGCAGATATATCTACTTGTTTCACCTCTGGCTCTTGCATGGACTTCCTCTTCTTAACAACATCTTCTTGTAACTTTTCATTACTTACTGCTTCAATATATTCTTTCTTTTCCTTATTAACATTTTGTTGAACTTTATCTACTTCTATTTTTCTTTGTTTCGCTTTCAATTCATAAAGTGTCTCTTGCATCGTTTCAATTGCCGTTTCGAGCGCTTCTATTTTCTTATTTAAATCCTCCTTCATACAATCCCCCCTCATCATCGATTTTTCACTTGACCTATATATTACCAATTACCTTTATCATACTCTTAGTCTATTCATTTTCAATACTATTTTTCCCAAAAAAGAAAGGTGTTTTCCCAAATAGGAAAACACCTCTTACTTATTTCTTCTTATTTATAGCAATACTAACAATTACACCGAGGCAGACACCTACAAATGCCGGAACAATCCATCCTACACCTTCTGTATAAAACGGAAGAATTTTTAGTAGTGGTGTCCATTTATTCATCAGTACACTTTTGTTTAAAACATCAATCGCACTAAATGCCGCTACGAGCCCAATCGTTACCGAATATACGTATACATACTTCCCAATATACTTATGGAATAACCCTAAAATAATAAGCGTTAGTGCAACTGGATAAATAAATCCAAGAATCGGTACCGATACTTTTAAAATTTGCGTTAATCCTAAATTAGCTAAAACCATACTAACAAAACTTAATATAAATGCCCAAGCTTTATAAGATACTTTCGGAAATACACTTGCGAAAAATTGACTACACGACGTAACAAGTCCGATTGAAACGCATAGACAAGCGACAGTAAAAATAAGGCCTAATAAAACTAACCCACCTTGTCCAAATAATGTCGTCATAACTTGTGCTAACACTTTCGCACCGTTATCAAATGTACCCAATGAACCACTAATTGAACCAACATATCCAAGAATGACATAAATAATAGATAATAAAAGCCCTGCTCCAATACCAGCAATACTCATATATTTCGCTAAACCTTTATCATCCTCTACACCTTTTGCACGCAGAGCATTTGCAATAACAATCCCAAAGATTAAAGCCGCTAATGCATCCATCGTTAAATAACCATCTAAAAATCCTTGAAACATAGGAGCTTGTCCATAATTTCCTGTAGGCTCTTTCACACCGCCTACTGATGTAAACATACTTTTTATAAATATAATGGCAATCATACATAATAATAAAGGCGTTAACACCTTTCCAAACAAGCCCATTAATTTGGACGGAGATAAACTTAACCAGTAAACAATGCTAAAGAAAATAGCCGTGTACAATAACAAAACTACGCTACCCGCTTCTGGGAACAACTGACCTGGTCCCATTTCAAAAGCTAAACTTCCTGCACGTGGTATACCAAGACCTGGTCCAATAAATAAGTACACAATACATGGAAAAATAATTGCAAATGAAGAATGAACCCTGCCCGCTAACGTTTGAAAGCTCCCTGCTTTCGCAATAGCGATAACACCTAATATCGGAAGCCCTGTTGCTGACATAATAAAACCTAGCAATGCAATCCACACATGCTCTTCCGCTTCGTATCCAAGGAAAGGTGGGAATATAAGATTTCCCGCTCCAAAGAACATAGAGAATAACATAAGACTAATAAGCAAAATTTCTTTTTTCTGTAACAATTTCATTTCTTTCTCCTTCTTCAATTTCATCTCGCATGAGATCTATTCCACACGTAGGAAAAACGCGATAATCCGCTTCCTTACAAAGAAAACATAGTCCATAGTCTACCACAAAAGAAACACCCATTCTATATCTACTTCCCTTTTCCAATTTCTTCTGAAAAATCAACCTTTATTGACTTTTAATAGTTAATAAAGTAAAATATTAAATATACAAAACTATTAACTTTGTTTTTTGTTTGTGTCAGGAGGAAAAATCACATGGAATCAACGATGCAACTAGAAAGAGAACAACAAAGAAAAAAGAAACATCCTCCCGGTTTATACTTACTCTTCTTTACAGAAATGTGGGAAAGGTTTAGTTACTATGGATTACGAGGATTATTAACATTATATTTAACAACAGCTTTAGTAAGTGGTGGTCTTGGGTTTAGTCCCGCTTGGGCACTCTCTATTTACGGATTTTATACTGGTGCTTGTTATTTCACACCATTGATCGGTGGATACTTAACAGACCGTTTTCTAGGTAAACGAAAAGCCATCACAATTGGTGGTATAACAATGGCAATCGGTAACCTTACACTATTTGCCTTGCAAAACCAAGCCGGTCTATACCTCGGATTAGCGCTTATTATTATCGGTAATGGATTCTTCAAACCGAATATCTCTACACTTGTTGGAGAATTATACGAAGAGCACGATCCAAAACGTGATAGTGCATTTACAATATTCTATATGGGTATTAACGTCGGTTCATTTTTAGCTCCACTCGTTTGCGGATTTTTATCAGAAAATTTATTTAAAACAACAGTGGACGGTGTTGTTCATTACGGATTCCGTTACGGTTTCTTAGCCGCTTCAATCGGAATGATCATTGGACAAATTTTATTTACAACACTATCAAATCGCTTCCTTGGTGATATCGGTAAAAAACCAACTCGCGATTTGCAAACGGCTGCTGGACAACAAACAGTAGGAAATACACCGTTAACAAAAAAAGAAAAACAACGTACAACAGTTATCGTCATTTTAACATGCTTTGTTGTCTTCTTCTGGGCTGGATTTGAACAAGCTGGTAGTTCGTTAACATTATATACAAACAAATTTGTAGACCGCTCTGTGTTCGGATGGGAAGTTCCAACATCTTGGTTCCAATCGGTCAATCCGTTATTTATTATTTTACTTGCTCCAGTCATTTCAACATTATGGGCAAAACTTGCAACTAGAAAAAATGGGGATTTAAAAATCCCAACAAAAATGGGACTTGGTATGATCCTACTCGGTATCGGTTATATCATTCTTGTTATCGCTACATTAAAAACAGGTAGTGATGAACATAACATTACAGAAAAAGCAAACTTACTATTTATCGTCTTTACGTATCTTTTCCATACGTTAGGTGAGTTATTCTTATCACCTGTTGGACTATCAATGGTTAGCGCACTTGCTCCAGTAAAACTTGCTTCTTTATTAATGGGAGTATGGCTAGCAAGCTCAGGAATCGCCAACATTATAGGCGGACAGCTTGCAAGCTTCACAACTTCACTTGGATATGCTGAAGTATTTACAGTAATCGGAGCTGCAGCAATTATTTTAGGTTGTGTTTTATTATTAATTTCTAAGAAATTAGTGAAATGGATGGATTAAAAAAGATGAGGAAAAATTCCTCATCTTTTTTTTATGCTTTTTTACCTTTTTCTATTGCTTGTTCATACAGATTTTTGTGCTCTTTATATTCACTTGGCACGAAGTTTTTATAGAAAAATGAAAGCCAGCTATCTCCTTTTTTATATCCTTCTTCTCGGATTTCTGCTGCCTTTTTATTTGATTTAAATCCTTCCGTAAACCATTTCTTTAATGATTCGTGTTTTTCATACTTAGCAGGAACTTTCAAATCATAATTTTCAAATGCATATGTATATCCAGCTTTTTTCGCCATTTTTTGAGCAAACTTATATCCTGTTTCATACGCGGTTTCATATGCTTTCACATATGTATCCTTTTCAGTATTTCCAGGTTTCTTTTCAGCTAATTCTTTACCAGCCTTTTCACCAAGTTCCGCTTGTTCTTTTTCAATCTTTTCGGTTCTCTCTTTATTACCTACTTGGAAACCTTCTGCAAAGTTCACCTTAAACTCAGGAGTAATTTGACTATCGTCCATTGCTTCTTGTGCTAACCCTCGCTCTTTACCTTTTTCAAAATGCGCTTTTTTCTGTTCTTCTAAAGACCATGCTACAGCATAAGTAGTTGTAAATGCTTGTTTATATGCATCTGACTTTCCAGCTACATGTCCTTCTGCATTGTTTTTTCCTGCTTTAAAATCTGTCTCACCGTTTTTTTGCCCTTCAGCTTGTCCCTTTTCAGCCTCAGCTTTACGCTGCGCTTCCTCTTCCTTACGTGCTTCTTCTGCTTTGCGTTGTTCTTCTGCAGCACGCTGTCTCTCTTCCTCTACTTTGCGCTGTTCTTCTGCAGCGCGCTGTCTCTCTTCCTCTGCTTTACGCTGTGCTTCTGCAGCACGTTGTTTTTCTGCCTCAGCTTTACGCTGCACTTCTGCTTGTCTTTCAGCTTCTACAGCACCATTATTATTTTGGCTAGGAGCTGGACTCGTTGCACCACTACTAGAAGCTGGTTTATTGTGATAATGATATTCCCCGTACTGCAATCCCCATTTTTCACAATTTGTACGACACGTATGTCCACCATTAGCATCTGTACGTCCTGGATGTGCATAAGCAGAAATTGGCGCTACCAATAACGCTACGCTTGTTGTTAAAAGAAGTCTTTTTACTTGCTGTTTCACTTTTGTTCCTCCCAAAATCTAGATTCATTACTTTATTATATAAAAATAGAAAAATACTTAAATACCAACTAAAATATTCTTTTATTTCTAAATGTTAGATAAAAAAAGAAGGTTCACTCTTTAAAGAGTGAACCTTCTTTTTTCTTTATTTCTTCGCCTTTGTTCCTACTAGATCACCCGTAATAACAAAACGCTTAGAATTATCCTTAACAGATACACATGTAATAAGTGTTATCTCATCTTTCCCATGATCCTCTACAACTTCCCATTTATCAGGAGTCACTTCAGATACACCGGTAACAGTATACTCATACTCATTTGCATTGTCATACAAATAAATTTTATCGTTCTTCTTTAAAGTTGATACATCACTAAATAAAACACCTTTTTTTGACATATTATGCCCTGCAAGCGCATAATTCCCCTGTCCCATTACTTGATTTTCTCTTACAGTTGCCGCACCTGATAATAAATTCTTTTCAGTCGACGCTTTTAAAACAGGAAGTTCTAATGAGATGCTCGGAATTGAAATACGACCGATTACTTGTTTTTTATCTAACGATGCACTCGCTACTTCTGCCAAGTCTGGTTGATTAATTTTTGAAGCATCTACAAATTCCGTGTCGTGCTTTTCATATTCCATCTTTTGAACAGCTTGTACATTCGCTGTCTGTTTCGTCTCTGCCTTATATCCATCATAAAATGGCTTTCCGATTAATACACCACCTACAACAAATAGAAGGATTGCTATTATACTATAAATTCTTTGCTTATTCATATACAATTCCTTTCCGTTACAAAATCTTACTCTATATAAAATGATAAGACAATATTGCTATATGTACAAGTGTAAGCTTAAAAAGAAACCTTCTTGCATATGCAAGAAGGTTTCTTTTTAAGCCAATTTATTTCTGTATAGGGATACGTGGAAGACTGTCATTTGAATAAAGAAAATAGAAAATAGAATATACAGCGGGTATCCAGGAAGATATTCATTAATAAGAGGCGAAAGAGTTAAAAATCCAACTGCACAAGGTAACACATACCATAACGAAACAAAAGTTGTTCGACAAGCTTTCTCCGTAATTGCTTTTTCACGTTCATCTTCTAACGGAAACAATAATGGATAAATCCAAAAAGATAAATTCTTGTATTTTTTCTTTTGCATTCTATAAAAAATTGTAACTATAATAGCCCCAATAAATAATAAAACGAATGGTACTCCATTAAACCATACTTCAAATGGGAATTTCTCGTTTTTAATTATATCTGCGAGCTCTGTGACCACATTATAAAGTTCAACAAATGTCCAGCATGCTAGTGCGCTATAAAATACATTTATGATATATGAAGCAACAAGTCTATTCATTCTCTTCCCCCTCCTTATTTAAAACAAACACATCTTCCATCTTTAACTGGAACACATCACAAATCGTTAACGCTAGTAACAATGAAGGAACGTAATCCCCTTTTTCAATTGCAGCGATCGTTTGTCTCGTCACCCCAACCTTTTCTGCTAATACACTTTGCGAAAAATTAAAGCGAGCTCTTAATTCCTTCACCCTGTTTAAAATGGTCATTTTTACCACCTCTTACCATTATTGTATGCTACTCTTAACAAAATGTACACTTAACTTAACATTATTTTTACAAAAAAATCCAACTTTACGTATTGTAAAGTTGGATTACGTTTTAGTTTAAAATTGTAACTTTAACACTTCTTCTGCCCCAATTATTAGCTGTAGCTGAATCTGGCATTAATAAATCAATTATATGACCTTTAATCGCACTACCAGTATCTCCAGCAATCGCCGTACCGTAATTTTCCACATATACAGTAGAACCTAATGGAATCACAGCTGGATCTACAGCAATTAGTTTCATGTTTGGATTTGCAGTCAAATTATGTCCTAACTTAGACTTTACAATTTCACCCGGTTTATAGCCATTTTCAGATGGATCAGCTGTATAAGCAGTTGCTGTTACATAAAATTCTTTTCCACCTTGAGCTGGTTTTGGATCCGGCTTAGCTGGTGTTGTATCTTTAGCTACAGGCTCTGCCGGCTTAGCTGCCTGTTCTTCTTTTTGCTTAGCTGCTGCTGCCTTCGCTTTTGCCAACTCTTCTTGCTCAGCCTTTGCAGCTGCTTCAGCTTTTGCGCGCTCTTCTGCTGCAATTCTTGCTGCTTCTTGTTCACGAGCAATTGTTTCTTGTACTGCTTTCATATTTGCTTCAACTTTTGCTTTCTCTTCCGCTGCTAAATTAAGTTGGCTTGCAATCTGATTATATTTAGCTTGAACCGTTTGTAAGTTATCTTGACGTTTTTTCAAGTTATCTTGCAAATCTGCTTGTGCTTTTGCTAATTTTTGCTTATCTACTACTAAAGATGCTTCTTTTTCGTCAATTGCTTTTTTATCTTCTTCAATTTGACGAAGATCTTGTTCTTGTAGACGTAAAATTTCTTTATCTGCTTCTAGAATAGTAGTAACTGCGTTCATACGTTGTATGAAATCTGCAAAGTTTTTTGATTCTACAACAACTTCTACTACTAAACTCGTATTTGAGCTATTTTGAACAGAAACCATACGTTTTTTCATAATATCCTTACGAGCAAGGACTTTATCTTCTAAAACGATAATATCTGCTTTTTTTTGTTCAATCTGCTTATGTGTTTCATCGATTTTATGTTGAATAGCAGCTTGATCCTCTTTATTTTTTGCAATTGTATTATTTAAATTATGTAGTTCATTTTCGATACCTTGAATTTCTTTACTAACAGCTTGCTTCTCTTGCTCTTTCTTCTGCATATCTGCATCGTTTTGCTGCAATTGCTGTTGCATGTTGTTAAGTTTCTCGTCGTTTGACTCTGCTTTTACAGCGACTGTACTAGAAAGAACGATAATTCCTGCTACTACTAGACTACTGATTCGCTTAAAATAGTTCATAATCCGACTCCCTTCTTATACAGTTATACATGATTTATTTTACAGTTTGTTTACAGAACCATTAAATACAGTTTATTTTTCATGACAAAAAAAAGGGAATTATGAATAAAATGTAATAGATTCTTAAATATTTAACAATTCCTATATTTAAAAATTATAAAAGATGCTAAAATCCAAATATAGAGAAAATATAACTTCTAAAGGCGGTTGAGATAAATACATGTTTACTCAAAAGAAAGCACTCCAACATAAAATTGATCAATTAGAAAATCGTATACATGAGCTAGAAACAGAATTAAAACAAAAAGATATTGAAAACCAAGAGACTATTTCTTCTATCCACGACCGTGTACAAAGCGTTGTTCAAGAGCATCAACTTGTAAATAACCAGCACCATACACTCCAAAATTTAATTCAACAATTAAACTCATGTTTTGAAAATGTTTCAACACGTACGACACATTCCAATGAATTAAATAGTGAAATGTTACAAAAAGAACAAAGCTTAATTCAGTCTATTGAAGAAATTATCGATTGCTCTAATGAAGGAAAAGAATCTGTTCACCGTTTACTCATTGTAATTAATAAATTAGGTGAACAATCTCAGCGCACGTCTAATAGTATGAATCATTTAAGTGAACGCTCAAAAGAAATCGAGCAAATTGTAGAAGTAATTCAAAACATTGCTGCGCAAACAAATTTATTAGCGTTAAATGCAAGTATTGAAGCTGCACGTGCTGGAGAGCATGGAAAAGGATTCGCTGTTGTTGCCAATGAAGTAAGAAAACTAGCAGAAAGCACAGCGGAGAGTACAAAAAACATTGGCAATTTAACGAAAAAAATCCAAGAGGAAATTGAAAAAGCGTACGAAAATACAAAAGATAATTTACATTTAGTTGATGAAGGTGTAGAAATGAGCGCCGATACTAACGCTAGAATTGAAAATATTTTAATAATGATTCAAACATTACAAAGTGGCGCTACAAATGTTATTAAAGCTATCGAAAACCAAAAATCTTGTAATGATGATATATTACGAGAATTTGCAAATACACAGCAAATGTTCCAAAAATTAAATACTACTATTATGAATCACATTCATGATGCTGAAAAAGTCGATGTTCAATTAACTAAAAGTCTTCAAGAAACAGTAGCTTCTCATTAATAATAAAAATCCCTTATACCGGTATAAGGGATTTTTATTATATTTCGAATATTTATTTCTTCTCAATATTCATCCTCTCTTTTGCTATAATGGAAAAGTTGTTTCTTTCGACTAATAAACAAGGAGGTTATTATGGAACAATTTTACTACATTTTAAAATATTTAATTCTTGGTCTGTTCCAAGGGCTAACAGAGCCAATTCCGATTTCTTCAAGCGGTCACCTCGTTTTAGCACAGCATTTGCTAGGACTAAAAATAGAAGGGTTTAGCTTCGAACTACTTGTTAATTCAGCTTCATTATTAGCTGTATTACTTATTTATAGAAATGATTTAATTCGTCTAAAGAAGAATGGTCTATCTTATATATTTACAAGAGCAGAAGACGCAAAATCAGATTTCTTCTTTATTATTTACCTTGTTATTGCAACCATTCCAGCAGGTGTTATTGGAGTTTTATTTAAAGATTATATCGACCACTATTTAAAAGGTGTGAAAATGGTTGGAATTTCCCTTCTTATTACTGCTATCGGTCTTTGGATTATTCGAAACTTGCGTGGGCGTAAAAATGATGGCGACCTTTCTATGAAAGATGCAATCATTATTGGTCTAGCACAAGCTTGCGCACTAATTCCTGGTATAAGCAGATCAGGTGCTACAATCGTAGCAGCAATGTTACTTGGTATGAAGCAAGAAACAGCTCTTCGCTTCTCCTTCTTACTATACATTCCTGTTAGCTTAGGTGGTTTATTGTTAAGTATTACAGACATTGCAAACGATCCAAATTTAGATACATTACTTGTACCTTATATTGTTGCTTTCATCGCAACATTTGTCATGACATATATTTCATTAAAATGGTTTATGAACATTATGGCAAAAGGAAATTTAAAATATTTCTCTTTCTACTGTATTATCGTAGGTGTGCTAACTATCATTTTCTTATAAAGTGAAACTTTAATCAGTGAGGGTTTTGTTCATCCCCCACTGATTATTAGCCTTCACCAATCGGGCTTTTACGGGCAGTTGATCTCCCACCTAACTTCTTTGCTCGGGCCGAATTTTGAGGTGGGAGTTTTACTGCCCACAAATAGCGGGATAAAAAACCTCTTACTGCCCCCGTATAGTAAGAGGTTTTTCCTTATGCATAAACTTTCTTTTCCTGACAATACAAGCGAATAACATGTGTATTTTTTTGAAATAAATCATGTGTTAAGCGAATAATAATAAAATTTCGTTTTGTATTATCATCATGAACAAAAATCTGTTCTCCCTCCTGAAAACGCCATGCGCTTTCAAAAGTTGTAATATGATCCCCGCTTACCGAAAAAAGCTCATATTGCATATCATGTACCCTCTTTCAACTTGTATAATCACAATATCTTTATATTAAACTTATTATAACTTAATCTATTTAAAATTTGTAATTTTTTCTATTTCGAGCTATTTCAACTTTGTTTTAAATTCTTTTAAGCGCTATAATGATAAACGAAATTTCATTGAAAGGAGCTTCATTTTGACTGCATATTTATTTCCAGTAAAAACAGCTTTTATTTTATTTCCTATTTTAGCAATGTTTCTATTAATTCCTTTTTTAATATTTAATTATCGAAAATACGGTTATTTAAATAAATGGCGCTCATTTATTTTATACTCATTATTACTTTACTTATTAAATGCCTATTTTCTTGTTATTTTGCCGTTACCACAAACGTATGATACTTGTAGCCTACAACCCGCTAATACACAGCATATGCAACTCTCACCATTTTATTTCATACAAGAGATTAGTAACCATACATCGGCAATTTTAACGAAACCAACTACTTATTTCTTGTTATTAAAAGAATCTGCATTTTTACAAGTTGCTTTTAACGTTCTATTAACCGTTCCATTCGGTATTTACTTACGTTATTATTTCCGACGTAGTTTCTTACAGACTATTTGTATTTCTTTTTGTCTTTCACTATTTTTCGAGCTAACACAGGTGACTGGATTATATGGTATATATAATTGTGCCTATCGCCTATTCGATATAGACGATTTGTTTTTAAATACATTAGGAGGAATCATTGGTTTTATTATCGCACCAATATTTACGTACTTCCTTCCGAAAGCGAGCGAGTTAGATAGTCATATTGATTTAGAAACGAAACCAGTTGGATTCGTTCGTCGTCTCATTGCTATGCAAATTGATTGGATTTTCTTATCTATCGTTGTACCTTTCATTAAAAACAAAGGGAACTCACTATTTATTTCTAACATCCAATCTTATACAAATGTATACGAACTCCTTTTCATTGCATGTTCAATCTTAATTTACTTTATTATCATTCCATACTTTACGAACGGAAAAACAATTGGGAAAGCATTGCTTCGTATTTACGTTAAAGGAAAATCCGAACATATTACAATGAAGGAATTATTCATTCGTTACGGTATATTCTACTTTATTTTAGGTGGAATCAATTATATCCTTTCTAGTAGCTCTATTTTAAATCATACAGAGCCTTTAGTATTACTGGTTATATTGTTATTCCAATTCGTAATTAACGGGCTATTTATTATTCATGTTTTATTACATGTATTTAGCAGTGATAAATTACTATTTTACGAGCGTATTAGTCATACAAGAAATGCAATTACACTTAAAAAAGCTGACAAATAATAATTTGTCAGCTTTTTTTCATACTCGTAAATAACTTTTCTGTATAAGGGCTTAAAAACATTCCTGTTTCATCTAGTGACTTCCTCATTTTTAGAAACGAATGCAATTCTGGATATATATTTTGTAATTTTTCGTACGTTAACGTATGCATTTTCCCCCAATGTGGGCGCCCTTCATACTTTAGAAAAATTTTCTCCACTTCACCAAAATAAGCGGCATACTTCATACCTTTATACATATGAACAGCAATATACGCTGAATCTCTTCCGTACGCTGGACTGAGCCATATATCATCACCTTTCACATAACGGCATTCAATAGGGAAGTGTACCTTATACTTTTTCTTTTCAATAAGATTTGAAATTTCTTCTACAACAGTCCTCATATACTTTGAAGGAACACTATACTCCATTTCATAAAATGGAACTGTACGTGATGTAGCGAACACTTCATAGCTTACGCCAATTATTTTCGTGTTTGGTACAGCCTTAGCTGATAATCGGCTTACTCCTTTACTTATAGAAGGAAACCATTTACACCCTTTAGATAACAAAGAGAACATCCTATTTTCAAGTAACTCCACCTTTAGTTTATGCCATTTCAAATCACTTTCTTTACTCGTTGTTTCGTTTGTAAATTTCACTTGCACTTCATCTGAATAAGGAAAAACGAAAAATTCAAAATGACGATTCTTCTTATATTCTTCTAGTTTGTTCATTACAGTAGTTAATGACTGTTTTTCGCTTTCATAAACGAGAGAATACGCTGGGATAACCTTCAATTTTATCTTTACAATAATACCTAGCATTCCAAGCGACAACTGAAATGCTTTCCAATATTCGGCGTTTTCGGTTTCTGAACAAACTATACTCTCACCTGTTGATAAAACTGCCGTAATCTCTATAACTTGTGTTGATAAACTCCCAAATGTAACACCCGTCCCATGAGTTCCCGTACTAATCGCTCCTGCAATAGATTGTGAATCAATATCCCCTAAATTTTCTTGCGCATAACCTTTTTCCTGAAGTAACTTCCCTAAATCATGTAACTTTGTTCCCGCCCACACTTCAACAGTCATCTTATCTGCATCAATATTCATAATGCCCTTCAATTCATCTAAAGAAACTAAAATTTCTTCCGTTTGCACGAGAGGTGTAAAAGAATGCCCTGAACCGACAACACGAATTTTCTTTCCTTTTTTTCGTGCAAGCCCCGCAACTTCTACTACATCTTGTATACTTTTTGGATACATCGTATAATGCGGTGTTCCTTCTACATTCCCTGTCCAATTTCTCCATTTTTGTCCCTTTATAGAAAGCATTGTCCATCCCCCCGATATGTTGAATACTCTCCAACAATTTCCCCTTGTTTAATGCGATACAAAACAGGAAAACGCTCACATAACTCTCCAGCTTTACTATGACGAAACAAGATAGAATCTCCTATCGCTACTCGTTCCTCACCGTTATAAAAAATTGGCGTTTGCACTTCACCAGCACCTTCTAAAGCTAATAGTTTTGCACCACCCGGTCGCCAAACCTCAGGCTCTTTATCTTTACCAACTGCACCTGAAGCAATATATCCGCCACCTAGGCAAGTATAAATAAAAGGAGCCGGTTTACGTACAACTGGTAAAGTAAATCCAACGGCTGGCTGAAATTTTACTTCTTTATAATAATCAAACAGTTTAGGAGAGTAAAAGGCGGATCCTACAGTAATCTCCGTAACTGAGTTATCTTGCTCGGTTGTTTTTATACTTCCCGTTCCTCCCCCATTTACAAATCTTAGTTCACTACCAAGGTTTTGTATTTCTTTTACGATACGTCCTCTTCTTTCTTTAACCTCTAACACTGATTTCTTCTTTAAATACGAAACCACTTTACTTTTCATCCATTGATTCGGTATATGATCCCCCACCCCGGCAATTTGAGCTTCATATCCCATTACACCATCTAGTATTAAATATGATGAGCCCTTCACCTTTTCTACTATTTTCAAAGCGCTCTGCACATCTTTTACCGGGGATCTTTTTACACCAAAATGAAATTTTAAAAAACGGCTACTCATATCAATATCCAAACAAACGCGAAAACACCCTTTAGACTTCTCAGCAATTTTTTCTAAATAAACAATATGGTCTTCACAATCCACCATACAAGTTATAATGAGCCCTTGCTTTGTTAGCAAACTAATTTCATATAAAGCTCTTTCATCATAAGCAGGATATCCGAGCAGTAGATCATTAAATCCTTGTTCAATTAAAAACAAAGCTTCTCTAGGAGAAAAACACATAATACCTTGAAAGCGATTATTTGCAGCTAAAATCTTTTTCATAATTGGAACAGAGCGTAATGATTTACTCGCTATACGAATCTTCTTATCTCCACTTAACTCTATAATCGATTGAATATTCCTCTCTAAAGCCACTTCATCTAAAAATGCACACGGTAATGGGACTTCCTTAAAAATTCCTCTATCCACATTTTTCTCTCCTCTTCTATATATGTCTTATACATATTGGAAAGAAAGAATGATTTTCCTGTTTTCAAATAAAAAAAGTTTCTTCTTTACGAAGAAACTTTTTTTAGGCTACTCTACTTCATAGAAATAGTCGCCTCTACTGGATAATGATCCGAGTAATCATTATATGTATATTTTTTGAGCCATGACGTAACAGTCCATTGTGGCGATTTCGACTGTAACACCTTATTCTCTATATACGATGGATTAGCATGGTCCTTACTTGTAATAATATAATCTAAATACTCGGCAGGACTATCGGGGAAGTTATATTTCGCAATACTGTTTGTCGTCGCATCCCAAGTTGCAGTATGTCCAGTATAAGATGGAATAGAAGCGTGCAATGTTTTGAACATGGATGCGTACTCTGAGTCACTATTGTTCTCAGCATTTATTTTATTCACATTCATATCACCACCAATTAACACATAATCGTTATTTGGTATATTTTTATTTTTAATAAACTCTTGAATTTCTTGTAGCTGTTTTGTACGTACAGATGCCGGCGAAGTTTTTCCACACATACTATCTTCAGCTTGTAAATGAGTCCCAATTACATGCACAAAACGATCATTTTTCTTAACTTTTGTGTATACAAATCCTTTATTTGATAAGTTATCTGGTCCACAGCCTTTTTCGAATACATATTGAATCTTTTCAACAATTGGCCATTTACTCACAATCGCTACACCTCCATCTTCAGGAGTCGAAGATGAATAGTTGCCTAACGTCTTATCCCACTCGCTTCCACTACTACGACCTAATACTGCCGTTTGATTTGGATATTCTTTCTTCAAATTTCCTAATAAGCGATTTGAAGCACTATTATCAAACACTTCATTTAATATAACAACATCTTGATTTTTCATATAATCCGCTGCCCCAATTAAATCCGCACGCTCATTTTGTCCCCAGTTTGGATATAAATTCGTTGATAACATATATACATTATGGGTCATTACTTTTAACGTATCATTTTGATTTGTAGACATTTCTGCTTGAGCTGAAGATCCACTATATAAAGCTCCTAAACCAATACCAAAGCTAAGTACACCTTTTAGCAATTTACCTTTCACGTTTCATACCTCCATGTACTGTGTAGTGATAAAAAGGCCAAATACTCTATTCTGAGATTTGACCTTTTTCAAATATTTAACGATTTCCGTACGTATCAAACCAAAGCTGGATGTATCCAGCAGTAACACGTTGTGCATCCATTAATCGCGTACCTGTCATTGGTGTAACTTCAGCGCGCCATTTATCTGCATATTCTTGTGATACAGCTGCTTTCACGAACCAATCTTTCGTATTATCATTTACAATGCCAGAGTAATCTTGTTTCGCAACTACTGCCGCTCCATGAATCCAATCTTCTGGATTTGTACCTTTCCAGTTCCAATATCCATTTCCATCCGTTACTTTATAATTATCTTTTATCGTATCTACAAAGTTTTCATATTTAGAATGGAACCCTTGTGGATACGAAAGATTTGTAAAGTTTGCTGCATGCATCGGTTGATTTACATCCCCTAAATAATGAAGAGATAACCCCAAATAGAAGAATGCTTGTTTCATATCTTTATTTTTGTATGACTCACCTGCTAATTTGAAATATTTAGCTCCAGTTTCCTTTGCCTGCTTTGCAAATGGAATATAAGTTTTTCCATTGTCAGGGTCATAGAAGTGTGAAGCAAATGTGCTATTATCATAATAAGGATTTTCATAGTCAGCAGCATAAATACCGTTCTCTAACTCCGTACGCCATTCATTTAATAGTGCAACTTGATCTTGTTTTACAAGTGTTGTATTACGAGACATAATATCCATTGCACGGTTTACAATCCATAAATGAGAGTTTACGCCTTCTTTATGCTTATCTTCAGCAGACCAGCGCGGAATAACTCCAACTCTCTGTCCTCCATCGTTTTCATGAGCAAATGCAACGCTTTGTAATGGCGCTACTAACGTAATAGCTGCTGCTAAAGCAAGAACTTTCTTTTTCATCTGAAATCCTCCATTTTATAATTGAATTATTGTTCATATTTTTTTAGGATCCTATGATGTCTTCCGGTTAACCTATGACTAGAATATCCCACCTTTCACAAAATTTCTATCAATAAATTAAAATATGCAAATGTTCATATTACTATAACTTTATACATAGTGAACGTAATGAATGAATACACTTACATTGTAATAAAGTATTGTTAAGCTACTGCAAATAATTTTCTAAACTAATGTAAAAAAAGAGTAAAGCGATTAACTGCTTTACTCTTTTTTTCTTTTCGATAATATACTTGGCAGTTGCACATTAACTGCCAATTTATGAATAAATCCAAACACTAATCCAATCCCGATAAATATGTATAAGATCGTAAATACCTTTCCAAAATCAGTTTGCGGACTAAAATTCCCATCACCGACAGTCGTCAACGTGACCACACTAAAATATAAAGCGTCAAGAGGACGTAATCCTTCAACTGTACTATAAAAAATCGTCCCCGATGTTAATGTCAAAATTGTTAATACGAATAACACTTGAAACTCTTTATCTTTCCATGCTCGTAAACAGGCTCTTAACATCCGTTTCAATGTCAACATAAATGAAAGCATTGGACTTCCCCTTCCAAACAAAAATACCTTTAGTTAAAGGAAAGTCTATCACCTTTCAGTATAGAAAAAAAGTAGCCCTTTTCTATTGTATATTATTTAGGTGAAACAAGAATTTTCACTTGTTTTTTATCTTTTACAAGTGCTTCAAAGCCTTCTTCAACAACTTGGTCCACTGTAATTTTTTTCGTAATTAATTTCTCTGCTTGAATTTGGCCAGAGCTAATTAATTTAATAACAGCTGGGAATATATGACGATATCCAAGAATACCGATAACTTCTTTTTCTTTTAATACAAGGTTGTTCGGAGTAATTGTCGCATCTTTTTCCCACACACTAACAATTACAGTTTGGCCTTCAAAACTTGTACTTTCAATTGCTTGACGAAGTACAACTTCAACACCTGTTACTTCAAAGCTAACATTTACACCTAAACCATTTGTTAAGTTACGAATTTCTGCTAGTACATCTTGAGTTACTGGATTTAATACGTAATCAGCACCTGCTAATTTAGCTAGCTCTTGACGTTCTTTAGAAAGTTCCACTGCGATAACAGGAGTTGCTCCTGCTGCTTTAGCTGCTTGGATAACAAGAAGTCCAATTGGACCACAACCAAATACTGCTACAGCTTCCCCTTCTTTTAATTTACTTTGACGTACTGCATGAACTGCTACTGCTGCTGGTTCTACAAGCGCACCTTGTTCATACGTCATTTCATCTGGAATATGATGAACCATATCTTCTGGTACTACTGTATATTCAGAGAAACCACCGCCGTCTCCACCAAGACCGTGGAAAACAAGTTGTTCACAAACATTGTAATGTCCATGTTTACAAGCTTCACATTTACCACAAGAATAAATTGGTTCTACAACAATGCGGTCTCCCACTTTATGAGATGTAACTCCTTCACCAATTTCTACTACCTCACCACTAAACTCATGACCTAAAATAACCGGTGCTTTTACGTGTGTTAATGGATGTTCTTCTGTTGGAATAAAAATAGGACCTGCTAAATATTCATGCAGGTCTGTCCCGCAGATACCACACCATTTAACTTTAATTTTCACTGCTCCTGGTCTTACAGTTGGTTCTGGTACTTCTTCTACTCGTACATCATGTTGATTATGCCAAAGTAATGCTTTCATTTTATACATCCCTCTCTATGTATATACTTAACCTGGTGAAGTTTACAAATCTATTATAATACTTTTATCCATATATTTCAAAAAACAATCTCATTTTCACTAATTTTTAACAAATAACGTTCAATATTTTGTCACTTTGTACTTTTTTCCACATCTGTTAATTCAATTTCATTGCGGTTGAAATTAGCATTATGCCATAATAGCATAGGAGAGGTGAATATCGCTTGAAATATTTTATTTACTTTATTGTTATCGTAGCGTTTTTAGATACATTTTCACAATTACCTATTATGAGTACTTTCGCTCAAAGCCTTGGAGGAACCCCTCTTGTTATCGGGCTAGTTGTCGGTATGTACTCATTCGCTAATATGATCGGTAATATTATTGCTGGAGCCGCTGTTGATAAATTTGGTGCAAAAAAAATCCTTTATATAAGCATGGGAATTACGAGTTTCATAGTCTTGTTATACACCGTTGTTCAAAGTGGTGAACAACTATTAGTTGTGCGCTTTATGCACGGTTTTAGTGACGGATTTTTAATTCCTGCTGCCTTTACGTTTTTATCAAAACAAACAAATTCAGCAAGGCAAGGTAAGGCAATGGCTCTATCTGGTGCTGCTGTTGGAACAGCGGCAATCGTAGGACCTGCTTTCAGCGGCATTATGAAAGCAACAGCTGGTATAGAGTGGGTGTTCATTACCATTTCGATTTTAATGGTCCTTGGTACAATCGTATCTCTATTCTTCTTACCAAATAACGTATCAAGGAAAGATACATCAAGAACACAAATGATGAACAAAGAAGATATGATTGAACTATTGAGATCTGAACCGTTATTACAAGCATATATTGGTGCTTTCACACTCATGTTTTCACAAGGGATTGTCACTTATATGTTACCAGTAAAAGTTGAGGCGTTAGCACTTAAAGCATCTACAACAGGCATGATGTTAAGTGTATTCGGAATTACCGCTATCCTCTTCTTCTTACTGCCAACAAATCGCATTTACGATCGATTTAATCGTTCAAAACTAATGCTAATCGGGATTGCAGTAATGGCACTAGCGTTATCTTTACTCGGATTATTTGCAACAAAAGGCATGCTCTTTATCGTTATGATGATTTATGGAATTGGATTCGCTATCCTCTTCCCAGCAATTAATGCTTTACTTGTTGAAAATACAACAGATGGTAACCGAGGGAAAGCATTCGGATTGTTTTATGCATTCTTCTCGTTAGGAGTTGTTGCTGGCTCCTTTACAGTCGGAGCAATCGGGGCATCACCTAGCGCTAGCTTTGTTATCGGAACTGCATTCTTATTAACATTTGCTGGCATGATTTATGTAAGAAGCAAAGTGAAAAAGACAATGATGGGGTAGCCCATCATTGTCTTTTTTTTAAAATGCATATTGATATAATCCGTAATATAACGGAAAAGTTGGGATAATGCCAATTAATTTAAATATAAAAGGTAATGGCTCATCTTTCTCTTCATATAATCGTAAAACAAAAACTGCAGTTAAAGTCCAAATGATGCTAAACACAAAGATGCATTGCCAAACGATCGGTGTTTGAAACATCCCTCTTACTAACGAAGTAATAGCTAATATCGCTACAATTACTAAATAAATTTTCCACAACATAATGATAATCTCCTATTCAATTCAACTTTTAACTTTCAACAAACCATATTTAATGAATAATATGGCATTATATTTTTCATAGAAATAATACAACGGATAACAAAATAAGAAGAAAATAAGTACGGTTGGTACATGATCTACAATAGAAAAATGTTTTCCTAGCAATTCTTTAATACTCTCTCCAATAATAATAAACAGTGGGATAATACAAATTGCCGCTAATATTAAACATGGTGTTATCCTCATTTCTTTCAGCTTTACCTTACAATGCGGACACCTTAATGAAAAAGGATGTGGGATATCGATAATATGTTGTGCAGTAATAATCTCTTCACATTGTGGACATGCAATTGTTTCTTTCATTTATAACTCACTCCTTTCTGTCATTAAAAAGGAGCTCTATCCAATAGAGCTCTTTTTTCGCCTAATATATTACTTTTGTGTATAGCCAAATAACAATGTAAATAAATTGCACTGTAAAAGCAATGCTACATCTCTTCTTTTAAAAAGAAAGTTTATAAATACCAACGATACTTCGACAATTTCCTCGGAAATATTTCCTTTCCCCACATAATTTGATACACTACACATGAATCAACAGTTGTATTACATGAGCTAAAATAATAACGTACTGTACAAATAAAAAAGCACATTCTTCATATGAAGAATGTGCTTTTATTTTATCCCGATTGGTGGGGGATGGACAAAACCCCCACTGATTAAAGTTTCACTTTATTAACGTCTAATCCAAACAGCACCTGCAGACTTATCATCTGCTTGTCCAACAACTTGGAATTTAAGGCCAAGGTTTGGAACTTTGCGTCCTGCGTCAGCAATTTGTTTGTTGCTGTATACTTTTGAATCATCAAATGTTGTAACACCTTGTAATCCGGTATAATTAAATTGTCCACGTGTTAATGAATTTGCACTCCATGCTGGCGTTTGATCAAATGAAAATGCAGCATCTGCAATTTGCATTCCAGTATTACCGTGCGCTGGTTTCCCGTTTAGATTGCCAACTAACGCTTCTGGATGAGAGTCAACAACACCAAGGAATCCTTCACCTGGATGCACCCCAACCCAGTTATCTTTGAAGCTATCATCTGCATACCAAACGACAAGACCTGTATTATACACCGGACCTCTTCCCGCTTTTAATCCATTATCTGACCCAGCATAGTTTCTCCACTCTAGATAATAATAATGGGGTTTCTTTTCTGTCCCATCAGAAACAACGAATCCATTTAACTTCATTTTAGATTGTCCTTCTGCATCATCTGAAAATACTACTTGTCCATCAACTGTTACATTTACATTATCCATTGCAAAACCTTTATATGTTAAAGCTGGATCTGTAATATAGTCGAATTGTAGTTTAACTTTCTTCCCTTTGAACTGACTTAAATCGTATGATTTATCAATCCATTTCCCATCTGTTGTATCTTTATCATCTTGTACTATCTTTTCTCCTAATCTATCAATCAATGTTTTTGTTCCATCTTCAGTTACAACATGTACTTCGATGAAATCACACTCAGCTTCTAATTCATAATTCGCCTTATAATCAAACTTTGCATTTGTTCCCTTCGTTAAATCAAAGAACGGTGTTTCTAATTTCGTATGAATATCATCGCCTCTTGTACTATAGTATGCCTGTTTTCCAAACCCAGGCTTAATTGTTTCGATACTCTTATCTGGTAAATTGACACGTACTATACCTGGACGATTTGATTTTGTAACACTTTGATCAATATATGTAGGAACTCCTACACCACGCTTAATTTTATCGTAATCTACTTCTAAAATTTTCGCCCAGTTGCCGCCCATATTCTTTTGTAAAAAGTCTTTATTTTGTGGAGAAAAACTAGTTGGCTCTGTTCCTGCGATTTTCCCTGTCCAGCTACCTCCACTCATCAATGACCAAGCTTCGACTGGTGATCCAGTTCCAGTATACTTCGTATCATATTCATCCGGTAAACCAAGGTCATGTCCAAATTCATGTGCAAACACACCTACTGCACCGTCTTCTGGTTCAATTGTGTAATCATGCGCTGCTACTTTTCCATCCCAATAATCTACCTTTGATTTTGTACCTTCAATCGCTACTGGATCTCTTGCTAATTTTGAACGATGTGACCAAATCGCATCATCACCTAATTTACCGCCACCAGCTTCTTGACCAACACCAGCATGGATTACCATTAAATGATCAATTACACCGTCAGATTCATTTTGATTACCGTCACCATTTGTATCATATCTATCGAATTGATCAAATTGAGATAAATCTAATCCCTTTTCAGCTGCTGCATTTAAAGCTTCCTTCACTAAATCACGTGCTCCTTTTGGTCCTTTATTATCATGACCACTGCTACCATCAGCTCCGTAATCAGATGCTTTGCCTGGGACAGTTAGCCACTCCGTTACATATCCGTCTGTCGTATAACTACCGCCAGACTGCTCTTCATAATATTGTTTAAATGTTTTTACTTTCGAACCATCAAATAATGTGTAAGGTTCATTACCAAATAACATTTTTTGATAATGGTCTCTACTAAAATCTTTCGAATACATATAACCTGGTATTTGTTCAATATTATTATGTTTATAATCACTAAATTCAACGAGTAACACTAACACTTTATCATTGCGAACAGATCCACTATATGGAGCTTGTTTCGCCTTAGAAGTTGGAACTTTCCCATCTAATTGCTTTTTATTTGGCTCTGGCTTTTGCTCAGGGCTAACATTTTTTTCAGCTTTCTTTACGTTTTCCTTTTCTTCCATCTTTTTCTCTTTTACCTTTTTCACGAAATCAGATGCTTCTTGAGCAGCATCATCTGGAAGAATTTCTTTATTTGCCTGATCCCCTTGTTTCTTTTCAATATATTGCTCTACAGCCTTTTTTGTCTCTTCTTTTGATGATGCTGGATTAATTGTTCCTCTTTCTTTCAGCGCTTCCGCTAAACGATCTTCTTGAATTAAGTTATGATCAATTGGCGTTGTAGACACACTTTCTTTTGCTGGCGTTTCTGCGTATGCTAACGGAGCACTCATTACAGCTGAGCATCCGATGAATGTCGCGATCGTTAATGATGACAACACTTTAAATGGCGCTTTTTTTCTCATTTTAATCATCCCCTTGTATCAATCTTAAACTTCAGATAAAAACACGTAATCTATCCTCCCTTGTATAATAAAAGACATGATTCTATAAGCAATAAGCTTTCTGTTATAGAATCATGCCCTCCAGTTTTCTGGTCAGACCCTCTATCTTTTTATGTCGAAATGTGAAAAATAAAGAGTGATTTGTTATATATTAAATAGCTTATATTAAAAATTTAAAAGACAATATGCACAATTGCATGAAAATTCTTTCAAACAAAAAAAAGAACCCAAGTTAATTAAACTCGGGTTCTCTATTTCGTATTATTTCTCTTGTGTTTTTTCCCAATCAGCTAAGAATTTCTCAATTCCTTGATCTGTTAATGGGTGCTTCACTAATGAAGCGATTACGTTTGCTGGGATTGTTGCAATATGTGAACCGTTTAATGCTGCTTCTGTTACGTGAACACTGTGACGTACAGATGCTGCAATGATTTCTGTTTCAATGCCGTGAATTGCAAAGATTTCTGCGATTTGGCGAATTAAGTCCATACCGTTATGACCGATATCATCTAAGCGACCTAAGAACGGTGAAACGTATGTCGCACCAGCGCGAGCTGCAAGTAATGCTTGCACTGCTGAGAATACTAATGTAACGTTTGTACGAATTCCTAAATCTGAGAATGCTTTTACTGCTTTTAAGCCTTCTGTTGTCATTGGAACTTTTACAACAACGTTTGGAGCGATTTTTGCTAACTCTTTTCCTTCTTCAATCATTTTATCAGCTTCTAAGCTAATTACTTCTGCGCTTACAGGTCCTTCAATAAAGCTGCAAATTTCACGAATACGCTCATGGAAATCTACGCCTTCTTTTGCTACAAGTGATGGATTTGTCGTTACTCCAGCTACTACACCTAATGCATTTGCCTCTTTAATTTCGTTAATGTTTGCTGTATCAATAAAAAATTTCATTTGTTATTCTTCCTTCCTAATTTTCATTTTATATTTATTTATTTTTTCTTAATAAGCTCTAATTCAATCGGAACAAATTTGTCCACTTTTTTACCTTGTGTTATTTCTTTCGCTGTTTCCATCGCCTTCTCTCCGATTAATTCCGGTTTTTGAGCGACTGTTGCTGCCATGCGCCCATCTTTAACCGCTTTTACAGCATCGTCCGTTGCATCAAATCCAACAACGACTACGTCCGTTTTGCCAGCAGATTTCAACGCCTCAAGTGCGCCTAATGCCATTTCATCGTTATGAGCAAACACTGCTTTTATATCGCTATTTGCTTGCAAAATATTTTCCATAACGGATAACCCTTTTGCACGATCGAAATCAGCTGCTTGTTTTGCTACTACTTTTAAAGACTTATCAGCTACGTTATGGAATCCTTTCCCACGCTCACGAGCAGCAGACGATCCTGGGATTCCTTCTAACTCAGCAACATTTGTTCCTTCACCAACTAATTCCCGAATGTAATCACTAGCCATTTGACCACCTTCGACATTGTTAGAAGCAATGTGAGAAACAACTTTACCTGAATTCGCAACTCGGTCTACTGTAATAACAGGAACATTGGCTGCATTAGCTGCACTTACCGCTGAAGCAACGGCATCTGAGTCAGTTGGATTAATAACAACTACATCGACACCTTTTTGAATTAAATCTTCAACATCGTTTGTTTGCTTCGCTGCATCATTTTGTGCATCAACAGCAATTAGTTCAATGCCACTATCTTTTGCTTTCTTTTCTGCACCTTTTTTCAACGTGACGAAAAATGGATTATTTAAAGTGGAAACAGAAAATCCAACTTTAATAGTTTTATTTCGACCTTTATCGCCAGAATCCTTTGCCCAATCTGGTGGTTCCATTGAACAACCAGCAGTAACTACCATGATGCATGCAACGAGTACCAGTAACCATTTTTTCATGAATTGCCCCTCCATTACGCTTCTTTTCGACGATCAATTAGTACAGCTAGTAAGATTACAAGTCCTTTTACAACTTGTTGGAAGAAAGAAGATACACCTAATAAATTTAAACCGTTATTTAGTACACCAATAATAAGCACACCGATGAATGTACCAACAATCCATCCTCTTCCACCTGAAAGACTCGTTCCTCCTAACACAACTGCAGCAATTGCATCTAATTCGTAAGAAGTACCAGCAGTCGGCTGTGCAGAATCTAATCTTGATGTTAAGACAATACCTGCAAGCGCTGCCAAAATTCCGGAAAGACCGTAAATCATTACTTTAATTCTCGTAACATTAATACCAGATAAAGCTGCCGCTTCTTCATTTCCACCAATCGCAAACGTACGGCGACCAAACGTTGTTTTCTTTAAAATAAAGTACAGTACTGCAAAAGCGATCATCATTGTAACGGCTGGCACAGGAATACCAAGGAAATAACCACGGCCAAACATTTGGAACATTAAATGATCACCAAGACCAGTGATCGGACGTCCGTCCATATAAACAAGCGTCAACCCGCGAAAAATAGTCATTGTTGCTAAAGTTGCAATAAACGGAGCTACTTTTCCCTTCGCAATAATGATACCGTTTATAATTCCCATTGCAAGACCTGCTAATAATCCAACTACCATTGCAAGGAACGGATCCATGCCACTTGCCATCATTCCGGCAACAAGTGCACTTGATAATGCTAAAATAGAACCTACCGATAAGTCAATACCCCCTGTTAAAATAACGAAGGTCATTCCAAATGCAATGAGTGCATTAATCGATACTTGGCGCAGTATATTAAATAAATTTGGAATTTCAATAAATGCTGGATTTAAAGCTGTAATTACTACGATAATTAATACTAATCCAATTAAAGAACCAAGTTGTTGTAATACATTCCCCTTCTTAGCCATATCTTACTCTCCCCCTGTAGCTAGTGCCATAATAGACTCTTGCGATGCCTGATCCTTCTCTAAAATACCACCGATTTTCCCCTCATGAATGACGAGAACACGATCACTCATTCCTAAAACTTCTGGAAGCTCAGACGATACCATAATAACGGAATCTCCTTGCTCGGTAAGCTTATTCATAATAGAGTAAATTTCTTTTTTAGCCCCAACATCTACACCTCTCGTTGGTTCATCTAAAATGAGTAACTGCGGATGAATACCTAACCATTTTGCAATTACAATCTTTTGCTGATTTCCACCAGAAAGAGATTTTACAGCTTGCTCTCCGTTTGCTGCTTTCACGTTAAGAAGCTTCATCATATCCTCTGTAAATTGCTGTTCTAAACCTTTATTAACAACGCTTCCCTTTGAAAGACTTTCTAAATTTGGTAAAGCTAAATTTTCACGAATCGAAAAATCTAACACAAGCCCTTCAGATTTTCTATCCTCTGTAATAAAGGCAATTCGTTGTCTAATCGCATCAATTGGACTATCAATTTTCACTTCTTGTCCATTCATAAAAATTTGTCCTGAATCAAGCGGTTCATATCCAAATATCGCTTTCATAATATCCGTGCGACCAGCTCCCATCAAGCCCGCAACACCAAGGATTTCACCTTTTCTAACTTGAAACGAAACATTTTCAAATTTCCCCTTTTTCGTTCCGTTACGCATTTCAAAAATCACTTCGCCAATTTGACTATTTCGTTCTGGATAACGTTCACCAATACTACGACCCACCATCATGCTAACTACTTCATCAAATGATGTCTCCGGAATTAATCTTTTCCCTACATATTCTCCATCACGTAAAATCGTAATAGCATCACATATTGAAAAAATTTCTTCCATCCGGTGTGAAATATAAACGAACGAAACGCCCTCTTTACGCAATTTATTAATAACAATAAACAGTGTTTCAATTTCGCGATCTGTTAACGCTGCTGTAGGTTCATCCATAATAATAACGCTCGCATTTGTCATTAATGCTTTAGCAATTTCAATAATTTGCTGTTGTCCAACTGATAATTCACCTGCTAGCATAGCGCCTCTCACATGTAGACCAAGATCTGCCAATTGCTGCTGGGCAATCGCATTCATTTGACGCGTACGTAAAATGCCCGTTTTTCCATACATTAACTCTTTTCCAAGAAACATATTTTCAGCTACCGTTAAATTCGGTAATATGTTCAACTCTTGATGAATAAATGCAATACCGTACTCTTCCGCTTCTTTCGCATTTTTAAAAGTTCGTTCTTGTCCATCAATTGTGACTGCTCCACTGTCTTTTTTATATACACCTGTTAGAATCTTCATGAGCGTCGATTTCCCCGCTCCGTTTTCCCCCATCAATGCATGGACTTCTCCTGTTTCAATCATAAACTGTGCGTTTTTTAGAACAGGATTACCACTGAACGCTTTTGAAATGTTCTTCATTTCAATATGCATTCTCATCACATCCCTTTATTAAAAAATCACGCCTGCATGTAAAATAACATTCGCATAAGGCGTTGCTTCTCCTGTACGAATAATCGCCTTCGCTCTCTTTGTATGCTCTTTAAATTCCTTATGAGACACATATTCAAATGCTGGCTCTATTAAACACATCTCAACTTCTTTATTTACCACCGCATTGTTCATAATGACTTCTTCTGCTAATGTCACTTTCTCAATTGCCATATCATCAGCAACTACTTGTAATACGTCTAAAAAGCTAGGCTTTCCAATTTCAACTGCTAAATCAATTCGTTTTACTCCATCAGGAATAGGTAACCCGCAATCAGCAATTACAATCGTATCTGTATGTCCAAGTGAAGCAAGGACTGCCGCAATTTCACTATTTAATACACCGTGCTTTTTCATCCAACAATCACCTGCACTTCACGTACTCTATCTCTCGTTGGCATACCGCCCTGTGCCCCAAGTCTTGTTACAGAAAGACCACCAGCAATATT
Source organism: Bacillus sp. FSL M7-1345 (assembly GCF_038006985.1). Taxonomy (NCBI): domain Bacteria; kingdom Bacillati; phylum Bacillota; class Bacilli; order Caryophanales; family Bacillaceae; genus Bacillus; species Bacillus sp. FSL M7-1345. The sequence continues at coordinate 643,131 of NZ_JBBOWG010000001.1, read as the reverse complement.
TGCGAAACGAATAGCCTTTTGAAGTGTTTCTCCTTCAGAAAGCGCAACTGCTAACGCGCCATTAAATGTATCACCAGCTCCAGTCGTATCTACTACATCTACGGCAATACTTGGAACTTGAACAACTTCCGTTCCGTTATGAAAACGAACACCATTAGAACCTTCTGTCATCAGTAGTTTGTTTGGATATTTAGCCAGTAACTCTTCAATTGGTGATGTGAAATCATTTAATACGATGCGACATTCATGCTCATTCGGCGTAATATAAGTCGCTTTTTCTAAAATATCTTCTGATAAAAATTGTGCTGGAGCCGGATTCAACATAACTGGAATTTTATGCTCCTCACAAATAGCCAGAACGTATTTTACTGTTTCAAGCGGAATCTCTAGTTGAAGAACAACCATATCTGCTTTTACAAGAAGGTCTTTTGAACGATCTACAATCGGCTCATTTACAAGAGCATTTGCTCCTTGTACGACAACAATGCTGTTATCCTCTTCTGCTAAAACGATATGAGCGATTCCTGTCGTTCTATCTGTAACCGGTACCACATAGTCGATAAAAACGCGTTCGTTCTCTAAATTTTTTCTAACTACTGTTCCGTAATCATCATTTCCTACTGCACCAACCATCGCTACATTTGCTCCTAATCTAGCTGCAGCTACTGCTTGGTTGGCCCCTTTCCCTCCTGGGATCGTATGAAATGCTTCACCAATTACCGTTTCGCCTGCTTTCGGCCGTATTTTTGAAACAGCCACTAAGTCCATTGAAATACTACCTACTACTGCAATATTTGGCATCTGTCTCATCTCCTTACTTCGTTGTATTTCGTTCTATAATTTCAATCGGTAAACGATAGTGTTTCTCTTCTAATGGATTTCCTTCCATCTGCTCTAACAACAACTCTGTTGCAATTTTCCCCATTTCATAAATTGGCTGTGCAACAGTTGTAATAGATGGATACATCATTTCTGTTAAAGAAATTCCATCGAATCCGATAATTTGTAAATCGTCTGGAATAGAAATCCCCTTTTGAAGTGCAGCCTTTACAACGCCGATTGCAATTAAATCATTCCCAGCAACAATTCCATCAATATGCGGATATTCTTCTAATAATTCCACCGCTATCCGTTCACTATTAGCTGGATCGAATGTACTCTCTGCAATCATATAAGAAAGATTATTTTGCGTAATAACGTCTACAAAACCTTCAAAACGTTCATTGGCTGTACTCACATCACGAGGTCCACGAATATGTGCAATATGTTTACACCCTTTGTCTATTAATAACTTTGTCGCCGCCTGACTCCCTGCATAGTTATCTGCATATACAGTAGGAATGCGCTCATTAAACATACGGTCAATCGCAACAACTGGAATAGACAAATTCATGTAATTAACGCTATTTTGTGGATTCGTTGCCACAATAAACCCATCCACATTATTTTGTCTAAGCACATCAATGTATTGTTTCTCTTTTTCTAAATTTTCATCAGAGTTACAAAGGACAACTGTGTAACCTTGCTTATGTGCTACATCTTCTACGGCACGTGCAACTTCTGGAAAGAATGGATTCACGATATTTGGAACAACTAAGCCAATTAAACGAGATTTTTTATTGTATAAAGATCGTGCTACTGTACTAGGTTTATAATCTAGCATTTCAATTGCTCGCTCTACTTTTTTTAATGTATCCTCATGAACATATCCATTTTTATTTAACACTCTGGAAACGGTCGCAACAGATACCCCTGCTAATTTTGCAACGTCTTTAATCGTACTCATTCTCTTTTCTCCTCATTTCATGTAACCGTTTACAGAAAATAATATAACGCATTTATGAAAATACGTCAATCATTTCTCACTAAAAAGCTTTTAAGGTTATACTCAAAAAAGCATCGCCATAAGGCGATGCTTTTTCATTATGAATATGATACAGTTTGTTCTTTCTCTTCTACAGCAGGCTCTTCTGCAGCTTTTTTACGATCAGATAGTTTAATCTTCTGTAAGAAAATCGTAAAGATTGCACCTACTACGATAAATACTAATCCTGTTAAAAATACAGTATGAAGCGAATCCACCAAAGAACTTTTCAAAACCGGTACGATACTGTTAGAAAATGCTTCTGGCATTTGTTTTAATGCCTCTGGACTAAAGAGCATAGAATATAAACTCTGTGGATCTGTATGAATCATATCTTTCAATTTTGTTACCATTTGTCCCGCTTCTTTTGGGAATGTATCTAATACAGGTACTAATTTATTTGTTAACGTTGTACCTGAAGTGTTATTCATAATTGATCCTAAAATTGTAATCCCAAACGTTCCACCGATTTGACGGAAGAATTGACTTGATGATGTTACAACACCAAGATCTTTTTTCGGGAAGCTTTCTTGTAATGCTAATGTTAATATCGGCATAACAAGACCCATTCCTAAACCGATAATCATCATATAGGAAGTAGCGGTAAGCTTAGTTGTGTGCATATCCATCGTTGTTAATAACCAGAAACCACTAGCCATAATAAGCATCCCTGTAATAATTTGTGGTTTCACACCAACTTTTAATACAAGTTGACCACCGATAATACTCATAACGATCATTGTGATCATCATCGGTGTCATAATCGTTCCTGATTCAGCAGCACTTACGCCTACAATTCCTTGCATAAAGAACGGTACGAACATAATTGCTCCAAACATTCCGATACTCATAAAGAAACCGATCGCATTCAGTAGTGTAAATGTGCGGTTTTTAAAGAAGTGCATCGGTAAAATTGGTTCTTCAGCCTTCGTTTCAACAATAACAAAGCTAACAATACCAATGGCAGCTAGTGCAAATAACCCGATAATTTGCCAAGAACCCCATGCATAATCTTTTCCACCAAACGTTAACGCAAGTAATAAACTTACAACACCGAGAATCATCGTGAAGATTCCAGCGATATCAATTTTAATTGGTCCTGTTTGTTTATGTGCTTTTAATCCCATTGCAATAAAGATTGTCGCTAAAATACCAACTGGTAAGTTAATATAGAATACCCATCTCCAGTCCACTGCGTCTACAATCCAACCACCAACTTGTGGTCCAATTACAGAGGCAAGACCATATAGAGCTCCAAAAATACCTTGCCATTTAGCACGTTCTTTTCCCGTGAACATATCTCCGATAATAATCATAGCCATTGGCATCATAATACCGCCACCAAGACCTTGAATACCACGGAAAATAATTAATTCTGTCATACCGTTTGCCATACCACATAAAGCTGAACCAGCCATAAAGATAATTAATCCTGCTATATATACGTTACGACGCCCAAGTAAATCCGCTAATTTACCTGCAATCGGTACAACCGTTGTTGATGTTAACATGTAAGCTGTTGTTAACCATGTCATTAAACTTAATCCGCCTAGCTCACCGACGATACGCGGCATTGCTGTACCAACGATTGTTCCGTCCAATGCAGCAAATAGCATCGCGATTACTAAACCGATTAACAACAACTTTCTATTCTGATTTTCTTGTTGCTCCATGTAATCTCCTCAATTCCTCTTAGTTTTTCTCTTTTTTCTCTTGTGTCCCGCAAATAATTGTTTCTAGCTTTTCAAAGAGGCGTAACAAATCTTCCCTCTCTTGTAATTCTAAGTGTGAGAAGTATTTTGCAATATGCTCATTACGAGCCGCCATCGCTTCTTCTACTGTAGCTTTCCCCTTTTTCGTTAGCTCAATGATAACAACGCGGCGATCATTATCGTCGTGATAGCGCTCTACTAACCCATGATCAATTAAACGATCAATCATTACTGTAATCGCACTCGGTTTCACGTACATTTTCTCCGCCAATTGTGTCGCTCTTGAAGCTCCGTAATGATCTAAAATCTTTAAAATATAAAACTGCGGTGGTGTAAGTCCTGATGCTTGCATTTGTTCTAATAGCTCTGTTTGCATTTTCTTTCCTATAGCGAATGTAAGAGCTTGAATCTTATCAATATGAGTCATATCATTTGGCATGTTATCCACCTCTTATTTAAGCAATAAAATATTTAACGTATTTAAATATTAATCCCACAAACAAAATACGTCAACAACTTTCTTTATAAAAACGTTTACATTCCTGTCACAAAGTTGTATAATTTTCGTCGAAGTTAATATTGACAGTCACGGAGAATCGGAGTATAAGGCTATGAATCATAAAAAAGGGAACTTTTTTATATTTCATAGCCTTTTTGTATTCTCTCTGTCTTAAAACGCTTCTAATTAATTAGAGGAGGATTTTCATTTTATGTTTTTCACACAATTATTTAAACCTGCGCCCCACGCAGAACGCTTACCAGCTGATCGCACTGATACCGAATACCGCAAATTGCGTTTACAAGTATTCTTAGGCATCTTCATCGGTTATGCGGGTTACTACTTTGTTCGAAAAAACTTTTCACTCGCAATGCCATACTTAATCGAACAAGGCTTTAGTAAAGGGGAACTTGGGGTTATCCTTTCAGCAGTATCTATCGCTTACGGATTAAGTAAATTTCTTATGGGTATCGTATCCGATCGTTGTAATCCTCGCTACTTTTTAGCAGCTGGGCTATTTTTATCCGGTATCATTAATATTATTTTCGGCTCATTTTCTTTCATTACAACGAGCATTATACTTATGTTTGTACTTCAGTTTTTAAATGGATGGGTACAAGGTATGGGATGGCCTCCTTGTGGCCGTACGATGGTTCATTGGTTCTCCGTTAGTGAACGTGGTACAAAAATGTCTATTTGGAACGTCGCTCATAATGTCGGCGGCGCGCTTATGCCTTCTCTCGTTACATTAGGCTTATATTTCTTTGCAAATGACTGGAAAAGTATATTTTACTTCCCAGGTATTCTTTCAATTTTAGTGGGTATTTATGTATTAATTACGATGAGAGATACACCTCAATCTTGCGGATTACCTTCTATTGAAGAACATACTGGGGAATATCCATCAGATGAAAAAGTAGCGGACCGTGAACGCGAGCTTTCGGTAAAGGAAATTTTATTTACATACATATTAAACAATAAATTTTTATGGTATATCGCTATCGCTAACGTTTTTGTTTATTTCGTTCGTTACGGCGTTGTAGACTGGGCTCCTACTTATTTAGTAGAAGAAAAAAGCTTTACTCATAGTAGCTCACGTACAGCTTATGCTCTATACGAATGGGCTGGTATTCCAGGTACACTTCTTTGCGGATGGATGAGTGATAAACTATTTAAGGGGCGCCGCGCACCTGCTGGTATTTTATTTATGGTCGGTGTATTCATTGCCGTTCTTGTTTACTGGCTAAATCCTGCTGGGCATCCAATCATTGATAGTATCGCACTTGTTTCCATTGGATTTTTAATTTACGGACCTGTTATGTTAATTGGTCTTCACGCGCTAGACTTAGCACCAAAGAAAGCTGCTGGAACTGCCGCTGGGTTAACTGGGTTCTTCGGTTACCTAGGCGGAGCTACTTTTGCTAGCGCAGCTATGGGCTTTATTGTAGATGGATTCGGATGGGACGGCGGATTCATTTTGCTCCTTGCTTCTTGTGTGCTTGCAATGTTCTTCCTTGCTCTTACTTTAAATACAGGATCTGCAAAATCAAAAGCAGTTTAAACAAAATATAATGTGTAGAAAAATAAACATAAAAATAGCTCTCAGCATTTACTTACATGCTAAGAGCTATTTTTTATTTATCGTTCTTCTCTTGCTATTTATATTAATCAATTCCCTTCTATTTTCTATTCATACGATTAAAACATTTGCTGAAACATCTTTATTAAAACAGCTAACATAACAGATCCAGCAAATCCACCTAAACAAATTAAACTTACTCCTTGGCTATAAGACAAATTTTGAAATGATTTCATACCTTCCATCCTCCCTATATCCCCTTTGATATTCTTATTTTATCAATGGAAAAAATTTCATAACATCGATTTCACTGACAACTAACTTACAAATTTGTAAGTTAACAATTTCCCTCTAAACTTATATCTAGTATGGCCATAATCTCCCCCTCTATACATCAAAAAAGACCTCGAATTATATCAAGGTCTCGCTTACAATACAGACTATCTCACTCAATTTATTTTATAATCATAATCGGGCATTTCACACGCTTTGCTATTTTATGACTTACACTACCAAGCACCATCTCTTGCAGTGTATTTAGCCCTCTACTCCCAGCAATAACAAGATCTATATCTCCTGTATTTACATATTGAACAATCGTATCTCCTGGATCGCCATGTAGAATCGTAATTTTGTAGGAAATGTTCTCTTTCTTTAATAAACCCTCAATCTCTTTTAATTTATCTTTTCGACTAGCTGATATTGTTTCTAAATCCGTTTGTCCTTGTATAATATCTGATTTTGCCGTTCTATTATCTACTACGTACACAACTTCAACATGTGTTTCTTCGTTAAATTTCGCAATATATGTTGCATGCTCGGCTGCTCGAAGTGCATGTTCAGAACCATCACATGCTAATAAAATTTGTTTGTACATATGCTGAATCCCCTTTTCGTTATCCTACTCGTATTATAATACAAAAGCCCCCTTTTTTGTCTTTCAAAAAGGAGGCATAGTTAACTACGTAAATCCCAATTCACCTTTCAGCATATACATTACTGCTTTATAAAATAAAATTAACCCGTACTCATTTCTTCTCTCTGTTTTAACTCGGCACGAGGCAAAACAAGGGGCTGACCGTTTCTACGCATGGCTAGAGGCTCTCTTCCAACAAAAAAAGATTGCATTCCTTTTCTTTAACTAGCAATTCTCTTATTATAGGTAGCTAAATTTGAAACAATCTTCGAGCTTCGTTCATTTAACCCTGTGATCCTTACTTTCACACCGTTCTGTTCATACTTCATTATAACTTTATCAATTGCCGCTACTGCTGAATCATCCCATACGTGTGCATGAGTAAAGTTCATCTCAATTTCTTTCACATCTTCATTGTATGAAAAAGCATTTATATACTCTGCCGTAGATGCGAAGAATAGTTGGCCGTGAATTTCATATATTTTCTTATTTTCAATATACAAATGTTTCACGTGAATCTTTGCCATATTGAATGCAAATAAAACCGCACTAATTATCGTTCCGATAATTACACCTAATCCTAAATTATGTGTGATTAGGACAATCACAACTGTTACGATCATAACAAATGCGTTTCCTTTTGGTACTTTATGAATTGTTGCTACAGAGTTCCAATCAAATGTTCCGATTGAAACCATAATCATAACTGCAACTAAAGCTGCCATCGGAATATGAACAACGTAATCCCCTAAAACAAATAGCAATACGATTAAAAAACCACCGGCTACAAACGTTGATAACCGACCTCGTCCACCTGATTTAATATTAATAACAGATTGACCAATCATTGCACATCCTGCCATTCCTCCGAAGAAACCAGCGACAATGTTTGCAATACCTTGCCCACGTGCTTCCTTATGCTTATTACTTTCCGTATGTGTCATATCGTCTAAAACCGAAGCTGTTAATAATGACTCTAGTAAGCCGATAATTGCAAGCATAACTGAGTACGGTAAAATAATACCTAATGTCTCAAGTGTAAACGGCACATCAGGTATACTAAAGAACGGTAATTCTTTCGGTAAGCTTCCCATATCCCCTACTGTTTTCAACTGTAATCCGCTCATAAGTGCAATACTTGTCACAATAATAATTGAAATCAGTGTAGACGGTACAGCCTTCGTAATACGTGGAAATACATATATAATTGCAAGTCCTAATGCGACAAGTGCATACATTTGCCAAGTTGCATTTTTAAAATGTGGCAATTGTGCTGTAAAAACTAAAATTCCAAGTGAATTTAAAAACCCACTCATAACGGATTTAGGAACAAACTTCATAAATGAACTCAGTTTGAACAAGCCAAAAATAATTTGAACAATACCTGTTACTATTGTCACAGCAAATAAATATTGCAAACCATGATCTTTAACGAGTGTCACCATTAATAATGCCATCGCACCCGTTGCCGCCGAGATCATCCCAGGTCTTCCACCAACAAACGAAATTGTAACTGCAATACAAAAGGCCGCATACAATCCAACGGTCGGATCTACACCTGCAATAACAGAAAAAGCTATCGCTTCAGGAATTAATGCTAAAGCAACAACAATCCCCGATAGCACGTCCCCTCTCACATTTGAGAACCATTCATTTTTTATAGTTTGAAACAAAGTAACACTCCTCTACTCTTTTATCATTTGATTTTCTCCGTAAGAAAATCAGGGCCGACTGCACGAAGGCTATTATATAACGAGCAAAGGATGTTGTGCTATGTAAAAGTTTCCTAAAGAAAAGACGCTACCTTAGCAGCGTCTTTTCTCATTTCATTAATGTCCACCGTGACCCTTACCACTTTCCTGAACAATTTCTAACCTCTCATCCAATATACCTTGTGTTTCAAATGAAATATCACTAGTACTTCCTAATAGAAGACCATGGTTATACGGTCCAAGTGTTGGATCATCTTTAAACTTCGGCTGAATAGTAGCAAGGAAGTCATAAACTAGTTGTGAAGCTTTCCCTTCCTCAAGTAAAACAACAGGGGCGTGTTTACCCATATGTGAAAACGGTGCTCCCGCAATTGCTAAGTCTGGTGTTTTGCTTGAAACAAACGACAAACCGTGACCAGGTTTTGTGAATCCCCAGCCAAATTTCGTTTCTTTGTCTTTAAATTTCGCAAATGCAATCGAATTTTCTGTTGGAGTCTCTCCACTAATCCGTGTTACTTTTCCGTATTTACTTAACTCTTTTTCTACTTCTTTTGAAATAATTTTTTCTGGTCCTAACACATATATATTTGCTTTATCTTTTCTCATTTTTAATGCCTCTACTGTCGCTTCTGGCACCTTATCTTTTTCTGTATATAAAAGTGGCTCTGGCATATGAGAAATCCAATTTACAGCTGGTGTTGTATATAAACGTCCTTCTTCTTCAGACGAACCGATAATAACGCTATTTGGATAATTCCCTGTTATATCGGCATATTCTTTATCAACATCTTTAGCAAATTTAGCTGAATCCGTTTCTTTTATTTGCTTCACTTTATACTCTTTTAATTGCTCAAGCGCAGATGCCCCTACATCCCCCATCACCATAATTTGCGTTCCATCTTTCGTTCCGAGCGGATTTAATCGTTTTATTTCTTTTAACGTCATTTCGGGTACCACTTCTTTTTCTATAAATAAAATCGGTCCGTTATTCGGATGATGAATAAGATCCGCACTTGCAATACCCAATTGCCACTCGTTCACTGGCACTAAAATAACAGCACCTGGCTGATTCTCTTTATGCGTTGCTGGCCATATCGTTTGCGAAGTTAACACTGCCATTTGCAGAGGATTATTTGTATTTAATCTCGTTACATTTTTTAAACTTGTCGTTAATAAATCCTCTGATGCCCCGGCATTCATTTCTTTCGGCGCAGTTATCTCCTGATTCATTTTCATTTCCTTTTGCTCTGTTTTCTTCTCTTTTGTAGATTCATGATTTTTATGATCTGTATTCGTTTGCCCACATGCCGCAAGACCGACTGCCGCAATTATTGTTATCCCAAAAATCCGGGTCATCTTTTTCACTATATCGCCTCCGTATTAATCGTTTTCGAGCCAATATTATTACCTGAAATGGAATTTCAACTTTACAATAACAAGCAATTCTGAAGAAATTATGCAGATGCATTATAATCTGCACCCTTTCTTCATGATTTTGACTTACAATTTAAGTAATAACTACAAATGCGGAGGTACTCTATGATCGATATACTACTTGTAGATGATGAACCGAGAATGCTTGAATTATTATCACTTTATCTTACTCCAATCGGATACAACTGCGTATGTGCAGTGTCCGGAGAAGAAGCTATTTCACATATAGAAAATCGAAACTTCAAATTTGTTTTACTCGATATTATGATGCCAAAGATGGACGGGTGGGAAACGTGCAAAAGAATTCGATCATTTAGTAACGTTCCAATCATTATGGTAACTGCTCGTGATCAAACGGTAGATGTCATCCAAGGGTTAAAACTCGGAGCGGATGATTACGTAACGAAACCTTTCCATGAAGAAGAGCTTTTCGCAAGAATTGAAGCTGTTTTAAGGCGAACGAATCAACGTACGCAAATCCAATATCACGGCATTTTATGGGATGAGGCAAAACATTTCGTTTCCGTCTATAATGAAGAACTTCTTCTCACTCCAATCGAATTCTCTTTATTCGGATTATTTTTACGTCATGTGAACTACGTATTAAGCCGTGATCAGCTCATTGAACGAATTTGGGGATTAAATACAAATACAGAAGATAGAACAGTCGATTCACATATTCGTAATTTGCGTGATAAATTACGAAAAGTAAATTTCCCTATTGATCACCATTTAAAAACAGTTTACGGAGTCGGATATCGATGGGTTGATACTCTAGATTAAGGAGCAAAGCAATGAAGCGAATTTCTATTCAGCTCGGATTTTATTTTTTAATTGTTACACTTTTAATCGAAAGTGTTCTATTTGTCTTGCTTTATTATAGCCTTGTCAACAATAGAGTAAATGAAGAAATGACAGCTTTATTAAAGCGTGGAAATAGTCACCGAGATGTCCTTGAAAAGTATTTTGATAAGCAAACAATCTCCCATGTTGCACTAATGGAATCCGAAGCCGAAACCACTGTTGTTATTACAAATGCAAATAAGGATGTACTAGCTAAATCCAACGAAATAAATACTACTATAAAAAAACATATTGAAGGAATGCAAACACGGACAGATCATGACGGAGCAATTATAGAGAATCATTGGAAAACATCTAATTATATATGCACAGTTAGCCCCATTATAGTGGCAGGAAAAACGGAAGGTTATGTATATATGTTTCTCGGAACGGAATCAATCGAGGAAATGGTTAACGGGCTAACAAGACAATTCATTATTGCTGGAGTCATTACTTTTCTATTAACAGCCATCACCATCTTTCTATTATCACGGTTGTTAACAAAACCATTGTTACACATGAAACATGCCACTGAAAAAATGAGTAAAGGCGATTTATCCGTTTCATTAACGACTACTCGAAATGACGAAATTGGTGAACTAGCATCGTCTATTCAAACGCTTGCTAATGATTTACATTATATGAAAACAGAGCGAAGTGAATTTTTAGCAAGTGTTGCTCATGAATTACGAACACCGTTAACATACGTAAGAGGTTATGCTGACATTGCTTTAAAAGAAACCACATCTCCTGAGCAACGTTTGCGATATTTATCTATTATAAAAGATGAGTCTGATTATATTACAAACTTAGTTCAAGATTTATTTTCACTTGCACAAATGGAACAACATAACTTTTCTATTCAAGTAAAGGAAGTACATTTACACCCCTTCCTTACTCGCATAGCCGAAAAAGTAAACGCCATGTATAAAGAAAGACATATTAAAGTTTCTTTCTCTTGTTCTCCTACACTGCTAGTAAACTTAGATGAACAGCGATTTGAACAAGTTATAGTGAACATTTTAAATAACGCTTATAGACATTCAAAAGAACATTCTCATATAAACATTTCTGTTACAGAAGAACATAAACGTATTTCCATTACAATTGAAGATGAAGGCGAAGGTATTCCGCCTGAAGACCTCCCTCACATTTTCGACCGCTTTTACCGTGTTGATAAAGCGCGCTCCAGAGCTACAGGAGGCACTGGTTTAGGGCTCTCCATCGTAAAAGAAATTGTAGAACTACACGGCGGAAATATTACTGTCACAAGTGAAATTGATCACGGATCTTGCTTTACAATTTCATTGCCATCTATATAAAAACACGACTACTATCAGTAGTCGTGTTTCTTTATCCTTTAAGATTTTACTTTATAATATAGATTTACAAACTGACCAAAACGTTTTGTATCCGTTAAAGTTAAATTAATTTCCGGGTTCTTTTCTTTAAATAGCGGAATACCAGAACCTAATATGTGAGGTGTAATCGTAACAACATATTCATCAATTAGATTATTCCTAAAAAATTCTCTCAGTAGACTCCCTCCACCGACCATCCATATTTTAGATCCTTCCTGCTCTTTCAACCTTTTGGTGAACTCTACTACATCTCCATTTACAAATTCCACATGTCCATTTGAACCTTTTTCAGAATTAGAAAAAACATAACATTTCTTATCTAGGTACGGGAATGGTTCCATATGCTCTACTACATAATCGTACGTTCTCTTTCCCATGATTATTGTATCAATTGTCTCATACATTTCCGTATAACCGTTGTCTCCCTCTCCTTCCGTTTCGATTAACCACTCTAAATCATCGTCTTCTTTCGCGATAAATCCATCTAAGCTCGCTGCAATAAATAAAACAATTTTACGTGACATTTCTTTTCCTCCTTGCGTCTCAGCTTGATAAAATTATGATATAAACAATATACTAACCGTAAAACATGACAATTAATGTCATGTTAAAAAAAGAAACGAGTGATATATTTGTCAAAAGCAAAACGTTTACTAGACATTCTTATATTTGCTTCTGCGAAAAGAAAATTTACAGCTCAAGAAATAGCTGATGAGTTCAATATATCCGTTCGTACTGTCCATAGATACATTTTAGATTTAAGTGATATGGGATTACCCATTTATGCAGAACAAGGTCGTAACGGAGGATATAAAGTATTAACGAATAGAGTCATTCCGCCTATTTTATTTACCGAAGAAGAAGCAGTATCCATCTTTTTTGCTTTTCAGTCTTTAAGTTACTATCGAGACTTGCCTTTTAACACAGAAATCAATTCCGTTACGCATAAACTGTATAGCTCTCTACAACATGATGCGAAAGCGAAAGTTGATAAAATACGTTCTTATATCTCTTTTTGGAATCCGAAGAGAGCTATTGAGACACCTTTTTTAAACGAAGTGTTAACAGCGGCTATTGAAAACAAAAATTTACACTTTCAATACGAATCTAAATCGGGGATAAAAACAAAACATGTTCATCCTATCGGTGTATATGCTCACGATGGTTTATGGTATTTGCCGTCCTATGACTATGGTAGAAAAAAAGTATTACTGTATCGCGTTGATCGTATTCTTTCTATATTATCAACAGAAGAAAATGAGGATACGTTCATGAATTTAGAAGAATGGTTTGCCTCTAGCTCTAACGTAGTACACATTCCTACTCAGTTACATGTTTTACTAACGACAGAAGGCGTGCGCCAATGTAAAAGCGTTCCTTACCTTGAAGAGTTCGTTGAAGTAAACGAAGACGGGACAGGATATATAAATTCAACAATTGATAAAGGAGAAATTAACTTTGTTACCCCTTTATTTTATAGACTTGGAAAAGATGCAAAAGTTTTAGAACCGAAAGAATTAATAGATGGTTTACGTATACGCGCGAAAGAGATTTTAAATATGTATGAAGACTAAAAAGCGTAAGAAAATTCCTCTTACGCCTTTTCAGTATGCAGTATTTGCTCTATCGCTTCTTTTAACAATGTCTGTGCCTCTTCAAAGCCATGACTCTGGTTCTCTCCCGGTTGTACCGTATAAAACTCAGCAAACGAACGCTCTTTATATCTCGGTACAACATGCATGTGATAATGAGTTAATTCGTTAAAAATTCCACCATTTTGACAAATTGTAACTCCGTCTGGTTTATACAGTAATTTAATAGCCTTTGAAATAAGCTTAGAAGCATCCATAATCGCTTTTGCTACACAATCATCTAATTCGTCTACTTCTAAAACATGCTGCTTTGGAACAATTAAAGTATGTCCCGCATAGAAAGGTGCATGATCTAAAAAACAAGTTACATAATCATCTTCATACACTTTATATATAATTTCTTCTTCATTTGCTAATTTACAACCTAAACATTCCATCATGCTTCCCCCTCTGCTAAAAACATAAAAACGTGAGCGCCCTATTCTCACGTTTTTATGTTTCACTTTATTAATTCAATTGTTTCCGTAACTTTTATACTATCTTTTACAGATTGAACAATCGTACAATTCTTTACTGCAAGTTGCAGTGCCTTGTCTAATTGCTCTTCTGTAATGTTTTGCGCTTTAATTTTATAGTGCAAATGAACACTTTCAACTGGTTTTGATAGAGCGTCACTTCTACCAATTTCAGTTTCAATTGTAAACGTTTCGTATGTAATACGTTTCTTTTCTAAAATCGTTCGAAAAACAATTGCACTACACCCTGCAATAGAAGAAACGAGTAATTGTAACGGTGAATACCCGTTTTCTTTCCCTATCGTCAATGAACCATACGATAGATCTGCCTCTATATCATCATGCTTAATTTTTATTTTCATACTTTGCTTCCATCTCCACTTTCATCGGTTTCTTCCGTTTCTTACTCATATAATAATATATGTAGCAGAAAATGATAAATGGAATACCACAATATAACGCCATTCTTTGTTCTGGAATAAACGCTAAACTAATAACAACGATACTATTTGTAATTAAAGCTAAAATTGGAACAAGCGGGTATAGTGGTGTTCTATACTTTAAGTCCTCTAATTTTCCTCCGCCTTTTAAATACTGACTTCTAAAGCGAAGTTGCGATAAAGCAATAATGATCCAACTTGAAACAGCAGATAAACCAGCTATAGATAATAAGTACATATATACTGTATCTTCTGCAAGGAAACTTGTTAATAAAGATAACGCCGCAACAGCAATTGTTACGACTAACGCTGTAATCGGAATACCACGTTTATTTACTTTCTTGAAAGAAGTTGGTGCCATTCCTTCATTTGCAAGTGACCATAGTATACGCGTTGCTGCATATAATCCCGAGTTCGCTACAGATAATAAAGCGGTAATAATAACGAAGTTCATAATATCAGCTGCATATGGAATACCGATTTTATCAAATACAACTACAAATGGGCTTTCAATTATCCCTGCTTCTTTCCAAGAAATTAACCCTACTAAAATTGTCATTGTTAAAATGAAGAATAACATAATGCGCCATACTGTATTACGAATTGCGCGTGGAATTGTTTTTTCAGGATTCTGACTCTCTCCTGCTGCAATCCCGATTAACTCTGTTCCTTGGAAGGAAAAGTTAACTGTAATCATCGTAAGAAGCACTGCAGCTAGTCCATTGGGGAATAGCCCACCATCACTTACAAAGTTAGAGAAAAGAGGCGCTGCTTCTTTTCCGTCGTATGGTAAAAATCCTAGTAATGCGCTACCACCAAGTAGAATGAATGCAATAATTGTAACTACTTTAATACTAGAGAACCAAAACTCTAATTCAGCATAACTCTTCGCTGATATTGCATTTGAAGCATATAAAATAACCCCGAATACGAGACACCATACCCAAACATCCACATTCGGAAACCATCTTTTCATCATTAAACCGATCGATGTTAATTCTAATCCTACTGTTACTGCCCATCCAATCCAGTATAACCAGCCGATCATAAATCCAGTTCCTGGTCCAATAAACTTCGTCGCATACTTTTGGAAAGATCCTGAAACTGGCATTGCTACCGTTAGCTCTCCAAGACAAAGCATTGTTAAATACATAATAAATCCGCCCACTAAATATGAAAGGATGGCTCCCCCTGGTCCAGCCTGATTAATGGTATAACCTGAACCTAGAAAAAAACCAGTTCCGATTACACCACCTAGTGCGATCATAAATAAATGTCTACTCTTCATCGTACGATGTAATTGCTCATTCGTTGTTTGCTGCATCTTAATCCTCCCCTACAAGTACCCCTATATCTTGTTAAAATTTTCTGATAATAAAAATATACACGAAAGCGGTTACAATTTCTATATAAAATTAAAACTTTTCTGATAAAACAATATAAAAATTCAACTATTAAGAGCTCACAATACTAATTTGAGGTAAAAAAGGATTTATAAGGAAAAAACTCTTACATTTTTTGTAAGAGTTAACGTATTTCTAATCTTCTAGATAAAATTGATAAACCGTAGTTTACAACAAAATACATACAGGCTGCTAGTATAAATGTCGGAATCATATAATTTAAATTCTGCCCGTTAATAATTTGAGCATTATGCATAAGCTCTGGCAATGATATAACAACCGCTAATGACGTATCCTTTAACAATGAAATAAATTGACTAACAAGCGGCGGAACCATTCTTCTAAGTGCTTGCGGTAAAATAATGTGCCAAAGCGTTTGGACATATGTTAATCCTGAAGAGCGCGCCGCTTCAATTTGTCCTTTGTCGATAGATAATAAGCCACTTCTGACAATTTCAGATATCATTGCTGCTTCAAATATCGTTAAAGCAACAATTGCGGCTGTTATAATTTCTAACTTCAAACCTGCCTCTGGAAGTGCAAAATACGTGAAAAATATAATTAAAAGAAGTGGTAAATTCCGAATAACTTCAACGATAAAGCCTAGTATTTGTGAGATGACGGGTATTTTTGCATAGCGCAAAGTTCCTATTACACTACCGATAATAAAACTAAGTACAATCGCTACAAGAGCGACTTCTAGCGTGATAAGCAATCCTTTTAATAAAAAGAGTATATGATCTCCTGTAATAGCACCTTGAAAATCCATCTACACCCCCTCCTTTGCCAAGCGTCTTTCTAAATAACGCACTAGCATACTTAGCGGAATTGTTAATACTAAATAAAACATCCCGACAAATATATATACATCAAACGTAACGAATGTCTTCGTTGAAATTAAGTCTCCTTGATACATTAAATCCGTTCCAGCAATAATTCCGAGTATTGAAGAGTTTTTTACTAAATTGAGAAATTGATTTCCTAGAGGAGGAATGACGATTTTCATCGCTTGAGGTAAGACGACATGATACATCGCTTGCGTATAAGTTAATCCTGAAGAACGCGCTGCTTCCATTTGACCTTTCGCGACTGATAAAATACCAGCACGAATTACTTCCGCAATAAAAGCCGCTGTATAAACTGTAAGTGCAACTGTCCCTGCTACAAAACCGTTGAAAGTAATTCCTATTACAGGCAAAGCAAAATAGAAAATGAATGCAATTAATACGAGTGGAATATTTCTAACAAACTCTACATAGGCAGAGCCAATCCAATTCAAAATACGAATAGGTGAAATTCGCATCACTGCCATAACAATTCCTAAAACAAAACTTCCTATTAGCGCAACTACACTAGACATTACCGTATATTTAAATCCTTCTAAATACATATCAATATTATTCGTCAAAATAGAAAAGTCAGGCACATATTCTCCCCTCTTTCTTTATAAGAAGAGGATGAGCATCCCTCATCCTCTCACTCTTACTATTTATCCCAATTGGTATAAGCTGCTAATCATCAGTAGGAGATAACCCTTCCCCACTTATTAAAGTTTCACTCTATTTTTCTTGCTTTTGACCGATCCATTTTCCATACAATTTATCGTATTCCCCATTCGCTTTCATATCTTTTAATAAACTATTAATCTCTTTCGTTAAATCGTTTGCACCTTTTCGCACTGCAATTCCATACGGTTCATCCGTGAAAATTTTCCCTACAACTTCATAATTAGAATCTTGTTTTGCCATTCCATAAAGAATCGCATTATCTGTCGTTAAAACATCGCCTTTACCCGCTTTTAACGCTGTAAATGCCTCACTATAATTCTCAAACTCTAATACTGTTGCTTCTGGTGATTTTTGACGGATGTTATTTGTTGACGTTGAGCCTTTTACAGCCAATACTTTAACGCCTTGTTTCACATCATCAATACTTTTAATATTGCTTCCTTTTTTCACAAGTAACGATTGTCCCGCTTTAAAATATACATCTGAAAAATCTACTTCTTTTTTACGCTCTTCCGTAATTGTCATTGTCGCAATAATGGCATCAATATCACCATTTTTCAGCATTGGAATACGTGTTTTAGACGTTACTTCTTTCAGCTCTAGTTTCTTTTCATCACCAAGAATTTTTTTCGCAAGCGCCTTCGCGATATCAATATCGAATCCTTCTACCTGCCCTGTTGAAGGGTTTTTCAATCCAAATAAATTCGTATCATTTTTCACTCCGACTACTAATTTCCCGCGCTTCTTAATTTGTTCAACAACTCCGCCTTGTTTCGTATTTGTTTCTTTCGCCTCGTCTTTTTTACCCCCGCATCCAGCAACAATAAGCACGAATAAACATGAGAATACGATTAGAGTAAACAACTTTTTCATTTTAAGCATGAAATTCCTCCTTTAATGATTTAACACTCGGCTTAAAAATAGACGAGCTCTTTCTTGTTCAGGATTTGCAAAAAATTGTGCTGGTGTTGTATCTTCGATAATTTGACCGTCATCCATAAATAAAATCCTATCTGCTACCTCACGTGCAAATCCCATCTCGTGTGTGACGACAACCATCGTCATTCCTTCTTTAGCCAGCGCTTTCATAACATCAAGCACTTCCCCAATCATCTCTGGATCAAGAGCAGACGTAGGCTCATCAAATAGCATAATTTCCGGTTGCATCGCGAGCCCTCTAGCAATCGCCACCCTTTGCTGTTGTCCACCAGATAATTGATGTGGATATACGCCTGCTTTCTCCGGGATTCCCACTTTCTCTAAATAAAACATCGCTGTTTGCTCCGCCTTTTCTTTGGAAACTTTATTTACTTTAATTGGTGCTAGTGTAATATTTTGAAGAACTGTTTTATGTGGGTATAAATAAAAGTGTTGAAAGACCATCCCAATATTTCGGCGCAATTCATTCATATTTGTTTTCGCATTGTGTACTTCTGTATTTTGTACAATTAATTCTCCATCGGTAATTGCCTCCAATTGATTTATACACCGCAGCAACGTGCTTTTTCCTGATCCCGAAGGGCCAACAACTACTACCACTTCACCTTTTTTCACTTGTACATTAATATTTTTCAAAACTTGAAAGTTACCGTAATATTTATTAACTTTACGAAACTCAATCAACATACTCCCCCCTTCCCCTAACAAAGCATGTACATTCTTTTTATATTCAAAAATAGGCGAAAAAATAACTTTCATCTACATTTTGTCCATAAAAAAAGCAAAGGGATTTCCCTTTGCTCTCTTATTCCTATTCTATTAAGATACTTCTTCTTTTTTATCTTTCCCGTATTCATGCTCCCAGAAATCAGCATTTTTAATTCCTAACTGCTGCGGATCGAATACTGGATCTTTTCCTTCTTTTTTCTGCTTTTCATAATCCTTTAATGCGATCAATGCCGGTTTTTGTAATAATAGAATCGCAATAATGTTAACCCATGCCATAATTCCTACACCAATATCTCCTAAAGCCCATGCTGTTGCTGCTGTTTTTACACAACCGTAGAATACAACTCCTAAGAATACAAACTTTAGTACGATAGACATCCAAGGGCGGTCTTTATCACGGTTTAAGTAAGCTATATTTGTTTCTGCAATGTAGTAATAAGCCATAATTGTTGTGAATGCGAAGAATAGTAGAGAAATTGCGACGAAACCGTTTCCAAATCCAGGGAAAACAGATTCTACCGCTGCCTGTGTATAACCAGGACCTGGCTGTGCACCATTTAATTTATTGACGATAAAGTTTTTTCCGCTTGCATCAAATACGTTATACATGCCTGTAATAATCATCATAAATGCTGTTGCTGAACAAACAAATAATGTATCAATGTAAACGGAAAATGCTTGTACTAATCCTTGTTTAGCTGGATGCGATACTTCAGCAGCTGCCGCTGCATGAGCCCCAGTTCCTTGCCCTGCTTCATTTGAATAAATACCACGTTTTACCCCCCAAGAAATTGCTAAACCAATAATCCCGCCAAAAGCTGCTTCTAATGCAAATGCACTTTTTAAAATTAACATGAAAGCGTCTGGTAATTTTTCAATATTCATAGCTACAATTACACAAGCTACTAAAATATAACCAAGCGCCATAAACGGCACTACAACTTGCGCTACGTTAACAATTCGCTTAACTCCACCAAATATAATAAGTGCTAATGCCGCTACTAATACCGCTCCTGATACGGAAGTATTAATACCAAAAGCTGTTTCTAAACTTACAGCAATACTATTCGCTTGAACACCTGGAAGCAGCATCCCTGTTGCAAGAATTGTCGCTGCAACAAACACTAATGCGTACCATTTAACCCCTAGTCCTTTTTCAATGTAATAAGCCGGACCACCACGGAATTGTCCTTGATGCTTCGTCTTATATATTTGTGCAAGTGTCGATTCTACATATGCAGAACCAGCTCCTAGAAAGGCTACCGCCCACATCCAAAAGACAGCCCCTGGACCACCAAAGGCAACAGCCGTTGCAACACCGGCAATATTTCCCGTTCCAACGCGCCCTGATAATGAAAGTGCTAACGCTTGGAAAGAAGAAACACCCGCATCAGACTTTTCTCCTTGAAATGTAAGCTTCACCATTTCTCCTACATGTCTTACTTGTAAAAACCTCGTTCGAATGGAAAAATATAGACCTACTCCTAAACATAAATAGACAAGTGCCGGACTCCAAACAATATTATTTATCCAACTTACGATAGCTTCCAACATTCCTCCTCCTTTTTGTAAAGAATATTCAGAATATACATAAAATTATATAATGCAAACCGAATCTATGACAATATTATTTTAATAAAACAAACATATTTTTGTATAAAAAAACAAAGTATATATTTATTTTACATACTTTGTTTTGAGATGAATGTATTATATATTCACAATTGCTTCCTTCTTTATAATTCTTTCATAGAGTTGTTCTGCTAATTCTCGGAAATGATCTGGCATATCTTTCCCTTTAAACTTCTTTTGAAGCGTACCGTATAAACCAATATCACGTAGACGTAAAAATAACGGTAACGCTTCATAGCAACTATCCGCCAGTCTGTGCTCATATTCATACCCTTTTCGTAACACTTGTAACTGTTTACGAGCAAATTCCGTCTTTTTCTCCAATGTCCACGGTGTAAAAAGAACAGAGTAATAAAGAACCATTGCCAAATCATGAATGAAGTAATTATAGGCAGCGTCATCAAAATCAAAGATTGTTAGCTCTTTTCCATCATAATGAAAATTGCCTGGATGAATATCGCCATGCATAAGGCCGAACGTTTCTCTTTCGATTGGAAGAGCCTTTATTTCATCTATTAATATAGCAGCAATCTCTTTCACTTTCTCATCTTCTAATTCATTAACAATTGCACTCTCGTCCTCTTCCCACGTATCACGGTAGTCAGTTATAGGGTAATTCAGTGTAAGGCGGTGCAGTTGTCCAATCGCTTTTCCCCACGCTTCAAAGTAAGCATCTCCCCAATAAGGCGATTCATCTCCTTTTACTTGTTCACCTTTTGCATATGTAAATAAAGACGCAAAAAAGAAAGTGCCATCTTCCGCTTCGATTTCTTCTACAAGATTTTGAGATATTGAATTAAGAGGTCCCGCCACTTTCGCCCCATGCTCCGCAACATACCGTAAAAAATCTAGTTCGGCCTCTACCTCTTTTTTAGAACGATGAGAAGAATGAGTTAAGCGTAATACGTAATCTTCATCATTTTTATCTTTCGCCTTAAAAATATAATTTTCAAAATCACCAAGTGGCTTTTCTTCTACTTTCACATTAAATATCTTTGCAGCTTCTGCTAAAATCTCATTTGTAAAAACTCGTTCCACAGCTATTTCCATATTTATTCCCTCCTATATGTACCCTCTAATTAATTCGACATGAATGTGAGAAGTACTGCTATGAAATTGAATAATGCGTGGGCAATCATAGCCGATAAAATAGAATTTGTTTTCTCATATAACCACGCAAATACTACTCCGCTTAAAAAATTCACCGGTAATGTGTTATATGTGGGAATATGAACAACTGTAAATATTATTGAACTTATAAGCACACCGCCCCATATGCCATATCTATCTCGAAAAAACGTATAAAAAACACCCCGATATAAAATCTCTTCATATATTGGTGATATAACCGCCGCTCCAATTACCGCGATACAAAATGAATATATTGATTTATCATTTTGGACCGTATCCGTTTTACTATTTTCAAAGGAAATACCCATTTTCTCCATTATCATTAATACACCAATACTAACTACAATCAAAGAAATAACCGCTACAAATGTCCACAAGTAATCTTTCCATGAAAGCTTCCGAATCCCAATATCTGCCCACGACAAGTTATATCTTTTTATGCAAAACACATAAACTAAAAAAGTAAATACAACTGCCATAATAAATCCCATTAAAACCCCAGCATATAATGAATTCCCTAATAGATTTAAAGCATATTTATAAAAAATGGATTCAATTGTTACTGGAACAATAATAAATACAAAAACAAATAAATATAAAATTTCTTTCCATCCCCACATATATTTTAAAGTCATATATACCATCCCCTACTTCTCATTTTCTTTAGTATAGAAGATGACGTAACGTAACTTTCAAGTTAATTTTTTTCAAATAATCCAAGCATAAATTTTTCATAAAAAACAAAAATTAACAGTGATAATTTAATCCTAAAAGGGGTGGACAATGTGACAGAACAAAACAATAACCAACAAACGAATAAAACGAAGCCTATGTTTCCATCACTTGCGGAAAATATTAATTACATTGAAAACAAGCTCTCTCATTCCGATGATATAAAAAAATTAGATGTTCCTTTTCAAAATGGAAAAGGAAAAATCTTATATATCGAATCTTTAACAGACCCCAATTTAATTCACCAATTAGCTCTTGAACCACTATTAACTCGATCTGATTTGTCTATGGAAGAAAAAAAATTGGCATAAGGATTATGAAAAGGTAAAATTTAAACCGGAAGTAGAAGTGAAAATTTTATATAGTGGCGTCTTAAAATAAAAAGGTTGTATGCCAAGCGGGCATACAACCTTTTTATTTCGTATATCGATATACAATTGACTCATACGGTCTTAAGTTAAGATTCGTAATATCCTTACTTGAATCTTTGTAATTTGATAATAATACTTCTTGTTTCATTCCATCCAATTGAACATTCACTGGTGCAGAATACGTTATTTCTTCTCCGTAGAAGTTATTGATAACAAGCAATACTTCATTATTTACAGTACGTGTATATGCCCAAATCTTAGGATGATTCCCATCTAAAACATCATATTTCCCTTCTGTAATTACATTGTATTTTTTTCTAAGTTCAATTAACTTTTTATAATGATAAAAGACAGACTCTTTATCTTCTAATGCCTTCCCTACGTTTATTTCTTTAAAGTTTTCAGCCACTGAAATCCAAGGTGTACTTGTTGTAAAACCACTATTCACCTCTTCATTCCACTGCATCGGAGTACGTGAATTGTCACGAGATTTTTGTTTTAAAATCTCTATAATCTCTTCTTTGGATAATCCTTCTTCTTGTTTTATATCATATATATTTAACGATTCTACATCACGATATTGCTCGATAGAATGGAAGTTAGGATTCGTCATACCGATTTCTTCCCCTTGATAAATGTACGGTGTTCCTTGCAGCATATGCATAGCTGTCGCTAACATTTTAGCAGATTCATTTCGGTACTTCTCATCATCACCAAACCGTGAAACAATACGAGGCTGGTCATGATTACACCAAAATAACGCATTCCATCCTCCGCCCTTTTGCATTTCACTTTGCCAATCAGACATAATTTCTTTTAATTTAATGAAATCAAAATCAGCTTTCGTCCACTTATCACCATTCGGATAATCTACTTTTAAATGATGGAAACTAAACGTCATACTTAGTTCATTACGCTCTGGGTTTGAATATTTAATACAATTATCAATTGTCGTAGATGACATTTCTCCAACTGTAATTACATCTTTCCCTTCAAAAACATTTCGGTTCATCTCTTGTAAATATTCATGGACGCGTGGACCATCCGTATAATATTTACGCCCATCACTTGTAGCCGTGGTGCCTTCATCACTTAAAAATCTTTGATCTTTTGAAATTAAATTAATAACATCAAGGCGGAATCCTTTTACACCTTTCTCCAGCCAAAAGCGCATCATATCATACACTTCTTCACGAAGGTTTTCGTTTTCCCAGTTTAAATCAGCTTGTGTCTCATCAAATAGATGTAAAAAATATTGCTCTGTCTTCTCATCATATTTCCAAGCAGATCCACCAAACTTAGACTGCCAATTATTTTTTTCATCACGCCAAATATAGTAATTACGATATGGGCTATTTCTATCTTCCTTCGCTTCCTTAAACCACTTATGCTCCGTCGAACTATGATTTACAACGATATCAAGCATGATTTCAATGTTACGTGCTTTCGCTTTTTCTAAAAGCTCTTCAAACTCTTCCATCGTTCCGTAAGATGGATCAATACTGTAATAATCACTTACATCGTATCCATTATCGTTTTGTGGTGATTCGTATATCGGTGTTAACCAAATATAATCTACTCCGAGTTCTTTTAAATAATCTAGTTTCTCTGTAACTCCTTTTATATCACCAGTTTCTTTATTGTAATAACTATTAAAGCTCTTCGGATAAATTTGATAGACTACACTTTTATGCCAATCCTTCATGTTTAACTTCCTCCTACTTCTGTTTTACTCGTTTTGCAAATAACCATGTTAACGTAAATGGAATTACAACCGCGATAATCATCCCGACAATAAATATTGGAATCGATTTCGGAATGATAGAAATAAATGCTGGTAATCCGCCAATCCCGATAGCAGGTGCTAATACACCATTTAAAGTAATGAATATCGCCGCAATAGCAGATCCAATAATAGCTGCATAGAACGGGAATTTATTTCGTAAGTTTACACCGAACATCGCTGGCTCCGTAATACCGAAGTACGCTGAAATTGCTGATGTTGATGCCATACTTTTATCATTTTGATTTTTAGAAATCCAGAACATCGCTAGTGCCGCACTACCTTGTGCAATGTTAGAAAGAGCAATCATTGGCCAAATAAATGTACCGCCGTGCTGCGCGATTAATTGTAAGTCGATTGCAATAAACATATGATGCATTCCTGTAATTACAAGCGGTGCATATAATGCTCCAAATAATATTGCCCCAAGTGCTGGTACCGTTTCATATACTCCTACTAATCCGGCTGTTAATAAATCTCCAATATGACGTGTAACTGGACCGATAATCCCTAATGCTAATACACCCGTTACAACGATTGTTGTAATTGGCACAACTAATAATTGAATTGCGTTTGGCACATGTTTCTTTAAAAATATTTCCACTTTACTTAATACGAATGCCGCTACTAAAACCGGCAGGATTTGACCTTGATACCCTACCTTTTCAATTTGGAATAACCCTAAAATATCGAAGTACTCAATCTTTTGTCCCTCTAAACCAGTCGCTGCTTTTCCATAATCCCACGCGTTTAATAAGGCCGGATGCACAAGCATTAATCCCATAACAATACCTAGTATTGGACTACCACCAAAACGCTTCGTCGCTGACCAACCAACAAGTGCCGGTAAGAATACGAATGCTGTATTGGCCATCATATTAATTAAGTCCCAAAGCCCGCCTAAGTTCGGATAAACATCTAATAAATTTTTACCATCAAAAAATAAGTCCTTTGCCCCTAATAAATTGTTAATCCCCATCAGTAAACCAGCTGTTACAATCGCTGGTAATATCGGCATAAATACATCTGAAAATACTTTTACAAACTTTTGAACTGGATTTAACTTTTGGTTTCCAGAATCTTTTACGTCAGCTACTGTCGATTCTTCCATACCTGCAAGCGTTATCAATTCAGCGTATACTCGATCCACATCACCTGGACCAATTACAATTTGAAATACTCCAGCGTTATGAAACGCTCCCTTTACTAATGAAACGGACTGCAATTTATCATTATCTATTTTGCTTTCATCTTTTAAAGCGATACGAAGCCTCGTTACACAATGTGCCGCTTGATCGATATTGTCTTTCCCACCAATATATTGCAGCACTTCTTCTGCTGTTTTGCGATAGTCTTTCCCCATATTTCCATCCCTCTTTTCTTTTTTGATACCGTTTACACTTACATATTAACTCGTATATATAAGTTAGTCAACACTCGTATGTACGAGTTGGTGATTTTTTTATAAAAAAAGAGATAGAACAATATTTTGTTCCATCTCTTTACTTTCTTCGCGCCACATCCGAAAAGTGAAAAATATCTAAACGGTGACGTGATTCCGTATATTCGAACTGACTCCCATCGTATAAATGAGTAAAGTTTTTTACAACGACAACATAGTCTGTTCCATTTAAATCTAAATACTTTCGGTCATCATCTGTACATGGTTGTACTTCAATTACCCGCTGTGAATAGCTAATATGTAGCCCTAATTCTTTCTCAATGTATTTATAAATCGATGCAGTTGCAATTTCTCTCGTTAATCCTGGAATATACTCCGATACAAAATGGTTTATATCTAAAATTACTTTTTCTCCATCAATATTTCGTACACGTTTAATATGATCTATTTCCGTTTTTTCTTTCACGTTTAATAACTTTGCTACATCTTTCGTAGCTGTCATTTTCTCTATTTCCACGACTTCCGTAATACAGTAACGTCCTAAACGTTCATTTTCTTCTTGAAAACTTACAATACCACCAAAGTTAAATTCAATATTTTTGCGCTTTAATACAAAAACACCTTTTCCGTGTATTTTTTGAACATATCCACGCTCTTGCAATAAATCTACAGCTTTTCTTACAGTACCCCGGCTTGCCTCATACTGCTTCATTAATTCCGTTTCTGATGGGATTTTGCATCCTTCTTTTAATTGTTTATTATCAATAGACTTGCTGATTTCCGTATAAATTTGTTCATACTTACTCATCATCTACAATAGCCCCTTGTCACCTTCTAGTTCTATATGTATTATACCACGCTATACGCTTCTGCCAATCTCTCACTTATTTTCCAGTACAAGAAAACTATAGGTAAATATTTAGTCTCTAAAACGTATTTTTATAAATTTTTTTATATTTCTCTTTTCATTCAAAAAAACATGTAGTATACTAACTTCAAAATCAGAGGAGAAAGGGAGCAAAAAACTATGCTTACTTATACAACTGTAGTTACATTTGCACAAAAACATCATCATCATACTTAACCCTTGAAACCTAGCGGAAAAATTACGCGTAGGTACAAGGGTTATTCCCATTGTACCTACGCTTTGGCAAAGAGCCATGTAGGTATTTTTTATCTACATGGCTCTTTTTTTATTGCAAAAAATGCTAGTAAAAAATGATGTTTAAGCAAAACTTACTACAAAGGAGTTAACAAAAATGGAAACGAAAAAATGGGGATTATGGATTTTAACAGCTTTTGTTATCGGGAATATGGTTGGCGGTGGCGTATTTATGCTCCCAGCAAATTTAGCACACGTATCAGGTCCAATGGGATCTACACTTGCATGGAGTATTACAGGACTTGGTGTATTTATGATTGCACTCGTATTTGGAAATTTAGCAATTCGTAAACCAGAATTAAAAGCAGGACCACAAAGTTACGCCCAAGCAATGTTTACCTCCCAAAAGGCAGGTAAAGTTGCAGGATATAGTATGGCTTGGGGGTACTGGGCTGCTAACTGGGCTGCTACAGCATCTGTAATTATTTCCTTTGCAGGATATTTATCAACATTCTTCCCAGTTTTACAAAGTAAGCAAATTCTCTTTTCAACAAACGGATTTTCATTAGAACTTGGAAAAGCTTTAACCTTCATAGTATGTAGTATGATGCTATGGGGAATTCAATATATTCTTTCTCAAAATATTGATAGAGCAGGAAATATGAACCTTCTTGCAACAATCGCAAAAATCATCGGATTTACAATGTTTATTGTAATCACATTATTCATTTTCAATGCCTCTAATTTCGGGGACGGTCAAACATTTATGAATGAAGCTGGACAACCTATTTCGTTGGGTGGACAAATAAATTCAGCTGCTATTGCAACACTTTGGGCGTTTATCGGTATTGAGTCAGCAGTTATGCTCTCTAACCGCGCAAAATCTCAGCACGATGTTAAGAAAGCTACGATTTTCGGATTAATCATCGCTCTTCTTATTTACATGGCAATTACTCTACTAACAATGGGTGCTCTTCCACAAGACGTTTTAAAAGAGTCTCAAAAGCCATTAGTAGATGCATTAAATTTAGCAATTGGTACTAAGGGTGCTTATATAATGGCCTTACTTGCACTCGTATCTTTATTCGGCTCTACTGTAGGATGGATCGTTGTTAGCTCAGAAGTACCTTACCAAGCAGCAAAAAATGGGGTTTTCCCTAAGTTTTTCGGAAAAACAAATAAAAAAGGAAGTCCTTCAAAATCATTATTTATTACAAATGTGATGACACAAATTTTCTTATTTTCAACGATTTCTGGTACTGTTTCCGAAGCATATAATTTCGCTATTGTTGTAGCGACATTAGCATATTTGATCCCGTACCTTGTTTCTACCTTGTACCAGTTAAAATTAGTTATTACGGGGGAAACGTATGATATAATGCCTGGATCTCGAATAAAAGATGGGATCATTACTGCACTAGCGTTTTTATATTCCATTTGGGTTATTAAAACAGGAACTGCTGATTTAAAAACGTTCTTCTTAGGAATTGGATTGTTTGTATTAGGCCTTATTCTTTATCCAATTTTAATGAAAGATTCACAAAAAAAACAATAAAAAAGAGAAGCTTTCCGCTTCTCTTTTTTTATTAAAAGTCAGTTAATAACTTTTCTTTTAGTTCACCTACATCTAACGGTTTCGCATAATAAAAACCTTGTACAAAGTCGCAACCCATTGATTTTAATAAACTTTCTTGTTCTACCGTTTCTACCCCTTCAGCTACCACTAATAAATTTAAACTATGGGCGATTTCAATAACCGATTTTACAATCGTTCGCTCTGGTTGTGCATGATCATAATGAAACTCCCGAATAAAATTACGATCAATTTTCACAATATCAAGTGGTAGTTTTTTCAAATAATATAATGAGGAATACCCTGTTCCGAAATCGTCTAAAGCGATTAAAATCCCCATACTTCTTAATTCTTGTAATGTAGCAATAATATAATCAAAATGACGTACAGCTATACTTTCTGTTATTTCTAATATTAAACGATTTGGCGGAAACCCTGTTCGCTTCAATATACTACGAACAGATAAAATAAAGCGCTTTTGCATCAATTGTTGTATTGATAAATTAACAGATAATTTCAGTCCCTCTTGATACTCTGGCAACGTTTTAAACAGTCGACATGACTTTTCTAGTACCCAATCTCCTAGTTTTATAATAAGTCCACACTCTTCAGCTACAGGTATAAATTCACTTGGTGAAATAGGACCTTCTTCTGTCTTACAGCGTACTAAAGCCTCAATACCAGTACATTTCTTTGTTTTCAAATCAATAATGGGCTGTAATGCCACTTTTAATTCTTCGTCACGAATTGCTTTTTGCAAAGCAAACTCTATTTTCATTCTACGATTTATTTTCGCACGTAATTCATCTGTAAAGAAGCACGCCCCATTTCTTCCTTGCTCTTTCGCACTATACATGGCTAAATCTGAATTTTTCAATAATGTTTCAACGTCTTTTCCATCTTGCGGATAGGAACAAAGTCCTAGACTGGCTGAAATATATACTTCATGACCTTCCAGCATAAATGGGGCTTGAAAGCATGACAACACAGATGTCGCTAACTGCCTCATCTCATCTTGTGTATGTTTTTTTGTTAATAGTACAAATTCATCTCCACCAAGCCTAGCCAGAACATCTTTATCTCCTAGTACATAATGCAATCGGGAAGCGACTTCACTTAAAAGTAAATCTCCTATCATATGACCTAACGTATCATTCACTAATTTAAAGCGATCTAAATCAAAGTAAATCATGCCAAACTCTATTTTCTCTGCGATCATCTTATTTACAGTCGTAATTAACTGTAAACGGTTTGGTAAACTTGTTAACGCATCATGATAAGCAAGTTCCCTATAACGACTTTCGCTTAATCGTAATCTTTGCTCTGCTTCTTTCCTACTACTTATATCATTTCGAATTGCAATAAATTGATAGGGTTCTCCCTTCTCATTTAAAAATGGAACAATTGTTGTTTTAACCCAATAATACGTACCATCTTTTGCTTGATTTCGAATTTCCCCCGTCCAGACTTTTCCACTCAAAATACGCTTCCATAGGATTTGAAAAAATGCTTTCGGATGATATCTGGAATTTAAAATACGGTGATCTTTTCCTATTAACTCTTCTCTTTTATATTTTGAGATTTTACAAAATTTATCATTTACATATGTAATAAGACCATTTCGGTCTGTAATAGCAACAATTGAAGACTCATCTAATGCTAATTTTAAATCTTGCAATGAAGAGTCATATAATGCATGACCTCTTTGTTCTAGCATGCGCACCTCTCCTTGCTTCCTATCTGACTAAAACACAATTCGTTTCTCTTCATAGAAATAGAGATATTTCATTTTCTAACAATATGCCTTTACATAAAGTGAAACTTTAATCAGTGGGGGTTTTGTCCATCCCCCACTGATTATTAGCCTTCACCAATCGGGCTTTTACGGGCAGTTATCTCCCACCTAACTTCCTCGCATTCACCGAATTTTGAGGTGGGAGATAACTGCCCGTTAATGCGGGATAAATCACAAATTTTTTCTAAATAGGCCGATTAAAATAACATAATATTATTTATAAAAAAAAGCAATATAGTGCCGTTTTAATTATAGTAGAGACTTTTCACTTCTCTGATTATCTGATCTTATTATACCGTATTCTCTTACATTTTTTTAATTTATAAAGCGACAATTTAATCAATACTAGCCTCTGCTCCCTACTAATGTGGCCTCACACCTAATCTCTTTGCTTTCATGAAATATTAAGGTGTAAATCCAACTGCCAACAAACTAACGGAATAGAGATTAAAATTGGCAGTTAATATTTTCACCTTCATTTTGGAAGTATTTTATAAATATATACATTATTAAACAAAAAAAAGAGGGTATCCTCTTTTTTTGTTTAATAATATGGATTCGATATTTGCTGGTAACCTGGATATGGTGTTGGATATGGCGTTGGGTAAGTTACTGGATATGGAGCTGGGTAATATCCCCCACCACTAGCTGCACCTGTTAACGCTCCAGCTGTAAGTCCTCCTACTACTCCTCCTGCAAAACTTCCTGGGAAAAATCCTCCGCCCCATGAGCCGCCACCCCAGCCCCATCCGCCGCCGTGATGGTGGTGGTGATCATAATGATTGTGTCCACCATGATGATTATACCCGCCGTGATGATGGTGCCCTCCACCCCCGTGATGATTCCGATCATATCCTCCATAATTTCCATTATAGTTCATTTTTCTTCCTCTCCTTTTAGCATATAGTTCTGCCTCTCTTTTATATGTGGAATAATAAGGATTCTACTGATAATCCGTATAGTATGGAGTATCTGAATAATATGGATAACCATATCCGCCATGTCCGAACCCTCCAACTGGACGACCATACATTTTATTCATCTCCTTTTCTATATAAAAATGTAATAATATACTGTATGTAGGACAAATGCGGAAAGCATGGGGAAAATGTCTATATTTTGTAAAAAAAACAAAACACTTTATAATAAGAATGTCAGATTACAACTTTTATATAAGAAGTATATATTTAAGAAAGATTAGAGGAATTTTATAGAAATGAAGAAGCCTATCGTTCAATTATTATTAATATTTACAATCGTATCTATCGTTCTTTTCCTATTAAATACATCGGTTATTTCGTTATATACGTTTGTTGGTGCTCTATGGTCCATCACAATCGTAGGAATTTCATTCGTTATTTTTATCGAAAACAGGTCTCCTCAAAGTACCTTAGCGTGGTTTTTAGTATTAGCACTTCTTCCTGTTGTAGGTGTGCTTTTATACTCCCTCTTCGGTCGTAGCCGTTGGAGAAGAAAAAAACATCTTCATCGTTCAGAAGAACAAAGAAAATTATTCCGTGAAATATTAGAAGGAAGACGACTAGAACTTTCTCTTACAGTTCCATTACATGAGCGTTCTATCCATTTAACAGAAGTAGTACAAAAATTCGGAGGCGGTCCTGCCGCAGATAGAACGACTACAAAACTTTTAACAAACGGAGATCAAACATTTTCAGAAATTCTGCACGCTATTGAGCATGCAAAACACCATATACATATTCAATACTATATTTATAAAGCCGATGAGATTGGTACAAAAGTTCGGGATGCTTTAATAAAGAAGGCAAAATCCGGGGTTATTGTACGCTTCCTTTATGATGGACTCGGAAGTAACACGTTAAGAAGACGATTTTTACAGCCTATGAAAGAAGCTGGAATTGAAATTGTGGAATTTGATCCTATTTTTTCAGCTTGGTTACTTGAAACAGTCAATTATCGTAACCATCGTAAAATTGTTATTGTAGATGGAGAAATTGGATTTACTGGAGGACTCAACGTCGGTGACGAATATCTCGGCCGTTCAAAGAAATTTCCCGTTTGGCGTGATAGTCATTTAAAAATAGAAGGAAAAGCATTATATAAATTACAAGCAATCTTTCTAGAAGATTGGCTCTATGCCTCTAGTGGTTTAAGTAACTATTCTTGGGATCAATTTATGAATGTACAATACTTCCCTGGTAAAGAAATTTCGAATGCAGAAGGTGCTGTTCAAATTGTAGCAAGTGGACCAAGCTCAGATGATAAAAGTATTCGTAATACGTTACTAGCTGTTATGGGCTCTGCCAAAAAATCTATTTGGATCGCTACGCCATACTTTATTCCCGATCAAGAAACTTTAACATTATTACGCTTAAGTGCAATATCTGGCATAGATGTACGCATTTTATATCCAGGTAAAAGTGATAGTATTATTAGTGATCAAGCATCTCAATCCTATTTCACTCCACTTTTAAAAGCCGGTGCTTCCATTTACAGTTATAAAGATGGTTTTATGCATGCGAAAATTGTACTCGTTGATGATAAGATCGCAACAATTGGAACAGCAAATATGGATGTACGTAGCTTTGAGTTAAATTATGAAATTATTAGTGTACTTTATGAATCAGAAACCGTTCATGATATTAAACATGATTTTGAAGAAGACTTTAAGCATTCCACTGAAATTAAATGGAACTCGTTCCAAAAAAGAAGTATCAAAAAACGAATATTAGAGTCTTTCATGCGACTCATTTCTCCTTTGCTATAAGCAATCAATATAATATTGATTGCTTTTTCTTTTACATTTCCCCTCTCTCCTTTTCTTTGCATACCATATTAAAACAAGTTATCATAAGATGTATTACTTTATGAAAATAATGTTAGGTGGGAAATACATGTTAGAACAATTTCATATACACGCTGATTTAAAACAACAGCTCTCAGCCCTTCACGAAAAAAACAAACAAGAAGCTGGCGAAAATGCACATTTAATTGGAAAGAAAATATATAAAGCATCTGATAACAGCATTATTGAAGATGCCATTACAGCACTTTTACTTGGTAAAAACATTCTATTAAAAGGACCAACTGGTAGTGGTAAAACAGTACTAGCGGAAACTCTTTCTTCTTTATTCCAAAAACCAATGCATAGCATTAACTGTTCTGTCGACTTAGATGTAGAAGGTATTTTAGGATACAACACATTACAAACAAAAGAGGGTGCATCTGAAGTTACATTCGTTAATGGTCCTCTTATGAAGGCAATGAAGAACGGTCATTTCTTATATATTGATGAAATCAATATGGCAAAACCTGAAACATTACCACTTCTTCATGGTGCGTTAGATTATCGTAAAATGATTACAAACCCATTTACACAAGAAGTTGTATACGGTGATGGCGAATATCGCGTAATCGCTGCGATTAACGAAGGTTATGTTGGGACAAGTGAACTAAACGAAGCATTAAAAAACCGTTTCGTTATTATTGAAGTTCCTTACATTCAAGGTGATACATTAAAAGAACTATTACTATCTGAATCAAAATTAAATGATGTTGCAACAATTGAAAAGTTCGTTGCATTCGCAAGCGATCTTATGCCTTTAGCTCGTGATGGACGCGTAAGTGAAGAAGCAGCTAGTATTCGTGGCATTATCGATGCATGTGATTTAGGTGTATATATTCCTGTTATGCGTGCAATTGAACGTAGTATTATCGCAAAATTAAACGATGAAACAGAACAAATGACTGTCCGTGAATTAGCAGAAAGTTATTTCTTTGAGGAATAATTCATGAGACAAATTTTTAGTGACAAAAAAATTGATGCGTCGCTGTTTCTACAAATGGAAAACTTAATGTATGCTCTTCTAAAAGAAGACGATGCCTATCTTGAGTATGGCTATAAAGCATACTACGACGAAATTGAAAAAAAGGTTGTCATTAGTCACTTTTGGGATGATCGAAAAGAAGAGGATACAGTAATCGGATTAAAAAGCGAAGTGTTCTTAAAGGCACTTGGTAATAAACATTACTCGGACATGACTTTAATTCGTTCTTATGCGATTGAATTACAAGAATCGCCTCTAAAAAAGTTTTTAACACAATTATTTGTTCTATTAGAAGATTTACGTGTTGAGGAAATCGTCAAAAATTTACGTCCTGGCACAAAACACATTTTTAAACGCCGAAAAGAAATGTATCGCAATTACTTTGGCTCACAAAATGAAATAAATCGTGTTCGTAACTATCACGGTGACCGTCTATTTTGTCTATGCTATCTTTCATTAACGAGTGATAAATATGAAATGTTTAATAATGAATATTTCGAGCAAATTGAATCAATTTTGCATGAAACATTCCAAGCCCGTACTACGGAAGATATTATGTATATCGTTGAGAAAATTCGCTATCGCTTAGAAGGACTTCTCGAAAGTGATATGCTTAATAATTATTTCGGACATGCCCCGCTTTATTTATCTGTTATTGCAGATGAGAAAGACAGTCGCGCTGAAAAATTAGCAAATGATGATACGCAGCTCCTAGATGACGATGATAACAAAAACAAAATGGATGAAAGCTTCTCGACATGGCACCGTGAAAATAAAAACAATGAAAACGAGAACTTTTTACGCTTTGAATTAGAAAGCGGAACAAAAACAAATATGATGGGTGATACTGCTCGTGAATCAGAAGATGGTGACCAAGCACTTGGTTCTGTACAAGGTACTTCCCAAAAAAGTACACAATCTAACTTTGATGGTGCTGATACAGAGGAAGCAAGAGCGTCTCATGCTTCTAGCCAAAACGACGGCGCATACGGAAAGTATAATGTGGGAGCTTCTCATACATTTAAAGAAGCTCGCAAATCAAATCCTGATGAGAAAAAAGATTACCAAGCTATCAAATCAGTCGTTAATAAAGATGTAAAAGAATTAAAGAAAATCATCGAAAAAACAATTGAAAACAAAACGAATGCAAATAGTGATAAATATTACGGAAGACTTCGTAAGAAATTCCTTCGTATTTATACTGAAAAGCAGCCGCGTATGTTTTATAAAAAAGGACAAGAATCTCAAGAATTAGACGTTGCATTCCAACTATTAGTGGACTGCTCTGGTTCTATGTATAACAAAATGGAAGAAACGAAGAAGAGTGTGGTCCTATTCCATGAAGCTTTAAAATCTTTAAAAATCCCGCACGCTATTAGCGGATTTTGGGAAGATGCTTCTAGTGCTAAACCTGAAGATAAACCGAATGTTATTCATGAAGTTGTTACGTATAAAAACTCAACGTTACCAAATGTCGGTCCAGAAATTATGCAACTTCGCGAAGAAGAAGATAACCGCGACGGGTATATTATTCGCATCGTTTCTGAAAAGCTTGCGAAAAGACCAGAAAAGCATAAATTCTTACTTGTCTTTACAGACGGTGAGCCTTCTGCATTAGACTATCAACAAGACGGTATTTTAGATACACATGAAGCTGTCAAACTCGCTCGTAAAAGTGGTATGGAAGTAATCGGTATCTTCATCGAAGAAGGCGAAGCGAAAGAAGCGACTTATCAACTAATGAAAAACATTTATAACCATCACTTCTTAGTTGCAAATCATGCTGAAGATTTACGCCTGAAGATTAAACCATTGTTGAAGAAACTATTACTGAAGACGATTGAATAGAAAAACAGGAGCCACGAGGCTCCTGTTTTTCTTCGTTAACTTACTTTGTTTCTGGTTGAAACTTGTATGGAATGGAAACTTCTAATAATAATTCGAACCCTCCATCGTAGTATGGGAATCGCTCATTCGCGATTTTTCTATCTACCCACTCGATTGCGGAAATTTCTCCTTCATCTTCTGCACCAAGTTCACCTGTTACTACATTTGCTCGGAATGTAAAAAATAATGCATGATGTCCTTTCTCTTCAAAAAACTTCTCATTTAATGCGACAAGTCCACTGAGTGCAGCAGTTAAACCTGTCTCTTCTTTCACTTCTCTTACTAGTGCTTCCTCTAACATTTCACCTTTTTCAACTGCCCCGCCCGGTAGTGACCAAACGTTTTGTTCTACATTATGTACCATTAATATTTTATCTTTTTCGCTATCGTATATTAGTGCATATACAACATCAACTCTTTGCATGTTGTTTTTCTCCCTTCCTAAAATAATTAAGAGCCGATTCCTAAGAATCAGCTCTTCCTATTAATTCATCACTAACTCATCTGCAAGCTTTTTTTTTAACTTAGCAAGCATGTCAGTTGTCATTTTGTCTAAATCATATTCTGCTTTAAAGCCCCACTCTTTCATTGCTGCAGTTGCATCAATAGAGTTTGGCCAGCTATCAGCGATCGTTTGACGAGCAGGGTCTACAGCGTAATCCATTGTAAAGTTCGGGATGTGTTTACGAATTGATGCTGCAATTTGCTCTGGTTCAAAGCTCATTGCTGTAATGTTAAATGCATTTCTATGCACGAGTTTACTTGAATCAGCTTCCATTAATGAAATGATCGCTTGTAAAGCATCTGGCATATACATCATATCCATGTATGTTCCTTCAGCAATGTATGAGGTGTATGTACCTTTTTTAATCGCCTCATAATAAATTTCAACTGCATAATCAGTTGTTCCGCCTCCTGGAGGAGCTACGTAAGAAATTAAGCCTGGGAAACGTACGCCGCGCGTATCAACGCCGAACTTTTGATGATAATAATCACATAGTAATTCTCCTGCTACTTTGTTTACCCCATACATTGTAGTAGGACGTTGAATTGTATCTTGTGGTGTATTATCTTTTGGCGTTGATGGACCAAATGCACCGATAGAACTTGGCGTGAAAAACTTACAGTTTAATTCACGTGCTGCTTCTAATGCATTTACAAGTCCGCCCATATTTAAATTCCAAGCAAATAACGGATTTTTTTCTGCAGTTGCTGAAAGTAAAGCCGCTAAATGAATAATTGTATCTACTTCATTACGCTTTGCAATATCATGTAATTTTTGTCCATCTGTTACATCTAACGTTTCAAATGGACCAGACGTTACCACTTCACTATCTGTTTCACGAATATCTGTTGCAATAACATTTGATGCGCCGTATACATCACGAAGTTTCATTACTAGTTCAGAACCAATTTGCCCTAAAGAACCGGTTACTAGAATTTTTTTCATTTTTCCCACTCCTCATTTGCAAGCTATTCACAAGATGTCGTTAATTAAATGATACCCATTTCTTTCCCTACTTTTTCATACTTACGAATTGCTTCATCTAACATTTCTTTCGTATGAGCTGCTGTAGGCATATTTCGAACGCGTCCCATTCCTTTTGCTACGGTTGGGAATACGATAGATTTTGCATATACGCCTTCTTCATTTAGACGTTTACTAAATTCTTGTGTTAATACTTCATCACCAATAATACAAGGTGTAATTGGTGTCTCACTTTCTCCAATGTTAAAGCCAAGTTCTTTTAACCCTTGTTTCAAATAGCGACCATTTTCCCATAAACGATCGTGTAACTCTGTGCTTTCCATTAAAATTTCAATTGATCTCATACAAGCAGCTGCATCAGCTGGTGTTAAAGCTGTTGAGAATAAGAATGGACGTGAACGCACTTTTAACCAATCAATTAAGTTTTGTTTCCCAGCTACATATCCACCAATTACCCCAATTGCTTTTGATAATGTACCGATTTGGAAATCAACTTTATCAGAAAGGCCGAAATGTTTTACAGTACCTGCACCTTTGCCAAGTACCCCTGAACCGTGTGCATCATCTACATATGTCATTAAATCCAGCTCTTCTGCAATTTCAACAATCTCTGGTAATTTTGCAATATCTCCATCCATTGAGAAAACACCGTCTGTAATAACCATTAATTTATTATAAAGACCTGATTCTTTTGCCTCGATTGCTTTTTTGCGTAAATCTTCCATATCAGAATGCTTATAAACGATGATTTTCGCTCTTGATAGACGACTACCATCAATAATAGATGCATGGTTTAATTCATCTGAAAGAATCGCATCATTTTTATCCATAACAGCTGAAATCGCTGCCATATTACAGTTAAATCCTGATTGATAAGCAATTGCTGCTTCTGTATGTTTAAACTTTGCAATTGTTTCTTCTAATTTGATATGCAAATCTAAAGTACCATTAATTGTACGAACAGCTCCTGCTCCAACGCCGTACTTATGAATTGCACCAATTGCTGCTTCTTGTAAGCGATTATCAGTCGCTAATCCAAGATAGTTGTTTGAAGATAAGTTAATATATTCTTTTCCGCCAATTGTAATAATCGGTCCATTTGGACTTTCAAGCGGATCAATTACGTTATAAAGCCCCTTTGATTTTAAATCCTCTAAATTTTCTTCTAAAAAGTTTGCAAGTGTTTTACTAGACATTGTGAAGCCTCCCATCGTTCATGTAAGCGAATTATTGTCTTAATAGTTCTAATAATCCCTCTACTAGCTTAACACGTTTTCAGAATTTATTATAGAAAAATAGTTTAAAGAAACCGCTTACAATTTTAGATTATATACGATTCATTACAAGAAATCTATTATTTACTTTTCATATTTGATAGAATGAAAAAAATATTCAAGGGGGCTTCAAACATGGTATTTACAGAATCTGATGTATATAATAACGAATCGTTTTTAGAACAATATATGAAGCGAAGATATCGAGAAAATAGCCCAAACGAAGTACTTGAAAAACCAGCATTCTTTCAGCTCATTGGTGATGTACAAGGAAAACAAATTCTCGATTTAGGTTGTGGTGACGCTAAATTTGGCGAGGAATTATTAGAAAATTGTTGCCACTCTTACACTGGCATTGAAGGCTCCGAGCTCATGTATGAAAAAGCTAGTAAGCACCTAGAAAATAAAAATGGATCTGTTCATTTTATAAACCTCAAAGACTATACCTATCCTCCTTCTACTTTTGATTTAGTAACATCTAGACTCGCCTTACATTATATTGAACATCTTGATATCATTTTTCAAAATGTGTTTCAAACTTTAAAAACAAACGGGACCTTTACCTTTAGCGTTCAACATCCCGTTATTACCTCTTCGTTTGAAAGCTTACAAACAAGTGGTAAAAGAACTAGCTGGCTCGTCGATGATTATTTCAAAACAGGAAAACGAGTTGAGCCGTGGATTGATCAAGAGGTTATTAAATATCATCGGACAACGGAAGAATATTTTACATTATTACAACAAGCCGGATTTACAATTACAAACTTAAAAGAAGCCACACCAAATCGAAACTGTTTTCAGGGAAAAGAAGAATATGAACGTCGCTTACGTATTCCCCTTTTCCTACTATTTTCTTGCGAAAAATAAAAAAAACGATGTACTCTGTAAAATAAAGAAATAACAATAGTTATCCTCTCTTACAAAAACAAAAGGATGTATATAATGTTGCACATTATATATGTATTGGTACATTGCTCAATAAGAGTGATGTACTTTTTTTATTTTGCAGACCCCTTTATGACCTCATATACAACAACAATTTCATAAAAAATGTTGTTTACAACAACATTAGTGTGGTTACACTAAACAAGAATGTATGTTTCCATTTTAAATAACCATTTATTTTTGAGGTGCTTACATGAACATGTATACAGTAAAAGAATTGGCGTTAACTTTACAGA
Source organism: Bacillus sp. FSL M7-1345 (assembly GCF_038006985.1). NCBI lineage: Bacteria > Bacillati > Bacillota > Bacilli > Caryophanales > Bacillaceae > Bacillus > Bacillus sp. FSL M7-1345. Next base: position 602,927 of record NZ_JBBOWG010000001.1, on the reverse strand, counting down.
AGCATGAAGAAACAATTAAGCGATGGCTACGGTCTGGAAAGTTTCCAAACGCATTTTGCAATAGCGATAAAAAAGGATGGAGAATTCCTGAAAGCGACCTTGTACATATCAAACAAAGAACAAGATTTGTAAAAGAAGATTCTCAGCAAAGTCAACAAGTGGTACAGGAAGAAATTGCCGAATTGGAGTTAGTCAAATTAGCATATGAGGCAGTTACACTCACATCTCCAACGCAAGAAATTCTTACTCTTCTGTCCGTTGTTGGGATTAAACGAACATTAGAGATTCTATTGATTATGCAACAATCTACTAACAAAGTGAAAAACCCTGACGGATTTATTAAGAAAGCCATCCGAGAAAATTGGAGTCCAACAACTATCCCTTTTAAATTACCAAAGAAGCAAAGTAAACACATCTACGACCTTACCCAACAGGAATATGAGGCGATGGGGAATCAAATACAGCATGAATATCAATCAAAAGTTCCTATTTTCAATTGGTTAGAGGAATAAGTGGGTCTGAATATCTAACAGGAGGCTTTGAAAATGAGAGATAGTTATTACCACTTACGTTGTCCAAAAGGTGTTCAAAGCCGATATACATTACTTGTGTTTGAACCGAATAACAAAGTATTTCTACCACTGACAGAATTTTATGATGATGCCAGTAGAAAAATTTCAGAAAGTACGGCGTTATCGTATCTCCAATGCCTTCTGCCGTTCTTCACTTGGTTAGACAAATACAGCAACTATCAAGGGCAACATGTACAATGGAGTGATTATCCTGAAGCCATACGGGTCGCTGCGGAAGATTATTTGATGGACGAAATGGCTTGTAAAGTACGGGAAAAAGATTCTTTTCGCTTTGTCAATCGTTCCAAAAAAAGTCCGAATACCGTTCATCGCTTCCTTTCCGCTCTCAAGTCATTTTATAAGTCCTTGATTACACTGAGACAGTATGGCTATCGGAATCCTCTTATCGATTCTCATGCGATATTGGACGATTACAAAACAAATACCGAAGGTGTGAGAGAGAACAAACCTCGAATGCCTGCCGAAGCAGGAACAGAAAGCCCAATTGTGCATAGACGTTTGACAGATTCATACTTCAAGCTCATTAACGAGGAATGGCAACCTGAAATTATTGATGACCCTCTTCTCTATCATAAAGTTAAACAGGCAGGTAATCAGGTAAATTGGTCATTGCGAGAAAAAGTCATCGTCCGTATGTTATTTGAGACAGGGGCGAGAGTTTCAGAGGTAATTGAATTGACCATTGGCGATTATCGTTCCCGCAAGTCCTTTGAAGAAGTCAGCACGTTTAACAAAGGCAGTCATGGACGTAGAGCAAAGTTTCTGAGGTTCAGCAAAAACACAACGAAGCTTCTGTTTCAATATATCAATCAAGAGCGTAAAAAAATTGACCATTTAGGGCGGAATTTTGATTCTCTACCTAACGATGCACCCATGTTCCTGACGGAACGAGGAACACCATTTTCGTATCAGGCTTGGTATCCACATTGGAATAAGATCATGAAGATGATGGACATGAGGTTAAATCCACATAAAACAAGACATTGGTATGTCACGACAAGTATGCGTGAGATTTATAATGTTTCCAAGACAAATGCAGAAATTAAACAGCGAAAAGATGAGCTCATTAAATACATGAAGTGGAAACAAAAAGACACGATTGAAGTGTACGAACATCACTTTGACGAAGAAAGATATCGAAGTTTTCATGACAATATGCTTGAAAATATAGCAGAGAAAGAAAAAGAGTACATGGAACAGCCGAAACAGAAACGTATTAATAAACCCCTTCTGAATGTTATAGATACAGCAAAAGAAACAGAGTTAGAAGTAGATATACAAGCACTATTGGATGATTTGGAGGATGAATGATGACACCAACTACGAGTTCACCAAACTCCCCTTTTTATAAGGAATTAGCAGGTAAAGTGGATGAACACATTCTTCATTTGCGTGATAGCAGAGGTGTATTTCTGTTAGATAAATTGGATGAATTCCCTGTGAAATATTTCCTTAGTAATTGTTTAGATACACCTTGGCAGAATCAATTACTATTGACGATGCTTATTAGCGGAGACAGAAATTTGGATGCACGAACAGTATATAATAATATCAGATATATAAATGTTAGGTTTAAAAATATATTTCATGCTTACGACTTACAATCCTTTACTGATTTTGATACAGAGACGCATATGTATGACTATTTGAAAGGTCTTATTTATCCCGAACATTCAAATAGCCAAAGAGCAGTATTTCTACAAAACTACACCGCAGTTACCTATTTCACTAAGAAATGGCTCGTATTAAAGTTAAATCAAGAACAACAGGAATATTTTCAGCAATTCTTACTCCCTATACCTATGTTTGATATTCGAGATTTTACATTTAATAAGCAAGCAAAGGAACAAGCTCGAAACACCCGCAAGAGTGAAACGGATGCCATCGTGCCTCATCTTTCTCAAATTCGGTCGGAAGCAAACTTCCGCTGGAATCAGATGAAACGATTACGAGAAGCCTTTCTGACAGCTTGCTTACAAGCTGAACAAGGAGATGTCATGTTACCTTTAGAGTTTCATTATGAAGAGCCTGAACGCATTGGAGAGCGATTTTATTTTCGTTTATGGGACAAACCTTCTTTTGTCGTCTATCACAAAGAAACATTTACAAAATCTATTGTAAACTCAGCCCAAAAGTGTACAGGAACGTATTCTAAGGAAAATAATCATTATTTTGTAGAGTTTTTGAAAGCCGAACGATTGGAAGATGACGATGTAACGGAGGGGCTATGGTTTACAGAAATCCTACAAGCAGGCGTGTTGGGGATGTGGTTTCAAAATGCGACAGAGGAAGAAATAAAGCAGAAACGAAAACTCTTGTTTTCATGGGGATATGGAGAAGAAAATTTAACAGGAAACACCGGACCGTTTTGGTCCAGACAAAAGGGTATTCTATCTACAAGTACCTTTGTTTCTCTTCACAGCAGTAAAGCCGAAGGCATTCTATTTGATGTAGAACCATTTTATGTCGCAACAACCTTCGGTTTGTTAGCGGTAGACATTCTCACAACAACAGGAGCAAGGCTCAACGAACTATTACAACTTAACAGTGAAAAAGATTGTCTACAAGCTATTAAGGTAAATGGAGATTTAAAATTCTCTTTTTATGCTATCCCAAAAGGGCGAGATGCGCTTGAACCTTATCCAATCAGCAAGCAAACCTTTCAACTAATAAAGAGAGTCAATTTGATGCTGAAAGAACATTATAATGGCGCAATTCCAAGTGTAAAGTATCGAGGTGACAGAAAGCACCTATTTCCAGAACCAAAACCTTATTTCTTTCAGTATAATGAGAAATCATTTAATACACATTCGATTACTTCTTGCCTACGTCTTCTCTTGCATGGATTGTTTTTTGAGACGCAAGAGGGAGAAACTGTTGTCATTAAAACGCACTTACTACGTCATGCATTCGCAACGGAAGCTGTTCAACGTCAGGAAATTCCGATTGACATTGTAGCAAAAATGCTCCATCAGCATGACTTGAATGTAACAAGATATTATTCGGAACCTACTCCAAGTCAAGTAGCTGAAAAAATTGGAGAATTACATGACGTGATTGCTAACTATATTGATTTAGATGAGGCGATTCTTCGAAGTCCCGAAGAACTTCAGCGGGAATGGGAGGAATACAAAGCCAAAGTAGGTGTATACAACAACGTGATAGGCGGTACTTGTGTAACAGACAAAGTATGTCCTGTGAAAATGGCATGTTTAGGATGTGTGGCAAAAATTCCGCAACCTGAAAAGAAGCATGAACTTCTTGAAACAATTGAATTATCAAAGGATATGGAAAAGCGTTTTGCTTCTATGGGTTTGACGATTGAAGTAAATAAGGCAAAACAGATGCGGAAACTTGCAAGGAATGAATTAAAAGAGATTGAATTGATTGAAAAATATCGGGAGGAACAGACATATGAACCGAACATTTCCTTCAAAAAATAATCGAACATGGCTCAAAGGAGTTCATGAATCTCGAAGCCAACGCTCCCTCCTGTTAGGGAAGGGGGCAATTGACCTTCTGGTCAAACAAAACCTTCCTGTTACACTAAAAACTGTATCGGAGAAGTCCAAAGAGATTGATTCCGAAGGAAAAGGGATTCACCCCAACACAATTACGACAAATCCACAATTGAATGAGTATTATAAACAACACAGCAAAACATACAAGCAAAAATCAAATTCCAATCAGTCTCTACAAAAATGTTCTGTCGCCTTTACTTCTGTTGATTATCGACGTATACGAGCAGACCGAAGCATAGAAAACACCGAACGAAAATATATAAAGATGTCTAAGAAAGAACTTGTACAACGACTCATCTTGGCAGAACAATATATTGCAGAAAACAATGAAGCGTGGGTAGCCAAGCAATTCGAGCAGTTCCAATAGAACATCTTTATGTACCACTACAAAATGTAGAATGACAATAAAGTTGTTTAATTCACAACATAGTCATTTAAAAAATAATAAAGTTATTTAAAAATCTTTCTTTCAAGCGGTCAAAAGGTATTTTCAACTTAGTACAGAACTATATCATAGTAGGTTGACATAAAATAGGTTGGATAAAATTGATATGAATAGGGAGAAAAATACCGATGGATTGCTTAGTTGCAAAGGGTAGTATTTATTATGAAATCGTAGGGAATGGCTTTCCAATATTAATAATGCATTCAATGGGTACAGACCATAAATCTATGAAAGCCTGGATAGAGCCAATTTTTGATAAGATTCAGGGTTTTCAGAGGATATATATAGATTTACCTGCTCACGGTCGAAGTTTAATTGACGAAAATTTCAACTCTTCAGATGATATGCTTTTAAATATTTTGAACTTTATTGATATGACAATTCCTAACCAAGCATTTTCTCTTATTGGTTTTTCATTTGGAGGATATTTGGCACAAGGTGTTTTGCACCATAGACATAAAAATGTAAAGAGTATTTGTTTGCTGGCTACTTCACTTCATTTGAAAGATAGGGATCTTCCTAAAAAAATAGTTGTTACAAAAGATGAAGATTTATTAACAGAATTGGATTCTGATATAAGAATGGCTTTTGAAACATTGATGAATTATCAAAATAAAGAGAACCTTAACTACTTTTTAAACGAAATCCAACCTGGACGATTATTAGCTAATAAAAATTTTTTAATGTCAAATTGGAGAGAGAAAGGGTATTTTCTTTCTGAAGAACCGCTTAATGATGTAGGTACACTTACACAACCTGTACTCATTATTCTAGGGAAACAAGATTCAATCTGTGGTTATAAAGATCACCTTTTTCTTCTAGAAAAATTTCCGAATGCTACGTTTTCCATTTTAGATGGTGCTGGTCATATGCTTCAAATAGAAAAACGTAAAATAGTACAAGAACTAATCAAAGACTGGCTAATTAGGAGCAATTCGGTTTGCGAATCAAGCGAGTAAATACAATCGATAACTTTTTTAGCCAAATTTCCATATCTGTTGCTTGTCAGTTCATTTTGTTGTTCTTCAACTAACAGGTGCTTTAGTTCAATAAGGATTAAATAACTTTATTATTGATTTTTGAGTGCAAAATGCAATTAAATGGATAGAAATTAAACAACTTTAAAGAGCCTTAGTACAATAAAATGTGCAAGGCTTATATATATTTCATAACAAAATTCAATAACTTTATTATCACTTTACACAAAAGCAAATACATTGTAGTAGTAAATGAGGTCATTTGTAGTACAACAAAAGGATAGAACAAGCAGAATTCCTCTGTTTGTTCTATCCTCTTCTTTTTGTCTATATAATGTTGCACATTATATAATTATTCTTGGTGTGCATATACCAAACGCCTTTCTCTTGATTCTAAATAAAAAATTGCTCATCGTTTTTTTTATTATCTCATCGCCTGAACAGCTTCTTTACGTACACTTCTTCCTCTTCCGTGCGGGATACAGAGCGGTGTTCCAAATAACGGATCAGCGCTTATTTGACACTCCATACGGAATACATCACGAACTAACTTTTGATCAACAACTTCTTCTGGTTTACCTTGCGCATATATTTGTTTATCCTGAATAGCTACAATATTGTCTGCATAACGGCATGCCAAGTTCAAATCATGCAATACCATAACAATCGTTCTTTTCTCTGTTTCATTTAATTCGAATAATAAATCTAACACTTCAATTTGGTGAGTCATATCTAAATATGTAGTTGGCTCATCCAGTAAAATAATATCGGTATCTTGTGCAAGGGTCATTGCAATCCAAGCACGTTGACGTTGTCCACCTGAAAGAGCATGAACATCACGCTCAGCAAATTCTGTCATACCCGTTGCCGCAAGCGCTTTTTGTACCATTTCCTCATCTTTTTCTGACCACTGCTTCAGCCATGTTTGATATGGATAACGTCCTTGCTTAACAAGTTGCAATACTGTAAGTCCTTCTGGCGCTTGTGGACCTTGCGGTAAAATCGCCATTTGACGAGCAATTTGCTTCGTTTGCATACTTTGAATTGCTTGATTATCTAACAAAATGTCACCGGTTGTTGGCTTTAATAATCTAGCTAGTGAACGTAATAAAGTTGATTTCCCACAACCGTTAGAACCGATGAAGATTGTAATTTCCCCTTTTGGAATTTCTAAATTCAGCTCATCAATAATAATTGTTTCACCATACGACAGCGTCAAGCGTTTCGTCTCCAATGCTTTTTGCATATTCATCTCCCTTTATGAATTCCGACTTTTATAAAGTAAATAAATAAAATAAGGTGCACCAATTGCTGATGTAAATACCCCTGCTGGAATTTCAAGTGGTGTGAAAACTGTACGCCCAATTAAATCTGCAGCAAGTACTAAAATTGCACCGATAATCGCCGCAACTGGGAGCAATGCACCGTAGAAAGAGCCAACTAATCTTCGTGAAATATGAGGTGCCATTAAACCGACAAATCCAATTCCTCCTGCGAAAGCGACTGCTCCACCAATTAAAGCTGTACTAAGTAGTAACATGAATACACGCGACTTCGTTAAAGGAACACCGAGTCCTACTGCTATATCATCCCCTAGCTCTTGGGCATTTAAATGTCTAGCCGCTATAAATGATATTACCGTTAAAATGAGAACCCAAGGTGCAAGTACCATAACATTTTGCCATGAAGAACCATAAACAGTACCTGTAATCCATACATTCGCTTGACTCGCTTGATAAATTGGGGCTAACAACATAAATAAAGTCGTTGCCGCTTTCGTTAATGCCCAAAATCCAACACCAATTAAAACAAGACTAATCGGTGATAACCCGTCATTTCTCCATGCAAATAAATATACAAAAAACGCAACAATCGTCGCACCAGCAAAAGCTGCGAGCGGCATATAATGAATGCTTACTGTTAGCGCATTATTTTTATCACTAAATATCGCTAAAAAGAGTACAACTGCAACACTTGCACCACCTGTGATTCCAATGATATCCGGAGAAGCAAGTGGATTTCGAACGAGCCCTTGTAAAATACATCCTGCTACAGCAAGTGCGATTCCTACAAGAATAGCAATTAAAATACGTGGCATACGAAACTTATTTACAACCATATTTGACATCTCATCGCCATTTCCGGTAATCGCTTGCCATACATCATAAGGAGCAATTTTCATATCGCCCATCCCTGCACTGGCAAAAAATAATCCTATTAAAATAGCTAGTAAACTTAATAAGACTAGAATAGCTCGTTTATACATTAAAAACGAGAACCCATCTTTTCCTATACGAAACGGAATATACTTCTTCATTTGCTAAGCCCTCTCTTACGTGCAATATAAATAAAGAATGGGGCTCCGATAAATGCTGTCATAACCCCTACTGGTACTTCTTGTGGCATAATGACATATCTTGCTGCTATATCAGCCAAGATTAGTAGTATTGCACCTAACAAGCCGCTATAGGGTACTCTCCATCTGTGATCAACTCCAACAAGAGATCTAGCAAAATGCGGAGTAACAATTCCAATAAATCCTATTGGGCCAGCAACCGCAACTGAACCACCAGACAACAGTACAATAATAAGTAGTACGAATGATTTCATTAAAATTGTTCGTTGTCCAAGTCCTTTCGCGACGTCTTCTCCCATCATCAATGTATTTACTTTCCCTGCCATCATAAGAGATGCAATCCAACCTACTAATAAATACGGGAATACAGATTGTAAAATTTCTAACTTTCTCCCTTGTACAGATCCAGCAAGCCAAAATAAAACTTCTTCCAGCGCCTTTTCATTTAATACAAGTAACCCTTGTGTTAATGATGAAAACAAAGCACTTATCGCTACACCCGCTAATGTTAACTTGAGCGGGGTTGTCCCTTCTTTTCCTAAAGAACTAGAAGCGAATACTAGTACTGCTGCAACTGCCGTTCCTAAAAAGGCAATCCAAGTGAAAGCTGATAATGATGTAACGGAAAAAATCACAATTGCTACAACTATGAAGAAAGCAGCACCTGAATTTAATCCAATAAAATCTGGAGAAGCAAGTGGGTTCTTTGTTAAAGTTTGCATTAAACAACCCGCTATGGCTAAACTAGCACCAACACTGGCTGCAATTAGTGCCCTTGGTAGACGCACATTTTGAATAATAATATGTTCATTTGAACCATTAAAATGGAAAAAAGCATCTAACGCTAATTTCCAACTCGTATTTGTATATCCGAAAATAATACTTCCCCAAATACAAATAACGACTGCAATGATCCCAACAAATAATCCAATCCATTTTGCTTGATTTGTTTTTAATAACATGCAGCGTTTCCCCTTCAATGTATAATGATACGTTGTTAGTTTATTTCAACTTAATTCGCATTGTCAATAAAACTGATAATCATTTTCAGTGATATATATTGACAACCGAGCAGCAAAGTTTTAATATCATGCTTGCAATTGAAAAATTTTCTCAACATGTAGGGGGTACATAATGAATTTCATGAAAAAGAAATCGTTTACAGTATTTGTATTTCTACTAGCATTTTCACTGCTTTTAAGTGCTTGTGGAAAGTCAAATAACAAAGAAGAAGCAACAAAAGAAGATAATAAAAAAGAAATGATTACGGTTGAACACGCAATGGGTAAAACAGAAGTTCCTGCTAATCCAAAACGTGTCGTTATTTTAACGAATGAAGGAACTGAAGCTTTACTTGAATTAGGTGTGAAACCAGTTGGTGCTGTAAAGTCTTGGACTGGTGATCCGTGGTATCCACATATTAAGGACAAAATGAAAGATGTAAAAGTTGTTGGCGACGAAGGACAAGTTAACGTTGAAACAATTGCTTCTTTAAAACCAGATTTAATTATCGGTAACAAAATGCGTCACGAAAAAGTATATGAGCAACTAAAAGCAATCGCACCTACTGTGTTCTCTGAAACATTACGCGGTGAATGGAAAGATAACTTCAAATTTTATGCGAAAGCATTAAATAAAGAAAAAGAAGGTCAAAAGGTTTTAGCTGATTACGAATCACGTATGAAAGATTTAAAAGGCAAACTTGGCGATAAAGTAAATCAAGAAATTTCTATGGTACGTTTTATGCCTGGTGATGTTCGTATTTATCATGGTGATACATTCTCTGGTGTTATTTTAAAAGAACTTGGATTTAAACGTCCTGGTGATCAAAATAAAAATGATTTTGCAGAACGTAACGTATCTAAAGAGCGTATTTCTGCAATGGATGGTGATGTATTATTCTACTTCACATTCGATAAAGGCAACGAGAAAAAAGGCTCTGAACTAGAAAAAGAATATATAAACGATCCTCTATTTAAAAACTTAAATGCAGTAAAGAATGGAAAAGCATACAAAGTTGACGACGTTATTTGGAATACAGCTGGTGGTGTAATGGCTGCTAACTTACTACTAGACGACATTGAAAAACGCTTTGTTAAATAATTTCATTCTAACCAGCTCCCTCTTTTATGGAGCTGGTTTTTTCATTTCACTGAAGTGTCACATTATTTCATTTTGTATTTTTATTCCCGATATGTTATATTATAAAAGTAAATATAGTTTATTTTCTCTATATCAGAATAAATATTCTAATCTAAATTTTCTGATTTGTCACTATTTTACTTTCTTTTAGAATTCAATTACTACATTTGAAAACGCTTATTATCTTGTTTTCAGGGAAAAATACAATAACGGTTGAAGAAAAATAGATTTTTTTAGAAATTTTCTTTCTATTTCCATATAATTCTATTGACTTCTAAATATTTTGTGAATTAAAATAATTACATAAATATCCGTTATACAGGATTAGGGGGAAACAAAAATGGATGCAGCTTTAAAATTAGAAAAAGCTGGAGAACAACAATCACCAAAAAAACATCCACCAGGATTATATTTGTTGTTCTTAACAGAAATGTGGGAAAGATTTAGTTATTATGGAATGCGTGGCCTTTTAGTTCTTTATTTAACAACTGCTGCTGTTAGTGGCGGGTTAGGATTTGATAAGGCAGTTGCAGTGCAATTATATGGTACTTTTACAGCGGCAGTATATTTCATGCCAATTATAGGCGGATGGCTAACTGATCATTATATTACAAGACGTCATGCCATTACTCTCGGCGGAATTATTATGGCGATTGGTAACTTTGTACTATTCTCCATGAATACAAAAACAGGACTATTACTTGGATTAGTACTATTAGTTATTGGTAATGGATTCTTTAAACCAAATATTTCTACACTGTTAGGTGAATTGTATGACGAAAATGATTCACGTCGTGACAGTGCATTTACTATCTTCTATATGGGTATTAACGTAGGTGCTTTCTTCGCTCCACTTATTTGTGGATTTTTAGCAGAAGATTTCTTTAAAACAAGCGTTGATGGCGTTATGGTTATGGGATATAAATACGGATTCTTAGCAGCTTGTATCGGTATGATTATTGGCCAAATTGTTTTCAACTTATTAGCTCCTCGCTACCTTGGTACAGCAGGAACAACAGTTGTTGGTAAAAAAACAAAAAATCAACCTGCAACTGAAAAGAAACCTTTAACAAAACAAGAAAAAAATCGCACTTGGGCAATTGTAATTTTAACTTGTTTCGTTGTATTCTTCTGGGCAGGATTTGAACAAGCTGGTAGTTCTTTAACACTTTATACAGATAAATTCGTAGATCGTACAATTTTCGGATGGGAAGTTCCAACATCTTGGTTCCAATCAGTTAACCCAGCATTCATCGTACTACTTGCACCATTCGTATCTATGCTATGGTTAAAACTTTCTAAATCAAAGCGTGGCGATTTAAAAGTACCAACAAAAATGGCATTTGGTATGATTTTACTAGGTATAGGTTACCTTGTTTTAACATTAGCGGTTCTAAAAACTGGAAGTAATGAAGCTGATATAACTGTTAAAGCAAACTTATTATTCATCGTTATCACTTATATGTTCCATACAATTGGCGAACTATTCTTATCACCAATCGGTCTATCAATGGTAAGTGCAATTGCACCTGTTAAATTAGCATCATTACTAATGGGTGTATGGTTAGCTGGTTCAGGTATGGCTAACTGGTTAGCTGGTAAGCTTGCTTCCTTTACACAATCATTAGGCTATCTTGAAGTATTTGCAAGTATCGGTATTATCGTTATCGTCCTAGGATTTGTACTTCTTCTCTGCTCTAAAAAAGTTGCAAGTATGATGGAATAACACAAAAAAGACGCTTCTAAAATTAGAAGCGTCTTTTCTATTACATCTCTTCTAAAGCCGTCACATCCACGTGAACGCTCTCTCCTGGGTTGGATACGTCATACACTTGAGCACTCCCCTTCTGCTCATCACAGCTCTCAATCCATACGGGGACCCCCTCGTATGTAACATCAATTCTACTTGAAGAAGATAATATCTGTTTCACACGTTTTACATCCATTATATTATTCCTCCTTTGGCTTACAACACTCCTTTCTATCTTTTCATATCCCTTCAGAATATATTCCGTCAATTTAGTACTTCAACCGATAGTTTGTTTCTTTCTAACGCGCTAATATATACGCTCTCAAATCTTCCTATTATTACATCCTTTCCAAATAAAAAAAGACGTATGTTTCACACGTCTTTTTTCCATAATATTCAAAAATTAAGAAAATAATGTTTTTACTACTTCACTTACTTTATCGTTATGAATTTGATAGTACACTTCTAACCCGCGTCTCTCAAAGCGTACTACTTTATTTTGTTTTAATTTCGTTAAATGCTGCGAAACAGTTGATTGCGGAATTTCTAATACCTCTTGTAATTGTGTTACATTACATGTTCCACGCTGCATTAGTTCCATTACTAAACGTAGACGCAATGGATGAGCTAATGCTCTTAACATCTGTACGTCTTCTTCTGAAATACGACAGTCAAATTGGTTTTGGTTCATAAAATTCCCCTCATTTTCGTTTTTTATTTTCTTTATTATTTATTTATATATCTGTTCTTATATTTCCTGTTACGACATAACTTTATCAACCTATAATGCTGAAAAATTTTTCCTCCTTTTATCAGCACACAGTTCAGGAAAAAATCCCTGCTGATTTTGAATATTATACTATATGATATAAAGAAAAAGCAAAACAAAGGGATAGTAATACTTTGCTTACAAATGTTGATTTATCAGCCTTTTTGTTATATTTTCACCTTACTGAAATGTACAGTAATGATATTGTAAAATATCGTCTATAATTGATAACCTATCGTAAAGTAATTTGACCATATTTAACCACTTTGTTACGATAAAAAGGAAATTTAAGTAAGGAGGATGATGTAATATTAAAAAATGGTTTATTATTGCGTTAATTAGCATTGCGGTTGGCTGGACTATTATCGATCACTTCCTATTAGACAACAAAGAAGATATAGTTTCAAAATCAAACAACCCAATTGGAACTGAAATTGGCAATGTTGCCCTCAATTTCCTTCTGGAAACAACCACTGGTCAAGAAGTTCGCCTTACAGACTATAAAGGAAAAAAAGTAATATTGAATTTTTGGGCAAGCTGGTGTGGTCCATGCAAAATAGAAATGCCTGATATGGAAAAGTTTTATCATGATACTAAAGATATGGGGATTGAAATTGTCGCTGTAAATGCGACAGCTACTGAAAAAGACCCGAACAATGTAAAAAAATTTCTTGAAGAAAACAAATATACCTTCCCCGTCCTATTAGATCAGAAAGGACAGGCAAGTGCCGCATATCAAATCATCAGCATTCCAACATCTTTTGTCATCGATACAAACGGTGTCATTCAATATAAGCATGTAGGACCAATGACATATGAAAAAATGAAAGAATATGTAAATAATTTATAAAAGCGTATTCAAATCAATTTGATTACGCTTTTTGTCTACTTTATGAACAAAATGTTACTTTTAACACTATTATGGAATAATTATACTTTTCCACGTTGACAATAGTGTTGAAGGAGAATATACTAAGCATGTAAGTTGTTTGTGAATAGTTTCACAAACAATGTGAATTTCTTCACATATAAATAGATAGGAGTTGTCATCATTATGAGTACTTGGACACAAATTTATGACCCGTTAAACAACATTTGGTTATCTGCACTAATCGCTGCACTCCCAATTTTTTGCTTCATTATTTGTTTAGTGGGATTCAAAATGAAAGGTTATATCGCTGGTCTCTATAGTGTAATTGTAGCTATTATTCTTGCAATATTTGTTTATAAAATGCCAGCAACTATGGCCGTAGCATCTGCCGGATTTGGTGTTTTATCTGGATTTTATCCAATTTGTACTATCGTTATCGCAGCTATTTTCCTTTACAAATTAACTGTTAAAACAGAACAATTCAATGTCATTCGTGATAGTATTTCAAGCATTACAAATGATCAACGTTTACAAGTATTATTAATTGCTTATTCTTTCGGTGCTTTCTTAGAAGGCGCAGCTGGTTTCGGTGTTCCAGTTGCTATTACAGCAGCATTACTTGTAGGTATGGGCTTTAATCCATTAAAAGCAGCAGGTATTTGCTTAGTAGCTAATATCGCTGGTGGCGCTATGGGTGCTATGGGTATTCCAGTTACAGTACCTGCACAATTAACTCAAATTGATGCATTAACTGTCGGTCGTCAAACTGTTTATATTTTACCATTCATTAGCATTGTTTTACCTTTCTTACTTGTTTCAATGGTCGATGGAATTAAAGGTATTAAAGAAACTTGGCAAGGTATTCTTGTAAGTGGTGTTTCTTTCGCAATTACTCAATTCCTTGTAACTTATTTCTTAGGTGCAGAACTTACTAATATTTTCGCAGCCGTTGTAAGTATGGTCTCTCTTGCATTATTCTTACGTGTGTGGCAACCAAAATCTTCTGCTAAAGAAGAAAAACAAGAAGAAAAAGAATCTCATACATTCAATCAAATTTTATATGCTTGGTCTCCATTCGTATTCTTAACTGCATTTGTAACAATCTTTAATTTAAAACCAATTAAAGCTTTATTTGCTCCGGATGGTCCATTAGCAAACTTAGTATTTAACATTCAATTCCCTGGTCTTCATAATGCGGTTATGAAAACTGCACCAATTACAAAGGCTGATACACCTTTCGCAGCTATTTTCAAACTAGATGTATTCTCTTCTACAACTACTGCGATTGTATTAGCAATTATCGTTTCACTTATCGTCTACCGCGTAAACGGCAAAATGATTAAAGAATTAATGATCGAAACAATAAAAGAATTAAAAGTTCCAGTATATACAATTTGTAGCGTTATCGCTTTAGCTTACGTAGAGAACTACTCTGGTATGTCATCTACACTTGGACTTGCATTCTCTTCTACAGGAAATGCATTCCCAGTTCTTTCTCCAATTTTAGGATGGATTGGCGTATTCATTACAGGTTCAGTCGTATCAAGTGGTTCATTATTCGCACCACTTCAAGCAGTAACTGCCGATCAGTTAAACCTCGTTCCATCTACTCTCGTTTCATTAAACGTAGTTGGTGGTACAATCGCAAAAATGGTTTCACCACAATCTGTAGCAGTTGCTTGTGCAGCAGTTGGACTAGTTGGTCAAGAATCTGCCTTATTTAAAACAGTGATGAAATATAGTTTAATCTTCTTAGCTATTATTAGCTTACTTCAACTTAACTCTGTATTTAATATCTTTTAAAATAAAACACCGATCCCTATATAAGGGGGATCGGTGTTTTATTTTATACTTTTTTATTTTTTAATAAAGATGCACCAGCAATTTCAGGATGCGTCATTTCGTATGGGTCCAAAATAATATCAAGCTCTTCTGCTGTAAGTACACCATGTTCTAAGCATAGCTCCCTAACAGACTTTCCTGTCGCAATTGCTTCACGTGCAATGCGAGAAGCTGCTTCATAACCAATATGAGGGTTCACTGCTGTAATAACTCCAACACTTTTTTCAACATATTGCTTAAGCAACTCTTCATTCGCTGTAATTCCTTTAATACAATATTCACGGAATACACGGAATCCATTGTTCATAATACTGATGGATTGAATTAAATTAAATACTAATACCGGCTCCATTACATTTAACTCTAATTGTCCAGCTTCTGACGCTAAGCAAATGGTATGGTCATTTCCAATTACTTGGAAAGCAACTTGGTTAATTACTTCTGCCATAACTGGATTTACTTTACCCGGCATAATAGATGAACCTGGTTGACGAGCTGGTAATTGGATTTCCGCCAATCCAACACGTGGACCAGACGCCATAATACGAAGGTCATTTGCAATTTTAGACATATTCATCATACATACTTTTAGTGATGCAGATACTTCTGTATACGCATCTGTGTTTTGCGTCGCATCAACTAAGTGCTCTGCACCAACAAGAGGGAAACCACTAAAAGTTCGTAAATGCTTCACAACTTGTTCTATATAAGTAGGGTTTGCATTTAATCCCGTACCAACAGCTGTCGCACCCATATTAACTTCGTATAAATGTTGACGAGACTGTTTAATTCTTTTTATATCACGCTCTAGCACTCTGCTATATGCTTCGAATTCTTGCCCAAGGCGAATTGGAACTGCATCTTGCAAATGTGTACGCCCCATTTTAATGACGTGATCAAACTCTTTTGCTTTATCATGAAAAGCAGAGTGAAGTTCTTCCATTGTAACAAGAAGTTCTTCTAGCATCATAAGAGTTGCAATATGAATCCCAGTTGGGAACGCATCATTTGTTGATTGGGCCATGTTCACATGAGTATTTGGGCTAATTTTCGCATATTCACCTTTTTCGTATCCCATACGTTCTAACGCTCTATTAGCAATTACTTCATTAGTATTCATATTAATTGAAGTACCTGCTCCACCCTGAATTGGGTCTACAATAAATTGATCATGGAACTTTCCATCCATAATCTCTTGTGCAGCTTCTGCAATTTCTTGCCCGATATCTTTAGCTAAGTAACCTGTATCTATATTCGCAAGCGCTGCCGCTTTCTTTACAATTGCCATTGCCGTAATGAGTGACGGATGAATGCGGTATCCTGTAATAGGAAAGTTTTCTACGGCACGTAATGTTTGTACACCATAATAAGCTAAACTCGGTACTTCCTTTTCACCTAAAAAATCTTTTTCTATACGTATATCCTTCGTTGCTATCATTTTTCATCACCTATACTTTTCATTCTAAATCCTTATCTAAAGAATTCGCCCTATAAAATACGAGTATCATTAAAAGAATTCTTCAGTATCCACCTTCACTATATAGCACCCTTTTTGAAAGCGCAAACATTTATTTTTCTATATATACTTTTTATTAAAGTTTATATAATAGAAAATCCATTCATTCTTCTACTTTCTTTATTTCAACTCGCTTAATTTGATGCATATCCTTTTCAAGAACTTTAAAAGAAAAGCCGTGTTTCTCAATAATATCCCCCTCAGCAACGATTTGCTTTTGTACCATAATCCAACCACCAATTGTATCAACATCATCAGCGACCAAATGTATGCCAAATAAATCATTTACTTCGCTAATAAGCACTTTCCCCTCTACAATTTTACACACTTCACTTATATGTTCTATAGGTGGATGCTCATCTTCATCGTATTCATCTCGGATTTCTCCAACAATTTCTTCTAAAATATCTTCCAATGTAACAATCCCTGCTGTGCCACCATATTCATCATATAATACAGCTAATGGAATGCGCCTTCTTTGCATTTGCAATAGTAAATCATGGATTGGGATATTTTCTAACACTTCAATAACTGGACGTGTATATGGTGTAATCGAACACTCTTCATCTCGATTACCATCCATATAACGAATAAATAAGTCCTTTACATTAACCATCCCAATAATTTCATCTTTATCTTCACCAAATACTGGATATCTCGTATATTTTTCTTGTGCGATTACTTTAATATGTGTCTCAAAAGGCTCATCTTCATATAAACCAACAACTTCAGTACGAGGTACCATGATTTCCTTTGCTACCCTGTTATCAAATTCAAAGATGTTATTTACATATTTAAATTCAGTTTGATTAATCTCGCCACTTTCATAACTCTCAGACAAGATTAATCTTAGTTCCTCCTCAGAATGCGCAACTTCATGTTCAGAAGCCGGATGTAAACCAAATAAGCCTGTCACAAATCGCGCAGAGCCATTTAAAGCCCAAATAAATGGATACATAACTCGGTAAAAATAAATAATGGGCTTTGATAATAATAAGCTAACTTGCTCTGCTTTTTGGATTGCAAAAGTCTTTGGAGCGAGTTCACCAATTACAACATGTAAAAACGTAATAACTGCAAATGCAATAATAAATGAAACTGTACTTGCAATTGCAGGAGATAAATCCAATTTTAAAAACAGCGGTTCGAGTAAATGTTTAATCGTCGGTTCTCCTAACCACCCGAGCCCTAAAGCAGTAATCGTAATTCCTAACTGACATGCAGATAAATACTCATCTAAATTTGAAGTTACTTTTTTAGCTGCCAATGCGCCTCGTCTTTTTTCACTAACAAGTTGATCGATACGACTGCTACGCACCTTTATAATTGCAAACTCTACAGCTACAAAGAAACCTGTCAGCGCAATAAGAACAGCTACCATCAATAATTTTAAAATATCCACATATGTCCTTTAGCTTTTCTTAGCTAAAGTTACACCTCCTTTAAATAAAGAAGTTTCACTTTAGTTTCTTCATTTACTTGAAAGCAACCCTATATAAAATTCACCAATTTTCAGCCTTCATACAATTCTAATGGCAAACCGTCAGGATCTTGGAAAAAGACGAATTTTTTTCCCGTTATCTCATCAACACGTATCAATTCCGTCTCAACATCGCATCGGTTTAAATGTTTAACAGCTTCTTCTATATCAGTAACCGCAAAAGCTAAATGTCTAAGTCCAGCAGCCTCTGGAAAGCTTGCGCGATCAGGCGGACTTGGAAATGAAAATAATTCAATTTGATACTCTCCTCCTACACATAAATCTAACTTATAAGAATTTCGTTCCTTTCTATATACTTCATTCTTCACTTTGAAACCTAATATTCGTGTATAAAAATCCTTTGACACTTCATAATTTGAACAAATAATTGCAACGTGATGTACTCTACATATATTCATGATTCCTCTATTCCTCTCTTTACCAAACATGCATATTCTCACTTTAAATGAAAAACATATATATCAGAATATCTCTTTTAGGGGGCTTATTATGAAATTTATCACTTTTTTCGTTGGACTTATCGTTGTTTTTTTCCTCGCCTACATTGCTAGCAACAATAAAAAGCATATTAAATTTAAACCAATTTTCATCATGCTTATTATACAGGTAATTTTAACCTATTTATTATTAAATACAGAAATTGGTCTCATACTTATCACGATAATTTCCAGCCTGTTTACGAGGCTACTTGAGTATGCTGCCAGTGGTATAAACTTTGTATTTGGTGGTCTTGCAAATAAAGGGGAAATGCCATTTTTCCTTAACGTATTATTACCGATTGTCTTTATCTCCGTCTTAATTGGTATATTACAACATTTCAAAATACTACCATTCTTTATTCGTTGGATTGGTTTCTTTCTTAGTAAAATAAACGGTCTTGGGAAATTAGAATCTTACAACGCCATCGCTTCCGCTATTGTCGGCCAATCAGAAGTTTTTATTACGGTTAAAAAACAATTAGCCCAAATTCCAAAACATCGACTATATACACTTTGCGCCTCTGCTATGTCAACAGTATCTATGTCCATTGTCGGTGCCTATATGACAATGATTGAACCAAAATATGTAGTAACCGCACTCGTTCTCAATTTATTTAGTGGTTTTATTATCGTACTCATTATTAACCCTTACGACGTTAACGATGAGGAAGACATTTTGGTAATAAAAGGGGAAAAACAAAGTTTCTTTGAAATGCTTGGAGAATACATTCTTGATGGTTTTCGCGTAGCTATTGTCGTCGGCGCTATGCTCATTGGATTCGTCGCATTAATGAGTTGCATTAATGACCTATTCCTCATTATATTCGGCATTACTTTCCAACAACTAATAGGCTATGTATTCGCCCCTATTGCATTTCTTATTGGCGTACCAAGTTCTGAAATTGTCACAGCGGGTAGCATTATGGCAACAAAGCTTGTAACAAATGAATTTGTAGCAATGATGGATCTTAGTAAAATTTCCAGCACTCTCTCTATCCGTACAGTTGGTATTATTTCTGTCTTCCTCGTTTCTTTTGCCAACTTTTCTTCCATTGGAATTATTTCCGGTGCGGTAAAAGGGTTAAACGAAGAACAAGGAAATGTTGTTGCCCGCTTCGGCCTAAAATTACTATACGGAGCTACTCTTGTTAGTATTTTATCTGCGATTATTGTAAGTATTATGCTTTAATTAGGTAAAATTTTATCATTTTCTTATCCCTGTCTTTTGTATACACTAACGAATAGATGTCTTATAAAGTGAAACTTTAATCAGAGGGGGCTATACCCCACTGATTATTAGTTGAACCAATCGGGCAGTTATCTCCCACCTAACTTCCTTGCATTCGCTGGACTTTGAGGTGGGAGTTTTACTGCCCGTTAATGCGGGATAAATAATCAAGACATCTATTTTTTATACATGTACAATACCTTTTATTTAGCGTAAAATATTTTTTATGTGTTTTAATACACTTTTAGATGTATACACTTTGATTGTTTTAAAGGAGAAAAAATGATGAAATCCGACATTAACAACGAAACTCGAGCCAAAAAAGGACGTTCAAAGAAAAAGCGCCTACTTTGGTTCCTTCTTATTCCCTTACTTATTGTAGCAATGGGAGCAGGAGGCTATTCCTTCCATATATACAGTAAAGCAAAATCCGTCTTAAGCAACGCCTATTCTGAACTCGGCCGAGGAGATAAATCCAGCAAACGTGAAAAAGCTGTTAAACCTATGACTGATAATATTTCTGTCCTGATCATGGGTGTTGATGAAAGTGATATTAGGGAAAAAGGTTACGGAAAAGCGACTCGTACAGATGCATTACTACTTGCAACAATTAATAAAAATGATAAATCTGTTAAACTAGTCAGCATTCCACGTGATTCACGCGTCTACATTAAATCACGTGATAAATATGATAAAATTACACATGCACACGTATTCGGTGGTGTAGACAGCACAATTGATACAGTAGAAAAATTTTTAGATGTCCCAGTTGATTACTACGTAAAATTCAATTTCAAATCCTTTATCAAGATCGTTGATTCTCTAGGTGGTATAACTGTCGACGTTCCAGTTGAGTTCACAGAACAAAACAGTAGCGACGAAGCAGATGCAATTCACCTAAAAAAAGGGCGTCAACATTTAAATGGAGAAGAAGCACTTGCACTAGCTAGAACTCGTCATATTGATAGTGATTATATGCGCGGTCAACGACAACAACTTGTTTTAGAGGCTATTGCTGAAAAAGCCCTATCTCTCAATTCCATTAATAAAATCGGAAGCCTATTAGATGCTGTCGATACAGACTTAAAAACAAATTTAACTTTTGATGATATGATGACTATTGCAAAAAATTCAATGGGTTCAAATTTAAAAATGGATAAATTGCAAGTGGAAGGTACTGATAAATATATAGGTGGTATTTATTATTACGTTCCAAACGAAAAGAGTGTTAATAATATATCGACAACACTTCAAGAACATCTCGGTGTTACGAATAAAAATGAGCATAAAAAATTATAATAAAAAGGCTGCTAGATCTTTCTAAGCAGCCTTTTTATTATAATTTTCAACATATTTCTCATGCATATTGTGACAAAAAGAGACAATTATTACAACAGTGTAACATTTTTTATGAAAACATTACACACATAGTGAAAATAATAGTATACTAGTACGTACATAATGTTATTTTAATCATTTTTATACAAAAAATGTAATACATATATTTATACAAATTTTTCTGGGGGGAAATAAATGAAGCTAAGCAAAATACTGATTGGTTCCGCTATTGCTGGTGGCATATTACTTTGTGTTGGTGGTGTTGGTGGATATCAATATGTATCCAAATTAAATACTCAACTAAATACAACTGCACTACCAAACACTACATTTGAAGGTATTTCTCTTGATGGAAAAAATAAAGCAGATATTCAAGCTATTGTTAATCAAAAGGTGAATGAATTAAATCAAAAATCTCTTAACTACGTATTCCAAAATGATAAACAAAATTACACATGGAAAGATTTAGGAGTAGATTATAAAGAGAAGGATATTGTCGACAATATCTTTAAAGAGCAAGAAGGGAACGTAATGAATCGTTACAACATGCGTAAGCAAGCTGAAAACGGTGAAGTAAAACGTGACTATAAATTAACACCACAATTAAATACAACAACTTATGAAACCTTTATAAAGGATAAATATAATGAAACATTAAAAAATCCTGTCAACGCCGAATTAAGTGTTGAAGGCTCTACAGTAAATATTAGCCAAAGTCAAAATGGGGAAAAAATTAATAAAGGAAAATTAACCGATTTAACAAGCGCAGCTATTACTTCTGGCACATCCGATGTTGCATTACCAGTTACACTAATAAAACCTGAACGTTCTACAGAAGATATACAACAGATGGGGATTAAAGAAGTGATTGCTGAATACTCTACCCCAATGGCTGGCCGTAATGGAAATCAGTCCTATAACGTAAATAAGTCAGCTAATACTTTAAGTGGAGTTATTGTTGCACCTGATGACACGTTTAGTTTTAATGGCCGTGTTGGCGTAACTGATGCTGCAAATGGCTATAAATCCGCAGCAGTATATTCACAAGGTAAAGTTATACAAAGTGCAGGCGGAGGTGTTTGCCAAGTAAGTAGTACTTTATATAGTGCAGCTTTAAGGGCAGATTTAGGAATTGTTTCTCGAAGCAATCATTCTATGCCCGTAAATTATTTACCACTTGGGCAAGATGCAGCAGTGGCAGATTATGGTCCGGATTTAAAATTTAAAAACAATACAGGTAAGCATATTTACATTCAAGCATTTTCAAATGGCGGCAGTATTACTACACGTATTTTCGGTACAAATACTGGTAAAAATGTTGAAGTTTCTTCTCAAGTAATTAGTAATACTGGTGATAAAATAACAGCGGTTACGTACAAAAAAGTAACACAAAACGGTGAAGTAATATCAAATGGACAAATTTCAAAAAGCGTATATAAAAGTGCCCCAAAACAATAAGATAATATCAAACGGACAAATTTCAAAAAGCAAAAGAAAAAGGCGTGATCTACTCACGCCTTTTTCTTTTGCAATAATAGTAAAAAAGTTTCAAGATGGTCTTTCGTTTCTTCTAAAGACCACATACGATTCCCTTGCTTCGCAGCTAATACGCACGCTTCTTCCCACGCGTTCTTTTTCTTCATATTTACTAATTCATCGCGTAATTTCAAAACAATTTCTTCGTCTTCTTGCTCTATGAACTCTTCCATCACGCTTACTATTTCATCCTCATGAATACTTAACGTACAGTACGATTTAAGAAAGTATTGTAATGTTGGATACATATATACTCCCCCCTTTATTTATCTGATGGATAAGAAGTAATAATCTTAAATCCTAGATCTCCTGATTTATCTCTCGCTAAAACAGTAACAGTCTTTACTAGTTTGTCTTTTACATTCATATTTTTCTTTATTACTGTTTTTCCAACTGGGAATGCATGAGTTGTATTCAATACAAGGCGAGCCTCTTTAGAGTTTTTCAACCAATCCTGAATTTCTTTATCATGTTGTTTTAAACTATCTTTCACAGCCTTTGTCGCTGTTTCCTTATCATAGTATGTACTTGCCGCTGAAACTTTATCTGTCTTCAAACGATTCTTCAAATCCTCTTCTGATTTTCCTACATGCCTTTCAATCGTATGACCATTTTTAGGTGGCCCTTCCATTTCATCTAAAATATTATCACTAATTTTTTCTACTGATGTAGAATGATCCTCTTTTGGTTTTTCTGTTTTTTGTTCTTTTCCTGCACATCCACTTAAAATCAGCATTAGTGCTAATAAACTACTTAGGAAAAGACTACTTAGTCGTTTCATCGTATCACCTCTTCCATGATTATTATCGTAACTCCACTAAAAGTCAATTTCACAAAGAAAAATGTATACAATTTTAAAATCCCTCATTCATTTCACTATATTTTCCAACCCCCTTTCATCAAATCACTGTTTTTCGCCCCCTTTAAAATATACCCCCATGTTTTTCGGATTATTCCCCAGATAAAAACACCAATCATAACACTCCATAAACCCTTTAAATATAGGGTTTATGGAGTGTTTTTTAAATAGAATAAATATACCCCTACTTTTATATACCCAATACCTATATAAGGTATACAAACCCTTTTCTACCAACTGTTTTCTACATTATGTAAATTTGCACTTGCCTATACAATGGAAATATGGTGTAATGCAAAAAAAGATAAAGGATTTTATAAAATGGCTGAAACAATTCAAAACTTCTTAACAGACTATTATTCAATCGCAATTCCACTTAGTATCTTAATCAACATCATCATCAGTCTTTTAGGTTTTATCCCTAGTATTTTTTTGACCGCCATTAATATACAGCTCTTCGGTGTAACAAATGGCACAATCATTTCGATCTCAGGTGAGGCATTAGGGGCTATTATCTCGTTTTATATTTATCGCATAGGCCTTCAAAAGTTCACTCACGATAAAGTAAATAAGTATCCAAAGGTAGAACGTCTTCTTTACGTAGAAGGCAGAGAGGCATTTCTACTCGTCCTATCTTTTCGTTTTATTCCTTTCATTCCGTCCAGTATCGTTACTTTATTTGCAGCTCTCGGCAAAATGTCATTACTCTCTTTCAGTATTGCCAGTACAATAGGGAAAGTACCAGCCTTATTGATTGAAGTATATTCTGCATATCATGTCATTAACGGAACAAATGAAGCGAAATGGATTATTACAATCGCAGGTTGTGTTGGATTATTTTATTTGTGGAAAAAATGGAGAAAAAAATAAAGAAGGAGCATAGGCTCCTTCTTTATTTTTTGAAGTATATTCTATTAATATATATATCTTACGAATAGAAATATCTTAGTTTACACCAACAGCACTAAATGATTGCTTAACTGCTGCTACTTCTGCAGAGCTAGCACCATATAAATCAGCTGCAGCTTGCACTAAGCCAGCACGCGCTTGGCTAAATGTAGTAGATTGCGTGAAATACTGTGTATTTGCACGGTAGTAAATTGCACCTAATTTATCTTTGCCGATACCATTTACAGTTACACCAGAATGCGTACCGCCATTTGCTAATAAATAAGCTTGTTTGTTAATAATGCCACTGTTTGTATGAACTCCACCGTTATCACTTGAACCAGTGTAACGCTTAGAATAATGGTCTGGGTCACCATACTTTGCAGGATCACTCATAGAACGAAGTGCATCTCCCGCTTTACCAGGTGTATAAATATCTTCACCAATCTCCCAATCTGGGTTACGGTTATCATAATACTCTACTAACGTACCAAAAATATCAGAAACTGCTTCATTTAACGCTCCTGATTCATTTTGATAAATTAAATCTGAACTGTTTTCCGTAACAGCATGTGTTAATTCGTGTCCAATTACATCAATGCCACCAGATAATGAAGTGAATGTTACACCATCACCATCTCCGTATACCATTTGCGAGCCGTTCCAGAACGCATTATTATACTTACTTCCGTAATGAACTGTTGATTTTAATGGCGCTCCTGCATCATTGATAGAGTTTCTGTTAAATGTAGCTTTATAGTAATCATATGTTCTGCCTGCATAGTAATGAGCATCAACTGCCGCTGCATCATACGCTGCATTGAAAACATTATCTGCATCTGCCCATAATGTTCCTGGTAATGTTGAGCGGTTTTTCGCATCATATGTGAAAATTGTTGCTCCGCGCGTATTATCTTGCAAGTAGTAAGATGATCCAGATAACGTTGTATTAAGCGATTTCGTATCTCCTAATACACCTTTACCAGTTCCCACTTTATTCGTTCCTGTTACAGGCTTTACAACCGCTTTCGCATCCTGTTTCGGAGCATCTTGTTTAACTGGTGACTTATCATCATTCGTTACATGATCAAGTTTATTATATTTATTTAACACTTTACCGCTTTCCGCTTCAATGAAATAGTAATAGTTTCCTGGATTTGGCTCTAAGAAGTTTAAATTCACAACATATGCATATGTTGTTTCTTCACCGTTTTGATATACATATAAGTCCGCTTTTGGATCCACCTCATATTTAGGTGTTACCCCTAAATCTTGTTGCGCGATTTCAATTGCTTTTGCGCCTTCAATCTTATTTTTGTTTTTCAACTTTTCCTTCTTGTCTAAATCAGGCGCAACTGTTCCAGACAGTACTTTTAAAGAACCATCTTTACTTACATGAGCTACTTGAGTAGACCCCCATACAGGTACTCCCTCGTAAACTTGTTGCATACGTACTACTGTTGAATCAGTGACAGAGTCTTTTTTCACTTGTTTCACTTTGAAAGAATCTTGCGCACTCTTTTCTCCTAACTTATAATCACCTTTTGCCGCGTTTAAGTAATCAAACACAACTGATTCCGCTTTCTTGCCAGTCGCTCCAGTTAGATCACCAGAAATAAACTCAGGTGACTGTACTGTCTCATTGTACTTCTTCGTAGAGAGCACATTTTTAGAATCCGCAAACGCAGAGCCTGTCCCTCCAAATGTAGTAACTGCCATTCCTGTCGCTAACACTAACGCTAAACTCTTCCTTTTCATATAACCTTCCCCCTAATAAAAAATTTTTGAAAAAGAGTAATTTCATATTAGCATTATGTTTCCACTATTAATATACTAAAAATTCAAATAACTTTTTTCTCAAGTTTTGTAGAATTTTAGGGAACAAATAATGAGAAACCCCTTTCCGTTTGGAAAGGGGTTTTTATTAAGAGTTTATCACTTCAACTACTTTCTCTCCTTGACCATAGATATCCGATGTCCAAGCATATTGCGGTTCCAATACCACTAATACAGCTACCAAAGCCAAAGCACCAATAATTATTTTCTTCATATTATTTTCCTCCCTTTTCTTCTAATAAATTAATTGCTAATTTATAATAGTTATTACTTTCTCGAAACTCTAATAATTCTTCATGATACCCTGCTAGTTCTAAATACACCATTTTTAATTCCTTTTTATTCTCTTCACCTCTAAAAAATGGGATTGCCTCAACTTCTAAAAATTTTTTATAAACATCTTTAGTTTCAAAGTATTTATACTTAAGCATTAAAAGTATATATAGCATACTTTTATACTTTTCATCCCTCTTCGCGACATCTATCCCTTTACCGATCCAATCTTTCGCTTCTTCAAATTCTTTTAATTCAATACATTGTAAAGCAATCTCATATACTGCATCAATATAATTTAAATCCTCTTCCTTCTTATACTGTAAGCATTGCAAATAATAATCTTTAGCTTTTGCATAATCTTTTAAGTTATAGTACAAGAATCCTAAGTTATTTAAAGCAATAGCTGTTATGCTTTCTTTATCAGCGAAAGAATTTGCTTCTCTCAAAATATTGTTATAAATAGATAGCGCTTCATTATATTGTTTTTTTTGTATATAACTCAGCGCAATAAGTAATTGGCAATTTATCACATAACGGAACTTATATTCATTCTTAAATCCTTCCATCGCTACATTAGCAAAATGTAAAGTCATATGTTCAACTTCTAATTCATTATAAACAAGAGCTAAATTGAAATATATTCCATTTTCGTGATAACCTTGTTCCTTTGCCATTACTTCTGTTCGAGCCAAGTACTCCAAAGCCCTCTTATATTTATGTTGTAAAAAATAATATAACCCTTTGCTATACGTATATAATAATTTCTGGAATGGTGAATACTTTTTGTACATCTTCTTTAAGCTCTCTAACTCTTCTTCAACAGCAGGAAAATCCCTTTTCATAATTAAATAACGTGTATAAAGCAGTTTATAATAATTTATAATTTCAAAATCTACAACATGTTTTATTTCACCTTGTAACTCTTCATATATGCGTTCTACCTGTTGCTTGTCCAAATGAATTAGTGCATTCAACCACTCGTCCAACTTCACCTTCACATCTTCTTCTACATCTCTCAAATCTGTCACAGCAATTTCTAGTCTTGTGCAGAGCAATTGTAGAATTTCTTCTGATGCTTCAATCTTTCCATTTTCGATCTTACTTAAGTATGAGACAGAACAAATGCCCTGACATAATTCTTCTTGTGTCATTTTTTGCTGTAGCCGTTTATAAAAGACTTGCTTGCCTATTTTTTCTAATGTTTGTTGCATTGTCCTCCTCCATTCTCATTACCCCCATTACTCTAATAATACATAAAATCTAAAGAAATATAAATTGATAAATGTAAATTTTCTAAAAAATATGCATTATTTCATTTTTTTCTCTCTTGACTTCAATCCCCTATTACATCTTTGCTACGAAAGGGGAAAAATTGGTATACTATAACCAAATTACGGAGGTGTTTTCGCAATGAATCATTATAAAGACGATAGTTACGCCTTACATACAGATTTATATCAAATCAACATGGCTTATACATATTGGAAAGATGGTATTCATACTCGCCGTTCTGTTTTTGATCTATACTTTCGAAAGCTTCCGTTTGAAAACGGCTATGCTGTTTTTGCTGGGCTTGAAAAAATTGTAGAGTACATAGAAAATTTCAGCTTTACCGAAAGTGATCTCGCTTATTTAGCCGAGCTGCAATTTGAAGAAGACTTCCTTCATTATTTACAAAATATGAAGTTCACTGGAATAATTCGTAGTATGCAAGAAGGCGAAGTTGTTTTTAATAATGAGCCTTTATTACGTGTCGATGCACCACTTGGCGAGGCACAAATAATTGAAACCGCCCTCTTAAATATTGTAAATTACCAAACATTAATTGCTACAAAAGCTGCACGTATGAAGCACGCTGCAAATAATGATGAACTTTTAGAGTTTGGTACAAGACGTGCTCATGAGTTTGATGCTGCCCTTTGGGGAACACGAGCTGCTTTCATTGGCGGTTTCTCTTCTACAAGTAACGTTCGGGCAGGGAAACGCTTTGGCATCCCTGTAGCCGGCACACATGCCCACTCTTTCGTTCAAGCATATCGTGATGAATATGTTGCGTTTAAAAAATATGCTGAAACACATAAAAAATGCGTATTTCTCGTCGATACATACGACACTTTGAAATCTGGTGTTCCAAATGCGATTCGTGTCGCAAAAGAATTCGGGGATCGTATCAATTTTTATGGCATTCGCCTGGATAGTGGTGATATGGCATATTTATCAAAGGAAGCAAGAAAACAACTTGATGAAGCTGGATTTACAAACACAAAAATTATCGCTTCTAGCGATTTAGATGAATATACGATTATGCATTTGAAATCTCAAGGGGCAAAGATTGATGTATGGGGTGTTGGTACAAAGCTGATTACAGCCTTTGAGCAACCAGCATTAGGGGCTGTTTACAAACTAGTCGCTATTGAAGATACTGACGGAAAATTAAATGATACAATTAAAATTTCATCTAACCCTGAAAAAATTACCACTCCAGGACTTAAACGAATTTATCGTATTATTAACCGTGTTAACGATCATGCAGAAGGCGATTATATTGCGTTAGAGTCAGAAGAACCTGGAAAAGAAGAACGTTTAAAAATGTTCCATCCTGTTCACACATATATAAGTAAATTCGTAACAAACTTTGAAGCACGCGAACTGCATCAAGATATTTTCGTTAACGGTAAAAGAACGTATGAATTACCCAATATATTAGATATCCAAAAATATAACGAACGCAGCCTCTCACTATTTTGGGAAGAGTATATGCGAACTTTAAACCCTGAAGAGTAC
This sequence comes from Bacillus sp. FSL M7-1345, assembly GCF_038006985.1. Lineage (NCBI taxonomy): Bacteria > Bacillati > Bacillota > Bacilli > Caryophanales > Bacillaceae > Bacillus > Bacillus sp. FSL M7-1345. Next base: position 573,420 of record NZ_JBBOWG010000001.1, on the reverse strand, counting down.
CCTGTCGATTTAAGCCAAGAATGTTGGGATCATAAAATGAATTATATTCAAACTGTTCGAGAAAAGGTTGCGAAAAATATACAAAAATAAACAGAGAAGTTTCTCCTTCTCTGTTTTTTTCAATATTACGTTACCAACAGTCATCCTCAATAACACAGTAAAATAATAAAAATAAGAGAGGGCGTAATCGCGCCCTCTCTTATTTTTATAAATCTTTCACTCTCAGTACACGCATTGCATTTAAAACTGCAAGTAGTGTCACACCAACATCTGAGAAGACTGCTTCCCACATTGTTGCAATACCAAAGGCGCCGAGTAATAACACTAACCCTTTTACCCCTAATGCAAATATAATATTTTGCCATACGATGCTACGTGTACGTTTTGCAATTTTTACTGCTGTCACAATTTTTGAAGGCTCATCAGTCATAATAACGATGTCAGCAGCTTCAATTGCTGCATCTGACCCTAAACCGCCCATCGCAATACCAACGTCTGCTCGTGCTAATACTGGTGTATCATTAATACCATCACCAACAAATGCAATCTTTTCTTTACCGCGTTTTGCTGCATCAATTTTTTCGATTTCTTCTACTTTTTGGTGTGGTAATAATTCGGCATGAACTTCATCTAAACCTAATTCTTTACCAACAGCTGCACCAACTGATTTTGCATCACCAGTTAACATGACTGTCTTCTTAATACCTAGTTCTTTTAACTTTTGAATTGCTTGTTTTGAATCCTCTTTTACCTCATCAGAGATAACGATGTAACCCGCATATTTACCATCTACAGCAACATGAACGAGTGTACCTACTGTTTCTGGCTGCTTAAATGTAATATTTTCTTTCTTCATTAACTTTGCATTACCTGCGAAAATTTCTTTTCCTTGTACTTTTACAACCGTACCATGACCAGAAATTTCACTATAGTCTTCAATAGCATTTTCATCGATTGATTTTCCATATGCTTTTCGAATAGATTGTGCAATCGGATGATTAGAATATACTTCTGCAAATGCTGCATATTCTAATAGTTCTTCAGCTGTAGTACCTTCACTAGGATCCATCTTCGTAACTTTAAAGACACCTTTTGTTAATGTTCCTGTTTTATCAAAAACGATATATTTCACATCATTCAATGCTTCTAAATAGTTACTTCCTTTTACTAAAATACCACTTTTAGATGCCCCACCAATACCGCCAAAGAATCCAAGAGGAATCGATACAACGAGCGCACATGGACAAGAGATTACTAAGAACACTAAAGCTCTGTAAATCCAATCGGAGAATGTAGCACCCTCTAAAATAAGTGGTGGAATAAATGCCATTATTGCCGCTGTTATAACTACAACAGGAGTATAATAACGTGCAAACTTCGTAATAAAGTTTTCTGTTGGCGCTTTTTTGCTACTTGCATTTTGTACTAAGTCTAAAATTTTCGATACAGTCGATTCACCGAACTCTTTTGTAACTTCAACAGTTAATACACCATTTTGGTTTACAAAACCACTTAATACGTCATTACCAACTTCCACTTCTCGCGGTACAGACTCACCTGTTAACGCTGAAGTATCCATCATTGATGTTCCCTCAATTACTTTCCCGTCTAACGGTACTTTTTCACCTGGTTTTACGATAATATACTCACCAATTTGCACATCTTCTGGTGATACTTGTTTCGTTTCGTTTCCAACTTTCACATTCGCATAGTCAGGACGAATATCCATTAATGACGTAATTGATTTTCGAGAACGATTTACTGCAATACTTTGGAACAGTTCCCCTACTTGATAAAATAGCATAACTGCTACCGCTTCTGGATATTGTTGAATCGCGAAAGCTCCTAAAGTTGCAATTGCCATTAAAAAGTTTTCATCGAACACTTGGCCGCGAGTTATGTTTCTTACCGCTCTCCAAACGATATCTCCACCAATTAATAGATACGCAAGGACGAATAATGGAATTGTTATCATTTGCGGTAATCCAGCTAATGCAGCAATTCCTGTCAAAATTCCGCCGACTACTAATCGTCCTATCATCTTTTTCACATTTCCATCACCATGATCATGGCCGTGGTCGTGTCCTTTTTCCTCTTCACGAACAACTTTTACATCAGGCTCTAACTTTTGAACAACATTTTTTATATTTTGCACAGTCGATTCAAGTTCTCTTTTATTCGTAACTTCTACTCGTAATTTCTTTGATACGAAATCAACAGTCGCTTCTGAAACTGTTGGCATTTCCTTTACCTTATTTTCAATCTTCATTGCACAATTTGCACAGTCTAAGCCTTCTAATACAAACACTTCTTTTATTAATTTTGTTTTTTGCTCTTCTTGCACTTTAATATGCGGCTCTAATTTTGTAACAAGTTGCTTCGCTTCCGTAACAACTTGATTTTCTTTATTTTGCGGTGTTTCTAAAAGCATCGTTTTTGTTGCAAAGTTTACTGAACAAGACGTTACTCCTTCTATATTCCCAACACCTTTTTCAATTTTCATTGCACAATTTGCACAATCTAAACCTTCTAGCATAAGTTTCTTTTTCACTAATGCCTCTGCCATCGTTCTCCCTCCTCGCGTTTTTATTCTTCCTCGTTTACGTGTTCAAACGCTTGCTCGAAGATATGAATTACGTGTTGATCAGCTAATGAATAATAAACTACCTTTCCTTCTTTACGGTTCTTTACAAGCTTTGCTTGCTTTAATACACGAAGCTGATGTGAGATTGAAGATTGCGTCATTCCTAATAAATAAGCTAAATCACAAACACACATTTCAGCTTCAAATAATGCATGTAATATTCTCGTACGTGTACGGTCACCTAATACTTTAAATAATTCTGCTACTTTACTTAAACTTTCATCAGTCGGAATTGTTTGTTTTACTTGATCCACGATTTCCTCGTGAATTACCGTTTGAGAACATGCTTCCTGTTGCGTTTCTATTTTATTTCCAGCCATTATAGCTCACCTCTTTAATTGAACATATGAACAATCATTCATATATCTTATACTCTTATTATATGAGCGCCTGTTCATATGTGTCAATAAAATCCGTAAGATTTTTTTGACAATTTCGTTCACGTTTCAAAATAAACACATAAATATTCTCCGCATCTATCATGCTCTTCATACAAAAAGGATGCACGAAAGCTATCGCACATCCTTTTCTTATTTATTAACTTTCACTGCATCCACAATTAACGAAGCGAATCCTAATTTACCATCCTGATTTCTATAATCAAAACGTTTCGATCGATAAATAAAACCTCCTTGCTCATTCCAATCATTATACTGAAATTCTCCATTTTCATCGCAATACTCTAGCAACTTTACTTGAAAACCCGCTACTTCAAACATAGATACAATCGTTTTATAGTTATGTACAATTTTATGACTTGCAGCCGGATGATCTAATGGACCTGGCCCTCCTACTTGCACACCTTGCTGATATTCTTCATTTGGAAAAAATGCATCTGGTACCGCACAACGAATGTAACCATCATCTTGTAAAAATTCATAGCATATTTTAGCTGCTTCTATACCTTCTTCATACGATAAATGCTCCCATACGTGTTCAGCCAAAATTACTGATAAAGAATTAGGCTGAAATTTATTAAGCCACGTTTCTCTTTTTAATAAATTTAATTCTTCTTCATTCGTATGTAACCAACCTGGGTTATTATTATATCCCTCTGCTCCAACGACAACTTTCGTCTCCATCTTTCCACCCCTTCTTATATTCCGACATAAAAATTCGACAACATAACATTGGTCTCCTTTATTTCCCCAAAAGAAAAAGCCTTGCGCGCTCCCTAGACGCACAAGGCTTACTAACTTTATATCCCTTTAATTAGCTTCTTCTAAATTATCCTGCGAACTTTCATCTTCTTTTAGATGACTATGTTTTTTCGAATATACAAAGTATACAACTACTCCAATTGCCAACCAAACACCGAAGTATATCCATGTTTTTAACGGTAGATTTACCATTAAGAATAGACAGCATGCAACTGAAATAATCGGTAAGATTGGTACAAGTGGTACCATAAATCCACGTTGTAATTTCGGATGCGTTTTACGAAGAATGATGACAGTTACACCAACCATCGCGAATGTTAATAACGCTCCAATATTCGCTAAATTCGACAATTCTTTTAAATCGATAAATCCAGCAATTACAGCACTACCAATTCCTGTTAACCAAACTGAAAATGTTGGTGCTTCTGTCTTCTTGTTAATTTTCGCGAAAGATTTTGGCAATAAACCGTCACGGCTCATCGCGAAGAATACACGTGTCGTAGCGTAGATGTATGCGAAAATTACAGCCATAATACCAATTACAGCTCCAATAGCAATTACACCAGCCACTTTATCTTGTCCTACAACTTCTAGTACATAGGCCATCGCTTCAGGTACATCTAATTCCTTGTAAGAAACCATACCTGTCATAACGAGACAAACTACAACATAAATGATTGTACAAATGACTAATGAAGCAATAATACCAATCGGCAAATCACGTTGTGGATTTTTCACTTCTTCAGCAGAAGTTGCTAATGCATCAAATCCTAAGAAAGCGAAGAATACTGCTGCTCCTCCGGCGAAGACTCCACTTAAGCCGTACGGTGCAAATGGTATCCAGTTTTCTGGTTTCACGTAGAATACACCAACTGCAATGAATAAAACAACAATACCAATTTTAATTAATACCATTATGTTATTTACACGCTTACTTTCCTTTGTACCTCGTGATAATAACCAAGTTATCACCAACGTAACGATAACTGCTGGTAAGTTCACCATACCACCTTGCGATGGAATCGTTAACAATGCTTTTGGAATTTCAATTCCTAATCCACTCACTAAGTTATTGAAATAACCCGTCCATCCACCAGCTACTGCGGCAGTCGTTACGACATATACGGATAGCAATGTCCACCCCATTAAATGGGCAACAAACTCACCAATTGTTGCATATGAATATGTGTACACACTACCTGAAACAGGAAGTGCAGATGCAACCTCTGCATAACATAAAGCTGCAAATCCACAAACAATTGCTGCAATCATGAATGAAAAAATAACTGCTGGACCAGCATCTCTTGCTGCTACTAATCCCGTTAATACTAGAACTCCTGTACCAATTATCGCACCAATCCCTAGCATTGTTAGGTCAAATGCCCCTAGCGTTTTCGTCAAAGTTTTACTTTTACTTTCCCCTAACAATTGCGTAACGGATTTCTTTTTGAATAGGTTGGCCACGATGAATGCCCCCTTTTACCAAGAAGAGCTAAGAGGTATTATCTCTTAGCTCTTATCATGTTGTTTTATATATTGTTCGATTTTGTTTTGTATAATGCTTCTATTAGCAAGATACTGTTTCTGCTTCTAATAATTCTTTAGCACCTTTGTACTCTACACCGTGAGCTTCTGCAACTGCTTCGAATGTTACGTAGCCTTCTAATGTGTTAATACCTTTTAATAATGCAGAGTTGCCTAGGCAAGCTTCTTTGTAGCCTTTGTTAGCAATTTGTACTGCATATGGTACTGTTACGTTTGTTAATGCAAGAGTTGATGTACGTGGAACTGCACCTGGCATATTTGCAACTGCATAGTGAACAACGCCGTGTTTTTCATAAGTTGGGTTATCATGAGTTGTAATACGGTCAGTTGTTTCGAAAATACCACCTTGGTCAATCGCGATATCTACAACAACAGAACCTTGTTCCATTGATTTAATCATTTCTTCTGTTACAAGTTTTGGCGCTTTTGCACCTGGGATTAATACTGCACCGATTACAAGATCAGATTCTTTTACAGCTTCTGCAATATTGTAAGGATTAGACATTAAAGTTTTTACTTGGTTTCCGAAAATGTCATCTAATTGACGAAGACGTTCTGCACTTAAGTCGATGATTGTTACATCCGCACCTAGTCCGACTGCAATTTTAGCAGCATTTGTACCAGCTTGTCCACCACCGATAATTGTTACTTTACCGCGTTTAACTCCTGGAACACCTGCAAGTAAGATACCTTTACCGCCTTTGTTTTTCTCAAGGAATTGCGCACCGATTTGTGCAGCCATACGACCAGCTACTTCACTCATAGGTGCAAGTAATGGTAATGAACGGTTTTCTAATTGTACTGTTTCATATGCGATAGCAACAACTTTCTTTTCAATTAACGCTTTTGTTAATTCTGGTTCTGGAGCTAAGTGTAAGTATGTGAATAAGATTAAACCTTCACTGAAGTGTTTGTATTCGCTTTCAACTGGTTCCTTAACTTTCATAACCATTTCCATGTTCCAAGCTTCTTCAGCTGTATCAACAATTTTTGCTCCCGCTTCAACATACTGAGCATCTGTGAAACCAGATCCTACACCTGCATCCTTTTGAATGAATACTTCGTGATTGTTACGAACTAAATGTACAACACCTGCTGGTGTCATTGCCACACGGTTTTCGTTGTTTTTAATTTCTGCTGGTACCCCAATACGCATAATGAAATGCCCCCTTATAATTAACAGAAAAAAGGAATTCTTTTTTCTTTTTTAAATAATTAATAACTTATGTCCTTATTCTAGCATAACTTAAAAGTTATGAAAACGCTAACATACTATTTTTTTAAAGTTTATATATTTAGAATAGTGTAAATATATAAAACATTGATTCTATTGAGTTCTGCGTACCACTTCATCATCTATCACTCTATTTCTATTATATCCATTCAAAATGCATAGTTATTATTTATTATTTGACAATAACGTAACAATGTAAAAAAACTAAGTAGTTACGTATACATATACACTTATTACTTTGTACAATACTTTAGAAATATATTCTTTTCATAAAAAAACAGCTACTAGCATTTAGCCAGCAGCTGGGTAACTTATAAATAATTTTGAAAACAAGTCTTCTGTCGTTTCTGTAATTTTATCAAATATATCGCTTTCTTCAGCTTCTTGTTCTTTTAACATCTTAATTGTTTCACGTGCGTCTTCAGGATAATCGGTAATGATACCATCTACGTTTAACTTATAATATGCCTTTAAACTTTCCATATCATTTACTGTCCATACGTAAATTGGCTTATTTAACTTCCTTGCTTCTTTTACTAATTTTTTATTTAACATGTATTCTTCTGCTACATAAAAATCAGCCTTCACATTCTTTAAGTTAGCTCTACTTGCATACAGTATATATCCTACTTTTATATCTGGATTTGCACGCTTAAACTCTTTAATAAGGGGATAATGTAATGTTTGAATAACGCATTGTTTCTCAAAGTCATTATCTTTAATTGCTTTTAATACTTTATTTACGAAGTCCTTCTCATTACCGTGAAGCTTCACTTCTATATTGAGTTTTATTTTATTTTTTGAAAGCTTAATAATCTCATCTAATGTACTAATTTCTCCTGTGAGCCCATCTTGACTAAGAGTAAGCTCCCTTAGCTCATCCATCGTCAAATCTGATACATGCACATTCGCATTCGCAAGACGTTTCAACTTCAAATCATGTATGACTGCTAGTTCGCCATCTTTTGTTTGCAAGACATCTATTTCAGCATAGTCTGCTTTTGCATCAATGGCACCTTGCACTGCTTCTTTCGTATTCTCTACACCTTTTGATATATATCCACGGTGCGCCATAATAATTGGTTCTTTATATGTGTTTGAAATAAAGGTCACAATGAAGGCAACGACCATTCCAGCAGTAATAATTCCCACAATATATACACCAATAAATTTCCAACGATGTTTTTGGAAGAAACATTTATCTGCTTTCGATTTTGAATAGTCTAATCCTTCTTCTAGTAAAACATCTTCAACCGGAACCTTTTGCAAATACAATCGCGTAATCGCCATAATATAAAATGGTGTCACGATAAAGCTAAATAAATACAATGTACTTGTTAGGAATACAGACATTGTTGATTCAGCTAACAATGCGAATGTTCCTTTCGGGTTTGTAAATTCATACACACCCCATAGGCACAATAAATATATTCCCCAAAATACAATATACACAATCCCTATTGAAATGAAAAAACCTACTAAAAAGAATAGTACTTTAAAAAAGCTTTCTTTTACTAAAGCTGCACTTTTGCGTGCTGCCACGCGAAATGTTTTTTGCTCTAAAACGACAATAGGTAGAACAAAAATCCAGCGAAGGTTCAAATACGCGACTACAGCAAAGAACGTGTAATAACCAACTTGTCCCATCGTTGTCTTGAAGAGTTCTCCTGTAATAAAGTTAGGAATTTGAATTTGCGGAATTAATGCCGTTTCATATCCCATATTTAAAAGAGGTAATAATACGACAGCATATAAAATAAATCCTGGTAAGCAATATGTGAAAAGAGTAGGTAAATACGTTACCGTTTTATATAAAATCGGACGTAATTTCACCTTTTGTCTTTTATGAGCAAAATACGAAATAATAATAAGTACCGCAAATTCCGTAAAAATAAGAAACAGTGCTAACAATGACAAAATTACGATTGCCAAGATGCCGTATGGTGTCTTTAAAAACGCTAATAATTCATCGTTCGTTGCATTTGCATAACCACCAAAATACAATAACTTATTAAAAATGATCCCAAATAGCGGGACAAATACAATCGCTGCTAATAATTTATAAACAAGTTGAAAGGTTAATACATTCCAAAAAGCAAATCTAACTGTTTGAAAGGAATGTCCCATTACTCCTGGTATAGATAGTTTTTTACGGTGTTGCATATATTCCTCCAAATTCTAAAACGGTATTTGAGATGGATTCCACATTTCCAGTTCCAATCCATCTTTTTAATAATAATATATTCCGCTTAACATGAACACTCTTATACATATAATGAAAAAAGTGATGGCTAATCCCATCACTTTTTTTCACTCACTCTATTTTTTCTCTAATCCTTGTCCAAATGCTTTTAAGAAACTAAAACCGAATGTAATCGCCCTGTTGATATCTGGATCTTTTAATACCTTAAAGAAATCCATCACTTTTGTTTTCTTTCCATTTTTCAGCTCATCCGTTGCAAATTGTAATCCAGTGACTAAACTAGATGTTATTTGTTTCGTTATTTCTGGGTCCACTGAAGATAATGCCTCTCCTGCCCCCATCATATTGTTTAATGCGTTTTTTACTGGTTCACGATTCAATTGTTCAACAGCTATTTTGGAAACATCTTCTTTTGCAGCAAGTAAACTAATTGCTGCATCTAAAATTCCAGCTTTGTGCAACTGCGCTAATAGCTGCATCGTCTCTTCTACTGCTTCTCTATTTTCAGCTAGATCATTTAACAACTCATCTGTTACTTGCTGTTTTTTTTCTTCTTCTGTTACAATCTTCTTTTTAATTAAAGTAATCTCTTTTGCCACTATCTCCGCCCCCTAATTCTGGTCCACAAGTGATACGTATTGTTTTCTTTGCCACTTTTTCTCGATTTCAACACCATTTTGCGGATGACGTTTTTTATCTCTCGGGTTTGAAGATGGTAACGGACGATTTCCTTTTTCACGTAATACGCGCAGTTTCACCATTGTTTGTTTATAAGCTGGTGTACACGTATAAATGTCTGTTGCTGTTCCTGTTAAAATATTGATTGCCTCTTCATTTACTGTCGCATGCATCGGCAAATATAACTCATTTCCAGTTACACGATCTGTAACAAGCGCTTGTACTTTAATCTTTCCAAATGGTGATGCTAACTCTACAAGACCACCATCTTTCACATTGCGTTCTTTAGCAAGTTCAGGTGAAATTTCAACAAATACTTCAGACACTTTAGATAAAATTCCAGCCGACTTATTCGTCATATTTCCTTCATGGAAATGCTCTAGTATACGGCCATTATTTAATAGTAAATCATACTCATCTGGTGCTACAACTGGCGGAACCCATTCATCTAGTGATAATCGTGCTAGTTTGTCTGGGAAGTTAAATCCATCTACATATAATAACGGTGTATCACTACCATCATGGCTACCCCAACATAAACTATTCCAGCCTTCTAAACGGTCATACGTTGCTTGTGAATATAACGGGGCAAGCGATGCAATTTCATCCATAATTTCACTTGGACTTCCATAATTCCAATCTCCGCCCAGTGCACGAGCTACTTTTTGTAAAATCCACCAATCTGGTTTAGAATCACCAAGTGGCTTCAATACTTCATACAATCTTTGAATACGGCGCTCTGTATTTGTAAATGTTCCTTCCTTTTCTAAGCTTGGTGCTGCCGGTAAAATAACATCGGCAAAACGAGCTGTTTTCGATAAGAACATATCTTGAACAACAAGGAAGTCTAAATTCGCTAAAATATGTTGTACATGGTTGGCATTTGAATCTACTAAAGCCATTTCTTCTCCCATAACATACATACCACGCAGTTTTCCTTCTTCGGCCGCAAGTAACATTGCGATATTATTTAATCCCGGTTCTTTCGGAATGGTAGTACCGTATGCTTTTTCAAATTTCGCACGATGCACATCATCTGAAACTGCTTGGTAACCCGGAAGCCAGTTCGGTAATGTCGCCATATCACAAGCACCTTGTACGTTATTATGCCCGCGTAACGGATACGCACCGGCACCAGGACGACGGTAGTTACCTGTAACGAGAAGTAAATTTGAAATTGCTGCCGACGTTGTACTTCCTCCTGTATTTTGAGTTACACCCATTCCCCAAAGTATACAAGTACCATCTGCTTCATATACCATACGAGCCATTTCTTTTAACTGAGCTTTAGAAATCCCTGTAATTTTCTCAGTATAATCAAGCGTATATTTCTCTAGCATTTTGCTATATTCATCAAAATTCTTTACATTTTCAGCTATGAACTTTTTATCGTGCCAATCTTGATCGATAATGTATTTCGTTATCCCAGCAAGCCATACATAATCCGTCCCTTGACTCGGGTGAACAAATATATCAGCACGCTCCGCCATTTCATGTTTACGAAGGTCTGCGACAATTAGTTTTTGTTCATGTAATTTATGAGCACGTTTCACTCTAGTTGCAAGTACAGGATGTCCTTCTGTTGGATTTGCACCAACAATAATAACAAGACCTGCCTCAGCAATATCTTTCACTGTTCCAGCATCTCCGCCCATACCGACAGTTTTAAATAAACCGTCTGTTGCTGGAGATTGGCAATAACGTGAACAGTTATCTACATTATTTGTTCCATATATTTGACGAGCTAGTTTTTGCATAAGATAGTTTTCTTCATTTGTTACTTTCGAAGAAGAAATAAACCCAAACGCATCGCTACCATATTCTGATTTAATATGTTGCATATTAGATGCAACAACTTCAAGAGCCTCTTCCCATGAAGCCTCAACAAACATATCCCCTTGGCGAATTAACGGCTTTGTAATACGCTCTTCACTGTTCACAAAGTCCCATCCAAATTTGCCTTTTACACATGTGGAAATACCATTAACCGGTGCATCTGAAACAGGTTGCACTTTTAAAATTTGACGATCTTTCGTCCATACTTCAAATGAACAACCTACACCACAAAATGTACAAACTGTTTTTGTCTTATTAATTTTCGTCTTACGCATCGCGGACTCTACTTCTGAAACTGCTAAAATACTGCTATATCCAGGCTCTACATCTTTTACAAAATCAATCATTGGATTTAGCACATCTGGTTTTAAACCAGTCATAAATCCAGCTTCTCCTAGCATCGTTTTTTCCATTAATGCATTACAAGGACAAACTGTTACACATTGCCCACAGCTCACACAAGACGAGTCATTTATATTCACACCATTGTCCCAAATAACACGTGGGCGGTCTAAACTCCAATCAATCGATAAAGTTTCATTCACTTGTAAATTTTGGCATACTTCTACACACTGCCCACAAGCAATACATTGATTTGGATCGTATCGATAGAATGGATGCGACGTATCCACTTCGCATCCACTTACTTTCGGTTCATATGGATATTTCTGTTCTTCAATTCCCATCATATCTACTGTATTGTGGACTTTACAGTTACCATTATTATTATCACATACCGTACAGTACAATAAATGATTCTCTAATATTCGATCCATCGCTTCAGTTTGTGCTTCCTTCGCACGTTCCGATTGCCTCTCAATATGCATGCCATCTTCCAACTTTGTTGAACAAGCACGCATTAACTTTCCATCTACTTCTACAATACATGTATCACAAGTTTGAATAGGATCTACCTCTGGTACATCACAAATTTGAGGATGTTCTAAATTACTTTCGTTAAATAATTGGAGTATCGTCTTTTCACCTGATGCAAAAAATTCTTTACCATCAACGGTTACACGGACTGTCTGTTCTGTCATAGTTTCCCCTCTCCTTACAACTAACTGTACAACACAATTATGAATCCGTTTTCAAATTTGCGTTGCTGTACATATTTTTGAAACGCCCTGTTGAAATACTTTCCTTTGAAGTCGATTCTAGATGTTATAAGGTATAACTACGAAAGCTTGAAAATGTCGCTATTCTACAAATCTATTATATCGTACATATACAATAATAACCAAAATAATCTGCCATCTTCTTACTAGTAGATGCTTTTGTTTTTTCGATGTTTTATGATAAATATGGAGAAAAATATATATAAAGGGGAATTTAATATGGGGCCTACTCAAGAAACATATACCATTGTACGCTATCAATCTGGTACATTTTCAAAACAAACCGATGAGGTTGTTACAGAATCTCCTATTACAATTAAATTAAATAGCGAAGAATACGTAACGGTTGTATGCACTCCTAATTACATTGAAGATATGGTAATCGGTTTTTTAATTTCTGAAGGGATTATTTCTTCTTATAAAGATATCGAAGAATTATGGATCCAAAAAGAAAACGGAATTGTCCATGTAAAATCATCAAAAATTAATCCGCTCTATCAAACTTTATATAATAAACGGTACGTAACTTCTTGTTGCGGAAAAAGTAGACAAGGTTTTGTTTTCATCAACGATGCAGCAAAAGCAAAGAAGTTACATGATATACATATAACTATTACTCCGGAAGAATGTTTTCACCTAATGACTTCCTTACAACAATCTTCAACTACATTTCGCCAAACGGGTGGTGTGCATAATACCGCTCTATGTGATCGAAAAAACATTCTTTTAGCACGAATGGATATCGGAAGACATAATGCGCTAGATAAAATATACGGTCATTGTTTACGAAACAATATATCTGTTCAAGGGAAAATCATTGCGTTTAGCGGACGCATCTCATCTGAAATTTTGTTAAAGGTTTCAAAAATAGGTTGCGAAATTGTTCTATCTAAATCAGCTCCAACTAAACTAGCTCTGCAACTCGCCCATGATTTAGGTATTACCGTAGTAGGATTTATTCGAAATGGATCTTGCAATATTTATACACATCCAGAACGAATCGATGGCTACAAAATAAACGATTGACTACGTAAAAGAAAGTGAAAATTTAATCAGTGGAGGTTTTTTCCCTCCCCACTGATTATTAGCCCAAACCAATTGGGCTTTTACGGGCAACCCGACTCCCACGAATAGTGGGATAAAAATGACTCCTTTACAAAGCTGGAATTTTAGTTATAAAAATGTAATATATTAAATCCTTGAATAGTTAATTAAGTTAATATATAATTTCATTACATAAATAAAATAAAAACATAGTAGCATAATCTCTTCATTCTTTTACAAATTAAGAAAGAATAGTCACAGAATACATTTAACTAAACTTAATCTTACAAAGTTAATGAATTAAATTTGAATCAATCTAGGAGGTTACAACTATGGAAATTCGCTTATTAACAACAGAGGACGCAGAAATTTATTTGAAAGTTTGTATGGAAGGTTTAACGAAAAACCCTGAGGCTTTTAGCTCTTCTTATGAAGATGTTCTTAAACATGAAAACCCTGTCGCTGCTATGGCAAAGCGATTAAGCAATCCGGATAAGTATACTCTAGGTGTCTTCAAAGATAATGATTTAGTCGGTATTGCTACTCTAGAAACAAAGCCATTTATTAAGCAAGAGCATAAAGCAAAAATCGGCTCCGTTTTTGTTTCTCCAAAAGCGCGTGGTCTCGGTGCAGGACGAGCTTTAATTAAAGCGATTATTGAAAATGCCGATAAATTACATGTAGAACAGCTCATGCTTGATGTTGTTGCTGATAACACTGCTGCAAAAAAATTATATGAGTCCCTCGGCTTCCAAACTTACGGTGTGCAAGAACGGTCCTTAAAACATAATGGCCAATATTGGGACGAAGAGCATATGGTTTTATTCTTAAATAATTAACATTTTAATATAATTTTTCAAAAGCATCTTCTTATTAATTAAGATGCTTTTTTCATTACAACAATGTAATCTTCATGTCACCTTTATCAATCGTTCCAATCCTTTCCATTCGTTATACTAAAAATATAAAGTGAGACTTTAATCAGTGGGGATGATCCATCTCCCGCTGAGTATTTCATGAACGTATAGCATGCAATTGATATGTAGAGGAGAATGTAACATGAAACAAAACAAACAAGCTATCTTTTTAATATTTGCTACAGCAATTGTAACTTCTGGACTGGCAATTCTACCTTGGTTTATTATATAGAAAACATTAAAAAAGCTTATTGCTTCTTAAGAAGCAATAAGCTTTTTTTCTATTATAAAATCCCGAAAAATTTATTTACACAACTTATCATAATAAGCATAGATACCGCAACACACATTACAATCGCATTACGATCTTGCTTTTCTTTTTGTAAATGTTCTACTTTTTTACTCATGTGTACAATCCCCTTTATATTAAAAAAAGTGTGAGATAGGAAATTTTTCTTATCCGATGCGAGGTGAATACGAAAACCCTCTCTATCTCACATACACAATAGAATGGAATTGTCATTTTATAAATAAAATGACATGACGTTATGTCGCAACATAGGGTATTTGTGTCGCTACGTTTTCTATTATAAAAAATAGTTGTGCAAAACTAGTGCATTTTTTATGTCAATTGCCCTGATTGAAAAAATCAGCCATCCATTCAATCACATAAAAAGAGTTTTTTATTATTTTCATGTAAACTATACAAGTAGAATGAAGAGTTTGGGGTGCACAAGATTATGGTGAAAATTTTATTAGTAGACGATGAAGAACGTATGTTACGATTATTAGATCTGTTCTTAAGCCCTCGTGGCTATTTTTGTATGAAAGCTACCTCTGGCCTTGAAGCGCTAGAATTAATCGAACAAAAGGACTTCGATATTATTTTATTAGATGTTATGATGCCAAATATGGATGGGTGGGATACTTGCTATCAAATCCGTCAAATTTCCAACGTTCCAATTATTATGCTAACAGCTCGCAACCAAAATTATGATATGGTCAAAGGCCTGACCATGGGAGCAGATGACTATATTACAAAACCATTCGATGAACATGTATTAGTCGCGCGAATCGAGGCTATATTACGTCGTACAAAGAAAGATAGCTTTGTTAGCTTCAATGGTATTGAGTGGGATAAAACGAAACATACTGTTACAGTTTATAATGAAAAAATCTCACTAACTCCTATTGAATTTTCGTTACTCGGACTATTTTTACAAAATACAAACCGTGCCTACAGCCGAGACGATTTAATCGAGAAGATTTGGGGCTATCAAACAGATATCGAATACAGAACTATCGATTCACATATTCGTAATATACGGGATAAGTTACGCAAAAAAGGATTTCCAGTTGAAGATTACTTAGAAACTGTCTATAAAGTTGGATATAAATGGAAAAGTGAATAATTAATTTGATCAGTGGACAATAGTAGACCACTGACCCTTTATATGAAATAAGGTATGGTGAGAAAATGAGCAGACTTTCCCTTAAAGTTGGGACATACTTTTTAATATTAGCTTTATGTATTGAGACAATCGCTTTCGTATCTTTTTATAAAAGTCTTTCAAAAATGCGTGTTGAAGAGGAAACCATTGCTCTTTTAGAGAAGGGAAACCGCTATCGTGATACGATTGAACGGCGTGCAAAATGGAGCAAATACGGCAAATACGCTGAGCAAAAAAAATATGCTGAACATCTCAACCGCCCTGCCTCTTCTGGCTTCTCTATTGAAGATGCCGCTGAAGACTTAATGGAAACAGAAGCACTTACTAATTCTGATATAGCCATTGTTATAACTGACAGTAATGGAAAAATCACTTCGGCCTCAGAAACAGTAACAAAAGATATGCAAAAACAACTTCATTGTAAAATCCCCCCAGTTAAAAAGGGGGGATTAATAGTAGAAAAGAATTGGAAAGAATCAAAATTCATCTCAACAGTAACACCAATTGACACAAAAGACTTTCAAGGTAAATTACACATGTTCTTAAAAACATCCTTCTTAGAAGATATGCTACTTAGACTAATGAATCAATTCATTATCGTGAGTATTTTGACACTTATTTTAACAACTATTTCTGTCTTTGTTTTTTCTCGAGTTATTACAGATCCTCTTATAAAGATGAAGAGAGCAACAGAAAAAATGTCAAAATTAAACAAACCAATTCAATTAGGGATTAAACGAAATGACGAACTTGGAAGTTTAGCCACAACCATTGAGGAACTGTCTAGTGAACTGACGTATATGAAAAAAGAGCGAAACGAATTTCTTGCCAGTGTAGCGCACGAGTTACTAACTCCACTAACTTATATGAAAGGTTATGCGAAAGTGGCAAAGAGGAATTCTTTAACGAAGGAAGAACGTGAAGAGTATTTACAAATCATCGAGGATGAAACCGATAGTGTAACTGATCTCGTACAAGATTTATTTATGCTCGTACAATTAGAGCAACATCAATTCGTTATTAAAAAACAAAAAATGCTCCTGAGACCATTTTTAGAACGCATGGTTGAAAAAACAAAAACAACATTAACCAACAAACAAATAGAAATTCATGTATACTGTAAAAATGATTTAGAAGTTTGTATAGATGAAAGGCGTATGGAACAAGTGATGTTAAATTTATTGCATAATGCTTATCAACATTCGCCAGAAAACACTTCTATAACAATACGTGTACTAACCAGTGCAAATACCTTTACAATAAGTATACAAGATGAAGGTGAAGGTATTCCAAAAGAAGATATCCCACACATTTTCGATCGCTTTTACCGTGTCGATAAATCTAGAACACGAGCTACGGGAGGAAAAGGTATCGGACTAGCTGTTGCAAAGGAAATTGTAGAACTTCATGATGGTTCTATCGAAGTTAAAAGCGAATTAGAAGTCGGAACAGAATTTATAATTGAATTACCATTTGAATAATATATGTGTGAAATCACCAGTAGTAGTCAACACTACTGGTGCTATTTTATTTATAAAACCAGCCCATATAAGCTAAGCTTTTGAAATTATTCTTATTTCAATATAAAATATAGGTACAACTGTCAAAGATTTGGAGGGTGATATAATTGGATATCCATGTATTAACAAAAGACGAAGCAGAAATTTACTTAGAACTTCGAGTAGAAGGGTTAAAACAAAACCCGGAAGCTTTCAGCTCTTCTTATGAAGATATTATTAATAAAGAGTGTGCTATTGAATATAAAGCCCAAAAATTAGCACAAGATGAGAACTATACACTAGGTGCATTTAAAGATGGAGAATTAATCGGAGTTGCAACACTGGAAACGAAACCATATGTAAAACAAGAACATAAAGCAAAAATTGGTTCAGTATACGTGTCTCCAAAAGCACGCGGACTTGGAGCGGGAAAAGCACTTATTAAAGAATGTCTTGAGCTTGCTAAATCTTTAGAAGTAGAGCAAGTTATGCTTGATGTTGTTGTCGGAAACGATGGTGCAAAAAAACTTTATGAGTCATTAGGATTTAAAACATTTGGTGTGCAAGAACGCTCATTAAAATATAACGGACAATATTGGGATGAAGAGCATATGGTTCTTTTCCTAGATGAAGAAAAATAATAAAAAAACATCCTCCATTTATGAGGATGTTTTTTACTTTCTTGTAAACCATGCTGTATATAATAATTGAATGGCCTCTTCAATTTCTTCCTCTAATAAAGTCGCAAATCCAAGTAATACTGTACTTTTGGGAGAAGTCCCTTCCTTATAATACATCGAAACAGGATACACTTTAATACTCCTTTCGGCTGCAGATTCCATTAATTCTTTCTCTTCCATCCCGTTATGCACTTTTAATAAAATATGTAGGCCAGAATCTTCCCCTATTACTTCAATGCGATTAGAAAAATATTTTTCTATTACCGAAACAAGACGGTCTCTCTTCTTTCGATACACAACACGCATTTTATGAATATGTTTTTCCCAATGCCCGTCATTTAAAAATTTCCTAATGATCTCTTGATCCATTCTTGAAACGCTTTGTGTGTAAAATAAATATTGCTCTTGATACTGCTTAATGAGGGGTTTTGGCAACACCATATAACTCATCCGTAATGATGGCAATAGCGCTTTAGACAGCGTCCCCATATAAATTACTTTCCCATCTCTATCTAACCCTTGCAACGCTGGAATTGGCTTTCCTGAATAGCGGAATTCACTATCATAATCATCTTCAATAATATATCTTCCTTCTTCTTTTTTCGCCCATTGCAAAAGCTGCATTCTTCTCGTAATTGGCATAATCATCCCGCAAGGAAACTGATGCGAAGGTGTAACAAATACAACATTTGCATGGCTATCAGCTAACTGTGACATACGAATTCCATCTCTATCTAAAGATAACATTTGTACATTTTGTTCCCCTTGCTCAAAAACAACCATTTTCCGATGGTACCCAGGGTTCTCAACCGCATAACGACTTCCCTTTAACAACTGAAATAACATTTTTACTAATATTTGCGTACCCGCTCCTATTACAATTTGACTAGCTACGCATCGTACACCTCTAGATTCATACAAATAGCTCGCGATTGCTTCTCGTAAACTTACCTCCCCTTGCGGATGTCCAATAAAAAGTAAATCTTTATTTTCAAATTGCCATACCTCGTTCGTAATTTTTCGATATACATGAAACGGAAAAGTATTAGTATCCACACCCGTTTGAGTGAAATCAAATTTATACTCCTTATCTTGAAAAGGCGCTTCTCCTATTACCTCTTCGCTGCCTTCCACATGAATCATTTGCTCGATTTCACATACAAAATAACCTTTTCTAGAAATCGACTCAATATATCCTTCGGCAAGAAGTTGCTCATAAGCAGCTTCAACTGTATTTTTACTCACTTGTAAATATGTCGCCAACTTCCTCTTAGCCGGTAATTTCGTAAAGGCCGGAATCGTTCCATCTTTAATCTCTTTTTTTATATACTCATACAATTGCACATACAATGCCGTTTTACTATTTGCATTCAAATTAGGCGTTAATTCTAACACAACATCTGACCCCTTCCAAAAATACATAACTGATACTTTTTACAGTACCAGAAGTTCTATATAATTCCTTTTATCATGTAACACATTAATAATCAAATACTAGAGAGGAGATGCATGATAATGAACAATGGTAGACGCATCGGACTTATGATGATTATTACGGGAGCTACCCTATGGGGATTATCTGGTCCCATGATTCAGTGGCTATTTCAACATACGAACGTATCATCAATTGATTTTTTAACAATTCGCCTGTTACTCGCAGGAATATTCATTTTGGCTTTCTTGCTTATTAAAAAACAAAACATATTTCACATTTGGAAACATCCTAAACACTTTATACAACTTATAATTTTCTCTATTCTTGGCATGCTTGGTGCGCAGTACGCTTTTATCGAAACAGTTCATATTAGTAATGCCGTAACGGCAACACTATTTCAATTTCTAGGTCCTGTTCTTATTACCATTTACGTTGCGTTTGAGCAAAAAAAATTCCCTGCTTCTATGCAAATACTCGCAATTATAACTGCTCTAACAGGGACATACTTTATTATTACAAACGGTTCAATTGAAAATATTGTTTTATCTAAAGCAGCTATTACTTTCGGCCTATTAACAGCGATTGGTTTTGCTTTTTATACCCTTCATCCGGCTTCTCTTATTAAAGAATGTGGAACAACTATAGTAATTGGCTGGGGGATGTTAATTGGAGGGATTGCACTGCTTATTTGTAATCGTTCTTTTGGATGGAATCAGATTTCGCAAACGTTCACACTTCAAACTTTTTCTATGCTTATTCTTATCATTACAAGTGGCACTCTTTCTTTCCTTCTTTATATCGGGAGTCTTAAATATTTAGCAGCAACAGAAACAAGTATTTTATCTAGCATTGAACCACTTGTAGCTGCCATCGTTTCAATTGCTTGGCTTAATGAATCTTTTGGAGCATATCAATTATTAGGCGGAGTATGTATCGTTCTTTCTGTTATTTTCTTAACAATGCCTCAAAAAAAGAGAGAACCAACCTTTTCAACTGAACAAATATAAAGTGAAACTTTAATCAGTAGGGGCGTTCCATCCCCCACGGATTATTAGCCCTCACCAATCGGGATAGAAAATGTCAAAAGAGGTCGTACAAAACTTACGACCTCTTTTTATAATTTAAAGGAATTGTCTCGTCTTCTAGCAAATACAATTACACTAACAATAAAAATTAGGAGTGTGGCACCATGAAAAAAATCGGAACTATGCTACTTTTCTCCTTCCTCATTACTGGCTGCGCGCAAGTGCAGCCAGATTCAAATGTACCTAAAAAAGAAGTACTAGAAACGTCATCTTCTCAAATTAACGCACCTTCTTTTTTTCATCTTAGTGTTTTAAAAGATGTAAATTGGGAAGAAGCTCCATCATTCGTAGAAGGAAAAATACCGTTAAAAGGCATCGAAGGAAAAATCGCCATGGCTGATAGCTCTATTATCGCAAATGAACAAAATGAAATAATGTGGTTCTTCCTAGATCCTGAAATGCCAACTGGAAAACTATCTATTATTGCTTTAAAACAAGGCTCTATCCTTCCAACACCAATAATCGTTCCAAAGGAAACTTCCGAACCAAATTGGACTACTTCAAGTACAATCGATACTACAATAAAAGAACTCCCTCTCGTAATGTCACTACCTTCACCTGGATTATGGGTATTAAACATATATGTGAATGAAAGATATTATGATCAATTTGTAATCACTGCCGAATAAAGTGACAAAACTGGAACACTTCCTTACAACAATGTAATTTCTACGTCACGTACTTCAATAGTTGGATTCTCTCTCTTCTCTTATACTTAAAGTAAGAAATGAAGCGAGGAGAGATGAGAGATGAAAAAAATGATAGAAGTGATCGTAGCAGCAACTGAGGTTTTAGTAAATGGTAAACAAGTTGCAATGGAATTAAATAAATAATGAAGGGACATAAATAATTCTACCCTTCTTCATTATTTTGATTTCTTATCTCAAAAAAAGCAGTGCCTTTTTAAGGCACTGCTTTTGACTATCTATAACTTGGCATTTTCGTAATTTGCGCCACCCCTGAATCAATGGCTGCTTTCGCTACTACTTCTGCAACACTTGGAACAACTCTTTTATCTAATGGATTTGGAATTACATAATTCGCATTACGCTCTTCGTCTGTAATTATGTTAGCGATCCCATATGCTGCCGCTAATTTCATCTCTTCTGTAATATCAGTCGCACGTACATCTAACGCACCGCGGAATATTCCAGGGAACGCCAATACATTATTTACTTGATTCGAATAATCAGAACGCCCAGTTCCTACTACAGCTGCCCCAGCTTCTAATGCGTCCTCTGGGAATATTTCTGGAATTGGATTCGCCATTGCAAACACAATTGGTTTCTCGTTCATCGTCTGTATAAGTTCTTTCGTTAATACGTTTGGAGCAGATACACCGATGAAAATATCAGCTTGATGAATCGCTTCCTTTAATGTTCCACGTACATATTCTCGATTTGTCTTCTGTGAAACTTCGATTTGCGCTTCGTTCATCCATGTTTCACCTTCACAAACAATACCTTCTAAACTAACTAACGTAATGTGTTTTGCGCCAGCTTTTAATAATAATTTTCCAATTGCAATTCCTGCCGAACCCGCACCGTTAATAACAATTTTCACATCATCCATTTGTTTACTTACAACTTTTAATGCATTAATAACAGCTGCTAAAACGACAATAGCCGTCCCATGCTGATCATCATGAAATACAGGAATATTCGTTTCTTCTTTTAATCGTTTTTCAATTTCAAAACAGCGTGGTGCTGCAATATCCTCTAAATTAATACCTGCAAATGTAGGCTCTAGATTTTTCACAAGGGTAACGATTTCATCCACATCAGTCGTCCCTAAACATAGCGGGAAAGCATCTACATTCGCGAATTTCTTAAATAAAATACTTTTCCCTTCCATAACAGGCATAGCCGCTTTCGGTCCAATATTCCCTAAACCAAGTACTGCTGTTCCATCTGAAACAACTGCAACCATATTCCCTCTTGCTGTATAGTCATACGCTGTTTCCTCATCTGCTGCAATTGCTTTACAAGACTCTGCTACCCCCGGTGTATAAGTCAAACTTAAATCGTCCGCTGTATTCACTTCTACTTTACTTGTAATTTCAATTTTACCTACTAACTCTTTATGCAATAACAATGATCTTTCATTAATTTGATTTTCTAACATACTTATAATCTCCCCTTAATTTGACAAGCTAGCTATACGAATATAGCTAGCTTGTTTTGATCATGAAAACATTTTCAATAAAATTGTTGCTGTTACGACCACTGCAGCCCCGCCTAAACGCGTTGAAATTTGCGCAAACGGCATTAATTCCATACGATTTGAAGCTGATAGAATAGCAACATCTCCAGTTCCACCTAAACCACTATGACATCCAGTTACAATTGCTGATTCAACTGGATACATTTTCATCACTTTCCCTACAAGAAAACCTGATGCTACCATTGTAAGAACAACTGATGCACAAACAACAACATATCCTACAGAAAGAACTGCTGCTACGTCTTTTAACGGAATGTATAGCAATCCTAAACCGACCATTAACGGCCAAGTTAAATTCTTTGAAATAAATTTATATAAATGGAATGCTCCTTGCTCCATTTTTGCTGGCATTAATTTAAAGTATTTCACAAGTGCTGCTGAGAAAATCATAATGATTGCCCCAGGAATACCGATGAACTTAGAAGCAAATCCTCCAAAGATGAAGAACGTACATGCAATTAATAAACCTGCTCCCATTAATGAGAAGTCAATTGGGTTTTCTGTATTTTGCTCTTTTAATAATTCTGCTTGATTATCTGTTTTTACTAATACACCATTCCCACTAAGCTCAGGTCTCTTCTCCCCTAATCGTTTCATATAGCCTGCACTCACGATTGCAAACATATTTCCGATAATAGCTGCTGGAATAAGCTGTGATACAAATGTTGCTGATGATTCATTTAAAATATCACCGTAAGCTAACGACAATGGTAAAATCCCTTCCCCAATACCACCACTCACAATTGGTACGATGATAAAGAAGAATGTCTGCTTCATTTCAAATCCAAATAGTGAACCTACTAATAAGCCTACTGCTATAGAAGCTAACGTTCCTACTACTAAAGGAATAAACATGCGAACGAAACCTTGTACTAACACTTTACGATTCATTCCCAAAATACTTCCTACTACTAAACAAGAAATATATAAATATAAAAAGTTAGATTTTTTCATTAACATAGTCGCAGCTTCCATTGAAGCTGGATTCATCCAGTTGAAAAATACAAGTAACGATGGAATAAATAATGAAAGAATTGCTGGACCACCGATGTTTTTTAGAATTGGAATTCTCATCCCAATGTCACCTAAGAAAATACCCATAATCATAATAACTGCAAATCCACCAATCATATCTGCTGGTAATTTATTATATACAGATGCCCCATAAATAATAGCAGCCAATACTACATATAACGGTAAAGGTATTACACCGATTTTTACATTCATAATTTTAGAAGCGAACGATTCTCTTTGTACCTCATTTCCCTCAGAAAATGATACCGCTTCCACATTCTTTTGAATTCCCATATGGCACCCCCTTGTTTTCTTAATAACAATATTAAAACGCTTTCAATAGTAAAAATAGTTTTTGTAAGTTTTGTAACTACTTTTGTAATTAAAAAAAGTATAAGCGACCTATAATAAGTCGCTTATACGTAAAAGTCTATTTTGTTTGGGTCAATACACCTTAATTTACTTACCGGCCTTCCCACATGTTGATACACCATTTCATTCTCTAAAACTCCAATTTCAGTCAAAAACATTACATACTTTCGAATAGAAACTCTTGAAACCCCTACTAATTTCGCCATTTCATCTGTTGTAAATGCTTGTCCGTGAAGCGATTTGATTTGCTGCCAAATTAGTTGCAATGTTTGCTTTGTTAATCCTTTCGGAAGCTCTTTATAGTCAAAGGACTCTCTTTTTTCTTTTTGTAAAATTAGCGAATCTAATTCCGATTGACTAATTTTTTGTTGTTCTTTCATGAAAGTAAATTTTTCTCGATACACAGTTAATGCTTCCTTAAAGCGTTCAAATGTAAATGGTTTAATTAGATAGTCTACAACTCCATATTGTAATGCCTTTTTAATACTCACCATATCATGTACAGCTGAAATCATCATAATATCAATTTCTTTTTCTTGATTCCGAATATACATTAACAGCTCAAATCCAGTCTCTTCAGGCATAAAAATATCAAGTAATACTAAATCTACTCGTGATTTCTCTAATACTTCTATCGCCTCTTTTACTGATTTAGCTGCATGAACAAGTTCAAACCCTCCCACTTGCTCTAAATAATGCGTATTTAACATCGCAACCATCGGATCATCTTCTACAATCAAAACTTTGATCATCTTATCTCTCATCCCTACTTTTAGGTATTTCAATCGTTATTGTCGTTCCCGTTCCTAACAATGAATGAACATAAATTTCCCCATTTATTCGCTGTATGCTTTCCTTTACAAGATGCAAACCATACCCCCGATTATCACCCTTTGTGGAATAACCTTTTATAAATAATGCATCAATTTCATCTTCTTTTATGCCTTTCCCCGTATCTTGTACTGTAATGATTAATGTATCCCCATATTGTATTCCAACTTCAACCTGCTTCTTCTCACAATTCGTCACCGCGTCTAATGCATTATTAATTAAATTTCCGACAATGGTGATCAGTTCATGAATGATACGTTCATCATATATTTCTGGTAAGTAAGAATCTTCTTTTATAATTAACTTTATATTTTTCTCTCTAGCATAACTAAGTTTACCTAGTAAAAACCCAGCAAATACTGGGCTTTGAATTTTTTTCATAATCCCCCCAATTTCATATTGATGCTCTGATACCATACTACTTACATATTTCTGCAATTCTTCATACTGTTTCATATGTGTTAGCCCTAATACGACATGCATTTTATTCATAAATTCATGAGATTGAGCCCGTAATGCTTCCGCATATAGCCTAATACCAGTTAGTTCTTCTGCCAATTTTCTGATTTCTGTTTTATCACGAAATGTTGCAATCGCACCAACTATTTCACCTTTTACATATAAAGGAACACGATTCGTAACAATCGTAATTCCATAAATATTTTGTTCTTCATTTAATTGTACCTCTCCAGTTTGTAACACTTCTTTTATACGTGAATTCGGCATATACAATTCAACGTCTTTACCAATAAAGTCTTCTTCAAGTCCACTTTTCTTAAATAGCCGTTTTGCTTCATTATTAATTAACGTTACTTTCGCTTCTTTATCCACAGCAATAATACCTTCTTTGACCGATTGTAACATCGTATTTCTTTCTTCAAGAATTTTCGCTATCCTATGCGGCTCAAGACCAAATAAACTTTTCTTTATATGTCTAGCTAGCAATATCGCTCCTATAATGCCAACTAACAATCCAACTCCGACACCTATATAAATAATATGTCTACTTTCCTTAACTCTCTCTTTTACATTATCAGCTGAAATACCAACAGCAACCGCACCAAGCTGTTCACCTGTGTCAGCAAAAACAGGAACGAATACTCGCATTGAAATCCCTAAAGTTCCTTCTGCTAAAGATACGTGTTCCTTTCCCTTCAATACCGTTCCTTCATCCCCTCCAACGAAATGATGACCTATTTTTTGGGGATTTGGATGAGATTTTCTTATTCCATCCATGTCCATAACGACAATAAATTGAACACCTGTATTTTTTAATATCCTATTTGTATACGTTTGGATGACGGAAGTATCTGCTTTCCCAATTAAACCATCGATTACCACCGAATCATTCGCTACAATATGTGCAATCGTTTTTGCCTTCTCTGCTTGGCTTTCTTCTGTCGTTCGTTCAACATTATGGCTAATTAAAATATCTGTCACAAGTAAAGAAAAAATGACAACAGTACACACTAATAATGTAATCGTTTTCCATAAATTCCATAGTCTTTTTCTTTTTTTCATCCCGTTAATGACTCCCCTAATTGCTGAATAGAAAAATAAGTAAGGTGATATCATTTTCACCTTACTTATTTGCTGTTATTATACTTTAAATTTACTAGTCATTGCTTGTAGTTCTTCTGCCATCTCAGCTAAGTTTTGCGAAGCCGAACTAATTTCTTCCATCGAATTCACTTGTTCTTCTGTTGAAGCCGCAACACTTTGCATACTAGCTGTATTTTCTTCTGCCGCCGCTGCAATTTCATCAATAGCATTTGTCACTTCATTTGCATCTCCAGCGATTTTCTTCGTTGTTTCTACCATTTGATTAACTTGAGAAACAATATGAGTAGTAGAACTTGAAATTTCTGCAAAACTTACTTTCGTTTTGGTTACAACTTCTAAGCCCTGTTGAACTTCCACACTCACATTATCCATCGCCTTAACAGTATGTTCAATATCAGCCTTAATTTCTGCAATTAAATTTGCAATCTCTCCAGATGATTCTCCTGATTGCTCTGCTAATTTTCTAACTTCATCTGCTACAATAGCAAATCCTCGTCCCTGTTCACCTGCTCTTGCTGCTTCAATAGCTGCATTTAAAGCTAATAAGTTCGTTTGAGTAGCAATGTTTTGAATTGCTTCAGAAATAGCCCCTACTTGCTTTGATTTCTCATCAAGAAGTTTAATAATAGCGTCTGACTGGGATACCGACCTAGAAATAGACTGCATTTGTTTTGCGGTTTGTTCAACCAATTCTTCTCCCTCTACAGCTCTTCCTCTCGCATGTAGTGAGGAGATGGAAATTTCCTCCGCACTTCCAGTTACATCTTGAATTGCTGTATTTACTTGTTGTAATGTAGCCGCGCCTTCTTCAACACCTTGGCTTTGTGATTCAGCCCCACCTGATACTTGTTCCATTGCAATTGTAATTTGATCTGTCGCATCATTCGCTTGCTGTACGCTCGCTGTTAACTCTTCTGCCGATGCTGCGACATGTTCTGCTGAAAAGCTAATTTGGGTAATCACGTCTTGTAAAGAAGCAGACATTTCATTAAATGAATTCCCTAATTTTCCTATGTCATCCTTGGAATAAATAGTAATTTTCTCTGTTAAATCCCCCTTACTAATCTTATATGCCGAGTCAGCTATTTTTCGTAATGGTCTTGTAATAGAATTTATAATGAAATAAATTAATACACTACCAAATACAATAGCGATGGCTATGACAACCAAAGTCTTATAAAAAACTGGATTCGCAGCTTGAATAATTTCTTCGTCAAACATAACTCCAACTACTTTCCATCCCGTTTTCTCATTTGTTGCAAAGATTAAATTCTTTTTATCATCTTGTTCTGTATAAGATACATTTCCTTGTTTGTCTTCATAAATTGGTTTAATCCAAGGCTCAGTAACCTTTGAACCTGGTTTTCTAGATGGATGACTAACAATTTGCTTATTTTGATCTAAAATAACCGCATAGCCTTTTTCACCAATGTTAATCATTTTTGAAACCTTTAGGATGTTATCCAAATTCAAGTTAATGCCTATAACACCTTTACCATCTTTTACTTCTTTAGCAATTGTCACTACCATATTTTTTGTAGATGCTGATTGATACGGTGCAGTAACAATTACTTTTCCTTTATTTTCATGCGCTTCTTTATACCACGATCTATCTGTTGGATTATACCCATCAGACATTTGAATAAATGGTTCTCTTATAAACTTTCCCGTCTGCGTTCCAATATAAATACCTTCTACTTCTGGATGAAGCTTTATATATTGCGCTAACTTCGTTCTTACTAGCTCTTCTTGTCCATTTGGATATGTATCCTCTGTTAAGATGTCTGCAAAGTACGTCGCATCAACAAATTTCTCTTCTATATTTTGAGAAATAACAGTATTTAAAACTGAAATGTTTTCCTTTGCTTTACCTGTAATTTGTTGTTCAAAATTTGTTTTGGCAGTTTGATATGAAACACCACCGATAATAAGTCCCGGTATAGTTAAAATAATAAAAAATGAAATGATTAATTTTTTCTTGATACTCATACTTTTAACCCAATTGAATATATTTTGCATAATAAGCCTCCTTTATGTAATAGAACACTTGTGTAATTTTATACAATCAACATGTATAAAACAATATATAATGATAACATGTAATTTTTTTCTTCAATTATGCATTTTTACATATCCACTTCTCCTAAACATTTTAATCATAAAAAATAAGAGAACTTTAGCATATATAATAAGCTAAAGTTCTCTTATTTCTTAACAGCTTCTCTTCAAAAAAAACCTGCAAAACTTCTCTTACAATTCCTTAAATCTTTATCCTTCACCTTATAGTTATATAGTTCATGCTCTCCTTCCTAATTTATTTGGAGTTATTTATATAGCTAATTGCCTGACTCCCCATCTGCACCCATGCCTGTTCAAAGTTTCCTCTTGGTACTTTTACATCTAAGCTATCATCGAGGGGATCTCGAATATATACAGATTCCTTATCGTACCCAACAAGTACAACACAATGTTCATTATACGTAATAGAAACATCCCCACTATTTGTTTCCCATGTAGTAAATTCATCTTCATCTAAAGGAGCATATGTTGCATTCGTAATCATGACTACCGGTTGCCCTGCTTTTACACTCTTATACATTTCCTCTATACTCTTTCCTGTTAAATCCACAGCTTTATTAGGTAAATATTTTTTCGCTAACTGAAAAAGTGGTCCGTGATATACACCGTATCCGGATTCAGAAAAGGTATAAATATTCCCTACAAATCCTTCATTCGGATTCCCACGTACACCATCGGCCATAAAATCAACTTTTTTTATTTCATTTGCTAATTTCATCTTATCTACTGAAACGCCTGCGTATTGTAACATCATCGCTAAGCTTGTCACTTCACAGCCTCTATCTAGCTCTGGTAATTGCTGAATTAAAGGCACATTTGATAAGATGACCTTTTCATCGTTATTACTAAACTCTATTCGTTTTTGACTTTGTATACTTGATAATAGTAATCCCTTTACTTTCTCCACATACTCTGTAATCCCATTTGTATATGCACCCCATATTCCTATACATAGTACGGGCATACATATATACCACTTCCATTTTCGTATCACTCTCACGCCCTTTTTAATTCGTTAAATACGAATAAAACGCATCCGCATCTGTTTGAATCATCGGTACAAATTTTAGTTCGTTTCCTTTTTCAGGTTGTTCTCGTTTTATTTTTTCCGCTAGCTCTTGAATGCCTATATTCGTTCTATCCATATTAAGCTCATCTGCCATTTCTACTACTTTTTGTTCATTAATTTCTCTTAATACTTGATATATATCTTTGCCGTATAAATCAATATGATATTTTTTTGCTTCTCCCTGCACTTTTTGTTCGTACACTTCTTGTGCTAAATCTTCCATCTCTTTTCCTTTTTGAGAAATACCTAACT
Organism: Bacillus sp. FSL M7-1345; assembly: GCF_038006985.1. Taxonomy (NCBI): domain Bacteria; kingdom Bacillati; phylum Bacillota; class Bacilli; order Caryophanales; family Bacillaceae; genus Bacillus; species Bacillus sp. FSL M7-1345. The sequence continues at coordinate 543,488 of NZ_JBBOWG010000001.1, read as the reverse complement.
TTCCTGCTTCTTCTCTTACTTTCGTTCCATAGATTTCTTCCGCAATGTCTTCTATTTCTTTTCCATTTGTCGAAATACCTAATTTATCCGCTTCATCATTAATTTTAATCGTATTAATTTGAGTAATCAAATTCACAATCGATGTATTATCTATAGATATGCCTAGTTTTGACGCTTCTTGCTTCACTTTTGTTTCATAGATTTCTTCTGAAAGAGTTCCGACATCTTTTCCTTCTGCCGAGATACCTAATTGATCAGCTTCTCTTCCTACTTCCGTCTCATGAATTTCTTTTTCTAACGTAATTTGTTCTTTCCCATCCGTTTCAATGCCTAACTTTTCCGCTTTTTCTTCCGTATGCATTGCATGTATTTTTCCATCATTTAATTGTTCTTTACTACGCTGCGTGTAATCTGTCTTTCCTTTTGTCATTCCAGAAGGAGAGGCACCTCCTAATATACTTAAACTCATTACTCCAATAGTGAATACCGTCATCAGTTTCTTTTGCAAAATTAATTCCTCCCTCTTACATTTTCTTTTCCATCATTCCCATAAAGTGAAACTATACTCAGTGGGGAGGTTCATCCTCCACTGAGTATTAGCCTTCACCAATCGGGCGTTTACGGGCAGTTGATCTCCCACCTAACTTCTTTACTCCAGCCGATTTTTAAGGTGAGAGTTTTACTGCCCGGAAAATAGCGGGATAATTTTTTTAATACTATACATAAACCTCATTGCTGCTTGAGATAACATTATGATCGATATAATTTGCTCAAATACACCTTAATAACCGCTTCTTCATATGACGAATTTTTTCTATGCAATACATGATATAAATGTTTTCTTAACTTTCCCTTAAAAAAGACGACCTTGTAAAAACAAGGTCGTCTTCTCACTTATAATCTTTGATTTTTTGGGAAAATCACTTCAAAACAAGTTCCTTCTCCCCATTTGCTCTCTACCGATATTTTCCCATAATGCTTTTCTACAATCCAATTAGCGATTGAAAGACCTAACCCCGCTCCTTCTGATGGACTTCTCGCTTTATCTCCTTGATAAAAACGATCAAATAACTTTGGAATATCCCCTTCTTTAACTCCTATCCCATTATCTTTCACTTGTATGCGAATTGAACTACTCGTTTGCATACAATTAATTTGAATATGTCCACCTTCATTTGTATACTTCATCGCATTATCTAGCAATATAACCATCAATTGATGGATTCTCTCTCTATCGCCAATAAACGATATGTCACGTTCTACTTTTAATATCATCGCTTTTTCTTGATAAGAAGCAATTTCTTTATATGGATCTACTATTTCTTCTAACAATTTACCCATTTCAAATGTTTTCTTATCCATCTCGATTTGATTAGAATCCGAACGTGCTAACAATAATAAATTAGCTACGAGCTTCGATAACCGTCTACACTCCTTTGAAATCGTAGAAATATCCATCGCTTTTTCTTCTATCGTCGCAGATGGTGACTGGAATAATATATCTGTTTTTGATTGAATAACCGCAAGTGGTGTCCTTAATTCATGTGATGCATCAGAAACGAACTGCTGCTGTTTCTCCCATGAATTTTGAATGGGTACGAGTGCCCTACCAGCTAAGAAAAAGCCGATTCCTATTGCACATACACTCCCTACACTACAACCTATAACAAGAATTAAAAATAAAGTATTTAGCATTTCTTCTTCAGCTGTTATATCGCGTACGATTTGAACTATTTTTCCATCTTTTTGAAACGCGAACGTTCTAAAATATAGCCCTTGCACTTCAATATCTTGCAAAGATCCTAATTTTTTTGGAGAAAAATTTTCCAAATTGTCTTCGAAGATAAAACGACGTTTGCCGTTTTCGCCACCTATCTCCACTCTGTTTCCACTCCAAGTTAACTCTATTATCCTTGGATCCCCAATTGGAAGATATCCCCTGATTTTTTTAGGTAGTTTTTTATCATCTGAAATCTCTCTATGCTGAACCATTTTTTCTATGGATGTATCTACTTCATTATAAATGCGCTTATATGTGTATGAATAAATAATACTCCCTAATACTCCTATTAATAGGATAAATACTAATGAGTTTACTATAGTCAGACGAATACGTGTTTTTTGAAACATACTTCCCTTTTTCATTGTCCTTTTAATATATATCCAATACCACGAACAGTTTGAATATCTTTCTGATAACCGAATGGCTCTAATTTTTTACGTAAGTGATGAACATACACTTCTACGATAGCTACTGTTGTATCTGAATCAAATCCCCAAACACGATCAAAAATTTGTTCACGCATTAAAATTTTACCGCTATTTTGAATGAGGTACTCTAGAAGTTCATACTGTTTTAAGGTCAACTTAATTGCTTGCCCATCGACTTGTGCGCCTTTGTCTTTTCCAAACAATTCGATTCCTTTATAACGAATTGTCTGCTTTGTTGTTAAACTACCACTTCGTCTTAATAAAGCACGAATTCTCGCTTTTAGTTCCGGTGCTTGAAACGGCTTAACGAGATAATCATCCCCGCCAAAATCTAAGCCTTTAACTCGATCCTCCAAAGAATCTTTCGCTGTTAAAAATAAAACTGGCGTTTCAATCTTTTCATCTCGTATTTTTTGGATAACTTCAAATCCATCCATTTCTGGCATCATGACATCAAGTAATATTGCATCATATATATTTTGTAATGCTAAAAATAAACCGTCTTCCCCATTCATTGCCGTGTCCACTTCAAATTCATCACGTAAAATTTGGACAATAGACTCTAATAAAGAAGCATTGTCTTCTACTACTAATAGGCGCATTAGCCGTTCACACCTTCCACAATATATTTCAATTCTCTTTTTCTCTTATTATTACATTACTTCTCATAATAGCGTCAGAAAGCAGTCACATTATACAATTTCTTTTTTAATTATTTACATCTAATAGTTTGGATTGGATATACTTTTGAAGATTTATTATAAAGTCCATTTCTTAACTTTGCCTTAATAAAAGAAAGCCGCATCCCTCTTATGGATACGGCTTTCTTTTATTTTTGACTCGTACGAGCTGAAATACTAATCGCTCTATTTGTTGCTTTATCTAATACTCATTTACTTACAGTTACCCTATAGGTTGCTGTTGCATAACTTCATTCGCTCCAGCTACCCTCAACATATTCGCAATATCTTTAAAACCTCTTTTTTCAGCATGTTGCAATGGCGTAGTCCCTTCATTGTTAGCCATATTTACATCCGCTCCATGCTCAATAAGCATTTGAATTATCCTTTTATGGCTGTCACTACCATTTCCTAACACAATCGTTTCTAATAATGCTGTCCCACCACGATTATTTTTATAATTCACATCAATATCCGTGTGTTCTAATAATTCTTTTACGACCTCTACATGACCACGCTCTGATGCAGAAATTAATGCTGTTCCACCCGACCTAGTAGTTTCTTTCGTATTAGCACCTGCATTAATTAGTAGTTTTACGATGTCTGTATAGCCCTCTCTGCTAGCATAAAGAAATGGATTGCTTTGTTTTTCATCTTGGATTTCAATATCGGCTCCTGCATCAATTAACGCTTTAACTGTCTCTATATGATTTTGATACACCGCTGCCAAGATAGGTGTTTCTCCATTATCGCCCTCTACGTTTATATTTGCCCCGTCCTTTATTAATTTCATAGTCGTTTCTGTATCACCTAGGGTCGCAGAAAGCAATAATTGCTTATCCATTAAATTTATACCAGTCTCTTCTTTATCTTTTTCCTTTTCTTTATGCTTTTCTTGCTTTTTTTCGTTTTTCACGTGAACCGGTTTCGATTCAGGTTCTTCTTGCTTATCACAAGCCACTACCATCATTAAAAGTCCTAATAATGTACATAATAAAATTTTTTGTTTTCTCACAACTACAGCTCCTATGAAAGATAATGTTTTCTTAACCATTCCTCCATCACATGCAATAACTCTTCTTCAATAGATTTATCCATAAGTACCTTATATTCCTTCTTCAATTGTCATAGTATACTTATGCTCATGTTTTCTCAACATATAATTCATGTTTGGAATGATATGCCACCCAGCTCCATCATTAATATTATGGAGCAATTAGTTTAGCATGTTTCAGCGATACTTGTACATCTTTGTTATCCTTAATTCCCCTAAAGATGTCACTATTTTATATTGTAACTGTTCTTCTAACCATTTTACACCTTTTATCTTTCTATTTGCATCTCACTAACAATAGAAAAAGACAACCTTGGGCTGGTTGTCCTTACTCTAGCTACTTTTTCGTATTAATGAGAATGTCCTCCGCTATTCCCATTTTTCGGTTTCCCCATCATCTCTTTATTCATTTCCCACTTATGCTCTGATAATTCTTTGTCGGAAAGGACCTTCCCCTTATATTTAGATACAAAACTTTCCGCATCTTTTTTATCTTTAAACGAGATCACGTTATAAGCCATAGGTGTTGTTATTGTTTTATCATATACGTAAGTTGCGTCCTGTAATGGAACCCAATCTTTCGTATTATAGTCTCGTACAAACTTTTCTTTCGTCTTCTCATTTTTATTGTTATCCATCCATTTATACATACAGCCAATATCATCAAACTTTAAGGCTTTTCCATTATCTAAAATAATTTCTGTTGCGAATTGATTATCCATTACCCCTATTTGACAAATATCACACTTATCATTTTTTTCATCAACCGCAATAGCTTCTATGTCCTTTTTCCCACATCCTACTATTGTAAATACGAAGCATAAACATATAACAAGCACAGCATACTTTACTCTCATCCCTATTTCCTCCCCATTAATGACAATACATTACTCCTAAAAATTTATTCATTGTACTCAACTAGGAGAATATCAAAAAGTTGTGTGAGATTTGTGAAAAAACATTGTTCTTTTTGTAATATATGGAACAAAAAAGAGATGTGCAGTTATTTCTACACATCTCTCATCATTCACAACCAGTAATTAACAAATCATCTTCTATCTTAACTAATAATGTATCCGCACTAATTTCCTGTCCAACTTCTACATTTACTAATCTTATATTTCCACTGATCCCAACCCCAATTTTTTCAAGCTCACCATCATGCTTTCGGATCATCATTAATTTTTCCCATTCATATACGTAAGAGGATTCATTAATAAAAATCTCTTCTACTATTCCTGTACATGAACTATAAATTTCTTCTATTCTTGTTTCCATTCAAAATCTACTCCCTACTTCACGCGCTTCTCTTTTTCACCTTATTCTACCATTCTTGTACGAAAGCATTTATCTTTTTAAAAATTCAAAATTACCTCGTGAACAAAATGATCAAAATAAAGATTATGTTTCTAATGATGTTATTTCTTTAATTATTTACCATTCGACTTGAACCTTTTATTATAAATAAAAAACCTTTTATCTGAATTTTCGTTTTATATTGAAAGCGCAATCATTTTTTTGAGGGGGAGATTACATGGTAGCATTACTTGGATTTGCAATGGTATTTGTCTTTATGTTTTTGATTATGACTAAACGTATGTCAGCATTAGTAGCATTAATATTAATTCCAATTATTTTCGCATTAATTGGTGGATTTTATGCAAATATGGGTCCTATGATGTTAGACGGTATTAAAAAGTTAGCACCTACTGGTATTATGCTTATGTTCGCCATTTTATATTTTGGGATTATGATTGATAGCGGTTTATTTGATCCTGTCATTAGTAAAATTTTGAAATTTGTAAAAGGTGATCCTTTAAAAATTGTTGTTGGTACGGCTATCCTTACTATTATCGTTTCATTAGATGGGGACGGAACAACAACATATATGATTACAGTTTCCGCAATGTATCCACTATATAAACGTCTTGGGATGAATCCACTTATATTAGCTGGGGTTGTTATGTTAGGAGCAGGTGTGACAAATCTTACACCTTGGGGTGGACCAACAGCTCGGGTTATGAGTGCTCTTGGACTTGATGCATCAGAACTCTTCACACCACTTATACCAGGAATGATTGCTGGTGCAATTTGGGTAGTTTTCGTTGCCTACTATCTTGGAAAAAAAGAAAGAAAACGTTTAGGAATTATGGATGTGCAATACTTAAAACACATGCAAACAATGGATGAGCAAGCTGCGACAGTTGAAGCTGAAATACATAAACGCCCGAAACTGCTATGGATTAACTTTTTATTAACTGCTTCCCTCCTCGTTTGTCTCATACTAGAAGTTATGCCGTTACCTGTTTTATTTACAGTCGCTTTTGCTATTGCTGTTATGATTAACTACCCTAACTTAGAACAACAAAAAGAGCGTATTGCGTCTCACGCTGGAAACGTATTAGCGGTTGTTTCTCTCGTCTTTGCTGCTGGAATTTTCACAGGTATTCTATCTGGAACAAAAATGGTAGATGCGATGGCTCAAAGTGTTGTTACTCTTATACCAGATGCACTTGGCCCCCAGCTTCCAATTATTACAGCTTTACTAAGTATGCCGTTCACATTTTTCATGTCTAATGATGCCTTTTACTTCGGTGTATTACCTATTTTAACGAAAGCTGCTGCAGCTTACGGAATTAGTGCAGCAGAAATGGGACGTGCTTCGTTACTCGGTCAACCTGTTCACTTACTGAGTCCCCTCGTTGCTTCCACTTATTTATTAGTCGGTATGGCAAAGGTTGATTTTGGTGAACACCAACGATTTACTTTACTTTGGGCTGTTGGAACGACAATGGTTATGTTGATTACTGGAATTGCAATTGGAATTATTCCAATATAAGATGAAACTAGAAAAAACAGTAGAGGAAATGTAATCCTCTACTGTTTTTATTGTTGTGAAAGTCCCCTATGAAGAAACGCGGAAATACCTTCTTTCTGGCCTCCCCACACTTCCATATATAAGCTCCGCATGCACTTTCTTTCCAGAGATCAAATACTCTAAATAGCGCCTCGAAGTTGATCGGCTTACACCTACCATTGAACTTAGCATCTCTGCAGTAATTCCCTCCTCATTAACAGTTAACATATGCTTTTTTATTTTTGCTAACGTTAAAGGATCGATTCCTTTTGGTGCATATTCTATTTGATTTGCCTGCACCCCTCTTTGGGACCATAGATGTTCAATCTGTTCTGAAGATAATTGAGCATTTTTCTTTAACTTCGTAATCTTCTTTTGATAACTTTCTAAACTTGTTTTAAACCGATCAAATGTAAGTGGCTTTACGATATAATCTGTTACTCCGCCTCGTAAAGCATGCCGCACTACATCCGTCTCTGATGCGGCTGTAATCATAATAATATCTGTATCATGCAAATTATGCCTAATATATGTGACGAGTTCAGTCCCTTGCATGTCAGGTAAATATACATCTAATAAAACGAGTTGCGGCTTTACAAACTCTAACCATTCCTTCGCCTGTTCCCCAGTCGTTGCTGTTCCAATTACTTTAAACCCCTCAATTTTTTCAGTAAAACGACGATGAATTTCCGCAATCCGAATATCATCTTCTACAATCAATACTTCAATCCCCTCATTCATTACAATTCGCCTCTCTCTTTCGGTAATGCAATGATAAATAAAGCACCACCTAAATCCCCTTTTTCAATCGCAATACTTCCATTTAAATCTTCCACTAACTCTTTCACTTTTGCTAACCCATATCCACGTTTTTCGCCCGCTTTCGTCGAAAAACCTTTATAGAATATGCTTGTAATTATTTCATCATGAACACCTTGTCCTGAATCTTCCACTTCAATTAATATTTCTTCTCCAATGTCTGTTACAAACATTCTTACTTTCTTATCATGCTCGTGATTTCTTTCAATTGCTTCAAATGCATTCGTGATCAAATTCCCTAAAATAGAAACAACGTAATTACTCTCAATATGCGGACTTAACTTTTCTAAACTACTTTCCCGATCTAACATAAAATCAATCTTCAACTCTCGCGCCCTATTATAAAATCCAATTAAAATCCCGCCTAACCACGGATTTTGAATTCGTTTCATAATAAATTGAACGAATTCTTGATATACTGCTGTTTCCTTATGAATAAGCTCTAAAGCATCTTCATATGACTCTAATTGGATAAGACCTGAAAGCGTATATAATAAATTATTATATTCATGCGTTTGTGCCCGCAATGCCTCTGTATATTGCCGCGTTTGAGACAATTCTGCTGTTAATTGATCCATTTCAGATTTCAGGCGTAAGCTGGATACTACACCAGTTACTTTATGATTAACTTTAATAGGTAGACGATTGGCAATAACATCCTGTCCCTTTATATTTAATTGGCGATCAAATTGTTCTTCTCCGGTTTGAAGTACATCCAGTATCGATGAATTAGGAATAACATCTAAAATAAATTCTCCCATTATATTTTGTTGTTTATCTAAAGAAAGGATATCGTATGCCGCTTGATTTACTAAACTAACCATTCCATTTTTATCGATTACTACAATCCCTTCACGTACAGATTGAATAACTGTACTATGCTCCTCGTATAAAGATGAAATTTCTTCTGGCTCCATTCCAAACATCATCCGCTTAATACTTTTTGCTAAATATACAGAGCCAATTATCCCAATTAACAGACCTGTTATTGTAATCCAAAACACACGCTTTCCATACACGTCTATCGCTCCATGAATATCATCCATTGAAAAACCAACAGATACTACACCAATAATTTCATTATCCTGATTACGAATTGGGACTTTTCCGCGTAATGAAGGTCCTAATGATCCTGTTGCTTCCGAAACGTAAGCTTTCCCTTCTAATAGGACCCCTTTATTATCTCCGCCCACCATAGCTTCTCCTATTTTCTCTCGCTTAGGATGTGCATAACGAATACCATCTTTATTTCCAACTACAATAAAGTCAGCATCTGTTTCGATTCGAATTTTTTCTGCAATTGGCTGAATAATAGAAGCTGGATTTTCTTTTTGAAAAGCTTCCCCGATTTCCGGTATAGCAGCAACTGTTTTCGCAACATGCAACGCCCTTTTTCCAATTTGCTCTTCTACTGTTTCAGATAATATATAGTAAAATAAATAACTCGTTAACAGCAGTACAACAAGAATAAGTGTACTAATAGTTAATGTAATTCTCGGTTGTAGTTTCAATTTCTTCAATTTCAAAATCATTCCCCTAACATTACTGAAGATATAATTAAAAGAATATACAGACTTTTCGACTTAATCATACCACATTTATTTCTTTACTTTTATATCATTATTCACTACTCTGCCTTAGTGTTAGCAGAGAGTCCTATAAACACACAAAAGCCCCTCTAGTATCTATTTACTAGAGGGGCTTTTCACCTTACTATTCCTTATCTTTCTCTACTTCTTTTTTCTCATCTTCTACTACAGATACGACAGGTTTATCGTTTGATAGTTGCTGTACTGCACCTTTTCCAGCAAATCCTTCTAGTAATTCTTTTAAATCAATACCAGAAGAAGCTTTTAGCGTTTCTTGCATCGTTGCCATTAAATCAGTCGCATAACCTGCAACTTTTCCGGCGCCGCTATTCTTTCCACCGCCGCCTGTATCGACAACTGTAATTTTATCAATATTGCTAAGTGGACTCGCAATTTCTTTCGCATAACTTGGAAGCATTTTAAGAACCATATCCATAATCGCGGCTTGCCCATATAATTCAAATGCTTCTGCAATTTTTTGTTTCGCTTCTGCTTCTGCTAAACCTTTTAACCTAATAACATCTGCTTCCGCTGTACCTTGTGCCTTTTGTACTTCTGCCTTTGCCTGACCTTGTGCTTTTTCAATTTCTGCTTTTGCTAAACCTTCTACACGAACTTCTTCTGCACGTGCTCTTGCTTCTGCTTCAATTTTATATTGATCCGCATCTGCTTTTTTCATTTGTTTTACTTTTTCTGCTTCAGCTGATTGTTCAACAGCATAGCGATCTGCATCTGCCTTTTTCTTTACTTCTGCATCGTATTGCTTTTCACGACGCGCAATCTCTTTTTCTTCTAACTCAATTTGCTTTTCACGCTCAATGATTTTAACTCGCATTTGCTCTTCTGTAACACCTTGTTGTGCTTTCGCTTGTTGTAATTCATAAGAAAGATCTGCATCTGCGCGAGCTTGTTCTTGATCTCTCTTATAAGATTGTACTTTTAATTCTTTATGTTTTTCAGCTTCAGCGATTTGTGCATCACGTTGATATTCTGCTTCTTTTGCTTCTTTCTCAGCACGAGCTTTTTCAATTCTCGCCTCTTTTTCACGCTCTGCATTTGCAACTGTTGCATCACGCTTAACCATTGCAATTTGCGGCTGACCAAGTGCATCTAAGTAACCGTTTTTATCCATTATTTCTTTAATTGTAAAGGAAACGATGCGAAGTCCCATCTTCTTCAAATCAGTAGAAGCTACTTCGTGCACCTTTTGTGCGAATTGCTCTCTATTACTATAAGCATCTTCTACTGTCATAGAAGATAAAATAGCACGTAGATGCCCTTCTAAAACTTCTTTTGCTTCTACTTTTAACTCTTCCGTTTCTTTTCCTAAATATTGTTCAGCTGCTGTAGAAACTTCTTCAATTGTCGATCCTACTTTAATAATAGAAACACCGTTTACTGTAATCGGTACACCTTGTTTCGTATACGTATCACGTGTTCCAACTTCTAATTTGTAGTTTAATAAGCTAAGAAGTTCTGCTCGTTGCATAATTGGCACAACGAAAGTACCACCACCGCGGATAATCTTAATCTTCTTTCCATCATCAGTGGTAACAACATTCTTTCCACTACCAAGCCAGTTCCCTGTTACAATTAATGCTTCATCTGGACCAACTGTACGATACTTCGTAATGAATACTAAAATGAGTAGAAGTAAAATTGCGAGTAAAACTCCACCGATAATTAATGGAATCGTCATGTAAATTCCCCCTTATAATTTTGGTTTTTTTAAAGAATAAGCGATGTTTTGTACAAGCAAAACACCATCTTGAACTCCCTCAATAATGACATCGGTTCCTTGTGAAATATCTTTTTTCCCAATTGTTTTCGCTGGTATTGCATTACTTCCAAATTTAGAGGAGATTAATACTTCACCAAATCCTTCTGTAGGAATTGTCGTAATGACTTCTCCCTTGCAACCAATGAATTCATCCATACGTTGCACCGTGTTTTGTTCTGCTTCTGCAATTGGTTTTAAAATTAATATTTTCATTATGAAAACACCGATGAAAGATATAGCAAATGAACCAGCAAAAATAATAGTACTATTAAAGGAAAATAAATATTCTCCTATATAACTAAGTCCACATAACATGGCGAAGAAACTAAGTAGTAAAGTAACAACGGATACAGATCCGCCCCCAAAACTAAATATTGATTCAAATATATCTCCAAAGAAAATATAAATAACAGTGAGTATAGTAGCAATAATAAATCCATATAAATAAATTGTTTCAAGTGGATAACCAAACAAGACCATTTCTTATCCCCCTTTCTTAAACAATCCCTTTTTTGTTATGTGTATGCCTCACCTCTTTCAAAGATTATTAATCCTAATTTTCAGTTATTTAATCTTTAAAGAAAAACCTGTAAGACAGGTCTCTAAAAAAGAACAGGAGAAACCTATTGTGACAGGCTCCTCCTAGAAAATAACCGATATATTATATATCTATATAATATATTATTTTCCACAAAAAGTAAAGTTAAACATACATTGGAAAAGCATTTATTTTACTGATAATGCGTATGTTCCATCGCCATTATCATATTTATATACATACAAGTAGTACTTACCTGGTTTTGCATTAAATTTTGCTTCTATATAATTTCCATTAGCTTGACCGTAAGCTGCATAATTTTGCATATCTGATTCATGGTGAAGTACCCATGTCATCCCGATTCCATGCTCATTTAAAACAGAAATATCGATATCTTTCGCTGATGCTACATTAAATGTATAAACATCGGTGTGATCCCCGCCGATAAGGCTACCTTTTATAGTAGTGTTTAGCCCGATACGATTTGCTTCCTCTGGACGATTATTTGGTTCAGATTCTGTTAAACGTCCATCTTTAATCGTAACAGTTGTTTCGCTTTTACTCTCTTTTCCTTTATCATCTTTTACTCTTAACGCTACTTTATAAGCTCCTTCTCTTTCATATGCATGTACTGGATTAACTGCTGTACTTGTTCCTCCGTCTCCAAACTCCCATGAATAAGAAACGATTTTTCCATCTTCATCGTTTGAGCCATCACTTTTGAATTGAATTCCTTCTTTTACAAGCCCATTATAAGGACCGTTTATATTAACTGTCGGAGCTTTATTTTCTCCGTCATCTTTTGCAATACCATGAAAGACTACATCATATTCAAATTGATTGGAACTATTCACACGATAATTGACGAAATATGCTGTAACCGTTTTGTAGCCGCTCCATTCTTTTTGCGGCAATTGTTCTAAAGCTTCATTTACTCTTTTACTCATTGCGTTCCAGTCTTCTGATTCACCTTTTGTTACACTACCTGTAAACGTACCTTCTAATGTAAATGTATTAAAGAATTGAGACTCATATTTTGTCATTTTTGTATCTTTCATAGACAACGTCTCACTAATTTCTTTCTTCACTTCTGTTAACGATTTTGGTGCATGTTCAGTTAAATAATCATCTGCTACTTCCGGCACATTATACTTATCTTGATTATCAATTAACTGCTGCATATAAGCTTGGTACTCTTTATTTAACTTCGGATCTTTACTTAAAGTTTCACGATATGTATCATAATTTTTCACGTCATTCGCACGAATTAAATCTTGAATTTTATCAAACGTTTCAAATTGATGAGTATATAAGTACGACTGCAATGCAAACGAGTAGTTATAGAAATCCCAAGAACCATATTTAGCAAATAGTGTACGCTCTGCTGTATAACGGCTTGCAGGATCAGATGATAACCCACTAATTATGCTCTTTCTCGGTACAACGTTATTCGTACGAGTAGATCCTGCGAAAAATTCTGCATTCCCTTCTTGGAACCAAGTTAATCTTTCATTTTGATACATATCTCCTCTTCCAAATAAACCTGGTACTTCATATCTTCCTTGAAGATAATGAGTAAACTCATGACGGAATAACTCTTCTAAACTATAAATACTTTGCTCTGGCGTACGCTCATATGTAAAGAATGTACCTGTCTCTTCAATATAAATTCCACCGTTATTCGTCTCATATCCGTACAGTTGTCTATTTAACTGATATTCATCCGGAGTATTATAAATTACTATCGTTAATACATCGTCTGCATTGCCTTGTTCTAAAGCTTTATCATTTCCAATTACACGATGATATTGAGCCTTTACTTCCTTTGCTGCCCAATATAATCTCTTAATTTTCTCTTCGGATACTTTATCTCCCGTTTTGAATACAATAGATCCATCATCAAATGTATACGTTTTTGGTAAGTATTGCTCTTTTCCTTCTTTACGTATCTTCTCTAAATCTACCGTATTCCCGCTATAATCTTTCCCATTATAGTTTGTTGTAATTTGTTCTACCGCAACAAAATACGGTTCACTTAAACGTGGATGCATATGCATCGCTTGTGTAGCAACCTCTAATCCTTTATTTGGATTACTATGAAACTTCCCTAAACGGCTAGCAAAATAAATTCCATTATTAACGAGCCATTTATTTTCTGGCGTTACTTCATTTAGAAGAGCAATACGATTTATTTCATTAATAAACCCATCTACTTTTCCATACCACATCGTTTCATTCGCTTCTTTACGAGCCTCAATTAAGTAAGACTGTATATCATAGTCAATGCCTTGCATCATATCGTACACAGCTTGTCCTTTCATACGATCGTCTACATATGCATTAAAATTATCATTATATTGTTTTAAAATATTCGATGCGTATTGCACCGTTTCAACATCACTTGATGCATTACTAATTAATTTACCGTATGCAGATACTACTGTATCTTGCTCATTTGTTCCAAGCTTAAAATTTGGATTTTTTGCGATTGCTTTTAAAGCAGGTAAACATTTATCCTGGAAGCTTCTTTCATTTAAGGCGCTTAATTCATTATTATAAAATGCAAGATAAAAAGCCGAACGTAACACTTCAGTAAACGTTTGAATTCCTTTTGAATCATCTTTCGTAAATGTACTACCTCTATGAGCTAATTCGTCTATAATTACTTGCATTTTTCCTTTGTCCTGATAAAAAGTTTTCGCGTCTTCATTAAACTGGAACAAGTCTGTAATTTGATTCCACTTAATACTTCCTAACGTTTCAATCAATTCTTGATGACTCATTTTGTTTAAATCCGCCATTGAATAACTTTCTTTAACCTGCTTTACTTTTGAACTCTTCATAATAGATGCTGGTCGCTGTGAAAAGTCTCCTACTTTTAAACGTTCTTGAAATGATAATGTTTCCTCAGCTTTAGAAGCGTGTCCGATCTCATCTACTGGTTTTTCAATTCCAACTGGTTTCGAATGCAATACATTATATGGGACCTTTTCTTCTGCTAATACATTCGTTTGAATTGCTCCTAACGATAGCGCCATTGTACTAATACTAAGCATCACTTTATTAATCTTTAATTTCTTGTTCATATCATTGCCCCCTATTTATATATTCCATTCACGAAATTAACATATTATCTGGATAAAATGATATAAAATGCAATATTTCATATTATTTCTTCATACATTTTGAACGTATCGTGAACGAAAAGTACTCACAATTTCCGCTACAGTTTCTCCATTATTTAAGTGATCAAAACATCCTCGTATTAATATCCTTCCCCTATTCAAAAAGACCTTATCATAAGCATATTTCAACATGAAATTGCTATGATAAGGTCTTCTCAAAAAATTATATATTATTTGTAATAATAAGATAAAACGTTATTTATTTCTTAAATAATCTCTTTCTAAATACAAACATACTTAATGCTGAAAGAACAAGTGCTAATCCAGAAAGTAAACTCGATGTGTTAGCCTGACCACCAGTTGCTGCTAAAGATTTCTGATTTTCCTCTTGCTTCTTAGCATGTTGTTTATTTGAATCTTTTTCTTTCGTACTCTCTTGTCCTACCACTTTCATTGGCCCAACTTGATTATCCCCTTTTGGCTCTTGATCCAATCTAGTTGTCGCTTCTTTTACCTCTTCTTTTGTACCTTCAACTTCTTTTGTTTCTCCAACTTCTTTTGCTGGTTCTTTCACTTCTTCTTTTGTACCTTCAACTTTTTTTACCGGCTCTTTTACTTCTTCTTTTGTTTCTTCAACTTCTTTTGCTGATTCTTTCACTTCTTCTTTTATACCTTCAACTTCTTTTACCGGCTCTTTTACTTCTCCTTTTGTTTCTTCAACTTCTTTTACCGGCTCTTTTACTTCTTCTTTTGTTTCTTCAACTTCTTTTATCGGCTCTTTTGTTTCTTCAATTTCTTTTGTCGGTTCTTTCACTTCTTCTTTTATTTCCTCAACTTCTTTTGTCGGTTCTTTCACTTCTTCTTTTGTTTCCTCAACTTCTTTTACCGGCCCTTTTACTTCTTCTTTTGTTTCTTCAACTTCTTTTACCGGCTCTTTTACTTCTTCTTTTTCAACTATATTTTGGATGACTGTTCCGTTAAAACTTATACTAATTTCATCAGAATCTAAATCAAATTTATACACCTTTTCACCTGGGGTACTCCATTTTATTACTCCGTTATTAAGCGTTCCGCCCTCACCTGCCATTTTGATATTGTCAATAGCTTCTCCTTCTAAGTCATATACAGGGACTTGAATTTCTTCATTTACTTTTGCTTCATCTAAAATGATTTTTTGTCTCCCGACATCAATTGAAAACCACTGCCCTAATTGTATTAACGGTCTTACATCACGAATCTCATTCCCAGCTAAATTCAAGCTAAGTAAGTCTAGCATTGAACCAATAACCGTCGCATCTTTAATATGATTGTCTGCAAGATTTAACCACTGTAAGTTTTTTAATGAAGATAACGGTGTTATATCTTCAATTTGATTATGAGATACATTCACATTATTCAATTGTTTCAAGTTCGAGATGAACTCAATATTTTTCAAGCCTACTCCTTCTAAAGTGAGGTTTTCTAAGTTCGTCATGTACTCTAAACCTGTTACATCTTTTATCTCTTTTCCTTTTTCTTTAAGTATCTCTAATGTTTTAATCTGTAATAAATCTTCTTTTGTTATAGGAGCGTTTAAATTCTCTCTACCTAAATTCTCTTTATTAATATGTTGTTGTAAATGTTTATCCAGGATTACATTTTGACTTTCTTTTTGTTTTTTAACTATTTTCTGGACAACCATCCCATTAAATCTTATTTTACTTTCAGCAGAATTCATATCTAGTTTAAATTCATATATTTTTTCTCCAGGGCTATTCCATTTTATAAATCCGTTATTCAGAGTAGCACCCTCACTTTTCAAATTAATATTTTGAAGTGGTTCTCCTTTAAGATTATATATTGGAATTGTTATTTCTTCATCTACGCTTGCTTCATCTAAAAAGATTTTTTGTCTCTGAATGTCAATCCAAATTCGCTTACCTAGTTCTTGAACAGGCCTTATATCAAAAATCTCATTCGCTGCAAGGTTTACTTCGTGTAAATTTGTTAGCTCGCCAAGTGCTGATATATCAGAAATATAATTCTCTTCTAAATTCAGTACTTGTAATTTTCCTAATTTAGATAATGGTGATATATCTTTTAGTTCACTATCAGCAATTTCTAGTTCAATAAGATTACTCATTTTACTAATAGGCTCAACATCACTAATTTTATTATTTCCTATCCATAGTAGTTTCACATTCTTTAACTTCTCAATACCCGAAAGATTACTAATTTGATTATTTGCTAAGTATACTTCTTCTAACGATAACACTGTAAATAATGGTGTAAGATCCTTTATATTATTACCGATTAAATCTAATATTTTAATCTTCTTCATTTGACTTAACGGTGTAAGATCTGCAATTTTATTATCTCTTAAAAAGAGCATGTCAAGATTCTCTAGCTTAGAAACGGGTTGAATTCTTTCAATTGGATTAGAGGATAAATCTAAATATTTCAAATGTCTCAATTCTGAGATAACAGATATGTCTGTTACGTTAGACTCTCTTAATGTCAACTTCTCTAAGTTTGTCATATATTCTAAACCAGCTATTTCATTTATTCCTTCACCTGAATATATGGTTAATGTTTTAATCTTTAATAAATCTTCCTTCGTTATAGGTTCATTTATATTTTTTCTATCTAAATTGTACTTATTAATATGCTGTTGTAATTTCTTATCAACTATTACATTCGCAACTTTTTCTTGTTGTTCCACTTTATCCTCTTTATTTTCCTTTTGCTTTTCTGGAACATTATTTTCTAAATTTAAAGTATTTACTTCAAACTGTACTTGATATTTATTGTTATATCCCATTGTTGGAATGTAAATATGCATTTGCATATTATACCTTTTTCCTAATTCTCCAACTTCAAATTGAATAACCTTCGTCCCATTTTTCTTTTTATCCTCAGATATTACTTTCACATCATGAAACACACCAGGAGTATGAATATCCTCTGTTTTCAAGTATTGAAAAAAATCACTATCACTTAACGTTGCCGTTACGATTTTCTTTCCATTCTCGATTGTTAATTTCGGATCCTTTATATAAACAGCTGCCATGGACTCTTCATTTGTTTTATCTTTATACGCTTTAATAACAGCATCATATGTACCATTTTCTAAAGCATATCCAGTTTTATTTGCCTCAATTGCTACTGCCGCTAAAGCAGGTGTCGAATATACAGCAAACGGTAACGATAACGTCGCCGCTATTAACATTGCATTTATATGTTTTCTTTTATTTTTTTTCAACTTTACATCTCCTCCGAAATATATAAATCAAAATGTAATCATTCTCGAATAAATGATAATGATTTTCATTATCATTGTCAACTAAAAAATAAACCCCTTCAAAAGGGGTTATGCCATTTTCTCTCCTGATTCTTCTTTAAAAAAGCTCTTCATCGCATGAAATACATCTGCTTTTTGTTTTAAAATATAATATCTGAAGTTCTCATCTTTAATATTTTTATAGGCTGACATGAGCGTACTATGGCGGTTGTACTGATTCACTTCCCCATACCCAAACATATTACACTTCTTCATCAACTCTTCAACAAGCTTTACACATCTAGCATTATCCGAAGTTAAATTATCACCGTCTGAAAAATGGAATGGATAAATATTATAACGGTCTGGTGAATATTTATTATCGATTAACTCAAGTGCTTTTTTGTATACGGAAGAACAGATCGTTCCACCACTTTCTCCTTTTGAGAAAAATTCTTCTTCTGTAACGACCTTCGCTTCCGTATGATGGGCAATAAACTCAATGTCTACGGTTTCATACTTTGTGCGTAAAAATCTTGTCATCCAGAAAAAGAAGCTACGTGCCATATACTTCTCCCATATCCCCATCGATCCACTCGTATCCATCATCGCTAATACAACAGCTTTTGAATCTGGCTTTAACACTTCATTCCAAGTACGGAACTTTAAATCTTCTTGGTGAATTGGATGGAAAGATGCTTTACCACGCATTGCATTTCGTTTATATGCAGATATCATCGTTCGCTTCTTATCGATATTTCCCCATAATCCTGTTTTTCTAATATCATTAAATTCAATGTGTTCAATCCGGTTTTCATCCAGTTCTTTTCTCTTTAAATTAGGCAACTCTAACTCTTTGAAAAACGCTTGCTCCAATTCTAAAATTGAGACTTCTGCTTCATAATAATCTTCTCCAGCTGCATCTCCTGCCCCTTGCCCTTTTCCTGGTCCTTTCTGCTTTTGACCACCTGATCCATCTCTCGCAACGACATCGCCAACTTTGCTGTCACCGTTCCCTTGCCCAACATGTTTATTTTTATCATAATTGTATCTAATCTTATATTCATCTAAAGAACGAATCGGTATTTTCACAACATCCCTACCATTAGACATAACAATATTTTCTTCCGTTACAAGATCTGGTAAATTATTTTTAATTGCCTCTTGTACTTTTTCTTGATGGCGTTGTTGGTCGTCATATCCTTTGCGATGGAGGGACCAGTTTTCCTGTGAAATTGTATAGTTTGGTTGATTTTCTTCGCCCATGCCTTTCCCCCCTTACTGTATTTGTTTTCTCTTATGAACAGCAATCTATAATTTTGTTTTCTAGTGTGCGTAACTATAATATTTGAAAAATAACTGTTCATCGAAAATCATCCCATAAACATATATAGCGTTTTTCATACAATACTCCGAGCATCTTAAACAAAATTTTGCCACTCACATAATAGAAAGAAACATTCAGCCGTTGATAAGAAAGAAACACAATGCATTGTTGCACACATTTTCGTTTTGCAACATATTGTATTGTGTTGGCTTTTTTGTATGAATGGTTGGTTACTCTATCATATGCATATTGTAAAAATAATTGACAATAAATTCATAAAATCGCATCTTAATTTATTATATTCGGACAAGCTATGACATTTTTTACAAATATCAATAGATAACAAAACGCCGTCCCAAGAATAAGAGACAGCGTTTTGTTATCAAACTATCGATTTAACAAACTACCTACATATCGTAACAATTCATTCGCGGATGAAGAATTATAGCCATGCTCATCAATTAAGCGTGCAACAACATCATTGATTTTCTTAAGCTGATTTTCGTCTGGTGTTTTCGTTGATGTTGTAATTTTCACTATATCTTTTAAATCAGCAAATAGTTTTTTCTGAATCGCTTCACGAAGACGTTCGTGTGAATTATAATCAAAGCGCTTCCCTTTACGTGCATAAGCAGAAATGCGAATTAAAATTTCTTCACGGAATGCCTTTTTAGCATTTTCTGAAATTCCAATTTGCTCTTCAATCGAACGCATAAGTTTTTCATCTGGGCTCATTTCTTCACCTGTTAAAGGATCACGTAATTTTGATTTATTGCAGTACGCTTCGACGTTATCTAAGTAATTATCCATAAGTGTCTTAGCTGATTCTTCGTATGAATAAACAAACGCTTTTTGTACTTCTTTCTTAGCAATTTCATCGTATTCTTTTCTCGCTAATGAGATGAAATTCATATAGCGCTCTCGGTCTTCACTACTAATTGACGGGTGCTGATCCAATCCGTCTTTTAACGATCTCAGTACATCTAGTGCATTAATAGATGGTACCTCTTTTCGAATAATTGTAGAAGAAATTCGATTAATGACATAACGAGGATCAATCCCCTTCATACCTTCATCTTGATATTCGCGTTGCAATTCTTCTACATCAATCGCATTATACCCTTCTACCGTTTCTCCATCATATAAACGCATCTTTTTAATTGAATCAATATCCGGACGCTTCGGATCTTTTAAACGAGTTAAAATAGTGAACATTGCTGCAACGCGAAGTGTATGCGGTGCAATATGAACATTGGACACATCACTTTCACGAATCATTTTTTCATAAATATGTTCTTCTTCACTAACCCGTAAATTATATGGAACCGGCATTACAATAATTCGTGAATGCAATGCTTCATTTTTCTTATTCGCTATGAAGGAACGATACTCTGTTTCATTTGTATGCGCTACAATTAATTCATCTGCTGAAATAAGCGCAAATCTGCCTGCTTTAAAATTCCCTTCTTGTGTAAGCGATAATAAATGCCATAAAAATTTCTCATCACATTTTAGCATCTCTTGGAATTCCATCATTCCACGGTTCGCCTTATTTAATTCTCCATCAAATCGATATGCACGAGGATCTGATTCCGAACCGTATTCTGCAATTGTAGAAAAGTCTAGACTACCTGTTAAATCGGCAATATCTTGTGATTTTGGATCAGAAGGACTAAATGTACCAATTCCTGTACGGCGATCTTCAGAGAAGAAAATACGCTCTACAACTACATCCTCAATTCTTGACCCGTATTCTTGCTCTAGACGCATAACATTTAATGGTGATAAATTCCCTTCAATTCTTACTCCATACTCATCAAAGAAATCATTCCGTAAATGCTGCGGAATTAAATGAAGTGGATCTTCATGCATTGGGCAGCCTTTTAATGCAAAAATCGCTCCACGATCTGTTCGTGAATATGTTTCTAATCCTCGTTTCAACATCGTAACTAATGTTGATTTCCCCCCACTAACAGGCCCCATTAATAACAAAATACGTTTTCTAACATCTAATCGTTTTGCAGATGGATGAAAATATTCTTCCACAAGGCGTTCTAAAGCATCCTCTAATCCAAATAGCTGATTACTAAAGAAGTTATATTTTCTTCTACCATCAACTTCTTCAATTCCAGCATCTTTTATCATATTGTAAATGCGAGAGTGTGCTGTTTGAGCCACCCATGGTCTTTCTTTCACAAGCTCCAAATACTCCGCAAACGTACCTTCCCATTGTAAACGTTCTTCTGCTTCCCGATATTGTTCAATTTTCTTTAGAATATCCATTATAGCTCCTCCCCCATCTCCTTGTTCAATCGGATTATTATAAAAGGTATGCTAGGATGTCCTTAAACATTCTTTAAATCAAAACGAAATATATAATAGCGCTATAAAATTCTCTCCAAAATTCAAAGAAAATTCTGTATAATAAAGGTATTAAAGTTTTTACGCTGCTATTCATTGTAAATAAATTCTTTTCTTCTAGGAACCTTACATACATTTCGATTCACAAATAGGATTCGTAAACCGAAAAAGTAAGGAGGAAATTAGGATGAAGTTATTATTAATTTTAGGTGTATCACTCACATTTCTTACAGCTATTTTCACATCTGGTTATAACGATAAACCAGGTACACATAAAAAGTGATGTGCTGAAAAGCACATCACTTTTTTTCTTGTTTTTTATACACTATTTAAAATAAATATTTTCCACATCGTATATCGATAAAGGACGATTATAAAAATAACCTTGTACGAGTTTCACATTCTTTTCCTTTAAAAATTGTATTTGTTCCGCTTTTTCTACTCCTTCTGCAATTACATTTAACCCTAGAGTATGTGCTAAATGAATAATTGCAGCTGTAATATTCGTATCTCTTTCATCTCTATATATACCTTCCATAAAAGAACGATCAATTTTTAACGTATCAATCGGATATGTTTTTAAATAACTTAAAGATGAATATCCCGTTCCAAAGTCATCTAAATGAATCTTTAAATTTTGTTCTTTTAACTGCATTAACACTCTTTTCGATAAATCTTTATGTATAAGAGCCCCTTCTGTAACTTCTATTGCTAATAAATGAGGGGGGACGTTGTACTTATTTAAAGCACGTGTAATCATCTCTATTAGTGTAATAGAACGAAAATGTCTAGCTGAAATATTAACTGCAATTGGTACAACTTCATACCCTTTATTTAACCATTCACGTATCTGTTCACAAACTTGATGTACTACCCATTCATCAAGTTTAATAATAAATCCTGTTCTTTCAGCAAGTGGGATAAATTGATTTGGCGAGACAAATCCTAGCTCCTTATTCTCCCACCTTATTAATGCTTCCATACTGGCTATCTTTCCCGTTTCAATATTAATTTGAGGTTGATAATATAGGAAAAATTCATTTTTCTCTATAGCACGATGTAACTGATTCTCTATTATAAACCTTTGTTCACGTTCACAATCTAATCCACTACAATAAAAATAATAATATCCTTTTCCCTTTTCCTTTGCTTTTTCCAAAGCTGTGTCGACTCTTTGGAAAAGCATTTTTTCATCCATTCCATCTTTTGGAGCCATTACAATCCCAATTGATGCACTCAAATAAACATCCTCTTCTTCTATTACAAAATGCTCACTAATTCTTTTTAATATTGTTTGTGCCACTTCCTCTACGCATTCTTTCGTTATATTTTCTATTAACATAACAAATTGATCATCATGTTCTCTAAATAAATGCATATCTTCTATTTTTAGTTCTCGTAGGCATTCAGTAACTTTTTTTAATACTTGATCCCCTTCTTTATGACCAAATGTATCATTAATAAGGTGAAATTCATCCAAATCTATAAAAACCAATGCAAATTCTTTATTATCATCTAAAAATTCATTTAGTTTATTTGTACATGATATTCTATTCATTAACCCCGTTAACTGATCGAAGTAAGCCAAATACTCTGTTTTCATCTCATTTAATACTTGCCTCGTAACATCCCTCGTAACAATGTACACCCCGACGATTTCACTATTCACAATAATGGGGATAGTCCTCACAGAAATATAAAGTTCATATCCTTCTTTATGAACATATTTCTTTGCAACAATTTGTTTTGCTTTTCCCTGTAAAGCATTCTTAAATATAGTTTGAACAGTTTTTTCATATTCTTTATTTATAAACTGAAAAATAAATTGGTCCTTTAACTCTTCATATCGATACCCAAAAATTTCATAAGTTGCTGGATTTGCATATGTAATTCTTCCAATAGAATCTACAGATACAATGGAATCATTATTATATTCTAGTAATGACTTAAATAACATTTGTTTTTCTTCTATTTCCGCTTTTTTCTTAACCTGTGCTGTAATATCTCTAGTAATACAAATAATAAACTGACATGTTCCATTTACATCGCATACTGGATTAAGTGAAGATTCATAATGTATATCACCAGTTGGCAAACTAATTACATCACAAAACGTATTTGCTCTCGCTTCTCTCATTACTTTTTCATATTGTCCTTGCAATAACCTTGCCGTATCTTCTGGTAATACTTCTGCAAAAGTTTTTCCATAACATTCTTTCCCTAGCCTGGCGTGATCCATTCCTATTTTATTCACATAAATATATTTAAAAGTTTCATCGTCAATAACTTTCACAATAAACACTAAATCTTGAATAGCATGTAACAGTCCCTGTCTTACTAAATCCATATCTATCATACTTAAAAAGGTATTTTGATTATTATATTGTTCCTTCATATTTATCTCAACCCGTCTTATCTATTTTTATTCATATATCTCATTCTATATGAATATGTACCTTTTTTAAAATGTATGATTACATATTTTTTTAAAAAATAAAAAAGTCGCCAAATGGCGACTTTTAATAAACGATTTCTAAATCTAATCCTGGATAATTTTGTTGACGGAACGCTTCATAAATTAAAATTGCTGCTGTATTAGATAAATTTAATGAACGTACTTTATCCGTCATTGGAATACGTAAACAATGATCGAAGTTTTCTTCAATTACATTAGCTGGTAATCCATTTGTTTCTCTTCCAAATACGAAATAGTAATCCTTCTCACGTTTGCTATAATCAAATGCTGTATGAGCTTTCTCGCCATACTTTGTTAAATAGAAGAATTCACCATCTTTATTTTTCTCATAAAATTCTTCGATTGAATCATAATACGTAACTTTTACGTGCTGCCAATAATCTAGTCCTGCACGCTTTAACATTTTGTCATCCGTTGAAAATCCAAGCGGTCTAATCAAATGTAACTCTGTTCCAGTTGCTGCACAAGTACGTGCAATATTCCCTGTATTTGCTGGAATTTCTGGTTGATATAAAACAACATGTACTCCCACGCGATATTCACCTCTATTTTTTGTCTACTACGTATTATACCACTTGAACGAAAAATCTCTACCCATTAATAATATGAAAGAATTTATATTTCATTTGTGGTGTATATTTACTAGAGTCTTCATAGTTCCAATAACGCCTGCGGCTATTCGCTGAATGTGCATTTACAAGCGGCATACCATCTGCGTCTTTTGCTACTACAATTGTCGTATGATTCCACCTACCATCATCCTCAAAATCATACGCAATTACATCGCCAAGAATAAGGTCTTCTGGCTTTTCTACTGCTTCTGCTCGAAGACCAGCTGTAGCACCTGACAAATACCAATAAAAAGAGTGTGCTACAGCCCAGCTCCAACTCCACTGGTTTCCCCTTTGCCACCACCCTTTACGAATATTAGGATGTCCATTCATTGGCACTTCTCCAGTGTGCAGACATTGTGAAATGAAATTTGTACAATTATCAGGAAAATTACGGTATGCAGGATTGCGATCATCCCACCAACGCTCTGCATATTTCACTGCCTCTAAACGATTATATTGATATGAACCGTATTTTTCTTTCGTGACTTCCCGTTCTAACGTTTCACCTATTTCTATTTCTTCTGACACTTCAAGAGCATAATCATCTATTATACGACTATTTTTCAAACAAACTCGTCGTTTTAATTGTTCCTCTTCGATATAAAATAATTCTTTATGCTTAATTAAATATTTCAAGTGTATTTGATAATCAATTTCTTGATGCTCATTACTATTTAATTGTCTAATGAAAGAAATATCTGCAGTTGCTTTCACTATATTTGCACTACGCTTTTGAAACAATTGTTTCTTTCTCTGTACCATTTGTAACAAATCTATTGCAATACCATCTACATCTGTTCGTTTCTCTGTTATATATGCTAAAAACTGTTGCACTTGCTTTTCAATATTCGCTTTTACAACCATTTCGTCTCCCTCCCATATTACAATATGAAAAAGGGAGATATTATCTACTCTTTTTTCTGTGCTAACAATTCAAGTCCACGATTCATTTCATGAAGAACCTCTTCATCTTTCTCACGTTCCATCGCTTTCTCAATGTCTTCTCCTACTCCATCTCCACCAATTTTCCCAAGTGCCCATGCTGCTGTTCCCCGAAGTACTGGTCTTGGATCATCTTTCATAACACCGATTAAATCAGGAATTGCTGCTGTTTCTTTAAAATGTGCAAGTGCTAAAATAGCATTTCGTTGCAATGGCTTTTTACCTCTCCATGAACCAGACATAACCCCATATTTTCCCTTGAAATCACGATTACTAATTGTTAAAAGTGGTGTTAATAATGGTTTAACTAATTCAGGATCAGGCTCCATTTCAGGATGGTTATGAAAATCCATTCCTTTATTTTTCGGACAAACAGTCTGACACGTATCACATCCATATATACGATTTCCTATTTTATCGCGATATTCTTCAGGCAGAAATCCTTTTGTCTGTGTTAAAAATGCAATACATTTCTTCGAGTCCAACTGGCCGCCTTGTACTAAAGCACCTGTAGGACAAATATCAATACATTTCGTACAACTTCCACATTGATCTTCTATTGGCCGATCAGGAGGGAATGGAACATTCGTAATCATTTCTCCTAAGTATACATACGAACCAAATTCCGGCGTAATAATAGCGCAGTTCTTACCACTCCATCCAATACCGGCACGCTCTGAAACAGCTCGATCACTTAGCTCCCCTGTATCAACCATTGACTTCACTTCTATATCCGGAAGCTTTTCGATTAAATACGCCTCTAACTTTTGCAAACGATCTCGTAAAACAAGGTGATAATCTTGGCCCCAAGAAGCACGACAAAAAATCCCGCGACGTTCTCCACGCTTACTTAATGGTGCATTTTTTAATTTTGAAGGGTACGCTAAAGCAATCGCAATAATTGATTTCGCACCAGGTAACAATAGCTGTGGATTCGTTCTCTTCTCTATATCAGGTTCTTCGAATCCAGACTGATAATTCAATTGTTGTTGCTGGATTAGACGCTGCTTTAACTCCTCAAATGGTGAAGCACTGGCAAAACCTATTTTATCTATACCAATCGTTTTACTATACGCAATTACATCTTGCTTTAATTGTTCAAAATCCATTCTTTATCGCCTCCTCCGATGAATCCATCCCTTATGTAACGACTATATTGGTTAGCAATTCACTTTTGGAATAATATTCTTTACTTCTATTTTCGCATATAATTATGATTTTCAAACATTAAAAAAACGCAATGCTTCGTTTATCTTAGAAACGAAACACTGCGTTGATCACAATTTATCAAAAAAACATTAAATAAAATTTGGAGCGGGTGAAGAGAATCGAACTCTCGACCAGAGCTTGGAAGGCTCTTGTTTTACCACTAAACTACACCCGCAAATATGAATAAATATAAGATATTGAAATAACTTATGTAAAGTAGTATAGCATGTAAAAAAAATCGAAGCAAGAAATTTATCGAAAAAAGTCGAAAAAGTGATGAGATACCTCATCACTTTTTCAATTCTTTATCAATCGCCTTCTTCATACTATCGAAATCAGGGTTTGCAAGATTCCCATTTATATATACTGAAGGAGCACCTTGAACTTTTAATTTTTGAGCACGATCTGAATCTTTACGCACTTTGTCTTTCATTTCTTTACTGTGTAAATCTTTTTTAAACTGTTCTACATTAATTTTCGGAAGCTTTTCTTTCACAATATTAAGAAGTAATTCTTCTGTAATCCATTCTTCCGTATCTTTCTTTTGATTTTGATAAATCTCATCATAGAAAATCCAGAATGAATCTTGATCTTGTTTATAAATTGCTTCACCGGCAGCTGCACCTAAATCAGAGTCTTTTCCGATAAACGGGAAGTTAATAAAATATAACTGCACTTTACCTTTATCAATATACTCTTCTTTTAATCGTGGTAATACCGTTACATCCCAAGTACGACAAGCAGGACATTTAAAGTCTCCAAATTCAACTACCTTAACTGGAGCATCATCTTTCCCTAAAGATTGTTGCGTAGAATAAGCAAACATCTCATTCCCTTTATCTTTCTTGTCATTTATGATGCTATACACAATCGTCCCGATTACAATCAATACTGCGATAGAAAAAACTACACCAAGAACCATGAGTTTGTTCGATGATTTCATATACATTCCTCTTTAAATTCATATTCTGTATACAGCATTGTACACAATACACATAATATCAATACTTACATAGGTCACGCAATGAACACGCTCACATAAATTACAAAAATACAACATTTGTGACGATATTGTGTCACGATTTGTCACAATTTATTCAAAAAAAGAAGTTCCTATATAGGAACTTCCCTTAACTTACTGCTTTTTCACGGGCATTTTTTAACATGGATTGCTCTGTTTTTATATCATGACGAATTACTAATTTCTCACTAACTGCTTGCACATATTCATCATGATTTATATACCCTTCTTTCTCCATTAGCCTTAAAACTACATTCCGTCTCTCAACTGCTTTATCATAATTTTGTGCAGGTGAGTAATAAGCTGGTGCTTTTACTACAGCAGCCATCATTGCACTCTCTGCCAATGTTAATTGATCCACCTTTTTACCGAAGTAAAGGTTTGCTGCTTTTTCAATTCCCCATGCTCCTTCTCCGTAGTAAATATTACTCACATATAATTTTAAAATCTCATCCTTTGTGAATGTACGTTCAATTTTTTTCGTATAAAAAATTTCTTTCCACTTACGAGAAAATGTACGTTCATTAGATAAAAAAGCATTTTTAGATAGCTGCTGTGTAATTGTGCTTCCTCCTTGCACAACACCACCAGCTTTTATATTTTCAATAGAAGCTCGAATAATTGCTATATAGTCTAAACCGTTATGATGATAAAACCTTTTATCTTCCGTCGCAATAAATGCGTGTGTTAATGATTCTGGCACCTCTAACTTAGCGGGTACATGTAATTTACTAATATCACTTCGCTCAATCATTACATTTCCAACGAATAATAATGCAAAACTTAACAATAATAATAATATAATGGCTTTATAAAGAAATTTAGTTAATGGATTTAATGCAACTTTTTGATGATAATTCACTCTAGATAATACTCGTTCTTTCATCTCGAACACCTCTTTTCCACACAGCATATATAACTCTTAATTTAAGAATACCTTGTTGTAAAAGAATATCCCATCGATTTCTCTTACACCTACCTTACAACATTGTAAGGTGTAAAAATGTATTGTATCACAGTCCTTTTTTATCTACTATTCATATGAAATATTGAATATACATTTATTTATCATACTATTTATAGGAAGTAGGACTCTCCTTCATTTCACTTTATTCTTTTATTATATCAGTTTATACATTTATACTTTTAAACATCTAGCAATCTAATTATATATGATATATCACTATTATACAGAACAAATGTTCCGTAAATCAATAGTAGCTTTCGGATTATCTCGCTATTTGTGGGCAGTAAGACTTCTCCCTCAAAACTTGGCTAAAGCTAGAAAATTAGGTAGTAGCCCTGCTTCCTCCACTAATTATTAGCCTACACTTTATTATTGTGACCTTTTTCTGAAACAGTATACATAAAGAAAAAGTTAGCAATTTGAGATGTCCTCAAATAACTAACCAAAACTTTACAATCTTCCTATAAGATTATATGGCTGAACTTCCCATGTTTCGTATGGAATGAAATGCATTGCTTTCATCGCATCAAGTGTCCTTGATTTCATATGAGGACGCGTTATATACTCATCAATGTTCTCTTCGTTTAAAACAACAAATTTAGCATCTTGTATTTCTTCAGGTTGAATTTTTATTTCACCACTAACATATGCTACTTTAAAAACAACAGCTACAATATGCATAGAAGCATTATAATAAATCCCTGTAACTCCGATAGGCTTCACAGTTAATCCTGTTTCCTCCATTATTTCTCTGCAAACAGCTTGATCGAGCGCTTCCCCTTCTTCTACCTGTCCTCCAGGCATTTCCCACGTATCAGCTCGCCAGTGCACTTTCGTTAAAAGCACCTCATTCTTTTCATTTGTTAAGTAACCTGCTACAGCAACAATATGCTTTGGTGTTTTATGCTCCACAGAAATACCTCCTAGAAATACGATTATTTCATATATATCATATAACCATATTCCCTCCCGACAATAAAAACACCTTTAAAAAATCCATAAAAAAGAGACCCTATTCGCTAAACGAAAGGGTCTCCTGTCTTATTATTCTCCTAAGTCTACGTTGTGGTAAACTTGTTGTACATCTTCTAAATCTTCTAATGCATCAACCATTTTTTCAAATTGTACTTGAGCATCTTCAGGAAGTTCTATATCACTTTGTGCAAGCATTGTTAATTCTGCAACTGTAAATTCTTCAACACCAGCACCTTTAAGTGCAGATTGTACTGAATGGAACTGATCAGGTTCAGCATAAACGATAACAGAATCTTCTTCTTCTAGAATGTCACGTGCATCTACATCTGCTTCCATTAAAATTTCAAGAACTTCATCTGATGTTTTACCTTCAAGACCGATAACAGCTGTCGCATCAAACATGTAAGCCACAGAACCGTTTACACCCATGTTACCACTGTTTTTGCTAAATGCAGCTCGTACATCTGCTGCAGTACGGTTTACGTTATTTGTCAGTGTATCTACAATTACCATAGATCCGTTTGGTCCAAAGCCTTCATAACGAAGCTCGTCATAGTTTTCTTCTGAACCGCCTTTTGCCTTTTCAATCGCACGGTCAATAATTGTTCTTGGCACGTTGTATGTTTTCGCACGTTCTAATACAACTCTTAACGTTTGGTTTGATTCTGGATCTGGCTCGCCTTGTTTTGCTGCCACATAAATTTCACGTCCAAATTTCGCGTATATACGGCTTGTATTTGCATCTTTTGATGCTTTTTTTTCTTTAATATTGTTCCATTTACGACCCATACTTTCCACTCTCTTTCCCATTTTAAATCTACATAAAAATATTAATATGAAATATAATGTGTATTCAACACATTTTTAAAAGAAATATAAAAAGTTCATTTTTGATTCATATTACAGACATAATATAAATCACTATCATTTTGTTCTTTCGACAAGTTATATTATACATGAATTCCTAAGTTTATTACGAATTTTAGAATCACATAGCATAATTTAACAAAAAAGACTCTAACATTTCTGTTAGAGTCTTTTTTAAGTCACCGATACCGATGGTCGGGGTCGAACCGACACTCCCGAAGGAACACGATTTTGAGTCGTGCGCGTCTGCCAATTCCGCCACATCGGCATAATAAGAAAGGCGGCAACCGGATTTGAACCGGTGGTAAAGGTTTTGCAGACCTCTGCCTTACCACTTGGCTATGCCGCCATATGAAGTTAAAATGGAGCGGAAGACGGGATTCGAACCCGCGACCCCAACCTTGGCAAGGTTGTATTCTACCACTGAACTACTTCCGCAAAAATGGCTGGGCTAGCTGGATTCGAACCAGCGCATGACGGAGTCAAAGTCCGTTGCCTTACCGCTTGGCTATAGCCCACCGAAGTTTTACTTAATTATATGTAAGTATCCATTAATTTATTTGTAATTTTAAAAAATAAAATGGGGCGACTGATGGGAATTGAACCCACGAATGCCGGAGCCACAATCCGGTGCGTTAACCACTTCGCCACAACCGCCATGTTGTGTTTATATATTTGGCAGGGGCAGTAGGAATTGAACCCACACTGGAGGTTTTGGAGACCTCAGTTCTACCTTTAAACTATGCCCCTGTGTAAATGGTGGAGGGGGGCAGATTCGAACTGCCGAACCCAAAGGAGCGGATTTACAGTCCGCCGCGTTTAGCCACTTCGCTACCCCTCCGAAACTTACATGGTGCCGGCTAGAGGACTTGAACCCCCAACCTACTGATTACAAGTCAGTTGCTCTACCAATTGAGCTAAGCCGGCATATTTTATTAAAATGGTGGCTCGGGACGGAATCGAACCGCCGACACGAGGATTTTCAGTCCTCTGCTCTACCGACTGAGCTACCGAGCCTTATTAAAATGGCGGTCCCGACCGGGGTCGAACCGGCGATCTCCTGCGTGACAGGCAGGCATGTTAACCACTACACCACGGGACCATTTGGTTGCGGGGACAGGATTTGAACCTGCGACCTTCGGGTTATGAGCCCGACGAGCTACCGTACTGCTCCACCCCGCGATAATATTATTTATATAATTATATGATAAGTGTTAGCAACCAAATTACGAAAATGTTTGGTTGCGGGGACAGGATTTGAACCTGCGACCTTCGGGTTATGAGCCCGACGAGCTACCGTACTGCTCCACCCCGCGACAATATTATTCATATAATTTATATGGTGGAGGATGACGGGATCGAACCGCCGACCCCCTGCTTGTAAGGCAGGTGCTCTCCCAGCTGAGCTAATCCTCCAAAAGTGGTGACCCGTACGGGATTCGAACCCGTGTTACCGCCGTGAAAGGGCGGTGTCTTAACCACTTGACCAACGGGCCAAATATTATAAAATCCTTATGGCGGAGAGCAAGGGATTCGAACCCTTGATACGCTTGTGACGTATACACGATTTCCAATCGTGCTCCTTCGGCCAACTCGGACAGCTCTCCAATGGCTCCGCAGGTAGGAATCGAACCTACGACCGATCGGTTAACAGCCGATAGCTCTACCGCTGAGCTACTGCGGAATAATATTGCCTGGCAACGTCCTACTCTCACAGGGACAAGGTCCCAACTACCATCGGCGCTAGAGAGCTTAACTTCCGTGTTCGGTATGGGAACGGGTGTGACCTCTCTGCCATCATTACCAGACATTATTCTTTTGAGACAATCATTATTATAACTTATTCAACCTGAAAGTCAATAAGTTTTTTATATTCTCTCAAAACTAGATAACGTTGCTTCATATTATATGGTTAAGTCCTCGATCTATTAGTATTCGTCAGCTCCACATGTCACCACGCTTCCACCTCGAACCTATCAACCTGATCATCTTTCAGGGATCTTACTAGCTTACGCTATGGGAAATCTCATCTTGAGGGGGGCTTCATGCTTAGATGCTTTCAGCACTTATCCCTTCCGCACATAGCTACCCAGCTATGCCCTTGGCAGAACAACTGGTACACCAGCGGTGCGTCCATCCCGGTCCTCTCGTACTAAGGACAGCTCCTCTCAAATTTCCTGCGCCCACGACGGATAGGGACCGAACTGTCTCACGACGTTCTGAACCCAGCTCGCGTACCGCTTTAATGGGCGAACAGCCCAACCCTTGGGACCGACTACAGCCCCAGGATGCGATGAGCCGACATCGAGGTGCCAAACCTCCCCGTCGATGTGGACTCTTGGGGGAGATAAGCCTGTTATCCCCGGGGTAGCTTTTATCCGTTGAGCGATGGCCCTTCCATGCGGAACCACCGGATCACTAAGCCCGACTTTCGTCCCTGCTCGACTTGTAGGTCTCGCAGTCAAGCTCCCTTATGCCTTTGCACTCTACGAATGATTTCCAACCATTCTGAGGGAACCTTTGGGCGCCTCCGTTACACTTTAGGAGGCGACCGCCCCAGTCAAACTGCCCACCTGACACTGTCTCCCGGGTCGATAAGACCCGTAGGTTAGAATTTCAATACAGTCAGGGCGGTATCCCACCAGCGCCTCCACCGAAGCTAGCGCTCCGGTTTCAATGGCTCCCGCCTATCCTGTACAAACTGTACCAAAATTCAATATCAGGCTACAGTAAAGCTCCACGGGGTCTTTCCGTCCTGTCGCGGGTAACCTGCATCTTCACAGGTACTATAATTTCACCGAGTCTCTGGTTGAGACAGTGCCCAAATCGTTACACCTTTCGTGCGGGTCGGAACTTACCCGACAAGGAATTTCGCTACCTTAGGACCGTTATAGTTACGGCCGCCGTTTACTGGGGCTTCAGTTCAGAGCTTCGCTTACGCTAACCCCTCTCCTTAACCTTCCAGCACCGGGCAGGTGTCAGCCCCTATACTTCGCCTTACGGCTTCGCAGAGACCTGTGTTTTTGCTAAACAGTCGCTTGGGCCTATTCACTGCGGCTTTCCGTTAAGAAAGCACCCCTTCTCCCGAAGTTACGGGGTCATTTTGCCGAGTTCCTTAACCAGAGTTCTCTCGCACACCTTAGGATTCTCTCCTCGCCTACCTGTGTCGGTTTGCGGTACAGGCACCTTTTATCTCGCTAGAAGCTTTTCTTGGCAGCGGGGAATCAAAGACTTCGCTCCATAAGGAGCTTCCCCATCACAGCTCAGCCTTCACGATAAGCGGATTTGCCTACTTATCAGCCTAACTGCTTGGACGTGCACAACCAATCGCACGCTTCTTCTATCCTTCTGCGTCCCTCCATTGCTCAAACGATAAAGAGGTGGTACAGGAATATCAACCTGTTGTCCATCGCCTACGCCTGTCGGCCTCGGCTTAGGTCCTGACTAACCCTGAGCGGACGAGCCTTCCTCAGGAAACCTTAGGCATTCGGTGGACGGGATTCTCACCCGTCTTTCGCTACTCATACCGGCATTCTCACTTCTAAGCGCTCCACCAGTCCTTCCGGTCTGACTTCACTGCACTTAGAACGCTCCCCTACCACTGATACCATTGGTATCAATTCGCAGCTTCGGTGGTGTATTTAGCCCCGGTACATTTTCGGCGCAGAGTCACTCGACTAGTGAGCTATTACGCACTCTTTAAATGGTGGCTGCTTCTGAGCCAACATCCTAGTTGTCTAAGCAACTCCACATCCTTTTCCACTTAATACACACTTTGGGACCTTAGCTGGCGATCTGGGCTGTTTCCCTCTTGACTACGGATCTTATCACTCGCAGTCTGACTCCTAAGGATAAGTCATTGGCATTCGGAGTTTGACTGAATTCGGTAATCCGATGAGGACCCCTAGTTCAATCAGTGCTCTACCTCCAAGACTCTTACACTTAAGGCTAGCCCTAAAGCTATTTCGGGGAGAACCAGCTATCTCCAGGTTCGATTGGAATTTCTCCGCTACCCACACCTCATCCCCGCACTTTTCAACGTGCGTGGGTTCGGGCCTCCATTCAGTGTTACCTGAACTTCACCCTGGACATGGGTAGATCACCTGGTTTCGGGTCTACGACCACGTACTAAACGCCCTATTCAGACTCGCTTTCGCTGCGGCTCCGCCTCTTCAGCTTAACCTTGCACGGGATCGTAACTCGCCGGTTCATTCTACAAAAGGCACGCCATCACCCATTAACGGGCTCTGACTATTTGTAGGCACACGGTTTCAGGATCTCTTTCACTCCCCTTCCGGGGTGCTTTTCACCTTTCCCTCACGGTACTGGTTCACTATCGATCACTAGGGAGTATTTAGCCTTGGGAGATGGTCCTCCCAGATTCCGACGGAATTTCACGTGTTCCGCCGTACTCAGGATACATTCAAGAGAGAACGAAGTTTCGACTACGGGGTTGTTACCCTCTGTGACGGACCTTTCCAGGTCGCTTCGTCTACCTCGTTCCTTTGTAACTCCGTATAGAATGTCCTACAACCCCAAGAGGCAAGCCTCTTGGTTTGGGCTAGATTCCGTTTCGCTCGCCGCTACTCAGGAAATCGCATTTGCTTTCTCTTCCTCCAGGTACTTAGATGTTTCAGTTCCCTGGGTCTGTCTTCCATACCCTATGTATTCAGGTAAGGATACCATACCATTACGTATAGTGGGTTTCCCCATTCGGAAATCTTCGGATCAAAGCTTACTTACAGCTCCCCGAAGCATATCGGCGTTAGTCCCGTCCTTCATCGACTCCTAGTGTCAAGGCATCCACCGTGCGCCCTTTCTAACTTAACCAAACTAAAATTAAAAAAATATGAGCTACACTGTTATCTAGTTTTCAAAGAACATACATTTAAACTTGAGAGATAGTTCTCTCAAAACTGAACGAAACAAAACAAGTCAACGTTTATTGATGAACTGCGTTCATCAATTCTCCATAGAAAGGAGGTGATCCAGCCGCACCTTCCGATACGGCTACCTTGTTACGACTTCACCCCAATCATCTGTCCCACCTTAGGCGGCTGGCTCCATAAAGGTTACCCCACCGACTTCGGGTGTTACAAACTCTCGTGGTGTGACGGGCGGTGTGTACAAGGCCCGGGAACGTATTCACCGCGGCATGCTGATCCGCGATTACTAGCGATTCCAGCTTCATGTAGGCGAGTTGCAGCCTACAATCCGAACTGAGAACGGTTTTATGAGATTAGCTCCACCTCGCGGTCTTGCAGCTCTTTGTACCGTCCATTGTAGCACGTGTGTAGCCCAGGTCATAAGGGGCATGATGATTTGACGTCATCCCCACCTTCCTCCGGTTTGTCACCGGCAGTCACCTTAGAGTGCCCAACTTAATGATGGCAACTAAGATCAAGGGTTGCGCTCGTTGCGGGACTTAACCCAACATCTCACGACACGAGCTGACGACAACCATGCACCACCTGTCACTCTGCTCCCGAAGGAGAAGCTCTATCTCTAGAGTTTTCAGAGGATGTCAAGACCTGGTAAGGTTCTTCGCGTTGCTTCGAATTAAACCACATGCTCCACCGCTTGTGCGGGCCCCCGTCAATTCCTTTGAGTTTCAGCCTTGCGGCCGTACTCCCCAGGCGGAGTGCTTAATGCGTTAACTTCAGCACTAAAGGGCGGAAACCCTCTAACACTTAGCACTCATCGTTTACGGCGTGGACTACCAGGGTATCTAATCCTGTTTGCTCCCCACGCTTTCGCGCCTCAGTGTCAGTTACAGACCAGAAAGTCGCCTTCGCCACTGGTGTTCCTCCATATCTCTACGCATTTCACCGCTACACATGGAATTCCACTTTCCTCTTCTGCACTCAAGTCTCCCAGTTTCCAATGACCCTCCACGGTTGAGCCGTGGGCTTTCACATCAGACTTAAGAAACCACCTGCGCGCGCTTTACGCCCAATAATTCCGGATAACGCTTGCCACCTACGTATTACCGCGGCTGCTGGCACGTAGTTAGCCGTGGCTTTCTGGTTAGGTACCGTCAAGGTGCCAGCTTATTCAACTAGCACTTGTTCTTCCCTAACAACAGAGTTTTACGACCCGAAAGCCTTCATCACTCACGCGGCGTTGCTCCGTCAGACTTTCGTCCATTGCGGAAGATTCCCTACTGCTGCCTCCCGTAGGAGTCTGGGCCGTGTCTCAGTCCCAGTGTGGCCGATCACCCTCTCAGGTCGGCTACGCATCGTTGCCTTGGTGAGCCGTTACCTCACCAACTAGCTAATGCGACGCGGGTCCATCCATAAGTGACAGCCGAAGCCGCCTTTCAATTTCGAACTATGCAGTTCAAAATATTATCCGGTATTAGCCCCGGTTTCCCGGAGTTATCCCAGTCTTATGGGTAGGTTACCCACGTGTTACTCACCCGTCCGCCGCTAACTTCATAAGAGCAAGCTCTTAATCCATTCGCTCGACTTGCATGTATTAGGCACGCCGCCAGCGTTCATCCTGAGCCAGGATCAAACTCTCCAATAAAGTTAGTTTGTCTAGCATCTAAAAATAAAAATTGACGTTCACGTTGTTTGTTTCGTTCAGTTTTCAAAGAACTACTTCGCCGCTCAATTGCGACTTCCTTATGTTAACATCTTCGTTTTTCGATGTCAACTAAGTTTTTTAAATTTCTTTTTTGTCGTTTTCTGCGTTTCCGCATCAGCGACGTTTATTAATATATCATGCAGTATATATAGGGTCAATACTTTTTCTAAAAAAATTTCACATCCCGTTAAAAAGCTAAATTAACTATAGAAAAAATTACTACTCCTCTTTTATAGACATGCTTCTTCCACCTAATCTCTTTCTGTATTGCATCTTAAAAGAAAGCACTACTGTTCTTTAATAAGTGATAAATTTAATCATCGCCTTCACTTTCATAAAATATTCTAAATTGTGTGTTATATTATTCCTATAGGAGTGTGGTGGGAATGGGTATTAAATATTCGAACAAAATTAATAAAATCCGAACCTTTGCATTGAGTTTAGTATTTATCGGCCTCTTCATTGCATACTTAGGTGTCTTTTTTCGCGAAAACATCATTATTATGACAACCTTTATGATGTTTGGTTTTTTAGCTGTCATCGCTAGCACTGTTGTTTACTTTTGGATTGGTATGTTATCTACAAAGACGATACAAATTATTTGTCCAAGCTGCGATAAACCAACAAAAATGCTCGGTCGTGTCGACGCATGTATGCATTGCAACCAACCTTTAACACTCGATCCGAGTTTAGAAGGAAAAGAATTTAATGAGAAGTACAATAAAAAAAGCTATAAAGGATAACACGTACTTTCACTTTAGTATTTTTTCATCCCCATATAATAAAGAAAGAGGGTGACGAAATCGTCACCCTCTTTCTTTATTATATATTACGCCTTATGACACTCTGGACAAACGCCATAAATTTCTAAGCGATGACTATTAATAACGAAGCCTGTCGTTTTCGCAGCTTCCTCTTCAAGCTGTTCCAAACCTCCATAAGGAAAATCAACAATCTTACCACATTTTTCGCAAATCACATGATAATGTTGACTTGTAACATAATCAAATCTACTTGAAGCATCCCCATAAGTTAATTCCTTTACAAGTCCAACTTCTTTAAACACACGTAAGTTATTATAGACAGTTGCAACACTCATATTTGGAAACTTACCTTCTAATGCTTTATAAATGTCATCCGCTGTTGGGTGTGTCATAGATTCCACAAGGTACTCTAAAATAGCATGACGCTGTGGAGTAATGCGTACACCCGTATTTTTCAGCATTTCTAGCGCTTCTTTTAATTCTTCTTTGACCACCGTCATGCACCCCGATTCTATACGGATTATTATTTTATAATTCTTATAAAGAGTGTACTCTTTTTCTTATAAATCGTCAATATTTCTACTATAAGTATGTGGTTTATTTTTGTATATATCCTTATTCTTATATACCTTCCCCCATTTCCTATACATTTACATAGAAAAAAGTGCGACATAATCGCACTTGGAATACTATCATCTGAGGAGGTATGCCCTACACTTTCACTTTATGTATCGCAAGAAAATATGTATAGACGCATGCCTTACATATATATTTTTTCTCCACATTAATATAGATTATTTTATCCCGCTATTTGCGGGCAGTAAGACTCCCACTTCAAAATTCCGCAAATGCGAAGGAGTTAGGCGGGAGATCAACTGCCCGTAAAAGCCCAATTGGTGCGGGCTAATAATCAGTGTAGATAGACACCCCCCACTGATTAAAGTTTCACTTTATATAAGAAAGAACGTCTTCAATATGTCCTTTCACTTTCACTTTACGCCATTCTTTTACAAGTTCACCATCTTTATTGATAAGGAATGTAGAACGCTCGATTCCCATGTACTCTTTTCCAAAGTTCTTTTTCAACTTCCAAACATCGTACAATTCTGCTACTTTATGATCTTCATCTACTAAAAGTACAAATGGAAGCTCATGCTTCTCTATGAATTTCATATGTCTGTTCACCGAATCAGGACTTACACCAAGGATGACCGTGTCCTTCTCTTGGAATAATCCATATGCATCACGAAAATCACATGCTTCAGTTGTACACCCTGGAGTCATATCTTTCGGGTAAAAATATAAAACTACATTTTTACCTCGGAAGTCAGCTAAGCGAATTTGTTCTCCGGTACTTCCCTCTAATGTAAATTCCGGTGCTATTTCTCCTACTGTGATCATTGTTATCACTCCTTTTCTTTTCTATTACTATAACAAATGCTACCTTATTTTTCATTGTCCATTACAGTCCTTACCACAAATGCAAACGGTAATGTATATCCAATTAGCGCTTCTCCAATTGCAATCCATCTTCCGATTCCAATCGGAGCTATATCACCATATCCAACGGACAATAAAGTAACCGCGCTAAAATATAAACATATTTCAACGAGCTGAAAGGAATGAGCACTTAACCTATCCCCATCTTCTTTCAAAACTGCAAAACCCATTTCCTCTAGCACAACATAACTTAATCCAAACGCAATCAGTACCGTTGTATAAATTAAAAACAACGTAGCTAAATTGTACAGCGAAAAGAAACGATTGGAATTTGAATATGAACTCCATAATAATTGGACACTTCTCAAAATAGCGATTGCTGCAATTAATAGAATAAATCCCCATAACATGTCCTCCACCTCATTTTATATGTATGAGGACTATAGCTGATTTATCCCTTAGAAACGAACAAGCTTCTATAATTAATTCCCTGCACCACGATATCGTTTAACCCCTTGATTCCAGAGGTTGATTGCAATAGTAAAACAGATAACACCAACAATTGGCGTTGCGAAGGCATAGCTATTCCACTCTGTTTTTCTTAAAAAGTATGCTGCTGGATATACCCCAACAAATGCAAACGGTAAAACAAACGTTAAAACAAAGCGAATAACACGGTTATAAATATCAACAGGATAGCGTCCATAATTCCCTATGTTATACATAAGCGGCATAATGGAACTTTTCGCATCCGACCAAAAGCCAAGACTTGCAAGCGTAACAAATATCCCACCGTACACAAGTGCCCCTCCCCCTGCCATAAGTAGGAATAAGAAGAAATCATACCAGTAAAAAGATAATTGCAGCTCCATTGCTGCATAACTCATCACAATAATCCCCGTAATAGCTCCAATTAAAGATTCAAGTTCCATTCTTTCTAATATAATTTGAAATAAACTATGAATCGGTCTCGTTAATATACGGTCCATTTCTCCTTTAATAATGTAACGATCATTAAAGTCCCATATATTAAAGAAAGCTGAAAAAATGGCAAACGGTACTAAAAAGAACCCATAGATAAAGATTACTTCTTCTCGGCTCCACCCTTTTAGTGCTTGAGTATGCCCAAACACAACGAGAATGAAGATTAAATTAACAGCTTGTAGTGATAAATCTGAAAGTAATCCGACGATAAAATCGCCACGATACTCCAATTTTGTTTTTATATATTGACTTGCATATTGCAAAAATAATTTTATATATATCATCTCGTCATCCCCCTTGTACGATTAGACGTTTTCTCGCCGTTTTCCACATCAGTACAATTGGAATAATAAGTATAATTGCCCAAATCATTTGAAATAATAAAGCTTCATATAACTTACTTCCTTGTATACCTTCAGAGAAAATCATACTCGGAATATAACTAATTGCTTGAAACGGTAAAAACACCATTGCTTTTTGGGCCCATAACGGATAAAAACTAATCGGTAATAATAAACCAGAAAATAAATCGATAACAACACGTTTCGCATACATAATTCCACTATTATTAAATAAGAAGAATGTAAGCATTCCTGTCATTAAATTTATTTGTGTATTAATGATAAAACTAAATATTAAAGATAAGAAGAAATATAACCACGTTTGAAAATTCGTTGTAATTTGTAATGAAAATAATAACGTAACAATAACCATACCCGGAATTGAAAAGAAAGCAAAACGGAATATCCCTTCTCCAAGCCCTTGCATAACTTTCATACCTAAATAGTTATATGGACGAATTAGTTCTACCGCCACACGTCCTTCTTGAATTTCCATCGCAATTTCTCTATCTATATTATTGAAATAAAAA
Organism: Bacillus sp. FSL M7-1345; assembly: GCF_038006985.1. Taxonomy (NCBI): domain Bacteria; kingdom Bacillati; phylum Bacillota; class Bacilli; order Caryophanales; family Bacillaceae; genus Bacillus; species Bacillus sp. FSL M7-1345. Next base: position 502,170 of record NZ_JBBOWG010000001.1, on the reverse strand, counting down.
GCGCGTGCCATCCATGCGATCGCAATATACGTAGTCATTTGCGAAATAGATAAACTTTCAATATTCTCTTTCCCGCTATAAATTGCTTGCCATAAAAAATAATACGCACCAATGTTAATCGTATAAATTAAAATCCCGCTGTAATAATTTGTACGATAAGCAAGCATCATTAAAAAACGAATCCGAATCATTTCAATATACTTACCCATGCATAATACCTTCTTCATAAATGTTACGAATAATTTCCTCTGTAGACACTTCGTTAATTTTCAAATCTTTAATTTGAAAGGCTTGTACTACTTTAGAAATCAACATAGAAATGATAACTTCTTCATTCGGTATTTTTGCAACCCATGCGTTTTCTTCTTTCGCTTTTGACCAAACAACATGACTATCTGGCATAACCATTGATAACTCCTGGTATGAAACTGGGGCAACAAACTGAAAATGTATTTCCTTCTCTACTCCCCACTGCGTACGAAGATTATCTAAAGATCCGTCATACATAATATTTCCTTCATCAAGCATGATGACGCGTTCACATAAAGCTTCAATATCAGTAATATCATGTGTCGTTAATAAAATTGTTGTTTTATAACGTTCATTCATCTCTTTTAAGAATTCTCGTATTTTCAATTTCACAAGAACATCTAGTCCAATTGTTGGTTCATCTAAAAATAATAACGGCGGATTATGAATTAACGCCGCTGCTAATTCACAACGCATTCTTTGACCAAGAGATAATTTCCGTACCGGTTTATCTAATAAAGGACCGATATCTAACGTTTCAATAACATGTTCCATATGTTCCTTATACTGAGCGTCTGATACACCGTACACTTTCTTCAATAAACGAAATGATTCTTGCACTGCGATATCCCACCAAAGCTGCGAACGCTGCCCAAACACAACACCGATTGTTCTTACAAATTCTTCTCTCTGTTTGTGTGGATTCATTCCGTTCACTGTAATTTGTCCTGATGTCGGAGTCAAAATCCCTGTAAGCATTTTAATCGTCGTTGATTTACCAGCACCATTCTCACCAATATAACCAACCATTTCACCTTGCTTTATAGTAAAAGAAACATCATTCACTGCTGGCACTATTTTATAATTACGATTTAATAAATCGCGAAATGCACCCTTTAAGCCCGGACGACTTGAATAAGCTGTAAACTCTTTACGTAACCCTTGTACCTCAATTACCGATTTCATAATCGGACCCCCTTCCTAAATGTCACAACGAATAGTTTACCCAACTGCTCCTTCTATCACAAACAATACGTCTTTTCGAAAAACATGTTAGAATAATACATAGATTTTTGTAAGGAGATGAATTGTAGTGAATTTCACGAAATCAGAAGCATTACATAAAGAAGCGTTAGAACATATCGTTGGTGGTGTTAATAGTCCTTCTCGCTCTTTTAAAGCAGTTGGAGGCGGTTCCCCTATTGCAATGGAACGCGGGAAAGGTGCTTATTTCTGGGATGTAGATGGAAATAAATATATCGACTATTTAGCAGCGTATGGCCCAATTATTACTGGACATGCTCACCCACACGTAACAGAAGCAATTAAAACAGCGGCTGAAAATGGCGTACTATACGGTACTCCAACAGCATTAGAAGTAAAATTCGCAAAAATGTTAAAAGAAGCAATGCCCGCTTTAGATAAAGTCCGCTTCGTAAACTCTGGTACAGAATCCGTTATGACAACCATTCGTGTTGCTCGTGCTTACACTGGCCGCACAAAAATTATGAAATTCGCTGGTTGTTACCACGGTCATTCCGATTTAGTACTTGTAGCAGCTGGCTCTGGTCCTTCTACCCTTGGAATTCCTGATTCAGCTGGCGTGCCACAAAGTATCGCCCAAGAAGTTATTACTGTTCCATTTAATAATGTAGAAACTTTAAAAGAAGCGTTAGATAAATGGGGACATGAAGTAGCAGCTATCCTTGTAGAGCCAATCGTTGGAAACTTCGGTATTGTAGAGCCAAAACCTGGCTTCCTTGAAAAAGTTAATGAACTTGTTCACGCAGCTGGTGCACTAGTAATTTATGATGAAGTTATTACTGCTTTCCGCTTTATGTATGGCGGCGCTCAAGACTTACTTGGCGTAACCCCAGATCTAACAGCACTTGGTAAAGTTATCGGCGGTGGCCTTCCAATTGGTGCTTACGGTGGTAAGAAAGAAATTATGGAACAAGTTGCACCGCTCGGCCCTGCATACCAAGCTGGTACAATGGCCGGGAACCCTGCTTCTATGGCATCAGGTATTGCCTGCCTAGAAGTACTTCAACAAGAAGGCGTATACGAGAAATTAGATGCACTTGGCGCAATGCTTGAAAAAGGAATTTTAGAACAAGCTACAAAACATAACATCGATATTACAGTAAACCGTCTAAAGGGTGCATTAACTGTATACTTCACGACAAATACAATTGAAGATTACGATGCAGCCAAAAATACAGATGGTGAAATGTTCGGTAGATTCTTCAAGCTGATGCTTCAAGAAGGTATTAATTTAGCACCTTCTAAATATGAAGCATGGTTCTTAACGACAGAACATACAAAAGAAGATATTGAATATACAATTGAAGCTGTTGGCAGAGCATTTTCTACCCTAGCGAACAATAAATAATCTCTTCATTCAAAAGGAAAAAAGAAAGCCCATCTTTCTTTTTTCCTTTTTTCTATTTCATAAATCCCTCATTAATAGTATAATTATTCATAATTATCTGTTTTATATTCTTTTATATCCTTACTATCCCTGTATACAAGGCAGTTCACGCCTTAAATAGTAAGATTATTCAAAATTCACTTTCCAGAGGGGGGATTGACGGATGCTCAATAAAAAAAATAAATGGACACCGTCTTTATTTCGGAATTATAAAAATGCAGAACATGATGCGTGTGGAATCGTTTCCGTTATGGAAAAACGAAGAATTCCTACAAAAGAAAACATCGATTTTTGTATACAATCACTAGTCAAAATGAATCATAGAGCTGGTTTCATTAATGGCGAAGGAGATGGCATCGGAATTCATATCGACATGCCAAAAGCACTTTGGAATGAAAAACTAAAAAGTAGCGGATATAATCCAACGATTGTGGATCATCCCCACTTTATCGTTGGACATTTTTTTCTAAACAAACAAGAAAACATTGCTGATTTAAAAGATTACATTCGTACGCAACTAAACAATGAAAACTTTACAATTGTTCTCGAAAATGATGATGTAATAAACTCAGATGCACTCGGTCCTCTTGGTAAACAAGAAGAACCTTTATTTTGGCAAATTGCCCTTATCGCCCAAAGTGAAGTTAAAAATATTGAACAAACATTATTTTCTGTAACAATAAAAATCGAAGAAAATGAAGCAATTCATGTTGCCTCATTAAGTCATGAACATGTTGTATATAAAGTTCTGGGCGCTGGGGATACACTCGTTGCTTATTACAATGATTTACAACACCCACTTATCGCTTCAACTATGACACTAGGACATAATCGCTATTCTACTAATACGTTATCTAATTTTTTTCGTGTACAACCATTTAGTATTCTCGGGCATAATGGTGAAATTAACACGATTGCAAAATTACGCGATCAAGCTGACATGATTAATGTACCACTTACTGCCGGGGGCAGTGATTCCCAAGATTTAAACCGCACCTTAGAAACCCTTCTCGTTCAGTATAACTACAGTTTATTTGAAGCAATGGATATATTATTTCCACCAATTATTAATGAAATAAAACTTTACGAAACAAACTTACAAAACTTATACACTTATATACGTGAGGCTTGGGGGCATTTCGCACAAGGTCCAGCTGGCATCATTTCACGTTATAAAGATGAAGCTGTTTTCAGTGTCGATTCCCTTGGATTACGCCCAGTTTGGAAAGTAGAGACAGAGAGCTCCTATATTTTCTCTTCTGAACCTGGAGTTGTATCACCAGCCGAATATGTAGCAGAGCCGAAACCACTCGCTCCTGGCGAAAAGGTTGGATTAAAATGGAATCAACAAGATGAGCTTGTTCTCTATGAATACGATAATTATCAAATTGAAGTATACAACCGTTTTAAGAAACGAATCGATGTTACCAACTATCATGTAAACTTATCTATCCCTGAAACGAAAGAAACTGAGGGATTATGTGATTCTGTTCAAGTTGAAACGAGACAATACGTCGCTTTCGGCTGGGATCGAGAACATATTCAGCTCCTTGAACAGATGGCGACAAAAGGCGTCGAACCAATTCGTTCACTTGGGCATGACTCACCACTTGCCGCACTTGATACAGATAGACGAAATATTGCTGATTTCATTAAGGAAAGTGTAGCCGTTGTTACAAATCCAGCAATCGATCGTGATCGAGAAGTCGAGCACTTCTCCACACGTACTGTACTCGGAGAGCGTCCGGGTTTATTAGATAACTCTAAACAACCATTTGTAATCGAGATGCTTTCACCCATTATTTTAGAAGGAAGTTTAGCTCAATCTATCGCGGCAGACTTACACACGATTACGTACGAACAACTTATACAGCTATTCATCACTCATAGCTCTGTCTCTACAATTCCTGTCACATTTAGTCCATCAGAAACTCTACAAAGCGCATTAAACCGAATTGGTTCCGAAGCGATAGCAGCCGTTAAAGACGGGGCTTCCCTACTAGTATTAGATGACGCTAAATCTCATCAAAATGAACTGTTATGGATTGATCCACATTTAGTTACTGCTAAAGTACATCAAGCATTAACTGAAAATAAATTACGCCGGAAATGCTCTCTCGTTATACGCTCTGGTGCCCTTCGCTCCTTACACGATATCGTCACGCTATACGGATTAGGGGCAGATGGTATTAATCCATATTTATTGTTCGCAACGGTAAATGATGGAACAAAAGCACCAATTACTAATTTGTATACCGCACTTAATAAAGGACTAGAGAAAGTAATTTCGACGATTGGAATTCATGAATTACGCGGTTACGGTCGCCTCTTCTCCTCTATTGGATTACATGAGGAAATCGCAAATATATTACAAATTACAAACTTCTTCGGTTCAAATGATTTAGCTTTTTCACTTGAATCACTTGCTGAAGATGCGAAAATTCGAGCTGATGATTATAACAATCCAAAAGTTAGAATGCGAAAATCATTTCATATATTCCCGCGGATTTGGAAAGCAATTGGTGATGTTGCAAAAGGAAACTCTTATGATGATTACCGCGACAAGTTAAGTGAATTGGAAGAAAATAACCCTATCGCAATCAGGCACCTTATTCAAACAAAACAAACAAAACATGTAATTCCAACTGAAGAAGTGTCCATCGGCATTCACAATCATGATTTACCATTTATTATTAGTTCTATGTCATTCGGTTCTCAAAATGAAATTGCCTTTCGCGCATATGCAGAAGCTGCCAATCAGTTAAATATGATTAGTTTGAACGGTGAAGGCGGCGAAATTAAAGATATGATTGGTAAATACCCACATACACGCGGACAACAAGTTGCATCTGGCCGATTTGGAGTAAACGCTGAACTACTAAATTCATCAAATTTAATTGAAATAAAAATCGGTCAAGGAGCAAAGCCTGGTGAAGGTGGACATTTGCCTGGTTCAAAAGTGACTGCCAAAATTGCGGAAGCGCGTAATGCTACAATCGGTTCAGATTTAATTTCACCTTCTAACAACCATGATATTTATTCAATTGAAGACTTGGCTCAAATGATTACAGAAATTAAAACGGCTAATCATCTTGCAAAAGTAGCTGTAAAAGTTCCTGTCGTTCCTAACATCGGAACAATTGCTGTCGGTATCGCAAAAGCTGGCGCTGACTTTATTAACATTAGTGGATTTGATGGCGGAACAGGCGCTGCGCGTATTCACGCATTGCAACATGTAGGTCTTCCTGTAGAAATCGGTGTTAAAGCTGCTCACAATGCGTTACTAGAAGCAAATATGAGACATAAAGTAGAAATTTGGGCAGACGGCGGTATTCGAAGTGTCAATGACGCCTTAAAAATCATGCTCCTTGGAGCAAACCGGATCGGATTTGGCACATTATCAATGATTGCAATTGGCTGTACAACTTGCCGTGGTTGTCATCTTGATACGTGCCACGTCGGAATTGCAACACAAATTGAATCTGAAGCTCAAGCGAAAGAACATGGACTGCGCCGTTTCGTTCCACGTGAATTAGCAAGCGCAGTTACAGGACTATTAAGCCTATTCACTACTTTCGGTACAGAATTGAAACGTTTAACAGGGCAGCTCGGTTACACAAACTTACAAGATATTATCGGACGATCGGATTTATTAGAACAAACTCGAGGCAAGGACTTATTAGACTTACGTAATTTAATACAAACGATAGAAGATTCATCCGTGAAAATAACGGCATCTGTACAAGAAAAACAATTTGAAACAACAAATTCTCTCCAGTCAAAAGAATTAGTAAGCGTCGGCGTAGAGCAACGCGTAATGGGCGGTCTAGAATCCTGTTATCGTATTCGTAGCAAATTATATGAAAACACTCATCTTGAACCACTTACATTAAAGTATACAAACGGATCTGTTCCCGGAAACGGATTAGGCGCGTACAATAGCGAGAACTTATTTATACACGTAAATGGTGGCGCGCAAGATGGAATTGGAAAAACTTCATTTGGCGGTGGCATTTATATAACGAAAGCAAAAGGAAAAGATGGAACATATTATAACGGTTCTGTCGGAAAAGGATTTGGATACGGCGCTCAAAAAGGTGCATTATACGTGCAAGGTAACGCTGATGCTCGTGCTGGCATTCGCCTTTCTGGAGCAGATATGATAATTGGAGGCAGAATTACAAAACCACTCCGCGAAAAAGAACAAGGAAATATCGGAGTATATTCTAATATAAAAGGATTTGCTTTTGAATATATGACAAATGGTCGCGCTCTTGTTTTAGGAGATCCTGGTCCATGGATTTGTGCCGGCATGACTGGTGGTGTTGTTTATTTACGTCATGAGCCAAACTTAGGTTTAACAGAAGACGCTTTAAAAAGAAGAATTGCTAAAGGTGCAAATGTAACATTGCAGCCAATTAGTAAAAATGGTTTGCAAGATGTGAATGAATTATTATTAGACTACATTCGTGTATTAAATGAGCATGAACAATATGAAGAAGCTGCTTTGTTAACACCATTATTAGATGATATCCAGCTTCACTTCTATGAAATTATCCCGAAAAAAGAACAGGCGGATCCATCTATTTCAACCGAATGATATGTATAATATTTATTTTCATAAAAAAATTGACGAAGCGAGCATCGCATAGTAATCTAGAATAACAATTTGAAACCTGCTGAAATTCAGCAGGTTTTTTTATTAAAGAATAGATGTTTAAAGAGAATTTGGAGAAATTATAAATTGATTGTAATTTATTTATTAAACTTTTTAACGTCACTAAAATATCACTTGCTAACATATTGTAATGAATGTATAGTATCATGTTGTACATTCATTATGACAAGAGAAAGGATATCAATAAGGGTATGAAACTTGGTGCTCGCATTTTAAAAACGGGTATTGCCATTACATTAGCTTTATTTGCTTGTATTTTACTTCAATTACCGAGTCCAGTATTTGCGGGAATCTCAGCTATCTTTGCTGTTCAACCGTCTGTATATCGCTCGTATTTAACAGCTCTTGAGCAAATTCAAGCAAACGTAATTGGTGCGGTATTCGCTATCGTATTTGCTACTGCTTTTGGACATAATCCTTTTATTATTGGATTAACGTGTATATTAGTAATTGCTCTTACTTTACAATTACACTTAGAAAAAACAATATCACTCGCTTTAGTAACAGTTATCGCCATTATGGAGTATCAAGGCGAAGATTTCTTTAATTTTGCCTTACTTCGATTCGCGACGATTATGATTGGAATTATTGCGGCTTCGCTTGTAAATTTAGTATTTATGCCGCCAAAATATGAAACAAAACTTTACCATCGCATCGTTGATAATACAGAGGAAATTGTTAAATGGATTCGTATGAACAGTAGGCAAGCTTCTGATTTTACAACGCTAAAAACCGATATTGATCGCATGAAAGAAAAAATGATTAAACTAAATCATTACTATTTGCTGTATAAAGAAGAAAGAAGCTATACGAAAAAAATACAATTCGCGAAAATTCGTAAGCTCGTTTTATTCAGACAAATGTTAGCGACAACAAGCCGTGCTTTAAGCACGTTAAAGTCATTACATCGCACTGAAAATGAACTGCGCTATATGCCAGAAGAGTTTCAGGAATCTATTCAAAACGAACTTGATTCATTAACGCATTATCACGAACAAGTGTTATTAAAATTTATTGGTAAAGCAAAGAAACAACAATCCGTTGAGATGCTTGATGAAGTTGAAACAGGTAAACAAGAATTGATTGATATCTTTATGGATTATCAAAATAAGGACGATGAGGAAGCATATAAAATATGGTTACACCTCTTCCCTCTTATTTCTTCAATTATTAACTACAGTGAGGAAGTAGAGCATTTAGATTTACTTGTGGATAGCTTCTACACATACCATAAACCAGAAAGCGAACTCCAAATCGAAGATAAAAAAGAAGACGAATAAAAAACAGCTCCTTTTACGCTAAAGGAGCTGTTTCTGTTATATGCTGAAGTCGATATAGATTGTAATAAAATCCCCTTTTTTTCATTAACTCTTCATGAGAACCCTTTTCTTTTATTTCACCATCTTCAACATAAATAATTGTATCGACATGCGTGATCGTCGCTAATCGGTGTGCAATGATAATTGTTGTCCGATCTGCAGCTAACGTTTGCAGTGCCTCTTGAATATACCGTTCATTTTCTAAATCTAAAGCGGACGTTGCTTCATCTAATATAAGTAAAGACGGATTCTTTAGAAAAACCCGCGCGATTGCTACACGCTGTCTTTGTCCACCAGATAATTTCACACCACGTTCCCCAACGACAGTATCATAGCCGTCTGGCAAATCTGTAATAAAATTATGAATTTGTGCAGCTTTGGCAGCTGAAATCACTTCCGCCTCTGTAGCTTTCGGATTGCCATATAAAATATTAGCCCCGATTGTATCGCTAAATAATAAATTATCTTGTAGCACAATTCCAATATGACTACGTAAATTTCTCATATTATACTTTCTTACATCTATCCCGTCTATATAAACTGCACCTTCAGAAACATCATAAAAACGCGGAATTAAACTAGCAAGAGATGACTTTCCTCCTCCACTTGCCCCTACAAGCGCAACCTTCTCTCCCGAGCGCATAGTTAATGACAGATTATGCAATATTTCTTTTTCATCCGCATTATAACGAAAAGAAACATTATCAAATACAATTTCACCATTTAACTTTTTTGTTTGCACCGCATTTGGCACATTAACAATATCGTATTTTTCATCCAACAATTCAAACACTCGATCCATCGAGGCGAAAGACTGTGTTAATGTTGTAGATGAATTAACAAGGCGACGAAGCGGACTATATAAACTATCCATATATCCAACAAAAGCAACCATAGTACCCAGTGTTAACGATCCTTGAATTACCTCATACGCCGCAAAACCAATAACAAGTAATGGCCCTAAATCCGTTAACGTATTCACTGCCGAAAATGTTCTCGCTGTCCAACTCGTATGAGTTAGTGCTTTCGTTAAAAATTCATTATTTCTCTTTTCAAACTGTCCTCTTTCATACTCTTCTAATGCAAAACTACGTGTCACTTGCATCCCTTGAATACGTTCATGTAAATACCCTTGCATAGTTGCTAACGCTTGTGAGCGCTCTTTCGTCAATTTTCGAAGGCGCCCGAAAAAATATTTCACTGCAACTACATAAATAGGTAAGATTAATAAAGCAACAAAGGTTAATTTTATATTCATAGAAAACATAACGATAATGGCAATAACAATTGTTGCAGTATCTAACCAAACATTCATAAGACCAGTAATTACAAAGTCCTTCGTTTGTTCTACATCATGGATTACACGTGAAATAAGCTCCCCTGTTTTTGTGTTCGAATAATAACGTAAGCTCAATTTTTGCAAGTGCCCAAAAATATATTTTCGTAAATCGTATAGTATTGTATTGGCAATGCGCTGCGCGAAATATTGACGATAATATTCTATCGGCGGCCTTACTACTGCAAAAATAAAAAAAGCAATCCCAATTGCGGTTATTAATTGAGACGTTTTTTCTTGAAGCGATCCCGTGCTTTGAATAACATCATCAATAATATACTTTAATAACCATGGCATAATAAGCGGGATACCAAACTTCACAAGACCAATAATAATTGTAATAGCAATAAGCCATCGATATGGTTTAACAAATTGTAAATATCTTTTTATACCTTGCACATAATCCCCCCTCTAATAGGACAAACCTGCCGGGAAATCCCCTGCAGGTTTGTTTTAATTTCTGTACATTAAATATCTTTCGTACCACATATCTACGAAATCCGGTGCGAATGGACCTTTTCTTTGATGAATCCACTGTGTTAAATGTGCTACATTTCGTTTTAAAATTGTATCAATAACAGGTGGATACTGCATGATTTGGCTATGCTTCTCATACTCATCTTCATCTAAAAGTGTATATGTCATATCCGGATACACTTTAATATCTAAATCGTAATCAATATACTTTAATGCCTCAGAGTCATATGCAAAAGGAGAACTTAAATTACAATAATAATATACTCCTTCTTCCCTTAGCATTCCAATCACATTAAACCAATAATTGGCATGAAAGTAACAAATCGCAGGTTCGCGAGTAATCCATGTTCGGCCATCTGATTCCGTAACTACTGTACGATCATTCGCTCCGATCACAAGACTCTGCGTCCCTTTTAAAATCGTTGTCTCTTCCCACATTCTATGAATGGAGCCATTATGTTTATAACTATGTATTTGTACCTTTTCTCCTTCTTTGGGAAATCCCATATATGCTCCCTTCTTTCAGCTGCAAATGCCATTCTTAAGTTGTCTTAACTACCCCTTGAACTGCATTCACTTTTTTTCTATTATAACTTTTTTGTCAAAATTTTAAAACTAAAGCGATAGGATACTTGTTTTCATAAGGAATATAATGAAGTTTGTATTATTGAATACCACATCACCAACCCTTTTAATAAAGGAAAATCCTCTATGAATTAGCAATACGTATTTTAGAAGATTAAACGAAGATATAACAAAAAGAAAAGTCCCCCTCATCTCTGTTTAAGAAAGGACTTTCCCCTAAAATCAACAACATATCTCACCCTTAATTTGAAATTATTTTTTCGGTTTCAAAAGATTGAATCACATTATTCGTTTGCTGTTCAAATTTTTCATGCAAAAGTTTTAATGCTATTTCTGTTCTGTATATTTCTTGACGGATAAAATGCAATTCTTTTTTATCACACGTATCCCTTCCACTCATTTCAATTTGCTGATACTTCTCTAAATGTGATTGTAACTTTAAAAGCTCATCCATCGTTTCCAACTGCTCTCCTACCAACTTATCAAAGTCGTTCATCACTTACCCCCTTTTTGATTCATTCGCCAGTTATAATTCCTATTACATATTTCTAATCGTGAACTTCTTTCTCCTTTGACTACATTTGTTGACTTATTAGAAGTTATGTCGTTCCCTTTATTTTCATTACAGTGACACGCACACAAAGAAAACACTTCTCTCGAACGGAGAAGTGTTTTTCCTTCATTACTGATTTGAGCTAGAAGATTGTGATTGTTTTGCAGCTGATTGTGCATTTTGTTTTTTCACTGCATGCACATCTGTTTCAGTTGCAAACTCTGTACCATAACTAGCATTTGCACTTTGAGCACCAGAAGCTTGTGCTTTCTGTGCCTCTGATTGTGCGTTTGCTTGTTTTACTGCTTGTACATTCGTTTCAGTTGCAAACTCTGTACCATAGCTAGCATTTGTACTTTGAATGCTAGCACCAGAAGTTGCCTTATTATAACCTTGTTGTTTTTTACTCATCTTTCTCACCTCCACAATCAATAATGTAACCAATTCACTTAGAAGTTATCCTTAATTTTCTTTTAAAAATTCACGCATATATCTCTTATCACTCATTCAAACTACATATGATGGAGGTGGGAATATGTATACTGGACGTGATATGACTGAGCTAACTATGATTTCCAAAAATGAATGGAAAGAGGATGAATTAGCTTATTTTCATCATTCATTTCAGCAAATTATGCCTTATCTAAATGTAGAGGGACAAACGATTTATAAAGAAATTGTGAAAGAAATTGAGTCACGGGGCGGATTATAAACGCTTGGATTTCCAACCTCAAAATACAAATTTATTTTCAATATAAAAAACGTGTTCCAAAGTTCTGGAACACGTTTTTATTATTTATCCCGCATTAACGGGCAGTAAGACCCCCACCTCAAAATGCAGCGAAAGCAAAGAAGTTAGGTAGGGATCAACTGCCCGTAAAAGCCCGATTGGTGAAGGCTAATAATCAGTGGGGGATGAAGAAAACCCCCACTGATTAAAGTTTCACTTTATTGCATTGTAATTTCTCAACACACTTTTCGTAAATTGTACGATGTGATTTCGAGAAAGGTAACTGTTCGAACGCTTCTTTCGACACAAACTTTAATGTATCCGTTTCGACAATATTACCTGTTACTTTTCCGTAAAATATAAATATATCCCAAGTACGATGTGTAAAAGTATGTTGTACATTCATCGCGTATTCATCAATTGAAACAGAGAGATCAAAGCTCTCCTTCATATAATCCGTAAGCTGTTGTTTCTGATTACGAATACCTTCACCTAGTTCAATATTCGGGAACTCCCACATATTAGCCAGTAATCCCGTACTTGGGCGTTTATTAATTACGTAACGGCCATCTTCAGTTTGAAGTACTCCTGCAACGAGCGGTACCATTGTAGGTGCTTTCGCTTTACTTTTCACTGGCAGTTCTTTTTGAACACCTTCAGCATACCCTCTGCAATGTTCACGTACAGGACAAAGTAAACAAGATGGATTTTTCGGGATACAAATTAATGCCCCTAATTCCATCAAACCTTGGTTAAAATAAGATGGATTTTCTACCGAAATAATTTCACGCACAATCTCTTCAAAAACTTTTCTCGTCTTCGGCTTTGCAATATCATCCCACACTGATAAAATACGAGATAATACGCGCATAACATTTCCATCAACCGCTGGCTCTGGTATGCCATATGCAATGCTTAAAATGGCACCTTTTGTATATGGTCCTACTCCCTTTAATTTTTCAATTTTCTTTACATCGCTCGGTACTGTCCCGCCATATACTTCTTTTACCTCTTTTACTGCCGCGTGTAAATTTCGTGCTCTAGAATAATAACCTAAGCCTTCCCATGCTTTTAATACTTCTTCATCATCGGCAGTTGCTAGCGCTTCAAGCGTAGGAAACTTCCCCATAAAATTTGCGTAATATGGTTTTACAGCCTCTACCCTTGTTTGCTGTAACATAATTTCCGAAACCCAAACACGGTATGGATCTTTATTTTTTCGCCACGGTAAATCACGTTGTTCTTTTTCAAACCAACCAATTAAATCATTTTGAAACTGTTCTATGTTAAACTCATTTAATATTTCAAGTGTCAAACTTGATCCCCCTCATTTTTTTGCATATATGTACTATTATAAAGATTTTAGGAAAAAATTTAAGTAAGATGACATAGGAAATAGAAGGCAAAGGACTTGAGGTATCGAATAAAAAGAGTTACATTAATAAAAAACGGAGGTGGATTTCTATGGACACAGCCACTCACCTTGTTATGGGCGTTACTCTAGGCAGTTTGGCAACATTAGATCCAGCTATAGCACAAAGTGATATCGGGCCACAAGCAGTGATGCTTGCAACAATTGCCGGTTCCAATATTCCTGACATCGATACAGTTTTAAAATTGCGTAATAACGCTAAATATATAAGAAATCATCGCGGGATTACTCATTCCATTCCTGCAGTGATTCTTTGGTCACTCCTTATAAGTGGCATCTCTTTCGCCTTCTTTTCAGACGCTCCCTATCTGCATCTACTACTTTGGTCATTTATTGCCGTCTTTCTTCATGTCTTTGTGGATATTTTCAATGCCTATGGTACACAGGCATTAAGGCCCTTCACAAAAAAATGGGTAGCGCTCGGCATAATTAATACGTTTGATACGGTCATTTTCTTTATCCATATACTCGCTATCGCCTGTATGCTTGTCGGAGCACATAAAGGCTATACTGCTTTAGCAGCGTATATATTAATGTTTGTTTACTACATCGGCCGCATTATGATGCATCGAAATATCAAAAGTGTAGTATACAAACGTTTCAAAAATGTAGAGAAAGTGATTATTTCTCCTTCTTACAAATTTTATCATTATCATTTAGCCGTCGTTACAACTGAACATTACTACGTCGCAAGATGGCACCGCGGTAATATCCTTGTATACGATAAATTTAATCGCGTACCGTTCCCGAATACTGCCATTATGCAAGCTGCTGTGCGAGATGAAAATATATCTGCTTTCTTATCTTTCTCGCCTGTATATCGCTGGGATATTTTCGATTATGATAACTATTATGAAGTTCGATTTATTGATTTGCGGTATCGAAGTAAAGATTATTATCCATTCGTCGCAATCGTCCAGCTCGATCAAAATTTAAATATTATTAATTCATATACAGGATGGATTTTCAGCGAAGAAAAACTTCGAAAGAAACTGGAATTGCTTCCACATTAAAAAAAGCGACCTAAGTCGCTTTTTTTAATGTTTCAAATGATCTTCTTGATTGATTAAATGGCTATACTTCGGATTATTCGTACGCATTTCATGAAGGCGCTCTCCATGATTATTAACCCATGTTCGTACCACTTGTTCAGTCATTTCCTCACCTTGGTAACGACCTGATTTAGCATAAGTTGTTCGGAAGTCTTCCCACAGTAATTCAACCCATGCACGAGCTTGTGCGTAAGAAAGGTTGTCATTCTTATCTAATAATTCTTTCGTTAATGTTTCATAAATATCATTCATGTTCTATTCTCCTTTTATCTATCCCGATTGGTGCGGGCTAATAACCAGTGGGGGGATAAAAAAACCACTGGTTAAAGTTGCATTTTATTCCCTTCATTTCTAAAGGATAGTTTCTTCTATTTTGCACATTCTATAAGTGATACTTCTTAAAGAGGTATCGACTGATAATGAGGGGGCGTTCTTAATGGGTAGACAAGCCGAATTTTGGTCTGAGTCAAAAAACAACAGCAAAATCGAAGGTCAACCGAAAGCGAAATCACGCTTCGCTTCGAAACGACCTAACGGCACAATTAACACGCACCCACAAGAACGTATGCGTGCTGCAAATCAGCAGGAAGAGTAGTCCAAATTAAATTCCTACACGAGGTGATAAAGATGAGCTACCGTGACCATTTAGATCGTCGTTCTGAATTATTTAACCATACGTGGACTCGTCCAAAACATGCGAAGGCGCAAGTTAACGGACAGACGCAACAAACCCAGTCTCTCATTATACTGGCAAACGAATGTAAAAAACGCCAATTTTAGAATCTCCTATCTCCTTTAACGCCTACCAAAGATGAAAACCAGAGAGATTCGCTCTCTGGTTTTTATTTTTCTTGTAGCAAGGAAATTGGTATTCCAATCTCTTCATTATCATTTTGCTTATATCCCCAAGCAAATACCCCATTGAAATACGTAATTTTAAATACCACACCAGGTTCTTCTACTAATTCATATGTCTCACCAATATGGAATTTATTTATATCTATCATATAAGCACGAGCCATAGCCATTTTTCTCATTAATACATCGAATTCATTTACAATTCCAAGTTGCTCAGCCTTTACTGCTTGCTCCTTCAAAACCCCAATTTCTTCCCTTAGCTCATGTGGTGTCATTTCACTGTAGCGTTTTGGCATACCCATCTTATTTCCTCATCCCTCTTCACGTTTCATTTGTAAAAATATATCTATCTCATCAATAGAGAATCCTTTTCGATATAACGCTTGCTTCACCTTATTTTCGAATGTCCAACCATCATACTTCTTATATTTCTCATAATATTTATTCCCATGATAGTGTAACGCTTCTTGTTGCTGTTCGTCATCTTTTTCGTCTTTCAATTCTTCCAGACAAATTTGAATTACCTCTCTAGAATACCCTTTACGAACAAGCATTTCTTCTAATTTTTGTTTCATTTGTAAAAATGAATGCTTTTGATAAGATTTTTTTTTCTTTTCTATAAGAAACAAAGCATTCTCAATTTGCTTCTCCTTTGGATACTCTTGTAAACTATGTGTAATGATTAAATCCTGAACACCTTTACTTAATAGCCCTCTCCTAATAACAGTTGGACCTTTTTGATTCACATTACTTTGCGTTCGCACGTATGAAATAGCGTACTCTTTATCATTAATATATCGATCATGTAATAATTTCGAAATGACTTCAGAGATGATGGCCTGTCCCACTTCTTTTTTTCGTAAGAAATCTTCTATTTCTTGTTTTGTTCTCATTTGATAGGATAAATAGGAAATTGCTTGTAAATATGCTTTTTGTACCTCTTCATTGTACAAAATATTCCCTAACGCTACTTCATCAATTTCTAAGCCTTTTTGTAACCCATGTTTCATTAAGATTGATTGATTCACACTAAATCCGTACTCTTCACCTTGACCTTTATCAATATAAATATTAAATCGTTCTTTCGAGCGTTTTTGCACTTCTATTTTTGTAATGACAGTCATACTCTCACCTCTCTATTATTTTAACATAGTCAAGGAACGTTTTTGCTTTTCAAGAATATATATAATGAGGAGGAAATGATTGTGAAAATCGCAATTTCTGGTGGCTCTGGCTTTATCGGCAAATACCTTTCTAATTTTTTTATTCAAAAGGGGTATACTGTTTACATTCTTACTCGAAAAAAAACTGCTGAAACTTCACATACTAACCTTCAATACGTACAGTGGACACCGGATTTACAGACCTTCCCCCTCTCCTCTATCGATGTAGTTATTAATCTATCTGGAGAGTCTATTAATAGTAGATGGACAAAGAAACAAAAAGAAACAATTTTAAACAGTAGGATTCAAACAACAAAAGGACTCATGAAACAATTACAAGCACTCGCAACAAAACCACACACATTTATTAACGCAAGCGCTATTGGATACTATGGAACATCTGAAACAGAGTCTTTTACTGAGCAACAAGAAACTCCCGGAAATGATTTTTTAGCAGAAACAGTATTTTTATGGGAGCAAGAAGC
Source organism: Bacillus sp. FSL M7-1345 (assembly GCF_038006985.1). Taxonomy (NCBI): domain Bacteria; kingdom Bacillati; phylum Bacillota; class Bacilli; order Caryophanales; family Bacillaceae; genus Bacillus; species Bacillus sp. FSL M7-1345. The sequence continues at coordinate 484,822 of NZ_JBBOWG010000001.1, read as the reverse complement.
ATCTAAAGCACGTTCTCTTGGAATAAGAACAATCTACTCAAGATTTGGAGTCGTATTAGGTGCAGACGGAGGAGCTCTTCCAAAAATGCTACTTCCCTATCAATTATATATTGGGGGGACAATTGGATCTGGAAACCAATGGTTATCATGGATTCATATAGACGATGTCGTTCGCATGATTGATTTCATCATTCACAAAAAAGAAATTGACGGACCTTTTAATATTACAGCGCCAACGCCAATACGGATGAAAGAGTTCGGTGAAATTATTGCCACTATAACTAAGCGACCTCATTGGTTACCTGTTCCTTCATTTGTACTGCGCGCTTTACTCGGTGAGATGAGTATACTTGTATTAGAAGGGCAACATGTATTACCCAATAAAGCGATTGAACATGGATATCGATACACATTTCCTACAGTTAACCATGCATTACAAAATATACTCTTGCATACAATGTAGTACTTCTAAAATAGTTTTACGGGTAGTTTATCTCCTTCAAAACTTCTCACTTTCTAAACTCCGGAGCATTACTACACGAACAACCTTTCAGTTACTTTGTCTTAACTTACACTAAATATTACAAAGTAACAGAAATGAGGTACCTATGAAAACATTGCTCAAACAAGCCATCGTATATCCTATTACCTCTCCAAAATTTCAAGGAGATGTACTGGTTACAGGAGAACGAATCACCGAGGTCAAACCTTATATTAAGCCTACTCAAGATATGACTGTTATAGACGCACGAGCTCTTCATCTTTTACCTGGATTTATTGATGTGCATACTCATCTTGGTCTCTATGACGAAGGCACTGGTTGGGCTGGTAATGATGCAAATGAAACATCTGAAGTTTCAACACCACATATCCGTTCTTTAGACGGGATCCATCCTTTTGATATTGCATTTCAAGACGCTGTACAAAATGGGGTTACGACTGTTCACGTTATGCCCGGAAGCCAAAATATTATCGGCGGTACTACTTGTGTAATAAAAACTGCTGGAACTTGTATTGATCATATGATTATTCAGGAACCCGCTGGTTTAAAAATTGCCTTTGGAGAAAACCCTAAAAAGGTCCATAGCAACGGCACAAAAGAATCAATAACACGTATGGGAATTATGGGGTTACTTCGTGAAACATTCTATGACGCACAACACTACGGGCATGAAGCTGATTTTCGAATGCTCCCTATTTTAAAAGCACTCCGCCGAGAAATACCAGTACGTATCCACGCTCACCGCGCAGATGATATCACTTCAGCTTTACGCTTTGCGACAGAATTCAATCTTGATTTACGTATTGAACATTGTACAGAAGGACACTTTATTGTTGAGGAACTTTCGAAACATAATTTAAAGATTTCAGTTGGTCCGACCCTTACACGACGTTCGAAAATCGAGCTTAAAAACAAAACATGGGATACTTATCATATATTATCTAAAAGTGGCATAGAAGTTTCTATTACAACAGATCACCCTTATACACCCATTCAATATTTAAATGTTTGTGCCGCTATCGCTGTTCGAGAAGGATTAGATGAAAAAACGGCCTTGGAAGGAATAACTATTTTTCCAGCTCGTAATTTACGTTTAGAGAATAGAATTGGAAGCATTGAAGTTGGAAAAGATGCTGATCTCGTGTTATGGACTCACCATCCTTTCCATTATTTAGCCAAGCCTGTACTCACCATGATTGACGGAAAAATAATTTACAAAAAAAATAAAAAAAACTAGTTTATTTTTTTGACTAGATAAAGTATTATACGATTATAAACTGAATGAAACCATAATCAATTTGTGTCGTGATTATCATTTTCAAATTGATGAATGGGGAAGGCAAATGGTGCGCCACCAGCGTTATAAACTGGTTCTAGTGGGTTCGATTCCCACCCCGAAATTTTTTAAAGATTGATATAAAAATTTCGAGGGTGGGTGTTTTTTCGTCATGCTACCCTCGTGTGAGGAGGAGTTAGTGTGTTGAAAAAACGCGACTTACACGACAGCCACGTTCTATACGAGTTAATGGTGGATCCAGCTGTCTTCCCTTTTGTGCGTCAAAAGGCTTATTCTTATGAAGAATATTTATTTTTAACGAAACAAACAATTGAAGCCGAAGAGCGTGGAGAATTAATCTCACGCACAATTTTAGATGAATGGGGTAACCCTATCGGTACAATTACTTTATTTGATGTGCAAGAAAAAGCCGGATTCCTCGGAACCTGGCTTGGCAAACCCTATCATGGCAAAGGATATAATAAATTAGCGAAAGATTCATTTTTTAGCGAACTTTTCTACGAATTAGATATTGAAACGATTTTTATGCGTATTCGTAAAATAAATATCCGGTCTATTAAGGCTGCCGAAAAACTACAATATGTAAATCTAGCAAACGAAACAAGAAAAGCTGTTTATGATGAAATTAACGCGCATGAAGAAGTATATAATTTATATGAAATTCCAAAAGATCAATATACACTTGCAACAATGCGAGATACAACATTCCAAGAAGCACACCAATTAAAAGAAGCGTAATCTAAAAATTCAGAAATAATAATTAATCATTACTAATTTGACATATATGTATATCACCCCATGTCTTTGGAAACGATAGATAGTGACTTTAGGACACGAGGTGATTTGTAATGGATAAAAAGAAACGTGATAAAGCAAAAAACACATTATCTAGTACACAAGAAGTTCTCTATCAACGAGAATTTCGAAAAGCAGATCGTGCAGCGGGCTATCGCTCAAAAAGCATTTAAAGTGAAACTGAATAATTAGAAGGTTTCCCCCCTAATTATTCAGTTTCATTACATAAGATCTTCCAATAGATTAGCAAAAAAGGTTCCTTATAAATAAGGAATCTTTTTTGTGGACAACTTTATCCACAAAAATCGTAGAATTGTGCATAAATTCCAAAAGTATTTTACGAATTCATCTATTTAAATGAATTCTAAACGTGAGAATTGTGGATAATTTTCTAAAAATTGTGGACTATGTGGATATAGTTGTTAATATTCCGACTTTACTGTCTAATAGAAGCGCAATACCTTGTGGATAAGTTAATAATTCACGTTTACTTTTTTTACAACAATAAAAAAACCCTCTTTAAATGCTTAAAAGAGGGGTTTCATATTAAGTAAAAGATTCGGCAAGAGCTGGTGATTTAATAGGTATATGATTCGGCTCTGCATGATTTTCTGCCAAAATTGTATCCACAATATGACCAGCTGGCTCAGGACGATAAATACTTTTCATTGCTTCTTTCATTTGAAGAAGCTTCATATCATCTTGTAATAACGCCTCTGTTTTTGCAAAAACTTCACTATCATCACGAATGACAACTGCAGCCCCTTTTTTTTCAAAATACAACGCATTTTCATTCTCTTGTCCTGGGACAGGTTTATATAAAATGACAGGTACTTGTAATGCTGCTGCTTCGCTTAATGTAATACCACCTGGCTTCGTAATCATACAAGAAGTAACACGGAACAACTCATCAATGTTTTCAACATAACCAAATACTTTTAAAGCATCAGAACTTTGTTCCTGTAGTTCCATTAAATCCTGCTTTAAAGCTTCGTTTTTCCCACAAACGACAACTACTTGTAAGTTTGGTACTGACATAAATGACTGGCATAGCTCTTTTACACTCCCTAGCACACCATGAGCACCTGCTACAATTAGTAACATCTTTTTATCCTTACATAACTGATATTTATTATATATAATTGCTGGATTTATCTTTAGCTCAAAACTGCTGCGAATCGGAATCCCTGTTTCAACAATTTGCTCTGCAGGTACACCGATATCAACCATCACTTTTTTCACATGATCGGTTGCTACAAAATAACGATCTACTTCTCGATGGATCCATATTTTATGCACACAAAAATCCGTTAATACGTTATAAACAGGAATAGAAATACCTATTTGCTTTTTCAATTCTGGTACAGCGATGATTGGAAAGGTATTAATAACAATATCCGGTTTCTCCACCTGTAATAGCGTCTTCAAACGCTTTCTTCCAAAATTCGCATACCAAGATGCTATTTTTTTATCATAAATTTTCTCTACACCATAATAAAACAAACGATATAATTCTTTTCCTACCGTATAGCTTTTTAAATATAAATATTTTGTAATATCGGTTATAACTGGATGTGATTCTCCGAACAAGTCGCATACAATTACATCTTTGATTCCTTTTTGACGAAAGGTTTGTTCTAATGTTTTCGCTACTTGCACATGACCGTTACCGTAATGTGCAGTTAATATTAAAACCTTGGGGTTTTTTATCAAACAAATCCACTCCTAGCTTTTTGTTTCTCCATATTGCATATACGACAATAGGAAAAACATTTTCCTTAAACATTACATACTCGGATTCCAATATTCCCCTGTTAGCTATGTACCTGTCGTGGATATGCAAAGCATATAAGATTGACCCCTTAATCCTATCTGTGCTCATATCTTTATATTATACTTTCCTATAAGGGCTTTCGCAATAACTTACAAATGTTCTATATTTCATGATACTCACTCTTTTACTTCTTAATTCTTTTTACTATTTTGTTTTCCCTTTACAATTATGTAAATTTCTCCGCCTATCCTTTACAAAAATATGGATATTCTCTCTTCAGTATACTCTTTTCTAAATATATACTCTAGATTTTATTATAAAGTGAAGGCTAATAATCAGTGGGGGTTTACGGGCAGCAGGGCTCCCACAAATAGCGGGGTAAAGAAACAAAAAGCCTAATCCAATATTTGGATTAGACTGCTTTTAAAATATGTTTTGCATGCTCAACATTTTCTTCTGTCGGTGGATTCACATCCGCAAGTGGATACTTATGTCCAAGTGCCTCCCATTTATAAACACCGAGTTTATGATATGGTAACACTTCCACTTTCTTAACATTAGATAGACTTTGAATAAAGTTTGATAATTTTTGCAGATCCTCTTCACCATCGGTAACACCGGGAACCAATACATGTCTTACCCAAATTAGTTTCTTTCTATCCGATAAATAACGAGCAAATTGTAAAATGTGTTCATTTGGTTTCCCTGTTAATTTACGATGTTTCTTTGAATCAATATGCTTCAAATCTAATAAAACTAAATCTGTATAATCCATTAAAATATCTAGCTTATTTTGGAATTCTGGTTCTTCAGAATAACAACCGCCCGAAGAATCGATTGTTGTATGGATACCAGCTTCTTTGCACTTTTTAAACAACTCAATTAAGAAGTCTAGCTGTAATAGTGGCTCTCCACCGCTAACTGTTATACCGCCTCCAGAAGCTTCAATAAATGGAAGGTAACATGTCACATCCTGCATCACTTCTTCAACTGTTATTTCTTTACCTTTACCGATTTCCCACGTATCAGCATTATGACAATATTGACAACGTAATAAACACCCTTGTGTAAATATGACATAACGAATCCCTGGGCCATCAACAGTACCGCAAGACTCTACAGAATGTATTCTTCCTTTTACCATGTTACTTCCTCCTTTATTGAAACAGCCTCCCTCCGCTATATATTAAAAGCGGAGGAACACTTTTTTCACTTACATACTTTCATGCATTGTACGGTTAATTACATCAATTTGTTGTTCACGAGTTAATTTAATAAAGTTAACAGCGTAACCAGATACACGAATTGTTAATTGTGGATATTTTTCAGGGTGCTCCATTGCATCCATTAATGTTTCACGGTTAAATACGTTAATATTTAAGTGGTGTCCTTGTTTTATTGCATATCCATCAAGCATAGATACTAAGTTGCGTACTTGTACATCATCTTCTTTACCAAGTGCTTTTGGAATAATAGAGAATGTATTTGAAATACCATCTTGTGCATCTTCATATGGTAATTTAGCTACAGATAATAATGACGCTAATGCACCTTTTGTATCACGGCCATGCATTGGGTTTGCGCCCGGTGCAAATGGTTCTCCAGTACGACGTCCATCTGGAGTGTTACCAGTTTTCTTACCGTATACAACGTTAGATGTGATTGTTAAGATTGACATTGTATGAACAGAATTACGGTATGTTTTATGTTTACGAATCTTGTTCATAAATGTTTTCACAAGATTTACTGCGATTTCATCTACACGATCATCATTGTTACCGTATTTAGGGAAATCTCCCTCAATTTCGAAATCAACTGCAATACCATTTTCATCACGAATTGGTTTTACTTTTGCGTATTTAATTGCACTTAAAGAGTCTGCTACTACAGATAATCCAGCGATACCTGTTGCCATTGTACGAAGAACATTTGTATCATGAAGTGCCATTTCAATACGTTCATAGCTATATTTATCGTGCATATAGTGAATTACATTTAATGTATTTAAGTATAGACCAGCTAACCATTCCATTGTCATATCGAATTTACGCATAACTTCTTCATAATCTAATACTTCAGAAGTAATTGGTGCGTATTCAGGACCAACTTGTGCTTTTGACTTTTCATCTTTACCACCGTTAACCGCATATAGTAATGCTTTCGCTAAGTTTGCACGTGCTCCGAAGAACTGCATTTGTTTACCAATTCTCATTGCTGATACACAACAAGCAATACCGTAGTCATCACCGTAGTCAGGACGCATAATGTCATCATTTTCGTATTGAATTGCTGATGTTTTAATAGACATTTTTGCACAGTAGTTTTTAAAGTTTTTCGGTAATTGTTTAGACCAAAGAACTGTTAAGTTTGGTTCTGGTGCTGGTCCTAAATTATCTAATGTATGCAAGAAACGGAATGAGTTTTTTGTTACTAACGGACGACCGTCTAACGCCATACCACCGATAGATTCAGTTACCCAAGTTGGATCTCCAGAGAATAGTTCATTATAATCAGGTGTTCTTGCAAATTTCACAAGACGTAATTTCATAATGAAATGGTCAACAATTTCTTGTGCTTTTTCTTCTGTTAAAGTACCATTTGCTAAATCTCTTTCAATGTAAATATCTAGGAATGTAGATGTACGTCCAAGGCTCATTGCTGCCCCGTTTTGCTCTTTAATTGCTGCAAGATAAGCAAAGTATAACCATTGGAAGGCCTCTTGTGCATTTGTAGCTGGCTTAGAAATATCGAATCCATGAGAAGCAGCCATCTGTTTTAACTCTTGAAGTGCACGCATTTGCTCAGATAATTCTTCGCGTAAACGCATTGTATCTTCGCTCATTACACCGCCAGTTAAATTATAATCAGCTTTTTTCGCTTCAATTAAATGATCTATACCATATAGCGCTACGCGGCGATAGTCACCGATAATACGTCCACGTCCATATGCATCTGGAAGACCAGTAATAACACCTGATTTACGAGCCGCTTTCATTTCTGGTGTGTATGCATCAAATACACCTTGATTATGAGTTTTACGCCAGTCTCTGAAAATCTTGCTAAGTTCTTTATCCATTTCATATCCATACGCTTCACAAGCTTGTTCCGCCATACGAATACCACCATATGGTTGTAAAGAACGTTTAAATGGTTTATCAGTTTGGAAACCGACCACTTTTTCAATATCTTTATTTAAATATCCTGGTTCATGTGATGTAATAGAAGAAACAATTTTTGTATCCATATCAAGAACGCCACCGTTTTCACGTTCCTTTGTTGTTAAATCCATTACTTGATCCCAAAGTTTTTTCGTTGCTTCAGTTGCTTCCGCTAAGAAAGAGTCTTCTCCCTCGTAAACGTTTACATTATTTAAAATGAAATCGCGAACATCAATCTCTGCTTTCCATTTTTCACCTTTAAAGTTTTCCCACGCGTTTTTTACATTTTCTAATACTTGAGTCATCCTAATCTCCTCCATTTTTGATTAGTACAGGACTGCGTTTTTTTATATAACAGCTTACACACTTAGAATACTACTTTTTTTCGGAGGTGGACGAAATAGTTGTGACATGTTTGTGAAATGTTGAGCAAACTACTACACCCGTAGTGTTAACTTCATGTAAAAGTCTTTATAACTAAACCTTTCTTTAATTGTATTTTTTTGGTACCCTTATATACGAGTCCTATTTTGTAATATAAGAACGATACCCATTGTAGAGCTGTAATACTCTTATCTCCTAATCTGTTATAGTTTTTATAACAGAGCAAAAAAGTGTACATACGTTGTACACTTTTTTTGTTACCACTATAAAACATCTCTTTTTCTATTTCCATCATAAAATCCACCACGACTGTTTGTTAATGCAATTAATTGCTCTAATCCTTCTATATGATCACCAATAATTCGAAGGACAGCTGGAGGATGACCTATTTTTGCGAAATGTTCACTGGGACGAATACGGTTCATCTTATCAACATCGATACGACTTACACAAGCGATTTCAAAACCTGAAAGTACAGCTTTCACTTGTGCTACACAAGGTGACAATAATGATTTATACCCTATTTCCTTCAAACAAGTACGACTAAACGCATTAGGAACCGCAATAAGAGAGCCTACTCCTAAATCTTTTCTATCACAAGCTAAATTTAATGCATATTTAAATGCTGTTACAAGATGAAGTGGTACTCTCAAATCTAAATAATGATTTAAATCATTTAATGCGACATCCGTTCCATCTGCAATAGCTTTTGCAAAGGGATATAGCTCACTAGCTGGGATAACAAAATCACCGTCTATAAATAAAACAATTTCTCCTTTTGCAAAATAAGTTCCAAGTGAACGCCCCACATCGTTTCCAAGTGCTTCTTTATACACAATTGTTGTTGCTCCCTTGTCTTTTGCAATTGTTGCCGTTTTATCGGACGAACCATTTACAACAACAATGATTTCCAATGGTTCAATTTTGCGAAGCTCTTCTATAATCTTTCCAATCGTCATCTCTTCATTTTGCACAGGAATAATAACCGATAATTGCTGTCCTTTATACAAATTAGATGTAATGCCCCATCCTTGATAAAAGTCTTCAAAATTTAGAGTATGGTAGACACTATCTCTTTTCCTATTTCCATCGCAATATCCCCCGCGCGTATCACTGCCTAATATCCTCTCTGCTACAGCTTCTATATGATCGCCTATCATTCGTTTTTCGGAATGAGCAAGATTCGTGCCGTATGCAGCATGCTCGAGTGGGCGAAATTTATTCGGAGTAATAACATCAATCGCACAATGACGGCTAATTCTCCATTTACTTTGTGCTAGGCGTAGATGAGCCACAATAGGATTAACAAAACATTCGTATCCAATATTTTGCACAACTTCCTTCGTCAGCGCATGAGGTACAGATAGTAAAGAATCAATTTTTAATTCTTCACGCTCTAACATTGCATTTAATATTTGGCGCCATACTGTAATAGAATGTGGTTTTTGTTTCTTTAAAAATAATGCGTCTAAATTATTTAAAACTACATCAGCCTGATCATATAAAATTGGATTAAGAAATAATTGCAATTGTGAAGTTCGAATAGCAAAATCACCATCTACAAACAGTAATACATCACCTATCGCATGTTTTGCACCAACTGCGCGTCCAACATCGTTACCAAGTGACTCTTTATGCTGGATTACTGTACATCCTAAGCTCTCAGCAATCGCTTCTGTACCATCATTACACCCATTTGCTACTACAATAATCTCTACTGGGTTTAGTGCTTTTACCGATTGAACCACGTCTGAAATCGTATCCACTTCATTACATACGGGAATAATAACTGATAACGACTTAGCCATTGTTTTCTTCACGAAACCACTTAATAGTTTCTTTCAATCCTTGTTCCCACGTTACTTTCGCTTGAAACTGAACAAGTTCTCTTAATTTCGTTACATCTGGTTTTCGATTTGGAATTTCTTCAAATCCATGTGGATATACTTCCTCAAATGGAACGTGCACAATTTTGGAAACAGACTTCGTTAATTTTTTTATATCTTCCGCTACTTCCCTTATATTTTTTTCATTCTCAGAACCTATATTAATAATTTCACCATTTACCTTCTCATCCATTGCAAGAATTGTTGCCTCGACCGCATCACTTACATACGTAAAGCAACGTGTCTGCTTCCCATCTCCATATACGAGAATATCGTCACCTTGCAAAGCCGCACGAATAAATCGTGGAATTACTCCTGCGTATGGACCATCTTTCGCTCTTGGACCATAAATATTAAAATAACGAACAATCGTTACAGGTAAGCCTTCTAATGCGTACCCTAAACATAATGTTTCCTCTAACGTTTTACAAATTGCATAACTCCAACGTATTTTGGAAGTTGCACCGTATAAACGATCTCCTTCTTCAGAGAATGGCGGCTCTCCCTTTCCATATACTTCAGAAGTAGATGCAAATACTACTTTCTTCTTCCCTTTTAACGCTGCTTGTAAAATATTTCTCGTTCCATCGAAATTTGTTTCAATAAGCTCTACACTTTTTTCCATTGTAGTTTTGACTCCCAAAATTGCAGCTAAATGAAACACCACATCATGTTGATTTACTAATTCATAAATTGAATTTTTATCTAAAACGCTTATTGGAATAACCCGGAGCTCTTTCATTAACTCATTATGATATTTATTTTTTCCTTTATAGAAGTTATCAACAATAGTAACTTCATAACCTCTTTTCACCAACTCTTCAGCTAAATGCGAACCAATAAATCCTGCTCCACCTGTAATTAAACATTTTTTACTCATACACTCACCTTCTTTACGATTCCACGTGTATCTATTAATCGCTCAATCCCTTTAAAAAGATTCCAATCGATACTAGAGTGATCCGTTACAATTAAAATGCAATCTGCTTGTTTAATTCTTTGTTCATCTAATGGAACAGATTGATATAGTGTATCTCCAATTTCCGCTGTAGAAATATACGGATCATGATATTCTATCTTGTATCCTTCTTTTATTAATAATTGAACAATTGGCAACGCTGGTGATTCTCTCAAATCATTTACATCTTTCTTATACGCAATCCCTACAATTAAAACCGTTGCGGGTGATTGCACCGTACCTTTTACTTTCCCAATTATTTTCTCTGGCATTTCTTCATTAATTACATGTGCCGCCTCAATTAATTGACTAATTGCTCCACTCTTTTTTATTCTCCATTGGAAATATAAAGGGTCTACCGGAATACAATGTCCCCCTATTCCTGGTCCTGGCCAATACGGAGTAAATCCAAACGGTTTTGTAGATGCTGCTTCAAGTGCCTCATAAAAATTAATATTCAAACTTTCACAAAGTATATTTAACTCATTTACTAATGAAATATTAACTAAGCGCTGAATATTTTCAAATAGCTTACACATCTCTGCTACTTTCGGGGAGCTAACGGGAACAACTACATCAAATATAGTGCTATACAAATCCTGTACTTTTTGTTTACACTGCTCGGTTTGTCCACTAATAACTTTTGGAATTGTTTCGACTGAATACTGACTATTTGCTGGGTCAATTCGCTCTGGTGAATAGCCAATATAATAATCTTCTCCTACCTTTTTACCTGTTTGAGAAATAATCGGAATGATAACTTCCTCCAGTGTACCTGGATATGTGGAGCTTTCAAAAATGAAGGTTTGTCCTTTTTGAAGGTTTTGTTGTATATAATAAGAGGCTGAAATGAGGGCACTTAAATCTGGTTCTTTCTGCTCATTAATTGGGGTTGGCACGGTCACAATGACATAATCGCTATGCTTAAAATCTGCAACACCTTTATCTGGTGTATTCACTATTAATTTTCTTTCGTTTATTAAGCCTTGTAATACTTTAGAAGACACATCAGGAATATAACTTTCTCCTTTTATAATTGATTCTATTTTCCTAGTATCCTTATCTAATCCAAGTACAGCATGTCCTTTTTCTGCAAAAAGGACCGCTAAAGGAAGGCCAACATATCCTAATCCAATAATGGTTACTTTACTACTAGCATTCATCTATATTCTCTTCTTCCCTTCTCAATTGTAGTATTATATCTCTATCCCTTTCTCCATCCGTAAAACTCCCGCGCTCATTCGTATGCTGTAATAAATAAGCAATCGCCTCAAGCTGATCTCCGAAAATACGATCAAATGCAGGAATTCGTCCGTTTACAAACCCGTGTTGTTCTGGACGTATACGGTTCGGTTTTATAACATCAACAAAATCTATTGCGCTTATAGAAAAATCAGCTAAAATAGCTTTCATTTGAGCTAACGGTGGAATAACGAGGGCCTCGTATCCAATCTTCTCTATTACTTTTTTATGCATAGCATGTGGTACTGCCGTTAATGAGTTGTTCCATAAGTCTGGTCGTTTTGCTACCAAATTCACGAAATATTTCCCCATACTAATTGGATCTGTAGGATGAAACATATCCAATAAACATTGCAAGTCATTTAACGCAACATCATTTCCATCTTCTACAGCACGTAAAAATGGAACTAGGTCTTTCGCACCAATCACAAAATCACCATCTAAAAATAAATAAATATCAGCCGTAGCATGCATGGCTCCTATTGCTCTTGCCACATTGTGCCCAAGTGCTTTTGAAAATTCAAGGACAATAACATTCTCTAGTTTTGCTTGTTTAATTGTCTCCGCATCCGCTCCATTCGCAACAACTATAATTTCATCTATACCTGCTTTTTTCACTTCTTGTATAACAGATCTTATAGTCATTTTTTCTTCTGATACTGGTATAATCGCACTGTATTTCGCTTTTTCCTTTTGTAATAAAACTGGTTTATACTTCCCTATAAACTCTCTATCCCTGTTTCCCTCCGAAAAACCGCCGCGTTTACCATATGTTTCGATTACGTATTGCAAAGCACGCAAATGATCACCCATAATACGACTAGTCGCTTTCGGATAAGGAGAACCAGGTGATGTACCCGTATGCACAGGACGAACCTTATTCGTGTGAATTACATCGACCGAAGCCATATCGGCAATATCTACTCCTCTAGACATCGCCATCGCTTGAAATAGTGCTGGATCTGCTAAATTCCACCACCCAAGATTCTCAATAACATCCCGATTCATCGCATGTGGAATTGCGATTAAAGAACCAACAACAAGCTCTTTTTTATTCAAATAACGATTCAACATGAATTTCCCAACTGTCGTATAGTGTGGTCTCATCTTTAAATAAACAGACCATGTTAAATTATTCACAACAATTTGATGCCCTTGCTGAACTCCTTTCACGAAACGTTGTAGCTCTTTACTCTCAATAACGATGTCACCATCTAAAAACAATACAATTTCACCTTTTGCTTCTCTAGCTCCAATTGCCCTTCCTACATCATTGCCAAAAGAATGTTTATAATAAATTACATGGCAACTATGCTGTAATGCGACTTCCTTCGTTCCATCTGTCGATCCATTATCTACTACAATAATTTCATACGGCTTCAGCTTCTCCACTTCTACTAAAACTTGTGATAAAGTACTTGCTTCATTATGCGCTGGAATAACAACTGATATTCTCATACTTGTATCACTCTTACCCTTCCAAGCGAACATAAGCAATAATAGGAATACGCACGAGTACATCTTCAGGTGGTCCATAAGAAGGTGATGTACGAACACTTACTGCCCCATCCGTCACAGATAAAAGAATACCTGCAACAATTTCAACAGCTGTCACAACTTGCACTAATTCACCAACATGGTTACGCAATTCATCAGTAAATAACATATATAAGTCTCCTTTCTTACACTTCTTTCATTGATATAATACTTGTAAATGGTAATAAAACTTCAGTTCCTATTCCTTCTTGCAGCGTTAAGAAATCGTCACCAACTGCTACAATAACACCTGTTAACTGTCCAACTGTCACAGTAATTTCTACGTTTTTACCTAAATATTGCTTTGCAATTTCCTTAAAAGGTGATGTATTGCATTCTTTTAAAATGTTACAAATAATAGATTGAAATTGACTTGATTCTATAAACTCTTCCGTAGCTTGCTTAGAATTTCTTTGAATAAATCTCGCGAAGTTTTGCGAAAATAAAAGTCGTTCCACAGCAGGCAGTAACTTGTCATCTAAAAAATAGCCTAATTGTCTATTAAACAGTCGGGATAATTTATGCCAATATTTTCTGAACAGACACATATGCTTCTCCTCCTATTATTTTTAAAGTATAAAAATTTACATCCATACATCTTAATTTATACAAAGCAGGCTTTTTTTGTGATAGGTAAGGCATACATTTTCTAAAAGAAATAATTGTTTCAGAGCATAAAAAAAGATAGATGGTTTCCCATCTATCTCTTTGCTAATCTTTAATTTTTAATTGTCACAATGGCAGCTACGCCGTAATATACCGCTCTTGATAATTCTGCTTGTTCGGATATAGAAGCTGTAACAAGGGATCCACCACTTGCCGAAAAATATTTTGCAGCTTCTAACGGAATACCATCTTCTTTCACATCAATATGTGTTCCATCTTGCCAGTCTATTTTCTGCATTGTTGCTGAAAAGTCCCCAGTCACTTTACCAATTTCCTTACCATTCATCTCTAAAAATATCCATTCCCATTTTGTTAAACTTAGTACTTGTTTCAACTCTCCAATTTTCTTTCCATTTATACTATAAAATATATAGAAGTTACGCACGCCCATCTTCTTTTGAACACGCAGCAATCTTTCTCCCGATTGATTATATAAATAAAATTGTTGCTTATGTAGTCCCTTAAAAAGAAAAGAAAGTGCACCTTTCCATATACTTTGAATAACGGAATTATACTCTTCTTTTAAAAACCCTACTGCCTTGCCATCTAATCCAAAGTACGTTATTACTTGAAATACCCCTACCTCTCTACGAACAACGAACTTTTGTTGTTCAAATAATCTAGAGCTCCCTATATTACAATTGTCCTGTTTAAGCATTTTTGCTCTTCGTTTTTCTATAAAACTATATATTAGTAATCCAAACGCTGGTAGCAAAATACCTATTAATTTCAGGATTTCTTTATCTGAAGTGAATATTGTTCCTTTTTTATATTCCATAACTAATCCAATTACAACGATAATCCATACAATGATAGCTATAAACAAAGTTCGTTTCGCATTGCGTGCATGATGCTTATGTATACTCATAAACCTCCCCCTTTTCCATTTATTTCATTATCGCACCGCACATATATTTCCTCAATGCAAAAAAGACTATCCAAAAGGACAGTCTTTTACACTTCTATATTTCGTAACATTGTATAAATGTCGTTATTCACTTTACCAAATGATTTGATGTTGTTTTGAATGTTAGATAATAACACAACATATACACTACCATTTTTACTAAATCCATTTAAGCAATTCCAACCTGGCATTACACCGTGATTTGAATAACTGCCTGGATCTACATACCAGCCAAATCCGTAATCCTTTTTCACGGCTGTAAACATTTGATCATAACTCTCTTTTGAAATTAATTTTCCTGAGAATAGCGCTTCATTAAATAAATATAAATCATGTGCGCTTGTATATATATCACCACAACCATATAGTTGTGACATGCTCGGAATGTTAGGTGTTGTCATGTTGTTATTCACTATTTTATAACCTGTTGATGGGAACCTTGTTTGCTCTAACGCTTTACCAAAACCAGAATGCTTCATACCAGCAGTAGCAAAAATATGTTGTTTAATATATTCTTCTAATGGTTGTCCACTTACCTTCTCAGCAATGTAAGCAAGTATAGAGTAGTTCGAATCGGAATACTTCCATTTCTCTCCTGGACCGCCAATACGCTTTTGATTCCCTATCCGCTTTATCAGTTCTTCATGAGAGATATCTTCTGTTCCCTGCTCATATTCAGGAATTCCTGATGTATGTGTTAATAAATGTTTTAGCTGAATGCTATTACCTTGAGGAAAATCTGGGATATACTTCGCTACTGTATCTTCTACTTGTAATTTATTCTGATCTTTCAATTGCATAATAGCGGTCGCTACAAATGCCTTTGAAATAGAGCCAATATAAAAGGTTGTTTCTGAATTATTCGGTACTTGCTTCTCTTTGTTCGCCATACCGTATCCTTTATTCAAAAGAACTTTTCCGTTCTTCACAATAACAGCTGTCCCACTAAATCCTGCGTTTTGTAAATATTGATCCAATTGAGCGTTTTCATTAATTTCTTGAGGCGGTCCTTCAGCAGGTTTCTCTATAACTTGCGCCTGTTTTATCTGTTCTTCCTGTTCTTTTTGTTTTCTTTGTTTTTCAGCTTCTTGCCTTTTCATTTCTTCTTTCTTTTTTATCTCTTCTTGCTTCTTCATTTCTGCTGCTGCTTTTAAAGTTTCCTCTTTTTTATTATGCGCAACAATTTTTGTATACATGAAATATACAAGTGACAGTAGTAGGGCTAGAATGATTGTTCTTTTTATGTATACAATCGACAGATTTGCTTTCTCATTAACAGTATTTTTTTCCTGATCCATGATTACCTTTTTCCCCTTATTTACCGATAATTTAATTCATCTACACAAGACTTATTTCAAATCATTTTCGCAGATTATGGACACTCCATTTTATGTCATCACTACTGTATCACGCACCGAACATATTACCAACCTATATGTTCAAAAAAGAAAAAGAAAATTTATAAAAGTAAGATTCCCTTTAAAAAATTAACAAAAAAAGAGGATATCCTGTAAAAGACTGTTGTTATCAATCTTTTTGGATATCCTCTTATCTAACTATTTACACGTGTTTTTTCATATCATCGGCAACAGATTCAACGTTTGTGCCTACGATAACTTGTACACTTGTATTACTTAATTTCATAACACCTTTTGCACCTGCGCGTTTTAATGCCGGCTCATTTACTAAACCTGCATCTTTCACTTGTAAGCGTAGACGCGTTGCACAGTTATCAATAACTGTTAAATTGTCTTTTCCACCTAAAGCAGCTACATAAGTTTCACCAATTGAACCTGCAACTGGTGCGTCTCCATCTTCAACTAACTCATCATCATCATCTTCACGACCAGGAGTTTTTAAGTCGAACTTCTTAATTAAGAAGTAGAATACTACAAAGTAAATTGCTGCGTAAATTAAACCGATTCCAGCTAGTAACACTGGTTTTGTTGCAATACCAAAGTTTAAGAAGTAATCAATTGCACCGGCACTAAATGTGAAACCATCGTGAATGCCAAGTGATGTTGTTACGAATAAAGAAATACCTGTTAACACGGCATGAATACCATATAATAATGGTGATAAGAACATGAATGAGAATTCAATAGGTTCTGTAATACCAGTTAAGAATGAAGTTAATGCTAGACCACCTAACATCCCTGTAACCATTTTACGTTTTTCTGGTTTAGCAGCTGCAATCATTGCGAAACAAGCTGCTGGTAAACCGAACATCATAACTGGGAAGAAACCAGTCATAAACATACCTGCTGTTTTATCCCCTGCAAGGAAGCGAGCGATATCACCATTTACAACATTACCTGCTGCATTTGTAAAGTCACCAAATACGAACCAGAAGTATGTGTTCATTACATGGTGTAAACCAATTGGGATTAATAGACGGTTTAATAAACCAAATAGACCTGAACCAACTGCACCTAAATTAACAATTCCATGAGCCAGTGCATCAATACCATTTTGAATTGCCGGCCAAATTTGTGCGAATAGAATTCCTAATATTAGCATCACAACCGATGTAACAATCGGAACGAAACGTTTTCCAGCAAAGAAACCTAACCATTCTGGAAGTTTAATTTTATGGAATTTATTATAAAGGAACCCTGCTATAACACCGACAATAATACCACCTAAAACTTTCATATCCACTTTAGTCGATAATTCGGCTGCCTTAGATACTTGTGTCATTGTATCTGCAAGCTTAGATGGATCTACATTCGCGCTATTGCCTATTAAATCTTGGACTTTACCTAATTTATCTTGTAATTCTGCAGTAGAATATCCCTTACTAAGTGCATCAATACTGTTTTTCATAACAAGATAACCAATTGCACCTGCAAGACCTGCTGCACCACTACCATCAACTGAAAGACCTATTGCAATACCAATTGCAAAAATAAGTGCTAAATTATCAAAAACCGCTGCGCCGGCCTGTGCCATAACAGGAATATTAAATACATCTGGTTGCCCTAAACGAAGCAATAATCCTGCTGCTGGTAGTACTGCGATTGGAAGCATTAACGCTTTACCAATACGTTGTAAAAACTGCAACATTTTAATTCCCCCTATCAAATTTATGAAATCGTTATCATTATAAGTACGCTTTAGAAAACGCTTTCTATTACATAACCATAATAACATATAGTTGTATAGATGTGTAGTTTTTATTTCCGAACTTTTTATGGATAAGTTTTCTATTTCCAAACTGTTATATAAAAGGAAAATTCTCCTTATTGAATACAAAATATACAGGCAAAAAAACTAATTATAGCACAGATAACTTTCGTTTTATCATTCCACTTTTTCATGTTATTATTTATTTCCGAGCATATCGGGAAAAGTAAACTAAGTTAATTCGAAATAGGAGCGTTGGTACTATGCAGTGCATTAAAACAAACAACTTACAACAGTTGTTAGAACAAGTAACACCATATACGAAAAAAGGAAAGCTTGCTACTTATATCCCCGAACTAGGCAATGCAAATCCAGATGATTTAGGTATTGCCATTTTCCATAAAGAGAAAGAATATGTCCATGCTGGCAACTCACAAACACTATTTACTCTTCAAAGTATTTCCAAAGTAATTACACTTGCACTTGCCCTTTTAGATCGTGGTGAAGAATATGTATTTTCTAAAGTTGGAATGGAGCCAACCGGTGACCCTTTCAATTCTATTATTAAGTTAGAAACGACAAGTCCTTCCAAACCTCTTAATCCAATGATTAATGCAGGAGCACTAGCTATTACAAGCATGTTAGCAGGAAAAGATAACGAAGAAAAAATGGAGCATATTCTTCATTTTGTACGTGAAATAACAGATAATCCTACTATTAATTATTCTTCTACAGTTGCTAATTCAGAATTAGAGACTGCTTACTTAAACCGTTCACTTTGTTACTATATGAAACAAAACGGAATTATCGATTGTGATATTGAAGAACTTATGGATTTATACACTCGTCAATGTGCAGTTGAAGTAAACTGTATCGATTTAGCACGTATTGGCTTAATTTTTGCAATGGATGGATATGATCCATATAAAAAGAAACAGATCATCCCTAAACATATTACGAAAATCTGTAAAACATTTATGGTTACTTGCGGGATGTATAATGAATCTGGTGAATTTGCAATTCGTGTTGGAATCCCTGCAAAAAGTGGTGTAGCGGGCGGCATTTTCGGCTGCGTAAAAGGCGAAATGGGAATCGGTATTTTCGGACCAGCTTTAGATGCAAACGGAAATAGTATCGCTGGTTTTAAAATTCTCGAATTACTTTCTGCCCAAGAAGGTTGGAGTATGTTTTAATTTAGAAGTTATCCTGCTATATTGGCAGGATTTTTTATTTCACGAAAAAGTCCGTTCTACTAGGCATCAACACAATTCAAAAAAACAGTAATAAAAGTTCTCTTTATTATGCATATTTGCTCCCCCCTCCTGAATAATATAGTACAACCTAGCGCTGTATGTGGAGGTGTAAAAGATGAAACTCATATTTCAAATGGAGAAACAACCTGTTCTCGAAAAAACAATTCTTCTTTTCATATTGAGTATTGTAGAAAGTTTGAAACTAAAAGTTGTTTCACTCGATGAAGCTCACCGATACATATTCAATTTAGAAGTGCTTGAACTATTAATGGATCGGAACATCGATGATCAAGTACTAGAACTTATTCATTTCGGAATGGGACTTGAAGACATTTATCATGTACTTCCCGAAGAACTTGAGCATAGTATTGAAGAACTGAAATGGCTTTGTATTCAAGTTTTAAGTGAGTACAGTATGCATGATGAAGAATGCGAACAACTAATTGAAGATATACGCTAAAAAGCACCTATACAGGTGCTTTTACTTTTTTAAAGCTTTTTACACACAAAGATTTGTATAATACTTACAACCTTTCATTACCGTGAAAAGATTTCACGTCGATATATGCAATTTCTTAGTGTATTTCCAAGGAAATACTCGAATACTGTTTTCTCTATCCTTCTTACAACAATTGATCAATTCCAATAAGAATTACTAACACACCTGCAATTATAGTTGCCCATTTCCCTAAGTATTCAGCTAAAAATCTTTTACCCACATACGTAAAACCGCTAATACAAATAAAACTAAAAATCCCAGAAATACATGCCGTAAGCCAAAGATTTAAATTTGTTACTCCAGCATCAAATCCACCTGCAATATTATTTATGGATAATGCAACTCCTAAAACAATTGCTTCCGAAAAACTAATTGTTTTAGAACCATCAAAATCTGCTTTTTCTGGATCACGTAAAACCCCCATAAGTACACTACTATCTTTAGATCCTACGGTATCTTTTTGACTCAAGAAAGGCTGACATAAAATACACACCCCAATTATTCCTAAAACAATTGCTCCAATAAGGTTTGCTGTGAACTCTGAAATAAATAATGCGATCCAATTCCCAAAAAATCCAGCTAGTAAAGTAAATGAAAATCCAAAAAATGCGATGATAAAATTATTGAACCACGAAATTCGAATTTTACGAATGCCATATGCAATCCCAACACCTGCATTATCTAAATTAGACGCAATCCCGATTAAAAAAATTGAAAATAAACCCGCTGTACTCATCGTACAGTCACCCCTTTCTCACTTTTCAATGCATATTATGAAAATGTTGAGCAACTGTGCCTGTCTGTTTCATATACTTGTAATAAATGCTCAACATTTTTTCAACGATAAACACTAGAAAAGGAGTGCCTACATTATGCCCAAGGAAAATCCAAATGAGCGGCTCGGTAAATTAATAAAGAAACTGTTAAAGGAGCGCGCTCTATCTATGCGCCAACTAGGAACACTGACAAATATTGATCCTGCAACAATTTCAAGAATAATTAATGGCAAACAACAACCGAAGCAAAACCATTTACAAAAATTCGCAAAATGTCTACAAGTTCCACCGCAATTATTACTTGATGAAATGTATCCTGACTCTCCACACATAAATAAGGAAAAAGCAGATATGTACACATCTCTCGATACAATTCAGCAAACATTACAATCCTCTAACCTATTCGACTTCGAGTACACAACAACTCGTGTGAAACAAGAACTTGAAAATTACGAGCGCTATGCTCAAACTACTGAAGGCGAAAAACGTATTCACGAGAGTTTCAAAAGTAAACTAGAACAAATTGATAGTGCCGGCCCTTTCATTGAACAATTAACAAGTATGTACCAACAATTTTGTACAGAAACCATTTCAAACGAAGAACGTGCAATTATTGGGGGTGCCTTACTATATTTCATTTTATCAACAGACATTATCCCCGATTATCTTTTTCCAATTGGCTATTTAGATGATGCCATTGCCGTTGAATTAGCTAAAGAGAAATTAATTGAAGTCAAACGAAGAACATAAACAGCATAACAAGCTATTTCAGATATTGAATTTATCCACCTCTGAAATAGTTACAAAAAAATCGTACAAGCATACTCACTCGCACGATTCAAAAATCAAACTATTTTCTTATTTTCTCGTATGACACCATTCATATATAAAAGCAGTAATTACTTTTGTAAATTCAATTAACTGCTCCACTTCAACTTTCTCATTTACAGAGTGTGCTTCTTCTAGTGTGCCTGGTCCATAAATAATCGCTGGAATGTGGAACTCACTAAACCAACCGCCATCAGTTACCGTTGCTGACATATCTAAAATTGCATTTTTAGATAAAATAGATTCATGTACTGAACTTAGAGTTTTTACAGCAACATGTTCGCTATCTACTTCTAAAGAAGGAAAAATTTCGCCACGATCCACAATCATTGATTCTCCGCCCCACTTAAATTGTGGTGGGTTCTCGCTTAACCATGGATCTGCTGCTGCCACTTTTCCTAAATACTCTTCTATTTCTTCTATTATTTGTTCATGCGTTTCATTTGGATAAAAATGTACGGTTATCCACAATCGGCACTCATCCGCAATAAATGCCGCATGACGTCCTCCTTCAATAACAGCTGGATTAATTGTAGTTGTTCCAGATGGATAGCCTTCATATGTTTTCATGACTGCCCAATGACGCTCTAATTCTTGTAAGCTTTGCACAATTTTCATCATTTTCTCAATCGCACTCGCTCCAAATAGACGTCCTCCAGCATGGATCATTTGTCTACGTGTTGCATCATGAAACGTTTGCGGGCTTTTCACAGTAATCCATCCAGTAATTACGCCGCCCTGTCCTTGCATATGTAAATCACTCGTATCCACTACTACTGCAAAATCAGCATCATAACCACGCTTACAACATTGAAGTGTCCCCCGCTTCTCCTACTTCTTCGCCAATTACCGATTGAAAAATTAAATCCCCAGGTAATTCAATCCCCGCTTCTTCTAAAAGCCGAATAGCAAATAAGGCTCCAGCTAGTCCACCTTTCATATCTGCCGCGCCTCTCCCAACTAACCAACCATCTGTTATAAACGGCTCAAACGGATTTGTTTCCCACGGCTCGTCCTTTGATACTTCTGCAACATCTATATGCCCATTAATAATGAGACTTTTATGTGACTCACTTGCTGTCCCTTTTTTCACTCCAACAACATTCGGATCATTCGGATATACATCCCATTTATCAATACTAAAATTTCGTTTTTTTAGAAACTCTGCCACAAATTCTTGCGCCTCATTTGTATTTCTTGCTGGTGGTGCTGGTGTTTCAAAGCGAATTAAAGCTTTTGTAAGTTCTAGTAGCTCGTCTTTTCGTAAATCAATTTGTTTTAATAGCTGTGAAACTTCTTGATTCATTGCTAATTCCCCTTTGCATACGTAGTATGTTTCCAGCTTTATTTTCACAAAAAAAGAGACTGTTTACAATCTTACAGTCTCCAAATTAATCAATATTATAAAGTGAAACTATAATTAGTGGGGGGTGTTCATCCCCCACTAATTATTAGCCTTCACCAATCGGGCGTTTACGGGCAGTTGATCTCCCACCTAACTTCTTTGCTCCAGCCGAATTTTGAGGTGAGAGTTTTACTGCCCGTTAATGCGGGGTAAACTTTCTACTTCTGTTGTATTTGTCTTTTCAATATGTTCTACTTTACTTCCCTTATTTCTTGTAGCACGGTAAAACAGTAAGCAAATAATCATAAATGGAATACCACAATACAATGCCATTCTTTGTTCCGGAATAAAAGCCATGCCAACAATTACAGTTAAATTTAATACTAACGCAAGAATTGGAACAAATGGATACAGTGGTGTTTTAAATTTCAAATCCTTAATATCTCCGCCCTGCTTTAAGTATGTCCTTCTAGCTAATAGGTTAGATAAAGCAATAGATGCCCAAACTAATATCGCTCCGAACCCTGCAATTGAAAGAAGCCATAAATAAACTGTATCTTCCGCATAAATACCTGATAGTAATGAGAGACACCCTACAAACGTACTTACAATCAATGCATAAATAGGAACACCGTTTTTAGATAATTTACCAAAAATCGGGCTAATCATTCCTTGATTCGACATCGACCATAGCATACGGGAAGTTGCATATAATCCTGAATTCGCAACTGATAGTACAGCTGTAATAATAACGAAATTTATAATATCAGCCGCATAAGGAATACCAATTTTATCAAATACAACTACGAATGGACTTTCTATCACGCCTGCTTGCTGCCAAGGAAATAGTCCCGCAAGAATAAAAATAGATAGTACAAAGAAAATAAGTATGCGCCAAACTGTATTATTAATTGCCTTCGGGATAGTTTTCTCTGGATTTTCACTCTCACCAGCTGCAATACCAACTAGTTCTGTTCCTTGGAAGGAAAAATTAACTGCAATCATCGTAATTAAAATAGCCGATAATCCATTTGGGAATAATCCACCATAATCAGTAAAGCTAGAAAACATTGGTGCTGGTTCATTTCCTTTCATATCTAGAAAACCAAACATTGCCGCCCCGCCCAAAATAATAAATGCAATGATTGTAATTACTTTAATACTTGCAAACCAAAATTCAACTTCCGCAAAACTTCTTGAAGATAATGCATTAATAGCAAAGAGCAACACTGCAAACGCTACACACCAAATCCATGACGGTACATCAGGAAACCATCGTTTCATCAAAATACTAACTGCAATTAATTCAATACCTATCGTAGCAGACCAGTTTAGCCACGACATCCATCCCACTACATAACCCGCTGCAGGGGAAATGTGCTTTGTAGCATACGTTTGATAAGATCCTGCGTCAGGCATCGCAACCGCTAACTCTCCTAGACAGAGCATCGTTAAATACATAACAAACCCACCGACAAGATACGCTACAATTGCCCCTCCAGGTCCAGCTTCATGAATTGTATAACCCGATCCTAAAAAAAGTCCTGTACCAATAACTCCCCCGAGTGCAATCATAAATATGTGCCGACTTTTCAATTCCCTTTTTAATCCCTGGTTTTGATCCATCATATAAATCCCCCCTTTTCACTTAGCAAACCCTTTTAATGTAAGCGTTTTTAAAACCCTTCATAGTAAAAATAATTATTTAAAAGAGCAAAATATATATTACTACTATTAATCACTACCCGTTATTAAAAGGTCATCTCTCACTGTTATTAATAGTTTTTGATCAGCGATAGCTTGTCCTTCTACCACTTCTAATGATTCGATATAACCACTGATTCCCACTTTAATTTCCACTTGCTGCTTATCTATTGTTTCAATTAACGCTAATTTCTCCCACTCATATACGTAAGAACTTTCAGTAACAAATAATTTCTCTACTTTCCCGTAACAAGGACTATACACGCCTTCTATAACCGTCTTCACTTTATAAATTCCTCCCTCTTATTAATTGGCACTGAAACGTTGCATAACTTA
Organism: Bacillus sp. FSL M7-1345; assembly: GCF_038006985.1. Taxonomy (NCBI): domain Bacteria; kingdom Bacillati; phylum Bacillota; class Bacilli; order Caryophanales; family Bacillaceae; genus Bacillus; species Bacillus sp. FSL M7-1345. The sequence continues at coordinate 459,850 of NZ_JBBOWG010000001.1, read as the reverse complement.
TAAAGATTCCTAATCCCCCTACTCTTTAAATTTAGAGATCTCAACTACTATTCATGCAAAATACGTACCAACCTCAACACCTATGTAAAATTGGGATTTCTTACGAAAAAAATCTGCATAACCGCAAAATTTTTCTATCATTTGAAAAGTTTTAAGAGAAAATAGCAAAAAAATTTTGCGATTTTATGAGAATTTTAATAAAATTATAAAAAGTCAGTCTTCATAGGGTATAACGAGGAGAAGATAATACATGCATACAGAAGAAATCAATTTTAAAAAGATTATTGAAATGAATATGCTATATGAAACTTTACTAAATGAACTAGATATTGGGATTCATATTATTAATGAGGAAAGTAAAACGATTATCTATAACCGCAAAATGATGGACATTGAATCAATGGATCGTTCTGATGTGCTAGACAAAAATCCTTTAGAAGTATTTGCATTTGAAGAAAATAAAAATAGTACTCTTATAGAAGCATTAAAACTTGGAAAAACAAACAAAAATATAAAACAAACGTATTTTAACAATAAAGGACAAGAGATTACGACGATTAACGATACTTTTCCTATAATAGAAAATGGAAAAATTAAAGGAGCTATTGAAATTTCAAAAGAGATTAGTCATTTAAAGCAAACAATGAAAACGAACCTTTCTCGCAAACAAAATACTAAGTTTACCTTTGATCACATAATTGGTGATTCTAGAGCTATTCAATCGGTCATTGCAGAAGCAAAGAGAGTAATACGTACATCCTCCTCCATACTTATCATCGGAGAAACAGGGACTGGTAAAGAGCTATTTGCGCAGAGCATCCATAATGAAAGCCAGCGTTCAACAAAACCATTTATTTCGCAAAACTGTGCCGCTATACCAGAAACCTTAATGGAAAGTCTACTATTTGGTACAAATCGAGGTGCTTTTACAGGAGCAATAGATAAACCTGGTTTATTTGAAGAAGCAAACGGCGGGACTTTGTTATTAGATGAGATCAACTCATTAAGTCCAACACTTCAAGCTAAATTGCTGCGGGCTATACAAGAAAAAACAATACGAAGAATCGGAGGCACACAAGAAAAAGAAATTGATGTTCGTATTATAGCAACTATTAATGAAGATCCTCTTGAAGCCATAGCACACAATCGATTAAGACAAGACTTATATTACCGATTAAGCGTTGTTACTTTATGTCTTCCGCCTTTACGGGAACGAAAAGAAGACATTGCATATCTTGTTCAACACTTTATTGAAAAATACAATATCCAATTTGATCTTAGCGTAAAAGATGTAGATTTAAACGTAAATAACTTTTTCTATAAATACGATTGGCCTGGTAATGTGAGAGAACTAGAACATATAATTGAAGGCTCCATGAACTTAATAGAAGATGAAGATATCATTACAGCTTTCCATATGCCAACGCACTTTCGCGAACTAGCAAAAAAGGAACTCAATATGCAGACTCCGCTAACTAGTCACAATACTGATACGCCACAAAATTTAAAACGTATAATCGAAGAAATGGAAAAGAAATATATCCATCAAATTCTTAAAGAAAATAAAGGTAATATCTCACAGGCCGCAAAGTTTTTAGGATTGAGCAGACAAAACTTACAATATCGAATTAAAAAATTGCATTTACACATATGAAATAAAGTGAAACTTTGATCAGTGGGGGTTTTGTCCATCCCCCACTGATTATTAGCCCATACCAATTGGGCGTTTACGGGCAGCCCGACTCCCACCTAACTCCCTCGCATTCGCCGAATTTTGATGTGGGAGTCTTACTGCCCGCAAATAGCGGGATGAATATTTCTCCAAGTGTAAGTAACTATTTGGGAAAATATGTTATAATATACATGCAACATGCTAGAAAGGGGCTATATATATGAGTAATGATAAAAAATTAAAGTTACTACACTATTTAGGTCTTTTCCCTACCATTCTATGTATAATGCTATTCATTGATATGAGCAGCTTTCCTCATGCAAAGCTATTAGGCATAATTAGTGGCTCCTTTGCAGCTATTATGCTTGCTGCTTTTTGGAATTTGAAGCTACGTATGAAGAAAGAAAAATCTTCTTAATTTCAAAGTGCAAAAAAAATCGAGCCTTATCAGCTCGATTTTTTTACTTATTATTAAAATTTAACATTCTCCAAGTACAACCCGCTCGCCTCAGCAAGACAATTAATTTGATTACGTTGTTTTTCCTCTAAAATGTTTGGAATTGCGTCCGCCTCTAATTGTCCTAATCCAACTTCAATTAATGCTCCAACAATTTTTCGCACCATGTTATGAAGGAATCCGTTACCACTTACTCTAATTTGTACAAATCCTGATTCTTCGAAAACATCAAGTGTATACACTTCTCGAACCATAGATTTTTTCTTAGACTTTGCATTTGAAAAAGCAGTGAAGTCATGTGAACCAATTAAATGTTTCGCAGCTTCTTTCATGTTTTTCACATTTAATTGTTTATTCACGTGCATGCTGTATTTACGCATAAATGGGTTCGTATACTCTTCATTCCAAATTTTATACAGATATGTTTTTGCTTTAGAATTGTAACGAGCATGGAAACGATCTGGTACTTCTTCTACACTCGTAATACTAATATCATTTGGTAAATATTGATTTAAATACTTTTTCACTTTATGTTCTACTAACTTCTCATCACTTTGAAAGTTAGCTACTTGATTCAAAGCGTGTACACCAGCATCCGTTCTACTACAGCCGATAATTTCAGTTTCTTTTCCGACCATTTCAGATATTATACTTTCGATTTTCCCCTGAATCGTATTGTCATTATTCCCAAGACGTTGCCACCCTTTATAACGCGCACCGTCATATTGAATCGTCAATTTATAATTGTTCATCGTATTCTCCTTACTTCCATTCGCTAAATAAAATATACCCTCACATAACTCCTGCTTTGTGAGGGACATATCCTTATTGAATGTTACTTTCTAACAAGTTTCACTACATTTTCTACATGAGCTGTATGCGGGAACATATCAACTGGTTGCACATACTCCACTTCATAACTCTTCATTAATGTTTGTACATCACGTGCTAATGAAGATGGATTACAAGACACGTAAACAACTTGTTTCGGTTTCACTTTTAAAATCGTTTCAAGTAATTTATCATCGCAACCTGTACGCGGTGGATCGACAACAATGACATCTGGACTCCAGCCTTCTTTCACCCATTTCGGTAACCATTGTTCCGCTTTACCAGCTTCATACTTTGCATTTGTGAATCCGTGGCGTTTTGCATTTTTCTTTGCATCTTCAATCGCTTCTGGAATTACATCCATACCACGTACTTCCGCTGCATCATTCGCAAGCCAAAGTCCAATCGTACCGACACCGCAATACGCATCCACAATCTTCTCGTTTCCTGTTAAAGCAGCTGCTTTTTTCGCTTCATCGTATAAAACAACCGTTTGTTCTGGATTTAATTGGAAGAATGCGCGTGCTGATAATTCAAATGATAAATCACCTAGTGTTTCTTGAATTACTTCTTTTCCAGCTAATTTAAATGTTTTATCACCGAAAATAACAGACGTTTTACGCCAGTTTACGTTTTGCATAATTGATTTAACACTTGGCATTTGTTTTTGTACTTCTGCGATAAATTGATCTTTATTTGGTAATTCTTCTTTTGTTGTAATAAGTGTGACTTGCACTTCCCCTGTTTGAACTGCAGTACGTGTCACAATTGTGCGTACTAAACCTTTTTGTTTTTTCTCATTGTAAATAGAAACATTTAATTTTTCTAATATACGTCTTACAACTTTTGTCGCTTCATTCGTTGCTTTATGCTGAATCATGCAATGAGAAATATCAATTAACTGATGTGAGTTTTGCTTATATAACCCTGTAATAACCTTTTCGTCTTTACGCCCCACTTGCAATTGACTTTTATTACGATAATGCCATGGATTTTCCATACCAAGCGTTGGGCGAATTTTCTCTTCTAGACTGTCATTCATATACTTCTCGAATGCTTGTACAACGATATCACGCTTTTGATTTAATTGTTCTTTATAATCTAAGTGCTGCAATTGGCAGCCACCACACTCCTCATATACTGAACATGGTGCTTTCACACGATGTGGTGATGATTTACGAACTTTTTTCACTTTCGCTTCAGCGAAGCCACGCTGAATTTTCGTTGCTTCAGCAACAACTTCTTCTCCTGGTAATGCCCCTGGAATGAAAACAACTTGTCTCTTAAAATAACCAACGCCTTCTCCGTTAATCCCAAGACGTTTAATTGTCACAGGAAACGTTTGACCAACTTCCAACTTACTCTCTTGTTGCTCTTGTATCATTATTACACCTCTACTCTATACTTTTCCATAAATATAACGCTGCATAACTGCAATATGGTTCACACTCTTGTTTCACTTTTTCTAAAAATGCATCATCAGGCTTATTATCTAATTGAAATACACCTTGAAGTGCACGCCTAATCCCGATATCTGCTTCTGGAAACATGTTTTTCCGGCCAAGCCCAAACATTAAAAAGTTTTGCACTGTCCATGCTCCAATACCCCTTATTGGTAACAATTGTGCCGATACTTCTTCTTCTGTTTCGTTTTCTATCCTTGCTAAATCTAATTTACCGTCTGCAATATGTTTTGCTAATCCTACTATATATTCGGCTTTTCGCTGACTAAACTTCTGCTCTCTCAATTCCTCTATTGAAATATTCGCTACTCTTTCTGGTGTTGGGAAAAAGAAAACGCCGTTCTTCTCTGTCCCATATCGTTTTACAAATTGATCTGTTAGCACCGTAGCAAATTTCAAATTTATTTGTTGATGAATAATACAACGAAGAAGACAAGCGAAATAATCAAACTCTAATATAATTGGAGTATAAGCATATGTTTCAAACAGTGGACGTAATGATGTGTTTAAAAAATGATCTTGTATATTTTGAAACGGTTCATTCCAGTGAAAAATGGACCTCATTCGTTTCATTACTTTCTCTTGATCTCCTGCCTGACTAGAAATCCAAAACTGTGGATTTTGAACAGTACCAATCCCTTGCAAACGAACAACAATTTGTTCTTCGTCTATAAAAAGCGGGACATAAATTACTTTCTCGTCTAATTGAATGACGTTTAACGGGTCGAAAGCTAAACGCTTTAGCACTTCTTCAAAATGGTACGGATATTCTAACGTAACATGTTCGCTCCACATACGTTTCCCCATCCTTTTTACACATCATTATAGCATGAGAAAACCGCAAGCATACATGCTTACGGTTGATTGCTTTTTACTAAATCATCTAGGCTTTTAAAATGATACCCTTTCTCGCGCAAATCATCAATGATTTTCGCAAGTGCTTCTGCATTATCTTTTGATATTGCATGAAGTAACAAAACAGATCCTGGATGAATCATAGTCATTACATTATTATGAGCGTATTGCCATCCTCTTTGCTGATCTACTTTCCAATCAAGAAATGCAAGCGACCAAAACACGTTATGATATCCCATTTCTTTCGTAAGAGCTAACGTTCTTTCGCTAAATACACCTCGCGGAGGGCGTACATATTTCACTTCTTTTTGCCCCGTTACTTTTTTAATCTCTTCCGTTACGCTCGTTAATTCTTCACGAAGTTTTGCATCATTTACTGTTGTAAAATCTGGATGACTCCAAGAATGATTACCAATAATATGTCCTTCATTTTTCATTCTTAATAATAAATCTTTTTGTGTTTTTATATAATGTCCCGTCACAAAGAAAGTTGCTGGTACTTTTTTCTCCTTTAATACATCTAAAATCTTTCCTGTGTATCCATTTTCGTATCCATTATCAAATGTTAAATAAATATCTTTTTTCTTCGTATCTCCTAAATAAAACCCACCATTTTTTTGTAGTAATTCTGTATATAGTTTCCCTGCATCTGGCACCGTTTCATTTTTAGGACGTGGGATTCCCCAGTTATGTGGTGTATTCGTATAAGCAAATGTTGAAACTGGAACAAGTGCCATCATAATTGAAAAAATGAGACCTATATATAACCATTTATATTTCATAAATAGTCTCCTTTCCATATATAATCGTACCTGTAGTTTCTGTTTCCCTGCTTTCTTTCATGCTGAACATGTTTTTCTATATATACCAAAAAATGCACCTCGAATAATTCGAGATGCATTTCTCTTTACTTAAATACAGGTTCTTTAAAGCTCGCCAATTTTTCAAGTGATGTTTTATCAACATCAGCATGTAGACTTTTACCATGAGAATCCATCGTTACAACTGCTTTAAAACCATAGATACGTAAATGCCACATTGCCTCTGGGATACCGAATTGTAAGAAATCAACATCTTTCACTTCTTTAATACATTCAGCATAATATTGTGCTGCACCACCAATTGCATTTAAGTACACACCACCGTGTTCTTCTAAAGCTGCTAATGTTTTAGCACCCATACCGCCTTTACCAATCACAGCACGAATACCGAACTTTTTCATAATATCGCCTTGATATGGCTCTTCACGAATGCTTGTCGTTGGACCTGCCGCTTTAATTTGCCAATTGTCATTCTCATCTTTCACTACAACTGGACCACAGTGATAAATAATTTGTCCCTTTAAATCTACTGGACAATCGTTATCCATTAAATGTTTATGAATCGCATCACGTCCTGTATACATCATGCCGTTAATTGTAACAACATCACCAACACGAAGTTCACGAATTTGCTCTTCTGTAATTGGAGCTTGTAATACGATTTCACGCTGCTCTGTTTGTTCTTGCGCAGCATCTTGCTGAAGTGTATCTTCACCTTCCTGGTACAACCAATCCATAATTTCACCTGTTTCAGGATGAATTGTTACGCCAAGCCGACGATATGCCCAGCAATTATATGCAACAGATACGTAGAAGCTCGCTGGCAAACGATTATATACTCCAACTTTGCAACCTAATAAAGTTGTTTCTCCGCCAAATCCCATCGTACCAATGCCAAGCTTATTTGCATTCTCTAATACGTACTCTTCAAGCTTTTGTAATTCTGGAACTGAATTTACATCATCTAATGTACGGAATAATTGATTTTTTGCTAATTCGTAACCTGATGTGCGGTCTCCCCCGATACCGACGCCGATTACCCCAGCGCTACACCCTTGCCCTTGCGCTTGATATACTGCATGAAGAAGGCATTTACGAATTCCTTCTAAATCACGCCCAGCTCGTCCAAGTCCTTCTATTTCACAAGGCAAGCTATATTGAATATTTTTGTTCTCACAGCCCCCGCCCTTTAAAATTAAACGTGCATCAATGTAATCTTTTTCCCATTGTTCAAACTTAATAACAGGTGTACCTGGTCCTAAATTATTTCCGCTATTGTCTCCAAAAAGAGAATCAACAGAGTTTGGACGAAGTTTACCATCTTTTGTCGCCCGCTCAAGCGCACTATAGATAGCTTCCTTCAGTTTTAATTGATTCACACCAACTGGTGTATAAATTTTAAACGTTGGCATCCCTGTATCTTGGCAAATTGGCGAGATATTATCATCTGCCATTTTAATATTATTCGTAATTGTGCCAAGTGCCATCGCCGAACGAGTTCCTGCATTTTCTCGTTCTTTCGCTTGTTGAATTGCGCGACGAACATCTTTCGGTAAGTTCGTTGACGTTTCAACAATTAGTTGATACATGCTTTCTTGAAGCTTTTCCATTGTTACTTCCCCCTCAATTGTGAACGCTACCAAAACGTTATGAAATGAAAATTCCATTGTTATACTCTTCAGCTGTTTATTTATCCCGCTATTTGCGGGCAGTAAGACTCCCACCTCAAAATTCAGGTGGAGCAAAGAAGTTAGGTGGGAGATCAACTGCCCGTAAACGCCCGATTGGTTCAACTAATACTCAGTGGGGAATGACCCCCACTGAGTAAAGTTTCACTTTATTTCACGCCATTAAAGGTTAAATGAAATTTTTCACAACTTGATTATACCTTTTTTTCTATATTCCTTCTATTATCCGTACAGAAAAAGGCTGCCAATTTTGTAGTGGCAGCCTTTTTAATATATTATTCGTCTTTTTTAAATTGCTCACATTTCAGTTCTAATTCATCTAACATTGCAAGAAGACGATCTACATCTTCCAATTCTACCTCTTCTGGTTCAATCGTATCAATTACTTCAATGAACATATTTAAACGTTTTTTCAAATATACTAGTTGTGAATCTTTATCTTGAATTGCTTTTCCCATGAAGGCACTCTCCTTTTAATTCGAGTTGCTTTTATTATACCGCAAAAATGATGGATATGGGCATGTAATTTCATCAAATTTGTCGCAGTAATTCATTATAATGTAAGCCCTCTCTCTTTTTTTACAAAAAAGTTTCACTTTATAAAAAGCACATATTCTTCTATTATAGAGAATGGACAAATTGTTATTTCAATAGTCAAAGGAGTATTTCATATGACGATATCACAAATAATGAAGCCGATTACTCCTTCTTACGATCCATGGGAAGCGTATATGGACCTTGAAGAGTACGGCAAACTACTATTAACAAACGTTGAGTTTACAACGACGACGTTATGCAATATGCGTTGCGAGCATTGCGCTGTTGGTTACACATTACAGCCGAAAGATCCAAATCCGCTTCCGATGGAGCTTTTATTAAAACGATTAGATGAAATTCCTTATCTACGTTCTTTAAGTATTACAGGCGGAGAGCCTATGCTTTCAAAAAAATCCGTCGACAACTATGTAACACCACTCTTAAAATACGCCCATGAACGAGGCGTTCGCACTCAAATCAACTCAAACTTAACTATAGATTTAGCACGTTACGAACAAATTATTCCCTACTTAGATGTATTGCACATTTCACATAACTGGGGAACAATCGATGACTTCGTTGAAGGCGGATTTGCAATGATGGAGCGTAAACCTACTTATGAACAGCGCGCTAAATTATTTGAAAGAATGATTACAAATAGTAAAGCTCTATCAGAGGCAGGTGTACTCGTATCAGCCGAAACTATGTTAAACAAACGAACTCTACCACATATTGAACATATTCACCGTCAAATCGTTGAAGAAATGGGCTGTAAACGTCATGAAGTGCACCCAATGTATCCGAGTGACTTCGCTAGCACACTTGAAATTTTAACAAAAGAAGAAATTCGAAATGCAATTGAACATTTATTAGAGATCCGTGATGAAAATGTATGGATGTTATTTGGAACATTACCTTTCTATGCATGTAGTGATGATGAACGTGATTTATACACATTGAAGAGATTACATGAAAGTAAAAATGTAACTGTCCGCAATGATCCCGATGGTCGTTCTCGTTTGAACGTAAATATTTTCGATGGAAATATTATCGTGACCGATTTCGGTGATGTCCCGCTTCTAGGTAATGTACAAACAAATACACTACAAGAAGCTTACGACAAATGGTGTGACTCAAAAACAGCAAAATCATTAAGTTGCCATTGTCCTGCCGTGAAATGCCTTGGACCAAATGTTCTTGTAAAAAATAGCTACTATCCAAAAGAAGATTTCTTATCAAAAACATCAAACATTATGTTATAAAGTGAAACTTTAATCAGTGGGGGTTTTATTCATCCCCCACCGATTATTAGCCTTCACCATTCGGGCGTTTACGGGCAGCAGGGCTCCCACCTAACTTCTTTGCTCCAGCCGAATTTTGAGGTGGGAGTTTTACTGTCCGGCAAATAGCGGGATAAATAAAAAATGTCAGCTTATAGGCTGACGTTTTTTATTTCATTGTGAATGTGATGAAGAAACAAATTTAAAAAATAAATGATCATGAATTGGAATAGCAGCTCCGATTCCTTGAGATGTAATATTTTTCACGACAAGTCTTTTTTGATTCCCTTTTAACACAAGGTAGACTTCTCCAAATGTTACTTTTCCTTTTTCATTTACTGCTGGTGTATACGCATATAAATATCCAATTTGACTTGGACTAATATTATAAACACGCTCATGTCCGGTACCATAACCAATGGTTGTTTTAAATGAAAGTGGCAATTGTACTTTTTCAAGCGCTTTTAGAAGCATCATTTTTTTCACATCTGTGGCATCTTTCATATCTGCTGTTAAATCACCTTCGATTGTCTTTTGGGTTTCTTGCTTATAGCGAAGTGGGTATAAGCGATCACCTCCGCGATTATCGTACACATTGCGATTCACTTGCTTATATTCCCAATTAATCGATGTATCTATTGACTCATAATTTAATGCCCATTGACCTAAATAAATTTTCGCCCGGTATCCTACCGCAAGCGGTGCATTCGAAATTGTTGTTTCATTAAACATTCGAATTAAATCTGGATTTTCAATTTTGATATTTGCTGTTTTCAATAGTTCTTGCGCAAACTTACTTGGCTGTAAACGCGGTAAATCTTGTGCATCATTCGGAAATGTATTATCTTTTGAAATATTTAAAACAGATGAAGGCATTTTTACTTCTACCGTTGTCTTTGCAAAACTACTGTTAGGAAATAATAAGATAAACGAGACCATGGTTGAAAGACATATGCTGTATACTCGTTTCACCTGTCTGGCTCCTTCCTACATAAAGGTATATAATTTACTGTATTTATCCCGCATTAACGGGCAGTAAGATTTCCACCTTAATATTCCAATTAAACAAAGAAATTAGTTTGGAAATCAACTGCCCGTAAAAGCCCGATTGGTTCAGCTAATAATTAGTGGGGATGAACATCCCCCACCAATTAAAGTTTCACTTTATTGTTTTCTCTCATACGCATTGTTATCCCTATTTTTCATAATAAATAAAAACCAATTCCCATAATGACATACGCCGCTAATAAAGTGCCTCCTTCAAACCAGTTTGTATCCCCATCATTTGAAATCGCAATGGTTAAGAAAACAGCTGTAATCATAGAAACAAGTTCTGGTATTGTAAAGACTAAAGGCATCTTTTGTGCAAAAAGCATCGAAAGAAGTACTAACACAGGAGCAACAAACATGGCGATTTGTAATGTAGAGCCTACTGCAATTTCTACTGCGATATTCACTTTATTTTTATATGCCATAATAATCGCAGATGCATGTTCTGCTGCATTACCAACAATTGCAACGATAATAACCCCTATAAATAACTCTGACCAGCCAAACGACTTTGCGACCGTTTCAAAAGTATGTACGAGTGCCTCTGACACATAAGCAACTGCAAGTGTTGCTATCGCTAAAACGAGTAGCGCTTTACCTTTGGACCACTCTGGCTCTTCCTCATGTGCTACTTCATCACTTTTATGTTGATATACACCACGGTGCGTAACTAACTTAAATAGCAATGCAGCAAGGTACATAATAATCATGATAATAGAAACACCAATACTTAATTGATACGTCTTTCCAGCATCCATCTTCATTGAAAAAATCTCCGGAATAACAAAGGCTACGACAACAGCAAATATTAATAAAGCTGAATTATGTCTTGCATCATAAACATTGAAACTTTGCCTTTTATACTTAAGGCCACCTATAAAGAAGGATAGCCCTCCTACCAGTAATAAGTTTCCAAGTACAGAACCAGTTAAGGAAGCTAAAACAACTTCTGTTAATCCTGCCTGAAGTGCAAAAATTGAAATGATAAGTTCAACGGCATTACCGAAAGTGGCATTTAATAAACCACCTATCCGAGGCCCAGAAACGATTGCTAAACTTTCTGTCGCCCTCCCCATAAAACCAGCTAATGCAATAATAGTAATGCAGTATACAGCAAACATAATGGTTTGTGGCCAATGAAGTGTTTTTCCGATTACAGAAAGTGGTACACCTATAAGCGCTACTGTAAGAAATATTTTATTAAACATGCTTTTCATCCTTCCATCGTATGTATTTCTCCTCGATATTATTATTATTCATCTCCTAACTTGTCCGATTTCATCACAATTACGTTTAAAAAATCGGATTGAAGAAAACAGTATGAAAGATATTTAAATTATCTTGTTCAGACAGAAAAAATTACGAATTATGAAAAGAGGCTAAAAATATGCACTTAAAAGAAAAAATCGCAACTATTATTCAAGGTCAACGTACTGGTGTATTATCTACTGTACGTAACGATAAGCCACATAGCGCCTTTATGATGTTTTTCCACGAAGATTTTGTACTATATGTTGCAACAGATCGAAATTCAAAAAAGATAACAGATATCGAAAAAAATCCCAATGTACATGTACTACTTGGACGTGAAGGAAAGAAATTAGATGAAGATTACATTGAAGTTGAAGGTATAGCTTCCATCGAAGAAGATCAAACATTAAAAAACAAATTTTGGACTAATAGCTTAAAACGCTGGTTACTCGGTGCGGAAGACCCTAATTACGTACTAATAAAAATCAATCCCGATACAATTTATTACATCGATGGTGCTGGTACGACCGAGCCCGAGTTTTTACGACTTTAAAATGAAAACAAGCCCTTTAAGCGGGCTTGTTTTGTCGAAAGGTTCTTCTAAAAAAAATAATAAAATAGGTGGAACTTTCTAAAGATTCTGTTATATAATAGCAGTAACTTAAATAAACTGTATTAAAACAGATTGAGGGGAGAAATAAAAATTGATGAAAAGAGAAGAACGAAAAAACATGATTGAGTTTATTGAAAAGAAAAAAGGGATTGAACGTGACGAATTATTATTTATGACGGATGATGAAGTAGAACATATTTATAATGTAACGTACTTTTTATATGAAGAAATAGCAGAGTAGCATAATAAACCCCCACCTTATTAAAAATATAGGGCGGGGGTTTATTTCGTTATTTATACATGAGAATGATTTTCATGTATAATAATGTAAGATTGGAGGAATTTCCCTATGAGTCCATGGCTATTATTCGCACTATTATCAGCAGTTGCCGCTGCCCTCGTATCTATTTTTGGAAAGATTGGCTTAGATGGAATCGATGCCAACGTCGCAACAACGGTTCGCTCTATTATTATGGCATTATTTATGGTAGGAGTTATTATTATACAAGGTAAATTTCAAAATATCGGTGATGTTCTCTTAAATAAAAAAGCCCTGCTATTTATCACATTAAGTGGAATCGCTGGTGCTTCGTCATGGCTATTTTATTTTCTTGCATTAAAAACAGGAAAAGTTTCACAAGTAGCACCTATCGATAAATTAAGTGTAGTATTTTCCATTATTCTCGCGATGATTATATTAGGTGAAAAGTTAAACTTTATGACTGGTATTGGTGTAGTCTTTATTACAGCTGGTGTATTATTTATTGCTTTCAGCTAAAAAACCGCTATTATTAGCGGTTTTGTCTTTTCCTTATGTAAATCCACACAATCAATGTTACAATTGCCGAAACTAATAAAATCCATATTCCATAATGATGTAAACTATATTCAACAAAGCGCCACTTCTCTCCCAGTTTCCAACCTAGGCCAATAAAAACACTTATCCAAATTAGTGCACCACCGTAAGCATACAAACAAAAACGCCACCATGTTAAATTTGAAACTCCAGCAAAATATGCTGTTAAATGACGTACTCCTGGTATAAAGTATCCAATCATTAAAAGAAATGGACCGTATTTTTCAAATAAAATATGTGTTTTTTCAATATGATGTTCCTTAATTCTAACTTTCGGACCATATTTTTTTAAAACAGGGAGCCCAAGTTTTAAACCTAATATGTAACTTAATGTAATGCCAAGCATTGCACCTGCCATTCCACTTAAAAAAGCAGCTGTTCCTGACATAACTCCTTTTGAAATGTTATATCCAATAAAAGTCAATAAAAACTCATCCGGTATAGGTAATCCAACAATCCCGCCAGCTAAAGCTATAATAATTCCAAAATATCCATAATGTGCGATTAACTCGCCAATATGTTGTTCCATTCGGAAGACACATCCTATACACGATCGTTATTCCATATTGTGCCCATTCTATCTTTAAGACAAACATGGTATACATATTCACTATACATTGTTTTTATAATGAACTCTACTTCTATTCCATTCCTTAAACAGAGATTTAATCAGTGGTTTTTTTATCCATCCCCACTGATTATTAACCTGAACCAATCGGGATTTTACGGGCAGCAGGGCTCCCACTTAACTTCCTTGCATTCGCTCAATTTTGGAGTAGGAGTCTTACTGCCTATAAATAGCGAGATAAAAAAATAAAAATTCATAGGCTTATTTTTTTGTTACAATAAAGGGAAGTTACTTTTTGCAACGGTTTAACTCTCAAGAAAAATGATATATCTAGCAAAAACATAGTTTGGTCTATATAATGCAACTTCTACCTAATAGAGTAACATGCACCCTTTTACATACAACATCATTTTTCTAAATTATACAGGGGGAACGAACATGACCATTGAAAAACAATTTATCCAAAAGATTTACTATAAAACATTTTTAACAGAAGAAACTTCCATTCCGGTAACGGAAGTACTCGGTGAAGCATATATAAATGAATCAAAAAATGAATTCTCCAATATATCTAATATTCGCTTCGCACAAGGTGAAGTTTACTTTCAAAATAACGACTTTGAAGCAGCAATATTTAAATGGGAGAAAGTAAATAATGAACTTGCTCTCTGGGCCATGAAGAATATTGCAGATGCTTATTTCGAATTAGGTTTCTTACCAAAAGCAGAGGAACTTTATAAATCTATTCAATCAGAAGATACAACTCTTACGATGGAAGTTTCCCTACAACTTCTTTCTCTTTATATCGAGCAAGACCGTCTAGGACTAGCATTTAAGACGATTAGTGAAGCTGTTGCATTTCAACCAGACTATCCGAATATTACTGCGATTGCTCGATCGTTCTATGAAAAACAAGAAGATTGGAATAATGCTATTGAACTCGCTGTTCAAGAAGGAATTCGAACAAAATCATTACACTGGTTCGATACTTTAATAAATTATGTGAACAGAGGCTTTACTAAAAAAATTAAACCTGAGTATTTCTATGAATCTTTAAAAGCCTTATATACAATTGATCAAGTTCAATTTAAAGAGCTTGTTATTTCACTTTGGAACAGTTATCAAAATGAATCATTACATCTACCTTGGATTCAAACAATAAATCACTTATTCTTACATATTGAAGTAGACGCTAATGATGATTGGAATGAAATTTCTACTCGCTATCAAGAGACGTATTTTGAATTGATTACTGGACAATATTTCATGCACGAATTGCAAGGACTTGTACCAGATTTATTAACAAATTGGTTTAGTTTAACGAAAACCGAGGATTCTTTACTTGTCTCCGCAGCAGTATTAGCATGGAATGAAGTTTCACCGACAACTCTAGAATCATTACTCGTAAAAAGCGCAGGTGCCTTACTTTCAAATGCATCAGCTCATGCAAATGTTGATATGGCAGACGGATCAGCATTATTTGAAACGATTGCTGTATGGGCTGAGAAGAATGATGTAGATTTAGGTCATCAATTCACACTACTTGTTCGTGAGTTATACGATTTAACTGTTACACAACTTCTAGTAGCAGGCGCTAGCGATTATGATAAATCAGCCTTTATTAACTCTATACTAGGAGAAAATATATTAAATGGGGCTATAACAACTTCAATTACATTTAAAGATGATAGTCAAACTGAAATAACTGAGCTTACAGAGCTAGATATACGAAATATACCAAACTTTGACGAACTTCATAACATACTAGCGGCACCTTCTCAGTCAGAACTA
The DNA here is from genome assembly GCF_038006985.1 of Bacillus sp. FSL M7-1345. Lineage (NCBI taxonomy): Bacteria > Bacillati > Bacillota > Bacilli > Caryophanales > Bacillaceae > Bacillus > Bacillus sp. FSL M7-1345. The sequence continues at coordinate 444,117 of NZ_JBBOWG010000001.1, read as the reverse complement.
GAAAAAAAATGTATTGAAGTTAAATTACCAAGTAGATTTTTACGAAAAAATAAGTTTTCATTCCTTGTCACACCTACTGTGCATGGACAACTTGACAAAAACAGCTCTCACTTTGAATACTTACAGGCAGCAGATAGTCTCATCTATGTACTAAATTCAGCTTCACCATTACATGATGAAGAGCTCGATACATTATTATATATTCGTGAGCAAGTACCAAATTTACAAATTCAATTCGTCTTACAAACAATTGATACGACTACTAGTGAAAACATCACGAACAACATTAAAAAGAAAATACTCGTACATTTCCCAGAAGCACAATTTTTCCCTTACTCTCCTTCACAAGAGAGTAGTGAACAGCTAGGTAACGTAACAGACTCTATTCTTTCTAACCTTACTCAGCGTAACGTTGAAAAAGAACGCATTGAAAAATTATTATGGTTTATCCAAAAAACAATCGCATACCTTGTCAATGAACGTGTGGAATTAGAAAATACGTTAGTGAAATCCGTCCGCTGGAATAAACATATTTTAGTAAAACTTGATGGTTTTATTAATAATCTTACTGCCATCCAAAAAGATAAAATTCGTTCCATTACAGAATCTTATCTCTTAACGAAAGAAGAGATTACGCAGGATATACATTCTCAAATTCCTGAATTGTTGCAGAGTTGCTCTGATCTTGTTCAAGAAGATAGTGATTTCAAATTGGTCCATGAAGAACTAAATGTAGCAATGAATGAAAGAATTCAAAAACATGTACAGCAAGTGCTTCTCCCTAAATTTACTCAATCTATTCAAGAATGGATTGAAACTGCTCATAATGAATTCATTCAAGCTCAGGCTTATTTAGATGAAATGGGCGATACCTTTAATAAGCTCTATGAGGAAGAGCGTATTAAACTTCCTTGTGATTTCAAATTACTAGATGACTGGGATAGAGATGTTGCAAGAATGACGAATAGAATTACAGTAGCTAACATCAATATTTTATTACGCTTTACACCGACACAATTTTTCTTAAAGAGTGCAGGGAAATTATTCGGTAATATGCAAAAAAATCAATCTATGCTATCAAATAAATATAAACAATATATTGAAACAGAAGATTATACAGAAGTTGCTCAGATGATTTCAAAACAATTTTTCCTTCAATTTGAAGTATTTGAAGGTGCGCTAGAACGTGATATCATGATGTTCTTTAAAGACCCTCTTAGCATATTGAAACAAACCGTAGAAGCGGCCCAACTTGAAATACAAGAAGATGAGCAAACATTAACAAAGCTAAGAACGAACCCAGAAACTTATCATGATCCTTTAACACTCTTTAAATTGCAATTGTTACAACGAAAATTCATGTTAAATATCGACCGAAACAATGAAATCATTACTTCACAAGAAACAATAAATAAAACACCAACTGTTTAAATAAGAAAAACCAAGCAACTAATTCGCTTGGTTTTTCTTATTTCTAATTATCCATTTTCACATGTTCAAATGGATAATATATCGCCATGAGCTTTCCTAATACTTCTGTTCTATCAATAAGCCCTAAGCCGTTCCTACTATCCCTACTAACTAAACGATTATCTCCCATCACAAAAATTTTGTTTTTAGGAATTGTAATCGGTCCAAAATCTTCAGTTAAATTGATAAGTAATTTTTCTGCCTGTTTTTTATTATTCTTTAAATACTCTTCGTTTTTCACTTGATGATTAACATATAATTGATCATTCTTCATCTCAATTACATCTCCTGGCAATCCAATAACTCTCTTCACGTAGAAATTATCTGTCTTCACGACAATAATATCCTCTCTCTCATAACTTTCAAATCTCTTTGCAAGTTTATTAATAATTACTTTATCTCCATCTTGTAACGTCGGCCTCATCGATGCGCCTTTTACAGTCGTAGGAAAAAACAAAAAGATTTTTGCCAAAAACACCACTAAGCATGCAATCGCAATTATTTCAAAGAATTCACGCAAACGTTTTTTCTTTTGCATCATTCCACCATCTCATCATCTTTTTATTTTTATTATAAGTACTCCGACCGGTGAATTTCCATAAAATTCTGAATTATAACATTAGAATATTACAAATATAAAAATAATAACCCCCATAAATTTACTATCCTTATATACTATATTTTTCATCTACTAAACAGGACTTTTTCTATGACATTCATGCTTAAAAAATATAGAATACTGCATAAATTAAAAAACAAATATAGTAGCATAGCAATAAAAAAGATACTCTCAAAATAGTCTATCAACTATTTTTGAGAGTATCTTTTTATAATCCTACATATACGATACACATCTGCGCTGCGACATATGTAAACCAAATCCAAAGTGGTTCATACTTCAGTTTGCGCCCCCCGATATCTGTCACACCGATAATAAAATCAGAAATCACAAACAATAAGCCACCAAGTGCTGGCACCCACCATATTCCTGTATTCTCGTAATATAAGGCGAATGCAAAACATGCCATTCCTCCAACCCACAAACCGTAAATTAGAGCCCCAATCGTAAACAATTTATCCTGTTTTTCATTTCGGATAAAAAAGAACCATCCTATAATTAGAAAGAGTCCGTATACGAGTAAACCGATCCAAAAACCATTCCATGAAATACCTGTTTGTAAAAATGCTTTCACATAGAAACAATGTGCAAGCGCGAAAGTAACCATTCCTCCAATTAATCGATGACCAATTGGAATTAATCCTGCCATAAATAAATCCCCTACAGTTGACAATGTCATACCGAGTGCAACCCACGTACTGTACTCAACCGATGGATCTTGTAACCATATCCAAATTGCACTTCCTGTTAAAGAAAAACTAAGAATAAGACGAACCGCTAAAGGTAACGGCATATTATTTCTCGTTCTTTTCGTCTGTCCTATTGCATAAATTGCTCCCATTAAAAAAAGAATAATTTGCCCGACTAACACAATGTAAAGTACATTCATAATATGTTCTCCTCAATAAATGCTTTTTCTATCTTTTTTTCGTTACATATAGCACGTTCTCCTTTTTCTATGTAAAAAAAGAAGAACAATACTGTTCTTCCATTTTAATCGTTTTTCTGTTCTCTATGCTAGTTGTTTTTCTTGCTCAACTTTCTTTTTAATCGGATTACGATTTACTACAATAATTCCCGCTGCGACACATGCTAAACCAAATAGTACAAAGGAATGAATTGCTTCCCCTAAAATCAGACTTGATAGTAGCACACCAAACACTGGTATAAAGAACATATACATCGAGACTTTCCCTACTTTGTTATACTTCATAATTGTATTCCATATACAGAATCCCGCTGCTGATAAGAACGATAAATATATGAGCATAAGTATTGCATGTAGATTAAATGCGAATGGCATCATTCCAACTTGAAATGCACCTATACATATCAAACCAATTGATCCGAAAATCATCTGATATGCTGTCATATACCCAATATCTAACGTTTTACTACCTTCTTTCGCTAATATGTTTCCATACGAATACATCATCGCTGCTCCAAGAAGTAATAAGCTACCTATTCCAAAATGGAATGATAAACTTCCATCACTCGGTACATTCACTAAAATCACACCGCAAAAACCGATAGCTACTCCAATTACTTTTCTCCTATTTAGAGCATCATCTTTATATAAAAAGTGTGCGAGTAAAATTTGAAAGAATGATGATGTTCCTGAAATAATCGCTCCTTCAATTCCTGAGCTGTAACTCATTCCAATATAAAAACATATATATTGAAGAAAAGTTTGAAACAAGCCAATTTGAACTAACTGCTTTCCTGTTCCTTTTTTGAACTTCATATCTTTTCCTAACGCTTTAAAAAATAATAAGAGCATTACACCAGATAAGAAAAAGCGATAGCCAGCAAATAATATTTGTTCCCCGACTTCTTGTGGCTGAATTCCAAGTTCAACATAGCTTAATTTAATAAAGGGAAATGCGCTTCCCCATAAAAATGTTGCTACTATTGCAGCAATAAACACGCCAATCGGATGGGTAAAAAATTTCTCTGTCTTCAACTTGATGTCTTCCTTTCCGACCTTTTTATGAACAATATTCATATATACCAAAGGAAATGCGAAAACACAAGTTTTCAGTTTATCCCGCTATTCGCCGGGCAGTAAAACTCCCACCTCCAAATTCGGCTGGGGCAAAGAAGTTAGGTGGGAGCCCTGCTGCCCGTAAAAGCCCGATTGGTGAGGGCTAATAATTAGTGGGGGATGAACACCCCCCCCCCACTAATTAAAGTTTCACTTTATACTAAAACAAAAACATATCATCTAAGAAAAACATATGCTATACTATAGAATAATTACAACATAATAACTATTAAAATCAGATTCAACAGAAATGCTGCTATCCATTATGGATGGCAGCTTTCGTCGTTTTATAGGGGTTTCGATTTTGATTCTTTTTCTCAATAAGAATTCGGAAGGAGCGAGTATTAATGAACGCAGAAGTAAAAACATTACAAGCACAAAAAGATATTTCTCATCCCTCTTTATGGGATACATTAAAGAAACATTATGAACTTATATTTGCAATCGCATCTGGTATTTTTATTTTAGCTGGCTGGTTATTCACAAAAAATGATGCAATAAGTGCAGGTATTACTTTCTATATCCTTGCTTATGTAATTGGAGGATTTGCAAAAGCGAAAGAAGGTATTGCAGACTCAATTGAAGAGAAAGAGCTAAATGTTGAAATGCTCATGATTTTTGCAGCTATCGGCGCCGCAGTTATCGGTTACTGGGCAGAAGGTGCTATTTTAATCTTCATCTTTGCATTAAGCGGAGCTATGGAATCTTATACATTAAGTAAAAGCCAAAAAGAAATTTCAGCGCTTCTTGACTTACAACCTGAAGAAGCATTACGTATTTCACACGGAACCGAGGAACGTATTCCAGTTGGACAATTACAAATTAACGATATTATTTTAATTAAGCCAGGTGAGCGTGTTCCTGCTGATGGCACAATTCATACTGGTGAAACAAATATTGATGAAGCTGCTATTACAGGAGAACCTATTCCGAATGAGAAAAAATTCGGTGATGAAGTATTTGCTGGCACTGTAAATTTACGTGGAGCTATTGAAGTTAAAATTACGAAGCCGAGCGATCAAACATTATTCCAAAAGATTATTCGTCTCGTTCAAAGTGCACAAAGCGAAAAATCACCATCACAACTATTCATCGAAAAATTTGAAGGAACATACGTAAAAGGTGTACTACTTGTTGTTGCGCTGATGATGTTCGTTCCTCATTTCTTACTTGATTGGAGTTGGAATGAAACGTTTTATCGCGCTATGATCTTACTTGTAGTCGCTTCTCCTTGCGCACTAGTTGCAGCCATTACACCGGCAACTTTATCAGCAATTTCAAACGGAGCGAGAAACGGTATTCTCTTTAAAGGTGGTATTCATTTAGAACGTCTAGCTTCAGTAAAGGCGATTGCCTTTGATAAAACAGGAACATTAACACAAGGAAAACCTACTGTAACAGATGTATATGTTCGAGAAGGCATAGCAGAAAGTGAAGTACTTTCTATTACAGCAGCGATTGAAAGTCACTCTACACATCCTTTAGCAGAAGCGATTGTTAAATATGCAAAACATGCTTACGACATTACGATAAAAAAACCAGAAAACGTTGAAGATGTAACTGGTTTTGGATTAAAAGGAATATTAGAAAACAAAGCTTATAAAATTGGTAAAGCTGATTTTATGGGGGAAGAAATAAAAACATTCCATAATGGCATTTCTGCTTCACTTGAAAAAGAGGGGAAAACTGTCGTTTATATTAGTGATGAGGATGGTATTCTTGGACTGATCGCTTTAAAAGATACCCTTCGCCAAGAAACGATAGCGGCTATTCGTGATTTGCAAAGCATTGGTGTCGAAGCAATCATGATTACTGGTGATAATGAAGAAACAGCAAAAGCAATTGCCAATGAAAGTAATATAAAAGAATATTACGCATCATGTTTACCGGAAACAAAAGTTGAAACGATAAAGCAGTTAAAAGAAAAGTATGGCATAGTCGCCATGGTTGGAGATGGTATAAACGATGCACCTGCCCTCGCTACTGCTAGTATTGGTGTTGCAATGGGTGAAGGAACAGACGTAGCATTAGAGACTGCAGACGTTGTTCTTATGAAAAACGAATTATCTCGTCTCTCTCAAGCAATCCGTTTATCAAAACGAATGAACCGTATTGTGAAGCAAAACGTTATCTTCTCTTTAGCTGTCATTGCAATGCTGATTTGTTCAAATTTTTTACAGTTTTTAGCTCTTCCCTTCGGTGTTATTGGACATGAAGGAAGTACCATCCTTGTCATTTTGAATGGTTTACGATTATTAAAAGGAAATAAATAACGGGTCCCTGATGAAGGACCCGTTTTTTTTAATGGTAGCTATTATGACCGTTCGCACTGCTGCTCGTTTTATGCTTTGGATGCGAACTGCTCTTTTGTTTATTGTTGCTTTTATTATTGTGGTTCTTTTTATTATTACTCATGAAATATCCCCCCTGTTCCCTTTTATTATGGAACAAGAGCTCATTATTCATTACGGGAATTATTGTCACCCGTTCTATAATGATGGAGTAAACCATTAATTTCACCGCCAAGTAAAATTACCCACGCAGTTAAGTAAAACCATAACATTAAAATAATGATACCACCGAGACCACCATATGTATTAGCGTAATTTGCAAATTTATCTACATAATAGGCAAATGAGTACGATACCACAATCCACCCTACAGTAGCAAATAAAGCCCCCGATATGACTTCTCTTCGCTTTAATTTCCGATCAGGCGCAAACGTATACAAAAAGCTAAACAAAGCTACCAAAACGAAGAAACTCGCTACTAAACGTGCAATACTCCACACATAAGCAAAACTATCCGATAAACCAATTGCTTTAAACACTGCTGCACCAATTACTTGTCCGAATACTGGAACAATTAGCGCAAACACAATCATAAAAATAATAGCTAATGTAAACACAATTGATAAAGCTCTTGTTTTAATAAAGGAGCGTGTTTCTGTTACATCATAAGCACGGTTAAAAGCATTCATAATCGCATTTACTCCATTAGAAGCAAACCATAACATCGATAGTAAACCGAATGATAATAAACCACCATTTTGTTCGTTTACAACTTTATCTACGTTTACTTCAATTAAGTTCATCGCATCTTCTGGTACGTACGGTTCTAATAAATTGAGCACACTTTCTGTTTGAAGGTCAATAAAGCCAAGAAGCGTAATTAAGAAAACAAGCCCAGGGAAAATCGCAAGCAAGAAGAAATAAGCGAGCTGTGCTGCTAAGCCCGCTACATCATCGCGCATCGTCCGGTCATATAAATCTTTCCCAAACGAAAAAGTGCGATTTCTTTTTGCTTTTTCTAGAAATTTTCTCATATTTTTTAGACGCTTTTCTTCTCTTCTTTATTTTGCTTTAGCTCAATGTATGCTTCAGTTTTTTTTTCCTCTGCATTTGAGTCCTTCATAAATAATTCACGCGCTTCTTTCATACCACCATCTGCAGCTACCACTGGCTCTTCTTCTGCTTTAAGCTCTTCTTCTGCTTTAAGCTCATCTACCTTTGGAGATACAGCTTGAATTTCAATCGTTTCCGGCTTTTCTACTGGCACAATTTTTTTCTTACTAAAAATTTCTTTCGTTTCTTTTAACGTTTCTACAACAGACGGCGTCAATTTTTTAATTTCTGCTACTTTCGCTTTCACTACATTGAAATCAGCAAGTTCGCGTCCTTTATCTGTAACAGTTTGCACTTTTTCTTTTATCTTCGCATTTTCACCAATTTCAATCATCTTTGTTTTTGCTTTTTCTGCCGTGTTTTTTACTTTTTCACGGTTTTCTTTCTTTAACATAGATACAGCTACACCTGCAGCTACACCAATCGCAATGTTTCGAGCAATATTATTTTTCTTTGCCATATTCCTTCACCCTTTCATTTCTTATATTAGAAAGTATTACTTTCTAAGCTTCCTCATATTCCTTGTTCATTTCGAATGAAAGCTAATAGCTTTACACACCCTTCTGTTACAAGGTCATACACTTCTTGGAAGTTCCCTGTAAAGTAAGGGTCAGGAACGTCTGTCCAGCCACCGTCTGGAACAAAATCGGACAGTCTACCAATATAGCCTCCAGTTTTATCAAAACTTTTTAAATCCGCTATATTCTTGTTGTCCATGGCAATAATATAATCAAACTTTGTTAAGTCTTCTTTTTCTACTTGCCGTGCTTTAATTCCTTCAAAAGAGACTTCATTTTCTTTTAAAATTTTTTGTGTTCCTTTATGTGGTGGATGACCAATATGCCAATCTCCAGTTCCTGCAGAATCAATGACAATTTTCTCTTCGAGTCCCTCTTTTACGACAAGATCTCGAAAAATTGCTTCTGCCATTGGAGAACGACAAATGTTCCCAAGACAAACAAACAATACTCGGACCATATTTTTGTTTCTTCCCTTCTTGGTGCATTTCTTACTATATACTTATATAGTATAAACAACCAATTATTAAATATAAAGGAAATCCCTACTAATTTAATAGGATTGAAAAGTTTCATTAACGAAAATGATAAAAAAATGTTAAGATAACCTTATGTTATTTTAAAGGGGGACACTTCGGTGGATTTATCCGTAAAATCAGAAGCAAACGTTGAATATATGGTAGAAGCTATTAAAGAAAAATTACGCATGGTTAATGCTGGAGCAATGAGAGCTGCTAGTTTTAACGCAGAAATGTACGAGGACTTACGTGACATTTATGAGCATGTTATGAAACGTGAAACATTCAGTATTAGTGAAATGCAAGCTATTACTGAGGAATTAGGTACATTAATTAAAAAATAACAAAGAGCCTCACGTATTCGAGGCTCTTTTAATTTCAACAAATTCATGACAACTCTTCTCTTTTCCTCATCACATTCTAAAATACTGTACAATGAAAGTAGAACCTCACCTTAGATTTTTTCTCCATACATACTACTCTAAAAAAATTGCCACACTACCATTGCTAACTGTTTTTACTGGGGGTGCTTACTTATGAGCAATTGGTACAGTAAGACGAAAAATCAAACATTAATCGACCTAGAAACAAATGAACAGCACGGTTTAACAGATGAAAACGTAAATGAACGTTTAAAACAGTATGGTCCAAACGGATTGACTTCAAAACAAAAACGTACTTTATGGCAGCGCGTTTTCGCCCAAATTAATGACGTCCTCGTATATGTCCTTATTATCGCTGCCCTTATTTCCGCCTTTGTAGGTGAATGGGCCGATGCAAGTATTATCGCGCTCGTTGTAGTTTTAAATGCTGTTATCGGTGTAATCCAAGAATCGAAAGCAGAACAGGCTTTAGAAGCATTGAAAAAGATGGCAACACCTAAAGCTATCGTAAAGCGAGATGGTGAACTTAAAGAGATTCCATCTGAGCACGTCGTTCCAGGTGATATCGTTATGCTTGATGCTGGGCGGTATATCCCCTGCGATTTACGACTTATCGAAACTGCGAATTTAAAAATTGAAGAATCTGCTCTAACTGGTGAATCTGTCCCTGTCGATAAAGATGCAGTCTACCACCCTTCCATGCAAAGTGATGAGCAAGTACCATTAGGCGATCAAAAAAACATGGCCTTTATGTCGACGTTAGTAACATACGGACGTGGCGTCGGTGTTGCTGTCGAAACTGGAATGAAATCACAAGTCGGAAAAATCGCAACTCTTTTGCATGAAGCTGAAGATGATATGACACCGCTTCAAAAAAGCTTAGCACAAGTAGGAAAATATTTAGGTTTTGTCGCTGTAGCTATTTGCGTTATTATGTTTCTCATCGGTTTTTTACAAGGAAGAGATACTTTGGAAATGTTTATGACCGCAATTAGTTTAGCTGTTGCAGCCATTCCAGAAGGCTTACCAGCTATCGTTTCCATCGTTCTTGCAATTGGTGTTCAGCGTATGATTAAACAAAACGTTATCATTCGTAAACTACCAGCTGTTGAAGCTCTCGGTTCTGTCACGATTATTTGTTCAGATAAAACAGGTACATTAACTCAAAATAAAATGACTGTTACTCACTTTTATAGTGATCGTGCATACGATCAGCTAGAAAATTTGAATGTAAATAATGCTGCACACCGTCTATTATTAGAAAATATGGTTTTATGCAACGATGCTTCTTACGGTGCCGACTCACAAACGGGGGATCCTACAGAAATTGCCCTTCTTGTTGCCGGAAGCTCTTTTAACATTCAAAAAGATTATTTAGAAAATAAACATGAACGTGTTAACGAATTGCCTTTCGATTCTGATCGTAAAATGATGTCAACTGTACATACGTACGATGAAGGCTACTATAGCATGACGAAAGGTGCTATTGATAAACTTTTACCTCACTGTACCCATATTTTTATAAATAATAAACTGGAGGTCCTAACAGATTCTGATAAAAATCGAATATTAGAAGCTGCCGGGTCAATGTCGCAAGAAGCCTTAAGAGTACTTTCATTCGCATATAAACGATACGATTCAAACGATGTGGATATTAATCACCTCGAAGAAAATCTCATCTTTATCGGTCTTGTCGGTATGATTGATCCACCACGCACAGAAGTAAAAGATTCAATTATAGAATGTAAAAAAGCTGGTATTCGCACAGTTATGATTACTGGTGATCATAAGGATACCGCCTTTGCAATTGCCAAAGAACTTGGTATTGCTGAAGAAAAATCTGAAATTATGATTGGAACTGAATTAGATAACATTTCAGATACAGAACTAGCAAGTAAAATTAATCACTTAAATGTCTTTGCTAGGGTTTCTCCAGAACATAAAGTGAAGATTGTAAAAGCATTACGTGATGAAGGAAATATCGTTTCCATGACTGGTGACGGTGTAAATGATGCTCCCTCTTTAAAACAAGCTGATGTTGGAGTAGCGATGGGAATTACAGGGACAGATGTCGCAAAAGGCGCAGCAGATGTAGTTTTAACAGATGATAACTTCTCATCTATTGTGAAAGCTGTTGAAGAAGGAAGAAATATTTATCGTAATATTAAAAAGTCTATTCTCTTCCTACTCTCTTGTAACTTCGGCGAAATTATAGCTCTCTTTTTAGCTATTTTACTCGGCTGGGCAACACCACTACGACCTATTCACATTTTGTGGGTAAATTTAATTACAGATACACTGCCTGCATTATCACTCGGTGTTGATCCTGAAGATCCAGATGTGATGAAGGACAAACCACGACATGCGAAAGAAAGCTTATTTAGCGGCAGCGTTCCTTTTCTTATTTTCAATGGGGTTGTAATTGGACTTCTTACTTTAACAGCCTTTATCGTCGGGGCAAAGCTCTATACAGGAGATACAAATTTATTTCCTCTCTTCCCAGATCAAATTGATGAAGACGCTCTATTACACGCTCAAACGATGGCATTTGTCGTTCTTAGTTTTTCTCAACTCGTTCATTCATTTAACTTACGTTCAAGAACGAAATCAATTTTTTCAATTGGGATATTTACAAATAAATATTTAGTCTTCTCACTTCTAATCGGTGTTCTTATGCAAGTGTGTATCATCTCCATCCCACCTCTTGCCAATATATTTGGTGTGCATGCATTAACAATGCGAGATTGGGGATTTGTTCTCTTGTTAAGTATCATTCCGCTTGTTGTGAATGAAATCATTAAATTATTTAAGAGAAAATAAAGTGCAACTTTAATCAGTGGGGATTTTGTTCATCCCCACTAATTATTAGCACGCAAATAGCGAATAAAAGGCAATGAGGAATATTCCTCATTGCCTTTTTGTTTATCCTTGTAATTCTTTTTTAATGTTTTCTGTTAATGTAGCCATACGCTTACGACTTTCTTCACGCTCACGTTTATTTTGCTCTTCAATTTGTTGTGTTTCTTGCATACCTCTTGAAATAATGTTCCAAGTTTCCTCAAGTGTTTCCATCTTAATACTAGAAGAACCTGATATTCTCGCTACTTCCACACTTTGAGTTGCGATATTTTGTGCATTTTTCTTAAGTAATTCATTTGTACGGCGATCAAGTTCAGCCATAGAATCCGCAACAAGTTTTTGACGTTTCGCATTTACCGCTTGAATGATACCATTTTTAAAAATAGGAATCGTTGTAATAAATGCTGTATTGATTTTACCGATTAATTTATTGTTACCGCGTTGAATCATACGAATTTGTGGCGCTGTTAATAGAGCAACCATACGTGCTTTTTCTAAATCATCAATACGTTGTTCTAAAATTTCAACAGAGTTTTTAAGCGATTCTAATTCAATACCTGCTAACTGATCATTATTACGTATGCGTTCTTCGTACATCGGAACTAACTCTGTATTTAAACGCTCTAATAACATTTCCCCTGCTACTACGTATTTTTCTAAGTCTAAATAATACTTTAAGTTTTGCTCATATAAACCATCTAACGTACCAATTGATTTTTTCATTTCATCTTGATACTTCGTAATTTCTACGTATACTTTATCCATTTCGCGACCCATCGTCTGATACTTACTAAAGATTTGTTCAATCATTTTATCTGCTTTTTTGAACATACGTGAGAAGAAACCACTTTTCTCTTCCGCAAAGTCTTTACTATCAAATCTGTCCATAATTTTACCAAGCTGTTTTAATAATTCACCAGAGTCTTCTATTTTCGATAAAGACATTGTATGTAAAATTTGATCAGCGAAACGTGAAATCTCCATAGAAGGCTCTTTTCCAAGCTCGATTAATTCTAGTTGGTCTTTAATGTCTACTGCATTATAAATACGTTGTACTTCAGCATCTTGTCTAAGTTGCAAGCGAACGTCTTGTGCGGTTTGCTCATTCAATTCTGTTTTCGAATCTAGTACGACTGGGTTATTCATATGATATTCTCCCTTTCCTTATAAAAATGGACGAAATAGTCCTTTTATTGTTTGTGATAAATTTTTATAGGCTGATGAACCATGAAATTCAAGATCGAAATTAACTTCTTCAAGCCAATGTGAATCAAATGCTCCTGATTCAATATACGGTTCAATATCGTTTCTCCCCGTTGGATTAAAGTGGAATACATCTACTCCAATTTGATTTAAAAATAGTAATAAAACAGCATCAGAACGACTTAATTCTCCGCTCTTCTCATTATTAAATATAACAATTTTCGGTACTTCTTGCGAATAATCAAATTTCTCAAGCTGCTCTAAAATGTTCGGTGGTATTTGCGAGAGTTGTGCGAAAACATACAGTGCTACATCTTGTTTCGTCTCTCTCGCAATTGGTTTACACATTTCACTTTCACACGTATGAATAATCGCTTCTGCAATACCATGTTGTAATCCTTCTGGTAAACGCTTATGCGGCCACCAGTGGCTGTTCATAATTAAATCCGGATGTAACTTCCCCCCGCGGTCCAATGCATCACGATAATGATATTGGAAATTCGCTTTTTGTTCTTTCGTAAACGGGAATGTATTAATTAAAAAACTGTTATCAAATGATGTAACAGCCTTTAATCGTTGAAAATATTCTTTATCATTCTTTGAAACACCTGATATTTTTGCAAATAAAGAAGGAATATAAATATGCTTATTTTCAACAAAGAATGTTGGACGTACAAATGCCTTTTCTTTCGTAATTAAAAAGAGTTCATCGTACGTTGTTTTGAGCGTACGGGCTACAGGTGTATAAGAACGGAATTGCCACGGTTTGTATAATAATGAATTATCGTGGTGAAGTACTTGCTCGATTTCTTTTGAAGCTTGATAAGCTACTGTTGCGACGCGTTCACGACGCCGATCAGGAAATGGTTCCAATGAAATACGGCCCGAATGAGATACGACAAAGGTCTTTCCTTCCTCATCTACACTCTCAAATCCATCTTTTCCTTCTGGGTGATAATAAAGCACATCGCAGCCGAGCATAATAAGAAAGTATAAGAAATATATACGACTCTCCGTCGCATCACCGTACCAAACGATACGCGGCATTTGTTTCTTATAATTAATCGTAGAGAACCACTTCGCTACGTAATTTTCACTTAATTTAATCATATCGATTAAGAAACGCCGGAATCCTTCTGTTTTTAAAGATTGATTATGTTGTTTCTCATACAATTTCAATACAGAAATAAACGTCGTATGTATATAATGCTGTAAATCAGGATTGTCTACTTGCGGTAATAGTTGTTTTCCAGACAAATGTGCTACAAGCCTATTTACTGTAAGTCCATTCGGTGCTTCTTGATGTAATGCAAAAACTTCTTGAATATGGCGCAGTTTTTCGGGATCAATCACCTTATTTAAATTTTGTTCATGCAAAACCTCGATCCCTTTTGCTTCACTATAATCAAATAGCCCATTGAAATATTCATCTACATCATTCGGAACACCAAGAATGCGACTTGCTATGTAACTAAATTTCATCTCATTCTCTGTCAGTTCATATTGTGGGCGTTTTTCTAAAAGTGCTTCAAATTGCTTTAAATCTGATTCATCTTTTAATGCACATGGTTGAAGTGTAAAACGTGAAAACACAACAGTTCACCTCCAAAAACATTTACGTTTTTCTAAAGTCTCTCTTCTATTATAAACTATTTTTAGTTATAAAAAATGGGCGCTCGCATAACGAGCAAACCCATTTCAATTATTTATGTTCATTTTTAGTAGCTGCAACTTCTTCTCGTGCTTGTCCACTATTCTTCATGTAGTGAATTATAAATGTTATTCCAAACGCTACAACTAAAACAATAAAGAACACTGTATGACTTACTTCAATATGAATGACAGATAACAGCATTTTTGCCGCAATAATTAAGATTAAAATATATGCTGTCGTTTCAAGTTCTGGAATACGCTCTAACAATTTTAAGAATACGCCAGCGATACCACGCATCATTAAAATACCGAGCATTCCACCTAATAGTAAAATCCAAACTTCATTCGATACACCAAATGCAGCAAGTACACTATCTACAGAGAATGCGATATCCATTAATTCAACCATCGCAACCGTTCCCCAGAAAACACCGAACATTCTGAAGAGAATACTATTTTGGTTCATACCATGGGCTTCCTCTTCTTCTGAAGTGCCTTTTCTTTTATCAATGAAATATTTAATTGACAGCCAAGCTAAGTAAAGCGCACCTAACACTTTTACCCATGCCAGTTTAATTAAGAACATTCCGATTCCAATTGCAATAAAACGGAATACATAAGCTCCAATCAGTCCATAGAATAATGCTTTTTTTCGTTTTTCTTCTGGAAGATGTTTTACCATTACCGCTAACACAAGTGCATTGTCAGCAGATAATAAACCTTCAAGTACAACAAGTGTACCTATTAACCCCCAAGATACTGGATCTTGTAACACTTTAATCCACATGTCCAAGTCGAAAAACTGAGCATACGTATCAAGGATTCCTTGCAAAATACTCATCTTACCTTTATCCCCTATTCTTTGCTAGATTTATAGAAAGGTCAAAAAAAGGAAACGAATGCCGTTTCCCTTCTTATGCATCCAAGCCATACGCTTTTACAAGCGCACCTAATCCACCTTGGAATCCGCTTCCTACTGCACTAAACTTCCACTGTCCATTATGACGATATAATTCACAAAAGACAACTGCTGTTTCAATGGAGAAATCTTCCCCTAAATCAAAACGAAGAACTTCTTCGTTTGTTTCTTCATTTGCTAAACGAACGAATGCATTTGCAACCTGTCCAAAGTTTTGATTACGGCCTTCACCATCATAAATTGTAACTGTAATAGCAATTTTATGAACATCTGCTGGAACCTTTTTCAAATCGACAACAAGTTGCTCATCATCGCCGTCACCTGCACCTGTACGGTTATCTCCTGTATGTAAAACTGATTCACAAGGAGACTGTAAATTATTATAGAAAATAAAATCAGTTTCCTTCGTACATTTCCCGTTCGCATCTAATAAAAAGGCAGATGCATCTAAATCGAAATCAGATCCACCATCATAAGATTTAATATCCCATCCAAGACCAATTACTGCTCTTGATAAACCTGGGCTTGTTTTAGCTAAATCAATTTTCTGTCCTTTTTGCAATTGAATAACCATATATATTCACCTCTATATTTTAATTTCAAAAAATATATCCATCAGTAAATACGCGTTTCACTGATGGATATATAAATCTATTACTCTACATCTAAACCAAAGTTATTACATAGAGAACCTAATCCACCTTGGAATCCACTTCCGATTGCATTGAATTTCCATTCACCTGCGTGACGGTATAATTCGCTTACTACTACAGCTGTTTCAATAGAGAAATCTTCTCCTAAATCGTAACGAATTAATTCTGCATTCTTTTCTTCATCCAGAATGCGTACGAAAGAGTTAGAAACTTGTCCGAAGTTTTGGCTACGGCCTTCTCCATCATAAATTGTGATTGCGAAGCAAATACGTTCGATATGTGCAGGAACATTTTTTAAGTCTATTTTAATTGTTTCATCGTCGCCTTCACCTTCACCTGTACGGTTATCTCCTAAATGCTCTACAGCACCATTCGCACCTTTTGGATTATTATAGAAGACGAAATCCTCTGCTCCTGAAACTTTACCGTTAGCACCTACTAAGAAGATACTAACATCTAAATCGAAATCGTTTTGTCCGTCATAACGATTCGTATCCCAACCAAGTCCTACAAGAACTTTCGAAAGACCTGGATTTGTTTTTGTTAAGTCTACCTTTTGTCCTTTTTTCAATGAAATTGATGCCATATACGATTCCTCCTTGGTTTATTTTATTGGTAACGTGATACAATCTCACTTAAGTTTTTATCTTGTGTTCCTTCTCCAACTGCTGAAAACTTCCATTCGTTTCCGTCTCGATACATTTCCCCTGCAATTAAAGTCATTTTGCCAGCGTAATTATCTGACAAGTTATAACGTGCTAATTCTTCACCTGTTTGTGGGTTTTGAATACGAATATATGCATTGCGAATCATCCCAAAATCTTGACGACGATTTACACAGTCGTAAATATTTACAACGAATACTAAACGATTAATACGGCTCGGAACTTTATGTAATTCTACGAAAATTGTTTCGTCGTCACCAGCGCCTTCACCTGTTAAATTATCTCCTGAATGAATGATACTACCACAAGTAGAAAGTTTGTTGCCGAAGTAAACTAGATCATTTTTGTTTAAAAAACGATCCCCTTCTAACATAACAACAGATGCATCACAATCTACACTTGGTTTACTTCCAAATAAAGAAGACAGAAACCCACCTGATTGCCCAATTGGATCCCAGCCTAAGCCAACCTGCAGTTTCGCTACTCTCGGTTGTCCTTTCGTTAAATCAATCTTTTGTCCTTTTTCTAAAATAATAGGCATGAAGTTTCTTCCTTTCTACAAAGCATTTTCCAAATCGGAAAACATTGTATTCTCCTCTTATATTGTAGCATTATTTATCTAATGAGAAAAAGGATAAATTCTCAATTATATGAAAACAGATACTATATTTATTTATACTGATGTAATAAGTGGTAAATAGAACCAATCATTCCTGCACAATTGCCGCTTTGTGCAAGTTTAATCTCACAATTACTATAAATCTCTTGATTTAAGTATGTTCCTATCTCTTTCTTCACTTCATTTAAGAAATCATCTCCTCTTTCAGTAATTCCCCCACCAATAATAATTATTTTCGGATTAAAAATATAAGCAAGGTTACTAATTCCAATCGCCAAATGTTTAAAGAAAATCTTCACGGCTTGAGTAACACCGCTATCACCCTTATCATATAATTCGAAAATTGTTTTACCATCCCACTCCTTTTCACCTTTATATCTTCGTACAAGATGAATTAATCCCGAAATTGAGGCAATCTCCTCAAAAGTATTCCCTTCTATTAACATGTTCCCCCATTCCCCAGCGCCAAACGAATGTCCACGGTATAACTCCCCATTTATAACAATTGCTCCACCAATGCCCGTTCCAAGCGTAAGCATAATAAAATCGCTTTCTCCCCTCCCTGTACCTTTCCATTTCTCGCCTAAGGCTGCACAATTAACATCATTTTCAATAGATACAGGAACTTTTAATGCTTCTTGTAATCTCTCAACAATAGAAATATTAGCATAACGCGGAATATGATCCACACCTCCCGTTATCACTCCTTTATCAATATCAACAATTCCCGCTGTACTAATACCAATTCCGGAAATAGTATGTTCAGTCATTAACTTTTTTGATAAATATATAAGCTTTTGAACAATTTGTTCCCCGCCCAAGTGAATTTCTGTTGGGACCTTTTTATGCATTAGTACTACCCCTATTTCTGAAACAATTCCATATTTAATTTGCGTACCACCAATATCAAATGCAATATATTCTTTCATCCGTTGCCACTTCCTCTACTGTTATGAGTATAAATTCTCCATCACTCTACTATTTGCAAAAAATTTACATTAACTCTTTTCTCCCTTTAGAAATACACCACCTTTTTCTATATATAGTTTTTTTTGCATAAAACTCTTTTTCCTATGAAATATTACGAAGGGGTGTATTTTAGATGGAACAATAATTTTTTCTTCAGGAGGAAAACAATGACAAAAATCTTCATTTTAGCATCAACACTTTCTTTATCCTTTTTTAGCGGCTTAAATATTGGTAATGCTGCAACTGAAAACTTCAATCCAATAACAAACGCTATTGTACAAAACAGTGATCATTTAGCAGAAGGAAACTCAAAAGATAATAATAAACCTCCAGGAAGCAACGGTTCTCAGGACGATAGTGGTTCTGGCGGCAATGGCTCTGGTGGCAACGGTTCTGGCGGTAGCGGCTCTGATGGCAGTGGTTCTGGTGGCAACGGTTCTGGTGGCAACGGCTCTGGTGGCAACGGTTCTGGCGGCAATGGCTCTGGTGGCAACGGCTCTGGTGGCAACGGTTCTAGTGGCAACGGTTCTGGCGGTAGCGGCTCTGATGGCAGTGGTTCTGGTGGCAACGGTTCTGGTGGCAACGGTTCTGGTGGTAGCGGCTCTGATGGCAGTGGTTCTGGTGGCAACGGTTCTGGTGGCAACGGTTCTGGTGGCAACGGTTCTGGTGGTAGCGGCTCTGATGGCAGTGGTTCTGGTGGCAACGGTTCTGGTGGCAACGGTTCTGGTGGCAACGGTTCTGGTGGCAACGGTTCTGATGGCAGTGGTTCTGGTGGCAACGGTTCTGGTGGCAACGGTTCTGATGGCAGTGGTTCTGGTGGCAACGGTTCTGGTGGTAGCGGCTCTGGCGGTAGCGGTTCTGGTGGCAACGGTTCTGATGGCAGTGGTTCTGGTGGTAGCGGTTCTGGTGGCAACGGTTCCGGTGGTAACGGTTCCGGTGGTAACGGTTCTGGTGGCAACGGTTCCGGTGGTAACGGTTCTGATGGCAGTGGTTCTGGTGGCAACGGTTCTGGTGGCAACGGTTCTGATGGCAGTGGTTCTGGTGGCAACGGTTCTGGTGGCAACGGTTCTGATGGCAGTGGTTCTGGTGGCAACGGTTCTGGTGGCAACGGTTCTGATGGCAGTGGTTCTGGTGGCAATCGAGTTAAGGGCGATAGCAGTTCGCAAGATGGCAAAGGCTCTCAAGAGGGCAATCGAGTTAAAGGTGATAGCAGTTCACAAGGTGGTAACGTAAAAGATAATGCGACAAAACAAGGTGATAAGTTACCTACTACTGCAGCGCATTATCCTGCATCTATTTTAATGGGACTTTCAACATTCCTAATTGGTATGTTATTGTTTATTCGCCGTAAAAATGCAAAATAAAGACCAACATCCTTCCATCTAAAAAATACATGAAACCAATATAAAACTAAAAAGGACTTTGGATTGCAGTTTATTATGCAACCCAAAGTCCTTTTGGCATCTATCAGAAAGAGTATTAATATGCTTTTCCCCAATAGACCATGTGCTTTGCTTCTTTACTACAGCAAATACATTCGTCAGCTAAATGTTCTTGTTCAAAAGGCATACAGCGTGAAGATACTCCAACTTCTTCTTTTAGTTTCTCTTCACAAACTAGTTCTCCACACCACATCGCCTTAATAAACCCTTGCTTTTCATCAGCTGCTTTTTTCATCTCTTCGAAATTCGTCACACTATACGTATTCTCATCGCGAAATACTTTTGCTTTATTAAATAAAGAATGATGAATTTCCTCAAGTAATGATGGAATACGTTCTTCTAATTGATCCATTGCTATAAATTCTTTTTCTTTCGTATCTCGCCTTACAAGTACAACTTGATTCTTTTCAATATCCTTTGGACCAACTTCTAATCGAATTGGAATTCCCTTCATTTCATACTCATTAAATTTCCAGCCCGGTGTTTTATTGCTAGCATCTATTTTTACACGCGCAACCTTCTGAATACGTCCTTGTAACTCTGTTGCTTTTTCTAACACACCTTCTTTATGCTGAGCAATAGGTACAATAACAACTTGTACTGGAGCGACTTTTGGCGGCATTACAAGTCCGTTATTATCGCTATGGACCATAATAAGTCCACCTATCATTCTCGTTGATACACCCCACGAAGTTTGGTGTACATATTGCCACTTACCGTTACGATCTAAAAACTTAATATCAAATGCTTCAGAGAAATTCGTTCCAAAGTTATGAGATGTTCCTGTTTGAAGTGCTTTTCCATCATGCATTAAACTTTCAATCGTATAAGTTGCCTTCGCTCCTGCAAACTTTTCTTTTTCTGTTTTTTGCCCTTTAATAACCGGAATTGCTAAATACTCTTCACAAAAGGCAGCATATAAATTTAAAATATTTAATGTTTCAATTTGAGATTCTTCTGCCGTTTCATGAATCGTGTGACCTTCTTGCCATAAAAATTCAGTTGTACGAAGAAATGGTCTCGTTGTCTTCTCCCAACGAACTACTGAACACCACTGGTTATATAACTTTGGTAAATCATTATATGATTGAACAATTTTTGAAAAATGCTCACAAAATAGAGTTTCAGATGTAGGGCGTACACAAAGCCTTTCCGCCAATTTCTCATCCCCGCCATGAGTAACCCATGCTACTTCAGGAGCAAATCCTTCAACATGATCTTTCTCTTTTTGTAATAAACTCTCTGGAATAAACATTGGCATGTACACATTTTCATGACCAGATTCTTTTAATTTTTCATCCATCACTTTCTGCATATTTTCCCATAATGCATAACCGTATGGACGTAAAATCATACAACCTTTCACACTTGAATAATCAACAAGCTCCGCTTTTTTTACAATATCGGTATACCACTGAGCAAAGTCTTCTTCCATCTTCGTAATGGCTTGTACTTGTTCTTTTACCATAGTCATTCTTCCTCCTTTAGAAAATAGAAAAAGCCCGCGTCCCCAAATAGGGACCGAGCTTTGTCGGCGTTACCACCCTGATTCATACACAAAAAATTGAGTATGCTCTCTTTTTGATAACGGGAATTTCCCGCTGCATATGCAGAACTCAAAGGTAGGTTCCATATCACCTTTTAAGAATCTTCCAGCCAAAAGGATTCTCTCTCTGCAAAAAGGTAAGACATGTACTAGTCCTTTTTCATCGTTATAACGAAATAAATTTGTTGAATATCATAATATAAATTTTATTTCAAAACAAGAGTGAATTTTCTTATTTTTATACATTCTTTTCAAGAATTACTGTTTTATACATAACTTTTCCGAACTATTTTTACAAGTTGATGAGCCACCATGCCAATTAGTGTACCAATTAAAACGAAGAAACAAATAAATCCGTATCCCATTCCTTCCCATCCACCAATAGCGATCATTGTTACAGGAAAGAAAGCTAAACAAAGAAGTACTAAACTAAGTGCAAATATAATATCAAACTGTTTGTCTGGAAAACGTTTCTTTAGTAAATATGACATAAAAAATACAAGGAGAATCGTAACTCCACCAATGATGTAAAAGATACCAAATCCATCTAACCAATCCATAGTATTCCCTCCTTCCATCCATTCCCTTATACTTATTATATGTTTAATTTTTCTGAAAATAAACAATAGAATTTTATTCAGAAATATATTCTTATTACCAGGTATTAATAGTAATATATAAGAATAGGTTTTATATAATCAGGAGGGAAACTTTATGGATAAAGCATTAACAAATCACGTCATTATTTTATCTTTCGACTGCTTATCAGCTTTAGATTTTCCTATATTACAAAAACTACCTAATTTCCAAAATTTAATAAAAAAGGGCGCGATTGCGAAAAAAGTGGAGCCAATTTATCCTTCTGTAACATATCCAAGCCACTCAACAATCGTAACCGGTAATTATCCTAATAAGCATGGCGTTGTCAGCAATACATTACTTCAACCAGGACGTGAGTCACCAGATTGGCATTGGTATCGAAAGTCCATTAAAGGAACAACTTTATATGATGAAGCACGCAAAGCAAATTTAACGACAGCAGCCCTTCTATGGCCTGTTACTGGAAGAGCAAATATCGATTACAATTTACCAGAAATTTTTCCAAATAGACCGTGGCAAAATCAAATTTTAGTTTCATTATTTAGCGGTAGCCCGCTATATCAATTAGATTTAAATCGTCGCTTCGGCCATATACGAAATGGATTGTCACAGCCCGAGCTTGATGATTTCGTCCTTGCTTCTGCCGTACATACAATTCAGACGAAAAAGCCTAATGTTATGTTTGTACATTTTACTGATTTAGATACTCAAAGACATTATCATGGCTTCGAGTCCGAGGAAACAGTAGCTGCAATCCATAGACACGACGAACGCCTTGGAAAAATTATTCATGCATTAAAAGAAAGCGGGATATACGAAGAGAGTACAATTATTGCACTTGGCGATCATAGCGCTTTAAGTGAAAACAAAGCCATCCACCTAAATGTCCTATTCTGTCAAAAAGGGCTTATATCCGTAAATAAAAGTGGAAAAATACACGATTGGAAAGCTTATTGCCAAAGCTGTGATGGATCTGCCTACGTACATGTAAAAGATAAAAATGATACTGAAACGATTAAAGAGATTCAAATTCTTCTTGAAGAGCTTCTTCAGAATAAACAAAATGGAATTGAATTTATTCTGCACGATGAAGATGCAAAAGAACGCGGTGCTGATGGTAATTGCTTATTTATGCTAGAAGCCATGGAAGGATATTACTTCATTGAGAATCATATAGGTGATTTCATAAAAGAAATTACTAAAAAAGATGTTACTTCTAGTAAAAAATATACATTTGGAACACACGGATATTCCCCAACAAAACCTAACTATGAAACAATTTTTATGGCTGCTGGGAAAGGCATTCAAAGTGGTGTTACAGTCCCGTATATGAGACTTATTGATGAAGGCCCGACTATTGCTAGATTACTCGGTTTGCACTTAGGTGAAACAGACGGAGCAATTGTAGAGGATTTACTTCAATTGTAAAGAACTGTGTATATATGTAAAATTTATGTAAAAATCATCACTGTTTCTCTTTTTACAATTTTTATTTTTGTACACTGTTAGTAGAACAAATTTAAGGGGGAACATTATATGAAAAAAATGTCCAGACAAGAAAAAAGCTGGATATTATATGATTGGGCTAACTCGGTATATTCGCTCGTCATTACAACTGCATTATTTCCAATTTACTTTAAAGCAGCTGCAAAAGAAGCTGGACTATCTGGTGCAACTTCAACAGCCTATTGGGGATATGCAAACTCGTTCGCTACACTTTTAATTTCTATACTCGCTCCTATTCTCGGCACAGTTGCTGATTATAAGGGATTTAAAAAACGATTTTTCACATTCTTCTTTGGACTCGGTATCGTATTTACAAGTATGCTAGCAGTTGTTCCAACATCTCAGTGGTACTTATTACTAGGATGCTATATGCTCGCATTAGTCGGCTTTGCTGGAGCAAATATTTTTTATGATGCATTTTTAATAGATGTTACATCTAAAGATAGAATGGACCGAATTTCTACAAGAGGCTTTGCATTAGGTTATATTGGGAGCACAATTCCTTTTATCGGTTGTATTGCTCTTATCATTCTTGCTCAAAAAGGAACTATCCCCCTATCGGTCGGAATTGCTAGTCAAATTTCCTTTGCAATAACAGCTCTTTGGTGGGGACTATTTACGATACCAATGCTAAAAAATGTAGAGCAAACACACTATATTGAACGTCATCCAAGACCAATTGCAATGAGCTTCAAGCGCCTTGCTGATACTTTTAAAAATATTAAAGAATATAAAACTGTATTTATGTTCCTAATAGCTTACTTTTTCTACATTGACGGGGTAGATACAATTATTACTATGTCTACTGCTTACGGAACAGATCTCGGTATTAGTGCAACCAATCTATTAATCATCTTATTTGTAACACAAATTGTCGCTTGTCCATTCGCTTTATTATATGGAAAACTATCAGAAACATTTACCGGTAAAAAAATGCTATATGTCGGTATTATTATTTATATCATTATTTGCATATATGCTTATTTCTTAAAAACGACACTAGATTTCTGGATTTTAGCAATGCTGGTTGCTACTTCTCAGGGCGGGATTCAAGCACTTAGCCGTTCTTATTTCGCAAAACTAGTGCCGAAAGAATCTGCAAATGAATTCTTCGGATTTTATAATATCTTTGGTAAATTCGCGGCAATTATGGGTCCAGTATTAGTAGGTGTCACAACACAATTAACAGGAAAAACGAACGCTGGTGTCCTTAGTATTATCGTCCTATTTATTATCGGTGGATTCTTATTAACTAGAGTACCTGAAAATGATACGTCCGTTACACCACCTAATCCGAAAACTAAAACAATATAAGAAAAAGATCCTCTTCAAACGCGAAGAGGATCTTTCCCTTTATTTTTAACGATAACGTCGTACAATTAAAGACTCTACAGCTTGTACAAAAATAGTTTATCGACAGTTGTTCCTAATACTTCCGCTAACCGGAATGCTAGCGCTAAGCTTGGATCATACTTATTATTCTCAATTGCATTTATCGTCTGTCTTGATACGTTACACTTATCAGCTAATGCACCTTGTGAAATATTATTTTCAGTGCGTAATTCATAGATTTGATTTTTCACACCGTTTCTCCTAACCTGTAAAATTATTTTTACAACATCAGTATATAGTTGGTACATTTCATTGTCAAAAAATTCCCCTAGAAAAAGGGAGCAGTTCTGCCCCCTTACAATAGCTATTTCGAAACCAATGAATTCGTCATTTCCTCCCGATTAACAACATCTACTTTCTTTATTTGCATACGTAAAACCGGACCTATTGTTAATAAAACAAGTGACATCGCTATACAAAATACAATAACTACTGAAGTCATTTCCTTCAATCCTCTAGCTAGTGAAGTTCCTATTAACATGGCGCCCATAACAGTGATAAAATTGTTCCATTTACTCTGCCAATCATATTTTCTGGTACAAGTTGAATCATAAGCGTACCGACAACGATATTTAATCAAACGTTTGTTTAACTGTTTTTAAGCACATGTAAGCCAACTAATCAAACGTTTGTTTAAAAAGAAATACGCCCATATAAGGCGTATTCTCATCAATCCCCGCCACCACCGCAGCTACCTCCACTATCTCCGCCAAAAGATCCTCCGCAATCATGCGAGCCACCATCATGTGAACTATCACTATCAGATCCAGCAAAGAAAAATAATGGTGATGAGCTGTTAGACGTACTATGTGTATTACTCTTTTTAGTAAGATTTACTCTTCGTTTATTTGATCTAACTGATGCTGCAATCATCCAAATTAAAACACAAAATAGTAATGCCGCTATAACAAACCCCATATAAAAACCTCCCTTATTTTTCTAACAACTGAAGTACTCTCTCAATATTTTCAAGTGAAATAAAGCGCGATTCACGAAGAATTTCTTTCCCATTATAAAATAATAAAACTGTCGGCCCTGTAAGTACTGAATACCGCCCTGCAATCTCTTGCATGTCTTGTAGTAATATCTCTACTTTCTCTACGTGATCATAATTCTCTAATACGTAATTTACTTTCCTTAACATGACATCACAAACACCACAATTTTCCGTTTTAATAAACAGGAGTACTAATTGTTGTTCTTCAATATATGTCGCTAATTCTTCTATCGTTTCAAATTTACTCATCTTATCCCTCTTCACGTAATTTACGAAATACTTATCTTGATACATACGAAATGCTGAACTATCTTTAACCTTTCTCTTTTCCATTACCTGCTGAAAGCGCAGCGTTTTTACCGTTAACTCTTCTTGTAATTTTTTTCTCTCTGCCTCATCATAACAGCAAGCGATTAAATCCTCTATTTTCAATATATCTTTTTGTATTTCCATTTCTAGTGGCATCCTTCCTGCATTTTTCAAGATTTTATAACTCATTCTTAATTCTGGAGGTACCATTGAAAAATCTTCTAATTGTAGTGGTTTTTCTTTTCCCGGAATACTATCAAGATCACCATTCCGTATTGCTTGACGAATTTTTTCCTCAGCAATGTTCAAAAACACATCCACACTGTCCACTACTTTACATATTTTTACTATTATTTTACATGAAATTTCATCATCCTGCTACGTCATTCAAGATTGACTCCATACAATTTCCCCAAGTTTATCCTGCTATTTGTGGGCAGTAAAACTCCCAACTCAAAATTCAGCTGGAGCAAAGAAGTTAGGTGGGAGTCGGGCTGCCCGTAAACGCCCGATTGGTGAAGGCTAATAATCATTATGAAATTACTAATGCATAAAAAAATGGTGATATCCCTTCTCGTAAATCCATTACAATCGATGACGAAATCACAAGAACCCCCGCCAAACTTCTAATTTTTCGAAAAATCGAAAACGAATATTATAATAACCTATTATAATTATATTTAGTTTCTAATATGAAGTTTATGTGAAGTTCATCTGAATTTCACATGAATTCCCTTTAAGTTCTATTGTCTTCCCATACTAATCACATTATCCTTTACATATAGGAATCATTTCCATTCTATTTCAAACTATCTATATATATAAATAAAGATAGATAGTAGCCTATTAGGGAAAGGCATCTAGTATTATTATAAATATAACCAAAGAAAAGGCATTAGCTCATAAGAGCTAATGCCTTTTCTTGATTCATGCTGTTAAACGTTCCATTCTTCGATATTCCATATTTTCGTTATCCATGCTTCATAGAAAGATGGCTCATGTGAAACAATTAAAACCGTACCTTTATATTGTTTTAACGATTCCTGTAAAGCCGTCTTAGTCTCTGTATCCAAATGGTTAGTTGGTTCATCTAAAATTAAAACATTGCTTTTAGTTACGATAAGTTCGCATAATCGTACTTTTGTTTGTTCTCCTCCACTTAATAACTGAATAGGTTTTAATACATGTTCTTCTTTCAATCCGCACTTTGCTAATACTTGTCGGATTTCTTTTCTTGTCATGTCTGGTCTTCCTGCCCATACTCTCTCTAGTGCAGTTATTTCTGAGGAAAATTCCTCTTGTGCAAAATAAGCGGGTTTTACTCTTTCCCCAACAGAAACTGAACCGCTTAACGGTTTTATTTGTCCTAGTAATGTTTTTAACATTGTTGTTTTTCCAATCCCATTATGACCAATAATTGCAATCTTTTCCCCTTTTTTCACTTGAAAATCCAATTCTGGAAATAACGGTTCACCATAACCAATTTTTAGTTTCTCTACCTGTAATATACGACTCACTGGCTCAGTATAAACATTAAAATCAAAACGAGCACGAGATACATCATTAACCTTTTCAACCTTTTGCATTTTCTCTAATACTTTTTCACGACTTTTCGCTTGTTTCGCTTTACGAATTTTATTTTTTTGAATAAAACTCTCTAAATGTGCAATTTCCTTTTGCTGTTTCGTATATGCTGCTTGTAATTGTTTCTTTTGCAGTTCATAATTACGCAGAAAACTCTTATAATCGCCTACATAGCGCTTAATTGCACGCTCATCTAGATGATAAATAACATTCGTAATATTGTTCAAAAATATTTCATCATGCGAAATGATAATATAAGCTTTTTCATACATTCGTAAATATGATTGCAACCATTCTATATGTGCTGTATCTAAATAGTTAGTTGGCTCATCTAATAATAAAACATCCGCTTTTTCTAAAAGGAGTTTCCCAAGTAACAACTTTGTCCGCTGACCACCACTTAACTTTGAAACATCCTTTTCCAATCCTATTTCAAACAAGCCTAAGCCGGTTGCTACTTCCTCAATTTTTGTATGAATTTGATAAAAATTAGAATTCTCCAATATAGTTTGTAACTCTCCATACCTTACTAACAATTTTCCTACTTCTCCTGCTCCAGCCATCTCTTCTGTAAGTTTTAACATGTCACGTTCCAACTCATACAGGTTAGAAAACGCACTTTGCATGTATTCTTCAATTGTTATGCCTTCTTGTAAATCTATATGCTGTTGTAAAAAGCCAATCTTCACATGTGGAAACCATTCAATGTTTCCCTCATCATGTATAAGTTCTCCTGTTAATAAGCGTAATAATGTGGATTTTCCAATTCCATTTTCCCCTACTAGCCCAACATGTTCGCCCTTTAATAATCGAAAGCACGCATTATATAAAATGGTTTTCTCACCATATGAATGACTTACATTTTCTACTGTTAATATACTCATTTTTTTCTCTCCTTTTCTTATGATCCATAAGCTAAATAGAGAGAACAACAGTATAAAGCCTTATTTAGTTATACATATAAAAATGGGTAAGGTGAATACACCTTACCCATTACATATTATCGTAAGAAAGGATTAAGGTTCTTTACCTGCTGTCTTCAATTTAGCTTAATCTTTAAAAATGGGCAGACTTCTCCCGTATCAAGCTAAAACCATTTGAAGAACAGTTGATAAAGTCATTTTATCCTTTCACTCCTTTAACATTTGTTATATTAAGAGTATAAACCACTCTGTTATATTCTATTCTCTACTTTTTCTTTTGTTCCTTCTTCCAATTTATCTGATGTTAATGAATCCACTATTTCCCCTATAGATTTCATCTTTTTCCTCCTATATAAAAAAGCCTCTTAACAGCAATTATACCAAAAACTGTTAAAAGACTTTCTCTATTTTTTCATATAAGGAGCCAATACTCTTAAAATTTCTTCCTTATCCTTCTTTAACTCAAGAGATGTTAACATATCCATCGTTCGCGGCCTAAGTAATTTCACTTGTACCTCTCCAACAATTGATGCCGGTCTTTGAGATAAAATAAATACGCGATCAGAAAGCAAAATTGCTTCATCTAAGTCATGTGTAACCATAACAATTGTCTGCTTTTCTTGATGCCAAGAATTTAAGAGCCAACTATGTACTTCCATTTTTGTAAATGCATCTAATTTTCCAAAAGGCTCATCAAGTAGCATAATTGGCTTTTCACATAAATATGTGCGAAGGAAACTAATTCTTTGACGCATTCCACCTGATAACTCATCTGGATAATGGTCTGCATATTCATCTAGCTCAAACTGTTTTAATGCTTCCATTCCTTCTGTCAGCCTTTGTTTTTTAGGCTTTCCTTCGATTTCCAATGGAAGAACAATATTTTGTAAAGCCGATCGCCACGGTAGTAATAAATCTTGTTGCGGCATATAACTAACAACATCTTGTTTTTTTACATACTCCTCGTTATAAAACACTTCTCCACTCGTTGGCTCTTCAACACTCGCAATCATATTTAACAATGTGCTTTTCCCACAACCACTCGGACCTACAAAAGAGACAAACTCTCCCTCTTGTATAGAAGCACTAATATTTTCTAATACATTCTTTCCATCGAAAGCTTTTACAATATCTTTTATTTGTAATCCACTCATTTTTCACTTGGAAGGAATTCATTTGTAAAAGCATCTTTTACATCAATTTTCTTTTTAATAACTTTGTTGTCATATAAGAAATTCATGTAATTTGTCCAAATCTCTTCCTTCTGTACTCCCCACGCTTTTGCATCATCTTGATACTTTGTACTTAACCACTTTTGGCTCTCTTGTACTAATTCTTTATTCACATCTGGAACAGCTTTAATTAAAATATCCGCCGCTTCTTTCGGTTCTTTAATTGCAAAATCATAACCTTCTGTCGTTGCAGTCATGAACTTTTTCACAAAATCTTTATCTTGCTTCGTATGTTTTTCACTTGTAATAATAACAGGACTATAGAAATCGAGCGCTGGATCTAAGTCTTTCACCATAATTGCATTTAACTCTTTTCCTTGACGCTTCGCTTCAATTCCATCCCATCCGTAATAAATCCATTCAAAGTCTGCATCGCGGCCAATTGATTTGAAGAAGTCTGTTTGTCCAAGAATAATTTTTTCGACTTTATTAAAATCAGCTTGATGTTTATCCATAATTGTCTTTAACGTCGCCTCTTCCGCTGGTCCTCCCCAGCCGCCGTAACGTTTACCTTCAAAATCTTTTGGTGACGTCATATTATCTTTTTTAAGTGATGCAAAAGCTGAAGTATTATGCTGAATAATCGCTCCTACAGATACAACAGGAATACCTTCAACACGAGCTAACGTTACATTTTCTTGTGCACTTATTGCAAAATCAGCTTTTCCTGAAGCTATCATTTGTTCCGCTGTAACATTATCACCTGGTTGAATAATTTCTACATCTAATCCTTGTTTTTTATAATAATCTTTCGTCTTCGCTACGTATAAACCAGTATGGTTTGTATTCGGGAACCAATCTAAAACGACTTTCACTTTCTTTTCTTTGCTTGTATTCTCTTCTTTCTTCGCCGTATTACATCCGGCAACACCAACTGCTAGTAATGCAGCTAACATAATTTTTAAACCTTTTTTCATTTTCTGCCGCCCTTTCTGTATATCCATGGTGCTGTTATTCTTGCCATAAATTCAACAATAAAGTACAGGAATAATGTCACCATGACGATAATCGCTGCAACACCAAATACTCGAGCTGTTAAAAAGGATTTTGTCGCTCTTGTGAGCATAACCCCTAATCCTTCACTCGCTCCAAGCCATTCCCCAATAATCGCTCCCATCACACTATATGTAACAGCAATTTTTAAACCTGAGAAAAAGTACGGGAGCACTGCTGGAAATTTTACTTTCTGATAAATTTGCCACTTTGTCGCCTTCATCGTTTGTAACAACTTCAGCATATTTTTATCTACCGTTTGGAAACCTTCTAAAATGCTAAGCGCAATTGGGAAGAAACAAACAAGAATAACAACCATTACTTTTGGCAACATTCCGTATCCAAACCAAATAATAAATAATGGTGCGAGCACAACGATTGGAATTGTTTGCGAAATAACGAGCAACGGATTCATTAAAATCCGAAATAAAGGGATGACATCCATAATGATAGCAATACTCGTCCCAAGTAAAATTGCAAAAAACAACCCAATTATTACTTCCTGTAACGTTTGCACTGTATTCGGTAATAGTAAATCTTTCATTCCAATTAACTCTTGCACAATTGCAGACGGCTTCGGTAAAATCCACGGCTCAATTTTAAATAATGAAACAGATCCTTCCCATATAGCAATGAGAAGGATAAGCCAAATTGTTGTGATTATTTTAGATCGCTTCTGGTTTTGCATATTCATCACGGTACTTCCAAACTTTTTCGTCAATCGTTACGCCCGTACTTGGACGATAGTGAATTTTAATAGAAGTAATCACTTCTTCTGCTCCAGCATCGACGCAAGCTTGTTGCGCACGTTTTATGACGTCAAGAAGTACATCTAATTCTCCTTCCAACGTTGTTTCCATTGCCCCTACTTCATAACGAACTCCCGACTGTTGTACAACTTCAATTGCTTTATCAACAACGGAATACACATCTTTGTTCTTCGCTTGTGGTACTACTGAAAATGAAATTGTAACTTGTTGTGACATAATAAAATCCCCCTTACAAAATATGGTTTCAAAAAAAGAAAAGGCTTTCCTACCATGTAGGAAAGCCTTGTATACAAGTTATTCTATAATAACTTATGCTACATCACTTTAAAGTAACTCCCTACGCTGGCATTATCCAGATCAGGTTGAGGGTCGATGTATACTTACATCCTCTCAGCCAATTGGCTCCCCGGTTCTTAATTCGTTTTCATTGTAGCATGATTTATTTTATTGAACAAACAAAAGCGTACATATCATTTCATTTAACTTTTAAATTCCCCAATTAATTCTTGTAACTCCTGTGAAAGCCAGCTTAAAGAAGTAGCTAATTCGGCAATATCTTGTACAGACATTTCCTGTTCTTTCATACGCTCTTCAATATTACTACTATTCGCATACGTATTTGCGATATGTGATAGTTCATTTACAATACGAACCATATTTTGGCTATTTCGCAGTATATCACTTGAATTGCTAGAAACAACTCTAACTTGATTTGTAACAGATTGCGCTGATTTTGAAATTTTTTCAAAGAAAGCACCACTACTTTGAACAAGTTTAATTCCAGATTCTACTTCTTTTGAACCTTTTTGCATTGAAACAACAGCTTCTTCCG
Organism: Bacillus sp. FSL M7-1345; assembly: GCF_038006985.1. NCBI lineage: Bacteria > Bacillati > Bacillota > Bacilli > Caryophanales > Bacillaceae > Bacillus > Bacillus sp. FSL M7-1345. Next base: position 411,495 of record NZ_JBBOWG010000001.1, on the reverse strand, counting down.
TTTCAGCTTGTGTTTCCCCTATTAATTTTGCTATATCTTTTGCTGATGCTTCCGTCTGCTCTGCTAATTTACGCACTTCATCAGCAACAGCGGCAAATCCCCTTCCGGTTACCCCAGCACGTGAATCTTCAATAGAAACATTTAAAGCTAGCGAATTAGTTTGATTTGAAATACCTGTAACTACAGTTACAATATCACTAATTTCTTTTGATCTTGTTTCCAGAGAATAAATGATAGAAAATAAATCTTGTACTGCATTTTGTATTATGCTCATTTGATTAATCGCCTGTTCAATAACACCATTTCCTTCTACTAAATGATGCTCCATACCTTCAGACGCTGTCGCCATTTGTTTTGCAGCATTCATTATCTCTTCCATCTTATCTTCCATTTCATATACAATACCTAAATACTGTTGTACTGAAGTTTCTTGAGACTGAGCGCCAGCTCTTAACCCAACCATAGAACTTACGATTTCTTGAACTGCCATACTATTCTCTTTCGTACTCGCTGACAATTCTTGTGAAGATGAGGAAACCTGTTCTGCTGTCTGCTTCACTTTATCTATAATTCCTTTAAACTTCTCAATTGTATTATTAAAATACGTATTAATAATACCAATATCATCTGGTCTTTCCTCTAATTTAATACTTAGATCTCCCTCACCCACTTTACGCAATCCTTCACGTAAATCTTGCAATGGAGCAAGTGCATTACGCACAATCAAGAATTGAATAACAGTTGCAATTAAAACAGAAATACAAATAAACATTAAACCTTGTATAATAAATTTTTTCTTTGTACTAGGAACAATAGAAGCATCTACATCAGCGGCAACAATTGCGACAATATTTTCTTCTCCATCTTTAATTGGCTCTAATATTGTTACCCATGACCCTAATTCATCTTCATATACTTCTGTCATGTTTGCTTTTTTTGTGCTCATTACTTTATCATATGCTTTCATCCAACGATCTGGTTGTTTATAATAGTCTCCTGGCTTTACTTGAACAACATTTGCTAATCCTGTAGCCAAATCGACGACTTGTAACTCACCTTTTTCATTTGTTTTCGCTCCAACAACATATGTTTGTCCAACACTGTTCAATTCTTTCGTTACTTCATCTAATTGCTCTGTTAACTTCTCTCTCTTTTCTCTTTGTGCCGTTGGGTCTTTTGCAACATCTCTTACTATTTCTGCATCTAATTTATGTAATACCGTATCTCCTGTTTCAAAAGAATGTCTTTCAAATAAAGACATCATACTATTTTGAAACATGTTAAAACTTAACGCCCCCATAGTACCAACAAGCGTCAAAATAACTAATACCGTTAACAATACATTTTTTTGAAGAAAAGATAGCTTATGCCAATATTTTTTCATTAACATCACCTTTCTTAATTAACTTAATATCAAGTAAAACTATCAAAATATAAACACTTAATAACTGATAACATTTCTCAATTGTTTGCAAATAAAAAAAAGACCAATGAAAAAAGCATTGGTCAAGACCAACCCTATCCGTCCGGTAACTGGCTAGCATAGCCTTTCGACCTTAGCCCCTGTAGTTTTGCGTCCTCATGTTTCCATCAGTTTGCCTTTCTCGCTGAACGAGTTGAACGATATGGGAGTTCTATGAGAATTAAATTATTCTCTTTCAAAGATTACAACATACGGATTAAAATGTCTACTTATTTAGAGATGTAAATATAAAATTCCAATGTGTTATTTTTTCGAAATACTTTCAAAAAATACATGAATGTTACTTTTTTTGTGTTATATAATAAAAAATGTAGAAAAATCAAGGATTCTTTCGGATACCTATTTAATTTTCACTCAAATTAAACTATTCGAATATATCTTAACTTACGAATTTCGGAGGTAGTTTATCATGTTTTGGCTACAATTTCTTACGTTACTACTCTGTATTTTTATTGGTGCACGCCTAGGCGGAGTTGGTCTAGGAGTAATGGGTGGCGTTGGTATGGCAATACTTGTTTTCGTCTTCCACTTACAACCTACAGCTCCTCCTATTGATGTCATGCTTATGATTTTAGCAGTAATTACAGCTGCCGGTGCTTTGCAAGCTGCTGGAGGAATGGATTATCTCGTCCACCTTGCTGAGAAAGCATTACGAAAAAATCCAAAGCGCATTACATTTTTTGCTCCTATTGTTACTTATTTATTCACGCTATGCGCAGGAACTGGTCATGTCGCTTATTCTGTACTTCCCGTTATCGCCGAAGTATCTCGTGAATCAGGAATTAGACCTGAACGACCAATGTCAATTGCCGTTATCGCTTCCCAGCAGGCAATTACAGCTAGTCCAATATCGGCTGCAACAGTTGCACTTTTAGCAATGTTAGCCGACTATAAAATCACCCTGTTAGATATTTTAAAAGTCAGTATCCCTTCTACTTTCATCGCTTGTATGGTAGCTGCATTCGTTGCTAGTAAAATGGGAAAAGAATTAAATGAAGACCCTGAATACTTGAAGCGATTAAAAGAGGGAATGATTCCTAAACTTGAAGAGAAAAAAGAATTTGTAGGTTCAAAAGGCGCGAAATTATCAGTTATTCTTTTCCTAGTCGCAACTTTCCTTGTTGTACTTCTCGGTTCATTTGAAACACTGCGTCCAGGATGGATGGTTGATGGGAAATTAGTTCGTCTGTCAATGCCAAACACAATTGAAATGGTCATGTTAACCATTGCTGCTCTTATTATTATTTTCTGTAAACCAAATGTGGAAAGCATTGTAACTGGTAACGTCTTTAAAGCAGGCGCAACAGCAGTTGTTGCTATTTTTGGTATCGCCTGGATGGGAGATACGTTCTTCAACGGAAACTTAAATATAATTCAAGGATCAATTCAACACTTAGTAACAAGTGCACCATGGCTATTTGCTATCGCACTATTCATTCTATCTATTTTACTGTATAGCCAAGCAGCAACAGTTCGTGCTTTAGTGCCACTTGGACTATCACTTGGTATTCCGCCGGCATTACTTATTGCAATGTTCCCTGCGGTAAATGGATACTTCTTCATTCCAAACTACGGGACAATCGTTGCTGCAATTAATTTTGATCGCACTGGTACAACAGGAATTGGTAAATATGTTTTAAATCATAGCTTTATGATTCCTGGCCTGATCGCAACCTTTACTTCTATCGGAATTGGAATGCTCTTAATTTCAATTATGTTTTAAATAAAAGCACAAACCTAAAATTTTAAAGGGTTTGTGCTTTTTTAATCAAACGTTTGTTTAAATAAAGTGAAGCTTTAATCAGTGGGGATTTTGTTCATCCCTCACTGATTATTAGCCCTCACCAATCGGACCTTTACGGGCAGCAGGGCTCCCACAAATAGCAGGATAAACGAAACAACCCATTTTGCGACTCTACAAACTCTTATTTACTTCCTCAGCTAATTTCTTCGTACTTTCATACGCAGATTCTGCTAAGCTAATCGCTGAAATAACTGAAACACCATCCGCACCCGCTTCTATAACAGAAGCAGTATTTTCAATTGTAATCCCACCAATCCCAACGATCGGTATTGTAATCTCTTGTTCCCTAAAATACTTTAGACCTTTCGTTCCTTGAACCGCTTTCGTATCTTTTTTCGTACTCGTCGGGAAAATTGGACCAACTCCTAAATAATCGGCTCCATTTTCAATCGCCCAGCGTGCTTCTTCAATTGTATGTGTAGATACTCCAATAATTTTATCTCCCATTTTTTTACGAACAGATGTAATTCCTTCATCATCTTGTCCAACATGCACGCCATCTGCATCTAACTCGAGGGCTAGTTCCACATCATCATTTACGATGAATGGTACACCGTACTCCTTGCAAAGCGCTTGTAGTTCCTTCGCAAAATCAATACGTTTCTCTCCCGCTAAAGCCCCTTCTCCCTTTTCACGAAATTGAAAAATTGTTATCCCACCTTCTAGTGCATTTCTCAATACTTGTAGTGGCTCCTTCGTACAATTGTTACTTCCCATAATAAAATATACTCGTAATAACCTAGACATTTCATCCATTGTAATACGCGACATCTAGTTTCCCTCCTTACTGGATAACCTCAATCTTTCCATACTTCTCAATATCATCTGAAGTTGTATTCGCTAACTGATTTAAAAACTCAATTTGGAAACTTCCTGGTCCATTCTCTACTGTTTTCGAAGCCGCTATTTCTGCTGCTACTCCATAGAATGTTAATGCAGCTACTGCTGCCTTTACATAATCCTTTTCTACCGCTACAAATGCTCCTATTACAGAAGTTAGTAAACAACCTGTGCCAGTAACTTTCGTTAAAATAGGATGGCCATTTCGAATAAGAATAGTTCGCTCTCCATCTGTAACAACATCTTCTTCTCCAGTAATTACTGCAACTGTATTTAATTCATCCGCTGCCTGTTTTGCAATATTTACAACATTACCGTTTCCAGTACCAGCGTCTACACCTTTAATTTCCCATTTCTCATTAATAACATTAGCAATTTCAGCTGCATTTCCGCGGATAACAGCTAAATCGATTTCATCTGGAATATATCTCGCAACTTCTGTTCGATAAGAAGTTGCTCCTGCCCCAACTGGATCAAACAATACTGGTACACCATTTGTATTTGCCGATTTACCAGCAAGTAACATCGCTTCTACCTCTTCAGGACGAAGTGTACCCATATTTAAAACAAGAGCTCCCGCAATGCTAGCCATTTCTGCTACTTCTTCTTTTGCATACGCCATTACAGGCGATGCTCCTAATGCTAACAATCCGTTTGCTGTAAAATTCGTTACAACAACATTTGTAATATTATGAACGAGCGGATTAGACTCTCTTACCAAATCCACTACTTTACTAATTTCTTTCCTATTCATCCTTTTCATCTCCTAACTATAGTGATGGGAGATACACAAAAAGGCACTTTGCGCGTACGCAAAGTGCCTGAACATGTGCTTTTACACTCTCCCTACGCTGGCATTATCCAACAGGTTCAAATGGTCAATGACGGACTAGTAGTCATACTCTCAGTTTGCATCCACAAACTCCCATGTGTTTATTATTCATCTACTTCAAAGTCTACTCTTATTCTAGTAAAATAACAAGTTCTTTACTTTTCCATTAGTCTTTTGTATCTTGTTCTACGTAAATTGTTGGAGCAATTTTTTCAAACTCTTTATATGAATCTGATTGTCTTCCAAAAATGATAATTAATTCTGGGTTCATTTCATCAAAACCCATTCAAACCTGGAGCGAAACTGAATCTCAAGAAGATGTATGCTATAGTTAACGTATGGAAATTTGAAAGGATGTTTTTAATATGTCAAAAAGCGTTGTAATTGCTGAAAAACCTTCCGTTGCACGAGATATTGCTCGCGTACTGAAGTGTGATAAAAAAGGAAATGGCTATCTTGAAGGTAGTAAATATATTGTTACTTGGGCTTTAGGTCATCTCGTTACATTAGCTGATCCAGAAAGCTATGATGTGAAATATAAAAAATGGGATTTAGAAGATTTGCCAATGCTACCTGAGCGTTTAAAACTAACAGTTATTAAACAAACAGGGAAACAGTTTAATGCTGTGAAAAGCCAACTACTTAGAAAAGATGTAAATGAAATCATTATAGCTACTGACGCCGGTCGTGAGGGAGAGTTGGTCGCACGCTGGATTATCGATAAAGTTAAAATGCAGAAACCGATTAAACGTCTATGGATTTCATCTGTTACCGATAAAGCAATTAAAGATGGCTTCGCAAATTTAAAACCAGGAAAAGCATATGACAATCTATACGCTTCAGCTGTCGCACGTTCAGAGGCTGACTGGTATATCGGGCTTAATGCGACTCGAGCATTAACTACTCGCTTTAATGCCCAACTAAATTGTGGTCGTGTACAAACACCTACTGTAGCCATGATTGCAAGCCGTGAAGATGAAATCAAACATTTCAAAGCTCAAACTTACTATGGTATCGAAGCTCAAACAGCTGAGAGATTAAAGCTAACTTGGCAAGATACAAAAGGAAATAGCCGTAGCTTTAATAAAGAAAAAACTGATGCAATCGTGAACAAAATTAGTAAGGAAAATGCTACTGTTGTAGACATTGATAAAAAACAAAAGAAATCGTTCGCTCCTGGTCTTTACGATTTAACTGAACTACAACGTGATGCGAATAAAATATTTGGTTACTCTGCGAAAGAAACATTAAACATTATGCAAAAATTATATGAACAGCATAAAGTTTTAACGTACCCTCGTACAGATTCACGCTATATTTCATCTGATATTGTCGGAACACTTCCAGAGCGTCTGAAGGCTTGCGGAGTTGGAGAATACCGTCCTTTAGCACATAAAGTATTGCAGAAACCTGTAAAATCTAATAAATCATTTGTTGATGATAGTAAAGTAAGTGATCATCACGCAATTATTCCAACAGAGAGCTATGTAAACTTCTCAGCTTTCACCGATAAAGAACGTAAAATTTATGACTTAGTTGTAAAACGTTTCTTAGCTGTTTTATTCCCGGCCTTTGAATATGAACAACTAACATTGCGCACGAAAATTGGTGACGAAACGTTCATCGCACGTGGAAAAACGATTTTACATGCTGGTTGGAAAGAGGTTTATGAAAATCGATTTGAAGATGATGATGCAATCGATGATGTAAAAGAACAAATCTTACCTCACATCGAAAAAGGCGACACATTAAACGTAAAACTAATTGTCCAAACATCAGGTCAAACGAAAGCACCTGCACGTTTTAATGAAGCAACATTACTTTCAGCGATGGAAAACCCAACAAAATACATGGATACGCAAAACAAACAACTTGCTGATACATTAAAATCAACTGGTGGATTAGGTACTGTAGCTACACGTGCTGATATTATCGACAAGCTATTCAATTCATTCTTACTTGAAAAACGTGGTAAAGATATTCATATTACTTCAAAAGGCCGTCAGTTACTTGATTTAGTGCCAGAAGAACTGAAATCTCCTACACTAACTGGTGAATGGGAGCAAAAGTTAGAAGCTATCGCTAAAGGAAAGTTAAAGAAAGAAGTATTTATTTCAGAAATGAAGAACTATACGAAGGAAATTGTTACTGAAATTAAATCAAGCGATAAAAAATATAAGCACGACAACATTTCAACGAAGTCTTGTCCAGACTGTGGTAAACCAATGTTAGAAGTAAACGGTAAAAAAGGTAAAATGCTTGTATGCCAAGACCGCGAATGTGGTCACCGTAAAAATGTATCCCGCACTACAAACGCACGCTGTCCTCAGTGTAAAAAGAAACTAGAACTTCGTGGTGAAGGAGCAGGCCAAATTTTCGCATGTAAATGTGGCTATCGTGAGAAACTTTCTACATTCCAAGAGAGACGTAAAAAAGAATCCGGCAGCAAAGCTGATAAACGTGACGTCCAAAAATATATGAAACAACAGAACAAAGAAGAAGAACCATTAAACAATCCATTCGCAGAAGCATTAAAGAAATTAAAATTTGATTAAACAAAAAGGTTCCTACCACTATCGGTAGGAACCTTTTATTTTAATGAATAATTTTACTTCCTTTTGCGTTCTCAACAAACTTTTCACTTGATTTGTTAATTGGTTTTTTCAGTAATAATGCAGCCACAACCATGATTACTACGAAAGCACTTAACACAAGTAAATCTCTAGTTACTATATCCCAAAGCATTCCACCTACGGTTTCACGAATTGCACTAATAGCATATGTGAACGGTAAGAACGGATACAGTGCTTGGAAGAACGGTGGTGTCATTTGAATTGGGAACGTGCCGCCCGATCCTGCTACTTGCAGTACAAGTAAAATAATCGCCATCGATTTCCCAACGTTTCCGAAAATAGAAACGAGTGAGTACACGATACAAACAAATACTCCCCCAATAAATAAACTAAATAACACAAACCAGAATTTGTCGACTACGTACGTACCGAGTAAGAATATATCCCCCATCGATACGATAAACGCCTGTGAAAGACCTATCGTTAAGAATGTTAATAAACGTCCAAAGTATATTTCATGGCTCTTATAATTAGCGCCCTCTTCATGTACTTCTACCGTTAATAGTGAAACCATTAATAGTGCGCCTACCCATAATGCAAGCACTGTATAGAATGGTGACATTGCTGAACCGTAGTTCGGCATTGCAAATAATTTATTCTCTTTTAAATTCACTGGATTTGCAAAGTAGTCACTTTGCTTTTCAACATCGTTTTTCAATAAGCGTATGATGTCTTTTATATCCTCTTCAGATTCAAAATCACGAATTTTATCTGCTAATTCTTTAATCTTTTTCTCAGTCTCCGGCATTTCAGCTTTAATGTCTGCTAATTTCTTTCTACCGTCTACTAAACCTTTTGATGAATCTTCTAGTAATTTTTTAACATCTGGAAGCTTTTTGTCTGCATCATTTAAAATTTGAGTTGTATTTTTCGACATCTCTTTTGTACGAGCAATTGCTGTATTGAAGCCTGGTACAATTTCTGCATCATACGTCGATAATACATCTGTTAATTGAGCTGATCCGCCTTTTGCTGCATTGTTAATACTTTCAATTACATCTTTTGTAGGCTTCTGCCCATTATTAATAAGTGTAATTCCCTTATTCGTTGCATCTACACCTTTTTGTAAACTACTTTTCGCTTTATTTAACTTTGTAATTCCATTATTAAGGTTTTTATCACTATTCACATCTGCTAAAACCTTATTTGTGCTTTCTAGAACTGGAATCATATCGTCAATTAAACCGATGCCAGATTGGAATTGACCATTTAAGCTGTTTAAAGCCGCTTTTGATCCTTCTAAACCGTTAACACCTTTATTCTGTAAATCCTCCATTGCTTTTTGGACGCTAGATTTAGTACTTTCAATACTATTTTTCGCTTTATCGTAATCTGCTTTTGCATTATCATATGCTGCATTTGCATCAACTTTAGCTTGATCTACTGTACTAACTGCTTTTTGATAATCTGCTACAAATGTTTCATTGTAATCTTTTTCAGCTTGATCAATTAATGCATTTGCTGCATCTAATTTTTGATTAGCTACATCTGTTACATCTTTCTTTACTTCTTGTCCTGTACCAATAACATTTACAATATCTTTAATTCCGTTATTCGCATTTTCCATGCCGCCTTTAAGCTTAGTTAAGCGATCCACTCGTCCTTGGAAAAAGCTTTTACCAAAATCAGTCGTCACGGATTTCTGAAGTTCAGTAAATACATTGATAAGATACGCAATGCCCTCTGTACGAGCTTGCAATTGATCTGATACAGCATTTAAATCTTTCTTTGCTTGTTCTGGATCAAATTTTCCATTTTGCAATCCATTTACAACACTTTTCCCATAAGCTGTTCCTGCACGGGATGAACTTAAAACATTATTGACTGTTTGATTAATATTTTGCGCTATGTTTTTATAACCATCACTATTCAACTTAGAAAGGTCCGGTCTCGCGGGGAATTCAGGTAATCCATTCATTCCAGACAAATCAGGAATAGCTAAATCCACACCCGGATTCATTAAAAAGTCAGTAAATGCAGCTGCACTATCCATAACACCTTTTGCTACTACTAAATCATTTCTTATCGTACCTGGAGCATTTTTCAACGTTTGATCTTGATTCGCAAAGAACTTATCTAAATTTGCCAACGCTTCTTGCCCATCATTTATTACACTCTCTACAACAGGTAGATCTTTTTGTGCTACTTTCACGATATCTTCCGCTCGAGTTGCATCATCTAACGCCTTATCCATAAGTGTATTCATTTCTGGGAACTGCGCTTCTAACTTAAATACAAGATCTTTTACCTTCTCGATACTTGGTAAGTTTGTTTCTAAATCGATTCCAAGATCATTGAAGATTTTAAAAATCTCACCGTTTGCTGTTTTAACAAAGTTTTTACTAACCTCTTCTGTAAGACCCGATGCACCTTTAGCTGTAATCTTCGGTGCAATGGCATTCACTTTTTCATTTACGTAATAATCAATTTCCGGTTTCTGTGGATTTTCATTCAAGACTGTTGCAATCTTTTCAGAAAAATCTTTTGGAATAGTAATACTTGCGGAATAATCTCCACGCTCTACTCCATAAATTGCTTGCTTTTCATCAACAAACTTCCACCCGAAATTTTTGTCCTTCTTAAGTGAATCTACAATTTCTTCCCCGATGTTAATATCTTTCCCTCTTAAATTTGATCCAACATCTTGGTTAGAAACTGCAATCTGGATTCCTTTCGTATTTCCGTAAGGATCCCAAGAAGCTTTAATGTTAAACCATGCATATAACGATGGTAAAATCATTAACCCTAAAACAATAACAATTGCAGCCCAATGTTTGGCTACATTCCGTAAATCTGTCTTATAAATACGCCAAATCTGTTTCATATAAGCAATCACCTAATTATATATTTTTCTTTCTTTAGAAAATGATACATACATTTTGCAATTATATCACTTTCTACATCGTGGATTAAACGAAAACATACTATTTTTCCCATTAAATATTTCACTTACTTCATTATATAACGAAGTTAAAAAAGTATGCATACAAAATGACCAAATTAGTTTTACATTCAATAATAACAAATATATAGGAAATGTCATAAAAAATACAAGTATTTTCTCTTGGGAATACTTGTATTTATCAAAAAACCCTCCCAGCTTTTCATTATCTGTGAGGGTTTCTTCTATTATATATCTAATTGTACTTCTACACCGAAATGATCAGAAATTACATTTCGATTTGTTCCATTAAAAATGACTTTTGAAGAATTAACTGTTTTACTTTGATTGCTTAATATTAGGTCGATTCGTAATTTTTGTTTATTTTCATCCCAACCAGCAATCTCTCCTTGGACAGTTGTTCCTTCATCCTTCTCTATCGCTAGTTCATATGTGTCATATAAACCTTTTTGCATCGTATACTCATAACCCTCTCCTTCCAAACGAGCATTGTTATTAAAATCACCCATTAAGAAGGAAAGTTCATTGCTATTTACACGCTCCATTAAACGATCAACTTGGTCTTTGAATGATTCTTCTTCATCATTCCACCAACCGAGATGGCAAGAATAAAACGTTATATTCTTATCATTATAAGCAATTGTTGCACTTACAATTTTGCGTGTTTTCCAATACGTTGTATCCTTATTTTCTGAGACAAAGAACGTATCTTCCTTTACAATGTTGTGCTTTGTTATAATTGCTAATCCTTCTTCGTACACATCATATCCAATATGAGAGAAATCCCAAATAATATTGTATTCTTTTACGTTTAATGCTCTTAACTCTTCTAGCAGTAAAAGTCCAAAATTATCTTTTTTCTTGTTACCGCATACATTTTCAGCTTGTATAGACTGACTTACTTCTTGTAATGCGATCACATCATAATCTTCTTCTTGAATTGCTTTAGCAAGATACTTTATTTTTTCAATTTGATTCTCTTCTTGCCAAGAGTGACAATTTAAAGTTAGCAATTTCATATTATTACGCACCTAACATATCTTGAATGTCTGACTTTAATACGTCAGCTTTCGGGCCATATACGGCTTGTACACCTTTATCTTTAACAATAAGTCCTAAAGCACCATTTTGTTTCCATTGTGCTTCTGGTGCAACAACATCTAAATCTTTTACTGTTATACGTAAACGTGTCATACAAGCATCTACGTCAGCAATATTATCTTTTCCGCCCAATAAATCAATAACTTTTGTTGCTAATGAACCATCTTGTACATTTCCTGTTCCTTCTGATGACTCATCTTCATTATCAATATAGTTACCTGCACGTCCTGGTGTTGGTAAATTGAATTTTTTAATTAAGAAATTGAATAACGTAAAGTTAAGACCGAAGAACACTAATGAAACAATGACAAAGTTAATTAAATCTCTTGTTAATCCTGCATTGACCATCATTGGTGTACGTGTAATTAACTCAATAAATCCAAATGCATGAACACGTAAATCAATTAAATCTACTAATGCGAATGCAAGTCCTGTTGTAATTGCATACACAACATATAATACTGGCGCAATAAACATGAACATGAATTCAATTGGTTCTGTTACACCTGTTAAGAATACTGCTAATGCAGCTGATAAGAACATTGGTTTATATTTTGCACGTTTTTCCTTATCAACATTACGGAACATCGCAAATGCAATCCCCATTAACGCTGCTGTTGAGCCGATAACTTGTCCAGCTTTGAAACGAGCTGGTACAACGTTATTTAATAAATCGTTATATGCTTTCGTATCTCCATTTGCTAATAAGTTATTTAAATCTGTAATCCATGCAAGCCATAATGGGTCTTGTCCTGCTACAACTTGTCCAACTTTTGAACCAGTTAACATCGTATATGTTCCGCCTAGCTCTGTGTAGTTCATCGGAATCGTTAACATATGATGTAATCCAAACGGTAATAATAAACGTTCTAACGTTCCGTATACAAACGGTGCAACAATTGGTGCACTGTCTTTAGATGCTGCAATCCAGCGACCAAATTCATTTAATCCACTTTGGATAAATGGCCATACAAGTGATAATACAATCGCAGTAACTGTAGACCATACAATTACAACGAATGGTACGAATCGTTTTCCATTAAAGAATGCTAATGCCTGTGGCAGTTTATTATAGTTATAGTATTTGTTATATAAAGTAGCTCCTAGGAAACCTGTGATAATCCCTACGAAAACTCCCATGTTTAATGCTGGTGCACCAAGTACAGAAGTAAAGTAATCTTTTACAAGTAAATCTCCTGCTAATGATGAAGAAACTGTCGCTTTTGAATCCGCTAACATTTGAGCGTTTACGCCAAAAATAGCTCCTGTAATTCTGTTTGTTAAGACGAATGCTAACAGTGCTGCAAATGCACCACCTGCGCGATCCTTCGCCCAAGATCCCCCAATTGCTACTGCGAATAAAATGTGTAGGTTTGTAATAATTGCCCAACCGATGTCTTCCATTACTCGAGCAATTGTATGAACTGCGTTAATATCCCCAGCAGACATCCCAATTAACTTACCGATCGAAATCATTAAGCCCGCTGCCGGCATTACAGCTACAACAACTAATAATGCCTTCCCGAACTTTTGCCAAAAATCAAAAGACGTAATTTTCATCTGTTCTTCCTCCCCTTTATTTATAACAACATAATGATTTAAATTATAATTTCTGTTTCTCTTATGAAAACGATTCCTTCTTTTTTTGTTACGCAACCGTTTTCATAAATCTATTTTAATAAAAGCGTTTTCACATTGCAATAGAAATTTATTTTTTTTAATAAAAAAAGATGCTCCAAGAGCATCCTTTTTTATTATGAAATGCGATAAACCCTTGTTTCATAAGATTTTAACGTGATTGTAGTTAATTGATCATGCTCGGCAACTTTATAGTTATTTAAAAGCAAACGTTTGCGTTCTAGTGCAAATTTCTCCTCATTATACACTGCTTCCTCTTTCGAGATATTACTAATAACAATAATTTTTTCATCGTTTAATGTACGAGTATATGCGTAAATTTGCGGATTATCTTCTAAAAGTAAATCATACGTACCATAATTTAATACATCGTTCTCTTTTTTCAAGGCAATCATTTTTTTATAGAAATTGAAAATAGATCCCTCTTCATTTTTCTGCTTTTCAACATTAATTTCTTCATAATTTGGATTCATGCCAAACCAAGGTGTTCCCGTTGTAAAGCCAGCATTACTTTCAGCACTCCACTGCATAGGTGTACGTGAATTATCGCGGCAAGAAGCCCATATAATTTCCATCATATCTTGATGCGATACTCCTTCTGCAATTTTCTCACGATATAAATTTTTAACTGCTACATCATCATAATCTTCAATATTTGGGAACTGAACATTTGTCATACCAATTTCTTGTCCTTGATAAATAAACGGTGTGCCGTGCATAAAGAAATACATCGCACCTAAAGCCGTTGCACTTTCACGCCAATATTCTTTATCATTTCCCCAAGTAGACACAATACGTGGCTTATCATGATTTTCAATGTATAAAGCATTCCATCCCTTATTTTCTAAACCTTTTTGCCACTTTGTTAATACTTTTTTCAACTCAACAACGTCAAGATCTTTCTTCTTTTCTGCATCCCATAAGCTTAAATGCTCAAACTGGAATACCATATTGAATTTACCGTTCTCTTCTCCAACCCAAAGATCAGCATCTTCAACTTTCACACCATTTGCTTCTCCAACAGTCATAATATCGTATTTAGCAAATGTATTTTCTTTTAATTCTTCTAGTAATGGCTGAATACCATCTACATTCATATGTTTGTCAAAAGAAGGCACATACTTTAACCCTTTTGGGTTTGGCATATCCTGTAAACCATCTTCTTTTTTTATATGGCTAATCGCATCGACGCGGAAACCATCAATACCTTTATCAAGCCACCAATTAACAGTATCATATAAAACTTCACGAACTTCTTTATTCTCCCAGTTTAAATCTGGTTGTTTACGCGAGAATAAATGTAAATAATATTGCTCTGTCACTTCATCATATTCCCATGTAGAACCATTAAAGATACTTTCCCAATTGTTTGGTTCCGCGCCGTCTTTACCATCATGCCAAATATACCAATCACGCTTCGGATTGTCTTTAGAAGAACGTGACTCAATAAACCACGGATGTTCATCACTTGTATGATTAATAACTAAATCAATAATAAGCTTCATATCACGCTTATGAACTTCATCTAGTAATGCATCAAAGTCTTCCATCGTACCAAATTCATCCATAATATCTTGATAGTCACTAATATCATAACCATTATCGTCATTAGGTGATTTATACATTGGACAAATCCAAATTACATCTATACCTAAATCTTTTAAATAATCCAGTTTTGCAATAATACCTTGTAAATCTCCAATACCATCACCATTTGAATCCATAAAGCTACGTGGATAAATTTGATAAGCGACAGCTTCTTTCCACCATGTCTTATTCATAATAATTCTCTCCTTTTGCATCCCATCGGATTTTTTATGCAAACGTTTTCGTAACACTATCATAACAAAATATGAATAGTTTGCAACTGTTTTCATTGAACTCTATGTAGATTCCTGATTCTTATGCTTTATTTATTTCTCACAAAGATAAAGTGGAACTTTAATCAGTGTGGGCTGTCCATCCCCCACTGATTATTAGCCCTTACCAATCGGACTTTTACGAGCAGCCCTATCTTCTTGCTTCAGCCGGATTGTCTTACTGCTCGGCAAATAACGGGATAAATTTAATCCTTCTCCTCTTCTCGTCCATGCGTGTTAAATATACTCTTCATATACTAATACAAGCTCATATTATTTCAGAAAGGAGATATAAATTGAAACAAACAAAATTAACTGGTCGTATCGTCGTTCCCTCGGATCCTGAGTATGACATAGCCCGAATAAATTTAAATTTAAGCATTCCAAAATTCCCTTGTATTATTGTTTTTTGTCAAAATAAAAATGATGTGTGTAACGCCTTAAAATGGGCACGTGAGCGGCATATACCATTTCGCTTAAGAAGTGGACGTCATAGCTACGAAAACTTCTCTCTTTTAAATGGCGGGCTTATTATTGATGTGAGTGAAATGAAGCAAATTACGGTTAGTACAAGGAAATTAACAGCAACAATCGAAGCTGGTGCAAATCTCGGAACTGTTTATAAAGAACTTTGGAAATATAGTGTTACAATACCAGCTGGCACAAGTGCAAGTGTCGGAATTGTGGGGTTAACACTCGGCGGTGGCATTGGCATGCTTTCACGCTTATTTGGACTAACATGTGATCAATTAGTAGAAGTCGAAATGGTACAAGCATGCGGAAAATTTGGTGCAAAACTCATTCGTGCAAATGAACAAGAAAACCCTAACCTTTTTTGGGCATGCCGCGGCGGTGGGGGTGGGAATTTCGGGATTGTTACTTCCTTAACTTTTCGAGTCCATCCTATAAAAAACGTCTCAATTTTCTCGCTTACATGGGAATGGGAAGACTTTATTGCTGCATTTCAAGCTTGGCAAAACTGGGCACCTTATATAGATGAACGTCTCACTTCATCAATTGAATTATTCTCCAAACAACGAAATAAAATCGAGGTGAAAGGTGAATTTGTTGGCTCTCCCTCTGAACTCTATCCTCTATTATCTCCTCTTCTTGAAACTGGTAACCACTCTCTCTTTATAGATGAAGTTCCTTATATAAAGGCTGTTCAATTCTTTAATAGTGGTAATATCCCTGAAAAATTTAAGCGCTCTGGTTCCTATGTATATAAAACGATTCCCCTTAAAGGCATTCAAATCATGCAACATTTTCTTTCTCATGCACCAAATAAAGATGCGAGTATTTGGCACCAATCACTCGTAGGTGCTGTGGAAAATATTTCTTCGAATGAAACAGCTTATTTCCACCGCAAGGCAATTATTGCTCAAGAATATATTACTTCTTGGAAATGCAACGATGAAGAAAACCGAAATATACGCTGGGTTAAAGATTTACGGGAAAGCTTAGATCCTTACACACTGGGAGACTATGTAAATTGGCCCGATATCGACATAAAAAATTGGCAAACTAGTTATTATGGCTCTAATTTTCAAAGGTTGCGTAAAGTGAAGACAGCATATGACCCTTGTAATGTTTTTCGTTTTCAACAAAGCATTCCTCCTTCCCATACGTAAAAAGGAAGAACAGAATTCTGTTCTTCCTTTTTACATTGAAAATCGTTCAATTGTTTGTTTCAAATCAGCTGCTTGCTTCTCTAAATCCTTTAATAATCGATCAATTATTACCATATTTTTAGACTGTTGGAGAGTCACACGCGCCACTTCTTGTGAACCAGCTGACGTTTCCTCAGCGATGGCTGCTACAGCCTTTGTTTGTGCTCCTGTTTGATGAATGTGACTCACTTGTTCATTCATATAACTACTAATTTGCTTAGTTGCATCTGCTACTTCCATAATACTTGATGACATTTCTTTTAAAATTAATTCTGTAGCTCCCCCGCGTTTCGCCTCTTCTTTAGCTTTTTTCACTTGCTCTGTCATTTTCATCGCGACTTGTTGCACTTCATCTTGCATATTCCGTAATAACTGCGATATGTTTCTTGCAGAATGATCACTTTCATCAGCAAGTTTACGTACTTCTTCTGCTACAACTGCAAAACCTCTTCCGTGTTCACCAGCACGAGCTGCCTCAATAGAAGCATTGAGTGCTAATAAATTCGTTTGGCTAGCAATCTCACTTACAACAGAAACAATATGTTCAACTTGTTTCATTCGTTCTTCTAACTGCTGTACATTTCGCATCGAATCTTCATTTTCTTTCGCCAATGTTTGAATACCTTGAATTAAGGAATTAAAGACACGTGTACTTTGCCCTAAAGCTTGAACCATTTCTGAAGACAAGTCATCCGACTGTTTCGCCTTTTCTTCTACTTCACTTGCAATAGAAGTCGTTGTATCAACAACAGAAACAATCGCCTGAATTGACGCTGCTGATTGCTCAGCACCGGAAGAAATCTCTGCAAGAGTTTCAGACACACCTTGCGCTTGCTTGGTCGCTTCCCCTGTTTGTTTTCTAATTTGCTGAACTTGATTATTTGTATACGAAAATGTAGTATCAATATTTTTTACCATGCCCCTTAAGTTCCCTAGCATCATATTAAATGCAACACTTAAAGATTTAATCTCATCATCTACTTTTGGCAACGGGACATCTTCACGAATATCACCATCAGCCGCTTTCCTTGCTGCTTCCTCCAACTTTCGAAGTGGTTTAATTAAAAATATTGCTGCTCCATACGCTAAAATTCCAGACCATACTACACCTAATAACATAACGATAATATTATAAACAGTTCGACTTACATAAATTTGAAAATAATCATATATAACGTAAATAAAAAATAAGCTTGTTGAATATGTAATGAAAGCTAAAACTGTAGTGAATAGCATAAGTTGTGTACGTAAGCCAAAGGAAAATGTTTTCCTTTCTTTTTCCATCTCTTCTTCCCCCTTTTTATAAGCAATATATGTACTGCCTATATATTATTATCCATATTTTCGTTATAGAAAGATATAGGGATTTTTAAAATCATTATTCCCTTGAATATCAAATCCCCCGAAAAAAATAAAGGATTCTGACAATTTATGACTAATAACAGAAATACGGGGCAACATTTGTAAATATATTTTTGACTGGGGGTTTTGTATGATTCAAGTTCGAAATCTAGTAAAATCATTCGGATCACTTGATGTTTTAAAAGGAATTGATTTAGAAGTAAAAGAAAAAGAAGTTGTTGTTTTAATCGGCGCCAGTGGTTCCGGCAAAAGTACATTACTTCGCTGTCTTAACTTTTTAGAAATGTACGATGAAGGTGAAATTCACTTACAAGGTGAGCGAATTGATCCAAAGCATTCAAATTTAAACAAAGTCCGTGAAAATGTCGGTATGGTTTTTCAGCACTTTAACCTATTTCCTCATATGACCTCACTAGAAAACATCATAGAAGCACCTATTCACGTAAAAAAATTGGAGACAGCAAATGCAAAGGAGATTGGAAATCAACTCCTACAAAAAGTCGGCCTACAAGATAAAGCAGATGTAACTCCCCACCTCCTTTCCGGTGGTCAAAAACAACGAATTGCGATTGCACGAGCTCTTGCCATGAATCCTAAAATTATGCTATTTGATGAACCTACCTCAGCTTTAGACCCTGAACTTGTTGGAGAAGTGTTGCAAGTTATGAAAGAACTTGCTGAAGAAGGAATGACAATGGTTATTGTTACTCATGAAATGAATTTCGCAAGAGATGTAGCTGACCGCGTTATCTTTATGGATGACGGGAAAATTGTAGAGGATGCTTCGCCAGCGCAATTTTTTTCCGCTCCATCGCATGAACGGGCAAAGCAATTTTTACGCAACGTTTTATAATGTAACTTCTGTTTCAAACATAAAGAAATTCATTCATACGGGACACAACTAATTGTCCAAATAAAATATCTCCATAGCATATTGAAAACAATCCGTATGATCAATATATAGGAGGGGTTTTATGAAAAGAAAACTAT
Organism: Bacillus sp. FSL M7-1345; assembly: GCF_038006985.1. Lineage (NCBI taxonomy): Bacteria > Bacillati > Bacillota > Bacilli > Caryophanales > Bacillaceae > Bacillus > Bacillus sp. FSL M7-1345. Next base: position 392,381 of record NZ_JBBOWG010000001.1, on the reverse strand, counting down.
TAACCATTGTTGCGAGTATTACATTATGTACATCCTTCATACTAGGAGCCTGTAGTAAGGAAAGCTCTACCACTTCATCTAATGGTCAAAAAGAATTTCGTTATGCGATGAGTGGTTTATACAAACCTTTTAACTATAAAGAAAATGACGGGAAACTTGTCGGTTTTGATGTAGAAATAGGTGAAGCTCTCGGGAAAAAGATGGGAATGAAACCTGTTCCTGTTACAAATCCTTGGGAAACATTGATTCAAGGTCTACAATCAAAAAAATATGATGTGATATTAGGAAGTATGGCAATTACAGAAGAACGATTAAAAGCCGTGAATTTCTCAAATCCATATTATCGCTCTGGTGCACAAATTTTTGTAGCTAAAAAGAATACATCTATCTCTTCTCCAGAGGACTTGAAAGGGAAAAAAATAGGTGTTGTAAAAGCAAGTACTTTCAAAACCCTTGTTGCAAAACATACAGATCAAATTACAGAATATGATAGTGATATTACTGCACTTATGGACTTAGAACCAGGACGTGTAGACGCAGTTATTACTGATCAAATGGTTGGTCTTCGTATGATTAAAGAAGGTAAATCAAATATAAAAGAAGCTGGAAAACCGTTAAACCTTGATGAAATGGGAATTGCTATTCATAAAGACAATAAAGACATGGTCGAAAAGGTAAATAAAGCACTAGATGAAATCATTAAAGACGGCACGTATGAAAAGATTAGTAAGAAATGGTTTGGGCGTAATATTCTTGGAGACGAGGCAAAAACAAAGTAAATTAGCCATTTAGAGATTTCATAAATTATGCCCCACCTTGTATGTGGGGCATTTCATTCCCTACTAAAATCCATACAATATGAGGTGACACATATGTTTGAAATTTTTATCTCTACCTATCCCACACTCTTAAAGGCTACTATTGTCACATTACAATTAACATTAACATCCCTATTACTCGGTTCACTAATTGGATTACTAGTCGCTTTCTTTCGAATCTCTAACAATAAGGTTTTAAATAGTATTGCTCATGTATACATCGCCATTATTCGTGGTACACCTTTAATTGTTCAAATTGCCATTCTCTATTTTGGGATTACATCCGTTGTTGTTTTTACCCCTTTTTGGGCAGGAGCAATTGCTTTAGCAATTCATAACGGTGCATATATTACTGAAATTTTCCGCGGATCAATTCAATCCGTTGACCGGGGACAATTAGAAGCTGCTCGCTCTTTAGGTATGCCTTACCCTTTAGCGATGCGCCGGATTATATTACCACAAGCATTTCGTCTGTCTCTTCCTCCTCTAGGGAATCAGTTTATCATAGGATTAAAAGATTCTTCACTCGTTGCTTATGTAGGATTGTCCGAATTATGGGGATCCGGTTTATCAATTGCCGCAGGTAACTTCCAGCAATTAGATACATACATAATCGTTGGTCTATACTATCTCGCACTAGTTCTTCTATTTACTTATTTTGTTAGTCTTCTAGAAAAACGACTACAACGGAAAGAAAATAACTCTGTCCACGTCAAGACAAAGAACAAGAAAGAAGTTTCTTTATAACAAAAAGCAAGCTCTAAGAGAGCTTGCTTTTTCATCGTAAAATATATCTATTATTGATTTGCTTTTTTTATAGTCTCTTTTTCCTCTATATGTTCCTCACGATATGAAATATTATGAGGATCCAATCCATTTCCTAAAGAACCATAGAAATGCTCCCTATGCGGATCAACTAATTCACTTCCGTGATAATACACACGTGGTGTATTCCAAAGTGCTGCCAATGCTTTTGTCATCGGCATTTCGTGATAGCGTTCCGGCCACATTTCTTTAATTTTATCTTTTACTAATGGATAGTATTTAGAACTCATAGCAGGAAACAGATGATGTTCTGTATGGTATGAGAAATTGAAATGTAAAACGTCTACCCAGCGCGGCACTGTTACTGATAAACAGTTTGCTAACGGATCATTTACTGGAACAATTGGATTTAAGCGGTGATTTGTTGCGATATACGCCATTACAATAAAGTTAGCAATTAACAACGGAATCACGTATGCAAAGAACCACTTTGCAGGTCCCATAATAAACAATAAACTAATCCAAACTGTCCAGGGCAAAAGAAGTTGAAGCCATACAGATTTTTGATTGGATGACTTAAATTCTTTTATAAAATGAAAGAACATTCGAGTCGAATGTAACGTAAATTGAATTGTTAGTGACAGAAAACTAAAGAATGAACGTACATGAAGAGGCATGCGATATACCCAACTCAAAAACTTACTCTTTTTCAGTTTCTCAAATGTCGGCCATGCATCTGGATCATTCTCTTCATGCTGTGTGTGAACATGATGCGTTGCATTATGCCACTTTCTCCAAAGTTTTGGGCCAGTTGATAATGGCATAAATGCTATCGCACCTAAAAAATCACGAAGCCATGCCTTTCTTACAACTGTTCCATGTAAAATTTCATGTCCTAAAAACCCAAGTGAAGCAAAACATAATCCAAGAACAATTGCAATTCCTAGATTTGCCCACACATTCAATTCAAATACACCGATCGTTATTAAACCAGCCAATGCCACAAGTAAATAAGCCAGTCCACCAAATAAACGATTAGGAACTGGTTTAAATGCTTTTTTCGGCAAATGTGGTGATACACGCGCTGCATACCACCCAAACGTATGAAGCTCCTTCATCCTTTTGCCCCTTTCTTATGCCGCGCCCTGCGCAACTTGCATATATTAATTCTTGCTTCCAGATTGATTTTACTACGTGATCCAAAAAGCATTTATCATAAGGAAAATATACTCACTCTATCGTCACTTATTTTTCCGCTTTTATTATCAATGAAAAACATTTCTCTTTTTACTCTCTATCAACCTTTCCACATGATGAATCATAACAATAGAATTTCTATATTGTCAACAACTTTTATGACCTAGTAATAAAAGTTGGTTATATTTTTATAATTATACTTTATTTCACTAAAGAAAAAGCATAGATTTCATAAGGCTTTATCCGCTATATGTACACATCCACTTAAACAACACAGACTCTATCTCATTCAAGAACTCTCTATGTAATCAACAAATGGAATCACTTGAATTTAGCTTTATATAAATCCTACTTCTTCATACTGCCCCAATAAAATAATTATATTAAAATAATTTTATCTTTCGTTTAATAAAAATAGAACGCTACGAAAACAACATACATGAATTCCATATAATATGGAAATATTAAAAGGAAAATTGTTCTAATTTAGGAGGTTTCAAAATGACAGATGACACATTTCCGCAGTTACCATCATCCTATTGGATTGAATCTACTCAATTTCCTACTTTTCCTCATTTATCCGAAAATATAAAGACCGAAGTTGCCGTTATCGGAGCTGGTATTACAGGCATTACCACCGCCTATTTACTCGCTAAAGAAGGAATGAAAGTCGTTTTAATTGATTCTGGTTCTGTTTTAAATGGAACAACTGGGCATACAACCGCAAAAGTAACAGCCCAACATGATCTCATTTATGATGAATTAATAAACAATTTTGGTGTTGAAAAAGCTCAACTTTACTACGAATCAAATAGTAAAGCTCTACAATTCATAAATGAGACTGTACAAACATATAAAATCGACTGTAATTTCACAAATGAAGATTCTTATTTATATACAACTACCAATAATGGCCTGCGAAATTTAACGAAAGAATATGAAGCCTATCAAAAGTTAAATATACCTTGTGACTATGTTCAATCTCTGTCGATTCCTATTCCCGTACAATCTGCACTTGTGATGAAAAATCAAGCGCAATTCCATCCCCTCCTTTATTTAAAAACACTTTTAGAAAAGTTTGTGGAAATGGGCGGAATGGTTTATGAGCAAACAACAGCTATTGATGTGGAAAAAGGAGATTATCCACAAGTAATTACAAAGGGTGACCATCGCATCACTTGTAAATATATTGTCTCTTGTTCACATTTTCCTTTTTATGATGCTAATAGCTTTTTCTTTACGCGAATGTACGCAGAACGCTCCTATGCTCTCGCAATAAAAGCAAAAACAGATTATCCAGGGGGCATGTATTTAAGTATCGATGATCCAAAACGCTCCATACGTTATACGACAAGCAATGGAGAAAAGCTGATATTGATTGGCGGAGAGAGCCATAAAACAGGCCAAGGAATTAATACGATGCTTCATTACGAAGCACTCTATTCTTTTGCTGAAGCAACTTTTGGAGTAGATGAAGTTCCCTATAGATGGTCAGCACAAGATTTAATCACGCTAGATAAGCTTCCTTATATCGGACATATTAACGAAAGGAATCCAAATATATTTGTGGCAACTGGATATCGTAAATGGGGAATGACGACTGGAACTGCAGCAGCTCATTTACTGAAGGACTCCATTCTAAAAATCCACAGTCCATATAAAGAACTGTTTGCACCATCACGCTTTCATGCAAATCCAGATATAAAAACTTTCCTCTCTCAGAACATTGATGTTGCTAAACACTTAATTGAAGGAAAAATTGAAACCGCATTACGTAAGCCAGAAGATCTTGAAGTTGGCGAAGGATCTGTTGTACATGTCAACGGTAAACGAGCAGGTGCTTATAAAGATAAAGAAGGAAAATTACATATCGTCGATACAACTTGCACACACCTCGGCTGTGAAGTTGAATGGAATAACGGTGATTGTACGTGGGATTGCCCTTGTCACGGTTCCCGTTTTTCAATTGATGGGGATGTTATGGAAGGTCCAGCAGATCAACCATTAAAACGAGTTGATAACGAATAATTACAGATTCAGCGTGAATTTTCATTTACTCCCTTTCGTAAGACTAATCGTAACTAGCGCCGTTTTCTTTACTCCTAAAACACAAAAAAGAGCACAAACTCACTTGTGCTCTTTTTCATATACTTCAAACAACATATTTCGAAATAATGTATTCAAACTCTCAATATCAATCCCTAATCTCTTTTCAATACCTTTCACGTATTGCTGATAATAATCAATTTGTTCTTCTAAAAATTGATTTAGCACCTCAATTTTCAATCCAACGTCCAATTCAGTACCTGCTTTTTTCTTTATTAATAACTTTTCAATTTCATCTAACACGCTACGTTCTAATATTAATTCTGTAATCAATCGATCAAATTCTACAGGAGGCAAAGTCGATTTCTCCTCTAACCATTTACAAGCTAAAATAGGACGTAATACGTAAAAGTACTTTTTCAACTTTACATTCTCACCTTGCAAAAATTCACGATAGTTTTTTGAAGCCATATGTAAGTAATGATATATCGTTGATTTCGGATTAAAATCCTTTTCACTCATTTGCTGAAGTTCTTCTGGAAGGTTAGAGTTTTTCGAATAAAAAATCGGTGATCTAATCCATTCGAGTAACGCTGGATTAGATTTTGCAAATAGTTGCAATGCCTTTTTAAGATCCCAGCCACTTATGTCTAAATCATCACTAATTGGGTATTCAATCACATCACGTTTATCATGAATTGATAAATACCACTCTACAGGACGTATATAAACAAACCTAACATCATAATCACTATCTTTCGATGGAAATCCCCACGCCCGGCTCCCTGATTCTACAGCAAATAAAATTTTCACATCATTCTCTTTTTCAATTCGTTCTAGTTCTAATTCAATTTTCTCTCTCATTTCATATCCTCCCCATTTTTTGATCATTTCCCTGGAAATTCGACAAATATAAGACTAATTTTACCAGATACTAAAATAGCTGTCAGAAAATTCCCGACAGCCTAACAAAGCATCTATTTTTTCTTTTCAATTACAGTAACTGCAATTCGTTCAATCTCTTTTTGGATTTCTTCTCTATATGCATCGACTTTTGAAAAATCCATAGCGGCAATATAAATTCGTTCTAATTTATCACGAACTGATTTTGCCTTTGCTAAGAAAGACATCGCCTCATTCATTTTTGTTTTATACTGAATTGAAACGTCGCGAATTTCCTTAGCATATTTTTCATCTGTCCCTGGTGCAACAATGAGATCATACATATCGATAATCTCATCCCCCTCACGGCTCGGAAAGTATTCATGCGGTGCTGTGCTATCAAAAATTGCAAATCCTAATTCCCTTACGATAATCATATCGAGACTATTTGGATCAAATCCACAATGATACACTTCTACTTCAAAACCTTTTTCTTCTGCTTCCTTAGCTAATTTTTTAAGCATTGTTGATTTCCCAGAACCTGGGCGGCCTTTTATAAAATAGCGATGCGGAAGCCCTTCTGTCAAATTAGGAACGAAATCAACTGCTCCCTTCGGTGTAGCAGCACCTAAGAAACGATGTTTCACAATTGATTTCTTCCCGCCTTTATCTGCAAATAATTTCTGTATAAGCTGATCTGTTAATTCGTTTGCTTTATTAAAATCAATGTTATTAATATATATTTTCTCCCACTCATCATGTATAACTAGCGCCTCTTTAAAACACCCGTAAGCTGCTTGAAAGGCTTTGCTTGCTTCTGAAACAAATCGTTCAATCTCTATTTTCTGCTTTCTTAATTTATCTGAATCCCAAGCAACGCCTAAATTTATATACTCTTCTACAACTCCAGGCATTTTCGGCTCAATAACGTGCGGTGATGTACCGTCAACAATCCCTACTTTTAATTTTGGAATAATCACACCATCAACTGATTTATTGTCAGAAGAACAATGTAAAAATTCAATATTATACCCTTTATCGACCCATTCACGCCCTATTGCCTTTATTAAAGAAGATTTTCCCGTTCCTGGGCCTCCCTTTAAAATAAACAACCTGTCTAAACCCTTCAAATTCTCTTCGTATAAGCTGTGAAATCCTCTAGCTGTATTTCCACCGGCATAATAATTCAATACATTCCCTGTCACTGCACTCACTCCTTCGCAGCATTCTACTTACATAAGCTACAATATGCGAAAATCTTTATTTGGGTGAATACCTATTTTGTATTGCACTAAAAAAGCAAAGATCACTTTTGACCTTTGCTTTTATATTTTTTATTTAAGTTAAGAAAGAATTGTTCCACCCTTGGACGTACCCAAGCTAAATAATCTTTATCTTTCTTCTTTGTACAAGCTATCTCTTCTCCATCTATCATTCCGACAAGCTCTAGCTCTAACAGTTGCCTCGTGAATGCTAGCATATTTACTTCTTCTGCCGGATACTCTTCTTTTAATTTCTCCTCAATTTCTCCTAATGAAAAACCGTCACGCATCATTGCTAGTGCATCAATCCAAAGTGGCGGCATTTCATATGTTTCTCCTGTAATTGTATCTTTTACAATATAATTTAATCTCTCTTTTCGAAATTGAATTGTGTGTAAACATACAGTTGAATTCAATGTTAATTCCATCATACCACCCCTTTCATCATATCTGCATAGAAAAAAGGATGCGCGTGCACCCCTACTTTTCTTTTCATAACACTACCGAACCGTTACATGAGCTAAAAGCTCTATGTCGATATTTTCCTCCATTATAAACGAAGTGTTTTATAAAAAAAACCCTTCTTTAAACATTTTATAAAATGTTTATATTTACACAACAAGAACACTTTTCTGAAAAGTAATTTCGTCTAATGCACTACACTGTTGGTAAATAAATTTCTACTTTCGTTCCTACCCCCATACTACTTTGAATCGCGATACTCCCTTGATGTTCTTCAATAATTTTATATGTAATCATTAATCCAAGTCCTGTACCATTCTCTTTTGTTGTATAAAAAGCTTTTCCGATCTTTTCTATTTTCTCATTTTCTATCCCAAAACCTTGATCTTCAACAGAAATACACAAGTTCTCTCCAACTTTTTCATATGCGTGAATCTGAATATCCCCACCTTCTGGCATCGATTCAATTCCATTTTTGATGATGTTTAACAACACTTGTTTTAATTGCTTATCATCACCATTTATAACGGGTAAATTTCCATCTACTTGCAAATGAAATTTCACTTTATATTGAGTCGCATAGCTTTCCATTAACTGTACAACATATAAAAGGATTTCCCGTATATTACACCCTTCATAATTTGTTGGTTTCGGTTTTCCTAATAACATCAATTCACTAACAAACTCATTAATTCTCTCAATTTCTTGCAGCATAATCTCATAGCTCATCGTATCTTCAAGATTTCTTTCTTTTTGAATTTGTGTAAATCCTTTTAAAGCTGTTAATGGATTTCGAATTTCATGAGCGATTGTTGTAGACATAGTCCCAATAACAGCTAAATTTTCTGTCTCTTTCATATTGTTCATCATCTCAACAACTGTCCTTACATAAGATTGAAATCTCTTTAATAAAGAATGCGAAATGATGAAAAAGAATATACATAATACAAGCGGAATCACAACTTTTACATCTTGTAATATCAAAGTAAAAAATACATATTTTCCAATTACACTACAGGAAACGAAATAAAAATATTTTCTATTCACGAAAATCGGTGCAAATAAAATTAAAAATATTTCAACCATATTTCCCTGTTCAAAAACACGATCACTGTGTAAATAAATCATTAAGTTATTAATAAGATCAATAAGCATGTACCCAATTAAAAATAAATATTTTACAAAATATACATAACCTTGTTTTTGAAGATATATTGAAATAGGAAATAAAGATATTACTAATATATATACACCTATTCCCATACCACCTTCTGGCCACCCTACCCTTGCTTCATTAATATTCATAGCAGGATAAACGAAATAATAAATAACATCATATAAAAAGAATATAATATAGAATAATAATATAAATACTTTTAAAGCTTCTCTTTCTTCATAAATCAAGCTCTTGTATTTGTTCATATAAAAACTCCTCTTGATCAATACCAAAAAAACATTTCAACTATTATCTCTTTAAATTATAATTATGAAATTGCTTTCAGGGCAACATGTAACCTTCTCATACTATAAAAGGAAGGAGATACAGCTCCTTCCTTTTCAGTCACAATTTATATCCATCTTACCCTATCATTTAGCAATCCATCTGTAAAATTATTATGTCCTACTACAAAATCCTTCATATATAAATTTAAATATTCCCCATACTTACTTTCAGTATTTAATAATAATTCTTCTACATAATAAGCACCTTGTCCAAAAGTATCTAACAGTAAACTACATAAACCAGCATAAATTCCACACCCTACTTGAAAGTACGTCGCATTTGTTTTATATTTTTGAAAAACTTGGCTACTATTCATTACATTATACATGTATGTCTCATTATTTTCATAAACGAGTAACACACCGACTAAATCTTCTCCTATAATATCATCTTCTGCTGGATTAAATACTTTACGATTCCAATTCCATAAATCTTCCACTTTATCTAAGTTCTGTCTAATTAAGTTTGTTGTATACTCATTAATCCGATAAAGAAAACCCACTTCCATATTAAAAGATTTTCCCAAGATTAAAACTTCTTCATGCGGCATTAAGCAACCATAAAATTCTTTTTCACCTAAATTCACTTTATACTCTGAAGCATATACATCCTCATAAAAGTAAAGTGGACGATGATGGCTCATATACATAGGATAACTCCATATCGCTTCATCAAGAAAACGCTCTACTGCCCATGATGCATAAAGTGTATGAGGTTTTATTAGCCCTTTATCACCCAAAAATGAATTATCATGTTCTACAATATAGCATGCTCGCGGCTTTTCATTTGGACGTTCTTTCATAAGTTCAACAACCATCCATTGAACAACACCCGGATTCATACCTGAGCCTATAATCGCTCTTGTATTTGTAAATGTTTCTTTCTCCTTCTCAAACCTCGTATACCTTTCAGTAAGCTGAAAACCAAGTAAACTATCGTCTTGATCTACTGCCTCATTTTCCAAAGCCGAATTAATGTAACAAATGCCAAGGTCATTACAACAACTCAGTACCCTAATCGTATCTGCCCCTGAAACATCAATAACAACCTTCGTTCTTTTTTCTTTTAAATGTTGTTTAAATTTGACTACATCTTGAAGGTTTATTTCATATAAAAAAAATTGCCCTTTCAGATTTGGAAACAACTCATCATAATAACTTTTATCTTTTTGTTTTATATCCACCAAATGGAAGTTCACATTCTTTATAACTTCATAAATTGGATCTTTTTCATTTACTACCGCTTGATTCAAAATTGCTAACACTGCTTTTGCTGCCCCACCAGCACTGCCAAGTAATGTAATCGAAAACGCATTTGGAAACTGCTCCACAAACAAAACCCCTTTAATAGATTAGTTGAGCAGTACTTCCTCAAAAAATGAATTGAATACAATAAAAGATAGCTCGTACAGATTTTTTATAATTTCGTACAAGATTACCTCTTCATAAGTAAAAAACAGTAACATACTTATATATTCAATTCGCTTTCCCCCTCATACCCAAATAGCGGTAAACAAATAGGCTCGACCTTTTCTTCCGCATATATAAAAGAAAAAGCCAGCCCTTTAAACTAGCCTACGGACAATGGACAGATTTCACATGTTGAATATTCACGTACATTTTTGCGTCACGTGCTTTTAATATTTCAATATGTCCTTCATCAATTTTCGCCATTTTTCCAATTTTATTAGATTCCTCACCTAAATCAAACACCATAATTCTCCCAGCCATTTTAATAAGCTGTTCTTCAAACGTTCTAGCTAAAGTAATATTTAATGGATTTACGGGGAGTTCATTTTTATTGAGGGAATAAGGTACTTGGTTCTCTTTATAAGGAATTAACCATTTCAAATGCTTTAAAGATATATATACCGTTCTATAAACTGGGCTATAAAAAACAATATAATCGTTCATTACACTTGTAACATAACCGTGTATTGGAGCATTTCCTGCCACATAAATTTCTGTAAAAATCCCTTTAGATGTACTTAATACTTTTCTCAAAGAAATTGAAGGTGATTCCCTCTTAATTACAGAATCCACATCTGGTTTTAATATTTCTTCATCATACTCTCTTAAAAATCTATAATATTGAATATGATATAAAGATATATATACATAGTCTTGTCCATTGTAAAGAACAACAATATCATTCCCTACATCAATTAATACACCTTTAAATCTTTTTTCACCGATTAATTTAACGTATATATTTTCTCCAATATTTTTGTTTAACTCATTCATCTATATCCTCCTTTCTATGGAATTGCACTTTTCTGTCTTCCATTTCTAAAAAATAATCAGGGGCAATGTTCTGTCTTTTAATAGTAAGAATTCTTTTTCATATACCGCGAAATTATTGCAGCGAAATATGAAATCGTTCTTCACTTTCAATCATAATGCCCCTCTTATTTATTAAACATTATTCTTTTTCATTCTTTTTACTTTTAACTACTTGACTCACACTCTTAATATGAGAATTAATTACATAAATGACTTCATCACAGTTTACTAGTGTAATACAATTATCATGTATATCACTTAATAAACCTTCCACACACTCTGGTCCACCACGATTAATCTTTATCCACTTATACTTCAAGTCATTTAATACATCTAAAAAAGTATCTTCATCAGCGTAGAAACATGAACCATAGTCTCCTTGTGCTTCTTTCACTTTCTTGACTAGACTCTTCACATGTTTCAGTTGATAATACACCACTTCTCCAGGAGGTAATTGTAGTGTAAGGTAATCTTTTCCTAACACTGACAGTACACCTACTCGACTTTCCGGTCCGCGAAGATTTACTTTTACATTCTCACCGACTAAACCTTTGATTTGATCACAGCATACTACACCCTTCAAATTCGTATCCTCCTTTCTGTATTATCTTCCTCTACTTGATTGTCTTTGTGCGCGAGCTCGACTTGAATTATTGCTGTTTTCATTACTTTTCTCATCGCTACTCTCATCACTACTCTCATCGCTCTCTCCACTTACTGGTGCATTATAATTAACACTTTTAATATGAGATAGTGCAATTAATACAACTTCTTCTTTTATAATTAACGTTACATGATCGCTAGAAACATCTTGTAAAATACCTTCAATTTTCTCTGGACCACCACGATTAATTTTTACCCAGCGGTATTTGAAGCCTTGAAGTAGCGTTTCAAAGTCTTCTGCACTGTCTTCTTCCGGCCATACAGAATCACCTATCCCACCCTCTTTCGTATTTTTTGTAATGCTTTTCAGATGGCGAAGCTGGTAGTAATGGTACTCTCCTTTTTCATTCTGTAATACGAAGTAGTCCGCATATACTGATACTATTGCTCCTTTTTGAGATTCTGGTCCACCTCTGTTTACTCTTACATAAGATCCAATTAAACCTTCCAAAAAATCCCAATTAAATAAACTCACGAGAAAACCCCTTCCATTAATTTATAAGCTTTTGCACTGATAGTATATGTATCTGTACAGGTTACGTTCTCTATGTTTGTCCCCGCTATGAAAAAATATGCTTTTAACATGTAGTACTAATACCTACGAAACCTTCCTCCGCTTAAATGAATCCTAGGGTTTCCGGTAATTTTTTATATCTTAATACAAAAAGATCCCGTAATAAGATACATTCCTGCATATCTTATTACGGGATCTTTTCATAAATTTAATCTTCGTCCTTAACATCCATATCTTCCGGAATTGGTTCGTTTAATATTTCTTCCACTAACTGTTTATATTTCTCCATTTGCTCTAAATGTGTATTAAATTGTTCTTTATTTAATAAATATTGCTCTCCATCGAACAACGCACGAACTTTCTTTTGCTGAATCAAATCTTCAACATAAGATTTTGGTAAATTCAAATACTCCGCAGCCTCTTCTATCGTTATATACAATGTGTTCATTCCTTTATTATTTTTTCATATATATACTGTATCTTACTTTATTTTTGTAAACAAATAAAAAAGATTTTGTAAATACAAATTAAAAAGCAGGTAGATGCATTCCATATATTGTATAATAGTATAGTAAGTATTTTTTAAAATATAGAATGGTATTACCCATTTACACAAAGGAGAGTTAACATATGGCTACTCGTCACATCATTACAATGTTAGAAAAAACATTACAAGTTGAAACAGAAAACACAATTTCTCATCTATCTAATTCTTTATCCGATCGTATTCTTTCACAAAGTGCAGCAGTACATGAAAACAATTGCTATCATACAATTGGCGAATGGTACAAAAATCATTTCTTATTCCAACAAGATGATTTCCTTTGGGCTAAATACGTTTTCTATGACGTATATTGTGAGGCTATAAAAAAACAAGGTCATCTTACAAAACGCGTTCGCCAAATATTAGAATCATTAGCTCGAAAACACGGAAAACAATACATTGCGTCTATACTAAATATACCATTTCCTAATGAACAGGAAAAAGGGACAGCATAAACCAATCCTAAATTCATTGTTTTCTAGAGAGATTACAAATAAAACGTTCATGCCACATGAACTAATGAAACCGGTGTCATGATAATGATTGAAGATATAATAAACAGGAAAACCCCCATTTACCTCTCTCGTCCATACGAATAGAGAAGTAAATGGGGGTATACTTGTTTCTTTATTAATTCATCATCTGCTTTATCAATTCTCGATTTCTCTTCTTAAATACTTCATTATGCGAAGAAACCATTCCGTACTCACTTGCATCTGGTTGAATAAATTGTTTCGCTTTATTCACAGCATTTCCAGCATCTTGGAACGCTCCTGCGATTAAATGTAATTTTCCGTCATGCTTTAAAATATCTCCAGCGGCATATAACCCGTCTACCGAGGACTCACTATTTGCATTCCCTGCAATATAATAATTATCAACAATAGCGACATCTAGCTCACTATTTTCCAATAATGTAATGTCACGTTCATATCCATGATTAATAATAACTTCTTCAACAGATAAATGAGAAACCTCTCCAGTTTCATGATTTGTTAATTCTACATGTTCAATCGCTTCATGGTTATCACCGGCAATTAATTTTGTAATCGATGTATTAAAGAAACATTCTGCTGAACTGTTCATAAGATGTTTTACTTGTGCTTCATGACCAGATAATTCTTCTTTTCTATATGTTAAATAAACTTTTTTCGCTATTGGTTCTAATTCGTTCGCCCAATCAATTGCGGAGTTCCCTCCACCTGAAATAATTACCGTTTTATCTTTGAAACGTTTTAACGATTTAACTGTATAATTTAAATTTGAGACTTCGAATCTCTCCGCACCTTCAATTGATAACTTTTGTGGATTCAATATACCACTCCCAGTTGCGACTATCACTGTTTTTGAAAAATGTTCTTCCCCAGAGCTTGTTTTTAACGTAAAAATGCCATCCTGATTGCGAATAATTGATTCTATTTTTGTATTCAATACAACTTCAGGCTGAAATGTTAATCCTTGTTGTACAAGTTGCTCAATTAATTTCTCACCAGTAACTGGTAATAATCCGCCAATATCCCAAATCATTTTCTCCGGATAAACATGTATTTTACCACCTAACTGTGGTTGAAACTCTATTATTTTCGTTTTCATCTCTCTTAGTCCACTATAAAACGCTGAATAAAGTCCTGCAGGTCCTCCGCCTATCACGGTTACATCAAACAATTCTTCTTGATTCATTCATGCCCACTCCTCAGCTATTAATCATTGATTATCATTCTCAATAAAATATAACTTGTTTCCGCAAAATTTACAATCAAAATTACTATTGACAATACACCTATATAAAATTATAGTATTTAAAGAATCAATAGTGATAATCATTATCAATTTGTTAATTATTAGCAACTGTGAGATTATATCTTCTTCTATTACTATGGTGAATACTATATGGTAAAATCTCAAGTTCAAGATTGTTAATAAGACTTTTGTATTACCACTACTTTTCAAAAGATTAAAGCTAAACAATTTATTGTATATCACATATCATCTATCAAAAGGAGAAAGACGATGAAAAAATTATTTATTTCACTAACAGTTCTGTTCGTCCTTGTTATGAGTGCTTGTAGCAACGGTTCAACAGACAAGAAGAACGACGCAAAAGGTAAAAAATCAGAAACAATTACATACCAATCAGAAAATGGTAAAGTAGAAGTTCCAGCAAATCCACAACGTGTTGTTGTCCTATCATCATTCGCTGGTAACGTAATGTCATTAGGTGTAAACCTTGTTGGGGTAGATTCATGGTCTAAACAAAACCCACGTTTCGATAGCAAACTGAAAAATGTCGCTGAAGTATCAGATGAGAATGTTGAAAAGATTGCAGAATTAAATCCAGATTTAATCATTGGTTTATCAAATGTTAAAAATGTTGATAAGTTAAAGAAAATCGCTCCTACTGTAACATACACTTACGGAAAAGTTGATTACTTAACACAACACTTAGAAATCGGTAAATTATTAAATAAAGAAAAAGAAGCAAAAACTTGGGTTGATGATTTCAAGAAACGCGCACAAACAGCTGGAAAAGACATTAAAGCGAAGATTGGTGAAGATGCAACAGTTTCTGTTGTTGAAAACTTCAACAAACAGCTTTACGTATATGGCGAAAACTGGGGCCGTGGAACAGAAATTCTTTACCAAGAAATGAAATTAAAAATGCCTGAAAAAGTAAAAGAAAAAGCTTTAAAAGAAGGATACTACGCATTATCTACTGAGGTATTACCTGAGTTCGCTGGTGATTACTTAATCGTAAGTAAAAACAAAGATACTGATAACTCATTCCAAGAGACAGAATCATATAAAAACATTCCAGCAGTGAAAAATAATCGTGTATATGAAGCAAACATGATGGAATTCTATTTCAATGATCCACTTACATTAGATTTCCAACTAGACTTCTTCAAGAAGAGCTTTCTTGGTCAATAACACAAACATGAGGAATTCTTAATTTAAGAATTCCTCTTCCTTTATTCTATGAAAAGAAAAGATGTGAAACTGATGAAAAAAGAGCAAGACAACCTACGTTCCAACGCTTTTACATACAAATTAATTTTGAGTATCATTGCATTCTTTCTTATTTTTATGTTTGCAATGGTATTAGGTGCTGCAGATACTTCTATAAAAGACGTATGGTTAGCACTCACTTCCTCTGCTAAAGGAGATAAGCTATCCATCCTGCGTGAAATACGTTTACCACGTGAAGTTGCTGCTATTTTTGTAGGAGCTGGACTCGCTGTTTCTGGTGCAATTATGCAAGGATTAACTCGAAACCCACTTGCCGATCCGGGATTACTAGGCTTAACTGGTGGCGCAAATGCCGCACTTGCACTAACACTTGCTTTCAATCCTTCTATAAGCTACCTTTACTTAACACTAGCTTGCTTTATCGGTGCTGCAATTGGCGCTATTATGGTATTTGGAATTGGCATGGTGAAAAAGGGCGGACTTTCCCCTCTTCGAATTGTATTAGCTGGTGCTGCTGTTTCAGCATTTCTACTTGCAATCTCAGAAGGTGTTGGCATTTACTTTAAAATTTCACAAGATGTATCAATGTGGACGGCTGGGGGCGTAATTGGAACGAGTTGGAGCCAATTAAAAATTATTATTCCGGTTATTTCAATAAGTATATTTATCGCTATCTTACTTGCAAAGAAATTAACAGTTCTTAGTTTCAGTGAAGAAGTTGCCGTTGGACTCGGTCAAAAAATTATCGTTATTAAAACGATTTTATTTATCATTATTATCTTGCTTGCTGGTGCTTCTGTAGCACTTGTCGGAAACATGGCATTTATCGGACTTATGGTACCCCATATGGTTCGTCCAATCGTTGGACCAGACTACCGTTTTGTTATACCAATGTCAGCGATTGCTGGTGCTTCCTTTATGCTGCTCGCAGATACAATCGGACGTACAATTAACGCTCCGTATGAAACACCAGTTGCTGCAATCGTCGCAATTGTAGGATTACCATTCTTCCTATTCATTGTACGTAAAGGAGGAAGAACTTTCTCATGATGCAATCTATTCTAAAGAAACAACGCCTTATCATACTTGCATTACTTATACTTACCATCACAACAATTGTAATTGGAATGGGACTCGGTTCTGCCGCTCTCTCCTATGACAGATTAATCCCAACACTTATGGGACAAGGTACATTTAAAGAAGAATTCGTTTTATATTCTTTAAGGCTACCTAGAATCGTCATTACATTATTAGCTGGTATGGCTCTCGCTTTATCAGGTGCTGTATTACAAGGTATTACCCGAAACGATTTAGCTGAACCTGGTATTCTCGGCATTAACGCTGGTGCTGGTGTTGCAGTTTCTGTTTTCTTTCTATACTTCCCGATAGACGTAGGTTCATTTCTTTACCTACTACCAGTTGTTGGATTTATCGGTGCGTTTCTAACAGCTGTTCTAATTTACGTATTTTCATATAGTAAATCCACCGGCCTTCAGCCAATACGATTAACATTAACCGGCATCGGTTTTTCATTTGCACTATCTGGAATAATGATTGTCCTTATTTCATCCGCTGATCGTATGAAAGTGGACTTTATCGCCAAATGGATTGCCGGAAACATTTGGGGAGATGACTGGACATTTGTTTTAGCAATGCTTCCTTGGCTAATCGTATTAATCCCATTTGTCTTCTATAAAGCAAATCGATTAAATATACTAGCATTAAACGAGCCAGTAGCAATCGGTGTTGGAATTGAAATTGAAAAAGAGCGAAGATACTTATTAATCGCAGCCGTTGCACTTGCTGCCGCTGCTGTTTCTGTAACAGGTGGCATTAGCTTTATTGGACTAATGGCTCCTCACATCGCGAAATCTTTAGTAGGTCCAAGGCATCAAATCTTCATGCCAATCGCTGTTTTAATTGGTGGATGGCTATTACTATTTGCAGACACAATCGGACGAAATATCGTTGAACCTAACGGTATTCCAGCAGGGATTGTCGTTGCTTTAATTGGTGCACCTTACTTTATGTATTTGTTATTGAAGAAGGCATAGAAAAACCCCCTCAAGATTTTTTCTTGAGGGGGTTTTCATTTCATTCTACTGCTGCCCATACCCTTCAAACTTCTTCGCCAAATTCTCCATCTCGTCTTCTGGCAGTAATTTCGGTTCTCCGATACTTTTCGTTTGATAATAAATTTGAGCACAAAAC
Source organism: Bacillus sp. FSL M7-1345 (assembly GCF_038006985.1). Classification (NCBI taxonomy): domain Bacteria; kingdom Bacillati; phylum Bacillota; class Bacilli; order Caryophanales; family Bacillaceae; genus Bacillus; species Bacillus sp. FSL M7-1345. The sequence goes on along the minus strand of NZ_JBBOWG010000001.1, from coordinate 374,264 downwards.
TCTATTTCTTCTGCAATAGTAAACGCCATTTTTATATTATTCGCACCGGCCATTAAACCATGATTCGCAAGTAAAACTGCACGACGATCAATCATTCCTTCAAAAGCAGCCTCTGCTAATTGCTTCGTACCAAATGTTTCATACGGTGCACAGCGAACATTCGGACCTGCAAAAGCAATTAAATATGACACAGCAGGAAGTTCCCATCCTAATGATGCGATTGTCTTCGCATAAGGAGAATGTGTATGTACAAGCGCATTTATATCTTCACGATTTCTATAATAGATAAGATGCATATCTAATTCACTTGATGGTTTTCTCTCTCCCTCTATCACTTCACCATCTAAATTCAATATAACTACATCTTCAGGCGTCGTTTCATAATAATCTAGACCACTTGGGCTAATTGCAACAAGACCTTGTTCACGATTGAAAATACTAATATTTCCCCCCGTCCCCTTTGTTAAACCACTAGAGATCATTTTCTTTCCATACGCTACAATTTCTTCTCTTTCTTTTTGTAATAACATATACATCCCCCTAAGTATGAAGCTTATGATGACTGACTATATATATCTACTTACTAAAATAGCTTTTTTAAATTCTCCGTAAACGGTGCTTTCACAATTCCTTTTTCCGTAATAATCGCTGTTACATTGTCAGATGGCGTGACATCAAATGCCGGATTGTATACTTTACTTTCTTGCGGAGCAGAGTATTGTCCGAAGCGATTGATCACTTCAGAAGCATCCCTTTCTTCAATTGGAATTTCTTTTCCTGTCAGTGTTTTCAAATCAATTGTCGGCGTTGGTGCTGCTACATAAAACGGAATGTTATAATATTTAGCCAAAATCGAAACACCTAATGTTCCAATTTTATTTGCTACATCCCCGTTTGCTGCTACACGATCACATCCAACGATTACTGCATCGATTTTCCCTTGTGACATGACCATTGCCGCCATATTATCTGTAATGACCGTTACATCAATTCCCGCTCGCTGCAGTTCTAATGCTGTTAACGTTGAACCTTGTAACCTAGGGCGTGTTTCATCCGAATAGATTTTTAAGTCCCATCCTTTTTCTTTCGCTAAGTACATTGGAGCTGTCGCAGTACCATACTTAGTCGTTGCTAACGCACCTGCATTACAATGCGTTAATACCCCCATGCCATCATGGAATAATGTTAATGCATGTTCTCCAATTTGACGGTTAATTTCTTCATCTTCTCTATGAATCTCTTTTGCTTCTTCTAATAATCTATCTTTCAACTGCGCAATTGATAAGTGAGCATTCTCTTTCGCTACACTTTCCATTCTTTCAAGCGCCCAAAATAAATTTACTGCCGTCGGTCTTGATGTCGCTAAGTATGCACATACCTTTTTTACTTCCGATATGAATTCTTCCGCCGAACTTTTAGTAACTTCCTTTATCCCTAAATACACACCGTAGGCTGCTGAAACACCTATTGCCGGCGCTCCTCGTACTTTCATTACTTGAATCGCATCCCACACACCCTCAGCTGTTTTAAAAGATTCATAGACTACTTCGTTCGGTAATACCGTTTGATCCAATAACACTAAAGCATCATCTTTCCACTGAATTGGTATTAATTGCTCTGCCATCATCTTCTCCCCTTATTTCGCACTATGCATTGACTGTTTTTTTAACGTTTCTACAAAACTGCTACCTGTTTTATATTGATTCGCTTGTAAAATAAACTTCTTCGCTACTTGAAGACAAATTCGCTCCGCTCTAGCACGCGCCGCGTCATTCTCAATACAAATAATATCCTTTACCTTCGCTAGACCAACAATACGACGAATTAACTCAAGACCCGTCACTGCAGCTGTATCCTCTAATACAGATTGTAAATAAACTCGGTTAAAGCCTTCTTCCTTCGCCATAATCTCTGTCACATGAATATCCCAAGCATCTAAAAACTTCTTCTTAAATAAATCAATTACATCTATCATGGTAGATTCTATCCAGTTCATATATGTATCTTTCTCAATACCAGATTGCATCACTGCATCTGCATTCACCCATGCAAACATTAAATTTGCCATTATATTTCCAACGTCATATCCCATAGGTCCATAAAAAGCAAATTCAGGATCAATAACCTTTGTAGAATCACTTTTTACAAAAACAGAACCAGTATGTAAATCACCATGAAGTAGCGCTTGTGCATTCGTCATAAACGAAAACTTAAGTTTTGCTACTTCCATACGAAGTTCTTTATCACTATAAATATGCTCTCTAATCCATCCTTCATTTAATTGAAACAATTCGTTGCGTTTATTATGATTTGTGAATGGCTCTGAATATACGAGGTCCTCTGTAATCTCACATAACTCAGGATTTATATAATTCTTCACGAGTTCCTTCTTTTCTTTATGATTCATTACAACATCTGATGTTAATAGAAGAGTGTTTACCATAAAAGTAGTTAAATCCTCAGCAAGCTTCGGAAACATTTGATGATTTATGAGTGCTGTGCGCAATATTGTGTGATCTGATAAATCTTCCATCACGCAACAATTCATCACACTATCGAACAAATATACATTTGGCACGAGTCCAGGTGCTAACTCTCCTTCTAATCGCAAAACATCTGATTCTATACGAATTCGATTCGTCGACAACTTAAACTCATCTGAAATACGCGCTGTATCCCCAGCTTGCTTTACAATGACAGAAATGTTCTTCTGTTCATCCCAAACGCGGAACACATAATTTAAATTACCATCACCTATTTCTTTACACTTTAGCCCCTTTGCATGTTCGAACTTAGGTAATTTCTCTTGCACATATGCAATCACATCTTTAGCTTCCATTAAAAAATACTTCGTGAACTTAGACATGGTTTCCCCTCCACACTAAATGTAAACGTTTTCTAAAAGCCGTAAAAAATAATAGACTGAAATTTTTTCAATCTATACTATATCTTCTCTATTGCAATACATATCTCGCTTTTATTATATCTTGTTAGAAATGAGCGTCAATGTTTCTATTTCTCATTGCAATATACTTCTTATTATATATATTTAAGATGACAATAATTGTTCACAAAGATTCCGATACATTTTGTTTTATTTATTGCACAATTCTTTGTAAAATAGAAGTAAGCAGTTCCTTTTCAAATCCACAACTTCTAAGAAATATTTCCTTCCTAAGAATTTATACTTACACCATGTCTCTAACATACACACTACTCTTTCAAACACTCATTGAAAATTTATGACTTAAAAATTACCTTTTAATTCCCTAACAACCTTAATTGAGAATAAATATTAATTAAATTGGTATAAAGTTGGTTTATTCTCTTGACAAAATAACCACTTCTATATGATAATTAATATCGAATTAGAATTATTATAGTTAATTAAAAAATATATTTTATGAGCAAACTAATTTCCGATGCTCAAAACCAACCTTTAGGAGGAATTTTAATATGTTATTAATCGGCACAGAAGTAAAACCGTTTAAAGCTAATGCTTACCATAATGGAGAATTTATTCAAGTTACTGACGAAAGTTTAAAAGGAAAATGGAGTGTAGTTTGTTTCTACCCAGCTGACTTCACATTCGTTTGCCCAACTGAACTTGAAGACTTACAAAACCAATATGCAACTCTAAAAGACTTAGGTGTTGAAGTATACTCTGTATCTACAGACACTCACTTCACTCACAAAGCTTGGCATGATAGCTCAGAAACTATTGGCAAAATCGAATACATTATGATTGGTGACCCAACTCGCACAATCACTAGCAACTTCAACGTTTTAATTGAAGAAGAAGGTCTTGCTGCTCGTGGTACATTCATCATCGATCCAGACGGCGTTATCCAATCTATGGAAATCAATGCTGACGGTATCGGTCGTGACGCAAGCATTCTTGTTAACAAAATTAAAGCAGCTCAATACGTACGTAACAACCCAGGTGAAGTTTGTCCAGCTAAATGGCAAGAGGGTTCTGCAACACTTAAACCAAGCCTTGACCTTGTAGGCAAAATCTAAGGAGTTCGATCAAAATGATACTAGATGCAGATATAAAAACACAACTATCCCAATACCTTCAGTTAATGGAGAACGATATTTTACTTAAAGTAAGCGCAGGAGAAGGCAACGTATCTAAAGATATGTTAGCTCTAGTAGATGAATTAGCTACTATGTCATCTAAGATTACAGTAGAAAAAGTTGAACTAGAGAGAACACCAAGCTTTAGCGTAAATCGCCCTGGCGAAGACACTGGTGTCGTATTCGCTGGTATTCCATTAGGACACGAATTTACTTCATTAGTGTTAGCTTTACTACAAGTTAGTGGACGTGCTCCAAAAGTTGAACAAAAATTAATCGATCAAATCAAAAACATTCAAGGCGAATATCATTTTGAATCTTATATCAGCCTAAGTTGTCATAACTGTCCTGATGTTGTACAAGCTCTTAACGTAATGAGCGTTCTAAACTCTGGTATTACACATACTATGATTGATGGCGCTGCATTTAAAGAGGAAGTAGAAAGCAAAGACATCATGGCAGTACCAACTGTTTACCTAAACGGCGAATCTTTCGGAAGTGGTCGTATGACACTTGAAGAAATTTTAGCTAAAATGGGTAACGGTCCAGATGCATCAGAGCTTTCTGATAAAGATCCATACGATGTTCTTGTTGTTGGTGGCGGCCCAGCTGGTGCAAGTGCAGCAATTTATGCAGCACGTAAAGGCATCCGCACTGGTATCGTTGCTGAGCGCTTCGGTGGTCAAGTAATGGATACTATGGGTATTGAGAACTTCATCAGCGTAAAACGCACTGAAGGTCCTAAGCTAGTAGCAAGCCTTGAAGAGCACGTAAAAGAATACGACATCGATGTAATGAATCTACAACGTGCGAAACGTTTAGAGAAAAAAGAACTTATTGAAGTGGAACTTGAAAACGGCGCTATTCTGAAAAGTAAGAGCGTAATCGTTTCAACAGGTGCTCGCTGGCGTAATGTTGGCGTACCGGGTGAAGCTGAGTTCAAAAACAAAGGTGTAGCATACTGCCCACACTGTGACGGTCCATTATTCATCGGAAAAGATGTAGCGGTTATCGGCGGTGGTAACTCTGGTATTGAAGCAGCTATCGACTTAGCAGGTATTGTTAAGCACGTAACTGTTCTTGAATTCATGCCAGAATTAAAAGCTGATGCTGTATTACAAGAACGTCTTAACAGCTTACCAAACGTAACTGTTCTGAAAAACGTTCAAACGAAAGAAATCACTGGTACTGACAAAGTAAACGGTATTTCTTACATCGATCGTGAAACTGAAGAAGTACACCATGTTGAATTACAAGGTGTATTCGTTCAAATCGGTCTTGTGCCAAACACAGACTGGTTAGGTGAAACAGTTGAACGCGTTCGCGGTGAAATCGTAACAGACAAGCACGGCGCTACAAACGTACCAGGAGTGTTTGGTGCAGGTGACTGTACAAATAATCCGTACAAACAAATCATCATCTCTATGGGTTCAGGTGCAAATGCAGCTTTAGGTGCATTTGATTACTTAATCCGTAACTAATTATATAGACGTGAGTTTTACAAAAGCAGGTGCCAAGGCACCTGCTTTTTTTATAATCCTAATGTATAAACTAAAAATCTCTCATTCCCATTCTTATCATAAGCACCCGGTAATCTAACTTCTCTCTTCAATTCAAAAGCAGTCTGATTCTCCAAGAAGAAAATATAATCTTCAGAAGGGTAGTATAAAATAATATCCACTTTCCTCTCTATTTCCTCTACCGAAAGCAAAATGTTATTTACTACATTCATAAACACTTGGACAGAAAATGGATTGAAGAAATAAAACCGGTTATCACGTGGATCAATCTCATATTCCTGTGCTAAACAACATTCAAATTGAATTTTATCTTTACTGTTTCTTACCTTCCTTGCATAACGCTCACGGTTTTCCATTGCTTCTTTATAAAACGCTTCATTCATTTCAATTCCAACCGCTGATGCATCGCACTTATGATGCATGTAAAAATTCAATCTCCCTTTTCCACACCCAAAGTCTACAATTCGATCGCTACTTTTTATTTCATATTGATTCAATAACTCATCCAACCCGCTATACGGTGTCGGTTCATAACGGTGATAGTGCATAGATTTATTAAACCCTTTTTGCTCACCAACGGTTTTTATATTTAATACAGCATCGTAATATTGTTCGTTCATTTTTTTCTCCTATTAACAAATGGTACTTATTATTATACACCATGTACTAGAGGAGAATTTTTCATCAAATTAATTGGTACGTGAAATTATATCGCCGCAAAATCGAATATATCGACTTAACGACAAATTCCTACAAAAAACAGGAGCTTTCTAGCCCCTGTCTTCCAGCACTTTCAATACAGTCTGTTTCAATATTTCTACTCCATCCATTATACAGCTATGATCAAACTTCATATACGGATGGTGTAATCCAGGTTGTAAGTTCGCCCCTAGTCCAAGCATGACAGCTTTTAAATGCGGTCTCTTCACTGTGTAGTAATGGAAATCATCGCTTCCTGTCGTATACAGTGGTCCAGCACATCCCTCTTCCCCGTATACTTCAAGAATACCTTTTCGCACGAAACGCTCAGCTTCTTCTGACACTTCAGCTCCTGGTGCGAGATCAATCCACTCATAAGAAAGTTTAGATCCCATTGATTCAGCTGACTGAATTACTTGCTCTATTTTTCGCTTCAATTCATCTAGTAATATGTTATTTTCTGCTCTTACATCTAAACTAAAATGCCCGTTACCTGGAATAATATTTAGATTATCACCACCAGCTTGGCATCTCGTCATCTTAACAGAATACGACGTCTGCGGCGGTAGCCATATATTTTTCAATCCAATATTAATCATCGAGATGACATCAATTGCATTTATACCTTGATGTGGGCGTGCCCCGTGTGCATCATCTCCATGAATCGTCCCTTCTAAAAATCCTGCTGCTCCGTGACGAATAGATGGTGCAGCTTGTTTCAAAGGCAGTTCTTCAATTGGTCTTAAATGAACACCAAACAAGAAATCAGCATCATCCACGGCGCCCTTCTCTACCATCTTTAAAGAACCATTCCCTTTTTCCTCTGCCGGCTGAAAAATAAATCTAACAGTACCGCCATCCCATCTCATATTTTTCAATTGTAAAATAAGGCCCATCACAATCGTCATATGAGCATCGTGGCCGCATGAGTGATTCGCTTTAAATTCTCCGTCTACTTCTTGCCATAGTGCATCCATATCAGCACGAATCGCGATAACTGGATTCCCTCTTCCGATTTCAGCAATCACGCCAGGGCAATCATCAAATATTTTATATGAAATTCCTTCTTCTTTTAGAAAGTTAGTAATATAAGCTGTCGTTTCATATTCCTTCCAGCTTACTTCAGGGTTTTCATGTAAATGCTGAAAAATTTCAGTTAAACGCTCTTGTAGTTCTAATGTTTTCAAAGCTTCATTCTCCTTCCCCTAATTACAAACCATTCAGATTAATTATACTTATGAAAAACAGATGTTTTTATGAACATATTGAATTTTAAGAAAAAAGTCAATTATTTATTTTTTAATACCGTTAATACCCGATTTCAACTCACCTTATAAAGATATCCATACAAATAGAACATTCGATATTTTCTGTTTTTATATTGACGCTTACATCTATTTTTAGTTATTATAACTTAATAACGTCTATTTTGCGACAATTCTAAAAATACAAACATACATAATGAGGAGGCAGTTTATGAAAAGAGAAATACCTTTTAGCATAGCAATAATCCCTATTATCATTACAGTTGCAGTTATGATGGTTACAATTGTTGTATTAGAACAAAGCCCTCACGTCCCACTTATTATCGGTACAACCGTTGCTTCTATCGTCGCTTGGCGATACGGTTACAAATGGAATGACATTGAAGAATCGATGTATAAAGGAATTCGCCTTGCATTACCCGCTATCGTTATCATTATTCTTGTAGGTTTAACGATCGGTGCTTGGATTGGCGGCGGAATCGTCGCAACTATGATTTATTACGGCTTAAAACTTTTAACTCCATCACTATTTTTAGTTTCAATTACAATTATTTGTTCTATCGTTGCATTAGCTATCGGTAGCTCTTGGTCTACAATGGGAACAATTGGTGTTGCAGGAATGGGAATTGGCCTAAGTATGGGAATCCCAGCTCCAATGGTTGCTGGCGCTATAATTTCCGGTTCTTATTTCGGCGATAAAATGTCACCGCTTTCAGACACGACAAACTTAGCCGCAGGATTAACAAATACAGATTTATTCACACATATTCGTCATATGTTATTTACTACAATTCCAGGCTTAATTATTACTCTTATCGTCTATGCTTTATTAGGAAGAAGCTTCGGTGATAACAATATTGATGCAAAAAGCATCGATCAAACGTTACAAGTATTGCAACAAAACTTTGTTATCTCGCCTTTCCTATTAATCATACCCGTAGTCGTTATGGTATTGGTCGCTAAAAAAGTACCAGCTATACCAGCTATTCTCGTAGGTATTATTTTAGGATTTTTATCACAAGTCTTTATTCAAGGTGGTTCTGTCTCAGCATCTGTCGGTGCACTCCAAACTGGATTTGTCATAGACACTGGAAACAAGCTAGTAGACGAACTATTTAACCGCGGTGGCTTAGATTCGATGATGAATACAGTTTCTATGACAATTGTCGCTATGACTTTCGGAGGAGTACTAGAACATACTGGCATTCTTCGCTCAATTGTAAATCAAATTTTAAAATTAGCGACATCATCAAAAGGACTTATCGCTTCTACTATCGCATCTTGCTTTGCAACGAATCTTACTTGCTCTGAACAATATATTTCGATTGTTGTTCCTTCAAGAATGTATGCAAATGCGTACACAGAAAAAGGACTACATTCTAAAAACTTATCCAGAGCATTAGAAGATGGTGGAACATTAACTTCTGTTTTCGTACCTTGGAATACATGTGGTGTATTTATACTCGCAACACTTGGAGTAGGCGCATTCGAATATGCTCCTTATGCTATATTGAATTTCATCGTACCTATTATTTCAATCATTTATGGTATAACTGGCTTCACAATTACGAAGCTATCGGATATTGAAAAAGCAGACCTATTGAAAAAACAAAAAGCGCAACTAGAAGCTTAAAATTTTTGAAACGAATACAATGGTAAATTCAGCTCATATATTGCACGAGGGCGCCCTTGTTGATAGGGCATTTCCTCGCCGCAAATATTGGCATACCTGTAATCAACTAATTTCTTTAACAGCCTTTCCGTCGATCGCCGAGTCACTTGTAAGTATTCAGAAAGATCGGCCGCTGTAAATTTCAATGATGGACGCGACTGACTAAATTGAATAATTTTTGACAGGTTTGCAGGACTAAGCTTCGTTTCCTTCGCTATTTTCATTAATTCAGGATTATCGTTTTTTAAACTTTGTACTCTCTGTTCTTTCGGGAACGGACCAAATAATTCTTTATCACTTGTTAGTATATAAAAGCGGCGCTCTATCGGATTATTTTTTGCGAAACCTTGAGCGATTTTTGCATTTTGTTCCGCTTCATTTACTGTTTTTCCGTAACCAAATCCAATAGATACCACTCCTTCTATATTCGTAAATAAACGATCTATCGCATTTGTTTTTGTACTCGATTCGATATCACCACGAGTTGTATACAAAATAAAAGTCATTTCATCAACTTGTTTAAATGAACCACGTAATTCTTTTGAAATTACATTTAATTGTTCAAACGATCTTTCTTGTAACTCTATAAAGGATATAATACAAGCACCAACAGTAGCTGAATGGCTTTTTGCTAACTCAGCTTTTATTTTTGCATCTTTTAACCCATGTATAATTGATTGCGTCGGATCTATCATACGCTCTGAAGGAATACCTATTTTTTGAAGTTCGTCGTAGACAGCGTGAATACTAGTTAAAGCTAAATCAATCTCTCCAGATTGATATTTAGCTAAATGAAAATCAATGATTCTCTTAATTTCATCATTACTCCATAGCATATTTTCATAATCCATCACTTGCGGCGTTTCTTTCAGACCGATATCATGGAACACATTTGTAATAAACGAACGATCTACTAAATCAATTGAAATTTTATGAGGTTGAATACTTTGATGATATATTATAGAAAGGAGTGAAGATGCGACAGTTGTCTCGTCTTGCTGTAAGTACGTACTTGGAATTCGCAATTGTTCTCTTATTTCTTTTGCCATATAATAAGGTAGGGCACCTGAGAAAAAGATAACATCACAAGGTTTTAAACGTTTTAATATTTCAGAAGATTCTGCCGGGTGAAGGTAAATATATGGATCAATCTCTATCTCTTCTAGTTTATGAGCAATAGGTAAAAGATTCTCCATAAACTCTTTTGAACCGACAACTGCAATTTTTATCATCATTTTCTCTAACTCCTTATCATTAATTAACGACTATTTAACGTCAACTATATCAAATGTACAAAACCATTGTAAACAGGAAGGGGTCTTTATTCAATGAAAATTACAGCTATTCACCTTTACGCAATTCGTTTACCGCTTCGCGATCCGTTTGTTATTAGTTATGGTTCTTATTCTGATATGCCTTCTATTATCGTCAAAATGGAAACAGATGAAGGTATTATCGGTTACGGCGAAGGCGTTGCCGATGATCACGTTACAGGTGAATCATGGGAAAGTACTTTCCATGTTTTAAAACATACACTAGCTCCTGCTCTTATCGGACAAAACCCAATGAATATCGAGAAAATACACGATATGATGGACAATACAATTTACGGTATTCCTACTGCGAAAGCTGCGATTGATATCGCTTGTTTTGATATACTGGGTAAAAAATTAAATCAACCTGTATATCAATTAATTGGCGGACGCTACCATGAAGAATTTCCTGTCACTCACGTCTTAAGTATTGCAGGTCCCGAAAATATGGCTGAAGAAGCTGCCTCTATGATTAAGAAAGGTTACCAATCTTTCAAAATGAAAGTCGGCACGAATGTACAAGAAGATGTAAAACGAATTGAAGCTGTACGTGAACGTGTAGGAAATGATATCGCGATTCGCGTTGATGTAAACCAAGGCTGGAAAAATAGCGCAAACACATTAACAGCACTTCGTTCATTAGGACATTTAAACATCGACTGGATTGAACAGCCTGTTGTCGCGGACGATATTGACGCAATGGCTCACATTCGTTCTAAAACAGACCTTCCGCTTATGATTGATGAAGGATTAAAAAGCTCTCGTGAAATGCGCCAAATTATTAAATTAGACGCAGCTGATAAAGTGAATATAAAACTAATGAAATGCGGCGGCATATATCCAGCTGTAAAACTCGCTCATCAAGCTGAAATGGCCGGCATTGAATGCCAAGTTGGATCCATGGTCGAATCATCAGTCGCCTCTTCCGCAGGATTCCATGTCGCTTTCTCAAAAAAAATCATTACTAGCGTCGAGCTGACAGGACCATTGAAATTCACGAAAGACATTGGAAACTTACATTACGACGTACCATTTATTCGCTTAAACGAAAAGCCGGGACTCGGCATTGAAATAAATGAAGATACACTACAAGAACTAACCGTCTTTCAAGACATTGTACGCTAAAGGAGGACTAACACATGACGATTCTTTACGAAGGAAAATTAAAACAAAACAACGATCCATTTCACGTTACAGTACTATCTTTAGAACATATCGAACAAATTTTATCATTACAAAACGTTGTAGTTGAAGCGCTAGAAGATAAAGGTCGTTTACAACCACTCTCGCTAGAAGAATTTCAATACATTCTAGAAGAAAACGGAATGATGATCGGTGCCTTTATACAAAACGAGCTCATCGCATTTCGAGCCCTACTAGTCCCTCCTATCGACGATGAACATTTAGGACTTGATATTGGCCTACCAGAAAGCGAGCTACACCGCGTCATCTATCAAGAAATCTCAAACGTTCATCCAAACTGCCGAGGAAATGGGATGCAAAAAATATTAGCCACAATCATCATGGATGAATTACAAAAAGAAGAAAGCAAATACGATTACGTTTGCTGCACCGTTGCACCTTTTAACATTCCTAGTTTAAAAGATAAGTTCGCGCAAGGAATGGAAATTGCTGCATTGAAGGAGAAGTATGGCGGGAGCATGCGGTATGTTTTTGTGAAGGAATTGCGTAAGGATACAGAAAGAGATTGGACGGATGTTAAAGATATTCCGATGAGTGATGTTAGTGAAAAGCAAGCGTTACTTTCGGAGGGGTATCGTGGATATGAGATGGAGAAAATAGATGGGAATTTCGTTGTGAAGTTTGGACGATAATTCCTACACCCGTAAAAGGAGATGTCCACTGTGACATCTCCTTTTACTTTCTCCTCATTCAATAATTACCTGGTAAATGAGATTATATGAGCGATTTTTTGAATATATTGACCGCAACTCCAAATATATCAGCGATTTTTGAAATATATCGACCGCAACTCCAAATATATCAGCGATTTTTGAAATATATCGACCGCAACTCCAAATATATCAGCGATTTTTGAAATATATCGACTTACCGACAAATATTTACAATAATCGCAACCTATATAAAGCGCATTACTAAACCGTCATCTTCCAACTCGATAACGCTAACCAGTTTTCCATTTCCTTATAATCAGGCATTATCTTCCCAACAAGACGCCAAAAAGATCGATCATGATTTAAATGAACCATATGACACATTTCATGAACAACTACATAGTCAATTACCCTCTGTGGTGCCATCGCTAGCTTCCAATTGAATGTTAGTTGTAGATTTGAATCACAAGTTCCCCACGTACGACTACTATCTGTAATACGAATAGAACGCGGTTTTGTTTTGAAATTATTTTGATGTGCTTTAATACTTTTCTCCACTAATGCTTTGCACTGCTTATAGTAAAATCGTTTTAAAGCTTGTTGTATTTTCTCATCCTTAAGCTCTTTCACATAAATATGTAGCTTCTCACCTTCAAAAACTGCATTGTCTTGTTCAATGCTCGCATCTTGAGAAATCTGTATCGGATACGTATTCCCTAAATACAGAAAACCTTCTCCTTGATCATAACCCTTTTCCTGTGGTCCAAGCGCCCGCTCCTGCATTTCCTTACGTGTTGCCTGAATCCAATCCCATTTCTCCTCTAACAATTGGACTAAGTATTCAACAGGCGTTCCTTTCGGGGCTTGCACCTCAACATTTCCGTAAGAATCTACATAAAGACGCACCGACTTTTTCTTCTTATAAGTTATATGAAAATTAATTGTCTCACCTAAATATGTATGTACCATTTCATCACCTAACGTATTCGTTCATAATTATTTTTACAAATAAAAAAGAGCAGGATACAAACATCCTACTCTACCTATTATATCATTTACTGCTTTATCATAAATGTTACAATGCTTATTTCTTATCCTCTATAGCTTACAGCTAATCCCTTTAAGAAATTCCTTGCGTATCTATCACCGCACTCTTTGTAATTCTTATGGCCTTCTTTTCTTAGTAGAGCGCTTAATTCCCCTTTTGTTACGATGACTCCTACGTCTTCTAATATATCAAGCATATCTTCACTTGTTAATGATAGTGCTATCTTCAATTTTTTTAGAACGAGATTATTAACACTTCCATTACTCTTTAAAGACATCGCTTGTCTATCCGATTGCCCTGGTTTTGGATCTTGTTTTCCTCTTTTAAAAGTAATAAAACCATTCAAAAATGACTCTAACATAACATTATTGCATTTTATTTCGTAATCATATTCAACTACATCAATATCATCAACTTCATCATAGTAACTGTTTTTTAATTTTGTCAGCATCTTTCGCACTTCTTCTTTTGTTACTTCAACGCCACCAAGTTTAAATATCTCCACCATATCTGTATCTTTTATATCCAGAGCATATCTTACTCGAATTAATATATCATTATTACTTATAGCCATTGTTTGTCCTCCTGAAATGTTGATTATTTATACAACAGTTAAAGTTTATCCTCTAACATGCTTTAAACTATCCTGTTTAATATAACCTTTTAGTTAATGTCCGCTAAATTAATACTTTAACATTTTAGAGGTGTGTTTTGTAGTCTTATCCGGATTAATGCTTGTGAAGGTTATATCAAAACACCACTAATACTGTAAGTCTGGAGAAAGATTGAAATGATTTTTCGATTCATTTTTGTCTCTTTCCACCACAGTATTGACTGAAAGAAAAAGCAGTACTTTGATTTCTCAAAAACACTGCTCGTTTTCTGCTCTCAGCTTATTTTATGAAAGACGGCTTTCCCGCAAATCTATCAGTGATAATATATGAGTTGTATGACTACGCTCTTGTGATACTTCTTGCTGTTAGTTACCTTCTTTTAAACTCAATCAAGTCACACAATCCACATGTGTCGACTACTGGTCACTGCTTCAATCGACAAAAAAGGGGTAGCACAATGGTAGTGGATAATAACACCCTTATTTTCCTGCAACTCAATTTTATGAATAAACTTATGAAGTAACTCCGGCGTTATATCATTTATATTTATAAGCTTGTAAAATTGCTTCATGTTCTTGAAGCAACTTATGCAGGGTTTCCTTCATTAATTTTACACTAGTAGTCCTTTTATCCCTGCTCTCCCGGTGGCTCTGGAAGCCCGTCCCAATGCTTTTAATGATCACAAGTTTGATTAAAAAGAAAGGGATTGTTTATCTATAATTCCACTATCTTCCCGCAATTGAATTTTCTTTTTTCCGTTCTTAAAAATTATAGATTCTACACCCTAGAAAGAAACATTTATCTAAGTGTAAATTTTAGTGGTATAAAAACATTTATAAAAATAGTAAAATTTATATAAAGCAAAGAACCAGGAGGACATATTTGCTACAGGTCTTCTATTTATTTTGCACCTCGATGTTCACCTTGAAGAAGATTAATTGTAGTCAATATTTTCATTAGCTAGATTTAGTAAATCGGTCACTTTATTATAAAATCATCTTGCCGCTCTGGAAGGTTATTCAGTATCCTTACACTAAATGCAAGTACCGCCTGTCGTGTTCATTTTACCTATAATGACATAAAAAACTCTTTATTCTACATGAAATGGGGATTAATGATGAGAAAAGCAATTCAAAATTGGAGAGATGGCTTCATTGCAGATGACACATTAGAGTCACAGTTTTATAAAACGCTGAACAAATCAACATTTACAGCAGCGAAAGCATTAGTAGAAAGATATGGTTATGAAAAACTTAAAGAAACATCATTCAAAAGGTTTCGTGCCGATTTAAAAAAACAAATTATTGCTGAAGCACATTCTATAGGTTATGAAGAGGCGAACAGTGAATTGTACAGTCGTGTAGTAGATCGGCAAACATATTCGATTTTTGGAGCAGTGGCTTTTATATTGGCCAAGATAGAAATAGAGATGGAAATAGAGGTGAAAAATAAAATGAACTCTCTATCAAATCGCTTTCCTACACATTTTAGACCAGGAGACCGTGTTAATTTGCAATTCTTAGATTCATCACAACAATCAAATGATTATGTGCCCTTATTAGATCTGGGAGTGTCTTATAAAAGGAGAGGACTCTACGAACAAGCTAAAGAACAATATATCAAAGCAATTAAGGTAAATCCAAAACATTTTCAGGCATACTATAATCTAGGAAAAGTACTATATATTCTTGGTGAATATAAGCCTGCAGTTAATTCGTATAAAACAGCATTGGAACTAGGTTATGATAGAATTGGTGATGTTATGCGTCATATTGGGCATGCCTTAATAGATAAAAAAGCATCTAAAGCAGAAGAGCATATTGTCATGAACTATCTTCAATCCATTGATCCATTTAACAAACTGGCTCATAAAAAACCAACCAATAAGGAAATAAATGATTATGATGCACAATGTGCGTTAGTTGCAAAACAATATATCAAATCATCATTAGCAGAGGAATAACATGAGAATCTCTAAAGATTTTTTCAAGCACATCCCAATAGAAAAGCATACAATTGTTCTCAAAAAATTAGAGACATTTACTAAGATGATTGAAAAAACGAATGTTTTTCATAAAATCCCTAAAGGATTTTGGATTCGGAAAATTGCTGGGACAAATATTTATAAATTTCGGGTAAACTCGGGGGACCGTATATTATTTACGTTTCATGAGAATGGTTCTATTACATATTTGAGTTTTGAGACGCATGATAAACAAATCCAAGCTGCTAAGCGTATGAACAAGGAAGACTTAATTGAATTAATCATTGATGAAACGATATATAACGAAGAAGAAATTGATGAGAATATTAATCGTTATGCATTACAAGAACTAGTTAATAAGTTAAAGATTATTTCACAGCAGGATGTAATGGACGATGAGTATATTGCCTTACTGCTGGAGGATGCTGAGCTATTTGATTCAGAGAAAATTTTAACACGTGAGCAATATGAAGCATTGAATAACCCTTCTAGATTGACCGTTATATTGGGGTGTGCAGGAAGTGGAAAAACGAATATCGGAATTCGTCGATTATTATTGCATCAGGAAATGGAAATTCAAACGTTTTATGTAAGTCATTCACCTTATTTAATGAATGAAATCAAAACGCAATTCTTAAATAGAACTACTTCTGAAAAGTTCATTCAATTTTTCTCCTTACATCAATTTTATGAGCAGCTGTTATTACAATCGTTTACCTTAGTCACAAAAGAGGACTTTTTTCTTTGGTTCAAAGAAAACAATTTACAAAGCAAACTAACACCAGATCAACTTTTCTTAGAAATAAATACTGTAATTAAAGGTCAGACGCTACAAAAAATGATGACACAAGATCAGTATAATAAATGGCCTTCTGATTTTTCTGTGCTGGAAAAACGAAATATTTATTTTGTTGCAAGCCTTTATCAGAGATGGCTTAACAAAAATCAATATTACGATTTGAATGATTTAGCTTTTTTTATTCTACAGGAAGATGGAAAAAAGATTGAAAGCATAGTGTTTGATGAAATACAAGAGCTGACATATAAACAATTTGAAAGTTTGTTACATGTTTCAAAATCTGTTAAAAAAAATTTATTACTAGGTGATCCATATCAGGCCATAGAAAATTATGCCTTTCAACCCGAGCAAATATTTGCAACATTATCAAGACATCGTATTCCATATCAAAAATTTAAACTGAATAAAAACTTCCGTTCAGGTTTTCAAGTGGTACAATTATTAAATTATATTAAAGAGCAGGAGGTAACGTATTACCCAACAACATATCGCTTAGATGAAATAGCAATACGATCTACTTCTACACCAAAACTAATTATACAAAATGAATTTACACATGAACTACTGCAAAAGTTAGACCAAGATGCTAGCAGTATCATAGTTGTTGCTACGCCAGAAGCCAAGAAACAGTTTCAAATTATAGGTTTCCAACGTGTATTTGTTGTAACAGAGGTACAAGGGCTACAATATAAAAATGTATACTGCCAAGATATTTTACAGCATTTCTCTAATGTTAATCGTAATCACCTTCATCTTTCGAAAATTTATTTTCATCTAATGTATATCGCTGCTTCTCGTACGTCGCAACATATTTACTTTTTGGAGAATCAGCAGCCAAATAGTATTGTGATGGATTTTTTTGAGCAATGTGATTATAAAGAATTTGTAGAATTGGAATATGGTATTACTTCTAGTATGGAATGGTTACAAGAAGCGAGAAAGCTAGAGGTATTAGGAAAGTTTGAACAAGCATTCGATGCGTACAAAAAAGCTCATGATCAAGATGGAATGACCCGTTGTCAAGCTTTATTATTACGTGCAAGAAATTATCAGCATCTAGAAAGTTATCTATCCATAATACACTTTGATTTTAATATAAAGAAACCGGAACAAATTGAATACGCACTTCAACTATTAAAAAATCAGCATATTCAATTGATCGGCCGAACGACGTACTTTATTACTCAATCTAATAACGGCATTATCAATTTTAACCCGTTCTTCATTGAGCCTAGTACGGATATTAAGCACGTCAGTCAAGGATTGTACAGACGTATTAATTATAGTTATGCAGCGAAATATACCCTACATGTAGCAGGTGTACTTTATCAAGAAAACGAGCCTATATTATTATCGGAGAAGTTTAGTCAAAGGAAACAGAATGACATTAGCTTCTTTGAAAAAGATGGTCGTATCCACCTCAATCCTACCCATCTTGCTGAATCTCGTCTTAAACTGAAGCAATATATGGACTTTGAAAAACAAAAGCAACCCGCAGTTCTAGAAGTTTTACAAGACTTTAATGTGGATGTTGTGATTGAAAACGCGAAGAAAAAAGAAACAGCAGAAGATTTTTTAAGTGGTATTTTTGGATAACAATAATTCCTTAAAAAGGATTCGACGACCATTTTGGTTGCCGAATCCTCTTAATGAAAATAGTTTTGGCTTTCTAGTATTCCTTTTTTTCATGCTTACTTTTAGGTTCTTTAACTTTTTTTGAAAATCCCATTCTATTTAAGAGAGTTCAACAGGGTTAAAATCGTCATTAACCAAGCTGACAACACAGACCACTCAACCAAGCCCTCTCGTTTAAGAGACAGGGAAATATTCCTTTTCCCAACTAAACTCTAATTGCATTCCGAACCTCTTCTATTGAGGCACCTTGTATAATAGAACCATCATACGTAGATGCTACTCGAATCTGGTTTCCAAAACTGGTAGTTACATTAAAACCATGATGATGATCAAAAAGCACTAACCGCATTTTCTTCAACTCATAGAATTCATAGCCAAGGTCAATGAGGAGAAAAGACATTGCCTCAAGAACCGTTTTTTTGTATTCCGGAACTTCTAGTGCTAATATTGGTTCCATTTCTTTGGTAGAATCGCCGAGATCCACAAATTTTAGTTCGCCGAAAGGGATATCTTTTAAAGTATCTTGCAACCGGACTTTAATGGGATTTAATTTGAATCCATAACGAACAACCGCATCGTATATCTCTTTTAATCTTTCCTCTGTTGGATCTAGATAATATTTAGATAATTCATCAAACAGATACATTTCAAACTGCTTAGAATGATAAGAAATGGTACGGTTCTCTATACATTTTTCTATATCTACATTAGGAACATACAATCCTTCTTTTACAGTGTACGTTAATAAACCGATGTTCATCGGAGATACTGCATCAACAAAATCATTGGCAGATTCTTGGCCAATAAAAATATTGATCGTTAGAGCTTCTGTCTTTAAAAAGCCCTTGGATACAGTATTGGTTTCAAAATTATTATAATAGGTATAATCATCTTCAAACGTAAATAATTCTTTTCCCGCTAATTTTTCAATAGTTTTATTGTAACCACCATCGATGTAAGTACGTGAACCTTCATTGCTATAATCATACGGTTTTGAAATATATAAGTTAATCTCATGGGGAACTAATTTACAAATAGTATCCATAACAGCTCCACCTATAACAGTTACTTCATAACCAGAGCGTTTTTCGTAATCCGTAGCAACTCGATGCATTAAAGAAGCTTCGAACTCCATTTTATAGTCAATATATAACTTTTCCTGTTGTCCCCCTATCGCATTGAATTTGCTGATATCTGGAGACAATAAATCATTAACGTTCAAATCCTGGTAAGTTGCCCGACTAGTTTCATATTTATAAATTTTATATTCATCAGGAATTTCTTTTTGTTCTTTAAGATAATTAATGACTTGTAAAATTTTGTTTACTTCTGAATCAATTTCAGCAGTGGTTGAATGAATATTTTTTATAATTTCATCAACTTTTTTTATTTCCAATTTATTTGTGTGTTTATAAATAATAAAGAGAGATCCGTTAGCAATTCGACGCCAGTTTGATCCTGTAATAGTACCACCTAAAAATTGAATAGGATAGGTGCCAATGCCTATGTTAAAGACTAGTCCATTTGTTATATTTGTTGCTTTAATTTCTATGATTTTCTTTTTAGCTATAATGAGTTCATACTTAAATTTATCTTCCATGCTATTCTCTCCTGTATTGATTCATTCAACAATTTAATAGATTTAGCTGCCGCTCAATGTTTTGCTCGTTACTGCTTACCCTAATGTAACCAAATATTTTTTCATGCTGTAAGTATCTCCCTTAATAGGTTACAACTCAAAAATCCGGGTTCTACTTATCTTTCTTCTCCAACCAAGCCACACACTCCACATGTGCAGAGTGTATGTGGCAACACAAGGCTGCTGGTTGGTAACCTTTGTCTTTCAGTTGTCAGCTACAAAGAAACTCAAAACTAAACAAACCAAATACCCACAAATTAATACAATCCATTCCCCTCTATCTTCAGAGAGTTACACCCTCTCACTACCCTCTACCTCACCAACACTAGCCTCAAACTTATCCAACAACGCACGCACTTCATCAGTTGATTTCGTGTTCATCAATTGATTTCTTAGTTCAGCAGCGCCAGGGAATCCTTTTACATAAATTTTGAAAAAGCGGTGAAGCCCTGTGATGGAACGTGGTAGTACTTCTGCATATTGATCTTGAAGATCAAGTTGCAGTCTTAGAAGATCAAGGTGTTCTTTACTGCTATGCTCTCTTGGTTCTTTTTCAAAGGCAAACGGATTTTTAAAGATACCTCGTCCGATCATAACGCCATCAATACCATATTTTTCAGCAAGTTCCATTCCAGTTTGACGGTCAGGAATGTCTCCATTGATTGTTATTAGCGTATTTGGTGCAATGCGGTCACGTAATTTCTTAATTTCCGGAATTAGTTCCCAGTGCGCATCTACTTGGCTCATTTCTTCTCTTGTACGTAAATGAATAGAAAGGTTCGCAATATCTTGTTTGAAAATATGCGTTAACCAATCCTCCCACTCACTTAACTCTTTAAAGCCAAGTCGTGTTTTTACGCTGACAGGTAGTCCGCCTGCTTTTGCTGCTTGAATTAGTTCTGCTGCAACGTCTGGACGTAGAATAAGGCCACTACCTTTTCCTCTTGATGCTACATTCGGTACAGGGCAGCCCATATTAATATCGATGCCTTTAAATCCTAGCTCTGCCATACCAATACTCATTTGACGGAAATATTCAGGATTATCTCCCCAAATATGCGCCACTATCGGCTGTTCATCTTCTGTAAAAATTAAACGACCACGTACGCTTTTCATACCTTCTGGATGACAATAGCTATCTGAGTTTGTAAACTCTGTGAAAAATACATCTGGGCGACCAGCTTCACTTACTACGTGACGGAAAACAACGTCTGTCACATCTTCCATTGGTGCAAGTACGAAAAATGGTCGTGGTAAATCACGCCAAAAATTATCTATCATTTCAAATTCAAATCCTCTCACTATGAATACATCTTCAAACTCTCAATTTATAATTTGTGAAAATCAGCAATATTTATTTTAACTAAAATCGCTTATGAATGGTATTTTTATAAACCAAAAAGCAGATGGTATAGATTTTTTCTATATCAACTGCTTTTTTATTATACCAACTTAAGCCAAGCCACACACTCTACATGAGTAGTATGCGGGAACATATCAACAGGTTGTACTTCCTGCGTTTTATATCCGCCTTCTTCTAGTACTTTTAAGTCACGTGCTAATGTTGCTGGGTTACATGATACGTATACGACGCGTTTTGGCTTCATATCGATGATTGTGTTTAGTAATGCTTCATCACAGCCTTTACGCGGTGGGTCTACGACCATTGTGTCGGCAATTACGCCTTCTTTGTACCATTTCGGAATGACTACTTCTGCTTCTCCTACACCAAATTCAGCATTTGTCATGTTGTTTAGTGCTGCGTTTCGGTTTGCGTCTTCGATTGCTTCTGGAACAATTTCAACACCGTATACTTTTTTCGCTTTTTGCGCTAGGAATAAAGAGATTGATCCGATTCCGCAATATGCATCGATTACTGTTTCGTTACCATTTAATTTTGCGTATTCTAACGTTTTATCGTATAGCACTTTCGTTTGTTCTGGGTTTACTTGATAGAATGAACGTGCTGAAATCGCAAATTTAATGTCACCGATAAAGTCATAAATATATTCTGATCCGTACAGTACTGTCGTCTTATCTCCGAAAATAACGTTTGTACGTTTCGTGTTTACGTTTTGAACAATCGATTTTACTTCTGGGAATTTCGCTGCGATTTCTTCAATGATTGCTTCTTTATTTGGCAGTTCAGCTGTACGTGTAATGAAGACAAGCATAATTTCCCCTGTTACTTGTCCGTAGCGAGCCATTACGTGGCGAAGTGTTCCTTTGTTACGCTCTTCATTGTAAGCCGAGATACCGTGCTTTTCACAAATGCGTTTTACTTCTTGAATTAATGTATCGTTTTCTTCCGCCTGAATTAAGCATGATTCCATATTAATGATGTCATGCGTTCCTTGACGATAGAAACCAGCTACAAGTCCACCTTCGCGTTCTCCAATTGGTACTTGTGCTTTATTACGGTATACCCATGGGTTCTTCATGCCAAGTACAGGATGAACAGGAACATCGCTTAGTCCACCGATGCGCTGCATAACGTCACGTACTTGTTTTTCTTTCGCTCTTAATTGTCCTTCGTATGTTAAGTGCTGAAGTTGACAACCTCCGCACTCGTTGTACACGGGGCATTCTGCATCTTTACGATATGGACTTTCTTGATGAAGCTTCATTAAACGACCAAACGCGAAGTTTTTCTTCACTTTAATAATTTTAATTTGTGCTTCCTCACCTGGTAATCCGTTTTTTACGAAAATAGGATATCCCTTCACTTTCGCAACACCGGCACCATCATGTGTTAAATCTTCAAACACTACATCTATAAACTCGTTTTTTTCAACTGGTGGCGTCATTTTTGTACTCATTTTCCGACCTCTCTTTTTCATAACACTGCGTTACATTTTATCATACTTATATGGTCTATTTCTATTGGAAGAAAAAAAGCTATTGACGATACTTCTCTAGTAATGTTACGCTACTACTAATTTAATACGGACGATGTTACCTCATATATAGTCGATAATATGGATCGAGAGTTTCTACCCGGCAACCTTAAATTGCTGGACTATGGGGAAAACTAATGAATATTAGCCTATGTATAAAAAAGACTCCTATTGATTAGCTTTCTCTCATAGATGAAAGTGAATCCATAGGGGTCTTTTTTTATTTTTCAAAA
Source organism: Bacillus sp. FSL M7-1345 (assembly GCF_038006985.1). Classification (NCBI taxonomy): domain Bacteria; kingdom Bacillati; phylum Bacillota; class Bacilli; order Caryophanales; family Bacillaceae; genus Bacillus; species Bacillus sp. FSL M7-1345. The sequence goes on along the minus strand of NZ_JBBOWG010000001.1, from coordinate 351,010 downwards.
AGGTCAGACATCTTACGTATGACATGAAACTTCCATTACTTTATTTTTAGTAATATAACGAGCGTTTTATGTAAAAACTTTATACGAACTTCTGAAAGGGGCAACTACATGCAATATGTAATGAGCATTATCGGTATTCTTGTCGTTTTAGGTTTATGCTTTGCTTTGTCAAACAATAGAAGTAAAATCAACTTCCGTGCAATTGCTATTATGATTAGTTTCCAAATTTTAATCGGTTGGTTTATGTTTGGCACAAAGATCGGACAGCAAATTATCATCTTCATTAGTAAAGTTTTCAACAAACTAATTAAACTTGGTACGACAGGTGTCGATTTTCTCTTTAATGGAATTCAAAGAGATTTTGTCTTTTTCTTAAACGTATTACTAATTATCGTATTTTTCTCAGCACTACTTTCTATCTTTAGTTATTTAGGTGTTTTACCATTCATCGTTCGTATTGTCGGCGGTGCACTTTCAAAAATTACTGGTTTACCACGCGTTGAATCATTCCACGCAGTAAATTCTGTATTCTTCGGTTCAAGTGAAGCGTTAATCGTTATTAAAAACGATTTACAGCATTTTAATAAAAACCGTATGTTTATCATTTGTTGTTCAGCAATGAGCTCCGTTTCTGCTTCTGTTACAGCATCATACGTTATGATGTTAGATGCGAAATATGTATTAGCAGCTCTTCCGCTAAACTTATTCTCAAGCTTAATCGTTTGTTCGTTATTAACACCAGTTGATACGAAAAAAGAAGACGAAGTGATTCAAAAATTTGATAGAAGCTTATTCGGAGATAGCTTTATCGGCGCTATGATTAACGGTGCGCTTGATGGGTTAAAAGTAGCTGGTATCGTTGCCGCATTAATGATTGCCTTCATTGGTGTTATGGAAGTTGTAAACTACGTAATTAGCGCCGCTTCAGGTGCAATGGGATATGCTGTTACTTTACAACAAATCTTCGGTTATATACTTTCTCCATTCGCATTCTTAATGGGTATTCCAACTCAAGATATTATCCCAGCTGGTGGTATTATGGGTACGAAGATTGTATTAAACGAGTTTGTAGCAATCCTTGATTTAAAAGGCGCTGCTGCAACATTATCTCCACGTACAGTTGGAATCGTTACAGTATTCTTAATTAGCTTCGCAAGTATTAGCCAAATTGGTGCGATTGTTGGTACAATCCGTGCCCTTTCTGAAAAACAAGGAAGCATCGTATCTAAATTTGGTTGGAAAATGCTATTTGCATCAACACTTGCTTCTATTTTATCTGCAACAATCGCTGGATTGTTTATTTAATAAAAAATCACCTTCGCTTAGACAGCAAGGTGATTTTTTTATTATCATCATTTAAGAAACTGAAGAAAACTCTAATGCCTCTTCCTTATTAATAATTTCTCCCTTATATTCACCTTTCACCGAAATATCAATAATTGATTTATTTCCTGTTTCCATTTTCCCTAAAGAAAACATATATATTAAGTCATCTTTTTTTAACATCCATTGTTTTCCGTGCCAAGGACCAGTTAACTTCTGTTCTGGCGATGCCAGTATTTCTCCAAAATATTCACATTCGCCTAGAGATGTTTTTACTGTATTCTTCTCCGTATCAATAACTATATATTTAAGGAGTTTTATACTTTCACTTGAAAAAATCTCTACTTCATGGTCACTTTTTTTCTTGAATTTCAGCTTTCCATCCTTTGTATTAACCAATTTACTTTGATCAATTGCATTTAGTACAAACTCATACTCTTCTTTTGTAACACCGAAATTAGGATGATATGGGAAACTTTTTTTCTCTGCATGCTCTTCTACGTATTTTAAATACCATTCCATATTATTCACTAGATGCTCTCTCATTCTTTGACCAATATTCCCTACCTTTTTAAGAGCATCTGGATCCATCTCTAATGTCATAATATCCGCTGTAACTTCCGCATTCATAAGATGCGGCGGAATATACTCTTCCACACTATTCGCTTTACTCGTTTCACTTTGACAACCGACTATGAATAGCGATATGAGAAGGATATATACTATTTTTTTATATTTCATTTCTATTCTCCACTCCATACATCATTCTTACTTAAATTTATAGCGGTTTTATTATAGTCCAAAACCCTTATATTTTAATATAAACTACTCTACATATGCAAAATTGCATATTAATAAACCTTTCTCTTACTTTAAAATTAACTTAAATCATTTACCAAAATATACAAATTACAAATGAACAATGTTATAATTTGTAAAAAAATACATTGGAGGATATTATGAAAGCCCACGCCCTTTTCGACTTCTTACACTTACTAGTTTTAAGCATGAAAAGCTATTATGTATGGGGAATGCCAATCTATGTATTCATTATCCCTCTTATTTTTGTAGTAGGTTATATCATTATCAAATCAAATAAGAAACGAAAGACTACCGCTATTCAAAGTCACTAACCTATCCCATATCTAAAAATGATATGATGAACAAGGGTATATCCCCACCTCTCTTATAGCGGTGGGGATTTTAATGTAAGTATGCAACATAATACACAATAGAAGGTGATTCCATGAGAAAATACGCAGCGATTGCTTTATGTACGTCTGCCATTCTAGCAGGCTGTAATACTAGCAATGTAAGCCAAGAACCTAAAAAAGAGATAAAGGTACAAGAGGCCAAAAAACAAGAAGAGACGGTGCGGGAACAAGGTAAAATTTCTTATAATCCAATTACGTACGAATCTACAAATGCAAATATTCATATTACAGACATAAAGGGTTCTTTAACTGAAGTACAATATAAAATTTGGCGCACTGCTGATGGAAAGGAAAGTGCTAAATCCTTTTCTTCTAAAGAAAAAGATCAACAATTTACACTTCCCTTTGATATAAAAGAATTTGAAGGAAAACACGGTGAATATCAAATTGAAGCAACAGGAACAACAGAGGGCGGAAAAGCTATTCCACTTACGAAATCTACTATTACTTTCGAGCAAAAAGTTCCTGTTCTTATGTACCACGCAATTGATGATTATCACGGGCAAGGTATTAAAGATTTATTCGTATCACCCGCTAACTTTGAAGCACAAATGAAGTATTTAAAAGACAATGGTTATACATTATTAACATTTGAACGCTGGGGCGATATTAATAAAGTAAACAAGCCGGTTTTCGTTACATTTGATGACGGTATGAAAAATAATATGAATGCATTTCGCATTTTACAAAAACTAAAAGATGGTACTTTTAAGCCAGCGGCAACGGAATATATGATTGTTGATAACGTTGATGTAGAAGGCGCCCTTTCTACATCTGAAATAAAAGAAATGGTTGATTCAGGTATTTTTTCTGTACAATCTCATACAGCGACACATGCAGACTTGCCGAAAATTACAAACTATGACGAAGAGTTAAAAGGATCAAAAGAAAAGCTAGAGAAAATAACAGGTAAGCCTGTTATCGCAATTGCTTATCCATTCGGTCATGTAGACGATAAAGTTGTCGCAGAAATAAAGAAATACTATCAATTTGCAACGACAACAAAGCCTGGACAGTTCATTACGAAAGATGAACCGGATGAATTGTTAAAGATGAAACGCGTTCGTATAAACCATACAACTACAGTTGAACAGTTTGCCTCTTCAATTAAGTAAATATGAGAGCTCAATACATTTTGAGCTCTCTTTTTACTTTATATTTATATATATTTTTAGAATTTTCTTGTATTATATATAGTAAGAAATCTTTCAAACTAAAGGAGATTATACATATGTCATTTGAACAAACGTTAGAGAAGTATGCTGCCCTTGCAGTCAATGTTGGTGTTAATATTCAGCCCGGACAAACTTTATCAATTAGTGCACCTCTTGAGGCTGTACAGTTTGTACGCCTCGTTACAGAGAAAGCATATCAATCTGGTGCAAAACACGTATATGTTGATTGGAATGATGAGACGTTAACACGCTTAAAATTCGATCTAGCTCCTGAAGAAGCTTTCTCTGAATTCCCTTCTTGGAAAGCACATGCTCGTGAAGAATTAGCAAAAGAAGGCGCTGCATTTATGTCCATCTATGCAGAGAATCCTGATCTATTAAAAGGTGTAGAACCAAAGAAAATTGCAACAGCTCATAAAGTAGCTGGAGAAGCGATGAAAGTATACCGTGATTATGTACAAGCAGATAAAGTAAGCTGGTGCGTGATTTCTGTTCCTACGAAAGAATGGGCTGCAAAAGTATTCCCTGACGTAGCGCCTGAAGAACAAGAAACAAAACTATGGGATGCTATCTTCAAAGCTACTCGTGCTGATTTAGAAAATCCTGTGGAAGCATGGAAAGAACATGATGAAACGCTACATACAAAAGTTGATTACTTAAACGAAAAACATTATACAGCTCTTCATTATACTGGTCCTGGAACAGACTTAACAATTGAACTTCCAGAGAAGCATGTATGGGCTGGTGCTGGTAGCTTAAATGAAAAGAACGTACCATTTATGGCTAACATTCCAACTGAAGAAGTATTTACAATGCCACTTAAAACAGGTGTAAACGGCCAAGTGTCTAGTACAAAACCGTTAGCATTTGCAGGTAACATTATCGATAACTTTACGTTAACATTTGAAAACGGACGTATCGTAGACTATAAAGCTGAATCTGGTGAGGAAGCTTTAAAACATTTAGTAGAAACAGATGAAGGTTCTCACTTCTTAGGCGAAGTAGCTTTAGTACCTCATGATTCACCAATTTCAAACACAAATATTTTATTCTACAATACGCTATTTGACGAAAATGCATCTTGCCACCTTGCAATTGGAAATGCTTATGCATTTAACTTAGATGGCGGGAAAACAATGTCTAAAGAAGAACTTGCTGAAAATGGTGCAAACGCTAGTATTACACACGAAGACTTCATGATTGGATCAGCTGATCTTGATATCGACGGTATTACAGCTGATGGAAGACATGAGCCGATTTTCCGTAAAGGTAACTGGGCGTTTTAAGTTAACCATTATAAAAACACATTGGATTACCCAATGTGTTTTTATTTATTCGGCTTCAATTCAAATTTTATCGTTCTATTCTCATGCGTAAACTCAGGCCTGTATGTAGCGATGTATGTATTTTCTTTCGTTACATCAAATAGCATTACATCTTGAATTTTCCCATCCGGCGCTACCTTTTTACTCGTAAAGCTATCATATTTATACTCTTTAAACTTTGTACCTTTCTTATCTGTAATCTCAAATTCGTAAAATGCAAAAAGTATGTCCTTTTTACTATTATTTTTCACCGTGAAAACAATCCCTAAAATATCATCTTTCTTTTTATCTGTAGTGTAATCGGGATACCCTAATTGAACTGAATCGAGAGTTACTTGCAAACCATCCACGTCCACCGTCTCTCCTATTTTATAAACTTTATCTTGAACGTCCTCTTGTTTACTTTCATCGCTGTTTTTAGTTTCTGTGCAAGCACTTAAACTAAAAGCCATGCCACAAATTAAAACAATTCGACTCACTTTCTTTAACATACTCTTCCCCCTATATGAGACAAGATTTTTATATTTATCCCGCATTAACGGGCAGTAAAACTCCCACCTCAAAATTCAGTTGGAGCAAAGAAGTTAGGTGGGAGATCAACTGCCCGTAAACGCCCGATTGGTTCAACTAATAATCAGTGGGGAATGAACAAAACCCCCACTGATTAAAGTTTCACTTTATCATAGCAAAACTCTTTACGTTTTCTTGTCATATTTTGTCGTAGTAATTGCTAACTACACAAATAGAAAAAAGCTATCTTCTACAAAAGATAGCTTTCATGATGCCGATGACACTTTCAGTCCAATTACTCCTAAAACAATAAATAAAATGCAAAATGCTTGGAATAAGTTAATATGCTCTTTAAAAAAGTACACACTAATAATCGTAATAAGAAGTGTCCCTAAGCCCGACCAAATCGCATAAGCAATACTTAAGTTAATCTTCTTTACGACGATAGCAAATATACTGAAACAAATACCGTAAAAGACAAAAATAAGTACACTTGGAACGAGCTTTGTTAAACCGTTCGATAGTTTCATCGCTATCGTTCCAGCTACTTCAAAAATAATTGTTACGAGTAATAATAGCCAATATACCATACTAGAATCTCCTTCTCTGTTACCTTATAGAGATTCTAGTATACTACTTATAGTCCTAACGAAATATATTTAATTTCTAAATATTCCTCGATGCCGAAATGGCCTCCTTCACGGCCGATACCACTTTCTTTAAAGCCACCAAATGGTGCTTGTGCAACTGATGGAAGGCCATCATTTAAACCGATAATACCGTACTCTAACGCTTCACTAATTTGGAATGCTTGGCTAATATCTTTTGTGAAAATATAAGCAGCCAAGCCATATGGTGTATTATTTGCTCGCTCGATTACTTCTTCAACTGTTTTAAATTTCGCAACTGGTGCAACCGGTCCAAATGTTTCTTCATTCATACAAAGCATCGTGTCATTTGCCAATCCAATTACTGTTGGCTGAATGAAATAACCATCTAACTCTGCAAATTTATGGCCACCGTATAAAACTTCTCCGCCCTTTTGAATTGCATCTTCAATATGTTCTTGCACTTTCGAAACTGCATTCGCATCAATAAGTGGACCTACAGTTGTTCCTTCGCCGAATCCATCTCCAACTTTAAGCTGCTCTACAGCTTTTGTGAACTTCCCTGCAAATTCTTCGTACACTTCTTCTTGAACAAAGACGCGGTTTGTACATATACACGTTTGTCCTGCATTACGGAATTTCGAACCAATTACCGCTTCTACCGCCTTATCTAAATCAGCATCATTCATAACAATAAATGGAGCGTGACCACCTAATTCAAGCGAAACCTTTTTCATCGTTTGCGCAGCGCTAGCCATTAATTCTTTCCCAATTTCAGTTGATCCTGTAAAGGAAACTTTTCGAACGCGCTCATCTTCCATCCACGTATCAGCAATTGCTTTTGCACTACCTGTTACAATATTTATTACACCTTTTGGAATGTCTGCTTCATGTGCTAATTCAACTAACTTCAATGCAGTTAATGGCGTTTGACTCGCTGGTTTCACAACTGCCGTACAGCCTGCTGCAAGTGCTGGAGCTACCTTTCTCGTAATCATAGCAGCTGGGAAGTTCCACGGTGTAATAGCTGCCATAACCCCAACTGGTTGCTTCATAACTAAAATACGCTTATTCGGGTGAGAAGCAGGAATCATTTCACCGTATATTCTCTTTCCTTCTTCTGCGTACCATTCAACAAAACTATTTGCATAGTTCACTTCACCAAGCGCTTCTGCAAACGGCTTTCCTTGTTCTCTCGTCATGATTGCTGCAATTTCTTCTTTATTTTCATCAATGAGTGTGAACCACTTTTTTAACTTTACTGCACGATCCGCTGCCGTTAATTTTGACCATGATTTAAAAGCTTCATGTGCAGCATCAACTGCTTGCTTTGCCTCTGTAATCCCGCCCTTTGGTACAGTTGCAAATACTTCCTTTGTCGCTGGATTATTCACTTCGATTTGTTCTTGCAGTGTAATCCACTCACCATTTATATACATCGCCTTTTTCTCTAAGTTTACGAACGTCGCTTTTTTATCCAATGTTTTCTTCCTCCTCTATGAACTTCTTAATCTTCCTAGTGGCAGCAGATTGACTTATTTGCAAAAACTCAGCCACTTTATAACTTGATCCATACGTTTTATACGCTTTAAGAATAATATTTCTCTCTACCTCTTCCAGCATTCTATAAAGACTTTGTCCGGATTGTTCAACCGTTGTCTCTTGCATAGATAGTGGCAAATCTTCTACCGTTACAAAATCATCAGCAGTGATAACAATTCGTTCAATTACATTTTCAATCTCTCTATTATTTCCTTCCCAAGGGTACCCTACAAACATTTGTAACGTACTAGGAGCTAACTTCACATCACGTCCGTACTTTTTATTAAAATGCTGTAAATAATGATAGATGAGCGGCAAAATGTCTTCTGTTCTCTCCCGAAGTGGCGGAATTGAAATTGGAATGACATTCAGACGATAGTATAAATCTTTCCGAAATGTTCCTTGTTTCACCATCGTACTTAAATCTCTATTTGTTGCCGCAACAATTCTAACGTCCACCTTTTTTAATTCTCTTCCGCCTATAGGGCGAAACGTTTTTTCTTGCAATACTTGCAAAAGCTTCGCTTGAATTTCAAGCGGCATTTCACCAATTTCATCTAAGAAAAGGGTCCCTTTATGTGCTGATTCTAATAGCCCCTTTTTCCCTTCACGATTTGCACCTGTAAAAGACCCACCTGAATATCCAAAAAGCTCAGATTCGATTAAATTCGTTGGCAATGCCGCACAATTAATTTCATAGAAACTTTCATTCTTCCGGTGACTCACTTCATGCAAATGGCGTACTAATCGGCTTTTCCCCACTCCAGTCTCACCTAATACGAGAACAGTACTATCTACCACAGATACTTTTTTTATTGTTTCGATTATTTTTTGCATAGCGATGCTTTTAAAAATAAGCCCTTCATGCTCATATGTTTCTCTTAATTCTTTCTTATATGTCTTTAGCTGATTATCCATTTCCTCTACCTTTTGACGTAATTGATAGAGTTCAGTAAGATCACGAGAATAACTAATCACTCTTCTTAAATTTCCCTCATCATCAAAAACAGGCCTTGTACGAACATGCAAATACTCTCCTGATTTCGTTGTTTGAACAAGTTCAACTGGCCTTTTCTTTTCAATTACTTCTAACGTTGCAGACGGATAAAAAATTCCTTCTTTCTGTAGTTCTTGTACATGCTTTCCTACTAATTCCTTAGCAGAGAGCTGGTAATGTCTTTCACACATACTATTTACACGTACAACGATTCCCTTATCATCCGTAACAAAAATTTCATCAAATGCATATTCAAATACATCTTGTAAATCCATCAACATTCGTTCCTTTTCTGCAACCATTCTAGCCACTCCCTACTTCAAATCCATCGATTCACTTTACTACCTTTATTATAAAATGAATTTTCTGCATTTTATATAGAGTCAGCTAGAATGTTTTCAATTTGTTATTTATACAAATCTATTTATATTTTTCAACACATAATTCGCTGCCTTGAAAAATACAGAATGCCATCGCAACCACACCCTCACTTTGTTTTAGCTTGGCATGGGGCAGGAAAAGGGCTGACCGATTCTATGCATGGCCAGATGCTCTCTTCCGCCTAAAAAGAAAAGCTTTATGCCCTTTTTTAAGTTATCCCAATTCTTTATACACGAGCGATATTTGCTTGCTCATAACAAGCTAGCAATGATTCTTCAATTATTGTTAAACCTTCCTCAAGTTGCTCATCTGTAATAACTAATGGCATTAACACACGAATAACATTTCCATATGTTCCTGCTGATAGTAGAAGTAATCCGCGTTTATTTGCTTCTGCACATAAATTAGACGCTAATGTTTTATCCGGCGCTTTCGTCTTGCGATCTTGAACGAGCTCGAATGCACACATTGCCCCTAAGCCGCGCACATCACCGATGCAATTATATTTGTTTTTCATCTCTTGGAATCGGTTCATTACGACTTTCCCTAATTCTATCGCTCTATCATTTAATTTCTCTTTTTCTATTACATCAAGCACAGCTAATGCAGCCGCACATCCTAGTGGGCTTCCTGCATACGTTCCGCCAAGTTCCCCCGGTGCAGACTCATTCATAATTTCTTTACGCCCAATCACGCCGCTTATCGGTACACCAGCACCTAATGATTTAGATACCGTAATTAAATCTGGAACGACATCATAATGATCAATTGCAAAGTATTTTCCGGTACGACTAAAGCCTGTTTGAATTTCATCAGCTACAAATAAAATACCGTGCTCTGAACAAATACTGCGTACTTCTTGAACAAATTTCTTACTTGGAACGATAAATCCGCCTTCCCCTTGAACAGGCTCCATTACAACAGCTGCAATTGTTTCTGGTGCTACTTCTGATATGAAGAAGTTCTTAAACTCTTCAATGATAAAGTCATCATACTGCTCTTCTGTTAACCCTTCTGGGCGACGATATTCATATGGGAATGGCGCTTTATATACTTCTGGAGCAAATGGACCAAATCCAAATTTATATGGTTTTACTTTACTTGTCATCGTCATTGTCATTAATGTACGCCCATGAAATCCTTTAGAAAATGCGATAATTCCAGGTCTCTTCGTATATTTACGAGCAATCTTCACTGCATTTTCAACCGCTTCTGCCCCACTGTTTAAAAACAGCACTTGTTTATCGAAATTACCTGGCGCTAATGCTGCCAGTTTTTCTGCCAATTCAATATATGGCTCATACATCATCACATTAAAACCAGTGTGAATATATTGATCTACTTGTTTATGAAGCGCTTCTTTAACAGTAGGATGACAATGTCCTACATTAATTGTCCCGATTGCTCCTGCGAAATCAATATACTGGTTTCCATCCACATCTGTTACGAGTGCACCATTTGCAGACTGTACAAATGTTGGAATACCATTACTTACTCCTTTTGGTACTATATTTTGGCGGCGTTCTAATAAAGACGCTGCTTTCGGCCCTGGAATTTGTTCATTTACTTTAGCAAATTTTTTTGTGTTCATTGTGTACCCCATCCTTTTTTATACAATGTTTTCTCTTTATATTGCAAGATGTGTGCCAACTCCCCATTTCTAGTATTCATCCCATTCTCTAAATATCTCGGCATAAAAAATAAGTCTATAAAGACTCATATAGAGTCCTTATAGACTTATCAATTCATACGTTAGACTTTCCTTGTTTCCAAATAAACTCACCTGTATGAGAAATTAAATCTTCAACAGATTGTAATACTAAATCTGCAAGTGGTTCTAACGTTTGACGATCACCCGTACCAGATAGTACGCCAATTGCATAGCAGTCGCCACCATTTTTCGCTAAATGTAAATCCGTCGGTGTATCCCCGACGACCGCTACTTCACATGTCTCTAAATTAAATCTCTCACAAAACGATTCTACAATTTTTTTATCTGGCTTCTGTGCTGGAAATGTATCTGAAGCTATAACACAATCAAAAAAATCTTCCAATTGATATTGCTTTAAAAATAATTCTGTCGGCGCGAAATCATCAGCTGTAACGACACCTAGAATAAATCCTCTATCCTTTAACGCTTGTAAAACTTTCGGTAAATCTGCCGTCATTCTCATATGTGAACGATGCTCGTACATAAGAGCAAACAACTTTTCACTCACCCATTGATGCATCTCTTCTTCTCTAGATGATGCAATATACTTACAAATTCCCTTTGCCACATCAAGACTCGTTCCAGCAGCGATCGCACTACGAGGATGAACAAATGCTCCGTCTACGCCAATCTCTTTTAATAAAGCCTGCTGCATTGATTCTGGTAATTGATATAAATTTATACATTCTGTAACGAGCTCTTCAGCTACTTTTATCCAAATCGAATGAAAATCCATTAATGTCCCATCTTTATCAAATAGTATTGCTTTTACCTTCTCCATAGCACCCTACCTCTCATTTCTTATCTCCTCCAGTGTATCAATAAAGTATGTACATAAAATAAACAAATTGTAAAAATACCATAAAAATCAAACTAACTTCCAATTTACAATTCAGCTGTATAAAGAGAAAATTTGATCAGCGGGGGTTGTCCATACCCGCTGATCATTAGCCCACTTCCGCCTAACTTCTTTGCTTGGGCCGAATTTTAAGTGGGAGTCTTATTACTCGCAAATAGCTGGGGAAAAGCAAAAAAGGATGCCTTTACAGGGCATCCTCTTGATGTTCAGGAACAAATAGTTCCAGACAATGATATATATTTTCAAATTCCATTGGTGCGTCTCCGCCATATTCACCATCTAAGTTGATCATTAATTTATCAGGGGAATGAACTTTAATACGATTTGCTTGTGTATATAGCACTTTCGGATTGTTAATATGTTCCCCACGCTGCGCTTGTGTTGCTGCTTTAATTAAATCAGCGATAGAACCTTTTTTCAATACTAATAAATCAAATAATCCATCGTTAATAGATGCATATGGTGCTACTTTTTCGAATCCACCAACTGAACGAGTATTCGTAATTAAAAACATCGTAATTTCTTCTTGTAGCAGTTTCCCATCATACTCAATTTCAACATATGTTGGATGTAATGATGGTAACATTTCGATTCCTTTTAAATAGTAAGCAAGTTGGCCTAATACCGTTTTTAGCTTGCTTGGTACTTCATATGTTAATTCTGTAATACGGCCGCCACCAGCGATATTAATGAAATATGTATCATTCGCTCTACCAAGATCTAACGGTACCGTTGTTCCTTCACAAATAATATCCGCAGCCTCTTCAATAACACGAGGTACACCGATCGCACGCGCAAAATCATTTGTCGTTCCAACTGGAATAATACCAAACTTTGGACGATGCTCATGTCCTACTAAACCGTTCACTACTTCATTTAATGTACCATCACCACCAGCTGCGATAACAACATCAAACTTACGATCAGCAGCTTGCCTCGCTGCCACAGTCGCATCTCCAGGACCAGTTGTCGCATGACAAGACGCTTCATATCCAGCTTGTTCTAATTTTTGTAATACTTCTGGTAAGCTCTTCTTAAATAGCTCACGCCCAGAAGTAGGATTATAAATAATTCTTGCTCGCTTCATCATTTATTAGCACAGGAAATTCCTTATTCATTGAAAAACGAATACACCGAACCCTTATTCAGTATCCCTATGCCTACCTCCTCTCATCTTCCTATCCTTCTTTAATTCCGCTCAAACAGGCAGTAAGAACCCGATTCGTGTAGCCCATCAAAAGTAACTGTTCACTCCTGATAGTTTTGTTTTATTTAACCAAGAAATTTATCCCGCTATTTGCGGGCAGTAAAACTCCCACCTCAAAATTCGGCTGGGGCAAAGAAGTTAGGTTGGAGTCGGGCTGCCCGTAAATGCCCGATTGGTGAAGGCTAATAATCAGTGGGGGAGGAACAAAACCACCACTGATTAAAGTTTCACTTTATGTCTATCCATTCTCTCACATCAATTTACATATAATGAATAATAATTATCTATTATTTCATGAGATGAAAAAAAACCTCTATGTCTAGATTTATCATTATTCCCACCTTTTTGCAACTATCATACCATAGTTGCTATAGAAACATTTTTTCACTTTTGACAGTTAATCAAACGTTTGTTTAAATTATTTTTCACCATCTAAACAAACGTTTGATTAACTCAGAAAAAACACCCAAATACGGGTGTTTTTTCTGTTTAATCTTTAAGAATCTATACTATTTTAGCGCTTATTAATCTCTTCAAGTAAGATTTTATTAACAAGCGGTGGATTTGCTTGTCCTTTTGTAGCTTTCATAATTTGACCAACTAAGAAGCCAATTGCACGGTCTTTACCGTTTTTAAAGTCTTCAATAGATTGCTCATTATTATCAAGAATTTCTGTTACAACCTTACGAAGTGTTCCTTCGTCAGAAATTTGAACAAGACCTTTTGCTTTAACGATTTCTTCTGGGTCTCCACCTTTTTCAATTAATTCGTTAAATACTTTCTTCGCGATTTTAGAAGAAATTGTACCTTTTTCAATTAATTGAACCATTTTAGATAAACCAGCAGGCGTTAACGCAACGTCTTTTAATTCTTTTTGTTGTTTGTTTAAGTATGCAAGTACTTCACCCATTAACCAGTTTGATGTTAATTTCGCATCAGCACCATCTACAATTGTTGCTTCAAAGAAATCAGACATCTCTTTCGTTAATGTCAATACGTGTGCATCATAAACCGGTAAGCCAATTTCTTCAACATAGCGAGCTTTACGTACATCTGGAAGTTCTGGAATAGAAGCACGAATTTCTTCTTTCCACTCATCGTCGATGTAAAGCTCAACTAAGTCTGGCTCTGGGAAGTAACGGTAATCGTCAGATCCTTCTTTTATACGCATTAAGATTGTTTTCTTCGTTGCTTCATCATAACGACGTGTTTCTTGTTGGATGATACCGCCAGATAATAATTCTTTCTCTTGGCGCACTTGCTCATGCTCAAGACCTTTTTGCACGTAAGTGAAAGAGTTTAAGTTTTTCAGTTCTGCTTTTGTACCGAACTTCTCTTGTCCAACTGGACGAAGTGAAATATTCGCATCACAACGAAGAGAACCTTCTTCCATCTTACAATCAGATACACCTGTATATTGAATGATTGATTTTAACTTCTCTAAGTACGCATATGCTTCTTCTGGAGTACGCATATCTGGCTCAGATACGATCTCGATTAAAGGCATACCTTGACGGTTGTAGTCTACTAATGAACCTTCAGCTGTATGCGTTGATTTACCAGCATCTTCTTCTAAATGAAGACGTGTAATACCGATACGTTTCTTTTTACCGTCTACTTCGATTTCAATCCAACCATTTTCACCAATTGGCTTATCAAATTGAGAGATTTGGTAAGCTTTCGGATTATCTGGGTAGAAATAGTTTTTACGGTCGAACTTCGTTTCCGTTGCGATTTCACAGTTTAATGCCATTGCAGCTTTCATTGCAAAGTTAACTGCTTCCTTATTTAAAGTAGGAAGTACCCCTGGGTATCCTAAGTCAATTACACTTGTTTGTGTATTTGGCTCCGCTCCGAATTCTGTTGGACTCGCAGAGAAAATTTTCGAATTTGTTTTTAACTCAACGTGAACCTCTAAACCAATAATTGTTTCTAAATTCATCTATGCTCGCCTCCTTACAGACTTGCTTTTTTTGTATGATAGTCTGTTGCTTGCTCAAACGCATGTGCAACGCGGTAAATTGTCGCTTCATCGAAGTGTTTACCAATGATTTGTAAACCAAGTGGCATGTTGTTAGCACCGAATCCACATGGAACAGAAATCGCTGGAACACCCGCTAAGTTTACTGGAATTGTTAAAATGTCATTTGCATACATTGTCATTGGATCGTCCACTTTTTCGCCCACTTTAAATGCTGGAGTTGGCGTTGTTGGTCCAATAATAACATCGTAGTTAGCAAATACATTTTCAAAGTCATTTTTAATTAATGTACGTACTTGTTGTGCTTTTTTGTAATATGCATCATAGTAACCAGAGCTAAGAGCAAATGTACCAAGCATAATACGACGTTTTACTTCATCACCGAAACCTTCGCTACGTGTGTTTTTGTAAAGATCTAATAAATTATTTACATTATCAGAACGAACACCGTAACGTACGCCATCAAAGCGTGAAAGGTTAGCAGATGCTTCAGAAGAAGATAATAAGTAATACGTTGCTAGAGCGTATTTAGAGTGCGGAAGAGATACTTCCTCCCAAGTTGCGCCCATACCTTCTAACACTTTTAAAGCAGCTAGTACTGACTCACGAGCTTCTTCGCCAACACCTTCGCCTAAGTATTCTTTCGGTACAGCAATACGTAAACCTTTAACATCGCCTGTTAAACCAGCTAAGTAGTTTCCTACTTCAACATTTGCAGAAGTTGCATCCATACGGTCAATACCTGAAATAGCTTGTAATAAGTATGCATTGTCTTCTACTGTACGTGTAATCGGTCCGATTTGGTCAAGTGAAGATGCGAATGCTACTAATCCGTAACGAGATACGCGTCCGTAAGTTGGTTTTAAACCTACAACGCCGCAATATGCAGCTGGCTGACGGATAGAACCACCCGTATCAGAACCTAGAGAGAATAATACTTCTCCTGCTGCTACTGCTGCTGCAGAACCACCACTAGATCCGCCTGGAACGTAATCTAAGTTCCATGGATTTTTTGTAGCGTAGAAGCCTGAGTTTTCATTTGAAGAACCCATTGCGAACTCGTCCATATTTAATTTACCGATTGTAACTGTATCAGCAGCTTTTAGCTTTTGTACAACTGTCGCATCGTAAATTGGATCGAAGTTTGCTAACATTTTGCTCGCACAAGTTGTACGAAGACCGTTAGTTACAATGTTATCTTTTACACCGATTGGCATACCGAATAATAAACCATTATCCTCAGCACCAATCTTTGCATCTAATTCTTTCGCTTTCGCGCGTGCATTTTCTTCATCTAATGTAAGAAAAGCTTTTACGTTATCTTCAACATCCAAAATACGTTTGTAAGATTCTTCTACTAAATCCGTAACGGAAATTTCTTTGTTGTTTAACTTCTTATGTAACTCTGATACAGAATGATCAAATAATGACATCGAAATTCCCTCCTCTATTCTAATACTGCTGGAACACGGATTTGATTATCTTTGTGATCCGGTGCATTTTTTAATACTTCTTCTACTGGTAAACCTTTTTCTGGCACATCTTCACGCATAACATTTTTCATAGTTAATACATGAGTTGTTGGTTTTACATCAGTTGTATCTAATTCATTTAACTGTTCTGCAAATGTAACAATTGCATCTAGTTGTTTTTGAAATTTTTCTGCTTCTTGATCAGTAATTGCAAGACGTGCTAAATGTGCTACGTGCTTTACATTCTCAACGGAAATTCTTGACACGGCTAGGCCACCTCCATAATATATCGTTCAATCTACAATACTATTGATGATACCAAATTTCCAGTACTTCAAGCAAGTCAACACACGGTACTTACGGCATTTTTACATAAAAAAAGAAAGGCAAGTGCCTTTCTTTACAATTTACTCTTTATCTAACGATTTATTTTTCGGAAATCTTTCATTATCTTCCTCATTATCACGAATTGTTTTTTGTAATACAAAACAAGACATCGTTAAAAATAATGTTCCTATTAAATAGTACCCTTTTACACTAAGCGTTTCATCTAACGTGTAAATCCCAATTAGCATTCCTGACAGCGCACAAACAAATGAAGTCCATGCTAAAAACGTGAACGCTTGCGTATTTCGTCTTCTCATCGTTCTCCCCCTCGTTAGCTGTACACCCATTATAGATAAATATATTTATCACAATGGATTTTTATGTAAATTTTCTTTTTTCTATTTATTAATCTATCACAAAAAATTGCTATTTTGAAGATAATTTTCTTTCTAATCTGAAAAAACAATCAAAAACATTGACATTTATTTCAATTCCACATAAAATAAAAACAAATATTACGAACCTCGAAATATACGGGAGTGGAAATAATTGTTGCAATATGAACATTTTTTAGACTTACTGCTAGATAACGCCAAGAAACTTTTCTATCCTGAAGAATGGGTAAGCCTTGATTTAACACTTTCCAAGACAGAAGTATTTTGTTTACTTTGGATGGAGCGAAATACAGATATTACAATGACAAAAATTGCTGACCTTCTTGATATACCGATGAGTACAACGACAGGCGTTGTAAATCGCCTTGTAAAAAAGGGATATATTGAACGCTACCGTGATGAAAGCGATCGACGTATTGTATTAATTCGTTTAACAGAAAACGGCGTAATGCTCGTTCAAGAAGTAAAACAAAATGCGGCCCATTACTTTAGCCTAGTGACGGAAGCATTGTCAGAAGAAGAAAAAGCATTCTTACTACAAATCTTCCAAAAAATCATGAATCACATTGCTACGTCACAGCAAAAAACAGAAGAAAAGGTTTCTACACCTAAAATGAAAAACATTCCGATTGAATAAAGCCCTAACTGGGTTTTTATTCAATCATTTACTTCGATACTCGTAATATTCGACATTCGAAACAAAGGGGATAAAATGATGAGAATTATTTTGTATACAGGTAAAGGCGGCGTAGGAAAAACTAGCATTTCAGCAGCAACAGCACTTCAAAGTGCAAAACAAGGATTAAAAACATTAGTAATGAGCACAGATCCTGCTCATAGTTTAGGAGATTCATTTGGTATAAAGCTATCTTCTGAACCATTAGAAATTCGCGAAAACTTATGGGCACAAGAGATTAATACGATTTATGAAATGGAAAAAGGCTGGGGGAAATTGCAGAAATATATTACACTACTCTTCACTTCCAAAGCAGCCGATGATATTACAACAGAAGAATTAACGATGTTCCCTGGTATGGAAGATTTAATTAGCTTACTTCGAGTACTCGATTACTATAAACACAACACTTACGACGTCATCATTATTGATTGCGCACCGACTGGAGAAACTTTAGCAATGCTCAGCTTTCCAGACATGCTCGGCTGGTGGATGGAAAAACTCTTTCCTATTAAAAGAAAAATTTTAAAAGTCGTTCGTCCTGTAGCTCAACCACTCCTTGGTGTCCCCCTTCCAACCGATGATATTATGGACGAATTAACAAATACACTTGAACAGCTTGGAGAAATGAGAGATATTTTATCAAACCGAGAGGTAACCAGCATTCGCGTTGTTGTAAATCCTGAAAAAATGGTCATTAAAGAAGCTCAGCGCAGCTTTACGTATTTAAACTTATACGATTATAACGTTGATGCCATTATGATTAACCGCATTATCCCTAACACTGTCACCGATCCTTATTTTCAGGCATGGAAAGATACACAAAAGAAATATAAAACATTAATTCAAGATAGTTTTCAGCCACTTCCTATTTACGAAGCTCCGATGTTTGAACAAGAAGTTGTTGGTTTGTCTATGTTAGAACGTGTAGGAGACGCTTTATTTAAATCTGACTCTTCTCCTACGGAAGTGAAATTTAACGGGCGCACACAATATGTAAAAAAAGATGGCGATGAGTATATTTTCGTTCTCTCCATTCCCTTCTCAAACAAAAATGAACTTTCATTAAATCAAAAAGGTGATGAGCTTATTATTCGAGCTGGTTCTGCGAAGCGAAATATCACATTGCCAAAAACATTAACGCACCTTTCTATTCAAGGAGCTAAGTTTGAAGATGATGTACTAAACATTCGGTTTGGAGGTGTAGTACATGCATGATGAACTACTAAGAAAGGTAATTCGTACAAAAATAAAAGTCGGTATGCGTATATTAGAAGAGTTACCGAATCCGATTCAGCAATCAGCTAAGCAAGCACTAAATATTTTACAAGAGGAGCTCTCCTCTTATGCGGAAGAACAACCGCAACCTGAGAGTAATTTAAAAAGCATCATAATTGAATAACTATACCCTTGTAGAAAGCCTTTTCTTATAGGCTTTCTATCCCTTTATTGGAGCTGATGTAAATTGATTAAAACATCTTCTGCAAGACATGTTACTACTCGTACAATCTGGCTAACCCCCTTTTTATTTTTCATTCATAACCTTGAAGAAGCTTTCCAGATGCCACAATATCTTGCTAATCAATTTTCAATTCATCTTATAACTAGCCAACAATTTTTCATTGCAATTTCCATATTAACAACCTTTGTCTTAATCATAGTCTTTCTATATCAATTAATCATCATATCTTCTATTTACTGGATCATTTTTATACAGGGCTGTATCTTTTTTAACGCCGTTCAGCATATTATCTTGTATTTCATTTATCGTTCTTATAATCCAGGTGTAATATCAGCAGCTTCCATTGTTCTGTTTTCCATTTTCTTCTTTTCATCAGAAAAATGCTTAATCAATAAAAGGAATTTAGCAATTACACTCATTTTCAGTTTACTCTCTTACCCAATCATAATTTGGATTACCTTATTATTAGCTAACTGTTTTAAATAAAAAAAGACCAGGAAAACTCCTGGTCCATCACTCTACTTAACAAACATTGGATTCTATGTTATACAAAATTGGAAGGTACAGAATTAGGGTTTTGTTTGTTAAGTAGATTATATGTTGAACGAGCTAACAGCGGAGGGGTTCCTACTGTTAGTCATTAAACCCAATAATTATTTTACGATTTTTTCAAGCTCATCAAGTGAAAGATCTACTGAAATTGAACCACCATTTGTTTCTTTCTTAACTGCATCTGTTACTTCTTTTGAATGGTATAATTCAATTACTTTTTTCAGTGTTGGATCATCTTTGTCTTTCGTACGAGCTGCGAAAATATTAATA
Organism: Bacillus sp. FSL M7-1345; assembly: GCF_038006985.1. Classification (NCBI taxonomy): domain Bacteria; kingdom Bacillati; phylum Bacillota; class Bacilli; order Caryophanales; family Bacillaceae; genus Bacillus; species Bacillus sp. FSL M7-1345. Next base: position 331,023 of record NZ_JBBOWG010000001.1, on the reverse strand, counting down.
TAGGCCTTTGCATTTTCATTCTTTGGATCTTCTAAGAAAATAGGATCCTTTGCTGGATCTAATCCAGCTTGACCAGCAACACCGTTATTAATAGCTGAAGCCGCTACATCTTTTAACACACGAGGTGTTTGCTGTGCGATAACCGGTGTAATCTTTAGCTTCTTCGGATTTTCAGCAATGCCGCTTGGATCTCCAAATAGACCGAAATCTTTCTTAAGCTTTAATAATCCAGCTGCATCAAGAAGTTTTAATGCACGCGCTTGGTTCGTTGGATCATTTGGAATAGCAATTTCTGAACCATCTGGGATTTCATTTGCTTTCTTATATTTTTCAGAGTATAAGCCCATCGGTGCAATTTGCGTTGTACCAACAGCTGTAATATCTAACTTATGCTCCTTTTTAAATTGCTCTAAGAAAGCAATGTGCTGGAATGAGTTTAGTTCAATATCTCCATCAGCTAACGCTTTGTTGGGCGTTGTGTAATCAGAGAACTCAACCAGTTTAATTTTGATCCCTTCTTTTTCAGCTTTTTTCTTTAAGATTTCCCAAGCGTCTCCATCTGTTCCAGTTACACCTACGCGAACTACTTTCTCTTTCGCTCCTGCACCTGTGTCTCCACCTGAGCAGCCGCTTAAGGCTGTAATTCCTACAATCGCTGATAATGCAAATGCTAAAATTTTTTTCATTTTCTTTTCCCCTCTTCCTTTTTATGATCTGCGTAAAAAGACTTTCGCAAAGTAGTTTCCTAAATTTTGAGCTACCTGTACAAGAATAATAAGTAAAACGACCGTTACGAACATAACTGACGTATCAAAGCGTTGATAACCATATGTCATTGCTAAGTCACCAAGACCGCCACCACCGACAAGCCCAGCAACTGCAGAAAATTCAATTAAACCAACTGTCATAAACGTGACACCTAAGATTAATGGTGCTAAAGCTTCTGGCACGAGGATTTCAAAAACAATTCTAAGTGGTGAAGCGCCCATTGCTTGTGCTGCTTCAATTACCCCTTTCGGAACAGAAACAAGATTTGTTTCAACCATTCTAGCAATACCAATTGATGCAACTAACGTCATTGGGAAGATTGCTGCTGCCGTTCCAATCGTCGTTCCGATAACACTTCTTGTTATCGGACTTAGAGCTACTAAAAAGATAATGAATGGAACCGGACGAATTGTATTAATTACGATATTAAGAATAGAAAAGACCCATTTATTTTCTAAAAAGTTTCCTTTCCTCGTTACGTATAAAAGTAAACCTAGAGGTATACCAAGAATTGTAGCGAATATAAGGGTTACAATTACCATTAAGAGGGTATCCCCTGTCGCATCTAATATGCGAGGCCAAAATATACTCCAATCAACTCGCATGAGCTTCTACCTCCTTCAGCTGCACTTGCAGTCTTAGATGTTGTAATGCTTTTTGAATTTCCTTCTGTTCACCTTGTAGCTCTACAAGAAGATTTCCAAATAGCACATTTTGGAGTTCAATAATATTTCCGTAAAGAACATTTACATCGACGTTATAGTTTTTCGCAATATATGATAGTACAGGCTGCCCTGTCTCTTCCCCAGTAAAAGTCAGGCGATAAATCTGACCTCCGTTTTGAATTTTCGCTAGAACACTTTCTGGTAAGTGATCATTAATAACAGAGCGTACAAAATTTTGAGTTGTCTTTGTTTTTGGTTGTGTGAAAACATCAAACAGTTTTCCTTCTTCAATTACTTTTCCTTTTTCCATAACAGCTACACGGTGACAAATTTCTTTCACAACGTGCATTTCATGTGTAATAAGTAGAATCGTTAAATTGTACTCTCTATTTACTTTCTTTAATAAATTTAAAATTTCTGTTGTTGTTTCCGGATCTAAAGCCGATGTTGCCTCATCACATATGAGAATATCTGGTGATGTCGCAAGCGCTCTTGCAATCCCAACACGTTGCTTTTGCCCACCTGATAACTGTTCTGGATAATAGTTCGCTTTATCTTCTAAACCAACAAATTTTAGTAGTTCATTCACTCTTTCTTTGATCTCATTCTTCGGCAATTTCGCTAGCCTTAATGGATAAGCAATGTTCCCAAACACTGTTCTTGAATTAAATAGATTAAAACTTTGGAAAATCATTCCAATCCCTTGTCTTAGTTTCCGTAATTCTTTCGCCGATAATGATGTAATTTCTTTATCATCTATTGAAATTGTTCCTGCAGTTGGTCTTTCTAACATATTTACTAAGCGTAATAACGTACTCTTTCCAGCACCACTAAATCCGATAATGCCAAAAATTTCGCCCTTTTCAACTGACAGCGTTACATCCTCAACCGCATGAACAGATTGTCCACCTGATTCATATACTTTACTTACATTATTAAAAGAAATCATTTTCTTCCCTCCTATATGCTGTAAAACTTGAAGTAGAGCTTTCGAGGTAAAATAAAAAGTGCTCTCCTTCTTATCACTTGTAAAAGATAAGAAGGAGAGCACTTTTATGTACTCGTTCACATCTTCTCATCTTCCAAGCCTACTTTAAGCTTGCTGGAATTAGCACGGTATTAAAAAACCCGTTGCTGAGGTATCGTAGGGCCAGTCCCTCCACCTCTCTGGATAAGAGTGTATCGATTTAATTGTCATTTAATTAATTCTCATTATAGAACTCAGAATAATAAGAGTCAATACATTTTTCAGAAAAAATAATTATTCCTCTATTAAAATTTTCAAATAAAAAATCACAATACAATAGTAATTTTTATAGTTATGTAAAATCCTCCTCACTCATACTTTTAAAGAGGAGAATCTTCTCTACTAATTGAATAACAGTATTTCAATATGAATTCGGAGGAAGATAAATATATGAAAACAGCTCTTTTGCTCGTCGATATTCAAAATGATTATTTTCCAAATGGCAAGATGGAATTACGTAATCCAGTAGAAGCAAGTGAATATGCTGATCAGCTACTACAACATTTTAGAATTAGAAACGAACCTATTTTTCATATCCAACATGTAGCTATAAAAGATAGCGCTACTTTTTTCCTACCCAATACAGAAGGTGTCCATATTCACGAAAATGTCCGTCCACTTAGAGAGGAATCCGTTATCCTTAAACATTATCCAAATAGCTTCCGAGAAACTGATCTTCTAGAACGATTACAACGTTCAGGAATTGAGCACGTCGTAATCTGCGGGATGATGACCCATATGTGTATTGATGCTACGGTAAGGGCTGCTTTTGATTTTGGCCTTCACTGTACCGTGATACACGATGCTTGTGCTACAAAAGATCTTTCATTTAAGAATGCTACTATACCAGCTGTTTATATTCATAATACAATTTTGGCGAGTTTAAATGGAGTATACGCTAATATAATGAGTACAGAAGAGTTTTTAGCGGCCTAAAAAAAAACACTCCTTTCAGTGAGCAAAACCGAAAGGAGTGTTCTCTTGTCAAACCATAGATTTTCTTTCAAATTGTATTATACAGGAAATCCTCAAAATGAATACTAAAAAATATGACTAATAAGTCAATTTTTCTCGTTGTTTTGTTTCTATTTTCATGTTTATCCCGATATTAATAGGGTTTAGCTAGTTCCAAAGAATAAATAGTAATATTTAGTAATTATTTCTCGATTCAAATTAACTAGCTTCTATTATAAAGATTTTCTCAAAAAGAAGAGATCTTCACAGTATGTGAAGATCTCTTCTACTATTTCTTATAAAGTTTCAGAAGTAGTTTTTGCTTGCATGTGAAGTGCTAAGTAGTCAGGGCCACCAGCTTTAGAGTCTGTACCAGACATGTTAAAGCCACCGAATGGTTGGTAACCTACGATTGCACCAGTACATCCACGGTTGAAGTATAAGTTACCAACGTGGAAGTCTTCGCGTGCTTTTTCAATATGGTCACGGTTGTTAGTAACAACTGCTCCTGTTAAACCGTATTCTGTATTGTTTGCAATTGCAAGTGCATGATCAAAGTCTTTTGCTTTACAGAATGCTACTACTGGTCCGAAGATTTCTTCTTTCATTAAACGAGCATCTTCTGCAACGTCAGCAACGATTGTTGGTTGGATGAACCAGCCTTTAGAATCGTCTCCTTCGCCACCTGATACGATTTTACCTTCTTCTTTACCAATTGCAACATAGCTCATTACTTTATCGAATGCAGCTTGGTCATTAACAGGTCCCATGTTGATATCTTTTGCATCTGGGTTACCTACTGTTAATTCTTTTGTTAATTCAACAGCACGATTTAATACATGATCGTATACATCTTCATGGATTACTGCGCGAGAACATGCAGAACATTTTTGTCCTGAGAATCCGAATGCTGATGCAACGATAGATTTAGCTGCTAATTCAAGATCTGCCTCTTTATCAACAACGATTGTATCTTTACCGCCCATTTCAGCGATAACACGTTTTAACCAAATTTGTCCTGGATTTACTTTTGCTGCACGTTCGTAAATACGAATACCTACATCGCGAGATCCAGTGAAGCTAACGAAACGTGTACGAGGGTGATCTACTAAGTAGTCACCAACTTCAGAACCATTACCTGGAACGAAGTTTACTACGCCAGCTGGTAAACCAGCTTCTTCTAATACTTCCATAAATTTCGCTGCTACTACAGGAGTTGTACTAGCTGGTTTTAGTAATACTGTGTTACCAGAAACTAAAGCAGCTGTTGTCATACCTGCCATAATTGCGAATGGGAAGTTCCAAGGAGAAATGATAACACCTACTCCTAATGGAATGTAAGAGAAACGATTATATTCAATTGGACGGCTTTCTACTGGCATACCGTCTTTTAATTTCAACATTTGACGAGCATAATATTCCATAAAGTCGATTGCTTCTGCTGTATCAGCATCTGCCTCATTCCATGGTTTACCTGCTTCTTTTACAAGAATAGCAGAGAACTCATGTTTTCTACGACGAACGATTGCTGCAGCACGGAATAAAATGTCTGCACGCATTTCTGGTTTTGACTTTCTCCAAGTTTGGAATGTTGCATCCGCTACTTGCATTGCTTTTTCAGCTAATTCACGGCTTGCTTTTGAAACGCGACCAACAAGTTCCTCTTTATTTGCAGGGTTTACAGAAACAATTTTGTCTTCTGTAGTGATTTTTTCTCCCCCGATAATTAATGGATAGTCTTGTCCAAGATAAGATTCTACTTTCTTTAAACCCTCTTCAAACGCTAATTTGTTAGCCTCTACTGAAAAATCTGTAAATGGCTCATGTTTGTATGCTACTACCATCTTTTTAGCCTCCCCTTAGAAAAACGTTTACATTTTACAACATTATTCTACACGATAATTTAGATTTATTCAAATATTCCTAGACTTATATTTTAAAAATTAATAAATTTTTAAAATATAATAAAAAAAAGAGATTCATACATACGTATGAATCTACAAAATATGAGTATATTCCAAAACATTTTTCCCGATTAATAAAATAGTAACTAATAAAAATAAAGTCCTTACATATCCAACACCTTTTTGAACCGCAAACTTCGATCCAAAATAAGCACCTAAAATCATTGATAACCCCATAATAATACCGTATTCAAAATGAATCACATCTAAAAATAAAAAAGTAATTAAAGATACGATATTACTAACGAAGTTCAAAAGTTTTCCAGATGCTGCCGCTTGAATAAAATCCAAACCAATTAATAAAAATGCAAAAATTAAAAAGGATCCTGTCCCCGGTCCAAAAAAACCATCATAAAACCCTATCATTAAAATAACTAAGAAAAATATTAATGTTTTTCCTTTTGTCATCTTTTTATAGGTAGATGCACTTCCCCAATCTTTTTTTGCAATAATAAAAATAGCAATAAAAATCAACATTACGAGTACTAGTGGACGCAAAATATCAGGCGGAATAAACTTTACTACTAAAGCACCTGCGACTGCTCCAATAATAGTTAACGGGATTAACTTTCCTACAATCCGAAAATCCACCTTGCCTGATCGAATAAAATAAATTGTACTCGTAAGCGTCCCCATCGTTGCTGCCAATTTATTCGTTGCGATTGCCGAAGCTGGTGATAAACCAACAAACATAAGTGCAGGAAGCGAAATTAACCCTCCCCCTCCAACAACCGAATCAATAAAAGCAGCTAAAAACCCGAATGCAATTAATAAAATAATGATTTGAAAGCTTAGTTCTTCCATGACTTTGCCCCTTACCCCTTTATTTGTAACCTTTAAAATTATAACAAAATTTTTCAAGAAAAAAAGCTGTTCCTTTACGGAACAGCTCTCATCTTTTAATCTAAAATTTTCACAAACGGTTCATCTTGCTTCGCTTCACGTATAATAATAGCTTCTGGCCGCTCTACAGATTTAATCGTTACTTGTACTTTCATATAATTCGGGAAGTATTCCATAACAAGTCCAGCTACATATTGTGTAAATCCAATTACTTCAGCTTTTCCATTGAATTGGACAGGAATATCGAGCTTCATTTCTTTTAATTCATCATCTCTATACATTCCAGTACCGATAACAGCTGTATAATCACCTTGGAAATACTCACTTAACTTCGCTTTAAAGTTTGACACCCTTGCAAGGTCTTCACGTTTATTATCCGCTTTTGCTTGTTCAGACGGGAACAAATAATATTTCTCATTGATTGGTTTCCAATCCTCAACCGTTTCACTACCTTTTTCTACCTTAGCATAAGAAACAAAATTCCCTGGCACAAGTGAAGACTTTGGACCTTGACGATAAATTGCAAATGTTATCGGAACATTTTTTGTCGCAGCGTCTTTTTGATGCATGACTTTCAAGATTTCTTGTGCCATTCTTTTCCCTTCAGCTAACATTTTTTCATCTGGGATTGCAGCTTCACGTGGATACCCATGCTCTTCCTCATAATATTGAATAGAATTCATCGCTAATCCAATTACAATGCCATCAGGTTCAACATCGTTCCCACCTTTTTGTACGTAGTAATCATGCTCTAAAATATTTGAGATATACATTGGATTTTTTTTATTTTTCACTTCTAGTGACTCCGAACCTTCACTTAAGGCTGGATTCAGTCCGATATTCGGAAATTTAACTGCATCTTTTTTCAACTTATCCTCTAGCTCTTTTTGTTCAGCATCTGTACGCTTTCTTTTTACAAGCATTTGTATAGTTTGAGCATCTAGAACCTTTCCGCCTCTAAAGAAATAATCTTTCGTACTAAATGATTCTTTGGCAATGCGCATTAGTCCTGTTTCAAATTCATCTATATCTAGACGACTATTTAAACCTTGTACAACTAAACCACGTGCCTTACCTGGATCAAATGGAACCGTTGTCTTATAATATTCATCCGAAATGGAGTATTTCGGGACAACTGCTTGTTCTTTCGCTTTCCCTGATTTCTCAACTGCTTTTTCATCTTTATTGGAACCCATACTACACCCACTTACAAGTAGGCTAAGACTTAATACCGCTAACGCTATTTTTTTCATCGTAAGTTTGCACCTCTTACTTATTCAGCTCTTGTAAGAACCTCTCTTCATTCCAAACTTCAACATTGTGCTTCTCTGCTTGCGCTAATTTCGAACCAGCAGCTTCACCAGCAACAACTAAATCCGTACTTTTACTAACACTTCCTGTTACTTTTCCACCTAATGCCTCAATCTTCTTCTTTGCTTCACTGCGTCCCATAACTTCTAATTTCCCTGTTAAGACGACAGTTTTTCCTGCAAAGTACGATTCAACATTTTGTAGATCAGCAACTTTTATACCTTTGTATGCCATGTTCACGCCATACTCTTTAAATTGTTGTAATAGCTCTAATACGTCTTCATTATCGAAATACGTTACAACGGATTGAGCCATTTTTTCACCAATCTCGTTAATTGTTTTTAGTTCTTCTTCCGTTGCTTTCACAAGCTCATCCATCGTTTCAAAATGCTCAGCAAATGTACGTGCGGCTTTCGCACCGACGTGGCGAATACCAAGACCGAATAATAATCGCTCTAATGAGTTTTCCTTCGAATTCTCAATTGCTTGTACTAGATTTGTCGCTGATTTTTCACCGAAACGTTCTAGTTGTAATAATTGCTCTTTCGTCAATGAATATAAATCAGCAAACGTACGAATATAATCCGCATCAAAGAGTTGTGTAATTACACGTTCTCCAAGTCCATCAATATTCATTGCATTTCTTGAAACGAAATGGATTAATCCTTCACGAATTTGAGCTGGACAAGTCGGATTTATACATCGAAGTGCTACTTCTTCTTCTAAACGAACAAGTTCACTCTCACATGCTGGACAATGCGTTGGCATATGATATTCTTCTTCCTCACCAGTACGCTTATCAAAAATAACGTTCACAACTTCAGGAATGATATCTCCAGCCTTTTTCACAACAACGTAGTCACCAATTCGAATATCCTTTTCACGAATTAAATCTTCGTTATGTAAAGAAGCACGACGAACAATAGTACCAGCCACTCTAACTGGCTCGAGCTCCGCAGTTGGTGTTACAACCCCTGTGCGGCCGACACTTAATTCAATCCCTGTTAATCTCGTCACAACTTCTTCAGCTGGGAATTTATAAGCTATTGCCCATCTTGGACTCTTTGCTGTAGTTCCTAAGCTTTCTTGAATAGCAACATCATCTACTTTTATAACGATTCCGTCAATCTCATAATCAAGATGCGGACGTTTTTCTTGCCACTCTGCTACATAGGCTATTACGTCTTCAATTGTTTCACATGTACGACGATTTGGATTCGTCTTAAATCCAAGCTTACCTAAGAAATCCAGCGATTCACTGTGGGATGGAATTGTTTTTTCTTCTACATTAGCAAGACCATACACAAACATAGATAAGTTACGCTTCGCTGCAATTTTCGGATCAAGTTGGCGTATCGATCCTGCTGCCGCATTACGCGGATTCGCAAATACATCTTCACCATTTTGCTCTTTTTCCTCATTTAATTTAACGAATGAACGCTTCGGCATATAAGCCTCGCCTCGCGCTTCTAACGTTACTTCTTCATTTAATCGAAGTGGAATTGCTTTAATCGTTTTCAAGTTCTGGGTAATATCTTCACCCGTTACACCATCACCACGTGTTGCACCTTGAATAAAGCGTCCTTTTTCATAATGAAGTGAAACAGCAAGTCCGTCAATTTTTAATTCGCATATATATCTTACATTCGTATCATCAATTCCTTGACGTACTCTTCGGTCAAAATCACGCAAATCTCCTTCATTAAATGCGTTACCTAAACTTAACATCGGTGATTTATGCGTTACCTTTTCAAATATATCAAGTACAGCTCCCCCAACTCGAATAGAGGGGGAGTCTTCCGTTACAAATTCAGGGTTCTCTGCTTCTAATTTCATAAGCTCCTGCATATCACGGTCATATTCCGCATCAGAAACAGAAGGATTGTCTAATACGTGATATTGATAGTTAAATGTATTTAACAAATCACGCAGTTCTTCTATACGTTTTTTTGTTATCTCTTTTGACATATCCTCAGTCCTTTCCTATTGTTTCGTCACAGGTGCAAATTTTGCTAATAAACGTTTAACACCAATTGGGCTTGGGAACGCAATATCTAATTCCTTTGCATCACCTTCACCTTTCACACTTACAACTGTACCGACTCCCCATTTTTGGTGGGAAGCTTTATCGCCTACTGCCCATCCAATTTGCTCGCCACCTGTCGTCTTAACAGCCGGACGCACGAAAGCTGAGCGAGAACGTGTTGTCGTTGCGCTTGTCGTTCTTCCTTTTGCACCAAACGAAGTTTCACGCTTCGGCGCTGTTTCATTTAATGGTTCTACTAGTTCTGCCGGGATTTCTGTAATAAATCGGGATGCTGCATTCATACTTGTTCTACCAAATAAAGTACGCATTTGCGCATTGGATAAATATAATTCTTCCTCTGCACGAGTAATACCTACATAGGCAAGACGACGCTCTTCTTGCATTTCATCCTCTTCCATAAGAGAACGAGTATGCGGGAATATCCCTTCCTCTAAGCCAACAATAAAGACAACTGGGAACTCTAACCCTTTTGCTGAGTGCATCGTCATTAAAATAACTTCTTCACCAGCAGTTGGATCTTCATCTACACGATCAATATCAGCAACAAGAGCTAAGTCTGTTAAGAATGCAACAAGGCTCTTATCTTCGCTTTGAGATTCAAATGTTTGTGTAACAGATAAAAACTCGTCTAAGTTTTCTAAACGACCTTCTGCTTCTAAAGAACGCTCATTTTTCAGCATATCGCGATAGCCTGTCTTTTCAATAACTTCTTCTACTAATTCTGTAACAGATAAATACTCTTGCATATTTACCCAGTTGTGTAATAAACTTGCGAATTCTTTTACTGCTTTTGTTATTTTTGCACTTACACCAACATGCTCAATCTCATCAAATACAGCAGTTAATGAGATTCCGTTTTGCACACCATAATTAATAATTTTATCGATAGAAGTCGCACCAATCCCGCGCTTTGGCATGTTAATAATACGCGCGAAACTAATCTCATCATCTGGATTCCCAATTAAACGTAAGTACGCCAAAATGTCTTTAATCTCTTTACGATCATAGAACTTAGTACCGCCGACAATTTTGTAAGGGATATTAGATTTTAGGAAAATCTCCTCAATCATACGAGACTGGGCATTTGTACGATATAACACTGCAAAATCAGTATATTTTCGGTTCCCCATTTGAATATCGTCACGAATTTTTTTCGCAACAAAATACGCTTCGTCCTTTTCGGTTGCAGCACGATAATACGAGATTTTGCTTCCAATTTGATTGTCTGTCCATAATTTCTTCGGTTTACGGTTTGAATTTTTTTCAATTACAGCATTAGCTGCATTTAAAATATTTTGTGATGAACGATAGTTTTGTTCTAACAGAATAACTTGTGCATTCTCATAGTCTTTTTCGAATGACAAAATGTTAGAAATGTCAGCCCCGCGCCAGCGGTAAATAGACTGATCCGAATCACCAACAACACAAAGGTTTTTAAAACGTGATGCCAAATGTTTAACAAGAAGGTACTGGGCTTTGTTCGTATCTTGATACTCATCAACGTGAATATATTGGAACTTACGCTGATAGAACTCTAGTACTTCTGGAACACGTTCAAATAGCTGAATCGTCGTCATAATTAAATCATCAAAATCTAATGAGTTATTTTTCAAAAGACGTTTTTGATATTCTGTATATACATCGCTCGTTAATTTTTCATATGGATCAGCCATTGTAATTTTTTTTGCATATTTATCTGCAGATAACAGTTCATTTTTCGCATTACTAATACCCGCTAAAATAGAGCGCGGCTCAAACTTCTTCGGGTCAATATTGCGCTCCTTCATAATTTTCTTTACTACAGTTAACTGATCACCTGCATCTAAAATCGTGAAGTTACGATTAATCCCAATGCGGTCAATATCACGTCGTAAAATACGTACACACATAGAGTGGAACGTAGAAATCCAAATATCTTCTGCCTCTGGTCCAACAAGTTTATCAATACGCTCACGCATTTCACGAGCAGCTTTATTTGTAAATGTAATTGCTAGTACATTCCATGGCGCCACACCTTTTTCACCAAGTAAATACGCAATACGGTGTGTTAACACACGTGTTTTCCCACTACCTGCGCCTGCCATTAATAGAAGTGGTCCATTTGTTGTTTGTACTGCTTTTTGTTGCTGCGGATTTAAACCATTTAATAACCTATCTGTCGTACTCATATGCGCCTGCACCTACTCTCCTTTTACTGCTTTAACTGTTTTTAACGCAGCTTTTATATCATCATAAATAACATTTCCAACAACTACTGTATCAGCATACTGTGCCATTTCTTTCGCTTGTTCTGCATTAGAAATACCACCGCCATAATATAGCTTAGCTTGCTTCAATTCTGCTTTTACATTTTTAACAAGTTCAATATCTCCATACGTCCCGCTATATTCTAAATAGAATATAGGCAAATGTAATAACTTGTCTGCTAAACGTGCATATGCAATAACATCATCTTCTGTTAAATCACATTTTGCATCTGTAAGCTGGGCTACTTTCGCTTCTGGATTTAAAACACAATACCCTTCCATGAAAATCTCGTCCCAGTCCATAATATCCCCAAATTCTTTCAATGCCTCATGATGAACACCTGTTACCCATTCTACTTTTCGGCTATTTAAAACACTTGGGATGTAATAAAAATCAAATCCCGGTGTAATTGCTTCCAAATCAGAAACCTCTAACACACAAGGAACTGCATATCTACGAATGCTAACTAGCATGTGTAATACGTTATCAATTGTAACTCCATCACTTCCGCCTACAATAACAGCATCCGTTCCAGATTCACAAATCATTTCTAAATGTTCGTCACTTAACTCCTTATTTGGATCAAGCTTAAATACATGTTTCCATTTGGAAATATCGTACATGAAAACACCCTTTCTTTTCTCTAGTTATATCTATATTTCTGTTCAAAATAACAGTTAATTTTTATCAGGAGTTTTTAAATTCCTTGCTATATCTTTACCGGGCTGGCGTATGCAACGATGAAATGCGACAGCTATCTTTACCGGACTTTTTGAACTTCCTTTTACGCATTCTTTCATTATAACAAAAAAAGCTACCTACACACACGCCCAATCCAACATCTTTTTCAACGTCAAATGTTGGATTACATATCAAAAAGCTTATACGGAATACTAACAAATGAAATAGTATTTCTATTTCGAAGTTCATCAAAAAGGAGTGTTTTTCTAATGAAGCAAAACATCGGCACAATTAGTGCTCTAATTCGAATTACACTCGGACTTATCCTCTTCGGTTGTAGTACAGCTAAACTCGTACGTAAACCTTGGTGCACTTGGTCTAAAGTTTTGCTATGGATTGGTGCCATGAAAATTGCGGAGGGAATCGTTCGTTTCTGCCCTATTGTTGAAGCCTGTAAGTTTGGAAAATATATGAATATGAGCGCATTTAAAATGCCTAGCATGAACTTTACTGAAAAAGGCCATAATAAAGAGGAAGTTAAGCAAGCTTCCAGTCATGACAAACCAAAGTCAAATGGAAGTTATGACACTTCTGACAAAGAGATTGAGTCAGCGATTGAAGAATTAATCCTGGCAAAACCGCTTTGAATCATTTGTCACGATGCAAGATGCTCTCAAAGAGACTTAGCTGCTGCAGTGGGCGGCTAAGTCTTCTTTATTTTATCACAAAACAGAACGTATATTCTTATCTTTTTGGAGTTTTATCCCTAAAACGTACATAAATCAATCAATAAGATTCAGAAAATTAGGTATAAAAACCTTGCATGTAATGATATAAAAGTGATATCATTTTTATATCAGGAGGCGATCATATGAAAGAAAAACAAGTATTTTATGTTAATGGATTTCTCGGCGTTATTGGAATTTTAGTTTTAGCCGCTATCGGTGTATTTTGCCTGGTACAAGAAATGTTTGTAATAGCTATTTTAGCTCTCATATTAGCATCTGTTTTAGCTACAGGTATCGGTATCGTTCAACCGAATCAAGCGAAAGTTATTACGTTCTTCGGTAGTTATTTAGGAACAATTCGTCAAAATGGTTTATTTTTAACAATTCCATTCGCGTTTCGTCAAACTGTATCTTTACGTGTTGAAAACTTTAACAGTAAGAAATTAAAAGTAAACGATGTTGAGGGCAATCCAATTGAAATTGCAGCTGTTATCGTATATAAAGTTGTTGATTCTGCAAAAGCAATGTTTGGTGTTGAGCATTACGATCGATTCGTAGAAATTCAAAGTGAAACAGCAATTCGCCACGTTGCTACAAAATATCCTTATGATAATTTCCAAGATGAAACTTGTATCACGTTACGAGGAAATACTGAAGAAATCTCTGAAGAATTAAAGCGTGAGTTAGAAGCACGCCTTGAAATCGCTGGCGTAGAAGTATTAGAAACTCGTTTAACACATTTAGCTTACGCAACAGAAATTGCCCATGCAATGCTCCAACGTCAACAAGCAAAAGCAGTTTTAGCTGCTAGAAAAGAGATTGTTGAAGGTGCTGTGAAGATGGCGAAAGATTCAATCCATATGTTAGATGAAGAAGGCGTACTGGAACTCGATGACGAGCGTAAAGCAAATATGGTGAACAATTTATTAGTTGCCATCGTTTCAGATAAAGGTGCGCAACCAGTTATTAATACAGGAAGCCTATACTAAAGGTTGTAAGTGATTATGGCCAAAAAGAAAAGCTTTCCATTACGTATTGATCCTGAATTACACGCAGTCATCGAAAAATGGGCGAATGATGAGTTTCGTAGCGTCAATGCACACATCGAGTATTTACTTCGAGAAATGGCAAAGCAAAAAGGGAAATTAAAAAAAGATAAAGATGCATAAAAATCCCGCTGAGAAATCAGCGGGATTTTTTATACATTAGCTTCTCGTCATCTCATGACCAATTGCACGATATCCTATATCACTTCGGTAAAATAAACCATCACTCTCAATTTTACCGATTTCTTTATAGACCTTATCTTTCGCTTCTTGTAAACTATTCGCCTTACAAGCAACAAATAATACACGGCCACCGTTTGTTACAAAGTCACCATGTTTCATCGCTGTACCCGCATGGAAAACAATCACATCTTGCAGTGCATCTAATCCGTTAATAATTTCACCTTTTTTATATGCTTCTGGATATCCTTTCGAAGCAAGTACGACACCAATAACTGCTTCCTTTGACCATTGTAACGTTAATTCACTTTCATCTAATACAGCGTTACATACATCAACTAAATCATTTTCTAAGCGTGGTAATACAACTTCCGTTTCAGGATCACCAAAGCGTGCATTGAACTCAATTACCTTTGGACCATCATTCGTTAAAATAAGCCCCGCATATAAAATTCCTGTAAACGAACGATTTTCTTGGATCATCGCTTTAGCAGTTGGATGTAATACTGTTTGAATCGCTTCTTGAACCGCTGACTCCGGAATTTGTGGTACTGGAGAATATGCGCCCATTCCGCCTGTATTAGGACCTTTATCGCCGTCAAAAGCTCGTTTATGATCTTGAGCAATTACCATCGGATGTACAATTGTTCCATTTACAAATGCCATTAATGAAAATTCTTGTCCATCTAAAAACTCTTCAATAACGACCTTCTTGCTTGCTGCGCCGAATTTCACATCTTGTAGCATTTCTTTCACAGCTTGCAATGCCTCTTCAAGCGTCATTGCTACCGTTACACCTTTACCAGCAGCTAACCCATCTGCCTTAATTACGATCGGTGCACCAACTTTTTGAATGTACTTTACTGCCTCTTCATAGTCTGTAAAAGTTTCATATGCCGCAGTTGGAATATCATACTTTTTCATCAATTCTTTTGTAAAAGCTTTACTACCTTCAATAACAGCAGCCGCTTTATTAGGCCCAAATACACGAAGTCCCTCTTCCTTAAAACGATCAACGATTCCATTCATAAGTGGAATTTCTGGTCCAACGAAAGTTAAGCCTACATTATTCTCTTTTGCAAATAAGACTAGTGCATCAAAATCATTCTCATCAATATCAACTGGTGTTGCAACATCTCGCATACCTTCATTACCTGGCGCTACATATACTTTTTCTACCTTTTCAGATTGTGCAAACTTCCAAGCTAAAGCATGCTCACGTCCACCACGGCCGATTACTAAAACATTCATATTTCATCCCCCAATAATTAAATAAGTACAAACTAGAAGCTATGCTCCTAGTTTGTTATTTCTAAAATTACTCTATTAATGTTTAAAATGACGTACGCCAGTGAACACCATCGTAATCCCATACGCATCTGCCATTTTAATAGAATCTTCATCACGAATCGATCCGCCTGGTTGAATGATCGCTGTAATTCCAGCTTTTGCTGCTTCTTCTACTGTATCTGGCATTGGGAAGAAAGCATCAGATGCAAGTGCGCTACCTTGTGCTTTTTCGCCAGCTTGTGTGATTGCAATCTTCGCAGAGCCTACACGATTCATTTGTCCAGCACCAACACCAATTGTCATATCATCTTTCGCTAAAACAATTGCATTTGATTTCACATGCTTTACAACTTTCCAAGCTAGTTTTAAATCTTTCCATTCTTGCTCTGATGGTTCACGTTTCGTTGGAATTGAAATTGCGTCCTCATCTAATGATAACGTATCTTCCTCTTGAACAAGAAGACCACCTTGTACAGAAGTTAGTTTTTTACTTGCACTTGTCGCTTTTTCAATATTTACAGTTAGTAAGCGTAAGTTCTTCTTGCTTTGCAACACTTCTAAAGCTTCTTGCGAGAACGAAGGAGCGATAACAATTTCTAAGAAAATTTCGTGTAACTTTTCTGCTGTAGCTTTATCAATTTCACGATTTGCTGCAATAATACCGCCGAAGATTGATACTGGATCCGCTTCATAAGCACGTGTGTATGCTTCATGAATATCCGTGCCTACCCCAACGCCACATGGATTCATATGTTTTACCGCTACTACTGCCGGTTCTGTAAATTCTTTCACGATGCTAAGTGCTGCATCCGCATCGTTGATATTGTTATAAGATAATTCTTTACCGTGTAATTGTTCTGCGTATGCAACAGAAGAAGTTGCTGCGAATGGTGCTTTATAGAATGTCGCTTTTTGATGTGGATTTTCGCCATAGCGTAAATCTTGTTTTTTCTCAAATGTCACCGTTACTGTTTCAGGGCTTTCTTCGCCCATTTGCTCTGTTAAATAGTTAGAAATTAACGCATCATATGCCGCTGTATGACGGAATACTTTCGCTGCTAATTTACGTTTCGTTTCCTCTGTTACTTCACCGTTCTCTTTCAGTTCTGCTAATACAACATCATAATCGACCGGATCTACAATTACAGATACAAATTTATGATTTTTCGCAGCAGAGCGAATCATTGTTGGGCCACCGATATCAATATTTTCAATTGCATCAGCAAATGTTACATCAGGCTTAGCGATTGTTTCTTTAAATGGGTATAAGTTAACAACAACAAAGTCAATTGGTTGAATACCTAATTCATTCATTTGCGCTACATGCGTTTCATTATCACGAACTGCTAATAGACCACCATGAATATTTGGATGTAATGTTTTTACACGGCCATCCATAATTTCTGGGAAACCAGTTACTTCAGAAATACCAATTACTTGCAAGCCGTTTTCTTCTAATAATTTTTTCGTACCACCTGTTGAAATAACTTCAATCCCTTGTTCAAGTAAACCTTTAACAAATTCTACTACTCCTGTTTTATCTGAAACACTTACTAATGCACGCTTTTTCATTTATCCTTCACCCCTGGTTGTATGTTAGTTAACAGTTGGTTTTTTCACAGACTGAACAATTTGATTCACTGTATTTACGTATAATTTATGTTCAACTTGTTGAATTTTCTTTTGTAAGCTTTCTCTCGTATCTCCTTCAGAAACAACTACTGCTTCTTGCGCAATAATTGGACCTGTATCCATACCTGCATCTACATAATGAATCGTTACTCCAGTTACTTTCACACCTGCTTCTAACGCTTGACCAACAGCATCTTTACCTGGAAAGCTCGGTAATAGTGATGGATGAATATTAATAATTTTCCCGCCGTATGCTGCTAGTAAAGTCGGTCCAATTAAACGCATATATCCAGCTAAAATAACATAATCAATTTCATACTCTTCTAGCTTCTTTAATATCTCTCTTTCAAATGCTTCTTTTGACTCATATGCTTTCGCTAAAAAGGTGAAACACGGAATATGGTGATAATGTGCCCGTCCAATAGCGCGTGCCTCTGGTTTATCACATACTAATAAACTAATATCTGCATCCAATCTTTTTTCTTCTACCGCATTAATAAGAGATTGAAAGTTAGAGCCGCTCCCAGAAGCAAAAACTGCTAATCTACTCATACTTCTGTTCCCTCAATAAAGGTAACACCAGATCCTTGTACAGTGTGTCCAATAATATGAGCTTTCTCGCCTTGTTCCTCAAGAAGACGAACAATATCTTTTGCCTCTTCTTCCTTTACTGCTACTACCATACCAATACCCATGTTAAAAATATTGAACATTTCTTTCTCTTCTAGTTTTCCAACCTCTTGAAGTAAACTAAAAATCGGTTGAACTTGCCAAGATCCTAATTCAATTTCCGCACCGATTCCTTCTGGCAACATACGTGGAATATTTTCAATGAATCCACCACCTGTAATATGTGCCATACCGTATACTTCATGTTTTTTCAATAGTTCTAAAATAGGTTTGACATAAATTTTCGTTGGTTTTAATAATTCTTCACCAAGAGGTAGTTCTAAGCGTCCGTAAATACGATCTAAAGATAGTTCTCCATCTTCTAGTAGTACTTTTCTTACTAAAGAATAACCGTTACTATGAATGCCGCTAGATGCTAAGCCAATTAATACGTGACCAGCTTCAATTTTTTCACCTGTTACAATTTTCTTTTTATCAACAATTCCAACTGTAAAACCAGCTAAATCGTATTCTTCCGTAGAATACATTCCTGGCATTTCAGCTGTTTCTCCACCAATTAATGCACAACCAGCTTGGCGACAGCCCTCTGATATACCTTTGACGATGTTTTCAATTTTACTAGGTTCAGCTTTACCACAAGCAATATAATCAAGGAAGAAAAGCGGCTCTGCTCCTTGGACAACAATATCATTTACACACATTGCTACTGCATCAATACCAATTGTGTCATGTTTATCTGCCATAAAAGCGAGCATCAATTTCGTTCCCACGCCATCTGTTCCAGATACTAATACAGGTTCTTCTAATGCAAATTTTGATAGATCAAACATACCTCCAAAACCGCCTAAACCGCCTAGCACTTCTTTTCTCATTGTTGTTTGTACGTGTTTTTTCATGCGAGATACCGCTTCATATCCAGCTTCAATATCTACTCCTGCTTGCTTATATGCATTCGCCATCGTTTTTTACACCTCGTCTTTTAATTTCTCCCCATCCAGGGCGGCCGTTTTAAGAAAGAAGCTAGCTTCTACATCAAAAGAAGTAGAAGCTTTTTTCTTCTTATTTCATACTTTCTAAAAGCTCTTGCTCATAATCATAAAGAGCTGTTGGATAGTCTCCATTGAAGTAAGCCATACATAGACCACCGTATTTCCCTTCATATGGGCGTCCAATTGCATCTACTAATCCATCTTCACTTAAAAATGTTAAAGAATCTGCTCCGATGATTTGACGGATTTCTTCTATTGAATTATTTGCCGCGATTAATTCTTTTCTCGTTTGAATATCAATGCCATAGAAGCATGGATACTTAAGAGGTGGTGAAGCAATTCTTACATGGACTTCTGTCGCTCCAGCCTCGCGAAGCATGCGAACAATTCGTTTACTTGTCGTTCCTCTTACGATAGAATCGTCAATCATAACAACTCGTTTTCCTTCAACTACACCTCTTACTGCTGAGAGCTTCATCTTAACCCCTTGCTCACGCAGTTCTTGAGAAGGTTGAATAAACGTACGTCCAACGTAACGATTTTTAATTAATCCTAACTCATACGGAATTCCTGTCGCCTCCGCATAACCAATTGCTGCTGAAATACTAGAGTCTGGTACACCAGTAACAACATCAGCTTCAATAGGAGCTTCCGCCGCTAAACGTTTCCCCATGTTTTTGCGTGCTGCATGAACATTAATACCAGCGATATTAGAATCTGGACGTGCAAAGTAAATGTATTCCATACTGCAAATCGCATGGTCTACTTCATTTGTAAAACGATCTACGTGAATTCCTTCATCATTGATAATAAGCAATTCACCAGGTTCTACATCACGAATGTATGTTGCACCAACCACATCGAAAGCACATGTTTCCGATGCTACAACGTAAGCATCCCCCATCTTTCCAATTGAAAGAGGACGGAATCCATTTGGATCTAGCGCAACGATCATTTCATTTCCAGTTAGTAAAAGATATGCAAACGCACCTTTCACTTTATTTAGAGCCTCTTTTACACTATCAATTAAAGAATCTTTTGTACTACGTTTAATGAGGTGTAAAAGTACTTCTGTATCTGAACTTGTTTGAAAAATACTTCCCTCTGCCTCTAATTCACGACGAAGCATTTTTGCGTTAATTAAATTTCCGTTATGAGCTAACGCCATGCTATGATCAGAAAAACGGAATAATAATGGTTGAACGTTAGCAACTTCACTTCCACCAGCTGTTGCATATCGTACGTGTCCAATTGCTGATTTTCCGTTTAATCCCTCTAGCTCACCTCTTGAAAACACTTCTGATATTAAACCTAACCCCTTGTGACCGATGATTTTTTCCCCATTATTTACAACAATGCCTGCGCCTTCTTGCCCACGGTGCTGCAAACTGTGCAATCCGTAGTACGAAACTTGTGCTGCATTTTCATGCCCCCAAATTCCGAAAACGCCACATTCTTCATTTAACCCCTTTATTTCAGTAAGCATGGGATTGCCCCTTTCCAAGCCTTTCTCATTTCATCTACATTTGCTGTAAGTAATACTTCATTTTCTTCATTATGAATTGTTACTTCATTTGTATTTGTAACTTCTCCAACTTGAATTGCTTCAACCGCTTTCTCAAATGCTTCTTTATTTTCACGTTTTACAGTTATAACAAAGCGAGATTGTGATTCTGCAAATAATACTGCTGTTGCTTCCCCATCTAATTTCACAGTAGCACCTAAACCGTTAGCACCAATTGCACTTTCAGTAATTGCAACTGCTAAACCACCTTCTGCAACATCATG
Organism: Bacillus sp. FSL M7-1345; assembly: GCF_038006985.1. Classification (NCBI taxonomy): domain Bacteria; kingdom Bacillati; phylum Bacillota; class Bacilli; order Caryophanales; family Bacillaceae; genus Bacillus; species Bacillus sp. FSL M7-1345. Next base: position 310,233 of record NZ_JBBOWG010000001.1, on the reverse strand, counting down.
TGCAGATTGAACAAGTCCAGCTTGAATTGCTGCTAGTAATTGTTTTTGGCGTTTTAATTCTACATCTAGATCGATGCTTGGTGATTGACCGAAAATTTTCCCGTAGATCATTTTCTGTAATTCACTTCCGCCAAACTCAGCTTTCGTCTCTCCAATTACATAAACTAAATCGCCAGCTTGTTTAAATTCTTGTGTTGTTACGTGTTTTAAATCGTGTACAAGTCCAACCATCCCAACAGTTGGTGTTGGATATACAGCTTCACCACTACGCTCGTTATACATTGATACATTCCCGCCGATAACTGGCGTTTGTAACTTGCGGCAAGCTTCACTCATACCGTCTACTGATTTCTCAATTTGCCAGAAGATCTCTGGTTTTTCTGGGTTACCGAAGTTTAAGCAATCTGTAATTGCAAGTGGCTCCCCGCCAGAACATACGATATTACGTGCCGCCTCTGCTACTGCAATTTTACCGCCCATTTCTGGATCTAGATAAATGTAGCGAGAGTTACAATCTGTCGTCATTGCTAATCCTTTTTCTGTACCGCGTACACGTACAACCGCTGCATCTGAACCTGGTGTAACAACTGTGCTTGTGCGCACTTGATAATCATATTGATCATATACCCATTCTTTACTTGCAATCGTTGGTTGTTGTAATAGAGATAATAACGTTTCTTTATAATCCTCTACTTGCGGTGTTTCCATTTTCATCTGCTGGAACTCAGCAAAGTATGCTGCTTCCTTTGACGGTTTATAATAAATTGGTGCTTCTTCTGCAAGAGCATCCGCCGGTACTTCAGCTACCATTACATCTTTATGGAATAAGCGAAGCATTTTATCTTCCGTTACTTTCCCCATCGTAACTGCTGCAAGACCATACTTCTCAAATAAATCTACTATTTCTTGCTCTCTACCTTTTTTCACAACGATTAACATACGCTCTTGTGATTCAGATAACATCATTTCATATGGAGTCATTCCTGTTTCACGCTGCGGTACATCATCTAAGTACATTTCAATACCCATACCTGCTTTACTTGCCATTTCTGCAGAAGATGATGTTAAACCAGCAGCTCCCATATCTTGAATTCCAACAAGTGCATCAGACTGAATAAGTTCTAAACATGCTTCAATAAGAAGTTTCTCCATAAATGGATCCCCTACTTGAACCGCCGGACGCTTCGCTTCTGAGCTTTCAGATAGCTCTTCAGATGCGAACGTTGCACCGTGAATACCATCACGACCAGTTGATGCTCCTACGTACATTACTGTATTACCAGCACCATGCGCTTGCCCTTTTTTTATATCTTCATGATTAATTAAGCCTACACACATTGCATTTACAAGTGGATTTCCTTCATAGCATGGATCAAACTGTACTTCTCCACCAACAGTAGGAATCCCGATGCAGTTACCGTATCCTGCGATTCCTGCTACTACTTCTTCGAATAAATATTTCACACGTGGTGATTGTAATTCACCGAAACGAAGTGAGTTTAATAGAGCTACCGGACGTGCGCCCATAGAGAATACATCGCGAATAATACCGCCGACACCTGTTGCCGCCCCTTGATATGGCTCAATTGCAGAAGGATGGTTATGACTTTCCATTTTAAATACAACCGCTTGATTATCACCGATATCTACAATTCCAGCGCCTTCTCCAGGTCCTTGTAAGACACGCTCACCTGTCGTTGGAAACTTACGAAGAACTGGCTTTGAATTTTTATAACTACAATGTTCAGACCACATAACAGAGAATAGTCCCGTTTCTGTATAATTCGGCAAACGGCCTAAAATCTTTTCAACCATGGCAAACTCTTCGTCTGTTAGCCCCATTTCCGCATATATACGCTCTTCTTTAATTTGTGTTGGATTTGGCTCAAGCATTAACGACATATGTTTCCCTCCACTGTTTTAAGATAGATTGAAAGACTTTTAAACCTTCAGCACCGCCAAGCAATTCATCTACAGCACGCTCTGGATGTGGCATCATGCCAAGGACATTCCCTTTTTCATTTACAATACCTGCAATATCTGAAACGCTTCCATTCGGATTTTCTACGTAACGGAATGCGATTTGATTATTCTCTTCTAATTGTTTAAGGGTCGCTTCATCACAATAGTAATTCCCTTCACCATGTGCAATTGGAATATTAATTACTTCATCTTTTTCATATTGTGATGTAAACATCGTTTCATTATTTTCAACACGTAACTGCACAGTTCGGCACATGAATTTTAAGTTTTCGTTTCTCATTAATGCTCCTGGTAGTAATCCTGATTCAACAAGAATCTGGAATCCATTACATACACCTAAAATCGGCTTTCCTTGCTCAGCAGCTTTTTGCACTGCTTTCATTGCATTAGCAAAGCGAGAAATAGCACCACAGCGTAAGTAGTCACCGTAAGAGAATCCACCTGGTAAGAGAATCGCATCATACTCATCTAAGTTCTCTGTATCATGCCAAACGTAATCTACTTCTTCGCCAAGCTCATCTTTAATTGCATGAAACATATCAACATCACAGTTCGAACCTGGAAATACTATTACGGCAAATTTCACTGTGCGACAACCTCCTCAACTTCATAACGGTAGTCTTCCATTACAACGTTTGCTAATAGTTTTTCGCACATTTCTTTTACCTTGCTATCCAAATCAGATACTGATTTATCAATTGTTAATTCCATATACTTTCCGATTCGAACGTCTTGTACTTCTGTAAATGAAAGACTATGAAGTGCTCCCTTTACCGCAGTTCCTTGTGGATCTAATACACTTTCTCTTAACGTTATATATACCTTAACTTTATACATGTGAAGCTCCCCCTAAACGTTTTAAAATTTCTTCATATGCTTCTGTTAAATTCCCAAGATCACGACGGAATACATCTTTATCAAATTTTTCATTGCTCGTTTCATCCCATAAACGGCAAGTATCTGGTGAAATTTCATCTGCTAATATGATTTCCCCTTCTTCTGTTACGCCAAACTCTAATTTGAAATCTACTAATCTTACACGACAGCTTGCGAAATGCTCAATCAACACTTGATTGATTTGTAGAGCTGCATCTCGTAATACGCTTACTTGCTCTGGTGTTGCAACATTTAACAAACGAATATGATCTTCCGTTACAAGTGGATCTCCTAAATCATCATCTTTGTAGTAAAATTCTACGATTGGTGCTGTAAGAGCAGTTCCTTCTTCCATTCCTAGTCTTTTTGAAAGACTACCTGCAATTACGTTTCTTGTGACAACTTCTAATGGAATAATACTCACCTTTTTGACAAGTTGTTCTGTATCAGATAACTTCTCTACAAAATGTGTTTTAATTCCAACTTCTTGTAACTTTCTGAACAATAAAGTTGTAATCTCATTGTTCAAACGACCTTTTCCTGTAATTGTCGCTTTTTTCTCCCCATTGAAAGCAGTCGCACTATCTTTGTACTCTACCCAAACCATATCTGCTGCTTCTGTACGATAAATTCTTTTTGCCTTACCTTCATACAGCAATTCTAGCTTTTGCATTTCGCAAGCCCCCTGTAGTTTGAAAAATGTGAATAATATTTTTATAAAGAATGGCACAGAATGACTCTATTCTGTGCCATATGAAATTTTACGCTTCGTTTAATCCAAGGCGTTCAAAGATTGTATCAACGTGTTGCATATGATGTTCATAATTGAAACATTCGTTAATTTCTTCTTGCGTTAACTTACTTGTAATACGCTCGTCAGCTTCTACAAGCTCTTTAAATTGTACTTGTGTTTCCCAAGCTTCCATTGCTTTAGGCTGTACGATATCATAAGCTTCTTCACGTACCAGACCTTTGTCAATTAGTGTAAGCATTACGCGCTGAGAGTAAATTAAGCCGTATGTTCTTGTCATATTGCGTTTCATATTCTCTGGGAATACAGTTAAGTTTTTAACGATATTACCAAAGCGATTTAACATGTAATTTAACGCGATTGTAGCATCTGGTAAAATTACGCGTTCTGCAGAAGAGTGAGAGATATCACGCTCATGCCATAACGGAACATTCTCGTAGGCTGTCATCATATAACCGCGGATAACACGAGCTAAACCAGTCATATTTTCAGATCCAATTGGATTACGTTTATGCGGCATTGCAGAAGAACCTTTTTGACCTTTTGCGAAAGCCTCTTCAACTTCACGTGTTTCACTCTTTTGTAAACCACGAATCTCAACTGCCATCTTTTCAACAGATGTTGCGATTAGTGCAAGTGTTGACATGTAATGTGCATGACGATCACGTTGCAATGTTTGTGTTGAAATTGGTGCTGCTTCTAATCCTAAGTTTTCACAAACATACTTTTCTACGAATGGATCAATATTTGCATATGTACCAACCGCACCAGATAATTTACCAACGCGAACTGTATCAGCAGCTTGTTTGAAACGCTCTACGTTACGTTTCATTTCTTCATACCAAAGACCAAGTTTTAAACCAAATGTTGTTGGCTCTGCATGTACACCGTGTGTTCTTCCCATCATAATCGTGTATTTATGCTCTTTCGCTTTATTAGCTAAAATGCTAACAAAGTTTTCTAAGTCTTTTAACAAGATTTCATTTGCTTGTTTTAAGATATAAGATAAAGCTGTATCTACTACGTCTGTAGATGTTAAACCGTAATGAACCCATTTACGTTCTTCACCTAATGTTGGTGTTTCTGATACAGCACGAGTGAAAGCAACTACGTCATGACGTGTTTCTTTTTCAATTTCATAAATACGATCAATATCAAATGATGCATGTTCACGAATTTTTTTCACATCTTCTTTTGGAATATCGCCAAGCTCAGCCCATGCTTCACACGCTAAAATCTCAACTTCTAACCACGCTTTAAATTTGTTCTCTTCCGTCCAAATCGCACCCATTTCAGGGCGTGTATAACGATTAATCATCTTTTTCCCTCCAACAGTTGTTCTTGATGGTCCCAAATATGCAAACTCTTCGCTTTTTCTAGAGCGACTTCAATATTATCATTTAAAATATTAACATGCCCCATTTTTCGCTGTGCTTTTGCTTCTTCTTTTCCATACAAGTGTAAATAGCACCCGGTTAATCTATTCACTTGTCCTAGGACCCCTTCTATATGTTCGCCTAAAATGTTAATCATGACAACTGGTTTTAACAAATTTGTTTCTCCAAGAGGTAAATTACAGATTGCTCGAATATGTTGACCAAATTGACTCGTTTCACATGCATCAAGCGTATAATGCCCTGAGTTGTGAGGTCTTGGTGCTAATTCATTAATGTAAATCTCACCGTCAGCTGTAGCAAACATCTCTACCGCTAGTGTTCCCACAAGTTTTAATTCATCCGCAAGTACTTTTGCATAAGTAATTGCTTTTTGAGAAAGTTCTTCTGTAATGCGAGCTGGAACGATAGATTCATGTAAGATGTTATTCACATGAATATTTTCTGCTACGGGAAATACTTTCGTTTCACCACTTACACTACGAGTTACAATAACTGATATTTCTTTTTCAAAAGGTACCCATTTTTCAAGAATGCATTCTGCTTTATTAGTAAGCTCTTTTGCTCTCACAACATCAGCTTCACTCTTTAAAACCACTTGCCCTTTACCATCGTATCCACCTGTCGTTGTTTTTAAGACAGAAGGGAAAGATAACTCTTTAATTGCTTCTGTAAGTTGATCTTGATTTTGAACCAATCTATACGATGCTACCGGTAACCCCGCTTTTTCAATTGCATTCTTTTCAGTAAAACGATTTTGCGTTTTATTTAATAATTGACTACCTTGTGGTAAATACGCATGTTTCTCAAGCCATTGTAAACATCTATAATCAATATTCTCAAATTCATATGTGACAACGTCGCTTATCTCTGCTAAATGCTGAATTGCTTTTAGATCGTCATAAGATGCAACAATCTCAATATCAGCAACTTGTGCACATGGTGAATGCTTTGTAGGATCTAAAACAGCAATTTTATAACCCATCTCCTTAGCTGCCAGTGCCATCATTCTTCCAAGCTGGCCGCCTCCAATAATGCCGATTGTTTTTCCAGGTAAGATGATTCTCGTCATACTAGCTCACTACCTTCACGCACAGTTTTCTCAATAGCCTCTCGTCTCAACTCTAATGCATCATGTATGTCATCATGAAATGATCCAAGTATTTGTGCAGCAAGCAATCCAGCATTTGTTGAACCAGCCTTACCAATTGCAACAGTTGCAACTGGAACCCCTCCTGGCATTTGGACAATGGATAATAACGAATCTAGGCCGTTTAACGCTTTTGATTGAACTGGGACACCGATTACAGGAAGATTTGTCTTCGCTGCAACCATTCCTGGTAAATGTGCTGCTCCACCAGCTCCAGCAATAATAACTTTTAATCCACGTTCACGAGCTGTTTCTGCATATTCAAACATATAATCCGGAGTCCGATGAGCGGATACAACTTTTTTCTCATACGGTATATTTAATTCATCTAAAATGTCACAAGCATATTTCATTGTTTCCCAGTCTGACGTGCTTCCCATTATGACTCCAACTAGTGATTTCATATTAGAATCCCCCCGATTCAAATAAAAAAAGCCTGAAATAGAACAGTTTCTCTTTTACTATGAGAGAAAGCGCTCTACTCAGGCATACGTATCCCTTGTGAATAGAAAAATACCGAGTGACTTTCCCTCATAGTCTAACGAATAACGGTCGTTAGGTAGAGACTTGCAGGCCATATCCCCGCGATTATATGAGGTCTTATATATTATTGTTTCTATGGCTATATTAACAATATTTCATAAACAATGTCAATAAATAATCGAATGTTTTTTTATTAGTCATCGATAACGTTCGTGTTTTAGTTATATTCAAAAGAAGAATTGCAACTATATACAAGAAGGAAGGGAAATTAGAATATATATTTCTAGAGATCTATTTTACGTATAACTGTTTATATGGTACTTCAGTATGTTTTAATTAAAATATATACACTCTTGTATTCTATACATCAATAGAACTTATATTATAACGATTTAATTTCTAATGAGGAATAACCGTGAAAAAAATAACTGTGTTATTACCCTATTTATTTTTCTCCATCGCAGTAATTGCTGTAATTATTGAATACTTATTTATATCATCCCATTTTTTCTACTCTCATTATTTAAAATATACACTTATGATAGAAATAATCTTTCCTATCTTAGGGATTATTTTAGGAGCATTCGGAAAATCAGGAGTACAAAAAATCATTGCCATTATTTTAAACAGCCTCTATTTCATTCTTTTTTCTTCTTTAGCGTTATTAAATTTATGGATTTTAACATTTGGTAAATAAAAATAAACACAAAAAAACCTAAGTCGAAACGACTTAGGTTTTTGCTTGGCGACGTCCTACTCTCACAGGGACAAGGTCCCAACTACCATCGGCGCTAGAGAGCTTAACTTCCGTGTTCGGTATGGGAACGGGTGTGACCTCTCTGCCATCATCACCAAACTATTGAAGGTATATTCCTTCAAAACTAGATAACATTTGCTTCATATTATATGGTTAAGTCCTCGATCTATTAGTATTCGTCAGCTCCACATGTCACCATGCTTCCACCTCGAACCTATCAACCTGATCATCTTTCAGGGATCTTACTAGCTTACGCTATGGGAAATCTCATCTTGAGGGGGGCTTCATGCTTAGATGCTTTCAGCACTTATCCCTTCCGCACATAGCTACCCAGCTATGCCCTTGGCAGAACAACTGGTACACCAGCGGTGCGTCCATCCCGGTCCTCTCGTACTAAGGACAGCTCCTCTCAAATTTCCTGCGCCCACGACGGATAGGGACCGAACTGTCTCACGACGTTCTGAACCCAGCTCGCGTACCGCTTTAATGGGCGAACAGCCCAACCCTTGGGACCGACTACAGCCCCAGGATGCGATGAGCCGACATCGAGGTGCCAAACCTCCCCGTCGATGTGGACTCTTGGGGGAGATAAGCCTGTTATCCCCGGGGTAGCTTTTATCCGTTGAGCGATGGCCCTTCCATGCGGAACCACCGGATCACTAAGCCCGACTTTCGTCCCTGCTCGACTTGTAGGTCTCGCAGTCAAGCTCCCTTATGCCTTTGCACTCTACGAATGATTTCCAACCATTCTGAGGGAACCTTTGGGCGCCTCCGTTACACTTTAGGAGGCGACCGCCCCAGTCAAACTGCCCACCTGACACTGTCTCCCGGGTCGATAAGACCCGTAGGTTAGAATTTCAATACAGTCAGGGCGGTATCCCACCAGCGCCTCCACCGAAGCTAGCGCTCCGGTTTCAATGGCTCCCGCCTATCCTGTACAAACTGTACCAAAATTCAATATCAGGCTACAGTAAAGCTCCACGGGGTCTTTCCGTCCTGTCGCGGGTAACCTGCATCTTCACAGGTACTATAATTTCACCGAGTCTCTGGTTGAGACAGTGCCCAAATCGTTACACCTTTCGTGCGGGTCGGAACTTACCCGACAAGGAATTTCGCTACCTTAGGACCGTTATAGTTACGGCCGCCGTTTACTGGGGCTTCAGTTCAGAGCTTCGCTTACGCTAACCCCTCTCCTTAACCTTCCAGCACCGGGCAGGTGTCAGCCCCTATACTTCGCCTTACGGCTTCGCAGAGACCTGTGTTTTTGCTAAACAGTCGCTTGGGCCTATTCACTGCGGCTTTCCGTTAAGAAAGCACCCCTTCTCCCGAAGTTACGGGGTCATTTTGCCGAGTTCCTTAACCAGAGTTCTCTCGCACACCTTAGGATTCTCTCCTCGCCTACCTGTGTCGGTTTGCGGTACAGGCACCTTTTATCTCGCTAGAAGCTTTTCTTGGCAGCGGGGAATCAAAGACTTCGCTCCATAAGGAGCTTCCCCATCACAGCTCAGCCTTCACGATAAGCGGATTTGCCTACTTATCAGCCTAACTGCTTGGACGTGCACAACCAATCGCACGCTTCTTCTATCCTTCTGCGTCCCTCCATTGCTCAAACGATAAAGAGGTGGTACAGGAATATCAACCTGTTGTCCATCGCCTACGCCTGTCGGCCTCGGCTTAGGTCCTGACTAACCCTGAGCGGACGAGCCTTCCTCAGGAAACCTTAGGCATTCGGTGGACGGGATTCTCACCCGTCTTTCGCTACTCATACCGGCATTCTCACTTCTAAGCGCTCCACCAGTCCTTCCGGTCTGACTTCACTGCACTTAGAACGCTCCCCTACCACTGATACCATTGGTATCAATTCGCAGCTTCGGTGGTGTATTTAGCCCCGGTACATTTTCGGCGCAGAGTCACTCGACTAGTGAGCTATTACGCACTCTTTAAATGGTGGCTGCTTCTGAGCCAACATCCTAGTTGTCTAAGCAACTCCACATCCTTTTCCACTTAATACACACTTTGGGACCTTAGCTGGCGATCTGGGCTGTTTCCCTCTTGACTACGGATCTTATCACTCGCAGTCTGACTCCTAAGGATAAGTCATTGGCATTCGGAGTTTGACTGAATTCGGTAATCCGATGAGGACCCCTAGTTCAATCAGTGCTCTACCTCCAAGACTCTTACACTTAAGGCTAGCCCTAAAGCTATTTCGGGGAGAACCAGCTATCTCCAGGTTCGATTGGAATTTCTCCGCTACCCACACCTCATCCCCGCACTTTTCAACGTGCGTGGGTTCGGGCCTCCATTCAGTGTTACCTGAACTTCACCCTGGACATGGGTAGATCACCTGGTTTCGGGTCTACGACCACGTACTAAACGCCCTATTCAGACTCGCTTTCGCTGCGGCTCCGCCTCTTCAGCTTAACCTTGCACGGGATCGTAACTCGCCGGTTCATTCTACAAAAGGCACGCCATCACCCATTAACGGGCTCTGACTATTTGTAGGCACACGGTTTCAGGATCTCTTTCACTCCCCTTCCGGGGTGCTTTTCACCTTTCCCTCACGGTACTGGTTCACTATCGATCACTAGGGAGTATTTAGCCTTGGGAGATGGTCCTCCCAGATTCCGACGGAATTTCACGTGTTCCGCCGTACTCAGGATACATTCAAGAGAGAACGAAGTTTCGACTACGGGGTTGTTACCCTCTGTGACGGACCTTTCCAGGTCGCTTCGTCTACCTCGTTCCTTTGTAACTCCGTATAGAATGTCCTACAACCCCAAGAGGCAAGCCTCTTGGTTTGGGCTAGATTCCGTTTCGCTCGCCGCTACTCAGGAAATCGCATTTGCTTTCTCTTCCTCCAGGTACTTAGATGTTTCAGTTCCCTGGGTCTGTCTTCCATACCCTATGTATTCAGGTAAGGATACCATACCATTACGTATAGTGGGTTTCCCCATTCGGAAATCTTCGGATCAAAGCTTACTTACAGCTCCCCGAAGCATATCGGCGTTAGTCCCGTCCTTCATCGACTCCTAGTGTCAAGGCATCCACCGTGCGCCCTTTCTAACTTAACCAAAATAAAATTAAAAAAATATGAGCTACACTGTTATCTAGTTTTCAAAGAACATACATTTAAACTTGAGAGATAGTTCTCTCAAAACTGAACGAAACAAAACAAGTCAACGTTTATTGATGAACTGCGTTCATCAATTCTCCATAGAAAGGAGGTGATCCAGCCGCACCTTCCGATACGGCTACCTTGTTACGACTTCACCCCAATCATCTGTCCCACCTTAGGCGGCTGGCTCCATAAAGGTTACCCCACCGACTTCGGGTGTTACAAACTCTCGTGGTGTGACGGGCGGTGTGTACAAGGCCCGGGAACGTATTCACCGCGGCATGCTGATCCGCGATTACTAGCGATTCCAGCTTCATGTAGGCGAGTTGCAGCCTACAATCCGAACTGAGAACGGTTTTATGAGATTAGCTCCACCTCGCGGTCTTGCAGCTCTTTGTACCGTCCATTGTAGCACGTGTGTAGCCCAGGTCATAAGGGGCATGATGATTTGACGTCATCCCCACCTTCCTCCGGTTTGTCACCGGCAGTCACCTTAGAGTGCCCAACTTAATGATGGCAACTAAGATCAAGGGTTGCGCTCGTTGCGGGACTTAACCCAACATCTCACGACACGAGCTGACGACAACCATGCACCACCTGTCACTCTGCTCCCGAAGGAGAAGCTCTATCTCTAGAGTTTTCAGAGGATGTCAAGACCTGGTAAGGTTCTTCGCGTTGCTTCGAATTAAACCACATGCTCCACCGCTTGTGCGGGCCCCCGTCAATTCCTTTGAGTTTCAGCCTTGCGGCCGTACTCCCCAGGCGGAGTGCTTAATGCGTTAACTTCAGCACTAAAGGGCGGAAACCCTCTAACACTTAGCACTCATCGTTTACGGCGTGGACTACCAGGGTATCTAATCCTGTTTGCTCCCCACGCTTTCGCGCCTCAGTGTCAGTTACAGACCAGAAAGTCGCCTTCGCCACTGGTGTTCCTCCATATCTCTACGCATTTCACCGCTACACATGGAATTCCACTTTCCTCTTCTGCACTCAAGTCTCCCAGTTTCCAATGACCCTCCACGGTTGAGCCGTGGGCTTTCACATCAGACTTAAGAAACCACCTGCGCGCGCTTTACGCCCAATAATTCCGGATAACGCTTGCCACCTACGTATTACCGCGGCTGCTGGCACGTAGTTAGCCGTGGCTTTCTGGTTAGGTACCGTCAAGGTGCCAGCTTATTCAACTAGCACTTGTTCTTCCCTAACAACAGAGTTTTACGACCCGAAAGCCTTCATCACTCACGCGGCGTTGCTCCGTCAGACTTTCGTCCATTGCGGAAGATTCCCTACTGCTGCCTCCCGTAGGAGTCTGGGCCGTGTCTCAGTCCCAGTGTGGCCGATCACCCTCTCAGGTCGGCTACGCATCGTTGCCTTGGTGAGCCGTTACCTCACCAACTAGCTAATGCGACGCGGGTCCATCCATAAGTGACAGCCGAAGCCGCCTTTCAATTTCGAACTATGCAGTTCAAAATATTATCCGGTATTAGCCCCGGTTTCCCGGAGTTATCCCAGTCTTATGGGTAGGTTACCCACGTGTTACTCACCCGTCCGCCGCTAACTTCATAAGAGCAAGCTCTTAATCCATTCGCTCGACTTGCATGTATTAGGCACGCCGCCAGCGTTCATCCTGAGCCAGGATCAAACTCTCCAATAAAGTTAGTTTGTCTAGCATCTAAAAATAAAAATTGACGTTTACGTTGTTTGTTTCGTTCAGTTTTCAAAGAACTTGTTTGTCGCTCATTTGCGACTCCCTTATGTTAACATTTTCATACTTCAATGTCAACCAAGTTTTTTTATTTCTTTTGTCGCTTTCTGCGTTGTTGCTATCGGCGACTTGTTCTATACTACACCACTATACGCTAATCGTCAACACCTTTTATTCAATTAATAATAAAAAAATTCCCAAAGGTATTTTCTATATTTATTTCAGTTATCCTATTTCTCTATTTCAATGAAAATAATAAAAAAGGACATCCCATTACATACAAGACGTCCTTTTAATTACACATTATATACATGCACTCTTTAAACTATCGTCCTACTCATTCCTTGAGGCGGGACTTTTCTGTCGGGAAATGATAAATAGATCAATTAATTTACTTTTATCCGCCCATACCACTCCAAATAAAACTAAGCCGCCGCCTATTACTATTCTCCACGTTAAAGATTCATTTAATAGAACAATTGAAGCAACAATACTTATTAGCGGCAATGCATTTAAATATAATCCACTTACTGATGCTGTAACTCTCTCTAGTGCTTTATTCCAACACCAATATGCTAAAATTGTCGCTCCAATAACAAGATACATTACACTAAATCCAGTCTTCCAGGTTTCAATCTTCGGGAAACCGTAATAAAAAGTTTCTACCATTGCAAATGGTAATAAAATAACCGATCCAATAATTAAAGTTAATGTTGTAAAAACCTTGTTTGATAGATACTGTTCCTGTTTCGGCTGTTTTAACAATACTGTATAGAAAGCAAATAAGAAGGTGCTTAATAAAATAAGGATATCTCCTATTAAAGATACCTCTTGATCAGCATTGTTAGATGAAATTGTAATAAGAAGTACCCCTATAGCCCCCAATATAATACCGATCCAATAATTCGGCTGAATTTTCTCTTTCAAAAAGAACGCTGAAAAAAGAATTGTAACTAATGGCAATGCAGCATCAATGATACTAACATGTAATCCACTTGTTAAAGAAATCCCGTAGGATGTGAACATAAAATACCCAGCTACACCAGTAAAAGATAGCAAACTCATTCTTTTCCATGGAATATGTTTATGTACGATCGCTTTTTGAAGTTGGCCATATGAAAAAAGTATACAAATTCCACCCGCAAAGAAAAGACGAATAAATAACAAAGTAAATGGTTGAATAGATTCTAATGCCCATTTCGTTGGTGCAATTGCCGTCCCCCATAATATAACAGCCACTAATAACATGCATATTTCTTTCATAATCCCCCACACCCATCAAAAAATATATGTTAACTACCTTAATTATAGATTTTTTCTTAAGTAAAATCCTTTAAAACCATAAAAAGGTTATGTGAAAAATAGCCATCCAGCTCTTTTTCGCATAACCTTTTCATATTAGATCAAAAACATTATTGTTCACTCTACAACTAAATTAACATAAAAAGGTAATTCTTACCTTCAATTGATATTTAAACGTATTACTTTATAACCTTTTTATCACTTTAATATCCAAATTTCATTTTATACCGTTTCTATTTCATTATTTTTTCGTCTTTAACGTTATTAAACTTATGGATTTTAACATTTGGTAAATAAAAATAAACACAAAAAACCTAAGTCGAAACGACTTAGGTTTTTGCTTGGCGACGTCCTACTCTCACAGGGACAAGGTCCCAACTACCATCGGCGCTAGAGAGCTTAACTTCCGTGTTCGGTATGGGAACGGGTGTGACCTCTCTGCCATCATCACCAAACTATTGAAGGTATATTCCTTCAAAACTAGATAACATTTGCTTCATATTATATGGTTAAGTCCTCGATCTATTAGTATTCGTCAGCTCCACATGTCACCATGCTTCCACCTCGAACCTATCAACCTGATCATCTTTCAGGGATCTTACTAGCTTACGCTATGGGAAATCTCATCTTGAGGGGGGCTTCATGCTTAGATGCTTTCAGCACTTATCCCTTCCGCACATAGCTACCCAGCTATGCCCTTGGCAGAACAACTGGTACACCAGCGGTGCGTCCATCCCGGTCCTCTCGTACTAAGGACAGCTCCTCTCAAATTTCCTGCGCCCACGACGGATAGGGACCGAACTGTCTCACGACGTTCTGAACCCAGCTCGCGTACCGCTTTAATGGGCGAACAGCCCAACCCTTGGGACCGACTACAGCCCCAGGATGCGATGAGCCGACATCGAGGTGCCAAACCTCCCCGTCGATGTGGACTCTTGGGGGAGATAAGCCTGTTATCCCCGGGGTAGCTTTTATCCGTTGAGCGATGGCCCTTCCATGCGGAACCACCGGATCACTAAGCCCGACTTTCGTCCCTGCTCGACTTGTAGGTCTCGCAGTCAAGCTCCCTTATGCCTTTGCACTCTACGAATGATTTCCAACCATTCTGAGGGAACCTTTGGGCGCCTCCGTTACACTTTAGGAGGCGACCGCCCCAGTCAAACTGCCCACCTGACACTGTCTCCCGGGTCGATAAGACCCGTAGGTTAGAATTTCAATACAGTCAGGGCGGTATCCCACCAGCGCCTCCACCGAAGCTAGCGCTCCGGTTTCAATGGCTCCCGCCTATCCTGTACAAACTGTACCAAAATTCAATATCAGGCTACAGTAAAGCTCCACGGGGTCTTTCCGTCCTGTCGCGGGTAACCTGCATCTTCACAGGTACTATAATTTCACCGAGTCTCTGGTTGAGACAGTGCCCAAATCGTTACACCTTTCGTGCGGGTCGGAACTTACCCGACAAGGAATTTCGCTACCTTAGGACCGTTATAGTTACGGCCGCCGTTTACTGGGGCTTCAGTTCAGAGCTTCGCTTACGCTAACCCCTCTCCTTAACCTTCCAGCACCGGGCAGGTGTCAGCCCCTATACTTCGCCTTACGGCTTCGCAGAGACCTGTGTTTTTGCTAAACAGTCGCTTGGGCCTATTCACTGCGGCTTTCCGTTAAGAAAGCACCCCTTCTCCCGAAGTTACGGGGTCATTTTGCCGAGTTCCTTAACCAGAGTTCTCTCGCACACCTTAGGATTCTCTCCTCGCCTACCTGTGTCGGTTTGCGGTACAGGCACCTTTTATCTCGCTAGAAGCTTTTCTTGGCAGCGGGGAATCAAAGACTTCGCTCCATAAGGAGCTTCCCCATCACAGCTCAGCCTTCACGATAAGCGGATTTGCCTACTTATCAGCCTAACTGCTTGGACGTGCACAACCAATCGCACGCTTCTTCTATCCTTCTGCGTCCCTCCATTGCTCAAACGATAAAGAGGTGGTACAGGAATATCAACCTGTTGTCCATCGCCTACGCCTGTCGGCCTCGGCTTAGGTCCTGACTAACCCTGAGCGGACGAGCCTTCCTCAGGAAACCTTAGGCATTCGGTGGACGGGATTCTCACCCGTCTTTCGCTACTCATACCGGCATTCTCACTTCTAAGCGCTCCACCAGTCCTTCCGGTCTGACTTCACTGCACTTAGAACGCTCCCCTACCACTGATACCATTGGTATCAATTCGCAGCTTCGGTGGTGTATTTAGCCCCGGTACATTTTCGGCGCAGAGTCACTCGACTAGTGAGCTATTACGCACTCTTTAAATGGTGGCTGCTTCTGAGCCAACATCCTAGTTGTCTAAGCAACTCCACATCCTTTTCCACTTAATACACACTTTGGGACCTTAGCTGGCGATCTGGGCTGTTTCCCTCTTGACTACGGATCTTATCACTCGCAGTCTGACTCCTAAGGATAAGTCATTGGCATTCGGAGTTTGACTGAATTCGGTAATCCGATGAGGACCCCTAGTTCAATCAGTGCTCTACCTCCAAGACTCTTACACTTAAGGCTAGCCCTAAAGCTATTTCGGGGAGAACCAGCTATCTCCAGGTTCGATTGGAATTTCTCCGCTACCCACACCTCATCCCCGCACTTTTCAACGTGCGTGGGTTCGGGCCTCCATTCAGTGTTACCTGAACTTCACCCTGGACATGGGTAGATCACCTGGTTTCGGGTCTACGACCACGTACTAAACGCCCTATTCAGACTCGCTTTCGCTGCGGCTCCGCCTCTTCAGCTTAACCTTGCACGGGATCGTAACTCGCCGGTTCATTCTACAAAAGGCACGCCATCACCCATTAACGGGCTCTGACTATTTGTAGGCACACGGTTTCAGGATCTCTTTCACTCCCCTTCCGGGGTGCTTTTCACCTTTCCCTCACGGTACTGGTTCACTATCGATCACTAGGGAGTATTTAGCCTTGGGAGATGGTCCTCCCAGATTCCGACGGAATTTCACGTGTTCCGCCGTACTCAGGATACATTCAAGAGAGAACGAAGTTTCGACTACGGGGTTGTTACCCTCTGTGACGGACCTTTCCAGGTCGCTTCGTCTACCTCGTTCCTTTGTAACTCCGTATAGAATGTCCTACAACCCCAAGAGGCAAGCCTCTTGGTTTGGGCTAGATTCCGTTTCGCTCGCCGCTACTCAGGAAATCGCATTTGCTTTCTCTTCCTCCAGGTACTTAGATGTTTCAGTTCCCTGGGTCTGTCTTCCATACCCTATGTATTCAGGTAAGGATACCATACCATTACGTATAGTGGGTTTCCCCATTCGGAAATCTTCGGATCAAAGCTTACTTACAGCTCCCCGAAGCATATCGGCGTTAGTCCCGTCCTTCATCGACTCCTAGTGTCAAGGCATCCACCGTGCGCCCTTTCTAACTTAACCAAAATAAAATTAAAAAAATATGAGCTACACTGTTATCTAGTTTTCAAAGAACATACATTTAAACTTGAGAGATAGTTCTCTCAAAACTGAACGAAACAAAACAAGTCAACGTTTATTGATGAACTGCGTTCATCAATTCTCCATAGAAAGGAGGTGATCCAGCCGCACCTTCCGATACGGCTACCTTGTTACGACTTCACCCCAATCATCTGTCCCACCTTAGGCGGCTGGCTCCATAAAGGTTACCCCACCGACTTCGGGTGTTACAAACTCTCGTGGTGTGACGGGCGGTGTGTACAAGGCCCGGGAACGTATTCACCGCGGCATGCTGATCCGCGATTACTAGCGATTCCAGCTTCATGTAGGCGAGTTGCAGCCTACAATCCGAACTGAGAACGGTTTTATGAGATTAGCTCCACCTCGCGGTCTTGCAGCTCTTTGTACCGTCCATTGTAGCACGTGTGTAGCCCAGGTCATAAGGGGCATGATGATTTGACGTCATCCCCACCTTCCTCCGGTTTGTCACCGGCAGTCACCTTAGAGTGCCCAACTTAATGATGGCAACTAAGATCAAGGGTTGCGCTCGTTGCGGGACTTAACCCAACATCTCACGACACGAGCTGACGACAACCATGCACCACCTGTCACTCTGCTCCCGAAGGAGAAGCTCTATCTCTAGAGTTTTCAGAGGATGTCAAGACCTGGTAAGGTTCTTCGCGTTGCTTCGAATTAAACCACATGCTCCACCGCTTGTGCGGGCCCCCGTCAATTCCTTTGAGTTTCAGCCTTGCGGCCGTACTCCCCAGGCGGAGTGCTTAATGCGTTAACTTCAGCACTAAAGGGCGGAAACCCTCTAACACTTAGCACTCATCGTTTACGGCGTGGACTACCAGGGTATCTAATCCTGTTTGCTCCCCACGCTTTCGCGCCTCAGTGTCAGTTACAGACCAGAAAGTCGCCTTCGCCACTGGTGTTCCTCCATATCTCTACGCATTTCACCGCTACACATGGAATTCCACTTTCCTCTTCTGCACTCAAGTCTCCCAGTTTCCAATGACCCTCCACGGTTGAGCCGTGGGCTTTCACATCAGACTTAAGAAACCACCTGCGCGCGCTTTACGCCCAATAATTCCGGATAACGCTTGCCACCTACGTATTACCGCGGCTGCTGGCACGTAGTTAGCCGTGGCTTTCTGGTTAGGTACCGTCAAGGTGCCAGCTTATTCAACTAGCACTTGTTCTTCCCTAACAACAGAGTTTTACGACCCGAAAGCCTTCATCACTCACGCGGCGTTGCTCCGTCAGACTTTCGTCCATTGCGGAAGATTCCCTACTGCTGCCTCCCGTAGGAGTCTGGGCCGTGTCTCAGTCCCAGTGTGGCCGATCACCCTCTCAGGTCGGCTACGCATCGTTGCCTTGGTGAGCCGTTACCTCACCAACTAGCTAATGCGACGCGGGTCCATCCATAAGTGACAGCCGAAGCCGCCTTTCAATTTCGAACTATGCAGTTCAAAATATTATCCGGTATTAGCCCCGGTTTCCCGGAGTTATCCCAGTCTTATGGGTAGGTTACCCACGTGTTACTCACCCGTCCGCCGCTAACTTCATAAGAGCAAGCTCTTAATCCATTCGCTCGACTTGCATGTATTAGGCACGCCGCCAGCGTTCATCCTGAGCCAGGATCAAACTCTCCAATAAAGTTAGTTTGTCTAGCATCTAAAAATAAAAATTGACGTTTACGTTGTTTGTTTCGTTCAGTTTTCAAAGAACTTGTTTGTCGCTCATTTGCGACTCCCTTATGTTAACATTTTCATATTTCAATGTCAACCAAGTTTTTTTATTTCTTTTGTCGCTTTCTGCGTTGTTGCTATCGGCGACTTGTCCTATATTACACCTCTATACTCTAATCGTCAACACCTTTTTATAAAGAAATTTAATTTAGTACCTTTGCACTCTTTTAACTCTAGATAAGGACCTACAAAGGTTTCATTAAAATAGCAACCTTCGTCTACTTTTCTTTACCAATCTATTCTTCTAAACACTATTCAATTTAGGCACTTCTCTATTTCAAAGGACTCGCTTCCCCCATCTTACCGAACTCATACGATTGATTCTTTTCAGCTAAACTAGCAACCTTATTTTAACAATTAATAGTATATAATTAGAAAGTTGTTTTATTTTTTATTACCACTCCCTATTCCCCTTTGTTTATCAAATTGTAATATTAATAACATTCTATTAGAAACAGGTGACGATATGAAAGATATACGTATTCTTATAGCAGATGACGATAAAGAAATTCGAGACTTATTAAAAAGATATTTAGAGCGAGAATTATATATGGTAGATACTGCAATTAATGGCGAAGAAGCGTTGTGCTTATTTAACCAAAATAACTACAACCTCGTTATATTAGATCTTATGATGCCGAAAGTAGATGGTATCGAAGTGTGCAGAAAACTTAGAGATACAACCAACATTCCTATATTAATGCTAACTGCTAAAGATCACGAAGTTGATAAAATTTTGGGCTTAAGCATAGGTGCTGATGATTATATTACGAAACCTTTCAGTATTCACGAAGTGATTGCAAGAGTAAAAGCTCTTATGCGACGTTTTTTAGTTCTTGGAAGTAATACTAACGTACAAGAGAAAACAGCTTTAACATTTAAAGGACTAACTATCGATTTTAAAAAATACACAGTCCATACGAACGGAAAAGAAATCAACTTAACTGGAAAAGAACTTGAACTATTAAGATTCTTCGCTTCAAACCCAGAGCAAGTATTTACAAAAACACAACTCTTTCGAAATGTATGGGACGATAATTATATAGAAGATGATAATACCGTTATGGTGCATATTAGAAAGCTTAGAAAGAAAATAGAAATCGATTCTTCCAATCCAAAATTCATTCAGACTGTATGGGGAATCGGTTATAAGTTTGTAGGTGAAAAGGTTGAAAAATGATAAGATCCTCTTTCTTATTTCATTACAACTTATCATTTGCGGACTTTTAAATATAGATATGGGATACCATGTAAAAGTATCTTTATTTATTGCTCTTATCATAATCACAATATACCTTTTCTTTTCAAGAGTTCACTTTATTCAAAGCAACGAATCGATGGTTACTAAATTAAGCCGTGCACTTAAAGGGAATTTACAAACGAGGCTATTCACAAATAACGACCGTTCATTAAATAATATCGTGTTTTCAATAAACGAATTAATAGCTGCATTAGAAAAGGGTCAGATCGAAGCAAGGAAATCCCAAGAAGCTAGAAAACAACTTTTATCTAATATCTCACATGATATCCGGACACCACTCACTTCTATTATTGGATATATTGATGCTTTAAAAGATGATGTCGCTACTTCTGAAGTAGAAAAGCAAGAATATCTTGAAATACTTTATAAGAAATCGAATGACTTAAAACATCTGGTCGATGAAATCTTTAATATGGCCAAGCTAGATGCTGATGAATTTCCACTAAAAGAAGAAGAACTCGATTTTTCTGAAGTTACTAGAGAAGTATTAATCGAATTCTTACCCGAGCTATCAAAACATAACATTGAACTACAAGTTCTCATACCAGAATCTACTTCTCCTATTATTGCAGATCACCTTAGCCTTATACGAATTATAGGTAATCTAATAAAAAACGCTATCCATCACGGAAAAGCTGGGAAAATAGTAGGAGTCGAACTACTAGAAACCAATACAGAATATGAGCTTCTTATTTGGGACAAGGGACCCGGTATTCCAAAACATGATTTACAAAACGTATTTAAGCGGATGTACCGTAGCGAACAATCAAGAAATCCTTCTTACGGTGGAGTGGCCTTGGACTCTCTATTTCTAAAGCCCTCGTTGAAAAAAATGGTGGGCGTATATGGGTTTACAGTATTCCCCAGGAACGAACTACTTTTGGTTTTTCCGTCCCAAAACACACTACTTTTAAGAAATAGTTAAGAAATGATTAATATGCAGTTAAACCTTCCTTTTTATTATGTAATTAAGAACTTATAGAAAGTAGGTGCCCCCTATAAATACAATTATAAAAACGACAAACCTTACTAAAGTTTATGGGACCCAAAAGTCCGTAGATAATCTAAATATAAATGTACAGCAAGGAGAGATTTATGGATTCATAGGGCGTAACGGTGCTGGTAAAACAACTACAATCCGTATGCTGCTTAGTCTTATAAAACCTACAAGTGGAAATATAGAAATATTCGGTGAGGATTTACTTCGGAATCAAAAAGACATTTTAAGAAGAATTGGTTCTATCGTTGAAGTCCCAGGATTTTATGAAAACTTAACTGCAAGAGAGAACTTATTAATTAATGCAAAGATAATTGGAGTTCACAAAAGGAATGCAATTGAAGAAGCATTAGAAATTGTAGGCTTGCAGCACGAAACAAAAAAACTAGTAGGAAAATACTCTTTAGGAATGAAGCAACGCTTAGGAATTGCACGTGCTCTCCTCCATTATCCTGAACTACTCATACTAGATGAACCAACTAACGGACTAGATCCAATCGGTATTAAAGAAATGCGAAAACTCATTAAATCTTTAGCTCAAGACAGAAATATAACGATACTCATTTCTAGTCATATATTAGCTGAGGTGGAACAACTAGTCGATCGTATGGGAATTATTCATGAAGGAAGGTTATTAGAAGAAGTTTCTCTTGATCCACTGCGTAAAGCCAATCGTAAGTACATAGAATTCCAGGTAAATAATGATAATAAAGCTGCGATGCTATTAGAAAATCATTTTCAAATTTTTGATTACGAGGTACATGATGAAGGAAATATTCGCGTTTATTCTCACTTTGGACAGCAAGGACACATCAATAGAACGTTGGTTCGCAATGATGTTGAAGTATTAAAAATTATGATGAGCGAAGATAGACTAGAAGATTATTTCACCAAACTAGTTGGAGGTGGCACAATTGGTTAATCTACTCTATACAGAACTATTAAAATTAAAACGCTCTAATATGTTTTTGATTAGTATTATCGGGGCAGGTGTCGCACCTTTTCTAGTAGTTGTAGCATCTTATATACATATAAAAACAAAACAGCCTACCCCTACTATTTTGTTTCATCAATTATTCACTGAAGTTAACTTGTATACTACTTTAGTTATAGGATTCCCCTTATATGGAGTTGTAATCGCTTATCTATTTACCCGCGAATACACGGAAGATACATTAAAAAATTTGCTAACCATCCCAGTATCACGTATTAGCTTTATTATAAGTAAATTTATCCTTCTATTTCTTTGGATTATGATGCTAACTTTAGTCACTTGGGGGCTAACTTTATTATTAGGGCTAATAGGTAGCTTCCCTGGATTTAGTATCACCTTACTTTTAGGCTCTCTCGTGAAATTTTTAATATGTGGTGAACTTCTCTTTCTTTTGTCTTCACCTATTGTACTATTAACTCTTGTAATGAAGACCTATGTACCGCCTATTATATTAACAATCATTATTACAATGACTAACCTTATGCTCGTAAACTCAAAGCATAAAGATTTATTTCCGTGGACCGCTACCCTAGATATAGCAAATAACGAATTACAATCCACATATCCACCAGAGTATTCTTATATCATCATTGCAGTAACAGCTATTTTCGGATTTATTACAACACTATTCTATTTTAAAAGAGTAGATATTCATTAATTTATAGGAGTGAAACTATGAGCGATCTTATCATTGCCTTCATACTTGGTATTGTAGAAGGGTTAGCTGAATTTTTACCCATCTCTTCTACTGGCCATCTTATATTAGTCGGACATTTATTAGGTTTTGAAGGAGAAAGGGCAAAAACGTTTGAAATTGTCATACAGTTAGGGGCAATTTTAGCTATCGCGATTTTATATCATAAACGTCTTGTTTCTTTATGTAATATTAAACCCCTTCTTCGGAAAGAGAAAAAATTCAATGCATTACATGTTTTTCTTGGTGTATTCCCAGCAGTAGTTGTTGGCTTATTATTACATGATGTTATTAAAACATACTTATTCCAGCCGTATACTGTCGTAATCGGACTTGTAGCAGGAGCAATTCTTATGATTTTTGCAGAAGTAAAAAAGGCAGAGGCAACCGCTTTTTCACTAGATGATTTAACATACCGTCAAGCATTAACAATTGGATTATTTCAATGCTTAGCAGTATATCCTGGCTTCTCTAGAGCTGGCTCTACTATTTCTGGAGGGCTATTAGCGAAAGTAAATTATAAGGCTGCATCTGAGTTCTCTTTTCTCATCGCCCTTCCTGTAATGGTTGGAGCTACAGGCTTAGACTTATTAAAAAGTTGGAAGTATTTAAGTGTGGATGATATTCCTATGTTTGCTATAGGATTCATTACCTCTTTTATAGTAGCAATGCTAGCGGTAGTAACTTTCCTGAAGCTTTTAGAAAAGATAGGTTTAAAACCTTTTGCATATTATCGTATTTTGTTAGCCATCTTATTTACACTTTTCGTATTGCTATAGCTTCATATAAGCCACATATTATTAAACCGATATTCAAGGAATATCGGTTTTCATCTATTTCACCTCTAGTATTACTCACTTCAATATGGCATAGTGGTAATACACCACCATTAATAATCCGAATATTCTTTGAACTAATCATTAAAATATGTAAGATCAAAAGCTATACTTGAAATCCGAACCTAGTAATAGCATTTCTTCTTTAAACACATATACTGAATTAAAAATAAACACCTCAATTGATTGAATATACCCATTACACCACTACAGAACAAATGTTCTATACCGCTACTTCCTTGTATTTAAGTAATCGAACTATAGTTTTTTCACTTGCACTTATCTTATCTATGAAAGACTCCCCATTATAAGATTTAAGGAAGTTTCATCCTATGTCTATATACAAACAACTGCAAGCTTTACCATTAGAAAAGGAAATCGAATTACTTACAAAGCATTTAGTTTCATTTCAATAGTATTAACGGCACCGATGGCAAGGTCAGTATTATAGATGAACTATATAGTATTTTCAAAAGCACTCTGAACACGTATGGATTCAATATGTACCTCATGATACAATAGGTAGAAAAAATGTATTTGCATTTTTAAAAGAAAAACGCCTCCCCCCTCTACTATCATTTATCATTCACACCTAGATACAGTCAGCATTGAAGATTTCGGATCGTTAAAAGAACATGCTTTCTCTCCCGAAACACTAAAACAATATTTTCAAACCTACAAAAGTGATACAAATGTTCAAACCGACGCAAAATCTGGAGAGTCGTTGTTTGGCCGTGGTTCTCTTGATATGAAAAGCGGTGCTACCATTCATCTAGCCAATATACTATACTTCTCAGAACATATGCATTTACTCAAAGGAAATCTACTACTCTTATTCATTGGAGATGAAGAAGGAGAACATCGTGGGATTATCTCTGCCTTAACCGAATTCGAAAGACTAAAGCAAGAAAAACAATTACAGTATCGTTTGGCCATTAACAATGATTTTATAACCCTTTTATATGATGGAGATACTCAGCGCTACATTTATACAGGCACTGCTAGCAAGCTTCTTCCTTGTTTCCATATTTACGGAAGAGAAGTACACGTAGGCGATACATTGTCTGGCATTAACCCTAATTTTATTGCAGCACAAATCACAAATAGACTACATAACAACTATATCCATTACCATATGAAATAATCCGCAAATTAAACATCCCGTCTATTACTATGGGCGTCTACGAGAATGATGGCCATAAATGGACAGAACGTGTTTACAAACCCTATTCATTCAGCGTATTACCTTTATTAATCCGTAATACAAATTTCAAATGACTACAAAGCTATTACAAATAAGCAAATTGTTCAGGGTTTATAAAGAAAATCAACTTTAGCTAAAGTGAGGTAAAAATACAAATGAATCCATTAGCACAAACATATTGGGATACTTATTGGGGGAACAATGAAAAACCGAAATCTGTTACAGCTTGGCAATTTGGTGATTCTCCTGATTATCTCGCTAAACTAGTCATTGATGGTGTGAAAACCGCAACATGCTCCAGCCATATTTTTTATGAATTAGAAAATGAACCGCTGCCGACAACTAAAGATTATAGTATTATACTCAATAGTCAGGATGAACCTGTAGCAATTATCAAGACAATAGAAGTAACTGTAACACCAATGAATGAAGTAACCGAAGAATTCGCTATAGCTGAAGGTGAAGGCGATCTTACTTATAATTACTGGAGAGACACCCATATACAGTTCTTTACAAAGGAACTATATGAGCTTGGCCTTGGCTTTTCTGAAGATATGCTACTCGTTTGTGAACGTTTTGAGCTTATCGATATAAAAAATAAAGTGAAACTATAATAAATAGAAGTAATACCCTTACTTTTACGCAAATAAGCTTGTTATCAATAGGTTTCTTGAACCATAGATAACAAGCTTATTTCATTAAACACAAAAAGACGAGTCATTCTGACTCATCTTAAAGTTGCTTGGCGACGTCCTACTCTCACAGGGACAAGGTCCCAACTACCATCGGCGCTAGAGAGCTTAACTTCCGTGTTCGGTATGGGAACGGGTGTGACCTCTCTGCCATCATCACCAAACTATTGAAGGTATATTCCTTCAAAACTAGATAACATTTGCTTCATATTATATGGTTAAGTCCTCGATCTATTAGTATTCGTCAGCTCCACATGTCACCATGCTTCCACCTCGAACCTATCAACCTGATCATCTTTCAGGGATCTTACTAGCTTACGCTATGGGAAATCTCATCTTGAGGGGGGCTTCATGCTTAGATGCTTTCAGCACTTATCCCTTCCGCACATAGCTACCCAGCTATGCCCTTGGCAGAACAACTGGTACACCAGCGGTGCGTCCATCCCGGTCCTCTCGTACTAAGGACAGCTCCTCTCAAATTTCCTGCGCCCACGACGGATAGGGACCGAACTGTCTCACGACGTTCTGAACCCAGCTCGCGTACCGCTTTAATGGGCGAACAGCCCAACCCTTGGGACCGACTACAGCCCCAGGATGCGATGAGCCGACATCGAGGTGCCAAACCTCCCCGTCGATGTGGACTCTTGGGGGAGATAAGCCTGTTATCCCCGGGGTAGCTTTTATCCGTTGAGCGATGGCCCTTCCATGCGGAACCACCGGATCACTAAGCCCGACTTTCGTCCCTGCTCGACTTGTAGGTCTCGCAGTCAAGCTCCCTTATGCCTTTGCACTCTACGAATGATTTCCAACCATTCTGAGGGAACCTTTGGGCGCCTCCGTTACACTTTAGGAGGCGACCGCCCCAGTCAAACTGCCCACCTGACACTGTCTCCCGGGTCGATAAGACCCGTAGGTTAGAATTTCAATACAGTCAGGGCGGTATCCCACCAGCGCCTCCACCGAAGCTAGCGCTCCGGTTTCAATGGCTCCCGCCTATCCTGTACAAACTGTACCAAAATTCAATATCAGGCTACAGTAAAGCTCCACGGGGTCTTTCCGTCCTGTCGCGGGTAACCTGCATCTTCACAGGTACTATAATTTCACCGAGTCTCTGGTTGAGACAGTGCCCAAATCGTTACACCTTTCGTGCGGGTCGGAACTTACCCGACAAGGAATTTCGCTACCTTAGGACCGTTATAGTTACGGCCGCCGTTTACTGGGGCTTCAGTTCAGAGCTTCGCTTACGCTAACCCCTCTCCTTAACCTTCCAGCACCGGGCAGGTGTCAGCCCCTATACTTCGCCTTACGGCTTCGCAGAGACCTGTGTTTTTGCTAAACAGTCGCTTGGGCCTATTCACTGCGGCTTTCCGTTAAGAAAGCACCCCTTCTCCCGAAGTTACGGGGTCATTTTGCCGAGTTCCTTAACCAGAGTTCTCTCGCACACCTTAGGATTCTCTCCTCGCCTACCTGTGTCGGTTTGCGGTACAGGCACCTTTTATCTCGCTAGAAGCTTTTCTTGGCAGCGGGGAATCAAAGACTTCGCTCCATAAGGAGCTTCCCCATCACAGCTCAGCCTTCACGATAAGCGGATTTGCCTACTTATCAGCCTAACTGCTTGGACGTGCACAACCAATCGCACGCTTCTTCTATCCTTCTGCGTCCCTCCATTGCTCAAACGATAAAGAGGTGGTACAGGAATATCAACCTGTTGTCCATCGCCTACGCCTGTCGGCCTCGGCTTAGGTCCTGACTAACCCTGAGCGGACGAGCCTTCCTCAGGAAACCTTAGGCATTCGGTGGACGGGATTCTCACCCGTCTTTCGCTACTCATACCGGCATTCTCACTTCTAAGCGCTCCACCAGTCCTTCCGGTCTGACTTCACTGCACTTAGAACGCTCCCCTACCACTGATACCATTGGTATCAATTCGCAGCTTCGGTGGTGTATTTAGCCCCGGTACATTTTCGGCGCAGAGTCACTCGACTAGTGAGCTATTACGCACTCTTTAAATGGTGGCTGCTTCTGAGCCAACATCCTAGTTGTCTAAGCAACTCCACATCCTTTTCCACTTAATACACACTTTGGGACCTTAGCTGGCGATCTGGGCTGTTTCCCTCTTGACTACGGATCTTATCACTCGCAGTCTGACTCCTAAGGATAAGTCATTGGCATTCGGAGTTTGACTGAATTCGGTAATCCGATGAGGACCCCTAGTTCAATCAGTGCTCTACCTCCAAGACTCTTACACTTAAGGCTAGCCCTAAAGCTATTTCGGGGAGAACCAGCTATCTCCAGGTTCGATTGGAATTTCTCCGCTACCCACACCTCATCCCCGCACTTTTCAACGTGCGTGGGTTCGGGCCTCCATTCAGTGTTACCTGAACTTCACCCTGGACATGGGTAGATCACCTGGTTTCGGGTCTACGACCACGTACTAAACGCCCTATTCAGACTCGCTTTCGCTGCGGCTCCGCCTCTTCAGCTTAACCTTGCACGGGATCGTAACTCGCCGGTTCATTCTACAAAAGGCACGCCATCACCCATTAACGGGCTCTGACTATTTGTAGGCACACGGTTTCAGGATCTCTTTCACTCCCCTTCCGGGGTGCTTTTCACCTTTCCCTCACGGTACTGGTTCACTATCGATCACTAGGGAGTATTTAGCCTTGGGAGATGGTCCTCCCAGATTCCGACGGAATTTCACGTGTTCCGCCGTACTCAGGATACATTCAAGAGAGAACGAAGTTTCGACTACGGGGTTGTTACCCTCTGTGACGGACCTTTCCAGGTCGCTTCGTCTACCTCGTTCCTTTGTAACTCCGTATAGAATGTCCTACAACCCCAAGAGGCAAGCCTCTTGGTTTGGGCTAGATTCCGTTTCGCTCGCCGCTACTCAGGAAATCGCATTTGCTTTCTCTTCCTCCAGGTACTTAGATGTTTCAGTTCCCTGGGTCTGTCTTCCATACCCTATGTATTCAGGTAAGGATACCATACCATTACGTATAGTGGGTTTCCCCATTCGGAAATCTTCGGATCAAAGCTTACTTACAGCTCCCCGAAGCATATCGGCGTTAGTCCCGTCCTTCATCGACTCCTAGTGTCAAGGCATCCACCGTGCGCCCTTTCTAACTTAACCAAAATAAAATTAAAAAAATATGAGCTACACTGTTATCTAGTTTTCAAAGAACATACATTTAAACTTGAGAGATAGTTCTCTCAAAACTGAACGAAACAAAACAAGTCAACGTTTATTGATGAACTGCGTTCATCAATTCTCCATAGAAAGGAGGTGATCCAGCCGCACCTTCCGATACGGCTACCTTGTTACGACTTCACCCCAATCATCTGTCCCACCTTAGGCGGCTGGCTCCATAAAGGTTACCCCACCGACTTCGGGTGTTACAAACTCTCGTGGTGTGACGGGCGGTGTGTACAAGGCCCGGGAACGTATTCACCGCGGCATGCTGATCCGCGATTACTAGCGATTCCAGCTTCATGTAGGCGAGTTGCAGCCTACAATCCGAACTGAGAACGGTTTTATGAGATTAGCTCCACCTCGCGGTCTTGCAGCTCTTTGTACCGTCCATTGTAGCACGTGTGTAGCCCAGGTCATAAGGGGCATGATGATTTGACGTCATCCCCACCTTCCTCCGGTTTGTCACCGGCAGTCACCTTAGAGTGCCCAACTTAATGATGGCAACTAAGATCAAGGGTTGCGCTCGTTGCGGGACTTAACCCAACATCTCACGACACGAGCTGACGACAACCATGCACCACCTGTCACTCTGCTCCCGAAGGAGAAGCTCTATCTCTAGAGTTTTCAGAGGATGTCAAGACCTGGTAAGGTTCTTCGCGTTGCTTCGAATTAAACCACATGCTCCACCGCTTGTGCGGGCCCCCGTCAATTCCTTTGAGTTTCAGCCTTGCGGCCGTACTCCCCAGGCGGAGTGCTTAATGCGTTAACTTCAGCACTAAAGGGCGGAAACCCTCTAACACTTAGCACTCATCGTTTACGGCGTGGACTACCAGGGTATCTAATCCTGTTTGCTCCCCACGCTTTCGCGCCTCAGTGTCAGTTACAGACCAGAAAGTCGCCTTCGCCACTGGTGTTCCTCCATATCTCTACGCATTTCACCGCTACACATGGAATTCCACTTTCCTCTTCTGCACTCAAGTCTCCCAGTTTCCAATGACCCTCCACGGTTGAGCCGTGGGCTTTCACATCAGACTTAAGAAACCACCTGCGCGCGCTTTACGCCCAATAATTCCGGATAACGCTTGCCACCTACGTATTACCGCGGCTGCTGGCACGTAGTTAGCCGTGGCTTTCTGGTTAGGTACCGTCAAGGTGCCAGCTTATTCAACTAGCACTTGTTCTTCCCTAACAACAGAGTTTTACGACCCGAAAGCCTTCATCACTCACGCGGCGTTGCTCCGTCAGACTTTCGTCCATTGCGGAAGATTCCCTACTGCTGCCTCCCGTAGGAGTCTGGGCCGTGTCTCAGTCCCAGTGTGGCCGATCACCCTCTCAGGTCGGCTACGCATCGTTGCCTTGGTGAGCCGTTACCTCACCAACTAGCTAATGCGACGCGGGTCCATCCATAAGTGACAGCCGAAGCCGCCTTTCAATTTCGAACTATGCAGTTCAAAATATTATCCGGTATTAGCCCCGGTTTCCCGGAGTTATCCCAGTCTTATGGGTAGGTTACCCACGTGTTACTCACCCGTCCGCCGCTAACTTCATAAGAGCAAGCTCTTAATCCATTCGCTCGACTTGCATGTATTAGGCACGCCGCCAGCGTTCATCCTGAGCCAGGATCAAACTCTCCAATAAAGTTAGTTTGTCTAGCATCTAAAAATAAAAATTGACGTTTACGTTGTTTGTTTCGTTCAGTTTTCAAAGAACTTGTTTGTCGCTCATTTGCGACTCCCTTATGTTAACATTTTCATATTTCAATGTCAACCAAGTTTTTTTATTTCTTTTGTCGCTTTCTGCGTTGTCGCTATCGGCGACTTGTTCTATACTACACCTCTATAGGCTAATCGTCAATACCTTTTTATAAAGATATTTAATTTAATATGTTCACACCACTTTATCCCGCTATTTGCGGACAGTAAGACTCCCACCTCAAAGTTCGGCTGAAGCAAAGAAGTTAGTAGTGAGCCTGACAATCCATAAATTCCCGATTAGTAAAGGTTACATAAGAATCCACGAAGACTTTACTAAATAGCAATCATTGTCTACCTCTATCTACTAATCTCCCCTAACTAACCTCTCTATTTCAAGAGGATTATCCTCCGTACATTACTGGGTTCCACAAGAAATTCTTTTCTAGCAACTTCATTTACTCTCCTTATCTTAATTACAATATCTCTTTCTAACAGTGCACACACTCTTCTTCACTCTCCTGAACCATTCATAATAGAATGAACTGACTATAGACTAGATTCAATTAATATTAAAAATTATGATGAGTAAAGGACCATTCGTAGATTATTTCATAAAACCAGTTGGAAATAGAATAATTGGTTCGTTTACAGATTTCACGATACTTTCATAGAAAAACACTCATTATTTTGATACACGTCAACTATAGACAAGAACAAGACACTAAAACATATGAACATGCAGCTGTCATAGCACCGTGGCTCACGAACCTATACGGTCTATAGTGAGAGTAGTGATGGCACACTACAATCTTGCACGTCAGCGATACCAAAAACGGACTTCGCCTTTGGTAGCAAGAATCACACTAATGTTAATCAGGTTGCCCCTTTAGCAGTGGGAGTTTCAATAAATCCAATATTAATAATCAAATATACTTTACTGAAGAACCACTTCACTAAAGTATGTAAAGTTACAAGCTATACTAGAAATCCAAACCTAGTATGATAACTCTTCTTTAAACACATATGTCCAATAGAAAATAAGCACCTCAATTGATTGAGTATGCCCATTACACCATTCAAGAACAAACGTTCCTACCTCTTGTTATACACCACTACTTCCTTGCATTTAAGTAATCATACTATAATTTTTCACTTACACTTATCTTCTATATAAAAGCTACAAAATTATAAAATTTAAAGAGTTGTATCCTATATCTATATACGGACAACCGTAAGCTTTTCCATTAGAAGAACAAATAGAGTATATAAGAAAACAAACTAACTGATTTTATTCCCGATGAACCCATTCTTCCTCCAACTTATTTATATCAACGTGATAATAAAGACAAATATGTTGTTCAAATAGCAACCGGTGGCCAATTATACTTTAATTACCTTATTTATAAGGCTACAAAAAAAGATTCTTATCCAACTACTGGAGGAAACAAGTAGAACTTATAAAGAAGCTGAACACTATGTACAAGAGCAGTTCCAATATTACTACTCACAACTGATCTTCCCGCCCCAGAGATTCCCTTGGGAATTTCGTGTAACAAACTACAAAAAAGATTATAGAGTCTAAACATTAATCCACACATCTTTATCCAAAATGTTATATGCGAAAGTAATACATAAGACTTTCAAGAACTATATTTTGAAATTATCGCCGCTCTTCAAAAGCCAGATTCAGAAAAAAGAACACGCCCTATTATCTTTTTAACTCCACCACTTTCACCATATAACTACTTAAAACAAATAAAGTGAAGGCTAATAATCAGTGGGGGTTTTGTTGATCCCCCACTGATTATTAGCCTTCACCAATCGGGCGTTTACGGGCAACAGGGCTCCCACCTAACTTCTTTGCTCCAGCTAAATTTTGAGGTGGGAGTTTTACTGCCCGCAAATAGCGGGCTAAATGAAGCAATTAGCCTGTTACAATGAACTTTTTTCTTCAAAATTTTTCATGTACCACTATTCGGGTTCACTTCAATTTAACATGTGGTAGATTCTTTGCTATTCACGAATTAAAGCCATTATCATACGAAACAATTCAGAGATTAAACATCCCGTCATTATAGATGTCTAAAAAAAAGATCCTCATAAATGGAGTGAACTTGTTTAAAAGCCATATTTATTCAGTTTATTATCTTCATTGATCCGTGGGTTTCAAATAACTACAAAGCTATTACAAATAAACAATATGCTACTTGCTCATGAACGTTTTGAGCTTATCGATGTAAGAAACAAAGTAAAGCCTATAATGAATAACAATTTTATATAAATACGCTTACCTTTAAACAAATAAGCTTGTTATCAATAGGTTTCTTGAACCATAGATAACAAGCTTATTTCATTAAACACAAAAAAGACGAGTCATTCTGACTCATCTTAAAGTTGCTTGGCGACGTCCTACTCTCACAGGGACAAGGTCCCAACTACCATCGGCGCTAGAGAGCTTAACTTCCGTGTTCGGTATGGGAACGGGTGTGACCTCTCTGCCATCATCACCAAACTATTGAAGGTATATTCCTTCAAAACTAGATAACATTTGCTTCATATTATATGGTTAAGTCCTCGATCTATTAGTATTCGTCAGCTCCACATGTCACCATGCTTCCACCTCGAACCTATCAACCTGATCATCTTTCAGGGATCTTACTAGCTTACGCTATGGGAAATCTCATCTTGAGGGGGGCTTCATGCTTAGATGCTTTCAGCACTTATCCCTTCCGCACATAGCTACCCAGCTATGCCCTTGGCAGAACAACTGGTACACCAGCGGTGCGTCCATCCCGGTCCTCTCGTACTAAGGACAGCTCCTCTCAAATTTCCTGCGCCCACGACGGATAGGGACCGAACTGTCTCACGACGTTCTGAACCCAGCTCGCGTACCGCTTTAATGGGCGAACAGCCCAACCCTTGGGACCGACTACAGCCCCAGGATGCGATGAGCCGACATCGAGGTGCCAAACCTCCCCGTCGATGTGGACTCTTGGGGGAGATAAGCCTGTTATCCCCGGGGTAGCTTTTATCCGTTGAGCGATGGCCCTTCCATGCGGAACCACCGGATCACTAAGCCCGACTTTCGTCCCTGCTCGACTTGTAGGTCTCGCAGTCAAGCTCCCTTATGCCTTTGCACTCTACGAATGATTTCCAACCATTCTGAGGGAACCTTTGGGCGCCTCCGTTACACTTTAGGAGGCGACCGCCCCAGTCAAACTGCCCACCTGACACTGTCTCCCGGGTCGATAAGACCCGTAGGTTAGAATTTCAATACAGTCAGGGCGGTATCCCACCAGCGCCTCCACCGAAGCTAGCGCTCCGGTTTCAATGGCTCCCGCCTATCCTGTACAAACTGTACCAAAATTCAATATCAGGCTACAGTAAAGCTCCACGGGGTCTTTCCGTCCTGTCGCGGGTAACCTGCATCTTCACAGGTACTATAATTTCACCGAGTCTCTGGTTGAGACAGTGCCCAAATCGTTACACCTTTCGTGCGGGTCGGAACTTACCCGACAAGGAATTTCGCTACCTTAGGACCGTTATAGTTACGGCCGCCGTTTACTGGGGCTTCAGTTCAGAGCTTCGCTTACGCTAACCCCTCTCCTTAACCTTCCAGCACCGGGCAGGTGTCAGCCCCTATACTTCGCCTTACGGCTTCGCAGAGACCTGTGTTTTTGCTAAACAGTCGCTTGGGCCTATTCACTGCGGCTTTCCGTTAAGAAAGCACCCCTTCTCCCGAAGTTACGGGGTCATTTTGCCGAGTTCCTTAACCAGAGTTCTCTCGCACACCTTAGGATTCTCTCCTCGCCTACCTGTGTCGGTTTGCGGTACAGGCACCTTTTATCTCGCTAGAAGCTTTTCTTGGCAGCGGGGAATCAAAGACTTCGCTCCATAAGGAGCTTCCCCATCACAGCTCAGCCTTCACGATAAGCGGATTTGCCTACTTATCAGCCTAACTGCTTGGACGTGCACAACCAATCGCACGCTTCTTCTATCCTTCTGCGTCCCTCCATTGCTCAAACGATAAAGAGGTGGTACAGGAATATCAACCTGTTGTCCATCGCCTACGCCTGTCGGCCTCGGCTTAGGTCCTGACTAACCCTGAGCGGACGAGCCTTCCTCAGGAAACCTTAGGCATTCGGTGGACGGGATTCTCACCCGTCTTTCGCTACTCATACCGGCATTCTCACTTCTAAGCGCTCCACCAGTCCTTCCGGTCTGACTTCACTGCACTTAGAACGCTCCCCTACCACTGATACCATTGGTATCAATTCGCAGCTTCGGTGGTGTATTTAGCCCCGGTACATTTTCGGCGCAGAGTCACTCGACTAGTGAGCTATTACGCACTCTTTAAATGGTGGCTGCTTCTGAGCCAACATCCTAGTTGTCTAAGCAACTCCACATCCTTTTCCACTTAATACACACTTTGGGACCTTAGCTGGCGATCTGGGCTGTTTCCCTCTTGACTACGGATCTTATCACTCGCAGTCTGACTCCTAAGGATAAGTCATTGGCATTCGGAGTTTGACTGAATTCGGTAATCCGATGAGGACCCCTAGTTCAATCAGTGCTCTACCTCCAAGACTCTTACACTTAAGGCTAGCCCTAAAGCTATTTCGGGGAGAACCAGCTATCTCCAGGTTCGATTGGAATTTCTCCGCTACCCACACCTCATCCCCGCACTTTTCAACGTGCGTGGGTTCGGGCCTCCATTCAGTGTTACCTGAACTTCACCCTGGACATGGGTAGATCACCTGGTTTCGGGTCTACGACCACGTACTAAACGCCCTATTCAGACTCGCTTTCGCTGCGGCTCCGCCTCTTCAGCTTAACCTTGCACGGGATCGTAACTCGCCGGTTCATTCTACAAAAGGCACGCCATCACCCATTAACGGGCTCTGACTATTTGTAGGCACACGGTTTCAGGATCTCTTTCACTCCCCTTCCGGGGTGCTTTTCACCTTTCCCTCACGGTACTGGTTCACTATCGATCACTAGGGAGTATTTAGCCTTGGGAGATGGTCCTCCCAGATTCCGACGGAATTTCACGTGTTCCGCCGTACTCAGGATACATTCAAGAGAGAACGAAGTTTCGACTACGGGGTTGTTACCCTCTGTGACGGACCTTTCCAGGTCGCTTCGTCTACCTCGTTCCTTTGTAACTCCGTATAGAATGTCCTACAACCCCAAGAGGCAAGCCTCTTGGTTTGGGCTAGATTCCGTTTCGCTCGCCGCTACTCAGGAAATCGCATTTGCTTTCTCTTCCTCCAGGTACTTAGATGTTTCAGTTCCCTGGGTCTGTCTTCCATACCCTATGTATTCAGGTAAGGATACCATACCATTACGTATAGTGGGTTTCCCCATTCGGAAATCTTCGGATCAAAGCTTACTTACAGCTCCCCGAAGCATATCGGCGTTAGTCCCGTCCTTCATCGACTCCTAGTGTCAAGGCATCCACCGTGCGCCCTTTCTAACTTAACCAAAATAAAATTAAAAAAATATGAGCTACACTGTTATCTAGTTTTCAAAGAACATACATTTAAACTT
Source organism: Bacillus sp. FSL M7-1345 (assembly GCF_038006985.1). Classification (NCBI taxonomy): domain Bacteria; kingdom Bacillati; phylum Bacillota; class Bacilli; order Caryophanales; family Bacillaceae; genus Bacillus; species Bacillus sp. FSL M7-1345. The sequence goes on along the minus strand of NZ_JBBOWG010000001.1, from coordinate 274,382 downwards.
GAGAGATAGTTCTCTCAAAACTGAACGAAACAAAACAAGTCAACGTTTATTGATGAACTGCGTTCATCAATTCTCCATAGAAAGGAGGTGATCCAGCCGCACCTTCCGATACGGCTACCTTGTTACGACTTCACCCCAATCATCTGTCCCACCTTAGGCGGCTGGCTCCATAAAGGTTACCCCACCGACTTCGGGTGTTACAAACTCTCGTGGTGTGACGGGCGGTGTGTACAAGGCCCGGGAACGTATTCACCGCGGCATGCTGATCCGCGATTACTAGCGATTCCAGCTTCATGTAGGCGAGTTGCAGCCTACAATCCGAACTGAGAACGGTTTTATGAGATTAGCTCCACCTCGCGGTCTTGCAGCTCTTTGTACCGTCCATTGTAGCACGTGTGTAGCCCAGGTCATAAGGGGCATGATGATTTGACGTCATCCCCACCTTCCTCCGGTTTGTCACCGGCAGTCACCTTAGAGTGCCCAACTTAATGATGGCAACTAAGATCAAGGGTTGCGCTCGTTGCGGGACTTAACCCAACATCTCACGACACGAGCTGACGACAACCATGCACCACCTGTCACTCTGCTCCCGAAGGAGAAGCTCTATCTCTAGAGTTTTCAGAGGATGTCAAGACCTGGTAAGGTTCTTCGCGTTGCTTCGAATTAAACCACATGCTCCACCGCTTGTGCGGGCCCCCGTCAATTCCTTTGAGTTTCAGCCTTGCGGCCGTACTCCCCAGGCGGAGTGCTTAATGCGTTAACTTCAGCACTAAAGGGCGGAAACCCTCTAACACTTAGCACTCATCGTTTACGGCGTGGACTACCAGGGTATCTAATCCTGTTTGCTCCCCACGCTTTCGCGCCTCAGTGTCAGTTACAGACCAGAAAGTCGCCTTCGCCACTGGTGTTCCTCCATATCTCTACGCATTTCACCGCTACACATGGAATTCCACTTTCCTCTTCTGCACTCAAGTCTCCCAGTTTCCAATGACCCTCCACGGTTGAGCCGTGGGCTTTCACATCAGACTTAAGAAACCACCTGCGCGCGCTTTACGCCCAATAATTCCGGATAACGCTTGCCACCTACGTATTACCGCGGCTGCTGGCACGTAGTTAGCCGTGGCTTTCTGGTTAGGTACCGTCAAGGTGCCAGCTTATTCAACTAGCACTTGTTCTTCCCTAACAACAGAGTTTTACGACCCGAAAGCCTTCATCACTCACGCGGCGTTGCTCCGTCAGACTTTCGTCCATTGCGGAAGATTCCCTACTGCTGCCTCCCGTAGGAGTCTGGGCCGTGTCTCAGTCCCAGTGTGGCCGATCACCCTCTCAGGTCGGCTACGCATCGTTGCCTTGGTGAGCCGTTACCTCACCAACTAGCTAATGCGACGCGGGTCCATCCATAAGTGACAGCCGAAGCCGCCTTTCAATTTCGAACTATGCAGTTCAAAATATTATCCGGTATTAGCCCCGGTTTCCCGGAGTTATCCCAGTCTTATGGGTAGGTTACCCACGTGTTACTCACCCGTCCGCCGCTAACTTCATAAGAGCAAGCTCTTAATCCATTCGCTCGACTTGCATGTATTAGGCACGCCGCCAGCGTTCATCCTGAGCCAGGATCAAACTCTCCAATAAAGTTAGTTTGTCTAGCATCTAAAAATAAAAATTGACGTTCACGTTGTTTGTTTCGTTCAGTTTTCAAAGAACTTGTCTGCCGCTCATTTGCGACTCCCTTATGTTAACATTTTCATATTTCAATGTCAACCAAGTTTTTTTATTTCTTTTGTCGCTTTCTGCGTTGTTGCTATCGACGACTTGTCCTATATTACACCTATGTATGTTAATCGTCAATAGTTTTAAATAAGTTTTTTATAAAAATATGAATTAACTATACCAACAAGCCGTTAGCACAATAATAATACACTTGAATGTAACTCCCCCAAAATAAACTAAATACGAATAACCTATAAAAGTCACTGTAGGTTATTCGTATTTAGTTGTCATTAATATACATATGCCATTTAAAATTTATCCCCTCATTACATTATGTACACCATAATAGAAAGAAAGAATTAAATATTATTCCTTTGAAGGTATCGAGCAGCTACCATCTGCACAATAATCATCTGTTGTACTATTTATTGAAAGATCTTGAAGTTCAGACTTAGGATTCTCTTCTTCCCACACCTGCTGAAGTGCACCAACAAAGGTTTCAAGTGGTTGTGCACCTGAAATAGCATACTTTTGATTAACAATAAAATAAGGTACCCCTGTAATTTTATATTGTTGGGCAATTGATTCATCAATCCTAACCTCATTGGCATAAGCATTTTTATTATGAATAACATTTAAAGCCTCTTCCCTATCTAGACCGGAAGCTTCAGCAATATTAGCTAGTGTTTCCACATCACTTAAGTTTCTCGATTCAGTGAAATATGCAAAAAGTAGATTTTCTGTAATCTCCTTTTCCTTCCCCTGATCCTTTGCGAATTTCGCCAAACGATGTGCATCAAAAGTATTTGTTGGCTTCATCTCTTCAAAATTGAAACTTAAACCCATACTAGCTGCATGATTGCCTAGTTGTACATTATTACGATCAGCTTCTTCAACACTAATTCCATACTTCGATGCAAGTACTTCATTAATACTCGTTCCAGAGTAGATCGGAGCATTTTGATCTAATTCAAAACTTTTAAACTCAACTTCAACATCTTTCTTATGTGGAAATTGCCCTAAAGCCATTTCTAATCTACGCTTCCCAATATAGCAAAACGGGCATACAAAATCAGACCAAACTTCAATTTTCATATGAACACCTCATTAACATTTATTTTTCAATCATTGTAGCACTGACGTTACGGAATTCAAAAATTTATGCCTCAAGAAGTTACGACTACTAATCAAAGAAGATTTCATGCCCATATATACACTTCAATTGTAAATGAGCTCCTTGTTCAACATTCCTATATCTCACTACATATTTAGCCATAATATAGCTGTTCTCATAATAGTTGAAAAGCACCTGTATTATTTCCATAGATTATGTACTACTTCCCTATACTTAATAACAAAAAAATATCCCTCAAAACGCTACTATTATAAGAATAAAAAATTAAACAAGCCCGTCTATATAAAATGCAATTATATAGACGGGCTTGTTTAATAGATTTAGCAAACTGCAAACTCAAAGGAAGCAATTATACAAATCTATATTATTGAAATTATGAACGGAGTTATTTTCAAAAGTATATTAGTGAAGAAGATTTAGATGTCCAATCATGAAGAAGAAGTATTTACCGGCAGAAATACCTCTAATATTTATTAGTTAAGGGCTACTGTATACAGGATTTTAAGGAAAAATAGCTATACAATTCATAAATCATTAAATCATTTAGAGTATAGAAGCTTCAATTATGCGCCAAGTTTTTTAGAAATTAATTATAAAAGAAGAGAGATTTCCTCTTATATTGAAGATATGACCAATAATGGTCCTATGACGAAATACATATAGTTTAATGAATACTTAATAAAAATAGCGAAAATACTTCGCCTTTATCATGATTCTGTAAATAATTTTCCATCTGGTATGATTTAGCAATCCATATTTCCACTCTTGTTTCTACCGAAACAAATATACAAAAAACACAAGTCTTTTGACTTGTGTTTTAGCTTGCTTGGCGACGTCCTACTCTCACAGGGACAAGGTCCCAACTACCATCGGCGCTAGAGAGCTTAACTTCCGTGTTCGGTATGGGAACGGGTGTGACCTCTCTGCCATCATCACCAAACTATTGAAGGTATATTCCTTCAAAACTAGATAACATTTGCTTCATATTATATGGTTAAGTCCTCGATCTATTAGTATTCGTCAGCTCCACATGTCACCATGCTTCCACCTCGAACCTATCAACCTGATCATCTTTCAGGGATCTTACTAGCTTACGCTATGGGAAATCTCATCTTGAGGGGGGCTTCATGCTTAGATGCTTTCAGCACTTATCCCTTCCGCACATAGCTACCCAGCTATGCCCTTGGCAGAACAACTGGTACACCAGCGGTGCGTCCATCCCGGTCCTCTCGTACTAAGGACAGCTCCTCTCAAATTTCCTGCGCCCACGACGGATAGGGACCGAACTGTCTCACGACGTTCTGAACCCAGCTCGCGTACCGCTTTAATGGGCGAACAGCCCAACCCTTGGGACCGACTACAGCCCCAGGATGCGATGAGCCGACATCGAGGTGCCAAACCTCCCCGTCGATGTGGACTCTTGGGGGAGATAAGCCTGTTATCCCCGGGGTAGCTTTTATCCGTTGAGCGATGGCCCTTCCATGCGGAACCACCGGATCACTAAGCCCGACTTTCGTCCCTGCTCGACTTGTAGGTCTCGCAGTCAAGCTCCCTTATGCCTTTGCACTCTACGAATGATTTCCAACCATTCTGAGGGAACCTTTGGGCGCCTCCGTTACACTTTAGGAGGCGACCGCCCCAGTCAAACTGCCCACCTGACACTGTCTCCCGGGTCGATAAGACCCGTAGGTTAGAATTTCAATACAGTCAGGGCGGTATCCCACCAGCGCCTCCACCGAAGCTAGCGCTCCGGTTTCAATGGCTCCCGCCTATCCTGTACAAACTGTACCAAAATTCAATATCAGGCTACAGTAAAGCTCCACGGGGTCTTTCCGTCCTGTCGCGGGTAACCTGCATCTTCACAGGTACTATAATTTCACCGAGTCTCTGGTTGAGACAGTGCCCAAATCGTTACACCTTTCGTGCGGGTCGGAACTTACCCGACAAGGAATTTCGCTACCTTAGGACCGTTATAGTTACGGCCGCCGTTTACTGGGGCTTCAGTTCAGAGCTTCGCTTACGCTAACCCCTCTCCTTAACCTTCCAGCACCGGGCAGGTGTCAGCCCCTATACTTCGCCTTACGGCTTCGCAGAGACCTGTGTTTTTGCTAAACAGTCGCTTGGGCCTATTCACTGCGGCTTTCCGTTAAGAAAGCACCCCTTCTCCCGAAGTTACGGGGTCATTTTGCCGAGTTCCTTAACCAGAGTTCTCTCGCACACCTTAGGATTCTCTCCTCGCCTACCTGTGTCGGTTTGCGGTACAGGCACCTTTTATCTCGCTAGAAGCTTTTCTTGGCAGCGGGGAATCAAAGACTTCGCTCCATAAGGAGCTTCCCCATCACAGCTCAGCCTTCACGATAAGCGGATTTGCCTACTTATCAGCCTAACTGCTTGGACGTGCACAACCAATCGCACGCTTCTTCTATCCTTCTGCGTCCCTCCATTGCTCAAACGATAAAGAGGTGGTACAGGAATATCAACCTGTTGTCCATCGCCTACGCCTGTCGGCCTCGGCTTAGGTCCTGACTAACCCTGAGCGGACGAGCCTTCCTCAGGAAACCTTAGGCATTCGGTGGACGGGATTCTCACCCGTCTTTCGCTACTCATACCGGCATTCTCACTTCTAAGCGCTCCACCAGTCCTTCCGGTCTGACTTCACTGCACTTAGAACGCTCCCCTACCACTGATACCATTGGTATCAATTCGCAGCTTCGGTGGTGTATTTAGCCCCGGTACATTTTCGGCGCAGAGTCACTCGACTAGTGAGCTATTACGCACTCTTTAAATGGTGGCTGCTTCTGAGCCAACATCCTAGTTGTCTAAGCAACTCCACATCCTTTTCCACTTAATACACACTTTGGGACCTTAGCTGGCGATCTGGGCTGTTTCCCTCTTGACTACGGATCTTATCACTCGCAGTCTGACTCCTAAGGATAAGTCATTGGCATTCGGAGTTTGACTGAATTCGGTAATCCGATGAGGACCCCTAGTTCAATCAGTGCTCTACCTCCAAGACTCTTACACTTAAGGCTAGCCCTAAAGCTATTTCGGGGAGAACCAGCTATCTCCAGGTTCGATTGGAATTTCTCCGCTACCCACACCTCATCCCCGCACTTTTCAACGTGCGTGGGTTCGGGCCTCCATTCAGTGTTACCTGAACTTCACCCTGGACATGGGTAGATCACCTGGTTTCGGGTCTACGACCACGTACTAAACGCCCTATTCAGACTCGCTTTCGCTGCGGCTCCGCCTCTTCAGCTTAACCTTGCACGGGATCGTAACTCGCCGGTTCATTCTACAAAAGGCACGCCATCACCCATTAACGGGCTCTGACTATTTGTAGGCACACGGTTTCAGGATCTCTTTCACTCCCCTTCCGGGGTGCTTTTCACCTTTCCCTCACGGTACTGGTTCACTATCGATCACTAGGGAGTATTTAGCCTTGGGAGATGGTCCTCCCAGATTCCGACGGAATTTCACGTGTTCCGCCGTACTCAGGATACATTCAAGAGAGAACGAAGTTTCGACTACGGGGTTGTTACCCTCTGTGACGGACCTTTCCAGGTCGCTTCGTCTACCTCGTTCCTTTGTAACTCCGTATAGAATGTCCTACAACCCCAAGAGGCAAGCCTCTTGGTTTGGGCTAGATTCCGTTTCGCTCGCCGCTACTCAGGAAATCGCATTTGCTTTCTCTTCCTCCAGGTACTTAGATGTTTCAGTTCCCTGGGTCTGTCTTCCATACCCTATGTATTCAGGTAAGGATACCATACCATTACGTATAGTGGGTTTCCCCATTCGGAAATCTTCGGATCAAAGCTTACTTACAGCTCCCCGAAGCATATCGGCGTTAGTCCCGTCCTTCATCGACTCCTAGTGTCAAGGCATCCACCGTGCGCCCTTTCTAACTTAACCAAAATAAAATTAAAAAAATATGAGCTACACTGTTATCTAGTTTTCAAAGAACATACATTTAAACTTGAGAGATAGTTCTCTCAAAACTGAACGAAACAAAACAAGTCAACGTTTATTGATGAACTGCGTTCATCAATTCTCCATAGAAAGGAGGTGATCCAGCCGCACCTTCCGATACGGCTACCTTGTTACGACTTCACCCCAATCATCTGTCCCACCTTAGGCGGCTGGCTCCATAAAGGTTACCCCACCGACTTCGGGTGTTACAAACTCTCGTGGTGTGACGGGCGGTGTGTACAAGGCCCGGGAACGTATTCACCGCGGCATGCTGATCCGCGATTACTAGCGATTCCAGCTTCATGTAGGCGAGTTGCAGCCTACAATCCGAACTGAGAACGGTTTTATGAGATTAGCTCCACCTCGCGGTCTTGCAGCTCTTTGTACCGTCCATTGTAGCACGTGTGTAGCCCAGGTCATAAGGGGCATGATGATTTGACGTCATCCCCACCTTCCTCCGGTTTGTCACCGGCAGTCACCTTAGAGTGCCCAACTTAATGATGGCAACTAAGATCAAGGGTTGCGCTCGTTGCGGGACTTAACCCAACATCTCACGACACGAGCTGACGACAACCATGCACCACCTGTCACTCTGCTCCCGAAGGAGAAGCTCTATCTCTAGAGTTTTCAGAGGATGTCAAGACCTGGTAAGGTTCTTCGCGTTGCTTCGAATTAAACCACATGCTCCACCGCTTGTGCGGGCCCCCGTCAATTCCTTTGAGTTTCAGCCTTGCGGCCGTACTCCCCAGGCGGAGTGCTTAATGCGTTAACTTCAGCACTAAAGGGCGGAAACCCTCTAACACTTAGCACTCATCGTTTACGGCGTGGACTACCAGGGTATCTAATCCTGTTTGCTCCCCACGCTTTCGCGCCTCAGTGTCAGTTACAGACCAGAAAGTCGCCTTCGCCACTGGTGTTCCTCCATATCTCTACGCATTTCACCGCTACACATGGAATTCCACTTTCCTCTTCTGCACTCAAGTCTCCCAGTTTCCAATGACCCTCCACGGTTGAGCCGTGGGCTTTCACATCAGACTTAAGAAACCACCTGCGCGCGCTTTACGCCCAATAATTCCGGATAACGCTTGCCACCTACGTATTACCGCGGCTGCTGGCACGTAGTTAGCCGTGGCTTTCTGGTTAGGTACCGTCAAGGTGCCAGCTTATTCAACTAGCACTTGTTCTTCCCTAACAACAGAGTTTTACGACCCGAAAGCCTTCATCACTCACGCGGCGTTGCTCCGTCAGACTTTCGTCCATTGCGGAAGATTCCCTACTGCTGCCTCCCGTAGGAGTCTGGGCCGTGTCTCAGTCCCAGTGTGGCCGATCACCCTCTCAGGTCGGCTACGCATCGTTGCCTTGGTGAGCCGTTACCTCACCAACTAGCTAATGCGACGCGGGTCCATCCATAAGTGACAGCCGAAGCCGCCTTTCAATTTCGAACTATGCAGTTCAAAATATTATCCGGTATTAGCCCCGGTTTCCCGGAGTTATCCCAGTCTTATGGGTAGGTTACCCACGTGTTACTCACCCGTCCGCCGCTAACTTCATAAGAGCAAGCTCTTAATCCATTCGCTCGACTTGCATGTATTAGGCACGCCGCCAGCGTTCATCCTGAGCCAGGATCAAACTCTCCAATAAAGTTAGTTTGTCTAGCATCTAAAAATAAAAATTGACGTTTACGTTGTTTGTTTCGTTCAGTTTTCAAAGAACTTGTTTGTCGCTCATTTGCGACTCCCTTATGTTAACATTTTCATATTTCAATGTCAACCAAGTTTTTTTATTTCTTTTGTCGCTTTCTGCGTTGTTGCTATCGGCGACTTGTCCTATATTACACCTCTATACTCTAATCGTCAATATGTTTTTCTAAAAAAATATAAAAAGACTTATTCCTTTTAAAATAAGCCTTTTTATCCTATAACATTCTATTCATTTATTATTTTTCTATAATTGGTAATGAAACGATGAACTGAACGATACCGTCCTCATACTCAGCTCGAATACTACCACCTTGCAACTCAACAATGCTTTTCGCAATAGCTAATCCGAGCCCCGAACCTTCTGTTACTCTACTTCTAGATTGATCTTTCTTATAAAACCGTTCAAACAAGTTCCCTAACTCTTCTCTCGTAAACTCTTCACTATGATTTGCAATAACAACTTGTATATCCCTGCGCTGTCTTTGCAGAGAAACTTTTATCTCTCCATCATCTTTACTATACTTAATCGCATTCATTAGCAAGTTGTCGAATACACGGACCATCTTTTCCGAGTCAATCATTGCATGCGCACGTTCCTCAGGAAATTTCTTAACAAATGAAAGCCCGTGCTCTTCTGCCTGCGGTACTAACTCTTCTATTAATTGATCAAGTAACTCAGTTACACACACTTCTTGTTTTTCTAATACAACTTGTTCATTCGTTAACTTCGTATACTCAAATAAATCTTCTATTAAATTCCTTAACTGCTCCGATTTTGCAAAAGCAATTTTAGTATACTCATCATGTTGCTCTTTATTTTCATATTTAGAGTCTCTAAGTAATCGTAAGTATCCCATAATAGAAGTAAGCGGCGTACGCAAATCATGAGATACATTCGTAATAAGCTCATTCTTTTGCTTCTCTAATTTACGTTCCTTTTCTATATTATTCATAAGCTCTTCTGCCATATTATTAATATTCTCAGTTAAAGACGCAATCTCATCTTCACCTTTCTTCTCAATACGATAAGCCAAGTTTCCTTTTTCTATTTCTTTCACACCTTCTGCCATCGCTTCGATCTGCTTCATCTTTCTCTTTGTTATATAGAAGAAAGAGAAAATGAATACGAGCACACCAATTAAAAACGGGAATGGCCCTTCTTGCGTGTCATACATTACTTCTCCCTCTGGAATTCCACTAACAAACATGTACAAATTCTTTCCTTCTATAGTAATAGGTGAAAAAGCTATAAACTCTTTTCTTGTACTTTCAAATACTTCTCTACCATTTGTATAATTAATCGCAAACGATGCTGCATTACGAATCGTATTATGCAAATCTATTTGCTCTTCTTGTGCCTGCTTCGTTTTATATAAAACTTTCCCGCTTTCGTCAGTAACCAATATCTTTAAAACTCTAGATCCTTGCTCTAAATTTTGGTTCTCTATTTCAATCATATTTGATATGGCTTCTAATTTATTTTCATGAACTGAGCTATTTGCAGCACTTTGAGCTTGTTGATTAATTCGCTCCATACCAGCTCGATAATCGATAGTAGCCTCACGATTTGCATTTTCAAAAAATGGTGCTGCTGCTTTCGTTGATAAAACTCCTAATAACGCACAAGCTGCGAAAGTAGTAATCAGTTGAATTCTTATACTCCGCCGTACACTCTTCACTAATTTCTCCACTAATATTCTAGCTTTCCTTACATAAGTAAACGGATTAAATATCTTTTTCAATCTTATACCCCACTCCCCATACTGTTTTTATATATCTCGGCTTCCTTGGATTCTCCTCAATCTTTTCACGTACTTTCCGAATATGCACCATTACAGTATTATCAGACTGGAAAGATCTTTCGTTCCAAACCTTTTCATAAATTTGTTCAGCACTAAAGACCATATCTGGATTACGAGCTAGCAATTCTAAAATCGAAAATTCCCGTGGAGTTAACTTCACTTCTTCTCCCTCTACAATGACTTTATGAGTTGAGATGTTTATTGTCATATCTCCAATTTCTAACTCGTCCTCATTTTGAATAGCAAAACCATTCATTTTCATATAACGACGTAGCTGCGATTTAATTCTTGCGATTAACTCTAACGGATTAAACGGTTTTGTTACGTAATCATCTGCACCTGTTGTTAATCCTAAAATTTTATCCATATCTTGCGTTTTTGCCGAAAGCATAATAATCGGCATTTCCTTCGCTTCCCTTACTTTCATACACATATGAATACCATCTACTTTCGGCATCATAATATCCAACACAACTAAATGCACTTCATTTTCTTCTAATATACGTAACCCTTCTTCTCCGTCCCCTGCCTGCAGCACTTTATATCCTTCGTTCTTTAAATAGATTGTAATAAGATTCCTAATTTCTTTTTCATCATCTACGACAAGTATTGTTTCCCCGGCCATACTATCTCCCCCATCACTTTTTTAATCCCTAACTTCTATTATAAGAAAACTTCTGAAGAAAAACGCTCGGAAATCCTTAAGATTTTCTGAAGACGCAAAAAAGGTCTAGACTCCCCTTAAGTCTAGACCTTTCAAAAACCCCTCTTATTTACGAACGTAGATGAAATATAGTACGAATAAAACTCCCATAACATACATAATTGGATGAATCTCTTTACGACGACCACTCACAACCATTGTAATTGGATAGAAGATAAACCCGATTGCAATTCCTGTTGCGATACTATACGTAAGTGGCATTGAAATGATAGTAAAGAACGCTGGTACTGCAATCTCGAATTTCTTCCAATCAATTTCTCCTAAAGACGAAACCATCAAGATTCCTACAATAATTAAAGCTGGTGCCGTTACAGCTGGTGTCACAACACTTAATAGTGGCGAGAAGAAAAGTGCCAGTAAGAAGAATCCTGCTGTTACAACTGCTGTAAATCCAGAACGTCCTCCTGCTGCTACCCCTGCAGACGATTCAATGTAAGACGTTGTAGTAGATGTACCTAGAATTGCACCAATTACAGTTGCAACCGCATCTGCAAATAATGCTTTTCCTGCACGTGGTAATTTATTGTTCTTCATTAATCCCGCTTGATTCGCAACCGCTACAAGCGTACCTGCTGTATCAAAGAAATCGATAAAGAAGAACGTGATAATAACAATCGCCATTTCAACAGTGAAAATATCTCCAAAGTGAGTTAACGCCACACCGAACGTTGGTTCTAGACTCGGTATTGCTCCCACTACAGCTTTCGGAGTATCAATTAATCCTGTTGCTACTCCTAAGATTGCCGTAAGAATCATACCGTAGAAAACAGCACCATTTATTTTCCTAATCATGAAGATGATTGTAATAACAACTCCGAAAATCGCCAGCAACGTTGTACCCTTCGTTAAATCCCCTAATCCAACAAGGACAGCATCATTTTTTACGATAATTCCGGCATTTTGGAATCCAAGGAAGGCAATGAATAATCCGATACCCGCCGCTACTGCAAACTTTAACTCTACTGGAATTGCATTAATGATTTTTTCACGAATACCTGAAGCAGTAAGAATAATAAAGATAATACCTGACATTAATGTTCCAGCAATCGCCGTTTGCCACGGAATTCCCATCGTTAACACCGCTGTATAAGCAAAGAACGCGTTTATTCCCATACCTGGCGCTAAAGCAATCGGATACTTCGCAAATATCCCCATGATTAACGAACCAATCGCCGCTGCTAATGCTGTAGCAACGAATACTGCACCTGGATCCATTCCTGTACCTGCTGGTAACCCTTTAACATTTCCAAGCGACAGCGTAGCAGGATTGACAAATAGTACGTAAGCCATAGATAGAAATGTCGTTAACCCTGCTATGAACTCAGTCTTATAATTCGTACCGAGCTCATCAAACTGAAAATAGCGTTTCATCCTACGTTTCCCCCGTTATATGATTACTCGCCGTATTTCACCCTAGCCCTCTTTTATCTATAAAAATAAAAAAGGCTCCCATTGCATATACATGGAAGCGTTCTATAAACAAAGACAAGTTTCCCCTCATCTTTATACAAACGCCTCGTAGTCAAGCCATTTACGGTAGCTAGGTAGAAACTTTCGGGCCATATCCCCGATATTATACGACGGCATAATATTCACTTTTTGTTTGAATTACATACTCATATTAACTCACAATAGGGTGTGTGTCAATTTAAAAACGAACATTTTTATATATTTTTATATTTTCGTTCGTATAATCACTTAAAAACAAAAAGATCCATCTATGCATAAAATGATAGATGGATCTTTCATTATAATACTATTCCCACTCAATAGTTGCTGGTGGCTTACTCGTTATATCATACACGATACGGTTAACGTGTTTTACTTCGTTTACGATACGTACAGAGATTTTCTCTAATACGTCCCAAGGGATACGTGCCCAGTCAGCTGTCATACCATCGATAGATGTTACTGCACGGATACCTACTGTGTAATCGTAAGTACGCTCGTCACCCATAACACCTACACTACGCATACCAGGAAGCGCAGTGAAGTATTGCCAAACTTCACGTTCTAATCCTGCTTTTTGGATTTCTTCACGTAAAATCGCATCAGATTCACGAACGATTTCTAATTTCTCTTCTGTAATTTCACCTAATACACGAATACCAAGTCCTGGACCTGGGAACGGTTGACGCCATACGATTTCATCAGGAATTCCTAATTCTGATCCTAATACACGTACTTCATCTTTAAATAAAGTGTTTAAAGGCTCAATTAATTTGAACTGCATGTCTTCTGGAAGTCCACCAACGTTATGGTGAGATTTAATTGTTTGTGCAGTTGCTGTACCACTTTCAACGATGTCCGTGTAAAGTGTACCTTGCGCTAGGAAGTCCATTCCTTTTAATCTAGAAGCTTCATCATCAAATACGTAAATGAATTCATTACCGATGATTTTACGCTTTTGTTCTGGATCTTCTACACCTTTTAACTTGTTCATGAAGCGTTCTTTCGCATCCACTTTAATAACGTTCATATGGAAGCCTTCGCTAAATGTTTTCATAACACCTTCTGCTTCATCTTTACGAAGTAAACCGTGGTCCACGAAAATACATGTTAATTGGTCACCAATCGCCTTATGAATTAATACTGCTACAACAGAAGAGTCTACACCGCCGCTAAGTGCGCATAGTACTTTTTTGTCTCCAACAGTTTCACGGATCTTTTCTAATTCTACTTCGATAAAGTTCTCCATGTTCCATCCTTCAGAACAACCACATACGCCGAATACGAAGTTTTTAATTAAATCGTTACCGTGCTCAGAGTGACGTACTTCTGGGTGGAATTGTACACCGTATAAGTTTTCCGCTTCATTGCTCATACCAGCGATTGGACAAGACTCACTTGTTGCATCTACTACGAATCCTTCAGGTAAACCAGTTACTAAGTCACCATGGCTCATCCATACAACTTGCTCTTCTGGAAGGTTCGCATATAATTTTGATTCGTTCTCTACTTTAAGAACAGCTTTTCCATACTCACGGTGGTTGGCACGTTCTACTTTACCACCGAAGTGTTGCGTCATAAGCTGCATACCGTAACAGATACCGAAAATCGGTAATCCTAGTTCAAAGATTTTTTCATCACAATGTAATGCACCTTCACCGTATACACTATTTGGTCCACCAGAGAAAATAATCCCTTTTGGATTCATTGCTTTAATTTCTTCTGCAGTAATTGTATGCGGATGAAGTTCACTGTATACACCGAACTCACGAATTCGACGTGCTATTAACTGATTGTACTGACTCCCAAAATCTAAAACGATAATTGTATCATGCTGCTTCTTCAAAATAATCACCCCAACGTTAGTTCTCGTATATAAATATTTTCACCAATTTAGGCGAAAAGCATTACCAATATAATAAAAAAAAGCCAGTCCTCCGCCTCTAGTCTCATAACAAAGAAAAGGCAGGGGTCTGGCTTTATAAAGAAAGATAGTCTCCGCTCTTTATAAATATAAGACACACTGCCTTCATAGTCAGGTTGTTTACGGTAACCCGGTAGAGACTCTCAAACCATATCATTGAGGATATATGAAGGATCGTTTTATATTATCTCCCTAGATTCTAACAATGAAGTATCAGTATGGTCAAGAGAGAAAGCGACAAAATTCTACAGAAATTAATTTCCTGCTCTCAAAAACACAAAAAAACATCCACTTCTATATAGAAGTGGATGTTTTTCGGGAGAACGGAATTACATCATTCCGCCCATACCGCCCATGCCCATGCCGCCCATGTCAGGCATTGCTGGTGCATTTGGTTCTGGCTTGTCAGCAACTACAGCTTCAGTTGTTAAGAACATAGCTGCAACAGATGCTGCGTTTTGAAGTGCAGAACGAGTTACTTTAGCTGGATCTACGATACCAGACTCAAGCATGTTAACCCATTCGCCAGTAGCTGCGTTGAAACCAACGCCTACTTTTTCGCCTTTTAGACGCTCTACAACTACAGATCCTTCTAGACCAGCGTTGATTGCGATTTGACGAACTGGCTCTTCTAGTGCACGAAGTACGATGTTGATACCTGTTGCTTCGTCGCCTTCAGCTACGATAGAAGCTACTTTTGTGTATACGTTCATAAGTGAAGTACCACCACCTGCAACGATACCTTCTTCTACTGCTGCACGAGTTGAGTTAAGTGCATCTTCAATGCGAAGTTTGCGCTCTTTTAACTCAGTTTCAGTTGCTGCACCTACTTTAATTACTGCTACGCCGCCCGCAAGTTTCGCAAGACGCTCTTGTAATTTTTCACGATCGAATTCAGAAGTTGTTTCTTCTAATTGCGCACGGATTTGACCGATGCGAGCTTCGATTTGTTCTGTGTTTCCAATACCTTCAACTACAGTTGTGTTTTCTTTCGTTACAACAATTTTACCAGCGCGTCCTAAAGATGCAACTGTAGCAGATTTTAAGTCACGTCCTAATTCTTCAGTGATTACTTCGCCACCAGTTAAGATTGCGATATCTTCTAGCATTGCTTTACGACGGTCACCAAATCCAGGAGCTTTAACAGCTACTACATTGAATGTACCACGAAGTTTGTTCACTACTAATGTAGCTAACGCTTCGCCTTCTACATCTTCAGCAATGATAAGAAGTGGTTTACCTTGTTGTACCACTTGCTCTAATACTGGTAAGATTTCTTGGATGTTAGAAATCTTTTTATCAGTAATTAAAATGTATGGGTTATCAAGAACTGCTTCCATTTTATCAGAATCAGTAATCATGTAAGGAGATGCATATCCACGATCAAATTGCATACCTTCTACTACGTCTAATTCTGTTGTGAATCCTTTAGATTCTTCTAAAGTAATAACGCCGTCGTTACCAACGCGCTCCATTGCTTCAGCGATTAATTGACCTACTTCTTCGTCAGCCGAAGAAATAGCAGCTACTTGTGCGATAGAAGATTTACCTTCGATTGGTTTAGAAATCGCTTTTAATTCTTCAATTGCAGCAGTAACAGCTTTTTCGATACCTTTACGAAGACCCATTGGGTTTGCACCAGCTGTTACGTTTTTAAGACCTTCACGAATCATAGCTTGCGCTAATACAGTTGCAGTTGTCGTTCCGTCACCAGCTACATCGTTTGTTTTGCTAGCAACTTCTGCCACTAATTTCGCACCCATGTTTTCGAATGCATCTTCTAATTCGATTTCTTTTGCGATTGTTACACCGTCATTTGTAATAAGTGGTGAACCGAATTTTTTCTCAAGTACAACGTTACGACCTTTTGGTCCAAGCGTTACTTTTACTGCGTTTGCAAGAGTGTCGACACCGCGAAGCATCGAACGACGTGCTTCTTCACTAAATTTAATATCTTTTGCCATAATAATTGACCCCCTTGGATTTTTAAAATGTATATAATTAACCGATAATTGCTAAAATGTCACTTTCACGTAAAATCAAGTAGTCTGTACCTTCGTATTTCACTTCAGTACCTGCATATTTTGAGAAGATGATAAGATCACCTGCTGCTACCTCTAAAGCAACACGCTCACCATTTTCAAGCACTCGGCCTGTACCTACTGCAATAACTTTACCCTCTTGTGGTTTTTCTTTTGCAGTTTCTGGTAATACAATACCACTTGCTGTTTTTTCTTCTGCTTGAACAAGTTCAATTACAACGCGATCACCTAATGGCTTTAGCATGAACAATAACCTCCTCATTTTGTTATGTAAATTTTATTTATTAGCACTCAAGTCACACGAGTGCTAACACACTTCTAATAATAAATAATCTCAATTTCTTTTGCAAGTAAAAAAATCATAATTTTTTCGCAAATTACCTTATGCACTTTCCTAGATATCATTACTTCTTCTACTGCCTTTACTATATGAATCGTTGTTCCCACTTCTTGTATGTTACAATATGAAAGACACCCTAAGTTGTTTTCGCTAAACGTACAACTTTTTCCTGTCTCCTATTTTATTTTCAAATACTTATTTACAAAAAAAATATAATTCAAATGAAAGTTTATATCGTAGGTAGCATATTTACATGTTATCCTACCTTATCTCATACACTAGCGTTAGAAAGGATGGTTAAACCATTTGAAAAAACAATATTGGTGGATTATCGTTACATACATTTTAATGCAGTTATCAGGCATTGCCGGGTTACCGCTTCTCCTGAAAACTGGACTATACGATAATAGGGGATTTACTAGAGAGGAAAAACTTCAGCTCATAACTGGTCATTGGGCTATCATTAGCTTTTTCATTGCATTATGCGTTGTACTTTGGTTACTCAGAACAGACATTCGTGACAGGCATTTAGATAAAATGCGCTCTACTGTTCCAGCTACAATTGGGTGGATTTTTATTGGTTTCTTCTTAGCGCTGTTCTCACAAAGCATTGCCGGTATGATCGAAATGCGTTTATTAGGGATTACACCGGGATCTGAAAATACAGCAAGACTTATGGACATCGCAAGAACGACACCTTGGTTCCTTATTGTCATATCTATAATAGGACCTATTTTGGAAGAAATCGTATTTAGAAAAATTTTATTCGGTACACTTTATAAGAAGTTTAACTTCTTTATTGCCGCTATCATTAGTTCACTTGTATTCGCGGCGATTCATTTTGATTTTACTCACTTATTGGTATACACTTCTATGGGGCTCGTATTCGCCTTTTTATACGTAAAAACGAAACGAATTATAGTTCCTATTGCAGCTCATGTTGCAATGAATACATTAGTTGCAGTTGCTCAAGTTGTAGTAAGTAATGAGCAAATTCAAGAAATGATTAAAGAAGCTGAAAAAATGCAAGGCTTTATCGGAGGATTTTTAGTATGAGAAACTCACCATTGTTCATGGCTGCATTGTACTTTCTTCTTGGATGTATCTTTACACGCTTCGCCATTACGAACGTAACAGATACAATCTGGAATATGTGGACAATACTATTTGCAGTTATGGCAACAATTGATTTTAATTTGGCACTTCGCCTTATCTTAGTTAAATTCACAAAGAAAAAACAATAATAAAACGCAGAGGTCATCTCCTCTGCGTTTTATTGTGGATAATTCTTCAAAAAGTAAACAAGCGTTTGTAACTCTACAGCTAAATCAATGTGATGAATTCTTATGTTCTCTGACACATTTAAGCGTGCTGGTGTGAAATTTAAAATACCATGCACGTTCGTTTCTGCCAATCTATCTGCCACAGATTGCGCTACTGTAGCGGGTACCGTTAATATTGCCACTTGTATATCAGTTGATAAACGTTCTTCTA
Organism: Bacillus sp. FSL M7-1345; assembly: GCF_038006985.1. Lineage (NCBI taxonomy): Bacteria > Bacillati > Bacillota > Bacilli > Caryophanales > Bacillaceae > Bacillus > Bacillus sp. FSL M7-1345. The sequence continues at coordinate 256,093 of NZ_JBBOWG010000001.1, read as the reverse complement.
ATTCATCCAAATGATATACAGGAATTCCTCCGATTTCTGTTCCAACTTTCTCTTCACTAACATCAAACGCCATTTCAATTTTTGTATTATTGTTTTTCGTGAAATTATAATGTAAGAAAGCGGTCCCTAAATTACCTACTCCAATAAGTGCCACGCGTGTTATATCATCTTGGTCGAGTGTTTCACGGAAAAATGATAATAAATAATTTACGTTATATCCATATCCTTTTTTCCCTAACGCTCCAAAATATGAAAAATCTCTTCGAATAGTTGCGGAATCAACCTTTACCGCTTCACTCAATTCGGCTGATGAAACACGTTGCTTACCAGAAAGAGATAAGTTTTGGATAAATCGATAGTATAGAGGCAATCGTTTGGCAGTGGCCTGTGGAATTTTTTGCTGATCCATATAACCTCTCCTCTCTTCCTATCTTTATTCTTATACTTGAATCAAATACAGAAGTTTAGTACTCATGAATTTCCTTGTATAATAAAGAGAAGAAGTATTCTCTCTTTATTTTAAACTATACACTATTTTTAGTATGATTGAGAAATATAAACATGGCAAAGTTAAGAAATTATTTGAGGTGAAAACATTGATATTATTACAAGTGAATGGGCTTTCGAAATTATACGGTGCAGAAACGATTCTTGCAAACATAAAATTGGAAGTACAAACAAAAGATCGTATCGCATTAGTCGGACGAAATGGAGCCGGAAAATCTACATTATTAAAAATAATAGCTGGCGAGTTATCTCATGATGGTGGTGAAATTATAAAACCGAAAGATGTCTCAATGGGGTATTTAGCTCAAAATACCGGATTAGAAACGTCTTTAACAATTTGGGATGAAATGTTAACCGTCTTTACACATCTACAGCAGATGGAGACAAAACTTCGAAAGCTAGAGCAAGAGATGGGAAAAGAAGAAAACTTTTCAAATGCGGCTATATATGAGAAATTATTAGCTGATTATGACCAATTACAATTAGATTATAAAGATCAAGGCGGCTATCAGTACGAAGCGGATATACGCTCGATTCTAAGCGGTCTTGGCTTCCCAGTTGAAACGCATCAGACGACAATTTCCACATTAAGTGGTGGACAAAAGACTCGATTAGCTCTTGGGAAATTATTATTAACTAGACCAGACTTACTTATTTTAGACGAACCTACAAACCATTTGGACATTGAGACACTAACATGGCTTGAACAATATTTACAAGGCTATCCCGGCGCGATTTTAATCGTTTCCCATGACCGTTATTTCTTAGATAAACTCGTTACACAAGTATACGAAATTTCTAATAAGGAAAGCCGACGATTTGTTGGTAACTACAGTAAATATTTAGACTCAAAATCAGCTCTATACGAGCAAGAGATGAAGCGTTATGAAAAACAACAAGATGAGATTTCTAAACTGGAAGACTTTGTGCAAAAAAATATAGCTCGTGCATCTACGACAAAACGTGCTCAAAGTCGCCGTAAACAATTAGACAGAATGGAAGTATTAGCTAGACCATTAGGCGATTCTAAATCAGCTTCCTTCCACTTCGATATTGAAAAACAAAGTGGAAATGATGTTTTACAAGTTAAAGATGCAACTATTGGCTATTATCAGGAACCGATTATTGAACATGTAAATATGCGCTTAACTCGCGGTGACAGTGTTGCCTTAGTTGGGCCAAACGGAATTGGAAAATCTACATTATTAAAATCCATTGTGAATAAGTTACAGCTATTACATGGAAACGTTGCTTTCGGGTCAAATGTATCTGTTGGTTATTATGATCAAGAACAAGCCAACTTAACATCTTCGAAGCGAGTTTTAAATGAACTATGGGATGAATATCCCCTGCAACCTGAAAAAGAAATTCGCACTATACTAGGCAACTTTTTATTCACAGGGGATGATGTACTCAAACCAGTATCTTCTCTTAGTGGTGGACAAAAGGCTCGACTAGCTCTTGCAAAACTTATGATGCAAAAATCCAATTTATTAATTCTCGATGAACCAACAAACCATCTTGATTTAAATAGTAAAGAGATTTTGGAGAATGCTTTAATTGATTACCCAGGTACTCTTCTATTCGTCTCTCATGACCGCTACTTTATTAATCGCGTAACGACAACCGTTGTTGAGTTATCAACAGAAGGTGCACAAGAATATTTAGGTGATTACGATTATTACGTTGAAAAGAAAAATGAAATGATTGAACGTGCGGAACTAGAGCAAGAAGATGAAGTACCTGTTCAAAAAGTGGTGGCACAAGAAAAATTAAATTATCTCGAAGAAAAAGAACGTAAACAGTTAGAGCGTCAACGTACTCGAAAAATTGAAGAACTGGAACAAAATATCGTAGGCTTAGAAGAAGAAATTGCTACGTTAGAAGATCAGCTTTGCTTACCAGAAATATATGCAGATTATGAAAAGGCTAGTGAAATTACAACTAAAAAACAAACACTGCAAGAACAGCTTGAAGCTTGTATGGCAGAATGGGAAGAACTGCATATATAAGAGAATTTAAAAGAGGGGGATGTCTCATAAGTCGGTCTTTTTGACGAGATGACCTCCTTTTTATTTTCTCTTTTGGAATCAATACCATAGTAAATAAAATTATATAAACGATTCGACAAGAAATATCGATTTACCGACAAGGATTGACAATAGTAGCACCTTATATAACAAGTGGAGGATGTTTCAAAATGTTTTTTGGACATCTCCTTGTTTTTATTTCCCAAAAAAGAATTTCTACAAAGGTCAGACTTCCCCTATGTTATCCACAAGGTTATGCACATATCCACCTTTATAATATAAACTCCCAAATAACTTTTCCACATTATCCACAGTCACACAAAAAGTTATACACATTTTATGTACACAAAAAAAACCGTATTATCAACAGATAATACGGTTTTTATCCACAATCTGTGGTTAATTTTGTGTATAACTATGCTTCAATATCTAATCCTGGATTTGCATTTAAAGCTAATGTAGCGCGTTTTCCTTGTTCGTATGCAATTGTACCTGCAGCCGCAATCATCGCTGCATTATCTGTGCATAAAGATAGAGGAGGAATAATTAGCTCTATATTTTCTTTTTGTGCAAATTCTGCTGCTAAACGTGCACGAAGCCCTTTATTAGCAGCTACTCCACCAGCAAGAAGCACTTGTTTTACATTATAAGCATCTGCTGCACGAGACGCTTTCGTTACAAGTACATCTATTACACTTTCTTGGAAACTTGCTGCTAAATCTTCTGGTGCAATTTCTATACCGCGCTGTTTTGCGTTATGCACAGTGTTGATAACTGCTGATTTCAATCCACTAAAGCTGAAATCATACGAATCAGGTTCTAGCCACGCACGAGGCAAATCAATTGTTGGTTTTCCTTCATGCGCAAGGCGATCAATATGAGGACCACCTGGATAAGGCATTGATAATGTACGAGCTACTTTATCGTAAGCTTCTCCTGCCGCATCATCTCGCGTTTCACCAATCACTTCAAATGAACCATGTTCTTTCATATAAACAAGCTCCGTATGTCCACCGGATACAACAAGCGATAGTAACGGGAATTGTACTTCTTTTACTAAACGGTTCGCATAAATATGACCAGCAATATGATGAACACCAACTAGAGGGATATCATGAGCAAAAGCCACAGCTTTCGCTGCATTTACACCTATTAAAAGTGCTCCGACTAAACCTGGGCCTTCTGTTACAGCAATTGCATCAATATCCTCAAAAGTGATATTCGCTTCTTTTAAAGCTTCTTCTAACACAACTGTGATTTCTTCTACATGATGACGGGATGCAATCTCTGGTACAACTCCGCCAAAACGCTTATGACTTTCAATTTGCGATGCAACGACATTCGCAATGATTTCCGTTCCATTTTTAACAACTGCTACAGCTGTTTCATCACAGCTTGTTTCAATACCAAGTATAATTGTATTTTTTTCCATTATATATTCACCCACATTACAAGACCATCTTCCTGATTGTCTGCATAGTATCGTTTACGAATCCCACCATTTTGAAATCCGTATTTTCTGTATAACTGCTTTGCTACTTCATTTGACACGCGTACTTCAAGTGTCATTGTTTTTACTCCTAACCCTTTCGCTTCGGAAATGACTTCTTTCAATAAGGCATCCCCTAGCTTTTGACCTCTGTATTCTGGTAGGATAGCTATATTTGTTACATGTGATTCATCAATAATTATCCACAATCCACAATATCCAATTACGAGACCATCTTTTTCTAGCACGACATAATGTGCATGTTCATTCATCTCTAATTCACGGTGAAAGGCATCTGCAGTCCAAGGGGTTGAAAAAGATGCTTCTTCAATAGCTACAATTTGAGCAATATCATCGAGTGCCATCTTTCTAAATATCATATCCATCTTCTGTAGGCCCCTATTGTTTTTGACTTTCTAACCATTTTGTTTCAGCTTCAGCTAAACGAAGATAGCTAGGAACAAACGTATGCACGTCTTGTTCTTCTTTTTGTAATCCTAAAAATGCTAATTCACTTGGTCTTGGGTTATTCTTAGTGAACGGAGCAAATACAGCTTGATCACCTAAATATTCTACAATTGTTTCTTTATGCAATTTAACATCGTTACCAATAAATAAAACAGGCTGTTCTTTATCTTTTAACATTTGCAACCAGTCAACAATAAGAATAATTCGGTCTTCTTCTATTGAAGTTATACGCTCTCCTTCATATGTATATAACCCCGTGTAAATTTGACCACGTCGGCCATCAAATAAAGGACAAATTAGTCCATTAAAATTAGTACCATTTGCAGCCACCACTTCTAAACTTGATACACCTACAATTGGTATTTGAAGTGACCAAGCTAATGTTTTTGCAGCTGTCACACCTATACGAACACCTGTATATGATCCAGGTCCAGCTGCTACAACAATTTTAGTCAATTCTTTCGGTTTTACACCGCATTCTTTTAACAGTTTCTCTACAGCTGGCATAAGACGTACAGAATGGTTTTTTGTTAAATTTGTAATGATTTCCCCAATCACGTTCCCTTCCTCAATAAGGGATACACCCATTACGTAATTTGAAGTATCAATTGCTAGTACTTTCATCTTGTAATAGCTCCTCACATAATCTAATATAGCGATCTCCAATTGGCTCGAGTACAATTTTTCTTGTATCATCTCCAGCATGGAATAAACTAATTTGCAACTTCTCATTCGGTAAAAATGCTTCTATTAAATGAGCCCATTCTACTACTGTAATCCCTTCACCATAGAAATACTCATCAAATCCTAAATCTTCTTCACTTTCCGCTAAACGATACACATCCATATGATATAGCGGGAATCTTCCTTTATATTCTTTAATAATATTGAAGGTAGGACTATTTACGACTCTTTTCACTCCAAGACCTTTTGCTAGTCCTTTTGTAAAAGTCGTCTTGCCAGCTCCAAGATCACCTTCTAAAATAATTACATCTTGTGCCTTTACAAGTCCCCCTAATTTTTCTGATAATCGTTGGGTTTCTTCGGAAGATTTTGTTGTTACTTCATATTTACTCACAGACTTCACCTACTTTACTCACAATGTTCTCTGCTCTTTATTATACAGGTTTTAAATATATAAAAAAGTCCTTAGGAGTTTTCCTAAGGATAGTTTGACTGTCTTTATTAGTTTTTTTGTTAAAACAAATAAAAAAATACGAAACAACTTGTTTCGTTCTTTTCTTTATATAAAATGGCGGTCCCGACCGGGGTCGAACCGGCGATCTCCTGCGTGACAGGCAGGCATGTTAACCACTACACCACGGGACCATTTGGTTGCGGGGACAGGATTTGAACCTGCGACCTTCGGGTTATGAGCCCGACGAGCTACCGTACTGCTCCACCCCGCGATGATGTAAATAGCTTGGCGACGTCCTACTCTCACAGGGACAAGGTCCCAACTACCATCGGCGCTAGAGAGCTTAACTTCCGTGTTCGGTATGGGAACGGGTGTGACCTCTCTGCCATCATCACCAAACTATTGAAGGTATATTCCTTCAAAACTAGATAACATTTGCTTCATATTATATGGTTAAGTCCTCGATCTATTAGTATTCGTCAGCTCCACATGTCACCATGCTTCCACCTCGAACCTATCAACCTGATCATCTTTCAGGGATCTTACTAGCTTACGCTATGGGAAATCTCATCTTGAGGGGGGCTTCATGCTTAGATGCTTTCAGCACTTATCCCTTCCGCACATAGCTACCCAGCTATGCCCTTGGCAGAACAACTGGTACACCAGCGGTGCGTCCATCCCGGTCCTCTCGTACTAAGGACAGCTCCTCTCAAATTTCCTGCGCCCACGACGGATAGGGACCGAACTGTCTCACGACGTTCTGAACCCAGCTCGCGTACCGCTTTAATGGGCGAACAGCCCAACCCTTGGGACCGACTACAGCCCCAGGATGCGATGAGCCGACATCGAGGTGCCAAACCTCCCCGTCGATGTGGACTCTTGGGGGAGATAAGCCTGTTATCCCCGGGGTAGCTTTTATCCGTTGAGCGATGGCCCTTCCATGCGGAACCACCGGATCACTAAGCCCGACTTTCGTCCCTGCTCGACTTGTAGGTCTCGCAGTCAAGCTCCCTTATGCCTTTGCACTCTACGAATGATTTCCAACCATTCTGAGGGAACCTTTGGGCGCCTCCGTTACACTTTAGGAGGCGACCGCCCCAGTCAAACTGCCCACCTGACACTGTCTCCCGGGTCGATAAGACCCGTAGGTTAGAATTTCAATACAGTCAGGGCGGTATCCCACCAGCGCCTCCACCGAAGCTAGCGCTCCGGTTTCAATGGCTCCCGCCTATCCTGTACAAACTGTACCAAAATTCAATATCAGGCTACAGTAAAGCTCCACGGGGTCTTTCCGTCCTGTCGCGGGTAACCTGCATCTTCACAGGTACTATAATTTCACCGAGTCTCTGGTTGAGACAGTGCCCAAATCGTTACACCTTTCGTGCGGGTCGGAACTTACCCGACAAGGAATTTCGCTACCTTAGGACCGTTATAGTTACGGCCGCCGTTTACTGGGGCTTCAGTTCAGAGCTTCGCTTACGCTAACCCCTCTCCTTAACCTTCCAGCACCGGGCAGGTGTCAGCCCCTATACTTCGCCTTACGGCTTCGCAGAGACCTGTGTTTTTGCTAAACAGTCGCTTGGGCCTATTCACTGCGGCTTTCCGTTAAGAAAGCACCCCTTCTCCCGAAGTTACGGGGTCATTTTGCCGAGTTCCTTAACCAGAGTTCTCTCGCACACCTTAGGATTCTCTCCTCGCCTACCTGTGTCGGTTTGCGGTACAGGCACCTTTTATCTCGCTAGAAGCTTTTCTTGGCAGCGGGGAATCAAAGACTTCGCTCCATAAGGAGCTTCCCCATCACAGCTCAGCCTTCACGATAAGCGGATTTGCCTACTTATCAGCCTAACTGCTTGGACGTGCACAACCAATCGCACGCTTCTTCTATCCTTCTGCGTCCCTCCATTGCTCAAACGATAAAGAGGTGGTACAGGAATATCAACCTGTTGTCCATCGCCTACGCCTGTCGGCCTCGGCTTAGGTCCTGACTAACCCTGAGCGGACGAGCCTTCCTCAGGAAACCTTAGGCATTCGGTGGACGGGATTCTCACCCGTCTTTCGCTACTCATACCGGCATTCTCACTTCTAAGCGCTCCACCAGTCCTTCCGGTCTGACTTCACTGCACTTAGAACGCTCCCCTACCACTGATACCATTGGTATCAATTCGCAGCTTCGGTGGTGTATTTAGCCCCGGTACATTTTCGGCGCAGAGTCACTCGACTAGTGAGCTATTACGCACTCTTTAAATGGTGGCTGCTTCTGAGCCAACATCCTAGTTGTCTAAGCAACTCCACATCCTTTTCCACTTAATACACACTTTGGGACCTTAGCTGGCGATCTGGGCTGTTTCCCTCTTGACTACGGATCTTATCACTCGCAGTCTGACTCCTAAGGATAAGTCATTGGCATTCGGAGTTTGACTGAATTCGGTAATCCGATGAGGACCCCTAGTTCAATCAGTGCTCTACCTCCAAGACTCTTACACTTAAGGCTAGCCCTAAAGCTATTTCGGGGAGAACCAGCTATCTCCAGGTTCGATTGGAATTTCTCCGCTACCCACACCTCATCCCCGCACTTTTCAACGTGCGTGGGTTCGGGCCTCCATTCAGTGTTACCTGAACTTCACCCTGGACATGGGTAGATCACCTGGTTTCGGGTCTACGACCACGTACTAAACGCCCTATTCAGACTCGCTTTCGCTGCGGCTCCGCCTCTTCAGCTTAACCTTGCACGGGATCGTAACTCGCCGGTTCATTCTACAAAAGGCACGCCATCACCCATTAACGGGCTCTGACTATTTGTAGGCACACGGTTTCAGGATCTCTTTCACTCCCCTTCCGGGGTGCTTTTCACCTTTCCCTCACGGTACTGGTTCACTATCGATCACTAGGGAGTATTTAGCCTTGGGAGATGGTCCTCCCAGATTCCGACGGAATTTCACGTGTTCCGCCGTACTCAGGATA